>OY970060.1:0-4835000 GCA_963705225.1 uncultured Acidobacteriota bacterium
TCAAGGGAAATTTTGAAAGCATCAGCAGCGATCACAATGAAGCGATAACCGCCGGCCGCACCGAACCGGAGAGAATAAGCTACAAGGTCATTTCCGATACTTACCTGCCGCGTGAAAGCCAGCTGCGCCAGGATAATGCGGCGTATCCCCAGGAGAAGAATATTTACTTCCAGCTGCCGCCGCGGATGGATGAGCGTTTTGCCAAATTGACCCAGGAAGTCATCGATAAGGCGGGCGCCAAAAACCGTTACGACGCCGCCAAAGCCGTCGAGGGTTATCTGCAGACGAATTTCGGATATACGCTCGATCTAAAAGCCGGACGCGATAATCCGAACGACCCTCTGGCCGATTTTTTGTTCAACGTCAGGGAAGGGCACTGCGAATATTTTGCCTCGGCGATGGCGATAATGCTGCGCACGCATGGAATAGCCACGCGCGTCGTCAACGGCTTTCAGGCGGGCCAATATAATGAAACCGCCGGTATGTATATAGTACGGCAAAAGGACGCGCATTCGTGGGTCGAGGTTTATTTTCCCGGCGAGGGCGTTTGGGTGCCTTTCGATCCGACCCCGGCCGGAAGCGGAAGCGACCCGGGCGTGTCCGCCGGAATTTTCGGCGCATTCGGAAGTTACATGGAGGCGCTCGACACGCTCTGGATCCAATATGTGGTGGCGTACGACAATCAGGAACAGCGCTCGCTGGTACGCACGTTTCGCCAGCAGACCCAAACCTACCTGGCGCGGTTCTCGGATTGGATCGGCTCGACGCTGAGCGAGGCTAATAAGTCATGGAACGAATTGAGCGGCCGGGAAGGCTATAGTAAACAGGTGAACGCCGGCGTGACGGTATTGATCGTTTTGATAGCGGCCATTATCGTCATTTTCCTTATTATTAACCTGATCAGATATTTGGGACGGAGCGGATGGCGCCGCCGGCTGGCCGAATGGTTCAGGCGCAACGAAGAATCCAAGATCATCGAATTTTACAGCCGCATGACCTGCGCGCTGAAGGAAAAAGGCCTGATTCGTCCGCCGTATCAAACGCCGGTCGAGTTTGCCGGCGCGCTGGCGATGCCGGAAGCGGTGAAGATCACCGAGGCCTACAATTTAGTCCGCTTCGGGCGGAGAATCCTGACCCGCGAAGACATGTCGAATATCGAAGCCTGGCTTTTACGGCTGGAAGGCAAAAGCTGAATTCGCGCGGGTTTCAGCGATCGTTAAACAAAATATCGGTTTTTGCGTACTAACAACGGTTTGAAAGGGTTTAACTTGAGCAACCTTAAAGCCGTCGATCGCTATCTTAAAAGTAGGACATGGTTAAAAATGTTGCTTCAAGTGTCCGAAACGTGATACTTTACGGGGAGTCAGGCTGTTTTTCACTCTCCCCGGGTCTCTTTTGAGATTTTATCAATCTATGTAATCAGAAGTTCAAAGGAGCGTCGATATGCGCAAGTCGAACATTATCAAGATTCAATTGGCGGCTTTGGTATTATTGTCAATTACTTTGGCGGGGTGTATGACCTCGGCGGGAAACCGGTATTTCGGCAAAACCGCCGCGCCCGATGGCAACACATTGCGTTATATTTCGGGTTCCGAACCCGAATCGCTCGACCCGCAGCTTGGCACCGGGCAGCCCGAGGCCCGCGTGTATATGGCCTTATACGAAGGCCTGGTCGAATACGAGCCCAAAACAATGGAGCCCATCCCGGAACTCGCGACCAGCTGGGAGATCAGCAAGGACGGCCTGGAATATCTTTTCCACCTGCGCAAAGACGCCAAGTGGTCGAACGGCGACCCCATCACGGCAAAAGATTTCGAATACACATTTCGCCGCGGCTTCGATCCGGAAAATGCGTTTCGCAATGCCAATCTTGGCTATTACATAAAATACGCCGAACCCTATAATAACCACTCTTATTTCCTGAAGGGTGACGACGGGGAATACATCTACCAGAAAGACGTTGCCGACGGCGCCGCCCCCGCTTCGCCGGGCGATGCCCCGACTCCGATCGGAGCGGAAACCGACTTTAGTAAAAAAATGCGCGCGCCGGCCAGGCTTACCCTAAATAGCGACCCGCTCAAACGCGCGCAGCAAATTCAGGGCAGTGAAAAGATAAAAGCGGCCTTTAAGTTCAAAGCCAAAGATATCAAAAATCCGGTATCGCTGGCCGCAAAAATAAACGGCGGCAATAACGGCCTCTCGCAGTTCCTGAAAGCAAATTTATCGAAAGAAGCTCTCGACGCCTGCCAGGCGGAAGCGGGATGCGGCGAAGCGCAAAAACAAACTCTGGCCGACGGGCTGAACAAGATCGCCGAAACCCAGACGGTTTACGACCAGCAAAGATTACAAGGGACGACCGTTCCGAAAGAGTCGCAGGCCTTGATCGATTCTTTTAACAAAGAAAATAAAAAACGCGCGGACGATGCCAAGGCGATCGACGACGAGATCGCGCAGATGGACGATGCCGCCCAAAAAGAAGAAAAAGCCAAAACCAAGAAAAAACAGATCGGCAACCTGTTTTATTTGAACCGCTCTTTACTAGATGACATCTATAAAGATGAATTGGCAAAGCCGAACCTCATTCTCGCAGCGAAGGAAGACGTCGGAGTCGAAGCCATCGACGATTTCACTTTCAGAGTGACCCTGACCCAGCCTGCGCCGTTTTTCCTGACCTTGCTGCCGCATCAATTCTTCCGTCTCGTGCCGCAAAAGGCGATCGAAAAATACGGCAAAAATTGGGTTCGCCCGGAGAACATCGTTACCTGCGGTCCGTTCAAGGTCAAGACCCATAAACCTTACGATATTTTACAAGTGGTAAAAGACCCGAATTACTGGGACGCGGCCAAGGTAAGACTGGACGGGATCGATTTTTACCCGCTCGAAGAGCAGACCACCATGCTCAACCTATATAAATCGGGCAGCGTCGATGCGACGTATAACCATACGATCCCGGCGTCGTGGGTGGATGAAGTTAAGGAGTTTAAGGACGAGTATCTGAAGCACCCCGAAGTCGCCAATGAGTATTACAGCATCGCGGTCAAAAAACCGCCGATGAATGACGTTCGGGTGCGCCGTGCCTTTAGTATGGCGATCGACCGCGAAGCGATGGCAAAGTTTCGCCGGACCACCACCGCTCTTTACGATTTCGTTCCCGAGAATATTTTTCCCAAGTATGAAGAAGCCCGTAAAAAGGTTTTCGAAGAACTGGCGAAGAAAAAGAATGTGAATCTCGAGGAGTGGAACAACCGCAATAGATTCAACCCGGAAAAAGCGTGCGCGGAATTTACCGACGCGGGTTACAAAGTGACCAAACGCGACGGCGGCCGCTGCACGGTCGAGGGCTTTCCGATCGAAAAGGTCAACATCAGCTACAATACGATCGAATCCAATCGTCAGATCGCGGAATTCGTGCAGGCGCAGTGGAAACAAAATCTCGGTATGACGATCCCGCTCAAGAACATGGAATGGAAAACTTTCCTGCCGTATCGTTCCGGGGTGCAGTACGAAGGTTTTACCCGCAACGGCTGGGTAGGCGATTACATCGACCCGTTCACATTTTTGAACCTTTTCTATTCGGAACAAAATGACGGCGCGACCGGTTTTTACGATCCTAAGTTCGATGCGCTGCTCGACGACGCCAACCGGATACTGAATGAGCAGGCGCGTTTTGAAAAAATGGCGGAAGCTGAATTCGAAATACTGGATCAGCAATTAGTGCTGCCGCTGCAAACGCAAACCACCAACTGGATCAAAAAACCCTACGTCAAAGGGCTTTATCCCAATCCGGGAACGCTGCACGCGTGGAAATATGTTTATATCGAACACGACACGGCAAAGTGGGATACGGACGTGGCCAATATAATGAAAGCGGAATAAACGTCAGGATATTATGCTTCGATTCATTCTCAAAAGATTGATCATTATCATACCGATGGCGCTGATCGTGGTGTCGCTGACCTGGGCGCTGATCCGTTTCGCGCCGGGGACGTTTTACAGCAGCGAGAAAAAACTGCCGCCCGCCGTGGAAGAAAATATTAAGAAAAAATACGGCCTGGACAAACCCTGGTACACGCAGTATTTCATAATGCTGGGGAACGTCGTGCGCGGCGATTTCGGCGACTCTCTGAAATACGAGGGGCAATCGGTAAACGAGATCCTCTGGCGGTCGGTGCCGGTTTCAGCCACGCTGGGAATTTTGGCGTACATTCTGGCGCTGATAGTTGGAATTGTCGCGGGGACGATCGCGGCGCTGAAACAAAACAGTTTTGCCGATTATTCCTCGATGGCGGTTTCGATGCTGGGCATTTCTATGCCTAATTTTGTGCTGGGGCCGATCCTCGTCCTGATATTTTCGCTCTACCTGTACTGGCTTCCGCCGGCGCGCTGGAACGGCTTTACCGGCGTCAGCAATCTGATACTGCCGGTGATAACCCTGGCAGCGGTCTATGCGGCGTATATCGCCCGCCTGACGCGCGCGGGCATGCTGGAGGTGCTGCGGTCGGATTACATTCGCACGGCGCGCGCCAAGGGCCTCAGCGAATGGAAAGTGGTCACGCGCCACGCGCTGCGCGGCGGATTGATGCCGGTCATTTCCTTTACCGGGCCGGCGCTGGCCGCGCTGCTCGCCGGAACGGTCGTCGTGGAAAAGGTTTTCGCGATGCCGGGGCTGGGAAACGTTTTTATTCAATCGATCTTAAACCGCGACGAACCGCTAACCCTGGGTGTGGTGGCGTTTCTTTCGATCGTGGTCATGTTGTTCAATCTTTTTGTGGATATCGGTTACGCATTTTTAGACCCTCGCATCAGGTACGATTAGATCTATGGCAGAAGAATTAAAACCTGTAAAAGGTACATCGCTGTGGAAGGACGCCTGGAAACGCCTGTTGAAAAACAAGCTGGCGGTTTTCGGCATGGTCGTGGTCGCATTGATGGTGGTTGCCGTTTTGATCGGGCCGCCGATCATCAAAATGGCTACCGGCTTCGAATACGATACGCAGCCCGCAAACGGTGATCTGCTCAAATCTTTCCCCCCGTCGCCGCAGCATCCGTTTGGAACCGACGACGCCGGCCGCGACATTTTAGCGCGCGTTTTACAGGGCGGCAGGATCTCGCTGATGGTCGGGATCATCTCGACGATCGTATCGCTCATTATCGGCGTAAGTTACGGCGCGATCGCGGGATATTCCGCCGGCCGGGTCGATAATTTCATGATGCGGATCGTGGATATTATTTACGCCATCCCGTACATCCTGATCGTGATCGTGCTGCTGTCGGTATTCGGCGGGCCGAATATGGGCGTGCTGGTCGGCTCGCTGCCGATAATACTCACTGTTATCGTGAGCCTGATCCTGCTTATCTTCGCTGCTTTAATGATATACCGGTCGACGATGGGGACACTCGAAAGAAAGTTCGGGTATTGGACGGCATTTCTTTTAAAGACGGTTTTTATTCTTTTTGCTTCGGCTGTGATCATAACCGTTCTCTTCATTGAGGTCGGAATTTATAATGCGTATCTTCCCGATCTGAGTAAATGGCTCGGGGAAAAATATACCGGCAACGTCAATCAGGGGCTGAGCCAGATATTTTTGCTGTTCTTTGCACTCGGACTGGTGTCATGGCTGACGATGGCGCGGATCGTGCGCGGCCAGGTAGTTTCGCTAAAAAATCAGGAATTCGTCCTGGCGGCCAAGGCCACCGGCGTTTCGACGCCGAAGATAATTTTCAAGCACCTGGTGCCGAACACTTTAGGCCCGGTGATAGTTTATGCCACCCTGACCGTTCCGGCCGTTATGCTTACCGAAGCCTTCCTGTCTTTTTTGGGCCTGGGCGTACAGGCGCCGTACGCTTCCTGGGGCAGCCTGGCGGCGGATGGTATTAAAAATATCGCTATCTATCCCTGGCAATTGATCTTCCCCGGCGTGACGATGGCACTCACTTTATTCTCACTAAACTTTTTAGGCGACGGTTTACGCGACGCTTTAGATCCGCAGACGAGAAAGATGTAAAAGTTTTATTTTCACCGACGAGAAAATGGAAGCACAAAACGGCATAATACTTTCGGTCAGAGACCTGCATACCTACTTTCAGACCGACGACGGCGTGGTCAAGGCGGTTGACGGCATCACCTTCGAACTTAAAAAAGGCGAGACGCTGGGCATCGTCGGCGAATCCGGTTCGGGAAAATCCGTCACCAATCTTTCGGTCATCCGGCTGATTCCGGAGCCCCCGGGAAAGATCGTTTCCGGCGAGGTTATCTTCGACGGCAAAGACATACTGGAACTGACGCCCGAAGAAGTTCGCAAGATCCGCGGCAAGCGCATCGCGATGATCTTTCAGGACCCGATGACGTCGCTGAATCCGTTCATGAAGATCTCGCGCCAGATCGGCGAGATAACCGAGCTTCACCTGGGCCACAGCCGCAGCCAGTCTCACGCGCACGCGGTCAAAATGCTCGAGCTGGTCGGCATTCCCGACGCAAAAAACCGGGTCGATGATTACCCGCACGAATTTTCCGGCGGAATGCGCCAGCGCGTAATGATCGCGATGGCCTTGTCCTGTGAACCGGAGCTGCTGATCGCCGACGAGCCGACCACCGCTCTCGACGTCACCATCCAGGCGCAGATTCTGGAGCTTATCAAAAAGCTGAAGGACGAACTCGGCACCAGCGTAATTCTCATTACACACGATCTGGGCGTGGTCGCCGGAATGACGGAAAAGATCATCGTGATGTATGCCGGAAAAGTTTTCGAACAAGCGCCGACGCGCGAGCTTTTTGCCACCCCCGCGAATCCATACACTAAAGGCTTGCTGAGGTCGGTCCCAGATCCGGCGCACGAACACGGCGCCGAGCTTTATCAAATTCCGGGGCTTCCCCCCAATGTGGCGCACCTGCCGCCGGGGTGCCCGTTTGCGCCGCGTTGCGAATATGCGCAGGATATTTGCCGCACCGATTACCCGCCGTTCGTACAGATAAACGAAGAGCATTTTTCGCTTTGCCATTTTGCGCGGGAAGTTTATGCCGAGTCCACGGGAGTCAACAGTTAAATGGAAAACGGTAACTTAATATCTATCCAGGACCTGAAAGTCCACTACAAGATCGGCGGCGGCATGTTCACCCCGCCGAAGATCGTAAAGGCCGTCGATGGCGTGTCTTTGGATATCAAAAAAGGCGAGACGCTCGGGCTGGTCGGCGAATCGGGCTGCGGCAAATCGACGCTCGGCAAAGCGCTCCTGCGGCTGACCGATATCACCTCCGGCAAAGTCGATTTTCACGGCAAGGACCTGGCGCATCTTTCCAAATCCGCCATGCGCGAACAACGCAAAAACGTCCAGATGATCTTTCAGGACCCTTATGCCAGCCTTAACCCGCGCATGACGGTCGGGCAGATCATCGGCGAGCCCGTCAAAACTTTCAATTTAGCGAAGGGAAGAGGTTTGGAAGAGATCGTGCAGGAATTGATGGAAACGGTCGGTTTGAGCCGGCGCTTTATCAAACGCTACCCGCATGAGTTTTCCGGCGGCCAGCGACAGCGTATCGGAATCGCCCGCGCGCTGGCGGTCGATCCCGAATTTATCGTCGCCGATGAGCCGATCTCCGCCCTCGACGTTTCTATCCAGGCGCAGATAATGAATCTGATGCAGAAGCTGCAGAGCGACAAGAATCTGACTTACCTCTTTATTTCTCATGACCTGCGCGCGATCCGCCACGTTTCCGACCGCGTCGCCGTCATGTACCTGGGTAAAATAGTGGAACTGGCGGATGCGAAAGAAATTTACAGCGACCCGCTGATGCCGTATACAAAAGCGCTCATTTCCGCCGTGCCCGTTCCTGACCCGAGCATCGAGGCCGAGCGCAGACGAATCATTCTCAAGGGCGATGTTCCGTCGCCGATCAATCCGCCGTCGGGTTGTAATTTTCATACTCGCTGCCCGTATGTCATCGAGCAGTGCAAGCAGATCGAACCTCCGCTGGTGGAGATCAAGCCACGGCATTTTGCCGCCTGCATCCGTATTTCTCCCGAAGCGCCGAATATAGAAGAGAATGCCAAACCGGCGGCGGTGAAGAATTAAAAATTAAAAATTCAAAAGACGTTGCCCATAAATACATTGAAGTCATAAAGCAACGGGTCAGAACCGGGAACGCAGTGACCGGGTAAAAAAGTTTTTGAAAACCCGGTCACTGCGTTCCCGGTTCTGACCTCATTACGAGGGTTATCCGTTTCATTTTATGGACAACGCCAATTCAAATAGAAAGGCCTTTACTTTGCGAGTAAAGGCCTTTCTTCTTCGATCTATAAAAGATCAAAAGCCGGACGTGGCGGAGTTGCTGCTCATATTGTTAGCGCCGTCGCGAAGAGCTTTGATCTTGCGGTGCGCTGCCAGGATCGAGTCGTATTGTTTTCGAACGACTTCCGCTACCTCAGCCGGCATCGGATTTTCCAGAGCCGAACTATAAGCTTCCTTGGCGACGTCTTCGCCGCGTTCGCATTCATTTAAAATAGCGGCTTCATCGCCGCCGGTGACCACGGCTTTTATATTCAACCAGCCGCGATGCAGCGCGCCGGCAATAGTGCCGCTATTTTCCGGATCACCGTCAAATGACGATACCAGCGTTCTGAGTTCGCCGGCAAACTGAGCTCGCTCACTGGCAAGCTGCTGAAAAGTTGACGCAAGGCTGGAATTCTTTACGCTTTCCGCGGAAAGCTCAAAGCCTTCCTGCCCGTTTTTACATGTTTCGATCAAGCTATTCAAAGTCGAGACCACATCATAGTTATTCATATTTGTACCTCCAAAGTAAATTATATTTATGCAAAAAAATTACTGCGCCGCAGACTTCTGCCGCGTATGCCTTCCTTCGGCAAATTCTTCGATGATCTTTGCGTTAAAAGCGGGAATGTCGTCAGGTTTTCGACTGGTAACCAAGCCGTTATCGACGACCACCTCCGCATCGACCCACTTCGCCCCCGCGTTTTCCAGATCCCTTCTGATCGTATGGTAAGAGGTCATTTCCCGGCCTTCGACCACGCCGGCGTTTATTAATGTCCACGGCCCGTGGCAGATCGCTCCGACAGGTTTTCCGGTATCGAAAAAGGCTTTGACAAAGGCTACGGCCGTTTCATTACCGCGAAGCTTATCCGGATTCATCACGCCGCCCGGCAGAACCAAAGCGTCGTAATCTTCGGCATTTGCCTCGCTCAAATCGATATCGACCGCGACCAGATCGCCCCAATCCGTATGTTTCCAGCCCTTTACCTCTCCGGATTCGGGCGAAACCACAAAAGTCCGCGCTCCGGCGTCTTCCAGAGCCTTTTTCGGCTCGAAAAGCTCGCTTTGCTCGAAGCCGTTTGCGGCCAGGATCGCGACTTTTAGGCCATCCAATTTATTGTTCATAAAATCCTCCACGATTTCCAAATAATGCTTTTCACCGTTTGATTTTCGTTCGCTTTTAACGTGTAAATGGTTTTGGAAACAATTAGTGTGCCATAATTGAATAAACATGTTATTCGACAAGTATTATTGAAAATAGCGGGCAATTGAGTGTATTAACAATTGTGTTACAAACCGTACAAGTGTGTTTTATTCACCGGTAAAGCCTTTTTTACCGTTTAAGCATCTAACTGCTAATTTGCAGATGAACGAAAAAGAGAACATCGAAACCCCCAAATCTTCGTGGCAAAAGCTTCAGGATGAGCTGTCCGACGAGAGCGGAATGGCGGTGGTAATGGTCGAAGGCGAGAGATCGGCCGTTATTTCCGTTTCGAATAATAATTCGATCTGCCGCACGCTTCAGGCGTCGGCGGAGTTTGCGCCGCTGTGCGAGCGTTTTTGCGGGCAGGCTTATATTCAGGGGCTTGAGATCGGGAAACCGGCGTGCTTTCGCTGCCACGCGGGATTGATCTATGCGACCGTGCCGGTCGAAGCCGAACCGGGGAGAAAACTCGTGGCGATCGTCGGGCGCGTCTTTCGCAAACGCTCCGATTATGTGATCGCGACGGAAAAAGCGCGGGGCGGCGATTGGCAAAAACTGCCCGCCGAAGAGCTGCTGGAAAATGTTCTGATGGCCAGCTCGCTCAAAGAAGTGGAAAATGTCTCGCAGCGGCTGCAGAAGCTGAACGAGAGGGAAAAACACGCGCTGGCGGAGCTAAAGCGTCCGATAAAACAGGCGGTAAAACATGACGCGGAAAAGATCGTTCACGATATTTCGCCGGTCATTGGCGAGAAAAATGCGCCGGTGGAAACAGCAGAAGCAGGGGAAGCAGCGGAAGCGAAAACAAGCCGAAAACCCGGAGACACAGTCAACATCGTGCTGGATATTCCCGCGCTGTCAGAAACAAAACCCGCAGCCCAGATATCCGAGATGGTAAAGCAGTTTCATCAAACGGAACAGCAAAAAGGCGCTGCCGAGGCTACCCGCAAACCCGAAGGCTTTGCCCGTAAGCAGGACGATATCGAAGAAGTAGCAGCCTGGCGGTCATTATTTAATTCGCTGCTCGATCTGAATTATCATCAGGCCTGTGTTTCGGTGCTGAAATTTCTCTCGGCAAAATATCAATTTCGCGCGCTGGCCTGGCTGGAGAGAAAAAATGACCGGCTGGAAACCTACCTGGTCGGAGGCAGTTTCCGGGGACAGCAGTTAAAGATCAACCTGCCCATCAGCGACCCAAGGCTGACCGAGGCGATAAATCAGGAATCGGCATTGGAACTGCTCGAGCGAAGCGGCGAAGTGAAAAGCGAGATCATTTCCAAGATCCTTTTGTTTCCGCTGGTCGTGGGCGGCGAATTGCGCAGCGCCATTGTCATCGGCGACGAGATCTCCGACGAAAATAAAAAACGCAGCCTGGCCCGTCTTTGCCGGCAGGTTTCCGTCTCGCTCGAGATACTGCGCCTGCGAGATGAGATCGGACGCCAGGCATGGATGACAAAAGCGGTCAAAAAGTTTAACGAGGGATTGACCAAAATAGACAGCGAAGAATTTTGGCCGTTCATCGCCCAGGCGTCAGCCGAGCTTTTACAGGCCGAACTCGGTTCGCTGCTGCTCTACGACGAAGAAGACGAATCGCTGACGGCAAAGGCTTCCGTAGGCAAGGACCTCGCGGTGCTGAACGAAGACCGGGACACTGTCGGAAAACGCGTCGCCGCGCGGGTGCTGAAAAACGGCAAACCTCTGGTGGTGACCGACGTCGGAAATACCGGGCTTCCGCCCGCGCCCTCCGAGCGAAAATACAAGACGAGATCTTTTTTGAGCTATCCGATCGTTATGGGCGATCAAAAAATAGGCGTGCTGAACATGACCGATAAAGTGGACGGCAGCGCTTACGGCGAATACGATTTGGAACTGTTAAATGCCGTCACGCCGCAGCTTGCCGTCGCGCTCGACCGCGCCAAGCTGGAACGAAAGGCCGGCAAGTACGAACAATTATCCATCACCGACCCGCTGACCGGCCTGCTCAACCGCCGTTATCTCGAAGAGCGGCTCGGGGAAGAGATCAACCGTTCACGCCGCCACGGCTATCCGATGAGCTTTATGATGATAGACGTGGATGAGTTTAAGGCTTACAACGACAGCTTTCTGCATACGGCCGGCGACAAGGTTTTGCAGATGCTGGCGCATTGCATCAAGGACTGCCTGCGGGGCGCCGACGTGGCTTCGCGTTACGGCGGCGAAGAGTTTTCGATCCTGCTGCCGCAAACCGCTTTGACCGAAGCGAAGGCGATCGCCGAACGCATTCGTGAAAAAGTCGCGACGACGGATTTTCCGCATCGCCGGGTTACGATCAGCCTCGGTGTGGCCGCGTACGCGCCGAACATCAAAACCCCGGAAGAATTGATTTCGGCCGCCGACAAAGCTCTCTACCAGGCAAAACATAAAGGAAGAAATAACGTTCAGGTATATCAAAATCTGCCGACTTTACAGCCTTCGATAGCCAATGTCTCAGAAGTCAAATAATCAAAGCATAGCGCGCAGCAAAATTTTGTCGCGCCGCGAGCCGCAAGACCTGATCGGCCGAAACCGCGAGCTGGACGAAGTCTTGCGCCACGCCAAAAGTGACGCGGGCGAGGGGCTGCTGATATTATCCGCCCCGGCCGAGGGCGTTTCCGAACTTCTGCAGCAAACTTACGATCAATTATTTTATGAGCAGGGCGAGGTAATTCCTTTTTATTTCGCGTTGAGCACGAACGATAAAACGGTGGAAAACGCCGTGACCCGATTTCTGCTCACCTTTTTGCTGCAGGTGGTCGCTTTCAGGAGAAACGATCCCGAACTGCTCAACGCTTCACCGGAGATCACGGAGCTTGCCGAACTTTCGACACCGGAGGACGGGTATTGGATCGACCGCCTGATCCAGGCCTGCGAAACGCCCAGCCTTTTGGCCGACGAACGCTCGTTCGTCCGTTTGTGCCTGAGCTCGCCGCTGCGCGCGGCGGCGCACAACGCAAAATGCGTGGTGCTGATCGACGATCTGCATCACGCGGAAAATTTGCAGGGCAGCACTTCATTTATCGCGGAACTAAACGACATCTATTCGCGTTCGACCGTACAGTTCGTCCTGGCCGGGCGCCGGCGCTATCTGCTTCCTTCGACCCAGGAAGGCGATTCCAAGCTCGGCAATGCCGGAATATTAAAACTAAACAAGCTTTCCGAGACCGATGCGGGCCTGCTGGTAGAAAATCTTTCGCTCCGGAATAATGTCGCGGTCAATGAACAAACGCGCGATCTGCTGGTGCAGGAATTCGACGGAAGCCCCGGTTTTTTGAATTTTGTTTTCGAAGCGGCCAGGGAAAAGCAGACGTCCCTGGACAGTTTTCAGAAATGCCAGAACCTGTACACCGATGAACTTCTCGGGGGCCGGATAAACAGGTATTTCGCGTCGCTTTTCGATGAGGTCATTCCGAATCGTGAGATACAGCGCAAGCTGATCGAGGTTTTATACGAATCGCTGCAAAATCAGACCCGCGCGACACAGATAGAATTTTGGCGTAAACGGATCGAAGGCACCGATACGGATTTTTACAAGCTGATGCAGGGAATGCACCTGCAGGAATTTATCCGGCTGAATTCGAGCGTGGTGGAACTTACCGATGAGACCTCGATCAGCCGTGATTATATCGACGCGCGCTACCGGCTGGAAGTAAAGGCGGAATCGCGCGCGCTGGTGACTGCGGAAACGCTCGCCACGCTGCTAAAGCGCGCGTCGCAGATCATGACGCGTTATTATCGCCGCACCGCCGCGCTCGGTTTGCGCCAGCTGCTTTCCATTTTCAACTGCCAGCCGACCGCGCAGGTTTTGCTCGATTACGATACTTTTAAGGAAAAATATAAAGGCGCCGAAGACGCGGAAATTCTGGCGGGCATCGACACCGAAGAGGCAAAGATAATTTTGCCGCAGATCGTTTATACCGCAAGCTGCGCGGCGATCTATCCGCCGATAAAACAGGTGCTGGATGAAGAGCGCTGCTCGATCGCTTTCGGTTTCGACAATGGAAATTACGCAGACGAGAGCGAAGTAGTTTGGATTGCTGCTGAGATCGATTCCAAGCTCGAAGCCAGCAGCGAGCTGACGGAATTTTGGTGCGACCGGCTGGAGATGGTCGCCCTGATGTGCAATTTTATCAACTACCGTTTGTGGCTGATCACGCCTGAAGGTTTCGACGGGGAAGCCTGCCAGATCCTGCATGAACGCGGAGCGTTCGGTTCGAGCAGGAAGCAGGTCGAACTCCTGCTGCAAAAGCTGAACGCCGAGTATTTTCTTGCGTCCAGGCCGAAGGCTAAATCGAACGAGTACGAAATGGTGGTGCCGATGGGCGACGATACCGAATTGATCGCAGCGCACGCCGTCGAAGAGATCGCGCGCCGTCACCGATTTAAACCCGCCGCCATTAACCAGATAAAAACAGCGCTGGTCGAGGCCTGTATCAACGCCGGCGAACACAGCCTCAGCCCGGACCGAAAACTCTACCAGAAATTTTCCATCGAAGACAACAAGATCGTCATCACTATCTCGAATCGCGGCATCACACTGCCCGCCACCATAGGCAAAAATTCGGCGGCCGCGGAAGACCCGAGCGACGGAAGACGCGGCTGGGGCTTAAGGCTGATACGCTCTCTGATGGACGAAGTAAACTTCGAGCAGGTGGACGACGGCACCAAGATCACGATGGTAAAATACGTCGAGAAGTAAATTTATTGAGAAGCGATTAAATGTTTTTTTCGTGTTTTTTAGTGTGTGTTCGTGGTTCCCGCCTTCAAAACCATTAGGAAGCCTTAAGAGTTTGACCACGAAAACACACGAAACGACACTAACAAAATCCCATTCCGCAGTTCCGCCGACTTCAGCCAATTAACAAAATTCCGTCCGTTGTAAAAAAAATTGCGAATCCGTTTAGGAACAAGCGGCGAAATATGCTGCGTAAAACAATTTGAGAAATATTTTCTCTTAAAGTTTTACCCGCAACCTTCTGAAATCCCTGAATTTTCATAACCAGTTGCAATTTAAAAATATTCCCTTTAAGGAGATCAGAAAAAATGACAGCAGCAAAAGAAGCCATTATCGCTAACCCGACACCGACGAATTTTGTCGATATCAAAACGGTTCCCGTCGAGCAGGAAATCCCCTGCCGGGCGTCGTCAAACCTTCAATTTATCGCGCCCAACGGCATTTTTACCAGCGTCGATAAAAGAGCCATCAAGATCCCAATTCGCGGCGTGGTAACGGAGACGATCCTGGTTACGCTTAACCTTAACACCGTGGACCCGGCCAACCGGATCTTTCCCGGCAAGCAGATCACTAACTGCAACATGGACGGCGTATTGTACCTGGCCGGCCAGAGCGCGAACGTTTCCTCCGTCGGAGACCCGATCTACAACCGGATAAACGGAACCACCGGGATCGTTAATTCAGTGGTGGTATCTTTCACGCGGACCAACAAAAACCAGCCGGCAACCCTCGGGCTGCGGGTGAAATTCGAAGAAGGCGTCGGCGACTCCGGAAACTTCAACCCGAAGAGAAAAATGGGCACCGTTACTTTCCCGTAATCGTCCGGCAAAGTATTTAAAGAGAGGAGAGACCAAAACCTCTCCTTTTAACTCTCGCATTACTTTCGCAACATTCTGAAATCCCTGATTTTCACCAGTAGTTGCAAGCAAAAAATATATTAAGGAGATCAGAAAATGACAGCAGTAAAAGAAGCTATCGCTATGCCCACGCCGACTGGTTTTGTGGACATTAAAACGGTGCCGGTCGAACAGGAAGTTGCCTGCCGCGCGGCGTCAAACCTCGAATTAGTCGGCGCGAACGGTGTTTTTTCCGACGTTAAAAAGAGCATCATTGACAATAACTTTTTCGGATTCGTGATCAAAGTCGTGCTGTTCGACCTGGTAGTCAATACGTCGAATCGGCTCGATCCGGACAAAATTCCGCAAGGCTGCAATAAAGACGGTGTGGTGGTTCAGGCGGCAAACAGCGTCAATGTTTTAGCAGTGGCGCCGCCCACTTACCTCAGAAATGCCGAAGGCAGAGTGACAAATGTCCAACTGTTCTTTACGCGGAAGGATAATAATTTACCGACGACTTTAGGCGTGCGCGCCAAGTTCGAGGAAAACGTCACCAAAAATAATCAGTTCAATCCGAAAAGAAAAGCCGGCACGATATCCTTACCGTAACCGGCCGCAAATGGAAGAAGGCGGCGCTCCCAGGCTGCCTTCTTCGTTTTAGTACCTAACCAACCATCGTCTGAAATTCCTGCTCATTTAAAACCGTCACACCAAGCTCTTCGGCCTTGGTGAGTTTCGATCCGGCGTCTTCACCGGCCACGACGAAGTCCGTTTTTTTGCTGACGGATGAAGACGTGCGGCCGCCGCGGTCTTCGATCAGTTTGGCGGCTTCGTCGCGGGTGAAATTTTCCAGCTTTCCGGTGAGCACAAAAGTCTTTCCGACAAATTTTTCATCAAAAGCTGCCTGAGAGGCGGCATCCATTTCGGTTTTCACTCCCGCCGCTTTCAGTCTTTCGATCAACTGCAAATGATCCTCGTTATGGAACCAGTCATAGACGCTCTGCGCGACGATCAAACCGATCTCCGGGATAGCGTCCAATTCTTCCACGCTTGCCTGCGCCAGCTTATCGAGCGAGCGATAATGGTTTGCCAAAATTTTGGCGTAGCGTTCGCCGACATGGCGGACGTCCAATCCGAAAAGCAGCCGCTGCATCCCGCGCGTTTTGCTGTCCTCAATTCCGGCGATCACGTTTTCGCCCGACTTTTTTGCCATCCGGTCGAGCGATGAAACCTGCTCGAGCGTCAGGTCGTAAAGATCGGCCACATTTCCCACCAGGCCTTTATCCACCAGTTGCTCGACCAGCACATCGCCCAGCCCTTCGATATCCATTGCCTTGCGCATCGAAAAATAGAGCAGGCGGCCTTTTAACTTGGCTGGACAGTCGGGATTAGTGCAGCGAGTGACGGCTTCGCCTTCGGGACGGACGGCGGGGAACTTACAGACCGGGCAGTTTTTTGGAAACTTGAAATCTTTTTCTGTGCCGTCGCGTTTGCCGGGGATGGCCTGCAGCACCTGGGGAATAATTTCGCCGCTTTTTTCGATCATTACCCAATCGCCCAGTTTTAGATCGAGCCGTTTGATCTCGTCCTCATTATGCAGCGAAGCGCGCGCGACGGTCGTTCCCGCCAGCTGAACGGGCTGCAGATGCGCGACGGGGGTCAACGCGCCGGTGCGCCCGACCTGGACGGAGATGGACAGAAGCTGCGTGGTTGCCTGCCGCGCGGGGTATTTATAGGCGATCGCCCAGCGCGGGGCTTTGGTCGTCGCGCCGAATTCCTGCTGCAGCGCGGCTGAGTTGACTTTGACCACCACGCCGTCGATCTCGTAGTCGAGGCCGTCACGCTCGCTTTCCATCGCGCTGCAAAACTCGATCACTTCCTCGATATCTTTGCATAAGGCGCGATGCGGGTTGACGTGAAAGCCCGCTTTTTTCAGCCACTCGAAATTTTCCCAATGGGTAGGAAAAAGTTTTTTGTTACCGCTGAAAACATCGTAGGGAAACATGTCCAGCCGCCGGGAAGCCACGATCTTCGAATCCAGCATCCGGATCGTCCCCGAGGCGGCATTGCGCGGATTGGCAAAGGGCCGGTCGCCGCGCATTTCCAGTTCTTCGTTGGTTTTGGCAAAGGTCGAGCGGGGTATAAAAGCTTCGCCGCGAACTTCGACCTGATCGGGAGGCGTTTTTTTAAGTTTCAGCAGTTTCAGCGGGATGCTGCGGATCGTTTTCGCGTTCGCGGTTATTTCGTCGCCCGTCGCGCCGTCTCCGCGGGTAGCGGCGGCGGACAAAACACCGCCGGTATAATGCAGGGAGATCGACAGGCCGTCGATCTTGAGCTCAGCCACATATTCCAGTTTTCGCCCATCGGCCAGTTTTCGGCAGCGCTCGTCAAAAGCGCGCAGATCGTCGAGATTATAGCTGTTGTCGAGCGACATCAGCGGGACGCGGTGCGTGAAGGTTTTGAAGCCTTCGACCGGGCGGCCGCCGACGCGAAATGTCGGGCTGTCGGGCGAAATAAATTCCGGATTCTGTTCTTCCAGTTCCTGTAAATTTTTCAACAGCGCGTCAAATTCGGCGTCGGAAATCTCCGGAGCGCTTTCGGTATAATAAAGCTCATTATGGCGGTTAATTTCGCTGCGGAGCCGTTCTATCTCTTTTTTTACGCTTTTCATGCTTTTTGTATAGACAAATTTCTAAATATGTAGTTGAATATCTCAGGTTTTAGAGTATTTCGGCAACCATATAAGAACCGTAGAAGAAAAATTTATAGATTTTAAGACTTTTTAGGTATTAACAATATCTAAGAATGTGAACAGTTTTTACCGAAACGTCTGACCTCGTTTCGGCTGTAGGAAACCATCAATGCATCACGGGGAAGCTATTGATAGGTTTCCATTTTTTTGTTTAAAAAAGCAGGTAAGCCGGTTTCTCTTCATCCCGTTCAAATCCTTTGCAAGTCAGCCCTTTGTTAAAAGCCGCGGCAAACTCTTCCCGGATCCTTAATTGCTCGGCCCGCGCTTTCTCCGGATCGTTTAACAGCAAACCGCGCCAGTCCGCCGGAATTACGATCTTTCGCACCGGCTCCGGCAGCCGCGGCTGGATGCCTTTTGCGGCGTTTACGACATTTTCCGAATCCAGCGCCCAGTCGGCAAAAATCCGGTCGCTGTCAAAACCGGCAGCTTTCACGCCGGGGGCAGCATTGTAATCGGTGCCGTAAAAATTCGGCACGTAGAGCCTGAGCGCCACCCCCAGCCGCATCAGGTTAAAATATGCGTTTCGGGCCTGAACAGGTTCGAATGTCCATTTGATAAAGCGGACGTTTTCCGCCAGGGCGCGCGCGCGCTGCGCCCATTTCAGTTTCGCTCCGATACCGTAATTTTGAAATTCCTTGCCGACGGCGGTCATGTGCGAGTAAAAAATGCGCTCTTCGCCGCGAAAACCGGGCACCGAGAGCACAAAACCGGCCAATTTTTCACGGTGAAAAGCGCCGAGCGTCCAGCCGCCGGCGTACCGCGTGACGATCATATGCCGCCGGGGCGAAAGTTCCAGATCGGGCAGGTTAAAAACTTCCCGCTGAAGCGCGATACAGGCGTCGAACTCCGCCGCTTCGGCGCATTCGCGAATTTCTATCTCAAGTTGAGGTTTTTCCATAAAAAGTGCCGGTTTTGACTATCATATTATAGTAAATGTTTCTTAAAAAGCCGCTGAAGGCGATGTCCTAAATAGATGTTAACGGATAGATAATAAAGAATAGATCGATCTTTCAGTAGTGGATCAGTTTGAATTTGCGGATCGGAGCCCGCACAGCGGGCGGCAATAGTGGTAGCTCCAGGCGTAAGCCTGGGGTGGCGATGATTTTTACGCCGAAAAAGCCCGTTTTAACGGGCGGCAGATCTTTCGCCCGTTAAAACGGGCTGATATTTGTTTGCCTCCGTGACCCCGGGTTTCGCTGCGCTCCACCCGGGGCTACCGTTATGCCGTCAGCTCCGCTGACTTGTTGAACATAATTAGAGTCAGTGGTTTTGGCTTTACCTAATATAATTTTCAAACTGACCTATTACCCCGCTGAAAAACCTATTCCACTTAGGATTAAAACATGTTAAACTTATGACGGGAAGTTTTTCCCGCTCGATCTGCCTCACGCACGAAATCCAATAATATACAGGCGATAATGGTAAGTCCACAGGTTTCAACTTATTTCGAAGTTAACGGCACCTTGCAGCAGCATCCCGCGTGGGAATTGCTGAGCGAGATCCACGCCGCCGGGTTGAGCGGCGCGCTGCGGCTGGAAAAAGGCGTAAAAGTCGAAGGGAGCGAAAGCGGCAAGCACAAATGCATCATCTATTTTAACGACGGAAAGGTCGTCTATGCCGCTTCGAACGCGAGACAGCACCGCCTGTTCGATCTGCTGATACGTTCGAAATTGGCGACCAAAGAGCAGATCACGGCGTGCAAGGATTTTACCAACGATCACGCCCTGGCATCGCAGCTGGAAGAAAAAGCGATCTTCGACAGGCAAAGTCTGACTCATATTTTCGCGCAGCAGCTGCGTGAGATACTTCTGTTTACGATCGACTGGAATGAAGGTGAATGGACATTCAACGCGTTGGCCAGGGTCAAGGAAGACGTCTGGCAGACGGCCGATCTTTCCGCCCTGCTGCTGGAATTCGGCAAAGATCTCTCGGGCGCCGCCGCCGGGGCTGGTATGGCGGCCACGTTCGACAGCAAAGGCGACTTGTTTTCCGCGGCTGGAAATGAAACGACCGGCCAGATTTTAAGCTCGCCGGAATTTTTTGTTCTTTCGCGTTTGGACCAGCCGTCGAACATTCACGATATCTCGCTTTTGACCGGTTTTGGCGAGGAAGAAGTGGCCAAAATATTATTTACGCTCTGGCTGGGCGGTTTTGTCCGCCGGGGAAATTGGCAGGCCGCTTTTTCGCAGGAAAAGATCGCCGACATACTCTCGGCGGAAATAAAGTTAAAGGAAGCGCCCAAGAAAGCCGCCCGGCCGGAAGCAGAAACAAAACCGGAAGCGGAAACCGCGGCGGCGGAAGCGGCCAAAGAAAGCGGCGAGATAACTGTCGAAGAATATCTGGAACTAGTGGAAAAAGCCGAGACCTTTTACGATGTGCTGGGTGTTTCTCAAAATTCGGACATCGCGGAAATAAAGACCAATTATTTTGCTTTCGCCAAGAGATTCCACCCGGACAAATATCATCACGAAGCGGGCAGCAAGCTTCACCAGCGCATTCAGCACGCCTTTACCCAAATTTCCCAGTCGTACGAAACCCTGAAAGACCCGGAAGCGCGCGAAGTTTATAACTTTAAGATGCGCCGGCAGCTGGAGAAACTGGAGAAGCGAAAAGAGCTGCTCGAAGAGATCAAGACCCAGGCCGTTTCCGGCGGCGTCGATCTTTCGAACGAAGCCGAGATAGAAAAACTCGAACAGGCCAGGGAAGAATTCGATTACGGCTTTAATTACCTGATGAACCAGGATCCGGCGTCGGCGACGCCCTTCTTTGCCCGCGCCGTGGGACTGGCTCCGAAACAGGCCCGCTATCACGTCTATTACGGCAAGGCGCTTTCGTATCTGGAAAAGAACCGCCACCAGGCCGAACAGGAGTTTCAGACGGCTCTCAAGATCGAACCGGGAAACACTTCCTATCGCCTGATGCTGGTCGAGTTTTACATGGATGTGAATTTGCTGAAACGCGCCGAAGGCGAACTAAAACGAGTGCTGGCAAAAGAGCCCGGAAACGAAGATGCCAGGGCCATGCTCGACAGTCTGCAAAACAAATAACATCGGCTGACAGACTCAGAGACACAGAGACGTCTTTAACCTGTCTGTCTCTGTCTCTCTAATAGATGATTGTAATGGAGTCAGTACCGGGAAGGCAGTGACCGGCTTCCGGCATAGAACTTTCACAGATAAAGCTCTAACAAACAAGTTGAATCACTAGCCGGTCACCGCGTTCCCGGTACTGACCCGTTATCTTGATTCAACCGATTGAAATTTGCGGATCGAAGCCCGCATAGCGGGCGGCAGATCTTTCGCCCGTTAAACAGGCTGATATTTGTTTGCCTCCCGTGACCCCGGGTTTCGCTGCGCTCCACCCGGGGCTACCATTATGCCGTCAGCTCCGCTGACTTGTTGAACATAATTAGAGTCAGTGGTTTAACTTTACCTAATATAATTTTCAAACTGACCTACTACTAAAATAGTTATGTATTGTGTTCTAAACTAGAAGCCCTGAAATTCAGGGCTTTATTTTTTTTAAGCGCTAATGCAGAGACACTAGAGACACAGAGACATTTAATAGCTTTTGTCTCTCATGTCTTTGGGATAGCGGAAAGTGTGCCTTTTTGTCATAATAGCTGTTCGCTTTTGTGAACAGGTTGGAATTTTATGTTTTCCGAAAATAAATCGGCGGCCCCGGGACTGGAACCGGATGACCGTTTGTTAAAAATAGCTGCCGTGGTGGATGGATTCGAAGGCTACGCGCACCCGCATTCCGTCAGGCTGGCGGCGCTGGGCGGCGCCCTGGCCGAGAAATTCGATCTCGGCGCCAAAGACAAACTCTATATTCAACAGGCGGCGCTGGTCCACGATATCGGCGAAGTGATAATGAGCCGCGAATATATCAAAAGCGCGCGTTCCCTGACCGGCGCCGAGCGCCTGGACCTGATGCGCCATCCCGTGATCGGCGAACAGGAAGCCGCCAAGCGTGGCCTGAGCCGCGCGGTGCAGCTGCTGGTGCGCTGGCATCACGAATGGTGGAACGGCGGCGGCTATCCCGACACGCTCGACAGGTATGAGATACCGCTGGGAGCGAGAATTTTGCGGGTGGTGGACACCTATTCGGCGCTGACGGACGACAGGCCTTACCGGGCGGCGCTGACCGCGGCCGAAGCGCGCGGTTATCTGCAGCAATGGGCGGGCATCGAATTCGACCCGGAAGTGGTGCGGGTCTTCCTGTCGCTTTCGGGAATGCCGGAACTGGATTCTTTTGCCCGGGCAAACGCGCCGTTAGAGGTTTATAGCGAAGAGCGCGCGGAACAGCCGCTCTACCAGGAATAATTTGTATGATCACTTCACACCAGACAGGCGTTTTTCGTAAGGGTTGGCTCGCTTTTGAGCTGAACGTCCTGCGCCGCCTGAAATTCGGTTCGATCTGCCTGCCGTTTACCGGAGAAAGCGCGCTGGGAACTTATCTGAAACGCTGGGACGTAAAGGTCGCGGCCAACGATCTGATGCAGTGGTCGTGGACAAAAGCCATCGCCGCGATCCAAAACAACAATGAAAAGCTCAGCGAAGAACAGGTCGAACTGGTTCTGAACAATGTTTACGTGCCCGGCTACAAGCTGGCAAATCCCGCGCTGAGAAACTGGTTTGGCGAGACCGACGCCTGGTGGTTCGACAATCTGCGGCGAAATATCAACCAGATCGATTCGCCGATGGGACATGCCATCGCCCTGTCGATGGGAATGGCGGTCGGCGATTACGGGCTCTCGTTCGATGAAACCAACCGGGAATTACGACAGCCGCTTTCCGAAGCCTTTAGAAACATTCGCTCGACCTTTGCCGAGCCGTTCGATAACAATCAGAACAATTCCTGCGCCAACCGGCCGGCCAATGAATTTCTGGCGGAAAACCGCTCGGAACTGATGTTTTTAAGACTGCCGCAGATGCACAATTTAAATGTGAAAACGAGCTACGGCCTGGCGGCCTGGCGAGAAGAATGGATCAACGGCGGCGATGAATTCTGGAGCGAAACGGAACTGGCGTTCGCGGGAAAATTGGGAACGCACACGCAAACCAAATCGCAGTATCTGCACATGATCGAAGATCTGCTCCACAGCGCTTCGCATCTGCCGGCGTGGGCGATCGCGCACGTCGAAGACCACTTTATCAGCACCCAGGACGTCGTCGAAGCCATAGGCCGCGTGCGCAAAGTGGAAACGATCTTTACTAAAGATTTTAGCGAACTGACGGGAACCAAAGCCGTGATAATTACCGCGTAAAATAGTGAATAGTGAATAGCACTGCCCTTCATAACTATAAACTAATCACTATGAACTTTTAACTGTGGCTTTGCCGGTAAAGTCAGTATTAAGCCATAGGTCATTTTTTGCTTTTTTCGTGTGATTTCGTGCGTCTTCGTGGTTTCAGTCTTTATAGCTTCATAAGAATAAGACTTAAGAAGTAACCACGAAATTACACGAAACCACACGAAAAAAACATCGCTCCGACGCATTTATATGCGACCACGCCCGAAGGCGTAACTCTAAACTAAGCGGGCGCTCCGGCCGACTGCTTTTGATATAGGGGCGAGAGTTTTCTCAGGCTTTCGACCGCTTTCGGCAATACTTCCATTAAATAATTTACATCTTCGACGGTGTTGTCTTTTCCGAAACTGAACCGGATCGCTCCGCGCGCGAGTTCGTCATTTCTTCCCAGAGCGCGGATGACGGGAGAAGGTTCCAGCGAACCCGATGAACACGCCGAACCGGTCGAAACCGCCACGCCCTGCAGATCGAGATTTATCAGCAAGCCTTCGCCTTCGATAAAGCGAAAAGAAATATTGGAAATATTTGTCAGGCGATCTTCCCGGCCGTCTCGACTACCGTTGAAAACGATATCGGGAATTTCCTTTGCTACCCGCCGCTCGAAATCGTCACGCAAAAGCCGCAGCTGCTCGCTGTGTTCGCCCAGGTTCGTCCGGGCCAGTTCCAGCGCCTTGCCGAAAGCCGCTATCAGCGGGACGGATTCCGTGCCGCCGCGACGCTCGCGCTCCTGGTGCCCGCCGATATTTTGTTTTTGCAGCCGGACGCCGCGCCTGACATAGAGAGCGCCGACGCCTTTGGGCGCATAAAGTTTATGAGCCGACATCGAAAGCATATCGCAGCCGATCTCTTCGACATCGATGGGTATTTTACCGACGGCCTGCACGGCATCGGTATGAAACCAAATTTTATTGCCGGCGGCGCGCTGCTCTCTGATCAGCTGCCCGATCTCTCGTATCGGCTGGATCGTGCCGATCTCATTATTAGCGGCCATCACGGTGATCAGGATCGTATCGGGGCGGATCGCGGCTTTTACGTCGTCGATACGAACGACCCCGTCTTCATAAACCGGGAGGTAGGTAATTTCCCAGCCGCGTTCTTCGAGCGATTCGCAGACATTTATCACCGCCGAATGTTCGATCTGCGACGTGACGATATGTTTGCCGTGCGCCTGGTTCATTTCGCAGAGGCCGCGGATCGCCAGGTTGTTGGCTTCCGTCCCGCCGGAGAGAAAAACCATCTCATTCGGGCGGGCGTTGATTATTTTTGCGGCTTCATGGCGGGCTTTATCGACCGCCGAACGCGCTTCCTGGCCGAAAAAGTGAATGCTCGAAGCATTGCCGAATTTTTCCGTCAAAAAGGGAAGCATCGTCGCCAAAACTTCCTTATCCACCGGCGTGGTCGCGCTATTATCCAAATAAACTCGCCTGAACATAGGTTTATTATACATTATGAATCAGTCGTTTAGAGTTCAAACTTTAGTTTGTGCCTAATAAGCAAAGGCAGAGGAATCGCCGTTCAGAGTTCAAACTTCAGTTTGTTCTTAATAAGCAAAGACAAGCTAAAGCTTGAACTCTAAACGGGGACTTGTGAGCAAAATAAATCTCTAATTGAAATTGAAAATTATTTTCAATTAGAGTATATTGTATCTGGCCGGTAGAGGTTAAAAATGTCCGAAACGCAAAATCAAAACAGAACCCTGGCAAGTCTCTTAAACGGAGAAAAGGCAAAAGTGTCTTCGGTGCTGGGAACGGGAGCGGTCACCCGCCGCCTGATGGAGATGGGAATCGTGCCGGGAGAGATAATCCGGGTAGTCAAATCGGCGCCCTTCGGCGATCCGATGGAGATCAAAATTCGCGGCTATCACCTGGCCGTGCGCCGCAATGAAGCCCGGATGATCGAAATGGGCGACGCCGCATAATTTACATGCAGGATAATTAATTTTGAGAACGATTTTTACCAGTAACTACGTCCGGGGGGCGTAGTTTTATTATTTTTAGCACCGATGCAAACCGCAGCAATTAAAGCCGAAGAAAAAAAGCTCATCGTCGCACTCGCGGGAAACCCCAACGCGGGGAAAACCACGCTTTTTAATGTGCTGACCGGATTGCGGCAGAAGGTGGCGAACTATCCCGGCGTGACGGTCGAACGCAAGGAAGGCTTCTGGCAGCTTAACGGCAGCTATGAAAAGGGCGCGCTTTTGATCGATCTGCCGGGGCTTTACAGCCTCGATGCTTCTTCGATAGATGAACAGATCGCGCGCGATGTGCTGACCGGCAAGATCAAAGACCTGCCGCGCCCCGATGTGATCGTGGCGGTGGTGGATGCCACCAATCTGGAAAGAAATCTTTACCTCGTCACCCAGCTTTTGGAATACGAGATTCCGGTGGTGGTGGCGCTGACGATGGTCGATCTGGCGGAAAAAGATGCCTTGAAGATCGACATCGCGCAACTTTCCCGCCACCTTGGCGCTCCGGTGATCGCGGTGACCGCCGCGAAAAATATCGGTATCGAAGAAGTCTCAAAAACCGTCTCCGGAATTTCACGAAACCCGCCGGCCCACGACAAATTAGCCGGCATTCGAGAGATCACCGAAGAAAATAAAAAAATATTCGCCCGCTACAATTTTATTTCGGAAGCCGTTCAGGAATCCGTCGTGCATACGAATGTCGATGAAATGAAGCGGTCGGAAAAGATCGACCGCGTCCTGACGCATAAATTCTGGGGACTGTTGATACTGGCGTTAATTTTACTGGTCGTATTTCAAACCATTTTTTCCTGGGCGGCGCTGCCGATGGACCTGCTGGATAAAGGTTTCGGAACGCTGGCGCAGGGAATTAAAGACGCGCTGCCGCCGGGAATTCTGACCGATCTTTTGACGGACGGTATCATTGCCGGGGTGGGCGGCATTTTAGTCTTTCTGCCGCAGATACTATTGCTCTTTTTCTTTCTTTCGATTCTGGAAGACACGGGGTATATGACGCGCGCGGCGTTTTTGCTCGACCGTTTGATGCGCGGTGTCGGCCTGCACGGCAAGGCTTTTCTGCCGCTGCTGAGTTCGTTCGCCTGCGCCATTCCGGGCATCATGGCGACCCGCACGATCGAAAGCCGCAAAGACCGCATCGCGACGATCATGATCGCGCCGCTGATGAGCTGCTCCGCGCGGCTGCCGGTGTACACCCTGATGATCGCGGCGTTTTTTTCCGGGCAGATGCTGTTGGGATTTATTTCGGTCGGCGCGGTGATAATGCTTTCGATGTACTTGCTCGGTATTGTGGCGGCGATCGTAATGGCATTTATTTTTAAACGCACGATCCTGAAATCACCGCCGCCGCCGCTGGTGATGGAATTGCCACCTTATCGTCTGCCGAATATTCGCACCGTGCTGCTGAATATGTTTCAAAACGGCTGGATGTTCGTCAAAAGAGCGGGCACGGTGATCCTGGCGATCTCGATCATTTTGTGGGCGCTGACGGCCTTTCCGCGTGTCGCCGCGACGCCCGATACACCCGTAGAAACCGCTTCGGCCGAACTGGAAAGCCAGGCCCCCGATCTGAAAGACAGCTATGCCGGACAATTAGGAAAGATCATCGAACCCTCGATCCGCCCGTTAGGATTCGATTGGAAAATGGGCGTGGCGCTGATCGCTTCGTTTGCCGCTAGGGAAGTGCTGGTTTCGACGCTGAGCATTTTATACAATGTCGATAAGGATTCCGAAGCCGATTCGCCCTCGCTGATTGAGGCGGTCAGAGACGCAAAAACCGATGCCGGCGCTCCGGCCTGGACGCCGTTGACGGCGCTGACGATGATGGTGTTTTTCGTGCTGGCGTGCCAGTGCATGTCCACCGTGGCGGTCGTTCGCCGCGAAACAAATTCCTGGGGCTGGCCGGTATTTATGGTCGTGTATATGACGGTGCTGGCCTACGCTGCTTCGTTTATCACTTATCAGGGAGGCAAAGCGCTGGGCTTTTAAACCATTATGAATTGGCAATATCTGATCGTGGCATTGATCATTCTCTCGGCGGCAATTTATGTCGGGCTGATGGTCTGGCGCAAGGCACTGGCGGCGGCCGGTAAAAAGTCAGGAAAAGACGGCTGCGAAACGGGCTGCGGCAAATGCGGCAGTTAGAAAACGGTAAAAGATAAACCGAACTTGACCTTTCCGGTTACCTTTTCTAAAATTTACGTTTGCTTGACTTGCAGGTCAGGCTCTCCCCGAAAAGAGATGGGCCGATAGCTCAGTCGGTAGAGCAAATGGCTTTTAACCATTGGGTCGCAGGTTCGAGTCCTGCTCGGCTCACCATTAATTTTCAACCTAAAAAGACAACTCAGTTGAGTTGTCTTTTTTGTTTAGCTGACGATCATTGTCCCCGTGCCGGAATCGGTAAAGACTTCTGATAACAGCGCATTGGGCACGGTGCCGCTGATGATGTGGGCGGACCGGACGCCGCGTTTTAGCAGGCCCATGATATTTTGCAGCTTGGGGATCATGCCGCCGCCGGCGGCGCCGGTGCGGATCATTTCTTCGGCTTCGGCGATGGTGAGGCGCGAAATTTTTGTTTCCGGTTTGTCCGGGTCGAGGTAAATACCGTTGACATCGGAGAGCAGCACGAGTTTTTCCGCCTTGAGCTTGATCGCGATCTCGGCAGCGACCGTGTCGGCGTTGATATTGTAGATCTGCCCTTCGTCGTCTGCACCCAGCGAAGAAATAACCGGCAGATAATTTTGCTCAAGCAGCACGTCCAGCAGACGCACGTCTATCTCCAGCACATCACCGACGTGTCCATAATCGACGCTTTCTCGTTTTCCCGTTTCGCGATTTAAAACTTCTTTCGGCGCGCGTCGTTCGGCGCGGATAATGTTGCCGTCAACTCCGGACAGCCCGACGGCCTCGACACCGCGCTGCCGTAATGCGGCAAGTATTTCGGTGTTTATCTTTCCGGCAAAGATCATTTTGGCAAGCTCAAGCGTTTCGTCGTCGGTTACGCGGCGTCCGTTGATGACGGTCTGCGCCACGCCCATTTTTTCCGCCAGCTCGTTCAATTGCTGCCCGCCGCCGTGGATGACGCAGAGACGAATGCCGACCTGGTGCAGCAGCGCGAGTTCCTCGGCAAGCGAGGCAAGATTCTTCTTTTCTTCGGTGACCTTGCCGGAAAATTTTACGACAAACGTCTGGCCCTTGAATTTTTGAATATAGGGCAGAGCCTCGCGCAGCAGATTTAATTTTTCATCATTCATCTTATTTTATTAAACTCGCCATGATTGCTTTTTGCATATGCAGCCGGTTTTCCGCCTCGTCGATCACCATCGACCGCGCGGAATCGATCACCGCATCGGTTACGATCACGTTTCGCCGCACGGGCAGGCAATGCATAAAAATTCCATTGTTTGTGCGCGCCATTTTCGCTTCGTCAACGATCCATTTGTTGCGATAGACAGCCCGTTCGCGGATGTCCTGATTCGCGCTGCCGTAGTGCTCGAAACTGCCCCAGCTTTTTGCATAAACCACTTCGGCGTCATCGAAGGCTTCATAGATATTGTGCGATATTTCAACGGTTCCGCCATTCGCCTGTGCCTGGTTTCTGATCTCGTCGATCAATTCCGCATCGAGCTCATAACCTTTTGGATGCGCGATTCGCAGGTCGTGTCCGAACTGGGCCGCGGCGAGCGCAAAGCTGTTCGGCACGGCCATCGGCAGCGGCTTCGGATGCCATGCCCAAATCAGCAGGACCTTCTTTTTCTGCATCTTCTGAGGGCCGAGTTTTTCCCGGATCGTCATCATATCGGCCATCGCCTGGCAGGGATGATGCATCGCCGATTCAAGATTGATCACCGGTTTCGAGGCGTATTTTGCGAAAGCGGCCAGCACGGGATCGGTTTTTTCTTCTTCCCAATTTTGAAGATCGGCAAAAGTACGCACGCCGATCGCGGAAACATATCTTTCCAGCACGCGGACAAATTCCTTCAGGTGCTCGGTTTTGTCGCCGTCCATCACGGCATTTTCCCGGTGTTCGAGAGTCCAGCTTGTATTGCCCGGTTCCAGTATCACGGCGTTTCCGCCGAGTTCATAAATACCGACCTGCATCGAAGCGCGCGTCCGCAGCGAAGGATTGAAAAATACCAGCGCGACCGATTTTCCGCTCAACGATTTAGACATATCATCGCCGCGCTTGAAATTAAACGCGGAGTCGAGCAGGGATTCGAGCTCGCGGCGGGAAAAGTCCGATGTTTTGAGAAAATTTTTACTCACTTTTGTTTTTATTTCCTTTGCGTCCTTTGCGGTTAAGAATCAAAGATCGCTAAGTGGCCGCAAAGACGCAGAGAAGTTCTTATTTTAGCGCATCTATCAACAGATCAATCTCGTCGATTCTGACGTTTAGCGGCGGCAGTAAGCGCAGTACATTCGGATTGCTGGAAGTCCCGGTGATGATCTTATTTTCCAGCAGCCGGGCATGTACCTGTGCGCAGGGAATATCGAATTCTATTCCCAGCAGGCAGCCTTTTCCGCGCAGCGCGACGAAATTAGGCACTTCTTTTAACCGCTGTCGCAAATAACTTTCGATCTCCGCCGCGTTGGCGGGCATTTCATCGTGCTCGATGGCCTCCAGCGTTGCCAACACCGCCGCCATTGCCAGCATTCCGCCGCCAAAGGTCGTGCCCAGGTCGTTGGTCCTGATCTTTGCCGCGACCCGTTCATTTACCAGGCAGGCGCCGACCGGAATCCCGCTGCCGAGAGATTTTGCCAGCGTGACGATATCCGGTTCGGCAAAACCGGCAAGTTCGCTGCCGGCGAAAAACCAGTTTCCGGTGCGCCCGACGCCGGTTTGAACTTCGTCAAAGATCAGGCAGATGCCGCGCTCGTCGCAAATTTCGCGCAAGCCCGTAAAAAAATCCGGCGGGGCTTCGCGCACACCGGCCATCGACTGGATCGGCTCAAGGAAAATTGCCGCCACATTTTCATCCGCCAGGACTCGGACGCCGGCAAGATCGCCAAATTCGGCGCAGATGTGTCCGGGAACGTTCGGCTTTCCGAGCTCGCGGTATTTGCCGAGAAAAGTCGCGCTGATCGAATCGGCGGTGCGACCGTGAAAACCGCCGGTAAAGCTGACGATTTTTTCGCGGCCGGTCGCCATTCGCGCCATGCGCATCGCATTTTCGTTGGCTTCGGTTCCGGAACTGCAAAAGAAAGCTTTGGCCAGGCTTTCGGGTGCCAGCGAAACGAGCTTTTCGGCGGCGCGGGCGCGCGTTTCGGAATAAACCAGATTGGAATAAAACAAGATCTGTTCACTCTGATCCTTAATGCTTTTAACTATGTGCGGGTGACAATGGCCGGTCGCGCAAACCGCGTGCCCGCCATAGAGGTCGAGATATTTCTCGCCACCGCTCGTCCAGACCCATGAACCTGCGCCGCGTTCCACAGCGATATCCATTTTGGCATACGTCGCAAGCTGAAATTTTTCTTCCAAAACTTTTATTTCGGTAAAACTCATTTTTTAACAATCACGGATTTGAACCGGTAAAGATCAACCCGGTTTTTTCATCTAAACCGAACATCAAATTCATATTCTGCACGGCCTGTCCCGCCGCCCCTTTTACCAAATTATCGAGCGCCGAAAATATCACCGCCTGCCTGCCTTGGACATGGACGGCGATGTCGCAAAAATTAGTGTTCTTCACCCAATTGATGTCGGGTGAACCATCGACGAGGCGGACAAAGAAAGAATCTATTTCCGTGTCAGTAGCCCAAGCGTCAGCGCGGGCGCGTTGCTCATTAAGCGCGCCCTTCTTCACGGTCGCAGTATTGGCACGAGCTTGCGATGGTTTATAAAATCTCAAATAAACTTCAGACAATTCTTCGCCGGTCATTTCGTCCTTTAATTCGACATAACAGGACGCAAAAATTCCGCGCGAGACCGGCAGGGAATGCGTCATAAAAATAAGTTCATTTTCCCATGCGCCTGTTTGAGACAGATGCTGCTCGATCTCCGGCACGTGCTGGTGCGTGAAAGGTTTGTATGCGTAAAACGAATTCATCCGCTGCGGGTGGTGCGTATTCGCGGCCGGTTTCGCGCCGGAACCGCTCGAGCCTGTTTTAGCATCCACTATTACTTTTCCGGTTATTAGACTTCCGCTGCCCGTGAGCGGCGCGAGCGCCAGCAGGGTCGCGGTCGCAAAACAGCCGGGATTGGCAATGTAGCGGGCGCTTTTGATCTGCTCCCGATTGGTTTCGGTCAGGCCATAGACAAATCGTTTTTGCAGATCGGCGGCCGTGTGATCGAGTTGGTAAAATTGCTTAAAAACTTTCGGGTCATCGAGGCGAAAATCGCCCGAAAGATCGATCACCCTCACAGCGGGGCCAAGCTGCGGGATGAGTTCCAAAGCCTGTCCGTGCGGAAGCGCGAAAAAAGCCAGATCGAGTTCGCCAAGTTTTCCGAGTTCGCCGGGTTTGGGCGCTTTTTCAAAACGCAGATCGGTCAATCCAAGCAAATTTTTATGCACGTCGCTAACGGCTTTGCCCGCGTGCTCGTTTGCCGTGACCAATGCGATCCGGACATTCGGATGAAACAGCAGTATCCGCAGCAGCTCGCTCCCGCCGTAACCCGAACCGCCGAAAATTGCGGCCTTGATCTTATTTTTAGGTGCCTCACTCATATTTTAAGCCGCTGCCAATTCTTTCTTTGCCGCGTGGCTTATCAGTTCGAACAATCGTTTGCCGTTTCGCCGAGCGTTACCCGCGTTGATGCCGTATTCGGCCTGGACAAAATCTTCGCCCATTTGCGAATCGGTGACCGAACCGGCGATCACGTCGATTTCGATGCCGAAATTTTTCAGGACGGTCATGCCGCCGACCACGCCGACATAATCCGAAGCGCAAAAAACAAAAGCCGCCGTCGCCGCGCGAATTTCACCGTCGCGCAGGATCGAATCGACCGAGTAGCCACCAACGATGCCGTCGCCCAATTCGACGACGATCAGATCCGGCGCAAACGTGTTCAGATGATTCAGGATCGCTTTTGCCACGGGCGCAAGCTTTTCGATCCCCACCGTCGATGGCAACCCGCAATCGAGAAAACTTGCGGTCGCAACCGCTCCGTGATCCTGCATGTTGAGCGTGTCGCGCAGGCAGGCCACGCCGGACATTTTTGCGCCCGCAACTTTTAACCCGGCGTGCGTCGCCTGCTTAATTATTTCCGTCGCGGCGACGGTCTTGCCCGAATTCATCGACGTGCCGGCGATCAACACGATAGGAGCGGAAGGCTTAAGAAAATCCGAGGGTTTTAACGCATCGTCGCCGATATTAAGAATTGCCGGAAATCCGCCGGCTGACGCAGGTGATTCCGATACACAGATCCCGAGAACTTCGACACCGATCGCATCCGAAAGAGAAGAATGATGCCCCGAGCAAACGCCGATCAAACCGCCCATGTTCAGCAAATGCAGTTTGTCGCCGGTTTTTATCGTTTCCGGCACATCGCCGACAAACCCCTTGAGCGCACGCCGTTTGCCGAGCACGCCGAGCAAAACATCGCTGCGGCTGATCTTTGCCAGCCGCCCGCTGGGCAGTTCCAGATTGCCATAGGTCACGCTTTCACCGAGCGCCCTGACGACAACGACATCACCGGCTTTCGGGGCGCTGTGCTCGCCGATAACGGCGACGGTTTTGCTCAAATTTAAGGGCGACGTCGCCGAACCGATCTTGTCTGCTTCTATGTATTGCATATCTTTATTTTTTTTTGCCACAGAGATCACAGAGTTCACAGAGAAAAAGAAAATGATTAGGACATGAAATTTATTTCTTATTTAGTCTTCTCGGTGTCCTCTGTGTTCTCTGTGGCTAATTTCTTACTCCATCTTTCGTAATCTCAACCGCAGCGCCTGCAGTTTGATAAAGCCTTCGGCATCGTGCTGGTCGTAGGCCCCGGCGTCGTCCTCGAAAGTCACTACGCGTTCTTTGTAAAGCGAATAGGGCGAGCGCCGTCCGGTGATTGTCACGTTTCCTTTGTAAAGCTTCAGGCGGACCTCGCCCGACACGGTTTCCTGCGTCTGATCGATCATTGAGCGCAGTATTTCGAATTCCGGCGCAAACCAAAAACCGTAATAGATCGATTCCGCGAATTTTGTGCTGAGCGAATCGCGCAGCCGCGTGACTTCGCGATCGAGCGTGATGGATTCCAGCGCGCGGTGCGCCGCCTGCAAAATGGTCACGCCCGGCGTTTCGTAGATCCCGCGAGATTTCATCCCGACAAAACGATTTTCCACCAGATCGACCCGCCCGATACCGTGTTCGCCGCCCAGATGATTCAAAGTCGAAAGCAGATCGACCGCGCCGTAAATTTCATCGTTGATGGCGACGGGCTCGCCTTTTTCAAAGGTCAGCGTTATTTCTTCCGGTTTGTCTTTGGCCGATTCCAGCGACCTGGTCAGCAGAAAAATGTCTTCGGGCGGCGCGGCCCACGGATCTTCCAGAATTCCGCCTTCGTAGGAAATATGCATCAGATTGCGATCCATCGAATACGGCTTTTCGGCGGTCGCGGTCACGCTGATATCATGCTGCGCGCAGTAGGCGATCAGATCGGCGCGTCCCTTAAATTCCCACTCGCGCCACGGAGCGACGACCTTGATGTCGGGCTGCAGCGCGTAGTAGGTCAGCTCAAAGCGCACCTGGTCGTTGCCTTTACCGGTGGCGCCGTGGGCGACGGCGTCGGCGTTTTCTTTTTGGGCGATCTCGATCTGTTTTTTAGCGATGACGGGACGCGCCAGGGAAGTGCCGAGCAAATACACGCCTTCATAGAGCGCGTTGGCTTTGACCGCCGTCCAGACAAAATCCCTGACAAATTCTTCGCGCAGGTCTTCGACATAAAGTTTCGAAGCGCCGGTGGCTTTGGCTTTTTCAGCGAGGCCGGAAAGCTCCTCGCCCTGACCGACGTCGGCGCAAAAGCAAACCACTTCGCAGTTATAGGTTTCTTTTAGCCAAAGCAGCATCGCGGAAGTGTCGAGCCCGCCCGAATACGCCAAAACTATTTTGTTGATCTTTTTGTTCATTATAAATATCTATTAAGTTCTGAGTCCCGCCTTTAGGCGGCCTTAATTTCAGAAGCCTGCTAAAGCAGGAACTCAAAACGACTCAGAACAGTTTTTCAAAAGCTTCCCAGATATTCTTTATCACTTTCTTTTGCGATTTCGCATCTTTGACGGCGATAAAGATCGTATCGTCACCGGCGACGGTGCCGACGATGTCCGGCAGCTTGGCGCGGTCTATTCTCAGCGCTATCGCGGAAGCCAAACCCGCTTCCGTTTTTGCCACGACCAGTGTGTCACCGGCAGTTTCCAGGCTGAGCAGGCCGAATTTTTGTGTTCCGTCCGGCGCTTTCGGCAGGGCATAAAATCCCTTGATCTTCATGATACCGATCTCTTCCAGATCGCGGGAAACGCTCGACTGCGTAACATTAAAAGCGCCGCCGGACAGCAGATCGGTCAATTCCTCCTGCGTGCTGATGTTTTTCGCCTGTATCAGATCGCGAATTTTTTGTTGTCGTTTTCGTTTAAGCATTTCCCTGAATACAAGTAAAATAAATCTAACATGATAATTATGCAGAAAACTTGCATAATTACTGCATAGATGCATAGAATAGTAGCTGGGTTGTTAAAAGTCAAATGAAAGCCAATTCAAAAAAATTGTGGGGCGGCCGATTTACCGGCGAAGCGGATGAAGGTTTTGCGCGGTTCAATCGCTCGTTCGAATTCGATAAACGCTTGTTTGCGGCGGACGTGCAGGGAAGCATCGCGCACTGCGAGGGCCTGCGCCGCGCCGGAGTTTTGACCGGCGAAGAAGCCGATAACATTGTTAAGGGACTGCAAAGCATTCTGCTGGAAAGCGAACGTAATCCGGAATTTTTTGATGATGATGTTGCCGAAGACATTCACTCTTTTATCGAAACGCGCCTGATCGAAATTACCGGCGATACGGGACGGAAACTTCACACCGGGCGCAGCCGCAACGACCAGGTAGCGACCGCTTTTCGTTTATGGCTGCGTGAGGGCATCGACGCGCTGGCGGCCGATCTGCGGGACGCGCAAAAAGCGCTGGTCGAATTGGCGGAAAAATATCGAGACGCGGTCTTACCCGGCTACACGCATCTGCAGCGGGCACAGCCGATCTTGTTTGCTCATTGGTGTCTGGCTTATTTTGAAATGTTAAAGCGTGATGCGGAGCGGCTTGGCGAAGTTCGCGCGCGGGTCAATATTTTGCCGCTCGGTTCGGCGGCGCTGGCGGGGACTTCCTATCCCCTCGACCGCGAGGCGGTGGCGCGTGATCTGGGCTTTACCGGAGTGTCGGAAAACAGCCTCGACGCCGTCAGCAACCGTGATTTTGCGGTCGAGTTCGTTCACGCCGCGTCGCTGATGATGACGCACCTGTCGCGTCTGGCCGAAGACATCATTCTTTACTCGACGACCGAATTCGGCTTTTTTGAACTGAGCGATGCGGTTGCTACGGGTTCGAGCATCATGCCGCAGAAAAAAAATCCGGATTCGATGGAATTAGTGAGGGGAAAATCGGGCAGGGTTTTTGGCCGCCTGGCCGCGCTGCTGACAATGCTCAAGGGATTACCGCTGGCCTATAACAAGGATATGCAGGAAGACAAGGAAGCGGTCTTTGACGCGTTCGATACGACGTGCGATTGCCTGCGGATCACGGCAACCGTTTTGCGAAACATAAGCCTGCGCGAAGATAAAACATTAGAGGCTGCGACAACAGGGTATTTGAACGCGACGGAACTCGCCGATTATCTCTCACGTAAGGGCGTCTCTTTTCGTGAAGGCCACGAGGCAGCGGGGAAACTTGTCTTGCGGGCGATCGAATTAAATGTGGAATTAGACAAGATGGAACTCGCCGAAATGCAGAAATTTTCATCAAAGATCGAAGCTGATGTTTATCAGGCTTTATCTTTGGAGCAAACGTTAAAAACGAAAAACGCCGGCGGCGGGACTGCTCCGGAACAGGTGGAAAAAGCCCTGAAAAAAGCGAAAGATCACTTGCGGGCAAATTCGTCCCAGCGCACTTTGTTTCCGTCGGGCGAATAAACGCAAAACAGGGCTTGCATCTGAGTGCCCGATAGTTCACACTAATTAAGTAATCCTTCTCTTGCATCAGTAATGGTGCGCTCGTCAAAACGGTTTTGTTGGATAAGTTCGAGAGTAGGCAGTTAATAATCATAGAAGTCGCTCTAGAATTTTTTGAGCATCCGAAACCCGACCCCTTCGAAGCTGACCGTTTTTCTCCGAAGCCAAATCGATTCGACACTTCTCTAGAAATCCCATATTAGGGAAAAAAGGTAATATTTATCATGTCAATGAAACTTTATGTAGGAAATCTTTCCTTCAACACAACCGCTTCGGATTTGGAGCAATTATTTCAGACTGTCGGCACCGTTGAATCGGCTAACTTGATCGAAGATCGCGAAACCGGCCGCTCACGCGGATTCGGCTTTGTCGAAATGTCTTCGAAAGAAGAAGGACAGAAAGCTATCAGCGATCTGGACGGCAAAGAAGTCGACGGACGCAATCTGAAAGTCAACGAAGCCAAACCGCAGGAAAAACGCGCGAGCGGCGGCGGTGGTTACGGCGGCGGTGGCGGCGGTGGCCGTGGACGCTACTAAATTTTAGACATCACCAATGTTTAATGACGAATGCCCCTGGAGAGATCCGGGGGCATTTTGTTTTTTAAAAGGTAAATGGAACGACCCGAATTTGGTTGAATATCAGAGTAAAGTTATACTGGTTGCGCTCGGATTATTTCACTTGAGGAATCTAAATTGACCCCGAACCCGGAAGAGATCACGCAGTTATTAATAAAATTGTCGAACGGTAATCGCGATGCCGTCGATCAGCTTTTGCCGCTGATTTATGACGAACTGAAGCGGCTGGCGGGAAGCTATCTGCGCCGTGAGCGTTCCGGGCATACGCTGCAGCCGACCGCGCTGGTGCACGAAGCCTATCTGAAACTGGTGGACATAAACCAGGTGAGCTGGCAAAACCGCGCGCATTTTATCGGTGTGGCGGCCAACCAGATGCGGAGAATACTGATCGATTACGCCCGGCAGCATAATGCGGAAAAACGCGGGAACGAATTTCAGATCGTCGGGCTGGATGAAAACATCGACAAGGCCGCCGAACAAAGCACCGAACTCATCGCGCTGGACGACGCGCTGAACGAACTGGCGAAAGTCGATCCGGTAAAAGCTAAAATTGTCGAACTGCGTTATTTCGGCGGCCTCACTACCGAGGAAACCGCTGAAGTGCTGGGCGTCTCACCGATCACGGTAAAAAGACACTGGCGCATGACCAAGGCCTGGCTTTATGGGGAACTGGCGAAATAGTTAATAATGATTAATGGATAGTGATTAGTGGTTAATTAATTATTAGACGTTAGTTATAATTTATGGAAGTATGTTTATACCCGGCCATTAATCATTCTCATCCCTCATTCCTCCTGATACTTTTTTTCAAACAAATACGCTTTGTCAGATAGGGAGCAAGTTTTTTCCCGACATTTATACTTGAAGGAGCGTTTTTGTAATGATAAATCATATTTCTATCGGAGTTCGTAATCCCGAAAAAGTCGCAAATATTTTAGCTGAATTATGGGGTGGTTATGCCATGCCGTTTCCGCCAAGCCCGGGCGGCTATGTCGCCTTTGCCGATGACGGCATCGGAACGATGGTGGAAATTATTCCCATCGACGTGCAGCTTTTGCCGGGCACCGGCCTGCCCGACGAAGAAAATTTCAGCCGGGAGACGATCACCGACGATAATGAAGCAACCTTTACCGTCGGTCAGGAAGCGCCGCAGTTCGGCTCCGTCCACCTCAACATCAATTCGCCTTTGAGTGAAGCCGAGATCAAGGCCATCGCTAAACGCGAAGGCTGGCGCTGCTTTACCGCCAATCGCGGGCGCGGACTGTTTCAACTGATCGAGCTCTGGATCGAAGACCGGTTCATGCTCGAAGTCAATACCCCGGAAATGACCAGGGTTTACAGGGAAGTAGTCAATCCGGAAAACTGGGCCGCATTTTTAGAAGCACCGCTGCCGCCGAAGTACGAAAATAATTATTCGCAGATGGTTAATTAGTCAGTGGTCAGTGAGCGGTAAGCAGTAAGCAGTAAGCAGTAAGGCAGTGGTCAGCTATCGGTAATTCTAAGCCGGAATTCAAGAGTACATTATTCTTGATTCCGGCTTCTTCACTGATCATTAATCGTTAATCATTAGGCCTGATACTTTTTTCTCACGATCCGCGCCTTACCTACTGACGGCAGTAATTTTCGCCAAATAATATTTAATAATTCTGGAGACGCAAGCAATGAGATACACCAACCTATTTATTCGTTTCGCACTTTTAGCGATTTTTTTGACAGTTTCCACATCGGCGTTTGCGGATGTGAAGATCAAGATCCGCCAGACGGCCAGCGGCCAATCGACCGAAAATACGACCTATATCAAAGGCAAACGCCAGCGCACCGAGATGATGAACGGCATAATGGTTTCCGTTACTCAATGCGACCTGCGCCGCGATCTGCAGATCAGCAATCAGACCAAAACTTATACGATCAATCCGTATGATAATGGCACGGGCGCTGCCGGTACGATCACCACTTCGAAAACGGTCGAATCGACCAAAGGCGGCATCGTTACCACGACCGTCACCAACAAAGACACGGGCGAGCGCAAACAGATGTTCGGCTACACGGCGCGTCACATCATCCAGACCATCGAAACCAAATCTTCGCCTGATTCATGTAATCCGGTGAACAGCAAAATGGAGATCGACGCCTGGTATACCGATGCCGCCTTTGCGCTGGATTGCGACATGAACCGTTATTATCGCCCGTATCAATCGCAGAAAACCGGCGGCGGCTGCCAGGACAAATACAACATGAAAACTATCGGCACCGCGAAAACCGGATATCCCGTTTATCAGAAAATGACGATGTTCGACGATAACGGTCAGCCGAATTTTTCGACCGTGCAGGAGGTTCTGGAAATCTCGAACGCCACGCTGGAAGCAAGCCTTTTCGATATCCCTCAAGGCTATCGTGAAGTGAAAGATGCCTCGGAAATGTACAGCGCGGCATCGATGCAGAGCGCCGCAAGCTCCGGTAGCTCAAGCAATTACGGCAATCAGAATGTTGGGCAAAACCAGGGAAGCCCAAATTCCGGAATGGCGCAGAACGTGCAGAAACTTTCCCAGAACAGCAACGCCGGTTCGCCCGGCGGTGTGGATGACAAAAAACCGGGCGTAGTTCGCATCGGTTTGGCGAATGTGAAAACCGGGGCCGTTGGCGAAGGTTTAAGCGCGCAGGACCTGGCGGCGGCGATCAAAAATACGCTGGTCGATTATCTGAAAACCCCGAAGATCGAGATCGTTCAACTGGAAGCCAAACTGCCGTCCGCGGCGGCTGATGAAGCCAGGGAGAAACAGTGCGATTATGTGATCTACGCCAATGTCTCGCACAAAAAAGGCGGCGGGGGAGGTTTCGGGATGTTCAGCAAAGTCATCGCTCCGGCCATCGGGCAAACCGGCATCGGACATACCGGCAGCACGGCGGGCAACATCGCGGGACAGATGACGACCAACGCGGTTGTCTCAGCCGGACAAGCGTCGGCGAATGTAAAGTCGAAGGATGAGATCACGCTCGATATCAAATTGGTTTCGGGCGCGGACAACAGCGCGGCTCTGACCAGGCAGTTTAAGGCGAAAGCCAAATCGGACGGCGAAGACATCATTTCTCCGTTGATCGAACAGGCCGCGCAGGCGATCCTCGATGCCATGAAGAAATAACTTTCATTCAATTCCGAATCCTATTTGTAAAAAGACGCTCGCAAGGGCGTCTTTTTTTGATACTTATTCCATTCCATTTTCGCTTTACTTGATGAGCAGCAATATTAATGGAGAAGGTCATGCGTTCATATAAAAAAATACTCAAGAAATTAATAATGGGGATCAATTGCATGAGCCTCCTGTTAGGCAGTTTTGTCACTGTGGCTCACGCGCAAAGCAAACCGGGGAATGTGGGCGTCCCGCCTGCGTGCGTGGTCGCGCGCAATTCGGGTAGCATTTAAGACAACGAATTTTAATATTGCGTATCGGATGCAGACAGGACGCCTGCTCCCAGATTACAGGATCTTTTTGAAAATAGGATTATTCATGCTCCGGGCCAGTTTGAGGTAACGCGGGTCGGAGCGAAGATGTTTTAGTTTCGGTTCGGTGCCGAACCACGTCAGCCACGCGTCTTTTTCCGCGAATGAAAGTTCAAAAAGCGAGAAGGCGACATCGAGATTGCCTACGGCGACGTTGGCCATCGCAATAAAATATGGTTTTACGTAGGTTTCGGCGGCCAGATTATTCAGCTTGTCTAAAACCTTGAGCGCCACGTCTTTTTTGTTCACGGCAACCAAGGCGAAGCAGAGGTTATACATCGCCATGGCCGAATCCGGCATCAGGTAATCCAGTTTCTGCAAAGTATCGACCGCTTTGTCCGCTTGCCCCAAATGAAGCTGCGCGATTCCCAACTGCAAATAACCCTGCGGGTAGGCCTTATCAAGCGCGAGTATCTGACTCGCTTTTGCGGCCGCCTGTTTGTAAAGCCCGGTTTGGTAATGCGTCCACGCGGTCAGCGTCATCGACCTGAGCGAAAGAGGGTCGAGTTCTTCGGCCCGGCGAGCTTCCTTTATTCCTTCGTCAAAACGTCCGGTGGTCACCAGCAGGGCCGAGTACCATTCGTGCGCCAGCGGATAATGCGGATTTAGTTTAAACGCGTGCTGATAGAGGTTTTCGGCCTCGGCCCAATTCCAGTCGGCGCTGGCGGACAGGAGCCCATGCACCGCGTAGGTCTCGCTCGAGGTCGGATCAAGTTCTAACGCCCGGCGCGCGCCCGCTCTCGCCTGCGAGTAACAAATTTCCGTCGGCATGATACCGTAGATGCCCGCCCAGATATAAAATTCCGCCAGCCCGACGAATGCCAGCGCATAATTCGGATCGAGCGCCACGGCTTTCTGAAACGACTTGAGCGCCATCGGCAGCGAATCCTGGGTGAACTGGTTCCAATAAAATCTGCCGCGCTGGTAGGCTTCGTAAGCTTTCGGATTATTGGTTCCGCGTTTCGCCAGTTTTTGTTTTTCCTCACCGGTCAGCTGCGGCAGCAGATTTTCCACTACCTTCGAGGAAATGGCATCTTCCACGCTCAGCACGTCGGTAAATTCTTCGTCGAAATGGCCGGCCCAGCGAGTGGCTCCCTCGCGGACGCTGGAAAGCTGCACCGTCACCCGGATATTCGTAGCGCCCCAATGGCGAATATGGCCGTCCAACACAAAATCGACGTTAAGGTCGCGGCCGGCTTTAAAGGGATCGGTATCGCCCTCGTAATGCAGAATGCTGCTGGTGGGGCGCACGATCAGGCGGCGGATGTTGCTTAACCGCGTGATCAGGCTGTCGGCCAATCCGACACCGAGATATTCATCACCGGTGTCTTCGTCCTTGCGGGCATTGAGCAATTTAAATGGCAGAACGGCAATGGATTTGTCGCCCCCGGTATCGAAAGTTTGCGGAACGAAGCCGCGTTTGGTCAGCGGATGTTTCATCCGGTCGAGAAACTTTTCGTAACGCGGATCGTTTCGGATCGGATCGAGTTTCGGTTCGGTCGCGATCCAGATCAACCAGACGTCGCCTTCCAAAAATGCTTTTTCCAGCCATTCGAACGCTTCGTCGATCTCGCCGATCGCGATGCACCCCAGGGCGATAAAATATGGTTTGACGTAACGCGACGAGGTAAGCTCGCGCATTTCCTGAACCATTTTTTTAGCGTCATCCAGCCGGCCGGCGGCGACCAGCGCAAACGCGAACATATATCGCGCCATGACGAAGTCCGGCATTTTTTCAAGACAATATTCGAACGCCGAAATGGCTTCATCGACCTGGCCGTTCTCGACCAGGGCATTTCCCATATGGAGGTATCCCTGAATAAAATTTTCGTCGAGGGAGAGTGTCTTTTGCGCCCGTTCGATGGCTTCGGGATAAAGCCGGGATTGATAATGTACCCAGGAAGTCATCAAAACGGTGCGGGGCGAAAGCGGATCGAGTTCTTCGGCGCGCAGGATCGCATTTATTCCCTGATCGACATTTTTCACCGTGGTATAGAAATAGGCCAGACACTCGTAGGCGTACCAGTAGTTCGGAGCGAACTGCAGGGCTTTCTTCAGGATGCGATCGGCGCCGTCCCAATCCCACCGCTGCCCGAAAATGGCGAAGGAGAGCGCGGCGTAAGCTTCCCCCGACTGGTCGTTTATTTCCAGGGCGCGCAGCGCCGAGGCTGAAGCTTTTTCATAACACTCGTTCGAAGGCATCATGCCGAAAACGTTTATCCAGTTATAGAAATCCGCCACCCCGACATGCGCCAGCGCATAATCCGGATCGAGCTCGATAGCTTTGTGATAGGACTCCAGCGCTTTGAAAAGCGAATCCCCGGTAAACTGATTCCAGTAGAACCTGCCGCGCATGTACGCTTCATAGGCGTCGGCGTTGTCGGTGCCGCGCTGGGCAAGTTTTTGTTTTTCTTCACCTGTCAGCTGCGGTATCAGGGCTTCGGCGACCTGCGAAGAGATCGCATCCTCAAGCTGCAGCACGTCGGTAAAATTTTCGTCGAACTGTCCCGCCCAGATCGCGGAGCCGCTATCGACGTTCAGAAGCTGGAGCGAAACGCGAATACGTCCGGCGGCCCGTTTGATCCGCCCGTCGAGCACGAATTCGACGCCCAGTTCCTTTCCCGCCCGGAGCGGGTTTATGTCTTCATTTTCGTAGCGCTGGATGGAACTGGTCGGCCGGACGGTAAAGCTGCGGACGCTGGCCAGGCGCGCGATGATCGCGTCGGCCAGCCCGATACTTAAATACGTTTCATCGGTATTTTCGCTTCCCGTAAAACTGAGCAGTTTTAACGGCAGCACGGCAATGAGCTTTGTTTCGTCCTGAAGGCCGGGCCGGCCGTTCTTTCTGGCCGGAGTATAAAGCGGCGCGGAGATAGGCGTGCCGGCCAGATGGCGCTCGATGTCGGCCCGCAGCGCGGAAACGGATTGATAGCGGTCTTCGGGCTCTTTTCTCAGCGCCTTGAGCGTAATATTGTCCAGGTCGCCGGAAAGTTTCGACTGCAAACCGATCGGCGTATCTCCGCGGACCTCGGCCAGGTGCGAGATCGTCGTCGCATTTTCATCGATCACCGAAAGCGGCAGCGCGCCCTCGTTTCGCAGTACGGTCATGCTCGGCTGCGTCGGATCGTCCTCACAGATCGCGCGAGCCACTTCGTGCTGCAGACGGCTGCGATAAGCGTAAGGACGATGACCGGTCAAAAGCTCGTAAAGCACTACACCCAGGCTGTAAACATCGCTCAGATAGGTGACGTCGCCGCCGCGCACCTGCTCCGGGCTGGCATAATCGACCGTCATCATCCGCAGGGCGGTGGCAGTAGGCTGCAGCGTATCGGCCGCCAGTTCGGGGTTTAGCAGTTTGGCAATACCGAAATCGAGCAGTTTCGGCGTGCCGTCGTTCGCCACCAGAATATTCGAAGGCTTCAGATCGCGGTGGATGACCATGTTCTGGTGGGCGTATTCGACCGCTTCGCAGACGCAGGAAAAAAGCTTTAGCCTTTCGACCACGTTCAGGCGGTTGGTATCGCAATAACGGTAGAGCGGCAGCCCTTCGATATAATCCATCACGAAATAGGGGCGCCCGTCGTCGGTCGTGCCGCCGTCGAGCAGCATCGTGATATTGGGATGTTCGAGCGCGGCCAGTATCTGGCGCTCATTGCGGAACCGTTTCAGGATAAAATCGGTGTCCATTCCGCGTTTGACCAGCTTGATCGCCACCCGGCGGCGAAACATTCCGTCCGCGCGCACCGCTTCGTAAACAGCGCCCATGCCGCCGCGCCCGACTTCACGCTCGACACGATAGGTTCCGAGCAGGCTGCCGAGCATCGGATCCTCGTCATCATTCATCAGCGCGGCCAAAACCCCGGCCTGGCTTTGGTCGTAAAGCGGCTGCTCGATAAAGCTGCTGGCTTCTTCGAATTGAGAGAGAAGCCTGTCGACCTGATCCTTTAATTCTTCGTCGTCGGTACAGGCGCTGGTGACATACTCCCGCCTCTCGCGCGGAGACATATCCAGCGCGATCTGAAAGATCTCTTCAATTTGCTGCCAGCGTTCTGGGGACATTTTTTACTTCGGCATTAACTATTAAATCACATTCTAATATACGAGGGAATTTTTCGGTAGTTCGTGATACTTTCTCCGGTAATTTTGCGCTTTACTTCCCAGGACACCTATTTTTTCGAGAGGAAAATTCATGAAAGCCGCAAATTTTATCAAGCAATTATTCATTTTTATAATTATTCTGAATCTTTTTTCAAATTCGATCGCTTTTGCGCAAAAAGGCAAGGGGACGGCGGTCGCGGCAAACAAATCCGCCGCGGCGGCGAAATGCTCCGGCGCGTGGACCGGTACGGTCAGCTATACCAGAGCTCAGGCGATGGACAACCATAAAACGGTCCAGAGAGTTTCCGGACGCGGCCAGGACATCACCGATTTCGAAATGAATTATGAATACAAGGCGCAGGTCGCGGTCATCGAGTCCCCGGAAAAGAACGGCAGCAGCGCCGGGATAGCGACTATCGCTCATCGCATGAAATCGACCGAAAAAGTCAGCGCTCACGAACAAAACTCATGCGACCGGGGCAAGACGTGGAAAGATATGTCCGCCGACTCTATTTCCGTTACCCAGACGGTCGCCCAGGGTAAAAAGGACGCGAACGTAAATGTAGGCGTGAACAGCGACGGAACTTATGCCGTCAGCGTCGGCGTTCCACAGATATACGGCCAGACGACCGGTTCGCAAAGCACCGTGTTCAGCGGCCAGTGCACCCAGAAAGAAGGGAAAACCTTTAACATGCCGGCGACGCAGGTCACGGTCGATGGGAATTCGCTGACCAGCGACGGCAGCCACCGGGTAAACCCGGATAACCCTAACAGCCTCAGCGGCAGCTATACCCACACCTGGCAGAATGTCACCGAAACCATCACCTGGAACTTGCGTAAATGCGGCGCCCCGCTGCGCCTGACTGACCTGAAATTCGAGCACCCGAAATTCCCCGATTTTGCCAACTGGCAGGAGATCGAAGAGCTTCGCGGAACGATCGACGGCAACATGGTCAGGATCAAGGCAAAGGTACTCAACGCATCGGGTGAAACAAAATCGGCCAAAGTAAAGTTCATCGAGACTTTCAAGGGCGAAAAATATAACGGCTCGAGGCCCGATGAAGTGTTAAAAGACGGGGAAGAGTCGATCACACTCGATCCCGGCGAAGAACGGGAAGTTGAAATGGTCTGGGATACCGATGGCTATGCCTGGTTCGATGACGGGCGGCCGCGAATGTACGGCCGCATTGGGGCCGACCTGGAAGAGAACGGTAAAAAAGTCGATTCGATGTCCAAGCCGCTCAAAGTCGCGCCGAAACCGCTGATGCTGGTGCACGGCGTCTGGGAAGATTACCGGATATGGGAGCCCCTGTATCAAAATCTGCTGACGACCACCTACAGCTACGATTGGAAGGCATTTCCGGTCGGCCAAAATGCGAGCAAGGGATATATGGCGATGGGCGACAGCCTCGGCTACACGAATAATATCTATGACAACGCCGACCAACTGGCCAGGTACGTAAAGTATGCGCAGGAAGAAACGAACGCCTGGCACGTCGATATGGTGGCGCATTCGATGGGCGGGCTGGTGGCGCGGGTCTATGCGCAAAAACAGCCCAGCGTGCCGGACGGGCGTCCGCAGGTGAAACACTTGATGATGCTCGGCACGCCAAACAACGGGGCGGCCTGCGTCGATGCGTTTCTCGGGAAATTCAATCTTTTTGAAAAAGACCTTAAAGCCGCTAAAGAACTTACCAGCGAGCCGATGCAGCGTTTCAACCAAAGCGTTAAAAATACCGGCGGCACAAAATTTTCAGCGCTGGCAGGGAATCCGGTGCCGATCATCTGCGGGGGCTATGAGTGGAATGACGGATTTGTAACGGTGAATTCGGCGACCTACGGAGTGCCTGACCATTCACAGGCAAACAACCTTAGCTTTGATCTGGTCGATACGCGAAATTTTTCCAACTTTGTCCTGCCTCACGTCCTGACCGGGCCGAAGGGAACCTATCCGCGGCCGGTAAAATCGGATCCGACCGACTTTGACCGCTGGAAGATCGACGATCATTATAGTGTGCTGGGCCCGGATCAGGACAACTCCCGGAACGGTAGTTTCTACTCTGTTTTGTGGGAAAGAGAAAGCGCGGCAAATAGATTTGCGGAAGAAAATCCGCAGACGTTTTCCGCCGAACGCAAACTCACGCCGAAACAGACGCTGGAATTAGAAGTGCCGGTCGAAGCGGCAGGGAACTTCGGGATAACCTTCAGCGCTTTGTCGCCGGTTGCGGTTTCACTGGTCGATGATAAGGGCGTAGTAGTATCAAAAAACCTGACCGATTCGCCGCTGGCAAGATCGATCTTCCGCATGGTGTATGTGAGAAAACCGGTCACAAAAGGCACCTGGAAAATTCGCATCCAGAACACTTCGGACGCGGAACAGTTTTTCGCCGGTTTCGGCTGGTCGGTAAAACGGCTCCCCGCGAACACTCCGGTCGCGGAGTAGCGATCCGTCACACCTGCACAAAAAAACAGCCGCCGTTTTTCTAAATTAGAGAAGCGGCGGCCCAGGTTTTTCTCGGTCAGTGAGAAAATTACATTTTTAAATTATTTCGGACGAGCAAGGCCTCAAAACCCGTCTTATCGACGGCTTTGATATAGGCGTCTTTGGCTTCAACGATTCCTTTTTTAACGAGATCGATCATCGATTCATTCAGCATCGCCATGCCGAGATTTTTACCGGTTTGCATCGACGAAGGTATCTGAAAAGTTTTGCCTTCGCGGATCAGGTTGCTGATGGCCGGCGTTACTATCAGAATCTCAAGCGCCGAAACGCGCCCGCCGCCAATTTTCGGCAGCAGCGTCTGCGCGATCACGCCCTTGAGCGATTCCGAAAGCATCACGCGGATCTGCTGCTGGCGGTCGGCGGGAAACTGATCGATGATACGATCAACCGTCGAAGCGGCCGTGGTCGTGTGCAGGGTGCCAAAAACAAGATGGCCCGTTTCCGCCGTTTCGATGGCGATGGAAATGGTTTCCAGATCGCGCATTTCACCGACCAGCAGGACGTCCGGATCTTCGCGCAGGGCGGCGCGGAGCGCATCCTTGAAAGAATCGGTGTGGTTATAAACTTCGCGCTGATTGACCAGGCATTTTTTGTTTTCGTGGACGAATTCGATCGGGTCTTCGATGGTGATGACGTGGTCTTCGCGGTGTTCGTTAAGATAATCCATCATCGCCGCGAGCGTGGTGGATTTACCCGAACCGGTCGGCCCGGTGACCACGACCAAACCTTTGGAAAGGTTACACAGGTCGAGCACCGCCTTGGGGATATTCAGCTGCTCGGCGGTTAAAATTTTGGTCGGGATGAGACGGAAAACTCCGCCCATTCCTTTGCGATCCATAAAGATATTGGCGCGAAAACGTGCCAGGCCCGGAATCTCATAGGCAAAATCCGTGTCGTGCCGCTCGTCGAATTCTTCGCGGTTTTTGCCGGGCATGATCGAAAGCAAAAGCTGTTTCATCATTTCCGCCGACATGACATTTTCATTGCAGGGAAGTGCTGCCACACGCCCGTCTTTTCTCATCATCGGGGGCATGCTGACGCTCATGTGCAGATCGGAGGCGCCGCATTCGGCCATCGCGACAAAAAGCGCGTCCATTCTCTTTGCCGAGGCCGGATCGGCTTTATGCTGAACGATAATCTTAGCCGCCGGAGCGGGCTCAGGCTGATAATTATAGGTCGCCGCCGGCGCCGTTCCTAAGGCCGCAGCCGGGGCTTCCACTACCGGAACGGCTTCCGGTTCGGCGTTGAAATAATAATCGTCGATCGGGACAAGATCGTCCGCAAGGGAATTATCGCTGAAACTTTCGAAAACATTCGCTGTCGCATCGAGCGAAGCGCTTTCGAAAATATTTTCGGGCGCACGGCGCGGAGGTTTATTGGCGGGCGCGGCAGGCGAGACTTCGCTGCCGGTGACGGAAAAGAAGGAACTATTTTGTGTAGGCATGATGGATTCGGGTGCGGAGGTTTTTTCAAAAGCGACGGGAGCGGCAGGGGCGAGGGGAGCGATAGGGGCGGGGGTGTTGTATGAAGGATCGTATCCGGAAAGTCCGATACCTCTGTCGTGAACGGCTTCGAGCGGTTTTACGATCACATGAAAACCGGCGGGTGATTTTTTTACGACAAAGCCAAAGCTACCGGTGGGGTTGTTATAGGAAAATTCGATTTCAGGCTGATTAGGCAGTTTTTGTTTGGCATCGGCCGGTATGATCGGAAAGATCAACTGGCTGATGTTTGCTCCGCTGAGCGGCGTCGGGGAAACCTCGATCACGCCGTGGTCGGATAGTATAAAAGGGCTTTTATTCGGTTCAAAGTGCAGTTCGTATGCCGATGACGACACCAGCGACTGCAAAAAACCGTTGATTTGTTCCATTCTGACCTCAAAAAATGTGATTCTGAAATATAGAGAAGTGAAGTTTTTCTCAGCAATATAAGGGGCGGACACAATTATGTCCAAACAAAGTTTAACATGACCATTCTTTGTTTGTCACTATCTTTATGAGGTTTTTAATGGATGTAGTTTTCTAAATTGTGACGGCTTCGCGGTATTCGCCCCAAACTTTTCTCAGGGCGTGACTTATCTCACCGACGGTGACGTGATTTTCCACGCATTCGAGGATCTTCGGGAGCATATTTTCGCTGCCCCCGGCGGCTTGCTGCAGGTTTTTAAGTGAGTTTTCCGCGGCTGAGGCATCGCGTTTTGCGCGGACGGCGTGAAGCCGGGCGACCTGTTCGCGTTCAATTTTTGGATCGACACGGAGGATGGGGATCGTTTCTTTCTCTTCCGATTGAAAACGATTGACGCCGACGACGATCTCGGATTCTTTTTCGACAGCTTTTTGATATTCGAACGCCGCTTCCTGAATTTCGCGCTGGACATAGCCCTGTTCGATCGCGCGCAGCATCCCGCCCATGTCGTCGATCTTTTGAATATATTCCGAAGCCAGGCGCTCGATCTCCGTGGTCAATTGTTCGATGGCATAGCTGCCGGCGAGCGGATCGACCGTATCGGCCACGCCGGATTCGTAGGCCAGCACCTGCTGGGTGCGGAGGGCGATCCGCGCGGCATTTTCCGTCGGAAGCGAAAGCGCTTCGTCCATGCTGTTGGTATGCAGCGATTGCGTGCCGCCGAGCACGGCCGCCAGCGCCTGGATCGTCGTGCGGACGACGTTGACTTCCGGCTGCTGCGCGGTCAGCGTCGAACCGGCGGTCTGCGTATGAAAACGCAGCATCAGCGAGCGCGGGTCTTCGGCCTTAAATCTATCTTTCATAATCCGCGCCCAGAGGCGCCGGGCGGCGCGAAACTTGGCGATCTCTTCCAATAAATTATTGTGTGAATTAAAGAAAAACGACAGACGCGGCGCGAATTTATCGACCTCAAGGCCCGCCTTTATCGCTGCATCGACATAGCAGATCGCATCCGCCAGGGTAAAAGCGACTTCCTGCACGGCGGTCGAACCGGCTTCGCGGATGTGATAGCCGCTGATCGAGATCGTGTTCCAGTTCGGCACTTCGGCGGCGCAGAAAGCAAAGGTATCGGTGATCAGCCGCAGGCTGGCTTCCGGCGGGTAAATATATGTGCCGCGCGCGATGTACTCTTTTAAAATGTCGTTTTGGATCGTGCCGGTGACTTTATCGAATGCTACGCCTTGTTTTTTTGCCACTGCCAGGTAAAGACACAAAAGCGTCGAGGCCGTCGCATTGATCGTCATCGAAGTCGAGACCTTATCCAGCGGAATCCCGTCCATCAACGTCAGCATATCGTCCAGCGAATCTATCGCTACGCCGACCTTGCCCACTTCGCCGGCCGAAAGCGGATCGTCGGAATCCAGGCCGATCTGCGTCGGCAGATCGAAAGCCACGCTCAAACCCGTCGTACCCTGCGAGATCAGGTATTTATAACGGGCGTTCGATTCTTCGGCGGTGGCAAAACCGGCGTATTGACGCATCGTCCAGAATTTGCCGCGATACATATTGCGGCGCACGCCCCGGGTGTAGGGAAACTTGCCCGGCTCGCCCAGATCGTTATCATAATCGACGGCCCCGGTATTCGCGGGATTGAAATCGTTCGGAAGTTCGATGCCTGACGAAGTCTCGAATTTTTCGCGTCTTTCTGCTGAATTTTTGGCGGACATAAATTAGCTAAAGATTAGCATAGATATAAAAAGCAGTGAATAGATAAGGGTGAATGGTGAATGGTAAATGGTAAATGGTAAATGGTGAATAGGGTACAGTTCTTACCCGGCGCGATTAATGTTTAGAGGCGGTCTTTGACCGCCTGAACTATTTTTAGCACGCGGCGGTCGAAGACCGCCCCTAAACGGTGCCGCGAATGTCCCCAAGGTACTTTTGACTATTTAGAGCGGCTTGCGTAGCATTCTAAGCAGAAACAAGAATCGAGGATCTGACCGTTTGGAATTAAACGACGAAGCCAAAGAAGCCGTGAAAGAATTAGGCGCGGCGATTAACTCAGCGATCGAAAAATCCACCCGGGTGGCGGAGTCGATCGACACTTTGCGCGAGCTCGGCTACCTGGCGCAGCTCACCCTGCGGCTGGAGATCGGTTTGCAGGATCTTTCAGAATTATCCGACGAAGCCGAACCGCATGTGGAAGAAACCGAGATTGACCTCGAACTTACCGAAGACGATCTGCGCACGCTGCGCCAGATGAAGATCAAACTTAACCCCGAAGAGTAACTCGTTGAACTATTTCAATTATTTTTCCGAAATTGAAGAGACCTTTATCCGTCGCCGTGGCAAGAGCCTGCTGCTTAGTCCGCTGGATTGGACGCTGATCGAAAGCTGGCAAAAACGCGGTATCCCGCAGCATATCGTTATCCGCAGCGTCGAAAAGATATTCGACGATATCGCTAAAGATCCGAAACGAAACCCGAGTATCAAATCCATCGCTTATTGCAGCGACGAAGTGGAGCGCCAGTACCGCGACTGGCAGGCTTCGCAGGCCGGCGCATCGTCGGACGACGCTAACGAACAAGAGCGCGACGAAGATGCAAGAGACGAAATACTCCGGCATTTATCTGCCCTGATAACGGCGCTGAACGATCTGCTGAAAACCATTCGGGAACCTCTTAAACCGGCTTTGTCCGATGCGCTCAGGGGATTGGGAAAACTCAGTTCGAAAGCCGAGAAAACGTCCGATCTCAACGGCGAAAAGATCGAGCAGGAACTGACGGTGATAGAATCCGCCGTCGATCAGGCACTGCTGGAAAACGCGGGCGAAGATGAAATGGAAGAGGCGCGAAAATCGGTCGAAGAGCATCTCGGCCAATACGCGGGCAAGATGCAGCAGGACGTTTATGAAAAAACCTTCGAGCTGATGCTGATAAAAAAACTGCGGACAAAAGCCGGAATACCTGCGTTTAGTTTGTTTTACCTGTAAGATATCCGCAACCGGATGAAAACTCGCAAACCTGAAATAAAAACAGAGCTTCTCGACGTCACTATCGAAAAAATAGTGCCCAATGGCTATGGCATCGGACACACGGACGGGCTTACTCTGCTCGTTCCGCTGGTTGCGCCTGGCGATCGGGTTCGAGTCAGTACGGGAAAGAGAAACGGCAGCCTGGTCTTTGCGCAGGTGGAAGAAATTCTCGAACCTTCGCCGCTGCGGATCAAACCCGGCTGCAAATATTTCGGAAAGTGCGGCGGGTGCAATTTCCAGCAGATGAGTTACGACGAGCAATTAAAAGCCAAAGTCGGGATCATCGAAGACTGTTTGCACCGGATCGCAAAAATGGAAAACCCGCCCGAGATCGAAATTACGCCGAGCGAACCGTGGCGTTACCGCGCCCGCGCGAATTGGCACGCCGATACGACAAATAAAAAGGTGGGTTATTTTTACCGCAATTCGAATAAGGTTTGCGATATCGACGAATGCCCGATATTGACCCGGCCGCTGCAGAAGGAGCTGCAGCTAATTAGAAGCGGCATGCACTGGGAAGAGCTTTGGAGCAATATGGCCCACATCGATGCCGCCAGCGCCGGTGAAGCGGTTTCGGTTTATTCGAGCGAGTTTGCCGATGAACCCGCCGAAATTATTTGGGAAGACAGAGAAATTAAATATGCCTATAACGCGCGTGTTTTCTTTCAGGGAAATCCGTACGTCACGCCAAAGCTGATCGAAGCCGCGACAAAAAACCTCTCGGGAGATCTGGCCTTGGACCTCTATTGCGGGGTCGGATTATTCAGCCTGCCGCTGGCTCGGGCATTTTCCAAAGTGATCGGCGTGGAATCGAATTCCGAATCGATCGGTTTCGCCAAAATAAACGCGGAAAGAAACGGGCTCGGCAATCTCGAATTTTTCAGTGGAGACGTCGGCAGTTGGTTAAAGGAAAATTCGGAAAAATTAGCGGGCCTGGACGTTCTTTTGCTCGACCCGCCGCGTATCGGGGTGGAAAAAGACGTTATTAGGTCTATAATCGAACTGTCCCCGAAAGAAATTGTTTATGTCTCGTGCGATCCGGCGACTTTGGCGCGTGATCTGAGGGCTTTATTTGAAAAATATGAACTGAGGGAAATTGCGGCCTTCGATATGTTTCCGCAGACGCACCATGTGGAAACGATCGCAAAACTAAAGACAAAAAATGATAGTTGAACCGGTAATATTGGACGGAAAACAGGTCAGGCTCGAACCGCTGGGTTTAGATCATCTCGACGATCTTTGCGAAGCGGGGCTGCGCGAAGAACTCTGGCGCCTGATACCGACCGCGGTCGCGACTCCAGAAGATATGAAAAACTATATCCAGACCGCGCTGGATGAACAGGGGGCGGGGACCGCTTTGCCGTTTGCAACGGTTGAAAAAGTATCCGGTAAAGCGATCGGCTCGACCCGTTTTGGAAATATCGACGCGGCGAACAAGCGCGCGGAGATCGGCTGGACGTGGATCGCGCTGCAGTGGCAGCGAACCTTTGTCAACACCGAGGCGAAATACCTGATGCTAAAACACGCCTTCGAAGTGTGGAACTGCAACCGGGTGGAATTCAAAACCGATAACCTGAACGAACGCTCTCGAAATGCCATTTTGCGTATCGGCGCCAAACCCGAAGGCGTTTTCCGGCATCATATGATCACACAGGGCGGCCGTTTGCGCGATTCCGCTTACTTTAGCATTATCAATACGGAGTGGCCGGAAGTTAAAGTGAAACTTGAAGAAAAATTAAGCATTTCCTGATTAGAATGAGACTCGTTGGCATCACAATCCTACTCGTATTTACCGCGAGCCTGTTCGCGTGCGGGGGGTATTATGCCGGTTCTAACAGCGCCAATTCCAATCAGGCAAACGGGGCGCAAACGAATTCGATCGCGGAAGATTCGAATCTGGATGCGAATGCCAATATGGAAGACCTGGCTAACGCGAATACCAACATTCAAAACAGCATTCCGCTAAAACGTCCGGTCGCGCCAAAACCAGAAATGTTGACCCGGCCCGCGCCCGATGATTCGGAAATAACCGCCGAAAATAACGCTGAAGGCGATCTGGTGGAAACCCGTATTTTCAAAAATCACGACATGGTAGCCAAAGTCGAACGCATTTTAACCGCGTCCCGGCGGAACGGCAGCGTCAGGATCTTTTAAAAAATGGCAAGGTTTATGAAATGCCGGTGAGCAAATTAAAAGATGCGCTGAAAAACTCCCCCGATGAGATCATCAAAGCCGTCGGCGGGGACGCTACGTTGGCGGGCTCACAGCCCGCGAACAGGCCGCAGACCGACGCCAGAGGCGGCAGCGCGGCGAATTCTTCGGCGGCAAACACCGGGGCCACGCCACAAAAGCAATAAATTAAAGTTATCGTGATATAATTTCCGCGCTATGGAGATGCTATGGAAATAAACGACAAATTTACCATTATCTGCCCGTGCTGCGAGGCGGCGCTCACGATCGACGCTCAGACCGGCGCGGTTTTGAGTCACCAGGAAAAACAGAAGGCGCATGGTTCGTTCGATCAGTTAAGATCCGACCTGGATAAGCAGAAAGAGGTTCGCGATCAGCTTTTTGCGCAGGAATTAGGGTCGCAAAAAGACCGCGAACGCATTCTGGAAGAGAAATTCCGCGAGGCAATGAAACGCGCCGGCGACGATAAAGACACGCCGTTTAAAAACCCTCTGGATCTGGATTGAACTTTTGAAACAAAAAACCTCTTATTGCGTAAATCACTCCAACAAAATTCACGGAGATCAAGTTAAATGAAAAAACGAGTTATCGGGATTATTTTATTTTCGGCCTGCTGTTTTTCGTTATGTTTGACGGCGGCTGCCCAGATCAAGATCACGCCGCTTGCGATCAAACAGAGAACGCTGGCAAACGGGTTGAAGGTGGTCAGCTTACAGGATATTTCCAGCCCGACGGTGGCGGTGAATGTCTGGTATGACGTGGGTTCCAAGGACGACCCGCAAGGCAAATCCGGCTTTGCGCATATGTTCGAGCATATGATGTTTAAAAGCACCACGAACATGAAGAGCGAGACCTTCGACCGATTGACCGAAGACGTCGGCGGTTTTAACAACGCTTCGACCTATGACGATTTCACCAATTATTACGAAGTCGTGCCGTCGAACTATCTGGAAACCCTGCTTTGGGCCGAAAGTGACCGGATGGCGAATCTGAATGTGGACGAAGGCAACTTTAAATCGGAGCGCGACGTCGTCAAGGAAGAATTTCGCCAGCGCATCCTGGCAAACCCGTACGGAATGCTTTTCGGGCAGTACCTGGAAAGTTTGTCCTTTACAAACCATCCTTATAAACGTCCGGGCATCGGTAATCTCGATGAACTCAACGCTGCCTCGACGGCGGATCTGCTAAGTTTTTACAAATCTTTTTACCGCCCGGACAATGCGGTGCTGATCGTGGTCGGCAATTTTAACCAGGCGCAATTCGACGGCTGGGTCGATAAATATTTCAACCGGATATCGCGGCCGCTTGGGGCGATCCCGCGCGTGACGGCGACCGAACCTGAACGCACGCAGGAAAAGCGTTATATGAAAACGGCGCCGAACGTGCCCTTTCCGGCGGTGGCGATAACCTATCTCGCGCCGTCTTCGAAAAGCGCGGACGTTGCCGCTTTGCGGGTGGCGGAGACGATCATGGCCGGCGGGGAAAGCTCCCGGCTTTACCAAAGTTTGGTATATGAGCAGCAGATCGCCCAACAGGCGAATTTTACGCTCGATATTCGCGTGGACCGCGGACTGCTGGAATTTATCGCGATCATGAGCGAGGGAAAGACCGCGGCCGAAGGTGAAAAGGCGCTGCTTGCCGAGCTAAAGAAAATTCAGGATTCGGGTATCACCGCCAAGGAACTGGAAAAAGCAAAAAACCAGCTCATCACGCGCGCCTTTCAGGAACGCGAGCAAAATGACGGAAAGGCTTTTGCCATCGGAAGCGCCGTTATTTACGAAGGCGACGCAAATGCGGTGAATTCCGATATTCAAAAATTACAGGCGGTGACCACCGCCGACGTGCAGAGAGTAATGAAAAAATATTTTACCGATTCGAACCGGGTCGTGATCTATTACGAAAATGAAGGAGACAAAAAGTAAAATGAGAAATTCAATATTAAAAACAGCCTCCATCATTTCCGTATTTTTCCTGTTAAATTTTGTATTTTTAATCGGCACAGATGCCCAGGAAAAACCGCCGGCGCCTTCGGCCCCGAGTGTGGTAAAAATTCCTGCCGTGCAGCAGCGGATCTTGCCGAATAAATTGAAAGTCGCCGTCGTGCAGCGTAAAAATGTGCCGCTGGTAACCGTTCAGCTTTTGATAAAAAACGGCGCTAACGAAGAACAGATCGCCGGCCTGGCCGATATGACGGCTTCGCTTTTGACAAAGGGCACCAAGACCCGCACCGCCACGCAGATAGCGGAAGAGATGGAATTCCTGGGCGGCGGGATCAGCGCCGGAGCCGGATGGAACGCCTCGCAAGTAGTAGTCAATATAATGCCGGACAAACTCGATCAGGCAATGGCAATAATGTCGGATGTCGTGCTAAATCCCGCCTTTGCGCAGAGCGAGATCGACCTGCTGAAATCGCAGACACTGGACGGACTCAGCTACAACCTGAAACAGCCGGGCTTTTTGGCGACCTATGTCGCCAGCAAATACAGCTTCGACGAACATCCGGCCGGCGGCACGGTCGAAAGTATTAATAAACTCAAGCGGGAAGACATAGACAATTTTTATAAAGTCGGATATCAGCCGCAAGATGCCGTTCTTATCTTTTCCGGCGATATCACCGCTCCCAAAGCGTTTTTGCTGGCGCAGAAATTTTTTGGCAAGTGGAAGAGCTCGCCGGTGATGCAGACATTAAACGAGACCCCCTATACATTGGGCAATGAACCGGCGGCTTCAAAGAATGCGCTGGTCAAAAGAATTCTGGTGATTGATCTGCCGAATTCCGGGCAGGCTTCGGTCAACTATGCTAAAAAACTAGACGACGTCGGACGCGTTTCCAAAACCGGATATTTCCCGGCGACGGTTTTGAACTCCATTCTCGGCGGCGGATATTCATCGCGGCTGAACCAGGAAATTCGGATCAAGCGTGGGCTCAGTTACGGAGCCGGAAGCAGTTTTGGCTGGCGCTGGGAGGAATCGAATTTTTCCACCCGCACGCAGACAAAAAACGAATCCGCCGCCGAAGTCGCCGAGTTGGTAGCCAAAGAGATCCAGCGCCTGGGCGACAGCGAGATCCCGTCGAGCGAGCTTATCCCGCGTAAGGCGGTTTTGACGGGCACCTTCGGAAGAGGTTTGGAAACTACCGGCGGGCTGGCCGGTCAGATCGGAGACCTTTATTCATTCGGACTTCCGGTGACACAGCTCAATACGTATATGGCCAGCGTCAATAAAGTAACCAATGCGGAGATAATGAGGTTTGCTTCGGCAAATTTGAAGGGCGGCGATATGATCATCGTCGGCGACGCAAAGGTGTTTATGGATGACCTGAAAAAACGTTTTCCGGGAATGTCGATCACTGTCATCAAAGCCGACGAACTCGATATCGGCAAAGATAATCTGCGGAAATAGGAAGTAAGGCGGAAACGCGACGGTTATGGAGCTTGTTATTTTAGATAATGACACGCTCGATAACTGTCGCGTTTTCGCTTTTACAGCTTCAAACGCAAAATAACCGGCTCTTTTAGCTTATCTTTTTTTAGCTCGCCTTTTTCATTCACTAATTCCCACTGGCTGTTGGCGTTAAAATAAAAATCATCGCCGCTTAAAACTCCCAGAGTGGGCTCATTAAAATCCGCGTGATTGGCTTCGAGCGTTTTGTAGCCGGTGATTTTGGAAAATGTCGGATCGAGGGAAAATTGCACGACTCGCTGCGGATTTATCCCGTTTTGAATGGCGATAAGGCTGCCTTTATAAAAATAAATTCCATCAGCTCCTAAAACGGCGATATCGCCTTCGACCGGCAGCTGCAGAATATTTTTATTTTCCATTTCGATGCGAAAAAATCCCAGCGAATAATCGGCGGCGAACAGGTATTTTTCATCGGGCGAAAATGTCAGCCCCTGCAGGGAAGCAAACGAGTCGCTTTTGAGAAAGACTTCCAGCTTGTCCGTTTTGGCGTCGATGCGATAGATCGCCGGCGACATGCTGTCGGAAGCATAAACGTCGCCGTTACGGCCCAGCGTAAGATCACCGAGCGCATGATTGCCGTCTGAATTCGAAAGCAAATATTTGTTCAGCAGTTTTCCGCTTTTCAGATCGTATTTGAAAATTCCGGCTTTGCCGTCGTCGGATTGCGCAAAACCCTTCATCTGCGGAAAGGCGGAACTGGCCGCCCAGAGAATCTTGCGGCCGGCATCGACCTTCATCCCCAGCACGCTGTAAAGGCCGTCGGCAGGCAGGGAAAGATCTTTCGCAGTGCCGTCTTTCTCGATCACGACGATCTTTCGCTGGTGGACGCTGCCGAGAAAAAAGCGGCCGGTTTTCGGGTCAAAAGCCACGCCCTCGGCTATTAATTCTTTGTCCGAGAGCGAAAACGCTTTTACGCTTTTATTGACCGGCTGTTTATTCTGCCGGAATTTTTCCAGCACGGATTTGAAACCCTCGGAATTGGCCGCGGAATTAAAATCATCATCTTTTTCCGGCTGAAAATACAAACCCATGTTCGCCAGCCGCACGAGCGTCTGCACGGCTTCAACGGTTTTACCGTTTAAGGCATAACCGTCGGCGAGATTATAAAGCAGCCGGGGATGATTCGGGCGGAGCCTGCTGGCCTCGATCATATTTTCCAGAAAACCGGGAAAGTTTTTTGCGGTGTAGGCGGCGATCGCTTTTTTCTCCGTCGTTTGGCTTTCTAAAAGATCTACTTTTGACTGCGCGCTGATACTGTTGATATTCAGGCATATGAGCAGCAGCCACAGGCCCGGGCGGATAAATGAAAAGGATAGTTTTCGCATAATTTTTCGGAATGTTTTCTGTTTGATGCGCTAAATCGAAAAAAGTGGCTTCGCGGCGGTTTGCGAATTGTAAAATGTTTTGGTTGAATTAGTTAGCCTTTATTCGATATGCACGCAAATTTACGTTCATTTATAGAACAATTAAGATCGGAAAACGATCTCATCGAGATCGGGACGGAAGTCGATCCATACCTTGAGATCGCCGAAATTCACCGCCGCGTGATCGAGCGGCAGGGTAAAGCATTGCTTTTTACGCGGGTAAAGGGGGCGAAGTTTCCCGTGGTGACAAATCTTTTCGGCACCAATAAGCGGATCGAGCTCGCCTTTACAAAAAAGCCCCAGGAACTGGTAAGAACCGCCGTCGAGATGGTCGAGGTACTGCTTCCGCCCAAACCGAAAGAGCTTTGGAAATATCGCGGGATGGCGATGGAGGCGTTAAAGCTCGGGACGAAGCAGGTGAGCAGCGCCGCCGTGCTGCAGGCAAGACAGGCGGAGGTCAACTTAAATGAATTACCGATGCTGACCACCTGGATCGAAGACGGCGGGGCGTTCGTCACGCTGCCGCTGGTCTATACCGAACATCCCGTCAACAAAAAACACAATCTAGGCATGTACCGCATTCAGCGCCACGACGCAAAAACCACCGGCGTCCACTGGCAGATCCACAAAGGGGGCGGTTTTCATTATCACGAAGCCGAAAAAATGAACCAGCCGCTGCCGTTGAATCTTTTTGTCGGCGGGCCGCCGGCGCTGATTTTATCGGCGATCGCGCCGCTGCCGGAAGACGTGCCGGAACTGGTGCTGGCTTCGGTGCTGGCGGGCGGGAAAATTAAGACGGCGAAAAATCCCCTGCCGGGAGGATTGCGTTTGATCGCCGAGGCCGAGTTTGCTATTTGCGGAAACGTCGCTCCGCACATTCGCCGGCCCGAAGGCCCGTTCGGCGACCATTACGGTTATTACTCGCTCCAGCACGATTACCCGGTGCTGAACGTCGATGCCGTTTTTCATCGCAAGGATGCGATCTACCCGGCGACCGTCGTCGGCAAGCCGCGCCAGGAAGATTTTTTTATCGGCGATTATTTGCAGGAACTTTTGTCGCCGCTTTTCCCGCTGGTGATGACCGGCGTAAAAGATCTCTGGAGCTATGGCGAGACCGGATTCCACTCGCTGGCGGCGGCGGTGGTCAAGGAACGCTACGCGCGGGAGGCGCTCGGCTCCGCCTTTCGAATTCTGGGGGAAGGGCAATTGTCGCTGACGAAATTTCTGCTGCTGACCGACACCCCGCAAAACCTGCGCGATTTCAGATCCCTCTTCGAACATATTCTTGAGCGGGTAGAATGGGAAAAGGACTTTTTTATTTTCGGCCAGACCTCGTTCGACACGCTCGATTACGCCAGCGGCAAGATCAATCATGGCAGCAAAGCGGTGCTGATGGGATTAGGCGATAAAAAACGCGATCTGATACACGAATTTCGCGGTGAACTGCCGGCACAGGTGAAACGCGCCGAAGCTTTTTGCGGGGGCTGCCTGGTGCTGGAAACTGAAAGCTACGCGCAAAATCCCAATATGGTTTCCGAGCTGGCCGAGCCCGAAATATTTAAAGACTGGCAAATAGTCGTGCTGCACGATTCCATCGAATACGCGCGCTCGACCGAAAAATTTCTCTGGGCTACGTGGACGCGTTTTAATCCCGCGACCGATGTGCATGCCCGCGAAACGACGGTGCATAATCATCATCTCGGCTACGCCGCGCCGATCTTTATCGACGCGCGGATGAAACCCTGGTTTCCGAAAGAACTCGAAGTCGATGAGGACACCAGGAAACTGGTCGACCGGCGCTGGGGCGAATATTTCCCGAACGAACGCGCATGAAAAAGTTGTTGAAGTACAGCGGAGTATTGCTCGGTTCGTTGGCGGTCGTTTTTGTTCTGCTTTTGATATATTCCTATTTTGTCGAGCCGCGCATTTTACTCGTTAACAAATACACCCTCGCCGTTCCGCATTGGAGCAAAGAATTAAATGGATTTAAAATAGTGGCGATCTCCGATCTTCACGGCGGCTCCAACACGATGACCGAAGAAAAGCTGCGTTATATAGCTGAACTTGCCAACGGACAGGAGCCGGACGTTATCTTTCTGCTGGGAGATTATGTCGCGCAGTCGCATGGCAGAAGCGGCAAAGATCTGCGAATGCCGGCAAGCGTGGTGGCGGACAATCTGGCGGGATTAAAAGCCAAATACGGCGTATTTGCCGTCATCGGAAATCACGATTGGTGGTATGACGAAAAAGCCGTCAGGAGCGAATTGGAGCGGGTCGGCATCAGGGTGCTGGAAAATGAAGCGGCTTCTTTTGAGGCGAACGGGCAAAAGGTTTGGATACTGGGGATCGAAGATTTCTGGAAACGGTATAAGGTCGATATCGCGGGGCCGCTGGCGGAAATAGAACCGAAAGAAAATATCATCGGCATCACTCACAACCCGGACAGTTTTGACCGGACGCCGGATTTGCTGAGCATTTTGATCGCGGGACACACCCACGGAGGCCAGGTTTACCTGCCGTTTTACGGGCCGCCGATTCCGGTCGCTAAAAAAGAATATACCTGGGGACATATCACGCGCGAGGGCCGGCAGATGTTCGTCACCAAAGGCGTGGGAACCAGCGGCCCCGGAATAAGATTTTGCGCGGTGCCGGAAATACTGGTTTTAACCCTTCAATCCGAATGAAAATATTTTTAAAGATCGTCTTGAGAATTGTCCTGGGATTGCTGCTGATCGGCGTCGGCCTGCTGGCTTATGCGTTTTTGATCGAACCCAACCGTTTAGTGGTAAAGGAAGCAGAGATCCGTCTGAAAGATTGGGATAAAGGCCTGGACGGTTTCAGGATCGTGATGATCTCAGACATTCACGGCGGTTCGAATTTTATCGACGAACAAAAGATCCGGACGGTGGTGCAAAAAGCCAATGAGCAAAATCCCGACCTGATCGTTTTGCTGGGCGATTACGTGGCGCAGAGTTATTGGGACAAATCGAAGCTGAAAATGCCGGTCGATAAAATCGCCGACAGCCTGAAGGGATTGCAGGCAAAATACGGTGTGTATGCGGTTTTGGGAAATAACGATTATTGGTACAACAACGATGAGATCGGCCGGGCGCTGGAAACAGCCGGGTACAAAATTCTCGACGACAAAGTGACTCTGATCAAAACCGATAAAGGAGAATTCTGGCTGGCGGGGCTAAAAGACCTCATCACCTTTAAGAGCTGGAAGGAGTATTCCGATTATGCCAAGGGCGTGCTCAAAGAAAGAGACGTCATCGGCCCCAAGATCGTCGCCCTGACCCACAATCCGGACGCGATCGTGATGATAACGGACAAATTGATGATCTCGGACGATTTTATCCTGATGCTGGCCGGGCACACCCACGGCGGACAAGTGCGTTTTCCCTATTTCGGCTCCCCGATCGTGCCCTCGTCTTTCGGACAAAATTATGTGCAGGGAGAAGTGACGGAAAAGGGAGTCAAAGTGTTCGTCACGACCGGAATCGGAACCAGCATTATACCGGTCAGATTCGGCGTGCCGCCGGAGATCGTGGTTTTAACTATTCGAAGTGAGTAATGGAGCGCCGAATTCATTCGGCAGATTCTGCACAATAAATTGTGTGCTCCAATATAAATTGTGCGTTCCATTTCTTAAAAATGCCGGAAGCCGCGCGGCTCAAGTATAGTGACGCCGTTTTCGCTATGGAGTTCGATCTGGTCGCGCTTTCCGGTTATTTCTCCTATCCGGGTTACCGGGAGTTTTTCCAGTTTATTCCGTAGATCGCGCCGCAAATTTCGGGGAACGGTAAAAAGCAGTTCAAAATCTTCGCCGCCGTTTAAGGCAAACTCCATTTTATCTGGCAGGTCCAGAGCCAGCAGATTCCGGTCGATCGGAATTTTGTCTTGATAAACTACCGCGCCGGTTTTGCTTTCCCGGCAGATGTGTTCCAGATCCGACGAAAGCCCGTCGCTGATGTCGATCATGGCCGTGGGTATTCTCAGTTCGCCTAAAATTTTTCCTAATTTTACCCGGGGAACGGGCGTCAACTGGCGCTTGATAAGATTTTTGGCAAAATCGGATCTTTCACTATTTTCTTCCAATAAGCTCAATCCGGCTGCCGCGCCGCCCAGTTCTCCGGTGACAAAAATGAGGTCGCCCGGCCCGGCGCCCGACCGCTTAACCGCCCGGTTCTTTCTTATTTCACCCCCGACGACCGAATCGATCACCACTTTGTCCGGGGTTTCCGAGATATCGCCACCAACGAGTTTGACACCGTATTTTTCCGCTAAGAGAGCCCAGCCTTCATAAAACTCTTCAAGAAAATCGGCTTCCCACAGCACTTTAGGTATACCGATAGAAACTATTGACCATAAAGGGCTTCCCCCCATCGCCGCAATATCGGAAAGCGATACCGCCAGAGCTTTATGGCCGAGTGAACGAGGGTTTGACCATTTTAATTTGAAATCGACATCTTCTACCAGCATATCCGCGCTGATTATCAGATCTTTGCGGCTGCTCTGGGAAATGACGGCGGCATCGTCGCCGATGCCGGTGACGATTCGTTTGCCGAGTTTGTTAAAGCGGCGGCGCAGGTGCTCGATAAATTGAAATTCGGACGGCATATAACGACTTAGTATTTAACCTTAATTGAATTGACTGAAATTGTTATAAATAATAATGTTGACAGAATCGATAAGCAAGGCTAGAATCTATCCTCACGTTTTACTTCTAGCTGGCTGTTAAAGTAATAAATTAAGTTTAGGTTCATCTTTAAGGACAATTATGGGGAATTCTGCTGTGAAAATCCCGGAAAAAATATTTTTCAAGATCGGTGAGGTTTGCGAACTCGTCGGCGTACAGGCGCATGTTCTTCGTTACTGGGAAACGGAATTTTCCATGCTTGCGCCGCAAAAAAATCGCTCCGGGCAGAGAACTTATCGCCGCCGCGACGTCGAAATAGCGCTGCGGATCAAGGAACTGCTCTACGACGAAAAATTCACCATCGCCGGAGCGAAGAAGAAACTGGCCGAAGAAATTCGCGGCGGCAACCGCTCCAAACCGGCGGAAAAGCCGAAAAAGGACGGTCAGATCGACCTTTTCAAGGAAGAAGATTATTTTCCGGCAAGTAGCGATGAGACCGGTGAAGATAAAGAACTTTCCGCCTCGGCGGCTTCGATGGATTTTTCAGACGATAACGCGGAGAAGAAAGCGGCGTTTATTTCACTGGCCCAAAATCTCAACGAAATATTGCAGATACTGAATAAAGAAGAAAACGGCAAGAAATCTTAGGTGGTTTGGAGGCGGTCTCCGACCGCCGGCAGCGTATTAAATAACATTTGGCGGTCGGAGACCGCCTCTAAACTGTACGAGTTAAACATTAGCGGTTCAAAACCGCCACTAAACCGCATGAGCATCGGCTCCGGCCTGAAAAGACCTTGTTTGACAAAAACAAATATTCGTACATACTTAAAAGTTGATATTTCGGGATGTAGCGCAGCCTGGTAGCGCGCACGCTTGGGGTGCGTGAGGTCGCTGGTTCGAATCCAGTCATCCCGACCAAATTTACAGTTCTACCTCCGGCTTCCGGGCCGGAGGTTTTCTTTTGACACCGGTTTTGACCGTGCCTGAAAAAAATAGTTGTTGTTTCGGCAGTTTTTTTTTGCTAAATTATTCATATCACAGCTATTTCAGTTTTATCGGTATTAACAAAAAGAACTGCTGGTTTAGAAACGCTGAAAACCAACGGAGAGACAAGAATTGACCGCAACCATTGACCGCACCTTAGCCATTTACGGGATAGAAAATTGGGGTGCCGATTATTTCGGGGTGAATAAAAAAGGGAATCTGGTCGTTCACCCGTCGGAAAATGACAATCGTTCAGCCGATCTGAAAGAAATAGTTGATGACCTAGGCAAACGCGGGATACATCCTCCGATTTTGCTCCGTTTTCCGCAGCTGCTGGCCGCACAGGTTCGCAAACTTCATCGTTCCTTTAAAAATTCCATAAAAGAGTTTGAATACAAAGGCGGGCACATGTGTGTCTATCCGATGAAGGTCAACCAAAACCGCGCCGTGGTCGAAGAATACCTGCGCGAAGGCTCGCGTTATAATTTCGGGCTCGAAGCCGGCTCCAAACCCGAGCTTTACGCCGCGCTGGCAATGGAGCAGGCGCCCGAAAGCCTTTTGGTGCTGAACGGCTTTAAGGATGAAGAATTTATCCGTCTCGCTTTTACCGGCGCGCAGGCGGGCAAAAAAGTGGTCATCGTGATCGAGAAAATGAGCGAGCTCGAGCACGTGCTTCGCATCACCGATGAACTTACCGCTAAGGGCGCCGCGGACGTCCGGCTGCCGATGATGGGTGTACGGGTCAAGCTTTATTCAAAAGGCTCCGGTAAATGGGAGAAATCAGGCGGGGAAGCAGCCAAATTCGGCCTGACCACGACTGAAATTCTGGAAGTTATCCGCCAATTGAAAGAAAGCGGGCGTATCGAAATGCTGAAATTGCTGCATTTTCATATCGGCTCGCAGTTGACGGACATTAAGCGCATCAAGAACGCGATGAAGGAAGCCGCGCGCGTTTACGCCAAGATCTACCAGCTGAAGATACCGATCCAATATCTGGATGTGGGCGGGGGAATGGCGGTCGATTACGACGGGTCGAAAACATCTTTCGAGTCTTCGGCTAATTATAACGCCCAGGAATTTGCTAACGACGTCATTTATGTGATCAAAAATGTCTGCGATGACGAAGACGTGCCTCACCCGACGATCATCCAGGAATCGGGCAGGTTTTTAGCGGCTTATCACGCCATTTTGATCACGAACATCCAGGACGAAATTGAAACCGTTGTCGAAGACATCCATCCGATCTCGGTCGAGGAAGACGATCCGCAGATAATCAAAGAATTTTTCGACCTGCGTAAGTCCATTAACGGTAAGAATTATCAGGAGTACTATCACGATGCGCTGGAAAATCGCGAAGACCTGTTCACGATGTTCAATCTCGGGCTGATCTCGCTCGAAGACCGCGCTAAGGGGGAAGTGCTTTTCTGGGACGTTTGCGAGAGCGCCGATAAATTCGCCCAGCTAAAAAAGTACGTTTCCGAGGAGTTCGACGAGTTAAGGCATTTGCTTTGTGCAAAATACCTGGCAAATTTCTCGGTTTTTCGCTCGATGCCGGACAATTGGGCGCTGGAACAGCTATTTCCGATAGTGCCAATTCATAAACTCAACAAAATCCCCACGGAATATGCTACTCTATGTGATATAACCTGTGATTCTGATGGAGTTGTTGACAAGTTTGTCGATCTTCACGACGTCAAACCGGTTTTGGAATTGCACGCTTTGGAGGACGGAGAGCCGTATTATTTGGCTTTAATGCTGGTCGGCGCATACCAGGAGGTAATGGGAAATAACCATAATCTTTTCGGACTTCCGCACGAAGCTCATATTCACATCGACGATGACGGATACATTATCAAAAAGGTTTTGGTAGGCTCGACACTGGGAGAATCATTGGAAAGAGTGAGGTTCGAGGGCTCGCAACTGCATGAAAGTTTTCGCGGGCTGGTCGCCCAGCAGGTCAAGGAAGGCGAGATCACCTCTAAGAAGGCCAGTTCTTTGATCGAATATTACGAATCTCAGATCGGCGCTTACACATATTTGTCGCCGAATGCGGTGAAAAACACGAAACGCCGCAAAGGGCCCAAAAAAGGATAAGTTTTAGCTATTTTAATAAGGAGTCGTAAATCTACATAAAGCCGCAGCTGTAATAATAATAAGTATAAAACGGCGATATATATTTCGGAGACGCTATGGTAACTCAACGTAAACCCAAATCTTCTAAGTTTTTGACTGTTCCCACCCGCCCTGTGCCGGTGGACCGCGACCGCTCGGTAGCGGGATTGCTGGAAAAAATGGAAGGCGCCGGATTTGGCGCTAAACAATTGGCGGAAGCGCATCGCATCTGGCTCGATATGCTGGACGACAACAGCACCATCTATATGTGCGCGTCGGGAAATTTAGTGCCGGCCGGGATGAGGCGGCTGCTGGCGTACGTCATCAAAAACCGCTTTGTCGATGTGCTGGTGCTTTCGGGCGCGACCCTTTTCGCCGATCTGCACGAGACGCTGGGAAGGCATTACTACCAGGCGCATCCGAGCATGGCCGATGAAGAGCTTGAAACGTCGCAGGTGCTGCGTATCGGCGACATGCTCGCAAACCAGGAAGAATATCGCGAGGCCGATGAGTGGATCGGCAGTGTGGTGAATCAACTGGAACAGGGACGCGCCTATTCGACCCGCGAGTTTCTGCATTTGATCGGACGCGAACTGGCCGAGATCGCCAATGAAGACGGCATTTTGACGTCGGCTTTTAAAGCCCGCGTGCCTATCTTTTGCCCCGATCTGGTCAACAGCGAAATCTGCGTCGGCCTCGTCCGCAGCCGTTTTGAGAAAAAAACGCAGTTCGTCTTCGATACCGTGCAGGACGCGCTGGAAATGATGCAGATCGCGCAGCGCACCCGCAATTCGGGTTTGATAAACCTGGGTTCGTGCGGGGCGAAAAACTTTTTGGATCTGACGGAGCTGTCGCTTTATATCGTTCGCACCAATCCGCGCGGCCATAAATACGCGATCACGATCAGCAATGACACTGCCCCTCAGGGAGGCCGGACGCCTTCGATACAGAATACGTTCACCTCGAATTTCGGCAAATTGATCCGCGGCGCGACGACGGCTTATGTCGATTGCGACGCTTCGATCGCGGTGCCGATGCTCGTCACGGCGCTGTCGCAAACGGCCGCGAAATATATGAAGGGGCGCAAACGTCCGAACTTCATTTTCCAGGGCAAGGATCTGCAGGTCGATATTCCGTAGTAGTCTTGAGAGTTTTAGAGAGTCCAGAGAGTCGTGAGTTGAAACGGAGTCAGTAGCGTCGGCGTTAGCCGATGCGTAAACTAAATAATTACGCATCGGCTAACGCCGACGCTACTGACTTTCTCTCTAATTCTCAAGACTCTTAACTTTTTATTATGTCTGAATCTGTCCATCTTCCGATGAATTTCGGCGGCATCGCCGAAGAAGAATTTTCATCTTTCGACCGCGCGCAGATCGCGGTATTGCCCGTGTCGTATGAAGGCACCGTGTCTTACGGGTCAGGCACCGGCGAAGGCGCGATGGCGATCGTCGATGCTTCGCGAAATATGGAGCTTTACGACGAAGAGATGGACACGGAAGTTTATCAGGTCGGCATTCACACGCTGGATGAGATGCTGCCCGTCAGCCCGCCGGAAAAGATGATGGACGCGCTCTATGACAGCGCGAAAGAGATCATCGAAGCCAAAAAATTCATGGTGATGCTGGGCGGCGAACATTCGATCAGCGGCCCGGTCATCAGGGCGCATGCGGAGCGATACCACAATCTCTCGGTTCTGCAGATCGACGCTCACGCCGATTTGCGCGACACCTATGACGGCACGCCTCATTCGCATGCTTCGATCATGGCGCGGGTGGTAAAAGACCTGCGAATCCCTTCCGTGCAGGTAGGCATCCGCTCGATCTCCGTCGATGAAGCGCGCTCGCTGGATGAAGGCTTGCCGACAAAGATTTTTTGGGCTAAGGACATCGTCGGGCGTACCGATTGGTGGGATGAAGCGGTCGATTCGCTGACTGAGAATGTTTACCTGACTATAGACATCGACGGGCTCGATCCGTCGCTGGTGCCGACGACCGGAACGCCGGAACCGGGCGGCCTGGGCTGGTACGAAGTTCTGGGTTTGATCCGGACGCTGGCGAAAAAGCGCCGCGTGGTCGGAATGGATCTGACCGAATTTTCCAAAGTCGAAGGTTTGGACGCGCCCGCCTTTTTATGCGCCAAGCTGGTCTATAAATGCCTGAATTACATTTTCGAAGGACAAACGCCGCGCGTAAGGAAAAATAGCTAGTTTAGAGGCGGTCTCCGACCGCCATATTTTTTACCAGGCGGTCAGAGACCGCCTCTAAACAACCTTTAAACAATCTCTACTACACTAAGTCTCGATCGATCTCGTCGAAATCCCGAGCCAGTTTCCTTCCGGCGATCTTCCCACGACATGAACGCCGATATTGATCCGACCGACACGATAAACTTTTATGTCCGTCAAATTATTTTTGAGCACATCCAAGAGGGGATAGCGGGCGCCGTATTTTTGATAAAAAGCGTCAAAGCTTTGTTCTTCGACCGGCCCGCCCGGCTGCTCGGACGGTACGCTAAGTAAAAATTCCTCGGTAATTTCATTGTTTCCCCAATTGATGGTTTCAAAAGGGTAGTCGGATTCACTCAGAAAAAACAGGCCTTCTGTTTTTTCTTTTAATTGCGTAATAATTTCGCTGTCCTGCATAATATTTTTCCCGGTAAATCGAATGTTTTATCTCTCTTATTCTATCGTTAAAATATCTGTCAGGTACAATGTTTTGTGGAACTTTTAGGCGAAAAAACTCGTAAAACGACTCGTTGACCAAGAGCAAGTCTGAGCGGGTTTTAATGTGCCGTCGATTTGCGATAAAATCTAGCCGGAATACAAGGTTCAATAGGGGAAAGTTTTTAATATGAAAAGCAGTAAAACCAGCGTCTTAATGATATTGGCAGGCGTGCTGAGCCTGTCAGTTTTTTTATCCAGCGGCTGCAAAGGCCTGATGGGCGGGGAAAATTTATCGGCCAATGTGAAGCAGCCCGCTTCGCCGCCGTCGCCTGTGGTGATTGACGGTACGCGCGCTTCATACGCCGACATCGTGGAAAAAGTGTCATCTGCGGTCGTAAAGGTCAGTTCCGAACATAAAGAAAAGAAATCCGAACAGCCCTCGATCCAGGGCGCTCCGGGAATCCCGTTTCCGTTCGGTGATCAAATGCCGCAGCAGCGCGGCCCCTCGATCCAGCGCGGCGTCGGATCGGGCATTATCATTTCGGCGGACGGCACGATCCTGACGAATAACCACGTCATCGACGGCGCCGACAAAGTACAGATCGAGATGAACGACCGGCGCAGCCTGGAAGCGAAAGTGGTCGGAGCCGATAAGCTCAGCGACCTGGCGGTGCTGAAGATCGACGCCAAGGATCTGCCGTACCTTTCCCTCGGTGATTCGGACAAAGTGCGCGTCGGCGACATTGTGCTGGCGATCGGTAATCCGCTCGGGCTGGGACAGACGGTCACGGCCGGCATCATTTCAGCCAAGGGCAGGCGGACCGGCCTCAGCGACGGCAGTTTCGAAGATTTTCTCCAGACGGACGCCCCGATAAACCAGGGAAATTCCGGCGGCCCGCTGATCAATGTCAACGGCGAACTGATCGGGATAAATTCGCAGATACTTTCGCCTTCCGGCGGAAATATCGGCATCGGTTTTTCGATCCCGTCGAACATGGCAAAAAGCGTGATGGAGCAATTGCTCAAAGACGGGAAGGTTCACCGCGGCCAGTTGGGAGTCATCGTGCAGAATATCACGGCCGATCTGGCGGAAAGCTTTAAGGTCAAGGGGCTGGAAGGCGTGGTGGTAAGCCAGGTCAAAAAAGACAGCGCCGCCGATAAAGCCGGCGTGAAATTGGGCGATGTGATCCTGACGTTGAACGGTGAAAAAATTGACGACAGCAACACGTTGCGAAACAGGATCGCGGCAACCGCGCCGGGAACAGAAGTGACCTTGAAGATACAGCGCGACGAGAAGGAACAGGAGATCAAAGCGACCCTGGAAGAAGCGTCAGTCGATCAAAAATCCGCTAAGGAAAACGAAAACGCTCCGGGCGGCAAGGACGATTCGGCGAGCGGCGGAAAACTGGGTATCACCGTTACGCCTTCGGCCTCCGGCCTGGAGATAGGACAGGTAGATCCCGAGGGTGCGGCCGCAGCCGCGGGCCTGAGAAAAGGCGACGTTATTCTGGAGGTAAATCGCCAGTCCGTCGATACGGTCGAGAGTATGAAGTCAGCTCTGGAAAAATCCGCGACCAGGGCGCTGCTTTTGATAATGAGAAATAAACAAACCGTTTTCGTGATCGTTCCTTTTAACGAATAAAACGAAATCAGGTCATTCACCGAGCGCAGAGTTGAAATTCAGCTCTGCGCTTTTTTTGCGGGCGGTTTTGGCATCTGGCATAGATGTTGCAAATTCATTCGCGGTCAGTGAAGTTTGCCTGATCGATGGATTTTATAAACTCTATGAATAAAGGATTAAGACAGCGGATTGGCCAGGTCTGACAGATTAAGTGCCATAATTTGTCACTAAATTTAACACAAACTGTCATTAATCCGGTGAAAACTTCTACCGGAGTACACATTATGAACCTCAAAAAACAAAACGGATTCTCACTCATCGAACTCTTGATCGTGGTGGTTATTATCGGAATAATCGCTTCGCTGGCGGTGCCGGCACTGAGAAAATCCATCCGGGCGACGGAAAATCAATCTGCTTTTTCCACAATGCGTTCAATGGGCCAGGCCCAGGCCAACTACTATTCCGGGCAAAACCGGTATGCGCGGCTGGACGAATTGAACAACGCGCAAAACGGTGTTTTGGGTACGACTTCCGGAACGGAGTTGATCCGCGGCCCCTTTCACTTCTCGATCACATCGGACCCCAGCGATACCTCACTCCAATCCACCTACACAGTAGTGGCGGCGCGCTCGCTGCCCAGTGACGTTCCTTATGTGATCTCGATGGATCATACCGGAGCAATTATTCAGATCACCCCGTAGACCAAATTAAACATCCCCGAAAACAAATGGAAAACACCGCAGTCATCGAGACACAAGCCCCGTCGGAACCTGTAGTCGTAGAAAAAAATGAAGTGCTGGAAGCATCGTGTAAACGCGCGCTGGATGAAATGAGCGCGCTGCAGATGACGCAGCAGGTTTTGGCCATGGTCGAGCAGAGCATGCAGAAGCCAGCCGTTAAAGAATATAACAGCGCCGGCGTCAAAAAATACCTGCACGAACTTTTTACCCTGCCGCCGGATTCTTCCTCGGAAGAAATCAACGGCATGGAGTTTATCTACTGGCAGGAAATTCAATTATGGCGGTCGGCGTTATCGCAGCGCGACGGCTTTATTTCGGCCAGCGATCTCCGCTATTACTGCGAAAGCTCGAAACCGCCTCTCAGCGAACAGGCTTTGCTGGCCCTGGCCAGATTTTATCGCGGGCTGCCGGCTTCTGAAAGAACCACGTCGAAATTCGACATGATACTCACCCGCCTTTTTTCCATCGATGAGGAGAACGGGCTGCGGCGTTTATCGGCTACCCGCAGCGCGGTGGCGGAAACCCTGGAAGATTTTTACAAGGATTGGCTCGGCATCTCTCCGCAGCACGCGATCGAAGACGAAAAGATAAACAAAGCGGCTGCGAAATTCAGCGAATTTATTACCAGGGCCGGCGATGCCCCCGATTTTGAAACCCTCGTCGGCGAAAGTTTTTTCGGAGTGATCAAGGATTATAAGAAAGAACTCAATCAGATATTTTATGCGCCGCAGGTGGCGGCCGCGGCGATCGACTGCAACATAAAAGTAGGCAACCGGTTTGTCGAATTACTGGATAAATACCGCGAGCAGGAAAAAGCCGAGGGAAAAAGGACATCCGAATCGCTCGATCCGCTTCTGGAACAGATCGTATCCGAAACTACCAACAAAACCTTACGGGTAGTCTATGAGGCCAAGAAACATTACTCCAAATTAGAAAAGCAGCGCGAAAGACAGAGGCTTCTGGATAAAGAGACCTTCGTGGTGCCCGAAGCCAAGGTAGTGCGCGTCCGCCGCCAGTCAAACAACGGCAGCCTTTTGGGAATAAACATCTGGCTGCTCGGTGTGGGTTTTATCGCGATCGCGCTCAGCGGATTACTTTACCTTTGGGTTCAGTACGGCAGCGCGGAAAATTTGAACATCCAGACCGCGCAAAAATTAAATGAAAAAGAACTTCCGGGCGGGGAATTTCTGATGGCGGCCCGGGTCAGCAACAACGCTTTTTACGGGGTCGTCACCACCAAATGGAATACCCTGACGGAGGATAGCAAAAAGAAAGTTATCGACCAACTCATCTCTGCCGGCCGGGAAAAAGGTTACAGCCAGGTCGCATTACTAAACTCCGACGGAAAACTTATCGGCCGCGCCAGCGAAAAGGGAATAAATCTTTTCTAAATATCTGCTCTTGACACTTCTGCATCTTAACACCATAATGGCTTGTTTTTGCAGGGCTTAACGTTCTGCAATTATAACAATTATGTATGGGATGGTGAATACTTCCGACATAATTGTAAGAAATAAGCTAATGTGGTGTATTGCCACGTTTTAAAATATTCATAATTTTATCCAAAACAGGAGTATCAATGAACGCAAAAAAGATCCTGGATTTTGCTGCTGAAAAAGGTGCAAAGTTCGTCTCCGTCCGTTTTACCGATTTGATCGGATCGTGGCACCATCTCAGTTACCCGATCGACCAATTGACCGAAGATTCGTTTGAAGACGGTTTCGGATTCGACGCCTCCAGCCTGCGCGGTTGGGCGGCGATCAATGAATCCGACATGCTGCTGATTCCCGATCCGGGCCGCGCCTGGATCGACGCGTTTGCCGCGGAAACGACGATGTGCCTGATCGCCAATGTGGTCGATCCGATAACCAAGGAAGGCTACGGTCTGGACCCGCGCTCGGTCGCGATCCGCGCTGAAGGCTATCTGAAATTCACCGGTATTGCCGATACGATCTATGTCGGCCCGGAAGCCGAGTTTTTCGTTTTTGACAACGTTCAATTTCACAACGATCAGAACTCGGCAGGTTACTTTGTCGATTCCGAAGAAGGGCATTGGAACTCCGGACGCGGCGGTGATGATTTTGCTCCTAACAACGGCTATCATATCCGGCCCAAGGAAGGCTATGTTCCGGTTTCGCCGCTCGATTCGCTGGTAGACCTGCGCTCGGAAATTTCCCTTACGCTGAAGGACGTCGATATCGAAGTGGAATGTCACCATCATGAGGTGGCGACCGCCGGGCAATGCGAGATCGATTTTAAATATTCGAATCTTCTGAACTGTGCCGACAATCTGATGCTTTTTAAATACGTGGTGCGCAACGTCGGGCACGCTAACGGGAAGGCCATAACCTTTATGCCGAAGCCGCTCTATGGCGACAACGGTTCGGGAATGCACTGTCATCAATCGCTCTGGAAGGACGGCCAGCCGCTTTTCGCCGGCGATCAGTACGCCGGGCTTTCGGAAATGGCGAAATTTTATATTGGCGGATTGTTGAAACACGCGCCCGCGCTGGTCGCTTTTGCGGCGCCGACGACGAACAGCTACAAACGTCTCGTCCCCGGTTTTGAAGCGCCGGTCAATCTTGCTTATTCGGCCCGTAACCGTTCGGCGGCGGTGAGAATTCCGATGTTTTCCGCCAGCCCGAAAGCAAAACGGCTCGAGTTTCGTCCGCCGGATCCGTCGTGCAATCCGTATATCACTTTTGCGGCGCTGCTGATGGCTGGTTTGGACGGCATTCAGAATCGCATCGATCCCGGTGAACCGCTCGACAAGGATATCTACGATCTGCCCCCGGAAGAGTTAAAGAACGTCCCCAGCCTGCCGGGCTCGCTCGACGAGGCGCTCAAGGCGCTGGAAAACGATCATGACTTTTTGCTCAAGGGTGATGTTTTTACAATGCACATGATCGAACGCTGGATATCTTACAAACGCGAAAAGGAAATCAACCCCCTTCGCTTGCGCCCGCACCCGCTGGAATTTTCGATGTATTTTGATATTTAAGGTTGACGGTTGGAGTTCAAGCCTCAGTTTGTCTTTGGTTTAAGAATTAAGACAAGCTGAAGCTTGAACTCTAAACTTTTCGTCTGAAAAAGAGAACCACCCCGTCATTCGAAGCGGATGCCACCCCTCCTTCGTAAGGAGGGGAGTTTTTTTAGGATCGCACGCACGCGTTTAGAGTTACGCCTTTAGGCGTGAAGATCGCGCGTGAACGCGCAACTCTGAACTTCCGGCCACTATTCACCGGTCACTATTCACTATTCACTATTCACTGTTCACTATTTAATTGGTCTCTGCTGCGGGCGGCGGGTTGACACTTCGCGGCGTGCTCGAACGCCTGCGCGGTGGGCGATCCGTGGTTTTTAGGCGGGGATCGCAATACTGGGTATTTACACGTTTAGCCAGTTCTCTTTACTAATCAGCCTCTGTCCTGCGAGTGTAGGAACTGACCATAGGCCTCGCAGCGTCCGGCCCGGCTTTGTTTTCGCATCGCGCCGCGGAACCGTGGCGCTGCTAGCTTCTGACGTTTTTACCCCGGCCCGGTTCAAGCTTTACGATATCGGGGTTTGCTATGACTTTCAAAGGCAAGTTATCTTGCCTTCCGGGCTGCCAAGCATGCCCGGCGTGCCCAGGCCAAACCGTGTGTCCGGCCTGCCGCACCGCAATAGAGGATTTCAGCATATCTTAGTCGGTGGTGCCTGGCGATGATGGTTTTTGAGGGTTTGATTGCTTCGTGTGGTTTGGTGTTATTTCGTGGTTCCAGTTTGAGTGTGGTTAATATAGGTTTTAAGACTGGAACCACGAAGCAACTGTGTTTTCAGTCAAGTGTAGATCAGCGAGTTAATGGTTTCCAGTAAGCCTGATTTTTGGCCATGGCGTTAAGAGTGACGAGAAGTTTTCTGGCGCAGGCGATGATGGCGAGTTTTTTTGGTTTTCCGGCTGAGCATAGGTTTTGATAGAACTGTTTGATAATAGGATTGAAGCGTGTAGCGGCGATGGTCGCCATGTAAAGAACGCGTCGGACGGAGTAGCGTCCGCCCTGACAGATGCGTTTTCCTTTCCAACGCCCGCTTTCTCTGGGGAAGGGAGCGACGCCGGCGAGCGAAGCTATTTGTTTTCCGGTAAGAAGCCCTGGTTCGGGCATCTCGGTGATGAGAGTGGTGGAAAGCACGGGGCCGACGCCGGGAACGGACTGGAGCAGTTCGGCGGTTTGGCGCCAGGTATCGGATTCATTAATGCGGCGCTCGATCTCGGCTTCTATCCTGGCGGTTTGGCGCTCGAGCGATGCAATGTTCTTTTTCAGTTCTTTGCGAACGGCCGGATGAGCGAGTTCGAGGCGATTGTTTTCGGCGAGGCGCATTTCGACAAGCTGGCCGCGGCGGGTGTTAAGGGCCTGCAGAGCGCTTAGTTCTTCGGGTTTAAGCGGTGTCGGAGAGAGATCGGCGGTCCGCCCGTAGCGGGCAATGACGCGGGCATCTATCGTATCGGTCTGGCCATGATCCCTAAGCCCCTGGCGAACTGCCTGACCCGCTTCGGATAAACGACAGCGACCGGCAAAGAGAGTTCGGAAAAGGCCGCAACGGCTGCCCGTTCATAGCCGCCCGAGGCTTCCAGCACGATCATTTCCGGATCGAGCGCCTTAAGCTGTTTGGCCAAAGCGCGAAGTTCTTTCGGCTCATTGGCGCAGATCAGGAGTTGCCCGGTCGAGTCGATGAAAACGTCCAGTTTGTCCTTGCCCGTGTCGATGCCGACGCACGGACGCGCTTCTGAGATGATCGGGTTTTTGTTTTTTGAAGATTTGTTCATATGTTAAAGTAGGGTCGTTAAAGTAAAGGTTGTTCTCTAATTTGCTGAATACGGAATCAAAAGTTCCTGACAACTGTTCGAGATAAACCAACCGGAGGAGAATGACGCGTCGCGCTTCGTGACGGTTTCCAAAGAACCTAAACACGAACGAGCTGTCATTCTCCCTTCGAATCCAAACCTACTACATTTGAACCCTCTTTCAACATACAAACAACACGAAAAGACACGAAAAAAGCAAAGCCAACCAGAGAAAGAAAACCCAGTCGCGGCTACTTATAACGCTCGCGGTTCTGACAGGAACGCATCGGCTGACGCCGACGCTACTGACAGGAACTGGCTCCTATAAATACTGCGTCCCTACGGGACTCAAGAAAAGCACCGGATAAAAAAGTTTAGAGTTCAAACTTTAGTTTGTCTTTTGGTTTAAGAATAAGACAAGCTAAAGCTTGAACTCTAAACAAGAGACAGTTTATTTTTGACTTGATCAAGATCCTTTCTGCATAATCAGACCATTATGAGCACGGCAATAGTTCATCATCCGATCTATTTACAGCACGATACGGGAGCGGGGCACCCCGAAACTTCGACCAGATATTCCGCGGTCATGCAGGCGCTGCAAAACGATGCGGCTTTGTGGGATCGCGCGGTAAAACTGGAAGCCGAAAGCGCTTCCCGTAAAACGATCGAGAACTGCCATACTCCGCATCATTTTGAATTTGTCGAACAGGCCGTGAAGGACGGCGCAGGTTATCTGGACGCCGACACGGTGGTTTCCGCGCATTCTTTCGAAGCCGCGTTATATGCCGCCGGCGGGGCTTGCCGCGCGATAGACGCGGTGATGAGCGGCGAAGCAAAAAATGCCTTCGTGCCGGCGCGTCCGCCGGGACATCATGCGACGCAGACAAACCCGATGGGATTTTGTCTGTTCAATAATGTGGCGGTGGCGGCGCGGTACGCGCAGACAAAATACGAAGAGATCGAACGGGTGGCGATCGTGGATTGGGACGTGCATCACGGTAACGGCACGCAGGACATTTTTTACGACGATGCGAGTGTGTTTTTTTTCTCGATGCATCAATACCCATGGTATCCGGGTACTGGCGCCGGCGGTGAAACCGGCAGCGATAAAGGCAGTGGGTTTACCAAAAATATTCCCGTCAGAGCAAACACTAAAGCCGCCGAGCAAAGAAATATGTTCGATTCGGCGCTGGAAGATATCAACAAAAATTTTCGCCCCGATCTGATAATTATTTCCGCGGGTTTCGACGCTCACCTGACCGATCCTTTGGGACAGCTTCTCCTGCGGGATGAAGATTATATCGAGATGACCAAAGCGGTAAAGCAATGGGCCGGCGACGCGTGCGAGGGAAGGATCGTTTCCTGCATGGAAGGCGGCTATAATTTGCAAACGCTGGGCGAAACCGTCAGGGCGCACGTTAGTACGTTAGCGAGTTGAAAGTTACGCCTTCAGGCGTGATATCTATTTTCAGAACTTCACGCCTGAAGGCGTAACTCTCAACAAAAACCCGGCGGCATTCTAATTGGAAATTCGCGGTTTGTGAGATAGACTCTATTCAGACCGGTTGAGTATTTTAGAGGGGAGAAAAATATGCCTGATGCGGAATTGACTTGTGTCGAGTGTAAGGACATTTTCCTTTTCAGTGAAAAAGATCAGGAAGATTTTTACCGCATGAACATGATGGCGCCGCAGCGCTGTACCAAATGCCGCTCGCGCAAGCGCGCAGAGACGACGGACAGCACCGCTCGTTTTGAAATTGTTTGCGATAATTGCGGCAAGCGCGACCACGTGCCTTTTCAGCCGAAAGAGGGACGAACGGTTTTATGCAAGCAGTGTCATTCGGCCCAGCGCGCGAGGACAAAGCAGGCTTACCAGTAACAAAATGAGTTTCGAAACCATACTCTATGAAGCGCGCAATAATGTGGCGATCATTACGATGAATCGCCCCGACGCGCTGAACGCTTTGTCGCAGCAGCTGGTCGCCGAATTACCCGAAGCGATAAAAAAAGCCGTGGAAGACAACGCGCGAGCGGTGGTATTGACCGGCGCCGGGAGAGCGTTTTGCGCCGGCGGCGATCTGCGTGAGATGCAGCAGATCGCGCAGAAAGAAGGCAAGATCGAAGCGTTTTTCGAAGCGCCGCTTAAAATGCTGCACGAATGCATCCTGTTGATACGCGAAACGCCGCTTCCATTTATCGCGGCGGTGAACGGCGTTTGCGCCGGCGCCGGAACTAATTTCGCCCTGGCTTGCGATATCGTTTTTGCCTCCGATACCGCCGTTTTTAATGAAGGCTTCGTCAAGATCGGTTTGACCCCGGATTGCGGCGGCTCGTTTTTTCTAACGCATTCGGTGGGGGAAAAACTGGCGGCGGAAATTTTTATGACCGGCGAATCGATCCCCGCCGCGCGCGCGCTGCAGATGGGAATGATAAACCGGGTGGTGGGCCTGGAACATTTGATGAGCGAAGCGATCGCCATGGCAGAGCGCCTGGCGCTGGCGCCGACCGGAGCTATCGGCCGCGTTAAGAAACTGATAAACGCCAGTTTTGTCAACACTTTGCAGCAACAGTTAGAGATGGAACACAAATTCCAGATCGAATCCGGCCAGTCGCAGGATTTTAAGGAAGGCGTGATGTCATTTTTTGAAAAACGGCCGCCGCAATTTTCAGGAAAATAAATTTGGAATAATTTCAGGCTGACAAAAACCGTTGGGTGAGCAGCCCGACGGTTTTTTTGTGAACGTAAAGAGAGCAATATGGCTTCGCTGAACTACATCGAACTATTAAAGGGGAATAAATATTTCCGCTGGCTGCTCTGGGGGCAGACCATTTCCGAACTTGGAAACTGGTACAATTTTGTCGCCGGGCTGGGTTTGGTGCGGCTGGTTTCGAATGCCTCACCCGAAGCCGCCGGTTTTCTGCTTTTATTTCGCACGCTGCCTTTTGCGCTGCTCACGCCTTTTGCCGGAACGCTGGCCGACCGCGTTTCGCGCCGCACGCTGATGATCGCGACCAATGTGGCAAGGGTATTTTGCTCACTGGTTTTTCTGCTGGTACAACGCCCGGAAGATCTCTGGATCGCCTACGCCGGCTCGGTCGCTCTTTCTACTTTCACCGCTTTTTTTGAAGCGGCCAAAAATGCGTCGCTGCCGAATATCGTGGGCAAAGAGGGAATGCTGGCGGGAAACGCGCTGATGTTTACGCCGCGTTTTTTGCTGATGGCGGTCGGTTCCGCGCTCGGCGGGATCGCTTCGGCTTTTTTCGGCTACCAGGTGGCTTTTATCATTAATGCGATCTCGTTTGCCCTGTCGGCGTACTCGGTTTGGCTGATACCGGAGCGGATGACGAGGGGAGTAAGCCTGGAAAGTTTAAAGGAAAGCAGGGAGGGATTTTTTACCGCAACACGGGAAGGTTTGCGATACGCGCTGACAAACCGGCTGGCGTTGACGATCATTTTTTGCAACATCATTTGGGCGATCGGTGGCGGGGCATCGAATATGATCAGTGAAAGACTCGGGGGAGTATCGTTTGCGGCCAGAGAAGGATGGAATTCCGATTGGGCGGTCGGAATCCTTTACGTAAGCACCGGATTGGGGCTGTTTTTCGGAATGCTTTTATCGCAGCGGGTGGGCACCTTTGTCGAAGACAATAAATTGATCTACTACTTTATCGGCGGAACGATCATCGTTCACGGGCTGTTTTTTGCGCTGGCCGGATTTATGCCTACTTTGTGGCTGGTGGGGACGATGTTTTTTATTTCACGTTTGCTGATCGGCGCGGAATACGGCCTGCAGGAAACCATTCTCCAGCGATCTATTCCCGACCACATCCGCGGGAGAGTGCTGACCCTGGACCGCGGCGCGGAGATCACCGTTTTCAGCGTTTCCGGATTGGCGAGCGGTTACGCAATGAACATCATTTCCCCGGAAACGGTTACCATTATAGCCGGTTTATTTATGGGGAGTTCGGGGATCCTCTGGTTCTGGCGGGAAAGAAAAGCCAGGGCAAATGTCGATGAAAGCAAAGCTATTAATTAAGAATTCGATTTTGCAGGGTATTCTTTAACGAAGCGGGGCCAGGATAAAGGCTTAAGAAGTAACCACGAAACGATACGAAACGACACGAAAAAATCAGATCGGCCGCTACACCATTAAGCTTTTATTTGTTTTCAGACGCGAGACTGTTTTGCAGTTCCTTCATCACCTGATCGTTGGTCCAGTCGTTGCCGGCAAAAACCTTTTTCACTTTTCCCTGCGGGTCGATCACGATCGTGCGCAGGGAATGGTTGATCTGGGTTTTATCCTGCGGATCGGCCTGGTAAGTCAAACCAAAAAAATCGGCGACTTTTTTCACGTCGTCTTCCGAGCCGGTGGCCAGCTGCCAGACGGTAAAATCAGGTTTTGTATCTTTGTTGTAATAACCGGAGCCGTAATTTTTCAGTACCTGCGGCGTGTCGTTTTTCGGATCGAAAGTGATACTCAGCAGCCGGACTTTATCTTTTAATTCAGGCGACTTTTGCAGATTCATCGCCATTTCAGAAAAACGGATCGACATCAGCGGGCAATAATTCGGCAGCGGGCAGCGCGTGTAAATAAAAGTGACGGCCAAAGCCTTGCCGCTAAAATCCTTCAGGCCGATGCGTTTACCGTCCTGATTCGTCAGTTTAAGGTCGGGTACTTCTTTCCCCTCAAGTTCTTTTTCAGCCGGATTAACCACAGGCAGCGGAGATTGATCGGGGTTCGGCAGGGCGACAATCGCCACTTTTTCGAGATAAAAATTTCCCTTATCGACCACCAGCTGAGCGCTCACCTGCGAACCGGGAGAAAGCTCCTCCATTACCCAGGTATCCTTGATCGGAAACGGCATGGTCATGGCGTCCATATAACCGGGTATCTCATCGTGCTGGATGACGGCTTCGTTTTTGGCTATGTTTACGGAAATCACTTTGCCCTTGAACGGAAAGCGCTTTGCCTCAGCGGAAGCGGCCGCGGGCGGCGCGGGTTTCTGACAAGCAGAGATAAAAACCAAAAAAATGCAGATCAATAATAAGGGCGGCAATCTCTTTTGCATTGTAATGTCCTGAAATATTTTAAAGATTTTCTACCAGCTTTTGCCGGTTTTCTTCTTCGGCGCGGTAATACCGGGAAACAAAATCCACCGCGTCGCGCGGCGAATCGGTCAGATGGATCAGCATCAGGTCTTCCGGGTTGATATTTCCGTCGTGAAGCATGGTCGAAGTAAGCCACGACAACAGCCCCTTCCAATAAGAAGAATTAAATAACACGACCGGGAAGTTACGAATTTTATGCGCCTGGATCAGGGTCAGCGCTTCGAAGGCCTCGTCTAAAGTTCCGAACCCGCCGGGAAAAATGATGAAGGCGTTACTGTATTTAATGAACATCGTCTTGCGGACGAAAAAATATTTAAAAACCAAAGCCCGGTTCTGGTACGGGTTAGGCTGCTGCTCAAACGGCAATTCGATATTGCAGCCGACGGAAACGCCGCCCGCTTCGAATGCGCCCCGGTTTGCGGCTTCCATAATTCCCGGGCCGCCGCCGGTGATAACTTCAAAGCCGGCCTCAGCGAGCAGTTTACCGGTTTCCCGGGCCGCTTCATAACTTGGATTTTTTTCTTTTGTCCGGGCGGAGCCGAAGACCGAAACCCCGCGCGTGATATGCGACAGCGAATCGAAACCATCGACCAGCTCGCTCATGATGCGAAAAACGCGCCATGAATCCGATGCCTGGTAATCGTCTTTCGGGTTGGGTGAGCGGAGCAGTATTTCGTCCTGAGTCGGCTGCGCCACGAGAGAATCGGTGGTAATAATTTCACTCATCTAAATCTAAATAATCTTAAGTTCAAATTCGGGACAGGTATCATAACCTAAATTCCCATAATGTTATAGCCGCAATCCACATAGATCGTCTCGCCGGTGATGCCTGAGGAAAGCCCGCTGACCAAAAACAGCGCGGTGTTTCCGACCTCGCGTACTTCGACATTTCGCTTGAGCGGCGATCTTTCGCCGACGTAGCCGAGCAGCGAGCCTAAATTTTTCACGCCGCGGGCGGAAAGGGTGTTGAGGGGGCCGGCGCTGATGGCGTTAACGCGAATATTATCTTTGCCCAGATCGGCGGCGAGATAGCGTGTCGAAGCCTCGAGCGCGGCCTTGGCGACGCCCATCACATTGTAATTAGAGACGACCTTTTCCGCGCCGTAGTAGCTCATCGTGACGATGCTGCCGCCATTGGTCATCAGCGGAGCGGCCGCCCGCGCGAGCTGCGTCAGCGAGTAAGTGCTGATCTCGAGCGCGGTCATAAAAGACTCGCGGGAGGTTTCGGAAAAACCGCCCTGGAGCGCTTCCTTAGGCGCAAAAGCGATGCTGTGCACCAGGAAGTCAATGCGTCCGAATTCTTTTCCGACGGTATCGAAGAAACTATCCACGTCTTCCTGGTTGGTCACGTCGCAGGGAGCCACCACCGAATCGCCCAAACCGCCGGCAAGATCCTCGACGTTCTCTCTTAACCTTTCGCCCTGGTAGCTGAACGCCATCCGCGCGCCCTGTTCCGCGCAAGCCTGCGCGCAGGCCCAGGCGATCGAGCGTTTATTGGCTACTCCGAAAATTACTCCGAATTTATCTTTAAGCATATTTTTAGTCGGCGGCATAGACCCGCTGCAGTCCTTCAAAATCCATCAGCCTGATATCGACATCGACCGGCGTCATCGCGAATTTCTCGATCAGAAGGGAACGCATTATCTCTTCCTCGTCCGGGGCAAGCTGCGTGACCACGGCCATCAGGAGCTTTAACTTTGTCCCCGGGCGCAGTTCCTGTAATTTTTTTATCGCGTACTCGGTTTTGCTCAAAACGGAACTGATCTTTTCCTGGGTAATATCCGGTTTTACCAAAAAAGTGACATCTATCCCGGTCAGCACGTCGTGATCTATCAGCAATCCGTCAAAACTGGCTTCGCCGATATTGATGTGCCGCATCAGTGGCGTTTTGGCTTCGTGCTCGACCTGCCGCAGGGCGAGATCCTCCGCCACTATGTACGCCGAACGGAGATCGCCGATCTGCTGTTTAGGCAGCCCGAGCGCCGCGGCCAGCTCGATCACTTCGGCATTTAAGTTTTTTCTTTGCTCATCGGGGCCGGTCAGCTGCCACCTGATATTATCGTCTTCGGCGGAAACGGTGAGTTTACGATGATGCCGCAGAATAAGCCAGAGGGAAATTGCCAACCCCAGCACCGGGAAAAGTATTACGAATACCAGCAGCAGCCAGCGCTGGCCCGTATCCAGGCTGGCGGAGGCAAAGGCCAGCGCCGCGCCCGAGATCAGGCAGGCAAATACTATCAAACCAACGATCAATATCAGGTGGTTTTGCGAAGGCGAAAAAAAATTGGACAAAGCTCGTTCTTTAACGGGCGGCATGGTATTTTCTCGATTTAAGGGATTTGTCTAACAGGCACAATTATAACAATTCTGCCGGAAAATCGCTGAAAACGGGCGTGTTTTATTTGACCTCTTTCAGAACTCTCTGATACTCGCCCTCTTCCACCCATTTTAATATCTCGGCTACCCGCCAGATCGGGAAGGGATGGGTCATTCCGGAAGAAATAATATCGGCCCAAAAGCGATCCAGATTCTTTTCATCGTAATTTCTCTTGAATTCCTGAGCCTGTTCCAGGAAGAGGTCGTAGTCTATCTTCGAAGCAAACGTTCCGCCGGCGAGTTTCATCATCGTCCGGCCGACAACGTGCTCATCCTGGATGACCAGCAGGGCGGCCCGGTCGCAGGAAAGCTCGGCGCGTCTTGCCCAGGCGAGCAGCGCACTGCTGATCCCGGCGGAGATCAGGAATTTGATGATGTCGGATCCGGGAATCAATCTCGCTATCGAAGCATTTGCCAGCGCTTCGATCAACCGCGCCGCAGTCAGGTAAAGCACGTGTTCGGCGTGGATATGCCCGACCTCGTGCGCCAGCACGGCCAAGGTTTCTTCGTCGTTAAGGCGTTCGATCAGCGATGAGTGAAGCACGATGATCGGTTTTTCCACGCCGCCGGTAAAAGCGTTTACGATCGGATTCTGCTGAACGAAAAGATCCGGCATTTCGACGCCTAGCGTGGTACAGGCGATCTGCAGCTTTGCATGCAAGTCGGGGCACTGTTTCGGGGTCACTTTGACCGCGCTCGCCATGAAGGTCACCCGGATCGCCGATTCGCCGGTAACCGCCAGCAATTTTTTCAGGGCAGAGTCGATTCCGGGGATCGCGCGCAGCGCCGCCAGGGCCTTGCTGTCGGCCGGATGAATATAATCGTGCTTATTTAGCTCGGCGAACTTTTTGTGCGGTTCATCGGAAAGCGGCAGCTTGCATTTGCCGCATACTGCGCCCGATTTAGGGCCGTCTTTTACTTGATTTTTTTGCCCGCAAAAGCGGCAGCGGATAAACTTGGACGGTTCCAGGCTTTGGGGTTCTTCGGAATTTTTCTTTGCCATCTTACTTTCCTATACGTTAATTCTAAAGGAAAGTTTAGAGTGTGCGGGGCGCGCAGTCAATCAGGCAGATGCGTAGGCCGGCGCCTGATGTTCGATCGCCAGCTTCAGGAAATTTTCGAACAGGACGCGCCCGTCGCGCGACTGATTGTGATGCTGCCAGCGGGTCGGGTTCTTGGTCCAGTCTTCAAAGGATTTTTCGAGATGAAATTGCACGGTGTAGATCAACTGGCCGTCGCTGCGTTTGACCATCATCTGATTTTTGCAGAGATAGGCGGTCGCCAGGCTCTTAAATCCGTCCGGCGTCGAACCCAGCATCAGGCCGTGATTTTGCCATACCCGCAGGATGTTTCCTTCCTGGGTGTAATCCTGCCAAATGCCGGAATCCTTGTCATGAATGCCCTGAAAGATCGGGTCGTTGGGCTGCATGATCTTGATAAAGCGGTATTGATATTCGAGCACGCGGCCGGCGCGTTTTAGCGCGGGGTCCAGATTGTCCAAAGTGACCAGATCCGACCCGAAAGACCATCCGATAAGCTGGTGCCCGCCGCAAATTCCCAGCACGGGGACTTTTGTTTTCAGGATGAACTCTCTAAATTTTTCCAGGTGATCGGGGTTATAGTAGTCGAAATCGCTGAGCGTGCCGCTCAAAACTATCGCCTGAGGATTAAAATCCTGTACGGCTTCGGTTAACTCGGAAAGATGGACCAGCAGCGTTTTCGGATGCTGAACCAAACGGATAACGTTTTTAGCGATATTGTCGCAGGCCATCGAAGCGATCTTGCGTTCCCAGCGAAGCTTCGACTCAGTGGTGCCGTTCCATTCTTTCAGCGCCAGCGGGGAAAGGTCGCTTTCATAACGGAGCAAATTATTGACCAGCAAAACCCGCGCGCTTTCGACCTTTTTTTCGATCGGCTCATAGCGGCAATAGGTCGTCTTGTTGAACGGAAATGGCAGCTCCTCCGCCTCGTAGAGGGCTCTTTCCTGGGGAGTAACCATATCTTTTGTCGCCGTTGTTTCGATCATAGCTTTACTGTTTACTTCACTATTTACTTCGATGATATTTTTCCTGTTTGGTGGTCTGCTTAAATTCCGGCACCGCCTCACCCGCGCCCGTTTCGGCAATTTCCTGCCGCATCAGCTTTATCACGGCGCCGCGCATTCGCTTCTGCGCGGCATATTCCTGTTCGAGCAAAAGAAGCGTGTATTGCCAGCCCGATTCGAGCTCGTCCGCAAAAGCGGCGATCTTCGAGATATCGTACGGCACCGCTATTTCATTTACACCTAAACGCGCAAATATCCGCAAATAGCGGGCGGTGGAAAGATCGGGACACGACAGGCGCTTGCGCCCTACCTTTAATTCCACACCCAAAAGCGTGTGCAGAATTTCCGCTTCATTTTCCCTCGACGGGATACCGAGAAGATAAGCACGGGTTCGTAAAACGCGTATCTTTTCACGATAAATGTCAGGGATCCACTTTTCGCCGACCGACTCTTTCAGCGCTGAAGCCACTTTCATAAACTCTCAAATAACACTCAAACAAAGAAAAAGGCGAATAATAACAAGTCATTCGCCAATTTCCCTTTACTAGAATAACGGAATTTCCCGGATTTTCAAATAGGAATTTACAAAAATTTAACGTCCGGCCTCGATTGCGGCGCTTGGGGGTGAATAGCGAAAAGCGTCGATCACGCGATCGCCGAACAAACCGAGGTAAAGAACACCCACCACCGTGATCACCAGCACCACCGAAATGCTGACCGGAATTTTCGGGGCGGCCCAGTCGGTCGTGCGTTCCTTAAAGAACATGACCACGATAAATCTCAGGTAATAATAGGCCGAGATCGCGCTGTTTATCACCGCGAAAACCACCAGCAGGGTCAGCATCGGGCTCCCTGCCTGGATCGCCGGGCGAAAGACCAGTATCTTTCCCATAAATCCGGCGGTCAGCGGCAGGCCGAACAAACTCAGCATAAAAAGCGACAGCGAGAACGCCAGCACCGGGGATTTAAAACCGATCCCGTTATAATCTTCGAACTGCGTGCGGCGGTCATTTTTCTGCCCGAGCAGCGTGACGATGGCAAACGCGCCAAGATTTGTCAGCGCGTAAGTGAGCATATAAAACGCCACCGCCGTGATGGCTTCGTTGCGCTCGGTGGCGGAAGCGGCGGCGCCCGCGCCGACAAAACCCACCAGGGCGTAACCGGCATGAGCGATGGAGGAATAGGCCAGCATCCGCTTGACGTTATTCTGCACGATGGCCGCAATGTTGCCGACGGTCATGGTCAGAATCGCGATCACCGTGACGGCCGTGATCCAGGTATCATGAAGCGAACCCGCGACGCCGGTTGAGACGCCGATAATGACGGGAAATCCCAGCGCGAACACGCGCAGGAAGGAAGCGAACGCGGCGGCCTTGGAGCCGACCGCCATAAACGCGGTCACCGGCGTCGGCGCGCCTTCATAAACGTCGGGCGTCCAGACATGAAACGGAACCGAGGCGATCTTAAAGCCGAAACCGATGATCAGCATCGCCGCGCCGACCAGCAAAAGAGCGGGGAATTGCGACGTTCCGATGCGGTTCGCCATTTCGGTGATATTTGTCGTGCCGGCCAGCGTCGTCGTCCCGGTCGCGCCGTAAAGCAGCGCCATGCCGTAAAGCAAAAATCCGGAAGCAAACGAACCGAGAATAAAATACTTCATCGCCGATTCATTGGAGCGCAGGTCGGTTTTACGCAGCCCGGCCATCACGTAAGTGGCGATCGAAAGAGTTTCAAGCCCGAGGAAAATGATCACGAGGTCGTTGCCCGAAGCCATCAGCATCATTCCGACGGTGGCAAAAAGCAGCAGCGCGTAATATTCACCCGCCGGAACGTTTTCGTTTTCGACCCAGACAGATGAGATAAGAATGGTCAGAAACGCGACGATCAGAAAGACGAACGTAAAGCTCATCCGCAGCGTGTCGAAGGCGATCATGCCGCCCCAATTTCCCGCGCCCGCTCCGCTAATGCCCAGCCAGGCGGTGCCGAATCCGGCGGCGGCTATTCCCGCCAGCGCCATGATCGCCGGGGTGTGCCGGTCGTTTGGCCTGAAGCAGTCATAGAGCATCACCAGCGCCGCCGCCACGGCGACGATCAATTCCGGTAAAATGATCGGCAAATTAACGCCCGGGTTGGTCAAATTTATTAGTAAGATCGGTTCCATCATTATAAAATTCTTAAACTCTAGTGTCCGGCCAGATAGCTTTTTTCACCGGCTTTTATTTCCACGGCCAAACGGTTTTCCTTCGGCGGAATCGGGCAATTGTAACGGTCGCTGCCGTAGGCGCAATTGGGATTATATGCCAGGTTGAAATCCAGTATCACCTTTTTATTCTCAGGTATTCTAATGTCGATATACCTGCCGGCCCCGTATGTTTCCTTGCCGCTGGTCAGATCCTTGAACGGAATAAAGACGAGGTCTTTATATTCTTCTTTGATCGCCGCGGGTTCTACTTGATATACGCTCAGCTGGTATTTTTTACCCGACAGCTTAAAGCTCACGGTGCCGTATTTCAAAAAGGTTTTGATCTTTCCGCTCGAAGTCTCGAACCGGATCTTCTGTTCGGAAGGCTCCTTTTTGAATTTCGCTTTGACTCGGTAACTCTTATCCGTTGCAAAATATTTCAGGCCCGAATACTCCGCCAGCTTGCCCTCGGGAAACGGCGTTTCCTTCGGGTCGCGCATTTCGTGCTCGCGGCCGTCGCGAAATGTTTTCAGATCGGTCGTGCCGTAAAAAGTCTGCGCCCCAACACTTAACGCGGGCAAACACAATGCCATTACAAAGAACAAAAGAAGCGTAAAATTCTTACTTCGCATCGGCAACTTCCGTGATCTCACCGCCTCTGTGCTCACCGGCCACACGCTGCTGGATCGCTTTCACGCTTTCCTCGGAGCGATGTAAAAACGGCCTGGGATGCACGCCCATATAAACCATCAGGATGATCAGCGGGATCATCAGACCTATCTCGCGCGCATTTAGATCGAGCAGCATCTTATTTTTAGGATTCGTTACCTTGCCGAAGAAAACCCGCTGCGCCATCCAGAGCAGATAAACGGCCGCCAGGATCACGCCCGTTCCGGCGATCATCGTGGCGATCCAATTCCAGTTTCCCGGCAGCGCGTTTGAAGTCCACATTCCCAGCATGATCAAAAATTCCCCGACGAAGCCGTTCAAAAAGGGAAGCCCGATCGACGACATCGTGGTAATGATAAAGATCGTGGCGAAATTCGGCATCACGTTTGCCAAACCGCCGAATTCCGTGATCTGCCGCGTATGACGGCGCTCGTAAATAAACCCGACCAGCAGGAACAGCGCCCCGGTCGAAATACCGTGGTTGAGCATTTGATAAACGGCGCCCTGCATCCCGAATTCGGTGAACGAAAACATTCCGAGGATGACAAAACCCATGTGGCTGACCGACGAATATGCCACCAGACGTTTTATATCCGGCTGAACCATCGCCACCAGCGCTCCGTAAATAATGCCGATCACCGCCAGCAGAATGAATAGCCACGCCCATTCGCGCGAGGCTTCCGGAAACAGCGTGAAATTAAAACGCATCAAACCGTAGGTTCCCATTTTCAGCAGCACGGCGGCCAGAATGACGGAACCGGCGGTCGGCGCTTCGGTATGCGCGTCCGGCAGCCAGGTGTGCAGCGGGAAAAGCGGGACCTTGATCGAAAAAGCGATCGCAAAGGCGAAGAAAAGAAGCGCGCCGGTACTGGGGTCGAGGGCGATGGTGCCGTTTTTCAACGAATTCATCAAAACCAGATAATCGAAAGTTCCCACGCCGGCCGCTTTTAGCTGAATGAAATAGAGCGAGATTATCGCGACCAGCATCAGCAAACTGCCCAGCGCCGTGTAGATAAAAAATTTGATCGCCGCATAAATGCGGTTTTCGCCGCCCCAAATACCGATCAGGAAAAACATCGGTATCAGCGAGGCTTCGAAGAAAAGATAAAAGAGCAGCAGATCGAGCGAGACGAAAACGCCGAGCATCGCGCTTTCCAGCAAAAGCAGAAAAATATAAAAAACGAGATGGCGTTTTTCCACGGCGTGCCAGCTGGAAAGCACCGCGATCGGCATGATCAGCGTCGTCAGAATGACCAGCCAAATGCTCAGGCCGTCGATGCCGATGTGATAATTAGCGCCGATGGCTTTTATCCACGGAACATTGACCTCGTAGGAAAATCCCGCCGCCGAAACTTTTTCGCTGCCGAGCAGCAGCAGCGACACAAAGAAATTCGCGATGGTAAAGCCGAGCGTAACCCATTTAAGGCTGCTTTCCTGCTTCCAGAACATCTGGTGCCCGATGATCGCGATCGCCCCGATCACCGGCAGCAAGATCAAAATAGTCAATAAATTTTCGCTGATCCAGTTCATTTTAATTGTATCGCAGGCATCTTGCCGGCTGTCGTGAAGGCGTCCCGCCTTCACTTTAGTTTTTTGCGCGAGCAAGACGCTCCCGGTACTTTCTTATCCAATCAATTTAAATCCGTAATAAACAAAAAATCCGATCAGGATCAATCCCCCGAAAAGGATCATTGCCGCGTAACTGCGCACGAATCCCACCTGTACGCCGCGCAGCAGCGTGCCGAGTTCGGCAATAAACGAACCGATGCCGTTTACCGCGCCGTCGATAAATCCGAGATCGAAACCCTTCCACAAACCTTCACGTGAAAAATTGGAGATCGGGTCGATGATAAAGCGATTGTAAACTTCGTCGATGCGCCATTTTTCTTCCAATATTTTTGGCATTTTGCGCAGCGGATTTCTCATAAAGGCAAAGAAACCGATCAGAATTCCGCCGATCGCCAGGGTAAGCGAAAGCAAAGCAAGGCCGCGTTCCCAATTAAGTTCTTCCGGCGAATGAGTTTTGTGCTCGGCGGGCTCGGCTGAACGCGCCGCATTTTCGGCCGCTATATGCTCGTTAAGCTCTTTCGCATTTTGCGGGATCGCCTGTTTTTGCGAACCGTGCGATTCCACCGCTTCTTTTTTGGCGATCACCGGTTCCATCACGTGCTCGAAAACATTTACATCGCCCGCGCCGACCAGCGAGCTCAGCGCATAAGGAATTCCCACCAAACCGCCCACGGTAGAAAGAAATGCCAGCACGATCAGCGGCACGGTCATCGACCACGGCGATTCGTGCGGGTGGACGGGGCCGTGATGGTGATGCTCTTCTTCCTCATCGTCATCATGTAATACTTCGTCAGCGTCGCCCGACATATGCGCGTGAGCAGCGTGGGCAGCGGGAGCAGGGTCGTGATGTTCGACCTCCGCCGCGTGTTCGTCGTTAATTCTTTCTTCGCTCCAGAAGGTCATCACCATCAGGCGCGTCATATAGATCGCGGTCAGCACGGCGGTGACGATCCCTACCACCCAGAGCGCGGTCGCCCAATTTCCCATGCCTTCGGCGGCAAAAGTTTTATAAAGTATTTCGTCCTTCGAGAAAAATCCCGCCCAGGGCGCAATTCCGCAGATCGCCAGCCAGCCCATCAACATCGTGAAGTAGGTAATGGGCATGTATTTTTTCAAGTTGCCCATCCGGCGCATGTCCTGTTCGTGGTTCATTCCATGGATGACGGAGCCCGAACCCAGGAAGAGCAGCGCTTTAAAGAATGCATGAGTCATCACGTGGAAAATAGCCGCGGAAAATGCGCCCACGCCGCAGGCGAGAAACATATAACCGAGCTGCGACACGGTCGAGTAAGCGAGAACTTTCTTAATGTCGTTTTGCGCCAGTCCGATGGTGGCGGCAAATATCGCCGTCGCCGCGCCGATTATCGCGACGATAAACATCGCCGAGGGCGCGTTTTGATAAATACCGTTGCAGCGCACGACCATATAGACGCCGGCCGTAACCATGGTGGCGGCGTGGATCAGCGCGGAAACCGGGGTCGGGCCGGCCATCGCATCCGGCAGCCAGACGTACAAGGGAATTTGCGCCGATTTTCCGGTCGCGCCGATAAATAGCAGCAGGGCCACGGAGGTCGCTCCGCCGGCGAATATCGCTGCCCAGGTAAACGGATCCTGCGGCAAAGCAGCCATGACACCGAGCGCGCTTTTTATTTCGACGCCGCCGACAACCTTGTCATAAAAACTGATCGAACCCGTCAGCGTGAAGAGCAAAAAGATGCCCATGATCACGCCCCAGTCACCGATGCGGTTTGCCACGAAGGCTTTTTTCGCCGCCCGGCGGGCTTCGTCGCTTTTCAGGTAATAACCGATCAGCAGGTAAGAGCAAAGGCCGACGCCTTCCCAACCGACGAACATCAGCAGAAAATTATCCGCCAGGATGAGCGTCAGCATCGAAAACATAAAAAGATTCAGGTAGGCGAAGAAACGGTAGAAACCCGGATCTTTGTGCATGTAGCCGGTCGCGAAAATATGTATCAGCAGGCCGACGAAGGTGACGAACATCACATAGATCGCCGAAAGATGATCCACCGCCAGGCCGAAATCGGCGCGGAAATTTCCCACCTGAACCCAGGTCCAGAGATGATCGAAGACGGGCTTGTCGATATACAGCGCGCCGCCGCCCGCAAAAAGCGTGATGTAAAAGGCGACCAGCGTCGAGATCGCGATCGTGCCGCAAGCGACCACGCCGCTGAAAAATTCGTTCTTCAGCCTGCCGCCGATCAGCCAGTTAATGACCGCGCCGGCCAGCGGGGCAAAGATGATGATGCTTAAAAGATTGTTCTCGATCATTAGTTCTAACTTATATTATTTTTTCCGCAATTTTTTCGCATTTCCAAATACTATAAATTTTTTCGGACGCCCAGGTCTGACGATTGCGTCTAATGCTTTATTCTTGAAGTACGCCTCTTATTCGAACCTGTCTTTTTCCGGGTTTTAGCCGCGCCTACAGGTTTTGCCGGTTTTGCCGGTTTTGCCGCAGCTACGGATTTCGCGGGTTTCGCCGCGGGATCTCTGCCAGCACTGACCGCAAAATCAGGCGGCAGGTCGATCGGGTTGCGCGCCAGGATCTCGTCCATAACCTGCTTCTCTTTCTGTTTGGCAAGTTCCTGTTTGGCGGCTTCCTCCATTGACATGGGCATTGACATAGGCATTGATAAAGGCGCCTCATCCACGGACCTGACCGAGGGCCGGTTAGAAGCCAGGCCGGGCTCGGGCTGATACATCGTCGAGATAAGAATGTGACGAACTTTTACCTGTTCTTCGCCTTTTACAGCGCGTTTTCCTTCGAGTTTGAGAATGTGATAACCGAATTGCGTTTCCACGATGCCGCTGGTCTGGCCTTCTTCCAGCGCCCAGGACGCATCGGAAAATTCCTTGACGTAATAGGCGCGGTTTCTCCAATCGTAAAGCCCGCCCTGAGGCTTACCGGTTTGCGCGTCTTTATTACCCGGATCCTCGGAGTATTCATCCGCCAGGGCGGCAAAATTTCCGCCGGCTTTTACTTTTGCCAGGATCTCAGCTGCTCTGGCACGCCTGGATTCTTTGCTGAATTTAGGATTCGCCGCCATGTAAGCTTTTATTTCGTCAGCGGTCGGTGTTAGCCGGTCTTCAAGTTTTTCCTGGCTGTATGCGCGCGCCAGTATCAGCGCCTGTTGTAATTTATACTGCAGTTCGATCTTTCGGTTGACCAGGCGCAGTTCCTTCGCCTTTACCATTCCGTAGGTGACCTTTTTCCATTGCGAAGCGGCAAACTGTTTTTGCTCGTCAGTCATTTCCTGCGGGGTAACTTTTTTTTGCGTATCCGTCAGGAAGCTGAGGAATTTCTCTAATCCCCGTGCGTATTCGGTCTTATTGGCGGGGTCGTTAAAAAATGCGTCAACCTTCTTATCGTCGATATAATTAAACGGCGGCACCGGGTCGTTCGCCCTCCCGGCATCCGCTTTTAACTTATCGTCATAAGCAGTGGCGAGAACTTCCGCTTCGGCCAGTTTCAACTGCATTTTGACCGACTGTTCGGCAGCGAAACCGTTTTTTCGGGCCTCGTTCGCGACGGCTAAAGCCTGCCTGAGATTTTCCAGGACCGATTTTCTCTGCTCAGGGTCCTGCGCCAACGACGTCAGGGCCCGGGGATTGCCTTTGGCTTCAGCCTGAATGATCATTTGTACTTCTTCGGCGGTAAGTCTGATCAAAGAATCCGACTGCAGCGCACGCGAAGGCCCGGTAACAAAACCGGCTCCGGCGATCCTTTTATCCGGCATTTTCTGGGCCGAATTACTAAGCGCAAAAAATAAAAGTGTCAGAACACATAAGATCTCCTGTTTGATCAATGGCTTACCTCCTTTCATACAAATGTTTAGCGGCACGCTTAAAAATTCAGATCCTCGTCGTCTTTTTCAAGCTGTAAATCCTGCGCGACGATTTCTCGCCAGGCTCTCAATACAGATTCTTTAACCGCGCGTTTCGTCAAAATTTCACCGACCTCACCGTGTTCGGCTTTAAGCTGCGGAAATTGCAAAAGCAGCATTGCGAGATCGCGCCAGTCGGTTCCCGCTTTTGGTTTTCCTTTACGCGATTCGTAAGAGATAACCTTGCTGGCGACCAATTCAGCCGGCGATAAAACCAGAATATTTTCAATCAGCTCGGTTTTTGGTAATTCATCCACCGACCGCAAATCGACTAAATGTCGATTGCCTTCATTCCTGATCTGGTAGAGCCGAAAACCTTTATCTCCAATTTCGCGAATCCTGATCGCGATGTGAAATCTGTCGCTTAGAGACTGACGCAGCTCTTCGGCAACTTCCCCGGCGCGTGCTGACAATAGATCGACATCCTGTGTCATCCGCGGTTCGCTGACGTAAGCGTTGACCGCCTGCGCGCCGAATAAAACTATGTCGTCCCGCCCTTGTAAAAACTCGAGCACGGCTTCCTGAATTCGAGAAAGCGGCAGGGTTTCGTGCATGACAAATTCCTGAAATGTTAATACATCGGCATTAAGCATTCTAAATACTAAATCCGCACGCTAAAGCGTGAACTCTAAACTAAATCTAATTCCGTAATACGCTCGCGTCATCGACGTCGATCGAGATCCGGTTACGGAAGAACGAGATGATGATACCAAGGCCGACGGCCGCTTCGGCGGCGGCGACCGACATCACGATAAAGACGAAAAGCTGTCCCGTAACGTCGTCGAAATAATGGGCAAACGCGACAAAGGTCAGATTCACCGCATTGAGCATCAGCTCGATGCACATAAACATCCCGATCGCATTGCGTTTAAAGATCACGCCGGTTACGCCGATGGCGAATAAAATTCCGGAAAGTGCTAGATATAATGCTAGGTTTGGCATCTCGGTTTTTATTGATCTTTCGTTTCTTCTTTACTTACCAGTTCCAGTTTCGGGTTAAGCGCGCGCCGCGTCATCAGCATCGCGCCGACGATCGCCATCAGCAGCAGCAGCCCGACTATTTCAAAGGGCAGCAGGTATTCCGTAAATATTGCCTTGCCGATATTTTGCGTCAGCCCCGGATATTCATGGGTCGGTTTCAGGAAACTGCTTTTTTCCAGCGATTTGCTGACCGCATAATAAATAAATATCGCCTGTCCGATCAGCGCCAGCCCGAAGATACCGCCCAGCGCGTAGAGATATCGCAAGCGGTTTACGGTGCCCTGATCGTGCTCCAGGTTGAGCAGCATGATGACAAAGATCACCAGCACCATGATCGCCCCGGCATAGACCAGTATCTGCACGGCGGCGATAAAAGGCGCGGCCAGCGTCAGGTAAATTCCCGCCAGCGAAATAAAAACGCCGATCAGCGAGATCGCGCTGTAAAGCGGGTTTTTGTGATACACCACGGAAACGGCGCACCCGATGGCAAGCCCGGCAAAAAGAAAAAATATGATCGATTCGAACATTAATTAAACAATCTAACGGTTAAGAAAATAAACCATCATCATCGTCAGGAAAACATTAAATATTCCTAACGGCAGCAAAAATTTCCAGCCGAAATTCATCAACTGGTCGAAACGAAAACGCGGCAGCGTTCCGCGCACCCAGATATAGAAAAACAGGAAAAAGAAGATCTTGAGAAAAAACGCGCCCGCGCTGATCAGCGCATAAGCGTAGGTTCCCGGATCGACCAGGCGATGCAGGCCCGGCACGTACCAGCCGCCTAAAAACAGCGTCACGATCATCACCGAAACGGTGAACATATTCACGTATTCCGCCATGAAAAAGAGCGCAAATTTGAGAGCGCTGTATTCCGTGTGAAAACCGGCGACGAGCTCGGTTTCGGCTTCCGGCAGATCGAAGGGCACGCGGTTAGTTTCGGCAAAAGCCGCGATCAAAAATACGATAAACCCGAGAAACTGCGGAATGATGAACAGCTTTCCGTAATACCACGGCCACTGTGTCTGGGCGTGAATTATCTCCGCGATGTCGAGCGACCCGGCCAGCATTACCACGCCGACCACGGAAGTTCCCATCGCGAGTTCGTAAGAGATCATCTGCGCCGCAGAACGCAGCCCGCCCATCAGGCTGTATTTACTATTCGAAGCCCAACCCGCCAGTGCGATGCCATACACGCCGACCGACGTGATACCCAGGACATACAACAGCCCGACATCGATATGCGTGATCGAAAGCGGCATGTTATAAACAGTCGGCGCGGCTTTGGCGATGGCATCGGCGACCTGGGCGCCGACCCAGGGAAGGGAAACGGCATAAGGCGCCAGCCAGCCGATCGGATCGTTGATCGTAGGGCCGAAAGGATAAACCACGATCGGCATCAGCGCGCAAACCAGCGCAATGATCGGAGCAAGCAGATAAATGAATTGGACGGATTTATCGGGAACGATGTCTTCCTTAAAGATAAACTTTAAGAGGTCGGCAAAGGGCTGCAAAATGCCCCAGAACCCGACCCGGTTAGGCCCGATGCGTCCCTGTATCCAGCCGAGCACTTTTCTTTCCGCCAGCACGATATAGGCGACGATGATCAGGACGACATTGAACGCCATAAAAATGGCGAAAAACTTTAGCCCTAGTAAAATAAGTAAATCAAGGTCCATAGACTATTTGTTGATCAAATTCCTAAATTCTTCTACCGTCAAACCGGTCTGTCTAATAATTCCTCTCAAGGTGCCTTTAGCTATAACTTTATGATCCGGAACGACTATCCTACGAAACGGATGAATTTGTTGTCGCAGGATCATATGACTTCCACGTTGTCTGTCAAATTCATAACCGATCTTTCCCAGAACCTTTACCGCATCATGTCCGGAGATTTGCGGTAGCGTGCTCAAGCCGCAACCTCCACGATTTCTTCTGTTATCGGCGGCGGAATAGGTTCATCGCGCGCCTCCAGGCTTTCGAGATAAAGTTCGATCGCTTCCTTGATATTTTCGATCGCTTCGGCACGAGTATTTCCCTGTGAAATGCAACCGGGAAGCGCGGGAACTTCAGCGACAAAAATATTGTCTTCGTCCTGTTCTATTGTCACTCGATATTTCATAGCCCTTTTAATTATGCCGCTTTTTCCGCGCTGCGTTCCTCCTCGCGCGGCGTGCCGTCTAAATTAAAACTGTATAAAGGTGAAACCAACCTGTCTTCGGGTTTCGGGTTTCCGTTTGCCAGCAGGTGAAACTGTTCGGTCTTGCCGGTCATGGTCGTGATACGGAACAATTTATGCCCGACTTTCGGCGTTTCCATATTCTTTTCCGCCTCGTCGGGAAGCGCGGCCACGTTATCATTTAAAGTTTTTATTTCACCGGCGAGATCTTTTTTGCCGGACACGGCGTGTTTCACCTGTACCGGGCGAGATTCGTCTTTCAGATGAGGGTAACGCAGCCCTTCGTAAGCCGGAACGGCGTCGGCCAAAGCTTTGAACGCGGCCGAAGCGGACATCTGGTAACCGAAATCGACACCCATTTCCTTTGCCAGTGTCGAGGTGGCGACCCAATCGGCTTTCGATTGATGCGCCGGGGCGATCGCCTGGCGCACGCGCTGGACAAAGCCCGAATTATTGGTGTAGGTTCCGTCAACTTCGGCAAACGAGGCCGCCGGTAAAATGACATCGGCGTACGCGGCCGTCGCGGTTTCGAACATTTCCTGAACGACGATGAAATCTTTGCCACTTAACAGCGCGGCGTTTTCTTCCGATAGGCTGCCGCCGATATAAAGCGCCCGGGAATTTTTCAGCACGTCGGCGAGGGGTTTCTTTCCGCTCATCATATCGTTTGCGCCGACCGAATTATTATAAAGCGGCAGCGGGTGGAGCAGAGCGCGGCGATTTTCCGCGGCGAAATCGGCAGCCGAATTTGCCAGCAAAGCCTGCGCGGCCGGTGAAATGTCGCCGCCGAACATGATGATAAAATCACCGGCGGTTTCCTCGATAGTCTGTTTCAGTGCGTCGAATTCGGACTGTTCGATACCGAGCTTATCAACCGATCTGCCGTTGCCTACAAAAGTTGAAACGAAAGCGTCATAGCTTCCTTTATTGATATGAAGAAACTGGGTTGCCTGCGCGGTCAGACGGATCGGCGTGTCGTTTACGATGATCAGTTTCGCGCCGCCGTTTTTTATCGCCTGGCGCATTTGTTTGGCGGTAAATGTCTGTTCTTCTTCCGGTTCGCCGCCGATCAGCAGAATCGTGCCCGCGTGGCGAATTTCGCGATGGGTGCAGAGCGGAACACTCAAATTATCGAACACCGGCGAAAGATCGTAAGAATCCGATACCGCGTAGTTGCCGGAATTTAAAACTTCGGTGGCGAAACGTTTTAATGAAAAAACAGATTCATTGGTCAGACGCGAACTGGCGACGACGCCGACCGAATCTCCGGCCTCCCGAAGTTTTTCCGCCGCAAAAGCGATCGCCGCGTCCCACGAAGCCGGAATCAGCTTTCCACCTTTTACGTAACGGATCAGCGGGGTTTTAATGCGGTCTTTGTGGTTGATAAAGCCGTGTCCGAAACGCGCCTTGATATCGAGAAATTCACCGTTCAGGCCGTTGACGTAACGGTCGCGCGCCACGATGCGGTGAACTTCGCCGCCGCGCGAGCCGATGCTGAGCTGCATCCCGTCGGAACTATAAGTATCGGTCGAAGTAATTTGTTCCAATTCCCACGGGCGGGTTTCATGCCGATAAACCGCGTCGAGCAGGGTGCCCGTCGGGCAGACCTCGATACAATTTCCGCATTGCGAACAATTGAGCCAGCCGCCGTATGTTCCGATCACGGTATCGACGCCGCGGTTACCGGCCTCGATCGCGTCTTCGCCCATCCACTCGGAACAGACGCGGGTACAGCGTTTGCAAAGGATGCAGCGCTGCTGGTCATTGGCCACGATAGGAGACAAATATTTTTCCGGATAGGCATTCTTCTTTTCGGTAAAACGCTGATCGAGTCCGCCCCAGTCAAAGACCATCTCCTGCAGTTCGCATTCGCCGCCGCGGTCGCAAACCGGGCAATCCAGCGGATGATTCGCCAGCAGAAATTCGCTCATCGCGCGCTGCGCTTTTTCGATCTCTTCGCTGTGCGTGGTGACGCTCAAGCCGTCGGTACAGGTCATCGTGCAGGAAGTCTGCAGCTTCGGCATTTTTTCCACCCGGACCAGGCACATCCGGCACGAAGCCTGCAATTCCAGGTCCGAGTAGTAACAAAATGAAGGAATATCGACGCCTTTTTCCTTGCACATGTCGATCAGCGGAGCACCTTTTTCAACTTCGTGCTCCACCCCGTTAATTGTGACTTTGACTAATTCGGTTGACATTATTTATCCAAAAATCAAAACAAACTATTCTTCGGTTTTTTCTTCGGCTTCAGCAGCGGGTTCAGCTTCCGTTTCCGCCGGTGCCTCTTCAGGTGCGGCTTCTTCGGCCTGCGCGGGTTTTTCCGCTTCGGTGTCATTCCCGGTTATTTCTGCCGGTGTCGCCTCAGGCGCTTCCGTAGCGGTTCCGGGATTCTGCACGTCAGCGGCATCCGTCTCCGCCGGAGCCTCAGCTTCAGGAGTGGCACCTTCAGGGGGAGCAGTTTCAGGCGCGGTTTCTTCCGCCGGAGCCTCAGTTTCAGCCGGAGCCTCTGCCGGCGTTTCTACTGCTTCTGGCGCTTCTGGCGCTTCAGTTGCGGCCGTTTCCTCAACCGGAGTTTCCACTACGTCCTGTGTCTCAACTTCAGCTTTTTTGACTGCCGCCTTTTTAACTATTTTCTTCTCTTCTTTTACCGGCGCCGCTTTTTTAACTTTCTCTTCGGCCGATTTTGCCGTGCCGGCGGTTTTCGGTTTATTTTTCGGACGTGTTACGCCAAAACTTCCGGCAAATATTTTACCGCGTCTGCTTCTTTTATCGCCTCTTCCCATTAGTTACCTCTTTAATCCTTTTATAATAAAAATCAATTTGTAATGTTACCGCTTGTTCCCCCGCCGAGCCACTTTTTGAAATCTTCGGGAAAACGTTTTATCGCCGATTGCAGCGGCCACGCCGCGGCGTCGCCTAAACCGCAAAAAGACTTACCTTCGATATTGTCGCACAGGTCCAGAATTAACTGGGCATCGCCGGGACGGCCTTCGCCGCGCTCGATGCGTTCGAAAACTTTTTTCAGCCAATCCGTACCTTCGCGGCAGGGCGTGCACCAGCCGCAGGATTCGTGTTTGTAAAACTCGATCAGGTTTTTGCTTGATTCGAAAACGTCCACGGTCTCGTCCATCACGATAAAGCCGCCGGAGCCGACCATCGAACCAGCCGCGACCAGGCCTTCATAATCGAGCGTGACGTTTTTGCCGATGATCTCGTCGGCGCGCATGATATAAACGCTCGACCCGCCGGGGATCACGGCTTTGAGCTTTATCCCGTCGCGGAGCATTCCGCCGCAGTCTTCCAAAATAAACTTTTCCATGTCGGCATAGCCCATCGGAAGCTCATAAACACCGGGTTTTTTTACATGGCCGGATACCGACCAGAGCTTTGTGCCGCCGGATTTTTCCGTACCCAGATCGCGCCAGGCGAGCCCGCCCATTTCGATGATCTGCGGAACGGCGGTCAAGGTTTCGACATTATTCACGACGGTCGGACAAGCATACAGCCCTTCGACAGCGGGGAAGGGAGGTTTCATGCGCGGGTGGCCGCGATAGCCTTCCAGTGAAGAAAGCAGCGCGGTTTCTTCGCCGCAGATATATGCGCCGGCGCCCGTATGGGTGTGAATGTCGTGCGAGAAACCGGACCCTAAAATATTATCACCCAGGATCCCCGCGGCGCGCGCTTCTTCCAGCGCCCTGTCCATGATGTCGATCAGGTATCTATATTCGCCGCGCGTATAGATGAAACCGGTCGTCGAGCCGAGCGCGTAACCGGCGATGATCATACCTTCGATCAGCGAATGCGGGTCGCGCTCCATCAGGTAACGGTCCTTGAAAGTGCCGGGTTCGGATTCGTCGGCGTTGCAGACGATGTATTTCGGTTTCGGCGACTGGCGCGGAACGAAGCTCCATTTCATGCCGGTCGGAAAACCCGCGCCGCCGCGCCCGCGCAGGGCCGAAGCCTTAACTTCATTGATAATTTCGTCCTGCGACATTCCAAGCGCTTTTTTCAACGCCGCATATCCGCCCGTTTCCTGATACACCTTTAGCGTATGCCCGTTTTCAATGTGCATTCGCTTTAGCTGTAAAGGTTCACACCCGATCGCCTTAATTTCCATAACTTACCAGCGTTTGCCGTAATATTGCTACACCAACTTTTTGAACTCCTCGATTGTCAATCCCGAGTCACGAACAATACCGCCCATTATTAACGCATTAACAGAGTTGCGGCGCGGAATAGTAATGATTCGGCTTCCGTTTGTCATTACGACATGTTTGCCTTCACGCGCCACGTAAAACCCTACTTTTTCAAATGCCTTGATCGCTTTGAGATGATTTATGCCGGGAAGTTTGGCATCTAGGCCACAACCTCCACCTCACGCACGTCAGCATCTTTCAACTGTTCTTCTAAAACCGAAAGATATTCTTCAATAGCATCTTTGATATTTCCCAAAGCTTCATCTTCCGTGCTGCCCTGTGACCAGCAACCGGGCAAGACAGGACATGATACGCTGAAACCTTCTTCCGATTTTTCTAAAACAACTTTATAAAGCATAAACTATCTATCCTTCGGAACGCCCGAATCGTAATCCACCCTGAGATACAAAGTGAATTGTACCAGCGGTTCGATCCCGACCGGATTTATCATCTTGTCAAAATTCTCCGGCGACAGCGGCTCGTAGAAAAAGGTGGCGCTTTTACGTTTTGTGACCGTAGTCCCTTTTTCATAACTCGTCGAGCCCGATCCGGTCTCGAAAGCCTGGTAGCGCTGATATCGTTCGCTCGGATAAAAAGCGTCGTACCGTTCATTCGCCAGCCCGACCGGCGAAAGTTTTATTCCCAGCAGCGAAGTATATTTTCCTTCCTTGGATTTAATTATCTTCACCGCTTCGTCAAACAGGCGCGTCCGCACCGAATCGAAATCGCTGACGATGTAATCGACCTTGATCAGATCGAAGATCTGCGATTTAGCGGCCTCGGCTACTATTTTTTCAAAGAGGTCGCGGTTTTTATAGCGCACCGCGATAGTTTTCTTCGTCTCGAATCCGGCCGGAACCTCTATCACGTCGTTACCCTGAGCCTTGTAATCGTAAATCTTGTTCTGAGTGATAAAGTCGACAAAAATATCACCCACCCTGACGTCTAACGCTCCCAAAGACCTGTTGAATTGATCCAGCCGCGCAACCAATTTGCCGTTGCTGTCGGCGGGATTAGTACCTTCCTGTTGAATACCGAAAACGACCACAAAGGCGTCGGGTTTTATGTTCATCAGCACGCTGGCTTCGGTGGAATAATATTTCCTGTCCGTTCCGTTTATCAGGTTGCCGGTATTGGTTACCGGCAGGTGTTTCTGCTGATTGTAGTAACCCTGATTACCGTAAATTCGGTTTCCGCTTTCCTGCGCGAAAGTTAAATTGACAAAGAACAATAAGCCTAAGAATAGTAAAGACGCTTTTTTCATTATGCTAACCCTTTCAAAATTTATTTGTTAGCACCGCCTCAATCTAACCAATTTTCAAGCGAGCGCAAAAATACGCCCAAGGGCCGCCCCCGCCGAATAATTGCGACGGCGGCGATACTCAATCCAAAGAATCGAGTATCCGATCTACTTTTTCCGTAGTCAGATCTTCGTAATAATCGAACCCGATTTGAAACATTGGCGCGGTGCCGCATGAACCGAGGCATTCCACCAGGGAGAGAGAGTATTTACCGTCTGGAGTGGTCTCGCCCGGTTTGATGCCTAACCGCTCGCAAAGGTGCGCTGTCACGGCCGGTTCTCCCATTATTTTGCACGAAAGCGTCTTGCAAACCTGGATGTGATGCCTGCCCGTCGGCTTGACGTAAAGCATCGAATAAAACGTCGCTGTTTCCCAGACATCGGTCACCACCAGCCCGAGTTTTTCCGCCACGTAATTCATCGCCGGGCTGTCGAGATAGCCGCGCTCGCGCTGCATGATAAAAAGCAGCGGCAAAATAGCCGAGCGAATTCTCTCCGCCGGGTATTTGGCGATGTGCCAATTTATTTCCGTTTCCACTTCAGGTGAAAACTGCGCCACCTCGTCGGTGACTAAAACTTCGTTCGTGTATGTCGTCGGTACTGATGCTGCCATGTTATTTAACTTTAACCAGCTTCTTGCCTGTTAATTTATAATTTGCCGTGCCTGTTTTCTCAAATCCGTTTTCGCCGTACTTATCAAAAACGATGATCTTATTTTTCACCGTTCGCGGCACGAGCACGGTCGAAAGTTTGGCGCCGTTTTCCATCCGCGCGGTGAAAACATATTTACCGCCTTTGCGCAAAAACACCGCAATGTAACTGATGAAATTGTTTCCCGGGTAGCCGATCTGGACATTATACTGGATGACGGCATCCTTGATCTTGTCGCCGTTGACGTCGCCGTAGATCAGCTTGTTTATTTCAACTGGTTTTTCCGCTCTTTTTTCTTCGCGGCTGGCAAACTCCTTGATATCGTCCGGAGCATTTTCCACCTGCGCCGCCGCAGCGCCCGCCAGCATAACGAAAAATAAAAATGTGAAAATCAAACCCCTGGAAAATTTCATTTATTGAAAATTGTAAACAATAATCCCGCTTACCTTAACCGGATGTCCCATTAATAAAGTCGGCTTAAATTTCGACAGGCGCGCGGCATCGGCCGAGACCGAGCGAAGCAGCGGGTGTCCGCTGATGGCTGTCGCCGAAATTACATTTCCATCTTCGTCGATAGTTACCTGAACATTTACCGCGCCGGATGCGCCGACCGCTCTTGCCGCCGGCGGATAAGCGGGTTTCGGCAGGGAAATAGCGCTGCCGTTAAGAACCCCTTTGCTGACTGTTTTCGAATCCTCTTTGATGCTCATGCCGGTAGAGACAGGCCCACTCGCCGGCCGTGGCGACACTGTCGGCGCGCTGACGCCCATATCTTCATGGCCGATCATAAACTTTCCCGTCGGGCGTACCCTGGCGGACTGTATCGTTTGTTTTGCGCTGCCTTTCCACATCGGGATCGAAGTCGCTACGGCTTCGTCGTTATCCATTTGCGCGCAAGTCAGCACATAATTGTGAACCGTGCGGTTAAAGCCGGGTTTTGAAAGCGTTATTTTATATTCCGCCTCCGGCAGTTTGGCTAAATACGGCAAGCCGTCTTTTAGCACCGAACGGTAAACTCTTTTTATTTCCAGATCGGTTGCCGTTACTGTGACCCCTTTGATATACGTGTCATTCATACTTAATACCGGCTTTATCTTAAGGCCGCAGAATTCTCCCGTCTGCGCCGAATTTTCACCAGTGAGCACGACGCCAAGCAAGGAGAGGAATAGAATCGTTTTTGTACAGTATTTGATCAGCATAATTAATGAGACCTACCTGTCAATTTCTCCCAGCACAATATCCAGTGATCCGATGATAGCCACTACGTCCGCCACCATTTCGCCCTCGCTCATGGCCGGCAGGGCAGAGAGGTTTACAAAGCTCGGCCCGCGGAAATGAACACGGTCGGGTTTCGGCCCGCCATTGGATTTCATATAAACGCCCAGTTCGCCCTTGGAGGCTTCGATCGCGTGATAGACCTCGCCCGCGGGTACATTGAAACCCTCGGCCACGATCAGGAAGTGATGGATCAGCGCGTCCATCTGCTCGCGCATATCGTCACGGTCGGGCAGCACTACTTTCGGCGCGTCGGCTTTGACCGGGCCCGGTTTGAGGCGGTCAACCGCCTGCCTGACGATCTTCCAGGATTCGGTCAGCTCGCGCATGCGAACGCGGTACCGGGCCCACACGTCGCAATCGTGTTCGATCGGCACTTCAAAATCATACGTCTCGTAACCCGTATACGGATTGGCGCGGCGAAGATCGAGATCGATCCCGCTGCCGCGCAGGCACGGCCCGGTCAATCCCCAGTTGATCGCGTCTTCGGGACCCATAATGCCGATTCCCTGGGTGCGTTTCTGCCAGATCATATTGCCCGCCAGCAGCGATTCGAACTGCTTTACCGCGGCGGGGAAGTCTTCCAGAAATTGATTCACACGGCGTTCGAAACCGGCCGGAAGGTCCATCATCAAACCGCCGATGCGGAAATAACTCGGCGTCATGCGCCCGCCGGAAGCGGCTTCGATCAGATTCAGGATCTTTTCACGCTGGCGAAAGCAGTAGAAAAAGACCGACATCGCCCCGATATCCAGACAGTGAGTACCGAGCCAGACCATATGCGAAGCGATTCGCTGCAATTCGCAAAAAAGTACGCGGATCACCTGCGCGCGTTCGGGAATTTCGATCTGCAGGAGCTTTTCCGCCGCCATCACGTAGGCCAGATTGTTGCCCAGCGGATTTAGATAATCCATCCGGTCGGTGATGACGATGCCCTGCTGGTACTTTTTGTACTCGAACAGCTTTTCCATCCCGGTATGCAGATAACCAATGTCGGGAATGGTTTTAATGACCATTTCGCCGTCAAGCGTCAATTCGAGCCGCAAAACGCCGTGCGTCGAGGGATGCTGCGGCCCCATCGAGATCGTCATTTGCGATTCGAGCGGCAGATCGAGAAGCCCGGATTGGCTTAGAATATTGTCTATAACTGCACTCATATTATGACCTAAAAATATCCGCCAGCTTTAACGAAAAATCACTTAAAAGCGGGGTTTCAATGCTTTCATGGAGATCAAACCGTTTGATTAGCTGCTGCTCGGCACCTTCCAGGCGATAAACTTCGATAGTGTTAAAAAACCCTTCTACTACCCAATACTCTTTGACCCCGAAATCGCCATAAAGCTTGCGTTTATGAACCCGGTCGCGCTCAATGTCTCTCTTGCCCATCGAGATGATCTCTATCACTAACTCAGGCGCGGCGATGAATTTTCCGTCGAATTTTTCGTCCTTGCCGGCGACATTTTTCGCGATAGTTTCGTGCGTGGCGAAAACAAGGTCAGGAATGACCGCGTTTTTGTCATCAAAGATAATGCCCGGCGTCGTCACTATTACGCCGATAGGATGTTCTCTAAGGTAAAGACCCAACTCTAACATCAAATGGGTGATTAATAATTGGTGGTCAAGGTGTGGGGCGCGTGACACAAATAAGTCTCCTTCGATGAGTTCATACCTGTTATCGTCCTCGGGCATAAAGTCCAGGTCATCCACCGTATATCTGATCGGTAGAGGACGAACTTCGGTGAGTGCCCGGTAAATTTCTTTGTCGATAACTGCCATTGTTAACTCAAACTGTACGGTTCATAGCCGCGCAGCGGATAATCCTTTCTCAAAGCGTGCCCGTCGAAATCGCTCGGCAGTAAAATACGCCGCAGATCGGGATGTCCGTCGAACGTCACGCCGAACAGATCGTAGGTTTCGCGCTCATGCCAGTCGGCAGTCTTCCAAAGCCCGGTGACGGTCGGAACCTTGGCATTGTCCTCGGAAAGCAAAACCTTTAAACGCAATCTATGGTAATGTTTAGTAGAGAAAAGGTGATAATTTACTTCAAATCTCGGATCGTCCTCCACGCCCCGGTCGCAGCCGCAAAGATCGGCCAGCATATCGAAACCGTGCTTAGATTTCAGGCTCGCACAGACGTCGGCTATATGTTCGCCGGGAATGGTGATAGTCACTTCTCCCAGCGAGTCCTTGACATCGCCGATCCAGGCGGAATTTTCCGCTTTCAGCTTTTCGACAAATTCATGCAATTTTGCAGTCATATTTTAGTTAGCCGCGGATTAACGCGGATTTACACGGTTAAGAAAATTCCGATCCGCGTTTATCCGTGCAAATCCGCGGCAATAAATCTTTATGAAGAACGGCGGCGTTCGTGTTTCGAAGCGATAGAATAGGGCCGCGAGACCTTATTACTGTCCACATCCAAATGTGTCTGTATTTCCAGCGCCGTTCCTTCGGTAACGGGCAATGTGCCGGGAACCAGCGATACGCGGGCCTCTTCTTCGGTCACGTCGCGGCGGTCTTTTACCGAATCCTTCATGATCTTTTGCTGGAGCATCAGGATCGCGTGAACCAGCATTTCCGGGCGCGGCGGACAGCCCGGAATATAAATATCGACCGGAACGATCTTGTCCACACCCTGAACTATCGCGTAATTATCGAATACTCCGCCCGAAGTAGCGCATGCTCCCATCGAGATAACCCATTTAGGTTCAGGCATTTGATCGTAAATGCGGCGCAGCACCGGCGCCATCTTGCGCGAGACGCGGCCGGAAACGATCATTACATCCGCCTGGCGCGGGCTGGCGCGAAAAGTTTCCGCGCCGAAGCGGGAAAGGTCGTTGCGCGCCGAAACACTGTTCATCATTTCGATCGCGCAGCAGGCAAGGCCGAAAGTAGCCGGCCAAATGCTGTTTTTTCGCGCCCAGTTGATTACCGCGTCCAGATTGACGGTTACAATATCGGGCAGCGAATCGAATATTTTATTTTCTAAACCCATCTTATTGCTCTCAATTCTTAAGCCGCTTTTTGCTCGGCTATTCGCGCCTTCTTGCGTTCCAACACCATTGCCCTGGCTTCGGCCTTAGCCTCGGCGCGCGCCTGCAGGCTCCAATCGAACGTGCCTTTTTTCCAGGCATAAACGAATCCGATCACGACCATGCCCAGAAAGACCAGCATCGAAAGCATCGCGTAGGTTCCGTATGGAATACCGGAGATCTTTTCTTCGATCATCAGGCTGCGGAAGGCGACCGCAAACGGGATCATAAAGAGAACTTCAAGATCGAAGAGCAGGAAATCGACGGCGACGCTGTAAAATTTGATGGAAAAACGGTCATGGGCGGACCCGACCGGGTCCTTACCGCATTCGTAAGGCATTAACTTCGTTTGAGTTCGCTTGCGCGGTCCGATCAGCTGGGTGACCAGGATCTGGCTCACGGCAAAACCCGCGGCAACGATAAACATTAAACCGATCGGCGCATAATCTAACAGTCGGAACTCTGTCATTAAGCCTCCAAAAACTGATTGCCTATATCTTACACTAAAGAAATAATTTCTTCAGCCGAAAGAGATTGAGAAAAACGGTACAAGCTCAATCGTAGTGGATAAAACGCGGAAGTGTCAAGGGTACCGCAAGAAGTCTCTATAAGCCTTAAATTAAAATGTTTGACCGTGTTAGACGGGGTGTGATAATTTCAATATTAGGGAGTAGTTACTTGCAGCTTCCCTCATCCAATCCTTTTGAACATCCGATACCCTAAGAAAGACTCTAAACCCTATCGAACCTTGTGATTAGCGGCTTTAACAGCGACATAGATTTTCAAGGAACAGTTTATCACGTCCAGACCGAGGATAAAGGTCTCGATACGCCGATAATACTGTCCCTGGTCTATTCGCGCGGGGAGATACTGGCCAGCAAGCGTTCTCCCTACGACGATCTGATATCCGCCGGGTTCAACGAAGGCGAATTGAACGAGCGTCTGCAGAGACAGCACAAGCTGATCATTGCCGCGATCCGCGCCGGACGCATCGACGATCTGAAGCGGATGACGATGAAGGAATCGCAGAGAAAGCGTTCCTCGGCGGCAAAAGAAGGGCAGCTGGACATCCCGCTGGTCGAAGCCGCGCCGGAAACTCCCAGGATCGAAGTTTCCAAAGCGGAAATCCCTCCGGTTGAAGCTCCTAAAATAGCCCCGGAAATAGCCCCTGAAAAAGAACCCGAAGAAAAAGCGGCTCCGATAAGTATCGAAACCCCAGCGCCGCCAGCGCCTCCCGTTACGGCGCCATCCACGCCGGTCGATGTTCAGCCTGCGGCGAAAGACACGATCGCCCCGATTCCCCGGCCCGAAGAAGGCCTGCTCGTTGACATTCCGATCGACATTATCGAAGAGCCGTTCTTTGACGAGGTCGAGGTGGTCGAATACGGCGAAGCTGAAGAAGAGACCATTCTGCCCGCCGAAGCGGTCAAGATCATTACCGACTACGTCGGGGTTGAAGAGGTCGATGAGACCAGGCTGAAGATACGTTTGCTGGGCAGAACGACTTTTAAGAGCGGCGAAAATTCAACTCTCGATATTTTAGTGGCGCGCGGCGGCAAACTGGGCAAAGGCGTGCGCGGCGCTCATATCATGGTCAAAATTCTCGGCTCTTCGTTCAAACCGATGATCTTTCACACCAAGGCCGACGACAACGGCATCTCGCAGGTTCATATGCAGATCCCCGAAATAAGATCGGGCCGCGCCGCGCTGCTGATCAAAGCTCTGTACGAAGGCGAAGAAGCCGAATTGCGCCAGGTGATCGGCCAGCGTTAAAATATCTCCATGATCGAAGTGAAAATAAACGGCGAGACAAAACAGGTTCCGCCGGATATCAACCTGGCCGAATTGCTAAAGCATCTGGAACTCCCCGCCGAGAGGCTGGCCGTCGAACTTAACGAAGAAGTCGTTCGCCGGATCAACTGGGAAAATGTGCAGGTAAAAAATGCCGATAAGATAGAGATCGTGCATTTTGTCGGGGGTGGATAGACCATTGAGATGAGGTCAGAACCGGGAGCGGTTGTGACCGGGTTTTGTGAAATTGGATAAGGGTTAAGGCGAAAGTCGCATTTAACTTTTATCCTTTATCTTTGTTTAAAGCGCCCGGTCGCTACCGCTCCCGGTTCTGACTTCATTCTTGAAATACTCGCTGCTCGCTCTGCATTTTTGTTTGCACAGTTATTAAACTAAAATCTTTCGTATGACAGATTCTTTTCAACTGGCGGGAAGGTTGTTCAAATCCCGCTTGATCATCGGCACGGGGAAATATCGCAGCTTTGCGGAAATGCAGGAAGCGCACCGGGCTTCGGGCGCGGAGATGGTGACGGTCGCGGTCAACCGTGTGCCGCTAGACCGCAAGGTCGAATCTTTTCTCGATCATCTCGACCCGCAAATGCAGATCCTGCCGAACACCGCCGGATGCTACACGGCGGAAGACGCGCTGCGCACGGCGCGGCTGGCCCGTGAAGCGCTGGAAACCGACTGGATAAAACTGGAAGTGATCGGCGACCAGACGACCCTTTTTCCCGACAACGAGCAAACGCTCGCGGCGGCGAAAATTTTGGTCAGGGAAGGCTTTATCGTGCTGCCGTATTTTACCGACGATCTGATCATGGCGAAAAAACTGCTCGATGCGGGCTGCCCGGCGGTGATGCCGCTGGCCGCGCCGATCGGTTCCGGGATGGGCGTGCAAAACCCGGCAAACTTGCGCATCATGCGCGAACAATTACCGGACGCGATCATTATTGTCGATGCCGGTGTCGGCACGGCTTCGGATGCGGCGATAGCAATGGAGCTCGGCGCTGACGCTATCCTGATGAACACCGCCATCGCCGAGGCCCAAAACGCCCCGCAAATGGCCGAGGCCATGAAACTCGCTGTGCAGGCGGGAAGGCTGGCGTATCTCAGCGGCCGGATGTCGAAAAGGCTCTATGCCAGCGCTTCCAGCCCGATCGAAGGCGCGATAAAATAAAACTTATAAAACAATGCCGGATAACGAATTCCCATATCAGAAAGAATGGCAAAAGTACCGGAGACTTAAGAATAGAATTTATATTTTAGGTATTTTGGGGGTTCTTTCGCTTTTTTTGGCGACTCCCGTCTTTTATCGATTGGGATTGTCCGACAATGGGAGTTTAGCCGCCGGCATAGCCGTTTTTATGATCGTTGGAGAGTTGTGGGGTTATTCAGTGTACCGGTTCGACAAATGGAGATGTCCCAAATGCCGGGGAGATTATTTTTACCGTTGGAGCTTGATAGAGCCGGCAAGGCCTTTCGGGCAAACAGAATGTTTTAGCTGTGGGCTTTCGAGATACGAAGGTTCGACATTCTTTAAAGCGCCTTTGCGCCTGAACTTGAAAGATTGAATGAGAACATCTTCACATACATCTCTATACAGAGAAATTCCTAATCAAGAATCGCAAAGATGCTTTGTCTTAAACATGACTTGCACCGGAAATATAGAGTAACCGCCTGCTAACGATGGAAGAAAAATATCCTTATCAAAGAGAATGGCAGGATTATAGAGTAAGAAGAAATCTCAGCCTTGGTACGCTTTTCCTTGGGCTGTTCGTGATCTATTTTTTCGTTTCACTTTTATCTTTTGTTATTCCCGCTTTTGGGCATTTATTCTTTCCATTATTTTTTGCCTGGCCGATCCTTAGTTTATTTTTCCTGTTACGTTTTCATAACTGGCCGTGCCCGCGATGCGGCAAAGTATTTTTTAAGATGACACGCTGGAAACCGACTCCCATCATGGAAAAAGAGTGCATTAATTGCGGGCTGCCAAAATATTCCGGATCAACATTTAAATGAAGTCAGAACCGGGAACGGTAGTGACCCGGGTTTGAGCGAAGCGAATAGTTTTTTTGGAGGCATAGCCTCCTGGTGATTCTATTACACTGTCGGAAAGGCAAAGCCTTTCCGCACATCGAGCGGCATAGCCGCGATAGCTTACTCCCGGCGGTGCCGGAACCCGGTCACTACCGTTCCCGGTTCTGACCTCATTACGTTACCCATTATATATCTGCCAAGTTGATATATAATTAACCCATGAAAATTCTTATCAGCGGAGCAACCGGTTTGATCGGCAAACATTTGATTCCTACTCTTGAAGCGAAAGGGCACGAGATATTTTCGCTGGTGCGAAAAGCCCCTAAAAATTCAAGTGAAATTCAGTGGAACTCGGAGGAAGGTTTTAGCGAAAGCGAGCAGGCAAAGCTGGAAGGTTTCGATGCGGTGATCCATCTGGCTGGGGAACCGATCGCGCAGACCTGGACGAAAGAAAAGAAGCGCGTGCTGCGCGAGAGCCGCGTAACGGGAACCCGCGTTTTGATTGCCGCGCTGGATAAAACAAAAAGCCCGCCGAAGCATTTTATTTCCGCGTCGGCGATAGGTTATTACGGAAATCGCGGCGATGAAATATTGACCGAGGAAAGCGCTCCCGGCGAAGGTTTCCTGCCCGAGATGTGCGTTGCCTGGGAAGCGGAAGCCCGCAAGGCGGCGGATTTCGGCGCGCGGGTCGTTTTCCTGCGTACCGGGATCGCGCTGTCAAAAGACGGCGGCGCGCTGGCGCAAATGCTGACGCCGTTCGGCTTTGGCGTCGGCGGTGTTGTCGGCAGCGGCAAACAATATATGAGCTGGATCGCGCTCGAAGACCTGACCGGCATTATTCATTTCGTGCTGGAAAACGAGAATGTGCGCGGCGCGGTAAATTCTACTGCTCCGTATCCCGTCACCAACGAAACATTTACCAAGACTCTGGGCGAAGTCCTCTATCGCCCGACTATAATTCCCATTCCGGAATTCGGGATCAAATTTCTCTTCGGCGAAATGGGTGAAACCCTCCTGCTCGAAGGCGCCCGCGTCATCCCGAAAAAATTACAGGACACAAGCTTTTCATTCAAATACCCCGAGCTGAAAGACGCTATAAAGAAAGCCCTCGAATAAATTTTGTAGCGCCAGCGTCTCGCTGGCAGTCCTGAGTGCGTCTCGCGCTCAGTTCTTAAGTTGGCGCGGGCGGGACGCCCACGCGACAGCCGCCGGGACGGCGGCGCTACATATAACTCGCTTGACTTTCTTTTCAAGTGTAACTAAACTTGTTACAGTTATGGCGAATAGTAAATTTTCGATCGCGGTTCACGTGCTTTCGATGCTGTCGAAATGCTGCGATGAAAATATGAAATCGGAATATATCGCGGAAAGTGTCAACACCAATCCGGTGGTGATCAGGCGTCTGCTGGCGCAGTTGAACGCAGCGGGGCTGGTGGTTTCACAGACCGGCGCTTGCGGCGGCACGCAGCTTTCGCGTAAGCCGGAAGACATCAGTTTGCTGGAAGTTTACCGCGCTGTATCGCAGGGAGAAGTTTTTGAACTTCACCGGCAGAAACCTAATCCCGATTGTCCCGTCGGCGGAAATATCGAAGAAGTTTTGTCGAAATTACAGGTTAACGTGGGTGGCGCGATCGACCGGGAATTAGAGAAATATACTTTGCGCGATGTGAATGAATCGGTCGAGCGCGCCGCTGCGTAAAAAATTTTTTTTGCTTTCATTTGTAGCAGTGAGTGTTACAGATGAGTTAAGATATTTTTAATTTGCAGTTAATAATTTATATGCTTTTAGGAGATAGGTATGAACTCATTTTTGAACGCGCACGCGCCCAAGGTGCTGAGCATTTTACGAATTGTCACCGGATTTTTAGTTCTCTGGCACGGCAGCCAGAAGTTTTTTGCCTTTCCGCCGTCTAACAAACCGGGCGGTGGCGGCGGCGGATTGAACGCTCTCATGACATTCGGGGCAACGCTTGAATTTGTCGGCGGCATTTTGATCCTGATCGGATTATTAACCCGTCCGGCGGCGTTTTTATTGAGCGGTATGATGGCGGTCGCCTATTTCGGCTGGCATGCTCCCGGCGGTTTTTTCCCGATCGTAAACGGCGGAGAACTGGCGGCACTTTATTGCTTCGTCTTTTTCTATTTTATTTTTTCCGGCCCCGGCCCGTGGAGCGTTGACGCCTTACTTAAGAGAACGGTTCTAACGGGTACTGAATAAAGATAAGTATGCGGGCGTTTGAGATACAACAATTCGGGATCGAAAATCTGGCTGCCGTGGAGCGCGAACAGCCCGTACCCAATGCCGGTGAAGTGCTGGTGAAAATTCACGCCGCCTCGCTGAATTACCGCGATCTGCGGATGGTTCAGGGCACGTATAATCCGAAGCTCAAAATGCCGCTGGTGCCTTTTTCCGACGGCGCGGGCGAAGTCGCGGCGGTCGGCGAATCGGTCACGCGGTTTAAAACCGGCGACCGGGTTTGTCCGATCTTTATGCAGGGCTGGACCCAGGGCGAAGTCAATTTTGAAAAGGCGCGAACGACTCTCGGCGGCGATCTGGACGGAGTTTTGCGCGAATACGCGGTTTTTGACGAGCAGGGGCTGGTCGCGATACCCGAACATCTTTCCTACGAGGAAGCGGCGACGCTGCCGTGCGCGGCGGTAACCGCCTGGCACGCGCTGGCTGATTCGGGAAATTTGCAAGCGGGGGAAACGGTGCTCGCGCTTGGCACGGGCGGAGTTTCGATCTTTGCCTTGCAGTTTGCGAAGCTGCTGGGCGCGAAAGTGATAATTACTTCCAGCTCGGATGAAAAACTCGAACACGCGAAAACGCTCGGCGCCGATTTTACGATCAACTACCGGGAGAATCCTGAATGGGACGCGGTGGTAAAAGAGATCACCGGAAAACGCGGCGTCGATCACGTAATAGAGGTCGGCGGGCCGGGAACCTTGCAGCGTTCGATCGGTTCGGTAAAGATGGGGGGACACATCGCTTTTATCGGGGTCGTCGCCGGCACAGGGGATGTAAACTTGATGCAGATATTTATGAAGACGATAAAACTGCAGGGTATTTTCGTCGGTTCACGCCGAATGTTCGAAGAAATGAATGCCGCCATTTCCGAACACAAATTAAAACCGGTCATCGACAAGGTTTTTGAATTCGATCAGGTGCGGGAGGCGCTCAGATACATGGAAAGCGGCGCGCATTTCGGAAAGATCGTTGTAAAAGTGACAAGTGAATAGTGACAAGTGAAGAGGAAAAGATTGCGGATGCTTTTCATGATAATAGAAAATTTCGGAGAAAATGTGGTTGAAGTTTACCGCAGGTTTGAAAACAAAGGCAGGCTGGCGCCGATCGGCCTGGAGTATGTGGCGAGTTGGGTGGATAAGGATCTAAAAAAATGTTTCCAGCTGATGGAAACCGACGATAAAAAATTACTGGATCAATGGATAAATAACTGGAAGGACATCGTGGACTTTGAAATTATTCCGGTGATGTCGTCGGACGAAGCGCTGGAAAAGATCAGGCCGCATTTATAAAATTATGATCGCAACGGAAATACAAGATTACGCGCAGAGAGTTACCACGCCCGAGAGCGAAATTCTGACGGAGCTGCTGCAAAAAACATATGGCGAACGCTCGGACAAAGGGATGCTGTCCGGCTTTTATCAGGGGCGCCTGCTATCGATGCTCAGCAGTATGATCCGCCCGCGCCGCATCCTGGAGATCGGCACTTATGTCGGCTATTCGGCGCTGTGTCTGGCCGAGGGCCTGACCGACGACGGAAAGATCATCACGCTCGACATCAGCGAAGAAACGAATGCGATCGCGAAACAATTCTGGTCGCGCTCGCTCCTGCAGGATAAGATCGACGCGCGGCTGGGAAACGCGCTTGAGATAATTCCGACGCTCGACGAAACGTTCGACCTGGTTTTTATCGACGCCGATAAGCCGAATTATTTTAATTATTACAACCAGGTGTTTGCGAAATTGAGGCTGGGCGGGTTCGTGATCGCGGACAACGTGCTCTGGAGCGGCGACGTCCTCAAGGCCGAGCACGGCGAAGAAGTGGATGACAATACCCGCGCGTTGTACGAATTCAGCCAAAAAATTCAGGCGGACGGCCGTGTCAGCAATATACTGCTGGCCGTGCGCGACGGTTTGATGGTGATTAAAAAAGAAAAGGAATAATAAGGAGAAAATTATGGGAAGCGAAATATATGACATTCCGGTAAAACGGATCGACGGCACCGAAACGACGTTGGCCGATTACAAGGATAAAGTTTTACTGCTGGTCAACGTGGCCTCGAAATGCGGGCTGACGCCGCAGTATAACGGCCTCGAAAAACTTTACGAAGATAATCGCGATCGCGGTTTCGAAGTGCTCGGATTTCCGGCTAATAATTTTGGCGGCCAGGAACCGGGAACCGAAGAAGAGATCAAGGATTTTTGCGATTCTAATTACAATGTGCAGTTTCCGCTCTTCAGCAAAATTTCGGTCGAGGGCGACGATCGGCATCCGCTTTATCAACATTTGATCGGCGAAAAAGGCGAGGCGGACGTGAATAACGGCGACGTATTTGAAACCAAACTGAAAGCCTTCGGGCATCAGCGCGTGAATCCGACCGACATCCTGTGGAATTTCGAAAAATTCCTGGTCGGTAAAAATGGCGAGATCGCCGCGCGTTTTGCGCCGGATGTGACCGCCGAAGACGAGCGGCTGGTGGAAAAGGTAAACGCCGAACTGAGTAAATAAGATGGAAAGAGCCAGATTAGGAAAAACGGAGCTTGAGGTCAGCCGGCTGGGTTTCGGCGGCGCTGAGATCGGCTGGGACGAAAAGCAAACGCAGGCCGACGTCACCAAACTGCTGAACAGCGCTTTGGATAGCGGCCTGAATTTGATCGATACGGCGGCGGCTTATAAAAAAAGCGAGCAGCTGATCGGAAACGCCGTCGAGCATCGCCGCCAGGATTTTGTCCTGCTGTCGAAATGCGGCGCGCTCGATGCTTTTACCCGCCATGACTGGTCGAAGCAGGGCATTCTGGAAACGATCCAAACCAGTCTGAGAAACCTTAAAACCGATTATCTTGATGTGGCTCAGCTCCATAGCTGCGGGCTTGAAATATTAAAACAAGGCGAGGTGATCGAAGCCCTGATCGTGGCGAAGGAACGGGGCTACGCGCGGTTTGCCGGATATTCCGGCGATGGTTTCGATGCTAAATACGCGGTCGAGATGGACTTTTTCGATACGCTGCAAACTTCGATAAATATCGCCGATCAGCAGCCGGTCGAACTGACCGTTCCGCTGGCAAAAGAGCGCGAGATGGGCGTGATCGCCAAACGCCCGATCGCCAACGCCGTCTGGCGCAACCAGGAAAAACCCGCCGATTCCTATCATCATGAATATTGGGACCGGATCCAGAAACTGCGGTACGATTTTTTGAAAAAGAATCTGGAATCATCGATCGCGGAGGCGCTGCGTTTTACGCTGTCGGTTGACGGGGTCACGGCCGCGATAGTCGGCACGACCAGGCCCGACCGCTGGCAGGAAAACGCCCGGTACGTCGCGGAAGGGAAATTGTCGCCGGAAGAATTCGAAGCGATCCGCGACCGCTGGCGCGAGGTGGCGGACGAGAGTTGGACGGGGCAGGTCTGACGGTACAGGTTTTACAGGAGGTGAGAGAAATGTCACAGAGAATCGATTTTTACAAAGCGTCGCCGGAAGCGATGAGAACGATGTTCGGCGTTGAGAGATATGTTCACAGCAGCGGTTTGGAACCCGCGCTGATCGAATTGGTCAAGTTTCGCGTTTCGCAGATAAACGGCTGCGGCTATTGTCTCGATATGCATTCCAAGGACGCGCGGGCGGCCGGCGAAACCGAACAGCGCCTTTACTGCCTGCAGGTTTGGCGGGAAGCGCCGTTTTACAGCGACCGGGAAAGAGCGGCGCTGGAATGGGCGGAACATCTGACGCTGATCTCGGAAAAACACGTCCCCGACGAGCTTTATGAAAGAGTGCGGAAGCATTTCGAAGAAAAAGAATTGGTCGATCTGACCCTAGCGATCGTGGCGATAAACGGCTGGAATCGTTTCGCGATCAGTTTTCAATCCGAAGTCGGTTCGTACCAGGTTCCGGCCGCTAAGCATTCATCGGGAGATTGATCAGAAAGCATGAAAGTTTTTATCACCGGCGCGACCGGATTTATCGGGGGCAGCATTGCCGAAGGCTTATTGGCCCGCGGCCACGAAGTTTCCGGCCTGGCGCGCAATAAAGAAAAGGCGGATTTTCTCACCAGCCGCGGAGTCACGCCGGTTTTAGGCGAGTTGAACGACGCGGAGATCCTGGCGCAGGCTTCCGCCGGTGCGGACGCGATCATCAACGCCGCGAGTTCGGATCACCGCGCGTCGGTCGAGGCTATTTTGAAGGCGATCGTCGGAACCGGAAAAACGTTTATTCAAAACAGCGGTTCGAGCGTCGTCGCCGATCACGCCGCCGGCGAACCGAGCGATAATATCTACGATGAGGAAACGCCGTTCGATCCGGTGCCGGAAAAAATCGCCCGCGTCGATCTGGACAAAATTATCAGGAGCGCCGCGACGGACGGGATCAGATCGATCGTGGTCTGCCCGACGATGATCTACGGGCGCGGAACCGGATTTCACAAAAGCAGCAGCCAGATCCCGATGCTGATCGCGGACGCGAAAAAACACGGCGCGGCGAGGTTTGTCGGGCGGGGCCTGAATCGCTGGTCGAATGTCCATATCGCCGACGTGGTAGCGCTCTATTTGCTGGCGCTCGAAAAAGCGCGGCCGGGTGATTTCGTTTTTGCCGAAAACGGCGAAGCGGATATTAAAACGATCGCGGAAGAGATCGGACGGCTTTTAAGTATTTCAACGAAAAGTATCGCCGTCGAAGAAGCCGAAAAAGAATGGGGCAAGGGAGCGGTGGTTTCGCTTGCTTCAAACAGCCGCGTGCGGGGGAGAAAAGCGCGCGAACTGGGTTGGGCGCCGGCGACGGATAATTTATTGGCTTCGATAAAAGAAGAAATATAAAGAGTAGTAAAAATGAAAAAGCTTTCCGAAATTCCTTTGTCGGTATTGGATCTGTCGCCGGTGACTGAAGGCGGATCGATCAGTGAATCTCTCGACAATTCACTCGGCCTGGCCCGGCACGCGGAGAAACTGGGATTTAACCGTTTTTGGCTGGCGGAGCACCATAACATGGTCGGGATCGCCAGCGCCGCGACCTCCGTCGCGATCTGCCACGTGGCGGGCGGAACTGAGAAAATTCGTGTCGGCGCGGGCGGCATCATGCTGCCGAATCACGCGCCGATGGTGATCGCCGAACAATTCGGCACGCTCGAATCGCTCTTCCCGGGAAGGATTGATCTCGGCCTGGGCCGCGCGCCGGGCAGCGATCAGGCGACCGCGCGGGCGCTCCGCCGAACGCTTAATACCGACGGCGACGATTTTCCCGAACTGCTGGAAGAACTGAGATTTTTCCTGCGCCCGCCCGTCGAGCGCCAGCGGGTGCAGGCCGTTCCCGGCGCGGGGCTCGACATTCCGATCTGGCTGCTCGGTTCGAGCGGTTTCAGCGCGCAGCTGGCCGGCCAACTGGGGCTGCCGTTCAGTTTTGCGGGGCATTTTTCGCCGGAATTTATCCTGCCGGCGCTTAAGATGTATCGAAACGCGTTTGAGCCTTCGGAAACGCTGGACGAACCCTATGCGATGCTGGCGTTAAACGTTTTCGCGGCGGAAACAGATCAGGAAGCGCAGCGGCTGGCGACCTCGCAGCACCAATCGTTTCTAAATCTTATCCGCGGAGTACCGGGACTAATTAAGCCGCCGGTCGATAGCATGGATGATATCTGGACGCCGCCGGAAAAGGCCGCGGTCGAAGTCAGGCTGGGCGGATCGGTCATCGGAAACGCCGAAACCGTCAAAAACAGGCTGGACGCGATCGTGGAAGAAACACAGGCCGACGAACTGATCTTGAATTCAATGATCTACGATCACGCGGCGCGGCTGCGGTCTTACAAGATCGTCGCCAATGTCTGGAAAAACGAAAATAGGTTCTACAAAAAGGAAGCGGGAGTATGAAGAAATTAATTTTATTGGCTGCGTTCGCATTGCTGAGTTTTACGATCTTAGCGCCTGATACAGCCGCCCAGGAAACAAAGATCAAATGGTTCGGACACGCGGCCTTTTCCATCACGACGCCCAAAGGCAAAGTCATCCTGATCGACCCGTGGATCTCAAATCCGAAAAATCCCGAAGCGCTGTATAACAAAAATCTGGTCGGGTCGCTGGGCAAGGTCGATTATATTCTGCTCACGCACGGGCATCGCGACCACGTCGGCGAGGCTGCCGAGATCGCGAAAAAAACCGGAGCCGTTTTGATAACCAACCCGGAACTTGCGGGCAATCTGATAAAGCTGGCGGATTTTCCGGCAAAAGAAGGCCAGGCGCAGCCGATGGGAATCGGCGGCGAGACACAGATCGCTGACGGGGAAGTGACGGTGGCGATGACCATGGCGATCCATTCCAGCAGCGTCTTTAATCCGAAAGCCGGCCCGAACGAAGCGGAGCGCGCCTACGGCGGAAACCCGGCCGGGTTCGTCGTCATTATCAAAGACGGCCCCACGATCTATCATTCCGGCGACACGGCCTATTTCAGGGACATGGAAACCATCGGCGAGCAATACGAGATCGATCTGGCGCTGCTGAATATCGGCGGGCATTTCGGAATGGAACCGCGCATGGCTGCGAAAGCCGCTCAATCTGTCAAAGCAAAACTTGCCGTTCCGCACCACTTCGGGACGGATGAAAGTATGACGCCGAATTCCGATTCGTTTTCAGCGGAGCTTAAGAAATTGAAAATTCCTTTCTATGAAATGAAGCCCGGTGATACGATCTCATTTCGCGGGAAACAAATGGTGAAGAAGTAATATATTAAGAGGGCGGCTTCAGCCCGCTATATATTAAGGTACGGCGTTGCCCATAAATAAAATAGATGGTGGTCGCAATGAAGTCAGTACCGGGAACATCATGACCGGCTTCCGGCGTAAAAACTTTCACAGATAAAGATTTAAACAAGCCAGAGTACCATTAGCCGGTCACTATGTTTCCGGTACTGACCCGTTACTGTTTGCCCTCAACCGATGTTTATGGGCAATGCCTATCCGACTATTAAATTTAATAAATTTATTAGCAAGTTTTATGGCAAAAAGAATTGAGACGTGCTACTATCCTCTTGTCTCAATTCAAGCAAGATTCAAAAACGCTCCGGTATTTCTATTTATACCTGAGGCTTTTCCGGTTTCTGCTGCTTAATTTCGACACCTCGGCATTTATTTTAAATTGTAATTTGTAAAGGTTTACCCGTCCAAACCTTTAATTCCCAATGCTTTTCAGGCTCTGTTTTTAGCATTGGTTACTGTTCCGACTAAGGAATTCTCACTTATGAAGATGCCCTTTGCGCAAGATCAAATAAAACAACTCGGTATCGGTATTCTGCCTGCGTTTGCCGTCGCGCTGCTGCCAAAATGCCCGCTGTGCTGGATGGCGATCCTCAGCACTCTCGGGCTGGGCTCCATTATCAGCGTCGCGTGGCTGCAGCCGTTGACGATCTTGTTTTTGGTGGTCGCCGTCGGCGCGCTTGCTTTTCGCGCGCGCCGGATAAAGGCGTATGGCCCGCTGACGCTCGCGATGGGAGCGGCGGTCGCCGTTTATTTATTTAAGTTCGTATTTAACGTCGATACCGGAGTTTATCTCGCCGGAGCGGTTTTGATGGGAGCTTCGATCTGGAATTCTTTGCTCCGGTCGAAGGTTCCGACCCCGGGCTGCGCCTGCCATAAACATACCGGATAAAAATTCTGTCAGGTATTTAACTGGATAAACCAAAGTAAAAGGAGAAATATAATGTCCGCTGATATCCCGAATTTTCCCATCACGATTCCCATCTATGAAAGTGTCGATCTGATGGATGTTGCCGCGCCGTGCGAGCTTTTCGGCTGGTGGGCGTCAAACTCCTCCGTGCAAAACGTGACCGTGACGCTGGTGGCGGAAACCCTGACACCGGTTAATGCCAGGAACAATGTGATACTGACGCCGACCCAGACATTTGATGATTACTATAACAATAATTGGCAGTCCAGCTTGATCTGGACGCCCGGCGGATCTCCCGATGCTTTGTCGGTGATGATGCAGGGAGGCCCTTATCTCGACTTTCTTATTCAGCAGAGCGAGAACGCCGAATATACTACCTCCGTTTGCGAAGGCGCGCTGCTGTTGGCTGCGGCGGGCTTGCTGAATGGTTATACCGCGACTACCCACTGGGAGTTCATTCCGTGCCTTGAAGCCTTTCCGGAAATAAAGATCGCACAGGGTTACCCACGATACATAATTGACCGCAACCGTGTGACAGGAGGGGGAATTTCTTCAGGATTGGATGAGTCGCTGGCGATAATCGCGATGATAGCGGGCGTGGAAATGGCGCAGAGCGTGCAGTTGAGCACGCAATATTTTCCGGCACCGCCTGTCGGCGGAGCGATACCCGGCACTACGACCTGCCCGGTGGATATGAGCGGTGTCAAGACACAGAAAAGTAGTTGAAAATCCGGTATTTAATTATCCGGCGTCCGAGCGGCGACCGGACTGAAAAATAACTTTACGGCTGATTGATTCCATTCTCCTGCAAGAATGCAGGGATTATCAAATGAGCCGGATCAAACTATAAGGAGAAAAAAATGGCGAACATACGAATGTCAGTCCGTGAACTGCAAACGGAATACGATAATGGAAACACACAACCGCTGCAGGATGTGATAACGGCCTGGAGTGGGATCCAGGCGCTTGGGACAGACAATCCGCAGTCCTTTTTTGTGCTTGGCGGCTATCACGGCGAACCCTTTCAATACCGCGAAGATGTCGATTACACATATTGGGGAGGCTGGTGCAATCACGGGAACATTCTTTTCCCGACATGGCACCGCGTCTATCTTTACAAATTGGAACAAGCGCTTCAGAGCATCGTGCCCGGCGTAACGCTGCCCTATTGGGATGAAACCAGCCAGGAATCGCTGACCCAGGGAATTCCCGCCGTTTTGACCTGGCCGACATTTCCCCCGGAAAGCGATACTCCTAACCCGCTGTATTCGTTTACCCTGCCGGAAGCGCTCAATGATGAACTGCCCGGCGATCAGGGCGAATGGGCAAAGCCGGCCGGTTATCAAACCGTCAGGTATCCGCTGTCGGGTTTGGTCGGCACACCCGCGGCCCAGCAGGCAACCGCGATACACAATGCTCAATATCCCGATCCTACTACCAATACCCAGCTTCTTAATTCCAACGTAATGGCGTGGCTGGCGGGCGCGGGGCCGGGGACTAACGGGCCGGGACCGACCCCGACGAATCCGAATCCGGGAGGCAACGGGATCAACTGGATGTTCGGGACCTGCCTGGACGCGCCGAACTACATGGCTTTTTCCAATACGACATCCGCTTCGCAGTGGAATAAAGATAATCCGGGGACGGTCATTCCGCTGGAACAGCCCCATAACGATATCCATCTATCCGTCGGCGGTTTCGACGCTCAGGGATTCGAATCCGGACAGATCGCGGACGCAAACGGCGACATGGGCGAAAATAATACGGCGGGCCTCGATCCGATCTTCTTTTTCCACCATTGCAACGTGGACCGGATGTTTTGGCTCTGGCAGCTGCAGAATGACTTTGTCGATAATTTGGGAGAGATAACAGCCGGGTATCCGGGCACCAACTCAAGCGACTCACAAGGGCCCACCCCGGATTATGCCCCTGACACGCCGCTCGATCTGACCTCGGCGCTTTATCCTTTTACGATGGAATCGGGAGCGACATTTACCTCGAACGATTGCGTAAATATCGAGACGCAGCTGGGATATACCTATAGTGCGGGTTCGTATGACGATTTAACGAAGTCCGAAAAAGCGGAAAATGCGGCGGCTGCCGCCCCGAAACTCGAAGTAAGCGGGATCGACCGCTCGCTTTTCCAGGGGTCGTTCGTGATCAGGGCTTTTGCCACCGTAAATGACGATAAAAGCGGGCCGAAGGCGTATTATCTGGGACATTACTCGGTTCTTAACCGCCGAAATGCCATTAATTGCGCAAACTGCCTGAACCACCTGGAGGTGATAGCTCATTTTCCGCTGATCAATGTTCCCGTCGAGGAGAGAGATAAAGCGGAATTTAAGATTGCCATCCAGCATCGCGGCACGGCTACGACGGGTACGGGAGCTGTCGAAGGCGTTGTTCCGAGGCGCAGCGCGGCGCTTCCGGCAGGTTTCGCTCATCAGATGAGGGTGATCGATTAAACAAATTAGCTGAAAAAAGTCTCCTGGTTGGAGCACCGGCAGGGCTTTATCGAGCAGTAAATTTTGCTCAATAAGGTCCTGCCGAATTGTTTATTTGCAACCAAACATGTTACAATTGATTCATGGCGGCGAATGGCACTCAATTAGTAAAATGGGGAAATTAGGAAGCGGGAATTCGGGAATAGAAGGTTATGGAAAATAATATTAAGGCGTATGCGGCGCTCGCGGCGCGGGGGCGTTTTGAGCCGTTCGAATACGACGCGGGAGAATTGGGCGCGGAACAGGTTGAAATAAAAGTGACGCATTGCGGAATCTGCCATTCGGATCTTTCCATGCGCAATAACGATTGGATGATGGCGCAGTTTCCGTTTGTCGGCGGCCACGAAGCGGTCGGCGAGGTCATCGCCGTCGGCGAAAACGCCAAAGGCGTAAACGTCGGCGACCAGGTCGGGCTCGGGTGGAATTCGGGAAGCTGTATGCATTGCAAGCAGTGTATGGCCGGCAATCACATAGATTGCGTGCAGTTGGAACAGACCATCGTGGCGCGCCATGGCGGTTTTGCCGATCGCGTGCGCTGTCACTGGTCGTGGGCGATAAAATTGCCCGAGGGGCTGGATGCGGCCAAGGCCGGGCCGCTTTTCTGCGGCGGCATTACCGTGTTTAACCCATTCGTCCAGTTGAACATCAAGCCGACGGACAAGGTCGGCATCGTCGGCATCGGCGGCCTGGGGCATTTGGCGCTGCAATTCGCCGATAAGTGGGGCTGCGAGGTGACGGCTTTTTCGACCTCGGCGGCAAAGGCCGACGAAGCCCGGAAAATGGGCGCGGATCATATCGTGGATACACACAGCGCCGGGGAACTCGAGAAGGTCAAAGGCAAATTCGACCTGATACTGGACACGGCGAACGTCTCGCTAAACTGGGCGGCGTATTTTGCCGCGCTGGCGCCGAAAGGGAAACTGCACGTGGTCGGGGCCGTGATGGAGCCGATCCCGGTAATGTCCTTCAATTTAATCTCCGGGCAGAAAGGGATAACCGGAACTGCGACGGGCAGCCAGTGGGTGGTGGCGAAAATGCTGGATTTCTGCGCGCTGCACAATATCGAAGCGGTCACGGAGCATTTCCCGATGTCGCAGATAAACGAGGCTTTCGATCATCTGGAAAGCGGCCGGGCGCGCTATCGTATTGTCTTGGAGAATGACTTTAGCATGTGAGATAATTAAGGCAGTATAGATATTGATAAATTTAAGGAGCAATTAAATATCATGGGTGTAAGAGAAGTTAATGACAGCGATTTTGAAACGAATGTTTTGGGTTCCGACAAACCAACGCTGGTAGATTTCTGGGCCACGTGGTGCGGCCCCTGCAGAATGATCGCGCCGTCGGTTGAAGCGGTGGCGGAACAATTCGGCGAACAGGCGAACATCATGAAAATGGATGTGGACAGCAATATGATGACCCCGCAGAAATACGGCGTCAAAGGCATCCCGACCTTGATCCTGTTCAAAGGCGGCAAGGAAGCCGAACGCGTGGTCGGCGCCGTCAGCCGCGATGCCATCGCAAAATTGGTCGAGAAACATTTGAATTAGCGGTTGGTGATTAGTAATTGGTATATGGAAAGCCCGGTGATGAGCCGGGCTTTTTTAGTCGGAGCGCGGACGGCTCGTCCGCAGCGAGCCGCAGCGTTCGAAACGTATCTACCGACGCCGGCGCTGCTGAAATTAGCGCGTAACCCGCTTTGCGGACCAGCCGTCCGCGCTCCCAGTGAATCGATCACTTTATTTGTAGAAAAATACACGAAGGGTTCAGAGTTACGCCTTTAGGCGCGATTCTTAAGACCGCCTGAAGGCGGGACTCAAAACGAGAACCACCCCGTCATCCGAAGCGGATGCCACCCCTCCTTTGTAAGGAGGGGAGTTTGAGGTTAAGCCACCGCATTTTCCTTCGGTTTAAAATCATCGAGCACTTCAAAAACCTGCAGCGCGTATTTTACGTTGCCGAAGGGTGCGGAAACCTGCACGCCCTGAATTTCGTCGTGAACTTCCAGCAGCGATTCGCGGGCGATGGCGATGCCTTCTTCGCGGGCGAATTCCTTGCTCTTGTCCGAAGCGATCCGCATACGTTCGAGAATGTCGGCGGTGACGTTTACGCCGGGAACTTCGTTGTGCAGAAATTCAGCGTTGCGGAAGCTGACCAGCGGCCAGATCCCTGCCACGATCGGGATGCCAACGCCCATGTCTTTGATCTTGTCCAGAAAAGTGAGCAATTGTTCGGTATCGAAAACGGGCTGGGTGATGGCGTATTGCGCTCCGGCTTCGACCTTCCATTCAAAACGCTTTAGCTCTTCTTCCATGTTGACCGCGCCGGGGTTCACGCCGACGCCGATGGTAAACGCCGTCGGCAGGCCGATCGGGTTATTGCCCAGATCGAGCCCGTGATTGAGCTTGTTGACCATATTGGTCAGCCCAATGGAATCGATGTCAAAGACGGCGGTGGAATCCGGATAGGGGCCCATCTTTGGCGGGTCGCCGGTGATGATCAGCAGGTTATGCAGCCCGAGCGCGGCAGCGCCGAGCAGGTCGGACATCATCCCGAGCAGGTTGCGGTCGCGGCAGCAATAGTGCAGCACCGATTCGATGCCGATCTGCTGTTCGATCAGCACGGAGGTGGCCTGCGCCGACATCCGCGTCTGCGCGCGCGGCCCGTCCGGCACATTGACCGCATCCACTCCCGCTTCCTTCAGCAGGCGGATGGAATCGAGCGTCTTCTGCGCGTCGCAGCCTTTCGGCGGCAGCACTTCGACCGAAGTGACAAACTCGCCGCCCGCGATCTTTCGTCCCCAATTCGAACGCTCCGCCAGCGGTACGACCTGCACGTCGGCGGGCTTAAGATCTTCGACCCGGCCGGGCTGCTGTTCTTTTAGAAAAACATTGCTCTGGCGCGGAGAGATCGAGCGCACGGCGTCCGCCAGTAATTTTATATGCGCCGGCGTCGTGCCGCAGCATCCGCCGATAAAGCTCGCGCCGACCTGGATGAACCGGCGGGCAAATTCCGACATGTATTCGGGCGAGCACATATACATCTGCCTGCCCTGCACGTCGCGGGGAAGCCCTGCATTCGGCTGAACGGATAGTTTCTTGTTCGTCACCTGGTGCATTTTTTCGAGCGCCGTCAGGGTCAGCGCCGGGCCGACGCCGCAATTCAGTCCGATCACGTCCGCGCCCCATTCTTCGAGCTGCTTGGTAAAAAGTTCGGGAGAAGTGCCGAAAATTGTATTGCCATCCATCTGGATGGTCATTTGGGCAAAGATAGGCAGATCGGAAACCTCACGGACCGCCCGCAGCGCCTGCTCGATCTCAGAAAGATTTGAGAAAGTTTCCAGCACAAAAAGATCGACTCCGCCTTCGACCAGCGCTTCGGCCTGTTCGCGAAACATCGCCCGAGCTTCGTCAAACGAGGTAGGACCGTACGGCTCGATGCGGACGCCCAGCGACCCGATCGATCCTGCGACATAGACTGTGTCCCCGGCGGCTTCGCGCGCGAGTTTGACCGCGGCGATGTTGATCTCGCGGAGGCGTTCGTCCAGCCCGTAAGGCTGCAGTTTATTGCGGGTCGCGCCGAATGTGTTCGTCTGGATAATATCGACGCCGGCGCGGACGTATTCTTCGTGGACTTCGCGCACCAGATCGGGGGCAGTCAGGTTCAATTCGTCATAGGAACGATTGATATAAATGCCTTTGGCATAGAGCATCGTACCGATCGCGCCGTCGAAAACGTAAATGCCATCGCCGTCAATGAGTTCTCTGAAATTTCGCATAAAATTAAAAAGCCCCGGGCTAATCAGCACGAGACTTTTCTAAAATGTTTTAGTGTCTTCTCGACCTTCGAAATTAAATTCGTCGGATCGGGCTGTTTAGCGTTTATTGGTCGCAAGTCGCCTTAACTCACCATCAAAGCTAAATAATGCTTTTTTAGGCAGAAAGTGTCAAGTCTTCGCAAAGCCTGGTAATGTCCTAATTCGAGTTGCTGCTTACGAGATGACAGGAATCAAGTGTCAGTAGCCCGCGCGTTAGCAAGGGCGCTTATTTTCGGTCCCTATTTTCGGTCCTAAAGTGTGCGCCCTCCCTCACGGTCGGGCTACTGACACAGTGCCCGATATTGACGAGACAACTCAAATTAGAACTTTACCCAAAACTCGCGCTGAGGCGATAAATTTATCATAGTTTGGGCCACTCGATCGGAAACATCGTGCCGGCTTTTTCCGGAGAAATTTCGATCCCGGCAAGCCTGGCTGCGTAGGATAGAACCGGGTCTTTCGATTCGGCCAGGTCCTTGCCGGTCGGAAGCTTTATTTCATCGGGAATGACGCCGCGTTTTTCCAGGCTTTTACCGTCGGTCATGATCAGGTCGCCGACAGTGATAGCGGCGCCGAAATAAAGAACGCTGGCGTCGGTTCCGCTATTCATCGGATAAAATTTCGATGTCATTACGGCTCCGGCGGTTCGGTCGCCGATCACCTTTCCGCGCTTTTCCATCTGGATGATCTTGGTAAATACTTCCGCCGCGGAAGCGGAGTCCGAATCGACCAGTACGATAAGCTCGCCTTTGAAAGTGTTACCGCCCTGGGTTTTAGCGATTCTTTCCTTGACCTCTTTGCGGGTTTTCTCATCGCCGATCTTGATATCTTTATCGAAGAAATATCCGATCATGCGTTTTTCAACATCGACATACCCGCCGCCGTTGTCCCGCAGATCGAGTATAAGCATTTTGAAGTTTCGCGCCTTACCCATTATGACATCGACGTGCTGCTTAACATCTTCAAGACTGCCGTCGGCAAAACTCGCCATTTTCCATATCATCAGATCCTTGCCGTATTCGTAGTAATAATCCTTTCGGCCGACATCCCACCCTTTGCGGTAATATTTAGTTATAAAATTTTCCAGATCTATATGGCCGGATGTCCTTGAGATCTTTGTCGCGACATCGATAATGTGAGGTTTGGCGTCGCCCGGGCTTAAGACGAGAAATCTAACGCTGGTTGCCGGCACCAGGGAATAGTAACGGTGATATAGCTGGGAAATGTTTTCCCGGACTATCGTAAATCCGTCGATGGTAATTATCCTGTCGCCGACTTTGAGGCCTTTTGCTTCGGCGTCGCTTTTAGGTTTTATTGCCGTCACATAACAGTCATTTCCGATCATCCCCACTTTCCAGCCGTAATCGAGGTCCGCCGCCCGCGAAGGGGGAATGAAATTTGTATGAGAGTCGTCCAGATTCGACATGAACTGGGCAATGATCAGCATCATTTCATCGCGCGTCCTGGCGGCCTTTAGCGACGCTTTCGCTTCCTGAAAAACCTTTTCCAGATCGACGCCGCGATAGGCGGGATCAAAATAGCTTTTCTTTATGCCGTCTCTGGCCTGCTCAAGCATACCGACGGCCATGTCGCGGTCGTTAGCGCTGAGTTGAGCGGGAACTACTTGAAAGAAAACAAGCAGGAAAAAAAAGAAAAAGGGATTTAAACGTAATTTCATAAATTTACTACTTTCGAAAGGAATGATCGTTTCGGGGCCCGAGCGTCTTAAGGCTAAAATACTTTCCCGAACATATTAAATAATAAAGTTCATTTTGAAAAGTTGTTTGAAGAAGGGGAAAGTGTTTCTTCGTCGGCCCGCTACTTTACCCTGACGGGCGTTGCCTGTAGAAGAGCATTTGCTCACATTATGAAATACGAATGTAGCAATAGTAAAGCCGTTTAGTGAATTTCGTGCGCTTCGTGGTTAGTTCCGATTCATTGTTAATAAATCAATAGAACCGAACCACGGGTAATGGGTGAGTTTGAAAATTATATTAGGTAAAATTGAACTACTGACTCTAATTATGTTCAACAAGCCAGCGGAGCTGACGGCATAACGGTAGCCCCGGGGGGAGCGCAGCGAAACCCGGGGTCACGGAGGCAAACAAATATCAGCCCGTTTTAACGGGCGAAAGATCTGCCGCCCGTTAAAACGGGCTTTTCAGCGTATAGATCATCGCCACCCCAGACTTAACGCTTAGGGCTGCCACTATGCCGCCCGTTGCGCGGACTCCGATCCGCAGATTTTCAAATTGACCCACTACTGAACGACTAATCAAACCAACACACGAAAATGTGTCGCGTATCACGACTTTACAGACACTTACCCATTTACAGGCGACACCGTTCCGGCCTACAACACCACCCGACCACTGCCGCCCTTCCTGCAGTTCGGAGAGACTGCCCGGCCCGGCGGAATCAGGGTTCGGCAATTGTGTTCCCTAAAAGTTTCTGTTAGAATTCATGTTTTGCTTGAAGGACTAAATAGTTAAGCATATACAACCGTGAAAGAAATAATTTCAACAGAGAACGCCCCGGGAGCCATCGGGCCTTATTCGCAAGCGGTGAAAACCGGCAATATGGTTTTTGTTTCGGGTCAGATCCCGATCGATCCGGCCACCGGACAGTTCGTTTCCGAGGACGTGGCGGAACAGACCGACCAGGTCTTTAAGAATTTGCGGGCGGTGCTCGAAGCGGCCGGCAGCAGCCTGGAGAAAGTCGTGAAAACCACCGTGTTTTTGGCGGATATGAATGATTTTGCCGCGATGAACGAGGTTTACGGCAAATATTTCACTGTTGATTACCCGGCCAGGGCAACGGTCCAAGCGGCCCGGCTGCCGCGCGACGCGCGGGTTGAGATCGAAGCGATCGCCTACTGTTAGCGCGTATCGCTGGTTTACGAGAAAAGCCGGACAGAAATATTTCCGCCCGGCAACTTAAATTTGACGCCTGGTATCTTATCAGTAGCTTAACTAGGCAGCTTTGACAATTTTTCCGGCTTTAATACAGCGAGTGCAAACTTTCTGACGTCCATTTTCACCCGAGGGTAATTTGACGCGGATCCTTTGCAGGTTCGGGTTAAAGCGACGGCGGGTGCGATTGTTCGCGTGCGAGACGTTATTTCCGAATTGCGGGCCTTTGCCGCATATTTCACATCGTTTTGCCATAATATAAATGCCTCCGAATAATTACAGGGGGTATATAGTTGAGCCGGACTTGGTCAAACTCAAAAACAATATATATAGCAAAGGTTGGGTGCCGGAGTCAAGCAACCCTTGCGGAATTAAAAAATAATTATGAAAAGAGTTCATTTCGAAGGAGCAGCAAGTAAAGTGCAGAAATCCAGCAGATTTATCGTTTCGCTCGGTTTAACGGCCGTGGCAGGTTTTATCTTTTTGACCTCGGGTTGCGGCGGGCCGGTAGGTTCGAGCGCAAAATCCAATGTGGTAGCCAACATCAACGGCAAGCCCATTATGATGGAACAGGTTGAAAAGTTACTCAAACGGCAGGGCCAGGGACAGGAGAAAAAACTTTCCCCGCTGGAGCTGGCGCAGGCGCGGCTGCAGATCCTGGACAGCATGATCCAGGAAGAGGTCATGTATCAGAAAGCTGAAAAAGAAAAGACCGTGCCGACGGACGAGGAAGTGACCGCCGCTTATAACAAGCAAAAGACCGACAGCGGCCTTTCCGTGGAACAGTTCGACAAAAAGATGCAGGAGATCGACGAAACCGAAGCGACCGCCAAGGATTCGATCAAACGCGGACTCGCGATCGATAACCTGATCAAAAAGATCACCAGCAAAGTCGACGCCCCGAAGGACAGCGACATCGAAGCGTTCTACAGCGGCAACAAAGACGCTTTCGTTAAGAAGAGAGGCGTAAAACTGGCGGCGATCGTGATCGATCCGGCCAACACCGGGGCGGGCGACCCGACCACCGACGATGCCAGCGCGCGCGTCAAGGTCAACGAGGTCATGCAGAAGCTGCAGCAGGCTTCGGGTGCGAATTTCACCGATCTGGTGCGCGAAAACAGCGAAGACCCGAGCAAGGTTCAGGGCGGCGAGCTGGAATATTTTTCGGAAGACGTTTTGAAGCAGAACTTCCCGCAGTTTGCGGCCGATTTCATGAATGCGAAATTTGCGGTCGGCAGCATTACCCCGGCGATCCCGATGTTTGGCAAATACTACATTTTCAAATTAATGGAGCGCAACGAGGCGGATGAAACGCTTACTCTGGAAAAACCCGGCACGCGTGAAAAGATCACCACCATGCTGGTCAACGCCCGCAAGAGCCTGCTGCAGGCTTCGTATGCGGCGATCGCGATGAATGAAGCCAAGGTCGAAAATCTGCTGGCCAAACGGGTGATCGATAATCCGAATGAGCTGAGCGCCGCGCGTCCCGCCGAAGCGATCCAGTCGCCGGCGGCCTCGCCTTCGCCTGCTCCGAGCGCGTCAACACCGGGTAACGCTAACGCCAATACCGGCAATGCCAAAACACCGGCTCCGCTCAAGCCGGCAAACGCCGCCGCTCCGGTCAATAAATAGCCATCGGCTGAAAACCGTATAAAATGACAGGCGGCATGAAAATTGCCCCTGTCATTTTCGTTTCAATATGCTTTTTCGTTTTTCAGAAGTAAATAAATCTTACGCCGGGCATGAAATACTGCACGAGGTCAGTTTCCAGATAAACCCTGCGGAAAAGGTAGGTTTGGTCGGGCGCAACGGCGCGGGCAAAACCACCATTTTTCGTATGCTCACGGGGATTGAAAGCCCCGATGAGGGAGAGGTCATCAAGGCTTCCAATCTGAAAATGGGCTTGCTGGAGCAGCACGTTCATTTTGACGCGGGAATGACCGTCCATTCGTTTGCGATCTCGGCCTTTCAAAAGTTGAATGACATCGAGATGGAAATGCGGCGTCTGGAATGGAGTATGTCGCAGCCCGATCAGGAGCTGGATGCGATCTATGCCCGTTACAGCGATCTGCAGCATGAATTCGAGCACGGCGGCGGATTCGAAGCGACGGCGCGCGCCGAAGCCGTTCTGCTCGGCTTAAATTTTCCCAGGGAAACCTGGTCGCAGGACGTCGCGCATTTATCCGGCGGGCAGCAAAATCGTCTCGGGCTGGTGCGTCTGCTGCTGACGGATGCGGATCTCTTGCTGTTGGATGAGCCGACCAATCACCTCGACATAAACTCCGTCGAATGGCTGGAAGAATTTTTGCGGACTTACGATAAAGCGTTTGTCATCATCAGCCACGACCGTTATTTCCTCGACCGCACCACCACCCGCACTATCGAGATCGACGACGGCAGGAATTACGGCAGTCCCGGAAATTATTCGCAATACGTCGAGATCCGCGAAGAACGCCGCGAGGCCCAGCGCCGCACCTACGAAAATCAACAGGCGCTGATCGCCAAGGCCGAAGATTTTATCCGCCGCAATATCGCCGGCCAAAAAACCAAGCTGGCAAAATCGCGGCGCAATATGCTGGAACGTCTGGACCGGGTGGATTCGGTCAAGGGCGACAAAAGCGGCGGCAATTTTAGTTTGAATTCGGTGGCGCGCGCCGGCGGGGAAATTCTGGTGACGGATGAATTGACCGTCGGGTATGAAAACACGCCGCTGCTGAAAGATCTGACTGTGACCGTTCGCCGCGGCGATTCACTGGGCATCATCGGGGGAAACGGTTCCGGAAAAACGACTCTGATAAAAACGGTTTTGGGAAAAATTCAGGGCCTTTCCGGCAACTATCGCTGGGGTTCGAAAACGAACATCGGTTACTATTCGCAGCACCTGGAAGACCTGGACGCGCGCAACGAGATAATTAACGAACTGCGCCGGGTGGCCGAACCTAACGTCACGGACGGCGCGCTGCGGGGTTACCTGGCGAAATTTCTTTTTGTCGGCGACGACGTCTATAAACGCGTCGGGGATCTTTCGGGCGGTGAAAAGGGAAGGCTGGCGCTGGCAAAACTGATCTATTCGCGCGTGAACGTGCTGGTGCTGGACGAGCCGACCAATCATCTTGACATCCCCTCGCGCGAGGCGCTGGAAGATTCGCTGATCGAATACGACGGAACGATCATCGTCATCAGCCACGACCGTTTTTTCCTCGACAAGATCGCGGAACAGATCCTATCTCTCGGCAGAAACGCGGGCTACGATCTTTTTGACGGAAACTATTCCGAATACCACGATTGGAAAGGCCGCCAGATCGAAGAAGACGTGATCGAAGTTGATATCGCCCCCCTAAAAGATCCGGTCAAAGAAAATAAGCCTAAACAGAGTAACAAAAGCAAAAATGAGCAGTTAAAGCTCGAGAAAAAAGCCGCCGATGCGGAAAAAGATATCGCCCGTCTGGAAGAGCAGCTAAAAGAACTCACCCGCCAAATGAGCGAGCCCGAAATTGCCGCTTCGCCGGAAAAGCTCGGCAAAATTTCCGCCGAGTACCAGCAGACGGAAAAAACGATGAATGAGCTTTTTGCGCAGTGGGAAGAAACGCTAAAATTATTGAGCTAGATTTTTACGCCGAGCAATGGTTGAAAAGAAATTCATCACCGACCAGGAGCAGCTGGAAAAACTTGCGCCCGTGATAAACGCGCCGATCACGCATCACGTTTTTGTGTGCAACGGAAAATCATGTATGCCGGTTGGGAGCGCCGAAGTCAAAGCCGCGTTTGAAGAAGAGTTGGAAAGACGCGATCTGCGATACGGCAAGGAATCGAAAGGCCGCAATCCTAACGGCTCGATCATGCTGACAGACTGCGGTTCGGTCGGTTTCTGCTCCATCGGCGTCGCCGTGCTCGTCTATCCGGAAGGCGTCTGGTATGGCCAGGTCACCGCCGCCAATGTGCCCGAAATCATCGAAAAACACCTGCTCGGCGGGAAAGTTGTCGAAAGATTGGCCTTGATTCATATGACAGAACAAACCTCGCCATCCAATCATTCCTGAGCCACTTTGTCCCTAAACGGTTGCTTGTAATTTGAATCTTTTCTACTGTTTGTTAATTACCCCAGGGATACATAAAACCTCCAATGCGAAACGTATTTGCATCTTAATTCAGTAAATCCGTATAAACTACCTCGCCATGGCGATTTTGCGCGCTGCCTCTGGTAACGAACCGTCATCGGCATCGACTCAGGCGAATTTTGTTCATTGGCGGCGCTCTGGTACGGCCAAGTGACCGCCACCAACATCTGTTCGGCGACGAGATCGTAAATAGATCGGCTTTGACCCAAAAAAAATAGTTGATCTATCAATAGAAAGAATGAGACTAAAGGGGGTCTAATCCCAACTCCTTTTGTAAGGGTATTGACCAATTTTCTAATAAGGCAGTAATGGAAGGGGTCAGATCAACCTGAAATAAATCCACAGCCCGTTTTACAAACTGATCCGGTTCTGGATTTTCTTTGAGATCTTCCGGCCAATCGATAGATAAGACAGCACTTCCATTCAATCTGAATGTATAAAATGACCTGTAGGTTAGCTGGCCGCGATCCTGACCTTTATCTTTGACTTCTTTGGTGGTGGCAAAGTAAGGAGATTGTTCCTCACCTGTCAGGACTTTATAACCAATGGAACCTTCATTAAATTCCCGGGGTTTATGCTCCAACAGGGGACCTGTGTAACTGATCCAATGTTTCCCGACGATCTTTTCCTCCTTTTTCCCGAATATTATCACCGTAACACGAGATTGGTATATGGGTTTATCGGCTAAAGTTTTTAAGATCAATGCAAATATATCCACCGTCAAAATCAGCCATGTCTTGATCATCAGTCGAGAGTATTTATCCGTTTCAGCACTTTTTTGGAAGGATAGTAATGTATGCCTTTGGTAAGAGATCGTACGACTGAAGTTATTTTTCCAGGCGTCGATAGCGCTTAGTAAAATTTGCTGATCATCCAGATTTAATTTATCACGCAAGCCCTTAAATCCACCGGCATAATACTCCAACCAGTTTCGCCCCCCAGGCTTACCGACCCTATAGGATAACCAGAGGAATACTCCCCATCCAAGTAAACCGCCGACCGCCGAACCAAGAAAACCGACTATTAATAAATCGGGTTGTTTGTTCATTACCGCTGCAATACCGCCGATTGCGCTTCCGGCAATTGCTCCAAAGGTGCCGTTCTTTAATCGCTGTTCCTGCTCGTCAGCCATAACGGAAGCGACAAATGTCGCTAATGCGGCGCCGACACCGACGAAGAGAGCTAAAAGTTCCGGGAGAAATTCTGAAGAAGGTTGAGATTGAAACATAATATTTACCTGCGATCCGATAGGGAATTAACGGCCTGATAACACTTCCAAATGATACTTTTTCAAAGCAATCTTTGCTGGATGACTCAACTACCTCGCCACCGCAATTTGCGCGTTGACCCGGATCGGAGGGCCGTCGTCGGGGCTGTTGCCTGAGGGGCGGTTCGGCACGGTGAACCGGTCGATCGCGCCCGGTTGAAAAACGAGGCACATGCTCGAACCGCCGTAGCTGAAATATCCCAGTTGCTGGCCTTTCTTAACCGTGTCGCCCTCTTTAGCGGTGATGGTCACGGAAGATATTTCGGTGATGCCGATCGGCATCACGCAGACCATGCCGATATTGGGATCTTCGCTTTCGACGAAGACCAACCCGCGCGTATTTACCGAAGCCTCGTACCCCTGCGAATATGTCGCCGCCGTAGGGTCGAACCCGGCGGATTCAGCGTCGCTGAACATCAAACCGTTTACGACTTCGGCCCTTCGCACCACACCGGCTACGGGCGATACCAAGCGGTGATAATCCGCGCCGCTCAGAAACGATTGGAAAACGGTCCCGCCGATAAATCTATCTACGTACTGATCGTTGAGCATGTTTATCAGCGAGTAATTTTGCCCCTTCAACCAGAACGTATCCAGCGGCTGGACGTTCGAGGCAATGTTATATACCGTGCCGTCGTTGGCCGAAGTGACGACCTTAGGGTTATCGGGTTGATCGATCGGGCGGGCCTCCGGTTTTATTTCGCGGTGAAAATAAGCGTTGAAAGATTCGAAGCCCCAGTGAGGTTTCGATTGGTCGGGAATTACGAATTCGTACAATTTGTTGTACCAGTAAGCCGATTGCGACAGCCACCCGTCCGCATTTTCGGTCAGCACATATCTACTGTCCGGGCTGTCAAGATATGCGCACCATTCCCGGAGCACGTTTGCTATCGCCGTGTTAAATGCCGCGTCCCGGAAAATGGCCTCGCCGGCGGGAGTCATCATCAGGTAAGTGAACAAAGCGGACACGGGAAAATTATTCAGTTTATTCGGATCGGGATTGTAGGCGGGCGCGGTGGTGACGATCTGGTTCAGCATCGCCAGCATATTAGGTATGCTGTCAACGGTCTTATTATCTTCGGGCTGCTGAGCGATCATCTGCGTCACATACATTCGGACGACGCCGTTTAGCTCGATCAGTTTTGCCAGCTCGGCCACGGACTTAGTGTACGGTTTTTCCTCGCCGTCACTTCTGGCGTCTTCGATATTTTTTTTGAGCGCTTTTTGAAATTCATCAACGGCCGCCCGGTCTTTCGGCAGGTATCCGGCGATATAACCAAAATGGTTTTTGTACCTGGCATCGATCGCATCTTTGGTGAAGTGGGTCATGGTCTGCTCCTTATTAAATCAATCGTAAGGCTGGAATTACTTATTTAAGCTTATTGAGTAAGACAATATTGTCCCGCTGACAGGCCCCTCAAAAAAGTTTAAGGAGCCTGTGCCGGATTGGGTCAGGATTCGGAAACTAATGAACTCTTACTGTTCTATCTTATTGTTCGACCAGGGAAATCTCTCCGATCACGGGGGCTGCGCCGGCAGCGGGTTCTCCCACCGGAGCGATCGTTAAAATAGGCTTTTCGCCCAGCGATCCCTGTAATTTTTTAGCCAGATCGGTGATATCGAAACTGAAAAACTTATCGCCGCCGTCGTTTTTCTCATTGGAATGAGAAGTGTTGTGAGCACCGTCCTCGTGTATCTCCGAATCAAAAAACTGGATCGTTCCCACCAAATTGGTTTTTGAATTATCGGTTGCCGAATTGAGATAGAGATTATAGAGTACGCCCGGCTGGGTCCTGGTGGTGAGATTTCTCACGACCAAATAGAGATTGCGTGATTTCGCCAATGTCCTCAGTTGAGCGCTGAAAGTTTTTTCGCCTCTGATGTCGCTGGTATCGACTGATTCAAGCGGGATCCGAATGGGGATTCGCTTTAATTCGATCGGTACTCTTCTGGGCAGTGCCCATCTTACTTTCAGGCTGGCAAGCGGCGGGAATTTGATGGTCAGGCACGGAGTTACCGGTTCAAAATGGTCGTAGGTGTAATTTAACGGAACGATATCGACAAAGTCTTTTACGGTGCCGACTACCTGGTTTCCAATTTCGTCGATAAAGTAAAACGTTTGTGACAAATAGGTCGCATCCGTCGGATTTTTCCTGCCGCCGCGATTCCAGCTGGCCCACAGACGGTCGATATTGCAATGATGGGCCCAAAAGATCGGATCATTGGCCGCCCAGGCCACGCTGCCCATGTTGGTCGTATTTCCGGTCATAACGTGGACATTACCATGGAGTCCCGAATCCAGCTTCAGGCAAAATCCCGGAATGGAGGCATTCACCGAGCTGTAAGTGCATTGTTTCAAAGAATCCGTGCTTAACGGATTCCCGGGCTGGCCCTGATCTATCGGCTGCCCGCCATTTACACCGGTATTGCGGTTTGGCATATAGAGCGATTTGAAAAGAGCATCGTTTGGCAGGCGAAATTCTTTCGGTATTACTCCGTGCGCCGACCCTGTAACCGAATAATTCCAATACGGAAGGGTAAACGAATTGTCCTTGCATGCCTGCCGCACTATGCGTTCGAGAAAGAATACATACATCCGATGCCAGGGCAGAAAGAAATTTTCGTGACCCGGAATACTGGAATGGTTTTGGCAGGTGCTCCAGATATTTTGCGCCCAAACGCGGCGGGGGTCTGCCGGATTCGGATAAATGGCGTTGATCTGGGCCGGCTTGGTGGAATCGTTTCTGACGCGATGGGTATACCATTCAAAAACCCAGCCGCGGGTATCGTCAGCAGTGGCATTTTTCATGTTGCGGACCCCGGCTGCGTATAATTTCAGCATCGACTGGCCCTGGGGACTGGTTGCATCGTAACGAATATAAGCTTTTGCGGAAACCGGCGTGGAAGCATATTTTTCAAACCATACGGCAAAGGGTATGGTCGCCGCGCCGGCAAGAAACGCGCGTCGAGAAACTTTAGACATAACTTTCCTCCTGGTCTGGTGACTTAGATCAAAGCCTTCTCAGACGATAAATTGTTGGGAGAAGGCGCGTTAACCGAAACGGCACACAGAATTGCCTTGGGAAACATGCCGTTGCCGGTTAGTGCTAAAAATCGTAGAAACAAGTCAATATAGCACTAAAAAGCCGGATATTCACAAATAATCTTGCTAAGCTTATTCCGGAGGTTAAAAGTAATTTTAAAAACGAAAATACCGGCGAAGGATACGCGGCCGTGCGGAACTGGAAAATTTTTGTAAACTACTGATCTAACGACGATTCGATCATTGTTCGATCAAATTAATAACACCAATGACAGGTTTTGCGCCCGCTTCGGGAACTCCGGCAGGAAGAATAGTAAAGGCGGCATTTTCACTTAATTTTTTCTTTGCCCGCAAATTTCGAATTATATCCGTCACATCAAAGCTAAAAAACCGGCCGTTCGGAAGAACTTCCGCATCGAAAAAATTCAAAGAACCGACATAATTATCGCCATGGTCGGCCGGCCTGGTGTTATCGGGAAGATCCAAATAGACATGGTAAAGCACGCCGGGCGGGGCTGCCGCGCATAAGTCTTTTAAAACAATATAGATACGGTTGTTCGCCGCAGCTTTGTCGATCCTGGATAGTAATGTATCTTGCGGAGTATTTGCGGAAGCAGCCAGAGTTAGAGAAAACTTTACCGGCTTATCGTTTAAGGAAACCGGTTTTGCCAAGCTCGCTATGATTTTTGCTTTATTGTCTTTATCCACTTTATCCACCTTATCCGCGGCGGAATTTTTACTCTTGCAATCCTGCGCGTTTACGCAAATGGCGGTGCCGATTGAAAATATGATCAAAAACAGGATCGTGGGAATATTGGAAACGGGCTTTTTCATAAACGGACGTTTTTCATACTAAATATTTTAAGTCGCCCCGACGTTTAATAATAACATCAGTTGCTAATTTAGTATCCTGATCGCCCTGAAGGGTTTCCTTTGAATATGGCCTTTAAACTTTATGGTTAAGAGCGCATCGCGGTGAGTATTTCATCCACGACTTTTTTGGCGTCGCCGAACAGCATTAACGTGTTTTCGCGGAAGAAAAGCGGGTTATCCACACCGGCGTACCCGCTCGCCATGCTGCGTTTCATTACGATCACGTCGCGGGCTTCCCAAACTCTCAGCACCGGCATTCCGGCGATCGGGCTGGCCGGGTCCTCCATTGCGCTCGGGTTTACGATGTCGTTCGCGCCGATGACCAGCACCAGATCCGTGTCTTTGAGCGAGTCGTTGATCTCTTCCATTTCGAAAACGATGTCGTAAGGAATATTGGCTTCGGCGAGCAGGACGTTCATATGGCCGGGCAGGCGTCCGGCGACCGGGTGAATGGCAAAACGCACTTCTTCGCCGCGTTCGCGCAAAATTTTCACGACTTCGGCCAGCGCGTGCTGCGCCTGCGCCACCGCCAACCCGTAGCCCGGCACGATCACGATCTTGCGAGCCTGGCGCATTAGCTCGGCCGCGCGTTCGGCGTCGATGGAATGCACGTCGCCCGCCGGCGCCGCGGCTGACGAAGACGATACGCCGCTTTCGGTGCCGAACCCGCCGAGCATGACACTGACGAACGAGCGGTTCATTCCGCGGCACATAATATAACTCAGGATCGCGCCGCTGCTGCCGACGAGCGCGCCGGTGATGATCAGCAGATCGTTGCCGAGCATGAACCCAGCGGCGGCGGCCGCCCAGCCGGAATAACTGTTGAGCATCGAAACCACCACCGGCATATCGGCCCCGCCGATCGCGAGCACGAAATGAACGCCGAGAATTCCGGTCAGCGCGGTCGCGATCAGAAGAGGAAGTTGGCCGTCGGTGCCGCCTCCGATCGATGCCTGAAAAAACCAAACGCCCAGCGCCGCCGTTCCCGCCACCATTAAAATATTGATTATGTGCCTGCCGGGCAGGAGCAGCGGTTTGCCGCTGATCGTCCCCTGGAGCTTTGCAAATGCGATCACCGATCCGGTAAACGTGATCGAGCCGATACAGACGCCGATAAAAATTTCCGCAATGTGAAGGGCTGCCTCGCCCTCGGCGATCTGGTGATGCCCGGTGTAGGTGGCAAAGCCGACCAGCACCGCCGCCGCACCGACAAAGCTGTGCAGGATCGCCACCAGCTGCGGCATCGCCGTCATCTGCACCCGCGAAGCCACCAGCGCCCCGATCGCCGCGCCGGGAATCAACGCCGCGGCGAGCATCAGATAGCCCGACGTTTCCACCCTTGCGGCCGTCGCCACCAGCGCCAGCAGCATTCCCAGAATGCCGAACCAGTTTCCGCGCCGCGCAGTTTCCTGCCGCGACAATCCGCCGAGGCTCATGATGAACAAAACGCTCGCGGCGATGTAGGCAATGATGATAAGACTGTCTCGCATTTAGTTTAGTGGCCTGATTTTAACGGTTTTCCGCGTTTCGCGGTCAATAGCCATGCCGTTTACGGCATGGGTCAGATTGTAAAATAATAAAGGGCGTTTTAACGTCCTTAACCAACGGACCTTAATCGCCGTCTTCTTGTATCTGTTCTAACCGGTCGTGAATATTGCCACGCCGGTGATGTTCTTTCTGATTCAGTATGTAATCTTAAATCTCTAGTACCAAAGCTTACCACGCCGTATCCGTGCTGCCATTGCAGCGCTTTTCCTATTTCGTGCGAACTTGCGCCCTTCAATTGCCCTATCCATTCGTCAATAGCAATTGTCGGCTTGATCGAAACCGCCACATGAAGATGATCCTCGATCCCGCCAATGGCATGAAATATTGTCCCGGGCGTTTTGATCACCTTGTTGGTTAAATATTTGTATAGTGCTGGTTCGATACGTTCATTGATCATTGGCAGACTATCTTTTGTATGCCAAGTTATATGCAGGTTGATCTCAGAATATATACTCCGCGCCATCGATTGTCCTAGGCTAAAGCCGGGTTTTTGTTAAGCCCGTTGAAACGGGCTGCCGTTATCTACGTTTTGCTTTACCACGTCGTGAACGACGCGGCTAATGACCGCCTCCGGCGGAAAGCCTCGTGGACGAGGCTAGATCCGAATAATCTGTTTAATACGCTCTTAGCTAACTAGTATTTTCTTTGCGCTCTCTTCACTTCACACATCAATACCTTACTAATTTACCTATGAAACATTGCCAGCATTCTTTTCGTCACTAGAAATCCGCCGGCGACATTGATCGCCGCAAGCAGAACGGCGATCGCGCCGAGTATCGAGGTAAGGGAAAACGCCGTTCCTGAAAGCTGGAGCATGCCGCCGATCAGGATGATGCCGCTGATGGCGTTGGTTACGCTCATGAGCGGCGTATGCAGTGCCGGTTTAACGCTCCAGACCAACTGCCACCCGACAAAGCAGGCCAGCATAAAGACCGTGAAATGCCCGAGCGCCCCTGCCGGGGCGACCAGTCCGATCCCGAACAGCGCCGCGCCCGCCAGCACCAGCCAAAGCAAATTCAAACCTTTTTCCTGTCCCTGCTGAGCCGCGCCGTGCGCGACGGCCGTGGCAACCTTGCTGGCGGTGCTATGCGCCGGCACACCCGGTTCCGGTGAAGGCGGCGGTGTCGGCGGCGGGTAGGTCAATTCGCCGTTGTGTAAAACCAGCGCGCCGCGAATTACCTGGTCTTCCAGATCGACATTTATTTCGTCGCCTTTTTTCAATTCTTCAAGCAGCGCCACTATCGTCGAGCCGTAAAGCTGGCTGGCCATGGTCGCCATCCGGCTCGGCAGATCGGTATAGCCGACGATCGTCACGCCTTTGTATTTGACGACGTCGCCGGGTTTCGTCATGGCGCAATTTCCGCCTTGTTCGGCGGCCAGATCGACGATCACCGAACCGGGCTTCATGCTTTCGACCATCCCGGTCGTGATCAGCGTCGGCGCGGGTTTGCCGGGGATCAGGGCGGTGGTGATGATGATATCGACCTCCATCGCCTGCGCCGCAAACAGCGCCATTTCGGCTTTGAGAAAAGCGTCGCTCATCACTTTGGCGTAGCCGCCGGTGCCCTCGCCCTCTTCGGTGACGTTTACTTCCAGAAACTCGGCGCCCATGCTGCGCACCTGGTCGCTGCAGACCGATCGCGGATCGAAAGCCTTAACGATCGCGCCCAGCGAACGCGCGGCCCCGATGGCGGAAAGCCCGGCGACACCGGCGCCGATCACCAGCACTTTTGCCGGATCGATGCGCCCGGCGGCCGTGATCTGCCCGGCGAAAAAGCGGGGGAAGTTGGCGGCGGCTTCGATCACGGCGCGATAGCCGGCAATGTTTGCCATCGCCGAAAGCGTGTCCATTTTTTGCGCGCGCGTAATACGCGGCACGCTGTCCATGGCGAAGACGGTGGCTTTTCTTTTAGCCATCCGGTCGAGGAGTTCGCGGTTTTGCGCCGGCCAGATGAATCCGATCAGAATTTTGCCTTCCGACAGCAGATCGGCTTCGTGAAAGCCCAGCACCGCGTGTTCCTCCGGCGGGCGGACTTTAATTACTACGTCCGCGGCGGCCCAAAGCGCTTTTACGCTTTCGATGATCTCCGCGCCCGCTTCCCGGTAGGCGCTGTCCGAGTAATTTATCTCGTCGCCCGCGCCCGATTGCACCGCGACCTCGAAACCGAGCTTGCGCAGGCGCAGCACCGTCTCAGGCGTGGCGGCGACGCGCCGCTCATCCGGGTGTGTCTCTTTCGGAACCCCAATTTTGATCATAGATTTATTTCGCCGGAAGGTCCGGCAGCGTCGGTAACTATTGCAAACTTAATATATAAGAGTTCATTCAGGTCTGCAAATCCGGCTTCCGTCGCAAAGAAGGAAGCGCAAAAAACTTCCTTGCGAAGGAGGAGGGGCTGCGGTAAGCATGGGGGTGGTTTTTTCGTGTGTTTTAGTGTTGTTTCGTGGTTATTTCTTAAGCCTTATTTCTAAAGGCAATAAAGGCAGAAACCACGAAATAACACTAAATAACACGAAAAAAGCATTCTGCACCCAGCCGTATTTATTCAACCTTATCGGTAAAGTTTTTTAGCTAATAAATAAATCCAAACTGGCCACTACAATAAATTGCGAAAGAGAAGCTGAACGCTATCTTTTCCAGCTAAATTCATTTCTTTCAAAAAATGCCGCCTTGTCTTCGTAATACCTGACCTCTTTTTTGATGGAAAAGGTTTTTTCGCTTATCAGATAGGTGAACCGGAACAGCGCTTTTTTGTCGTTGTCGCTGCCTTCTTTTTGCGTCACGATCTTTAAGGTTTTATCGGGCAGGGTGTAGCGCTGGATCACGGTTTCGCTGTCGAGTTTTTTGCCGCCGTCCGAAAGCAGGACGGTTTCCGTTTCATTTGCGCCGGGTTCTTTCGGATATTCGTAGGAAAATAGCCAGGCATTATTTTTCCCCGCCGCTTTACTGACCGTGAGATTGCAGGATATCGAGACTTTTTTACCGCTCGAATAATCGAGATAGGCCAAATCGCCGGCCCACCCGGCGCCGCTTAAACGGTCAAGATCCTTTTCTTTTATTTTTACGGATTGAGAAAAAGAAACACTAAAAAGAGACAGAGATAACAGGAAAACCGCAAATGTTTTCATCGAGTAGATTCCTTTTACTTATTTTAAGATCCGGAAAAACGGGGCCGGTGCGAACACCTGCGTTTCGCATAAACTTCGTTTTTAGTTTCGCTTGCGGGCGGAAAGTAGTTTTAAATTTTTCGATCTTTTTCCAGCACTTCCTGTAATTCTTTGGCCAGGGCCTCGGCCAGTTCGGGCCGGTCGTGAAACTCGGCGGGCGTCATTTGCGAAAGCGCGATCTGCCAATCGCCGTCGTGTTTTACCGCGACGAGAGATTGAACGGCGCTGACGTCTGGTTTGATATCGGACGCCCCATCGGGAACCATCCCGACGACCGCTCGCAGCAGCGCGGCTTCGGGAGAAAGAAAACGCACTTCTCTTATCTTGCTGACGAAAGTGCCGGTCGGGTGGTCGGCGAATATCCGGCTCAACTCGGACTGGATCTGCTCCCGGCCGTTCATCTGGCTGCCGTCAAATCCGATGGTATTGCCGTCTTCCTGGTAGAGCGCGGCAAAGCCGTGAGCGTCGCGCCGGTTCCATCTATCGAGCAAAGCGTGATAAAGATCCAGTACCAGAGCTTCCTGCTGCGAATTTGCCGTTTGTGTCATCATAATTTATTCCTTCGAAATGAGAATCGACAGAGAATTGAGTCATTTTGGAAAATTTATCCTACACGGAAAAATTCATCAAATATTTCTTTGAGTTCGGAAATGTCCCGGTATTCGCAAACCTGGATGTCCGCGCTGCCGCCGATCATGGCGGAAAGGGAACGGCCTTCGCCGGGACGATAAAGACAGAGTACGCGTTTTTTCCATTCGGTAGCTTTCCCGAGTTCAAACCCCACGCCGAGGCTGGGGGAGGTCACTTCGGCAACAAGAATGTCAGCGTCATTAAGCCAGGCAAGGTCGCGATCAGAGATCGCTTTGTCGGCCAGTTCTTCGCCGGAGGAGGTTAAGTTAATGCCGCCTATGTGTTCGGTAAGGACTTCGCCGTAATTACGAAGCAGTTCGATAATTTGCAGATAGAGCCTTTGATCTTCGCGGCCGCCGCGAATGGCGCCGGCGAAATAAATTTTCATTTTGTTATTTTTGCCTTCGTACCATCAAAGTCCAGCCCTTACTGTCAGTACCGGGAACGAAGTGACCGGCTATTAATCTTCGCTACGTTCTGAAGCCGGTCACTTCGTTCCCGGTTTGAGCCGACGGATCTTAACGCCGGGCTTCAAAAACGCGGTTAAAAGGCGTTTCCGTGGCGCGGCGAAATTCGTTAAATCCGCCGGACATCACCGTGTCGCGCAGCGCCTCTTCGGTAGCGACCGCTCCCAAGGCCGGACCGCCGAGCGCCATCGAATTTGCCGTGCAGCAAAGCGTCGAAGCGGCCGAAAAAGTTCTGCCGATAATATTGAAATTTTCCTCGGTGGTGTTTCCCGCCATCGGTTCGACTATCATAACGCTGCCGTCATCGGCGAGAGTTTCAAACGCGCGTTTGGACGCGCCCGCCGGATCGCCCATGTCATGCAGGCAGTCGAAAAAAGCGATCAGGTCGTATTTCTCATCAGGAAAATCGCCGGCATTCGCAACTGCGAAATGTACTCGATCGCTAAGCCCGGCGTCTTCGGCTTTTCTTTGCGCCGTTTCGATCGACGCTTCGTGATTATCAAATCCGTAAAAAGTTGAATTCGGAAACGCCTGTGCCATGATCATGGTTGAGGCGCCGTGGCCGCAGCCCACATCGGCGACCTTAGCTCCGGTGTTTAATTTTTCTTCAACGCCTGTCAGGGCCGGAATCCAGGCCGCGTTAAGGTGCGCGTGATAACCCGGACGGAAAAATTTTTCAACCCCGATAAAAAGATCGGGGTCATTGTCCCCCCACAGCAATCCGCCGCCGTTTTGAAAGGCTTCGGTGATGCGCGGCTGCGCGCTAGCCATCGCCTTTACCACATAGAAACCACCGCCTACATAAAACGGGCTATCCTCGTCCGTCAAGGCGGTTTTTTGCTCCACGGTCATGGAATATTTCTTCGTTTCCGGATCGTACTCGATGTAACCGCCGCTCGCCTGATTGACCATCCATTCACGCACGTAGCGTTCGTTCGTATTTGTTTTTTCGGCAAGTTCGGCCAATGTCAGGCCGCTGCTGTCGGCGACGGCGTTGTAAAGTCCGAGTTTGATCCCGATATATGACAATACCGAGCTTAGCGACGCGCCAAAATCTCCGACCACTTTGCCTAAAAAGGCATTCATTTTTTCTTCGTTGATTTCAGCGGTTTGGGGGGCTTGAACTGCCTGAACTGGTTGCGACATAAAAATACTCCTTAGTTAAAGTCTATTCGCAGGGGCAAACGTGGAAGGCCAATATTTCGTAGTCTAAAATTATATGAAAAAGAAAAAGCCCACGCAACGTCTGTAACTGTCGCCCAGGCTGGATCCGGTTCGTTTTGATCTTATCTAATTAATTTTGGGGAGTTTTATTTTCCCCGCGTGAAATAAGCAAGTTAATGATCTGGGATAAGGCCGCCACTCCCAGAACGTTTAACTGCTGCTGGTTGCTCAAGCTGTTTTGCATCACAAGGTTGAGATTTGCTCTACCTGGGCGCAGAAATTTTCAGACTGCGGAGCGTCCGCAGAGAAGTTACCGGGATCGATGGTAGGGGGGCATTGTATCGCCCCCGTTTGATAATAAAGTTAGTTTTCCAAAGACCAGTCACAAACCGGGATCAACCATATACCCCGAAAAGATCTTTTGGCATCGGGCAAATCTTTGTTTTCGACCCCGTCGGCATTTTTTATGCTTCCGTCGTCGCTTAAAATTTGCGTTCTGCCGGATTCCGGATAAATAAATATCGTTTCCGGATTAAAGCCGGTAAAATCGACATTCTCCACTTTTTTCGGCTTTTCGCTCTTACCGTTCCATTCAAACAGGGAAAATTTACCGGAATCGTCCACCGCGCCTGCGATAATCAGATAAACATTCTTTTTATTTGAATAAGCGATGTCCCGGATACCCAGCCCGCCAAGATCCAAAACGACCGGAGCGCCGAATAGAGCCTTAACGGCTTTTCCTTCTACCAGGTCATTTCCGTTCTCCAGTGGCGCTAACAGGGCTTTGCCGCCAACAACTGGGCTGCGGAATGCGAGAATCAATTTGTTGTCGGGCGTGGCCGACAGGCCTTCAATATTTATGCCGCCGGCTTCGGGAGATAATGCGCCTTCATTCAACGCCTTTAAGCCGAATGGCGCATAACGGGCATCTGCGATCATATCGTCCAGCAGCTTATGATAAGCAGGAAAAGGTTGAGCATTATGGGCTAGAACAAGATTGTCGTTTTCCAGATCTGTGGCAAATAAATTAAGCCTTTCCGGACGCTGCTTTCCATTTTTATTGTGGCCGTGCGAAGAGATCCAAAATATTCTGTTTCCAATTCGCGCAGAGCCTTCAATATCCGCTTCTTTATCACTTTGAAGCGTTTTAGATAAATTTAATTGACCGATCTGTCTGCCGTCTTCATTGGAATAAATCCCTAAAACATTGGTGGACCCGACAGAGCTTATTTCATCACTGGCAGCGACAAATCTTTTCTCATCGATCGCCGAGGCAGCTGAGCCGTCGCACATACCGGAATAAACGGTGACCTTAGTCGTACCGTTAATCGCCTGAAAATTATTTGACAAAAAAATGCCCGCAGCTGCAAACATCATTACGACAAAGCGAATTTGTTTCATATTCCCTCCACCTTAGATAAAATTCTCTTACATCATAGTATGAGTTTTAGATGAGATTCGTTTCAGGATCGTAAGAAAAAAACAGGCCAAAACAAGCGCAGGCGTACTTTAGCATGCAAAAAAACAAAGCCGCGAAAAATATCACAGCTTTATTTCTGATACAAATAAACAGGATCGGCTTATTCAACTGCGATGATAAACAATATTCGTGCTGCCATCCGGCCGCCGTGATCGTGTTTAGAGTTCATTCTAATTTCTACGCCGTTTTAGTCAAAGTTTCCATGTCCGGCTTCCAGCGCAAGACCGGTTTGCGTGCGGCGGTCGCTTCGTCAAGGCGTCCGATGCGGGTCGAGTGCGGCGCGTCGATGACGAGCTGCGGATCATCGATGGATTCCTGGGCGATGTCCTTCATCGCCTCGATAAAAGCGTCAAGATCGGCGCGGCCGACGGATTCGGTCGGTTCGATCAGCATTGCGCCGTCCACGATCAAAGGGAAGTAGATCGTCATCGGGTGGAAACCGTAATCGATCAGGCGCTTGGCGATGTCGAGCGTGTGAACGCCGGTGCGCGACTGTTTTTTGTGCGAAAAGACCACCTCGTGCATACAGTCGGAAGCGAATGGTTTTTCGTATTCTTCCTCCAGGCTGTGCGAGACATAACGCGCGTTCAAGACGGCGGCTTCGGTCGCTTCTTTCAGCCCTTCGGCGCCGTGCGTCTGAATGTAGGCCAGCGCGCGGATCATCATGCCGAAGTTGCCGTAGAAGGCTTTGACGCGGCCGATCGACTCGGGAACGTCATAGTCTAATCTGTATTGCAGCTCCGCCGGAGAATCCGAAGATACACTCCCTGACGGTCGTGTTTCTGCCGTCTTCACCACACGCGGAACGGGCAGGAAGGCCGCAAGCTCGGCGGTGCAGCAGCAGGGGCCGCAGCCCGGGCCGCCGCCGCCGTGCGGGGTTGAAAAAGTTTTGTGCAGATTGAGGTGGATGACATCCACGCCCATATCGCCGGGACGCGCCACGCCGACCAGCGCGTTCATATTCGCGCCGTCCATATAGACCAGGCCGCCGGCGGTGTGAATGATGTCGCAGATCTCTTTGATATTAGTTTCGAAAATGCCGACCGTATTCGGATTGGTCAGCATCAAACCGGCAACGCCGCCTTCGGCGCAGATCTCCTTCAAATGGTCGAGGTCGGTCAGCCCTTCGGCCGTCGATTTAATCGTTTTGACGTTAAAACCAGCCAGATGAGCCGAGGCCGGATTAGTGCCGTGCGCGGAATCGGGGATCAGCATCACGCGGCGATTGCGCGATTCGGCGCCGTCGCGTTTATCTAAGAATGCGCGGATCAGCATCACGCCGGTCATTTCGCCGTGCGCCCCGGCAGCGGGCTGCAGAGACACGCCCGGCAGGCCGGTGATCTCCGCCAGGTCTTCCTGCAGGCGATAGATGAGTTCGAGTGCGCCCTGCGCCTCCGCTTCCGGCGCCAGCGGGTGCAGATTCGCCAGTCCGGCGGTGCGGGCGACTTTTTCGTTCAGCCGCGAATTGTATTTCATCGTGCACGACCCGAGCGGGTACATGCCCAGATCGATCGAAAAATTCCAGGTTGAGATGCGCGTGAAATGGCGGATCACATCGACCTCGGAAACTTCGGGCAGGCCCTCAAGATCGTCGCTGCGGCGAAGCTCGGCCGGCATCAATTCGTCAAGACCCGTTTCTTCCACATCCAGCTTCGGCAGGCGATAACCGACGCGTCCCGTCTGCGAACGCTCAAATATCAAACCTTCATTTTGTGTCGGATGCGATGTAACTTTTTTAATAGGCATATTACTTTTTTATACTGGACTTTAATTCTGCAAAATCTTCCGTCCGCGAAAGATCGTTCATTGCTTTAATAATTATTTCCGGCGGCTCGATCAGTTTTCGTTCTTTGAAACCGAGCCAGCCTCCGATCGTGGAGACTTTTGCGGACAGAATCCCGTCCGCCTTATAAACATTGTTCACGATCCGGAAACGCGACCCGTCCGGGGCCATTCCGCCGTTTTCCATCGTGATCTTAAACTTTTCCAATAAGAGAATTTCGCGAAAATATTCCACCAGATCGCTTTTGATCACAGGCCCGAAACCGTATTTCTGAAAATCACCGGGCGCAAAACCGCACGAAGCAAAATACGCGATCCGGGTATTGCCGGCGCAATCCAGGTACGAAGTATTGGCCAGGTGTCCGTTCGGATCGACGTCACGCCAGCGGGCCTCGAATTGTTTTTCAAAGACTTGCATACTAACTATTATGTCGTTACCAACAAAAATTCTTCTCCGCTTGCGGGAGTGAGATCATCCCTTCGATCGGCAAAATAACGTTTAGCAAGATCGCCGCTCGATATCGTTTCGATCTTTTTAAAACCAGCTTCACGAGCTAATGCCAGGATCTCATCCGGTGCAAAAAAGCTAACGAAAGGAGTGCCGGCCGCCCGGGCACCTTTCTCTGCGATCTTCTGCAAAAACTTGTCTTCCTCATCGATCAGTTCTATCGGCAAATAGAACGTCATTGCAAGCGTTGAACCGGGCGCAAGTGTTGCCAACCGGCACAGGGCAGCAAGGATCGCGTCTTTTGTCAGGTACAAGGTAACGCCGGTGCAAGCCACAACCGCAGGTTTGGCCTTGTCAAAACCCGAATTTACCAATTGCTCCCACCAGGAAGAAATTTCAAAGTCAACCGAAACAAAATGCAGCCACTCCGGGATGCCAAAGCCGAGGTCGATCAATCGGCGCTGTTTCCACATTTGCGTATCGGGCTGATCGATTTCAAACATCTGAAGCGTCGAGGCAACCTCCCGCCGCCGCTGAGCAAAAGTGTCAAGTCCCGCTCCGAGGATGACATACTGATCGATGCCCAGCGCGCTCTGTTCGATAACTAAGTCTTCGATAAACCGGGCGCGAGCCACCATGGATGCGCGAAGGCGTTTTGTGAACTCCGGGTCCATGTCCGGACGCTGCCGCCATTCATTACCGGGAGCGACAAGTTTCAATCCGATTTCATCTTCGATCAGATGAGGTGTCGGATCGACCTGGACGTGCATCGCTCTCCATAAAGCTGTCCGTACAGCAGTGTTATCGGGCTCTACGATCTTTCTATCCTGTTCCATTTAACAACTAACTAAAGCACACTGCTCATTCTATCAGGCCTTCGGTATTCCGTTACGCGCGATCCGCTCCATCAGATCGCAAAACCGGTCGAGTTCCCACAGTGTCGTGTAAACATTCGGCGTAATTCGGATGCCGGTAAATTCTTCGTGCACGATCGGCGTGGTAAATATTTTGTGCTTCGACATCAAATAACCGCCGATCGCGACCGGGTCTATTCCATCGATCTTTACGTTCCCGATCGCGCAGGACTGGTTGTCGTCGAACGAAGTGTTGAAACCGATCTTCGGCACGTCCTTAAGGCGGTTCATCCAATAACGCGACAAATAACGCAGCCTCGCTTCTTTGCGTTTGCCGCCGATAGCGTTGTGATAGAGGATCGCTTCGCCGATGGCGAGCCGCATCGCGGCGGAGTGCGTGCCGATCTCTTCGAATTTGCGAATGTCGTTTTTATTCTTATCTTCCGAAGCCATCAGCGCCCAGATCTTCGGAATTTTTTCCTTCCGCACGTACAACATTCCCGTGCCTTTCGGCGCGTAGATCCATTTGTGCAGGGAAGTGCCGAAATAATCGCACTGCAGATCGGCTTGTTTAAAATCGAACTGCGCAAAAGAGTGAGCGCCGTCAACTATCGTCTCGATCCCGCGCGCCCGCGCCATTTCGCAAACTTTCCGAACCGGCATGATCTGTCCGGTCAGATTGATCTGGTGCGAAACCAGGATCAATTTTGTTTTCGGCGTGATGGCTTTTTCAAATGGCGTTGCCAGATCATTGGCATCTTTTGGAGCAATCGGAACTTTGACCAGATTTAGCTTTAGCCCTTCGCGCATTTCCCGCTGCTTCAGCGTGGTCAGCATACGCGGGTAGTCCTGCGTCGATGTTACGATCTCGTCGCCGGGCTTAAAGTCCATTCCCATCAGCAGAATTTCCAGCGATTCGGAGGCATTACGCGTGATCGCGATCTCTTCCGCCGAACAGCCGAAAATTTCGGCGAGGCCCGTCCGGATCGTTTCCGACTGCGGTTCAAGGATCTGCCACATCGTGTAAGCGGTCGCGTCTTCCTGCTGCCAGGTGTAGCGCACGAATGCTTCGGTCACGAGTTTTGGGCTCGGGCTGACACCGCCGTTATTTAAATTGACGATCCCGCGCGTTACCGAAAAAGACTGCTGGATCACCGCCCAAAAATCTTCCTCAGCCGCCGTCTGCTCAGGCGAAAGGTGAGCAACTTTTTTACCGGCTGCGTGTATATTTTCAAAGAGCGATCCCACTACGGACGATGACAGTGCCATCATTCCAAAACCTTTTCCGACTGATGACAAAAATTTTCTGCGGTCGAAGTCGTTGGGAAAGTTTTGGGTCATGGGAATCATTTTTCGTCGTTTTGCCATGAGATCAGTAGCGTCGCCGTTAGCCGATGCGTAATCCGCCCCACTTTCACGCATCGGCTGACGGCGACGCTACTGACCTCATTTTCACTTCAAAGCCTCAACCAAACTATCGATCTGTTCTTTCGTGTTCGTTTCCGTCACGCAGATCAGGATGTCGTTCGGACGATCCTTATAATATTTCGACAGCGCCAGCCCGCCAATGATGCCTTTTTCGGTGCGCAGCGTTTCCAGAATTTCTTTCGCCGGGCGCGACGCGCGGACGACGAATTCGTTGAATTTCGGCGCGGAAAATGCCAGCTCGAAGCCGTCGAGCGCGGCGATCTGTTTCGCTGCGTAAGCGGTTTTTTGCGCGTTCTGCATCGCCACTTCCTGCAGGCCTTTTTTACCCATCGTTTCCATGTAGATGGTAGCGGCGAGCGCGATCAATCCCTGATTGGTGCAAATATTCGAAGTCGCTTTTTCGCGTTTAATATGCTGCTCGCGCGTGGCCAACGTCAGCACGAAACCGCGGTTGCCGTTCTTATCGTAGGCGAGGCCGGCGAGGCGTCCCGGCATATTGCGGACATATTTTTGACTGGTGGCAAACAGGCCGACATGCGGCCCGCCAAAACTCATCGGGATGCCGAAAGACTGGCCTTCGCCGACGACGATATCGGCGCCGCATTTGCCCGGCGATTCCAGCAGGCCGAAAGAGATCGCCTCAGCCACGACCACGATCAGCAGCGCGCCGACGGCATGAGCCTTGTCGGCAAGAGACTTGAGATCCTCGACACAACCGAAAAAATTCGGTGACTGCACGACGAGCGCGGCGGTTTGATCGTCAAGATGATCCAATCCCGTCAGCCGCCCGGTTTCCTGGTCGAACGCGGCAGTTTCAAGCTGAATCCCGCAATGCTGCACATAAGTGTGGGCTACCTGCAGATACTCGGGATGGACAGTGTCGGCAACCAAAACTTTTTCGCGTTTGGTGACGCGCTGCGCCATCAGGAACGCTTCCGCCATCGCGGTCGAACCGTCATACATCGAAGCGTTCGCCACATCCATGCCGGTCAATTGCGCGATCAGTGTCTGGAACTCAAAAATATATTGGAGCGTGCCCTGTGAAACTTCCGGCTGGTACGGCGTGTAAGAAGTAAAAAACTCCGAGCGCTGGATCAGGTGATCGACCACCGTCGGCGAAAAATGCGAATAAACTCCGGCGCCCAGAAATGAAGGCTTACGCGCCGCTGTATTGGCATTGCCCAGAGCTTCCATTCCGCCGATCACTTCAGGTTCGGCGAGCGGGTCGGTGATGTTTAAAGCGCGATTAAGTTTTACTTCGTCAGGGATCGAGCGGAAAAGCTCTTCCGCATTGGAAAGCCCCACGACGTGAAGCATTTCTTCACGTTCCTCGGGGGAATTAGGTATGTAACGCATAGTTAAAAGTTGAGAACTGATAGCTGATAATGGATAGCAATGAAACGCCGGCTATCCACTATCCGTTATCAATTATGCACTGGCATTAAGAAATTCGTCGTACTCGGCGGCGCTCAGCATCGCATCGGCTTCGCCGGGGTTATCCATTTTCAGTTTTACCATCCAGCCCGCGCCGTAGGAGTCGGTATTGACCGCTTCCGGCGTGTCATTCAAACCGTCATTGGCCTCGGTGACCTCACCGGCGATGGGGGTAAATATTTCTGAAACGGCTTTAACGGATTCGACCGAACCGAAGGCTTCGTGGGCGCTGAATTTATCGCCCGCTTTGGGCAATTCAACATAGACCACGTCACCGAGCGACCCCTGCGCATAATCCGTAATTCCGATAGTGGCGACGTCACCGTCAACGGAAACCCACTCGTGGTCCTTGCTGTAACGTAAATTCTCAGGAATGTTTGCCATTAATTTCCTATATTCTCCTCTAATAAGTTGTTAAAAAAGAATATTTTAAAGGAGCCTTTACTTAATTGCAACAGACGCTGCCTCAACTTCGGCAGGAATTTCCTTTTCACGGTTGCGCCAGGCGTGAAAACCTTCTTTTGAGAATCCCCAAATGACCCGGCGATTTTGCCATAACACCTTAGACCATGCCCCCCAGCCCATCTGCGGGAAATAGATGCCGCGAAATGTCAGGCGCGCGACAAAGTGGAACAATCTAAGTCCCAGGCGCTTGTCTTTAATGGTTTCCAGCGCTTCGGCGATGCGTTCCGGGCTGTAAGATTTTTCCCACGCCAGTTTGACCTCATCCTGCGCTTCCTCGATCGTCATTTTCAAAGGCCGGTGCGCCATTTTGAACGGAGCGAAATCGAGCCAGTGGGTAGGGCGGAACAATCTGCCGTCGGCGGCCAGCCGCGTATAAAGCGGCGTCGAGGGAAACGGCGTCAGCAGTCCGAAAACCGGCAGCCCCGGCGCCCATTTTGACAGCGCGTCAAGAGTTTTCTGCGCCGAGCCCTTGGTATCGTTATCCATTCCGAAAATGAACGACGTGATCGCGTAAATATCGCGGTCGGAAAGCCGCTGGAGCACTTCCGCGTACTCTTCGGGCTTGTTGAAATTTTTATTGACGTCGGCCAGATTTGCCGGATCGATCGATTCCATCCCGATAAAGACCACGCGGCCGCCCGATTCGGCGATCAGATCGACCAATTCTTCATCGCGCAGCAGATTGGCGCTGATCTGCGCCACCCAGGGAAGCACCGCTCCCGCCTGGATCATGTCGCGCAGCAGGGATTTGGTGCGTTTTTTATTGATCGCGAAATTATCGTCCACGAAAAAGACGGCGATCTGTCCCCCGTCTTTTTTGGCGCGCGCTTTTAGCCGAAGCAGTTCATTGACCACGTTTTCATTTGTGCGAAAACGGATCGAATCGCCGAAAAAGCCGGTCACGGTGCAAAATTCGCAGCCATAGGGGCACCCGCGCCCGGATTCGAGCGGGATCAGGTGAAAATTCTTCCAGTCCGGGAGAAAGCGTTCAACGGTCGAGCGCAGCCGTTTCGGGACCATATTGAACTGATCGAGCTCGATATGTTCCCAGGGGATCGCGGGATAATTGTCGAGGCTGGGTTTTACATCCTGGCCTTTTTCGTCGAGCGGGGCATAAACGTCCTTTAATTGATCGTTTGCCGCGTCGGTGCAGATCTTTGCCCAGAGTTCGTCGGCTTCGCCCAGCGCGACGGCGTCGGCATGGCGTTTTCCGCCGTCTTTGCCCAGCGCTTCATTCGGCAGTTCGGTGACGTGCGGGCCGCCCATTACGACCTTGATACCGGCATCGCGCAGCGCGTCCGCCACACGGTAGGCTTTGGCGATCATGCGGGTCATCGCTCCGATGCCGACCATGCCCACATTCTCTTTTAAAGCGAATGCGACCAGTTCGTCATCGGTCATGGCATGAGCGTTGCCGTCTATTAAAATTACTTCATGTTCGGGGGGCGTAAGCGTTTGCAGCAAAAACATCCACAAATGAGGCATGAAATTGCGGGTAACTCCATTATCAGGGTTATAGAGTAAAATCTTCATCGAGACTCCTTCTTCGAGCTACGTATAGATGAATGCCAAACCAATCTCGCTTGAGATAATCCGGAGTCCATCAGCCTAATTTGTGCTTTAGAACAGTGGGGGAGCTACCTTGCTTGATCCTTATTTACTGCGTTTGTAAAACGGCGTAGAAACGATTTCCGCTGTTAAACGTTTTCCGCGTACATCAATTGTAAGTTTTTGCCCCGTATTTGCCAACTCCACAGGTACGAATGCCAATCCGATATTCTTTTTGAGGAAGGGAGCCGGGCTGCCGGACGTGACATAACCTACCTTTTCATCACCGGCATAAACATCCTGTCCATCGCGCGCGATCCCGCCGCGTTCGGTCATTTCGAAGCCCACCAATTTTTTCTTCAGCCCGGCCTCTTTTATTTTCACCAGCGCATCGCGCCCGATGAAATCCTTATTTAATTTGCATATCCAGCCAAGGTTGGCTTCGAGCGGGTTAAGCTCGTCACTGATCTCGTGCCCGTAAAGCGACATGGCCGATTCGAGCCGTAAAGTGTTTCGCGCGGCGAGCCCCGCGGGTAAAATGCCCTCTTCCGCGCCGTAATCTCCGGCTGCGAGCAGTTTATTCCAAATTTGCACCGCTTTATCGGCGGCGGCATAGACTTCGAAACCGTCTTCGCCGGTGTAACCGGTCCGCGAAATAATGGATTCAACTCCATCAACTTCGCCGGTCGTGAAATGGTAATACTTGATGTCGTCGAGCTTTGTTGCCGTTAGCTGCTGTAAAATGCCGAGAGCTTTCGGCCCCTGCACGGCGATCTGACAATATTCGACGCTGGCGTGGCGCAGATCGACATTGTGCGCGCCGCGGTGCGATTCGATCCACGTCCAGTCTTTTTCGGTCGTGCCCGCATTGACCACCAAAAACAATTTCTCTTCGCCGAAGCGGTAAACCAGCAGGTCGTCGATAACCGTGCCGTCCTCGCGCGTGAGCGCCGAATAATGCGCCTGCCCGTCAACCAATTTAGTGACGTCATTGGTGGTGATGGAATTTACGAATTTGATCGCGTCGGGGCCATCGACGTGGATCTCGCCCATGTGCGAAACGTCGAACAGACCGGCGGCGGTGCGCGTGCGCAGATGCTCCGCGATGGTGCCGGCCGGATACTGCACGGGCATATCCCACCCGCCAAATTCGACCATCCTGCCGCCAAGTTTGCGATGCTCTTCGTTAAGGGGTGTTTTCTTTATTGATTCTTCGGTCTGAGAAGTCGCTTCCATGTAGCTTTAGAATAACCTCTTTTGGAGCAAAAATGAAGTTCCGGTATCAGTTTTGTTCGATACCTTACAAACGGACACGGTTAATCTCTCCAAAATCTATGTTAAAATCTGTCCGGGTGAGCCTTATGAATCTCGAAAACTTCAAGAATCAGCTGGACGATATCTGCCGCGAAAACGGCATCGCGATGCTCGGAGTTTTTGGTTCTGTCGCGCGCGGTGAAGATAATGGCGACAGCGATATCGATCTGCTCGTAAAATTAAAAGAACCTGTGGGATTGGTAGAATTTATTCAATTAGAGGACAAATTTGTCGATTTGTTTGGACGCAAGGTGGATCTGGCGACCGAAGCCGCCCTGCATCCGCTTATCAAAGATAATGTATTAAACGACTTAAAAGTTCTGTATGAAGGTTAGAAACGACAAACTTTATCTTTACGACATCATGGAATGCTGTGAAAATATCGAGAATTTTATTTCCGATGTCAGCAAGGATATGTTTTTGGCGAACAAAATGCTTCAGCATGCACTGGTTAGAAACATAGAGATAATTGGCGAAGCCGCAAAAAACTTAAGTGAAGAATTTCGGGTGAATAATCCGCAAATTAGCTGGAGTGAAATGATGCGAATGAGAGACAAAATTGTTCATCATTATTTCAAATTGAATCTTGATATTATTTGGCAGACAGTTTCCCAGGATGTTCCAAAATTAAAATCTGCAATTGAAAGTATTGATATTTCCTGAACGACAAATCGGCTTAAGGACACACCTCACCCAAATTTCCACATGACCGCTAAAAATACCCTGAAATATCTTTTATCCCTGCAACCTGATTAGAACCGAAGTCTCGGCTAAAAACCGGGTAAATCTACTACTTACAGGTATAAAAATTGCTTTAAAATAAAATCAAAAAATCACGTATTGATTTAATGCATTTGGGTCTTTGAAACGAGGGATTTAAGGTTCTAAGGGCTCGGTCTGTTTTGTATTTATACATACGGATCGAAGATGCAAAGAGGGGTTGTTTTATGAAGCACACGAAAGTCAACACTATCTTAAAAATTCAGGCGGCTTTGCTGCTGGTTCTTTTTTCCGGCGCATCGGTTCCGGCGCAGAAAAATACCGTCATCTGGTCGAAACCGGATGCAGATCCGTATACTCACGTCTCGTTCTCTCACAACGGGCAGATTCTGGCATGGGGAAGGGAGGACAGTAATACTTCGGATTTTTTAAACGCCGAAGACGGCTCGCTGATCCGGTCTTTTTCCGCCTATCACAATGGAAATAACGATATGGTCTTTACGCTGGATGATCAGTATCTGATCACCGGCTGCGGTTCGGGCGGTGCGACGCGCACGATCAGCCTCTGGTCGGTGACGGGCGCGAATCGATTGTTTTTGCTGGGAGACCACACTAACGGCACGCACAATATCAGTCTGTCGCCCGACGGCCAGTATGTAGTTTCGGGAGGCAGGCTGGATCGGGAAATAAACGTATGGCATGTGCCGGACATGACGATCGCCAGCACTTTTGCCGATAATAACCCCGCGGGCGGCCCGGCCCACCGGATAAAAGACGTAGCGTTTTCGCCGGACGGAACCTTTATCGCTTCGAGCGATACGAGCGGGATCGATTTCTGGAACCCTCTTACCGGCGCGCTGCTGCTATCGATTCCGGTCGGCGCGGAAGCTTACTCGATCGCATTCTCGCCGGACGGGCAATACATCGCCGGCGCTATTGCGAGCCAACGCGCGGTCAAATTGTGGCGTACTTCGGATGGCTCGCTGGTGCGCACTTTGACGGTGGATACCGGATTCGATTTTCCGCAGATCGCTTTTTCGCCGGACGGGGTTGCGATCGCCGCCGGTTATAACACCGGCTGGGACGCCGGCGCGATAAAATTCTGGCGCGTCAAGGACGGGGAAGTGCTGGCGCTCGATAACAAGAGCGGCGCGGTAATTTCGCTCGCATTTGCGCCGAAAAGCAACCGGTACGCTTATACGCAATTCGACGGGCTGGTGGTGATGGCCTTCGCGCCGTTTCTTTAGTGGGAATGATCTGAAAATTATCTATGAAGCTTCTTGATCCGCAAAGCGGATGAAAGACAGTAGCCCCAGGTGAAGCGCAGCGAAACCTGGGGTTTAAGTTTATTTGAAGGGTCTAGTCCGCTTTAGCGGACGGCAGATCGTCCGATCCGGAAATAACCACTAATACACACGAAACACCACGAAAAATACTGAAAAACAATTCAAAATAGCTTCTCCCGTTCGTGTATTTTTAGTGTGATTTCGCGGTTAATTCTTATTATCAAATATGTTAAACTCTGCGTAAGAAACGAGGCTGGAACCATGGCAAATCTTTTAGAAAACGAAGAGCAATTAAAAGAAGTTTTCAAAGCGGCAATTGTCGAAGTTTTGCAGGAGCGAAAAGAACTCGTCTGTGACCTGCTGGAGGAAATATTCGAAGATATCGCATTTTCAAAAGCGATATATGAAGGCGAGGAGACTCCTGTTATTTCCCGAGAGGAACTATTCTAACTGAAAGATGATGCATTGAAATATCTAACTATCTCAATATTAACGTAGCTGTTTTTGAATTCTATATCTTACCTTGGCGCGTACCGCATTAAGCTCATATGCAACAAGCTTAGGATCTTTATTCAAAGACTCACCTATTTCTTTACAGTCAAGTCCCTCTAAATGTAGCCTTAAAATAACTGACTCTTGATCCGATAAATCTCGTGATAGCATATCAACCCTTGTGCGCAACTCCAACAATTCAAGAGATTTTAGAACATCAGGCGCTACGGATGGAATAAAGCGTTCAGTAACATTGCCTTCTTTATCACCCAGATCATTCAGACTGAATAATTCGACGGACTTATGTTTTTTCGTCTTTCGCCAATTATCTATCCACACGTTTCTGCAGGTTGTATACAAGTAGCCTAGCGGACGATTTATATCTGTAAAATCAGTCTTTAAAGAAAGCACACGAAGAATTGTATCTTGTGCTAAATCTTCGGCATCATTCATTTTTCCAGTAAGATTTAAGCAATAACTGAGAAGATGCTGATGATACTTCTGAATCACCTCATTAACAGATATCTCCTTTATCGTTTCCTCTTTCATTTTTAACAAATCAAAAAATCATTACTGCGTTTCGAAGCAGAAACCTTATTCTAGATGAGAGTTATCTCTCCAAATAAAGTTTCTGCTTTTACTAATGTCCTAAGGTATTACTACGCATAATACCTTTAAGAGCTTTATCAAGGATCCAACCAAGCTTTTGCCAAACTGACGGCGGCAGCAATTATTATAATACATAAGGCTGTTGTTAAAGCTCCCTGAGTTGCTCTCCGTAGATTGCCGTTGTGTATGTGAGTTGAAACATAAAACAACCCACCCGCAGCAACCATGTGAAGTAGCAGCAGCACAATTGTTGCAATTGCTTCGTACATGAAATTCTCCCTTTTTTTGTAAAACAAAAAAATAAGAAATTGCTTGATTTATTAGGGGGCTGTATCTTATGAAGAGAAAGCTCTGCCTGATATAATCAAAGCAACCCACTATAAGGAAATTGACTTACCACACGTCACACCAAAAGCCGCAACGCAGTTGAACAGGTTTTGTCAATACTGGAATCACGTGATTCCACAAACTATATAGCATGAATAGTTTTTAAATACAAGATTTCTCGAATTTATTTCAGCAACTATTAATAATTCAATGTATGGTTGATCGGGATTTTTTAAAACAAAATCTTTTTGCGTCTTAATTATTAAGACGATAAAAAGGAGTTTTTTTAAAAGGGCTGTTTTTTCCGTCTTAATAAATGGAAGCTTTGTCTTAATAAACAAAGTAGCCCACTATAAGAAGCACGGAAGGTCGTTGAACACCTACGTGCTTTTTAATTTTAAAGTCTAATAAGCCCTTGCAAAAATGACCCGTTTATTCGAAGGCTTTCCTGAATAGACGCAGACGCCGTCTTCTTCGCGGGCGTCGAGCGGGATGCAGCGAATGGTGGCTTTGGTTTCTTCTTTGATCTTTTCTTCGGTTTCGGCGGTGCCGTCCCAGTGGGCGGAGAGGAATCCGCCTTTTTCGATCTGCGTTTTAAAGTCATCCCAGGTGTCGATCTCAAAGCAGTTATCCTCACGGAATTTCAGAGCCTTTTCATAGATGTTTGCCTGGATCAGATCGAGCAGCGAAACGATCTTTTCCTCGACGCCGGCGAGCGGCATGCTTTCCTTGGTCAGCGTGTCGCGGCGGGCGACCTCGACCGTGCCGTTTTCCAGATCGCGCATCCCCAGACCCAGACGAATAGGCACTCCGCGCAGCTCGTATTCGGCGAATTTGTAGCCGGGTTTATGTTTGTCGTCGTTATCGTATTTGACGCTGACGCCCGCTTTGCGCAGATTTTCCATGACCGGTTTTATTGCGGCATTAAGCTTGTCCAGATCTTCGAAGTTTTTGTAAATAGGGACGATCACCACCTGGTAAGGCGCGAGTTTGGGCGGCAGCACCAGCCCCTGATCGTCAGAATGCGCCATGATCAGCGCGCCCATCATACGCGTCGAGACTCCCCACGAAGTCGCCCAGGCATATTCCTTCACGCCCTCTTTATTGGTGAACTGCACATCGAAAGCCTTTGCAAAATTCTGACCCAAAAAGTGAGAGGTTCCGCATTGCAGTGCTTTGCCGTCCTGCATCAGACCTTCGATGCAGTAAGTTTCGATCGCGCCGGCAAAACGTTCGTTGGGCGATTTGAGGCCTTTCATGACGGGCAGCGCCAGCCAGTTCTCGGCAAAATCGGCATAGACGCCGAGCATTCTTTCGGTTTCTTCGACCGCCTCTTCCGAGGTGGCGTGGGCCGTGTGGCCTTCCTGCCACAAAAATTCAGCGGTACGCAGGAAAATGCGGGTGCGCATTTCCCAGCGCACAATATTCGCCCACTGGTTGATCAGCAGCGGCAGATCGCGCCACGATTGTATCCAGTTGCGATAGGCGTTCCAGATGACGGCTTCCGAGGTCGGACGGACGATCAGTTCCTCTTCTAATTTTGCGTTCGGATCGACGATCAGGCCTTTGCCGTCCGGATTTTTTTTCAGGCGATAGTGCGTGACCACCGCGCATTCCTTGGCAAAACCCTCGGCGTGTTCTTCTTCTTTTTCGAGAAAACTTTTCGGGACAAAAAGCGGGAAGTAGGCATTTTCGTGCCCCGTCGCTTTGAACATATCGTCGAGCGCGCGCTGCATTTTTTCCCAGATGGCATAACCGTAAGGCTTGATGACCATACAGCCCCGCACCGCTGAGTTTTCCGCCAGGTCGGCGCGCTTGACCAGTTCGTTATACCACTCCGAATAATTTTCGGCTCTTGTCGGAAGTCCCTTGCTCATAAAGTCCTCGATTCAATAAAAGAGAAATAATAGAGCATTGCGGTGAAAGAGACAATTTGGGCGGGATTTATTTATAAGCAAGGTAAGGTCTTTATTAGGTCAAAGATTTGTAAATCAAAGAGAGAACCACCCCGCCCTTTGGGCATTCCTCCTTCGTTAAGGAGGAGAGTTTAAAGAGGCGTCTCTTTAAACTCTCCGGCGCTGGACAAAATACATCCAACGCGGGCAAAATAGCCAAAACTTCACCGGAGAAGCCCATGAAAACATCGAAGCCGCTGCTGATACTCTTGTTGTTGACCGCCTGTTTTTCGGTCAGCCACGCGCAGAAAAAAGCCGTAAAAAGAACCGCCGCGCGGTCGCCGAAGGTTTGGGGTTGGCAGTACAAAGACAAGATGAATCTCAGGCTTTTGGATATCAAGGCCGGCGTCGTTCTGCTTTCCGGTTACGCCCATTCGCGCGATAAAGACGACATCATCGCGGTCGATGCCGCGACCGGAAAATTGAAATGGCGGATCGAAGAAAAAGACGAATACATCTGGACCGGTTACATTTACAAAGGCGCTGCCGTCCTCGACCTGTCGAACAGGCTGGAAGCCTTCGATCTGCAAACCGGGAAACCTAAATGGACGGTGGAATTCGCAGACCCGATCCGCAAAGTCGATTTCGTAGGCGACACGGTTTACGCCACGCTCGACGAAGACGGCGTAGTTGCCATCGATCTTGCCACCGGCCGGCGAAAGTGGAATTTTCGGCCCTGCTTTAATGTTGAAACAAGCGTTTTTATCGATGAGAAATATATTATTTTACCCTGCCGGACTTCCCGGGTGTTTGTCGGCGACAGCCAGACGGGCAAATTACTCTGGCAAAAAAATTATTACGAAGACAATATCCAGGGAGTGTTTTTAAACGGCGATAAGATCCTGGTAGTAGCGCAATTTTACCGGGGTTTCGGCGGAAAGATCGACGGCTATAATGCCGCGACCGGAGCTGCGAACTGGTCGCAGAAACTCGAACTGGGAAACGATGTCACTGATGCGAAGCTTTATCAAAATAAATTATATGTATCTTTTCGTCACGGCTTTTTTTGGGTCTTCGATGCCGTCGGCGGCAAATTGATAAAAAAATTCGGCGGTGAAAAAAGCTGGGCTGAAAGCAGCGGCAGAGGCATGACCGAAGACGTCGGAAACGAAGTGATCCGCAAGATCAGTTTTCAAAAGGATATGGTCGGCGGCATCACCGAACAAAACGGCATTCTTTATGTGCTGAATACGAAAACGGACAATATAGTCAACAGATTCGAAACCGGTCTTGGATATGCACAGGTGTATATCTTTTCGCCGCCGTTCATTTATTTCGAAGACGGACAAACCCTGAGCGTGTTTAATCAAAACAGCGGCAGGTCAGAAAAAATAACGGACGCATATGTTTCCGGCGCGCGAACCGACGAGGCCGGAAACATTTACCTCGTCGCAAACAACAGCGAGCTTTATTTTTTTCGAAGGAACAGGATCGAGCAAGCGATAAGTTCGCACCGGCAGCTCGGGATAAAATCGACCGGCGCGCCCGGCGGAATGGGTTCGGGAATGGCCGGCAGCGGCGGGGTTTCTGAAGTTTATTCCGAGCTCGTCTTTTCCGATAAGAAAACCTATCTCACTTATACGAATTTTGGTAAGCAGCAGGGAAGTCTGTATGAGATCGACACGGCTTCAGGAGCGGCCAGAAACGTTTTCCAGTTCAAGGCGGCTTACGTGACCGATCCTGTCGTTGCTGACGGCGTCGCTTATTTCGGAACCGCTCACGGCGCGCTTACCAGCTACGGCCGGCCTTCCTTTTCAACCTACAAAGATAATCCGGCGGAATTTTATGCCGTCGATACCCGAACCGGAAAAACGCTCTGGCAGTTTAAGACCAATGCCGGCTTGATGTTAAAACCCATCATCACCGGCGACGCGATCGTTTTTCACGGCACGGACGGAAATTTATATTCGCTGAAACGCGGCGACGGCAGCCTGATCTGGAAAGGCTTCAGCGGAATCCCGAACAGCATGGAAAACAAATACGAAGACACCGATCTTTACGGTACCGGCGATGAGATCGTAATGCTGACCCAAAAGAAACAGGCGGTTGCGATCGATAAGAACGATCCCGCGAAATACCGGCAGTTCGGTGAAGCCAACCAGGAATTTTTGACGGTGATGGGCGACAAGGTCATCACTATGGACGGCGACAGTTTTTTGTTTGCCTTCGATCTCAAGTCCGGTAACCGCCTGTGGCGCTCTTTTATCGGAAAGAAGATCAGCGGCTCGTACGGTAAAAGCGGAAATATCCTCTATGTCAGGGCAAAGTACGATGAGGCGCTGGCGATCGATACCACGACCGGGGACATCGTCTGGGAGAGAAAGCTCGAGTCGGGGAACAGGGTGGCGCTGCTGGCCGGCGAGATGGTTTATGACGCGGGAGTAAAAAATATTATTTACAGCGGCGAATCGGGAGTGAGAAAGAAAATATTTGAAACGCCGTCAGATTATACTTTGGAGAGAGAAGCTGACTGGCCGATTTTGTTCTTTCGCAGCGGAAATAGTATCTTAGCCTATGACAGGATCACAGACCGTACGATTTGGAGCATAAGACTGCCTTAAAAAGATCATCTTTAGCATGAGCGATTTCCATCTCGATTTTCACGACACTGCGACTGCGTTTGCCGACAAATCAGACGCCGAGCTGCAAAAAAAATACTGGATGTTCCGGATGATGAATTCATCGTTCCTGGTGGATTTTGGCACCAGGTCCACTGAATTTGCGCTTTCGCTCGGCCTGCCGATCCAGGGGATGGTCAAACGGACGGTCTTCAAACAATTTTGCGGCGGCGAAACGATCGAGGAGTGCGAGCCGACGATCAGGGAATTGGCCAACGTCAATATCGGCACGATCCTGGATTATTCCGTCGAAGGCAAATCCCGGGAAGCGACCTTCGAAGAAACCAAGGAAGAGATCATTCGCACGATCAGGCGCGCCAACGGTGACGAAAAACTTCCATTCGCGGTCTTTAAAGTCACCGGGCTCGCTCCGCTGGGAACGCTGGAAAAAGTAAGTAACGGAACCGAGCTTCCGGAAAAAAACCGGATGAAATGGGAATCGGCGCAGCGGCGCGTGCTGGAGATCTGCGAATATGCTCATTCGATCGGGCAGCGGGTTTTTGTCGATGCCGAAGATTCGTGGATACAGGCCGCGATAGACCGGCTGGCGACCGCGATGATGGAAAAATTCAACCGGGAAAAGCCTCTCATTTTCAATACGATTCAGATGTACCGCAGCGACCGGCTTGAATTTCTCAAATATGCCCACCGGGAAGCACAGGAAAAGGGTTATATTCTGGCGGTGAAACTGGTTCGCGGCGCCTATATGGAAAAGGAACGCGACCGGGCCGCCGAAATGGGTTACCCGTCACCGATTCAGCCGGACAAGGCTTCGACCGACCGCGACTATAATGCCGCGGTGGATTATTGCCTGGAAAATATCGATACGCTGGCTTTTGTCGCCGCTACGCACAATGAGCAGAGCACGCAGATGCTGGTGCAGAAAATGCATAAAAAAGGGATCCCGGCCGACCATCGCGGCATATTTTTTTCCCAGCTTTACGGCATGAGCGACAATCTTTCCTATGTTCTCGCCAAAAACGGCTATCACGTTTCAAAATACGTCCCCTACGGCCCGGTAAAAGACGCGCTGCCGTATCTGATCCGCCGGGCGCGGGAAAACACTTCCGTGATCGGGCAAATGAGCCGCGAATTGGAGCGCATCAGCCAGGAGATCAAACGCCGTAAATCGGCTTGATAACCGTAAACAGGCGCTAGACTGCGCTTTGATAGAGTGTTAGACTGCAATGGTCAAATTTGGGGCTAAAGATCAGCGACTAATTCAGGTTTTTTCGAGGTATAAATCAAGTGAGTTTAGTAAAATCCGGAATGTCAGCGGCCGGGCGGCTGTTGATGATCGTCGCGTTTCTGTTAGTGTTTCTGGCGGGTATGTTTGGGGTCGTCATTTTCTCGCTGCGCGGGGAAGAGATCCAGATCCCGGAAATTGTCGGGAAAGACTTCTCGCAAAGCGAAAAAGAACTGGCGGCGCTCGGATTAAAGATCAAAAAAAGAGCGACCAGATACAGCCAGGAAACGCCCAATACCATCCTTGAGCAGCTGCCGCGCCCCGGCGATACGGTCAAAACCGGCCAGTTAGTATTGGTCATCGTCAGCCGCGCCTATACCGAGGGTGACGAAACGCCGGTCGAAGTCGAGAAGGAAACGAACGAGCAGCAGCCCGTGGCCAACGATAATGAGCCGGTAAATACCGCTTTGACAAAGAAGGATAAACCGAAAAAAGAGGTCAAGGCCAACTCTAACGCGAACGCCAATGCCTCTAATAGAGGCAATCAAAACGGGAATTCCGCCGGTACCGGCGACAATAAGAATTCCGGCGGGGACAACAGCAGTCCTAAAAACACAAACTCGAGTATTCCCCCTAAGAACAACAGCAACCGGACGACGCCGGCAGCCACGCCCAAGCCGCTGGCCGCCAAAACCCCTGCCGCGAGCGGCGATACCAGGGGCAGGCGAATCCCGTAATTGTAAAGGAAAAGGCAACTTTCTCTTGGATTTAAGCACCAAAAAAGATGATTGAGATAGCGCCATCGATTTTATCAGCTGATTTTTCGCGATTGGGTGAAGAAATTCGCGCCGTGGAATCCGGCGGCGCCACGGTGATTCACGTCGATGTGATGGACGGGAAATTCGTTCCCAATATCACTATCGGACTGCCGGTCGTGAGATCTTTAAGAAAAGCTACGCCGCTGACGCTGGACGCGCATTTGATGATCGACGAACCGGGACGCTACGCGGCCCAGTTTGCCGAAGCCGGAGCGGACATGGTTTCCGTTCATGTCGAAGCCGACGTTCATTTACAGCGCACGCTGACGGCGATTCGCGAGGCTGGGGCGAAAGCGGGCATCGCGATCAATCCGGGAACGCCTTTATCTGCGCTGGAAGAGGCCCTGCCGTATGCTGATTTTGTTTTGTTAATGTCGGTCAATCCGGGCTTCGGCGGCCAGAAATTTATTCCCACCTCGCTGGATAAATTGAGAAGGCTCAAGGATATGATCTTTCAAAAAGGGCTTTCAGTGAGAATAGAAATCGACGGCGGGATAGATGAAAACAATATCGCTGAAATTGCCGCTGCCGGAGCGGAAATAATCGTCGCGGGATCGGCGGTCTTCGGCAAGGACGATCCGGCGGAGGCGGTCAAAGGTCTGCTGAATGCCACCGTTCAATGGGTTTAAGGAATTTAAGATAAAAAAGTTAGAGTTTTGAATTATCAAAGCGGAGTTTTAGGAGGAGAAAGATGCTTTTCCGCAAAAGCGAATTAATATTTAGTTTAATACTGGTTTTTTGCCTGTCATTATCTTTATTTGCGCAGCAAAAGCCGGCTGACGGCGGAGCTTCCGTGAGCCAGCGGCTCGAAGTTCTGCACCAGAAGCTGGAAACGATGCGCCGTTCGGTCAATGGGGCCCTCGCGGGACTCAAGGACGATGCGAAGGACGACCGGAGCAAAAAAGATAAAAAAGACGACAAGACCGCGCTGGATACGCCGATCGGACGGCTTAAGGGCTTGGACAAGGAGATCGATACTCTCCAGTCCGAAGTCAATAATATCCGCGGCAAGGTCGAGCGCTCCGAAAAATACCAGGCGGCCGATATCGATCAGATCGAAACCACGGTCACGGAACTGCAGATCCGCGTCGATAATACTTTGCTCGAAACGGCCAAAGAACGCAGCGATCCTGTTTCCGACGTCGGCAAACCGCGCGAGATCAAGAAAAAGAAAAAATTTCTCGGCATTTTCGGCGGCGGCACGGATGAATATGAAGAGCTGCTCGGAAGCGTGGTCCCGGGACGCGACCGCGAACTTTTCGTGACCGCGACCCGCGAGGTCCGCAAGAAAAACCACGAAGTCGGACGGCTGCTTTTCACCACCATCATCACCACCTATCCGGACTCGCCCTACCTGCCGATGGCTAAACTGGCGATCGCGGATTCGTTCTACCTGCAGGGAGCGACAAGCGACCTGATCCAGGCGGCGGCTGCTTATCAGGATTGGCTGACGTTTTTCCCGACCCACCCGCTGGCCGACCGTGTGCTGCTGAAAATAGCGGAATCGGAAATGCGTCAGATCGGCCGGCCCGACCGCGACGCGAGCCGCGCCCGTAAAGCGGAACAGAGGCTAAGAGCGCTGCTGCAGCAGTATCCGAACAGCTCGCTTAAAGGCGAAGCGGAAACCCGCCTGGCCGAAGTTCAGGATAATTTAGGGCTGCATAACCTCTGGATCGCGAACTTTTATTACACCCGCGCGGTCGATCAAAAGAAATCGGGATTGAAGGGCGCGCAGTCGCGTTACCTGGAAATACTGGAAAAATATCCCGCATTCGGCTGGATGGACGAAGCTTTGTTCAAACTGGCGGTAACCTACCAGGTTGAAGAAGAAACCGACCAGGCGGCGCGTTATTTTCAACGCATCTTACAGGATTATCCGAACAGCGATTACGCGGCGAAAGCCAGGGAGCAGCTCGACCTTCTCGGCGCGAAAATTCCCGAACCGAGCGAGGTGGGATTAAAACGCCAACCCCCGGCAAATAAGTCTTTTTGGACGAATTTTACCGAGGAACTGACCGGAACCTACGATCTGACGATCGACAGGAACGGCGTTCTAATGACCAAAGACTTCGATAAGGAAAAATTCGAACTGATCGATGCCGTTATCGAAAATATGGGTGAGCTTAACAACTCGCAAATTCCGAAAGCGCTCACCGCGGTGACCAATAAAACGGTTACCGCCAATCCGGAAAAAGTTAATAAATAAGCTTATTTCCGGTGTTCGATAGATTGTGAATCCATATTCGCCCGGCGGGCGTGAAAACAATAGGGGCTTATACGGGGCGATTCCCCGTATAAGCATTTTTGTAATCATTATTGCGGTAGCCGTTTCCTGCCTCTGGGTGAGGCCGGCAGCGGCGGGCGGTAACAGTGGCGGCGCGCTTACGGTAATGATCTTCTGGTTTGTGATCCTGGCGATCGCGATCGGAACCGTTCTGTTTTCGTGGAAAATGCGCGGGCTGGATCATTTGTGGAAGACGGTGGTCAGAACGATGCTGGCCGGAAGCGTCATCGCTATCTTAGGATCGGCGGCCGCATTTATCGGCGGCGATAAATTCGACGCGATCCGGGCGGCGATAATTTCGCTGGTGCTGATAATTATCAATTATTCGCGCCGGAGAATCTCGGACCAAGGCGGAGCGATAAATTTGAGAGGTATGAATGAATAAAGGTCGTTTTAGTTTTAGTGTTATTTTATCGATGACCCTGATGGCGATAAGCGCTTATGCGCAGGAGCCGCCTGCGCCGCCGATGGCGAAACCGACGCCGTCGATCTCGCTGGCGCTGGAAAATGCTTTTGCCAGGTTAAAGGACGGCGTTGACCGCGGATCGCGCGAAAAGGCGTACGCAAAATTGCTGGAAGGACAGAGATTTTTGGAGATCGCTAAACGTGCCGCCACGCAGCCCGAATATCTCGCCAATCTTCGCCTCTCGAAGCAGTCGTTTCAGGAAGCCATCGAACTAAATCCTTCGTTAGCCGAATCCTATACCGCGATCGCCGAACTCAGCTCGATCGACGAAGCGATCAAGATCGCTTCGCTCGCCGTCAAGATAAACCCCGACAGCTACGCGGCCCATCGCATCCTGGGACGGATATATACTTTAAAAAGCCGTTTGACCGAAGTGAATTTCGACAAAGCGCTGGCGGAAAAAGCCATCGTCGAGTGGAAGGAAGTTGCCCGCCTGGACCCGCGCGGCGCCGAACCCTGGGCATATCTGAGCGAGCTTTACGACCGGATGGATCGCTCGGAGGAAGAGCTGGAAGCGCTGAACAAGTGGATCGGTTCGGTCGCCCCGGCTTCACGCTTTGAATACGATTTTTATCGCCGCGCCACCGGAGGCCAGGATCTGGCGCCCGAAAACGCTTCGTTGAGGCTTGGCAAAGCGCTGTTAAAAGCTAACCGCGACAAGGAAGCGCTGGAAGTTATCAGCCGGAAGATCGCCGACGATCCTGAGAACGAGGAAGCGGTCGAACTGCTGAAGCAGGTGCTGGAAAAGACCGGCAAGGAATCGACCGGTCAGGTGATTCAGGCTCTGCAGCAGGCGGTATTCGCCAATCCGACGAATCTTTCGCTGGTAGAAGTTCTCGCCGGGATACAGTCCCGGACGGGACGATTTGACGACGCCATCAAAACGATCCAGAACACCATCGATAAGCTCGACAAAACTGAAAAACTCTCGATCGCCAGATTACAGTATTCTCTTGGCGAAATTTATGCCGGAGTCGGAAGAGACCGGGAGGCGGTCGCCGCTTATGAAGCGGCACTAAACACACAGGGCATCGGCGAGACGCCGGTAAACGACGAGGGCGACCGGTTTTTTGCTACCCAGGTGATCTCCAGTATCGTTCAGCTTCATAAAAATTCACAGCGTTTCGAAGACGCGCGGGCAATGATCGAAAGGTCACGCGCTATCTTCGGCAAAGACGACCCGTTTGCCGATCTGCAGCTGCTGAAATTGCTGCGCGACACCGGACGCAAGGCCGAGGCGCTGAAAACGGTAAAAGCGCTGCGTCTGAAGACACCGGCATCCGAAGAATATTTTTTCCAGGAAGCATATATTCTGACCGATCTGGGACGCGTCGATGAGGCCGTTGCGATGATCAAAACAAAGATCGTCAATAAGGGTAAAGTAGTCACTTCGCCGCCGGCCGCCACCCGCGATATAAATAGTTACCTGACGATCTCGGCGCTCTATTCGCAGTCCAAACAGGGCGTGAAAGCGGTCGATGCGGCGCAAACCGCGCTCGCGCTGGCACAGGGAGAAGATCTGAAACAGGTCGTCTTACTCACGCTGGCAACGGCGCAAAACGAAGCGGGCGATTTTAAGTCGGCGGAAAAAACACTGCGCGATATTCTGGAAAAAACTCCCGATAATACGACTGCGTTAAATAACCTGGGATATTTTCTGACCGAACGCGGCGAAAAACTCGACGAGGCCCTGGTGATGATCCAGAAGGCGGTAAAGGCCCAGCCGGAAAATTCTTCGTTCCTCGACAGCCTGGGTTGGGTACACTTCAAATTGGGAAATTACGATGAAGCCGAGAAAACCTTGATGGACGCGAGCCGCCGCGATACGTCTTCGCCGACCATTCTCGATCACCTGGGCGATGTCTATGCCAAACAGGGCAAAATGGAATTGGCGCGCGTCACCTGGCAGAAGGCGCTGAATCTGACATCGGATAATACGGAAGTGGCAAAGATAAAAGCGAAGCTGAGCAAAAAGCCCGTTAGGTAGCAGATCAGCAGCCGATCAGGCCGCGATACCGGGAAACATATTTCCCGGGCCGAGAATAAGATCGGGGTCGAGAGTTTTCTTGACCTCGATCATTTCATTTAAAAATCTCTCACCGAACATCACGTTCAAATAATGTTTCTTTAATTTTCCGACGCCGTGCTCGGCTGAGATCGTGCCGCCCACGATGCAGGTGCGCGCGATAAAACGCCCGTAAACGTTTTTTGCTTTGGCGGCTTCGTTTTCGTCTCTGGGAAGAATATTCACGTGAACGTGATTGTCGCCGATATGCCCGAAGATGACGTAATTCAACCCGGCTTTGGCTAAAGTGGCCTGATAAAATTTTAACTGCCGGGGAAATTCTTCGTCGCCGACCGCCATATCGGTCGAGACTTTTCGCTGGCCGTGTTTCACGATCCATTCGTTGACCGCGACGGGCAGCGCGTGCCGGAATTCGCGCATCTTTTTCGCGTCCGCTTCATTTACGGCAAACCATGACGAGCCGAGCTCGGCTTTGTTCTCTTCCAGCAATTCGTGCCACAGTTCGAGCAGGCCGTCTTCGCTTTCGCCGGTGGTTTCCTGTTCGAAAAAGATCGCGCCCGCCATATTTTCCGGTATCTGCGGGAATTTCCCGCGGGTAAAATCCAGCGCGTTGCGGTCGAAATATTCCAGCAGCGAAGCGTCGATACCGCCTGCGGTTTTTTCTTCACGCGTCCGCCGCGATAGCGCGCGCGCCCTATCGACAAATGAGAGCAGATCGGTTTGGCGCGCGAAGAAAACGATCCCGCTCAAATACTTTTCCGGTTTCGCGATCAGGGAAGTTTCAATCTCCGTGACGATGCCCAGCGTCCCCTCGCTGCCGATAAAAAGATCGATCAGATCCATGCCGGTGCGATTGTAATACCCGGCTGCGTGTTTGCTGGTATTGGGCATTTCGTAGGTCGGCTGTCTGATAGTTATCGTTTTGCCTGAATTTTCGCCTTGAATTTCGGGGGTAAATTTCACGCTGCCGGTTTCGTCAAAAAAATGCTCGCCGCGTTTTAAGTTAAATATGTCCCCGGTCGGCAGCACCATCTCCAGACGCCTGATCCAGGGCCTGGTCGCGCCGTATTTAAAGCTGCGCGAACCCGAAGCGTTTGTTGCGACCGTGCCGCCCATCTGGCATGACCATTCCGTCGGATCGGGCGGATAAAACAGATTCACGGATTCAACCGCTTTTTGATAATCGCCCAGGATCACGCCGCTTTGAACTGTCCCGGTTTTTGACTCCGGAGAAATTTCCTTGATCTTATTCAGCTTATCCATCGCCAGCACGATGCCGCCGAAGGGAACCCTGCCGCCGACCAAACCCGTACCCGCGCCGGAAATCGTAACCGGCGTTTTATTCGCATTAGCTTCAAGCAAAATTTCGGCGATCTCTTCCGCGCTTTCGGGAAAGATGACCTTTTCCACCGAACCGCCCTTGATGTTGCTGGCGTCGGTCAGAAAGTCATGAATTTCATCCTGAGAAGATTTAATAAGCATGAATATTTATCGTCTTACTTTGCGAACTTCGCGGTTAATACTCTTTTAAAACTGCAGAGGCCGTCAAGAATATTTCTAACTTAAATATACTCTCGGCACACGGGCGCTGATGCCGCATGATACTTCGTATGAAATGGTGCCGGTCTTTTGCGCGATCTCTTCGATGGAGACTGCGTTGCCGTTTTCCGCGCCGATCAGAGTTATTTTGTCACCGATCCCGCATTCGGGCGCGTCGGTAACGTCGAGCTGTATCCAATCCATCGAAACGCGTCCCGCCACCGGCACATATTTTCCATTTAACAGGACGCGGCCGGAATTTGAAAGCTGGCGCGCGTAGCCGTCCTGGTAACCGATCGGAACCGTCGCCACGACCGAATCGCGTTTCGTTTCAAAAGTGCGGCTGTAACCGAGCGTTTCGCCGGCCGGGACTTTTTTTAGCAGGGCGATACGCGAGTAAAGAGAAAGCACCGGGCGCAGGTCGGGCTTATCGATCTCCTTCGGCAGCACGTCGCCGCCGAGGCCGTACAAAACGCCTCCCAGGCGAACCATATTTCCGCGGGTATTGGGATGCCCGATCGCGCCGGGCGAATTGGCCAGGTCGCGGTACGATGGGCGAAAACCTTTTTCGTGAAATATCGCGGCCGATTCTTCGAATCTTTTCACCTGCTCATCGGTAAAAGGATTTTCCGCGAGGTTATCGGCCGCCGCCAGGTGCGTCATTAGTCCATCAACGCGCAGGTTTTCAAATTCTTTCAGTTTACCGGCAAACTCCGAAATCGCATCATAACGCACTCCGACCCGGCCCATGCCGGTGTCGATCTTGACGTGGACGTCGGCGGTCATCCCCCGTTCCCGCGCCGCCCGGTTAAAACGTTCCGCCAGATCGAGGCGAAAAATCGTCGGGGTCAGGTTGTAATTGAGCAGCAGGCTTTCCTGTCCTTCCCAAAAACTTCCCAGGCAGAGGATGAGTTTTCTGATCCCGGCTTCGCGCAATTGCACGCCTTCTTCCGGCAGCGCCACGCCAAACCAGTCGATCCCTTCTTTTTCCAGCCGCCGGGCGCATTCGACCGCGCCGTGGCCGTAGCCGTCGGCTTTTACCACCGCCATGTATTTCAAACCGGCGCCGACAAATTCCTTGGTCGCGCGAAAATTTTCCGCCAGGTTTTTCAGGTCGATCTCCGCCCATGTCGGGCGGCGGTTGTATCGAGGGGAACTATTATCGATCATTGCAAAAAGGTTCGGAGTTCAAACTTTAGTTTGATCCATTATACAAAAGCACGCTAAAGCGTGAACTCTAAACGTGCTGCAAAATTTTCAGCCTCCATCAGTTAGATAAAGGCTGGCTTGTTTTCAAAAACTGCAGAGAACCACCCCGCTGCTAAAGCAGTACCCTTCCTTCGTAAGGAGGGGAGTTTAGAGATGAAAAATTATCTAATGCACTTCGGTGGCGTTTTTGAGATTTCTCAATCCTTCTTCCAGGTCCGGCGCCATAAAGTGCTCCATCAGCAATCCGAAGTAACGATTGATCGGATTTCCACCGAGGTCGCCTTCGTTGACCCAGGTTACCTCGAGGTTGTCGCCCGTCAATTTCATTTTTATCGCGCCGTTGGACTGAAACTCCCCGTGGTTGAGGTCCAGCCGGTATTCGATCCCGTCGGCCGGCGCGGCCTTGACGACGTTGATCGCGCCCCTGCCGACGTCTTTACCGTCCCAATCCATTTTTGCGCCGGTGCCGGAATCCGCCCCGGAAAACTGGGTTTTCATATCCGGGTACCGGCGGTCGTTCCAGGCCGTCCAGCTATTCCATGTTTTCAGATCGCTGATGATCGGGTAAACCGTTTCCGGCTTCGATCTCATCGTGATGCTGCGTTCGACCTTATAATGATTCGGCAGCAAAAAACCGACGCATACGAATACTACTATCAGGATCACCAAAGCCAGCAGAATGCGTTTGATCCACTTCATTTATTTTTCTCTCCAAAATACCGGAAGTTCCCAATTACCCTTGAAATCTAGATATTATTCGAAGAAAAGACTGATTTGGACGCAAATACGTAATACGCGATATGCAATACGCGATACGCTCCTCGTGTAATTCGTGGATTCAGTTTTGTCGCCGCTAAGAATAAGACTTAAGAATTAACCACGAAATAACACGAAACGACACGACACTAACAAAACCTAATCCGCTATTAAAAATTCAAAACTAAAAATTATCCGTTACGCCTGCCATAAACTTTCAAACCTTGTGAACTCTTTGACGAATGCCATTCTGACCATGCCGGTCGGGCCGTTTCTTTGTTTGGCGATGATGATCTCCGCCATGCCCGCATTTTCCTCGGTCGCATTATATTGTTCTTCGCGATAGATAAACGCCACCACGTCGGCGTCCTGTTCGATCGAGCCTGATTCGCGCAGGTCGGCGAGCTGCGGGCGGTGATCGGTGCGGGCTTCGGGCGCGCGCGAGAGCTGCGACAGCGCCACGACCGGGACGTCCATTTCTTTTGCCAATGCTTTGAGCTCGCGGGAGATCTGCGCCACTTCCTGTTGGCGCGATTCTGTCCGGCGCGCTCCGCCCGACATCAACTGCAGATAATCGACGATGATCAGATCGAGTTTTTTCTGTTCCGCTTTCAGCCGCCGAGATTTGGCGCGCATTTCCAGCACCGAAATTCCGGGCGTGTCGTCGATATATATCCGCGCGGTTTCCAGCGTGTTTATGGCCGTGCCGAGCCTGCCCCATTCGTCGGATGTGAGAAAGCCGTTGCGGAAACGATGGGCATCGACCTTGGCTTCGGAGCTGAGCATTCTCATCACGAGCTGTTCTTTCGACATTTCCAGCGAGAAAACGGCTACCACCGCCTGTTCGAAGATCGCGGCGTTTTGCGCAAGCGTCAGGCACAGCGCCGTTTTTCCCATCGAAGGACGCGCCGCTATAATCACCAGATCGGTCTTTTGCAGACCCGAGGTCATCGAATCGAAATCGCGAAACCCGGTCGCGAGGCCGGTCAGGGCGTGAGTTTCGCGGCGGGCGAATTCCTGCACTTTTTCGAGCACGGTCTGCGCCACCGGTTTGACATGCGAAAATCCCTGCCGCGTGCGCTCTTCGGCCAGCGCGAAGATCATTTGTTCGGCGCGGTCCAGAATTACCGTCGCGTCGTCTTCTTCCGTCAGGGCGTCGCTGGTGATCTGGTTGCAGGCCTTGATCAGATTGCGCACGACCGATTTATCATGAACGACCTTGGCATAATTTGTGATGTTGGAAAAATGCGGCAGGCCGTAGGTCAAATTGGTGATCGCGGTGATACCGCCGACGGATTCCAGCGCGCTGTCTCTTTTCAGTTCTTCGCCGACTAAGATCGGGTCGATCTTGGAACCGCGCTCGAAGAGGGAAGTCATGGCACTGAAAATACGGCGGTGCGAGAGGGAATAGAAATCTTCCGGCTTTAACTGCTCGATGGCCTGGGTGACCAGATCATTGTCCAGCAGGATCGCGCCCAGAATGACACGCTCACTCTCGGTGCTGCTGGGCAGCGGCCTTTCCAGAAATTGTTCGCGAGTGTCGATACCGGGCGTTGCCATAGTTATTAGATGAAGTGCGTGCGGAACTAAATCTGTAGCGCCCGCAGGACTGCCACCGGGACGGTGGCGCTACAGTCTTAATGAAGATAAAAATACCGCAAACTGTCTGTATAATTATAAGTCAGTTTGCGGATTTTATCGTAGTTTGAAGCCCAAGTCGAATTTTATAGATTAAAACCGATTTGGGCTGCAAATTTAAATGAACTATTCCGGTTTTTCTTCGGAATCGCCAGCCGCTTCGGTCGCGGCTTCCGGGGCTTCTGTTGTTTCGCCGGCCGGTTCCACTGCCGGTTCAGCAGCTGCGTCAGCAGCAGCTTCAGGAGCTTCCGGAACAGCCGTTTCTTCGGCTTTTTTCTTGCTCTTGGCTTCTGCTTTCGGCGCTTCTTCGGTTCCGGCTGCGGGGGCTTTGCTTTCCGGAGCTTTCACTTCGGGCGCTCCGCCTTCGGGAACGACTGAGACCGGGATCTCGATCGTCACTTCGCGATGAAGTTTCCAGCCAACGGTATATTCACCGGTCTGTTTGATCGCATCTTTCAGTATCAGACGGCGGCGGTCGATCTCATAGCCCTTGGCCTGGATGGCCTCGGCTATATCCATCGTAGTTACCGAACCGAACAGCGCGCCTTCGTCACCGGCTTTACGTTCAAAGCTGAGTGAAAGGCCTTTGTACTGTTCAGCCTGTGCTTCGGCGGTGGATTTTTCCGTCGCTGCCTTGCGCAGCAAAGCGGCTCTTTCGTTTTCGATCTGCTTGATGTTGCCCTTGGTGGCCAGCAGCGCCATGTTGCGGGGCAGCAGGTAATTACGGGCATAACCGGCTTTGACCTTTACGATCTCTCCGCGTCCGCCCAGATTATCAACGTCTTCACGCAGGAGGACAGTTGTTGTAGACATAATATTTTTTCCTCCTCTTTATTAATCAGCGACGAACGGGATAAAAGCGACGCTGCGAGCGCGCTTGATCGCCGTGGCCAACATTCTCTGGTGAATGGCACAATTGCCCGAGATCCGGCGCGGCATGATCTTTCCGCGTTCCGGGATAAAACTTCTCAACAGATGGACGTCCTTGAAATCAATGAGGTCGATCTTGTCGCGACAAAGTCCGCAGCTTTTGCGGCGGAGCGGACGGCGCGAGATCATTTTCCCGGTTCTGTCATTGGGAATGAAATCGCTGTTGGTGTCCTGACGATAAATATCGTTATTATCTCTATCTGCCATAATATTTTTCTATTCTCCTATCGATAAAAATCTTTTATTCCTCGGCTGCTGCCCGTTCTTCCGCTCTTTTGGACTCTCTGGCGGAGCGTGCTTCGCCGCGTTTGGCGGCGCGTGCCGTACGTTTGTTTTTGAACTTGTCGGCGCGGCGGCGTTCCAGATCGACCCTGATGGTCATATAACGGATCACCGTGTCGTTTACGCGAAAACGTCTTTCGAGCTCGGCCACTTCCTGTCCGGATCCTTCGATTTCGTAAATAAAGTAGCGTCCTTCGTTAAACTTTTCGATCTTATAGGCCAGCTTGCGCACACCCATGTCATTGACATTGGTGACGGTGCCGCCTTGTTTTTCGACCAGTTCTTTTAGATTGTTATCGAATGTGGAGACCCATTCCTGGGCAACTTGCGGGTCGAGAACAACGACCACTTCGTATATGCGTTTTTCTGCCAAGTGTATCCTCCTTTTGGATATCGAGCCTCGTGTCTTATGCGCGAAGCAAGAAGGTTAGTGATTAAAAGCGGTCAGTATCGCCGGGAGCGCACAATTTATTGTGCTTTTTTTGCCGAATGAATTCGGCGCTCCAATTGTGCTTTTTTGCCGAATGAATTCGGCGCTCCGTAGGATGACGATACGGTCTTTAATTATAAACCGCCATTGATTTTTCAATTCCGTCTCTGATGACGGACCTTACTACTTCCACGCAGCGTGAAAGCGTTTGTTCGACCGTTTCCAGGTCGCCTTTGGAAAATTTTTCCAAAACAAAATTTCTCGCGTCACTTAGCGGATGTTCGGGCGCGATCCCGATCCGCAGGCGGATGAACTGATCGGTTCCCAGACAGGCGATAAGCGACTTTAAGCCGTTATGCCCCCCGGCCGAACCGCCCGGCCGCAGCCGGATCTTTCCCAGCGGCAGTGCCAGGTCATCGCTGATGACGAGCAAATTTTCAATCCCTAAGCCTTCGCGCGCCGGCTTCTTTAACAGGCAGGAAACCGATTCGCCGCTCAGATTCATATAGGTCTGCGGCTTTATCAGTTCCACGCTCAGGTTTTCCAACTCACCGCGTCCGACCAGCGCCCGGCATTCTTCGCGCTTGACCTGGGCTTGCATTTCCCGCGCCAGCAGATCCACCAGCATAAAGCCGAGATTGTGGCGCGTTTTTTCGTACTGCAAACCCGGATTTCCCAGGCCGACGATCAGACGGCCGTTTTCCGCGCGCGAAGTCATACAAATGTAAACCGGGCAAATAAACCGGGCTATTCCTTGGTTTCGCCTTCGGGGGCTTTTTCTTCACCGGCGACTTCAGGTTCCGCGCCCGCTTCGGTGGCGGGTTCCAGATCCTGCTCGGCGACGAATGAAACCGTCACGACGAGGGTTTCCGGGTCTTCGTGAACTTCGATGCCTTCAGCGAATTTCAGATCGGAAACATGGATCGATTCGCCCAGTCCCAACTCGGACACATCGACTTCGATGGTTTCCGGGATGTTCTTCGGTTCGCAGAGCACCTTGACCTCGCGCAGCTGCTGAACCAGCACCGCGCCTTCTTCGACCAGGCCGGCCGCGTGGCCGACGACGTGGAGCGCCACGGTGACTTCGATCTTTTCGCCCTTGGCAAAACGACGGAGGTCGGCGTGGATCAGACGTCCCTGGATCGGGTGGATCTGCCTGGCCTGAAAGATCACGTCGCTCGGGCCTTCGCCCTCGATATCCAGCGCGAAAAGCGTATTCGGCCCCGTGTCCGAACGCAGGATCGCCGCCAGATCGGTGAGCGGCACCGAGACCGAGACCGCGTCCATACCCGCGCCGTACACGATCGCGGGAATCCTGCCTTCACGGCGCATTTTCTTGGAATCTTCTTTTCCGCGTCCCTGTCTGACTTCGGCTTTTACTGTTACTTTTTCTGCCATAATCCTAATCCTAAAATAATTATTAAATAAACCTAAATAACCTAGATAAACCCTAGATAAACAATGAAGAAACACTCGTTTCCTCGTGAATCGATTTTATTCCCTTTGCCAATAAACGTCCCACGCTGGTTACATGGATCTTTTTAAACGCTTTGGCTTTTTCACTGAGCGGGATCGTATTGGTAATAACGATCTTTTCAATATATGAATCGTCCAATCTCTGCACCGCCTCACCCGATAATACGGCGTGAGTAAAACATGCGTGGATCTTTGCCGCTCCGGCTTTATGCAGCGCTTCCGCGACTTTGCAAAGCGAACCGCCGGTATCGCACATATCGTCCACGATGATGCAATTCTTGCCGTCAACGTTACCCACGACATTCATCACTTCCGCGACATTCGCTTTTTCCCGGCGTTTGTCGCAAAGGGCCAACTCGGCATCCAAACGTTTTGCATAGGCGCGGGCGCGTTCGGCGCCGCCGGTATCGGGCGCGACCACGACCAGGTTTTCCATCGGATTTTCCAGGTAATGCCCCACCAGTTCCGGCGCCGCGTATAAGTGATCTACGGGAATATCAAAGAACCCCTGAATTTGCGCCGCGTGCAGATCGATCGTCAAAACTCGATGCGCGCCGGCGGTCGCAATCAGATTCGCCACCATTTTCGCGGCGATCGGTACGCGGGGACGGTCTTTTTTGTCCGAACGCGCATACCCGAAATAGGGAATCACCGCCGTTACCCGCTCCGCCGAAGCTCGCTGAAACGCATCGAGCATGATCAGCAATTCCATCAGATTCTGATCCGACGGGGGGCAGGTCGATTGAATAATAAAAACATCGGTGCCGCGAACGTTTTCCTGGATATAAAAGTTAAACTCGCCATCGGAAAACCGCGAGGTATTTGCCTGTCCCAGATCGCAATTCAGGTTATGACAAATTTCCCGCGCCAGTTCGATATTGGCGTTCCCGGTAAAAACTTTAATATTGCCTGTAACGCTCATCTTGAAGAGTTCAGAGAGTTACGCCTTCAGGCGTGATGCTCTCCACGCCTAAAGGCGTAACTCCGAACATATTAAAACTGGCTGGGGCGGAAGGACTCGAACCTACGAATGCCGGATCCAAAAACCGGTGCCTTACCACTTGGCGACGCCCCAATACCCTGAGTTTGCTCTGGCAGCCTACTCTGACAACGGGCCGGAATACGGCCGCAATGCTTCGAGATAACTACCGCGGGATATCGTCTCCACCGCGAGTATCTGCCAATCCGTTTCCGCCCTTAACCGGGAAAGGGCGCGCTGCCGCGCCGATCCATCCGAAAAGAAGGCAAAAATGCTTGCTCCGCTGCCGGACATCGACACTTTTTCTGCGCCCAGTTCTAAAAGGGAATTCTTCGCTTGCGCCAGTTCCGGTTTTAATCTGAAAATAACATCTTCGAAATCGTTTCGAAGTTCCGCTTGCTCACTAATCAGCTTTTTAGCTTCATTATGGCAAATAATGAGAGTACTTTTTGAGTCTTCTTTTGTCAAGCGGGGTAGGCTTAAAAGTGAATAGGCATCGGCAGTTGCGACATTAATCCGGGGGGTAACGACGAGCAAATTATCGCCCCGGAAATCGTCCAGCGGGGTGATCTCGCTGCCGCGCCCGGTGCCGAGCGCCGTGCCCCCGTAAAGAAAAAACGGCACATCGGAACCTAAACGGCTTGCGAGCTTGGTAAGAGTAACTGGATCAGCATTTAGACCCCATAACCTCATCAATCCGATTAACGTAACAGCCGCGTCAGAGGAGCCGCCTCCGAGGCCGCCGGGCGAGGGAATTCTCTTTGTCAGGTGGATAGCGGCGCCACGAGTTACGTTAAATTCTTTTTTTAGCAGAGAAGCGGCGCGATGAATAAGATTGTTTTCGCCGGTCGGGATCTCCGGGTTGTCGCAGGTCAGGCGAATTTCGTTATCCGCGGATTCGGAGAACGTCAGCGAGTCATTTAACGAGATCGTTTGAAAAACGGTGCAAAGCTCGTGATAACCGTCTTCGCGCCTGCCGTGTATGCGGAGATAAAGATTGATCTTGGCAAAAGCGGGCAATGTAAAGGCTTCGGTGATCGGCATTGGATAACTATAACGCCCCTAAGTTCTCTCGCCAACTACTTGTAGTAACGCAGTACATATCAGGGTTTATTCTTAGTTCCGTCGGAACGTCATATTTATAGAAAAGTGTAAATAAAAATAAGCGAGTTCCGCCAGGAACGGCATATTCCGTTCCTACGGAACTAACAAGATGAATATTAACTCAGTGCTATTCATATCAGTCCCTACGGGACTGATATGAATACTTGAACAACTGTGATGTGTTTTAAATGCTAGTAAAGAAAGACCTGAGTCAGGTAATAACTTCCGTCCGGGGTGGTAAAAACGCCAATGCCGGATTCCTGCCAGCGTTTGTTGAGGATATTTTGTTTGTGTCCCTGCGAATCCATCCAGCATTTGACCGCGAAACTGACCGGTTCTCTGGAACCGCCAAAATAAACGATATTTTCGCCGATACCCGACCATCTTACCCCGGCCCGCGAAGCCCGGTCGCTGACCATCGTGCCGTCTTTGCCGCGATGGCCGAAAAACCTTTGATCCGCCATATTCCGGCTGTGCAGGCGGGCTACTTTAGCGACACGATCGCTCCAGACGAGCGCGGCAAGGCCTCTTTTCTGCCGCTCATGATTGAGCGAGCTAAAAACCTCTTTTTCGATCGCGGAGGCCGAGCGCGGACGCGACGGCGCACCAATATAAACGGTTTTACTGGCGGTGATCGTCCCGATCGGGCGATTTCTGCCGGACACGGTCTGCGCGGAAACATCCGTGACGTTCATCATGACGATAAACGCAAAAAATAGTAATTGACAGATCAAAACTACACGATTCATCATTTACCTCGACGGGTGATATTAATTTTTTGAGCTGAAATAATTCAGGCTATTTAGGAGAGAAAGATCGACGATACCTGCTTGATAATACTTTTGTCAATTAAAAGTCGCGGATTCGGATTTGTTAGTGTCGTTTCGTGTAATTTCGTGGTTACTTCTTTAGCCTTATTCTCATGGCTATAAAACGGAAACCACGAAATTACACTAAATAACACGAAAAAAACATTGAATGTCTGATAGTTTAAGCCGGCTGGAATCCCCAGATCAGCCGCACTTCTTCGACTTTATCGGCAAAGCCGTTAAGGTCAACAGTTCGCTCTGCAATTTCGGCACTTTAATGCAGCAGAAAAACCTGGGTTAAATAATAGGTGCCGTCAGGGCATACGACCACGCCGATGCCGGTTTCCTTCCAGCGTTTATCCATAATATTTTCCTTGTGCGACGGCGATTCCATCCAGCGTTTGACGGTAAATTCGATCGGATTGTCATAACCGCGGTTATAGGCGATGTTTTCGCCGATCGCGCGCCATTCCAGGTTTAAGGTATCGGCGCGGTCGTTGACCATCAGCCCGTCGAGCCCCCGGTGGTTAAAAAATTTGTAATGGGCCATGTTTTCGCTGTGCAGCCGGGCGACCTGGGCAGCTTTCTCGTTCCAGTTCAGTGGCGGCAGGCCCTGCTCGGCGCGCTGGGCGTTGATCAGATCGACGGCTGTTTTCTCCAGGTTGTATTGAACCTTGAGTTCGGGATCGATGTAATTCTTAAGCTGCGGCTGGGCGAGGCGCTCGCGTCCCATCGCCATATTCTGGGCGGAAACATTTAAAGAGAAAATGGTTAAGAGAAGTACGAAAAGGAAAACAGGGGTCTTTAAGCGCATTATTTACCTCACTTCGGTAGTCAGACGATCTGGTTTGTCGAATCGACCAGACTCTGGACTTTGCGAACCCGCATCACTGCGGGGGTGCCTTTTATCGGATAAGGTTTTGAAAACTAAAATCAGCGATTTCGTTTTCAAGACGTGGCTTATGTCAGCTCGAATGTGACATAATCCTCTCGTAATTTAAAAATCTATAATTGCGGCATTTTTCCAAAAAAAAATAAAAATTTATGAACGACGGCCCGGAAAATGAAATAGATCTGCGAATCGAGATGCGTCCGGTCGTCATGCCGGATGATGAAAATTTTCTGAAAAGACTGTATTTTAGTACCCGTGAAGACGAAGCCGTATTGTGGGGGCTGCCCGAAGCCCAGACAGAATCGCTGATGGATATGCAGTACCGGGCGCAGAAAATGCAATATGACATGGAATACGCCGGGGCGAAACATGAAATAATATTGCTCGATAAAACTCCCATCGGCAGGCTGATGTCGATCCGCAACGAAAAGGAAGTGTTCGGCGTCGATCTCGCAATATTATCCGAACATCGCAGCAAAGGCATCGGAACCCTGATAATTAACGGCTTAATGCGGGAAGCAAAAGAAACCGGCAAAACCTTTAATTTCAGCGTGGTAAAAACGAACGCCAAGGCAATAAATTTATACCGCCGGCTGGGTGTGGCCTTTACCGGGGAAACGGTCTCGCATTATATTATGGAGTGGAAGCCCGAACCCGGGCCGGAAAATTAAACTATTATGACCAAAGAAATTACCCGAGACGAATATGCGGCTTGTTTGAATACCGACTTTATGGTGGAAGTTTCGCCGGAATTAAAGGTATCGATGAAACTGACCGAGGTAACCGAAGTCAGTGAACGCTTTCACCAGCAGAGCTTTTCCCTGATCTTTACCGCGCCGGATAACACGCCTGTCGGGCAGGGCCAATTTACCGTCGAACACGAGACACTCGGCACCATCGAGCTGTTTATGGTGCCGATCGGTAAAGATTCCAAGGGAATGCTTTTTCAGTCTCTGTTTAATAAATTAATGGAAGAATAGGTGGTTTATCACCGCCACGTATTCATTTCCCCCGCGTCCTGCCGGAGAAATAAATAGCGAAAACGTTCCCAGTGAAGCATGCTCGAAGGTGTGGGTGCTTTGCGGCAGTGCTTTTCCCCCGACCGCGCGAAATAACAGTGAGAAACTTTCCCCGCTAATTTCTCTTCGCTGATTTTCTTGATGAGAATGTGCCGGCACTTCCGTTAGCTGCAGCGAAATTCGCCTGTTTCCGGAACCGGCCGGTTGAAAGATCGTGTTTATGTACGGAAGAAAAGTTTCGCTCGTAAACCCCAGGACGGGATCCGCGTATACGTAACTTGAAAGCGAAAACAGCTCGTCCGGTTTGAACGGCTGCGCGAAAAGGCTGCCGGGTGAACCGGCTAAACCGGAAGCGATCATTGCCAGCCCGGCGGTTTGAGCAAATCTGCGTCTTGAAATCGACATCGTTAGACTCCTTGTAATAGTAGGCCGGGAGTCTACAATGGTGTCATTCTAACTTTTTAAGGCGACAAATTTCAAACGCGCGAGAGTCGAAATTTTGTGATCTCGATCTAATTTAAAATCGCGTAACCTAGCAATCTTGCTTGCACATAGCTTGCATATAAACGGATGACGATATATCATCGAAGCCGATTACCCCTATTACACTAAGCGGTTCACGTTTAGGGATATACTGAAATTCGTTTAAAGCAATAACCAAACCAGATAATTGAAGGAGAACTCTGATGTCACAACCTTTTGTAGGCCAAATACAGTCTTTTGGTTTTAACTTTGCCCCGCGTAACTGGGCATTGTGCAATGGACAATTATTGTCGATTGCGCAGAATACGGCACTTTTTTCATTGCTCGGCACCACGTACGGCGGCAACGGCCAAACTACTTTCGCCCTGCCCGATCTGAGAGGGCGTACGTCCATGCATTTCGGCCAGGGGCCGGGACTGAGCAACTACACCCAGGGCGAAGTATCCGGCAGCGAAACGGTAACGCTCACGCAGGAAACGATGCCCGGGCACACTCACCTGGTGAACGCCAGCGCCGGAACGAAGTTAAATATCAACCCGGCGGCCAATAATTTGGGCGGGGCGACCATTTATACCAACGCAGCGCTGGACTCCGTGATGGATCCGGCCATGATACAGCCATCGGGTGGAAGCCAGCCGCATCAGAACCTCCAGCCTTTTCTGGTAATAAATTGGTGTATATCTTTGCAGGGAATTTTCCCCAGCAGAAACTAACCAGGCCTTAACGAATCCGTCACCGGATGAAAGATCAAGTTCAGGCCGGTAACTCGTTCCCGGATCGCGGAAGCGGTTTTTAACCGTCGAATCAAGCGATGACCGGGCGCGCGGATTCATAGATAAAGATTAGTTGAAGGAGAAAATTCCATGTCAGAACCTTTTATAGGACAAATACAGCAATTCGGCTTTAATTTTGCGCCGCGCGGCTGGGCTTTCTGCCAAGGACAATTGTTGTCGATCGCGCAGAATACGGCGCTGTTCTCGCTGCTTGGCACGATGTATGGCGGAGACGGCCAGGTGACGTTCGGGCTGCCGGATATGAGAGGCAGGATCTCGCTGCACTTCGGCCAGAGTCCGGGAACGAGCAATTATACGCAGGGCGAGGTAAGCGGAACGGAATCGGTGACTTTGTTAAGTACACAATTACCGGGACACAATCACATGGTCAATGCCAGCACCGGCCAAAAATTAGTGGCTGCCCCGTCAAACAATAACCTGGGCGGATTTGCGATGTACACTAACGCGGGGCTGGATTCCGTGATGGATCCGGCAATGTTGAAGCCGTCGGGCGGAAATCAGCCGCATGAAAACAGGCAGCCGTTTTTGGTCATAAACTGGTGCATTGCATTAGAGGGAATATTCCCCAGCAGAAACTAAGCGCCTTTTTATTATTTCATGAGGGAGAGAAGTTTTTGCGCTGACTTTCCGTTTTTAGTTCGGAAGTTATCAGGAAATTAAAAGAGTCCCTTCGGAATACCGGAAATAGCGCGGCGCGCGGCGATGAGTTCCATCATGGAAAACTTCACCGCGGGCCGGGCTGTTTCCGGTATTTTTATGCGCGTAATCAGCCAGCCAGGTATCTTTTAGTTCTTATTCCGGAAGAAATTAATCAAAAATGAAGCGAAACGGATTTTCTGCTTTTTATTGAGACATTTTGTGGATATAATGATGCGCAACTTACAGAACAACATCGATAACGGACTTACGAATCACGGTCACAAGTAATACTAACTGCAGCTCTGTGCGGCGATATCTGCAAGCAATTGTGTTTCGGAGGAAGCAGCCAGCGAGGTTCCTTAAGTCGTCACTACATTAAATAATTTTTGAAGGAGAACTCTAATGTCATCACCATTTTTGGGACAAATACAACCTTTCGGTTTTAACTTCGCCCCGCGCGGGTGGGCAATGTGCAACGGGCAGATATTGCCGATCGCGCAAAACACGGCGCTGTTTTCTTTGCTCGGCACGACCTACGGCGGCAACGGCCAGACTACTTTCGCTCTGCCGAATCTGCAGAGCCGGGTTCCCGTGCACTTCGGCCAGGGAGCCGGGCTGAGCCCCTACGATCTGGGCCAGATGTCCGGCCAGGAATCGGTCACCCTAACCGTCAATCAAATGCCGTCGCACAATCACCCGATAGTGGTAAAAGCCAGCGCCGGAACAAAATTAAACGCGGTGCCCGCCAATAACAATATCGGCGGCGCTAATATATATACCAACGCGGCGCTGGATTCAACGCTGGATCCCGGCACCGGAACCTGTGGACTGATCGGCGGCAGCCAGCCGGTCAATACCCTGCCTCCGTACCTCGCGTTAAACTTTTGTATCGCGCTGGAAGGGATCTTCCCGAGCAGAAACTAAAAAAGTTTTCGCCGAATGAGCCGGAACGAAAAAAGGGCGGTCGGATCATTTTACATATCAACACTTAAAGGAGAATTTTTTCTATGGATGAGTTTATGGGAACAATAAAAATGTTCGGGTTTAATTTTGCGCCGCGCGGATGGGCTTTTTGTAACGGGCAATTGATGTCGATCGCGCAAAATACTGCTCTATTTTCTTTGCTGGGCACGACCTACGGCGGCGACGGTGTAACGACTTTCGCTCTGCCGAATTTTCAGAGCAGATTCCCGATCCATCCGGGCCAGGGCGCGGGTTTGAGCCCTTACGCTCAGGGCCAGATGGCCGGCAAGGAATCGGTCACTTTAAACATCACTCAAATGCCGGCGCACAACCACCCGGTAGTGGTAAAAGCCAGCGCGGGAACGAAGTTGAATGCGACGCCTGCCAATAATAGTATCGGCGGAGCCACGATATATACCAACGCGGCGCTGGATTCGACGCTGGATCCCGGCACCGGAGCCTGCGGATTGATCGGCGGCGGTGCGCCGACCCCGACTATACCGCCGTATTTAGCGGTATATTTTTGTATCTGCATGGAAGGCCTCTACCCGAGCAGAAACTAATTTTCAGCAAGAGCAGTTTAAGTATTCTTTTTCCGTACCGGGAATGAATCCTGAAGCTTATGCCGCGTTTCTGACGAGCATAATTTACCAGGGGACGTTTCCGGTATTTTTTTAGCGTTTAATATCGTTAGAACCACCTCGCGCTTTGTGGAAACGTTTTCCGCATTTTCCCATATATAAATAGAGAGGGGTTATTGCGTATAACCCCTGGTTTACCCTTTATTTCCCATATCTTGATAATTTATAAGGAGACTCCCATGTCAACACCTTTTGTAGGACAAATTGAATGTTTCAGTTTTGATATAGTGCCGAGCGGATGGGCAAGATGCGACGGGCAAATGCTCAAGGTCGGCGCCTTTCCCGATCTCTTTGCCGTGATCGGAACGACCTATGGCAGCGGTAAGAACTCGTTTGCCCTGCCGGATCTGCGGGGCCGCGTTCCGCTCCACACCGGCGCCGGAACGGGACTAAGCAGTCGTTCCCAGGGACAGGCCGGCGGCGCGGAATCGGTAACGCTTATTAACGATAATATGCCTGCCCACACCCATCCCATCAATGCCAGATCGGGAACGAAGCTGAATAATACACCGGCTAATAACCATTTCGGCGGTGCGGCGATATACAGCAGCGGTTCGCTGGATTCGGTGATGAATTCTTCCGCGGTAGGAATGGAGGGCGGCAATCAGCCATTTGAGACCATGCCGCCGTACCTGGCAATGAACTGGTGTATCGCGGTGACGGGAACAATGCCGGTAGCGGCTCCGCAAGGTTAGCAAAACAGGGTAGTGTCAATAGCCCGCGCACAGGTAAGGGCGCTTATTTATCGTCTAAAAATGCGCCCTCCCTGACGGTCGGGCTACTGACACTGCCAGTCCAGGCGGCGCTAAAATTAAAGTATTTTATTCCGCTACGGGGAAGGAGTCGCCGAAGTCGTGCGCCGCGCCGCAGACCAGCAATATTTTCATCGGCTCGCTTCCGGTATTTTTTAACGTGTGGACATTTTCCACGGGGATATACACCGCGTCGCCCGCCGATACTTCGGCGGTTTCATCGCCGACGGTCATTTCGCCCGTGCCCGACAGAATGTAATAGACCTCTTCGGTTTGGCGGTGAAAGTGTCTGCCGACGGCGGCCCCCGGGGGAAGAACTTCTTCCGCCAGGCTGCATTTTTGGATGCCCGAGGTGGTGCGATCCATCAGCGGCCTGATCTGAGATCCGTGCGGAGTGTCGATGATGTTGGCGTTATTGCGGTTGATGATCAGCATTTTGCGGAAATAAAAAAATACTCGCGGCTGGATTTGAACCAGCGACCTCTAGCTTCGGAGGCGAGCGCTCTATCCAACTGAGCTACGCGAGCATATAAAGGCAAGATAACATAAAAATATTGTCAGAACCAACTGCGTCAGCGGGTGAGTAATCGAACGCTGCGCGTTCGTGCCGAATAAATTCGGCGCTCCAGGGTTACGGGTGCGGCTGGAGCGTGACCGATTTGATCACGACCCTTTCCGCCGGTTTTTCTCTTCCGGCTTTGGGTACGCCGGAGATGGTGCGAACATTACTCATGCCGTCGATTACTTTGCCGAACACGGTGTAGTTTTTATCGAACATGGCTTCGCGCCGGGTCATGATAAAAAACTGGCAGTCCTGCGAGTTTATGTCGTTACCCAGCCGGGCCGCGCCGACGATGCCGGTGTCATAGGGAACGTCGCTGAACTCGGCCGGGACGTTCGGCTTGCCCGATTTTCCCGTGCCGACCGCCGGATCGTCGCCTTTTGAAAGCGGGTCGCCGCCCTGAACCACCGTGTCGTTGATCCGGTGAAAAGCCGTGCCGTTATAAAAGCCATCCTTGATAAGCATTTTGAAACGCTCGACCATTTTCGGCGCGACGTTGGGATAAAGTTCGATCACGACCTTGCCGAAAACCGGTTTTTCCATTTCGATCACCGCCACTTCGGAATCGGCCGCGGGAGCGATATTTTTTTGATACGGAGGCTGGCCGTTGGCTTCGTTTTTGGGCAAACCGCCGGCGGTTTTATTACCGCCGCAGGAGGCGCAAAAAAGGCAGGCCAGTGTAAAGATCAGTAATAAGTTTATCTTTTTAAACATAATAAAATCTCAAAATCCTCTCGCATTATTATGGCTTTTAAATTACGCAATTAGAGAAATCGTAAACAGCTGTTTATTAATGAAAATGTATCACAGCTTCAACTTCAGACAGCCATTTTACATTTACGGATAACGCCCTTTAAGCTTTGCTTTTATCAAAAGTGTAAAAACAGCGATTTTCGAAATCGGGCGTATCGACCTTCTCGAGCCAGGCAGGCACACTGCCTACCGCATGAGTATAAAAAACATATTGTCCGTCGGTCAGCCACGTCTTCAGGTGATCTAAAAATTTCAGTCTTAACACTTCGTCTTCCACCGGCTCGTACAGATAAACCATGTCATAGTCATTTACCTCCGGCACCCACTCGAACAGATCGGCCTGCAGTATCTGGGCGTTAAACATCCGGGTGTTATCTCTCGCTTCCTCTATTAAGCCGGGATCGATCTCGATCCCGGTCAGTTTATTCGCGCCCAAAATATGCCCGGCGCTCAGAAGAATATTTCCGGGGCCGCAGCCCAGATCGATAAAAGAATCGATACGCAGATTCAAGGTCTCTTTAAAATATTTGAAGATAAAATATATCGGGCTATTCGGGCGAAAGCCGAAACCGCCCTCTTTTTCCGCGATCGAGCCGCGATCCTTAAAACCGAAAATGGTTTTGCTTCTCTGCGCGCCCTGGCGTAAAAGTTCGCCGTGTTTGACGCCCTGGGAAAACAAAAACTTTTCGGCGGCGGCCAACGCTTTGCCTTCGTCGGATTCCGTCAGGGTTTCGACGGTTTCCAGTCCGCCGATCACGGGATTGTAGATCTTTATCTCAAACATTAATTTATAAACTCAAAAAAGTTTCATGCTATCCAACAGGATAGTGACCGGGCCGTCATTTATCAATTCCACCTGCATCATTGCCTGGAATTTGCCGGTTTCTACCTTGACGCGCTGACCGGCCTCGCTGACGAACAATTCGTAAAGTTCGTTTGCGCGTTCGGGCGCGGCCGCTTCGATATAGGAAGGCCGCCGGCCGCGGCGAGTATCGCCGTACAAAGTGAATTGAGACACAGCTAGTATCTCTCCGGACGTATCCATGATGGAAAGATTCATCTTTCCTTCTTCGTCGTCAAAGATCCTGAGGCCGATAATCTTTTCAACCAGGTACTGAACGTCTTTTTCCGTATCGTTTTGCGCGACTCCCAAAAGAATGAGCAAACCGTTTCCGATTTGCCCGACGATTTTGTCGTCAACAGTTACTTTTGCCCGGGTGACTCTCTGGACGACGGCGCGCATTTTATTGTGCGGGAATAAAGATAGCGGGTGATTGATAGGTAACGCCGAAAACCAATCCCGATCGCGGGCTGAATCTCGTCAACCCGATGATCGCGGCGGTGTCGAAACGCAGCCCCGAAGCCTTGATCTGTGTGCCGAGCCGCATCTCCGAAACGGATTCCGTGCCGAGCGGGGTATTTCCGCTGCGCGTGTTCAGGCGCCCATTTACCTCACCGGCAAAATTAAACCTCTTGTTAATGCGAAAGATGCCGCCGATCCCGTAAAGAAACACGTCGTTTTGGGTAAAGAGCTGCGTCGGCGCGGGCATGATGCCGAGTCCGAGATTCGCAAATACGTTGGCAAAATGCTGCTTATCGGAATACTCTTTGCCGAATCTTTTTTGCACCAGCAGCTTGCCGAAGACGTTTACCTGGTTGGTGCCGATGCCGCGCGCCTGATCGGAATTCGGCAAAGTCACCCCGAATTTAAAACCGAGCGCGGGCAGGCGATTCGTTTCGTTGCGCAGCTTGATCTTGGTAGAGATCGTAAAATCACCCGAATCGTTAGCCGAATTAGAGCCGAGCGGGATCGAAAGCGGGATCGGCGACGGATTTTGCGCCGAATTTATCGCGACGAAATTTTGCAGCGTTCCCTCGATCTGAAATTCGATATTGGTATTGAGGCCGATACTGAGGTTGATGACGCCCACACGGGTCAGATCGCCTTTGATCCCGGAAAGAGGGAATTTGGCGTCCTGAATAAAATCCACGCCCGCGCCGATCCTGACGGTTCCGACCGGCACCGTATCCACGTCTTCCGTCAGCAGCGGACGCTGCTGCCCTGAAACACAGATCGCGCCGAACAAAAGCAAGACAGCGGCGGCACTTACCAGGCAGACGGGGAATAAAAATGTCGATTTACGGCGATTCATAACTCTCACGAAATAAAATACTAAGGCAGTAAACATTTTCCGGTCAAACAGGATAATAGTCAACCTCTTCGGTTGCAAAAACGCGTCTCAAAAAGCACAATATCGAAAGCTTGAAAATGATAATTGCGCGTAAGTTTTTGATCAGCGGGGTGGTGCAGGGCGTGGGATACCGCTTTTTTGCGCAGCGCGTCGCCGCGACTTACCAGATCCGCGGCTATATCAAAAACCTGTCGGACGGCCGGGTAGAAGCGTTCGTCGAAGGCCCGGCGGAAAAGGTCGAGGCTTTTAAACACGATCTGGCAACGGGGCCCGAATTTTCCGAGGTCGACCGGCTGGAAGAACTCGTCCTGGACCCGGTCGGCACTTATTCTTCATTTAGAATAGAAAGGTAAGAGCGATTTTCGGATTTGAGATTGCGGATTTGGATTTTACTCCAATTCGAAATCCCAAATCTCAAATCTCAAATTGTGCAGATGGAACATTTAAAACAACTCATTCGTGAAGTGCCCGATTTTCCGAAACCGGGGATCAATTTTTACGACATCACGACATTATTAAAAGACGCCGACGGTTTTAAGCAGACGATCGACGCGCTGGTCGCTCAATACAAAGATCAGCAGATCGATACGATCATCGGCATCGAATCGCGCGGCTTTATTTTCGGCGCGCCAATGGCGCTGGCGCTCGGCGCGGGTTTTGTCCCGGTGCGCAAACCGAATAAGCTGCCGGCCGAATGCGTTTCGATCTCCTACGATCTGGAATACGGCCAGGACACGCTGCAAATGCACAGAGACGCCGTCGGCGAAGGCCATAAGGTGCTGATCGTGGACGATCTGCTGGCGACGGGCGGCACCGCCAAAGCGGTCGTCGATCTGGTCGAGCAAATGAAAGGCGACATCGTCGGGGTCGCGTTTGTGGTCGAGCTTACTTTTCTCGGCGGCAGGCAGAAATTCGGCGGCCGGGATATCTTTTCACTGCTAAAATACGACGACTAAATCTTGACAATTCGCGGCGGAGAAATCACAATCCGCATTAGATATGCTCCCGTAGCTCAGTTGGATAGAGCGACCGCCTCCTAAGCGGTAGGCCGTGCGTTCGAATCGCGCCGGGAGCATTTTATTTCAACCACCCGCCGTCAATTTTTAGATCCCGTTCGGATCTGGGTGCTCTCCAGATTTTTAAGCTGTTCTTCAAAGAGCGGGTCTTTGTCACGCATTATATTTTCTACGTCGGTATCCCATTTTGCCGGGTCAGTTTCGATATAAACGAATTTCCATGCATGCAGCGTTCCCGAATTAGGATACATTCCTTTAACAAATGGTTTTTTCATCCAGTTGGTCGCATTGATCATCAGAGGAATTACCGGCCGCTGCTCAAGTAAATAGTATTCCGCGCGGGCCAGCTTTTCGTAACGCTTTTGCGGATCGAGTTCGGAATTAGCGGTATCCAGCATCCTGTCGTATTCCGGGTCGTAAAAACCCGCGCCGCCATCGTTTTTCTGGCCGTAATGCAGGTTTAAGAACGTATAAGGGTCCATATAATCGCCCGACCATAAAGTGACCGCAAAACCGTTGTATTGTAACGAATTGCGGAACGGCAGATATGTTTTAAACTCCATATTGCTGAGCGGCACGACAATTCCCAAATTCTGTTTCCACTCGGCCTGGATAAATTCAGCGATAGCGCGATTCGCTTCGTTCGAATTATAGGTCAGGGAAATGCTGTCAGCCGGAAATGCCGGACAGGTAAAAGACTTTCCGTTTTGCTTAACCGGATAACCCGCATCGGACAAAAGTTTTCGGGAATATTCCGGATTAAATTGCTTTCGATTTTTTTCCCACTCATCCGGGGAAATATTGCGCTGTTTTCTGATTTCTTCGCCTACTTTTTCCATTGCCGCGTCGTAATCCGGAAAAATTCCCGAAGGTGTTTGAAAATAAAGCGGCTTGGTAACTTTGCGAAAACTTGAAAGTTTTTCCCGATCGATCGCGAGGCTGAAAGCTTGTCTGATCTTCGGATCATTAAATGGCGCCCTGGTGACATTTATACTGTAATAGGAGGTAGCGTTTTCGGGGAAATTGAGATACTCGTCATTATATTGACGAACTTCATCGACCCACGAACTGGGAACGGTGTGGTTAAAAAATGCGTCGATGCTTCCGGCTTTATATAAATTGAGCGAAGTCGATTGTTCCTCGATCGGGTAAAATTCGATCCCGTTTAAATGAACATTTGCCGCGTCCCAGTAATTCGGATCTCTTTCAAAAATATAAACATCATAAGGGCGAATTTCTTTAACTTTAAAGGCTCCGCAAGTAATGATATTTTCCGGCCGGGTCCAGCTTCTGCCATATTTTTCAATGGCCTGCTGCGGGACGAGACGGAAAAACTGATGTCCCAGCAATCCCAGAAAAAACGGCGCAGGTTGACGCAGGTTTATTCTCAAAGTGTAATCGTCGATCGCTTCGACACCTATGTCTTCCGCCGTCACCGGGACAAACTCCGCGTCACCGGCAAGCGCGGCTTGTAACTTCGGATCCGCTTCGATCTGTTCGGCCCGCCTTTTTTCGTCTCCGCTCAGGGTCAGGCGATCCGGCGACCTGATAAATTTATGAAATTCGGTTTCCGCGCCGAGAGAAGGGGCTGGAACGGCCTGCTCGCTGGCGGTTTCTTCAAGATCTTTTATAAGCAAAAAGTTTCCGTTCTTTTTTACAAAAACTTCATTGCCGTTGTACGCTGCGGCGTACTTTATGAAATACCCAAGGCTCACGCTTCGCGATAAAGTTTTAGGCGCAAAACCGCGACGGAAACTATAGAGAAAATCGCGCGATGTGATCGGCGTTCCGTCGCTCCATTTGGCATTGTCGCGCAAATGGAAAACGAACTCATCGACGTTTGAGCTGATCTCCCAGTTTTTGGCGATGGCCGGGATCGGCGCCATCGTTTTCGGGTGATATTCAACCAAACCGTCATAGAGGGCCATATCAAGCCGCGCTTCCGGTTGTCCGTTGGAGAGCTGCGGGTCGAGCGATTCCGGTTCGGCCCCCGCAACGTAGCGCAGAATGTTGTCTTTTGGAGCCTGCGTTTTTCCAAAATATCGATTGCGAGCTGAACTGGCGCAACCCGAAACGCCAAAAATAAAAGCTAACATGACCGCCAGAGATGCGATCGAACCGACAGGAATCAACCAATTACGAAAAGATGTTTGTTTCATACTCTTGCTCACGCGCTTACTCCGTATGAGCGCCGGAGAAGCCTTTATTTATATAAGGCAGGGTGACAATATCATAATCCTATTCAAGCCAAATTCCAATAAAAATTTACCGGTGAAACCAGGATATCTCAGCCTGAAATGAGCGCCAGAAGTTTGTCGCTGTAAGTGCGGCTGAGGTTTAGTTTTGTGCCGTTTTGCAGAATGATCAGCTGGTCGCCGTTGAACATCGGAGATAACGCCTTGATGCGGTCGGCATTTACGATCGTCGAGCGGTGAATGCGGACAAATCGTGCCGGATCGAGTTTTTGCTCTAACCGGTGAAGCCGTTCCCGCAGCAGATACATATCCTTGCCGGCGTGAAGTTCCAGATAATTTCCCGCGCTGCCGATCCAGTCGATATCTTCCGTCGATAGCAAAATAGTGTGCCGCGCCGTTTTAACCGGGATGCGCCTGATGTATGCCGTTTTGTCCGGCAGCTTACCCAGTAATTGCAATAAGCGCTGGCCCAGATCGCCGCGTCCGGTTTGCGCGATCTGATCTTTGACGCGCGCAAGGGTTTTTGCCAGGCGTTCCTCGTCGATAGGTTTTAACAGGTAATCGAGCGCGTTCACTTCAAAGGCCTTCAGGGCAAATTCATCGAAAGCAGTTGCGAAGACGACCACGGGCATTTGTTCCGCCCCGACCGCTTCGACCACCTCGAAGCCGCTCATTTTCGGCATTTGTATATCCAGAAAAACCAGTTCAGGGCGGAGCTCTCTGATGGCGGCGACGGCTTCGCGCCCGTTGGCGCATTCGCCGATCACTTCGATCTCATTATCCGGCGCCAGCGCCTGCTTAAGCCGGGTTCGCGCCAGTTTCATATCGTCGACGATCAATGTGCGGATCTTCACTGTCTAAATTTCCTCTAATATCTGTTCGCGGAACGGGATGGTTATTTTCACGCGCCAGCCGCCGTCCGTCATCGCTGCGGCATCGAACTTTTGCGCTTCGCCGTAAAGATGTTTCAATCGCATTCTGGAATTTACCAAACCGATCCCGTGATCGCTGCCCGGCCGCCCGGATATTACTTCAAGCCCGTTATCTTTTATCTCCAGTAAAAGCCGCTTGCCGATACGACCGGAAAAAATTTCGATGCGGCCGCCTTTTTCCCGGGCGGCGATGCCGTGCCGGATGGAATTTTCCACCAGCGGCTGGAGCAGCATATTGGGAACCAGCGCGTCCAGGGTTTCCGGCGCGATCGCCCAGACTATTTCCAGCCGCTCCTGTAAGAGCGTTTGCTGGAGCTGCAAATATTTACGCAGGAAATCGAGCTCTTCCTTAAGCGAGACTTCCTGGGTTTTATCGTTGCGCAGCGTCAGGCGCAGCAGGTCGCTCAGCTGCGAGATGGTCGCGGTGGCGGCAGACGGCGAGATATAGACCAGCGCCGAGATCGCGTTCAGGGTGTTAAATAAAAAATGCGGGTGAAGCTGCATTTTCAAAGCTTCCAGCTCCGCCTGTTGGAGACGGAATTCACGGTCGCGATATTTAAAGGCATAATTTGCCGCCTGATTAAAAGCCAGAATCACCAGGTAAAAAATAAAACCGTTGGTTACGTTATTCAAAAATATCGCGCGGCTGCGGAAAAGCTCGGCGTTGACTTCCGCAAATGCCGCGCCGTCAAAAAAACCGGCAATATGATGGTACGCGATAGTATGAAGAGCGGCGAAAATAAGGCTGAAGACAAAGTGCAGGGCGATGTTGCGAAAAAGATTTACCCGCTCGACCGGCAGACGTTTGCCGATCCAGAAGACGAACGGCGTCAACACCGCCCATAAATAATTGGCGATCGCCAGCCGCCCGATAAAGTAAAACCACGGCGGGGAACTGGCGGATTCCAAAGAGTAAAAAAGGATCTGCGGCAGAAAAAGCAAGGTCAAAAAAGTATAAAAGCCGATCACCAATCCCACCGGCAGGCGAAATTGCCGGTTGAATGGTTTAGCAAGCGCAGGTAAATATTCCGCCATAACAGCAATTATGTCCGTATCTCGGTTCGTGATATGTGATACGTGATACGTGATACGCAATACGCTGTCCGTGTGTTTCGTGTGATTTCACGGTTTCAGTTTTAATAATCATAAAAAATAAGGCTTAGGAAGTAACCACGAAATCCAATCACACAAACGTATTACGTATCGCGTATCACGCATCACGTATTACAAAAAAAAGGCTTTGTCTCAAAGCGACAAAGCCGAATGTCAGATCACACGTAATTCGCGGTATTACAAAATGCTCTCGAGCCAGCCCCAAAACGAGAAGCCTTCGCCTGTCCTTGGGGGATCGACCACGGTTCCGCTTCCGATCAGGCCGCCATCCTCCGGCGCTGCTCCGGTGGCTGCTCCGCTGCCGACTATTTGTTCGTCGGCGCGCGTGCCGCTGCCGTATATCTGGCTGGATTCGCTGCTCATCCGGCCGCCGCTGCCCACTGTCTGACAGCGGCCTCCGCTTCCCATAAACTGACCGGCCTTACAGGTCTCGACAGCTTGAGCCGCCGTGCCCAAAGCTAACGCTAAAGTCACTATCATCGCGGCTATCGCGGGGGCAAACATTTTGATTTTATTGTTGTTCATAATTATTTCTCCTGATTAAATTTCCAGAAATCGAGATTACGTCAGGCTCCGGTTGAGCCCGCATAAAAACTTAACGAAAATCAGGCCCGCCGGGGGGATAAATGTGACGAGCCGTGCAATACGAGGGTTCAGCCGTGGGAAAACGTAAATAAGCAATAAATGAAATAGATAATTGTAATGAAGTCAGTACCGGGAACGCAGTGACCGGCTTTCGGCATAAAAACTTTACCAATAAAGATTTTACAAACCAGTGTCTTATTAGTCGGTCACTGCGTTCCCGGTACTGACTTCATTATCTTTGATTCAACCGATATTTATAGGCAAAGTCACTAAAATACTGCATAATACTGACTTCGATTCTTTGGGTTAAGACCGGTTATTTACAAGGGGGAAAACGATGGCGGCAAAACAGCCTCTATTTGATGTAAAAAGGGCGAAGGAAATAATCGAGAAGGGCAGGCGGGCAAAGTGGTGGCAAAGAAAAGGCTCGATGTCCAAAGGCTTTCATTACATCGACGCAAACGGCCGAAAGATCACCAATGAAGAATCGCTCGAGAGAATAAGATCGCTGGTCATTCCGCCGGCCTGGAAACCGGTCAGGATATCGCCGGCCGCTTCCAGTAACCTGCAGGCTGTCGGTATGGACACGACCGGCCGGATACAATATCTCTATCACACAAAATTTTCCGAAAAACAGCAGCGAAAGAAATTCGCCAAGATTGAAAAATTCGGCGAATACCTGCCGAAACTCCGGAAAACAACCAACGAACATATCGCCCTCGAGGGCTTTCCGCGCGAAAAAGTGCTGGCGATCATGATGCGCCTGATAAATTCGCTTTACATGCGCATCGGCACCGAAAAAAGCGCCCGGCATTACAAAACCTACGGGATCACCACGCTGCAAAACCGTCACCTGGAAGTCGGCCGTAAGGGAAAGCTGGTTTTCGATTTTGTCGGCAAGAGCCACATCAAACACCGGAAGGTGCTGGTCGATGAAGAACTGGCGGCTTTGATGAAGGAATTAAAAGCGCTGGGCGGCGCGCGTAAGCTTTTTCATTACCTGGACGAAGAAGGTAAGCCGAGAAAGATCAAACCCGGCGATATCAACCGGTATCTGAAAGATCTGACCGCACCCGAATTTTCCGCCAAAGATTTTCGCACCTGGGGCGGAACTTTAATGGCCGCCGTCGAACTGGCGGCGATCGGAAAACCCGAAGACGAACAGCAGCTGAAAAAAAACATCGTCAAAGCGGTAAAAAAAGTCGCCGATCAATTGGGAAACACTCCGAGCGTTTGCCGCAGTTCTTATATTCACCCGTTAGTTTTGAAGAAATATGAAAGTGGGGTCACTCTCGATGAATTTCAACACAGTACCCGGCGGACGATCCACCGGATCGAAACTGATTACGAGCCGGAGGAAAAAGCGCTCCTAAAACTGTTCCGGGAACAAACGCAAAAATAACTTACGGTTTTTTTGCCAGCATAAGATGGGTCCGGCAAATGTCGTCGAAATTGCCGCTGACCATTTCACTGATATTTTTTATTTCGACGTTGTGAAATCCGGCCGCGGCGGTTGTTTCCGTCAAACTTTCGGCGGTGCGGGAGAAACCGTGCAGCCCCTGCGAATAACGAATGCGGCCTTTGAGCGAGCGGTCGTTTCGCCATTCTTCTTCGGTCCGCCAGGCTTTATCTTCGAGCTGTACCTGAAAGATCAATTTTCCACCCGATTTAAGTTTACGGAGACAAAAAGCAAGAATATCTGACAGAATTTCGTCGGTCACGTGCTGGATCACGGCGAATGAATAGACCACGTCCACACTCGAATCTTCGATCGCGTCTTTTTCGTCGCTTAATCCATAGACATATTTAATGTTATCGGCGGGGTTTATTATTTTTGCGCACTCGAGCGCCCCGCGTGAAATATCGAGCGCATAGACCAGCTTGACGTGCGGCGCGACAGCCAGCGCCAAAAATCCAGGCCCGCAGCCGTAATCCAGTACGACGTCCTCAGGCCGTAAAAACTCCGCCAGTATCTCTCGATAGATTCTTTCCCGGTCTTTGGTATTGCGCTCGATCTCAGATTCGAGAAATTGCCGGTGGGAAAGATTTTTATTCTCCGGTTTGTCGGAATTGCCTAAATAAAAGTAATGCGGGCTCAAAGCCAGAATGTGCAGGGCCAGGCGTCTTTTGAGCGGCCCCGGCGCGACCCGTAAAAGCGCGGTGATCCAGTATGCGCCGATAAATGTCTGCGGAGCAGGGCCATTGGTCAAAAATGAGTAGAGAACGTAGAGCGAACCTTTCATAGCTCTAGAGTTTATCAGCACGCCGCGAAATTGTTAATTTCAGACACGCCATGAACTTAGCTTTGTTTCTGGAAGATGCCTCTCAATCGCAATTTATTTTTAATACGTAGAAGGAAAAAGGAATTAAGGCGTAGCGGCAAGCACAAAATCCGGGAAACCCAAATCTTTTAACTGAACTACAGATAGATCATATTTCTTCAATTAAATGAGCTGCAATGGTTATTGACCTATTGCAGCTCTTTTTTTACCATTGCGTTAATGCAAAAAATACTCACCGCGGCCGAAATGAGAGAGGTTGACCGGCTCTCGACCGAACAATACGGCATTCCTTCGCTGACGTTAATGGAAAATGCGGCTCTTGCCGCCGCTACGGTAATTGAAAATAAACTGGGCGGTTCGGTCGGCGGCAAATCGTTTTTGATATTTTGCGGCAAAGGGAATAACGGTGGCGACGGCGCCGCGCTGGCCAGAATATTATCGGAAGCGAACGCGCGGGTTTATGCGGTGCTGCTGGGAAAGGTTGACGAGACGAAGGGAGACGCTTTAACTAACTTCAATTTTCTCAGCGTTTATAATGAAAATGTTGAACCGGTAGATGAAAAGCGTAAGCTGATATTTTTTTGCTGCGATGATCCGCAAATCCTGCGCGAAACGATTCTGAACCGGTACGAAAGCCGTGAAACCTGCGATGTAATAGTCGATGCGGTCCTTGGCACCGGCGTAACCAGGCCGCTCGAAGGCCTGTTTTTACAAGCGACCCAATTAATTAATAAATTACGTGAAGACAACAGATGTAAATTATTAATATCACTTGATTTGCCGTCGGGCTTACAGGCCGATGATCCGACGGCCGACGGAGAAACGATCAAAGCCGACATCACCGTCACATTCACCGCTCCCAAAACCGCGAACGTATTTCCTCCCGCTTCGAGAAACAACGGCGAAGTAATAATCGCCGATATCGGCTCTCCGCAAAAGCTGACAGACGACTCTGCTTCCCGGCTTTATTTGGCGGAAAATGCGGACGTTAAAAAATGGCTCGACGAGACACCGCTAAAGCCCGGTTCATATAAAAAGAATCGCGGCCACGTCCTGTTGGGCGTCGGATCGCGAAACTATTCGGGCGCAGCGGTGCTCTCCGCGAATGCCGCGGTGGCGAGCGGTGCCGGGCTGGTCACAACCGCCCTGCCGAAGTCAATACAGACGCCTTTTTCCGAAAGAGTGATGCCGGAAGCGATGAGTCTTCCGCTCGATGAGACGGAAAACGGCGCTATTTCAATGGAGGCCGCGGAAAAATTTCTTGAATTCAGCAAAAAAGTGACGGTAGCAGCGGTCGGGTGCGGATTGTCTTCGAATGAAGGATCGACACGGGAATTTGTCCGGAAAGTCGTCGAGAACCGTAAAGTCCCGCTGATCCTGGACGCGGACGGGCTCAATTCACTCTCGCCTTTTAAAATTCGCGGTTCGGATGAACTGCCCCTGATCCTGACCCCGCACAAAGGCGAGTTTTTCCGGCTGCTCGGCACCGGGCAGACCTCCGGGGAATTGAATTGGTTAAAAGCCGCTCGTGATTTTGCGGTGGAGCATCACGTTATCCTGGTTTTAAAAGGCGAGCGTTCATTGACCGCCGAACCGGGCGGGCGCGTCGTAATAAATCCCACCGGAAATCCGGGTTTGAGCAAAGGCGGAAACGGCGATACGCTGACCGGCATCATCGCGGGATTTTTAGCTCAAACCTTCGCCAATATGGAAGAAAGTATTTCCGGCGCCGTGAAAATGGAAAAGACTTTTGAAACCGTGGTGGCCGCGTTGTATATTGCGGGTATGGCGGCGGACGCGGCGGCAAAAAAATACGGAATGCGGACGATGACGCCTTCGAATGTGGCGGAGTGTCTAGGGGAAGTAATAAAAGCAATGGAATGTTAAAACCGGGAGAGCGGACGGCTCGTCCGCTCTTAACGCTGCCGTCTCGGCGTCTCGCCGTCAGATCTAAGTTCGTGGGCGGGACGCTCACGCGACAGCCGGCGGGACGCTGGCGCTACTTTTTTGCAATGCTTGAAAATAAAACACAGGAATTTATTTGCCGGCTGGAGCAGGAGACTTTTTCGCTCGGCCAGCTGCTCGGCCGCAAGTTAACGGGCGGAGAGATCATTCTGCTGCGAGGCGAGCTTGGCGCGGGAAAGACGCTTTTTACCAAGGGGTTATTGAGCGGACTGGAATATGACATCGACGAAGTCACCAGCCCGACCTTTACCCTGGTCAATCTATATGAAGCGCGGCTTCGCGTATATCACATCGATCTTTATCGCCTGGCCGAAGACGGCTCCGCCGCGTTCGCCGTCGGGCTGGAAGATATTCTAAACGAAGAAAACGTGGTCACGATCGTCGAATGGGCGGAGCGTCTGGGCAAATACAGTCTGCCGGAAGAAACGATCTCGGTCGATATCGCGGGCGTGGGCGACGATCCGCGAGTGATCGTAATAACCAAATAATTAATGGAAAATATTTACCTGCTGGTTAAGAAAAGCGAGAGAAAATTATTGCTGTTTGAAGGAGATAATTTACTTCGTACTTACGATATCGTCCTCGGTTTCGCGCCCGAAGGCGACAAGGAAAAACGCGATGACGGCAAAACCCCGGAAGGCGAGTTTTATGTCGCGGTAAAAAATCCTGAAAGCAAATATGTTTTGGGGCTGGGGCTTAGTTACCCGAACCGGGAAGACGCCGAGCGCGGCCTAAAAAGCGGCTTGATCTCGCCGGAACAGCATGCCGCGATCCTACTAGCCATTAACGAAAAACGAATGCCGCCGCAGGATACGCCGCTTGGGAGCGAAATTTATATTCACGGCGGCGGAACCGCCAAGGACTGGACTTGGGGATGCATGGCGCTCGAGGATAATGAAATAAAGGAATTGTACGAAGCGGTGCCGGCGGGAACTAAAGTCATAATAGAGAAGTAACGAAAGGTCGCAGTTCGGATTTGTTCGTGTCGTTTCGTGTAATTTGGTGGTTACTTCTTCAGTCTTATTTTCTCATAACTGTAAGACTGAAACCACGAAATGACACGAAACGACACGAAAAAAACCTTGAACGTCTCACAGTTTGCGCCGGCAGAAAATCCGCACTCTACCGCACTTATTCGACTCTGAACCTATATAAACTTGACTAATGCCCGCTAAAAGAATACTTTATAAAAAAGTCAAGATTATTTGAAAGAGGTAATAAATAAACATGCCATATCCAGAAATAATGATTCAGGGAATGCGTCAGGAGTTAAGTCGGCTCGGGATTGAAGAAACCAAAACGCCGGAAGAAGTGATCGACGCCGTTGAAAACACCAAGGGCACCTTGATGGTGATCGTCAATTCGGTCTGCGGCTGCGCCGCCGGCGGAGCGCGTCCCGGCATCGCGATGGCGCTGCAGAATGAAGCCAAACCCGATAAGACCATCACGGTTTTCGCGGGCGCCGACATCGACGCCACGGACAAAGCGCGCGAATATTTCGCGCCGAACGCGCCGACGTCGCCTGCGATCGGGCTGCTGAAAGACGGCAAGCTGGTCTTTATGATGAATCGCCACGATATCGAAGGCCGCCCGCCGCAGGTCATTGCCCAGGCTCTGACCGGAGCTTTTCAGGAGCATTGCGCGGCTTCGGCCGCCGCGGTCAATTAGAAATTCCAAAAAATTTCTTGAATAAAAAGGCATCAATTATTGGTGCCTTTTTCCATTGAAAAAAAATCATTGAACTGATCTGCCGGCGTCGAGTATAATTTAGAACAGGTATCCCAATACCGATCTTCCCTCCTCTTTACTCATCAAAAAATATGTTTCAATTTGAAGACATTCTCGAATTAATTTTTATCACCTGCTGGACACAGGCAACCACTATTATCGGCGGATCTCTGACATGGGCCGCCTACAAACACAATTGGCGAAGTTTCTATTTGTTTTTAACAGGGGCCTTATTTCCCGGCATGATCTCATTGTATGTGATGCGAGAGGTGATGTTCGGCAGCGGGCCGAAAGATGCGCAGGACGGGGTAGTGATCTTATTCATTTCGATCTACATGTGGTTCTTTTTTATCCTCATCTTAGGGATCGGGTCGATATTTTTTATTTTTAGCAGGGGAAAGGCTTCGGAACCCAGAAAGCCGTATCTAGTATATTTGACCGCACTTCCGGGGCTCTTACTTATTTGCGCCGTTGTCTCGGTCTTTCCGGTTATAAGAGGAAATGCATTAGGACGAGAAGCGAGAACCGGCGACGAAAACGATGTCAGATATATCTACGAACATGCGCCGAGCGACGATCCGTTTGGAGCTTATCTGGATCTGGCACAAAATCCGAATCTTCCCCCGGACATTTTGGACGCTCTGGGCAGTTATGAACATCCCGCTATTCGAGTGCGAATCGCAAGCCATCCCAAATCTTCCAATGCGTTGATCGAAAGATTGACCCATGATGAAAACCAGTGCGTCGCAAATTTTGCGGCCAGCGAAATGAATAGAAGAAAAGGCATAGCCGAGGCGGTCCAGAACAAATGCCGTTGATGATCGGCCTTTCAATTTCATTTAATCGCTAATTTGTGTTTTTATAGTCCCGGTATTTAATTCTCAGCGAAACGGGGCTTTAATGGTTCAGGAAACGCGTCGAAATTATAAATATTACGATCTGATCATGGCGGCGTTCGTCTGCGTGCTGCTGTGTTCGAATCTGATCGGCGTGCAGAAGGTGACCGTCGTTCATTTGCCGTTTTTCGGGCAGTTCATTTTCGGCGCGGGAGTTTTATTTTTTCCGATCAGCTATCTTTTCGGCGATATTTTGACGGAAGTTTATGGTTACGCGCGTTCGCGCCGGGTCATCTGGGCCGGTTTCGGGGCGCTGATCTTCGCTTCGTTCATGAGCTGGGTGGTGGTCAATCTTCCGGCCAGCCCGACGATGAGCCCCGGCCAGCAAGCCGTTCTGGAACAGATCTTCGGCCAGACGCCGCGCATCGTGCTGGCTTCGCTGATCGCTTTTTGGGCGGGGGAGTTTGCCAACTCGTTCGTGCTGGCGAAAATGAAAATTTTTACCGAGGGCAAACGTCTCTGGATGCGGACGATCGGTTCGACCATCGGCGGCGAGGCGATCGATTCGCTGATCTTTTATCCGATAGCCTTTTTAGGGGTCTGGTCAACCGAACAGGTCATCCAGGTCATGTGGAGCAACTATTTGCTCAAGGTCGGCTGGGAAGTTTTCGCCACGCCCTTCACCTACCGGATCGTCAGTTTTCTCAAGCGCGTCGAACACGAAGATTTTTACGACCGCGAGACCGATTTCAATCCGTTTTCTCTCAAGACCTGATACTATGTTGCAAAACAATTTTCCTCTTTCGTCCGGGTTCATTCGGATGTGAGGTGTACTTAATTCTTACAAGATATCAAAGGAGTCATGAATGGCAGATAATTTAAAATTCGACCGCAAAAAGTTTTTTGACGGCTATCGAGCCAAATACGGCAAGCTTAACCAATCGCAGGTCGTTGGGTTGAGCAGTTTGCTCGACGGCATCGAACAGGATTCGGATATTTCGGACGTGCGCTGGATAGCATATATGCTGGCGACAGTAAAACACGAATGCGCCGATCAATTTCATCCGATCTCCGAATTTCGCGCCAGGGTCGGCACCAAGGGCCGCGCCAATCAGGATCGCTATTGGCTGACAGGTTATTACGGCCGCGGCTACGTGCAGCTTACGTGGGACCGTAATTATAAGAACGTCGGTAAAGGGCTGGGAATGGGTGATCAGCTATTCAAAAATCCCGCCATGGCACTTGACCCGGCCATCGCCTATAAAGTTATGTCTTACGGGATGCGCAAGGGGACTTTTACCGGCAAAAAGCTGGCGGATTATATTTCAGGGGATAAATGCGATTATATGAATGCCCGCCGGATCATTAACGGAGTGGACAAAGCCGCTCTGATCGCCGGCTATGCCGCTGGTTTTGAAAAGATCCTGCGTAATAGTCAGACCTCGTAAGGGGGCCGCGACGACCACATCCAACGAACCGGATAAAACTTAAGACCGCGTGTCAAACGCGGTTTTTTTGTTGGCGTTATCAGGTTATTTTTTAAGTAGCGGCGTGCGGTTATGCTAATATCTGCCTAGATGAGCGCGATGGAAAAAGCGGAAAAAGTCACTCTGGAAACTCCCATTCAGGACTTTCACGATTACGGGATCGCAAAATTATCGTCTTTTGCCGCGAAAAAACTGGCGCAGGCGGTGATGGGCTTCGCCGACAAAAGCGACATCGCGCAGGCGAACGTCGAAGACCTGCTGATGTACCTGCCGATGCGGTACGAAGACCGTTCCAATCTCACCACCATCGATGCTTTGTATGACGGGTTCGAAGGCTCGGTCGAATTGCACGTGCGCGTCTCGGGCGGGTTTCAGGTCGGCAAAAATCGTCATCCCAAACAGCCCAAACTTTATATCTACGAACTGACCGCCAGCGATGCCGAACGCAGGTATAAACCGGTCGTTATCTGGTGGTTCGTTTCCGGCAAGGCCGCCACGCATGTGATTAATTATTGGAACGAGCGTTTTACCCGCAGCACCCGTTTTGTCGCCTATGGCCGCTGGGAATGGGACGCGCGGCGAAACACCTTTGCGCTAAAATTGGCTAAACCCGACGAACTGGAAATTCTTCCCGGCGAGGTGGAAATACCGGAAGGCGGGCTGCTGGAAAATCTGCTGTCGGCCCCGGAAAAGGAGGAACCGGAAGCGCCGAAAAAGCCTAAAAAACTAAAAGAAACGCTCGAAGACGCTGACGAAGATTTCGACGAAGACACCGCGACGCCGGAACTGGCGATGATCCATGTGGCGCGGCGGGTGCCGGTCTATCGTAAGCTGGGACAATTTCAGACGAAGCGGATGCGCGAGATAGTTCACGACGTGGTGGAAAAGCTGGACGAAGATTCGATCCTGGAAAAGCTGCCGTCCGATCTGCCGAAAAAACAAGATCTGATCACGCGTTACCGGGCGCTGCGGGAAATTCATTTCCCGCCGGAAAACGTCTCGCTGATCGAATACGCCAAAGCGCGCAGCGCCGCGCATATCCGTCTGATCTTCGACGAGTTGTTTTGGGTTTCGCTGGTGCTGCAATACAAACGCGGCGAACGCGCCAAACAGCCCAAGGGCACAAAGATCAAAGTAAGCGAAGAGGTGCAGAAAAATATCGCCGCGATCCTGCCTTTCGAACTGACCGGCGCGCAGAAAAAAGTTATCAGGACGATCTTTGCCGACCTGCAGTCCGACGCGCCGATGAACCGGCTGGTGCAGGGCGACGTCGGCAGCGGCAAAACGATCGTGGCGCTGATGGCGATGATGGCGGCAATGGAAAACGGCTACCAAACGGCGCTGATGGCCCCGACCGAAATTCTGGCCGAACAGCATTCGCGCAACATCAGAAAAATTCTGGCGCAGACGCCTTACCGCGCGGAAATGCTGATCGGGAGTTTGAAAGCGGCGGAAAAAAGAAAGCTGCACGCCGACCTCGAGGCGGGCGAGATACACGCGATGATCGGCACGCACGCGCTGATCCAGGACGCGGTGCAATTCAAGAATTTGGGGCTGGTCGTGGTCGATGAACAGCATCGCTTCGGTGTGCTGCAGCGGGCGGAACTGCAGCGGCGCGGCTACAACCCGGACGTGCTGGTAATGACGGCGACGCCGATCCCGCGCAGCCTGGCGATGACGATCTACGGCGACCTGGACGCTTCGGTAATCGACGAATTGCCGCCCGGACGCACCCCGATAAAAACCGTCGTCGTCGGCGAAGACCAGCGGGCCGGCGTCTATAGGGGCGTCGCGCGCGAGATCGAAGCAGGGAGGCAGGTTTATGTCGTTTACCCGCTGGTCGAAGAATCGGAAAAGCTCGATCTGAAAGCCGCGACAAAAATGTTCGAAGAGCTTTGCAAAGTTTTTCCGCAATACAAGGTCGGCCTCGTCCACGGGCGGATGAAAGCGGCGGAAAAAGAAGAAGTGATGAAAAGTTTCGTCGCGGGCGAAACCAATATTCTGGTTTCGACGACCGTGATCGAAGTCGGCGTCGATGTTCCGAACGCCAGTTTGATGATCGTCGAACACGCGGAAAGATTCGGCCTCTCACAGCTGCACCAACTTCGCGGGCGCGTCGGGCGCGGCGCGGAGCAGTCGTTTTGCGTGCTGATGACCGCCGATAAACAAACCGCCGTTGCCAGGGAGCGCCTGGGGATCATGGAAGAAACTTCGGACGGTTTTCGCATCGCCGAAAAAGACCTGGAAATTCGCGGGCAGGGCGATATTTTGGGAACGCGGCAATCGGGACTGGAAATGCTCAAGGTGGCCAATATCGTGCGCGATCTGGAAATTCTAGAGGCCGCCCGCAAAGAAGCGGAGTTCTATCTGGGCAGCGAAGCGCCGGACGCGGAAAAGAAACGTCTGATCAAACTGATCAAAAGCGAGCAAAAATTTCACCTGGCCGGGATCGGATAAAGCAATGACCGTGACCATTCAAATCATGGAAGAATCGGTCTCCGCGCTGCCGGAATATGAAAGCGTGCCGATCGCTTTTCAAGTCACATCCCGTTTTCGCATCGAGCCGGTTCAGAACGGGTTAGGCGGCCTGCATTTTGTGGAAGAACAGGTTGAACCTTATACAAAAGATTACGACTCCATTCAGGGCGAGCGCCCGTCGGATTGGCCGAGGCGTTGGGACGTCTCGAATTGGGGCATTCTTTCTGCATTTACGCTTTCTGCGTTTGCGGATACACGGCGGGTCGGCGGCGCGGTCATTGCCAGGAAAACGGACGGGCTGGATATGCTTGCGGACAGGGAAGATCCGTGCATTATCTGGGACTTGCGCGTTCATCCCGATTTCCGGCGGTCCGGGATCGGAAATAGATTATTTACCCGGGCGGCCGATTGGGCGCGTGAACACGGATGCAGCGAGCTGATCGTGGAAACCCAGAACATCAATGTGCCAGCCTGCCGGTTTTATGCCCGGCAAGGCTGCCAGTTAGGGGCGATTAATCGTCATGCATACAAGGATTTAGACGAAGTTCAGCTGATCTGGCATAAAACGCTGTGACTGGGCCATCAGACTTTAGAGTTCAACTTTAGTTTGCCTTAAAAGCCGGTCTATCGAGTCTGTCGGGTCTATCGGGTCTGTCGAGTATGAAGTCAGCAGCGTCGGCGTCAGCCAATGCGTGTCAGAACTGCCTGCGGCGGCGGGCAGACTTCTTGCCAGAACCGGGAGCGACCTATAGTAGCTGCGACCGGGTAAACGTCTGAAAAAAAGAACCACCCCGTCGCACGAAACGTGCGCCACCCCTCCTTCGTAAGGAGGGGAGTTTTTTTAGGATCGTACGCACGCGTTTAGAGTTACGCCTTTAGGCGTGAAGATCGCGCGTGAACGCGCAACTCTGAACTTCCGGCCACTATTCACCGGTCACTATTCACTGTTCACTATTTAATTGGTCTCTGTTGCGGGCGGCGGGTTGACACTTCGCGGCGTGCTCGAACGCCTGCGCGGTGGGCGATCCGTGGTTTTTAGGCGGGGACCGCAATACTGGGTATTTACATGCTTAGCCAGTTCTCTTTACTAATCAGCCTCTGTCCTGCGAGTGTAGGAACTGACCATAGGCCTCGCAGCGTCCGGCCCGGCTTTGTTTTCGCATCGCGCCGCGGACCCGTGGCGCTGCTAGCTTCTGACGTTTTTACCCCGGCTCGATTCAAGCTTACGGCAACGGAGTTCGCTATGACTTTCAAAGACAAGTTATCTTGCCTTCCGGGCTGCCAAGCATGCCCGGCGTGCCCAGGCCAAACCGTGTGTCCGGCCTGCCGCACCGCATCAGAGAATGCCAGCATATCTTAAGTGGGCGAGGTGTGGCGATAGTGGTTTTTGAGGGTTGGGGAGGTTTGGCGAATTTTCTGGGAGCATGACATGTCGTACACGCCGGATCAATAAAAGTCTGTCCGGCGTAAAGCAAGAAATAAACCGCAAAGAGCGCAAAGAGAAGACGCAAAGGACGCGAAGTGATGTTTTCTTTGCGAGCTTTGCGTCCGCAACTTGGCGTTCTTTGCGGTTGCCTCTTTTTACATAATACCGGAATCCGGTCAGTCCCCCTCCCGGTTCTGACATTTTGTGACTCCGGTTTTGTATGTGGTTTGACAGAGCTTTAAGAAGTAACCACGAAACAACACGAAAAGACACGAAAAAAGCAAAGCCAACCAGAGAAAGAAAACCCAGTCGCGGCTACTTATAGCGCTCGCGGTTCTGACAGGAACGCATCGGCTAACGCCGACGCTACTGACAAGAAGGCATCGGCGAATGGCGGCGCTAATGACCGGAGCCGCAAGCAAAGATGCAAAAAAAATCTTGGCACCCTGCCAACACTAATAAAAAGTGTTGTAAAAACCCACGAAATTTACTATATCTTAAATAATACTTAACTAGTCTCTACGGCGAACCCTGCATGACTAGGTCAATTTGATTAGTGTTGTCATTACGCAGCTTTTTTGCGCACTCTTCTGTTGTAAATTGGCTGTCTCTCTTCTCTCCATTGAGTGGAACATACTCGGAATGTAGGTATTAAAATGAATAACCGTCACTACACAGAGGAAAGCCCCACCAGGTCTTTTAATCGAAAAGATTTCTTCCCAAAACCGAACAATAAATTTTCCGGCAGGTTTGACGCGAAAAAGAAATTCCCGCCGGCGAAAAAGTTTTTCACTCCTCGCGAGAAAGAAAAAGACACCGGGCCGAAACCGGAAATGCAGATCATCTATGGCAAGCACAAAGGGAAAAACCTGCAGACCCTGCCCTCGCCTAAATTGCGCGCGACGACGCGGCGGGTGCGCGAAGCGCTTTTCGCCACGCTCTATCGCCGTACCAGATTTTCCCGTTTTCTCGACCTTTGTTCGGGTAGCGGCGCGGTCGGCCTGGAAGCCATTTCCCGTGGAGCCCTGCTCGGAACTTTTGTCGAGCGCTCCGCCCGGATGTGTTCGTTCATAAAAAAGAATATGAACGCGCTCGGAATCAAGGAAGGACACGGCGAGGTCATAGAACTGGAAGTGGTGCCTTACCTGAAAAAAATGATAAAGCGACACCGGGTGTGGGACATCGTCTTTTTCGATCCGCCGTTCGATTCGAATTATGACGAGGTGCTGGAGATATTTTCGCGCGGGAAAGCGCTGCGCAAACAGAGAGGTATTCTGGTAGTAGCGCATCATACGGAAATGTTTTTCCCGGAAAAATTGGGAATACTGCGCCGTTTTCGGGTCATCAATGTGCCGGAAACCGATACCGCGCTTAGTTTTTATGAAAACAACACGGTAAAATAGCCGTGTTTTGCGAATAATAGCCGGAAAGTATCGGGGAAGAAATTTAAAAAGCCCGCCCGACGCGAAAACGCGTCCGACCTCAGACCGCCTGCGGGAAACTCTGTTTAATATTCTAAATCCGAGGATCAGTGAAGAAACGCGCTTTCTCGATCTCTGCGCGGGTTCGGGCGCGATCGGTATCGAAGCGCTTTCTCGCGGGGCGAGTCGCGCGGTGTTTGTCGATATCTCTCGGAAAATGTGCGCGCTGGTAGAGGAAAATCTTGACCTTCTGCAAATTCCCGAAGATCAAACCGAAGTGGTTCAAAGCGAAGCGGAAAAGTTCCTGGGGAAAACGACCGGGACCTTCGATATTGTCTATTTCGACCCGCCCTATTCTGAAAATTATTCCGGCGTACTGAAAAAATTCGGCGAGCCCGATTCCGGGCTTTTGTCCGAAGAAGGCCTGTTTGTCGCCGAGCACCACGCAAAACAAACTTTACCCGATCTGACCGGCGAACTGCGCCGCTGGCGGTTGCTGAAACAAGGTGATTCGTGTTTGAGTTTTTACGAGAGGAGGTGATTGGTAGTTGGGAATCGTTCGTGGTTGGTTATTCGTGGTTCGTTGTTGTGCGTCACAGACTTTGCCATTTTTTTATAACGTATTACCAACAACGAACCATTACCAACAACCAATTACTTTTTATGAAGCCTCTTTTAGTTTGGCTAATTTTATGTTTGATCTGGGGGACGACGTGGATCTTTATCAAGATCGGGTTGGACGATCTGCCGCCGGTAAGTTTTGCCGCGATCAGATTTATTGTCGCCTGTCTGATCCTGCTGCCGGTCATCATCCGGCTCAAGGTGGAGATTCCTAAAAGCCGGAGAGATTGGCTGATCATCGCCGCTTCGGGTGTACTGCAGTTCTTTATTAATTACGGGCTGCTGTTTTGGGGCGAGCAAAGAATTACTTCGGGCCTGGCGGCGGTGCTGCAGGCCACGATCCCGGCTTTCGGGCTGCTGCTGGCGAGAATTTATATCCCGGCGGAACGCATCACATTTCTAAAGGTCGCCTCGATCCTGCTCGGCATTACGGGTGTGGCGATCATTTTTAACGAGCAGTTGAGCTTCGGCGGCTGGGCGGCTTTCTGGGGAAGTTTTGCGGTGGTGGCGGGCGCTTTTTGCGCGGCGTACGCCAGCGTTCTGACAAAAACCTTCGGGCTAAAAACCCACCCGGCAAACATGGCATTTTGGCAGATGGTATTCGGGATAATTCCGCTCACGATCCTGGGTTTGGCATGGGAAGGCAGCCCGCTCGATTTTCACTGGACCTGGAGCGCCGTCATTTGCGTACTTTACCTGGCGGTGATGGGCTCGATCGTGGCTTTTTGGTTATACTATTGGCTGCTGCGGCACATGGACGTGACCAAGGCGATGATGATCTCGCTGGTCACGCCGCTGATGGCGGTAATTATCGGCGCGATCTGGCGCGGCGAGCAATTGAATATTCAGACTTTTCTCGGCGGCGCGCTGATCCTGACCAGTGTCGCGCTGGTCGTTTTACGTCCGATACTCAACCGCAGAAAAGCGGCTTAAAATTATGTTTTTTCGTTTTACCACAGCAGGGGAATCTCACGGGCAGGCGCTGGCCGCGATCGTCGAAGGCCTGCCGCACGGGATGCCGGTCGATATTGGGAAGATCAACCACGAGCTCTGGCGCCGGCAGCAGGGTTACGGGCGCGGCGGCCGGCAAAAGATCGAACGCGACGAGGTGAAAATTCTTTCCGGCGTCAGGCACGGAAAAACGCTCGGCTCGCCCATCGCTTTGTTGATCGAAAATAAGGATTGGCAGCATTGGACGGATGTGATGTCGGTCGAGGCAATTGAAGAACCGCCGAAAAATCCGCGCACGGTAAAACGGCCGCGGCCGGGCCACGCCGATCTTGCCGGCGGAATGAAATACGGGGCCTCGGATCTGCGTGACGTACTGGAGCGCGCTTCTGCTCGCGAAACCGCCGCCCGCACCGCCTGTGGAGCGCTGGCAAAACAACTGCTGGAAAACTTCGGCGTTGAAATTCGCAGCCACGTTATCCAGTTAGGCGGCGTCCCGGAAAAACCTCTCGAGAAAAACTGGGAAGAGATCTGCGCCGTCCCGGAAGACGCGCCGCTAAATTGCGCCGACAAGACCATCGAATCGCAAATGATGGAAGCGATAGACAGCGCAAAAGCCGGCGGCGATACGCTGGGCGGAATTTTTGAGGTCGTGGCGAAAAATTTACCGGCCGGTTTGGGTTCGCATACTTCATGGAATGAAAAACTGGACGGGCGCATTTCCCAGGCGATCGTTTCCATCCAGGCGGTCAAGGCGGTCGAGATCGGCAGCGGCGTGCGAAATGCGGCAGTGCCCGGATCGCAGGTTCACGACGAGATCGAGTATAAAGATAATGCGTACCGGCGGCCCACCAACAACGCCGGGGGGCTGGAAGGCGGCATCACCAACGGGGAAGAGCTCCGCGTCCGCGGCTATATGAAACCGATCTCGACGCTTAAGAAACCGCTGCGCTCGGTGGATATCGACACCCGGGAAGAATCGCTCGCGGCGTTTGAACGCTCGGACATCACGGCGGTCCCGGCGGCGGGCGTGATCGGCGAAGCGATGCTGGCGATCGTGCTGGCAAATGCGATGCGGGAAAAGTTCGGCGGCGATTCGCTGGCGGAAATGCTGGCGAATTTCGAAAATTACGGGAACTCTTTACGGAACTACTGAGAAAAAATTTTCGTAAGATAAAATGTCATGTTTTGTCCCAACTGCGGAGCCAATAATAATACCGAACAAAAGTTCTGCCGCGCCTGCGGCCTGAACCTGGAAGAGACTGCGGGATCGCTCATCGCCCAGCTTCCGAGCGCGGGAGAAAAATCTCTCTTAAAACAAAGACAGCAATTGGAAAAGCTCGGCACGCTTGCTTTTTGCGGTTTCAGCTGCGTTGTCGTGATCGGAATTATCGCCATAATCTACGCGATATTTACGAGGTTTATCTTTAACGGCCCGCCCGACAGCGTTATCACCGGAATACTTCTGATCCTGTTCATCATTTTCGCGGCGCTTGCGCTGGCCTACGTCGTCTTTAATGAAATTCTTAAAGAGAAGAAGCAAAAGATAAATCCCCACGCGGGTACGGAAATGGGCGGCGCAAAAGATACCGGAAAATTACTCCATGAAGGAGCTTTACAACCCGTTTCCAGCGTCACGGATCACACGACAGAACTTCTCTACGACAAATCCCGCACGAAAAAACTTGATTAACCGGAAGCGCGGACGCGTTCAGAGTTACGCCTTCAGGCGTGAAGATCGCGCGTGAACGCGCAACTCTGAACAGAGAGAACCACCCCGTCGCGCGAAACGCGCGCCACCCCTCCTTCGTAAGGAGGAGAGTTTTTTCCGCGCTTCAACTGGAATACTCTCTTTTTATATCCCTATTTACCTGTGATAATCTACAAATTAATACTCTTATGTCGTTATTAAAAATAGTCCATTATCCGGAACCTGTTTTATTGACTGTCGGAAAACCCGTCGGCGAAGATGAGTTTGACGAAAGCCTAAAAACGCTGGTCGCCGATATGTTCGAGACGATGCGCGAAGCCCGCGGCGTCGGGCTGGCGGCTCCGCAGGTCGGAGTGTCCAAACGGCTGTTTGTGATGGATTGCTCCGGCGGCGACGATCCGACGCAAAAGATCGCGCTGATAAATCCCGAGATCATCAGCGTCGAAGGCGAACAATACGGCGAAGAAGGCTGTCTGTCTTTTCCGGGAATTTATACCAAGGTCGAGCGGCAAATGCGCGCGATCGTCAGGGCCCGGGACGTAGAGGGAAATCTTTTCGAACTCGATGTGGACGATCTGCCGGCCCGCTGCATCCTCCACGAAACCGACCACTGCGACGGCATCGTTTTCCTCGACCGGATGACCGTCTTAAAGAGACAATTCGCTAAACAAAAGATCAGACAATTGCAGAAGACGGGGAAGTGGGAATAAAAGAAAGTGAGAATTAATTCATGCCTCCCAAGATACGTGAATTGATCGCTGAGTTGGAACGAGCTGGATTTATTAACAAAGGTGGTAAAGGAAGCCATCGAAACTACGAACATTTCAATGGTTATAGGGTAACTTTATCTGGCAATTTAGCTCAGATGCGAGAAAATATCAGGAGAACTTGGTTAAGAAAGCCCTCAGAGAGGTAAAAAAGTAATGAAAAATCCCGGCGACCTCTATCAAAGAATTGTTGTTTGGAGTAAAGAAGATAACTGTTACATCGGTACATGTCCGGAATTGTTTAATGGAGGTGTGCATGGTGATGACGCATCGGAGGTCTTTAAAGAACTAAACGAGGTTATAGATGAATGGGTAGAAATCTTCAGGAAAGACGGAAAAGCTTTGCCTGAACCAAAAGATCATACCGTCCTGGAAGCAGCCTGAAGTTTTACCGATCTCCTACAAAAAAACTGGAAAATGGGACTAATTCCGCCTGTTAGCTATTACCGGCTTATTGTCAAAACAATTTAAGGTAATCGGAACTTACAGGAGAAACTTATATGTCCAGGCTTCGCTGTTTTCTCGCCCTCATTTTTTGCGCTGTTTGTGCAAACGCGGTCGCCGCGCAAACGACCATCTTTAATGTCCCTTCGACCGATACGCTGGAAAAGAAACGCGTGATGGTCGAGGCCGATTTTATCAGTCATTTCGATCGTTTCAGCAAGGGCGGTTACCAGACATACGGTTATCGAATGGTTTATGGGCTGCGCAAAAAGATCGAGGTCGGAGCCAACTTTTTCTACACCCATAACGGCAGCCGAGTGCCGCTCGAATTTCAGGCCAACGTCAAGTGGAAAGCCTACCAGAATGAAAAGCACGGTTTCGCCGTGTCGGGCGGCGCGCAGCTGTTCGTGCCGCTGAATAAGCCCGCCGGGCGGCGCACCTATGGGATGGTTTATGCCAATGCCAGCAAAGAAGTAAGAAAGCTAAAAGGCATGCGTCTCACCAGCGGCGTGTATCATATGATCCGGCCGGAACGCGACTTTGGCTCAAAAAAGGGATTTTTCTTCGGCTATGAGCAGCCGATCAGACGCAAACTGAGCTTTTTGGCCGATTGGTACACAGGCAAAAACCGCCTTGGATACGCCGCCGCCGGTTTCGGCTACGCTCTGACCAGCAAACAGGCGATCTACGCCGGTTACAATTTCGGCAATTCAGGCCGCGGGAACAACTTCTTTTCCTTCTACTATTCCTATACGTTTTAACAATTACTTTCACAGATTCTAAAATCCGGCTCAATAAGGTAAATATCTTTTGAGCCGAAAATAATTTAATTATTGGAATTACCACTCGGGCATGCCTGTATGTTGACTTGTACAAGAGCCTAACCCGGAGTGTGAGCCCAGGCACCACTACAGCACCGGCGGGCTCTACTTCCGGCTTGAGGGTCTGTGCAACCTTCACATGATACTATGCAAATTCTATCGCAAATAGCGGCACAGGAACATCCACATTGAGCGGAGACATTTTTTGAAAAGATTGTCAGGCAATTAACAATAGGGCGTTTATAAATAGAAAGTATTTTATTTTATCTTTCATTACTGATTGCCCCCTTCCGGATTTGACCAAGTGGTTTCATCGGCAAAAGTAACTACAACGCTTACTTGAAGCTGATTCTTATCTTTAAATGGCAGCCAATAATTTTCGTTCGTCATACTTTCTTTAGTCAATTCGCGAACCGTCTCATCCTCCGCCGCTACGGTCACAGATTCAGTTTTAACAGCGCCACCACGTTTAATATAAAAGAACTGGCCCGGCTCAACCGAGATGTCTTTCATCATCATTCCCTTAAGTTTATTGGTGGAAAGGTCCCGGGTGATAAAAAATAGTTCCGTAATCTTCTTATTCGAGGTGTTTTGGAGTTTTGCTTCAGGAACACTGATCACGGTTACCAAGTCCGTCAGCTTTCCCGTCAGCTTTTGATAGTCATCACGCGGGATTTCTTTCACAGTTGCCGAAAGGATCTTGAGCGGCGTATCCGCAGTTTGCTTGATTTGCAGCGGATGATCTTCTGAATCGCGTATGCGTTCGATAAGCTGTGTGTTTTCGTCGGCGAGGACTAATGGCTCAACGCCGGTGGTTACTGTTCTTGCTATACCTGCCCCGACCAGCATTAATAAAGATAAAATCGCTACAAAAGCAATTATCTTTGTCTTTCTATTCATTTAGTTTCTCCTCTTACTGAGTGTGGAAGTTAGAAAAAGCAAAACCTTTTCGACTGATCATCTTTTGTTCGACTTGCCTCAATATTTTCACAAGTTAGGTGGAAGATGTGATTACCGGTCAAATAAAGTTTATCTTATTTAAGAACGCCTGCAATGTAAGATTGCGCCATAAAACCTCGCAAGCTGAATACTTTGCAAGAATAATTGCAATTTAACATTGAAGAGTATTAGTGTCAACAACTTTAAACCGGATATTTGCGCTGGAGGCGCAGCTTAAAATTAGGACTCCTGGGGCGCTTTTGGCCTCTTAAAAGCGAGCCGTTACACGGGATTTGACTTTTAAGGTCCGGGAGGAAATAATCTCCGCCCATTACAAAAAATCCGGCTTAATGAGGTAAAATACCTTTTTGAGCCGGAAGCTATTTAAACCGGGATAACTTAGACAGCGGAATAAATTCATGCCTCCCAAAATACGTGAATTGATCGCAGAATTAGAACGCGCGGGATTTATAAATCGGCGGAAAAGGAAGTCATAGAAACTACCTTCATCCGAAAGGCTCGAAAGTTGTTACTATTTCTGGAAAAGAAGGAAGCGATGCGCAAAAATATCAGATAAAAAAGGTTAGAGAAGCAATTAACGAGGTAAAAGTTAAATGAGAAAAGAATCTGATCTTTATAAAAAAATTGTTTATTGGAGTGACGAAGACAATTGTTTTATCGGTACTTGCCCGGAACTAATGTATGGCGGTGTTCATGGTGAGGATCCCGTCGAAGTCTTTAAAGAATTGATCGAAGCTGTTGAAGAAGTAATTGAAATTTTTAAAGAAGATGGAAAACCTTTGCCCGAACCTAAAGGTATGACGGTGCTTGAAGCCGCTTAAATTACAAGGAATATTAAAAGTATGCAAACACAGAGAACTTTGGACGAATTTAGAAACGAGCCTTTTGTGGATTTTACCAACCCGGAAAATGCCGAAGCGATGCGTGCCGCGCTGGAAAAGGTTAAGGCCGAATTTGGCCGCGAATACCCGATCGTCATAAACGGCGAGAAGATCCAGCTGGAAAAGAAATTTTCCAGTTTTAACCCGGCGGACAAGACGCAGGCCGTCGGCGTATTTTCCGAAGGCGACACCAATGCGCAAAATCTGGTGAATAAAGCCATCGACGCGGCCGGCGAAGCCTTTAAGACGTGGCGGAATGTGCCCGCCGCCGAGCGCGCCGAATATCTTTTCAAAGCCGCAAAGATCATCCGCGAGCGCAAGCACGAATTTTCGGCGGTGATGGTTTTCGAAGTGGCGAAAACCTGGGCGGAAGCCGACGGCGACACGGCCGAGGCGATCGACTTTCTCGAATTTTACGGGCTCGAGATGCTGCGCTGGGCAGACAAGCAGCCGATCACGCCCTATGCCGGTGAAGATAACCGGTTCGAATACATCCCGCTCGGCGTCGGCGCGGTAATTCCGCCGTGGAATTTTCCGCTGGCGATCATGGCCGGGATGACAATGGCCGCGGTCGTAGCCGGAAATACCGTGGTGCTGAAACCTTCGTCGGATTCGCCGCTGATCGCGGCTAAGTTCGTCGAAGTGCTGGAAGAGGTCGGCCTGCCCAAAGGGGTGGTCAATTTTATCACCGGCAGCGCCCAGACCGGGGAAGCGATGGTGACCCATCCGAAAACCAGATTTATTTCATTCACGGGATCGAAACAGGTCGGGCTGCACATTAACGAAGAAGCCGCGAAAACGCGCGAAGGCCAGATCTGGATCAAGCGCGTGGTCGCCGAAATGGGCGGCAAGGATGCGATCGTCGTGGCGGACGACGGCGATATCGATGCGGCGGCGCTCGGCGCGGTCCAGGCAGCCTTCGGTTTCCAGGGGCAGAAATGCTCGGCGTGTTCGCGTCTGATTGTGGATGAGAAAGTTCATGACGAACTGGTAGCCAAGGTGGTCGAACTGACCGGAAAGCTAAAAGTCGGACAGCCGAGCGAGGGCGATACGAACGTCGCGGCGGTGATCAACAAACGCTCGTTCGATAAAACGCTGGAGTACGTTCAGAAAGGCGTGGACGAAGGCGGCAGGATCGTGGCGGGCGGAACCGGCGACGATTCGAACGGATTTTTTATCCAGCCGACGGTTATCGACAACGTGGCGCCGGGCGCAACCATCGAACAGGAAGAAATTTTCGCGCCCGTGCTGGCGGTCATTAAAGCCAGGGATTACGATCACGCGCTGGAAATTGCCAATGACACCGAATTCGGATTGACCGGCGCGGTCTATTCCGCTTCGCAGGAAAGATTGGAACAGGCGCGCCGCGATTTTCACGTCGGCAATCTTTATCTGAACCGTAAATGCACGGGGGCGCTGGTCGGCGTACATCCCTTCGGCGGGTTTAATATGAGCGGGACGGATTCAAAAGCAGGCGGACGCGAATATTTGCTCCAGTTCATGCAGGGAAAATCGGTTTCACAGAAAGTTTAAGCAGCTATAAATTAAAATTAAATATGAAAAATATCATGATGAAGAAGGCAATTGCCTTGCTGGCGATGCTGGTTTTATCGGCCGGCGCCGCTTTTGCCCAGAAAAAAGGCACTAAATCGACCACGGACGTAACCCCGGGAAAAATTATTTTCGCGGTCATCGGCGACGGGCAGAGCCTGGAACCGATCGCTTATGTGGAAGGCGGGCTGTTGGTAGATGCGGCCGGCGGCGACGCCCAGCCGGAAGTGCTGAAGGGTTTTTCGCAAACCTATTACAAACCGAAAACCTCGTACAACCTGATCTTCGGGGGCGTTTTGGCAGGCCAGACCGAGATCAAATCCAACGATCCTTCATCCGATTGCGGAAAAAACATCGCCGAGGTGACGTCTCAATCGCCTAAGACCAAACTCAAGGGTTTTGTGATGGCGCTGGCGACCAACGTGACCGTGAAAAACACCGCAGCCGGTGTGCGCCGCACCCCTACCGCCGCCGAGCGCACCGAGATCGAAAAGCTCGTTCGCGCGGAATACACCAAACAGAAGGTTGCGCCCGCCGCTCTCAAAAATTTGCATTTTCATAATCTCACGGCGGTGGACGTCGATAACGACGGCAAGGCGGAAATGGTCGGCTCGTACTATGTCTCGCCAACGGCGGCCAGGCGCGACCTGCTTTTCTTTATCGCTGAAAAAGACAAAGCGGGTAAATACGTTTTCGGCTATAAGCAATATGATAAAGTGCTGCAGAAAGACGTGATGAGCGGCGACATCAAAGACCTCGACACCGGCATCTACCACGAACTGCTGCTGGACGTATTCGATTATCGCGGCGATGGGGTGAGCGGCATTTTCACGATGAAACAATCTTTCGAAGGCAACAATTTCAACGTTTATCGTCGCGAAAACGGCAAGTGGATCAAAAAACTCGAAAGCTACAATTATCACTGCGCTTTTTAACCCACGGGGTTTGATTAGTAGGTCACTCGAAGAACCACCCCGGCTCGCAAAGCCTCGCCACCCCTCCTTCGTAAGAGGGGTGCTGCTGCGGGCAGCGGGGTGGTTCTCTCTTTTAAACTAAAGATATTCTTTGCTCATAAAATAAGATCGAACTGAGCCACTACGACAAGGCAAGCCGGGATCATTATGAAAAATATTTCGCTATTTGCGCGGCATTGGAGTTTGTTTATTTTGGCCGTTTTGGTTATTTCGTCCGCCGGGCAGACGGTCCAGCCTCCGTTTCCGGTCAAGCGCGACGAATCGGCCGAGGCCTGGAAGCGGGACGGCTGGAGCGCCATCGAGCGCGCCAAAAAACAAAAGGTGCGCAAGGGTAAAGCCAAGAACGTGATCCTGTTTATCGGTGACGGAATGGGCGTCTCCACCCTGACGGCGGCGCGCATCCTGGAAGGCCAAATGCGCGGCGAGAGCGGCGAAGAAAATCGTTTGAGTTTCGAAGATTTTCCCTATTCCGCGCTGTCGAAAACCTACGGGACAAACCAGCAGACCTCCGATTCGGCGCCGACCGCGAGCGCGATCATGACCGGCGTAAAAACCGACGAAGGCGTGCTATCGGTAAATAAAAATATCACGCTCAGCGATTACACTACGGTTAAAGGAAACGAGACGAAAACCCTGCTGGAAATGGCGGAGGATAACGGAAAGTCCACCGGCGTCGTGACCACGGCGCGGCTGACCCATGCGACACCGGGCGCGACCTATGCTCATACTGCATCCCGCGATTGGGAATGCGACACCGACATCTTCAACCGGAAAAAAGCCGCTTACGATGCCAAATTTCCCGACATCGCCCGGCAGCTGCTGGAATTTAATCACGGCGACGGTTTGGAAGTGGCAATGGGCGGCGGGCGCACAAAATTTTTACCTAAAGAAACGAAAGATCCCGAATACGCGGCCCGCGCCGGCGAGAGAATGGACGGCCGCGACCTGACCAAAGAGTGGACGACGAAATATAAGGATTCGGCGTTTATCTGGAATAAACAACAGTTTGACCAGATAGATACGAGCAAAACCAAACATCTGATGGGGCTTTTCGAGCCCTCGCATATGCAGTATGAAAGCAACCGCGCGAAGGACGCCGGCGGCGAGCCTTCGCTGTCGGAGATGACGGCGAAATCCATCGAGCTGCTTGCGAAAAATAAAAAGGGATTTTTTCTAATGGTCGAAGCCGGCCGCATAGATCACGGCCATCACGAGGGAAACGCTTATCGCGCGCTGACCGACACCATCGAATTATCCAACGCGGTGCGAACTGCGGCGCAAAAAGTCGATCTCGATGAAACGCTGATAATCGTAACCGCCGATCATAGCCACACGCTGACCATCTCCGGTTACCCGATGCGCGGCAATAATATTTTGGGCCTGGTGCGCGAGATCGGCAGCGACGGCAGCCCGGAAGCGGATGTAAAAAAAGACCGAAACGGGCTGCCATACACCACGCTCAATTACGCCAGCGGAAAAGGATATAAAGAAGGCACGATCGAGCAGAAAGACGGCAAGAGCGTGAGAAAGCGCATGGACCTTTCAAAAGTAGATACGACCGATCCGAGTTATTTACAGGAAGCAATGATCCCGTTAAATGACGAAACACACGGCGGGGAAGACGTCGCAATTTTCGCGGCGGGCGTAAACGCGCATCTGATCCGCGGCTCGATGGAAGAAAGCTGGATCTTTTATGTGATGGCCGATGCATTGAGATTGAAGTAATTGGTGGAGGTAATTGGTAATTGGTAATTGGTTCAGAACTAATCGACTCTTTCCTTACCAATTACTAATTACCAATTACCCACTACTTATAATGAAAATCGTATTTATGGGCACGCCGAATGCGGCGGTGACGAGTTTGGAGAGAATAATCGGCGACGGCCATCGGGTCGCGGCGGTCTATACCCAACCCGACCGTCCCGCCGGGCGGGGAAATAAATTACACGCATCGGCGGTCAAGGAATTCGCCGTTCAAAATAATCTGCCTGTTTTTCAACCGATAAAAATACGAACCCCGGAAGCGCTGGAGCTTTTCCGGTCTCACAATGCGGATGCGGCGGTGGTGGTCGCCTATGGGCGCATTTTGCCGGAAGGCTTTCTTACCGCTTTCCCGCTCGGCGCGATCAACGTACATTTTTCGCTGCTGCCGAAATATCGCGGCGCGGCCCCGGTGAATTGGGCGATCGTACGCGGCGAACCAAAAACGGGTGTGACCACGATGAAGATGGATGCGGGGCTGGACACCGGCGACATTTTGCTGCAACGAGAAACGGAGATCGCGCCGGATGAGACCTCGCCGGAATTGATGGATCGCCTGGCGGTTATCGGCGCCGAGCTTCTCTCGGAAACATTGGCGAAGCTGCCTGGGCTGACGCCGGCCGAACAGGATCACGCCAGCGCTACCCTGGCGCCGATAATGAAAAAAGAAGACGGCATTATCGATTGGAATATGACCGCGGATGAAATCAACAACCGCGTTCGCGGGTTTCAGCCGTTTCCGACCGCCTACACCTTTTACCAGGGGAAACGCCTGATCGTCTGGAAAGCGCATCCCGGCGCGGCGACGAGCGTAAATGCCGGGCAGGTTTTAGAAGCCCATGGCGACGACCTCTCCGTTTTTTGCGGAGGCGGCACGATGCTGCGGCTCGAGGAAGTTCAGATCGAAGGCAAGCGGCGAATGAACATCCGCGATTTTCTCAACGGCGTCAAAGTACAGGCCGGCGAAAAACTCGGTTAGAATAGATCAATGTCACGCGCCAAAGTTTCACCTGCCCGCTGGGCAGCCTACCAGATCCTCCGCCGGGTCGAAAAAGAAAAAGCCTATACTTCGATCCTGCTGCCGCTATATGAAAAAGATCTGATCCAGGAAGATCGCGGGCTTTGTCATGAACTCACGCTCGGCGTGCTCAGAAATCGGCTTTTTCTGGACGCGATAATTGGAAACCTGACCACCAAAAAATTGCACAAACTCGACCTGCCGGTGCTGATCGCGCTGCGCCTTGGGATCTATCAACTGCGTTTTATGTCGCGGATGCCGGCGCGCGCGGCGATCAACGAATCCGTCGAGATCGTGAAGCAGGAAAAACTCGTTTCGGCGGCGGCCTTTGTCAATGCGATCCTGCGCCGGGCAGCGAAGGAAGCGGAGATCGATCCGGCGAAAAATATCGGCGACCGATTGGAAAAACTTTCGGTCGAGACTTCACATCCGCGCTGGCTGCTGGAAAAATGGCGCGAAGAATTCGGTATTGATGAGACGGAAAAGCTGGCGGCGGCAAATAACCGGATGCCGCAGATCAGCCTGCGCGTAAATCGAAAAAACACGGCCGAGGCCGTGCTTGAAGAACTGGCCGAAGCCGGGGCGGAGCTTTCGCTTTCGGATCTGGTTCCCGGCTGCTACATCGTAAAAAAAACCGGCAAAAAATTATATGAAGCGGCCGAAGAGGGAAAGATCGTTCTGCAGGACGAGGCGTCGCAATTGGTCGCGCATCTGGTCGCCCTGAAACCGGGCGAAAGCTTTCTCGACGTTTGCGCCGCGCCGGGAAACAAAACCACGCAAATAATAAACTCCGTGGATTCTAATGCCAGCGGCGCTCTTTATGCCGCGGGCGATCTTCACTCGCACCGGATCGAAACCCTGGAAAAAAATCTCGGCAGAGCGGGGATCGGTAGTGTGAAAGTATTTCAGTACGACGCCGAGAAAGAATTGCCTTTCGAACCCGAAACGTTCGATCGCGTTTTGGTCGATGCGCCGTGTTCCGGAACGGGCACGATCAGGCATAATCCCGAGATTCGCTGGTCGCTGCGGCCGGAAGATATTGCCCGACTGGCGGCAAAGCAAAAAAGAATCCTTTCCAATGCGGCGGCGCTGGTAAAAAAAGGCGGACGTTTGGTCTATTCGACATGTTCGCTGGAAGAAGAAGAAAATGAGCACGTGGCCGAATGGTTTTTGCGGGAAAATCCGAATTTCGAAATTGCCGAGACCCAGGCTCCGCAGGAATTGATCACCGGCAGAGGCTTTGTCCGGACTTTTCCCCAGCGCGATAAGACCGATGGATTTTTTGCGGCGGTGTTGAAAAAGAATTAGCTAAAAGTTTAGAGGTGGTCTTTGACCGCCGGTGATTAAAAATTAATAAATGGCGGTCGGAAACCGCCTCTAAACCAATAAGCGATCTTATCGCAAACCGAGCAGCAATCTGATCGAGGTATCGGAAATCTGGTGTTCGGGATCGGCTACCCAATTGTCATAGGCCGCTAATTCGTCAGCGGTCAGTTCGCGATGCGAAAGTTTGGCAACCTGGGTCGCTTCAAAGGCGCGATTGGTCAATGCGACGTGCGGGATGTTTATTCTCAATAGATTGTTTTCCACCGCGGCATCGGCCATATCGGAATCGAGAAAAAGATCTTCGTAGGCCGCCACGTGCCAGATGGCGTCGCCTTTTTCACCGGGCTCCACCGCCAAAACACGCAAAAGCCCGTAACCGCTTTCGACCTGAAAAATAAGAAAATCGCCCGGCTGAAATTGTTGTGACATATGAGAAAGATTAGCACAAACCGGCGGTAAGAACTGAGCGGCCGGCACAACCTTTTGCGGCCCGCAGCGCATCATAGGCGCAGTTATCTTACGACCTAAACCATTTTTCAAGGAGCCGGATCATGAAAAAACTTCTTTTGTCAGGCGGATTGCTGGCATTTTTATTCGTTTGCCCCGCCCTGGGGCAGGGCAGTAATTGGGAATCGGTCAAGACCCTTTCCCGGGAAAATATACTGGTGGTAAAAACCGCGCAGGGAAAAACTCTCAAGGGATTTTTTCACTCGGCGGATGACGGCAAGATGTCGCTCTTAAATGGCGGTAAGACGGTCGAGATAAACAGGAGCGAGGTCAGGCAGGTCTATCTGGGCAAAAAGAAAAAATCCATTATCGGGGGCTTTTTAGGCGCGGGCGCGGGATACCTGGCTACGCTGCTGGTTTTCACCGCGGTATCGCCCGACGGCGAAGGCAGTTATGCGGCGGGCGCGGCCGGCCTGGGCGCGATGGTCGGCGGCGGAATTCTCGGCCAGCGGATCGGCGCCAAGGTAAAGCGCGGCTACCTGGTATATCAAGCGCCTTAGAATTACCAGGCGCGCCTTAGAATTTGGTATTTTTCATAAATCATCACGGCTTGGGTTATACTCGAGCCGTTTTTATTTTGGAGAATTTATGAATAATGAAGAGATGTTAAAGATCGCCATTGCGGAAGCTCGTCAGGGTTTGGCGGAGGGCGGGGTGCCGATCGGCGCGGCTTTGTTCGATCAAGAGGGAAATTTACTCGGGAAGGGCCGCAACCGCCGGGTGCAGGAAGACGACCCTTCGGTTCACGGCGAGACCGACGCTTTTCGCAAAGCCGGACGCCAGCGCGGCTACCGCGACAAGATAATGGTGACCACGCTCGCGCCGTGCTGGTATTGCAGCGGACTGGTTCGCCAATTCGGCATCGGTAAAGTGATCGTCGGCGAATCGGCCACGTTTCAGGGGGGCATCGATTGGCTGCGCGAAAACGGCGTGGAAGTCATCGACATGAATTCACGCGAGTGCATTGAAATGCTCGGCGAGTTTATCGAAAAGCATCCGGAGATATGGAACGAAGATATCGGGGAAGAATAAAAATTTTTCCCGGTTTATTTACCGCCGCCACGCTTTAAAAAAACACTTGCCGGTGACAGGTTCTCTCCTTATAATAGGCCAGCCCCGTATTTTCAATGTAATGTTTCCGCGATTTTTCGCATACAAGATTAAGGATATAAGTTTGCGGAAGTAATGCATGCGCATAAAAGTCGTCCGCCGTGTATTCAAAATCATCACTAAGGAGAAAAATTCGCTATGTCTATTCCTTTTTTTGACGAAGAGTTTACACTGACTCAACCCGACGGAAGCAAGCTGGAAGTACGGGGCTGGGGCAATCACAAAAATGCGACCTTTAAAACCAAGGATGGCGTGACGGTCGCCAAAGATCCGGTGACGGGATATTACCGGCCCGTTTCAGAGATCGAAAATAGCGGTAGTTCGGTAACGGCCGGATCCTCCGACAAATCGGCGGCGCTGGTAAGTGTGGAAGCTTCCGGGTCGGGAAATCCGCAGATCATGAGTTCGCCTTTGGACCAGATAAAAACGCGCTGGCAGATCCGGCGTGAGGCGACGAAGACGGAGCAGTTCGTGGCGCTATCCAAGGTGGGGAACGATCCCGCGGAATTCATGACCGCCGCGCGGCCCCAGCGGGAAACCGTGGGGGATTTCATGGGATTATGTCTCCTGATCGACTTCCCCGATCTGCCGTGGGAAATCCCACAGGACGAGGTTGAAGCATTTTGTAATCAGCCCGGGTACAACGGTTATGGTAACAACGGATCGGTATACGATTATTTCTTCGACAATTCCGGTGGAAGAATGCGTTATAAAAACACGGTCACGGCTTATTACACGGCGCAGCACGATAAAGCCTACTACACGGATCCGGCCGTGCCTTATCCCGAACGGGCCCAGGAATTACTTCACGAGGCTTTAGAACATTTGCAGGCTAAAGGATTCGATGCGAACGATCTAAGCACCGATGACAGCGGCTTTATCCGCGCCACGAATATTTTGTATACGGGTAATAACATAAATGACTGGTGCACAGGGCTTTGGCCTCATTCATCCAGCCTGGTCAGAGAGTTTGTATTTGCGCCGGGTAAAGCCGTGGGTGATTATCAGATCACCAACATGGGAGAGGAACTGACGCTCGGCACGTTTTGTCACGAAAACGGGCACATGATCTGCGATTTTCCCGACCTCTACGATTATGGCAGAGATAAAATCAAATCCTTCGGCGTCGGAGCTTTCTGCCTGATGTGTTTCGGAGGCAAGATCAGCCCGAAAAATCCCACCCAGATCAATGCGTATCTAAAATGCTGCGCCGGTTGGGCGGACAGTTTGACGACGATCACGCCGCATATGGATTCGTCGATCCAGGCCGGGGTTAACGAATTTTTTATTCACCGGGAAAACGAGGTGGAATATTTTATCCTCGAAAATAGGGAAAAGAGGGGCCGTGACGGTGCCCTGCCGGGATCGGGAATGTTCATCTGGCACGTAGATGAACTGGGATCGAATGAAAATCAGCACATGACACCCGGTTCGCATTATGAGTGCACGCTGGTCCAGGCCGACGGTAAATTTGATTTTGAGAAGGGAGTAGAGCGCTACGGAGAAGCGAACGATCTCTTTTTCCTCGGCGGCAACAACAAATTCGACGACACGACGAGCCCGAACAGCCGCTGGTGGAGCGGGGCGCAATCCGGGGTCAGGATTTTCGATATCGGCAATCCCGGGCAGCGAATCACATTCAAAGCCCATATCGATGAACCACAACCCGAGTGAGTAATCATCAAAAGAAAGCCCCGCGATCAGCGGGGCTTTTTGTTATATCCGATCGCTCATTTAGTCTTCGATCCCCAAACGTAAGTCTTAAATACATATATCCACGGCACGAAGATGCCCACGAAGGGAGCCCAAAAGAATATCCGGGCCATTTCTTCGGCAGGTGAGCCCGCCAGCGCGCCCGTCAGCCACAAGGGATAGGCGACCACAATAACCCAGAGCGCTTTATAAAAGATCATAAAGATCACGATCGGCAGCCACTTCAGCGGCTTTAACAGTCCAAATAGAGACAATGTCGGGTAGGCCGCCCAGACGCAGAACGCGACGGCCCTGGTATGATCCCACGGGCCCTGGTGGTTGATGATCGTTCCCCACGTTTGCAAACCTACTCCGACAAACATAAGGAAATAAAGCACTCTCAAGAGATAAATATTGATCGGGCGGACGCCTTCGTATTTCACGTGGTTCGGCGTAAAGATATATTTAATGAATTGCATATGCGTGATTACGCGCGGAATGGAAAAGATGTTCCAATTTTCGCAGAATAGCATTTATCAGGAATATAGCCTCTCGCGGGGGGGGTAAGAGTTACACCACCCGTCACGCCGCGCGCGCCATCTCTTCTCGACAAGGAGGGGAGTTTTTAAGATCGCGCACGCGTTCAGAGTTACGCCTTTAGGCGTGAAGATCGCGCGTGAATGCGCAACTCTGAACTTAAGATATCTAAGCTTGAACTCTTAAGAGAGAACCACCCCGTCATCCGAAGCGGATGCCACCCCTCCTTTGTAAGGAGGGGAGTTTTAGCGTGTACTCCCGGTGATTGCACTAATACACGATTCCTGAGAAAATACTCTCTTGCTATTACATATATTTATTTACATATAAGGATGTATACAGATGTCAGATACTAAACAAGCGGTAATCATCGGCGCGGCGAGAACGCCGACGGGAAAATTTCAAGGGGCTCTGAAGGGTTTTACGGCGCCGGAATTGGGCGCGATCGCGATCAAAGCGGCGGTCGAACGCGCCGGGGTAAAAGTCGAGGATATTAACGAGGTCATCATGGGCTGTGTCGTGCAGGCCGGGGTCGGCCAGGCGCCGGCGCGGCAGGCGGCTTTAAAAGCGGGCCTGCCGAATGAAGTTTCGGCGCTGACGATAAATATGGTTTGCGGATCGGGTTTGCGCGCGGTCGCGCTGGCGGGACAGGCGATCCAGCTCGGCGATGCGGAGATCGTGGTCGCGGGCGGAATGGAATCGATGTCGAACATTCCCTATGCGATGCCCGGCGCGCGAGACGGTTACCGGATGGGAAACCAGACAGTGGTCGATCTGATGGTGCATGACGGTTTGTGGTGCCCGTTTGAAAACTGGCACATGGGCAACACCGGCGAGGTCGTCGCCGAAAAATACAACATCACCCGCGAAGAGCAGGACAGCTTTGCCTTCAACTCGCACCGCAAGGCGCACGAGGCGACCGAAGCCGGCCGCTTTAAAGACGAGATCGTGCCGGTCGAGATCCCGCAGAAAAAAGGCGATCCCATCGTGCTCGATTACGACGAAACGGTGCGCCCGGAAACGACGGTGGAAGCGCTCGGTAAGCTTCGCCCGGCATTTAAAAAAGACGGCGGCACCGTCACGGCCGGAAACGCTCCCGGTGTGAATGACGGCGCTTCGGCGATCGTGGTGACCTCGGCGGATAAAGCGAAAGAGCTGGGCATCGAACCGCTGGCGCGTATCGTCGCTTCGGCGACGTCGGGCATCGAACCGAAACTTATTATGATGGCCCCGGTGCAGGGCGTGCTCAACGTGCTGAAAAAAGCCGGCTGGGAAATGAAGGACGTCGATCTTTTCGAGCTCAACGAAGCCTTCTCGGTACAGGCGCTGGGCGTGATGAAAGAACTCGGCCTCGAAATGGAAAAAGTTAACGTCAATGGCGGCGCGGTCGCGCTCGGCCATGCGATCGGCAACTCCGGCGGGCGCGTGCTGACCACGCTGCTTTATGAGATGAAACGCCGCGGCGTAAAACGCGGCGTCGCCGCTCTTTGTTTAGGCGGCGGAAACTCGGTCGCAATGGCGGTGGAACGGGATTAAGCGGGCTCACTGAGTTTGCAGAGTTTGCAGAGTTTGCAGAGTTTGCAGAGTTTGCAGAGTTGCAGAGTTGCAGAGTTAGCAGAGTTGCAGAGTTCACCGGAAACTTGGCAAACTCTGAAAACTCAGGGAACTATCCAGACTCGATAGACTGAATTATGACCACGTTAGAAAAAAACAGGTTGATCGGCGTCGCATTCTTCGTGCTCGGTTTCGTTCAGTTGATCACGCTTTCCCTGAGCCTGTTCGGATATTCGCTGACCTATCCTTATATTGTAAATACTCCTGAATCGGCCGCGATCAGGACGAGTGAAAAAATCGCGGACGACCCGACGGTTTTTACACCGGTCGTGCCGGGAATCCCGGGCGCGCGAAACCCGAATTCGACATCTGCGCCCACGCCCATGCCGGCGCCGGAAACCAAAGCGCAAATTGAAGCAAAAAGAACGATGACGATGATCTACATTTTGCTGGGCATTCAATTTGCGATCCTTCTCTTTATTTTGTTTGCCGGATTCACCGTAGTAAATGTCAGGGCCGGCGGCAGATCGTTGGGAATAGTGGCTTCGCTGTTTCTGATGTTTTTTTACCCGCTGGGAACGGTGGTCGGTATTTTCGCGATCTGGTTCCTGATCGGCGACGAATGCCTGGAAATTTATTCCGAAGTCGAAAAAGATAAAAGATCGCCGCAATCGATAATTTAGCAACTTTCGACTTGAGAAAACCGTAAATTCTATTAAGATGCAGGTATATTTAAAACTCGAGGAGAACGGCGATGACAGCTAGAGATCACAATAAACTTCTAAGCGTATTCTTTTTTATCGTGGGCGGGTTCGGCACGCTGATAGGACTGTTTGTCGGCGTGGTGTACGGGCTATTGGGGCTCGCATTTATGGCCACTGCCAAATCAGAGGGAGCGCTGGTGGGCGGTGTGTTCGTTATTTTTGCGATCATCATCGGTTTCTTCGTGCTTTTGATCAGCGGGCTGCATTTAATGAGCGGCTGGAAATTATATAAGGAGCAGCCGGGCGCGAAAACCTGGGCTACCATCTCCAGTATCTTGGTGCTGCTGAATTTTCCGTTTGGCACGGCGCTGGGAGTTTACGGGCTTTGGTTCTTATTCGGGGATATGGGTAAGGCACTCTATTCCGGAAATACGATAGGCGGTTATAATCCGCCGCCGCCAGCGCCGCCGCCGCAAAGCTGGCAGTAAATGTCCATTCAAAGTTTCACTATGACGAGTGACGAGAATTTTCTGGTCACTCGTTTGTTTTAGATTGGAATATTAACGGGCGAAAATGAGGTCGGAACCGGGAACGATAGTGACCGGATTCGCAGATGCTCCTTATGGATTTATAAACAGCCGCTGTCTTAACGGCAGGGGAAAAGGGAACCGCAAAAGCCGTAGAGCGGCGGACGCAAAGACCGTAAAGGGAGCACCCGGTCATTACTCCCACCACCCCGGCCTTCGGCCAACCCTCCTCGGGCAGGAGGGGAGTTTCTGGTTCTGACCCGTAATAGTAACTTGAGATGTTTTTTAGAAGAATTGCTTTTGATTATTAATTATTAACAAAGGAAATATTGGAATATGAGTGAGACGATAGGAATTGTCGGGGCCGGTACGATGGGCAACGGGATCGCGCAGATCGCCGCCCGCGCCGGGTATGAAGTGGTGATGTGCGATATCAAGCAGGAGTTTGTCGATCGCGGAATTCAGGCCGTCGGCAAGAGCCTGGACCGTTTCGTTAAAAAGGAAGAGATCACCGAGGATGAAAAAAATAATATCCTGGGAAAGATCAAACCGACGACGGACATGGAAGACCTGAAAGATTGTTTTATCGTGATCGAAGCCGCGACGGAAAATTTTGAGATCAAGAAGGAAATTTTCACGCAGCTCGACCGGATAACTTCCGCCGACTGCCTGCTGGCGTCGAACACGTCTTCGATCTCGATCACCAAGATCGCGGCCGTCACGGCCAAGCCCGACAAAGTTATCGGAATGCATTTTTTCAATCCGGTTCCGCTGATGAAACTGGTCGAAGTAATCCGCGGAATCGCGACGACCGACGAAACCTACGAGATTGTAAAAACGATGTCGGAAAAACTCGGCAAGACGCCGCTCGACTGCCAGGACTTTCCGGGATTTATTTCCAACCGCGTACTGATGCCGATGATCAACGAAGCGATCCAGTGCCTGCACGAAGGCATCGCTACCAGGGAAAGCATCGACGGCATCATGAAACTCGGGATGAATCATCCAATGGGGCCGCTCGCGCTGGCGGACTTTATCGGGCTCGACGTGTGCCTGGCGATCATGAATGTTTTGCACGAAGGCTTCGGCGATTCGAAATATCGCCCGTCGCCGCTGCTGATCCAATATGTCGATGCCGGATGGCTCGGCAAAAAAAGCGGCAAAGGATTTTACGATTACGCGAGTTAGTCGGGAGAGTCAAGAGTCTGGAGAGTGGAGAGTGGAGAGTGGAGAGTGGAGAGTGGAGAGTGGAGAGTGGAGAGTGGAGAGTGGAGAGTGGAGAGTGGAGAGTGGAGGGATTCTATGAGATTTGGCTCTGGACTCTCCGACTCATAGACTCCCTAAACTGACCGTCGGTTTGACACTGCGAAACCAGCCGCTATAATTAGAGTTTTTGTGCTTGTGTTCTTTGAAGAGCAGTTTTAAGCTGAGAGTAATGCTAATCGATTTGAATCAAATTGAAGAACCGGTTCATCAACTGGATGCGGTCTTTACGCCGGGCGAGATTGGCCTCGATGAAGACACGATAAAATTAAAAGATGACGTCAGGTTCGAAGGTGCGGTCGAAAAGCATAGTTATCAGATCGACATCATTGGAAATATCAAAGGCGTCGCGGAGATAACTTGCGGCAGATGTCTGGTGGCGGTCGAAACGGCTTTCGATATTCCGTTCAAATCGTCATACGTTTCATCCGAATACGAATCGCGGGAAAAAGAAATTCAGATCGGCGGCGATGACCTCGACGTCGATTTTTACCAGGAAGAAAAGATCGACCTGACGTCGCTCGTTCGCGAGCAAATTATTTTGAACGTGCCGGAAACTGCTTTATGCAAACCCGATTGTTCGGGATTGTGCCCGAAATGCGGCGCAAATAAAAATGAAAAAAAATGCAATTGTAGCGAAGTTGAGATTGACCCACGCTTCAAGGTGTTAGAAAATTTAATCAGGGAAGAAAAGAATTAAAAAATTTATTGTTTTATATTTTTAGTAAGAGGTTATTATGCCAAATCCAAAACGCAGACATTCACATTCACGCACACGCACACGCCGCGCGCACGACGCGATCGAAGCGCCGCAGTATCACATCGACAAAGATTCCGGCGAACCGCAAATGCCGCATCGCGTCAATCTGAAAACCGGAATGTATAAAGGACGCCAGGTTTTGAAAGTTAAAGATAACGAGTAAGATAAAACCTACATATCAAGAGCGGGTAAGAATCCAGAAAATCTGAACGCTCGCTGAAAAGTTTTTTTACATTCAAACTGACAAGATGACAAAACTCAGAGCAGGTATCATCGGGACAGGTCACACATATCCAACCGGCGTTTTAACAAATGCGGATCTGGAAAAAATAGTTGACACTTCCGATGAATGGATAACTTCGCGTACGGGTATCAAGCAGCGGCATAAAGCGGCGCCGAACGAATACACTTCGCAGATGGGTGTAAAGGCGGCGCAGCAGGCGCTGGAGCGCGCGGGCGTCAAAGCCGAAGACATCGACGTCATTATCTGCGCCACCACCACCCCGGACATGATACTGCCTTCGACGGGCTGCATAATTCAGGCCGAGATCGGCGCGACCAAAGCGGGAGCGTTCGATCTTTTCGCGGCGTGCGCGGGTTTTATCTACGGGCTGTCGATGGCCGAAGCGCAGATCCGCACCGGACAGGCGAAATACGTCCTGGTGATTGGGGCCGAGATGCTGACGAAATACGTCGATTACACCGACCGCGGGACCTGCATACTTTTTGGCGACGGCGCGGGCGCGGTAGTGCTCGGGGCGGCCGAAGGGGACAAAGGCATCCTTTCCGCCAAAATACGATCCGACGGAAGCTATGCGGAAATGCTGCAGGCGACCGGAGGCGGAACACGCTACGGCACGACGCACGAAACCATCGACGAGGGCCGGCATTTTTTCCGGATGCGCGGGAACGAAGTATTTAAGGTGGCGGTGCGTTCGATGACGGAAATAGCGCTCGACATCTTAAAGGAGACCGGACATTCCGCCGGCGACATCGACCTTTTTATCCCACACCAGGCAAATCAAAGAATCACGGACGCGGTCGCCGATAAATTGGGCGTCGAATCTTCGGTCGTTTACTCGAACATCGCGGAGCACGGCAACACTTCGGCCGCGTCGATCCCGATCGCGCTCGATGAATGCGTTCAGTCGGGCAAGATCAAGGATAACGACCTGGTGATGATGACCGCGTTCGGCGGGGGATTCACCTGGGGCGGAGCACTGATAAGATTTTAGATATCGGATATTAGATATCAGATCGATTTGAAAGCTGATGAACGGGGAATCGAAAATCGAAAATCGAAAATCGAAAATCGCATTTGTGTTTCCCGGACAGGGATCGCAATCCATCGGTATGGGAAAAGAATTGTTCGACAACTTTTCCGCGGCCAGACAGGTCTTTGAAGAAGCTGACGACGCGCTTGGTTTTTCGTTATCGGGTTTGTGTTTTTCCGGCGACGAAACCGAACTGCAATTGACCGCGAATACGCAGCCGGCAATTTTAACGACTTCGATCGCCGCTTTTCGCGTAATCGAGAAAGAAAATCTTTCGCCGCCGAATTTTGTTGCGGGGCATAGTTTGGGTGAATACTCGGCGCTGGTCGCGGCCGGATCTTTGAGTTTGACGGATGCGGTAAAACTGGTTCGCGCGCGCGGCACTTACATGCAGGAAGCGGTTCCGCCGGGAGTCGGCGCGATGGCCGCGGTGATCGGTTCCGATATGGAAACGATCAAAGCTACTTGCGAAGACGCGGCGCAGGGACAGGTTTGCAGCCCGGCGAATATCAACTCCGCGGCGCAGGTCGTGATCGCGGGAAACGCGGAAGCGGTCGATCGCGCGATCGATCTTTTACGAGAGCGCGGCGCGAAAAGAGCAATAAAACTCAATGTCAGCGCGCCTTTTCATTGCGCATTGATGCTGCCGGCGCAGGAAAAACTGGCGCGCGATCTGGCGGCGATCAAATTTGAAAATTTAGAATTTCCGTTGATAGAAAATGTCACCGCGGAAATTAATTCGAGCGGCGAGAGAGTTCCGCAGGCGCTGGAGCAGCAGGTGTCCGCGCCGGTGAAATGGTTTCAGTCGGTGGAAAAATTGATCGCGGAAAACGTCGACACTTTTGTCGAAGTCGGCGCCGGAAAAATTTTATCGGGACTCATCAGACAAATTAATCGTGAAGTAAATTGTCTGAACGTTGAAAATATTGAAAGTTTAAATCGAACTAAATTAACTTTAGGTAGTTGATTTGATTTTGATTTTGTCGAAATTTATTTTAAACTTCGACATCATTAATTTTTGTAATTTTGAAATCATAAATTTGCGAAGGAGCAAAACATAAAATGGCTGATCAAGAAATTGAAACTAAAATCAAACAAATTATTGTGGACGAGTTAGGGGTCGATGAAGCGGAGGTCACTCCGAACGCGCGCTTCATCGAAGACCTGGGTGCCGATTCACTCGACCTGGTTGAATTGGTGATGCGGTTCGAAGAAGAATTCGGTATCGAAATTCCCGACGAAGATGCCGAAAAGATCCAGGGCGTTCGCGATGCATTCAGTTACGTGGAACAACATAAGAAAGATTAGTTAATAGTTTCAAAAAAAGCCGGCGGATAATTTGGCTCGCCGCCGGCCGCTAATTACTGATTTGAAATTTATGGAACGTCGGGTAGTTGTTACAGGACTCGGTCTGGTTACGCCTTGTGGAAATGATGTCCCCACTACGTGGGAGTCACTCATGAAGGGCGAAAGCGGAGCCGACTTCATCAAAAAATTCGACACGGAAAAGTTCTCGGTCAAATTTGCCTGCGAAGTTAAAGGTTTCGATCCATTAAATTACGTCGAGAAAAAAGAAGCCCGCCGGATGGGTGCTTTCACTCATTTCGCGATCGCCGCTTCGGACGAGGCGGTCAGAGACAGCGGGTTGAAAATAGACGAATCCAATGCCGAAATGGTCGGAACATATATAAGTTCCGGTATCGGCGACTTTTGGGCGATTGAACGCGAACACGATAAGTTGATAAATCAGGGCCCGGACCGTGTTTCTCCATTCTTTATAGTTTCAGCGATCGTTAATCTGGCAGCAGGCAATGTCTCGATCCGGCACGGCGCCAAGGGGCCGATATCGGCTACCGCCACGGCATGCGCCGCCGGTGCGCATGCGATCGGAGACAGCTTCAAATTGATCCAGCGCGAAGCTGCCGATGTGATGATCTGCGGCGGCGCGGAATCGGCCATCACGCCGATGTCGATCGCGGGATTTGCCGCAATGCGCGCGCTGTCAACCCGCAACGACGATCCGATCCACGCTTCGCGGCCTTTCGATCTGGAACGCGACGGTTTTGTCTGCGGCGAAGGCGCCGGAATATTGATCCTTGAAGAATTGGAATTTGCCAAAGCGCGCGGCGCCAGAATTTATGCCGAGATAGTCGGGTACGGGATGACCAGCGACGCCTATCATGCGACCGCACCGGACGAGACCGGCGCCGGGCAGGCGCGGGCGATGACGATCGCGATGAAGGACGCCGGCATCGGCCCGGAACAGATCGGCTATATCAACGCGCACGGCACATCGACCCCGTACAACGACAGGTTTGAAACGGTCGCGATCAAAAGGGCGTTCGGCGACCACGCTTACAACCTGGCGATCAGCTCGACGAAATCCATGACCGGGCACGCGCTCGGTGCGGCGGGCGGCATCGAAGCGGTCTTTTCGGTTTTAGCGCTCGATAAAAAAGTGCTGCCGCCGACGATCAATTATCAAGTTCCTGATCCGGCCTGCGATCTGGATTACGTAGTTAACGAAGCGCGAAACGCGGAGGTCCAATACGTCCTGTCGAACAACTCCGGTTTTGGAAGCGCTAATGCTTGTGTAATTTTCAAGCGATATGAAGAATAAAGTTTTTATAATTTTCTGCGAGAGAGGAGATAAAGGAATGAGTAGTATGCTGCAGCCGGGTAGAATTTTTATACTGGCGGGTGTTTTTCTTTTGTTGAGTCTCAATGTGTTCGCTCAAAACTCGAGACCGCGAATGGTAAATCCGAAAGTGGATGAAGTGGCAGGCATGGTAATTGTCAGGCCGGACCCGACCAATCGCGGACGCGAGGTAAACCTAAAACGAAGGAAAGCGGTTTTGCCAAAATCTAAAGTCAAGGTAGTTAAGGCTCCTGTCAAAACCAAATCCAAAGCTCCAACTAAAACCAAAAATAAAGAAGGGAATCTAAACTCTATGGCTACTACTAAGAAACCGGCAGCGAAAAAGGCTGCCCCGAAGAAAGCTGCCGCTAAACCGGCCGCGAAGAAAGCTGCCCCGAAGGCTGCTGCCAAACCGGCCGCCAAGAAGGCCGCACCGAAGAAAGCTGCTGCTAAGCCGGCCGCGAAGAAAGCCGCACCGAAGAAAGCTGCTGCTAAACCGGCCGCTAAGAAGGCTGCACCGAAGAAAGCTGCTGCTAAACCAGCCGCTAAAAAGGCTGCACCGAAAAAAGCTGCTGCTAAACCCGCTGCGAAACCGGCCGCTAAGAAAACTGCTGCGAAGAAACCGCCTGTCAAGAAGGGCAAATAGTTTTTTCGTAAATCTTTTTATGAAGATAGTAGTTTTAATGAAACAAGTTGCCAATAAGGATGCAGTACTCCGCGTTGGCAAGGATGAAAAGTGGATCGACGAGTCGGACGTCGCCTTTCAGACAAATGAATCGGATGGCTATGCGCTGGAAGAAGCATTGCGTTTGAAAGAAGCTAAAGGCGGAGGCGAAGTGGTTGTTTGCACCTTGGGAAACCAGGGTGCAAAAACCGTTATCAAGGACGCTTTGGCGCGCGGCGCCGACCGCGCGATCCATGTTTTAGTAGAAAATTCACAGGGGATGTCACCCTTTTCCATCGCCAAATGCATTGCCGAAGCGATCGGGGAAGAGAATGCCGATCTCGTTTTCTCCGGCCTCCAGTCGGACGACAGCGGCTACGGGCAGACGGGTGTTATCCTGGCCGAACTGATGGGAATTCCGCATGCCACGCTGGTGATCCAGGTCGATCACGACAGCGCGGATTTTCGCGTCAAGCGCGAACTGGAAAGCGGCTGGTACCAGTGGTTCACCTACAAACTTCCGGCACTGATGACGATCCAGTCAGGCATCAGCCAGATCCGTTACGCCAGCCTGAAAGGAATCATGGCGGCAAAATCCAAACCGGTCAGGGACGTCACGCCCTCAGCCGAGGCTTTGGCCTATTCTTCCAGACAAGTGATACAAAAAGTTTATCTGCCGCTGAAAATGAAGCAGACGCAAATGCTGGGCGGCGGCGATGCCAAAAAAGGCGCGGCCGAATTGGTCGAAAAATTGAAAACCGAAGTGAGGGTTTTGTAACAAATGATACTGGCATTTATCGAGCACAAAAATTGTGTTTTGAACAAAACCTCGCTTGAAGCCGTCACCGCGGCGCAGACCATCGGCAAGGAATTGGGACAGGAAGTTGCGGCTGTGATCGCCTGCCATACCGAATGTCCGCTGGCGCAGGAAATTGCCGGTTACGATCTGGCGAAGGTAATTGTCGCCAAAAATGAAAAGCTCGGCATTTACACCCCCGATGGCTATACCGACGCTTTTGCCGCCGTCATCAAGGCCGTGAGCCCGCAATATATCGTCATGGCGCACACCTACCAGGTGCGCGATTTCGCGCCGAAACTGGCGGCCAGATTTGGCAAGGAAGTCGTCGGCGATTGTATCCGATATAAAAACGAAGGCGGCAAACTAACGCTCACGCGTAGAATCTTTCTCGGCAAGCTCGACGCCGATATGACCATCGAAGGCGACGCGCCCTATTTCGTCACGTTTCAATCGGGCGCTTTTCGCGGCGACAGCGCGGTTAAAGGTTCGGCCCAGGTCGAAGCGATGGACGTCGAAGTGGGCGAGATCCGCATGACTCCGGAAGAGCCTTTTCAGGAAGCGAAAGCTTCGGTCGATCTGACCAAATCCGAGATCATCGTCGCCGTCGGACGCGGCATCAAATCGCAGGAAAATATCGCCATCGCGCAGCAGCTGGCCGATGCGCTGGGGGCCGACCTGGCGGCTTCGCGTCCGATCTGCGATGCGGACTGGCTGCCGATCGACCGCCAGATAGGTTCGTCGGGGCAGACGGTCGCGCCGAAAGTTTATATCGCCCTCGGAATCTCCGGCGCGATCCAGCACATCGTCGGCATGAAAAACGCCGGCACCATCATCGCCATCAATAAAGACTCCGAAGCACCCATTTTCGATATCGCCGATTACGGAATCGTCGGCGACCTCTTCGAAGCCGTCCCGGTTTTGATCGAAGAAGTCAAAAAGGCTAAAGCATAGAAAAAAAGAAGTTAGCATAGTTTGATTCTGTCACTCCTTTCGAAATTCAATAAATATTTTGCAGTTTGATATTTACTTCCCCGGCAACTACGGCTAGAATAGCTCGCATCTAAACCGCTTTTGTATTAAGGAAAATTCTATGTTTTTAAGAACTATTCTGACATTTATTTTTACGCTGATATTTGCCTTTGCCGTATTTGCGCAGACCGAGACTTTGACGAATGCCGAGGTCGTCGAGATGACGAGGGCGGGCCTCGATAAGCAGATAATTTTGGAGAAGATCAACATTTCCAAAGCGAACTACGATACTTCAACCACGGGTTTGATCGAGTTGAAAAAAGCGGGCGTGGATAACGAAGTCATCAAGTTTATGATGGAAAGAACCAAGCAAATCCCAGCCGCCAAACCGGAAACGGCTGAAACAAAAGCCTCTGAAGTAAAAAGGCCGGCCAATGCGGTGCCGACGGCCAAGGAAGCTCTGCTGGCCGCCAAGACGGTCGCAATCGAGAAAAATTCGCTCCACCCTTCGCCGCAGGCGCTGGAAAAAGAATTAATGAAGCGGAAGGATTGGGCCGCGTATAATTTAACGCTGGTGCGCTCCAGGGGCGAAGCCGATATTTATATCGAGATCAGTTTTGTCACGATGAGCCTGATCACACACCGCTACACTTTTCACGTTTATGACCGCCGCAGCGGAACCGTGATCGCCGCCGGGGAAACGACTTCGTGGGGATCGCTGGCCGAGAATCTGGCGCGGGAAATTTCCAAAAAACTCAGGACGGTGGCGGACCCGCCGGCAGCCGCTCCGGCCGCGACCGCGAAGAATTAGAAATGAAGAAAGCCGCCCCGGAAATGGAGCGGCTTTTTTAGTTTTAAACGGCCGCCTAAAGGCGGGACTCAAAACAAAATTAATCTTACGGACGCTTTGGCTTTTCAATTTTGACCGCGATGCCTTTTTCCGGCTGTGAGTGGTCGTACGTCACAGTCGAAACGGAATAGTCCTGTTCCGTGTGGTAACGGTTGGTTTCAAAGCGGAAGGACAGGATATTATTTTTTAGTTTGAAAGTATCGCTCGCGTCACCCTCGCTTCCGGTTTCTTCGTCCATAATATTTATGTCGCCCCAAAAACAGCTTTGCGCAACCACGGCTTTTTTCTGCTCGATTCGAAGGCTGCTGCTCAGTTTCAGCCAGACCAGCGTCAGATCCGTCGCCGCGCCGCATTGGCCGGTGACATTACAGCCGGAATTGATCTCGGCCAGCAGCAACAGGTAGGTTTTCCCGCCTTTGACGACGGAAGCCACCGCCGAGAAATCGGTCGTATCCATCCGAACCTTCGGATCGGACCTGTCATAGACCACGATGCAGCCGGAAACGTCCTTGCTCAGATCGAGCACGCTTTTAACCGCGCCTCGCGACAGTTGGACCTTGCCTTTTTTCAGGGAAGTGACTTTGAGCTTCGCCGTTTTAGTTTGGGCAAATACACTAGCCGACAGGGATGAAATGAGAATAAGCCCCAAGAGAAATATAAGTTTTCGCAACATGGACTAATGATAATACAGGACGGCGAATAACGTGAATAGGCAAATGAATCTGCCCGCTGACGCAGGCAGTTCTGACAGGATCGCGTAAATGTGCAACTGAGAAGAGAGAATCACCCCCGTCGCGCTGAAACAGCAAGCACCCCTCCTTTGTAATGAGGGGTGCTTGCTGAGCCCGGTCGCTACTGCTCCCGGTACTGACAAGAAAAGACAAGCTGAAGCTTGAATTCTAAACTGATCGCGTGAACGCGCAACTCTGAACTGTTACTCTATCGAGCCCTGGATAGCGGCCTCGAAAATTTCCAGCGCCACGTCGATATTTTCTTTTGAAATGATCAGGGCCGGTGACCAGCGGATGCTGTTTGCGCCGCAGCCGAGGATGATCAGGCCGGCGTTGTAGCAAGCCATTTCGATCCGGTCGCGGAGCGCGACATCGGGAGCCATCGAAGCCTTGTCGGTGACGAATTCGACGCCGAGCATCAACCCCAGGCCGCGTACGTCGCCGATGCAGTCGTATTTATCCATCAATTTTTGCAGACCGGCTTTCAGATATTCGCCCATCGCGCGTGAATTTTCCACCAGACCGCCCTGCAGCAGTTCGATGGTTTTCAGCGCCGAAGCGATACAGACCGGATTGCCGCCGAAGGTCGAAGCGTGCGCGCCCTTGCCCCAGTCCATGATGTCCGCCCGCGCGACGGTCGCGCCGATCGGCAGGCCTGAGCCGATGCCTTTGGCCATGCAGATGATGTCGGGCTCGACGCCGTAATGGTCGATGGCAAACATTTTTCCGGTGCGGCCCATGCCCGACTGAACTTCGTCGGCGATCAGCATGATGCCGTGCTCGTCGCAAATTCTGCGCAGCTCTTTCAGGAAATTTTGCGGCGCGGGAACATAACCGCCTTCGCCCTGGACGACTTCGACCACGATCCCGGCGACTTCGTCCGGCGGCGTGGTGGTTTTAAAGAGCGTGTTCTCGATCCAGTCGATGGTCGCTTTCGATGCCGATTCTTCGTCGGTCACGCCGGCAAAAGGATTGCGGATCCGGTTCGGATAGGGAACGTGGATCACATCCAGCGCCTGGCGCATAAATCCGCGGCGCTGTGCCGCCTTCGAAGAAGTCAGGCTGAGCGCGCCCATCGTGCGGCCGTGAAAGCTGCCGAAAAACGAAATGAATTTTTGGCGTTTAGTATGATACATCGCCACCTTCAGCGCGGTTTCGACCGCTTCGGCGCCGCTATTGGCAAAGTGCGTTTTGGTCGGCGATTTTACCGGCGTGATCTCGTCCAGTTTTTTAGCAAAATCGGGCATGTGGCGGTAATAGAAATCGGTGCCGCACATGTGAATAAGATTTGCGGCCTGATCGCTGATCGCTTTGACGATCTCGGGATGACAATGCCCGGTCGAGCAGACGGCCACGCCGGCGTTGCAATCGAGAAAAATATTGCCGTCCACGTCTTCGATCCACATCCCGAAGCCTCTTTCGGCGACGAGTTTGTAATCGGGACGGGGATAGGACGGATTAACGTATTGGGTGTCGGCTGCGATAATTTCGCGCCCTTTGGGGCCGGGCAGTTCTGTATTAATAACCGGTTTTTGAAATTCGGGCATCGGTGTTGACATCGGGTTTTCCTTTCTCTGAGGTGAAAACAAAAAGTTTTCTGGTCTCTGCGGCGAAAACAAAAGTTTTCTGGTACACGTTTAAAATAATTAGAAGAAGTGCAACAAGATAGAAAAAGAGAGTTTAACCGACGAAAAGATTCGGGCGGTTAGCGGTGGGACGCATTTTGATGATCGAACGCTGGGTCATATAATAAATTTATAGCTATATTAGCAAAAGTTGAGTTATTTGTTAAGGTTTGATGTCGTGTTAATAATTTAAATATTTGCCGAGTTAATGAAATTTAACGAACGGCAGCTTCATGTATGTGTTCTTCGCGCCCTTTGCGAAAAAACTTTGCGATCTTTGCGGTTTTCTCTTTAAGCAAAAACGGCAACCGCAAGGGCCGCAAAAGACAAGACGCAAAGAACGCGAAGCGAAGATGGTTTACGAGCAACATTTCTTAAATAAATAGAATGCAGATGCGGCAATCAAACGAATAAACACGGCTCTGTGGACTGCTGCATCTTCTCATAAAGGGCATTAGAATATATACTGGTATAGCTTTATTTCATCGAATCTAATGCAAAGAAGTATCAAATATTTACCGGTCATAATTTTATTGTTTCTGTTGTCTTTTGAGGCATCGGCGCAGAATCCCGTTTCGTGGCAGCTCGAAACGGATGCCAAAGGCAAAACTCTCAAGGCCGGGGATAAATTTAAAGCGACGCTAAAGGCCGCGATCGAAGGCGATTGGCATGTCTATGCGATCGAGCAGCCGGAAGGCGAGGGCCCGCGCCCGACCCGGATCACTTTGCCGGACGATAAGCCCTTCAAAATTGCGGGACAGATAACTTCTTCGAAACCGGTCGCCAAATTCGACCCGAACTTTCAGATCGAAAGTAAGTTTTATGACAGGTCCGCCGAGTTCGCGTTGCCCGTAGAAGTGACCGGCGAGGCAAGCGCGGACGAGCTGGCGGTCAAGGTTTATTTCCAGGCCTGCAACGACACGATGTGCCTGCCGCCGAAGACCGTCCGAGTCACACTGGCGGGTTTTGCAGATGAAAAGAAAAGCAGTACGACCGCGACGACCACAGGGATTTCAAATACTCCGGCCGAGACTCCGAACTTGATAACAAAACCCGTGCAGGATCAAAATCTCTGGTCCTATTTGTGGCTGGCGATCACGGCTGGCGCGCTTTCGCTGCTCACGCCATGCGTTTTTCCGATGATCCCGATCACCGTATCGTATTTCACCAATAATGCGGCGGGGAACCGCGCCAGAGCTTTAAAACTCGCATCGGTTTATTCGCTGGGGATCATCGCTACTTTTACGCTGCTGGGAATGCTGCTGGCGTTATTTGTCGGCGCGGCTGGCGTCACGCTTTTCGCGTCGAATCCGTGGGTGAATTTGCTGATCACGGCGGTCTTCCTGTTTTTTGCGTTCAATCTTTTCGGCGCTTACGAGATCACGATCCCGTCCGGCATTTTGACGAAGCTGGATAATCTAACGCGCAGCAAAGAGGGCGAGGGAAGCGGCATCATCGGCGCGCTGCTGATGGGGCTGACCTTTACCCTGACGTCATTTACCTGCACGTCGCCGTTTGTCGGCACGATATTGGTTTCGACCGCGCAGGGCGACTGGCAGATGCCGCTGTTCGGGATGCTGGCTTTTTCGACGGTGTTCGCGCTGCCGTTTTTTATCCTGGCGCTGATGCCTCAGCTCGTTTCGCAATTGCCGCGCGCGGGCGGCTGGATGAACTCGGTCAAGGTCGCGATGGGTTTTTTAGAAGTCGCCGCGGCCATGAAATTTATTTCCAATGTCGATCTGATCTGGCATTGGGGGATCTTTACGCGCGGCGCGGTGCTGGCGATCTGGATCGCGATCGGCATTATTCTTTCCATTTATCTGCTGGGTAAATTCCAATTATTTCACGACTCGAAACCGGAGCGGATCGGCGCGCTGCGGCTGGTTTCGGCGATCATCAGCTTGGCGGTCAGCTTTTATCTTTTGACGGGACTGTTCGGCGCGAAGCTGGGAAATCTCGAGTCGTTTTTGCCGCCGGAAACCGCTGAGAGCAGGTCATTTTTTAACTCCGGCAGGGACGAGCCTGTCTGGATCGAGAACGATTTTGAGGGCGCCCTGAAAAAAGCGAAGGCGGAAAACAAACTTGTTTTTGTCGACTTTACCGGCTATACCTGCACGAATTGCCGCTGGATGGAAGCGAATATTTTTATCAAAACGGAAGTCGAATCGGAACTGAAGAAATTTGTGCTGGTGCGGCTTTATACCGACGGCGAAGGCGAAGTATACGAAAAACAGCAGGCGATGGAACAGCAGATGTTCGGCACGGTTGCGCTGCCCTATTACGCGATCATGAATTCCGAGGGCAAGCCGCTGGCGACCTTTCCCGGGCTAACTCGCGACGTAAATGAATTCGTGCAGTTTTTGCAAAAACCCCAGAGTAAATAATTATGAGCGCGATCGTAATCGATAAATTCATCGAAGAACTTTGCGGCATTCCCGAAGCCGATTTCGGTGAACAAAGGGTGTATGACTTCCTGGCAAGTGCCAACGTCTGCCCGGTTTCGCTGGAACCTTATCTGATGTTCAGCAAGCGCTGCTACACGCGCAATCTGCTGTTTAAAAACGAGCTTTTCGAATTGCTCGCCATCTGTTGGGACGCCGGACAGGTTTCGCGCGTGCATAATCATTACGGGCAGCGCTGCTGGATGAGCGTGCCGCTGGGAACGCTGCGCGTGCAAAATTTCAAGACGCTGGAAAGCGACGAAAACAAAGGGTTTTGCCGTCTGGAAACATCGGATTTTTTTGACATGCACGTCAGCCAGCCGGCGAAGGTTGAAATGGATGAACCGGTTCACCAGGTGCTGAATATAACGCAGGAAAAAGCGGTCAGTCTGCACGTTTATTCCAAACCGTACGACCGTTGTCTTGTTTATTCGGTGCCGCAAAATTCCTTCAGCGAAGTTCAGCTTTTTTATACTTCGATGTTCGGCAAACTCTGCGACGGCGTTGAATTGTGAAAATAAAATGGCTGATCATCGGGCTGGTTGTTTTTCTTTACGTCGCGTTCCGGCTGTGGAATCTGACGGCGTCGTGTCTCTGGTTCGACGAAATATTCAGCGTTCACGCCGCGCAGCATTCGTGGAATGAACTTTTCGGTTTTGTCGCGCAGGATCTGATCCATCCCCCACTCTTTTACATCGCATTAAAAATCTGGATAAGCATCGGCGGCGATTCTCTGCTCTGGGTGAGGCTGTTTCCGGTAGTGATATCGGGCGCGGCGCTGATCCCGCTGCTGCTGCTTTGCCGCGAACTGAAACTGGGCACGCTGGAAACCGCCACGGTAATTTTGCTGCTCGCGGTCAACGGCTCGCTGATCAAATATGGCCAGGAAGTCAGGATGTACAGTCTGTTGTTCTGCCTGACGATCTTTTCGCTGTGGCTTTTTCTGCGCTGGACAGGCAGGGAAAATGCCTCACTGATACCGATATTTTTTGTCAATTTGCTGCTGATCTACACGCATTATTTCGGCTGGCTGATCGTGCTGACGGAAATAATAATCGTTTTACGACTGCGCAAAGAAAGCTTCAAATGGGTGACGATGGGCGGATTGTGGGCGCTGAGCTTTTTGCCGTGGGCGTATGCCGTTTTTACCGCTTATCAGCTAAATCACAGTCTGGAGCAAAATTTAAATTGGGCGGAAAGGCCGGGCCCGGCTGCGCTGCTGCAATTTTTGGCCGCGCTTCACCAGCCTTTTTATTTCCAGCAGAGCAGCGGCGATACGGCCTACTCGCTTTTCGCACTGCCGGTGATAGTGATTTGCGCCGCCGCGATCGTTTATCTTTTTTCGTCTGAAAAAGAAAACGGCGAGAAGCGGAAAATATTGCTGGCTTTTGCCTTGCTGCCGCTCGGTATCGCCTTTTTTGTCAGTGTTTTTTCACCGTATTCGATCTGGGGAACGCGCCACCTGATCGTGATCTTCGCGCCGTATTTTTTGCTGGCGGCAATGGGTATAAAACGCATCGGGCAGCAAAGCCTGCGGCAGCTTTGTTACGCGGTGCTGGCGGTGACATTGCTTCCGGCGTTTGTTTTTTACGTTATCAGGCCTCAGCCGGTCTATTCCTGGTGCGGCTGGAATCGCCTGGCCGAAGAGCTGGGGCCGACAGCAGCAGCGGAGGGAGCCGAGACGGTTTACGCTTTTGAAGACGCTGTCGCTTACGAACTATGGTACGCATCGCAAACCCGGGTGGGCGGAAAACTGCGTGTGATTCTGATCGAAGACGATCCGGACATCGCGGAGGACAAAGCGTATTTTCTGCCGCGAGGTTTTGACGGCGTGCAAAAAGCAGATGAAGATTCGATCTCGGGCGATAAATTCTGGATCGCCGCGCGCCAGATCTGGGACAATGACGAGCACCCGCTGTGGACAAAATTAAAAGCCAAAGGTTACCGGCTGGGGCCGGCCTTGAGATTCAAAACAAAAGACGGGTACGACTTTATGATCCCCGCGCAAAAGGAAAAATGATCGGGTGAAGAAAACATTTATCGCGGTAATATCACAGTTGAAGTGAGAAGTCAGTAGCGTCGCCGTTTAGGCGATGCGCAAAGTATTGCTTATGAAATACGCATCGGCTTATGCCGACGCTACTGACTCATTTACCGGTGACACTTACTTTCTTTTCCATCTCACGCCGTCTTTAGTATCTTCGAGAATGATGCCGTCGGCGGCGAGCTGATCGCGAATTTCGTCGGACCGGGCAAAGTTTTTATCGCGGCGGGCCTGCTGGCGTTCCTCGATCAATTTTTCGATATCGTCGGCAAGCAGTTCTTCCTTGACCTCGCCGAAAATGTTAAAGACGGTGTCCATTTTGGCGATCGCGTCCAGCACCCGTTCGCGGTCATTGGTTTTGAGCGAACCATTTGCCAGGGCGGTGTTTATTTCGCGGACGAGATCGTGCAGCGCGGCAAGCGCCATCGAAGTATTCAAATTATCGTCCATTGCCGCTTCAAACTTTTTCAGCGCGATCTTTGCCTGCGCGGCCGTCTCGTCGCTTGACCCTTCTTCCAGATTCGCCTCGATCAGGCGGGCGCGAAAATCGCGCAGGCGTTCGATGGTGTGTTCGGAGCCGCGCAGGGTTTCAAAAGTAAAATTCAACTGTTTATGATACGGCACGCTAAAGAGCAGGTAGCGAATGCCGGCAGCGGTGTGGCCTTTGACCAGCAGGTCGCGGAAGGTGTAATAATTGCCGAGCGATTTCGACATCGTTTCGCCTTCGACCTTCAGATGCTCGCCGTGCAGCCAGTATTTGGCAAACAGTTTCCCGGTCGCGCCCTCGGACTGCGCGATCTCATTTTCGTGATGAGGAAACATCAGATCGATGCCCCCGGCGTGAATGTCGAAAGTCTCGCCGAGATATTTCATCGACATCGCGGAGCATTCGATATGCCAGCCCGGACGGCCGCGTCCGAAGGGAGCGTCCCAGCCGGTCGGCTCGGCTGCATCGACCAGTTTCCAGAGCGCGAAATCGTTGGCGTTTTCCTTGTCGTAATTGTCGGTGTCTATACGGCCCGACGCGCCGGAAACATTGCCGGCAAAATTTATCTTCGACAGCTTGCCGTAATCCTTAAAGCCGGAGATGCGGTAATAGATCGAGCCTTCGGATTGGTAGGCCAGCCCGTTTTTCAGCAGCTTTTCGATGATGTCGATCATCTCCGCGATGTGTTCGGTCGCGCGCGGGGCGACGTCGGGGCGCTCGATACCGAGCGCTTCCAGATCTTCCCAAAACGCCTGGACGTAGGGCGCGGTATACTCGTTTATGTTTTTGCCGATCTTATGCGCTTCGCCGATGATACGGTCGTCAACATCGGTCAGATTCATCACGTGCGTCACTTTGTAACCCTTATATTTCAAATAACGCCGCAAGACATCGCCGAACGTAAACGAACGGAAATTGCCGACATGCGCAAAACTCCAGACCGTCGGCCCGCAAATATACATCCGGACTTCGTCGCCGTCGATAGGAGTGAATTCTTCTAGCTGTCCCGATAATGTGTTGTGAAATTTAAGCATATTGTTTAGTAATCGTAATAATATAGCAAAATTGTTTTAAAAAGACTTTCTTTACTGGGAGCGCGGACGGCTCGTCCGCAAACGTCGCTTGCGACGTAACTCCGTTTAATTTGATTCAAATCGTCTGCGACGATCTTTGCGGACGAGCCGTCCGCGCTCCGACTGTTTAGTTGCTCGTTTTCATGAGTCACGGGCAATTTATACGGACGAACCGTCCGCGCTCCGGGTATCCGGTTGCTCGTCTTCACACGAATCGTGCGCCACAAATTCCGCCCGGGCCTTGTCGGAAAATAGTACTTCACGGCTATAGAATGTCAACGGGTATTCTTTATCGAACCGGTTGATCAGTTCGTTGGCGATCTCGAGCAAAGGAGCGCCGTTTTTGCTTTTAACGAAATCGGCGACGGTGCGGGTCCAGAATACGGTCAGGGTTTCGTGATAGGGCATTTCTTTGCTGAAATCGACGCCGGCATGGCGCAGGTGGTTCATCAGCCCGACGCGCATTTTGTCGATGGCGTCTTCGACCGGCATACCGCGGACGTAATACAGGGCCACGATCAGGTGGCTGCTGTGGCTGAATTCGTTGCGCGGCAGCGTTCCGGACTCAAAACCGCGCACGATATCTAATATTTCTTTTTCAGTCATATATTTCATAATTTTATTTTTAATTTAGTAGCTATTTCTTATTGTATTAAGAACTGGAGCCACGAAACACACGAGACAACACGAAAACAACAAAGATTACGCCTGAAAGGCGTAACTCTGAACTAACCCACCCGCTACGCAGCCGGTACTCATTCGAACGCTGTGCGTCCGATGCGGGCACGGCTGCCCGCGCTCCATATTTGCCTCTCTTTCTTAAATTGCATAAACTTGTTTCGTAACAAGTCACAAAATTTTGAATCAAGGGGTACTTTTACCATGAGCTCTTTTACCGACATTAAAACTCTTCGCGAAAACGCTCGTCAGGGAATTCAGGACGGCGCCGTCACCCATGATTACTCGCTGGACAAGAACGAGGCCGTCCGGGTGCTGAACGAAGCGCTCGCCACGGAGCTCGTCTGCGTGCTGCGCTACCGATTTCACTACTTTATGTCGAGCGGCATTCACGGCGAAGCGGCCGCCACGGAATTTCTCGAACATTCCAACGAAGAACAGGGGCACGCCGATATGATCGCCGGGCGCATCCGCCAGCTGGGCGGTAAACCAGACATGAACCCGGCCAATATTACGGCGCGCAGCCACGCCGAATATGTCGAGGGCACGACGCTGGAAGACATGCTCAAGGAAGACCTGGTCGCGGAACGCATCGCCATTCAGAGCTACCGTGAAATGATCCAATTCTTCGGCGAAAAAGATTCGACCACGCGGCGCATGCTCGAAGAGATCCTGGCGGTCGAAGAAGAACACGCCGATGACATCGCCGATCTGCTCTTTGCCGTCGATAACGCAAGCGCCGAATAAAGTATTCAAAGATCGATCTGCCACCGGGGCAGGGGACAGGAGACAGGACAATATTTTTTCTTGTCTCCTTTATTTTTGTCTTTTTCTTGTGGCCTCTGTAATCTCTTGTGGCCAATTCTTATCTTTTTCGTAAAACAAAAAGTATTGCAAATTCTCGCAAAACCTAAGATAATCAGAAAAGGTTTAGCTTTCTAAACTATTCAACGATATTTTTCGCCTACCTGACCGACCTCTTACTTTTCCTAAAAAGGAGAAATAAATGGCTTCTACCAGATGCCCCAACTGTAATTTTCTGAACTTCGCCACCGAACCCGCTTGTAAAAAATGCAGGCAGCCGCTGGGAAACAATGCCTCCGAGCCCGCCTTTGCCGGTTATGAAACGGCCGGTGTCCAGATGGCCGGCAGCACCGCGGCCGCCACCCAGTTTTCTCAACAGCCCCCGCCCAGGCAACCTCCGCCGGTCCAGGCCGCTTCATCGTATTACAACCCGCCGCCGCCGAATTTTTACGACGATCTGCGCTCCGATCATCCCGCTCCGGCGAGAAACGATTATTCGCGTACGGTGACGATCTCGATCCCGCCCGTCTGTGTCAAATGCGGCAGCCACGACCAGCTGGCGATGCAAAAGTTCAAAAAAGATTACACCCCGCCGGCCGCATATCTCGGCTTTCTCGCCGGCCCGATCCCGCTCCTGATAATCCTGCTGGTAGCGCGAAAACGCCACAATCTAAACGGACTTTTCTGCAGCGAATGCTGGAGCGGCTTTAGAACGTTCACGACTGCTTCGACGATCTCCGCGCTGTTAGTGCTCGGATTTCTTTTCGGCGGGATCATAATGTCGTTCGTGTTAAATACCGCTTTTGTCGGTTTTCTCGGGGTCATTGCGGCCCTCGGTACCGGGATCTACGGCAGTTATTACACGAAAAAGATCTCGCCAAAATTTGTCAAAACAAACCGCAAGCAGGTCTATATCGATATCCCGCGCTACGGCGAAGTAGATTTCACTCACTCAGCCCTGTAAAAAGAAGAGGAAATAAGGAAGAGAGGAAATAGGAAATAGAGGAAATTAGGAAAGAAATCTTTCTTTCGTCTTTTCTCCTTTTCTCCATTTTCCGTTCTTATTCTCCCTTCTCCCTTCTCCATTCCTAATTTCCTACTTCCTTCCTATTCCTCATTTCCTCTCTTCCCTCCGTTTCCACTAATTTATAATGTTTGATGATCCGATCCGCGATCTCTTCCGCGGGTGTATTCGTATTATCCAAACACAAGCTTTCGCGCGCCGGAACCGGGGAAGACAGATCGTATTTTTCTAATATCTCTTTCAGGATACCGAGATTCTTTACCTTTCCGAATTTCCGGCGGGTTTCCGCCAACACGCGTTTTTCCAGCTCGCCGCGTTCGCAGGTCAGCAGCACAAAACAGATCTCGCCGCCGCCGCCTTCTTCTACCGCTTTGACGACCGCCGTAATATGAGGGTCGTCAAGGTCTTTAATGTAGCAGAGGGTGTAGATCAGGTCTTGCCCGACGCGTGTCGCTTCGGCAATGGTTTCCAGCCGGATCATTCCCACCAGCTTTCCGAAAGAAGCCGTGCCGAAGTCAAAGACCGGCTCGATACAATCGTTGCTCAGATGATTGTGAAAAACTTTAAAGCCGGTTTCTTTGGCGACCGCATTAGCCACGGTCAATTTTCCCACCGCGGGCGGCCCGTAAATAACTATCAGTTTCATAATCTTAACTAGGAAATGAGGAAGAGGAAGGGAAGGAAGGAATTAGGAGGAAATGAGGAAAGAGGGGAAATAGGAAATATTCTTTCTTTTCTTCCTCACTCCTCATTTTCCCTCATTTCCTTACTTCCTAATTCCTAATTTCCCATTTTCCTTCTTTCCTCAATTCCTTCCTGTTATCCCTTCACGCAGACGACCTGCTTTAATTCAGCGACCACTTCGACCAGGTCGGCCTGGCTGCGCATCACTTCGGTGATGTCTTTGTAAGCGCCGGGAATTTCGTCCACGACACCGGAATCCTTGCGGCATTCCACGCCGAGAGTTTGCTCAGCCAAATCTTTGGCGGAGAACTTTTTACGCGCGGCGGTTCGGGACATTTTACGGCCGGCCCCGTGCGAGCAGGAATTAAAACTTTCCGCCGACCCGAGGCCTTTAACGATAAAAGATCTCGTTCCCATCGAACCGGGAATTATGCCGAGAGCGCCTCTATCGGCGCGGATAGCGCCTTTGCGCGTGACAAAAACTTCCTCGCCGTAGTGTTCTTCGAGGCTGACGTAATTATGATGGCAGTTCACCCGGATCTCAGGCGTGAAAATTTCACCGTTATTAAACATTCGGTAGATGATTCCCAGCAGACTGTTCATCATCACCTCGCGATTTTTCAGAGCGTAACCCTGCGCCCAATCCAGATCGTGCCAGTAAGCGGCGAATTCGGGCGTGCCCTGTAAAAAGTAAGCCAGATTCGGATCGGGCAATTCGCTTAATTCATGCAGCGTCCGCGCGGTCTGAATATGGCAGCGCGCGACTTCGTTTCCGATATTTCGCGAGCCGGAATGCAGCATCAGCCAGACGTTGTCCGCGGTGTCGAGGCAGATCTCGATAAAGTGATTTCCGCCGCCGAGCGTGCCGAGCTGACGCCGCGCTTTGCCGAAACGCTCCTGGACATTTTTGTGCAGGGACGAAAACCTCTCCCAGCCGCTCCAGGTTTCGGATTCGGCCACCGCATCGCGATGCTCTTTGAACCCGACGGGGATCGCGCTCTCGATTTCGAGACGAAGCTCCTTTAGCCTTCCGTCCAGGATCCCGCTTTTAAAGGGCGTTTTTACCGCCATCATTCCGCAGCCGATATCGACCCCGACGGTCGCCGGGATCACGGCTTCTTTTGTCGCCACGACCGAGCCGACCATCGAACCTATTCCAAGATGGGCGTCGGGCATCAGCGCGACGTGCTTGAAGAGCACGGGCAGCTGCGAAACATTGCGCAGCATCGTGTGCTCGTCCGCGCTCAACTCATGATCGACCCATGACAAGACTTCGGCCCGCGCTCCGCTGATATTTAGACGATTGTAAGGCATTACATTTTTTCTCCTGTTTTCATTCTCCTTCTATTGTTTTTAGGCAAAATGAAAAGCGGCCGATTGAACATTGGAAGTTTCAATCGACCGCTCCTGAATTTGCTTTTATCTAATTGCCAGGAGCGGAAAGTTTCCACTCCCGCGATATCATTCTTTATTAAGCTGCTGCAAACTATCGCAACATTCAGCCAGGCTAACGCACGACATATTTTTGCCGCCGCATAGGGTTAGCTGTATGCTGAAATTTCTTTGTCGATAAATTCGCATTAACATAAACATTCTCCGCGCCGTTAGGGCAGCGAGTTTTTATTTATAAAGCAAAGAAAAAGAACTGTCAAGTTTTTTTCGTGGGAAAATATCCTGATCTGGTTACCGTGGCCTAAGGATGAGGAATTTTCACATTGTCGCGCGTCAGCAAGGGCGCTTATTTATGATTGAAAATGCGCCCTCCCTAACGGTCGGACTATTGACACATTAATCCCAAGCGGAAACAGCGCTGTTCTCTCCTTTATTAACAGTTAAAAGTTAATAGTGATAAGTGCTTTGCGGCTGGCGATGATTTTAACCCCGAAGAACGCAAAGTTTTTTCGCAAAGTTTGCCAAAAGCAGGCAGGTTGAGCCCTCGTCTCAGAGCGCGGCAATTCAAATAGGGCAAATTACGCAAGGTAATTTGCTATCAAATATTTTTGATGAAAGAAGCATTGCCATAAATATTATAAATCGATGTTTTTTAGCGTTTTTTTTCAAAATTATAAGATTTTTTTCAAAAAATGAGGTTTTTGCTTGTCAAAATAAACAGATTGGGTTGCATCCTAAAATAATTTATGCATAATTATTAATGTTCACCTCCCCGGTGAACATTGGTCACGAGGGGTGAGGACTTGTGACCTCGGGGTGACGGTGTGGGAGACGTCACCCCTTTAATTTTTTAAAAACACGCAATCTGCCTCTAAATGACTTGACCTGAATCGTAACAAGGTTAAAATCTATTCTTCCGGAATTTTTTACAGAGAAGGAAGCTGACCTTAATTTAGGTGTCAGATACAAAACAAAAACGAAAGTCGTGTAGAGACCACAGACGGTGAGCCGCCGGTGGTCTCTAATTATTTAGGGTAAAAAAATGCCTGATTCGCAAGAGCAAAACGGGGAGAACAAGCGCTTTAAGCGCTGGCTGTATCATGGCGTAAAAGAGATCGAAGGCCCTTATGAAAAGGCTTCCTCGCATCACCCGCATCATCCCTGGTGGAAGGTAATGTGTCTGACCGGCGTCGATTATTTTTCGACGCTCGGTTATCAGCCCGGTATCGCGTTTCTCGCGGCCAGCTATCTTTCACCGATCGCCACTCTGATCCTGGTATTGCTGACGCTTTTCGGCGCGCTGCCGATCTATCGAAGGGTGGCGGCCGAGAGCCCTAAAGGCGAAGGCTCGATAGCGATGATGGAAAACCTGCTTTCGCGCTGGAAGGGCAAGCTTGCCGTTCTGGTGCTGCTGGGTTTTGTGGCGACGGATTTCGTGATCACGATCACCCTGTCGGCGGCCGACGCGACGGCCCACGTTTTGGAAAATCCGTTCGTCCACGCGCATTTGCCGTTTTTGGAGCATTCGGTTTTGGTGACGCTCGGGTTGATCGCCCTATTGGGCGCGGTTTTTCTGAAAGGTTTCAAGGAAGCGATCGGTATCGCGGTGGTGCTGGTAGCGAGTTATCTATTGCTCAACTTTGTTGTCCTGGGCGTTGGATTGTACGAAGTTTTCAAACACCCGGACACATTCGCACATTGGCAGACCGCGCTGTTTACCAACCCCCAGGGCGGAAGATACAGCGTATTTTTCCTGATCGGGCTCGCCTTAATATCTTTTCCCCGGCTGGCGCTGGGATTATCGGGGTTCGAGACCGGCGTGGCGGTCATGCCGCTGATAGACAACCCGAACCGCGTAGAAAAAATGAGAAAGCTGCTGCTGGTCGCGGCGCTGATCATGAGCTTTATGCTGATCGCCAGCAGCATGGTTACCACCATGCTGATCCAGCCGCGCGAATTCTGCCCGGCGATCTCATGCGCCGATACGCAGCATTTGCCGACCAATATTCCGGAGTGTGCCTGCGGACAGGAAAAGGGCAGAGCCAACGGCCGCGCTCTGGCATTTATCGCCCACGAATACATGGGCGATTACTTCGGCACCTTATACGATTTCAGCACTATTTTTATCCTGTGGTTTGCCGGCGCTTCGGCGATGGCCGGACTTCTGAACATCGTGCCGCGCTATTTGCCCAGATACGGCATGGCGCCGGAATGGGCCAGGGCGACCCGTCCGCTGGTGCTGGTATTTACCGCGATCTGTTTTACCGTCACGATCTGGTTCGAAGCGAGCGTCGATGCCCAGGGCGGAGCTTACGCGACCGGTGTTTTAGTATTGATGAGCTCGGCGGCGGTGGCGGCGACCATCTCCGCGTGGCTCAGGAAAGAAGGGGCGAGGTGGGGGTATCTGGCCATCGCGGTGGTGTTGTTCTATACCACCATCGCTAATATCATCGAGCGCCCCGACGGCATCAAGATCGCTTCCTTTTTTATCTTTACGATAATCGGCGCTTCGTTTATTTCGCGCGCTTTGCGTTCGACGGAATTGCGGATCGATAGGATCGAATTCGACGATCAGGCCAAGAAATTTATCGAGGAAATGGCCAAAGGCGATATCCGGATCGTGACCAACCGGCGTGAAACCGGAGACGTAAACGAATACCGCGCGAAGGAACATGAGAAACGCGTTGATAATCATATTCCGTCGAGCGACCCGGTGGTTTTTTATGAGATCGAGCTGGGCGACGCTTCGGAATTCAAGGGCAAATTGAGAATCCGCGGATTGGATATCGACGGCTATAACGTTCTGCGGACGCAGGCCCCGGCGGTGCCGAATGCGATCGCGGCGCTGCTGCTGCACCTGCGCGACGCGACCGGGAAAATACCGCACGTGTATTTCGGCTGGAGCGAAGGCAACCCGATCATGTACCTGCTGAGATATGTGTTATTCGGAGAAGGCGATACCGCGCCGGTGACGCGCGAGATCCTGCGGCAGGCGGAACCCGATCCGGAAAAACGCCCGAACGTTCATGTCGGCGGCTGATCTATTGGGGGCTGATCTATTGGGGCGGCTGATTATTTTTCTTGCTTTCGAAACATGAGCGGCAAAAAACGGGGCGGCCCTGCGACGGGTAAAAGGGAACCGTGGTGTTGGCGCCGCAGCCGGCGCACTCTACCGAAACTTCAATTTTTTGCTTGATCCCGGCGGCCTGCGCCGCGGCAATATTGGCGATGCGGTCGTTCTTGGCTTGCTTGCAGGGCTTACAGCGTTTGGGTGGGTTTTGCAGTCCTTTGTCGTAAAAGAAAGTCTGTTCGCCGACCGTCCAGATAAAATCTTTACTGCAGTCGATGCAATTGATGGTGGCATCTTCGAACTGCCTGGCGGAGTCTGAAGATTCAGTGATACCGGAAGATTCGTTCGAATCGAATTGTGTCACTGATCTGTCCCCCCTTTTTAATCTGGTGCGTCCGTTAATTTTAGCCGAATTGGCCCGGCAAATGAAATTATAACTATCGGCTAATAGTGTCAAGTTTACATTATTATTAATATCAATTCAATAGATGTAATTTATTATGAAAATACTGGTTATCGGCGGCGGCGGACGCGAACACGCGCTGGTTTGGTCTTTCAGAAAAAGCGCCCGGTCGGCGGAAATATTTTGCGCGCCGGGAAACGCGGGAATCGCGGAAATCGCCGAATGTATCGATCTAAACCCAACGGATATTACCGCGCTGGCGGATTTTGCCCGGCAAAATAAGATCGATCTGACCGTCGTCGGCGGCGAAACTTCGCTGGCGCTGGGCGTGGTCGATGAGTTTGAAAAACACGGCCTGAAGATCGTCGGCGCTTCGAAAGCGGCGGCGCGGCTCGAATCCAGCAAGGTCTTTGCCAAGGAATTCATGACGCGCCACGGTATCCCGACGGCTGATTTTCTTGCGGCGTCGTCGGCCGCCGAAGCAAAAGAAATTTTACAAAGCGGAAAATTCGGAAGTACCGATTCCGCGGTCGTGATAAAAGCCGACGGCCTGGCGGCGGGAAAAGGCGTGGTGGTCGCAAAAGACCGCGCCGCAGCCGAAGCCGCGATCGACGAGATATCGAGCGGCGATCTGGTGAGCAGGGAAGCCGCCGAAAAAATTATCCTGGAGGAGGCTCTGACGGGTAATGAAGTTTCGCTGCTGCTTTTTGCCGACGGAACGAATTATGCCCTGATGCCGCCGGCGCGCGATCACAAACGCATCGGCGAAGGCGACACCGGAGCCAATACCGGCGGCATGGGCGTGTTTACGGACAGCAGTCTGCTAACGCCCGACGAACTGGAAAAGATCACCGAAGAAATAATAAAGCCGACCCTGGCAGGCGCCGAAAAAGAAGGCTTTCCCTTTAAGGGTGTGCTTTTTTTAGGATTGATGATGACCGCCGGCGGCGCAAAGTTGCTGGAATACAACGCGCGCTTTGGCGACCCCGAGGCCGAAGCCATCCTGGTCAGGCTGGAAACGGATCTGACGGATATTTGTACGGCGATCGCCGACGGTACGCTGGATCAGTTGAATCTGGAATGGAAGGACGGCTGTTCGGCGGTGGTGATACTGGCGGCGCGCGGTTATCCCGCCAAACCGGAATCGGGCGCAGTCATCAGCGGGTTGAATATCGTAAAAGACCAGCAAAATGTCGTTGCGTTTCACGCCGGAACCGCCTTTAACGCCGGCGGAGAGTTGATCACATCGGGCGGGCGGGTGCTGGCCGTCACGGCTACGGCAAGCAACCGGAGCGGAGCCCTGCATCGCTGTTACAAAGCCGTGAACGAGATCGATTGGGACGGAATGTATTACCGCCGCGATATCGGCAGACCTGTCGTTTAAGAGGTTAGCCACGGATGAAACGCGGATTTCACGGAGCATATCCTATCCGTGTTTATCTGTGTTCATCCGCGGCTATTATTTAATGCAGGCAGGATGCCCGCGCTCCCAGGTTAACGTTCGCTTAACCGGGCAGGATCCGCAGCATATAGGTACAAATGTCGATATTTTCGCCCGGTGAAACCGGCAGCTTTTGCCCCGGCTGCATTTCACGCCCGCCGATAAAAGTCGCGTTTCTTCCTTCGTGTGAAAGCCAGTAATTTCCGCTCGCGTCGCGTGAAAGCGAGATGTGCTTGCGGCTGATCTCAGGGTCACCCTTGAGCGGGATATCGACCGGTTTCGATTGCGAACCACGGCCGATGCTGACCTCATGCTGATAGACCGGCACGACATTTTGCCGCACGCCTCCGCGCCAGACCTCCAGTTTATATAATTCGGCATTACGCGGCGCGACCACCGTGCTTTCATCGCTGTCGGCGGGAATATTCTGGCCGGTCGCGGCAAAATTTGGCTGAGTCTGAAAATTCGACTTGGCGGGAGAAACGTTCGTAGTCGCGGACGCGGGAACCGTGTTCGCCGCCGCCGGAGCGGCCGGTTCGGGGATCAAGCCTTTGACACCGGCCCGCGACAAAATACTGGTTTTTCCGCTTTCGGTGTCTTCCCAACTGTGGGTGATGCGAATCTCGCCTTTTTCCAGCGTACCGTCGATCCTGAGTTCGACCGAAAAAGACTGGGTGCTGAGTTTTTTCTTACCGGAAAGCTCACGGGCGCGTTCGGCCAGCACGTGGTAGAGCCCCTGCTCCAGGCCGCGGCGCTTCGCTCCCTGCCATTCCTTGTCGTCATCGCCGCTGAGGAAGATAGTATATTCGGGCGGGATCAAAGTGGTTCCCTGCGGCAGCGAGACCATCTCTTTCTGCATTACGTCTTCGACCGCGCGGGCAAGTTTGACGATGAATTCTTCAGCCGCGTTCACCTGACGGTTTTTCGCCTGCTCAGCGGCTTTTTCGAGGATGTCCTCACCGCCTTCGCCGTCAACCCATTTTCTTACTTTATCCAGAATGCTCAATTTTACTTTACCTCAAATCGACGTACTGTTTATTGACCCAGCCGTGGTCGGCATCGTTCGGATCCTGCTTCGGACGACCATACTCTATCACATCTATTTCATACCAGTTATCGGTCGAATTGACAATCCGCACCCGCGAATCCCTGGGGACAAGCCCGATCGCTTCTTTTCGGGCATTGGCTTCGGGACGCAGATTTATGTCGCTGGAAGCGACCCCTTCCTGGCGCCCGGTAAACACCCGGGTCAGGCTGCCGAGCGAGAAACCCCGCCCGCTCAAATAGCTCTGCGTGCCGTAAAGTACCAGCGAAAATACGGCGAGCAAACCCAGTAGAACGGTGAGACGCCGGAGATGTTTTCGAAAAGAACTTTTGCGATGCGGCCCGGCGGCGGCGGCGGGGGCGGCGGCCTTCGAAACTGGCCGGTACCTGTCATTTAATGCGCCGTTACCCGTTTGTTTGACCGGCGGCGAAACGGGCTGCCCACCGATCGGAACCACGATCTTCGGGTTCGGAGCGTGCTGATCCATCACCGCCGAAAGTTTCAATTCGCGGCTGGTGGTAAACTCCGGTTTTTCCGGCGCGTGCGGAATATAGCCTTTCGAGATATGGCTTTGCGGCACTACGTCTTCCGGGACGGGAACTTCCTCCAAATTTTCGACCTGTTCGGTGGATGCGGCGACGATCTTTACCCTCACCATGTCCTGCCAGAATTCGGCGACGGATTGATGACGCAGCGAAGGCGCAAATTGAGTCGCCTTGCGCAGCACCTGTAAGAAGCCTTCGGCCCAGGGTTCGTTCTGAAATTTCTCCGGCAGATCGGTGATCGGCGAGCCGACGAACCGGCGCGGCGATTCGCCGGTGATCATCACGTAAGCGGATTTTGCCAGCGAGTAAATGTCCGCCGAAGGCGTCAGCTGACGGCTGACAAAGACTTGAGAATCCGCCAGCATCGGACTGTGTTCCGGCGGCGCGTAAACATTCGTGCCCACGCGCGTGATCGGATCGTCGGTCGCGGACAATCGCGCGACGCCGAAATCGCAGATCTTGACGGTTTTACGGTCACCGGTCAGCAGCAGGTTCTGCGGCTTCATATCGCGATGAATAATATCCTGAGTATGCGCGTAGGAAAGCCCGGCGCAGATCTGTTCCAGATAATCGAGGGTCAGGGAAAAAGGAATCCCCTGGTTTTTGCAAAGCTGGTGCAGATCGCCGCCGGAAAGATATTCCAGCACGAGATAGTGAAAGATATGCCCTTCCAGATCGCGCGCCGATCCGTGGCCGAGTCGGCTGAGGATATTAGGGTGGCGGACGCGGTCGAGCGCGACGGCTTCGTTACGAAAATTATCGACCAGCGTTCGTTCCAGCTCGGCGTCGAGCTCGCCCTGCAGAAAAACATTCAGCGCTTTGATAACGACTTCGTGATGCGGGGAGCTGGGAGCGGAAAACGTGTCGGTGGCGGCAAATATCTCGGAATAGCTTCCACGCCCCAGACAACGCGTCAGATCGTATCGCCCATCGAGCCGGCTGTTTTTTAGTGAAAGCTCTTTCATCTCAAATCACGGAACCACACACACATTTCCATGATATTTTTACGCTAATAAAATAGCAAAGTTCGAATCTTTTAAGTAAACGTTAAAAGCCGCTGGTAAGAACCACCCGTCGCGCGAAACGCGCGCCACCCCTCCTTCGTAAGGAGGGGAGTTTAGAGGGCCGCGTATACAATGTTTCAGGGCGGTCAAAGACCGTCTCTAAACTATCTTACATTGTTGGCCGGTTTATCTTTTTCAAAGTTTGCCTGGGCGTCTTTACTTACGGCGATCGCCAATGCCAGCGCGATCTCAATCTCAAGGGTGCGGCGGTTGCCCTCGCTGGAAAGATTTAAGGATTCGCGGGCTTTTTGCAGCGCGGCGACGGCTTCGGCGTATTTTTTCTCGTGCAGCAGCGCGCGGCCTTTCAGGTAATGATCTTCCGCCGTCGTCGCCTGGTCGCCGGCAGCCTGCAGGTAATGCGCCGCGTTTCTATCGACCGCGCGGCGGTCTTCTTCAAAAGAAGCGTAGGGAACCGGCGGATTTTGCACCGGGAGGTCGCTTTGGATAATGACCGGATTATTAAGGCTCCAGGCATAATACGCTCCGGCGCCGAGCGCCGCGCCGACGAGCAAAAGCAAGAACGACTTCACCACCCTGCCAAACAAACTGCCGCGTTTTGCTACCGGTAAGATCTCGCCGCGCTCGGCTTTCATTTTTTCATACTGGCGGACCGGATCGTCGGAAGCCGTTCCGGAAATGCCTTCCATCCGGTAGATCGCGCCTTCGTTTGAGATCGGCGACGGCGACGACGGGTGCGAATCGCCGATCTCGAGCGGCGGGGGATCGTCGTCCGCGAATAACGCGCCCTGCGCGGACGGAGCTGTTTGGCGGACGTTGGTGACCGTATTTTCTTCCTCGTCGCGGCTGTTTTCTGAGCCGTTTTCCGCACCGTTTTCGGCGGGGGCAACTGCCTTGATCACCACCGCGGTCAGATTGTCTTCGGCTCCGCGGCTGTAACACAAATTTTTCAATTCGCCGCAGGCCTGCTCCGGGGTTTTGCACATCGTCAGCACTTCGCGCAGTTCCGGGTCGGTCACGTGGCGCGTGATGCCGTCGGAGCAGAGCAGAAAAGTCGAGCCCGGTTCGAACATGATGGTTTTCATATCGACCTCGACCGAATCGTCGGCGCCGAGCGCGCGGCTGATGACATTGCGGCTGGGATGATTGGCGGCCTGCGCGGCAGTCAAACGTCCGGCGCGGACTTCTTCCTCGACCACGGAGTGATCCTGCGTTTCGCGGAAAAGATTGCCTTTTGAATCGAGCCGGTAAAGCCGGGAATCGCCGACGTGGCCAATGGTGGCGATATTATGCGAAAGCTGGAGCGCGACGATAGTCGTCGCCATACTGCTCAGGCGCGAAACTTCCTGCGACATCTGAAAGATAGCGGAATTGGCGCGCTGGATGGCGATCTCCATCAAGTCTTCGACATCGACGTTTCCCTGCACGTTGCTGAAAGCTTCGGAAAGAACCTCGATGGCCGTCTGAGAAGCCACTTCACCCGCCTGCGCGCCGCCAACGCCATCGGCAACCACGAATAAACCCATCGCGGGCAATTCTAAAAACGCGTCTTCGTTTTGAGGCCTTTTTTCACTTAAACCTCGATCGGAAACGGTCGCTGAAGCAATACGATATGGAGATTGAGTCATGTCAGTTAATTGGCAGTCAAACGGCGATTAAGCCGGGGGTGCCCTGCGCTCCTGTTCCAAAAGTTTGGCTTCGGCACCGTTGCGGTGGGAAAAAGCAAGCAGCATTCCGAGCATGGTAAAGCTGGTGATAAGACTAAAACCGCCGTGGCTGACAAAAGGCAGCGTGATCCCGGTCATCGGCAGCGCGCGCGTGATGCCGCCGATATTGACCAGCGCCTGAAAACCGATAAAGGCGGTCAGGCCGGCGCAGCAAAGCTTGGAAAACATGTCGCGCGATTCCATCGCGGTACGGATTCCCGCGCTGACAAAAATTATCAGCGCAAGCATTAACAATAAACCGCCCGCAAGTCCAAGCTCCTCTCCGAGCGCCGAATAAATGTAATCGGAATCGGCGACCGGGATGAGTTCGGGATATCCGAGGCCGAGCCCGCGCCCCGTCGTGCCGCCCGAAGAAATTCCGAACGTCGCCTGCGCCGGCTGAAAAGCCAGCACGTCGAACCAGGCATCGACATTGATGTTGTCCTGCATCTTCGGATCTTCGACGATCATCTGCGGCAGGTCGGGATTTCTATCGACGAGTTTTTTGTAATATTCGTCGTAATCTTCCTTCCACCAACTGGTGTCGGGCGCGGGTGGGTTAAATCCGTCGAGCCAGAGATGGAACCGCTGCTGAATGCGGTCGGGAAGGACCGTTTTGACCGGCGCCGCCAGGGAGGACAAAGGCCACATCCGCGATTGGACGTTGTCCGGCAGCGCGCTCACCACGAGAATGCTGATAACCAGAACAACGGAGCCGACAAGCACGAAACGCTGCGGAAATTTTTTCACCGCGATCAGGTACAGGGTGATGTAAGCCGAGATGAAAACCAGCATCTGCCCGAAGTCCTTAAGCACGAAAAACGGCACGAACGGAATCACCGCCATCACGACCAGCGGCATCACGTCGCGCGCGCGGGGAACGCCCCAGTACGTCTGCGCGAGATTTTTATAAAGCCCGGTCAGGATCGCGGCAAACCCGATCAGGAAGGGAATTTTTGCCGGTTCCCACGGCGTCATGCCGCCGAGGAATTTTCCGGCGCGCGACATCACCGCCGCGATCAGCAGCGGGATCAAAGTCAGCAGCACGATCACAAAGCCGTTCTTCTGCAAAATTTCGAGCACGTCTTCGCGGCGGCAAAGCACGTATGCGCTGATGCAGCAGAGAAAAGCGAAAAGCGGCAGCCAGGTGCGCGTCGAGGTGGCGATGGCCGAAAAAGTATCGGACGAAGGGCGCGGCGTTTCCTTTGACAGATCGACCGGCGCGGGATCGGTCGCCGGCAGCCCCATCATGCGCTTCTTTTCGGCGGAGTAATTTTCCTCGATGTAGTGAAGCTGCAGGGTCTCTATTTTTTCCTGGCGCGCCTGGGCCTTGTCCTTGTTGGAAATATATTCGGGATCGGTGAACAAACGGTACTGCACGATCAGTCCCATCGAAAAAAGCAGCAAGGCTGAAGTGTACAGCGTCCAGTTTCCGGCGAATTTGGTGTAACGCATGAGAAATGCCGGCGCGATCAGAAACGGCAGGAACAACAGCAGATTTCGCCCGGCGGTCAGCCACGAAGCTTCGAAACCGCGTATCAGCCCGCCGTAATAAATAGAATAGTGCGCCATCGCCGTGAGGGCGATAATGATCAGCAAAAGAACCATGTGCGACGAGGCGCGGTTTTTCATATCTGTCTAGCGTTTGACTTTCTTTTTCGGCGCAGCCTTCGGAGCGGCTTTTGGGGTTGGCGCCGCCGGTTTCGGCAGTCCGAGCAATCCCAGCTCACGGGCTTTCAAGATAATATTCGCCGCGATCGGGGCCGACACCGCCGCGCCGTAACCGCCGCCTTCGACCACCACGGCGATCGCGAGGTAAGGTTTTTCGATCGGCGCGATACAGATGAACCAGCTGTCGGTGCGTTCGTACATGACCGGGTCTTCGTACTCGATGACGTTGCCTTTAGCGTCCCGGCGGGTCTTTTTCACCATTTTCATGCGGCCGGTTTTTTCGTCGAAAACCGGGGCCAGTTTTTCCGCCGTGCCGGTCTTACCGCCGGTGCGAATGCCGAACCCGCGCACGGTTCCAAAAACGCGCGTCGCCGTTCCGCCGCTGCCTTCGGTAACGAGCGCCATAATGTCGCGAACTACCTGGCCCTGCTGCGGCGACAATATCTGCGAGTACGGCTCAGGCGGGCGGTCAAGTTCGATCCGGGGCTTCATCAATTTGCCTTCGAGATTTCCGGCCGCGGCGGCGACCATCGCCATTTGAAACGGCGTCATCTGGCTGGCGTATCCCTGTCCCATGCCTTCGAGGCCGATGTCGTAATTGGTGATCTTGCTGCCGGTGACGATCGCGGAACTGCGCGGGGCCATCGCATTCTGGATCTGCGGGGTGCTGGCATTCCAGATATCGCGGGCGAATCTCGCCTGCACGGCTTCTTCGGGCGTATCGACGGCGGTGATGCCTAACGCTTCGGCGGTTTCGCGAATTCGTTCCCGGCCTAACTCGACCGCCATTTGCGAAAAATACTGGTTGCTCGAAGCTTCGAAGGCCTGGGCAATGTTTAAGTTCGCGCAGCCGTAGGGCGGTTCGCACCCGCCGTTGGCGTCGAGGATCGGGCGCGAGCCCCGGTATGGAATAAAGCCGGTCGGGGAACTGGTAAAAGTCGTGCCTTCTTTACCGGCGCGAAAGGCCGAAAGCATGGTGAAGGTTTTAAAGGTCGAGCCCGGAGTGTAAAATTCCTGCGTCGCGCGATTCAGCAAAGGGTTATTCTTCTTGTCGCCCTCGAGTTTGATAAACGAATCCTGATTCATCGTTTCGCTGAGCAGGTACGAGGGGTTGCTGTACATCGCCAGCAACTCGCCGTTTTGCGGGTTCATCACCACGACCGCGCCTTTTTTGTCTTTTAACAGCTCGGCGACATAGCGCTGCAGATCGCGGTCGATGGTTATTTTTACGTCGCGCTGCTCGTCCGGTTTTTTCGTGTAGTTGAATAAAACTTCCCAGGATTCGGGCGTCGGATCGGCGACTTTTTTAAAGAGAGTGCGTTCGAGGCCGGGAACGCCGCGCTCGGAACCGAGCAGGTGCGCCATCTCGCGTTCCAGCGCATAGGTACGGACGATGTCGCCGTCCTGCTCGCGTTTGTAATAGGCCAGCGCGCTGCCGAGATTTCCCGAACGGTCGAGCATCCAGCCGCGCAGGCTGGCGGCCGACGTGCGCCGCGAGCGCAGGTCCTTATAGCTCAGTTCCTGAAAGCGTTCATTGTAATCTTCGGCAAACATCGTCCAATAAACATGAAAGCCGAAAATCGAAAATGCCAGCGCCACGAAAACCCAGCGCCAGATAGATAGGCTGCGATTGGTCGAGGTAACGCCAAGTTTCTTCTTTACCTCTTTGGGCAGGTCTTTCAAATTCCCGATGATCGGCGACAAAGTATTTTTCGGATTGCGGATGAACGAGAGAAACAGCAGCAGGATCACAAACGTGATCCCGCATTGATAGAGCAGGCTCAAGGCGGCGGGCGTCAGCTCAAGAGCGCCTTTGCCGAAAAGCCACGTTAAATTTTGTAATAAAAAAACCGGCATTTATTTACATTTCGGTTTTGAGCCCTGTTTAGAGTCCCGCCTTTAGGCGGCTTTTAAAAGCAGCACGCTAAAGCGTGGACTCAAAACGCGGAACTCAAAACTAAGCTGCTGGCTCCGCATCGTTATCAAGCTCTATTCTGATCGGCCCGCCTTTTTCTTCCTCCGCGGTTTCAGTGACTATTTCAGGAGCGGTTTCGGTGATCGTTTCATCTACCGCCTGTTTTTCCGGTTCCGGCGAGACGCGCTCAAACAACACATTTACATTACCAAAACCCACCATATCACCGTCTTTTATGGTGCAGGTATTTCCATATGCTAAACGCTCTTTATTGACAAAAGTTCCATTGGCGGAACCGACGTCGGAAACTATCAATTCGCCCCCCAGGTGGGCCGCATTAAAATAAAGAGAGGCATGCTGTTTTGAAACGCTGCTGTCCGGCAGCGCCAGATCGTTTTCGCGGGTTCGGCCGACATTGAGCCGCTGTCCCGGCGCAAACCGCAGCGTTTTTTCCGTCTGCGCGTCATCAATGCTGAATTTGGCGATGACGGTGTTTTCCCTGGGTAATTCGGGCTCGGGCGCAGGCACGGGTTCGGCTTTCGGGATCAGATCGCCGACCCTGATCTGCGGCATCGTGACGGAGAGATCGACCTCGTCGTCTTTTTTCTCGGTTTCCCCAAAGCTGGTGACGATATGCACACCCTCAACCCGAAAATCCGACCTGGCGGTAATTTTCAGCGGCGCGTAGGTTAGATAGCGTTTGTCATTGATATGATCGATCACCGCCGCCAAAAGCTCATTTTCCAGAGCCTTTAATTTTTCTTCCAGCGCCTGATCGGTTGTGTAGGCGTTGCTTCCCAGCTTGAGCTGGATGAGATGGGGCACGAACCTGCCGTTTTCGCCCAGATCGCGCACTTGGGAATCCAGCAGGTTTTTCACCCGCGCATCGATCTCGCTGATCGCCAGGCTGCTGGAGGCTTTCGCCTGCCTGCCGAACAGCCCGTCAAAGGTCTCGCCCAATTTGGATAAAATTCCCTGAATAAGTTTATCCGGCGAGAGCGGTTTTTTTTGTTTGGATTCGTTTTCCGGCATTTTCTAAATCTCTAATTAGCCAAATTTTTTTGCTAAAGCCACCTAACAAGAAACACAATAACGAAGTCGGAACCGGGAACGCAGTGACCGGGTTTTCCAAAAACCTTAAATCTATTTAACAGATAAAAATCAGCAAGTTAATCATAACATCTACCCGGTCACTGCGTTCCCGGTTCTGACCGGTTACTTTGATCGGCACTATATCGCCAAAAAATAAATACGATTTCGCGTCATGTTTGCTGCCGAAATTGCCGCCGGGCTTCGAACAGGACGATTCCGGCGGCGACCGCGGCGTTTAAGCTTTCGACGCCCTCGTCCATCGGTATCTTAAAACTTTCATCGCAGACGGCGATCTCGGCGGCGGTTAACCCATGCGCTTCGGAGCCGATCACCAGCAGGTGCGGCTTTTTCCAGTTTATCTCCAGGTAGGAAAAACTGCCTTTGATATCGGCGCAGGCGACGGTCATCCGGGCGCGTTTTGCCCATTCGACGCTTTCGAAAAATTCCGCGCCGTGCCAGATCGGCAGGCGCAGGCTCGCGCCCATCGCGCCGCGCAGCGCCTTCGATGAAAAAGGGTCGGCGGAATTATTGGTAACGATCGCTCCCGCCGCGCCGGCGGCTTCGGCGGTTCGCAGGATCGCGCCCAGATTTGCCGGGTTGTTCATTTCATGTAAAACGATAACCAGCGGCAAACCGTTCATTTTTTCTGCATTTCCTGCGTTTTCTGCTTTTTCTGCAAGGCGGCGCGACAAAGTATTTCCGTCGCTCTGAGGTTTTTCCGCCAGGATGACGATCCCCTGGGGCGTTTTCGTATCGGTAATCGAATCGAGCAATGTTTCCGGAATCATCAGCGGGTGAATGTCGCGGCTTTTTAGCGCGGTCAAAAGATCTTTTCCCCGCGGTTCGAGCGCGAAATCGGAAGTGTAGAAAACCTCGGTTATCGCCACGCCGGCTCTGACCGCTTCTTCGCCCAGCCGCAGCCCCTCGATAAACATCTGATTTGAAACATTACCTTTGCGCACGGCGCGCGCGTGTTTCAGGTGCGGGTTGTCTCTACTTGTTATCATTATTCGGTTTGGCTAGGGTCATTGTATAATCAAAGCGTGGATACCGAAAATCTGCCGCCTTCGCAAAAAGGAAGAAGCTATGAAATTCGCGGGCTGGGTCTGCGCGAATTCGCCGGCCTGAGGCGCGACACCAATGCGCTGAACCCTTTCGATCTGGCGAAGTACGCAAAATTGCTGGTGGTTCCTTTCGACGAACTCGAGAATATGCTTTCACCGGAAACGGTCGAACATTTGCTTGGGGAAGGAAAAAACGCCTGGTCGGGCGGCGCCTGTTCGCAGCCGCTGCCTAACGGCTGGCGTTTGATAGTGCTGAATCCGACGCACAGCGCGAAGCGGCACAAAGCGACGCTGATGGAAGAGGTCAGCCACGTTTTTCTCGGCCATAAACCGAGCCGGCTCGAAGTAAAAAACGTCAACCAGGCGGGTAAGACGATCGCGCGGGATTATCACGCCGATATCGAGGAAGAAGCGTATTCCGTGGGCGCGGCGGCGCTGGTGCCGTATTCGGGTTTGAAAAAACTGATCTTACAGGGGAAGACTTCGCCCGAGATGGCGCGCCATTTTCGCGTCAGCCGCGAATTGGTGGAATTTCGCATGAAGATCACAAAGCTCTGGGAATTGTATAAACAACAGGCGCAAAGTTAGTCAAGAGTCTGGAGAGTTCAGAGAGTCGAGAGTTTTGGGAGTAAGCAGAAAATTATGGCAACACTAAGCTTTTGGGGCGGAGTCGGTTCGGTGACGGGCTCGAAATATTTGCTGGAACACGAGGGCAAAAAAGTTCTGGTTGACTGCGGTTTGTTTCAGGGCCTGCGGGAATTAAAGGAGCGCAACTGGCAGGACCCGCCGTTCGATCCGGCCGCGATCGACGCAGTAATAATCACCCACGCGCACATCGACCACACCGGTTACCTGCCGCGGCTGGTAAAACAGGGCTTTGGCGGAAAAGTTTTCACCTCGCGGGCGACCGGCGATCTGATGAAAATTTTGCTGCCGGATTCCGCGCGGCTGCAGGAAGAAGAGGCCGATTATCGCAACCGGCACGATTTATCGAATCATAAGCCGGCGCTGCCGCTTTATGACGAGCGGGACGCAATGGAGACTTTGGAGCGGCTGGTCCCCGTCGCCAATGACGGAAACGCCGTAGATATCTGCGACGGGTTTCGCGCTTCTTTCCGCGTCGCGGGGCATATTCTGGGCGCGAGCCTGGTTTTGGTCGAGATCGCAGACGCCGGGCAGGATGGAAAAGATATCAGGGTGCTGTTTTCCGGCGACCTGGGACATTACGACCAGCCGATCTTAAAAGACCCGGCGCAGCCCCCGGCCTGCGATTATATGATGGTCGAATCGACCTACGGCGACCGCCTGCACGGCGAAACGCATCCCGACGTGCAGCTCGCGGAAATAATAAATGAGGCGGTCAAAACAAAATCGCCGATCCTGATCCCGGCCTTTGCTATCGGGCGAACGCAGGAGCTGCTTTACCAGATCAGGGAACTGGAAGAGGACAAGAAGATTCCGGTCGTGCCGGTCAGGGTCGATTCGCCGATGGCGGCGCAGGCGACACAGGTTTATAATCGCTGGCGCGAGGAGCACGACGAAGAATATGCCAGCATCCTTTCGCGGCAGAAACACCCGCTGCGGACTGGTTCGATGATCACGACGTCCACCCGCGAAGAGTCGAAAAGATTGAACGGCGAACACGGCACGCGGGTAATTATCAGCGCTTCGGGAATGATGACCGGCGGGCGCGTGATGCATCACGCAAAATATATTTTGCCCGACCCGAACGCTATTATTATTTTTGTCGGCTACCAGGCGGCGGGAACCGTCGGACGCCGGATCAGCGAAGGCGAAAAAGAAGTAAGAATAATGAAGGACTGGATACCGGTGCGCTGCCGCGTGGAAAGGATCGACAGCTTTTCCGCCCACGCCGATTGGAAAGCCGTCCTGCGCTGGCTTTCGGGCTTACCCGGCGCGCCGAAAAGAGTTTTTACCACTCACGGCGAACCCGACGCAGCCGCCGCGATGGCCGGGCACATCAGGGAAAAATTCGGCTGGACGGTCGAAGTGCCGACCTACGGTGAGGTTTTTGAGTTAGTATAAGTTCGAGAGAAATATTTACTTTGCATTCTTCGCGTGTCCTTTGCGCGCTTTGCGGTTAATAAAAATTTTAAACCGCAAAGAACGCGAAGCCGAGGACGCAGAGGACGCAAAGAAGAAGTAAGAAATATTAAGACGCATTTATTATTTGAGGAGAATATGGCAAAAGAAAATTCATTCGATATCGTATCCAAAACCGACTACGCGGAGCTCGACAACGCGTTGAATCAAACCAATAAAGAGATCAGCCAGCGCTTCGATTTCAAGGGCAGCCACGCCAAGGTCGAACTGCAGCAGAAAGATCTGATGCTGTCCGCGGAAGATGACATGAAATTAAGAAACATGAACGACATTCTGCAGGGCAAACTCGTCAAGCGCGGCATCTCGCTCAAGGCGCTGGAATATGAAAAGGTCGAACCGGCCGCCGGCGGCAGCGTGCGGCAGAAAGTGACCATCCAGCAGGGAATTCCAATCGAAAAAGCCAAAGAGGTCGTGAAATATATTAAGGACCAAAAATGGAAAGTTCAGGCGTCGATCCAGGGCGAAACCGTTCGCATTTCCGGCAAAGACCGCGACACGCTGCAGGAAGTCATCAACGGCCTCAAGGGTTATGACTTCGGCATCGATATGCAATTCGACAATTATCGCTCCAATTAAAAGAAATTATGAAACGAGAATTTAATATTTTAATAGAACAGGACGAGGACGGATTCTTAGTGGCGTCCGTTCCTGAACTCAGAGGCTGTCATACTCAGGCTCGATCATACGACGAGTTGATGAGTCGAATCCGGGAAGCTATCGGGCTTTGTCTGGAAGTTGAAGAAATACCGGTCAGCAATTCACATTTTGTCGGAATTCAAAGAATGACTGTTGAAGTATGAGCAAACTTCCGGTGTTTGATGGTAAAAAGTTGATTAAAGTTTTAGGCGGCCTTGGTTTTGAAGTTATCAGGATCAAAGGCAGTCATCATTTTTTACGTCATGACGACGGGCGTTCTACTGTTGTTCCTGTTCATGGGAAAGAATCTATTGGGATCGGTCTTCTTCATAAAATTCTAAGGGACTGTGAATTAACTGTCGGAGATATTTCAGAGTCGAGATAAATTTTGCGACGCTTTATTACAAAAAAAATTATCTTCGGCATGTTAGGGTTATGATTTCGGCAAATTAATACGCTGGAAAGCGTCCGCCCGCCGGTGATAGTTTTGGACGATAATTATTTTGTGATGGGCGATAACCGGGATAATTCTTCGGATTCGCGTGTCTGGGGCCTGGTTGAAAAGAGGCTGATCGCGGGCAAATTCCGGATGACGTATTATTCGACGGAAAAATAATTTTTTAGAAAAACGCGATAAAGTTTTTGTAGTTCAATTTGATAATCACAGGTTGGATCGTATATGCCAGGAGAATTTTCTCACTCGAAAAACAACAAACTCAATTTCAAAAAGCTGCCGCTGGACGTGCAGAAAAAACTTGCGCTTTTTAATCGCCGCGGCGAAGACAGATTCGTTTTCTGGTCGAAACCGTCGCTATTCTCATGGCTGTGCGTTTTGCTGCCGCTCGTGTGGATAGCCTACCTGCTCTACGCGACGCGCGGAGCGCTCTGGGAAGAGTGGATGGCCTGGCTTTATACCGGGCTGACGGTAGCCGCCGCGTTCCTGTTCGTTTTCGGGCTGGTAAAGGTATTGTCGGGATACGCGGCGAAGGTAAAGAACGGCTACATTTTTACACCCAACGAATTTATCAAAATAAAAGACAACTGCGTGCAAAGCTGGAGCCTGACGGAGGTCGAGGCACTTATCTATCTGGAAGACGAGCGCCGCCTGGAGGTCGGGATCGCCGGAAGCGAGGAAAAATTCAAAACGGCAAATTCCTTCGACGTGAGAAAATTAGGCGAAACTTTCGATCCCTGGAAACGGCAGGCTACGGGCAATTTTCTGGCGGCGTATGAAAAGCCCGAATTTGCTTATCACCCTGGCGGAAAAACGGTTTTATATGCCGCCATCGCCATCGCCGCGATAATTCTCGGCGTCGGCTCGGGCTATGCGGCAAAGGGGTTGAACCGCAGCTACGATGACGAGCAAACCTGGAAAACGGCATCGACGGAAGGAACGATCAAGGCTCTCGACGGTTATAAATCGAGGCACCCGCAGGGGAAATACGTTTCAAACGCGGACGAGAAAATATCGGCTTTACTGGGCGCGCTAAAAACGCAGTATCTTTCCAAAGTTACCAAAGAGGCCGATCCAAAGGCCGTTACCGCTTTCACGTCGCTGCTGGACTCACTCTCAAAAGACCCGCACATGACGATCTACGTGAGAGTCAAAGAAACGCGCGAGCTGGATAGCAGCGTGGTCGGCAAAGCAAAAAAAGTATCCGGCGAAGCGGTCTATGAATACGAGCAGACCCTGCCTTCGGCGAAAACTGAGGAGAGAAAGAATCTGATCTTCGAGAAGTTCAAACACGCCTTCGGCCTGCAAATTGAAAATGTGGATGTCAATTTTGAACGCACCGAAGCTCCGCCCGACGGCGCTGCGCTGATAGACATCGGCTGCACCCTGAAATCGCAGGAATCTATTTATACTTTCTTTTCCATGACCGGCCGCGGCGGTGATTCCTATTACCCGGGCGTGATCTTCATTTTCGATTTCACTCTCAAGCCGGGCGGCAGTCCCGACGCTTTTCAGGTGAATTTTGAAAACGCTCCGAGAAAGTTCGACACCGGCGCGTTCAAACAGGCAGATTCAGGGAATTATTCTTTCGACTGGGTACTGTTCGGCGCGGCTTCGGATAATTTCAGAAATTTTATTCAGGCCAAATTCGGTTTTATCGATATCACGAATACTTAGTTATTTAAACATGCAGACTTTTAGCCAACAGCTCAAAAAAACGAATCCGCTCATCATCGCGCAGAGCATTTTTAACGCGCTTTCGGCAGAACTCGCCCTGGTCGAGGCCGAGTATGAACGGCAGGCAAGCTCAAACATCCAGGTAATAAATTATCTGGGGGATTACCTGCGGGCTTCGGGCGGCAAGCGTCTTCGTCCGGCGCTGTTCATTTTATCGTGTTACGCGGCGGGCGGGAACGGCTCGCACGAAAACGCTATCCGGATGGCGACAGTGATGGAAATGCTGCACACCGCCACGCTGGTCCATGACGACATCATCGACAATGCCGATATGCGCCGCAACCGTACCTCGGTAAACGCGCGTTTCGGCAATCAGACAGCCGTGCTGATGGGCGACTGGCTGTATATGACCGCTTTTGAGACCAGCCTGCAGGAACGCTCGCTGGAAATTCTGGATATCCTGACCCGGGTCACCCGTAAAATGACCGAGGGTGAACTGATCCAGCTGACGGTGCTGGGAAAAACCGATCTGACCGAAGAAGAATATTTCGAGGTCCTCAAACGCAAGACGGCTTATCTTTTCAGCGCCTGTTGCGAGATCGGCGCGATCCTGGGAAATACCGCTCCCGAACATCAAACCGCCCTGAGGGATTACGGGATGAATCTCGGCGTCGCGTTTCAGCTGGCGGACGACCTGCTCGACTTTACCGCAAGCGATGAAGAACTGGGCAAAGCCGCCGGCGCCGACTTGCTCGAAGGCAAAATGACCCTGCCGCTGATCCTGCTGCTGCAGAAGGATCCGGCGATGCGCGGCGGCCTGGAAAAAATTATGTATGAGGGAAATTACGGCAGTGTTTCCCGGGAATCGGTCTTAAGCAGTATGCGCGAACAGGGAATTTTCGCGGAAACGCTTAAAAAAGCGCATAATTATGCGGAAGCGGCACGTAAAAACCTTGCAGAATTGCCTAAATCACAGTATTCTTCTATGTTAGCGGACATTCCGTCATACGTGATAGAACGTAATAAATAGCACGGCTGCTTAAGAACATGGAAATGCTTAACCAAAATTTGATCACCACCCTGGACCAGAGTCTGCGCCAGACGCGCAGCACTCAGAGCCGGCTGGAAGCGCGTCTCCAGGAGATCGAAGGCGAAGCCGAAAGTCTGAGGCAGGAAGTTCAGGCGCTGGAGCATATCGCCAATCAGACGGAAGAAGCCATCTTCAGCCTGGTCGGCGGAGCCAATCGCGCCGGCAAGGGACAGGCAAGCCTGAATAATTCGTCGGGTCAAAAGGACGGAAATTCACAGGATTCGAGAATCTCGAACCGGCATTACGCGCCGCCGCAAAAATCGGCTTCGAATAATTACGGCGGTTCGGTGTCGTATATCGGACACGGGGGAAACGGCGGACAGGGAAACAATCGCAATCAGCCGATCAGGTTTGCCGAAAACGAGCCTTCGAGCCAGCGTTTTTCCGACCGCACCATCACCCAGGCCTGCACGCTGCTGCTGCGCGAAGCCGGCCGGCCGATGCACGTAAATGAGCTTTACCAATTTTTAATGGACGGCGGTTTCGTTTTCAACGGAAATAACCCGACCATCAGCATTGCGGTTTCCTTAAACAGGAACAGGCGTTTTAATAAAGTCGCTCCCGGAACATTCGATCTGGTGATGCGCGACGCTTCGCAGGCAGTTTCATAGTTTTTTGGCATAAAGATATTTTCAGGAGGAAAGCCTGTTCCATGGCTATTAAATTCATTTTTAAAAAAGAGCTTTTATTCGTACCGGCGTGCATTGCTTTAATGATGTGCGCCTTTTCTTTTTCCGCAATCGCGCAAGGCACCGGAGTGAAACTGAGAGGGCAGATCAATCCGACCTGCGCAGTGTCCGGCACTACCAAATTCGCCGATATTTATGCTTCCGGCAATATCGCGGTACAGGGCAGCTACAGTTGCAGAGGAGCGTTTATTTACGATCTGAGCAATCCGAACGTTCCCACGCTTTCCTCGTGGTATAACCCGACGCCTAACCAGCAGTTTCTGGAAGCGATCGTGATCGGCAACCGCGCTTATTTCGGCAGCGGAGGTTCGAGTACCACCGCCGACGGTGTTCATATCGTCGATCTGACAAATCCGTCCAGCCCGGTGCTGTTAGGCAAGGTCAATACCACGACCGGCGGCGGTTTTAACACGATTCACGAAATGGTGGTTTTTGAGCAGAACGGGCAGACGTTTTTGATCGAGAACTTTAACGGTTTTTCCACGAAGATCCTGAAGGTTATCAACGTAACCAACCCGGCGGTCCCCGTTTTTGTCCGCGATATCAATCCGACGGAAACGGTTTGGGTGCACGCCATACACATCCGCGGCAACAAGATGTACACATCCGGCTGGGGAAGTTCCAGTGCCGGCGGCAATGGCCGCACGGAGATATATGACATCAGCAACATCGGCACGCAGGCGCCGGTCATGTTGGGATTCATTTCGGATACGACCACGACTACGGCCGGAAACAGCATGCACAGCAGCTGGACCAGCGAGGACGGAAATTATCTTTATTCCGCCCGTGAGATCGGCAACAGCACGGCCACTTCGCCCGGCGATGTGCGCGTTTATGATGTGAGTAATCCGGCCGTGCCGTTATTGATCAAAAAGGTCTCGATGGCGCAGTTGGGCATAAACGCCTCGACGCCGCATAACCCGGTGGTGATGGGCAATAAATTATACGTTGCATGGTACCAGGCGGGACTTATAGTATTCGATATTTCCGATCCGGCGGATCCGAAAATGATCGGCCAATATGATACCTGGCCCGCGGCTTTTGTGGAATCGAGCGATCAAAGGCAGGAGCGGCTTAACGCGGAACCGTGGGATATGATCTGCGGCAGCCCGGCGCGGCAGAACAATTTGATCTCCGGTTATGACGGTTTGTGGGCCGTGTACCCGTTCCTCGGCGAAAACAAAATTATCATCGGCGACCTGGCGACCGGCCTGTACGTGGTCGATGTTTCCAAGAAAAATAAAGTTTCCGATTTCGACGGCGACGGCAAAACCGATTATTCCAGGTTCACGCCGTCAACGGGAACATGGCAGATCGAAAAAAGTTCCAACAGCGCTAACAGCAGCACGCAGTTCGGACTCGACGGAGACCGGCTGGCGGCGGGCGATTACGACGGCGACGGCAAGAGCGACATCGCGGTCTGGCGGCCCTCGAACGGCGTCTGGTACTCGCTCAACAGCAGCAACGGCACATTCGTCGCATCGCAGTTCGGGCTGAACGGTGATCAACCGGTGGCGGGCGATTATGACGGCGACAATAAAACCGATGTCGCAGTTTGGCGGCCTTCCAACGGAGCCTGGTACATCAACCAGAGCACGGCCGGCCTGCGCATTACTTCCTGGGGCTTGAACGGCGATAAACCGCTGGTCGGCGATTACGACGCGGATGGCAAAGACGATCTGGCGATCTACCGCGGCGGCACCTGGTACGTCCTTAAGAGTTCTAACGGGCAGGCGTTCGGCGGACAATTCGGGCTGGCCGACGATAAGCCGCTCGAAGGAGATTTTGACGGCGACGCGAAAGCCGATCTGGCAGTGTTCCGGCCGAGTACGGGAGTCTGGTATGTGCTGAAGACCACCGACAGCTCTTTCTCCGCTTCGCAGTTCGGAAATTCTTCGGATTCGCCGATACCGGCCGATTATGACGGTGACGGCAAAGCCGACATGGCCGTCTATCGCGCCGGCGAAGGCAACTGGTACATTATGCGCAGCACTGCCGGATATATAGTGCGCAATTTCGGAACCGGGACGGATATTCCTTCCCCGTCATCGATACTTCCGCAGTAGCTTAAAAAATCAACTCTGACCTAAAGAGCCCGAAGCCGAGGATAAACCTTGACTTTGGGCTTTTTGTTTTCTATAAGGAAAGAACCATTCCAGCTATCTCCTCCCCCGTAGAAGAAAATTTCAGCATTTAATTTGGAGAGATTTATGGATTTCCGTATGACCCGGCAGCCCGCAAAACAAATATTATTCCTGTGCGCGATCGCGGCGGTCTTTATGATCGCCGGAAATATTTACGCCCAGAAAGTGCGTTTGCGTGGTTTCATTAACCCCAATTGTACTCCCATGATCGCCTCACGGCCGCAGTGGCGATATGCCGATCTTTACGCTGACGGCAATATCGCGGTGCAGGGCACTAACGGCTGCAAGGGCGTATTTATCTACGATATTTCAGACCCGGCTCATCCGGTTCTGGCTTCGTGGTACAACACCCCCGATAACGAAATATTTTTAGAAGCGATCGTGATCGGCAACCGCGGATATTTCGGCAGCGCGCTGGTCAACGGCGTTCATATCGTCGATCTCACCAACCCGTATGCCCCGGTTTTGCTCGGGGTCGTCGATGACACCCACGGTAACGGCTACAAGAGAGTCCATGAGATGGTGGTGACGGGAAACTATCTGATCGAGACCTTTAACGGGTCCCCGAATACCATCATCAAAGTGATAAATATCAGTAACCCGGCCAATCCGGTTTTTGTCCGCGATATCATAGCGCAGGAAAACATCTGGGTTCACGCCGTCCATGTGCGCGGCAATCGTTTGTTCACTTCGGGTATCGGAACTAGCGGCGACCGGGGAAAGACCGAGATCTACGACATCAGCAATATCGAAACGCAGGCGCCGGTGCTGCTGGGATTTATTCAGGACAACACCAGCTCGAATGTGGAAAACGACCGGATGATGCACAGCAGCTGGACGAGCGAAGACGGTAATTATTTATATTCCTGCCGCGAACAGCCCGAGTTTCCGGGGCATTTCGATGCCGGCGACGTGCGCGTCTATGACATCCATAACCCGGCGCTGCCGATGCTGGTAAACAAGGTCACCGGCGCGCAGCTGGGAATCAATGCTTCGACGCCGCATAATCCGGTGGTGGTGGGAAACAGACTTTATGTCTCCTGGTACCAGGCCGGGCTGCAGGTATTCGATATCACCGATCCGGTTCACCCGCAAAAGATCGGCGAATACGATACCTATGCCGACACTTTTACGCCGCCCGTTTTGCGGCAGGGCGAAAAGAGAGCGAAATTCGCTCCCCGTGAAGTAATGTGCGGAAATATTTTTTCCATCAGAAACACGGCGATCGATTCTTCGTTTCAGGGAAATTGGGCAATTTATCCTTTTTTGGGGCAGGACCGGATACTGGCCGGCGATATGAGCACGGGGCTCTATATTCTGGATACGACAGGGATCGCCGCGCCGCTGGAAAACCAGGTATCGGATTTCGACGGCGACGGCAAAACGGACCTTTCCAAATACACACCGGCCGGCGGCACCTGGCAGATAGAAAACAGTTCGAACGGCGCTGTCAGCTCGGCCGCGTTCGGGCTCAGCGATGACAAACTTGCCGCCGGTGACTATGACGGCGACGGCAAAACTGATATCGCGGTTTGGCGTCCGGGCAGCGGCGTCTGGTACTCACTAGATAGCAGCAGCGGCGTTTTTCATGCAAATCAGTGGGGTTTGAGCGCGGATATCCCCGTTCCTGGTGATTATGACGCCGACGGTAAAACGGATATTGCCGTGTGGCGTCCCGGCAGCGGCGTCTGGTACATCGTGCAAAGCACGCTCGGGGTTAAAATATTGAATTGGGGTTCCAATGGAGACAAGCCGCTGGTTGGCGATTATGAAGGCGACGGCAAGGCCGATCCCACGATCTATCGCAACGGAAGCTGGTATGTGCTGAAGAGTTCGTCGAGCCTGCCGATCGGCGCTGCTTTCGGGCTGAGCAGCGACCGGCCCCTGGCGGGCGATTTCGATGGCGACGGGAAGTCCGATTTTGCCGTTTATCGGCCCTCGACGGGCGTTTGGTATGTCTTCAAAAGCAGCATCAATAATTTCACCGCTACGGCGTTTGGACTATCGAGCGATTCTCCGATCCCGGCCGATTACGACGGCGACGGCAAAACCGACATCGCCATATACCGCGCCAGCGAAGGCAACTGGCACATTCTGGGCACGACCGCTGGTTACAGCGTTCGTAATTTCGGCAGCGGGGCAGACATTCCGTCTCCGACATCAGTAATTCCGCAATAATTAGTGGATCGGAATTGTTAGTGTTTCGTGTAATTCGTAGTTATTTCTTAAGTGCAATAATAAAAACGAATTAAGACTGAAACCACGAAGACACACGAAATCACACGAAAAAATGTTCCGGCTATGACCAAGTCGTTCCAGCGACTTTGTAGTATGGTTTGACAAGTTAAATTAACTTCTCAAGAAACTTATGTTATTTGTTTCAACATAAGCTATTTAGTGAGTACAGTATTGAGCCACTTTAAGTAATTTTCCGATACTTTTTCAGTTTCGACGGCGACGATCTCCGGAACCGTATAACTGTGATTTGCTTCGATAAATTCGGACAGGGCTGGGAAATTTTCCGGCAGGGTCTTGATCAGGAGCAGGCATTCCTCGTCCTTTTGCACTTCGTTTTCCCAATAATAGAAAGAAGTGATCTGCGGCACGATCTGCACGCACCCGGCGAGCTTTTCTTCGACCAGTTTGCGGGCCAGATCTTCGGCTTCTTCTTTATTCGGGCAGGTGTTGAATATTATATACATAAGAATGGAAGGGCCTTGGTTATTTACCTTCAAGATAACGTAAATAGTGTAGAGTTCAAGCTTTAGCTTGTGTCCAACCTAAAGGGAATAAGGACAAGACAAACTAAAGTTTGAACTCTAAACCGTTTACCGTCTTAATTACGCCGTGACAGCTTTTTCAAACGGAATTTCTTCGAAATGGGTCATCTGTTTGAAGGCTTTAAAACGCTCATTGATCTCCGGGTAATCCAGCGCATCGACGCGTTCGGTGCCGAATTTTTCGACATTGAACGAAGCCATCACCGAGCCGTAGATCATCGCGCGGCGCATGGTATCTTCGGTGATCTCTTTCTGGCTGGCCAGGTAGCCCATAAAACCGCCGGCAAAGGTATCGCCCGCGCCGGTCGGATCGAAAACGCTTTCCAGCGGGTAGGCCGGAATGGCAAAGTAACCGTTTTCGGTAAAAAGCGCCGCGCCGTATTCGCCGCGTTTGATGACCAGGGCTTTCGGACCCATCGCCAGTATCAGTTTCGCGGCTTTCATCAGGTTCGGCTCTTCGGTCAACTGACGCGCCTCGGCATCGTTGATGATGACGCAATCGACCACTTTGACGGTGTCGATGACGGCGTCCTTCATCGAAGATATCCAGAAATTCATCGTGTCCATGGCGACGAATCCGGCGTTCGACTGTTCGCGCACGTCTTTTTGCAGCATCGGCAGAATATTCGCCAAAAACAGCAGCTTTGAATTCCGGGAAGCTTCCGAAAGTTTAGGCTGAAAAGTTTCGAACACGTTGAGCTGGGTGTCCAGCGTGTGAGCGGTGTTCATATCGTAATCGTAACGGCCTTTCCAAAAGAAGGTCTTGCCCTCGGCGACTACTTCGATATCGTCGGTGTTAATGGCGTGGCGTTTGAAAACGTCCCACTCCGCTTCGGTAAAATCGTTTCCGACCACACCGACCGCGTGAACCTGGGTGAAAAAACTAGCCGACAGGGCGAAATGCGTCGCCGCTCCGCCCAAAACTTTATCGCGCTGGCCAAAAGGCGTTTCCAGCCCGTCAAACGCAACCGAACCTACAACTGTTAAAGACATGTAATTAAAATTCTCCTGTGAATATTATTTTATTGATAAAGATAGAACTATTTTACACGCCACGGCGAATTTCTGTGAATAAGTGGTAAAGATTTTATGCCGGAAGCCGGTCACTGCGTTCTGAGGTACTGACTTCATTACATTAAGCTGCGGCCTGATTTAGATTCACTTTGCCGGCGCGATCTCCTGCACGGTTTTTTTAGCGTCGGCTACGAATGGGCTTTGCGGATAGTTTTCGATCAGCATGGCAAAATACATCAATCCGTCTTCGCGCAGTTTTGCCGGATCGTATTTTTTTTTCTGGTCGTCGGTCTTTAAGGTCGGTTTTTGCTTACCCTTGCTCTGGGAAAGATAATAGCTGCTCATTCCGGCGACGTAAAGCACCTCGTCCATGCGCGAGAACAACGGGTTGGCGGCGATGATCTCTTCGCAGCGGGTGAGGCTGCCGACGTAGGCCTTTTTCAGCTTGAAGTACTGATTGGCGACGTCCAGATTGTGCATCGCATCCATTTCAAGTAGCGGGTCGCGCTGAACTTTGGGTTCGATCTGCTTTTGCGCGAAGACGGAGCCGCCGGCGGCCAGAAGTCCGATCAGGGTGATAACTGCGATCAATAGATTTCTTTTCATACAACTAAAAGATGATTTTCGGGCCTTAAAGTTTGCACGCCTCTTATTTCACTTTTTATTTAGGGGCGTATTTTCCGATGATGGCGTCCAGTTTTTTGGCCGTGTCGGCGTTCCAGTGATCGGGCTGCGTGAAAATGGCGTTTTTCGTGGCTCCGGCAAACTGGTTGGGCGTTTGTTTTTCATCGACGCGCTTGACGGCCTCTTTTAAGATCAGCTGCGCGTTGCGAACGTTCTTATTCAAATAGCCGATGACCATGTCGATCGTGACGGAATCGTGGTCGCCGTGCCAGCAATCGTAATCGGTCACCAGCGCCAGCGTCGCGTAGGCGATCTCGGCCTCGCGCGCGAGTTTGGCTTCCTGCAGGTTGGTCATGCCGATGATGTCCATGCCCCAGCTGCGATAGACATTGGATTCGGCCCTGGTTGAAAACGCCGGGCCTTCCATGCAGAGATAGGTGCCGCCGCGATGTACCTTAAGACCTTCGATCGTTTTGCATGAGGCTTCGAGAATATCGCCCAACTCGCTGCAAACCGGATTCGCCATCGGTACGTGGCCGACGATGCCTTCGCCGAAAAAGGTCGATTCCTGCGCGCGGGCGCGCGTGCGGTCGAAAAACTGATCGGGAATCACCATGTCGGTGGGTTCGTACTGCTGCTGCAAAGAACCGACCGCCGAAACCGAAAGAATGTATTCCACGCCGAGCAGCTTCATCGCATAGATGTTCGCGCGATAGGGAACTTCGGTCGGCGTAAATTTATGGCCGCGCCCGTGACGCGGAAGAAAAGCAACGGTCACGCCACCCAGATCGCCGATCATAAACGCGTCCGACGGTTTGCCAAAAGTAGTATTAACCTCTACCTCACGCGTATTCGTAAACTCCGGCATGTGATAAAGCCCACTGCCGCCAATTATTCCAATTTTTACTTGTTCCATGTTTTAAGTTCTTTTATCGCAATCTACCGAACTGATGAGAGCGGTAAGTTCGCTGCTGTTTCTTTTAGCTAACAGGTTGTCCAGGGTCTCGCTCTTTATAATTGACCGCTCCAAGAAATAATTACTTCATATTTATTCATAAGATCGTTATCGGGCTTGCGACCCAGTCGCTACCGCTCCCGGTTCTGACCTCATTGCCATGCGCGCGCTTTTATTTTTCCCTCTTCTTCAACTAATTTGCAAAGCGGGTTTTTCAGATCGTGATAGAAAAAGCAGAGCCAGTTTTCCTCCACCGCCTGTCTTAAGAGCAACTTTTTATTTTCCAAAGTTTCGACCGGGTAAAGGTCGTAACCCATCACCCAGGCGTAGGGAAGATGCGCTTTTGTCGGGATCAGGTCGGCAAAGCTGTAAAAAGTTTCTCCGCCCCGTTCGAGCCGGACGCACTGCATCGTTTCCGAATGCCCGCGCACGGTTTCCATTTTCAAGCCCGGCACGGCTTTGTAATTATCTTCTTTTAACTCGAGCTGGCCGGTTTTCATTATCGGGTGCCAATTTTCTTTCAAATAACTTGCGCGATGGCGTTCGTGCGGGTCTTCGGCCTGCTCGAACTCGCTTTTGGAAACGAAGTACCGGGCATTAGGAAACTGGGGGATCGGTTCAGCCGACACTACTGACAGGATCGTATTGCCGCCGGCGTGGTCGAAATGGAGGTGCGTATTGACCACGATCGTTATATCTTCCGGACGGCAGCCCGTCGTTTCCAGCAATGTTTGCGCGAGTGGCTTTTCACGAAAAATGCCGTACATCGCCGTCTGCTTTTCCGTCCACTTTTCGCCGATGCCCGTTTCGATGAGAATTTTCTCCTTGCCGGTGTCGATAAAGAGGCAATTCATATTCATCCGGATGCGGTTAAATTCATCCGGCGGGCAAACCCGTTCCCATAAAACGCGCGGGACGACTCCAAACATCGCCCCGCCGTCTAACCTGAATTCAGTATCAGGGACTATCTCAATGCGATAATCGCCTAATATCATTTTTTATCCGGCGCCGGAGCCGGAGCGGCCGGACCCTTCTTCGGCCTATCTTTTCCCTTTCCCGGGGGGACAGGCGGGCCCTGATCGTCTTCCATTCCCTGGGGCGGCATTTGCATTCCCGGGGGCAGCTGCATTTCGTTTTCGGCTCCCGGGGGCGGCGCTTCGATGTGAAAATCATCCGGCAATTCGATCGGATTGCGCGCCAGAATACCGTCCAGAACTTCCTTCTGCTTTTGCTTGGCAAGCTCCTGCTTGGCGGCATCGTCCAACGTCATCATCGGCGGCGACATCGGATTCTCGGGATCCTTGTACATCGTCGAGACAAGAATGTGGCGAACCTTAACTTCTTCCTGATCCTTGCCGTCCTTATCCTTCGTCGTGCGCTTTCCTTCGAGTTTAAGGATGTGGAATCCGAACTGGGTTTCTACCAGATCGCTCGTCTTACCTTCTTCCAGCGCCCACGAGGCGTCGGAAAATTCTTTGACATAACCGTTGCGGGCTTTCCAGTCATAAAGGCCGCCCTGCGGTTTACCGTCCTTCATGTTGCCCTGATCTTCCGTGTATTGGTCGGCCAGCGCGGCAAAATCTTCGCCTGCTTTAACCTTGGCCAATATCTCTTCCGCCTTGGTCCTGGCGGCGGACTTATCGAATTTAGGGTTCGCGGCGATGTATGCCTTGACCTCTTCGTCGGTCGGCGTCAGCAAATCTTTGAGTTTTTCCTGGCTGTAGGAACGGGCGATCAGAAGCGCCTGCTGCAGCTTGTACTGAAGCTCGGTTTTTCTATCGACTAATCCCATTTCTTTCGCTTTCACCGCGCCGTAGGTGACCTTTTTCCATTGGGCGATGACAAACTGTTTTTGTTCATCGGTCATTGCCGGCGGAGCGCCTCCGGCCGCGCCCTGCTTATTTTGCATGGTCGTCAGGAATTCGAGAAATTTTTGCTGTTCGGCTTCGTACTTGGCTTTGTTTGCCGGATCTTCGAAGAACGGATCGACATCCTTATCTTCGATATAACCGAACGGCGGGCCCGGATCGTTTGCCTTACCGGCGTCGGCTTTCAGTTTATTATCGTAAGCCGTCGCGAGAACTTCCGCTTCCGTCAGGCCGAGCTGAACCTTGATCTCCGGTTGATCGGCAAATCCGGTCCTTCTGCCTTCGCCGGCGACTGCCAGGGCCTGCTTCAGGTTTTCCAGAACTTTTTTGCGCTGCGCCTGGTCACCGGCCAGGGAAGCGAGCGCTCTCGGATTGCCTTTGGCCTCGTCCTGGATGATCATCTGCACGTCTTCGGCGGACAATTTAGTTAAACCCGCTCCTTCGACCTTACGATTCATGCTCCAGATCAGCAGCCCGATACCGGCTATGAAAATAATTGCTATGACAATTAATGCTTTATTAAATGCTTTCAAGTTACGCACCTCTCAATGTCTTAAATTTCTTTGTTTTGAACAAGTTCCAGTAAAACTCCGTTCGTTGATGATGGATGAACAAAGGCCACCAGGCACCCCCCCGCGCCGATCTTCGGCGTTTCATCGATCAGCCTGACCCCTTGTGATCTCAATTTCGCTAAGCTGTCTTTAATATCTTCTACTTCCACGGCAATATGATGAATTCCACCGCCGCGCTTTTCCAAAAATTTCGAGATCGGCGAATCTTCCGACGTCGGTTCCAAAAGTTCGATCCGCGTATCGCCGATCGGCAGCATCGCGGTCATGACCTTTTGCTCAGCCACCTCTTCCAAATGAACATTTTCCAGCCCTAATGCGTCCTGCCAGAACTTCAGGGCTTCGTTGATCTCTTTGGTGGCAATGCCTAAATGGTCGATCTTCATTAAGAATTTATAATCTCTTCAACCGCCGCGTACGGATTGTTTTTCTTTTCCGCGATGTCGGCGGCCAGTTTATCCAGTTTTTCGGCCGTCCCGTTTTTACGCAGCAAATTCTCCAGGAGTTTCTCCTGCAAAAGTTCCAGCAGCCGCCAGCGGGCGATCGCTTTTTTCCGGACGAGATTTTCCGTCGATCGCTGGAACTGGTAAAAAGAGCTGATCGCTTCGGACAAAGTATCGATGCCTTTGTTTTCCGGCGCGATGGTCCTGACGATCGGCGGCACCCAATTATCGGGACGATGCGCGAGTTCGAGCAGGCTGTTTAATTCCTTTTCGGCTCGCAGCACGCCGTCGCGGTCCGATTTATTGATGACGAAAACATCGCCGATCTCCATGATGCCGGCCTTGATCGCCTGTACGTCGTCGCCCATCCCGGGAACGAGCACGACCACGGAGACATCGGCGGCCTTGACGATCTCTACCTCGTCCTGGCCGACGCCGACCGTTTCCACGATTATCTTGTCAAAACCCGCGGCGTCTAATATTGCCGCCGCATCGACCGTCGCCCGCGCTAATCCGCCCAGGTTTCCGCGGGTCGCCATCGAACGGATAAAGACATTTTTATCCAGGCCCAGCGACGCCATTCTGATGCGGTCGCCTAAGATCGCCCCGCCGGAAAACGGGCTCGAAGGATCGACGCAAATGATCCCGATCTTTTCACCCTTTTCGCGGTAAAAAAAAGCCAGTTTATCGACCAGCGAAGACTTTCCCGCGCCCGGCGCCCCGGTAATGCCGATGATCATCGCCTTTCCCGTTTTCGGGAAAACGGCCTTCATCAATTCGGCCGCATTTTCCGCGCCGTTTTCAACCTGAGAGATCGCCCGCGCAATGGCCCGCGGCTCGCCGTTTAAAAGTCGTTCTATCAGCGGTTGCTCACTCATCAAATCTATCTGCGCCTATCCGTGGCTATTTCCGGGGCTGCAGGAAAATATCAAACGATAATTTTCTCATTTTTTACCCGAAAAGCAAAAGCGGCAGGCCTTTTTTCGCCCGCCGCAATATCCGTCTCAGGTGCCGTTATCGTTACATCGGCTCGTCCGCCGAAGGCCCGTAGATCGAAGGAACCGGAATATCATTTTCCCGCAGATAGACGGAAAGCTGTCCCCGGTGATGGATAATATGGTTAAACACCATAGAACGAAGCACTTGCACCTTAGGCATGGTGAAATAAACGGTTTCGCCGCTGCGCATCGTCCAGGGTTCCATCATCGTTTCGTCGGAGGCGCGCGACAATGCCTCTTTCGCATCGGCGACCATTTTATCGTGAAAATCGAGCATGTCCTGGGTGCTGGCGGGCTGGTAGGGTTCGTAAGGGGTGGCAGCAAAATCAAGTTCCGGATGATCCAGCGCGAGTCTGGTCCAGCCCCACATTTCCGCGCAGTGTGTCGCCAGGCGCTTCATATCCATCGATTTTTCATGCGGTTTAAATTCCCAGGTCGATTCCGGAATGCGCTCCAAAAGCTTTCTGGTCGTGCCGGCCTCATACTCAAGCTCGCCTATAAAGGCGTGATTCATGCCCATAAAGATCTCCTCGTTAATAATTCGGTTAGTTTATTGAAAATGACCGCAGGTATCATAACAAGAAAGCCCGGCGAATTCATCAAAAATCGCCGGACTTTTACACTTATTTAACTTTAGCAGATCAAAGATCGAAACTTTGGTCGTCGGCCGTCGGGCCGTAGATCGACGGCACGGGAATTTCATTTAACCGCGCATAGACCGTCAACTGGCCGCGATGATGCGCCATGTGGCTGATACTGGCCCGGATGGCTTCACGTCTCGGTACTTTCCATAAAATAGTGTCGCCGGTGCGCATCACCCAAATTTCATTCATTACCTCGTCACTGGCGGCGGATAATTTTTCTTTCATGTCCGCCACATTGCTGTCCAAAAGCGCGACCAGTTCCTCGGTAGTGCTGGCGTCCGAAGCCCAGGCGTCGGCGTTTTCAAAATCCAGTTCCGGATATTGGATCATCTTGGGAAACCAGCCGAACATCTGCGCCACCAGCAGCGAAAGCTGCTTCATGCTCATCGACTTTTCATGCGGTTTATATTCCCACGTATCCGTGGAAATGCGTTCTAAAAGCTTGCGCGTCGTTTTTGCCTCGCCTTCGATCTCTTTTATCAGCTCTTCATTAAATGCCATGAAATTCTCCTTAGAAAATATTGTCAGAACCGGGAGCGATAGCGACCGGGTTTCTAATATTTTACCTGAAATTCCAGGCTAAAGGGTAACCGGGATTATCTACCCGGTCGCTGTTGCTTACGGTTCCGACAGAAACCGGGATTAATTTACCCGGTCGCTAACGCTCCCGGTTCTGACAAGAATTAAGGCTTCAAAAGCTGTTTCGCAATCACGATGCGTTGAATTTCGCTGGTGCCTTCGCCGATGGTGCAGAGTTTGGAATCGCGCCAGTATTTTTCCGCGGGGTAATCTTTCGTGTAGCCGTAGCCGCCGTGGATCTGGACAGCTTCTTCGGAGACCCTGACCGCGATCTCCGAAGCATAAAGCTTGGCGATGGCTGATTCTTGCGTGACTTTTTTGCCGTTGTCTTTTAAGTACGCGGCTTTTAAGGTCAGCAGCCGCGCAGCCTCGATCTGCACCAGCATATCGGCCAGCTTGAACTGGATCGCCTGAAATTCGGAGATCGGTTTGCCGAATTGCTGACGTTCTTTGGAATATTTGACGGCGCTTTCATAGGCGCCCTGCGCGATGCCGACCGCCATGGAAGCGATCGAGATGCGTCCGCCGTCGAGAATCTTCATCGCCTGGGTAAAACCTTCGCCTTCGCTGCCGAGCCGGTTTTCGTCCGGCACGTGGCAATCTTCGAACACGACCGAGGCGGTTTCAGACGCCCGCATTCCGAGCTTGTTCTCTTTATGATCCGAACGGAAACCGGTCATCGATTTGTCGAAAATAAAAGCGGTGATGCCCTTGCTGCCCTTTGCCTTGTCGGTCGATGCCACCGCGACGCAGGTATCGCCGGAGATCGCATTGGTGATGAAATTTTTCGAGCCGTTGACGATCCAACCGTTATTTTCGCCGCCATTGTTCCGCACAGCCGTCGTTCGCGTGCCTGAAGCATCGGAACCGGCCTGCGCTTCGGTCAGGCCCCAGGCGCCGAAATGTTTGCCCTGCGTCAGCGGGATCAGGTATTTCTGCTTTTGCGCTTCGCTGCCGAACATATAAATGTGATTCGAACAGAGTGAATTATGCGCGGCGACGCTTAGCGCGACCGAGCCGCAAACACGTCCGAGCTCTTCGATAATGGTCGAGTAATCGACATAACCAAGCCCCGCGCCGCCATACTCTTCGGGAAAGATCACACCCATCAAACCCAGCTCCGCCAGCTTCGGCAGAAGCTCGACAGGCAAGTGCTGGCTTTCGTCCCACTCCATCACATGCGGGCGGATCTCGCTCTCGGCAAACTCCCGCACGCTCATCTTTATTTGATACTGGTCTTCTGTTAAGTCGAAATTCATATTTAATTTAATGTTAAGCAGAAGTTATAATCAAATAACTTCTGCTTATTAATATAACAAAACAAATTCCGAAAAACAAAACGGTTTTAAGGCGCGAGGTTCACACCAGGGGGGAACAGGCGGGCAAGAAAGTGCCCGAGCTCATCAGCCCAATCCGAGAGTAAAATCTATCTGATCGGCCCATTCCGGGTGATCGATCAGAGGATTTCGATTGCCTTGCCTGGCGAATATGGCCTGATTTCTGTGTAACTCGTATTCCGTTGGAGCGGAGTTGTTATGCCATTCGATCAATATTTTGATCCGGTCGGAGGTATATTCTTTGGATGTTGCATTGATCTCACCGGGATATCTCAGCAGGAAATAGAGAGTTGCCCGCGCCACGGCTCCTTTACCCCTGCCCGGCTCGAATTTTAACTCTTCGCGTTTTCCGCAGTCCGTTCTGACGGTTTCTTCAAAATCAGGAAAATCAAAATAGGGGATGTTGCTGCGAAAACTATTGCAATTGCTTTCACATGCGAACAAATGATGAATATCGCCGCGCATGGGTTCTTTTTTGTTGAACCATGATTGCGGGACCACATGCTCGCAATTGTAAGGCAAACTTGCTTCCAGGGCATCTATAAACACCGCAGATTCAGCGAGTGAGCTTTTATTTTGAAGAAAGGTTTCCCGGAGACGCTTAACTTCAAGATCACGCCGAACATCAGCCTCGATGAATTCTTCTGGTGAGACGCGTTTTCCCGAATATATGCTTACGATAAATCTTTTCCCGTTTTCGTCATGAAGATCGATCCATGGATAGACATGCTTCAAAGGATCATAGGACGGTTTAGTGGTGTGGGTCTGCGTTAAGAGTGTATTCAGGGCGCGGTAGAGATCCGCCCCGTCCGCATTTTGAGCGAGGTGCGCGTAATAATTTTGCTTATCTTTTTCGTCGGCTACCCGGTCGTAATACGGTTTTGATTTGGATTCCGCCAGCTCCTTTATGGCATTCTGAAATTCCGGAACCGCGCGCACGTCGATCTTGTCCGGCTCGTCATCTTGTTTGCCGGCGGGCGGGAGAGAGGCGATCGGCGCGGGAGTTTCTATCTTAACGGACTGATTCGAGCCGGTCACAATCGGCGCGCCGATCTTGATCTGCACCTGCAGCGGCAGCATCAGCGAGAAACTTACCGAATCTCCGGACGAGATGACGGTCGATGCGCCGGACGCAGCATTATTTTGATTTTTTTTAGCATTTTCGATCGCCCGGTCGGCGACCTCAAACGGGTGCGGCGGCTCCATTTCCAAAAGCTGATTGAGCATACTCTTTTGCGAGGAGCTTAGGTTATTGTTGGCTTTGATGAATTTTATCAGACTGCTGGTACGAATCCCCTCATTGGCTACCCAATCGATCAGATTTTCATCCATCCCGTCCAGCCAGATCCGGTCGTCGGTGGTCATGATATTGCCGTTTTCGACCCTCGGCACTCCGCTATGATGCAGAGCGACGACTTCCCACTGATCGTTTAATACCGGAGCGCCGGATGAACCCTGTTCGGTGTCGGTGATGTAATGAAAATAGGTATCGAAAAGATCTATCAACTCATTATTGCGCAGCACCAATTTCTTATAATCGCCGCCGGGGTGCTGGATGATGTTAACGTTTTCTCCTTTGAGAATTTTGCCTTCCTCGCCGATCAGGCGCGTCCAGCCATAATCCGAAAGTTTTGTTTTACCATCCGTCCCGATCGGCCTGACGGCGACAAGGGAAAAATCCAGGTCGGTATCGGTCATGAAAAAAGCGTCAGGATCAAATTCGAAAAAAACGGAAGGAAGCGGCTTATTAAATCTATCCAACTGGTAATCGAATTCCATCAAGCTGAACTTCGCGGCTTGCTTCGACTGAAACACATGGTTGTTGGTGAGCATCAAATTCGGCGAGATCATAAAACCGGTGCCGTAGCCTAATTCCATATTAGGACTCGCCTTAATAATTATGCGGCCGACAAAACGCGCCACGGCCAATGCCAATTCCGTAAAACTCGCATTTAAAAAGTCCCTGGTATTGATCGTTCTTTCGTTGCCGAGATCATTAAATATGATCGCCGAGGCGCTGTCCGGCGGCGCACTGATGCGCAGCTGCTCTTTTCCCAAGTTCTCTTGTAACCGTTCCACGCGTTTTTTCAAACGTTCCGGCGATTCAACCTCTTCGATGGCGTTATTTTTCAGCGCTGCTATAGTTTGAGCGCGATTGACTTCTCGTGCCTGCCATCTATTGGCTGTAGCTCGCAAATCAGGCAACATAACATTTTCTCCCTTTTTGACGCATTTAAATCTGAATTTTATCGTTACATCTATCTATGACAAATTGCGGTAAAACATTTCATAGTAACACGATGGCGGAGTACAAACGGGTTGATTACAGTTTCAGGGCATGCTCGCCTATTTTCACAAAAAACACTCTTTAGATAACTCGAAATCATAATCAGATATACAACTAAAATCATACTGCCTTAAGTAAATTTAAGTGCAGGGCTTGAAACTTTTTCGTAATGTTTCTAAGATTTTTTCATTGTAAGTAAAGGGGGCTTTGTGATCGAATCTGCAGTTTTTTAATAGGAAGCCCTGATCCTCCCTCGGACGCAGAAAGACATTAGGAGAAACGACGATGGATAAGGTAGAAACCGGCAATACCCCGGAATCTCAAAAACCGCCCGGAAAAGCGTATAAATATGGCCCGGAGGATAAGTTACAGTACGAGGTCGAAAAGATAACGGAAGAAGTGAGGTTAATGAAGAAGCCGTATCTTCAGCCTACGTTCTGGATCGGTATTATCGCGCTGACGGTTTCGCTGGCGGGAAATATCGGTCAATCCCTGACCTATGAAAGCAGGGCCATTATTGCCAGAGCCGACGTCGCCCAGGCTAAACTCGACCGTATCGATATGGAGAGCAAACGCGACGAGGCGAAGAGTGAATTGAACGCGCTGCAAACGGAACTGGGACAAATTAAAGAAGGGATCGGGGATGCGAAGCTGGCTTCGAATTCGGAAGAGGTGAAAGCGGCTTTGTCCAAGGTTGAGCAAAAAGTCACCAACCTTGAAGAATCGACCCAGAAAACGGCGGACACTTTGATCAATCACGGCGCTCAAAACTACCAGGCACCCAAAACTCCGCAGCAAGCGGTGCCATCGGACGCCGGCAACGGAGCACCGAGCAATCGTCTGCAAGCAGCACAGGCAAAGGAAAGAGAAGGCTTCCAAAACCTGGTCAGCGGAAACTACGGGGCGGCCGCAGCCGCATTTCAGGCTGCTGAAAACGCCTATCCCAGTTACCATAACGTTTATGAACTGGCGCGGTTTATACGCTCGAGCCAATCGCAAATGAACGACCCGGAAGAGAAGAGACAGGTATTTAAAACGATAGTCGGCAGATTTTCCTACGGCGCGCCGCCCGATCTGTGGAAACAGGTTGTAGCCATATCGAATGAATAAGACGGGCCGCCCGCAATCATTTTATTTAAGATAATTTAGATAAAAGAAGGGGACAAGCCCAACTATTTTATCTTTTTAGGCGAGATAAATTTTTTAATTTCTTCCGGAAAGAGTGCTCTATATGCGCCCACTGGCAAAGTTTCATCTGCTATATGTCCGATGGCTACGCGGCGAAGTTTGACGACGGAGTGGCCGATGGCGTCGAACATTTTGCGGATCTGCTGGTTGTGGCCTTCGTGGAGGGTGACTTCGAACCAGGCATTATTGTCAGTCGCGCGGAGGGCTTTGATCTCCGCGGGCGCGGTTTTAAAGCCGTCGTCTAAGACGGTGCCGCGACGCAGTTTATTTATCGCGGGCGCGGGCGGCAGCCCTTTTACTTTAACTTCATAAATTTTAGGAATTTTTTTCGAAGAAGCGACCAGATTCGTAAAATCGCCGTCGTTGGTCAGCAGGATCAGGCCTTCGGTGTTGTAATCGAGACGGCCGACGGGATGAACCTTTCCGAACGATTTGGGCACTAGATCGACGACCAATTTGCGGCCTTCCGGGTCGGCGGCGCTGGAAAGATAGCCTTTCGGTTTGCAGAGCAGGATATAAACTTTTTCACGCGCGGCTAACTTTAAATTTATTAGCTTGCCATTGACCTTGATATGGTCTTTTTCCGGATCGGCTTTCGTGCCGGGTTCGGTGACCTTTTGCCCGTTGACGGTCACGACGCCTTCTTCAATGAGCTTTTCGGCTTGGCGTCTTGAGGCGATACCGGCCTGAGCGATTAATTTTTGTAATCTTTCCATAGTGAGCAGTAAGCCGTGAGCAGTTAACTGGTTTTCGCCAGACTTTTCTTTAGTCCGTAGGTAACCGCTAAACACTCATCGACAAGTTTCTGACTTTCATTGTGCGTTACTTCGTTCAGATAGCCAATGCGAAAAGCCACTTCTAATTGCGTATTCAATTCATTTAATGACCCAATGGCGATACTGAGAAAGTTTCTGAACTAATCTCTGGACCGATCCGCTGCACCCTCTGCAATATTTGAAGGCACCGATATCGCCCCTCTACGCATTTGAGAGGTCAAGCCGTAAGTTTCTTGTTTTGGAAAAATTTCCGTGATTTGTAGATCATAACCACCAGATCCATTCCCTTGTTCCATGCAATAAGTTTTTTGTGGGGTTTCATACACTTATTCTCAAAAAGAAAAACCTGCTTACTGCTTACTGCTAACTTACTAAATCTTCGAAATCTTCGATGCTGGGAAGCTCGGAAAGGTCTTTTAAGCCGAACTGTATCAGGAACTCTTTTGAGGTGCCGTACATCATCGGGCGGCCGACGGTTTCTTTTCTGCCTTTGGCGACGATCAGGCGTTTGTCGAGCAGGGTTTTGATGGCCGAGGCCGACTGGACGCTGCGGATCTCCAGAATTTCCGGAACGGTGACGGGCTGTTTATAGGCGATGACCGCGAGTGTTTCCAGAGAAGCGATGGAAAGTTTTGCCGAGGGGCGCGTGCGAAGAAATTTACGAATGTCTTCGTGATATTGCGGGCGGGTCGAAAATTGCCAGCCGCCGGCGATCTCGCGCAGCTGCAGGCCGCCTTCGCGGGCGTTATGTTCTTCGGAGAGGGCCTCGATCGCGGAATGGATCATTGGCTTATCTTCATTCAAAATGTCGGCCAGCGATTTCGTGGTCAGGGGTTCGTCTGAAACGAAAATAAGCGCTTCGATGGCGGCGGTCAGATCGACGATGCTGCGCGCGACTTTCGGCCCGTCATCCTGCGGTTCCCCAACGGCTCCGTCCGCCGTTTCTTCAGCTATCTCTTCAGTGGTTTCTTCCGAAGGCTCGTCGGGCGCGTCTTCCAGATGCCCGTCCGCCCCTTCGGTTTCATCTATTTCGGGGGCTGCGCCGGTTTCGATGATCTCTTCGTTTTCAGCTTCTTCAGCCGTTTCCGCAAATCCTAAATTTCCGTTAATTTCCGACATACTTAAACTTTTCTTAAAATAATCTCGCCAAAAACCTGTTTCTGAAAAAGCTTCGATACCTGCATTCTGACGAGTTCCAGCACCGCCATAAACCCTAGAACCAGTTCGCGTTTGGAATGCATCAGCGCAAAAAATTCGTTGACATTCAGCTCACCGGTTTCGCTCAATTTTTGCGTCAGTTCGTCGAGCATCTGCGTCAGGGTTTTTTCCTCGCGCTCGATCTCCATTTGAATATCGTCTTTTTGCCGCGCCAGGATTTTCTGAAAAACCGTGATCAGGTCGAACACCGAGACATTTACTTCGCTGTTGTCTTCGTCGGTTTCGATCCGCCCGCGGGTGAAAATAGCCTGTTCCACGCCGGCGCGCGACCAGAGCATCTGTGCGGCATTTTGAAATTTTTGATGTTCCAGCAAACGATCGACCAATTCCCGGCGCGGGTCGTCGTCTTCTTCCTCACCGTCGAGAAACGGATCGCGCGGCAGCAGCATCCGTGATTTTATTTCGATCAGCGTCGCCGCCATCACCAGAAAATCGCCGGCCACGGTGATGTCGAGTTTTTGCATCAATTTCAGGTACTGCAGGTAGGCGCCCGTGATCTTGGCGACCGGAATGTCGAAGATGTTGGCTTCTTCCTGTTTGATCAGGTACAGCAAAAGGTCGAGCGGCCCGGCGAATTCGCCCAGCGTCAGGTTTATTCCTTCATCGCCTCTTTCGCCGACGATGTGCGGCTGAGACGTATTAAAGTCAAAATCAAACGTTAATTGCTGTTGTGCCTGTTCCTCTTGTTCCATCAATTATCTTTTTACGGCGCTCATATTTTCAGCAGTTCTTTTACCTTTTCGATCGGACGCGCGAGCACCGCTTTGTCGCCGTATTCCACGATCGGCCGCTGCAGCAAACCAGGATTCTTAATGATCGCTTCGATTATCTCATTATCGGGTGTATTTTCCGAAAGCGCTAATTCCTTATATTGCGGCTCTTTTTTTCGCAGCACTTCAAACGGCGTGATCCCGGCTTTTTTAAGCAGGGCACTGAGAGATTCGGCGGTGAATTCGTCGTTGAAATAATTGATCTTTTCAAATTCGACGCCGTTCTCTTTTAATAACACCGACATATTCCTGCACGTGGTGCAGGTAGGCTTTTCATAGACGATGACTGTTTTTGACATAATATGAACCACATTTCCGACCGGATTTTTCAACTCCGTTAAGAGCGGCACATACCGCCCGGGATGCGCTATTCCGAAAAACTTGCTGTTATAAATGTTACGTTCCTACGGAACTATTTTTAACCTAGCCCTACTCTCTCATAAACGTTTTTCAGCGTTTCACCGGCCACGCCGCGCGCTTTTTCCGCGCCGGTGTTGAGAATTTCCGTGAGCTCCGCATCGTCGAATTGTTTCACGCGTTCCTGGAACGGCCGCAAAAATTCGACGACGGCTTCGGCAAGCCGGGTCTTAAAATCGCCGTAACCTTTGCCTGCGAAATGAGCTTCGATCTCGTCTTTTTCCCGGCCGGTCACCAGTTGATAAATGCTTAGCAAATTAAAGATCGCCGGGCGCGATTGGTCGAATTTTATCTCGCTGCCGGAATCGGTCACGGCTCGTTTGCATTTCTTTAAAATGGTGTCCGCGTCGTCCGTTAAAAAGATCGCGCCGTTCGGATTTTCGTCCGATTTGGACATTTTTTTCGCCGGGTCGGCCAGCGACATTATCCGCGCCCCGACCGGCGGAATAAAAGGGTCGGGAACGACAAACGTTTCGCCGAAATCGCGGTTGAAACGTTCGGCGAGATCGCGTGCCAGCTCGAGGTGCTGTTTCTGGTCATGGCCGACCGGAACCAGATCGGTCTGGTAAAGCAGAATATCGGCGGCCATCAGCACCGGGTAAGTAAACAGCCCGACGCTGGCGTTTTCACGCCTGCCGGCGGATTTATCCTTGAATTGCGTCATTCGCTCCATTTCGCCCATCCGTGAGCTGCAATTTAATATCCAGGCGAGCTCGGCGTGGGCGCTGACGTGCGACTGGACGAAAACCGTCGAGACCTGCGGGTCGATCCCGGAAGCCAAATAGACGCGCGCCAGATCCAGCGTTTTGTGTTTCAGAACCTTCGGATCCTGCGGCAGGGTGAGGGCGTGCATATTCACGATGCAAAAAAAGCTTTCGTATTCATTCTGCAAAGCCACCCAGTTTTTCAGCGCGCCGAGATAATTTCCCAGGTGAAGTTCGCCGGTTGGCTGGGCGCCGCTAAGAATGCGTTTTTTACTCATAAATCAAAACCAGGGCGTATTCAGCAGATACCCGACAAAGCTGAAAACGGGGTACATTATCGCTCTGAGCACTCCCCAATACATCAGAAGTAAAAGGATAAGAAAACCGTATTGTTCCAGCATATTAAGAAAAGGCTGCGCGCTGTACGGTAAAAACGTGGCCAAAACCTTGCTGCCGTCAAGCGGCGGGAAGGGGAGCAGATTAAATACCGCCAGCGAAATATTAAGAGTTATCACCCTTTCGAGCAGAAGGCCGATCGGCCTTCCGATGCCTTCGGCAAATGCCTGGTTATCGAAAGCCCCGGTTTCGATCATCGTCTTGGCGATAGCAAAACCAATGATCGCAAGTATCAGGTTCGCCCCGATACCGGCGATGGAAACCATTACATTCGCCAGTTTGTAGTTGGTCCAGTTGCGCGGGTTGACCGGCGTGGGAACTCCCCAGCCGATCAGCGGGATCGAAGCCACCGCGCCGCCGATCGCGCCCAGAATAAATCCGACGATCGGGATCAGCAGCGTGCCGATCGGGTCGGTGTGTTTTACCGGATTTAAAGTGACCCTGCCGAGCATAAACGCCGTATCGTCGCCGAATTTGTGAGACATCCAGGCGTGGGCCGCTTCATGGGCGGAGATCGCCAGCAGCAAAACCACCATGAAAATCACCAGCTGGCCGATCAATTCCGTAATTTCAAATCCCGGCATAATATAAACTCCAAATCCGCCACCAAAACTATATGTTCAACTCTGCACGTTAGCACGTAAATTTGACGAGTGTCAAAAACGCTTTTATTGTTGTATTTAAGCGCAAATTATGAGAATCTTTCGGTTCTGCAAATATAATAACATAAGAGATTTTATGAACGGTTTTCGCTCGATACTGTTCATATCGAGTAATAAAAGGAAAGACAACGGAATGAATATCACCTGTATTGCCAGCGAGTTTAAGGGCGCCGAGTTTATGGAAGAATGTCAAAAAGCCGGCTGGCACGTGACATTGATAACCAAAGAAAAACTGGTCAAGGAAAATTGGCCCTGGACGAGCCTGAACGAGGTAAAGACAGTCAAGGACGAGGCTCTGCCGCTGGATTACGTCCGCGCGATCGTGGACGCTGCGCGCGAGCGGATGCCCGACCGGGTGGTCGGCCTGGACGAATTCGACGTGCTGGTCGGCGCGCAGGCGCGCGAGCATTTGCAGCTCGACGGAATGAGCACGTCCAAAGCGCTGCGCTTTCGCGACAAACTTTACATGCGCAACATGGCGAGCAAGGCGGGCATTCCTTGCCCCGATTACACGGGAGTTTTTAGCGTCGCTGAAATTTCGGAATATGCGGACCGGGTTCCGCTGCCCTGGATCGTCAAGCCGCGCAACGAAGTTTCGGCTTTCGGTATTCGCAAAGTAGAAAGTAAAGACCAGCTTTGGGAAGTGCTGAAGGATCTGGACGGGCGCGGAACGTGGCGCGACCACCCGTCGCAATTCATCCTGGAAAAATTTATCGTCGGCGATGTTTTCCACGTCGATTCGGTGGTCAAGGACGGCGTGCCGGTGGCTTTTGGAGTGAGTTCGTACGGCGTGCCGCCGATGACGGTTTCGCATCAGGGCGGCGTTTTTACGACCAGCATCTGTGCCTACGATTCGCCGGAGCGAAACGATCTGGAAGAAATGAACCGCAAATTGATCAGCGCCTTTGAACTGGAAAAAGGCGTGACCCACGCCGAATTTTTGCGCGGGAAAGACGACGGAAAATATTATTTGCTTGAAGTGGCGTGCCGCGTGGGCGGCGCTTATATCGCCAATGTGCTGGACGCCGCAGGGGGATTCAATCTCTGGCGCGAGTGGGCAAAACTGGAGATCGAAACTCCGGAAAATCCTTACCGGGCGCCGGAGCAAAAAAGAGATTACGCCGGGGTCGCGATCTCGCTGGCAAATTCCGAATGCCCCGACACCTCAGCCTATGACGATCCGGAGATCGTTTATCGCGTGACCAAACCCCGCCACGTCGGCCTGATAGTAAAATCGGAAGACAATACCCGCGTCAAAGAACTGCTGGACTCTTACACATTTCGCTTTTCGCAGGATTTTCTCGCCATCGCACCGGTCAAGGAAAGATACGACGATTAGAACTTGTAGCGCCGGCGTCCCGCCGGCTGTCCTGTCGGCGTCTCGCCGACAGATCGAGTGGATACGTGATGCATTCACCGCGGCGTTACTTTTAAGAACAGAACCACAAAATTACACCAAATAACACGAAGAAGGCCCGACTAAATTTGTGTGTTTGGTGTTTTTCGTGGTTTATCTTATTCTTACTGCTTCGATTTAAAATGTGAGCGCGGGACGCACTCACGACAGCCCCGTCTTTATAGGAGCGACGCCGGCGCTACGTTTAATGACTGACATAACCTACAAATCACCTCTTGATCACGATCTGGAAAAATACTTTCCGGAACTCACCGCGTTTCAAACGACCGGAGAAATGGAGCGCTCCGCTGCGTATCAAAATATCAAAGGCGAAGTCGAGCGGGTTTTGACCACGGTTGTACAGGAGGATTTTGCGCCTGAGCAGTCGCCGGAGACGGACGGGGTAGTTCACGCGCTGGCCTGGAACATCGAGCGCGGCAATCGTTTCGAAGGAATCGCCCTCGCATTAAAAAGTCACCCGGAGCTGAAGGAAAAAGACCTGCTACTGCTGACCGAGCTGGATTACGGGATGGCGCGTAGCGGCAATCGCTTCGTGGCGCACGAGCTGGCGCGGGAACTGAAAATGAATTACGCCTTTGTGCCGTGCTATCTGGCGCTGAACAAAGGAAGCGGCGTCGAAGCCGAAGTCGAAGGCGAGAATACCAAGGCGATCCACGGGCTGGCGATGTTTTCGCGTTACCCGATGAAAAATGTCCACAGCATCGGCCTGCCGAACAGCATTGACAAAATGCGGGGAAAGGAAAAACGCCTCGGAACGCTACGGGTTTTGATCGCCGATATCCGGCACCCGGCGGGCGAATTTCGCGCGGCGACCCTGCACCTGGACGCGCATTCCAGCCGGGCGCACCGCCAGCTGCAGGTGCGGATATTGCTGGAGCATCTGGCGACGCTGCCGGAGATGCCGACCATTATCGGCGGCGACTGGAACACCACGACCTACAACGCGCAAAACGCGACGCGGGCCATTTTGGGTTATTCGCGGCGGGTGATGATGGGTGTTAAAAACGTGGTTAAAAATCATTACCCGTACCCGGAACGTTTTTTTGAACGCGCGCTTTTTAAAGAGCTCGAAAAACGCGGCTACAACTACAAAGACCTGAACGTGCCCGGCGGCTGCACCCTGCATTACGAGATGGATAATGTCGCCTATAACACGAATTTGGGCGATTGGGTGCCGCAATGGTGTTTCCCGTGGATATTCTGGGCGCTGGAAAAAACGGGCGGAAAATGCTCGCTAAAGCTGGACTGGTTTGCCGGAAAGGGAATTAGCGCCGCGCCCGGTTCGCAGCCGAAAATCGTCGGGAAACTGCGCGACCGCGAAGCTCCGCTGTCGGATCACGATGCCATCGTCTTGGATTTTGTCCCCGGCAACTGATATGCTGAAGTGGTAATTTTAAGGAGAATATATAAATGTCAGAAGTTAGTTTTGTCCAAACATTATGTTTCGACGCAAAAGATTTTAAATATGAAACGATGGAGCAGATCAACGGCAACGCCAGTGTGATCAGTTTTGAAATAGATACGACGGTCAATAATATGGGCGACGTGGTCGTGGTGCTGTCGGAAGGCGAGATCGTCTTTCACGGCATGATAACCAAGGTGCATGATGGTTGGGCGCTGGCAACCGATGCCAAGGATTCGCTGCTGCCGGCGACGGTTCAGTAGTTTATGTAACGCCGCCGGCCCGGCGGCTGTCGTGAGTGCGTCTCGCACTCACTTTTGTCCGGAATGTCGGCGGGACGCCAACAAGACAGCCAGCGAGACGCTGGCGCTACCGGCTTATACTTGACAATAACGAGAGAGGCTTTTACTATCGAAAACGCTGTGGGGACGTAGCTCAGTTTGGCAGAGCGCGGCGTTCGCAATGCCGAGGTCAGGGGTTCGATCCCCCTCGTCTCCACCAATAAAATTAAGCCAGGATAGGCAGTTTTTAACAACAAATGTTGAAAAGCTGCCTTTTTTAGTTTGAACGCTTTACCAATAAAGTCGCGGATTCGGATTTTTTTTTGTGTGTCTTCGTGGTTCCAGTCTTATGACCAAAAGAAATAAGGCTTAAGAAAGTAACCACGAAATTACACTAAACGACACTAACAAAACCGATTCACGACTTTATAGACAAGCAAGTTCGGCAACTTAAAAGTTATGTCTTTGAGCCTTTTCTTTCGATGAACACCAGCGAGCACAACGCAGCGGCGAATGCCATGCCCGCTGCTAAAAAAGCCACCAGCCTGAATCCCGCGACAAAAGATTCTTTTACGATACGGGTTGCCTGAACGCGACGGTCTTCGGCTGGGATCTGCGACACGTCGATACTGGCGAACCGGCTTTTTTGCTCCGAAAGGCTCGTTCGTATTTCGGCGGGAAGATCCGGAGAATTTATTTGCCGCTCCAGGCTGCCGTTAAAAGCCGCCAGCATGACAACGCCGAAAACCGCGATCGCCAGCAAACTGGCCGTCCGGGAAACGGCGTTATTAATTCCGGAGGCCACTCCCGCGTGACTTTCATCGACTGCGCCCATGACGGCGGTCGTCAGCGGCGCGACGCTGATCGACATTCCCAAACTCATTACCATTATCGCGGGGAAAAAATTCGTCCAGTAATTAGAGGCATCGGCGCCCGGAAGGGCGAAAAGCCCAAACCCGATCCCGGTAATGACCGGGCCGACCACCAGCGGCAATTTCGCGCCAAATTTATCGACCAATCCGCCCGACCAGCGCGAAAGAATGAACATCGTGAAAACGAACGGCAGCAGCGCCATCCCGGCGGCCGTCGCGCTGTAATGCTGAATCTGCAGCAAATTAAAGGGCAGAAAAAACATCATCCCGCCGAGCGCGGCGTAAAGCATCAAGGTCAGCAGGTTCGCGCCGGTAAAAGTTTTCGAGCGGAACAGTTCGAACGGCAGCATCGGATGCCGGCTGCGCAATTCGACCGCGACAAAAGCGGCGAGCGCGAGCGTGCCCGTGATAAAACTTCCGATCACCATCCAGTCCGAAAAACCGCGCGTCCCGGACTCCGTCAAACCATAAACGATCCCGCCCAGCCCGACGGTTACCAGCAGCGCGCCGGTTATGTCGAGGCCTTTTTTTGCGCCGGAATCGCGCGATTCGGGAACGTAGCGCCAGCAGATCAGCAGCACGATTATCGCCAGCGGCAAATTGAGAAAAAATATCCAGCGCCAGGAAACATTTTCGATCAGCCAGCCGCCCAGCACCGGGCCGAATCCGGCCGAGATGGCTGTAAAACCCGACCACGTTCCGATCGCCCGGCCGCGTTCTTTTTTGGGAAATGCGGCGCTGATGATGGCCAAGCTTCCTGGTACTAACAGCGCCGCTCCGAGCCCCTGCACGGCGCGCGCGGCGATCAGCGGGGAGGCGCTCGAAACCAGGCCGCACCAGACCGAACCGATTGTGAAAATGATGACGCCGATGGAAAAGATCAGCCGCCGCCCGTATTTATCGCCGAGCGCTCCGCCGACCAGGATCAGGGCCGAAAGCATCAATCCGTAGGCTTCGACGATCCACTGAATTTCCGCGACGGACGCGTTCAGCTTTTCCTGCAGGATCGGCAGCGCGACATTGATCACCGTGCCGTCGATAAAGGTAATGCTCGAGCCGATGATGGTCGCCGCCAGTATCCACGCGCCGTTTTTGGAAACGCCGCTTTCCGCTTCCGGGGCGGAATGAACGACGCCTTCATCACATGGTTGTTTGAAAGGAGTGGACATATTTCACAATACGCAATACGGGATACGCAGTAGGTAATACGTAATACAAGATTACATGAAATGCATATATGGATCAGTGCTTTTTTCGTGTCTTTTCGTGTTGTTTGTATGTTGAAAGAGGGTTCAAATGTAGTAGGTTTGGATTCGAAGGGAGAATGACAGCTCGTTCGTGTTTAGGTTCTTTGGAAACCGTCACGAAGCGCGACGCGTCATTCTCCTCCCGGTAGGTTTATCTCGAACAGTTGTCAGGAACTTTTGATTCCGTATTCAGCAAATTAGAGAACAACCTTTACTTTAACGACTCTACTTTAACATATGAACAAATCTTCAAAAAACAAAAACCCGATCATCTCAGAAGCGCGTCCGTGCGTCGGCATCGACACGGGCAAGGACAAACTGGACGTTTTCATCGACTCGACCGGGCAACTCCTGATCTGCGCCAATGAGCCGAAAGAACTTCGCGCTTTGGCCAAACAGCTTAAGGCGCTCGATCCGGAAATGATCGTGCTGGAAGCCTCGGGCGGCTATGAACGGGCAGCCGTTGCGGCCTTTTCCGAACTCTCTTTGCCGGTCGCTGTCGTTTATCCGAAGCGGGTCAGGCAGTTCGCCAGGGGCTTAGGGATCATGGCCAAGACCAATGCGGTAGATGCCCGCGTCATTGCCCGCTACGGGCGGACCGCCGATCTCTCTCCGACACCGCTTAAACCCGAAGAACTAAGCGCTCTGCAGGCCCTTAATACCCGCCGCGGCCAGCTTGTCGAAATGCGAATCGCCGAAAACAATCGCCTCGAACTCGCTCATCCGGCCGTTCGCAAAGAACTGAAAAAGAACATTGCATCGCTCGAGCGCCAAACCGCCAGGATAGAAGCCGAGATCGAGCGCCGCATCAATGAATCCGATACCTGGCGCCAAACCGCCGAACTGCTCCAGTCCGTTCCCGGTGTCGGCCCCGTGCTTTCCACCACTCTCATCACCGAGATGCCCGAACTAGGGCTTCTTACCGGAAAACAAATAGCTTCGCTCGCCGGCGTCGCTCCCTTCCCCAGAGAAAGCGGGCGTTGGAAAGGAAAACGCATCTGTCAGGGCGGACGCTACTCCGTCCGACGCGTTCTTTACATGGCGACCATCGCCGCTACACGCTTCAATCCTATTATCAAACAGTTCTATCAAAACCTATGCTCAGCCGGAAAACCAAAAAAACTCGCCATCATCGCCTGCGCCAGAAAACTTCTCGTCACTCTTAACGCCATGGCCAAAAATCAGACTTACTGGAAACCATTAACTCGCTGATCCACACTTGACTGAAAACACAGTTGCTTCGTGGTTTCAGTCTTTATAGCCACTAGTAACAAAGCCTTAAGAATTAACCTCGAAATTACACTAAATGACCCTAACAATTCAAATACGAAATTTTATAGACGAAGCCATTAAAAGCGAGTCTTACCGGCTTGTTTCCAGCTTTTGTTTGGCTTTTTGCAGGAAGGCTTTGATCATTTCCGCGACCCGTTTGTTCATTTCGCTGCCGATCAGTTTCTCGCCCGCGACGGCCGCCAGCGGGTGCAGCTCTTTCGCTTTGTTCCGGCGCAGCTCGACTTTTTGCGAGATCTGGACGATCGTCACGCCCGAACTTTTTTCCATCAGAAAAGCCATATAACGCAGCAGGTTTTCTTTCTCCCCCGCGGCCGGACGCCATTCGATCTCGTCGTCCGGAGTTTCTTCGAGCTCGACCGGAAAAGACTCGCGCACTCTGCCGACGACCGGAATATCGATCGCGATCGTCCAGCGCGTGACCCCTTTGGCGTCGGTGCGGATGCTCTCCACGTTCGGCATCCAGCGGGCAAAATTTTGCAGGTCGAAGAGAAATTTCCGGACATTTTCCAGCCCGGCTTTGACCTCGATCTTTTCGCGAAACTCGGCGCTGATCGTGAACATATTTTCCCCTTGGGGGCGCGTAATTTCCTGCCCGCAACGAACGCCGCGCGTTCGTTGCCCACCCGGACAGATCTAGTTTAAAAGCATGGCGTTAAAAAACGGCTTTGTCATGCTGCGAAAGACGCCGCGGAAAAAAGGTTCTTCGGCAAAAATGATCACGTGCCCGGCGCCGCTCGGCTCATCGATCAGATAGGAAGTGCCTCTTAACAGTCGCTCGGTATTTCCTTCCCAGACGAAGCCTGAAATGGTCAGCGGCGTTTTCGGCCGGGCGTCGAAAACCATCGCGTTGATGCCTTCTTTCGTATAGCGAAAGAAGTAACCGGAAGCCAGCAGCACGGGTAAATTATCTTCATCGACGCCGTAATTTATCTGGGCGGTGTGATCGACCGTGGCGCGCATGATCGCGCCGGGAATTCCTTCGGGAACTTTTCCCGCGTTGGCCGACGGCGAGGCTATCGGCGGCAGCACCGGCGGCGCGCCGTCTGCTTTGTCGGGCTTATCCGTATCGTCGGGCGTGGGTTCGGGAACTGCCTTTTTGTCTTTTTTATTTTTATCCTCGGCCGCCGAACTACCGGAGTCACCTGCCGGCGGTTCTGCGGATGAAGTGTCGGCGGATTTTTGGTCGTCGTCTTCGCTACCGACCAGTTTTGCCGAGGTCAGCCCGACATCCTTTAGCGCGGCGAAGACGGATGAGCCACGCATACAGATCAGGTTTCCGCCTTTACCCACCCACTCTTTCAAGGTTGAAACACCGCCCGCGCCGAAGGCGCTGAAATACCGCCCGGCCGCGCCGTCGGGCAGGATCAGCACGTTGTAATTTTGCAGCGCGCCGCCTTTGACGGAATTTACGGTCAGCGGCGTAAATTTGACGCCGTAGCGGTCGAGCGTCCACCAGATCGAACCGAAACTCGTCTGATCGACCGATTCATCGGCCAGTATCGCGATCTTGGGTTCGCGCAGCGAAATTACATTTTCCGCGCCGATGCCGGTGTCGCCCGTTTCGTTAAAGCCGGTATTTACCGCGGTTACGGTGACGCCTAACTCCCTTGCGTAATCGCCGATCGCCTGGTGAATGCCTTCGGGGTTGCGGGAAATGCGCACAACAAATGTGCCGGTTTTCCAGTCCCGTCCGCCAGCCGTCAAATTGCGGGTAGCGACCGCGACGCGATAACCGTTCTGCTGGAGCCGCACCGCCAGCGCGCCCGCGCCATCCGAATCGTAGGGAATCACGTAGGCGATCTGCGCCCGCCCGCCGCTGATCCCGCCGTTTCGCTGAGACTTTAAATATTCGCCGGTGACGGTTTCCGCGCCGCCGATTTGCCCGGCGTCTTCCGTCCAGTAGGCTTCGATCCCGAATGCGAGCGGCAGCGACCATGAAGTAATGTCGTAGAAACCGTAGTCTTCGCGATAGGCGCTTTTACCGCGCATTTCGTTGCGCTTGAATTTCGCGATCTGTTCCCTGACAAAGGCAGCATCCTGCGGGGTATCCTGTTCCAGCAGGGATTTGGCCCAAACGCGCTGCGGCTGATTCAGATCGATCACATAGGAACCTGCCGGGAAGCTTTTATTTGCGGCGGGCGCATTTTTTTGCGAATAGTTATGCGCGGTGCTCGAATTAAATGACGAGCGGGCGGCGCTCACTTCGATGCGAGCCCTTTGCAGGGATTCGACCAGCTCGGCCGTTTTCACCGGGTCTTTACCCGGCAGGATCACGACGCGTTTCATCTTCGCTGTTTTTGCATCTTCTAAAGCGATGCGCCGGAAATCGTAATAATCCTTCAAACGCGCTTCGCGATTTTTCGCCGCGGTTTCGAGCGTGGTCAGCGAGGCGATGTAGTGTTTGGCGATGGCCGAACGCAGGGTGGCGATGGTGCCGTCATCGCGCGTCCAGTTGATGCCTTTGAAGCCGCCGCCGTCCGTTTCGTAAGTCATTCCCGTCGCGCCGTTTAGCGAGGGCATCGAATCCCAATAGCCCGGGTAAAAGAGGTCGAAAATATCGCGCACATAATAATCCCAGTTGCGCGAATCGAACTGGTTCGCGTTTGCGCGCCCGAAAACTTCCAGCCATTTATTGGTGACCGGCTGCGGCAGATTCGGATTGATCGGCAGCGCCGCCGGCGGAAAGAAAAACTGCGACGGCTGACCGTGATGATCGACGGAAATTTGCGGATTCCATTCGAAAAACGCTTTCTGCATGTTGCGCGTTTCCTGCTGAGTGGCGACCAGATTGTCGCGGTTCAGATCGAAGCGGAAATGATTAACGCGCCCGTAAACAGACCATGGCTCGCGGTGTTCCAGCGCGGCGCGGTTCGGATCGCCGACGGAAACCGAGTTGTACCAGGTGACAAAACGTTCGTGCCCGTCGGGGTTTTCACCGACCAGGATCAGAGCGACGGAATTTTTCAGGATGTCGAGCGTTGCCGGTTCATTCGAAGCGGAGAGCTGGTAGATGACCTGTATCATCGCTTCGAAAGAGGCCGATTCGTTCCCGTGAATGGTATATGCCATCCAGCACATGACCGGCGAATTTGAAATGATCGACTGGGCTTCTGACGGCGAAGTTTTGCGCGGGTCGGCGAGGCGGGCGATGTTGTTTTTGATTTCGTCCAGCCGCGCGATATTTTCCGGCGAGCTGATAGCCACGACGTGCTGCATCCGGTATTCGGGCGTCAGTCCGATATCGTAAATTCGCACGCGGTCGGGCGCGGCTTTGGCGATTTGCCCGATCACGTTTTCCATCTGCCCGTAATTCGTGTGAAACGTTCCGACGTCGTAACGCAAAATGCTCTGCGGGCGCGGAACCTCCGTCCGGTACGGCGCGCGGGCGTAGAAATCGAATTTCGAATCGTCGGTTTGCGCGAAAAACGAAACCGCGCAGATAAATACCACACCGGCGGTGAAACAAGCTGCGGACAGAGTTCTTTTCATTAAGTTAAAATCTCTTTTACTAATATTTAGGAATGCATTTGAAATTTTCTTACGAGACGCGGGAAAAGACAAGGCAAGGCCAAGAAAATATATCTCTATAGCTTGTTACCACGACAGGCTTTATAAAAAAACAACGAAGCTGACGATAGAATGCAGCCTCGGGTGAAAAGCGGCGAACCTAGCTTTGCGTTCTTTGCGTCTGCCCTTTTGCGGCCTTTGCGGTTGCTGTTTTGCTTAAAAGAGAAACCGCAAAGATCGCAAAGTTATACACGCAAAGGGTGCGAAGTATTGCACTCGGGATGCGCTCTCCCACGATAGCGTTCCTTTTAGAATTTCTTTTATTTTAGCGTGAAAAATTACAAAAGCGCGGTTTCCTGGAGCAGTTCGCCTTTGGCAAAACGGTCAAGGCTGAGGCTGGAAACATCCAAAAAGCTGGCGCTTCCGTCCAAAATTATTTCCGCCAGCGCGCGTCCGGTGGCCGGTGAATGCATCACGCCGTGGCCGCTGAAGCCATTGGCGAAATACAGCCCCTCGATCTCGCAGCCGCCCAGGATCGCGTGATGATCGGGCGTCATTTCATACAGCCCGGCGCGGCATTTTTCGCGGACGATCTCCGCTTCGGCCAGAAACGGCGCGCGGTGTCTCGCCAGCGGCAGCACTTTATCGATAAAGCCTTCGTCAAAATCGATTATGCGGCCGGGCGCTTCGTCCGGGTCGGGATAGGCGAACAGCATTTCGTAACGCGAATTTTTTGCGGGGCGAAAATGAAAACCGTCGCTGAGATCGATCACCATCGGCAGCTTTTCCGGCAGTTCCGTGCGAGATCTTGCCCAGACGATCTGCCGCCGCAGAGGCTCGACCGGAAGAACGATCCCGGCGGTCGCCGCGATATCTCTTGCCCAGGCCCCGCTGCAGCAAACCACCCGTTCGGCAAATATCTCTCCTTGATTTGTTTGAACGGCGCGGACCCTGCCGTTTTCGGTGTCGATCGCGGTCACTTCGATCCCTTTCAAAACTTCCGCGCCGCGCCGCGCGGCAATTTTCATATAACCCGACATCACTGCCAGCGGATCGATAAAACCGTCTGTCGGGCAATAACTGCCTCCGGCCAGATCGGATACGTTCAGCCCGGTAACCATCGCCGCGATGGTCTGCGGAGAGACTATCTCGACATCTTTCAGACCCAAAGCTTTTTGCCGCGCGACGTTGTTTTTCAAATAATCCAACAGCTTTTCGTCGGTAGCCAGAAACAAATAACCGCGCGGTTCATAACCGCACCGGGCACCGGTCAGTTCGTCGAAGCGCGAGAAAAACTCCAATGAATACAATGACATGCGGATATTTATTTCCGTTTCGAACTGCGCCCGCACGCCGCCGGTAGCTTTGCCGGTGGAGCCTAAACCCTGCCTCGGTTCGCGTTCTAGGATCAAAATATCTTTTGCGCCGCGCTCCGTCAGATGATACGCGACCGACGCGCCAACCACGCCGCCGCCAATGATCACGGTTTCAGCTTTTTTCATTTATTCGGAATCCACGCCGGCCGCTTTTAGGACGAATTCGGGAACCTTTGGTTCATCCGGCAAAACATTCTCCCGGCCTTTGTCCAGAGCCCAGCGATGCAGCCACGATATGCCGTTGTTTTTAATAAAATTGTCAGGGAGTCGATATGCTTCGTCTTTTAACGCGTCTTCCAGAGTGACGAATTTATAACCGCGCGACCGGAACATTTTGAAAAGATCGTCCAGATAATCCGAGTTGATAAAATTCGCATGGATCAGCAGGATCTGTTTTATCTCGCGCCCGAAAATTTTAGCGGATTGGCGTTCCCAGTAATCCATTTTCAAGTTCATGTAGGAAACGTACGCTTCGCCGACGCGCTTCATTAGATTCTTGTCGCCTTTATCAAAAGCCTTGTCATAGGCGCTGGCAAATATCCAATCCGCATTGTCGATCGTAACCGGCGCGATGGTGTAGCCGTGTTCGGCCAGAAACCCGTTTAGCCCGTTTTTTACTTCCATCGAAAGGCCGGTCTGGAGATAAGGATGCCGAAAATAACGTTCGGTTTTGCCTTTTTCCTTCATTAATTCTTTCGTGATTATTTCGCCCCGCAAAATTTCATCCTGGTACTGTTTCAGGGCGGTGCGGTTCAGACTGTTGTGCCAGTAGGTGTGATTGCCGAGCTCGAGCCCGGCGCTCGTCCAGCTTCGCAGCAGATCGATCTGAGGTTCGTCGCGTTCCTTGTTATCGTTTTTATAGAGTTTGCCTTCGTTTACAAATCCGACGGCGGGAACTTTGGCTTTCGCGATATGGCCGAGAAGTTTTTTGGTGATCTCCTGGCGGTTTTTCAGGTCCTTGCGCGTGGAAACCACCGGCAGGTCGTCGATGGTAACGGCGATATATCGCTGCGGTTTTGTCTGCGCGCTAACCGAAGATGCAAGCAGCAGAAAGAGAAAAATGATTATTTTTGCGCGCATAATTTTATTTGGCAAAGACCAGCGAAAAATCCTTGAAGCCTTTGAACTCCAACGCATTGCCGCTGGGGTCGAGGAAAAACATTGTCGCCTGTTCGCCGATCTCGCCGGCAAAACGGATCTTGGGTTCGATAATGAATTCGACGTTTTTATCTTTCAGTTTATCGGCCAACGCCCGCCAATCTTCCATCGGCAGCACGATTCCGAAATGCGGGATCGGCACGTGGTCGGCATCCACGTCATTGGTCGCTTTGACACCGGCGCCTTCGGGCGCAAGATGCGTGACGATCTGGTGCCCGAAGAGGTTAAAATCGATCCAGCATTCGGAACTGCGGCCTTCTTCGCATTCCAAAACACCGCCGTAAAATTTGCGCGCCTCATCGAGATCGCGCACCGGAAAAGCCAAATGAAATAAATTATTCATGATCTTAATTTTGCCCCCGAGGGTTTTTGCCACCAAAGGCTTTGCCACAGAGATCACAGAGTACACAGAGAAAGAAAATTTAGGTTTTAATCAGTGATTGCGAATCAATTTGTCCGTTCTTGTCTCTGTCTTACCTCTGTGTTCTCAGTGCCCTCTGTGGCTAATTGTATTTTTTGATAAACTACCTATAGTTTATGTCCGCTGAAAACATCGAAAAATTCATTTCCGAACTGCAAACGTCGCTGAGTGAAAAAACTTTTGTCAAAGCCACACTCGGCAATTATCAGGGAAGCGACGCGCATTTGCAAAAACTGTTGGTACGGTTGATCGAAACGAAAAAAGGGACGCGGCTTTTTTTCCAATACCGCTATCAAACCCGCGACACGGTGAAAAATTACGGCTTCGAAGACGGCGCGGCGATCATCAGGAATTTTTTGGAAAAAGACTTTGGCAGCGGACACCTGTTTACGACAAAAAACGATCTTCAGCTTGAGTTGGGCAAAAAAGGCAGATCGCGGCTAAATATTGCTAAACCGACATTTAAAGCGCAGCCAAAAGCGTCTCATGACCGCGAAAAACAGCGTCTGATCGATCCGGAAAGCGCGTATCTGCAAGTGCTCGGCATTACCGATTCGCAGGGAAAAGTCCGCGATAAACAGCAGGACAAATGGAAGCAGATCAATAAATTTGTCGAGATATTGGCGAAGCTTTTCGACAATTCCGCGCTGAAAGACCGCACGGAACTAAAGATCGTCGATATGGGGTCGGGCAAAGGATATCTGACCTTTGCCGCCTACGACTATTTCAAAAACACGCGCGGTCTGGACGTTAAGATTACCGGCATTGATACCAAAGAAAATCTGGTCGAACTGTGCAGCGGTCTGGCGAAAACCTGCGAATTCGACGGGCTGAATTTCGTGGTCGATAGCATCGGGAATTACGAATTAGAAACGGCCGATATTTTGATCGCGCTGCACGCCTGTGACACGGCGACGGACGACGCGATCTTTAAAGGCATCGCCGCTAAAGCCGAATTGATCATCGCCGCGCCGTGCTGCCACCGTGAAATTCGCCCGCAGATCAAAGCGCCGGAAATGCTGAGCGGGATCTTAAGCCACGGCATCATGCTCGAACGCACCGCCGAAACCATCACCGACGGGCTGCGCGCGCTGCTGCTGGAAAAAAGCGGCTACGCCACCAAGCTTTTCGAATTCATCGCCACCGAACATACTCCGAAAAATAATATGATCGTCGGTACTTTGCAGAAGAATAAAACTGGCGCGGAAAAGTATGGAGAGCAGATCGAAAAGATCAAAGAATTTTACGGGATCGGTGAGCAGAGATTGGAACGGCTGCTAGAAATGTAGCGCCAGCGTCTCGCTGGCTGTCGCGAAGGCGTCCCGCCTTCGCATGCTTGGAAACTGTGAGCGGGACGCTCACAGGACAGCCGGCGAGCCGCCGGCGTTACGATCTAATTAAACATTGACACGTTCATTTCGTGGTATTCGTCGCGGTTGGGCTCGTTGGCTTCGTTGACCTTGCGGAGGTTTATCAGGCGGCGTTCGGCTTTGCGGATGTGACTTTTGGTGCGTTCCGCCATTTGGTCGAGCAGGTTTCGTCCTTCGAGCTGTTCGGCACGGATCTTTGTTTTGAGAATAAAAAGCTCGGAAAGTTCGGCGGTCAGGCGTTCGATGCGGAGTTCTTTCAGACGGTTCTTTACCTGAAAGATCTGGCGGATCGAGCGCACCAGTTGATCGCCGACCGAATCACCGGTGATCAGATCGGGGCTGTCGCGAAAATCGTCGACCAATTTGTTGAGCCGATTTTGATCGCCGGCGGCGTAGGCTTTGTTAAGCTCTGCCATCAGCGCGTGACGGCGCTCGCGCTCCTCGGCGTTTAAGGCCAGATCGGGGTGGATCATCTTGGCCAGATTGTGATAAGCCTTTTTGGCTTCGGTGGTCGGCTGCCATTTGAAGGCGCAGTTGTCGGCAATGGCTTCTTCGGCGTCTGCGGCGGATTCTGCGGCACGCTCGCGCGCTTCTTCGGCTTTACGTTTGATCTCTTCGTCGTCCGGCGCGAGCTTTACTTCCTCTTCGGCGATCAGGGCGTCGATCTCATCGAGTTCGGCATACAAACGCCCGACCTGCATTTTATAATTGGCTTCGAATTGTTCGAGTTCGGCGCGGATCTCCGTCATCTCTTCTTCGTTCGTGGCCAGACGGTCTTTCAGGCGCTCCAGCACTTTTTGCTTTTTATTTAACTCGATCTCTTCAGGCGTATTCATTTTTTTATTATAAATCTGCTTTAGATAAAATTGCACTCGTAATGCCTAATATTAAACTAGCATCGTGTCGAGTAAATTCTGTAAATTCGATATCCGTATTTGGATGATGAGCAAGATGAGAATAATGTCGGACTACCTCTCTTATAACTAATTCTCGTTCGTCCTTATTCATAAGTTCCCGAGATTCCTTAGTTCTAAACCTACCTACTGCATTACCCGCTACGCCATCCAGTTTTAGACCTTTATTGATTGCTTCCAAAACTTCTCGACATTTTGATATCGTTTGACGATATTCTCCTTGGAGAAAATCTTCACGCGCCGAAATAAGATGCTCCATGGCCTTGTTTAGAGAGCGATGGCCTGCATGTTTAGGTAGAGGAATTTCAAATAACAAATAGTGTTTATAATTCAATGTCTGAAGCACTTCTAGCCAGTCATTTTGAGATACTTTAAAACTAGAATTTTTTATATAAATATCCTTTAATAAACCAGAAGTATTTTTTAGTGAGCTAGAAACGTATCCACTGAAAAAAAATTCAAGCCCCCGTCCATTTCTTATTTCTTCAATTTCATAAATTTGGTCAGAATTGACTCGCAAGTGTAGATTTAAATATGTATCGGCAGAATATGTATATGTTTGGATTACACTGCGATTTTTAACGGTAGACGTACCTAGAAAACTACCACTGTTACTACCGTTAACATTTATATCAATGGCAAAATCATGAAATTCTACTATGTCTTTTGTCTCTCTAGTAAAAGCCTTAAAGTTAAAACTTAGCTCATAAAAGCCTATGTGCTTAATCCCGGAAACAGATTTTAGTTCAAATTTAACTAATGATGTGGAATTAGAATTTGTTATTTCCATATTTATATAAAAAATTTATCTTATTGGAAGTTCAGACAAAACAACGTTCGCTTGGAATACAAGGCGACTAATGAAATTCTTTATTCAATTTTCTTGTGAGTGCCCCGTCACGCGGGGCTAAGTGTAAGTTTTATCAGCCTTCTATTTCGGTGAACTTGCTGATCGCGTCCGCCTCGGCCTGCTTTATCAGCGCGATATTTTTGAATTCAGTTTCGGTCAGCTGATCGTCCTTGAATTCGGGATCGGGTTTGTACCATTGCTGGGCTTCGAAATATTTTTGCAGGTCTTTTGATTTCGGCGCGGAAAAGATGCGGCCGTGCCGGGCATAAATTTCGTTGCGCAGAATTCGCAGGTCCTCGGCATACAGGTCTCTGACCGAATCCTCGCTCATTACTTCGGTCGCAAGCTTTTCATGAAGCATCGCCTCGTAATCCTGGATCAGCTTTACGTTTTGTTCTTCGATCGCATTAAGCTTTACCTTCGACTGGTCTTTGATCGGCTTATACCAATCCTGCCAGGTGAAAAACTGCCGGTAAGCCGGGATGGTGAATTTTTTCCCGTGGCGGGCGAAAAATTCACTGCGGATCAGGCGGAGCTCGTTAAAATTCAAACCTTTAAGCTGATCTTCTTTTAACAGCACGTTCTGGAATTTATCCATATCGCCGACGGAAATTTCCGTCTTACGATATTTGCTGCGGGCTTCATTGAGCGCGGTCAGATTTTTTCGCTCGGTTTCGGTCAGGGTCGCCGCTTCATAGACCGGGTTTGCCTTGTACCAGTAACGATCTTCGAAGTATTTTTGCAGCCATTCTTCGTCGTCAAAACGTTTGCCGTGGATGGCTTCAATCTCGGCGATCATGATGCGCCATTCAGCGCCGGAATATTCGCGGCCGAGATTATCCTCGGTGATGAGTTTTTTCTCCCAGAAGCGCAGGTCGCCGGGTTCCACCGCCTCGTGTTTTTCGGATTCGGTTTCGCGAATGAGGTCGATATTTTTACGCTCATTTACGGTCAGCAGGGAATTGCGGAATTTAGCCGACGGCTTATACCACGATTGTTTGCCGAGATAATCCTGGATCGCGACTTCTTTAAATATGCGCCCGCGCTTGCCGAAGACGATACCGCGCAGCATCTGCAGATCTTCTAATTCGAAAGCCGACAGATCGGCTTTTTTAACCAGTCGCTTCGAATAATCAATGTTGTGCCATTTTCTCAGATCCACCTGCGCAAAGCCAGAAGCCGCAAGCGCAAGTAAAATGAGCGGTAACAAAAACTTTTTAATCATCTGTTTTTCCTGTTTCGACAATTTCATAAGTCGCGGTAAGTTCCACGGTCGGACGGACGGTAGCCGCTACCGAGCAGTATTTCGTTTCCGAAAGCTCGATTGCCGACGCTAAAGCCTGCTCGGAAACGTTACGCCCGTACACGATATGGTGAACATTCATTTTTGTAAAGGCCCGCGGGTGTTCTTCGCGGCGCTCGCCGGTAACCTCGATGCGATAGTCGGTTACGTCCTGTCTTTTTTTATGCAAAATGGAGATAACATCGGCTGCCGTGCAGCCGCCGACCGCCAGCATCAGGAGCTCTACCGGCGTCGCCGCGGCCTTCCTATCTCCTTTAACGTCAATAACTTGGGCGTGGCCGCTGGGACTGGTGGCGATAAAGAATTCGTCACCGGCGTATTTAAGCTCGGCTTTGTATGTCGGACTACTCACGGCGTTTCTCCCTTGAATGAACGTCAGGCCGGATTGATTTTGCCAGAAAGGCGGAAAATAATAAACCTTGGGAGCGTATCGGGGGCAACTTTGGCATAAAAAATGCACTCTATTTTAGAAGTTCTACTGCGCCCGGGGCAAAAGTTTGTTCGAAAGAGGAGAGGAAATAATGAAAGGTTCAAAAATTAAACTGGGGTTATTGATAGGTGTCCTGGGAGTCATGCTGGCGGTTGCCGCGCAGATACAGGCGCAAACCAATCGAAATGAGCGCCAGATCAGCGACAATTTACGCCGGTTGCAGGACCATATGAGTACTTTTCGCTACGATCTGGAGAACATGCTGAGCCGGATCCGTTACCGCGAATATAAGGGCGAAGATCCGCATAAATCTATGTCGGACATGGAAACCGCTTATCGCAGCTTTAACGACGATTTTCGCGCGCGGCGGGACAATGCCGACGGCCTGACGAATCTTTTGCGCGAAGCGCAGGATATGGACGCTTTCACCAAATTTATCGACCTCGGCCAGCAGGTGAATTACGATTGGTCGCGGGTAAAAACTGCTCTGGATCAACTGGCAACCGGCTATCAGGTCTCATGGGACTGGGACGGCAATAATGACGCCAACGGCAATAATGGGGGCGACAATGGGGACGATAATTATTCTTACTCGCAGCCGCTGCCGACACAGACTTCGTCTTCGCCGCAACTGCCGCAAAACGGAAATTTCAGCGCCGGGCTTTCCGGCACCTACCGGCTCAATGCGGGCGAGAGCGAAAATACGCGCGAAGTCGCCGAAAGGGCGGTTCTGATCATAACCCAGCGCGACCGCGACCGTATCAAGGCCGATCTGGAAGATAAACTGGCCGCGCCGGACGACCTGACGATCGATATCCGCGGCCAGCAGGTAACGATCAATTCATCAAAAGGCCAGGGAACTTTTACCGCCGACGGCGTCGACAAGTACGAGACGGCGCCGGGCGGCAGGACGACGCGCCTGCGCGCCACGCTGAGGGGCGACAAGCTTACCATTTCCAACGTCGGCGACCGGGATAGTGACTATACCGTGACATTTGAAAGTATCGACGGCGGCAGGCGCCTGCGGGTGATGCGGCGGGTGACCTATGAATCGATGTCGCAGACCGTGTTGGCGGAAAGCGTCTATGACAAAACCTCTGAGGCGGGCGGCGTCGGCGGCAGTAATTATCCGAATACCAATCCGAATAATTACCCGAACACGAACCCGAATAATTATCCGAGTACCGGCAATCCGCGAACGGGAGATTTTATCGTTCCGGGCGGCACGCTCATTTCCGCCACTTTGGATACGGAGGTTTCGACCAGAGTGTCGCAGAATAACGACCGTTTTCGCATGACGGTACAGACGCCCAACGAATATCGCGGCGCGATCATCGAAGGGTATCTTTCCGGCATCAAACGGTCGGGCAAGCTCGACAGCCGCGCTCAGATCACGTTCAATTTCGAACGTATCAGATTGCGGAATGGCGCGGCCTATGAATTCGCGGGTTTTCTGCAGTCTATTACCAACGCTAACGGAGAGATCGTTAAGATCGATACCGAAGGCGTGGCTAAAGGCGAAAGCCAGACCAAGGAAACCGTCAAGCGCGGCGGCATCGGGGCCGGTATCGGCGCGATCATCGGCGGCGTGATCGGCGGCGTCAAGGGCGCGGTGATCGGTGCCACCATCGGGGCCGGAGCAGGCGCGGGCTCGGTCTATGTTCAGGGACGCGACGATCTGGAACTAAAACCCGGCACGACCGTCGGCATTCAGGCGACGGCGCCGGCGAGATAATTCATACCAGCAGGGAAATAAAAAAAGGAGTGAATATTCACCCCTTTTTTTATTGAAATGCGTCCGGCCTTTAATACCTCCGGTAAAGCACCCGATCCGATGAATTCGAAGTGTTGATCGCCCGGAAACCGTTTCCTTCTTTCTTGAATTTGTATGTTCCCCATGGAAAAGAAACCAGCCCGTTGCTGTAAGTTCCGTTGGCGTTCCCGCTGCCGTTTTCGGCGGCGATAGTTACGTAGCCGTTCTGTGTGACGGTAATTTGGGTGTAGGTGTTGTTTCCGCTGGTGTACCCGCGAAAAGTACCGATCATCCAGTTCGGCACGGAACTATTATAGCCTCCGTTACCGTAGCCCGGGTTACCGTAACCGCCATTTCCGCCATTATTGTTACCGTAATTTTCGCTGTATCCCAGATTATAGCCGCGCTTGAAATCGTTTTTGGTCGAACCGTTGTAGAGATTTTTATACCTCTTGTAATCCTTGCTGCGGCGAACCTGCGCATCGGCGCGGCCGTAAGAATAGCCTATGTCATACGCGCTCTGCTTGAAGTTGGAATAGTTATTCGAGTTTCCGTCCCCGCCGTAGGCAACGGTTGAAAAGCCTCCAACCGACAGCAAGACAAGCGCGACAATTATCATCAGCGCGTTTCTTTTTTTTGCGATGTTCATTTTTTTCCTCCCTGTAAATACTGACCTGTAAAAAGAATTTACAGATCGAAATGTGAGCAGCTCAAACGCGCTTCGGCAAGCGGCGATGAGTTTGCTAATGGTAAATTTACCGATCTAAGGAGGTACAACCCCTTATTCAATTATTAACACAAGTTAATATTAGCATTTTAGCAAGCGATACGGAGCAGGACAATGATAATAGTGAATAGTGAATAGTGAATGTGGAAGTAGCTATTGGGTCGCGCGTGCCAGCCTTTATACAAAACAAGTTTATTGATAAAAATACGGCTAACCTGGGAGCGCAGGCATCTTGCCTGCAAAAGCGCGGTTAGTCCGCGCTAATCTATAGAGATAAAGCAGATTTAGATCGCTGCGCGATCTCTGCAGGCAGGATACCTGCGCTCCCAGATCAACACCCGTTATTTTTGATCCAGGCGAAAGAATTTTTTGATGGAGTTAAAGATGCCGGACGATACTATGTCGGAATCGGGCGGGGCGCCTTCCTGTTTTTTCGCGTGCAGTTCGAGGTGGCGGTCGGCGATGGTTTTGCTGATCGAGCCGGCCAGGTCGGGATTATTTACAAATAAAGGTTTCAGCGCGGAATGGCCGATCTCCAGCACTTCGGTCTCTTCGGCGGCGGTCACGGTGGCCGAGCGCGGCTCGCCCGTAAACAGGGACATTTCGCCGAAAATATCCCCTTCGTGGAGAATGCTGACATTATGCATCTGCCCCTGTTCGCCGATCAGAATGTTGACCGAACCGCTGTGTACGACAAACATCGAATGGCCTTCTTCACCGGCGCGGACGATGGATTCCTTGGGCGCGAAAATTCTTTTGACCGCGGCGTGGGCCAACCGGAGCGTTTCTTCCTCGGAAAGCGGCGCGAAAATTTCAACTGCCGCCAGCCGGTCGAAGATCGTATTCTGCGTGGTATCGACCGGCTCTTTCTCTTCTTCTTTCTTAAACTCGAAAGTACGCATCGGGAAGGGAATTCCGATATCTTCGCGCTGAAAGGCGTACCAGATACGCAGTCGCACCAGCGCGTCGGTATCGTTATATTTCGTGTAATCTTCGAGCCAGAATTTGACCTCCCACTCGATACCGTTGTCGCCCAGATTTCTTACGCGCACGATCGGGCGTATCTTCGGCGATACGTTTTCGCACTGCCTGACCAGATCGCGGACGATCTTGACGGTTTTGGCGGGCGAATCGTTGTACCGGGTGCTGAAAAAAACCAGCCTCGCATTGAGGTTATTTTTCGGCGCGACCTCAATGATCTCTTTCCCCAGGATCGCGTTGCTGATGATCAGAATTTTATTTTGAAAGGTGCGAATTTTCACCCCGCGCCAGGAAACGCTTTCGACCGTGCCGGTTCCTTTGTTGGGAATATTTACCACGTCGCCAACCAGAAACGGCTGGTCCGCCTGCAGCGCGATACCGGCGAAAAGATTGCCCAGCGTATCCTGTAAGGCCAGACCGATGACCACGGCGATGATCGTCGAACCGGCGAAAAATGTGGTCAGATCGGTGTTGAATTGCGATTTGACGATAATGGTCAGCGCGATGATATAAAGGATCATCGTAATGACATTTCTGACGAGCATGGCAAGCTCGGAATTGCCGATACGGCGCAGAAGATTATTAAAGATCAGGGAATTAAAAAGCCGGATCAGCGCGATAAACAATCCCAGCCACAGGACGATCTTAAACAGCTTGATAAAAGTGTCGAATAATCCCCCGGCGGTGTATCCCATCTTGTTCGCCTCTTTGGCGGAAATGCCGGCGGACGGCGAGGGCGCCGTTTGCGCTGAAACTGCGGGAGAAGGAGTAGGCGTCGCCTCGTCTGCTATAGGCGAGGCCTGAGGCTGAGTTTGATTTTCAGTATTACCCTGCGTTGTATCGAGCCGGCCGAAAAAATCAACCACGTTGCCGCGTAGGAGGGGTTCGGCAAACGGCAGAACGACCAGCACTGCCAGCACCACGCCGGTAAAAATCAGAAATACAAAAAATCTCTTGGTCAGTTCGCTTCGTTTCATGGGTAGGTCGTCTCAAGAATAAACACATCTCCGTCTTTTTTCAATCTTGAGCCCGGAAGATAGTTTCCTGGTTCATCCTGTTAGTAGCCCGACCGTTAGGAAGGGCGCGGATCTACAACTAGGAAAACGCCCTCTCTGACGCGCGGGCTACCGACACATTAAGCCAATTTACGGGTTAAATATTTGAAGCAGGGTCGATACGATCAGGGCGACCGATAAACAGGAAATAATTATGGTTATCGTCCACGCCAGCCAGTTATAGAGCCGGCTGTTTTTATATTCGCCCATCAATTCGCTGCTGTTGGCCAGCAGCAAAATAGTGACCAGCAGAACGGGCAGGAGCAGGCCGTTGATGCACTGGGTAAAAAGCAAAAGCTGGATCTGGGGGATTCCCGGAACGAGCGCCACCAGCAGGCCGATCGCGATCAGGGCGGTGAAGATGCCGAGAAATATCGGGGCTTCGCGAAAGCTGTGCGAGAGGCCTTTTTCAAAACCCATCGCTTCGCTGAGAGAGTAGGAGGTCGCCAGCGGCAGCACTCCCATCGCCAGCATCGCGGCGCCGAAAAGCCCGATCCCGAAAAGATATTTGGCATATTCTCCCGCCACCGGAACCAAGGCCTGGGCGGCCGTGGCGGCGGAATCGAGTTCGGTAACGCCCTGCTTATTAAGCGTCGCCGCGGTCGAGATGACGATAAAAGCCGCGATCATCATCGCAAAACAGGTGCCGACGATAACGTCCGCACGGGCCAGCGGGTAATCTTCCTTGTCCATCCCTTTTTCCACCACCGACGATTGCACGAAGACCTGCATGAACGGCGTGATGGTGGTGCCGATCAGCGCCATCAGGGTAAAAAGATAACCGGCCTCGAAACTAAAGCTGGGCTGGATCAACTGGCGGGAAACCTCCGTCCAATCCGGTTTTGCCATAAAGGCCGCGGCGATATAGCACAAAAAGATCAGCGACATCAGGAGAAATACCTGCTCGACGCGTTTTTGCGTGCCTTTGACCACCAGCCACCAGATCGCGGCGGCGGCAACGGGGATGACAAAATAGCGCGGGACGCCGAACAGCTCCGAGGCAAGCCCGATGCCGACAAATTCAGAAATTATCAAACCCGTATTGGCCAGCAGCAGCGCCAGCATGATGAACACTGTCGGGCGCACGCCGAAACGTTCCCGGATCAGATCGGCCAGCCCCTTTCCGGTGATGACGCCCATCCGGACACACATTTCCTGCACAATCAGCAAACTGACGAGCATGGGAATAAATGACCAGAGCAGTGTGTAGCCGTGGCCGGCGCCGACAGACGAATAGGTGGCAATACCGGCGGCGTCGTTACCGGCATTAGCGGCGATGATCCCGGGGCCTAAAACTGCGAGATATGCGAGAAATCTATTGCGGGGAAACAGACGATGACGGACCCGTGACGCGCTGCGGCGCAGCCCGATACCCAACTTTCTTACTGCCACACTTGCACGCGTCATTGTAACTACTGTCACCGTCGTTCATCATTAAAGCCTCAATGGCTGAATCATAACGCGATTGGCGTTCAGATACAATTATAGTGATTAGTGATTAATGATTAATGATTAATGATGAATGGTGAATGTGACCCGTGACCAATGACCAGTAACCAATCACCATTAATTAGTTATTCTCAAATAACCTCTTGCTAAATACAGTTTTTCTTATAAATTGACGCTTTTTTTGGATTAGCAGTAAAATAAAGATATTAGATATGGTTTTTTATCTGCCAAACAAAACTTATGACACACAATTTATTTGACGCCCGGCAAATTTTTAAAACCGGCGACGGCACTGACGGCATTTTTTATTCACTTCCGCAGCTGGAAAAAGAAGGCGTTGGTAAAATCTCGCGGCTGCCGATTTCCATCCGCATCGTGCTGGAATCGGTCTTACGAAATTTCGACGGCGGTAAAAAGGTCAGTATGGAAAACATCCGCAAGCTCGCCGGTTGGGCGGCGGTCAGCGAACGCATCGAAGAAATTCCGTTCGTGGTGGCGCGCGTGATCCTGCAGGATTTTACCGGCGTTCCGCTGCTGGTCGATCTGGCGGCGATGCGCAGCGCGGTGCAGAAATTGGGCAAAGACGTTGGCGTGATCGAGCCGTTGGTGCCGGTCGATCTGGTCATCGATCATTCCGTGCAGGTAGATTACGCGGGTAGCGAAGAAGCTTATACCCGCAATATGGAAATGGAATTCAAGCGCAACGAGCAGCGCTATCGTTTTCTGAAATGGGGGACGCAGGCCTTTAACGGTTTTCGCGTGGTGCCCCCGGGAATCGGTATCGTGCATCAGGTGAACCTGGAATACCTTGCCAAAGGCGTGTTCGAACGGGGCGGGGTTTATTTTCCCGACACGCTGGTCGGCACCGATTCGCACACGACGATGATCAACGGGCTCGGTATCGTGGCCTGGGGCGTGGGCGGCATCGAAGCCGAAGCCGGCATGCTCGGCCAGCCGGTCTATTTCCTGACGCCCGACGTGGTCGGCGTTCATCTGACCGGTGAGCTGCCGCAGGGAACGACCGCCACCGACCTCGTGCTGCGCATCACCGAAATGCTGCGCAAGGCAAAAGTGGTGGGAAAATTCGTGGAATTTTTTGGCGAAGGCGCGGCCAGCCTGCCGGCGACCGACCGCGCGACCATCGCCAATATGGCGCCCGAATACGGCGCGACGATGGGCTTTTTCGGTGTCGATGAAAAGACGCTGGAATATTTTCGCAACACCGGCCGCAGCGCCGAACAGATCGAAACGATCCGCAGCTATTATAAGGCGCAGGAAATGTTCGGCATTCCGAAAGACGGCGAGGTGGATTACACCACCGTCGTGGATCTAAATCTGGCGACCATCACGCCGAGCGTTGCCGGGCCGAAACGCCCGCAGGACAGGATCGAGCTTTCCAATTTGGATGACCGCTTTCTCGAACTTTTCAGTAATGCGTCGAGCGACGGCGGCTACGGCAAGCGCGCCGAAGATCTGGAAAAGCGTTTTGCGGTGACGATGGGCGCTCATTCCATCGCGATCACGCCCGCTACCGGCGGCGGCGAACAATCGACGGCGAGTGTTCCGATCCAGGCCGAAGGCGAGACGACGGATAAAAATACCAATCTAACGACCGAGGTCGAGATGATGAATAATCGCCCGACGCCCGACCGCGTAGATCACGCCGCTGACGAATTCAAACCGGTGACGACCTCCGTCGGGCACGGCGACGTGCTGATCGCGGCTATCACCTCATGCACCAATACCTCGAATCCGAGCGTGATGCTGGCCGCCGGGCTGATGGCGAAAAAAGCCGTCGAAAAGGGGCTGAAAGTTCCGCCCTATGTTAAGACCAGCCTGGCGCCGGGTTCAAGAGTAGTAACCCAATACCTGGAAAAGACCGGGTTGAATACGTATCTCGATAAGCTCGGTTTTCAGCTGGTCGGGTACGGCTGCACCACCTGCATCGGAAATTCGGGGCCGCTCGATCTGGGTATCGAGGAAGCCGTGGTCGATCACGATCTGATCGCCGCGTCGGTGCTTTCCGGCAACCGCAATTTCGAGGCCCGTGTTCACCAGAACATCAAAGCGAACTTTCTCATGTCGCCGCCGCTGGTGGTGGCGTATGCGCTGGCCGGCACGGTCATCAAGGACGTTTATCTGCATCCGTTGGGGCAGGATCAGGAAGGCAAAGACGTCTTCTTAAAGGAAATTTGGCCTTCCCTCGACGAAGTAAAAGAGATCCTGCAGGCGGCCTTCGACGCGGAAACCTACAAAAAACTTTACAGCGAATTCGCCGAGCAAAATCCGATGTGGAATAAGATCCCGACCTCAGAAGGCCTGGTCTATGAATGGGACCCGGAATCGACGTATATTCAGGACCCGCCGTACTTCGAAGATTTTTCGATGGAAACCGGGAGCTTTTCCAACATTAAAGGCGCGCGGGCGCTGGCGATCTTCGGCGATTCGGTCACGACCGATCACATCTCGCCGGCGGGCGCGATCAAACCGAGCTCACCGGCCGGGCTTTACCTGCAGGAAAAAGGCGTCAAGCCCGAGGATTTCAATTCCTACGGTTCGCGGCGCGGCAACGACCGCGTGATGCTGCGCGGAACGTTTGCAAATGTGCGCATCAAAAATCTGATGGTTTCGCCGGTCGAAGGCGGTTTTACCAGACACCAGCCGGACGGCGAGGATCTGACCATTTACGACGCGGCGATGAAATACAAGGACGAAGGCACGCCGCTGATGATCTTTGCCGGGCAGGAATACGGCACCGGAAGCTCGCGCGACTGGGCGGCGAAAGGCACCCGCCTGATGGGTGTAAAAGCCGTCGTGGTGCAGTCGTTCGAACGCATTCACCGTTCGAATCTGGTCGGAATGGGCGTGCTGCCGCTGCAGTTCAAGGAAGGCGATTCGATCCAGTCGCTCGGTCTGGACGGCAGCGAAACCTTCGACCTCACCGGCCTCGAAGTCGAGCAGATCAAACCGCAGCAGGACGCGAGGCTTCACATCACGCGCGCGGACGGCTCGACGCAGGAAGTCAGCCTGATCCTGCGCATCGACACCCCGATCGAAGTGGAATACTACAAGGGCGGCGGCATTTTGCCCTACGTTTTGCGGCAGCTTCTCAGTAATCAATAATATTGATTCAAATAAGGCCGTTGTCGGCAGATGAGAAATTTATTGACATTTCAAAGATTAAAGCTTATTAATATGAACAAAATTCATAGCTCACTTAACTCCTTTCTTCAATTTAGATAAGGGGAGAATTTTTTCTTTTGAAGCTTATACATTATGCAGACAGAATTTCTTCCGCAAGTTCAGCGCATATTTCTCTGCGTCCGTTTTTGGCCTTACGTCTTTCTTTTTCTCCTTTTATTTAGTTCAGTTTTAGCTGCTCAAGATACAAAAACCTCGGTTAATTTCACACTAGATCTCCGTCAAATCTTTCATGAATCGCGGGATCAGTATTTAGAGATCCGCGTAACGGACGACCTTCATCCCCTCGATGAACAAAAGATTCTAAAAATAACGAAAAAATATTTTTACCTCGGAAACAATTCGGGACAGTTGACCGATGCGGAATGGGTAAGTATCCCTGAATTTAACAAAAGGGGATTTGTTAATGACGAGGATCAATCCAACCTGCGCATAGAGGATATGATATGGGCCGGAGCGTTAGAGGCGGCCAAAATAAGTTTAACGCAGACGCCACTTAAGTTGCAGATCAAAGACCTTCCCATAAAACCGTCAAACTATAAAGTAAAAGTTACAGACGGTGAGGGAAAGACCCTCTTAGAAAAAAAACTCGAAATCAGGGAAGGCTCTTCCCAAGAGATGTTTGTCTCCGGCAGGGATATTTGGAAAGAGTTGCTAGAAAAATATGCCACTAACGAAAGTTTATTACTGACCATTATCATTGGATTGATCGGGGCTTTAGGAGCGGTTTTACAAGATAAGATAAAGACAGCATTTAATTGGATTCTTGACCGTCTTGGTAAATATGGAAATGGAAAATTAGCTGAAAGAAGATTTGCGCGTATCTATGCAGATATTATCTCCACACAGCACAAATATCTGAAACTTATCGGATTTTACACGACGGGGATCAGCCGCCCTTTGTTAGAGGAGGTTTTTGTATCGCTGCGGATTTCTACTTTCGACCGAAACCAAAACACCTCCGAGAAGAATGCGGGAAACGCGGAGGGCAGTGTCGATCCCCCGACCGCCGTTTCCTTTGCCACTGCCATGTCACAATACGACAAGATGGTGATACTCGGCGGGCCGGGGACGGGTAAAACCACAACCTTGAGCTATTCTTTATTGGTTTTTTTAAAGAAAAAAGCGGGCGAGAAACTATATATCCATGACGATCTTTTGCCGATCTTTATCCCCTTGCGTAGATTGTCGAACAATAACAATTCCATTTTAGATGATTTGATCGACAGGGAAACACAGATCCTGCCGGCTGATCTGCTCGATGAATGCCCGAAAGGATATTTCGAGAAAAACTTAAAAAACGGGCAATGCATCATTTTGCTCGACGGGTTAGACGAGGTCGTCGATGAAAAAACTCATTACCTGGTAGCGGAAAAGATAAATGCTTTTGCTGCGAGATATCCGAAAAATCGCTACATAGTTACCTGCCGTATCGCGGGCTGGCAGTCGTTATTGTCGGGTGATTTCAATGTACTACAGACACAGGATTTCAGCCGGGAAGAAATTCAGCGTTTTGTGTCGGGGTGGCATCGTGCCGTCATTACGCAATCCGAGTACGCCCGGCTGCAACTAGATAACCCGGACAAAGTCAGAGACGCCGATAAGTTTGAAAAACTTTGGAACGATTATAATCAGAAAACCGTCAGACCGGCGATAGAGATAAGTTCAAAGAATTTGCTGGAAGCGATAGATTCCAAAAACAGGATCCTGGCGGTTGCTTCCAATCCGATGCTTCTCTCGCTTATTTGCCTCGTCCATTTTGCGAGAAATTTATTACCCCGCGGCAGGACGATCCTTTATTCGCAGTGCATAGAGCTTTTAATCGATGCCTGGGACAGGTCCAGAGGTATCGCCGGGCATCAGTCGGCTTCGATCACGCCCATTCAGAAGGAAGCAATACTGCGTGAAATCGCTTTTGAATTTCAACGGCAAGGTATAGGTGAAACATCTAGAGCGGAACTGGAAAATTTGATCGGCGACAAAGTTAAGCGGCTTGGCATCGGAATGCCGGCGAAAGAAATGCTGGAAGAAATTGAATTGCGCAGCGGCCTTTTGACGGAGCGTTCGATCGGAGTATTCGGATTCTCTCACCTTACGCTTCAGGAATATCTGGTGGCCAAGCATATTCAATTAACCCCGTCTTATGTAAATTTATTGTATAAAAATCTGGATAAACAGGAATGGCGCGAGGTTCTTCTTCTCTACGCCGGATTACTTGATGATGCGACAGATCTGATCGCTCAGATAGGAGCGGTCGATAGTCTTGAAAGGACGATATTAGCCGGATACTGCATCGGCGATGCGCAGCATTGTGACGAAAAAGTTTCCGGCGTCATCATCGATAAATTGCTGGAAGCGCTGGATACATGCGGCGGCGGAAATTGCGAAGAGCTGGTAAATGTGATCTCGAGAATCGCTTCCGATTTTAATGAAAAAGCCGTAAAAATAGAGCAAAAATTATCGCAAAACCTCATTACCGCACTTGATACTTTAAACGCATCGGATATTCCGGTAGAGGAACCGGTAAAAAATGTCGATCTGAATCGAATTGCCATTCTGGGAAAAGCCAGAATAACTCATAGCCTTCCTATCCTCATACTTCTATTAGGAAATAGAAAACCGGCGATTCGTGAACAGGCGATAAGCGCGATCGTTTCTTTTGGCAATTTGGCTATATCAAGACTGAAAAATAAAATTGAATGGCCAAAAGAAATAACGCCGGAACAGGTGCAAACTGATGAAGTCCACGATTCCCTGAAAATAACTATTATTGAATTATTACCACCCGGCCAATCTTCCGAAGGGCCATCTAATTTAATTTCTATTATGTTGACACAGCAGGGTATAATGGAGGTATTGTCCGAGATAAATACCGGGGAATCCGCCAAGACCCTGCTTACTTTCTACGATATCGAATACCCTCATCCTTTTGCGCAAAAAGCATCATTTATGATCAGCCAAATGCTAAAAAATCCGTTCGTAGAGGAAGAGCTAAAACAACTTACTTCAATTTCCCCAAGCAGTTCAACGTATTTCGACTTTACTGGTGACGGCTGGTTTTATCCGGACATTCCCGAGTCATCTACTTTTTTTGTTCTGGAGAAAAAATTAATAAACGATGTAGCTTTTTCGATCCTCAAACATAACTTATCCGGTCTATCGATACACGCCGTTTATTCAAAAACACTTGGACGGCTCTCATTCAAAATTTTATTTCCCGCGATCATTAAAATGATCAAGGCCGATAGGGTTCCTGACGTTGTCTTCATAGATAATAAAAATTCTGAAATTATCTCTGTCTTTGAAAGTCAGGAAGAGGTGCCATTTCTGGAGAGCTTGGGATTCAGCGGCACAGAAGAATTCCCGTTGGACATTTTGAAAGACCAGATAAGAAAAAACACGGCTATGACCGTCCAGTATGCCTTAAAAACAGGAGGGGGCGTTACTGTCGAGAGCGGAAGTGAGCAAAAATATAAAAAAAGATGGGCATATTTATTAGGAAATGGTCTTTTCGTTTTTTTGACCCTTTCGATTTACTTTTCTATTTTATTGTGGATTAACTATTATAATTCATATGGCAATCCTTTTAAAAATACCAGCCTTCCGGAACCGATTTCGACGATTTGGGCGATTTGGCTCATGCTGTCTCCGGTATTTTTTATTCTTACTCTGGGTATAATATCGCACTTAAAACTGCGCCGACGTTTTAATCTATCGCAAATCTCCAATTCGCTGTTTTTTCCTTTACAAAACTTTCATGATATTTTGCCTCATTTCACCAGGCAAAGATTAGCCGTTAAACAGATCGTATTGCACTCGCTTGCCTTTTTTTGCTCGCCCGCAGGGTGGTTGTCAATAGCGCTTACTTATGCCTACTTTTTTACTAAAATTGCCGATTCGATTGGAGCGTTGATTTTGGTATTCAGTATACTTTTGCTGCCTAATATGATGCTTTTGTTCGCCAGCCTTATTTACCTGAAATTGCACGTTCTCAGACAAAATCCTATTTACCAATTAATTTTGCTGCATCCCGAAGGAAAAAAACTCCTCAACAAACATTAAGTTTACCAAACGTTCGAACGAATCGTGTATCACGTAACGCGTATTCTGAACTTTCCCGCGTGACCTGACGTAACAAGCTATTATGCTGGTTGCGGAAAATATTTTCAAAACATATAAAAGCGGGTCGGATAGTTTTACGGCGCTCGATAACGTAAATCTCAGTATCGCGCCGGACGACTGTCTGGCTATTACGGGTAAATCCGGCAGCGGTAAATCGACCCTGATGCACCTGCTGGCCTGTCTTGATTCTCCGACGAGCGGCGACATTTTGTTCGAGGGCGCAAAAATATCCGGTCTCTCCGAAAGAAGACTCAATTCGTTTCGCAACGAGACCTTCGGCTTTATCTTCCAGCAATTTTTCCTGAGCGGGCGCGAGTCCGTGCTGGAAAATGTCATCATGCCGCTAAAGATCCGCGGTGTCTCCAAGAAGGAGCGGCGAGCCAAAGCGCAGCACTACCTCGAAGTCGTCGGGCTGCGGGACAAGGCGAAAAAACAGGCCAAAGACCTTTCCGGCGGGGAAAAACAGCGCGTCTGCATCGCGCGCGCCCTGGTCTCCGAACCCAAAGTCATCTTCGCCGACGAACCGACCGGCAATCTCGATTCCTACACCTCGGATATGATCGAAAATGAATTGTTCGCATTGAACGCCAGCCGCAAGATCGCTCTGATAATTGTGACTCACGATAATGAACTGGCGGGCAAATGTTCGCGCCGCATCGAACTCAAAGACGGCCGTATCGTCACGGAAGAAGGCAGGATATGAAACTCTCCGATCTGATCGTCACGGCAAACCGTAATTTATTCCGCAACAAACTCCGGACACTGCTGACGGTTCTCGCCATTTTCGTCGGCGCTTTCACTTTAACGATTACAAATGCGATCGGTGACAGCCTGTCGGATTACATCGAAAAACAGGTGAAAAATTACGAGGGGACGCAGGTTCTTTTTGTAAACAAAAAACTGGGTGTCGAAGCGCAAAACGCACAGCGCGGAGCGGTGGAATATACCGAGGACGCGCCCGCCACAGCCGAGATCGACCCGCGCACGATGTTCGTAAGTTTTTCGCAGATCGAAAAACTGGCCGGGGAATTTCCCGAGGTGGTGGATTTCACGCCCAGCTATCCCATCCATTCCGAATACGTCACGCTGGACAGTGTTAAAAAATACCGCACCAGGCTAAACGCCATGGCCAAAGGGATGACGCGAAAGATCGAGGCCGGCGGGCAGGTCACCGGCGAAGGCCAGATCATTCTGCAATACGGCGTAGCGAAGATAATGGCCGACGATCTGGCGAGCCTGATCGGCAAAGAGGTCACGGTCGGCTACAAGGCGGGAAATCCGCGGCAGATGCAGACGGAAAAACTAAAGATCGTCGGTATCTCGACCAAAGGGATGCTCGAATCCAAATTTTCCACGATCGACCAGGCGACCGAGAAAAAGATCTACGAAGCCCAGCAAAAAGGCGCCGATAACTACGACAAATTTTTCGACTTTTCATTGCAGCTAAATACCGGCGATCCGCAAAAGATCGCGGCGTTGAAAACCGGCTTAAGCGAAAAAGGTTTTGACGCCGAAACATACGCCGATCAAAATCAGCGTATTTACGACGCGATCGGAATTTTCCAGATCGGCATGAATCTTTTTGCTTTTATCTCATTGCTGGCGGCTTCGTTCGGCATTATCAATACGCTGGTGATCGCGGTGATGGAACGCACCAAGGAGATCGGCCTGCAGAAGTCGCTGGGCATGAGCCGGGCAAAAATATTTCTGCTGTTCACGCTGGAATCGGTATTCATCGGATTTTGGGGCGCGGTGCTGGGAATCGGCGCTGCTGTCGTGGTCGGAAGCATCGCCAGCAGCGTGGCTTCGAAATATTTTCTCGAATCTTTTGAAGGGTATAGTTTTTTGTTATTTTCGCCGGTGTCGATTATTCTGGTGGCGCTGCTGATCTGTGGGATCGCTTTTGTTTCGGGTGTGCTGCCGGCTTTTCGAGCCAGCCGTTTAAACCCGATCGAAGCCTTAAGATATGAATAAAACGAAAGGTTAGGATGAGGAAATGATCGTAACAACGGGCAATGAAGTGGCAGGAAAACGGATCGTCGAGTACGGCGGGATCGTGCGGGGTATCGTGGTGCGGGCGACCGGCATCGGGCGCGGTTTTATCGGCGGGTTGAAATCCCTTGCCGGCGGGAACATCGAAGAATTCACCGCCGTCTGCGAAGAAGCGCGGATCGAAGCATATAATCGGATGGTCCATCACGCGCAGGCGATCGGCGCCGACGCGATCATCGGAATGCGTTACGACGCGACCGAGTTTTCGCAAACCGCGACCGAAGTTCTAGCCTACGGAACGGCGGTCAAACTGCAATAAATAAATTGGTAACTGGTAACTGGAGAAACATTATGGATGATAAAGTTCGCTGTCAGAGCTGCGGGATGCCGGTTTCCGACGAGTTCGCGAATTTCGGCACGATGGCCGACGGCGCGAAAAACCCGGAATACTGCTCCTTCTGTTTTCAAAACGGAGCGTTCACCAATCCCGATCAGACGCTGGGTGAAATGTTGCAGAGTTCAGTCGATTTTATGACGGCAAATTTGGGCTTCACGGTGGAGAACGCTACAGAAATGTCGAATAAAGTAATCCCGAATCTGCGGCGCTGGAAGAGCAGCTAAGGGATGTGAGTAAGATTGGACTTATTTATAGCAAGGAAAATCTATAGTGTGGAGAGAGAACCACCCCGGCGCGGAGAGCAGCGCCACCTCTCCTTCATAAGAAGGGGAGTTTAAGATATGCGGTTGATCCGCCTGTTAACCAGCCAATCGAGCCAGCGGTATTTGAGCGCTTTGGGGTCGAAAAATTCGGTGATGGCAACGGTCTTGCGCGGCTTCCCGTCGCCGACGGTCAGCACGGCTTCGCTGAGAAAGCGGATGTAGTGAAAACCCGAATCGATCTTTTGAATTTGCTTTATCCGCAGACGTAAATTGCCCCGCGTGTAAAACGTCAGCCGCTGCGGGTAGCGCAGCCCGTAAATATTTCTACGAAAAATTTTCGCTTCCGAATAAGCCGTTTTTTCCTGTAAACCCCCGACCGATGAAAGCAGGACGCGGGTCACCGGTTCGCCGGAATCGAGCTCGCGATAATCGTAAAAGATCGCCGTCATATCTGCAAAATGAGCGCGCCCCCAATGCGAGCGCCGCAGCACGGCCGGCAGCCAGCGGCTGTCGCTTTTGTGATCGTGATAGCCGGTGCCGCGAAACTGCAAAGTTTCTTTTTTTCCCGATCTGCCGGACACATCCAGTTTACCGGTGACATCGCAGCGGGGCGCGACCAGATTCCATTCGTGGCTGCCGCCGGATCTTTGCGCCGCGGGCAAAAAATTTCCTTCGACGATCAACCATTCCAGATTTGCCTTCAGGCGGCCGCCGTTTTTCAGTTCCGTATCGATCTGTAAAAGATAGCCTTCGCCATACGGAGCGGCTTCGAATTGAAAAGAATTATTTCCGATCCGGCACGAAGGAATTTCCCCGTCGGCGGTAAACGCGGCTTTATCGTGTTCGCAGACCACGGTGTGCAGCGGCTTGCCGTCGCGATAGTAATAAAGCGCCAGCGCGGGGAAAATGGCTTCCGGGTTTTCGATCTTTCTTTGATTTACAGAATTATAGCGCGGAGAAAAGATAAAATTGTCGAAGAAAAATACCACCAGCGAATCGCGTCCGTCGTCGCTGACGGCGTCGAAATACCAGCAGGTATGCAACGCTTTATTTGCATGCGTGTGCCAGGCATCGCCCGCGATACTGGACGAAAACTGAAGGTTTTCCGGCCCGGTGTTAGTGTTAGCCGCCATGGATTGAATTTTATCGGTGAATTACTGGAAAAGCTATCCGCGTAGTTTGCCCTAACGGATTCAAATGCCAAGCTGCTTGCGCAGTTTCAGCTCGATCGCGTTCATTTCGCCGTCGTCGGTTTCATGATCGTAGCCGACCAGGTGAAGCAAACCGTGAAGTATCAATTGCCGGATCTCGTCTTCCAGCGTCAAACCGTTCTCTTTTGCCTGCCGCTCGGCCTGCTCGGCGCTGATAATTATATCGCCGAGATTGTTTGCCTCTTCCTGCTCGAAATCATCGGCCTGGTGCGGAAAGGAAAGCACATCGGTAGTCGAATATTTTCCGCGAAAAAACTGGTTGAGCTGTTTCATCCGGCGATCGGAAATAAAAGCGACGGTCGCGGTCTTATCCGATATTTCCGTGATGGTAGCAAAAGCGTGTTCGAGAAACCCTTCGAAGACTTTGCCGTCGAGTTCGACCTTGCGCTGGCTGTTGATGACCTGGGGCATAAGACACTGTTTAGAGTTCAAGCTTCAGCTTGTCTTTTGATTTGGTTCCGTAGGAACGTGATATTTATAGAAATGCTAACCAATAAATATGTGAGTTCCGTCAGGAACGATATGCCGCTCCTACGGAGCTTCATAAATTTTTATTCGTCCGTTTCTATAAATATTACGACCCTAACGGGTCTATTACGCATCGACTCACGCCGAGGCTACTGACAAGAATACAAAACCCGGCCGCTACCACCGACGCTACCGACAGGACAAGCTGAAGCTTGAACTCTAAACCCGAGTTCTAAACCTCCAGGCTTATTCGTCCCGTTTTTCGGTGTGGCTTTCATACGCCTTGACGATCATCTGCACCAGCTTGTGGCGGACGACGTCCTTATCGGTGAAATAGACGAATTCGATGCCTTCGATACCGGCCAGTACGGTTTCGGCTTCGATCAGGCCGCTTTTTTGGCCGCGCGGCAGGTCGATCTGGGTCTTGTCGCCGGTCACGACGGCTTTTGAGCCGTAGCCGATGCGGGTCAAAAACATCTTCATTTGTTCGCTGGTGGTATTTTGCGCCTCGTCGAGGATGATGAAGGCGTCAGCCAGCGTGCGGCCGCGCATGAACGCCAGCGGGGCGATCTCGATGATACGCGTCTCGAGCATTTTTGAAACCCGTTCTGCGTCAACCAGGTCGAATAGGGCATCATAAAGCGGCCGCAGGTATGGATCGACCTTATCCTGCAGATCGCCGGGCAGAAACCCGAGCCGCTCGCCGGCCTCGACCGCCGGGCGCGTCAAAATAATGCGGCTGACCTGCTTTTGAAACAGCGCGTGAACCGCCATCGCTACGCACAGGAAACTCTTTCCCGTGCCAGCCGGGCCGATGCCGAAACTCAGATCGTTGTTCTGGATAGCTTCGAGATACTTGCGCTGGTTGGCGGATTTGGCCGCAACCTGTTTTTTGCCGGATGGGTTAAAACGCGCCTTGGCAAAATGATCCTGCAGGGAATAGGTGCGGTCTTCGGCGATCTGCTTAAAAGCGTCGCGCAGTTCCCGGTCGGTGATCGAACTGTCCTGCGAGACGAGATCGGCAAAATCGAGCAAAATCGTCTCGACGGTGGCGATATCTTTCGGATCGCCGTCGATCAAAAGCTCGCTGCCGCGGGCGCCGATCGTAACCGCCAGCAGCGATTCGAGATACTTAACATTCTGATCGTGGACGCCGAACAGCGCTTCGACCGCGCGCTGCGGCAGCTCTATTTTTTTCAAGTTACTCAAACTAAAATAATTCCTTAAAAAAACAAATTCGAATTCAGATTCGAGGCTACTAAAACGGCCTGCGGGTGTCAATGAAAAGGAGGAAGTGGTGCATAGGCAGAAACGCGACAGTTATGGAGCGTGTTATTGAATGCTAAAAGGCACGCTCCAGAACCGTCGCATTTCTGCCTCGAAATGTGGCATGGCGCTTGCTTTGATTAATCGTACGAACGAGCAAGGGGGGGACAACCGGAATGCCCAGGGGTAATAGAGAGAAGTATACAGATAAGCAAAAGAGCCAGGTTGAAAATATCGAAAATAACGATCAAAAGCGTGGCCTACCCGATAAAGAAGCAGAAAAAAGCCCCTGGGCACCGGTTAATCAGCAAAATTTTGAAGGATTCGGAATCATTTTCACCGCTAAAAGACCTTACGGATATCATGGCGTATAAACCGAATTGAAATTTTGATCGTTGAATGAAAAAATCATCTGTAACAAAAACGAACACTTCATCCCATAAAAATACAAACAAAAGTGTAATAAAAAAAGACACTTCAGGTGTGGGTAAGGGTGCGCAAAAAGGTTCGCGTCCAAAAAATCCGCTCCCCGCACAGCATCTGAAACGGCCGGGATTGGAATCGAAAGTTACGCCGGCCCCGCAATATCTCGCGCCGAACTATAAGGGCGCGGACAAATTAAAGAACAAGGTGGCGATCATTACCGGCGGCGATTCCGGGATCGGCCGGGCGGCGGCGGTGCTTTTTGCCCGCGAAGGCGCAAATGTCGCGCTGGTTTATTTGCCGGCAGAAAGATCCGACGCGGAGGAAACCGCGGCGCAGATCGAAAAAGAGGGAACCAAGGCCTTACTGATCGAAGGCGATGTGAAAAAATCGGCGTTTTGCAGCCGCGCCGTCGAGAAAACGGTAAAAACGTTCGGCAAACTGGACATCCTGGTAAATAACGCCGCCTACCAGCACAACCAGAAATCGCTGGCCGACATTACCGATAAACAACTGGAAGAAACTTTCAGGACAAACATTTTCGGCTACTTTTATATGGCGCGGGCGGCGCTGAAGCATCTGAAAAAAGGCGGAGTGATAATCAACAGCGGTTCGATCACGGGCCTGGAAGGCAGCCCTACTTTGCTGGATTATTCATCAACCAAGGGCGCGATCCATGCCTTTACCAAATCGCTGGCGCAGAATTTGGTAAAAAAGGGAATTCGGGTCAATTGCGTATCGCCGGGCCCGGTCTGGACGCTGCTAAATCCGGCGGATAAACCGGCCAAAGAGGTCGCAAAACACGGCGCGGATACGCCGATGAAACGCCCGGCGCAGCCGGAAGAAGTGGCCCCGGCGTTCGTGTTTTTTGCCTCGAATGCCGATTCCAGTTACATCACAGGTGAGGTTCTGACACTTTTGGGCGGGGAAACGACCGCCGCATAATTTTTGCCACAAGGGCGCTTAATTTTTGCCTTAAGGGCACACGATTTCCCGGGAGGGAAGCAACGAACAAGGGGAACAAGGGGGTAGAACGAAATCACGTCAAAGAATTTCTTTGCCGTGATTTTGTTTTTTGAGGCTTTTCCTGAGCCTTGTAACTTTTCTCACAACCTCACTTTGCCCTTATAAAATCAATATGATATTCTTTCTCCTTTGTTATCAAACCTTTTTCTTATTATAGAGGAGACTATTAATTAAATGGCTAATAATGGAAATGGTCAGAGAACCGGGCGCGTGGTGCAGATCATCGGCCCTGTGGTTGACGTAGAATTTTCAGACGATTATTTACCCCCTATTTATCAAGCTTTAAGAATTGTTTCGGAAGGTTTCGACGTGGAAACCAGGATCGACGTCGTTGCCGAAGTTCAGCAGCACCTTGGTGAAGGCCGCGTCCGCGCGGTTTCGATGCTGCCGACCGACGGTATGATCCGCGGCATGAAGGTGATCGATCTGGACGGCCCGATCAGCGTTCCGGTCGGCCCGGCGACATTGGGCCGTGTAATGAACGTGATCGGCGATCCGGTGGACGAACTGGGCGAAGTAAAATCGGAAACCCGCGCTTCGATCCATCGCCACGCCCCGTCATTCGATGAGCAGGCGACGGAACTTGAAATGTTCGAAACCGGAATCAAGGTCATCGATCTCGTGCAGCCTTTTGTGCGCGGCGGTAAGATCGGCCTCTTCGGCGGCGCTGGCGTGGGCAAAACGGTTTTGATCATGGAATTGATCAATAACGTGGCCAAGGGCCGCGACGGTTTTTCGGTTTTTGCGGGCGTCGGCGAACGCACCCGCGAAGGAAACGATCTGCTGCGTGAAATGGTCGAATCCGAAGTTATCACCTACGGCGAAGAGTTCAAGAAGGCGATGGAAGAAACCGGCGCTTTCGATCTTTCCAAGGTCGATATGGAAACCATCAAAAATTCCAAGGTGGCGCTGGTGTACGGACAGATGACCGAACCCCCGGGAGCGCGCCTGCGTGTCGCCCTGTCGGGACTGACGGTGGCCGAATATTTCCGCGATCAGGGAAATGACGTGCTGTTTTTCGTCGATAATATTTTCCGCTTTACCCAGGCCGGTTCGGAAGTATCGGCTTTGCTCGGACGTATGCCTTCGGCGGTAGGTTACCAGCCGAATCTCGCGTCGGAAATGGGCGAAATGCAGGAACGCATCACCTCGACCAAAACGGGCGCGATCACTTCGATCCAGGCCGTGTACGTACCGGCGGACGATTATACCGATCCGGCGCCGGCGACGACCTTTGCTCACCTTGACGCGGTCACCGCGCTGTCGCGCCAGATCGTCGAGCTGGGAATTTACCCGGCGGTCGATCCGCTCGCGTCGAACTCGCGCATTCTCGATCCGCTGATTGTTGGCGACGAGCATTACAATACGGCGCAGTCGGTCAAACGCATCTTACAGCGCTATAAAGACCTCCAGGATATTATCGCGATCCTCGGGCTCGACGAGCTTTCGGAAGATGACAAACTGACGGTGGCCCGCGCGCGTAAAGTTCAGCGTTTCTTCTCGCAGCCGTTCACGGTCGGCGAACAGTTCACCGGTATTCCGGGACAGTACGTCAAAGTAGAAGACACCATCAAAGGTTTCCGCGAGATCATCGAAGGCAACTGCGACGATATGCCGGAACAGTCTTTCTACATGGTCGGCACGATCGAGCAGGCCCGCGAAAAAGCCAAGAAAATGGCGGCGGAAGGTTAATTGAGGTAGCTATAAAAGATGATAAAACTCGACATAGTTACACCGGAAAAGAAAGTGCTGAGCGAGACGGTCGATGCGGTGACGATCCCGACGCTGGCTGGTGAGGTCGGCATTCTGCCGAATCACGCCCCGCTGATCTCGGCGCTAAAACCGGGCATTCTTTCGTTCACGAAGGCCGGCGCGGCGCAAAAAATGGTCATCTCCGGCGGGTTCGTCGAGGTCGGCATCAACACCGTTTCGGTGCTGGCGGAAATTGCCGAAACTGCCGATGAGATCGACGCCGAACAGGCACGAATCGACGCGGCCGAAGCGGAAAAAGCTTTGGCGGTATCGAAAGACGCCCTCGAAGATACCGAAGCCGAACAGGAAAGACTGGGACGCGCGCAGGCCCGCCTGCAGTTATTGTCCGGCAAATAAATAACCGGCAATTGCATTAAGTGAAAAGGACAAAGTTTCGGCTTTGTCCTTTTTGTTTGCGTATTGGATGGCTGTTGACTGCAATTTTACTTGCATTTATCCGCGTAATAGTTTATAGAACTGTTCTAATTGGTGAAATCCCGTCCAATATAAGACGACAAGTTAATTCTACCACTTGTCTAAAGTACTCCATATCCCAATATCTACAAGTCAGGAGGACTTATGGAATTCGTTTTAGCAGCTTTAATGGGTTGGTGCGGCACTAACTGGTGGCGCCGATGGTGGTGGCCCTGGCCATGGCCATGGCCGTGGCCCGGACCGGGACCAGGACCAGACCCCGGACCGGGACCAGATCCGGGGCCGTATCTGCAGAATGGACTGAGAGACGGCTTGATCGGTGCTGTTTTAGGCGCCGTTACATATGGCGTTTTAGGCTCTCATTTCGCCAGCGCCGGTATGTTCGGGATCGCCCTGCTGGGTTTTGCCGGAGGAAAGGTCGGCGCCGACCTCATCGGCGGAATCATTGATATGATGAGTTCAAAAGTGACCTCAAAAAGGCAATGACCGTATTGATCGTTTTGCAAAGGATAAGACGAAGGTCTTATCCTTTTTTGTTTTTGCGACAGGTCGAGTGTAAAACGGTTTTAGAGTTCGAGCATTAGCTTTGTTCGCTGCTTTATAAATTGCCATTAGCTTTAGCCCAGTTAATTTAGGTTAAAGCTAGTGGCAATTTATTTTAGAGCGTATACTCAAATTCTTATGATGGGAACTAATATCGTAGCCTGGGCGGCGCGGATCGGTGGGATAATGATGCTGCTTTTGGCCGTTCCGCATTATCTCTTCGGACTGCCGCCCGTTCAATTGAAAGCGGAGCCGGGCACGAACGAAACCATTTATATGTTCTGGCTGTTTTCGGTGATATCGATGTTCCTGCTGGGGGCCGGACTTCTGCTGGTCGCAAACGATCTTAAAAACGGAAAAAGATCGGCCTGGTGGACAGCGTTTCTTTACGGGGCTGGGATCGGCATTTTCGGAGCGGTCACGATATGGAAATACGGCCATGAAGTGCCTCATATCATGGTCGCGTATTTGATCGACGGGCTAATAATTTTGCTTCCCGCGCTTGTCTTTTTCAGATCCTACTTCGGCAAAGAAGCTTCCGCGTCCTGATTGCGGTAAAATCAACGCATGAAGGGAAATATTATCGCAGCCTGGGCGGCGCGTCTCAGCGGAGCGCTGCTGATCCTGTCCGTCATTCCCCATTTTTTCTTTGCCTTGCCGGCGAGAGTTTTACAGCCGATGGCCGATGGCAGGCTCGATCCCGGACTCGGTAAAACCTATTATGCTGTCTGGGTTTTCGCCAGCCTGACGATGGTCGTTACCGGCACGGCGCTGATCTATATTTCAGGCGATCTGAAAAGGCTGCAAAGAAAAGCCTGGTGGATGGCGCTGCTGATCAGCGGCGGGCTGACTTACTACGGCATTTACATCGTCGCCAAATTCAGCGAAGCCTCGCACAATACTTCATTTATCATTTTCGGCCTGATAACTCTTTTGCCGCTGCTGATATTTTCACCCGGATTCTTAAAAAATAAATAAGTGAAGACCACAAAGTATTCTAACCCTGAAACGCGAAAGTTATGGAGCGTGTTTATTTAAGGGAAATTACACGCTCCATAACTGTCGTGTTTCTGCCAAAGGTGTCAGCTTATCGCGTCCAGCATTTCGGCCACCGCCAGTTCGATGCCGACAAAGACCGAGCGGGAAATGATGTTATGGCCGATGTTAAATTCCGTGATTTCGTCGATAGCGGCGACCGCGCCCACATTTCGATAGGTCAGGCCGTGTCCCGCGGCGGCGCGCAAACCGTATTGCAGCGCCAGCGAAGCGGCTTCGCGAAGGCGGCGTAATTCATGGCCGATGCGCGAAGCGCCCTCACCGTGTTCGGCTTTTGCGCGGAGGCAAAGTTCGGCGTATTCAGCGGTACAAATTTCGATCTGCTGGGCGCCGATGCTGCGCGCGGCTTCGATCTGGGCCGGTTCCGGGTCGATAAAAACACTGACGTAAATACCGGCTTCGCGCAGTTTGCCGGCGGCGGCGCGACAGATCGCGATGTTGCTGACGATATCCAGGCCGCCCTCGGTCGTTATCTCATCCGGGCTTTCCGGCACCAGCGTCACGGCGTCGGGTTTTATCTCGACAGCGATCCCGACCATTTCTTCCGTCGCCGCCATTTCCACATTCAAATAGGTGCTGACGCATTCCTTTAACAGGCGGACATCGCGATCCTGAATATGGCGGCGGTCGCCGCGCAGATGAACCGTGATGCCATGGGCGCCCGCCTGTTCGCAAAGCAGGGCGGCGGTAATAACGCTCGGTTCCGGCGCCTTGCGCGCTTCGCGAATGGTGGCGACATGGTCGATATTTACATTGAGTTTAGCGGTCATAGTGGTGAATGGTAATTAGTAATTGGTAACAGGTAAATAGTAACTGGTAAACGGGTAACAGGTAAATAGTAACTGGTAACGGGTAATTAGTGAACAGCAGCGAAAGGTATCCTTAAACTATAATCACCAATCACCAATCACCAATCACCAATCACAATCACCAATCACCAATCACCAATCACAATCACCAATTACCAATTACCAATCACCAATTACCAATCACCTATTACCACTCACGGCTTTTTTGAATTCAGCTTCCAGTTGGTTTATGTTGTTCATCACACCGGCGGAGGCTTTGTATTTTTCTTTTAACATGTCAAAGACTTCCTGGCCGCGCGGGTCGGCTACGGAGATGACCGCTTGAACGGAATTAAAGGTCGCCGTAAGATTGTTGCCTGCCAACGCTTTTTTAAAAGCTGCCGCGACCAGCGGGTAAGCTCTCGGGTCGCCTTTTCCGGTCACGCCCACCACCGACAGGGCCGACGCTCTGACAGCCAGCGGCAGGTTTTTATCGCTAGCCGATCTATAGGCGATCTCAAAAGCCCGTTTATCACCCAGCTCGGCCAAACCTTCAAGTCCCGCAATCTGAAGGCGCGCGTGCCACGAAGGCGTTTTGGTCAGTTTTACAAATGCATCGTACGCCCTGGAATTTTTTGTCCTGCCCAACGCCGCGGCCGCTTCATCGACCACCCCGTAACTACGGTCGCCGAGCGCCGTCAGGTACAGATCGGCGTATTTTGCTTCTCCGGTTTCGCCGAGAAAAGAGATCGCGGCGGCGCGGATCAGCGCTTTATCATCTTTAGCGGTTTTTAGCAGAACCTGAACCGTGGCGTCGTCGAGTTTGAGTCCTTCATCGGAATCCGGCGAGGCGGCCAGGCTGCGAACGGCGGCCAGCGCATCCTGACGATTTCGCCAGAACGATTCTTTGACAACCGCGTCGAGTAAAACTTTTTTGACCTTGTTCTTATCGGCGCTGCCCGCAGCGGCTTTTTGCGCCAATTGTTCCATCGCCCAGTTCCGCCCGAGCACGTCTTTATCGTTTTGCATTTGATAGATCAGATCATCGACCGATTTCTCGAATGTTATTTCCTTGATGAGCGTGCTCTGGTAATCGAAATTTACGATCTTCGGTTTCACCGCCGCGTCGAAGGTGAAGACATTTTCCACCTGCGGTTCGATCCAGACCCTTTCGATCCTGTTGTCGATCGCGACATCGACGTACGTCTGAAAAAGTTCGACCTGCGGGTATTCGTTATCGGGGTCTATCTTCTGGGTCTGCTTTACATTCAGAGTCAATTGCTTTTTGGCTTCATCGTAATTTTGCGTCACCTCAAAGATCGGGTGTCCCATTTTGTAAAGCCACTCGTCGAAGAACCAATCCATCGATTGCCCGGTGGTTTCTTCGACGGCGATGCGAAAATCTTCCGTCGAAACCGGCTGGTGGGCATTTTTCACCAGGTAGTGATTGATCGCTTTCCACCAGGCTGCGTCTCCCAGATGTTTGCGCAGCATATGCAGCACGGCGCCGCCGCGCGGGTAGGCGTAATTGTCGAACAAAGCGTCTTTGTCCGCGTAAAATTTCGTTACGATCGGGCGGCGCTTGTCCTGGTTCCAGGTGGCCAGATACTGGTTCTGGTTGCTGAGCACGTCGCTGTAGAGAAATTCGTCTTCGCCGTCGAGCTGCTCATCCCAAAGAGCTTGAAAATAGGTCGCGAAAGATTCATTCAGCCAGATCTGTCCCCAATCGCGGCAGGTTACATAATCGCCGAACCATTGATGCGCTAGTTCGTGCGACTGCAGACCCTCGCTGTTGCCGTCCAGCAGTTCGCGCTCGTCGTGGATCATTTCGGTGATCTGCGTGGTGGCGGAAATGTTTTCCATGCCGCCGCCGAAATCTTCGACCATCGTCTGGGCATATTTTGCGTAGGGGTATTTGATACCGGTTTTTTCGGAGAAAAACTTTACGGTCGCCGGCAGATTTTTGGTCGTGACCGCGCCCGCCTCGTATTCGTCCTTATAGACATAGCTGTTGACGGGAATGCCGTCATAATCGCCTTTGACCTCGGCAAATTCGCCGACCACGATCGAGGTCAGATAATTCGAATAAGGCTGCTCCATTTTCCAATAGAACGTGCGGGTGTTGTCGGCATTGTCGGCGACGTTTTCCAGTTTGCCGTTTGAGATAACGGTGTAGGGTTTCGCCACGGTCGCGCGCAGCTCGCTGGTGCGAAAATCGTTCGGGCTGTCATAGCTGGGAAACCAGTAGCGGTTGAATTCGCTTTCGCCTTGCGACCAGATCTGCCGGGGTTTGTTCGGCTCCTCTTCATTCGGGGCGATAAAGCGCAGGCCGCGGCCGAATCCTAAAATACCGGCGCTGTTTTCTACTTTGTTGACGTAATTCGTCCGGTAATCTACACGGACGGTGATGTCTTCGCCGGGGTTATAGGCGCGTCTCAGCGCTATTTCGAGATTGTCGTTTTCCTTTTTCACATCGTACTGAAATCTGAGGTCGCTGCCGTCGGCTAATTTGACCGAGTTTATCGTCATCAGCGCCGCGTCGAGCGTAAATTTGTCGAGCGTTTTAAACGGCGTCAGGCTAATTGTGGTCGTGCCATAAGCCTGCTGTCTGTCCCAGTCGAAACGCAGATCGATCGCGACGTGTTTGATATCGACGCTGCGGCTGCGGATGTAATTGACCGGGGGCAGTTTTTTCTTCGCATCCTGTTCGGCTTTTTTCGCTTCTTTAATGGCGTCTTCCGTCAGGTGGCGCAGAAAATCGCGCGATGGGCGGGCGGCGGCCAGCGTCGGTAAAGTGAGCAGAAAAATAAAGAGCAGTGAGATCAGTTTTCGGTAATGTGTAAATAAATTTAAGTGCATAAATATCCTCGAAATATTATCGGAAAGATTCTTAAGTTTGATTTTACGGACAATAAACTTAAAGGTTTCACTCCCGGAGCTTAGAAACAAAAACAGACGGCCAAGTTGCCGCCTGTTTTGCCTAAAGTCCGTTAAAGAAACGCGCTATTTTTTGTTCATGAAATTCATCGCCATCGAAGCCAGATCGTCGAGCGCGCTTCCATCCTTATCGGAATCGAGAAAGCCCGAAACCATATCGACCACCGAATTTCCCGAGCTTTGTATCTGCTGATTCTGCTGGCCGAGCATACTCGAAAGGCCGCCGGCGTCGAGCCCCTGTTCGCGTTTTTGTTTGCCAAGATATGCCATCACGATCGGCGCCAGCATCATCAGTATCTGCGCCACCTGCCCGGCGTTCAGGCCGGTGTGCTGGCTGATCTGATCCGCCGCGGCTCCCTGCTTTTGTCCCAGGATGTGGCCGAGGATGCCGCCGCCGTCCGCCTGCTGAGCGCCGGATATCAGGCCGCCGATGTTATCCAGAATGCTGCCGTCGTGGTCCTTTTGCAGCGCGTTTGAAAGCGATTCCGCGCCGCCCGGCTGAGAAGCGTTTTGTGACAGCGCGCCGATGATCATCGGCAGGGCCATTTGCACCGCGGAATTGACCATGCTCGGCTCCGCGCCGACATTCTGGCTGATCTGATCGACCGCTTGCTGGCCGTTTTCCTGTCCTAAAAGATCCTGTAAAGAAAACATAATACTCTCCTTTGAAAACCTGTGGAATCCTGTAAAATTTGATGTGGTCAATAGTAACAGACAAAACCCATTAGTAAAGTTAGGAAACCGAACAACCTGCCGGGGCGAATGAAAATAAGTACAAAAAACAGTGCTGCCTCTTTCAAAGCGGCGATCAAGATAACCATCTCTCCGGCGTTATTTTTCGTCGTCCTGGGCGTGTCTTTCGCATTTATGGGATGCGCCGGGAAGGCGGAAAGATCTGCGAACTTTGAAAAAGTTTCCACTTTCGCCGGTATTCCGCAGGACGAAAGCGGCGCGGTCATCAAAGAGCCGTTCGGGCTGGCAAGCGACGGGCGGGGAAACCTGTTTATCAGCGACGGTGAAGCGGGCAGGATTTGGATGGCTGATAAAAACGGCGCGTTAAAATTGGTGACGAGCAAGGTCGATACGCCTTCGGCGCTGGCGCTCGACAAAAACGGATCTTTGTATGTCGCGGATTCGGGCGCCCACGTCATAAAAAAGATCGACGTCACTAATGACGAAGCCTCGATCGTTGCCGGCGTCGAAAACAAACCGGGCTATCTGGACGGCGACGCGAATACGGCTCTCTTTAACGCGCCGGTCGGGATCGCGGTCGATGAGAGCGGCAAAATATTTGTCGCCGATACCTACAACGACCGCATCAGGGTGATCGAAAACGGCAAGGTTTCGACCCTGGCCGGCGGGGAACAGGGCTTTGCCGATTCGGAGAGCGGCGGCCAGGCAAAATTCAACACCCCGTGCGGGATCGCCGTTACCGCGGAAGGCGAAGTACTGGTTGCGGACACGGGAAACGCCCGGATCCGGCTGATCGATAAGGCGGGCAGGATCTCTACTTTTGCAGGCGGGGGCGGCAGTGAATCCGCGCCGGCCGCTTTGCCTCTGCAGGCCGTTTTTGCCGAACCCGTTGACGTAAAGATCGACGCGCGGGGTGTGATCTATATCGCCGACGCCGCAGCAAATACGATCTACGCCTGGGGACGGCATTTTTTTCCGTTTGTCGAAAAACTGAACACCGGAAAGCGCGGCCTGATCGACAGTGGAGGCAGCGGGGGCAGTGGGAGCGGCCCGATCGGAGGGGCCCGTTTTAATCGCCCGACCGGGATCGCGTTCGGTGAAAACGGAGAGCTTTTCGTCGCCGATTCGGAAAATCAATTGGTGCGGGTTTTACAAAACAAAGATAGTAATATGGGCGCCCGGATAAAAGCCGACGAGATCGGCAGGCTCCGGTTAACGGCGGAAAAAATGCGCGCCGCCGCACCGCCTCGCTGGCCGTACGAACCGCCGGAGCGCGCCCGCGAAGTGGCCGGAACGATGGGTGAGGTCCGCGGTGAGATCGTTGAAGACCCTGTCGAAGAGCAGGATGCGTGGTTTCACAACGGGCTGGACATTGTCGGAGGCTATGGCGAAACGGCGCGCTTCGTCCGCCCGGAAAAAGTTTTGCGCCCCGTGCCGGCGCAGCTTTTTAACACGCTGCGCGAAAATCTCCGGCTGCCGACAATAGGCTATATTCACTTGCGGCTCGGGCGCGACCGGAATAATGAACCGTTCGGCGATCCGCGGTTTCAATTTGGTTTTGACCCGGCCGGAAAAATGACCGGCGTCCGGATCAGGCGCGGCACGAAATTCAGCGCCGGTGAACCGATCGGCACGCTCAACAGTATGAACCACGTGCATTTGATCGCCGGCAGGTCCGGCAGCGAGATCAACGCGCTGGCGGCGCTGGCGCTGCCGGGGATCGGAGATTCGATCGCTCCGGTGATCGAAGAAGTTCATTTGTACGGCGAAGGCTGGGCCCGCCTGGGTGAAACCCAAAAAGAAAACGAGCGTATTAACGTGAGCGGAAAATTGCGCATCGTCGCGCGCGCTTACGACCGGATGAACGGCAATGCCGAGCGCCGCAGGTTGGGAGTTTTCCGGTTAGGTTACCGGGTTTTGCATGAGGACGGGACGGCGGTCGAGGCGGCGGGAGAACTTAATACATTCCCGGATACGATACTTTTCGACGCGCTGCCGGACGGCGGCCAGCAAACCGTGCCGCTGGTGTACGGGCCGGGAAGCAAGTCGGGCGCGACCGGCGAAACTATCTTTAATTACATCGTGACGAATGTCGTGAGGCACGGCGAAGCGCGGGAAGACTTTTTCGATACCGCCAAATTCGCTCCCGGCAAATATATTTTGAGAGTATTTGCGGCGGATTTTTTTGGCAATGAAACGTCGAAAGATATCAAAATCGGCATCGGCGGATGATAAAGTTTGGGAAAATTATTATAGACTTATAGGAAATGTTTAAGACCATCTTTTTCGGAGGAAAAATGAAAAGCAAAAAAGCGGGAGCTCTGGCGAGTTTTCTGGTAGTACTGGGTTGTCTGTTTGTACACGCGGCGGCGGCAAGCGCGCAGTCGGGAATTTTGGTTACCCCGCCGGCACCGGCCTTTACCGACGCCGAGCGTCAGGCTGAACTCGGCAAACGAAGGTCGGAAGTCGCAAGACGGATCGGCGACGGCTCGATCATGATAATGTTCAGCACCGAACCGCGCATCTACACCGGCGACGTCGATTACTTCTACCGGCAGGAAAACGACCTCTATTACCTGACCAATTTGAAACAGGAGCACGCCACGCTGATCTTGCTTCCGGGAAACGGAAATTTCCGGGAGATTCTTTTTATTCCGAAAAAAAATCCGGCTGCCGAAACCTGGACTGGCATGATGTACAGCAAGGACGACGCCCGGCGGCTGTCCGGCGTTACAAATATTCTTTACACCGAGGAGCTGCAGCCGTTCCTCGATTCTCTCAAGGCGAAGAAATCTTTTGACTCCAAGGAAGGGGCTACGGTTTTTAACACCGACGCTCTTTTCAAAACCAAGACCGCCGCGATGAAACTCTTTCTTTTATTGCCGCTCACCGATCTGGACTCTGACGGCAAGCGGGAATACCCGCAGGAAGCCGAATTCGCCGAAAAATGGAAATCCGCCAGCGGTTACAAGATCGAAAATGCCCAGCCTCTTTTCGGCGAAATGCGCCACGTAAAATCGCCCTACGAATTGAGACTGCTGCAGCACGCCATCGACATCACTACCGAAGCGCATATGCGTTCGTGGACGATGGCGGGACGCGCCAAAATGGAATATGAAGTGCAGGCCGAAGTGGAATACGTCTTTCGCCGGCGCAACGCCGATTATTGGGGCTATCCTTCGATCGTGGGCTGCGGGCCGAACGCCACCACGCTGCATTATGTAACATCGCAGAGCCCGGTGAAATTCGGCGATCTGATGCTGATGGACGTGGGCGCGGAATACGATCATTACACCGCCGACGTAACGCGGACATTTCCCGTCAACGGCAAATTTACCAAACCGCAGGCAGAGATCTACCAAGCGGTTTATGACGCCCAGGAAGCCGTCGCCGCGGTCATCAAACCCGGCTCTTCGATGACGCAGGTCGAGGAAGCGTCGGCCAAAAGCATCGAGGCAAGCCTGGCGAAACTGGGGCTGATCACCGGTGTGGGCGCCATTATTCCGGGCACGGAAAACACGCCGCGCCGGTCGCGCCGAAATCCCGGCAACGGGGTTCCGCAATATACCATCTGGTTCATGCACGGAAATTCGCACTGGCTGGGAATGAACGTCCACGACGTCGGCGCTTACGGCGCGCCGTTCAAAGCCGGAATGACCTTTACCAATGAGCCGGGAATTTACGTGCGCGAAGACGCGCTGAATTATTTTGCCGACACCCCGGCGATGCGGGAATTTATCGCTAAGATCAAGCCCGCATTCGATAGGTATAAAAGCATCGGCGTCCGTATCGAAGACGATATGCTGGTGACCGCGACGGGCACCGAATGGATGACCGGGAAACTGCCGCGCACCATCGCGGCGATCGAAAGCTTTATGAAACGCAATTCAAAAAAGGAATTGAAATACGGGCTGTTGCCGGGCGAAGAAAGCGCTCCCGCTGATGCCTTCTTCGCATTGGGGAAGTAGGAAAAAAGGAATCAGGGAAAAAGGAAATGAGGAAATAGGAAGTAAGGAAGAGAGGGAAAGTAAGGAAAGAAGGAACCACGAAATTACACTAAACCGTACTTAAAAAGAAATAATTTGTTCGTGTGTTTGGTGTGATTCGGGGTTTCTTCTTTTTGCCGGGAAATACAAGGAGAAGCAAATTTAAATTGCCGTTTAGCGGGTGCAAGCAACCCTTCCAGACCTGGAGATATCTAAAATTCACCATTCACCATTCACCATTCACCATTCACCATTTACTACTCATAACTCAATGCTTCGACGGCATCCATCCGGGCGGCTCGCATCGCGGGATAAAGCGCGCCGAGTGTTCCGCCGATCAATCCGATGATAAATGTCAGGCCGAGGATCTTTGGCGAAAGCTCGATCTGCAGCGTGGTCGTGCGCGTCAGGATAACGGCGATGGCAACGGTCAGGATACCGCCGGCCAGCACGCCGAGCAGGCTAAGCAGCATCGCTTCCTGGACGATGATCCAGGCGATGCCGTTGGGTGACATTCCCATTGATTTCAAAATGCCGATCTGGCGGGTGCGTTCGGTCACGGTCGTATACATTGTCAGCAGCACGACCAGCGCGCTGATCGCCGCCGCCACTCCGATCACCACATTCAGAAAAACATTGAGCGCCGCGAAGCCGTTCATGTAAAGCTCTTCCAGTTCCCGCGTGAGAAAGACCTGGTTGCCGGGAAAGCGCTCCTGCACTTTGGGGGCGACGTCGTCGGCCTTATAGCCCTCTTTTACCGACACCAGAAAAGAAGTGCATTTGCCTTCGCCGCCGAGCTGTTCCTGCATCGTGGCGAGCGGGATCTTGACACGCGCTCCCGCCGCCGGTTCGTAGGTTCCGACGATGGTGAAATCGCGTTCGTATAGTTTTAGCTTGTCCCCGATCTTAGCTTTTTTCTGGTGCTGCCAGCCGGTGTCGATAATGGCTTCGTCGCCGCGCAGTCCCAGGCCGCGCCCTTCGATTATTTTCAGCCCCGCCATCGCGGCGTACTCGTCAAAATTCACTCCGTCGATCAGGCGGCTGCCGGAATTGTTGTCGCTGGCGGAGACGGTATTTTGCGCTATCGAAATCGCGGCTCTGACACCTTCTATTTTTAGGATCTCCTGCGCATCGCTGACGAGCAGGCGAAACGATTCCGAACCGCTCATGCCGATCGTACCGGAGGCGCGTACCATTATTTCCGCGCCGACATTCGATTCGCGGTTGGCCTGTTCCCGCAGAGTCCCTTCGGTCAGGCCAATGGTGAAAACGATCAGCAGAACTCCCATCGCGATGCCCAGCACGCTGACGACGGTCCGCGCGGGGCGATGAAGCATGTTTGAAAAAACCAGATTATCCATTTATTAACCAAACGATCTTGCCAGCGCCGGGACAAGCAGAAATATCAAACCGATATATTGAATTATCGCGCTGAGCCAAAAAGTCCTGATGTAACTGCCGGGCAGGTTGAGCGTGCGCAGCTTTCGGTAAGCAAAAAGGCTGTTAAGCAGTAAAACGGCCAGTATCAGGCTGAAGAAAAAAGGCGTCAGGAATTTATCGTACTGCCAGAAAAAATAGGTCGATAAAAGATAACTGACGACGACGGTAAAAACCGCGACGAGGCTGTAAATGCGATAACCCGAAAACGCGTCGAGCAGCATCCCTTTTTGTTCGATGGAAAGTTTTCGCAGCGAGCCTTCGCTGATAATGCGGCTGATGATGTAGGCCGAAATAAATACTATTAACCCGAATGTCGAATCAGTGAGCATGGTTATTTACCGCCCTTTTCTGCCGGCACTTTATTGGAAGCGTTTGCGGCGGTATTTGCATTTTGGTTCAGTTCATCCTGCTTTTGCTGCTGCACTTGTTCTTCGGCCGATTTCCAGCCCGTTTTGTGCAGCATTTCGACCGCGTATTTTATCGGTACCGCCATATTGGCCGCGCTGCTTTCGGTGAAAACGCCGAAATTTACCCCGATGACCTTGGCCGACTGCCCGAAGACCGGCGCCCCCGAACCGCCTTCCGCCGTTTTAGCGTCGTGAACTATCCGGTGCGCGTCCAGATCGGTGATCGTCCCCTGTGTCGTCAGCGGCTGAATTCGTTTGGCCTGCGCCAGGTAACCGATCAGCGCCTGCCGCGAGGTTCCATAGCGGGCGTAAATGCTTCTCGCCTCCGCATCGTCCACCATCGCCACCAGCCGGTCCGGCCCGTTCGGATAGCCCATCGAAACCACTGCCTTGCCCACAGTAATGGCATCCGAGCTTTCCAGGTCGAGCGGCAAAACCGGGATATCGGGCGAGACCATATTCGGATCAAGCACGGCGACGGCTAGGTCGTCGCGCGTATTTGTATCCCGAACCTTTAAAGGGAACGGCTGGGGAAAACCGGGAAAGTAGGCCACGATCTTTTTCAACCGCGCCCGGCCGTTATTTTCCTTGTTCAGCTGCTTGATCTGGTCGTCGCCGGCCCACGGCTGCACCACGTGGCTGTTGGTCAGAATATACCCGTTCCCGACGTGAAACCCGGTGCCGACAAAATCATATTCGACGATGCTGCCGGTACCTTCGGTAGTAAGCCGCAGCGGCGGCGGCTGAACGTTCATTTCTTCGGTCAGCGGCGGCGGTTGATACGGATCGGGAGCGTAAGCCGTCGGATCGGGATAACGCAGCGGCTTGCCGGATTTTTTATCCACCAGATCGTAAGTGCCCGAGATCAGGCAGACGCCGGTGCCGTACTGCACTCTGAGGTTCGGCGCCAGCGACCCAGCCTTGATCATTTTCTGGCTGTTTTCGTCGATCTTGGTGATATCGGAGCTGGTTTGCGCCATTTGATCTTCCAGGCGCTGGATCAGTTCGTGCTGCTTTTCGGCCTGCTCGCGGCTGGTTCTAAGCTCGTTATAAACGGCGAATCCCAGATAAAGTATGCCGCTGAGAAAACCGACCGCCAGGGTAAATATGATCAGTCGCGTGGTCCAGCTTATTTCCCGCACCAGCTCGCGGACAAATTGGCGCAGGAATCTTTTGGCGTCGTCACGCTGCGGCGAACCGGCCGCTTCCAGCGCCGCCTGTTCGATAAAAGGCGCGATATGCGATTCGCGGTTGACGGAGATCAGCGCCGATTCGCTGGTCAGCTGGAAAAATGAAAATACTATGTCGGAATCGGGAAGTTTGATGGTGTCGCCGTCTCTGATGAGGATGTAACGGCTTAAAGGGCGTTCGTTTAACTGGGCGCCTAACTGCGGTTGGAAATTTATCAGCCGGTAAGAGTCTTCGACCTTTTCCATCTCCAGCCAGACCCCGGGCAGTGGGATCTTCTTGGAATGGATCTGCAGGTTGCAAACTTCGTCGGTGCCGATGCGAATACGTTCGTCAGAAAAAAACTCCGTCCGTTTTTCCGCGCCGACAACTACGTGAATCAAAATGCCACTTGCCATACCTGGGTCGAAATAGCTCTCCGTAGTGTAAAACACCGATTTACCGGAGATTAAAACTAAAACTGTTTAACCGCACAATAATAGCACGAAATTAAATGATTGTAAGAGGTAAGAAACCGCAACCGCCTGAAAAAGCTATGGATTAACATATTATTATTAAAATAAAGCAAATGAATGTCTTAGTAATGCCGAAAGGGCAAAAAGTTATTGACAATTTTTATCATCACGACTAATATAAAGGGCAAGTTTCATAGCTTACTTATCTTTTCGGTTGTTGTTGTCCGCGTAATCTTGTAATTAAAATTACTCAAAATAGGCATTGCCTTTGAATTCTAAGAGGAGGAAGAGAATGAGAGATTTTTGGAGAGGGCAAATAACATGGTTATTTGCATTGACGATAGCTTTACTAGCTTCAACAGCGTCGTTCGGCGCTACATTCCCGGCTAACGCGGGCACTTTGGGAGCGATTCCGGATTCCAACGTTGGTTCGCCGGTTTGCCAGAACGCTTCGACCACGCAAAGAGACGTTACTTTTACGGTTACCGGTTTGTCCGGCGCGATTTCGAGCGTTGCCGTAAGTTTTAGCGCCTCGCACACTTTTTTGCAGGACCTTGACGTCAGCCTGATCGCGCCGAGCGCGCAGTCACTGCTTCTGTTTTCGGCGACAGGTACGACCACCACCGTGGCCAACAGCTGCGCCGGAAGCGCCAATGACCTTTCGAGCGCGAATACTTACACATTTGCCGACACCGCAGCCGCCAACTGGTGGACCACGGCGGCGACCAATCCGGTCCCGACCAGCACCAACCGCACGGTAGTAGCGGGTCCGACCACGAATCCTCCGGCGACCACTAGCTTGAACTCGGCGTTTGCCGCTGCGACGGCTAATGGAACGTGGACACTGCGTTTCCGCGATCGCGGAGCAGGCGACACCGGTACGGTTACGGCGGCCAATCTGACCATCGTGGCTTCTTCGGTTCCCGTCCAGAACATCGTCGATATGAACGGCGACGGCAGAACCGACTGGTCGGTAGTTAGAAACACCGGCGGCGGCCCGAGCGGGCAGATCACCTGGTTCACCCAGTATAACGGCCTGGCCGGCGGCCAGACCGATGCCTGGGGAATCGCGACCGATTTCTACGTGCCGGGCAACTACGACGCCGATGCCAAGACGGACGTTGCGGTGTGGAGACCGGGCGCGCCTGGTGCCTCCTTCTGGTATATTCTGCAAAGTACCACGGGCACCCTGCGATCGGAGATCTTCGGCCAGTCCGGCGACGATCCGACCATCCAGGGCGACTACAATAACGACGGCCTGGAAGACATCGCTGTCTATCGCGGCGGCGCGGCTTCGGGCGATCCGAGCTTCTGGTACTGGCGTCAAGCTGTGGCGGGTCCCGTCTTTAATGTCCAATGGGGACAAAACGGCGACTTCCCGGCACCGGGCGACTATGACGGCGACGGCAGCAACGACTTTGTCGTGCAGCGCAACGCCGGCGGCGGCCAGGCTCGTTTCTGGACTCGCTTAGCGACGGGCGCGACCAGCTCGGTGGTCTTCGGAACACCGACGGACGTGATCGTTCCGGGCGACTATGACGGCGACGGCAAGACCGATCTTGCCACCACCAGATCCATCAGCACACAGCTCAACTGGTTCGTACTGCCGAGCAGCGGCGGAGCCTACACGCAGACTCCTTTCGGAGATTCGGGAACGGATTACCAGGCACAGGGCGACTATGACGGCGACGGCAAGACCGACATTGCTATCTGGAGGCCGGATCTTAACCCATTGAATAATTTCTTCTACGTGAATAAATCCACGGGAGGATTGCTGACGTTCGAATGGGGTCAGAACGGCGACTATCCGGTTGCCAACTACAATTCACACTAATTCAGCCAATCGTCTGATTTAGTAAAACCTGAAGAGGCCGGAGCGATCCGGCCTCTTCTTATTGCGGTCATTCCAGCCGAAATAATTCGCAAGATTGACATAGAGAGCTTATTCGGACTAACATACACGACGTAAATCGTCTTACCATTTCAGTTCCGCAGATTCGTAAAGATCCGCGAACGTTCACGTCTTAGTTTTTGTTTACTCATGGAGGAGTTGAAGTAATGAACTATTTAAATTATAGGAGAACATCCTGGTGGGGATTGTCTCTTTTGGCCTTAATGATCTTGGGTTTGGGTACCGTTTCATTCGGTGCCACCTTTTCGAATGCCACGCCGATCACGATCAATGACGCGGATCTGGCCAGCCCGTATCCTTCGGCGATCGCGGTCTCGGGACTTACCGGTACGATCACCAGTGTCAAGGTGACCATTAACGGCTTCAGTCACTCATTTCCCGATGACGTCGGGATCGTGCTCGTCGGCCCGACCGGCGCGGCGCTGCTGCTGCAGGACGGTGCCGGAGATGATCCGGATGTGTCCGGCGTTACTTATAGGTTCGTCGATGGCGCCGCTGTGCTGCCCGGTTTGACCGCCTGGACGGCGGGAGACTACAAGCCGACAACCTATTACATCAACGATTCTTTTCCGGCTCCCGGCCCGGGAACGGTGTACGGCAGCCCCGGCCCGACCGGCGGCGGAACGGCGACCTTTGCTTCCGTCTATAACGGAACGGCGCCCAACGGCAACTGGAATCTTTATGTCGCTGACTTTGTCGGCGGCGACGATGGCGACATTTCCGGCGGATGGTCGATCGAGATCACGACGAACGTGGTTGCTCCGCTGCAGCACGTGATCGATTTCAATGGCGACGGCAAAACCGACTGGAACGTTATTCGTAATACCGGCGGCGGCCCGGGCGGACAGCTTACCTGGTTCACCCAATACAACGGCTTGGCCGGCGGCCAGACCAATGCCTGGGGGCTCAACGGCGACGAATTTACGCCGGGCGATTTTGACGGCGACAACAGCACCGACGTCGCTATCTGGCGGCCTCAGCCGGGACTCAATTCCGCGTTCTATATTCTGCAAAGCACGACCGGCACCCTGAGAACCGAAAACTTCGGCCTCAGCACCGACGATCCGTCCGTGATCGGCGATTACAACAATGACGGCAAGGACGACATAGCGGTCTATCGCGGCGGCGCGGCTTCAGGCAATCCGAGCTTCTGGTACTGGCGCACCGTGCTCAACGGCCCGGTATCCAACGTTCAGTGGGGCCAGAATGGCGACTTCCCGGCGCCGGGCGATTATGACGGCGACGGCAGCAGCGACTTTGTCGTGCAGCGTAACGCGGGCGGCGGACAGGCTCGTTTCTGGATTCGTTTGGCTACGGGCGCGATCAGCTCGACGGTCTTCGGAACGCCGACGGATGTGCTCCTTCCGGGCGACTATGACGGCGACGGCAAGACCGATCTGGCAACTGTCAGAGGTTCGGGCGGCCAGATCCTCTGGTCGATCCTGCCGAGCGGCGGCGGTCCTTATACCTCCACCTTCTTCGGTAATTCGGCGACGGATTTCCCGACACAGGGAGACTATGACGGCGACGGCAAGACCGACATTGCAGTCTGGCGGCCGGATGTTAATCCGACAAATAATTTATTCTACGTGAATAAATCCACGGGAGGACTGCAGACGTTCGAATGGGGCCAGAACGGCGACTATCCTGTGGCTAACTACAACAGTCACTAATCCGTTGGATAGAGTGAACCTGAAAGAGGCCGGAGCGATCCGGCCTCTTTTGTGTCAAACGGGCTGTTGATAGAAAGAGGGTTTTGATCCGAACTCTGCCAGGGTTTGAAAAGTCGTTTCGTTTATGCCGGACAGACGGGTATTTATCGAACGCAGGTTTGAGTAATGTGACAGGCTGAAAACGTCCTGTGGCGAAGTAAAAATAAATTCATCGACCGCGCCGCCCAACAGGAGCGTTTTCAGGCGCGTAAAGTCCGGCGATTCCCGGATTTCATAAACCGGCAGCTCCGCCGCGTTCGCTCCCGATTCTCTTAGAACTGCAGTTAAGCCGGACGAGGCGCATTTTTCTTTCGGGATCAAAAAGTTCGCGCCTTGCGGCGGATCATAAGCGCTGATCGCGGAAAAAACGGCATCGTCATCCAGCCTGGCGGGAATTACATCGGCGTGAAGCTGAGAAAATCTGAGCCGGTTGGCGACCGCTTCGCCGAACGCGCAAACGCGCAGCTCGTCCAGCTCGAATCTTTCGGTAATATTGGCAAGAAAAAAATCGACGCTATGCAGATCGGGAAAAACTACCCAGTCGAATTCGGATAAGCGAATGACGGGCGCGGGTTCGGCCGCTGAAATCTCGAGCTCGGGGAAGAGCAGCAGCGGCGCATTCCGCCGTTCCAATTCGAAGATAAGCCTTTTATTTGTTGAATTTCTAAAAAGGCCATAAGCGCGTTCAGACATAAATTACATTCTATAAGACAAAACCATCCAGCCAAAATTGCATTTAATGGCGGAAATAAGTAATTTCTATAGTAGTTTGTAAGCGAAACTAATTTATGAAAGCAATGATTTTAGCCGCCGGCTTCGGCACGCGGCTTTTTCCTTTAACGATCGACCGTACGAAACCCGCGATTCCTTTTCTGGGGAAACCGCTGGTGGGTTATGTAGCGGAATACGTCGCGCAATACGGCTTTCAGGACGTGGTGGTCAATTTGCATCACCAGCCGGATTCGGTCAAACGCGCGCTTGGCGACGGCGGCGATTTTGGCGTCAATATTCATTACACAATCGAGGAGCCGGACATTTTAGGCACTGCCGGGGCGCTCGACAATGCGCGGGAGTTACTCGAAGGCGAAACTTTTCTGATCGTCAACGGAAAGATCATTACCGATATTGATCTGAAAGCCGCGCTTAAGACCCACCGCGAAAGCGGGGCCGTCGCGACGATGGTTTTGAAAGCCAACCTCGGACGCGAAAAATTCAGCACCATCGAAACCGAAAACGGCTGTGTCAAAGGTTTCGGCAGCTTCCCGCAGCCGGGCGACCCCGGCACCGATATTCCGCTGATGTTTACCGGGATCCACATTTTAGAGCCGGTAGTATTCGATTACATCCCGCGCGGAATTTATTCGGACATTCTGCCGAGCTTTTATCTGCCCGCGATCGAAAAAGGCGAACGTGTCGCCGCCCACGTCGCGGAAGGCCGGTGGTTCGAATTATCGACGATCCAGCGTTATCTGGATATCAGCCTCGCGCTGCTCGAAGGCAAAAGTAAAGGCATTTTTACCGGCAATCAAAACCGCATTTCCAACAATGCCGAGGTCACCGATTCCATTCTATGGGATAACGTCACCATCGAAGACGGCGTAAAACTTTACCGCACGATCATCGGCGACGGGGTCACGATCAAAAGCGGCGATTATTTTGAAAATGCCGCAATCGTCCGGGCCGATATGGTGCGAAATACCGCGATCCCGGAAAAAGCTCCGGCCGGTGAATATGTAGGTGATAATTACGTGGTGAAATTAAGTTAAGTTTATGTTGCCTGCGCGCGAAAGACTTGAGAAATTTTTAGCGGACAGATTTAATTCGGGCGACATTCGCATCGAACAATTAACGTCTGACGCTTCGACCCGGGAATATTTTCGTGTCAACTGGAAGCCCACCGCCATCGCCTGCGTTTACCCGGTGCGAAATGATCCCCAGGAAGCAAATTATCTGGATGTGACGCGATTGTTTAAGGACGGAGAACTTCCGGTAGCCGAGATACTAGATGTGGACAGGGAACTGGCGATTATTATTCACGACGATTTCGGCGACACGATACTTCGCAATGTACTGGAGACTGCTTCGGCGCAAGAACGCGAAGGCTGGCTGAACAGATGTATCGCATTGATAGCTAAAATTCAGGCCGCAACGGGTAAAGCTTTTGAGCTTGATTCGATCGCCTCGCGACTGAAATTCGATGACGAAAAACTGCTGTGGGAACTTAATTTTTTCAAAACACACTATTTTGAAACCCTCAAAATAATGCCGTTGTCCGTTGTCGATAATGATGCTCTGACAGCGGAATTCACGGAACTCAGCAGGGAACTCGCGGGCCGGGCCACGGTTTTGACGCATCGCGATTTTCACGCGGCGAATTTAATGATCGACCGGGAAAACGGGCTGCATATAATCGACCATCAGGATGCGCGGATCGGGTCGGCCAGCTACGACCTGGTTTCGCTGCTGCTCGACCGGATCGTGGAACTGCCGGCGCCGAAATGGCTGGCGGAAAAAAGAAGATTTTTTCTCGACATACGCGAACGTATCGGACTGGAAAAGATCGACGAAGATGATTTCACTTACGAATTTCGGCTGCAGACTATCCAGCGCTGTCTGAAAGCCGCCGGCACTTTTTCCTTCCAGTCGGTGAACCGGGGAAAAACTTATTTTCTTCCTTTTATCGAGCCGATGTTTAAAATAGCTCTACGGGCGGCGGAAAATCTCGACAGATTTCCAAATTTGCAGAGAATTCTTAAAAGACAGATTTTATAATCAAGACTTGAAACGGTGAGATACTTGATGTCTTTTTCGTGTTATTTAGTGTAATTTCGTGGTTTCAGTCTTGATAGCCGTGAGAAATAAGACTAAGAAGTAACCACGAAATTACACGAAACGACACGAACAGATCCTAACGCGATTTTATAGACAAAGCCGTTCCGGCACTTAAGCTCGCAGGTGATCGCCGCGCCAGTTTTTGATCGCCAGCTTGATCTCTTTACGTGTTTTTAATTTTCCATCCAAAACCTGCTGCACCAGCTCCGGCAGTTCGTCATCCGGGGCAAATCGCAGAGCGATCACGTCCCCCCGCGAAAGGTCAGCCGCTCTGGCAGCCAGCTCCGGAGACAGCAGCAGCCGGTATCGCAAATTTTCTTCCAGCCTGATCAGGCGGTCCTGAACCGTCAGCGCCTGAATGCGGGCGGCAAAAGACAGCATCAGCAGCACGGCGGCCAGGAGCAGATATTCCGCTCTATCCCAGCTCGGATAAAGATAAAGCGTGACCGCCACCCAGATCAAATGAAAGATAAGCAGCGGTGTAATAACGAAGTGAACCAGCCAGTTCCAGCGAACGTGATTTTTGTAGTTTTGTTGGTCTGCCATAATTTTAAAGTTTTGTCTTAGCCATTGCGTCACCGGTTTTTGACGTAAAGTCCTCGCCCGGATTGACGAACAAATTTTGTTCGAAGAGATACTGCTTGTCGTAAAGCTGACGGTAGCGTCCGCCTAGCGCGATCAATTCATCATGCGTTCCACGTTCGAGCACTTCACCTTTTTCGATGACCAGTATCTGGTCGGCGCTGCGGATCGTCGAAAGCCGGTGGGCGATGACAAATGTCGTCCGGCCCTGGCGCAGCCGCCGCAGCCCTTCCTGGATCAGGGATTCCGATTCGCTGTCGAGGCTCGATGTCGCCTCGTCCAGGATCAGAATGCGCGGGTTCGCCAGCAGCGCGCGGGCGATGGCGATACGCTGCCGCTGGCCGCCCGAAAGTTTTACGCCGCGTTCGCCGACAACAGTTTTATACCCGTCGGGAAATTTTTCGATAAATTCATCGGCGTTCGCGATCTTACAGACCTCCCGAATTTCTTCCAGGCCGGCTTCGGGTTTGGAAAAGCGGATATTATCCAGGATCGTTCCGTCGAAGAGAAAATTATCCTGCAGCACGACGCCCAGGTGGCGGCGGTAATCGCGCAATTTTACGGTTTGCAGGTCTTTTTCATCGATCTTGATCACGCCGCTGTTAGGCTGGATAAAATTCAGCACCAGGCTTAAAATGGTCGATTTGCCGGAGCCGCTGGAACCGACCAGCGCGGTCGTCGTCCCTTCCGGGGCATGAAAGGAAACGCCCTTCAAAACCGGCACGTCTTTTTCATATTCAAAGTGAACGTCGGTAAAATCGATGGCGCCCGCCACGCGCGGCAAAGACTGCTTTTGCCGGTCGGCGTCGTCTTCGGTTTTCATGTCGAAGATCTCACGGATGCGGTCGAGCCCGGCAAACGCCTCGGTGATCTGCGTGCCGATGGAGGCGAGTTCGACGATCGGAAAGACCAGGTTCAGGGTAAAAGCGATATAGAGTGTAAAATTTCCCGCGGTCATTCCTGCGACATGACTTGGATCTTGAATATTAGCGATCACTGCGCCGCCGCCGAAGTAGATCATCACCACCGCGATCGCGCCGATTATGACGGATGAAAACGCCCCGGTCAGCGAAACGCCGGTCATGGATTTGGCGATGTTGCGAAAAAGTCTGTGCGCGCCGCGAGCGAAGGAAAGCTCTTCGCGTTTTTCTGCGGTGTAGGCTTTGACGATGCGAATACCGCCGAGGCCTTCGTTCAAACGGCCGGTGACCTGCGCCTGAATTTCTCCACGCTCGCGAAACAGCGGGCGAAGCGCTCCGAAAGCGTAGCTTAATACGACCCCGAAAACAGCCAGCACGATCAAGGTCATCACCGTGATATACCAGTTAAGATAAAACAGCACCACGATCGAGATCGCGGCCGATAAAAGCCCGCCGGCTATTTGTCCGAGCCCGGTGCCGACCAGATTGCGGATGCCTTCGGCGTCGTTCATGATGCGGGAAATGAGCTGGCCGGTCTGCGTCGAATCGAAATAGGAGGTGGGCAGGCGTTCGATATGGGCCTGGATACGCTTTCTCATTTCGGTGATCGCGCGCTGCGCGGCGACCCCCAGCACCTGCGACAGCGCAAACGACGTGACGGCCTGAATTATCGTGGAAAGCCCGACGGCCAGCGCGATCCATTTCAGCAGTTCATATTTCCCGTGCCCGAAAACATCGTTTACCAAAAAATAGGTGGAATAGGGTAAAAAGGATCCCGCGCCGCGGCTGATTATCATCAGGATCGACCCGATCACCAGCCGCCAGCGGTAATTCCAGATCAGAACCCTCGCCTCCTGCCAGGCGCTGGAATAATCCACTTTCTTTTTCTTCTTTTCCGCCATAAGGTTAGAATTTGCGCCTGTATCGTGTAAAAGTCAAACGCAAGTATTCAAGGACTCATGCCGCTTTTTGCGATGCAGGTTTAAGCAATAAAGGTACTGGCCTATGTTAAAATAAGCCATTATTATGGAAGACAAAAAGGCTGCAATGAAGGAATGGGTCGAGAATTGGAAACGGGGTTGGACCGTTACTAGAAGAATTGCAGCGGATCGAATTGGAGAGACGCGATACTGATAAAGAGATTGTTGATCAATGGCTTTGAGATTATGAACAAGCTTGAGAAATTAAGGAATCAAAAATAAAATATCAGACTTTTATGATGCAGACATATATTAACGAATTAAAGAATCACATCGGCGCAGAGGTCACTCTTAAGGGCTGGCTTTACAACTCGCGTTCGAGCGGGAAACTCGTGTTTTTACAATTGCGCGACGGCACGGGAATCGTGCAATGCGTCGTTTTCAAGGGTAATTCCGAAGAAGTTTTCGAAAAGGCCAAACCGCTGGGACAGGAATCCTCGCTGATCGTACACGGCACGGTCAAGGAAGACACCCGTTCGTCGATCGGCGTCGAAATAGACGTTAAAGATATCGAGGTGCTGCAGAATGCGCATCAATACCCGATCACGCCAAAAGAACACGGCACGGATTTTTTGATGGATAATCGTCATCTGTGGATCCGATCGAAAAAACAGCAGGCGGTCCTGAAAGTGCGCCACACGGTGATCAAAGCCACCCGCGATTATTTCGACAGCAACGGTTTCATTTTATGCGACACGCCGATCTTTACGCCCGCCGCCTGCGAAGGCACGACGACGCTTTTCGAGGTCGATTATTTCGAGGACAACAAGGCTTATTTAACGCAGTCCGGCCAGCTCTATAACGAAGCGACCGCCGCGGCTTTCGGTAAAAGCTACTGCTTCGGCCCGGTTTTCCGCGCGGAAAAGTCGAAGACCCGCCGCCACCTGACCGAATTCTGGATGGTCGAACCGGAAATGGCATTTGCCCATCTGGACGATGCGATGGTGCTGGGCGAAGGTTTGATCGCCTACATCGTCGAGCGCGTTTTGACCGACCGGAAGGAAGAACTGGAAGTGCTGGAGCGCGACCGGTCGAAACTGGAATCGATCATCTCGCCGTTTCCGCGAATTCATTACGACGACGCAGTCAAGATGCTGCAGGAAGGCCATGCGGCCGGCGAGCTGGAAAACAATTTCGAATGGGGAGCGGATTTTGGCGCGCCGGATGAGACGTATCTTTCCAGCCGCCACGGCAAACCGGTTTTCATCCATCATTTTCCCGCCGCGATCAAGGCGTTTTATTTCGAACGGGACGCCGAGCGCCCGGAACTCGCGCTCGGGGTCGATCTGATCGCGTCCGAAGGCTACGGCGAGATCATGGGCGGCGGCGAACGCGCCACCAGCCTGGAATTTTTGCAGCAGCAAATTCAGGCCCACGGCCTGCCGCAGGAATCTTTCGAATGGTATCTCGACCTGCGCCGCTACGGCAGCGTCCCGCACGCCGGTTTCGGCATGGGCGTCGAACGCTGCACCGCCTGGATGTGCGGCATCGAACACGTCCGCGAATCGATCCCGTTTCCAAGAATGCTTTACAGGCTAAGACCTTAGATAGGGCTTAAGGCCGTTCGTGTTTTGCGCTTCCGCAGAAATACAAAGTGTTTCACTGTTTCAGGCGTTTCAGACTGAAACAGTGAAACAAAAATGAAACAGAAATCTTAAAAATCATACATAATAGCCCAGAATCTTCTAAAAGCGGCTTGAAAAGATCAACGGAACATGAGAGTTACCGAAAGCGGAGATACCGCGTGATTATTATTGCCGATAGCCGTTCGTTTTAGTAGGAAGGTTTTGGAGAAGTTTGTTTTTTGGTGATCTTTAATAGGATTTGAGTTGGCAAAGAATGAAACGATGGCCTTTATGATGAAGTCGGAACCGGGAACGGTAGATACTGTCTTGAAAGTCAACGTGAAAAAGCCGCGTTTGGGTTGAATGGGGTTTTGTGCTTCAGCACGCCGAAAGCGATGTGCAGCAGTTTTCTCATCGCCGCACAGACGATCTGCATCTTCGCCTTTCCATTGCCGGCCAAACGCCCGGCAAAATCTTTGACGGCCATGTTCCTGCTGGTCGCGACGATCGCCGGAAAATAGAGCGCTTTACGGAGGCGGGCATTCCCCATCTTTGAAAGTCTGGTGCTGTTTAGACTGCTGCCCGACTCCCGTTTCCTGGGAGTCACCCCGGCATGGGCAGCCACTGCTCTGGCCGACCCGAAACGCGAGAACTCGATCTCTGAGAGAAGCGTCTGCGCGGTTTTCTCGCCGATCCCGGGAATGCTCTGGAGCAGTTCGCTCTGCTCTTTGAGCCCCGGGTGACGGCCGATATGGTTTTTCGCTTCCTGCTTAAGCTCATCGATCTCTTTTTCGATATTGCGGATCATTCGCCTGATGCTGGTCCGGGTTTGTTTCGGGGCCATTTCCAGCCGGTTCCGCTCCATTTGCAGCATCTCTTCCAGAACTTCGATCCGTCTCGTCAAAGCCTGTAGTTCCTGAACTTCCGTCGCCGGCGGCTGCCAAAGAGACGGCTCCTGCGTCAGGCAAAAGTCAGCGATCAGACGCGCATCAGCCCGATCCGTCTTGTTCCGCTGCAGTTTGGACGCACCGTAGCTTTTCACCCGCGCGGGGTTCATCACCGAAACCGCGTATCCGGCCTCGTGCAGATACATCGCGATCCCCTCGGAATACGGGCCTGTCGCTTCCAGACACGCATGCGCTTCTCCCGCCTGGTGAAACTTGAGCCAACTCCTCATCCGCTTAAATCCCTTCGCGCTGTTCTCGAACTGGCCCGCCATATCTTTTCCGCCCACCAGCAAAACTACATCCAGCTTATCTTTCGACACATCGATACCAAGAACATTCTTTGCCATCACACTACTCCTCATTAAAAACGTGTCCCCAAAAACCAACCTTGTTTATTCAGGCTCAAAAACGGCCATAAGATACTGTCCGGCTTTGGCGGGGACAACTAAAACGGAAAAGAGGTCTCGATCTACGTCCCAAAGTCTTTGCTCTCAGCGACCGGACAGACTCTTCTTTTCCAACCGATTATCCTGTGCCCAGAATAATCGCTATTAAGCTAACTCTCAAGATACAAGTGACCGGGTTCTTAATTCGAAATTTGCTTCCGTTTCGGAGAATGCTTTACAAGCTGAAGCCGTAAGGCAGAAACGCGACAGTAATGGAGCGTGTTTAGAGATATTTCTGAGTTTATAAGAAAAAATCCCGTCAGGATGACGGGATTTTTGCACGTTCCATTACTGTCGCGTTTCTGCCCGGTTTACTCCGGCCTTAAACCGACCGCGGCTATCTTGCCGTCGGGGGCGAGCACAAAATTGAATCTCACTTTCAGATCGCCGATGGCGGCCAGGTATCCGCGATATTTATTTTGTTCGCGCGGGCCTTCTTCCATCAGTTCGAAAGTCTTGATCCCGCCCTTGCCGGCAAAGAGTCCGACGACCTGTTTGATGCGATCCGGGAAAAGAGTTTTTTGCGTTTCAGGCGTGAACCAGTCGGCTTCGGCGTTGCCGGCGACAATCGCGTCGGCGACCTTGCGCAGGAATGCGGTGGTTTTGGTGTCCTTGTCCTCGATCGGTTTCGGAGCGTTCGCGACCAGCGCCGGGATGTAGAAAGCGGCGATCTCTTCGCTCATTTTTTCGGCGTTGGCGGCGTCGGAGTTAGCAAGCACGATGACCGTGACTTTTTGATCGGGAAAGCGCGCAATGTTGGTTGAAAATCCGTCGATTCCGCCATTGTGAGCGATCATCGGAACGGTACGATAGGTTTTCACGCCCCAGCCGAAACCGTAGGTCGTCGGACTGCCGTCCTTAAGTTTTGCCGGAGTTAACATTTCTTTTAGTGAGGCCTGTTTCAATAATTTTTCCGTGTTCTGCGCGGCATCCCATTTCACCATGTCCATTACGGTCGAGATCAGCCCGCCGGCGGCGAAGGGCTGAGTCGGGCTGATTCGAACGGCGTGCTTTACCTCGCCTTTGTCAAAGGTATAACCGGTGGCGCGGTCTTTGATCAAATCGCGCAGATCGTTGAAGCGGGTTGCGCTCATTCCGAGCGGCGCAAAGATCCGTTCGCGCATGAATGTCGGATAATCTTTGCCGGAAACTTTTTCTATCATCATACCGAGCAGGTAATAACCGGTATTGGAATAACTCCACTTTTCGCCGGCCGGAAAATCCATCGGTTTATCGGCGACCAGCTTGAGGATATCTTCGTGCGTGTAATCCTTGGTTTTCTCGGCGCTGCCAAAGAATCGCGTGTAGTTCGGCACGCCGGAAGTGTGCGTCAACAGTTGGCGAACTGTCAGCGCCTGCCAGGCGGCCGGCAGATTCGCCAGGTATTTGCCGATCGGCTCGTCGAGACCGACCTTGTCTTCCTCGACCAGCATCATCACGGCCGTGGCGGTAAACTGTTTGGTGACGGATGCCAGTTGATAGGCGGTGTTTTCCGTCGCCGGCACATTATTTTCGAGATTTGCCATGCCCACACCTTTGGCATAGACCGTCTTGCCATCCTGCACGACCGCGACGGAAATCCCGGCCTGAGGCTGGGCCTTTAATCTTTTCTGCAGATAATCGTCAACTTCTTTCGACTGGGCTAAGACGCTTGCGGCCGCAAGCAAAACAAGAACGATCAATAATTTGATATTTAAACGCATTTGAATAATTCCTTAAAATATTATTGGATAAAAGCTATACTGTCTTACTAATTTCAAGCGTAGATTGTTCCAAAAAATATCAACCTTGAAGAAAAAAGCCTGTCAATATTGACAGGCTTTTGATTTTAGACACGCTCCATTACTGTCGCGTTTCGCTTATTTCTTCTTCGCAGTTTCAGAGCCGACGGAGGTCGAACCGACGCTGCCCCATTTTCCGGTCATCGTGCCGTCGGAGCCCACTTCGTACGAGACAAAGCCGCATTCTTTTTTACCTAAACCGACCGCGACCTTATCGCCTTGTTTGATGCCGAATCCGTTGAGCTTGCCGCCGTTCCATGAAAAAGCGTATCCCGCGCCGGAAGATTTGACCGAGAGTTTTCCTTTGTAGGCGGCGCCCTTGGGGTCGGTTCCGCTGACGTCGTAATCGCCTTCGAGGCCGGTTCCGCTGGTTCTGACCGCTTTTTCGGATTCCGCCTGATTTACGTTCCAATAGCCCGCCTTGCCGTCGAGCGAGCCGTCGCCGCCGATCTTGTATAAAACGACCCCGCAGCCCTCGCCGGTTTCGCCCATGGCAAAAGCCACGGCAACGGCATTGTCGGTCTGCACGCCGACGCCTTCGTACGTTTTACCCGCGTTCCAGCTGAATTGATAGACCTCGTCGTGGTTGGTCACGACCAGCGCGCCTTTGTAATTTCCGCCGCCGCCTTCGTTGGTTCCGGTGACCTCATAGGTTCCGGAAATGTCTTTCGGGGCGGCCTTGGTTCCGGTCGGGCTGCTGCTCGCGGTCGTATTCGAAGCCGAATTATTGCCGCCCGTGGTTTCATTCGAAGCGCTTTGGTTACAGGCGAGACCGGCAAAAAGCAGGATCGCCATGACAAAAATAGTTGTAGTGATAGAACTTGTTTTTTTCACAAAAATTCTCCCGGATCAAAAGTAGGGTAAAACGGATACGTAAGATTATAGATAACTCTTTTTGTTTTGGGAAATAGTTAGGCGAGGTGTTAATGGGTCAGTTTGATAATTATATTAGGTAAAGTTGAAACTACCGACTCTAATTATATTCAACAAGTCAGCGGAGCTGACGGCATAATGGTAGCCCCGGGGTCACGGAGGCAAACAAATATCAGCCCGTTTTAACGGGCGAAAGATCTGCCGCCCGTTAAAACGGGCTTTTCAGCGGATAGATCATCGCCACCCCAGGCTTGACGCCTGGGGCTATCACTATGCCGCCCGCTATGCGGGCTCCGATCCGCAAAATTCAAACTGATCTATACTACTGATCTCGTAATTATTCATTGTAAATTCTTAATTTTCACTTTTGGCAATTACTGAAAAATAATTAAAAATTACGATTAATAATTTAAAATTGCCGCTCGTATTTTTCCGGTTCTTTGGGAAGGGAAATGTCATGCCAATAGGATTCGGTATTTGGTTTTTTAAGCTGCAGCCGGTCGCGTCCGATCACTCGTCCGAGCAGCGCCAGCGGCGTGACGACCACGTAATAGATCAGCACGATTATCACCCGGCTCATGATATTGCCCATGACAAAGGCGATGCCCATCCACAGGTAATAAAGCGGGAGCGCGATCTTGGTGCCGGTCAGGGCGAGGCCGCCGCCGACAAGGCCGATCAGCATCGAGATAAAACCGACATTTTTATCCTGGGTGAGCAGCCAGGTAAACGGCCAAAAATATTTGACCAGCCCGATCACGAGAAAGCCGGTCAAAAAAATTACGCCAAATTGCCTAAGCTGTTTTGGCGTAGGTTTCCAGTTAAGTTTTACGAGCGACATAAAAAACGAAAATTAGAACAGCGTGTAAATGAACGGCGCCGCCGCTCCGCCGCCCATCGCGCCGAGTACTATCAGCCCGGCCAGCAGCAATGTTACGACCAGGATCGGAGCCAGCCAATAGGTTTTGTGCTCGCGCATGAATGCGATAAATTCCGAAACAATATTTGAACGTCTTGCCATAAATTTCTAACGATTAGTCCAGTTTGAATTGTTTTTTATACTCTTCGCTGCCCTGCATCGGCGGCTGGTCTTCTTTCAGACAGATAAAGTTTTCCAGCACCAGCGCGTCCATATCGGTGAACATAAAGCAGCGATAGGCTTCCTCGGGGCGGCAAACGATCGGCTCGCCGCGAATGTTGAACGAAGTGTTGATGATCACCCCGCAGCCGGTCTTATCTTCAAAAGCCTTCAAAATTTTATAGTAGCTTGGATTCCGAACCGGGTCAACGGTTTGCACCCGCGCGGAATAATCCACGTGCGTGATGGCCGGGATGTCCGAGCGCGGAATATTGAGTTTGTCGATGCCGAAAAGCTGTTTTTGCTCATCGGTCATCGGCTTTCGGTGCGTTTCGTTTACCGGCGCGACGATCAGCATATACGGGCTTTCGGAATCCATCGCGAAATAATCCGCGGCGCGTTCGCTCAGAACGCTGGGCGCAAACGGGCGAAACGATTCGCGAAACTTGATCTTGAGATTGATGGTCGATTGCATCTTCGGGCTGCGGGCGTCGCCGACGATGCTGCGCGCGCCCAGCGCTCGCGGGCCGAATTCCATTCTGCCCATAAAAAGCCCGGTCACTTTTTCAGCGTCGATCAGATCCGCGATCTCGCGCGAAAGCTCGTCGTCGTCACTGTGGTAAGAATATTTCGCCCCGATCGAGTCCAGAAAAGTTTTGATCTCTTCGTTTTTGTAGCGCGGCCCCAGATAGGTGCCGAATTGGGTGTCGGACTCGCCGACCTCGCGCGGGTTATCCATGATCTGGTGCCAGACGAATTGCGCCGCGCCTAAGCTACCGCCCGCGTCACCAGCCGCCGGCTGCACCCAGATATTTTTAAAAGGGCTTTCGCGTAAAAGCAGCCCGTTGGCAACGCAATTGAGCGCGACACCGCCGGCCATGCATAAATTTTCCATGCCCGTTTCTTTTTGCACGTGCGCGGCGATGCGCATCATCACATCTTCGGTAACTTTCTGAATGCTGGCGGCGATATCCATCTGAAACTGCGTGACCGGCGTTTCCGGATCACGCGCCGGATGGCCGAAGAGTTGGTCGAATTTGGAATTCGTCATCGTCAGCCCGGCGCAGTAATTAAAATAGCTCTGGTCGAGCCAAAACGAACCGTCTTCCTTGATGTCGATCAGATTATCGAGGATCTGCCGGACGTATTTCGGCTCGCCGTAGGGCGCCAGCCCCATCAATTTATATTCGCCGGAATTGACGCGAAAGCCGGTGTAATAGGTGAACGCGCTATAAAGCAGCCCGAGCGAATGCGGGAAGCGAATTTCCTTGTGCAGTTCGATCCGGTTGTCGCGGCCGACGCCCCAGGTCGAGGTGCTCCATTCGCCGACACCGTCAAAAGTGATAATCGCGGCCTCGTTAAAATGCGAAGGAAAAAACGCGCTGGCCGCGTGCGAAGCATGGTGGGTGGTGAAATAGATCGGCCCCTCGTAGAGATTATCCAGGCCCTTGTCGATCTCGCGCGGGAGAAAAAGTTTTTGGCTCAGCCACAGCGGCAGCGCCTTCATAAAGGATGTGATCCCCTTTGGAGCGAAGGCCATGTAGGTTTCCATCAGGCGTTCGAACTTAAGAAAAGGCTTGTCGTAAAAGGCGACCGCTGAGAGCTGGTCGGCGGTAATTCCGGCTTCGCGCAGGCAGTATTCGACGGCATTTTGCGGAAAATTAAAATCGTGCTTGATGCGGGTAAAACGCTCTTCCTGCGCGGCGGCGATAATTTTGCCGTCGGTGATGAGCGCAGCGGCGCTGTCGTGATAAAAAGCCGAAATTCCCAGGATATGTGTCATTTTTTTTCGATACTTGGCGTTAAGGGATTGCGCATTTTTCTTCTATCCGGCTGCAAACCGCCTGCGCCGCCACCCTGTGCCCGCCCGCGTTGAGGTGCATCGGGTCCCCGAAAATAAACAGCTGTGCCGGTGAATCCGATCTCTTGAAATCCGCCGTCGCATCGTAATAGTCTATATTATTTTGCCGTAAAAACTCAGCGACCTTTTCCTGCGCGGTAAAATACTCCGGCGGGCTGCCGCGGCGCAGCTGCATTTCATAAGGCATCAGAAAGATCTTTAATTTTATGCCCGAGGCGGCCAGCGTTTTGTCGAGTTCCGCCAGCGGCTGAAGCGCCGGCCGCAGCTCGGCCGGATCTTTTTGATAGAACGAAAGATCGTTTAGAAAATAAGCTTTCGACGTGTCGTACAGCAAACTTTTCAGCCAAAGATATAATTTTGAGCGGTTGCGCAAAAAGTCGTTAACCCGGCGCAGCAGCGACGGCTGTTCGCGCGGCTGGTCGGGGTTTTCAAAAGTCTCGGTTTGCTGTCTGATCTGCTGCGCGCTGGCATCGCTGAGATCGTTTAAGCAATAAAAGAGCAGTACGGTCTTGATCTCCGGTTTTTGCGCGACCACTCTGGTCGTGACATTTTGATAGTCGAACGTGTCGTAGCCGAGAGTCGAAGCGTTATAGATCCGCTCATTCGGCAGCGCGCGGCGCAGCAGCCCGGCGATCGTTTCATTTTCTTTTACGCCCGGCCCGAAAGAGACCGAATCCCCGATGATCAGGATCGCGGGTGCGTCCTTCGCGGCGGGCGAATTGAAATCCGGCTCATAGCGAAAGCCGTCACCGTCGATGTTGAATTTTTCGCTGAACGCCACGCCTTCCAGGCCCGGCGTGTTTCCAAAACTGGCGCCAAATCGGTGAGGGGTAAAGAGATAGCGGCTGGTTTCTAAAAAAGTGATTCGGGTAAAAAGACGGCAGCAAGCCTCTCCCACCAGCAGCAAAGCACCCATCATTAAAAAGGAAACAAAAACCGCTCCCAGTTTATGTTTCCAACTACTTTTCTTTTTACTCATTCGGTACGATTGCTAAATAATTGCTAAATAAATGCGTTTTTAATGGATAAAATCCCTGAATATGCTTCGAATTATACTAACTAATACGGATATTGTCATTCCGGTGAAAGATTCTAAACCGTAGCGCCAGCGTCCCGCTGGCTGTCCTGTTGGCATCTTGCCGACAGACTGAACGCGAGACGCGTTCAGGACAGCCGCCGGGACGGCGGCGCTACTTTGCGAGCGCCCTCCGGCAAAAGACCCGCGCGATTTGTTTTTGCGGGCGGCTTTGGCTAATCTTTTTCATATGAATACGGAAGTTTTGATCGTCGGCGCGGGCCCGACCGGTTTGTCTTTGGCGGCGCAGTTTATCCGTTACGGAGTGGATTTCATCATCATCGACCGAAATGAGGGCGTAACCAACCTCTCAAAAGCGCTGGCGGTTCACGCGCGCACGCTGGAGATCTATGAACAGATGGATCTGGCGCAGACCGCGATCGAGCGCGGCGCGCTTATTCACAAGCTGAATCTGATGAGCGAAGGAGTGCTGCGCGCGGAGCTCGACCTGACCGGGATCGGAACCGACATGAGCCCGTATCCTTATGTGCTGACGCTGGAGCAAAACGAGAACGAGCGCCTGCTGCACGAGTATGTGCAAAAAAGCGGTAAAGAAGTCTGGTGGCAGACGAATCTGGAAAGCGTCTCACAGGATGAAAACGGCGTCAAAGCGGTGCTGAAATCCAACGACGGGCGCGTTCAGGAGATCGAAGCAAAATACCTGGTCGGATGTGACGGCGCGGGCAGCCAGACACGGCATCTTTTGGGCCTGGGATTCGAGGGCACCACGATCCCCAAATTGTTTTACGTGGCCGACGTCGAGATGGAATGCGAATTGAATCGCGACACTCTCTACGCGGTTTTCGGCGCGGATTCTTTTGTCCTGTTTTTTCCGATGCACGGCGAAAAACAGTGGCGGCTGGTCGGCAATATGCCGGAACACGAGGGCAAGGAAGAGGTGCCCGATCTGCTGTACGATGAGATCGAAGAAAAAGTAAAACAGATGGCGCAGTTTCCGCTCGATATCACGAACGTTCACTGGTTTTCGACCTACAAGGTGCATACACGTCACGCGGAAAATTTTCTCCTGGGACGATGTTTTCTCGCCGGTGACGCGGCCCATATTCATACCCCGGCGGGCGGGCAGGGAATGAACACCGGCATCCAGGACGCCTATAATCTGGCCTGGAAGATAGCCTTTGTCTTAAAAGGTTATGCCGGCGGCGCGCTGTTCGACAGCTATAATGAAGAGCGCATTGCCAATGCCCGAAGGCTCCTGAAAACGACCGATCAGCTGTTCGAATTCGCCAGCGGCGACGAATGGTATTACCGACTGTTTCGCGATCATATTTTGCCCCCGCTGGCGAAAATGGTCCTGCATTTCGACGCCGCCAAAGAATTTATTTTCCCGACGCTTTCACAGATCGGCGTCAGCTATGACAAACAGTCGCTCAGCCGTCACGGCAGCGATATGAATTTCAAGATCAAGGCGGGCAATCGTTTTCCTTATTTTCTGGTCGATGGAAGAAGCTGCTTCGATCATCTGCGGGAGCCGAAATTCAAACTCGTCACTTTTTTGGACGGGACGGAAAACACCGGCGATATAAACAGCATCGAGCTGCCGGAATGGATCGATCGCCGGACCTTTCCGCTCTACCCGCACGTGACGGATATTTTCGGTTCGAAACACACGTTCAGTGTTTTGCTTCGCCCGGATAATCACATCGGATTTATTATCGCCGGTGACCCGAAAGACGAGCTGCAAAAATATCTGGCGGAAAACCTGCCCCGATAATGCGATTGTCATGGCGGGCGCAAGCGACCCTTCCGGACGGCAAATTTATCGGACTTTAATATTTATCTTTAAGGCCGAACACCTCTCAGGTCGGGAAGGCCCGCTTGCGCCCGCTCCTGAAAAAGCGGCTTGTTGCAGCTTTCAGGTAAAAGGTTGCAAGAATTTCTGCGCGTTGGCGTTCCTCTCAATGCAAGACACAAAGTAGATACTTCTACAAAAAATAATCTGGAGGCAACATGAGAAGACTGACAACGGCGTTGGTTTGCCCGGCAACCAACGCGACACTCGAAGTGTATTCACGGATCGAAAAAACTTTAGGTAAATTTTTTCCGGCCGCAGCGTTAACTATTTTTCTGGATCGGCCTGACCACGGCGCAATTCGGCGCTCCCTCCGATAAACCCGTCGAAAGCATTTACGTGCAATAACTAAAAACAAAAAAGGCAGGCCGGATTTTTGGCCTGCCTTTTTATATTTGGGCGATCCTATTAATGACAGCCGCAGGAGATCAGTATCCACCTTGTTTGTTTGATACTCGAATTCGCCTTGGAAACCCTTTCCTCTTGTCTCATTTTGCCAGCGTGAATAAACGGGCAGATAAAATTGAAATGGCAGTTGTCTATCGATACCTGATACCAGTCTCCCCATTCGAATCCGCCGCCGACGCCGGTGCTTCCGCCGCCGCTGCCGGGCCACCAGACCGGAGGCCATTTTATTTTACTGGCGGCGCCCGAACGCGCCTTCGGCTGCACATATTTTTCGTTCTTCTCGTTAAAATAGGCCGAGCTTTCCTTGCCGTCAAACGCATAAACAAGCTGCCGGTATTGTCCCGGCGTTTTAGTGGCTTCGATCACGACATCGAACGTGATGGCGTATTTTTCACCGTCCCTGGCTATTTGCGCGCTACCTGCGAGAAACATTTCCCCGCTGGCGGCCAGTATCGCGCAGGCATCGAGAAAGTTTTTATCCGCATATGCCTTTTCCAATTCCGGGCTGCCCGGTTTAAGAGACGTCAGGGTTACGGCCCCGTCTCCGGTTTTTGTTACCGCCGCCGCCAGCTTTTCCGCTTCCCGGGGCAGTTTTTTCTTTCCGCCCTGGGCAGATGCGGTGATGCCGAGGATAAATATCGCCAAAATTGTTAGCAGCAAGTTTGTTTTGCGTTTCATTCTTTGTTTTCTCCTAAGTTTATTGTTTGAAAAAGACCTGGATCTTTATGTATTCACTTAGGAGTGATTATCTCTGGCAAAACGTAACGGAGCTTATTTCTTAAAATCGCGATCTTTTTCTGACTTCTCTTTTGTGTTTTGAATTTCCTTTACATTATGATTAGGGAATGAAGCGAAAAATTTGTTTGTTGGGACTTTTTTTATTCGTATTCAGCATTTTAATTCAGGCACAGATCAAGCCCGTTAAAGACCTCAAACCGACGGTCATTCTTATTTCGATCGACGGTTTTCGTTACGACTATTTTGAAAAATATCACCCCAGGGAGTTGAACAGGCTCGCCGGCGAAGGCGTTCGCGCGAAGTGGATGACGCCGGCTTTTCCGTCCAAGACGTTTCCGAATCATTACACGATCGTGACCGGGCTTTATCCGGCGCATCACGGAATCGTCGAAAACAACGTCTATGATTTCGGCGAGATTTTCAAGATGGACAAGAAAAAGGAAGTACAGAATTCGCGCTGGTGGTTTGGCGAACCGATCTGGGTGACGGCGGAAAAGCAGGGGCAGATCGCGGCTTCGTATTTCTTCGTCGGTTCCGAAGCCCAGATCGAAGGATTTCGCCCGACCTTCTGGCGGGCCTATAATGGCCGGGTGGCTCCGCAAATGCGCGTCGATAAAGTTCTTTCGTGGCTCGATTATCCGGTGGAAAAACGCCCGACGATGATCACTCTTTATTTTAGCGACGTGGACGACACCGCGCATGAATTTTCCCCCGATGCGGAAGAAACCGGCTACGCCGTGCAAAATGTGGACAGCTATATCGAAAGGCTGATGGCGGGGCTGAAAAAGAGAAAGATCGACAAAAAGGTCAACGTGATCATCGTTTCCGATCACGGGATGGCCGTTTCGGACCTGCGCAAGGCAGTTTTTCTCGACGATCATTTCAATTTCGATAAAATGACCGAGCGCATCATCTGGACGAATGAGATCGTGCAGATATTTCCCAAGCCGGGAGCGGAAGATGCGATCATGAACAGCCTGAAGGGCATCCAGCACACTTCCTGCTGGCGGAAAAAAGATATCCCCGCGAGATTTCATTATCAGGACAGCCCGCGCATCGCGCCGGTGATCTGCTCGTCGGATGAAGGCTGGATGACGACCAGCCATAAACGCTACGCGGATTGGACGGAAGACGTCGATCTGGATCAGATGCGCGGGGCGCACGGTTTTGACAACCAGCTGCCGTCGATGCGGGCGAGCTTTGTCGCGCACGGCAGCGCCTTCAAAAAACATCTGGTGGTCGAGCCTTTTGACAACATTCAGGTTTATAATCTAATGGCCCGGATATTGGGATTGACCCCGGCGAAAAACGACGGGAATTTCGATCTGGCGGATGAGATTTTGAAAAAAAAATAAAAAATATTAACAGGGATAAAGGGGATGAACGGGATAGGAGAAAGATGGAAATAGGAATGTGGAATAGGATCTTTTCTTGATGGGTATTTTATCCCTTTTATCCCCTCCATCCCTGTAAAACTTTATGACTGAAGAAAAAATCGTAACTATTTTTGGCGGCTCGAAGTGCCGGGAAGGTGATCCCGAATATGCGCAGGCGCGCGAGATCGGCCAGACGCTGGCGGAAGCGGGATATACCATCTGCACGGGCGGTTACCTGGGCGTGATGGAAGCCGCTTCGCGCGGTGCGCGGGAAAAAGGCGGGCGCGTGCTGGGCATCGTGATGAACCAGTTCAAAGCCGAGCCCAATCGCTTCCTGACCGATAAGGTGGCGACCGATCATTTTTACGACCGCCTGCAGCATCTGATCACGCGTTCGGTCGGTTTTATCGCCCTTAAGGGTGGAATGGGAACCGTTACCGAACTCTCGCTGGTCTGGAACAAACTGATGACCAGAGTGCTGGAGCCGCGCCCGCTGATCCTGCTGGGCGATTGCTGGAAACCGGTGGTGGAGGCGTGGCAAAATAATCTGGTGGTGAGCGAAGCCGAAGTAGCGCTGCTGAATTTTGCCGCAACCGCAGAGGAAGCCTGTCGTATAATCAAGGAGAAAGCTAAAGGAGTAGTTCAATGAATTGTCCGAAATGCAATACCGCTTTGCGGGACGACGCCAAATTCTGCGGCGCGTGCGGTTTTAACATGGTAAGCCAGCCCGCGCAGGGACAGGCCCAGCCGCCGCCGCAAATGCCGCCGCCTCCACAGCAGCAGCAGCCGAATTATCAAACGTCGCAGATGCCGCCGGGAGGCTCTTTTCGTTTCGATGAGGACGGGCGCGGGCAGGGACGCGGCTACACCTGGGAAATTCAGCACGCGGGCGCTTTTGCGCTGGCGGTCGTGAATTTGCAGCCGGAGCAGTCTTTGTCGGCGGAGGCCGGCGCGATGGTTTCGATGTCGGCCAACGTCGAGCTGCAATCGCAGATGAAAGGCGGCGTTTTTGGCGCGCTCAAACGCGCCGTGGCCGGCGAATCGGCGTTCGTTTCGACTTTTACCGCGCACGCCGGCCCGGGCGAAGTAACGCTGGCGCCGGCCGCGCCGGGCGACGTCGTCGGCATCGAAATGAACAATCAGACCTTTACCGTGCAGGCGAGCTCTTACCTGGCGGGCGATGTCAATCTGCAGGTCGAGACAAAATTCGGCGGCGCGAAATCGTGGTTCGGCGGCGAGGGCCTGTTCGTCATTCAAGTGGCGGGCACGGGCCTGCTGCTGATCTCTTCGTTTGGCGCGATCCATCGCAAAACTTTAGCGCCCGGAGAGAGATACGTGGTCGATACCGGGCATCTGGTGGCATGGAACAGCTCGATGCAGTACCAGCTGCGCAAGGCCGCGCGCAGTTTCTTCCGCAGCTTTCTCAGCGGCGAAGGCCTGGTCGCGGAATTTGCCGGGCCGGGCGAACTCCTGATCCAGACGCGCAACATCGCGGCCTTCGCCGGACTGCTGAAACCGTTTTTCCCGTCACAGGGAAGCAGCGGCGGCGGGTTTAATCTCAATTTAGGAAGCTAGGGGGAAGGAAGGAAGGAAAGGAAGGAAAGAAGGAAAGAGGAAAGAAGGAAAGAAGGAAAGAGGAAAGAAGGAAAGAAGGAAAGAGGAAAGAGGCGAGATGTTGGACTAAGAGGTAAAATGGTTATCTGACCACTGCCCACCGACTACTGACTACTGACAAATTTTATGAGTGATTTTCCGGGACAAGGTAAAAAAGTTGGGTTGATAGGGATTCCGCTGGGCTATGGGGCGGGCCAGGTCGGCAGTGAATTGGGCGTGACATCGATCCGTTTGGCGTCGGTTCGCGGCCACCGGCTGGTCGAGCATATCGCCGAGCTCGGCTACGAATTCAAAGACTATGGCAACGTTGAAATAATCCAGCCGGAAAGCGTCGCCGCGAAGGAAGAAAATCCCAAATATCTCAAGGAGATGCTCGCCTCCTGCCAAAATATGGCGGCGGATGTGGAGCGCATTCTTTCCGACGGCGCGTTTCCGATCATTCTGGGCGGCGACCACGCCATCGCGATGGGATCGTTCTCCGGCATTTCAAAACATTTCAAAGACAAAAACGAAGAGGTCGGGCTGATCTGGTTCGACGCCCATGCCGATATCAATACGCCCGCGACTTCGCAGAGCGGAAATCTGCACGGCATGCCGCTGGCGGTGCTTTTGGGGCAAGGTGAAGAAAGCCTGGTAAATTTGGGCGGGTTTTCGCCGAAGCTGAATCCGAAATTTATCGCGCATATCGGCGCCCGCGATCTGGATACGGGCGAAAAAGGATGGATCAGGGAACTGGGGCTGGTGGATAATTTTTTCACCATGCGCGACATCGACGAACGCGGGATGTTCGCGGTCGCAAACGACGCGATCGCGATCGCTTCCCAGGCTCCGGGCGGTTTCGCGGTGACTTTTGACGTTGACGTGATCGACCCTCGTTTCGCTCCCGGTTCGGGTACGCTGGTGCGCGGCGGCATCACCTACCGCGAGGCTCATCTGGGCCTGGAGCTGATCGCCGAACAGGGAGGAATGCGCTCATTCGAGATCGTTGAGGTCAATCCGGCGCTCGATCAGGCGAATCAGACCTCGGAATTGGCGATAGAATTAATACTTTCCGCACTCGGTAAAACAATTTTATAGTTGATAACTGATAACGGATGGTCTTAATCTACTGGTTCATCAACTCTAAAATATCCACTATCAATTATTCACTATATAAAATATGAATAAAATTCGCATTGGCATAATCTTTGGCGGCCGTTCAGGCGAACATGAAATTTCCATTCGCTCCGCAAAAGCCGTTATCGAACAGATCGACCGGAACAAATACGAAGTTATCACGATCGCCATTACCGAAGACGGCAAATGGCTGAACCCGATCGATTCGGCGGCGATGCTCCCGGCGGAACTGCATCCCCTGCTGGCCGAAGACATCGAAAAATACACCAATGAGCCGGTCGCGCTCCTCGGCGACACCAGCTACAGCGGCCTGGCGAAATTCGGGTTGAACAACGACAAGAGCAGTTACCCGCTCGACGTGGTCTTTCCCATCCTGCACGGCACTTTTGGCGAAGACGGCACTATCCAGGGGCTTTTTGAAATGGCGGACATCGCGTATATCGGCGGCGGCGTGCTCGGTTCGGCCTGCGGCATGGACAAGGTAATTATGAAAGCGCTCTTTCGCGACGCCGGGCTGCCGATCTGCCGTTACACCTGGTTTTTGCGCAGCGAATATGAAAAAGACCCCGGCGCGGTGGTGGAAAAAGTTAAGCGGGAATTGGGCTACCCGGTTTTTGTCAAACCCGCGAATTTGGGGTCTTCGGTCGGGGTTTCCCGCGCCGATACGGACGAGACTTTAAAGAAAGCCATCGAGCTTGCCGCCGAGTACGACCGCAAGATCATCGTCGAGGAAAATCTGGAAATGCGCGAACTGGAATGCGCCGTGATCGGCAACGACGAGCCGAAAGCCAGCCTGCCCGGCGAGTATTTAATACATGACGAGTCGAAGAAATTTTTGGACTACACGGAAAAATACTCTGGAACTAAAAACAACGAATTCGTCGTGCCGGCGGAGGTATCCGAAGAGCTGACGAAAAAGATTCAGGAAATGGCTACCCGCGCTTTCAAGGCGATAGACGCATCCGGGCTCGCCCGCGTCGATTTCTTTTTGCGGAAGGACAGGGGCACGCTGCTGGTCAATGAGATCAATACGATGCCCGGTTTGACCGATGCTTCGGGCTTTCCAAAATTGTGGGCGGGGTCCGGTTTGGAGTTTCCCGAGGTTATTGATACGCTGGTAACACTGGCGATAGAACGGCACAAAGACCGCTCGAAAAATAAAAATCGCCTTTAATTCATAAGCGCAGTAAGGAGTAATAATATTATGTCGGTAGCTAAAGTGGTAGAGATAATGGCTTCGTCGGAGAAAGATTTTGAAGATGCGGTCGCGGTCGGCGTCGAACGCGCCGCCAAGACGCTGGAAAATATCAAAAGCGCCTGGGTCAAAGATCAGGAAGTGACGGTCGAAAACGGCAAGATCAAGGAATATCGCGTGACCCTGAAAATATCTTTCGTGTTGAGCGATGACGAAGGTTAAGTTGGTTTGAAAATTTAATATGAGAGCCGTCGATTTTCGGCGGCTTTTTTAGTAAAACCCCCCCGCCCTTCGGGCTCCCTCCTTTGTAAGAAGGGGAATTTAAGAATGAAGCGCAAAAAAACTCTCCTCCTTACGGAGGAGGGGTGGCGAGGCTTTGCGAGCCGGGGTGGTTCTCTCTTAACTCAACTGCTTTTATTTTTTCACGGCGTTATAGCCCTTGCGCGTTCGCACGAAGGTATTGGGTTTCGTGACCGTTAGTTGGATGGCGCGGTATTTGCCGTCTTTGGCGTTATTCGAAGGCTGGTAGCCGAGCGTGTATTGCGACCCTAATTCCTGGATGACGCTTTTTAGCGCGTCGCGCAGCCCCATCCCGCCGACAGCGGTAAAAAATCTGCCTCCGCTTTTGTCGGCGAAATTTTTCAGCACGCCGACATTTTGTTTTTTCTTATTCGACATATCGTCAACCGAAGACATATCGACGGTAAAGATCGTGGCGCTGGCGGCGATCGCGTTTTTCAGAACCTTGTCGGCGGATTTGCCGCTGTTGGTGTCTTCGCCGTCGGAAAGTATCAGAATCGCTTTTCGTTTTTCCGGTCGCTTCGCCAGGTCGAGCACGGCCTGGTTGATCGCGTCGTACATTCTGGTCATCCCGCGTGCTTTCATATCGTAGGCGGCGTCGGGAATATCACGGCTCTGCGAAAAATCCTGTACCTGTTTTACGCTCGAATCGAACTGGTAGATCGCGACCATGTCGTCGGTTCTGAGCCCGTCGAGAAAATTTATCGCGGCGGAGCGCGCCAGCGAAACTCGGCTTTCCATGCTGCCGGAGGTGTCGATCAGGATCACGGCCGCAAACGGCGTTTCCTCGGCTTCGAAAAAGTCGATCTTTTGCTCGACGCCGTCTTCGAAGATCTTGAAATTCTTTTGTTTTAGCCCCAGGATCGGCAGGAATTTACCGTCGATCACGGTTGCGTTGAGCACGACCAGATTGGAATCGATGCTGAGAATTTCGTCATCCGGGGGCTGCGCTGCGATTTGCGCGGCGGAGACACCGAGGGCGAGAAATACAAAAAAAGCTTGTATCAATAATGCGTTTAACCGGACGGTCGATTTCATAGACGGGTTAGTTTTTACTAAAACGGATATATTTGACCAATTTGATAACTGTATTCGAACTCTGGATCGCGAGCACGGAAATACTGTAACGGGTGGTTTTCTTGAGTTCCGACAACAGTCCCGAGGCTTTTTCATTCAGCACGCCAAAGGCCGCCTTTAACGACATCGGTTTATCTTCCGGTGTCGGTTCATCGTCGTCATCGCCGCCGAGCGAATTCCTGATCTTTTTACATACTTTCTCCAGCCGTTCCAGTTTCTTTTGATCTTCCGGCGCCAGCGCGGAGCTTTTTTCAAAAGATTTTTCCAGCTCGGAGCTCAACCTGGCCGCTTCTTCACCGTTGTCTAAAAGTTCGCGAAACTCTTTTTGCTGCTGCTTGATGCAGAGCTTTATGCGCATTTCATCGAAGATCGGGTCGCCCGTCTTTTTGCAATAGGTTTCTTCGTCGTCGGTTTTTAGCTGGGGCTTGGAATCGGAGTTCGTATCGGCAGTGCGCTGCGCCTGCGCCGAATACGCGAAAGCCAGCAGCAAAGGCAGCAGTAAAATGACCCTGAAATATTTCGCGAAGAAATTCATAACTTAACGATTATCTTTCGGCAGGCCGTCGATCACGTCTTTATCGTCCGGGGAAACCCCGGTGACGGCTTCGACCAGTTTGGTCAGAAATTCTTCTTCGGCCGCGCCGCTGCTCTTAAAGGACAGCCACTCCGCGCCGAGCGGGCTTTCCGTCCTGCCTTCGACCTTGGCCGTCACGGAAACGTTATGGCTCATGCCGTCGATCGATAGTATTTCGATGATCAAAGTGTAGCGCCCGCGCGTCCATGAATTTTCCGAAGCCGGCACGATCGCGTAGCGGTTGAGTTCCTGCGTGGATAGAACCGCTCCCTTGGCAAACATAAAAGGCTGGGTGACGACGATCCCGTCCTTCGGGCGCGAGACCGCCTCGTCGAAAATAATTCTTTTTTCTTTCAAAACGTCGGTTATGTTTTGCAGCAAAATGTCGCGTTTGGAAGTAAAACGATACGGATTGTTCAGCCGTTCGCGCACCTTGGTTTTGTCTTTACCGAAGTCGATGCTGTGGGTCGCCCTGCTTCCTTTATTGCCGCCGTTGCTTCCGTCGCGGATGGTCTGGGTCTGGGTGTCGATGCCTTTTTGCGCGAAGACACTGATTGCGCCCAGCAGCAGCAAGGTAAAGACCGAAAATCTGAAGGTGTTTTTCATAAATTTCAAACCGACGAGATCAATTAAAAAATATACACCAAAAAGGAGGCAGTATAAAGATATAGATGCATAAATAAAGGATATAAGTTGCAGCGATAACGCCCGGGTAACGCCGGCGGTCGTCTCTACCTCAAATGGCTGCACAATTTAAAGAATCGAAACAGCTGATAGTTAATAGCTGTTAGCTAATAGCTTTATTACTAAAAATGGATCACAGGCCACGGGATCCTAGTCTTTCCGATTTTGTATTTCCCAGAGCAGCAGGTGTTTGAGAAAAGCGTGGTGAGCGGCAAAGCGGGCGATCACAAAACCGGCAAATCCGTCGCGGAATCCGGCCTTTAAAATGTAGGTTTGAATAAAAGCGGTAAAACCGGCCGTCATGATCTTAAAGCGGGAAGTGCGGCGGCCGTTTTCAAACATCTGCCGCGCGGCCAGCGGGGCATAGCGTTCGCCGATCATCCGGTGGTGATAAGCGGCGTTGGTGACACTGTGATGGAGAATGTCGCCTTTTAAGGTGACGGTTTTTGCGCCCTCGTTCATCTGCACCGATTCATGGATCGCCACGTCTTTCCATTTGCCGTGATTCCGGTTGAAAAAACGCAGCTGCCAATCGGGATACCAGCCGCCGCCGCGAATCTCGCGCCCCATATAGACCGCCAGCCGAGGGATACGATAGCCCCTAGCTAAATTCTTTTCATCCAATTGTTTAAGCCGTAATACCTCATCTTTTAGTTCAAGCGAAACTCGTTCATCCGCGTCAAGGCTGAAGATCCAGTCATGGGCGGCATTATTGACCGCAAACTGCTTTTGTCCGGCAAACCCGGGCCAGGGCCGGATCAGCACTTTGGCGCCCATCGCCGCGGCGATTTCCCGTGTGTCGTCGGTCGATTCCGAATCGACCACCAGTATCTCGTCCGCCCAGGCGACCGATTCGATAGCGGCGCGAATATTGGCGGATTCGTTATTGGTAATGATGACGGCGGAGATCTTCATCGCAGTTATTCTAAAGTAATTAGCGAAAAAACTCCCGTTTTCGATGTGATTATCTGATTCCGCGCAAAAAAAGAGAGCCGGACAGCCAGCTCTCTTTGGTAGTAAATACGGCGCTGTTTATTTATTTATCGACGAATCGATCTGAATATTGTTCAGTGCCAGGGTCGTCGAAGTCGCGCGCTGCAGATCGGCCAGAGCCTTGTTGTAATCGGTTTCGGCCCTGATCACAGCGTTTCGCGCCGCTGCCAGCTGATTTTCGCGCTGGAAAAGCAGGAACGTATCCGAGCGCCCCAATTCGAAGAGTTTTCGCTGGCCTTCGAGCTGCTTTTCGGCATTTTTAAGCGCTTCGCGGGCGGCGATGATACGCTGGCGCGACGCTTCCAGCGCCTGCACCGCGTTTCTCACCTCGACGATCACGATCTGCTCGCTCGAGCGGGTCGTAGCTTCCAATTGCGTTCTTTGCGACTGGGCAGTGGCCAGGTCGGCCTTGGCGGTCTGATTTTTGAACGGAAAGGAGATCGTAACCCCGACGCTGAAGGTGCGAAAATCCGTGCTGAAAAGGTTCCGCAGCGATCTGCCGAACCCGCCGGAGAATCTGGGATTGACCGACGACGGCACGGTCACGTTCGGAACGATGATACCGGGATTCAAAAGCCTCAGCTGCTGCAGCAAAAAGGCGTCGGCATTGGTCGCCGGATCGCCCGATATCAGGGGAAATGTCACGTCCCCGGTATTGCCCGTCGGCGTTCCGGCCACGCCGGCCAGTGAAAAGCTTGAGTTAAGATCGACTCGCGGCTTTACCTGATTCTTAAAAAACTGAATGTCGATGTCGCTGATCTCGCGTTCGATCCTTAAACGGTTCAATTCCGGGCGGTTGGTGATCGCGTCCTTGACGACGGCGTCCAGATTTACCGCATCTCCGCCGAAAACCGGGCGATCCGTCGGCACGATCTGGGCGCTCCAGTCGGGTGAATTGGGATCGCGGATGATCAGCTGCTTGAGGGTATTTTCCGCAAGGGAAACCAACTGCGCGGCGATGATGACTTCCGCTTCGCGGTTGGCGAGCTCGGTCAAAACCTCGTATTCCGCCAGCGGCGCCGCCGCCCCGGCCTTTATTCTCACCTGCACCTGCCGCAAATTTTCCTTCGAGAGATCGAGATTTTCCGATTTGTTCTGCTGATCTCTCAAGGCAAAAACCAGGTCCCAATAACCGCGCTGTACCGAGGCGATAGTGTCTATCGTCCGGGCGCGAAAATCGGCGTCGCTTTGCGAAACGCGTTTGCGCTGAATTTTGATCAGCCGCCGGGTGCTGTCGATCTTAAAATTTCGAAACAGCGGCTGGGTGTAATTGATCCCCAGTCCGGAATTATAGGTCGGCGTGAACTGCGAAAAAGTGGCGCTCGTTTTGGTCCGGTCGTTATTAAAGAAAACGTTGTAGCTTCCGCCGCCGGGTTTGATAAAATGCGTGACGTTCGAATCCACCGCGAACTGCTTGCTGCTGGTAGAGCCGCTGCTGTCGCCTCCGCCGAAGGTGCTGGTCACCGGCTGCACGACGTCGTTATAGGAAGGAGAAATGTTAAAGACCGGGTCGTAAAAACCGAGCAGCGATCTGAGCGACGATTCGGCGATCCTGACACTCTGCCGGGAAACTTCGATATCGTTATTATTTTCCAGCGCCTTGCGAATGGCTTCGTCGAGCGTGAGCGATGTAGTTTGTTGATTATCTACCCCGATGCGGTTTAAGAACGCTCCGGCGGCCGCGGGACCTGCGGGAGCGGCATTTACCGAACCCTTATCTTCATTCGCTGTTTCCGTGATGGCCGAAGCTTTTTTTTCCGCCATTTCCGCATTGTTTTTCGCGATCGTATTTTTGCCGCCCGGTGTTTGCGCATTTACTGCCGGCCCGCTCAACATCAAGACGCCCAAAAACAGGGTGAAAATGGTGTATTGTAAGATTTTCATTATTAAAATGACTCCAAGTCAACAAAATATAAATGCTGCGGTTGTGTTCGTCAGAAAAAACACGGAAAATGTAAACGAGATCAACCAAGCATTTACTACGACAAACCAAATTCCATTGTTTCAAAAAAGACTATGGTTAAGAGTTAAACATAATTTTTCTCAGGTTTAAAGTCAGTTGCATTTGGTTCTGTCGGCGGATATCCGGCCTTTTTATTTAAATATTATTTTCAGAGAGGATCATCGGAATATGGGAATTAAAATTGGTATTAACGGGTTTGGGCGCATCGGGCGCAATATCGTCAGAACGGCGCTGGGTGACGACAATTTCGATTTCGTGGCGGTCAACGATCTGACCGATACGAAAACGCTGGCTCATCTGCTGAAATACGATTCGGTGCTGGGCAATCTGCACAATGATATAAGTCATTCGGAAAATTCGATCAAGGTCGATGCCGATGAATTTCGCGTGTTTTCGGAAAAGGACCCGGCGCTGATCCCCTGGGAAGAAGTCGGCGCGGAGGTCGTGATCGAAGCGACCGGGCGTTTTACCAACGCCGAAGACGCAAAAAAACACCTGCGCGGTTCGGTCAAAAAAGTGATCATTTCGGCGCCCGCCAAAAATGAAGATGTGACCATCGTGCTCGGCGTGAATGAAAATATGTACGACCCGGCGAATCATCACATCATTTCAAACGCCTCATGCACCACCAATTGCCTGGCGCCGGTCGCCAAGATCATTCACGAAAAATTCGGCATTAAAAATGCCATGATGAACACGATCCACTCTTACACCAACGATCAGAATCTGCTCGACCTGCCGCACAAGGATCTGCGTCGCGCCCGCGCGGCCGCCCTTTCGATGATCCCGACCTCGACCGGCGCGGCCAAGGCCGTGGCACTGGTCATTCCCGAGCTTAAAGGGAAATTCGACGGTATTTCCGTGCGCGTTCCGACGCCGAACGTTTCGCTGGTCGATGTCGTGATGAACCTGGAAAAAGCGACTTCGGCGGAAGAAGTAAACGCCGCGTTCAAGGAAGCTTCGCAGGGCGCGATGAAGGGAATTCTGGCGCTTTCGGAAGAGCCGCTGGTGTCGATGGACTTTAAAGGTAATTCGAATTCGTCGATCGTCGATGCCGAAAACACCAAGGTCATCGACGGCACCGTGCTGAAGGTTTTATCCTGGTACGACAACGAATGGGGCTATTCCTGCCGCGTTCGCGATCTGATTAAATATATCGCCGACAAGGGCCTATAAGGTCTATAATAGGCGGGATAATTTTTAAGAACAGCAGAAGGGTTCCGGCTCTTCTGCTTGATTTTATGTCACGAAAATCTTTCACCTTCTTTTTTTTACTGCTGGCAGTTTTGCTCGCCGCGCTCGCTGCCGGCGAAGCGCTCGCGCAGGTAAAACCACAAGTAAAACGCCCGGTTGCAAAACCCGCGCCCCGAGCTACGCCCACTCCCGGGCCCGACAAGCCGCTGCTTCCGGCGATGCCGCTGACGCCCGAACAGGAAAAACGTTTGGCGGCTTTTAATACCGTTTGGAAAACGATCAAGGACAATTATTTCGACCAGACCTTCAGCGGGCTTAACTGGGAAGCGATCAGAAAAGAATACGAGCCGCTGGCGCTGAAAGCGACGACCAGTCTCGCGTTTCATTCCGTTTTGCAGGACATGATAAACCGGCTCAACCGCTCGCATTTCGTGATCCTCCCGCCCGAAGTTTACCGGGAACTGGAAAAAGCCAAAGCGCAGGTCAAACAAAATGAGATCGGCGCCGACGGCGACGCAAATGACGGGGAAGATACCGGCGGGGAAAAAGAAGCCGGCGGCATTTTTTTCGATGACGCGGATTCCAAATTCGGCATCGGGATCGAGATCAGGGTGATCAACAGCCAGGTGGTTATTACCGAGGTGGAAAAAGGCTCCAGCGCCGCGAGGGGAGGGCTGAAACCGGGTTATGTGATCGACAAGGTGAACGGCGTTTCGCTCAAATCGCTGCTGCAAACCTTTATTTTTTCCGGCAGTTACGGCCGGCTGGCGGAGAAAATGTTCCCGCTCGAAGTGATCGAATATTTTATCAACGGCGAAAAGGAAAGCTCCGTTCTGATAAGCTATCTCGACGAAAAAGACGCTCCGAAAGAAGCCAGTATCAAACGCGAGCGCCTCAACGGCAAACTTATCAAAGCCGTGCCGAATTTTCCCCGGGAATTTTTTAGCTTCGAATCGCGCGCCCTGAGCGAAGACATCGGCTATATAAAATTCAACATGTTTGCGATGGCCGCGGTCGAGGGGGTGTGCCGCGCCCTGACCGAATTTAAAGACAAGAAAACCGTCATCATCGATATGAGGGGAAATATCGGCGGTTCGATCGGCGCCCTGATCGGCATTACCGGAATGCTGATCGATAAACCGACGATGCTCGGAACCCAGATCTACCGGACATCGCGCGAAAGCGTCGCGGTGCTGCCGCAGGGCAGAAAATACAACGGCAAGCTGATCGTGCTGATCGATTCGCTGAGTTATTCGGCGGCTGAAATATTCGCCGGCGGCCTGCAGGAAAGCGGGCGGCTGACCGTCGTCGGTGAAAAAAGCGCCGGCCAGGCGCTGCCTTCGACCACGATCCAGTTGGCGACGGGAGCGCTCTTTATGTACCCGTTCGCAAATTTTCAAACCCCGAAGGGTTACTCGATCGAAGGCAAAGGCGTCGAACCGGACGTGAATATTCCGCGCGAGAGAAAATCCCTGCTCGAGGGCAAGGACGCCCAGCTGGACGCGGCGGTGGCCTTGTCCGGAATCAAAATTGCCGACAAACCGGCCCCAATAAAGATAGACGCAAAGATAGAGGGAAAGCTTGACGGCAAAATGGAGATGCCCCCGGTTCCGGTGCTCAAGCCGCGCCCGAACGGCAGTTTCAAAATTGCCGAGCCCGCTCCCGCGCCGAAATCCGCACCGAAATATGACGAAGCGGCGCTGAAGGTGATCCGGGATTTTATCAGCGTGTCGGGCGGTGAAGAAGCCGTCAAAAATTTGTCCGCTTACACGGCGAAAGGCACGCTGGAGATCAACCGCGCCGGCGCCAGTATCAGCGGCAAGGTCGAAATGTTTTACCGGTCGCCCGACAAAAGCTCGGAAATAATGACGGTCGATTCCGTGGGAGACATTCGCAGCATTTTCGATGGCAAAAACTACTATGTGCAGTCGGATATAATGGGCAATTCGGAATCCGGCGAACCGCGCCAGATACGTGAAATAGGATTACTTTCCGATCTGCAGGAAATGATCAAAATAAAACAGCTCTATCGGCAGGTGATCTACCTCGGCGAATTCCCGCACAAGGGGAAAACCGCGATCCTGGTCAAAGCCGTGGCCGATAACGGGGTCGAGATCGCCTTTGCTTTCGATCAAAAAACAAAATTTCTGCTGCACCGGGTGGGCACCTACACCGATATCTCTTACGATGATTACCGCAAAGTCGGCGGCCTGATGCTGCCGTTTTGGCAGACGCGCTCGGATGCGGTAATAATGAAACTATCCGAATTTAAATTGAACGTCCCGCTGGAGGACAGTGTTTTTGTTCCGAAGGACAATTGTTTTACCGTTAAAGATCACTCAGATAAAGAGGAAAAATAATGAAAAATTCAAACGCCCTTTCTTTGGTAATTTGCATCGGCATACTCATCGCGGTCGGATGCTCCTGTCCGAAAGAGCTCCAAAAAGAGTTGGACAAAGCCGGTAAGGCTACGCCGTCCCCGACCGTTGTCGTAAACAGCGGCAGCAATAGCGTAAACAGCGGCGACAGCGAAGAAGCCGACCTGACGCTGGCAAAATATAACCAGATCAAAAACGGCATGAGCCTTGATGAAGTGCAGGAGATCATCGGAAGCGACGGAAAAGAAGTCAGCAGCTCCGAGATCGGCAGGTATAAAACCGTCACGCAGAAATGGGACGGCGATAATTACGCCTACATAATCTGCACTTTCCAGAACGATAAGCTGATGTTCAAATCACAGGGCGGAATAAAGTAAACGTATGAAATTATCGATCAAGGACCTGGATCTGAAAGGTAAAAAAGTTTTCATCCGGGTCGATTTTAACGTGCCGATCAAAGACGGAAAGATCGAAGACGATACGCGCATCAGCGCGGCATTGCCGACGATCGAATATGCGACGGGACAAGGTGCGAAGGTCATTCTGGCTTCGCACCTCGGCCGCCCGCTCAAGGATAAAAAGAAGGCCGAGGAAAAGGGAACTCCCTACGACGCGGCGAAATATTCCCTGCGTCCGGTCTATGAACATCTGCGCGCGCTGCCGAATTTTCAGGACGTTTCCAGCGCCGGGGGAGACGAGCCGGTGGAAATACCGGCTGACGGAACCGCGCTCGGCCGGGCTGAGGTCAAAAACGACAAAATATTTTTTGCCGACGACTGCGTCGGCGATGAAGTAAAAAAGCGGGTCGCTGCCCTAAAAGAAGGCGAGGTTTTGCTGTTGGAAAATCTGCGCCTGCACGCCGGTGAAGAAAAAAATGATGAAGGCTTTGCTAAGCAGTTGGCGGAGCTTTGCGACTACTACGTCAACGACGCTTTCGGCACGGCGCACCGCGCGCACGCTTCGACCGCCGGAATTACCAGGTTTGTCGAAAAGTCGGCGGCGGGTTTGCTGATGCAGAAAGAGCTGGATTTTCTCGGGAAGGCTTTGCACGACCCGGCGCGTCCTTTTGTCGCGATCCTCGGCGGCGCAAAAGTTTCGGACAAAATTCCGGTCATCAAATCCCTCATCGAACGCAAAGTCGATAAGCTACTGATCGGCGGCGCGATGGCCTACACATTTTTAAAGCCGAAGGCTTCACCGTCGGCAAATCGCTGGTCGAAGACGAAATGATGCCGACCGCGCTGGAGATCAAACAGATGGCGGCCGACGCCGGCGTCGAACTGCTGCTGCCGACCGATCACCAGGTCGTCGATTCCTATGACCCACTCAATTCGCGCAAGACGATCCCGATCGCTTTTACCAATACCGGCCTCGTCGGTTTGGATATCGGCATCGAAACCATCGCGATCTTTAGCGCGGCGCTTGCGGGCGCAAAAACCATCGTCTGGAACGGCCCGATGGGAATGTTCGAAGAAAAGCCCTTTGACGAAGGCACCGTCGCAATCGCCTTAGCCGTTGCCGAAGCGACCGACAAAGGCGCGACCTCGATCGTCGGCGGCGGCGATTCCGTCGCGGCAATAAATCAGGCCGGGCTCGAAGACCGCATCTCGCACATCTCCACCGGCGGCGGCGCGACACTCGAATTTTTGGCGGGGGATGTATTACCGGGCGTCGAAGCGTTAAGTGAGAAGTAATGTAGTAAGGTGAAAATGGCCAAACTAATCAGAGTAATAGATGGTTCACTAAAATTGAAGATAAATGTTTGTAATATAAAGGAGAAAATATATGGAAGAACGCGAAGAAAAAACTTTCAAGGTCGTGGTAAATGAAGAAGAGCAATACTCGATCTGGCCTGCCGACCGGGAAAATGCGGCGGGCTGGAATGATGTGGGTAAAACTGGTACTAGCCAGGAGTGTCATAATCATATCGAAGAAATCTGGACAGACCCAAGGCCTCTCAGCGAGCGTAAATAAAAAGCTTTTGACTGAGGCGCCGTCGCCGTCGCCGAAGCAGTCGCAACTGCCACCGACAGAAGGCGCCACCTCTATCGTCGTCGGCGATGCCGTCGTGGCAGTTACGGGGCCGGCCTCAAAGACCGCATCTCGCACATCTCTACCGGTGGCGGCGCTACACTCGAATTTTTGGCAGGTGATGTGTTGCCAGGTGTAGAGGCGTTGAGTGATAAGTAGTGATGTACTTGAATGTTGAAAAAATTATCTAACGGTAGATATGAGGTGGATCAAGGTGAGCTGATTGCCTTAGAGTTTTCCTCGAACATTGAGGCTAAATATTTAGTAGTTTTAAATGGTAAAACCTCTCCGCCGCAACAATCTCTAAGTGCCGGATTTGCTTTCATTGCGGAAAAACCGTCATCCGAGTTGGTATTCAGAGCTTCCTTTTACAAATCTTCACCGTCTGAGAAGGTTAGGGTAAAAATTAGAGGATCTGCTGGTGAAATATTTGAAGAAAAAATTGAACCCAATAAGTCCTATATTTTTAAGTTTGAAACTCGTACAGGGGGGCCGAGATAATAAACTTAGGAGACTATTTTGAAACTTAAAGATACCCGCGAAGAATATTATTTTTACTCAGGAAAGGTAAGCGACATAGTTCGACAACTAGGACTATCTGGTTTGGCTGTAATTTGGATATTCAAAATTGAAAATGGACAAGATAAGATAATTCCGTCAGTACTACTACCCGCAGGTTTATTTTTACTTTTAGGTCTCACAGCTGATCTGTTTCAATATGCTGCGGGGACTGTCATTTGGGATAGGTTCAATAGAAAGAAAGAAGAAGAGCTGGGAAAAAAACAAAGAGAACTAATTGCTGAAGGAAACATGTTTGACCCGGAAGAAGGTGATTTTACAGCACCTTCTAGCATTAATAACGTCACAAAATGGCTTTTTTGGATGAAAATTACATTTGTCTTAATAGCTTATATATTTCTTGTAGGTTATTTAATTATACGAGTCGCACGAGTATCATAGTTCGTTATTGATGTAGCGCTGAAAAAAATCGGAGTGATGGGAAGAAGAGATCGAGGAAATTATGAAATAAGTTCCTATGAAAATCTTCAATATGTTGTTAAATTCAAAATATGACTTCTTTAAAAATAATAATTGAAAAACACAAAGACGGATATGTTTCTTACCCGCTGGGTTTGAAAGGCGTTGTGGTGGGGCAAGGCGATACATATGAAGAGGCTTTGGACGACGTAAAATCCGCGATCAAATTTCACATCGAAACTTTTGGAGAAGATGCTTTTGAAGATGACTCGCCCGTTCTCGAAGCCTTTATCGCTGAAACCAAAATAGCTGCGTGATGTCAAAATTCCCAATTGATGCACCGAAAAATAAAGTTATAAAAGCGTTCGAGACTCTCGGATTTCAAATCGTTCGTGAGCGTGAGCATATCGCGATGCTGCGGGAAAACGAAGACGGGACAAAAACGCCGCTTACCTTGCCTAATCATTCCATAATTAAAAGCTCCACATTACGCACGATTTGCACTCAATCCGGCATTAAACGCGAGGAATTTTTAAAAGCTTATAATAAGAAATAGATAACCGTTCCAAATTAAAAAAGACGAGGCGGGTGTAATAACCGGCCTTAATTATTGCTGCTCTCCTCTACTTCTTCAGCGAGCGCATTTTCATATTTAATGCCCACGCGAAGACGCCGGTAAAGGCTCATCCACAGATTTGCAAGCCATGGAATAACGAAAAAGGCCAACACATAACCCCGCCAATCATCTATAAGTAAGCGGAACCCGGTGAGCAGCAGCACAGCGGCGGTCACCCAGTGACTGAAGCAATACTCGCAGGTGAAAACATAGAAAAACTTGCGCGGCAGGATTCCACGGCAGGTTTTGCTTTGACTTGCACAATACCTGCGCCACTCACCGAAAATCTCTTCCTGCGTAACGGTCCAGGCTATACAGGCAACGGTCATTGAGAGAATGGCGAGCCAGTAAATTTGCACTGAGATGGGCATGATCCAACTTTAACGAAGAAAGGAAGCCGATACAAATATTGCCGTGCAACAAATGCCCGTTCTTTTACCTCACATTGCCTGGGAGGTTATTTTGGACGACAGAAAACGCGCACAAAATTTGGAGAGCCCGCAAAATAAAATCTAAAAAGTGTTAATCTATTTGTAATAGATCGGGAATGAAACGAAATGCCTAAAATGAATTCGTCATCGGGACAAAAACAGCAGTCAACCACAAACGGGTGTATTCCGCTCCTCATTCCACTGGTGCTGGTGGTGGTGCTGATAATTCTGGTTCTGTTGGGATTTGTCGCCTGGGGCAGATTTTCCAATTAATTAGCCTGGAGTCAGGGATTCCGAATCAATTACAAAGACGGCTTTGCCTATGGAGTTCGAGTAATTACCGCCTTCATAAGCAAAACAAGTTATTAAAAAAATGCCACTAAACCTGGGAGCGCTGGCAGGATGCCTGCAAAATCGCGAAGCGATCCAAAGTTGACTTTATTTATAAACGAATTAGCGCGACAAGCCGCGTTTGCAGGCAGGATGCCTGCGCTCCCAGGTTAACACTCCTTATTTCTGCCATAAAAAACGTCCTGGCGGTGTTTATATAATAGAGTTTCATATTTTTCATCAGGAAGGTGATTCGTATGGATTATATATTCGAAAGCCGGCGTGATTTTCTTAAAAGGCTGAGCGTAGCCGCGGCCGCGCTGCCGCTTTTGGTGGGCTGCCGAACCGACACGCTCGCGCAAAAAACCGGAGACGAATTAGACCTCATCAAGAAAAATGCTTTACCGGATTGCGACGGCTGGTGCGGCGCCAAAGACGCTCCCGCCAGCGTAAGCTGGAAAACATCGCTGGCCAGCGCCACAGACGAAGGCGAGCGGATGCTGATCTCCGGCACGATCTTTGCGGCCGACGGCAAGACTCCCGCGCCGGGCATTCTGATCTATCTTTATCACACCGATGTTCACGGCATCTATGGACGCGGCGGCGAGCATCGCCACGGCAGACACCGAGGCTGGATGCTGACCGGCGCCGACGGGCGTTACGAGTTTTCCTCGATCCGTCCGGCTTCTTATCCCGATTCGACCATCCCGCAGCACGTTCATATGACCCTGACCGGCAAAGACCGCAGGGAAGACTGGATCGACTCGATCTGGTTTGCCGACGATAAATTCGTCAACGCCGCGACCCGCCGCGAGATCAGCGGAAAGGGCGGTTTTGATCCCGTAATAAAAATGGAAAAAGGCTCGAATGGGATCTGGCGCGGGGTCAGGGATATAAAGATCTAAAAAGCTGAGCGCGCGGACGGTTCGTCCGCGTTCCAATTCAACACTCGCATTTCAACCCACAGAAAACATCTGTTAATATAGTCGTTTGCTGTTTATGAAGCGCGGGCATCCTTGCCCGCAACGGACGCTTCGCACCCGAACCCGCCCGCTACCGCAGGCGATACTGACATAAAGATATGAGAAAACCCGTAATTGCCGGAAACTGGAAAATGTACAAGCTGCTGGGCGAATCGGTCGAGACCGCGCTGGCTTTAAAGCCGCTGGTAGCGAACGCGAATCATTGCGAAGTGGTGATCGCGCCCGTCTTTACCGCGATCAAAACCGTGGCCGACCGCCTGGAAGGTTCGAACGTTCGGGTCGCCGCGCAGAACTGCGCTCCGGAAGCAAAACAAAGCGCCAACACCGGCGAGGTCAGCGCCGAAATGCTTAAGGACGCGGGCGCTTCGCACATCATCATCGGCCATTCCGAACGCCGCCAGTTTTACGGGGAGACCGACCGCGGCGTGAATTTGAAAACCCGCGCTGCCCTCGAATCCGGCCTGACGGCGATCGTCTGCGTCGGCGAATCGCTGGCCGAGAGGGAATCGGGCAGGGCCGAGAGCCTGGTGAAAGCTCAGCTTTTAGGCGGTCTGGACGGTTTGACAGTGACGGATATGGAACGTATCATTATCGCTTACGAGCCTGTCTGGGCTATCGGCACCGGTAAGGTGGCGACGCCTGAACAGGCTCAAGAAATGCACGCCTTTATTCGTGCGGCCGTCGTCGAAAGCCATTCAAAAGAGGTGGCGGACGCCGTCAGAATTTTATACGGCGGTTCGGTCAAACCCGACAACGTCAAAGGTTTGATGGCCAACGAAGACATCGACGGAGCGCTGGTCGGCGGCGCAAGTTTGGAAGCGCAGAGCTTCGCGCAGATCGTTAATTATAAGTAAGAGGTTTTGAGTTTTGATAATAACTATATTGTACGTAATATTTTTCGTGTCCTGTCTTTTGCTGGTGGGAACGGTGCTGCTGCAGCCGGGGAAATCCGACGCCGGCGCGCTTTTTACCAGCAGCGTTTCCAGCACGGCTTTTGGCCCGCGCGGCACGCAGACCATCCTGTCAAAAGTCACCATCGGCGCGGCGGTCACTTTTATGCTTTCGGCGCTGATGCTGGCGATGCCCGCGCTCCGCGGCGACAATTCGATCCTGCAATCGACCGGCATCGAAACGACGGCTTCGCCCACCCCGGCGGCTAATACCGGCGACGCGAATACGAATGTTCCCGCGGCTAACACCGGCGACGCAAACGCCGCATTACCGGCCGCAAATTCTAATTCCGTCGTGATCACCAACACCGGCCCGGCCGGGGCCAGCGAAGGCGTTAATTCCGCTCCCCCGGCGAATAAATAATTCGCGTATTTGAAAATTCATTTCGAGAGCAAGCATTTAAGTTTTTTCAACTGTGGGTGCTCTCTATGCCCAGGTGGCGGAATTGGTAGACGCGCACGTTTGAGGGGCGTGTGGAGCGATCCGTGCTGGTTCGATTCCAGTCCTGGGCACCAAATGTAAAAGACAGATTCTGTAACGGAGCCTGTCTTTTTTATTTTAAACATTTGAAAGTTTGTTATAATCACGGGCAAATATGACCTTATCCTAGTACACCCACAAACTTATGGTTGAAAAACAGTTGCAGGTAATGATAAGCAGCACAATACGTGATTTACCCGAGCATCGAAAGGGAGTTATGGATGCTTGTCTGCGACAAGGAGCGTTTCCAATAATGATGGAACATTTACCGGCGCTCGATGCCGAGGCTATAAAAGCTTCGCTTGACTTGGTTGACAAGGCCGAGGTGTATGTCGGAGTTTTTGCCCATCGTTACGGCTACATTCCTAAAGAAAATAATCCGAAACAAATATCCGTCACCGAAATGGAATACGACCGCGCCGTTAAACGCGGCATTCCACGTTTTATCTTCCTCATGCACGAAGACCACAATCTAAAGGTTTCTGATATCGAAAAGGGAATTGGGGGCGAAAAACTTGATGCTTTGCGGGCGCGATTAAGCACTGAACGAGTAGTGAATTTCTTTAAAAATCCGGACGATCTTCGCGCTCATGTTATTAATACACTCGCATCGTACGCAAAAGAACAAAAGGCAAAAGAGATAGGATCAAATTCGGAACAGCCAAAACCTGCCGCAGAATTCCATTATGTCAGCAATATACCTCAACCACCGGAGGTTTATATCGCGCATCCCTACACACTGCTGCAAACTCATAACCTCGTCGGCCGTCAGCCCGAACTTAATTTACTTACCAAATGGGTGACTCAAGCCGATTCCGATGTTTATCAGGCGCACGTCCTGAGCGTTGTCGCCATCGGCGGAATGGGAAAAAGCGCGCTGACCTGGAAATGGTTCAATGACATCGCCCCGCAGGAAATGAAATCGCTCGCGGGGCGAATGTGGTGGAGCTTTTATGAGTCGGATGCATCGTTCGAGAATTTTATTATCCGGGCGCTGGCTTATGTCTCGAAAAGGCCTATCGAAGAAATTCAAAAACTCACTCCTCAGGAAAGAGAGTCGCAATTGCTCGCGGTTTTAGACAGGGAGCCCTTGCTGTTGGTGCTGGACGGGCTGGAGCGAATTCTTATCGCCTATGCCCGGATGGATGCCGCCTATCTGACCGACAGCGATTATGACCGACGGACGGCGAATTTCGTGGCGAACGCATACGGGCTGCCCAAAGAAGCCGCCCAATCCTTTACGGGCGAGCATCTCGTGCGCCGCGCGGCCGATCCGCGCGCGGGGGCGTTTCTAAAAAGACTAAGCAGGGTGCACTCCGCCCGGATACTTATAAGTACCAGGCTCTATCCCTTCGACTTGCAGCGAATGGACGCGCTTCCATTGCCTGGGTGTACCGCGGTCTTCCTTCCGGGCTTATCGAACGACGACGCCCTGAACCTTTGGAGGTCGTTTGGCGTGTCGGGCCCAAGCGATCAGCTTCTTCCTATTTTTAACAGTTTCGGAAATCACGCGCTGCTAATACAAGCCCTTGCTGGCGAGATTGCCAATTACCGGCGAGCTCCTAGCGATTTTGAAAAATGGCGGAAAGCAAATCCACAGTTTGACCCGGCCAATTCGGATGATTTGAAAGACGCGATGGCGCATGTGCTGGAATATGCATTGAGAGGGTTGGGTGATAATGAGCGAAAGGTGCTGCAAACGATCGCGGGTTTCCGTATGCCAACGCATTACGACACGCTTTCGGCAGTGCTGACCGGCAAAGGGAAGCCCTGCAGGGACGCGGTCGAACTGGATGCAGCGCTGGCCGAACTGGAAGACCGGGGACTGGTTGGCTGGGACAAGCGGGCAAACCGGTACGATCTTCATCCGATCGTTCGCGGCGTGGTCTGGAGCGGCTTGGACAGTGGCGGGAAAAAAGGTGTTTACACCCGCCTGCACGCTCATTTTGAAGCCGTTCCGATGATAGAGGATTGGCAGGAAGTCAACAATATCGAGGATCTGACGCCCGCTGTTGAGTTGTATCACACGCTGATCGGGATGGGCCGCTATGACGATGCCGGGAAACTTTTTTACGACCGGTTGAGTAAAGCCACGCTCTACCGGCTGAGTGCGAGCCGGCAGCGGGTGGAGATGTTGGAGATGCTCTTCCCGAACGGGCTGGACGAACTGCCGCGTTTGAGTGAGCAAACTTGGCAAGCCTATACGCTCGCTTCGCTGGCGTTGGCGTATAAATTGAGCGGGCAGCCAGGGCGCGCCACTCCCTTGTATCGCCGGCATAACGCGATTCGTTTGGAAATGGGCGATGACGAGAATCTCTCCGTCGGCCTGTGCAACTTATCAGACACGTTGCGGGTAACGGGCGGATTGCGGAAATCGGAAGGCACGGCGAGGCGGGCGCTGCAAATAACGCGGGAGCAGGCTGGCCGTTTCAGCGAAGCGGTCAGCCTGTACTGGCTTGGCCTGGCACTTGCGGCGCGGGGAAGGATGGAGGGATCGACGTCAGCGCTCCGGCGTTCGCGGGATATTTTTATTAAGCAAACGCAACGCCAAAGCGAAGGATTGAGCAATGCATATTTGGCGCAGCGGGCGATATGGTTTCGGAAGTATGCGGAGGCGCTCGAGTTCGCCGGCCGCGCCTGGGAGCTTGCTAGTTCAAGAAGGTACGAGCGCGATTTTGTCCGGGCGGCGCGGGTACGGGGAGAAGCGGCGCTGGGACTGGACGATCTTGACGAGGCTCACGAGCGGCTGCATCATGCCCTGACACGCGCGAGGGCAGTGAACTTGGTCGAGGAAGAACTTCCGGCACTTATTGTGCTATCTGAGCTACATCGCAGGCGAGGAGATGAAAAAGCCGCGCGGGAATTGCTCGATGATGTTTGGGAATATGCAGAGCGGGGCCCGTATCCGTTGATTCATGCGGATGCGTTGAATGTGCTGGCGCAGATCGAGCGGGATGCGGGGAATGCTAAGGAAGCGATTGAAGCGGCGAGGAAGGCTTATGAATTGGCGTGGTGTGACGGGCCGCCGTATGCGTATCATTGGGGGCTGATCAAGGCGCAGAAGCATCTGGAAGAGCTGGGCGCTCCGCTGCCGGAGATGCCGCCATTCGATGAATCGAAATTCGAGCCAATGCCGGAGGTTGAGATCGATCCGGAAGATGAGTTTCATGTGGGGAATAGGGAAGAGGCAGAATAAAGTGGACAGGAATATTCGCGTATGTCGAAAGAGTGAAGGCGAGACGCCTTCACGACAGCCAGCGAGACGCTGGCGCTACTGTTATAGCGGAATATTGCCGTGTTTTTTCGGCGGGTTTGTGTCGCGTTTGTTTTCGAGTAAAGATAAAGCGCGGATGATCTTTGGGCGCGTCTGCGCGGGTTCGATTATTTCGTCGATGTAGCCGCGTTCGGCGGCGACATAGGGGTTAGCGAATTTTTCTTCCAGCTCGCTAACTTTTGCGCGGCGGGCTTCGTCGATATTTTCCGCTTCGGATAGTTCCTTGCGGTATAAAATTCCGACTGCGCCTTCTGCACCCATGACGGCGATCTCGGCGGTCGGGTAGGCGAAATTTATATCGGTGCGGATGTGTTTCGAAGCCATCACGCAATACGCGCCGCCGTAAGCTTTGCGGGTGATGACGGTAATTTTGGGCACGGTCGCTTCGGCAAAAGCGTAGAGCAGTTTTGCGCCGTGGCGGATGATGCCGCCGTGTTCCTGGTTGACGCCGGGCAGGAAGCCGGGCACGTCTTCAAAGGTGATCAGCGGAATGTTAAAGCAGTCGCAAAAGCGGACAAAACGCGCGGCTTTCACCGAAGCGTCGATGTCCAGCACGCCCGCCAGATAAGCCGGCTGATTGGCGACGATCCCGACGGATCTTCCGCCGAAGCGCGCAAAGCCGACGACGATGTTCGGCGCGTAATGCTGCTGCACTTCGAAAAAATAATTTTCATCGACGACCGTGTGGATGATGTCGCGGATGTCGTATGGCTGTGTCGAAGTTTCCGGCACCATCGAATTCAGTTTTTCATCCGCGCGATCCGAGGGGTCGGCGGTCGGAACAAACGGCGGATCGTCCAGATTGTTCGAAGGAATAAATGACAGCAGTTCGCGCGTAATTTGCAGCGCGTGCTGGTCGGAATCGGCCGCGAAATGCGCCACGCCGCTTTTCTGATTATGCGCCATCGCGCCGCCCAGTTCTTCTTTGGTGACGTCTTCGTGCGTGACAGTTTTGATCACGTCCGGCCCGGTGATAAACATGTACGAAGTGTCTTTGACCATCACGTTAAAATCCGTGATCGCCGGGCTATAGACCGCGCCGCCGGCGCACGGGCCGAGGATGCAGCTGATCTGCGGCACTACGCCGCTGGCCAGCGTGTTGCGCAGAAAAATGTCGGCATAACCGGCGAGTGAAACCACGCCTTCCTGAATGCGCGCGCCGCCGCTGTCGTTGAGTCCGATGACCGGCGCGCCGACCTTCATCGCCATGTCCATTATCTTGCAGATCTTTTGCGCGTGGGTTTCCGAAAGCGAACCGCCGAACACGGAAAAGTCCTGCGCGAAAACAAAAACTTCGCGGCCATCGACCAGCCCGTGTCCGGTGACGACGCCGTCGCCGGGAAACTTTTGCTGTTCCATGCCGAAATCGGTCGAGCGATGCACGACGAATTTGTCGAATTCTTCAAACGAGCTTTCGTCCAAAAAGAAATCGATCCGTTCGCGCGCGGTCATTTTGCCGCCCTGGCGCTGTTTATCCAGACGCGCCACGCCTCCGCCTTCTTCGGCCAGTTGCGAACGTTCGTGTAAAAGTTCCAGCTTGTTTTTCTTGGCAGTTTCGCTTTTCATTTATTAACCCAATGATACAGGTTTTTCACTGTGATTTAAAGGAAAGCAGCGAGTCATTTAAGATCGGGAACCCTCGGCGTTGCCGTTAACTTTCCGCATAGATGAAAGATAACCATCTTAATGGGGTCAGAACCGGGAACGCAGTGACCGGGTTTTTCAAAACTTTTTGCAGACAATAGTTTGGCAAGCTGATCAGATCTTTACCCGGTCACTGCGTTCTGAGGTTCTGACCCGTTGCTTTATGGCTTCAACCGATATTTATGGGCAAAAGCCGTTAAAAGTTAATAGTTTCAAATTCATTACTATCAAAAGGGAAAAGCCTGTTTTGGATCATCGCTTCCAGTTCGTCGGAGCTTTCTTTTACTTTTTTGATCACGTCGGGGGGATAGGCCTGCAGCCGGGAATTTTCGATGAATTCATCCATGTCCCAGATCTCGATGGTAAAATCGCGTGAGACAAAAATATCGACGTCCAGATCGATATAGCTGAGCCGGCCGTTTTCAAATTTCGGCGGTAAATTTATGTTGCAGTAAAAATTTCGAAAGCCGCCGTCGGGTTCGTGAAAACGAAAAACATTATACCAGCGGTCGAGCCAGTAATATTCGTAGCTGACGGTGCCGGGTTTGATCGTGCCGAGGTTCGGGTGATTTATCTCCCGGTCGAAAACCCCGCGCAGCACCAGCAGTTCTTCTTTCTGCTCGATCAATTCACACTTCCAGCTGCGGTGAGGCTTACCGTCGTATTTAAAGGTGGTGACTGTGATTTCCGGTGTCGTATTCACAAAAAGCGCAAGAAAATAATCGGTCGGGTTGTGCTTTATCCCATTCCAATCTAACATTTTAAAGAATATTCTGCATTTGCGGCCGAGGTAACGTTTTCATGAAAAGGCTTTGGGTAGTGAGCGAATTATACTACCCGGAAGAAACATCGACGGGCTATTATCTGACCAAGATCGCCGAAGGTTTGGCCGGCGATTTCGAGGTCAAAGTGCTCTGCGGCCAGCCCAACTATTTCAAGCGGGGCGTAAAAGCGCCGTGGCGCGAAACCCACAAGGGCGTCGATATCCGGCGCTGCGCCGGCACTACTCTTAACAAGGACGTGATAGCTTTTCGCGTCGTAAATATGATCACGCTGGGGCTGTCGGCTTTTTTCAAGGCGCTGGTGAATTTCAGAAAAAACGACATCGTCCTGGTGGTGACCACGCCGCCTTCGATGCCGTTTATTTTGGCCGTCGCTTCGATTCTAAAAAGGGCAAAATATATTCCGCTGATCCATGATAATTATCCCGAACTGGCCATCGCGGCCAAAAAGCTGCGGCCTAATTCAATTATTTCCCGGATCACCAGAAGCATCAATAAATGGCTTTTTAGCTGCGCCCGTAAGATCATCGTCGTGGGCAGGGACATGAGAATTCTCGTCTCCGAAAAGGTTAAAAATAAAAGCATCCCGATCGCCGTGATACCCAACTGGGCCGAGACCGAAGTACTGGAGCCCCGGCCGCGCGAAGAAAATGTCCTGCTCAAGGAACTGGGACTGACCGAGCGGTTCGTGATCCTTTACGCCGGTAATATGGGGCATCCGAACGACATGGAAAGCGTCGTCGATTGCGTCGATAAACTAAAAGACGACGAAAGATTTCATTTTTTATTTCTCGGCGCCGGCGCAAAAAGAAAGTGGCTGGAACAAGAGGTCGAGAAGCGAAAGCTGACTAATGCGACACTGCTGTCGCCGCGCCCGCGCACCGAGCAAAACGACTTTTTAAACGCCTGCGACGTCGCCGTTATTTCGCTGGTGCCGGGAATGTGGGGAGTTTCCATGCCGAGCCGCACCTACAATACGCTGGCGGTAGGGAAGCCGATGATCGCGGTGACTGAACCCGGTTCCGAATTGGCACAGACGATCGAAGAAGATAACGTCGGATGGGTGGTCGCGCCGAACCAGCCGGAAAAATTGCTCGAGACCATTTTTGAGGCTTTTAGCAAATGGGACGAACTTGGGGAATTTCGCGAAAGAGCGCGGGAATCGGCTTTAAAGCGATATAGCCTAAACCTTGCCTTAGAGCGCTATCGCAAGGAACTCCGCGATTGCGTCTGATAACGAGTAAAAGTATCTTTTCTTAAAAAATGAGGATTTTGATCACTGGAGCGACGGGCTTTGTCGGCAGAGCGCTTGTCGAAAAACTAGGTGCTGAAAAGCTGGACGCCGAAAAACCGGACGCCGGAAGATCGGGCGCTGCAGAACTCGAGCTTTACACCTGCGGCAAAAGGGAAAATTCCGATCTGCCGAATTACCGGGCCGTGGATATTTCTTCGCGGGAAAGCGTCGCAGCTCTCGGCAGAGAGATCGGAAATATCGACTGCGTCATTCACAGCGCGGGACTGGCGCACCAGTTTGGCGGCGCCAAAGAACCGGACGCATTCGAGCGGATAAATGTCGAGGGGACGCGAAATATTGCGCGGATGGCGGCGGCCGCGGGCTGCCGAAAATTTATTTTGATCAGTTCGATCTCGGTCTATGGCGAAGACAAGCCGAATCCCTGCGGTGAAGAAGTCGAATGCCGGCCGAAAGGCGATTATGCCGTCAGTAAATTACGCGCGGAAAGCGCGGCCGAAGAAATTTGCCGGGAGCAAAACATCGATCTGGCGATATTGCGGTTGGCGACGGTCTATGGCGAAGGGGACGTCGGGAATGTTTTACGGCTGATCAAGCTGATCAACGCCGGCAGGTTTTTCTGGGCCGGAAAAGGCAATAACAGCAAAAGCCTGATCTACAACAGCGATGCCGCAAGGGCCTGCGCGCTGGCGCTGGAAGGCGAATTGCCGGGCGTTCACATTTACAACGTGACGGACGCGCCGCATACCATGCGGCGGATCGTGGAAACGATCGCTGAAAATCTGGGGCGAAAGATATCGCGCCTTTCTCTGCCGCCGGACCTGTTGGAGACGACGTTAAAGCTTGCCGGTTTGGTTCCGGTGGTCGGCAGCCGCGCGAAAGGCCTGGCCGGGACGTTAAGGAAATGGCAGTCCGACGACGTGCTTTCCGGAGAAAAGATCCGGCGGGAGCTGGGCTTTTACCCGGAAGTTTCTCTGTCGGAGGGAATCGAGCGCGAGATTCAATGGTACGGAAAGCATAAGGGGCGGTAATTTTGGACGGTATTTTATTTACGGACACACTCGCATTCGAAGCCTATGGCGTAAAGATCGGCGTGCGGGTCAATGACGTCCGGGCGATCGAAAAAATAAAGAAAACGCTCCCGGCCTATTCGACGATTTTAACTGCGCCCGCCCAGCTGGATCATAACTTTTCGCTGATCTGGAATGACGACGCGGACGGCGAAGACGCGCTTTACCAGGAAAATGAAGAGGTAGCCCGCCGCGTGGATACGGAACGGCTGGTGGCCCTGCTCGACACCTGCATCCGCATGATCATCGGGGAATTTGCGCCGCGTCACGCCTTTATTCACGCCGGTGTCGTCGGCTGGCGGGGCCGGGCGCTGATATTTCCGGCAAATAGTTACAGCGGAAAGACTTCGCTGGTCGCGGAAATGATAAAACTCGGCGCTGTTTATTATTCCGACGAGTATGCCGTGATCGACGAAAACGGGCTGGCGCACCCTTACCCGAAGCCGTTATCGATCCGTAAAGAAGGCGAATACGAGCAAACCGACCGCAGCGTGGGGGAACTGGGCGGGAAACAGGGAACGGAGCCGATACCGGTCGGAATGGTCTTTTTGACCGAATATGAACGCGGCGCAAAATGGGAGCCCGAGATATTAAGCGAAGGCCGCGGCGTGCTCGAACTCATTCCCCATTCACTGGCTATTCGCTCAAACCCCAAATTTGTCCTTAACGTCTTGAATTTAATATCCAAACATGCCATAATCGCCAAAAGTAAAAGAGGAGAAGTCTCCGACTTTGCTAAATTGATCTTAAATTTTCCGGATAGCCAATTTTTTACTTGACAAATTTAAGAATTCCTATAAGTTATACTAAAATCTGCGTTTTGTCTTAGGAGGAATAATGAACAGCTCACGTAATCCGTTAGCGAGAAGAGAAGGTCTGGTCGTTCAGGAGATGCCCGATGAGGTGCTTGTTTATGACACAAACACCAATAAGGCGCATTGCCTGAACAAAACAGCGGCTTTTGTTTGGAGATCTTGTGACGGAAGCCATTCTATCAACGATATAGCCGGACTCATGGAAAAAGAGTTTGGCGCCAACGTTCCCGATGATCTGGTATGGCTGGCAATCGATCAGCTAGGCAAGGATGAATTACTTGAAGTTTCCGAGCCGGTTGTGAGCGGTATCTCGCGCCGTGAGGTAATTCGCAGAATCGGTATCGCGTCTGTTATCGCATTACCGGTGGTGGCTTCTTTGGTAGCGCCCAGTTCGGCTCTGGCGGCAGTATCCTGCGGTTGTATCAATCCGCCGGCCTGTGCCACGCAAGTCGGCTGCGCCAATTTAGCGCTTTGCAACGGTTCCGGCATATGCGCTCCGTAAATTACAGCGCACCCGCAATAGTAGTTTTTGAAAAAGAGGCTTGAGTAAGCCTCTTTTTCTTTGAGCCCCGATTAACATGGAGAACACGGATGACACACGCTGGCGGATACTCCAGACCGCATTGCATGAAAAGCAGCTCGAGCAGGCGTTTGCGCTTTTTCGCGCGGCCGGCATCGAACCCGTCCTGATCAAAGGCTGGGCGGCGCTCCGTTTTTATCCCGACGACGATAAGAGATACCCGGGCGACATCGACCTCTGCGTAGCCCTGGAAGATTATTCCCACGCCGTAGAAATCCTGAAAAACGATCAAGGTTTTTTGCCCGTCGATCTGCACAGGGGGCTGCGTCATCTCGACGCGGTTCCGTTTCGCGATCTGATCTCACACTCGAAGATAATCAAACTCGGTGAAACGAATATCCGTCTTTTGCGTGACGAAGATCACCTCCGGGTTTTGTGTGTTCACTGGCTCAACGACGGCGGCGCGTACCGCGACAAACTCAAGGATATTCATTACGCGGTGGAAAACCGCGCGCCCGATTTCGACTGGGATCGCTGCCTAAATACCGCCGGCAAACGCAGGCGGCGCTGGGCGGTTTGCGCGATCCTGCTGGCGCATAAATATTTTGCGACGAAAATCGACGATATCCCGATAGGCGCCGAAAAAGAGCTGCCCTTATGGCTGGTCAGGGCGGTGGAAAAAGAATGGCGCTCGCCCGTCAGATTAAAACCGCTGGAGCTTTTTCTGCGCGATCCAAAAGGGCTTTGGCAGCAGCTGCGAAAGCGCATGCCGCCGAACGCCCTGCAGGCGACGATAGAAATGGAAGGCGATTTCGACCGCATGCCCCGGATCTTTTATCAGATACTCGATACCGTGATGCGGATATCACCGTCTCTAAAAAGAATCAGAAACCTGATGGGCAGCGAAAGAAGCTGATTAGTGATTGGTGATTGGTGATTGGTAATTAGTAATTAGTAATTAGTGATTAGTGAATAGTGATTGGTGATTGGTTCAAATTTGTTCGTGTGGTTTAGTGTAATTTCGTGGTTTTCCGTCTTTACAGCTATGAGAAAGAAGACAAGAAGTAACCACGAAAAAATCCGAACCAATCGCCAATCACTATTCACCATCCACCAATTACCAACTACTTGTCCCCTGGACAGTTGTGATAACCTTCGAATAACGCTTAACTATTTTGTTCCAGGGAGGGTAAATGCGTAATTTACAAAATCCGTTGGCAAGAAAAAAAGGTTTGGTCATCCAGGAAATGCCCGGCGAAGTGCTGGTCTATAACACGGAAACCCACCGCGCGCATTGTCTTAACAGTACGGCCGCTTTTGTCTGGAGGGCGTGTGACGGAAATAATTCCACCCGAGAGATAGCAAAACTGATGGGTTCGCAGTTCGCCGCCGATATTCCGGAAGATATGATCCGGATGGCGGTCGGCCAACTCGGAAAAGACGATCTGCTTGACGGGGCTTTCCCGGTCGAAATAAAAAATATCTCGCGCCGGGAAGTGATGCGGAAAATGGGGATCGCGGCGGTGGTGGCTCTGCCGGTGATCGCTTCCATCGTGGCGCCCGGTACGGCGTCCGCGGGAAGCGCCTGCGGCTGCCTCAATCCGCCGAACTGCAATACACAAACCGGCTGCCTCTCGCTGGTAAACTGCAACCCGACAGGCACTTGCGCGCCATAAATTTATAAATGTTTTTTTTCGCGTCATTTAGTGTGAATTCGTGGTTTCGGTCTTATTGCCATCATTAACAAAGGCCCTAAGAATTAACCACGAAATTACACTAAACGACACGAAAAAAATCCAAACCAATTACCAACCACCAATCACCATTTCAGCTTCTACCGCTCTTCTTCCAATCGCTGAGAAAACTCTCCAAACCTTTATCGGTCAGCGGATGTTTTACCAGTTGCTGGATCACTTTAAAAGGGATCGTGCAGACGTCCGCGCCGAGCAGGGCCGCGTCCACGATATGCATCGGGTGACGGATACTAGCCGCCAGAACCTCGGTCTTAAATCCGTAATTGCCGTAGATCTGAATAATGTCGCCGATCAAATGCATGCCGTTTTGTCCGATGTCGTCCAGCCGGCCAATGAAAGGCGAGATGTAGGCCGCGCCGGCTTTGGCCGCCAACAGCGCCTGTGCCGCCGAAAAGCAAAGCGTGACGTTAACCTTGGTGCCTTCGTCGGTAAAGGCGCGCGTGGCCTTCAAACCGTCCATTGTCAGCGGGCATTTGACCACCACGTTCGGGGCGATCTTTGCCAGCTCGCGGCCTTCGCGCAGCATCCCTTCGGTATCGAGCGCGGTCACTTCCGCGGATACGTCGCCCTTGACCAGCTCGCATATTTTTGCGATGTGTTCCTTGAAGTCGATGTCACCTTCTTTTGCGACCAGCGACGGGTTGGTGGTGACGCCGTCGATCAGACCCATTTCGTTAGCTTCTTTTATTTCATCCAAATTAGCCGTATCAATAAAAAATTTCATTTATTTGCTCCTGTAATTACGGGTCAGAACCGGGAACGCAGTGACCGGGTTCATAAAATCTCAATTACTAGTTTAGTAATAACTTGACCAGACAAATTATTATTACCCGGTTACTGCGTTCCCGGTTCTGACCTCATTTCTTAAAATTCCAATTCCTTCGATCTCGACTTCACAGATATCGCCGTCAACCATTTTCGAAACTCCCGAGGGCGTTCCGGTGGCGATCACGTCGCCGGGATTTAAAGTCATTTGCCGCGAGATGTAACGCACCAGAAAATCGACCGGAAAGACCATCTGCGAGGTACGCCCGTCCTGTTTGACCTCGCCGTTGACGCGGGTCACGACCCTGAGGTCCGTGGCATCGAGCTCCGTTTCGACGAACCTGCCGACCTGGCAAAACGTATCGAATGATTTAGCGCGGGTAAACTGCACGTCCCTGCGCTGCAGGTCGCGCGCCGTCACGTCGTTCAGACAGGTGTAGCCGTAAACATAATCCAGCGGGTTTTCGTCGTCGCGGATATCTTTGGCGGCCTTGCCGATCACTATCGCCAGTTCGCCTTCGTGTTCGACCTGTTCGGATTGCGGCGGAATGACGATCGCATCGCCGTCCACGCCCAATGACGAAGGGGCTTTTAGGAAAAGCAGCGGCTCGGTGGGCACTTCGTTGCCGAGTTCTTTGGCGTGCTCGGCGTAATTGCGCCCGACACAGACAATTTTCGAAGGCGTGACCGGCGGCAGAAACGTCACCTCGGAAACCGGGATCGAACCGCCCGGCGTGGCAATCGGCGAAACGGTATCGCCGTTAAAAACGCCCTCAACCGGCGTTTTATCCAGATCTGTAATAAATCGACAGAATTTCATATTTTACGTCTTTATACTCCATCGCCGGTGGCGATGATCGCTCCCAGGAAAACTAAAAAAGCGGCAATGCCGACGGTCACCCAGATGCCTTTGTGCGAATGCGGGCTTCTGCCTTTAAATTCTTTCACCTGTGAATATAGGATCTCGCTTTTGGCATTCGTTTTTTCTTCGATAACGGTGAACCGATCGTCTTTTATTTCCTGTATCTGCCCGTTGATCTTTCGCCCGTCGAAAAGTTTTACGGCAACTGCGGGGCCGGTGCCGTTATTGCTGACCGCTGTTTTGACCTTAGCGGTGTGCTTTTCGTTTTGCTGCGCCTGGACGGTCGAGAAACAAGCCAGATTTGTCAGCAGCAGGATCAACACATATGACAGCATTTTTTTACCCATTTTTGTTTGCCCGCTCCTTTTTTTAGGGTGCCGTTTCCGTGACTGCCTCGGAATTTTCGCTTAGATTCCCGGCCTTATCGACCGCGACCAGGTAATAAAAATATTTTCGGCCGGGTTCTACATTTGTATCCTGAAAAACGTTCGTTTGCAAAAGCTGCGGCGTTAAAAGTTTCCAGTCTTTTTTCGGCAGATTTTCGTCTTCGGAACGATAAACTTTGTACCCGGCGATATCTTTTTCCGGGTTGGCGGCAAAAAAGATCGAGATCGTGCCCGGCGCGGCCGCGATCGTGATCGCAGACGGCGCGGAAGGCGCAAAAGTGTCGGTCGGGGTCAGCGAAACCGTCTCCGATTCGACGCTTTCCAGCGGTTCGGCGGTGCTGCCGAGCGAAACCGTTCTGATGTAATAATCCTGGCGTTTGCCGAAATCGAAGAATTCATCGGCAAAAGAGCTCTTTGTCACCGGGGTACTATTGAGTTTGGTAAAACTGCCGCCCGCTTTCCGCCGGTAAACGTTATAGCCCATGATATTTGCCGGGCTGGAACCGTTAATATTCGCTGCCGGCGGCGTCCAGGTCAGGGTAATGGCTTCTTCGGACAAGCTGGCCTTCAGGTCAGCCGGGTTTAGCGCGACTCTTTCGCTCGGTTCGATCAGCAGAAAATTCGAAAAAGCGGCTTTTTGCCCGGCTGTATTTACAAAACGCAGGGCGTAACGCAGGCGGACGGCCTGCCCGGCAAATTCCAGCCGGTCGGTATAGCTCAATTGCCTGCCGAAATCCGCATCCTTAACCGTGACGGAGTCGATCAAGGTACTGCGCGAGGCAAATTCTTCTTCGGTCAGGGAAAGCGGGGAATCCAGCGGTTCGGCCAGCCGGTATATATCCACGCGCTCGATGCTCAGAATGCTCTTCTCATCGGCTTTATGCGCCGGCATCGCCCACTGCAAGAAGATGCGGCTGCCGCGCTGAATACCGGAAACCTCGCTGCGCTGCACGACCCGTTCGACCGGCGGCAGCGGCAGTTTGCGCTTGCCGCAGCCCGCGCCGCCGATACCAAGGGCCAGTATTACCAACGCCAAAACATGGAGCGCCCGCTCCAAATTCAAGAGGTGCTTAAGCGAAAAATTAGAGGTAAGCAGGTGCATAATTACAAAATGTACTGCCGCAGGTCCTGATCTTTAACGATATCGGCCAACTGCGCGTTGACATAATCCGGTGTGATAACCTGGTGCTTTTCTTCCAACTCGCCGCCGGCAAAACTGATCTCTTCCAGCAGCTTCTCTAGTAATGTGTGGAGCCTTCTGGCCCCGATATCTTCGGTCTGCCGGTTAATTTCGGCGGTCATTTCCGCGATCAGGTCGATGGCCTCAGGGGTGAATTCCAGGTCGATTCCCTCGGTCTTAAGCAGTTCCTTATACTGCTTAATCAGGGAATTTTTGGGTTGGGTCAGGATGCGCTTAAGGTCTTCCGTGGTCAGCGAGTCGAGCTCGACCCGGATCGGAAAACGCCCCTGCAGTTCCGGGATCAGATCCGACGGTTTCGAGACATGAAACGCCCCGGCCGAGATAAATAAGATATGCTCCGTGCTGACCATTCCGTAGCGGGTGTTGACCGTGGTTCCCTCGACGATCGGCAGCAGATCGCGCTGAACCCCCTCGCGCGAAACTTCCGGCCCTGACGAGCCGCCGGTTTCCCGGCCCGCGATCTTGTCGATCTCGTCCAGAAAGATGATTCCGGACGATTGGGCGCTCTCAATGGCCGAGCGGGTGATGCGATCCATGTCGATCAACTGCTCCTGCTCTTCGCGCAGCATGTATTCGCGCGCTTCGGAGATCTTGACCTTGCGGCGTTTTGTTTTGGCGGGAAACAGATTTCCCATCATATCCTTGAAATTTACGCCCATTTCCTCAAAACCCTGCCCGCCGGCGATCTCGATCATCGGCGCGGACTTTTCCTGGGTGTCGATCTCGACGATCCGGTTATCGAGTTCGCCTTTTCTCAACTGTTCGCGAAATTTCTCGCGGGTGCGGTTTGCGGTTTTAGCCTCGCTCTCTTCGTTTTCGGCTTCGGAAACACCGGCGGAATAAGAATTTCCCGACGGCAGCAGCAGATCGAGCAATTGCTCCTCGACGTTGTTTTCAGCGGCGTTCTTTACCTCTTCGAAAGCCTGCTGTTTGGCCATATCGATCGCGATCTCGGTCAATTCCCGGATCATGCTTTCGACGTCGCGGCCGACATAACCGACTTCGGTAAATTTCGAAGCCTCAATCTTGAGAAACGGCGAGAGGGTAAGTTTAGCCAGGCGGCGGGCGATCTCGGTCTTTCCGATGCCGGTCGAACCGATCATCAGGATATTTTTCGGCAGCACCTCGGCGGCGATCTCCGGCGGCAGCTTTTGGCGGCGCAGACGGTTGCGCAGGGCGACGGCCACGGCCCGCTTGGCCTTTGTCTGCCCGACGATGTATTTATCGAGCTCTTCGACGATCTGCCGCGGCGTAAGGTCTTCGAATTGCGAAGTTTCTTTTACTTCTCCGGGAAGTTGGATGGTCATACTATATTTCTTCAACTGTAATGCTTGAATTTGTATAAATACAGATGTCGGCGGCTATTTCCAGCGCCTGCCGCGCGATCTCGGCCGCGCTCAGGGGCGTATTCTTGATCAATGCCCGGGCGGCCGCGGTGGCGTACATTCCGCCGGAACCGACCGCCAGCAAGCCCTCGTCGGACGAGATGACGTCGCCCTTGCCGGACAATAAAAACGCCTGTTTGGCATCGGCCACGATCAGAAAAGCTTCCAGGTGGCGGAGATATTTGTCGGTCCGCCAGTCTTTGCTCAATTCGAACGCGGCGCGCTCGAGCTGGCCCTGGTATTGCTCCAGCTTGGCTTCGAAGCGGCTCAGCAGCGAAAAAGCGTCCGCCGTGGCCCCGGCAAAACCGGTCAGGATCTTGCCGTCAAACAGGCGGCGGATCTTTTTGGCATTGCCTTTTAAGACGGCGTCGCCGAGCGTGACCTGCCCGTCGGCGGCGATCGCGGTCTTTCCGTCACGCTGGACCAGCAAAACGGTCGTCTGCCGCAGTTTGTTTTCTTTATTGCTCATAACTCGAAAATATAGAGTCTCAAAATTTTCCCTGCAAGTCGAGTGAGCAAACTGCGGTGTTTTATATTATGCGCCGATTGTAGCGCTACCGTCCCGGCGGCCAAATTGTAGCGCCGCCGTCGCAACATTGTGACGGGGCTGTCGTGAGTGCGTCCCGCGATCGCATTTTAGAATGACGGGCAAGACGCCAAATTGTAGTACTGCCGTCGCAACATTGTGACGGGGCTGTCGTGAGTGCGTCCCGCGCTCACATTTCGGAAACGGTGGGCGGGCGGCCCACCGGACAGCCGGCGGGCCGCCGGCGCTACATTTATCGAAAACCCCGCCTTGCGCATTTGACAGAAAACATTAGTTTTGTTGAACTTTTTGCAGCAGTTTTTTGCGGACGATTTGGCCGATGCGACGAAAACCGATAATTGGCTTAACGATGCGGCTTGAGATGGAAACGGACCGTTTCTATCTGGGGCGGCATTACAGCGAAGCGCTCGCCGGAATGGGCGCGCTGCCGGTGCATATCCCGCTGATCCCCGATGCCGATTATATTGCCGAAGTTATGAGTATTATGGACGGAATTTTGCTGCCCGGCTGCAATTCGGACGTCGATCCGCTGCGCTACGGGCAGGAGCCGATCCCGCAGCTGGGAACGGTAATTCCCATCAAGGACGAGACCGATCTGCTGGTTTTAGCCGAAGCCGAGAGGCGAAAAATGCCCGTTTTCGGCATTTGCTTCGGGATGCAGGTGATGAACGTGTTTTACGGCGGCACGCTCTTTCAGGATATTTTCACGCAGGTGCCGGGCTGTCTGAAACATGAGCAGGGAAAGCCGGCCGGACGAAATTCGCACCGTATTCGGATCGAAAAAGGCTCGTTTATCGGTGAACTGGCCGGTATTGAAGACGCAACTGTCAACAGCTTCCACCACCAGGCCGTGGATAAGGTCGCGGAAGGCTTTAAGGCGGCAAGCTGGGCGGCCGACGGCGTCATCGAAACTATCGAAGCGGTAACAGAAGAGCGTTTTCTGCTGGGGGTGCAATGGCACCCGGAGCTTTCATGGAACACCGACGAGCTTTCGAAGAAGCTTTTTCAAAAATTTGTAATGGAAAGCGAAAGCTACGCGAGAAGCGCAAAGCCGCAAATGTAGGCTTACTTTACTGCCAGGAAAAAACACGGCTTTGCCGTTCGATGTGCGGAAAAGCTTTGCTTTTCCGTGAGACAACTTACAAATTCGCGGCTGTGCCGCCGCTCCCATGAATGTTTCAAGTCTCACGAATAACACCGGCTTACTACCTGACTTCGGTTGCGCATAATCGCCTAACCGTTTTTCAGTCGGACAGGATAAAGCAGGTAGTTTGTAACGCTCTCGATGAGGCAAGAAAATCGGCGGGATTGCTCATCTTTGCCTACGTTATAATGCCCGATCATATCCATTTAATAACCGATGGCTCACTAACAATTTCGAATACGTTGCGCTATACGAACGGAATCGCTGCAAAACGGGTCATCAATTATTTGAAAGACAATAATTACGAATCCTCGCTTGCCAAGCTTAGGATTCAACTGCGAGACCGGAAACATAAGCATTCACTATTTCAACATCATCCTAATGCGTTTGAGATTTATGGCGAGGACACGATGATGCAGAAGGTAAATTATGTGCATCTGAATCCGGTGCGAGCTGGATTGGTTAGTCATCCTAATGAGTATCTTTTTTCCAGCGCCCGGCTGTGGCATGGAAAGGTTATCGAAAATGAACCTTTGTTGACCGATCACAAACGGATCAAGTGGAGATCGGCGGCGTAGCCGCAAGAATTATAAAGTGGCTGCCGGAAAAGCGGAGCTTTCCGCACATCGATTGGCGCAACCAAAAGCAGTCGCTTCGGCTTTGGCCGATTTTAATATATTATTTGATCGCACTAATGCGAGTTCTTTTATTAAGAGCGACTAGCATCGATCAGATTATCGGTAAGAAACGACTTTAACTATTTATGGCAAATAATAGTAGAAAAAGCATTAAGCTAGGTTTGGAAAATATTCTTTCCAGCCAAAAAAGCTCACTTAACGGTTTAAGGGTCGGGTTGATCTGCAACCAGGCTTCGGTGAATCATGAATTCCGACACGCGGCCGATCTGTTTTACGAAGACCCGGAGATCAACCTCACCACCTTGTTCGGCCCGCAGCATGGCATTCGCGGCGACGTGCAGGATAATATGGTCGAAACCGGCCATTCGATCGATTCGATAACCGGTTTGCCGATCTATTCGCTTTACAGCGAAACGCGCATTCCGACGCAGGAAATGCTGGCAAATATCGATGCGATGGTTTTCGACCTGCAGGACATCGGCTGCCGGATCTATACTTTTGTCTATACGATGGCGAACTGCATGATCGCCTGCGCCGCGCAGGGCAAAAAGATGTTCGTCTGCGACCGCCCGAACCCGATCACCGGCAAATACGTCGAAGGAAATATCCTCGAACCCGGCCACGAATCGTTTGTCGGGCAATACGCCGTCGCGGCGCGGCACGGAATGACCGCCGGTGAACTTGCCAGGATGTTTAACGACGATTTCGGCATCGGCCTCGGCAGTGGGGAGCTCGAGATCGTCAAAATGGAAGGCTGGGCGCGTGAAGACTGGTACGATGACACGGACGCGCCGTGGGTGCTGCCTTCCCCTAACATTCCGGTGGTCGAAACGACGGTGGTTTTTCCCGCGACCGTGGTTTTCGAAGGCACGCAGGTTTCCGAAGGCCGCGGCACGACAAAACCTTTCGAACTGGTGGGCGCCCCTTTCATCAATTCGAAAGAGTACGCCGATGCGATGAACGAGCTGAAATTGCCGGGCATTATTTTCAGGGCGGCGGAGTTTTTACCGACTTTTCAAAAACACGCAAACACCGGCTGCCGCGGGGTACAGCTGCACGTTACCGACCGGGAAACATTTAAACCGGTAAAAACCGGCGTGGCAATGGTCAAAGTGCTGCACGATCTTTACGGCGGGCAATTGAGATGGAAAGAGCCGCCGTATGAATACGTTTACGACCGCAACCCCTTCGATGTGATCAATGGGACGGACAAGATCAGGAAAACGATAGAAAGCGGTGGTTCACTGGCGGAAATTGATGCTATATTAAACGCCGGACTGGACGAGTTTTTACAAATGCGGGAAAAGCATTTATTATATTAGGTATTATTTTATTATTCTTAATCACTTAGCAGACGGTAATTAAAGTGTTAAGTGAATAAAGAAAGGCACTAATAATGCAGGATTTTTGGATATCGGCGGTCATCGGCTGGTTTTTACCGGGCGTCGGGCACATGCGGGTCGGGCGTTGGAAACGGGGCCTCGTCATCGGCGGCGCGATCTGGACGATGTTTATCATGGGCATCGTCAGCGGCGGCGCCACCTACCCGGGAATCGATCTCAGCCAGGGATTGCTTTTGTATATAATTCATATTTTTTCCTGCGCCGGCAACGGCCTGGGCTACATCATCAATTTGATCGCTGCGGCTTACGCTCCGCAAAATGTCGCCTCTTGGTCGACTTTTGAATACGGCGGCAGATTTCTGGAAGTGGCGGGGCTGTTGAATTACCTGGCGGCCATCGACGTTTTCGATATCTCTGCAAGGAGAAAAGCATGAGGCATTTTTTATATCTGATAGTTTTCGCGTTGGTGGTGGCGGTGGTGTTCGGGGCGCTTTTTGCCGGCGACACCAAAAATAAAGTGCTTCACGGGCTCAGGGTTTTTGCGGAATTTGTCGGGGTGGCATTGATACTGGCATGGGTTTTCTATTTTATCCCCTGGTAATCGGTAAATCGTGAAAATCGGGTAGTGTCCTAAAGTTGTGATGGGCGGGACGCACCATTCGAAATAACTGAAAGATGAAAGTTGATAGTTAATAGCTGAAAGATTCGATCCATTCTCTATGATTCTGTCAGTTATCATCTATTCCGAATAACATTTCCGGGTACCGGTGCCGCAACCTGAGGACACTGCTTAAAATTGGTAAAATTGGAGATCGCGGCAGGAGATTTTAGTGGCTTTATTTGAAACGGAAGCGCTGATCCTGAGAAATTACGGCCTGTCGGATGCGGATAAAATAGCCGTTTTTCTGACCCGCAGCTTTGGCATCGTCAAAGGCGTCGCCAAGGGCGCAAAAAAACTCAACAGCCGCTACGGCAGCACTTTAGAGCCCTTTACGATCGTCGATCTGACCTATTTCCTAAAGGACGACCACGATCTGGCCTCCGTTCGCGAGATCGAGCTCCGCCAATCACTTTTTAACACGTCCACCTATCCCGAGGTCCTGAAAACATTATCGTATTTCGGCCGGCTGCTGATCGAATTCGTTCCGCCCAACGAGCCGAGCGACAAGATCTACCGGATGGTTTCGGTCTGTCTGCCGGCGATCGCCGAAAAACCCGGCGAACTGGATCAGGTGACGGTTTATTTCGAAGCCTGGCTGCTGCGGCTTGCCGGGTTCCTGCCGGATTGGAGCAAATGCGTGGTCTGCGGGAAGCAGTTGAACGAAAAAGACACCACGGTGCTGGAAGCGACTTTTCATCTTTCGTGCCTGAACTGCCAGCCGCACCGCCGCGAACCGAAAATTACCGCGAAGCAGCGAAATATCATGGCGCGACTGCAGCTGCTGCCGCCGGGTGAATTTTTGCTGGAAACCGTGAACGACCAAAAAGATTGCCGCGAACTTTCGTCGAGCCTGCAGGCGATGATCGCGCACGTTTTAGGTAAAGAGATCGAAAATACGAAATACTTTTTACCGGAAGAGATCATTTCCGAAGCCGTCAAAACAAATTAATGTCCAGAGTCAGCCGATTAATTACCATGTACGTCTTGCGGGCGATTTTGCCCTACCTGGTATTTTCATGGCTGCTTTTGACGGTGATACTTTTTGTCCAGCAGGCCGGGCGCCACGCCGAAATTTTCTTCGGCAACAAGATACCGCCCAATCTGCTCTGGCAATTGACCTGGGCGCTGCTGCCTAATGTGATCGCGTTTACCGCGCCGATGGCGGTGCTGGTCGGGGTCATTATCGGATTGTCGCGCCTGCGGGCCGACAGCGAACTGGTCGCCATGCGGGCCGCCGGGATCGGCAGCTGGCAAATTCTCGCGCCGGTTTTGATCCTCGGTATTTTGATCTCCGCTTTTTCGTTTGCGATCAATCTGAAAGGCATTCCGTTCGCGGCGCAGATCGTCCGGCGGGTCGGTATCCAGGCGGCGCTGGCAAAGCTTGCCTCGCCGATCGAACCCGGGCAGTTCAACACCGACGTGACCGATTATGTCATTTACGTCCGCCAGGGCGACATCGAACAGGGGCAGTGGCGCGGCGTTTTTGTTTTTAACGAGAACAAGGAAAAGACCCAGGCGCGGATAATTACCGCCGAGCGCGGCCGGATAGATTTTTCGGAGGAAAACTCCGAGCTGGTGCTGGACAATGCCCAGGTGATGACGATCCCGGCCGCGAACACCGAAACCGGTTTTGCCTACGACGAGATCCAGAGCGTGCGGTTTGCCATCCCGACCAAGCGCAGGGAACTGGTTGAGCGGCTGGGAAAAGTGCAGGAACTGCCTGAGGAGCTGGGGCTCAACGAACTGGCGGCCTACGCGCAGACAAAGACCGGAAAGGAAAAGGTCGAGGCCGAACTGCTGTGGCAGCGGCGGCTGACGCTTTCGATCACGCCAATAATTTTTGCCTTTCTGGGCGCGGGGCTGAGCCTGCGGTTCAATCGCGGCGGGCGCGGCGCGGGCGCGGCCTTTGCGCTGCTGGTTTTATTGGGTTATTACCTGCTCGCCCTCTTTGGCGAACAGCTTGCCAGGGGCGGTAATATTCCGACTTCGGTCGGCGGGGCGATACCGGTAATTTGCGCGCTGGCGATAGGTATCTGGGCGATAAAAACAAAACCGGGCAAATCTTTGCTGTCGCGGATAGATTGGAATTTCGGAATTTGGAATAAAGATGAAAACGGCTCGAAGGCCATCCGGCACAGCCGTCTTTTTACCAGCTGGCGCACCGGGATAATGGATTTCGACATTCTTTCGAATCTCGTAAAATACTTTTCGCTGACGCTCGCTTTTCTGGTCATCATCTATCTGATCTTCACGGTTTTCGAGCTCTGGAAATTCGTCATTGGTTTGAATAACGGCATGAGCCTGCTGGGAAAATATTTGTTCTATCTTTTCCCCTTCGTATTTTTGCAGATCATTCCCTCGACCCTGATGATTGCGATTCTGGCGACCTACGTCATCAAATCGCGCAACAATGAAGTGGTCAGCTGGATCGCTTCGGGGCAGAGCGTTTTTCGCCTGCTGGTGCCGTGTTTGTTTTTGATGCTGATCGTCGGCGGCGTGATCTGGGAGATACAGGAACGGGTCGTGCCGTTCACCAACCGCGAGCAGGATGCCATTCGCCAGCAGATCCGCGGCGGGCTGGCGACGCTGAATTCGAACGGGCGTTTTTGGGTGGCGGGCAGAAACCGGCTTTATTCTTTTTCGCCGGAGAAAAAAGATCCGCCCGACAGCGCCGCCGATCTGACCGTTTATGAATTCGACCCGAGCGGCTTAAAGCTTTCGCGGATATTAAAAGCGCCGCAGGCCTCTTGGAAAGATCAGGTCATCAATCTCGAGGGCAAGGGGCAAAGCATTAGCTGGGCGGGCGACAAAGTAAATCTGGACAGCTTTTCGACGCTGGTCGGCGGGCTGGCCGAGGTGGAAAATCCGTTCGAGCAGATCTATACCAAGCCGATGCATCTTTCAGCGGCGGAAACGCTCGAGCGAATTCGCCAGACCGATTCGCAGGCCGAGCGCCGCAACCTGGAAGTCAATCTGCAGCGCAAATATTCCACGCCGTTTCTCCCTCTGGTGATAATGCTCTTTACCGCGCCGTTTGCGCTGACGCTCGGCCGGCGGGGAAGAGTGATCACGGTCGGCCTCGCGATCGCCGTCTGGCTGATCTTCATGGGCACCAGCAATTTCATGGAACAGTTCGGCATCAACGGCCAACTCTCCGCTAAACTCGCCGTCTGGAACCCGCTCGTGCTGTTTTCGATCATAGGAGCGTACCTGCTGACGCGGGTGAAGACATAAATTTTCATCGCGTAGCGGTGATCGCGACGCGACGCGTTTATAAATTTACGTCTTTCCGTGGGTTAAAAAACCCACGGCTACATTCAAAATGTCGCTGCGCGACAAATCAACACTTGTCTCTTATTACTTGTTACTTTTTTGTTCTGTTGCGTGCGGCAGAAAACGAAGGCAGCGAATCGGTTCGCGCGTAAGAGTTTACATGCTTTAGACGGTTTTGGGATATGCTTCTCAGCTCACGAGCTGCAGGCTAACACACCGTCCCGATGCCCTGCAGCCGGCTTGCCCCGCTTTCTAACTCACTGCGCGCACGTGCAAGAAAGGTCGCGCAGCTAGCTTTCATTATGTCCGTTCGTGATTCCGCTGAAAGCCGCGCCCACGACTGGTGCCTTCCTTTTATTCCCGGACCCGGAAAGCTGGCCCGGCATGCTCAGAGTCTCTTCCGTCGAAGTCGAACCTGTCGCACGCAACAGATGAGTCGAGAATAGTATGAAGTGAATGCACACCGTGAGCAGAGTTTTTGGTGTTTGTTGTAATTTGCGAAAATCGATAAAAACGTTTTACGCATTTGCTGACGCAAACGCTACGAACTCCATAGCCGGGCGTGTCGAGTTACGGAGTCAGTAGCGTCACCGTCAGGCGATGCGTAAATAAAAAAGAGAAAACCGCAAAGAACGCAAAGGAGGATCCGCAAAGGCCGCGAAGGCGTGAAGGCTGAGTGGGTTGATGGCAAACAAAAAGGCGGCCTTCAAGCCGCCTTTTAACACGCTTCCGAATTTGAAGTTAGTCGGTGCCGGTTTCCCAGCTGTTCATGTACTCGAGCATTTCCGGGGTCAGTTCGTCGATCGAGACGCCGAGCGCTTTGAGTTTCAGGCTGGCGATCTCCTGATCGACTTCCGCCGGCAGGACGTTGACGCCCGCGGGCAAATTGCCTTTGTGTTTGACGAGGTATTCAGCCGACAGCGCCTGGTTGGCGAACGACATATCCATCACGCTGGCCGGGTGGCCTTCGGCGGCGGCGAGATTGATCAGGCGGCCTTCGCCGAGCACGATCACGCTCTTGCCGTTTTTGCCCATGTACTCTTCGACGAACGGGCGGCGTTTTTCCACCGAGTTTGACGCGGCGCGCAGCGCTTCAAGATTAAGTTCCAGATCGAAGTGCCCGCTGTTGCAGACGATCGCGCCGTCTTTCATCGCTTCGAAATGCGGAGCGTCGATAACGTGGCGATTGCCGGTCACGGTGACAAAGAAATCACCGATCCTGGCGGCTTCCGTCATCGGCATGACGCGGAATCCGTCCATCACGGCTTCGATCGCTTTGATCGGATCGATCTCGGTCACGATCACGTTCGAGCCCAAACCGCGGGCGCGCATCGCGACGCCTTTACCGCACCAGCCGTAGCCGACGACGACCAGATTTTTGCCGGCGAGCAAGATGTTGGTCGCACGGATGATGCCGTCGAGGGTCGATTGTCCGGTGCCGTAACGGTTGTCGAAAAAGTGCTTGGTCTGCGCATCGTTGACGGCCATGGCAGGGAAGGTGAGCACGCCGGCCTTGGCCATTGCGTCGAGGCGGACGATACCGGTTGTCGTTTCTTCGGTCGTGCCGATGATGTTGCCGGCCAGTTCCTGTTTTTCCTTGAGCATGGTGGCGACCACGTCCGAACCGTCGTCGATGATGATGTTCGGATTGGTTTCGAGCGCCATGCGCACGTGGCGCATATAGGTTTCGGTCGATTCACCCTTGATGGCGAAAACCGGGATGTTCCAGTCGGCGACCAGCGAAGCGGCCACGTCATCCTGGGTCGAGAGCGGATTAGAAGCGATCAGGATCGCCTCAGCGCCGCCGGCCTGCAGAGTGCGGGCCAGATTGGCGGTCTCCGTCGTGATGTGAGCGCAGGCGACGAGCTTGATCCCGGCCAGCGGTTTTTCCGCTTCGAAACGCTCACGGATCAAACGCAGCACCGGCATTTCACGGTCGGCCCATTCGATTCTCTGTTTGCCCTGCGGGGCGAGATTGATATCTTTAATATCGTAGTTCATTGCGATTCCTTCTTGTGCCATTTAATCTAATTTCCTCTTAAAGTTTGTTTGATAAAGAAAGTAGCGCCAGCTTGTAGCGCCGCCGTCCCGGCGGCTGTCGTGAGAGCGTCCCGCTCTCACTTAACACATCAAAAGGTGGGCGGGACGCCCACCGGACAGCCAGCGAGACGCTGGCGCTACAAGTCCGCCGAGACGACGGCGCTACGAATGTTTAAGCTCCGGTCGCGGTCTGCACTGCGTTGAGCAGCGCGTCGGCCTTGTCGGTCTTTTCCCAGGTAAAGCTGTCACCGGTGCGGCCGAAATGTCCGAATTTCGCGGTCTCGCGGAAAACCGGGCGGCGCAGGTTGAGCGTTTCGATGATGCCTTTCGGATTCAGCGCGAAATTCTCGCGAACCAGTTCCGACAACCTGTCTTCGTCAACGCGGCCGGTGCCGTGGGTGTCCACCAGAACCGAAACCGGTTCGGCGACGCCGATGGCGTAGGCCAGCTGCACGGTAACTTTTTCCGCCAGCCCCGCGGCGACGATATTTTTCGCGATGTAGCGCGCCATGTACGCGGCCGAGCGGTCAACTTTCGTCGGGTCTTTACCCGAAAAAGCGCCGCCGCCGTGCGGGGCATAGCCGCCATAGGTATCGACGATGATCTTGCGTCCGGTGACGCCGGCATCGCCCATCGGGCCGCCGATCACGAAACGTCCGGTCGGATTGATGTGATACTTGGTGTCGTCATCGAGGTAATCGGCCGGAACGGTCGTTTTGATGACTTTTTCCATGATGTCTTTGCGGAGCTGTTCGGTGGTGACCTCATCGGCGTGCTGGGTCGAGATAACGACCGCATCCACGCGATAGGGTTTTCCGTCGCGGTATTCGATGGTGACCTGCGATTTTCCGTCGGGACGCAGATAACCAAGTTCGCCGCTGCGGCGGACCTCGGAAAGCTTTTTGGTCAGGTTGTGCGCCAGCTGGATCGGCAGCGGCATCAGTTCAGGAGTTTCGTTGCAGGCGAAACCGAACATCAGGCCCTGGTCGCCCGCGCCGCCGGTATCCACGCCCTGAGCAATGTCGGGGGATTGGGTGCCGAGCGCGTTCATCACGCTGCAGGTATTGGAATCAAAACCGAACAGGGCATTGTTATACCCGATATCGTCAACAGTGTCGCGAACGACCTTTTGTACGTTGATTTCCGCTGTGGTGGTGATCTCGCCGGCTAAGACAACCAAGCCGGTGGTGATCAATGTTTCGCAGGCTACACGCGCCGTCGGGTCTTGCTCGAGAATCGCGTCTAATACTGCGTCAGAAATCTGATCGGCCATTTTATCCGGGTGGCCCTCGGTAACCGATTCAGATGTAAAAAAATATTTACCAGTGCTCAAAATAGAAACTCCTTATTAGTTAGTCGTAATAGATTTGTTAAGTTGTCTGATAACAAAAGGGAAATATTAGCAATTCAGAGGGTATGTGTCAAAGCTGTGATTCCGGTTTTACGGGGTTTAAGCGCTTTCGAGGGCAGTTTCTAAGCGGGATGATAACTTGGGTGCCTTGCTCCGGCGCGATTACATCTGAAAGCCGTAAATCAAAAATGCGATCCAAAAGCAAATCAACACCATATGCGAGACGGCAAAGACTATCGACAGCAGTTTGAACAAATAATGCGGATAAGGCGATATCGCTTTAATCTTCTTCTGCGGTTCGCGTTTTTGCAGGAGTCTTTCGATGACTTCGCAGATCCGGCAGGAAGCACGGCAAATCCGACAGGAATAACATTGGCAGGGTGGTTTCACACCGCTATTCTGCTTCGTTATGCTGTTCTGCGCGGGCGGTTCGTTCAATATTTTAATGACTTCGTCGATCCTGCTTCGCTGATTTCCCGTTCCGCGAAAAATGACAAAGATCGCTAACACTCCAATTATATTGAATGCCAAAAACGACACCGTCATAGGGAACTGGTACTCTAAAATTTTACCGCCGTTGTTTAAAGACACCCCCATAATATAGAGATTTAAGGTAACAAAGAATGTGTACCACGCCAGGTACGCCTGGGCGATAAAACGTGAGTACCGGTGCCGCTCGTCCAGTTCTCTGAGCAGCAGCTCGCGAGTGTCGGAATTTATCCCCCTGGAATGTTTTCCCGGCTCCGGGTCATTTTTACCTGAAATTCTGGACATATAAGCTCGATCTGAATGGGAAATCAGTCCCGTAAATTCGACTTTTAACGAGTGCCGGCCGTGAGACAATTCGTGAAAGATTCTATGCGGCAATTATAGCACGACAATTATGTAGTATTTCGTCTGCTTTGGAGCAAAAAGCCAGTTACACTAAGGTGCGGACTGAAAACGTGGGATAATAAAAGACGGCGCGGGGTTTAGAAGTTGCAACTAAAAAACACATCCGGACGAAAACATATATCATGGAGGTTCTAATGAAATATAAAATTTATTCAACCCTGGCAATTATTCTAACCATAACGATCATAATGGGCTGCACGAGCGCGGCTTCGTCAAAAGCGAACGCGGGCGCGGAAGCCGAAAAAACGACGCCGGCGGCGGACGCGACCCCGAAAACCGGCTCGGCGGTCAATAAACCCGCAGCAGCTGCCGACGACGTTTTTGACGGGCAGAAGATCGAAAAAACCAACGAGGAATGGAAAAAGCTGCTGACCGCCGAGCAGTATCACATCCTGCGCGAGGCCGGCACCGAAACACCTTACACCGGCGAACTGGCCGATAATCACGAAGACGGCGATTATTATTGCGCGGCCTGCCACCTGAAATTGTTCAGTTCCAAACACAAATTCGAATCGGGCACGGGCTGGCCGAGTTTTTATCAGTCCATCAATAAGAAAAACGTCATCGAAATAACCGACAAAACGCTCGGGATGGAACGCACGGAAGTGGTTTGCGCGCGCTGCGGCGGACATTTAGGACACGTCTTCGACGACGGCCCGAAACCCACCGGACTGCGCTACTGCATAAATTCACCGGCGCTGAAATTTGAAAAGGTGAAATGATGGTTGATAACTAACAGTTGAAAACGGATAGTTTTATTTAAAATCAAGAGTGGCCAGGTAAACAGTTTAGAGTTCAAGCTTCAGCTTGTCTTATTCCCATCGCGAAGACAAACTAAAGTTTGAACTCTAAACAGTTAATAGTGGGACAAACAGCGCGCCAACCACTGAAAACATTGACACAAACCCCGAATTTACATTAAATTCGAAACTGATTATCCAAACTGCGGAATCGGAGGTAGTTCTTGATGAAATTATTTCGGTTTTTAGGTTTTTCTCTCCTGATCATTTTTACCTGTTCAGTATTTTCACTCGGATCGAATGGCAGCGATTATCACGCCGCCTCCAAGGCGGGAATTTTAAATACTATTGTGCCGAAACCTACCGATGGCGGGATCCGGGAAAACATCCCCGCGAAATACCACTCCAAGTACCAAAAGTGGAAAGATGAATTCCTGAGCACCGAGATGGGAAAGCAGCAGTGGGAGAGCTACGCCAACAATAAGGGGTTCGTTCTGGTCATCACCATGTCCGAAGATCAGCAGAAATTCGGAGCCGGCACCGCCGGGTACCAGTGGACGGAAGCAGGTGAACTGGTCGGAGCGACGATCTCGCTGGGAAAATATATCGACAAGGGTTACCCGAATCCGATTTATTTCCCGGTGATGAATTCGCTATCGACCGAGAGCGCCGAATTCGACATCAGCGGCAACATCCTGGCCGCGACAAAATTCGCCCACGAATTGGGCCACGTTAATTTAACCGCAAAAAGCAGCGGTGAAACCGTCCAGCGGCAAAATTCGCTGATGCCGGAATACAATAAGATATTGCTCGATAACGGCTATGACGTGGGGGATAAGAGGCTGGTCGATCTGGTTTCGCAAATGGGCGGCACGCCGGTGGAGATCTGGGAAAATCGTGAATACTGGGGCGAAACCAACGCGATGAGATTTTTGCTGGACAGGATCAACAAAGAAAAATTTTACTGCCCGGTACTGAACCGGATCAAAAGAAACATCCAGAGCTATGCCAAAAATTACGAGGAGCGCTTCGATCAGATAGCGGACGCCAGATCGCCCGACGTTTGTCATAATTAAGACAAGCATTCGTGGTACGTGATACGTAATACGTTTTTCGTGTTACTTCTTGGTTACGGTTTTATTGCGTTATTAGTAATAGATTGGAATGACCGCGAATCGCATTAGGCTACGCGTCTTACTGCTCCGAAAAACAACTAAAGTTTGAACTCTAAACCCTTCTTACCGGCTCTATCACACACTATGCGGGCACAAGCGGCCCTTCCTGCCTGCGATTTACTTTGTTTACCCGCTTTTTTTTGCGAATTAAAATAATGTCAATTCAAGCCAGGTTACCTCATGGTCCGGAAGGGCTGCTTGCACCCGCTTTTTTAGAAATTATTGGTGTTAACCAATTTTCCGTGACGCTGCGGTCGCTGCGATCGAGCGAAAAAGCCCATTTATCTCGCCGGTTAAGCGATTTTTTTAGCCTGCGATATTGTCAGCGGCAGACAGGCCTCGAGGAATTAACGGCTTTGGATTGAAATATTTCCGATCTTCCGGTGTTTGACGATGAGCCTTTTCATGATTATTTTGTGTTTCGCGCAAATTTCAGCATTTTAAACAACGAATTTCACAAATTTTCGCGAATGAAATAAACCCTATGTTTGCGGGATTTAACTGGCATTATATGATTCCTTAATAATCAATGGGCGAAATTTCCGCTGGCATTTTTTGGGCAGATATTATAAAAATAGTCATCAGGATTTTCTTTTTCGAAAATAAAACAAGTCTGCTATCATAATAAAAGTTTCTAATAGGAATCTCAGAATTAATAGGCCCGGCAGTAAGTTTTAATTAAATTGCGGCATCAGTTAAGCGCTTTACCAGAAAATCCGGCAAGGATTAATTACAAATTTAAATAAAAAATATGATCGCTCAAGAGTCAAAAAATTCGAAATATAAATACGTCAAATATCTTTGGCAGGACGAGATGGCGGATCAGCTAACCGGTGTTGACCGCCTGGTTTACCGGTCGAACCGGCTGGGTGACGACATCACGCTGACCAATACCGGCGGCGGCAATACTTCCGCGAAATTGACGGAAACCGACCCGCTTTCGGGCGAGCCGGTCGAGGTGCTCTGGCTAAAAGGTTCGGGCGGCGATCTGCGCACGGCAAAGCGCGACGGGTTTGCCTCGCTTTATCTGGACAAGATCAAATCGATGCGCCCGATCTATGAAAACCATCCGGAAAAGGGTGCCAAGTCAGAGATCGAAGATTCGATGTACCCGATGTATTCGCACTGCACATTCGGCCTGAACCCGCGCGCCTGTTCGATCGACACGCCGCTGCATACACTCGTTCCGTACAAACACGTCGATCACCTGCACCCGAATTCGGTGATCGCGGTGGCGGCTTCCGTTAATCAGGAAAGGCTGACCAAAGAAATTTACGGCGAAGACGTGATCTATATCCCGTGGCAGCGTCCCGGTTTCGACATCGGGTTAAAGATCGAACAGCTGATCGCGGATAATCCGCAGGCGAAAGGAATTTTGCTCGGCCATCACGGGATGAGCTCGTGGGATAACGACGACAAGACCTGCTACGAAACGGCGCTCGAGATCATCGACCGCGCCGCGCAATTTATCGAAGAGCGCGACAAGGGCGAGGCGACTTTCGGCGGGAAAAAGCACGAAGCGCTCGCCGACGCGACGCGCCGGAAATTACAGACGGAAATAATTCCGTTCATTCGCGGGCAGGTTTCGGTAGGTAAAAGATTTGTCGGCACGGTGCAGGACGACTGGAAAATGCTGCGGTTCGTAAACAGCCACGACGGCCCGCGCCTGGCGGAACTCGGAACCTCTTGCCCCGACCATTTTCTGCGCACCAAGATCAAACCGCTTTTCGTTAATTGGGAACCGGCGACCGGCGACGTCGAATCCTTAAAAACCGCGATCTCCGAAGGGCTGGTTCAATACCGGATCGATTACGCGGAATATTACGAACGCTGCAAACGTCCCGATTCACCGGCGATGCGCGACCCGAACCCGACCGTCGTGCTGATACCGGGCCTGGGCATGATCGCCTGGGGCAAAAACAAAAGCGAATCGCGAGTGACCGGCGAATTTTACAATTGCGCGATCGAAGTGATGCGCGGCGCCGAAGCCATCGACCAGTATGAAGCGATGGACCAGCAGGAAGCTTTCGATATCGAATACTGGCCGCTGGAAGAAGCGAAGCTGCGACGCATGCCGCCGGAAAACGAACTCGACCGCCAGATACACGTCATCATCGGCGCGGGCGCGGGAATCGGCAAAGAAACCGCACACCGGCTGGTCGGGGAAGGCGCGCATATCGTCTGCGTCGATCTGGATGAAGCGTCGGCGCGGGAAACGGCCGGCGAGATCATTGCCAAATACGGCAGCGGTATCGGCGTTTCGGGCACGGGCATTTCCAATTGCGGAGTCGCGCTGGGCCTGGGCTGTGACATGACCGACCGCGAAAGCGTCGCGGAAATGTTTGAAAAAGTGATGCTGGCCTACGGCGGGATCGATTCGGTGATCGTGACGGCGGGAGTTTTTGTGCCGCCCGACAAGAGTGGCCGCGTCGAAGACAGCAAGTGGGATCTCACTTTCGGCATCAACGTCAAGGGAGCGTATATCGTCGCCGACGAAGCCTACAAAATTTTCAAAAAGCAGGGACTAACCGGCAGCGTCGTTCTGACGACGAGCGCCAATGCCGTGGTGGCGAAAAAAGGCAGCCTCGCCTATGACACCAGCAAGGCGGCAGCGAATCATCTGGTCAGGGAACTGGCGGTCGAATTTTCGCCGCTGGTGCGCGTCAATGCCGTGGCCCCGGCGACGGTCGTCAAAGGCAGCACGATGTTTCCGCGCGACCGCGTGATCGCTTCGCTTACGAAATACGAGATCGAGCACGACGAAGCGGAAGACACGGAAAACCTGCGCGAAAAACTTTCACACTTTTACGCCAAACGCTCACTCACGCAAACGCCGATCGAGCCTTCGGATCAGGCCGAAGCGATCTTTCTGCTGGTTTCGAAACGGCTGGGAAAAACGACCGGGCATATCATTCCGGTTGACGGCGGTTTGCAAGACGGCTTTATGAGATAGATAGCGATAGACAGCGGAGGATAAGAATGGGTTCAACATTCCGGATCGGCGATGATTTTGTTGCCGAGCAGAACAAAAAAAACGCGGCTTGGCTGGGGGAAGACCTCGACCATCTTTCCCGCGTCTTGCAGCGCAGAAATATCGACGCGGAAAATCTGATCGCGCGCGCGCAGGCTTTTCAGGTCGCGCTGCCGTCGTGGGGACTGGGCACGGGCGGAACGCGTTTTGCGCGTTTTCCCGGAAAGGGCGAGCCGCGCGATATTTTCGAAAAGCTGGAAGATTGCGCGACCGTAAATCAACTTGTTCGTTCGACCCCGGCGGTTTCGCTCCACATTCCGTGGGACAAACCGGAAGATGCCGCGCAGCTCAGCAAGTTCGCCTCGGAACGCGGCCTTAATTTCGACGCGATGAATTCGAACACGTTTCAGGATCAGCCGGGACAGGAGCTTTCATATAAATACGGCAGCCTGACCAACCCCGACAAAGCCGTCCGGCAGCAGGCCATCGCGCACAATTTAGAATGCATCGAGATCGGAAAACGGATCGGATCGAAGGCGCTGACGGTTTGGATCGGCGACGGCGGAAACTTTCCCGGCCAGCAGCATTTTCGCGATGCGCTAGGGCTTTACCTGGATTCGATGCGGGAAATTTACGCGGCAATTCCCGAGGACTGGCGTCTGTTTATCGAGCATAAATTTTTCGAGCCGGCGTTTTACTCGACGGTGATAAACGATTGGGGGACGAGCTATATCTGCGCCAAAGAACTGGGCGAAAAAGCGTTTTGCCTGGTCGATCTCGGCCACCACGCGCCGAATGTCAATATCGAAATGATCGTGTCGCGGCTGATCCAGTTTGAAAAACTCGGCGGTTTTCATTTCAACGACAGCAAATACGGCGACGACGATCTGGACGCGGCTTCGATCAAGCCTTTCCAGCTGTTTCTGATATTTAACGAACTGGTGGACGCGGAACTCGCGGGGCTGAAAAATTTCGCTCCGGCATATATGATCGATCAGTCGCACAATGTGACCGACCCGATCGAATCCCTGGTCACCAGCGCGGCGGAAATTTCGCGCTGCTACGTTCAGGCTCACCTGGTCGATCGCGCGGCGCTGAAAGAAGCGCAAAATAATAACGATCCGATAGCCGCGATGGGATTATTAAAACAGGCTTTTATCACGGACGTTTCGCCGATACTGGCGGCCGCCAGAGAGCGAAGCGGCGGCGCGATCGACCCTGTCGCCACCTATCGCGCCAGCGGTTACCGCAAGCAAAAAGCCGCCGAGCGCCCGGCGCAAAAAGGCATTTCGGCGGGAATAGTTTGAGCAGTGGTCGGTGGTCAGCGGTCAGCGGTCAGTGGTCGGTGGTCGGTGGTCGGTGGTCGGTAGTCGGTAGTCGGTGGTAGTTATACTAGTTACTTTTATACTTACTGCTCACCAGCAATCAACAACTGACAGCCGACAACTGACAGCCGACAACTGATAACCGATAACTGACAACTGCTCCTGACAATTGATGGAAGAATTTCTCTACATCGCGGTCGATCTGGGCGCGGGCAGCGGCCGGGTTTTTCTGGTGGGCTGCGCGCCGGGTGAATTGCTGCTGGAAGAAGTCCGGCGCTTTTACTATCCGCCGCGCCGCGCGGGTGGGCATTTGCGTTGGGATTTCGCGCATATTCTTGACGAAATAAAAACCGGCCTCGGCGAAGCCGGGCAAAAGGCAAAAGAATTGGGGCGTCCGATCCGCAGTATCGGGATCGACAGCTGGGCGGTGGATTACGGCTTGGTAGGTTCCGGCGGAGAGCTTTTAAACGACCCGGTTTGCTATCGCGACGAACGCACCGCAGGGGCGATGGAGAAAGTTTTTACAGCCGTGGCCGGTGACAAAATATTTGAAAAAACAGGCATCCAGTTTTTGCCTTTTAATACCGTATTTCAACTGAGCGCGGAAAACGGCGATATTTCCCAGGCCGCGCAGATGCTGATGATCCCCGACCTGATCAATTATTTTTTGACGGGGCGGGCGGTCACCGAATATACCAATTCGACCACCACGCAGATGGTCAACGCCGCGACCGGGGAATGGGACAGGGAACTCGTCGCCGCGCTGAATTTGCCGGAAAGAATTTTAACGAAGATAGTCGCGTCGGGAACCGACCTCGGAACATTAAAGCCGGAACTAGCCGCGCAAACAGGCCTCGAAAATGTCCGCGTGATCGCGCCGGCAACGCACGACACGGCGAGCGCCGTCGTCGGCGCGCCGCTGAAAGATCGTTGGGCTTTTATCTCTTCGGGCACGTGGTCGCTGGTCGGGGTCGAACGGAATTCTCCGTTGATAAACGACGAAGTCCAGAAGCGGAATTTTACCAATGAAGGCGGCGCTTTCGGCACGATCCGGTTTTTGAAAAACGTCGCCGGGCTGTGGCTGCTGGAATCCTGCCGTAAAGAATGGCGGGCGCGGGGAATTGATACCGATTACGAAACGCTGCTTGAGCAGGTCGCGGAGATAAACAGATTTCCCGGGTTTATTTTTCCCGACGACCCGCGCTTTTTGAATCCGAAAAGCATGCTATCGGCGATCGCGAAACAGTTAAAAGAGACCGGGCAGGATATCAGCAGCAAACCGGTGATCGTCGCCAAAGTCATTCTGGATTCGCTGGCTTTTCGTTATGCTTCGGTGGTGCAGACGATCGAGAAGCTGACCGGGGAAAAGATCGCCGGGGTGCAGATCGTCGGCGGCGGCAGCCGGAATAATTATTTGAATCAAATGACGGCAAACGCCTGCAGGCTGCCGGTCATTTCCGGCCCGGCGGAAGCAACGGTGATCGGCAACGCGATGGTGCAGGCGATTGCGGCGGGGAGATTTTCATCGCTCGAAAGAGCGCGAAAACATGTCGCGCAAAATGTAAAACTCCAGGAATTCGCGCCGCGCGCCCTGGCCGGCCTGACACAGGCGGCGCGGGATTATGCCGCGATCGAATCGGCCGTTATAGAATCATAGTTTATGCATCAGAGCTCCGAAACATTCGATCAAAACGCGCTGGCGGCGCTGGATGACGCGCAGCTTCGCGGGGCGCTGCAAAATCTGGCGCGGACATTCGGCGACCGGCGCCGGGCGGCGATAAAGAGCGTTGACGATTGGGAAGGTTTGCGGGAACGGGCGCGCGCGGTCAAAGACGAAACCTTGAAAAATCTGGATAAATATCTGGCAGCGTTTGCCGAAAAGGCGGAAGAGGCCGGCGCGGTGATCCACTGGGCGCGCGACGGTAAAGAAGCCTGCGAGATAATTTTAAATTTATTGCGGGAGCGAAATGCCACCGCGGTCGTAAAATCCAAGAGCATGGCGACGGAGGAAATCCACCTCAATGAAATGCTCGAAGAAAACGGGATCGAGCCGGTCGAAACCGATCTGGGCGAATGGATCATCCAACTGGCGCGCGAAACGCCTTCGCATATCGTGGTTCCGGCGATCCATAAAACAAAAAAACAGATCGCCGATCTGTTCGTCGATAAGGTGGGGATGGCGCCGACCGAGGACGTCGATGTATTGACGAACACGGCGCGGAAAATTTTGCGGCAGCGGTTTGCCGAAGCCGAGGCCGGGATCAGCGGCGTAAATTTCGGAGTCGCCGAAACCGGCACGATCCTGATCCTGGAAAACGAGGGAAATATCCGGCTGACGACAGGCTTGCCGAAAACGCATATCGCGCTGATGGGGATCGAAAAAGTGATCCCGAAATTTGCCGACCTGGATGTGTTTTTGAAATTGCTGCCGCGTTCGGGCACGGGGCAGCGGCTGACCACCTATCAGTCGATCATCACCGGCACGAAGCGCAGCGCGGGCGACGAAGGCCCGGATGAACTGCACATTATTTTGCTGGACAACGGGCGTTCGCGAATGCTGGCGCACCCGGTGACGCGGCAGTCGCTGGCCTGTATTCGCTGCGGGGCGTGTCTGAATGCCTGCCCGGTGTATCAGCAAATCGGCGGCCATGCCTACGGTTCGGTTTATCCGGGGCCGATCGGCGCGGTTATCACGCCGCAATTGATCGGGCTGAAAAAAACTTCTCAGCTGCCGTACGCATCGAGTCTATGCGGGGCCTGCCGCGAAGTCTGCCCGGTCAAGATCGACATCCCGGAACTGCTGCTGCATCTGCGCCATGAGATCGCCGACGGCGGTAAAAGCGGGAAACCGCCAAAACGAAAATTGGCGGAGGAGCTGGCGTTTAAGTTGTATGCTTTTTTCTGGCTGAGCCCGGCGCTTTATAAATTGGGAAACAAGTTTTCGCGGGTGATGCAGCGGCCGCTTTTAAAAAACGGGAAGATCGGAAAGCCGGGCGGATTTTTCGCAAAACTGCTGCCGCCGCTGGGCGCGTGGACCGCGTTTCGCGACGCTCCGGCAATTGCGCCGCGGACGTTTCGCGAACAGTGGAAATCGGGATTGGATAAAGAAAAATGATCGCTTCGACCGGGAACAGTTCGGCAAAAAAAGAAATATTGGCTGCGATCCGCGGGCATCTGGCGGCGAGCGCGCCTTTTGACCGGGTTCACGAAGAGCATCACAGCGGCGGGGAAAATTCCGCCGAAGAAACCTCAGTTCATTTAGAATCCGCTTCGCATTCTCTGGCCGAAATGTTTCGGGAGAATCTGGAATCGGTCGGTGGAAAATGCCGGGTCGTCAGTAACTCGGCGGAAGCATTGGCGGCCGTGCGGGAAATTATTAATTTAGAAAAGCCGGAACGGATTGCGATATCGAATTTCTTTTTGTCGGAAGAAATAAAAGCGGAACTTACCGGCGAGGTTGAAATTCTCGATCGCGCTTCGAAGGAAGAGCTTTTTAACTGCGGCGTCGGCATCACCGGCGCGCAGTGGGGAATTGCCGAGACCGGAACGCTGGTGCTGGAATCCGACGGGGAAAGAAACCGTTTGGCGTCGCTCGTGCCGCCGGTGCATATCGCGCTCATCGAAGCTGGAAATATCAGGCAGCGAATGCCGGAAATTCTAGAGCTTGTTTCCGGCGGCGGCGATCTTAGCGACAGCCTCAGCCCAGCGATCACGTTTATTACCGGGCCGTCGCGCACGTCGGACATCGAACTAACGCTGGCGATCGGTGTGCACGGGCCGCGCGAATTACACGTTATAATTATTGCCGGTACGAATTTATGAGTGAGCGGATCTTGCTGAATCTCAGCAATGTGAACAAATCCTACGCCGGTGTCGAAGCGTTAAAAGACGCCGCGTTCGAGCTGCGCCCCGGCGAAGTCCACGCCCTGATCGGCGAAAACGGCGCGGGCAAATCCACGCTCATAAAGATCATTACCGGCGCGGTCACGGCGGACAGCGGCAGGGTCGAACTGGACGGCGAGCCGGTAGGCTCTCTCACCCCGCGTGAAGCAAAACTGCTCGGCATCGCCGCGATCTACCAGCAGCCGACGCTGCTGCCGGAGCTTACTGTGGCGGAAAATATCGCTTTCGGACAGGAACGCGCGAATCTGTTCGGGCTGGTAAATTGGAAGCTAAGGTTCGAGCGCGCAAAAAAATTGCTTGATCAGGTCGGCGCCCGGATCGACCCAAACGCGTATGCCGGCGATCTTTCGATGCCGCAGCAGCAGCTGGTAGAGATCGCGCGCGCGCTGGGACAGAATTCGAAAATTCTGATACTGGATGAACCGACGGCCTCGCTTTCGGAAGAAGACACGCAAAATCTTTTCCGGCTGATCCGCGACCTGCGCGCCAAAGGCGTGGGGATGATCTACATCTCGCACCGGCTGGAAGAACTTCCGGCAATCGCCGACCGCGTAACCGTGCTGCGCGACGGGCGAACGATCGAAACGCGTCAAATGTCGGACGTCGATCGCAATGAGCTGATCCGGCTGATGGTCGGACGCGAGCTTTCGGCGGTCTTTCCCAAGGTAGAAGTGGAACCGGGCGAGATCGTCGTCGAACTGAAAAATTTCGGCTGCAAGGCCACGCGACTTAGCGGCGTGAATCTGGAGATCAGGGCCGGAGAGATCATCGGCCTCGCGGGGCTGGTCGGCGCGGGGCGGACGGAATTAGCGCGCGCGATCTTCGGTTTGGACACCGCCGATGAAGGCACGTTTACTTTAAAGGGCAGGGATTTTCGCTTTACCAGCCCGGCCGAAGCGATCGCGCAGGGCGTCGCCTACCTGCCGGAAGACCGGCGCAAGCACGGCGTGATCCTGGATCTTCCGATCAGCTCGAACATCACGCTGGCGTCGCTCAGGCTTTTTTCAAAATTCGGCGGAATGAATTTTCGCAAGGAAAAAGACACCGCCGCCGATTTTGCCCGCCGGCTGGGAGTGAAAACCCCGGCGATCTTCTCCGCCGTTTCGACGCTTTCGGGCGGCAACCAGCAAAAGGTCGCGCTTTCGCGCTGGCTGGTAAAAACACCGCACCTGCTGATCCTGGACGAACCGACGCAGGGAATCGACGTCGGCGCAAAATCGGAGATCCATGCGCTGATGAGCAAGCTGGCGGCGGAGGGCGTGGCGATACTGATGATCTCTTCGGAGCTGAGCGAAATTTTGGGTATGAGCGACCGCATCGGCGTGCTGCACAACGGGCGAATGATAAAAATTCTCGAGCGCGGCGAGGCGACTCAGCAAAATATTATGGAACTGGCGCTGGGGCATTATCCGAATGGACATCATGACGGTAATGGAAATAAGGCGAGTGTTCAGATTTAGAGTTTGGATTTGTTCGTGTTGTTTCGTGTGTTTTCGTGGTTACTTCTTAAATGCGTTATTTATAAATTTATAAGAATTGAAACCACTAATTACGCGAAACGACACGAAAAAAGCCTTAGGCTCACATCCGAAACTATGCATTTATTTAGGTAAGGCAATTCTGACTTTGAATTAATGAAATTAAGCAGATTCAAAAGAGAAATTTCGGCGGCGCTGGCATACCTGGCGCTGCTGATCGCCGTGGGAATTATCGCGCCGTCGTTTTTTTCCGCCGCGAATTTGCGCGACCTTGCTTTAAATAACGCCTCGGTGCTGATCCTTGCGGTCGGCATGACGATGGTTATTTTGGTCGGCGAGATAGATATTTCGATCGGTTCGCAATTCGCGGTTTGCACGGTCGCCGCCGGGATTTTAGCCAAAGCGGGATTGCCGCTGCCGGTGCTTATTTTAAGCGTGCTGCTGATCGGCGCGCTGATGGGCGCGATAAACGGCTGGCTGATCGGATGGTTAAGATTGCCGTCGATCATCGTCACGCTGGCAATGCTGGTGACGTGGCGCGACGCGCTGCGCTGGACGACGGAAGGCGCGTGGGTGCAGGACCTGCCCGCCAATTTTCAATGGTTCGGCCTAGGGCAAACGGGCGGAGAGATCCTGATCGTCGCGATCGCGCTGGTGATCCTGGGATTTTTTGCCTGGGCGCTGAAATTTATGCGCGCCGGCCGGATGGTTTACGCCGCCGGTTCGGATTGGGAGGTCGCGCGGCTCGCAGGCATCAGGCCGCGGCGGGTGGTCTGGGGAGTTTTTATTTTGATGGGTGCGTTGGTCGGGCTTGCCGCCTTGCTCAACTCGGTTCGCTTTTCGACCGTGCCCAGCAACGCCGGGGTCGGTTTGGAACTCAAAACGATCGCGGCAGTAGTCGTTGGGGGCGCGGCGATCACCGGCGGTCGCGGCACCCTCATCGGCACATTAATTGGCGTGGCCCTGCTGGGGACGATCGGCACGGCGCTGACTTTTGTCGGGATAAACCCGTTTTGGGAAAAGGCGATCCAGGGTTTGATAATTCTAGCGGCGCTGGTGTCGGACGCGCTGCTCGGGCAATTGGAGAAGAATGGAAAATTCGGTGACAGCAGGGCAAGCGCCGGCGCAAATTAAAATCGACGCGCCCTGGCGCGAACGCATCTTTCCCAATAACGAATGGGTGCTGCTGCTGGTGCTGGCGGCCGAGTGCGTTATTTTCAGCGCGACCGGAAGCAATTTTTTGACCGCCGGAAACGGTTTTGAAATTACCCGGCTGGCGGTGGAGATCGGGCTGCTGGCGCTGGTGATGACGCCGATCATCATTACCGGCGGCATCGACCTCTCGGTCGGTTCGATGATGGCGCTTTCGGCGGTGGTGATGGGCGCGCTCTGGCGCGACGCGGGGCTGCCGCTGCCGCTCGCGATAGCGCTGACGCTACTGGTAGGAGCGCTGGGCGGATCGCTCAACGCGTTTATGATCACGCGGCTGAAATTTCCGCCGCTGATCGTGACGCTCGGCACATTTTCGCTCTTTCGCGGCGTGGCCGAAGGGCTGACGCGCGGGATCGAAAATTATTCGGGCTTCCCGCCGGAATTTTTATTTTTAGGACAGGGATATGTTTTCGGGGTCGTCCCGACGCAGCTTTTTATTCTGATAGCCGCCGCCTGCGGCATCGGCTGGTGGCTGCACCGGACGGCATTCGGACGCAGCCTTTACGCTATCGGCTATTCGTCGGAAGGCGCGCGTTACGCGGGAATCCCGGTCGCGCGGCTGCTGACCTTTACTTACATCCTGTCGGGACTGGCCGCAAGCGCGGCGTCGGTCATTTATGTCGCGCATTTAGGCCAGGCAAAATCCGACGCGGGAACCGGATATGAACTGATGGCGATCACGGCGGTCGTGCTCGGCGGGGCGTCGATATTCGGCGGGCGGGGCACGGTTCTGGGAACGGCGCTGGGGCTGTTCGCGATCGTCGTTTTGCAAAACGGCTTGCGCCTGAGCGGGCAGCCGGCGGAACTCGCCGGGATACTGACCGGGGCGCTGCTGCTGGCAACGATTTTACTGGACAGAGTTTTGACCAGGCCGTCTAAAGACGGTACTCAGAACATCGCAAAGGAGGAACTGGAAGTGAAAAACTCACAAGTAGGGGTTTTGAGCGCGGTCATACTGGCGGCGGCGCTGATCGTCGCAGGGGCGAACTGGATGCTGGTGCGTTCGATCCGCGAGGACAAAAACACGGGCGCGGCGCAAAAAACGGCCTCGGCCACAAATGCGTCTGATAACGCAAAAAAGACCGTGGTTGCGATGATGCCGAAAGCGAAGGGCGACCCGTACTTTATCAGCTGCAAGCTGGGGGCCGAGGAAGCCGCGAAAGAATTTAACGTCGAGCTTTTGTGGGACGGCCCGACCGATCTCGACCCGGCCAAACAAAATGAATTGGTGGAAGCGTGGATCACGCGCGGCGTCGATGTGATCGCGGTCAGCGTGGAAAATAAGGTCGGAATTTCGACCGTGCTGCGCAAGGCCAAAGAAAAAGGCATCAAGGTGGTAACCTGGGACGCTGACGCGGAAAAAGACGCGCGCGATTTTTTGATCAACCAGGCGACTCCGCAGGGGATCGGGCAAACCCTGACCGACGAAGCGGCGCGGATCATGGGCGGCAAAGGCGAATTTGCCATCATCACCGCTTCTCTGAGCGCGGCGAATCAGAACGAGTGGATCAAATACATCAAGGAACGCCTGGCGGAAAAATATCCCGAGATGAAACTGGTCGCGATCCAGCCTAGCGAAGGCGACCGCGACCGCGCTTTTTCCGAAACGCAAAACGTGCTGAAAGTTTACCCGAATGTAAAACTGGTGATGGGTATCGCCGCGCCGGCGGTTCCCGGCATCGCCGAAGCGGTCGAGCAGTCGGGCAGAAAAGACGTGAAGGTGACCGGGCTTTCGCTGCCGAATATGTGCAAGCCGTTCATCAAAAGCGGCGTGGTCGATAGCATCGTGCTCTGGAATACGACTGATCTCGGCTACCTGACCGTCTTCGCTTCAAACGCGCTCAAGGCCGGCGCGTTCAAACCCGGCGACACAAAAATAGAAGCGGGAAGATTGGGCGCGATCGAAGTCGCGGGCGATGAGGTAAGGCTGGGAAAACCGTTTATTTTTAATAAAGAGAATATTGATAAGTTCGATTTTTAGATAACGAGGTCAGAACCGGGAACGGTAGTGACTGGGTCCGAGCGGAGCGAGTTAGTTTTTGGTATAGCGACATATTAGCGAAGTGAAAGTTCGCTACGCTCATTATTAGCCGGTAACCGCGTTACCGGTATTGACTTCATACTTCGAATAAGAAGAGAAAACCGCAAAGGACGCAAAAAAGAAGACGCAAAGAACGCAAAGAAAATAATGCATACGGAGGGATTGAATGCAGAATTACTGCGGGACGACGGGCAAGGGGATCGCTAATGAATTTACCGAAAATGAATGATACGATCTGATCAGCCGTTCGGATAGAATGGAAGTGCTGATCCGCGAACACTGGCTGGCGCGACCGTCGTTTCGGCGCAGGCGCGGGTTTTGACTTCGAACGATATTCACGCGCGCAACAGCTTTGAAGATCCGCGCGGGCTCAAACCGAAGGACGAACAGGTTTCGGTCAGGGCGGGCGGCAGTTTGGTTTATAAATTTTGCGCCGGCATCGGTGACCCGTTTACAGATGAACGTCGCTTAAAGCAGGAGACTCAGGTATGAAGCGCTTTTTCTGGTTGTTAATAATTTGTTCGGCGCTCGCCGGCAGCGTTTCGGCGCAGAGCGCCGCTGCCGCAAAGCCCGGTGAGGCCGGGGTCACCGCCAGCCGCTCGAAATGGGAAAGAGGCGTGCTCAATAATTTGACTCCGCCGATGTTCGATTCGTCGCGGCCGGATATGTCCGGGCCCGGCAATCCGTTCAGAAACGTTATTCACGGGTATTACTACCAGGCGGATTTTACCAACGGGAGCGAGCTGAAGATCAAGGGCATCATCTGGGAATACGTTTTTCTCGATCCGGCGACAAAAGAAGAATTAGGGCGGCATAAGATCTTCAGCAAGACGTCGATCAAAAAAGGCAAGACCGACACCGTCACGGCGTTCAGGATCAAACCGCCTTCGGGGACGATAAGCGCCGAGGCGCTGGGCGAAAAAGACAGAAAAAATCAATACCTGGAACGTATCGAGATCAAAGCCGTTTTGTTTAGCGACGGCTCGCTGTGGCAGGCCGCCGGAACCTCCGAGCGCGATAGCAACCGGCTGCGGATGACGGTAAAACGAGGAAGAATTTTCCGATACTAAAGAATTAAGAATGGCTTTTGCCTTATAAAGTTGAATAAGTTCGGCGAGCTAGAGACTTCTATCCGCACAAAACTATGAGACATTTTCACTGCTTTTTTCGTGTTATTTAGTGTAATTTCGTGGTTCCGTCTTTTATTGACTTAAGAAATAGGGCTTAAGAAGTAACCACGAAACGACACGAAAAAATCGACGATTTAATGGCTAAGTTATTTAAGATTGAGAGAAACCAGCGAATGAAAATAAAAGTATTTGCCCTGATAATTTTGCTGCTAAGCCAGACGGTTTTTGCCCAGCAGGCCCAGCCGACCCCGCCGGCCCCGACTCCCGCTGTGGCTAACGACGTGACCACACCGCTTCATCGCCTGCAGCCCGATTATCCGGTTCCATACGGCATTCCCCGGATCGATGAGGTAACCGCTTACCTGAACCGCATTCACGGATATCTGGACGGTGTCACCCCGACCGGATTTATTAATTCGCTAACGTCGGAGCCCGTCACCGACCTGTCTAAGATCGACCAGAATACGACCCTCAGCCGCGGCGATTTCCGCATCGTCAGCTATGAATGGGGAGTGACCTATGCCGGCATGCTGCTGGCGAGCGAGGCGACCGGCGACCCGCGCTTTAAAAATTACACGGAAAAACGGCTGAATTTTATCGCCGATTCCGCGCCTTTTTTTCGCAAGACGCTGGAGGACCATGCCGACTGGGGAACGCGCCTGCCGCTGAGGAATCTGGTCGCCCCGCGCGCGCTGGACGATTGCGGGGCGATGTGCGCCGCGATGATCAAAGCCAAGCGCGGCGGCAGCGCGGCCAAGGTCGATCCGCTGATCGAGAGCAGCATCGATTACATCATGACGAAAGAGCATCGGCTGGGCGACGGCACGCTGGCGCGAATGCGCCCGCAGCCGAACACGATCTGGCTGGACGATCTTTTTATGAGCCTGCCGGCGGTCGCGCAGATGGGCAAACTGACCGGCGAGAAAAAATATTTCGACGAGGCGGCGAAGCAGCTGCTGGCATATTCGAAGCGGATGTTCAACCGGGAAAAAGGCGTGTATATGCACGGCTGGGTCGAGGGAATGAGTGAGCATCCGGAATTTTACTGGGCGCGCGCCAACGGCTGGGCTTTTATGACCGAGGTCGAGGTGCTCGAGGTGCTGCCCGAAAATCACCCGCAGCGGCCGGAAATTCTGCAATTGTTGAAAGCTCACGCGAAGGGGCTGGCTTCGTACCAGGCGGGTTCCGGTTTCTGGCACCAACTGCTGAACCGTGAAGATTCTTACCTGGAAACTTCGGCCACCGCGATCTACACATACGCTTACGCCCGCGCGATCAACCGCCGCTGGATCGACCCGGCGGCTTACGCGCCGATGACGCTGCTGGCCTGGAACGCGGTTTCGAGCAAAATAAACAAGCAGGGCCAGGTCGAGGGAACCTGCGTCGGAACGGGCCTGGGGTTCGACCACGCGTTTTATTATTACCGCCCGGTCAGCCCGTTTGCAGCGCACGGCTACGGCCCGGCGCTGCTGGCAGGCGCGGAAATAATAACGCTGCTGAAAAACAACAAATTCGAGATCAATGACAGTACGGTTCAGATGCTGTCGGGGAAATAAAAACGCGGGAGCACCGGGCGGTTCTTGTCAGTAGCGTCGGCGTAAGCCAATGCGTAAATTGCACGGTTCGCTTCGCTCAATACGCATCGGCTTACGCCGACGCTACTGACAGGAGGCATGGTCTCAGAACACGATCGAAGGAAGACAAATGAAAAAATTATTAAACGCATTCATTCTATTTTTAATGACCGCAATTTTAGTTTTACCGGCGGCGGCGCAGAATTATTTCAAGAATTGGCCCGCCGGCGCAGATCCGAAAACCGTCGGCAAACGTCTGTCGGAAAATTGGCTGGCGCGGAAATTCGATTTTGAAACCAACGAGAAAAGGCAATACGTCATCTACCCGGAGATCTGCGTGACGTACGGCGCGATGAACGTCGCCCAATTGACCAAAGACCGCGATCTGCAAAATAAACTGATCGCAAAATACGAACGGTTTCTGGATGCGGATAAAAAACGCGTCTCACCGAACCGGCACGTCGATTACAGCGTCTTTGGCGTTGCGCCGCTGGAAATTTATCTGCTGAACAAAGATAAAAGATTTTTCGCGCTCGGCCAGGGCTTGGCGGACGCGCAGTGGAATACGCCGACGCCGGACGGGGTCACTTCCGAGGCGCGCTACTGGATCGACGACATGTATATGATCACCGCGCTGCAGGTGCAGGCGTATCGGGCGACAAAAGATAAAAAATATCTCGACCGCGCGGCGCTGACGATGGCGTCGTATCTGGATAAGCTCCAGCAGCCGAACGGGCTTTTCTTTCACGCGCTGGAATCGAAATTTTACTGGAGCCGCGGCGTCGGCTGGGTGGCCGCCGGCATGGCGGAACTGCTGAGCGAAATGCCGAAAGACCACCCGAAATACGACCGCATCATGAAAGGCTATCGAGAAATGATGGCGACGCTGCTAGAGGTGCAGGCGCCGGAAGGTTTATGGCGGCAGCTGCTGGATGTGCCGGAATCGTGGGTGGAGACTTCGGGCACGGGGATGTTCACTTTTTCGATGGTGACGGGCGTGAAGAAAGGCTGGCTCGACGCGAAAACATACGGCCCGGCGGCGCGAAAAGCGTGGCTCGGGCTGGTCGGTAACCTGGACGAAAACGCCAATATCAAAAACGTCTGCATCGGCACGAATAAAGGGCCGAGCGTCCAATATTACCTCGAACGAGAAAAAAAGACCGGCGACCTGCACGGCCAGGCCGCGATGCTGTGGGCGACGATGGCCCTGCTTAAATAGGTTATTTATGTTCGGCGGGCGCAAGCAACCCTTCCGGACTGCGAATTAAATTGTCCTCGATATTTTTATTTATCAATTAAATTATCTCAGGGTTCGGAAGGGTTGCTTGCGCCCGCTCCCGGAACGATCATAAAATCATGCGCTTCAAATTACTCACGCTGATCATTCTTTTGCTTATCGCCGCTTCGGTTTTCGCGCAATCGGCGGACGAGCTGCGTCAGAGTTTTGTTTCGCCGCCCGATGACGCGCGGATAATGATGCGCTGGTGGTGGTTCGGTTCGGCGGTGACAAAACCGGAGCTGGAACGGGAAATGCGTTTGATGAAGGAAGGCGGCATCGGCGGTTTTGAAGTGCAGCCGGTTTACCCGCTTTTGCCGGACGACCCGCTGGCCGGGATCAAAAATATTCCTTATCTTTCCGATGAATTTATCGAGATGCTGAAATTCACCTCGGAAAAATCCAAAGAGCTCGGCTTGCGGATGGACCTGACGCTGGGCAGCGGCTGGTCTTTTGGCGGCGCGAAAGTGCCGATCAACGAAGCCGCCGGCCAATTGCGTTTCGAGCGGATCAAAATAGAAGCGAACGCGCGCCGCGTTCCAATGCCGAGTTTAACGGTAGGCGAAAAACTGCTCGCGGTTTTTTTCTCCGGGCCGAATGAAAATTCCGCCGCGCAGGGCCAGATGAAAGAGTTAAAAGATATTCACGACGGCGCGGTTTGGCTTCCGGCAAATACGGAAGCCGGTGCGGAGCTGCTGATCTTTATCTCAGGAAAATCGGGAATGCAGGTCAAGCGTCCCTCGGTCGGCGGTGAAGGCTACGCGCTCAATCATCTCGACCGTCCGTCGGCCGAAAATTATCTGAAAAACACGGGCGACCGTTTGATGCAGGCGATGGGAAGTAACCCGCCGTACTCGGTTTTTTGCGACAGCCTGGAAGTTTACAACCAGGATTGGACCGACGATTTTCTCGAAGAATTCGGGAAACGCCGCGGCTACGATCTCAAACCTTACCTGCCCGCGCTGGTAATGGATATGGGTTCCAAAACAGCTGACATCCGTTACGATTGGGGCCGCACGATCACGGAGCTTTTTAACGACCGTTTTATGCCGGCGATGACTGAATGGTCGCGCCGGAATAAAACGAAATTCCGCATTCAGGGTTACGGGCTGCCGCCGGCGTCGCTTTCGAGCAACGCGACGGCCGATATTTCCGACGGCGAAGGCGCGCAATGGAAAGTCGTTCGCGCGGCGCGCTGGGCTTCATCGGCAAATCATATTTACGGGCGCCCGGTGACGTCGTCGGAAACGTGGACGTGGCTGCATTCGCCGGTATTTCGCGCGACCCCGCTCGATATCAAAGCCGAAGCCGACATTCATTTTCTGCAGGGGATCAATCAACTGATCGGCCACGGCTGGCCCTACACCGCCGAAGGCGTGGAATATCCCGGCTGGCGTTTTTACGCGGCGGGCGTTTATAACGAAAAAAATCCGTGGTGGATCGTGATGCCCGACCTGGCGAAATATTTGCAGCGCGTCAGCTATCTGATGCGGCAGGGCAAACCCGGTAACGACGTCGCGCTTTATCTGCCGAACAGCGACGCCTACGCGCATTTTTCCGCCGGAAAAGTTCACCTGATCGACGTCGAAAGGGAACTGGTCGGCGAGACGATCATGCCGGAAATTTTCAAAGCCGGTTACAACCTGGATTTTTTCGACGACGATTCGTTGAAACAGACCGGACGCATCGAGAAAGATCACCTGGTGATGGGCGACGGAAAATACCGCATCATCGTTCTTCCGGGCATCGAGCGCATCCCGCCTGAAACGCTCAGGAAACTTGACGAGTTTGTAAAAAACGGCGGCATTTTGATCGCTACCCGCAGACTGCCCGCAATCGCCCCCGGCATTAACGCAACGGCAGCCGAACAAAGTGAAGTAAAGGCAACCGTCGGCCGTTTATTCGAAGCGCAAAACGCGCCCGCGAAATTCGTCCCGGATGAAAAAAATATCGGCGCGGTTTTAAATAACGCTTTTCAGCCGGACGTCGCTTTGCCCGAAGGGATGAAGGACGTCGGTTTTGTTCACCGCAAGACCGAAAGCGCGGAAATCTATTTTCTGGCGAACACGACAAATTCGAAAGTGTCGGGCGAGGTGAACTTTCGCGTGACAAAAGGGCGGCAGGAAATCTGGGATCCGGTAACGGTGCGTAATATCACGGAAAATTCCGCCGGCCCGTCCGCCGCCGGCGCATTTGTCGGCGCGTCCATTGGATCGAAGGTAAATATCACTCTCGAGCCTTATCAATCGAGAATCGTAATTTTTTCAGACAAGGCGGTGATGCCTGTAAATGTTGTGCCCGGCGGGCAGACGTCTTCCATCGATATCAGTTCGGATTGGAATGTCTCATTCGGAGACGGCCCCGGGATCAAAATGAACCGGCTGCGCTCATGGACGGAGATCGAAGACAAGCAGTTTTATTCGGGAACCGTCGTTTATGAAAAAACCGTCAGCCTCGATGCGAAAATACTAAAACCCGGCAATGATATCTATCTCGATTTCGGCGAGGGCACAGCGATACCCGAACAGCGCACCCGAAACGGAATGCAGACCTGGTACGACCCGCCGATACGCGAGGCCGCCGTGGTTTATATAAATGGCACGCAAATGGGTTCATTGTGGTGCCCGCCTTACAGATTAGAGATATCGGGTCGGCTAAAACCGGGCGAGAATCAGATCCGCGTGGTGGTGGGAAACACGGCTTTAAATTATATGGCAGGAAGAAAACTGCCGGATTACAAACTTTTGAATCTGCGTTACGGGGAACGTTTTCAGGCGCAGGACATGGACAAAATCACGGTTCTGCCCTCGGGGCTGCTGGGGAAGATCGAATTGCAGATCAAGTCGGTTAAATAAGCGATATAAAAGATCCGGTATGTTTTTTTCGTGTTGTTTCGTGTAATTTCGTGGTTCCGCCTTATTGCCCATGAAAAAATAAGGCTTAAGAAAGTAACCACGAAATTACACGAAACAACACTAAACAAATCCAAATCGATACACAATCTTGTAGTTATTTTATAGGCAAAGCCGTTTCAGTCTTTATCGCCATTGAGAAAGAAGCCTTAAGAATTTAACCACAAAATCACACGAAACGACACGAAAAAATCTAACTCCGCCGCGATTGCTAAATACTTATTTTAAACGAGGATTTTTTACTCTTCGCGGGGGCGCGGTGGATTTGCGGGTGATGAGATAGGTCGGGATCGAAAGCTCCACGCCGCCCTGATTTTTATTTTCGATCGTGGTCATCAGCGCTTCGATCGCGCGGCGGCCGATTTCGACGCGCGGAGAGCAAACGGTCGTCAGCGGCGGGTCGGAGAGGGAAGCGAAGGCGATGTCGTCGAAACCGACGATCGAAATATCGCCGGGGATCGACAGCCCGGCCGCCTTAAATTCCTGCATCGCGCCGAGCGCCATCATATCGTTGGCCACGACGACCGCCGTCGGCAGTTCCGTCATCGCGAGAATTTCCGTGGCCGCCATCCGGCCGCTTTCAAATCTGAAATCGCCTTCGATAACGACCGGCTCCTTAATGCCCGGAGCGTTTGTTTTCATCGCGCTGACGAACGCTTCCCGGCGGATGACGCCGGAACGAATGCGGCTCGAACCGGCAATGTGCGCGATATTTTCATGGCCGAGAGAGATCAGGTGGCGAACGGCCTCTTCGATCCCGGCGGCATAATCCAGAATGATATTGCTCATGCGCTGCGTGACCATGCCGAGGTCGTTAAAGACGACATTGACCTGTTTATTCATCAGCTCGTCGATCAGCGCGGGTTCCAGCTCCGCCGTCATCATCGCCACGCCCGCCACTTTTAACTCGATCAGCCGGCGAACATAATCGGCGGCCCGCCCGGCGTCGTAGTTCGTGTTAAAAAGCATGATGTTGTAGCCATGATCGAAGGCTGCGGCTTCGATGCTTTTGATCAGTTCGGGAAAGAAGGGGTTGGAAATGTCGGAGACGAGCAAACCGATGATGTTGCTTTTGCCGGAAGCAAGACTGCGGGCATGAGCGTTGGGGTAGAAATTTAACTTTTCGACGGCGTCGAGCACTTTCCGGCGGGTGGCCTCGGTGACATATTTGGTCTCGTTAATTACATGAGAGACGGTGGCGGTCGAGACGCCGGCTTCAAGCGCTACATCTTTTATTCTCATAAATTAAGACTCGAAATAATGAGCGTTATTGCCTGTTTTGCCGGCAAAACAGAAAATAAAGCGATAACAAAGCGTTTTTTAAGTTGAACTGTTACCCGAATCGGCCAGTTTATTAAACTATTTTTATCGAAATAAGTAAATCCGGTAGATTTACTATACATCCAAAGGCAGTTTTGCCCCGATAAAAAAATCGAAATTTCCCGTTTTTGCTATGGACAAACGCAAAAAAAGGTGTTATTTTACCAATCTGACACTAGTAAATAATTTGTATTACCAATTTGGATATATTCAAAATCCGGAGTTTGCAGGAAAAATCACGTTTTAAGTTCTTTGGATTTAGTTAAGCGGTTCACCGGCAAAGATGCACAAGGTTAAAATCCGGATTGTGAGATCGATAAAAAGATTCTCTTTTTCAGACCGGTCGGGCGACCGGGCCTTAGAAGTAGAATTTACTGAACACTGCATTAATGAAGAGTGAAAACGATCTTTAGACACTTTGGCAAGAGAAAAGATCGACGGTTTTAAGAGGGTGGCAACGCACCCGCAAAGATAGCCGGAAAAACCGGCGTTCCCGATCCTTAAAAAGATCATTTCATATCAGAGCATTTTAATTAGATAACAAGGGGGCATTTCCAAGCGGTTCAATAATTGGTCTATCCAATTGTCCGATTGAGAAATGAGGTCTAATACAATTTGAGAATTCGCTGGTTTTTCAGAGCGGTTCCATAAAAACATTCAGTCCGATTAACCTGCCACAGTGTTAATCAAGAAAGAAACGGTGGGTTAACCACGGGTCACAAGGTGATTAAATCTGACAGGAGATAAAAATGAGCGCTAAAAAGACAAAAACAACGAGTTTGTTTGTTTTCATGATTGGGTTGCTGATGGCTTTGTTTTTTGTGCAAGGCATTTCAGCTCAGGATACCAGAGGCACCATTAAGGGCATCGTTACCGATCCCAATGGCGCGTCGATAGTAGGAGCAACGGTAAGTGTTATCGATCCCGCTCGTGCTAAAACGATCACGTTAAGTACTAACGAAGACGGTTTCTATCAGGCCCCGTTCCTGACCCCCGGCGCGTACCAGGTCGTGGTCGAAGCCGCCGGGTTCAAGAAGACCGTCAATGACAAGATCACGCTATCGATCAATGAAACCCTTCAGGTAAACATCAAACTTGAAGTCGGCCAGCCGGTGGAAACGGTCACGGTTACTACCGAGGCCCCGCCGCTGCAAACCGAGACCGCCTCTTTGGGGCAGGTGATCGACCAGCGCCGCATCGAAGAGCTGCCGCTGGTTCACGGCGATCCGTATACGCTCATGGGATTAGCGCCCGGCACTACCTATACGGGCAGCACCAGGCTTGACCGCCCCTTCGAACCGACCCACATTATCGGCTATGCGATCGACGGCACCCGCGGCAACCGCAGCGATCTGACGATCGACGGCGCGCCGAGCACCGCCACCGCCAACGCCAACGAAGTGATCGCGACCTATGTTCCGCCGTCGGATATCGTCGCGGAGTTCAAGGTCCAAACCGCGACCTTCGACGCGCAATTCGGCAACACCGAAGGCGGCGTGACCAGCATCAGTATCAAATCCGGAACTAACAGCCTGCATGGTTCGGCTTATTATTTCGGCGAGCCGGGAACCTGGGCGGCCAATGATTTTTTCGGCAACGCCCGCAGCCAGGAGCGTCCAACGACAAAGTCGGATCGCTTTGGCGGCTATATCAGCGGCCCGGTATATATCCCGAAGATCTATAACGGAAAAAATAAGACCTTTTTCCTGTTCGGTTATGAGGGAATTCGCGATTCACGCCCCCGTTTCGATGCCGGCCAGAGTGTCTGGGTCCCGACGGAAGCATTGAAGAACGGCGATTTTTCCGCTTATGCGTGCGCGGTCGGACAAACGACGAACTGCGCTAACATCTACGACCCCCTGACGCGAACGCTGCAGGGAAGCAACTATGTCGGAACGCAGTTTGCGAATAACCAGATCCCGGCCAACCGGATCAATCCGGTCGCAAGAGCAGTCGTCGCGGCGATGGGCCAGCCGAAAAACTCGCTGGCGCTGCCCGGCAATATTTTCGACTCGACCCTGACCGAAGTGACGAAGCCGTACGATAACTACACTGCCCGGGTCGATCAGAATTTCGGACAGAATAATCACCTGTTCGTGCGCGGAAGCACTTATAACCGCAGCAGCCTCTACAACAGGTACACGGATTCCGCTTATGCCGGTGTCAACTTCCTGTTCAAATCGCGCCAGGGAGTGATCGACGATGTTCATACGTTTAACTCCACGACGTTTTTGAATTTAAGATACGGTTATAACCGCTTTATCCGCGGCACCGATCAGCAGGACGACGCCCGCGGGATCGATCTGACCACGCTCGGCTGGAGCGCGAATTACAACAGCCTGGTGCCGGAAGAGATGCGTCGTTTCCCGCGTTTCGATTTTCCCACCAACACCACTTTGAGCAACGGCCTCTCGAACGAGTTCAGGCCGGTTGACACGAATTCTTTCGCTGCGATCCTGAATAAGATCGTCGGCACTCATTCACTGAAGATGGGAAGTGAATTAAGGATCTATCGCGAGGACGATAATTTCGTCAGCAACGACCAGACCGGCCGTTTCCAGTTTAACAACACCTACACCCGCCAGGGAACGAATTCCAGCGGCACCGATTTCAACGGGCTGCAGGCTTTCGCCTCGTTTTTGCTCGGACTGCCGTCCACCCAGACGATCGACCGGCGCGCGGATTATTCGGAGTATTCAAAAACCTACGGGGTTTTCCTGCAGGACGACTGGAAATTTAACCGCAAGCTCACCTTCAATATGGGACTGCGTTATGAATACGAGATCCCGCTGAGAGAAAGACAAAATAAGAGCGTCGCAGGTTTCGATGCCGGTTACACGCAGCCTTTTGAAGCGACAGTGAAGGCGCGTTTGACCACCAATCCGATCTCCGGGGTCGATGCCAGCACCTTCACCACCAAAGGCGGCCTGATGTTTGCCGGCGAAAACGGTACGACGGCCTTGTACAACACCCCGACTAATACATTCCTTCCGAGATTCGGCGTAGCTTATCAGCTCAACGAAAAGACCGTGGTTCGCGGCGGCATCGGCCTGTTTGCCGGATTCCTGGGAGAAAGGCGCGGCGACGTTCTTCAGAACGGATTTTCGCGCACTTCGACTTTGGCGAACCGCGTGCTTCCGAGCGGAGCGACGGTTCCCCAATCCATCTCGGACTTTCCGACAAATATCGTTGTCTTAAACCCGGTCGGCTCCGCGCAGGGCAGACAGACCGCAATCGGCAACGGAATTTCATACTTTAACCAGGATCCCAGTGTTTCGAAACAGCTCCGGTTCCAGGTCGGGATCCAGCATGAATTCAAATACGGGATCGTGGCGGAAGCGGTCTATGTCGGCAACCAGGGTTACGACATCGAGATCATCAGGAATATAAACGCGCTGCCGAACAAGTATCTGGTGAATGCCAATTCCAATACCGATCCGGCGCTGATCGCGCAGAACTCGTTTCTGACCTCGGCCACCGGGCTGCAAAATCCGTTCCTTAATCTGCCGGAATTTACCGGCGCCGCCAATACGTTCACCGGCACCACGATCGCGCGCCAGCAGCTGCTGCGCCCGTATCCGCAGTTCGGCGACATATTGACCAGCACCAACGAAGGCAAATCATGGTACAACGCCGGGCAGTTCACCGCGACCAAGCGTTTTTCCGAAGGCTTTACGATTCAGGGAGCTTATACCTGGTCCAAATGGATTCAGGCGACGGAATTGCTGAACCAGGGCGACGCGGCGCCGACCAGTATGATCTCCGATCAGGACTCACCGCATAAATTTACGATGAGCTCCATGGTAGAACTTCCGTTCGGCAAAGGGCATTACTTTTTATCCGACGCCAACGGAATCGTCGATCGCGTGATCAACGGCTGGCAGCTGAACTTCGTTTATAGTTTCCAGACCGGTTTTCCGATCGCGTTCGGCGGGTACAATATCACCAGCGCGGCCGTGTCGGGAGACATCTTCTATAACGGCGGCGAGGTGCGCATTCCGGCTAATGAAAGAACGACTTCGGCGTGGTTCAACACTTCGGCATTCGCGCTGACGGCGCCGCTGGCGGGCCATCTTCGCACTTTGCATTATCGCTTTAACAACGTTCGCAGAGACAACATCAACAATCTCGATTTCTCTGTGAAGAAAGATGTGCGGATCCATGAAAAGATGAAGTTTCAGCTCAGATTCGAGCTGATCAACGCTTTGAATGAACCGTACTTCCTTTCTCCGATCACGGTGCAGACCAATGCCGATTTCGGCAAGATATCGCAATCGAATCAGGATAACTATGCGCGCCGCGCGCAGTTCGGTTTGAAGTTCCTGTTCTAGAAGAGTAGTTCACCTTTACCTGTTGGGATCGGAATTCTGTTTTCAGGCTTTCGATCCCATTTTTTTTTAATTATGAAGATCAATTGGGCATTGCTTATTTCTTTGATGCTGGCGCTAAACGTTTTTCTCGTCGCGCAGACGCCGACACCTGCGCCGGCTGCTACGCCGGCGGCGCCAGGGCAGCCGGAACTTCCGCGCGAATGGATCGACAAAGACACCGGGCATCGCGTCGTCCGCCTATCGGACGAGCCCGGCAGCGCGAGTTTTTATTTTCATCAAAACGGTTATACAGACAATGGCGACAAGCTGGTTTTTTCCACCCGCACCGGGCTTTCCACCTACAATTTTAAAACGAAAAAGATCGAACAGATCGTCAGCGGGCGCGCGGTAAACCCGATCGTCGGGAAAAAAACGCGCAAGGTGTTTTACGGGCGGGACGGCGCGGTGATGGAAACCGATCTCGACACCGGGGCGACCCGCGTGATCGTAAAGAACGCAAAAATACGCGGCGGTTCGAACTTCGCGCTCAACGCCGATGAGACGCTGCTGGGCGGCAGCCTGACCCTTGCAGACAATGCAGACAACGCGGACAGCGCGCCGCCGGTGAATCCGACACCGACACCGACGCCGATCCCGGTCAACCCCGGCCCGAATCAGGAATCATCGCTCGAGCGCCGCTGGGCGGCGAGAACACCGATGATGCTTTTTACGCTCAATATCAAAACCGGCGAGGTGAAAACTTTTCATCCTTCGACCGACTGGCTGAATCACGTGCAGTTTTCGCCGACCGATCCGACCCTGATAATGTTTTGCCACGAAGGGCCGTGGCATAAGGTCGATCGCATCTGGACGATCCGCACTGACGGTACCGAGTTGAAAAAAGTACACACGCGCGCGATGGAAATGGAGATTGCCGGGCATGAATTTTTTAGCCGCGACGGAAAATACATTTACTACGATCTGCAGACGCCGAAGGGGCAGGTTTTCTGGCTGGCCAGGTACGAGATCAAGTCCGGAAAAATGATCAAATACGGGATGGAAAAACGCGAGTGGTCGGTGCATTTTAACGTGTCGCCGGACGGAAAATTATTTGCCGGCGACGGCGGCGGCCCGAACAGCGTCGCCAAAGGCGACAACGGCCAATGGATCTACCTGTTTCACGCAGAAAACGGCAAATTCAGATCCGAGAGGTTGGTCAATCTGGAAAAACACGACTACGGGCTTGAACCGAACGTGACCTTTACGCCGGACGGAAAGTGGCTGATCTTCCGCTCGAATATGCTCGGCCCGACGCACGTTTTTGCGGTGGAAGTGAAGAAGGGTTAGAGGCAGAAACGCGACAGTTATAAAGCGTGTCGGTTTGTTAAAACCAGGACGGAATTACACGCTCCATGACTGTCGCGTTTCCGCCTTTTTTAGATCGCCCCGACCGAACCCGGAGGCGCGGGCACAACCCTTATCTCGACGGTTTTTGTTCCCAGCCAGGGATGTTTTGCCGTCAGGCGAATGAGCCCGGCGGCCTGTTTTGTTTTTACCCAGACCGCGCCGGCGCCGCCGAATAGCGCGAACGGATTTTCGCCGACGATCTCGCCCGGCCCCGTAACGGAAAGCAAAATTCCGGCATTGGCAAACGGCCGTACGCTGCCGAATTCGTCAGTCACTTTTAAAACGACCCGTGTCATATCGATGCCGTCGCCGTAAAGCTCGCGGTCGTCCGGTTCGACAAAAAACTCCCGATCCACGCCCCTGCCGGACATTTTTCTTTCGATCACTTTTTTGCCGCCGATATAACCTTCGATGCGCAGATCGTCCCAGCCTTTGCCGATCGCGTCGTGCAGGTTCGGCGTAAAAGGCGGGTATTTCAAATGCGGGTAAGTTTTCCGGTCGGGCTCGACTTCCGTGATAAATCTTTCGCCAATGTAATATTTCAATTTTTCACAATTCGAACAGACCATCGCGGTGGTAAATGTCTCGTCGCGGTCGCCGCGCGCCCAGTCGAAAGCCGGTTCGAGCACGATCTCTTCCGCCGGGTCGCATTGCGACTTGTAAAATCCGGCGGCGGGTTTTGCGATACGGAAAATATCGGAAACGCCGTGATAGCAGATGCGGTCGCCGGAGCCGAAATAATCGTGCGTGTTGTAATCGAAAGCGCACCAGCCCAAACCTCCCGCGTATTTATCGTCCGACGCCAGTTGGTTGTGAACGCGGGCGTGGCGATGGGTGTGTTCGGTGACGCGTTCGACATTGTCGCCGCGTTTGGTCGGGTACATGTGGCCGCTGAATTCGGTATTAAAATAGAGCGGGTGATTCGGCGGGCGCAGCGGAAAGCCGAAATCGTTCATGGTATAGACGTCTTCGAGGCGTTCCGAACCGTAACGATACCTGACGCCGCCGGTCTGCCGCGAATCGTCCAGTTCATGCGCCAGCGCGTTGGTTTTCGTATAAAAATCGTGATTGTCGCCCGATTCATTGACCCGCGCGCCCCACAAAATTATCGACGGATGATTCCAGTCGCGGCGGATCATCGCATCGACATAGTGAACGGAAAGATCCTGCCACGCTTTATCGCCAATGTGCTGCCAGCCGGGAATTTCTTCGAAAACCAGCAGCCCGTATTCGTCGCAGGCGTCGAGAAAATGCGGCGACTGCGGGTAATGCGAAGTGCGGACGACGTTGCATTTCAGCTCTTTTCGCAATATCCAGGCATCGCGTTTTTGCATTCTCGCGGGCGCCGCCTGGCCGACGTATGGGTAGGTTTGGTGACGATTCAGCCCGCGCAGTTTCAGATGTTTGCCGTTGAGGGAAAAACCTTCGGGAGTAAATTTGGCTTCGCGAAATCCGATGCGGGTGTCGTAATGATCGATCGTTTTGCCGGCGGACAAAAGCCTGACCTGAACATTGTAAAGCTTAGGATTCTGAATGTCCCAGAGCGTGATATCGCGCAGATCTTTTAAGGTGAGATCGTGAAATTGTTTGTCCGCAGAAGTGACATCCGTGTTCTGCGAAGCGATGATCTTTTCACCGTCGCGCAGCTCCGCGATCAGCGTTAGCTGCGATTTATCGTTTGCGCCGTTTTTACTATTGTCGAGATAAATGCGGACATTTACGCTGCGGCTATTTTGCATGACATCGACGGGTTTGGCGAAAACATTTTCGATAAAAGCAGCGGGGACGGCGCGAATCTGCACTTCGCGATAGATCCCGCCGAAGGTCATGTAATCTACCAGGTTGCCGAACGGCGGAATGTCTTTGCGCTCGGTCGAATCTACCTCGACGGCCAGCAAGTTATTGCCCGTCCAACTTACATGGGGCGTCAGTTCGAACGAAAACGGGGTGTAGCCGCCTTTATATTCGCCTAAAAGATGCCCGTTAAGCCAAACTTTTGCGGCGGTCATTACGCCGCCGAAATCGACGAATATCCGCCGGCCGCGAAGCGCGGCAGGCAGCTTGAAAGACCGCCGATAATTGGAAACGAATTGGTAATCCCTGTCGTCAAAACCGTGCCAGGGAAGCAGCTTGTTGGTGTGCGGAATCGTCACCGGTACAGCCGGCAGATTTGTTACATCGACGCCGCTGTCCGAGGGAATTTTGCCGCTATATAACCACTTATGATTTAAAGGAATAATGTGACGCTGCGAAATGCTGGCCGGAAGCGGTTCCGCGGCCAACGCTTCGGCCGGTAAATTTGCGGCTGCCAGCACGGCGGCACCGAGACCAGCGGCTTTCAAAAAATCCCGCCGGTTAATTTCCTGTTTTTCTTCTCTTTTCATATTTATTTGTAACGCCAGCGTCCCGCTGGCTGTCGCGTGAGCGTCCCGCTCACACATCTCAAACTGACGGCGGGACACCGTCAGGACAGCCGCCGAGACGGCAGCGTTACACTATTTATTTGTAGCGCCAGCGTCCCGCTGGCTGTCGTGTAAGCGTCCCGCTCACACATCTCAAACTGACGGCGGGACACCGTCAGGACAGCCGCCGAGACGGCAGCGTTACACTATTTATTTGTAGCGCCAGCGTCCCGCTGGCTGTCGCGTGAGCGTCCCGCTCACGCATCTTAAACTCTCGGCGAACACGAATTTTAAAGAAAGCCTAAAAATCCATTTAACCGCTTAACTAAAAGCGCTGCATCGTGCTAAAATCTAAGAAAGAATCCGGTTAAGCAAATAATAAATTTTGGTGTTGACAGTAAGAATTTACCATTTTTCGGCGGTAAATATAAGTCGGGGAAGAGGTAATCTGTCTTTTTAATTAAAAGAACCACCCCGCTGCTTGCAGCAGCACCACCTCCTTCGTAAGGAGGGGAGTTTAAGAATAAAACGGAACAATCGATGATAAAAAAACAATTTTCCCTTTACCTGTTTTTATGCGTTACGGCTTTTGCTTTCTTTTTGGCGCAGGCGCAGACTTCCGCGCCCGGCCAAAGCGCGCAGATCGAATTGCCATCGAAAAATCTGAGCGGCAGCCGGATGCTCACGCTCGACGGGCTTTTTTATGAAACGGCGGCGGGCAAGGTAATGCTTTCCCAGCTCGCGGCAAAAGCGGGGAAAAATGGCCGGCTCGCGGCGCAGGCAAAAATGCCGGACGGGCGGACGGTGAAGATCTCCGTCATACCGGATGGAGAAAATTTCAACCTGCGATTTTCCGCCGAGCCGAATGCCGACATCATTAAATGGGGATTTCAGATCGACGCGCTGCCGAACGAATATTACACCGGCTTGATGGAACGCGTGGTCGATGGGCCGCAGCAGGCTTCCTGGAAACCGGGCATTACCGAGGCGATGAATCTGCGCGGGCAAAAAGTGGATATGATTTTAAAACCCACCACCTCGCTTTACGCGCCGTTTTATCTTTCCTCGCGCGGTTACGCCGTCTATGTCAAAGGCACCTGGCCCGGCTGGTTCGATTTCGCTTCCGAAGATAAAAACAAGATAAAGATCGGGTTCGAAGGCCCCGGGTTCGAATGCAAAATTTACACGTCGAACGATCCCGCCACTCTGGTAAAAGCTCACGTCAGGGATGACGGGCTGCCTTTTCTGCCGCCGAAATGGATGTTTCACCCCTGGCGCTGGCGCGACGAACACACCCAGCGCGCAGCCTATTACGACGGAACGCCGGTCACCGCTCCCTTTAATTCCGAAGTGATGGAAGACGTGCTGATGATGAAGGCCTACGGCATTCCGAACGGCGTTTATTGGATCGACCGTCCGTGGGGAACGGGAAAACTGGGTTATGACGATTTCGAGATCGATCCCGTCCGGCTGCCGCATTTCGAAACGATGGTGAAATGGCTGGAGTCGCAGAATCAAAAAACGGTTTTATGGATCGGGCCATTCTTCCAGGGGAAAATGGCGGAAGAGGGAACCGCCAAAGGCTATACGCTGGCGGGACAGATTCGCCCGACAAGCGGCAACAATTTTCCGATGGTCGATCTTTCCAACCCGCAGGCGAAGGCATACTGGCAGGCCGGCGTGGAAAAACTGGTCAAGATGGGGGTGGCCGGATTTAAACTCGACCGCGGCGAGGAAAATATTCCGGACGGCGGGCCGGAAAAAATCTTTGACGGGCGCTCGCTGCGTGAACAGCGCAACGGTTATGTGCCAATGTATATCAAGGCGGTTTATGATGCGGTGAAAAAACATCGCGGCAACGATTTTGTGCTGATGCCGCGGGCGGCATACAGCGGTTCGTCGCCTTACTCGGCTTTTTGGGGCGGCGATATCGGCGGCACACAGGAAGGCTTACGCGCTTCGATCATTGCGATGCAGCGCTCGGCGGTGATGGGCTACCCGAATTGGGGCGCGGACACTTGCGGCTACAACCAGCAGTTGATGGAGCAGGAAGTGTGCAGTCGCTGGCTGGCCTTCAGCGCTTTTAACCCGATCATGGAAGTCGGCCCGACTAAAAATGTTGGATTTTGGAATTTTCCGCGTGAACCGAAATACGATGCTACGCTGATCGCGATGTGGCGCATGTACGCGCGGCTGCACCAGCGGCTGGCCGATTACGGCTACGCGCACGCGCAGGAAGCGAGCAAGACCGGAATGCCGATCGTCCGCCCGCTTTTTTTGCTCGATCCGAAGGCGAAGGCGGCCTGGGAAAACTGGTGGACGTTCGGGTACGGTAAAGACATTCTGGTTTCGCCGGTCTGGGAAAAAGGCGCGCGCCGGCAGCAGGTTTATCTGCCTTCGGGCAGCAAATGGCAGGACGCCTGGGACAAAACCAAAGTTTATTCGGGCGGGCAGACCGTCACGGTCAAAGTCGAACTTCACCAGATACCGGTCTTCGTCCGTGTCGGGTCGAAGATCGATCTGGGCGATCTGGAAAACGAGTGGAAAGAGTCATGGGAGATCGCGCAGAAACGCCCGGATCTGAAAGTCCTCGAGATAGAAGTGAGCGATTGGTTTTCGAAGAATAAATAAGTCGGCGATACATCAATTTGTATATTAACTAATAAGAAGTCTTCGCCGGATTTGCCGGGGGCGCGCATCCTTCGCGGAATACTTTGCGCCCTTTGCGAAAAAACTTTGCGATCTTTGCGGTTTCTCTTTAAACGGTATTTATAGGCAAAGCCTCTTTAAACAAAAATAGCAACCGCAAAGGCCGCAAAGAGAAGACGCGAAGAACGCAAAGCGAGAGGTGGTTTCAGGCTTATACTTTGTAAATAAAAGCTTGTAAAAGAGTAACCGCGAAACGGTAAGAAATGGGCCAAAATGAATCTATGGAAACCTTTATCAAATACTTTTTGATCCCCGGTATTTTTCTTTTTATTTTTTGCTTTAATTTTCAGCCTGTCCCCGTTTCAGCTGATGCCGCAGCTGACGACGGCAGTTTTTACAGCGTCAGAAATTTTGGAGCAAAGGGCGACGGTTCGACGCTGGACACGGGGGCGATCAATAAAACCATAGATGCGGCCGCTGCCGCGGGCGGCGGCACGGTCTATTTTCCCGCCGGCACTTACTTAAGTTTTTCCATTCATTTAAAGAGCAACATTACGATCTATTTCGATAACGGCGCGACGGTCCTGGCGGCCGATCCGAAGGAACACGGCGGCGCTTACGATCTGCCGGAGCCGAACGAGTGGGACATGTACCAGGATTTCGGGCACAGCCACTGGCAGAACAGTTTGTTCTGGGGCATCGGCGTGGAAAATGTCGCATTTTTGGGGCAGGGCAGAATCGACGGTAAGGGTTTGTCGCGGCATAGCCCGGGGCCGCGACGTCCGCGCGTTGCGGGAGACACGCCGGTCAGCATGGGCGGCGGCCAGCCGAACGCAAAACCGATCTCACCGCTTGGCGAAAATTCCGACGTCAAGGAAATGAACGGGCTCGGCACAAAAGCCATCGCGCTGAAATCCAGCCGCAATATCACCATTCGCGATATCACGATCTTTCAGGGCGGGCATTTTGCCTTGCTCGCCACTGGCGTCGATAACCTGACGATCGACAACGTCAAAGTCGATACCAATCGCGACGGCTTCGACATCGATTCCTGCCGCAACGTCCGCATTTCCAATTCGACCGTAAATTCACCCAATGACGACGCGATCGTCCTTAAAAGCTCGTATGCGCTCGGTTTTGCGCGCGCCACCGAAAACGTAACGATCATAAATTCGCAGGTTTCGGCTTACGATCCGGGAACGTTTCTCGACGGGACGTTTAAGAAAACGCAGCAGCTCGCGCCGGACCGCGACGGCGTCACCGGGCGGATAAAATTCGGCACCGAATCGAACGGCGGTTTTAAGAACATCACGATCTCTAACTGCGTTTTCGACCGCAGCCGCGGGCTCGCGCTGGAAACGGTGGACGGCGGCGATATCGAAGACATTACGATCAACAATATCACGATGAGGGAACTGACGACCTCGCCGATCTTTATCCGGCTGGGAGCGCGGCAGCGCGCGCCGGCGGGCACGAAGATCAGCGCGATCCGCCGGGTGAACATCAGCAACGTGATCGTTTCCGACGCCGAACCGCGTTTTGCCTCGATCATCGCCGGACTGCCGGGGCACCCCGTCGAAGACGTAAAGCTCAGCAATATTCACATCACATATCGCGGCGGAGGCACGAAAGAGGACGCCGCCCGCACGGTTCCGGAAAACGAGAAAAATTACCCGGAGCCGAGCATGTTCGGCACGCTTCCGGCATACGGTTTTTATATTCGTCACGCCCGCGGGATCACGATGGACAACGTGACGGTCAGATATGAGAACAGGGAAGAACGTCCGGCATTTTTGTTTGAAGACGTAAGCGGCCTCGATCTTTTCCGCATCGACGCGCAGCAGCCAACGGGCGCGTCGCTGTTCGTGCTGAAAAACGTCGCAAACTTTAATATCCGGCAAAGTAAAAATGTCAAAGATCTGCAAATAGATCGCATCGATCAAAAACAATTTTAAGGCACAGAGATGAAAAACAGGATTGATTTCAAACGGCATTTATTTTTGATCGCGCTGATGATCTGTTCCCTGGTTCCCGCCGCGCGCGGAAATCTTCAATCCACTGGAAGAGAAATAAATAATTTTGATGCGGACTGGTTTTTCTTCAAAGGCGATCCGGCGAATGCGGAAAAACCGGAGTTCAACGACGCCGGCTGGCGGAAATTAAATGTACCGCATGATTGGAGCATCGAAGGGCCTTTTGACAAAGACAATCCGACCGGCCCCGGCGGGGGATTTTTGCCGGCGGGTGTAGGCTGGTACCGCAAGCATTTTGACGCCGACGGGGCCGGCGGCGATATTTTCAGCCAGCGATATTTTATCGAGTTCGACGGCGTGATGGCCAATAGCGACGTCTGGATTAACGGCGCGCATCTGGGAAAACGCCCGTACGGGTACATCAGCTTCGCCTACGAACTGACCGGGCATCTAAAAAAGAAGGGAAATGTGATCGCCGTTCGCGCGGATAATTCGGCGCAGCCGGCTTCGCGCTGGTACACGGGAGCGGGAATTTATCGTCATGTCCGGCTGGTCAGAACCGAAAAGGTCTTTACTGAAAACTACGGGACTTTTGTGACCACGCCGCAGGTTTCCCGTGACCGCGCGACCGTCCGGGTAGAGAACCTGGTCGTCAACAGATCGGACAAGCCTCAACACATTGCGCTGCGGGTAAACCTGCTCGCTCCGAATGGGAAAATCGTGGCGTCGGGATTTACGCCTATTCAAACCGTCGCGCCCGGCGCTTCCTTTAATTTTCAAAAAGAGCTGGCGGTAAAAAATCCTGAACTTTGGAATGTCAGCGACGGAATTTTATACGAAGCGCGGGTTGAAGTTTTAAGAGACGGGGGCAAGCCGGTCGACCGGGTGTCCGTTCCGTTCGGCATTCGCGAATTCCGTTTCGACGCGGGCACGGGTTTTTGGCTCAACGGAAAAAATTTCAAGATCAAGGGCGTTTGCCTGCATCATGACGGCAGCGCTTTCGGCGCGGCGGTCCCGCTGGCGGTCTGGGAACACCGGCTTAAGAAACTGAGAGAGCTGGGCGTCAACGCGATCCGCACCGCGCATAATCCGCCCGCCCCGGAATTTCTCGGACTGACGGACAGGATGGGTTTTCTGGTGATGGACGAAACCTTCGACCAATGGACGGTGGCGAAAAATCCTTATGATTATCACCTGGCGTTTAACGAATGGTCTAAGATCGACGCGCGCGACATGGTGCTGCGCGACCGCAATCACCCGAGCGTGATAATTTACAGCGCCGGAAACGAAATTCGCGACACGCCGAAAGCCGAACTCGCGAAAACGATCCTGACCGGGCTGGTCGAGATCTTTCACAAATACGACCCGACGCGTCCTGTCACACAGGCACTTTTCCGCCCGAATGTCAGCCACGATTACGATAACGGGCTGGCCGATATCCTGGATGTGGTCGGGCAGAATTACCGCGAAAAAGAAATTCTGGCGGCGCACAAACAAAAACCGACGCGCAAAATTCTCGGCACGGAAAACACGCACGACATAAATCAATGGGTCGCGATGCGCGACAACCCGGAATACTCCGGGCAGTTTATCTGGGTAGGGATAGACTACCTGGGCGAATCGCGATCCTTTCCGAATTACGCTTTTGGCAAGGGGCTGCTGGACCGCACGGCAACGCCGCGCCCGGTCGGTTTTCAGCGGCAGAGCTGGTGGAGCGAAGTACCGATGGTCCATATTACCCGCCGCGTCGCGCCGGATGAGCGAACGGCGAACGATCCCGGTTACGAAGCCGACGAAGCGCGGCGGACACAGGTTTTGTTCTCCGATTGGAATCCGAAAAGTTTGGCGGCGCATGAAGAAAACGTCGAAGTTTACAGCAATTGCGCGGAGGTCGAGCTTTTATTAAACGGCAGATCGCTGGGCAAAAAAGCCGTTCCCAAAGACGCTTCGCCGCTGAACTGGACAGTGAATTTCGCGGCCGGTACGATCAAAGCGGTCGGGTATAACGGCGGCAAGGCGGTTTCCGATTTCGAGCTGCGGACGGCGGGAAAACCCGCGAAAATACTACTGACAAAGAATAAGCGATGGATCACTAACAGTTGGGATGACGTCGTTTTTGTGACCGCGACGATCGTTGACGAAGACGGCGTGGTCGTGCCTGGCGCAGATATGCGGGTGACTTTTACGGTCGGAGATTCCGGCGATCTCGTCGCCGTGGACAGCGGCGATAATACCGATCTCGATCCTTTTCAGGCTTACGATCGAAAAGCTTTTCAGGGCAGGGTTTTCGCGATGATAAAAGCAAACCGAAGTGACGGTTCGATCAGGATTACGGCTCAGGCGGAAAATTTAAAAAGCAATATGGTAACCATCCATATCCTTAACAAACGAAGAGATCACTAGCGAACGCTGCCGGGAGAGCTAACATTCAAATATATTTTCCGAACGCTGCGCGTTCATGGCGGACGAGCCGTCCGCGCTCCCAGTGAAGTGTTTAAAGGACACATTATAAATAGAGTAAAAATAGGGATGATGAAATGAAAAGTCTGCTGATCGTGTTTCTTATCGCATTTGTTTCATTTGCCGCGCGGGCGGACGTTCGCCTGGCGGATGTGATCGGCGATTCGATGGTGCTGCAGCAAAAACAAAAAGTGCCGATCTGGGGCACGGCCGAGCCCGGCGAAGCCGTCATCGTCAGTTTTGGCGGGCAAAAGAAAACCGTCATTGCCGACGCGGGCGGGAAATGGCGCGTCGATCTTTCACCGATGAAAGCAGGTTTTGCGCCTTCGGTAATGAAGATCGCCGGCAAAAACACGATCGAGCTTAAGGACATTTTAGTCGGCGAGGTCTGGCTGGCGGCCGGGCAATCCAATATGCAGCTCCGGCTGCGCGAAACCACAGGCGGCGCGGAAGCTCAGGCCGCCGCCAGTCGTCCGAACATCCGGCTTTTTAATGTCAGCAGGGAAGTGGGATTTAAGAAAAAGGCCGGGCCGCTCGGGGTCTGGCAGGCCTGCACGCCGCAATCGGTCGCGGAATTTTCCGCCGCTGCGTATTATTTCGGCGTCGAACTGGAAAGGGAATTAAAGGTCCCGGTCGGGTTGATAAATTCTTCCTACGGCGGGTCGCAGGCCGAAGCCTGGACGCCGGTCGAATATTTGAACGTCGCGGCTGAACTGCGCCCGACCGTCGAGCGGACAAAGATCTGGGAAGCGGAACGCCCGAAAGTGAAGGAAGACTACGCCGCCGCGATCGCAAAATGGCGTGACGAATCTGAAAAAGCGAAAGCGTCGGGAGCAAAACCTTCGCCCTCGCCGCCGGTCCCCGATGCGCTGCGCGATTACCGCGTCGCTTCGTCGATCTATACCGGGATGATCGAACCGCTGATGCCTTTTGCGATCCGCGGAGCGGCCTGGTACCAGGGCGAGTCTAATGAAGCGCGGGCCGCGCAATACGAACTGCTGCTGCCGGCGATGATCCGCTCCTGGCGCGAACGCTGGGGGCAGGGAAATTTTCCCATCGCGATCATCCAGCTGCCGAATTACCGCGCGGTAAAAGACGAACCGGCCGAAGAAGCCTGGAGCTTTATCCGCGAAGCCCAGCGCCGTACTTTTATGAACGACCGTGCTACGGGGCTGATCGTCACCATCGACATCGGCGAGGCGAACGATATTCACCCGAAAAATAAACTCGACGTCGGGAAGCGAATGGCGCTCTGGGCGCTGCGGGAAGTGTACCGGCGGAAGCTGACAAAAAGCGGCCCGGTTTTTGAAAGCGCTGAAGTAAAAGACGCGCGGGTAATTCTGACATTTAAGGACGCCGGGTCAGGCTTGAAAATCAAGGACGGCGACAGGCTGGAAGAATTTGCCATCGCCGGCGCCGATAGGAAATGGCACTGGGCGGAAGCAAAGATCACCGGCAAAAACAGGATCGAAATATCTTCGCCTAAAGTGCCCGTTCCGGCGGCAGTGCGCTATGCTTTTAACAATAATCCGAAACATCCGAATCTTACCAATGATTCGGGATTGCCCGCAACACCGTTTCGCACCGATAATTGGCCCGGCCCGACCGATGGAAAATATTAGATAGTGAATAGTGAATAGTGATTAGTGAATGGTGAATAGTGATTAGTGAAGTGTTAAAGCGGTGATAACGGGTCAGAACCGGGAACGGTAGTGACCGGGTCGCTTTTAGTTCAAGACACAGAACTCTAACCATGAAATTACAGTGGTGCTGGTAGTTAGTAATCAAAATAGATGAAAAGTAAGAAAATAACCCGGCGGAATTTTGTGAAAACGGCGCTCACGACGGGCGGCGCGGCGGCGCTCGTTCCGGCAGAAAAATTATCGGCGCAAATTTCCAAAACGCCCCTGAAAAAAGAGGTGAAAAAAGAGCTGAAAAAAGAAACGCCGATCGACCGTTTCTCGCTGGTTTCGCGCCACAACCCGGTGATGCAAAAGCTCGACCCGCTGTCGCCGCTTTCGGTCGGCAATGGCGAGTTTGCTTTTACCTGCGACGTAACGGGGCTGCAAACTTTTGCGAAGGAATACGAATCGCACATGCCGCTGTGCACGATGTCGCAATGGGGTTGGCATTCGGCGCCGCTACCCGCCGGGCTCGATCCGGCTGGCTTTAAATACACGGAATACGATACTTACGGACGCGCGGTAAAATACGCGACCGGCTCCACCGGGCAAATGGATCTCTACAATTGGCTGCGGCAGAATCCGCACCGGCTTCATCTCGGGCAGATCGGCTTTACGCTAAACGGCGCGGAAATAAAGCCTTCCGAGCTTTCAAATATCGAACAAAAACTCGATCTGTGGAGCGGTATCATCACCAGCAAATTCGAGCTTCAGGGCAAACCGGTGATCGTGAGAACGGCCGCGCACAACGTTCGCGATATCGTGGCCGTATCGGTCGAATCGAGTTTGATCGCCGCTCAGGCGTTAAAAGTAAAATTCGCTTTTCCATACGGTTCGCCCGACATGCACGCCGCCGACTGGACGGCGCCGGACAAACATTCGACCACGATAATTAATTCGGGCGCCGTTCAGGCGAAACTAAAACGCCGGCTGGATAGCGACGAGTATTTTGTCACCATTGAATGGCGCGGCGCTGCGAAATTGGCAGAAAAAGCAAAACATCAATTCGAATTGACGACGGAAAATGGCTCCGGGAAACTGGAATTTGTCGCCGAGTTTTCACCGGTCGATAAAGAACGGCTTTTGCCGCCGCCGCGAGAAGTGTTCGGGGCATCGGAAAGTCAATGGAAGAATTTTTGGTCAACCGGCGGCGTGGTCGAACTGGCAAATAGTAAGGACAAGCGCGCCAGGGAACTGGAGCGCCGCGTCGTGCTTTCGCAGTACCTGACCGCGATCCAATGTTCGGGTTCGCAGCCGCCGCAGGAAACAGGCTTGACGACGAACAGCTGGTACGGGAAATTTCACCTGGAGATGCACTGGTGGCACGCGGCGCATTTTCCCCTGTGGGATCGCGCGCCGATGCTCGAACGCAGTCTCGGCTGGTACGAAAAGGTGCGGCAGAGCGCCCGCGAGCGGGCAAAATTTCAAGGCTATGCGGGCGCGCGCTGGGGAAAGATGGTCGGCCCCGAAGGCCGCGACAGCCCGTCGCCGATCGGCCCGCTGCTGATCTGGCAGCAGCCGCATCCGATCTTTTATGCCGAGCTCATTTTTCAAACTTATCAGGACCGCAGCACTCTCAAACAGTTTGCGTCGATCGTAAATGATACGGCGGAGTTCATGGCCTCGTACGCGCACTTCGATGAAAAGACACAGCGATACGTGCTCGGGCCGCCGGTCATCCCGGCGCAGGAAAATCATCCGCCGCGTGAAACCTGGAACCCGACGTTCGAGCTGGAATATTGGAATTTCGGGTTAAAAACAGCGCAGGCATGGCGCGAAAGATTAGGGCTAAAACGCATTGCCAAATGGGACGACGTCTTTAATAAACTTTCGCGGTTGCCGGTGGGAGAGGGCGTTTATTTAGCGCATGAAAATTGCCCGCAAACATACACCGAGCGAAACATCGATCACCCGTCGATGCTGGGCGCTTACGGGGTTCTGCGCGGAGAGATGGCCGACCGCGAGACGATGCGGCGCACGCTGAAAAAAGTGATGAAAGAATGGAAATGGGCTGACACGTGGGGTTGGGATTACCCGATGACGGCGATGACCGCCGCCAGACTGGGCGAGGGAAAGATCGCGGTGGACGCGCTGCTGATGGAAACCGGGAAAAACCGTTACCTGCCCAACGGCCACAATTACCAGCGCCCGAATCTGCCGCTTTACCTGCCGGGCAACGGCGGGCTGCTCTACGCGGTTGCGATGATGGCGGGCGGCTGGCAGGGCTCGCCAAAACAAAAAGCCCCGGGATTTCCGGCGGACGGAAGTTGGGAAGTCCGTTCGGAAGGATTAAACTATAAACTTCTGGAAAGTTTATAAATAAATGAAAGTCTTATCGGTAAATGTCGGGCTGCCGCGTCCGGCCAAATATCGCGGGAAATTTGTCTCGACCGGTATATTTAAAGAATCTGTTCGGGGTTCGGTAAAAGTAAACGAATTCAATCTGGAGGGCGACCGGCAGGCCGATCTGAGGGTTCACGGCGGCTATTACAAGGCCGTCTATGTCTATCCATCGGAACATTACGATTTTTGGCGGGCGGAATTTCCCGGGATGGAGATCCCTTACGGGATGTTTGGCGAAAATCTCACTACCGAAGGGCTGCTCGAAAAAGATGCGCTGGTCGGCGACCGCTACCGCATCGGTACAGCGGAATTTGCGGTGACACAGCCTCGGGTCCCGTGCTTTAAACTCGGCATTCGTTTTGGCCGCTTCGATATCATCAAACGCTTTGCCAAGAGCGGCCGCAGCGGGTTTTACCTGGCTATCGTTAAACAAGGTGAATTAAAAGCCAGTAACAGAATCGAATTTCTCGGCCGCGAGGCAGGCAGCCCGACCATCGCCCAGATCGTAAAGCAGCAATTCAATTTGTAGCAGTGTTAGATTTCGATTGAACTTTTAGTTTGTTCGTTTCCGTATAACGCTCTGAGGCCGGTGAGGTTTAAAAAAACAGGGAATTTCGGAATGGGCTTTTGCTGCGCCGGCGTTATCTTTCTTTTTTGCAGTTTGACGCGGATAAAAGACATCGTACCAACAAGCCGACGCAAATAATTAAATGAGAAATAAGGTCAGGCCAGTCTAATATTTGACTCTGATCATCGATTAAAATGGAATATTTATGTGTCGGAGTTATTTTTCTGCTGGCCCTCTGCTTTGCCATATTAGGTTTGGTCTTTATGCTTCAGTATAAAACAAGAATAAAAACCTCCTCCGATCGCGCTGAGAACGGTAAGACGCCTGAAGTTGAGAGTGATAGCACTTATTAGACCAGAACCAAAACAGATCCAAGCCGCAAACCCATATTTATCCAACTATTACGATTAATCAACTAAAAGTACCTACAAACAACTCATTGTAAACTATTGATTTATTAAAACGTCATAATTTTAGTAGGTACTTTTAATTAACACGATCATCAACCAAAAGTACCTACTTGTTACAGTTATCAACAAAAAGTCCCTACTTGGTAAAATTGGTATTATTATTAACTTAAAAATTTTTAATTCTTATTCGTGAATTGAAATAGCTTCATGTACGGTCGCGTAAAATCTAGGCGATAAGGCGCACCCAGCATAAAAAAAAGAAAAGCAATTTGTAGAAAGAAGAGTACACTCTTTGTACGGGTAATATAACCCGAAGACCGGTATGTCAATATTTATCGAGAAAGTGCAAAGGTCTCTGTCCAAGATGGCGTGCGAGGGACCACGGTCGGTCGCGGATTACTCGGATCCTAGGCTTTCTGGCATTCTCAACGTTCGCTCTGCAACGCAGATCGTCCGTGAAATTATTGACAACAGTCATGTTCTGGAGGACCTTGCGAGAAAATCCTATACCCATAGCAACGGTTTTGATAAGATCACGCTGATATCAAACTGGGAGCCCGAGTTCAAACTGAGACTCCACATTTGGTGGCCACGAAAGAAGAGTCTGCAGAATACAGAACTGATACATAATCACCAATGGTTTTTCAGGTCGACAATGCTATGCGGTAGCGCACAGGTAGAAACGTTCACCGAGAGAGGTTCCGGCGAGTTTATGTATAGTCATGAATACTTTCCTCGTCACGATGACTTGGAGAAGTACGATCTAAGGTTTGTCGGACGTTTGAGGCTGGCGCCAGGCCTAATGTTCAAACTAGTACCCGGCAGTACTTACTCCATGGGCCCGGACCTCTATCACCGTGTGCTGTACGCGACCGACGTGGTATCGATGACATTGTTCGTCAGATGGGAATCGTTACAACCGACCGCTACCGTATTCTCCGAATCCGTAATCGAGGATGAACAGATTCTGTCGGTCCCCTCATTTACGACGGATCAATTGCGTTTGAAGTTGGAACGTGTATTGATAGAGCTTGGCTCTGAGGCGGCGGCTAGCAATCAAGTTAATGACGGGTATAATGAAGCGGTATGAGTAAACTGATTTTCGATTTGGATGGTGTCATCGTCACCTACGACAGGAACTTCGCCGAGATGTATTCGGCTGATTTCGGAGTGCCGGTTACAGAGATCTATAGGTTCTTCTCAGACGATTACCGCGATTGCGCCATAGGCCAAGCGGCACTACCGGAGCGGATAGGAAAGTACATATCGGCCTGGAGATGGCCGGGTGACACCGACTCTCTGATCCAATACTGGTTCGACTGTCAAAGCACCGTAGATACGAAACTAGTAAGTCTAATTATGTCGGCGAAGTCTGCTGGCCATGAGTGCTATGTTGCATCGGATCAGGATCTTATGCGATCGGGCTACTTTAGGAATATTTTAGATTTTGATAGTATTTTTGCTGGTTGTTTTTTCTCGTGCGACTTGGGCGCGACTAAAACAGAACTGACTTTCTTCGAACAGGTCATCGAATCGATCGGGTGCAGTCCCAGCGACATTTACTTCTGGGACGACAACCCACAGAATGTCTCGGTTGCGAAGGCTGTCGGCATGCAGGCGGAATTGTACACGGGATACGAAGATTTTCGGCCTGGATTCATTGACCGCTTTGGCTAAGCTCGTCAAGTGTTAGATAGAGAGCACCGAACCATTCGCAATGGAACTGGCAATGTCAATTCTTCTTCCATACACATACGAGCGCATAGCGGATCCCCGCATTTATTCAACGGGTCGGGGAGTGTACCTCTACACGAATGATGGCCGAGAGGTAATTGACGGTCTTTCTGGCTCCATGAATGCCAATCTCGGACATGGCAATGAGGCTGTGGCTGCCGCGATGCATGAGCAGGCCCTGAGCCTAACCTCCTTGCCATCGATCGGCGGTGACGTTAGCGAGGCGAGCATGTTACTAGCTGACAGATTGACTCACGTCCTGGAAATCCGGGACTCGGCGTGCGTGTTCACGTCGAGTGGATCGGAGGCGACCGAAACCGCGTTGGCAGCCGTTTGGAAGTACTGGTTCCACACAGGGAGGCAGGGAAAGTACAAGATTCTTTCTCTGGATGGAAGTTACCACGGCTGCACTCTGGGAGCACTTGCTATTACCGGCCGTGCCGAGGAACACATAGACGTAGGACTGGCTGCACCGAATTTTCGGGTCCAGCTTCCTGCCTGGGATCCCAGCGATGACTCGTGTGTTTCAGGTTCGTTGGAGAGGATGCTTGAATCAGATGGTGCGGAGCAGATCGCTGCGATATTCCTCGAGCCGGTAATGGGTCTGGCCGGAATGATCCGAGCATCAGAAACAGATATCAGAAGGGTAGTCGAAATCTGTCGGGCAAACGAAATCCTAGTGGTTCTAGACGAAGCCTTGACCGGACTTGGGCGTGCTGGACACGTTACCGCCGCCCAGCTTTATGGAATCATGCCCGACATCCTCTTAGTCTCAAAGGGCCTAGGGTGCGGATTCGTACCCATTGCTGCGACCTGCCTTGCATCTCAAATTGCGTCAGTACTACAAGACGCATCGCCCACCCTTAGACATGGTCACACTGCGTCCGGCAATCCTATGGCCGCCCGTGTTGCTTGGACGGTGCTCGACGAACTCGATGTCAGCTGCGCTTATGACAACGCTACTCGAGAGGGGGAAATCTTCCGATCTCAGATGTCGGCGGCACTGCCAGCGCTCAGGGGGGAGTACGACCTGAGAGTCACCGGTCTGTGTATAGCAATCGAGGTCGAAGACTCCAAATTTGCTCAAGAGGTTCGTCGTCGTGCATACTTACTTGGGCTTAGAATCAGAGCAATTGACCGAAATATCTTAGTATGTCCACCTCTGACGATCACCCCTCACGAGATGGCGCAGTTGACAGAACGGTTGTCCGGTGCAATGATCGCTGCTGAACAGATTTGTAACGTTGGGAAGGCGTAGGAATGACTCAAATCCCAGGCTCAGTATATCACCCTGCTATTGCTGTTCTTACCGCCCTTCCCAAAGAACACGCGGCTGTAAGAGTACTGATGGATCATCCGGTGGCCCACACCGAAACAGATCACCAAGGAACCCGTCATTACACGTTTGGTACCATGCCGGCCCACAACGGCGGTGTTCACGCCCTTGTACTTGCGATGGTCGGAGTGGGAAACAACATCTCGACCGCAGCGACAACGCAGCTTCTCAACGATTTCCCTAGCGTCCGCACTGTAATTCTCTCAGGAATCGCGGGCGGCGTCCCCCATGCATCAAAATCTGAAGATCATGTGCGTCTTGGCGACATCGTGGTGTCGAATGAATACGGCATCATCCAATACGACTTCGTGAAAGAGGAGATCGGCAGGATCATTCCAAGAAATCCCCCGAGACCGGCGAGTTCGAACCTAATTCGTGCCGCGAGAGTGCTTGAGGCGGATGCAATTTTAGGCTCCCGACCATGGGAGGTTTTTATAGCTCAAGCACTGACCGCACTTGGATGGCGGCGTCCGCCCCTATCCAGTGACTTATTAGCCTCAACCGAAGATCAATCACTATTCGTTAAGCATCCCGCGGATCCCTTGCGAAACAGGAAACAACCACGCATTTTTCTGGGACCGATCGCCTCCTCCAACACCCTACTCAAGAACCCGGTCCGTCGGGACGATCTTCGCGATAAGTATGGCGTAAAGGCTGTGGAAATGGAGGGTTCCGGGACGGCTGACGCTGCCTGGATGTCACAGGCGCACCACTTTGTCATTCGAGGCATCTGTGACTACTGTGATACTAAAAAAGGAGACGATTGGCAGAACTATGCAGCTGCAGCCGCGGCAGGTTACTTGAAGGCCATTTTGGGCACGCTAGCCGAGTTCATAAAAAAAAAATCCTCCTAAAGGATAACGCCGTTCGTCCTGACGAGTCTCGCACGCAACTTAGACATATCGAAACGCTGAGTTTCGATGACGAAATGTTAGAGCAGATCGATGATGCCCAACTTCGGCTTCGGACGTTGCTGTCGGAAGGCCGGGGTGAATCATCGTTGCTCGTTCCAATGCTTAGCTGGATTACTTCTATCGACCGAAAGTTTCACCAGAACCGCCTATTAGTTCGAGAGGCAGAGGCCATGCGAGCCGTCAATGCGGAGTTGCGGAGAGCGAATTCTGGTAATGTCGGTAACTTGGTCTCGCCGATTCAACGTTTTTCCCTTAACCTACTGGAAAACTATCAGAGCAACGAGGTGCTAAGGGCAAACTGGGAGGTGCGATGCGCGGTCGGAAATCTGCTTACACTAGCGGTATCTGAGGGGCCGGATAACACCTCAAGTCTCATCACGCAGGCAATGCATGCTTCGGGGTCGAGGCAAAACTGGGATCTCGCCCAAATGTTGTTTGATGCCCTACATCATGCAAGAACGCTAACCCGGTCTGGCAGAGAGTTTCTGTTAACAACAGCGATCAATCACGAACACAGACAAGTGCGCTGGAATGTGGCAGCAGCTTTGAAATCCGTCCGAGTGTCGGAGCGGGATCTTAAGCAGATCTTAGCGCAGTTGCTACATGACCGTTCACCGTGGGTCATCAGAGAACTGATCGACGTCGGGTTCAAGAACGAACGAATTCTAACGAATCTATCGAGCCAGAAGAACGCGCCGATCGTGCTGGAACGGCTGGAGCAAGATGCTCAACTGCGTGAGCACATTGCTCTATCGTTGAATCACCGTAGCCCACTCAATCCCGGTACCCGCTTCGGATCCCTTCTATGGGGATCCGCGAGTGCCGAACGAACATCGCTGGACCATGACCAATTGATGCTACAAGAAGACTTCCGCCGCGTTGAGGAACGGAAGGCCATACTGGGAGCACAGCACGGCAGACTTTACAAAGCAGCTGAACGCGTCGTTTTCGAGCGAATTGCTTCTCGTGAACCTGAATACCAGCAGGGTGCGATTACGACGTACCTTCACTCCAACCATGACGCCTTGGCATGGGCAAGCGTGAGGGCGGTGTTCAGCGGCAAGTTGGATCGGTGCCACGACGATTTTCTGTGTCAGGCGGTCTCAGACATGCTGTCCCATCAGTCGGAATGGATCCGCCGTGAGTGCGTTGAAGAAACTTTACGCCTAGAAGACGGGCGTCTAAGGTATTTGGCGCTTCGCCAAATCGAGGCTCATCGGTACGAACTGGCGAAGAACGATGAAATCCGGCCATACTTGCTTCAAATTGGTTTGCAACTAGACAAAGTATTGTAATAGACTTTTTAGAATAGAAACCATATTTGAAAAAATTAAAGATTCGGAGAGTGATATGGACGTTAGGGAAGAAAGACTCGAATTATTCCTCAGTGCTTTCGGAATTACGTGATGATTCACGGCTAAAATCCTTGAATATAGCAATGGGTCTAATGTGGAGAAAATATTAGTTTTAGGAACTGCCGGTCGTGAGAAGGTCCACACCATGGAATCCGTGTCGCCGGTCGTCTTCGGTGGTACGGCCTTTTATGCAACCGAGGCGATCTTGACGGCTGGTTCCGTAGAGCCCGTTATTGTGTCCATATTGGGCCACGACCTGACGCCGGAAGAACTGGTCAAACAGTTTAGTAGGGAAGTCAGCACAGCCGGGCTTCAGCACGTTACGCATCTGCCATCATTTTACTGGGAGGCCTGCTACCAGCACAGCTTCGAGGAAAGCACGACGACAATCTTGGAGAATCGGCTCATCGACGATTTTCAACCGGATTGGGAGGAACTGCGACGCCGTTTCTCCGAGATCGGCTTCTGCTACTTAGCGGCGTTCGATCCGGGTGTCCAATCGGACTGTTGTTCTTTCTTCAATGACACCTTTATCCTCAGCGAGACGCTGGATTATTGGATAGATCGGGATAGAGAAGGAGTGCTGTATGTTGCCGGGCGTTCGAACGGCCTCGTGGTTACTGAGAGAGAATTCCGTCGGCTTTGGCGATTTGACGCGCCTCCGTTTACTGGACACAAGGAGGTCTTGCACGTCGTCGAAGAGCTGGACTTGGACTTTCTCATCATCACATTCGCTGATCGCGGTAGCCAGGTATTCGACAGGCGCGGGACGTTCTTCGTCCCCGCCATGAACTGCACAACCGTGGACTCCACCGGTGCCGGCAATGCCTTCTGCGGGGGCATTGTCGCCGATCTGGCCCAAGGTGGAACTTACGAAAGGCGGAGGCTTCCCCACGCTGTCGCGTTCGGAACCGTACTCGCTGGAATGCAAGTCCAAGACTTCGGTAACCGAGCGCTTCGCACCGCCAGTGCTGCGGACATCTCGGCACTATGGCAGAAAGTAAAGCGCAGTATCAATTGGTTCGACGGTGATATCGCGGACTGGCGCCCATTTTAACACTTTAAGAGGTTAGCATGATCATAAAGTTTGACGGCATTGACGGCTGTGGCAAGTCGGCTCTGAGCAAGGCAGTTTCCGAAGAACTTTCCAGCATGAACTACTCGGTGTCGCAGTTGAGTGAGTTTTCGTCGCCGGTGAGTTATGCAAAAGGGTCGATGCACGGCGACGCAATAGACTCGATGAAGATCAGGGAAGCGGTTCTCAACCCGGTTTTCGATTGCGATGACGTGGAGCGACAACTGTTGCTGCATTTTCTGAGCAGACGCAGAAATCGCGTTGATATACCTCATCTCGATAAGCTTTGCGACTTCGTCGTCGTAGACCGGTCGACGTTGAGCAATTATGCGTATGCGGGGGCGTTAGATCCAAACCTTACGACCTTGTCGGACATAGCGATCGCTAATATGGAGAGCGCCGATATCATATTCTGGATTGATACACCGATAGACGTGTGCATGGCGCGAATCGTTGCTAGGCCGATTGACGCAGTAGAACAGAAAGGATATGCCTATTTTAATCGAGTACGTGAAATTTTCCGGAGTTGGGTTGGCAAGCATCCGGCCATTCATGTCCTAGACGGCCGTATGGAAATTGAAGACTTAGTGACTACAGTACTTTCCGTCGTTACAGGTCGCTCTTTGACCTGACGCGGTACTACCTGGCCGATGCGTGAATAAGTTTAATGGCTTTCAGGCTACATTTTACGAAAAAGAGTGTAACGCACCTATCTAATTGAAACAAAACTGTTTTATGGTTTGGTTAATCTTGTCTCACGGTCTGAGGAAGCGCAGAAGATTGCGATTGGCTCAAACTCGGTTAATCAGAGCTCGATTTTGGGGTAGGCACTTCTAGGTGATAAGCTCGTTAATGACTAGGTATTTAACTTATCAACTTAAAAATACTTAGTAGATTAACTATTTGACAGCTCGGAATATGAGTAATCAATTAAACGTACCTACTTCATAGTTCCTGAAAACTATTGGCTCCTACAACCAGGTGATCTGATTCTTAATGGAATTTATAAGCTTCTTTTCCTCAGAGACATAACTGTCCGGATTTTCCCAAAAATGTCTCCATGCGTCATTCAGGGCTCGATGAACTACATCGTCCGTATCTGGAGAAGCAATGCGGCAGTTCATCGCTGTAATTCCTTTATAAGCTTTCTCGGTAATAAGCTTAATTAAAGTCTTAGGAAAACATCGATGGTACTCAGGCTCTGATGTGACATTCAATGAACTAACCAACTCTAACCACTTTCCTTCAATAATCTTCGCTTCCTGATCAAAACCTGTAATACATAATGCATCCAACATAGCTTGCATTCGAGCATCATCAGCTGGATGGCTAGAGGTACTCAGTAAGGGGATTTCATATGGATTGCCGCCTCTAGTTGCGCATAGATGGAAATGGGACCAAACATAGGCAGGACCCAACGTGTAAGTCGCAAAAAGATCACAAAAAAACTCTCGGCCCCAGCTTTCCCAAGATTTTTTCCAGTTCTGTAGATAGAATTTATAAGTTTCGGGAGCTCGACTACTACGAGTGAGTTTATGTTCTTCATCTGTCAGCGAACTCCTTATTTCGTCTAAAAGTTCTATCAAAGAAATTTGGTAACCTTCAATATTAGGATAACCCTCTTCCCATTCTAAAGGGTGCGCCATCTCATGATAAATGTCTGGTAAATGAAGAAGGAAATTACCTTCCGTTAAATGAACGCAGATCAGATTATGCTCGCCCCATATATAAAAATATCCTTGGGAAAACGGAGAAACTATCGGAGGAAGTAGCGGATACTTGATCTCTAACCTAATTTGATGAACTAGTTTGTTCAGAAAGCGGTCTTCTTCTGTAGATCGAGAGAGTACCGGTATCACTATCGTTTCGATTTCATCAAGTTCGCTTATTAACCGTCGGTATTTTCTAATTCTAACGTGCTGATGTTTTGATAAGCGAAATTGTGGATCTTCGATTAATTGGATGAAATCAATCTTTAAGCGCCTAAGCTTTTCTCGGCAATGCTTTTCTAAGAGGTGGAACTCAGCCGGGAGCCCCTGTTTAATATTTCCCAGTAAATGATCTGCACGTTGCACAAGCTGCTTGACGGCACCCTGAAAATACTCGTTCACCTTATTCCTCGTCGCTGTCGCAACCTAATGCTATCTTGTTCATCAGCTAAAGCTAGAGCAAGATCTTCTAGAACTCTTATAACTTTTTCGTCGTCCGTTTCAACCTTTAAAAGTAATTGACCGACTTCCGTTATATCTTTAGCTTCTAGCTGCATCTCTTCAGTTAATAAGACCCAAATAAGGCGTGCAGAAACATTGTTCTGCCGCAAAGTATCCAGTTCGATAAAAAGAGAGCCCAGCGCTTTTCTATTTTCCTGAATACAATTTGTATCCTCGTTCAATTCCACTAATGCTTTATCGGTGATCTCTGCATATCGCGAAAATTGTTGATATAGACCGGAGTTAAGTCCTGAAAGACTCATGCTGTTGCCTCCCTCGTCTTTTCGTTCTCCAACATAAAATCCGATCCAAATGAGTATTCCAAACTTTCTTGGTCATAAGCTGTAGCTTCATCTTTTAAGAAACGATCATTTAATTTGATAGTAATCGGCTCTCTACAACAGTCGTTTGGCTTCGTCCAGGTTAGATTACTTAAATAAAAAATGTCTTCAAGGCATTCTTCAATCGACAGGGCTCCCTCTATCTTTCGCACATGAAGTGGAAGGGAGGTGCCGGGGCGTCGAAAGGCTCTACCAGTAGTACAGATATATCCTTCGTTACCTCGAATCTGGTATTGACCAACCTGGGGATTGATCACTTTCGTGTAACCGTTTTGCTTAATAGTTTCAAAAAACCGGAAAGCGGCAATTTCAGACTTCGGAATTTCAATCAAAGTCAAAGTCGCATCAGAAGGTAGAATACGATCCAGTTTAAGCCGATCAAATGCTCTTTTTATACCAACAATCTCAGAGTTCCACATTCGACCGTCTCGATGAATAACCAGGTTCTTCCAACTAACGTTCGCCTGAGCTTTCGATTCCATATAAATTAGTTCGTACACATAAGTTTCTGTTTGTTCAGTACGAAGTTTTTCCTTTTCCTTTGAAGTTTTCGAGCGAAAGCTGTAGTTCTTTCCTAGCCCATCAATCAAGATGAAGCCGGCCGTGTTTGCTTTAACGTCTATTCCAATAACTAAGTCAGCATTTAGTTTCGTTGCCAAGGTAAAAGGGCTGCGCTCATTAAGGAGTAAAACCTTGTTCAGTGCCACAAACTGTGCATAACCGGAAATTTTTCCACGTTTGCCACTTACCACCCTATATTCTGGTTCTCCCGTTGAGTTTCTTCCGATATCGAAACATTCGTCGCCAGTTTTGCTGTGAATTACGGCGGCAGTTATGTCGTACCGATCACGTAATTCTTTTACTACCATTGCTGCCAGGGTGTCCTCATCGTGCTCTCGATTTTTTTGCAAGTGGTGAATTAATACCAAAGCATGACCAGGTTTTTTACAACCACTCTCTACGCCTTGGAGTATAGCCCGGCTCTGTGCAAGAAACGTGTGAGGAACAAGATCATTGTATGAAACGATAATCGGATCATAACCATTCTGTTGCAGCAAAAACTCGTCTACCTCGTTTTTGATCATATCTAGTAACTGATTGCCCCAACTCTGTTTTATGCTTTCTGGAACAATAAAATACTGACGATCTAATTTTTCTGTTGAATAAAAACCAGCTTTGGAATCTTTGAGAAGGCTTAATCTCGTTTCTCCAAGCTCTTCTAGCGAAGTTGAAACAGCACCCTTCGTTCCCCGGACGGATAAGGTACAGCTGTTGCCGAATTCAAAGTCAGGCACTACAAACATTTTCTTTGCTGAAGTCAACGGACGATCATCAACTTGCAATTTTATGTCTCCAAATCGAAGATTGCGGAAAAACTTGCTTGCAAACTGCATAGCTAGTTCACGTCGTTTAAACGGATCCATTATAGATAGACGATGTAGTCTTTGAGCGTCGGCATCGTGAGGGCCATAGACTCTATGACACAAAGAAGCAATAGCGGCGCGCTCCTCGCTATTATTATTGAAATAAGTCAGGACAGAAGTGTCCGATCTAACTTGCGAAAGTCGCTTCGGAATCGGCTTTTTTGAAGCTTCAATAGCGTATTCGAGCAGGGAAATGCACCGTTTATCCTCAGTTGTAACCTTGTACTGCGAGACATTTAAATCATTACATCGCACGCCAGCAATTTCATACCACTGGTGGCCGTATCTATAGATAAAATGATTTTTCTTATATCTTTCAAAGTCTCTTCTATTTATATCAAACGGAACTGGATCCCGACTTACAAATTTACTGGTTACATGCACTCGGAGCGCTATTCCGCCATCCTCAGTAATCACAGGTCTAAGTCTGTATCCTAAAAAGTGACATATGCGTTCCTCAGGATTTTCTGGGTTACGATTAAAGTATGGTGCACCGGACTTAGGTTGCCATAACTCCGAGTTTCCATATAAAGGAGTCTGAATTAAAAATTCAAGAAATCGCAAACAAATTGCATCATTGTTCGGAGAACGTTCGGTATAGTCAAGTGTAAAAGTATTATCCACTGGCTCAAAGCTGACGTTTTTTCCTCCGAGAATATTTTGTGAAATTGGGATCAGGACGTTCTCTGGAATAACCAAAAACGGCTCTTGATTTTGTTCTATTACCGTTACCGGTTTTTTAAGCTTAAAGCTGAGTTTTTTGATTAAATGCTGGCGGTTAATGAAATATTCATTCTGTCGGCGTTCGTCATCAAAGGAACTTTTTAAGCCGTTAATCTTAAGTAACTTATATTTGCTTGAAAGATCGCTGAGGTTTAATATAGCAAACTCATTTGAACTGGTTGTGGGCATACACCTTCCTCCGTACATACTTTGCGAAAATTACAATATTCACATTGGTCTGGGTTTGAAGTTATTGGGAAATCGTAGGGATCAAGTTCACGATTGGGTCTATCATCGACCGCGAGCTTCATTTCAAAGGCCGCACTGGTAATAAAATTTTCGGTTCGATCCAAATCGTCCTCCGATAAAAAATACTCGCGCTGTATTCCTGTTAAAAGTTGCGCTTCAATTAGTTTGAATTCGGCTGGTTTGTATTTATTCAAAGAAGCAGGAAAATCTTTATGGGGTTCACATCGCGTTAGCGCTAACGCATAAGATGCCAACTGGAGACGGTAATCCGCTACTGCTCTCCAATGAACCTTCCAATCAACGATAAGTGGTGGCTGATCATCGAAAAAGGCTATCAGATCAGGAAATGCTCGGAATGTCAGCCCCATATGATCAAAGGTAATTCCTCGTTGGGCGATCAGATGAGAAGAGCCCTTCAATAATTCCAGCAAATCTTCCATCTTAAACAAATTTACGAGCGCATTTTCTACGTCTATCCACGCCCCTTCTATAGTTTCATCGCTTAGCGGCTTACCGTAATCTATATCAGATAAAGCCGCGAACTCCTCGACGAAACTAGAAGCCTTCATCCCGGCCTCCCGTAAGCGGTTGGCTTTGGCAAAAGCCAACTGTTTATCAAAAAGACCTCTAGCAAAATCCAACGTAGCTCTTTGATTAAGAGTCCAACCATTCTTTATAGCCGGAACTATTCGAAGTGTTATAACTGAGTCGACAAGATTTCCGCGCCAACTCCAGATGCTCTGTAATTTTGAGAGTAAAAATAACTCTCGACGCAATGAGTCTTCTTCACTTCTCGATTCCCCAAAAGTCTTAAAACACCATTGCCGTTGACACTTTCTAAACTGTTTTATTCCTGTAAAGGAAATGATCATCTGTTACCTCCATTTCGACGGGTGCGTAAAAATTTAAGGTAATCAGCTAATTCTCGTTCTTCGGCATCAGTAACGTTGCCAAATCTCGCCGCTAGACGCTTAACTTTAGGGGTTTCGTCTCGTTCCGACACTGATGGATATCCAGCAAGTTCCATAGCGGTATTGTATGAGATTTCATAAAACTCACATAGCTTATAAAGCAACCGCGGAGAAGGATCTTTAATTTTATCTTTTTCCAGCTGACTCAAGTACGGATTCGAGATTCCGGTCTCTGCTTCTACCGCTCGTAAAGATAATTCCTTCGCTTCTCTCGCCTCTTTAAGGAGATTGCCTAATGTGTAAATCTTCGTCTCGTGCTTCATCGTGCTCAGATTACCAAGCAGTGCTAACGATGTCAAGCACAATTTTTATCATGTTCTTATAAAGAATGAATTCTTTGAAATTTTGAGCATATCTTGGAAAAAAAATAATTACTGGGAGAGCCTCGTGAGAACTAACTTTTAGAATTGAACTGAAGATTAAATTAGGCCTGTAACTTCAAATGAATTCATTATTCTTGCATTAGTTCTTGAATAGTCTTCCAAAGGGAACTAGCTTCGCCCTTAGAATTATATTCTTCTAAAACGATTTTCAGACAGGCTTCGCAGAATATAGATTTGGAAAGCTTTTTTCGTTTTTCCAATGGAAGCCGTTTCTTTACATAAAATAAAGCATCATCAATTGTTTCTATTGTCGTTGACGAAACATAAAAATTTATTGGTATTCTATCGCTCTCGGATTCTTTATATTTTTCTATTTTAGTGTCAGTCATTGTTCATCGTCCGTCGAATCGCCTGTATTAAAACTACTTAGATATCGATATCTTCGACAATACGCTCGCTAAACTCAAGGCGGCTACTTTTCTTGCTTAATAGCTTAATTTTAATAAATTTAGATAGTTTGCTATGCTTTTCTCTGTTCAAATGATCTTTCCAACGTTTTAGTACATAAATAGCTATGAAAAGGTGGTCTGAAAGCGGCTAGTGAGACACCTACCAGACGATTTTGTAAAAATCAGTTTGGTAGTGAATTTAGGTGAAATCAGTCCGCTAACAAATGATAGCAGGAATTGCAGCCTCTTACCTAGAGAAGAAACGCCCAGAATATGCTTGATTTGCTCATCAGGGAGGAAAACCTGATGGGATCTTCAAAACGCGTACGTCCTGAACGTTTAGCTGAAAAGCTGGCTGAGATTAGAAATAGGCTGGGCCTAACTACTGAAGAGATTATTCTTAAACTAGATTGCCCCTCGATTGCCTTGAGTCGCGGCACGATAACACAATATGAAAAGGGAAGGCGAGAACCACCATTAATTGTTCTTCTTAGTTACGCAAAATTGATAAAGGTTCATGCGGACATTTTAATCGATGACAATTTGAACCTTCCTAAACGGAAGTGATTTGTGAAGTCTGAAAATATTCGGTGATTTCGTTAACCCTCGCGCGGGATGAGCAGCCGCCGCCGGTCAGAGCGGCGGAGACAAACCTCGTCTAGCTTCCATAACCGACCAGCCATAAGCGCGGTTCTTTTATCGATCGCGTACCTTCCACTTCAACCTTGCCATTTAACATCGAGCGGTTTCAGGAAATCAAGCGCAGGCTGAAACCTCGTGCACCAGATAACAGCATCGATTATTTCTTCGTTGCCATCGGTCCGTATTTTGTCGATAAATTTACGATCTCGGACTTACAACTACCGGTACGTCATGAAATCATTCCGCTGGGCGTTATCATTTCTGGGCTAAGAGTTCTAAAATATCCCTAAATTATGACTCTGTTCAAAGACGTAGATAAAGACTGACGACGTCTTGCTAATAAAATATACTTCCATATGAACATAGAAAATTCGACATCCGGTGGCTCCGCAAATCAGGCAGGACTTAATTATCAAAATCGCGTTGCCGCATGGTGCTGTACCCACATTTTAGCTGAGAAAGCTGTTGCATCACCTTGGGAAATTGGTTCAAATACCACCATCGAATTTATCAGGTGCGAAACAGAACAACCTGTTGACGATATTCTCCTGGGAACGTCTTCAAACGGCTTGATCTTCTTGAATGTTAAGCACTCCATTAAATTTTCTAAAAAAAGAGATTCGGCTTTTGGATCCGTTGTGAGCCAGTTTGTGAGCCAATTCACATCTTATCGCGGAGAGAAAGCGGGAGATCAGCCTTGGATGAGAGAACTCGATGCAAGTACTGATAGGTTGATTTTGGTGACAACTCACTCTGGATGTTCCGGATCATTGCGGAATTCTCTACGAAAGATTCTTAGTAAAATTAGAACTGTTACTTCGAAGGAAAATTTTCTTTTTTTAGTAGAGCATTCTTCCAACGCTGAGCAAGACACTTTGACAACATTAAGACACCACATTTCGCAAACATGGGAAGAAGTAGTGGGTTCATCGATTCAATTTCACGAAGAGCTAGAACTATTGAAATTGATTCGTATTGAAATTTTGGATGTGGACGAAAGCGACTCTTCAGAGAAAGAAGCGCAGAATATTTTACGTACGTCCATTCTTAAGTTGCCTTCCGATTCTCTGTCAGGTTGGAATTTGCTGATTCAACATTGTGCGAATCTCGCCTCCAACCGCGGCAGCGCCAGCCGAGAATCTTTACAGGAATTATTCTTGAAAAGTGGTCTAAAACTGAGCATTGTTAAAGGATATGAAGGGGATGTCGAAAAATTGATAAATCACTCCCACCAAACTTTGGAATTGTTAGGTGATTACTCTTCAATTAAGGTGGGAGAAACACTCGTAAAAATTAGAAGGCCCTCAACTGAAATTTTAGTCGAGGTCAGTAAAAATTATTCTATTGTTGTTGTCGGAGAACCGGGTGCCGGTAAATCTGGGGCGCTGTTTGATGTCGCTGAAGCATTGAGAAGTGAGTCGAAAGATGTAGTAGTCTTCGCGGTAGACGGATTGCAGGCTACTAGTCTCAATAATTTAAGAGATGAATTAGGTCTTGAGCATGAACTAACTAACGTGTTAGAAAACTGGCCAGGGGATGAACCTGGTTTTCTCATAATAGATGCGTTGGATGCCGCTAGATCTGAAGCTGCGGCACAAACTTTTTACGAATTAATTTCTCTGGTTTTTAAGTATGCCCCGCGATGGAATGTAATTGCGTCTATACGGCATTTCGATTTGCGAAATCATTCCAAGCTGCGTGGCTTATTCGCTGGCCAGCCGGTAGAGGATTATGGCGAACGCGAGTTTTATAACGTGCGGCATTTTAATATTCGACGGCTAGGCAGGGAAGAGTTAGATCAAATAGAATCGCAGTCTCCGCAACTATATGAATTGATCCAAAAAGGAAGTCCGCAGTTTCGAAAACTCCTAGAAATCCCTTTCAATTTACGCTTAGCCGGTCAACTTGTCGGCGCGGGGGTGTCTCGAGAAAAGTTAATTCCAATTAAAAACCAGATCGCTCTCTTAGACTTATTTTGGGAAGAGCGAGTAGTTGGCTTCGATAATTCGGGAGATGCACGGCAAGCAATGCTGCTACAAGTCGTGCAAAATATGGTCCGCGGCAAAAACTTACGTGCGGACAAACTTCAAATTGTCACCGCTAGTTCAGGACACATTCTTCACAGACTATTAAGTTCGGGAATCTTATCTGAAGATAAGCCTGGTAGTAACCTCATCGCATTTTCCCACCATATGCTTTTCGATTATGCGGTTGCTAGATTGTTGTTTCGAGGAGAAGTCTCCAAAGTAGCGGAGCTGCTTGAGACTGACAAAGATTTAATTCTTACGGTTCGACCCAGCATAACCTTCCACTTTCAACATATTTGGATTTCTGATAGTGAAGGGTTTTGGGAGACTTATTTTGAAGTTGTTGCTTCTCCTAACATTCCTAAGGTAGCCAAATTAATAGGGGCTACTGTTGCAATTCAGTTTGATTACGACCAGAACAATTTTCAGCCGTTCATAAGGGCCCTGTTGAAATCAAACAAAGAGCAAAAAGAAATTGCCGAACAAGTTTTCCGTCAACTTACGGGAGCGATGGTAGTGGAATTGGAGCGATCCAACGTTAAATTTATAGGCACTGCGGCAGAGCCATGGTGTCAATTTCTAGAAGAATGTACTCGAGAAATGCCTGAGGCCCGCGTCTACTCCGTGAGACCGATACTATGGGTTTTCTGTAAAGAAGAGGCGTTGCTAACTAGCAATCAAAAACAAAGTTTAGGTCTAATCGCACGCCGCATCTTAGACATAGCATTAGGTTGGAAAAACAGGGATTCGCTGTTGATTAATGCTGGCATTGAAACGGTTTGCAGGACATTTGAAAGTGACGAAGAAAAATCTAAAGAAGTATTATGCAGGCTCCTTACTCCTGAGCACGTAATGGCTTATGGTCATGAAGAGCTTTTTAGATTTGGTGAAGAAGTGGAGAGACTTATTCCTATTGCGCCGGATTTCGTTGAGAAAGTCTTTTTAGCCGCATTTACAAATTGTGATTTAAGTAATGATCAAACCGACATAACGGGCAGCCGAATCCTTCCACTTCTGAGTACGCGTCGTCAAAATTTTGATATGGCGCGGTATAGCCTTGTGCGGCATTTTTCGAAGCTTTTGAAATTGGCGCCCGCTAATGCTATTAGAGTTCTCGTTGATGCAATCCACATTTTTATTGTCGAACGTTATCGCGATGACATCTGGTTTCATAATTCTTTGGAATCGACGCGGGAGCCCGAGTTCGAAAGAGAGTTTTTCGATTTTAACGGAAGCACAGTTTATATCGAACAAGACAATAGCCACATTTGGAACGAAGGTCCAAGAGGGAATGGGGAATATGCACCCGAAATGGTAAGCCACTTCTTTAATTTCCTTGATGAGATAAGCTCTGACGAAGATATCTCGTCCGACTTAAGGGGTAATGTAATTAAATTTTTGTTCAGCAAAACTGGTAAGGCGATTTTTTGGCGGCGATTACTTCGAGCTGGTAAAAATGCACCCAACACTTTGGGAAATGATATTAGAAGCCTTGCTTGGTCCGTTCCGATTCTCACGTTCCTTGATACCACCATAGAAGCCGGCGATTATATTCGCGCCAATTTCCAAAATTTCTCAAGGGAAGAAAAAATAAAAGTGGAAGAGGCTATTTTTGAAATCTTCACAAGAGCGCCTAAACACTTACGCCGGGGGATGAAAAGGACTCGAGATAGGTTACTTGGATATATTGAGCCTGAAGAAATAGTTACTGAGAAAGCTAGACGAGTCGTTAATAAGCTGTTGCGAAAGAACGCCGTTCCTGCAAACAATCCTCTATTTAGTATTAGCTCATTTATGGGGGGAACTGTTACGGATGAAGATATTTTGCAAGAGAGCGGTGTTCAATTAGATGAAGACAAGAATCGCCGAATTTATGACATTTGGCAACAATTAAAAGACTTCACCAAATCCTTCTTTAATGAGATACCAAAAACTGAAAATGCTCTCGCTATTATCCCGAAATTAAGAGAACTTTTGAACGCATTACAGCAAGAAGGTCATGAAATTCCAGAGGCTCACCGAAATATGGCTTGGCAATATCTCGCAGATGCCTGCGCCGATATCGCTAAATTAAAAGATTGGGAATTGGATGTAGAAAATACTAATTTTATCGTACAAGCACTTCTTCAATGTGCGAGATACCCTGATCCTTCATTTCTCGAAATTGAGAATGATTTCTTTGATCGTACACCTGCATGGGGGCCTGCAGCTAGAATTGAGGCTGCGCAGGGGATTGGCGATCTCTTAATTCACGCGGAGTGTGTTAATGATGATTTGTTATCTGCGATCGAAGAACTTGGCAGTCGAGATCCCGCCCCGCAGGTCCGTTTTCAAATAGCGACCAGGATAGATCACTTGTATTACACTGCTCCTGAAGTGATGTGGCGATTGATTGATTACTATGCCAAGAATGAGATACGTGCTGGAGTTCTACAGTTTTTTATACCAGGTGCACTTACAAACCTAGCTCCCTACCACTCTGATCAAGTAATAAAATATTCGCAAGAGATCTTTTACAGATTTACGGGCGATGCGGAAGCGGCGATCGAAATTAGAAAAAAGTGTTCTTCTATTTTTCTAGGTTTATGTGTTACCCAAGACCATCTAGAAGCGAAAGAAATGACGCTAAAGTTGGTAAACGATCCGATTTTGTTCAATCATGAACTCCATCAAATTGTATTTAATCTTCGGCAGTATTTAAATTTTGGTTTAGACGGCGAATCTAATGACCGAAAGAATAAAGCACGAATTGTTTCCTTCTCCCTAATAGAAATGATTCTGGATAAGACCTTGATGTCGCTTCGTAAAATAGATGAAGGCAATAAAAATATAACTTTTAATGAATTGTCGGAGTCCGATATATCGGCCCTTAAAGGACTTGCCAGTTTAGCAAACTCAGTTTGTAATCAAATTTACTTCGCATCCGGTGCGTATAATGAGCGAGAATCGCGTAAGGCGGAAGTATCGGAAGATCTTGAGCATAGAGATATTTTCTTCGAAGACGCGAGAAATAGCCTAAACCTATTATCCCAATTTGGCTATGCAAATCTAACCCATCATCTCTTAGAAACATTAGAGTTTTTTGCGCCTTATAATCCAAAAATTGTCTTTAAATCAATAGCGGCAGTTGTTGAAAAGGGAAAGGAAGGTGGATATCAGTATGAGCAATTGGCGGCGGATCTTATAGTGAAACTGGTAGGGCGCTTCATCGCCGAATTTCGACTTATTTTTCGTCAGGACCAGGAATGTCGAGACGCCTTAATAAACATTTTGGATGTTTTTGTCGATGCTGGATGGGTCAATGCTAAGCAGTTGACTTATCGCATGGAAGAAATATTTCGTTAATACGATCTCCACTTTTAGCGCACTTTGGGAATAAAGATTTAAAAGACTCGGTTCTAACTAGAGCAGGTAAAACCTAACAGATAATATAATCTTAATTGGTTCATATGTCTGCGGCATATCATAAAATTCTTCTTTTATGATATGGTCATTCCAAAATAAATAGAAGTCCGCCTTGATAATCAGGAAAACTCTGATTTTATGGGCGTCTGAGGGAGTTATGGAAAGACTTTCCGTGTTTCGGGTGCCGGAAGCCCAGACTTTGCTTCAAACAGGGAAGAGAGATACGCGTCTAAACGGCCGAATTGCCGCTCAATTTATCAATCGGTCGAACTCTGAGCTAACAAGAAAAAACTACATATCTAATCTGCAGCAGTTCATTCTCTTCTCAGGGCGCAAGGATGCCCTCGATGTTCAGGTCGACGATGTACTAGCCTTGGCGGGATTCGATGAAGCGACGAAATCTTTCGCCTCACACAATTTCTACTAAGCTGGCCACGTTGAGCGCTCTTTTTGCTTACTTTCGTGACTACGGGTTCATTGATCGCAATCCGGCCTCTACCAAGCCTGTCTCGCGGCCGGAGTAGCCATTACAGAGCCCTAAAGGACGCGCGCTGACGGTTAAACAAGTACGATACCTAATTTACACGATCAACCGGGACAATCCCGTTGACCTTCGTGATTCAGCAATAATTTATTGCATTTTAAGATTGAGTCTGCGAGTTTCCGAGATATGTCAGTTAAAAACTTCTGACATTAAGAAAGAGGGACGACATTGGGTGGTCGATTACAAATCGAAAGGCGACCGAAAAGAACGCCAGCCGTTACCCTTGGACGTGAAAGGAGTGATCGATGACTACCTCGAAGCCGATCGTGTGAACCGTCAGGACACTAAGACTGGTGGTTCGGGAGCCTATATTTTTCAGGCCGCAGCATCGCGTCGATACTTTGGCAGCGGTCAGCCTCTGACAACCCGACATATCTGGCATATTGTCAAAACTCGCGGCCGGCAAGCTGGAATAGGGAAGCTCTCTCCCCACGACCTCCGGCGAACCGCAATTACCAAAGCTTTTCAGCAGAACACGCCAATTACTGCAATTCTTAATATGACTAAGCACCGGTCGGTCGAAACGCTAATGGTCTATAACAAGGGGCTCGACAATTTAGAAAATAATGCGGTTCATTCTCTTCAGTATGACTCTGATTAGTTATATTTTTCGCAAAAATTTTCGATAAATTTTTATTTTTTTTTGAACTAGAAAATGTCAAATTGTCGTCATAACATTCTCGCTAAATTATCAAAATAAAAAAGTTATAAAATAGATGCACTTGCATCTATTTAAAATTAGAAGCAGTGGTTACTAAAGCGCTCATTAAGAAAGGCTTGTGAGCTTTTGAGGGATTGCAATTTGACCAAATTCTAAATACACTGCGAATGACGTTCGAATTGATAGCAATTCGGCAATTAGAAATTTTGATACTAAAAAAGAAAAATGGCCCGTGCGCCTAAACACGAGCCACTAAAGCTTTTACAAATTTTCGTCGGAGTTCATTTTTGCAGACGACCTCCGACGTTTGTCACGAACAATCCGCATTTGGCGGAGGGCTCGCAGTGTTTTTTATAGCACATTAGCCCTCCGGTTTGCAAACCCATCTGCGAGATAAAATGGAGGAAATATGACGACTTTGTTTAGAAAAAACGAGGCGGTACCGCCATGCGGAAGGACTACACCAGCCTTAGCCTTAAATGCACCTTACACAATTCCTGTCGTTTCTGGCTTACATACCCAGTACCACACCGATCGCTGGAAAGTTTATAGCCCAAAATTAGGAAGGGACGCGACATTCTATGGGACGGCTGCCTATCTCCATTGGCTTTTGATCGAGGCGGATCCCGACGTGGAAACATTTTGCGAACAGCCATTAAAAATAAAAATTCGGCTACCATTAGGAGAAGTAACTACACTCTTCGATATTTGGATAAAGTCGAAGTCGGGTAAGGAAGAGTTCCGCGCCATTCGATCAAATAAACCAGATGCCGCGTCTCGGGCTAGCCGGCAAATTGAGGCTCAAAGATTCTGGTGTGAAATGCAAGGAATAGAGTATTCGATCGTAACCAGTACAACGATCACCTCAAACCCAGCTTATCTTTCAAACTGCAAGTTTCTCATTCGATACGTAGTAGGTTTACGCGATCGAAAAACAACTTCAATTCGAGGAAGGATTTTAGACTGCCTTTCTTCTATAAACGCATTTTCAATGGCTGATATGAAAGGGCTTTTTCCTGAACTGGATGACCAAATCCTTTTCGGAATTATCTGTGAGTTAATTATCAACAGACAAATTCAGGCGCCGTTACGAACCAGTCTCTTAACTCTCAAAACAGAACTTGGAGTTTCTCTATGAGTATTCACCTTGAGCGTTTTGACAGGAGAGATATAGATCCGGAACTGAAAAAGCTAGAACTTTGGCCAACTGTTGATCTCACGATGCTGACCGAAATGGCCCGAAAACGGTATCTCCGTTTAGAAGGGGTAGTGCGATCATATTTAGTCGAGGACTCCCTTGTTGATGAGATTGCGCAAACCTTTAATATCCACCGTAGTGAGATTACCAGAATAATAAAGCGATGCCTTAGGGTTCATTCCGACGGGACAATCTGGGGCTTTCGAGCGTTAGTCCCTTACATGCGACAAAAAGAGTATGAAGTATACGAGACGACTGTGTGTGAAAAGGGGGAATTGTCTAGGGGATACGCCGGACAGCTAGGATTATTATTTTCAAATTATCCGGACATAAAAAAACTGGTCGATGACCTGCTTTTAAAGATTCCCCGTGAGGACGAATTACATGAGCCTCGAATTCGGATAACGGATATCCATAACAGATTTATTGACGCATGCCGGAAGGCCCATATTAAAAATAATCATTATCCTTTTTGTGCTACTCAGAGAGCTCGAACAGCGATTGCCAACTATGCCACGAAGAAATTTGACGATGAATTCGCAAAGGCTGTCAGAGCACGCTATGGAAAGGATGCAGGGCGCAAAATTCAAATAGGACTAATGAACAAATCTGATGAGAATCCCGTAACTAGACCGCTCGAGAGGGTTGAATTTGACGCTCACCGAATTGATCTTATAGGAACAGTTTTGATCCCCTCAACCTACGGAGGATGGATAGAACACGTTGTCAAACGTATTTGGATACTAGTCATCATCGATGTTCTAACAAAATGCATTCTTGGATACCATTTTTGTTTTAGCAAAGAATATTCCGCGAATGATGTGCTTATTTGTATTAAGAACGCTGTTGTTCCATGGAAATCTAAGGAATTAACAATTCCAGGATTGAAATATCATCAGGGTGCCGGTATGCCGTCGGCAATATTCGAGGAGCTTCAGTATGCAATATGGGATGAATTTTCCTACGACAATGCAAAAGCAAATCTGGCAGATCGCGTCGTGACACTATTAACGACTCGGATAGGATGCGCAGTGAATCCTGGCGCGATCGGCAATCCGAACAAGCGCAAAATAATAGAGAAATTTTTCGACGTGCTGGAAGAGAATGGCTTTCATAGAATACCCTCGACAACTGGTAACAATCCCCGTGACCCACGAAGAAATCGTCCAGAAGCGGCCGCGTTGAAGCATCACATACGCTTTGAAGAAATAGTTGAATTAACCGATGTATTGATTGCCAACTACAACAACCAACCTCAAACGGGAATGGGAGGACGATCGCCATTAGAATATTTGGATTTTTTTATAAATTCTAACGGTTGGATTCCTCGAAATATACCCAAAAACGAGCGGCAAAATCTACAACTTTTTAATATCCAGGTTGAGAAGAAAGTCGCCGGCAGCATTAAAAATACAGTAATACCACATATCTATTTTGAAGGAGTAAAGTATCGAAATGACGTGCTGTCCAGAAGCCCCGCGTTAATAGGCGTGAAACTAACACTTAGTATTAACCCCGAAGATCCTCGATCACTTCGGGCTTATCTTCCAAACGGCGCGGAGCTAGGAGTTTTAACAGGGATCGGACCTTGGGGGCGATGGCCACATACTCTACAGCAGAGAAAAGCGATCCTTCATCTTGCTCGAAAGAAACTACTTTATTTCGGCGAAAACGAAGACCCCCTTCCAGTTTATTTGCGCTATCTTGCACAGAGCACTTCAACTAAGAAATCTACAGTACGGGATTTGGCTCAGTACCAGCATGACATTGCGTCTAGTGTTCAGAGTCTTATGCCTCAGTTAGATCCTACTAAGCAAGAGGAAGAGGACTTTGATGATGAAACAGACTTATTGCTGGGCGAAACCGAATCCCGGGCTCCGGCAACGTACCGCAAGGCCTTTAACTTCTAACATCAATAAATATTATTTCTGATGAGACCTGATCAAAAACGTCCAAACATTGATTTAAGTGTGCATCCCATCGCCCGACGTCGGTACAAGTTGCCGACGCCTATTATTAATGAATTTCACAAACGAGTTACTCAATGGATAAAAACTCGCACACCGGGAGGAATGATATATGGAAAGCCTAGACTCGGTAAATCTGTGGCGATTGACTTTCTCATGCAAATTCTTCCGGATTGTTTTGGCAATACGCCAATAATTAACATCTTGTGTCGCTATTATAAAATGCCCTCAGAAAAGACTTTTTTTAGAGATGTGCTCGTGGGAGCAGGTCACAGCATTCTAACAGGAGACACCGCTTCTCTAAGGGACCGCGCTACAGAGTATTTATACGAAAGAGCCATCGAATCTTCCCAAGGCTTAATCATTATGTTTTTTGATGAGGCTCAAAAGCTTCACGAGCAACAGTATAGATGGTTAATGGATCTTTATAACGAACTAGACCGCCTTGGAATAACTTTAGTGGTAATACTTGTAGGCCAAGAAGAATTGATTCATCAATACTCATCGTTTCAGTTAGCTGGAAAGGATCAAATCATTGGTAGATTTATGCTTCACAAATTTAAGTTTAAGGGGCTGACAAACCTTAAAGATCTCTCAGAATGTTTAAAAAGTTACGACGAAGATACGGATTTCCCGGAGGGAAGCGGGTGGTCATACACACGTTACTTTTTCCCATCAGCCTACGAAAATGGATGGAGACTAGCGAATGAGTCCGCTCAACTCTGGCAGGCGTTTACTCAAATTAATGATAAGTACGGAATTCCCGGCCGATTCGAAATACCTATGCAATATTTTTGTCGCACAGTCGAGAATTTGCTCGTTGAGAAGGGAACCGACCATGAGCAAGTGCATATTTCTATCAATATGTGGGAGGAGGCCATTCTGCCATCCGGATATATAAATCTGGCCCGATATCGTAAGGATAAAGTTAAGAAAAAAAGAAATGGTTGAAGCCTATACTGATCCTTCGTCAGTTTGCTGGCGTAAGAAGATAACTGTCAGATTTGAATCGCTGTGGTCGCTGCTTCATAAGTTTGCGTTTTTAAACTCAACAGATTCTCATAGCATACGAGAGATATTTGCGTTGGAGGATTTTAGAAGAAAAAATCTGGGAGGTGTGTGGAAATGGAGCAAAAGGCGTGATTTGCGCGATTTTGGCGCTTTAGATCCTAAAAAACTTTCTTACGTCCTCCAACTCGACAGAGATGTCTTAGACAAAGCCGTTCTTTCGACTTACCTTAATAAGCGTGAAATTGGTCACTTTACCGCAGACAAATTACGGTACTGCAAAGAGTGTATTAAGAAGGGCTTTCATAGCGTAATCTACCAGCTACAGTTTTTTGAGTTCTGTCCCATTCATCGAAATATTAAATTGATTTCTCGCTGTGAGACCTGTAAAAATGACATTCCTTACGAGCTAAGCGTTAAAGCTTTTAAGGTTCCATATTCTTGTAGCTGTTGCCTGAGACCATTTATACATTTCCTGACGGTGGAACTGGGAAAGCGTGAACAAGAAAAAATTAGCTACTACCTAGAGCCGCTTCATCATTGGCTTTTAAGGCGCAGGGAATTGAATACCCGGGATAAGCAGGTAATAAACGAACCTGAAATAAATAGTTTTAAGATCGAAGCTGATGATTTAAGTCTGTCGTATACAATTCCGCATCATTGGGCGGATCTCATTCAGCCGGACACCCAGGTGAAAAAATATCTTGAGACTCTTCAAAAACCGGAAAAAACAACCTACTATAATTCTTCATACTTGATTAAGAATCTCCGAGCTAATTCAGCTGATAGCTTCGGAAAAGATTGGAACAAAGACCTATATTCGATTTATAAGTCTATCCGCCGCTTTGTAATAAAAAGGTTCTTGAGAAAACATCGCGGATGTGTTGAGCATTACGGTCGATCATTATATTGGGACCGATACGCAATAAGCTATAATAGGCCGATCTGTGAAGCTGCAAATGCGTTGCTACTTTGGCGTATGAGTATCGAGGATGTAAATCACCCCACCACATTATTTAAGAAATTCAGACCTTCGCGCAAATATAGTTTAGATCGTCCATATGTTGACTGGAATCCGCCCACCTTTAAACTTCCGGAGTTTATGTTGAAAAAGCTATACGCATTAGAATGCTACTGGCTTTTCCTTGAGAGCATGAAGATCGTTCGGTATTTTAACCGCTGCAATAAATATTCGTTCAATAAACAGTACTTTAAGACCTTGAAAACGCCTTATTGGATTGTCGAAATTCCATCTGAAGAAGAAGTCGCTCTTGCGAAAATTCATTGGTGGAAAAAGGAGTCAGAGACGGCCGAAAATGAGCCTCGCGAGTTTAATTGTCCACGATTGGGTCGATAAAGCAATTGATGCATCTGGTTATAAATCGTGCGTCTGATAATAGAGATTATGTCATAAATTTGGTGGATACGTGTTTGAACCCTTAGAATACAGTAAATACTGGACAATACGTAAATCGGTAAATGTAGGTTCACCTAATCTGGTAGGAATTTTACGCGTTTGCCTTCTAATTATTAACTAAAATTCGTTTTCTACGTTTGCCAGGACCTCAACCAGCGCATTGACCTGGTCAAGAAACAGAAAAGCGGCATAATTACTCATTTCGTAACAGGCATGAAGGTAGTTACTGGCGGGTATTAAAAGTTTCTTAAAGTGGGCTTTATTACCGGAGTAAGCAAACAAGGACGCGATCTTCAAAATGGCATTTTCCCTGCCCACTGAAACAAATTCAAGAGCGCGGAGGGCCGCGTCATATTTTCCCTCCGTCACCAAGCCGGCCACATAGGAGAGCTGATATCTGCTTTTGAGCGGCACTTGATCGAAGAGATTCTTTTGGCCAAGGGCCATTTGAAGTTTCAATTCATGGGGATCGGGTGCCTGAATTCCGTATTTTGCGGTCAAAGCGATCGATTTCAGCATTTCAGTTCTTGCAGTTTCATCTTTGATGTCGCTCGATGTTTCGACGCCGAGGTCCAGAATTTCCGCAGCCCTTTCGCCTTCAGTAATAGCAGCCAGCTCGCGATAATAGTAAGCGCGAGCATCAGGTTTACGCAGATCTCCGACGACCTTTAATGCTCGATCTAGAGTTTTGGCCACGTCGATGCCGGCAATAATCTGCAATTTGGCGATGGAAATATAGGTCATCACACGGTTTTCCCGGTCCTTAATGCAATCAACAATTTCCAAGGCCATTTCAAGTGTTGCGAATGGGTCTTGTCCGGCCTTTATTTGCTCTTTTGCGATCAGTTCATACGTGCCGCAGCGGTAATAGGGGTTAGCCATATCCGTGGCGAGTTTGACTGCCTTTTCATATTCTCCCTTGCGAGCGTATACGAGGATGATCGACGCATAAGCATCATTTTTCCACTCGGGTTTTTCTATTTTATCCCTGATCCTGAGCGCGTGATCGAATTTTCCGCTGGTCGCCAGAATTTCGACCATAAGCGAATAAGTTTGCGCTTTCAATTCCTGATTCGGGATCGCACGTACGATCTTCAGCGCGCTTGCATGCTTTCCGTTTCTTGCCTGCACTTCGGCGATCTTGCAGAGCGCATATGCGTGTATTCGCGGCAGCCGCCGGCTTATCAGTCCGGCAACCCGAAACGCTTCCTTGAGCTTGGCTTTACGGGCGTAAGCGAGCGCGATGTCGACATAAAAATCGGCTCTCTTTTTTAAATCGGAAATTTTCGGCGCAGTTTTCAGAGCATCCTGAAAGAAGCCGGCCTCCAACTGTGCGCGAGCAATAAGATCATAAGTTCTCGATCTCCAAAATCTGCCGGTCTTTTTTGCCGCAGCCAAAGCCTTGTCGAAAGCCACTGACGGAGGCTTTCCTGTGCGGACCAGGGCACGGGCAATCGAAACGTAAGCCTTAGACATTTTTTCTTCGTCGTCGATTCGCGCCGCCGATTCAAATGCAAGATCAAAAGCGCGCTTCGTGTCTATTCCTATCTGATTTTCCACATATGTGATCAGCGCATAAGATCCAACTTTCCGTTCGTCATCGACTTCCTCGATCGCTCGATAACTCAGATCGAGCGCTCTTTCGCAGCTCTTTTCCTGGCTGACCTGAATTTGAGCGATCGCCGAATAGAGCATGGTTTTCTTAAAAGCGGTTTCAAAATCAGATACCTTTTCGAGGACAATTCTTAAACCCATTTCGAAGATTTCCGATGTGTCTTTGTTACCGGTTTTCGCCAAAATTGCCTTGAAGACACTATGTTTATCATGATCCCCGGAGAAGGCCGTTTCGATCGTATCGCCGCAAGCCCGATAATTACCGGCGCTAGCCTGGATGTGGGCGATCTTTTTATAGAAATCATTCATCTCCCTTGATCCAGTGTCTGTGATCTCGTTCAGGGAATTTAAAATGCGCTCGAAGGAAACCTCTAAACCACATAAGAGCCTGTAGTTCACGATCGACAGTTCAGATTCGAACCGCTCGACCGGATCTTCGATCGCTTCAGCCGCGGCAAGGGCAAGTTGAAAAATGTATAAAGGATCAAGCGAGGCTTGTTTGCAGAGATGGGCGGTGGCCAAATAACCTTTCAAGCGATTTAACGGAGAATCGATCCTCGCGATATTTTTTAAAGTTCGAGTAAACATGCGTTCCGAGTTTTTACCTGCCCGGATCGCCCCGTGCGTGATCCATGCATAGGCCCGCGCTTTCGAATTCGCATTTTCGATCTTGCGGACCATTTTTAGAGCGTTTTGCAAATCCCCTTTTTTTGCTTCGTTTTTTACGATCTCAACGTAAACTCCATTCTTATCCAATTCTTCCCCGGAATTAACTATGTTCAGCGCGTCTTCATAGTTTCCGGCTCCGGCTAAAGATACTGCCACGGATTCCAGAATGGGAAGGGCTTGGGGTTCAGGGACTTGGTCGATGACCTTTAGAACAGCCCCGTAATTTCGCGCGCGGATGAATATATCCGCTATTTCTTTAAAGGTTTCGGCTCTATTAAAATATTTGATGCGGTCGGCAGTGTTTATAGCTTCTTCCCACCTTCCGGATCTCGCCAGTATTCGGGCGATCGACTGGTAGCTGGAATTCCGGTCATATTCATCCAGCTTTTCTGCGGTTTGAATGGCTTTTTCATGATCTCCGGCTCGTGCTTGTATTTTTGCGATGGACTGAAAGGCCCGCTTTTTGTCATGCTCATTCATGTCATTGACGGTTATGGGGTCTTGTTCATATTTTCTGCTTAGTCTTTGGGGTTTTGCGAGAACCGAGCGGGTATTCGGATTGTCCCATTCATTCATTTTATCTATAGTCTGAAACGCATCTTCGTATATACCCATTCGTGCCTGAATTTCCGCGATCACTTGTAAGGCGGAATGTTTTACGAGTCCGGAATCCGCGTTTTTACAAGTTTCTATAGCTAGCCTGAGGGTCTGGGATGCGTCCCGTTTCGCTTTTAACTGGGCCTTGGCAATCAGTCCATAAGCCTCCGTTTGTTGGCAGGGGTTAAAAATGATACCGGCTGCCGCAGCCAGCGCCGCCGATTCCCTCCCGTCGTCGAATACAACATCTTTTGCTGCTTCAAAGTCGAGGAGATTCCTGCATAGAGCAAAGTTTCCTCCCATGTCCAAAAGGCGCGGGAGGATGAGCGTAAAAGCTTTATGATCGAGATCGAAGAGACGGCTGAGAGCAAAAGCCGCGAGCTCCTGCCAGATATCGTTTCTCAGTATGATCAACTCAGCGGCCCGCCTGCCCAGTTGACGAAAAACCTGCCTTGCATCATCGTCACGGCCCGCTTTTCGCAGCTCCAGGGCCAGAAACAAAAATTGCAGGGCCCCTACTTCCCGGTTTCGCTGGAGCCAGCTGGAACAGGTCCCAATGCTTTGTGAAACGTCACCTCGTTGTTTATAGAGAGCCGGAGCCGACACTTCGGTCAGGTTTTTTATATAGAGACAACGCCGAAACATGAACTCAGTCATACGCGCCGCATCATCGATCTGTCCGGCGCCCTTGAGCGCGTTTTCAAAGACTTCGGTCTGCATTTCGATATCGTCCGAAAAAACGGTTGCCAACTTGTCGAGAAAAGTGTCGTCACGGGCAATTTCAAACAATTGCGGGTAAAGCCGGCCGGCTAATTGGTGAAAGGACAGCTCAGCCAGGGCACGCGGCGGAGTTCCGGTCCATGAACCGTCATTTTGCGGGTCTGCCTTATGGCGGAAATAATGGGCCAGGCGCTGGTGAGTGTCGAGCGCGCTTTTTTCATTTTTGAGATACCTGCGCCGAACGATATCCGAAAACTGCCGGTGGAAAAAATTGATAGGACTGGATACCGCCTCTGAGTCGCTATTTTTACCGATGCCCGATGGCCGCAGGTAAAATCGCAAACCACGGTAAAAACTTGCCCAGATCGCGTAAGGCAGGCGGTTTTTACCCGCGGTCGCGAGCAGTTCCAGCATTTCGCTTTCCGATAGCCCGTAGCGCGAACATTCCAGCAGCGCCAGAGCCTTTTTCACCAGTACCTTTCCGTGATCTTTTTCTACCCGGTCAAGGACATGTTCAAAAAGCAGCTCAACGGATTCCGGGAGCGCGCGAAGCTCACTTGATAAGCGCTCGAAGACCCCGAATATCCGCAACTCTTCACAGGCCGCCGCCAGATATAAAGGCTTGCATGAATCTTTTTTACTCAATAGTAACCGTAGCTGGCCTTCGTCAAGCGATTTTCCGTAATGACCGAACGTTTTTCGGATGAACGCCTCTTGCTCAGCACTGTTCAGGGCAGGAATAAGCAATTCCGGCGGGTTTAGCGGGTGTTCGAGCAGTTTCTCGCGATATTCGCTACCAGCCACACTGCTGACGATCAGCTTAAGCGATTCCGGAAGGCTCGCCGGAAGCCAATCGGCGTCGCCGGCAAAGTCGCTGTCAATCAGCTGCTCGACAGCGTCAATAATGATCACTACCTTTCCCGCCTTTACCGATAACTCCAGGAATCTGGAAAAAGCCGGTTGAAGGCGATAATATTCTGCCGGTATTTCGCCTTCAAGATTGAACCTTTGCTTGAGCTCCCGGCACAAGCGCTGCAGCGTCCGGCGGATGTCGGATGAACCGGGGCTCGTTCCGATAAAATGAGTAAGAACAAAATGATCGGGATGCGTTTCGGCATAGGAGCGAGCAAATTTTGCGAGAGTTGCGGATTTTCCTATTCCCCTGATGCCTGAGACGATAAGCAGCGGCATATCGCCGGGACCTTCTATGAATTCGGCGAGTTTTGCCAAAACATCGTGACGACCGATAAACCCCGTCGCGGATTCCTCGGCAAAAACTTCCTGATAAAAATTTTCTTCGCCGGCCGCATTCATCCGGGGCCGGCTGTCCGTAAATTCCTCGCTAATCGCCCTCCAAAGATCCTCTAAAACTTTTTTGCCGAAAGCTTCCAGGCCCTTAAACCTGACCATTCCGGCCGAATCGACGCCGTTGTAATAACAACGATAATTTTCAACCGATACCTTGCTGCGCCTGATCTCCTCTTTAAGATCGTTTATATTTTTTTGCTCGGTGGGATCGCGGGGTAAAAAAAACGTCTGGAGGTTCGAAGGAATATCTTCCAGGCTTTGGGGATCGCGAAAATAAAAGGCCGCGCGAGTGTTTGTGCCGCGATCATTCAGCACCGCGTGCCGTATTTCAAGAGCGGTAACGGATTGGTATTTTAATCTGTTCACCCACGCGAATTTGCTTTGGCCCGGCAATTCATAATTATCGGAAGCCATGCCAAATCGCTCGCCCAGCAATCCTATGAAAAAAGGGCGGCAATTATCTATTTCGTCAAGACATATCTCGACCACATTATTCTGCCGGATCCGCTCTTCAGTAATGCCCCAGCGAAGATCCACATCAATAACATGTATCCCGATAGCGTTACATCGCTCCCGCAACTCGGGGAACACAAACCGAGCCAAGTGATCCCGTTCTGCATGCATATCGCTAAAGGTAGAGGAGATAAAGACTCGGGCTGTCTTCCACGTTCGCATTAAACCAGTTACTAATAAATCCGGTATCACCTGGCGTAACTAATTCCATTAGAGGAAGTTTATTATCGCTTTGATTCACGGGATATAATAAAGAACATTCAGATAGCAAATTATAAAGCTTATTTCCAATGAATAGCTAATTAATTGCGTCCTGATAATGAATAATTGGTGCCAAACTAAGGTAGGTCATAACGTAGGAGGTGATTAATTCGCCTCTGAGTTGTTATTAGACCCAGTTTGTCACCGACTGGAAGCATACACTCACAACCTGACATGAAGTAACAACATATTTATGGGTAAAATTTATATTTTCTATTGCATATTCAAATACCTGGTGTTAAGTTTTGACCTTAAAACGTATGAAGCCTCTCTCTTACCTTCCAGGTATTTTTAATTAAGAAGTTAATGCATTGAGGCGAGTCAATTTAAGGAGACTTCCACCATGCCATTCGTAGACGACCCTACCCATCCCTTATCCGAAGCTAATTTCGATAAATTACTCGATCAGTCTTTAAACGAGATCCTGGCTGAAGACAGCAGTAAAACCGGGCTGGAAGAAGCGGGTTTGGAAGTCGATATGCTCAGGCAGCAGATCAAAAGCAAAAGCGAGGAGTTTTTAAGCAATATCAGCTCGATCGCGACGAGTTACGACCGTGCCAGGGAAAAGATAGCGCTGAAAGAAAAAGACATCCTTCCGGAAAATGTATCGGAGAGAGGGCCAAACGTAAGAATGATCGGCGAGGTATTATTGGTCTTTCTTCGAAAGAGCGCGGGATTGATCGTCTTTTTGATCTTGGCAGGAGTCGGGATCTATTACGCGATCAATAGTAATCTAGGCCTTACAGTTAAGGTCATAATTTACGCGATTGCGGTCTTTTTTTTAATCGGCATGATCATTAGCGCCTTGGAATTCTGGAGGAACGCCAAACTTTCGGTTTCAGTAACTTATTCAACTTCAAATAAAAAAGCAGCGGAAAAGAAGCTGGGGCTCGATGTCGAACGAGGTAACCTGGCCCAACTGGTAAATGATATCAATCACGAGCTAAGTGAATTGATCAAGGAACAGGCGCGGATGATTATCAACCGGGGCTCCGAGGATAATTATAGCCTGGTATTTTCTATCAAGGACGCTCCGGGCCTGTCCGAGGTGTTCGATAATCCGCGCCGGGCGATCGACACCCGCGCCACCAAAAAATTACGCTATATGCTGGAAAATATGAACGGCGGGAGCATCGGGATCGCCGGGTCCAGGGGCGCTGGAAAAAGCACTCTGATCCAAATGTGCTGCGGCGAGAAAAGGGTTTTCACGAAATTGAATGAAACCAATGTGCTCCCAGTTCTGACATCTGCCCCGGTCCAGTATGATTCACGCGATTTTATCCTTTATCTCTTTTCCTCAACCTGCCAGAAAGCCCTGGAATATTACGGAGACGAAAATGTCGACAGCAGCTTGAACGACGAGTTTGAGGCGTCTGCCAGCGCACATTCAGGCCTGATAACGTTGATCTTATCCCTCATCTCTGTTTTTATGCTGGCGGCAGGAGGCGGTCTCGTCATGATCAGTCTGGTAATGGCCTTTTTTCTCCCCCCGGCTAGCCCGGCAGTTGCCGGCCGGGCCTCTAATTCGAACGTCGCCAGCGTCAATGCCAACATAAATGCTAATGCTGCAGACACGAATTCCCTCAACTCGAAAGTTTCTTCCGATATAAACTCGAATAGTGCCGGCGCAAATACCTCTGAACAGGAAATCGCAAATTCAAATACTAATACCAACAGTACCGACGCTCAGAGTTCGGCAACTCCTTTATCGACTTCTTCTGAATCAACCGCTCAAACCGTCCAGACGATGTTGACGAATTTAGAGATCAAAGCCGGCCTTTTGTTTTCATGGGGCGTGCCCTTACTGGTTTTGGGGTTTGCCATAAGTATATTTTTGCGGATGCAGCGCGAAAACGACTTCCCTAAAACATTTGAAGATTACAAAAACGCCCGCGAGGAAATACGTGAGCGCTGGCTGGCGGACGCGACCGCATCAAAGGCTTTGAACATCAACCCATTTTCGCGCGATCAGAGCGTTCAGGTTTTTCGCTTTGAATCCCGGTTGAAATCCGAGCGCAACGATTCAAACGCGGTTATCGAACTGGGCGAGGGTGAAAACGCCGCGGAATCGCGGAGCCCCGAAGAAGAATTTCGGAAAACAAAGATAAGAAGGACCGCGCGGAAACTGCTCAGGGATATGCGGTTCCAGCAAAGCTACACTTCCGGCTGGTCGGGCGCGATAAAACTTCCGGCCGGCTTTGAAGGCGGCGTAAATAGCGCCCTTACATTCGCGCAAAAACAAATGAGCAATCCCGAGATCGTGGACAAATTCAAAAGATTCATCGGCTCCATCTCGAACGACTACAGGGTCATTATCGGTATCGACGAACTGGATAAGATAGAATCCGACAAGGACGCGCAAAAATTTCTTAACGAAATAAAATCGATCTTTGGTTTACAGAATTGTTTTTATCTCATCTCGGTATCGGAAAACGCGATGAGCAATTTCGAACGCCGCGGGCTTCCTTTTCGCGACGTCTTCGACAGTTCGTTCGACAACGTCGTATATGTCGATTATCTCAACCACCAGGACGCGCGGTCGCTGCTGATAAAACGCATAATCGGAAAGCCCGTGCCTTTTATTTATCTTAGCTACTGCCTGTCCGGGGGACTGGCGCGTGACCTTATCAGAAGTTTCAGGAATCTGGTGGAGATCGGCCGGGACCTGCCGCCGGGCAGCAAACTTCCGGAAATTTGCCGGCTCATCGCCCAAAACGATATTAACGCGAAAATACGGGCGATAATAGCGCAATGCAAGAAAGTAAATCTGGAAATTGAAACCAGCCGGGTCATCAGCCTCCTGAATGACCTAGAAAGTAAGGCTACGACACCGGCGGCTTTTCTGGAAAATTGTCAGGCCCTCTACAAATGGGAAGTAAAAAATGCGCCGGCCGGTTTGAATGCCGACAAGATGATCGAGTTTGAAACGAAAGCGGCGGACGTCAGGTCGCTGGTCAAGGAACTCGGCGCTTATTACTATTTCCTGGGAACGATACTTGAATTTTTCGGAGATAAGTTAAGCGAAGACGTATTAAAAAAAGCACAGGCCGGCGGCGATCTGGAAGTGATGGCTAAGGCCAGGCAAAACATGTCGGTGGATTCGAGTATCACCATTCAAATGCTAAATAAACTCAGGAAAAAGTGGAAAATGAAGGTCCCGCTTTTACTGCAAGCCATGAACGAGGTGTAAAGGTTGTTTTATGACGTTTTAAGTTTCATAACGTCGCCGGGCTGGCATTCGAGCGCCTGGCAAATCTTTTCCAGGGTACCGAAGTTGATCCCGAGGGCTTTGCCTTTTTTTAGCCGCCACAGTGTCGTATGGCTGATGCCTGTTTGTTTTGACAGCCAGTAAAATGTGTGGCCGCGCTGCGCCAGCAAGGCGTCGATCCGAACTTCTATCATCATAATCAAACCTGTAAGTGAGGGTGCTTTTTTCCGGTATCTCGGAAGCGAAATATATCCCATAGTTGACATATAGTCAAATTACCGCCATTCTATACAGGTATAGAGCCTTGCTCGCTCTCTTCTCAGCTTCTCCGGAAATCACCGGACCTCCTGAAGTCCACAGCTCAAATCGTAAGGAAGATCATCATGAAAGAGCTAAGTATCACGGAGCGTCAAAGTGATTCCGTCGTCATTCTCGACCTTAAAGGCAGTATCAGGCTCGGCGAAAGCAATATCGAGCTTCATAAGACCGTGCGTTTGCTGGTCGAAAGAGGCGAAAAGAATGTCCTGCTGAATCTGGCCGAAGTTAAGCACATCGATTCGACCGGACTGGGAGGATTGATCGCTGCTTATATCACCCTGAAAAAGAATGACGGGGTTTTAAAACTTCTTAACCTGACGGAGAAAGTTCGTGACCTCATGGTCATAACAAAACTTTTGACGGTCTTTAACGTCTATCAGACGGAATCCGAGGCTGTCAGAAGCTTTCAGCCGTTTTTCAAAAATGGCGAGGAAACCGCCTCCAGCAAAGCAGCGGCTTAAGCGGCCTAACAGGAAGAAAGAAGCAATCATGAATTCAAATACAACCGAATTTTTGTTGGTTGGAATGTTTTTCAGCACAGTTATCGCGGCGCTTTTGATGTACCTGGGAAATCGCGTGACGGGCTTTTTGAAAGCGGCAAAACAGCAGGCCGCCAGCCCCCGGCGTTTATTTTCCGAACCGACGGGCAGGGTGATTTCGCGCCGGAGAGTAACTTTATTTCCGGGCATTGTTTGTTCCCTGCCGATCCATCAGCAGGGACGCATGGAAGCTCCACTGAGTGGCAAATAAAACATGAGACAGATAATAAAGACTTTCGCGCCCCAGGAATGCGCCTGGTGCAAAGGCAGCGGCAAACGGAATGTTTCACCGGGAAACATCGCGTCCTGCGTGGTTTGCGGCGGCAAAGGCAGTGTGGCCATCGCCCAGCCGGCAGCCCCGTGCAGTTACTGCGAAGGCAGCGGAAGCAGAAATACCGTCAGCAAATGTCTGACGTGCGCCGGAACAGGTTGGGAATATGTCCCTCCCGCCAGCCCGGAAAATACGATAAAAATAGAAAGCCAAGGCAATTAATGATCAAAAATGATGCGGTCAACGGAAATAAAGTCACTTCGCCGAAAGAGGAAACTCCCGAGAAATTAAACACGACCGATTCGATCTATCGTGGTATCGTGCTGGCCTGCCTGAGGTCGAAACAACTGATCAAAGGCGCCACTCCGCGAATCGAAGCAAATCCCGCCAAACGCAAAAAGACAAGCATCGCCATCCAGGAAGTAAAACAAGGACTGATCTACTACGAGCTTATTCCTGAGGAATTAGCGTAAATCCAAGAGCTCTCCCACATTAATTGTTAGTTTATCTTCCTTAAGCAAGAAGTTCGCCGGATAATATTTAAATCCCTTTTCTAATTATGTTCAACGAGTCAGCGGAGCTGACGGAATAATGGTAGCCCCGGGTGGAGCGGAGCGAAACCCGGGGTCACGGAAGCAAACAAATATCAGCCCGTTTTAACGGGCGAAAGATCTGCCGCCCGTTAAAACGGGCTTTTCCAGCATAAAGATCATCGCCAGCCCCAGGCTTACGCCTGGGGCTACCACTATGCCGCCCGCTACGCGGGCTCCGATCCGCAGATTTCAAATTGATTCGCTGCCTTTATTTATTTTGTTTAAGCCGCCTAAAAAAGAGATATAATTAATATTTCTATTCCTCGATAATTCGACTTAAAGGATATAAAGATGAAAAAGAATCTCCCGTCTTCTTTTACAGCTGTATTCCGTTACAGTTATGTTTTTAAACTCACCACCTGCACGTTACTGTTGACTATTTTTGCCGGCTTGGTCCCCTCCGGAAAAATATCCGCTGCCGGGACGATCAGCGGAAGAGTATTTCAAGATTACAATTCAAATGGGGTTTTCGATACCGGCGGCGTGTCGCCTAATGTTGCGATCGATAATGGAGTCGGAAATGTTAGCGTAACAGCTATCGATATCGCCGGGATCGTTCGCGGCACGGCGGTTACGGCCGCCGACGGAACCTATAATTTAAGCGCGACAAACACCGGCCCTTACCGGGTAGAGTTCAGCGCTTTGCCGGCAAGCTATTATCCTTCCGCACGCAGCACCGATTCAGTAGCGGGCGGAACTGCCACAAATTCGGGATCGACTGAGCAATTCGTGCTTGACGGGGCCACTTCGGATGTAAATTTGGCGCTAGGCAACCCGAATGATTACAGTCAAAATATTCCTAATGTAGCGATCGCCCGGCTGGGACACGGCGATCCCTCAAACGCGTCGAATACCGGCAGGCCTACTATTTATCGTTATCCATATGATCTCTCCGGTGATTCGCCGAATATTGCGGTCGCGAATCTGGCCTCCGCTCCTGATAACGGTTCCGTTTGGGGACTGGCCTGGGACCGCAACACACAGAATCTTTACACCGCGGCGGTCTTAAAACGTCATGTCGGTTTAGGGCCGAACGGATTAGGCGCGATCTATCGCACCACCGACGGCAATGGCGCAGCACATACCACCAGCCTTTTCTTCGATTTTGGTTCGGCGGCCGGAACGGTCACCGCTAACGCGACGCGCTTTAGCGCGGGTGCGGGATCAAGCGGCGCGTACACAGGCGACAGCATCGATGCGAGTACGTTCGATAAGATAGGAAAGGCCGGGCTGGGCGATATAGAACTCTCCGAGGATGCGGCAACGCTTTACGCAACCAATCTCAACGACCGCAAGATATACGCGATCAATACCTCAGGCGCTCCGGCAGCGGCGCAGCTTGGCGCCGACGCCGATATTCCGTGGCTCAGTAACGCCGTCTGCACAAACGGAATCGCGCGCCCGTGGGGACTGAAAACCTGGCGCGGCAGCTTGTATGCCGGGGTGGTTTGTGACGCCAGCGCCGCACTCGCGGCGTCGACCTGCGGCTATGTCGCGGTATGCGGCGATCTTAGCGCTAAAGTCTATCGCTGGAACGGCGCGGCGTGGCTGGCGACGCCTGTGATCGATATCCCGCTGACATATGAACACGATAACTTTTCCTCGGCCGGCACGGCGCGGGCATGGCATCCGTGGGCTAACGCTTATTCGGATATCAAACCTTATGTTGACAGGAATACTAACGGAGGCTGGTACGATGTTCAGCTGGCGCAGGCGCTGGTGATGGGAATAGAATTCGACCACGAAGGCTCACTTATTCTCGCCCTGGGCACCCGCACCGATCTGCAGTTGGGCTACGCTGCCCCCGGCCCGGATTCCGCGACTGCCGGTGAGACGGACGAGTATAATTTCAGCAACGGCGATATCTTAAGATTTTATAATAATGCGGGTACTCAGGTACTGGAAAATAACGCTATTGCCGGCCCTTATACGGGTACGGGATGGTTCGCCAGCGGGCCCGGCGGAAATGAATTTTTTAATGACTGCTGGTGGCTGAGCGTCACCAAACTAACAGAGGACACGGAGAACGGCGGGCTTACTCATCTTCCCGGCTCGCGTCAATCCATGTTTGCATCGTCGGATAGCTGGGAACCTTATACCGGGGGCGTCAGCACATTGAGCAATACAAACGGCGCCCATGTGCGAACGCTGGAAATGTTCCAGGAAGGTGGGTTTGGGCCGGTCGCCAAAGCAGGCGGCCTCGGCGATATCGAAATATTGTGCAATCCGGCGCCGATCGAGATCGGAAACCGCGTCTGGCGTGACCTGAACAGCAACGGGGCGCAGGACGCTAACGAAGTCGGGATAGGGGGCGTCACCGCGCGTTTGTATGACTCATCGAATAACCTGATCGCCACCGCGATAACGGACAGCAGCGGCGAATATTATTTCTCGTCCGCCGCGGGAGCAAGCGCAGGTAATGTGATATTCGGATTGCCCCTGCTGCCGAATACCCCGTACCAGGTCCGTTTTGACGAGCCCGCGAATTATGCCGGAGGCGGGCCTTTGAACGCATTATTCCTGACAACTGCGAACGTCACATTCCAGCCCGGCGACGACGATTCCAGTGACAGCGATGCAGCAGATGTAACGAATCCGGCGGGTTCGCCTTCACCGGGAATTTTTCCGGTGATAAATATTACTACGGGTGTGCCCGGGGCCAACGATCATACGATAGATGCGGGTTTCAGGGCGACCACGACCGCGGCTTCGGTAAATCTGGGAGGGCGTATTTTAACTTCCGACGGAAGAGGAATCGCCAATGTTTCTCTGACAATGGCTCTCGCAACCGGAGAAACCAGGGTCGCCCGTTCTTCGCATTTCGGGTATTACATTTTTGAAGATGTAGAAGTGGGACAAACGGTCGTCATCAGCCTTAGGGCGAAAAAATTCGTTTTCCCGCAACCGGTGCAAATTTTCAATGTCATGGAAGAAACCTATGAGATAAACTTTACCGCTTCACCATGAAATAGTGTCTTAATTTGAGTTAACGCCCTGACTAGTCGATGTGCCAACACCTGACCGTAAGGATGGGTGCACTTTCAGACAATAAATAAAGCACCCTTGATAATGCGCGGGCTACTGACACAATGAGAGAGTCGCGGATTTGGATTTTTTTCGTGCCGTTTCGTGTTACTTCTTAAGCCTTATTTTCATAGCTATAAAGACTGAAGCCACGAAATTACACTAAATAACACGAAAAATCATTAACCGATCACGTCCGGCCATTCGTCGGGCACGGGGGCTTCTTCTTCGGCCAGTTCTTCGGGCTGGGTCTGGTTGGCGCTGGAAATGTCGAGCACGTTCTGTTCGACGAAGATAGGGCAGTCAACTCTCAAAGCGAGCGCGATGGCGTCCGACGGGCGGGCGTCCATCACGACCTTGTTGGTGCCGTCTTCGCTGGTGAGTTCGATGCTGGCAAAGAAGGTATTTTCGCGAAGGTCGGAAACGATCACCTTTTCCGCGCGGTAGCCGAGCTCGACGATCAGGTTGCGGATCAGATCGTGGGTCATCGGGCGCTGTGGGACGACTTTTTCGATCTCGAGCGCGATGGCGTTGGCTTCATAAGCGCCGATCCAGATCGGCAGGATGGCTTCATTATCAATGCCCTTAAGCACCACGATAGGCGTGCTGCTGTTTGGATCCATGATCAAGGCGCCGACTTTTACTTCAATTTGCATGTTTTTTTACACCCTTGCTCACGCACGGGTTTTTGCTAATGTCCAATCTTATCAAATTACCAGTTCGCCGTATAACGAATTGCGCTTACTTTCAGTGATTTTTACATTGACAATTTTGCCAAGCAAATCTTTGCCGCCTTTGAAGTTCACTACGCGGTGGCAGGTCGAATGCCCGGTCAATTCCTCGTCGCTTTTTGTGCTCGCGCGTTCAACCAGTACTTTAAGTGTGCGGCCCACTTGTTCGTTCCAGACCTTTTGCTGAATTTCGCGGTGCATTTTTTCGAGTTCGAGAAAACGAGCCGTTTTTTCCGCCGGTGATACGTTGTCTTCGAGCGCGGCGGCGGGCGTTCCGGGCCTGACAGAATACTTGAAGAAATATGCGCTATTATATTGACAGTATTGGACTAAGTTAAGCGTCTGCTTAAAATCTTCGTCAGTCTCTCCGGGAAACCCGATAATGATATCCGTCGTTAGAGATATTTGTTTCGGAGACGCTTTGACGGCATCGATCCGCCGCTTGTAGTTTTCGACCGTATGGCCGCGGCGCATCGTCTTCAATACCCTATCGCTGCCGGATTGAACCGGTAAATGTACCCAATTGCAGAGATTTTCGTATTCGTCGATGGCGGTGACGATATCTGGATGAAAATCGCGGGGAAATGAGGTGTTGAACTTAATCCGCTCAATTCCCGTCTCCGCCACGGCCCGCATCAGCCGGGCAAAAGCGGTCGCGCCTTTGACATTTTCCAATCCCGTATCGGTTTTCGGGCGGTAACTGTTTACATTTTGCCCGATCAAGTGAATTTCCTTAACGCCGTTTTCCTTTAGACGAGCCACTTCCCTGACGATCTGATCGGCCGGCAGGCTCTTTTCCCTACCCCGGGAAAAAGGGACGATGCAGTAGGTGCAAAACTTGTTGCAGCCTTCGATGATAGGGACAAAAGCGATGTGAGGCGAAAACATCTGCGTGGTCGAAACCGACCAGTCGTAATCGAATTCCCTTTCGCCTAAGTCTAAATAAGGCTTATTCTTACGCGACCTTTCCTCGATCGCTTCGTGAACCCGTCCGACGGCTTTAGTGCCGATGACAAAATCGATTCCCTCGCGGTTAAAGAGCGTCTCGCCCTCTAATTGCGCGACGCAGCCCATCACACCGACCAGCGGTTTTCGCTCATTTTGCCTTACCTCGCCGACTCTAGTATAAAGTTTATGTTCGGCTTTTTCTCTGACGGAGCAGGTGTTGAAAAGCACCACGTCCGCCGATTCTTCGGACGGCGTCATCTGGTAGCCCTGCTTTTCGAGCATGGTCGCCACCCGTTCGGAGTCGGATACGTTCATCTGACAGCCGAATGTTTCGAGATAGACTTTTTTTGTTTCCTTTACCGTCATACAATATAGGCAATATAGACAATAGAAAAACGATTATGAGTACTGCGCGCGATTTTGTCCATTTGCACCTGCACACGGATTTCAGTTTGTTGAATGCTTCGACCCAGATCAAGCGTCTGGCGCCGCGGCTGGCCGATCTGAATATGACGGCGTGCGCGATCACCGATCAGGGCAACATGTACGGCGCTATTTCATTTTACAATACGATGAAAGCGAATGGAATTCACCCCATTCTCGGCTACGAAGCGTATTTGACGATGGGCAGTATGCGGGACAAGGCCCAGCCGCTGCGCGCCGGTGAACGCCCGTATTACCCGCTGGTGCTGCTGGCCGAAAACCTCGAAGGTTATTACAACCTGGCGCACCTCGCTTCCAAGGCTTTTACCGAGGGGCTCCATTACAAACCCCGCATCGATCTGGAAATGCTGGCGCAGCGCAGCGGCGGGCTGATCGCGCTATCCGGCGGCCTGAACGGTTTGCTCGGCCATTACATGGCGCTGGGAAATTACGACGAAGCCAAAAATAAAGCGGCGCAGCTGCAGGAACTTTTCGGCAAAGATAATTTCTTTCTCGAAGTCCAGGATCACGGGCTGAAGGAAGAAAAAGAGCTGAATCAAAGCTTGGTAAAGATGTCTAAAGAAATGGGCGCGCCGCTGGTGGCGACGAATGAATCATTCTACCTGCTGCAGGATGACGCCCGCGCCCACGAGCTGCTGCTCTGTATCGGCGAAGCCAAAACCATCAACGACCCGACCCGCACTCAGTTAGGCAATAATAATTTTTATGTTCGCTCGGCTGAAGAAATGTGGAATATCTTCGGAAACGATCTGCCGGAAGCGCTGGAACGCACGGTCGAGATAGCGAACCGCTGCCAGGTCAAATTACCCAAACCCGAAGACGAATATTACCTGCCGAATTTTCCGATCCCGCCGGAATCGAACTGCGTTACCGAAGACGAATATTTTGCCAAGGTTGTGATGGACGGGTTTGCCAGGCGCAAACAAACCATCTGGGATCCGGGAGCCGCGGCGGGAGTGCTGAATTATCCGCTCGAAACTTATTACGAACGGGTCAGGTCGGAGATCGACACCATCAACAACATGAAGTTTCCCGGCTATTTTCTGGTCGTCTGGGATTTCATCAAATACGCCAAGGAAAAAGATATTCCCGTCGGGCCGGGGCGCGGTTCGGCCGCCGGTTCGCTGGTGGCTTACTGTCTGGACATCACGGATGTCGATCCGATCCAGTACGATCTGCTGTTCGAACGTTTTCTAAACCCGGAACGCGTGACGATGCCCGATATCGACATCGATTTTTGCGTGCGCGGGCGCGCCGACGTGATCAATCACGTGATCGAGCTTTACGGCGCGGATTCCGTCTGCCAGATCGTCACGTTCGGCACGATGGCTTCGCGGGCGGCGATCAAGGACGTCGGCCGCGCGATGGAAATGACCTACGCCGAAGTGGAAAAGGTCAGCAAACTTATCCCGCCGCCGATCCGCGGCCGCAACGTCAGCATTAACCAGGCGATCGAAATGGTGCCGGAGCTTAAGAAGGCGATGGACACCGACAAGAAGGTCAAGGAACTGGTCGATCTGGCGCTTAGGCTGGAAGGCTGTTCGCGGCATTCGTCCGTGCACGCGGCGGGCGTGGTGATCTCGCCGAGGCCGCTGCACGAACTGATCCCGGTGGCGATGTCCACCCGCGACGAATTGACTACACAATACGCGATGACCGATCTGGAAAAGACCGGCATGCTGAAGATGGATTTTCTCGCGCTGACCACGCTGACGATCATTGACGACTGCCTGAAAAGCATCCGGGAAAAATTGGACAGAAAGATTGACTGGCTGAGCATTCCGCCGAACGACGAAAAAACGATGCAGCTTTTCGCCGATGGAAAGACTCAGGCGATATTCCAGTTTGAATCGCAGGGAATGGCGGAGATCACCAGGCGGCTAAAGCCGAATAGCCTGGAAGATCTTTCCGCCTTAAACGCGCTCTATCGCCCGGGCCCGCTCGACGGCGGCATGGTCGAAGATTTTATCGACCGCCACCACGGCAAGAAAAAAGTGAAATACATCGTGCCGCAGATGGAAGGCATTCTAAAAAACACCTACGGAATTCTCGTCTATCAGGAACAGATCATGCAGCTCGCGCAGCAGCTGGCGGGATATTCCTTAGGCGGCGCGGATATGATGCGTCGCGCGATGGGTAAAAAGAAGCGCGAGGAAATGGCGCAGCACGAAAAGCAGTTCGTGGGCGGCTCCGTCGAGCGCGGCATCAAAAAGGAAAAAGCCGAAGAGATATTTCACCTGATGGCGCAATTCGCCGACTACGGTTTTAACCGCAGCCACAGTATGGCGTACGCGTACCTGGCTTTTCAGACCGCCTATCTGAAGGCGCATTATCCGTCGTTCTTTTACGCCGCCGTGCTTTCGAACGAAGCCGACGATTCGGCGAAAATTTACAAGTACTCGGTCGAGCTGAAATCGCTCGGGATCAAACTGCTGCCGCCGGACGTGAACGAAAGCGACGCCGGATTTACCCCGGTCGAAGACGCCGTCAGATTCGGCCTGAACGCGATCAAGGGGATCGGCACATCGACCGTCCAGGCGATCTTGCGCGCCCGCGCTGAAGGGCATTTCACTTCCCTTTCGGATTTTACTTCGCGGATCGAACAGGGCGCGATCAATCGCCGCGGCATGGAAGGGCTGATCTGCGCCGGGGCTTTCGATTCATTAAAGCCGGCGGACTGTCCGGTCAATTTGTGGCGCGCCAAATGCCATGCCGGAGTCGAACAGGCGCTGGGGCACGCGCAAAAAGCCTGGAACGACAAGCTCAGCGGGCAGGACGATCTTTTCGGCGCGCTGGAACAATCATCGGGCAGCGACCGCGAAGAATTGCCGGACGTGCCGCCGTGGGATTCGGACAAGCTGGCAGCCGAAGAAAAAATCGCGATCGGTTTTCATTTGACCTGCCACCCGTTGGAAAATTTCGCTTCGATCCTGTCCCAGTTGAATATTCCGAAGATCGCCGAACTGGAAAACCCGGTTGGGGGCGAAATAGTGACGCTGGCCGGCGCGGTCACCTCCATGCAGGTCAAGCCTACCAAAAAAGGCACGCTTTTCGGGATGTTCAAACTGGAAGACGAATCGACCGGCATTCGCTGCCGCGCGTGGTCGGAAAGCTACGGCAAATTTTCGCATTTGTTAAAAAACGACCAGCTGCTGCTGATCACCGGCCGGATCGAAGGCGGCGACCAGCCGGAACCCTCGCTGATCGTCGACGAAGTGATGTCGCTGCCGGAAGCGATGCACTCCAAGGCCAAACGGGCTCTTATCTCGCTTCCCTATCACGCTATCGACAAGCAATTTCTCGAAGGCATCTTTGCTTTACTGGACAAAAATAAGGGAAAATGTGAAGTATATTTTGCGGTCGATACCGCCGATAACGTGGCGGTGAACATTGCGGCTTCCGGCGCCCTGGGAATTTCCGGAAGCAAGGCTCTGGAAGAAGAATTGAAGGCGCGAAACTGCCGGATCGACTGGGTATTGACCAACTAAAATTATGGCTGAATTAACCGCATTTGAACGCGTCCAACAAGCGCGCCACCCGGAACGCCCCTACACGCTCGACCTGTTGGGCACCATCTTCGAAGATTTTGCGGAAATTCACGGCGACCGCCGCTTTGCCGACGACCCGGCGATGGTCTGCGGCTTTGCCAAACTGGACGGCCTGGAAGTGATGGTGATCGGCCAGCAAAAAGGACGCGATCTGAATGAGCGGCGGCATCGCAATTTCGCCATGACCAAACCCGAAGGCTATCGCAAAGCCCTGCGGGCGATGCAGATGGCGGAAAAATTCGGCCGCCCGATCGTGTCCATTATCGACACCCCGGGCGCGTATCCCGGCATCGACGCCGAAGAGCGCGGCCAAGCCGAAGCCATCGCTTACAACCTGAAAATAATGGCGGGGCTGAAAGTGCCGATCGTGGTGCTGGTTTTGGGCGAAGGCGGTTCCGGCGGCGCGCTGGCGATCGGGGTCGGCGACCGGATCCTGATGATGGAAAACGCGGTCTATTCGGTCATTACGCCGGAAGGCTGCGCGGCAATTTTGTGGAAAGACGCGGGAAAAGCCGAGCAGGCGGCGGGTTCCCTGCGCCTGACAGCCAAAGAACTGCTGGAATTCGGAATCATCGACGAGGTAATTCCCGAAACCGACAATTGGCAGTACAACAAAGATGAAAGCGACAAAAGCATCGACGAAGTATCGGGTAATATTCAAAAGTCCTTCATCAAACACTTGAAGTCTTTAAGCCAACTATCTGAAAAACAAAGACTTGCCGAAAGATACGATAAATTCAGAAAAATGGGCAGCTGGCATCAGGGATAACTTGTCAGAACCGTTAGCGTCAGCGACCGGATATCAAGATAAGCCGCCGGGTCGCTAACTCTCCGGTTCTAACACTATTGAGAAGTTATCGCCGATGGCACGGGCACATCTCCCGCGAGGCCGAAATTGGTAATGGAAGCGTTTCCGTTTCTGAGGACGTACCATGTTCCCTGCCGGAAGACCGCCGGTTCGGAACGCCCGTCGCCGTCGTAGTCGGCCGGGGCGGGAATATCGCCGTTTTGCCCCCACTGGATCGCTTGAACGTTTCCGTTCGAGCTGTTTATCGAATACCAAACACCGTTCGAGGGCCGAAATATCGCAATATCCGTCTTCGAATCGCCGTCGAAATCACCGGATACCGGCTGGTCGCCGCCGGCGCCGAATTGGGTGATGAAAAATTGCCCGTCCGCCGCGTTAAACCGGTACCAGGTGGCGGTTGACGGGCGAAAGATCGTGAGGTCGGCGCTGCCGCCGCCGTCATAATCGCCCGGGATCGGGATGTCTCCGCTTTGTCCAAACAGTTTTCCCCGGACGTTTCCATTCGAGCTGTCCATCGAAAACCAGGCGCCGTTCGAGGGGCGAAATACGGCGACATCGGTCAGCCCGTCGCCGTCGAAATCCGCCGGAACCGGAATGTCTCCGGATAGGCCGAAACCCACGAAAGTAAACGAGGAGTTTTCGCTCCGCAGAATGTACCAGCCGCCATCCGCCGGCCTGAACACCGCGGCGTCCGTTATGCCGTCGCCGGTATAATCGCCGGGAGCGGGTTTATCCGAGCTTAAGCCCCAGGAAACCGCGCTAAAACCGCCGCTGCTGCTGCTGGGCAGCGAATACCATGCGCCGCCCGACGGCCGCCAAATGGAAATATCGCTGCGGCTGTCGCCGTCGAAATCCGCGGTATGAATATCGCCCATATAACGCGTCATGGCGGCTTGCCGGCCGGTAATTCCTACTACCACAGCCTTGCCGTTCGGCTGCAGGGCCATGGCGCTGACGTTATCCTGCGTGCTGCCGCCTGCGAATGACGTAAGGATCTTGCCGTCGAGGTCAAAGGTCGTGTCCAGCGAACCGTCGGCATTAAACCGTAACAGGGCAAAGTCGGAAGAATTATTAACTGTAAGGAAAACGCCCCCGGCGGCGACAATTTTGCCGTCCGGCTGAATCGCCACATCGAGCAGCGAATCACGGTTTCCACCCAGCGAAGTCGTTACCAGACCTCCTCCGCCGAATGATGTATCGATCGTGCCATCCGGATTGACGCGCATTAAAGCCAGGTGGGATTCGAACGAGCTGATATTGATCCCGCCTGCCAGGATCATTTTGCCGTCGGGCAGCAGGGCCGCTGCATTTGCGCCCCCGCTGTGTCCGATGAATTTTGTCAGCCGCCGGCCGTCGCCATCGAACGTGGTATCCGGCGAGCCGTCGCCATTGTAGCGGATGAGCATAATATCATTCGATCCGTAGCCCCAGACGCTGACAATGCCGCTGATCTTTCCATCGGGCAGAACCAGCAGCGCGGTCAGCGATCCGAAAATATCGTGCACGTTTGTAATTACGCCGTCAGCGGAAAAACCGGTATCCGGCGAGCCGTTCGGATTTAAACGCACGAGTGCGGGATAATCATCGACGCCCTCCCTGGTATTTCCGGAAAGAATAATTTTGCCGTCCGGCTGAATGGTTATTTCTTTTAAGATGTCATGTTCCGGGCCGATCGCGATGGTCATGCGGCCGTCGCCGTCAAAAGTGTTATCGAACGAGCCGTTCGGATTCAGGCGCGCCGCCGCAAAATCCGTACGCGGCGACGGGTATTGATAACAGGAGCCGCCGACAAGGATCTTTCCGTCGGGCTGGATAGCTACCGAAGCCGCATCGCTCGATAGATAGCTTGCGGAATCACGGAATTGGCCGGTAACTATCCCGTCGCCGCCGCCGAACGTGGTGTCGAGCGACCCGTTCGGATCGTAGCGGACCACTGAAAAGAAAGTTGGGGCCGGGCTGGTGTCATAGGTGTAGCCGACGACGACTATCTTACCGTCCGGTTGAATGGCGACGTCCGCAGCCACGGTTTTGTAGGACAGGATGTTGGTAATCACCTTACCGCCCGCGCCGAACGACACATCCAGCGGATTCGCCACCGCTTCGACCCGATCCGCCTGGCGCAACGCCGAAAAGACGATCAGGCAAAAAATAAAGGCAACTGCCGGCCAACGGTAAACTACGGATTTTGTGATCATTTTTACCCTGCTCCTTAAGCCTGGAAAGATATTGTCTCCACGCTCAGAACTATGAAAAGAAAGAAATTAACGGAAGTATATCATTACAAACAGTAGAATTAAAGGATTTTGTGAGCAACCGGTTATTGTCAGTCAGACGCTAATCGGCGCTGGTGCGCCGTTGCAAGAACCACCCCGCCCTTCGGGCACCCCTCCTTCGTAAGGAGGGGAGTTTTGGCGCGCCTTTCCTGACTCCCCTCCTTACGAAGGAGGGGTGGCGCGGCTTTGCGTGACGGGGTGGTTCTCTCTTTTTAAGCTAAAACTTTTTTGCACCCGCGAACGTAAAAAACGGGTCAGGTGAACCCGAAATATTTTTCCAACTTTGGAGGACGTTAATGTTCCTTAGATCGCTATCATTTTTATGTTTATTGCTTTTCTCGATCGGCGCCTACTCTCAGGCGCCCTCGCCGCAGGAGGTCAGCGTCACTCACACGCGCCACATCATCAAATCGGCGGCGCTTGGCGAAGACCGTTCTATCCTGGTGCGGGTGCCGCCCGGTTATAATCAGGGCGCGGATCGCTACCCGGTGGTTTATATGCTGGACGGGCACGCGCCGCACACCAGCATGATGCCCGGCATTCTGGACAATCAGGCGTGGGGCGGGCAGATACCGGAAATGATCTTGGTCAGTATTCAGAATAAGACCCGCACGCTCGACCTGACGCCGACACAGATCGAACGCTACCCGAGCGGGCGCGGCGATAAATTTCTCGATTTTATTCAGACCGAAGTAATGCCGCTGGTAGAGAAAAACTACCGGACACAGCCTTTCCGTGTTTTCGCCGGGCATTCGCTCGGCGGCCTGTTCGTGGTTTATTCTTTTGTCGCCCGGCCGGAAATGTTCAACGCCTATATCGCGGCCAGCCCGGCTCTTTATTACGATAAAAATCTGGTTATAAAACGCGCCGAAGAGATGCTGAAGCAGAAAAAGGAATGGAACAAGACGATGTACCTGGGCGTCGGCGACGAGCCGATCTACACTCCGAGCTTCGATGCGTTCAAAGACGTGCTGGACAAAGCGAACGCGTCGAATTTTACCTACGAATTTCACCAGTTCAAGGAAGAAAATCATAGCTCCGGCGTGCTGTATGTTTACACCGCCGGGCTGCGCAAGATATTTAAAGGATGGGCTCTGCCGCCGGTAAAGTCTCTAAAGGAAATGGAAGATCATTACCGGAGCTTGAGCAAAGGTTTTGGTTACGAGGTCAAACCGCCGGAAGATCTGTTAAATCAGCTCGGCTTTGAATTTTTACGCGCCAAAAACATTGCCGGCGCGATCGAAGCTTTTAAGCGCAACACCGAGATTTACCCCGCGTCGGCAAATACCTATGACAGTCTGGCCTCGGCCTATGAAGCGGATGGTAAATTGAAACAGGCGCGCGACCTGTTCGAGAAAGCGTACAAGATGGCGGAAACCAGCGGCGAGACGATGCTGGCGAAAAGCTCGAAAGCGAATTTTGAGCGGTTAAATAAGTAAGAGACAAAATATAGAAAAGCCGGCAGCCAATAATAAGAAATAGTTTTCAAGGCGAGTCACCGTTCGAGATGAACATGCATACAAAAAAGGCGGGGTTTCCAGATTCCCCGCCTTTTTTATACGTAAACTTAGTTGTAAAATGTGCCCGTTTTATAACGAAAGCACATGGTTGAACATTACAATTTAGACTGGTGGGCTGAACAAGAGAGCCGGAATCTTATCCAGTGGGATTTGTCGGATAAAGAGCTTTGGTACGTGGGTAGAACAGAGAAGGCCGCCATACGATTTTCTTCGGTAAAAGGATTCGAGACAGTATCGAAAATGAAAATTGAGATTAGGGAGCAGGGCAGCTGGAGACGTTTTAAAGAGGGCTCAGAACAATACCATGCCAGGGCATTTCTTTTCAACCGAGCGCGATACTCTATCGTTATTAAATATGATCTTGGGCCGCCCGAATCCGAGCCGCTTTTTGACGCTTTTCTCTCTTATCGCTTTGATGACGAGGAACTCGCCTACAACCTCGCAGAAGACCTCCGGAAGAAAGGCGTTGTCCTGTGGTTTGACAAATGGCATATACCTGTCCGGCGAACTATGCCGTTAGAATATTATATCCGTCACGGAATAAAACGTTCGGCGATGTTTTTACGCCTTACTGAGGACGTAACCGAATCCTATGTCAACGAACGCGATCGTTGGTTCTGGTTCGAGACGGAATTATCCTCCTATGGAATGCCTTGGAGTGCTTTGGTGTACCCCCCATCCACGCTCGTCGACCTTGAGTGCGGAGAAATGTCGTCACTTGTCCAAACGCTGAAAGGTTTGGCCAGTTACGATACAATTGCTGCTCGTAAATGGTTGGATGAAGATCCGGCAATTTATGATTGGGAAGAAGTAAAAAAACGCAGAACATCGGCACGAACCAGACTGTCTCGAGATTGAAACTCTCTTCAGACATTACGCTGCGGCAGAGATCGGCGTGGCGCCCGGTGTCAAGGCTAGAGTGTTTTTGGTGGTGAAAAGCGAAAAATACAAAGGCGGTGTAAAACCGCCTCATGCTTTGTCCCTCTTAGCAAATTACCGGGAGTGTGATGAAAAAAACAGATCTAGGGAGAACAAACCAAATTTAAAACGGGATATCATCATCGCTGCCGCCCCCGCTGACAGTGCCGCCGGAGGGCGCGGGTGTCGCTGAGTGCCCTTCGTCTTCGTGGCCGCCGCCGCCGAAACCGCCTTCGTCATGTGAGCCTCCGCCGTAGCCTCCGCCCCCGCCCCCGCTGTATTCGCCGTCGCTGCGCGAGCCGATAAACTGCATATCCGTCGCCTGCACCTCTAAAGACGTGCGGGCCTTGCCGTCGCGGTCGGTCCATTCTTCGGTGCGCAAACGTCCCTCGATATAGACAGGATTCCCTTTGGTCAGGAATTTATTAGCATTTTCGGCCTGTTTTCCCCAGAGTGTGACGCGGAACCAGGTAGTGATACTCTGTAATTCACCGGCGCGGTCTTTTCTTTTTTCGTTGGTCGCGAGGGAAAAACTGCAAACGGCGGTACCTTGGGGGGTGTAGCGAAGCTCGGGGTCTCTGCCCAGATTGCCGATAATTATGATCTTATTAAAGGACATTTATATATCTCCAGTGGGTTTTCGTTATGTATCGAACTCCTAGGATGTTACTGTCATCTATTATACTTGGTCAAGTATGCTTAGAGTTTTAACAAAAAGCACATTCAGCGCCGTTTTGCTTTTATTATTTGCCGGTATTTTACCGTCTTTACGCGCTTTTCAAACGGGAGCTGACAAATCGCTCACTCCGTGGGAAAAACCTATTCCCCTTTGCTGGACGTTCGAATCGGAAGCGCTGGTGAATATTCCCGCGATCTCCGGGCCAAAAGGGTTTTTATATATCGCCGCGAGCGACGGCGCGGTAACGGCGGTGGATTCCGCTACCGGCAAACAAGCCTGGCGCACGGCTTTAGGCGGCGAGATCGAGGCGATGAAACTGGCGGAAAACGGCCGGATCATTGTTATCACACGGCAGGAGGGCGAACAAAAAGACAAGATCTCGCTTTTTATCAACGCTCTGAGCGACGAATCGGGCGTGACGGCCTGGCGAAAGGAACTGGAATTTTCCGATAAATTTTATTTACTGACGAAAGCGAGCAGCATTTTTCTGATCCGCGAAGACGGCGGAATTTCGGCACTAAACGCGGCTAACGGTGACGCGCTCTGGCGGTCGCCGAGCGGCGGCAAGTTCACGGCCGCTCCGGTTTTATTTGACAAGGGGTTGATCGCCGGCGCGGCGGAAAAAAAACTGCTGGAAATAAGCTTCGAAAACGGCAAGGTCGCGCAAAATTTACCCGCGCAGACGGAACTCACCGGGCCGATGGCTGTTGCCAACGATCTGATAATTTACAGCGATCAGGTGGGAAACATTTTCGCCGCGCGCCTGGCGACCGGAGAGGTTTTGTGGAAAGCGCGCGCCGGGGCCGAAGTGTCCGACATTTCGCTGACGGATCAGGGCATCCTGGTATCTTCCAACGACAATTTTGCTTATATGCTTTCAGTGACGCGCGGCGACCGGAAATGGAAGCGCAAATTTTCCGGCAGGCTGATGGGAAAACCCGTTTTGCGCGACGGTTACGGAATGTTCGTGACCGCGGCGGGCAGCGAAGCCGTGATCCTGAATCTGTCCAGCGGAAAATTCGTCAACAACGTCTTCCTGCCGGGTGAAGGGTATTTTACCGGCGCTTCGGCCGGCGTACTGGACGGTTTCGCCCTTTCCACTTCGCGCGGAACACTGTTTTATTCGCCCAATAGTTGCCAAAAGAAATAAGGCTTAAGGGCAAATCCTTAAGCCTTATTTCCATAGGAATGAAATTTTTTTATTTAGTGACCAACTGCTGGTTGAGAAAATTCCGACATGATCGCGTAGATCTCGTCTTTAACTGCTAATTTTTTTCGTTTTAATAATGTTTCTTCTTCTTGTTCTTCTTCGCTGGGATAATGAAGGTTGGATAAGTGGCTGAGTCGTTCTTCATACTTTTGATGTTGTGATACCAGGTCCCGGAAAGCTGAATTTTCCTTCATCAGCTGCTCCTTTAAGCTATCGGTAGTTGCATTGTCCATGGCAGTTCATTTCCTTTCTTTGGTCATATTTGATTTGGACAAAAACGCCGTCCATTCAAAGATACTTCTAAGGGCGTTAATAAAAATGTTACCTCAAATTAAGGTTGCCCGCAAGCGATTTGATCGAGGGGGCTGTTATTTGGGACGCCCGCCCCGGGGCCGCGCGTCACCAAGGGCGCTTATTTATTGCCTGAAAATGCGCCTTCCCTTACGGTCGGGCTGCCGACACAAAGGTCTTTTTCCATTAACAAGGCATTTTCGACCGGATCGCGATAAAAATTCTTCCGTTTTCCCACCATTTTGAACCCCTGATTTTCGTAAAAACCGATCGCCGGAAGATTTCCTTCCCTGACTTCGAGCCAAACCCGGGAAATTTGGCCGTCTAAATTACTTAAAAGATGTAAAAGGAGTCCCTTCCCTATTTTTCTTCTTTTGTAACTAGGAATGACGCCGATATTTAAAATTTCGCAAAGAGACTCTATCGTTATCAGACGCGTTAATATAAAGCCGACCGGCAATTGCGCGACTTTTGCCACGAAAACCCTTGAATTCGGGTCGTTTAATGCTGCCAGATAAGATGCTCTGTGCCAATGACTTAGATTACAGGCGGCTTGAATGCTCAGTACGCCGTCAATATCGTCTTCGGTCATCGCCGCGTAAGAAACTGCCTGCTCCATATCGCTTTTTCATTACCCGCGTCCGGCATTAAAGCCTTTGACGTACATCGCCGAAAGCGCCCCGCCATTAAAGTTCTCACCTGTCTCCTGTCGGTAAATAGCCGCCTCGCCGATACTTTTTGCCAGGTTGTCGCCGGTAATATTTACCTTCTTCCCTGCCCCGCGCTCTATCTGTTCGATATATTCGGGCTTGAGGCCGGGCGCGCCGGCGCAATACACCTCTTTTGCGGAAAGGACTTCGGCTATTTCCTCTATCTTACTGCTTATCACTTCGGTCACGGCGTTGCGGCCGTCGAATTCCTGCCAGTAAGCTTCTCCCCTCCCGGAAGGGATCAGGCAGAGGACTGGCAGGACCCCGGCATTGGTTCGGGCACTCCAGGCTATCGCCTCGGTCAATGGAATGGCCGCCGCGAGGATCCCGGAAGCCATTTGCAGCCCCTGTGCCGCGGCAAGTCCGATCCTGACGCCGGTAAAACTCCCCGGCCCGGCGGAAACCGCCAACAGATCGACGTCATTTATCGTGATGCCCGCATCCGCCAGTAATTTTGAGATCTGGGGCAATAATTCGGAAGAAACCGACTTGCCCCCATCCCCTGCCCAAAAAGCGATCTCCCGGCCGTTTTCCAGCAGGCTGACGCTGCCCTTTTGAGTGGCGGTTTCGATGGCAAGAGTAAATTTTGGGGTCGCGGGCATTGATTAAACGTGCTTTTTGATGCTGCTGTAACCGAGAACGATCTTGACCACGGTGCGCGAGACATTTTCCGCCATGTATTCTGCCGGAGCGATCCAATCGGGCGTCAGCGTGGTGGCCATTTCCACCGCCCTGACCAGCGAATCCGTTTCCGCGCCGCTGATGATATTGCTGCCGCATTCGACTGTCTCAGGCCGTTCGGTCACGTCGCGCACGGTCACGTTCGGGACGCCGAAAATAGCGCATTCTTCCTGAACCGTTCCGCTGTCGGACAGAACTACCAGCGCGTTCTTTTCCAATTTAACGAAGTCGAAAAACCCGAGCGGCTCGAGTAATTTGATCTGGTCCGATCCCGGCTCGAGCCCGAACTGTTTTAACTTTTCCGCGGTCCGCGGGTGCACACTGACCAGCATCGGTTTTTGATATTTTTCCCCTATCACTGCCAGGCCTTTGAGGATTTGATCGAGCCGCGCGGACGAATCGACGTTTTCCGCCCGGTGCAGCGTTACCAGAAAATATTCGCGCACATTAACGCCGAATTTATCCAGGGCTTCGCTGGCGTCGATCTCATTGACAAAATCGTCCAGGACTTCCTTGATCGGATTTCCGGTAACAAAAATTCGCTCGCGTTCGATGCCTTCGCGAACCAGGTTGTCCTTGCTCCGGTGGGTATAGGGCATCAGCACGGTGCTGGAATGATCGACGATTCGGCGGTTTATTTCTTCCGGCACACGGTCGTCATAGCACCGGTTGCCCGCTTCCATGTGATAGACGGGAATGCCGCGCCGCGCGGCCACGATCGCCGTCAGCGCGCTGTTGGTATCGCCGAGAATAAGAACTTTATCCGGCTTATGTTCGGCGAGAATGTCGTCGGTTTTCGAAAGTATCTGGCCGATTTGATCGCCGAAAGAATTGGATCTGATACCTAAATGAACGTCCGGCGTACGCACCTGCAGATCGCGGAGAAAAATATCGCTGAGGCTTTCGTGATAATTTTGCCCGGTGTGAACCATCACCTGTTCGCAAAACCCGTCGAGCAGTTTCATCACTCCGCTAAGCCTGATTATCTCGGGCCGCGTCCCGAAAATGGTCATTATTTTCATGTTTAGTAATTGGCTGTCGGTGATTGGTAATTGGCTTTTAGTAATTGGTCATCTGGTTGATAGTAATAGGTATTAGTATGTGGATTTTTAAGTTAGCAGATAACTTTGCCGCATTTACCAACCACCGGCTCCCGATCATCATTAACCAATTACTAATTATCAGCTACCAGTTACCACTTCATGCTACCTAAACGCCGCGATCTCTCCGCCGGCGCCGGCCAGCAGTACTTTCAATTCGGCGACGGAAATATTATTGTCGCGCGAGGAATATTCGCTGGTCATCGCCACGTCTATCTCGTCGTGGCCGCGCAATTCCGGCAGCATCGAATGGATGACGTAATAGCCGTTCCGTTCCGAGGTGCGGAAACATTCTTCCTCCGAGACCATTATCTCGTGAACTTTTTCCCCCGGCCGGATTCCGGTAAATTTTACCGGCAGGTCTTTGCTTCCCATCAGCGCCTGCGCGACATCGACGATCTTTGCCGCCGGAACTTTCGGAATGTAGGTTTCCCCTGCGCCGCCTTCATTCAGCGCGGCCAGAACGGTATCGACGGCGCGGTCGAGCGAGAGCAGGAAACGCGTCATTTCTTCGAGCGTGACGGTGACCGGCAGATTATTATTTATCTGCTCGACAAAAAGCGGCACGATCGAACCGCGCGAAGCGATCACGTTGCCGTAGCGAACGCAGAGAAAATCCGTCTTTTCGCATTCGCGATTGGCTTCGATCAAAATGCGCTCCATCAGCGCCTTGGTCATGCCCATCACGTTGATCGGCTTGCATGCCTTATCGGTACTGATCCCGACCACCCGCTCGACCGGCAGATCGTTTTCACGGATGGCCTGTACCAGATTTTGCGCGCCGATGATATTTGTCTGGACCGCTTCGAACGGAAAATACTCGCACGACGGCACCTGTTTGAGGGCGGCCGCGTGAAAGACGACGTCGGCATCGCGCATGGCGTTGACCAGCGACGAATAGTTGCGAACGTCGCCGATCCGGAACTTTAAAATGTTTTGCGAATTGTTATAGATGACGTCATCGGTGGCGGCTTTGCGGTGCATAAAATCAAGCCGCATATAATGCTGCTTTGCCTCGTCACGCGAAAACACGGTGATCTTTGCCGGGCTGCCCTGCGCTCCGGCCAGTAGTCTTCTGACCAGCGTCTGTCCCAGCGAACCGGTACCGCCGGTGACCAGTATTCTTTTGCCTTCAAGATTCACTTAGCTTTTTCTCCACTCATCATACGGCGTAGGGTCCTGCGCCATTTTTTCTATCATTGCTTCCCAGGCCTCGGGCTGAAATCCGGTAACGCTTCTAAACTTGTCCGAATTAAGGCTGCGGTCGATCGTAAAATCGCTGTCCGGTTCGATATCTATATCGGCGTCGTAATATTTCTTAAACAATTCCAAAAGATCGAATTTATTTATCGCCTCGCTCGACACCTGGTACACACCTTCGAGCGCGGGAAAATTTTCGATTAAACCGGCGAGAATGTCCGCTAAAACTATCGTCGGAAACCCGCTGTAAATAGCTTTCTTAAAACCTTTTACCTTTTTGCCCCGATTGCTCAGAAACCATTCTACCAAACTATGCGCGGTTTCCAATTCCCGCCCGATGATAGACGTGCGCAGCGTCAGGCAATTCTTCGCAGAAACCTCGCCGAGGTATTTGCTTTTCCCGTAAAGATCCTCCGCGTCCGAAGGGTCGTCGTCGGAATAATTACCCTTTTCGCCGTTAAAAACACAGTCGGTGCTGATCGTGATCAAACGAAAGCGTTCACTCTCGCCGAGCTCGGCCAGCTTGTGTGGCAGTATGGAATTTACCGACAGCGTCAGCACGGTATTTTTGGCGCTGGGAAGCTGCTTAATGATACCGATGGCGTTTACCACGACGTCCGGTTTAACCGATCTGACGGCGCCGGCGATGGTTTCGAAATTCAGCGCATCGATGTTTTCGATCGTCCGCTCTTTATTAAAAATCCCGTATTTTTCGTAATCGGCGAATTTGCCGCGAATCGCGCCCCAGACATCGAAGCGGCCGTTCCAGCTCTGCGCTAATTTGTGGCCGAGCATTCCGCTGGCGCCGAGGACTAAAACTTTCATTAATTTCTATTCGCCCTGATCGCGGCTTCGATGACGGCAACGGTGTCTTTTTCCAAAGATTCGTCCGCCAGCCACCTTACGGCATATTCCCGCGCCGAATCCGATAACCTGCGATATTCTGTCTGTTCCATCTCGACGCATTTTTGCACGGTTTCTATCCAATGCTGCCTGTCTTCCAGCGGAATGTCCCAGCCGACGCCTTTCTCTTCCAGCGCCAGCCAAGGCGTGCGGTCGCTGATTATCAGCGGGCATCCGGCGGAAAGCGCTTCGAGAAATACGTGACCGAAATTTTCGTTCAGCGTTGGCAGGATCATAAAATGATATTCCGCCAATTTTTTCGGAACCAGCCGGTTATCCAGCGCGCCGAGATAGTTAACCGTAATATTCGCCGGCAGTTTTTTTATCTTTTCCAGACACTCTTCCCAGTAGGTCATGTCTTCGAGATCGCCGATCACATCGATCGTGATCCTGCCCGAAACATTATCAAGCAAATCCAGTAAAAAAGCGAAATTCTTGGTTCGGACAAAACGCGCCAGAAAAACCAGTTTTATTTCGCCGTTTATTTTCCGCGGCTTGAGCGAGGGATCGTAATCGGGAAAGATCGTTTTTGGCGGCAGATCGGCTGCGACATACATGTGTTCTTTTTTCCCTAAAATCTTTTCGATGTCGGATCTTTCAAGCTCGGTGGTTGCCTTCCAGATCAATCCCCGGTGCAATCCGATCAACCCGGCGGCCAAAATGTGCAGCTTTTTCTTCCGCGTTTTAAACTGCAATGCGCCGGCGATCAGTTCCCCGCAAGTCGCCATTATCACGCCGCTTTTTATCTTTCCCAGCCGGCGTAAAAATAAAAGAAAATTGGCCGGGGTGGCGAAAAAGCTGTTCAGATAGATCGCCTGCGGCGCGACCTCGTCAACCAGCTTTTTGATCGTCGATATTTTCAAATTGTCTTTCGAAAGATAAAAGACCCGCGCCGGCCCGACCGCATTCCACTTGTCGATATTGACCGTTTTATACGGGGTTTTGTCGAGCCTGCCGTCATGGTCGCGCGTGATTATCCAAAAATCGTAGCGGCCGCTCAGACGCTCCACAATATTGACGACGGTGCGCAGTCCCCCGCCGCTTTTAAATCCCGGCAGGTAATAATCGCTGATCACTAAAACTTTCTTTTTATCTTCCGGCACAATGACGCTATTTCGAATCTAAAACTTTTAGACAGGCTTCGTAAACCCGATCGACGCTTATATCCAGGCATTCCCGGTTAAATTTGCACTCCGGTGAATGGCAGCCTTCGCACGGGACGCTTTTTCTGAGAATAATATTTTTTTCGCCGTACGGGTACCAGCGTCCGGGATAATCGATCGCGGCAAACACCGCTACGCACGGCACGCCGACCGCGGCCGCCAGATGCATCGTTCCGGTGTCATTGCCCAGATATAACAAGCAGTGCGAAAGCGCCGCCGCCGCCTGGCGCACGTTCAATTTCCCGGCCGCGTTTGCCCCGATCCCGGTCTTTTGCAGAATTCGCTCCGCCTTATCACCATCTTCCGGTCCGCCAAAAATAACCGGAAATAAATTCTTACTCGTTATCAGACGCAGAAGCGTTTCGGTATATTTCTCTTCGTCCCAGACTTTCGAATTCCATTTACTTCCGGGAGCGACGGCGATCAGGCGATTTTCCGCCAGCGCTTCACGGCAATTTTCGTTAAGCCAGGTTTGAGCGTACGCCTTCTCTTCACCGGTAAGTAAAAGCTCGTTCGGATCGCCAGCTTGAGGGGCCAAACCTATTCCCTCTTCGGTGAGGCATTTGAGAGAAAAAAGATGTTCCCTTTCGATCACCGGCAAGGGCGCGGACACTTCTTCCGGGAGAAAATTATTTAATAAATATTTTGTGCCTGCGTGCTGCCCGATCCCGGCCCACCGAAAAAATCGGAGGTCGCGCGCTATTTGGCGGGGCTGGCGATTTCCGGTCATCAGGTAGATCAGGGTGTCGAACTTGTTTTTTCTGATCTCAAAAAAAAGCCGGGAAAGGCTGGCCAGTCGATCGAGCGTTCCCGTTTGCGTGGGGTAGCTAAGCCAGTCGTCGAACAAACCCTCGTCCGGCAGAACGCCCTTCGCGGTCAGGTAATTAGCGTTTTCCGCGCTGAAATTCGACAGCAGCGTGAGGTGCGCGTCGGGAAAATTTCGCTTTACCGCCCACATTGCGGGAAGGGCGACCAAGGTGTCGCCCAAATGCCCGATACGAAAAACCAGAATTTTTTTCGGTGCAAAATGCAGTCCGCTATTCAATGTGTCTTTTTTAACCTTATATCTGCCGGGCCCAAAAATCCCGGCCTATGAAACGTCCGCCGCCTGTTTAAGCTGATCCAATTTGATCGCCGTTGTGCCTACTTCTTCGACCACCAATCCGGCGGCGATGTTGGCCAGCCGCGCCGCTCCCGGCAGATCGCAGCCCGCGCCCAAAGCGACCGCAAGCGTAGAGATGACGGTGTCTCCCGCGCCGGTCACGTCGTAAACTTTCCGCGCCAGCGCCGGGAAGTTCACTGGTTCGGCATTTTTGCGATAGAGCGTCATTCCCTGTTCGCCTTGAGTGATGATCAGCGATTCCAGTTCGACCTCGGAAAGCAATTTTTGCGCGGCCGCGTCCGTGTCGTCCCGCCCGGCGGCATGAACCGCTTCGCTGCGGTTCGGTGTGAGCAGTGTGGCGCCTTTATACTTGCCGTACTCCCGTCCCTTCGGATCGACCAGAACCGGCTTAGACTTTGCCGCGCATTCCCGCAGTATCCGCGCCAGCAGATCGTCGCTCAGCAGCCCCTTGGCATAATCCGACAGCACGACGATATCGACCTGCCCGATCAAATGCGCCATTCCCTGCCAGACGGCCGCCGACTGCCGCGCATCCAGCCCGTCGGTATGCTCGTTATCGATCCTGACCACGTGATGGCTGTGCGCGACCACGCGGGTTTTGACCGTGGTCGGTCGGCCGCCTATCACCTGCAGATCGGCGGCGGAAATTCCCAGCTTCTCCAGCGACTGTTTTAATTCTTCGGCTTCCTTGTCTTCGCCGATCAGCCCGACCAGGTACGAAACTGCCCCTAGCCCGGCGATATTAGCCGCGACATTGGCCGCGCCGCCGGCGGTGATATCGGCGCTTTTCAGACGGACGACCGGCACCGGCGCTTCCGGCGAAATGCGATCGACGCTGCCCCACCAGTAGCGGTCGAGCATCACATCGCCGACTACCAGAACTTTTACCTGTGAAAATTTTGAAAAGATATCCTGCTCTGAAGGCATTGATTTTTGAGTATTAAGATCCTTTAGTTTTTCGAATCGGCCTCTCTTAATTTTGCGTCAACCAGTTCGCACCACAAATGGCCGATGGCGATATGGCCTTCCTGTATCCGCGAGGTTCGCGCCGACGGCACCAGCACCGAAGCGTCACACAACGAGGCCAGTTTTTTGCCTTTTTCTCCCGTCAGCCCGACGGTTTTACAGCCTTTTTCCCGCGCCGCCATGATCGCCGAAAGAATGCTGGGGGAATTGCCGCTGGTGCTGATCCCGATCAGCACGTCGCCTTCCGCTGCCAGCCCCAGCACCTGCCGGACAAAGACCTTTTCGTAGCCGTAATCGTTGCTGACCGCCGTCAGCAGCGAAGTGTCCGTGGTCAGCGCGATCGAAGGCAGCGGGCGTCTTTCATCTTCGAACCGGCCGACAAATTCCGCCGCGATATGCTGGCAATCCGCCGCGCTGCCGCCGTTGCCGCACAGTAGCACTTTTTTCCCGGCCGCCAGCGCTTCGTAAATAATATCGCCGCTTTGCTCGATCGCGGGCCCGCATTCGTTCAGCAGTTTGTGGAAAACTTCGATATGCTCTTCCAGCGAACGGCGAATAAAATCATGTGAAATATCGGTTTGGTTCATTTGTCTGTTTTGGATCTTTTCTACTATCGCGCTCGACGAATATCCTTCCCGCAGCGGCAGCGACAGCACCTTTCCACCCTTTTTCAGCACCGTATCCGCGCCGACTATCTGATCGGTGGGCCAATCGCCGCCTTTGATCAAAACGTCGGGCTTTATCTCTTCGATCAGCCGGGCCGGGGTCGCTTCGTCGAATATCCTGACCTCATCGACCGAACTCAGCCCCAGCAGTATCACGGCGCGGTCGGACTGGCTCAAATAAGGCCGCGGCGCGCCCTTGATCGACCGGACGGACGCATCGCTGTTGATGCCGACGATCAGTTTCGTCCCCAGGGCTTTAGCGCGCTCAAGCAGGTCCACGTGGCCCGGGTGGATGATATCAAAGCACCCGTTGGTAAAAACTACTGTTTCCATATCCAAACTTTATATCATACACGCAGAAAAAGGGCTTCGACAAGCGAAGCCCTTTTCAGGTAGCGTCTTAATTCGAGTTTGTGTCTTTGGCCAAAGCAATGTGTCAGTAGCCCGAACGTCAGGGAGTGGCGCATTCCATGCTGTAAAGAAGCGCCCTTGCTGACGGGCGGGGCTACCGACACAGTCTAAAATAGACGGCCTTTCTATTTACAATTCCAGGCGCTGCCGACCCGCAGAGCCAGCGCGCCGCTTCCCGAACCCGAACACGGCGTTGACGGAGCCGTGCAATCCGAACAGAAGAGCATCGACCCGTTGTCCGAAGTAACGTTATAGCTCGACAGGCTGCTCTGCGTGACGCTGTGCAGCTGCACCGGGCCGTTTTTGAAAACGTAGCCGGTGTTCGGCACAGCCTGGTCGCCGGCAACTTCGAGCCTGCCCGTCGTGCCATTCCGGGTAAAAGCGTACCGCACCTTGGTGACGTCACTTGCGCTCGGGTAACCGAAGATACTGCTGGTGAGCGACAACAGGGGCTTAGCGGCCAGATCGTTGGTGTTGGTGATATCGAGCGTCGCCAGATACAGGTCGCCGTTGGCGGCATTATTATCGATCCTTAAAACCGCCTTGTTGCTCTTTAAGACGAATTCGCTGCGTTTTCCGGATGCATGTTCAAAACAATCCGAATCCGCCGCCAGGGCCGCGTCGGAGCAGAATTTGTCCCCCGTCGAATAGATATCGGAAGTCCCTTCTACTATCGGGCGCGCCAGCCCGCCGCAGCCGTAGAAATTCCCTTCTGAAACGACCGAGGCATTATTTATCGTGATCGCCGGAGCGCTGTCGTCGGAAGTATCGGCGTCCACACAAGCGGGCAGAAAACTATTCGTGATCACGACCGGCGCGAATTTATATTCGGTGTAGCCGAGTATCGTCAGCGATTTCGTATAAGCTTCGCCGAAGGCGCTGTTGATATTTATCGGCGAGTGGCGGTCGAGGTGAATAAATTCTCCCGAGATCGGAAGCCCTTTGCCGTCCCGGTTCCCGTTCCCGACGATCATGTTCATCGTGACGTAACCCGATCTTTCTATCCAGATGGCATTCTGATCCTCACCCGATGAAAACATAAGATTATCGAGCTGAGCGCCGGCATTGTCCGAATTCAGGTAAATGCCGTATTTGCAGGCATCGAAGATCGAGTCCGAAACATGCAGGTTGTCAAACTGCCATCCCGGGGGAGTGCTGCTGTTATTCACATATATTCCCTTGGTAAAATTAGAGAATCTGAGATTGCTGAATTCGATCATCACGCTGGTGCCGCTGCTGCTGTTTGCCGCCTCGGCCTGAATGGCGTTAGCGTTCGTAGGCGCCTCGATGGGATCGGTGTAATAATAAAATCCCAGATCCCGGATCGCCAATTCGACTACTCCCGGCCCGATCTGAAAAATATTTTGATTATCGGCTATTAGCACGACTCGCGGGCTGGAGCCGCCGGAACCGTATTTTATCGGCGACAGCCCTTCGATCGTCAGATAGGAGTGAAGATTTACCGGCTCGTCAACGTAGTAGATATCTTCGTTAAAGATAAGCTTGCCGGTGGCCCCGTCAACCGCTCTCTGCAGTCTTTCGTCGTCCCCGCCGTCGGTCATCGCATTAAATGGGTAACAATCGGTGTAATAAATGCCGTCGGCGCGCTTGCCGCTGCTGCAGCCCGAACCTTGCCCGGCCACGCTCATAACGCAAGCCGCGGACACGATCACCAGTAATAAAGAAACTGTTAGATACTTCATACTCTTCTCCTTAATTAGCTAGTTTTCAGACCCCTGAAGGTTTGATCGCCGCCCGGCTTTTGCCGAAGACAGGCGATCGATGTTATTCGAATTACAGACGCACTCCCGTCCTGAGTACTGCAAGTACATTTTTAAATGGTTTTTGCGCCGGTAATTACACTTCCCCGTTATGCCGCAACCATATTTGCGGCGAATGGAAAAATGACCGCAGACAGCACTGGCTGGGTTTGCGTACACTTTTCCCCAAAAATTAAAAACTTGTGAGTTTCGGCAAGGTTTGATACTAGCTTAGCAAGAATTTTAACAAACGTCAAATAAATTTAACAAGGTTGTACGCGATACGCAGGGACGCAATGCGCGATACGCAATAAGTAGTACGTAATGAGGAAGGGTGCGTGATAGGGCGGCTGCGTGATACGCAACGTAAAAAACACGCGATATACCGGCAAAATGATATCTTACGCGAGGCGTCACCGTACCACGTATTGCGTACCACGTATTGCGTACTACGTATTGCGTACCACGTATTGCGTACCACGTATTACGTATCACGAACCCGCGTATCATGTGTCCTAGGATTTGGCGAAGCTCCAGGTTTTGCCTGTTTTTTTGGCGATCAGGTTGGAGAGATACAAGGTGGCGGCCAGTACGGCGGCTACTCTGACGATGGATGGAAACAAGGTCGCATAGAACGCCTCATATGAGATGGTGGTAAGCATCAGGTAATAGGCGGCGGATCGCCACTGCCAGCCCGGGATCGCCGGCCTTAAAGACACGTGAATTACCCGCAGGTAAATTCCCAGCAGCATCATACCTATTGGAATCCCTACCGGCCCGAAATTTCGCAGCAGATCGCCCCACGGAGTGATCGCAAACGAATTATTTTCGTAATCGAAATAAAGATCGCTGTAGGCGTGGGCGTCGGACGTCAGAGGTTTGTCGTTCCAGAGAAACCTCGGAATAAACGCCGTGTAGGTATCCCGCAAAATATTGCCCGAAAGCCCGTAACTTTCTTCGTAGGGCGCCAGCTTTTCGTAATTGGCGACAACTACGGCCACGGAACTGAGATTTTCCAGCCGGTCGGCCAGCGCGATCCCCGCGTCCTCGAAGATAAGCGAGAGGTCCTTTTCCGATAAATATTCGAGCGTGGCGGATACCTGGCCAATATAATCCCCCGAGCCAACCCGGGCTTCCGAGCCTTTGATATTTCTGAAGGTCGTTCCATAGACGACCCCGATAAAGATAGAACACATCAGCAGCGCGCAAAAGATCAGACCGTGTTTCAGGGTGATCTTGCTGCCCGAAACGATATAGGCGAACGCGATCGGCAGGAGACAGACAAACATACTGCCGCGGTTGCCCATGATCGCCATGCGCAGCGGAACCAGTAGTATCAGTATGGCAAGCGTGACCAGGTACGAAGAATCCTTGTTCGGAGTCTTAAACAGCGCGTACCAGAGCAGGAAATAACCCTGGAAAAACATTATCAGGAGAAAAAAGATCAATCCGTCAAAAGTTTCGACCTGATCGAATCTTTGAAATCCCAGCAGCCCGTTAAGAAAGCCGATGATATTGACCAGCGTTCCGGCACACACCAAAAGATAGCCGGCGATCCAGGTGTGATTCATCGTCCACTCCCATTTCGGCAGCCAGCTTTCGACCGTTTGTCCCATCACTTTGCCGATCGGAAGCATAAAACCGACGGTCAATCCGATAAATCCGATCGAGATATATACCAGCGTCAGCGGGAAAGTGTATTCGGGATCCTGAATGTAATTGATAAAGTAGGGTGTGGACCATCCGGCCGACAGGATCACGCCGGCGAAAACCAGGCAGGGCAGAACGTAGCACCAGGCGGCAAAAACCAGCGGATGAAAAAGATCGAACTGGCCCCGGTAAAAAAGATACGCGGCGGGAGCGACGGCGATCAGGCCGGTCATCGCAACCCACGGTAAAAGATAGTAATCCCGAAAAGGATTGGTGTAATCGTTGTCCACCAGCAGCCAGACGACCGCGACCGCGATCACCACCAGCCAGGTGGCTACTATGGCTATCAGCGCCGCGGGATTCCCGGCGCTCCGATTCATATGTCTAAGTTCTATTCTCTGCATCTCTTACGCGACTAAACTACTTTATCATTTTTGCCGGATAATTTGCACTCCGCAATGACCCCATCGGCCAATTGTTTTGATATTCCCACGCAAAGGTCATTGGCGAGTTTGATGTACCAGGGCGCCGAATTTCGGTGTTCCTTGCCCAGATCGTAAAACATGAACCTGTCCACGCTCAGCCCCGCGCGCTCGACCAGCAGCTTCAGGGTGGAATAAGAATAATAGGCCACGTGGTCGGGATGCACCGGCTCCGCCGCGCCGCCCTTGCCGCGCAGGCCGTAATGGATCACCCGGAAAGCGCAATAGGCGTTCACGGTCGTGATCACCAGCCGCGTGCCGGGGTTCATAAACCGCTGAATTCCCTGCAAAAACAAGCCGGGATTGTTCAGATGCTCGATCATCTCGCCGGCGATGATCACGTCGAAGGTCTCATTGATCTCGACCTCCTCCAGTTTTTCCAGGTCGGCGCGGTAAAGTTTATCCACGCCCTTGCCGGCCAGAACGTCCAGCCCCTGCTGATCGAAATCGAATCCCCAAAGGTCGCCCGCGATCTCCTTTAGCTCTAAATGCAGCAAGGAATTATTATCGAGCGCTTCCTGAGTGTAAGGCCAATTGGTGCAGCCTAAATGCAGCACCTTTCGCCCGCGACAGGCGTCCTTGACGAATTCCACTCTCTGAACCAGCTCGATCTTTTTATCCATTTACGATCAAATGCGATCAAATTAAAAACGCTATTTCCGCCATTCTCACCTGCGGAACGCAGAGCACGTTGGCGCCGATGTCTTCCGCCGCAAAGCCTGAGGTCTCCGCCAGGGTGCCTTCAAATTCATTGATAATATAAAACTTGTAATCGGCCTGTGACCGGATGAATTCGATCAGGTCGTTCGGCAGGTAGCCGAAACCTTTCGAGGTATTGAGCGCCATCTCCATCATAAAGATCGGCGGCTTTGCCAGCTTAAAGAGCGAAACCGCGCCGCGCAAAAAGAGCAGCTCGGCGCCCTCGATATCGACTTTTACAAAATCCACGCGGTCGATATTTTTTTCCGATAAATACGAATCGAGCGTGATCATTTTGACTTCCCAGCTTTCAAAATTTTCCTGACCCATCGTCGAGAGTGAATTATGGCCGACGGTCAGATCGGGAAAACTGTGGAGCGTCACGTCTTTCGCTTCGTTGCCGAGTGCGAGAAAATTGAGAAATACATTGGCGGGGTTTCCCATCAGCCTGGTATTTATCTGGAGCTTTTCGAACATCCGCGGAGACGGTTCGAAGGAATGCACCTCCCCGCTCGCGCCGCAGCGGCTGTAAAACAAAGTCGTGTACCAACCGTAACTCGCCCCGACGTCGAGGCATACGCTGCCTTCGCGCAGTATCTTGATGAGTAATTTGGTGATCTCGCGTTCGTATTCGCCGAGGAAATAGACGGAGTCGGAAATTCCCTCGCTTAGATTTATGTGAATTTTCCGCCCGTCGAATGTCGTCGCTATCTGATTGTCCGGCTTTTCGGCGCAGACATTCATGGCAAATTGGTGCAGGCGCACCTTGCCCTTTCTGAACGGCGAATGAAAAGTATACAGCCGGATCAGCCTTAACCAGTTTTCAGCTAACTTGCCCTTCATAAAACTCATACTTTACCTGCCCGGAAAACCAGCCGGGCGAACAATTCCTTTTCATCGCGGGTCAGCCACCCGAAGATCAGCAGGATCGCGCCGTACACGGCCGCTCCGCCCGCGCCGCCTACCAGCAGCGTGATCCACGAAACCGCCATATACCGGTATAGGAACCACTCCGCCACACCGGCCGCCGCCGCCGCTATTAATAACACCGAAAGGAGTTTAACCCAAAATCGCCAACGCACGCCTCCGAGGAGCCAATGCTCGACATATAGTATCGACAGCGGTATCGTCAGCACCCCGATCAGACGCCCCACGCCGACGCCGAAGACTCCCCAGTATGGAATGAGCGCCAGCATGCCCACCGAGCCGATCGCCAGCCAGCTAAACGTAAGCAAAGCGTTATAACGCGTGTGCCCCAGCCCTTCCGCCAGCTGCCAGGTGATGCCGGCCACCGCCAGCAGGCTAAAGATCAAAACCTGAAGCACGAGCACGGCGGCGGCGTTATCCGCGATCTGAATGCCGACCCATTTTTCCAAAAACATGTGGCTCGCCGTGATCATCGTGACCGCGATAAATCCGACCACGGTGACGACGATCTTGGTGGTGCGCTCGTAAAGAATTATCTGCTTACCCTGCTGATCGCCGAGCTCGCTGGCCTTCGGGAAAATGACCATGATAAAACTGCCGACGAAAGAATGAATATAGATCGCCAGCGTCATCGGCACAACGTAGTAGGTGAGAAATTCCGCGCCCAAACTGCGGGCGATCAGGCCTCTCTCAAAAAGCAGTAAAATATTGGCAAAGATCTGCCCGAGAATTACCCCTGAGCTGTATTTCAAAACCAGGAACAAGGTCTCGCGCCGAAAGCTGATCTTTATTCTCATTTCCGGCATCAGCCACTTCGCGCAGAGAAAATAAACGACGCAGATGACCACGTTCGAGAACAGGCTCCACCAGAAAAGCTCGATCAGCCCGAAACCGAGCAGCGCCAGCGCGATATTTCCGCCCGCCAGCAGAACGCCGTAAAACGTCGTCACGTACGAATAAATATCGAAGCGGTGCAGCCCGGTCAGCACGGCGCTGAAAACCTGTGACAGCGTGTAAAAAAAGATGACCGACGCCGCCAGGTGAAAAGAAGTAATACTTTTAGCCTGGTCGGCCGGATCGATCTGCACCGCGTTCCTGACCAGCCAGTCGGCTCCCCCGATCAGAAAAAGCGCCGCGCCCGAACCGATCAAAAGACATAAGAACAGCGTGGCGGAAATAACGTCGTTTATCTTTTCATAATCGCCCGCCGGCCGGTATTCCGCGACGTATTTGGTCACGCCTTTTCCGATGCTGAAACTGACCGAATAACTGATAAATCCAAAGACCAGGGCATAAAGACCGAAATCATTCGCGCCGAGGGCTTTGACCACGATCGGCGTGGAAAAGAACGCCACCGCTCCCGGCAGCACCCACGACAAAAACCCGAAGATCATGTTGACCGCTACCGAAGAGCGCTGGGTCTGTGTCGGGCCTTTCGGCTGTTCGTCCGGAATAATATCCATTAAAATTTAACCGTTCGAAAGCTTTTTTGGCGAAAGTCTTTTGGCAAAAGCCTTTTGGTACGCCGCCAGTGCGGTTTTGGCCGCATCTCTTTCATCGAAATCGCGCAGGACGATCTCCCGCCCGTTTGCCGAAAGTTTCTCTCTCAGCCACGGATCGTTTTTAAGCGTCCTGACCGCTTCCGCCAGCCCGTCGCTGTCACCCGCCTCGATCAGCCAGCCGGTGTCGAGATGCCTGATCGCTTCCGGAATTCCGTTGACATTGGTCGAGACGCTGGGAATTTTCAACGCCATCGCTTCGAGCAGCGCGATCGGCAGCCCTTCGACAAAACTCGCCAGCACGAAGACATCGCCCAGGCGGTACATCCGAAGCAGATCGCGGCGGTCATTGCCGATCCGGTCATTGGTGACCAGTTTGAAACTCTCGCCCAGCCCATAGCCCGCGACTTTTTCTAATTCCGCGGCGTCGGGTTTCGAATTGGATATCCAGACGAACTGAATGTCTTCGCCGGCTTCGCGGAGTTTTCGCGCCGCTTCGAGAAATGTCCATCTGCCTTTGCGGTCGATAAACTGTCCGACGCAGATCACGGTAAATTTATCCGGCGCGATATCGAACTTTTTGCAAATGCCTGCACGGTCGAATTCGCCTTCCAAAACCCCGTCGATCTCCGGCGGATTGATGCTCGTATAAGTGACTTCGATCTCGTCGCCAAGTTTTGCCGGCGCCAGCGACCGCAGGCTTTCACGCGCGTCCTTATTCGATGCGAGCACGTGAAAATTATCGAAGCGCGAGATCAGCGACAGCTTCACTTTCCACAGCGCCCGGCGCCAGGCGGCGTCCGTCCGGATGCGGTTATGCATGGTGATAAAAACCTGCCCGCTCATCCGGCAAAGATATATCAGCGCCAGTAAAGACTGCCACGGAGCGAGATCGATATGCAAAACGCTTTCGCCGAGAGAATGTTTTTTCAAATAACGGACCAGCGCGTATTCCCGCGCCACTTTATGCCAGTGCATTTTCAGCTTTTGCGCGAGTCCGGGAGCCGGGCTCAGATCGCGGTGAAAAGGCAAAAACTCGTACGGGACGCCTACCTGATCGAGAAAATTTATCAACTGCCCATCGGACGCTGCGGGGATGATCACGATCACGGGACAGAATTTTTTCACCTCGCGCATCAAAGCGAACCAGTGTATCTGGGCGCCGCCCCATTCCAGATAATCCCAAACGTAAAGAACTTTTTCCGGCTTCGTCGCGATATTATTTCCTATACCCTTAAGCTTGCCCGCTCGTCGGCTGGTTGGGCCATTTTTGTTTCGGGTCACCGGCATTTTTCCACGGATCCCCGAGTTTTAACCCCTTCATCGAAATTTTCAACACATAAATACCGAATGCCACCAGCGCCTGCGGGGCGCTTGGCCGGGCATACCAGCGCGCGTCGAACTGCCGCTTTAAATTCAGCGGGTGCCGCTGGTCGAAAAATAATACTTTGATCCGCTGCCCGAGCGTCAGCGTCTTGAGCGGCGGCGGATAAGTGTTCGGTTCGCACCAGACCAGCGCCTTGGGTTCGATCAGCAGTTTCCATCCGGCCTTTCGCATGGTCCAAAAATACTGCGCGTCTCCCCAGCCGTGTCTGAATCTGGCCTCGTCCATCAGGCCGCATTCGCGGATCGCCTCGGCCGGTATCAAAGTGCAGTTTCCCACCAGGCAATCCACCTCGAACGTAGTGTCGGGCACCGAAAACGCCGTCAGATTCGTGGGAATGTGCCAGCCGCCGAAAAACGTTTCCCAGACCTGCCCGACCTGGAAAACTTTGTGCGGTTCGTTCCAAAGCAGCAGCAGCGCGCCGATCACCGAACGCGGATTATTTTCCGCCGCTTCGAGCATTCGCTGTAAAAATTGATCGTGAAAAATGGAATCGTCATTCATCGTGCCGACGTAATCCGCGCCCCACTCCATCGCGGCTTCGATGCCGCGGTTGGTGCCGCCGGCATAGTGCAGGCTGCCGTCGGCTTCGACCAGCTGCACGTCGGGAAAATCGCGCCGCACCGCTTCGCTGGTGCCGTCGGTCGAGCCGTCGTTGACGATAATTACGCGCACGTCCAGCCCCGTCTTGTCGATACGGGACAGACTCCGCAGACCTTGCAGAGTGGTTTCCCGTCGATTATAGACCGGAATCACCAGAGCAACTTTTACCAGATTTTCACTCATTTAAAGCCGGTGGATCTGACCGTCAAATTTGGGCTGATGAAGTTTTTTCCTGAGTAGCGGCTAACTGTTCCCGAACCTGTTCTTCGATCCATCGATATGTCACTGCCAGGCCGTCTTCGAGCGAAATTTCCGGTTCCCACCCGAGCACTTCGCGCAATTTCGTATTGTCGGAATTTCGCCCGCGCACGCCCTGCGGCCCGTCGATATGCAGTTTTTCGATCTCAACGCCGGCGGCGGCGGCGATGATGTCGGCCAGCTGATTGATCGTGACCATTCGGTCCTGGCCCAGATTGAGCGGCTCGTGAAAATCGGAGCGCATCAGTCGGTACAACCCCTCGACACAGTCATTGATATAGCAAAACGAGCGCGTCTGTTCGCCGTCGCCCCAAATGTCGATCTTGAGGTCGCCGGTGAGCTTCGCCGTCGCGATCTTGCGGCAAAGCGCCGCCGGGGCTTTTTCGCGCCCGCCTTCCCAGGTTCCCTTTTCGCCGAAGATGTTATGGAAGCGAACGGTGCGGGTCTCGATCCCGTAATCGTTGCGGTAATGATGGCAAAGGATCTCGCTGACCAGCTTTTCCCACCCGTAGGCGTCCTGCGGCTGCGCCGGGTAGGCGTGCTCTTCCTTGAGCGGCACGACGTTGGTCTCTTCCTGCAAATATTCCGGGTAGATACAGGCCGAGGAAGTATAAAGATATCTTTTCACGCCGTTTTCCCGCGCCGCTTCGAGCGTGTGCAGATTGATCAGCGAATTGTTGTAAAGTATCTGCGCGTGATGGGCGGAAATAAAGCCCATCCCGCCCATGTCCGCAGCCAGCGCATAAACCTCGTCGATACCCTCGGTCGCCTTCAGGCAATTTTCCCAGCGCCGCAGATCGAGCAATAAAAATTCGTCGGTATCGATGGCCGTGAATTCAGGCTCCTTGATATCGACGCCGCGCACCCAATAGCCCTTTTCCCGTAAATAGGTCACCAGGTGGCTGCCGATAAAACCGCCCGCGCCGGTGACCAAAACTCTTGTCTGTTTGTCCATTATATTTCTTTAACTTCGTAAAACTTCCGTCCTATAACTTTGAGACCCAACAGCGTTGGGTCTCAGAGTTCCAATTATTGATCGTCATCTTGCCGGTAGTAATTGCGATGATAATAACTCTGGTAATAGTAGTTATCCTGAGCGCGCAGGTTAGCGTTGTTGAGCACGACGCCGAATATCTTCGCGCCGACGTCGTTAAGGAATTGCCGCGAGCGCCTGATCACCTGTTTCGAACTCTTACCGGAATGCACCACCAGAATAACGCCATCGACCACCGAACCGATCAACACGCCATCCGTAAAGGAAGCGATCGGCGGCGAGTCAACCACGACGTGGGTAAAGTGGTTTTCCATTGTCTTAAGTAAATTACGCATTCCTTCCGAACCGATCAGCTCGGCCGGATTCGGCGGCACCGGCCCCGAAGGCAGCACGTTCAGTTTTGTCGCTTCGTCATAGGTAATAATGTCCAGCATTTCCTTCTCCGGCATAGCGCTGGACAGGATGGTGCTGAGCCCCTCAACATTAGGCACGCTAAAGATGCTGTGCAAACGCGGGCGGCGCATATCGGCGTCGATTATCAGCACGCTGGCGCCGGTCTGCGCAAGGCTGATCGCGGTATTGACGGCCGTCGTCGTTTTGCCTTCCGAAGGCAGGCTGGAAGTGACCAGCAGGGATTTCGGCGCGTGCCCGGCGGTCGAAAGCAGGATCGACGTGCGAAGCTGTCGATAAGCTTCGGCCAGTGACGACCGGGAATCCGAATGTATCAGCAATTCGGAATTTAGCTTCGAATCGCCGTCCTCCGCATTTCCTACCAGTAAAAGCCGCTTTCGGGAAAGAGTGTCGATGGTCGGGATCGCCGCGAGAGCCGGCAGCTGCAGGTAATTTTCGACTTCCTCGGTCGAACGAATAGTATCGTCGAGGTATTCAAGGAAAAGCGCCAAACCCGCTCCGAACAAGGTCGAAAGAATGAGCGATACCGCGACCGTCATCAGGCGGCGCGGGGCCACCGGAATATCCGACGGCAGGCCTTCGTCCACGACCCGGATATTGTTATCGGTGCCGACCGCGATCACGTTATTCGAACGCTGCTGCTTGACCAGGCTGTCCAAAAATTCCTTGTTCGTCTTGAGCCTGTCTTCCAGAATGCGCAGGTTGATGGCGGCGCTGTTCTGCCCCTGCGCCAGATTGTATTGATTGTCGTAATCCCCTTTTACTTTCGATTCCTGGTTTTTTGACTTTTCGAAATCGTTTAAGAACACATTCGCGATGACTTCCTTGGCGCGCTTGCGGTACGTTTCGATGTCCTGCTGCGCGGCGTTACGGTTGATCTTGATCGCGTTTTCAAGAGTCTGGATCTTTCTGTCTATCTCCTGAACTTCCGACGCTTCGGGAGTAAATTCTATCAGCAGCTTACTCTTGTCGGCATTAAGCTCATCAACTTTTTGCCTTAACTGAGCTTCCAGTCCCCGCGCAATATTTTCCCGCTGGGTGATGTCGGATTGATTTTGCTGATCGGCCAGCGCCGTCAGGGTGTCCTGAGTGCGCATCGCCGCGCGGTATTTGGCTTCCGCTTTTTGGCGTTCATTGCTGGCTTCCAGCAGCTGTTTCTGCAAACCCGACAGGCGCTCGACGACGATGGTCTGATCGCCGGTCGTTTTCAGGATACCGGCCCTGCTGCCCAATTGGCCCAGCGTTTGCTCGTCTTCTTTTACTTTTGTCTGGTAATCCGCAATTTGCTTGTCCAGGAAATCGCTGGTCTCGCCGCTCGTCTTGGAGCGTTTTTCCTGGTTCTGTTTGGAAAATACTTGGGCGACGCCGTTTACGACGGTTGCCGCCAGATTAGGATTCGTATGCTGGAATGATATTTCGATCAGCCGCGTTTCCTTAAAGCTCGAACGGCTTTCCCTGACCGGGTCGATGATCAGCCCGCGCTTTAACACCTCGACATACGGGAGCATTCTCAGCGCTTCCCTCGTGTCTTCGACCGAGGTGGTGCTGCCGCCGGAAGGCGGAGTGTCAACTACTTTGACCTCCTTTTTTCTTCCTTGGTGGCCAGCCCGAGGCTGCGCAGGATCGACTGTGTCGTGGAGGTGGATTCATCGAACGCGCTGCGCTGAAAATCCGGGTTACTTTCCAGTTCGAGTTCCTTGACCGCCCGGCGAAGCAGGCTGTCGCTGGTCAAAAGCTGAAGCTGCGTATTGAAATACGCGGGATCGGTATTCAGCCCTGTGGACCGGCGATCAGACGTGGTGATCAGGTCCTGATTGGCCTGTTCCAGATCGACCTGCACGGTGGCTTTAGCGCGATACTGGTTAGGCTTGCGCGACATATAAAGCGCGGTCAGCGTGGTAATTAAAACCGCGATGCCGACTACCAGCCACAAACGCTTGCGGATGGCGCGCCAGTATTCATAAACCTGAAAGCTGCCCTGGTTTTCCGTCCGGTAAGTAACGTAATTACCGGGTTCCTGGTATGAAGGCTCCACCGGCCGTTCGAGCTCTCTTCTTTCGGAAGGGCGGCTGGGAATGATCTCTCTAGAATCTTTCATTTCTCGTTATATCCAAATCTATTATTAGAACTTTATGAAATATGGAAGACTGCCCAAGCCGCCGATCAGTGCTTTGATGACACCGCTGGTGATGCTTTTAATGGGATCTTCCGAAACTGCCACGATATCGTCGGCCTGTAGGATCGGATCGGGTTTTTCCAACTTCTGAATTGCCGAAAGGTCGCAAATTATGATCTCGCGCTCGATGCTGTCCGGCTTCTTTCGCAATATCCTGATCTTGTCCTTTCGGGAAGAAGGTTTTAAGCCTTCGGCGGCGGCGATCGCCTGGGAACAGCTAACTTCTTTTTTGATCTGCAGCGTTTTAGGTTGAACCACGTTTCCGACGACATAGACCACGTCGGCCGGCAGTACGGAAACGATGTCGCCCGGCTGCATCCAGACGCTTTCCTTGCCTCTGAGCACGTCTTCACGGTCATAGGTCAGCACCAGCACATCGGGGTTGCTGGTATCGGCGATCGTGCTCAGATCCTGTATATCGTTTTGGCAGACGGAATAACTGCCCGTCCGCGCGACCTGTATCTTCGCCCCGGCGTCACGGTTCGGGCCGCCGGCAAAAGCCAGCAGTTCCAGCAGCTTGATGCGGCGGTTCAGGAAAAAAGCGCCCGGTTTTTCGACCGCGCCGATAACGGCAAACGATTGCGATTTCTGATCCGCGGCGCGTACCGTAACAAAAGGAGTACGTAAATATTTAGCGTATTTTGCCGTGATCTCGTCGGAAAGCTCTCTTTCGGTCTTGCAAACTGCGACGATCGGCTCGGTAATCTTAGGGAGGCGAATGGTTCCGTCCTGGCCGACATCGACCTTTTGCGAAAATTCCGGATGCTTGAATACCTCGATCTCGATCTGGTCATAGAATCCGAAACGATAACGTTCCTTGAAACGCATATCTCGCGGGCCTACCGGAACCGGTGTCGGCTGCGCCATCCCGTCGGCTGCCTGTGCCAAAACGCTGCCCGCCAGCCCGCTAAACAAAGCGGCCGCCAAGCTAAAATAAATTAGTTTTTTAATAGCAAAAGTCATAAAATTCATGTCTCCCTCAAATGCCTGGACATCAATGGTTGGATGATTGAAGTAATTTCTCAGCAAACTTAGATTAACTCTCAGTGACAAAGGTTTATTATAAATTACGTAAATCAAAGGGCGATTATACAAAATAGATCAAATAGATGCCAGTTTCAACTTCCATATTTGTAATTTTTACAAGAATCGGACGGAAAGTGATCGGCGGTCAGTGGTAAGTGGTCAGAACCGGGAGCGGTAGCGACTGGGCTCTTATTAATGATTAGTGATGAATGATTAATGATTAATGTTTAATGTAAGATCAGGATCAATCACTAATCATTAATAATTAACCCGGCATTTTTATCTTTACCTCTTTCAAGTTAAAATTCTCTTTCTCAATAAATATGGACATGAAATCCGTCACGCCGATGATGCGGCAGTATCTCGAGATCAAAAAGCAGTATCCGGGCACGCTCCTGTTTTTCCGGATGGGCGATTTCTATGAAATGTTCAACGAAGACGCCGTCACCGCTTCCCGCGAGATGGAGATCACGCTGACCGCGCGGCAAAAAGACAGTCCTAATCCGATCCCAATGTGCGGCGTTCCTCACCACGCCGCGCCCAATTATATTGCGCGGCTGATTAAAAAAGGCTTTCGGGTCGCGATCTGCGAGCAAACCGAGGAAGCCGGAAAAGGCGTAAAACTGGTGCGGCGCGAAGTCGTCCGCGTTATCACGCCCGGCACGGCGATCGACCCGCAATTGATGGAGTCGCGCGAATCGATCTATCTGGCTTCGGTCTGCGCGACCGGCGAAACCTTCGGCGCGGCTTTTCTCGAGCTTTCAACCGGCGATCTTTTCGCGACCGAAATTACCGGCGCGGGCGCCTGGGCGGAGATCTGCGCGGCGCTCGAATCTTATAGTCCAAGAGAGATATTGTTTCCCGAATATCTGCGGACGTTGATCGAAAGCAACGGTAGGGGCAGCGGCTTGTCCCTGCCCGATGAGCGCGCCAGCGCGAGCAGCATTTTTGACAAGAGCGGGCAGGGACAAGCCCTGCCCCTACAAAGGTCATTTTCCGGCGCGACCCTGACTCCGCTCGAAGATTCCAATTACACGCTCGAAGATTGCGTTAATCTCTTAAAACATCAATTAAGCGTAAAAACGCTGGACGGTTACGGATTGGCCGGCAAAGGTGAAGCCACCCGCGCGGCCGGGGCCTGCCTCCGTTATGCGCAAAATACGCAGAAGGCTTCGGCGGCGCATATCTCAGGCCTGCAATTTTTCGAAGCCAGCGATTTCATGGTTCTCGACGGCGTGACGCTGAAAAATCTGGAGATCACGGAATCCAGCCGGGCGGATTCCTCCAGGCGAAGTTTATTAGGCGTGATCGATTGCACCGTGACCAGCATGGGCGCGAGGCTTTTGCGTTCGTGGCTGCTGCGCCCGTCGATCAAGCGCAGCGAGATCCAGACGAGGCTCTCGTCCGTCGCCGAATTCGCCGATTCCATCCTGCGCGATAAGACCAGGTTTCTCTTAAAAGAAGTTTCCGATCTGGAACGTTTGGTCGGCAGACTCAATCTCGGCACGGCCTCGCCGCGCGACCTGCTGGCCTTGAACCGCTCTCTCGGTCAGATACCGGAAATTCTTTTTACGTTATCAGACGCGAAAGCAGTACTGCTTCAGGTTCTGCGGGAAAATATTTTCGAGCTGCCTCATATTCAGGAATTGATCGCCCGCGCCATCAGTGACGATGCGCCGCTGAATATGGCGGACGGCGGAGCGATCCGCGACGGTTTTAATGCCGAGCTAGATGAGTTTCGAAACATCAGCCGTTCGGCCAAGCAGATCATCGCCGCTTTTGAAGAGGAAGAACGGCAAAAATCCGGCATCGGTTCCCTGCGCGTAAAATTCAATAACGTGTTCGGTTACTTCATCGAGGTCTCAAAAGCCAACGCCGCCCGTGTTCCCGATTATTTCGAACGCCGCCAGACCTTAACCAACGCCGAACGCTACACCACGCCGCAGTTAAAGGAATGGGAGCAAAAGGTTTTGGGCGCCGAATCGAAGATCGCCGAACTGGAAGCGCAGCTATTCCAGCAGGTGCGTTCCGAGGTGACGAAGGAAACGCGCAATCTGCAATCGACCGCCCGCGCGCTGGCGACGCTCGATTGTCTGTCAGCGCTGGCGGAAACCGCCGCCCGGCGAAATTACATCGCGCCCGTGCTGCAAGATGGCGACGAGGTCGAGATAAGATCCGGCCGCCATCCGATTGTCGAGGCTTTTACCGGCACGCCGTTTATCCCGAATGATCTATATCTGAATAATTCCACCGACCGGCTGCTGATAATCACCGGCCCGAACATGGGCGGTAAATCGACGATCCTGCGGCAGGCGGCTCTGATCCAGGTGCTGGCGCAGATCGGCTCTTTTGTTCCGGCGGCGTTTGCGCGGCTGCCGGTGGTTGACCGTATCTGGACGCGTGTCGGCGCTTCGGACGATCTGGCCGGCGGGCGTTCGACCTTTATGGTCGAAATGACGGAGGCCGCCGCCATTCTTCACAATGCCACGCCGCGTTCTTTAATTTTGCTGGACGAGATCGGGCGCGGAACCTCTACTTTCGACGGGCTGTCGATCGCCTGGGCGGTGGCCGAATACTTGCACGATTCCCCCGCCCACGCGGCGAAGACGCTTTTTGCCACGCACTATCACGAACTGACCGAACTGGCCGAAAAGCTTCCCGGCGCGAAAAATTACCAGGTCACCGCAGCCGAACGCGACGGCGAGGTCGTCTTCCTGCACAAGCTCGAAATCGGTAAGGCTTCGAAATCCTACGGCATCGCGGTCGCGCAATTAGCCGGGCTGCCAATGGACGTGCTCGCCCGCGCGCGCGTAGTGCTGGAAAAACTGGAACGCTACGAGATCGAAGTTTTCTCAGACGACGCGATCGCCGCGCCGCTGGAAAAAGCCGTGCGAAAAGCGGCAAATTCAAAAATGGCTTCACAAACCACTTTGTTTCAAATGGCGAACGACGGATTGATCGATGAAATTCGCTCGCTTCCGATCGAGGATCTTTCTGCGGATGAATTACGCGCGCTGGTCAAAGATATTAAAGGACGAATAGTTTAGGGCGGTGGTCAGTGGTCAGAACTGGGAGCGCCATAAAGTAGCTGCGACCGGGTAAATGTCTGAAGAGAGAACCACCCTGTCCTCCTTCGTAAGGAGGGGAGTTTTTTACCAAACTTGCAGCTACAAATATCACGCCCTACGGGACTAAAAAGTTTAGAGTTCAAACTTTAGTTTGTCTTTTGGTTTTGAGAATAAGACAAGCTAAAGCTTGAACTCTGAACAGAGATCTGTCGCACGCGTTCATAGTTACGCCTTTACGTGATGATGATCGCGCGTGAACGCGCAACTCTGAACTTAAGACAAACTACGGCACCGGCGTGACGAAAGTGACCAGCATTAAAACCACAATACCTAACGCGAAGAGCGCGGTCTGAACATAGCGTACAAAAGAAAGAGGCACCTGATCGATGACGAACATCTTTCCCAAGCCCGGCGAATCGTCGTCCGCAGAATCGGAAACGTTTTCAATAAGCTCCGGCAACCTCAGCAGCAAAAATGCGGATACCAGGATCGACGCGAGAAAAAACACCCACGCCGCATGGATCAGGAACGCGCCGTAAAAGATCTTTTCTCCATATGAGCCGTAAAAAACCTTTAGCGTGACGACGTAGTTGAAGAGGTAGCCGCAGATCAGTATCTGCGCGACCAGGAGACAGATGCTCCAATCGCGTACCATTTTTAACGCCGCCAGCCGTGCATTGATCTTTTCCATATTTTAAGCGCACGATACCATATAAAATAAATGGTGAATAGTGCGTAGTGATTAGTTCAGAGTTCAAACTTTAGTTTGTTCTTATTACCAAATAAGACAAGCTGAAGCTTGAACTCTGAACAAGAAGATACGCATCGGCTGACGCCGACGCTACTGACAAGTATCAGCCCGCTAACGCAGGCAGTTCTGACATGATCGCGCGTGAACGCGCAACTCTGAACTGCAGACCACCGACCACTGACCACTGACCACCGACCACTGATCCTTATTTACAAGCCCAGTTGCCGCTCTCGATCCGTACCGCGAGCGCGCCGCCGCCCGCGCCGGTCGTCGAGCACGGGTTCGTGCCCGCCGTGCAGTCGGAGCAATAAAGCATCGAGCCCTTATCGTTGGCTGACAAATTATAGTAACCGGCCGAGATGTCTGATGCCGTGACCCTCCATAGCTGGACCGGGCCGCCCTTAAAATGGTAACCGACAGACGGCGCAACCGGAGCGCCATTCAGATCGCCCTCCATCTCGAGTCTGCCGTTGCTCGCGTTTCTCGTAAAGGTGTACCGCCATTTAAAATAATACGGCGAATACCCCGCGTCGTAGTAGCTGTTCGTTAAAGAAAGTAAAGGCTTATACACCGGGTTTTCCGCATCGTAGCTATAGGTTGACGTAATGTCCACAAAAGCTTTCTTCAGATCGTAAACCGTGCCGTTCGAGTCGCTGATGTTATCGGTCCTTACCAATGCGTGCCAGCCTTTTATTGCCCAGCCGCTGCGGGAACTTTCCAAAAACGGACTGGAAGTAGAGAAACACTCCGCGTGCCCCTCATAACAGAACCTGTCCCCGGAGGAAGAAACTTCCGCCATACCTTCGACACTTGGCCGAGCCACCTTATCCAGACAGGCGTAACTGTTTCCCTGTGATACCACTGTCGCATTTGTGAACACTACCGATGGTTTGGTGACGCCGCCGTCAACCCAGTGACATTCCTGAAAATCGCTGTTAGACAGGATGACCGGAGTGCCTTTAACGCTGTTAGGCGTGTCTATTATCAGCGTCTTTTTATAGGCTTCACCGTTGGCGTTTTGGATATTAACAAATCCATGCTCCAGAATCTTGATGAATTCGCCCGCTATTCCAACACCGTTTCCGTCGCGGGTGCCGTTTCCGACCATCAGATTGATGTTGACATAACCGGCCTTTTCGATCTTCAGGCCGTTCTGATTTTCGTTGGAGGCAAAAACGATATTATTCATCTGCCATCCGGTGTTCAGGGAATTTAAGTGAATACCGTAGAGGCAATCTTCGAAACTCGCATCCTGAAGGTGATTATTATCAAACTGCCACCCGCCGTCGCCGGTGGAATTTACGTAGATACCGCGGGTAAAGTGGGCGATGCGAAGATGATCGAATTGAAAAAAAGTACTGTGTAAAGTAGTGGAATTGGCCGCTTCAGCCTTGATGGCGGTGGCGTCCGTCGGCACTATCGGGTTTGACGCTCCGATCCGGAAGTAGTAAAACCCCATGTTCCGGATCGCGATATCGTGTATGTCGGATCCGATAAAAAACACGCTGGTATTATCCTGCGTCTGAATTAGCCGCACACCCGAAGGCGTGGTATTCGCTACCGTACTTAAGCCCTCGAGCGTTGCGAACGAATGAAGGTTGAGCGTGCCGCCGATATAATAATTGTCTTCGTTGAAGACCAATTTTCCGGTCGAGCCATCGATCGCCCTCTGCAGCCGCGCCCTGGCGTTAGGCGTTGTCCCGTCCGGAAGCAGCCCGTCACCGCTGATCCATGGATAACAATCCGTATAATAAACTCCCTCGGCCCGCTTGCCGCCGCTGCAGCCGGTTCCCTGAGCCGTCACCGCCGTCGTGAAAAACACTGCTATCGCTGCGAATAGAAACACTGATCCTATCGTTTTCATATAGTTTCTCCTTAAGTTTTTCTAAATGGGTGAGTCGCAAGGAATGTTGCCAGTATATGCCTGGTATGAACGAATGTCAAAGAAATCTTTAAACAATGTTTAATTTGGTCTGTGAGGTAAGAGTTAAAAAAGTTCAGAGTTACGCCTTTAGGCGTGAAGATCGCGCGTCAACGCGCAACTCTGAACGAAACCGTTTACTCCGATCCCTGTCCACCGATCACCGTCCACCGGCCACTATTTGCATTCCCTACTTGCCAAACACGGCGCAATTTGAAAAAATTTGCGAGTGTTTGTCATATCGCTGGTAAAAATCTAAACAATGTTTGAATCCATTCTGGAACTTCCTTTAGAACAAAAGGTCGGACAATTACTGTTCATCGGGCTGCCCGGCACGGAATTAAACGACGAATCGGCCGCGCTGCTGCGGGAAGTGCAGCCCGGCGGCGTCTGCATTTTCGGCCGCAATGTCCGCGGCGGCGAGCAGATCCGCAGCTTGAATGACAGCGTTCGCGAGATCCTGCCGATCAAGCCGCTGATCAGCATCGATCAGGAAGGCGGGCTGGTTGACAGGCTTCGCCGCATCTGCACGCCGATGCCCGCGGCCCGCGTGATCCGCCAGCACGGCGATATCGCCGCCGCCCGCGCGCTGGGCACTATCACCGGCCAGATCCTGCGCCTGCTCGGTTTCAACATGAACTTCGCCCCGGTGCTCGATATCATGACGCCGGAGCGCGACCTGCTCTCGAACGGCCTTTATTCCCGCTCATTCGGGCGCTCGCCGGGCGAGGCGCTGGGTTACTCGATGGTCTATCTGCGCGGTCTGCAGAGCGCCGGCATTCTGGGCTGCCTGAAACATTTTCCCGGCATCGGCGCGGGCGAGGTCGATACTCACGAAGAGATCCCGGTGATAAATCTTTCGCAGGAAGATCTGGTGATGCAGGACCTGTCGCCCTATATCGAGCTATTCGAGCATCGCCAGGAAGAAGACGACCGCGTGCGGGTGGTCATGGTCAGCCACGGCGGCTTCCCTAAAATTAATCTCGATACCGGCAGCATCGGCGGAAAACTCTACCCGGCTTCGATCAGCAAAGAGATCGTCACCAAACTTTTGCGCCACGAACTCGGCTATAAGCATCTGGTGCTGACGGACGATCTGGAAATGGGCGCGATCATGCGCTACCACCCGGTGGAAGAAGCGGCGTGTTTGGCTTTTGACGCGGGCGAAGATATGATTTTGATATGTTCTTCGACCGAGGCCGTGCGAAAGAGCTACCACGCGCTGCTGGAGGGTTTCAGGTCCGGAAGGCTTTCCGCTGAAAAACTGGACGGCTCGCTGCAGCGGATCGCCGAGGTCAAGGCGATCGTTACCAATCCTCTCCCGTTTGACGCCGATAAATTTGCCGGGCTTTCCGGTGAAGTGGCCGAATTAAATAAAAAGCTAGATTATTCATACGGAGGAAAACCCTGATGAACTACCGTAAAGTATTCGTCTTTATAACGTCCCTTTTATTGCTCGTTTCCTTTATCGCGAATTGCCGCACGCGAAATGCCGCGATCGTGACCATCGCGCTCGATTCCAAATTCGATTCGCTGGATTTTCTCGGCGCTACCAGTGTCTCCGCGAATGCCGAACGCATCAGGAGTCTGATCTTTAACACGCTGGTCAAAAAGAACGAGAATTTTGAATACAAAGGCGAACTGGCTGAAAGTATCGACGACCTTGACGGCGGTTCAACGATTTCTTTTACCCTTAAACCGAATGTTAAGTTTCATAACGGCGCAACGCTGAAAGCCGCGGACGTAAAATACACGTTCGAAAAAATGCAGGCCGCAAACGGCGGCAAGGCCTCGTCTTTTTACGACCTGGTGGGCAAGGATAAAAAACCGCATATCCTGGCGATCGAAACCCCTGATGAAAAAACCGTGAATTTCAAGATCAGCCGCCCGACCTTAAAGAATCAGCTGCTTTCGAATATGGTCGCGATCCCGATCATCGCCGAAGGAACTTTCGATTCGCAAAAAGACACTCCGATGGGAACCGGCGCCTTTAAATTCGTGAAATACGATTCGGTAAATAATATTGTCGATCTGGCGGCGAATAACGATTATTGGGAAGGCGCTCCAAAGATTCAACAGCTGCAGGTCAAGGTGGTGGCCGATCAAAACGCCGTCCAGGCCGAGCTAAAATCCGGCCAGCTGGATATCGCTCCGACGATGATAAACCTGCCGCCGGACACGATCGATAACCTCGGCACCGACGCTAAATTACAGGTGCAGAAATTCGAAAGCGCAAATGTTCAGATCGTTACTTTTAATACGGCGGCCGCTCCGATCGACAATCCTAAGGTCCGCCAGGCCATCGCCTACGGCATCGACCGCGAGACGATCATTAAAGACCTGCTGCGCGGCCAGGGCAAAATTGCCCACTCCATCCTGCCCGAAAAAAGCTGGGCATTTTCCACCGGGACGGTCTATTCGCACGACATCGAAAAAGCGAAACAGCTGCTGGACGAAGCCGGTTTCAAAGATCCCGACGGCGACGGCGATAAAACGCGTTTCGATAAACCGATCGTGCTCAGCATCTCGGCCGGCAACGCCGCGCTCAGACAGTATTCTGAAATCATTCAAGCCCAATTGAAACAGATCGGCATTCCGATCGAGATATCGACGGTGGAATTTAATACCCTGCAGGAACAATGGCGGCTGGGACAATTTCAAATGACCATCAACCGCTGGGTAGGCGGCAATCAGGACCCGATCTTTTACAAGAATCTATTCATGTCCAGCGAGAGCACGGACGTCAACCCGAATGCCCGCAACCGCAGCCGTTATAAAAATAAAGAACTTGACGATCTGATCACCAAGGCGATGAACGAAACCTCGACCGATATCGCAAAACCGTATTACATCAGCGCCCAGGAGATCGTCAGCCGCGATCTGCCCATCTTCCCGCTCTGGTATCCGGCAAACGTGGTGGTTTCCAATAAACGCATCAGCGGAATGGAACTTAATGCCAGCGCCAACTGGTATTTTGTGCGAAATCTAACGGTGAGTCAGTAGGGTCGGTGGTCGGTGGGCAGTGGTCAGAACCGGAAGCTGGGGCGACCGGTAAACGGTTTAGAGTTCAAGCTTTAGCTTGTCTTATTTCTTAGATTTAAGACAAGCTAAAGCTTGAACTCTAAACGGTTTTAAATACGCAATCAAAAATCCAAAAAAAGATATCCCGGCCGCCTCCAACTTCCGGTTCTGACCTGACCACTGACCACCGACCACCGGCCCTGTCCACCGACCACCGGCCCTGACCACTGACCACCGACCACTACTCCTAATTCGCCGCGGTCGAATCGTTATCCCCGGTGGGGGTCAGGATTATTTCGATGCGGCGATTTTTGGCGCGGTTGGCGAGTGTCGTATTCGGCACCAGCGGAATATTTCCGCCCTGCCCGTTGATCTCGATCCGGCCGTCTTCGATGTTCTGGTTGACGAAACGGTTCGCGATGGCGCGGGCGCGGTCTTCGGTCAAAGTCGTTAAGTCTGCCGCCAAACCCTTGTCGTCCGTGTGGGATTCGATCGTGATCCGATAGTCTTTATAGCTCGCCAGTATCTGGCCGATCTTGTCGATCTTTGCCAAATTGGCGGCGCTCATTCCGCTTGCCCTCGCGCCGGTAAAGTACGCTTCGGGCAGGATCAGCGTGATTCCGCCGTTGGTATTGTTTTGCACCGCGCCGTAAGGTTTTAGCGAAATTAAAAGCTGAGAGTTATTTGCGCGGATGCGCTCGGTTCTTTCCGCCTGTTTTCGCTGGGTATCGAGCACGTTTTTCTCGCCTTCGATCCTGGCAAACCTGACCTTGTAGTCTTCCACGTCGGAGCGAGCCCTGCTTAATTCCTCCCGGAGCCTGGCGTTTTCATCCCTCAGGTCCTTTAGCTGCTGCCCGAGGTTTGTCTTGTCGCGTTCACCCAGTTCGCGCGAACGCGTCTCGCGTGACAGTTCGGCTTTTAGTGAATTGATCTCGCTTTCCTTGGCGTCGATCTGGTCTTCGAGTTTGCGTGTTTCGGCGTCGCGTTTGATGGTTTCGTTTCGCTTTTCACGCGCGTCTTTTCTGACCAACGCGGTGTCTTCCGCTTTAACGGCGGAGCTCACCGCCTGGCGGGCTTTGATGTCGATCTCTTCTTCGGGGCGTTCGGCCTTCCAGGAATCTTCCGCGTCCCGCAGCGTGTTTTCCGCTTCGGTCAGCTCGAGCGTGGCGTCGCGCTGCGCGCCGGCAAATTTAGCCAGCGCCACTGCCTGGCGAGCCTGCAGAATGGTTGCCGGTGTTTTAGAATAATCGGCCTCGGCGATCTCAGGCACATACGAAGAGCGAAAATAATCGCTCGAATTTCCCAGGTAGGAAACCGCCCTGCTGGATGTGACCGGCTTTCCCATGTCGGTGACGCCGCTGAGATTTTCCAGCATCACGGTGCGGCTCGGGCGCTTGACCAGAAAATGCGGCTCAGCGGTGATGATCAAAGCAAAAGTCTGCAGATTCGTGGTTCCTTCGAATTTGGAATTGAATTCAAAAGTTCCACGGCGTTTTATCTCGCCCAGATTGTCCACCTGGCCGTCGGGAGAAACCGCCCAGAGAACGTAAGTGGCATAACCCGACCCGAGATCGAACGGGCGCGGCATTCTTTCCACCGTCAATTCAACCCGTGTGCCGCTTTTGGCGGTGCGTCGGATCCGCGCGTCGCCTTTCATCCGGGGAAACCGTGTCGTTCCACGAAACTGCACCAGCACCGTCTCATCGAGCGGAAAAGTGATCGCCGTCGCCTGGCGCGGCACGTCCACCTGCCCGAACGCCGTATAGATCAACCCGAATGCGACTAATAAAGCGGTCAGAGCCGATTTTATTTGCTTAGGTAAAAAGACTGATTTCATATTATTTTTCTCCCTGTCCGGAAAGATTGTAAGGGTATTTTATTGATTGATGACGATTTTTACAAAACAGTTGTCAGACAAATGCTGTTAAATGCCGGAAATGTCATCTTCTTTGGGGGGCTTCGCGTCTTTGCTTAGCGGGCTTTGCGGTTATGTTTTTTTGATTTGAGGGAAATAAAGAAAAACCGCAAAGAGCGCAAAGTTTTACGCAAAGCACGCAAAGTCAGGTTAAACGATCGATCATCGTATGTCTTACACATCCTTTGCGTGCTTTGCGTCTTTCACTTGGCGGACTTTGCGGTTATGTTTTTTTTTGATTTGAGGGAAATAAAGAAAAACCGCAAAGAGCGCAAAGTTTTTACGCGAAGCACGCAAAGTCAGGTTAAACGATCGATCATCGTATGTCTTACACATCCTTTGCGTGCTTTGCGTCTTTCACTTGGCGGACTTTGCGGTTATGTTTTTTGATTTGAGGCAAACGAAGAAAAACCGCAAAGAGCGCAAAGTTTTACGCAAAGCACTCAAAGTCAAGGTTATTTGATTAATGATTTTAGGAGATTGCAAACCGGCCATTAATCATTCATCATTCACCATTAATCATTATTCTCATGCAGGACTTTCGCCGTTTAATAAAATACCTCAGGCCGCATTATTTGACCTTCGCGCTGGCGACCGTGGCGATGATTCTGGTCGGGCTTTTCGAGAGCGCGACCGGAGCGCTGATCGTGCCGATCACGGGACAGGCCTTTGGCGGCGAAGCCGCTGACAAAGCCGCCACGCTCTTTAATATCCAGAAACTGATCCCGGAAAACGATTGGTATGGCGCCTGGCTGACCATTTCCCTGATGCTGATCGCCTTTACCGTCTGCGGCGGGATCGCCGAGTATTTTTCATCCTACCTGATGGCAAAGATCGGACAATCGGCCGTGCTGCAGCTTCGCCAGGAATTGTACCAGCATCTGCTGGCGCAGCCCGCCAGTTTTTTCGAACGCCACCGGACGAATTTTCTCGTATCCAGATTGGTCAATAGCTGCATGGCGATCGAACTGGCCGTTTCAGCGAACCTGCGCGACGTGCTGCGCGAAAGTTTTATGCTGGTCTTTTTTCTCTCAGCCGCATTTTATTTTAACTGGCGGCTGATGCTGGGAGCCATGATCGTGGCGCCGGTGATCGCGCTGCTGACCACCAGATTTTCCAAGCTGCTGCGCCACTACGCCGAGCTCTCTTTCGAGGGCAACAAGCAATTGACCGACACGGCGCAGGAAGCGCTTTCGAATCACACGACCGTCAAAGCCTATCGCGCCGAATCGCGCGAGGCGGGCCGTTTTGAAAAAGTAGCCCAGGTGATCGCGCGCGCAAATCTGCGTTCGGGACGTATCGCCGCGATCTCGCCGCCGACCATCACGATCATCGGAATGGTCGCCGTCATTACGCTGCTCTATTTCGGATTTCGGGAAATTCACGAAGTAAAAAGCATGGAAGCTTCGCAATTTTTCGCGTTCCTGTTTTTCCTTTTTCGCAGCTACGATCCGATGCGAAAAATTTCCCGCCAACACAACGAACTCAATAAGGCTTTTGCCGCCGCCAAAGACGTCTGGAGCGTGATGGACGAAAACGAAGTGCTGCCGGAAAAAGAAAACCCGGTCGAGATCGCGGCGCTTAAAAAACAGATCGAGCTCAGAAATGTTTCTTTTCAATACGGCAACGAAAGCAAAGTTATTCTGAACAACGTCGATCTGCTGATTCCCAAGGGGCAAATGATCGCGCTGGTCGGCGAATCGGGCGGCGGTAAATCGACCATTACAAAACTCATCCCGCGTTTTTACGATCCGGCCGGCGGCGCGGTGCTGTGGGATGACGTCGATCTGCGCGACGCTAAATTAACCAGCCTGCGCGGGCATATCGCGCTGGTTACGCAGGAAACGATCCTTTTTAACGACACCGTGCGCTACAACATTTCCTATGGCCGGCCGGACGCTACCGACGAACAAATAAAACGCGCCGCCGAAGTCGCCTTTGCCGCGGATTTCATCGCCGAACTGCCGAACGGCTACGACACTATCACCGGCGAACGCGGCGTTTTTCTTTCCGGCGGACAGCGCCAGCGAATCGCCATCGCGCGCGCCGTTTTACTTGACGCGCCGGTATTGGTCTTGGACGAAGCGACCTCCGCGCTCGACACCGAATCCGAGCGGTTGGTGCAAAAAGCTCTGGAAAACCTGATGCGAAACCGCACCTCGATCGTGATCGCGCACCGCCTTTCGACCGTGCGCAAAGCCGACAACATCATCGTCATGGCACGCGGCGAGATCGCCGAAACCGGCACCCACAACGAACTGCTGGAAAAAGGCGGCATCTATAAACGGCTTTACGAATTGCAGTTTTGGGAAGACGAGGAATCGCCCGATACACAAAGATCATAGGTCGATTGAAAAGCTGCAAAGTTACAAAGAACGGATCGCAGGAATTATTGCCCGGCTTGAAGATCAGCTCAAGCGCCAAAGACTTCGGCTATTGATTAGTTTTTTCAGTTCTACGGGCAGAATTACAACAGCTTTACGTATTGCAATTTTGGGAGCTAAAGAAAAGCTGCCGGGACTTAACTCTTTTAAGGCAGGCTAAAATCTATGGTAAAATCAGCGATCAGGTAAGTTAGTATGATGAATCCCGAAGACATAATTAACGAAGTCCATAAACTTCCGCTGATACAGCAGAAAGAAGTTTTAGATGCCCTGTCGAAAGGACTGGGCGATCAGCTTGATGTCGAGGAGGACGATGACGATCAGCGCTTGCAGAAATTGCTTTTCGCCAAAGGAAAGATCAGCAGGATAAAACCGCCTTACACGAAACGGATTGGCGATTTCGTTCCGGGTAAGATCGAAGGCGGCCCCCTTTCAGAGCAAATAATCAAGGATCGCCGTTAATGCAATTATTTTATTTTGACAGCAGCGCACTTGTAAAAAATTATATAACCGAAGGTGGTTCAGATTGGGTAAAAGCCTTTCTAAATACTCCTCAGAAAACTCGGGTATATGTGGCAGCGATAACTAAAGTCGAAGTCGTTTCCGCCTTCAGTCGGAGAGCAAAAAGATTGCCTTCTGAAAGCGGGCAAGTATTTAGATCGTATAGCCAATTCAAAAACGATTTCGCCGAATTTTTTCGCTCTGTCGATGTCGATGAAGATTTAATCGAATTGGCCGTGGCTATCGCTGAACGACACGGACTTCGAGGATCTGACTCTATACAACTTGCCGGGGCGATTTTTCTGTCTCAAAATTTATCCAGCCTGAATTTACCAAAAGTAACGGTCGTCAGCGCTGATGTGGAGTTAAACGCAGCCGCGCAAAGTGAAGGGCTGGAAGTGATCAATCCTAACGATCGCAATTAAATTTATGAAATCAATGACCGGATTCGGGCGCGGCGCTTTTATTGGAGACAATTTCGCCGTCACCGTTGAATTAAAGACAGTAAATAATCGTTTTCTTGACGTTCATCTGCGGGTGTCGGGCGAGCTTTCCGCGCTCGAAGCGACGATCAAGCGTCAGATCGGCAATCGCCTGTCGCGCGGGCGCGTGGACGTTAATCTGACCTACGAACGCGCTTCGGAAGTCAGTTACGAACTCAACCGGCCGCTGATCACCGGCTATCTCGCCGCCCTGAAGCAGATCCAGGAGGAATTCGCGCTCGAGGGCGACCCGGACCTGAATTTGATCGCGCGGCTGCCGAACGTGCTCCAGACAAAAAAAGACGACATCGGCGAGGAATTTATCGTCGGCGTGGAAAAAGCCGTCGAATCGGCGCTGGACGATCTGGAAAAAATGCGCGAGAACGAAGGCGAGATGCTCAAAAGCGAGCTTCTTTTCCGCTTGAAAGAGATCGATGAACGCCTGCCGCTGATCGAATCCGAAGCGGCGACCGTGACTGAAGAATACCAGTCGCGGCTGACGAAACGCATCTCGGAAATATTGTCGAAAACCGACGCCCAGATCGAGATCGACCAGGGACGGCTGGCGCAGGAAGCAGCTTTTCTCGCCGACCGCGGTGACATTTCCGAAGAGATCGCGCGGCTGAAAATTCATATCGAACAGTTTCAAAAGATCACCGACGAAGACAAAGAAGTCGGCAAACGGCTGGATTTTCTGACCCAGGAACTAAACCGCGAAGCAAATACTATCGCTTCAAAAACCAGTAATATGAATATTAAGGAATCTTCGCTGGCGATAAAATCGTCGATCGAAAAGATAAGAGAGCAGGTGCAGAATGTGGAGTAGCGTGGTTATTGGTAACTGGTAATTGGCTAAAACCAAGCGCCTTCTCACCAATTACCCGCTACCAACTACCAATTACTTATGAAAGGTAATTTATTTATTATCTCATCCCCATCCGGCGGCGGAAAGGGCACTTTGATCCGCCGCGTGCTGGAAAATGTGTCGAATATCGGTTATTCTGTTTCATTCACTACCCGCGCCCCGCGCGAGGGTGAAATCGACGGAACGCATTATCATTTCGTCGGCCGCAAAGAGTTTGAAAATTTGATGACGCAGGGCGAACTCCTCGAATATGCCGAAGTCCACGGCAATATGTACGGGACATCGCTGGCGCAGGTGAACCGCGAAACCGATACCGGGCGCGATGTTATCCTGGAAATAGACGTTCAGGGCGCGGCCTGGGTAAAGAAACGGGCCTCCGATGCGATCTCGGTTTTTATCCTGCCGCCGTCGTATGAAGTATTAAAAACCCGGCTGGAAGGCAGGGCGACCGAAGACGTCGAAGATCTGAGATTGCGGTTGAAAAATTCACGCGGCGAAGTTGAAAAATACATCGAATTCGATTACGTCATTATTAATGATGAGGTCGAAAAAGCGTCGGCCGAGCTCAAAGCGATAATACTGGCGGAAAGAATCAAGCGCCGACGGCAGGAAAACGTTATCCAGGAAGTACTAAAAACATTCGATAATATTCAGTTCGATTAAAAACGGAGACTACATCTAATGGCCACCAAAAAAACTGATACTAAAATTAAAACAGATAAAAAATCAAAGGCGAAAGAGGCCGAGATCGAAGAACCCGAAGTATCCGAAGAAGTAGAGGAAAAAGAAAAAGTAATGCACGAAGTTGATTCGAAATATCGTTTGATCCTGCTGGCCGCGCAGCGCAGCAAGCAGCTGCAAAAAGGCGCCACCGTCCGTGTCAGCGTTGACGGGCGCAAACACAAACCTACCCATATCGCGCTTCAGGAAATGAAGGCCGGCAAAGTTCCCTTCGAATTTCTGGACGAGGAATAACTCAGTAGTCGGTGGTCAGTGGTCAGAACCGATCACTCTTCTGAAACTGACTACTGACAACCGATCACTGACCACTGCCGTTACATTCCCTTATAGTTCGGCCCGCCGCCGCCTTCGGGCGTTACCCAATTGATGATCTGGTAGGGGTCCATGATGTCGCACGTCTTGCAGTGGACGCAGTTGGAAAAATTCACTTTTAGTTCACGGCGGTTGGTTTTGGAATTTTCTTCCATTTCATAGACCTGCGCCGGGCAAAAACGCTGGCACGGATTGCCGAATTCTTCCGCGCAGCGGGTCGCGCAGATTTCGGTATCCAGTACGTGCAAATGCGACGGCTGATCTTCGCTGTGCGCGACCGCGGCGTGATAGACGTCGGTTATTTTGTTAAAGGTCGTTTCCCCGTCGAATTTAAAATCTTCGCCGTAACGCTGGCGAATATCGTCGCCCTGATAATTATAATCGGCCAGTTTTTTGATCCGCTCGTGGCCGGCTTCGTGTTCGGCGCTGTCAAAAAATCCCCAATCCCGGCCGCCGGAAACAAATTGAAGCGCGCCATTAAGCAGCGCCGACCAGCGCCCCCGTTGAAACGAAGCGTGGAAATTTCGCACCGGGTGAAGTTCGTCCCAGAGCCAGCTTTCGGTCACTTTCCGTTCGAACAACTGCAGCCTGTTTTCGCTGAAATCGTCGTGCGTCAACGCTTCCATGATGGTTTCGGCCGCCAGCATTCCGCTCTTGATCGCGGTGTGGATGCCCTTGATGCGCTGGCCGTTGAGAAAAACGGCGCAGTCGCCGATCAGCAAAACCCCATCGCCATAGAGCCTCGGCATCGTATTCCAGCCGCCCGCGGCAATAGTTTTCGCGCCGTATTTGACCATTTTGCCGCCCGCCAGGATTTTGGCGATCGACGGGTGGGTTTTGTATTTCTGAAATTCGGCGTGCGGATCGATCAGCGGATCGAGATAATCCAGCCCGGTGACATAGCCGATGCTGACCATGTTGTTTTTCATCCCGTAGATCCAGCCGCCGCCGTACGTTTTCGTGTCCGAGGGAAAACCGAGCGTGTGGATGACGTGGCCTTCCTTAAAATTTCCCTCCGGCACTTCCCACAGTTCCTTGATGCCGAGGCTGAAAACCTGAGGTTCCTTACCTTTATCCAATCCCAGCCGCTGGATCACTTTTTTCGCCAGCGAACCGCGCGAGCCTTCGCCGAGGACCGTGACCCTTGCCAAAATATCGACGCCGGCTTCGAAATTGGGCTTTTTATGGCCCTCTTTATCGATACCCTTGTCGCCGGTGCGAACGCCGATCACCCGGTCGTTTTCATCGTACAAAATATCCGCGCCGGGAAATTCGGGGAAAATGTTGATTCCGGCGGCTTCGCATTTTTCACCCAGCCATTCGGTCATTCTGCTGAGCGAGATCATGTAGTAGCCGTGATTTTTTAGCGGCGGCGGCGTAAGCGGCGCCTGGATAGAGCGTTTTTCGGTCAGATACCAGAAAGCGTCGGTCTTTACTTCGCTATCGACGGGGCATCCCTGTTCCAGAAAATCGGGCATCAGTTCGGCAATACCTTTCGGGTCCATTACCGCGCCGGAAAGAATATGCGCGCCGACGGCCGGGCCTTTTTCGATCACCGCGATCTCGATCTCACCCAGCTTGCCGCCGGAGGAAAAACCGCCGTCTATCACCGCGTCATGCTTGTTTATCAGCGCCTTTAAATGCAGCGCCGCCGCCAGATTCGCCGGGCCCGCCCCGACAAAAACCACGTCCATCGGGATTTGTTCACGTTCCGTCATTTTTGCCCCTTTTGTTTCAAAAAATGAATCACCATTCAGTTTTAGAGTATAGCAATAATTTGATCGGTTGTCAGTTTAGCGGTAGTCAGTGATCAGAACCGGGAGCGGTAGCGACTGGGTTTCTTTCTTAAAAGGAAAAGAGAGAACCACCCCGGCCTGCGGCCACCCCTCCTTCGTAAGGAGGGGAGTTTTGCGGCACCTTGTTAACTCCCCTTCTTTACGAAGATAAGGGGCGGCGCGTCCTCGCGACAGATTGCTTTCTTTTCAAATTATCGAAATTGCGCCTCCGCCGATAAGAACCCGCCGCTACCGCTTTCGGTTCTGACAGGAATAGGCTACACTGCGTGCGAGAAGAATATGCCGGACGCTGCATTTAAGTCGTTTGCTCCCAATCGCGCCCTATTACTAGGCATTTTTATTTTATTGCCATTTTCCCTGCTCTTTTACGGCTGCCGAACCGATGCAAAATTGATCCCCGCTGCGGACGGCTTGGGCGATCGTATTCCGCGTAAAATGCTCTGGGCGTGGGAGCGGCCCGAAGACCTGAGATTTATCGAAAGCAAAGAATACGGTGTCGCTTTTCTGGCGCAGACCATTACGATCTCAGGCGGCGATGCGAGAGTAAACGGGCGCCGCCAGCCGCTCGAGGTAAATTCCGATACGTTTCTGACGGCCGTTACCCGGATCGAAACCGACAAGGCGAGCGCGCCTAAATTTTCCGGCGAACTGAGGCAAAAAGTGGCCGGCGCGGTGATGCGCACCCTGCAGTTAAAAAACATTTCCGCCGTCCAGATAGACTTTGACGCCGCAGTTTCCGAAAGAGTTTTTTACCGCGCATTGCTCAGCGATCTGCGGGCGCAAATTCCGCCGGAAATCCCGTTCTCAATTACAGCGCTGGCTTCGTGGTGCGCTTCGGGAAGCTGGCTTGAAGGTTTGCCGGTCGATGAAGCCGTGCCGATGTCTTTTCGGATGGGCGCCGACGCGGAATCGATCCGCAGTTTTTTGGGTTCGGGCAAAGACTGGCCGGAACCGCTGTGCCGGAAAAGCTATGGGTTCGCCATCGGCGAGCCGTTCGAAAAAAAAATTGTGTCCGGCCGCCGGATATATTTTTTCAGCGACCGCGCCTGGAAAAAAGACGATCTGAAAGTTACCGATAATTTTTATTAAAGATATATGAAACACATTTTCCGTTTTGCGATCGCGCTGGCGCTGCTGACCGTTTTGCAGTTAAATTTTCTGCAAAAGACTGAAGCCTGCGGCCCGTCTTACCTCGAACCGGTTTTCGATTATTCCTACGCCCCCGAACGCCCCTGGACGGATTTTGCGGGCGGCAAACTCGGCATCGTCAAACCCACCTACCGGCGGGTCGTGCTCTTCGCCGCCTATCGCTATTTAAACGGCTCCGGTTTCGGACAGGATGAGCAGAAAGCTCTGGTTGAGACATGGGAGGCGCAATTTAATCGCAAGGAGCCCGCGAGCAACGACGTAACGAGCGCGGTCAAGGAATGGGTCGAGGCGAGAAAGCCCGTCATGGGCGAAGAAGAAAAGAAGCCGGATATATACACCGAACGGCAAAACGAAGGCGGGTACGATTTCTTTCCCAATTGTTCGAAAAATGCTTTCGAGGTGGCAAAGAAAACGCTGGACGACCGCGCTGCAGCTTACGGCAGCGACAGCAGGGACGTGAGAAATTGGATACAGGCCCAGGACCAGGTATTTGCGAACTGCGTGGGCGGCGGCGGCGTCGTCGATTCCGTCGCCGCCGAAGCGCCGGCCTGGCTGCAAAAAGACCGGGATTACCAGATTGCCGCGGCGGCTTTTTACTCCCTTAAATACGATGACGCTCAGGAGCGCTTTGAAAAGATCGCCTCCGATAATGATTCCCCGTGGCGCGAGCTGGCGGACTACCTGGTCGCCAGAACGCTGGTCAGGCGCGGAAGTTTGGCGGAAGACGACAGCGGCGCGAAAAAATATAATTTACAGGCCGAAGAATATCTAAATCAGTTGATCGGCCGAACGTCCACTTATCAGAATGACGCGCGGCGATTGCTGAATCTGGTCAAATACCGCGTCCACCCGGAAGAGCGCGTTCACGAGCTCGCGCAAAAACTCCCGTTCCAAAACGACAGCGCGGAGTTGCGGCAGGACCTGATCGACTACACCTGGCTGCTGGATGAATTCGAAAGCGTGGCGCTCAAGAATGCCGATGAAGAAAAAGCGGCGAAGGAAGCCAATACCAATCTGGCTAATGCAAATTCTAACCGCCTGGAGCCTATCGAAAATTTGGTGCCGAGGGTTCAGGACGCGATGGATAAAATGGGGGTTCCGGTAACCGTCACGGTGGTTAACGGTATGGTGACCCTCACCGGCCGGATTCCCCAGAACATGACGCCGGAAGTAATGCGGGCGGCGATAGATGCGGTTGGAAGGCCGGTCAGAAGTCAGCTCGAATATCTTCCCGATACCAATTCTTCGGCCCCTTTAGCAGCGGCGACGCCCGAAATCCCCAATCCCTCTTCGGACAGTAATTCAACCCTTTTGCCGCAGGGAGTTTCTACGCCGGACGCGAATCGCAGCATGGTAAATGTGGCCAACGCGGCGATGAATGCCTCTCCGGGATATAATCCGCCCAATAATTACAACGGCAGCTACTACGGCAACGAAGAGCTTTCGCTGGCGGTCTTGCCCGAATTTCTCGGCCAGGACCCGCTGACCGAATGGGTATTTACTTTTCAGGCGCAGAGCGACGATGCGTATTTCCATTCCTTCGACCGCTGGAAACAAACGTCATCGGAAATGTGGCTGATGACGGCAATCTCAAAAGCGCGGCGAAATCTCGGCGGGCTAAAAGAATTGATGGACGCTACCAGGGAAGCGAATCCGGAATCCCCGGCTTACCCGACCATCGTCTATCACCGGATACGGCTTTTGATGGATCAGGGGCAGAACGAGGAAGCGCGGAAACTGCTCGGCAAGGTGCTGGATGGAGGAGGCGATCTGCCGGTCTCGACCCGCAATCTCTTTACCGCGCAGCGAATGAAATTGTCGCAGGATCTGGGCGAGTTTCTCACGTTCTCGCTGCGCAGGCCCTTCGGTTTTGCCTATGACTACGACACCGCGCAGAGCTTCGACGAGATAATTGCCGAGCGAAAAAGCTGGTACAGCCCGGAATATTCTGAGCAGCCGCAGGCGCAGTACGATCTGGAGATAGAGAAGGAATTTGCCGAAAAGAGGCTCTGGCAGGATCGCTCGTTTTTCGACAGCAAGGCCGTCGATGTCATCAACCAGCATTTCGCCACCGCGCAGATGCTGGAGATATTGAACAATCCGGCCTTTCCCGATTATTTCAAGCGGCGGCTGACGATCGCGATCTGGACGCGCGCCTATCTGCTGGGGGATGAAAAAACCGCGCTGGCAATGGCCCCGGCGGTCGTCAGGATCAAGCCGGAGATCGAACCGCTGATGACGGAATACGTCTCGGCAAAAACTCCCCCCGAACGGGATATGGCCGGGCTCTATATGCTGCTCAAAACCGGCGAGCTGACGCCGTACCTGCAGTCGGGTTTCGATTATGAAGATGGAGCGGAGGACGATTTCTGGCAGGACGACCGCTGGTGGTGCGAACAATCCGAGTACGATTACGATAACGAAGGCAACCAGGTAGAAAAAGCCGCCTTTGTCCCCCCATTTTTGACCAAACAGATGCTCGCTACCGCAAAAACTCAAAATAGCGCGCTGAAAAGAACCACCGACGGCGTCAGCTATCTGAGCGGCCGCGTGCTGAACTGGACAAAAACCGGCGTTCCCGACCGCCGCCTGGCGGAATCACTCTATATCGTTTTTCACGCGAATCGCTGGATAAAATACAGCTGCGGCAATTACAGCGAGGAAACCCGCAATAAAGCCGCCGACATACTGAAAAAACGCTACCCGCGCAGCAAATGGACCCAGAAAATGTTCGACGATCTGAAGGAGAATGAGAATTAGCGTAATCAGTGGTCAGTGGTCGGTGAGCAGTGGTCAGTGGTCGGTGGGCAGTGGTCAGTGAGCGGGTCAGAACCGGGAGCGGTAGCGACTGGGTTTTCTTCCTGTCGTTTTATTCTTATAAATTGCCACTAGTTTCAGCCAGTGGCAATTTATAGATCGACCCATTCTCTTTCTCTTCTCCATTTCCCTTCCTCGTTTCCTCTTTTCCTCCTTCCTCCTTCCTCTTTTTCCTCTTTCCTCTTTTCCAGCCGTTTCCTAATTTCCCTGATTTCCTTTAAACTTTTACCATGCAGAAACCAAAGCCCGAGAATCGTTTGCCAAATCGTTTAGCCGCGGAAACCAGCCCTTACCTGCTTCAGCACGCTTACAATCCGGTTGACTGGTATCCGTGGGGCGAAGAAGCCTTTGCCCGCGCCAAAGCCGAGGACAAGCCCGTGCTGCTGAGCGTAGGCTATTCGGCGTGTCACTGGTGCCATGTGATGGAGCATGAGTCGTTTGAAAATGAAGAGACCGCGGCGCAGATGAACCAGAATTTCGTCAATATCAAGGTCGATCGCGAAGAGCGCCCGGACATCGACCAGATCTATATGAATTTCGTGCAGATGACCAACGGCCAGGGCGGATGGCCGATGACCGTCTTTCTCACCCCCGAAGGCCTGCCCTTTTACGGCGGCACATATTACCCGCCCTACGACCGCTACAACACGCCCGGTTTCCCCCGGATATTACAAAGCGTTAAAGAAGCTTACGAAGAAAAAAGAGACGATATCTTAAATTCCGCCGGCGAGATCCTCGGCGAGCTGCGCCGGATGGGCGCCGCCCGAAGCGAAGGGACGCCGGTCGCTCCCGATCAGCTCGACCTCGCTTATAAAGCGATCATTCGCAATTACGACGCCACGAATGGCGGTTTTGGCGGGGCGCCGAAATTTCCCGCGCCGATGACGCTGGAATTTCTGCTGCGCCATTACGCCCGCACTGGCGAAGAGCGCGCGCTGGAAATAGTCACGCACACCTGCCGTAAGATGGCTGACGGCGGAATGTACGACCACCTGGGCGGCGGCTTCGCCCGTTATTCCGTCGATGCTTTATGGCTGGTGCCGCATTTCGAAAAAATGCTCTATGACAACGCCCAGCTGGCAAAACTCTATGCCCACGTCTGGCAGGTCACCAAAGACGGGTATTTCAAACGTAAAGCGGAAGAAATTCTCGATTACACGCTGCGCGAGATGACCGACGAACTGGGCGGATTTTACTCCGCGCAGGACGCGGATTCCGAAGGCGTCGAAGGCAAATTCTTTGTTTGGACTCCGGGTGAGATCAAAGCGATCCTTGGCGAAGAAGAGGCCAAAGCTTTCGGCTATCATTTCGACGTTTCCGAAAGCGGAAATTTCGAGCACGGCGCATCCATCCTGCACGAACGCCAGCCCATGGAAAAATCCGCTGCGGCGCTGGGAATTTCCGCTGAGAGGCTCGGTGAAATAATCACCGGCGGAAAAGAGAAACTTTTTGCCGTCCGGGAAAAACGGATCAAGCCGCAGCGCGACGAGAAAGTTTTGACGGCGTGGAACGGCCTGATGCTTTCGGCGTTTGCCGAGGCCGGATTCGTTTTCGGCCGCAAAGATTACACGGACGCCGCCCGTACGAACGCCGATTTTATCCTCGGTAATATGCAGACGGCGGACGGCCATCTGCTGCGGACATATGGAAACACACCGCAGGGGGGCAAGGCGAAATTAAACGCCTACCTGGAAGATTACGCCCTGTTTGCCGACGGCCTGCTCGACCTGTTTCAGACGACCGGCGAAACCCGCTGGCTGAAAGAAGCCAGGCGCCTGTCCGATCTGATGATCGCGGAATTTTGGGACGCGGAAGACGGCGGTTTCTTTTTCACCGGCAATAATCACGAAGAACTGATCGTCCGCTCGAAGGATTATTTCGACAACGCCACGCCTTCGGGAAATTCGGTCGCCGCCGAAGTGCTGATAAAACTCGATAAGCTGACCGGCGCGGAAAAATACGCTCGCTACGCCGAGGCGATCTTTCGCCTGCTAAGCAACAATCTGATGAAGTATCCCCAGGCTTTCGGGCGCGCCCTGATCGCGCTTTCCTATTCGCTGGCCGCGGTGAAGGAGATCGTGATAATTTACGACCTCGGGCAATCGGAAAACGATCTGATCGACGCCGTCAGCGGAAATTACATTCCGAATAAGATCCTGGTGCTTTCAGAGATAAATGGCGATGAGGAAATTCTCCCCATTCTGGAAGGAAAGGAATTGATCGGGGACGCGCCGACGGCGTTTGTCTGCGAAAATTATACCTGCCAGGAACCGGTCACCGATAAAGACATCCTGTTAAAACAACTGGCCCGGTAGATTCCCGATAAAAGCAAAAGGCATAACCTTGGTAGGTCATGCCTTTTTTAATTGAATTCGATTAAGAATTAATTACTTGTGGTTTGTGTTAGCGTTCGTGTTGGTGTTTGTGGCCGGTTTGAGATTGCTCATCGCGTTGTTAGCGGTATTGGCCACTTCTTTAATTGCGTTGTTAGCCGAATTGGCAACTTCTTTGATCGCATTTGTAATAGCCGCGTTGTTCACCATATTAGTGTTGGTGTTGGCTTTTGTGTTGGCATTGTTAGCCGCGGGCTCCGTGCAAGCCATGCCTAAAGCGGCGAAAGCTAAAACCGTCGAGAGAGCTATAGTCTTTTTCATTCTGATTCATTTCTCCTGTTTTTTTCAAATTTGAAATATTATGATGATCGCGGCTAAACGACAACCGCATCCCATCTAAATGTTTGGGAACATTGCAGAATTTAATGAATCGCGGTGTGCTTGTCAATACAAAAACCCCCTAAAAATCACTTTTTCACCAAAGATTTTCGGGTTTGTCGCTCGTAAAGCGCGTAAACTGCTGCGATAATGCGCTTTAGCCCATTTCGGTAAATATCCGCTTTTCTGCGAAAATCATTGATTTTTTAGGTGCAAATAGCTTATCTTTAAAGAGGAAGTGTACTTCGCTTCCCCGGTTCAAAGCGTTACTCCTCGTAATAAAAGCCTCGAAAATTCGCTCAATAATTCGAATGTCTCCGATCAGGTAAGCGGTAACAAATCACTTGGCAAATTATTTCTTAAAAAATAAAGTACGGTTAATTTTGTTGTCTGTCGCGGCAGCCCTCGCCGTGGCCGGCATCGGAATATTTTCGTTCTCGTTCGCATTTAAGCTCGGCTTGTTCGCGGCCGTCCTGGTGATCTGCCCGGCGCTTTATATTTCCTATAAAACTTTTTCAAGAAACCGCGCGGGAGACGGCGGGCAGGCCCTGATAAAAATGCCCGCTTCAGAGATAGCTCCCGCCGCCGCCGAACACATTTTCCCCGGCGAAGTAGCCGAAAAACTTTTAGCGCTCGAAGAGATCGGAGAATTTTTCGGCACGTCCCTGAAACCGGCGGACATGTTCCGGCTGCTCGGTAACCGCATCGCCGAAATGATCCCGTTCGACGGCTGTTTCCTTTTTTTGACAAATGAATCGGGTGACGTCTTAAGAATTTCGCACGCCGCCGGCGAGGATCCGGTCAGATTCAACGGCCTGCTGTTCGATCCCCGGAAATGCCTGGCCGGAAAAGCGATGAGCGAGAATCGGCCGCTTTCCGATACCGCGCTTTCGTTTGACGATAAATTGTTTCCCCAGCATTTTAAGATGAGCATAGCCGCCCCGGTGAATTATCAGGGCAAAAAACTCGGGGCGCTGGCGATCTCTTCGGCCGCGGAAAACACGTACGACGAAAATTCCCTGTTAATGCTCGGGGCCGTCGCCGAAAAGATATCGTCGCTGATCAACAACTCTTTTAACAACCAGCGCAACAGCGCCTCTGCTTTGACGGATATGATCACCAGCCTGCCCAATGAAGCCGCCTTTTACCTGATCCTGGAACAGCAGATCGCCGAAGCCGAGAGATTTGCCGAAAAGCGGGCGCTCACCGTCCTCTGCATGGATATCAAGGATTTTAACAAGATCAACCTCGAGCACGGACACTCAGCCGGCGACCAGCTGCTGACCTTCACCGCGCGGATAATCAAGAATCAGCTTCGTCAAATGGATTTTCTGGCTCACCCCAGGGCGGATGAGTTTTGGGCGATACTGCCCGGCGCGTCTTCGAGCATCGTGGAACTGGTGATCGAGCGGCTGGACCGCGCCTTTAGCAAGAGTTTGTTCAGTTTGCCGGCCGAATCAAAGATAGACATCGAGCTTCATTTCGGAACGGCCACCTTTAAGAAGGACGGCGACAGCGCCGCCGAATTGGTCGAATCCGCCCTAAAACAGAAATCCGAAGAAAAATATCAGGCCGATAACCCGTCCAATTCGGTGATCCCCTTTCCGCTGAGAAACGGGCAAATTACCGAGCATTCATTTTAGTAAGACGATTGGCCTAAAAATTAGAGAACCACCAGGGCTAGTAAACGATTGTCTTAAAATTTAGAGAACCACCCCGTCGCGGAAACCGCGCCACCCCTCCTTCGTAAGGAGGGGAGCTTAAATTGACGCGCCAAACACCCCTCCTTACGAAGGAGGGGTGCCCGTAGGGCGGGGTGGTTTTCACACGCAGCGCTCCCACAGGAGTTTTAATCTTAGACCGAACCACTATCGGTATTTTGCACATAACCGCTATTCTCCCTTATAATTATCTCTGAATTTATAATTTTATTTTCGGGCGCGCTCGTCCCCGGAGATATTGGGAGATAAGTAAGGGGGCATTGTGCCTGATATAACGAAATCATGAATACCACGGTTCAAAAAGCGGCTAAAGACGGCGAAGAAAACATCGATATTCTCGATCCGGAAGTTGCGCAAAAGGAATATCTTAAGCGTAGAGAATCCCAGCGTAAGCTGATCAAATCCACCGACCGGGAAACCCTCGTGGATATGCTCTACCAGATGGTTCTGGGGCGGCGCTTCGAGGAAAAGTGCGCGGAAGTCTATCGCATGGGCGCGATCGGCGGCTTTTGCCATCTCTACATCGGCCAGGAAGCGATCGCTGCGGGCACGATGATGGCGCTCAGGCCGGACGATCCGGTTATCACCGCCTATCGCGACCACGTCCAGGCGATGATCAAGGGGATCACTCCCGAAGCCGTGCTGGCGGAGCTTTATGGCAAAGCCGGCGGCTGCGTTAAAGGCAAAGGCGGCTCGATGCATATGTTTAGCGCCGAGCACCAGTTTTACGGCGGGCACGGCATCGTCGGCGGGCAGATCGGCGTCGGAACCGGTATCGCTTACGCCACGAAATACCAGGGCACGGACAAGGTGACGCTTTGCTTTTTTGGTGAAGCGGCGGTCAATCAGGGAATTTTCCACGAATCGCTAAACATGGCTCAGCTCTGGAAGCTTCCTATTATTTACATCTGTGAAAATAACCGGTACGGCATGGGGACTTCACAGGCGCGCGCAATGTCGATCAGCAGCATCGCGAAAAAAGCCGAAGCTTATGGCATGGCCAACGAATTTGTCGATGGCATGGACGTAATGGCCGTCCGCGAAGCCACCCTGCGCGCGATCGAACGGGGCCGCAAGGAGTCGCTGCCGACGCTTTTGGAAATTCGCGCTTATCGCTACATGGGGCATTCGATGTCCGACCCGGGCAATTACCGCACCCGCGAAGAGATCGCTAAATATCAAACCCGCGATCCGGTCGTGCTATTTAAAGAAAGCCTGCTCGACGCCAAAACGATCACCGATCAGGATTACGAAGATATCGAAGCCCGCGCCAAAGAAGCCGTCGCCGCCGCCGTGAAATTCGCGGAAGAAAGCCCGTTTCCCGAAGAGAGCGAGCTATACACAGACGTTTACGCTTGAGCGGTGGTCAGTGGACAGTGATCGGTGGTCAGTTATTAGGAACAGATTTTAATTTATTTTACGGAGCCGCTCCCATGGCACTGCAAAGTTACCGCGAACTGATCGCGTGGCAAAAATCGATGGAATTGGTTAAAGCGGTATATTCGGCCGCCGGCGGATTCCCTCGAGAAAAGATCTTTGGATTAAGCAGTCAGTTAAAGCGCGCAAGCGTATCCGTGCCTTCTAATATTGCAGAGGGACAGGGTCGCTATTCGACAAAAGAGTTTATAAAACATCTGTCTATCGCTTACGGCTCATTGATGGAAGTAGAAACTCAGATAATGATTGCCCAAAGTTTAAATTATTTTGATATTGAAAAAATGAATACTCTGCTGGAAAAAACAGCGGAGGTTGGCAGATTGATCAATGGTCTTTCGCGTGCGTTGAGGAATAAGCTTTAATCGCAGTAATTTTTGTTGCCTTAATGGTTCTGAAAACTGCTTTTCCTAATAACTGACCACTGAACACCGTCCACTGATCACTGATCACTGACCACTATTACTAACTATGGCAATACTTACAATGCGCGACGCTCTGAATCAGGCTTTGCGCGAAGAAATTATCAGGGACCAAAACGTTTTCGTGATGGGCGAAGAGGTTGCGGAGTACGACGGCGCTTATAAGGTGACGCGCGGGTTGTGGAAAGAATTCGGCGACAAGCGCGTGGTCGATACGCCGATCACCGAACTCGGTTTTGCCGCCGTCGGAGTCGGCGCGGCGATGGCGGGGCTGCGTCCGGTGATCGAGTTCATGACCTTTAACTTTTCTATTCTGGCGGCGGATCAGATCATCAATCACGCGGCGAAAATGCTTTATATGTCCGGCGGGCAATTCAAGGTGCCGATCGTTTTTCGCGGCCCGAACGGTTCCGCTTACCAGGTTTCCAGCCAGCATTCACAGGCGCTCGAAGCCTTTTACGCGAACTTCCCCGGTCTGAAAGTCGTCATGCCTTCGACACCGGCCGATGCCAAGGGCTTGCTGAAATCCGCCATCCGCGATGACAACCCGGTGCTTTTTCTCGAACAGGAAAGAATGTACGGGATAAAGGGCGAGGTTCCCGAAGACGATGATTTCGTCATCCCGCTCGGGCTGGCCGACGTAAAACGCGAGGGCACGGATTGCACCGTGATCGCGCGTTCGATGACGGTGCCGCTGGCGCTGCAGGCCGCTGAGCAATTGGAAAAAGAAGGCATCTCGGTCGAGGTGATCGACCCGCGCACGATCAAACCGCTCGATGTGGAAACGATCATAAAATCGGTCAAGAAAACCAACCGCGTGGTAATTCCCGAAGAATCGCATTATTTCGCCAGCGTCGGCGCCGAAATTTCGCAGCAGATAATGGAACAGGCTTTCGATTACTTGGACGCCCCGGTGAAACGTATCTCGACCACTGAAACGCCGATGCCCTACGCGAAAAATCTCGAGGCGCTGGCACTGCCCGACGTGGCAAAGATCGTCGCCGGGATCAAAGAGGTTTGTTATATATAGACAGAAACGCGACAGTTATGGCGCGTGTTTCTTAAATCTTAAATGACGCGCTCCATAACTGTCGCGTTTCTGCCTTAAATCGAAAATGAACAAGAAGCAGGCAAAACTCGATTACAAACTCAACCATCGTCAGATGGGCGTTTTTCAGATACGCAACCTGACGAGTGGGAAAATTTTTATCGCCTCCAGCATGGATTTGCCGGGATTTATCAACCGGATAACTTTTCAGCTCAATGCCGGTTCGCACCCGAGTAAGAGCCTGCAAAAGGATTGGAACGAACTCGGCAGCGACGGTTTTGCTTTTGAAATTCTGGAAGAGGTTTTGCCGAGAGAGACCCCTGATTACGATTACAAGGCCGACTTGAAATTTCTCGAAGACCTCTGGCTGGAAAAAGAAGCGCCGTACGGCGACGCGGGCTACAACGAGAAAAAGATGACCCGTGAAGAAAGGCTGCAAATGATCGCAGCCAACAGGAATAAATGAGCACGATTTATCTAACAGTTCCGGGGCTGACGAATTCCGGCCCGCAGCATTGGCAAACGCTCTGGGAGAACAAATTTCCGGAAGAGTTTTACCGCATCGGGCAGGAAAATTGGGACACGCCCGTTTGCTCGGACTGGACGGATCAGATCGAGCTCGAAGTGCAGATGCGAAAGCCGGAAAATGTCGTGCTGGTCGCGCACAGTCTGGGCTCCATTGCGGTCGCGCATTGGGCCGGCGAATACGGCACGGCTATCAAGGGCGCCTTTCTCGTCGCGCCGGCAGATTGCGAAGCCGAAACTTTTATTTTCGATACCAAAGGCTTCGCGCCGGTGCCGCTGGCCCGGCTTCCCTTCCGGAGTCTGGTCGTGGCAAGCGCGAATGACGAATACGTTTCATTCGAACGCGCGAAATTTTTCGCGGATGCGTGGGGCAGCGAGTTTGTAAACTTAGGCGACAAAGGCCATATCAACGCCGACGCCGGATTCGGCGAATGGAACGAAGGTTTGGAGCTTTTAAAGCGATTGGATTAAATTAGATTTATGGCTGAAAAATTTTTAATGCCGAAACTGTCGCCGACCATGGAGGAAGGGCAGATCTCGCGCTGGCTGAAAAACGAGGGCGAAAAGTTTGAGGCGAACGAAACGCTGGCCGAGGTCGATACCGACAAGGCGACGATGGAAATGACCGCGCTGACCGGCGGAACGCTGCTCAAGATCATCAAGAGCGGCGGCGAGACCGCGGCGCTGGGCGAAGCCATCGCGATCGTCGGCCAGGAGGGCGAAGATTTCTCCGCGCTGCTAGCGGAAATTGGCGATCGAGCTGCTAAGAAGCCGGAAGAAAAAAGCGACAAGCCCGGCGGCGGGTCAGAACCGGGAACGGTAGTGACCGGGTCGCAAGATAAGGACGATACGGCCAAGGAAGAGAAAATACCACAACAACCAGCCGCAGTTCCTGCCAAGGGCGGCGAATCCAACGGCCGGATGATCGTGTCGCCGATCGCGGCGCGGATGGCGGCGGAAAACGGCGTCGATCTGCGGTCGATCCAGGGATCAGGCCCGGGCGGGCGGATCATTAAACGCGATATCGAAGCGGCAATGAGCGGTGGCCAAAAGTCGGTTGACAGCGGCCAGAAAAAGCCGTCATATACTTTCACCAACGTTGAGGTCGCCGGCGCGTCCGCCTATCGCGAAGAAAATACTTCGAAGATGCGCAGCGTGATCGCCGAACGCCTGACCGAATCCACTCAAACCATTCCGCATTTTTATCTTACCGTCGGGATCGAGATGGACAACGTGCTTGCCCTGCGCAAGCAGATGAACGCAACGCTCGGCGAAGATCAAAAGGTCAGCGTCAATGACATCGTCGTCAAAGCGGCCGCGATGTCTCTGGTCAGGCACCCGTTCGTCAATGCGTCGTTCCGGGATAAGGCGATCCGCTTTTACGAAGATGCCGACATCGGCGTTGCCGTCGCGATCGAAGACGGTCTGATCACGCCGGTGATTCGCGGGGCGAATAAAAAAGGCGTCGCGCAGATATCCTCCGAGATCAAGGAAATGGCCGGACGCGCGCGGGCGAAAAAACTGCAGCCCGAAGAATACACCGGCGCGACATTTTCTATTTCCAATCTGGGAATGTTCGGCATCGAGCAGTTCACGGCGATCATCAACCCGCCGGAAGCCGCCATCATCGCCATCGGCGGCGCAAAAGAAACCGCCGTCGTCCGCGAAGGCCAGGTCGTGGTTAAAAATATTATGAAGGTGACGATGTCATGCGATCACCGCGTGGTGGACGGCGCGACCGGGGCGAAGTTCCTGCAGACACTGACGCAGATGCTGGAAAATCCGGCGATGATGCTGCTGTAAAAAGTTGATCGACTAAGCCACCGCTAACGTTTTTGCGTTAGCTCATAGTATTTCCGCAGATCGGCCTGGGCCCGGTCCTTATCTCCCAAATTTTTATATACCCAGGCGCGCGCTTGGTATGCCTCGCTATATTCGATGTTTAATTCTATCGCCTTGTTAAGATCGATCAAGGCTTTATCGAACTCTTTGGTCAGGCTGTACGCGCGTCCGCGAAAATAATAAGCCTCATCATAATTAACATTCAGCGCAATGACACTGCTGTAATCCGCTAATTCTTTTTCCGTCATCTTCAGTTCGCCGTGGATTATGCCCCGTTCCAGATAAAGTTCGTAGGAATCAGGCTTCTTTTCGATCAATTTGCCGATAAGATCAAGTGCCAGCAAATAATCATCATTCGCCTGACTTTTATTTCCCAGCTGTTGATGCGCCATCGCGCGGGCATAATAAAGAGTGGGATCGTTCGGCTTTAATTCCATTGCCTTTTCATAATCTTTTATCGCGGTTTCAAAATCTTTCTTATAAAAATAAGCCCGCGCCCGCCCATAGTAAAAAAACTGAGTTTGTCCGTCGATTTCTATCGCCTTGTTGTAACTAATGATCGCCTTATCATAGGCGGTTCGATTAGAATAGACCTCCGCCACCCCGAAATGCGCCATTGCGTCATTAGCGTTTAGATCGATCGCCGCTAAATAATCCTTGAGCGCGTTTTCGAAATTTATTTTGCCGTTAAAATAGGCATCGCCTCTCTTACGATAGCTGTCGGCGTCGGCCGGGACTTTCTTAATTAGTAGGGTGAGATAATATATCTGGCAATTATAATCCGTCACTTTGCAATAAGCGCTATCAGATGATTCGGAAACCTGGGCATAAGAAACGGACGCGACAGCTGCGACGATACACATCAAAAAGAATGTGTGAAGATTTTTCATTTTCAGCCCTTTCAAGAGAAAGCGATCGGAAATTTCCGGAATGATAGCATGATAGCGGCCCTGAAACAATATTTTATTATCGCCTTACGCCGCGCCGCCGATTCTGTTAAAATCCGGTTTTATCGTTAATGAAAACTACCCTGACCGAACGCGCCTACGCGCCTCATATTTCGCTGATCCTTGTCCAGCTTCTTTTCGGCACTTTTCCCGTCGTCGGCAAATTTGCGCTGCAGACTTTTCCCAGCCTGGGGATCGTCGCTTTTCGTATCAGCGGGGCGGCGTTGATCCTTTATTTCCTCCAGCGGTTTCGCGGCAGTTTAAGGCTTGAACGAAGGTCGGACTATGCGCGTTATGCTTTTTTCAGCCTGCTCGGTGTCGTGCTCAATCAAATTCTTTATGTCACCGGGCTGTCGCTTACGACCGCGACGAATACCGCTTTGCTGGCGGTCCTGATCCCGGTTTTCGCCGTGATTATCAGCGCCGCTTTCAGATACGAGAAATTTACTCCATTAAAAGCGGCGGGGATCGCTCTGGCGGCGGGCGGCGTGGTTTATTTGATCGATCCGTTTAGCGCCAGTTTTTCGTCGGCGACGACGCGCGGCGATCTGCTGATCGTGCTCAATTCATTTTTCTACGCCTGGTACGTCGCGATTTCCAGAGACACTTTTGCGCGTAACGGGGCGCTGCGTTCGATCGTCTGGATATTGATCTTCGGCACGGTGATGAGCCTGCCCTTCGGCGTTTATGCCATGCGGGACATGGACTTCGCGGCGGTCGAGTGGAGGGCGTGGCTGACCATCGCCTTCATCATAATATTCCCGACGGCCGGCGCGTATTTTTTTAACGCCTGGGCGATGGCGCGAGTCCAGCCCAGCACCGTCGTCGTCTATGTTTATCTGCAGCCGCTGATCGGGGCGTTTCTGGCGATCACTTTATTGGGAGAAGAATGGAAGCCGCGAATCCTGATCGCGATGCTCCTGATATTTGCCGGTGTTTTTCTGGTCACCCGGCGGCGAAAGATCGCTGCCGAAGCGATCTAAAAAAACTCTTTACCCCGCCCCCTCAAAGTGCTTAAATAATGCTTGTGGGTCTTTAACCGAATCTAACAAGGGGGGATTATGAAACTCAGATATTTGTTTTTCGTGACAATTTTCTTTTTGCTGGTTTGCGCTTTCTCCGGGGTGAACCGCTCGCTGCCCGGCCAGTCACTTTCTTCGCCGCCCGAAGAATTATCCAAACTTAAAACACAGACGCTCGCCCGCTACCGCATAGATCCCGGCCGGAGCCAGTTCATGGTTCACGCGTTTCGCGGCGGCGTGCTGTATTTCAAAGGGCACGATCATTTTATCAAGGTCGGTGATTTTTCCGGCGAGGTCGAACTAATGCCCGATGTGATAAACCCCGCCGCGCTGCGAATGACGATCAAAAGCGATTCGCTGGAAGAAACCGGCGCCGATTTTACCGCCGAACAAAAGCAGATAATTAAAAAAGAATTGGACGGGATCGTGCTGGAATCTGCCAGATATCCCGAGATAACTTTTCAAAGCACCGGCGTCCGGGGACAATTAAACGGCGGCCGGTTCGAAGCGAAGATCGAAGGCGACATAAGCCTGCACGGGATCACAAAACGTATCACGATACCGGCCGACGTTTCTTTCGAGGGCGGCGATCTGAGATCGAAAGGCGAATTCGAGCTCGACCGGAAAGATTTTAACGTCAATGCGACGAACGCTTTTCACGGTACGGTCAGGGTCAGGCATAAATTAAAATTTACCTTCGATATCGTGGCGCATAAGGTATAAAAGGTGGACAATTTAACTGCCGTTACCTAATACGCGATACGTAATAGGCGATATGTTTTTCGTGTGTTTGATGTGATTAGTGGTTTCGTTTTATTACTTTATCAGGCATTTGCCATAAATACTGTTGAAGCCAAAAATTAACGAGTCAGAACCGGGAGCGGTAGCGACTGGGTTCTTTGAAAGCCAAGTAATAGAGGAGAAAGGCCAAAGAGGCGAATCTGAAATTCTTATTTATCCTTTCGCCCTTGCAATTTCGAATTTAAAAGAACCCGGTCGCTATTGCTCCCGGTTCTGACCTCATCACTATGATCATTTATTTCATTTATAGGCAACGCCACTTTACCAATTAAGAATTGGGACTAACCACAAATCGCACAAAATACACTAAACGGCCTTGGCAGGTCCCGCGAAATAATTTGCCGATTCAGACAACAACACCGCCGACCAATGTGAGCGTAACTTCCCCGTCTTTATTCAGCGCGACGAGGTCGGCGTTCTTGCCTTCCGCGATCGAGCCGAAGTCTTTCTCGATCCCGAGAATCTTTGCCGGCACGGCGCTCGCCATGCGGGCGGCCTCTATTTCATCGACGCCAAGAGAGAGCATCATTTTTACCGCGTCCAGCATCGTAATGACCGAACCCGCGATGCTTCCCCGCTCGTTTTCCGTCTTCCCGTTTTTGACCAAGATATTTTCTTCCCAGACCTGGTAGTCGCCGTTGCCCAGTCCCGCCGGCAGGATCGAATCGCTGATCAGAGCCATTCGTTTCGAGGTCTTAACCCGGTGCAGCAGCTTCAGCATCTCCGGGTGAATGTGGACGCCGTCGGCGATCGCGTCGCAGGTCACCTCGTCATTCATCAGCCCCCAGCCGACCGCCCCAATGTCGCGATGATGCAATCCGCTCATGGCGTTAAAAAAATGCGTCATATGACGAGCGCCGTTCCCGAAAGCCGAGTCCAAAATTTCGACGCCGGCGCGGGTGTGTCCGATCGAAACGATCCAGCCGGTTCGCGTCAGTTCGGCGACCAGTTCGATGCCGCCGGAAACCTCCGGGGCCATCGTCATCAAATGTCGCGCGCCCGGAGACTTTAATTTCGGCAGCGAGGACAATTCGCCGCCGCCGCTAAATTCGCGGAAAAACTGCGGCCGCAAAGCCCCGCATTGTTTTTCGCTGACAAAGGGCCCCTCGTAATGCACGCCGGCGATCTGCGCGACCGGCTTTCCCACTTGCGCGACGATGAATTCATCTATCGTATCGACCGCGCTGCGGTAGCTCTCTTCCGAAGCGGGCACGAAAGTCGGCATCCAGCGTGTCACGCCGCGCGCGGCTAGGAACGCCGCCATTTTTTCCAGTTTTCCCGCGTCCGCGTCCATCACATCGACGCCCGCCGCCCCGTGAATATGAGTATCGATAAAGCCCGGATACAGGGTCTGCCCGGAAAGATCTATCACCTGACCGGCACTCCTTTCCGGAGACGCGATACGGGCGATCATGCCGTCTTCGATGAGCACGGAAGCGTTATCGAGTTTTCCATCCGGCAAGACGACCGCGGCGTTGCTGAGGAGCAAGGTTTTCATAAAAAGATTATAAAGAAAAAATACCCGCGCCGTTTATTCAACAGCGCGGGCGTCAGTGTTTTCCCAAGAGAAAACTTTTAGAAGTAAAACTTCACGCCGAACTGCAGCGTGCGGGGATCGCGGGTGGCGGTCACCGTTCCGAAGGTCGAAGGCGTCGAAGCAGCCAGCGCCAGCGTGGTGAAATTCGTCATGTTCAGCACATTGAAAGCCTCGCCGCGAAACTGCAGCGACATTGTCTCACTGAACCTGAAGTTTTTCATCATCGAGAAATCAATACGGAACGTACGCGGCCCTTCGATCACGCCGCGGCCGGCGCTGCCGACGATCGCCGGGTAGAGCCCGAAGGTCGTGGTTTGAAACGCGCTGGTATTGAAAAACTGCTGCTGGGTATTCGGCGCTCCCGTATTCGGATCGCCGAACTGGAACGGGCGTCCGCCCGCGGGCGACGAAGCGTTAAGGAAACCGAGTCCCGCCGGATCGAACCCGCCGAAGGTCGGCGTGAACGGCAGTCCCGTTTGATAGGTAACGATACCCGACGACTGCCATCCGCCGAGGATCTTGCCGATGACGCCTTCCTGCTTGCGCCAGAAGGGCAGTTCATAGATATAGTTCGCGGTCAGGATGTGCCGCCGGTCAAGTTGGGCGCGTCCGTACTCCGAAGGAATATCATAGGTATTCTGCGGTGCGGTCGAACGGTCGGTCTGGTTGTCGGTCAGATTCTTCGACCACGTATATGCCAGTTGAGCCTGCGAAGCGCCGGTGAAACGGTGCGTCGCCGCGATCTGCATACTGTGATAGTTCGAATTGAACCGGGGCTGGATCATCGCGATGCCGCGCCATCCGCGATAGGGGCGGATCTGATCCAGGATCAGCGCCGCGGCCGTGAACGGGATCGGCGCCTGCGTGGTGACGTCTCTCTGCTGGCAGGCCACCGTCGGGGTTGTCGAAGCGCCGGCCGCGCACATCTGCGTCAGGGCGTATCCCGGCGGCAGGTTGTTGATGTCCGAGACACCGATCAGGTGCGTTCCCTTCGAACCGAAATAGCCGAGGCTGAAGGTCGTGTTGTTATCCACCTGCTGCTGCCATTCCAGCGACCAGTGCTGCATGTACGGCGTGGTGAAATCGGTTTCGACGCCGCGGATCGCTCCCGGCGGGCTGGCCGAAGCCACTACTGCCGGGCTGCCCGTGACCGGCTGATTCAGCGGAACCTGGCTGACGGTGATCGTTTCCTGGTAGGGCGGGTTTGCGCCCATGTTCTGCTCGAACGTGCCGACCAGAGTCTGCTCGTGATAGATACCGTAGCCGGAGCGGATCGAGGTCTTGCCGTTGCCCCACGGGTCCCAGGCCAAACCGACGCGCGGCGCGAAGTTATTTTTCGGCACATCGACAATGTACTTGCCGAACGGCGAGATCAGCGGTGTGCAGTTATAAGACGCCGGGCCGGTCTGGTAATTCTGTGAATTGACGATGATGCCGTTACAGAAATTACCGCTGCCGACCACGCGGTTGCCCGCGCCGGTTACCAGCGGGGCGGCGGCGCGGTTAAAGCGGGTCGCGTCAAAATTAGAAAGCAGCCCGTTTCTATCCCACGGCGATCCGAAGAATGAATAACGAACTCCCAGATACAAGGTCAGATTCTTTCTCGCCTTGAATTCATCCTGCGCATAAGCTTCGAAATTACGCTGGCGGAAATCGGCCGTCAGATCGTATTTGCTCTGGGTAAAGGTCGTGTTGTTGCCGAGCAGGAAATTGGCAAAATTCTGCTGTGTCGTCTGGTTGCCCGCGGGACAGGCGATCGGCAGATTGGTGGTCGTGCTGATACAAACCGTTCCCTGCGTCACGCTCGCGGCGGTGGTGTTGAGAAATCCGCTGAAGGATCCCTGATTTGCGCCGCCCAGCGCGTTTTCATTTTTACGGTACTTGGAAAATTCGGCGCCGAACTTCAGAGTGTGGTTGCCGCCGACCGTCCAGGTCGCGTTTGCGCTGTAATCGTTCTTGTCGGAAAAGTTGTCGTACGGGCCGAAAGCGACCAGGTTGTTAAAACCGATACCGGTGATCGCCGGCACGCGGTCGTCGCCGCTGGCATAAGGCAGCGGTACGTTGATGCCCGGCGACGCGGCCCGGGAAACCGTTCCGATCGTCGAGCTCAGGATCGCGCCGTAAGCGTAAGTGTATCTGCCCTCCAGAATAAAATTAGGCGTAAAGACATACGTCATCTGGAAAGTGTGCGTGCGTCCGGGCGAATCGGTCTGGGAAGTAGAAACTCCCGGAATGCTCGAACCGCTGGAAAACAGCGAGTTGATGTCTATCGTCGGGATCTTATCGCGCTGGTAGCGATAGCTGGCTGACAGCTTATCGGTAAAGCTGGTGTCGATCTTGATGATCTCCTGTTGGAAATCGGCCCGGCCGCTCGAGGGCGCGACCAGCTGATACGGGATCGACGGATTATTCGGCAGCGCTATCTTGTTATAAATATTCGTCAGATACTGCTGAGCGACCGGGTTGACCGCCGCCATCGAAGACAGGGGCGTGCCCGCCGGCAGAATGCTCGAACAGGTGCGGGTCGTGCCGTTGATCGTGCCGCTTAAGCAGATCGGCACCGGAAAAATACCGGAGCGAAGCGCCGCATCCGGCACCGACGAGGTCAGGGTCGGAAACCGGCGATCTTTACGCTGTTCTTCGGAAAAGAAAAAGTACGTTTTCGGAATTTTTCCGAAATAGCCTTCGCCGGGTTCTTTTTCACCGAAGTTCAAAAAGTAGATCGGGCCGCCGATGGTAAAGCCGTAATTGTTGTAGCGAAACGGCGGGCGGATGGCCTTGCCGTTAGAGTCGATACCGGACGGCGCGCGCTGGTTATTGAAATATGAGTTGGCGTTGAATTTTTCGTTGCGGACGAATTCAAACAGCGAGCCGTGAAATGAATTACTGCCGCTGCGCGTAATGACGTTCACCTGGCCGCCGCCGCTGCGTCCGGATTCCGCCGGGTAAAGGCTGCGCAGGACACGAAATTCCGCGATCGAATCGACGCTCGGGTAAGCCTGGATGGTCAGGTTCGAACCTCTGTCCGTGATGTCCGCGCCGTCCACCGTGTAAGTATTCTGGCTGCTGCGGGCGCCGTTGACCGAGATCGGAACGGTGTTCGCCTGGCCTTCCGGGTTGGTGGTGCCGACGTAAACCTGGTCGGACAAGTTATTGGAAACACCCGGGGCCAGCGTGACCAGTTGTACCCAGTTGCGATTGTTGACGGAAAGTTCCCGTACCTGATCGCCGCTGATGACCGTGCCGCTGGTGGCCGACTGCAGATCGATGGCGACCGGATTGGCTTCGACCGTCACGGTTTCCGCGACGTTTCCGGCTTCGAGCGTGACATCAACGGTGCGGCGCGCGCCAAGGTCAACCTTAAGGTTGCTCACCACATTCTTTTTAAACCCGCTCGATTCGATGGTCAGGTCGTAGGTGCTGACCGCGATCGACGGAAAAGTATATTCCCCGTCTTCGTTGGTCTTGACCGTTCTGCCGTTATCGTTTTTTGAAGGGTCTTTGAGTGTAACGCTGGCGCCGGGAACGACTGCGCCGTTTGCGTCACGAACCGTACCGTTCAGGTTGGCCGTAAGTTCCTGTGCGATAAGCGAACCGCAGAGCGCCAGGCACAGGAAAGCGGCTGTGAAAAGTGCTTTCACGGCTTTCATGGACTTTGAATTCATAATCTTTCTTTTCCTCGCTGAAGATAATCTAAAAATCAAGATAGCTATAAGTTTTATTGAAATTTTTGGAAATCTCTGCAAATTTTCGTTATGGCAGTCACAGACCTGTAACAGCCCTTAAGTTATTGAAATAACTAAAGAAAGGCGATTTCCAATGTCAACTTCTACAAAATCCTGGGGCACTAAAAACTAGATATTTTTTAGTAAAGCAAAAACTGTGCGCGACGTTTCAGGAATTCATCCAGCGACGGCTGCCACGCCTTTTCGACCACTTCCGGGGCCTCGCCGCGTTTGATCCGTTCGAAGGTGTCGCGGTTCGCCAGCAGTAAGTTGTAACGGTCGGTTTTCCAGTCTTCGGGGTAAAGTTTTTGCAGCGCGGCGGCTATTTCAAAACCCGTCCGGACGGATTTGAACCGCGCGCGGTCGATCACGACGATGTTTATCCCGCCGCATTCCTGATCCTTAAAAACGGAAGCGTTCGGTTTAAATCTCACCGGAACAAAGCGCGCGCCGGGCAGATTGCGGGCGTTGAGATGGCCGGCGAGTTTTTGCCCGTCGATCCACGGCGCGCCGACGACCTCAAACGGCGTGTCGGTCCCGCGGCCGACGGAAATATTGGTATATTCCATCATGCCGATACCGGGATAAAGCGTGGCCTCGGTCAGGCTGCGCATGTTGGGCGAAGTGTTGATCCAGGTTTGCCCCGTCTGGTCGAACCACAAACCGCGCCGCCAGCCTTCCATTTTTATCACGGTCAGATCGGCGTTGATTTTATTTTCGGCGTTCACCATCGCCGCCCATTCGCCGATGGTCATTCCGTGGCGCAGCGGCGTGGTGTGAGTGACGACAAAAGAAAGCTTGTCGGGATCGGCCAGCGGCCCCTCGACATCGACGCCGCCGATGGGGTTCGTCCGATCGAGCACGAAAACTTTAATTTTGGCTTTCGCCGCTTCTTCCAAAACATTTTTCAGCGTCGCCCCGTAGGTGTAAAACCGCACACCGACGTCCTGCATATCGAAAACCAGCGCGTCGATGTCTTTCAGCTGTTCCGGTTTCGGGCGGCGCGTTTCACCATAGAGCGAGTAGATCGGCAGCCTCGTTTTTTCATCGACCGAATCCGAGACCTGGTCATCGACCTCGCCGCGAATGCCGTGCTCCGGCGCGAACAGCGCCACCAATTTTACATTCGACGCGGCTTTCAAAATATCTATCGTCTGAATTCCCGCCCGGTCTCTGCCGGTGTGATTTGTCACCAGGCCGATCCGAAGGCCGTTCAATTCTTTGAAATTATTTTTCTCGAGTACGTCGATACCGTTTAAGACATTTGCGTTCGTTGTCGGTTGTTCGTTGTTCGTCGTTATCGCCGCTTGATTTTGTAATTTTGAATTTTGAATTCTGAATTTTTCAATTTGCGGCCCGACCTGCGACCAGTAAGTATTTTCGGCTAAACGCACCTGCTCGATCGCGGTGTCTTCGACTGCGGAGGCGACGATGGTCGCGACTTTTGCGCGCAGCGGCGTGACGTCGCCCTTGCCGTCGGGATGAACGCGGTTCGAAAGAAAGACGACAAAGGTTTGCGAAACCCGGTCGATCCAGATCGAAGTGCCGGTAAAACCCGTGTGCCCGAACGATCCGAGCGGGAACAGCTCGCCGCGATTGGAAGAAAAAGCGGTGTTCATGTCCCAGCCCAGGCCGCGCGCCGCGCCGTCTTCGGAAACGACGACCGGAGCGGTCATTCGCGCCACCGTATTTGCGCTCAAAATACGCTTGCCGTCCAAAATACCGCCGTTTAAGAGCATCTGGCAAAACCTGGCCAGGTCGTCGCCGGTCGAAAATAATCCGGCGTGTCCGGCGACGCCGTTCATCCGGTAGGAAGTCGGATCGTGAACCTGCCCGCGCAAGATCTTGTCGCCGTCTTTGCCGTCGAAAGTGCCGCCGAGATAGCTTTGCTGTCCCTTGATATTTTCAGTCGGAGCGATCCGCTTTACGTTGTCGCGAATATGCGATTCGTTGTCCACCCCGTCGATCGTGAAGTTTCTATTCAGCGTGACAAACCCGGAACTGCCCATCAAACGCAGGGTCAGATTTTCATAAAACAGATTCAGGATGTTTTTTCCGCTGATCCTTTCGGCGATCTCGGCCAACACGATAAACCCGATATCCGAATAGACGAATTTCGCGCCCGGAGCGGTGCGCAGCTTTTCTTTATAAAGCGCCTGAAGCATGCCTTCCCTGCCCGTCCATTTTTCGCGCAGATCGAAATCGGGCGCGTAACCGGAAACGTGCGTCAGCAGCTGCTGGATGGTAATGCTTTTGGCATCCTTGTCCTGAATTTCGGGAATATATTTTCCGACCGTGTCGTTTAAGCGAAGCTGGCCGCGCTCGACGAGGATCATCACGCTCGTCGTGGTCGCGACGACTTTGGTCAGGCTGGCGACGTCAAAGATCGCATCGACGGTCATTTTTTCCGCCGCGGGAACGAGCGCGCGGTTACCGTAGGCTTTGCGAAAAACTATTTTGCCCTTGTGGCCGACGATCACCACCGCGCCTGGCAGTTTTTTATCGGCGATGTCTTTTTCCACCAACGCGTCGATCCGGTTTAGTTTTTCGGCGGACATCCCGGCCGTGTTTGGCGCCGCCGGCGGCAGAACCTGAGAAAAGCTGCCGCTACCGAGGGCGCAGAGAACACCGATAACACAGAGAATTTTAAAGAGATTTTGCGGAAAGAAAATTAAGATGCTTGATTTTTTTTTGCTATGCATTTTGACAAGGTAATTTGAAACTATCCACGAGCCACTGCCACCGATATATTGTAAAAGTTTAGAGTTCAAACTTTAGTTTGTTCTTATTTTAAGCGTTAAGACAAGCTAAAGCTTGAACTCTAAACTTTTTCACTCCACTGCACTGGCCACTGACCACTGGTCTCACCTGGCTTTTGATTTTCGCGCCTTACTTTCTTTTTCATGGGCAAAACTTTCGTGGCAAAGCTGGATAAAGGCTTGGGCGATCGGTGAAAAGTAACCGCCGCGCAGCCGCGCCAGTCCCAGTTCCCAATTGATCTGCGCGCCTTCGATCCACCATGAAATCAGCCGGCCGTCTTCAACCTCATTTTTGATCACCCGCAGCCCGGCAATGCCCACGCCCATGTTGCTTTCGACCATTTGGTTGATGGCGGATTGGCGGCTCAGCTCCATGATGACATTTGGTTTTACGCCTTCGTCGGAAAAGAATTTGTCGATCCGGCGGCGGGTATTTCCGCCGTGTTCGCCGAGAATAAGATTTTCGTTTGCCAGCGCGGCCGCGCTGATCACGCGTTTTTTGGCCGCCGGATGGCTCGGGTGAGCGATCGCGACAATTTCATCGCTGATCAATAGTTCAGACTGGATGTTTTGCGATTCGATCGGCAGCGAAACAAAAGCCACGTCCAGCTCACCGGCGAGAATTTTCAGCTCGAGGGCTTCGCTGGTGCCGGAAACGACCGTGATCTCGGCTTTATGGAATTTTTTCTGCAGGCCGCTGAGTATTTGCGGCAGCGGATCGGCCGCAAAAGTCGCCGAAGCCGTGCCAATGCGCAGCCTTCCGTGCTCCGCGCCGTGCATTTCCGAGATGTGGGCCAGCGCCGCATCATGTTCGCGCAGTATCCTGCGCGCGCGATCCAGCAGTATCTCTCCCGCCTGTGTCAGGATCACGCGGCGCGGCGTGCGGGTAAAGAGCGGCATGCCGATCTCGTTCTCCAACTGGCGTATCTGCATCGAGATCGCCGCCTGGGTGACGTTGACCTGACGCGCCCCGGCCGTAAACGTTCGGGTCTCAGCGATAGCCACGAAAGCTCTGATCTGTCTGATTTCCATATATCAATAAATGTTATTGCACAGATAAAATCTTTTAATTTTCATTATATGTCAAGTCTGGTTAGAATAGAACAGAAAAAGTATAAACGCATACATTAAGCACAGTTCGTAAAACTTTAAATGCCGACCCGCGCCGTGAAAAAGAAAAAAAAACGTTCAATACTGCGGCCGGGGCGTATTTATTTAGGGGTCGATGGCGGCGGCACCCGCACCCGCGCCGTCCTGATCGACGAAGATCAAAAAATTATCAGTGAAGGCTCCGGCGGGGCCTCAAATCCGCTTCGCGTCGGCTTGGAAAGATCCGTCGAGAATATCTGCGCGGCGGTCGATCTGGCCTGCGACGCCGCCGACCTGAGCCGTTCGGAGATCGCGGCCGCGGAATTCGGCATCGCCGGGGTTCGGCGCGAAGATATCCGGCTATCGCTGAAACGTCGGATGCTGACGGAGATGTACACGCGCTCGCTCGACGTGGTTTCCGATACGGAGATCGCGCTTTACGGCGCCACCGAGGGTAAAGCGGGCCTGGTCGTGATCGCCGGTACGGGGTCGAATTGTCTCGGCCAAAATAATAAAGGTGAAAAAGCGGCGGCCGGCGGCTGGGGGCCGTTGGCGGGCGATGAAGGCGGCGCGGCCGGGATCGCGCGGCGCGCGCTGCAGGCGATCGCAAAGGCGTCCGACGGGCGCGCCAAACCGACGGCGCTGAGCGAAAAAGCCGTGCAATATTTTCGCGTCCAGAATGTCGAGGACGTCGGCACCGCGATCTATGGGGCGAATATGACCAACGAACGCATCGCCGGTTTTGCCCGTTACGTGATCGAAGCCGCCCGGGAAAAAGACAAGGTCGCGAAGGAATTGGTCGAAGAAGCCGGGATGGAACTCGGCGCGGCGGCAAATGCCGTCATTCGAAAATTGAAGCTGCAAAAAGAGACCTTTGTGGTGTCGTATGTCGGAGGGATCTTCAGCGCCGGTGAATTGATACTGGGGCCGCTGCTGAAAACCATTCGCCGGACCGCTCCTCGGGCTTTTCTCGCGCCGCCTAAATACGCTCCGGCGCTGGCGGCGGCAAAAATGGCTTTGGCTTATTCGAATAACAAATAATTGTTGAGACTGAAACGGCTTTTGCCCATAAATATCGGTTGAATCAAAGAAACGGTTCAGTACCGGTAACGCAGTGACCGGCAAGTGATACAACTGGTTTGTTAAATTTTTATCTGTGAAAAGTTTTTATGCCGGAAGTCGGTCACTACGTTCCCGGTACTGACTTCATTACAATCACCTATTTTCATTTATGGGCAACGGCGACCGAAACACTAATATCCCCGGAAAAGGATTTATCCGGTTCTTAAAATGTTATCATTTGGCTATCGAAATATTTCAGATCTATAAATGACACTGGCTTTACTAATGAAAAGAATTTTATTTTCCGCAATTTTGCTGCTGGCGGCCTGTTTCGCCGTTTTGGCGCAGACGGATTTTGACGAACCGAAATGGACGGTTTTCGAACCTGTGAGGGAGGAATTTACTCTTAATTTTCCCGGTTCCGCGGTAAAATCCCTCGGCCGCGATTCGGACGACGATATCGACGCGCAATATCACGTTGTCCAAAACAAAACCTATTTTGCTGTGTTTTCGCGCGATAACGGCGACGATACCATGGCCCCGCTGATCAAAGAGTTGGCCGTCGAGGCGGTAACGCCAAAGGATATCGAGATAGACGGTATCAAGGGGCAGCGATATGACTTTAAGGGGTCGGATGATTACGAGCATTCCTTTATCGCCATCCAGGCGACGGCTCATTTCTATGTTTTTCACGCGTTCGGCGAAACCCGCGACAACCCGCTGATCGAAGAATTCCTGAAATCCATCCGGCTGAACCGGCAGGTAACCAAGGCTGAAAAGCCGCCGGTTCCGGCAGCGGCCATTTCTGCCGGGGTTGTTTCTGCCGGCGGCCGGAACGACATCCTTAAGCCTTCGCAAACGGGCGGAGGAATGGGTTCCGCCGGGTCCGGCGGCCCCGGCCCCGGCATGGGCGCAAAACCGGAAGACACGGTCGCGCCGCCCAAATACGCCAAAGTCGATAGCGGTGTCACGATCCTGGCGAAACCGCGCCCGGGTTACACTGATATGGCGCGCCGTTACATGGTATCCGGAACCGTCAGGCTGCGTGTCACTTTCGAAAAAAACGCTCAGATCGGAAGTATTACCGCCCTCGCGAAATTGCCGTTGGGACTGACGCAAAAAGCCATCAGCGCGGCCCGGCAGATCAAGTTTTCCCCGGCCGTGCGAAGAGGCGAACCATATTCCGTTGTTAAGGTCGTCGAATTCAGTTTTATACTTTATTAAATGCTGCCAATCACAGAACAGGAAAACCCGAATACCGCGCGTATCGACCAGGCTTCGACCATCGACGCCCTGCAGCTGATCAATAACGAGGATAAATTGGTCGCCGAGGCGGTGGAAAACGTTTTACCCGAACTCGCGTGGGCGACGGACCGGATCGTCGAACGTCTGCAAAACGGCGGGCGGCTTTTTTATGCCGGCACCGGAACCAGCGGGCGGCTCGGCGTGCTGGATGCCTCGGAAATTCCGCCGACCTTCGGCGTCTCGCCTGAGCTGGTACAAGGAATTATTGCCGGCGGTTACGACGCGCTGCATAAAGCCGTCGAGGCTTCGGAAGACGACCGTGAAGCCGGCGCGCGCGATCTGCAAATTCGCGGCCTCACCGCACAGGACGCGCTGGTCGGAATCGCGGCTTCGGGCGCGACGCCGTACACCAACGGCGCGGTGGATTTTGCGCGAAAGCTCGGATGCTTTACCGTCGGGCTGACCTGCGTGCCGAATTCCGAGATCACGAAAAACGCGGAGATCGCCATCGTGCCCTATGTCGGCGCGGAAGCGATCACCGGCTCGACGCGGATGAAAGCCGGGACCGCGCAAAAAATGATCCTGAACATGATCTCGACCGTGTCGATGATCCGGCTCGGCTATGTCAAAGGCAACCGCATGACGAACGTGCGCGCTTCGAATTCTAAACTTCATGACCGTTCGGTGCGTATCTTAATGGCTGAAGCAGGTCTGGACGAAGACGCCGCTAAAGCGCGTCTGGAGGAAGGAACCGGCGACCTGCGCGTCGCGGTCGTGATGATCCACGCCAACGCCACCCGCGAAGACGCGGAAAAAGCCCTGGTTCAGACGAATTTCGTCATCGAAAAAGCGATCAAGCTGCTATCTTCTCAGGGGTAGGATACGGACTCGCGATTTGTTTTCGTCGGGTGACGATCAGGGCGTCCTCTTCTAATAGCTCGTGATATTTCTGCAGATGTTTGACAATCAGTTTCGCGCTACTTCCAGGCAGAATATTTTGTGAGCGAAGTTGGATAATGCTCGGGTTTTCGGATCGTGTCAGAGCCAGCATGGTTCCGAAATCGAGATCGTGCGTAAATACGATAAATCCGTTTGCTCTGGCATATTCCATTACCTCCGTATCTTTCGCATTGGGTTTGCCGATTTCAGACCAGTGGGCGGCTTCGATATAGTGCAGTTTAAAGACATCAACCCAGTCGGGAGACAGATTCATATCTATCAGAATTTTCATATTGAAAGTGGGATTTCGATCTCTTCGACCCGCCAGGCTGCATACTCAAGTGCTTCGCGCAGGTCTTCTTCTTCCAGCTGCGGATACGCCTTTAAAATATCGGCGAACGAATGCCCGGAAGCGACGAGGCCGACGATCGTTCCGACTGTTATGCGCATCCCGCGAAGGCATGGTTTGCCGCCCATGATTTCAGGATCGAATGTGATGCGATTTAGGTTTTTCATATTCTTTGATAAATTTAACCGCTATTACTCGGACAAATCAAGAATTATTTGAATATAGCTTTGACCGGTCAGAGTTTGTGGTATGCAGCTAAAATTGAATGTGTCGAGATAATTGCAAAGAAATCAAGATTCGAGTGTTTTAAGAGGCTCAATGTTTTTTTCGTGTTATTTAGTGTAATTTCGTGGTTTCAGTTCTATAGCCATGAGAAATAAGTTTGATACCGGAAGCCGGTCACTACGTTCCCGGTACTGACTTCATTACAATCATCTATTTCATTTTATGGGCAACACCTTTAAAACCGAGATCAAGGAAGTAAATATCAAGATAGGGGGGCAAAATTAAATGGAGAAAGACGAACAGGCCGGCATCGGAAAACTAGCCGCATCACACGCTATAAATATCGGCCGGGTGAAGGTCGGATTCGTGTTTTCCGCACAGGATTTGGACCCTCAGCAAATTACGGATGCAGTCGGGATCCCAGCCGACAAATCCGCGCGGCGCGGCGATGAGCGAAGGCCGCCCGCGGGCAGCTTGCTGCCTGCTCACGCCGAAGGGTTTTGGAAATTCGAAACCGAAGGTAAAGTTTTTTCCAAAGACATCGACGATCATTTCGATCTTATTTTCGAGCGGCTGCTTTCCCGTAAAGATTTCTTTTTAAAGCTAAAAAACGAGCTCGACGGGAAGATATTTTTTGAAGCGTTTTGGGAGTCGAAAAATCTCTATGCCGGCGGCGGCCCGGCGCTCTCGGCCCGGACGATCTCGGGAATTGCGCAGTTTGAAGCCGGGCTCCGTTTTGATATTTACCAGCTCGTTCCGGATACGAAATAATAAAATGCAAACACTCGACCTAATCATTATCTTCGGCTATCTGATCGGCGTGACGGCCTTTGGCGTCTGGTTTTCGGGACGGCAGAAAACGACCGAGGATTACTTCGTGGGCGACCGCAGCGTGCCCTGGTGGGCGATCGCGGCCTCGATCGTGGCGACCGAAACTTCGACCATCACCTTTATCTCGGTGCCGGGGATAGCCTTTGCCAAGGGAGGCAATTTCCAGTTTCTCCAGCTTGTATTCGGCTATATGCTGGGCCGGGTGGTGATTTCCCTGCTCTTTATCCCGATGTATTTCAAGGGCGATCTGCTGACGGTTTACCAACTGCTCGGCGAACGCTTCGGCACGAAGGTCAAGATGCTGGCCTCGGCGCTTTTTGTCGTCATGCGCAATATTGCCGACGGGATCCGTCTACTATTAACAGCGATCGTATTGGCGGCGGTCTATACGGCTTTTCAGCCGCAGACCAATTCGGATTTCGTGATCGTCGGCTCGATCATTCTGCTCGGCGTGGTGATGATAATTTTCACCTACTATGGCGGGATGGAAGCGGTGATCTGGGTCGAGGTCGTGCAGCTTGGGATCTATATTGGCGGCGCGATCGCGGCGGCCGTGGTGATCGCAAACCAGATCGACGGCGGATTTTCCGGCGCGTTTGCGGCCGGCGAGCAGTTTAATAAATTTAACGTCATCGACTGGGGCATCCGGAACACGAATTACGTCATGCCGCTGCCGTTTTTTTCCGAAGGGCTGCGATTCACTCTCCCGCTGGATTTCACGGCGACGTTTACTTTTTGGGCGGGGCTGATTGGCGGCTGTTTTTTGACAATGTCCACGCACGGAACCGATCAATACCTGGTGCAGCGTTATTTGTGTACGGATAAACCGAGCCGCGCTTCGCTCGCTCTGCTTTCCAGCGGCGCGGTCGTGCTCGGCCAGTTCATCGGTTTTCTTTTCATCGGTGTGCTTTTATTTGCTTATTATCAGCCATACGCTTCGCCGGATTACGCGGCGGCGGCGGGCGCGTTTCCGTTTTCCGGCGGCGATAAGGTTTTTCCGGATTTTATTACCAAGCACATGCCGACCGGGATCTCCGGGTTGGTCGTGGCCGCGATCTTTGCCGCCGCGCTTTCCAGTTCGCTGAATTCGATCGCCGCGACCTTTGTCAATGATCTTTATAAACCATTCAAGCCGGCGGCTGACGATAAGCATATTTTGCGCATGTCTCACATCCTGACCCTGGGGTTCGGGATCGTCCAGATCGCGGTCGCTCTGATCGTGATGAGACAGGAACGTTCGGCGCTCGATTCGGCGCTTTCCATCGCGTCGCTGATAAACGGGCCGATACTGGGGGTTTTCCTGGTCGGCACATTTATCAAGCGGGCAAATCAAAAATGCGCCTTGATCGGGATGATAACCAGCATCGTTTTGATGAGCTATTTACTTTATCTGGAGATAGTCAAGCGTTACGCCATCATGCCTGAGGCGACGCCGATCGCCTGGCCGTGGTACGTTTTGATCGGTAGTTTGACCACGCTGACCGTGGCCTGGCTGGCAAGCCTTATTATTCGCGAGAAGAATCCAACTGTAATCAATTAATTATGAATATCGCTATTTTTCGCAGATCGTTTTCTTTCGTCATTCTGATTCTTTTTCTTTTTTCCGTTTTTCCCGCGCAGAGCGAAAATCGCGCCGGGCGTTTTGAGATATCGGAAAAAGCCTGGAATTGGGCCGATAAACAGCTCAAAAAAATGACGGTGGACGAGAAGATCGGACAAACGCTCAGCCTCGGCATTAATGCCCGCTATTACAATCAGGAGCGGGACGGCTTTCAGGAAATTCGCCGCCAGGTGGTGGAAAACAAGATCGGCGGGATCATCCTCTTTGCCGGCCCGGTCTATGAATCGGTGCACGTCGTCAATCGGATGCAGGCGCTGTCGAAGTATCCTCTGCTGATCTCGGCGGATTTTGAGACCGGCGTCGGGATGCGTTTTGAAGACACGACCAATTTTCCCTGGACGATGGCCGTTGGCGCGACCGGCGACCCGGAGATCGCCCGCCGCCAGGGTTTGCTGGTCGCGCGCGAAGCGCGGGCGCTGGGCGTATATCACGTCTTCGCGCCGGTCGCCGACATCAACAACAATCCCGACAACCCGGTAATAAACGTGCGTTCGTACGGCGAAGACCCGCAGGAAGTGTCCCGTTTTGTAGTGGCATTTTCCGAGGGGCTGCAGGCCGGCGGCGTGCTGGCAACCGCCAAGCATTTTCCCGGCCACGGCGACACGGCGGTGGATTCGCATCGCGGTTTGCCGAGCATCGATCATTCGCGGGCGCAGCTCGAAGGCACTGAATTCATTCCTTTTCGCGCCCTGATAAATTCGGGGATCGGCTCGGTCATGGTGGCGCACATCGCCCTGCCGCAGATCGATCCGACGCAGATAAAGCCGCTCAAAAATCCCGACGCGCAAATGGACGTCGAGCAGGGCGCGGAGGTGATAACGGAAGCCACCTCGGTTCCCTCGACCCTCTCGCCGGTGCTCATCCAGCAGATATTGCGCAAGGATATGAATTTTAACGGGCTGGTGGTGACCAATGCGCTGAGCATGAGCGGGCTGACGCTGTACGTGCGCAACGACGAAGGCCCGGCGCGCGCCTTTATGGCCGGGTCGGACGTGCTGTTAAAACCGGTCGATATCGATCTGGCGATCAAGGGGATGAGAGAGGCGGTTAAATCGGGAAAGATCACCGAAGCTCGGCTGGACGAATCGGTGCGGAAAATACTGGCGGCGAAATATCAATTGGGGCTGGTCAAAAACCGGATCTCGCCGATAGAAAATATCGACAGAATAGTTTCCAGCAACGAGACTCTAAAACTGGCGGACGAGATCGCCCGCAAAGCCATCACGCTGGTTCGCAACGACGAAAAACTTATTCCGCTGCGCGATCTGGCGAACAAGAAGGTTTTTCTGCTGGCGCTTTCAAATGGCGAAGACCGGAATTTTGTCTCCGCCGGGCTGGCGGCGTCGCTAAGACAGGGCGGGGTTAAACTTGAAGTGGCCACACTCGACGCGCGTTCTACCCGCGACGAGGCTCGCGCCGCGCTGGCCAAGGCCGCGGGCGCCGACATCGTCATCGCCGGGCTTTACGGCCGGGTGCGCTCAGGCTCGCGAAACAGCACCGGCCTGCCGGAGGTCGGAGTGGAAATACTTAAACAGCTTTTGGAATCGGACCAGCCGGTTATCGGCGTGAGCTTCGGCAATCCATATTTTCTTAACAGCTTTCCGAACATGAAAACATATCTGACCGCCTACGGCGACATGACCATGCTCCAGCGCGCCACCGGAAACGCCATTTTAGGCAAGCAGGACATAACCGGAAAATTGCCGATCTCACTGCCCGGATTGGCGCCGAGAGGAACGGGAATTCAACTAATGATTAATGGTAAATGAGTAGTGATTGGTGGTTGGTGGTTGGTGGTTGGTGGTTGGTGGTTGGTGGTTGGTGGTTGGTGGTTGGTGGTTGGTGGTTGGTGGTTGGTTGTAAGAGCCACCCCACTGCTAAAAGACTCTCCATTCTCCACTCTCCACTCTCCACTCTCCACTCTATTCCAGCCCGCCCATGCGTTCGACGTCCAGCACGCCGGGAACTTTCTTAACGGCCATGATGACCTTTTCCAGGTGCTTCAGGTCGAAGACTTCGACCGTTACTTCGATCAGGCCGCGGTCGTCATTCGAAATTTTTGCCTGGGCGTTTCGGATGCCTGTTTTAATGTCGGCGATGCTGCCGGTGATATCGGCGATCATGCCGTTGCGGTTTTCGGTCACTGCCTGCAGCCGCACGGCAAACGCTTCGCTGTCTTGTTTGCCCGCCCATTCTACGGCCACGATCCGGTCCCGGTTGACCATCAGCTGCTTCACATTTTTGCACTCTTTATTGTGGACAACGACCCCTTTGCCCAGTGAAATATAGCCGATGATCGGTTCGCCGCGCAGCGGGTTGCAGCAGCGCCCGCGCGTGATCATCATATTGCCTACGCCGCTGACGATGATCGAATCGTCGCCCATCCCGACGAATTTCTTGACGGCTTTGACGCCCGTCTGCAGCATCGATTCTTTTTTGCCTTCGGGATCGAGCTCGGCAAATTTTTCCGTCCCCAGGTATTTGGCGATGATATTTCGCGGGATGATCTTCCCGTAACCGATCGAGGCCAGCAGGTCTTCCATTCGTCCCAGCCCGTATTCGTTGGCGATCTGTTTTAGCTGACCGTCGGAATCCTGAAACATTTTTTTCACTTTGATCTGGAAACGGTCGGCTTCTTTTTCCAGCAGCTTGCGTCCCATATCGATGGATTCGCTGCGCTGCTGTTCCGATATCCAGTGGCGGATGCAGTTTCGCGCCTTCGCCGTAACCACATAATTCAGCCAGTCCTTCGAAGGGTGGCTGTTCGAGGTCGTCATGATCTCGATCACGTCGCCGTTTTGAATTTCGGTGCGCAGAGGCACGATCCGGCCGTTGATCTTGGCCCCGGTGCAGGTGTCGCCGACCTGCGAGTGGATCGTATAGGCAAAGTCCACCGGCGTCGATCCGCGCGGGAGCTGTTTCACCTTTCCCTTAGGCGTAAAGGCATAGACGTCCTTCGGATAAAGATCCAATTTTAGAGACTCGATAAATTCCTGTGAATCCTTGATGTCTTCGCTCGATTCGACCAGCGGCATCAGCAGTTTCTCGATCTTGTCGCGAAGCTCGTTCAGCGAGTCGTCGTCGTCACGGGAGCCGAGTTTGTTGTCCTTGTATTTCCAGTGCGCGGCGACGCCTTCCTCGGCGATGTGATGCATTTCCTCGGTCCGTATCTGCACCTCGAAGGACTGCCCCCCCTCGCCGATGACGGAAGTGTGAAGCGACTGGTACATATTGTCGCGCGGCATCGCGATCCAGTCCTTGAAACGTTCCGGGACCGGGATCCATATGTCGTGAATTACGCCCAGCGCGGAATAGCAATATTTTTTATCATTGGGGGTGACAATGCGGGCGGCGACCAGATCGTAAACCTGCTCGATATTGAGTTTGCGCTTTTTCAGTTTCCGCCAGAGCGAAAACAGGCGCTTGATGCGGCCTTCGATGCGAATAAACGGAACGTCGGATTCCCTGAGCCTTTCTTCTATGCTCTGGGTGATCTTGCCGAGGGCGGCTTCGAGTTCGGGGCGGCGGACTTCCATCTCTTTATCGAGCTCTTCGTAGTCTTCGGGATAGAGATTTCGAAACGAGAGGTCTTCGAGCTCGCTGCGGACCTTACCCATTCCCAGGCGGTGCGCGATCGGGGCGTAAATCTCCAGGGTTTCCAGTGAGATACGCCTGCGCTTTTCCGGTTTGAGAAATTCCATCGTGCGCATGTTGTGCAGCCGGTCGGCGAGTTTGACCAGCACCACGCGGACGTCGGTGATCATCGCCAAAACCATCTTGCGCACGTTTTCGGCCTGCTGCTCTTCCTTAGAGAGATTGCTGATATGAGCGATCTTGGTCAGGCCGTCGACCAGCAAAGTGACCTCGCCGCCGAAATGTTTTTTGATGGTATCGAGATCGACCAGCGTGTCTTCGACCACGTCGTGCAAAAGCCCGGTGGCGATGACCTTTTCGTCCAGGCGCATATCGGCCAGGATATTCGCCACCTCGAGCGGGTGCACGAGGTACGGTTCGCCGGACGCCCGCTTCTGCCCGCGATGGTGCAAGGCGGAAAAAAGATACGCGCTGCGGATCATTTCCAGATTCGCCTGCGGATGATTTTCCTCGACCTTGTCGATGATCTCTTCGATACGGATCATAAATTAATGGGGTACCCGGCCTAAAGTAAAAGGTGATACCCAAATACATTGTAATTGAGTATCACCTTTGCTGGGAAGTAAATCGTTAAAACTATTTTGCCGAATTACTATTGCTGCCGCTGTCGTCGCCTTTTTTGCCGCCCGTTTTTTCATCTTCGGCAGCCTTGCGGCGAATTTCTTTTTCATCCTCGAGGGCTTTGCGAACGCCCGCCAGTTCCAAAAAGCTCTTCCTGGCTTCGTCAGACTCCTTTTTGAAGGTGTCGCGCTCCGGTGTCCGGCCGTCCATCTCCGCCAGCCTGGAGCTTTGCACCAGCAAACTGGTTTTATACGACCAGGCGGACTCGAACTTTTTGATCAGCTCGTTGTTCGTGTTCAGTTCCTTGTCGGCCAGCCCTTTGACATTAAGGTCTTTGGCCGATTTGGCCGCAGCCGGTTCCAGCGCCAGCGCTTTGTCGATATAAGCCATTCCCTCGTCGATACATTTCTTCAGCTTTTCGTAATCCGCCGGGTTGGCGGGTTTGGTGAATACGAAGGTAGCCTTGCCCTCTTTTTCAACCGTCTTTTTCACCGGTTCGATATCGGTGATCTCGTTGGCGCAGGTATTATCCTTGGCCGCGAGCGAGACGAAAGCTTCGGCTTTCTGATCGTCGGGAACGTTTGCGCCGGTGGTTCTGTCCAGCAGCCATTTTTGCAGATCGTCCTTGCGTCCCATCGTTTCCAGCAAATTAGCGACCGCTTTAAAAGAAGCGCTGTCGGCCGGCTCGTCCGCCAGAACCTTTTTATAAACGGCGATGGCTTCTTCGGCTTTTGCCACCTGGTTGCGATCCGCCGCATAGACCGAGTGCAGCGTTCTGGCTAAGAACAACTGCGCGGTTTTCTGTGTCGGGTCCAGGCTCATCGAGTTGCGGAAACGCTTTTCCGCTTCGGCATAGTTTCTCTCTTTGTATGCCTTGGCGCCTTCGATCAGATCTCTTCTCGCAAAGATGCTGTTGATCGGCCCGCAAGCCGTCAGCCCCAGCATTACTGAAGATAATAAAATTATTATTCCAACCTGAGAAAATCTCATTGTTCAAACTCCATCCTTAATACGCGGGCGACCGCATTGAATATCCAAAACGGTCGCTGCGCTTATAATCTACCAATTTATTGTTCCGGCAAATCGTCGATCTGCAGTCCGATCGGGGTGGCCCCCGCTCCTTTGACAGCGTCTATCACTTTTACCACTTCACCGTATTTCACGAGGCGAGGAGCTTTGATGAACACAGTTTTTTCGACCTCGTTAGTACCTTCCTTGAAAACCCCGTTGGTTTCCCTCTCTTTAAAGATCTGTGATAAAGCGCCGGCCACACCGCTGGGATCCGTCACGTCGCCCATTTCATCCTGGTTCAGCTTGAGCTTTTTCTCCGGTCCGTTGATGGAGATTACCAGTGTTAAAGGGTTCGGTTTCGGTTTACTCTGCTGCTCTTCTTCCTTGGGTTCCGCCGGGACCTGGGCCTGAAAACGGCTCGGCTTAAGCGGCGAAATGACCATGAAGATGATGAGCAGCACCAGCAGCACATCGATCAACGGCGTTACGTTAATATATGGAGTTGCTCCAGTCTCACTGGAAGATGATGCACTCATTGCCATAATTAAGAGTACCTTTCAACAAATCATCCTATTTTGGAGAGGACGATTTGCCTCCTTTCTTTTTGTCGGCGACCAGTCCGATCTTGTCCACATCCTGCTTGCGAATGACGTTGATGGCTTCCACCAGGCTGCCGTAATCTACTGCCACGCCGCTCTTGATATAGACGATCTTTTGTTCCTTGGTCTTGGTCTCCGTCAGTTTCTTGACCTTCTCGCCTAAAACTTCGCGCGAGAGCGGCCCTTCTTTTCCGATGTAAAATTGATCGTTGTTCGGGATCGATATCACAACGGAACCATCCTTTGTGATGTTCGCATCTTCTTCCGGATTGTCGGTATCACGCGGAAGATTGACCGTAACCCCCTGCTGAAGCAGCGGCGTGATCACCATGAAAATGATCAACAACACCAACATGATGTCCACCATCGGAGTAACATTGATTTCCGAGTTAAAATCCCCGGATCCGCCAGTGCTCATGCCCATAGCTCTTTATTCTCCTAAATCTTTCTAACGAATGTTTGTAGCCGTTATTACTTCAACTGCTTGGTGCGCTGCTTGATGAAGAAATCGATCAATTCAGACGATGAATTGTCCATTTCGACCGTGAAGCCGATCACCTTATTCGTGAAATAGTTGAACAGCCAAACCGCCGGAACCGCCACCGCGATACCGAACGCCGTCGTGATCAGAGCTTCCGAGATACCGCCCGCAACCGCGCCGATACCGGCCGATTCGTTAAGTCTCATGCTCTGGAACGCGTTGATGATACCGATAACGGTACCGAACAATCCCACGAACGGAGCGGTCGAGCCGATGGTCGCCAGCGCCGAAAGGCCGCGTTTGAGTTCGGTGGTCTTGATCGCGATCGCGCGCTGCAGGGCGCGTTTCGAAGATTCGAGTTCGTCGTGCAGATCGGGATTGTCTTCGTGCGCTTTGAATTCCTGCAAGCCGGAAGCGACGACCATCGCCAGGTGCGATGCTTTGTGCTTGTCGCTGATATTGATCGCTTCTTCGATCTGGTTATTTTTCAGCGCCTGCGCCACTCTGGGTGCGAATTGGCGGGACTGGGTCCTGGCCTTGTTAAAGGTCATGACACGTTCGACCGCAATAGCGATCATGTAGATCGACATGATGATGAGCGTGATAACCACGATCCATCCCGGAATGGTCAAACTTCTAACTGCGTCGTACAGGGTAAAATGGAACTGTTCTTCAGCTAGAAGAAAAAAGTTGGTTAAGAAAGTCATTGTTGCTCCTCCAAAAAAAATAAGAAAATTGATTGCTGTGTACTAAAATCCGTTTTTCGCTGATCCGTTCGGCCGATCTGTTCGTTGGCAAGAGCGGCTCACCAGGAACCGCTCTAAGCCATGGCAATTTCAGATATCGCGGATAACTTATTGGAAGTTATAAACGATAATGCCCGAGACCTTGACCGCTTGTCCCGACAGCAGGGTCGGCTTGAATTTAGCTCCCCTGGCGGCCTGGGCCGCGACCTGTCTGAGCAGCGGGTGGCCGCTGACGGCGGAAGCGGAAGTCACGTTTCCCGCCTCATCGATGGTCACCTGAACATTGACCGCGCCGCTCGCGCCTACGGCTTTGGCCGTCGGCGGGTAAGCCGGCTTCGGCAAACTGATCGCGCTGCCGTTGATCACGCCTTTTGATACGATCTTGGGGATCGGTTTCGGGGTCATCACCGGGGCCGGCGCATCGTCGGCTTCGGGGGGTTTTTCGGGTTTGATTTCGACACCCGGCGAACCGCCGCCGCCGTCGAAGCCCTGGCCTCTGCCGGGGCCGGGATTGGCGTTCGCGGGATCGCTATCGGTATCGCCGCGCACATAATCCGCATTCTTCGGGCGTTCTTTGTTCGCGTTTTTAACCACCGAAGGTTTATCCGGTATCTCAGGCGGAGTTTCATCCATCCGGGCGATATTTTCCTTGCGGGTGATCACCTCGTCCACCTTTTTCTCCGGCTGTTTTTCAACCGGCGGCGGGGCTTCCTCCGGAAGTGGTACGGGCGCCACCAGCGTGGATAGTTCCAGATCGTCTCCGGAAAGTACCGAGTTCTGCGCGGTTACCACCAGGCTCCACAACCACGCGCTGCCCAGTACCGTGATGATCAGCGCCCCAAAAAGAGCGAGAAAACTCAGAGTACGGCGCGACGCCTGCTTATTGCCTCTAGATTCAACAAGTTGGTCTAACATATTGTTTTTATCCTCCCTTTTCCGGTGCCAAAGGTTCAAGGGTTACGAAATTACGAAAATTTACGAAAATTATAATTGCGTTATCAAACAAAAAACAAAAATCCGATGCTCCGTTAAAAGTTAGATGCAACTGTACTCTTTAGCGAAGCCCAAAAATATGATCACATTGTCTTCTCATGCTGAACTTTCATCAAGCGCGGAAAAACAGAAATTACCGATCTTGTTGTGCTTATCGACATTACTAAAAATCGCGTAACCTCTAATTTACACACCAAAAAGAATACTATTAAAATTTGACCAGTAACCATGAAAGTCTAAATTTTTGTATACTGAAAGTCAAGAGAAAAGTTGCACTTTCATCAAGGATTCTTATACTTTTTGCACTTTTTCCCCGAAATGAAAATATCTTGTTTGCGGCGCTGCCCATAAATGAAATAGATGACTGTAATGAAGTCAGTACCGGAAGCGTAGTGACCGGCTTCCGGCATAAACTTTACCGCCCTATTCGCAGATAAAGATTTAATAAACCAGTTAGATCACCAGCCGGTCACTGCGTTCTGAGGCACCGACCCGTTAGCTTTGATTCAACCGATATGTATGGACAAAGCCCTTGTTTGCCGTAAAAACAAAATAAGAGATACGGCGTCTAAAGCCTGTATCTCTCATTCGCGCTAAAAAGTATATTTTACGCGCCTGCCTCATGCGTGAGAGGCGTTTACATTGGGCGTCTGACGACCGAACGCCGCGAAGCCGAAGCCAGCGTATCCGTTTTACCGACGACGGCCGGGGCCACTTTTGCCGCTCCCAGTTTCTTCTGCCACCAGATGGCGATCGGGCTGGCAATCGCGATGGTCGAATACGTTCCGGTCACGACCCCGACAAACAGTGCGACGGAAAATCCGAACAGGACTTCCCCGCCGAAAAACACCAGCGCCAAAACCGACAGGAAGACCAGGCCGCCGGTAATGACCGTGCGCGACATCGTCTGGTTAATGGAATCGTTGGTCACCTTGTAAAGCGAATCCTCGCGGTGCAGCGTCAGGTTTTCCCGGATGCGGTCGAAGATAACGATCGAGTCGTTGACCGAAAAGCCTACCAGCGTCAGCAGCGCGGCGATCACCGTCAGGCTGATCTCCCATTGAAAGATCGAAAAGAACGCGAGCGTAACCAGCACATCGTGAAACACGGCGATGACCGCGCCGGCGGCGTAGGTCCAGTCGTAACGAAAAGCGATAAAAAGCAGGATACCGGCCAAGCCCAGCAGCGTCGCCGCCACCGCCTGATTGCGTAACTGCTTACCGGCGACCGGGCCGACATATTCGGTTCCCACGATCTTATAGGCCGCGTCGGCGTCGGAATCCAGCGTCGCCGCGCCTTCGGCTTCCTTACCGAAAGTATCGAGGGCCTGCTTGATGCGCGAACGTCCGGTTTCCACCTCGGCCTTCGCGGTTTCCGCGTCAGCCTGGCTATCGGCGGCGCCGCTGGCAGGCTGCTGATTTTCGTTAAGCAGAGGGATCTTGATCAGTACTTCGTCTTTTTTGTCGATCGAAGACTGAATGACCGTATCGCCGATGCCCGCTCCCTGCAGCGCATCGCGAAGCTGGTCTTCCGACGGTTTTTTATCCATCCGGAACTTAGCGGTCGCCACCGTGCCGCCCTTGAAATCCACGCCGAGATTAAAAGCCTCGGTGCCGCCAGGGCTGTATTGGCGCACCATCGCCGAGATCAAACCCGCGATCAAAATCAGGAGCGAGACGGCAATGAAATACTTCCGCTTGCCCATCCAGTCAATGCTAATATTATTAAATAACTCAAACATCTTGTTTTATTAAATTAAGGGCGGCACGGGCTGATTTACGCCTGCCGCCGGACCGAGCTAGATACTCAATTTCTGTAAATTCGGCTTTCGTTGGATCAGCCACATAAAGATCGTTCTCGAAACGAACACCGCCGAGAAAAGGTTGATCAGCAACCCGAGGATCAGTGTCACGGCAAACCCCTTGATCAGGCTCGACCCGTACATATAAAGAATTACGGATGAGATGATCGTGGTGATATGCGTGTCGATGATGGTAATGAATGCGCGGTCGAAACCGAGATCGACCGACTCCGGCACGGTCTTGCCCGCCCGAAGCTCTTCCCGGATGCGCTCGAAAATAAGCACGTTGGAATCCACCGCCATACCGACGCCCAGGATCAGGCCCGCGATGCCCGGCAATGTCAGCGTCGCGTCGAACATGATCAACCCGGCCATTGTCAGCAGCGTGTTAAGCAGGAGCGCGATCACGGCATTGACGCCGGCCCCGCGATAGTAGAAAAGCATGAAGATCACGACGAATGCGAGCCCGAAAAGCGAGGCTCTGACACCGGCGTTAATGGAATCCGCGCCGAGGCTGGGGCCGATCGTGCGTTCTTCTTCGTAGCTGATCTTTGCCGGCAGAGCGCCCGATTTCAGGGTCAGAACGAGATCGTCCGCCGTGGATTTGGTAAATTTGCCGCTGATCTCGCCGGAATCGAAGATCTGGGATTTGATGTACGGCGCGCTTTTGATCTGGTTATTCAGCACGACCGCCATATAAGCGCCGACGTTCTTACCCGTCCAGTCGCCGAATTTCTGAGCGCCGCCGGGCTTGAGCGAAAAAGATATCTGGTAATCGTTATTGTTTCCGGTCTTACTGACAGGAACGGCGTCGCGCAATTCGTTGCCGTCAACGATCGCGGGGCTTTCCACTACCGCCCACGAGGTCGGAGGCTTTGCCGGCTGATCTTTCTTATCGGCGGCTTCGTCCTCACCGCGCTCCATAACGGGGAGCACGCGGCGATTTCCGGCAACCTGTCCGCCCAGTGACTGCTTCGCGGCCTCTTCGGTCGGGTAGGTCGTCATCGGGCTGGGATTGGTCGCGCCGACGACTTTCATCAGTTCCAGCCGCGCTTCGGCGTTTAGTAATTTCTTGATGCGTTCGGGGTCGTCGATACCGGGCATCTGCAGCAATATCTGGTGCGCATCCGTGGAGCCGATAGTTTGCAGCGTCGGTTCCTTAACGCCGGTTCCGTTAAGCCGGCTGTCGATGATCTTTAACGCCTGCTCGACCGCCTGGGTGCCCATCGTTCGCTGGATCGCGATCGGCAAGGTCCAGGTTACGCCGGTCGCCGTCTTGCTTTCGCTCCAATTTACGAAATCGACCTTTTTCCGGGCGGCGTCGATCGCCTCCTGGATCTTGGCCGGGTCGGTCACATTTAAGTTGACGCTGTAATTGCCGTTTTCCGTCACCGCTGAGGCCTCGCCCAACGGAAGCTGCGCTTCGCGAACGGCGGCGGCGGCGGCGTCCCGGTTGTTTTCAGTCATCCGCTTAAGGTAATCGGGCACATCGACCTTCATTACCAGATGCGAGCCGCCCTTGAGGTCCAATCCGAGATTTATATTGTTTCCCAGATTTTCCTTGATGCCGCTCCAGGTAAAATCCTGCGCGGTCGGCGTGTGACGCGGGCCAAAAACCAGATAAATTGCGATCAGCGTGATAGCCACGATGATCCCCGTTCTAATCCATAAACCAGTGTTTTTCATTGTTGCCAGATAAAAATTGCCGTGTTCAGCGCACGGCTTAAAGTATTTCTTAGTTACTGCTGTCGGCTTCGATGCCGACGACGGCGCTGCGCGCGATCTCGATTATCGATTTGTCCGCGCTGCGGATAAAAAAGCTCTTATCGCGTACCTCGACGATCTTTCCGATTACACCGCCATTGGTCACGACCTTGTCCCCGATCTTGAGCCCGGAGACCATGTCCTTTAATTCCTGCTGCTGCTTGCGCTGCGGCATGATGACCAGAAAATAGAAAACACCGATCATCAGCGCGATCGGAATCAGCATCGACCACAGGCTGCTCATTCCTCCGCCGGCGGCGTCTTGAAACATCAATCCCGGAATAATATTTATCATATTAGATTCAAAGCAAAGGGGTATTATATCCGATAAACACGGAATAATAAAACAAGCCGGACGTTTAATACCCGGTTAGTTCGAACTTCCGCTCGGCGCCCTAATGCCGATTCTTTCCTAGCTCCCCTCCTTAACGAAGAGGGGTGCTGCCGCAGGCAGCGGGGTGGTTCTCTCTGCTAAATTACAAAAAGATTATATTTTCAATCGGCTTTATCGTCATCGGCGCTGCGCAGATCGCTCAGAAAATCACGGCGAAAACGGTCGAATCGGCCAAGTTGGATAGATTGCCTTACACGGCGCATGGTGTCAAGGTAAAACGCGAGGTTATGGTGCGAAATCATTGTCGCGGCAAGCATTTCACCGGCCTGGTAAAGATGGCGCAGGTAGCCGCGCGAATACCGCGCGCAGACCGAGCACCCGCAATTGCCGTCGAGCGGTTCCGGGTCGCGGGCGTGCCGCGCGTTTCTGATATTCACTTTTCCGCGCGAAGTAAAAGCCTGCCCGGTGCGGCCGTTGCGGGTCGGCATCACGCAGTCGAACATATCCACGCCGCGCGCCACCGCCTCGACCAGGTCTTCCGGCGTGCCGACGCCCATCAGGTAGCGCGGCGCACCGGCCGGCATCTGCGGCGCGATGGTTTCCAGCACGGAATACATCACCGGTTTTTCCTCGCCGACGCTTAAGCCGCCGATGGCATAACCGTCAAAACCGATCTCCACGGTTCTCTCAAGGCTTTCTTTTCGCAGATCCAGATGCGCCGCGCCCTGAATAATGCCGAACAACGCCTGCCGCCCGGAAATGTTCGCGTCAGTGCTCTTGTCAGCAGCCTCGTCGTTAGCCGATGCGTATTCCTGGCTAGACGCATCGGCTAACGACGATGCTGCTGACGGATCCCTCGATATATAACCGGTATCCATCCCCGCGTCCTGCAGCTCATTAAACTTATCCTTCGACCGCTGTGCCCAGCGCACGGTCAGGTCGAGGCTCTTCTTTGCATCTGCGTGCGCGACCTGTCCCGGCGGGCATTCGTCGAAGACCATCGCGATCTCCGCCCCGAGCGCCGCCTGTATCTCCATCGAAACTTCGGGCGAGAGGAATTTCAGATCGCCGTCGAGGTGCGAGCGAAACTGCACGCCTTCTTCGTCTAATTTGCGCAGATCGGTCAGGCTGAAAACCTGAAAGCCGCCGGAATCCGTCAGCAGCGAGCGGTTCCAGCCGGAAAATTTATGCAGCCCGCCCATCGCCCGGATCGTTTCCTCGCCCGGACGCAGCCAAAGATGATAGGTATTGCCGAGAATTATGCGGGCGTCGAGTTCGCCTTCGAGCCATTCGGCGCGCACGCCCTTGACCGTGCCCTGCGTTCCGACAGGCATAAAAACGGGCGTCTCAATTATTGAACGCCGCGTGCGCAAAATTCCCGTCCGGGCCTGGCCGTCCTCGGATGTGACCTTCCAATCTATCGCTTTCATTTAAATTGAAATTTAAAGAAGTAACCACGAAAACACACTAAATAACACTAAATAAGAATTAAGAAAATCACCTTGTTTATTCCTGGCTTTTTTCGTGTCTTTTCGTGTGATTTAGTGGTTCCAGTTCTTTCCTGCTTCCCTTTTCCTACTTCCTATTTTTCTATTTTCTCTTCCCGATCAACGACCAGATCTGTTCCGCGCCGACGGCCGTTTCGGAAACGATCTTTCCGTGCTCGTCGATCAGCACCGCCGAAGGCGTGCCGAACATTCCCAGCTGGGCTCCGACTTTATTGCCTTCGTCTATCAGGATCGGCGACTTCAAATTCATCGCCCGATTTTCCGTTTCGTCGCCGGTCGAAAAGATCACCATCTGCGCTTCGCCGTTGGCGGCACTTTCCCATTCCTTTACATCGGGCAGCATTCGCTGGCAATGCGGGCAATCCAATCCCCAAAACAGCGCGAGAGTTTTTTTGCCCCGGATCAGATCGTCGCCCGCCTTTTTTCCGGTTATTTCCGGCAGCTCGAATTCGGGGATCTCTTCGCCGATCTTGATCTCATTGGGGCTCATGCCGCGTCCGTTTTTGACGTGAACGATATTTTCCGCGCCGGTTTGCCGTATCTCATCGATCAGATCTTTTATCAGGGTGTCCCCGGCGGCAATTCGGCTGGCCATGACCCCGTCGGCGTTGACCAGCACGACGGCCGGTGTCCATTTGGCCTTAAAGAGTTCGGCGACTTCTCTTTTCTTTTGCAATAGGTGAATCTGCCCGCCAAGCTGCGGCAGCTTGACGGCGTTTTCCTCCGCCGACCCTGTGCTGATAAAGATAAAGTCGATCTTCCCGGCAAACTCCTCCTGCCATTTTCCGATCTCGGGCAGCAGCGCTTTGCAAGGCGCGCAGGTGGGCGAAATAAAGAAAAAGAGCATTGCCCGTCCGCGCATCAAAAGCTGTTCGAACGAAACGGTTTTGCCGTTCATGTCCGGGAGTTCGAAATCCGGGGCAGGCGCGCCGATCGGCAGGCCTTCATCCGGCGAGGTCATATGCTCGTGGACTTTTGCGCCGGGCCTTTCTTCGCCCTGAATTTGCAGCGCTTCGATCTGGCGATTTAACTCGCTCTGCTGCGCGGAGACTTTTCGCAGGTAATAGACCGCCGCCCCGACCAGCGCCAGATTTCCGATCACGAAAATGTACTGCATCAGCGTTCCTGTGATCAGCGCGTCATTCAGCCAGTAATAAATATGATCGAGGTCGTATCGCGGCAGGCCGGCGAGCAGAATGATCCCCAAAACTGCGAACACGCCGTTTCGCGCGAGGCTCTTCCAGCCGATCGGCTTTGAATATATCTGGCCGAAGCAATGACAATCCGGCGTCTTGCCGGAAGCGATCTGCATGAGCATTATCAGACTGAAAAGCGCCAGCAGCGCGACCGCCCCAAGAGCGGCATACCAGGCCGCGCCGTTTACCAGCAGCGCGTAGGCGATCGCGACTTCGGCCAGCGGCAGAATGATCGCGCAGGCTTTGACCGCGCCTTCCGGCACGCCAAAATCCGCCAGCGCTTTTTTGGTGCCGTCGGGATCGAAAAATTTCGCCACCCCGGCGACACCGAAAACCGCCGCCAGCGCTATCCTGATTATTATTAAAAAGAAATCCATGTTTTAAGAGTAATTGGTAACTGGTAACTGGTAATTGGTAATTGGTAATTGGTAATTGGCAGTCGGTAGTTAGTATTCGCATCAGCTATCCACTATCAGCTATCCACTATCAACTCTCACCAACTACCAATTACCAATCACCAATCACTATTTCCCGCGTTTCTTCCGGCTCTTATGGCGTTCGATCAACTTTAGCGGCGAAGCGAAAAATTCGAATTCTTCGCGCAGTTTATTCTCGATATATCGCAGATACGAGAAATGCAAACCGGCTTTTCCGCCCGAAGTGAAAATGATGAACGTCGGCGGGCGCACTCCGGCCTGCGTCATATATTGAATGTGAAGCCTGACGGCGTTTCCGCGTCCCGGCGCCGTCGAACTATGCGGCTGCGCGACGTTGCGCTCGAAAAACGAGTTCAGTTTCGAAGTCGGTATCCGCTGGTTGCGCGCGTCGCGGGCTTTGGCCGCCAGCGGCAGGATCTTTGCCACGCGCTGCCCGCTCAGGGCCGAGATCGTCACTACCGGCGCGAAATCCAGGAATTTCAATTTCTCCCGCAGGTCTTTTTCGTAGTAGTGCGCGGTGTTCGTTTCCTTGCCTTCGAGCACGTCCCATTTATTGACGGCGATAATAATACTACACCCCTCATCGACGGCGTAGCCCGCGATCGTCGCGTCCAGATGCGTCACGCCCTCTTCGGCGTCGATCAGGATGACGGCGACGTCGGCGCGTTCCAGCGACTTGCGCGCCATGATGACCGATAGCTTTTCCGCCATCTCGGTGGTCTTGCCTTTGCGGCGGATGCCGGCTGTATCGACCAGCAGAAATGGCTGGCCGTCAACGGTTAGTTCCGTGTCGATCGCGTCGCGCGTCGTGCCGGCGATCGGCGAAACGATCACCCGCTCTTCGCCCAGCAGCTTATTTAAGAGCGAAGATTTGCCGACATTCGGGCGGCCGATGATCGCGACCCGGATCGCGCGGTCTTTTTCTTCTTCCTCTTCGGCGGAAAACTCCAGTTTTTCCAACACCGAATCGAGCAGGTCGCCGATGCCGTTGCCGTGTTCGGAAGAGACGGGAAAAATCTCAAAACCGAACTGGTGAAATTCACCGGCTTCGGCTTCGACCTTGTTCGACTCCACTTTATTGGCGGCTACGATGACGGCCTTGCCCGTGTTTCGCAGATGCACGGCCAGCTCTTCGTCCAGCGGTGTGATCCCGGCGCGGGCATCGACCACCCACACCAAAACCTGCGCGTCGTTGATCGCCACCGAAGCCTGCTTGAAAATATTGGCCGGGATGATCGCTTCGTCGTCGGGCACGATGCCGCCGGTATCGACCAGCGAAAAACGCTTGTCTTCCCAATCGACGGTGCCGTACATACGGTCGCGCGTGATGCCCGGCTCGTCGCCGACGATTGCCTTGCGCGAACCGGTAAGCCGGTTAAAAAATGTGGACTTACCGACGTTCGGGCGGCCTATTATTGCTACCAAAGGCATACTCATAACAAATCAGTTTACTTTGTTGCCGAATAACAGACAAACGGCAAAGTTAATAAAGGTGAGAGTTAGAGGGTAGCTGGGCTTAATTAACGGCGATACGCCCGCTTATTTTATCCGTCGATGAGAGTTTATCCGATCAATGGGTGCGTTTATCTCCAGAGGGCTTTCAAACCCCCTTTTGATCGAAACTAACATCGGAGGAAAAATAAAGATAATGAAAATCACGAAAAAAATAACTCTCTCGCTTTCCCATTTTTTAACGGCGGCCGCTGCGATCTTCATGCTCGCCCTGCCGGCATTCGCTTACGAAGAAGATACCCATTTTCAAATGACCTACGTAATGTGCCGCTCGGTCGGGTTTACTGCGGACGAAGCCCTGATCATCGCCTCGGCCGATCAGGGAATGGACGATTCACCGGGTGTAGTAGCAGCTTCCGATTCACGTATTCCCGTACCGCACTCGGACGCGGAATGGATGTGGCACGCTCTCGACAAAGACGGCACGATGGGGCCGCGCGGAATAATTGAAAGAAAAGAGATACTCTTTGAAGACGCGCTCAGAGAGCTTGGCTTTCGCAACAAGCTTATTCGCCTCGGCATGTTCTTTCACTATCAACAGGATACCTGGGCGCATCGTAATCATTACGACACGACGGCGACATTAGTCACGGCCCGATACGAAAACAATCATCTCTCTCCCAATAGTTATCTTACCTACAAAACCCCTGACGGCCATATTAGGCATGGTCATGCGCCCGACCGGCCTCCCTTCGACCCGGCCGCCGCGCTGAAGAGCCTGGAAGAAGGAATCACGTACGCAAATCGATTCTTACGTGAAGCGCTCGGCCGCAATCCCGGCAGCTTTTTGGCAAATTACACGCCTCAGGACGGCCGCGACGATGATGGATGGACCAGCCCAAAGAAAGGTCAGTTCTTTCATCAAATCGAGCAATCCGCCCCGGACCCGCGTTCGGCGCGCAGCTATCTGCAAAATCTTATCCGGACGCAGATCGATGCCTACACCACATCCATATCTCCGGACCTGCTTTTTACCGGCCGCTTTACGCCCGACTTGGCCGATCTTAATATCACCAGGGTCGCCCTGGAACAGATTTGCAAAGATTTTGAGAGTTTCCGTTCGACCGGCGGTATCACCAATGCCAGGATCACTATTCCAGCCAAAGAACAAAAGCCGGCTGAATTCAGCATTCTTACGAACGAAAAGATCCTGGTTCCCTTTCCGGCCAAAACCAGCCCGGCAAAACAGGTTACATCGGCAAAGCACGCTAACGGGCTCCTGGAGGTCTTTTATATCGGAACGGATAATAAGATCTACAACAACCGGCAAAACTCGCGATCGTCCACCGGGTGGCTCACTGAAAATGCTTTTGGCGGTTCCGCCACGCAGATAAGCGCCGTCGCTAACAAGGACGGCCGGCTGGAAGTTTTTTATATCGGTTTAAGCGGTGCGGTCTTACATAATTTTCAGCGCTCCCCCAATTTCGGCCCGTGGTCCGGTGAATTTGAAATGGGAGGCGCGGCAAAACAATTAATAGCGGATAAAAATCAGGATGGACGGCTCGAGATCTTTTATATCGGCACCGATGACAATATCTACCACAACTGGCAAGGGGTCCCGAATGGCGCGTGGGGCGGACAATCCGAACTGGGGGGCAAAGCAAAACGGATCACTTCGATACAAAATGCCGACGGACGTCTCGAAATTTTCTACATCGGCCTCGACGACAGGATCTATCATAATTGGCAAATAAGACCGAATGATGCCTGGAAAGGTGAGGAAGTTATCGGCGGCTCCGCAAAACAAATAGCCGTCGGCAGAAATCCGGATGGACGGTTGGAAATTTTTTATACCGGGCTGGACGACAGCCTCTTTCATAACTGGCAAAAAACTCCGGGGAGCAATTCCTGGAACGGGCAAGCGGTATTAAACGGGTCCGCGAAACAATTGTCCGTCGCCACAACCATCGATAGTCGGCTGGAGATATTTTACGTGAATAAGGACAACAAGTTTTCCCATAATTGGCAGGATACCCGCAATCAACAGGGTGCCTGGGTTAATGAATCGCTGTTGGGGGGCTCGGCAAAACAGATATTTGCGATCAGCAGTGCGAACTCACGACTGGTGGTCTTTTGTGTCGATAGCGACAACAAAGCTGTCTTCTATAAAGAGGGTACGAACGGCAATTGGTTCGGCCCGACTCCGCTGTAAAAGTCTTTTCGCTGAACCGGCTAAAACAAATGCGCGCAAGCCGAAATGAAGGCGCTGCGCGCATTTTTTCGCCGGCAAAGCGGATCGCTGGGTTGGTGAAACAAGCGGTAGTGTCTTAATTTGAGTTACCGTTTCGGACAGGGCAAACGTGTCCGTAGCCCGACCGTGAGGGAGTGCGCATTTTCAGTCTGTAAAACAGGCGCCCTTGCTGACACGCAGGCTACTGACACTTGATGTCCGTCGTTCTGGCGGCACAGCAACTCAAATTAAGACACCACCGAATTTTTCTCTCATTGAAAAATTTCCCGTCTTGAGGCAGAATGGCTTTTCACCGGATGTTATCCATTGTTACTTAAAAGAATTTAAGATATAGGGAAATAAAAAGGCCAGTCATTTATGAACATTGTGCGCAGCATACTTGGAATCATTGTCGGGATCATCATCGGGATGATCGTCATTATAGTGATCCAGATGATCAACGGTTATATTCACCCGCTGCCGGCCGGCATCGACCCCACCAAGCTGGAAGACCTGAAACGGGTCTGGTCCACTTTACCGACCACCGCTTTTATCGGCCTGCTGCTGTCTTATTTATTCGGCGTTTTCTTCGCGGCCTTCGCGGCGGCCAAGATCGCCGGCCGGGGCGAGATAGTACACGGATTTATCATCAGCGTTTTATATGCCCTGATCGGCATTTCTAATTTCACCGCATTCCCCGCGCCGACGTGGGTGGTGGTTGGCTCTTTTGTTATCTATTTCGCGGCGGGTTTCATGGGCGCTTCTTTCGCCAATTCGCTGCGCAAAGCGAGAACTGAGCAATAGCTTTTTAGATTTTTATTTTTATGAGTGAAGCATCAGACAAGGTGGATTGCAGGACTCCCACAGAGGGCAAGAATTCTACCAAAATAGATAAGTGGAAATACGACGTGGTTCGCCGCGCCATTTTAAATATTTTGAAGAGCCAACCCGACGGAGTTCTTTTCAGCGAACTGGCCAATATGGTCGGGCAAAACCTCTCCGAATACGAAAAGCAAAATTTGGGATCGGTGAACTGGTACACGACCACCGTCAAACTTGACCTCGAAGTCAAAGGCGAGATCCGCCGGGTGGAAAAATCCAACCCGCAGCGCCTGATGGTCGATACGATAGAAGAATAGAGAGTCTGGGGAGTCCGGAGAGTAGGGAGTTTATTGACCGAATGGTTAGACTCAAGATTCTCGGCTCTCCAGACTCTCCAGACTCTCTAGACTCCTTTACTCAATTCATAAAAGATTTTTATTTTCAGTTCGCCCGGCGCGACTTCAGGTCTTATCTCAGTCGCTTTCATTTGCAGATTCCCGCCCATCGATTCCAGCGGAAAAATGAACGAGAGTTTTTCCGTGTTAAGGATCGTGGTCGGATTTACTTTTTTATCAATCGAGCTCTGCATCAATCTGGACAGCACTCCGCTGGCTAGCCCCGTCACGCCGTTCAAATTGACATTCACAACTTTTACCCGCGCCAGCAGCGCCTGTTTATCGCGGTCGAATTCCAGCGCGACGTTGGTTTCCGCCCAGCCGCTAAAATCCACGCACCCGACCAGCGGAATATCGTACGACCCGGAAAACGCCAGCGGGGCGAGAATTCTCCCTTCGCGAAAACGAACCGCCGTCCGCATGCCGGAAATTTCTCTTTCGAGTTTGATGACCTCGCTGCATTTGCCGTCCCTGGGATGATAGACTGCCGTTTCGAATTTCACGGTTTCATTTTTTACTTTGGCGACGGAAAATTCCACCGGTTTGAAATTCTTAAAAAGCGTTTCGAGAAAAGCGTCGAAGAATTGCTCGTTAAGCGTGATAGTGACGTCGGCGCGTTCCGGTTGAGATTGGACGGCCTGTCCGTAAGCCGGAAAAAGTATTGCAGAAAAAATAAAAACTACGAAAAGTTTGCTAAAAATGTATTTCATATTACACATAAAGATCGAAGAGAAAACCGCAAAGAACGCAAAGTAGAAGACGCGAAGAGCGCGAAGTCAAAAATTATTTACGATTCTGCGAATTCCATTTTTAAGCAGAGTGACATTGAAATTCAATAATAACCCGAGTTTGCAGTTCGCTAATTTTAGATACGTTAGGATCTGCGCAAGATGCACGTCATTTAGAAAATCGACCGACTTTACTCCGACGATGATCTTCTTTTCGATCATCAGATCGACCCGATAGCCGTAATCCAGTTTTACCGATTCATACACTAACGGCAGACTTTTTTCTTTTTCCACCGATAAACCGGCTTTGGCCAGTTCATAAAAAAGACATTCCCGGTAAGAGGATTCCAACAATCCGGGGCCCATTGCCTGATGGACTCTTATCGCACGGTTTATAATAAGATTCGAGAGGGAGTTCTCATCCATATTATTTTCGCTTTCTTTAGTTTTATCTTTGCGTTCTTTGCGTCTTCCCTTTGCGTCCTTTGCGGTTTCTCTTCCCGCCTTACACCGAAATTTGCGAAGGCCGGTTTTCCATCTCTTTTTTAGTTTTATCTTTGCGCTCTTTGCGTCTTCCCTTTGCGTCCTTTGCGGTTTTTTCTCTTCCCGCTTGATATCTTACAATCCGCTTTTCACGATATCGTGCAGCCTTAATAAGCCCAGGCAAACGCCGTTTTCATCGACCACCGGCAGCACCGAAATTTGCGAAGGCCGGTTTTCCATCAGTTTCAGCGCGTCGTATGCGAGCGTGTCTTTGCCGACCGTGATCGGCCCGGCGGTCATCATATTTTCCGCCGAAAGCTGCGAGAAATTTTCCGGCGCGGTTTTTTCCAGCACGCGGCGCAGATCGCCGTCGGTCACGATTCCTTTTAGATGCGCGTTATCGTCCGTTATGTTGACCGCGCCCAGGCCGAATTTGCCGATCGTCGTGACCACTTCCATCCAGTCCGCGGCGGGCCGGATATTCGGGCTGTCATGCATCAGATCGCTGACGCGCAGGGTCAGCCGCTTGCCCAGATTCCCCGCCGGATGGTTAGAGGCGAAATCTTCCGCCGTCCAGCCCCTGTCCTGCATCAAGGTCATCGCCAGCGCATCGCCAATGGCGAGCGCGACGGTTGTGCTGGTGGTCGGCGCCAAATTCAGCGGGCAGGCTTCCTGATCGACCGAAGCGTCCAGCGCCACGTCCGCATTTTTTGCCAGGCTGGAATTCACGTTTCCGACGATCGCGATCAGCGAAATTTGTTTAGGTTTCAGCGCCGGAAGCAGCGAGAGAATTTCTTCGGTTTCGCCGCTGTTGCTCAGCGCGATGACCACGTCGCCGGCGGTAATTACCCCGAGGCTTCCGTGCAAGGCGTCGCTGGGATGAAGAAAGACCGCGACCGTCCCCGTGCTGGTCATCGTCTGCGCGATCTTTTGCGCGATCACGCCTGATTTTCCCACGCCGAGCACGACCACTTTTCCCGCGCAGCCGCCCAGCAGCGAAAGCGCTTTGGTGACGGCCGTCTCGTCCAGATTTTTAGCGGTGTGTTCGATCGCCTGCGCTTCGATACGCAAAAGCTGAACGACGTTATCGAATTGTTTTGTCATTAATTGAAGCTTATATAGTGAATGGTGAATAGTGAACAGTGAATAGTGAATAGAAGAAGTCGGTTGTCAGTGTTCCATTACCATTCACCAATTACCAATTACCATTCACCAATTACCAATTACCAATCACCAATCACCAATCACCAATCACCAATTACCACTCACCAATCACCAATCACCAATCACCAATCACCAATCACCAATTACCACTCACCAATTACCATTCACCAATTACCAATCACTGCTTATTCGGAATGTCGTTAAAAACTTCCAGCACGATTTGCCATTTGCCGTCGCGGAATTTCCAGACCTGCATGAAGTTTTGTCTGTGGATCGATTTATCGGCTTTGGTGGTCATCAGTTCGCCGTAAAAATAAGAAAGATTTCCGTACACGCGGCGCGCTTTCAGATCGACCGCGATAGAGTCTTTCGGATCGTAGGCCGTATCCTGTCTGGCGAATTCCGCCAGCGCGTCTTTCTTTCCGCGAAAAGGGATTTGGCCGTCGATCAGCAGAATGCAGTCATCCGCCAGCACCGGTTCATGAGCCTTGGCCAGGCTGCGGGAATAGAAAAGTTTTTGGGTCGAATCGTAATGAGATTTGTCGGCGACGGTTTTGTTTCCCTTGCCCGCGTCCGCCGGGAATTTCACCGCCGTTTCGGCAAAGCCGGATTTTTCGTAGCCGATCCCGATATCGATGACGAATTTAAAACTGCCGTCCGTTTGTTTTACCCAGAAGGTAGCAAAATTTCCAAACGCCGCGGGCGCGTCGTCTTTGCCCTTCGGGCGAAATTGCCACGGGCCGGTATCCCAGCCGGCTTGCCCGTCGGCGGAAACGTCCGCCCAGACCGGGTGCCATTCCAGCTTTGCCGGGCTCACCGGCCGCTTTTCCCAAAAAGCCTTGGCACCAACCGCCGTCGGGTTAAAGATCAGCCCTTCGTCCGCCGCGTATTCGATAAATGCCTGCCGCGTGTTGGTGTCGCTCGCCTTTTTGGCAAACGCCAATTCGGTGTCCACAATTTTTTGCAGGTCGCTTGCGGCGTAGAGGTTTACCCCGAAGGCAAATATCAGAAAAAGAATCGTCAACATTCTGAACATAGCCGTCATTTTACCAGCGAAGCCGCAATAACGTAACTATTTTACGATCGTTTTCAGCAGATGAAAGAAATTTATTTGTCTTTCAAAACAATTTGTGGCAATGTGCTAGAAAAAAATAATTCGGTCAAAAATTATGGCAACAAACATACCATTTAACAGAGGCGCGATTTCCGCCAGCCAATGTATCAGCGGCGGCTGGGATCTGATCAAGGATAATTACTGGCTATTTTTGGGCATAACGCTGCTCGCCATGGTCATCGGAGGCTGCGTTCCCTGCGTCAGTCTTTTCCTGATGGGGCCGATCATGGTCGGCGTTTATCATTGCCTGTTCGCGCGAATGCGCGGCGAGACTGTCGAGCTGGGCATGATGTTCAAGGGGTTCGAAAAATTCGTTCCGGCCATGGTCATCGGGCTGATCCAGGCGATCCCGGGAATAATTGCCAACGTGGCGCAATACACGCTGCAATTTTCTTCCGCTTTATTAAACAAAGGCGGCCGTCGCGGAGGCTTCGATTTTTTTGCCGCCTCGGACGACATGGCGCCGTTACTGGCCGGCGGGATGCTGCTGATCATCCTGATAGCCGCTGTGGTCGCCATTCTTTTTTCTTTCGCCTGGCATATCACCTTTATCTTCGCCCTGCCGCTGATCGCGGACAACGAGGATCTGTCGATCATGGATATCCTGAAAACAAGTTTTCAGGCCGGCTGGGCAAATCCGGGCGGTATCATCGTGCTGATAATCCTGCAGGCGCTGGTAGTTATTCTCGGCATGTTGGCGCTTTGTATCGGGATATTCTTTGTAATACCGATCCTGCATGCTTCAAACGCGGTCGCTTTCCGGTATGTTTTCCCGGAAAAATCGCGTTCGCCGCAGAATTCGCCGTATAATGAACCCCCGCGTCCCGATTATTACGGCGGGTCGTTCGGCAACGCATAAACCGAAAACGCCGCTATTAACAGCGATCAGATGAAAAGAGAGGGCTGGCAGGTGTCGATCCTCTCTTTTTTTGTCCGCCCGCGCGAATTTTTCCGAAGTTCTCCAAGATGAGCTAATTCAAGTATTTACAATACGTTTCATAAAGGGTATCATAAACTGCTTTTTGGTAGCAGGTCAGTTTGAAAACGACTCGGTGTGGGTATGAGGTCAGTACCGGGAACGCAGTGACCGGCTCACGAGCGAAGCGAGTAACTTTCTCAAGCGGGCGCCTGTCGGGCAAAAACTTGGGAACGCATGCATCCTGTGGCAGGCTGTTTAGTTTTTATTCGCTCGCGCTCAGAGCCGGTCACTGCGTTCCCGGTACTGACTCCTTTGCCAACTTGTGCTTCAGTCTCCGTTGGAACTTTTTAAGGATAAATTTTTCGAACTGACCCGCTACTGCTTTTTTACTTAATATGATCGGACGAGCAGAACAAACCCTTACCGCGGAGCTGGCTGATAAAAATCTGGCCGAAATGCTGCAGCAGGAGATAGATCTCGGCGTAAAAGCCATGCAGCAGAATAATCCCGACATGGCGATGACGTTTTTTCGCAGCGCCCTGAGCAAGGTTGAGCTCGATTTCCCCTTTTACGATCATATTACCCATAATTTGCTGCTTGCCTATAAACAGCGGGTCGAACAGCTGCTGATGAATGAGCGCAATGACGAGGCAAAAACCCTGATGGATCAGGCTCTCGCGCTGGAAATAGAGGGCGATATGATCGATGATCCGGCCTTCCGCCGCGCTTTTGCCGATGTTTTTCAGGGTTTGGGGCTGATATTTTTTCATAACCGGGAATTCGATGCCGCCCTTCGCTGCGGCCGCAGAGCCATCGCCGTGCAGCCCTGCCCGACATATCACGTCAACATCACTAATTCGCTGGCGATCCTGAAACGCCCGCCGCTGCTTTCGGATTTTACGACCCGGATCACCCCGCAGGAGCTGGGAAAGCACATTTTTATCGCCTGCGTGCCGAAAAGCGCCTCGACGTTTCTAAAGAACGTGCTGGCCGCCTTAACCGGCTATAAAGACCTCTTTGCCGTCTATTCTCCGTGGCAAAACGAACAGGAGCTTTACCTGCCGAGCATCGTCGAATATGCCGACCGCAACACGGTCACGCAGCAGCATTGCCGCGCGTCCGAGGCAAATCTTCAGATGATGCAGGCTTTCGGCATCCGTCCGGTCGTGCTGGTGCGAAACGTTTTTGACGCGGTCGTCAGCCTGCTCGATTTTTATAATCAGGGAGCCTTTCTCAACACCTATTTTCGCGGCAGCTTTCTCCAACTCGACGAGGCAAAACAGATCGACCTGATTATCGACAATGTCGTGCCCTGGTATCTGCAGTTCGTTGCTTCCTGGGCGCTGGCCGAAAAAGAAGGCCGGCTGGAGATCTACTGGCTGACCTACGAAGACCTGACGCAAAACAAAGTCGAATCGATAGAACAACTTCTGGAATTTTACGGCCTGGGAACGACTCCGGCCGCTTTGAAACGTTTGATCGCCGATGAAGAAGCAAATACTCGAAAAAATCGTTTTAACAAAGGTGTATCCGGACGTGGTAAAACTACCTTGACAGATGTGCAAAAAGAACGCATTATTGCTCTAACTGAATATTACCCTGGAACCGATTTCAGCCTAATCGGTTTGTAATTTTGAAATTTTGTTTGCACTTCTAAAAAAAACTGATTTCCACCTAGGAGGAAGGAATAAATGAGAACCCAGTATCTGCAGGATTTTGTGAATAAAACCAGCCAATATAAGACATCATTATTTTGTTTAGCCGCAAGCTGTTGTTATCTACTGGCGGGCCAGCCGCAAGATGCGAGTGCCGCTCCGATTAAAAAGGTTCCGAAGACGATGACCCCGGAGCAGGCTAAACAGCTTGTCGCCAACCTGAATGAAAAAATGAAGGTTTGCAATTCGAAGTCGATGCTCGACCTGATGCGGGATAAACATCAAGCATTGGAAACGACGATGTTTTCGCCCAAGAACGCAAGTGCTTTGTTCGCCGGCACCAATGCCTGCCCCGGCACTAACGTCCCGGCGGGAACCTCGTTTACCGATGCCGGAAACAACACCGGCGCTAACAACACAGTCACCACTATCAACGCCTGCAGCGATTATACGACCGTTGCCGGCGCCGATCATATCTATAAATTCGTCCTTCCGGCGCTCGGCTCGCGCATCGCGACCTGCAGCATTAATTTGACCACCACCGGTACGGACGATCTGACCATCTACACGCTGTCACAGGCCGGCGGCGGCTGCCCGGGCGGGACCGGAAACGTCGTCACAAACTGCGTCAACGGCGCGGATCAGGTATTCGGCGGCGGCACGGAAACGATCAGCGATGCGGAAATGGATGCGATGCCGGCGGGTATTTACTACCTGTTCGTCGATTCCTTCTACGCATCCAGCGATCCGGACGGTATCGGTCCGTACACCATGAACCTTACCTGCACCACGCTGTCCCCGACGGCGGCGATCGTCGGTGTCGGCGGCAGAGTCATGGGCACGGACGGACGCGGCCTGGGAAATACCAGGGTTTCGGTTGTCACCCCGAGCGGCGAATCGCGCTTTACGATCACCAATCAATTCGGCTTCTACCGCTTCGACGATCTCGAAGTGGGACAGGCCTATGTGTTCCAGGTTTCCAATAAGAGCCACCAGTTCTCGAATCCGACACAGTTGATCACGGTCAACGACACGATCGAAGACCTGAACTTCACCGCCCTCCCGGAAGGCGGAAAAGGCCAGTAACAATTCGAAACATCGAATAAAAGAAAAGGAGAGTCACTCGACTCTCTTTTTTTGTGTTTAACTTCGTAGCGCCGGCGTCCCGCCGGCTGTCAGGTGGGCATCTTGCCCACCTTTTCTCTCTGACGGCGGGACGCCGTCAGGACAGCCAGCGGGACGCTGGCGCTACATTTACTCAACTCTCACATAGTCCGTTCCCGTTCTGCCGAAGGTTTCCGGGGTATACATTTCCTCGGCCTTGGCGGGCGGCGTCACGAACAGGCCCGGCGTGGTTGCGCGGGTCACGTAAGAGTAGTTATACACGCCTTCCCAGAGCAGCGAGGCGAATGCCTCGGCGCGTTCGTCGCGGAAATTCTGGTGTTCGAACCAGTAGCGCGACCACCACCAGTTATAACCCCATGAGCGGCTGCCCATCTCCGTCACCACCGTCGCCGGTTTGCTGTCTTCGGGGATGGCTTCGGTCGTCGCCAGTTCGGGATTAAGAATTTCCAACCCGGCCGGCAGCTGATCGACCAGCGCCACGTGGTAACGCCGCGAGGTCGCGACCATCTGCAGCCGTATCCTCACTCTCGCGCCCGATTTGATCACCCAGGTTCCGTCCTTGTCGCGTTTGACGTCGGCGGCATCGTCCACGCCTTCGTACTGGCGCGTCAGGGCAAAGCCGTAATCCGCCGGTTCGATTTTCAGGTTTTGCGGCGCGTATTTCATGCCAATGCGGTAATACAGCCGTCCCGCGCCCTGTTTGTTCAGGATCAGGTTCGAAACGCCGCCTTGCTCCAGCAGGTAGCTCATCGGCACGTCGAATTTCTGAAAATCGACCGAGCGTCCCTTGAACACCTGTTCGCCGGCGTAGGTATTTCCCAGCCAGGCCTGCGCCACGAAATCCGGCGTCACTTTTTCATAAGTATTGAAATACTTGTCCAGCGCCAGCAGGATAAAGACGTTTTCTTGGGTGTTGCCGAAACTTCCCTGTTTGCGATGCGCCAGCAGCCCGCGCACCAGTTTCGTGATCAGATCGCTCTGCGGCTGGTCGGCGATCAGCGCTTCGAGAATGACGCCGTCGGCGCGGCGGTTGGAAGCCATAATGACCCAGCCGTCGTCCCTGTAATCGGTGACGAAATTCGCCGCGGCGGCGGTTTCCGTCGTGTGATTGTTAAACCACAGCCTGATGCCGGCAAGTTCCGCTTCCGACGTTTTATCGCCCGTCAGCGTCGCGTAGATCCAGCCCGTCGCCTCGAACGGCAGTTTTTGCAGCGTTGCCGACTTGAGCAGGGTTTTGGTCTTGGTGATGTCGCGATCGCCCATCTTCGCGCGGACGTACAGCGCGTAGGCCGAGATCGTCCATTTCGTTTCCTGGCTCCAGAGCGGATCGAAATGCTGTTCGATATTTTTCAGATACGGCTTCGCCTTATCGAGCATATCGTCCGGCACCTTGTAGCCTTTTTCCTTCGCGCGGATCAGCGCGTGAACGACGTGGGCCGAAACGAACGGGAATTTGTAGCGCTCGCTGCGTTTCCACAGTCCGAAACCGCCGTTGTCGAGCTGTCGCGATTTGAGTATCTCGACATCCCTGGCAAAACGCGCTTCGAGGTCTTTGGCCTTCGGCATATCCGAGGCCTTGAAGGCCGTCAGCACGTCCTTGAGCGCCGCGATCGACAGCATCCGCGAAGATATCTGCTCCGAGCACTCGAAGCGATAGTTATAAAGATAAATGAACGCGTCGGTCAGTTCCTGCAGCTGGGTCGAGGAAGTGGTCACTTCCAGCCCGCCGAATTGCGGCCAGACGTCTTTCGGCGCCTGCACCGGCTGAACCGCCGCGCCGTTTTCGTCGATCGTGCCGTAGGTGGCAAAAGCTTCGGTCGTCGCCGGCGTCCAGACGGGAAGTTCGACCTCCGCCGCGTCCGAGAAATTTCCGGACGAGACGCCGAACTGGAACCTGGCCGTGCCGGCCTTCATCGCCGCCACCGGGAAGCGGACTTCCGCCCGGTCGTTCGCCGGAACGGTCACGCGCCGCCCGTTGCCGTTGGTTATTTCGGCGTTGGTCGCGCGCAGGGCGATATCGACGGTCATCGGGCTGTCGGTCTGGTTTTGCACCACCACCGGCAATTCGACCTTGTCGCCGAAATTCATAAAACGCGGCGCGCTCGGGCGCACCATCAGCGGCTGTTTCGCCGTGATGGACGATTCCCCGCTGCCGAATTTTTTATCCGTCGTGACCGAAACAGCCGTCACGCGATAGCGCGTCAGGTTGTCGGGAAGCTTTATCTTCACCGTCGCGCGCCCGCTCGCGTCCGTTTTCACCGAAGGCGAAAATTGCGCCAGCGCCTGGAAATTCGTCCGCAGGTTGATCGGGGTATCGGGATTATTTCCCGCGTCCGCCCCGTCCATATCTGCTTCCGCCCACTCTTTAGACACTTTCTTTTCGGATTTCGGCGCGGCCGAAGGCGCCGGCCTGGCCGCCCTGCTGCTGGCTTCATCCCTGTTTCTGGAGCCGCCCGCGCCGGCCACGGTGAACTGAACGGCTTGATCGGTTGCGAGAACACCCCCGTTTAAGGCTTGTCCCTGCATCACCGGCGCTTTCACGTCCTTGGGATTTCCCAGGATGACGCTTTCCCGCAGGTGAAAATCGCTCACGCCGCCGTCTCTCGCGCTGTAAAACGTGCCAAGCGGGTCGCCGATGCGGTAACCGATCAGCGAGAGAACGGATTCATCCACCACCACGACGGCGGCTTCGCTGTTTGCGACCGGACGTCCGGCGCTGTCTTTTACTTCGATATTGACGCTCGTCTCGCCGCCGGGCGCGAGGTTTTTCGCCTCCGGTTCGGCGGTCACGGTCAGTTTGCGCGACTCTATCGAGATCGGCAGGTTCAAGGTGCCGCTGGCCAGCGCCGGGCGTTTAGCCAGTGTCTTATCTACCTCGCCCTGATCGTTCGTCCGCTCGGCCACGCCGACCAGATCGACCTGCGCGTAAATATTCGGCAGATACTTGTCCTCGATCGGGATCCGGAGCGTTTTGCTGGGTTCCGTCATGGTAAAGCGCTCGGTCTTGACGATGCCGCTGCGCCGCAGGGTCAAAACACCCTCAGCCGGAACGAACGGCGTCATCACCAGAATTTCGGCCACGTCGCCGGGATTGTATTCTTTTTTGCTGGGGATCAGCTGCGCTTCTTCCTTGGTCACTTCGCGTTTCGGCGGGGTTTTGCCGCCCGCGACCCAAAGCGTCAGTTCGCTTTCGTTCATCCGTTCTTTATCGTCCATCACGGAAGCGATGATTGAATAAACGCCGCCCTGTTTCGCGATAAATTCGCAGTTGACCGCATCTTTGGCTGATTTGACGGAGCAGTTCTGCTCGTCAACCACTTTTTCCTTCCAGCCTTTGTCATAGACCCAATCTTTCAGCACGGCGCTGATCTTGATATCGCGTCCGATAGAGGCCTCGCCGTCGATCCCGGTGGCGATCGCTTCGACCTTGAATCTCTCGTTTTGCTGGACGAAGGTTTTCTGCGTCCGGATGCCGACATAAATGTCAGCCGGATGCACCAGCATGCTCGTCGTCGAAGCCCAGCTCTGGCGGTTTACGTCCATCACTCCGGCGTTCGCCGTAAGAGCGTACGGGCGCGCCGGGTTGGCCGCGATAAAGTCCAGTTTCATCCGGTGTTTGCCGTCCGCGCCGGTCACGCCTTTAAAGCTCTGCGAGGTGGTCTGGCCGTAATTGTTATCGTAACTGCGCCACCACGGGTACCATTTTCCGAAGGTGAAATCGCTGCGGTTGGGCGGCGTGTAATTGGTCGGCGTCGCGGTCACGTTCCAGTTGACCTCGGCGTTTTGCAGGCTGCCGCCGGCGAAGTATTTCGCTTCGACGGAAACCATCGCATTGCCGCCGACAAAATACGGCGCTTCGGTTTCGTTGCGCGCTTTGACCTCGAATTCCGGGCGGCGGAATTCCTGCACCTGGATCGGCATATAGTGCGAATAGCCGCTGATCCCGCTGGCGGAGGTAATCTGCAGCTGAGCGGTGCCGAGGTTCATATTGTCAGGCAGTTTCATTTTGAAATCGAAACCGCCGAAAGCATTGAGAGTGACGTCGCCCTTGGCGACCTCGTTGCCGCGCGAATCGCGCAGCACGTAACTTACCCCGCCGTTGGCGTCGCCGAAGCTTTCGACGTCGCCGAATTTGCCGCCGCCGATCTTGCGGATCCAGCCTTTGATGGAAACCTCTTCTTTCGGGCGGTAAATTCCCCGGTCGTCAAAGACGAACCAGCGCAGCGAGTCGGGCTGAGCCCGCTTGTACCACGAACCGTAATCCTGCCAGTAATATTCCGAATTTTCCGGTAAAAAGGCCGTATCTTTGCCTTTTTTGGCGATCAGCATATTGCTCTTGTCGGGGCTGTAATCGGGCAGCCCGAAACGCAGCACGCCGGAATCGTCGGTGCGGGTGGACGTCTGCTCCGCCGCGGGCTGTTCGTTCCCGGTTTCCGAAGCCGTCGCGTCACTGATCTCTTCACCGTTGGCTTCTGCGGATAATTGCGGCGATGATTGCGCCGAACCCCAGCTCGACACCCAATCCCACCACGTGCGCGAAGATTTAACTTCGGCGCGGGTCTTTAACGCCGTGCCTTTGTTCGGGTAAATGGAAAGCTCGACTCCGCTCATCGGTTTTCCGTCTTTAAGCGCGGTCGCCATCGCCACCATTTCGCCGGAATCGACAAAAGCGTCGAGCCCGATCTGGGTCGCCTGCGCCCAGGCGGTGATCCGCGTGCGGTCGTATTTATCTTCGCGCGCGGTCGGTTCGACCACGACGATCGCGTTGCCGTAACCGTCGTCGAGCGCCTGGGCCAGATCGATGCGGGTTTCCACCTGCTCATCGGGCATATTTTTGATCGGAATCACCTTGTCCATCACCAGTCTTCCGGGGATCGCCGGGCGCTTCGCTTCTTCTTCATAGTAGCGCTGCATATACTTGCGATACGCGTACCAATCCGTCGGCTGAACCGAATAGACCCGCACTTTTACGTTTTGGTGATTGATCGAATAGATCGAATAGTAGGGTTTCGCGGTCGGGTCGAGCACGACAAAATTTTTGCCCTGCGAGGCAAGAGACTTCGGCGCGCTGCCGACCTTGATCGAAACGGACGCGGGCTTGCCCAGTTCCTGCCCGTAAATGTCCTTAACTTTCGGATCGATCGAGACTTTATAGGTCGTGCGGCCTTTTTTAAAGCCGGTGATATAGATGTAATTTCCGCTCGGGTAGATATTCAGGTTTTCCACCGCCGGTTCGACCTTGACCATCGACTTGTCGAAGCTTTCGGCGTCGATCGGGTTGTTGAATTCGAGATACCAGTTTTCAAACGGCGAGCAATTTTTATTGTCGTACCAGCCGCAATAACCGCGCGAAAACGCCAGCGGGCTGTAAGTGGAAAAATAAAAGCCCTGCGCGGCGACGGTCGGCAGCGGGCCTTCGGCCGAGGGTGTCCCGGCGGGAACGGTCACGGTGATCCCGCTCGCCGGCGGCAGCGCGTCCTGCGTTCCGCCTTCGCTGTTTATCGCGCGGAACGCCAGCCAGCGTTTCGGCTGGCTTTGCTTGATGTAATAACTGATGGCGGTATCGGCCGCGATCTCGGCTTCGGTGGCAAAGCGAACCGGCAGATTTTTCCCGCCGCCCTGGATCTGAAGTTTAGACAGAATCTGATCGGCGTTTATTTCCTGGTCGAACGACAAAAACATCATCGCGTCTCGGCGCACCGTTTGCGAAGCCGGGATCATCGTCACCACCTTCGGCGGCGGCGTGGTAAATGTCCACGACACGTCTTTTTCCAAAGTTCCGCCCACCGCGGATTTTGTTCCGGCGGGGATCAGCGCGGTAAATTTTGTCGCCTGCGGGAAACGCTGTTCGGCGTCGAACATCAGCGTTTTCGTGCCCAGCCAGCGCCATTTTCCCTTCACCTGCGGCGAGAGCTGTACCGGCACGGTCTGCGCGGCGTCTTCCTGTGAAGTGACGGCAACCATCGGCTGCGAAAATGTCACATTCATTTCCGGCGCGATCGAAACTTCGCCGCTCGGGCTAAAGCGCAGCACTTCCAGTTTGGCGGCGGTATTTACGTTCGGCGCGGCGCGGTCTTCGGGCGCGGGAAATTTCACCGGGTTGACCTTGCCGGTTTTCGGCGCCGGTAAGCTGCGGTCGCGCACCGCGAAATCCTTCTGATCGTCGCCCGAGGTCTTGACCGGCGGGATACGCTTCAGCAGGCTTTCAGTGTCGCCCTTAGAGAGCGGGTCGGTTTTAGCGGGCGGGGTGACGGAGCGGGTTTCCGCGCCCTCGGTTCCCTCGCTCAGGCGAAATTCGAGTCCTTTTCCTTCATTCATCGATTTATTAGTCAGTCGCCCCGAAACCTTCTGCGCGTACACGCCCGGCCCCAAGGGCATTAAAACGCCCAAATAAGTGGTTAAAATAAGTAAGAGAGAGATTCCTGCGCGAGTCTTTTTTCTAAACATGGTGTGATGTATCCTTCAGTTCGATATGGCTTTATGTCGCCCTGTTTCTCCTGCCGCAATGTTACTGTAAATCCGATTTTTTTGCCCGGCTTCACTACTAGTTGCCTTTTTTTGAACGGAGGTTGCCGCGCGAACTTGCAGAAAAACGGTAATTGGTGAATGGTGATAGGTGAGAAGGTAATACGTTTCGCGTAATTCGTGTAATTCGTGGCTAAAAAATATCGGAATTAACCACGAACCACACCAAACATACCAATCACCAACTACCAATTACCGTTAGAAGATATCTGCCGGGAGCGAATTTTCCATAAAAAAGCATTAATAATTTCGAGCCGGCTATCGAACTTGTTATACTTTTGCTATATTTAGTGGTAGATTTTGCAACTTTGGATAAAAGTGCATCGTAAATGTTTGTGCGGTTTATTGAAACCGATTTTAAGGAGCTGATGAGACATGGGAGTGTGGATGAGATTTAAACGTTCGGTCGCGGCCATTTTTGGCGGCATTGTCGAGCGTACCGAAAACCCGGAATTGATCCTGCAGCAGACGATTCGCGATATGCGCGATCAAATTCCCCGACTTAACGAAGCGGTCGTTCAGGTGATGTCCACCGAAAAACTGCACGAGAGAACCAAACAGCAGCTTGAAACTAAAATTGTTGATCTGGATTCGAAAGTAAGGGCTTCCGTAAAACAGGGGCGCGACGACATCGCGACCAGTTTTATCGGCGAGCTGCAACAGTCTCAGCTGCAGCTGCAAAAAACAAACGCCCTGCTGGAACAGTCGAAGCTGGCTTCGCAGCAAGCTCTAAAAGCGCGCGATAATTACAAGCTCCAACTGGAGAAACGCTCGAACGAGGCGCTGCAGTTAGTAGCCGCGTCGCGCCAGGCCAAGATTCAGGAACAGCTGGCGCAGACGATGGAAACATTCGATCTCGGCGACGACGCATCTACCTTTAACGAGATGCGCGACAAGATCGACCGCCGCGTGGCCGCCGCCGAAGCGAAAATGCAGCTCGGCACCAGTTCGATCGACAGCCGGATGCAGGACATCGAACGCGAAGCGCTCAACATGCAGCTTCAGGACAAACTGCTCGATTATAAAAAGCAGATGGGACTTTTAGGGCCTGGCGGCTCGCAGGTCGAAGCGCTGCCTGCCGGAAACGACGCCGTTCACGACATGGACGTCGATCAAATTTTAAACGAAGCCGGTAAGGGTAATAACTAATCCCGCCCGGCCGGCGCAATAAATTATTAGAATAGCGTTCTAAACTTGGTCTATTGAGGGTATGGAAACAAGCTTGGAAAAATTGAACAAGGTAAATCTACGTTACGTTAAGGAAGCGCTCAAGGAGCCGATCAATTTTTGGGGCCTGGCCGGCTTCGGCGTGGCGGCCGCCTATGCCCTGCATCCGCTGCCGCTGCTGATCGCCCTGATCTTCGAACTGGTGTACCTGCTCACAATTCCAAACATGAACATCTACAAAAAACTGGTTGACCGCCGCGAAAAAGAACGGATTTACAAGCTCCGCGAAATGCAGCGCGAAAAGCTGATCAAAAGCTTCAGCCATCGCGAACGCGAGGCGGTGGAATACCTGCGCGGCCAGAAAAACCGGGTTTACGATAATTACCGGCGCTTTACCGGCGCACGCGAATTACCGGACAATCTGATGACGCTCGACCAGCGCTGGGAAGATTTCGTCGATCTGCTGGACGTTTATCGCCAGCGCAAACAGCACCTGAAAAGCATTAACCGCCAGATCATTCATAACCAGCTCTCGCAGGCTTTTCGCACCGCCGAAGCCGCCACGGATGAGCGGACGAAGCAGATCCAGCAGGCTAACGTCGAGATATTAAAGCGCCGCCTTTCTTCCTATGACGAGTTGGAAAAATCCGTCAAGCTGGTCGAGGGCAGACTGCAGTCGATCGAAAACTTCTTCGGCCTGGTCAACGATCAGATCGTCAGTATGCCGACGCCGGAGCGCATCTCTTCGCTGGATTTCGAGCAGCTAAGCGATTCCATCGACATGACCAAGCAGATGCTGGACGCGACCGCCGACGCGATGGGCGCGCTCGACATGCACAACCGCGAAGCCGGCAATTACCAGCTGCTGGGAAACAATCCTAAATAATAGTGGTCGGTGGACAGTGGCCAGTAGTCAGTAAAACTTCTGGCTTCTACTATTCACTATTCACTATTCACTGCCCCCTATGCCTCATATCGCCCTCGTCGAACCCGAGATCCCGCCCAACACGGGAAACATCGCGCGTCTCTGCGCGGCAACCTTTACTCCGCTCCATATCGTCGGCGCGACCGGTTTCAGGATGGACGACCGGACGCTTAAACGCGCCGGGCTCGATTACTGGAACGAGGTCGAACTCCACCGCCATCTCGATCTCAAACGCCTTTACCAAGCGCTGCCCGATTCCCGCTTTCTCTATTTCACCACCAAAGCCGAACGCTCCTATGCGGATTGGAAATTTCAGGAAAACGACTGCCTGATCTTCGGCCGCGAAACCCGCGGGCTGCCCGAAGACCTCTTAAAAGCCAACTGGGAACGCTGCCTAACCATACCGATGCCTAACAAACAGGTACGCAGCCTGAACCTGGCAACCAGCGTCGCCATCGCGCTCTATGAATCGCTGAAACAAATTCACAAAATCTGATTTTTCTGTTAAAAAGTATATATGGGCACTGTCATAGAAAAAGATCTTCAGTATGTGACTAATGAGGCGGGCGAAAAAACAGCAGTACTCGTTCCAATCGAAGAGTATCGGGAATTACTCGAGGATCTGCACGATCTGGCAATTTTAGCTGAAAGAAAAGACGAGCCCGTTATCTCTCATAAAGAACTGACCGAAGAATTAAAGAACGATGGCATCTTATGAAATTCTTTGGAAACGCTCGGCGGTCAAAGAATTAAAGCAACTTCCCAAAGAAAGCGTTAAAAAAATAATCGGAGTCGTCGCGGAATTATCCGATGACCCATTACCTGCAGGAGTAAAAAAGCTTGCCGGTTCAGACCATACCTATCGTATTCGCGTAGGTGACTATCGGGTCATTTACAGCATCCAATCACATCAATTACTCGTCGAAATTACCGGAGTAGGCCATCGCAGAGAAATTTACAGGTAATTAAAAGGCACTACCCGTCCACCAATCACCAATCACTATTCACTTAAAAAACTAGCATCCTTTTTCTCATTTGATACATCTTAAGTTACAGATAACCAGCGGATGATTTAAAGGGTCACCTGCTATTTTACAAGGAGGATAATTATTTATATGAAATTCATAACTTCAAAGTTTTTACTTTTTGCCGCAATTTTAACTGTTTCATCGTTTGCGATCCCGGCGAGTGCCCAGACCGGCTTTGATAAGCTGGCGCTGGAGAAAAAGGTTCGTCATGAAATTTTGATGCTTCCGTATTACGACGTGTTCGATTTTGTTAAGTTCAATGTCACCGGCAGCACGGTAACATTGTCCGGACAGGTCAATGAATACAGCACCCGCAACGGCGCGGTCAGAAGCGTTAAACGCTTGGCGGGCGTAAGCAACGTGGTGGACAACATCGAAGTTCTGCCGCTTTCCAATTTCGATGACCGGATCAGACAGAACACTTTTTACGCGATCGCCAGCAAGGGATCGCTCGGCGGATACCTGCAGGGCTCAAATCCCGACATGCACATCATCGTGAGAAACGGTAATGTCACGCTCGAGGGCTTCGTGCGCAACAGTTCCGACGCGAATCTTGCTTACATCGCCGCGCGCGGAGTTTCAGGCTCGTTTTCGGTAACCAATAATCTGATACCGGAAAAAGACCGCATTCAATAAACAAGGGGTAAAGTTCTTCATTCCTACTGACTTTTATTCGCCGGATGAGCCGACTCATCCGGCCTTTTTTGCGTTCCTTCTTTAAACGAGGGGTGCCCGAAGGGCGGGGTGGTTCTTACAGCGGCGCTCCGGCGCCGAGTGCCCGGCTTTTTACATTCTTAACAAAGTCTTTTCATTTTCTTAATCACCACCCGCTCTATTTAGGTTAAATTTTAACGTACCCCAGAATATCCCGGTTTAGAAGGTGAATATAAAATGAAATTTAATACAGCCATTTTCCTGGCATTTTTTCTCATTCTCGCAGTTCATATCAACGCGCAGGCTCCGCCTGAGTTTCCGGCCACCGCGGCGGGAAAAAGCGCTGCCCTGTTTTTGCAGATGCTCAATTCAAAAGACGACGCGGCGCTGAAAGACTTCATCACCAATTCTATGTCGCCCAACCCCGATATCACTTTCGATCAGCGCGTCGAGCGGTTTCGCGGCATCCGCGCAAATCTCGGCGGCGCAAAACTGCTCAAGGTGCTGACGGCCGGAGAGCAAAATATCGTATTCGCGATCGAAACGGCAAAGGGCGAGACGAAAAAGATAATGCTCGACGTCATGGAAGACGACAATAAACGCATCGCCGGATTCGGCGCCGAAGCGATTGAAAAAAGCTCGCTCAGCGAAGCGCCCGGCCCGGCTCCCAGTGCCGGCAAACCGCTGACCGAAGCGGAATTCATCCCCGCGCTCGAAGATTATTTGGATAAAGCGAGCAAGGCCGATAAATTTTCCGGCGTGGTGCTGGTCGCAAAAAACGGCAAGCCAATCTTCCTGAACGCCTACGGCATGGCCGACCGGGATAAAAAAGTCGCCAATAAAACAAACACCAAATTCAACATCGGTTCGGAGAACAAAATATTTACCCAGCTGGCGATCGGTATGCTGGCCGACGCGGGAAAGCTTGCGCTTAGTGATAAGCTCGGCAAGCACCTGCCCGATTACCCGAATAAAGATGCGGCGGAAAATGTCACTATCGAGCAGCTTTTGGCGATGAAATCGGGGATCGGAGATTTCTTCGGCGAGAAATTTACCGCCGCCGATAAAAGCAAGGTTCGCGCCATCAAAGATTATTTTCCCTTCTTCGCCGCCGACCCGCTGCTGTTTCCGCCGGGAACAAAAAGCCGCTATTCCAACGGCGGCTATATCGTGCTCGGCGCGATCATCGAAAAAGTTTCCGGTAAAAGTTATTACGATTTTGTCCGCGAAAATATTTTCAAACCCGCCGGGATGTCCGATACCGATTCCTATGAATTCGACGCGAAAACAAACAACCTGGCCCAGGGCTACACCCTTCAGATCACGCCCGGCCAGCTGGTAAATAATTTGCCGTCGCGGCCGGCGCGCGGCAGTTCCGCCGGCGGCGGATATTCGACCGCCGAAGACATGCTCAAATTCGCTAACGCGCTCGAATCCGGCAAGCTTTCCGCGCCTAAATCGATGAAAGATTCGGCGGAGCCGGTCGTTCGCATGATTACGGGCGGGCTCGGTATCGCCGGCGGCGCGCCCGGCACCAACGCGTCTTTTTCGACAAAAATCAAAGGCGTGTATACGGTGGTGGTGATGTCGAATCTCGACCCGCCGAGCGCCGAGGAAGTCTCGCGCCAGATCAGAACCTGGCTGGGCAAATAAAGTCCTTGCGGCATTAGTTCAAGGCGGAAACGCGACAGTCATGGAGCGTGTCGGTATTTATCTGACACGCCCCATGACTGTCGCGTTTCCGTCTTTTGACCAAAGACTTTCTCCGCGTCCTTTGCGCCCTTTGCGGCTGAAAAACGCCTAACGCAATACACCCCTATTAAACAGCGCAGGTTGTGTCTGATACTTTAATCTGTCATTATTATCGTTTGCCTTTTAAAGCGAATTTATAACAAGAAGTAACTAATATGATTGAAACTAACAAAATACGTAATATTGCAATTATTGCCCACGTCGATCACGGCAAGACCACGCTGGTCGATGCCATGCTGCAGCAGGCGGGAACCTATCGCGACAACGAAACGGTGGTTGACCGCGTGATGGATTCGATGGATCTGGAACGCGAACGCGGTATTACCATCATGGCAAAAAATACCTCCGTGCGCTACGGCGATTTCAAGATCAACATTCTGGATACGCCGGGCCACGCCGATTTCGGCGGAGAGGTCGAACGCGTGCTGAAAATGGTGGACGGCATCGTGCTGCTGGTTGACGCCGCCGAAGGCTGCCTGCCGCAGACCCGCTTTGTTTTACGAAAAGCGCTCGAACTCAAACTTCCCTGCATTGCCGTCGTCAATAAGATCGACCGCCAGGATCAGCGCGCCGAAGAAGTGGTCGATGAAATTTACGACCTCTTTATCGATCTCGGCGCATCGGACACGCAGATCGAGTTCCCGATCTTGTATGCGATCTCACGCGACGGCGTTGCGAAAAAGTCGATGGATGACGAATCGACCACGCTCAAGCCTTTGTTCGATCAGATACTGGAAACTATTCCCGCGCCGGTAGCGATTCGCGACGATTCGCTGCAGCTGCTGGTCGCCAACATCGATTATAACGAATATGTCGGACGCCTGGCGATCGGCCGAATTTTCAGCGGCGCCATTTCCAAAAATCAGGAAGTGCTCATCGCCAAGCGCGACGGTTCGAGTGTCAAGACCCGTGTCAAGGAACTTTATGTTTTTGAAGGCCTGAAACGCGAAACGCAGGAAACCGCCAGCGTCGGCGAGATCGTCGCCCTGGCCGGTATGGAAGATATCAACATCGGCGAAACCATCACCGATCCCGACAACCCGCGCCCGCTGCCGGTGATCAATGTCGATGAACCGACGATCGCGATGATCTTCGGTGTTAATAATTCGCCATTTTCCGGGCTCGATGGAAAATTCGTCACTTCGCGCCAGATCGGCGAACGCCTGCAAAAAGAACTGCTAGGCAACGTTGCGCTGCGCGTCGCCGACACCGATTCGCCTGACCAGTTCCGGGTATCGGGACGCGGCGAACTCCAACTTTCGATCCTGATCGAAATGATGCGCCGCGAAGGTTTTGAACTTCAGGTTTCCAAGCCCGAGGTCATCACCCGCAAAAATGCGGCCGGCGTGCTGGAAGAGCCGATCGAGCAGGTTGTCGTCGATGTGCCGGATGAATTTATCGGTGTCGTGACTGAGGCGCTCGGCCGCCGCAAAGGCCAGATGACCAGGATGATAAATAACGGCACCGGCCGCGTCCGCTTGGAATTTGAAGTCCCCTCGCGCGGGCTGATCGGTTTCCGCGGCGAATTTCTCACCGAAACAAAAGGCACCGGGCTGCTCAATACGATCTTTCTTCGCTTCGACAAATGGCTGGGTGATATGAAGGGCCGCTCGACCGGCTCGCTCGTCTCCGACCGCATCGGCGAAGCCACCACCTACGCGCTGTTCAACCTGCAGGAACGCGGTTCGCTCTTTATCAAACCGCAGATCAAGGTCTATGAAGGAATGATCGTCGGCGAAAATGCCCGCTCGGTCGATCTGGACGTGAACTCCGTCAAGGAGAAAAAACTGACCAACATGCGCGCCGCCTCCGCCGACGACGCCATGCGCCTCGTTCCGGTCAAAGAGATGTCGCTCGAACAGGCGCTCGAATTCATCGCCGACGACGAACTCGTCGAGGTCACTCCGAAATCGATCCGTCTTCGTAAGCGCGTGTTAAAAGCCAACGAACGGCCTAAAAAATAGTGAATGGTGATTTGTGAATAGTGAAAGCCGCTTCAATCGAGCGGCTTTCGTTTTGAGTCCCGCCTTTTAGGCGGCTTTTTCCGATCTTCGTTTAGAGTTCAAGCTTCAGCTTGCTTCCTGTCAGTAGCGCCTGCGTGAGCGGGTGCGTTTCTTAAGAAAATCGCGAATAGGCGGATCTGTTCACGATTTTTTGGCTTTTGCGGCAGAGCCGCCAAGTAAGCGGCTAAGTTTTTCCCCCACACACCGATCTATTCCTTATTCAGGTAATTTTCCTCAAGGAATTTCGATCTGAACTTCTGCGGCGGGGTGTCGAGGTTTGGCCTGCCTTCGGGTGTAAAGTCCATCAGATTCCAGTACGGCCACACCGTATCGACGTGATTCATCATCGTCTCGGTTCCCCAGAAATGATAGATCTTCCCGTCGCGCTTCGTGAAAACATGCATCACCGGCAGCTGCATATCGTCCGTTTCGCCCTGGCATTTGTAATCGGCTTGATAGGGAGATTCAAATCCCGAAACCAGCGCGATCTGCGACCAACCGCGTTCGTTTGCCCAGGCGCTGATCCGCTCGGCCGGGGCCTTGGCGATGGCGACAAACGCGGCGTCTCGCGTTACCTGATACGAGGTCCGATCGAACCCGTCCATCAGCGACGTACACGAAGGGCAGGGATTATCCCAGTTCGGGCCGAACATAAACGAGTAAAGCAGCAGGGTATCTTTGTCACCGAATAGCTCGGAGAATTTCACGCTCTCCCCTACTTTTCCTTCATTAGCCCACTGGAAAACATAATCCTCCTTCAACTCCCCGCCGAGCGGCAGGCGGCGGCGTTTTTCCGCCAGCGACTTTGTTTTGTCGATCAGTTCCTGCTCGTCTTTGAGCAATTCATCGCGCGCATCGCGATACTCCCGGCTTTCGTTCGGATACCGTGGTTCACTCATGTTTGTCACCTCCTGAAAACTAGTTTGAAACCAGGATTTTAGCATACTGCGCTTGCTGGTTCCGTCTAAAGGCGGAACTCAAAACTCAGGAAATCGTGAGTGGACGTAACTGTTCACGATTTTTTGTTTTATAATTGGTTATCGAATTTCAAAAGCGCGATATAGTCAATCTTTTGCAAAATGAGGTAGAGACAAAGTATATTGAAAACTGGATAAAGAAATTAGAAGTTTTCGACTTTTATCAGGAATGCCTGGTCGCTAATCAATGAAAGACACGGAATCAGAATTCGAATTACTTTGGAACAAACGCTGGCTTGATAAGACTCCGCAAGAACGCACAAGGGCGGCGTCTTTAATGTTCGTCTCCGCCAGGAAAGTAATTCTCAATACGATGCCCGCAGGCTTATCCGCACAGGATCAAAAGCGTTACATTTACGAACGCACTTACGGCGAGCCGCTGCCCGAAGACTTTTTCGACCGTAGGAAATAGACCGTATATTCTTCCTTTGCGTTCTTTGCGTCTTTGACTTTGCGTTCTTTGCGGTTTCTCTTTCCAGAGCAAAATCACACTCAAAAAAACCCGGTCACTGCGTTCCCGGTTCTGACTTCATTCCAAAGATTTAAACTTCCCTAAAAAGCCCAAACATTTCTAAAACATTCTTATAACTTTCACATGCATAAACGATAATAATCACGGGCCTTCTGCGCCCCTGAATGCTTATTCTATCCTTCGATCTTTTACAAGCCGTCTTTATCCGCTTTCAGCCTATTTTGGGAGATTTCAACGATTTGTGTTTCATTTTTGTTTCACTGTTTCAGTCTCACCTCCCCTAAAACAGTGAAATGCTTTTACTAAATTATTTTGTGGGAATAAAGCTCTCGGCATTTCCGCATTGATGCAAATCGTTCAGACAGGCGGCGATTTTAATTAGATATGTACCTTCTTTCCGGGTGGTTGTATCGAATTGATAAACCAGACCTTCTTTAAGGATTTGCTGCCAGCTTTCTTCACTCAATTTTAAGGAAAAATTCTTCACTTCCTGGCGGGCGATAATATTATCGGGTTCTGTTACCTGAATTCCTAAATGGAGTTTTATTTCCCTGATTCCATTTTCCAGCACCGCGGGTTCGAATAATTGGGGATCGATATTGACGGCGGTTGTGATCTTTCCCTGCTTTTTATTTACCGGCTGGTATTTTGTCACTAATTTAACTTTGACGGTACCCTCGGCAAACGGGGTCCTTAATAATCTCAAGACCGTTTCCTTGATGTCCGTTCCCTCGTTTATCGCCTCATTTCGATAAACGCTGGAACGGTGTTGAGCGGTTAAACCCGGGCGTTTTAAATTGATCTTTACCTGGTATGCTTTTGCCTCCGGCGATTCATCGGGTGAAAAAGCCAATTGATAATATCCGCTGTTTTCTTCCAGAATGTCTTTAAAGCCGACGCTCAGATCGTTGGTATTAACGATCGCTCGCCCGCCGGTTTTTTCCGCCAGCTGTCTCATCGTATCCTCGCCCTGAATAACGGTTGAAGGAGGCCCGGTTTCACCCAGGGTTCTCAAACTCAGGCTGTAAAAAGTCACCTTTCCCTGATTGGCTTTTTCAATCACTCTTTTTAATCTTTGAATAATAACGCTGGCCCCCGGCAGATCTGAATTGCCCAGCATGCCGCGCGAAAGCAGAAAAACCATTTTTTGTCCCGGAACTTTTTGCAGCTGCTCGATCGCGCTTTCAGCCATCTTTAAGGTGTTTAAGTTCTGCTGGACCAGATCTCCGGCATCCCACTCGACATCGTTATTTCTCAAAAACAGGTTTACATTTTGCGTCGGATATTTTCCCTGCGTCAGGCTGTTTCTTATTTGTTTCGCGGCGGCCAGCAAAACCTCTTTATCATTTGTAAAACTGGAAAGCGCCCCCAGATTGGCTTCCGTATCGTTTATCGAAACCAGATCATTTTCAGTTAAATTTTCATTGATAAACTTATTTAGAAACCGGGTAGATAGGTCTAACCCCTGCAGGCTGAATCTTTGATACGAGGTGATTCTAACGTCTGAAATATAATTGTTGTTGATAAAAGCGGTCAGTTTAATATTCGGATTAGAGACGATAAAAACCAGAGTTCTTTTTACCTGATGAAGCTTAATCCCTTTTGTTTCCGCTGCTTCCGCTTCAGCTGCCGCATTTTTTCTGCTGACAATTATCGGGACGAACGAAAAAAACTCGATCGGCCTGACTTTTCCGCCCTCGACCAGCTCAAAATCATCGACCGTTAAATCCTTGATGACGTTCCCTTTTTTATCCTTCACAATGGCTTCTATCTGCACCAGCTTCGTATCCACACGAATTAGGTCTTCTTCCGCCGGGGGTGTCGGGGTCGGGTTTTGGGCAAAGATAGATAGAGTAAAAATGCCGGTTCCTAATAATAGGCAAAGCAGTGCCTCAGACAATGCAGAAAATTGCCGGGGACTGATCTTAAAAATCGCCTTTTTCCTTAACATCTTATTTGCAGGTGGTAATTTTTCCGAACGCGTAATTTTATCCTATTCAGACCAATACCTATAAAATGAAATAGATGATTGTAATGAGGTCAGTACCGGGAACGTAGTGACCGGCTTTGAGCGCCAGCGAATAAAACTAAACAGCCTGCCACAGGATACATGCGCTCCCAGGTCTTTGCCCGACAGGTGCCTGCTTGAGAAAGTTACTCGCTTCGCTCGTGAGCCAGTCACTGCGTTCCCGGTACCGACCTCATACCCACACCGAGTCGTTTTCAAAACTGATCCACTACCGAAGTGCGATGTGCTGATTTTTTTTTAATCGGGCTGCCGCATAAGCAAGGGCGCCTTTATACGCCTGAAATGCGCCTCCCTGACGGTCGGGCTACTGACGCTGCTTTACCGACCCCGGCAACTCAAATTAGGACACTACCCAATATCTCTATTCCTCAGTATCCTTGTTTCATCCCCTTTGCGCCTTTGCGGATAAGATTTTATCCCACAAAGATAACCCTGACAAAAAGACCGCGACCACGGTAACTTCCATAAACCACACTAAAAGTTTTGCGTCAGTCGAAGTAAGATGATGGGGCGACGCCTCGCAGGCCGATCTTTGACAGTTTCTATTTTGTACCATTATTCGAAAAATAGCGTTCCAAAAGCGTTTCAAAAGCGTTCCAGGTATTTCAGTATTACAGCCGCGAGGGTGAAAACCTTAGAATGCCCGGGCTATGCCAGGGCGTGCGAAAACAAAATAAAAGGTAATCCTGACAAAAAAGCCTGTTTCTACGGTAACTCCATAACAACACTAAAAGTTTTGCCTCGCAGGCCGATCTTTGACAGTTTCTATTTCGTACCATTATTCCAAAAATAGCGTTCCAAAAGCGTTCCAGGTGTTTCAGTGTTACAGCCGCGAGAGGGTGAAACACTTTAAATGCCTGGGCTATACCGGGGCGCGCGAAAACTAAATGGCGTATAATTCGTAGTACCTACTACTAATGGAAGAAATCGAGTTAATTGAACCTATGCCCGATGGCGAAGAAGTGATCGTTACCGCACCATCTGACCAAGCCGCACCGAAGAAATACGACCGTTCGATCGTCGAAGGCCCGCTCGGCAGCGCCGTCTGGAAGATCGCGTGGCCGGCGATCCTGACAAATTTATTCAGCGGCCTGCAGGGCTGGGTCGATCAGATCATGGTCGGCAATCTGATCGGTTACCAGGCGAACGCCGCGATCGGATTGGCTTTCCAGATATTCCTGGTGGTGATCGTGTTTATTTCGTCGATCTTTATCGGCATGAGCGTGATGGTCGCGCGTTTTGCCGGGGCCAACGACCACGAAAAGGTTAATCGCACCGTCTATCAGGGGTTTCTCACCGCGATCGTTATGTCGCTGGGGATACTGGCGCCGATCGGTTATTTCTCGGCGCCTTACCTGCTCAGAATGGTCAGCTCCGACGCGGCAGTACTGGCGGAGGCGCTTCCGTTTCTGCGGATAATGTTCGTTTTCAGCATCGGGATGCTGATCTATTTTCTGCTCAGCGGCGCGCTCCGCTCAGCCGGTGACGCGCGGACGCCGATGGTGCTGGGCGTGGTGATGACCGTGCTGAATCTTATCTTCAATATCATTTTAATTCGCGGCCTGGGGCCGATACCCGCATTCGGCACCGCCGGGGCGGCGATCGGAACCTGCCTGGCGGCCGGAATAGTCGGAGTTTATTCTCTCTGGCGGCTGACTGCCGGGGGCTGGGTGGTTTCTTTTCCAAAAAGCGGCTATGCGCCCGACTGGAAAGTGATCAGACAGCTTTTTAAATTCGGGCTTCCCGCCGGGATCCAGGGCATCGCGATGAACGTCGGCGGCGTGATGATGTACTGGTTCATGGGTTCGCTGGCAAACAGCGCGGCGGCGCAGGCCGCTTATGCGGTGTCTTACGGCCAGCTATTTTTGCTGATCACCTGGTCGTCCAACGCGCTGATGGGAGCGTCGGCCACCGTCGCCGGACAAAATCTGGGTGCGGGTAACCCCGACCGCGCCAATGCGGCCGTTCACACTGCCGCCCGGATCGGTCTTACGGGAGCGGCTTTCGCCGGGATCTTTTTCTTTTTCTTTCCCGCTCAATTGCTCGGAATTTTCGGCATGAGAGAGCCCGCGGTGGTCGAGATCGGCATCCAGTTACTGCGGGTGCTCAGTGTTTCGGGGCTGTTTATCGCCGGGGCGCTGGCGTACACCGGCGGCCTGCAGGGCACTGGCGACACCAAAAGCCCGCTTTACATTTCGATCATCTCGCAGGTGGTGCTTCCGCTCGGCATCTGTTTTGTCATCTCAAAAATCATGACGCTCGATCCGATACATATCTGGCTGGCGATCCTGGCCGGCCACATGACGCGCTGCGCGCTCAGCTTCCTCCGGTTCAACCAGGGCAAATGGCGTTCGATCAAAGTCGATCTCGAACACACAGCGGCTTAAGATAAGCGTTCTAAGTCACGCCTTCGGGCGGCTCTTCGTTCAGAGTTCAAGCTTTAGCTTGTCTTAATACTATTGCAGTTATTTAGGGCAAGGAGGTGTACTGCTCCATTCCGTCCCTGAATTTTTATACCCGGGGCCGAGCGGGCCTGCCGTCACGACATTATAATCGCGGTCAACCGCTACCGAATGAATATATGGTTGAAAAGCGTTAGGATTTGTTACGCCTATGACACCCCGCCACATCTCTGTGCCGGTCGCGCCGGAGACTTTAACTACCGACCTGTTCCAGGCGGCTACCACGAATACGTCACCATTAGAATCTATTGCCAGATCTTCAATGGGATCGGAAAAGGCCCCGAAACGCCAGATCACACTTCCATCCGCTTTAGACATTTTGACCACTTCGGACCCGTTGATACTTCCGATCGCAATGATATCTCCGGCAGCATCTACGACAACGGCTTCCGCTCTGCTGCCGCAGCCGTTACAGGGAGATATTATCCGTTCCCATGCCAAAGCATCAGACGGCAAAAAAGACAAATTGCATAGTACTAGAAAAAAGAGGATTTTTGGCTTACTCATTGTAGGTTCTCCTTGAAGAATATGGGAAAAGTAAGGAGCTATCCATCACCGTCGCTAATCGGGTAATACCAGGCTCCCGAAAAATTAACCGTTTATTATTGGGGAACTCAATATATACCCTTACAACAGTGATGTAAAGAGTTTGTGAGCGCAGCGGCACGCCAAAAAGCCGATTTGAGATAGGATAAGTTAAGCCCCGTCCTTCAGGCGGCTTCTTCGTTCAGAGTTCAAATCTCAGCAGGCCGACCTTCCGCGCGCCGCCAGACCGAATAAAGTTCGTAAATAACAGCTGCCAGTGAGCGGTTTCTATTTTAACTTTTCTTTTTGGTAATTTCTGTATATAATTCCACCGCTCCTACAACTATTTAATGTTTTAACACTCTGTTCGCCGCCTTGTCTGCGAACTCCCATAAAGTATAAATATATGAGCGAAACTGCCCACAAATTAGTTAAAGGCGTTAAAAGTGTAGGAGATTTTCTTGGCGATGCATTCGATGCTTTTAAGGATAGCAAGTTTATTGAAACAATCGAAAAAGCTTCTCCATGGCTCGGGCTGGTTGGTGAGGCCGGGGCCGAAGCACTTCCCCCTCTTAAATTTGTCACTAAAATCGCCAATGAATTCTTAAAAGAAACTGATCCTGAAAAAATAGGTTTTACCGCGTGTACTATCGCTTTTCAAAACTCAGTAGTAACTGCATTTAAGAAGATCGGCGGCCCGGCCGGGGAAAAGCAAGCGATCAAAAAAGCCAAAGAACAACTAAAAGAAGTTGAAAATTTTGATGAGGTCGATGTAGGGACACTTAAACTCGATAATGCTTTAAATCATGAATTTTATATAAAGTCCCTTCTGTGCTTTGAAGTTGCTGCCAAAAATGTCGGATATGTCGATAGCCAGGTTGAAGATCTAACCTTAATAATTCAGGAAAATTTCATCCATTCTCTTATAAAACTTCTATCTGACGGCTCTGATAAAGATAAATTCCGGTCGTTTAAGGACTATCTGAAATTAGGCGGTCCGGAAGAAAAAAATGTCAGAAAGATGTTGGCGCAGCACGCCAACTACCAAAGATGGTTGTTCGAGCAGGAGGCGGTGCTAAAAGTTTCGCCCTTTGCCTTAAAGCACATTTACGTCGATACCGACTGCAAGAAAACGACCTGGGGCGAGATGGACGGCTCCCGTGACAAACGGGCGGGTTTTCTTAGTGATGATCGCGCGGATCGGGAGCCGCTGCTGGAAACGGTCATCGACTTGATAAAATCTCCGGATCTGAAAGACGCCATCATCATTCAGGGCACCGCGGGTTCCGGCAAATCTTCGTTCACTCTAAAACTTTACGATGAATTATTAGAGCGCCGGCTGCATCCGATCCGTGTGCGGATCAAAGACCTTAGCTTCAGTTCCACGCTCGATATCAGGGACGACCTGCCGAAATCCATCAGATTCGGAGAAGGAGAAGATTCTAAGGATGAGCGATTGGACGAGAAAACTTTATTTTTGGACGGCCGGATTTTCGATGAACGAGGCGTGGGTGAATTTTCGCATATCAGCAAATACGTGATCATTTTGGACGGCTGGGATGAAATCAATCTTTCCAACGAAGGGTTTAAGAATAAAGTTGCGCGAATGCTAAACCAGATCAATGACAGCTTCCTGCGCCGCGCTAACCCTCGTGTCCGCGTGATCCTGACCGGACGGCCGTCGAGCGATCTTGGCGATACCCAATGTCTCCGCGCTAATTCCCCTTTCCTGAATATTCCCCGGCTTACCCCCGAACAGCTGCGAAGCTATATTGCGGGTCTGAGAAACGCGGTCAATGCAAAGAAACCACCGATCCCGCGCACCGAATTAACGGAAAGTTGGATAGTTCCGGACGACGAGCGCTTCGAACCGATGATCAGGCAGTACGAAAAGGCGTTTGACAACCAGGGACAAAACGAATCGAGCGCGCTGGATATTTTAGGGCTTCCCTTGCTTGCCCATTTGACCGTTCGCCTGGTCGCCGAGTGGGAAGGCGATCTGACGCCGCTGCTGGAAAACCCAACCACGCTGTATCGGCACCTGATCGATCTGACCTGTAAGGAAGCCGGAAAAGTAGGTGACGAGAGTCAGGGTCAATATAAGATATACGGAGAATCGCTCAGGAGCCTGCTCTGGCAAACCGCGCACGCGATCACCTTATCCGGCAGCGAAAACATCTCGCGTCTGGAATTGATCTCGCGCCTTAATATGGAAGACGGTGTTTTCGACAAAACCCTCACCGAACTGGAAAAGGAAAATAAACTATCTTCGCTGCTGATCAGTTTTTATTTTAAGGGCGGGCTTTCCCACCTCGGCTGTGAATTTGCTCATAAATCTTTCCGCGAATATCTTTTTGCTGAGGCGGTAATAGAGGCTTTAAAAAAGTACGGCCGGGATCAAAAGACCGTGCTGCCGCCGCGAGCAAACTACTGGGAAGATTTTCCGGAAACGATACAGAACGATTACAGGTTCCGGCTTTCCCGTGAGCTTGCAATGCTGCTCTCCCCGCAGTGGATAGTGCCGGAAGTGGCAAATCATTTGCGGCAGCTGATCAAATGGGAAATCGGGCGCACCCTCAACCCGGAGAAAGCAAAACAGCCGGGCATGCCAACCGCCGCCCTGACCCTGGAAGAATGGGGCCATATCAGAAACGGGCTGACCGACCTGTGGGAATGGTGGGGCGAGGGCGTTCATTTGCGTCCGCAAAGGTCCCGGAATCAGTACACGGGCGCGGTCGAATTAGGAGACATTGCCTATGTCAATAACCTGATAAGGTGGAGCGCCCCGCGCGATGAGCGTATCCAGAACTGGGCGCCCGCCAGAACTGCGGCGGTGGACGCGCATCTGGGAGACGGGCTATTCCTGCTTTGCACCGCGGTTTACGCCGAAATGACATTTACCGATGCGGAAGAAAAGCTTAGGGAAATGGAATCAAAGCCCTATCGATCTGTCAGGGAGGTAACCGGCAAGATAATTCTTTCCTTTAAACCATCGGGCGAGCATAGGGGTTATTTCCAAAATTATTCCCATAGAATAAACGGTGCCGGCTGGAGGCCGGACGGACAGTTCCCTCGTAAGTGTCATATAAAATTTACTGATTTTGAGTGGTGCAATTTATATTTAAGCTGCTTTGACCATACACAGGCAGGTCATGCCCGCTTTCGAAATGCCATCGCCGGTAATGCCTCTTTTTGGAAATCAGACTTAGAAAGCGCTGATTTTCAAGGCGCAAGTTTGTTATACACTGACTTTTTAGCGAGTAATCTCTGGAATGGGAATTTCGTTAATACCGATCTTGATTATACAAATTTAAGAGAGGTAACAATTCTTAATGCAAACTTTGAAGGATCGAGGTGGGAGCAAGTCAGACTTGAAGATGCAGAAATAGACTTTACGGTAACGAAGGTGGACGGTTTCGAAAGTTCCGTATTCGATTCAGTCCGTTTCAATGGACAAAGCATGTCACGAGAAAAACTCTTTAAACAACTGGAAGAACAGGAAGAAAACCCGGATTAATTCGGGTTCCTCCTGTTTCCCAGTTTCAATTTCTTACCGCGCGAATCTTTCGCTTAATCTGCCCAGCGCCAGCGCGCCGAGCGCCAAGCCCAAGTCGCGCAGGGCAACGTCGAAATAGCCGGGTATCAACAGCAGATTGATAATTATCACGATCAGCCAGGCCGAAACCACATAGGCAAAAATTCGCGGTTTTACGGCCACGCCAATGCCGGCGATTATTTCGATCACGCCGACGGCCAGCATGAGCTCGTGCCCGCGGCCGCCCACCAGATTATTTACCACCGGCGGCACGTATTTGTCCCAGTCGGTCAGGATATGCAAAAACTTGTCCAGGCCGGCCAGTATCGGCGCCACGATAAATCCGAATCTTAAGATCCAAAATGCCTGATATGCGGGGTCTTTCGTGCCCGCCGTATTTTCGATGACTTCGCTCATAAAAACATTTCCTCCCAGGTAGTGTAATTTTCAACTGCTTTTCGGTCCGGTATGTTTTTATCGTAGTAAAACTTAATTAATAAGTCAAATAAGTCATTGACTTATTAAAATGAATGGTCTTTTATGTTAGAATATTCCCGGTGCTTAAAAAGCTATGAAGAGAACCAAAATAGACAACCGCTTTTTTGAGAGTACCCGGGGAAAGATCGTGCTTCTTTTGCGCATTTCCGACCGGACGGTGGATGATCTGTCGAAAGAAACGGGTGTCACGGACAATGCCGTCCGCGCCAGTCTGCTCTCGCTCGAACGCGACGGGCTGGTTTTTCAAAACGGATCGGTAAAAGGCCATCGAAAGCCGCATTTTATTTATGCTCTGACCCGCGAAGCCGAAAGCTTGTTTCCGAAGCCCTTCGATGCCCTGTTCACGAATACCGTGGGGGTTTTGAAGAATAGCTTTTCGTCAAAAAAAGTCGAGCAGATCCTGCGGCAGATAGGAGTTCAGATCGGCGGAAAATATTCGGCCGGCGCCGGCAGGTCGGGCAGGTCTGTTGGGGCTCGCCTGGAAACGGCGGTCAGGGCGTTAAACGATCTCGGCGGAACGGCAGCTGTTTCACAAAATGGAAAGACCGTGATTCGCGGAAAAAATTGTCCGCTGGCGGCGGCGGTCGTCACCCATCCCGAGGTCTGCAAACTGGCGGAATCCCTGGTAAGCGAGATCGTCCATTCCAAGGTCACCGAAGTTTGCGACCGCACCGGCGCGCCAAAATGCCGGTTCGAGATAGGATAAGTTTTGAGTCCCGCTTTCAGGCGGCTTCTTCGTTAAGTTCGAACTTTAACCCGCCTGGCGCATTTCGTGTGATTCCTGATCAGCTCATGGTCAGCTCTTAAAAAGTAAATGAGTCCAAATAGTGATCCTGTCGATTTTTTTTCTTGACGAATGAGAAATCTCTTGTATCATTTCCGGGTAAGTATTAAATCCTAATTCCCATATTCTTTGTTAAATGCCAGGAGTCCCATATGCCTAAGAAAGTTAGAATGGAAGGCAGGTACGTCACAGCACAAGATGTTTCGGACCGTCTGATGCCTGATCTGGATGTCAATGAGGTCTTGTTATGGCCTCCCGATCTTTTTGCCTATACCAGTTACTTAATGACCAAGACCTCGGCTTACCAACTGGTGGTTTCGCCGCCCACGGGTAAATCATGGCCTCCGAAAACGAAAGAATTGCGGGAGTGGTTGTTTACCGATCCTCCAACGCCAATGAAGGCCGAGTCGAAATGGGACTACTGGGCTAAATACGGATTAAAAGAATGGAGTTCAGACAACAAGTTCCCGGTTGAGAAAAAAATCGGCGAAATAAAGAATCGGATTTCCTGCAGCGGCGAGTGGAAGAATTGGGTTCAAAAAGTGGGAAGCAAATGGCGCCGCGCACTCGGAAAGCTAAAGGAAGAAGATTTTCAGGTGATCGATTTAAATAGCTCTGAAAACCTAAAACGGGATACGCGCGGGCGAAAGAAAATTAAAGACTTGCTTAGAGAGCGCCACGGGAAATTATTGGAAATAGTTTTTAAAGCCACCCCACCCGAAGTACTGGCTTGCTGGGCGTTTTTTTATCGAGAGGTTATGCGAAAGAATTTTCACAACAATTCCCGGCTGCGCATTTCGGAATTGTTGTGTAATCAGGATGAGATTCAAACAAATGCCGCTCATTGTGAAAGACTCTGGAAAGTGTCACAAGTGCTTTTAACCATGCACGCGATCTCCGACACGGCCAGTGTAAGATTTGATATCACCGATTCCGATTCTGAAAACGACCTTGCCACGAAATTTGCCCGGGAACTATTGTTCGGGCGGGATAAAGGCTTTTTCACGGATACAAAATTCAATTCCGGAGGAAGTTTTTCGACCTTTCATACCGATCGGGTCCGGGTCCTGCCTAAACGGCATAATCCCAACGTAGGCATAACACTGCGCTCGATCTCGAGCAATTTGGCGTTTAATCAATCCTCAGTCGATGTGGTTTGGCGAAAAACCGTCGATAACCCCCTGGGCAATAGACTTATGCCGCCAAAAACGATTAAAAAAGAAGACAAGGAAAACTTTGGAAAAGGTATAAAAATGTCGATGCTGATACTTCCTTTTCCATTAATTGTAAAAACGAATGATTTCCGAATAGATTCTGAAAGTAAAAATGTCAAAATGAATGATGATTACGGTTTTTTCACTTATGATCCGGATCATACTTTTCAGGAACGACACAAAGAAATCGCTTCAAGTCGCGAAGTCCTGAAGGCTTTGAAATTGATCAGAAGAGCTAATGAGGAACTTGCCGGCGAAGCGCAAACCGACATGGTTATTTTTCCGGAAGCCGCGCTGAGCGTCACTCAATTCAACGGCCTGCAGACGGCGCTTCTTAATCCGTTGAATAGTTTTGAGAAATTGAAGGGTGTCTACACCACGCCGCCCAGCATAATCGTTGCCGGAGTAAGAGAATCCCGGGATGATCTAAAAAAAGAACGAGAAAAAGTAAATCAAGACACGGAAGTAACCTTTCCCCGTAACGCGGTATACTGTCAATACTACGACGCAAAAAAACATTCATACTTTGTCGAGGCCGATCCCAAAGATAACGACACTCCGACGAACATAAATAAATCGTATAGAACGCCCAAGTTCAAACAATATAAACATCATCGCTGGCAGTTGAACGAACGCCAGGTCAAACGTTACGGATTGACCAGCGTATTGGATCCTAAAAAAATATGGTGGGAATCCATCAAAATACCTAAACGCAGGGTAAGTTTTCTCAACGTGGGGAAAGTTATCACGATCTCGCATTTGATCTGCGAAGATCTTGCCCGTCTCGATCCTATTTCTGAGCTGATCAGGCATGTGGGGCCTACCCTGGTGATCGCAATACTAATGGACGGTCCGCAGGTGAGAAGCCGTTGGTCTGCCCGGTACGCGACGGTTCTGGCGGATGACCCCGGTTCCTCAGTTATTACTTTAACTTCAATAGGAATGGTCAACCGCGATCATTCGCCTTACGGCTCTTTGTCCCGGGTTGTCGCCTTATGGAATGAAAGCCATAGCACGGAGACGCGGGAAATAGAACTCGCGCCGGGGGCGGAGGCGGTCCTGCTTAACCTGGAGATTGACAAACGTTCCGAAAGAACGGCCGACGGGAGAAAAGAAACAGCGCCGACCGCGATACTTAAGTTGGTCGATGTAATACAAATTTACCCTGACTAAGACCGTCCGGGTATCTCACGTAAATTTCCGCCTTAGCCTTTTCAAGGCTAAGGTTCCGGACGTTCATCATTATGTCGATACCCGCGCCCCGGCTTACCGCGAAAATTCCGCGACGGTCTTGGGAAATTCCTGTAACTCTTCCGGGGCGGCGGACCACGGCGTGACGGAATCGATCAGCAAACCTTTAGCGGATTTTTTATAGATCGAAGTGTTCATGTCGTTGTCCTGCGAGATGATCGCGCCTTTGAGCGAGACCCCGGCGAACAGCCCCTGCGTGCGCGAGTAGGTCAAAATTCCCGCGTCGAGCGTGGCATTGGTCGAAGCAGCCGCCGCGCGTCCGACCGGGCCGGCGGCAACGCTGGCTTCCCCGCCCATTTCAAATTTGTCTTCGAGCAGCCCCTTCAAACCCGAATCGTTTCTGACCACCAAAATATAGTCGATCTTCTGCCCGCCGATCTGCGCTCCAAAACTCGCCCCGGTAATATTTAAAAACGCCGGCGCCGACCAGGTTCCGTCGGCCAGTTTGCGCACGACCACGCCCTTGCCGCCCTGTCCGCCGAAGATGAACGCGCCCTTCAGCACGCCGGGAAACACGACCACAGCCCAGGCATTTTTTAAGATTTCGCGCGGGATCGCCCTGTCGTCGATCCGCATCACTTCGCGCATCACTTCCGAAGCGCTATTAACCCGCGCCTGAGCTTTCGTTAATTCGGATCTCTGCGCAAAAACGCTAACACCCGTGACTGCCACAACTAACATCAACAAAAATAATTTCGATAATTTCATGGTAAAACTCCTTGATACAAATTCGAACACAATTTGCTTTCAGGATTAATTATACAATTCGCGTGCCACTGATGGGTAATTGGGGATTGGGGATTGGAGAATGGTGATGGGTGATTGGTAATTGGTAATAGGTAATAGGTTGTGGGTTCGGATTTGTTCGTGTCGTTTCGTGTATTTTCGTGGTTAATCCTTAAGGCCTTTTCTTAATGGCTATAAAAGTTGAAACCACACATGAAAAACCTATTACCAATTACCTATTACCCGTCTCAAGTACTAGTGATTGCGGTCGTAATCGATGCCGCGCTGGGCTTCGTCGATCGCGTCGTTGACCAGTTTTAGAGCGGCGGCGCGATGCCCGCCTTTATCGGCGGTGGCTTTTTCCAGATTTTCCCGCGCGCTTTTCAGCCAGTCCTTGGCCTTGACCATGTTCGGCTGATCGGAAGCGAAAAACTCGTTCTCGTCGAAATCGCTTTCATGATTTCGGTCGTATTCGATACCGGCGTTGATCTCGGCGATCGCGCGATTCGTCAGCGAGATCGCGTTGGCTTTGTGGCCGCCCTTATCCGCCGAAGCGCGGCGGAAAAACCCGAGCGCTTTATTACAGTCGTTGCGCGCCGCCGTCATAAACGGCTGGTCCGCGCCAACCGGCAGCGTCAGGACGGCGACGCTAAAGACCACCGCCGACACCGCAAAAATACCAAGTAGTTTTTTTCTCATCAATCTTCTCCTCTGTGTTTTAATGGACGATCTTAAATTCTACTTCTCTTGAAACCTTAGGATTTCCGCCCGCATTTTTTAACATCACCAGGTAATTTCCCGTTTGCGGCAGCGCTAAAATACTCATCACATCCAGCACCTCGCTCGTTTTGCCGGAATCGGCCTCGCCGGGATTTTCTATCTCGTAGTACAGATTTTTATCCGGCAGGTACACGGAAATGCCGCAGCCGTAAGCCACGATCTCCAGCGCCTGGCCTTTGCGCGCGCTTAGCGAAAAAACTTTCTGCTCGTCGCTGCCGGTAAAAGTAAGATTCATTTTCGAGGAATTTGCGCCCCTGGCAAATGAGACCGGTTTCGCCGACGCCGCCAGTTTAGCATAGCTCGGCGCGCATGATTCGTAATCGGCAAAACTCAACTGGTATTTACCGGTTTCGTAATTTTTGCCGTACACCCTGACCTTTAATATTTCCTCGGCGCCTTTTTTCCCGAGCGTCCAGACACCGCCCTTCATTTCCGAAGGCGAAATATCCGGCCATTTGCCGCCCGCGAATTTTACCGTCAGCGTATTTCCCGCCGCCGTTCCGGTGAAATCATAATTCGCATCTCCGGCATCACCCGAAACGATGAATGTGCCGGAAACCTTCGCGCCCGCGATCTTGAAAACTACCCGGTGGCTCTGCTGCAGCCACTCGCTTTTGAAACACTTGTCACCCGACTGCGCGGCGGCCGGCAGCAGCGTGCCCGACAGCAAGATGGCGGCAATTATCGGAAATAATTTTTTCATTGATTTAATGTGCGTAATACGTGATACGTAATTGGTAATTGGTAATACGTTTTAGCGTGTCTTTCCTACTTTCCTCTTCCTGATTTCCCGATTTCCTATCTTTCCTGATTTCCTGATTTCCTCGTTTCCTAATTTCCTTCTTCCCTATCTTTCCTCATTTCCTCTCTCCCCCTCCTTCCCCGTTTCTCGTCTTAGCCAGAAATAGAGGATCGGCATCAGCAATATTTCGACTAAAAATGAGCCGATCAATTCCGGGCCGAACAGCACATCCGGGCGGTTCATCGTCAGCCGGGCCAGGCCGCCCATAAAGATCAGAAAAAAGACCAGGTTCAGGGCCATGTGATATTTGTGCGGCCTGGTTCCGGCGACCACCAAAAAGAGCCCGATCGCCAGGTAAAGCCCGCCGAAAAATCTGACGTGGCTGTCCTGCACCAAAAAGCCGTGCTCGTCGATGATCTCTAAAAATCTGGTCTGCCCCTGCAGCCCCAGCGTCAGCATTCCGCCGAATCCGACATTGATGCCGATCAGGACGTTTACTATTCCCAGCAGCACGAGAACGCCTCTCAAAACCCATGAACTGATATTTTCCATTTTGCTTTATCCTTATTTTAAGTCCGGTCGTTCGGAGCCTCGGTTGCCGGTTCCGGTTCTTCCCGATCTTCGTCGTCGTCATCCGGCCTGTAGACTTCGTACCCGGTAGAATCGTCGTAATAGTAATCGCGGTTTTCGATATCGTGCGACCAGTTTGCCTCGTCGCTTTTTGCGGGAACCGCCGCTTCTTTTACTTTATCGTCCGTTTTTTCCATATAAGCCCGGTGAATAAAAAACCGGTCGAATAAATTTCCCGGCTTTCGCGGGGTAGAAAATAGCCTTACAATCTTTCTACTGAGTTTATCTTAATTTTTTCTGGGGAGCATATATGAAAAGCAATTCATTACTCTTGAATTCCACGCTGATCCTGGTCACGGCGGTTTCCACTTATTTTGTCGCGCCGCTGGTCAGCGGCACGGCGACCGCCCAGCAGGCTGCGGCGCAGCAGGCCAAAATAGATAATGAGTACCAGGTCGGCGCGGTGCTTTATATGCAGAAAGCGGCGGAGTATCGCGCTTTAACTTACCAGGCGTTCAACTGGGCGAAGGTAACGCTCGACGCCGACGAAAAAACGAAAAAGAAACTGCCCAAAATTGAAAGAAAGAAAACGCGAGCGGTGGTGGTGGACATCGACGAAACCGTGCTGGATAATTCTCCCGCGCAGGCGCTCGATATCAGGAATCGGGCCGCTTTTTCTTCGGCCGGCTGGTACGCCTGGGGCGATCTGCGTAAGGCGAAAGCAATTCCCGGCTCGGTCGATTTTCTCAATTACGCGATCTCGAAAGGCGTCAAAGTTTTCTTTGTTTCCAATCGCGACGAAGCGCAAAAAGCCGCCACCATGGACAACCTGAAAAACGTCGGGTTCCAGGGCGTAACGGCCGAAACCGTGCTGCTGCGCCAAAACGGCATTTCGACCAAGACGCCTCGGCGCGACGCCATCGCCAAAGATCACCGCATCGTGATCCTGATGGGCGACAATCTGGACGATATGTCCGATGTCTTCGAAAAAAGATCCGTCGCCGACCGGTTTGCCGAAACCGACAAAGTGCGCTCTCTCTGGGGCGGCAAATACATCGTCCTGCCAAACGCAATGTACGGCACCTGGGAAAACGCGATCTACGATCACCAGCGCCTGACCAATGCGCAAAAAGCGGAAAAACGTGCAAATTCACTTGAAACGCCGTAAAATATGCCTATGAGAAGCACTCTTGAAGAAAAACTTTTAAATCCGCGGCCCGGCAGTAAAGTCGCCGCCGCGAAAGAATTCGGGATCGACCTTACTCTACTCTTGGGAAACCTGCGGCTTACTCCGCAAGAAAGAATAGATCAGCTGCAGGAAGTGATGCGAGCTCATCATCACATTCGCGAACAGGCTAAATTGCGATTAAAAAAATAAAAACACTTAGTAAATTATGGTGGAAATCGAACCTGCCGGAATTGGAAGCCCTGCTCGAGTTAAAGAACGAAGGCGAAATTTAACTGTATTTGGACTAGCCGATCGATTTTAGTACCCTCCACTAAATCTTATGCTGAATCGCATCTACCGTAAGCTTGAAAGCCTGGCTACTTTGCAGATTTTCGGGATTTTAATTTTTCTTTTCATTCTGTGTTATGGCGGTTTTCAGGAACGAAATAAAGCCCTGGTACCGCAGGTTAGACCGCTGGCGGCGGTAACTATAAGTCCGCCCGACGGGCGCCCTTACGGTTATTCTCCCCAGGAAGCCGCTGATTTTTTTAAGGAAATAAGAGATGGCGGGCGGAAAATTTATGCCCTGTCCGAGCTTACCCTGGACGTGTTCTTTCCGTTTATTTACGGCGGGATACTGGTCATTTTGCTGATCACGTACTGGAAGTGGCGGCATCTGCTGCTGCTGCCGTTGATTGCCGCCGGCGCCGATCTGCTGGAAAATATCACGCTGGCTTTTCTTGCCTTAAGCTTCGATGGAACGGCTTCGCCGGTCGCTTACGTCGCTTCTGCCTTCACCGTTATCAAAGGGGCGGGCATTCTTTTATCGCTGCTGCTGATCGTGGCGGGAATGCTTCTGTTTCTGTGGCGCGCGCTTTTTTCTCCACGCGCTCAGGATTGATTCGGAAGTTTCTGCCCCGAGGCGTCGATCTGGATTTACTGGTGTTATTGGCTTTTACCTCAATAGTGTGAGCCGCTCGCATCAAAAATCACGGTAAGGAGATTGTTGGATGACAATGATTGGAGGGATTTAAAAATGTCGATAACTTATTCAATTCTGTTTGCGTTCGGTATCTGCATCATAGCCGCGATATTTGAAGGCTTATTCGCCGGAAAAAACATAAAACCCTTTCTTGAAAAACTTCGCACCCCGGCATATTCTCCGACATTTGCAATCTGGGTTATTATCGGCGTGGGCTATTACGCGATCTGCTTTACTATTCTTTATCGGCTGTTCAGATTTGAGACTGAAAACTCGGTAAGAGATTTAGCGTTACTAATGTTGCTGAAAGTAATGGCGATCAATGCGCTTTGGAATTATTTTTTCTTTCGCCGCCAAAGCCTGTTTTATAGTAATCTGCTGGCGGTTGGTTACTCGCTGATAGCTATTGCTTTATTTATTTGCCTGATTCAGTTTGATGTAATTGCGGCTCTGGTTTTAGTCCCGTACCTGCTTTATCTGATCTATGCGTTTCGCTGGGGTTATGGATTATGGAAACTCAATCCCGATCTAAGATAAAGCACTTTTAACACGAATGACACGAGCAAATCCGAACCGCGACTTTATCTAACAGTTCTAAGTAACCAACCCTTATTTAACTCAGCTCTGCACCATCGGGGCATTTTTGATCGCCGATTTGAGCTTAACGGCCGAAAGTAATCCCCTGATGATAAAGATCAGCGCAAAGGCGTGAAAGCCCATGGCCAGCCAGTCGCCAAAGAAGAGATAAAGCAGCGCGTCCAGCACATAAAGAACCGTCCCGACGATAAAAGCCGCCACGCTGCCCTTGCCGCCAAAAAATCCGAACATCGCAAATATTCCCGCTACCAGAATATTCAGCACCAGCGCCAGCACCCTAAAGGCATTGAAATCACCGCCCTGTCCGCCGGCCGCTATCATAAAGCCGTCGATAAATTGGGTAAAAGCCAGGCCGACGATAAAATTCACGCTGCCGCCCCCGATCAGAATGAACGAATTGATCAGCGAAAGAGCGGCGATCCAGTAAAACCAGTTTGCCCCGCTTTTTATCACCCGGGCGGTTTGGGCCGCTTCGATATCGTCCATCGGCGGGTCGGGCCGCTGGTTTTCCGTTTCGTTAAAAATTGACATTTCGGGGTTTTACCTTATAGTTTGAGTTTATATTTTTTGTCTTTTGCGAAACCAATACTAATCTGTTTCATCTAAAAATTACAGTCCGCAAGGTTATGAAAATAAAAACTTTTCCGCTGATAGTTTGCCTGCAACTGCTCCTCGCGTTGTCGTTTTCCTTATTCGCGCAAGATCTGACGGTCAGGCAGATAATGGCCGATCCTTCGCTGGCCGGGATGCGCCCCGAAGCGGAAAGGCTCTCGCCCGACGGCAAAAAAGTCGTCTTTATGTGGAACGAAAGCGGCAAAGACCCGAAGAACCTCTATCTCTGGAACGGCATCGGCGATGCAAAGGTAATTCTGCGCCCGTCCGACCTCGGGCCGTCCGCAGCGGGAGGGGACGGCGGACGCGTCGGAAATCCGCTTAGTTACGGCGTCACCGTGCGCGATGAATTCAGCCGACGCGGCGCGGGCGGCATCGGTAATCTCGACTGGTCGCCCGATTCGAAAAAGATACTTTTTAGCCAGAGCGGCGATCTCTGGGTGATGGATATCACCAATAATGAATCCGCGTCCGAAGACAATGTTTTGCGAAATTGGAAGAACGTCGAAACCACGCTTATCCGGCTGACCGATCTGGTGCCGGTGCTGGTCAATGCCGTAAAGCAGGCCGGAGTGCAGGAACCCGATATCTTTCTAAAAATCGCCGATCTGCGCTCCAAACTTTTGTCCTCTCTCCAGGCCGCGGGAGTAAGGACCGCCTCGCAGCGGCAGGACATCCTGCGAACCGGGCAGGCTCTCGCCTCCGCCGCCGGGTCGCTGGTAAAACTGGACGAAAAATATCCGGCGTTAAGATCTAACCAATTATTCAAGGCTTCCTCGGACGAGGTTCAGGGAGTGTCCAACCGGATCACGGCTGTCAGGTCCGATTTTGACTCCGTGTTAAAAGCGGCGTCTCCGAATATCAAGCGCCTGACCAAAACCCAGTCGCCGGAAGTTTTCGCCCGCTGGCTGGACAACCGCCGCATAGCTTTTTCGCAGAGCGGAAATATTTTTGTGATCGATACCGAAGGCTTTTCCCTGATCCAGCTGACCCGCGAAGCCAACCCGGCTGCCTTCATCAGCGTGCAAAATTCCGTCGCCAGTAAAGATGGCAGCGTGATGGCCTACGTCGTCTCCGACAGTTCGAAACAGCGCCCGCTGGTGGTGCCGAATTACCTGGATGAATTCGTTCAGGCGCAGCCCACGCGGCGCGGTTTCAGCACCGATCAAAAAGTTTTCGTCACCAAAACCGACGGCAGCACCGAACGCGTCTTCGAGATCAAACTTCCCAAGCCCGAAGGCGTCGGTTACGTTCGCGGGCTCGACTGGGCCGCCGACAACAGCAGCCTGATCGTCGACCGCATCGACAAAGACCTGAAACATCGCCAGCTTTTTTATGTCTTTCACGCCGGCGGCAAAGACGAGCAGATAATCACCATCACGGACGAGACCGATGACAAATGGATCGCGCCGCTTTCGCGTATGGTCGAGCCGAATCCGAAAGACAACGGTACACTGATGTTCGCTTCGGAAAAAGACGGCTTTAATCATCTCTACCTGGCGACGCTGCCCCGGCGCGCCGCCGAACCCAATCCGACCGGCGAGCGGCGGCAGGAAAATGTGTCCGATCCCGGTTTTACCGGCGCGGTAAAGATCGAGCAGCTGACGAAAGGAAACTTCGAGGTCGATTGGGCGAAATGGCAGAGCGACGGTGAAGCCGTCTTTTATTCTTCGACCGAAGACAGCCCCGCGATCCGGGAATTTTACGCGATCTATCCCGGGCGAAACGCTCAAAAAGTAAGGATCAATACCGCCGCCGGCGGAATGAAGGGCTCCGCCCAGATCGCCGACACCGGCGCCAATCCGATGATGCTCTATAGCGGTTCGCAATGGAACAAACCGACCGAGCTTTTTATCGTAAAAATTTGCCCGAATTGCCGCGGCATGTCCTATCCGGACCGGGTCACAAATTCGACGCCGGAAGCTTTCGGCAAAATGACCTGGCTCGAACCGAAATTTATCGACATTCCGAGCAAGGACGGCAAGGTCATCAAGTCCAAGATCTACCTGCCGCCGGGACATACTCCTGCCAGCGCGGGTAAATATCCGATGGTTATTTTCGTGCACGGCGCGGGCTACCTGCAAAACACCATCAACGGCTGGAATAATTATTACCGCGAGTTCATGTTCAATGAAATGCTGGCGCAAAAAGGCTACGTCGTTTTAGACATCGACTATCGCGGCTCCGCCGGTTACGGGCGCGACTGGCGCACCGACGTTTATGATTTTCTCGGCGGGCCCGACATGCAGGATCACGTCGATGCGATAGATTTCATGGTCAAAAATTATGGGGTCGAGCAGAAAAAGATCGGCGTATACGGCGGCAGCTACGGCGGTTTTATGGCTGAGATGCTGGCCATGCGCGCGCCTGACAAAATAGCGGCGGCGGCGGCGCTGCGCCCGGTGGCGGACTGGAAAAATTATTTCGCGTCCTCGCCGATCTACACCGCCGAACGCCTGGGCTTTCCCGACAAAAACCCCGAAGCCTACAAACGCAGCTCGCCGATCGCCTACGCCGACAAGCTGGAACGCCCGCTGCTGATCCTGCACGGGCTGCAGGACGACAACGTCCACGCGCAGGATTCGATCCAGCTGGCGGAGAAACTCATCCGCCTCGGCAAGACCGAATATTTCGAAATAATGCTCTACCCGGCGGAAAGCCACAGCTTTACCCGCCCCGAAAGCTGGACCGACGAATATACGAGAATATTGACCTTTTTTGAAAAACACCTAAAATGAGTGTTCAGTGATCGGTGGCCAGTTGCCGGTTTAAGCATCTGACCACTGAACACCGACCACTGACCACTTTTATGAGAATACTAGTTACCGGCGGCGCGGGTTTTATCGGTTCGCATTTGTGCGAAAGGCTCCTGAATGAGGGACATGAGGTCACCTGTCTGGATAATTTCTTTACCGGCAGGCGCGCCAATGTTTCGCATTTGTTGGATAACCGGAATTTCGAACTCGTCCGCCACGACGTGATCGAGCCCATTCTGCTGGAGGTCGATCAGATCTATAATCTGGCCTGTCCGGCCTCGCCGGTTCATTACCAGTACAATCCGGTCAAAACCGTCAAAACCAGCGTGATGGGCATGATAAATATGCTCGGGCTGGCAAAACGCGTTCACGCGCGGATCTTGCAGGCTTCGACCTCCGAAGTGTACGGCGACCCGCTGATCCACCCGCAAACGGAAGATTACTGGGGAAACGTCAATCCGATCGGGCTGCGCTCCTGCTATGACGAAGGCAAGCGGCTGGCGGAAACGCTGATGATGGATTATCACCGCCAAAACGGCGTCGATACCCGTATTGCCCGCATTTTTAACACTTACGGGCCGAAGATGATGGAAAACGACGGCCGCGTGGTGTCGAATTTCGTGGTTCAGGCGCTCAAAGGCGAGGAATTGACCATTTACGGAACCGGCGAACAGACCCGCTCCTTTTGTTACGTCGATGACCTGGTCGAGGGCTTAATGCGGCTGATGAACGCCGAAGCCGAAACTATTAACTTTCCCGTTAATCTGGGCAATCCCGGCGAATTCACCATGAAACAGCTGGCCGAAGAAGTGGCGAAAGCCTGCGGCGCGGAATTAAAGATCAAATACCTGCCGCTGCCCCAGGACGACCCGAAACAGCGCAAACCCGTCATCGACCGGGCAAAAACCCTGCTCGGCTGGGAGCCGAAGATCACGCTCTCCGAAGGCCTGCCTAAACTGGTCGAATATTTTAGAGATTCGATCAAAATATCCAGTAAGGTAAGCGCGAATGTTAGTTAAAATGAGGTCAGAACCGGGAACGGTAGTGGCCGGGTAGTTTTTTTGATTGTAGGGTTTTTGCTTTGAGTAAATGTCAGAACCGGGAGCGGTAGCGACCGGGTTCTTCAAACTCGTTACCACACTCAACCTATCAAAAAAAAAGAAATCTACCCGGTCGCTCCCGGTTCTGACCCGTTGCAATGGCGGATGCTAATATTTGTGGGTGCTGTTAACCTGGAAAGCTCATTAAGACGAAATGCATTAAATTACTATATAATTAGATTCCCATTTTTAACGGAGAACTTTATCAAATGAAATATCTTATCACCGGCGGGGCGGGTTTTATCGGCAGCCATCTGGCCGACAAACTGCTTAAAGGCGGGCATGAACTGACCATTATCGACGATCTTTCGACCGGGCGTTATTCGAACATCGCCCATCTCGAAGGCCAGCCCGGCGTCACGATCATCATCGACACCGTGCTCAACGAGCGCCTGATGGAAGGCCTGATCCGCGATTGCGACCGTGTTTTTCATCTCGCCAGCGCGGTCGGCGTCCGGCTCATCATGGAACAGCCCGTCCGCACCATCGAAACGATTTTCGGCGGCACCGACGTCGTGCTGCGCTACTGTTCGCGTTATCGCAAACGCGTCCTAATTCCAAGCACCAGTGAGGTTTACGGCAAAGGAACGTCCGTTCCCTTTCGCGAAGAAGACGACGTGCTGACCGGCGCCACCAGCAAGCACCGCTGGGCTTACGCCTGCGCTAAATCGCTCGACGAATTTCTCGCGTTGGCGCATTGGAAGGAAACCCGGCTGCCGGTCGTCGTCGTTCGCCTTTTCAACACCGTCGGGCCGCGCCAGACGGGGCAATACGGCATGGTGGTGCCGAATTTCATTAAAGCGGCGCTGAAAAACGACCCGATCCCGGTGCACGGCGACGGCACCCAGACACGCTGTTTCGGACATGTGCTCGACGTGGTCGAAGCCCTGATCGTGCTGCCGGAAACCCCGGAATGTTTCGGGCAGGTGATAAATATCGGCAACGACAGCGAAGTTTCGATCAATGCCCTGGCGGAAAAGGCGATCGAAATGACCGGAAGCCGCAGCGAGATCGGCTTTATTTCCTATGATGAAGCCTATGGCGACGGTTTCGAAGACATGCAGCGCAGGGTTCCCTGCCTCGATAAAGCGCGCAGATTGATCAATTATCAGCCAACCCGCACCTTGGAAAACATCATCAATGATGTGGCTGCGGAATTCCGGCAGGAACTTAAAATTGAGGCCGAAAAAGCCGTCACGGCTAAATAATAAGTGGTTTGCCCATAAATACCGTAAAGGTAACGGGTCAGTACCGGGAACGCAGTGACCGGCTAGTGATACAAACTGTTTGTTAAATTTTTATTCGTGAATAGGATGGTGAAGTTTTAATGTCGGAGCCGGTCACTACGTTCCCGGTACTGACCTCATTACGATCACCTATTTCATTTTATGGGTGACGCCATAATAAGCAAATAATAAACATGAAGCGTTTTCTGACCCTGACATTCGTATTGCTTTCCCTGTCGCTTGCGGCCTTCGCGCAGAGCGGCGGCGTCAAGGGCAAGGTGCGCGTGGAAAGCAATGACAAGGGATTAGGCGGGGTGGAAATAACCGCCGAGCAGGAAGGCAAAGTGCTCAAAACAGCTTCCAGCGCGGCCAACGGCGATTTTTACATTCAGGGGCTGGCCGACGGTATCTACACGCTCACCTTCGACAAAGACGGCTACAGCAAAAGCGGGCTGCGTTTCGAGGTCAAAAAAGGCAAGATCACCGATCTCAGCAACCGCCGCCTGGGGATGCGGGTCGATCAGGGCACGATGGTCATCGTTCAGGGCACGGTCTTCGACCAGGATGGGTTTAGCCTGCCGGGCGCCAGAGTTGCGATCGAAAGGCTTACCTCCGGCAACGTCTGGGAAAAGATCAAAGCCATTTACAGCAGCGAAGACGGCGAATTTCTTTTCCGCTTTCCCTCGAACACGCCGACCACCTATCGCGTCACCGTCAGCTACAAAGACACCCCGCCGCAGACAAAAGAAAGACCGACCGATTTCGCCGGCATCTATCGCCTGGCATTCAATCTCCCGGTAAAAAGACAGTAGTTTCAGAAGTTCCAGATTTAGATTTTAAGTTTGGCTCCCTGGCCCTGGGTGTGTGGAATCTGGAACTTCTGTAAACTCTGGAACTTCTGAAAACTTCTAAAATCTAAAAGGAGCTAAAAAATCAATGCCCTCAATTTACACTTCACAGGTAGCCGTTTCGCAGTCGGTAGGCCCCACCAGCAGCACTTTCGCCCCGATTCCGGGACTCGACACGCTCACCGTCACAGATCAGGAATTGCAATTCGGCGGGACCGCCTTCATCTCGCTATTTTTGGGCCAGGTCTATTGGTCGTCTCCCGGCGCGGTCTCTTTTCTTAATATCGCCATTAACGAGGTGGTGTCCGGCGATTTGATCTGCCGGGTATACTGCACTAACGGAAACCAGCTTTCGAGCATCATAAATATTTCCGCCACCTACACTATCCCGGCCAACACACAGCCGCAATTTTCCGCCTCATGGATGGTGGAAAGAACTCAGGGAGCGGAGATCCTGGTGCCGACTACATTTTCGTTTTCCGCGATGGTGTTTGAAAGCATAATGTAAGAAAATGGCCGCGGATTTTCACGGATAAACACGGAAAAGAAATTCTGATCCGTGCAGATCCGCGCCTGATTTTATTTGAATGTTAAGAGCGCCTTCATCCGCTGTAAAAAATTAGCCGCAAAAAGGCGGGACTCAAAACAGCGGGCAGGGATGCTCGCGCTCCATATTTTTAGTTCACCGATTCCGAGCTAAGACGCGCTCCGACCGGCCCGCCGGAACCGGCGTTAACGGTCTGGATATCGGTCACGATCAGCGGCAGTTCTTCCAGCACGTCCTGGCCGGTCAGCGTCTGCACCCAGTATGTCCCCGCCGAAGGGAAAACCACGTTGACAAAAAAGCTGACATTATCGGTGTAGCTGTCCGGCGCCAGCGACACCTGCGTCGGCTGGGAAGTGACCACAACGCGGCTTTTGTCGGGCGACATGATCCGCACTTCGGTGTCGTAATTCCCTTCGCCTTCCAGGTGATTGACCACGGCGAATTTGATCAGCGAAACGGGCAGTTTTTCGACCATGATATTTTGAAACACGCCCATTAGCGAGATCTTGTTTCCCATCTCCAGCCGCACGTCATCGCACAGCAGCGTGTACATAAGTTGTAAATTACGTTCTTCCATTAGATCTATTTATCGCCTCTCACAAAAATATCTGAGACTATAAACGGCTATTAAGCGCGTTTTTTCATAACCGTTTAGAGTTCAAGCTTTAGCTTGTCTTATTTAAGAATTAAGACAAGCTAAAGCTTGAACTCTAAACTTTTTGATCATTTCCCGCATTTTCCCCCTTAAAAGCAAGATTTATTAAAATTTTGTCTGTTAATAGCAAATGAAGATGTCCTGTTTTGCTAGCACATTATATGTCCTGTTTTCTGTTGGGGTAAGGAAGGTGAGGTGACCTTTTTTCTCCCAACGTTTGCTTTGCCGAGCGTCCGGTCGAGTGGTTTGCCGTCGGCCATGTATCTGCCGATCTCCTGCGGCCCGTAACCGATCGTGATGGTGTGGTCGAGGTGCTGGTAGACGACGACGCGGCAGCCTTCCATCGAGCGGCGCCAGTCCTGCCGGTCGATCTGAAGCGTCAGATTCCTGTATTTGACCGTGTTGTCGCGGTTGACGGTTCGCTCGGTTTGGATCGAGAACACCCGGTCGAGATCGTTTCTTAGGCAGGGCGCAAAGGCCGATCCTTCCGCTTTTGCCTTGACGGCGAACTTGCGGTCGAATTCCGGTATATATTCTCTCTCGATAAAATGGTTGGCCTCCTCCGGCGTGGTTATGTTCCTGATCCTGAGCTCTTGTGGAAGGCGTCCCTGCCAGGTGCGAAAGTTTCGCTCGCTGCGGCCTCTGGCTTGCGGCGAGTAGGCCGGTATCAGCCGGATGCCGAGATCCCTTAAAGCCCTCCCGACCTGCGTCAGTGCCTGACGGTCCACCGGCTCCCCGGCCTTCGGTGTCTGAAAGAAATGACTCGCCCGGTCAGAGTACAAACTACAGAATACTCCTTTTGTTTCTATCACTTTGCGAATACCCTCCATTACCGAGCGCGTCGATTCGGCTGCCACCAGCCGCGCATAACAGATCTCGGAGGTAGCGTCGTCGAGCAGCACTATCAGATCGTGCCACCTCTCATCTCCAAACCACTGGTGATGCGACCCGTCGATATGGAGCAGCATCCCCGCTATCGCTTTACGCTCCCGCTTCCTCCGGTGCTTCTTCCTCGCCTTCTCCTTCGCAATCAACCCTGACCCTTGCAGCAGGTTCTTCACCCAGGTGTAGCTCAGCCCGAGCACATGTCTTTCACTCAGCTTCTCGTGAAAATGGGCCACGCTGAAATCGAAATACTCTTCCCGATACAGTCGCAGCACCTCTTCCACCACCTTAACCGGCGTCCGTCTCGGACTCTCCTTTCCCACCCGACCGTCGTGCAAACCGTCGAAACCTGCCCTCGCGTAAGCCTCCCGCACCCGCTGCAAATGCCGGTAGCTCATCCCCAATATATCCGCCGCCTCTATCCACGTGATCTTTTTCGCGTACGCACGCAATATGATCTCCTGTCTTTTCATCGCCTTCTCCACTGCGGTTCCCGGGTTATATCTCATAGCTTTTCTCCAAAGCTATTCTCCAACACCCCTCAACCACCCAAAGAGGACATTTCATCTGCTACTTCAACAGGACATATGATGTGCTAGCTACATTTATTAAAATTTTGTCTTTTCCTTTGCCCACAGTCAAGGTTATAATGCCCGCATCGTAGAAATTAGCAGTGAACCGGGAAAGGCATCTTTTCTCTTTTTCCGTACGTTTGAGTAAGCAGGGTGAGATTTATGGAGATATATTTTCTGACGGGTGTGACGATCGTGCTGGCGGGCGTCGCGGGTCTGCAGCTTTTTTACCTGGGCTATCTGGAACGGCTCGGCAAAGAACAAAAACGGAGAATTAGCGAACTGGAAAAACACTGCGCCCACCTCTCGCGCCGCCTCAGCGACGCCGAAGACAACCTCACCCAACAAGCCGAAATGATCCAGGCCATGGAATATTACGAAGACGACGAAGCAGTCATCCTGGAAGAAGAAGAAGTCTGGGCCGACGTGATCGAAGATTATTAATTCCCAGGCAGAAACGCGACAGTTATGGAGCGTGTTTATTATCCCAATACAGAGATGTGTTTATAACTCCAATACAGAAACGCGACAGTTATGGATTTCCCAAAAATACATAGTTATTTTCTCCGTAATGTTTAATGAACCTCAAAAGATTGGGACGATAGTGTTTTCCCGCTGGCATACCTGATCACTTTTCGTACTTTCGGAACCTGGCTGCATGGTGACGAAAGAGGTATTTATGGAAAGATGAGCATGTAACTTTAGCCATCGACTACGTTTTGTATGGACAGGGAGATCTGCCTTTTAATATAGATACTGATGAACACGCTCCATAACTGTCGCGTTTCTGCCCTATTTCAGTTTTACCACCTGGGCGCCCCAGCCGCCGGAGAGTTCGTCGCCGTCTTTGAAAGATTCCACGAAATCGGTTTCGGCAAGAATTTTACGGACGGCGTCGCGCTGCATTCCGATACCGCGGCCGTGAATGATCCTGACCCACTTAAAGCCTTTTTTGCGGGCTTCGTCGAGGTAGATGCGCGTCGCCATCTGCACCTCGGAGGGCACGACCGAATGCAGGTCGAAAACATCGGTGATCTCTATTTCGAAAGGCTCATCCATAAAATCGGTGGTCAGTGGTCGGTGGTCAGTTATTAGCAACATTCTTAATCACTAATCACTAATCATTAATCATTAATCATTAATCATTAATCATTAATCATTAATCATTAATCATTAATCATTAATCACTAATCATTCCACTGACCACTGTGCTTACTTCCCTCTTTCCCATTTCGGTACTTCGGCCGGGGCGGTTACTTTCAGGTGTCCGGCGCTGTCTTTATAGACGACGAATTTCATATCCTGCAGTTCGCCGTTGGCGTCCCTGATACGGGCGGTAAACGTCTTGTTGTCCCCGACGCCGTCCAGCCGCAAAGGCAGTTTTCCCCAGACCTCGCCGCTGCGATAAACGGGGTAATGCTGCTGGTCGAATTTGTCGTAACCGATGACCAGGATGCTGTCGAAATCCGGTTCGTTGCCGTCTTCGGCCTTGGCCTTGCCGCTGTGGGCAAAGATCACCCAGCTTCCGGCCTTCGATTCTTTGGCGGCGGCGTCCTTATCGCGGGGGTTGGCCTTCGTGTCGCCGTCCGTTTCGTCCAGCCGCTGCCAAGTGACGAATTTACGGTCGCCGATCTGGAAATGAACGATATCCGGCGGCACCTGCAGCTGCACCTGGCGGCCGAAGAGCCACCCGGCCGGCGCCGGCGAGACCGACGGATCGAAACGCACCTTGTACCAGATGTCGTAGCGGTAATCGAGCGCTTCCTGCGCTTCTTCTTCCCTTTTTAGTTCGCGCGGGGTCTTTTGTTTTTTCTCTTGTTTTTCGCCCGGTTTCGGCGCGTCGTCCACGTCGTCGGCTTCCCTGATCTTGGGCACCAGCTTCCAGCCGATCACCTCAAAGGTCGCGCCGCTTTCCAGCTTGAATAAAATATTCTCAGGATTCATGTCCGGCGCCAGCCGCAGGTTCGAAGCCGATTTCATCTGCGCCGTCGCCTGCGACTGCACGCCCTGGTCTTCGTTGGCCAGCGCCTGCGACCGGGCCAGCACCGCTTCCGTGATCACGTTGCGCGCTTCGATCCAGCCCTCGGTGTTGTCGCTGTCCTGCCCGCGCACGCGAAACCAGTGTTCATTGGCGTAATCGGTCTCTTCCAGGATGTCGAGCTTTTCGCCGCGCTTTACTTCCAGCAGATCGGTCGCGACCACCGAATACGAGCTGCGTATCTGCGCCTTCGCGACGATGATGGTGGCTTTCGGGGCGGGCCCGAAAAAACCGGAAGCGCCGCTGACGCCGCAGCCGCTCAGCAGGCCCACACTAGCCGCAGCGGCCGCCGAAATCAGGATCAAAGCTAATAATTTAAACTTGCTCATGAAAAAATCTAATGTCCTTCACCGCAGGTGATGTCTTAATTTGAGTCGCTCACCAAGCCCGGCGGAAATCGAGTCGCCGTGTCAGTAGCCCGCGCGTCAGCAAGGGCGCTTATTTTATTTTTGCTCACCCAGCCGGCGGAAATCGAGTCGCCGTGTCAGTAGCCCGCGCGTTAGCAAGGGCGCTTGTTTTATCGCCTGAAATGCGCCCTCCCTGACGGTCAGGCTACTGACACATTGCTAGACGTCAACCAAATTAAGACACTAACCACCGCCAAATAATTTAACGCTATTTTGCCTTTTCGGGAAGTTCGTAAAGCGGATTTAGGCCAAGCCCGGTCAAAAGCTCTCTCTGCCGCCCGGTAGTTTTTTGTTTGATCCGGAAACTGGTCACGCCTGCTTTTACCTGCGCTTCCAGTCCCAGCTGCAGCAGCGCGGGCTGCGGATCGAGCTTTTCCCGGCCTTCGATATATTTCGCCGCGATCTCGCGCAGTTCCGGGTAGCTTTTCAGGATCGCCAGCACGGCCTCGTTTCCGTCGCGGGAAGCGTTTAGCGGCCCGTGTTTTTTATAGACCTCGCGAAAGACATCCGTCAGCGACCGCTTCCCCTTCGAAGCGCTCAGCAAAGCCGCGTCACACATAAAGGCCACCATCATTCCCCGGCTGTTGACGAAACTGAAATTCCCTTCCCAGCGCCGCTTCGAAGCCTCGATCAGTGAGAGGTCTTTCGCCGTCACCTGATTTAACGTATAGGCGCGGCCGAGTGTTTCCAGCAGATCCGAAAATCTGATCTGCCCCATTTTTTTCCCGCTCTTTAAAGCCTGGTATAGCGTGAAGCCTTCGAAAAACCAATCATAGCTGCCGGTCAGGGAAAGTTTATTCGGTATCCAGAGGTGAAATATTTCGTGCCGCAGCTGTTCGCGCAGGCGGTTCAAACCCTGGCTGTCAAACGGCATCCGGCTCGACAGCAGCACCACGGTCGAACCGCGGGTTTCGGCGCGCCAGCGGCCCGGCTCGGCGGCCCTGGGAAAAGGCAGCAGCATGATCGCCGTTTGCCCCCCCGTTTGCCCCGTTTGTAGTGATGCCGGCTCGCCGAATATTTCCCGGTGCTGCGCGATGATGGTCTGCGCTACGGCGGCGGCCTGATCGTCGGTAAACTGCCATTCGCCCGAGGTGTAAAATTTCACCGGATTTTCGCCGGACTCCGCCGTTTTTCCGCGCCAGTTTTTTCCGACCCGCAAAACGCTTTTCGAAATGTCGGCGATGGTGTAATAACCGTCGGCGTTTTTTAGTTCCGTGGTGGCCGTTTCCCACCCGGCCGGCAGTCCGAGCCTGATCCTGGCGGAAACTCCCGGCCCGTCGTTTTTTGCCGGCCTCGGCAGCAGATCTTCCGGCATCAGCAGCCCGCCGTCTTCCGCCAGCCACGAGACATGAGCGGCAGCGGTCGGTTCGGCCTGCGGCGTCAGATCGACCTCGTATTTCCAATGCTCGGCAGCGCCGGCCGCTTCGTAAATTCCCGGTGCGAATTTTTTGACCGCCAATTCTTTATCCTGAATGAACAGCGTCAGCTTATCGATGCGGGCGCCCAGGTTCTGCACGTCGGCGTAACTCAGCAGGAACGTCCAACTCTTTTCCCCGGCGTATTTCGAGTTGAGAAAGTTCCCTTCGACCTGGACGCGCGCGGGGCCGATCACCCTGATCGTGGCTTCGATATCCTGCGCGGGCGCGGCGCTCGCGCCGAGCGCGAAAACGATTGCCAGGAATAATAAAATGATGGTTGAATGGGCGATGCGTAAATTCATAAAAGCTGTTTCGAATTTAGCACATTCATTTAAGAAGACGGAAATATAGCCTCGGAAGCACACGCTGGGAACGCGGACATTCTTGTCCGCAAAAAGTAGCGCCAGCGTCTCGCTGGCTGTCGCGTGGGCGTCCCGCCCACGGACTCCGATCTGACGGCGGGACGCCGTCAGGACAGCCGCCGAGACGGCGGCGCTACACTGTTGCCGGGGGCCAGGTCTTTTTGACGGCTTGGTAACATTCGCAGGTAAATTCTTCCAGACCGCTGACGTTTAGTATTTTGATCTTGCCGCGCGCGTATTTGATATATCCGGCGCTTTGCAGTGTGATGGCGGAGAGGGTGACGCTCGGGCGGTTTACGCCGAGCATGATCGAAAGAAATTCCTGGGTCAGGTTTATTTCGTCGGTTCCCGTGCGGTCGCGGCACATCAGAAGCCAGCGCGACAATCGCTGCTCCAGCGAGTGGAGGCGGTTGCAGAGCGCGGTCTGGCTGATCTGCAGCATCAGCGCGTGCAGGTAGCGCAGTGAAATGTCGTGCAGCGCGCCGCCTTTACTAAATTCTTCCCTGATCGCTTTGGTGTTTATCCGGATGCCGCCGTTGGGTATCTGGGTCATGCTTTCGTTCGAGGTCGAATCCACGCCCAGCAAAACCTCGACCCCGGCCATGCCTTCCCAGCCGACAATGCCGGCTTCGACGCTTTGCCCGTCCAATGTATTAGTGACGATTGAGATCATCGCCCTGTCGGGAAAATAGACGTAGGCGATAGGTTCATCGGCCCGGTAGATGACGCTGCTACGCGGCAGATCGACCTGCTCCAGATCGGGAAGCAAACACCGGTAATCCTCATCCGGCAGGGAATTTAAAATATAGTTCTTGGTTAAAAGACGAACCAACGGCTGTTCGGACATGATCAACTCCTTATTTACTCTTTTCGCGTGTGAAAACACAGCAAAAGGCACAAGGAGGTGGCTAGGAGTCACGGCCCGATGTCGATTGGGGTGGATTTAAAAAGATCGCACTATTTCTACTACTCTATTCTAACATAGAAACAGGTAGAGCGGTCGTCCGATCGTCCGCAGCAGGCACGCAAACCTGCCGCATCTCCGCAGCGGGAGAAATATAACTTAGGACATCGCGCTCAAGCCGGATGGTCCGTCATTTAAAAGCTGTTCGATCGTACCCGTAAATCGGTGCAGATCTGTCGGTTTGACCAGATATGCATTGGCGCCGGCGGCGATCGCCGTATCGCGGTCGGTGTCATGCGGCATCACGGAAAATATCATGATCGGGGTTTTCCCGTCTTTCTGCCGAATATGGCGGCACAATTCCAGGCCGCTCGGTTCGCGCCACGGATTATCGAAAATATACAGATCGAAAGACCGTTTAGAGATGATCTCCAAAGCTTCTTCGGTCGAGCTCGCCGTGGTTACTTCATAGCTGTCTTCTTCCTGCTGCAACAGGAGCGTCACCATCTCACAGGTATCGGCATCGTCCACATAGAGGATTTGAGGATAGGAATAAAGACACATTTTTCCCTCTTCAGAAGTTAATTTTTACCCGTGGAATAAACTTAAAATAAAACAATTAAATAGACGATGATAAAAGATTAATAACAAAGCAGATTTGCGCTAGTCTGTGTGGTGGCGAACATAAGCTGGATTTAAGCTGATTTCCATCGTTCGCAGTTGATCTAATGTAAAGTTGAACCACCGACTTTAATTATATTCAACCAGTCAGCGGAGCTGACGGCATAATGGTAGCCCCGGGTGAAGCGCAGCGAAACCCGGGGGTCACGGAGGCAAACAAATATCAGCCCGCTATGCGGGCTTCGATCCGCAAATTTTAAACTGACCCACTACCGAACAACCCTATTTATTGACTTTCGCATCAAAGGTATTTAAGATGAAGGTTCTTTTTACCCGGGCTATTGGGGGATAACAACTTATGAGTTTGATCAAAGTAGTACTGGTTACGGTAGCTTTTATTTTGAGCCTGTTGCTGTTCGGCCGCTTTTTCTTCTAAGAGACGGCATTCAGGTTTTCCCTTACGGAGCCGGTGCTCGTACCGCCTGTTTTGCCTCGCCGCCTCTCGCATCTGTAATTCCGCCTTTTAATCTGATCGGATTTAATGCTTATAATATGAAGCTGTAATCATTTTTGTGTTTTATGACAGACGAATCCAGGAAAATTAGACGCGCTCTGATCAGCGTTTCCGACAAGACAGGTGTGGCCGAATTCGCGGCGGAGCTGAAAGATCTGGGCATAGAGATCATCAGCACCGGCGGCACGGCCAAAGCTCTGCGCGAGGCCGGCATAGACGTCCGCGAGGTTTCCGACGTGACCGGTTTCCCGGAAATGATGGACGGGCGCGTGAAAACGCTGCACCCGAAAATTCACGGCGCGTTTCTGGCGCTGCGCGACAATGCCGGGCACGTGGCCTCGATGCGCGAGCACGGCATCGAGCTGATCGACCTGGTAGTGATAAACCTTTACCCATTCCAGCGGACCGTCGCAAACGAAGGCGTGGCGCTCGAAGAAGCCGTTGAAAATATCGACATCGGCGGCCCGGCGATGATCCGTTCCGCCGCCAAAAACTGGCGCGATGTGGCGGTTGTGACCGATCCGCAGCTTTACCCGCATATAATTGAAGAATTAAAAGCCGGCGGCGGCTCGCTTTCGCTCGTCACGCGGCAGCGGCTGGCGGCGCTCGCCTATACCCGCACGGCAAATTACGACCTGGCGATTTCCAGCTACCTGGCGACGCAGCTTTCGGACGACGATCTGGATTTTCTCGAACCCTTCAATCCCTTTAACGATTCGCCCGAAATGTCGAACGAGCCTTCGCTGGCCGATGAGTACGTCTCGGTCGAAATGGAAAAATACGCCGATCTGCGCTACGGCGAAAACCCGCACCAGCACGCGGCCGTGTACCTTTCGGATACAGACGGCGGCATCGCCAATGCCGAGCAGCTTTCCGGCAAGGAAATGTCCTATAACAATTACATCGACGCCGAAGCCGCCTGGGCGCTGGTAAACGATTTCGGCTCGCTCGCCTGCGCCATTATCAAACACACCAATCCGAGCGGCGTCGCGCTGGGCGCAAACAATCTGGAAGCTTACAAACGCGCGCTGGCAACGGATCCCGTTTCGGCCTTCGGCGGCATCGTCGCCTTTAACCAGCCGCTGGACGTGGAAACGGCCAAGCTGCTGACCGAAATTTTTACCGAGGTCGTGATCGCGCCCGATTACACGCTCGGCGCGCTCTCCGTGCTCGAAGGCAAAAAGAATCTGCGGGTGCTGAAAGCCGAACCGGCGCAGGAAAAACTGGAATACCGCACCATTTCCGGCGGGATGCTGGTGCAGGATCGCGATCTGCAAAAAATTTCGCCCGCCGATCTGAAGGTCGTGACCGAACGCGCGCCGACCGAAGAAGAACTCCGCGCGCTGCTTTTCGCCTGGCAGGTCTGCAAGCACGTAAAATCTAACGCGATCGTTTTCACCAACGAATTTCAAACCATCGGCGTCGGCGCGGGCCAGATGAACCGCATCGATTCCGTCCGCATCGCCGCCATGCGCGCCGCCCGCACGGAACTGAGTATTAAAGGCTCGGCGCTCGCTTCGGACGCGTTCTTCCCTTTTCGCGACGGCGTGGACGAAGCCGCGGGAACCGGCATCTCCGCCATCATTCAACCCGGCGGCAGTGTCCGCGACGAAGAAGTGATCGCCGCCGCCAACGAAGCCGGCCTGGCCATGGTCTTCACCGGCATCAGACATTTCAAACACTAATTAATAATGGTTAGTGATTAATGATTGTTCATTAATCATTCACAATTAATCATTAACCGACATCGGTGTTATACTTAGGCGTGATACAAACCCCACTCGAACGGAATAAAGAGAACGCCATGGCCTTTTGCGACATGATGTTCAACCAGTCGCGCCCGACCCAGGCTATCCGCGAATACGTGGGCGATGTTTATGTCCAGCACACTTCCGTGGTCGGAAACGGCAAAAAAGCGTTCATCGATTATTACACCAAACTGGCCGAGGAAAACCCCGACAAGAAATTGCACTTCAAACGCATCATCGCCGAGGGCGATCTGGTCGTACTGCATTGCTATCAGGAAATGCCGGGCTCGGCGGGCATCGCCAGGATCGACATTTTCCGGCACGATGAAAACGGCAGGATCGTTGAGCACTGGGACGTCGTTCAGGACATTCCGGCAAAATGCGCGAATAATAATTCGATGTTTTAAGTGATGGAGCGGATCTATGGAGCGCGGGCATCTCTGCCCGCATTGAACGCTCCTCGTTCAGAGTTACGCCTTCAGGCGTGAAGATCGCGCGTGAACGCGCAACTCTGAACAGACTCGATAGACAAACTAAAGAATTGTTTACTTATCTAACTGCACCGTTTTTATCGTATCCTCGACGAATTTTTCCATCACATCCTTATCCGCATCGAGGGTGGTAAAGGTCAGTATCATTTTCCGATTACCTTTCCCGGCGAAATAAAACTGAAACGACCTCATGGTAAAGTCCTTATATTCCATCAGATAGACCAGTTTTTCCCCTTTGTCTTTGGAAGCGGTAACAAAATCCGCCCGGGACAAAAGCTTGAGGCTTTTCACTTCCTCATTTTTTGTCAGATTTTCCAGCGAATATTTGTTATTGGCGGTGACGAATTCGGCCAGCGTCGTTTCCACAATAAGATCTTTAAAATTAATATTACCGTGGGCTTTGGAACCCGCGGGCGACGAATACGAAGGATATTTGTCACCGGGATCGGTTTCGCCCACCCAGCCTTCCGGCAGGCAAAAAGAAAATCCGGCGCCGGTCGCCGTGCGCTGTTTGCAAACATCCTGAGCGGCAGCGGCCAAAGCAAAAGTTAAAATAACGGCAAAAAGAGCCAAAGCTTTTCTCATGATTTATTCCTTAAAAAGAAGATGTTAAAACTGTCCGGCATCATAACATGTAATTCGAGAAATATAGAGCGCAATATGGAACGGGGCATCTCTGTCCCCATCGCAACGGACGCACCACGCACGCGTTCAGAGTTACGCCTTTTAGGCGTGAAGATCACGCGTGAACGCGCAACTCTGAACAGACTTAAAAAAGCCCGGCTCATCACCGGGCTTTCTTATTACGTATTACGTATCGCGTATCGCGCTCTTACCACACCTTGCACTGCTTACCGCGCACCATTTTGTCACCGGTCTTGCAGCCGAAAGCGCGTGAGAATTCCGGCAGGTTCGACAGCGGGCCGTTGACGCGAAATTCCGCCAGCGAGTGTTCGTTGGATTGCGCCTGCAGACGGGCGGCTTCCGGGCGGTCATTTTGCGCCCAGACCTGCGACCAGCCGAGGAAGAATCTCTGTTCCTGGGTGTAACCGTCGATCGGCGCCGGTTTCGCTTTTCCTTCCATCGATTTCATCAGCGCGTCGTAGGCAATGGCGACCCCGCCCAGATCGGCCAGGTTTTCCCCGAGCGTGTATTTACCGTTTAAGTGCAGTCCCGGTTCGACCTCATAGCCGTCAAACTGCGTGGTCACGCAATCCGCTTTTTCTTCAAAGCTCTTGCGGTCGGCTTCGGTCCACCACATTTTCAGATTTCCGACCGCGTCATAGCGGCTGCCCGAATCGTCGAATCCGTGGGTCATCTCATGGCCGATGACCGATCCGATCGCGCCGTAATTGATCGCGTCGTCGGCTTTGAAATCAAAGAACGGCGGCTGCAAAATTCCGGCGGGAAAAGTGATGTCGTTAAAATTGGAATTATATTGCGCGTTGACGGTCGCGGCGGTCATTACCCAGCGGGTCGCGTCGGGCGGGTTGCCGATGTCTTTTAAGTCGCGGACGCTTAAGAACTCCCCGAGGTTCATCATGTTATCGAAATACGATTTGCGGTCGATATTTACGCCCGCGTAACCGCGCAGTTTATCGGGATAGCCGATCTTGCGTTTGATCGCGGCAAGTTTCAGCAGCGCCTGTTTGCGGGTTTCGTCGCTCATCCAATCCAGTTTATTGATGCGCTCTTTATACGCCGCGAAAAGGTTAGAGATCAATTCGTCCATCCGTTTTTTTGCCTCGGGCGTGAAATTCGTTTTGATGAATTCCTGCCCCAGCGCTTCGCCCAGCAGGTTGTCGGCGTTGCGGGCACAGCGGCGCCAGCGCGGGATCTGTTCGGTCGTGCCGCTCAGCGTCCGGCTGTAAAAATCGAAATCCGCATCGTCGATCTGCTTCGACAGGCGGTTGGCAAAATTATTGATCACGTTCCAGCGCAGGTAGGTTTTCCATTCGGCGATCGGCACTTCCGTCATCATCTTTCCGGCCTCGGTAAAAAATCCGGGCTGGCCGATATTGATCTCGGCGAATTTCGGGGCGCCGAGCTTTGCCGCATACGCGTCCCAGGAAAATCCGGCCATTAATTTATCGGCGTCCGTGACCGACATTTTATTGTAATAATTCACCGGGTCGCGCAATTCTTCGGGCTTTTTCGAAGCCAGCGCCAGCCGCGTTTCGATCTTCATCACGGCGTCGGCGTTCGTTTTTGCCTGGGCGGCATCGTCGCCGATCATCGTGAACATCCGCGCCAGGTGAGTGAGGTATTTTGCCCGCAGAGTTTTGGAGTTTTCGTCGTCCTTGGTGTAATAATCGCGGTTCGGCAGCCCTAATCCGCCCTGATAGACGTTGGCGATATTGATCGCGCTGTTTTTCTCGTCCACGTAGCTGAAAAAATTGAACAGCGGATTAACGCCAATGCGGTGCAGCCGAGCGATCTCCGCCTGCAGGCTCTTAGCATCCTTGACCGCGTCGATCTCCTTAAAATACGGGTCGAGCGGTTTGGCGCCGGCGGCCTCGATCGAGCTTTCGTCCATGCACGAAGCGTAATAATCGCCGATCAGCTGCGCGCTCGAACCCTTAGCGGCTTTGGTGTCTTTTGACGCCGTTTCCAGTATCCCGCGCGCGATCTCGCGGTTGCGCGTGACCAGGATATCCCACGTCCCCCACGAAGGAAACGCCGCCGGGATCGTGGTATTTTTCAGCCAGGTGCCGTTGCTGAATTTATAAAAATTGTCGCAGGCCATCGCGCCGGAATCAATCCGGCCAATGTCGAAGGCTTTATTTTGCGCCATCGTCGCCAGACACATGCAGAGCAGCATTGCGAAAGAAACAGTTTTACGAAGGATATTAGTACTCACGGGTCACTCCTTTAAAATTGAAAGATAAATCGGATCTTAAGTTTATACGGAAGAAATACGATTTTGTTTGAAAACTTTAAGAATTCTTTAAGCAGTGGCCGGTGGTCAGTTATCGGTTGCCAGTGGACAGTTAGCAGTGGCATGTATTGGTTGCCAGTGGTATTATTTCGTCATTAATTTTAACTGGCTTGCTAAAGTTGCGGATTCGGTTTTTCGTGTCGTTTCGTTTAATTTCGTGGTTGCTTCTTAAGCCTTATTTCTAATGGCTATAAATGGAAACCGCCAAATAACATGAAAAAAACTCATTAACACCGGCAACTGACCACTGATCACCGAAGACTGGCCGCTGGCCGCCGACCACTGCTTATGACCACCTACATCGCATTCTTACGGGGCATGAACCTCGGCAAGCGCAACATCAAAATGGACGAGCTGCGCGCAATTTTCAGCGAACTGAAATTTACCAACGTCCGCACCTATATCGCCAGCGGCAACGTCATTTTCGACGCCAAAGAAAAAGACGAAAAAAAGCTGACCGCGAAGATCGAAACCCATCTGAAAGAAAAACTTGGCTACGAGGTTTTCGTGATGCTGCGCACCCATGCCGAACTCGCGGTCGTGCTAAAAAACAACCCTTTCAAAGACGCCACCGGCGCAAAAGGAACCTACATCAGCTTCTTTGCCGAAGCGCCGCCCAAAGCCACCGCCAAAGAGATCGAGAAAAATTCTTCCGATACGGAAATTTTCAAATTCAGAGAGCGTGAATTGTATATGTTGTTTTATGTCGGCTTCAGCGAATCCGTGTTTTTTAAAAGAACAATTACGAAAAGCAGCTCGGCTTAAAAGCCACCAACCGCAACATCAACACGCCGGTAAAAATTCTGGCGATGCTGGAGAAAAAATAACCGGCGAAGCTGCTTAGTGTATTTCGTGTAGGTCGTGATTTCGTTCTAACTCCCCTCCTTACGAAGGAGGGGAGGCGCTGCCCCGTAGCGCCGGGGTGGTTCTATTGATTATTCTAGCCGCATTAATAAAGTAAAAAACCGAAACCATGAATCACACGAAACGTATTACGTATCGCGTATTACAAAACCGGGATACTTATTCATTTGTGGACAACGCCGGGTTGATAAGCTTTACCGGTATGTTACGATTTAGCGCGTATGGACAAACCAAAACGGTCATGGCGAAAGCGAATCACGCTGGTCTTTGTTTCCACGCTGGTTTCCCTGCTGGCCGTCGAATTGTTCCTGCGTATTTTTATGCCGTTTTATCAGACCTCGATACCTGAGAGCCTGCAGTACGACAGCGAACTCGGCTTTCGCCTGCGCCCCGGCACCCATGTTTTTAAGACGACCGATTTTCAACAGGAAGTTCAGGTGAATCAACTCGGAACCGCCAACTTCCAGGAAAACTTTGACGGCTATCAGACGATAGTGTTTGCGCTCGGGGATTCTTTTACCCAGGGCGCCGGGCTGCCGGTGGATATGTCTTACCCCGCGCAGCTCGATCTGATTTTGAATGAGGACGAGCAGGGTTTTTACAACAAAAAATACGGCGTGGTAAATCTGGGACTGGCGGCATTCGGCGGCGAGCAGTCGCTGATCACGCTGCGCCGCTGGGCGGGCATCGTCCGCCAGCCGAAATACATTCTCTATCTGGGCTGTGTCAACGATTACGATGACGATGTGCTCTTTAAAAGCGGTTACAGCGGCCGGCATCTGGTGGAAGGCAGCCCGCTGTGGGGCGGGCTGGTGCGCCCGCTGCAATGGCTGACCAACGATCTGCAGATCGGCGTCCGGTCGAAAGTGCTGCTGGCGCGGGCTCGGCGTTTCCAGGCGGGCGCGGTGGACATATCGAATGAGGACGAAAAAGCTCCTTCGACCGCCGAACTCGAACAGCCCGCCCTGGAAAAACTGGCGCAGTACGCCAGGGAAAATAACGCGACTCTGATCATCGGCTGGAGTGAAAAAGGGCTGTCTTACGATTGGCTGAAAAACTGGGCGGCAAACAATTCCATTCGCTTCGCCGACTGGCGGCCCAAGGTGGATTCCGTGACGGCTTCCATCCCGGCGCTGCCCACCGAAAACCAGCACTCCGGCGCTCATCACCGCGGCTGGGTCAACCACATGATCGCCCGCGAATACGCCCGGCAGATCCGCGACGCTAATAATTAATGGTGAATGATAAATGATTAATGTAGGGGCAGGGCTTGTACCTGCCCTTCTTGTTTTTTTCGTGTTGTTTCGTGTGTTTTAGTGGTTCCAGTTCTCTTGTCGGTAGCGTCTGCGTTAGCAGATGCGCTTCTTGTCAGAACCGGGAGCAGTAGCGACTGGGCTCTTCTCATCATAACTACCTGCATTAGCGGACAGTTTACATCCCGGTCCTAACGAAAAACCACCCGCTGACGTAGGTGGTTCTGACAGGAACGCATCGGCTAATACCGACGCTACTGACTCCGTACTCTCGACTCCCTAGACTCTCCAGACTCTCTGGACCCTCCAGACTCGATAGACTTCCCAGCTCTTTAACCGAATGCGGCCACTCCGGCTTCGGCCACGTCCTGATCCTGTTCAACCGATCCGCCGGAGACGCCGATCGCGCCGACCACTCTTCCCTCTTCATTAACGAGCGGGATTCCGCCGGCAAAGATGATGATCTGGCCGTGATTGCTGGCGTGGATGCCGAACAGAGGCTCGCCCGGCTGCGAAGCCGCGCCCAGATCCTTGCTTGACATATCGAACGCCCGCGCCGTAAAAGCCTTGTTCTGCGCGATGTTGATGCTGCCCATCCAGGCGCCGTCCATTTTCGCGAACGCCGTCAAATTATTGCCTTCGTCCACGACGGCGATATTCATCGGCACCTTGATCTTTATCGCGCGTTTGCGCGCCGCCGCGATCACCTTGCTCGCCTGATCGAGCGTAATTCCATTTGCTTCTGCCATAAATTAGATATCTCTCCCCTTGCGTAAATTTGTAAAATTGCTGAGATTCTATCTTACCGGTTTAGCTGACGGTTCTCAATTAACAGATTTCAAGCAATTAAAATTTGTAGGGGCAGGTCTCGTGCCTGCCCATTTTTAGCTTAGAAGGATGTTATCGCCGATGAGGTCAGAACCGGGAGCGGTAGCGACTGGGTTCTTTTAGTTGTCGATAATCCCACAGAAGAATTAACCACGAAACCACACAACAAGACACGAAAAAAGCATCTCGCTTAATTCGTGTTTTTTGCTTTGTTCGCGTTGCTTAGTGTGTTTCGTGATTACTCTTCTTAAAAATTCTTGACTTAAAAATATTTAGCGGTAACATGCATTAAAAATGCCTTTGAGTGCTTTTGCTCCCGTATTTCCCGCAAACCTACTCAAAAAATAAATAGAAACGAGGCTCTCAAACATGGAAATTACTTCTATATTAAAACTGATCTCATTATTGGTCGCGGCAGGATTCGCTATCTTAGGAACTACCGTGGACTACAAAAAAGAAGGCCAGGTTACTAAATGGGGACGCATTGCGATTATCGGAGTAATAGTCTCCGGACTCATATCGGCTGTGCTTTTGGGAGTAGAAGAAACAAACAAAGTTGAAGCAAAACGTATTGCTGAAAAAGCAGATAATGACAAAAAACAGGAATTAAACATTCAATTTTCCAATCTGGTAGAAAAGGCGGAAAAAAACATCAATACCACTACCGAAACACTAAATAAAACGGATAAAGTAGCACGCAACTTCGAACAAAGTGTTACCGACCAAAAAAATTTGATGACACAAACCCAGGACATCTCCGGAGGCGTCGATAAAAGCGTCGAGCAGCAAGGTAATATTTTGAGTCAGATACGGGGCCAGCTTTCTCTACAGCAAAAAACTCTTCAAAAAACGGAAGGGATCGAACAAAAACAAGGACTAGTTGCGCGTTTGCTTTTCCCGTTTGGACGTGTCCACATGTCTTACCAAGTCAAATTTCCTTTAGACACGCCTAAATTTCAACACTTTTTAGAGATCTTGGAAGCCAACGCTCGCTCTAATATTAAAAACCCTGCGGTCAAAATTGAAGGAATGCGCATCTTCCAGGGGCTTGAAGAAAAAAAGATAGAACGTATAAATCTGTCAATGGATTCTCCGTATTTTTCGATCATTGCAAATACGGAACCCAAAGAAGTGGCGGATCTTTTAACGCGGGGGTTATTGGATATGAATTTTTTTAAAACGGAGGAGCATCCCGAGGCTCAAAAGGCCGATTTATCAATCAGGCTGGTTACATGGGGACGCTTAAAAGACTTGAGAAGTGAAACCTCAGGGTTGGAAGAAGCGGGACTGTCTCAATCCGTACAAGTAGCCGTAATTTTTCCGACGTGGAGACCTGACAAAGGGATCTATATCGATATTAAGACCAATCTCATAGCCACCGACAATGGATTGGATGACATACTGAAAAGTCCGTTAGATTTTCCGGGATATACTACTCAAATTTTAATTCCGTGCGAATCAGAATTGATGTTTTTTGCATTCCAAACCGGCAAAAACTCCGAAAATAAACAAACCTTTCGAGGCCCATTTAAACCGGGATCCAAAAAATGCACGATCTCATATACTTTTAGCGGAGCCGACTTTTAATAGTTCGATAATTCAATCAAAGCATTTTTCCGGCACGCTCTCCAGGGTATTTTTTATCAGCATGTCCACGACGGGGAGGAAATCCTCTCCGTTTTCGTGATAGACCTTGAGTTGTTCGTCGGCGGAGGTGCCGCGGTCGAGGATCGTGTGGATATGTTCGATCTCTTTGCGTGAGTCGAGCGGGTCCACTACTTCATCGACAAATTCCAGCAGCTCGCGGATTAGGTCCTTGACCGGAACTTCTTTTTGTTTGCCCAGGTCGAGCAGTTTGCCGTCCAGCCCGTAGCGGATCGCGCGCCATTTATTTTCCTGGATCAGCCGGCGATGATAAAGCCTGAAACCCAAATTTTTGTCGATCAGCGAATCGACCTTGGCGACGATCGCCTGAAACAGCGCGGCCACCGCGATCGTGTCATCGACGCGCGTCGGGATGTCGCAGATGCGGAATTCCAGCGTCGGGAAAAACGGGTGCGGGCGCACGTCCCAGTAAATTTTCTTGGCGTTGTCGATGCAGTTCATCTTGATCAGCAGATCGACGTAGCCCTGAAATTGCTGGTGCGATTCAAAATGATCGGGGATGTCGGTGCGCGGGAATTTTTTGAAAACTTCGGAGCGATAGGATTTCAGCCCCGTATTATGCCCCAGCCAAAACGGCGACGAAGTGGTCATCGCCAGCACGTGCGGCAGAAAGTAACGCGCGGCGTTCATGATCTGAATTCTCCGCTCGGGGCTTTCGATGCCGACGTGCACGTGCAGGCCGAAGATCAGCAGGCTGCGCGCCACCATCTGTAATTCTTCGACGATGATATCGTACCGCTGGTCGTCAAAAATTTTCTGGTCGCCCCAATGGGAAAACGGGTGTGTCGAAGCGGCGACGATCTCCAGATTTTTGCGCCGCGCCAGCCCGGAAATGATGCAGCGCAGCTTCGAGATATCTTCGCGCGCTTCCTGGATGTTGTGGCAGACGCCGGTGCCGACCTCGATCATCGACTGGATCATCTCCGGCTTAAGCTTTTCGCCGAGCAGCAGTTTGCCCTCATCCAGGATTTCCGAAACATGCGAACGCAGCTCCCGGGTCACCGGATCAACGATCTGAAATTCTTCTTCGATTCCCAACGTGAATTGATCGAACATAGATTTTTTAATGACTAATGATTAATGTTTAACGGTGAATAGTAATTGGTGATTGGTAAGTGGTTAGTGACTGGTTAATTAGGAATCAGATTACTACCCACTACTGTCCACCAACTACTTATTACTCTTACCAATTACCAATTACCAATTACCTATTACCAACTACCTCTTACCACTACAGATCCAAAGTCTCGCGGATAAATTTTTCGTCATCCGCCGACAGATTATGAAAACGCACTCCGACGCCCTGGCCCGGGTCGCTATAGACGGCCACGCCGCTGAGGTTCATTTCCCGGCCGGCCAGCGTCAGGCGAAAGAAAAGCAGCGTGCCTTCCACCAGTTCGGTTTCCGTCGCCAGGTAAAAACCGCCGATCCCCATATCGCGCGTGTTCGCGATGCCGGTGGTCTCGCCGCCGTTAAACCCGACCTCGACGATCAGTTTCTTGCGGTCGAATTCGCGCCGCTCGTCCCCGCTGGTGGCTTTTTGCAAATCTTCGTCGCGCGCAATTTTCAAATTGTCCACAAATGTTTCCTCAGTATTTATTATGGAGCGCGGGCATCCTGCCCGCAATGAACGCTTCGCGTTCGAAACCCGGTCGCTAACGCTCCCGGTTCTGACTTTAAGATTTAACCACGAACCGCCCTAAAACGCACTAAATAAATGCATAAACGTTCCCGTTATTCTACCTGATTTTTCGCCGCTTCAAAGCTTTTCCGCGATCCGCTTCAGAATTTGCTTCGCCGCCTGCCGCGGCTCTGATCCTGAGGTATCCAATGTCAAGGCGTTCGGATGCGGTATTTTCAGTATTTCGAATTCTTCGCTCCACCGTGAAATGTTGGTATACCGATCAGGTAGATGATCGTATTGCGTAGCTTCATGCCGCTCCCGCTTGCTCCTGCAAACTTTTCGCCGTGTCCAGAAAGGCCTGCGCCGCGTGAGACAGAACGGTGTTGCGGCGGTAAATGATGTGGAGCCGGCGTTCCAGTTTGAGCTCTTTTACCGACAGCCCGGCCAGTTTTCCCTGATCGAGTTCGGTTTGGGCGGTCAGTTTTGGCACCAGCGCCACGCCCGCGCCGGTTTCCACCAGCTTTTTGATCGCTTCGAGCGAAGGCAGTTCGACGCTGATATTTAGCGGCGTCGAATATTTTTCAAATGCTTCGACCACGCTGTCGCGGTACGGCGACGGCGCGTTGTGCGCGACAAAAGTCTCCATTCCGAGGTCTTTGACCGAAACCGAATCTTTTTTCGCCAGCGGATGTTTCGGCGAAACGATCATCACCAGTTCGTCGCTGTCGACCGGCACGGATTTGACCGATTCGTCATGCGATTTGAAGGAAACCACGCCCAGTTCGACCTCGCGCCCGATGATCTCGGTCGGAATGCGGCTGGCCACGCCGCGCTTCACTTCGACCTTGATAAAAGGGTGGCGTTCGCGGAAAACGCGGATCACCGGCAGCAGGTAAAAAACGGTGTGTTCGTTGGCGCTGATGGTGACCTTGCCGTGGTGCAGATCTTTCAACTCTTTGATGGCGGATTGCGCGTCTTTGCGCAGATTCAGCATCTGCCGGGCATATTCGACCAGCACATTTCCGGCCGAGGTCAGCGTGCCGTCCTTGGAAGAGCGGTCGAAAAGTTTTTCTCCGATCTCCGACTCCAGCCGGCGGATCGCCTGCGAAATAGCGGGCTGCGTCCGGCCCAAAATATCCGCCGCCCGCGAAAAACTTTTTTCCTTCGCCACCGTCACCAGAACTTCCAACTGATTGATATCCATGAAATTTATACTGTAATACTTGTAAGTTATGGTATCACGCATTGTTATTATAATGCCAGGTTTATAAGATGTTGTTTTAATCTTTTCAGTACCGGAAGCGCCTTTTATGGAGCGCCTTTCTTAAACTCCCCTCCTTACGAAGGAGGGGTGGCGCGCGTTTCGCGCGACGGGGGTGGTTCTCTCTTCGTCGCGGCTCTGCCGCCTGATGTCAGAACCGGGAGGGGGACTGACCGGATTCCGGTATTATGTAAAAAGAGGCAACCGCAAAGAACGCCAAGTTGCGGACGCAAAGCTCGCAAAGAAAACATCACTTCGCGTCCTTTGCGTCTTCTCTTTGCGCTCTTTGCGGTTTATTTCTTGCTTTACGCTGGACAGACTTTTATTGTCCGGCGTGTACGACATGTCATGCTCCCAGAAAATTCGCCAAACCTCCCCAACCCTCAAAAACCATTATCGCCAGACACCACTTACTTGAGATATGCTGGCATTCTCTGATGCGGTGCGGCAGGCCGGACACACGGTTTGGCCTGGGCACGCCGGGCATGCTTGGCAGCCCGGAAGGCGAGATACACTTGCCTTTGAAAGTCATAGCGAGCCCCGATATCGTAAAGCTTGAACCGGGCCGGGGTAAAAACGTCAGAAGCTAGCAGCGCCACGGGTCCGCGGCGCGATGCGAAAACAAAGCCGGGCCGGACGCTGCGAGGCCTATGGTCAGTTCCTACACTCGCAGGACAGAGGCTGATCAGTAAAGAGAACTGGCTAAACGTGTAAATACCCAGTATTGCGGTCCCCGCCTAAAAACCACGGATCGCCCACCGCGCGTCGGAATGCCGTCGCGAAGTGTCAACCCGCCGCCCGCAGCAGAGACCAATTAAACAGTGAATAGTGGCCGGAAGTTTAGAGTTGCGCGTTCACGCGCGATCTTCACGCCTAAAGGCGTAACTCTAAACGCGTGCGTGCGATCCTAAAAAAACTCCCCTCCTTACGAAGGAGGGGTGGCATCCGCTTCGGATGACGGGGTGGTTCTCTCTTCCGACTATACCCACCCGCTACCGCTCCCGGTTCTGACCAGAGCCGTTCCATATCAAACTCCATATTTGACACCTATTGTACGGAAAGCTACCATAACTTTTTGATTATACGGCTCTAATATTTACTTATATGGGTTTTTCGACCAAGGCTATTCACGCGGGCAACGATCCCGACCAGACTACGGGGGCAGTTTCCGTTCCGATCTACCAGACTTCTACTTACAAACAGGAAGCGCTTGGCAAGCCGACCGGCGGCTATGAATACGCGCGGACGCAGAACCCGACGCGTTCCGCCCTGGAAGCCAACATCGCCGCGCTCGAAGGCGCAAAGCACGGCTACGCTTTTGCTTCCGGGATGTCGGCGACCGATGCCACGCTGAAACTCGTCAAATCCGGCGACCACGTTATTTTGGGCGATAATACCTACGGCGGAACATACCGCCTGTTTGACCGCATCCTTCGCAACTACGGCGTGGAATTCGACCTCGTCGATACCACCGACGCGCTCAATGTCGAAGCCGCGATCAAGCCCAACACAAAAATGGTCTTTGTCGAAACGCCGACCAACCCGGTGATGGCCGTGACCGATCTGAAAGCCGTTTCCGAGATCGCGCATATGAACGACGCCAAAGTCGTCTGCGACAATACTTTTATGTCGCCGTATCTGCAGCGCCCGCTCGAACACGGCGTGGACATCGTCGTGCATTCGACCACCAAATACCTGAACGGCCACTCGGACAGCGTCGGCGGTTTTGTCGCGCTCAATGACGACGAAGACGCCGAGTGGATAAAATTCGTCCAGAACAGCATCGGCGCGATCCTTTCGCCGTTCGATTCTTTTCTCGTGCTGCGCGGGACGAAAACCCTCGCCGTCCGGATGGAAGCGCACGATAAAAACGGCCGCGCGGTCGCGAATTTTCTCGGCGAGCACCCGAAAGTGCAAAAAGTTTATTACCCGGGGCTGGTATCGCACCCGCAGCACGAAGTCGCCAAACGCCAGCAATTCGGTTTTGGCGGGATGGTTTCCTTTGAGACCGGCGGCCTGGAAAACGCGCGCAAAGTGCTGGAGTCGGTCAGGATCTGCACGCTGGCGGAAAGCCTGGGCGGTGTGGAATCGCTGATCTCGCACCCGGCTTCGATGACGCATGCGTCCGTGCCGGTGGAACGAAGAAACGCGCTCGGCATTACCGACGGGCTGGTGCGGATATCGGTCGGCATCGAAGATATCGAAGATATTATTGAAGATCTGGATCAGGCATTAGCAAACCTTTAGCAAGTTTGTAGCAAAAAAGTCCCCTGTTAAGCTATAATCACTCTTAATTTTATGTTGCTAGTTGAGGTTCACGCCACATCACATATCGGACGCGTTCGCAAAGGCAATGAGGATAATTACCTCGTGCTTAATGTTGACGCTTCGCAAACCTGGACCAGCGAACAGGATTCCAAAGACTTCCCGGTCGAATCGCAAAATTTCGAGCTGGGCAATGACGGCATCATCCTCGCGGTTTCCGACGGCATGGGCGGCGCGCTGGCCGGCGAAGTCGCCAGTAAGATGGCCGTCGAGGGCGTCAGCCGTCGTTTGCTGGATGGCGACCCCGAACGCACCCTCGGCGCCATTCACGAACCGCTGATCGAAAAACTTTACGAAGCGACCGTTCACGCCAACAGCGAAATTCACCGCCAGGGACGCAGCGATCCGCAGTTTAACGGGATGGGCGCGACCTTTACCGGGGCCGCGATCACCCGCGACCAGATCGACGTGATACAGGTCGGCGACAGCCGCGCCTACATCGTGCGCAAAGGCGAGATAACCCAGGTGACCAAGGATCAGTCGCTGGTGCAGCAATTGATCGACGCCAACCAGATCCAGCCCGAAGAAGCCGAAACACACGCCTTGAAAAATGTCATCCTGCAGGCGCTGGGCGCGCAGAGCGAAGTTTTCCCGGTTCCGACCCGGGTAATTCCCAGCCGCGGCGACGTGCTGCTGCTGTGCAGCGACGGCCTGTCCAATAAACTTCATGCGGAAGATATGCGCGTGATCGTCGAACGAAACGCCGGCAGCCTGAACACGGCCTGCGCGGAAATGGTCGCCCAGGCGAACCAGCGCGGCGGCGAAGACAATATCACGATCGTGCTGGCCCGGCTCGACGGCGACGATCTGCCGGAACCGTCCGGCAGCGAAGTAAATGTCGAAGCCCTGATCTTTACCGACATCCCGGACCACGAAGACCTGGAAATAACCGCAGACCCGGTTTGATAAAGTCGAGGAAAGTCGGGCGTCGGAGATGAGGTCAGTAGCGCCTGCGTCAGCGGGTGCGTAAACAAACTCAAAAAGCAGGCTAAAATGCCTGCTTTTTGTTCGATGCCTTTTTCGTGTATTTTAGTGTGATTTCGTGGTTATTCTTGATCCCGTAGGGAACGAAAAGTTTAGAGTTCAAACTTTAGTTTGTCTTTTGGTTTAAGAATTAGGACAAGCTAAAGCTTGAACTCTGAACAAGACACGCACCCGCTGACGCAGGCACTACTGACTCCGTTGCTATGATCTCCATCACTTCCCAGACTCTCTGGACTCGCTGGACTTCCCCGACTTATCAGGTATAAAATCTCCGGTAAAAAGCTCCACCGCATTCTTTGCCAGGCCGACAAAAGGGATGGCGTCTATGCCTGAGTTTACTATTCCTTTGACCAGCCCTTTATTTTTGATATCGAGCCCGACCAAACCGATCGCGACCACCGTTCCAAAAGGCGGGATCGATTTCGCCACGCGCTTGGCAATCTGCCATCCGCCGGCGCGCGCCAATTTCTTTCCCAGGGTATTTTTTTTCTCAGCCATAGACTTCTCAAGTAACGTGTCGGTAGCCCGACCGTCAGGGAGGGCGCAATTTCAAGCGGTAAGCGCCCTTGCTAACGCGCGGGCTACTGACACGGCGCTTATCAAAACAGCTTGATATCCACCAACTTTGCGGTTAGGAAATCCAAATTAAGACACTACCGTATTTCCGTGCATTGACTCTCCGGACTCTCCAGACTCTTAAGACTCTTCCCGCCATCCGGGCAGTGCTTTTTCCGCTTTCTGGACGTAGATCGAAGAGCCTTCGACGCGGACGACCTCGACCTTTTCGCCTTCCAGCAGCGGGGTCTCGCCGTCTTCCGGGTACGCCGTCCAGACCGAGCCGTAAACCCTTACCGCGCCTTTGTTCATCACGCCGCCGCTGCCGATCGTGACCGTGCCGATCTGGCCCGGCAGCGTGTCAACATTCATTTTCATGTCGCCGTCGCCCAACCCTAAACGATGGGAAAAGATCGTGCGCGAGAGCGCCGTCAGCCCGACCGAAACCACCGCAAACGCCAGGAACTGCCAGAAAATTCCCAAGCCCAAATAGCCGACAAAAGCCGCCGCCAGCGCGCCGAGCCCAAACCAAAACAGCACAAAACTGAGCGTGAAAATTTCGGCAACGATCAAACCGATGCCCAGCAATACCCACAGTATCCAGCCGATGTTTTCCATAAATTTCCCGTCGCCATACAGTATTGGCGCAAACGCGGAAATCTTCAAGTATGGAGCCGTAATTGGCGGCTGGTAATCGATGATTGGTAACGAGGTGAGAGGTAATTATTATCGCTGATTCTTTCGGCTTATTTTGTTTTTTTCGTGTTTATTCGTGTGATTTCGTGGTTCTTTCTTATGCTTGAATAAAGACACAGCGAAACTGAAACCACGAAATCACACCAAACACTCTAAAGCGGAAATGCGGGAAAGCCGAATTTACGATCCAAAATCTAAAACCTAAAATTGCGAATCTCTCGCCCGTCGTGCTATCTTTTTCAGGCGTGCTGGGGTGGCGGAATTGGTAGACGCACAAGACTTAAAATCTTGCGACTTTAGGGTCGTGCGGGTTCGATTCCCGCCCTCAGCACCACCGCTTTTTATTCCCCAAAAATTCAGACAGATAATGAAGTTTAGAGGCGGTCTCCGACCGCCATTTTGGTATTCCGGATGATGGCGGTCGGAGACCGCCTCTAAACGAGACCTGGCAATTAATTCGAGTTGATTATCTCGATCGCTTTTTCCAGCACCTCGTCTCTGCCCGCTTTAACCCCCGCGATGGTAGGTTTTACGACGATGTCGGGGACGATGCCGATTCGTTGTGTTTCGCGCCCGTCGGGGTAATAAATTCCGATGCCGCTGATCCAGGTTCGCAAGCCCCCGGGCAGAAAGAATTCGGAAACGTTTCCGTCGGCGCCGGCCGTGGTGCTTCCGATCACGACCGCTCCCGGCGTGATTCTAAACGCCATTGTGTGAAATTCGGCGGAGCTTTGCGTTATCTCATTTACCATGATCACGACCTTTCCGTTGTAATAGGTGCCGGCGCCGCCGACCGGAAAACTATTTCGCAGAGTGAAAAGTCCCGGCGTGGAAATGCTTCCCTGCGACACGGTCGCGAAATTGGCCGGCCCCGGAACGAGCAGGGTGGTCATATAAAAGAGAAATGTGTTATCCGACGGGTAGCTGCGCATGTCGATGATCAGGCCGCGGGTCGGCTGGATCTGCGGAATCAGGCTTTTTGTTTGCCCTTCCTGCAGCGTGCCGGAAAAAATATAGGCGATGTCCGTCCCGATCAGCTCGAACGGAGGCTTGTTCGGATCCCAGTAGGTCGAGGCATTGAACACGTTGGCCCGGGGGTAGGTTCTCATCGTGACAGCTCCGGGGACGCCGTCCCGGCGATATGTGACGCTGAGAGAATTATTATTCGTCCGCAGGATATAGAGCGCGATATCGCGCAGCTGCGTCGGGTAATTCGAAGCCGGCGTGTATTCCAGGTGCTCGTTCACATAATCCTGCACCGTCTGGCCGTCGATCGTTTCGATCACGTCGCCCACCTGCAGCCCCGTTTGCTGTCCCGTCTGATTCCAGTATCCGGTCACGACCAGTTTTTCTTCGATGAATCTCACCTTTACCGAAGCGGCATTAACGCCCCGGTACGGCACTATTGCCGGATCGGTATTCCAGATGTTCGCGTGCGTATCGTGGATGCGGCCGATCAGCGACCAAACCGACATTTTATATTCGAATTCGTTGGCGGCGTTATAAAACCGGGGGACGTACTGCGTCATGACGGCGTTCCAGTTTTCGCCCATCAGGTGCCGGTTCGGGGAAAAATATTGAATGATGCTCCAGTAGCGAAACAGCGCCAGCATCCGGTAACCAGTGTCGGGATAGGTCAGCGCCGGGTAAGGGTCTTCGTTTTGAAAAACGGGATTGCCGACGTTTGCGGCCATTCTGATATAACGATTGTTGCCCGCTCGCCGGGCATTTTTGACCAGGTTAAGCTGCTTGGCGAGTTTGACGCCGAGCGTTCTGGAATCGATCCAGGACGTGTCCGGTTCGAGCTTGACCGGACCCGCAGGCGGCGCGTTTCCGGTGGCGTCAAAAGTTCCGAGGCCAACCACCCAGCGGTTGAGAATTTCGTTTCTTTCCAGCTTGGTTTGCGCGGCAAGAATGTCCGGCAACAGCCGGAAAAGCTCCAGATCCCAGTTGGAATTCTGCGTCGCGACGACCGGGTGATGATATTTCAGAAATCCCCAGACCTTGCCGAGCACGGCCAGGTCTTCGATCTTGGCCGCGTCTTTAACCGGGTCCAGTTGAACAGCTCCGCGTTCCGAACCCGCTTTATCGGGAGCGGGATTGGAAAGGAGCGACGACGGGCGCGGTTCGAAGTTGAAGTCGGACTGCCCGGATACGGTAAAAACAAACAACGCTCCCAATAGCAAAATAAAAACAGATCTCATATTTATTTCTCACCTCTGGGAGCGGCCGGAATTTCCCCTATTGAGCCATAAATACGCAGTTATTACAAGAAAAGTTTTTGTTAAGGCGTGGGTGCATGTCAGAACCGGGAGCGGTAGCGACCGGGTATGAGCGGAGCGAAAAAAACTTAGCCGCAAAAATGCGCAAAATTCACAAAATAAAACCGGTCGATTTTTTGTGTCTTCTGCGCATTTTTGCGGCAATTTTATTGTAGCCGTTTAGAGGCGGTCTTCGACCGCCCTGATTCCGAATGGCGGTCAAAGACCGCCTCTAAACGAGGCTTGGAAATTCACTTCGAATTAATGATCTCGATCGCTTTATCCAGCAGTTCGTCTTTTCCTTCTCTGATTCCCTTGATGGTCGGTCTTACGACGATATCGGGAATGATGCCGATCCTTTGCGTTTCTTTTCCGTCCGGGTAATAGACTCCGATGCCGCTGATCATGGTGCTGATCCCGCCCGGCAAAAAGAACTGCGAGACGTTTCCGTCGGCCCCGGCGGTGGTGCTGCCGATGACGGTCGCGCGCGGCGCCGTTCTAAAGGCCATCGTGTGGTATTCAGCCGAGCTCTGCGTGGTTTCGTTGATCAGAATGACCACCTTCCCTTTGTAGGAATCGGGGTTGTCTTTCCCCACCTGCAATGGTTCGGTGATGGTGAAAAGGCCCGGCATGGTAGCGCTTCCGCCCGAAAATTTAACGAAGCCGGTCGGTTTCGGCATCAGAAATTCGCCGAAGCTAAAGACGATAAAATCCGACGGGTAGGAGCGAAAGTCGATGACCAGGCCCTTCGTTTTTGCGATCTCCGGAATTAGCTTTTGTATCTCCCCGCTCTTTAACCAGCCCGGATTTAGATAGGCGATGTCCGTCCCGATCAATTTAAATGGCGGAACTTCCTTACCGTACAGTTCGGCGCGGTTGAACTTCATTTTATCCGGAGGGTAGGTTTCCATCCTGAGCTCGCCAGCGGCCGTTTCCCGTTTGTATTTGATACTGAGAAAGCTCTCATTCGTCTGCAGCAGATACCTGGCGATGTCGCGCAGCTGCGTCGGGTAATTCGAAGCCGGTGTCAGACTGAGCCGTTCTTTTACGATGCCTGAAACTTTTCGGCCGTTTATTTCTTCGATCACGTCGCCGATCTTCAGGCCGGCTTTTTCCGCCAGCGCCTGATCCCAATATCCGGTCACGACTGCCTTGTCTTCGATAAAAGTTACCTTGACCGGCGCGAAATTCAGGCCCCGGTATTTTGCCAGCGTGGGGTCCTGCCCCCAAATATTGGCATGAGTATCGTGGATTCTGGCGATCAACGCCAGCGCCGTTTTTTTATATTCGAGTTCGCCCGTGGCGGCCATAAATTGGGGGACAAATTCCGGCAGAACGTCGTTCCAATTTTCTTCGATCAAGTGCCGGTTCGGAAAAAAATATTGAATGACGTTCCAGTAACGAAATAAACTCAAAAGCCGGAAGCCCGCGTCCGGGTAAGGCATCGTCTTATAAGAATTTTCATTTTTGAACTGCGGGTTGCCGACGCCGGGAAAAAATCCGATGTAATAGTTTTTTTCCGCGCGCTTCGCATTTTTGATCAGGTTTAATTTTTGTACCAGCTTATTTCCCAGAGTTTTCGGTTCGATCCAGGACAGGTCCGGGTTGAGTTTGACCGACGACGGACTCGCGTTTTTCTCGGCAGTTGTCGAAGGTGCCGAAGGCGCCGAAGATATTGGCGGCGGCGGGCCGGCCTCAAAATTCCCCAGGTTTTCCGCCCAGGCTAACAGAACGTCGTTTCTTTCGCCTTTGTTTTTCGCCGCGAGAATTTTCGGCAGGACGCGGAACAGCTCGTAATCCCAATTCAGCTCGCCTCCGGCCGCCGCCGGGTGATGATATTTCAAAAATCCCCAGACCCTGCCGAGCGCGGCCAGATCTTCGATCTTCGACTTGTTTAGTTTGGCCGCGTCGATCTTCGACCCCGCGTCGAATTCTTTATCCTGCGCGGCTTTGGAAACAAACGCCGGGCGGGTTCTGGCGTCTTTAATGTCCTGGCCGTCGATCGATATCTGCAGGCCATCGACCCATAATTTTCCTTTTCCCGTCATCAGCGCGCCGACATAGATCGCGGTGGCGTTTTCCGGCAGCGGGAGCTTGATCGAATACTCGCTCCAATCGGACGTGCCCTTAAGATCGCGCGTCTGCATATTGTCGAACTGCAAAGTGCCGTCGTCGCCGTCGATGCGCAGCATCAGGCCGCCGAATCCGCCGGCCACGTCGGCAAACTTTAAAAAGCCGCGCAGCTCGATCTCTTTACCCGCGTAATTCCCCGGAATTTTATAGGCGACCGCCCCGAACGTATTGTCTTTCTTTTCCCCCGCCGGTTCGAGCGAGACGGAAACGCTGCCGCTTTTCTTTTCGGTTTTATCGATCTTCAGATCGTAACCGATGCCCCACTGCTCCCATTTATCGGGCAGCTTCGCGTTCTCGGAAATTTTTTCAAAACCGAGATTAAAATCCGCGGAATTGGTTTCGGGCTGGGCGAAGACAGTAAAAACGAACAGCACGAACAGCAGCAAAATGGGAGTATGTTTCATATTATTTTCCACCTATAGCAACATCGAATTTAATGAGGCGACTAAACCTGGGAGCGCAGGCATCTTGCCTGCAAGCGCGTTTTACGCGCGAATTCTTACCTGCGCTCCCAGGTTTAGTCGCTATTTCCCTAATATAAAAACACAGACGGGGTGAAAATAATAGAATTATTTTTGCGTTTTGGAACTTTTCCAGCCGTCATTGATACGCACGGTTTTTAGCGACGGCGCGTCGAGCAGGTTGGTTTCAAAACCGCTGACGTAGGGTTTGACCAGCGAATTCGAGATCGGAAAATAAAGCGGGATGGCGGGCAGTTCGTCCATCGCCCGTTTTTCGGTGAGAATAAAATCCGAACGCCCGCTATTTCCGTTCGCCTTTTCGTTAGGTTTGTCCGGATACGCTGGGGCAGCATCTTTCGGTTCCCCGCTATCGGGGGCGCGCGTTTCCGGCGAAGCAGCCGGCAAAGCAGTAGGCAAATTTTGGAGCGGCGGATTCGTTTCCGCATTTTCCGGGGACGGCTGTTCGTTTAAACCGTCCGTACCTTTTGGAATAGCGGCGCTACCAACCGGCATCGCGTCGAACATAGCCAGCAGGCTGTTCGTTTCGTTAGCCGTCGGCAGCACCACGCCGCGGCGCACCAGATCGTAATCGCCGTCCCCAATCGCCTGTTCGTATTCCAGACGGTCTTTGATAATTATTTGGGTTTCGATACCGAGCTTTTTCAGCCAGGTCCGGGCGACGAATTGCGCGATGCGGCGCTGCAGATCGTTGCGGTTTATCAGCAGGCGGATCACGGGAAATTTCACGGTGTCGGTAAAACCGGCTTCGGCCAGAAGTTTTTTTGCTTCGTCGAAATTTTCGCTCAGCTTGTCTTTGCCGTCCCCGTCAAAGGGCAAAAAATCCAGCGCCGGTTCGCCCGCGCCGTCCATTTCATCCTGCACCAGACGCTCGCGCTCGACCGCCATCGCCAGCGCGCGCCTGACCCGCTGATCGCTAAAAACGGCGCTGCCCGAATTGAACTGGTAAAACGTCAGCGCATTGTGGGTGGAGCGCCGGAAATCCTGGTACGGCGTGAGCAGTTTCAGCGCCAGCGGTTCGAAATGCATGTTGGTGATGGCGTCGATCTCGTTCGCCTGGTAGGCGGCGAGCGCGCTTTCGGCGTCGGGTTTGGCGATCATGCGGACGCTTTCAAGACCGACGCTCTCACGCCCCCAAAAAGATTCGGAGCGCGCTAAGACCACTTCTTCCTTCGCCACCGACGTCACCTTAAAAGCGCCGTTGGTGACCGCCTTCGCGGCGTTTTCCAGGCCGAGCAAATTCGCCTCATCCTCATAAACGGGACGAAAGACGGGATGCGCGACGACGCCGGAAAAATTGCGGTCGGGCCGGATCAGCCAGACGCGCAGCGCCGTATCATTCACCGCTTCGACGCCGAGCCATTTATTGACCCCAAGTCTTTTGGGCGCTGTTTTCGGTACTGCTTTCGGCACTGGCTTTGCCGAAATTTCAACAGGCGCGGCAGTTTCCGGTTTTTTCTGCTCCCCGGCGGGCGGCGCGCTATTCTCCGCCGGCGGAGCGCCGGGATCTTCCGTTTCGCTTCCCGGCGGCACGGGTAGGGCGGGCTCGGTTTTTTCGGGAACGGACGATTCGAACTCCTCATCCGGCAGCACGGAAATGCCGTCGTCGATGGCAAAATTTTCCGCGCCGACGATGTTCTTTAATAATTTCGAATGCGGCACGGCCGCGCCCATCTCCGCCAGCCGCCGCCACGAACGCGCAAAATCGCGGGCGGTGACGGATTGGCCGTTCGACCATTTCGCGTCCTTGCGGAGGTGAAACGTCCAGGTGCGCCCGTCGTCGGAAACTTCCCAGCTTTCGGCGACCGAAGGCTGCGCTTCCAGCGTCCGGGCGTCGAGGTCTGTCAGCCCCTCATAGACGGCGCGGACGAGATCGGTTTCCGGCGGCGCCGACGCCAGCGCCGGATCCAGCTGCTTAGGCAGCCGGCCGTTGCTCCAGCGAAATTCCTGTTTCTTGGGCGGATCGACCGGCCCGTAAAATTCCTTGAGCTGAGGTTTTTGCAGATCGGTGCAGGAAGAAGTAAGAAGAGAAATAATCAGCAACAAAAAGGCGCAGGAAAACACAAAAAACTTTTCGTTTTTCTTTTGCGTCCTCTTGCGCATTTTCGCGGCAAATATCTCTTCTCTCATGCTGTCAACATTTTAACAAAGATTTAAGATAATAAGAAAAAAAGCGAGGATTCGTTTAGCGGAAACTTGAGAACCACCCCGTCGCGGAAGCCGCGCCACCCCTCCTTCGTAAGTAGGGGAGTTTAAGAAACGCGACAACCAATACTCCCCTCCTTAGAAGGAGGGGTGCCCGAAGGGCGGGGTGGTTCTCTCTTAAAACAGAGGCTCTCTCACTTCCCAGACTTTCTAGACTTCTTCTTTCCGTTTGACGATCACCAGGGTGATGTCGTCGGCGGCGGGGGCCGTTTTGGAAAAATCCGAAAGCGCTTTTTCGACGCTGTCGCGCAGCCCGGCGGCCGATTTGACCAGGTTTCTTTTGATCACTTCCGCCAGCCGTTCGATGCCGTATTCTTCGCCTTCTGGATTGGCGGCTTCGGAAACGCCGTCGGAGTAAACGATCAGGGCGCTGCCCGGTAAAAGCCGGGCGTGGCCGATCTCGTAAGCGCCGCCGGCGATGATCCCCAGCGGAAATCCCCCGGCGTGGAGCTGTTCGGCCTTGCCGCCGGCGTGCACCACCAGCGGCGGATTATGCCCGGCGTTGATAAACGTCAATTCGCCGGTCGCCGGGTCGAGCTCGGCCAGAAATAAAGTGACAAAGCGATTGGTCGGCGTATTCGCCGTGAGATAGGAATTGACCGCATTGACCGTTTCCGCCAGCGAGGCTTTGGCCGCGACCTGCGCGTGGATCGCCGCATGCAGCGAAGACATCAGCAGCGCGGCGGCGGTTCCCTTGCCCGAAACGTCGCCCAGCGCGATCAGCATTTTGCCGTCGGGTTTGGGAATGAAATCGTAATAATCCCCGCCGATCTCGTAACAGGAAAAACTGATGCCCTGAAACTCGTACCCCTCGACCGGCGGCGCCGACGAAGGCTGCAAATTCTGCTGGATCTCGGTCGCCAGACTCAACTCGTATTCCATCCGCGTGCGGTCGAAACTTTCTTCCAGCAGGCGGGCGTTTTCTACCCGGATGGCGGCGACGGAGCTAAGCGTCGTTAAAATTTGCAGGTGCTGTTCGGTAAAATTGACCTCGCTGGTGGGGCTGTCGGCATAGATCATCCCGAACACCCGTTCATTGACCGCCAGCGGCACGGCCAGCACCGAGCGAATTCCCTGCAGCGCCATCGTCTGACCGGAAAAACGCGGGTCGTGCTGCGCATCGGAGGTCAGGACGGATTTGCCTTCCGACATCACTTCCTGCAGTACGGAGCGGCTGATGCGAATGTCGTCGGGTTCGGCTTCGTGGCCGCGCTGTTTCGCCACCGCGATGCGGACCTTCAGATCGTCCCCGGCGCGCGCGGCCTTGGGATCGTCCTTACTGTCCTCTTCGAAAATTATCATTACGCGTTCGGCCGGGACGGCTTCGAAAACGAGCGAAGCGACCGTTTCCAGCGTTTCATCCAGACGCGCCGAACCGAGCAGGCCGACGACGACTTTGTTCATCAAACCCCAGCCGTCGATCTGCTGGCGCGTGGCCGTGCCGAGGCCGCGATCGGTGATCGAATCGAGCAATCCGGCGGTGCTTTTGCTGGTCGGCGAAAGCGCGATCGTGACCGACGGGTCGAAGGCCTTGTTTTCCTCGTGGATCAGCGGAGCGGAGCGCGACGGCTGTATTTTTTCCTCGTCGAAGACCAGCGTCGTCTCGCCGATCTGGATCTCACCGCCGTTGATCAGCGGAACCGGCGCGGCGACCGGCTGGGTGTTATAACGCGTGCCGTTTGCCGAGCCCAGATCCTGCAGCCAATATTGATCGCCCTCCTTGCGGACTTCGGCGTGAATGCGCGAAGCAAACGGATCGGGCAAACAGATATCGCTGCGCGCGGATCGCCCGAGCGTGGTGCGAATACGCACCAGATCGAATTTATCCGCCGGACGGTTCGAATGTTTGATTAGAAGTTGAGGCATGTTTTCAGTTATCGGTTATCGGTGGTCAGCTGTCAGTGCTCAAAACCAACCTACTTATTAATCACTAATTCCCACTCTCCACTCAACGCTCCCCGTTTAGAGTTCAAACTTTAGTTTGTCTTTAAACCACCCTGAAGCGTGAACTCTGAACATATCCCGGTCGCTACCGCTCCCGGTTCTGACCACCGACCACTGTTCACTGGCCACTGCTTTTCGGGCGTTTCTGCGCGTAGATCACGACCGTTCCCGCCACGTAATCGTGGAGCGCGCGTCCCTTGACGTTAAAAGCCGCCCAGATGAAACCCAAAAAAGCGGTCAGAAGCGTCACAAGATAACCGGCCACATTGCGCAGCAGCATCTGGCTGAAACCGACTGTTTCGCCGCGGGTAGAGACGATGCGAATGCCGGTCAGGGCCTTGCCGATGCTCTGCCCGCTGACGGCCGGCAGGATCACTAAGTTGGTCACGCCGAGCAGGATCGCGATCAGCCAGCCCATCGAATTTAGCGGGCCGCCGAGCAGTTTATTGCCGTCATTGCCCATCATCCGGCCGAGAAACAGCAGCAGCACCGGAACCAGCACGATCACCATGTAATCGATCAGCAGGGCGCCGCACCGCAGCACGAACGGGGCCGAAACCCGCTCCGCGTCAAAATTTACAATTACCTGTTCCACCCGGCGCGCGGGAACGGCTCGTTCTGTTCTTACTGCCATTTATTTTTCTTAACCCAAAAAATTGCCTGTTAAAATACCAAAGCTTACAAAAATTTCTTTGCCGCGGATTTCACGGATAAACACGGATATGAGTTAAAAAAATCAATCTGTAAAATCCCTGTTGATCCGCAGCTAAATCAATCCGTACAAATCCGTTAATTCGTGACTAAATCCGAGTTGATCCGCGGCTAAATCGATCCGTGCAAATCCGTGTCGATCCGCGGCTAAATTTGATCTGCTAACCAACCACAAAATGCAAAGTCGTGTCGCCGAGCACCAGTTTGCTGCCGTGGATCAATATCTGCGGCTGGTGCGGCGAAAGCTTGTTAGCCTCGTTCATCGAACTGACCACCACCGTGCCGTTCGAAGAGCCGAGGTCTTCGATCATAAATATTTCTCCCTCTTTCCAAATGCGCGCATGGCGGCGCGAAATTTTGGTCTGCGGATCGAATTTCGAAAGATCGACCTCGGGAAAAATATTCGTCTGCGGATCGCGGCGGCCGACCACGTTGCTGTCTTTTTCCAGATCGTAGGTCGGCGGGTTTAGCTCCCCGGTTCCAAGCACCGTCACCCGCGCCAGCACCCGCTTCGGCTGAACAATCTGGCCGAAAGGCGTTTTTCTGACCTGATCGGCCACGGCCTGTTTCGCGCCGCAGAAAGGGCAAAATACGTCATTTTCAATGATCTTTTCCCCGCAGAAACCGCAAAAAACGAGGTTCTGCCCGGAGGCGCCGGCCTGCCCCCCCTGGATCGCTGAAACCGGCGGCCCGGCCTGCGGCTGCCCGTAAGTCAGCTGGCCGTAGCGGACGCGTTCCAGGTGCCCGATCAGAGCTTCGCGCAATTCCTCAGCCGAGGTGTAGCGCAATTCAACATTATACTCTACGGTGCGCATCAGGATTTGTTCCATTTCGTTGGAAACGGCGGGGTTGACCTGGCGCGGGCGCGGATGCTTGCTGAAATCGAAGATCAGCAGCGGATTGCTCTGCGGATCGGCGCCGGTCAGCAAATGAAACATCGTCGCGCCGAGGCTGTAAATATCCGAACGCGGTTCGACGTTGCCGCTGAAAAGCTCCGGCGGGGCATAGCCCATGGTGCCGACGGCGGTCACGTCTTTTTCGTTTTTCGTCACCCAGCGGGCGATGCCGAAATCGATCAGCATGATCCGGCCGGTGTTGCCGTCGATCATCAGATTCGAAGGCTTCAGATCGCGATAGACGATCGGCGGGCGGCGGCTGTGCAGATAATCGAGCACGTCGGCGGTCTGCGCCGCCCATTCGGTGACACTTTTTTCATCGACCCGGCCTTCGGGAGCGCTGCGCAGACGCGCGGCCAGATCGCCGCCCGAAATATATTTCATCACCAGGTAAAAACGCCCGGAGGCCTCGTCATAAAAATAATCGTAGATGGTCGGGATGCATGGGTGTTCGAGCGAGGTCAGCAGCATCGATTCGCGTTTGAAATCGGCCAGCGCTTTTTCCTGCTGCTCGGGTTCGATGTGCGACTGCACCATTTCCTTGACCGCGCGCAGCACGCCGCCGAGATTGCGGTCGCTGGCCAGGTAAACCGCGCCCATGCCGCCGCCGCCGATCTTTCGCACGATCTCATAACGATTGTTGAGCAGCGTGCCCTCGGTCAATATCTGCGACTGCTTTCCGACTTTGCGCCCGCCGGTATTTTCCGGGCTTTCGATCTGGCTGGTGTACGGGGCTTCCTCGCCGGTGTCGCTCTTTTCAACTTCCGCTTCGTTTTTTGCCGGGGCTTCGACATCGGTTTCTACAGGGGTTTCAACCGCGATTCCAGCCGATAAAAATTCAGGCGCCGGCGGCAGATCTTCCGGAACATCCTCGATCGAGTCGGGCGAGTCTGTCGAGTCTATTGAGTCTAGAGAGTCTATTGAGTCTGGAGAGTCGAGAGGGTCGGTGGAATTTTTGGAATCTATGGAATTTTCCGTATCCGTGAAATCCGTGGAATTTTCTGTATCTGTGGAATCCGTGGAACTCCTGGAATCAATAGAATTGGGATTCGCGGAACCGCTGACGTCTCCCGTGACCAATCTTTCAAATTCATCGGATGTATAAAGCAGCGTTGGCTGATTCTCGTCGTCACTCTCTTGACTCTCCAAACTCTCTGGACTCCCCGGACTCTCTGAACTCTCCAGACTCGATAGACTCTCCAGACTCTCCAGACTCTCTGGACTCCCCGGACTCTCCGGACTCGCTGGACCCTCAGGCTCCGACGCACCCGCTGACGCCGGCGTTACTGACTGGTTTCCCTGACTTCCGCCAATCTCCCTACTCTCAAGACTCTCCGGACTCTCTTGACTCGATAGACTCTTTTTCTCCAGTCTGATCCCGCAAAACGAGCAGAAATCGGCGTCGGCCCCGGTTTCTGAGCCGCAGTCATGACAGAAGAAGTTATTTTCGGTGGTATTTTCCAAAACTGTTGCTTTTTACTTTAACTTGTTCACCCGAAAGCGCATAAATGTTTTGCCGACGATCAGTTCGTCGCCGTCATTTAAGATATTTGCGTTGCCGGGGAGCAGCCGCCGCCCGCGATTGATAAATGTCCCGTTGGTCGAGCCCAGGTCTTCGACCGAATAGGTTCCGTCCTTAAAAATTATCCGCGCGTGGCGGCGAGAGACCTTGGCTTCCGGGTCGTGCTGATCCAGATCGACGTCCGGGAAAACCCCGTTGTCCGCATCCCAGCGCCCGATAAAAGTTTCCTCCGACGAAAGCGGAAATTCCGTGCCGACGGCCGAGCCGCGCTCGATGACCAGCGTCGCGTGAACGTTTTTGCCGGGGTCTTCGCTGCGGGAACCGGAAACGGCCAGAATGGTTTCCAACGGGATCGGCGCCTGGGCTTCGGGGATCGGCACACCGAACGAAGTGATGTTCGCCGGCGTGTGGCCGGTTTCCGGCCCGTCATCGTCCGATACCGAAGCAGGCGATATCGAAGCGGGCGGAACATAGGCGGGTATCGGCGTCACCATCGGCGGCTGATCGCCCCCTGACGCGCCGGAATCAAACCCGTTCTGCACCTTGAACGAAGCGGTCGTCTTGAGCGATGCGCCGCATTCGTCGCAGAATTGAGAACCGGGCTGATTTATGGTTCCACAGTTTGCGCAGCTGATCATTATTAATTCGTTTCCTTAAATATCTTTACGGTTCAAATTTGAACACACAATTGCACGGTTATTTTAACTCAAAAAAAATAAATCGTCATTTCAAAAATGATATAGGCGGAAACGCGACAGTTATAGAGCGTGTCAATGCTTCCAAAATTTCAAGCTTCCAGATGTCAGAGTGATATTTAACACCTTATGGCGTTGCCCATAAAATGAAACAGATGACCATCTTAATGAAGTCAGAACCTCAGAACGCAGTGACCGGCTTCCGGCTTAAAACTTACCACCCTATTCACAGATAAAGATTTAACAAACCAGTTATATCATTAGCCGGTCACTGCGTTCTGAGGTACTGACCCGTCGCTTTATGCCTTCAACAGTATTTATGGCAGCGCCCCACCTTATTAAATATATGGAATCCCCGGCATTGGGATTTATCTACACGCTCCATAACTGTCACGTTTCTGCCTTTCTGATATCCGACCCGCCTCATTCTTGAGGAATAAAACGCATTAGTTTATACTTTCTTTTTGCAAATCCGACCGGTTTTGCGGCTGAAAGTCTTTTAATGGAGTAATTTAATCGCGCGGTTTTAAATTCTGAATGGATATACAGCTTTTCGAGTATCACCCGACGATCGGATACCATTTTATTCCCGGCATGAAAGCCCGTTTCGAACACGAAGGCGGCGGCTATCTTGTGCGGGTCAATGGGGCGGGTTTTCGCAGCGAGCATGAATATACCAGGGAAAAAACGCCCGGTAAGTTTCGCATTCTGCTTTTCGGCGATTCGTTTACGGCCGGCGACGCCGTCAGCAACAAGTTTCGCTTCGGCGACGTGCTGGAAAATCTGCTGCCCGACGTTGAAGTCTATAACTTTGCCCTGCCCGGCAGCGGCACCGACCAGCATTACCTGATCTGGCGCGAGATCGCCCACGAATTCGAACACGACCTGGTAGTGATCGCCGCGCAGGTGGAAAATATCCGCCGCGTCGCCGCGCGCCACCGGCTGTCGATCCTGGCTTCGGGCGAACAGGTGCTGCTGGCCAAACCCTATTTCGAGCTGGAAGCCGGCGGAAAACTCATTCTGAAAAATACCCCGGTGCCGAAAGACCCGCTCAAGCCTGAAGAACTGCCTGATGAAGACAAGGATTTTGTCGATCAGGGCGGGCGGATGCTGTGGCTGCGGCAGATCGTCAACAAAATGGGCGGCCCCGTCAAAGACCTGGCGCAAAAACTTTCGCATTACCAGCCGCTGCCCGAATACGACGATCCGAACGGGCGCGAATGGACGCTGATGCGCGCGATCCTGACCCAGTGGATTTCGGAGCTGGAAAAACCCGCGATCATCATGCCCGTGCCGATCTATCATTATGTCGAGCAAACAGCCTCGCCGGAAAATTACCGGAAAAGATTCGCAGAGTTAGTATCAGAGCTGACCAAGTTAACAGAGTCCACAGAGTTAGCAGAGTCCACAGAGTTAACAAACTCTGCCAACTCTGCTAACTCTGCTAACTCTGCTAACTCTGCAAACCCGGTCAACTCGGCAAACTCTGCCAACCCGGTCAACTCGGCAAACTCTGCCAACTCTGCCAACTCTGCAAACCCGGTCAACTCTGCCAACCCGGCCAACTCCGTCATTCTCCATGATCCGCTGCCGGATTATTACGCCGTGCCGAAATCGGAGCGCCGTTCGTTTCGGTTTGAAAAAGATATTCACCCGACCCCGGCGCATCACCGGCTGCTGGCCGAATCGCTTGCCAAAGCGGTGCGAAAATTCCTCAATTCATCGGCGGAAGGAGTTTCCGCGAAATGATCAAAGCAGGCGCGACAATCCTGGGCATTTCGGCCTTTTATCATGACTCGGCGGCGGCGATCGTGCGCGGCGGCGAGATCATTGCGGCAGCGCAGGAAGAGCGTTTTTCGCGCAAAAAACATGACCCGCGTTTTCCCCGCCACGCGATAAATTACTGTCTCGGCGAAGCCTTTATCGAAGCCGACGAATTGGACGCCGTCGTTTTTTACGATCATCCGCTGCTGACGCTTGACCGCGTTTTAAAATCTATTCTTTCTAAAACGCCGCAGACCGAAGATCAATGGCTAAAAGCCAGCCGTTCGATCCTGGGGACAAAACTTTTTGTCGAAAAATATATCCGCGACATGCTCAAGACCAATGTGAAAGTTTATTTCACCGAGCATCACGCGTCACACGCGGCGTCGGCGTTTTACCCGTCGCCGTTTGCGGAAGCCGCGATCCTGACCTTCGACGGCGTGGGCGAATGGGCGACCACCACGCTCGGTTTCGGCGAAGGCGAGCGGATGAAACTCTTAAAAGAGATCGACTACCCGCATTCGCTCGGCCTGCTCTACAGCGCCTTTACATATTTTACCGGTTTTAAGGTCAACTCCGGCGAGTACAAATTGATGGGGCTGGCGCCCTACGGCGAACCGGTCTATGCCGACGCGATCCGCGAAAAATTGATCGACGTAAAAGACGACGGTTCTTTCCGCCTGAACATGGAATTTTTCGGATATCTCGATTCGGATAAAATGACCAACGAAAAATTTGCCGCAGCGTTCGGCGGCCCGGCGCGCGCGCCGGAATCTGCGATCACGCGGCGCGAAATGAACCTGGCGGCTTCCGTGCAAAAAGTGACCGAAGAGATCGTGCTGAAAACCGCGCGGCACCTGCGCGAACTGACGGGCAAGAAAAATATCGTGATGGCGGGCGGCGTCGCTTTAAATTGCGTGGCGAACGGACTGCTCCAGCGCGAGAAAATTTTCGACCGCGTCTGGGTCCAGCCGGCGGCGGGCGACGCGGGCGGGGCGCTCGGCGGGGCGCTGCTGGCGGCTTATCAAACTTTTGGCGAAAAACGCGTTTTAAATCCGACCGGGCGTGACACCCAGCAGGGCACGTATCTCGGGCCGCGCTTTAGCTCGAACGAAGTGCGCGCTTTTCTCGACCGCAAAAGTTTTCCTTACAAACAGGTTTCGGACGCCGGCGAACGCGCGAAAGAGATCGCCCAGGCGCTGGCCGAAGGCAAGGTCGTCGGATTCCTGAACGGGCGGATGGAATTCGGCCCGCGCGCGCTCGGGGCGCGTTCGATCCTCGGCGATCCGCGCCGCACCGAAACTCAGGCCGTGATGAATCTAAAAATAAAATACCGTGAATCGTTTCGCCCGTTTGCGCCATCGGTGCTGGTGGAAAGATCGGCGGAGTATTTCGATCTCGACGAGGAAAGCCCGTATATGCTGCTGGTCGCGCCGGTCAAAGCGCAGCGCCGCCTGGAAATGGACCGGCTGGCGTTCGATTCCGGCGATGACGATCTGCTGGCGGTGGTCAATAAACCGCGCAGCGACATTCCGGCTGTGACGCACGTCGATTACAGCGCGCGCGTGCAGACCGTTCACCCGGACGACAATCCGGATTATTACGCGCTGATCGCGGAATTTGAAAAACTGACCGGCTGCGCCGTGATCGTTAATACATCTTTTAATGTGCGGGGCGAGCCGATCGTCTGCACTCCGCAGGACGCTTACCGCTGTTTTATGCGGACGGAGATGGACCTGCTGGTGCTGGAAGACTGCCTCTTGCTAAAAACCGAACAGCCCGAAAGTGAAAAAGACGATTCCTGGAAGCAGGAGTACGAACTAGATTAAATGATCTACTACCAACACAGCGAAGATTGGATCACATACCTGGAGGGCCCGCTGCGCGCCGAAGTTTTAGCGACGCTGCGCGGGCTGAAACTGGAACGCCTGCAAAAATATCCGCCGCCGAAACTCGGCGGGCTTCCCTTCGGCAATGAAACGCGGATCATGGAGCGTTTTTTTCGCGGCGAAAGCTCGCAGCTCGACGCTTCGGCGCTGCATAAATTTTACCTCTCTTTTGCCGACGAACGCGACGATCTGCTCTACCGCGCCTTTCGCAAGAATTCCCCGCTCTCGCGCGATGAATGGGCGGAGATCATCGGCGAGGAAAGCATCGAAAGATGGGTCGAAAATAAATTTTTACGCCAGACCGAAGACGGACATTTTGTCTGCCGCTTCAGCGTTGTCGTGCTCGACGGCCTGCTTTACCTGGTCGATCCGATGAACGATCACGGGAACGGTTTCGAATCCGTCGCGCTGCCGAAGGATTTTACTCCCAGCGCCGCCAGTGCCGCCAGCGAAGGCAACGGGAACGGCAGCGACATCCGGCAGTTTAACCACACCTATATCGGGCTCGATTCGCTGCGGCAGATCGAATGGATGTCGCGGGAACGCATTCGCAAAGGCATTCGCTATCTCGATTGCGGCCCGGGCGCCGGCGCGCTGCTGCTCTACTTCGCGCGAAAAGCCGGCGAAGCCGTGGGCATCGACCTCAACCCGCGGGCGGTCAAATTGTCGCAGTTCAATGCCGATCTTAACGGGCTCGACCAGTGCCGGCTTTATTTTGACAATGCGATCGATTCCGCCGGAAAATACGGCAGGTTCGATCTGGTAAGCTGGAATCTGCCGTTCATCTTTATGCCCGAGGAATACGCCGACGAAGTGATGGATGCTTACGGCGGCGAACTAGGCATCGGCCTCTGTTTGCAGTTTATCGAGGTCGTCCCCGAACTGCTGACCGAAAAAGGCTTTGCCTACGTGGCCGCGCTTTCACCGATCCTGAAAACGGGCGAGAACGTGCTGGAAACGAAATTGCGGGAAAGGCTGGGGCGGCTGGGGCTCGATTGCCGCGTGATCGTGGCACAGGTCTCGCTGGCGCATACGAAAGACCTCTGGGACTTTCACCAAAGCCACGACATCGCAAAATTCGAAAGCGTGTATCTACATTTAAAACACGGCACGGGAAATCTGGAACGCGTCGAACCGCCGGTGACAAGAAAAGTAATAGACGCGGTACGAGAAAAAATGTATAAAAAGAAATTCGGTTAATGGTAATTGGCGGTTGGTAGTTGGCAGGGGGTGATAGGCAGTTGGTGATAGGTAATAAGGTGGTTGGTAATTGGCATTCATTTAGCTATCAGCTTCAAGTTACCAATTATTACTCACTTAGCTGCAGTCACGATTCACTATTCACTAATCACCAATTACCAACTACCAACTACCAATTACCAATTACAAATTACTTATGCCCTTAACCGACCTGCAAAAAGAAGAATTACTAAAAACGTTTTACCGGGAGCGTTTGCTGCCGCTGGCCGAAATTGCGCGGGGGCGCGGGGTGGAATTTTTTCCGCTGGCGAAAGATGAAGCGGCGGAGAGTTATTATCACGATAGAAACGACGACGGCAATTATGTGCACGAGATCGATGCGGCCGATCCGGCGGCTGAGCTGAAAACGCTCTGGCGCGACCTTCCGGAACTGGCCGCGCTGGCCGAACCGATAATCGCGCTGGCCGAGTCCATCAAAGAGGACGAGGAAACTTCCGAGGAAGTTTCGCCCTTTATTTATGCGATGTTCTAAAGCCGATAAAGCTATGAGCTGATAGCTGTCAGCTAACAGCTATTTGATGATTGGAGACCGCTGTCATCAAAAAGACCGTTTAGATAACTTTACAGGCAAGCTGCTCCGGAATGAATTCTACTTCGATCAAAAGACAGATAGCGCAAATATTCGACGCCGTCGGCATCAACAGCTTCGGGCATTTTATTCAGCGCAAAGCTCTTTTTCCCTTTATCCGCGCCGTAAATTATCACGAGATAAATCCTCCCTGGATCGAAAATTTTGAGAGGCAGATGCAATTTTATTCGCAGCATTTTGTTGACGTGAACGAACAGGCGCTGACCGATTTTTTAGACAGCGGAAAGTGGCTGCACGATAAACCGGGGCTGATGATCACTTTTGACGACGGTTCGGCAACGCATCTCACCGCGGCCGCGCCGATCCTGGAAAAATACGGTTTTACCGGCTGGTTCTTTGTGCCGTCGGGCTGGGTGATCGAACGGGGCGGCGTCAAAACCGAAAAACCCGCCTTTATCGACGACATCGAAGTATTGACCCATGCCCAGCTAAAAGAGCTGGACAAAAAACATATCATCGGCTGTCATACCTACACGCACTGCCGCCTGACCGCCGACGTTCCGGCGGAAAAGCTGCGGGCGGAAACGGTCGAGGCGAAGAAAGACCTGGAAGGCCTGCTCGGGCACGAGATAAAAAGTTTTTGCTGGGTCGGCGGCGAAGAAGAGACCTATAATGATAAAGCAGCCGAACTTATCAGGGATCATTACGAACTCGCTTTTATGACCAACAGCGCGGTCGTGCGCCCCGGCACCGGCGCCCTGCAGCTGCAGCGCACCAACATCGAAGCCGAATATCCCCTCTGGCTCGTGCGCTTTCAATTGTCGGGGCTGCTGGACATCCTCTATTACGGGAAACGAAAGCGGGTCAACGCGCTTACAGCGTGAGTAGTTGGTGATTGGTGATTGGTGATTGGTGATCGGTTGTTAAATTAAGGATAGCAATTAAACAAGTAGTAACGAACTACGAACCAACAACGAACCAACAACAGCGAACGACCCACTAACAGCCAATTACCAATTACCAACTACCAATTACCCCGGCCATTTTCTTGAAACTCTTTAACAAAGATGGTCGTATCTACCTTTTAGCGCATTTACTTGAGTCTTTTGCGTTGTTAGAATAGCAGTAACAATAGCCAATAAACCCTGAAACCGAGGAAATAGAAAAAATGGCTCTCAGCCGTAGGAAAAAAATCATTATCGCCGTGGTCGCCATTCTCATTTTGGCGCTGATCATAATTGGTGCCGTGTATGCGGGACGCAAAGACACTCCTGAGGTAACGACGGTCAAACTGGAGGTAAAACCGGAGCTTCGCTCGACGGTTACCGCTTCCGGCGAGGTCCGCCCGATCCAGTTCATGAATCTCACCAGTGAGGTGCAGGGACGTATCGAGGAAATTTACGTCAAGGAAGGCGACGCCGTGACCAAAGGAATGCCGCTGGTGAAACTCGATCCGACCCAGCTGGATTCCAGCAGCGACGCCCAACTCGCTTCGTTCCAGGCGCAGCAGCAGGAAGTGCAGGTTTCGCAGTCACAGGTGACCGCCGCGCAAAATCAGCTTTCTCAGGCCCAGCAGGGTTTGAACGTTTCGCAGGTCGGGATCGACAGCGCCCGGCAAAACCTGGTAACGGCCCAGACCGACGTCGATCGCGCGCAGGTGACCCTTAATGCGGCCAGCCGCGAATTAAAACGCATCACCGAACTGGTGGAAGCGAATGTGCTCGCCCGCCAGGAATTCGACAAGGCGAAAGACGATGTCGAAAGCGCCCGCGTCGGGGTGAAAAACGCGCAGGCGAATCTGGAATCCCGGCGGATCGCGATCAAGGAACAGCAGGAGCGCTATAACCAGCAGCAGGTCGCGGTCAAGGAAGCAAGAACCGGCGTCGCTACCGCTAATTTAAATGTCAAGAGCAGCCAGTCTCGCGCCGATCAGCAGGCGGCGGTTTTGCGCGGATCGAAAAATCAGCGCGACAAAACTTTGCAGGTCGCGCCGATCAACGGCGTGATCGCGGAGATCCCCTCCAAGGTGGGAACCTTTGCGGTGGCGGGGCTTTCGACCACGGCGCTGATGACCATCGCCGATATGTCGGTCGTCAACGTGGAAGTAAAAGTTGACGAAACCGAGATCGACAAGGTCGCGGTCGGGCAAAAGGTCAAGGTCAAGGTCGATGCGTTCGGCGACAAGGATATCGAAGGCGAAGTGACGCAGAAAACCCCTCTGGCACTGGGTAAATCACAAACCTCCGGCGGCCTTTCGACCAATATCAACGTGCAGGAAGCTAAGGAATTCCGCGTGGTGATCAAGTTAAACGAATTGCCCAAGGAAATTCAGGAAGGCCTGCGCCCGGGCATGAGCGCGACGGCGACCATTACCACCAACATCCAGAATAACGTGATCGCGGTGCCGCTGCAGGCGGTGATCGACAAACAGCCGGAAGGTTCGCCCACGCCGGCGGCGGAAAACACCCCGGTAAACAAACCCGAAGTTGTCGGTGAAAAACCGAAATACATCAAGGGCGTTTATATCCTGGATGGAAACAAGGTCAAATTCGTCGAGATCGAGACCGGCATCACCGGCGAATCCGATGTCCAGGTGATCAGCGGCTTAAAAGACGGCGATGAAGTGATAACCGGGCCGACCCGCGTCTTAAAGACGCTGAAGGAAAACGACCAGGTCAAGCGGCAAGTGAAGAAGGAAGGGCAAGCGGGAACTCCGTAAAAATATAAAATAGCCGGTAGCCAGTAGTCAGACCTGGTGAGAAGACTACCCTCCTCTGACATTTTCATCAGCTTGCGAACACTAGATGAAGCCGTTGGAAACTTGCCCGATCTGACTACTGTCTTCCGGCTATTTTTGTGAGATGCATATATGAGCCAAAACGTTTCTTCAATACAAAACGGCAATGCCGCGGCTTCCACTTCGGTGGCTGCCCCGCCCGATTCGCTGATCTCGATGCGCGATATCTGGAAAACTTACCAGATGGGTTCGGAGCAGCTTCACGCGCTGCGCGGTGTTTCCTTCGAGGTGAAAAAAGGCGAGTATCTCGCTATCATCGGGCCTTCGGGTTCGGGTAAATCCACCCTGATGAACCTGATCGGCTGCCTCGATTCCCCCTCCAAGGGAAGCTACTGGATCAACGGGCATATCGTCTCAGCGATGACGGACGACGAGCTCGCCCGCATCCGTAATAAAGAGATCGGTTTCGTCTTTCAGACCTTTAATCTGCTGGCGCGCGCTACTGCCCTGCACAATGTCGAGCTGCCGCTGATCTATGCCGGCATCCGCGCCGCGGAACGCCATGAAAAAGCGCAGGCCGCGCTGGCGGCCGTCGAACTCGGCGACCGCGTCACGCACCGCCCCAACGAACTTTCCGGCGGACAGCGCCAACGCGTGGCGATCGCGCGCGCGCTGGTCAATCACCCTTCGATACTGCTGGCCGATGAGCCGACCGGCGCTCTGGACACCGCGACCAGCTACGAGATCATGAACCTTTTCGAGCGCCTGCACGCGGAAGGAAATACCATCATCGTCGTAACGCACGAACCCGACATCGCCGCCCGCGCCCACCGCGTGATCACCATCCGCGACGGCGTGATCGAAAAAGACGAGGTCAATGAACACGTCGTAACAGATACGCGGGATAGAAGCTGAAATAGTGAATAGTGATGGGTGAATAGTGATAGGTGGCTAGTGATTATTCACGGCTTTGGCCTGTAAAGTAACTACAAGATTGTGTACTGATTTGGATTTGTTTAGTGTTGTTTCGTGTGATTTCGTGGTTACTTCTTAAATACAATAATAACAACGAGTTAAGACTGAAACCACGAAGCAACTGTGTTTTCAGTCAAGTGTGGATCAGCGAGTTAATGGTTTCCAGTAAGTCTGATTTTTGGCCATGGCGTTAAGAGTGACGAGAAGTTTTCTGGCGCAGGCGATGATGGCGAGTTTTTTTGGTTTTCCGGCTGAGCATAGGTTTTGATAGAACTGTTTGATAATAGGATTGAAGCGTGTAGCGGCGATGGTCGCCATGTAAAGAACGCGTCGGACGGAGTAGCGTCCGCCCTGACAGATGCGTTTTCCTTTCCAACGCCCGCTTTCTCTGGGGAAGGGAGCGACGCCGGCGAGCGAAGCTATTTGTTTTCCGGTAAGAAGCCCTAGTTCGGGCATCTCGGTGATGAGAGTGGTGGAAAGCACGGGGCCGACACCGGGAACGGACTGGAGCAGTTCGGCGGTTTGGCGCCAGGTATCGGATTCATTGATGCGGCGCTCGATCTCGGCTTCTATCCTGGCGGTTTGGCGCTCGAGCGATGCAATGTTCTTTTTCAGTTCTTTGCGAACGGCCGGATGAGCGAGTTCGAGGCGATTGTTTTCGGCGATTCGCATTTCGACAAGCTGGCCGCGGCGGGTATTAAGGGCCTGCAGAGCGCTTAGTTCTTCGGGTTTAAGCGGTGTCGGAGAGAGATCGGCGGTCCGCCCGTAGCGGGCAATGACGCGGGCATCTACCGCATCGGTCTTGGCCATGATCCCTAAGCCCCTGGCGAACTGCCTGACCCGCTTCGGATAAACGACAGCGACCGGCAAAGAGAGTTCGGAAAAGGCCGCAACGGCTGCCCGTTCATAGCCGCCCGAGGCTTCCAGCACGATCATTTCCGGATCGAGCGCCTTAAGCTGTTTGGCCAAAGCGCGAAGTTCTTTCGGCTCATTGGCGCAGATCAGGAGTTGCCCGGTCGAGTCGATGAAAACGTCCAGTTTGTCCTTGCCCGTGTCGATGCCGACGCACGGACGCGCTTCTGAGATGATCGGGTTTTTGTTTTTTGAAGATTTGTTCATATGTTAAAGTAGAGTCGTTAAAGTAAAGGTTGTTCTCTAATTTGCTGAATACGGAATCAAAAGTTCCTGACAACTGTTCGAGATAAACCTACCGGGAGGAGAATGACGCGTCGCGCTTCGTGACGGTTTCCAAAGAACCTAAACACGAACGAGCTGTCATTCTCCCTTCGAATCCAAACCTACTACATTTGAACCCTCTTTCAACATACAAGACACACGAAATCACACGAAAAAAACTCCGGCTATAGCTGATTGTTCAGGCTACTTTATAGGCAAAGCCAATAGTAATGAGTGATGAATCCTGAATCATTCTTCACCATTCACCCATCACTATTCACTATATTTACGATGGAGCCTTTACCCGCATATGTAACGATCGTTTTCCTGCTGACCGTGCTGGCGACGGTCGGTTTTTTACTTTACGCGCTCTGGACCGGGCACCGCAGACGCCCGTTGACATACGTTTCGGCGGCCGTGCTTGGAGTCTGGATGTATCTCCAGATGTACCTGGCGGAAGCCGGATTTTATTCGACCTTTGACGGCAAGCCCCGTTTTCTTTTGGCGGTCGCGCCGGCGCTGCTGCTGATCGTTTCTCTTTTCATTTTTAAAAAGACAAGAGGTTTTCTCTCCGCGATCTCGCTGCCCGCGCTGACGCTTTTAAGCGTCGTCCGGATACCGGTCGAATTCGTCATCGACCAGTGGTATCACGCCGGATTGGTGCCGCAACTAATGACCTTCGAGGGCCGGAATTTCGACATCGTTTCCGGCATCACCGCTCCGATAATTTTCTTTCTTGCTTTCAGGGGCGGAAAAATGAACCGGCCGCTGCTGATCGGCTGGAACGTCGTCTGCCTGCTCTTGCTGGTAAATATCGTCGTGAACGCGATCACCTCGATCCCCGGCCCGGCGCAGCTGCAAGCGTTCGACCGGCCCAATGTCGCGGTGCTTTTTTACCCCTTCATCTGGCTGCCGTCGCTGATCGTCCCGGCGGTGCTGTTCACCCATCTGGTTAGTTTATGGCGGCTTTTTGGAGCGCGGGCATCTCTGCCCGCAGCGAACGCGTAGCGTTCGAGACGCCCCCGCTGACGCGGGCGCTACTGACAAGAGGAGAGCAACTATAATAGAGCGCTCCATAGTTCTAAATAAACTTTTTCAGACAGATATCGTATAATTAGATTAAGACTAAAAATGAATTTTTCCGAAACATTCAAACTTGCCTTTGCCGCCATCTGGGGACACAAACTGCGTTCTTTTCTGACCCTGCTGGGAATGATCATCGGCGTGATGGTCTTTATGATAGTGATGTCCGTTTTGATCGGGTTTATCGGGTTTATCGACGAAAAGATCGCCGGCATCGGTTCGAATTCATTCACCGTCAGGCGTTTTGCTTTTGAAGATTTCAAGGATACCGACACCATTGCCGCCGCTCAGCGGCGCAACAAAGAGCTCAGCTTCGACGAGATGAATTTTATTCGCGAACGCGCGCAGCTGGTGGACAAGATCGGCGCCAAGGCCGGCAATGTCGGCCGCGATATCAAAAACGGCAATGAATCCCTCGCCGGCGTCAGCATCGAAGGCGCGGAACCCGTGGTGGCCGACATCGAAAAGATGGATATCACTGACGGGCGCTATTTTGTCGAATCTGAAAACAACAGCGCCGCGCCGGTGGCTTTTATCGGCGCCGATGTGGCCAGCAAACTTTTTCCCGGTCGATCGGCGGTCGGCGGCGAAGTCACCATCCAGGGAATTCCCTATCGCGTCGTCGGCGTGCTCAAAGCCAAGGGGCCTGTTTTCGGCCGCCCGCAGGATAATTTTGTCCATCTTCCGATCAAAACTTTCGGCAAGGCCTTCGGCGGCCTGCGTTTTAACCGCGCCCCGTATTTTCTGGTGAAAGCTAAAGACAACGTGGTTTTTAACGACGCGGTTGAAGAGGTCCGCACGCTGATGCGCATCAAGCGCAAGCTGGGCACGAATGAAAAAGATTCCTTCGGCCTGCTGACACCCGACGCCATTACCGGCGTGCGCGACCGGATCCTGGGGCCGACCATGTTCGTCGTCGCGATCGTTCCGACGATCGCGCTGCTGGTGGGCGCGATAGTCATCATGAATATCATGCTGGTGGCGGTGACGGAACGCACCAAGGAGATCGGCGTGAGAAAAAGCCTCGGCGCGCGGCAGACCGATATTTTACGGCAGTTTCTTTTCGAAGCGGCGACGCTGGCCTCGCTGGGCGGCACGATCGGGCTGATACTGGCTTACATCGCCGGGCTGATAATTACGCAGCTGGTTTTTCCGACCAGTATTCCCTGGTGGGCGGCGGTTTTGGCGATCTGCGTTTCGGGCGGTATCGGCATCGCTGCGGGTTTGTTCCCGGCGTGGAAAGCGGCGCGGCTGGACCCGATCGAGGCCTTAAGGCACGAGTGATATGAAATTTATTACCGGCTCATTTTACGAAAACTTCAAGATGGCGATCGACACGCTGCGCAATAATAAACTGCGCTCCGTGCTGACCATTGTCGGCGTCGTGATCGGCGTCATGACCGTGATGCTGATGTCGTCGATCATCAGCGGGATCAATGTCGCGGTCGAGCATGAGGTCGAGCAGTTCGGCACGCGTTCGATCTTTCTCTATAAAATGGATCTCGGCCTGCATGCCGGGCCGCCGTCGCGCGAAGAAAGAATGCGCAAACCGCTGACGCTGGACGACGTCGAGGCGCTCTCCAAACTTTCCACGCTCGAAGTAGCCGTTCCTTTTCTCGATATTTCAAACAGTTTTTTCGGCAATAAGATTCTCGTCAGCGGCAAGAACGGCAAGACGTCCTCGGCCGTTAATTTAAACGGCACATACCCGGATATCGAAAGGACCAGCTCCGAAGTTTTGCTGAGAGGAAGATGGTTCACGCAGCAGGAAAGCGACGACAAGGTGGACGTCTGCCTGATCGGCGATTCGGTCAAGGAAGCCTATTTCCCCTTTGAAGACCCGATCGGAAACACGATCGAGGTCGGGGGCCGCCAGTTTCGCATCATCGGCATACTGGCAAAACGCGAGCAGCTTTTCGGCGGCGGCAGCGGCAACAACGACCAGAGCAATATCATTTATATGCCGATGGGCTCCGCGCTGCGGGTCAAACCACAGGCCGACGACCTGTTTATCATGGCGGTCGCCAAAGAAGGACAGTTCGAACGCGCCAAAGACCAGGTGCAGGATTTACTGCGGATTCGCCGCCAGGTGCCGCTGAGCCAGAAAAATAATTTTTCGATGGAAACCGCGGCCAGCCTGATCGAACAGTTTCAGGCGATCACCGGCGGCGTTTTTCTGGCAATGGTGGTAATTTCTTCGGTCGGGCTGATGATCGGCGGTATCGGCGTGATGAATATCATGCTGGTTTCGGTGACGGAAAGAACCCGCGAGATAGGCATCCGCAAAGCCATCGGCGCGAAAAGAAAAGACATTCTGCTGCAGTTCCTGATCGAGGCGGCCACGCTGACCGGTCTGGGCGGAGTGCTGGGTTTGCTGCTGGGTTTTGGCGGCACCTACCTGGTGAAACTGCTCATGCCTTCGTATGTGCCGTGGTGGGCGCCGGTAATGGGATTTTTCGCCAGCGTCGCCATCGGCATCTGTTTCGGGCTGTATCCAGCCTGGAAAGCCGCGCGGCTGGACCCGATCGAAGCGCTGAGATACGAATAAAAAAAGAGGGCGGGGTTAGCTCCCCGCTCCTCCAAAGATCGCCGCCATAACAATTCCGATAATATAACCGACCAGTTTTAACCCCAGCGCGATCGTCCACGCGGAGCCGTTGGACATCTTCATCATCGTCCGGATCCCGATCACGGCCAGGACCAGCCCGAATATCGAAAAGAGATCGATCGGCGCCAGTATCGCGTTTAGCAGCGGGCTGTGGCTGGTGTCGATAAACAGCGTCGGGTTGGCCCGCACGATACCCCCGCTTTGCAAAAACGAACTGTCGATGTCGTCTTTCGATTTCAAAAGTAAAACGACTACGTTCGCAACTACGGAGATCAGGGCGGGCGCGTAAGTAGAATACGCCCAGATGGAAACTCCCTGCAGATATTTAGCCGTTCCGCCCATCGCATTGGCCAGCAGCCAGTAGATCAACCCGCCTAAAAGCGTGATGGCGATGGTGGCGAAAATGATCGCGCCATAGAAAAACCCTTTAAAAAGATTGCCTTTGTAAAACCCCTCGGCGGCGGTACGGCTGTTGTTGTCCATCTGCTCGTACTGCGGGCTTTTCTTCATCTGATCGACAAAAACCTGGCCGATGCCGACCTTTTGATCGATCGCGATCCAGAACCCGAATCCCAGGACGATCGTGATCACCGTCGCCATGATAAATTTGGGCCGGGCCCGCATCGAGCGAAAAGTATTGCCGGGTTCGATAAAGATATTTCCGAGCGTGGCAACCTCGGACATCTGTGGGCCGTCATCCTCGACGGGTGGTTCCGGCGGCGGCGGTGCCTGCCATTCGGCGCTGTTCGGTTCTTCCATACACTCCTCCTCTAAATTATGAATATGAAAATGAAACTGCTGTTAGATTATTGCTAAAGAGACTGCTGCCATTATAACTCAAGCAGTGAATTGTGCGTAATTGGCAATTGGTAATTGGTAATTGGCGGGTGGTTCGTTGATCGTTGATCGTTGATCGTTGATCGTTGATCGTTGATCGTTGTTCGTTGTTCGTTGATCGTGGTTCGTTGGTCGTTGTTCGTTGGTCGTCGTTCGTTGGTCGTCGTTCGTTGGTCGTCGTTCGTTGGTCGTTGGTCGTTGGTCGTTGTTCGTTGTTCGTTGGTCGTTGGTCGTTGGTCGTTGTCCGTTGATCGTTGGTCGTGGTTCGTTGATCGTGGTTCGTTGTCCGTTGATCGTTGGTCGTTGGTCGTTGATCGTTGGTCGTTGATCGTTGGTCGTTGGTCGTTGATCGTTGATCGTTGGTCGTTGATCGTTGGGTCGTTCAGCTATAGATAGTAGTTAAAACAACTAGCGACGAACCACGAACTACGAACACTCACTATTCACTATCTACTATCTACTATTCACTATTTACCAGTATCCCGGCGTCTTGATGCAGGCGGAAAAATGTCCGGGGATGATCTCGCGGAGTTCGGGGACGATCTCGGCGCATTCGGCGCTGGCGATCGGGCAGCGGGTGCGAAAACGGCAGCCCGAAGGCGGGTTTATCGGCGTCGGCACGTCGCCTTTTAAGATTATCCGGTCGCGTTTATGTTTCGGGTCGGGCACCGGGATCGCCGACAGCAGCGCCCGGGTATAAGGGTGCAGCGGCATTTCATAAAGGCCGCGGGCGTCCGCAATTTCGACGATCTTGCCCAGGTACATCACCGCCACGCGGTTCGAAATATGTTCGACGACCGCCAGCCCGTGCGAGATAAAAAGATAGGTCAGGCCGAATTCCTGCTGCAGGTCCTGCAGCAGATTTACCACCTGCGCCTGCACCGAAACGTCGAGCGCCGAAACGGGTTCATCGGCAATTATCAGCCGCGGGTTCAAAGCCAGCGCGCGGGCGATCCCCAGGCGCTGCCGCTGGCCGCCGGAAAATTCGTGCGGGTAGCGGTGCATATAGGCCGGGTCCATGCCCACTTTTTGCAGCAGCTCGGCGACGCGGTCTTTGCGCTCGGTTTTGTTGCCGATGCCGTGGATTATCAGCGGTTCGGAAACGGTGGTCAGGACGCTAAGACGCGGGTTGAGGCTGGCGTACGGGTCCTGAAAAATGATCTGCATCTCGCGGCGCAGAGCGCGGAGCTCCTGCTTGCCCATTTTCGTCACGTCTTTGCCGTCGAAGACGACCTCGCCCGAGGTCGGTTCGATCAGCCGCAAGATACAGCGCCCGACGGTCGATTTTCCGCAGCCCGATTCCCCGACCAAACCCAGCGTCTCTCCGGAAAAAATGTCGAACGACACGCCGTCCACCGCGCGCACCACGTCGTCGCTTCCCTCGATGGAAAAATGCTTGACCAGCTCGCTGATGCGGACGAGTTCGGACGGTTGTTGCTTGACGACAGCGCTCATAAAATAAAGCTACACTCCGGGATGCAGATTGATATCTTTTAATTTCCTGTTCAGAACTTTGACATCGTCCGGCTCTAACCGCAGAGGTATTTTCGCGCACATAAAACCTTTTACGCCGGCCTTTAAGACATAATTTCCCGCGGGCAATTTTCCAAAACAATATCTGCCTTTTTGATCGGTCTTTTGCGTTCCAATGTACACTTCTTCTTTTCCTGCCAGCTTAAAGACAACGACTGTTGCGTCGTCCATTATCGCATTGTTTGAATCCAATACTTTACCCGATATTTCTCTGACCGTCCCGCCCCTGATCTCGACCACCGAAAAAGCGCACGGAACTTCTCGCGCACCTTCTTTGTCGTATCTGCATTTTTGCGCAAAGCCCGGTTCCGGCAAAAAGCATAAAAACGCTAAGGACATCAGCACAAAAATATATCTTCGCATTATTCTAAATCCCCGGCGATCGACGCCACCGTAACTGCGATCGGCGGCGCGCTGCCGGCGTTTCCGTTCATTTCCGTGGCAATGACGCCGATCTGACAACTTCCGGAATTCGGAAAATCGTATTCCGCCGAAAAGTAACTGGGATTGCCGGTATAAGTTAACGGCACGGCGACGGTTTCTCCGGCGCAGGTAATGACGGCCTGGACACTGAAATTGGCGGCGGGCCAAAAAAGGTTTTCGATCAGGCATCCGCACATCATTCGCACCTGGGCGGTAATGGTGGTGGACGTTCCGGCAGTTATCGAAGTTCCGGCGGCCGGCTCCGTCAGCTGCGCCAGCAGCCCCGGAATGACCAAGACCACCCCCGTCGCCCCGGTCAGCGAAACGTTCGGTATCACTAATCTGCTGCAAGACACCGAGATACTGGGGTCCGCCACCGAAGTCGCCACGAATGTCAGCACCATAGGTTCGAATAGAGAAATTTCCGCGGTGAACTCCGTCGCCTCGTCGGCGCGGACGGGATAACCCCACGGATAGGGCTGCCCCATGATGAACGAAACGACGCCCGAGCCATCGGTGCCCGGTAATAGCCCCTGGTCGGCCAGCCCGCTTGCCAGAGACGGTTGCGGGTAACCCGGGCCATAAATATCGATCTGGGCAAAACCGACATGCTGGCCGATAAATTTGCCCCCGTACGCCAGCGCTCTGACGGAAATTGTTGTTTGATCGGACATAGGATCTCCTTTATTTTGGTTCCTTTGTAGCGCCAGCGTCTCGCTGGCTGTCGCGTGAGCGTCCCGCTCGCGCTCTTATATTGGCGAGGGCGGGACGCCCTCGGGAAAGCCGCCGGGACGGCGGCGCTACTCGTACAACACGCATCTTACCTCGACGCCGCCGTCCAGTTTGTAAAGCGGTATCTCGCCATGCACGCATTTTTCCATGCGGAATTCGCAGCGCGGGGCGAAGTGGCAGCCGGGCGGCAGGTTGGTCGGGCTGGGCACGATGCCGTCGATGGTTTGCAGCCGGGTTTTCCGGTCGCTGCCGACTTCGGTAATTTTCGGCACCGAGCGCAGCAGGCCCTGCGTGTAAGGATGTTTCGGCCGGTCAAAAATTTCATCGACCGGCGATTCTTCGACGATCTTGCCGGTATACATCACGCAAACCCGGTCTGCCACTTCCGCCACCACGCCGAGGTCGTGCGTGATCAGCAAAACGGCCAGTTTGCGCGTCCGGCGCAGTTCATCCAGTAGTTCAAGTATCTGCGCCTGAATCGTTACATCCAAAGCGGTTGTCGGTTCGTCGGCGATCAGCAATTCGGGATCGCAGGCCAGGGCCATCGCGATCATCACGCGCTGGCGCATTCCGCCCGAAAGCTGGTGCGGGTAGTCTTTTACGCGCCTGGCGGGGTCGGGAATGGACACTTCTTTCATCGCCGCGATGGCCGCATCCCAGGCGTCTTTTTTATTCAGTCTGCTGTGCAGCCGGAGCGCCTCGGCGATCTGCTCGCCGACGGTATAGACCGGGTTGAGCGACGTCATCGGGTCCTGAAAGATCATCGCGATGTCATTGCCGCGAATGGCGCGCATCCGCTCGTCGCTGGCCTGGCGCAATTCTTCGCCCTTGAACAAAATTTGCCCGCCCGTGATCCGGCCCGGATCCGAGATCAGCCGCATCACGGAAAGCGCCGTGATGGATTTGCCGCAGCCGGATTCGCCGACCAGCCCGAGCAGCTCGCCTTCGTCAAGGTAAAAGCTCACGTCATTGACCGAACGCACCAATCCCGCGCGGGTCGGAAAGTGAGTTTCGAGATTTTTAACCTCTAAAAGATGGGGCATTATTTGCGATCTAAAGTGATAAAATTTGCGTCACATCTGCATTATATTCTGCGCACCGGCGCTAAACGTCCGGAGTCAGCCATATGACAAGCAGATTCAATTTAGCACTTTTACCGTTATTTTTCATTGCCGGTAAAACAGCCCCAGCGTACCCTACGGCCTGCGCCCGACCTGAAACGTCGGACGGCGGCCGAGGTCGAAACTATACAGCAAAAGTTTTGTGACCGTGACTGGTTTTCCGTCTTTGATCGCGGGCAAAAATTCCACTTTTTTTGCGGCCTCGTAAGAATTTTTCAGCAAGCCGTATTTGGTCAGATTTTTTTCGGGATCGCTTTCATCGACGTAAAAAATATCGCCGATCCGGCCGGTGTCGAGAAAAGTGATCCGGAGTTTGATCCAGCCTTCGATCTGGCGCGCGCGCGCCTCGCCCGAATAACTGGCGGGAACATTTTTTGTGATCTTCAGCGGGCGATCCGCCTGCTTCGGCTGCTCAGTTTCCGACTGCGAATAAGCGAATGTGCCCGATAATATAATAAGTAAAAGGATACTAATATTTTTTAATAATAAATTTCTTGACATATGATCTATGATGCAAAAAAAACTTTTGTCGTTTGTCGTCAAATAACGGAAATATTTAAAAAGGATTGATCACTTTCAGCAAATGCTTTTTCGTGTTATTTAGTGTGTGTTCGTGGTTTCAGGCTTTTATAGTTATCAAAGTAAGATTAAGAAAGTAACCGCGAAATTACACGAAAAACCGCCCCCCCGACTTACACAATGCTGTTTATTTTATCACCAAAATGGCGTTTATCGGACTAAAAATCGCGCCCTGTTATTAAATTTCTTAATCGCAAAGACTTGTTAAGAGCCCCGTCGCTACCGCTCCCGGTTCTGACAGGATCTGCGCTCGTTAAAACGGGCTGGGTGTGATTTAAAAAGGTAACCCCAGGCTCCCGCCTGGGGCTACTATCTGTCGTCCGCTAAAGCGGACCTTCTGACCACCGATCACTGCTCACCGCTCACTGACCACTGATCACTGACCACCGATCACTGACCACTGCTCACTGACCACCGATCACCGACCACCGACCACTGACCACCGACCACCGCTCACCGACCACCGCTCACCGGCCACTGCCGCTTACGGTTTATTTTTCACCGGGTCGGCCGGGCGGTTCGGCAGTTTTACCGGGGAGGTGAGTTTTTTCATCACTTCCTGGACTGCGCGTTCGAGCTGCGGATCGCGTCCGGCAATGACCGAGCGCGGGTCGTTTTCGACCTCGATATCGGGATCGACGCCATAGCCTTCGATGACGTATTCGCCCTTCGGATTGGCCAGCGCCGATTCCGGCACGTTGACCACGCCGCCGTCGATCAGATTTCCGCGGTTATTGATGCCGACCACGCCGCCCCAGCTTCGTTTTCCGATCAGCGGCCCGAGGCCCGCTTCGCGAAACATATACGGGAAGATGTCGCCGTCGGAAGCCGAATTTTCATTCAGGATCGCCACCATCGGCCCCATAAAAGCGCCATCGGGATAGGTGCCGGGGTTTTCGTCCGCGCGGCGGAAATTCACGCCCAGCACTTTGCGGCGCAGGCGTTCGATCAGCATCCGCGAAACGTTGCCGCCGCCGTTGGCGCGCACGTCCACGATCAATCCTTCCTTGTCTATCTGCGGGTAATACCACTTGATAAATTCGCGGATACCGGGCGCCCCCATGTCGGGAATATGAAGGTAGCCGACGCGCCCGCCGGTCAGGTCACTGACGCGTTTGCGGTTGGCTTCGACCCAGTCCAGATAGACCAGATCCGATTCGCCGGTGACGGGACGATAGGTCACGGTGCGCGAACCCTGCATCGTCGGCGCGCTGTTCACCGTCAAAGTGACGGTGGTATCGGCTTTGCCGCGCAGGTAGGCGTAAATGTCGCGGTCGGTCTTGACCTCTTCGCCGTTGATCGCCAGCACATAATCGCCGACGCTTGCCTGGCTGCCGACCTCGGTCAGCGGGGCGCGGTAAATATCTTCCTCGTTCGTTCCGCCGAAAATTTTGCCGATCCGGTAGCGCCCGGCGGCTTTATCGACGTCGAATCTGGCGCCGGCCAGCGCCACGCGAACCCGCGGCGGAAGACTGAAATCACCGCCGTCGATATAGGCGTGCTGCACCGTCAGTTCCGAACACATTTCCGAGATGATGTAATTCAGATCGGAACGATGCGCGACGTACGGCAGCCACTTTTTGTAATCCTCGCGAATTTTTTCCCAATCGAAACCGTGCATATTTCCGGCGTAGAAAAAGTCGCGGTAACGCCGCCAGACCTCGTTAAATATCTGGTTCCATTCTTCGACCGGATTTACTTCGGCAACGAGCCCGGCGGTTGAAACCGGTTTGCGCGTTTTGTCGCCCTGCGGGGTGGCGTCCATCACGGCGAGGCCGCCCTGCCCGCCGGCCATGATCTTGCTGCCGTCCGCAGAAATGGTATAGCCGCCGGCCGGTGTTTGCAAAGTGGTTTCCTTGCGATCCTTGAGCGAAAAGATACGAAGCGAAGACTGCGTGTCCGCCTGGCGACCGTAATAAAAGGGCGACTGGACGACATAGATCAAATGGCCTTTGTTGGTGGCCAGGCCGCCGTAATTATCCGCCGGGAGCGGCGCTTTCGAAGCGCGGCCTTCGATACCGGCGAAATCGACCGTTTCCGGAGTTTCGGCGGATTTCGGAGCCCCAGCGGAAGGAGTCGCCGCTGGAGTCGCCGGGGGAGTCGCCCCGGCCGCCGGAGCGGGTGTCGGTGTGGCTGCCGGCTTATCTTCGGCAATCGCTACTTCGTCGCTCTCATACGGGAAAGGATGTTTGACGTCCTTGCGCAGCGCGAGCGAGTAGATCTGCGTCGTGCGATTGGTCGCGTAATTAAATTCCGCCCCTGAGATCAGCGGCGCGAATTCATGATCGCTGAGAAAATAGAGATAGCTTCCGCCCTGATCCCAGGCCGGGCTGAACGAATTGTAAGACTGCGAAGTGACGCGGTAGTTTTTATTATCCGCCGCGCTCCAGATATAAACGGCGCTCAGGCCGTTGCGGCTCTGCATCGAATAGGCGATGTAGTTCCCTTTCGGCGACCAGTCGTAATCCTGGATCTGTCCGTCCGGCGCGTCGGCGATCTGCTGCACCTGTTTCGTCGCCACGGTCAGCACATAAACTTTTCCGTTCATGTCGGAAAAAGCGATCTTCTTACTGTCGTGCGACCACGCCGGCGAATAGCGCATCGCCTTTCCACCGGTCGTAAGCTGTTCGGGCGGGGCCGATCCGTCCTGGGCGGCGACCCAAATTTCTTCTTCGCCGCTCTTGTCCGAAATAAAAGCGATCGATTTGCCGTCGTACGACCACGCCGGCGCTTTATCGTGCGCGCCCGACGAACGGGTCAAATTTCGCACGCCGCCTTTTTCGACGGGAACGGTAAAGATGTCTCCGCGCGCGCTGAAAACGGCGCGTTCACCTTTCGGGCTCAGTCCGGTGCCCGAAATCCATTGCGCGACCGACATCTGACGCGCGCGGCGGTTGATGCCGTCATTCGGCACGGTAATGCTCAGCCTGGCCGCTTTTTTTGAATTGACATCGAAAATTTCCAGTTCGCCGTCGCGCTCATAGATGATGCGGTTCTCTTCATCGGAGCTCGGCCAGCGAATGTCCCAGTCTTTGTTGAGCGTGACCTGGGTAGTTTTGGCGCTGCCGGTGTTATAGGCGTAAAGGTTGAATTTTCCATCCTTGTCGGAATTGTAATAAATGCTGGAACCGAGCCACATCGCATCGCGGCTGGCGCGCGGGCCGTCGGAAATTTTGACGGCGTCGTTGGTTTTCAGATCGTAAATATAGAGCGTGTTTGCCTGTCCGCCGCCATAGCGTTTTTCCGGTCGGAAATCACGCGAGCGCGGCGAATAGACCATCTTGGCGCCGTCGGGTGAAAAATCACCGGAACCCCCTTCGGGCATCGGCAGCATCTCCGCGGGGCCGCCGGCAGGGGAAACCGCGTAAAGATGCGCCACTGTCAGCGTCCACGAATCGCGCAGGCCGCGGAAAAAAACCCGATTATCTTTCGTCCAGCCGAGCACCTGATTGTCGAATCCCCAGCGCGGCGGCAGCGGCCCGCGGGCCGGGTAAAACGTCAACTGTTTCGGTTCGCCGCCGGAAGCGGGAATGACATAGACCTGCTCGTCGCCGTCATACTGCCCGGTAAAGGCGATCCATTTCCCGTCGGGCGAAAATTTGGCGTAGGTTTCCACACCGGGATGCGCGGTCAGCCGCATGGCCGGCCCGCCGGAAGTTGAAGCAGTCCAGAGATCGCCCCCATAGGTGAAAACGATCTTATCCCCGGAAATATCGGGAAAACGCAAAAGTTTGGTCTGCGCCGAGACGGCCGCAACAGACGCCGCCAAAAACAAACCAGCCAGCAAAACCGGTATGACTCGATTCAACATTAGAATTCCTCCGTTTTATCAGTTAAAAGATGTCTAGAAAGATGTCAGATTGTAACGCAGTTTAATACGCGGGGAAAGCAGGGAGAGTTTCAGAAAAGAAAAGCGTCGGAATAATAGTTTTTATTCTCGTCGTTTTTTTCTCAGCCACCTTTTTATATAACCGATGAATTCAATGGTGGGAATCGAATAGATTTTTTTTCTTCTACTCAAGCCCTGTTTTTTTCTTTCTTTCTCAAAATGACCAATAAAAACATTAAAGTCATCCCATATTATCTTTTCAGATACCAATCTTTTTGTATGCATTATAGAAGCAAACCAATGCCTAACAACCTCAACCATTGTGGGAGGATCATTTCGGTGATTTCTGATATCAACACCTGCCAAATCGGAGAGTGCTTTGGCGAATTTATATCGATCTTTTTCGAGAATTAAAAAATTCTTTTTTTTTAAGATAATCTTTTGCAAATTTCCGACCGCCATAATCGATTCCTAACTCAAATGACATATTTAAACGGTAGAATTCATCTGCAGCATCGGATTTCAGTCGAGAAAGGTCATGAATACTGTATTTTGACTCTTTCAAAAGTCTGCAAATCTTATCTATTCTTTGTACACCTGAGTCAAGGCTTTCTGTAGCTATTCGGGGATTCAGTTCCAAATAAAGAAGAGTGAACAAAAGAGGGTGAAGCAACGGTATATACTTGGAATCGAAAGGGCAATTAATAAATACGTTTTTCTCGAAATCTCTGGGAGAAGATTTTGGCATATTAAATAAAATAATTAATGATTATTCTGTCAGTCTCTCATTTACACCTTATACGTCATCTATTTTTTGCTCCGGTCAGCGCCTTTGCTGAAGACTGTAATTCCCTTTTATACGATCGGATATTTGTGGGCCTTCCATTCCGATCGTGAATCACTAAATTAGTGCCATTGATCTTACTAATATTTTTACCATATTCAATAGCATCCTTTTGAGTATCAAAAGTCCGCGACGCGCGTCCAGCGCCTTCTCGCTTTACACCCCAGCCTCCGTCTATTTTAGCAATTACATGGTACGTGTTCTTTGCCATAAAATATCTCCGAATTCATTGATGAAATTAACATAACAAATTCTCACTAAAAAAGTCATTCTTTATTGAAATTTTTTGACCGCGTGTTAAATTTTCTGCAAAAAACTTTGCGGTTACCGTTCTACTAAAATGCGATGTGAATTCTTACTTCCGCCCCTACAGCGAGCATAGTAAAAATGCGTGTTAATAAATCAATTTATGTAGAAAATTAAGGAGATATAACTTATGGCTCGCGTAGCTGACTATACAATCATTGCGGACGGCTGGGTTTTAGAGTTCGACCAGGACACCGTCAATTTCGAAGCGCCCGCCACCATTGATACCGGATCGCGTTCGATCCTGGGTTTTATGGTGCACGTGGATAATGACGACGACCTCACCCTGACCCTGCGGCTAAACGACACCAGAGTCTGGCACTGGAAATTCCCCGACGGCAATCGCGTGCAGTTCTTTCAGGAAGTGATCACCGCCGGCATCGTCAAACCCGGCAAGAACGTATTTAAATTCGAAAGCTCCAGCAAAGATTTCAATGTGGTGGAACTCTCAGACATCGTTCTCTGGTGGCAGGCGAACGTCTAAATAGCGCAAAAATGCAGCGCCGGGTGTCCGACGCTTTAGAACCGCCGCTCGAAACGTAGCGCCGGCGTCGCGTTAATTCTGCGGCTGTCGTGGGAGCGTCCCGCTTCCACATCCGTATACAGAAACTGAAGGCGGGACGCCTTCAGGACAGCCGCAAAAATTTAACGCGACGGTGGCGCTACCCTTAAAACCTCACCTTTATTCCGCCGTTAAAAGTGCGCCCTTCCGTGTGGGTGTAGATCTCGGCGAAGGCCGGGTTTTGATGCGGCGGAAAAACGACCTGGCCGTAGCGGCCCTGGCGGACGTCGGTCAGGTTTTCGGCATTGATAAAAAGCGAGATTTTGCCAAAGGTCTTCTCCGCAAAAAGCCCGATCTCATATATCGCCCTTGTCCGCAAGCCGCTGCTCAGAACCTGGCTGCTCGAATAATAAGCTTCCAGCCCGGTCTTGAAATTCGCTTCTTTTTCAAACACCAGAGCGGAATTCACTTTGCTTTTCGGCAGCAGGCGGACGGTCTGGTCACCGGCCAGGTATTTTGCCTTGGCGTGGGTAAAAGTATATCCGGCAAAAATTTTCATCAAACCGTAACCGAGCCGGACGTTGCTTTCAAAACCGGAGCTCCTAACGGGACGGGCGGCGTTAGCGAATTTGAATTTCCCTCCCGCGTCCGGCAGCAGCACCAGCGGATTCTCGATCTTCGTGTAAAAAAACATCTGGTTTAGCGCGTAGGTGAATTTTTCGCCGATCGCGCCCTTATAATTCAGATCGAAGGTTCCGCCGCGGCTGCGTTCCGCCTTTAAAGCGCTGCCCACCGGCAGAACGTTTTGAAACAATAAGATCTCGGCTTCCTCGGTAAAAACGCTGGGCGCTTTGTAACCGAATCCGAAACCGGCGCGCGTGCTGAAATTTTTGGTAATACGATAAAGCAGCGAAACGCGCGGCAGCGCGAACACTCCGTAATCTTTTACCGCGTCGAGCCGGAAACCGGCTTCGAGCGAAAGCTTTTCCGTGATATCGAAACTGTCCTGAACATACCCGCCGACGGTGGTGCGGGTCTCATTTCTCTTGAGCGCGGAGGGAATGTTAGAGCCTTCCCTGAACCCGTCATAAACGGCGTTGAAGCCGAAAACCAGCGCGTGTTTTTTGACCGGATAAAAATAAATGATGTCGGTATAGGAATTAAACTGGCTGCCCTTAAAGAGGTAGCCCGGCGTTTCCAGTTCGCGGGTGAAAAAGGCGAGGCTCTGCCGCGCGGATATCTTTTTGCCGCCGGAAAATTCGCGCTCGAAACTAAGCGTGGTGATATTGCGAAAGGAATCGTTGCTTTCAAAGTAGCGGTGAAAATTGTCTGCCTGCCCGCGGATGGCAAACACGTCGCCGCCTTTGCGCCGCTGCATCGAAACCGAATTCCCGACCACCAGTTTTGTCTTCTCATCGAGATCCAAAAACAGTCTTGGGCTGAGATTGAAAGAATGCGTTCGCGGAAGTTCGGTAAAATCGTCGTCATCCACGTCGTATTCTTTTTGGTAATTCAGCGAACCAAGCAGCGTATAGCCGACTTTTTTGAACTGCCGCGAATTGAAAACGGAAAGATCCGTCCCGAGCGCGGACGTCTGATTAAAGATCAGATTGGTGACGGGTTTTTCCTGCGGCTCCTTACTGATGAAATTGACCACGCCCGCGATCGCCCCGCCGCCGTAAAATGTTGCCGCCGGGCCTTTGATGATCTCGACCTGTTTCAGATCGAGCGGCGGAATTTCTAAAATACTTAGGCTGCCGGAAAACCCGCCGAAGGCCGGAAAGCCGTCTTTTAGCAATTGGGTGTAACGCCCGTCCAGTCCCTGAATGCGGATGCTCTGGGTATTGGATGTCGCGGAGGTCTGCTGCACCTGAATTCCGGTGCTTTCGTGCAGCACCATCGAAACATTTGCCGGGCGCATGTTTATCTTTTCATCTACCTCTTCTTCATCGATCGCTTCGACCCGGGTGGGAACGTCATCGATCTCCCGGCCCGTCCGGGTCGAGCTGATGACGACCTGCTCCATTTCATTGGTGACCCGGATAAAAATGTCCTGCGGCCGCGAGTCGGCCAAGGGAAAAGTAAGTATCAGCTCCTTTGTCTCGTAACCCGGGGAAAAAATAACCAGTACCTGCCGCCCGTCTGGAATACTGCTGAGTTCGACGATCCCTTCGGCATTCGCGGCGGCTAAGTTATCGGTATCTTTGATCGAAAGCTCCGCGCCGGCCACCGGCTTTTTGGTTTCCTCGTCTTTTATTACCGCCCGGAAAGTATTTTGCGCAAACGTCATTTGCGCCGCGCATAGCAACCCGCACAATAATGCGCACAATAAAATTACCTGTTTCATTTATATTTCTTGCCTCAAATTAATAACTTTTAAATTCACAGAAAAGCCCGCGCTTATTCCCGGCTTACCGGATAGGCGCGAAAATTCGGCCGCCGCTTTTCGAAAAAAAGGCGCGGATTATGTCGTGAATTTATTTTTTGGAGGCTGCCAGATGGAATCGAATAATTGATGGGAATAATTGTTTGAAAATGCGATCACCGGTCCGGCGCTGCTGGCGGCGGCGATCTCTCTTGCCAGGGGATGAACCTTAAAATCGTGGATGACGGACATTTGGCGGCAGGAACAAATGCAAAACGGAGAGCATTCGTGACAATCCGAGGAAGTGTCTTCCAACGCGCCAAAACTTGCCTGCCCGTTTTCAGACCGCAAATCAACCGGGGCAAAATCCCGGCACGGCTGCACGGATAAGAGCAGCAAATAAAAACTGAAAATAAAGCAAAAAGTTTTCACTAAAAACCCGGGGTTGAAAAGACGATCTGATGCTGGCTCGATTATACAACGCGTTTAGGGATTCGGGTCAAACAGGCCGCGCTTAAGAGAGAACCACCCCGGCCAGGACGCGCACCCCTCCTTTGTAAGGAGGGAGTTTTAAGAACTAGCCCCTATGAAGAGGAGAGTTTAAATCTTTTCAAAAAACGCCTTGTAGTCCGATATGGCTTTTTCGATGATGGTGATCGCAACGTCCACGTCTTGAAATGCGTCGATCCGGACGCTCTTGTTTTCCAGTTTTGTGTATTGCTCGAAAAAGTGGCGCAGTTCGGAAGAAAAGTGTTCGGGCAGTTCTTTGATCGTTTCGATATGGCTGACGCTGGCGTCATTAGCCGCGACCGCGATTATTTTATCGTCACCCTCATTGTTGTCCACCATCCGCATGACGCCGATGACCTTTGCCTTGACGATGCACAAAGGCTGGACGCTGATCTGCGACAGCACCAGAATATCCAGCGGGTCGTGATCTTCGCCCAGCGTCCGCGGGATAAAACCATAATTTGCCGGATAGTGCACCGAAGAGAACAAAACGCGGTCCAGCCGCAGCATCCCCGTTTCTTTGTCCACTTCATACTTGGCCTTGCTGCCCATCGGTATTTCGATGATCGAATTAATCAGGCGGGGGCGGCCATCACCTATCCTTACATCATGCCATGGATTAAATTTCATATTTTGAATTCCCTTTTTAGCTTGTCTAAAGTTGATTATGCCAAATTAGGGCGATTAAGTTTAATGCCGGTTAATTTAAATAACGATCGTTAACCCGGGAGCGCACGCATCCTGCGTGCAATGAACGCGCAGCGTTCGAATAAAACACGGATTACACGGAAAAACGGATAAGTGAACTCTAAACCAACGAGTGTAGCGCCGGCGTCTCGCCGGCTGTCGTGGAAGCGTCCCGCTTCCACTTCTGACTCAGTGAAACTGAAGGCGGGACGCCTTCAGAACAGCCGCGCGGAATTTAACGCGACGGGGGCGCTACAAATGATTATTTATTTTCTTTAATGACCGTACTGTTTTTCCATAGTTTAGCCGCCTGGTTAAGGCGTTTCACTATTTCAATTTTTTCGGCGAAAGAACGGTTTGCATTAGCGGTTCTTTGTCTCTCTTTAGCTTCCAAAAGCTCCGTGACGTCGGGATATTCTTTTAAAGGTTCGACTTGTATTTTTGCCATCTCTCCTCCAAATTAAATCTGCCGATAAGCTCCTGTAATTTATCTTCGTTCACCTGCTTTTGGTCGAAAAACATTTTAACACGGGCATAATCTTTTAGACGCCCGGTTTTCAGCATAATGGCCACTAAATATTCGGGAGCCATCACGCGAACATCGACCCCATTCAAATCGACATTATCGGCAAATTTAACAGCTTCATCTATTAAGTCGTCAAATACCGGAAGAAATTGAACATCCCAGCCTTCTATCTCGATAAATACGTCTTTCGGATAATAGCCTCTCTCTTTTAAATACGCATAGACCGGGGCGAGCGGGGTTAAATTCGAAGATTCCAAAGCCATCGAAATGAAAACATCGACATCCTCTGTTTGAAAAGGTTCGACATAGCGTATAGCCGCTATCGCCCCTCCCAGCGCATATGAATCTATTACACCGCTGTCCACCAAACTATTTATCACCTGAAATGTCTTTTCCATTTAATTTGTCATAATCCGCGCCGGATAAAGGGTCATTATTAGCCGGGATTATCATACATATTATTTTATCATTGCAGCGGCTTAATAACGGGCTGCCAATTACTCAAGCAACCTATTCCGTCGCTTTTTCTTCCAACGAATGTTATTATTTGAAACAATCCGGCTTGGAGTGCGTTAAATATTGGGCCGGACAACACAATTGCCGCGTGAAACTAAAAAATTCAGGCATGCTTTCCCGGACGGACATCAGGAGATTTATTTGTGAAAAAACGTCTATCTTTAGCTTTCTTAATACTTACCTCATTAGTTACCTTTCAGATCCCGGCCACCGCGCAGAGCACGGCGGTCAGGCAAAAAGCGGTCGTGGAAAAAGTCGCCGCGGCCGGCAGTGAGATCAAGCCCGGTAACGCGGTGACGGCGGAAAAGGTCGAGCTCGACCTGTCCGAAGCGCTGACCGTGATCCAGGAAAACCATGTCAGCGGAAAACAGATCGATTACAACGAGCTTTTTAAAGCTTCGATCGAAAGCATGCTGCACCAGCTCGATCCCCACTCGAACTATTTCGATTCCAAGGAATTCGAGGAATTTCGCACCGAGCAGAATTCGCGTTATTTCGGGATCGGCGCGACCATCGGCGACCTGCGCGAAACCCCCGGCGGCGACAAGCTGGCGACCTATATCAAAGCGACTTTTGAAGACGCCCCGGCAAACCGCGCCGGACTGCGCTACGGCGACAAAATTTTAGAAGTAAACGGCACCTCGATGCTCGGCAAGCCGTTTTCCGAAGTGCGTAATTTCCTGCGCGGGCCGCGCGGCACCTCGGCCAGGATCACCGTCCAGCATTACGGTTCGGGCAAGACCGAAACCGTCGATATCATCCGCGATGCGGTGGCCCAGCCTTCGATACCGGAAGCCTATATGATCCGCCCCGGCGTCGGCTATATCGCCATGACCGGCGGTTTTAATCAGACCACCTATGCCGAATTCGTCGAAGGCTATAAGAAGCTGAAACAGGACGGAATGCAGCAGCTGGTCATCGACCTGCGCGGCAACGGCGGCGGCCTTGTCCGCCAGGCGACCTCGATCGCAAACACTTTTCTTAACCGCGAACAGATCATCTTTACGCAAAAAGGGCGCATCCGCGGCGGCTACGACGTGCAAAAGTCGGATAACGCTACCCCGGAACAGATGCCGGTGGTGATGCTGGTCAACAGCGGCACGGCTTCGGCTTCGGAAATTCTGGCGGGCGCGCTGCAGGATCACGACCGCGCGCTGATCGTCGGCGAGACGACCTTCGGCAAGGGCCTGGTGCAAAATCCGTTCATTCTGGATTACGGTTCGATGGTGCTGCTGACGATCGCGAAATACGAAACCCCGTCGGGCAGACTGATCCAGCGCGATTATTCCAACGGCGATCTTTACGCTTATTACAGCAAGGGCGGCACGCTGCGCGACGACAAAACGCCGGCCACGCCCGCGGGAGTGGAATCGAAGACCGATCTCGGCAGGCCGGTTTATTCCGGCGGCGGCATCACACCCGATGAAACGATCAAAGCGACGCTGCTGACCCAGGAACAGATCCAGATCCGCACGAAACTGCAGGACCCGGTCTTTGCCTTTTCGCTCGATCTGATTTACGGCAAACTGGCCGGTTTTGAAAACTATAAGGTCGATCGCCCGATCGATTATCTTTCGGATCTCAAAGCGACGGATTTTCCGTTCACCGATGCGCTCTACCAGGCGTTCAAGAGTTTTGCGATGACGAAATATAAAGTTTCCGCCGCGCAGATCGACCGGGAAAAAGAATACGTCGGACGCGCGCTGCGCACGGAACTGGCGACCGCCGCTTTCGGCATGTACACTTCCTATCAGGTCGGCAACGACTTTGACAACCAGTTGAAGCGCGGGCTGGAACTGCTGCCCAAGGCGCGCGAACTTTCGCAAAAAGCCGACGCCGCCTGGAAGGCGCGCCCCAAATCGCAAACCACCGCGCTCGACGGCACCAAGGAGTAGATGGTAATTGGTAAAGAGTAGTTGGTAATTAGTGAAAAAGAGCGTCGAAATTGACGCTCTTTTTATTCTGCTCATTCATTTTCCCGTTTAAGAACAATCAAGGGAAATTGGGAAGACCTCCGCTTTCAGTTGCCTGAAGGCTCATACAGGGCTTTCCTTCCTGAAGAAGCGCGGCTCCCCCGGTAAATATTATGAAAAGCAGCAGTCTGATGAGAATACTAATGTCAAATTTACTGACGTCGACTTCTTCCGTCATCGCTTGTAACTGTTGTTGAATTGTTCCCGCTTGTAATCGCTGTTGAATTATCGCCTCTAAAGACTGGTCGACGCGCTTTCCGACCCAAAATTTCTCTTCACGGTCTTCGAAATCCGATCCTATAATAAAGTCATAGTATCTGAACATATCGTTGTTCAGAGATTTTTTGGAACAATCGTTATTGATCGTTATCCTGTGACTGGTTTCCCCCGCGGTTCCCGGAATACGTATAGGATTTGCCTCGTTGTGAATTCGGATGACAAGCGCGCTTCCTTCCGGAACTCGTATTTTTGCTCTAACCCAGTGGCCGAGCGAACCTAACCTCTGCAGCTTGATATTTTCTCCATGCAAAAGTATCGGATCATCGGTAAGTTCTTCTAAGTAATCCAACACCGAAAGCTCCGCGTTGCCTAATCGTAAATAGATGGCTTTAGCCCTATAATTGTCTCTTGTTCTCACATTATGGTGGGTAAGATAAGGTAAAGCAGTGCCTTCTCTGGCTGTCAGGTTAAGTACTCTGGCGTCAAATGCGGCAGTTGACGTCGGTGCTGTGATGGCTGATCCCTCGATGTCCATCCTGATCTTGCCATTTGGCCTTGCCAGGCTTCGTTTTAGCACCGGTGGTCTGTCGGCCGGGCCGTGACTGAAATCGACAAGATGACAGTCATCATCAAAATATAACAGTGCATTCCAAAAGTTCTCCTTCTGAAACCAAAGCGCCAGACCTTTAATAATTATTTCAACGTTAGTAGCCATCGTTTCTCCTTATTAAACGTGAGATAGGCCCCCTTGACACCTCCTTGAGTCAGACTCGTCCCTTAGACAAATAACACCCAAATTTTCCGGTAATATAAAAATCCCGCGATCAGCCGGCCAGATATCTGACCAGGAAATAGATCCCTACACCCGCGCCTGCCAGCAGCAGCGCTATTAGCACGATCGCCACCCCGACCATGATCTTAAAATTGCGGTAGCGGTTCGGGCTCGGCGGCGAAAGCTGGCTTTGCGGAAAATACGGCGGCGGTCTGTTCATAAAATTAGTCTATCGGAGTCTAATGGGTCTGTCGAGTCTATTGAGTCCAGAGAGTCCAGAGAGTCTAGAGAGTCCAGAGAGTCTAGAGAGTTCAGAGAGTCTAGAGAGTTCAGAGAGTCTAGAGAGTTCAGAGAGTCTAGAGAGTTCAGAGAGTCTAGAGTCCCAGAGAATATCCCAAGACTTCGAGACCCATACTCTCCAGACTCAATAGACTCTCGACTCCCTGGACTCTCGACTCTCCAGACTCTCTGGACTCTCTGGACTCACCAGACTTATCTTGGCAGGGGCTGCTCTAAGTTTGCCAGCCCGTAGCTGAGCACGGCCAGGACCGAGGCGTTTTCGGCCAGGTGCCTGGGGTCGATCTTGTCTAGCGTGTCGGCCGCCGTGTGGTGGTAATCGAAGTAGAAACGCCCGTCCGACAGCGGTGCGAACGACGGCACGCCCAGCCGTGTCAGCGGCGCGGTATCGGCGCCGACGTTCGGCTGCGGCGTCACTTGAAAAGCGCCCTGCGAGAGCAGCACGTTCGAAAGCGGCGCAAAGAAATTCAGCGCTTCATTTTTGCCGGCAAAGGCAAATCCGAGCGGGTGCCCGGCGCCGAAATCGCTTTCGATCGCGGCAAAATGTTTGGCGATATTGGCCGCTTCGTCCTGGGCGTAGGCCGCGCTGCCGCGCCCGCCGTTCTCCTCGTTCATCCAGGCGATCACGCGGATGGTGCGTTTCGGACGCAGCTTTAATTGTTTCAGAATATTCGCCGTCTGCATCGCTACGCCCACGCCCGCGCCGTCGTCGATCGCGCCGCGCCCCAGATCCCACGAATCCAGGTGGCCGGAAACGATCACTACTTCGTCAGGTTTCTCGCTTCCCCTCAGATCGCCGATCACGTTAAAGCTTTCCACGTCGGGCAGCGTCTGCGGCGTCAGCGTCAGGTGAATTTTTGTCGCGCCCTGTCTGGCAAGGTATTCGATCAGATCGGCGTCTTCATTGGAAACGGCGGCGGTCGGAATTTTGGTCACGCCGTCCGGGTAACCCATCGCGCCCGTGTGCGCCAGGCGATTTTGCGACCCGCCCGCCGAACGCACCAGCGCCGCCAGCGCGCCGAACGGCGCAGCCGCCCCCGCGCCCGCGAAACGATACGCCACCGCCTGGCCGTAAGCGTTGCCGGCCTGCCCGGCGAGCGCCATTTCGCGATCGAACTTATTATTAAAAAGCACGATCTTTCCGGCGATCTTTTCCCTTCCCATCTGCGCGAGTTCGGCAAAGCTGCCGACCACGACGATCTCCGCCGTAAGGCCGCCCGGCGGTGTCGCCACGCTGCCGCCAAGCGCGCAGAGCACGATCTTTTGCACCGTGCCGCCGGCCATGCCGGGAAACTGCACCAGTTCGCCGCGCTCTTCGCCCCGCACCCAGTGCGGCACCATTATTTTTTCCAGCCGCACCTCGAGGCCTAATTTTTTTAACTCAGCCGCGACGTATTCCACCGCCCGCGCCGCCTGCGGCGAACCGCTCAATCGCGGCCCGATGTTATTAGACAAATATGCGACTTGCCGGTAGGCGTAATCACTCTGCAAGGCGGCCTGCTGGATCGCTTTCAGATCTCTCAGCGTCCGCGCCGAATAAAGCTCAGGCGTCGGCGCGGGAGCGGGCTGCTGGGCGAAAATTCCCGCCGGAATAAGCAAAAGGAAAAGAAGTGTGTATTTCATATATTTAAAAATTCAGTATGCCGTTAAAATGATAGCGTAATGCGCTGAGCCGAACAATTTTAGTCAATGTAAATCAATATAAGAGGAGAACCACCCCGCCCGATAACTTTGAATCGACCGCCGATAATCATCACTTTTCCTTGCATAAATGCAAATAAAGGTGCGAAAATGGGCGCACCTTCGTTTTTATACGGTTGTCGGATAATTTTGTTTCTCCCCAGTAACATCCCGGGATCTCTATCCCATCGAAGTTCGCACCCTGCCGCCTGCGGTAAAAAAGGATCAGGGCTTAATAACATATAAGAGGTATCGCCACAATGTTGAAAAATTTCATCGCCAGATCATCAGTAATAGCCGTTGTTTTTACGCTTATTTCTATGGCCGCCGCGACGATGGCCTTCGCGTCCTCGCGGAGGGATATTCAGGGGCCGGGTGACAGCGCGCGTTTTGGCGCGGCGGTCAAGGTCCTGCCCAACGGCAATATCGTGGTGACCGATCCGGATTACAACATTCCGGGCGCGCTGCGCGCCGGGGCGGTCTATCTGTATGACGGCGATACCGGTCAGATGATCAGCAAAATAACCGGCAGCAGCGCCGACGATCATATCGCCAACTACGGCATTACCGTCTGCGCTAACGGCGGTTACTATTTTCGCAGTTCCCTGTGGAATAACGGTGGAGCGGCGGACGCCGGGGCGATAACTTTCGGAAATCCCGAAACCGGCGTCAGCGGAACGGTCGGCGCGGCCAACAGCATGATCGGCACAAGTTCCAACGAGCAGATCGGCTTAGGCGACGAATATTTACTCTCGAACGGAAACTATATTTTATCGCACACACAGTGGAACGGTAATCGCGGCGCCGTTACCCTGATAACTTCACCGGCCGGTGTGACCGGCCCGATCACGTCCGCGAACAGCCTGGTCGGCTCCAACCCGGGCGATCTGGTGAGCGACCAGCCGGGCTACGTCACGGCGGTCAAACAACTCGACGCCGGCCATTTTTATGTGCGGAGCCCCAAGTGGAACCAGGAGCGCGGCGCGTTCACCATTTGCAGTACCACCGCGGGCTGCACCGGAGAGATATCCGCATCAAACAGCGTGGTCGGCGATCTGGCGGGCGACCGTGTCTGTTTTGCCGAAAATTTTATCGGCGACGAATCCGACAAGAGCATCACGCGGCTGTCGAATGGCAATTTGATCCTGAGCACCGCTTTCTGGCACGGCGTCGGGGCGGTGACTTTTATCCCGATCGCGGCGGGCACTTCCGGCGTGGTCTCTTCGTCCAACAGCCTGACGGGCGGCAGCTTCACTTTCGGAATAGTCGAACTGACCAACGGAAATTATCTGGTGGTGTCTCCCTATTGGAATAATTCCAGGGGAGCGGTCACCTGGGGCAGCGGCACGACCGGCGTTAGCGGCGAGATCTCGTCGGCAAACAGCCTCGTCGGCTCGACCGGGTCCGACCGGGTCGGAATAATTGTCCTTAACTTCAACACCCAGATGGGCGTTACTCCCCTGTCGAACGGCAATTATGTCGTCGCTTCGCCGGAATGGGACCTGGGAAACCAGACAGATGCGGGCGCGGCCACTTTCGGCAGCGGCACGGGTGGCGTTTCCGGCGAGATCTCGGCGGCAAACAGCTACGTCGGGGCGCAAACGAACAACCGCGTCGCGCACGACGGGGTGACCGCCCTGACCAACGGCAATTACGTCATCCGCAGCAGCAAATGGAATAACGCAAGAGGCGCTGTCACCTTCGGCAACGGCACGACCGGGACCACCGGCACGATCGCTCCCGCCAACGTACTGACCGGAAGCGCCAACAACGACGGCGTCGGCAACGTCGGGGTAGCTCCCCTGACCAACGGCGATTACATCGTGCAAAGCCCCAACTGGGACAACGGATTAATTAACGTCGGCGCGGCCACCTACTGCAGCGGCACGACCGGACGCACCGGGCTGGTTTCAGCCTCGAACAGCCTGATCGGAAATCACCTCAATGACGCGGTCGGCAGCGGATCGGTCACGAATCTGCCGAACGGCAATTATGTCATCGTCAGCCAGGCCTGGAATGACGGCTATGGCGCGGTCACGATGGTCAGGCCCGGCGCGCCGGTGACCGGCCCGGTCACCACCTCTAACAGCCTGATCGGAAACGTTCCGCACGCATGGCTCGGCGCATACGGGGTTAAGGTATTGCCGAGCGGAAATTTCCTGCTCACTTGTTATAACTGCAGCAACGGCGCGATTCAGGGGACGGGCGCGATCACCTTCGTCAACAGCGAGACTGGATTGACCGGCATGGTTTCGCCGGACAACAGTCTGCTGAGCGATTCCGCCGGCGATCTGTTGGGCGGAGGCTATGGAGAGCTGACCGTGCTGCCGAACGGCAACTATCTGGTGATTGACCAGATGGGCACGTCATATTCCAGTTCGATCACCTGGGGCAGCGGAACCACCGGCGTCAAAGGAACTATCTCGCCCGCCAACAGTCTTGTCGGAGCCCATCCCGGCGATACCATGAGCGGTTACTGGGGACTCAAAAACGGCGACTTTTTGATAAGCGCTCCCGCCTTTGATAACGGAAACGTGGAGGATGCCGGCGCCCTGATCTATGTCAGCGCAAACGTTCCCACAACCGGAGTGATCTCCCCGAAGAATGCCGTGTTCGGAACCTACGCCGAGCAGAGCTTTGGCACGTGGTGGGGTGACTTCAGCCCCCCGGGCATATTTTCCGACGGCAGCTTTCTGATTCACAGCAAGGGACCGGGCGGGCACGGCGTCGTCACCCTGACCCGGCCCAATTCCAGTTTATCGGGAACCGTGAGCCCCCAAAACAGCGTCTTCGGCGGCCCCGGCGATCTGGATTCCAATCTCACCTCGGATTACAGCCCAACGGCCAACCGGATGGTGGTCGGGCGGCCCGGCAGCAACGCCATCGCCCTCTTTAAGAAAGAAACAGCCTTCGATTTCGACGGCGACAACCGCAGCGACCTTTCCGTTTTCCGCGCCTCCACGAACAGGTGGTATTACACCCGCAGCTTTGACGGAACGTCTGGCACGGCGCTGCTGGGACTCGGCACGGACAAGATGGTGCCGGCGGATTACACCGGCGACAGCAAGACCGACGTGGCGATGTACCGGCCTTCGACCGGCCTCTGGTACATTATCCGCAGCGACGATCTGACGGTGACGATCACCGGCGCTTTCGGCGCGCCTGCGGATATCCCGGCGCCCGCCGATTTCGATGGCGACGGCAAAGCCGATCAGGCGGTCTTTCGCCCGTCGAACGGCACCTGGTATATCAATAATTCCGCCATCGGGCTGAGCATCTTTGCCTTCGGCACGAACGGCGATGTTCCGACGCCCGGCGATTACGACGCCGACGGCCGCGCCGACGTGGCGATCTTTCGCCCCAACGCCGCCACCGGAAACGGAGAGTGGTGGATACAGCGTTCGACCGCCGGAACTTTCGTCACGGTTTTCGGGCTCAACACGGATACCCCGGCCGTCGCTGATTTCAGCGGCGACGGCACGACGGACGTGGCCATTCGCCGCCCGTCGGACGGCTATTGGTACGTGCTGCAAATGGAAGATTTCAACTTCTTCGCGGCGCCGTTCGGATTGGGAAGCGACCGCCCCGTACCGGCCGATTATGACGGGGACGGCAAAGCCGACATCGCCGTGTACCGCCCGACAGACGGTTACTGGTACGAAGCAAGAACAACCGGCGGCATCGCCATCCAGCAATTAGGCGAGCCCGGCGATAAGCCCGCACCGGCGGCTTATATTCCGTAAATATGGAGCGTGTGTTTATGGAGCGCCCTTTTATGGAGCGCGGGTATCTGTGCCTGCTCTTGTCAGTGGCGCCTGCGTCAGCGGGGGTGCGTTTGGACGCTAAGCGTCCATCGAGGGCAAAGATGCCCGCGCTCCATAGCTTGGCGCTCCATAAAAAAAGGAGGTTTCCTGTGAGTATTAAAACTGCCGCGATCCTCGTCTTCGTCACCCTGTTATTTTTTGCGCCCGGTCGCGCCCTGGCATCGGGGCAGCTTTATTGGGCCAGCACGAATTTCATTTTTAACGGCGGCCCCTTTGGCGCGGAAGCGAACGTAATGATCGTTCAGCCGGACGGAAAATGGCTGGCGGGCGGCGCGGCCTATCCTTATAATGCGCCCACCGCTTTTGGCCTCGGGCGCTTTAAGCCGAACGGTGATTATGACGGCGCTTTCCACACTGCTTACGGCGTAACTTTTTGTCTCTGCAATTCAGGGATAACCGCGCTGGCCCTTCAGCCCGACGGCAAGATAGTAGCGGCCGGCTACAGCATTCCTGTCGGCGGCAGCACTTCCATCATTTCCCTGGCGCGTTATAACGCCGACGGCTCATTAGACATGTCATTCGGGCGGCGCGGAAAACTGCTGACCGGTATCGAGGGCCGGGTAACTTCGGCCCAGGTCATGCCCGACGGAAAAATAATTCTCGGCGGCAGCACGCTGGATCAATTCTCACTCATCCGTTTTCATTCGTCAGGAACACTCGATGCCACTTTCGGTCAGGGCGGCATCGTTCGCACTCCCCTGCTGGGCGGAACAGGGCAGATCGTAAAACTGGTACGCCAGCGTGACGGGAAACTGGTCGCGGGCGGAAGTAATAACCCCGGCGACGGCGACCGCTTTGCGGTTGCCCGCTACAATCCGGACGGCTCGCTCGACGGCGCATTCGGCCAGGGCGGTTTTACCACGATAACTTTTGGCGCGGGCGCCAGCACCGCCTACGGCACGGCCCTCGCGCCGGACGGCAGGATCGTGGCCGCGGGATGTACGGCCGGCGACACTCTGGCCGCGATCGCGCGCCTCAACACGGACGGCTCGCTGGATAATTCTTTTGACGGCGACGGCAAAGTGACCACCAACATCTCCGGCAATGGGCCGAATGACGCCGGCTGCGCGAGCGGCGGTGTCACCGTGCAGAAAAACGGCAAGATCGTGGCCGCCGGGCACAGCCGCAGCGGGACGCCGACCGTCAGGATCGCCGTCATGCGCTATTACCGTAACGGAACCCTGGACCGTTCGTTCGAGGGCGACGGGCTGTTACTGCTCGGCGCGGGAAATAACGCCAATCTCAGCAGCGACCTGGCGCTGCTGCCCAGCGGCAATATTTTAGTGATCGGCAGCATTTCCTTTAACAGCGACCCGACCCGGGCGGATGCGATGGGATACGGCATCTACGGCGATCACCTGGACGCGATCGCCGATTTCGACGCCGACGCCGCGACGGATCTTTCGATCTTTCGCGCCGGCACTTCCGAATGGTGGTATTTGCCGAGCGGCGGCGGCCCCGGAGGCGACGATATCGCGGTCCAATTCGGCACGCCGGGCAGCACACTGGTTCCGGCGGATTACACCGGCGACTTTAAAGCCGACATTGCTGAGTGGATTCCCGCGACCGGCGAATGGAGAATTTTAGACAGCGAAAATTTTCAGTTGATCAGCCGCTTTTTCGGACAGCCGGGCGACATTCCGGTGCCGGCGGATTATGACGGCGACGGCAAAGCCGACATCGCGGTGTTTCGCCCTTCGAACGGCTACTGGTACATCAATAATTCTTCTGACGGCGGGTACGGGATAGTTCATTTCGGCGGGGCGGACTGTGTTCCGGTCGCGCGCGATTACGATGCTGACGGCATCGCCGATATCGCCGTTTTCCGGCGTAACGAAGCCAGCGGCAACGGCGAATGGTGGGTCACGCGCTCGGCTTTTCCCAACGGGACGCAGGTCATGGTTTTTGGCGCGAGCACCGATATACCGGTGCCGGCCGATTACGACGGCGACGGCAGAACCAACGTCGCGGTCTGGCGCCCGTCGGACGGTTTTTGGCTGATCCTGCGCTGGGAAGATTTTAGTTATTACGGCGGCCCGTTCGGTTCCCCCACCGATCTGCCCGTTCCCGGCGATTACGACGGTGACGGCAAAGCCGACATCGCCGTCTTTCGCCCCGCCGAAGGAAACTGGTATACCCAAAGATCGACCGAGGGCTTCGCCCTCCTGCCCTTCGGCGTCGCCGGTGACAAACCGATCCCCGGCGTCTATATCCCGTAAAATTATGGAGAGCGGGCATCCCTGCCCGCTCTTGTCAGTAGCGCCTGCGTAAGCGGGTGCGTTTGGACGCGGAAGCGTCCATTGCCGGCAGGGATGCCCGCGCTCCATAATTTTCCATATTTGGAACTCGCCTGCTTTGGTGCGATAATCTTATCGCTTTAGTTACCAATCTTTTCAAACAAGCGAGGGTTTATGAAACGACTTTCTTTCTTGCTCCTATTGACATTTTTTTCGACATTTTTTATTTACGCGCAAGGGCCGAACTGGATCGTGGACGATCTGCTGAAGGTGCGCCGCGTGAGCGATCCGCAGGTTTCGCCGGACGGGCAATGGGTCGCCTTTACGGTCGGCGACCTTAACTGGGACGCCAATAAATACGTCAACCAGATCTATCTGCTGCCGGTCACCGGCGGCGCGCCCAAACTGCTTACCAAAGGCACGGGTTCGGCTTCGCAGCCGCGCTGGTCGCCGGACGGAAAGCGCATCGCCTATATCACCGGCGGACAGATCTGGACGATGAAACCCGACGGCAGCGACACCGTCAAGATCACGGAAATTTCCAGCGGCGCGGGCGGCCCCGTCTGGTCGCCGGACGGCAGATGGCTGCTCTTCGGCTCTGACGTTTATCCCGAGTGCAACGGCGACGACGCCTGCAACGCGCGAAAGGATGCGGACGCCGAAAAGAATCCGGTCAAAGCGCACACCACCGACCGTCTCCTGTACCGTCACTGGGTCGAGTGGCGCGACACAAAACGCTCGCACGTTTATCTGGTCGCCGCGGAAAAAAACAGCAAGGCGCGCGCGGTCACCAGCGGCGATTGGGATTCGCCGCCATATGGCGCGGCCAGCGGCGCGGACTACGCTTTTTCCCCCGACGGCAGCGAGATCGCCTACCTGCGAAATCCCGACAAGGTCGAAGCTATCTCTACCAACAGCGACATCTGGACGGTGCCGGTCTCGGGCGGCGCGGCAAAAAATATCACCGCCGCCAACAAGGGCTACGAATTTTCGCCAATGTACACGCCAGACGGCAAATACATCATCTACCGTTCACAGGCGACCGCCGCTTTTGAAGCCGACCGCACGCGGATCATGCGCTACGATCGCGCCACCGGCACAAGCACCGAGCTCACCGTCGGGTTCGACCTGCAGGCGGACGAAGCGATCCTGTCGCAGGATGGAAGCCGTGTTTATTTCACCGCCGCCGACCGCGGCCACAGCTCGATCTTTTCGGTTCCGGTGGCGGGCGGGAAAGTGAACAAGATCTGGAATACGGTTTCGGCTTCGGGTTTGAACAACGCGGTCAACGGTTCGAAGCTTGTTTTCCTTAACAGCAGCCTGGCCAACCCGGCGGAGATCGTCGTGGCGAGTACGGACGGCACCGCCACCGGCGGCAGGCCGTATATCAACGTCACCTCGGTAAATCAATCGGCGGGCCTCAGGCCGGCGGAGGAAATGACCTGGACGGGCGCAGTCAAAACGGAAGTTCACGGCTTTGTCGTGAAACCGAAAAACTTCGACCCGGCGAAAAAATACCCGCTGCTGGTGATCATTCACGGCGGGCCGCAGAGCGCGTTTTTCGACAGCTGGGGCTATCGCTGGAACCCGCAGGTTTTCGCCAGCGCGGGCTACGTGGTCTTTATGCCGAACCCGCGCGGTTCGCCGGGCTACGGGCAGAAATTCGTCAATGACGTGAGCGGCGACTGGGGCGGAAAAGCCGCCACAGACATCCGCAACGGCGTGGCCGAAATGGTCAAACTTCCCTACATCGACAAATCGAATATCGGCGCGGCCGGCGCCAGCTACGGCGGCTATATGGTCGATTGGATGATGGGTCACAACACCGATCCGCGTTTTCATTTCAAGGCGTTTTTGTCGCACGCGGGTGTGTATAATCTGGAAGGCATGATGGCGACGGAAGAACTGTGGTTCAACAACTGGGAATTCAAGGGAACGCCCTGGACGAACCCGGCGATGTACGCTCAGTGGTCGCCGCATAAATTCGCCAAGAATTTCAACACGCCGACGCTTGTCACCTGCGGCGAACTGGATTACCGCGTGCCTTATACGCAGAGCCTGGAGCTTTATTCGACGCTGCAGGTAAAAGGCATCGATTCAAAACTGATCGTCTTTCCCGACGAAGGCCACTGGATCCTGAAACCGCAAAACTCTTCGTACTGGTACGGACAGGCCATCGGCTGGTTCGATAAACACCTGAAGTAATACGTGGGACGCGATACGTGATACGAAAAATTGTAGGGGCAGGTCTTGTACCTGCCCTTTCTTTATGGGGCGCGGGCAACCTGCCCGCTTTTTGTCTTAAGTCCCGCTTTGAGCGCCAAAAAAATTCAGAGTACAAAACTTTAGTTTTGTCTTCGATGTAATAAAAAACAAACTAAAGTTTGTACTCTGAACCTTAAGAGCCCGCGGATAATTTATCTTTAACTTCCTGGAACGGATTGTCTCTCCGCCCTTTTACTGAAGGAGTTTAGAATCAGATTCAAAGTCGGATTTGGGTTTTGCTTTATTATTGGTTTCTTCCTCCTTCTTTTTTATTGCTTCTTCTATTTTTTTGGTAATTTCGAAATCTTCCAGTTGCTGCTCTTCTTCTTCTTCAAAAAGTACAATAGGATCTGGGATGTTGAAATCTAATTCAATATTTTTATTATTCATTTAAACCTCCATGTTTTTGTCAACGACAACTATTTACCAGTTTCTGACGACGGATTTAGCTGCTTTTTCTTCTCTTTTTTAGCAATCAGTTCTCTAAGTAATTCCTCAAACTTCCTACTTGTTTCATCTTCACGAGTTAGAGATGTTTCATAACGAGTTAAGGATACTTCATCATTAATTATGGAACAGCAAAATACCATAATATATTTCATCGCTTCTAAAGAGGGAGTAGATTCTTCCTCCTTCTGTTCATAGTTCACGATGAGAGTGGCGCTCCAGGTATTTGCCCTAACTTTCTGTTTTCCCTTCTCCGTGCGATAAAGCCAACGACGAAGTCGCTGAAAGCGGGTGTAAGCAGCAACCACATTTAGATGAATTTTAAGCGCGAAATATTTAGAAATATCTGCTGAATAGATGTTTTCTTCTGAAACAGTTTCACCGGGTTCAATCCATTCATGACGTTCCAGTACTTGAACTACTCCCACATCTTCATCGTCGCCCAAACCATCGGAATAACCAGATATAAGAAGACCGCTTTTTGAGTTTTCGATTTGCACTTTCGATGACCCAACATTTTTGACTTGAATACTGTGTACCAAGTAGTTTTTATCGTCTTTCGAGATGATCCTACCGGAGAGTTGAAGTTCGAGCTTATTTTTGAATACTCTATTTTTGACAAATTTATAATAAGCCCAGATAGCTCCCAAAATTATGGCAACGATGGTCGCTATCGATTGAGCTAATGAAGCGATATCGTTGTAAGTTGTCAATACAGCTACAGGACTGGCGGACGCTTCCTGAGAATAACTAGATATAGATAAACCAAAAAACAAAACAGCGAAAATAAGAAATCGATTAAGTGGAAGAGAGATTTTCATTAAGAAACCAACTTTATTAAATTTTCGTACAGTATGCATTTGAGACATTTGTTAGTCAAGAAAACTTTCTACTGGCTTTCAGAGTTACGTGGAGGTTAATGGGGTACAGGGGCGCTACGATCTATCGTATAATGTCTTACTTATGGTCTTCAAATCACTCAGGGCATTTTTTCTTTTAGCTTTACTAATTTTTCCCGCGCTGGCGCAGACGCCTTTTGCGCCGCCGTCGCCGCGCAAGCGCACGTTTGACGTGCAGCATTACGTCATCAGCAGCAGGCTCGATTTCGTGAAAAAGCAGATCGCCGGGCAGACGACGATCCGGGTAAAGCCGCTCGCCGCCGGTTTTGAAGTGCTGGAATTGGACGCGGCGGAAATGAAGATCGACGCGGTCGGGCTGGGTGACGGCAGCGCGGGCAGCGAAGGCAAAGCTCTGCAATACAAAACGGAAGGCGAGAAGTTAAGCATCACGCTTGACCGCGCGTATACGCCCGCCGACGTGGTTTCCGTCACGATCAAATACACGGTCACCGCGCCGAAAAAAGGCGTCTATTTTATCGACAAAGCCGTCGATCGCGGCGACCGGCTGATCAACCCGCGCCAGGCATGGACGCACGGCGAAGCCGAAGAGAGCCGCTATTGGTTTCCCGCTTACGATTACCCCGACGACAAAGCCACCAGCGAGCAATACCTGACCGTGCCCGCCGGCGATCAGGCCATCGCCAATGGCGAACTGATCGATACGACCGACAACGCCGACGGCACCAAAACCTGGCATTACAAAATGCCGGTCCCGCATGCGATCTATGTCACGTCTTTTGTGGCGGGCGATTATCTCAGGATCGACGCGAAATACAACGACATTCCGCTCGGCTATTACATTTATCGCGGCGAGCAAAATCTGGCTCCGCTTGCCTTCGGCAAAACGCCGCTGATAATGGAAGTTTTCGAAAAGATGACCGGCGTGAAATTTCCCTTTAACAAATACGACCAGACGATGGTGGCGCAGTTCGATTTTGCCGGGATGGAAAACGTCACGGCCACGACGCTGGCCGACAGCGAGATCTTCGGCGCGGAACTAAAAAGCCTGCGGCCGCAGGTCGAAGACCTGGTCTCGCACGAGCTGGCGCATTCGTGGTTCGGCAACCTGGTGACCTGCAAGACCTGGTCGCAGCTCTGGCTCAACGAAGGTTTTGCCAGCTATATGGAAGCCGTGTTTCGCGAACAGACCGGCAACCGAAAGGCTTACCTGGACAAGGTGCGCAGCGACCGCGAGCGTTTTTTCGCCGACGAACTGAGCGGCGCCCGCCAGCACCCGCTGGTAAATAAAATGGCCGCTGCCGACAACGATCTTTACGATACGACCACTTATCAAAAAGGCGCGGTCGTGATCTACATGCTGCGCGAAACCGTCGGCGAAGAGGCTTTTTGGAAGGCGATCAATTCGTACCTGAATAAACATAAATTCGGCAGCGTGGAAACCGCCGATCTGCAGGAGGCGATGGAAACGGCTTCGGGCAAAAATCTGGACTGGTTCTTTAACCAGTGGGTCTATGGTTCGAGTTACCCGGAACTGAGCGTGAAAAGCACCTACGATTCGAAGAAAAAAGACCTCCTGCTGGAGATCGAACAAAAACAAAAAACGCGCCCCAATGCGGTCGCCGCTTTTATCCTGCCGCTCGAGATAGAGATCGTCACCGACAAAGGCGTGATCAAAAAGAAACTGAACGTCGATCAAACCAAAGAAGTTTTTGAGATTTCCACCAGGAGCAAGCCTGAGAAAATCGTAGTCGATAAAGACGATAAAATTCTGCTCAAAAAAGTGCATTTCAGCGGCGAGGTGCCGATCGAAAACGCAAGGTAAATTATCGAGCGCGGGCATCTCTGCCCGCTATCTGGTCTTGCGCGGGCGTAAACGTCCGCACGACAGCCACCGGGACCGTGCAGTCTTGTTTGTTTGTCGTAAAAGTTTAATAATTATTTGAATCCTCAATTAAAATTATGAATAAACGTTTCTCGTCAGGAAAAAGATCTAACGAGCCCAAATCATCGGACAATGGCGTTAAAAAGAAAGATTTTTGGGACGTGTTATCGTCATTGACTCCGTTGATACTGGGACTCGCGGTGACCGGTGTCGGCGTAGTGTTTACTAATGTTTATAATCACAGACAATTACAGCTTAACCAGATCCAGGCCCTGGATAAATTGCGCCCTTTATTGACGTCCGACAAAACGCAGGACAGAGAATTTGCCTATTCCTCATTTGTTATTTTGGGGTATGAAAAAATGGTCTTAAAGATGATCAGCACCGCTCAGGATGCCTCAGGCAAGGCAGTTGCCCAGGAATTATCGCAAAGTCCGGATGAAGCGATACGAGCATCGGCAAATCAAACTTTAGAGGTTTTGTCCAAATCCGATGTTCTCATAAACACTTTTGAGACAGGAAATCCGAAAGATCCGGGAGAATATGGAAGTAAAGAGGCCGAGGCTGCAGAACTCTCAAACGGGCTGGGAATCAAAACGGAGTTGGGACGGCTGATCATACGAGATACCTTAACCAATATGGGACGGCCAAATGTCGATTTATTTGCGGCTGCGGCCGATCAGAAACTAAAGACGAGCCTCAAAAAAGGCGCGGTGGAAAAAGATTGGCTACTGGCTTTTTTCGAAGCGCGCAGGGCCAAAATAGCGGCAAGCTTATCTCCCTCTATTGCCAATAGTAAAGGCATTAAAGATAGATTGGATAAATTGGAGTCTTTAATTAAAAACGAAGATTGGGATTTGAATAGCCTTCCGGCGCCCGAAAAGTAAGATCGCGCCTATCCCGTTTTCCGGGTCCCGTTCAGAATGCCGCACATTACAAAAAGCCGCCTAAAGGCGGACTCAAAACTCCCGCTCAAATTCCACCGCATCGTAAACGCCGTCTTTTACGACGATCCTGGCGACTGAATCTTCCGGCGGTGTATTTTCGTCGCCGATGCGGCCGCTCCAGATCCGTAAAATGCTGGAATCCGCGTTTTCGTAAAAAGCGCCGGGGTAAGGGCGCGTCGCCGCGCGAACCAGCCTCTCGGCCTGTTCGACCGGCATATCGGAAGTGATCCGGCCGTCTTCCGGAGTGCGGCCTTCCCAGATGGTGACTTTGGATTCGTCCTGTTTTCGCAGCTCAAGCGTATCTTTAACCAACGAAGGCCAAACATTGCGAATAATAGTTTTATGAACTTCATTGATACGCTGATAAAGACTGGTGGCGGTTTCGTCAGCGGCCAGCGGCAGAATCTCCTGCGCAAGAATTTCGCCGGTATCGACCCCGGCATCGAGTTTGAACAGGGTGACGCCCGTTTGCTTCAGGCCTTTCAGGATCGCCCACGGGATCGGCGCCCGGCCGCGGCCTTCGGGCAGCAAAGTCGGGTGAATGCCGAGCACGCCGCGATTCGGCGCATCCAGCACGGCCTGCCCCGCGATCTGCGACCAGCCGATGATAAACAGCCAATCGATCCTGCGGTCTTTGATGGCGCTGATGGATTCCTCGTCGTTTATGTGGCGGATCTTTACCAGGTCAACCCCATGCCGGGCGCAAAAATCGTCGAGATAAACACGCCCGGATTTTTGCCGGGCGCGGTCGTCGCGCAGCGTAATGGCAAGATCGAGCGTCCCGCCCGACGCATAAATTTCTTCCATGCAGGCAAGCCCGAGCTGGACGCAGGTGACAAAACCGAATTTCATAAATTTTGTAGCGCTGCCGTCTCGGCGGCTGTCCTGAGGGCGTCCCGCCCTCAGATTTTGTGCAGGCGCGGAGCGCGGGCGGGACGCCCGCACCACAGCCAGCGGGACGCTGGCTCTACTAATAAACCGGGGGTTTCCGGGTCAGATAGACAAACGTTTGCGCAACGATCTTAATGTCGGTTAAAAAGCTCATATTGGCCGCGTATTCTCCATCCCAGCGGGCTTTTTCGTTTTCCGGCATACCGTCATAGGCATTGATCTGCGCCAGCCCCGTCAAACCGGGCGCGACGTCGTTTGCCCCGTTTTTCCGGCGCAGCAGCACCAGCTTTTCCTGCGAAGGAATGGCCGGGCGCGGCCCCACGATGCTCATGTCGCCCTTTAAAATGTTGATCAGCTGCGGCAGTTCGTCGATATTCGTGCGGCGGATGACCTTGCCGACGCCGGTCACCGGCAGCGCTTTTGCCCGGGCCGATTCCACGTTTCCGGTGTTCACGGGCATGCTGCGGAATTTCAAAAATTTAAACGCGCGGCCGTTCCTCCCGACCCGCTGCTGGCTGAAAAAAACCGGCCCGCGGTCTTCCAGATAGATCCAGATCGCCACCGCCAGCATTACCGGCGCCAACAATAATAGAGCCAGCACTGCCAGCAAAATATCCAGAATTCTCTTTAAAATACTTCGGTACATCGGTCAAACTACGGGAGTTATAACGAATCTAAGAATAACTTTTTTGGTGAGAATTAAGCAAGCCCGCGGATTTTGGATTTTGGATTTGAGATTTGGGATTATTTGAGTAATTAGTGAAATTCGTTGTTGCTTTAGATGGCGTTGCCCATTAAATACCGTCAAGTCATAAAGCAACGGGTCAGAACCATGGTCATCCGTTTCATTTTATGGGCAACGCCCTTTAAGATAAAAACGAATTTCACTAATTGCTCAAATAATTCAAATCCAAAATCGGGTTACTTCCGTCCCAGCGCGTGAAAGGCGGTTTGGAAGGCTTCGGCGTAGCGCATACCGGCCTGGCCGCCGCGATAGGCGGCTAAGCCTTTCAGGATCTCTTCGCTGCGCGGGTGCGGAAAATCGCGCATCACTCCCTGGTATTGGCGCAGCGCCTCGAGCTTTTTCTCCAGCAGATCGGTGCCGATCTCGTAAAAAGTATCGGCGCGAAAAGCGTTGCCCGACGGGAATGTCCAATCCGTCGCCGAGAGGATCTCCATAAAATACAAACCGTTGAGCGGCTGGACGCCGACGCGCCGCTGGAACAAACGCACGGCGGCCTGGCAGGCGGCGGAGGTCTGTTTATGATCGTCGTTGACGTCGCTCGGGTGGTGCGTAAAAACTATCTGGGCGTGGGTCTGTTCGATCGCGGCTTCGATAAACTGCACCAGTTCCAGGTGCGGCACCGAATTAAACTGGATGTTCGGAAAGCCGCCCATGATCGGCGGCTGAATTCCTAGAATTTCCTGGGCGCGGGCAGCGTGCGAATGCAGTTCCCCGACTTCGGGGCGGTTTTGCCGCGCCTCGGCGTCACCGGAAAGAATGCAGCTTTGCACGGTCTGGCCCTGCGCCGCAAACGCGGCGGCAGTTCCGCCGCAGCCGAGCACTTCATCATCAGGATGGGCAACTACGATTAAAATCGACATAATTTGTCTGGGGTAATTGGTAATTGGTAGTTGGTAATTAGTAACCGGTTCGGAAAAAGCGCGCTTCTTACTCTTACCATTTGCCAATTACCCGTTACCAACAACCTTACTTATAAAACTGATAAAGCATTAGATAAACTATCACGCCTGTGACCGAAACATAAAGCCAGATGGGAAAGGTCCAGCGCGCGAGGCGGCGATGTTTGTCGAAATTCCCTTTTAGCGCGCGCGCCGCGGTCACCAGAATGAACGGCACGACCACGACGGCCAGAATGGTATGCGAAAGCAGGATCGTGAAATAAATCGGGCGCGCTAAGCCTTCGCCTTTGAAAGTGGTCGGGCCGAGGCCGAAATAATAAGTGCGGATCGAATGATGCGTGACATAACACGCCAGAAATAAAGTCGAGGTCGCGATCGCCGTCAGCATACACGCCCGGTGGAAGTGAGCTTTTTTCAGCCTGATGAAAACAAATCCGGTCACCAAAAAGATTCCGCTCAATGCGTTTAGTGAAGCGTTGATGTGCGGAAACCATTGCAGATACTCCAAACTATTCCTCCAGTCAAACCGATTTTAGATTTTTAGATTTGTGTTTTTTTCGTATGGTTAGTTTGTTTTCGTGGTTATCTTTCTTTAAGCCAATAAGAGGGAACCACGAAAATACACAAAGCAACACGAAATACGAAATCGGCGATCGAAAATTATCTTAAGACCTTGGTCTTGTTTTTATCCAGATTTCTCGTCGTTCCTTCGGTGACGCTCGGTACGGGCGGGAAGTCGTCGCCTCTGGGAGGGAGTTCCAGTTCCGGTTCGGCCTTTCGCATTTCCGTCCGACCGGACGCCCTATCCGCTTCTCTGCCGGCCGAACGGAATAGCTCACGGTCGTATCGCGCGCCGGCCGCCAAAAAACTAGAGGCCGAGATCAGCATTCCCAGCAGCGAAATGATCACGGCGGCGGTTTTTGCCCCCCACATTCCCTGCCCCGCAACCCCGATCACGACGCCGATAAAAATAAGTATGAATCCGATGAACACCCTGCTGAAAAAACGGCTGCCCGAAGGCCTTTCACTTGTCTCAGTCGTTTTTTCGATCTCGGCCGGTTCCTCGGTAGTAAAGTGTTCATTCACCGCGCGAACGACGGAGTCGAGTTTCATGCCGCATGAACGGCAAAATTTCAGGTCCGCCGAAGTTTGTTGACCGCAGTTTGGACAATGCATAAAAGTTCCCTCACGGTAACATACGTTTTTTATAACCCGCCGGTTCTTTTTTGTAGGGCCAGCGTCCCGCTGGCGATACCTATTTCCAGAAACCCAGCAATAAAAATAGCGCTATCCACAGCAGGCTCAGGAAATGCCAGAACCAGCCGCTGATCTTCGCCGCTGAGAAACGCCTTTTAAGTTCCTCTTTCGAATCTGTCCGGTTCCAGATCTTCAGCACGACGTAGCCGAGCGCGCCCATTCCCCCGATCACGTGGGCGGCATGGACCGCCGTCAAAATATAAAAGAATCCGGCGTACGGATTGCCCGACATATACACGCCGCGCGAGACCAGTTCCAGCCAGGCCATGATCTGCGAAGCGATAAAGATCGCTCCCAGCGCCGTGGTGATCATCAGCCACATCAGGGCGGCCTGCTGCCCGCCGGGGCGCAGATTATTTTTGCCGATTTCGAAGGTCAGGCTGCTGATAAGTATCAGCGCCGTGCTGATCCAAAGCTGAAACGGCAGATCGAAGGGCTTCCATTCCAGCTGCGGGTTTGCCGCCAGCATGACGTACGCCAGCGTCAGCCCGACAAATGTCATAAACGCGACCGCCAGCAGGGCCGCCATGCTGATGCGGTATTTTTGAATGGAGCCGTTGGCGGCTGTTTCTTTTTGGCTGGGCGCATCCGGATCTCCGCCGCTTCCCCCGCTGCCCCCACTGCCGTCACCGCCACGATTATCGCCGCCGCCTTTGCCGCGGCCATTGCCGCCGCCTCCGCCATTACCGCCCCCGCGCTGAATACGCCGGGACTTTTTCGCGGAGTCTTCCGTTTCCTCGGTCAGCGGATCGATGGTTCCGACTTTTACATCCATATAGAACGAGAACGCTTCGATTTTAGAATTTTTAGATTGCACATAAAAGAAATAGATGATTGTAATGAAGTCAGTACCGTTATCTTTGATCCAACCGCTATTTAGGGCAAAGCCATCTAAAATCTAAAATCGGCTATCTGCTGTTGATCACCATTAAAAAGAAGACCAGCGGCAGGTACATGACCGAGGCCATCAGCAATTTGCGTGAAGCCTCAGGCGTTTTAGCGCGCGCGGCCTTGATGCCGGCCAGCAAAAACCAGAGCCCCAGGATAACTGCCCCGATCAGGTAGATGACGCCCGAAGTCCCGAGAAAATAAGGGATGATGCTGACCGGCAGCAGCACCGCGGCAAAAAATACGATCTGAAAAGCCGTGTTCTTTCCTTCTTTTTCCACGACCGGCAGCATCCGGATGCCGGCGGCGCGGTATTGTTCCTTATACATGGTGGCGATCGCCAGAAAATGCGGAAACTGCCAGAGGAATAAAAGCCAGAAAAGCACCAGCGCTTCGACCGAGATGTTATTCGCGGCCGACGTCCAGCCCATCAGCGGCGGCATCGCGCCCGGAATCGCTCCCACAGCGGTCGAAACCGGCGTCCGCGTTTTCATCGGCGTATACATCAGCACATAGCCGACAATGACCACCAGCCCCAGGCCCGCCGTCAGCAGGTTAACCGCCAGCGCGAGATAAATCTCCGCCGCCGCCGTCAGCGCCAGCGCAAACACCAAAGCCTCGGTTGCCTTCAAACGCCCCTGCGGCAGCGGACGCGTGACCGTCCGTTCCATCAGTTTGTCGAGGTCGCGTTCCCAGTGCTGGTTGAGCGCGGCCACGCCAAAAGCCAGCAGCGTTATTCCCGCCATCGAATTTACGAAAAGCAGCCAGTTAAAACTTCCCCCCGCCGCCACCGCCCCGAGATAAAATCCCGCCGCCGACGTCAGCACCAGCATGATGGCGATACGCGGCTTGGTCAGCTCCATAAAGGCGCCGGCTTTTTTGCCCAGCGTCAGGGGTTTAATGTCGCTTTGTGTTTCAGAAGCGTCCGCCGAGATCATTTCCATATGATTACATCGTAGCGCCAGCGTCCCGCTGGCTGTCTAGAGGGCGTCTCGCCCTCGTTTAACTGACGGCGGGACGCCGTCAGGACAGCCGCCGGGACGGCGGCGATACATGCAAGCAGAATACCTTTTAATCCGACTATTTTCCAATTGACGCCGTCCTAAATAAATCTTGTTTGAATCATCAGGAAAACTAATTTTGCCGCAGATGACAAAGCAGTTTGGCTTAAGATATGATGAAGGCTTGAAATAACGCACATGTCGGCAGTAGAAGAAACCATTAATGAGGCGGTCAAACCGGCGGAAACCAAAGTTTCCGCGCGGCGTAAGCCCGTGCTGAACCGGGCCGTCGATTGGCTCAGCTCGGTGCGGGTGGGCGTGTCTTTTCTTAGCATCATGATCTTTCTGTCGATCGTCGGGATGCTGGTGATGCAGCAAAATGTCGAGGGCTTCGAAGCGTACTATGCCGGGCTGACGCCGTCGGAAAAGCTGCTCGGAAGCTGGCTGCTGATCTTCGACATTTACCACGCATGGTATTACCAGGTGCTGCTGCTGGCGCTCTCGCTCAACATCATTTTGGCTTCGATCGATCATTTTCCCGGCGCGCTTTCCTTTCTCACGAAAAAGAAACTGACGGCTTCCCCGCTGGGCCTTTCCGGGCAGCCCGTTTATAAGGTGGTGCAGATGCGCGCGGCGAGCGAAAGCGACGCAGTGAAAAAAGTAGAGTCGGCGATGAAAAAACGCGGCCTGCGCGTGCGCGTCACCGAAAAAAATGCCCCAAATGGCTCCAGTGGCCCCAATGGTCTAACGCGGCAGCAGCATGTATTCGGCGAAAGCGGCGCCTGGAACCGGCTCGGCGCTTACGGCGTGCACGTTTTTCTGCTGACGCTTTTCCTGGGATTTTTTGTCGCCTCGCTGACCGGTTTCGACGCCGACGTGCGGCTGATGCCGGGAATGGTCACCAATCAGATCGAGCTCATCGAACACAAACTCGATCCGGTCAAAGGCCTGGAGATCCGGCGCTTTGCCGCCGAACCGCCTTTTACCATCACCTGCACCGACATCGAGCAAAAGCTGATCAACCCCAACGGCTCCATTGCAATTAACAACACGATGGATTGGAAAACCAGTCTCAGGATCGACGATCCCGTCTATGGCGTAACCGACGTCGATGTTTCGCTGAACAAACCTTTTGCCTATCGCGGCTATCGATTCTTTCAGGCTTCGGCGATCACGCAGGGCAGCGCGCGGACGATGACGCTCGACCTCACGCCGCAGAACGGACCAAATAGCGGAGTACCTTTTCAGGTCGAACTAAAGCGCAACAGCAGCGTCGATCTGCCGGACGGGACAAAGGTCGAATACCAGGCTTTCTTTTCCGATTTCGCGATGGTCAACGGAAAACCCGATACGCGTTCCGGCGAATACAACAACCCGGCGGTCATCTTAAAGATCACCGATCCGCAGGGAAAAACATTTAACGCCTACGCCTTTGCCACGAAAATTCCCGACGGGGCCCCGGTCGGCGCGCCGGTAGCGGGTTATAAATGGCACCTGGCCGGCTATCAGAAATCGCCGCTGGCGCACGTGCTGTCGATCAAATACGATCCCTATTACGGTTCGATCATCGCCTGGTACATCGGCGGATTCGGCGTGATCACGATGCTGATCCTGATCTACTTTTTTTCGCACCGGAGAATTTGGGGAGTGGTCGAAAAAGACCGCGAAGGTTTATACAAAGTAACCCTCGGCGGCAACACGAACAGAAACCACTTCGCCTTTGAAGACAGGTTCAAAAAAATTGTGGCGGAACTGGAAACGCAGGCGTCTAAAGGTAATGGTTCGTAGATCGTTGATGATTGTTCGTAGTAAGAAACGACCTGCTACGATCCACGAACAACGATCTAATTACTATTCACGATTCACAATTTACGATTCACGAGAATAATATGGCTCAATCAATCACGATCGACGAACTTAACGAACGCGCGGCAAAGCCGTCCACCTGGAAATCATTCGTACCCGCGATGCTGGCGATCGGCGGCGCGTTTTTGATGCTGGGGGCGCGGCTGCAGATCGGCGGCGGTTTTATTTCCGACGGCGCGCTGATGATGCTGGCGCTGGCTTCGTATCTGATGGCGGCGCTTTTCGGCCTGACCAATCTCTACGCCGAATCGAACATGGCGCGAACGTGGAGTTTCGGCCTGGCGGTGCTCGGCGTTTTCTTTAACCTGTCGAGCTGGCTGGTGCGCTGGGTCAACGCCTTCGATCACGGGATCGCCGATCTGCGCGCGGGCGGCAACCCGGTCACGCCCTGGCTGTTTCGCTACATCCCGTTCGCCAATCTCTACGACCTGAGCCTGGCTTTCGCCTTCGGCGCGGGGATCGTGACGCTGCTCGTGGCTAACCGCGACAAGTTCAAATTCCTGGCGACATTTACCCTGCCGCTGGCGGCGCTGATCCTGACGCTGGCGCGTTTTATCGGCGGCGAATTTATCGACCTGCCGCCGGTGCTCGATTCCTACTGGCGTCCGATCCACGTCGGCGTGGCGAGTTTAAGTTACGGAGTGGCGCTGGTCTGTTTCGCGGTGGCGGTGATGTACCTGTTAAAAGACGGCGTAAAGACCGAATCGATGGCGGTCTGGGCCAGCCTGCTGGCGTTTTTGACCGTGGCCTCGGTCTCGAAATTTTCCGTCTTCAGCGAATTCATTTATCGCGCCGGTATTTTTATTCCGAATCCGGCCGGGCGCAAACCTTTCGAAGCGCCGTTCCGTCTCGACATGCCATACCTGGGGCCGGTGATGGCGATTGCCGGGATACTCTCGGCCGGGGTGATAATTGCGTACCTGCTCTACCTGTATCGCAACGTGGAAGCGGGCAAAACCATCGGAAGTATTTTGTTGAAGGCCTCGCTGATCGCCTATATCGCGGCGATCGGCGTCTGGGTCTGGGGCGTCGGCGCGATCCCGAAAGCCAATGTGCCCGCGCGTCTGCAGCAGCAGGTCGCGGCTTCGCCGGGGCAGGTTATCACGGCCGGAAAAGAACTGGCTGCGAAACAAAAAATAGATCTGACAACACTCAACAACCAGCAGCTCGAAGCCGCCGGAAAAGATTTTCTGAAAAATAACGGCTCGCAGATGTACGTCAGTTTGGGCACGAACCCGGTCGAATTCGCCGGGCTGCTGACGGCCGCGACCGGGCTTTTCTTTGTGATACTTTTCGGCTTCAGGACGGAGAAATTAAAGTCTTCGCTGCCCAGCTTAGAATCGCTCGATAATCTGATGTACAAAACGGCGAGCGTGGCTTTTGCCGGCCTCGCGATGCTGCTGATCACGGGCGCGATCTGGGCGAACGAATCCTGGGGACGCCCGTGGGGATTCGATTCGAAGGAAACTGGCGCGCTGGTCGCATGGCTGACCTACGCCGCATTTCTGCACACGCGCATCGCCCGCGGCTGGACCGGGCGCAACTCCGCCTACTTTGCCGTGCTCGGGTTCGCGCTGGTGATATTTACCTATTTAGGCGTGAGCTACCTGCTGCCGGGACTGCACAGCTACGCTTGACGATTGGGGATTTCGGATTTGGGATCTGGGATTTTTTTCGTGGTATTTTTCGTGTGTTTTAGTGTAATTTCGTGTTACTTCCTGAAGTTTCAAATAATCGCACGTTAAGACTGGAACCACGAAATCACACCAAACAACACGAAAAAAACGATCGCAGCTCGGTATTCGAAAATCGAAAAATAGTTTAATGACTCAACAAAATATTCTCTACAGCATTATCGGGCTTTTACTCGGACTCATCCTCGGATTTTTCGGCGCTAATTATATCAACCGCAGCGCCCCCGCCCCGATACCGGCGGCGCAAAACATTCCCGGAACGCAGCCGCGGCCCGGACAACCCCAGCCTCAGGCGCCGCAGATGCCCCAGGGCGCGGCGATTCCCGAAGTCCAGGCGGCGCTGGAAAAAGCCAAAAACGAACCCGACAATTTCGCCGCGCAAAAAGAAGCCGGGATGATGTATTACCGCATCGGGCGGATGGACGAAGCGCTCCGCTATCTGACCCTGGCCAACCGCATCAAGCCGGAAGATTACGAGACAAAAGTGCGGCTCGGCAATATTAATTTCGACAGTGAAAAATATGAAGAGGCGGAGAAATTCTACGCCGCCGCGCTGGATCAAAAACCGTCCGACGTCGGCGTGCGGACGGACATGGGCCTGACTTTTTCTTCCGCCAGCCGCCCGACATCGACCGCGCCATTGCCGAATACCGCAAATCGCTGACCTACGATCCGAAACACGAACTGACCCTGCAAAACCTCTGCGGCGCGCTGAAACAAAAAGGCGACACCGCCGCCCTCGCCGAAGCCATCAAAAGACTGGAAGAAGTAAACCCGAATAACGCCGCGCTGGTAAAACTCAAGCAGTAATCGTAGCGCCACCGTCCCGGTGGCAGTCGTGTTGGCGTCCCGCCGACACTTCCTGAAGACTGAACGCGGGACGCGTTCAGGACAGTAATCGTAGCGCCACCGTCCCGGTGGCAGTCGTGTTGGCGTCCCGCCGACACTTCCTGAAGACTGAACGCGGGACGCGTTCAGGACAGCCGGCGGGACGCCGGCGCTACAAACTTTCGCCCTTAAAGAACGGATTTTCGATCATTCCGAAGACATTCCCGAAAGGGTCTTTGACGGTTGCGACGATGATGCCGCCGCCGACGTCCTTCGGCTCCTCGTTTCCTTCGGCGCCTTTTTCCAGCATTGCCGCATAGGCTTCTTCGGCGTTTTTCACGCCCCAGTAAGCTACGTGATTATTTCCCCGCGTGACGCCCGTCATATCCGGGTCGAGTCCGAGTTCGTACCCGCCGACCGAAAATCCGACATAAAACACTTCATCGAAATACGGCGCGATCCCGAGCATTTTCTGGTACCACTCTTTGGCTTTTTTGATGTCGTCCACTTTATAAACGACCGTGCGTAATCCTTGAAACATAGTTTTATTGTCCGATCTTCATTTCTTCGATCTCGAGCAGCGAACGCGTGACCAGTTTGCCGTTCTTTAAGATAATTTTAACCACCCCGCCATCGACGTTCACCTGAAAAACATCACTCATCGCGTAGCGCAGTTTGGTGCCGTTCTTCATCTCGATCACGAGAAAAACTTCGGCCAGCGGATCGGCCGGCGTTTTTACCGGCTTGGCGGGCTTTGCCGCGTCGGACGGCTTTTTACCCGATGGGGAAATATCCTTCGGCTTTTCCGTCTTCGGTTTTTCCGGCTTTTTGGCAGACTCGTCTTTTTTCCTGTCCGTATCTTTCCGATCCGCGGCCTCAGGAGCCGGGGCGGGAAGTTTCGGTTTCGGCGGTTTCGCGTTCGGATCGACGGTCGGGAGCTTTTTCGGCTTGTCTGTCTTTACCGTGTTTCGCGCGACGGCAGCTTTCGGTGTCGGAGTAGGCGTTGCTTTCGGCGCGGGAGGTTTCGGCTTTACGATGATGGCGCCGGTGGCGCTGACCCGCGAACCGTCGGGATTTTCCCCGCCGGTCACTTTCGGCGTTCCGGGATCCCGCGGCAGCGCCGCTGCGGCGGCGGCCGAAAGCGGCTTAAACACCCCGCTGAACACGATCTTGTAATCGGCCGGGTCGTCATTCGGCGTGCGCCCCTCGACCCGCAGGATCAGACGCGAAGGGAGCCTTAAGTAGAGGTCGCGCTGCATAACGGTTGCATAAGATCCTGCATAAACACTTGCTTTAAGCAATGGCTTTAAGCTTCCGGCCGTGTAAATATCGATGTCGCCTTCCAGATTCGACGTTTCGATATTGAGAAAAACGTCGCCCGTACCCGATTCGAAAAGATAATAATGGCTGGTCAGCCGCGAATCGCCGATCTCGCGCGCCCTGATCCTGCCAGCGATCTGGTTCGTCGTAACCGCCGCCGGGTAATCCAGGCTGGTCGATTGCGAAAAAGCCGTAACCACCGCCGAATAAAGCAAAAACACGGCCAGCGATATCACCACCGTCACCACGCAGACCCTTTTCGATTTGATTTCGTCAGCCAAAAATTCCCTCTTTATCTGTTGTCAGGCACTTTCAATAAGAGTGCTTCCAGCGCGGGTGCAAGTTTTTAAATACATAAAGAAATCAGCCGGGTATACGGTGGGCTCCCCTTCTTCATCCTTTACCAGAATTTTTTCTCCACGAGTCTCGATTTGGTATATCTTCATCGGAACGAGTAATGGAACGAGTAATTTTTCATCGTCGGTTTTAACGCATACGGCAAAGATCGAACGGCCCTCCGACGGGGCCGTGTCGGCAGCTTCTATCGTAATTTCCCTGCTGAAATTCAAATCGTCACTTTTCATCTCTGTTCTGTCCACTCTAAAACTACTAGCGAGTGTAACAATATGCGGCTCATTGGACAACAGGAATTTATGGAGCGCGGACATCCCTGCCCGCAGTTTTGAGTTCCGCCTTTAGGCGGCTTTTCGGATGCACGGCATCCGTTGCAGGCAGGATGCCTGCGCTCCGAGGTTTACTCCACCCTTCTCTCGACTCGCGACTCTCCAGACTCCAATTTTTTTACCTTGACATCAAATCACTTGACATCAAGACACTTTCCTGTATAATCATAAATATGACGAAGACGAAAAGCGAAGAAAACCTAACAGGGACGCGGGTTTGGCTGATATTGTGGCGGGCGTCGAACGCCTTGGAAACGCGCGCTAACCGGCACATCGAGGCCTTCGGGTTTTGCGCCAGCGACTTTGGCATTCTCGAATGTTTGCTGCACAAAGGCGCCCTGCCCGTCAACGCGATCGGCAAAAAGATCCTGCTGACCAGCGGTTCGATCACTTCGGCGATCGACCGGCTGGAAAAGAAAGGGCTGGTCGCCAGGGCTTTCTCGCCGGAAGACCGCCGCGCGCGGATCGTCGATCTGACCGCCGAGGGGCGGGCGTTTATCAAGGGCGCTTTTGCCGAGCATGAAGCCGAGATCGAACACGCCGTCGAAGTATTGGACGCAGACGAGCGCAAAACGCTGATCGGATTGCTGAAAAAGCTGGGGCATCACGCGGCGTCTATAAATTAGTAGCGCCAGCGTCCCGCTGGCTGTGGTGTGGGCGTCCCGCCCGCATTTAACTGACGGCGGGACGCCGTCAGGACGGCCGCCGAGACGGCAGCGCTACAAATCGCTTTAACAGTTTTACATTAACAGACAAGAGGTAAATTATTGATATGACTAACAAAAGAAGAAACGTGGAACAGGTAATCGTGCCGGAGATAACTTCGGATGGCGCGGGTGTGAAATTAAAACGCAGTATTGCAACGCGGAGTTTGAGCTATGTCGATCCGTTTTTACTCTTCGACCATTTCGGGTCGGACAATCCGGACGAATATATCGCCGGCTTCCCTCTTCACCCGCATCGCGGCATCGAAACCGTGACCTATATGCTGGCCGGGGCCGTCAAACATAAAGATTCCAGCGGCAACGAGGGCATCATCCGCAGCGGCGACGTGCAGTGGATGACGGCCGGCGGCGGGATCATGCACGAAGAAATGCCGATCCTGCAGGACGGGCGGATGGAAGGCTTTCAGCTCTGGGTCAATCTGCCCGCGAAGCTCAAGATGAGCAAGCCGCGCTACCAGGAAGTAGCTTCCGACAGCATTCCCGAACACAAAGGCGCGGACGGCGTGAACATCCGCGTGATCGCCGGTAAAGTGGGCGACACGGACGGCGCGGTCAGCGAGATCGCGGCCGATCCGACCTATCTGGATGTAAAGGTTCCGGCGAATACGGTGTTCAAACACGCGGTTCCGCAAGGCCACACCGCGCTGGCTTACTTGTTTGAAGGCTCAGCCAGATTCGACCCTGAAGAGGGTGCAGCCGAGGTTAAATCGCCGCGTCTGGTCATTTTCGCAGACGGCGACGGGATCGAAGTCGAGGCGCTGGGCGAAGGCGCGCGGTTTTTGCTGATATCGGGCAAACCGCTCGGCGAACCGGTCGCCCGCTACGGGCCGTTCGTAATGAATACCGAAGCCGAGATCGAACAGGCCTTGACCGACCTGCGCAAAGGGACTTTTATTCAGAAATAATTGGGAGCGCCGAATTCATTCGGCATTCTTGCCGGCATTGCGCGCGAAGCGTTCGAAAAGAATTAGCCGCGGATAAACACAGATCTCACGGATCAGGAAATTAATCCCGTGTCTATCCGTGAAAATCCGCAAATTACACGAAACAAAATAGCCGCGGATAAACACAGATTTCACGGATCAGGAAATTAATCCGTGTCTATCCGTGAAAATCCGCGGCTGATTTAATATAGTAGAATATAAATTTAAGGGGGGAATCATGTCGCAAAATATTAAAGAAAGACTTTTAGAGCTTAGGCTTAAGATATTGCAGCAGCACAAGATAATGCTTGAATTCGAGCGCCGCGAATTTGAAGCGCTCTTCGGGCAGGTTTCGACCGGCGAGCTGCTCCAGTTATTGATCGATCACGCGCAGTTTGCCTGGCTGCGGCGAATGACAGACCTGATCGTGCTGATCGACGAAGCAAACGCCGACAAGGAATTCCCTCTCAACGAACAGAACGCGGCGGATTATATCACCCAGGCGCGGGAGCTGTTTAGCGAAGACAATCCCGATCTGGAATTCATGGAGCGCTACCACGCCGTGGTCGAAGATTACCCGGACGCTTTCTTAAAGCACGGCGAGATCAGAAAGCTGTTGTATTAATTGTGGACCGCGTGAAAATTTATTTCGCTTGATTTCGGCGACTCTTCCCCGCCTTCCACGACCGCGCGTATCCCCGGCGTCACCATCTGGTGAAACATCTCGTCCATTTCCCTCGGCAGGTAAGGCATATTATTATCCAGCCACCATTTCAGCAGTCCAAACATCTGCAGCGCCAGGTAATTTGCGATCACAGGCAGCGGAACTTTGAAACGCTTCGGCGGCTCTGCGGCAAATTTCTTCTCGATGCACTGTGCCAGGTAGCCGCAGCCGTAGGTAAAAAGCCGGTCGATCATCTGCGATCTGATCAGCGCCCGATAGAAATGGTGAAAATCTTTCAGGTGCAAAAACAATCCCTCGATCGGCATACATTGTTTGTTTGCCGTGCCGGGTAAATTTATATGTTGGGCAAAGGCCTCGAGCAGGCGTTCCCAGTCGCCCCGAAATAGGTCTTCCTTGTCGCGAAAATGGGTATAAAAAGTGGAGCGCCCGACGTTGGCTCGATCTATGATGTCCTGCACCGTGATCTCGTCGTAATGTTTTTCCAGGATCAGGGCTATCAGCGCGTCGCGCAGAGCCTGGCGAGTGCGATTTATCCGGCGGTCCTTTTTATTCTCTTCTGTCATCGTCCTGACATTATCGAACACTATAATGCCTTTTGTCCATTATTGGACATTTACCACGCTGGTATCTATTGACGTGTCGCGGGCTGTGACCTATTAATCGTTACAGCCGCCAGCTATACACTGCCGGCTGAAAATTTAATTTATCAGGAGCAAAAATACATTTTATGAAAATTTTAGCCATCGCCTTTTCATTAACACTATTCGCGGCCTTTACCGGAACCTGCGATCGCAGCACCCCGCCCAAGGTCGATTCCCCCAGGATCCACGTCAATAACGCTCCGGCCGACCCGGCCGACTCGATCAGCGGCGAGTGGAGCGGTAACCTTAAAGTAATGACCTTTACCGAACCCTGCACGCTGGTGCTCAAACTCGAAGGTACCAAAGTCACCGGCACCATCACCTCCGATCACACCGGCGCCGGAACCGTCACCAACGGAAGCTGGGTCGATGGCAAGCTGACCTTCACCGCGGAATTTGCCAAACACGAGTCGATCGCGCTGACCGGCGCGCTGAAAGACGGAAAACTCGCGGGCGAATTTACCACCGAGGGGCATACCGGTAGTTGGGAAGTTACCAGGAAATAACCGTAGGGCAGGGATTGTCCCTGCCCGCAACGGCTCTTGTCAGAACCGGGGAGCGGCAGCGACCGGGGCAATCGAACGCGCAGCGTTCGCAGCTGCGATAAAAAACGCCGATAGTTGAAACAGGATCCGGACCGGTCGCTGCCGCTCCCCGGCTCTGATCTCATTCTCAAAATAAAAAAGGCAGCCACCCGGCTGCCCTTTTGCGTATCACGTATTACGTATCGCGTTCTTATTCTGCGGCTTTCGCTGCCGTGGCGGCTTTGCCGTTTAGGATCTCCAGCGCTTTTTTCAACTGAAGGTCTTCCTGTACTTTGGGCGCGGCGGGTTTTGGGGTCGCGACCGGCTGCTGCGGCTGTTGTTCGGTCGGGGCCGGTCCTTCGTCCTGGTTGGCCAGATCTTCGGGGTCGAGCGGTTCGGGATTTTCCGGGTGCTTTACTTCCACCGAAGGCTTGACGCCGGAACTGAGCCGTTCGTCCGCGAGAAATGTTTTACCCGAAGCCGAAGCCCATTTGGCCGTCGTCAGCAGCAGGCCGTCGCCGCCGCGCAGCGGGAAAAGCTGCTGTTCGGTGCCCGCGCCGAAGCTCCGTTCGCCGATCACTTCGCCGCGCTTGCTTTCCAGCATCGCGCTCGCCACTACCTCGCCAGCGCCCGAAGTGCCCAGATCGATCAGCACCGCGACCTGGCCGGAGAAAACGAATTTGGCCGGATCGGCGGCGATGGTGCGGATGACCTTGCCTTCGCGGCCGATCACCTGCGCCAGATTGCCTTCCTTGATAAAGAGGTTCGCTACATTCGCGCCTTCGTTCAGATTGCCCGCGGCCACGTTGCGCAAATCGAGCACGATCTTTTGCACGCCCTGTTTATTGAGTTCCACGACCCGGTTTTTGATATCGACCGATTCCCCGTCCTCGAGGCTGTAAACTTTAATATTGGCGACCTTGCCTTCTTCCATCTTCACTTCGACTTCCGGCACCTTGTAACCGCCGCGCACGACGGTCAGCGTCGCCGGTTTTTCGCCGGAGCGCAGCACGCGCAGTGCGACCTTTGTACCGTCCGCGCCCAGCAAAAGCTGTTTCGCGTCGTAGAGCGAAATATCGCGGGTGGCTTTGGTGTCGATATATTCCACGATGTCGCCGGATTTCATCCCGGCCTTATCGGCGGGCGAACCCTTGATAACGGAAATGACGTAGAGGTAACCGGAAACCTGCGAGACTTCCAAACCGACGCCCACCTGATTGGCGGCTTTTTTGGCCTGGAAATCCTTGACCTGGTCGGCGGTCAGGTACGACGAATAAGGGTCGAGCCCATAGGCCAATCCGCGCAGCGCGCCCGCGCGCACCTTTTCCATATTAGGTTCATCGACGTAATCGTTCTGGATGTGCTGCAGGACGCTTTCGAAAATGCGCATCTGCGCGCCGGCGTCGTTGATCGGCTGCTGGGCGCTGACGCCGAAATAATTTGCCAGCGGGCTGCTGAGCAGCGCTCCGCCAAAGGCGTACACCGAGATCAACACCGAAACCAAAACTATGCCAACCTTAAAGCGAGAATTCATTCTGTAAAACCTCTATTCAAATCTCTCAATAGCTAATTATTACGCAAACTGCTAATCTTTGTTTCACTTGAAAAGCAGGCGCGCCTGACTGTTAAACATTATCCGACAACCTTTTGACTCGTGCAAGATACAGAAACGTTTAATATACATGATTTTTCCGACCTTTCGCGGCTTCCGGCCGCCGGGCGCGTGCTGTCGCTCGACCTCGGTAAAAAAAGGGTCGGCGCCGCCGCCTGCGACGAACTGCGCATCGCCGTCCGCGCGCTGCCCGTCATCCAGCGTAAAAGCTGGAAAGAACTGCTCTTAGAAGTCAAAAAACTGGTCTCAGAATTGGATGCCGTCGGGTTGGTTTTGGGTTTGCCGTTAAACATGGACGGCAGCGAAAGCGAAAATTCGCTGGACACGCGCCGGCTGGCCCGGAATTTCTCTCTTTCACTGGCCATCCCGATATTTTTACAGGACGAACGCCTGACCAGCGTCGCGGCCGAAGAAAATTTAATAGAACGCGGCGTTGAGATTAAAGACCGCAAAGCCCTGATCGACAGCGAAGCCGCCGCCGTGATCCTGCAGGATTTTCTATCGGTGGCGACTCCTCAATAATGAGGTCAGAACCGGAAGCGGTAGCGTTGTAACGGCGGTCGCTACCGCTCCCGGTTCTGACTTCGTTGCCTTGTCACCTGTCGCTTTTCCTTGTACCCTACCGCTATGACAGACGCCGCCATAGACGACCGCTACCCGATCGGAACATTTGCGCCGCCGGAGCGCCTGACGCCGGAGCTGCGTGAAACCTGGACGAATGAGATCGCTGCCCTGCCGGAGATTCTTCGCGCGGCGCTCGATGGATTGAACGACGACCAGCTCGACACGCCCTATCGCGAAGGCGGTTGGACCCTGCGCCAAGTTGCGCACCACGTGCCGGACAGCCACATGAACGCCTTCATCCGCTTTAAATGGACGCTGACCGAAGACCTGCCGACCATCAAAGCCTACGAAGAAAGCGAATGGGCCAAGCTAGGCGACGTGGAAAACACGCCGGTCGAAACTTCCCTGCGCCTGCTCGAAGCGCTCCACCAGCGCTGGGCCGTTTTGTTAAATTCTTTAAGCGACGAAGATCTGAAACGCGGCTACCTGCACCCGGAATTTCTCGCGAATTCAGAAACGGTTTTAGATAGCAGTCAAATAAAAGAAATTTTAAATAGCGGCTCGTTCACCGGGATTCCCGATTACGTGATGCCCCTCGGGCGCGTGCTGGGGCTCTATGCCTGGCACGGCAAACACCACGCCGCCCACATCACCGCGCTAAGGGATCGACTCGGCTGGTGAATACGTAACGCCACCGTCGCAGCTTTAACGGGGCTGTCCTGTCGGCGTCCCGCCGACAGTTTCAAAAGCGAGCGCGGGGACGCACTCGCGACAGCCGGCGAGACGCCGGCGCTACTTCATTTCTTCGGCGCCATTACCGTCACCTCGGTCGCGTTTTTTTCCACGGCTTCTTTTGAGAACCAGAATATTTCGGGCTTGCCGGTGCGCCATGATTCGAACTGGTCTTTGAAGTGCGGAGATTTCGGGTCGCCGCTTTGGCCGAGCGGGATGACGTGGCGCGTCGCGTCCCAGTTTCCCGGTTCCGCGAGATGCCGCATCGAAACGCTGGCTCCGACGTTGGGCGTTTGCCCGCTGCCGCTGACGCCCGTCGGACGCACGGTGAACTGCCCGCCGATCAGCGGAGCGCCCGCCAGCGGGTGAAAAAAATTCGCCGTGAAATAATTTCCCCAGACCAGGTCGCCGGGCGCGATCTTCAGCCGCGCGGCCAGCGCGTTCAGATTAAGCCGCGCCTGTTTTTCGCAATCCAGCAGCAGGTCTTTAAACGACGCGTAGCCTTTCGGCAGCCATTCCTTCATATTATTTTTCAGCACCGGCAGCAGCGCGCGTTCGCGCACGACATAGGTCGGGATGTTCAGCCGCTTGCCGTCCTTATCGACCAGGTTTGCTTCCGCCAGTTTTTCGGCAAAGACCACGCGCATTTCATTTACGATCAGAGCTTCTTTCGAATCGTAATCCATCCGGAAATTCCAGGCGTTGATCTGCCCGATGGTCGCCGGCGTGGCCGCGCGGAGCTTGTCTACTTCTATCGCAAATTCCATCAGCGGCCGGTTAAAAACGTCGAGCTGAATATCGCGGCAATCGTCCAGCGTGACTTTCCGGTTGCGCTCGAGCATTTCGTAGATCCGGCGCGCGCGCCATGGCGTGGCGGAATCGCGCGAGAGGATCGAAAAATACCGGTTGCTGTTAGCCACCACCCGCTGATTCGCGGTCACGATAAAGCCGGCTGCGGGGTTGTAAAGATTCGGCATTTCATCGTAAGGGATCGCGCCGGTCCACTGGCCCTCGCCCTTCGCGCCGTCGTACGGCATCGAGCCGTCGCCTTCGCGTCTGAGCGGAACCGTGCCGGCCGTATGCCAGCCGATATTTCCCTTCACGTCGGCATAGACAAAATTTTGCGTCGCGCCGCCGTATTGTTTCAGCGACGTATTAAAACCGTTCCAGTCCTTCGCGTAGTTCAGATAATAAAACGCGCCGAGCTCGGTATTTTTCGGGTCGCGCGCGGTCCATTTCAGAGCGTATTTCTTATCGCCGTCTTCGAAATAAATAACGCCGTTGCGCGTTTCCACCACGCTGAGCTTTTCGACGTCCTGATCCGTCACCGGCCCGAGCGGATTTTTTCTCACCTTGATCTCTTCGCTGCGCACGGCGGCTTTTTCCCAGCCTTTTTCGGTGCGGTACATTTCGCCGCGCTGCGGATCGAAAGTCTCCAGGTAAAGGTCCTGCACGTCCGGCCCGAGATTGGTCGCTCCCCAGGCGATATTTTGATTGTGCCCGAGCACGATGCCCGGAGCGCCGGGAAAAGTGACACCCGAAACGCGGTTATCCGGCAAGCTGAGATGCGATAGATACCAGATGCCGGGCGCGGTCGCCTGCAGGTGCGGGTCGTTGGCGAGAATGGCTTTGCCGTCGGCGGTGCGTTTACCGCTGACGACCCAGTTGTTGCTGGCGGCCTGGTCTTCGGCATAGAGCCCGACTTTTTCCAGCGAAGCGCGGCGGGCGTCGTCGATCGCTGCGGTCAGATCGATCAGCCGGTTGAAGTTTTGAATCTGAATTCCGGATCTTGAATTCTTGAATTTTGAATTTTTAATTTTTAATTTTGAATTTTTAGCCGCTGCCGCGTCTTTCCCGAAAAGCACCACGTCGTATTCCGTCATCTGGTTCAGCAGCATGGCGGCTTTGTCTTTCGGCATTTGCTCGACCGCCACCCGGAAAAGGTCCTGCCGCCAGGTGTTGCTCAGCGAATCCGAAAGAATTTTCCCGATCACCATCGAATCGGTCGGCAGCCATTCGCGCGGTTTAAACTGCAATAATTTATATTCCGGCGGCAGCGTGTCCGCGGTCAGGGTCGCGATATAGGCGTTGACGCCGCGCGTATAGCTGTCGAGCGCGTTTTTCAGCTCCGGCTTGAGCAGCCGGTAGCTTTCCAGCGTGATCTGCGTAAAACCCAGTTTACGCCAGCGCTTGTCTTCTTCCAGGCCCTGTCGGCCGAAAATTTCCGACGTCTCGCCGCGGGCCACCCGCCGCATCAGATCCATCTGAAACAGACGGTCGCCGGCCGTCACGTATCCCTGCGCAAAATAAAGATCGGCTTCGTTTTTGGCTTCGATATAGGGGATCGCGCGCGCATCGCGCCGCACCGTGACCGTTTCCTGCAAACCGGCAACGGTGAGGGTTTGCTGGGAAAATGCCGAAAACCCGGCAGTCAATACGATCAGAAAAAGAAGTATCGTTTTTTTCATATTTATAAAGCGCGGCATCTCTTTATGGAGCTCTTTTATGGAGCGCGGGCATCCCTGCCTGCTCTTCGTTCAGAGTTCACACTTTAGTGTGTCTTCGATTAAATTTAAGACAAACTAAAGTTTGAACTCTGAACCGTTTATTATGAGCGCGGGCATCTCTGCTCGCTCTTCGTTCAGAGTTCAAACTTTAGTGTGTCTTCGATTAAATTTTAAGACAAACTAAAGTTTGAACTCTGAACCGTTTATTCTGAGCGCGGACATCTCTGCTCGCTCTTCGTTCAGAGTTCACACTTTTAGTGTGTCTTCGATTAAATTTAAGACAAACTAAAGTGTGAACTCTGAACCGTTTATTATGAGCGCGGGCATCTCTGCCCGCATTCTAAGTTTTGATGTTACATTAGCCGCAAAAAGGCGCAAAATGCGCAGAAAAAGATTTTTACACCCTAAACGCGTCCTATATTCTTATTTCGCCGCCAGTGGCACGATGGTTGCAACTCTTTTGGTCGTGTGACCTTTTTTAGGACACATTAGTTTAGAACAAGAGGGAGAGTCTTATGAAAAATAAATTAATCATTCTGGTGCTGATGTTTGCATCCGCCGTCATTATTTTGCCGGGAACAGGTTATGCCGCTTCAGAAAAAACGAATTCGGTGGCCGCGTATGAATTCGCGCCCCAGATCAGGGTCCGGATCGGAAACGGCCGGCGGAACCGCAGCTGGAACCGCAACCGCAACCGCGGCCGCCATCTCGGCTGGCGCAACAATCAGCGCACGCGCCTGGTAAAACAGACCTACTGGGTCAACGGCCGCAGATACGTCCGCTACGTCAGAGTCCGCGGCTAATCAAAAAAATTAAATTTCGAAATATAAAGAGTCGTTTAATCAGCGGCTCTTTTTTATCTTAAACTCCCCTCCTTACGAAGGAGGGTGGCGCGGCTTCCGCGACGGAGTGGGTCTCCATGGAGCGCGGGCATCCCTACCGCGTTCCATACTCTTTTATTTCAGATACTTCCCGGCGACTTTCATTGCCTCGACAATTTTCATTGTCTCCACGCTGACAGTACAAACGCGTTTTAGCAGATCGGTCAGCTGATCCTTATGATCGGCAAAACGATAGGTGTTGAATTTTTCCGCAATGGTCGGATCGGAAGGTTTCTTTTCCTTGTATTGGTCCAGTATCCATTCCAGCGCCGAACGGTTGCCAAGCTTATATTCCCATGCCGGCGAAGGAATACCGTGCAGCGAAGTCTCCGCATCAAGCTCGATCGTGCCATTTTCTTTATCTGCCCGGAGTTTTGTTTTGGGAACATCGTAGGGGCGGGGCTTGTCCCTGCCCGTTTCTTTTGCGCGGGCAGCCACGAGGGCTGCCCCTACATTTTTTTCCTGCAGCGGGTAAGGCTCGACGGTTTCATAGCCAATGTGCAGCTTCATCAGCTCCGCGCCCCATTTCGCCCACTGCCAAAAATCTTTATAAAAAGGCACGCGCGGAAAATCACGCTTCAAATTCAACTCGTATTTTTCGCGATACGCCGGATCGTGCAGCACGCCGTAAACATAATGAAAAATATCTTCTTTCCCGATCTTCTTATCATTGTAATTTTCGCGAAACTGTTCCAGGCCCCAATCGGTGATATTGTCATGACGATTGCCTTCGGAGTCGTAGGTGTAAAGAGCAACTGTCTGAGTTTTTTCCAGAAAATCCAGGCTTACTAATTTACTACATGACAATACTTGGAAATTTTTGCTAGAGGATGGTCCAGAAAAACAAATAACTTTATTGTCCCAGTCAGTGCCAATAGGATAAAAACTGTTTTGCTTGTAAAGTCTATGGGTTATTATTCGGTCGAAATAAGTCCACTCTTTTATGTACGGCCTAAATAAAGCCTCCTTAAAATTAGCTTCATCAAAATCGAGTTCCGAATTCTTCACGAAATGATCAAGGATTTCCGAAGTAAATTTTATCGTTATATCTCGAAATTCGTCCTTATTTTTAAGTCTCCAAAATTCTTTTTTTGCCTTTTTGTAATGGTCAGAAAAAAATTGAATTTTTCGCCTTAAATTATCTTTATCAACGTCATAGAGCCACTCATCCCTATTAGTTGCTACACCTAAAGAAAATAATTGAAAAACTGCACCTTCTCTTTTATGTCCAAGTTTCACCTCTTTGTCGGCTAGAGGTATTAAATCCTCAAAATTAGTATCCGCAAGATTTAGCCAATTGTTTTTGATATCCGGAGTAATTTTTCGGAATGAAATAGATTTGAGTGGATTGTCACTTAACCATTGTAGCTTTACGTCCTTGCGCCAAAAATCGTCCATTTCCGCGTAGTCGATCTTGCAAGACTTTTTCTTTGTTTCCGCTTTGCGCACGAGAAACATGATCGCCACGCCCGTTTGGATTCCGAAGACATTATGAGTTGTACCGGCAATTTTAGGATTCACGCGCACATCGCTGCGGGTATCGACTATGTAAGCAAAATCAAAGCTATCGGCGACTACTTTTCGAAAACCGTCGTAAGTTCGGCTGTCGATAAAGCTGCGGTTGGTGATAAAAGCGATTATTCCGTTTTTATCCACCCGCTCCATCGCCCAAGCGTAAAAACGGGCGTACATGTCATAAACCTTTGTTTTCTGCGCGGTCGAATGATAAACAAAAGTGTCCTTAATTCGCTTATCAATGTAGTTATAATCGCGGTTCTTGTTGAATTCGTTAAAATTCATCTGATTCGCGTTGTATGGAGGATTTCCGATAACCACTGAAATTTTTCGCTCATTCTGCCGCCGGATGCGTTCGCTGTTTTCGTGGCTGAGTCCGAAATTCAAGGCCAGATTTTGCGCTTCGTAGGCGAGCGCGTCAGTATTGTCCAGCGTATCGACAAAGCAGATATTCTGAAATTCTTCGTACGTTTTCATCCGCTGTTGATAGGTATATTCGATATTCAGATTCGCGATGTAATAAGGCAGAATGGCGACTTCGTTGGCGTGAATTTCGTTGAGGTATTTATGCTTCAAATATTTCGGCGCAATCGAATCGATCAGGGTAGTAATAAACGTGCCCGTACCTGTTGCCGGATCGAGTATCTCAACATTTTTATCGTGCAGATTTTTCCCGAAGTGTTTTTCCAGCAGATAGTCCGTGCTTTCGATCATAAAACGCACTATCTCGTTCGGCGTATAGACCACGCCCAGTTTATCCGCGCCCTTGGGATTATAGACCTTATAAAAATCTTCATAGACAGTTTTCAGAAATCCCTGTTTTTCATGATGATCGGCCATCCGCGAGGCATTTTCGCGTATCGTCTGGTAATAATGCCGGATGTTTGCCAGGTAATTCTGCCGCACCGGAATGGTCATAAAAGTGTCGATGACCCTTTCCAGTTCGCGGGCGATGTTATTCGAGCGGTGAAAATTCGAACCGTCGAAAACGCTGTTAAAAATATCGGCGGTCAGAATGTGCTGAATCATCATCTCGCGGATGTCTTCCGGGGCGATGTCGGGATTGATCTCGGCCTTGCACAGCTCGAAAAAGAGGTCGCGCGCTTCGCGGTAATCCTTATTCTTCTGCGCCTCATTGTCCATTAGCTCGCGCAGGCTCTGCACGATGTCCGGGATGTCTTCCTTGAACTGCTGGATGGCGCGGATGAAGTCCTTGACCTGCGGCGGCTCGAAGCTGATAAAGCGGTTAAGAATTTCGTCCAGTTTTGCCTCGTCATCCATCGGCGCCCGCATCACCTGCTGGTTGTCCTGGTACAGCACGGCGGTTTGAGTATCTTCGAAAAGAATATTTGTCAGCGGGTAACCTTTATTTATTTTAGCTTGGATCTCTTTATCAATGTCGTCCTTTTCATCCTTGCTTTCCCAGAGCCCGAAATCCAGCCGCATAGCATTTTTCAAAACCCCGTCCGGCGTCACATCGCGCCCTTTAGTTCCCAGGACTTTTAGCTCAGGGACGAGCAATAAGCCGCGCCGGTCGGCATAGGAATTCAAAAGCGTCTCGAATGCGCGACGAATCGACATCTCATTACGCGCCCCGCCGTGACGAATTAAATTCGCAAGCTGGTTGTAGTACTGGTTAATGAGTTGTCTGGACATAGTAAGGTCAGCGGGAAACTGTGAAAATTCTAAACTAATTTTGGAAAATGACAAAGAATCGGGTTCTTTAAAACTCCCCCCTATGATAAGGAGGAGTGGTTCTTTATGGAGCGTGGGCATCTCTGCCCGCTTTTTGAGTGCGTTAGCGCGAATAGATTTGTATTTCGGCGCAGAGCGTCCATTGCGGGCAAAGATACCACGCTACATATATCAGCAGAAATCAAACGAATTTCACCGGTCTCGCCAAAGTTCCTAACCCGTCATCGCCCGGAACCGCGCGGTTAAGTTATGCTTGGATAGGCGCGGTAAGGCGCATGTTGTTTGAACTTAAAATGTCCCAAAAAGAGCGTTTCAAAAGCGTTACAGGTGTTCCGGTGTTACACCCGGGAAGCGGTGAAACACTTATGCGGCGCATTAGCGCGAATAGATTTGTATTTTTGGGCGCAGAACGTCCATTGCCCGCGCTTCATAGACGCTCCATAGACGTTCCATATGTCAGCCAACCACGATCAGCCGCGTCTCGCACATTTCTTCCATCGCGTAGCGGACGCCTTCGCGGCCGAAGCCCGAATCTTTGACGCCGCCGTAGGGCATATTATCCACGCGAAAATGCGGCATTTCGTTGATCATCACGCCGCCGAATTCCAGCCGCCGCGCGGCTTCGCGCATCCGCGACAGATCCTGCGTGAAAACGCCCGCCTGCAGGCCGTATTTCGAATTATTTGCCGCGTCGATCGCGGCGCCGAAATCGGCGAATTTTTCCACCACGGCGACCGGCGCGAAAACTTCTTCGCTGACGACGCGCATTTCCGGCGTGGTGCCGGTCAAAACGGCCGCCTCCATCAGCGAGCCTTCGCGCCCGCCGCCGCAGAGCAGTTTCGCGCCGTTGTCCGCGGCTTCCTTAACCCACGAAACCGCGCGTTCGGCCGCCGCTTCGTCGATCATCACCGAGAGCGCCGTATCTTCGGCCAGCGGGTCGCCTTTTTTCAGGGCCTTCGCTTTAGCGGTGAATTCAGCCGTCCATTCATCAAAAATGGATTCGTGGAGATAAAAACGCTGCGCCGAGATGCAGACCTGCCCGGCATAGACAAAAGCCGACGTGACGGCGGAGTCGAGCGATCTTTTCCAATCGACGGTTTCGTCGATGATCACGGGCGCGTTTCCGCCGAGTTCGAGCGCGACGGCTTTTTTGCCCGAACGCTGCTTGATATCCCAGCCGACCGCCGCGCTGCCGGTAAAAGAGATCATCCCGATTCGTTCGTCCGCCAGCACACCGTCGATATCGGCCACGTCCATCTGCAGGATCTGCAGCGCCCCGGCGGGAAAATTGCCCCCTTTAATGGCGCCGAGGAAGACTTCGCCCAGCAGAATGGCAGTCAGCGGCGTCCGGGGCGACGGTTTGACGATGATCGCATTACCCGAAGCCAGCGCCGGAGCCACTTTGTGCGCCACCAGATTGAGCGGGAAATTAAACGGCGAGATGCCGAAGATCACGCCTCGAGGCACTTTTTCCGTCCAGGCCGTTTTCCGGCGCCCGGTGGACCCGGTCGGCTGCGTATCAACCGGCACCACCTCGCCGGCGAACCGTTTAGCCTCTTCCGCCGCGCATTTGAAGGTCTCGATGCCGCGCAAAACCTCACCCCGCGCCACCCGGATCGGCTTTGCCGCCTCGAGCGCGATCGTACGCGCGAATTCGTCCTGACGGTCCGCGATGCCCTGCGCGATCCTCGCCAGGCGATCCGACACCTGAAACCGCGGCATCTCGCGCAATTTTTCGCTCGCGGCCACGGCGGCAGCGACTGCGGCCTCGATCTGCGCATTATCAGCCACGGAGATCTCCGCCAGCTCCGCGCCGGAAAATGGCGATTTTAAGCGATAAGTCTGCCCGGACAGCCGCCATTGCCCGTCGATCAGATTTCCTCGTGTTTCCATAGACCAAGCATAAGCCTCTGATCAGCGCATTTCAAGCGCGATTTTCACCGGCAAGATCAGCTTATTAGACAAAGTTATAACTTGGAAATACGCCCTCAGGAACCGCTTGAATAGGCATATTAAACTACGCCCTGGCAACAGTTTACGGCCCTAAATTCATCCTGCGTCCGCTCGGCTCATCCGTTACCCGAAATGGGCGTTGTAAGGCTGCCTAACTGTTGCAAATAAAACTCTTGCGTGCTTCGCTATTAACCGCGCTAATATTGTTTCGGATTTCGCCGGATGTTGCCGTTTTATTAAATCTTTTGAATTTGAAAGATTTTTCTTGTATTTCCGAGGCGACTTAGGTTAGACTGCGTTCACAACAAATAAATAGAAAGTTCAAAGGAAGCCGGAAGATCGATGCCGGCTTTTAACAACCGCTTTATGCGCATTTTTAAGCTAAGCATTATAATAGCAGGGCTGGCTCTGTTCATTTTCGGCTGCGCGGGCAATCAACCGGCCCCTCCCAACGTCGCGTCGAACACGGCAAACAATGCCGCAAAACCGGCCAATTCCATCCCTCCGGATCCTGACGAATTAGCCTCTAAAAAGGTATTTGATGAATTCGCGGCTTCCAGAAAGATATATAAGGATGACTGCGCCCGCTGCCATATGGACAACGGCGAGGGCGGCCAGCCGAATATCGACGGCAAGACGGTCAAAGTGCCGAGCTTTAAGCGCCCCAGCGCCATCAAGGCCGAAGACGTAGATCTGATCGAGCAAGTCGAAAAGGGCGGCGAGGGAATGCCGGGCTTCGGTCACAAGTTCAAAGCCGAGGAGATCAAAACCCTGGTGGCCTTTATCCGCAAGGAATTTCAGGGCAAATAAGCGCCTGATTTAAGTGCTTTTCAAAGCGCTTAGATTTTAAGTTTTAAGGCTTTGCTTATGTTATTAACGCTTTCTTTTTAGCGCTTTAAATCACTGCTTTAACTGCTTATTTCTTATACAACCGCTAAATTAATTACTCGCTTAAAAATAAGCGCCCGCATATTTGCGCTTAAAAGCGCTTAGCTTCCCTGCTTAAGCAGTTTAAATTGTCAGGGCGTTTGAGTCCCGCCTTTAGGCTGCTCTTAGCTGCTGTTAAAAGCGAGCCGCCTAAAGGCGGGACTCAAAACGCCGCTTGACACTTTTCCTCACCCGCGATAGTTTTCTTAAAGCCGGTAAAATTCGTGCGCCCTTAGCTCAGCTGGATAGAGTATTTGACTTCGAATCAAAGGGTCGCAGGTTCGAATCCTGCAGGGCGCACCAAAACCATTTTCGAAAAAGGGGCATACCGATCAGCGAAACGCTCAAACCCGACCCCAACGCCTGCCCGCACTGCGGAGCCTCGGACACCCGCTCCCTGAGTTCTATCTACGACCTGGCAAAAAATTACATGCGTTCGAGCATCGGCCGCGTCGCCGTCACCGGCGGGGCCGGATTTTATCTCGACGGAGGCAATGTCCGCCCGACGCCGGAAACGCTGATGGCGGCAAAATTCCCGCCCCCGGCAAAACCGCGTTTTTCCTGGTGGCTTTTTTCGGGCGTCGCGCTGACGGCGGCTTTTCTGGTGTTCGTGCTGGTGGAATGGGTGGGAATTTCGCCCGGCGCGGCCTGCGCCGCCGGTTTTGCCGTGATCGCGGCAGACTATCTTATCCAGCGGCTGGCCCTGCAAAAGAAAACGGCCGAGTACCGTAAGAATTACGAGATCTGGAAAAACACGCGCGTCTGCCTGGAATGTGAAGAATCATTTTGATTTTAGATTTGGGGATTGGGGATTATCGGGAGCGCGGATGCTCAATGTTTTTTTCGTGTGATTTGGTGTGATTTGGTGTGATTTCGTGGTTACTTCTTAAGCTTATTTCTTATGGCTATAAAAGGCGGAACCACGAAATTACACTAAACAACACGAAAAAAGCGACTTTATCGGCAAAACTCGGCCAACATCTGACCTCTAGCCCTAACATCTGCCGCCTTAAGTAAAATACAGCCAGTTCGACGTATCAAGCGAAGCCGCCGGGGTTTTGTTCGCGCAGCCTTCGTCGCTGATCGCCGGTTCGATGCCGTCATCATTCAGCCTGGCCCAGGCCGCCGGCCCTACCTCGTTTCTGACGCCTTCCAGCCACTGGCGTGAATAGTCGGCGGCGGCATCGCGCGCGCCTTCGAATTTGGTTTTGCCGGGGTTGTTTTTGTCGTAAAAAGCCGAAGCCGGTTCGATCGGTTTTTGCGCTTCGTCGTTCTTTTCCTGCTCGTCCTTGGAAAAGACATCGTGGGCAAAAGGCTCGCCTATTTTTGCTCCGCCGGCTCTGATGTCATAACCGGTGATCTTCAGATCGCCGGGCGGCGACGAAGCCCCGGCCAGCGCTTTTTTGATGACGCCAAAATCGGCTTCGGGCAGATCGATCAGGTTCGAATGCGAGAAAAAATCCTGCAGCGCGTGAAAGGCGCGGCCGGTCGCCTGGAGCGCGTCGCCCACGTCTTTTCCCTGCTCTTTTTTCAGCCCGGCGACGACGATTGCCCGCTGCTCGCCGACGTATTTCGCCGCCCGCGTAAAAGCCTCGGCGTGTTTATCGAAACTTACGGCGATCTCGTTACGGTCGAAATGGTGTTCGGGTTTATAGCATTGATTGGGCAAAAAATCGGGTGGCATTTTCTTTGTCTCGTCCCAATCGGGCCGCCAATTCCAATAAGCGATCTTTTGCTGAAACTTCTCTTTGATCTGCAGCGGCTCCATCGCCTTCAGGGTGATCTCGCGGTGAATGAAACCGAACTCTTTGCCGAACGCATAACCCACGATCGCGCCCCAACGCTTGTCAAAGGTGCTAAAGCCGAACAACTGCCCCGCGCCCAGCACGATCATCAGCAATCCGGCGGCGATTTTTCTAATAGATCTGTGCGGCATAAAATGCGAGTTATCGATGCGGGGAGAATAGCTTTTTCGCCGGCGCGAAGTCAATCGTTTTGAAAAATAGAGGTAAGTTTGAACTCCGGTCCGGAGCCCAAACACCCTCATGCAAGAACCACCCCGTCACCCGAAGCGGATGACACCCCTCCTTCGTAAGGAGGGGTGTTTTAAGATGGCGCGCCAAAAATTTCCCTCCTTACGAAGGAGGGGTGCTGCTTCAGCAGCGGGGTGGTTCTATCTGAAGGGCCATCAGCTAAAGCTCCTTGACGTACTTCATCATGTCCTCGCCATAGCCGAGCCGGTCGTAAACCTTTCTCGCTCTATGATTTTGCGCAAACACGCTGAGGGTCAGCCAACGAAACCTGCGGCCGCGCGCCCACTCTTCCCCCTTTGCGATCAAGGCGCTGCCGACGCCGCGGCCTTCGCCGCCGGGAGCGACGATCAGATCTTCGATATGGCCGTGCTCTTCGGTGTGGTAATGATCCGTTCCGGTTCGGAGGTGAATAAAACCCAGCGGAACACCGCCGTCATCTTCCGCGATAAAGATGGCCGTTCCGGCGGTTTGTTCCAGCAGGTGGCCGCTCAATATTTTCGCATCGGCCGCATACATCCGGCCGGCATCGCGCCAGGGCGGCGGGCCGAATTCCGTGAGACGATGCACTAATGAAATGATAAACTCTTTATCGCGGGTGGCGGCGGGGCGAATTCGGACGGCTGGGTCAATGCTCATTTCGTATTCCGATCGTTGTATGAAAATTTGCGTGTTACACCGGATCGTTCTTATAATAACGTCCGTAAAATTTTACTCCAGACCATGAATATTATCGAAACGGAAAGACTGGCGCTGCGCGAGGTGACGACGGAAGACGCGGAATTTATCCTGGAATTGATGAACGATCCGGGCTGGATCCGCAACCTGGGCGACAAGGGTTTTCGCACCATCGAAGTGGTGACCGAATATATCGCCGAGCGTTACACGACGAGCTATGAAAAATTCGGCTTCGGTTTTTACCGCGTCGCTTTGCGAGACTGCGACACGCCCGTGGGCTTGTGCGGGCTGATCAAACGCGATTCGCTGGACGACGTGGACATCGGCTTCGGCTTTATGGAAAAATTTTGGGGAAAAGGCTACGCCTCGGAATCGGCCGCCGCCATGCTGGACCACGCGCGCAACACGCTCGGGATCGAGCGAGTGGTCGCGATCACTTCCCCGACCAACGACGCCTCCGCCAAAGTGCTGGAAAAGATCGGCCTCAAATTCGAAAAAATAATTAACCTGCCGGAATACGGCGAGGAAAGATTGTTTGTAAGTGAGTATTAGTCAACTGAAATTACCGCTTTTTATCCAACTCAGTCTGGCCTGTGTTTGAATATTGCCGTTCATGTTCAGCCGTTTCACGGTAACTCTGCCGATCGAAGTTTTACCGGTAACTTTTCCTGCTCCCGCATCTACTGAAAAATGATCATTCCATCTCTGTCGCCGGGGATGAAACAACCTGACAACTTTTTCTGTTTCTTCGTCTAAGCCGGAAACAAATCTCCATTTGTGCTTATTGCAGGAATGACACGCCAGCGCAAAATTTTCAATAGAGTCGAGCCCTCCGCTTGCGCGTGGAATAATATGTTCAACTTCAAATCTGGCATTTATAACTTTTTGCGGCGCTCGACAGTATTCGCATTTAAGACCGGCGCGAGCCGCCACGGGGAGATAAAATGGATTCATTTTGTGGGATTATTTAGAAGCCAGCTCCTCTTCATTTTTCTCCACTCGTAAGATTGACGCTTCCAGCTCTTTTTCAATTAAACGATCCAATTCCTCCTGGTCGGCTGTGGTCATTTCTCCGTTATGATCCCGGAACTCACGCCATTTGTCCATCAATTCTTCGAGACGGTTTATGTCTTTATCGGTAAAAAAATCATCCGGTACAGTCCCTTGTAAAGCTATCTCAAATTCTTTCTCATCTAAATCGTTTAATTTCAGGAAAATAGCCAAAGCTTCCCTATAAGCGATTTCTGCTTCTTCGAGCCGGTTTTGCCTCTGATAAAGCGCTCCCATGGAATTAAAGGTATCCGCTAATAAAGGAAGAACGAGGCCGGGATCGGATTCTTCGGACGAACGGCAAAGATCGATTATTTTTCTATAATTGCTTTCCGGATCAGGAATTATTTGTTGTTTTTTCGGCACCCCTCCAAAGACTTTCAACGCCGTCAGTTTAACTATCGAAAACAATCCGGCGGGAAGAAGCCCCTGAAGACTCGCCAGAAAGCTGATATGAGAAAGCACCAATATTTCAGTAAAAATTTTGATTTTGATATTATCGACGGATGAATCGGAAAGGCCTCCGCTACTTTTCCGGAGCAGCTCTTGCCGGGCAAATTCCAAACGCGCCAATGCCGACCTTTCCGAAGAAAGGCTGGATACCGTTAAAGCCAGATCTTCTAATTTAGTTTCGTTCAAATGTTCTTCTCCGAAGAAGTCTTAACTTTTACCGCCCCCATTTTAACAGCAAAGCGCGTTCTTTTTCCATCACAATAAATAACTAGGCGCCTTGTTTTTTATACGTTCCTTCCATGAAGGGCGACCATTCGGTGCCGTCCTGGGAAATGTCGAGGCGGAAAATGTAGGTGTCGAGGTCGCGGAAATCGAAGATCGTGCGCGAAGGAAACGGCTTCGGGCAATTCAGCGTGAAAACGCCGCCTTCGAACTGGCCGCGAAAAACCGCCGCCGGCGTGCCCATCGAATTGAACCAGTGAAATTCGTAATTACGCTCTTCCTGATTCCAGACGATCACACCGTGGCCGCGCATATTCGCCTCGCCGGAGCGCACCTGCTCATAATCCTGGATCACGGCAAACCCGTGCAGCGACAATTGATTTTGTACCCGGGCAATGGCTGTTCCGCCTTCCGCGTCCCACGGCGAAGGGTATATCTTTTCCTCGCCCGCCCAATTTCCCACAAATTTTTCGAGATTTTTGTGCCCGTCTGTCAGAGTCGGCATCGGCATCGTCATAAAAAACTAACCTCCTTGATTGATAGATCGATCAAACTTTAAGTCAATGGATCTATTATAACTAATTTATAGCGCGCGGGCATCCTAATTTATAGAGCGCCTGGCGCCCTGCCCGCCTCTTTGTCAGTAGCGCCTGCGTCGGCGGGTGCGTTCTTTTTCGGACGCTCGAGCGTCCGTTTGCGGGCTGGGATGCCCGCGCTCCATATCAATCACAAGCGGCGCGTTTCATGGGAAAGTCGAATCCCATTTCCTTGTCTTTATTTTTGCCTTCGATGCGGCCGGCCATCGTGCCGTCTTTGCCCTGGCGATAGATCACGCGCTGCGGAAAATCGTGCGCGGGATTTTCAAAGACGAATCCCCGCCGGAGCTTTTGATAAGTTTGAAGGAAACTTCGTCCTGTTTTGGCAGTTTGGCGGTAAAGAAAAAATTGCCCTCCGCGTCCTGGTGGATGCGGGTAAATTCGTAGTTCACTACTTTGCCGTCCTTTATCGTGCGCCCGACGCCGAACATCATCCCGCCCGCCGGTTTCAGCCACTGCTCCAGAGTCGTCTCGGCGCTTTTACCGGTGTTCGTCCAGCAGCCGGACAGCCAGCTGAAACTTTCGATCGTCAGTTTGGCATCCTGGGGTTTGGCGTCCCGGGGTTTAGCGTCCTGGGCGAAAGCCTGTCCCGCAATGCCCGCCAACAAAAATGCGACCAAGATAAACTTAATTTTCATATAATGATTTTCCCGTCTTTTTATTCAACCATTTTACGGGATGTGTCAACACTTTTCTGCAACCCTCATTAAATCCGGCAGAAAGAATTTAACCGCGAACCACACTAAACCACACGAAGTATTATCCGTGGTTTTCGTGATATTTCGTGTTTAAGAAATGCTTTTTTACGCAGCAAAAAAGACCGGGCACGTAACATGCCCCCGCTCTTTGACTCCTAAAACTCTCAAGACTCGCTCGACTCTCCAGACTACAGAGTTTGTTCGAATTCGATCGAGTTTCCGTCCGGGTCGCGGACAGCGGCGGCCTTGGTTCCTCCGTCCGCGACCGGCGCGTTGAGCAGGCTTCCGCCGTTGGTCAGCGCCAGATCGATAGTGTGCTGCAGATCTCGCACCTGGAATTTTAGTTGAAAGCGGTTTTGATCCGTATTGATGCCGGCGACTTCCTGGGGACAGAGCATCAGGTCGAGCCCGGCGATCTTGCCGCGAAAGAGCATCGCTCCGTAGGCTTCGACCGGTTGGAATTCGGCCTGGAAAACGCTCTGGTAAAAATCGACCATCGCGGACATCCGGACAACAGCTAGAGTTAGACCCTTAAGGGCCGTTTCGGGAACAGATTGTATAGCTTGCATAACACAAAGTTCTTGACTTCACCCGCCCGCTGGTGGCGGCAATGGAGTAGGGGGTATTCCTTCATTAATAATAAATAACCTTAGAGGTTTCTAATCTTATACAACAAAACCGTGTTTAAACTCAAGAAAAATCTTGAGATATAGGTTTTACTTATGGATGTACAAAGTTAGACGCTAGTTGCTTATGGTTTTTGCGAAAAATTTGAAAACTTACCCGGAAAGCGCATGCGTCTTTGCATTTAGGCTGAATGAATTCGGCGCTTCTGGGCCGGCGCTGCAATAAACGTTGCTCTTTCCGGGCAGTACGCTTAAGATATTCGAACCATGAGAGAAAAGATCTTCGACCACACGGTTCCCTTTCTGCCGGTGCGCGACCTGCGCGAAACCGTCGCCTATTATCGCGACACGCTGGGCTTTTCCAATGAATGGTTTTGGGAAGAAAGCGACGCCGGCATCGAACGCGACGAGATGCATCTGCTCTTTAACCAGAACGCCGAATTCGCCGAACGCATCAACACCGGCGAACGCGGGTTCGAAGTCATGTGGTTCGTGCAAAACGTCGAAGACATCTATGCCGAGTTTCAGGAAAAAGGCGTCACCATCGCCGCCGAACTGGTAGAAGAACCCTGGGGCGTCAAAGAATTCGCCTTCAAAGACATCAACGGCTATTACATCCGCGTCGCCGAAGGCATCGAGGAGGAAGAAGAAGAGGATTAAATATGGAGCGCGGGCATCTCTGCCCGCATTGGGCGCTTCGCGCCCATACCCACCCGCTGCCGCAGGCGGTACTGACAAGAAGCGGGCAGGTACAAGCCCTGCCCCTACAATTCTCTTCCCAGACTTTCCAGACTTTCTAAACTTTCCAGACTCTCCGGACTCTAATACTCTTTCACTGTGCAGCTAAAATCGAACAGGTTCGCCTGTATCAGCCTGTCTTTTATTCCCGTTTCAAAAACGGTGAACATTTCGATTCCGCGGGCCTGATCGGACATGACAAAGGGGATGTGGATGCGGTGGAAATTGCGGAATTCGCGCATAGCCTGCAGCTCGGTCAGACGGCGGCCGCTAAACACCAGGTCCCATTTATCCTGGCGCTGGTGATAGCGCACGACCTTGTCCTGGCCGCGCTGGGCTTCGGCTTCGGAGATCTCGGCGATCTCCGTCACCTCGTGTTCGGATATCTTGTCCTGGCAGACGGGCAGCACGCCCCAGACCTGCATCGGCGCTTCCGCCTTGCCGTAGGCCGTCTGCCAGAATCGCACCTGGGTGATCGATCCCCCGAAATCTATAAAGCTCACGATCGGGTGCAGGTTGACCGGCGGCGCGGCCGGCGTGTGGCGGTAAAGCAGCGCTCCGTTTTTACGAAAGCACACCTTTCCCGCTTCGACGCCGACCCGAAAAATATCGCCCGGCACGTAATAAAATCCCGGAATCCCGGAAAACGCGCCCATCACCGAATAGCCGCCGATCCAGATACTGCCCCCGTTGATCTGGCCGAGGTTCAGCGCGAAATCGTAATCCGTGTGGTTCCAGGCGTAGTTATTCGGCGCGATCCGCGAAAGCCCGATGCTGCGCGACCACATCGGCCCCTCCGCCACCGCTTCGACAAAGCATTCGTCGGTGCCGCTGGCGTTGGTAAAGACCTCGTTTCCCGTGACGCCGTAAAAATTCCCGGGCGTTCCCCCGCTCAGGTTATAAGACAGCTGGTCGCCGACCATCGAGATCGGCGTGCTGATGTTAATTAAAGACGGCCGGATCGAGTCATACACCCGCACAGTCACGACCTGGGTCCGGTTGGCGGGCGTGTACGTGGTGGAAGCGGAACCCAGGCGCGGCGCGAATGTCCCGGCGTGCTCGGTAACACCCATCGACTCCCACAGGGGATGCGGGTAAGAAAAACCGGTCGCGGTGATGGCGATCGGCGACTGCAGATCCTGTCGATAACTCGGATTGAAATAATTAATGGTAGGCATATTGGATTAGTGGTCAGTAGTCAGTGGTCAGTGGTCGGTGGTCAGTGGTCAATGGTCAGTGGTCAGTGGTCAGTGGTCAGTGGTCAGTGGTCAGTGGTCAGTGGTCAGTGGTCAGTGGTCAGTGGTCATGGCCGGTGGTCAGTGGTTTGTAGTTTGTTTTTATGGTGGGGTGATTTCTTCATTAACCATTAACCATTAATCATTAATCATTATCACTGACCACCGATCCCTGACCACTGACCACTATTTTTACGCCGGTTCGTCTGTATAAAAAGGAAACGCGACGGGCAGCAGCGTGTAGGTTTTTTCGTCGGCGCTGCCGCCGGTGGTTTCGGCGGTGACGAGGCAGTCGACCGGGTTGGCGTATTTATCGCCGCTGAGGAAATGCGCCAGCGTGACGCGGTCGCCTTTGCTCACCTTGTAGCTGTCGAGCTGGCCGCGCAGCGTGAATTGCCGCTCCGGATCGCTCAGCAGTTTCAATCTGGTTTCGGCGATCCGCTCCGCCAGCGAGCGCGTCATCACGCCCATTCGCACCATCGGCGTATCCGAAGGCAGCCCGCCCTGCATCTCGCGCAATTCCGTCCGGTGGGCTTCGATATAGCTTTGCGCGTAGCCCTCGGCCTCGACGTCGCGAAATTCGTAACGCTGGTAATTGATGCGTTCGTCCGGCGAGCGCGGCGCGGCTTCAAACGTTTTCGAGGCGATGTTGTAAGCGATGTTTCCGGCTTCCGGATCGTAGACAAAATGATGTCTGACCAGCCGCGTCGGCGAAAGAAAAGTGATCTTTCCGCTGACGTCCTGCCAGTGCCAGCCGGGCGCGCGTTCCATTACTTCTTCAAAAGCCTGCCACGCCGTCATTGCCGACGGGATCGCCACATGCGCTTCATAGCGCTTGACCGTGTGGTCGGTCGGGTAGAGGCGCGATTTCGGCACCGGGTTTTCGATCTGCGACGCGCTCAACCATCGCAGCGAGACGCTGGCCGGGCCGCCGCCGTCGAAATATTCCATGCGGATATTGACCAGCTGATTTTTGGTCAGCGCGATCGTCCCCGTGACGTTTGTATGCACGGCGTTCGTCCAGCGATCGATCAGCGGTGTGTCGGCGTCGCCGACGCTGCCGATCCAGAGTTTGAAGCCGTTGTCGGAGCTGACCTTGAAGGTATAGGTTTCGGTATAGGCCGGGCGCAGCTTGCCGTCCCAGCGCACAAGAAACCAGTCGGCGTTGACGCCGGTGTCGGGCGCCGTCGTGTTCCAGTTAAAATTGATGTCTTCGCCGCCGCGCGTTTTCACCAGCAAAGCCCCGGTCGGGGAAAAATTCGGCGGATCGGAAAAATCGATCCGGTTGTAATATTTGCCGGTCAGCCCGGGGCCGGTGGTAAATGAGGACGCGGCATCCACCCGGTGCCAGATATCCTGGTCACAGGCGGTTTTAAACGCGTTCCAGCTCGCCCAATCTATTCGCGAAGTCGGCAGTTTCAGCTCCTGCAGCAGGATGTCGCCGGCGACCCGCGCGTTGTTGGCAGAAAAATTCGGCGTGCCGGAAACGTTTCCCGCGCTGTCGTAATCGGCGATCTTGCGGCAGTTGACGATGAACTTAAATCCGTCGGGCTCTTTATCGGCGGCGGAAAATGCGGCCGGCACGTAGCCTTCGACATAACAGATGCCGGAAAAAGTATAGGCGACGTTGTTCAGGATGGTCGGCGCGCCCTGCACCGGATCGTCGATGCCGGCGTCGGCTTTCCAGACGACCAGCGAGCCGGAACCGTCGTTCGTGATCGGCACCACAACGCTGCTGGTGAGCAATTTGAAGTTGTTGGCGTCCACCACCTGCACGCCGTATTTCAGCGATTCGCTGAGGCCGCCCGGCAGCACCCCGCCCGACGCGCGCACGCGCACAAAATCCGTTCCGGTATATCCGTGATTTGTACAGACGATCTGATCGGGGCCGTTTAGCGCGGTGAACGGTTTCGGCGAGATCTGCGTGGTCACCGTGCCTGGGTGAAAGATCCAGTTCGGAATTCCCGATCCGTCCAGCCGCGGCACTTCCTGGCCGTTATAATACATCGCCTGCAAACCGTCGCAGCCGTATTCCCCGCCCCGGCACAAAAACACGATGAACTTCGTGCGCACGCCGTCAAAGTCGTAACACACCAGCCGGCCCACCGTGATCTGCTTTCCATAGGCATCCGGAAGACGAGGGTTGTCTTCATCCTGCGATTGCCGTAATACAAATTTCAAAGCCATAAAGTTTTAAAGGTAGTTGGTAATGGGTAATTGGTGGTCGGTATGGAGCGCGGGCATCTCTGCCCGCTTCTTTCTGGTTGTTCGTAGTTCGTTGTTCGTAGTTCGTTGTTCGTTTTCGTTGTTCGTAGTTCGTTGTTCGTTGCAACGAATCGATTACCAATTACCAACAACCAACTACTGCAGGATCGGTTTCACGTTATGCACCGCCACCAGGTTGGCAAAATACGTGTGCGCGTATTTGACGGAGAGGTTATAGACTTTAACTTCGCCGGTGCGCCGGATCTTGTCCATTATTTTGCAGTCGCGAAAACCGTCGCGTAAGGCCATCCGGACGGTCTCGCCGGTTTCGATCTCGTCGATGGGCCGAAAAATTCCCGCGCCGGTATAAAAACGGTGTTTCGGCGTGACGCGCAGATTGCCGTGCGGCAGATGAATTTCCAGCCATTCGGTCGCGGTATTGACGCGGACGGCTTCGACCGGACACGGCATCATCGAATCCTCGCCGGATTCTTCGTCATAGACCGGGGCCATCACTTTATCGCCGATCTCGATCTGTTCGATGGGTTTCGTCTCGCCGAGCGGCAGCAGGATCGGCGTTCCCGCCAGAAAACAAACCGGGTTGCCGTCGCCGGGAAATCCGGTGCCGCCGCTGCCCGGCGGGATCGTCGAAATGGTGGCAGAGGCCGCGACGGCCGGCACGGCCACGATCCGGTGGAGATTTCCGTGAGCGCGGCAGCCGTTTTCGCCGTCTTCGGTTTTGTCGCAGAGAGTGGCGTTGCCGCCCTGGCTCGTCTGCCAGCCGCAGCGTGAAACCGCGGGCGAAAGCGCGCCGTTTTTATTGAACGGCACGATGCAGCGCTGCGACAGCATAAACGCGCCCATGATCGACTGGCGTTTGAGCAGGTCGCTGTTTAATTGAAAAGTTATCGTCTGGTCGGATTCGGTGATGCTGGCCGAGCGGATCTCGCCCTCCATCCATTTATCCAGCCCGAGCGTGCCCGCGCTGAGCAGAAAAGCTTTCCAGAGGGTGAATTTTGCGCCGTCGAAATTGCGCCCGCGTTTGACCAGCGCCTGGCCGATCTCACCGTCGATATTATCGATCGTGATCGAACCGCCGTCCGGCGCCTTACCCAGGGTCTGGATCATGCGCGGCTTCTGGTTGCGCAGCAGCGGCTGGTAAAAATGGCCGTTGGCGGCCACGGCGGAATCGGAAACATAAAAATCCTCCGCCGAAATATCCCCCTGCGCCGGCAGATGAATATCCACCAGCCAATAAGAAGAATAGCCCCGGCTATCGAGAACGGTTTGTATTTCGGTTGTAACTTGCCGCATAAGTTAATTTGCAGGGCGACCCTTGTGGTTACCCGTTCTGTCTGTAGGGGCAACCCTTGTGGTCGCCCGATTTGTCTGTAGGGGCAACCCTTGTGGTCGCCCGATTTGTCTTAGCCCGGTTGCGGGCAGGTACAAGCCCTGCCCTACAGTTTTATTTTAGAATCCCCTTGAATTCACTCTATTAATGTCGCGCACCAGCCCGTCGCCGAGCCCGTTTTCGCCGATATGGGTGCGGACGGATTTGACCACCGCCTGCTGCCCGTCCGAAGTTTTCAGCCCGACGTCCAGGATCTTAGCGGCCGTTTCCGCGCCGAATTGATTGCTCAGGTGAATTATCAATTCTTCTATGATAATTGGTTGAGATTCCTGAATTTGACTACTTCCGGTAAAACTTAAACTATTGCCGGTTTTACCGCCGTCGGCAAAACCCGGCACCCGTTTCTTTTTCAGGTAGGGCGCGATCGGCATCCAGACATCCGGGGTCAGCACGACCTCGTTTCCGGTCAGCCGCGCGAGGAAATCGTCCTTGCGGTCATAGTCGCCCGGCACGCGCCCGCGGAAGGGCCGCATCGAAGCGCCGTCGCCGCCGAGCACTTTGTAATTTGCGCCGCCGGTGCCGACCAGTCCCCCGTCGGCAAAAGTGGGGACGAGTTTGGCGTCCATCGCCTTGCGCGAGGTTTGCGCCTCGCCCGCCTGTCTGATCTGGGAGATCTTGTCGTCGATGCGCGAGACATCCTTGAGCGCGATGTTGCGCGTTTTCTTGTCCTTCAACTGCGACATCTGTTCGACGTACTGCTTGCGCACCGAATTTGCCTGGGTCACCGCCGAAGCGCCGTCGAGCTGGTCGCTGTTCACCTGCTTGAGCAGATCGTCCAACTGCGAGAAAGCGTCGAGCATCGCCTGGCTGCGCTGCTTCTCTTCTTTTTTGCGGCGGGAATTTATGCCCCAGATGATCGCGCCGATGATCAATGCCCCGGCCACGGCAATGGTGAAAGGATTGGTCAGCAGCCCGGCCATCGCGCCGCCTAATCCCGTCGAAAGGGTTGCCCCGCCGACGCCGGCGATCGTGCCTCCGAAAGCGCTGGTCAAAAGGCCGGGCGCGAGAAACGCCATCCCGATGCCGCCCGCCAGCAGCCCGCCGGCCTGGCCGAGCATCGAAGCCCCGCCCTGCCCCATACCGAGCGCGCCGCCGAGCGACATTCCGATCCCGGGCAGCATCGAAGCGATCTGGGTTTGAAATTTGCCGGGGCCGCCCGCCGCGTTAGCGGTCTTTTGCGCCACCGTTTTGCCGTCCGTGCTGCCGACATTGCCGCCCGTCCCGCTGGTGGTGGGTTTTACCGGATCGGGCGTGAGGGGATTTGCGCCGTTCAAAATATTTGTCGCTCCCAGGCCGACGGTTGCGGCGCCGGCGCCCGCATGTACCGCTTCGTGAACGGTCGTATCCGGCAGGGCCGTGGTCGTGCCCTTATTGTCCCCGTCGCCGGTTCCGACGGATTTATCGCCCGTTCCGGTGCCGGTGCCTGTCCCGCCTTTTGGGGTAAAGATGGACACTATCTTTTTGCTGATCGCGGATTTGATCTGCTCGACGATATTGGACATCAACTGTTTCAGGATGCCCTGCAGCGCCGCCTTGAGGCCGTCTTTAAAGCTTTTTAATCCGCCTTTGAGCCCGCCTTCTAAAAGCGCCGCCAGCGCCTCGGCGAAGATCTGGGCAAACTGGTCGGCAAATTCCTTAAAGTATTTTTCCCCGTCCTTTTGCGCTTTATCGGCCAGCTTTTTATTTGCCTCGTCGGTCTTTTCTTTACTGGTTTTGGCCTTTTTCACCGTTTTGGCCTGGTCCGGCGTTACCTTGCCCGCCTGTGTCTGCACATTCTCCGCCAGCTGCTGCTGATCTTTGATATTGTTGGAATTTAACGATGCGGGATTCGTTCCGTTCAACGCTTTTAATGCATTGCCCACGCTCTGCCGCGCCCGGGCGTCGAACTGCGCCAGCGCGCCGGTCAGCTCACGCACCTTGCTTACGGCGCCCGTGGTATCGGCCTGAACCATGACTTTGACGTTTCTCATAAAATTAGTCTTCCGGAGTTTGCTGAGTTTTTAGAAAGTTTACAGAGTTTTCTGAGTTTGCCGGGTTTGCCGAGTTAACTGAGTTTGCCGGGTTTGCCGGGTTTGCCGAGTTGACTGAGTTGGCTGAGTTGGTTCTGAGAACTCTGCAAACTCTGCAAACTCTCTGTAAACTTTCTGAAAATCTGGCTCACTTTTTCAAAAATACGGCCTCAAAAATTGCGGTCATCTTTAGCTGGTTGGCCCTGGTAAATTCTCTTTCCAGTCCGCGCCACAGTACGATCAACTGCCATTCTTCCGGGGAAAATTCCGCGAGTTCGAATCTGCGTCCGGCGTGTTGTTCCCAGACCGTTCTTTCGATCAGATCGACCAGGTCTTCGATCTCTTCGTCTTCATCCTTCAGATCCGAAAGCGGCGCCAGCCCCTGGCAGGTAGAGCAGCTCAGGCAGGCCCGCGCTTTTTCTTCCGGCGTGCTGCCGGCGGCCGAGGTGTAGCGTTCGCAATCGGGTTCACCGGGGCAGCGCTGAGCGTTTTTCGTATCGACGCCGAATTTTTCCGCCAGCCGTTCGCGGATGCATTCGGCTGCGAGGGTTACTTTTTTTCGGTGTCCGCCCTGGCTGCGAAATAGGCGTCGATCACCACCGCTTTGTGGTGCAGCGGCACGCGCCCGGCGTAGCTGGATGCGCTGAGGACGACCTTGTCATAGAGCGCCGCCTTGCCGCGCATCGTTGCCGGAAAAACCGCCAGGCGCTCGCTTTTTTTGCGCAGTCCCGACCGCTGATTTTCAAACATCAGCCGGTTGATCCGCTCGTATTCGGCATAATCCTGGGCGGTTTTGGCGCGCAGGGTGTGAGAAGTGAGGACTATCTCGTCATTAAAGTAACTTTCGGTCTGAACCGATCGTGAGCGGTTCGCGCCCCAGGCCGCGCGGCCCCCATCGGATGCGCCGGATGCGCCGCCGTCGTCCGGAGACTCTTTTTCGACCGTCACGCAGGTCAGGATGTGATCCATCACCGCGATCTTGTCTTCGACCGGAACCTGCTCGCGCCAGTCTTCGGGGAGGTCTTCGTCGGAATCGCCGTAACCGCGCACAGTCAGACAGGCTTTGTCCCAAAGCCTGACCGCGGCGGTGGCGGTGTGAGTTTCCGTGCCGGTCTGGCGGCTGTCGCCGATCACCGCAACCTGGCGGGCTTCATCAAATTCGGCCAGCAGTTTGTCGGTAAACGGCGCGATCACGTGAACGACCTTTACCTCGCCGGCTTCGGTTTCGACCAGCAGAGGGACTTCCTGGCTCTGATCGGCATCGTAGAGTTTTAAATTATCGATAGACATAAATGATTTGTGAATGGTGATTGGTGAATAGTGATCGGTATGGAGCGCGGGCATCTCTGCCCGCTTCTTCGTCAGTGATGGCTGTTCGTTGTTCGTTGTTCGTTGTTCGTTGATCGTTGATCGTTGTTCGTGGTTCGTTGTTCGTTGATTGTTGATTGTTGTTCGTCGTTCGTTGGCTATGGAGTATTAACCACAATTACCGCCTACGAACCACGAACCACGAACTACCAACCACGAACCACGCACTACTGACCACCGACCACCGACCACCGACCACCGACCACCGACCACTGTTTACGTGAGGTAACTCTGTACTCCATTTTGCAGGGTTACTTCGACCGCTTTAAAGGGATTGGCGGTGGTTACCAGCGGCTGCAGGCTGACCTGAAGGGTGATCATGTTGTCCGCTTCGGCGCCGATGACCGCGGTTTCCATTGCCACCTTGTCAAAGGCGATCTTCAGCAAGTGGGTGATGCCGCCGCTGCCCGGTATGCTTCCGCCGGTCATGGTGATATTGCCGGTCAGAAATTTCTGATTCTGCAAATAGTAGTATTCGTTGCTGCTGGTATTCAGCCGGACGGTAAAGCTCAGATCGATATCGCGCTGGCCGAACAGCATTTCCGAACGGATCGCGCCCGAGGTGGAATCGCCCGTGACCTGGTATTTGCCGCAGCCGGCGCGGTAGCCGCTCTCCGGACTAAGGCCGTTGCGGATCACAAAGGAAAAATTGTCGTAATCGCAGGTGTAATTCAGGGCGTTGCCGCTGCCGCCGAAAACCGGGGTGAAGCTGACCGCGACCTGCGTGTTATAAAAATAATTTAGATTCTGCGCCGCGCCGACCTGCGTGCCAAAGTTTACGGCCGAGGGTGAGGTGCGCTTGCCGCTGCCGCGAAAAGCTCCGGAACCCATGATGCGATTGAGGCTGTCGCCGCTGATCGAAAGGGTGTCCATCACGCAGGAAGGGTACAGCACGTCATGCTCGGAACCGATCTGCTCTACATAGGTAAAGGCCGGAAGCTGTCTGTTGGTCGAAGTGGGGTTTTGCGGCGTGAACACATGGCTGTAAGCCGTGCCCAGTGAAAGCGTGGAACTGGCGACCGAACCGAGCGAGTAATAAAGCAGGCGCCCGATGCTTTCGCTGCTGACGTCGAAATCGATTCCCTGGCGATCGACGTCGTGGGCCGTCAGCCATTGATCCGTGGCGAAATCGGAACCGGTGGAATAGCCCTGGTTGTTTTGCACGCGCACGGAATAATTGGCGAAGTTTTGACCGGGAGTGTCTTTTAAAAGCAGCTGTTCCAGGTTGTACGGGGCCAGGCTGTTCGGCGCCGTGGCGGTGAAATAATCGCTCTGTTTCAAGCGGCTGATGGCGTAACGCCGCTGATTGTTATGAACTATAGGCATTTATTTTGATTTCCTCTCAGGTGGGTAATTGGTAACGGGTAGTTGGTAACTGGTAAATGGTAAATGGCGTTTGGTATTTGGTAACTAATAACGCGATAACCGCGCCGGGAACTAATAAACCGAAAACTAGTGAGCCGTTCATAGTTCGCGCCGCTCATTACTAATTACCAATTACCCATTACTCATTACCTTCTTCCTCTTTCTCTTTCTCTTTCTCTTTCCCCGGCGTTTCTTCTTCCGCGATCTCAAAGTATCCCTGGCTTAGCAGTTCGCTTAAAACCACCTCGGATACTTCGACCGTCTCGCCGGCGCTGATCTTAAAATTTACGAGATTGCCGATGCCGATCTCGATGTTGTCTAAATTCGGTTTAAGTTTTATTTTTGGCATAAGTTTTTAACAGTTGTCAGTGGTCAGTGGTCAGTGATTAGTTGTCGATTGATTTGATAGTTGATGGTTGATGGTTGTCACTGACAACTGACCACTGACCACTGACTACTGACTACTGCTCCTATCTTTCATTAATTTTCAAAGCGATGATCCCGACGGCGTATCTGATCGTTTCTACTTTTCCCCAGCCTCGTTTGCCGCTTTCCACGCGCACGTCGCAGACCGTGTTGCCGAGGTTCGGATCTTCCAGGAATATTTTCACCGTTGCCTGCATCAGGTTTGCCAGGCGGGTGCGTGACTGCACCAGTTTTTCCGGCGTGGCCTCGCCGACCTTGACGAATGTCTTCAGGTTCATCGCGGCGTTGTATTCGTCGATATCGCCGTTTAGCCGCGGGGCGAATTCGCATTCGATATCGCCCACCTGAAAGCCGTAAGCGGCATTGATGCGTTCGAATTCGGTGGCGTAAATTTCCGCGCCCAGCAGCGGTGATTCAGCGGCCGCTGTTTCGATCGCATTCTTTAAAGTTTGATATACGCTTTCTTCGATCATCTTTTTTTATTGAGCGCCTCTTATGGGGCGCCTTTTATGGAGCGCCGTTTGGAGCGCCGAATTTATTCGGCTTCTTACAATTCGTGTCCATGCAGACTGAAGTCTGCGTTCCCGGCTAAGTCTGTGCTCCCGGTTAAATTCATCAATTCCGGCGTCAGGCTGATCTCCCGGGTCGCCTGGCCGGCGCGCGGCGGCTCTTTGCCGATGCGATCGAGCAGCAGGGTCAGTTCCCTGTCCAGATTTTTAATCGCCGGTGTCAGCGCAGTTATCGAGTGCTTCATTGGTCAAGTAAGCCGGGGTCAGGTAAGCCGGGCGAAGCTGCATCGTGACCGCCCCGCGGGTTTGGTTATTCTGGCGGTAGGGTTCGGCGAGTTCGGCGGCGGTTTCAAAAAATTGTTTGCGCAGCTGCTGCAGTTCGGTCGGCGGCAGGTATTGATGCACCGTGCCGTCCGCGACGGATGAGGCTGCGTCCTGTTCGCTGGTCACGATCCCGAACGGGCGGATGCGCGCGCCGGTATTGAGCAGCAAGTGATACATCGCCAGATTTGCCTCGGCGGATTTCAGGGCGTCGGCGCGTTCGTCGTTTATCGGCTCGCTTAACAGCGCGTCTTCGAACGAATCCGTGCCGACCCAGTTTTTTAGTGTCCGCCTGGCGGACAGCAGGCAAAACGACAACCGCTGGTTACTGATCTCCTGTACGACATTGAAAATATCGCGCAGCTGCTGGACTGTGTTTATTGTTTGCATGTGTTTCTCTTTAGCGCCGGATCTGCCGCGCCCGGTTTGGCGGATCTTTAGGCTTCTAATCCGCCGATGAGGCCGCCGCCCTTGAAATCTACGGTGCGCAGTTCGCCTAAGTGGTTAAAGATCAATTCCAGCGTATCGCCGTGTTCCGTCAGATAAAATCCGAAGTCCCCCTGGTTCGGAAAATCCGTCAGGCTAGGCCCGTCTCCGATTAAAAGGCCGCGATATTGTGTCTCGCCGCTGGCCAGGGAAAATCCGACCTGTGTCGTAACCCCGACAGTACCCACGGATAAACTGCGGTCGGCGTGGCCCGCGATCGTATGAGTGCGGCTGCCGACGACAAAACTTAACTGCGCCAGCTCTCCCTGAATGTCATCGGCGATCACCTGCAGATCCGGAGCGACACCGTTAAGATCCGCGACAACCCTGCCGGTAGAACCGTCGCCGGAATTGTATTGCCTGACATCGAGCGCATATTCGGGCTCATTTGTGCCCAGGCCGAGTTTCCCATTGAAGTAGGTGAGCTGATCCGAACTGGCCAAAACTCCGTCCGCGTCAAAAAAAGCGACGGCGGATGAGTTGTCGCCCAGAACGTCTCCGGAAACATGCGTATGGGAAATGTCGGCCTTCAGATCGATCGAACTTTGGAGCGCATCCTGAGCATCGGCGATGGCGGTCTGCAGATCGTTGATCGCGACATTGAGCGCGAACTGGGTGGCCCGTAAAGCGATCGCCGCGTTGGCCGCCGTCAGATTCGTGTTGGTCGTGTCGAGCGAGCTCTGATTGGCCTTGGTGGCGATGGCCGTGTTGGCCGTGGCCAAATTCGCGTTGGTCGTCGCCAGGTTAGAATTGGTGGTATTGAGCGCGGTCTGACGGGCTTTGGTTTCTACTTCCAGCCAGAGCGAGTCAATACTCCCATTAGTGATGTTGAGGTCATCCAGCGAGGCCTTGCCGTCAACCACACCGATCAAACTGTCTAAACCCTGTTCGAGCGTGTGAACCTTCGTGTCGGTCAGGTCGAGATCGGTCTGTTTCGCTCTCGAGCCGATCGCGGTAAACGCCGTGGTCACATTTGTATTGGTCGTGTCGAGCGCGGATTGAGCGGCCTTGGTGGCGATCGCGGCGTTGGCCGCGGCCAGATTCGCATTCGTCGTCGCCAGGTTTGAATTGGTGGTGTTGAGCGCGCTTTGATTTGCTTTGGTGGCGATCGCCGTATTGGCCGCAGCCAGATCCTGGGTCACCGCCAGCAAATTCATGTTGGTCATACCCAGCGACGTCTGATAAGCCTTTTTGCCGACCTCGACTTCCAGTTCGTCCACTTCCTGCTGCAGCTGCGTTAGATTATCATCGGTCGCGTTGAGGGCGCTTTGCGCGGCTTTCGTCGCCACCACCGCGTCCAGCGCGGCCAGATTCGTATTGGTCGTATCGAGGTCGAACTGTGACGCTCTCTGTTCGACATCGTGTCCCAGCGTGTCCAGATCCTGCACGATCTGCGCGACGTTCGCATCGGTTGTGTCGAGCGCGCTTTGATCGGCTTTCGTGTCGATCTCGGCATTGACCGCGTCGAGCGACTGATCGACGATCTGCTGCGCCTGGCTGCGGATCAGCGGGAGAAGGGCGAATTGGTCGCTCTGGCTCGGCGAATCTTCTTCGATAGCGTTTTCGCGCAATTCATTCAGATCGACCGCCTCGGAACCCTCGGGTAAGGTAAAGCGAAACTGGCTTCCGTCAGGCAGCGTGCAAATGTAACGCGAAGGCCGCGGCGCTTCTTCATTGATCCACAAGGAAAGCGATATTTCCCCGCTCTCATCCGATTTTGCGTGGACCGGCTTGACCGGGTATTGCGCGCCGTCGTCGAAGCTGGAACGCTCCAGTTCGAATTCGATCACCGCGCCGGCCCAAACCGCGCCGTCCGTTTTTCTGATCGTGCCTGTGATATTTCGATTCATTGTCGGTGGTCAGTTGTCAGTGTTCAGTGGTCAGTTGGAAGGTAATTGATAGTTGGTGATTGTTTTTTTAGTGTTATTTCGTGTTGATTCGTGGTTACGTTCTTAAGGTGTGAAAAATTAGCCTTAATACGGCAGCCACGAAATCACACGAAACAACACTAAAAACAACTCGCACTGCGTATCACGTATTTACGTACCGCGTATTACGCGCCTTCGCTATTCTTCCGTCGGGGTCAGGATAGCGAACGGGTAACGGTGAGCGGCGTCGCTGCCGTTGAGGGCCGTAACCGGATTCGGCACCTGGAAGCCAAGGCGCATGACCACGCGCAGCGCGACCATATCCTGCTGGGCCAGGTTATAAAGGATCGTTCCGGAGGCGTTGGTTATCACCGCCTGGTCGAGCAGTTTATAGGTGATGTCCTGGCGGACGCCGATAATTCCCTGTGTCCAGTCGCCGGCGATCATCAGCGCTTTCGAAGCGTCCCAAGCGCCGTTGGTCACATAATAAATGCGTTCGTTATAGAGCGCGTCCGGCGCGCCGATCTGCAGGCTCGGCTGGAGGATCGGCTGGCCTTCGGTAGTGCGCAGGCTGCGAAAAGCCGATTTCAGCGTCACGCTGGCGGCAAAACCGTTGACCATAAAACCGTCGGCTTCGACCGATTCCATCACTTTGGAAACGTCCACGTCGATCTTTTGTCCCGAAGGGCCGCTGCCGAGTTCGAAAACATTTCCGGCGGTCGTCGCCGCGTCAAAGATCGAGGTCGCCCAGCTGGCCGGTTTGTTCGTGCCGAACAGCACGGCGGCGTCGATGGTGCGGCCGATGGCTTCGACCAGGCGCGGTTTGATCTCTTCCCAGACGTCGAAAGACGAATCGTCGAGCACGGCTTCCGGGATCGGCACGATACAGGCGATCTCTTCGGCTTCCAAATGCTTGTCGGCCCAGTTCACTTCGGTGGTCTGTTTAAATCCGGTGTCGCCATCGACGAAATACGCCGTCGGCAGCACGGAAAGCACCGGCATCTTCTGCTGTTTGCTGGACATTTTCACCTGTTTGAAAAGTGAAAGCGCCACGCTCTGTTTCGGCAGATCCTGAAAAATTTGCGAGCTTACCTCTTCCGGGATCAAAGCCCCCGCGTCGGCACGGCTAATTAAATTGTCGTAAGGCATAAAATTGTGAGTCCTTTAAGTGGTGGATTATGAAATTGTGAATGGTGAATAGCCCGGTTCGCTATGGGTCGTTCGTTGTTAGTTGTTCGTTGTTCGTTGTTGGCCGTCGGTCGTTGTTAAGGAGTAAATTCAACTTACAACGATCTACGAACTACGATCCACGATCAACTGTCAGCGAACTAATCTCGTCCGCGACGACGGAGCAATTCATTCATCGAAAGTTTTGAGTTATTTTGCTGTCCGGCGCCGCCGTTGGCGTTGCCTTTGGAGGCGGGGCCGAATAATTCCGGATAGTCGCGGCGGGCGTGTTTGAGAATTTCTTCCAGGTCTTTCACCTTGCCCGATTCGTCGAGTTCGCATTTTTCCTCGACCGCGTGAAACAGCAGGCCCGGATTTTTTGCGCCCGCTTTAGCGGCGGCGTCGGTCAACTGTTCGCGCAGCATTTTTCTTTTCACCTGCGTTTCCAGTTCGGCGACCTTTGCCTGCGCCGCTTCGAGTTCGGGCAGCTTCGAACTTTTCAGCGCCCGCTCGATCTCGCGTTTGACGATCCGGTTGACTTCCGTTTGTGAGAAAAATCTTTGGCGTGATCTGCCTGTATCTTCCGCAGAGTATTCCGCATCCGCGGACGATCTTTTGGATTCGTCACCGGCGGAATTTTCTTTTAGCTTATCGGCGGGCTGCGTTCCCGCCTCCTGCTGTGGGTCAGCAGTGGGAGCTTTTGTTTCGCTCATACACGAATCAGATTAGAGAATTTTTCGCCGTTTGGATAGACAGGTTTTTGGCGAATCGAAAGGTTTTGAATTTTTTGTTTTTTTCGTATTGTTTCGCGTGATTCGTGGTCTAGTTTTTTTAACAACTAAACTACGGATCACGCAAAATGCGCTAGCGGCATGAGCGATCAATCCTGCTCAGAACTGCTGCTGTGGAGGTGTAACGGCAGCCGAAGCCTAATTTTTTTGCTGGTAGTTCGCGCCGCTTCGGAGTCCGACCAATTTGTCACCCGGCATTCGGCGGTTATCGGTATTTTATCGTACTCAATTTCACTGATGCCGCATCCCAGCGGCCCTAATTTCATATACAGCAGCAAATCCGTCGGGACATTGCCTTCGGAATCGACCTTCGCCTTTGACGTTTGATTCTCGGGTACGTTTTGCAGCGGATAACTTATCGTTCCCAGGTCCTCCTGATAACTGCAAGGCTTCTCCGGATCGGTGGTGATTATCAGACTGGCTTCTTTTAGTCCCTGCGGGTCTAACGCCTTGCAGGAAAGGATCACCACCGACTCATGCTTTAACACCGTCTGCACCTGCTCGGACGGCGCGTCGGTAGGCGGGGCGTCGTCTATCTTTATCCTGAATTCCATGCCTGGCGGCGACGAGTCTTTCGAGTCTATCTTTACGTTAGGGGGTGGACATGAGGAAGCTGATAAAACAAATATTGCGACAGCGCCGAAGAGTGCTAAACAAATTCCTTTTCTCATCTAATTTTTCTCCTTCTCCGTTTGTGGGCACAGATCTGGCTAATCGGAAAGCACTTTAAAATGCGTTCACAACGGTATTCATATGGTGGAAGTCATGTTCCCAAATGCAGAGGAAGATCAGGGAACGTTATAACCGTTTAAAGTATGCAACAGAGATAAGACGTTGGAAATAAATATTTTTTGCGGAAGAATTATGGAGCGCATCTATGGAGCGCGGGCATCCCTGCCCGCAATGGACGCAAAGCGTCCGAACCGTATCCGGTAATAAAATATTCGCGCGGACCCGCTCGAATCGGGCAGACAGGCCCCCCGCTCCATACTATTTACTTTTCCTCTTCTCTCAGCGCCGCAAAAAATTCGGTGAAGTTATTGGCGATAAAATACAGATTGTCGAGGGTCGCGGAGTCGTCGTCTTCGGATTCTTCGTCATGATCCCAGAAGAAGATATTTTCAAGGCTTTCCGGCCGCAGGGACATAGCCACCAGATTTCCGAACGGGTCGTTTGCGATCGGAAACATTCCCGTCGGGACGCGATCGTGGCTGAAAAGGCCGTAGCTGAATTCGATGTCCGACTCTTCCGGACGGTTAAATCCGAAAAAACGATTCACCGCGCTGTCAAAGATCCTCTCGTCCGGCAGATGATAATCAAACACTCTTTTTTCCGGTCTTCCGCCGTTAAATTCCAGTAAAAAATTTCTGTAATCTTTCGGCAGGTTAGAGCCGATCCCTTTTTCGAACCCGGCTATTTGCTCTGACAGGCGGTCTGCGCTCAACCGTGTTTTCACCATTTGGCGGTTTTCCGTCAGTCCCGAAAGCAACCGTGTCAGGCTGCCGGCGACGGGGTAGAGATTATCGCGCGTCGGGGGCGCGCCTTGCGGGGCCTGTTCGTTGTGGTCCCAAAAATAAATTCCGCCATAGTCATTCCGGTTTAGTGACATCAGCAATTTGTCGTCATTGCCGGCGTCGCCGATCGCAAACATCCTGGGCGGTAAGATCTTTTTCGACGCCCGGTTCTGTTCCTCGATATCGTCCCAGGGGTATTCGCTGAATTTGAACAGGTACCGGATCTCGCCCAGCCAGGTTTCGCCGTTCTTCAGCATGCACTCGAACCGGTTCGCATCGAGTTCCGTTTCCCCGTCTTTCAGGAGCAGGGCCCGGTAATCCCCCGGCAGGGCGCCGCCGACGGAGCCTTCAAACCCGGAGATTTTTTTTCTCAGTTCTTCTCTGCTTAACTGTGCCATTTTATTATTTTACTGACTGTTTTTTAATTCGGAAGCTCCGCCGGTATGCCTGACCGTTTCATGCAGATCTCTCGGGATCAGCTCCATTGTCTTGCCGTCCTGGTTATGATGCCAGGTGTAACCCTTCGGAGTTTCCTTAAAGCCCGCCGCCTTATTGGCCATCGTAAAATCGCCGCTTTTTCCCGTCAACCCCTCGAGCTTGACCGTCTTTATCGAATAGGGAGAAAAATCGGGGTAACCGCGTTCCGTGAATTTTACACTGTCGGGATATTTCTTCGCAACGTCCCTGTAAAATTTGGCTCGCGCGGGATTTTGCTTTGCCATTGTTTCCGCGTATTCCGCCAGCGGGAATTTTTTGCCTGCATATTGGCTGTTGATCGGCTTGCGCGTTTTGGGTATCTTCACGGCGTCGGTGACGGGCTCGGTGATCTTCGAGGTCTTGACGGAACCTGCTTTTTTCGGCAGCGGTTTGGGCTGGGCCGGGTTGACCGTCTTTTTCGGGATGGGTTTGACTTTCGGCGTGCGCGTAACTTTCGGAACGTTTTTCGTCGGGGTCTTCGTCGTCGTTTTTGGCGTTTCCCTGACCGTTTTCACCGGCGTCTCCGTTTTCGGCGTGACCGGTTTTTCCGTGAGCGGCGTCTCCGTTTTCGGGGTCGCCGGCTTTTGCGGAAGCGGCTCTTCGACGACGGGTTTTGTCGGCTCCGTGGTTTTCGGCGCGACCGGTTCCTCGACGGGTTTGACCGGCTCACTCTTTGGCACAACGGGAACGCCCGCCGGCGTCGTCGGCGCGTTTCTTAATCCAAGCGGGTTTTCCAGCGGCCCTTTGGGAACTCCGACCAGCGCGCGTTTCAGCAGGATCAGGTTGATGATAAAAAGCGTGCCCTGCTCGATCTTTGCCCCGTCGCGCTGAAACATCTCCGACTTGTATTTGAGCCTGAGCACGTCCAGCGATATCCTGGGAACCTCGAATAATTTGAAATCGGGCGTTTCGTACCCCAGCATTCCCAGCAGAAAACGCGCTTCCTTGTAACCGGGAATCATGCTCACCGGATCGCCGGCCTGGTTTAATATTTCGACCGGAATATTTGCCAGCTGTTCGATAAATCCGACGCCGAGGTTCGGGTACATCTTCAGAAAATCCAGGAACATGTTGTCCACTGCTTCGCGGGATTTCGCCTGGGCCAGAACCTGGTGCATGTATTCCTGATCCCATTCCAGTTTTAGCCGGGCCAGTTTCTGCAGGTCGGCGGCGCTGAATTTCAGCTTATAAACGCGCGGATCGGAATCGTCGTCGCGTTCCACCACCTGCATTTTTACGCCGCGCTGGATGGCGGACGTGGCGTATTCGTTGACCTTGTCGCCCCACATCTCGCCGCCGAATTTTTGCTGGATAAAATAACCGAGAATGAAAAAGTCGCTCAGCGTAGCGGCGCGCGATTTATTAACGCTGATGGTAAAGGTGCCGTCGCTGCCCATGCTGCCGCCGCCGAAGGTTGGCAGCGAGGCGTATATGTCATCGACGTCCTGCTGGCCCAGCGGCGGCTCTGCCGTGGGAACGGTGCTGGTGGGAACGGGTTTGGCGTCGGTGGAGCCGGTTTTCGCGCCGTTCGCATTCTTGTTGCCGGAACCGCCCGAATCGCTGCCGTCGGTTTCCTTGGCGAGGCTTTCGTTGCGCCAGCGCCCGTTTTTGTGAGCCTCTTCCTGCCGCTCCTGCAGGTCTTTGAGAATGTCTTCGTTGAGATGGTAGGAAAATTTAACGCCCACTTTGAAGGCTTTTCCGACCTTGTTGTCGGTTTTGTAATAAACCATTTCAAACGTGGCCGGATCGAGCGATTTTGTCCAGAAATCGACAAAATTGGTCAGGTCGTTTCCTCTCAGGCCGGCAAATCTGCCGTGAGCTGTCAGCAGATTTTTATAAAATTGAAACTGCGTCTGGCCTTTCTGGACGGTTGCGCTCACGCCGCCTCCGCCGTATTTCCTGAATTTCGGCTTGGCTTTCTTCTTGCCTCCCGGCCCGGATAAAGACCCGCCCGATCCGCCGAAATTCAGCGAGCCGCCCACGAAGGTGTCCGCGCCCTGCCGATCCTGCATTTGGGACTGCGACTGGAGCCACGAGGTTCCCTGGGAAAACGGGGAAAAATTCGCCGCGATAAAATTGGCGGGATCGATCCGCGCTTCCTGTCCGCTTAGGAATGAATTCAGCCGCTCTTCATTCGGATTCTCCGCGGACGCGGCGGCGGAGGCTGAGGCGGCCGAGGTGGAGGCGGCGGCGAAGGCAATTTCGCTTTCGGATTTATTCAATATCGAATCCACGCTCTTGCGGTAGAGCATCACGCCGAAGCGCGTATTGAACTGCACGCCGACCAGATCGCTGAGGTCGAATTCGCCGCGCTCGTAGGCGTCGAACGCCTTCATGCCGAGGATCGCTTTCTGCTGGCTGGGCGGGATATTTGAAAATGCGACCTCGCCGGTTTCACCGCCTTCGCGGCCCCCGGTTTCGCTTTCGCCGTTTTCGCCGTTTTCGTTGGTTTCGCTTTCACCGGTTTTGCTTTCGCTGGGCAGCGCCTTTTCCGGTAAATTTTCCACCACCGGCACCGGCACGCAGCGGCAATGCGGGTGAGATTTCAGCGGCGTTTCGAGCGGGAAGATTTTGCCGTCCATCGCCCAGCAGACGGCGCAGGTCGCGGGCGTCCGCGCCAATGTCCAGCGCCAGCCGCTGACGCGCCCGCTCTCCGTAAAGGCCATCCGCATCGATTCGCGATAGCTGTTCTGCGTCGCGATCCGGTATTCGGATTGCAGCGCGCGCACCAGCACCGGATCTTTTTCCGGGTGCGCCGCGCGGTCTTCGATCGCCAGTTTTACCCGGCTTAGAATCTGTTTCGCGCCGGCGTTTATCAGCAGACCGTGCAGCACTTCCTGGCGCAGGGCCTCGCGCGCGCGCTGCGATACTTCGGCGGCTTTGGCGCGGAAAATTTCCCGCAGATCGTCGCGCTGCGTCTGCCACATCTCTTCAACGTCGGCTTTGACTTTTTTGTTGAGCGCTTCGAGCTCTTCTTTCGGCAGCCGCCGGGTCTTGTCTTTGCCGAGCTGCGCCTGCATCAATTTCACCGCGTGATCGACCGCCGTCTGTCCCAGCGCTTTGCGGTGATCTTCGGTCACTTCGGCGGTCATGTCGGCGACCGAACGGAAATCGCCGTCGAGGCTTCGTTCGAGTTCCTGCCAGGAATTTTTCTTGAGCAGCAGATCGGTGAATTTGCTCAGCTTATCGACGGACAGCTCCGCCGGTTTATCGGAGCCGACGGATGCCCCGATCTCGTCCTTAAAAGCTTCGGCCAGGTCGGCCACTTCGCCTTCGGAAAATTCGATGCGCTTGGCAGTGCTCTCGATCTTTTTATCGAGCCCGCCCCAGACGCCGCGATACTCCTTGAGCATCGAAAGCCGCGCCTTATCTTCGCGTTTCATCAACTGGCTGCGGTACTGTTCGGTGAGGTCGAAAACGTCAGGCATATGGAGCGCCGAATTTATTCGGCAAGTGGAGCGCGGGCATCTCTCTGGCCCGCTGCGAACGCGGGAGCATTCGCAATTTGAGTCCGCGCTTATGCGGCTCTTTATGTGGAGTGGATGCTCTTGTCGGTAGCGCCTGCGTCAGCGGGTGCGTTCTTATCAGAACCGGGAGCGGTAGCGACCGGGTTTTCGCTTTTCAATTCCCCATTTTCAACAGACACTCGATCTAAAATCGAAAGACGGGCCCGCGGACGTGGAGGAGAGATCGCACGCCGGAATGTTGCGTCGGCACACTCGCGCTTTTCTCTGATAAAGCGCTAAACTCGCCCGCCGTGTGAAAGCCTGCGGGAATTTGCGTTACGCGTTTCTGTCTAAACGGTGCAATTTCCCTCAGGCTCACGCCCGTCTTTCAGATACAGTCTTATGCATTTCGGAGATTAATTAAATGCAGGTTTTTGGCGTTTAGTGATAGGAGTTGATGATGGAGAAAATTGTAGGGGCAGGGCTTGTACCTGCCCGCATTGAACGCGCAGCGTTCGAGCTTCGACAAAACAAACTCAGGCCGCAAGGGACCTTTGCGGACAGAGATGCCCGCGCTCCATAAAAGAAAGAGCGGCACAAGCGCCGCCCTTCGTATCACGTATTACGTATTACGTATTGCGTATTGCGTATTACGCTGCCGTTACATCCCGTTAAACAGCATCTGTTGTCCTTGCATGGCGTCTTCTTTTTCGGTTTTCATTCGTTCGAGGTCTTCTTCGGAGTAGCCGCTTTCGATCAGCAGCGTATCCGAAGATGCGCCGAGCTGCTGCTTGATCAGCAGCGCTTCGAGCATTTCTCTTTCCGAACGGGGCGCCGGATCGGCCCAGCTTACAGTCAGCGGCGTTTCCACATAATTGCCTTCGATCGCGAGAGCCGCGCGCATCACGTTGCCCCATTTCGCGCCGAAAGCTATCTGCGCCAGTTTAACTTTTGCCAGCAGCCGCGCCTCGGCGGTTTTCATCGCTTCGCCCGAAGGAAACCCGCCCTGGCCGAACATCAAATAGTGAAACGGCACGCCGGAAATGCGCGCGATCTCCGTCCGCAGGCTGTCCTGGATCGCGAGAAACTGCGTATTGTCCGAAGGCTCGAATTGGCCGAATTTCCCTTCGATTCCCTCCGTCACCCAGAGGCGGTCAACGCCCGCCTGGAAAGGCTGTTTCGGGTTGCCCTGCTCATCGCGTTCCAGCGCCAGCCCGACGGCGTAGCGCTGCGGAAACGCGGTGTATTCCATATTGACGAACATATCGCAGAGCGCTTTATTTAACGCGTCCTGCAGCGGCGGCAGCTGCTGCAGCGCGGACGAGCCGAAGTTTTGCATCCCGGCATTCCACGAAAGATGAAACAGCGGGACGAAACCGAAATCGTGTTCGACCAGCGGCTCTTCTTCGTACGGGACGAACGATTCGGCTTTGTCCGGCAGCGCCTGCGTTTCCTGCGCCGTAATATATTTTTCGATGCGGTCGGCGTAGTACAAATTCAGCCGGAGGTGTTTGCCTTCGCACCAGAATTTCGCGCCGAATTTTACCTCGCGCGTTTCTTCGTCATAGCAAACCGTGCAGTTCGAAGCCCGCTGCGGGTAGATGATCGCGCGGCCGTCTTCCGTCTGCCACAGCAGCAGGTAGGCGTCGCCGGTGACGAGCGCTTCGCGGTGCACGTCCTGCGAGCGCAGCGGCAAAAGATTGCGCGACCAGATATCCCACGCCTGATTATAGACGTCGGCGTCCGGCGTGTCGGAACTGAAATTCACCACCTCCAGACGGTCAACCAGAGTATCGACCACCACCGGGCACAGATTATCTTTTAGCCGCTGAAACGTGCGCCCGAAAGTCTGCTTGAATTTCTCGCTGGCAAAATTAAAAGGGTGGTTGCCGCTGTAATAATTCTGATACATCTCATAATCGTGCAGCCGGCACTTCAGTTCGTGGAGTGAGTGTTTTATGTCGTTCATAGATTTTTGTGGGTGAATAGTAATTTGTGAATCGCGAATATTGCGCGGATAAAGGCAGAAACGCGACAGTTATGGAGCGTGTGATTTGGCTAAAGAAACACGCTCCATAACTGTCGCGTTTCCGCCTCTTCGTATTGCTCATCTCGTTTCACTGTTACTTTTTTAGTCGTGATAGTAATTCGTAAATCGCATAGGGCGTATTTTAGGTGCTTCTTCGTGCTCATCGTATGCTTTGTAGTTAAGCTTTTTCCTTTTAGTGTTATTTCGTGTTTTTTAGTGGTTATATCTTTAGCGCATTTAAATTTCAGACCTTAAGACTGGAACCGCGAAACAACACTAAAACACACGAAAGTTTTCTGACTCCTGTCTTTCTATTCACGATTCACCAATCACTATTCACTAAAAAGTCACCAGCGTATTCGGCCTGCCTAAGCAAAGTTCCGACACCGCCCAGACGAGCGCGTCCAGACGGTCGGGCGAAGGCTCGTCCTGCGTCCAGGTGCAGAGCTGGTCTTCCAGTTTTGCGAATCCGGAAACGTGATGGACCTTTCCCTGTTCGTACAGGGCCGCGACCGGTTCGGCGCGGGTATATTTTCCGCGCGTCGCGTGAACCAGTTTGACGGGGACGCGCGGCCCGACGGTGGCGATGGTGTGGCGCACCATCTCGCCGCCCTGGTTCGATTCGGCGACGATGCGGTCGGCCTTGTATTTTTCAAAACACTCGACCGCCCGCGCCGCCCACTGCGCCGGCGTCGTTTTCACCGTCGCGTCTTCCAGAATATAAGCGTGCCCGTCATTCGCGATTCCCGCCACGACTATTCCGGTGTGGTTCGAGCCCTCGCCCGATGAAACGGCCGGATCGACCGCGACGACAATTCTCTTAAGCGGCGGGGCCGCCGTGACGCGAAAATTTTCGATCACGTCGCGCGTCCACAGCGCGCCCTCGGTATCGGTCAGCAGCTCGGCGTAAAGCTCCTGCCGGCCGAGCCGCGTTCCGTCATAGCGTTCCAGAATATCTTCGATAAATTCCGTCGCCAGGTTCGCTTCGTTGTCGAAGGTCGTCGAGCGCAGCACGTGCGTCGAATCGCGCTTCAGCAGATCCTTGATCAGTTTTACCGGCCGCGGCGTCGTCGTCACCACGCAGCGCGGCTCGTCGCCCAAACGCAGGCCCAGCAGCAGGTTGTCCCAGGCTTCCGGGTAGCGCCAGAAAGCGAGTTCGTCGCACCAGGCGGCGTCGGCCTGCGGGCCGCGCAGCCGCGAAGGCTCGTCCGCCGAAAAGAGCGTCGCGATGGCGCCGTTTTTCCAGGTGATCCGCCGTTTCGAAGGTTCGAAATCGGGCCTGTTCCACGGCGGGCAGACGTTTAAAATTCCGGAATCGCCCTCGACCATCACGTCGCGCGCGTCGGCGGCGGTGGCCGCGACCAGCGAAATTCTTGTGGCTTTTCCCGTTTCAACCCTCATTCTTACCCATTCCGCTCCGGCTCGTGTCTTACCTGAGCCTCGACCGCCTAACATAATGCAAACACGCCATTTCAGCCATTCAGGTGGTAGTTGAGATTCCCGCGCCCAGATGCGCCAGTCATAAAGCACCGAGAGGGCCTCAGCCGGGCTTAACGCGGCGAGCGCCTTTTTTCTCTTGGGTGTCGGCAAGCCGAGTAATTGCCCGAGCAAGTTTTTCGGAAGCTGCGGCAGCGGCTGATTCAAACTCATTTTCCACCCTCACGCTGTCCGCCAGTCCGCGGCGCGTTTTTTCCCACCACGTAATGGCGGAGACGTTTCCCTTTTCGCATTGTTCCAGCAATTTTTCGGCGACGAACAGCACCGTTTTCGCCCGCCCGGAGCGGATCGTTTTCAGCATCTGCCCGGCCAGCTTTTCAGACTTCGCAAGCTGTACCTCGTCCACCTCCATCAGCAGGCAAATTTCACTCTGCGAGAGGTCTTTCCCGGCCAGCTCGGCCACTTTGTTCCAATCGATGCTCATGTGCTCGTCAGCCTGGGAGCGCAGGCATCCTGCCTGCAAAGGCCGCTTGCGGCCTAAGAAGCGGCCGCGGATAAACGCAGATTTGCACGGGGTAAGATCATGTTTGCTTCTCTTAAATCTGTGGTCATCCGTGTGAATCCGTGGCTAATATTCTTTTCAAATCTGCGCGTTGATGCAGGCAGGATGCCTGCGCTCCCAGGTAGTCAATTTTCTTTCTCCCCCGGTTTTTCCGCTTTTTCGCCCTGCACCGAAGCGCGCAGAAAATTCAGCACGCCGAACGGGTCTTTGACGATGGCTTCCGTCAGTTTGACCGCGCACAGCCCCAGAATAAAGGAAATCAGCGAAGCGGTCTGCAGAGAAGAATCGAGCCAGGAGTTGAGCGGCGACGCGGCGAACCAGACCGTCGCGCTTCCCGTCACGAAGCCGACCAGCGCCGTTTTCCATGATTTTTGCCGGCGGTAAAAAAGCGAAATGATAACGCCGATGACACCGGCGATCAGGCTTTGCGAATCGAGAATATAGGTGGCGGATTTATCGGGCATGTTAGTGACGATGAATGGTTAATGATTAGTGATTAATGATTAATGAAGAGTTATTGGAAAAAGATAATCATTAATCATTCACCATTAACCGTTAATCATTAACTAAAGATTTTCGCCAGCACCGACACTGCGTCCTGCCGTTCGCTGATCTCTTTTTTCAGCTTGGCTTTCGAAGAGTTTGCCGGGAGTTCCAGGGCGGTTTCGACCTTTTTAGACTGGATGAATTTCTGCATCAGTCCGATCGCGACGTTGACCGCCAGCAGCGTGACGGCCGCGCCGATCTGTTCGGATTCCTGGTTGGTGATCCAGCCTTTGCCGACGAAAAACACCAGCACGCTGATGCTGGCCGGCAGCACAATACGGTTAAGAAGCGGTTTTAATAGATCGAACATATGTTTTTAGTGAGTGAGGGGCCATGAAGGAAGTTTGGTGTGAAGACGGCCCGTGCGAGCGTTATGCTCATGCTTTCAGCGTAGCCTCTTTCGGCCGCGATTGATACAGGCGTTTTTTACGTTTTGAAATTCACCGCAAAATTTCGATATACCGCGTTATTTGGAGCGCGGGCATCCCTGCCCGCATCTTTCTGTCTTTTTTAGATCTTTCCGTCGGTGGGGTTAAATTGCCACTAGCGTTAAAAGCTAGTGGCATGGAGGCTAATTTTATAGTTGACTTAGCCAAATCTTCTTTGGGCTAAAACCGCTTGCGTGTCACTCTCATCTTCGCGGCTGTGCCGCTTGATGTGCGGAAAGGCTCTGCCTTTCCGAAAACCTCTTATAAGATTTATAGCGGCTGCGCCGCCGGTTTTATAAAGATCGGCGGCGTAGCCGCTATAAGCTGGAGGATACCTAAACGGAAAAGCGGAGCTTTTCCGCACATCGACGGGCAGAGCCCGATATTAAGCGCCTGCCAAATCCCGCATAAGTCACAAATTCTACCTCGGATTCACCTAACATCCGGCTTTTTCCATCATTTTTTTCTTGCCATTAGCGCCGTTTTCGACTACCTTATTGGTAAATCAAAAGTTCCAAACTGCTGTTTTATTTAACAATTTTAAGAGGAGGACTCTCAATGAAAATTATCATCAGAGCATTGGTGATTGGTCTGTTCACAATATGTTTCGCGGGTGCCGCGTCCGCGGCTACTTTTACGGTCAATACAACAAACGATACCGCCGACGCCGCTCCCGGTGACGGCGTCTGCGCCGATTCGGTCGCGGCCTGCTCGATGCGGGCGGCGATCAGCGAGGCCAACGCGCTGGCCGGCGCGGATATCATCACCATCGGTGGGGTGACCTATACCCAGACATTGGTCGCGGCCAACGAAGACCTTAACGCCGGCGGCGACTGGGATATTACCAGCCAGATCACGATCAACGGCGTGAGCGAAGCCAGCACCATCCTGCAGGCCTCCACCACCATCGGAACCGCCACCGAACGCGTTCTCAACGTCCGCGCGGGCGGAAACCTGACTCTGACGAACGCTACCGTGCGCTTCGGCCGTTTTAATGGCACGATGACTGCCAACACGCGCGGCGCGGGGATCGAAAATCTCGGCGTGCTGACACTGGATCACGTCACCGTGCGCGACAACCAGGTGACCTCGACCAGCGGCAACCCGATCGCCGCCGGCATCAACAACCAGGGCACGGCGGTCACGCTGATCAGCTCGACCGTCACCGCGAATGTCACCACGCGCTCCGTCGGCGTCGCCGGCAGCGCCAGCGCCTTCGGCGGCGGCATGGCCTCGCTTACGGCGGCCACGCTGACCTTTACCGACAGCAGCGTCAGCGGCAATTCCGCGGTCACGACGGCGGCTTTTGCCGGGTTCGGATTCGGCGCGGGATTGTACCTGGAAAACGTCTTTAACTTAACGGCGACCAACAGCCATTTCGACAACAACACGGGCACCGGCGTGCTCACCGGCGGCGGCAGCAACGGCAACGGCATCCGCGCTTTGTCGGCGGCCGGAGCGGCCTCTCTTAGCCTTACGAATTGCACTTTTAACGGCAATGTCGGCAACGGCACCGGTAACTCGCACCAGGGCATCGGGCTGCAGTTATTTACCGTCACATCGGCGGCGGCGACGCTGACCGCGACGCTCAACCAGGTCACCGTCAACGGCAACACCGCCCCCGGCAACGGGCTCGGCATCAGTTCCCAGACGAACGGCGGAAATCTGACGGTAAATATTCTGAATTCCACCATTTCCAACCACACCACCGGCGTCAACGGCGCGGGAGTGCTGGCATCCAATGCGTCCGCCACGATCGCTTCCGTGACGACCTATAACGTTACCAACAGCACCATCAGCGGCAATATTGCCAGCGGCATAGGCGGCGGCTTTGCGATGGAACAGCCCGGCACGGGTTCGGTGATCGCGAATTTTAATTATTCGACCATCGCCAATAACCGCGCCAACAACGACAATACCGGCGCGACCGACAACGGCGGCGGCCTGGCGCGTCTGAGCGGTACGCTGAACCTGAAAAACAGCATCGTGGCGGATAATTCGGTCGGAACCGGCTCTACCGGCCCGGACATTTCCGGCGCGGTCGTCTCCGGCGACTATAACCATATCGAAGATCTGACCGGCGCGACCATCACCGGCACGACCACGAATAATACCACCGGCGCCCCGCTGATCGGACTTTTGGCAAATAACGGCGGGCCGACCCTGACCCACCTGCCCGGCGCGGGCAGCCCGGTTCTCAACGCCATTCCGAGCGGCACCAACGATTGCGGCACCACCATCACTACCGATCAGCGCCTCGGCACCCGCCCGAGTGGGGGCGCGTGCGAAAAGGGCTCGGTCGAAGTAGTCGGACTGGCGCCAGGGCCGTGGGATCTGAGCGGCTTCGTCAGAACCGCCGAGGGACGCCCGATCAGAAACGTGATCGTCACGGTTTCGGGCGGCAGTTTGGCTTCGCCGATCTCGGTACAAACCGGCATGCTGGGAAGCTATCAGTTCCTCGATCTGCCGGGTGATACCTACACCGTTACGGTGAGCGCGAAACGCTTTACCTTTACACCAACCAGCCAAGTGGTGGCTCTCGGGGCGGATAACGCCAGCGTGAACTTCACCGCCGATCCCGGATTCGGCATTAGAAGCGCGGGAAGCGGCCCGCAAGGTGAAGGCATACTGCTCAGCGACGGAAGGCCGTAACTCTCCGTAACTGACAACAACTAACCAAAGGGGACGAGTTCTTTTACTCGTCCCCTTTTTATAACGCGGGCGTTTTATGGAGCAGGTTTTTTTATGGAGCAGGTTTTTTTATGGAGCAGGTTTTTTATGGAGCGAGCTTTTTTTATGGAGAGCGCTTTTTTATGGAGCGCCGGCATTCTTGCCGCATTTGAACGCGCAGCGTTCGCAGTCCCCGATAAGATTCTTTTTTTACAATCCCACGAGCTAAAGTTGGCGGCGATTTATATTAATTACTAATCGTTATTCACGATTCGCCACCATCGCTGACATACTGCGTACTGCGTGTTACCGATTACCAATACCCTCTTACAAATTACCTTTGTAATGTTTGTACCGCCGGGTATACAAAAAGTACAAACATTACAAACTGTTTACATTTAAATTTAAAACGGGCAGGGATTTCCCCTGCCCGTTGTTTATAGTACGTTTATTACTAAAAGACGACTCTGACAGATCGTCCTGATTTTCCACTTTCTATTGACCTAATATTCCACCGGTCAAAGCGCTTTTCAGTTTCGAGAAAAAAGGGTCGATATCGAGCGTAAATCCGAAATTTCCCCGTACTTCTTTCTCCTTGATCAGATCCGTCCGATTGGCGAAGGTCACAGAAAAGGGCAGTTTCATATTAAACCCGGCGATGTTTATCGGTATCGTCAGCTTCAGCTGGCCGAACGCCAGATCGCCGCGCGTGCCTGTTTTAACCGCTCCGTCCGGCATTACCGCATCGCTTTGCAGCCGTTGATATTTCCCGGCAAATGTAAACACCGGTATTCCCAGGATCGGAGTGCGCACGTCGTTTCCGGGCGCGGCCAGATCCTCTTCCGCCCGCTTGATAAACGAGCTGAACGGGATATCGGCCTGCAGCGTGAAGTCAAAATCGCGGATGCGCTGGATCTTTGCCGTCGGATCCACCGAGACCGGCTTTTTATTAAACATTGTCAGCGAGCCGTTGAAAGTGAGATCCGCCCCATCCCAAAAACCCTTGGAAATGATCGCCCGGAAATTCGACAGATCCGGCGCATTCACCTCACGGTAATTGGTATACTCGAACGTAATAACCTGGCCATTTGCGATTTTTTTCATTACGAGGTCAAATTGGTTTTTCAACTCGATGCTCGCGTTAACATCGTCGCTAAGTGCTGAAACCAGCGCCGTGTCGTTCTTTATTTTGTCGAGCGGCAATTTATCAATTTTCTCTTCCAGGATTGCACGGAGTTCTTCCTCGGCTTTACGATTGCTCGCCGGTATCCTGTCTCTTAACGGATTGTAATCACTTCTTAGATCATTCGTCGGGACAGCCCTAAGCGCGGTATTGAGATCATCGAGCCACGCAGCCAGATCCGTATTCTTAAACTTTGCCGTTTTGGGGTCGATAGTGAATAGAACTTCTACGTTTTTGGCGGTAACGTCGGAAAATTTCTGTAGATGTTTTTCCCGGTATTGTTTCCAGTCTTCCCGGTATTTCGGATGGAGCGGGTCACGCTCGTTGAGAAATTGGTATCTTACCGATACCGCGGACAACTGCTGCTTATCGCCGGTAAAGAGGGGTGTGTCGGTTCCCCGGCTAACATCGAAAGAAAATCCCACCGAGGTATTCCGAAGTATTTTCACCAGCCCGTCATCCTGGCGAAACAAATTGTCGAGCCCTCCGGTTTGGGACGGTCTGATTAATCCATTGGCGTTGCCCCAACGGCTCAGAGAGTCGGCAAAACCGACCGGATTGATCCGGAAAGTTAGGGTATTACCGTCCTTCTCGCTCTCGGCGCCTCCGCTTTCAACGGCCCAGGCGAGAAACGCGGGCACGCCGCCTTTAACGGCTAAAGAAGTGGTTCCTGAACTCTTAGAGTCCGAGCCTGCTTGTTTATCCAGCCGCGCATTTTCCGCCCCTAGTAAAAAGGTTGTTACGGCTTTGTCGAATATTCCTGGCTGCTCCGTGAGCTGTGACGTGCCTGGAGATTCTGCTAATTTCGTAGCCAAAATAGTCTCCAGATCAGTCACATCGCCCGTTATTGATGCTTCTGTGGTCGGTGCACCGCTTAAGGCTTTTCGCTCTACAATTGCCTCTACCATATGGCAGATCGCTTTTTGGCGCTTGCTGTATTTATTCGGATCGGTTTTACTTTCGCGTCTGATTAATTCGCAGCCTGTTATAGCGCTATCGTCCTGAGCCGCCCCGCTTACGGTTCTGATGATTCCTTCGAGCGTTTCGGTCGCGTTCCCGGTTCGCCTCTCCACCGCCGGTCTGGCTCCGGCTCCGCTATCGCTCGCCGCGCCCGTTCCTCTGCCGGTTGCGCTGATGCTGCTGTTTGTAGAGCTTCTGGTACCGGGCGATGGCATATTCGCGGAAGGTTCTTCCTGCTTCAGGTTTTGAGTCTCCCTGCTAAGTTCTGCCAGCTCTTTTTCCAGAGCGGCAAGTTTGCGCTTTTTAAGCTCATTTATTTCCTGTTGCTTACGGGCGATCTGAGCATCGATGGATTCCTGGGCGTCGGCGAAACTCGCCAGGCCCATGAACAGGAATAGCACCGCTATTAATATTAATAATTTATGTTTCATATTTTTTCTCCAGTCACGCAGCCGGTCAGGCAGCCGGGTTAAAAGTATAAATACGGCGCACCGCTTCATTGTCGATACGTTGACGTGCGATATCCCGGAATGTTCCATCTCCCCCGTTTCCCGTTATAGTGGCAACACAAACACCATCTGAAGCGCTGTTAAAATGATAGGCGATCTGAAGTTCGGTGAATTCATCGACCGTAAAACTTGCTACATTCTCCTCATTCCCATCAAAAATTAAATGAGCGCCGCTATCAGGTCTTATAAAGGTGCCCACCGGTAAAAGAGTAGTATTATCGGAAAGCTCGAACGTGAAGGTTATTCTTTCATGTGGAATTTCACATTGAAATTGATTTGTACTGAGCTGTATCATTTTCTATTTTTCCTCCGGTAACTTTAAGATTTTTAAACCCTGGAGATTATTGCGATTCTGAAATCTCTTTAACGACGGCCCGCCTGGTTTCAAATCCAGCCAGTCGTTTCCTGATTCTTTTGGTGTCAGATTTTAAGTTTCACGTCTTCTATTGGTAATGACAAAAAGCCGCAAAACATTTCAGGCTAAATCAAAATTTTCTTAAAAATCGCGGATGAATTTTTTCGACATTAATAACTCACAGATCAAAGCCGTTTTACCCGTGCTAATCTCGGCCATTTACTATTTACCGTTTGGCCGCCAATTGTTTATACTTTTTATACAGTTTTACCGTTCAAGGAGGATCTTATGTTTATCGCGCTGCGCAATTTAGCCTGTCTTTTTTTACTTTCTTTTTTAATTGTCCCGACCGTTTTTGCCGACGATTACAAGACGCCGGAAAAGGTGCTTTCGGCGATGGAAGCAAATCTGCTCAAGATAAAAAATCGCAAGTTGAAATTTCGCGCCGAAGCGACGGGCGCGATCGCCGCCGTTTTCGAAGGCGAGGTCATTTTCAAAAAAGGCAACGTGATCGATTACCGTACCGGCGGAAAATTTTCGGGTAAGGAGCACAAGCTTTTTCTGCTCAGCGACGGCGCAAAGCTGCGCGGCGGAAGCGAGTCAAAGCCTTTTGAAAGCGCCTGTCCGGCGGGACTGCGCTCCGGCATTCTGATCGGCATGTCGAGAATGGGATTGATGCATAACATCGCGCGGCTGGCGGCGAATCAGCCGCCGGAAAGAACCGACGGCACGGTCTTTAAATGGCTTGAAGTAGGGGACGCGAAATTCGCCAAAGATCACGCGCTCGACACGCCCCAGGCCGGCGCCGAATTAAAACACCAGGACAAAAAACTGATGGTCGTATTCTATAAACTGGCCGTGGACGGCAGCCAAAACGCCGCCAATGTCGAGCTCTGGATCGACACCAAATCCAACCTGCCCGCCTATCGCGCCATCACCGTCCATTTTCCCAAAGGCGATATGTTCGTCACGGAAAAATACGAGTGGAGCAAGGTTTAGTGATTGGCGATTGGTGATACGCAATACGTCATACGTATTCTTCATTAATCATTCTCCATTCTCAAACCGCGAAGATCGGCGATGAAGTCAGAACCGGGAACGCAGTGACCGGGTATATGAGCGCAGTGAAAGAATGAACAGCATCCAGCCCCTTCGATAAGAACCCGGTCACTACGTTCCCGGTTCTGACCTCTTAGCCGAACTCCTCGGTTCCTCACAGAGTCACATCCTTCTTCGTGAATGGGATTTCCTCAATTTACGACTCACAATTCACCATTCACCCTTTTTTGCCTTCTCCGCAAAAAAACTTTTCCGCCTCGTCTAAGAAATATAGCGAACGACGTTTTCTTCTATATTGATCCGATCTCGTCTTTCTCTGACTTAATACCCCCTGTATAAATTTAAACTTTACCCAAATTCTGAAAACTTAAGGAGAACTATATCTATGCTTCCGCAAATACCGAGCCGTTTGATCGGCTTTAACGCATTCGGCCTCTGTTACGACAGCCAGCTGGGCAAAGCCGCTAACGATTCGCGCAATTTTTTTGAATACCTGCGCGGCGAACATTACCCGTTTAACCTGGTCAAGGTCGTCTGTTTTATGAATTCGACGCTCGAGGTGCAGCCGAACCGCGCCGTGCCGCTTTACAAAGCGGACAAAACCATCAACCCGGCCTTTCTCAGTAACCTGCTGACGCTGGTAAATAAAGCCGCCGAGCAAAACTTCACCGTTCAGGTCTGCCTGTTTCATTATCACGCGATCCAGAAACGGATCTACGCGCCGGAAAACATGCCCTTCGATCTGGATTATGCGAACGAGATCAATACCGTGCGGACCCGGCTGCGGCGCTTTTTCACGCCGACCGTCGGCGACCCGTACAAGCAGCGGCAGAAAGAACTGGTCGCCGCGATCGGACAAAAATTAAAAGGAAAGACGAACGTGCTGTGGGAACTCTGCAACGAGGTTCGCATGGACGGCCAGCCTTCCGCCTCCGATCAGGAGCAGGTCGCCGACAACTGGAACCTGGTCAGCTGGCTCAACCAGATGGAAACGGCGCTGAAACAGGCGGCCGGAAATGACATCCACGTCGCCACCAGCACCGGCACGCTTTCCCGCAACGAGAAAATAACCTGCACCAATGTGCCTTCGACCTATTTCGATTTTCACTTCGGCCAGTGGCACGACGCGGAAGGCACCTACCGCCACACGATCGATTATGCCAAGGCCCGCGCCGCCCAGTACAACCCGGACAATCCGCTGGTACTAAACGACGACGGCGCCAGCAGCGTCGATCACCCGACCGCCCCGGATTGGCAAAAACGCAGCGAAGGCAACGTGAAAAACTGGGCCGGAACCGCTTTTCAACGCGGGCTGGGCTACACGACAAAAACCAGCTACCCTTCGAAAGAACCGTGGGGCATCCCGCAGATGCGAGCGGTAAAATTCGCCAATGACGTTAACCCGCTGACGGCGGCTGTCGAAGCGGCGGAAGCAAAAGCGGCAGGATGATCTTACTAATAGTATGGAGCGCGGGCATAGTGAAGTAGTGAACCGTGAATCGTGAATAGGTGATTGCCTGCGCTCTACCAGCTATCTATTCACCTTTCACGACCGCTAGATGAAGATAAAACTCATACCGCTTCCTTCACTGGGAGCGCGGACGGATTTAGGCAGAAACGCGACAGTCATGGAGCGTGTATATATTGATAACACGCTCCATGACTGTCGCGTTTCTGCCATTTACCATTCACTATTCACTCTCCACTCACCAATTCCGCGCAATGCAGGTCCTTGAACGCGCTGGTGATCCGCGCGAAATTTGCCCGCCAAATGCCCGCCGAGATCAGTTTACCGGCGCACTGCACTACCGGCGTGAAAAGATGCGTCACCACCGAATAGCGATAATCGAGCAGGCAGTCTTCCCACGAATAATCTTTCACGCCCCCTCCCGCGAGCGCCGCGTGATAATGCCGCAGCAGCGGGAGTTCCAAACGGGCGCGGCGTTCTGGCCGCCATTTTAGCGCCATCAGATATGCGAGATCGTTCGTCGCCGGGCGCACGCGCAGGGTCGCCAGGTCGATCATAAAAGCGCGGCCGTTTTCCGCCTCTTTCGGCAGCAAAAAATTCTGCGAATGCGCGTCGCCGTGGATCAAGGTATTCCGCGTGCGCGAGGTCAACCGGCGCCGCCAAAAATCCGGGTAAAACGCGAGCGTGGCTTCGTATGTTTTTCGCATCTCAGGAGAAATTTCTTCGCCGAGCTCGGCAAAAAATTTATCAAGGCTTTCGGCATTCAGCTTCGCCAGATACTCGATGTCGGTTTCATCAAAAAGCTGCCCGACTTCAACGCCAAGGCCGTCGTGTTCCCACCAAAAAACATGCAGTCGGGCGAGCGCTTCCACGCAGGTTTGCCACTGGCGCGGCGAAGCTTCGTTGTCGCCGTCGGCGCGGAAATGCGTTGGCGAAAGATCTTCGAGCAGCAGATGCGAGCGGCCGGTTTCATCGTCGCTGACGGAATCGAAACACTGCGCGATCGGCGGATCGGGCATCAGCGCCTGAAGTTTCCGATAGGCCGCAACCTCCTCGCGTCCCATGCTAAGCGCGGCTTCGCTTTCGGCAAAAGGCACTTTCAGGATCATCCGCCCGGGCAGCGCGGGCGCTGCCTCTGGAGAATATTTAATTTCAAGCCGGTAAAAATCAGCGAAGAAACTCTGGAAAGTCTGCATCGAAATTTCGCTCACTTCGCCCCGCTCCAAATGCCGGCCGCGGCGCAGCGTTTCGGTCAGCCAGGCGGCGGTGATCTGGGATCTATCTTTAACCGGTTCAGCCATTATTCTAATAATATGAACGATAAAACCACCTGAAGTGTTCCTGGATCTGATCGGCCTCCGGCTTTTGGCGGGCGCTGGAAAGATGATCAACTCTGCGCGGATTTAACTTTAAAAAGAAGTGTCGCACACAGAGCGCGATCCACTTTTCACTATCAACTATCACTATTGGCTTTGCCTCGAAGTATCCTGAACGGTCAGTCATAGCCGGAACATTTTTCGTGTGATTTCGTGTCTTGTATGTTGAAAGAGGGTTCAAATGTAGTAGGTTTGGATTCGAAGGGAGAATGACAGCTCGTTCGTGTTTAGGTTCTTTAGAAACCGTCACGAAGCGCGACGCGTCATTCTCCTCCGGTAGGTTTATCTCGAACAGTTGTCAGGAACTTTTGATTCCGTATTCAGCAAATTAGAGAAGAACCTTTACTTTAACGACTCTACTTTAACATATGAACAAATCTTCAAAAAACAAAAACCCGATCATCTCAGAAGCGCGTCCGTGCGTCGGCATCGACACGGGCAAGGACAAACTGGACGTTTTCATCGACTCGACCGGGCAACTTCTGATCTGCGCCAATGAGCCGAAAGAACTTCGCGCTTTGGCCAAACAGCTTAAGGCGCTCGATCCGGAAATGATCGTGCTGGAAGCCTCGGGCGGCTATGAGCGGGCAGCCGTTGCGGCCTTTTCCGAACTCTCTTTGCCGGTCGCTGTCGTTTATCCGAAGCGGGTCAGGCAGTTCGCCAGGGGCTTAGGGATCATGGCCAAGACCAATGCGGTAGATGCCCGCGTCATTGCCCGCTACGGGCGGACCGCCGATCTCTCTCCGACACCGCTTAAACCCGAAGAACTAAGCGCTCTGCAGGCCCTTAACACCCGCCGCGGCCAGCTTGTCGAAATGCGCCTCGCCGAAAACAATCGCCTCGAACTCGCTCATCCGGCCGTTCGCAAAGAACTGAAAAAGAACATTGCATCGCTCGAGCGCCAAACCGCCAGGATAGAAGCCGAGATCGAGCGCCGCATTAATGAATCCGATACCTGGCGCCAAACCGCCGAACTGCTCCAGTCCGTTCCCGGCGTCGGCCCCGTGCTTTCCACCACTCTCATCACCGAGATGCCCGAACCAGGGCTTCTTACCGGAAAACAAATAGCTTCGCTCGCCGGCGTCGCTCCCTTCCCCAGAGAAAGCGGGCGTTGGAAAGGAAAACGCATCTGTCAGGGCGGACGTTACTCCGTCCGACGCGTTCTTTACATGGCGACCATCGCCGCTACACGCTTCAATCCTATTATCAAACAGTTCTATCAAAACCTATGCTCAGCCGGAAAACCAAAAAAACTCGCCATCATCGCCTGCGCCAGAAAACTTCTCGTCACTCTTAACGCCATGGCCAAAAATCAGACTTACTGGAAACCATTAACTCGCTGATCCACACTTGACTGAAAACACAGTTGCTTCGTGGTTCAGTCTTAATTCGTTGTTATTATTGCTCTTAAGAAGTAACCACCAGCATCACACTAAGCAACACGAAAAAGCTACAAAATAAGTTACATGACTTTATAGGCGAAGCCATCACTATTCACTATCAACTATTCACGCGCTCCATACCAATATGGTTTGCCGCATCCCATTTGAGTACGATCTGGTTACAGCTTTATGCCCGTTATAGCCTTAAACCCTTTGAACGCTGCAAGATTTTTCCGCGGCACGGGCATTGCGCTACCAGTAGCGGAGATAAATTTTATATGCAGTCAAACAACTTAATTAAAAACATCAGAAACATCGGCTTCGCACTTTCATTACTGGTGGGCTTCATGCTCATCTCGGGCGTAAACGTGCAGGCTCAATATCGTGACCAAAACAACCGCCAGAATCGCAACGACGACCGTTACGATAATAACGGCGGCAGAATGTACCAGATGGCCATGCAGAACGGTTATCAGGACGGGCTCAAAAAAGGTTTGAAGGACGCGCGCGGCAATCGCAACTCCAACGGCCAGGGAAACTCGAGCTACCGGAGCGCCGGCCGCGGCTATCAATCACGCAACGGAAGCAGATCGGCTTTTCAGGCCGCCTATCGCGAAGGTTTCATGCGCGGCTACCAGGAAGCGTTCCAGCGCCATCAGGAAAATAACCGCAACCGAAACCGGAATCACCGCAACGACGACCGTCGCCGCAATAACTAATCCGAATTTAATTCCGATTCTCATCAGCCGCCGGAACCTGTATTCCCGGCGGCTTTTATAGTCGGAGCGCGGACGGCTCGTCCGCATCGGACGCCAAAGCGTCCGTGATTTCTACAACCGCGGGCCGCAACGATAAAAAGCGGACGAGCCGTCCGCGCTCCTAGTGAAAAAATCTTTTATCGCGGCGTAGAATTTTATAAAACTGAGTCTTATTCGATATAAACTATCATGCCGGGCAGGATAGTTTTAAGACATTCGTTAACCGTGGGAATGAGGGGACGGAGAATACTGATATCATTGCTTACGGTAATAAGTACAATTATCGCCAGCTCAAAAGTCTGTAAATTCTGCTGATACTCTAGCTGTTTATCCGTCGTGAGAAGAACGTCAAACTTAGTTTCCGCTAAACGCAGCAATACTCCGTTCTTCTTACTCGCCCAACCGGCTTCGGGGACAGTTTGCACAACGTCCGCTGCGATCTCTCTTTTCAATTTTCTCGGCAGACATTCGTCGAGCAAAACTCTCATATCCGCGCGTCAATGAGCATTTCCTTCACGCGGTGCAAAATTTCAATTGCCTGTTCGCGACGCACTGTGGGAAAGTCGTCCAGAAATTCATCTAAATTATGCCCGCCCGCCAGATAGTCCAGAAAATTTTGTACGGGCACACGCGTTCCCGCAAAAACCGGCGCACCGCTCATCACTTCAGGTGAACGGGAGATAATCATTTCGGCGGTTTCTGTAATCATGCGATTATTATAAGCCAAATACCGACAGCATTAAAGACAATAATTCAAGTAGACTCGGAGACGGAAGCGTCTAATGCGGACGAGCCGTTCGCGCTGCCAGTAAAAGAGGGCAGTCATTTCGATTGCCCTCTTCCTAATTTCCTCTTTCCTCTTTCCTGCTTCCCGCCTACTCCTGCGGGTTGGCGACGAAGTCCGCGCCGGCGAAATCGCCCTGCAGGTCGATCAGCCGGGTCGGGTTGGCAAAGCGGTGGCGTTTTGCCGAAACCGTCACCACATAATTTTGCCCGACGGGAAGTTCCGGGAAAATGAAGTATCCGAAATTGCCGGTCGCAATGGTCAGAGGCTCGGTCAGATCGCCGCCCGCCAGCGTGATCAGCGCGTTGGCGATTCCCTGCCCGCCGGCCGCCGTTACCCGTCCGGAGATCGTCGCCGAAGCCGCCGTCGTACCCATCGGGGTCACCGATAAATCGTCGATCGCTAGTCCGTGATCTGAGCCGGTGTGATCCGGGTCGGACCATCTCAGCATGACCTCTGTCCCGTTCGGTATGGTCAGCCCGGTGATCGAAAAACTGATCGCGGTGCGATTGGCAGCCGAGTTGCCGTTAAGCGCGCCGGCCGCGCCGCCGGTAATCGGGCCGGTAAAGTCGAGGCTCGTGACCGGTACCCCGGCCGTTTGAAATTCCGCCAGCGAACCCGTCACGGCCGGGCTCCCGACCAGGTAAGAAAAGGCGATAGTTTGCGCCGCCGCGGCGCTGTTTCGCCATTGCTCGCCGGTATAGGAAACGTTCAGGGTGGTGATCGTCGATCCGCTGTTGTTCTGCAGCCGCACGCCCCAAAACATATTTCCGATCGCGGCGTTGCCGCTGCCCAGCGAACCGAGCGCGCGGTCGGTGGCCGTCCCTGTGCCGTAGCTGTAAAGGTTTCCGGCGTTGCTGGAACCGTCATTTGCCACGATGGTGGTGCCGGTGCCGGTGCGCGCGTGAAACCAGCCGGGGATCGTCGAATTATTCGTCCAGGTGGCCGAACCGCTGGCCGGCAGCGTGTCAAAATCCTGTGTGTACGGCGTTCCGAGAGTCGTGATCGACACCTGCGTCATAACGCTTTGCGCGTTCATCAGGATCACGAATAAAACTGCGGCCGACGAAAATAAAGCAAGACGCGGCCCATATCCTGAGCCGATAAATAACTTCTTCATAAAAATCCCTCCCTGATCTGTTAATTCCTTTAAAGTGACGGTATGAAGAAATTTTCGTACAAATCGGGTAATTAGTAAAGGGGGATTTGCAATACGCGATACGTATTACGTAATAGGTGATACGTAATTACTAATTAGTAATTGGGATTGGTAGTTGGTAGTAAATAATAAGTGACGCGTATTGCGTATCACGTATCACGTATTGCCAACCACCAATTACCAACCACCAATTACCAATAAAAAATAGGCCAGGCGGCGAAACCTGGCCTTCAAGCAAGAGTGTGAGTATCTAGAGTGAGGTGAGAAGATGGTCGTCCGGCGTCCTAAGACCGGACTCCCAAGTTTTCCGAGGCGTGCCCGAAAATCTATCTGCCGGTGAGCCACGATCCCATGTACATCAGCGTTGCAAGCAACGTAAATGCCAGGTAATATCGGGCGATCTTCAGCTTTCTGATCTCGCTGGTGAAATCGGTGAGTAATATACCATTCATAGTCTCGCGGCCCCCTTTCCCTTTATTTTTTGAAGATGAGAAACATGGCCTTTCCCGGCCACTGTCTTATATTGCAACCCTTGTGCCACTGTTTTGCCGCCGGCAGAAAGCGGCTATGTGCTTTGTTTGATGAGTTTAACGGGAGCGCCGATTTTCGGGCTTTTAAAGCATCGTTCATTTTGACCGGTATTGCGTCGCGGCGTTTTCATAATGATCGATTAATGAGCATGATCTTCTTTGGTGCTATTTCGTAACGCCTTTGAAGCATAAATGGAACGGTTAATCTGGGGGCTTGGGGCTCTAACCTTAAGGTTTATGCCCGCTTTATTAATTTACCTGTTTCATATCTGAAAGAGCGAGACAATGAAACACCTGTAACAAAAATGAAACACCCCTGAAAAGAACTATTGATAATAATAGGGTTTTGAGCTTTATATTTAAATAGGAGATCGGCCGGTTTTAAGTTCGAACAAGTTAATTGGCGAATTTGATACCTAAACAGGCGTTGCACATAAATGAATGGATGGTTTATCGCAATGAAGTCAGAACCGGGAACGCAGTGACCGGGTTTTTCAAAAACTTTCATATCTATTTGCAGACAATAGTTTAGCAATCGGATCTTTACCCGGTCACTGCGTTCCCGGTTCTGACCTCATTGAGATGGTCATCTGTTTCATTTTATGGGCAGCGCCTAAACAGAGAAAAGCCGGACAAAATTGCCCGGCTTTCCGCATTACGTATCACGTATTACTTACCTGCGTACCCGCGTTACTGCTGCGGCTGCGCCATGAAGTCGAACCCGACGAGGTCTTCGTTCAAGGTCACCACGCGGCTCGGATCGGTGAACTGGAATCTGCGTGATTTAACTGTCAGCACGTAGTTCTGTCCGACCGGCAGATCGTTGAAGCTGTAGTAGCCGAGGTGTCCGGTATAGACACTGATCGACTCTTCCAGCGGCCCGCCCGCCAGCACGACCCTGACATTAGCGATCGGGCGTCCATCGGCGGTCAGTACCCTGCCGCTGATGTCAGCGCTCGCCGCCGTCGGGGCCAGCACACCTGCCGCCCAACCGGAGAATGTCGTCACACCGGTCGCCGTGAACTGATTCAGCGCCGCATTGACCGAACCCGGCTGCTGCGTCGTGAATGTTCCGTCATACTTGAACACGTTATAGGCAGGTTCGTTACCATAAACGTCTTCGTTTAAGTATTGGAACTGCATATCGGCATTCAAAGTGCCCGTTTCGGTAACGTTCCAGTAGCGCGAGGTCGAGCTTGTCTGTCCCAATCCCGGCAGCCAGGTATCGACCACGTTGATGGTCAGGCTGGACGGGAAAGTTCCGGAGTTGATCGTGATCACCGCCGGTGAGTATTCACCGGTGAAGCCCTCGGCCGTCGCTTCTTTCTCCGCGTCGCTGAGCCTGGCCGATCCGTTCGGCGTGGTGCCGACCGGGAAGCTGAAGGTTCCGGTGCCGCAGAAATCCTTGCGAACGTTGCCGATGATGTAATTGGAAGCGTCAGCGCCGACCACGGTCGCGTTACAGCCGATTCCGACCGTGCTGGCTCCCACGTTGGTCGGGCCGCCCCCGCCTAAATACAGCGTATTTGAAACGTTGACGTTTCCGGCCAGCGTATTGCCCGCCTGGAACCGCGCGTTGTAGAAACTACCCGCCGGTACCACGCCCGCTTCGGCCTGAACCACTTCGTCGGCTCCGATATCCGGGCCCGATGACGGACGCGGATCGTTGTCGATGTCGTTAGTGACGCCGCCGGTGGTAAGTCCCGCTCCGAGCATCAGGTTGATCGCCGGTCCGGCCACTAAATGAAGATCCGTCAGCGGATCGACAAACAGCGGATCGGCTTCCTGCGAATTCGTGTCGTCTAAGACCAGCGTCTGCCAGCCTGCCAGAGCAGCGGTGTCTGTTCCGGCCGTATCGATAGAGCCGGTGCGGAAACCGCCGTCCTGCGCGCCGGTCGACCAGAAGTCGTTGTAGTTAGAATCGAGATTGGCGAATGTCGAATAATTCAATCCGATCGCGTAGCTCTTGGCAGTAGCGCCGCCGGCCAATGTCTGCGTCGTATAGAAGATGTTGTTCTTCAATTCCAACAGAGGATCGGAGCCGCTGACGGCCAGGCCGAAACTTCCGATCTGACTGGCTACCGCGCCCCTGGCCCCGGTATTTGAAACCGAGTTGTGATAGAGCTTCGTGTTCGAACCGACCACACCCGCGACAAAGATTCCCGCCACAAAGTCAGGCGAGGTCGAAGGCGCCGTCACACCCGTGACCATATTGTTCTGGATCGTATTGGCGGTGATGTCACCGGCCAGAGCGATACCGACCGCCGAAAATCCGGTGGTGCTGGTCGCGGCCACGCCGTTGATCCGGTTGCGCGCGATCAGGGCATTAGTGATACCGCCGCTGGTAACCGCGGTGGAGTTAACGTTCTGAATACCGGCGGCGATCCCGATACCGTCCGCGGCTTCGTCGGTGCTGATACCGCCGATGCTGTTTTCGGTAGCCTGAATGCCGTTTTCGTTAAAGAACATGATACCCACGCGGCGCAGGCGGTTAGCGCCCGTGCCGGTCAGGTCGTTCTGTGTCAGAACCGTTCCGGTGTTCGGATTCGCGACGCTCGCGCCGACGTTATAGATACCGATGAAAGCTTTTTGGATACTGCAATTCTGTACCCTGTTTCCGTCGTTATCCGTACCGGCCGAACCCACCGTGTTGCCGCCGAGGTGGATGCCGACCAGTGTCTGGGTCGGATCCTGACCGCGAACATTTACGTTCTGGATGGTGTTGTTCTGCGCGCCGTTACTGCCTGACATGATGGCGATGACCGCTCCGGCGGTGGCCGCCGTGTTGGTATTCGTGATCGTCAGTTCGCGCAGCGCGGCGTCGCCGCCGACCGCTTCCGGAGAAATAATACCGTCTGCATCGCGTGAGGCGGCGGTCCAACCGTCCACTCTCACTCCATCGGCGCCGTTTAAGCGGATGATGGAATTTGCGCTGCTGCCGGTGATCGAACGCGGACCGCCGCTCGGTTTGATAAGAACCGTGAAGCCGCCCGCGATCTCGTTAAGCGCGACCGTGCCGGTTTCACCCGTCAGATCGCTGGTGATGTTGATCGTGATGTTGCCGGTCGCTCCCGCGAGGTTGATCGCCTCGAAGATGCCGCCGACATTTGTCAGCGAAGTATAAGGCTGCGCCGTGCCGACACTAAAGGTGCCCGCGAACGGCGGCGGAACGTCGCCGATCGTTGCAGTCGCCACAGTCGGCGAGCCCAGGGTCGCGCCGCCGGTCGGAGCCGAAAGCGTGATCGTAAAGGTTTCCGAAGGATCAAGTATCGCGTCGGTACACAGCGTCACGTTGATCGGCTGGCTGCCGACGCTGTCAAGGAAAGTTAAGGCTGTCGGGCCCGGATTGATGTAATCGACGCCGGGTGTACAAGCCGCGCCGCCGGTGCCGGTGCCGTCGGTCAAGGTGTAAGTAACGCCGACCGTTCCCGATGTTCCGGAAGTGCGGTTGACGGTGGCGACGAGCGTAGTGCCTTCGTTGCCGCTGTAGGTAGCCGAGCTTAGTTGAAGAATGCCCGGCGCCGCATAAAATTCATCCGCGCCGATCTCGTAAATCGCTTCGTTAGGCCGTACCTGGTTATCGATATCGTTTGTGATCAGGGCCAGCGTGGTGCCGGTATTTCTCGCCGGCGAAGATCCCGTGATATGCAGATCGGTGGTGCTGGCGAAAAGCGGGTCGGCGCTGATACTGTTGGCATCCTGCGTTACCGCGCCCTGCCAGTCCGCCAGGGTCGTCCGGTCGGTGGCGCCGGTCAGGCCGACAAATCCGTTCGTATTGACCGCGTAAAGATCGTTGAAATTCGAGGTCGCGCCGGTGCCGGCGGACGTCGTGCTGGTCGTCACCCACGTATAGTGTTTCGCAGCTCCAGCCTGCGCGCCGGTGAAATTGGCAAAGATGTTGTTTTGCACGTTATAGACCGGGTTGGTCGCTCCCGCGCCGCCTATTTCAAAACAGGTGTTGCTGGCTCCCACGGTCGCGGGGGCTATCCTGATGCTGTTATTTTGCACGTTATGCGTCGCGCCCGTACCGACGCCCGCATCCTGGACCACTATTCCGATGATCCTTCTGCTGGCGGTCACCGTACTGGTCGAGTTCAATCCATAGATAAAGTTGTTGTAGATCCTGGAGACGCTGCCCGCGTTGCCGGTCAGATTGGCGCGGATACCGGAAATGACACCGGCCGCGGCATTGACGCCGTTCAGATCGTGAATAATGTTGTTATAGACCTGGGTCGTGCCGAGGCTGACCGCCGTGACCGTACCGGCATTGTCTATATGGATACCCGCTATCGTGGTGGTGCCGGTATTCGTAATGTTCCTGATCTCATTATTAAACAACTTGGCATTGCTCTGGCTGCCGGCCCTGATTCCCCATGAAAGGACCGTGCCGTTGCCGATATCGTTGGCAGTCGCCGCGCCAATGCTGTTAAAGGATGTCGGGCTGGTGGTGCCTACTTCCGTCAGATCGTCCGGGAAGGCCGGCGTGCCGAGCAGGTAGATACCCGCGTAAGCATTAGAGATCGACAGGTTGTAGTATTTGTTTCCCGAGTTTGCCTGCGCCGCGCTGGTCGCCGTCGAACCCGCGCCGAATGCGCCGGTGGCCGCGCTCTGCATGATGCCGATGGTCTGCGTCGGCGAAGTCTTGCGGCGGTCGAGCGTGATCGCCGTGTTTTGAATGATGTTGTTCTGCGCGCCGTTGATCGTGGTCACATTGGCGAGAATATTATTGTTTCTCAGCAGGTAGCCGTATTCGACCTTGGTAAAAGGCGACACGGCGTTGACGCTGCTTGACTGCACGTCGATCCCGTCGAAGGTAAGAAAATCGGCGGTATTTATCGCGATGACCGCATCACTGGTACTGGTTACCGAAGTGGCAGACGGCGAGCCGAAGTTTCCGCCGCCCTCGGCGATGACCTTCGGATTTGCGCCCGCGCCCGATTTTTGGAAAATGATCCTGTTCGTCGCCGACGAGCCTGAGGTTGTCAGCGGAAACGGCGTTTCGGTAAAGACCGAACCGGCCGCGACATTAAAGGTCAGCGAGCCGCCCGCGGTGTTCGCGCCGTTCGCATTGAGATTGGCGATGGCCGCGCCGATCGAGGGATAATCTCCCGGGATCGATTTTACGCCGCTCAGCGGAGCCGGAACCTGTGAAGTGAGCAGCACGTTGTCTATCGCTCCCGGCAGCGTGCCGACCGACGTATCGTCAACCCAGGTAAAAACCAAAAATAACGGAGTGCCGGTGGCGACAGACGCGGGAAGATTGACATGCGCACGCGTGAAATTGTCCTGGCCGGAAAATGTCACCGGAATTTGTTCGGCCAGCGCGGTCATCGTACCCGCGACCGGAACCGCCGAGCGAACCGAAACACGAACATAATCGAAATCGGCGGTGGCGTCATAATCCGCGATGGTGCGCCAGTCGAAACTGAGCACCACGGCGGTTTCACCCGCGGGCACCGTGATCGGAGCGTAAATATGATTGATCGACGCGATGGTATTGGTGTAAGCATTGGTGACCCCGGCGTCGTTGGAGATATAGGCCCCCTTGGTGCCGCCGTTTGCCGCCGCCGTGCCGATGACCCAGGCATTAACGGTGGAGTTGGCCGCGACAAAGGTCGTCGCGCTTTCAAAATCGTCGCTTAAAACAACGGTTTCCGGCGCAAAGGGCTGCGGGGCCGGCGCCTTTTCCCTGGCGGATGCCGCCGGGCTGAAAAGCGCCGGGAGCGATCCCTGCCAGACCGCGGCGAATCCGAATGTTGCGATACCCAATAAAACTAATAGCGACACTGTGCGACGTTTTAACATATTCATATTATCTCCAGCCAGAAATTACACACCTACGGCTTCAGGGCAGAAAAAGCGCTGCTGTAACCGGTGTGCGATCTGATACGGTCAACTCCGATATTTAAATTTTTCCTAGTAACTAAAATGCAGTTATTAAAATGTGTGCATGAGATTTAACCTATATTTGACCCAAAGTCAAGGAATTTCTGCCTGACAGCCGCCTCGCCGGGTTTAGCGTTAAAAGAAAAAAGCACATATTTCAGACTTGTTTTGTGTATTTTACTCATTTTGACGCAAGTTGATGTCTCAGGTAATACCTAAGTAGAGATTGGTGATTGGCGACTGGTAACCGGCAACCGGTAACTGGTAACTGGTAACTGATAACTGGTAACTGGTAACTGGTAACTGGTAACTGATAACTGGTAATTGGTAATTGGTAACCGGTAACTGGTAATTGGTAACCGGTAAATGGTAACTGGTACTGGCGACTGGTAACTGGTATGGAGCGCGGGCAGGGATGCCGCGCTCCATAGAAAAATGTGGTCGTCGCGGCGCTCCTCCAGCCCACGACGCATACTAATTCACAATACGTCTTTCTCGCTTTGTAACCTTCATTACTGACACAGTTCTACAAACAGATAAAATATTCCGGTGCTTAGCACTATAAGGACAAGCCTGAGTAGCATCCAGCCATTAGTTAGGATAACGTCTCGACCTGTCCTTTTATTATGTTTAGACTTTCTGAACTTCCAATCCCCTCCACTCCAGACTCCTGACTCTTCTGGCATCACGTTTGCATACCCATAGCTGAATATATTTATAACGTACGGTTTGCGTACAGATAATATTAGTAGATTAATCGGAGGTGAAGACTCATGAAAAACAAACAAGTTAATGAACTGCTTTATCAAGCGCTGGAGACGGAATTAGGCGGTGTACAAATTTATACCAACGCGCTGGAATGCGTTCAGAATGAGGACCTGCAGAAAGAGTGGGAAAAATATCTGGAGGAGACTCAGCGCCATGTCGAGATCATGCGCGGTGTTTGTGAATCGCTGGGGCTCGATCCTGAAGCCGAAACTCCGGGCCGTCAGGTAGTGCGCCATATCGGCGAATCGCTCGTCCAGGCGATGCAGATGGCAAAAAGCGGCGGCGATCCGGCAGCGGCGGAATTGGTGGCGGCGGAATGCGTCGTGCTGGCCGAAACCAAAGATCATACGAATTGGGAACTGATCGGCGAGATCGCCAAAAATGCCAAGGGCGATGAGGCAGCGGTGCTAAAGGCAGCTTACGATGAAGTGGAAGACCAGGAAGACGAGCATCTTTATCACACCACCGGCTGGACGCGGGAGCTTTGGATCCAGTCGCTGGGAATGCCCGCGGTACTGCCGCCGCCCGAAGAAGAAAAAGACGTCAAGAACGCTATCAGCGCGGCCCGGGCCAAAGCTCAAAGGGCCGGAATGCTATAAGCGGCAGGCGGCTGTTAACACGATCTTTTTAACGGCGCGGTTCGAGAAGTGAAATGGGATTCGGGTCCTGCGCCGCTGTAGTTTTGTTCGAACATTCTAAGGAGGAAAAATGGCTACTACAAAATCAAAAACGTCCACATCCGGGAAATCTTCGGCGAAGTCATCCGCCAAGAAATCGACGGCTAAGAAAGGCTCTTCGAAAAAGGGTTTTTTCACCAAGGCTGTTGAAGCTATCGGCGAGGTAGTCGCAACCGTCGCGACAGGCGCGGCCGGCGGCGCGATCGACGGAGCCGCCGATGCGGGACATCAAATGGTGGGCGACGACGGGGCTGCTAAAGGGTCGGGATCAAAAGGCTCTAAAGGCGGCGGCGGCAAGTCCGCTCAAAAAGGCGGCAGTTCCGCCAGGGGCGGCACCGCGTCGAAATCAAAAGGCGCTATCGGCGGCGGCAGTAGTGGAAGCAGCGGCAGCGGAGGCACCGGCGGTACGAAAAAAACCGAGAAAAAATCCGCCTCGGCTTCGGGTGGTTCGGGCGGCAGCGCGAAAAAATCCGGGAGCTCTTCTTCGGCTAGCGGCGGCGCGAAAAAATCCGGGAGCTCTTCTTCGGGCGGCGGCGCGAAAAAATCTGCGTCATCGTCAGGTAGCAGTGCCAGGAAATCGGGTGCTTCTTCGGGGGGCGGCGCTAAGAAGTCTTCGGCTTCTTCCGGCGGAGGCGCGAAAAAATCCGCCTCGTCCTCGGGCGGCGGCTCGAAATCCGGGCTTCTTCCGGAGGCGCGAAGAAATCCTCGTCATCAAAGAGCGGTAAAAGTAAGTAGCATTAAATCCGCAGTGTATTAAAAATGCCAGCCTCAGGCGTAAGCTCGGGGCTGGCATTTCATCTTTGTAATTTTAACTTTTACTTTCTTAATTCTTCCATTATTTATACAGTTAAAAATTCATAGGGATACCATTAATCATTAATCACTAATCATTCCCCACTCTTCTCACTTCGCGCGGCCTTTTTTCAGGTAATAAAAATAGAGACAAATTCCGATGATATTGTTGACGGTCAGCAGCCCGTTGGTCACCATAAAGACCCAGCTTCCGACCAGGTAGCTATAAACCGTAAAGCCCACCGAAGCCAAAAGCTGCCCGATAAAAAGCCATTTCGAAATACCTTCGCTGTTGCCTTCGCGCCATTGTTTGTGGACTTGTTTTATCAACGTCAAAAGCAGGATCAGTGAGCTGGCCCAGCCGATAATTTCAATCATTAATTTTTGATTATGCTTTCTAAAAGATGACTGCTTATATATGAGGTCAGCGCTGCTCGTTTTCGCGCGAAATTTCCCGCTTCAGCTCGTCCATGCTCGCTTCGGCTTCGTCCTCGACGGCGGCAACTTCGTCGCGCGCGCCTTCGGAAGCCTTGATCAATTCGTCTAATTTCAGATGGGTTGCCTTGTCATTATGATTTTGCGACTTCTGCAAAAAGACCAGCACGGTCAGGGTGACGACCGAGAGGACAAAACTAATGTTGCTTTCCCATTTACCGGAAAAGTTAAAATAATATCCCGTCAGCGAGATCGAAAGCACCAGGATCACCAGCGCCCAGAGAGAGCCGATGAACTGTGAAATTTTAGCGGCGAATATGCGAAAAAAATCCTGCATCCGGTTATTTTACACTCCATCTGTCTATCGAATAAATATCAGCAGCGCGTCGTATGAACTCCCCTCCTTACGAAGGAGGGGTGCTGCTTTTTAGCAGCGGGTGGTTCTCTCTTGAAAGTTTTAATTAAAACTTTTTAGTTACTCTTTTCTTCCTGGGCTTCTTCTATCTCATCTACATGTTCTTCGGCATGGTGCGCCAGCTCGATCATTTCTTTTTTTCTTTGCTCCAGTGCTTTCTCGTCCATGTCTTCTACTTCCATCAATTCGTTTCTGGCCTTTCCGGTGGCGTGTATCAGTTCATCCAATTTCAGCTGCAGCGCGACGGAATCGCGGTTCTGCGTGTTCTGGATCAAAAATACCATCAGGAAAGTAACGATCGTGGTGCCGGTATTTATCACCAACTGCCACGTGTCGCTGTATTTAAAGATCGGGCCGGTGACGGCCCAGACGATGATTACCAGTGTGGCTAGTATAAACGTGAGCGGCTTTCCGGCCATTTTTGCCACCATCGACGAAAATCGGGTGAAGAACGAAGTGTTTTTTTTATCCATTTTATAAACCCTCAAAGAGGAAGTTTAGATCATTTCCCGTCAAAAATGCTAACCCGGTAAAAAAGCATTTAAGCACTTGCCGCAAGTTCGGTAAGCTGGCCGACATTGCTTCGTCCTGCTATTCGGATATTATATTTAAATAGGATTTGTCCATAAAATACCGGTTGAGTCAAAGAAACGAGTCAGTACCTCAGAACGCAGTGACCGGCTGGCGATATAACTGGTCTGTTAAATTTTATCGGTGAATAAGACGGTAAAGTTTTTTTGCCGGAAGCCGGTCACTACGTTCCCGGTACTGACTTCATTACAATCGTCCATTTCATTTTATGGGCAAAGCCATTATTAACTATTAATAAAGTGCGAAAATATTATGCCGGGCAAAGACAATAAGATAAAAGAAAAAGTTCCCGACCGTTCGAAAGCGGCGCTTTTGATGATCGACGTCATCAACGATTTCGCTTTTCCGGGCGGCGATAAATTGCTGGCGCAGGCGTTGAAGATGGCTCCCGTGCTGGCCGAGCTAAAGAAAAGTGCCCGGGCGGCCGGGATCCCGGCCATTTACATCAACGACAATTTCGGCAAATGGCAGGAAGATTTTAAAACATTGGTGAGGCATTGTCTTAAAAGCGCGGCAAAGGGGCGAAAATTTGTCGAGCTGCTAAAACCGGACAAAAAAGATTACTACATTTTAAAGCCGCAGCGCTCCGCCTTTTACCGCACCGCGCTCGATCTGCTGCTGGAAAACCTCGGCGCGAGCTCGCTGATCGTCACCGGGCTAACGACCGACATCTGCATTCTCTTTTCCGCCAACGACGCCTACATGCGCGATTACAAACTTTTCATTCCGCGGGACTGCGTCTGCGCCATGACTCCCAAAATTAATAAAGACACGCTGGGATTTATCAGGCAAAACCTGAAAGCCGACACCGGCGCTTCCGGTAAACTCGATCTGCCGGGACTTGCTTCGAAAGATCCGGGCAGGTAAAAACCGGGGGATGAGGCCCCGGTTTTTTTGTGGTGAGAACTCGTTTTCGTTTTAACGCGGCCTTTAACCCGGCAGCGAAAGATAGATGTGCCTTATTCGGAGTTATTTCGCCTGCCCGGTTTCCTGGCGGCGGGCTTAAAAGATCGTTTCGTCCGTACAGGAGTGGTTTTTGCTCTTTCAAAAAGATATGACTTTTGGCGTTTTTCGTTACAGGAATTTTTACGCGAATGGGTTTGAATAAACGGACAGACTGCTTTTTCTTTCTCTTCATGTAGTGTCCTGAATTTGGTGCTCGGGTTTTTTCTTTGCCGGCTTTGCCCCTCTGCGTGAGGTGATTTCACGCCAAGACTCAAAGGGCGCAAAGGAAATCAATCAACTCTTAAACCAGCCCCAAAGAATTAGGACTCTTCATTAGTTAATGTCTAAATGTACCGGCACCGGGGGCGGGGCAGAATGCCCGCGCTCATATAATGCTACATACGAATAGGCGCAAAAAGACCCGGCGATTAAGCCGGGCCTTCTTGTTCTTCCTTTGTTGCTTTCAGTTGTGGGATCTTTTATGGAGCGCGGGCATCCCTGCCCGCTCTCGCGTTCGAATATTTATTCTCTGACGGAAACGGTGTCTTCGTCTGACATTGCGTTGCCGGTGTCGCCGTTTTGGGCCGCCAGCGCCAGGATGTGCAGAGAATCGCCCATCACTACGCCGTCGCCCATCACTACTCCGTCACCCATGACCACGCCGTCGCCCATGACTACGCCGCTGCCGAACAGAATTCCGTCGCCCATGACCACGCCGTTGAGAAAGATAACGTTGTCGCCCATGACCACGCCGTCGCCCATCACGACACCGTCGCCCATGACCACGCCGTCACCCATCACGACTCCGTCGCCCATGACCACTCCGGTCGCCAGGCCGAGCAAGCCGCTCGTCAACGAGCCCGAACGCACCAGGCGGCCGTCACCCATCACGACGCCGTCGCCCATGACCACGCCCGCGGCGTACATTCCCTGAAATTTGAGCATCAGATCGTCGCCCGACAGCAGAAGACGATTGGTGACCACCGATTTCGACCAGTAGATGTTCTGGTCAGAGATCAGGCTGCGCTGAGCGGCCGGCAGAGCGCCGGTCAGCAGGGCCGCGCCGTTCGTCGTCGGCAGAGTCGGTTTGACCAGTTTGGCAACGCGCACCGCGCCGTCCATATTGATCGCGCCCGCGCCCTGCTCCAGGCTGTTATAGCCGGCTTTGGCCTGCGCCGTGTACATCAAAATGGCCTTCACCATATTGGGCGTCAGATTCGGATTGGTATCGATCAGCACCGCCGCCGCGCCGGCAACCACCGGAGCCGCCATCGAGGTGCCGCTGAGATACATCAACTTTTTGTTGTCCGGCAGCAGAATGTTGCCCACCGCCAGCAGCGGATTGAGCGACAGCAACTGGTTTCCCGGAGCGCGCGCGCCGATCAGTTTGTTGCCCGGAGCAACTACGTCCGGTTTGATAACGTTGTCGTATTTTTTGACTCCGCCCACCATTTGATAACCGCGGGTCGGGCCTCTCGAACTGTAAGAAGCGATGCCGTCGTCCGAGCGGACGTCGGTGGCCTTGGTGTCAACCGCGCCGACGGTCAGAACGGTCGGCTCGATGCCCGGCGAATTGATGCTGCCATAAACTTTGTGTCCCGCGGCGTTTTTGCCGATATTTCCGGCGGAAGCCACGACCACGATGCCGGCGTTGAACGCGCGTCGCGAAGCGATGCAGAGAGGATCGTTGCGGTAACTGTCCCGGGCGAGGCCGCCGAGGCTCATATTGATAACGCGGATGTTGTAAGCCGCTTTGTTGGCGATCGCCCAATCGAGCGCCGCGACCACGTAGCTGCTGTTGCCGGTGCCGTCGCTTTTCAGCGCGCGCAGGTTGATCAGGTTCGCTTCCGAAGCGGGCGCTTCATAAGCGCCGCCGTTGGCGGACCAGTCGCCCGCCGTCAGGCTGGCAACGTGAGTTCCGTGTCCGTAGGGGTCATCGGTTCTGTTTTGTCCGGTGAAATCGACACTCGCGACCACCCGGCTGGCGCCGCCGCCCTTTTTGAAAAGATCGTGCGCGGAATACATTCCGCTGTCGATGATGGCAATTCCGATACCGGTCGCATCGCGATAATCGGTGCCGCTTTTGACATATATGCCGCTGTTGTACATTCCCAGCGTCTGCATCACGTGGCCGGTCGATTCGACCGGGCGATCCAGCGAGATGTACGCGACATCGGGATGCTCCGCTAAAGCGCGGACCTTTGAAAGCGGGAGTTCCGCCGCCATCAGGCCGACATTATTATAGGCCCGCCTGGCGATGCCCTGCATCGTGCCGAGAACGGTCTGCAGGCCGGCGGCTTTAATTCTGTTCGATCTCACTTCGATATTAAAAAGCTGGCCGTTGTCGTCCCATTCTTCCGTGCCGTCCATATTGTCCAGGTCGGTCGCGGGCTGTATGCGGATGATCACTTTCTGCACGGGGTCGCTGCCGTTGCGATCGAATTCGCCGACTGCGTCCAGCATATCGGGAGAAAGCTTGCTGTCGATATCCAGAGCGGGAGATTGATTCGCCGGATCCTCCGACATCAAAACATTGTTTTTGAAACCATGCCTGATTCCTTTGGCCGTCTGCGCGCTGGCGCCGAATGCCATCGTCTGGGTAAAGATCGCCGCTACCGCCATTGCCGCGCAAACGTTTTTGATCTTAACTCCCCAATCTGTAATGTATAGACCCTTCATTTTTTTTCGTTCCTTAATGTTGTTAGGACTTTCTGACCTTGGAAAACCGGGCTCGCTTCACAATTCGAGCCGCAGTCTCTATATCAAGCCTCGTGCCACAGATGTTAAAAAAGCTTAACTGTTGCAATAATTAAAGATGTTGGATTTCAGATGTCAGCGGCGGGGGTGGTCAGGTGTCGGATCCTTGACAAAAAACCGGTCAGGTTGAATGACAGGTCGGTCAAAATGCCCCACAGGCGGGCGATTCCGGCCTTAATTATCAAGGAATTAAGCCTGTTCCCGTGTTAGGATGTGAGATCGACTTTGACCCGGGCGTTGCAGTATTTACCGCAGCCCCGGGCTCATATGTAATATTCGTGCCGGAAAACTTCACTACCGACGCCAAAGGTGAGGGCGTTATTATTAAATAACGGCGTTGCACATAAAATGAAACGGATGACCATCGTAATGAGGTCAGAACCTCAGAACGCAGTGACCGGGTAAAAGATCCGATCAGCTTGCTAAACTATTGTCTGCAAATAAGATATGAAAGTTTTTTGAAAAACCCGGTCACTACCGTTCCCGGTTCTGACCTCATTACTGTTAGAGTGCCGTGTTTTCCTGTTTTCCAAAACTGAAAGTGAGAAAAGATAAATGACTCGACAATTTTCAATCGCGCAGGTCTTTCTGTGGCTTTTCGTGATCGTATTGGGAATCACGCTCGGCGGAGGGTTATACGAAACATTGGTGGTAATGCCAGTGTGGAGCGCCGCGCCGCCCGATTCGGTGATCGCCTATTATCAGCACAACGTCGATAATCCCCGGTTCATCCTGGATCAGGGGGGCAGATTCTGGATATTCCTCACGCCGCTGCTCGGACTGCTGGCGATCGTGACTTTACTCTCAGGTCTGAGGACGCCCCCAGAGCATCGAAAATGGCGGATCATCGGAACTACCCTGACCCTGATCGTCATTGTATTCACGTTCGCCTGGTTCGTGCCGAATATTATCAAGCTGATGAGTAAGAGTGTGACGACGATGAGCCCGGACGAAATTACCGGTTTGACGAATTGGTGGGTACGCCTGAACTGGCTGCGGGCGATCGTGTATTTTGCGGGCTGGCTGGCGGCGTTACGGGCGTTGACTCTTACCTCGAATACCGGAAATAGCGTTCAAACTTAAAAAGGGCAGGTACCAGCCCTGCCCTTACTTAATTTTATTTATCGCGGCTTTACTCTCCTGCCGGAGCCGCGTCGGATGTCGTTACCGTGACGGTGATGTGGTTGGAGTCGCCGCTTTTGAGCGTAACCGAGGTTTTGAATTGATCTTTTTTCGCGGCGTCCCAGACGGTCGAATTTTTCACGCCGCCGCTGCCGGTGACCGTAACCGTATAGGCGGTGGTCGGTTTGTTAAATCTTTTCAGTGTTATCATGTAGGTTCCCGCGTCCAGGCCGGCGAAGGGGGCCACTCCGGTATTATCGGTCGGACGGCCGCCTTTATAGCCTTCGGGTTCCTGCGCGACAGAGACCTGCACGCCCGAAACCGGTTCCGCGGCGAACGCAAATACGGTGGTGGCTCCCTCCGGCACTAAAAACCCGACTGCCGCTGCCAGCGAAAACACGACTGCTGCCAATAAAGATACTTTTGTTTTCATTCTGCTTCCCCGTTTTGTAAAATTTGTTTTTTGTAGATGACTAAATAACAGCCACATTAGCCCCTGGAATTATAGAAACCATCTTCGTCGTATTTCATACAGATGTCAATGGCTTTATTTTGGGTTTTAGATTGTGGATTTTAGATTTCAGCAGTTTTCGTGTGATTTAGTGTATTTTCGCGGTTCCTTATTAATCTCATTATCACCAGGCATTAAAGAAGTAACCGCGAAATTACACCAAAATACACTAATAATCGCGTTCGCTGAGACAGAAATTTCTTGCTTTTAGTTCCGGCGCGGCGGATTTGTACCCGCTTTCGGCATTGTATTCTTTTCATAGGGCTCGGCCGGGAAATAATAGACCCGCAGGATCTTGCCTTCCTTGTTGAATTCATAGACGGAGAGGCTCTGCAGCGCTTTTTCGACATTGTCGTTATCGACCCACGAAGCGATCTCGAGCGCGACCAGACGGTCCCTGGATTCCCTGACCCATGAAAGCTCGGACCGGCACGAGGGGCAGGCCTTCCAGTAACTCTGCATCGTCGCGCTGATTGCGATCGCGCCTTTGCCTTCGATGGTAAGCTTCGCGCCTTTGAGCGCTCCCCATTCGAGATCCGGATCGGCCAGCGACATCATCGTGGCAACCGCCCGGCTATTCGAGGCCTCGATAAACTTTCGCACCGTCTCTTCGTTCCTGGATTTCGCCTGGACGGTCGGCGACCACGTCCACGCCAACCCGCAGATAATTGCCGCAATAAAGAAAATAATTTTCGCTCTCATAGATTTAGTGGTAAATGGTGATTGGTCATTAGTCATTGGTCTTTGGTTTTTGGATTTTGTTTAGTGTTATTTCGTGTGATTTCGTGGTTCCAGTCTTATAGCCTTATAAATTAAGATATTTAAGAAGTAACCACGAAATTACACAAAACTGCACGAAAAAAACATTTGCGTGCTGCATCCGCTTTTAAGCACTTTATAGGCAAAGCCATCATTAATCATTAATCACTAATCATTAACCATTCATTACCAACCAACTACCCATTACCAATTACCCCTTACGCCAACCCTATCTCTTTCAATTTCTTTTTTGGCAGTTTGTCGCGCACCAGTTCGTACGATTGTTTGATGTATGCTTTCAGCTTCGCTTTGGGAAAAGCGGCGCGCATTTCCGGCGAACGAAACGCCACCCATTTATAGCGCCCGACATAGGCCGCCGGCTCGAAAAATTCCGTCTCGCAAAGCTCTTCGAATTCATCGTCGCGCACCTTAAAGGTCATCACCGAACCGCCGTCCACGCCCGTCACGCAAAACATCTTTGCGCCCACCGAAAAACACAGATCGGCCCCCCACTTTATATCTTCCGTCGCCGCCGGAAAACTCAAACAATACGCGCGCAATTCTTCGATGTTCATAAAGATAGTGTACAAATTTTTCCGGGTTTGCCAAGTTAAATTGAAAGTGCCAATTTTGAAAATCTTGTGGTCAAAGATTATTAGAATTGTTTAGTTTTCTTGTGACCGTCTTCGGCAGTTGCAACATAATAATTTATTCGATTTCCGATTTGACTCTGCCATCTTCCTAAATATTCATCGATAAAATTTATCTCCAAAGGTGGCTCTAAAAAGAGTTCAACGAAAAACCTGCTCCTACTTTCTGCTACCTCCATCGTAGAAATAGGGAAAAACTGCTCTGTATACTTTTCAATCACGGCTCGGTCATATTTAGAATCAGTTCTAGCTACCTCGAACTCTAATTTACTATAAGTTCTATGCTTCGCCTCTTCGTGAAGAATTTGCCTCCTAGAAAGAAATGTAGATCTCTCGGGTTCATCTTGTCTTAATTGGTTTCGCAAAATTTCTAAAATTTCATCGAGTTTATCATTTTCATTACGAACATTTTCCCCGGACAAAGCACCCTTTTTACTCGCTTCATTTTCAATGACTTTAATCGCCTTCGCCAATCCAATTTCAAGTTTCGGCCACAAATCATTAAAAGATTCTTCTAGCAACGAATCTTTCAAAGGCTCAACTATTTTCGCATTGATAGATTGGAGCATTTTTAAAACCTCAGCTTTCTGCGCCAAGGTATGTTGAAATTTTCCCAAAGGCTGTCGCACATCGGAAGGTTTTAATTCCAAAAGGAATGTCCAGATCGAAGAATCCTTGGTTGCTTTTGAGAGTGCGCCGACCTCATAGTGAATCCATGGGCTATCAAGATTGTCAGGCGTTAGACAAATGATACCAAAATAGGTTCCTTCCAACGCATCATCAATTTCATTGCTCCATTTAGCTCCTTTATCGATCTCCGAAGAATGAAAAGGTTTGATAGCTTGAATTACTCGCGGGAGCCAGTCGCTTAAAGCTTCGGCCACCAAACGGCTTGAATTTCCCGACCAACTAATAAAGATTTTCATAAAATGAGAGTTATCGCAGACACGCCTGGATATCTTCGGCGGCTAGGTGCGGGTAGTCCTGCAAAATTTCATCTTCAGAAACACCAGAAGCCAGCAACTCGAGGACAAATTCGACCGAAATACGAGTGCCTTCTACTACCGGCTTTCCGCCCAGAATCCCGGGATTTGAAGTTATTCTATCCATAACATTGATTATATCGCACCAGTCAAGTAAGGCTTGTAAGGGACGCATTCCGATGGGCGGTTAGTTCTAACAATCTCCAACCCACACGGCATACGTAAAAGAGGCAAAAAGCTAATTATTTATAAAACGCGGTAACCGCTGATGGGTCCTTGTGAGGGCTAACGTACACTAGCGCTGACAGTCTGAAGGGACACTATGGGACACATTATTATGGGACACATTAAAGAAGAGATTCAATCACGGTTTTGGGGAATTTGTTTCAGGCTGCTCATTTTTAAGATTTCTGGTGCAAAAGCGGTTCAGGTGGTGCAGTGTCTCAGCCCCGAACCACTGCACCACTTCCTATTATTCGCCATACGGATGCGGGAGCGTCCGATGCGGGCACCAGCCCGGCGCTCCATAAAAAAACACGGAACTCCTTTGAATTCCGTGTTTCGCAATTCCAGATAGCCTTTCCCGAGCGTTCCTTCAGTTATCCTTTAGAAACTTCCACGCCGGAAAAAGTGTTTGGTTGCATTATTTTAAAATTGTTTAATCCGTGTCCATCGCGGCCAGCGGATCGGCCGGTTTCGGGGCATTTTCATAAAAACGCCACATTCCAAAGACGGCAAATGCCGCGCCGATCAGTCCCATTGCCAGCCGCACCTGGATCAGCACCTGCAGTTCCTGCGAAGCCTGCTGCAGCACCTCCAGCGCGCGCGTTTCCGAACCTTCCCCGATCACCGTCATCAGCCGAGGGTAAATAAATCCCAGATTGAGCAGCAGTATGGCGATAAAAAAGACCACCTCGACCAGCACCCAGATCCGCGCCGGTTCCAGTTTCCACGCCGCCACCAGAAATACCACACCCGATAATATCTCGATCAGCAGCATCGGAATAAAGAAAGCGCCGTTGTTGCGAAAGCTGTTGAACTGCTTGGCCACGGCCAGCGAATCGGGAATATTATGAAACCAGTTGGGAAACAGCACAAAAGTATCCAGCACCGCCGCGCCGAGCAGCATGAACATGAGCGCAATATGCGTAAATAGCAGGATCGCCAGAATGTATCTTTTCATTAAGGAAGCACTCCTTTAATTTGAGTCTGTTTTGAGTTCCGCCTTCAGGCGGCTCGTAAGATTATTTGGAACGCGTAGAGTATAACTTAGGATGAGTGAATAGATGAAATCAGTGGTCAGTGGTCAGTGGTCAGTGGTCAGTGAACAGTGATTCGTATGTTTTCGCGTTATTTCGCGGTTAAGGATTTATTCGCCTATTTATAAACCATAGGACGGCTAATGAGTCTGCCGCAAAACGCTTTGCTTTCATGCGCTTCAGCAAAATATTTATGGGGCCGCGTCTATCGTATGTTACAATCGGCTCGCGCTGCATTCATAAATTCGCGAATCAAGTTTTTGAAAGAATACCGACATGAAAAACTCAAAAAAGATCTTTATTTTAATTGCATTGATCAGCATTCCGGCGGCGATCTATGCCCAGGGCGACACCCAGGGCAAACATGCCATTAACACCAAAGGCGCGGGCGCCAACGACAAAGTCGCCGTTGCTCCGTGTCCCGCCGTCGAGCAGTCGGTGATCATCGCTGCTCAGGAGCGCCTCAAGACCAGAACCAAGAGCAACAATACAAACGAAAGAACTGCCGCCCCGGCCGTCAGAGTGATTCAGCTGGGATGTTCCGATGCCAACGCGGTGGATCCGGGACAGGCAATAACTTTGATATGGAAGTTATCTGATTGGATAAAGCCGTCATACGATAAAGCGCATTACAGGCTCAGGGTCTGGCAGTTGATGGAGGGCCAAACCGGCGCTAACGGAATGACGGCGGAAAATATCGTCTTGGAAAAAAACGTGGCGGCTAACGCAGAATATCTTGACCTGGATCGACTGCCCCGGCGTCCGCGCGATGTTTCCACTTCGTTCATTTTGGAAGTACAGCCGATGGAAGCGGCTGGAAGACCGGTAGGCCAACCGCAGGCGGCGGGGCTCGGAGCGCATGTGCAATAGGATCAGACCGGCCGGACGTAGAGCACTACCGCCAGGTAATGCAGAATGCTTCCGGCCATAACAAAAACGTGCCAGATGGCGTGTCCGTGTTTTATTTTTTTCGAAGCGTAAAAGAGTATTCCGATCGAATATGCCGCGCCGCCGGCTATTATTAAAATTATCGCGCCGATGCCCGTCACTGCCAGCAGAGGTTGAATGGCAAGAACGCCCAACCATCCCAGCAAAAGGTATGTTACGACCCATAGCGCCCCGTACCTGGCGCCGATCAAAACCCGCAGCACTATGAATGAAATTGCCAGCGTCCAGACCGTGACAAAAAGCCACCATCCGAGTGAGCTTCCTTTTAGCGCAACCAGCCCGAAAGGCGTGTACGTACCGGCGATCAGCAAATAAATTCCGCAGTGATCGGAAAGGTGCAGCGCCCGTTTCATTCGCGGCGAGCGGCTGCCGTGGTAAAAGGTCGAAGCGGCATACAGTATCACCAGCGACGCTCCATAGATCGCGCTGGCGGTGATATAAATCGTGTCACCGTTTGCCAGGGCCAGCATCAGAAGAACAGCCAGACCGATCACCGCGAGAAACAGGCCGAACCCGTGGGTGATGGTATTGGCGATCTCTTCGACCGAAAGCGCCTCGGCTATCTCGCCTATTTCTTCTTCGATTTCCGTAGTGTTCACGGGTTAATAATAGACGCGCGGTTGATGAGAAGCAATATTGGGTAGTGAGTCAGTTTGAAATTTGCGGATCGAAGCCCGCATAGCGGACGGCATAGTGGCAGCCCCAGGCGTTAAGCCTAGGATGGCGATGATCTTTGCGCTGAAAAGCCCGTTTTAACGGGCGGCAGATCTTTCGGCCGGGCCACCGACACCTTGCAAAGGGTAATTGGCAATATTTATTTTCAATGAAGGCATAATATAGAACGCGGGCATCCCAACTGTCCGAAAATCTTCGCAAATCTTTAAGGTTATGTATAATTACCTCTTTCCCAATAAACTTTGACCACGGAGATCCTTAATGTCCGACAAAACCGCAATCGCGGAAAAAAAGAAACGTATCGCGCTTAAAGGCCTGACCGCCGCGGCTTTTCAGCACCCGCTCGACCGGCAGGCGACGGAAAATCTCAAACGGCTGCACGGATTCGACTGGCTGGTCGGCAAGTTCGTCGAGTACGGCATCGAGCGCACCCAGTATGTCAAACATATCGGCGGCAGCATCCGCGTCGGCCCGAAACAAATGGCCAGGCATTACCAGATGCTGCGCGAATGCTGTTATTTACTGGACGTGCCTGAACCGCAGATGTATCTGACCGACGGCGGCGAGCGTGCCAGCACTTTCGGGCATAATCATCCGACGATCGTGCTAAGCGCCGGGCTGCTCGGCTCATTTAGCGACGACGAAGTGATGGCATTTATCGCCCGCGAGCTAGGCCATATAAAATGCGGCCATGTGCTGTATAAATCTATGCTGGGGGTGATCAAGCCGCTCTTTGAAGCGATCGACGAGGTCACGATGGGCATCGGCGGGCTGGTCGGCACCAGTATTGAAGCCGGGCTGCTGCTGTGGGAACGCCGGTCAAAACTGAGCGCCGACCGGGCCGCGCTGCTGGCGCTGCAGGACGACCGTCCGATCCTCAGTATGCTGATGAAGATCGCCGGGGGTTCCGATAAGTTTCCGGAGGAATTGAGTCTCGAACAATTTCTGCTGCAGGCCCGCGCCTATCAGGAAGGCCTGGACCAGACGATGTCCGACCGCTTTTATCGTTTCCTGGTCAATCTGGACGATAAAAACACCTGGGCGATCGAACGCGCCCGCGCCATCGACGAATGGTTCGACACCGATGAATATAAAAATATCCTCGGAGGAAATTACAGCGGCGTCAGTGAGATAAGCCAAACCAGCCTCTGCCCCAACCCCGAATGCCGCTGCGCGCTGGTGCCGAATGAAATGTTCTGCAGCCAGTGCGGCGTACCGCTCAGCGGGAGATGATCGGGTGTCGATCCGCGCCGTATCGCCCGTTTATTTAAAGTTTTGAACTCTGAATTGCTTTGCCCATAGAATCAAATAAGTGTAGCGGAGCTAGATCCTTGCTCGCGCAATCTGCGAGACATTCCTGCTTTTTTCGTGTTATTTGGTGTAATTTCGTGGTTCCGCCTTTATTGCCGCTAAAAATAAAGCTTAAGAAGTAACCACGAAATGACACGAACAAAACAGAATTCGCGGCTTTATAGGCAAGCTTAAGTCACTGCTAACATCTACTTCTTCCCCTGGCTTTTTTTTCCATTTTCTTACGCAAAAAACACCTTCATCTTACGTTCTTATATCCTGAGTGGGAAAAACGGTATATCCGCCACCTATTTTGAAAAATTATTATTATTCTTTTTAGAAACAAATATGCGCAACATGCGTCGTTTCACCGCAATTTTCTCGCTAATGGTTTTAGCGGCAACTTCAATCTTATTTATGCCTTCGCAGGCGTCGGCGTGCGAAGACCCGATCACCCCGCTGCGGGGCCTTTTCATGCAAAGCCACCTGATCGTCGTCGGCACGCTCGGCACGCCGGGCAAATGGAAATCTCTCGGCCAGGAAAAAGACGCCGATTTTCAATATTTCAGCCGCGAATTTCCCGTCCACGTCGAAGAGGTCATCAAGGGCGCTTCGACGAAATCGCTTTACGTCACTGAGATGTACACCGAATACCTGATGGACGAAAACGGCAAAGCCAAACCGGTCAGCCCCGCGCCGACCAGTGAGGTAACTTCCGAACTGGCCGATAAAAAAGGCCGCCAGATATTCTTCCTGGAAAAAGACGAAGACGGCAATTTTACGCTGGTCTATACCGGACGCGAGATCGGCTCCAAACCCGAAGAATTAAAGCTCTACGTTTCCCGTCTGAACGAGCTGGCCGAAATGTCGCGCGGCGGTGAGCCCGACAAAATGAAGACGATCGAATGGCTGGTCGGAATGCTGGAAAATCCCGTCACCCGCTACGACGGCGCTTATGAATTGCAGGAATCGTTCTATCTGCTCAACCACCCGGAAGACGCTTCCGGCGGACATGACGAGCACGGCGAACCGCCGACAGAAGCCGCGGCCGAAGGCGAAAACACTCCCGCCGAGGGCGGCGAAGAGAACGGGGGGCACGAAGAAGGATACGTTACCTACGGCGATGCGGAATTTGCAAAATTGCTGACCGCCGCGCAAAAGGAACGCATCGTCAAAGCTTTTCTCGGCGTGAAGTTTCTCTACGAACCGAAAAAGTACGAGGGTTCGGAAGATACTTACTACGACATTTTAAGCGAAAACGACCTCACGCTGATGAACCTGGCCGGAGAGCTACGCGATCGCCGCGTCAGCGACCGCCTGCTGGCGGAACTGCCTAAAGCCGCCCGCCACGAAGCCTGGTTCGCCGTCAGAATGATGGAGATCATCGGCGATAATTTCAAAGACGAGAAAATCAAAACCATCGCGCAAAAATATTCGGACGTTTCCTATGGCAACAACGACGATATGATCGAAGAAAAAGCGAGCGCTTACGACGGCGAAATGAGCGCCGCCGCGCTGGCAAAACTGCCTTCGAAAACCTTCGGCGCCCGCCGCGCGGAACTTCTCAACCAGATGATGATGTACTGCGCTAATCTGACGGCGAAAAAGTAATCGGGCGCTGGTAATTGGTAATTGGTAATTCGAAAGGGCAGGGTTAATTCCCTGCCCTTTTTACTATGGAGCCGACTCTTTATGGAGCGCGGGCATCCCTGCCCGCATCGGACGCCCTACCGCCACTTTCCTCTTGACCGCATATGTTATTATTAACTCATGGATTTGAGTGAACGCATCACTACCGACCCGGATATCTGCCACGGCAAACCGTGTATCCGAGGGCTGCGCTATCCGGTCGAAACGATCCTGGAATTGCTCAGTTCCGGCATGACCACGGAAGAAATTCTGACGGATTACAAAGACCTGGAACGCGAAGACATTCTGGCTGTTTTATCCTACGCCGCCAAACTCAGCCAGGTTAAACGACTAGAACCCGTAAGCGGATGAATTTTCTTATCGACGCCCAACTTCCACGCAGTTTGGTTCTCCAATTTCAAACTGCCGGGCATGAAGCCGTTCACGTGATGGATCTGCCGCGCGGTAATCGAACTTCCGATTCATTTCTCAACCAATACTCGATCGATCGCCGGTGCATCGTTGTAACCAAAGATACGGACTTTGTGAATTCGTTTCTGATTTCCAAACGTCCTTATAAATTACTTTTAATAGCAACTGGAAATATCAAAAACTTAGAACTCGGATTTCTGTTGAAGGCGAATCTTTCCAATATTGCGGAAAATTTTACGACGTTCGATTTTATCGAGATAAACCGGGACACTATTATCTTCCATGTTTAGCTACTATGGAGCGCGGGCATCCTTGCCCGCTCCTGCATCCGCTTAGCTGCCTTTCCGGTGCCTTTATAAATTGCCGCCAGCTTCAGCTAGTGGACAGATAGCCATAAAAATTTAAAGGCTTTAGCCGAACTCCCTGGGCTAAAGCCGATTTCGGTAAACCTATTTCTGACCACTAGCTGAAGCTGGTGGCAATTTATAAAAACCGCTCTCGATAATCCTACTCATCTCTTTCCTCCTTTCCTCCCTTTCCTCTTTCCTCTTTCCTTCCCATTTCCCAGCCTCCAAGTTATAATTCACTCATAAACCAGATCCGAGCGCGGCTTTTTATTTATCGAGAAGGAGTGCCCATGCTTTACATCAGATCAAAATCCTTATTTGTTTTCAGTGTCGTCTTTGTCTTAATTTTTACATTTACTATCTCTGTCGATGCTCAAAAGAAAAAATCCGTAAAAAAGCCGCCGACATTAAAGCCCGGTGTTACCTCGTCTGCCAAGGCCAAAGCAAAGCCGCCGGCAGCGCCCGAGAAAAAATCCGACAGCGCTGCGTCCACTAAAATCGCGACCCAAACTGCCGCCGAGAAAAAGACCGACAGCGCTGCGTCCACTAAAACCGCGGCGCAGACAGCCCCGGAGAAAAAGCCTGACAGTGCCGCTCCCGCAAAAACTGCTGCTGCGCAATCAGCTGCCGAGAAAAAGCCGGACACTACCGCTGCCGCAAAAGCAGAACCTAAAAAAACGCCGGAGAAAAAATCCGACAGCGTCGCAACCGTAAAAGCAAAAGCGAAAAAGACGGTGCGAAAAAAACCCGCCGGCACTGCTTCGGCAAAGGTAAAACCGCAGATCACTCCTGAAAAGAAAGCCGTCGCCGCCGTCGATGCCGCGCCGGAGAAGGTGTGGATACCGCCGGTCACCGTGGCTAAGATCAAGTCCGATATCAACGGCAAAACCATCGCCGACGTGCCTTCGGAAGAGACGGGCGACGGCACGATGAACTGGCTCTTCGCCAATAACCAGCCGAAGGAAATAGAAATTTTAAGCAGGAACGCCAGCGGTAATTCGCTGGTTGTCGAGGCCCGTGTGTCGGCGAAAAAAAGCCGGGCAAATTTCGACGACTCGGTCGATACGCTGCGCGGTGTCGCGCGTTTGCATTACGAACGCGGCGGCGGAAACTGGGAACTGAGGCGCATCGACAATGTCAGCCTGCGCCACGGCGACACTTCTGCTCTTTCCGGCGCAGTTTCCGGCACCGGTGGACGCGGCCAGACTTTACAGGTCGGAGCCTCCACTTACCGGAATCCGGGTCCTGCCTTGACGCCGACTCCGACACCCTCTGCGCCCGCGCAGCCGCCGGTCGATATTATTTCCAGCGGAATGACCGTTCCCATCCCGGCCGGAAAATATCGCTCATATAGTTTTCGCGTGGATAGCCGAGCGGTCGTGACGGGCAGGTTCCAGGCGCAGGGCGGCGCGCAAAACGACATCGAAGCCTATATTCTGGATTACGACGGGTTTATCAATTGGACCAACAACCACAGCGCCCCCGCTTATTACAATTCCGGCCGGTTGACGGTCGGCAATATCCGAGCGCCGCTGGCCGCCGGTACCTATTATCTCGTCTTCAGCAATCGTTACTCCGCCGCGGACGACAAAACCGTCGAGGCTAATATTCAGCTGCGCACCAATGCGGCGACGGTTGCCGGGATCGAATCCGACGGCGGCGGTTATAACGGAGCGGGCGTCGGCACGGTCAACATCGTCCGGCGGGTCTATGCTCCGAGCGCCAATCCGGCCCCGGCCTACACGCCCCAGCCTGCGCCGGATCCGAGGGATACCCTGAACACTGTTGCCGCAAACACTGTCCCGCCCGCCACTATTAAACCTGTCATCTCAGCCGTCTCAGGCTATGCCAGCGAACAGGTTTTAGCCGACACTTTCGAAGTGCAAAGCAGAAAATACCAGGCGTTTCCCTTCACGGTCAGGCCCGGCGGTATGGTCAAAGGCACTTTCAGCGTTTCCGGCGGCGGCGATAGAAACATCGAGGCCTTTATCATGACCGCTAATCAATACGACCGTTGGAGCAGTTCCGGCGGGGGCGTCGCCGATTACAGCTCCGGCCGGGTGACTAACGGCGGGATCAGCCGCATCCTGCAGCCCGGCGATTACTACGTGGTCTTCAGCAACTACTATTCGATGCGCGACGACAAAACCATCCAGGCCGAAATTCATATCGAATATCTGCCGAGATAAATAGAATTAGCCACGAATTCCACGAATTACACGAATAAAGATAAATTCGTGCCCTTCGTGTAATTCGTGGCTAAATATTTTTAAATTGCTCGATATCTCTTATTCTCTTTCCTCCTTCCTCTTTCCTCTTTCCTCTTTCCTCTTTCCTCTTTCCTCCTTCCTCCTTCCTTTTTCCTCATTTCCTCTTCACTCTTTCCTCCTTCCCCATTTCCTATTTCCTTCTTTCCTCCCTTCCCATTCCCCGTGTTACTATTTCCGGCGTGATCTTCAAATTTCACATTCCGGTTGCGCCGCTCGATCTGTTTATCGACAGCATGGTCTATATGCGCGACGGCGACATTGAACACACGATCGAGCGCCTCTTGCCGGACGGAAACGTCGTGCTGATCATCGACCTCACTGAAGAGCCGAAATACATCTATGACGACGAGACCTTGCTGCCCGTTCAGGCCTGCACCAGGGCCTGGTTTTCCGGCGTTCATTCCAAAGGGCTGCTGATTCCCGCCGGGCAAAACGCCGATCAGATGGTCGTCACATTCAAACGCGGCAAATCGTTTCCTTTTGTCCAGATGCCGCTTAGCGAAGTCGCCGGGATCGTGGTGGATACCGATACGGTCATGCGCGGGGTTTCGCGTCTGCGCGAAACGCTGCTGGATTGCCTGACACCTGAAGAAATGTTCGCCTGCGCCGAACGGTTTTTTCTGCGCGAATACCTGGGCAAACTGCAGGAAAATGCCTGTGTCGATTACGCCGTCTCGCGCATCGTCGCCGCGCCGGAGAGTTTGACGATGGAAGAGATCTCACGCTCGATCGGCTATTCGCAAAAACACTTTATACATCTATTTAAACATCACGTCGGGGTCGCGCCGAAATCCTACCTGCGCATCATGCGTTTTCAAAAAACACTCGGCGAGATCGCGGCGGCAAAAGAGATCGACTGGGTCCGCGTGGCGCTCGACTGCGGCTATTACGATCAGGCTCATTTCATCGGCGACTTCAAAAAATTCTCGGGCTACACCCCGGAACAATACCTGGCCATGCCCAGCGAAAATCCGGGATATGTGACAGTAGTCTGAACTAGTTCTCTGGAGTTTGCAGAGTTGCAGAGTTAACAGAGTTGAGGCATAAACCTCTCTGTTGTCTCAACAAACTCTGCAAACTCTAAAGTCCAGGTAAATTTTTTCCAATACACCCGGTAATTTCCCGTTTAAAATTTCCGTATTATGATCATCAATCACATTGCGGTATTTGTCTGCGCGCTGGTCGGGTTTTTGCTGGGCGGTTTGTGGTATTCGCCCCTGCTTTTCGGCAAAGCGTGGCAGTCGGCCAATAATTTTTCCGACGAAGACCTGAAGCGCGCAAAGCCCGCCATTATCTTTCCCGTCGCGTTTATTTTGTCGCTGATAATGAGCTACAATCTGGCGTTTTTCCTGGGCGACGCGCAGACCGATTGGAAGTGGGGTGCGACCGCCGGATTCCTGGCCGGCTTCGGCTGGTGCGCGATGATCTTTACCGTCATCGCGCTGTTTGAAATGCGCCCGCTGAAATATATTCTGGTCAACGGCGGCTACATCGTGATCTACTTCACCCTGATCGGGCTGATCCTCGGCGCGTGGCGATAAATATGGAACTTTTCTCTGCAAGCGGAGTCTAAATTAACGTTCTTTTAAATATGGCTGAGGCAACCAAAAAAGGTGCAGACCGCTTCAAACGTTCGTAGCGCTGCCTTAACAAGAAAAAGAAAGTTTATTCATTCGCCGTAAGGAGAATTTTATGCGCCGTATCACCGCCGTTCTTTCGCTCTTTGTCCTGCCCGTTTTTCTTTCCATTCTTTTTATGCCCCGCGCCGCCGCGTGTCCGGTATCGCCGCCGGTGCCGCTGCGCGGGCTTTACTTAAATAGCGAACTGATCGTCGTCGGCAAGATCGGCACGCCGGGAAAATGGAGCGTGTCGTCTGAAAACAGCGGCCCAAACAACAGCTATCGCATCAATGGCCGCAAGATTCCCGTTCAGGTCGAAGAAGTGATCAAGGGCCCGTCCGAGCGCGTCATCCAGGTCGGGGAAAGCCGCTATCAGTGGCTCGGCTCCGGCGAGGAAAACGAGCCGCAGGTCAGACAACCCGACTTCGACGAAGAAGCTTTTGTGTCCAACCTGTCGCAAAATAAGGAACGCCGTCTTTTCTTTCTCGGCAAAAACAGCGAAAACGGAAGCTTCACGGAGATCTACAACGGCCGCAGTTTTACGCTCCCGCAAAAAGATCTCGACGTCTATATCACCCGCCTGCGCGAACTCGCAAACATCTACAATGCCGGGGCGCCCGCGGATGAACGCATCCTGGAATGGCTGGTCAGCATGGCCGAAGATCCGGTCACCCGTTTCGAAGGCGCTTACGAGCTCAGCAATGCGCTCGCCCGGTCCGCTTACTCCGACCAAGATGAGGATGAAAAAGAAAATGCGGACGAAACCGGCGAGGCGGAGGAGGAAGATCCGCAGGATGCAGATGCCGCAAAACCCGTCATAAACGACGATGAAGAAGCGAGCGTCGATAAGCCGGAAAATTTCGCGACCGTCGGGGTAGAATCGGCCGAGGCCAAGCAGGTGATGGATCCGCTGACCTATAGCCCGTATCAGGGCTACGGCGATTTGGCCAAAAAGCTGACCGCCGATCAAAAAGAAAGGCTCGTCCGCGCCGCGCTCAATCTGCGTTTTAATTACGATCCCGTCAAGCGAAGCGACGACGAAGACGACGAAGGTTATCTCGTGATATTAAGTCAAACCGACAGCGTCTTGCTCGATGCGGTCTGCTACCTCCGCGACCGCCGGGTGGCGGAACGGCTGCTGGCGGAGATCCCCACCGTGGCGCGTCATAACACCAGCGAAGCCGCAGATTTGCTGGAAAAAGTAGCGCGGTATTTCGACGACGAAAAACTGGATTCACTGGTGGATAAATATTCCAACCTGAGCTGGCGTGACAGCGACGATCTGATCGAAGACGAAAAGCTGGCTAATGACCAACCGGCGGAAAACGCAGCGGCTGCTGATGGCGGCAAGGCTCCAGCAGACACGGCGGACAAAAGCGGAGGCGGCTCCGGCGGTGAAGAATTAAAAGCCGGAGAAAAAATTCCTCTGCCGCAGAAAACCTACGGCCAGCGCCGCGCGGAACTCTTCGAACAAATATACGCCCGCTGCAATGAACTGTCAGGGCGGTAATTGGTGAATAGTGATTGGTGATTGGTGATTGGTAATTTAGTGATTGGTGATTGGTGAATAGTGATTGGTGAATAGTGGTTGATGGTGACTGGTAATAGGTATTAGTTGGAATACGCAGTAAGCAATACGCGATCGGTAATACACATCAATCACCAATCACCAATCACCAGTTACCAGTTACCAATCACCATTCCCTATTCCCTATTCACCGATTTTCTGCTTAAATATTCCTTGCGATGAGTACCAACGATTATATTTTTCGCCAGGCCGGCCCGGAAGACGCCCCCGCGCTGATGGAGCTGATAAACGAAGCGTTCGCCATTGAACTTAAATTCTTTTCCAATGAACGCATCGACCTCGCCGGCGTGCGCGAACATTTGCAAAAAGGCTCTTTTATCCTGGCCGAATCCAAAGACCGCCTGGCCGGCTGTATTTACACCGAGCTGCGCGGCGACAAAGGCTATTTCGGCCTGCTATCGGTCGCGCCTTTCGAACAGGGACGACGCCTGGGCACGCGCCTGATCACCGAATCCGAAGACCTCTGCCGCGAAGCGGGCTGCTCCGTAATGGAGCTCCGCATTTTGAACCTGCGCACGGAGCTTCCGCCGTATTATGAAAAATTGGGCTACGCCGTGACCGGCACCGAAGACCACATCCCGCAAGACCCTTCAGCCCTCCAGCCCTACCATTTTGTCACCATGGAAAAAACCATCGGCGAATAATTACGGAGCGCTTTTTATGGAGCGCGGGCATCTCTGCCCGCTTCTTCGTGAGTAGTGATTCGTGAACTGTGCATAGTTGTAGGGGCAGGGCTTGTACCTGCCCGCTCCTGTCAGCAGCGCCTGCGTCAGCGGGTGTTTTCTTTTTCGTATGTTTAATGTAATTTCGTGGTTAAATTCTTTATAAAAAGATAAATGCAAAAATTGAACATATCGAGCACAGTTATCGCCTAGACTTCACTCTCCGGCCAACTCTTCGTTCCCCATAACGAAGAAGAATATCAGCAGCTGGTCGAATTGCTTGACGGCCTTACCGACGAAGCCGGCGAAGACGAATCTCATCCGCTCACTTCCATGATGGAGATCGTCGGCGCGCTCATCGAAAATTACGAAAACTCTCATGTGTCTGAATTGTTGAGCGTATAAGAATTTATCCCATCTTATCTACGTCGAGTCTTGACGAAAATATGAATTTATTGCACATTAAGGGAGCAGATAAGGAAAGCTGATAATGGCCTCTAATCTCAACAAACAAGATGATTTCGCTGTTCGTCAAGCCGATGTCAAACCGTGGCTGACATATGAAGACATGTCTCCATTAGGGAGAAAGCTCCACGATATTGCTAAAGAAATAGAACTTTCGGACGAACCCGCATATAGTGAGCAGGAAATTCAAAAAGAGTTAAAAGAAAGGAGAGGCGGTCATTCCCACAATGACGAAGATTCTCACATTCATTGACGCATCTGTTTTAATTTACGCCGCTAAAAAACCAACTGCTGAGACTTTTGCCAGGCGTTTTCGCGCCTTAAAATTGATCAGCGATCCTGATCGGGAATTTATCTCGACTGAATTTCTTAAGATGGAAGTTCTGCCGATTCCCGTCTATTTCAAAAAACAGCGCGAGATCCGTTTTCATGAGATATTCTTCGACTCGGTTTCGATTTGGGCGGACAGCGCGTCATTGATTGAGCCTGCGTATGAGATCGGCTGCCGCTACGGTTTGGCTGCAATGGATGCGCTTCACATCGCGGCGGCACAGCAGCACGAAGCCGAATTCATCTCCGCCGAAAAGCCTACCAAACCTATTTACCGGACCTACAAAAATATATCGAGTATTTATTGAGTCATTATAAATTGCCCTGTCGCGAACCTCTGTGGTTAAATTAACCATACACTTTAGTTATCAAGGGGGGCGAAGATGGCGTTAGATCCGGAGACCGAAAAACTGTTGGAGCGATTTGTCAGCGAGTCCGGGTTTTCCACGAGCGGCGGGATCGTGACCGATCTGGACGGGACGGCCGTGCACGAAGACGCCGGGCGCACCTACATTCCGGAGCCGGTCGAATTCGGCTTGCGTGCGCTCTACAAAGCCGGCCGCCCGGTCGTGCTCAATTCCCTGCGATTTCCGCTTTCGGTGATGCGCACCTTCGGCAAGGAATGGCACGCGATCGCCGGAGCGCCGATCCCCGTCGTTTCGATGAACGGCAGCCAGTTGGGTTTTGTCACCGTCGATGAAAACAGCGAATTGTCTTTTGCGGAGATCGCCGCCTTTCCGCTGGACGCCGATGAGATCGACCAGGTGCTCACCGGTGTCGAAGACCTGCTCGCCGGCGGCGTCCGCGAAGTCCTGCTTTTTTACTACCCGCGCGATTGGCGCATGGGCGAGATCATCTGGACGCCGGTCGCCGAAAAGGTCATCCACGTCAAGGAAAAATACCGCAGCGCATCGAGCGTAACGGCCGTCGAGCTGGACAAGCTGCGCGAGCAGCTTCACGCCGAAGAGATCTGCATGATCTTTCTGCTGGTCGAACGCCCGGCCGACGATCTGATGGCCTACCAGCATTCGAAACCCAGCAGTTTTTTCACTCACAAAGGCGTCGATAAACTTTCCGGTACGCGGCGGATCGCGGAACATTTAGGTTTTAGCCTCGCCGATTCGATGGGCGCGGGCGATACGCCGATGGATATTTTTCTCGACGGCGTCGGGTTGGCGATCCACGTCCGCAGCGGGAGTTTGGAATTCAAAGGCACGTACGGCACGGTCAAGGTCAAAGACTCTTTCGAACTCGGCGCGCTGCTCTTCCGCGCGACCGAACTGCAGCAGCGGGAAAGGGCAAAAGCGTGACCGATAATTCCACCGCAAAAGAGATCGCCGCGGCCAAAGAAATGGCGCGGCTGGTCATCGGGCATCACTTCGGCGGCAATCCGCGCCGCATCGCTCACAAAGCCGGCGGCCTTTCCAATTTCGTCTTCGAGGTCAAACACGCGGAAGGCGAATTTATCGTCCGCATCAGCTTCGATCCGGGGCGCATCAATTCTTTTATCAAAGAACAGTGGGCGCAGGAAAAAGCGCGCGAAGCCGGTGTGCCGACGGCGGAAATCCTGGAAGTGGGAAATGAGATAATCGGCAACCCGTTTATGATCTCGCGCGCGGTCGATGGTCAGGACGCCGCCCTGCATCCCGAACGCCTGCGGATACTGCGCGAAGCCGGCCGCTACGCCGCGCTGATCAACGGCATTAAAACCGACGGCTTTGGCGGCACTTTCGATTGGTCGAGCAATCTGCTCTCGCGTCGGGAAAAATGGAACGACTACCTGGAGCGGGAATTATTGCTCGATGCGCGCCTGGAAACGCTGGAGAAAAGCAGGATGCTCAGCGCCGCGCGGATAAAAACCCTGCGCGGGACATTTGCCGACGGCGGCAGGCCGAAACCCAAACCGGTGCTCAATCACGGCGACATCCGCCTGAAAAATATTATGGTGGACGAAGCCGGAAAGATCGCGGCGATCATCGATTGGGAAGACTGTGTTTCGACCGTGCCGGCGTGGGAGCTTTCACTCGCGCTGCACGATCTGTCGATCGACGAAAAACAGGAATTCCTCGCGGGCTACGGCCTGAGCGAAAAAAAACTTCGCGATCTGGCCCCGCTGATCAAAGCCTTCAATATCATCAACTACACCCCGGAGGTCGAACGCCTCTCCGCCGAAAAAAATAAAGCTGGCCTCGACCGCCTGCGCACCCGCCTCTCCGGCGCCCTCGATCTGTATTCGATTTAGTGATTGTGAACGATTGTAGTGGACGGCGCCGTGGCCGCCCGCTCTATCACCAGTCACCATTCACCATTCACTGCGTCTTTCCGCTTATTTAATATCGCGTGTGATCCCAATTTACGATTGAGAAGAAGCGCGGCCTAACTCGTTCCTGCCGTTACCTAACTGGTTGATTCTGCGTAAGATAGAGGCGTCAACCGCTTACCCGTCCAGGTATCTAACAAATTAGCGGCAAAACCTCGTTTACTAATTCAGGGAATGTTAAAAATGGTATTGTATGTAATATAAACGTGTTATAAAATTAGATTTTAGCCTTCTTTAGAGGCGGAACTTTTCGGTGATAATAAGAACTGCGTGCTGGTTGACGTATAAATTTTCTTCTTACTATCATTTTTTGTTGGATGTTTCGAGAAGAGTACCGAACGCACCAGGTCGGAAATACGTGTATTACATAGTTTTGAAAGGGACTTTTTTAAGGCCTATGGCAGCCGTAAAAACAGACAAATTATCACTTGTCAGAAAACTTTTGGAAGAAGACGTGGCCGATTGTCTAAGAACCTTAAAGTCACAATCAATCCAATCAGAAAATGAGGGCAACTTAAAGGTAGATGAAGTTTTGAAGGTTTTGGAAGAAGTAACCATTAACGGCCGTGTTAGTTTCGGTGAATTGGAAGAAAAAATGTACAATTCCTATAATGAACGCTCACGGGCTATCATTCAAAGCAGTCTTCATATATTGAAGAATCGCAGGCGCTGGATTGAAGCAGTGGAATCACCTGTGATCGAACATAGCACTTATTACTTAACGGCGGCCGGTTTATCGGCGGTGCAGAAATAGTCTTTAAACTTTTATAAATTTTATATCGGGCTTTGCCTTTGCCTGGAGTTATTTTCACCCTGCAAATATAAATTCTATACAAAACGGTAAAGCCCCGGCATCGATAAAATGTCTAAAGTACTTTTTGTTTTCTTCAATAAAATAAAAGAAAGGTGCGTCTCCCATGTCGGACTTTCTCCTAAAGGTTTCCGGCCCTGACCGTTCCGAGCAAATTGAACCGAAAAACGAATGTTACGTCGCGCGGATAAATTCCACGCTCGAACGTCCTTACACGCTCATACAAAACGAAAAGGCCGTGATCAGAGAGGCAGTCTGCACTGCGGCCGCCTATCCCGACGAGTTTGGAAATTTCTACTGCATTTTTCATCTTCCTAAGCACAATCTGTCGGACGACAGCTTGCTTAAATTGTTTGGCTCTCCTTCGAATACGGTACCCCACCCGGCCGACGATATTTTTTTCTCGGCTATTTACAATTCCGCGATTCGTCGGGCAAAGCAGGAAATACTGGTCATTTTTAAAGATGAATTTAAGAAAAAATTAAATCAAATAGCTTTGAATGCTTCATTGAACCTGAGCCATATTTCTTTTCCCGAAGGTTTTGACGCCGACCTCTTTTTTATTTCACCGGAAAGTGAAAAGACCTTTCCCAAAAGCCTCAACCTTTCATACGCGATCTTTAACGACCTTCTTGACCTCAGTCATGCCACTTTTGAAAAACAATTGAATCTGACCGGCACCTGTTTTAAAAAAGAGGCGAAATTCGAGGACTGCGCGTTTCTTGGCGGATTAGTAAGCAATAATGCGCGATTCGAAGCGAACGTCAGCTTTAAATTCAGCGTTTTTGCTTCGCAAAACTCTGAAAGCTCAAGCATATTCGACAGTAATAGCGGCACTGCGGCGATCCAGGTTCAAACAATAAACTTTGCAGATGTGGAATTTGCCGGTAAAGCGGAATTTTCGGATTGTGAATTCACCGCCGATCAGGTCTTTTTCCAAAATTGCAATTTTCGGCAATTGGCAAATTTTAAAAGAACGACTTTTTACAAGAGGAAACCTATACTTCTCGGAGGCGAAGCGCTTTCAACCTCTACCTGGAAAGACCGGCTAATCAATCAGCCGAAGATCTGGCTGGCCAGGTTCCAACTCTGGTTTCGCAAAACTTTCAACTTCAGAAAATATCGGGCGGTTGGAGTTTCAGCCCTTCCGAAGGCGATTTTGCTGTCTTTTGAAGAAGCGGATTTTTATGACGCCGCCCGCTTTACCGGGGCTGATCCGATGGGAACGTCCTGGAATGAGGCGTATATACTTTTTGAAGCTGCATACTTTAAGGAGCCTTCAAAAGTCGGTTTTGGGTGGGTGACTCTAAATCCAACGACCTTCTTTAGGACCGATCCGAAAAAGCTCGAATTTACCAGTGTCGAATGGCAGAACTTGCACCCTCGCGCGCGCGATTTCTGGCCGTATTCAAATATCAGGCGGGAATTAAAGCTTCATCAAAAAATAGGGAAAAATTTTACCTATCGCGATTGGAATGGGATTCTCAGATTTTTTTCCGTGTTTCCTCTGACCCGCGTCTTTTTACGGTCCAAAAAAGACGAAGCTGTCGATCGAGGTAACATGAAAAAGATACGGCTTCACCTTTATAACCAGCTTTCCCAGACGTCCCAGCGGCTCGGAATAAGCTGCGAAGAAGATAACCGCTATCGAATAGCTTCGGATTTTCGTTTTATGGCGATGGAATCTTCTATCGTGAATGTTACCTGGCCCGTTTGGCTGGTAGATTACATCTATAAAATCTTAAGTGGTTACGGGGAGCGACCGCTAAGAGCTTCGATTTTTTTGCTGATCTTGTTTTTTGCGGTGCCGCTGACGGTTTATTTAACTTATGGAGAATTTACTAAACCCCTGGAGGCATCGCCGTCATTACTGGCTTCATTTCTCGGTAAAGATCAAAATAAACCTTCGCCGGAGATCTGGAATTTTAAAGACGCGAAACTATCAAACCAGGATTCACCTTCCAAAACTCAGCAACCCGTAGTTGAAAAAGGGCAATGGTACGACAAGATCTGGTACGCTCTGGAGAATATGTTGCTATGGCCAAAATTATCCTGGCAGCCCGTCGATCCCTATAGCCACGCTTTCTCGATCATTCAAAGAGCGGGGTTCCCTCTGCAGCTTGCCTTGTTTGCTCTCGCAATGAGGCGCCGCTATATGCGTTAAATAATCCCTTTCCCTATTCATAATTCACTTAAAAAACTTCTTGACACGTGACTATTTAGTCACATATAATAATTTACAAATGGATCAGGAATTGGTCTTCAAGGCGTTGGGTGATGTCAGCCGGAGAAAGCTGCTCGATCTGCTTTTTCTTAAAAGTGGGCAGCCGCTCAGCGAGTTGGCGTCGCATCTGGAAAGCGAAATGACGCGTTTCGGGGTGATGAAGCACTTGAAGATTTTGAAACAAGCGGGCTTAGTGACCACGCGCAAAAGTGGGCGCGAGACATTGCATTTTCTCAATCCCGTGCCCATCCAGATGGTCTATGACCGCTGGGTCAGCAAGTATTCCAAAGGCTGGGCGCGATCACTGACGGAATTGAAATACGATCTGGAAGAGGAGTAATTGGTTATTGGTAATTAGTAATTGGTTTTCTTTGGTGTGTTTTCGTGTTGTTTCGTGGTTACTCTTATGTTTTTACTTTAAATCGCGAAAATGGAAAACCACTAAACGCCGTAAAAACGGCTTTACCAATTACCTATTACCCACTACCAATTACTATTACTAATAAGTTGGGAGGACATCAAAAATGACCGAGGCAAAAATGGCAGCAGAAACGAAGCATGTGTTTGAAATTTACATCAAGACCACGCCGGAAAAGCTCTGGCAGGCGTTGACCGACGGCGAGGTGACAAAGAATTATTATTTCGGTTCGCAGGTCAGATCCGATTGGAAAACGGGCTCGAAGTACGAATACCTGGGCGCGGAAAACCGCCCCAATTCCGAGAGCAAGGCGATGATCGACGGCGAGATACTGGAATCCGACCCGCCGCGGCGATTAGTGATGACCTTTAACCCGCTCTGGTTCGAAACCGGACCGGCCGGCTACCCGACCTCGCGCGTGACCTATGAGATCACGCAAATGGGCGAGGCCTGCAAACTATCGCTCGTCCACGACCAGCTCGAAGCAGGACACCCGCTGACGCAGGAATTTTTCGGCGGATGGTCGAACATTCTTTCGGCGCTCAAGACCTGGCTGGAAACGGGAGAGCCGCTGCTGGTGGGTGAAAAACAGTGAATCGTAATTCGTGAATAGGCATTTAGTTCGTTGATCGTTGTTCGTTGATAGTAGCCACATTTCATACAACGATCCACGAACAACGAACTACTGTCCGTCAATTTAAACGGCGTTGCCCATAAAATGAAACAGATGACCATCTTAATGAGGTCAGAACCGGAACAATGTTAATTTAAAGTAATTGGAGAATATTAAAATGGCAGAGATAAAACACGTTCTTGAAATATACATCCGCTCCACGCCGGAAAAGATCTGGCAGGCGCTGACTGACGGCGAACAAATGGAAAAATATTTTTTCGGGCAGCGGATCGATTTTTCCGGTTGGGAGCCGGGCTCGATCTATCATTTCAGAGGCCCCGACGGCGTGAAAAATCCCGCCGGCCGCATAATAGAGGCCGATCCGCCCCGCAAACTGGTAAATACTTTAAAACCCGGCCCCAATGCGGCGGAATCACGGCTGACCTGGGAGATAACACCGGCGGGCGAATCGTGCAAACTCTCGCTCGTCCATGATCAGCTTGACGCAAGCGATCCCCAATCGGAAGGGTTCAAGGACGGTTGGGTGATGTTCTTCTCGGCGATCAAAACATATTTGGAAACCGGTGAGGCGCTCAAGATCGAAATGGGTAAATAGGCAGTACGCGATACGCAGTTCGTGATACGTGATACGCAGTTCGTGATACGTGATACGTGTTTTGCTTTTTAGTGGTATTTAGTGCTGTTTCGTGGTTAATTCTTAAATTCTTTATCATGCTGGCGTTTAAAGACCGAAACCACGAGACGTAATACGCAGTTCGTGATACGCGAATACGTGATTGCCGTGCTTTGCTTTTTTAGTGGTATTTCGTGTGGTTTCTTGGTTACTTCTTAAAGTTTTATTATGCTTGCATTTCTAAAACTGAATTACGAAACCACACGAAATTAAATCACCGCGATAAGCGTATTACTTATTGCGTACCCGCGTATCACGTACCGCTTATCCGCGTCACTCGCCGAGCGCAAGTGCCTGTATTCGAGCGTTAAAGAGCCTGAGAAGTTCGGCGCGGAGCGCGTCGCCGGACAGGCCCCGTTTAATTACTTCGCCGTCCCATTCGTCAACGTCCTTTTGTTTCGAAGTGGCGGCTGTTCCCTTCTTAACAATGTCACTGTCCCACGCTTCGACCGCGCTTCGTTTCACCACTTCGCTGTCCCATTCGTCAACGTTCTTCTGTTTCGAAGTGACGGCTGTTCCCTTCTTAACGACGTCGCTGTCCCACTCTTCGACCGCGTCCCGTTTCAGCACCTCGCCGTCCCATTCATCGACCGCGCGCTGACGTCCTGAAGTCGAAACAGGAAGTGTGGAAGTGTAGAGCCAAGCGAGTTTTGCCAGCCCTTCGTCGCCGAACGACCGGGCCGCGCTTTGCAGGAAAGCTCCGCTGACCGAACCGGCGGTAAGTAAAGGAAATCCGGCCGCCAGTTTTGCATTAATGCGGCTGTCGCGAAATGACGAAACCACGCGCAGCAGCGCCAGATCGCTGTCCGAGAGCGAAGCGCCCAGATTGACCGCGAGAAAAGCCTGGATCAACTTTTCCTTATTGGCGGCGGATAACAACCTGCCGCTGGGATCGAGCGAAGTGCCCGATTCACGCCCGTTGGGATCGAGCGAAGTGCCTGAATAACGCCCGTTAGGATCCATGAACCCGCCGCCGTCACTCGATGCCTGGGACGGTCTTCCGTTATCGTCTATCCTGACACCCGCGTCGGCACTGCCGTTGGGATCGATCCCCGCGCCCTTGCCGTTGGGATCGATGCCGCCGCCTCTGCCATTGGGATCGATCCTGACGCCAACATCCGCATTGCCATTCGGATCGAGCCCCGCGCCTCTGCCGTTGGGATCGATAATGACACCCGCTTCGGGACTTGCCGCCCGATTCCGCCGCCGTCCTTCGGGGTCGATCCGGGGGCCTGTGTCCGTATTGTCTCCCGTTCGGCCGTTGGGATCGATTCCCCAGCCCCGGCCGTTTGGATCCATCGCGCCGCCTCCGCCGTTCGGATCCATCGCCGCGCCCCGGCCGTTCGGATCCAGTCCCATTCCCTTGCCATTCGGATCGACTCCCAGGCCTTTGCCGTTCGGATCGATGCCGCGCCCGTCGTCTTTTCTGGTGACGGACGATTTGCCGTTCGGATCGATCAGTGGGCCCTTGCCATTCGGATCTATCTGCGCGCCCCGTCCGTTCGAGTCGATGCCTCGCCCGTCGTCTTTTCCGGTGACGGACGATTTGCCGTTCGGGTCGATCAGCGCCCCGCGGCCGTTCGGGTCAATACCGCGTCCGTCGTCTTTTCCGGAAGCGGAGGATTTGCCGTTCGGATCGATTCCGAAGCCTCTGCCGTTCGGATCCATAATGGGGCCTCCGTCGGTTCGAGCTGCGGCTGACGATCTGCCGTCAGGATCGATCATCGAGCCGGCTTCGCGGCCTGTTAGATCCAGGCGCAGTTTTCTGCCGAAAGGATCGATAAAGGAACCTCCATCGGCCTGAGCAGCGGCTGACGATCTGCCGTCAGGATCCATCGAAGATCCCTGGTCACCTTTTCTGCCATTGGGATCGATACCCGAACCCTGCGGCCTGCCGTTGGGATCGAGTTGTGTCCCGTCATCGCCTCGTCTCGAAATGCATGACCCGCCCATCGGATCGATGCACGCGCCGGTATCACGATTCGCGTTTTGCGGTTTGCCGTGCGGATCGATACCGGAGCCTTCGTCGATGCAGGGCTTTCCGTGAGGATCGATGCAGGAGCCGCTATCGCGATTTCCGGTTCGAGGTTTACCGTGCGGATCGAGCCCGGAACCATCGTCGCCTTCCGCGGAACCGGACGATCTGCCATTCGGGTCCATACCCCAGCCTTCATCCGCCTGCTCCAAACTGCACGGCATGCCGTTAGGATCGATGCAGGAACCGCCGTCGCGATTTGCGTTTTGCGGCCGGCCGTTCGGGTCGAGATGCGAAGTATCGTCTCTCGCTGCCGACAGCCTGCCCCAGGGATCAATGCAGGGTCCATTGTCGCGATTTGCGCTCAGCGATCTGCCATGCGGATCGAACCCATTGCCTTCGTCTCTATTCAGCGATCCGCCGTTGGGATCCATACCCGGCCCTTCCGGCCTGCCCAGCGGATCTATCACCGACCGTCCGTCGGCTATTAACTCAAGATCATACGCGCCGTCAAAACGAGTGACCGGATCGGCGGCCATTTCAGCCAGCCAGTCCATCACCTGTTCACTCGTGCGGCCGCCCGACAGGTAAATATTTTGCAGCTCGCCGAGGCGCGCCGCGTACACTCCGAGCGCTCTTTCACTTAGCGCCAGATCGCCGTGAAAATTGCTCAGTAAAAAATAAGAATTGTTGCCGGCGGCAAGAAAGAAAAGCCTGCGTTCCCCGGCGGAAAAATTGCTTTTCAAATTGCTGCTGACTTCGGTTACGGCGATCACGCTCGGCGCCGCGCCTTTGATCGGCGATTCGACATTCACCGTCAAGATCCGATGGTAAGTAATTTCGGAATTATTTTTTGCGATCTTTTCCCACTGTCCCGTTTGGCTGACAGCGCCAATGACGATCAGATCGCTCTGGAGATACATTGCTCTAAGCGGGATCGGTTGACACACCGGGCCTGCGGTTACTGAATTGGAAAGAATTATGACGGAAAAAACCGACACGACTAGCAACGAAAAAATTCGTAGAATACGGCTCATAGGGCCTCCTTTAAGGAAGATTTTGTTTGCTGTCTGGGCGTATGATGAGGTCGCTGGCTATTTTGGTTGCAAGACTAAGAAAATAAAGATTTACGGTGGTTGGCGGTCGGTATGGAGCGCGGGCGTCTCTGCCCGCTTCTTCGTGAGTTGATCGTAGTTCGTAGTTCGTTGTTCGTTGTTCGCAGCAATTTCTTACGACGATCAACGAACCACGAACTAACAACCATTCACTATTCACTAACCATTTTCTTCCACCCATTTCGCCATTCTTTCGGCGACTACTTCGGGCGTGATGTCTTCGATGTGGGTGGTGATCATCCACAGGTGGCCGAAGGGGTCTTTGTAGCGTCCCTGGCGTTCGCCGTAAAATTGATCCTCGATCGGATAGACTATTTCGGCTCCGGCGGCTTCGGCTTGTGCGCCGACGGCGTGCGCGTCTTCGACGTACAAAGTTATCATTACCGGCGAGCCGTTCAGGTGTTCGGGTGAAAGATTTCCCCACTCGGCGTTTTCATCGGCGATCGCGAAAATGCTGTCGCCGATACGCAGCTCGGCGCAGGCGATATGGCCCGTCGGATCGGCGTAGCGCGTCAGTTCTTCGGCGGAAAAAGCTTCTTTGTAAAATTCGATGGCCTTGGCCGCGTTTCGCACGCACAGGTGCGGCGACAGCGTATGATAGCCGGATGGCATGTAATTTACTGGCATAGAATCTCCTTTGTGCGTGATCGTTTGTAAATAGTAAATATAAATAGTGATTAATGATTAGTGAATTTGAATAAACATTGAAACTTGTTCACTGCTTACTGCTCACTATCCACTATTCACTATTCACTATTCACTATTCACTATTCACTATCTACTACTACTACAATCATACATCCACCTGTCCCGATTTCGAACATTCGTACCTAAAGTCCTATCTGACGTTTATTATACATCTCACTGTAAATACCGTATTTACCGCGTTGTCACCAGCGGCACGGCGATTGCTAATATCACAGCATAGCTCGAAGGCTAAATTTTTAGACGAACACAGGGGGACAGAAAATCATTATGGGTACAGGAACAACAACACAACAGGAATCGGGATTGCTGACCGGATTATTTCGCGATCGTGAAAGCACCGAGGGCGCATATCAGTCGCTCAGAGACCGCGGCTATTCGGATAGTGAGATCAACGTGATGATGTCCGACCAGACACGCGATACACATTACAAAGACGGTACCGAACTCGGTAACAAAGCCACCGAAGGCGCGGGCGTGGGCGGCGCGGTCGGCGGAGCATTGGGCGCGATCATCGGCGGCGTCGCCGCGATCGGCACCAATCTGCTTTTACCTGGTTTAGGCTTGGTTATTGCCGGCCCGTTAGCGGCCGCCTTGGCCGGAGCCGGAGCCGGTGGATTTACCGGCGGGCTGGTCGGCGCGCTGATCGGCTGGGGAATTCCCGAAGAACGCGCAAAGGTTTATGAAACCGGTATCAAGGAAGGCGGCACCGTGCTCGGCGTCACCCCGCGTTCAAACGAAGATGCGGATTATTTCACCAACGAATGGCGCGATAAATATCGCGGCGAAGACATCTATCGCTAAACGATAGATCGATCATCGAACTACCTTTCTCATGTTTTTTCATTTTAGCCCCGTCGTAAAGACGGGGCTTTTTTTATGGAGCGCGGGCAGCTTACCGGGTAAATTCCAGTCAGAACCGGCAGCGGTCGCGGCCGGGTTCAGGATCCTTTAACCGGAAGTGGCGGCAAAACGGAAAGCTCCCCGGCGCTGGTATCCCCGGCGCTCGTAAAAACCGAGCAGCCAGGGTGTCTCCGCATCCGCGAAAACGCCGCAATACCGTACACTGGAACGCGCCAGGCTGGCGCGCACCGCCCGCAGGATTAACGACGCAAAGGATTGCCCCCTGGCGGGGCCAACTGTCGCCAATGCTCCGATATGCGCATATGAGGTGTCGTCATTACCGAGCAAAAACTGTACCGAGCCGGCCGAAACGATCGATTGGCCTTCATCGCGGATAACAAATGAATGCCCGAAATTCAACATCGCCGGACACCAAAATGTTGCTCCTGCGGCCTCGTAAAACGAAGCCAACTCACCGGCATCAGCAGCCGGCATTACAGCTGCTTCGGCGTCGGCATCGGGAACACATTCCGAAACCAGCCAGGGGTCCGTGCTCCATTCGAGTCGATCGCCCCAAGCGGGTAACGGCTGATCGGCCGCCACGGCGAGAACCGCATTTCCGATCTCGAATCGTCGAAAGAGAAGATCAAAAATCTCCGGCCCGGCAGCGGCGATCGTGATCACGGGTGTCGAAAAACCGTTAAACAAAGCCGCCGCCCCCAAAACTTCCTTACCCTCGAACGCCGCTTCATGGCGTGTCAGCGGAAGCAGCGGGCCGGTCATATCGCCGGCCACCAGCAGTGCGGCGGCAGTATTTTTCGCGCACCATTTCACAATGGCATCCCAGTTGTCACTTCCCGGATAGATTGATTGGACTCTCACAAGGAAATCTTTACTATGCCGCAGCCGATTTATAAAGCCCCGGGTAAAATGTGAGGATCTCCCGGAGCAAATTAATTAAAACTGCAATTCGCTGCATAAATAGCTCAATCAGTTCCGGCGCTTCCTCCCGGATCCGTCCCGCTTCGGCGCTGTTGACCAGGCTCAACAGGTGGCGGCAATAAGTTTCATGAACCAATTCCACCGCATCGCCGACCAATGCCGGGGGAACCTGGCCGGCTCGCGTCGCGTTTGCCATCAGGGCCTTGGCATCGCGCAGGAGAAGATCGAGTTCGCGAATCGACATATTATAGTATTGCGTATGGTCGGCCACTTCGCCAACCCGCGGATCTTCGAATGTATATCCGGACGTCCGCCCGATATCATCAACACCCGAAAAATATCCTTTGGTGATCATTTCCTCGCGGATAACCGTCCCCGGGTAAAGCTGGAGCCGGGTCACGAAAAAATCCCAGGTCGCCGCTCCGAATTTCGACAGGTAAAGCGCGTTGATGCGCACCTCGTCGAGTGTCATGCGGGGATCGAACATGATATAGCCGCTGGCGTCGAATGTAATACCAAGCTTCCGCATCAAATTCACGGCGTGTTCGTTATCGTCGGCATTATTTTGCTTATCATAAAGACTCAATATTCGGTCCACGCCGGATTCGATCCCCATTTCGATCGACCAGAGGCCTATCTCGACCAGGCGGGGCAGTATGTCCTCATTCTTCAGGATCGCGTCGGCGCGCGACATACAATAAAAAGGCAGCCGCAGGTTACGCTGCTCCATCAGATCGGCGAATTCCCGCACCCAGTCTCTCGACTTTGAAGATGTCCCTAAAAAAATAACATCCTGAAACTGAACCACGGGATGAACCAGCGGATTATTCAGGTATCTGTTAGAAATGTATTCCAGTTCGTCCACGACCGAAGCCGGGGAGCGCCGCCGCCAAACGGTTCCGCCCGCCAGCCGCATAAATTCATGCGCCGTGCAAAACGAGCAGCTATGCGTACAACCGCGCCCGCTCAATACGGAAATAGTGACCGGGCGTTCGAACTGCAGCGCCAGTTCCACGATGTCCTTATGCGGCCAGGGAAGCACGTCCAAATTTCCGACCGATTCCCGGTATCCGCCGTGCAGGATATTGCCATCATCCCCGCGCGTGACCGCGCCGATCAGGGCTTGTTTTGGAAAGGTGCCCATGACGGGAAGGCTCCGGTCCCTTCCCGCTGCTTTCTCCTCGTTCCGGTCTGCGTCGCCCGCAAAATCCCCGCCCACGAATCTGTCGACCAGATCGCAGATCGTCACTTCACCTTCACCGAGGGCGACCGCGTCAACCTCGGGGTGTTGCTGTAAAATGCGCTCGGCGTGAAAGGTGGCATGTTCTCCGCCCCAGATACAATAAGGACGCGGAGACAGTTCAGCGAGACGGCGGGATATAGCTACACAGTGCGGGTAATCCGCAAAAGAATGCAGCGAAATGCCTACCACGGAAGGTTTTAAGGCCGCCGCGCATGCTGCTACCCCCTCGTCATCGAGATCGAGAGCATGAGCATCGACGACCGCGACTGAATGCCCCCGCTTCCGGAGCGCCGCCGTCAGATACCCCACCCCGAGCGGATCCTGTACGGGAGCGCCCGACGGCACCGATCCGAAATCACGCGGGCGTACCAGCACTACAGTCGTCGCTTCTTCAGTTTTGATTTGTGCTTCGCTCACGGTTTTATTTATTGTCCCTCTGATGTTCAGCGGCTGTCGCGGCGGCTTCACGAATGAGTTTGACGGCCCGGTCGATTTCCGCACTGATCGTATTGGTGAAATGCTCCTGAGCCGTTGCCACAATGCCGGCCACCGCCTTCACGGCGTCCTGCACCGCTACGGCTTTCACGGCGTCCTGCACCGCCACGGCTTTTACGGCGTCCTGCACCGCCACGGCTTTCACCGCGTCCTGCACCGCCACGGCTTTTACCGCATCCTGCACCGCCACGGCTTTTACCGCGTCCTGCACCGCCACGGCTTTCACCGCGTCCTGAACACTGGCGACCGCCTTTACCGCGTCCTGCACGGCTACGGCTTTTACCGCGTCCTGCACCGCCACGGCTTTCACCGCATCCTGGATACTGGCGACCGCTTTTACCGCATCCTGGATAGCTGCCAGCGCTTCGACCGATTGAGGCCTTGCCAAAATTTCTGTGGTGCGGCGAATTGTCTCAACGGACGCCTCAAAATCAAATGAATATGCGCGTTCTTCAACGTTTTCCGTTTGCGTCGAATCTTGTTCGTTCATTACACATCTCCCTTGTTAAATTTTATAAAGTGGGAAACTTCGAACAGGAAATACACGGAGCTAAATAAGCGCGTGGCTGAGACTCGTTATATAACGTTGGAAGCGTCCCTTAATTTTCTACAAATGGTTTCCGTATGCCCGGTTTTGCAACCCCGAATCGCGATGTCATTTCTTATTGCAATACCACTTGCTATCAAATATTTCGCCATTTTAACTCATTTTTCTTAAAAAGCAACAAAAAATAAATAGCAAGCATGGAAATTTTATTTAGAAATATCTGTGCGCATTCTAAATCATTAATTTCGTAATTTTTATTATTTTCGGCAGCGCTAAAGAATTAAAATGAAGCGGCTTGCGGTGAAAGAAAGGCAGGGCGTCAATTATATAATGATTAGTGAAGAATAATGAATGAATGAGTTCAATTTCAGAAAAGTATCAGGCCGCCTGGCGCACTTCGGCGTCAAGGCCGCTGAGGACAAATTCTTTTATATCCAGTTTTTCACTTGCTTCATCAATATCGATTCCGACCAAATTCCCTTCCACGTCATAATCGAGAACGACGCCGGTAGAAACTTCGCGGCTGTCAACGCTGGTTTTTTGAAGAAAGATCGATATAAAGAGAGAGTCTGTGTCGGGATAATAATTGATCTTCCTGGTTTGAAAACCTCTATCGGGAAAAAGCATGATGAATTGTTATTCCATCCTGCAAAGTAACAACTCTTAAAATGCGCCATTTAATGGTTTTCAATTACGCGGACACACCATTGTTTAAGTAAATAAGGACGCTTCCGCAAAACCTCGTGGAAGAATAGAGGGCAACCGCGGAGGCTGCCCTAATGTGTTAATCCGGCGCGGGTGATTCGTGTCGCTTATCACCTATTAAGCAATGCTTATAGCGTTAAATCGCATCGACCTCGGGCGCTTTTTTCTTCCCGCGGAAGAAAAGCCCGACGATATAAAATCCGACGCCCGCGATGGCAAAGCCGATCACTTCCGTCAGGCCTTCGCCGATGACCCATTCGCGTGGAAAGCGGAACCAGATATTCATCGACGTCGAGATCAAAAACCATGCCATCAGACCCTGCGCGATCGCCATCCCGACCGTGCGAAACGGCCCCGAATTTCCCACGCCCCAAAAGATGATCAACGCGCCCAGGATCGCGGCCGCGATGTCCGTTCCCAGTTCCTTGACCAGCGTCATGGTGGTCATACCGCCTTCGCCGATCGGCGCGATGATCATAATTCCCGAAGCGCCTGCCCTGGCCTTCTCCGCTCGTTCCGCTTCCGCCACCGGATTCATCGCGTGCATGTCTTCGATCTTCATTCCCGGGAAAAAGTAAAACCCGCGCTCTTTAATATTTTCGCGGATCACCGGCAGTATCGCCGCTTCGGCCGCCGGGGGCAGCGGTTGAATGCCCTGATCGCCAATGTGCAGCAGCATGTGCGAGACAAATCCCCACATAAATATCAAAATACCGCCGACGATACCGGCGATGATTATCTTTACCAGTTTCATAGAAGAACTCTCCTTAACTGAAATAAGAAAAACTTGTTGGATTGCTTTTGCGCGGATTATAGCACGGAAACGATAAGTGTGAATGTTGAATACCCGATCCGGCAGCGGATTATTAGCCGGTCCCCGATCCGATCACTGGCGAAAGCTTTTCTCCCCCTTTTTCATATAAGTTTAGAACCTGCTTTATTGCAATAAAAACACCGGATGTAAAGTATCTCTTTGCATCCCCAAAAGGGAGTTTATATATGCCTGATGACAACCCCAATGTAAATTTAGATTCTCAAAGCCGTATTAAAAAAATGAATCTCCAGATGCTGCTGGCGTTTCTGGCCGCCCTGCTCGCCGGCATTTTCGTCATTTGTATGTTTCACCCTTGTCGCAATGGCGGAAAATGTTTTTTCTATTTCGATGCCTGGACAAACCGCGACCCCGTGCAGTTGTGGCTTTTTTATATGCTTATTTTGCTGTTATTGTGCGTTTTTGCCGGGCGCGCCATCACCACGTTCTGGTGGGGGCTGCTGATCGATCAGCGTAATAAGATCAGCCTCTCGCGATTGCAGTTATTGATGTGGACGATTCTGTTGCTTGCCGGAATGCTCAGCGCGGTGCTGATAAATACATGCCTGGGTAAAGATAATCCGCTTGCCGGGGGTGCGATGGACCCGCAGCTCTGGCTGTTAATGGGGATCAGCGGCGCTTCGCTGGCCGGTTCGGGATTGATCAAAACAACCAAAGGCGGCCAACCTAAAAATGAGACCGCGGAGAAAAAATACTTTATGGCGATGTCGGATACGGTCGCCAAACCAAACATAATCGACCCCAACTCCCCCAACGCTCTCGACGCTGCGCCCGTCAATGAGATAGCTAACAAAACTGACATTCAGGGCGTTCGGGTTGATAACAGGAGCGCGAAAGACGCGAGTTGGCTCGATCTCTTTATGGGTGAAGAAACCGGCAACGGCGCCTGGCTGGATCTCGGCAAAATGCAGATGTTTTTGTTCACGCTGATCGTCTGGGCCAGCTATGCGGCGGCACTCAGCGACGCTCTCACGAAAGCCCTTATTAATGATGCCGGAATGGGCGGTTTGCCGCCTCTGAGTTCGGAAATGATCGGGCTGCTCGCGATCAGCCATGGGGCATACCTGGCAAATAAAGCCGTGCCGCAAACACCCAATCCTGAAAATAAATGATCCGCAAATTGTGACCGTTTAGTTGGGTCGTAGTTCGTCGTTAATGACGGCGAACTACGACCGCTCGATCACACGTCATCCAATTCATTCCCGCCCGTTTTATTTTTTCAATACGATTAAAGTTACTTTTCATCAGCAGTCAAATTCAGCTTCAAAGAAGTAACCGCGCATCGGCATCAAAACGTTCAAAAAGCCGGTTACAAATTACCGTTTACCGATTGCCGTTTTCTGCTATAATCCCCTCATCAAATCCATCCAAAAGGAGACTTCAGATAATGAAAAAGTTTTTCATTTTATTCGCTTTAATAACGCTGGTGGCGGCATCCGCATTTGCACAAAAGACGCCTCAGACAACCGCGGCAAAAGAAACCGACGTCCAGGCCATCGAGCGCATGGAAAAAGAAATTTCCCAGGGCTTTCTCAAGGGCAGCGCCAATGCGCATGACAAATACGTCTCGCAAAATCTGAAATTCACCGCGCCCGACGGCATGCGCCTGTCGCGCGACGACCTCAGCGGCGCCATCCGCAGCGGCATGTTGAAATTCACTTCCTCGACCGTCAGCAATCTGAAAGTGACGATCTTTGGCGATACCGCGATCGTGAACTACGACACCGACGACAAAGGCACCTTTAACGGCGCGGACATCTCAGGCAAAGCTCGCTGGACCGATACCTGGGCCCGCATCGACGGCAAATGGCTCTGCGTCGCCGTCGCCGGCGCAAACCTCGTGGAAATGCCCACGAAATGATATGGATCCATTATGGATCACTATGGAGCGCGTGCATCTCCGCCCGCTTCCTCATAAATAGCGATTAGTGATGGTGAATTGTAGGGGCAGGGCTTGTACCTGCCCGCTTCCTCAAAAATAGCGATTAGCGATGGTGAATTGTCGGGGCAGGGCTTGTACTACCTGCCCGCTTCCTCAAAAATAGCGATCAGTGATGGAATTGTAGGGGCAGGGCTTGCACCTGCCCGCTTCCTTAGTAGATCGCTAATTCGTGAACGTGAATTGTAGGGGCATGGCTTGTACCTGCCCGCTTTCTGGTGAATAGCAATTTGTGAATAGTGAATTGTATGGGCAGGGCTGGTACCTGCCCGCTTCCTGGTGAATAGGCGATCTTCCGATTTTGGTCTTATTAGCGGCCGGTGCTGAGTAATTACCAATCAGAATATTTTTTATTAGCAAGTATTCTTTCTTTTAAGGTTATCCGGTAACTCCAGACCTGTTACCAGTTACTTACTTACCGATCCTTTTTTCCTCGTTATTCTGCGATTTTTTTAAAAAACCCTGTAACGTTTTGGCATCTTTTTACCATAAAGAGTAATGACGGGGTTCTTTTCAAGGTAAAACTTGATCATAGGGCGTCCGAAAGGGGTCATTTGACAGTATTACCTCTCCCAGAAAAAGGAACCATTTCTCCCACGTTGCATTAAACGAATCCCACTTGGGCCCGGAAGGGTCTTTGTGGGATTTTGAACATTTTCCGAGCTCACCCCCTCGTAAGCGTGCGGCACCACACTGCTGCACGCTTCTTAATTTTTACACGACATTTTCTGTTTTAACTTACAAACGGCGTTGCCCATAATACTGTTGAAGTGTTGAAGTCATAAAGCAATGGGGTCAGAACCTCATTACGATGGCTACCCGTCTCATTTTATGAGCAATGCCGGTTTTAACTTACAAACATCAAAAAGCGTCGTTAGTATTCGCCAGCAGCGGTAAGGCAGCGCAATAAAGCCCTCGGTGCGGTGAAGCGATATCTCCTTTTTCCACTGCGGCGCGCAAATTCCGCATCAGCGTATTACGCGATATTTCGGTAAAAGCCGCCACGATCCGGCTGGTTTTGGCCGGTTTGCCGGGCGGGGCGTTTTCGCGTACCCAGGCCACGATCAGATCGTATTTGGCCGGTTTGACCGGCGGCGGAACAGCCGCTTCCGAAGTCTCCAGCCAGCGTGTTTCCGTATTTAAACGGAACGAAGCGGAAAAGTTATGCCCGTTTTTACGTTTGACGCAGCTGATGGTAGTGGATTCGCCAATGTCCACCCGGCCGTTCATATTAAAAACGGTCTTGGCCAGGCAGGAGAGCGCCGAAGCGCCGCGGCCCAGATACACATTCTCGCGCGAATTTTCGCTCGCCTTGCCAATGTGATGGGCAAAAATGACCGCCGCGCCGGTTCTCTGCGCCAGTTTTGAAAGCGGTTTAACCACCTTTTTTGTCACTTCGGCGTTGTTGTTTTCATCCAGTAAGTTAAATGCGGAGGAAATATTATCTATAACCACTACTTCACTTAAATGCCGGGTGATAAGGTTTTCTGTTAAGTTAAAGTGAAAGTTTAGCTGGTACAACTCCTCGCCGATCAAGCCTTTGGGCACGACCATAAAATTTTTCGCCAAAAGATCCTGTTCCAGCGCGTTGAAACCGGCCGTCATGGACTGCAGATCGCGCTGCAGATCGGCTTCGTCGGTTTCAAAATCCAGCAGCATCACCCGCCGGGCACGCTGCGCCGGCACAAAAGGCGGAAATTCGCGCCCGGTCGCTAACCGCAGCAGGCAGTTTCGCAGCAGCGTGGATTTGCCGCCGTTCGTCCGCGCAGACACCATCGCCAGGTCGCCTCGGCCCGCCTCAAAACAAATAGGCTCCTTCGGTTCAAAAGGCTGCTTGAGAAATTCACTCAGATTCCAGGCGCGCAGCTCGGGGAGTTGGGAGTCCGGAGAGTCGTGAGCCGGGCTGAGTCGTGAGTCTATTGAGTCGTGAGCCGAACCGATCACCCCAGACTCCACGGACTCTCCCGACTCTCTGGACTCTCCGGACTCCCTAGACTCTCCAGACTCCCTAGACCCGATAGACTCTCCAGACTCCCTGGACTCCCCAGGCTCTTCCGGCTCGTAACGGGAGATCGAAGCGGCTATTCCCCTCACTTCGGCGTCTTCCAGCGGCGGCTGGCATCTTTGTTTATTTTCTATTAGCAAAGCCTGCGCGATAGCCTCTTTTGAAAAACCACGGCGGCGCATCGTGCCCGCCAGCGAAGCAAGTGTGGAATTTCGCCGGCCTGAGACCACCGTAACGCCACCGTCCCGGTGGCTGTCCCGGATGCGTCCCGCTTCCGGCGGTCGGCAGGATGCCAACCGGACAGCCGGCGAGACGCCAGCGCTACTTTCCAGCAAAATCCCCGGCAGCTCCGCGATCCTATCCCACACTTCCCATTCGTACACCCCGTGAAGATGATTCGACGGCGGCGCGACGACATAGCCGCCATCACCGCGCACGTCCAGCCCGGCGCCCAGTTTTCCGGCGGAATTTTTGATCTCGAGATCCGCTGGGTAACGAAAATAATAATGTTCGCCGCCGCCGCCCGTGCGGACCTTCATCGTGTGGGGCAATGAAAAATGCGCCAGCGAATCGAAACCGCCGTGCCGCGGATCGACGTCCAGCACCACGATGCCCGAAACGCCGCCGGTGGCGATACCGATATTCGCCTGCGGGGATTTGCGCCACCAGGCCTCCGCGCGCTCGATATTTTTCGTGGCCGATTTAAAGCCGTCCGGGGTGATGGGATGTTTGCCGGCGCTGCGGCAGTTTTCCCGGCCGCAGGAACAGGCCGAATCCTCGCGGATCCAATGGACGGGAAACACGGCAAAATTCCATTCGGAGATATAAAGTTTGGCAAAATCCAGAGAAGTCATGAGAGTGATGAGTTTAAAGAGTTTGGTAGTCTCCTAAATTTGTGGTGCTCAGGTTTTTCTTTGCGGGCTTTGCGCCTTTGCGTGAGATGAATTCACGCCAAGACGCAAAGGGCGCAAAGGAAATCAAGCAACTTTTACACCAGCACCACAGAATTAGGACACTATCAAGAGTTTAGAGAGTCCGGAGTCCCGTCAGGGACGTTATATTTGTAGCGCTATAGTGAAAACAGTTGTTGTCAGCTCCGTCAGAAGTGAGATATGTCGTTCTACGGAATTCATGCTCGTTTTATTGTGAATTTCTATAAATATGCGCTTCCACGGAATCGGCAGCTACTGGTGCTGTCTTTACAAGATATCCGCTCGCCGCGCCGGAATATATCCCGCTTTTCTCACAAAGGCGGTTTTTATTAATATTAGAGAGCTTTCAAGAGACCCGGATTGACAATCTATGCCGCTCCTAAGTATTGTATTGCTCGCACCTTAAGGAAAATAAAATGAAGAAAATCTTGCTCGCGCTTTTATTGCTGACACTGGCCGCTGCCGCCGCTTTCGCTCAGACAGAAAAAGATCCGAAGGTCGAGGCGCTGTTCGATCGGGCGGAAAAACTGCAGGATTCCGGCGATTTCGCCTCGGCCGTCCCGCTCTACGACCAGATCGTCAAACTCGCCCCCGAAGACCCCGACGCATTCAACGGTCGTGGATTCTGCTACCTCCGGCTGGGTAATTTAGATAAAGCCATCGCCGATTTCGACAAGGTCATCGAGCTCAAACCCGACGATTTTTACACCTATTACACACGCGGCAGAGCCTATTTTCTCAAAGGCGATTACGAACGCGCTGTCGAAGACCACACTAAGGAGATCGAACTGGAATCGGTCCGTGACATCGGCCGGCTCGAACGAGGGCTGGCGCTGATGAAGCTCGGCCGCGCCAATGAAGCCCGGCCCGATTTCGACCGGGTGATCGCTTTTTCCGATCTGGCCGCCGGGTTTTATGCCCGCGCCGCGGTGTTTGAAAAAAAGGGCGACAAGGCAGCGGCGATGGCCGACCTGCGCTATTACCTGGAACGCGTGCCCGACGATATGGAAGCGCGCCTGTGGTGGGTAAAACTTGGGGGATTTGCCGGCGGAATGCCCGGCCAATTGATCAAGGAGAAACAGACGCCGCTGGCGCAGAAAGCTTTTGCCGACGCTTTTTCTAATCTGCGCCAGGCGTGGTATTACGAAGCCGCCGAGGCGCTGACCAAACTCATCAAAGCCGAACCGAAAAACGCCGCCGCCTGGTTTTATCGCGGCTGGATACTGGAAATGCAGGCTTCGGAATTAAACGGCAAAAAAACGATCGCCGATTATACCAAAGCGATCGCGCTCGATCCGAAATTTACCGAAGCCTACCTGCGCCGCGCCTACCGTTACGCTTTCGGCAACGCAAAACTGGCAATACCGGACATCGCCAAAGCGCGCCTGCTTGAACCGAAAAGCGCTCATGCTGCTTATTTTGCGGCGATGGCGCAAAACCGCGACGACAAATGGCCAAAGGCACTGCTGCTTTATACCGAAGCTATCAAGCTAGATCCCGATTACGCCGACGCTTACATAGCGCGCGCCGATGGCTACCTGGAAAAGAAATTATTCGACAAAGCGATCGCCGATTACGCGGCCGTGATCAAGCTCAATCCGAACGATTATCGCGGGTACGAAGGACGCGCCAAGGCATTCTGCCTGCAAAATAAAAAAGCGCTCGCCGCCGTGGATGAGGAAAAAGTGACGGCGCTCGGCGCGGAAGTAAGCTCCCCCTGCGAGGAATAGTCTGGAGAGTTGTGAGTCTAGAGAGTATAGAGAGTCGGGAGTCTAAAAGTGTTAGTCAAAACTCAAGAAAATATCCGGCTCTCGACTCTCCAGACTCAATAGACTCTCCAGACTCGTCCGACTCTCCGGACTCGTTACTCTTGGATTCTTTCCGCTTTGCTGAGTGCTGGCGCACTGGTCTTTTGGGGTGAGGATTTGAGGTTTGGTTTTTGGAAGGACATTGGGGGGATTTGGTTAGCTTTTGGTTAGTTCTTTTTGTAGAAGGGAGATGCGCGCCAGCACTCAGCAAAACGGAAAAGTAATGGGGTCATTGGTAGTTGGCAATTGGCGGTGGGCATATTTATGCGACACCGCAATAATCCGGTACCAACTACTTGTTACCTATTACTAATTTACTACTCTTCCCACGTTCGTTAAATCGTCGTTTTGGGAGTTTTTCAAACAACACCAAGATCTCTTTATTTACAGAAATACTTGACAATCGCATTTTTATTGAGGTATCCTGCGATTTGTAAAGCTCGAATTCCACAACCGTAGAAGTAGATTATACGATCGTTAAACAGATGTCAAGTATTCGCTCAACAAATGTTAAAGATTTTTCGGGACGTCTGGCGGAAACGCTGGGGACGGGCGAACCGGCGGAAATAGCGCGGCGGCTGGGTATCTCTTACCAGGCGGCAAAAAACTATCTCGAGGGCAGGCTGCCCTCGGCGGAGGTGCTGATCGCGATCGCCGGGCAGACCGATTATTCGCTCAACTGGCTGCTCACCGGCAAGGGCGCAAAAAAAACCGCCGACGAAAATACTGCGGAAACTTCCCCTCTCTCCGGCGAGCTGGAGCTGATGATCCGCCGCATGGTGCGCGAAGAAATCGCCGGCAAAAAAGGCGCCCCCTCATTTGAGATCGGCGCTAAAAAAGACCGGAAACGGGCGTAGATTGCGACAGGGTAGTACGCAAATACGTAGTACGTTATACGAAATACGCGGCACGTACGTCGAATGTCTTCACGCACCGCTAAGCATAATTGGTTGTCTTTTGATTTTCTTTTTGCGCTTTTTGCGCCATATTGCGGCTATTTCAAAGGGGAAAAACGTATTGCGTATCGCGTATTGCGTTTTTTTCAATATTTTTATGCAAAAAGTTTTGCGGGCGTCGTCTATCAATTAGAAGACAAATGCGGAGCGCGGTAACGGCTCGACATTGCAGGGGATGAAGAGGAGGAACCGCCTTCCGCATTGTTTTCTTGCTTCTTTCTGATTCAAAGAAAATTGAGCGATGGGCAGCCGATCATACCCCCGGCTGCCCGTTTTTTATTTGGATTTGGTATTGACTGGGAGCGCGGACGGCCCGGCCGCAACGAACGCGGGAATCTATTCACTATTCACTATTCACTAGGCTTTATAGGTTTCTTTCTTTGTCTTTTCATAAGCGGCGGCGATCTTTTCGTCGTATTTGAATTTTTTGTAATTGGGGCCGTTGTAATTTTCGGCAAAGCCCGCCCAGTCGTGATTTTTCATTTTCGTCGCCAGTTTGCGGTATTTGATCGAGCGCACAAAGATATCCAGATGGCCGGGCGCGCCGCTTTTCATTACATCGACAAATTTGCCGACGTTCGCAAAATCGTAGTTAGCAAAATTCTCGCCCATCTCCTGAAACATCCCCCACGAACATGCTTTCATCGCGGCGTTTTTGTCCAGGCCAAAAGCCATGTTGAACTTGATGCGCTGCGCCAGCTTGTCGCCGTAGCCGCCCTTGGGCGTGACGGTCGAATTGCAGATCTCCGGATACTGCTCCATCCATTCGTCGCGTTTTTTCACCGGGGCGTTTTTGTAAAACTTGTGGCGTTCGAAGAGGATCATCGGAAACCCGTCATCGTAAAAACCCGAGCCGGCGGATTCGACCAGCGCCACGGCTTTGATGGCGGCGGGCTCGACCTTGAGCTGTTTCGCCGCCTGGTAAAAATCGGAATTATCCAAAGTTAACTTTTTTGTAGGCATAATTTTTCGTGGGTAAAAGATTCAAATTTCTTGGCAAAGTGTAGAGTAAAATATTTTCCGCGTCAATAAAATATGGAGCGCGGGCATCCCTGCCCGCAAACCCCGTTTATTGTTGAGCATGGCGTGGCGCAACGGGCAAGCCGGCGAAAGCGGTACGATCTTTTACCTGGGATTTTCGTTACCTGAAAATTTCCGTGATCCATTACTCGTTCAAACGCGCCGATTTCATCGGCCAGCCAAAAACTTTTATCCGGCAGATGCGCTCGGAACTTCTACAGATAGAACCCGGCAGGATGATATCCGAAGTCGATTTCACACAGGGAAAATACTCAGGGCTGCAATTGATGATCCGGCCAAATGAAAATTCGCAAACGGTCGCGCTTCTTTTTATCGGCATCAGCGACGCATTCGTTGTCAAAGCCGCGCACGAATACGCTTATGACGAAAACGGAAACCCGGTAAAAGTTGAAGAGTCTCGTAACAGAACCGCGCGAACTTTTATCAGCAACGTTTACACTTACGAAAGTTTCGATAGCCAGGGAAATTGGACAAAACGCTTTGGACAAAGCCGTTTTACCGAGGGCTCGGATATCATGGAATCGTTCGAATACCGCACCATCACCTATTACAAAATAAATGTAAGAGCCCCCAGCAATACGGGCAACCCCAAAGGGGCTGCCCCGCGAAATCTTCGTTACTGCCAGACCGGCTGCCACATCGGCGTATTTTCAAAAAACGCATTGTTGGTCAGTCTGGTGTATCCGGTTCCGTCGACGTTGATCACTGCGACCTCTCCCGAAGCTCCGTGGCGGAATGTAACGAAAACGATCTTCGTGCCGTCGGGCGACCACGAACTCGAACCGTCGCCGGCCGAATCATTGGTTACGTTGAACTGGTTAGTTCCGTTACTGTTCATCGTCCAGACGTCCTGGTTACCGGTGCGGTCGCTGGTAAACTGTATCTTTGTCCCGTCGGGCGAATATTGGGGTTCGGTATCATCTGCATTATTGTTGGTCGTCAATTGCACGATGTTATTGCCCGACGTATCCATCGTGTATATTTCATAATCGCCCCCAACATCACGGTTACTGGTAAAAATTATTTTGGTCCCGTCCGGCGACCATTTCGGGTGATTGTCCTGTCTTGAATTATTGGTCAGCCGTACTTCGCCCGTCCCATCGGCGTTCATTATGAAAATTTCAGACTGAGAGCTGACGTTGCGCACGTAGACTATTTTCGACCCGTCGGGCGAAAGCGCAGGACGCCCTTCACCGTCAGAGTTCATGGTGATGCGTGTCTGGTATTTACCGTCGGTGTTCATCAAATACAATTCTCCCGCACCGTCACGCAAACTCACAAAAAGTATCTTTTGCCCATCGGACGTAAAAGACGGATCGCTGTCTTGCCAGACACTATTTGACAGATCTATCTGATTGCTGCCGTTGGCATCCATTATGTAGATCTCGGTATTGTCGGTGTTGCGCTGTGTTTCAAACACTATCTTGCCATTCATCGGCGTCGGCGCAGGCGGCGGAGGGCCGGAGGCAAGAGTCCCCCATGAGGGATAATTATCGAAATAAGTATTCGAGGTGAGCGGCGTCTGGTTGCTGCCGTTAGCGTCCATTACCATGATCTCATAGCTTTGCAGTCCTTCCAGGTATTTTCCGTAAATTATTTTCGTTCCGTCCGGCGAATACGAAGAGTGAGCGTCGTTGCCGCTGCCAAAGGTCATTCTCAATTGATTAGTGCCGTTCACATCCATCACATATATATCTTGATTCACAAGATTGCTCTTGATGCGCGTGCCGCTAAAAGTGATCTTGGCGCCGTCCGGAGAGAATGCGGGAAATTCATCGGGTGCCTGGTGGTTGGTCAAGTTGACGGAGCCGGTCCCGTCGGCGTTCATCAGGTATATTTCGTTGTTGCCGTCGCGGTCGGTTTGAAAAGCGATCTTTGTGCCGTCAGGCGAAAAAACCGCGGCCTGGTCACCTGCGGTGTTGGCCGTCAGTTGCTGCGCGTTGGTGCCATCGGGGTTCATCAGAAAAATATCACGGTTCCCCGTGCGATTGCTGGTAAAGAGCACTTTTGTGCCGTCAGGTGAAAAAGAAGGAAAGGAATCGAAGGCGACGTTGTTCGTCAGGCGTACTTGTCCGCTGCCGTTTGCATTCATAATGTAGATCTCGGAATTGCCGTCGCGAAGAGATGCAAAAACAATCTTTTGCCCGTCGGGCGACACTTCGGGAAAAAGGTCGTTGCCGCTGGCCGTCGTCAGCCTGGCTACATTCTGCCCGGCGGAGTCCATCGAATAAATATCATAGTCGCCATTCGCGTCATGATCGGAAGAAAAAACTATACTGCCGTTTTGCTGCCCAAAATCGGAAACCTTTGCGTGTCCGGCCTCGACAGGTACCAGCACCACACTCAGAATATTTAAGAGCGTAAAGAGAAAAATAGTAACCGCGAACGACATATAGGTTCGCGAACAAGAGAAACTGCGAGTATGTTTCATTTTGGAAGTCCTGCCTTTTTTGGATTTTTGAGAGATGTCGGATTACGCGGTCAATTGTAATTGAAACACGCTCAAAGTCAAAACTTCTTTACCCCTGCCATTTGAGTCTTCAAAGAAACCGGTCGCTGCCGTCCCCTGTTCCGAAAAGAGCGTATCGCGCCTAACGGGGACGCTATTGACTCCGTTGCCGGGCGCGTCGAGTCACGGAGCCGGTAGCGTTCGCGTAAGCAAATGCGCAAAAACTAAAGTTTGATATCTAAACTGTCCACGCCGGCGTCATTTCTGAATCACGCCGCGCGCGTGTAACATACTCCTAAAAACATTCCGGAGAAAAATTATGAACCGAACCATCCTTCTTTTGTTTTTTCTGACCGCATTTTCTGTCAGCGCTCTTGCCCAAAAAGACACCGTCTCCACCCGCGAGATGGAGCGGATAAACTGGATGGAGTTTAAGGAAAACGTGCCGGGCAGGATCAAGACCGTGCTGCTGCCGACCGGCACGCTGGAGCCGCACGGCGTGATCAATAACGGCGCCGATATTACCGCCCCGCTGGCGATGGCGCGCACCATCGCGCAGCGCACGAACGCCATGATCGCGCCCGCTCTGCCTTATGGGATCACCGGTTCGATGTCGGATTATCCGGGCGCTTTTCAGATCACCGAAAGCGCGTACCGGCCGTTCGTCAAGCAAATTCTCGAAGGCCTGGCGAAAAACGGCTTTCGCAATATCATCATTTTAAACGGCCACGGCGGCGGGCAAACCGCGGTGCTGCAATCGGTCGCGGCCGAAGTTTCGGCGGAGCAAAAAGTGCGCACGCTGGTGATAAACTGGTGGTCTTTTGCATCAGATGAAACCAAAGAAATCTTTGGCGAAGACGGCGGCCACGCCGGCAATAACGAAACCGCTTTTATCCAGGCGATCGACCCCACGCTCGTCCATCCGGAAAAATACACCGGGCCCGAGATGACCACGCCCTACCCCGCCGCCGGCACCTGGAGTGCCGTGCCCTTTCCCTCTTCCATCGGGCTCTATCAAAAAAATCAGGGCTACCCCATTTTCGATAAAACCAAAGCCGACCTCTATTACAAAAAGGTCTGCGACAAAGTCGCGAATCTGATCAACGAGATCGTCGGCAAATGGGACAAGGCGCTGAATTGAGATCGGAAGGTTGCTACTGGTTTTAACCAGTAGCAATTAAAATAGAAATAAAGAGACCCGGTCACTGCCGTTCCCGGTTTTGACAAGAACCGCACCCGATCTTTGCGATCTTTGCGTCTTAAACTTCGCGGACTTTGCGGTTGCGTTTTTTTTAGGAAAACTACTGGCCGATCAATAAAGAAAAACCGCAAAGGGCGCTAAGTTTTCTCGCAAAGTACGCAAAGGATAGATCATAAAAGAAACCCGGTCACTACCGTTCCCGGTTCTGACAAGAATCGCACCCGATCTTTGCGATCTTTGCGTCTTAAACTTCGCGGACTTTGCGGTTGCGTTTTTTTTAGGAAAACTACTGGCCGATCAATAAAGAAAAACCGCAAAGGGCGCAAAGTTTTCTCGCAAAGTACGCAAAGGATAGATCATAAAAGAAAACCGGTCACTACCCTTCCCGGTTCTGACAAGAACCGCACCCGATCTTTGCGATCTTTGCGTCTTGAACTTCGCGGACTTTGCGGTTGCATTTTTTTAGGAAAACTACTGGCCTATCAATAAAAGAAAAAACCGCAAAGGGCGCTAAGTTTTCTCGCAAAGTACGCAAAGGATAGATCATAAACCACCCACAGCCGGAGCGCCTGCCCGCTCTTTTTCTTCGCGATTCGGACGCTTTCGCTTATAATTGCCGTGCTCTAAACACTCTCATACACGGAGAAGATAATGCCTCACAAAGGATACCAGGAAGCTTTACGGAGAATAAAAGAAGCCGCGGAAGAAAAAGCTGATAGCTTGGATCTTTCCGGATTAGATCTCACCGAATTGCCGCCGGAGTTGTTTGAACTTGACGATGTGCGGAGACTTTATCTTGATAATAACCAGCTCACTGTCATTTCCGAAAAGCTCGGCAGGCTTTCTGATTTGCAACAGCTTAATCTCAGCAATAATCTTCTCACCGCCATCCCAGATGCGCTCGGCAGCCTTTCCAACTTGCAAACCCTTGATTTTGAGAACAATCGACTTACTTTCATCCCAAACGCGCTCAGCGCCCTTTCCAGTTTGGAGCTACTCATTCTTGACAATAATTTGCTCACCGCCATTCCCGATGGACTCGGCAGCCTGGCCAATTTGCAAGAACTTTATATTTCTAATAATCGGCTCACTGCCATTACTGCCGCGCTCGACGGCTTTTTAAATTTACAAATACTTGATCTTGACAATAATCTGCTCCGCGCCATTCCCAATTCGCTCGGCAGCGTTTCAAATTTGTATCGTCTTGATCTTAGCAACAATCAGCTCACCGTCGTCCCAGACTCGCTCGGCAGCCTTTCCAGTCTGGAACAACTTGATCTTAGCAATAATCAGCTTACTGCCCTGCCCGACGCCCTCAACCAATTAAATTTGCTGAAAGTGTTGTATTTGCACAATAATCCTGCGTTCGGCCTTCCGGCGGAATTACTTGGGGCCGACTCTAGTGAAGTTGGTCGAAGAAGACAACCTGCATCTCCTACCGATATTCTCGAATATTACTTTAGAACAAGGGCAGGCGGACGCGCATTAAATGAAGCGAAGCTGATATTGGTAGGAAAAGGCGCGGTGGGTAAATCTTCGCTGGTCGAAAAACTTATTTATGGAACATTCGAACCGGGAAAATCTAAAACAGAAGGCATTAATATCGAGCAGTGGCCGCTGGAAATTCATGAGGATAAAATACGTCTTAATGTCTGGGATTTTGGCGGGCAGGAGATCATGCATGCCACGCATCAATTTTTTCTCACCGAGCGCAGTCTTTATCTGCTGGTGCTCAACGGGCGTGAGGGCAATGAAGACATTGAGGCCGAGTATTGGCTAAAACTGATCGAAAGTTTTGGCGCAAATTCGCCGGTGATCATCGTACTAAACAAGATCAGCGAACACGCTTTCGATCTTAACCGCAGCGCATTATTAAAAAAATATCCCAATATCAAGGGCTTTATTCGTACCGACTGCGGCGACGGTATCGGAATCGATGAATTAAAAACAGCGATCATCGAACAGACAGATCTGCTTGACGAACTGCGGGTGAAATTCCCGGGCGAGTGGTTCTCAGTCAAAGACATGCTGGCTAATCCAGAAAAAAACTATCTGAGCTTTGATGAATACCGGGAACTCTGTAAAAAGAATGGCATTGATAGCCAAAAGTACCAGGAAATGCTCGCGCGTTATTTAAATCAGCTTGGCATAGTGCTTAACTATCGCGATGATCCGCGCCTCAAAGACACCCACATACTGAACCCGCATTGGGTAACGAACGGGATCTATAAAATTCTGAACTCTAAGAAATTAGAGGAAGCCCAGGGCGAAATTCATTTAGAGGATATTTCAGGAATACTGAAAGAGGAAGATTATCCGACCTTTATGTGTCGTTTTATCTTCGATCTGATGAAGAAATTCGATCTTTGCTTTAGCTTTCCCGATGATGACACTCATTATCTTATCCCGGAACTGCTGCCAAAAGACGAGCCGAAAGAAACCTCGGCCTTCGATCCGGTGAAATGCCTTAATTTTCAATACCATTACCCGGTACTGCCCGAAGGTCTGCTGCCGCGCTTTATTACCCGCACGCAGCACCTGAGCGCTAACGAACCGCGCTGGCGCAGCGGTGTTATATTACAGTTCGAAAATTGCCGCGCGCTGGTAAAAGCCGACGTGGCGGAAAAGCGCGTTTATATTTCCATTACCGGAGAAAGCGCGGAAAGCCGCCGCAGACTGCTCGCAGTGATTCGCGCGGATTTTGAACGCATTCACCGCGATATTAAAAATCTGAATCCGCAGGAAATGATCCCGCTGCCCGGACAGCCCGGCGAAATTATCCCTTACCAGGATCTGCTGGTGATGGAAAGCAAAGGCTTGAAAGAGTTTCCGAAAGTTATCGCGGCAGATATAGAAACTTACAAAGTCAGTGAATTACTGGATGATGTCGATCTGCCGCAGCCAAAAGACAAAGTTGAACCATTGGGCCTGTTTTACAGTTACGCTCATAAAGATGAATCATATCGCATAGAACTGGAAACGCACCTGAAAATTCTCGAACGCCAGGGCTTAATTCAACCATGGAAGGATCGCGATATCGAAGCCAGCGAAGAATGGCGAAAAGAAATATCGGATCGTCTGGAAAGCGCAGACATTATTTTGCTGCTTGTCAGCGCGGATTTTATGGCTTCCGACTTTTGCTATGAAACAGAAATGAAACGCGCATTGGAAAGGCATAATAAAGATGAGGCGCGAGTAATACCGGTAATTATCCGCGACACCAATTGGCACAGTGCCCCGTTTGGTAAGCTTCAGGCTCTGCCAAGAGATGGTAAGGCTGTAAATACCTGGGAAAATAAAGATTCAGCATGGCGTAATGTTTCTGAAGAAATTGAACGAGCGGCTGAATCTCTGAGAAAGAAAAAGCAGTAATTTAAAATAAACGCTCCATTACTGTCGCGTTTCTGCCTGTTCGCTTTGCTCATCCGGCACATCAAATCAAAACAAAAGCGGGCAGGCACAAGACCTGCCCCTACATTATTTTCGCGCCGCATCGTGTTTTCATGGGCTCGATATTTATTCCGGATCGGCGTTTTTTACCAGACGGGCTTCGGTGTAATGCAGCATACCCTCGGAGGGCTTTGTAAAAGCCGAAAAGCGCATGGTCGGTATTTCGTTCGGCTCGACGCCGCTGTAGCCGTCCCGTCCGCCGAGAATTCGCAGACCGCCCGACAGCGAACGCCCGGTTTCCGCGCCGGTAAAAATATCGTACGCCAGGCGCATTTTCCCGCCCTGCAGATCTCCGTGCAGCGTGCCGAGATAGCGGCCCGCGCGGCTGACCGCCATTACCCAGATTCCCTTCGCCGGATTGTTGCGGTCAAGCACGCCGCCGGCGGCGTTCGCATCGATCGAAATCGTCAGCACGACCGAAAACGGTTCGCTGTATCCGCCCAGCACAAAAATATTCGCGCGGCATTTATCCGGTTCGACGGAGCAGGCGCCGGGGTTGTTTTGCACGCTGTACAACTCGATCTCGGTGAAAAAAGTTTTTGCGGCGTCGACAGTAGTCGCGGGCGCTCCGGCATAAGTTGGACGCACGGCGAGGCGAGCTTGTGATGACTGTGGCAACTGCAACGCCTGTGGCAACTGTGACGCGGCTGCGCCGGCCAGCGAGGTGATCAAAATAATCGGGTAAATCAGCTTTTTCATTTTTTTCTGTAGGCTCCGTCGGGAGGATTCTAAGGGCGAATTTGTCTGGCGGATCTTTGGCGGGAACGGAAATGTTCCCGCAATGGCAATAGCAATGAGCGTGCCAGTATCTATGGCTGCGGAGCGCTGCGTTAAATTCGTCTAAGTAGTTGCAAAATAAGCACAAAAAGACCGGCGCGGAGCCGGTTGAAAGTAGGGATAATTGATCGGTGCGGAGATTTGCCCGGGCGTTTTGGCACGGCAGAAACGCGACAGTTATGGAGCGTGTTTCTCCAGCACATTTCGACACATTCGAACGCTGCGCGTTCGTTGCGGACGAGCCGTCCGCGCTCCCAGTAAACACGCTCCATGACTGTCGCGTTTCCGCCCAAGCAAAAAAAGCAATGCCGGCAATTATTGTACCGGCACTGCTTTTTATTTTGGGGTGGCGAACTATATTTAGATAAAAACTTATAATCCGATCACAATTTGCGCTTCCGTAAAGTGCGGGCCGCCGGAAAATTTCGTGAAAGACGAGAATTCCAGCGTCGGTTCGTCGCTTACGGCATTGTTTTCGTAACCGTCGATACCGCCCATAATTTTCAGGGATGCGTCGGTCGTGCGCGAAGACATTCCGGTTTGCATCGGATCCGGGACCCAGCGGATCGATCCGGCTTCAATTTCGCCAAAAACCGTGCCGTAATAGCTGCCGTCTTTGCTGATCACCAGCGACCAGGTGCCGTTGGCCAGTTCGTTGCCGGGATAGACGCTCGGGAAACCGTCGTAATCCATCGTGATCGTCAGAACGACCGAATACGGATCGGTTTCGCCGCTCATAACAAAAGTGTTTCCGACACATTTGTCGATGTATTTGTAGTAGGTTCCGGCGTCGTTCTGCACACCGGTCAGATTGAAATGAACCTCGGTAAGCTCTTCAGCCGTAACCCGGCTGACCGCTTTTTTGGCACTTTCGGCTTTAGACCCGGCGGCGACACGTGATTGCGCCGAGGCTGCGACCACCAACATAATTGTCAAAATAAATAAGTGAAGTAAGTGTTTCATATTTCTCCTTTTGCGTTTGCTTTTATGCTTTTGCAAGAAGGAATTGAAACGAAGATGACTTTCAACGGACTACGGGACACTGGGACGATGCTGTTAATGCAACAAGTGTGCCAACAATGTTAAATAATGTTGTATTTAATTGCTAAGATAGCTAAATACTTTGCAGACAAGCAGATACCGGGGGGGAAGTTTGATCTGAATGAAATTTCAAACTGTAAACAGTTGGGCGATTTTGCCTGTAATGGACATTTTGGATAGGAAATTTGGGCACAAATCAAATTTTTGGATATTGTCTTATGGCTTTAATGACTTTGTCTATAAAAGTCGAGAGTCAGGATCGGTTAGTGTTGTTTCGTGTAATTTCGTGGTTACCGCTTCAGTTAATTTCTAATGACTATAAAAGCGGAAACCACGAAATCACACTAAATCACACGAAAAACATTGACGTTTACAATTTGTGACGGGCAATGATGATGTGGCGCTCCGCTGCACTTATCCTGCTTGCAGGCAAAGCCGCCAAACACGGATTGGCTGCATAACTCACTTCTACAACACGGTTTCGGCCAGGTTCGATTTGTATTTGCTGCCGGTTTTGCGGTCGTTAAATTCAATATAGATCCAGCTGGGCGGAACCTCGTCGCCTTCGGTCGAAAACCACAATTCCTCGAGATCGCGGTTGCTCCCGAGCGCGCAAAATCCCTGCAGCCGCTTCCCTCTCTGATCGAACACGTCGATCCAGGTGCGCGAAGATTTTGTGTTCGAGCCGCATGGCGGCAGGTCGGGCGAGGCGGCAAACATCGTGTTGGGAAACGACGACGCGTTGTAAATAAAATACTTGTGCCTGGTAAATTGGCGGCCGCCGGTTTCGTAGTATTCCGTGCCCGAGAGAACGAGCACCGGATTAGGCACCGGGGCAGAGATCACCTGTGCGAAACCCGTGGAGGCAAACGCCGCCAGCATCAGTCCGAGTAAAAACGTTATAGCAGCTCTTTTCATAGTTTTCCTTTCCGGCAAGGATCGATGATGCTGGTCCTTGAATTATAAAATTAACCCCTGGTAGGTACTGCTTTCTGCGGTAGAGCGGTGGAAACGAATTCATTCTATCCGACATTACCGCCAAGAGGAAGGGGAAAATGAGGAAATGAGGAACTGAGGGAACTGAGGAACTGAGAAATCAGGAAAGATGGTCGACTTTTCCCCCTATTTTCCCATTTCCTTCCATTCCTTCCTTTCCTCCCTTCCTCATTTCCTTTTTCCTTTTTCCTGCCTTCCTCCTTTCCTCTTTCCTTTCTTTTTGAAACCTTTTTCGCTTCTCAGCGTTTGATATTATGACCGGAATACGATTATAGTCATTAGTCAGTTATGAGAGACGCAGTTGCACAGATCACTATCAGGGACGCGATACTCGACGCGACCGACCGTCTGCTCGCGCGGTACGGGTATAAAAAGATGACCATCGATGACCTGGCGGCCGAGGTCGGCATTGGTAAAGGCAGTGTTTACCTGCACTTTACCAGTAAGCAGGAGATCGCGCTGTCTCACATCGACCGTATCATCGAGCGGCTGAACATCCGGCTGAAAGCCATTGCGGCGCAGAAAATCCCTGCCGAAGAGCGTTTGCGGCTGATGCTGGTCGAACGCGTCCTGTTTCGTTTTGACAGTGTTCAGCATTACACCCAGAGCCTGAACGATCTGCTGGCCGGGCTGCGCCCGCGGCTGCTGGAACGCCGTAAAAAATATTTTGAAGAAGAGGCGCAGATCTTTGCCGCCGTGATCGACGAAGGCAAACGCGCGCGGGATTTCGGCAAATCGAACTCCCTGGAAACCGCCCACACGCTGCTGCAGGCCACAAACGGCTTGCTGCCCTACAGTTTGAGCACACAGGAACTGGGCGCGCGCAGCGAGATCGAGTTGAAGGTAAAACGCATTGCGCAATTAATGGTGAACGGATTGGCGAAATCGTGATAAACCGACCGGCGGTCTTTGTTCCTTTAAATTGCCACTAGCTTTAGCTAGTGGATCCCGAAATCCGGGAAGGCGCGGCTTTAGCCGAATGATTGTTTGGGCTAAAGCCGGTTCACATTTTTATTCACTATCCCACTAGCTAAAAGCCAGCGGCAATTTATGAAGGCGTAGAAGCGAGTCGCCGCGCCAGTTGCCTCTGCAAAGCTATCTTAAAAAGGAGTATTAATTTTATGAGAACATCCGTGATACATGTCGTGCTGGTAGTCGTTTTAGTGGCGCTGGCGATCCTGCTTCCGCTGCGGGTTTTCGGGCAGCCCCCTGCTGCTGCTGCCACTGCCACTGCCGCGCCCGATCTGACGATCGATTCCGCCACCCGGACCGAGGTCATTACAAACTTGCTTAAAGAGCTTAATGACGGTTATATCTTTCCCGATGTCGCGAAAAAAATGGAAACCGACATCCGCGCGCGCGAAAAAAATAAAGAGTACGACGAGATGGCCAGCGCGAAAGCGTTCAGCGAAAAACTGACCGCCGATCTGCAGGCCATCAGTAAGGATAAGCATCTGCGCGTTGGCTTTAGCATCGACCCGATCCCGGTGCGCAAAGACCGCCGCGAACCGACGCCCGAAGAAAAAGCCCAGGACGAGTGGTTTATGAAGCGCCGGAATTTCGGGCTGGATAAGGTAGAGCGCATGGACGGCAATATCGGCTACATCGAGCTGACGAATTTCTTTGAGCCGGAAATGGCCGGTGAAGCGCTGGCTTCGATGTTTAATTTCGTTGCCAATACCGACGCGCTGATCATCGATCTGCGGCGCAACGGCGGCGGCGACCCCGAGATGGTCCAGCTTGTCTGCTCTTACCTTTTCGGCGACAAATCCGTTCACTTGAACGACCTATACTGGCGCGAAGGCAACAAGACCGACGAGTTCTGGACAAAAACGGCCGTGCCCGGTAAAAAGTTTTTGGACAAAGACGTTTATGTGCTGACCAGCGCGCGCACTTTTTCCGGCGCCGAAGAATTTTCCTATAATCTGAAAAATCTGAAACGCGCCACGATCATCGGCGAAACCACCGGCGGCGGCGCAAACCCCGGCGGCCGGGTCAGGCTCAGCGAACACTTCGGCGTTTTTGTGCCCGTCGGCCGCGCGATCAATCCCTACACTAAAACCAATTGGGAAGGCACCGGCGTCGAACCCGATGTCAAAGTTCCGAAAGATCAGGCGTTAAAAACCGCTTATCTGATGGCGCTCAGCAAATCAATAGAAAAAGTGAAATACGACAACGTAAAAAGAGGCATGAAAGAGATCATCGACCAAACGCAAAAAGAACTCGATGCGATGAAGAAGAAGTAGGCTGTGATCGGTGGCCAGTGGTCGGTGGCCGGTGGTCAGTGGGTAGTTAGTGAGTTAGTAGTGAGCGGCCGGTTGTCAGTTAGCGAAATTACCGACCACCGACCACCGACCACCGACCACTGACCACCGCTTTGCGGATCGTGAAGGAGAATCAGCAACCTTCGTTCAGGTAACCCGAAAGACAAGTGTTGGATTTCACCCTGCGCGTGCTTGTTGTTCACAATCCGCAATCGAATTTTTAAAAGCTATAGAGCGCGGGCATCTCTGCCCGCTTTTTTATTACTCGATCTAATCTCCCTTCCTATTCTCTATTTCCTAATTTCCTAATTCCCTATTTCCCCATTTCCCCATTTCCTCATTTCCCCTTTCCTACTTCCCATTTTCCTATGTTAATAGCAAATGAAGATGTCCTGTTTTGCTAGCACATTATATGTCCTGTTTTCTGTTGGGGTAAGGAAGGTGAGGTGACCTTTTTTCTCCCAACGTTTGCTTTGCCGAGCGTCCGGTCGAGTGGTTTGCCGTCGGCCATGTATCTGCCGATCTCCTGCGGCCCGTAACCGATCGTGATGGTGTGGTCGAGGTGCTGGTAGACGACGACGCGGCAGCCTTCCATCGAGCGGCGCCAGTCCTGCCGGTCGATCTGAAGCGTCAGATTCCTGTATTTGACCGTGTTGTCGCGGTTGACGGTTCGCTCGGTTTGGATCGAGAACACCCGGTCGAGATCGTTTCTTAGGCAGGGCGCAAAGGCCGATCCTTCCGCTTTTGCCTTGACGGCGAACTTGCGGTCGAATTCCGGTATATATTCTCTCTCGATAAAATGGTTGGCCTCCTCCGGCGTGGTTATGTTCCTGATCCTGAGCTCTTGTGGAAGGCGTCCCTGCCAGGTGCGAAAGTTTCGCTCGCTGCGGCCTCTGGCTTGCGGCGAGTAGGCCGGTATCAGCCGGATGCCGAGATCCCTTAAAGCCCTCCCGACCTGCGTCAGTGCCTGACGGTCCACCGGCTCCCCGGCCTTCGGTGTCTGAAAGAAATGACTCGCCCGGTCAGAGTACAAACTACAGAATACTCCTTTTGTTTCTATCACTTTGCGAATACCCTCCATTACCGAGCGCGTCGATTCGGCTGCCACCAGCCGCGCATAACAGATCTCGGAGGTAGCGTCGTCGAGCAGCACTATCAGATCGTGCCACCTCTCATCTCCAAACCACTGGTGATGCGACCCGTCGATATGGAGCAGCATCCCCGCTATCGCTTTACGCTCCCGCTTCCTCCGGTGCTTCTTCCTCGCCTTCTCCTTCGCAATCAACCCTGACCCTTGCAGCAGGTTCTTCACCCAGGTGTAGCTCAGCCCGAGCACATGTCTTTCACTCAGCTTCTCGTGAAAATGGGCCACGCTGAAATCGAAATACTCTTCCCGATACAGTCGCAGCACCTCTTCCACCACCTTAACCGGCGTCCGTCTCGGACTCTCCTTTCCCACCCGACCGTCGTGCAAACCGTCGAAACCTGCCCTCGCGTAAGCCTCCCGCACCCGCTGCAAATGCCGGTAGCTCATCCCCAATATATCCGCCGCCTCTATCCACGTGATCTTTTTCGCGTACGCACGCAATATGATCTCCTGTCTTTTCATCGCCTTCTCCACTGCGGTTCCCGGGTTATATCTCATAGCTTTTCTCCAAAGCTATTCTCCAACACCCCTCAACCACCCAAAGAGGACATTTCATCTGCTACTTCAACAGGACATATGATGTGCTAGCTACACTACTTCCCATTTTCCTATTTCCCATTCCTCTTTTCCGCGTTATACTTTCCCGCATGTTCAAAGCATTAAACCTATTTCCGGTGATAGTCTTTTTAACCGCCGTTTCCGTTTTTGCTCAGACGGCAAAACCGACGCCAACGCCGAGACCTTTGCCTTCGTTAAAAACGCTGCCCGATACGTCGAGGTACATCGACAAAGACAAAACGTTTTCGATCTGGATGCCGGAGACTCCAAAAGAGATCGAGTTGATACCACCGGCGGACCCGTTAAAAGGCTCCTCTAAAACGATGTATAAATGGGATGTGGACGAGGGCTTTTTTGCCGTCACCAGATCGGTCTTCGAACATCGCACGCTCGACACCGAAAAAGATCTGGCGGAATACCTGGCGCAGGTAAAAGAGGCTATCGGCAAGGGGCCGGATATGAAGCTGATCGCGGAAAAACCCTCCGCGCTGGAAGCGTGGCGCGGCATCGATCTGACCTACAAGTCGGGAGATCGGATCAAAACGATCATTCGCGTACTGGCGCGCGGAAATAAAGTTTACACCCTCAGCGTCACCATCGACCACAACGTAAAAGACGCGGAAATGCTGGTTTCCAAAGCGCTGGATTCCCTTGCGATCACGGAAAAAAATTGAACGCGCGGCGCGGGCGTCACCAGCTAAGGAGAGTTTTATGTCTTCCCTAAAAACGGCATGCTTGTCGTTTATATTTTTAGCGTTCTGCGTAGTTTCCCTGGCGGCGCAGGTACCGCGCAAACCCACGGCTAAGCCCAAGCCGTCTGCCGCCCGGACAGCTCACTCCGATCTAAAATACGAAGGGCTCAAGGGCCGTGTCAAAAGCATCAGCGTCGAAAAACAGGAAGCGGGCGATGCTGTGCCGCGGTTAAAACAATCCGAGCGATACTATGACGGCGCCGGCCTGCTGTTGCGGGTTGTCTGGTTCGACGATAAGGGAAAAGCGGCGATGGGTATCGGCTTTAATAATGTCAAAGGCAAGCGAATGTCAGGCCGTGAAAAGTGGCACCCGCAGGGGAAAATTACCGGCGAGATCAAGTATGACTCGGTCTATTTTTACAAATACGACGGGCAAGGCCGCGTGATAGAAGAAACGATCCGCGCCCCTTCCGGAAATCTCAGCAGCCGCAGAGTGACCGCTTATAAAAAAGAGACGATCTCGAGAGCGGCCTTTGACCCGGCGAATAAAGAAACCCTGCGGATGGAAGAATCACCGGACGCGGACGGCAATGTGATTAAACGGCTCTATATCTACCCGCCGCTAAGTCCCACCGAAACCGAATCGCACATTGATACAGTGACCTTAAATACGATTCCTTCGATAAAAAAGGCAACTGGACAAAACGCGAAGTCAGCCAGGACAAACTCACATACACCGAATACCGCACGATCAAATATTACGAATAATATGGAGCGCGTTCCCGTCAGTAGCGCCTGCGTAAAGCGGGTGCGTCTCATTAGCCATGAAAATACACGCTCCATAACTGTCGCGTTTCTGCCCTTGGAGCTTAAGACTTACCTGGTTAATTTTCGGTATAAATTGCCACTAGCTTTAGCTGGTGGTTTTTAGTGGGATAGCGAATCATTCCTTGGGCTAAAGCCCGGCTATTAATTTGAAACTTCAGTCCACTAGCTAAAGCTAGTGCAATTTAAAAAGCCAAAGTTACTTAATAAGAACACCCAGGCGCAAAATCAACCTTCTGCCCGGGTCGTTTTATTTCTGCTATAATCTTCCCGCAAAAGGTAAGGAGAATCTGATTCGTGTCGAAAATATTTTTCGTATTGGCCCTGATATTTTTGTTTACAGTGGGGCGGATCTTTTCGCAGGATAATGCACCGGCGGGGCCGACAGTGACAGGGCCGGCTCCCAGCCCGGCGCAGCGGACAGTTTCCCCGCCCTCTCTTAAGGAACTCCCAAAATCGGAAATTTACTACGGCCCGGAAGAGATCTTTTCGATCGCCCTGCCGAAATATAATTTACGAAATCAACAGGTGTCCGGGGAACGCGTCGGAGTCGAAGCCACAGGCAGTGAATTCGGTTGGACAATGCGCGAAGCCGATATCAGCCTGACATTTTTTTTGATTAAGGGAGACGCCGTTTTAAGCGCCGATCAGGAACAAAACAATCTCGCCGCCCGGCTAAAAGAAGTGGCGTCAGGGAAAACCGGGGGCGCCGTCACGCATGCGAAACTTATCAAAATGGGCGATTTCCGGGGCGCCGAAGTAAGCGTTACGATGCCGACGGGCGTTAAAGTGATCTGCCGCGTTTATTCCGCGGAACATTTCGGCCGCGCCTTCCAATACACTCTGGCCGCATTAATGTACGGCAGTGACCCGGACGATGAAGCGCTCGTTTTAAAAGCGATAGATTCTTTAAAGATCTTCAGCGACAAAGGCCGTGCCGACGATCTGGCTCGCCGCGTTGCTGAAGCCACGCCCGCCGATCTGCCGCAGAAGCCCGCCGCCGCCCGCGCAGGCACGGACGCAAAGGAGCCGGGTTAAAAGGCAGGGTAAAGACCGTGCTGGAAGAAACGGAATACACCGCGAAGCCCATGCTGCGGCTCGGCAGGTTCAAATCCGCCAAGGACAGCTATAACGAGCGCGGCTATCTGGTAAAACGTATCCGATATAATCATCGCAGCAATCCACGTGAAATAGCCGTCTATGGATATATCGACGGGGCGCGGGTTTCCAAAAGCGCTAACGTACAATATGCGGACGACCCTCCGGCCGGGCCCGCCAGAATGCCGCCTTCCGGCGTCGCGCCGCCGCCGCGCGATGAAAGATATACGGCCAAATATGTCTATTCGTATGACGACAAAAAAAGATTAAAAGAATCTCTTTCCTATGGAAACGACGGCAGCGGCCCGTACCGGAAAACTTACACTTATATCGGAAATAAGATCGAAATAAGGTCTGTATATGGCAGCGGCAATCACGGGGAAAAAGAAACACTGACGCTGGATAATGACGGAAACGTAGCAGAGAAAACACTGACCAGGGACGATACGCGCTATCCCGGAGGCAAAACCGTTTATAAATACGAGGCCTTCGACAAACAGGGCAACTGGATCAAAAGAGCCGTCACCGGAAACTCCCCCAATTATGACGGAACTGTTTCCGCATTTAGTGTTGTCGAATACCGCATGATCACCTATTATCCCTAATAAATTCACGCGAAAAACACGAAACAGATACCCGGTTTACTCGGCCGCCGGCGCTTGTTTGGCCGGCACGTCCGCTGACCAGCCGAATCCCGCGAATGTCTGTTCAAAATCTGAAGTGTTTTCGACGCGCAGTTTCCACATTCCTTTAGCTACCGGGCGGTTCACCAGCAGCACGCGAAAGATCATTTCCGCCAGCGGCGAGTCCGAAGGGCTTTTCGTCACCGGCTTGCCCGTTTGATCGAGCAGCGCGACCGATACGGAAGCATGCGCCATGAACGAGATGGCGAAATTCTGCGCCGCTTCGACCGGCACTTCGATCTCCGACACCTGTTTCGGCGCCAGCTTTATTTCCGCGGCAAAGGGCTGTGCAATCTCGCCCGCGAAACCTGCGCGAGCGCCCTCGGTCTGATACGAAACGATGCGAAAGAAATTTTCCGGCGCGTCTGCGGCGTCTTTCGGGGCTTCGCGGTAACGGCCCGAACCGTTATTGACGTCGTAATCGCGATTGTCGATCTGCCAGCGTTTCCAATCGGTCGGATCGTTTTTGACCGGGTATGGGTACGTCCCACCCGGCCCGGTAACCAGATGCGGTTTGACGAAATTGCCGAAATTTTTGCCGTCCACCAGTTGATGCGTCAGGTCATTAGACTGCCCCGTATCCGGCACGCCGTACAGCGCCGACTTGACCGTGACAAACCCGTCGTTCCATTCCAGCCCGCCGCAGATCACCGGCACGGAATTCCCGGCCAGCGCGGAAAATTTGGTGCCGCCGGTATTAACGACGCGCTGGTTGAACGAGAGCATATTTTCATTCGTCAGTTCCCTGGCCGCGTTCAGTTCTTTTTTGAGCAGTTCGAATTTGCCGGCAAAAACGTCAACGCATTTCGCGCCGCCGTTCGGCGTGCCGAGCATGATCAGGTGTTTGACCTGCGGGCGCGCGTCAGGCACGACCGGCATCAGCTTGTGCATATAAACACGCGCGACCAGCCCGCCCATTTGGTGCGCGACCATATCCACGTGCCAGGCGTTAGTTTCTTCCTGCGCGTATTTTACATAGCGCGCCAGTTGGTCGGCATTGTCGAAAATGTTGTCGGAATAGCCGAGGTTGCCCATCGCCAGCACGCCTTTACGCGCGTTTTGCCCAACCGGAAACGCCTTCCACTGGTAGCTGTGATTTTCCGTCAGCAGATTTTGATAGAGCGGTTCCCAGACGCGATAGTCCGACCAGACGCCGTGAACCAGCACGAGCGGTTTCGGCGCGATATTGAGCGGTTTTTCTTTTTTATCCTTCAGCTTTCCTTCTTCTTTTAACTCCGCTTTCAGGCGGTGAAATAAATGCGGCCGCCCGTCGTCGAACCAGGCCTGTCCCTCGCTGTCCCAGATAAACTCGAATTCTTTTTCCTCGCCGCCCTCGATGCGAAACGAGCTTTCGGCTTCGGGCAGCGGTTCGTCAGGGCGCGCGTAATTGTACTTGTCACCTTTATAGGTTTCCATTATTTTCAGATCGGCGAATTTGGTTTCCGCGCCCAGGTTAAGAACTTTTGCTTTAACTTTAATTTTGTTGCCGTCGATGGTGCCTTTTGTTTCTTCGATCTCTTTCCATTTTTCGAAATCGGGAAATTTCGGATGCTCGAATTTCAGCTCGGTGATCATCAGCTTGCCGGGGCAGCGCGTAAAACGCCACGTCGCCTGGAAGACAAAGCCGCGCACCGCGCCGGTTCCGTCGTCGCCCCAGATCTTCGTGCCGGAAATGGTGTCGGGATCGTCCGGGTCCATTTTTTCGCCGGAGACGGAAACGGATTGCTCGTCGATCCTGGTGGGTTCATTGGTGGAGCGGTCGTAGGGCTCGTTGTTTTTCGGCTGGCAATGCCCCGCTCTTTTGGTGTGCTCTTCGCGTTTATAGACGCCGGGCGCTTTGGGAAACCCGAGGCTGAAACTATACATCCCCGCCATTTCATCGACCAAGAGATTAAAAGAAGTCGCCGGGCCGGTGACCGTCGCCTGCGTCTGGCGGTCGTCCGTGCTCTCGATGGTGAACCAGTGGCCGTTTTCGCGCGAATTGCAGGTGTCGAAAACTTTTTCCAGTCCCCAATTCAGATCATAGTCGGTCAGCGTGACTTTGGTATTTACGATGGGCTGCCGCGGATCTGCGCCGGCGTCCACGATCGCGCGGCCGTTGTAATCGTAATCGCGCGAGGTCTTGTGCAGAATGCGGTCCATCGCCTTGCGGATGCCGGGCTCGTCCGATTCGAGCGAGTCCTTCAGCGTCTTCGACAGCGTGACCACGCCGCTCCAACCGCCATTGCATTTCGGGGTCGATTTGGTGCTGTTCGACGCGACCAGCCCGCCGCCTGTTTTCGGCGCCCCTTTAGATTTTGAGGCCGCGCTTTGCGCGCTGGCGTCAACCGCGAAAGCTCCCGATAAAACGGCCAATAAAAGTATGAAACTGAATGAACGACGGATGAATTTTAAGTATGAATTTTTCCGCATAACTGCCCTCACAGGGTAAAGCGGAAAAAGCGCGGGAAAAGTATCAATGTAGGGGCAATCCCTTGTGGTTGCCCGATGAGCGCTTGCGCGAATACAATTCGGACGCTTAGCGCGTCCGTCGGGCAGGGACCAGCCCTGCCCCTACCATGCGTGCCACGACATGAAAAAGGGCGGGTTGCCCCGCCGGTTTGCCTGTGGTTATTTCTTCTTTAATAACCTGTTGTCGATCGGCCTTGCGCGGTCGTTATTGCCGCCGCCACCACCTGCGGTTACGGGCATATAGTTGACCAGATAGCCCACACCGCCGACAGTAAGAAGTTTATCCCTGTAGTTCTCGTACTGAATCGCATCCAGACGATACTGGCGCTCGGGCGCTCTCTTGTCTATGCTGATCTTCATCCTCACCTTGCCCTCGAATTTCTCGGGCGTAAGGATATTGTCGAAAAACACGCCGTTCGGTCCGGTGACCGTAAAGGTCTTGCCTTCCAGGCGCACGCCTTCCTGTTCCTTGTAGCCTTTCAGCACGAGTTGGAAAAGCTTTTCGTCCATGGTCACGTCGATCCGGCCGCCGTTACGGAAAAAGGCTTCTCTTTCGTCATCCGCGCGTCCGACCAGCGCCAGCGCCAGGACGGCTTTTTCCTTCTTTATATTGCGGAAGATAAATTCCACATCCTGCGGCATGTCGAAAATATTAACGACGTTCATGTTGCGCCAGACGATATTATTATTCTGGCGGGTGTTGTAATTGATGTCGGCGGTTTCGGTGAATGTCATCGGATCGGTGCCTGAAATCCAGCGCGCCACCATGCAATAGTGCGGGTTGGGATTGATCGGCACATTTGCCCACGGCACTTCGACCACTATGCTCGAATTCGCCGGGATGGTGACCGATAGCGGTGAACCCGAAACCGGCGTCCAGAAACCGGGCCAGCCCAGACCGGTGGCCGCATGCGCAAATCTCAGATCGACCTGTCCCGTCTGCGCCGTGGAAGCCCCGTTGTGCAGTTTTACATACACATAATTCGTCTGGCCGAATTCCGGATCCTGATGCTGGTGCTGGTGCGTCAGGCCGGCGTCCGGCGCGGTCCGGTTCCAGATATAAGGCGAGAGCCACATATCCTGCCCGGCCGTTAAGGGATCGGGTTCCGCTCCGGTGTCGTTCCAGGTATCCTTCATCCAGACGTCGCTTCTGCCCGGCGAACCGCAGCGGAAATTCGCCACCGTCGCGGAGGTGTTGTTGAGCGCCAGAGCGTTGTCGCGCGCGGCCACGATACCCATCGGGTCGCCGCCGATCGGGTAATTGATGTTCGGGTTCGACCAGTACTGCACGCGCGTCGTCGCGGGGACGGTCTGGTAACTCATGATCGTGCGCCAGGGGCTGGCCGGAAAGGTCGGCGCGGTATTGTAATGGCCGCGGGCATACGGGTAGAGGCTCGGCCCAGCATTCGCCGGGTCGTGATGCGTTGACATGTTATGCCCCAGTTCGTGCGCAAAGCTGTAATAACCCGTGGCGCAGCTGCGCATTACGACGTTATAAGCAAACGGTTCGAACGTGTTGCTGAGCGTGGTCATCAGGTAGCCGATCCCGCAGGCATTGCCGGTTTCGACGATCATCGAAACAGCGTCCGCGCCGTAAGTGTTACGCAGGACCTGAACCTGATCGACATAAGTGTCCGCGCCGTTCTGCAGGCGCGTCAGATCGGTGCTGAAATTGCCGGTTTCGGTATAATTTACCTCAGCCACATGCACCAGGCGGACGCGGTGAGTGACCGCGCTGTTGATATAAGACTGGTTTGTCTCTTCCACGGCGAGATACACGGTGGCGATCATCGCGTCAGTGCCGCCGGCGGCCGCCCGCGCGGTCTGATTATAGACGACCAGCATATCGACGGTGCCCGGCGCGTCCGTGGTACAGGTGTCCATCGGGGCTTCCGGTATTCCATCGGCGGTTTTTTTTATCTCGGGAAAGATCCCTTCGGCTTCATCGGGAAATTTTGACTGGTCGATCTCGCGGAGGGAATGTATCCCATTCCCGAGATAGCGTATTTGAAACATTTTGCCTTCGGGGGTAATGATATTGCCGATCACCGCCTGCCCCACGGTCACGAAGATCGCGCTGCCGGGATAGCCTTTATCTGTATAGACTCCTTTCCAGATAAAGACGTTCGCGCTTTCGGCGCTCGCCGAGAGCCGGCTGATCTGAATGGTTTTTTCGTCGAACAGCGGCAAAGTGACCAAATTTATCCGGCTGTCCTTGAGCACCGAATTATCGACCACGATATTGCGGCTGCGAATTACCGTCGCTTCCGGCGCTTGCTGCATGTTGACCTTTGCAAAAGTGTCCTTAAATAACGGCGGCGCCTGTTGGGCGAAAGCCGCGGTGGACAGTAAGAGTGTAATGAGTAGCAGAACCTGAAAGGTTCTTACGGGGACGTTCATGGGAATTTCTCCTTAGTTTTTGTAGTTATGCCGTTTCCGGCGTTTAATTTTGCTGGTTATCCGATAAAAAGAAAGCAATTTTGTCTCAAAGGATCAAATTGCCTTTTACGGGAGTCGCTTTCCTTTTATCTTGCGATACAGGGATGATTTATAATAGCAAGCTTTATGGCTAATTGAAATGTTTTTGGGAAATGTCGGGCTTTTTAAGAAAAATAGGGGCGGAAACGCGACAGTTATGGAGCGTGCCTTGTTTGAACTTGGCGGAAACGCGACAGTTATGGAGCGTGTTCTTGTCAGTAGCGCCTGCGTAAGCGGGTGCGTCTCATTAACCGTGAAAACACACGCTTCATAACTGTCGCGTTTCTGCCAGGAAAAATTTATAATCAAAGCCTATGCCTCTGGAAAAATCATTTTTCTCGTTTCTCAAAGACCTCTCGAAAAACAACAACATCGAGTGGTTTCACGCCAACAAAAAGCGTTACGAAAAAGAGCTGAAAGAGCCTTTTCTCGGGCTGATCCAAGAGATCGTCGTAGGGGCCGTCAAGTTCGAGCCGGAGCTGGCCGCGACGCCGGTCAAATCGATGATGTTTCGCATCAACCGCGACATTCGTTTTTCCAAAGACAAATCCCCGTACAAAACCTACCTGGCCGCGACCATCGGCGAGGGCGGCACGCGCAACAAACTTTACCCGGCGACCTATCTGCATATCGGGATCGACGAAGCCTACCTGTGCAGCGGCGCCTACTGGTTCGAAGACAAGGAAACACTGACGCGGGTGCGGCGCTTTATCATGAAAAACAACAAGCGCTTTGCCAAACTGGTCGGCGACAAAAAATGGAGATCGGCGTTTGGTGAAATGCTCGGCCACAAAAACAAACGGCTCGGCCCGGAATTTGTCGCCGCCGCGGAAAAACAGCCGCTGCTCTTTAACACGCAGCTCTACTGGTGCGCGGAATTCAATCCCAAAAAAGCGCTGGAAAAAGACTTCGTTTCCTTTGCCGCCGCCACCATCAAAACCGGTAAACCGCTGACCGACTTTATGCGCGAAGCGATCTATACGAAAGAACCATAGGGGCAGCGGCTTGTCCCTACCCGTGGACGCGCAGCGTCCGAAATCGTTTCGCCTGCGGCTTAGGGGGCAACCACAATGGATTGCCCCTACAATATTTCCTTTACCTATGCTAATTTTAAATTCACATGAATTTTAACGGGAATCAATATGCTGAACTGATATTCGTCGGGGTAATGATGGTGCTTTTCGTCGTTATCACCGCCGCCTGCGTATATTTTTTCGTCCGCCAATACCGCAAGGAAATGCGTGAGAAAGAGGAACAGGAGAAGAAAGTGAATCGCGATGAGTGAGTGGTGAATGGTAGTGGGTAATTGGTAATTGGTGAATGGTGGTTGGTAATTGGTAGTAAGTAATAGATAGCACGTGATTGATTGATTGATTGATTGATTGATTGATTAGTTAGTTAGTTATTAGTATTTACCAGTTACCAAGTGCCTATTACCAATTACTCATTACCAATTACTCATTACCAATCGTCGATTACCAGCTACCAATTACCAACTACCATTTCCCTATGAGAAATCTCTACATTAATCCTGACGAAGCGAGCAATGACGTGCTTGCCTGCGCTGCTTTTCTGGCCGAACGCATCGAGAGCCGTGACGGCCATTCCGACGCCGTTAAAGAAGTCATCGAACGCTATCTCAGGCGCGGCGAGGTCGATCTGGCGGCGCAGATGGCCGACGCGGTCGAAGATTTTCACGCCCGCGACAGCATGCTCCGCGCGATCTCGCTCAATTGCGCCGTGATGAACGACGACGAGTACGCGCTGCAGCTGGCCGAAGCCATCGAAGACCCGACCGACCGCGAAGTAGCGCTGGAAAACATCGCCGGTGAAAAAGCGCGGCAGCAAAATTTTGACAAGGCGATGGAGATCGCCGATTCGCTGGGCTATCGCGACGGCGCTTATGCGCAGATCGCGCTCTATCGCGCCGCGTATGGCGATGACGAAACCGCCGCCGCGCTGCTGGACGGACTCGATCCCGGAATGCGCGCGCAGGTTTATTCCAATGTCGCCAAACACAAGCTCGGCGAAGACAAACCGGACGAAATGGCCCCCTATCTGACCGCCGCCGAAACGGCCACGGCCGATGTCGAAATGCCCGAGGAAAAATTGCGCGAACTGGCGGAGATCGCGGGGCTGTGGCTGCAGTCCGGCCGCAAAGACCGCGCCATCGAAGTGCTTTCCGCCGCCCGCAACCTCGCCGAAACCGTGGAAAGCCGCGACTGGCGCGATTACTGGCTGGTGCAGATCGCGCAGTTCTTTTTCCAGGCCGATTCCCGCGAACTGGCCGAACGCGCGCTCGAGCTGATCCAGGACAAATATTTCTTTGCGCTCTGCCTGCGGCGTTTTGCGGAGCTCAAACGCGCGGCCGGCGAAACGGCCGAAGCGCTCGAAGATCTGGAAGAAGCGCTGGCGCTGCTCGTCTCGCAGAAGTCGATGGAAATTCGCGACAGCAAAGCGCGGTACGAACTGCTCTCCGCCGTTTCAGGCGAGATCGCCGCCTGCGGCAAACCGGAGCGCGCGCTCGAAACCGCTTCCCGGATCGAATTCGATGACGCCCGCAACCGCTCTTTCGAAAGCATTGCGGTCATCTGCGCTTCGCTGGAAAACGAACCGGCCTGCCAGCAGGCGCTGCAGGCGATCGAAGAAGACTGGATAAAAGCCGACGCGCTGATCGGCATCAGCGACGTCCACCGGAAAAACGGCGAAACGGAAAAAGCCCTGCAATTCCTCGGCGAAGCGCACGCGCTCTCCGAAGAAATACCGCAGCTTCAGATGCGCTCCGGCGCTCTGCGCGCTATCGCGGAACGCTACCATGCGCTCGGCGACCGCGAAAAAGCCTCCGCCGCCATGCTCGAAGACCTGCAGATCATCGAACGCATCCTGGACGATTATCTACGCGCCAGCACCCTGCTCACCGCCTGGGACAAATACCGCCCGCTGGAACCTGCCCCCAGCGAAAAAGAAAAAGAAGTATTGAACCGAATGGTCACGAAAATCCTACTGTAGGGGCTGGGCTTGTCCCTGCCCCTACAATTATTTCACCAATTGCTGGATCTCTTTGAAGTGTTCGTGTTTTGCGTCGCGCATCAATTCGAACAGCGCCATTTCCACCGTCGAAGGCACTGCTCCGCTCTGCATCATTTTATCCAGCCCGGCGCGTTTGTTCACCTCGTATCGCGTCGAGACGCAATCGAGCAAAACATGCACCTGGAAACCCGCGTCCAGCAGATCATGCACCGTTTGATTGACGCAGATGTGGGCTTCGATGCCGGCGACGATCACCTGTTTGATGCCCAATTCTTTCAGGCTGGCGACAAACCCGGCCGCGCCGCAGGAGCTGAACGCCGTTTTTTCCAGCGGCGCGTGCTCCGGCTCGAGCGCAAAAATAATTTCCTCGGCCGTGCGCCCCAAACCCTTCGGATACTGCTCCGTCACGATCACCGGCACATCCAGAATTTTCGCGCCCCGCAAAAACAAAGCGATGTTCGACGCGATCTGCGCAAAATCCGGAATTATCCCGCGAAAGCCTTCCTGCACGTCGATGACGAGAAAGGCGGCGTGTTTTGCATCGAGAATTTTTTCGTGACTCATGAGAGGATTATAGCAAATCAAACTTACATTTCTGACAAACCTTGAAGGGACAACTGACATTTCTAATACTAGTCCCGCAAACCAGTTTTAAAACAAAATTAAGTACTTAACAAAAGAATTTGTTCATTGGATATGGAAGATCTTTACAAACTGCCTCGATATCGGGAAGTTTAATGATTTTGTTTGATCGTCTCCTCAGGGTGGAACCAATAGCAATATGTGTACTGTTGGATGCAGCCTTCTGTGCGGCTTTAGTTAATGTTGAAATTAGATGGAAATTCATATATCTCGAAAATGAATTTAAAGCTCCTGGACTGTAGGAATTTGGAGATTTTATATTCTCTAAAATAGTCTCTGTACTGACAATTGCATTAGTAACGCCTAGCTGTATTACATTTCCTGCATTGTCCTGAAGTAATCTGAAGTAATCATGAAGCAAATCTTTGCTGATCTTAAATTTGAGGGGAGAGTACGACTCCGCGCTATATTCCTTTGCCTTATAAACATAAACACCAAAATCTAAAACATCTATACTGTGATTTATTTCCTGAAAGAATGTTGAAACATCTTCAAGTTCGTAGTCCTCATAACCGCCAAAATCTACATTCTCAAAGTCACCTAATTTCATTTGCATACCCTCTCAAAAACCATAATTTTATATTCCAAAAATCGATACTATAACACCAATAGAACCGCAAAGAAATGTGATCCATCCTGCCCAAAAACACAAATCCACCCAACCGTTTTTGGAACCATCTCCGGTGGAAGTGTCTTGTAGACGTGAGACAATGAACTGTAGCCCCAAAAGTGAACATGTTATTGAAATCACTAAGAATATTGAAGAACCTCGAATGACAAAAATAACCTCTTGAGATAATTGCCCTTTTTGAGTTAATCCCCACAGTAGAGCCAGCATAATACCTGCTGTAGTTATAAGGGTTTTGCAAAGTTCTTCGATGGTCTTTAAAGCTTTTTCTTCATTAAGCTCGGCTTTAGTGGGAGCACACATGAGAGTATTTTACCTTTCTATAATTATCTAAACGCTCCATCGACCGACATCGGCGTCCAGTCTTCCAGCGAGTAAGTGACGATGTCGGCGCCGGCGGCGCGCAGTTTGTCGGCGGAGACGGTATTGCTGACGGCCAGTGTTTTCAGCGCCGCGCCGCGGGCGGCGGTCACGCCCGGCGGTGAATCTTCGATCGCCAGGCATTCGCCGTTCGACATTGGCGGCTCGCTCAGCGCGCTGCCGCGAAAATCGTCGATCCCGACAAAGCCCAGTTTGTAGCAGCGCGGGTGCGGTTTCGGCAGATCGACGTCTTCGGCGCTGACGATCAGCGAAAAGCATTCGCGCAGGCCGGTGCGGGCCAGAATGTCTTCGATCTCGGCGCGCGAAGCCATGCTGACGATCCCGAGCGTAAAATAATTGGCGCACGAACGGACAAAATTTTCCGCTCCGGGAAACAGCGGTATCTCGTCTTTTATCAGCGCGAAATACTTCTCGGTCTTTTCCGCGCGGACCGATTCCATATCCTCCGCCGAAGCCGGCTTGCCCGCGCGCTCGAACGTTTTCGTGATAAACATTTTATCGTCCGCGCCGAGCAGCGCCAGATAATTTTCCTCCGTCAGCTCGATGCCGCGCCCGCCGAATGTCTCCTGATAGGCCTTCATGTGCAGCGGCTCGTCATTGACGATCACACCGTTAAAATCGAATAAAATTGATTTGATCATATTATGGAGCGCAGGCCGTTGCCCGCTTTTCATCGTTTCATTTTAACGGTTGCCATCGTACGAGGCAAATTAGAGCGCAGAGCTGGTGTCTGTTTCCTTTTATCTCTTTCTCCTCGGTTTCTTTCTGCGATTTTCAAGCTGAATGCGAACCGCTTCCTGCTTGCCGCCGACAGCTATCCGGGCTTCTTCGAATGATCTTTTGGCGTGGAGGGTCGAAGGATGATCCGGGCCTAAAGTTTCCGTCCAGGTAGAAACGGCTTTCCCGAGATACTCTTTAGCAGTTTTTGCATCCCCCATTCTCAGCAATGTCCAGCCAACATTATTGAGTGATCCCGCGTAATCCGGATGCTTTTCTCCCAGGATTTCTTTTTGTATAGCTAGTACCTGGTTCTGAAAGTCAAAGGCTTTCTCATGATCACCCATCTGGCTATAAGTTGCGCCGACATTATTGAGGAACCGGGCGTAATCCGGGTGCTTTTCTCCCAGGATTTCTTTTTGCAGCGCCAGCGCCTGATTCTGAAAGTTGAGGGCTTTCTGATGATCACCCATCTCGCCATAAGTCACACCTACATTACTGAGCGACCGCGCGTAATCCGGGTGCTTTTCTCCGAGGACTTCTTTTCGTACTTCCAGTGCCTGATTCAAAAGATTGAGGGCTTTCTGATGACTACCCATCTCGCCATAAGTTGTGCCTACATTATTGAGGGACATGGCATAATCCGGGTGTTTTTCTCCCAGGACTTCTTTTCGTATCTCCAGTGCCTGATTCTGAAGATTGAGAGCTTTAGGAAGAGCGCCGCCCTCGCCTGCCAGATGTCCTAAATCATTCAGAATATCTGCGAGCAATGCTGGCTCATCCAGGCCGCGCCGCTCATATTGCTCGTGAGCTTCTTCAATCCACCTCGCAGCCTCCTTGTATCTTCCATGATGATAGGCCGGATATGCCTTGAGATATATTAGTCTGACAGCCTTTTCCGGAAAATCTTCCGACGCATTTTGCTCCCAGGCTTCGAGATGTTCGAGTTCACTTTCAAAATCCGAAAGTCTGGTAAAATCGTCTTTGTTTTCGGTGAACCAAGCGCCAATCCTTTCAGCACATTCTCCTACCCACTCTTTTTTATCTTTTAGCGGAATTTCTTCGCGGCGGACTTTTGCCAGCAGCCGGTGGATCGAATATCTGTCTGAACCCGCTTCCAGCTTTATCAATCGAAGATTTACGGCTTGACTGAGAGCCCTCATAATTTCCGTCTTACCTGAAACCGCGAGCATGACTGAAAGTAACGAAATCCCCATCGACGAAGTTCCGCTCCACGTCAGGATATCCAAAATTTCCCTTAGATATGGAGTCTTATCTAAAAGCCTGTCACTAACGCGCAGAGTGCGGTAAACTCCCTCGTCATGTCCCGTAAAGCTCCCCGCTATAAACGCCTCGTCGAACGCGGCTTCCGGTTTTTTCTGAAGCAGATCGAGATATTCCTGCCAGGAACAAAGGGTGACCTCTCTTAAATACGCACCCGCCATTTCAAGAGCAAGCGGAAGGCCGTCAAGAATATCGAGTATCTTTTCCAGCGCATCTTTATCAGCGTCCACCTCCGGTTGACGTTCAGCCGTTTCGACAATGAGTTTTCGGGAAGCCTCGCGATTGAGCGTAAAAAGTTCTACGCTTTTTAGTTTCGGCAATTTTTCTCGCGAGGTTGCCAATATGTGAGTATTATTATCAGGCTTTGGAAGATACGGCTCGATATCGGCGTAGTCATTTACATTATCAAAGACCAGTAAAGCATCTTTTAAATTCTTTACTTTCTGGCGGGCGACGATCAGTTGGTTTTCGGGTTTATCAAATTCGTTGACCCAGTTATTTTCCAGCGCGATCAGACGAAGCTGGCCTTCCATGTCGCCGTCGGCCGTGAACCAAATCACTCCGTTTGGGTAATCAGGTTTATATTTGTACGCGTATTCCACCGCGAGCTGGGTTTTACCAAGCCCGCCCATTCCCTCGATGCCGACCGCTTGTCCGATCGCTACACCATTAGAATTATTTAAAGCTTCCCTGATTTCTTCCGGCTTGCCATCGCGCCCGATGAACTCGGTGCCTTTCGACCTGAAAGGCACATTAAAAGGAATTTTCGGCACGCTATCGGATGACTTTTTATTCTTGTCTTCTGGTTTGTGCTTATCCGTTCCTTCGGCAGCTGTGGCCGCCATCTCTGCTAGTATCAACGGAAGATCTTCGAAATTTTCAAATGAAACAGGTTCCAGATATTCTCTCCGCTCAAAATGTTTTGCCGTATCTTTCTGGAGCAAAATATAGTGTCTGACTGAAGTTCGTTGAAATAATTCGCTGACGAACTTCATCTGCGATTCGAACTGTTTATCATCCATGCTAAAGCCGATAAACAGGAACGGGCGAATGGCAAATAATGAGCGCAAGACGTTAAGTGCGGTCTCATATTGCCTTTTGAGCTCACCCTCGTTTTCCTGCGGGTAAAGAGTGGCGTAACCTTCAGGCGTTAGAATTAAATTCCGGACGTCGCTGATATGGCCGTGAAGGTGCCAGACAGTGGGAAAATCGGTCGTTGCATTATTCTCTAACAGATCGACCTGCTCTTTTATCGATTCAATTTTCCAAAGCTCAGGAGCATCAGAGCTTGGACAGGCCCAGGTTAAAACATTTTCATAATTGCCGGTAATTAATAAATTGCTGCCTAATTCCCAACACAGTCTGGCAACATTAAGACTTTCGTCCGTAACGTCATTACGTGAACGCTTGAAAACTTTCTGCAAATAACCGTACCAATCGGGCAGCCCGTCCCGCGCATGTTTCGCCGCTTCGAGATAATCCGGCGGGTGGTCATTAAGCGCGCCTTCAACACGGCTTGCCTTTGCATCCTTACCCTCGGCCTTTAATTTATCAACTGTATTTCGAAGCAGGGTAGGCCAATCAGGAAATAGCGCATTGCCAGCTTTATCTTTGACATTGCGGGAGACTCCCGCGCCGATGAACGGAATAACTCGCTTTTCCCTAAGCGCCTGTTTGAGAGATTCAGGAATTTTGGTCATTTGGAAAGCTTTGTCCTGCTATGAAGTCTATAGAATAATGTGACAGGGTATTATAGACGCAAATCATATTTTGCCCAATAAAAAAGGACAGGCGCAAAACCTGTCCTACAATTTTCGAACGCTGCGCGTTCGTTGCGGACGAGCCGTCCGCGCTCCCAGTAAAACGAACTATCCTACTGACCATCGACACTTTTACTATTCCGCCGTGAAATCCACGTTTGCCGTGTCCTGGTTGAGCATCAGGCTCTGCGCGGGGTCGCCGAAATTAAAGCGTTTCGAGCTGATCGAAACCGTGTAGGTTTCCGTCACCGGCAGGTTTGCGAATGTGTAATAGCCAAACTGGTTGGTCAGCGCATAGACCGGCTGAGACAGCCCGCCGCCGCTCAAAACGACGCTGATATTTTTGATCGGCATTCCGCCGGCGGTTTTGATCGCGCCCGACAGCGAGGCGTACGGCGAAGCGTCGCCCTGAAACCGGGCCATCACCATGTAGCCGGTGTTATTGCCGGCCTTCGCGCCGTAAGCGACCACGCGTCCGGCGGCATCTATTTTCATATCCAGAACGCGTGTGTCGGCGCCGGCGATACGAACATGCGAGATGCCATTGTCTCCCCAGACCGATGATAGAACGCTTTCACCGCGGAAAAACTTCCCGCGCGTATCGCTGCTTTCCAGCACCCCGTTTGCGCTGTAACGCGCGACGGCGTAATCATACTGGTAAAGGCCGGGTGTCGCTGAGTAGTAGTAAAAACCCCCGCCCAAAAGGATCTTTCCGTCGGGTTGGAGCGCGACCGCGCTGGCGAATCTGACCTGTCTTTCGGATTGCAGTGTTCTGACATAACCGCCATTACCGAAACCGCCGTCGAGACTGCCGTCGGTATTTACGCGGATCATTTCAAATGCCTGAACCGTCACCGCCGGTACCCAGTTGGCGCTGCCGGCGATGACTATTTTTCCGTCCGGCTGCAGCAGGGCCGTGTAATTTCCCTCTTCGTCGCCGGTGCCGATGACCGACCGGCCGCCGGTGCCAAAACTCAGGTCGTCGCTGCCGTTCTGATTAAAGCGATAGATCAGGTGATCGCTGCCGTGGGCGCGGGTTTCCCCGACCACCAGAATTTTTCCGTCGGGCTGAGAAAGAACGGTTCGCACCGGGTCGGACGAAAGGCCCGTGCCTGAGAAACGCAGCCCGTCGCCGTCAAAATTCGTGTCCGGCGCGCCGTTCTGGTCAAAACGCATCAGGGCGACGCTGTCCGACCCTGAAGGGTTTTGCACGATCTGGCCCAGCACGACGATTCCGCCGTCGTTTTGAATGGCGACTCCGACCCCTAAACACGACGTCCCCTGGGTGTCTATCGTCGCGCGGCCCAATCTGCCGAATCCCTGGTCGATACTGCCGTTGGCATTTAGCCGCGTCGCGCCGCATCCGAACTCTCCAATTGCCGCGATCGCCAGCACGATCTTGCCGTCCGGCTGCAGCTTCATTTCAAAACCCGCCGCCGTGACATGATCGGAATAAACCAGTTCCGCCGCGCCGCCGGTGCCAAAACTCGTATCGACCGAGCCGTTCACATTGTAGCGAACGATCACGGAACGGCTTCGAGGGCCGTCACTGATATAACCGGCCGCCAGGATCTTGCCGTCCGGCTGAATGACCATCGTCCGGGGAGCTGCCCACGCAGTGGTAAATGTTATACCGCTGTCGAGCTTGCCCGTGCCGTTAAAGGTCGGGTCGAGTTCGCCAGGCGCGCCCTGGACGGAAGTCAAATTGAAAGCCGAAAATGCCGCGATCGCGATAAATAGAAAAGATTTGAGTTTCATATTTTTAGAAGATACTGGGGAGCCGGGTGAATAATATAGACGTTGAAGAGCCGGAAACAGTCCGTATTAAAGAGTATAGCGGTTTAACGTTGTTTACTGCAATAGTTTTTTAATTGAGCGCCGAATTCATTCGGCTTTTATGAAGCGCGGGCATCCTGCCCGCAATCTGAAGTTTTGAGTCCCGCTTTCAAGCGGCTTCGAACGCTGCGGGCAGGAATGCCCGCGCTCCCAGTAGAAAAAGCAGGTCCGTCCCGCATCGCGTATTACGTATCACGCTTTAGACTTCTTTAAACTCGCTATCGACATCTTCCGACGACAAAGCGACGCGGTAATTTTTCGACTGCACCTGTTTGGTGATCAGCAGATCGTCTTTGGTTTTCAGCAGGTCGGCGCGGTTATAGACGGATAGTTCGAAATTGTAGCCGTGGGTGATGGCGTCTTTCGGGCAGGCCTCGACGCAGAAACCGCAAAAGATGCAGCGGCCGTAATCGATGTTATAAACGCTGGCGTAGCGTTCGTCGCGGCCGACGCGCTCTTCGTAGGGGCGCGGGTCGTCGGTGGCCTCGATATAAATGCAATCCGAAGGGCAGGCGGCCGCGCACAGATAACAGGCCACGCATTTTTCCTTGCCGTTTTCGTCCACGTGCAGCAAATGCTGGCCGCGGTAACGCGGCTGCACCGTGACGGGTTCGTCCGGATACTGCACAGTCCATTTTTGCTTGGGGATCTGCGAAATCGTGATCCGCATCCCGGTAATAATGGCCTTGGTCGAATTAATTACGTCGCTGATTAATGACATTCATTGCCCCTAAAATATTGTGAAAAAGTTCTCTAGGATTATAACGGAAAAGGTTTGGAGAATCCAGAATCGCGTACAAGTGTTTCGTTTCACAATCTGGGTGTAACACTGTAACACCTGTAACACTTTGAAAGGCGAACTGCTGATTGCAAAGGGCTTCGAGACAATCCGCTGAAACAGGGTTTATTGTAGTTTTAGCTGAATTTTGCGCCACGATCATCTTTTTAGCTGTTTAAAGACCGAGTTTTTTAGCTTCCGACCCGTTAGCTGAAACACCCTTGAAACGCTTCTGTAACGTGCCAGGTACGATACTTTATTAGCCTCCGTCATAAACGCCAGAAGGCCGGAACCACTAAAATACACCAAACAACACGAAAATTCGATCCCGGTTTTTTGGGTTTATGAGCATTATACAGTATTCCTGAAACCACGATTACCGCCTACGGGTCAGAACCCGAAGCGGCAGCGAGGGGTTTGAGCGAAGCGAATTGTTTGTTAGGTTAAGGAATGCATCGCTGCGCGATGAACCCAGTCGCTACCGCTCCCGGTTCTGACCTCGTTACCATGATCATTTATTCCACAATCGGCAGCGCCGTCACAGGGCAGCGAGGTTATCCTGTCTCCTTACCACTGTCTTCTGAATTCTCTTCAAGGCATCCCAACTCCCGCAATAACGTCCGCACCGTTTCGGTTTCCGGCACGCCCATGATTTCAAGGATCGCCAACGACTGCCGCCAATGGCTGCATGCTTTTTTCTTTTCATCCAAGGCGCTATAAGTCAGGCCCAAATTCAACAGGACGTTTCCTTCACCCTGACGGTGGCCGATCTTGCGCGCTATCTTCAAACTCTGCTCGTAAAATTTTATTGCCTTTTGATATTCTCCCAGCGAATAATAAGCAGTTCCCAAATTTCCCAGTGCTTGTCCTTCGCCCCGACGGTCGCCAATCTCGCGCGTAATCTCTAAACTCTGCTCATGAAATTCTATCGCCTTTCGATATTCACCTAACGAATGGTAAGCCCAGCCCAAATCCCCAAGGCTTTGCCCTTCACCAAAACGGTCGCCAAGCTTGCGCGCAATCTTTAAACTCTGCTCCTGAAAGTCTATCGCTTTTTGAGATTCTCCCAGCGAATCGTAAACCGAACCCAAATTACCCAGTGATAGTCCTTCGCCCCGACGGTCGCCAATCTCGCGCGCGATCTTTAACCTCTGCTCCTGAAATTCTATCGCCTTTTGATATTCCCCCAGCGAATAATAAGCAGCTCCCAAATTCCCAAGTGCTTCTTCCTCACCCAGACGGTCGCCGAGCTTGCGCGCAATCTTTAAACTCTGCTCCTGAAAGTCTATCGCCTTTTGATATTCCCCCAGCGAATAATAAGCAATTCCCAAATTTCCTAGTGCTTGTCCTTCACCCCGACGGTCGCCGATCTCGCGGGCTATTTCTAACCTCTGCTCCTGAAATTCTATCGTCTTTTGATATTCTCCCAGCGAATAATAAGCAGCCCCCAAATTCCCCAGTCCGCTTCCTTCGACCAAGCGGTCGCCGAACTCGCGCGCTATCTTTACACTCCGCTCATAAAATTCTATCGCCTTTTGATATTCCCCCAGCGCGCAATAAGCATTTCCTAAATTCCCCAGTGACTCCCCGTTGCCCAGGCGGTCGTCGATTTCGCGCGTTATGTTTAACCTCTGCTTCAGAAATTCTATCGCCTTTTGATATTCTCCCAGCCAATAATAAGCATTTCCCAAATTCCCCAGGCAATTTCCTTCACCATGCCTGTCGTTACTCTTTTGCGCAATTTCCAGCGCTCTCCATAAAAAGTCGATCGCGCCTTGAAATTCGCTATGCCCAGTTAAAAAATATGCATACTCAAAAAGATTTTCAAAAGAAGCTGTACACTCGATGGAGTCTTCAAAATACTGCTTAGTATCCTTTACGCGTGTCGGACTTTCATAATTGAGCGCGGTGGTTTGGGCCAGGATCAGGTATTCGTCGGCTTTGGCCTGCAGTTTTGGGATGGTGTCTTCTTCGAATTCTTTCTTTTTCGTCAATAGGATGCGTTTTTCGTCGGCCATTTCTTCGAGCGCGTCTTCCAGCACGACGCGGGCTTCGGTGATCTCGCCTTTGTCGAAATGAGTTTTGGCGCGGCGGAGGCGGTCGGTGTTAATTTCGATGCGGGAGAAACTTTCGGCCAGTTTGAGAACGTCGGATTTGAAGCTTTCGATCCGTTCGCGCAAGTTAAATATTTTTGCGCTGATATTCGATCGCTGCTCAGGGTCGGTATCGGGGATGAGTTTTAAATGGTCTTCCAGCAGTTTGAGTTGGTCGAGCATGTCGATATACTCCGGCGATCTGCCGTAAATATTGGTGACGTTTATTTCGGAATCGCGTATGTCTTGAAAACCAAGATTGCCCTGACCCGATAAATTCATTTCATTTGCCATAAGAAATTCTTGCGCATCTGCTAACGCAGACAGGAGAGCGGGCTACAAGAGAACCACCCCGTCGCGGAAGCCGCGCCACCAACAAAAATAACCACGAAATAACACTAAAACACGCTAAAAAAATCAAGAATAAACAATCATTTATTTACATTGATATTGCTTCCCTGGACGTCCTGGATGCCGACGTTGCCGGAGCCGGTGACGTTCAGCACGTTTTGTTTTATCTGCTGCGGCAGTTCGTTAAAGGCTTTTTCCAAATCAGCGCGAGCGGCCGGATCGGCGGCCAGTTTTTCGTCGAGTTTGGTTTCGAGTTCTTTTTGTTTGCTCGGAGAATCGCTTGCCTGTGGAAAGAGAGTAATGATCTCGTCGCCTTTGAGCAAAGTTTTGCATTTTTCCCAGAGCGATCCGCCAATGTTTTCGCCGATCTTTCCGGCGGCTTTTTCGGCAAACGTCCACGCAAGCGTACCGACGATCAGGGCGGTTGTAATTGGTTCGGGCATGAGAGTGCTCCTTATTGTAGAGGTGTCGTATCGCGGCAATTATAACACGGTTGAGGCTGTGCATCACTGCGCGATGGACCCGGTCGCTACCGTTCCCGGTACTGACCTCATCGCAAACTGGAAGGCTGTGCATCGCTGCGCGATGAAGCCGGTCACTTCGTTCCCGGTACTGACCTCATCGCAAACTGGAAAGGCGAATGCATCGCTGCGCGACGAACCCAGTCGCTACCGCTCCCGGTTCTGACCTCATCGCAAACTGGAAAGGCGAATGCATCGCTGCGCGATGAACCCGGTCGCTTGTATCTTGAGAGTTAGCCTAATAGCGATTATTCTGGGCACAGGGTAATCGGTTGGAAAAGAAGAGTCTGTCCGGTCGCTAAGAGCAAAGACTTTGGGACGTAGATCGAGACCTCTTTTCCGTTTTAGTTGTCCCCGCCAAAGCCGGACAGTATCTTATGGCCGTTTTTGAGCCTGAATAAACAAGGTTGGTTTTTGGGGACACGTTTTTAATGAGGAGTAATAGTGATGGCAAAGAATGTTCTTGGTATCGATGTGTCGAAAGACAAGCTGGATGTAGTTTTGCTGGTGGACGGAAAAGATATGGCGGGCCAGTTTGAGAACAGTGCGAAGGGATTTAAGCGGATGAGGAGTTGGCTCAAGTTTCACGGAGCGGGAGAAGCGCATGCGTGTCTGGAAGCGACAGGCCCGTATTCCGAGGGGATCGCGATGTATCTGCACGAGGCCGGATACGCGGTTTCGGTGATGAACCCCGCGCGGGTGAAAAGCTACGGTGCGTCCAAGCTGCAGCGGAACAAGACGGATCGGGCTGATGCGCGTCTGATCGCTGACTTTTGCCTGACGCAGGAGCCGTCTCTTTGGCAGCCGCCGGCGGCGGAAGTTCAGGAACTACAGGCTTTGACGAGACGGATCGAAGTTCTGGAAGAGATGCTGCAAATGGAGCGGAACCGGCTGGAAATGGCCCCGAAACAAACCCGGACCAGCATCAGGCGAATGATCCGCAATATCGAAAAAGAGATCGATGAGCTTAAGCAGGAAGCGAAAAACCATATCGGCCGTCACCCGGGGCTCAAAGAGCAGAGCGAACTGCTCCAGAGCATTCCCGGGATCGGCGAGAAAACCGCGCAGACGCTTCTCTCAGAGATCGAGTTCTCGCGTTTCGGGTCGGCCAGAGCAGTGGCTGCCCATGCCGGGGTGACTCCCAGGAAACGGGAGTCGGGCAGCAGTCTAAACAGCACCAGACTTTCAAAGATGGGGAATGCCCGCCTCCGTAAAGCGCTCTATTTTCCGGCGATCGTCGCGACCAGCAGGAACATGGCCGTCAAAGATTTTGCCGGGCGTTTGGCCGGCAATGGAAAGGCGAAGATGCAGATCGTCTGTGCGGCGATGAGAAAACTGCTGCACATCGCTTTCGGCGTGCTGAAGCACAAAACCCCATTCAACCCAAACGCGGCTTTTTCACGTTGACTTTCAAGACAGTATCTACCGCTCCCGGTTCTGACCTCATCGCAAACTCCGACAAAAAAAGAGAGGCGCTTTTGCGCCTCTCACAACAAAACTTACGGGGTTAATGAGCCAGCTTATTACCGGTTATTACCAGCAGCCAGCGTACCACATATCGTAGAGTTCCCAGGTTTGGCCGCCGTCCCACGATATATAAAGGACCCACCAGTAAGTGGTACAGCCGCAGCCTTCCGGATTCGGGCTAAGCGAGAAACAGCATCCGCCGCCGCCGCAACCGCCACCGCCGCCGCCGGGCTCAACGATAGCCGCGGTAACACTCTGGGTGCCGTCGTTGCCATCGTCACCGTCCCTGCCGTCCGCGCCCGCTGAATGCGAAGTACCCGCAGAACCGCTGGATCCGCCCGTACCGCCAGCCGGAGTAACGTTGCAAGCGGTCGCGCCGGGCGCACCGCCGGCTCCGGCGGAACCCGGAGAACCAGCCTGGCCGCCGAGGCCGCCGGTCCCCTTAAAGCCTTTATCGCCATGGCCGGCGTCCGCCGATATCGTGCCGCTGTAAGCCGGCATATAGGTGGCGATTATACTGCCGCCGTCGCCGCCATCGCCGCCGTCACCACCATCGCCGTTTAAGCCTCCGTTACCGCCGTTGCCGGCATTGCCGCCATTGCCGCCGCTGCCGGTGAGGCATCCGCACGCGATACCGTCGCCGCCCTTACCGCCGCTGCCGCCGTTTCCGCCGACCCCGCCATAACCTCCGCTGCCGCCGGTGCCGCCATTGCCGCCTTTCGCGATAAAGCTGTAGCTGTTCGTATCGGAAGCGGATATCGTCGGCCAGGTGATCTCGCCGCCGTCGTTGCCGTCTTCCCCGTTACCGCCGTCGGTGCCGTCACTGGCGTTTCCGCCCGGCAGTCCGTTAAGGCCGGTTCCGCCCCACACATACGACGGCGACGCGCAATAACCGTTTGCGCCGGCGGACGCGGTGCCGTTACTGCCGCCCCCGACCCCGCTTCCGCCCTGCGCGCCCGGAGCGCCGTTGGTGCCGCTCTGATCGACGGTGGTTTCGACTGCTTCATTGCGACCGCCGGGGCTCACGCTGCCCGGTTTATAAGCGCCGATCCTGACGGTGATGTGTCCCCGGGCGATCCTGTTCTTTGCGAAAAATTCTTTATCGAATTCCCGTGTGCCGACCGGGTTGCGATAAGTTATTTTTCCGGGCCTGGCCGGGACGGTCGTAGAGGTGCCGTCGATCGTATAGACCATGATGTCGTGCGGGCCCTGGAGCGTCACGTCCTTGCCCGAAAACACGAGCCGGTTCGCCAGGATAAAGGTATCGGCCGCTATCTCTACGTGCTGCGGCATATAGAGCGTGTCGGCGATCACCACGCCGCGCAGCTTATTGTCGCTGCTGTTTATCATCCGGGAGCTGAGCGATGAAATGAATTCCGGATAGTGGGCGATCTTTTCTTTCCAGTCGGCGGCGGTGAGAAGATTCGGATCGAAAGGCAATCTTGACCTCAGCTCGTCATAGAATTTCCTGATCTGCAGCGCTTTTCTTCCTTCCTGCGCGACGCCGCTGCTATATTCCAGCGCCTCTTTTGTCGATGGCAATATGAGGGCGTCATCTTTCAGCCTTTTCGCCACCATGAATTTGGGTTTTCTTTCCCTTCCCGCGGCACTGACCTTTGCCGAATTGCTGTTTATCCGTGTTAACGATGGGCCGAAGACCACCGTAACCATCACCAGGGCGAGTACCAATAACTTGGACCATTTCATATATGCAGTTCCATTCCTTTCGATCCGGAGAGTTATTATCGAACGTCGGAGTATGTGCGTACGATGGCACCTGCGGCCCCGCGTACACGCTCGGCCTGGTGTCACGACACGGACCCTCCGACAACCAAAAAAACACGGTATATGAGAGCCGTTTCAGCTATTTATATTTTTTGAGAGCTGTTCACCCGAATGTTATACGGGCGATTGCAATGGATTTTGCAAATTATTAAACCAATAATAATTCCCCGTTTATACGGTGTCAAGAAAAACTTTTAGAACCAGAAATTTTGCGCGCAGAGCAGATTTTTTGATCTTTGGAAGATTTTAAGAAATGGCCTGGAGGGCGGTAGTGTCCTAAAGTCGCGGTGCCGGTACCCGGAAATGTTATTCGGAATAGATGATAATTGATAGATAAGAGATAATAGCCCGAATTTCTCGGTTATTATCCATCATCTCTTAGCTGTTTCGGATGATGCATTCCCCGCCGCACACAAATTTAGGATAATACCCAGTGGGCTGAATGATTGACAAATATCTATTTTTAGCTGATAACACTTACATCTTCCGCGTCGAAATTTACGCCCAAGAAAATTAAGGGAGTCATAATAAATGAAAAATACACGTGACCTGATCCTGGTGCTGTTTTTGATGACAGCGGTAACGATGGGATGCAGTATGTTAGGCAAAAACGACGGCGGCAGCGGCGCTAATACTTCGTCCACGCCGGAAGCCACCGGCATCGCCGATTGCGACCAGCTTTTTGCCAAGATCGAGGAAAAAGTTTCCGACAAGAATAAAGAGACGACCTTTTTCGAACGCGCCGCCTACAATCTGATCAAAGACCAGATGGCTAAATATATCCGCAACAGTATCTCCAACACCAACGAAGCCGACAAAAAAGACATCGCCCGCAAATGCCGCGAAGCCATGACAAAAATGGACGAACAGGAAGAAAAAGACGCGAACGCCAATAAGAAATAGTGGACAGTGGACAGTGGACAGTGGACAGTGGACAGTGGACAGTGGACAGTGGACAGTGGACAGTGGACAGTGGACAGTGGACAGTGGACAGTGGACAGTGGACAGTGGACAGTGGACAGTGGACAGTTTGATACTTGCGATTGATTAAAAAAGTTTATTTTTCTTTGCGAACTTTGCGATATCCTTTGCGTCCTTTGCGGTTTAAATCTTTACCGCAAAGAGCGCGAAGTTTTAAGACGCAAAGTTCGCAAAGACACTACCGATTTCCTCCTTTCCTTGCCTTTCCCTTCCTATCCATAATATACTGTCTCATCTATGAGACTTCGTATTTACCGGGCCGAGTTTAAATCCGAAAAGTCAGCGAAGCTGATTCACTCTCCGATCGCGGCGGGACTGCCGCAGGATGCCGGCGACGCGGGAGAATGGATCGATCTGAACGAACACGTCTCACGCGGGTCAAAGGACATTTTTTACATCACCGTCAGCGGCGATTCGATGATCGAACACGGCATCAACAACGGCGATCTGCTGGTGGCCGACCGCAGCCGCCAGCCGAAAAACGGCGACGTGGTGATCGCCGAGCTCGACGGCAGCTTTACCGTCAAACGCTTTATGCGCTGGCAGCGAAAACTTTTCCTGGTGCCGGAAAACGGCAGGTACAAAACGCGCCGGATCGAGGAACACGACAACTTTGCCGTCTGGGGCGTAGTCACCCATGTAGTGCACCGGTTTTGATATGGAGCGCATAAACTAAAAAACCGCGACTTTCTCCGTCACGGTGCAGATTCGTTACGGATTCCATCGCGGTCTTATGTCTCTAAAATTAGAGAGTAGTGGGTTCTTAACGAACCATTTTTTATTTTAAACTTTTAAGTGGTTCCTGTAGGTAGCGTCTGCTACATAGCACGATCTTCCCTCTTCCACTTCTCTTCCTCTTCCTCTTCCTCTTCCCTGATTTCTCATTTCCTCAATTCCTCAATTCCTCAATTCCTCTTTTTCCTATTTCCCTCTCTCCCGTCACTTGTTTTCTGGTATCATCTCTACATTATGAGTGCAGTCATCGCCACGTCTTTCGGCAAAGAAGAGGTCGTCTCTTTTAATCCCGCTACCGGTGAAGAGGTCGGCCGCACGAAACAAACCAGCGAACGCGAGGTCCGCGAAGCCGTCGCCCGCGCCCGCGAAGCGCAAGCCGCGTGGAGCAAGCTTCCTTTTCGTGTGCGCGGAAAATATGTCATGCGCGCGCGCGAAGTTTTGCTTTCGCAATTGGACGTGGTGGCGCGGCTGATCTCGGATGAAATGGGCAAGCCGGTCGCCGAAGCGCTCTCCACCGACATCGCGCCCGCGCTCGACCTGATGCAGTATTTCGCGCGCAAAACCGAACGTTTGTTAAAGCCGGAAAAACTCGGCATCGGATTGTACGGCTGGCTGGGGCGCTCTTCAAAAATTATCTACCAGCCGATGGGCGTGATCGGGATCATCTCGCCGTGGAATTTTCCGCTGTCGATCCCGCTCGGCGAAGTAACGATGGCGCTGATGGCGGGCAACACGGTGGTGCTGAAACCGAGCGAGATCACGGCGATGGTCGGACTCAAGATCGGTGAGCTTTTTGAAAAAGCCGGCCTGCCGGAAAACGTGCTGACGATCGTCAGCGGCGGCGGCACGGTCGGCGCGGCGCTGGTCACGGGCGGCCCTGATAATAGTCGGGTCGATAAAATAATGTTTACCGGCAGCGTCGCGACCGGAAAAAAGATCGCGGCCGTCGCGGCGGAGAGCTTAACGCCGGTGGTGCTGGAATTAGGCGGCAAAGATCCGATGATCGTCTGTCGTGACGCCGATCTGGAAATGGCCGCGCGGGCGGCGGTCTGGGGCGCGTTCACAAATTCGGGGCAGGCGTGCAGCTCGGTCGAGCGCGTTTATGTGCACAATTCGGTGCGCGAAGAATTTACCCGCAAGGTGGTCGAAAAAACTTTACAGCTGACGCAAAATTTCGGCCATGACGCCGACACGGAAGTGGCTTCGATGTCGAGCGAGCGCCAGCTAAAGATCGTCGAAGACCACGTCGCGGATTTTCGTGCCGAGGGCGCGGAAATTCTGACCGGCGGGACGCGCAACGCGGGTTTTAAAGACGGCGTTTTCTTTGAACCTACCGTGATCGGCGGCGCCAGTAACGACATGCGCGGTATGCGCGAAGAAACTTTCGGCCCGACGATGCCGATCGCCGTTTTTGACGACGAAAGGGAAGCCGTGCGGCTGGCCAACGATACCGAATTCGGCCTGACGGCTTCGGTCTGGACACGCGACATTTCACGCGGGCGCCTGCTGGCCGAACAAATTCGCGCCGGCACCGTGATGGTCAATGAAGTGCTCTATACGCACGGCATCGGGCAGACCCCGTGGGGCGGATTCAAGCACAGCGGCTATGGCCGCACGCACGGAAGGCTGGGATTGATGGAACTCGTCGCGCCGCAGCATATCCACACTAATCGCTTCACGATCTTTGCCGACATGTGGTGGTTTAATTACAACGCCGGCGCGGTCGAACTATTCAAGGGCCTGGCGCGGCGCTTCGCCACCGGCTCGCTCTTTCAAACCGCGATGCTCATGCCGCAATTTTTAAAACGGATAATGGAAATGCGCCGCAAGCCGTAATACGGGGCAGGTAATGGTAATTGGTAATGAGCGATACGGTGATTCGTGTTGTTTAGTTACCGTTTTATAGCGATGAGAAATGAGACTTAAGAAGTAACCACTAGCATTACACTAAACCACACGAACAAATCCGGATCCGGGACAGTTCTAGAATGTTTTTCTAAACAGGTAAGAAAATTTAATAAAGAAAGTTTGCCCGTCCCGGTTGAGACCATTTTCCCTGTTAAAGGTAAAAGGATTAAGCCCCCGATAAACCAGGCTATTGTTATATCCGATGAAAAGGGCGGTGCCGGGCTTGGGTTCCCACGCAAACAGGTATTGCCCGCCCAACCCTCCCGACAGCGTTTCATAATCGGTCCTTGCCCGGGCGGAAAGGAACCGGGAAAAACGATAGGTCGCCAAACCCGAGTAGATGTTAGTGTCATAGGCGAGCAGATCGGTGTCCCGCCGCTTTAAGAAGCTTTTAGTAAAATCAAACTTTATCAGAAGCTTGTCCGTCGGCTGCAGGGTAAGATTCAAACTGGCGTTAAAGGAATTACCCGGCCCGGGATCGAGCGGGGCGCCGAACGGATTGGTGAGCGCGCCCGGACTCACTCTCGGGAATTTAAATCCGGCCCCAAAATCATAATCGAAAATTCCCCAGGTCTGCCCTAAAAATAAAAACACGGAAACTTTCTTACTGGGCGTCGTGCCGACATACCCGAAAAAATTCGTGTAGTATGACGAGCGCTCATTATCATTTCCCGCAAAAACGGTTCCGAATTCATCCTGAAATAATCTTTCATACCCTTTATTAGCGCCAATGCCGATAAACGTCTGAGCCGGAAAGGTGAAATTCGCCTGAACTTCATCGACCGCGCTCTGCAGAAAGCCTTTCCAGTTGTAGTTTATGACGCTGGTGTTGGAGACGTTCCAGTTCAGCAAAGTTCGGTTGGGTTTGAAATCCGAATTATATTTAACGGTAAAGGCGTTTCTGTTAGAGTCTATCCGGGGGGTAAAGCCGATATCGGCGATGTAGTTCCTCGTTCTGCCGCTGCCGGTCAAATTATAGCTCCAATGTCTGCCGGAATTATCGTACTGGCCGTAATAACCGAACCCGTTTCTGGTCGAGCAATTGATGTCTCCGAGAAAAAACTCAAAACAGCGTTTTGAAAAAGTTCCCAGGGTCTGGAAAGAAACGAAGGTGGTCGGATCGAGCCGGAAGCGCCCGTCGAACCCGCCGGTGTAATTATTTTCATCAGGGAAATTATAGGTAGTGCTGATAAATCCCAGTGAATTTTCCTTGCCCAGATCACGCTTGTACCTGAGCGTGCTCATAAACGCGTTCTTATCGATAAATCTTTCGATGTACGGCCGGAAGAAAGGGTCGTTCTTTTCGTCATCCGTGTAATCGCCCGGCGCATTGTCAGAGGCTACGAGAATTCCGAAAGAGTTTTTCCCGCGTTTGCCGCTTAATTTTATGGCCATGTCCGGATCGATAATGGCCCTCGTATTCAACGGGTTTAACGGCGTCTGAAAAATTTCGACGCCTTCCAGAAAGAAGGGGCGCTTCTCCGGGTAAAAGATCGGAAAACGCTGATTTGCGGTCACCACTCTTTGATCGGATTCGACCTGGGCAAAATCAGGATTGATCGTAAAAGCCAAAGTCGTCGAAGAATTTATTCCTAATTTTACGGTCAGGCCCGGATCGAATTTTCCCCGCTCATTTAAAAAACGGCCGGTATCCGGGTCCGTCAGCGGCACGCCAAAGGTCCTCGCCCGCCGTCCGGTCTCAGACATGACGAAACTCGGAATTATATCTAACGTTCTTCCTTTTCCGATCTCCTCGATGCCGCCGATCTGCCCGAACTGGGCCAGCTGCCCGGATTTATCGCGGGAGATAGGAACCCAGGAATCGATCTCGTTCTCTCCTCGTTTTACTTCCCGGAAAAAATTTATTCCCCAGACCCTATTTTTACCCGACGAATATCGCAGAGATTTAAATGGGATCGCCACTTCGACCACGTAGCCGTCGGTAGTGACCTGACCCTTGGATTCCATCACGATGTCCACGGTGAAATCGTTTCCCGTGCCTTCGGTAAAAATGCTGTCCGCCTGAATGCCGAGGGGATTAAAATACAAGGCATAAGCGCGGCGCTGGTCATGGTATGTGTCGAGAAAAACCCCGACGTTGTCGTCGATGAAGATCGAGTCTCGCTGCGCGACGGTCGCCCGGATCTTTCCCGGATCGTCAAAAGCTTTAAAGGCGAGATAGAGAAACTTCGTATCAAACCCGACCAGCACCTCGGTAGGATTTGTCGGAGCGATGTTGTCGCCGGGATTTACCTGCAAAAAGTCATTGAATTTTACGGCTTTTTTCCAAATTTCGTCGTCCAGTTTCCCGTCGATCACCGGCCGCTGATCAAAAAGCGGAATTTTTACCATGGCGCTTTTCTCGGCCGCGCCGTCGCCTTTTTTACCGGATGGGACCACGGATAGCGAGCCGGTCTCGGAAACCGTCAGATCGCTGTCCGCAATGCTAATTTCCTGGGATAAAACAGGATAAATTATTATTAAGCAGTAAAGTGCCGATAGTAGAAAATGCGTTACTATACTTTTCATAAGACAGTGCAATTGCAAAGTTTAAACTCGTGATCCGTAACTTTATCGAGGCGTCAAATTCCGGTATTCCGCCGTGGAATTTACCGGCAAAAATGCAAAAAAGAGTCAGGCTGAAAGGCCAATGTCGTTGGCCGCTCCGCCCGCGGGTGTTCCCCGTGATACTCCCTTTTCTCCGCTATTTAGGTAGCAATGCAAACATCCGCAAACGTGGGTATCGTTATTGTTGTCCGCATAAAACTGAGAGTAATAATCTATTATCTGCCGCACCGAATCTTCACTGGTTTGAGTGAGATCGGCGATGCTTTTCACGTCTTCATCCGTGATAACTGTCCGGTCTTCGAAGAAAGTATTCAACAGCGCCGCCATTCTCATTTGCGGGTAATGATTGCTTCCTGATGAATTCATCTCTTGCAGCTTTTGGCCGGCCATTTTTAATTTGTTCTTTTTACACCTCGGCGAGCATTTGCTGAAACTCGCCTTCAAATTTACGCACGATGCTCTGGACCGTCATCGCGGCTTCTTTGCTGTGATTACAATCCCCCCGGTGCATAAAAAATTCGCACAATTGGGTGATCTTCTCGAGGCCGATCGCATTGTCCGTATAACTTATCGCTCCCATCGGCTGAATAACATTCAGGGTTCTGGTGCGTTTACTCGACGGTAAAACCTGATCTATCCGGTCGATCGACTTTTCCTCTATTCGTTTTATGTTTTCCAGCATCACAACGGTGCGATGAGTTCCATCCTTGCAAGGCTGGCATTTCCCGCACGAGGCATCGCTGAGAAATCTGGATACCTTTAAGCCGACCTGGTACATCGAGGCGGCTTCCGATACGACGATAACGGAGCCGGATCCAAGAGTAGAGCCCTGCTCGGAAATCGAATCGTAATCAAGACCGACATCGATCTCTTCGCGGTTAAGCACGACCGACGCCATGCCGCCCGGGAAAACGGCTTTTAGCGGCAGATCACCCTCGATTCCCTGTCCATGCTCGTAGATGAGATCACGAAGCGGCGTGCCCAGCGGCAGTTCATACAGGCCGGGCCGCTTTACCTGGCCGCTTAAATGAAAAAGCATCGTGCCGCTGGAAAACTGGACTCCCTGTTCTTTAAATAGCTCAGGCCCGTCCTTAAAAATTAAAAACGCCTGCAACATCGTTTCGAGGTTATTGACCACGGTCGGTTTTCCAAAAAGACCCACACTGGTCGGAAGCGGGGGCTTGGTTCTCGGCCTTCCCAGCCTTCCCTCAAGTAATTCGAGCAGTGCGGTTTCTTCCCCGATGATGTATGTGCCTAAAGTTTGAAAGACGGTCACATCAAGGGTGCTTCCGGTTCCCAGCACATTGTCGCCCAGATAAGAAGCGCTCCTCATTTCGGCGGCCGCTTTTTCGATCAGCTCTTTTTCGGCTTTGAGATGAGGCGGCAAAGCGATGATCGCGCTTTGCGCGCCGATCACCAGAGCAGCGCAGGCGGCTGCTTCGACGATTCGATAAGGATTTAGATTCAGCAGAGCTTTTTCCTTGATGCCATCGGGGGCGGCATTCGCGTTACAAACGAAGAATCTCTCTTTTTCTTCGCTATTTGCCGCGACCCACCATTTATGCCCGGTCGGATACCCGGCCCCGGCACGCCCTCTAAGCCCGCCATCATCCAGATCGGAAATAAACCCGATTTTGTCAGCTTCGGACAAAATCTTCTTAAAAACCTGCATTCCACCTTTAGCTTCATATTCGCCGAGCGAGGCGCTTTCTGTCCCGCGCAGGTCGCTAAGAAGCTTTCCGTCGTGGATATACGGTTCTTTATTATTGTTCTTATCCAACTCTGTTTCCTCTATTTCTTGTATTTCCTGGAAAGCGATCATAAAAGCCTTTCGAATTTCCTAAGCCGGCGGCTGAAACACACTTCCAGCTTTTCCTTCTTACGGTGTGTAAAAAGAAATATGCGAAACAATAATTCAAACCTCATCCGATGCGCCGAATTAGTCCGGGAACTTCATCTGACTCTTCCATTTATAGGGAGTCTCTTCAGTGCTGCCGTAACCAAAAACTACCGCATCCGTTTTCAGGCTAAATTCCTTATCCAGTTTTACCCAGGCATCGGAATCGTCTTTGCTCAGAATGGCGCTGTCGGATTTCAGCTCTACCGAAATGCCGTCAACATCGAACGATAATTTCTTTCCGGAAAAATTGCCGGACTGGCTGGCGCCGGCGAATTCCCGATCGGAAATTGTAAATAAGCCTTTTGCCGGCACGTAAAAGTAAATGAAATTAAACTCGCTCTGCATTACGGAAAAGCCATCGTGAACGACTTCGCCATTGACGGAGATCTTGCCATTCTGCACGGAAAGGGCTGATTTTTCAGACGAAGTATAGGCCGGCGCGTCGGCCGCAAAACTATATTGATAATTGGAAGCTACGGCGGTAGTTCCGATCGCGACTGCAGTTAACATCGTAACCATAACAATTTTTTTCATACTACACTCCCTGGACTTGATCGCCTTTTTGAATCAAAAAGGCAAAAATAAGCTATAATCCTGCCGTGGGCGCAGTTTTATCGTGTCTACATTTTCCCCAAGGCGATTTAATTACTTAAGGTTCGACGAAAGCGAATAAATCGCTTTGGGGAAAACTTTTTCAGCTATATTGTTAGTTGGGTCTGGCTGAGCCGCCGCCGCCGCCGCCACCGGCGCCGCCCTGACAAGCACATCCACATCCACAGGTTCCGATCGCTCCGACCGGTTCGAGATTAGCGCTGTAAGCTTCTGGGTTAAACATAGTAGGTTTCCTCCTTATTTTATTAAGTTCTCAAAAATTCTCTTGAGAACTGGTTATGCTTTCCCGGACAAGCCGAAAAAACATAATGCCGCTCTCAAAAAGCGGCTTCCGAACTCCTTTGAGAGTCCGGAAGCCTGGATAGAGTTACTTGACGATAATGGTCACGACCGTTCCGCCGCCGCCGCCCCCGCCCGCCGTGCCGGGGCCGCCGCAACATCCGCAGACGCAATTAGCCTCTCCTGTTACCGTAATATTTGCCGAGAACGCTTGTGGATCGAACATAATTTTTTGTCTCCTTTTGTTTTTTACTCAATAGAAAAAAGATTCATTTTTAGTAGTTTTGCCTCGGCCACTTAAAGGTATAGTGAATACCGTCTCCGCTGCCGTTTCCACCGCCGGCGCCGCCCGTACAACCGCATGTGCAGCTGCAGGCAGACTCGCCCGCCGACGAAATACTTCCCATAAAAGCTTGTGGATCGAACATAATTTATTCTCCTTTACCTATCGATCTATAGAATCCCGACCGGATAAGGCCAACTGCCCGCGCGGCATTCTAGTTCGGGGACAGGGAAACGTGTGAATTTCCCCATAGCTTTTCAACTGCCAAAGTTTCTAAAAATTTGCAATAGATCTCATTATGAGCGTCGAATTTACGATAGACGTTGTAGGCTGTCGCCCTGCACCCGGCATTACAGAGATACTTGATATCGCAGTGCGTACAAACGTTGATCTTATCGACATCGGTGCCTCTTACTCTTTTCATCACCGGCGATTCATGGAATATCTGCTTGATATCGTCTTCGCGCACATTACCGCAGATAAACTCGTCGAAATGCAGCGACTGGCAGGGATAAACAAATCCGCTCGGGTCGGTGCTGATCTCGCCGTTGCCTACTCCGCAGTGATTTCTCTTGGAGATCGGGGGCGGCGTATAGTTCACGTTATCGGCACTGACCTTTCGCGAGGCCATGTAATCCACGATCTTGTTCATCTCCTCGACATATATTCCGAGATCGGGAATTTGCGTCAGGCTTACTTCCTGATGATCCCCCGCCTGGAAAATGATCGGCGCCAAACCGTCCACCCCGAGATCGTCCAGACTAAATTTGAAGATATCCTTTAAGTTAAGGAGATTGTATGTCGTGACCGCCGGAACCGTGGAAATGTAAGGGCCGCGTCCCAGCGCCTTCCTTTTTTTCACCAGCTTTCGGATTCCCTTGATCGTGGGAGCGAAAGTATTTTTGCCGCGATAGTATTCATGAAGGTGTTTTTCATGGCCGTCCAGGCTGATCGTCACGGCGTCCAGATTCTGGCACATGTGCTCCGCCACTTCGTCGGTTATCAGAATGGCGTTGGTGAGCATTTCCAGCTGCACTTTCTCGCTCTGCTGGCGGGCAAAAGAAACCAGTTCCAAAACATCGTGTCTCATTAAAGGCTCGCCGCCGGTAAAGAGGATCCGTTTCACGCCGCATTCGATCATTCTCGAGATCAGGTGTTTGAATTCCTCGGTGCTTAAAGTCGGTGAGACCAGGCCGGCTTTTTCCAGAAAGATCTTATTTTCCCGGTCGTCCTTGTTATAACAATAAGGGCATTTCAAATTACATTTGTTGGTCAGGTGAACGTAAATGTCATGCGGAAAATCTATCGTCGGAAATACGTCCCGGTCTTTTTCTTCGTAGCGGTCATAGTGCATAAAACCGGACTTGACGATCGTATCGACAAAATTATCGATCGCGCCGAGCGCTTTTTCCCGCGGCAGGGAAAATTGAGCAGTCACAATTTCCGCGATGTCGTTAACAGTCCGGTGTTTGGCGAACAGGTCCATCAAAAACTTGCCGCTGTCATTTACCCGTACCCAAATGAAGTTGTACGGGTCGAAGTAAATGTGCCACTCTCCCTTTGACCAGGTCCTGAATTTTGGCGGTAACACGATTTTTCTCATAATCTCTCCTTATTTAAACGACTGCGGTAAGATTCTCCATCCGGTCTGCCCCGATAGGATTATTAATTTGCTCTTCGAATAGATCGGCGTAAATTCCCTTGGATCGCATCAATTCCTTGTGACTGCCCTCTTCCACAATTTTTCCCTGATCCAGCACAATCACCCTGTCGGCCATCAGCAAAGACGATAGTCTGTGCGCGATTATGATGGTAGTTTTTTGCTCGGTCAGAGAAACCAGGGCTTTTTGAATATATCGCTCGGAATCCGAATCGATGGCGGACACCGCCTCGTCAAGGATCAGGAGGTCGGGATTTTTTAAGAACATCCTGGCCAGAGCTATCCGCTGGCTTTGGCCGCCCGAAATTTTTATTCCTCTTTCACCGACGATCGATTCATACCCATCCGGTGATTTGTCGATAAATTCCGCCGCGTAAGATTTTCGGCAGGCTTCGACGATATCTTCACTTGAGGCGCTCGGGTTTCCAAAAGCGATATTTTCATTAATAGTTCCGCTAAAGAGAAATGTCTGCTGATCGACCACGCCGATCGAGCTTCTTAAAAAATCCAGCGATAACTCCTCGATCGGCTCGCCATCGATCAATATTTCACCTTCGGAATGGCGGTAGAAACCAAGCAGCAAGTTGACCAGCGTGCTTTTGCCGGCCCCTGTCCTGCCGACCAGCGCCACCGTCTCGCCGGGAAATATCTCGAACGATACGTTATCTAAAACCTTCTGGCCTTCATCGAAATATGAGAATGTAACATTCTTAAATTCGATACTTCCTTCCAGATGCCCGCCTTCGATCCCCTGCGTATCTTCTCCCTGCTGGTCGAGAAATTCGTAGATCCTCTGAATGGAAACCGAGGCCTGCTGAAGCTTTAAGTTGGTAGCGACAAAATTATTTATCGGCCCGTAAAGAAATGTCAGAAGCGAGGTGATCGCAAATACCTCGCCCAAAGTCATGCTTCCGGCTAAAACTGCCCGGCAGCCATACCAGATGACGAAGGCCAGGCACATCGACGTTATTAAGCTGGTAGCAACGGTGCTGAAAATGCCGAATTTATTCGTTCTATAATAGATGTCTTTAAGGGACGTGAAATATTTGCCGACTATCGATTCCTGAAAAGCCTCTCTCTGGTAACTCTTGATCGTCTTTATTCCGGCAAAATCCTCACTGACGATCGCCGACGAAACCGCCGCGATCTCCTGCATATCGGCCGCCAGAATCTTCATTTTTTGATCGGCAAAATACCTGATATAAGCGAAGGGCGCGAGAAATGCCAATAAATAAAGCGCGAGTTCGTATCTGAAATAAAAGATCAGGCTAATTCCCACCAGGAACGTCAGCCCGTCAACGAGAACCGTCACCAGCGCCCTGACCAGCGCGCCCTCGATCGCCCTCGAATCGTTCATGACGCGGTTCTGCAGATACGTCGAGTGATACATCGAAAAGAAACTCAACGGCAATTTATGAATATGGCGTAATTGTTCTTGCTGAATATCGAAAACGATATCCTCTCTCAGGCGAAGGGTGACCAGTTCGTTGACGTAAGAAAATACATGCTTGGTGACGATCAAAGCCCCCAGGACGATCATCAATTGGGTAACCAGGGAAAAATCCTTCGAATTGACCGTATAGTCGATCATGTACATCGTAATGATCGGAATCGGCAGCTGAAGCAGAACCGAAAGAAAGGTAAGACCGACGACCAGAAAACAACTGTTCGTATAGGGACGTAAAAAATCCCTGGTGAATTTTCTTATTAGTTGAAAAGCAGACGTCTTACTCATTTAGCAAAATATGGAACTGGTTATGTTGAAAACAAAAAAACTCTTAGTTTTAACAAAACTAATAATCGCTAAAGAACATTGAAGTTGCCCTTGAGCGGGAGCTGAAAAAGTGAACTCAGTTTAATTCACTAAGTTTCGCCTTGTCAATACTTTTTGCAATAAAAATTGTTAAATTCGCACATTTTTTTAAATTGTTCAAAAACAGGCCGCTTACCCTTATTTTACTGGTCTGTATGCTCCCGAACATAGTGAGATTCCGGGGTCGTTTTGTGACCTAAATCCGGTCAGATCACTTCCGCTTTGGTAGTGTTTTAATTTGGTTGACGTCTTTGGCCGGGGCAATGTGTCCGTAGCCCGACCGTCAGGAAGGGCGCATTTTTGGGAAATAAGATAAGCTCCCTTGCTGACGCGCGGGCTGCTGACACGGCGACTTAATTTCCGCCGGCTTGGGGCGGGTAATCAAATTAAGCCCCCCTTCCCCTTTGGTAGTGTCTTGATTTGGTTGACGTCTTTGGCTAAGGCAATGTGTCAGTAGCCCGACCGTCAGGAAGGGCGCATCTTCAACGCAATAAAATAAGCCCTTGCTGACGCGCGGGCTACTGACATGGGCATCCATCTACAAATTAGATCCGTGTTTATCCATTTTTCCGTGTTCATCCGTGGCCCTCTTTCGAACGCTCCGCGTTTATTGCCGAATAAATTCGGCGCTCCCAGGCACTTCAGGTAATCGCTTTGTTTCATTGACGCAACGCCGCGCACCCTTTAAACTTGATTCCATACATTCTCCTATGAAACCGAAAGTTTATATTGAAACAACAATTCCGAGTTTTTACTTCGAGGTCAGAACCGAACCGGATATGATCGCGCGGCGTGAATGGACTCGAGATTGGTGGGAGAACGCCTCTGAAAACTACGAATTATTCACAAGCATCGCCGTTGTTGAAGAGCTAAGAAAAGGAGATTTTCCCGGGAAAAACGATGCGTTAAGCTTGATGAGAGCCTTGCCATTACTCGCCGCAGATATCGAAGTAATTAAAATCGTTGAATTTTATATCGATCAGAAATTAATGCCTCGCGATCCCGCTGGAGACGCGCTACATCTTGCGCTTGCCTCATATCATGATTGTGATTTTCTACTGACCTGGAATTGTACTCATCTTGCTAACGCTAATAAATTCGGACATATTAAGCGGATAAATGATATTCTTAGGTTACACATCCCTATGCTGGTAACACCTTTAGAATTACTGGGAGGCACCACCAATGAAATCAGATAAGGCCATCGAAGAAATTAGAACGGTACGAAAAAAAATCTCTGCGGAGTTCGATAACGACCCTAAAAAATTAATCGAGCACTATATAGAACTGCAAGATCAATATAAAGAACGATTGGTTAAGAAACAGAAGCCGAAAAAAGAAGAAGGGGATCTAAAGGTGGCGTAGTTTACACCTCACACTGTTAGGTATGCCAAATAAAGCTTCCACTTTTGATAAGGTTAAGTTTACTAAAGATTTTCAGCATCGCGAACATCTATATAAGCAACTCAAGGACGAGGCATACTATACTCTTGAAAAGAAACTCGATGCCAGTCCAATTAAATATCACTCGATTCCTTCGCGAGTTAAAAAATTAGATTCATGCGTCGACAAAATCGAACAACATCAATTTGCGGAGCCTTTCGAACAGATACAAGATTTTGTTGGATTGAGGATTATTTGCCTTTTCTTATCTGATATCCCTGGCATTGGCGATCTCATTCGCAAAAACTTCATAGTACTGTCTTCCGATGATAAAGTTGAAGCAAAAGATACCACTTCCTTTGGTTACATGTCAGTTCATTATATAGTGAGATTCGGAAGCAAATATAAAGGAGATAGGTATGATCTTGTTAAAAATATCCCATTTGAAATCCAGGTTCGCACTATAGCAATGGATGCTTGGGCTAACATTTCACATCATTTGGATTACAAAACTGAACAAGATATTCCCAGTGAACTAAAGCGAGACTTTCACGCATTAAGCGGGATGTTTTATGTTGCTGATAAGCATTTTCAACTTTTCTTTGAACAGCGACATAAAAAGCAAAAGGAAATCATTGAAACATTTAAGACGGGTAATAAAGAAGAAAAATTTGATCAACTTATTAATCTTGATACTATGCGTGCTTATTTAATTGATAAATTTCCTGATAGACGACATGCTAGCGATCCACACATATCAAATTTAATTGATGAACTGACATCAGCAGGCTATAAAACTATCGGAGATCTTGAACGATTGGTAGACAATGGCTGGGAAGCCTTTATTTCGTTTGAAAAGACCGGAGAAACAGGAATGTTGAAAGGAAACAAGTTTGTTGACGTAGGAGTGGTTAGAATAATAGGTAAGATGTTAAATGCTAATTTTCATCGTATCAGTCAAAAAACTTTCACTATAGACTCTGATTTAGAAAAAGCCTTCAGTGAATTCCAGAAAAAGGTTGCTCCTTACAAGCATTTATTAAAACAAAATAAGTAATTTTTTAGCCCATTAACTCCAAGTTTACTTCGCGATAGAATTTTCTTCCTACCTTTGTTTCATTGACGCAACGCCGCGCACCCTTTAAACTTGATCCATACAAAATGGAATTACTTGCAACACTCAACGAGCGGCAGCGTGAAGCCGTCGAATACACCGAAGGCCCTCTTTTAATTCTCGCCGGGGCCGGTTCCGGCAAAACCCGCGTGATCACTATCCGCATCGCTTATCTGATCGCGGAAAAGCAGGTTGCGCCGTGGCATATTCTGGCGGTGACCTTTACCAATAAGGCGGCGGGCGAGATGCGCGACCGCGTCAAAAAACTGCTCGAAGGCCAGGAACTGCGTTCCGCGCCGCTGATCTCGACCTTTCACAGCCTCTGCGTGCGCATTTTGCGCGCCGATATCGAAGCGCTCGACCAGGGATACACGCGCGGCTTTACCATCTACGACACCGACGATTCGATGAAGGTCATTAAGCAATCGGTAAAGGAACTCGGGCTGGACGAAAAACAGTTCGCGCCGCGCTCCGTGCTGTCGGCGATCAGCTCGGCAAAAAATCGCGGCGAAGATCAGGCTATGTACGCCGCCAACGCCGATTACCAGACCGACCGCAAGGCCGGCATCGGGCGCGTTTTTGCGCTCTACGCCGAAAAACTGGCCCGCGCCAACGCGCTGGATTTTGACGACCTGCTGATCAAAACCGTCGCGCTCCTGAAAAAGTCGAAAGAGGCGCGCGAAAAATACAACGACCGTTACGAATACATCATGGTCGATGAGTACCAGGATACTAACTCGCTGCAGTTTGCGCTGATCTCGCTGCTGACCGAAAAGCATCAGAACATCTGCGTGGTCGGCGACGACGCGCAGAGCATTTACAGTTTTCGCGGCGCGGACATCGCCAATATCCTGAGTTTTGAAAAACATTACCAGGGCGCGAAAACGATCCTGCTGGAACAGAATTACCGTTCGACGCAGACGATCCTCGACACCGCCGACGCCGTCATCTCGCGCAACATCGGGCGCAAGGAAAAGAAGCTCTGGACCAAGCAGGAAGGCGGCGAGCTGGTGCGCTATTACCAGGCGATGGACGGCGAAAACGAAGCGCGTTTCGTCGCCGGGCAGATCGACAATTTTCTCGGGCAGGACCCGGGCATGCGCCTGGCCGTGCTCTACCGCACCAACGCCCAGTCGCGCCAATTCGAAGAAGCGCTGCGGCAGCGGCGGATCGGTTACAACATCGTCGGCGGGTTTTCGTTCTACGAACGCGCCGAGGTCAAGGACGTGATCGCCTATCTGAAACTGGCGCTGAACCTGCAGGATTCGATCGCGCTGCTGCGGGTGATAAATACGCCGCCGCGGGGCTTAGGGAAAACGACGCTCGACGAGCTGGCGCGGCTGTCAAGGGAAAATCAGGTCTCGCTGTGGGAGACGATCAACGTGCTGGTCACGCCGGCCTTCGAACCGGAACGCCGGCTGGCGCCGCGCGCTCTCTCGGCGCTCGACGGATTTAAAAAGCAGTTGGAGCGATTGGCGCAGCGGATCCAGGAAGCCGCGCAGGGGCCGCGCCCGGTTTCCGAGGCCGTCACCGCCGCGATCGAAGATACCGGCTACGGCAACACGCTGCGTCTGGAAGGCAGCGACGAAGCGCAGGGGCGGTTGGAAAATCTGGAAGAACTGGTCAACGCCGCCGTCGAATACGACACCCAGGAAGGCGGCCTGCGCGAATTTATCGACCACGCCGCGCTCGCTTCCGATACCGATAAATACGACGGCAATGCGCCGGTCACGCTGATGACCGTCCACGCGGCAAAGGGGCTGGAGTTTCCGGTCGTTTTTCTCGCGGGGCTGGAAGACGGCGTCTTTCCGCATTCACGCTCGGCCAATGACCCGGAGGCGCTGGAAGAGGAGCGCCGGCTTTGCTATGTGGCGATCACGCGCGCCGAGAGAATGCTCTATCTGACGCATGCGGCGCGCCGGCGAATTTACGGCGAGAGCATTTCCGCCGAGCCTTCGCAATTTTTAAACGAGATGCCGCTCGAGATGATCAAGGACATGAGCGATTCGGATTCGTGGCTGTCATTTGCGCAGGGCGGAAACGCGCAGGCTTCGCGCGACACGCTGCGCTCCCTTCAGGGGACGCAGGGGACGCAGGGGACGCAGGGGAAAAATACCTTTACCGATTATCCGAAAAAACCGCGCACCAGCTACACCGGCAAAACCTATAATACCGCCGACGCGATCAAGGATTTCTTTAACAAGAAAAAAGGCGCGGCCGCCGGCGGCGGCGATTCGGATTCGCCGCGGACGACGTCTTCGCCCGGCAGCATGGATAACCTGTACCGCTCCGCCAGCGATAAACCGGTAACGTCGGCCAACTCTGCCAACTCTGCCAACTCTGGGGGCTCCTCCGGTGAACTTATCGCCGGCACGCGCGTCCGTCACGGCAAATACGGCCCCGGCGTCGTGCTCCGCCGCGAAGGCTCCGGCGACAACACAAAACTCACCGTCAGCTTCCCCGGCTACGGCCTGAAAAAATTGATCGAGAAATATGCGAATTTGGAACGGGAGTGATCGGTGGTCGGGGGTCAGTGATCGGTGGTCGGGGGTCAGTGGTCAGTGGTCAGTGGTTGGGGTTAGTGGTTGGTTATTGGTTGTTGGTATATATGTATAGAAAATGTAGGCTTCGTTTTTTTAGTGTGATTTCGTGTGTATTCGTGGTTAATTCTTAAGATCTTGTTCTTATGGCTTTAAAGACTGAAACCACGAACACAAACGAAACCACTAACACTTATTACGTATCGCGTATCACGAATTAAACTTAAAAAGGCAGGTATAAAACCTGCCTTTTCGGATTTTACGGGCTTGAACGCATTGCGTAATGCCGAATAATTCGGCGCTCCGTAATTCGGCGCTCCGTAATTCGGCGCTCCGCGTTAGAACCTGCTGACATTCGAGAGGACGCCGAAAATAACATTCAGGATCAGCAGTCCGAACCAGATGACGGTGCCGACGATCCCCAGGATCAATCCGGCCATCGCCATGCCGCGCCCGCCGTAATTCATCGGATCGCTGTCGGCTTTGTTTTTGGCTATAAAGCCCATGATCGCCGCCGCCGGGCCGAGAATAAGACTAAGCCAGCAGCACGGGATGCTGAGAATTCCGCAGATCATCGCGATGATCGCGAGCGTTTTATTTTCACCCTGCGCAGCGCCCGGCGGCTGAAAAGGCGTATTCGAACCGAAATTTCCCTGGTTTTCCCATTGCGGCGCCGGGGCCGGCGGCGGGTTCCAATCCGGGGTGGACATTTGCTGCGTCGGCGGCGCCGAAAACGGTGAATCGAAAGGCGACGGCGGCGGCTGGTAGCTCTGCTCCGGTTCGGCAAAACTGGGCGGCGGCGGTATCGGCTGATACTCCGGCGAGCTCAGCGGCGGCGTGGAAAAAATATCCGGCGCGGGCGGCGGCGAAAAACTTTCCGGTTCCGGCTGCGGCAGACTGGCAAAAGGATCGGAGGGCGTGGAAAGCACGTCCGACTGGTCGGCGGCGGAATAGACCAATGTTTTATTCGGGTCGAAATCCGGTATCTGCAGCGGATCGTCTTCGCCAAACGGCTGGGGCGGTTCGATCGGATCCTGCCGCTCGGGCGATTCGAGCGGCTGGCCCGCGATCATCGTTTTAAAGGGGTCAACGGGAACTTCGTCGATCAGCGCCGTGCCGTCATTCTGGCAAAAACGCAGCGTGTCTTCAAAAGTGCGCTGGCAACTAGGACATTTTTTCATGCTTAGTGATCCTTTTCTTAAATGTTCCGGAAAGCTGTCTGGGAGACTACTAAATTCTAGCTTAAACCTTTGTAAAACAATAGTTGAAAAGTGTCAACCGGAGAGTAACATTGTAGGGGCGGGGCTTGTACCCGCCCGATGAGCGAAGCGAATTTTTTAAACAAATATTCCGCCCGTGGAGGACGGGCAGCCACGAGGGCTGCCTACAAACACCAACTAAACTAATTCCAGAAATAGACGGGCAGCCACGAGGGCTGCCCCTACAAATACCAACTAAACCAGTTCGAGCTTGCTGAAAAAGTATGAGATCTCGATCGCGGCGTTTTCGTCGCTGTCGGAACCGTGGACGGCGTTTTCGCCGATCGAGGTGGCAAATTCCTTACGCAGTGTGCCCTCGGCGGCTTCGGCCGGGTTGGTGGCGCCCATCAGATCGCGCCAGGCTTTGACGGAGCCCGCGCCGCCTTTTTCCAGCGCCAGCACGATGCACGGGCCGCTGGACATAAAATCCGTCAGCTCTTCAAAAAAGCCTTTGCCCCGGTGCACGTCGTAAAAGCCCTCGGCCTCTTTCCTGCTCATGTGAATGAGTTTCATGCCGCGAACTTTAAAGCCGTCGTCCACGATCTTTTGCAAAATTGCGCCGAATTTTCCGGCGCGCGTGGCGTCGGGTTTGATAATGCCGAATGTTAAATTGCTCATCTAATAATTATTCCTTTTTGATATAAATTTGTCATTTCACACGCTCTAATAACTGTCGCGTTTCCGCCATTGTTTTTTTCGTGTTTGATCCGTGTGATTTCGTGGTTGCTTCTTAAAGGCAATAACAACGAATTAAGACTGAACACAAAAACACACGAAATTACACTAAAGTAAAACCGGATCAAATCCGAAACTATAGATGATACAACAGAAGGAGTTAAAGATTAAATCGACAATCGCCGGAGCCCTGCGGGCCGTGCCCGCCCTGAATGTCAGCTGCCCGCTTTGCGCAGCCTGATCTTAACAATACGGATATTGTCCGCTCCGCCTTTCAATTTTACGATCTTCTTTTCCAGCGGGAGAAAACCGGGGGCGGATACGCGCAGAGTGAAAACATTCTCGATAAAATCCTCGTTGCAGGGATAATCGATCGCGAATAGATGGGAACCGCCGGCTTTTATTTCGTGCGCAATATGGAATCCGATCTTCCCTGCGGGTGGTTTAGCGAACTCGAGTTTAACTTCGGCGGCGGCCGCTCGCTCTCCCGCCCGATCAAAAATATCGGCCTGCAAATAAGCCCGACAATCCGCCTGCGCGCGGGCATTAATAAATAAGCCGCAAATTACAAAGAGCAGGAAAATAAAACATCGCAATTTCATCAATTTTGTTTTTTGGGATTTTGTTAGTGTCGTTTGGTGTAATTCGTGGTTACTTCTTAAGCCTTATTTCTAACGGTCATAAAGACGGAAACACGAAATTACACTAAATAACACGAAAAAAACATTTCTATCAGCGCTGCTGCTGAATAATGACCTGCTTGTCCTCGTTATAACTTTGCGTTTTCATTTTCAGGTCGAGCGCGGCCTGTCCGCCGGCGGGCACGGTAAATTTTTCGACCTTGGTGATGTGGTGATACGGGCGCAGCGCTTCGACGGTGTAGTCGCCGGGTTTTAGTTTGATCTCATAATGCCCGTTCTGGTCGGCATTGACATGCTTTTCCGATCGGTCGGCGCCGGTAAAAGTGATTCCGGCGTAGGGCACGGGCTTGCCGTGTTCGAGCGTTACCGCGCCCGTCACCAGCGCGCTTTTCTCGCCGTTTTTTAGCATCGTGACGTCGTAGGAGAGCCAGACGCAATGCGGAAAATCCACCGTCTTTTCCTGCGTCAGATAGCCGGGGGCGGTGATGACGAGTTTGTAATCGTCCTCGAGTATCAGGCCTTCGCCCAGCCGCAGTTCCATCACACCGTCATCGCCCGGCTTAAATTGATGCTCCGGTCGGAGGTAGCTTTTGCCCGGCAATTTGTCGGCTTTTTTATCGGGCGCCACGATCTCGACGGAGGCATTTTTCAAGGCGTTAAACTGGCTGTCGTGAATATTTAATTTCACGCCGAAGGACCCGCAAAGCTGCGCCGAAGCGGCAGACGAAAACGCCGCGATCAGAAAAATTGAAAATACGACGGGAAATTTTTTCATGATTTCGTGTTTATTTTAGGGCGCGCCTGTGACCGATCAGCGCGCTGATTCCAGCCTGATGTGCAGTTCGATCTTGCCATCGGCCGGCACGAGAAATTTTTTATTCTCATACGGGGAAAGACGGCTCTTTTTGACGGTCACGATGTATTTGCCCGGTTTTAGCTTGATCTCGTAGTTGCCGATAAAATCCGTGCTGACGGACCTCGCGGTGCCGTCTTCACCGGTAAAAGTAACCCCGACGTAGTTCGCCGATCTTGCTTCGTTGTCACTGACGTGGCCGGTCACCGTGCGGTATTTTTCTTTTTTCCGGAGCAGCAAAATGTCATAGGACAGGCGGATGCAGTGAGGAAAATCGATCGCCTTTTCGGCTGGAAGAAAACCGGGCGCGGAAACGATGATCTTGTATTTGCCGGTGATGACTTCGCCTTCGAGAAGTTTTAATTCCGAAGCGCCGGGTTTATCCGCGACAGGCTGGAACACCTTGCCTTTTAATTCGTCCTTGAGCCACGGCACGATCTTGATCGAATGATCCTTGATCGGGTTCAAATCATTATCGTGAACATTAAGCGTGACGCCGAACGACCCGCAAAGCTGCGCCTGCGAGGTAATTGAAAACGCCGCGACTAAAATAAACGCGACGATGAGATAAAAAAATTTCATGATTATATGATTTGTCTCAGCCGGTGCCGACCCGATTCTATGACTACAAACGCCTTGCGCAAATCTTCTTCGGAGTAGGTCGTCAAAACTCTTTCAAGTTCCGCATGAATCCTGTCCAGGGTCGCGGGTAAAATTCTTAAATATAAAACTCCGATCTTCAAAGACCGGACAAAAACCAAATTACCGTAATCACGATCTCTTGTTATAAACAAACGATTTTGAGAATCGGCTTCTTTGAGTAAAGTTTCATCGGAGGCTTGCGACAGACCTATATCCGACGCGCGGATCACGTCGTGTCCTAGCCCCCTGAGTAATATCGCCGTCGAATGATAAACATCCTGATCCAACAAAAATCTCATGCCGCAATATTAATATCCTCCGCGGAAATTAATGCGATGGCATAATTAAGACACGCTTTGATATCGTCTATCTTTAACTCGGGATAATACTTGTTAATGATCTCGTCAAAAGAAATTCCTTCGTTAACCAATTCCAGCACATTTTGTACTGTTACGCGCGTTCCCGCCACACATGGCTTTCCAAAATGAATTTCGGGATTAATTTGAATTCGCTCGATCATATTTCCTCATACGGGCAATTGTTCTAACTAACCTACATTCACATTCTACCTATTACCTTCTACCAATTACCAATTACCAATTACGTCCCCGCTATCTGCTTCAAATGCTGCTCGAGGTGCCGGATGTAATCGAGCATGAAATATTCCAGCGTGGCGGGCACATTATCGGGCACGGGCACGAGCGCGGTTTTATAAAGGTTGTGCCTGGCGCGGGGCGTGGTACGAATCTCGTCCGGCGTATTTTCCATCACCCGGGCGATGTGCAGATTGTAAGCGTGCCACAGTTCCAGCAGATCGCGCCAGGCGGTATTTTGGTAATCGTGAAAATCGACCCAGCGTTCCTGGTCGTAGCCTTCGAAAACCAGGTCATCCTTAAACTGCGCGCGGACAAAACGCTGGTGATTATTCGCGGCGGAATCGATCAGATGGCCGATCACCTGCTTGGCCGACCATTTATCCGGCGCGGGTTTGGCGGCGGCCGCCTCGTCCGAAATGTTCTGCATCTGCCCGTAGGCATTTTCGACCGTGGCGCGAAAATTTTCGATGGCGTCATTCATAAAATTCTAAATATTTAAATACACGCTCCATAACTGTCGCGTTTCCGCCGTTCGTTATCCGGCTGTCGCAGATGTTACCGGCGTTATTAAAATAACACGAAATACACTAAAAAATTAAAAATGAAAAATTCAGAGTTTAGAATTAAAATGGCTTTTTTTCTTTTTATTTTTTCCCGGTTTGGGTGCGGCGGGCAGTTCCTGCAGAGGGCGGGCACTGATGTCGTTTGGGAGCAGCATTCCGGCGCGCGAGGCGACCGGCGGCACGACCGGCGGGGTCTCGGCCAGCCATGAACTCGCGTCCGAAACCTTACAGGTTTCGACCGGTATTTCGGCGTCGAGCACGGCGTCGGCGTTCGGGCCGATCACATATTCGGGCACGATAAAACCGTCGCAGCCCGTCATCTTGAACTCGATCCGGTAGGTGCCCGCCGGCAGCCGCAGAGCATAGACGCCAATGGAATTCGTTCGGTCCTTAAATTCCCTGCCGTCTTTTGCGGTCGCTTTTACGCCGGCGCCCGGAATTGCCGCGCCCGCCAGATCGGTCAGCACGCCGCTCAGAGCAGCCGTCTGGCCGCTTGCCGCCAGCACAAGTAAACAACCCAAAACAATTGCCGGGAGAATTTTCATAAAACTTATTACAATCCCATTCTCAAGCCCATTCAGCGTCGCAAAACACACTAAACAAACCCGGAATAAACCTGTCTAATCGCAAATCACTAGCTAAATCCAAGATCAGGTGAATCTTTCTCTAATATCGGATGTGATTCGGGCCGGTTTGGTTGTTTCGCGGTCGATCATGCACCAGACGGTTTTCGACTTGACCAGCAAGTCGCCGCCGCGGGAAATTTCCGTGTAGCGCTCGCAGGTGACCGCCGTCCAGGCGTCAACCCAGGTCGCGGCAGTGATCTCTTCGCCGGTAAAAGAGGGCCGTTTGTAGTCGATCTCATGGCGCAGCACCACCCAGACGAACTTTTGCCTGATCTCTTCCGTCGCGCGCGCGAACCAATGCGCCACCGCCACGTCCTGTATCCACTTTAAATAAACGACGTTATTAACGTGCCCCTGCTCGTCGATGTCCTCCGGCCGGACAATAAAATCATGTGAGAATTTCTGCTGCATACCTGTTGTTGGCATTCTAAATTATTAATCCGAAATCCGTTAATTATTTTCGACACTTCAGCCCCGGCGCTGGGGCATCCCTCTTTCCTAAGACGCGTCTTTTTGCTTGCCGTTTAGAGTTCAAACTTTAGTTTGTCTTTAATTTAGGAAATAAGACAAGCTAAAGCTTGAACTCTAAACAGTCTGTAATCGTCTAAGGAGAATCACCCCGTCGCGCAAAGCCACGCCACCCTCCTTCGTAAGGAGGGGAGTTTTGGAGCATCTTTTGCTTGCCGTTTAGAGTTCAAACTTTAGTTTGTCTTTAATTTAGGAAATAAGACAAGCTAAAGCTTGAACTCTAAACAGTCTGTAATCGTCTAGGGAGAACCACCCCGTCGCGCAAAGCCGCGCCACCCCTCCTCCTTCGTAAGGAGGGGAGTTTTGGAGCATCTTTTGCTTGCCGTTTAGAGTTCAAACTTTAGTTTGTCTTTAATTTAGGAAATAAGACAAGCTAAAGCTTGAACTCTAAACAGTCTGTAATCGTCTAGGGAGAACCACCCCGTCGCGCAAAGCCGCGCCACCCCTCCTTCGTAAGGAGGGGAGTTTTGGCGCATCTTTTGCTTGCCGTTTAGAGTTCAAACTTTAGTTTGTCTTTAATTTAGGAAATAAGACAAGCTAAAGCTTGAACTCTAAACAGTCTGTAATCGTCTAAGGAGAACCACCCCGTCGCGCAAAGCCGCGCCACCCCTCCTTCGTAAGGAGGGGAGTTTCTCTTGCAAAACAACGTTAAACCTTGTAAAATAACACCTGCGAGAACCTTCCGTGTCGGCCTTATTCAAAGCCTTCCCGTATCCTGCGGCAATTTAATTAAGGAATAATAATGAAAAGAATCATCGTAATTTTGTCTTTTGCTATTTTTTGCTGCGCCGGCGCGTTCGCTGCGGGTGTTCCCGACAGCAGTTTTAGTTTTAACGGAAAGGCTTTCGCCGGTTTCGGCAGGGGCAATGACAGCGCCGAAAAATCCGCCCTCTGCGCGGACGGCAGCATGATCGTTCTCGGCCGCGCCGGACGGGGCGTGAGCTATAGTTATGCGCTGGTGAAATTTACGCCGCAGGGCGCGGCGGATGCTTCCTTTGGAAACGACGGTGTCGTCGATCTCAATCTTGCAAGTTTTAACATTCCCTCGTTATATTCGGAAGCGGTCGATCTGGCGGTCGGGCCGGACTGTTCGGCATACGTCGCCGGCGGGCACGGGCCGGATATGTCCGTCGGAAAATACAGCCCGAGCGGAGCGCTCGTTCAGGTTTTTGACGGCGGCGAGACGGGATTTCTACTTAATGGCGTGATCCAGGCACTCACGATCCAGCCGGACGGTTCGGTTCTGGCCGTCGGGAATCAGGGAAACGAGTATCGCGATTACGCGGTCTATCGTTACCTGCCCTCCGGCGCGCTCGATATAAATTTCGGCAACGGCGGCAGAAGTTACGCGCACATGGGCTGGAAAGGCAGACCCACCTCGATCAGAGTGGAAAGCGGCGGCAAAATCGTCGTCACCGGTTCGATCATTCCGGACGGCAGCCCGACGCCCGCTATTACCCAGGCGCTGATTGCCCGTTATAATTTCGACGGCAGCCTCGACGGCTCGTTCAACGGTTCGGGAGTATATGTCGGCCCTGCCAGGAACGGGCGTTCCGAAGTGTTCCAGAAAAGTTTCACTTTGGCTGACGGCCGCACGCTGGCCGCCGGGACCAGCAGCCTGCCGGACATTTTCAATCCGAAAAAATATGTATTTTCCCGTTTTATGCCTAACGGGAAGCCCGACAGCTTTTTCGGCTCGCGCGGGACGATAATTTCCACCCTCGGCACGGACGACCGCAGTTATATATTTGAATATCAAAATAACGGCAGCCTGTTTGTCGGCAACGAGAGGGCGAAGATCTATAAATTCGACATAAACGCCGGCCTCGATTTGTCTTACGGGACACAGGGAAGCGTTGCGCTCGAGCCCTATGTCGGCGTGAACTCGCTTACCTCTTCGCCGGACGGCAAACTGGTCGTGGGCGGAGTTTTGTTCGGGAACAGGCCGGCGCCGGTTGGCAATACTTCCGACAACGACATGGCAGTCCTTAGCTTAAATAGTGACGGCTCGCCCGACACCGGTTTTAACGGTGTCGGAAAGGCCAGCCGCGACATTGGGGATAACGTTTCATTGATCAGCGACGTAGCGCTGCAGGCGGATGGAAAGATCGTGGTCGCGGGCGGGTTAACTTCCTATCCCGGTTCCGGCGGTTTTTTTTACGGGACGGGTGTGTCCCGCTATAATCCGGACGGAACGCCGGATATGACTTTTGGCGATAACGGAAAAGTTTATCTGTCCTCTTCGGATCCCAGGGCCACGACCTCCGTTTTAGGTGTGGCCGCGCAGCCGGACGGCAAGATACTGGCCGCCGGGCTGATCGGATCTAGCGGCGGCAGCAATAGTTCCGGGATACGCGTAACCAGATTCAACGGGGACGGTTCGCTGGACGCATCTTTCGGCAGCGGCGGAATATTCACTTACATGCAGCAGGGGTTCAACGCTTTCGACATCGCGCTGCAGCCCGACGGAAAGATCGTGGTGGGCGGGTTTAATTCCAACTATGATTTTATGCTGATGCGTCTGACCCCTGACGGCGCGCTCGACCCCGAACTGGGCGGGACCGGCATCGTCACCACGGATATCAACAGTTACGACACCGGGGCCACGATGGTGATCCAGCCGAACGGCAAAATAATTTTAGCCGGGGCTTCGGGGATGTACTATACCGATTTTTCGATGGTCAGATTTAACTCCAACGGCACGCTGGATCAAACCTTCGGACGGCGCGGCAAGGTAATTACGAACATGGGCGCGGGCGTGGAATCGTCGATCAGCTCCGTGGCGCTGACGCCCGATGGAAATATTGTCGCCGCCGGATACCGGCGGGCGCAGACAACCTCAGGCATCGTCGTCGCCAGGTACACGGGTAAGGGCATGCTCGACAGCTCGTTCGCCAGCGGCGGAATATTCAAACCGGACGCCGGATTCGAAAGCTATTATTTCGCACAATCCGCGCAGGTGGCAAACGACGGCTCGGTTTTCATCACCGGAGGCTTCATCTCAAACATCCGGATACTGAAGCTGACACCCGCCGGCGTGCCGGACGAAACCTGGGCGCCGGGCGGATTTTTAAATACCGGTATTTATAGCGGCGGCGGTTACGGCCCGGATAGCCTGCTCGACACCGAAGGCAGACTGGTCGTATCAGGCGTCGGAAACAGCGGCAGCGGCTTTATCGCCCGGTTTGCCAGCATGCCGTAGAATGGTGGTTGGTAGTGGGTAATTGGTAATTGGTAAGAGGGCGTGGTGGTTAGTAAGGTGAACTTTCTTTGATTTTCCAGACTTTCCAGACTCTCTAGACTCCAGCCTATCCGAGAGTTAGTGACAGCACGCCCAACTGCTGGTACATATTCATAAAATCGAACTGGTTCCAGACCTCCGTGATCTTGCCGTCGTTGATCTTCATCATGCAGAGCCCGGTAAATTCGACGGATTTATTCGTCGGCGGAACGCCCAGTCCCTCGCCGCGGTGAAGCCCCCTGACCGTGCAGCGCGCCACCACCATGTCGCGTTCGCTGACCACGTCTTCGACGCTTATGCGTAGATCGGGAAAAGCGGTGTTGAAAGCGTAAAAAAGATTTTTGAATCCGTCATGCCCGCGCAGCGTCTTGCCGGAAACATCGGTCAGCCCGTGCGCGATCGTTTCTTCCGACAGCAGTTCGCCGATGAGGTCTTCGCGCCTCTCATTCCATATCTGGTCAAACCAGCGGCGGACGATTGCAATGTTCTCTTCAGACATAAAATTTAATTCGAAGGCGGTTTCACACTCGCCTCCGGGGCGGTTCGCCTGACGGATTCGATTCCTTTTTTCATCGATGCTTCGGTGGTGTAGTGTTCGCTTTGCGCCACCGCCCGGCCGTCGGCGCTCTTAAGAAAAAAATACCATTGCTGGCCGCCGCTGCGGATATCGAAATTCGCGGCGTCGGAAACCAGCCCTTTGACCTTAGCGATGGCTTCCCTGACCTTGTCTTCGCTGGCATAAAAATAACCGGTTAAAATGCCCTGGCCGTTAGAAGACCGCAGGATGAAATAGAACCGTCCCTGAACGGTTTTTTGAATGTCGAAACGCCCGGCGCGGGTTTGTTTGTTTTCAGCGGCGCCGTCATCCTGCCCGAACGCGGATACAGATAGCGCAAGAAATAGAGCCAAAAAGAGCAGCGATCTTTTCATGATCCTGATTTTATCCTTTAATACCGATGTCTGCTGGAAAAATGGGCGGAGATGTCCGCCGGCCTGGCACAGGGGTTTGCCAAGTTTGTCCTCTAATATATAGCAAAAAGAACGATTTAGGCAAACTTTTTAATGCGGCTCAAAAGTCTGGGATGTTGGGGGATGAGGTCAGTAGCGCCTGCGTCAGCGGGTGCGTGTCTTGTTCAGAGTTCAAGCTTTGGCTTGTCCTGATTCTTAAAACTAAAGACAAACTAAAGTTTGAACTCTAAACAAGAGACGCATCGGCTTAAGTCATCGGCGGAGCCTTAATATTTTTTTTGCGATCAACGGAAAGGCAGAGCCTTTCCGCACATCAAGCGGCAGAGCCGCGACAAAGAAAGTACCCATCGCGTATCGCGCATTGCGTATCGCGTCTATCCCAGCGTCAAAGACAGCACGCCTAGTTGCTGGTACATGTTCATAAAATCGAACTGGTTCCAGGCTTCGCTGATCTTGCCGTCTTTTACCCGGATCATGCAGAGGCCGGTGAATTCGATCCGCTTAAGGGTCGGGGCGACGCCGAGCCCTTCGCCGGTGTGAGTGCCGGTCACAGTGCAGAGCGCCACTTCGCGGTCCTGAACCACGGTTTCTTCGATATCGACGTGAATATCGGGATAGGCTTGAATAAAAGCGTGAAAAAGCGTTTTAAAACCCGCGGGGCCGCGCAGCACATTTCCCTTGTCGTCGGTCAATCCATGCCCGATCGCGTCTTCTAGCAGCAGTTCATCGATCGTTTCCTCGCGCTGCTGGTTCCAGACTTCTTCGAACCACCGCCGGATAACCGTTTCCTCTTGAACGGGCATGACATTGACCCCCTGATTTTATTTTCTGCACTGGAAGAGATGATGCAAGATAATATGCCAGTTTTTTGCTTATTTGGGAAGAAATTTCTTGCCGGGGAAAAGTGAATGGTTTCCTGAGGCTTTAAAATAAAAACGGGCAGTGTCTGGCCTGCCCTGATATCTTTGCTTCCCGGACTCATTCCCGAGGACGCGCTCAATGCGGACAGAGATGCCCGCGCTCCATATTAGAGAATCTCTTTCATTGCCTGTCCGATGTCGGCCGGGGATTCGACCACGCGGATGCCGGCTTCGGTCAGGGCCTTCATTTTTTCGGCGGCGGTTCCCTTGCCGCCGGAGATGATCGCGCCGGCGTGTCCCATTCTTCTTCCCGGGGGAGCCGTTTGTCCGGCAATAAAAGCCACGATCGGTTTCGTCACATTTTCTTTGGCGTAGGCGGCGGCTTCTTCTTCGGCGGTGCCGCCGATCTCGCCGATCATGACGATGCCGGCGGTGTCAGGGTCTTCCTGAAACAGGCGCAGCGCGTCGGTATGATTCGTGCCGATGATCGGGTCGCCGCCGATGCCGATGGCGGTCGATTGCCCCATCCCGAGATTCGACAGCTGCCAGACGGCTTCGTAGGTTAAGGTGCCGGAGCGCGACACGACGCCGATGTTTCCTTCTTTATGAATATGGCCGGGCATGATGCCGAGTTTGGCTTTGCCGGGCGAGATGATGCCGGGGCAATTCGGCCCGATAAAGCGGGTATTTTTATCTTCCAGATAGCGCTGGGCGGCGATCATATCGGTTTGCGGAATGCCTTCGGTAATGACGACCGCCAGGGCCAGTCCGGCGTCGGCGGCTTCCATCAGCGCGTCGGCGGCAAATGCGGGCGGCACATAAATGATGGTGGCGTTGGCGCCGGTTTCGCGCACGGCGTCGGCCACGGTGTTAAAAACCGGGATGCCTTCATGCGTGGTGCCGCCTTTGCCGGGCGTTACGCCGCCCACGACATTGGTGCCGTAAGCGACCATCTGCTGCGTGTGAAAAGTGCCCTCTTTGCCGGTGATGCCCTGCACGATCAGGCGCGTGTTCTTATCGACCAGTATGCTCAATGTATTTTTCCTCTTAAATTATTGTGGATAAATGCAAAACGAGATTATAACAGCAGTGAGTTCATAGAGTCTATTGAGTTGATCGAGTCGTGAGTAATAAGGTCAGTGGCGTCGACGTCAGGCGATACGCAATTTTATCGGTCTTTTAACGCAACAAAGTTGCGTTCTGAAGGTAGCCAGACGTGAAACGTCTGGCGTCCAAGGCAAACGGAACGCGCTCTGGAGGAGCGCGACGAATCTGCCGCCCTTTCAGGGCTCTCAATTATGCATCACTTTTTCCAGGGGTTGCGCTTCGCTCACCCCTGGCTACCTTCGCACGCACCTTCGGTGCTTGGATATGTCCAAAAGATATCCCGGCCCTACCACTCGGCTTCTCCGGATCAAATGATACAGGGCAATTCACCTTCTGTCTTGGTTCTTAGCAGTTCGGGCGCTTCGCCGCTTTTCCATCGCTTCACCGTGTGCGTGACGCGGTATCTCAGATCACCGCCATCGGCGCGGTCGCTGCGTTCCGCGGGGCGCGGGATGCAGATGAATTCTACTGCGATCTCCGCGGCCGAAGCTCTCACCGTCGAATAGCCGTGACCACCCATATCCATAAACGAAAGGTGCGGAGCGTTGGCCGGATTACCCGCCGCCGCCACAGCCTGTTTCAGATCACCTGTTTTCTGCAGTTCGAGAGCGGCGCGCACGCCATGCATCAGCGCCAGGTTGATCGCCGGACGAATGGGTGCGTCGGGCGAGGACTGGTAAAGGTAATACGGCCGCCACGGGGAATCTTTTTTCATGTTATATTCCGTCGCCTCCATCATTCCCGGTGCTGATATCGACCCGGTAACAAATTCGGCCGCTACGGGTTTGAACTCTTTGGGCGGCAGAGTTTCCGAGAGCACACCGGCCTGGAACGCATGTTTATCGCCGACGACGTTGATCATTCCGGTGATCTTTTCGCGGCGCAGGGTGGCCAGAATTTCATTGCGTTCCGTGCGATATCCTTCCCAGTCGCCAATGTTCATCAGCCCGTAACCGGGGGCTGTCCACTTCAATTTCATCTCAGGCGGCAGATTATGAAAGTCCAGCCGCATATCCATCGAGCCAAAAGAATTGCCCCAGATTTTCCAGGTCGCCTTCGACTCTCGCAGACGGCCGAGAAACCATTTTTTCTGCGCGGCGCCGAGAACGGATTGGGGTTCGGCGTCCTTGCGCGGGTTGGGCAGTTCTTTTCCGTTAAAGCTGATCGTCGCCGGCGGGGTTCCGTTATTGTATGTTTTTCCCGCATCCATAATCGTCATGATCTCGTCCGAGAATCCGGGGAAACCCGGCACATCAAATGGATCCAGCAAGTCTGTCAAATGGAGAGATTGGGATTGGTATGAACGATTATCCGTCAAGATCATTTCGACATTTTTACCGTAACGAAAGGCGCGATAGATCTTCAGGCTGTTGATGGCTGCCAGATTATTCTCCTCCAGTCCCAGCCCATGATCGTCGAAAGTTTTAAGCGGCGCGTTGGTGACACGCGGAGCCTCGAAATGTTCCAGCGGCCGGTTGTCCGGTTTCAAAAAGCGCCCCGGTTGATATTCAAACCACGCTTGATTGGCCATGACTTTTACCGCTTGTGCAGGCCGCGTTCCGCTGCCGAAATTTTGCTGAGACTGAAAGGCCTGCCAGGAAAATTCGTGATTGTCCCAGATGCAGACGAAGGGGAAACGCGCGCGGGCATCCTGCAGATCGGGGTCCGACAAGTAAGCCTTGTAAAGACTGCGATAATCGGCGAGCGTGGTCGGTATGTGATAATCGCTGATCTTTTCGCCTGATTCGTAACGCAGCAGATCGCGCAGCCGGCGGGAGTAATACATACCTTTCGCTTTGTCTTCCGGGTACCAGAGCATTTCATAAACGAAATCGCCGAGGTGAAGGACAAAACCGAGCTGGTCGGCGGCGGATTTCTTTTCGTCCTCCCAGATCATTCTGCGGTAGGCGTTGCAGGCGCCTTGCTGAACGTTCTGGCAGCTCACGAAAGCAAAATTGACGGGGTGATCATCGCGATCGGCCGGCGCGGTTACGGTACGGCCGACACGACTGCCAAATCCATGTTCATCAGTGAACCTGTACCAGTAAACCTTGCGCGGCTTAAGCCCGGCGACCAGCACCCGGCAGGTCCAATCTTCATCGCCGGAAATCGGCGTTGCGCTTTTAGCTATGACGCGGCGAAATGCCGGATCTTCGGCGACTTCGACCGTTAGTTTTTCGGCCGCTTGATTCACCGCCCCCTGACTCACGGGAGGCCGGCGCGTCCACAAAATGACACTATCGTCGGTGGGGTCGCCGGAAGCCACGCCCTGCGGGAAGAGGTCGCGCCGTTCCTGCCAGCCAACGGTAGAGGCGTGCGCCGGAATCGAACCCCAGACCAAAACCACGCCGCAAGCCGCCATTTGTTTGATGAATTCTCTTCGATCGACTCTGCTCATTATCATTCTCCTTACTTGATCCGGGCGCCCGGATAGACACACTAAACCTACCGAATTCAAATCATGAATCCCATTTTTACCAACGTTTTATTTGCAGTATACGGATCGTCGTTGCAGATTGTTTCCGGCTGGAAACAATCTTGTAAAACAGCAGACCTGATTAAGCCACGGCGTGGGTCAGTTTGAAAAAATATGCGGCGTCAGCAGCCCAAGCGTGATATCTGCATGAAATTATTAGCTGCGCATCATTTGCTTATACACAAACGGTGTTCCTCGTTAATTCCCACGTGACCAATAACCTTTAATTCATTTTTTAAAGGCTCAGGTTGTAGTCATTAAATGCTTGTCTGTGGAAGACGATAAAAGCGAAGGCGAGATCGCGCCAACCATCGCTGATTTTATGACCGCGTCCAGGAATGCACCCGTTAACGCAGACGCTACTGACTACCTACTCATGTCTAATGTTTTCTGTTAATAAGGAAGCTTGATGTAATTCATCCCTTTGCGGATGACGTTTTGGCGGCGTTTGAGGCGGCGCGGGTTTTTGTTAGGGTTAAAGACATTGAGCGGGCTGGGGATCATCGCCGACAGGTAGGCCGCCTCGTTCGGGTCGAGCTGCGCGGCGGATTTGTTGAAATATTTTCGCGAAGCGGCTTCCGCGCCATAGACGCCGTCGCCCCATTCGATGACGTTGAGGTAAATTTCCAGGATGCGTTTTTTCGGCACGTTGCGTTCCATCACCCAGGTGATGAGGGCTTCGCGGCCCTTGCGCAGAAAAGAGCGCTCTTCGCTGAGATAAAGATTTTTGACCAGCTGCTGCGAGATGGTCGAAGCGCCGCGTTTGAAATTATCGGGCGAGGGCACGCCGAAATTGTCCCAGATATATTCCTTGATGCCTTCCTGCGTCAGCGGCGGGATGCTGTTTTCGGCATCGTTGTCGCCGTCGGTCCTGGCTTCGTTAGCGGCTTCTTTTTTGGCCTCTTCCCAGGAGCTATTAATGGCGTCCCAGTCGAAACCGTGGTGTTCGAAAAAGCGGGTGTCTTCGCCGGCCAGCACGGCGCGCTGCAAATTGGGCGAGATCTTTTCGATCGGCACCCAGATCATCTGCTTCACGGGCTGCTTGCCTTCGGCGGCGGCCTGCTTCAGACGGTATTCGATCATCGAAGTCGTCTGCGGATTCTCCGTCTTCAGCTTGATGACATTCGGAAACGTGATGATCTCAAACACCAGCCACAATACAATCACGCCCGTCAGAATAAAGAAAATGTTTCGCACCCAATACCACATACCGTCTGGGATTGTAGCTTTTTAATGGTGAATTGTGAATTGTTAATGGTGAATTGAAGAGGGCCTTACGATAATTGTAGAGGCGGCGGTTTATCCACTGATCGCGGATGCTCCGCGTCCAAATCTTTTTTCCGTGTGTTTTAGTGTTGTTTCGTTTCACTCTCAGTGCTTGATAAACTTTAATCCAACAGTGATCACGCCTTTCTCGCAAAGTCCTGCGATTATTCTTCAAGCGCGGAAGATTTAGGAGTTAAACTACGGCGCAATTTCACAAGAAAATACTATTTTTAATTCCTCAACGAGCTGAAAGTCGTTAATCCAACGTATTCCCATATTTTCACAAACATTTGGTATTTTTATTTTTGGAGAATTAATAACAGTTATCTTCTCCTCTTTAGTAACTACGCAGGCTTTTTCTTTCATGGCATGCGCAATAACCCAGGGATCTGCCAGCGACCTGTATTTTACGTTGTCAACGAGATATTTATGCGTTGGATCTTTATCAATTATGTCAGCCCAGCAAGCTATAACAGTCCCATCAACCCTGTGCGTCGGTATTTTGCTGTTCTTCAACCATTCTGTTAAGTCATCATCTACGCGCGTTATTTCTTCATAGACACTTTGCGGAAGAAAAAGTCTTTTTTCTCTTCCTAATTTACTAAGAATCTTCCAATAATCCCAACAAAATCTAGGAGAATAATATTTTTGCCATGCTTGTATAAGAACATTAGCATCCAGACAATATGTGGAGGTATGTACGTTCATCGATAAATTTGTTCTTCTAATTTTGGGAAATTATTTATTTTTGTGCTTAGCAAGCCACTAGCTTGAGTGGGTTCGACATGGCCGCCGCGATATGCATCTAGAACAAGTTGAGTAAATAATTTACTATTTTTATTTACTTTCAATAGATAAGGATTTGGACCACCTTCAAGCTCTTTCTGTTTCAATTTTCGCTTCTCTTCTTTTTTCAGAAATTCCACGAAGCCTTCATCGGCCTTTTCTTTTAGGTATTTGTATTGGGGAAAAGTTATCTTTCGCAAATTTAATAATCTAACCAACAGAGCAAAGGTGCTTACACCCATATTTTTTGCAAATCGGAATAGTTCATTTGATGACCTAAGTAAAGTTGAATTAATTCTATTCATCATCGCAAGCGGCATTAACGCATTTGCCGCAACTTCATTGCAAAATAGTTCAACAGGGTGCACCGACTTGTCCACTTTTCTCATCGGCTCAATATCACTCGAAATGCCAGATTGTGCAATCCAGATATGCGCAAGCTCATGAACCAAAGTAAATAATTGCGGCGCGTTCCAATCATCTGAATTCACAAAAATATAGGGAGCGTACGAATCAGCAATTGCAAAACCTTGAAGTTCCTCACTATCAAGTTTCAGCCTAGTATGAATAAAACTTGTTCGTGAAACAAAAATACCTCGAGCTTCCGTTTTATTTATCCATTCTAATATTGGATATGTATTCACATAATTCTCTGGACTTATTTCGAGTGTGTTTAAAATGTCCTTTGCCACTGTAGTAGGATTGTCGGTCAGAGAGAATTTCCCGACAAAAGGGAGTGTCGGTTCTTTTTGTTCTTTAAATATATCTTTTATCCATTCCTGTTTCTGCTGAATTTCTCGTATTATAAAAACCGACGCAGTGCTTAGATCTCTCGCATTTCTCTTTCTAAAATCTTGGAGCGGTTGAAAATCTCGGGGGATCTCAGGTAGGAAAAAAACTGCAAAAGGTCGTTTGTAAATTTTGGCAAGTTCTTGTGCTTGTCTAATGGTCGGGCAGCTTACTCCATGTTCCCATTCTTTTACTTTCGCGACCGGTACATTAATTTTGGACGCGGCAACTTCTTCCGACATTTTTGCCGACTCTCTTGCCCATTTCAGTACTTTGGGAGTTATAGGGGCTCTATCTGGCATCGTTGGTTATGAAAAATTATTTTGAGGGCACAAATTATACTTAAAAAGCATATCAGTCTAAATATAAGATGCTGATATCTTATTAAACATTTTTATAACACAATTAGAATAATATTCAAGAAATCTTTTCAGAGTTTTGTTTAATACTTGCTATTTATACCCCGCCAGTGTTGCCACGCTGAACGCAGTCATTACCAGCACCACCAGCCACCCGAATGCCTGCAGCCAGAGCGGATGCCGGTAATCTTTCATGATCGAGACTTTGCGCGAAGCCAGCAGAATGATCGCCAGCGCCACCGGCAGAATAAAACCATTGACCAGACCGGCGGTAAGCAGCACCTCGACAGGTTTGCCGACCAGCAGAAAAACGGCCGTCGAAAAAACGATAAAGCCGACGATGATGTAATTATTGTAACGCTCGATTCGCGGGCTGAAAGTTTTGATAAACGACACCGAGGTATATGCCGCGCCCACCACCGAAGTGATCGCCGCGCACCACATGACCACGCCGAAAAGTTTTAGTCCGATGTCGCCCGCCGCCAGTTGAAACACCGAAGCCGGCGGGTTCGCCGGGTCGACCGTCAAACCCATCGCCACTACGCCCAGCGCCGCCAGAAAAAGCATAAAACGGATCAGCGCCGTCAGCATGATGCCGGTAACCGCGCCGCGTGTCGCTTCGCCGACGTGTTCTCGCCCGCGAATTCCCGCATCGAGCAGCCGGTGCGCGCCCGCAAAAGTGATATAACCGCCGACCGTGCCGCCGACCAGCGTGACGGTTTTGACCATCGAAATTTCCAGCGGGACAAAGGTGCGAAAAGCGGCTTCGCCGAGCGGCGGATGCGCGGCATAGACCACGTAAATTATCAGCGCGATCATCACCAGCCCCAGGACCTTGGCAAACCAATCCATCGCGGCGCCGAATTGTCTGACCAGGAAGATCGCGATCGCGATCCCCGCGCTGATCACCGCGCCGGTTTCGGTGTTCATCCCGAAGAGCGCGTTAAAACCGAGGCCGCAGCCGGCGATGTTGCCGATATTAAATGCCAGCCCGCCGAGCGCGACCAGCGCGGCCAGCAAATAGCCGCTGCCCCAGATGGTTTCGTTCGCCACGTCCTGCGCGCGTTTTTCCGCCGCGACCAGCACGCGCCAGATGTTCAACTGCGCGAAGATGTCCAGCACCACCGACAGCAGGATCACGAATCCGAAACTGGCGGCAAGATCGACGGTGAAAACGGTCGTCTGCGTCAAAAAACCCGGCCCGACCGCCGACGTCGCCATCAAAAAAGCCGCGCCGAGCAATGCCGATGAAAAAGATTTCTTCATGTTGTCAGTTGTCAGTGGTTAATATTGATACTTGGATGATCTAAAGGGGGTTGTTTTCTTTGCGAACTTCGCGATACCTCGGGATCTTAGCGGTTAAGATTTTACCGCAAAGAGCGCAAAGTTTAAGACGCAAAGTTCGCAAAGACAATCCTCTTTCTCTTTCTCTTTCCTTATTTCCTTCTTCCTAACTTCCCACTCCTATTCCCACTCCTATTCCCCGCGTTCGCAGCGCTTCGTTGATCGAGCGGGCGAATTCCAGCGCGTGTTCGCCGTCGCCGTGGATACAGATAGTCTCCGCTTCGATGGGGATGCGCTCGCCGGTCAAAGTTTTCACCCTCCCGAGCGTGACCATTTCCAGCACCTGCACCACCGCGTCGTAAGTGTCCACTAACAGCGCGCCCGGCCGGCTGCGCGGTGTCAGCGTGCCGTCATTTTGATAAGTGCGGTCGGCAAAAACCTCCGACGCCGTTTTTAGCCCGAGCTTTTCCGCTTCGGTAATTAAATGGCTGTTTGACAGCCCGTAAAAGATCAGATCGGCATCGATCGATCTTACCGCGCTGGCGATCGTCGCCGCCAGTTGTGCGTCCCGCGCCGCCTGGTTATAAAGCGCGCCGTGAGGTTTGACGTGATGCAGCGCGCCGCCCTGCTCTTCCGCAATCTTTTTTAACGCCGAAACCTGTTCGGCGACAATATCGAAAACTTCTTCGGCCGAAAGGTGCATCGGCAAACGCCCGAAATTTTCCGCGTCCGCGTAGCCCGGGTGCGCGCCGACGGCGACACCCCTCGCAACCGCGTTTTCCACCGTGCGCCGCATCACCTCTTCGTTTCCGGCATGCGCGCCGCAGGCAATATTCACCGACGAAACAAAGTCCATCAGCGCCGCGTCCTTCGCGATCGCCGCTTCGCCCGTGAATTCACCCATGTCGCAATTTAGATCGATAGTCATAGAGTCTTGAGTCCGGAGAGTCCGGAGAGTCCGGAGTCTAGAGAGTCTAGAGAGTCTAGAGAGTCTAGAGAGTCTAGAGAGTCTAGAGAGTCTAGAGAGTCTAGAAAAGTCCGGGAAATCCCGAAGCGCCGAAGTCAACAAGAACGTCGAAGATGCTGTGACAAGCTCATGATCATTCGTGACACCTCGTCTAATAAATCGTAAAGTTTTTTAAAATCCTCAGGATTCAAATAACCAAGGTCCGTCGCGATGTACAAATGAGACTGCGTTTCGGCGGCCGAACCATGAGCGATGTTAAGAAAATTCGCAAATTCCTTATCCGAACGCCGGCCGTGGCCTTCGGCAATATTTGCCATAATCGACACCCCTGAACGGCGTATTTGATCCCTTAGCCCATAATCTTTGGAAAAGATTCCCCGCGATGTCATTTCATAAATCAATTTGGTTACGTATCTCGATTTTTGCCATGCGCTAATTTCTTCAAATCTTTTGAAGCCCGCCATTATTTGTTCTCCTGTGGAAGTAATAGAAGATCTATGAGGCAAATTTTATAACCTAAAACCCATATTCCCAAGCAATTTCTTCTCTCGACTTTCTAGACTCTCTGGACTCCAGACTCTTTGGACTCTCTGGACTCTCTAGACTTTCCTCACCGAGACGCCGAGTTTTAAAAAATTCAATTCTTTCTCGAAATCCATTGTCAGGTCTTCCGCTTCCGCCGTTTCGATAAAATGAAAACCGACTCCGTCTTTTGCGCCGAGCTGCCCGACCAGCGGGAGGTCTTCGGTGATGATGTGCGCCAGCCGGGCGTAGCCGCCGGTCGTCTGGTGATCGGCCATCAGAATTATCAATTGCCCGTCCGGCAGCAGTTGGATCGTGCCGAAACCGACCGCCGATGAAATAAATTCGTGCGGCGTGTCGAGCCTCAAAGGTTTACCTTCCAGCCGAAAGCCCATCCGGTCCGACTGCAGCCCTATCGAAAAATTCTGTCCCGTTAATTCCTCGCGCGCTTCATCCGAAAGCAGCTCGTACTCCGCGCCGGCCGTAACCCGCACCGTCGGAAAGGAACTGTAAATAGGAATGAGCGATCGGGAAATTTTATAGCGAAATTCTAAATTTTTAATTTTTAATTTTGAATTTAAAGACAGGCAGTCGTCTTTCTTTAAAGCTCTGCCTTCGAGCCCGCCCACCTGCGCCTTCAAATTTGTTGCGGCGCTGCCCAGCCATTTTTCGATGGCGAAGCCGCCCTTCACACTCAAATAGCAGCGCGCGCCGGATTTTCTGGCCGCAAAGCCCAACACGCTGCCTTTTTCGGCAAAATACGGGCGCCAATTTTCCACCGGATCGCCGTTTAGAACCGCTCCGAATTCCGCCCCGCCGAGGGCGAAAATCGCATCGTCGTCAAACCTGATCTGCGGCGCGGGAAAATGCATTTCGATTGCGGCTTCGCTCTCGCTGTTGCCCAGCAAAATATTTATCAGCCGCAGGGCTTTCTGGTCCATCGCGCCGCCGGGATTGATCCCATAGCGCCGCGCGCCGTGCCGCCCGAGGTCCTGCACGGTAGTCAAAATTCCGTTTGAAAGCAGCGTTAAAGACATAAAATATTTGCCACGGATTTACACGGATTTACACGGATTAACACAGAAATAACCGGATTTACCCGTGAGATTCGCGTTCATCCGCGGCCATTTTCTTTCACAAATCTCACTGTATTACCTGCCTGCAGACGGCTGGGCGGGTCTTCGCCGGGCAGAAACATTTCCAGGCTCGTTTTGCCGATGATCTGCCAGCCGCCGGGCGAATCGAGCGAATAAATTCCCGTTTGGTTGCCGGCGATCCCAATGCTGCCTTTAGGCACGCGGGTGCGCGGCGTTTCCTTGCGCTGCATGGCGATGCGCTCGTCCACCTCGCCCATGTAGGAAAATCCGGGCAGAAACCCGAGCATAAAAACCCGGTAGGTCTGCCCGGTGAAGATCGCAATAACCTCCTCTTTGCTCAAGCCTTTTGCCTCGGCCAGCAATTCCAGATCGGGAGCGTCCTCAGGAGCGAACGAAACCGGTATTTCGACCAACTTGCCTGCTTTATGTATTACCTGAACTATTTCCTGTAATCTATGTTCTACAAATGACTTGGCCGTGTCATACGCCGTTTCCGGTCGCCGGGCATTCCGCTTTGTTTTAACCGTGTCATAAAAGACCGAAACCGAAGAATATGCCGGAACCGTTTCGATAAATCCGGGAAAAGGATCGCGGTTTATCGCCGCATCGGCCGCCAGCACCAGATCGTTTAATTCCTCGGAAATGACATTTCCAAACGTGATGGTAAGAGCGCTGTCGCCCAGCGGAGAAAAGTTAGCCGAGTTCACCGGGTTTGCAGAGTTGGCTGCGTCGTTTTTATTTTGATTCACGTAAATATTTAGCTAGTGATAAATTCATGTGAGAAATTTCTTCAAGATTTTGATAAAGATCCTCAAATTCCTGTTTCGATATATAGTCTAGATCCAGAGCAACATACAAATGGGACTGAACTTCAGCGGCCGAGCCTCTGGATAAGTTAAGGAAATTGGCAAATTCAGTTCTAGTTCGGCGGCCGTGGCCTTCGGCGATGTTAGTCATTATCGAAACTGCCGCGCGGCAACTCTGCCAACTCGGAAAACTCTGCCAACTTCTGCCAACCCCTAATACTGGATCAAACTTCCCTCTCGTTTTGCCCGCTTGATCGCCCGTCCGAACACCCACAGCGAAAAAGGCCCCAGTAGGGCGAGAAATATCAATAAGGTGAATAGCGGGCTTTCTACTTCGCTCAAGCCTTTTCCCTGGATCAGCACGGCGCGGATGCCGTCCAGCCCGTGCGTCGCCGGAATGATAAAAGAGATTATCCGCCCGCCGGTTTCGCCCAGCGCCTGCTGCAGCATTTCCTTGGGGAAAAACACGCCGGAAAACATCGCCGACCCGACCCCCAGCAATATCGCAAACGGGTCGCCGCGTTTAAAGACCATCGCAAAACTCGCCGACAAAATTCCGATGCAGGCCAGCACCAGCGTGGTCAATATCAAAAACAGCAGCGCCAGAAAAATGCTGCCTTTAAACTGAACGCCGAAAAAAAGCCAGCCGAAAAAGAGATAGAGCGCGGCATAAAACGTCGCCTCGACATAGGCCCACGCCGAGGTCGCGACCACCACCGTCGGCACATTGATGGGGGTCAGCAGCACGCTTTCCAGCGTTCCCTGCATTTGCTCTTGCCGGATGGCGGTGGCGAGACTGGAAAAACCGGTCATAAAATAGCTGAGCATGGCAACACCCGTCAGCCACGCCGCCAGCGGATCGCGCCACTCCGCCTGCTTTGCAAACGATATCCCGCCAAATATCTGCGAAATAAAATAGGCCGTCGTCACGATCCCCAGTACCCACAAAACGCGGATAAAAAATTCCAGGCGGTAACTGATCGCGAGATGAAAATCGCGAATCACAAAAGCCCGGATTCGTTTGAGCAAAAGCATCGTTCTAATGGTAATTGGTAGTCGGTAACTAGTAACTGGTGATTGGTGATTGGTGATTTGGTGATTGGTGACTGGTGATTGGTAACTGGTGATTGGTAATAAGTTAAGAATTCTCAATCCTACTACCATCACCTACTACCAGCTACCTATTACCAATCACTAATCACCTACTACCATCACCAACTACCTACTAACTACTACCTACTACCAGCTACCAATCACCAATCACCAATCACCTATTACCAATCACCAACTACCTACTACCCGCTACCTATTACCTGCCGCGTATCGCGTGCCGCGTTTGCGTATCGCGCTTTTTCCACTTAAAATTCTCTAATGAAAAATTCGGCTCATCAAGGCGTGCGTTTTATTGCTCCTCTGCCGCTAATAATTTTTCTCTCACTTTTCGTTTCGTGCGTTTCCAATAATACCTCAAATCAAGTCGCCAACAAGAATAACAACACCAGCGAGATCGCGGAGGCCCCGGCCCGTGCAAACGATGACGCCGAAGAACTGGCCAGGAAGATAAAACTGCCGCTGACACCCGACGAACTCTTTTGGGTCGAAGAGGCCGCGGCAAAGACCGGTGTGATCGGCCCGGACGGGATAAAAAACATCCCTCCCAGCCCGGACCCGAATACCAAAATGCTGATCGCCGTGCTGAAATTCAGCGACGTTAATAGCGACGCGCTGACCTCGCAGGTGCAAAAGATCGCCCCGCCCCAGGATGTCAGCATCGAACCCGAAGAATGGTTTCCCGCCGAATTGATCGCCGAAAGCGAAACCGCCGGCGACCAAAGCCTAAAAGGCAAACAATACAGCGCGCAGGATTTTCTCCAACCCCCCTATATTAAAGGCCGGCTGATCAAACTGGAACAGCGCGGGTATTTTGTCCTGGAACTAAGCACGTTCTAATTCGTGAATAGTGAATAGTGATTGGTAATTGGTGATTGTGAATGGTGATTGGTAATTGGTAATTGGTAATTCAAATATACTAATTACCCGCTTTATATTCACATTCACCATTCACCATTCACTATTCACCATTCACTATTCACCACTCACTATTACCCTTCTTCCAGCGCTTCCAGCACATCGAGCAGCGTGGCCTGCTGCGTTTCGACGTCGATAATTTTTGCGCCAGACCCGCTCAGCCGGGCGATCGTTTTGCCCAGCAGATCGTCGTCGGCTTCGCGGGTAAAACTTAAGATAACAGTTCCGTCATGCTTTTCCGCCGCAAACTCCGGCAGAACTTCCCCCGCTTTTTCCTCGATAATATTTTGCGCAATATTTTGGCAGGTGATTTTTACGTGCTGGGTTTGTTTATGGCTGCGGCGCAGGTTTTGCGGCGTATCGACCGCGCGGATTTCGCCTTTGCCGAGCACGCCGACGCGGCGGCAGAGTTCTTCGATCTCGGTCAGATTGTGCGAAGTCAGCAGGATCGATATCTTTCGTTCGCCGCGAGCCGAAAGGTTTAAGATCAGCTCGCGCATTTTCGCGGCCGCCAGCGGGTCGAGCGAGCGCGTCGGTTCATCCAGCAGCAGCACCGGCGGTTCGGTCAGCAGCGCGCGCGCCACCGCCAGCCGCTGCTTATTCCCGGTGGACATTTCGGCAAAGCGGCGCCTGGCCAGATCGGCCAGATCGAGTTCGGCAAAAAGAGCGGCGATGCGTTTTTTTGCGGCGCGGTCGCTCATCCCGTTGAGCCGCGCAAAAAACATCATGTTTTGCTCCGCCGTCAGCCGCCAATAAAAGCTGCGCTCTTCGGCCGTCGCCAGCCCGATCAGCGCGCGCACTTTTACCTCGTCGCGCACGCTGTCGAACCCCTTGACCGTAACGGAGCCGCCGTCCGGCTGCACCAGCGTCGCGATGATCTTTGTCAGCGTCGTCTTGCCCGCGCCGTTGCGCCCGATCAGCCCGAAGATCTCGCCTTCTTCGATCGTGAACGAAACGTTTTTCAGCGCCTCGACATCGGGTTTGACCGTCATGCGAAACACGCGTTTCAAACGCGGAAATCCGGCGGCGTAAGTTTTCGATAAATTGTTGATAATAACGGACATCTTGTCAGTAGCGCTTGCGTAAGCGAGTGCGTTTCTAATAGTCAAAAAATTAAACCACGAAGACACTAAGAACACAAAGAGCGCTAACCTGGGAACTAGAGGCTCCGGCCTGCATGACCCAGGCAGCGCACTGAATTGTACACCGATCATACGGATAAGACGGATTAAACGGGTCTCAGAAAATCCGTGCAAATCTGTTTTATCCGCCGAATCCGTGTACTTCTAATGTCCTTTTTTTCAGACTGCGCTGCAGCCTTTGCAGGCAGGATGCCCGCGCTCCCAGGTTGTGGTACGATTTTCTCAAATGGCCGACCAATTTCACATCGACGCCGATATTAAAAAAGCCCATACTCTTTCTTCGGTTTTCTATACCGATCCGCAATATTTTGAACTTTCAAAAGAGAAGATATTTGCCCGCACCTGGCAGTTGATCGGTACGGCCGATGAGATCGTAAATAATGTCCACCCGGTAAACATTCTGGAAGGCTTTCTCGACGAGCCGGTTTTTATTTCCCGCGACGGCGAAAACGATCTGCATTGTCTTTCGAATGTCTGCACGCATCGCGGGAAAATTCTGGTAGATGAACCGTGCGAGGCGAATCTGATCCGCTGCGGTTATCATGGGCGGCGGTTCGCGCTCGACGGAAAATTTCTCTCGATGCCGGAATTCGAGCAGGCCGAAAATTTTCCGTCCGAAAGCGATGATCTGCCAAAACTGCCTTTTGAAACCTGGGCGAATTTTCTCTTTGCTTCGCTTTCGCCCGCCGCGCCGCTCGCCGCGTTTTTAGACGATATGACCGCGCGCGTCGCCTGGCCGAATTTAGCCGATTTGCAGCTTACCGCCAGGAAAATCTACACGCTGAACGCTCACTGGGCTTTGTACTGCGAAAATTATCTCGAAGGCTTTCACATTCCCTTTGTCCACGACGCGCTCAATAAAGAACTAGATTACGGCTCTTATTCGACGGAGCTTTTCCGCTACGGGACGCTGCAGACCGGCTTCGCAAAAGACGGTTCGCCTACTGCAGCTGCCGCGCAATACTTTTTCGTTTTTCCCAATATGATGTTTAATTTTTACCCGTGGGGATTGTCGCTCAATATTGTAAAACCGGTCCGTCCGGATTTTACGAATGTCGAGTATTACACTTTTGTAGCGGACGCCGCCAAACTGGAAACGGGAGCGGGCGCAGGTCTCGAACAGGTCGAATTCGAAGACCAGGCCGTCGTCGAAAGCGTGCAGCGCGGCATCCGTTCCAGGGCCTATGATCGCGGCAGATATTCACCGGCGAGGGAGCAGGGTTGTCATCATTTTCATAGATTGATCGCGGAATTTATGAGTTAACCGGCCACAGAGATCACAGAGGACACAGAGAGAAAGAAAACAGGGATGAACGGAATAAATAATCATATCCCTTGTATCCCCTTTATCCCTGCAATATTTTCTCTGTGAACTCTGTGATCTCTGTGGCTAAAATTCAACGTTTCCGCTGCTTCGGATCGAGATATTCCCTCAGCCCGTCGCCGATAAAATTAAACGCCAGCACGGTCAGGGCGATGGCGATGCCGGGCGCAAACAGCACGTGCGGTGAGTTGTAAAGCACGTCCAGCCCGCGCGCGCTTTCGATCATCGTTCCCCACGAGGGCGCCGGCGGCGGGATTCCCAACCCGAGAAAAGACAGCGAGGCCTCGGCCAGCACCGCGCCCGCCATTCCTAAGCTGGCCTGCACGATCAGCGGCTGCACGGAATTCGGCAGGATGTGCGTAAAAAGAATGCGCATGTCGCCCGCGCCCAGCGCCCGCGCCGCCTGCACAAAATCGTATTCGCGCACCTTCAGCACCTGCGCCCGCATCACCCGCGCATAACCCACCCAGCCGATGATGCAGAGCGCTAAAATAAGTTTGCCCAGGCCCGCGCCTAAAAAAGCGACCAGCGCGATCGCCAGCAGCAAGCCGGGAAAAGCGAGAAAAACATTAAAGACGTACCCGGACATCAGACTGTCGATCCAGCCGCCGTAAAAACCCGCCAGCGAACCGAGGATCGTGCCGATAAAAACCGAGACCAGCACGACAATGATGCCGACCTCAAGCGAAATACGCGCTCCGTATAAAACGCGCGCGAAAACATCTCGCCCCAGATCGTCCGTGCCGAAAATATGCTCCGAAGAGATCGGCTGATAGCGCCGCGACGTGTCCGCGTCCGTCGGATCGTGCGACGTGATCAACGGCGCAAAGACGGCCACGAAAACCAAAACCGCCGTGATGATAAGCCCTATGTAAGTTAAACGGTTCATTTGTGCGTGAATCGTGAACGGTGAATCGTGAATCGGTTACGCGACAAATCCGATGCAGCGAATACTGATTTGTGAAATGGTGAAAAAAAGCTCTGCTTCATTTATTTTCCGGCTTATTTTTCAGATACCTTGTTAATCCCGTAATTAGTTTTCCGATCTCATCTAATATACCGATCAATTTATCAAACCAGTTTTTTGGCAAATAACCCAAACGGTATGCGATTATCAGTTCGGTTTCAACTTCACTGGCCGAGCCCTGCGCATTTGAGAGAAAATGGATCAACTCCTTATCCGATCTTCTTCCCGCGCCCTCCGCAATGTTTGCCGGAATAGAAACCGAAGCGCGTCGTATTTGCGAGATCAGTCCAAATTTTTCTTCTTTTGGTAAACAATCTGTTGCCCGATATATTTCGATCACGAAATCAACAGACTTTTTCCAGACATCCAAATTATGGTGGGAACGCATAATTCAATATCTCCTCTTAAATATTTTCTATCTCACTACTCACAATTCACGGATCAAGAGCAGCCTATTCACAATTCACCAATCACTATTCACCCATCACTATTCACGTTTTACAAATTCACCGATCTCAGCCTCAACCATCTCTATTAGGGCGTCCTGATCGAATCCCTGTTTCGAGATCGTGTCTCCATCGGCGTTTATGCCTTCGACGACAAAGAAATTGGGGGTCAATTCGACCACTCTCAGTTCCCAGCCGGCGTAGTCCGATTCCACGTAACTGCTCTTGAATAACTCGTTGTCTTCGTCAACTTTTGTTTTAAATAACGCCATAAAATTAATTAGTGAATCGTGATTAGTTAATCGATCCTCGGTTGCCTTCGGGCTTAATTTTCACATCACATTCAATATATAATACCAAAGTAAAGCTCTGCACCATTAACCATTAACCATTAACCATTAACCATTAACCATTAACCATTTTCACGATAATCTAATTCTCGGGTCCAGCCATCGATAGACCAGATCCGTGACGGTGTTTGCCAAAATGTAGGTGACGCTGATTATCAGCACGCAGCCCTGTACCAGACGGTAATCGCGTTTGCCGATGCCGTCTTCGAGTAACAGCAAACCGAGCCCCTGCCAGCCGAAAATTTTCTCGGTAATGATCGCGCCGGCGAGCAGGATGCCGAGCTGTAGTCCTAAGATCGTTACCACCGGGATCAGGCCGTTTTTCAGGACGTGTTTATAAACGACCACCCGCTCGCTCAGGCCCTTGGCGCGCGCGGTGCGGACGTAATCTTCGCCCAGTTCCTCGATCACGGACGAACGCACCATTCTGGTTAAAATTGCCGAGAGCGCCGCTCCCAGCGTGAACGCCGGGAGCACGATATCTTCCGGGTTGGCGCTCCCCGTCGGCGCAAAAACCTGCCATTTCACGGCGAAGAGATACACCATCGCCGGGCCGATCACAAAACCGGGCAGGCTGATGCCGAGCAGCGCAAAAAACGAGGCGAAATTATCCGTCAGCGTGCCTTTGTGCGTGCCCGCCACCACGCCGAGCGGGATGGCGATGCCGACCGCAATTATCATCGCCGCCAGGGCCAGCTTGATGGTCGCGGGGTAGCGTTCCATTATCATGTCCAGAACAGGGCGGTCGGTGCGAAACGATTTGCCCAGATCGCCATGGAGCAAATTTCCCCAGTATTCCGTGTAGCGATTATCGAGGCCGTTCCATTTAAAGCCTTCGGCGGTGGTGACGGAAAAGAAAAACGCGGGTTTGTCCAGGCCGTGCCTGGCGCGAAAATTTTCGATCTGTTCGGGCGTGGCCTGGTCGCCGAGGATCGCGGCCGCCGGGTCGCCCGGCACCAGTTCGATCAACAGCGTCACCAGCGACACGACCGTCCACACGACCAGTAAAAACAGGCCCAGACGACGCGCAAAATTTAAGAGTTTATACTTCACCGACAAAGAAATTAAACCACAAAGACACAAAGCGCACAAAGATAAGAGGTTAAAACAAAAAACAACAACGAACTCTGTTAATTATCCGATTTTAGAGCGCCAATATTTATAATAGAAAAGCGCGACATAAAACACCTCTCAGGTTCGGAAGGGCCGCTTGCGCCCGCAATGTTTTTTAAAGGCCAAATCATACAGATTTAAAATCATATAAGAGCGGGCGCAAGCAGACCTTCCCGACCTTGAGGTAAATGGGCTTGCCGTTTTCCTTATTTTTCGCCGCGTAGTTCCAGAGAAATACCTTCATCACCGCCGCCAGCGCAAAGCTCAGCGTGTAAAGAATAAAGGCCGTTTTGCTGCGCACATACCCGGATAAAATAATAGGAGTGACCGAAGCCACTCCCAAAATTAACTTTTTTGTCATAAGTTAGTTTGTTATACAAGCACTAGCGGATTCAGTAAGAGGCGTCCAAAAAGGTTTTGGGCAGTCTGTGCAAATCCATTCAGCACCTACACGCTTAGGCGATAGTCTATTTGCAGGGTCAGGTGCGGCACAGCTACAGTCAGGAACAGAGTCTTTTGGAATAAATCCAGCAATTTTGTTGGCTTCTTCTAGTGTATAACCATCAAGATTATCGTACAGTTTAAGCCAACGAGCCTGTGCTTTTTCTTCGTTAGTGGTAGTGTAAGTAACCTTTTCATAGCTAGTAGGAACTGTGCTTACATCTGATGCAAATACAGTTTTTGACTGAGATTCCGTATTAATAAAAGAAAATACGGTCACGGAAAGAACAAGCACAAAAAGGCTTGTGAGAGATATAGTTGTTTTCATGGGTTTGGCTTCCTAATTAAATTTTGGATAATACCAATAAGAGTATTATAGCACTGAAAAGCGCGGTCGGAAACGGAACGAACGCCACAAAAAAGAAGAAAGATCAGGTTGCGCCAGCGGGTGCGTTTGGACGCGGGAGCGTCCATTGCGGGCAGAGATGCCCGCGCTCCATATTCGCTCCATATCAAACTCTTGTCCCGATGTGAATGGCGGCGATGCCGCCGGTCAGATTCTGGTATTCGACTCCGCCGAAACCGACCTCTTCCATCATTTTTACCAGGCTTTTCTGATCGGGAAATTTCGAAACCGAGTTCGGCAGGTACTCATATGCCCCGCGCGATCCGCTGACCGCGCCGCCGATACGCGGCAGCACGTGTGAAAAGTAAAACTGGAACGCCTGGCGAAAACCGGGCACCACGGGCGCGGAAAATTCCAGCACCGCCAGCCGCCCGCCGGGTATTAAGACGCGGCGCAGCTCGCGAAGCCCATCGGCGAAATTCGACAAGTTGCGCAGCCCAAAGGCGATGGTCACGGCGTCGAACGACTCATCCGTAAAAGGCAGCGCCATCGCATCGCCCTCGATATACGGGATCGCGGTGTGATTTTTCGTATTTTTTTCGGCGGCGACGGCCAGCATCGGGCGGCAAAAATCCGTCCCTATGACCTTTGCGACAGAATCGTGCTGGAGCTCGTTCGACAGGTCGCCGGTGCCGCAGGCCACGTCCAGCACCAGCGCTCCCGGCCGCGCCAGAATGTCGGACAGCTTGCGGCGCACCAGACGCCGCCAGCGCTTATCCGTGTTGACGGAAAGCACGTGATTCAGCAGGTCGTAGCGTTTTGCTATTCCGCCGAACATCTCGCGCACGGCGCGCGAGTGCTTTAATTCGTCGGCGGTTCTTTCGGTGGACATATTTAACAAACAATTAAAAATTCAAAATTCAAAATTAAGAATTCAAATCTTACGGTTTTTTCGGCGGGGTTTCCACCGTTTTCACGGGTGGGATTTTTTTGTTTTCGATCGAATAGACCTTCAGATCTTTTTCCCCGACGATCTGCCAGGCGCCGCCGGTTTTCACTAATTTTAACAATTGCTGTACCGCGCCCGTCGATGTCATTTCCTTGCCGCTGGAATTCCACGATTTATCAAATACAACGTCGGCCGCATCTTTCGAATCGGGATTCAAAGCCGTCCTCGTCAGTTCGATCCTGACGTTGTTGTACTGCGCGAATTCTTTTTCGCTGTCAGCACGGACGGCCGCCTGATCCTTGTCCTTTTCGTCGCGGTAAAATTCCAGCTTCGGCGCGTAGTGTTTCATTAACGCCTCCACGTCGCGTTTTTCGAGCGCCGCCTTCCAGGAAGTCAGAAAATCCGTGATCTCTTTTTTTATCCGGCTTTCTTCTTCGGCGTTGAGCGCGAATTGATTAGCGGCAAATTGCGGCTTGATCTTTGCCGCGTCGCCTGCGATCACGGTTACGACCGGCGCTTTGGCGAAGATTCTCGCGGCGGCCCGGTCCCCGTCGGCGGGTGTTGCGGCCTTCAACAGGTTCAGCTGGTCGGACGGCTTGCCCCATTTATAGGTGTCCGAGCTGAGCCAGAGATCGGAAAGGACGTCGAGATTGCCGGCGCCGCTGTCGGCGAGTTGATGAATGTTCTTTTGCGCCTCGCTAAAGTCCGCCGCGACGACCTTTTCCGTCATCAGCTTATCGAGCGTCGCCCTGAAAACGGTAAAGCATTTGCCCGCGTTTTCCGCCGGAAAGGAAGTCTTTATCAGTACCATTCCGGGCAGTATATGCGACTGGTTCGTGACGAAAACCGAGCGCCCGTCCTGCCCGGCGGCCTTTGCCGTGGTGCATTCCGCCGGCAGCGCGCCGGTCAGCCTTTTCTCCGCCGCCACTGTCCAAAACATCAGGGCCGCGTTGTCCTTATCGTTCGAAGCCATTCCCCGCACGGCGAATCTGACCTCGGCATTTGCCTCGCCCGGCAGATCGACCAGGACCGTTTTCGTATCCGGCGCGTCGGGCTGGGCAAAGGTCGCGGGCACGATCCCGTCGCTTTTCTGCCAGTTGCCGAGCAGCTGTTTGACCGCCCTTACCGCAAATTTCGGATCGACCTTGCCGATTATCGCCAGCGTGGCATTATCGGCATCGAGAAATTTTTCCTTGGCCGTCACCATGTCGAAACGATCGATCTTAGCGATGGATTCGGGAGAGCCATACTCCGGCCGTCCGTAGGGAAATTCGGCCAGCAGACGACGGGCCGCCGCCTGATCGGCGATCGTGCCGGGTTTGGCGGCAGTTTCCTTTGCCGCGGCCAGCCGCGCGTCGCGTATTTTCGTGAAATTTTCCGGCGTGATCGGCGTCGTCACCAAACCCGCGCGGACGGTATCCAGAATATTGATGAATTCGTCGGCCTTGCCGGTGGCGTTGATCTGAATGTAATCGTAATTACTGACGACTTCGAGCTTGCCTTCCAGGTCTTCTTCGAAGTAAGCGCGCGTCTGCGGATCGGGAAACAGGATATCCGACAGCAGCGCCATCACGCCCATTTTGTCTTTCGGATCAAACATCGAACCGGCGTGAATGCGCAGCTTCAGCGTCACCTTGTCGGACTTCGGGTCGTTCCAGACCATCACCTTGAGTCCGTTAAGGAGTTTTTCCTGGTAAGGCTCCGGCAGTGTCTGGGCGTTCGCGAAACCGTAAAGGCCGCACACAGTTAAAACGATCAATATTGCTGGTAAAAAGCTCTTTTTCATAGGTTAAAACAGACCGGAAATTTACTAATCTTTTAGTTGTGTCTTTCCCCTGACAGGTTGCTAATAAGTCATTATTAAAGTGTGCATTATAACTCAATTAACAGTGAATGGTGAATAGTGAGCGGTGAATAGTGAATGGGTAATAGGTGATTGGTGATTGGTGAATAGTAATTACCTATTACTCTTACCATTACCCATTAACCCATTACCCATTACCAATTCACCACTAATCATTAACCGCTAATCATCGATCATTTATCATTCACATTATTCTTCCTACAATTTTTCGGATAAAAAGCAACGTTTTTTCATATAAACGTCATCTTAAGTTGAGTAAAATGCCGTGCTTTAACACTTTTAACTAATGATTAATGTTTTAATATTCCCCGCAATTCGCCTATAATAAAAGCGGGGATAAGCGGCTTTGATGCTGAATATCAGTTTTAACAGGAAGAGAAAGAGATAGAAGATGAATAAGTTAATGAAGTTTTGTGGTAAATGCGAGGAAGGCTTTGCCGACAGATTCAGCTTTTGTCCAAATTGCGGGGGTGAACTTCAGGTCTTTGAAATGAGCCCGGTAAGTGCTCCAAAGGCCGAGGCCCCGGAAATTGCCGCTCCCGAAGCGCCTGCTATCCTGGCAGCCGAAAGCGCAGGTGACGTGCTGGATATCCCCGAATTCGAGAAGCCCGAATTTGAAACGGTCGAAAGCGCCGCGAGCGGAATCAACGCTGCTCCCGACCAAAACGCCCGTGTTTATTCGCTGGCCGATGAAACTCCGGCCGAAACGCCCGCTCAACCGGCTGCGGTCAAAACCCCGGCTGCTTCTGCTGCGGCGACGGCGGCATCTACTATCGCTTCGCCAAAAGGCGGCTGGCGCGAGGTAAAAAGCCTGGTCCCGGCGGATGACGGTTTTTACCACCTGACCATGGTGCCCAACAAGACCTTTCTGAACGATCCGCGCCTGCGGGCGACGGGAATTTTCGGTCTGGTATTGGTCACCACGATCTGTCTCGGCGCAATTGTTTATGATCTCTTTCAGCAGAACGTTTTTGTAGCCAATCCCGACTCGGACGATCTGGCGCTGGCGATCTATCCGCTGAGCGATGAAGTTCCCGAGATGGAAAAGATCGAGGAAGAGGAAAAAGGAAAAGCCTCCGGTGGCGGTGGCGGTGGCGGCGGACGCAAGGATCCGACCCCGGCTTCCGAGGGCAGATTGGCCCCGCAATTCAAAACTCCGCCCCTTCTGACGCCCAGCCAGGAAGATATCCGCGTCAGCGATCCCGCGCTGAAGGTATGGCGCTCGACCCAGGGGCCGAAAGAAGTAATTCCCGATAACAACGGCAAACCGCTGGGACTGGGAGCAAACAAAATTCCGGGTTTTGACGGCGGCGGCGACGGCACCGGGCAGGGCGGCGGCACCGGCGGCGGGCAGGGCCCGAGCAGGGGCGGCGGCGCAGGTTTAGGAACCGATGGCGGTATGGGCGGCCCGGGTTCGGGCGGCTATGGACCGGGCGGCCCCGGTGGCGGAGGACGTCCCGATGACGACGCTCCGGAAATGCCGAAAGGCCCGACCGTGGGGGTAAAACTGCTATCGCAGCCGAAACCGCCCTATACGGAAGAGGCGCGTAAAAATCAGATCAACGGCACGGTCGTCCTGAAAGTTACCTTTAACGCAAACGGCACGATCGGATCGATCACACCGGTCAGAAGCTTAGGCTACGGGCTGACCGAGCAGGCCATCGCCGCGGCGCGCAACATTCGCTTCGAACCGGCAAAAAGAGGCGGCGTGCCCTACACCATTGCCAAACCGATCCAATATACTTTTACGCTTTATTAAACGATCCTTGATCGAAGTAAAAAAAGACGGGCTATCAAGCTCGTCTTTTTTTATGGCGCATCTTTATAGAGCGCTTCATATCACGTACTGCGTATCGCGTCCTTAATTCGTTCGACCGCTTCTTCCAATCTTTCCATCGAGGCCGCGTAGGATATCCGCACGAATCCTTCCGCGCCGAACCCCGCGCCGTCCGTCACCACCACGTGCGCTTTTTGCAGCAGCAGATTCGCAAAATCGTCCGAAGTTTTCATTTCCCCGCGAAACGCGCCGCGCACATCTGGGAAAGCGTAAAAAGCCCCTTCCGGCATATCGCATTTCAGGCCTTCGATACCCTGCAGCGCGGGCACGAACCACGCGCGTCTTCGTTCATATTCCGCCAGCATGTCGCTGATCGCGGCCGAGGATTCGTCCCAGCGTTCGAGCGCCGCCGCGCAGGCATATTGCGCGAACGAAGCCGGGTGGCTGGTCGAATGGCTCTGCACTTTAAGCATCGCCTTGGTCCATTCCTCGCGCGCGATGGTATAGCCCATGCGCCAGCCGGTCATCGCGTAAGTTTTGGAAAAACTGCCCGCGATACAGATGTTTTCGCGCAGCTCGGCCGGCAGCGTCGCCGCCGAAAAAACCTCGGCCGGCGGGTAAACAAAAAGCAGGTAGCATTCGTCCGAGACGATCAGGATATTATGCTCGTGGCAGACCTCGACGATCCTGCGAAATTCGCCGGCCGGGATCACGCGTCCCGAAGGATTGCTCGGCGAATTCAGAATGATCATTTTCGTTTTTGGCGTGATCGCCGCCTTTACCTGCTCCGCGTTGAGAATGAAATCGGTTTCTTCGGTGTCGATAAAAACACATTTTGCGCCCGCGAAAACCGCCATTTCCGGGAAAGAGACCCAGTAGGGGGTCGGGATCAGGATTTCGTCGCCGGGATCGACCGCCGTGATGATCGCGTTAAAAACGGCTTGTTTTCCGCCCGAAGTCGCCATCACCTGCGAGGGCTTGAAATCCGAACCGAACCGGTCGGCATAAAATTTCACCAGATTGTCCTGCAGGGCCTTGATTCCGGCCGTAGCGGTGTACTTTGTCTTGCCGTGTTTGAGCGCGTCCCAGGCGGCTTCCTTAATAAATTCCGGCGTGTCGAAATCGGGTTCGCCGACACTGAGATCGATCACGTCCGCGCCCGAAGCGCGCAGCGCCTGCGCCGCCTGCATCGCCGCAATGGTAGAAGAAGGCCGCATTGCAGCCACATTTTTTGAAACAGTAAAATTGCTCATAATTTATGAAAATTTGCCGCGAATTTCGCGGATAAATGCCCATCTTTTTAGTATTATTCGTGTATTTTCGTGGTTAATTCCTGTCAGTACTGCCCGCGGCAGCGGACGGTAAACCTGAAACCATGAATCACACAAAGATCACAAAAAGCTTAACAAAACAATAATGGAAAAACGCGAAACGCGCTAGTTTGAAGATTATTTTATGACAATTTGTCGGAACCGGGAGCAGCAGCGACGGGTGTTTTTGCCTGGGGGGGGGGGCATTTCCGCAAAAGTATTCGCTTCGCTCAAACCCGGTCGCTGCCGCTCCCGGTTCTGACCTGAATTAGCGGGCCGTAATATACCCGCGCCGGTAGCGCAGCTTTGCTTTAAGATTGTCGGAGACCTGCACCTTGATGTCGCGCTCTTTTCCGTCCGCGGCCGCTGCCGCCGGGTAAAAGCCGAGGCTGTATTGTTCTTTTAATTGCCGCGCGATCCTGGCAAAAGCCTCCGTCAGATCGCCGACGGAATCGGCAAACTGAAACTTCCCGCCGCTGTTTCCCGCCAGCAGGCTTAAATACTGCGTGCCCTTTTTATAAGCCACGTTGAGGAATTCGCCGCGGGCGGTGACCATGGTTTTTTGCGGCATTCCCATTTTTTTGGCGTTCGGATCGGGAGGCTTGCCGGCGGAAGCTGCCGTCGTATCGTATTGAACGGGAAAGATCATCGCATCGGTTTTCTGCGCGGAGCGCAGCGTACTGGCCGATGTGTATTCGCGATAGCTGGTGGTGTCGATGCCGTCCGTAAACAGCACGATCGCTTTGCGCCCGCGCGCGCCGGCGAGATATTTACCCGTCACCAGATCCACCGCCGCGTAGAGGCTGGTGCCGCCGCCGGTCGTCGAACGGCGGATCGCCGCTTTGATCTGCTGCCGGTTCGACGTGGCTTCGAGCGCCTGAAAAACTTCTTTGTCAAAAGTTACCAGCGCCACCTTGTCCGCCGGCCGCAGCTGCTCGACAAAGGCGATCGCGGCGGCTTGAATTTCTTCAAGCTTGAATTTGGTAGAGTCGCTCAGATCGAGCATCAGCACCACCGTAAACGGCGCATCGACGGTGTCAAAATGCGCGATCTCCTGCTGTTTGCCGTCTTCGAAAAGCCGGAAATCTTCGCGTTTTAAGTTCGGAATGAATCTGCCCTCGCCGTCCGTCACCGTCACCGGAACCAGCACCAGCGAGGTCTCGATATTGATAACTTCATCGTCATTTTGGGCGTGCAGGAATTGGAATAAAGAAACGACGAGAAATAAAACAAGAAAAACGTGCTTCATATAAAAGTCAGTTGTGCCCGTGTTAGCGAGAGAGAACCACCCCGCCCATCAAAACTCCCCTCCTTACGAAGGAGGGGTGGCGCGGTCTCCGCGCCGGGGTGGGTTCTTTCAGCTCCTTATCAAATCTTTATATCGCCATCATAAACTCGACCCTGTTTCCGAACGGGTCGCGAAATTCGAAGCGGTCGTAACCGGGCACCGGGATGCCGTCGAGTATTTTGACGCCGTTCATTTCCAGCCGCGCGCGCCAAAACGCCAGGTCTTCGACCAGGTAGGCCGCGTGGGCTTTGGAATTTTCGCGCCCGGCAGTGTCTTCCCTATCTTCGACGCCGACGTGGACCTGCATCTCGCCGAGTTCGAGCCAGAACCCGCCGCGCCCGGCCAGTGAATCGGGTTTCGGGATCTCTTTTAATCCGAGAAAGCCGCAGTAAAATTCGCGCGCTTCGTTTTCCGCGTCGCGCGGGATGGTGATCTGAACGTGATGGAGCCTGACGATCATTGCTTTTTAACCTCGCCCGCAGCGTCCGGCGGTACTTAAAATCTAAATTCTTTTCCCGGTTTATTTCCCATAAAACATCTTTTACAAATTACAAAGCGATTATTTATTATTCAGGTGATGATTATTTTTTGCTTCCGTTTCCACGGCCTGCGCAGTTCTTTTTTTCACTCCGCGTATCATAAAATAACCCAGGATGGAAAAGAGCACGGTGCCCAAGATCAGAACTCCAAATCCGTCGACCATGTTGGCGCTAAAAAGAGCCCACAGCGCGAGAGAAAACGCCAGATATAAAACTTTCATGGGTATACGCCCTATCAGCTGCCGGCGTTCGCCGGGATTCTTTTCCTTTACGGCAAACAGAAGCACCAATCCAAAAAGCAGCTCCAACACGCTAATGCCGATCATTATATAAAGATAAATTTTGGCTACGTAATCAAATTCCATATAAGTGAATTATTTATGCAGTTTGTCTTTTAGTTTTTCTTCGACCAGCGGCGGAACCAGCCCGCCGACCGCGCCGCCGAGCGCGAAAACCTGCTTAACCAGTTTCGAGCTGACAAAGGAATATTTTTCCGCCGCCATCATAAAAACCGTCTCGATGCCCGGCCCCAGACGCCGATTCATCGAAGCCATCTGCAGCTCGTATTCGTAATCGGAAATGGCGCGAATGCCGCGCACGATCGCGCCGGCTTCTTTGGCGCGGGCAAATTCGACCGTCAGCCCGGCAAAATCTTCGACCAGCAGATTGCAGCCGTGCGGGCCCGCCGCAGGCAGCACTTCACGGATCATGTCGCAGCGTTCGGGCACGGAAAATAAAGGTTTTTTGTCGGGATTATCGAGCACGGCGATGATTATCTCGTCAAAGAGTTTCGAACAACGCTCGATGATATCGAGATGGCCGTTGGTCACGGGATCAAAGGAACCGGGGTAGATGGCTCTTCGCATAAAATTAAGTAAAATTACCACGAAAACGGCAGAAACGCGATAGTAAAGATTTTTGCCACAGAGAACACAGAGAGCGCAAAGGAACGACAGTTTTGTGCGATTTTGTTTTTTTCGTGTTGTTTAGTGTGTTTTCGTGGTTCCTCTTTATTGCGAATAAAATAAGCCCGTAAGAGTAACCACGAAATAACACGAAAACACACCAAAAATTTGCTCCTACTTTTCCTGTCTCCTCTTCTCTCTGTGAACTCTCTGTGTTTCTCTATGGCTAATTAACGTTCCTAATTTCCTATTTCTTCATTTCCCATTCCTATTCCCCATTTCCATCTTCTCCGTGGCTAATTTACTTCGACCTCAAAAAGCCGGCAGAAATTCTCCGTCGTCGCTTTTGCCAGGTCGAGAAAATCCACGCCGTAAAACTCCGCGAGAAATTTCGCCGTTTCCACCACGCGGGCGGGTTCGTTGCGCTGGCCGCGAAACGGGATCGGCGTCAGATACGGGCAGTCGGTTTCGACCAGCAGTTTACCCAGCGGCACGACCCGCGCGGCGTCGCGCAGATTATCGGCTTTTTTAAAGGTCACGTTTCCCGCGAACGAGATCAGAAACCCGACTTCCATCAGATCGCGCGCCATCTGCGGCGTGCCGCCGAAACAATGCATGATGCCGCCGCGAAATTCATCGTGCGAACACTCCGCGCGCAGAATTTCCACCGTTTCGTCGTCAGCATCGCGCGAGTGAATAATGATCGGTAAGTTTAATTCACGCGCCTTGCGTATCTGGCGGATAAAAACTTCGCGCTGCACATCGCGCGGGCTATGGCCGTAATAATAATCGAGCCCGATCTCTCCCCAGGCAATCACTTTTTTGCTGGAATTTATCAGCGAGGTCAAATGCGCTTCAGCCGCGTCGTCATAGAGCTTTGCGTCGTGCGGGTGAACGCCGACCGCGGCATAAACATTTTTGTGGCTGTCCGCGACGGCGACCGCGTCCATAAACGCGCCCGTATTCGGGTCGCCGGTGCCGACATTGAGCATCGCCGCAACACCCGCTTCGCGCGCGCGCTGGATCACTAATTCGCGGTCAGAGTTAAACTGCTCGCCGTCGATATGGCAGTGTGAATCAATAAGAATCATAAGATCGTGATAAGCGATAAGTAATTGGTAATTGGTAATTGGTAATACGCAATACGTGGCCTGCGATGCGTATTACTTAATTATGTATCAAATATAGCGTATCACTTACCGTATTACGTATTACCTATTACGTATTACGTATCGCGCGTTTTTAGCGCCAGCTCTTCCAATTCCGAACCGCTGCCGAATCTTTCGACAATTTCAAACCCGCCATTTTCTTTCAAACGAAAAAGCGTGCCGTTCGTCGTGTTGTCCATTCCTGTGCGGGCGATCAATAACAGGCCGCCGGGGGCCAAAACTTTTTTGATGTTCTTAACAGCCAGCCGCAATTTTTCTTCCGGGAAATAAGCCAGGTTCAGCAGATTCGCGGCGCGAACGAGATCGAATTCGCCGTGAATATCGCCGCCGAAAACGTCGGCTTCGATCACCGTGATATGTGAATTTTCGCGGATCGCGCGGCAGAGCAGCTTAACCGGATGCACTGCGAATCCGCCGACACTTTCCGGTTCTCTCAGCGTGCGCAACCTCTTGCCGTAGCGCCGCAGCCAATTTGCCGCGAACCGGTCGAGGCCGGAAAGCCGGATGCGGCGGATAATATTCTTCCCGCGTGAATTTCCGATCCCGCGGCCGCCGAGTTCATAATGAACGGGCGTGCCGTCGCGGTCGAGCAGGACGCTTTCCCGCTCGCTTGCGATCAGCAGATATGCGTCGATATAAAGATCGGCGGCGGTGATGTGAAAACTGAAACCTTGCCCGGTTAATAATTCGGCAAGCTCGACCGTGGTCATGCCGGCCGAAACTCCCAGATCGAGTATTTGCAGCTTTTTATCCGGTTTTTTATCCGGCGTTAAATACTTTACCAGCCATTCGTCCAGATCGCGCAGCCGTCCTCGGGAGGTCTTTTTAGTGACGCCGTTGCCGAGGCTGATCGAACTGTAAAAGCGAAATTCTCTTTCCGCGAGCTCCGCGCCTGTCCCGTCTTCCGTCTCTTCCGCCAGAAACATTTCACGCGCCGAAGGAACAAAAATATTTTCCGGGTCGTCGCCCATTTCGGTAAATATCCTGAGCAGTTTTTTCATCGCGGCAACTTATTAAAGCGACTTATTTAAAGACCAGCGTCTGCATTTTCTGATCGATCTCCAGCAGGTCCATCTCGTCCATATAGGTTATGACAAACGTGATGTAATAATCGCTGCGCTGGAGCATATACATTTTCTGTTTGAAGGACAGGCCCAGATAGCTGTATTGCCCCTGGATCACCCCCGCTTTCACTTTTCCGAAATAGATATATTTTGTCGGCGTGAGCACCGGTTTGAGGCTGGTTGCCGCCAGCATCTGCCGGGTAGAGAGAACGCTCGCTTCCAGCGTGCTGCCCGGTGTCGTCTTATGCAGGGTCGAGGAAAAAGAAACGTCCGGCCTGCCGCCCGTCCCGTGCTTATAATAGCGAAAAACGGTCTTAGCTTTCTTAAACTCTTCCGCCATCGTTTTTTTGATCTGCCGGTTATTATTTCCCACCGTTTCCAGCGCCGCCGCTTCCATTTCTTCCGACCGCTTGTTCTCCTCTTTTGTCCATGTTTCGGGAATTTCGATCGAATAATTCAGCGCGCTATTTGTATAAACGCCGTTTTCGACCGATCCCAGCAGCGGGTCGGGCTGAGAAACGGGTTTTACGATCAACTGAAACGAATCGAAAAATTTTCTGGTCCATTTAGCGCCGTCGGCGTATTCGGCGGGCGTCACCACGGCCGGCGTTCCCGACCCGGCCGCCAGTTGGTAAAATTTGCTGCCGATGCAGACGACCCAGCCGTGAAAACGATAATCGCCGCGATCCACGATCACTTCCATCCCGAAAGTATTGCCGAACGCAAATTCTTTCTGCAGCACTTTGTTGGCGCTCTTTCCGTTCCGGTCGGGCGACATCAGCCCCTCTAACCAACTGTTGTAAAGCGTGCTTTTCTCGTCTGTCACGACGACTCCCAGATCGGAAGCGATCAGTGTGAGGCTGATCCTGGCGGACGTAACAGGTTCCGGGTTGTAATAACGGCTGCCGTTTTTCCGGCCCTGCTCATCGAATTCATCGGCCACGATCGGCGTCGGCGGAAACGATATTTTGAAGGAATCGCGTCTCGATTCATACTGGCTCCAGCCGTCCGTGTCCTTTGCGCCGGGAATCAAAGCGGGTTCGGCTTCACTGTTTTTAACTTCCAACTGCGGCCTGCTCTTCGGCGCCGGTAGAGATTTTATCGCCGGTTTATTGCCCCTCTTCTGGGCGCTCACCGCGCCGGACGTCAGCCCTAAAGCCAAAGTAAATATCGCGAAAATCAGAATTCGTTTCATATTATTTTCAGATCGGACGGGTATTGGGTAATGAGATGCTGTTTACCGGTAAATTTTATCCCGGCGGTCCAGGATTTCGACCTTTTATTGCGGTTGGAATTTTTTATTATCCGTCAAAGCGTCAAACAGGATTTTAAGAACTGAATAGGTTATTTCTGAACGGCTCTGAATACTTTATTTTCTTTCGATCTCCCGCTGTTTTGTTACACGCAACAGTGAGCGAAGAGCTTCATTTACCGATTCAGCGCTGGGAAAACCATCCGCAATATCTTCATCTAAAACGACCGTTCTTTGATTTCGGTGATACTTTTCCGCAAAACGATTTGGTTTGGCTTTTGAATAATCGAAGTTATATTCTTCCGGCATATCTTCTTTTTCAGTTATTGGCATTTTCGTAATCTCTTCTTTCTTTTGGAGTTGCCAAACGGGCGCTGATAATTCTTATTGTATCAAATTCCCTTTCCGTAAAACAGATTATTAATACACGACCTTCGATGGAATACCCGATTATTATCTCTCGTTTTTCTTCATCCGAATGTTTCTCATCATAAAATATTTTAGCCAACGGATCGCCAAAAACAGTCGCCGCTTCCTCGAAACTAACTCCATGTTTTCCGAGGTTTGCTTCAGCTTTTTTCGTATTCCATTCGAATTGCATCTATTTCTTTTCGATCAGTTTAAAGGAATCGAAGAACCGGGTTGCTTCCGTCTGAAATTCTTTCTTTTTATCTTCGTTCATCATATGCCAGTTGATGACGTCGGTTTTTATTTCGTAAATGCGTTTGCCGGCCGGCAGCAATCTGACGCGGGCATAAACCCTCGCCTGGTCATAGGTGAGAGTAAATTCTTTGCCGCTGTATTTGCCCGCCTGAAAGTCGGTTTCCGTCACGATCGTCGCCTGCGGAAGCTTTAACAGCGAATCCTTAACGTATTTATAGATGGTGTCTTTTTGTTTTTCGGTTTCGCCGCCGAATTCGGTCACCGTCACCGATGTATTGGAAAGCACGTCCTTGACGTAGTAGGCCGCGAAACCCGGCTGGTCGGGGTTGGTCTGGGTTTTAGGCGCGCCCGCGAAATCGGCTTTGAATTTGCCCCAATCGGAAACAAATTCTTTTATCTCCTCCGTTTTCGGCGCGGAGAAAATAATTGCCGACGGCGAGTTTCCACCCGTCTGCGCCACGGCCGCCGTGCCAAAAACGATCGTCATTAAAAATATCGCAAATATTATTTTCATTATCTTCTCCTCCTCCTGCATTTTGCCCTGGGGTCTTTATTATTTTTTCTCGATCAGTTTGAAAGAATCGAAAAATCGCTTTGCTTCCGCTGCGAATTCCTTTTTTGTCTGCTCGCTCAACATAGGCCAATTTTGGGCGGTGTAATTTAATTGGTACATTCTCTTTCCAGCGGCGATCAGCCTCACCTGAGAGTACGTTCCCCCGTCTGCCGTATAGGTACTGGTAAATTCTTTTGCCTTGTGGTTGCCGAGTGTAATGTCTTTTTCATCGGAGATCTTCATTTCAGGAACATCGGAATTAGATTTCATGATCGCCGCCAAAAGCAGCGCTCCGTTGTTTTTCTTATCCAGATCCTGGGGAAATTCATTAACGATGATCATCGCGACCGATCCGGCCCGGCTGACGATGTAACTGTTTGAATGCGCATGTAAAGCCGCTTCACGGGGCGTGCCCGGAAAATCCACTTTAAACTTATCTTCTTCCGAGACGAATTCTTTTATCTCCGCCGCTTTCGGCGCGGAAAAGATCGCCGCCGGCGGATCGCCGGCACTCTGCGCCGCCGCAGCCGTGCCCAAAACCATCATCACTAAAAATATGCCAAAAAGCGTTTTCATTGTTTCCCCCTAATTTTACAAATTAAAGATCGCGCCCGAGTTTTCCTGATTCGCGGGTATATTATTAGCTATTTTCGCGCAAAACCCGGAATGAGCCGAAATATTTTTCACTATTCTTACGGTTATCTTCAAGGACTTTTTGGTACGCGCCCGGATCGGAAAGGCGATAGTCGATTCTCATATGATAAAGCCTCGTTCCGACAAAAAAACTGCGTTCGACGGTCAGATCGGCCGGTTTGGAGGTTTCTTTCGCTTCCGGTATTATCGGCAATCCCTTGCTGAGATATACCATTTCCTGCGCGATCATATCTCCCTGCTTTACAGTGTTGGCACTTATGAGGTTATCCCCGAACGCCCCAACTACAGTGCTGTCGGCCCTAAAAGCTCCTTCCCTGTTTTTATCCGGATCGGGATCCTTATCCCATTCCTCGGCAGTGAACATATACTCGGCTCCGGAGTCCCTGCAAAAGATCTTTGGCAGCGTCTCTCCTGCCACCGAATTCGAAGAAATGTAGGCACTGGGACATTTAACTGCCACGCCTTCGTGCTCCATGGCGACCTCTTTCCATTCGCCGCCGGTCTGAATACCGCACCCGGAAATGAGCAAAAGCAGACCTAACGCCGTGATTTTTATCAGCTGCTTCATTTTATTTCATGTCTTCTTGTAGCGCCGCCGTCCCGGCGGCTGTCCTGAGTGCGTCCCGCGCTCAGCTAATAATCAACGTGTGGGCAAGACGCCAGCGGGATGCTGACGCTACTTTAACCGCGCGCCGTTCGGCACGTCTTCGATAAAGGTCGCGAGCGCCGGGGTGTCGCCGTCGCCTAAACTGGCGGCGCAGACCATTCCCTGCGACATCATTCCGCGCATCTTTCGCGGCGCCAGATTTGCCACTACCACGACCTTGCGCCCGACCAATTTTTCCGGGTCGTAATACATTGCCAGCCCCGCCAGGATCTGGCGCGGTTCCGCTTCGCCGAGGTCGATCTTGAAAACCAGCAGCTTATCGGCATCCGGCAATTTTTCCGCCGACAGGATCGTACCCACGCGCAGATCGACCTTGAGAAAATCGTCGATCTTGATAAAGTCGTCCCTGGGAGTTTGTTCCTCGACCTTCGCCGACAGTACTTCGGTTTTTATCTGTTCACCGGCCACTGTCCCCTGACCACTGTCTGACGTCTGCTCACTGCTCACCGCTTTCTGCTCACTGTCTTTTATTTCTTCCATAATTTTTGCTTTTTCCAGCCTCGGGAACACCGGCGCGACCTCGCCTATTTTTGTTCCGGCGGGCAGCTCGCCCCATTTTAAGTTCTTCGGATCGAGTTTTGAAATATCCCCCGGCAAACCGATCTGCCGGTAAATTTTTTGTGTCGCGTCGGGCATGACGGGATACAGCATCACCGAAAGCCATCGCAAAATTTCCACCGCGCGATAAAGCACGGCATTTAAAGTCTCGCGCTGCTGCTCGTCTTTCGCCAGGTTCCACGGCTTTGCGTCTGAGAGTTCCTTATCGATACGCGCGATCACCGTCCAGGCCGTTTCCAGCGCGCGGCTGAAGGCGTAATCGTCAAACGAATTTAAAAATTCGTCACGCGCGTGTTCCAGGATCGAAGCCGTTTCCTGGGCGTCGGGCTGCACGCCAGCCCGCTTGGCAAAAATAAAATTCGGCTCGGCGATCACGGGCGAAGGAATTTTCCCGTCGCAATATTTATTTATCATCGTCAGCGTGCGGCTGGAAAGATTGCCCAGCCCGCTGGCCAGATCGCTGTTTGCGCGGTCGATCAGATTTTCATAGCCGAACTTGCCGTCCTGTCCGAAAACCATTTCGCGCAGCAGAAAATATCTCAGCGCGTCGTTGGAAAAATGCTTATGCAAAGTGCCGAGATCGATCACATTGCCGAGCGTTTTCGACATCTTTCGCCCCTGCGGATCGAGCCACAGCCCATGCGCGTAAACCGTGTCCGGCAATTTGATCCCCACGGCCAGTAAAAACGACCACCAATAGACGGTGTGAAAACGCAGGATGTCTTTGCCGACGAGATGCGTGACGTTCGACCAATATTTCTCTAAACTTCCCTCCTGGCGAAGGAGCGGCGGGACTTCGGCGTCGGGATGGTTCTCAATAAAATTTTTGCTTCCGTAACCCAGCGCCGTGATGTAATTCGACAGCGCGTCGAGCCAGACATACATCGTATGATTTTCATCGCCCGGCACGGGAATTCCCCACGCCACCGAAGATTTCACCCGGCTGATCGACAGATCCTGCAAACCCCGTTTGATAAAAGCGGCCACTTCGTTTCGCCGCGCTTCCGGGCGCAGCCGCTGCGGGTCTTTGTCGATTATTTTTAATAATTCTTCGCCGTAATCGCTCAGCCGGAAAAAATAACTTTCCTCGGAAACTTTGTCGAGCGGGCGTTCGTGGATCAGGCAAAACGGAATTTCCGAACCATCGGGCGTGTGATATTCGTCCTCGCCTTTAAAGGCCGCGCAGGGAGCGCAAAACCAGCCTTCGTAAAAGCCCTTGTAGATAGGTTCGTTACCCTTCGGCGTTTTGCTTTTCGCGATCTCGCGCCACAGATGCCGGGCCGCTTCGTAATGAAACGGTTCGGTGGTGCGCATAAAAATATCGTAACCGTCCAGGCCAAACATCGCATCGGCTTTTTTTAGCTCGCCGGAAATAAAATCGACGTGCTCTTTCGGCGTGCGCCCGGCTTTGTCGGCCATGCGCTGGATATTGACGCCGTGCTCGTCCGTGCCGGTCAGAAAATACGTTTCGTAACCGCGCTGCTTTTTGTAACGCACCACCACGTCCGCCACCGTGGTGGTGTAAATATGCCCCAGGTGCGGCAGGCTGTTGGCATAATAAATAGGTGTCGTAATGTAAAAAGTATCGGTCATTTAATTTATCTTAAAATCAAAAACATTTAATACGTTAATTTTATATTCGGCAAAGTGCGGATCGCCGGTGAGGATTGTCATCCCTTCAACACGAGCCTGCGAAACCAGTAAGCGGTCGAAAGGATCTTTGTGAAGAGGCGGCAGGCTGTGAACCTCCGTTACATGTTCCAGCCCGATAGGCAAGTGCATAAATCCCGCGCGTTTCACTCTTTCCGCCACGAATCTTTCAGGCACATCGGACAATTCTAATTTACCAATACCGTATTTAATCGAAATTTCCCAGGCGCTAACGTGAGAGAGATAAAATTCGTTGGTAAAGGTATCCTCCAGAAACTTTCTAACATCGTTCGAAAGTTTTCCCAGTCCTCCATAACCCCAAAGAAAAACGTTAGTGTCAATCAGTACCCTCATCATCCTCTCCATAAAAAGCGGCCATAATATCATCCGGCAAAGTATCGAAATCGTCTGCCATCCATATCTTCCCGGCATCCGAACCCCACCAGCTTTCTTTCTTTTGCACCGGCACCAGACGCACCAGCGGCTCGCCCGCTTTTGCGATAACGATCTCCTCACCGTTCATTGCTTTTTCCAACAGCTCGCTGAGATGAGTTTTTGCTTCGTGTATGTTTACTTTGGTCATAATGCTAACCTCGAGCTTAAATATATCACAGGTTAGCTAACCTGCTCAACCAACTGAAATAACCTTTTCTCTTGTTCCTTCGTATCAATAGAATTATGAAAAGAATTTTGCTTCTTGTTAGCCTGCTTTTACTTATTGCGTCGATCTCGCTTGCCCAGGCCGCCAAAGCAAATCCGGAAGAAACCGCCGTTCGCACGGTCGTGCAGACTTATTTGCACGGCTTGAAATTTAACAACGTCGAAGATTTCAAAAAGGCTTTTTGGCCGGACGCCAAGCTGATGTTCGTGAAAAAAAACGGTGAGCTGGGGCAGTTGACGCAGGAGCAATGGTACGCGGGTTTTACGGCCGTCGCCGGTAAAGAGGAAAAAGGCGAGTTAAAGATCACCGCCGTCGATATCACCGGCAACGCCGCTTCCGTCAAAGTCGAGGAAGATTACCCCGCCGAAATTTACGTCGATTATATTTCGCTGCTGAAAATAAAAGACGAGTGGAAGATCGTGAATAAAATTTATACTTCGCGGAAGAAGTGACTTGACGCGGTAGGTAATACGCAATACGTCATACGTAATTTGATTTACTTCTTTTTTCGCGTGGTTTCGTGTAATTTCGCGGTTCCAGTTGTTTTATGATCCGCATGAAAAAACGATTTAAGAAGTAACCACGAACCAACACGAAATAACACTAAAAGAACGGGCGGGCACAAGACCCGCCCCTACAAAATATTACGTATCGCGTACCACATATTACGTATCGCGTATTACTTATTGCCTATCGCGTGTTACGCTACTTCCCACCCATTCTCACTTTATCCGGGGCGGAAAATTCGTCGGTGGTTTTAAAGCGCGGCATCCCGCTTGTATTCGCGATCTTCAGGCCGATCGCAAGCCCGATCTCGCATTCCTGGATCATGCTGTCGAAATTCCACCAATCGCCGAATTCATCCGAAGGCTGGTGGTAATTTTTCTCGTTGAATTCTTTAAAGATCTGATCGCCGTAATCCGCCGGCTTGCCGATGAATTTATTACCTTCTTTGAGTGAAAGGCTCGGCACGCCGACCTTGGCGAAGGGAAAATGATCCGAGCGGTAAAACGAACCCTGCTCCGGGTGGGCGTCGCCGGAAACGGTCATTTTGCGTTCGGCGGCGACCTCGTTCACGATCTCCCACAGCGAAGAGCGCTCGGCGCCCAGCGCGACGAAATCCGAAGTTTTGCTGAAAATATTCAGCCCGTCGATATTCACGTTTCCCGCGGTTTTACTGAGCGGAAAAATCGGGTGATGGGCGTAATAGTCCGCGCCCAGCAGGCCCTGTTCTTCGGCAGTCGGAAAAAAGAAAAGTACGGAGCGTTTCGGCCTGTCGGCTTTTGGCAGCTTCGTCATCGCCTCCGCGATTCCCAGCACCGCCCCGCAGCCCGAAGCGTTGTCCAGAGCTCCGTTATAAATTTTATCGCCCTTACTGTTCGGCGCGCCGACGCCCAGGTGATCCCAGTGCGCGGAATAGATCACGTACTCATTTTTCATTTTCGCGTCACTGCCGGCGATCATGCCGACGACGTTCGGCGAATCGACCGTGTTGGTTTCCGCCTTCAAATTGCATTTTACGCGGAGCCCGGTTTTGACCGGGACAAAGTCGCGCGTTTTCGACTTTTCCTGCAGGTCGGAAAGATCCAGATTCGCCTGTTTTAAAATTTTCTGGGAAGTCTCTTTCGTCGCCCAGGCTTTCAGATCCAGATACGGAGTTTTGTCGCCCGGTTCCCGCGCGATGTCGTAGCGCCAGCTTCCGTTCGATGTCCGCACCACGTTCCAGCCGTACCCGGCGGATTCGTTCGTATGCACCAGGATCACGCCGGCAGCTCCGCGCCGCGCGGCTTCTTCGAATTTATACATCCAGCGGCCGTTATAGGTCAGCGCCTTGCCGGTAAAAAGGTCGGGCTCGGACGTCGTCGCCGGCGGATCGTTGACCAGGATCATCAGCACTTTGCCTTTGTAATCGGCGGGCGAGCCTTTGTAATCGTTCCATTTATAGAGGTCGGAATTAATGCCGTAACCGGCGAAAACGAGTTCGGCATCGACGGCGACGTCGGCTTTTTGCGCGCCGGTAAAGGCGACAAATTCATCGGCGAATTTATAGCTCGCCATGCCGCTTTTTCCGCCTACGCTGAGTGTCGTCGCGGGATCGGTCCTGAGCGAAAAAAGTTTCACGTTTTGAAAATAGGAGCCATTATTTCCCGGCTGCACGCCCATATTTTTGAGCTCGTCGGCAATGTACTGCGCGGAAGCTTTGCCCTCGGCGGTGCCTGGGCCGCGTCCGGCAAATTCATCGGATGCGAGCTTTATCACGCGCGCTTTCATCTTTGCCGCGTCGAAAAATTTTGTGTGATCTCCCGCCATAAGAGGTAAAACTCCCATCGTCATCATCATCAAAAATGCAGTGATTTTTTTCATTTTGTTTAGCCCTATGATTGATTAGATAATAATTACAACAATATTATCAGTATCTGTTCGTGTTGTTCGCGTCTGGATGTCCCTATTGCGATGAAGTCAGAACCGGGAACGGTAGTGACCGGGTATGAGCGAAGCGAATTGTCTTAACTATAAACGGATAACTTTGCAAATATCGCCTGCGGCGAAACCGGTCGCTATCGCTCCCGGTTCTGACTTCATTATTCGTGGCCATTATTTTCATCTATCTATCCCTTTATCAAACTCATCGCCTCTGCCCTCGTTCTGGGATCTTTTCTAAACCCGCCGAGCACTGCCGAGGTAATGGTTTTTGCGCCCGGTTTTTTTACGCCGCGCAGGGTCATGCAGGTGTGTTCGGCTTCGATCACGACCATCACCCCGAGCGGGTCGAGCGCGTCGAAAAGCGTCTGCGCGATCTGCTGCGTCAGGCGTTCCTGCACCTGCAGCCGCCGCGCAAAAGTTTCCGCCACCCGGGCCATTTTCGATAAGCCGATGATGCGCCCGTTTTTTGGAATGTAGGCGATGTGGCATTTGCCGGTAAAGGGCGCCAGGTGATGCTCGCACATCGAAGCGATCGAGATGTCCTTGACGATCACCATTTCGTCGTGCGAATCGCCGGGCAGCGGCACGATCTGTTCGCGCGCGTTTTCCCACATTCCGGCGGTCAGCTCGGCGTAAAAATCAGCCACCCGTTCCGGCGTTTTTTGCAGCCCTTCGCGGTCGGCGTCTTCGCCGATGCCTTCGAGTATCAACCGCACGCCGTCAGCCACCTTTTTCAGATCTACTTTTGCTTTTCGTTTAGCCAAAATTTTCCCCCGTTTTCAAAGTGTTTTCATTGTAAGTATTTGTGCGGATCGAAGCAATGTAAAGATAAATTGAACGGGCCTGTTCGGCAGCCCCGCTCCCGCTTTAAAAACCCTCGGCCACCTTGAACGCTTTGCCGTCCCAGTAGATAAAAACGTTGCCGCCTTCGTGCGTGAAAACGACGGATTCGCCGCGAACGGAAGCGCCGATCTTCGTTTTGCCGTCGCCGGTATAAGCGTCGCGTGTTTTTTCCCTGCTGATCACTCCCCAGCTATGAATGATGAAGTCATCGCCGTCAAAACCCGTCGCCGGCGGCATCGAACGCGCGAGCTGTCCGAAAAGGGCGGCGTTTTTACTGTCATGGCAAACCGCGACGCCGCGCAGGCCCGATTCTTCGCCCCGCAGCAGGATCGCAATGCCCGGAGCGCCGCCGGCGTCAAAATTCACCCGCAGGTAAACCGGATTGAACGAAGTATCGAGCGCGACCGGTTCCGGCACATTTATCCGGCCCAGACAATTTTCCGTGATGAATTCCAGCCAGTTATCGTGTTCGCCTTTATGCTCTTTTTCGTGCCGGCGCAGCTCCGCAATCTCACTGTCCTTTTCCGCCAGCGCTTTATTTAACGCCGCGACATTCGCATTTGAAGCCTGACCCACTGGCGAAGCCTGAGCGACCGGTGTCGATGGCGGCGCCGCTTCCCGCGCGCAGGCACAAAAAAACGCGGCCGTTAAAACCCCCGCCGCTACTGCTGCTGTCTTGATATATCTCATAATTCCAAGTTGCGATTGGCTTTGTCTATAAAGTCGAATAAGTGCGGCGGAGCGCAAGCACCCGGCCGGCACGAACTGTGTTGTTCAATGCTTTTTTCGTGTTATTTAGTGTAATTTCGTGGTTCCGCCTTTATTGCCATGAGAAATAAGACTTAAAGAAGTAACCACGAATTCACACGAAACGACACGAAAAAAACGAATTCGGAACTTTATAAGTAAAGCCGTTACGATTATACCAAAGCCGCTGAAAAAATCCTTTTGTTGTCGGCTTCCGTCAGGATGACGCGGGAAAATCTTGCCGCCCGTACTGTCTTGATGATAATATCTGCGCAAATCGTTGTAACTCCCCGGAAGATAAGTCATGCAGATAGGAGCAAGAGATGCTGAAATGTAAGATCGCCCTGCCGGTACTATTAATATTAATGTTCGTGGGAAATAACGTTTACGGCGGCTGTGACGGAGTCTATTTCAAGCGCGCGAAATCCCGCCAGCTGATGACGCCGATCGCCAATGCGACCTATATCGATATCGACGGCGACGGTATCAAGGACCTGATAGGCCTGACCGCGAGCGGCATCGCTTTTTACAAAGGTTCTATCAATGGTTTCGATACGCCGGCGGTGGCCAGCACCCTGCCTGCCACGTACTATGCCACGGTAAATGATTATTCGTTCGCCGATTTCAACGGCGACGGCAAACTGGACCTGGCCGCGATCCATGCGATCACTCCCTACGCGATCTGGATCTTTCTCAATAACGGCAGCGGCGGTTTTACGCAATCGACCGGCGGAGATGTCACGGGCATCCCTACGGCCAACTCGGAATTGATCGTCGCGGTCGCCGATACGAACAGCGACGGCCGTCCCGATCTCTTTACGCGCGAGGGAGCCGCGGGCGGATTGTATCTCCGCCTGCAGACGGCGCAGGGCACCTTTGGCCCGGCCGCGTTAATTGCCGGCGGTGCCAAAAATATCCGCGTCAAAGACCTTAATAACGACGGCAAGACAGATCTGCTCTATACGAACGACACCAATGGAAATTATTTTGTCCGGTCGTCGATCAGCCAGGGAAACGGCACTTTTGTCACGGCCGATTCAAAGCCGATCGACAGTTCGATGCACTTTTCCGAAGGTTTCCTGTTTGCCGATTTCAACAATGACGGAAAAATGGAATTGGCGAGCGGCATCTACCAGATCAACCAGAGCGACCATTTTTTCTTCTCGGTATATGAATTTAATGCCGCGGGCGCGATGACCGAAACGGTTCGCGAAGTGACCAGCTTGCTTAATCTGCCCCCGAATGTTTTTTTCTACATGCTGCCGAGCGCCGGCGATTTTGATGGCGACGGCAAAAACGATCTTTTATTTCTCTCGACGGGGCGGGGGACGCTGTTGGCAAAAAACAACGGCGGGATGAATTTTTCGCTGCAGGGACTTCAGGGGGTCGGTTCGGAAACGCCTGTCCCGCTCGAATTTAGCGGCGATGGTAAAACCGACTTTCTTTCGGTTAATAAGTGGTTTGGCGCGGGAAACTACGCCACTACTGTGTCGTATCTGCAGAATGTCTGTGATCGACAGGGCCAGACGAAAATGATCGACTTTGACGGCGATATGGTAAGTGACCTCGTTTTCTGGCGTCCGGCTGACGGCCGTTGGGTATTTTACGATTATGACGGGACTATCGAATCGCAAAGCGTAACCTGGGGACTCGGCTCGCTCGGCGATATCCCCGTGCCGCAGGATTATGACGGCGACGGGAAAACGGATTACGCGGTCTATCGAAACTCGACCGGCTATTGGTATCTCTACACCAGTTCGAACGGCGAGATCGCGATCATCAATTTCGGGCTACCCGGCGACAAACCCGTTCCGGCCGATTTTGACGGCGACGGCAAGGCCGATATCGCCATCTTCCGCCCGTCCGACGGCGACTGGTACTATCTGCCGTCGGCCGCGCCCGGAACTTACCAGGCATTTCATTGGGGCGCAAGCGGCGACACGCCGCTGCCGATGGATTACGATGGCGATAACAAGGCCGATCTGGCGATCTATCGCGCTTCTTCGCACGATTGGTATATTTTGCGCAGCAGCGACGGCGGCTGGACCGTCAGAAACTTCGGATTTGACGGCTCGCGCCCGATGCCGGCTGATTTCGACCGCGACGGGCTTGCCGACCTGACGATCTTTTACGGGCCGAACAGCGGCACGTGGTATATATCGACGCCTCAGAATTTGTACGGAACGCAGGCTGGCGGCGGCTCCGACATTCCCTTTATCAGCTCTTATGGCCTGGGGTCCGGGCCGCTGACCTACCGGGCGAGCAGCAATCGCATTTACTATTCGACAACCGGCTTCACTCAACTCAGCGGCGCTTCCGGCAGCCGGCTGGCCTCATGGATATTGCCGCTGGAATAGAACGCGAGGCGGGATAGTTTAGAGGCGGTCTATGACCGCCATTTATCTTATTCTATCCGGTTAGTTTAGAGGCGGTCTATGACCGCCATTTATCTTAAACCTTCGTGTTCTTCTTCTGCGATGGTTTAGAGGCGGTCTATGACCGCCATTTATCTTAAATCTTCGCGGCGGTCATAGACCGCCTCCAAACTTAAGAAAAACCAGCCCCGATCGAGCCCGTCCGATTTCGGCAATAATTCTTGCTTTAAAGCGGATCGCGGCGAGCCCCCTAAAGCCTTGATAAATTGATGATTTAATGATACTTTTAGCGAAAAACTACTCCCCTTTAATTTACACCTGACCTGATCTTGAGGAGGAATAAAGCTAAGGTGACGAATCTCAGACAAACCGTTTCGAGTTTTGCGGCGGTTAAACCCCTAAAAATAAAGTGTTTTTTTACTTTTTGATCCGCCTATTTTGCAAGGCCGGCGCAACAATCCGACAGGATTAGCAATTTTGTGATAGTTTGCGCGAATCGTTTAGTGCTAACTTTGCATTACAACAAAACGGCACCGCGGAATCGGCGAGCTTTGGGCGAAATTAAACAGAAAACTCGATGGCAAAAATTATGTTCAAAAATTCAAAAGCCCTTCTGCCCGTTTTATTTATGCTGGCTGCTGCAAATAGCGCGCTGGCCGTCTGTCCCGGCGTGTATTTCAAAAAGGCCAAAACGCAGAACCTGAATGTCCCGGTCTATGGAGCGACCTATATAGACGTCGATCAGGACGGCATAAAAGATCTGATCGGCGATTCCGCCGGCAACATCGCTTTCTACAAAGGCTCTGCCAGCGGCTTCGCTCCGGCGGTGGTCACGAGCAGCGACGGCGCTTACTTTCTCTCGTACGGCAAGGATTCTTTTGCCGATTTCAATAATGACGGCAAGCTGGACATGGTGGGGCAGTTATATTCCTCCACGCCGCAAAACCGCATGATGGCTATCTACCTTAATAACGGAAACGGCGGCTTTACCCGTTCGACCGTGTCTCAGACCGGCGCCCTTCCCTTCGGAGACGGCGAGATCATCGTTGCCCTGGCCGATCTGAACGGCGATAACCGTCCCGACGTACTGACCAACAGCGGCTCCAGCAGTTTTAACGGCTCGCTTTTTTACCGCCTGCTGGACGCCGATAATCACTTCGGCGCGGCTGTGTTCGTGGACACCGATGTCGAAAACGTCTTTGTCAGGGACCTTAATAGTGACGGGAAAAACGATCTGGTCTATACCAACTCGCTGAATTTCAATGAGTTCGTCAAATCGAAGATCAATCAGGGAAACGGGACCTTTGCCGGGGGCGGCAGCCGTCCTGTGCATGACATGGTCCACCGTTACAACAGCGCGGCCTTTGCCGATATCAATAACGACGGCCGGCCGGAGATGGTATCGCATATCTACACGGATTTTGATCTCAACAACCAGTATTATTTTTCGGTCTTTGAATTCGACGCCGCGGGTGCGATCACCGAGACCGCGGTCAATGCCACCACGGCGCTTGAGAGAACGCTGGCGCAGCAGCACGAGTTTTATAACAATTCGCCGCGGGCCGGTGATTTCGACGGTGACGGCAGCGTCGATCTGATGTTTCTTTCGCCGAACGTCGGCGCCGTCATGGCAAAAAATAACGGTTCGCTGAGTTTCAACCTGAAAAGATTCGGCGCTCCCGGCAACGGCCTGGTCACCGACTTTAACGCGGACGGTAAGCCCGATCTGATGTCGCTCAACGGTACGTCGGTCACATACGGCATCTTTAGCGTCACTTTTAAACAGAACGTCTGCGAGCCGCTGGGGCAAACAAAATTCGTCGATTTCGACGGCAACGGTGAAAGCGATATCGCCTTCTGGCATCCGGAAAACGGGCAGTGGGAGTTTTACGAGGGGGTCGGCTTTACCGGTTTTAACGGCAACGTGCAGTGGGGTTCCGGCGCGCTCGGTGATATCCCCGTGCCGCAGGATTATGACGGCGACGGTTATACCGATTTTGCCGTTTATCGAAATTCGACCGGCTTTTGGTACATCTACCGGACTTCCGACGGCCAAACGGTAATAGCAAATTTCGGGCTGCCCGGCGATAAACCGGTGCCGTCCGATTACGACGGCGACGGCCGGGCCGACCTCGGCGTCTTTCGCCCGTCCGAAGGCAACTGGTATTACCTGCCGAGCGGCTCGCCGCAGAAACTTGTCGGCATTCACTGGGGGCTGGACGGCGACACCCCGCTGCCGATGGATTATAACGGCGACGGATCGGCCGACATCGCGATCTACCGGCCCTCCAGCGGCGCCTGGTATATCTGGATGACCAATGGCGATGGCTATACCGTCAACACTTTTGGCGGCGCGGCCGGCGACCAGCCCGTTCCGGCGGATTACGACAATGACGGCAGAGCAGATCTGGCCATGTTCCGTCCTAATGCCCCTTCTTCCGGCCTTAACTGGTTTCTCGCGACGGCGGGCAATTTCTACGCGATCCAGCTGGGAGTTCCCGGCGACACGGCGTTTCCGGTAACGTCATCGTCTTCGGCGCGTCCGGCGATCTTTCATCCCGCGAATGCGAGGATAACGATCCACCAGACGGGCCAGATCAATTTTAGCGGAGCCCGCGGCAGGAACGTATCGTGGATACTGCCGCTGGATTAATTTATGGAGCGCGGGCATCTCTGCACGCATTATTTAGCGCTAATAGTTTTTGTTAGGTAAAGATTTTAAAAGGAAATTAAATGTATTTAAAGAAAATAGTTTCGATCATGTTCGTCGCGTTATTCCTGGCTGCAGGCAGCGTCGTCGCCGGATGTCCTGACGACGTGTATTTCAAACAGACGCAAAGTTTTCTGCTTAGCGTGCCGATCGGTTACGCCGAGCTCGGAGATGTGGATAACGACGGCGACAAGGACATCGTCGGCCTGACCATGTCCACACAGCGCCAGACCAGCCCGGTTAATATTGTCGTGTATAAACGCTCGGCGACCGGGTTCGACATCGCGCCGGTCGTGTCCGTAGCCGGCACCCCGAGGACGCAGGGTATACATCTGCTCGATACCAATAACGACGGCAAGCTCGATATTATCAACTTCGGCAATAATACTGCCGGCGACGGAACGCTGACCACCTATCTCGGCGACGGCAGCGGCGGATTTACCGTCGGCCCCTCGACTGTCACCGGTTACTATCCGACCCGCAGTTTCGGCGATCTCAACGGCGACAACCGTCCGGACGTCGTCCTGTCCTGGAACGGCGTCGTCCATTATCGCCTGATGAAACCCGACGGAACGTTCGGGCCCGGCACTTCGTTAGGGACAGGCACCTTCGGGTTCGTTCGCGATTTTAACAACGACGGTAAGAACGACATCCTGATCTGGTATTACTCAGCGGGCCGTAAAGTTCTGTACAACGACGGCAGCGCCGTATTTACTCCGGGGCCTGAGATCCCGGACGCGCCGGCGCCATTCCTTGGCGAGATCGGCGATCTTAACGGCGACGGGCGGCTGGATATCGTCAGCGCCACTTATACCTCCGCCAGCAATACCGTGATCAGCGTTTATCTCGGCCAGCCGGACGGAGGGTTTACCCGCACGGAAAAAATTCTCGGCGCTAATCTGGCCGAAAACGTCGGCTGGCGCACCAACCTCGCCGACGTCGATAGTGATGGCGATAAGGATATTTTGGTTTTCGGGCAAAAGTTTTTCTCGGTCGGGACAAACGACGGTTCCGGCAATTTCACGATAGCCACCCGCGATACGCCGGTCGATGTCTCGACGTTCGGCGGAAATCTGTTCCCGACGCTTGACCAGTTCGACGGTGACGGCCGGGCGGATATGATCTCCGTCAACCGCGAAATGGTTTACAAAGATATGGCGGACGTGGTCAAGATCAGCCGGAACACCTGCGCCCGCACGGGTCAGACAAAATTCGTCGATTTCGACGGCGACGCGATCACGGACATGGGCTATTTCCGCGCCTCTGACGGCCAATGGCTTTATCGCAGCACTCGTACCGGTACTTTTACGGACGTAATCGTGGGTGGCTTTGGCACCACGGGCGATATTCCGGTGCCGCAGGATTACGACGGCGACGCATATACCAACCGCGCTCTTTTCCGTCCCTCGAACGGCACCTGGTACATGATGGACAGCTCAGGCGTCGTCACTTCCATCCAGTGGGGAATGAACGGCGACAAACCGGTTCCCGCCGATTACGACGGCGACGGCAAAGCCGACCTCGCTATCTACCGCCCGTCGAACGGGACCTGGTGGGTCTTAAACAGTTCGGACTGGAGCTACAACGTCTATAACTTCGGGATCGCCGAAGACGCTCCCCTGCCGATGGACTATGACGGCGACGGCAAAGCCGACGTGGCGGTCTTTCGCCCTTCGAGCGGATCCTGGTACGTCCAGAAAAGCACCGGCGGTTACTACATCGTGAACTGGGGCCTCGGATCCGATATTCCGATTCCCGGCGATTACGACAACGACGGCCAGGCCGATCTTGCGGTTTATCGCCCGTCTTCCGGCCTCTGGTACTATTGGCGGCTTCGCGACAGCATCTGGTACTTTGGCGGAATCGGCGGCGGCGCGGGCGACGTTCCCGTTCCGATCTCGCGGCCCGCTTATGGGCTTAATATCGCTGTTTATCATCCCGGTACACAGGAGCTCTGGGAAGCCAGCCAGTCACGACAGTCGCTATTCGGCTTCGGCAACAACAAGATCGTCTCGACGATACTGCCGAATTAATTTTGGAGCGCGGGCATCCCTGCCCGCACAGTTTTACAGTAAATTTTAGGGAGTTAAGTTAAGTTATGTTTAATCTTCGTATATCGCTAGTTTCGATTTTATTGCTGCTGGCCGTGGCCGGCAGCGCATTTGCCACTTGTCCCAATGATGTTTATTTCAAACAAACAAGATCGCAGGCGCTCGGCGTGCCGATCGGTTATCCCGTTCTGGGAGACTTCGACGGGGACGGGAGAAAAGACCTGGTCGGCGTGACCGCGTCCACCCAAAGCGCCGAGAATCCCTCGAGCATAGTTTTCTACAAAGGCACGGCAGGCGGTTTTGTCACCGCGCCGGTCTCGACTTCCGTCGGCGGCGGGTTTACCAGCCGCGGTGTGGAAATGGCCGACATCAACGGTGACGGCAAGCTCGACCTGATCAATCTAAAATCCAGCAGCACCTTTAGCGTGTACCTTGGCAACGGGGCCGGCGGATTCACGTTTGCTTCCGATACCAGCTCTTCCTACTTTCCCAATGGCCGTTACGGCGACCTTAACGGGGATGGGCGCGCGGACATGATCACCCTCTTCAGCGGCCCGATCAGCTATCGGTTGGGACAAGCGGACGGAAGCTTCGCGGCGCCCGTCGAGCTGTCCACCACGACGGCGACCCAGAGTGAAGTTGCCGATTTTAACAACGACGGCAAGGACGACATTCTGGTCTGGACCGCCCTCGATGACCGCTACATACTTTTTAACCAGGGAAACGCGGTGTTCACGCAGGGCCCGGAAATCTCCTTTACCCCCATCGCCGCGATATCCGGCGGCAAATACGATCTCAATGGAGACGGGCGATTGGATCTGGTCACCAGCACTTACACCTCAGGTGGTAATACGGTCTTGAGTGTTCTCTTCGGGCAGGTCGGCGGCAACTTTACGCCGGTGGAAGTGAGCCTGGCGGGTACCGGAATAGCTTCCGGCAACTTTGCGTCGGTGGGCGATATGGATGGCGACGGTGACAAGGACGTGGTTATTTTCAACCAAAAATCCTACGTGATCGGGGCTAACAACGGCGCCGGCGTGTTCACTATTAATAACTATCCGATCGGGGTCGATACGGCGAGCTTTATCGGAGGATTGGGAGGCGTACTCGAAGATTTTAACGGCGACAACCGCGTCGATCTGATCTCGACAAACCGCGAAAGGATCTTTAAAAAATACAGCGATGCGATAAAGTTTCGCGAGAATACCTGCAGCCGGGTCGGCCAGACCAGGTTCATCGATTTTGACGGCGACGGCCAGACGGACATGGGTTACTTTCGCGCATCGGACGGCACCTGGACTTACCGCAGCAGCCGCACCGATACGAACGTAAGCATCTCGGGATTCGGCGGCACCGGCGATATTCCCGTGCCGCAGGATTACGACGGCGATGCTATCACCGACCGCGCCATTTTCCAGCCCTCGACGGGTAATTGGCATTTTATCGGTTCCGCGCCCGGCGGTGTCGCACCGATACATTGGGGATCGAGCGGCGATAAACCCGTCCCAAGCGACTTTGACGGAGACGGCAAGGCCAATGTCGCCATCTATCGCCCGTCGAACGGCACCTGGTGGATACTCAACAGCTCCGACGGCAGCTATAACGTTTATACTTTCGGCATCAGTGATGACATCCCGCTGCCGATGGACTATGACGGCGACGGCAAAGCGGACGTCGCGGTCTATCGCCCATCGACCGGCTACTGGTATATCCAGAAAAGCACCGGCGGTTACTACATCGTGAACTGGGGCCTAAGCGCCGATACGCCCGTACCGGGAGATTACGACAATGACGGCGTGGCCGATATCGCCGTGTACCGACCCAGCGACGGTTTCTGGTATCTGTATCGCCTCCGTGACAATTCATGGGCCTACTCTATCTTCGGCGGCACATCCGGTGATATTCCGGTGCCGTCCGTGCGGCCGGCTTACGGGCTAAACGTTGCCTTCTTCCGTCCAAGTAACCAGAACTTTTACGAGAAGGACGTATCGGGCCCGCTGTTTTTAGGCGGTTTTGCCGGCAACCGGATTGTTTCGACGATACTGCCGAATTAATTTGTTTTAGTTCAGAGTTACGCGTTTACGCGTGATTACGTCTAAGGCGTAACTCTGAACCAGAAGCTTGTTTTTAGTTCAGGAGCAATTATGTGCGCAAGGTCGGCTCTTATTATTTTGGCGTTGATGCTTTCGTCAAGCGGTATCAGCGTGTATGCCGGCAGCACTTGTTCCGTGAACTTTAAGCGGGCAAGAACACATCGACTAAGCACTCCGGTCAGCGGCCCGCTTTACATCGATATGGACGGCGACGGCATTAAGGATCTGATCGGACAGACCACTGCCGGCGCTGCGTTCTACAAGGGTTCGGCGAACGGTTTCGTCACCGCCCCGGTGCTCAGTGCAATCACAGAGGCCGTCGCCTATGGCGAAAGGTTTGATTTCAATAACGACGGCAAGCTGGATCTGCTGGCTTACAAGTCGACCGCGCCTGCTTTTATTCGCATCTATCTAAGTGACGGCAGCGGCGGCTTTACTTCGTCGACCGAAACCCTGACGACGCCGGTCGGCAGCTCCGAGACCATTGTGGGCGCCGCTGACTTGAGCGGCGACGGGCGCGTCGATCTATTGACGACACCTGGGGGCGCGGATACCCAGGTGTATTACCGTCTGCAGGACGATCAAAACAAATTCGGCGCGGCAAATCTTATCACAAACGGTGTCAGAAATCTGTTTATCCGCGATGTCAACGGCGATGGAAAGACCGACCTGGTTTATACGAAGGAGGTCTTCCAGAGCGGCTCTTTTTCGTGGTTTCTCCAGACGAAGATCAACCAGGGAAATACCACCTTTACCACCAACTCGGCGCCGCTCAACAGCAGTGCGCATTATTATACGGGCATGATCTCACTCGCCGATCTGACGGGCGACGGCCGGGATGACTTGATCACTCCCATCTACCGGGATTACCCGACGGACGAACATTATTTCTCGGTCTTCCAGTTCGATTCGGCCGGCGCGATAACCGAGACCCGGCACCAGGTGACCGGCATCCTGCCATATAATCCCAACGGCTGGCTCTTTAGATCAAAGACCGGGGATTTTGACGGCGACGGTAAGGCGGACATTATTTTCTCTTCTTATCTTTCTTATGCCGTTTTTGCTAAAAATAACGGGTCGCTGAATTTCACGCTGCAAAGAATACGCCCGCTCGAGGACACTCTTTCGCTGGCCACGGAATTTAACGGTGACGCTAAGGCCGATCTTTTCAGTGCCAATCTATGGTCACGCGGCGGCGATTTCAGTTCAAGCGTCAGTTTCCGGCAGAACGTCTGCCAGGTGCAGGGCCAGACCAAATTCGTCGATTTCGACGGGAACAACTCCAGCGAGATCGCTTTCTGGCGTTCTTCGGACGGGCGCTGGATGTTTTATTCCGACCTGAGTTACGGCACCTACCCTGAGATCAACTGGGGCCTCGGGTCGCTCGGCGACATCCCCGTGCCGCAGGATTACGACGGCGACGGCAGAACCGATCATGCGGTCTTTCGCGATTCGACCGGTTACTGGTACATCTATTACAGTTCCACCGGGCAGTATGCCATAGCTAATTTCGGGCTGTCCGGCGATAAACCCGTCCCGGCCGATTTTGACGGCGACGGAAAGGCCGATATTGCCATTTTTCGCCCGTCGCAGGGCAGCTGGTATTATCTGCCGAGCGCCTCGCCCGGAACTTTCGCCGCCATGCATTGGGGACTGGAGGGCGACGTACCGCTGCCTTTAGATTATGACAGTGACGGTAAGGCCGATATCGCCATCTGGCGCCAGTCGGACAGGAATTTTTATATCTTCAGAAGCAGTGACAGCCAGATAAGCATTCGCCAAATGAACTATGCGCAGTTCAAACCGGTACCGGCCGATTTTGATAACGACGGAGTTATCGACCTGGCCGGCATGGCGGGTTCTACCCCCAGCGCCACGAACTGGTTTATCCAGACCCCGCAGGGACTGTACACCTGGGAGCTCGGCTTTGGCGGCGAGGTCCCGTTCGTTGAAACCTGGAATGCCGGATTCGTCTACCCGAGAATTTTCCGCCGCAGCGACTCGCAGGTGATGTTAAGTAACAGCACCTTCATATCTACGCCGGGCCAGACCAACAGCCGGGTCGTTTCCTGGATACTCCCGACAAACTAATTATGGAGTGTGAAATGTCTTTAAAACGAATATTTTCGATCATGTCCTTGTTATTATCAGCATGCGCAGGTAACGCTTTTGCCGTTTGTCCGGGCGACCTTTATTTCAAACAGCCCACATCGCAGCAGCTCAGCGTGCCCGTAGGTTATGCCGCTCTGGGAGACGTTGACGGCGACGGCAGGAAGGATCTTGTCGGCTTTACTATGTCCACCCAGCGGAGGACCAACCCGGTTAACCTTGTCGTATACAAACGATCGGCGACCGGTTTTGACATTGCGCCGGTCGTAACCAATGTCGGCAGCTCGTTCGACACTGATGGGTTCGACATGATCGACACCAACAACGACGGTAAGCTGGATATTATCAACTTTGGTAATCCCGGAAGCGGAGACCACAGCCTCACGACATATTTAGGTGACGGGAACGGCGGATTCACTCTTGGCGCTTCGACGGTTATCGGCTACCTCCCGTACCGCAGCTTCGGCGACGTAAACGGGGACGGCCGTCCCGATCTGATCGCTTCATGGAGCGGTAATACTTACCTTAGTCTGATGCAGGCCGATGGAACTTTCGGCCAGATTACCCAGTCCTGGACCGGAACGTTCGGATTCATTCGCGATTTTAACAACGACGGCAAGAACGATATCCTGATCTGGTATTTCAATGCGACCGAGCACAAGATCTTATACAATCAGGGAAATGCCACGTTCACCCAGGGCCCGGCATTTCCGAATGTTGCGGCGTCTTTTCTTGGCGACATCAAAGACCTTAATGGTGACGGGCGCCTGGATTTTGTCACCGCAACTTATATTTCCGGCGGCAACGCCTATGTTGCCGTGTATCTTGGCCAGTCTGCCGGCGGTTTTACCGTAACGGAAAAAAATCTCGGTCCCACTACCACCAACAATCCCGGTTGGCCCGCTAAGTTGGCGGACGCCAATGGTGACGGGGACAGCGATCTGATCGTTTTCGGCTTTAAATCTTTCTCCGTCGGGACCAATAACGGTGCCGGCCAGTTCACGATGGCCACACGTCAGCCATCTTATGACGTCTTAATGTTCGGAGGAAACCTGCCGCCGGCCCTTGACGATTTTAATGGTGACGGCAGAGCTGACCTGATCTCGGTCAACCGCGAACTGGTCTTCAAAAACATGGCGGACGTCGTCAAGGTTCGTCAAAACACTTGTACACCTTTTGGCCAGACGAAATTCGTCGATTTTGACGGCGACGACCAGACCGATCTCGGTTATTTTCGCGCTTCGGACGGCACCTGGCTTTATCGCGGCACCCGCACCGATTCAAACGTAAGCATCCTGGGATTCGGGACCACGGGCGACATTCCGGTCCCGCAGGATTACGACGGCGACGCATTTACGAACCGCGCCTTTTTTCACCCTTCAACCGGCACATGGCACATAATGGACCCGGCCGGCGGAATCTCAGCCGTACAGTGGGGACTCAGCGGCGACAAGCCCGTCCCCAGCGATTTCGACGGTGACGGGAAAGCCAATGTTGCGATCTACCGCCCGTCCAACGGTACCTGGTGGATATTGAACAGTTCGAACGGCAGCTATGACGTATATACTTTCGGCATTAGCGAGGATATTCCGGTGCCGATGGATTACGACGGCGACGGCAGGTCCGATGCAGCGGTTTACCGCCCTTCGACCGGCGTCTGGTATATCCAGAAAAGCTCCGGCGGGTATTTCATAACTCCGTGGGGCACCGGCACCGACATACCCATTCCCGGAGATTACGATAACGACGGCCACGCCGATCTTGCCGTGTATCGCAGCAACGGCCAGTGGTGGGTGTATCGCCTCAGGGACAACCAACTTGCCCTGCTGGGCATAGGCGGCGGCGCGGGCGATGTCCCGGTTCCGATCACTCGCGATGTCTACGGGACTAATGTCGCCGTTTATCGCCCGACCGCAGAGCAGCTTTGGGAGGCGAACCAATATGTCCAGTCGTTCACCGGCTTCGGCAATAACAAGATCGTCTCGACTATACTGCCGAATTGATTTGTTCAGAGTTACGGCGTTTACGCGCGATCACGCCTAAAGGCGTAACTCTAAACCAAATTGCGGTATCAAAAGGAAATTAAAATGTTTGATCTGAAAAATTCGGTCGTGTTTATGGCAATGCTGGCGACAGTATTAGGGGCGTTTGCCGGCCAGTCGCTTTCCGTACTGGCGGGATGCCCCGGCGAAGTTTATTACAGGTACAACAACGCGCAGGACCTCAGTACTCCGGTCGGCTGGACATTTTTTCAGGACATGGATAATGACGGCAGGAAAGACCTGATCGGCATCAACAAGTCCACGGCCACCTCGCCGACGCCCGCCAGCCTCGTCTTTTACAAGCGCACGTCCGGCGGTTACGTCACCGCGCCGGTCATTTCCTCGCTCGGATCGTCCTTTACCACTTTCGCGCTGACCGTCGGCGATATCAACGGCGACGGCAATCTCGATATTCTTAATAAAGATACCAACGCCGCGCCCTATACCGTGACCGCTTACTACGGTGACGGCAGCGGCGGATTTACCCCGGGTGCGACCTTTACCAACGGTTACAGCGGAACATTTTCCATCGGCGACCTTAACGGCGACGGCAAGGGCGATCTGGTCAGCAGCAGCTCGAGCGGCGTCGGCTACCACCTGGTGCAGCCCGACGGAACCTTTGGGCCGTATGTGAGCCTGACCACGCACCCACCTGACATCGCGCGGCTGGCCGATTTTAATGCTGATGGAAAGCTCGACGTGCTTGTCTGGAGCTACCCGGCGGGCACGATCATGATCAATCAGGGCTCGGGAAATTTCACCGCCGGGGCCACCACCAATGTTTTCTACAGCCAGAAACCCGACTTCATCGCCGATGTCAACGGCGACGGGCGGCCCGATATTGTGACCAACGCGCATGTCGGCGTACCGAGCGGTTCGAATTACTCGTTTTCCGTCTATCTTACCCAGCCGGGCGCAGCGTCGTTCGCCACGACGGTATATACTCCGGGCTTTAGTTACCGGCCTAATTTCGCGGCCCCGCGCACCGAAGTAGCCGATGTGGATGGCGATGGCGATCTCGACGTTCTTTTCATTGCCCCAAACGTATATTTTATCACCCGCAACAACGGGGCGGGCGCGATGTCGCCGGAAGTGACGATACCGACAGGTTCGACGCCGGGCCTGTATGACGATGCCCTCGGCGATACCGGCGCGGATATTGTTTCTCTCAACCGGGCCGGCGTTTTTAAAGAATTGTCGGACACTGTCAAGTTTTCGCAGAGCGTCTGCAGCCGCCCCGGCCGCACCGACTATGTCGATTTCGACGGCGACGCGGTCACGGATGTCGGCTTTTTTCGTCCCGCTGACGGCTATTGGTCTTATCGCAACAGCCGCGACGGCGGGACAATTACGAATCTTTCCGGCTTCGGCACGCACGGCGACATTCCCGTCTCGCAGGACTATAACGGCGACGGCCGCAGCGACCGCTCATATTTTCGCCCCTCGACCGGCGGCTGGACGATCAAGGACGCGGTTACCGGCAGCGTTTCAAACGTTGGCTGGGGATTGAATGGCGACAAACCCGCGCCGTCGGATTATGACGGCGACGGCAAGGCCGATGTCGCCATCTATCGCCCGTCGGACGGCACCTGGTGGATCCTGTACAGCTCTAACGGCAGCTATGGCGTGCAGAGTTTCGGCATTAGCGAAGACATTCCGGTGCCGATGGATTACGACGGCGACCGCATATCAGATATCGCCGTCTTTCGGCCCTCGACCGGTGTCTGGTACATTCAAAAAAGCACCGGCGGCTATTTTATCGACGCGTTCGGCATCAGCACCGATAAGCCGGTCCCGGCAGATTATGATAATGACGGCAGCGCCGATATCGCGGTATACCGCAACGGATACTGGTACGCAATGCGCATTAAAGATTGGTCTGTCTTGATCCGCCAGTATGGCGCGACGGGCAACATCCCGATCCCGATCAACCGCGTGTCCGGCAACCCGGGCGCTAACCTGGCGGTCTTTAACAACAGCTCCGGATTTCTTTTTGAATTAAACGGATTGTCGCAGCAACTGTACGAGATGAGCGGCCAAAAAACTATCTCGACGATACTGCCGTCGAATTAATTATTCTGGATCCGAAAGGGCAGGCTAATATGGAGCGCGGGCATCTTTGCCCGCCTTCTTTTTCACCACAAAGACACAAGCACACAAAGAAAGATTTAAGAAAAAAAAGGAACAGCGAAATACTCAAATTACACGAATTTTCTCTTTTATTATTTCGGGTAATTTGATTAATTCGTTGTTTCTTTTTTCAATTCTTCTTAGTGCCCTCTGTGTCTTTGTGGTTGAAAATGTTCTTTTTCAGACCCGCATTTCCGTCGCATTGATCCCCAGCAGCTCCGGTAAAATTTCTCCGGCCCTGCCTCTTAAACTCGCGTCGAAAAAATGAGATTGCGGAGTTTCTTCCGGGTTGATCTCCAGGCAAAAAGCGCCGTTCTGTTTCGCTACCTGCGACAGCGCCGCCGCGGGAAAAACCAGCGCCGAGGTGCCGATGGATACAAAAAGCTCGCACTCACTCGCCGCTTGTTCGGCCGTTTCAAAAGCGCCGATCGGGAGCATCTCGCCGAACAGCACCACGTCCGGCCGCACCGGCGAATCGCACAGATCGCAGATATCGGGATCGTGCGGCACCTGGTCGGGCAGCAGTTCGTATTTCAAGCCGCATTTCGTGCAGCGCGAACGCTGAATATTTCCGTGCAGCTCGATAATGCGCCCTGAGCCCGCCTGCCGGTGCAGCCCGTCGATATTCTGCGTCACGATCAGCATTTCCGGCACGCGGCTTTCCCACATCATCAGCGCGTGATGCGCCGGGTTCGGTTTGCAGTCCGCAAAAATACCGCGCCGGTAGTCGAACCATTCCCACACTTCTGGCAGATCTTCCCTGATCATCCGCGCCGAAGAAATTTCGTCAAAGGGCATTCCCTTCCAGACGGCCGTTCCGCCGCCGCCGCGAAATGTCGGCACGCCGGATTCCGCCGAAATTCCCGCGCCCGTTAGCACACAGACCTTTTGCGCCGCATTCACTTTTGCTTTTAATTCATCCGGGATTTGCATGAGGAAAGTTTAGCACAGGCATGTTGTAGGGGCAGGTCTTGTGCTGCCCGTTCTTTTTGGTTATAGGAACCGATCGCGGCTGATCGAGAATGAGTGAAGAAAATTGGAACGGGCAGGCACAAGACCTGCCCCTACAGATTTCGCCCTGCGGAAGTTTTCTCTCTCTCCTCGCGCTTTTTAAGTTACTGCACGATCAGTTCCGCGATCGGTGTCACAATTACCATCGGCCGTATCCGCCGCTTTGGTTACGGTGAAGGTTACGGATGCAAAACTTCCCCCTTCTCACAGGAAGTGATGTGGCATTAGGATTTTTTGTTTTGGCTCGTCAAAGGCCGGCCGCGCTCATATTGGACACTTATTTTTACAAAATTAGTAATTTTAGTTCCGTTCAGGCAAAATACGCGTATGCCGATCAACCATTTTCCATCCGCATTTACCTGCGGCAAATGCGATTACCGTTCGGAACATCTGTTGACGGTTTGCCCGGCGTGCGGCCACCGTGACGATGAAGAACCGCGGCAGATCCCGGCTTCGCATCTGACGCCGACGGGAATGTATCTGGCGCCGGTCGATCCGGTGGCGGTAAAGCGCTCGAACATCAGGGTGCTTTTGGTGCTGCGAAGCCTCTGCCTGGTTCTCGGTATAACCGCGTTCTTTCTGCTTATTCCATTCTGGCTTCTTCCTACCGCGATGGGGCCTGACGCTTACGGCTATTACAGCCTACCGAAAGGCCGCTCTCAGCGCGCTCCTTCAAAAGTTACCGGCGCCGCGATCAACTACGGTTCCCTCACCATCATATTGATCTCCGCCGCGTTGTTTGGCGGCTATTTTTACCTCAAGCGCAAACAGGAAGAAAAACAAGCGGAATTCGACGCCGACGGCCACGACAACTCCGAGAATTTGTCTTAAAAACTATTAACTTTTAACTACAAACTTTTAACTGTTAATAAATGGAAGAAGGTTGTGCCTAAAGTTGTTGACCGGAAATGGCTTTGCCTATGAAGTCGGGATTCGTTTTTTTCGTGTCGTTTCGTGTAATTTCGTGGTTCCGCTTTTATAGCCATTAGAAATAAGAATTAAAGAGGTAACCACGAAACAACACTAAATAACACGAAAAATGCCCGCGCTTTTATCGGCAAAGTTATTATTCCTGAGAATTGAGAAAGATATCCACAATATTGCGGTCTGCGTTTACCAGTACCGGCAGAAAGCTGAACCGCCTTTGCGAAGCGCTGACAAAATAGCTTTCACCGGCGGGGACATTCGGGAAAAAGTAATACCCGGAGGTGGTGAACATTCCGCGCCGGTTGCCGAGCATGTCGGTCAGCGTGATGAAAGTTCCCGGTATCGCCCGGCCCGTCTGGCCAATCTGGCCCGTCTGATGCCGGGCCTTGCCCGAAATATTTATGCTCGCCGGCGCCGATTCGGCTTCGACCGCGCCCTGATCAACGGTCCCGCCGATCGTTCTGATATATCCGCGCTGGTCGATCACCAGGCCTTCCTCTTCCGCCAGCGTGTTGCTGCCGCCGTTTATCAGCGGGCTGCCGGTCAGCGGCAAAATTGTCGGCGTCCGGCCGCCGTTATTCTGCAGCGCGCCCAGCACCGGCGGCGCGTCGAGCCGGTCCGATCCCGCCCATGTGACCGGCGCTCCCGTATCGGTCGAATCGCCCAACGAATCGCCAATGTGATTATTACCGGCGCTGATCATCGTACAGTTGCCTTCGCGCCTGAGTTCGGGAAAACTCTGCGTCGCTAAGTTTCCGGCGATCACCGAATTGCCGATATTGACTACGCTGTTAGTGTATAGCTGCATCGCGCCGCCAAAACCGGCGCTGTTGCCGGTAATGGTCACATTTCTCATCTTGGCGGTGGCGGAGACAAAACAGATCGCGCCGCCCGAGTTTGCCGTGTTGCCGAAAAACGTCGTATTGACGATGGTAGTGGTTCCGGCAATGACGGCAGCCCCGCAGACGCTGGATGTGTTGCCCGAAAAAGTCGAGTTGCTGACGCGGTTGATTCCCCCGTTAAGATACAAAGCCGCGCCCATTCCAACCGCCCCTTCCATGACATTTCCCGTAAAATAAACCCGGTCGATCTCGACGTTCGCCCGGTCGGAGCTGATTGCGCCGCCTAAAAAGGCAGTCGGGTACGCGCCCACCGCGCCGGTTATCTTGAAATCGGCAAATCTGAGATTCATCGGGCCGGAGGCCTCGATCATCTCGGTGCCGTGGCCCGAAATAGTCAGACGATCCGCTCCTAAACCCTGGATCACCAAATTTCCCCCGCCGCCAATGCCAAGCATGTAATTGAGATCCACCGTCGCGCCGTTTAGTGAAGGCGAGAAAACAATAATGTCGTCCGAAGAAACTGCGTTCGCTCTGCCCACCGCTTCGCGCAGGCTGCAATCGCTGTCGCAAACGCCATCGACCGTATCGGCGGTTTTGGTGACGGTAAAAATTGCCGCAGAGGCCGTGGCGGTAAAAACCATCAACGCAAGCAGCATGACTAAAAATAGATAGGCTTTGATCATCGTCATCCTCCGGGAGGTCTCTTTTACGACTGATAAAACAGGGAGTAATTAAAAACGGCGCTGTCACGGAAATTATAAACCAATAACTCAAAAGAGCAATCCTTTTCCATGGAGCGCGGGCATCTCTGCCCGCTGGCTGATACTTTTTGTCCGAAACGCACCCGCTCACGCAGGCGCTACTGACAAAACTCTCCGACTCTCCAGACTTCTCCAGACTTCTCTAGACTCCCCAGGCTTCCCCAGACCCCTCCCGATAGACTCTCCCGACTCTCTGCGGTATACTTTCGTTTTTGTCTGTGGGGTGGGAGAGAAATAGCCTTTGAGTCTGTCGGAACTACAAAACGCGGTAAAAAATAAGGTTGCCGAAGCGGCGCGGGAGCTTTTCGGCGTCGTGCCGGAGATGCTGGCCTGCGAAGTCCCGCCGAAAACCGAGCTTGGCGACCTCGCTTTCCCCGCCGCTTTCGAACTGGCAAAACTCATCAAGCAGCAAACCGGCGAAAAACAAAACCCGCGCGAGATCGCCGAAAAGCTAAAAACCGCCATCGAATCGCTGCCCGAAGTCGCCCGCGCCGAAGTCGCCGGGCCCGGCTATTTAAATGTATTTTTCGACCGCGCCGCATTCTTAAATGAAACAGCCGGTGTCAGCGGCGGAAACGCGACAGTTATGGAGCGTGTTTCTTACCCCGCCCGAAAAGTCTGTGTCGAACACACCAGCGTCAATCCGAACAAAGCCGCCCATATCGGGCATGTGCGCAACGCCGTCTTGGGCGATACTTTTGCCCGCATTTTACGCGCCAACGGCGACCGCGTCGAAATTCAATATTACATCGACAATACCGGCGTGCAGGTCGCGGATGTGGTGATCGGTTTTATCCATCTCGAAAAAATGTCGCTGGGCGACATCAAGCGGCTGGACGAATCGCTCTCGATGCAGAACAAGTCGTTCGATTACTACTGCTGGGACCTTTACTCAAAGATCGGGCAATACTACAAAGAAAATGAAGAAGCCCTAAAAATGCGCGCCGAGGTGCTGCATTCGATCGAAGAGGGCGAAGACGACATCGCCAAGATCGGCGATTATATCGCCACCCGCAACAGCGAATGCATCGTCCGCACGATGGAGCGGCTCGATATCCGCTACGATCTGCTGCCGCGCGAATCGGAAATTCTGCACCTTCATTTTTGGGCAAAAGCTTTCGATAAAATGAAGGAGCTGGGCGTGATCCGCTTCGAATTCGACGGCAAAAACGCCGGCTGCTGGGTGATGCCTTTTGAATCGCACACCGGCACCGACGATCATGACGCCGACAAAATTCTCGTCCGCTCAAATGGAACCGTCACCTACACCGGCAAAGACATCGCCTATCAATTGTGGAAGCTCGGCATTTTAGGGATGGATTTTTACTACAAGCTTTTTCATTTTTACGACGACCGCAAAGAGGTCTGGGTAACGACGACCGAACCGACCGTCGCCCGCAGCGTGCCCGATTTCGGCCACGGCGAAACGGTCTATAATGTGATCGATTCGCGCCAGTCATACCCGCAGGAGATCGTCAAAAAAGGCGTCGCCGCCATCTATCCGGAAAAAGGCGAAAGCGCCAGCGTGCATCTGAGTTATGAAATGGTCGCGCTGTCGCCCGCCGCCGCCGTTGAGCTCGGCTTTCAGATCAGCGACGAGGACAAGTCAAGATCGTTTATCGAAATGAGCGGCCGCAAGGGTTTAGGCGTAAAAGCCGACGACCTGCTCGACCGCCTGATCGATTCGGCGCATGGCGAAGTGGAAAAACGCCACCCCGATCTGGACGCCGCGCAAAAGAAAAACACCGCCAAAACTATTGCGGTCGGTGCGCTGCGCTACTTTCTGCTGAAATTTACCCGCAGCACGGTGATCGTTTTCGATTTCAAGGAAGCGCTCTCCTTCGAAGGCGAAACCGGCCCCTATTGCCAGTATGCCGCCGTCCGCGCCAATTCGATTTTTCGAAAACTGGACACGCACGGGCTGCAGCGCGCGCATGAGATCATTGCTAAAGACCGCGCCGACGTCGCAAAACTTTTTGCCACCGAAGAAGGCGGCGAGATCTGGTCGCTGATCACGCTGGCCGCGCGACTGGAAGAAACCATCGCCGCGTCCGCAGCCGCGACCGAACCGGCGATCCTGGCGAAATACACTTTTACCCTGGCCAAGGCTTTTAACCTCTTCTATCATAATCACAAAATTCTGATCGAAGAAGACGCGGTAAAACGCTCGGTGCTAATCGCCGCCGCCAATGTCGCCCGCCGCCAGTTAACGACCGCGCTGGCAACGCTGGGAATACAAGTGCCGGACAGGATGTAAACTGTAACGCCACCGTCCCGGTGGCTGTCGCGGCTGCGTCCCGCTGCCGCAGGTCAGAACCGTTGCGGTAGCGAACGGGATATAAATTAACTGAGGGCGGGACGCCCTCAGGACAGCCGGCGGGACGCCGGCGCTACAATTTTTTATGCTTATTGTAATGAAACCCGACGCCTCTTCGACCGACATCGCTCGCGTTGAGGACGCCGTTAAGCAACTTGGCTTTACCGCGCACCGCGTGGAGGGCGCGACGCGCACGGCGGTCGCCGTTACCGGCAACGAAATGCCGGTTGACGGTTCGCGTTTCGAACATCTCAGCGGAGTCGCCGAAACCCTCAAGATCACCAAACCCTATAAACTCGTCACCCGGCTGGCAAAGCCGGAAAAAACCGTCGTCAGGATCGGCAGCGCCGAAGTGGGCGGTGATGAACTGACGATCATCGGCGGTGTTTGCGCCGTCGAAAGCCGCGAGCAGACATTTGCCGCGGTCGAAACCGTAAAAAAAGCGGGCGGAAAGCTTTTTCGCGGCGGCGCCTTTAAACCGCGCACTTCCCCATACGCTTTTCAGGGATTGGGCGAAGAAGGTTTGCGAATTCTGGCCGAGGTTCGCGAGCAGTTCGGCATGGAGATCGTGACCGAAGCGATGGATGAGCGCGGGGTCGAGCTGGTCGAAAAATACGCGCAGTGCATCCAGATCGGCGCGCGTAATATGCAGAATTTTTCGCTGCTAAAACGCGTCGGGCTTTCGCATCTGCCCGTGCTGCTAAAGCGCGGAATGTCAGCCACGCTGGATGAATGGCTGCTGGCCGCCGAATACGTGATGGACGCGGGCAACGATCAGGTCATCCTCTGCGAGCGCGGTATCCGCACCTTTGCCAATCACGCGCGCAACACGCTGGACATTTCGGTCGTCCCGGCCGCGCAAAAAATCACGCACCTGCCCGTGCTGGTCGATCCCTCGCACGGCACCGGCAAAGCCGCGATGGTCACGCCGCTGGCGCGCGCCGCCGTCGCCGTCGGCTGTGACGGCCTTCTAATCGAACTTCACCCCGAACCCGCGAAATCTCTATCCGACGGCTCGCAGGCTCTAACGCCTGAACAATATCTCGATCTCGTCTCGCAGGTAAAAATAATTCACGAAATACTAACGCCGGTCACGGTTTAAATATGGAGCGTGTTTTTTTGCATAAATCACACGCTCCTTTACTGCCTGGTTTCTGCCTTTTTCGTGTTATTTCGTGTCATTTCGTGGTTCCAGTCTTAATTGTCTTTATATATAAACCTTAAAGACTGGAACCACGAAATGACACGAAAACACACGAACAAAACCACAAAAAACTTTGCGTATTTTGTGCCTTTTTGCGGCTAATTATTTATCATGTAAATAATTAGCCGCAAATGGTACTGATATAACACTATGAAAATGAAACGCATCTTAATTTCGCTTTTATTGATTTTTATCTCAACCAATTTTCTCTTCGCTCAAAACAAAACGCAGAACGTGATTCTGATCACGCTCGACGGGGCGCGGACCGAAGAGATGTTCGGCGGGCTTGATCTGGAAATATTTAAGTCCGTAAGTAAAGACGCGGAAAGATCAGGCACTTACGAGAAATTTTGGGCGGGCACGCCGGAAGCGCGGCGGGAAAAAATGATGCCTTTTTTCTGGGGAACGCTGCTGAAAAACCACGGCTCGATCGCCGGCAGCCGGGCGCAAAAAAGCGAAGCCAAAACTACCAACAAGATGCTTTTTTCTTATCCCGGCTATTCGGAAATTCTCACCGGCCAGGCGCACGACGACGTGATCAGGAGCAACAATTTCGGGCAAAATCCTTACCCGTCGGTGCTCGATTTTCTGCAGAAAAAATTGAAACTGAATTTTAACCAGGTTGCCGATTTTTCTTCGTGGGAGCGGATGAACCGCATCGCCACCGCCGCGCCCGAATCGTTTTTGATCAACGCCGGCTACGAGGATTATCAAACACAAAATAAAGAGATCGCGGCGCTCAGCAAAGCCCAGTTTCAAGCCCTAACGCCCTGGGCCGAAGCGCGCCACGATTATTACACCTTCAAATTGGCGCTGGCGCACATGAAAACTTTTCACCCGCGCGTCGTCCATATCGGGCTCGGCGAAACCGACGATTGGGCGCACGTTAAAAATTACGAACGCGTGCTCGATACGTTTAATTTCAGCGACGATTTTATCCGGGAATTGTGGCAGTTCGTGCAGAGCGATCCGCAGTATCGCGACAAGACGACGATCATCATCACCACCGATCATGGGCGCGGCGGCACCCCTAACAACTGGATGAATCATCTGTTCGCCATTCCTGAATCGACCTATATCTGGATGGCTTTTGTCAGCCCGGACGCGAAACTGCGCGGCGAATGGAAAGACGCCGAGACCGTCTATCAAAATCAGGTCGCCGCTACGATGTGCCGCTTTTTAGACGTCGATTATAGCGAACAAAATCCTGAGGCTGGCAAGCCGATCGAGAAACTGTTTGAAAAAACTAATTAGCCACAGAGATCACAGAGGACACAGAGGAAATTACAGGGATACAGCGGATGAACAGGATATTTCCGTTATTCCGTCTTCTGTCTCTTCTCTCCTCTGTGTTCTCTGTGCCCTCTGTGGCAAAAATCCGAAACACGCTCCATAACTGTCGCGTTTCTGCCCTTCTCGACTCTCGGCTTTAAACTCCCATCAGCGGCTGACCGTTGCTCAACACTCGCAGCAATCCGTTTTCCATGAACGGGAGAAACCCGCTCCGCGTATCTCTGTGCGCCCCGACGATCAGGTGAACCAGGTCGATCGCCGGTTCCTTCTTTACTAAACACGCTGCCAAAGCGGCGCGGTGGCAATGCGCGGGCTGGCTTTCCTTGCACATCAGCGCGGGCGGTTTGCCCGAATCGTGCGCGATCTTTATCTGAGTTAAAACCTCGTCCAAAACTTCCGGGTTCGCAGCCACGTAGGCGTAATAATCCGTATAAACATCGCCGTCTTCTCTCGCGGCCTTTACCGCCGGATTCCCGGCCCGTTCCAGGTGGAGGTAGTTTATCCCGGCGGCAGTCATGGACGCGGCAAGATTTCTTTTCGAAAATTCTTCGCGGCGGCTCCACGGCACGGCGCGCACGTCCAGCAGCGTGCCGATATTTTCGGAATGCAATGCCTCGATAAAAGTTTCGAGATAAATGCCCTGGTAACCGATCGTGTAAGTCCGCATAACGGCGTAATAGGTAATACGTAATTGGTAATACGTAATTTGGTTATAGGTTATAAGCGATATACGCTTGTCCATCACGTAATGCGTATTACGTGTTACCTATTGCGTATTACGGCAAAAGAAAAAGGTTCGCGCCTCCGCCAAGAAACGCGAACCTCATTTTAAGCCTGCCAGGCTTATTTTCTTGCCGTATTAAGGGCAAGAAACCCGTAAAACTGTAATATCGAGCTGGTCATCGCCGTCACCAGCAGCAGCGTCATCGGTAAATACGCGAAGGCTTCCGGCAGCGCCCCGCCCACGCCCTGGCCGAAAAGCCAGCCGATTCCCATCGCGAAAACCGCGATCGCCGTGCGGCCTAAAAGCCACGAAGAAAACGTCCCTTTTTCACTTGCCGAGGGCAAAAAATAAGGCAAAATGACGAATGACATCAGCGTAGTGGCCATCAACGACGTCTGCAGGTCCAGTCCGCTGGCCGATCTGCCAAATTCGATCGCGAGAAAAAATAGTACAAAAGTTGTATCGACCGCATGCGAGGCTTTGTTTTGAGTTCTCATTTTTGTATATCTCATGTATTAATTTAAGTCACTACTCTTAAATAACTCGTAATGCAATTCTTATTCCACTTTTACCGCAAACTATTTTTTCTTTCTGCCTTCCGGCTTCGGCCCGCTGAATTGCGCGTAGGCGACGCGGAAAAGCTCCGAAAGCGCCTTGGCCGTTTCCGGCGACAAATTACGGTCGGCCCGTAAATGCGCGGCCACGATCTCAGGCGTGGCTTCGTGCGGGTAATAGATCACCGGCTCCACTTCCGTCTCGCTGCCCGGGTTTTGCTTTTTCATCACGCGATCGACCGGCATTTCCAGCCAATCCGATAGTCGCGCGATGTTGTCGGCATCCGGTTTGCCCGTTCCGTTTTCAATTCGCGACAGCGTCGAAGCCGAAACCTGGGTCACGTCCGCGACATCGCGCAGGCTCAGTTCCAATTCTTCTCTCTTACGCTTGATCGCCTGTCCCAGCTCGCTGGTATTGATAAAACTTTCCGATTTATATGCCATAATTTTAATGTCTCCCATCAGATAATCCCGACCTGTCAAGAATCGGTATCTCATCACTGAAACAAAAGTAACACAGAAATATTTTGAATGCAACACTTAATTTCATGCTTGCAACAAAGAAATTATAGTGATACAATGTTTCACAGATGAGACAAAGGTTTTCATTATAGGCAGCTAAGCTGTATTGGATACAAAGATTTAGGAGATAAACACATGACACAAACTAACACGATAGAAAAATCTTTGGCAGTGAAAACGGAAAATTTTCCTGAAACTGACACAAATAATAGCAACGTGGTTACCTTTACCACTACCCTGCGGAGCTTACGCGAAAAGGTCGATCCGCAGCTGGTCCGCAGCCGCGAAGGCTGGCGCGACCGCGACGGCGAAGTTCACACCGTCGATTACGTTGAATGGCACACGGTGGCCGACATCCTGGACGAAAAAGCGCCCAACTGGATGCACACCATCCGTGACATCCGCCTGATCGGCGAGGTAGCGGCGGTGGTCGTCGCCCTGACCATCGACGGCGTAACGCGCGAAGGCGTGGGCACCGGCCCGGCGGGCAGCGAGATCGGCATCAAAAAAGCCGAACACGACGCCCTGAAACGCGCCGCCGTGAAATTCGGCATCGCGCGGGAGCTCTATAAGAAGGAGTACGAGCACGCGGAACGCAACGAACACGTTGTCGAATACGTCGCCGAACACATCGAGGCGTCGCGCGCGCCGGAAAACCCGATCGCGCAGACCCTCGGCGATCTGATCACCGCGCGCCAGCTCGGCATGATCCGCGCTCTGGCCCGCGAAACCGGCGTCAACAGCGACGAAGAATGCCGCACACTGATGGGCTGCAAAACGGACGAGCTTTCCAAACGGGCGGCTTCGTTCCTGATCTCGCACCTGCAAAACCTGCCGCAGAAAAAAGAAGCGGCCGTGGCAGTAGCAGCCGACGGCTTGCGGCGCGCGGGCTAACTATGTAGCGCCGCCGTTCCGGCGCTGCGGTAAATCAACCTGATTGGCTATCCCCTCCTCGGCGAGGGGATAGCCGTCTGATTCTTAAACCAAAATTTTTAACGGTCTGCTTGAAAAAAAGTGATGAGTTGGCGCGCCAAGGCGATCTACCTACCTTGAGCCAGCTAAAAACCAAACCTTGCGCGCCTAACCTCACGCTCATCACTTTCCCCTCCCTTATGAAGCGCGGGCATCCTGCCCGCATCGGACGTCCGGCTAAACTCATTGCTTTTTCACACGCTCTAAATTAAACTCGGTCAACGCCTTTTTACCTGAAATGTAAATAAAATGACCGTTTCCAAATTTCTCAAGGATCGTAAAAAGCGCATTTGGCTCACGGTATTCGTGATTCTTATTTTATTGGGCTTATCCGTCTATTTCGTTATTAACGAACCCGCTTCGATAGTCGCATTCTTTAATCAATTCTTCGCTCCGAATATTTCAAAGACTTTACCCGCAATCATACCGATAATACTTGCCTTTATTGTGGGCTTGCTTGGTAATTTTCTTGCTTCCGATGTAGGCGAAACATTTAAGGATGAAAAACCGGTTGAAGTAACTGTCAAAACTGAATATAGGCCAATAGAAGAACCTCAGCCAAGATCCAAGGACGAAACTTTCAAAGGCTTTAACCGATCTTTTCCCAACGTGCCGGATTATTTTACCGGACGCGAACAGGTCCTGAAGGATCTGGAGAATACCTTAAAAACTCATCGTCAAGCCTCTTTCTACGGCACTCATGGATTGGGAAAAACGCGCACCGCGATAGAATACGCCCGCAGACATCAAGAAAAGTATGATCTTATTCTTTTTGTCTCGGCCGTAAAGGGAAATTTTATAAATAATGCGGCTTTTGCCGGCGCGGAAATTTCCGAAGAAATTAAGGATGCCCAGTCTCTCGAAGCAAAATATAATTTGCTCATTGAATACCTGCAAAACCACCCGAACTGGCTGATCATCTGCGACAACGTCGAAGACATTCCCGAAGTCGTCGGCAAAATTCCCAAACATTTTGACGGCAATGTTATCTATACTTCGAACCACCGTGAAATAGAAGACGTTGCCCCGCCGGTAAAGATCGAAGCAATGACCCGGAATGAAGCCGAACTCGCGCTCCTGCGCCGGAGAGCTAGAGATAATAAAGCAAAACTGGAAGACGTGCTTCCGGAAGAGCGCGAAGCGATAACCCGGATCGTGGAAAAGATAGGAACTTTGCCGGTCGGCCTGAACCTGGCGGGCGCTTTTATCAAAAAATACCAGATGAATTTCCGCGAATACCTGCAGGATTACGAGAAATTCGAAGATGAAACTTTTCAGGATTTCGATATTGCCGATTACTACGGCGAAGAATTTATTAAAGGTTTGAGCGAAGCGGAGAAAGCGGAATACAAAGGCATCGCCGGTGTCTTTCTGCTTTCATACCGCCGTATCGTAGAGCCGAAAGACGATTCGGATAAAGAAAAACTTATTTCCCGGACGATTGTAGCGATCCTGAATCTAAGCGCCTTTCTCGCTCCCGAAAAAGTCCCGGAAGAAATTTGGACAACCGGCTTGTCCCTGTTCGACGAAGATCTGGCCAAAGCCGCAGAAGATAAATTATTTTGGCTCGAAGTGCGCGACCGGCTGGCACAGTCCGCTTTTTTTGTCCGGGATGAAAACGAAGACACGTTAAGCACACATCGTCTGATCCTGATGATCCTGCAAAAACGATTAAGCGAGGAAGAAAAACGCCGTTTCGCGGAAATCGCGGTTGATTCCGTGAACGAGTTGTTCCCGTGGGTTGAATTTAAATCTTGGAATTATTGTAACCGGCTCTTAAGACATGCGGAAACTACTTTAGATCACGCGGAAGATATGGAAATACAAACTCAAAAGGTGACTCGGATTTGTAATCAAATTGCCTTGTATAGCGCTGACTTAGCCGAATACGAAAAAGCGATCATTTTTTATCAAAAAGCCTTGGAAATCGATGAAAAAATCGTCGGTAAAGAGCATTCCAATTATGCTACCCGCCTGCATAATTTAGCTACTGTTTATCGAAAACAAGGCAGATACGATGAAGCCCTTGAGAAGTTTGAAGAAGCTTTGCAAATTGATGAAAAAACCATTGGCAAGGAACACCCCTCTTATGCTATCCGCCTGAACAATTTAGCTAATGTTTATTATTCCCAAAGCAGGTACGAAGAGGCGATCGAAAAATATAAAGAAGCCATGCGAATTACTGAAAAAACTGTTGGCAAGGAGCACCCCTCTTATGCTATCCGGCTGAATAATTTAGCTAATGTTTATTACTCACAAGGCAGATACGACGAGGCGATCAAGAAATATGAAGGAGCCTTACGAATCGGTGAAAAAACCATCGGCAAAGAGCATCCCGAATATGCTCAACGCCTAAGTAATTTGGCCTTTGTTTATGAATCACAGGGTAAATATAAAGAGGCGTTAAACCTTCACGAAGAAGCATTGAGAATTGACCTGAAAACATTGCCGGAAAATCATCCTTATACCATTCAGGATAGCGAAAGCGTAGAAAGATGCCGAAAGAAGTTATGATGGGCTTGGCCTTGACGGAGGGTTTCATTTATATTCTTAGTCCCTTCAGGGACTGCATATTTATAGAAATAAGTTGTAAATAGATTGATGAGTTCCGTAGGAACGGCATATTGAAATATTTTTCATGTTTAATTCTATAAAATATCAAGAATAAGAGCGGGCAGGTACAAGCCCTGCCCCTACGATTAACCCTGAAAATTTTCGCAGCTTTTAATTCTTTCTCGTAATAAATTATCATCAACGGATGACGATCAGGATTGAAGGCAGCGCGCCGATGCTGCAGGTTTTCGATATGCCGGCGTCGCTGGCGTTTTACCGCGACCGGCTCGGTTTTGAGGTCGCCGGTGATTCGGGGGACGGGGATATTTCCGGCTGGGTGATGTTAAAGCTGGGCGAAGAAGTGCTGATGCTGAACACCCAGTACGAAGACCATGAGCGGCCGCCGGCGCAGGACCCGGCACGCGCGCGCAGCCACCGCGACGTGACCATTTATTTCGGCTGCCCCGATGTGGACGGCGCGTACGCTTATCTGCGCGAACGCGGCGTCGAAGTAAAAGAGCCGGAAATCACTTCCTACGGTTTTAAAGCCATCGGGCTGACCGATCCCGACGGTTACGGGATCTGTTTTCACTGGCCGGTGGAAAGGGAAATAGGGCCGATCTAGATTTATTAGAAATTTTCATCCGCATTCTAAATTATGGTAGTGTCCTAATTCTGTGGTGCTGGTTTAGAAGTTGTTTGATTTCCTTTGCGCCCTTTGCGTCTTGGCGTGAAATCACCTCACGCAGAGGCGCAAAGCCCGCAAAGAAAAAACCTGAGCACCACAAATTCAGGACACTACCTAAATTATTAATTATTTTCAGTAATGGCTGAATAATTTATAATGAATAATTGCAGGAAGCATATAAATATTTTTTTCGTGTTATTTAGTGTGTGTTCGTGGTTTCGGTCTTTACAGCCCATTATGAACAAAGCATTAAGAAAATAACCGCGAATCACACGAAACAACATTTGAAAACGATGAGCAGGCTTAAGAGGTTAGTGATGAAAAGCATAAAACTATTTATCATCAGCGCGTTGATCGTGGCCGGATTTTTAACCGCAACCTCGTGTTCGCAGACGAGTCTGGCGGGTAGTTCGGCCGGGATCGTTCTGGTCGGCAGCACGCCGGGCGATCCGGCGATCAAATCGATGCTCGGCATAGCACCGGAGGCAAAAGTCGATTTCATCAGGTGGGAGCTCACCCTGAACACGGAAAACGCGAAAATTTTTTCCCTCAACGCGATCTACGGCGAAGCGAAACAGAACACGCGCGGTTTTATCGAGGATAAAAAACTTTCGCTCGCCGGAAAATACAGCATCAGCCAAAAAGCCGGCGGCAAGATAAATACCGAGATATATCAGCTGAAAAGCGACCATCCGCAAACAACCCTGTCGCTGGTAAAACTGAGCGACGGCCTTTTTCACATTCTGACCGCCGACAATAAATTGATGGCCGGAAACGGCGGCTGGAGTTACACCCTTAACCGAAAAGGCGCGGCCGCGAATTCTTCCGCTTCCCTGCCGGTTCTTTCCGCTCCGCCGGCGCTGCCGAACGACAAAGCCGCGGAGGTTATCTTTAGCGGGCGGACGCCCTGTGGTATCGCCGCCGAGCTTAAGATCGAAGTTCCCGAAGGCTGCTTCAAATTGAAATGGAAACTTACGCTGAAGAGAGATCCGCAGACCTTCGAGCCGACCACTTATACCTTGCAGCGCCCGCTCCATCGCCAGACGACGATCGAAGGAAAATGGACGGCCAAAAAAGGCTCCGGCGCAAATACCGACGCGGTTATTTACCAGCTCGATCCGGACAAGCCCGCCGAATCGATGTCCTTTCTGCTGGCGGATGAGAACGTGATGCTTTTCCTGGACAAAAACCAGCGGCTCTTAGTCGGCAACTACGAGTTTAGTTATACGCTGGATAAACGCGCGACGAGCCAGGATCCTGCGCGGTAACGAAATACGTCCGCAAAATTATGGAACTTAGCATAAGAGTTATTTGCAGCGATCTGCCCGGCACCGAATTCGATGACGAGGCCAAAGGGCTGCATTACCGGAATGTTCATCTCGGCATCCAAAGCGGCGAAAATGTGATCGAAGCCGTTTCGGGAGACAGCGCGACAGCAGAGTTCGAGCCGGTCTTTCGCGTAGCGCCGCTCGGCAGCAGCAGCGGAGAATTAACGAATTTTACCGGCCCGTTTGCCAAAGGCACGCGCGACCAAAGATTTTTTTACCTGACCTGGGGGGAGCTGGCCCAGGGCGGCTTCTTCAGAATGTTTCGCCGCGCGAAAATACACCTGAGCCACCTTCCCTGGAAACAAGTCGAAAAATCCGTGAAAGAAAACAAACCTATCGAAGTGCGCCTGTCGCTGACCGACCGGTGCGGCTGGCCGCTCTGCGCTTCCGTAAAGCCTCCGTATGTTAGATGGGAAGTGTAAAATTTCGCGCCGCTTGTAAGCCCCCCCCTTCGGGCACCCCTCCTTCGTAAGGAGGGGAGCTTAGGAGTGACGCGCAAAAAACTCCCCTCCTTACGAAGGAGGGGTGCTGCCGCAGGCAGCGGGGTGGTTCTCTCTTAAGCCAATGATCTAGCCATTTTTATCGAAAACAAATCCGCCGTTTCTCACCGTTTGCCGGACTTCCGCGATGATCCTGCTTTTATCGGCGGCGGCGGCCGCGCGTTTTACAAAACGCTGCTGGTAAATATTTCCCTGCGGTTCGAGCGCGTGCCAACGGTCGTTTTTCGCGCTCCAGGCGATCATTTCCACCAGCGTCGGAACCAGTTCCAGCCCGCGCTCGGTCACGCTGTAGATATCTTTGCGGCGGTCGGTATTGTCGGGAGATTTAGTCAGAATGCCTTCTCTTTCCAGGTATGCCAGCCGCGAAGCGAGAATATTCGTCGCGATCCCTTCGTCCGAACGCAAAAAATCGCCGTACGTTTTTTTCCCCCAGAAAATGATGTCGCGGATTATCAGCAGCGACCATTTGTCGCCGAATATTTCGACCGCAAAATTTACCGGGCAATCCGAGCGCCGCTCATTTCCCTTTTCACCGGGCATAAAAAAGATAATAACACACTTGCAAAACGCAAGCATCTTTTGCTATGCTGTTTTTACCCTACGATCTGCTCTAATAAAACGGCGAAACGCCACCGGAGGTTCTTGTGTCTAAATATGTCGATGTTTATTTGCTTCCGATCGCGGAAGAAAACGTGCCCGCCTACAAAAAATTGGCGACGGCGGCCAGCAGGCTTTTTCTCAAACACGGCGCGCTCAGATATCGCGAATATGTCGCGTCCGATCTGAACGTCGAACAAGTCGTGCCGTTCACGAAAACCGTGAAGCTCAAACCCGGCGAAACCCTGATCTACGCCGCGGTCGAATTTGGATCCGAAGCCCAGCGCAACAAAGCGATGGCCGCCATCATGAAAGACCCGGAGATGATGGCGATCTGCCCGAAAAAACCTCTCTTCAACTGGAAGCGGATGGTTTACGGCGGCTTCAAAATTTTGGTAGATGCATAGATGTTTGAAGCGTAAAATAACGCACTAAAAATAATTCTTAAGGAGAAATAAAAATGACATTAGTAAACCCGTATTTTACTTTTAGCGACAATTGCGAAGAGGCCTTTGAATTTTACCGCTCGGTATTCGGCGGCGAATTTTCCGCCCTGATGCGTTTCGACAGCATGGATTGCGGCGCCCCGCTGGCCGAAGGCGAAGGCAAAAAGATCATGCACGTCGCTTTGCCGATCGGCGGAAACACCGTTTTGATGGGCAGCGACACCCCCGCAGCGATGGGACAGGTGACGGCCGGCAACAATTTCGGCGTTGCCATCGCGCCCGACAGCAAAGAAGAAGCCGACCGCTTATACAACGGGCTCTCGGCCGGCGGGCAGGCGACGATGCCGATGGATAACGCTCCGTGGGGTGCCTATTTCGGAATGTTCGTCGACAAGTACGGCTTTAGCTGGATGGTCAACTACTCGACCGGACAGCCGGAATAATCAACAGTATTTTTAAAGAGCGGGTGCAAGCCCTTTCCCGACCTGAGAGGTGTTCAGCTTAAATGATAAAAATTAAAAGTTGATAAACTTGCGGTCCGGAAGGGCCGCTTGCGCCCGCTCCGAGAATCTACAGGATCAGTTAGTTTTTTACAGGTAGAGTAACGACAAACAAAGAAATAATTCAAAAAATAAAACTATGCAAACTGAAAACACGCAGGCCGCCGCTTCCCGACCCATGGTCATAACCGGGTACGTTCTCAGCGTGCTGGCGATACTTTTCCTGTTGATGGACGCCGTGATAAAAATAGTGCCGCCGGAAATGGTGCTCGACATAAACCGGAAACTCGGCTACCCGGATAGCGCGGTGGTTCCCATCGGGATCGTTTTGCTGATCTGCACGGTGCTGTACGCGATCCCGCGCACTTCGGTGCTCGGCGCGATCCTGCTGACCGCGCATCTCGGCGGAGCGATCGCCACGCACGTCCGCGTCAGTTCCCCGCAGACCAATCAGGGCTTCGGCGGCGAACTTTTTTCGATAATATTTCCGGTAATTATCGGCCTGTTTATCTGGGGCGGGCTTTATTTGCGCGACGGCCGCCTGCGCGCGCTCATCCCGCTGACTTCGTGATACGGGATACGCGATAGGTGATAGGTGATAGGTAATAGGTAATAGGTGATAGGTGATAGGTGATAGGTTTTAGGTTTTAGGTTTTAGGTTTTAGGTTTTAGGTTTTAGGTTTTAGGTTTTAGGTTTTAGGTTTTAGGTTTTAGGTTTTAGGTTTTAGGTTTTAGCGTGTTTGATGTGTTTCGTGGTTAATTACAATTCATCACAATAAACCGAACCACGTATCACGAATCACTAATTACCTATTACCTATTACCTATTACTTATTACCTATTACCTATTACCTATTACCTATTACTTATTACCTATTACCTATTACCTATTACCTATTACCTATCGCGTCGCCCGTATCGCGGATCACGAAATCCGATCCTTGACAATATATATAGCGAGTGTTACAACTGTCCGAAATCGTTACCACTGACGGAGCGCTCGAAGGTTTTTGATTCGAAAACCTCTCGGGCTTTTTTTAATTCGAATATATTGTAAGGAGAAAGTTTATGAAGAGGATCAGCTTGTTCATTCTGACCGCTGCCGCGGCAATTTTCCTGGCGGCCTGCGCCCCGCCGGACAAACCGGCAAACACCAATACCAATGCCGGGAATTCCAATACCAACGCTAACGCCGCCAAACCCGCGGCCGCCGCGCCGACAAAAGAAGCGCTGATGGCGATGGAAACCAAAGCGATCGAAGCCTGGAAGAATAAAGACAGCAAATTCTGGGACGGATTTTTGGCGGATAATTTTGTCGGCCTCAACCCGGAGACCGGGAAACGAATGGGCAAAGCCGATCTTATAAAAATGATGTCGGACGACAAATGCGTGGTTGGCGACTATAAGCTTTCGGACGATCAAATGACGCCCGCCGGCGCGGACGCGGCTATTCTTACCTATAAGATAGCCGCCGATTTTAAATGCGACGGCAAAACCGGCCCGCCGGTGGTATGGGCAGGCAGTGTTTACGTTCGCAGCGGCGACACATGGAAAGGCGCGTATCACAACGAGGCTCCGGTGATCGACCCGAAAGCCCCGCCCCCGGCGGCGGCTAAAGATAAAGCTAAACCGGCCGTCCCGGCGGCGGAAGAAAAAGCTCCGGCAGCGGACGATCCGATGGTGGCCGTGATCAGAAAAGGCTGGGATGGCTGGAAGAATCGCGACCCCAAAGGCCTGGGCGACGGACTGGCGAAAGACTTCGTTTTGATCGACCCGTTCGGGCGGCGCTTTGACAGTGCCGGCGCGATCAATGTCTGGACGGAAGGAAAATGCGAGATCAAAAGCTTTTCGTTCACCAACGTGGAGAGCACGTCTTTCGGAAAGGATATGGGAATCGTAACCTTGAAAGGAAGCGCCGACGGCACTTGCGACGGACATCCGATAGGCTCGCTCTGGGGCACGTACGTGATGATAAAAGACGGCGAGGCCTGGAAAGCGGCGATGATCTTTGAATCGCCCGCTTAAGGGTCATGGGCGTCCGAAAGGACGATAACCGTTAGGAAGTTGAAAGTGACGCCGCGATCCGCAAACCCAGGTCGCGGCGTTCTATTTTCCGGGTCAAAAGCTAACTGAGATGTCGGTATAAAGAGCTTATGACTTTCTTTGCGATCTTTGCGGCTTGGCGTGAAATTCCTCACGCAAAAACGCAAAGCCCGCAAAGAAAATCTGCGTATGACAAATTTTAAGACATTAACTTTACGGATAAGTTTGGAACGGCCGCGCTCATCTTGTAAAATTTAAGAACCCGGATTTATCAGGAAACTGCTCTGACAAAAACAGTAAAGAAAGTTTAGAGGAATAATTATGGATCCAGAAATTCAACCCGCGCAGCCTTCTACAGCCGCGCAGCCTTCTAAAGCGATGTTCTACATCGGATGGGTCGTCAGCATACTGCCGTGCCTGATGTTATTTTTGAGCGCGTCGATGAAATTTATCAAGCCGGCGGGTTTTGCCGAAGGCCTCCAGCACATGGGGTGGACCGAAGGCCCGATGTTCATTCTCGGAATCGTGGAGATCACCTGCACCATCCTCTATTTGATCCCCCGCTCTTCGGTGCTCGGCGCGATCCTGCTGACGGCGTATCTGGGGGGCGCGACTGCCACGCACGTCCGGGTCGGCGATCCGTTTTTTATCCCGATCGTACTCGGCATTATGGTCTGGCTGGGGCTATGGCTCCGCGAACCGAGGCTGAAAGCGCTGCTGCCGCTTAGGAGTTAACCGGCTCGTTATTTTGGCCGCGCGGTGGCATCATCTTCGGTTTCGATTTTAAGTTGGGATTTCTTTCGTGTGATTTCGTGTCTTTTCGTGGTTCATCTTCTGAGGATAATTATTGATCGTTAAAAGATAACCACGAACACCCACGAAACAACACTAAAAAAACAGATCCAAATTCAAACAAAGTGATGCCGGCGCTTACCCGTCAAAAAGCGCAAATGAATAAGGAAAGATATGAAAATCGCAATGATCATTGTCCGCACGTTAATGGGGCTGCTATTTTTGTTTGCCTCGATCGTCGTTCTTTTTAACATCATGCCGCCGCCGGATAATCTGCCCGCCAACGTGAAAGCTTTTATGGAAGGTGTAAAGGCCACCGGTTATCTGATGACCCTGATCAAGGTGACGGAGCTTGTCTGCGGGCTGGCGTTTGTCGCCGGGCAGTATGTTCCGCTGGCGACGATACTGATCGCGCCCATCATCGTCAACATCTTTTTGTTCCACTTATTTGTTGACACCTCCGGCTTGCCGGTGGGAATTTTTCTGGTGCTGGCAAATTCGTTCGTCGCCTATTACTACCGGGCGAGCTATGCGCCGTTATTCGTCGCAAAAGGATATACCGGCCTTAATTAAAATGCCCATGAAAAAATAATATGAACAACGAAAAAGAAATTCGCGCATTGTTAGAAGAATGGGCGGATGCCGTCCGTCACCGGGATCTCGAAGGCGTAATGAAACATTATGCGCCGGACGTGGAATCTTTCGACGTGGTCGATCCGCTGCGTTATTCCGGAAAAGATGCGGGCAGAGAGCGAACGAAAAATTGGTTCGCCACCTTCGAAGATGACATCGGACTCGAAGTGCAGGATCTGGCCGTCGCCGCCGGCGACGACGTCGCTTTTTGTCACAGCCTTAACCGTTACAGCGAAAAAGAAACCGGGAAAGACAAGATCGATATGTGGGTGCGGGTCACCTTCTGCTGGCGCAAAATCGAAGGAACCTGGAAGATCGTCCACCAGCACAATTCGGTGCCGTTTAATCCGGGCACGGGTAAGGCTTCGCTGGAAATTCAGCCGTAAGCGCGAATTTAGAAACATCCTGAAATAAATTTGAAACATCAAAACTTAAAGTATCTATTAAGGGGGGACAAGCAGATGAAAGCGGCCGAAAGCAAAGAAAATACTTTAGCAAACCACCAGGTGGTATCGGAAAAAGAATGGATAGAGGCGCGTAAGGAATTACTGCGCAAGGAAAAAGAATTAACGCATCTGAAGGATCAATTAACGGCCGATCGCATGGCGCTGCCCTGGGTCAAAGTCGAGAAAGAATACACCTTCGATTCGCCCGACGGCGCGGTGACGCTGGCCGATCTTTTCGACGGCCGCAGTCAGCTGTTCGTCTATCATTTTATGCTCGGCCCCGGCTGGGAAGCGGGCTGCCCGGGCTGCTCTTTCATCTGCGATCACGTCGATGGCGCGCGGCAGCATTTCGAACATCACGATGTAAAATTTGTCGCCGTTTCGCGCGGCACGCTGCCGGAGATCGAAAAATATAAAGATCGCATGGGCTGGACGTTCGATTGGGTATCGTCCTACGGCAGCGATTTTAATTATGATTACCACGTCTCGTTCGACCAGGAAAAAGCGCAGGGCAGGATCTATTACAACTATGAAATGATCGATTCGAAGGGCGATGAACAGCCCGGCATGAGCGTTTTTTATAAGGACGGATCCGGCGATATTTTTCACACTTATTCCACTTACGCCCGCGGTGGCGACATTTTACTCGGCGCCTATAATTTTCTCGAGATGACGCCGAAAGGCCGCAACGAAGAGGAGATTATGGATTGGATGCGGCGCCACGATGAATACGACGATACGGTCGAGCAGGGCGTTGCCAGGGATGAGAAGGCAGCAGAAAAAGAGGATTAAAGTTATGTGTCGAAATATTAAAACGCTGCACAATTTTGCGCCGCCGGCGACGGAGGAAGAAATACGCGCTTCGGCGCTGCAGTTTGTGCGAAAACTGAGCGGTTTTTCCAAGCCTTCGAAATCGAACGAGCCGGCTTTTGACCTCGCGGTCGAGCAGGTGACAAAAGCGGCCAACGACCTGCTGGCTTCACTGGTGACGAACGCGCCGCCGCGCGACCGCGAAGTCGAAGCCGCCAAGGCGCGCGCCAGATCGGCCGAGCGTTTTCCGTCCGCTGCGGGGTAAAAATAAAACAGCTTTACTAACGAAAAAGGGGGAGTTTTTATGTTCAGAGATTCAAAAGCATTCGGCAGTTTTTCGGTTGACGACATTCCAAAAGCAAAACAATTTTACGGTGAGATTCTCGGCCTGGAAGTTTCCGAGCAGCCCGAAGGCCTGGCTTTGAAACTTACCGGGGGCGGCAGCGTCTTCATCTATCCCAAACCGGATCACGAACCGGCCGGTTTTACCGTGCTCAACTTCCCCGTTGATGACATTGAAAAAGCGGTCGACGGGCTTACCGCGAAAGGCGTGAAATTCGAACAATACGACGGCGATATCAAAACCGACGAAAAAGGCATTTTTCACGGCAGCGAAACTGAAGGCGGCGGGCCGGACATCGCCTGGTTCAAAGATCCGGCGGGTAATATATTATCGGTGCTCCGTGGTCAGTAATCAGTGGTCAGAACTGCCTGTGTTAGCGGGTAGACTTCCTGTCAGACCGGGAGCGGTAGACGGGATGATTCTCTCATGTCAATTTGCAGTCCGGAAGGGCCGCCTGCGCCCGCTCTTACGAAATATAGCGTCCCTACGGGACTAAAAAGTTCAGAGTTCAAACTTTAGTTTGTCTTCGGTTTAAGAAATAAGACAAGCTGAAGCTTGAACTCTAAACAGTTACAGACAAGAACGCATCCGCTGGCGCCAGCGCTACTGACAAAGAGCGGGCAGGCACAAGACCCGCCCCTACAATTATTTCTTTCGTATCGCGTATTACGTATTACGCTCCCGCGTTTTTGCGCGCGATGGAATAGAGCATTGATTTGATCTGGAACGGGGTCATGTGCGGGTAGCACTCTAATAATAAAGCGCAGACGCCGACGATGTGCGGGCAGGCGAAGCTGTTGCCGGTCAGTTGGCGGTAGCTGTTTTCCAGCCAGGTGGTGCGGACGTTGACGCCGGGCGCGGTCAGTTCGATCACTTCGCCGTAGCGGAAGCTGAATTTGAAGGGATCGGTCTCGTCCGTCTTGCTGACCGAGATCAGCGATGACGAAAACACCGAGGGGAAACTCGGCTGCGGCAGATTGTTGGCTGCGGCGACGACGATGCAGCCCGCCTGGTAAGCGCGGTCGAGCAGGTCGCGCAGCGGGACGACGTACTGCGGTTTGGTCGTGCCGAGGCTTAAATTTATCAGGCGGAATTTTCGTTTGATGGCGTATTCCAGCCCGGCGAGAAAAGCGTGGCCGTCGCCGCTCGCCGCCGCTCCTAAAACCTTGATACTGTGAAGTTTAACATTTGGCGCGATGGAGGAAATGATGCCCGCGCAGGCCGTTCCGTGCCCGGCGGAATCGCCCGACACCGAAGGCACGAATTCCACCCGCCGGTCGGCCGTCTGCGCCTCGACGGATTCGGCGACCTTGCCCGCCAGCGCCGGGTGCGTCGTTTCGATACCGCTGTCGATCACGGCCACGTTGACCTCGCGGCCGCTGCATTTCTGCCAGCCGTCGCCGGGCTCAAAGACGGTGATGGCGTCGAGCGCGGCGATAGTATCGGTTAATGTAGTGCTATTGATTGACATTAATTAATAGAAGACAGAAGACAGGAGAGGAGGCAGAATAAATTCCCGCTTCTGTCCGATGGCTTTCGTATTTCCGATCTTTAATTTCCTCATCTTAATTAGTGAAAAGTTCATAGTTAATAATTAACAATGAATAGCGAATGGTGAATAGTCTGTCCTACTGACCATTGACCATTGACCATTGACCACTGACCACTGACCACTGACCACTGCTCTAATACGACAAAAACTCCGTTTCCATCGTGCTTTCGCCATAGCGTGAGATGGCTTCGAGAATTTCGCGGCAAAGTTTTCTTTCCGCCGGGCCGCGGCTGGCGATTTCGCGCAGCAGCACGGCGATCTCGATCATGTCCCGGTGATCGGCGCTCGAGCGCAGCGCCCGCACCCAATTGCGCACCACCAGAAAGTCGGTCCTTTGTTCCGGGGTGACCGCGGCGCTCATCATCTGCGCGCCGATGATCTCCGTCAGCGAGGTCGATTCGTAGGCGTCAACCAGCGAAGCGATCGCCTCGGCATAAAGCGCGGCCCGGTCCATTTCGTCGGCGGTAAAAGGCGCGTACGGCGGCTCGCCGGTGCGGTTGACGTATTCGAGCACGCCGATCACTTCCCCGCCGAAACGCAGCGGCGTCGCCAGCAGGGTCTGGGTGGTGTAGCCCGTTTTCTGATCGACCTCCGCGTAAAAACTGGTTTCCTGACCGACGTCCGCCACCGCCATCGGCTGCCCCGAAGAAAACACGAAACCGGCGACGCCCTTGTCCGACGGAAATTTCATTCCGGTCAGTTGGTCGGCGACTTTGCCGATCACGATCATAAAGCGCAGCTCGCCTTCATCGCGCACGATCACGGAAGCCTCTTCCGAATTCATCGCCGCCGCCGATAGTTTCAACAGCTCGCGGATGGAATTATTCAAGGGTTGAGTGAGCGCGTTCGATAGATCCACCGTTTCGATGGTGGCGCGAATTTTTTGTTCTAAAGTGCTGGGTTGTGATGTTTCAGACATAAAAATTCTCTTGTTGGGAGTTTGAATTTCAATATGTTCTTTCCCGGCGGGCTTTGCAAAAAAGCCGGTGTTCTCGCGGTTTAAAACCGTTCGAATCGCATTGCGCGCGGCGGATCGCAAATGACGCAGGGAAAGCTAAAAACCTTACAGACAATACTTTAGCAAAATTCCGCAAAAAAAGTATAACTTTTCCGCCCGGCATTTTGGAAGTGTTTAACAATTAGATATATTATCTTCACATAGCAAACTTTGATATTCGCAGAAAGGCCGGGCTTGCGGGGAACCTGAGAAACCCTCCGCAAGCCACAAGCCTGACCTCTGTTTGAATTGTGACGTCATCTTTTCCGGTGGCTGTCCTGTGAGCATACTAATACGAACGCGTGACGCGTTCGCGACAGCCGGCCAGACACCGGCGCTACAGATCGTGCGGACGAGCCGTCCGCGCTCCCAGTGTGTGACCCTATGGCGAAAAAAGTTTTCCGAGTCATCCTGCCAATTTTGATCCTGTCCATTGCCTGTTTTTCCCAGCAGGATCCAACCGTCAAAAAAGAATTCGGCATCGGCGATCCTTTTAAGATCACGAAGGGCAGTACTTTTTCGGCTTCAAAGGGCGGATCGGTTGCGGCTGGCGGTTCGGACCGGACGGACACTTCCGGCGCGTCCGTCACTACTGAAGAACGCATCGAAAGCGATGTCAGCGAAGCGCTCGATATCATTCGCGCCAATCACGTCAGCGGCAAAAAGATAAACTATGCCGAACTGAACAAATCCGCCATCGAAGCGATGCTGCACGTGCTCGATCCGCATTCCAATTTTTTCGACCAGGCGGAATACCGCGATATGCTGACCGATCAGAATTCGGAATATTTCGGCATCGGCGCCACCATCGCAAATTACACCATCGACGGCGAACTCGGCACGTTCGTCATTTCGACCGCGACGGATTCCCCCGCTTCACGCGCCGGGCTGCGTTTCGGCGACCGGATCATGACGGTCAACGGCGAAAAAATGAACGGCAAGGATTCGTTCGACGTGCGGGAAAAGATACGCGGGCCGAAAACATCGACCGTGCGGATGACGATAGAACGCGCCGCGACCGGACGCATCGAAACCATCGACCTGCGCCGCGGCACGGTCGCCCAGCCTTCGATCCCGGACGCCTATATGCTGCGTCCCGGTGTCGGCTATATAGATTTTTCAAACGGTTTTAATTACACCACCGCCGACGAACTGAACGTCGCTCTGACCGATCTGCACGAGCAGGGGATGGCCTCGCTGGTGTTGGACATGCGCGATAATCCGGGCGGAATTCTGGATCAGGCGGTCAAGGTGGCGGAGAAATTTCTCGCACCGGGCCAGGTGATCGTATCGCAGCGCGGGAGGTTCAGCCTGGACAACCGCGTCTTTAAATCCAACGGCAAAAAGACGGAAAATATGCCGCTGGTGGTTTTGGTGAACGGCAACAGCGCTTCCGCGACGGAGATCGTCACCGGCGCATTGCAGGACTACGACCGGGCGCTGGTCGTCGGCGAACAGACATTCGGCAAGGGGCTGGTGCAGTCGGTGATCGACCTGCCGAGCGGCGCGGGATTGACGCTGACGACGGCGCGTTACTATACGCCGTCCGGACGTTCGATCCAGCGCGACTATGCCGCCACCGGTTTGTACGATTATCTGCGTCACAAGGAAAGCGCCGCGGCGGCCCAGACGAACGCGAACCATCTGGTGAGCTACACGCGCAGCGGGCGCAAGGTTTTCAGCGGCAACGGCATCACGCCCGACGAAGCCGTCAAGCCCGAACTGCTGGATTTGCTGAAGATCGAGCTGCTCGATCCCGTTTTTGCTTTTTCCCGGGAAGCCGTCAGCGGGCGCGTCGCCGGGCTGGAAAATTACCGCGCCGCGCGCTCCGTAGAAAGCAGCCACCGCATCAAACCGGCGGACTTTCCCGTGACCGACGCCGTCTTCGCCGCCTTTATGGAATTCGTCGCCAAGCGCGGCCTCTGGGATCTGACCCCGGCGCTGATCGAATCCGAGAAAAAATTTATCAGCCAGCGGCTGCGCTACAACTTTATCTCGGCGGCGTACGGTAATGTCACCGCCGCCCAAGTGCTGATCGAACACGATTCGCAAGTTGCCAAAGCCGTCGAAGCGCTGCCGCGCTCGCGCGACCTCGCGGCCCAACCTAAAAAAGATATCAAGAAGTAATATGGAGCGCGGGCATCTCTGCCCACCGCCTGGAAAGGGAGAACCACCCCACCCTGCGGGCCCCCCTCCTTCGTAAGGAGGGGAGTTTTTTACGCGCCTTTCCTAACTCCCCTCCTTACGAAGGAGGGGTGGCGCGCGCTTCGCGCGACGGGGTGGTTCTCTCTTTAATGCCTGGTAGTTTAGCTGATCTTACGCACCCGCTGACGCAGGCGCTACTGACAGGGGCGAGCGAGATGCCCGCGCTCCATATCAATCCTGCTTTCCCGCTTTCCGTTTTTCCCGCGCAAAAGCTACAATTACTTTTTGTTTTATTTGTAATTATTCGGAGGCTAAGTGTCGGAAAATTTTAAGTTACCCCCCGTTCCCATCGAACAATATACGCTCTCAAACGGGCTGCGCGTAGTTCTGAGTAAGGATGACGCGATCCCGGTGGTGGCCGTCGCGGTCTATTACGACGTCGGTTCGCGCAATGAAAAAGAGGGACGCACCGGTTTTGCGCATCTTTTCGAACACATGATGTTTCAGGGTTCGGAAAACGTGAAAAAGGCCGAGCATTTCCAGTTCATTTCCAAAGCCGGCGGCACGATGAACGGCACTACTTCGTCCGAGCGCACGAATTATTTCGAGACCATGCCGGCCAACCAGCTGCCGCTGGCGCTGTGGCTGGAAAGCGACCGGATGCGCTCGCTCGCCGTGACGCAGGAAAATCTCGATAACCAGCGCGAAGCCGTCAAGGAAGAAAAACGCCTGCGCTACGATAATCAGCCGTACGGCCAGGTGTTCGATATGATCACCGCGATGGTCTTCAAAAATTTTGCCAACGCGCATTCGACCATCGGCTCGATGGAAGACCTCGACGCCGTCGGCGTGGATTACGTGCAGGAATTTTTCCGCATCTACTACGCGCCGAATAATGCCGTGCTGACCCTCAGCGGCGCGTTCGATCCGGACGAGGCGAAGGCGCTGATCGAAAAATATTTCGGCGGTATCCCGAGCCAGCCCGTGCCGCCCGCGCTCGACGTAACGGAGCCGCCGGAGGTCGCGGAAAATTACCGGGTGTATCAGGACCCGCTCGCGCCGCTGCCCGGTTTTATCATCGGCTGGAAAATTCCGGAGCGCCGCACCAGCGAGCACGAAGCGCTCTGGCTGGCCGGGAAAATTCTTTACGACGGCGACAGCTCGCGGCTGTACCAAAAACTGGTCAAGACGGAAGAATCCATCTCGCAGCTTTTCGGTTCTACCGACGAGCGGCGCGGCCCCTCGACCATCTATATCGGCGCGCTGCCGAAACCCGGACAGGACGTGCGGCAGATCCGCGACGCGGTGATGGCGGAAGTTAAGGAACTGGCGGCAAACGGCCCGAGCGAGGCGGAAATGGAAAAACTGCGCAACCAACTGGTCAATGACGAGGTGCGCCATCGCCAATCCGCGCTGAACCGCGCGCAGCAGCTCTGCGAATATGCGCTCTATGACGGCGACCCGGCGCTGATAAATTCCGAATTGGAAAAATTGCTGCAGATCACCGCCGCCGATATCAAAAACGCCGTCGCCAAATACCTGGACACGGAAAATAGAGCGCAGCTGGATATTGTTCCGGCGATGGCATCGTAAAAGCGGTCAGTGACCAGTGGTCGGTGGTCGGTGGATAGTGGTCAGTGATCGGTGGTCAGTAGTCAGTAGGTTGTTTGGTGTATTTTGTGGTTAATTATCTTAATAAAATTTTAACCACGAAGCACCAAATACACTAATTACCAGCAAACTGACCACCAACAACTGACCACTGATCACCGACCTCTGATCACTGACCACTGACCACTATTTTTATTTATGGAAGATTTTCGCAAAACACCCCCGGCGCCGCTGGCGCCGACAGATTTTAACCTGGCTCGGCCTTTTGAGACCACGCTGCCTAACGGCCTGAAAGTGGTCATTGTCGAAAACAGACGCCTGCCGCTGGTGAGTTTTCGCCTGGCATTTAAAGGAGGCGGCGCGCACGACCCGGCCGATATTCCCGGCCTGACCAATGCATTGGCGAAAATGCTGAGCGAAGGCACCGCCACGCGCACCAGCAAGCAGATCGCCGAAGAAGTGGAAAAGATCGGCGGATCGCTCACCGCCAGTTCGTCGGCGGATAATACGATCATCGGCGGTTCCGCGCTGACGATGTATCACGCGCAGATACTGGACCTGTTGGCGGACGTCGTGCTGCGCCCTTCGTTTCCCGCGCGCGAGCTGGGAATTTACAAGGACAACACGATCGAGGAATTAAAACTCCAGCGTTCGGAGCCGGATTTTCTCGCCGGTGAACGCGTCGCAAAAATTATCTTTGGCGACCATCCGTACAGCACGGTCAGCACCACGCCCGCCGCGCTGGCACTGATGACGCCGGAAAAACTGTCCGAATTTCACCGCGAGACGCTGATCCCGAATAACGCGGTTTTTATCGCCGTTGGCGACATCGATCGCGAAACACTCTTAAGTGAATTAAACGCGATCTTCGGCGATTGGCAGCCGGGAACGGTCAAGGAAAACGACTTTCCCGCGCCGCCCGAACGCGCCGAAAAGCTTCTGACGATCATTCACCGCCCGGCCTCTTCGCAGTCGAATATCGTGCTGGCAAATCTGGCGGTCAAACGCGTCGATCCCGATTTTTTTGCGCTCAAGGTGATGAACATGGTGCTCGGCGGCGGCGCTTCTTCGCGGCTGTTCATGAATCTGCGTGAAGAAAAAGGCTATACCTACGGAGCGCATTCGTCATTCGAGATGCACCGAATGGCGGGATTTTTCGAAGCCAGCGCCGAAGTGCGCACCGCCGTGACGGGCGATTCGCTGAAGGAATTTTTCTACGAGCTCGAACGCATCCGCACCGATATCGTGCCGCAGGAGGAGCTCGACGACGCGAAAAATTATATCTCCGGCAGCTTTCCGCTGCGGATGGAAACGCAGGAGGGCCTGACCAACCAGATAGTTTCCCAGCAGATCTTCGGCCTGCCGGAAGATTACCTGCAAACCTATCGCGACAATATCAATGCCGTGACCGCGGAAGACGTGCTGCGGGTAGCGCAAAAACACGTCCACCCGGACAAGGCCGCGATCGTCGTCGTCGGCGACGCGCCGCAGATACTGCGACAGGTCAAATCTTACGCCTCAGATGGCGAAAATATCGAAATCTTTGACAATGAAGGAAACCAAAAAAATATGAACGATTTTATTGTGGATGAAAATGCTCCGGCGGCGAATATGGCCGGAAAATGGACGCTGAGCGTTGAGGCAATGGGACAGGCGCTGCAGATCGAGCTGGATCTGGCGCAGGACGGCAGCACCGTAACCGGCAAGATGGCATCGGCGCTGGTAAACGGCGACATCAACGGTTCCGTCACCGGAAATAATTTTAATGCCACGACCAGGACCTCGATCATGGGCCAGGATGTGGAATTGCAGATCAACGGAAACGTGGAAGGCGATTCGATGAGCGGTTCAATCACCACCGGAATGCCGATGCTCCCGGAACTGCCGTTCACCGCCGCGCGGGCGTAAACCTGGGAGCGCCGGCATCCTGCCGGCAAAGGCCGCATCGCGGCCTAATTAATATTTTAGCCGCAGATTTTCACGGATAAACACGGATAAGAATTTTAAACGAGTAAGAATTTCAGATCCGTTTTATCTGCGTTCATCCGCGGCTTATTTCGCTTTAAAAAGTTCCTGCCCGGCGAGTCACTTTCTCGCCGGGCAGTCACAGGAGGAATTAGAAAGACTCAAAGTCCAAATCCCGTTTCGTTCCCAGTTAAACGTTCTTTCGACCTATTCGCCCAACTTATCAGATGCAGGTGTTTTTATTATGGTTGCTTAGTGGAAGAAAAAATTGTTGTAGCGCCAGCGTCCCGCTGGCTGTCCGGTGGGCATCTTGCCCACCGTCATAAAATGTGAGCGCGGGACGCACTCACGACAGCCGGCGGGACGCCGGCGTTACCTCACTTTTCGTATCGCAGGATCGCGCCTTTGCTGCCGACGGCCCAAGTAGCTTTTTTATCAACAAATAACCCATAGAGGCTTTCGGTCGTCTTACTGTCCTGCTTGATCCATGAGCGGCCGCCGTCGTTCGAGCGCAGGATCAGCCCGCTTTTGCCGACGATCCAGCCGTCGTTATCGGTCATAAACGCCACCCGCAGCAGCGTGCCATAAAGATTGGCGCCCATCCGGTACCAGTTTCTGCCGCCGTCGTCCGTGTGCAGGATCGCGCCCTTAGCGCCGACCGCCCAGCCGTCTTTTCCGCCGCGAAAATCCACGTAAAACAGATCGGTCGCAATGTTAGACGTTTGGCGCTGCCAGGTCGCTCCCGCATCTTCTGTAAAAAGAATTATCCCCTTCGATCCGACGATCCAGCCGCGGGTTTCATTGACAAAATCGAGGTGAAACAGCTCTTCGGTGGTCGGCACGCGCACCCTCTGCCAGCTCGAACCGCCGTCCTGAGTCCGCAGCACCAGGCTGTCAACCACGTTATCGCCGCGGCTGACGCTGCCGACGATCCAGCCGCGTTTTTTGTCGGAAAAACGGATGCTGTAAAGCTCCGGTTCGCTGCCGCGAAAATCGGTTTTGTTGACGGCCGGCGATTCCACCCAGTTTTGCCCGCCGTTATTGGTCACGAAAACCTTGTCGCCGGACAGCACAAAGCCGTTGGATTCATTGCGGAAATAGATATCGTTGATGCTTTCGGCGGTTTTCAGGGTTTGGCCGGTCCAATTTTTGCCGCCGTCAAATGTCGAAGCAAAATAGCCGCCGTCGCCGCCGATCCAGCCGCGCTCGGAATTTAAAAAATAGACCGAGATCAGGTCGGTCTGGGTGATCTTCTTTTCCGCGACCCAGCCGATCTGGCCGTAAATACTCACGCTGCAAACGCCCAGCGACAGGGCCAGCGTTACCAGATCGCGCGCGAATAACCGTTTGTATTTCCCTATAATTGCCATATATTGCCTTTTAAATATATAACTAAAATAAACCTTATCGCGTCTTTTGTCATCTATCTTGTTGGAGTTACACTTTTCGGGCGGCGCTTTTCAGCCACCGCCGACTTAGAGACTATATGAGAACGAAACGTTTGTTGCTTTTTGCAGGCTTCCTTTGTATTTTCACGCTTGCCGCCGGGGTTTCCCCCGGGGTGTCCTACGCTCAGGTTAAGGTAAAGCGCGATAATCTGACACCCGCCGAAGCCGATATCGTGCGCGACGCGCAGCAGATCGACCAGCGGATGGCGGTCTTTGTCAAAGCCATCGAACGCCGCCTGGCCGTCCTCTCCGGCAGCGCCGTCGATCCCGCAAAAATGGGCAAGCTGCCGAAAAACGCGCCCGATTGGGGTGAAATGCCGACGGGTTCACCGGCGCAGCTTTACTGGGATATCGAACACATCCTCGACGAAGCGATCAACAATATCGACGACATCGCGACCCGCGAACCGGAAAATAAACTGATGATGCGCGGCGCAAAAGTGCTCGGCGAATTCTGCAAAGCCCTGCTGCCGAAGCTCCAGGGCTTTAACGAAAAAGCCACCGAAAAGACGGAAAAAATGGCGCTCTCCGCCGCAGTTGAATACACCCAATCCGTGATCGACTCCATGGGCAAAGTCCCCGCCAATATCGACGAACCGGAACCTAAAGAGAAGAAGTCGAAGAAACCGTAGGACGTAATACGCAATACGTGATAGCAACGTACTACGTATCGCGTATTACGTGCCGCGTATCGCGTACCGCGCTCCCTGTTTGACACAAAACGGCTCTTTCGTTATCCTAAATGTTCGCTTTCCGACAGGTTAGCGCCGTTATTTGAAGCGGCAGCGTAAGATCAACTTGCTGCCAACGAATCTGCGAAACCCCTGAGGGTTTTTCAGACATGTTATGACCGGTTCGTCTAGGGGTCTAGGACACCGCCCTTTCACGGCGGCAACACGGGTTCAAATCCCGTACCGGTTACCATTATTTCTCAAACCTTTTCCTTATAATTACCATCAAATCTTTTGTACTCATAGATCACGCCCGGCAGCGTGTTTTTTGTTTTGGGTTTGAAATGAAGTCGGTACCGGGAACGGAGTGACCGGCTTTGAGCGAAGCGAATTGTAAAATAGCATTTATAAATTTTGCCCTTTACGTTTGCTAACTTATAGCGCGGACGGCCTATCCGTAAACGAACGCGCAGCGTCGAAGCCGGTCACTCCGTTCCCGGTTCTGACCCGTTTTTCGCTTTGGGATTAAAAATCGAAAAAAATGCGACCTTTTTTCCGGTTTAGACGTTTATAATTAATACAAATGAATTTTAAATACGCCATATTAAGTTTTATATTACTGGGTGCCTTTTTTACCGGCGCCGCTCCCGTCCATACTTTTGCGCAGAGTAATTCCGACAGGATCATTATTCTGCCGTTTGAAAACACGTCGGGAAAGCCGGAATTCAACTGGGTGGGCGAGAGTTTTGCCGATTCGCTGACCGACCTGCTGAAAGTTCCGACGCTGGGCACCATTTCCAACGAAGAGCGCAAGATCGTCCAGCAGAACCTGAATGTTTCGCTGACAAAGCTTCCCTCGCTGGCGTCGTCGCTGCGTATCGCCCAGGCGGCGCGCGCAAATCTGCTGGTGACCGGTAAATACGACATCGTGCCCGCCGAGGGCGAGACCGCCGCCAAGATCAAAGTAACGGCGAATATCATCCGCGTCGATCAGGGCGTGCTGTTTAAGGAAACGATGTCCGACAAGACGGAAAACACCCGCGACATCGTCTGGGAAGACGCGCTCGAACGGCTGCAGACCGTCCAAGGACAGCTCGCCTACCTGCTGCTTTTTAAGCGCAATAAATCGCTCGAAGTCTCGCAGAATCAGATGATCGAAAAGGCCGTCAGCGTGCCGCCGAAAGCGTTCGAAGCCTACATCAAGGGACTGCTGACGCCGGAAGAAAATCCGCGCCGCGAAGTCTTTTTGAAAAACGCGCTCCGTCTTTATTTCGAAAGCCGCAGCGCGACCTACAGCGACGCCGCGATGGAACTGGGACATTTGTACCTGGTGAAAAGAGATTACCCGAACGCCGTCGAATATTTTTCGCGCATCAACGAACCCGATAAGGACAATTTCAAACCCGAAGAATTTTCGCAGTTTCAAAAACAGGCCGCGGCCTATGCCGAAGCCGCGTTTTACACCGGCCTCGTTCACTGGCGGCAGCGAAATTTCGAACAGTCGCTGGCCGTGCTGCGCCCGCTGGCGGAAAAGTGGAAACTGATCAATCTTTACACGACGCTGGGCGCGATCCTGGTGCAGTCTTCGGTCTCGGAAAAAAAGGACAAGGGCAAATCCGACGCGCAGCTGGCACAGGCGATCGAATTCCTGGAAAAAGCCGTCGCCTCGCCGCCGGAATCCGCTTCGGATAAAGCGAACCTGCAATTCAATTACGGCTACGCGCTTTTCCTTAATAAAAATTACGATGGAGCGGTAAAACAATTGCTCCCCGTCGTAACGCGGGACCAGAAAGACGGCGACAGCTACTTTCTGCTGTCCAAGGCTTTTGAAAAATTAAACGACACCGCAAAAAGCACCGACGCTTCGGAAAAAGCCAAACGCTTTTTACAGGCAAATAACCGCTACGCAAAACTTGAACTGGAATGGAAAGCCGGCCGGATCGAAAGCATCAGCCCGCGCGTGCTGGAAACTCCGCGCAGCGATTTTGCGGCGGTGATCCTGTCGCGCGGCGACCGCGGCCCGCAAACCGCGATGCAGGTCGATGAGGTCAAGGGTTTGCTGCAGCAGGCAAAAGACCTGTACAAAGCCGGCCGCGACGACGACGCGCTGAGCGTGATCGTCCGCATTCTGATCAGCAACCCGATGAACCCCGAAGCCCACCTGATCCGCGGCAACATCCGCATGCGGCGCGGCGAACTGGAACAGGCCGTCGCCGATCTGCGCACGGCGCTCTTTTGGGATTACAACATCCTCGAAGCGCATCTCGCGCTCGGACGCATTTTCTACGAAAAACGCGATTGCCAGCAGGCCGAAACCTACGCCCGCTCCGCCGCCGAAGTGCTGAAATTGCGCAAGGAAAAGATCCTCGGCGGGCCGCAGGACACCTATAATCAAGCCATCGCCGAACTCGGCACCGCCAATGACGAAGTGGTTTTCCTCGAAAGATTGGTGGAAAAATGCAAGAAATAACCCTTTACTAACCTGACAAGTATTTCGTTTTTCGTAATACGCGATACGTCTTCGTGCTTTTTTCTTAATTCCCCTCCTTACGAAGGAGGGGTGGCGCGCGTTTCGTGCGACGGGGTGGTTCTTGCGGCGACCCGGTAGTGGTTCAGTTTGAAGTTTGCGGATCGGAGCCCGCATAGCGGGCGGCATAATGTCAGCCCTAAGCGTTAAGCCTGGGATGGCGATGATCTATCCGCTGAAAAGCCCGTTTTAACGGGCGGCAGAGCTTTCGCCCGTTAAAACGGGCTGATAATTTGTTTGCCTCCGTGACCCCGGGTTTCGCTGCGCTCCACCCGGGGCTGCCGTTATTCCGTCAGCTCCGCTGACTTGTTGAACATAATTAGAGTCAGTGGGTCTGGCTTTACCTGATATAATTATCAAACTGAATCACTGCCGGCGACCCTTGATTACTTGGTTTTGAGCTTAAAATAGGGTACATTAGCCATTAAATACGTCCGGATCGATAATAGGTTTACTCCCCTGAAATATAGTTTGTTCGTGGAGATCAACATGAAAAAGAGTTTTGTTTCCAGTCTGTGCCTGCTGTTGCTGGGAGTATCCATTTGCAGCCCGTCTTTTGCCCAGAGCGTTTCGTCCAAAAAGCCACTGCAGCAGGTGCCTGTCGGTTCCGTCGCAGGTCCGGCCGCGAACTCGTCGATCGAGATATCTGAAGGCTCGGCTTTTGCGGACGGCATCAACGGCGTGGCCGTCAGTTGGACGACTTCCTTCGAAACGGGCAACTACGGTTTCAATGTTTACCGCGTCGATGCGGACGGAAACAAAACGCAGGTGAACTCTTCCCTGATCGGCGGATCGTTTTTGCGCCGGAGCCCGAAATTTCCCGAAAATAGCGGGGCGGCATATTCATCGTATGACCGCGCGGGCAGCGCCGCCGCTAAGTATTTCGTGGAGAGCATTGATCTGGGAAGCGGCAAGTCAATTCTTTACGGGCCGATCTCACCGGTACGGATCAAGAATCTTTCAGCCAGGCTCGGATACGATCCCCAGCTGCGGCCCGATCTGGCCGATCAGCAAAACGGCTTGATCCTGAAAAATTATCCGGCTTCGCTGCCGGAAAAAGACTCTTCGGCGGGGGCGGTAAGCGGCGCGGAAAGCGCTTTAGCCGATCCCGTCAAACAGCAGTGGGTCGCGGCCCAGCCGGGCGTAAAATTCCAGGTGCGAAAAAGCGGCATCTATCATGTCAGCCGCGCGCAGCTGCAGGCCGCCGGTTTTAATGTCGCCGCCGCGCCCGTTTTATGGCAGCTTTATGTGGACGGCGAAGAACAAAAAATGATCGTCGATCCGGCGGGAAACTTTGTCGAATTTTACGGCAGCGGCGTGGATAATCAGAACAGCGATTCGCGCTACTATTACCTGGTCGTCGGCCCGCAGGCCGGACAGCGAATTTCCACCATCTTTCGCAGCCCGTTCGCGCCGAACATTCAGGGAAAAAACTTTCGCAGCGTCACGTCCTTTGAAGAAAGGATAAATTACGTCAATCAGATCGTAAACGGCGATCAAGATAATTGGTGGGGAGCGATCCTCAGCCCGAGCGTTTCGGTCTCGCGCAATGTAAATATAAAAGACATCGACAGCAACCGGCAAAAGGCCTTTGTCGAGATCAGCCTGCACGGTTTTCTTAACGGACCGCATCACGTGCAGGTCACGCTGAACGGAGCGGTGATCGGATTCATCGATTTCGACGGCCTCGTTCCCACCAGCAAAATATTCAACGTCAACGCTTCTCATATAAACGAAGGAGCCAACACCTTCGAGTTTATCGGGCTTGGCGGCAGCAGCGATTATACCCTGCTCAAATCCATCAAGATCGATTACACCCGCTTTTATCGCGCCGATCAAAATACGCTGGTCTTCGACACCCAGCACCAGCACTCGACCCGGGTAGCCGGGTTCAATACGCCGAACGTCCGCGTTTTCGATATGGCGTTTCCCGGCAGCCCGCAATTGATCAGCAATACCACCACGGCGGCGGGCGCGAATGGTTTCGACGTTTCGATCCCCTCCGGCCGCGGGCACCCGATGATCGCGGTGAACGAAAATTCCCTGCTCTCGCCGGTGGCGATCACGCCGAACACGGCTTCGCAAATGTCGTCCGGTACTTCCAATGCCCATATGCTGATCATTTCACATGCGAACTTTATGTCCGGCGCAAACAATTGGGCGACCTATCGCCGCGCCAATGGTTTAAACGTCGATGTGATCAATGTCGAGGACATATACGACGAATTCGATTACGGCCTGCCGACGCCCAAAGCGTTAAGGGGATTTCTGCAGTACGCTAATGCTAATTACCCGAATCTGAAATACGTCATGATGGTCGGAGACGCGACCTATGACCCGCGCAATTATTTAGGCGCCGGCTACAACGATTACATCCCGACCAAATTTGTTAACACCGCCGAAGGCGAATCGCCCAGCGATGAAACCCTCGGCGATCTGAATAACGACGCCGTGGCGGAAATGGCGATCGGCCGCCTGCCGGTGCGCACCAACGCCTCGGTCACGCTGCTGCTCGGCAAGCTGGCGGCTTTCGAACCGACGGTCCCGGTCGCGCTGCAGAACCGCGGTGTTTTATTTGTCGCCGATGAGCCGCGCGGCTACCTGTTTTCCGAAGTCAACCGCAGCCTGCGCGACGAACTTCCGAAGGGCACACCGGTACTTTTTATCGACCTTCAGATAGATACGATTATTAATGACATTCGCGCGCAGATCATAGACGGGATCAACGGCGGCAGGTTCATCGTCAATTACACCGGACACGGCGCGCCGGGCGTATGGTCGTCAAAACAGATCTTCCGAATGTCGGATGTGCCGCTGCTGACCAACGCCAACGATAAATTGTCGATGTTCTTTATGCTGACCTGCCTGAACGGATACTTTGTCGATCCCTCGAACGACTGGCTGGCGGAAGCTTTGCTGAAACATCCGACCGGCGGGGCCGCGGTCGTCTGGGCATCGACCGGTTCGACTACCCCGGATATCCAGGAGATCATGGCTACCAAATTTTTTCATCTGCTCGGCCAGGGAACCCACGCTCGTCTGGGAGACGCGATCAAGGAATCGAAGCTGAACGCCCCCAACCCGGAAATACCGCTGACGTGGGCGCTCTTCGGCGACCCGGCATTGCATATTAAATAGTAGTGGTCAGTGGTCAGTGGTCAGTGGTCAGTTATTAGGAATTATTAACTGATATTCAGCGAAAAGTTAATAGCGCATATTTCGGACAACTGACCACCGATCACTGACCACCGATCCCTGACACCGGCCACCGGTCACTGACCACCGGCCACCGACCACCGACCACCGACCACTATGATCATCGGCGCTCATATAATCATTTACAGCACGGACGCGGAAGCGGACCGTGCTTTTTTCCGCGACGTGCTTGGCTACCCTTCGGTGGATGCGGGACACGGCTGGCTGATCTTTGCGCTGCCGCCGGCTGAAATTGCCGTCCACCCGGCGGAGAAAAACGACACCCACGAATTCTATCTGATGTGCGACGATCTGGCGGCTGAAATGTCCGCGCTCGCCGTCAAGGGCGTCGCGTGTTCCGAAGTGCAGGAAGAGCGCTGGGGCAGGGTCACCAGGATCACCCTGCCCGGCGGCGGTAAAGTCGGGCTTTACCAGCCGAAACATCCGACGGCGATCGGCCTGGAGCCGTCTTAATCGCTTTGCTTGACAACGTTAAATAATATTGTTACGTTTTTTATAGTTTTACTTTATCTCCCATAAAGGAACGATTTCAATGACAAAAGTTAACTCCCGAATACTTTTGATTTGTTTAAATTGTATTTTCTTCTCTTTCTTTTTTATCCTGGTAAGCTGTAGTGTGATTAGCGGCCAAACAGAGAAAACTGTTGTGGCTGTGGTCAATGGTAAAGAGATCACCAAAGACGAAGTAGACAATTCCATCATCGGGCAAATTTTTCCCTTACAACAACAACTAGCGTTACTTCGTAAAATCGCATTGGAAAACTTGATAACAAAAACCTTGCTTGAGGATGAAGCACGCAAGGAACGAATTTCAGTTGAAGAATTACGAAAAAAATTAACTCTTGGTAATATTGAAGTTTCTTCGAATGAAGTCGAAAAAGAATTTCTGGAAAATTCCACAGCCTTTTCGCAAATGGATTCGAACGAAGCCAAAGAAATGATCCGGCTTGGCGTAGAAAGTCGATCTCGTTTAAAACTTTACCGGGATGCTTTAAAAAAACTCAGGGAATCAGCCAGGATAGAACTAACTTCCCAGGACACCGCAACTCTTCCGATCAACGTAAATTTAGACGGCCCTTCAATCGGACTTAGGGAGGCCGCGGTAAAAATTGTCATTTTTTCCGATTATCAATGCCCCTACTGTAAAGAGGCTGAAAAAATCGAAAAGCAACTGCTTCAGGAATATAAAACCGCAGTCAGGTTTATTCACAAGAATTTCCTCTTACAGACCAAATCCTTAATAACTGCCAAGGCAGCGTTTTGTGTCGATCAACAAGGGCAATTTAGTACTTTTCATGAAGATCTATTTTCCTCGGCTGAAATTTCCGAATCTTTAATCTTCAAACTTGCAGAAAGCAATAACTTGAATTTAACGGTTTTCAAAACGTGTTTGAATTCCCAGGCAGCTTATCAGGCTGTAATGAAAGACATGCAGGAAGCCAGGAGATTGGGAATTGATTCGACCCCGACCTTTCTAGTTAATGGAGTGATGATTCGGGGGCTGATCGATCTCGACCATTTCAAGCAATTGATAGAAATCGAGCTAAAGAAAGTTCAATAGTTCAAAATGAATAGGCGAACACAAAATAATTACAATTAATGGAGGAAATAAATGAGTAAGCAAACTCCCGCAACGTCATTCACACTGATCGTATTGTTATTCATTTCGGCGACGGTTATCTTTTCCCAAAACGAAACCGCAAAAACTGCAAACAAACAGACACGGATTTCAACCCCGGAAGGTGCGGAAGCCGCATCCGGTGTTAGTCCGGAAGAACGGGTAATTCGTCGAGCTTATAAAAAGCTATCTATTTACCAAATAGTCGAAACATTTACGCAGGCTAAACGTGAAGCGCAAATGCGGGGAACCGTCCTGACACAGCCCGCCCGGCGACAACTAGCACAAAATATTCTTAAATTCGAACTGCGAGATTTTCATATCGGCCGAATTCAAGAGATCTTGAATGTTAAATATAAAGATCTGGTCACGGCTCCCAATAATGAAATTATTCAAATCGGAACCGGTACTATTGTAAACACTGCTATAAACGCGAACGGAGAAAACGTTCCGGGCGAAGCCAAATTTTCGGTTAATGCGAAATGGAAAAACGGACAATATTCTTCTATGTTCGATCAAAATGTAACAATGGGCTATATCATGCAGATCGAGGCCTTAAGATTCAATGATGTGAATAAATTTGCTTCTTATGAAGTTACGGTTTCCCTGCAGGGAAAGACGAGCACTTATCGAGCCCTGGTTCTTTTCCATAATCCTTATCAGTCTTCAGAACCTTTAAATCCGGACTTTTTGGATAGTGTGGCCGGAATGGGAGGAGTTTTAACAGAAGTATTTAAGGAGACGAAATTGCCGGTTAATATGGGACGTTCAAATGCGGACGATCTTACAAGAATGACTGGGAACAATGTAAGACAAAAGGACGGTAAAGAGAACGTTGGAAATATGCCTGCGCCGGATTTTTCGAGTGGCGAATGTACGTTTTCAGGTTTTGATTTTGGCCTGGGATGCGATTGTATAGATTTTGACGGGTCATCCTTATGCGAATTTCCCATTTTTGGCCCTGTAAGCGGACCTATTAACGGCGGAGGCGGCCCCAATAATCCATGCGCCTTTACGATGCAGAATTCGGGCATCGAAACTACATTTGACCACGACGGCACAGCGCATAGTGTAGGTAATCATTGGGGGCAAACTACTTTTGAATCGAATTGTATTCGTGATGTCAGCTGTAATGTGCATTGCCGGGTAAGCGATCTTTTATCGGATTACGGAGATGATGAAACTGGTCGTTCAAGTGTTTATTTTCATGTAGGAAGAACAAACGTTGTCTCTGACGATCATGACGGCGGTTTGAATCAGGAGATTACGTGTAAAAGAACACGCGCTTATGCTTTCAAATACTGCTATTTCCGAAACTGCGCCTTTAGCGTATCGGTTAGTATAGGCGGGGTTATTACCGTCAGCCCGGGAGCCGAAGACCTATGGAGCGCATCTCAAACGAAGTCAAGAACGTGCAGGATGAGTCGTTATTAAAAGTGTAGTCTCATCTGTCCCACTATGGAGCGTGGGCATCCCTGCCCGCTCTTGTCAGTAGCGCCTGCGTTAGCGGGTGCGTTCGGACGCGAGAGCGTCCGTTGCGGACGAGCCGTCCGCGCTCCCAGTGTTAACGCCCGCGTTTCTGGTGAAACCTTCTTCTCCTTTCTGCGTAAAAAACAAAACACGTCTCCGATCTCCAAACGAGGAAAAACTTTATGCGTATGAATAAATTCCCGGCTTTTATTTTATCGGCCGTCGTCCTGATTTTTTATGTCAGCGCCGCCGCCGCGCAAGCTACTCAAGCAGCCGATACTGCCGCGGCGATCGACCGCTATCTGACGGCGCGGACCGAGTTGGGGCGTTTTAGCGGCGCGGTTTTGGTCGCCAAAGACGGCCAGGTGATCTTTCGCAGAGGCTACGGTTTTGCCGACGTGGAAAAGCGCATTCCCTACGCGCCGGAGACGCGTCACGAGGTCGCCTCGATCACCAAGATGTTCACTTCGATGGCGGCGCTGATGCTGCGCGATAAAGGCAAACTGAAACTGGAAGATTCGATCTGTAATTATCTTGCCGATTGCCCCGAAGCCTGGAAACCGGTCACCGTGCAAAACCTGATGCGGCACACTTCCGGCATTCCCGATTACGAGGAAAAACTTGAACTGAATTCGCCCAAACATGTCGAATTTATGATCAAGCCCGATGCCACCGATATCATCTACGCCGACGCGAAAAAACTCCCGCTCGATTTCAAACCCGGCGAAAAATTTCATTACAGCAACACCGCCTATATCGTGCTGGCGCGGATCGTCGAAAAAGTCTCCGGACAGCCGTACTATAAATTCGTCGAGAAAAATATTTTGAAACCCGCCGGAATGAAGTCTTCGGGAATGATGAACTACCGGAAACCGCCGGCGAATTTAGCTGCCGGGTATTCAAGTGAAACTTTGGGTTGGGATAAAGTGCTTCCGGGCGTTTCGCTCACCGGCGGGCACCTGAAAAGAGTGCCGCAGATATCGCTGCAGGCCCCCGCCGGCGACGCCGCGCTTTATACCACCGTTGACGATCTTTATAAATGGAGCCGGGTGATGGACGGCAGCACCGGACTCGTCTCCGCCAAAACCGCGCAGGAAGTCTTCACGCCGGGCCTGGAAAATTACGGTTACGGCTGGTTTATCAACAAGGCTTTTGAGACGAAGCGGTTTTCGCATACCGGCGGGCTGCCCGGCTATGCCAGCGATTTCACCAAACTGCCCGAGAAAAACCTGACCACGATAATTTTTTCCAACATGGAAAATACCCGCCTCAGCCGCATCAAACGCGACATTATCGCGATCGTGCTGGGCAAACCGTACGATCCGCCGGTCACGGGAAAAGCTGTGACTCTCACCGCCGAGCAGTTTGCCAAACTCGAAGGCAATTTTAAGATGGCCGACGGCGCGACCTTAAGAATATTCAAGGAAGCCAAACCCGATTCCCTGCTCGCCGCGCACATCCCCGACCGCTACATGGCCGGGCTGATCCCGATGTCCGCCACCGAATTCTATATGCCGCTGACCGAAGGCCGCGCGATCTTTACCGTTGACGAAACCGGCCGCGCCATTAAGGTGAACATGCGCTATAACGGCGAAGATCACCCGGGCGAAAGAATTCCTTAAGCTTGCGTCAGCATTAATTAGCAAAATTTCTTGGGATTCAAAATTTATTTCCAAAAAATTGGATAGGTACGGCATTTAACTGATCTATGTCTTTCCCGCTACATTGCGCTTACTCATAAAATATTAAAAAAACTTACCCTCGAACCGCCCTTTTTGTGTCCTTCTAACCCCTTTGTTTGCAGTAAATATGATGAGAAAGCGGAGAAATTGACCTGTCGGGTTTTGGATGACGACAGTGAAAATTTCGATGTCCGGAATACGTATTAATTGCCCCTGTCTCCGCGCATTATTAAAATTTTCCGGATGCCGCTTTCTCACGTGGCATAACTATTGACTTGAAAAATGTGAATCAAAATAGCAAGTTTAGTGGCAAATGGAAATGCATTTGCCAGACGCGGAATATTGCAAATTGGAGGATGGTTATCATGGCAAATACTCTGGAAACTCGAAGATTGATCGCTTTAATGGTATGCGGGCTAACTGCGCTTACGTCACTGATCATTAGTTCATTCAAAGGCGTGCAGGAATCAACGGCGCAGATGAGTTTTATCGGCATCACGGTCGTATCTTTAGGATTTATGTCGCTGATAGTGTCGGAGAGGATGAAAAAATGGCTCCTGCTGGTTCCATCGCTCCTGCGCCTCAAAATAGAAAATATGCCCGACGAATTCTCCGGACAAGTTAAAATGGCGGCTGCGGAAACGGCCAACGGTACTACGACACTAGCCGGGGTTGACGCGATCAAAAGCTTAGATCTGCCTCTGGCGGTGGACGCTGTCAGACATAAGTATTACGAGATCATGGAGACCGGGTACAATTTTAAGAACGCCCTGATAGGATTGGCTTTTTTGGACGGCTATAAGGCTATTGTGGAATCTTCATGGCTGCTGGTATTAAACCGGGCGCTTCTATACGTGCTTATCGGGCGCTTAGAGGAAGCAGCGGAAGCAGCGGAAAACGTGATCTCGAAGTACGCGGATTGCGACGAAGCCCTTGGCCTTGCTTACAGCCTGCTCGGTTGGATAGAAGAATTCCGGGCGCCCGAAAAAGGCACTGCTTTATATGGGCAATGGCTGCAAAAGAGAACTTCTTTCATAATGAAAGGGCTGAAACATCTTCCTCGCCGGCATTCTCTCAACGTCAGCGCTTTCGAGGTCTATGTTTTACACCGGGACGGGAAAAAATCTCTCTATTATTTAGACTTCGCTATTCAAATTGACCGGGATTTTACCAGGACAAAACTGATTGAACTAAAACTCGGCAACCCCGGCCTGATCAAACAGGCAGAGGAATTGAGCCCTGAACTTAATAGCAGAATCAAAGAAATGTTAAAGGGCAGAAACAAGGGAAAAATTCTTGAAATACTCAGAATGAATCTTGTAAAAGCAACCCTGTCCATTTTAACCGCTTTAGTTATTGCCGTCGGCTTTTACTTTCAAGCTGGAACGTTGCCGGAAGGCATCGAGAATATTTCATTTACGGTCGTAGAGAGCGTGGCTACAACGACCCGGATAGAAAACCAATTCGCAAAATGTGATGGATACGACGCGGCCCTTGCTTTAGCCATCGGAACCGGGCATGATGCGGGTTTTGCTTCAGCCGTTATGGCAAATCGTGTTAAGGCGGGGCACGACGCAGGCTTAGGTTTAACCTTTATAACAGATCGTATTAAGACAGGGCATGATGCGGGCCTGGGTTTAACCTTTATGACAAATCGCGTTAAGGCGGGGCATGATGCGGGCCTGGGTTTAACCTTTATGACAAATCGTGTTAAGGCGGGGCATGATGCGGGCCTGGGTTTAACCTTTATGACAAATCGTAAGGCGGGGCATGATGCGGGCTTAAGTTTAACTACTGCCGCTGATCAGGGTAAAGCCAGGCAGGACGAAGATTATGCGGTTCTTACGGAAGGGCATGACGCGGGGCAGGCTTTGCTTTAACCTAGAAAGCGTAGATTTCTCATTTTCTTTTGGAGAAGTAGAAAAGAGTCGTGAGTTCGGCTGGTATCTGAATTTTATCAAGTCTGGCCGAACTCGCTAAAAATCGGTAGTTATAACCACCATCCCTTGTATCAGTGTTAAACAAAAACACTTGACATAGCCGTAAAAGGTTGGTATAAACAAGGCATAGATTGGACAACTTGGGAACGCTCGGAAGCTTTTGGGAACAAATAAACGGTATCCGTTTATTCAGTTTTCGAGATAGCTGTTCAATGTAATATTTTGGCCATCGGTAATTATGGTGATCGTACCATTTGAACCGGTGGTCATTGTTTTTGCGCCGCTGTGCTGCCAGCGCTCGACCACTTCCCGGTGCGGGTGCCCGAATGGCGAATTGCGGCCAACGGAAATGACCGCCGTCTTTGCTCCCGCCGCTTCGATAAACTCCGCGGTCGAAGAACTCTTGCTGCCGTGATGCGCGACCTTTATCACATCGCAGCGCAGTTTGTCAGAATCTTCAAGTAACGCATCTTCGGCTTCCCTTTCGATATCGCCGGTAAAAAGAAAACTGCGCTCGCCGAAGGTGATTTTTAGCACCAGCGAATTATTATTTTCCGAAAGGCCAATCGTTTTCGCCGAGGGCGAAAGCACCTCCACCCGGACGCCGCCAAAATTAAAAACGTCGCCGCGCGCGGTTTGGGTGACGGGGATTTTTCGCCGCGCCAGCGTTTCATAAAACCGCGTCATAGTGACCGAAGGCTTTTGTCCGGCTCCGACCAGCGCCGACCCGACGGTGAAATTTCGCGCCGCATCGCTAAGCCCCTGAACGTGGTCGAGATCGCCGTGGGAAGCGACCAGGTAATCGACGCCGCTCAAACCCCGCTGCCACAAAAATTCAGAGACGACCGATTCGCCGATCGTCGGCACGTCGGCTTCGAATTTTTGTACTTCGCCATATTCATTCGTGACCTTCGTTTCATTAAAATTAAACCGGCCGCCGCCGTCGACCAGCATCGTCGTCCCGTCCGGAAAAGTCAGCAGCGCGGAATCGCCCTGGCCGACGTCGAGAAAATCGATCCGCAATTGTCCGTCCGGGCGCGGCGCGCTAAACGGATGAAAAATAATTACCAGAAGTAAGACGAGCAGCACCGCTCCGGAAAAATGCGGCGTGAGAAAAATATTTTTTAGTCGTGAATTTTCTCTCTTGTTTTTTAAGGCGAATGGATCCCATTTTTGAAGTTGCCGCCACAAAACGATCAGCGGCAAAAAATAAAGCGTATAGATTATCCGCGCGCCGCCCGTGTAGGCCGGCAGCCGCAGCGCCGCCGCGTCATACGCGTCGAACGGATCGACGCTGTGCAGCATCAGCCAGTTCAGGCTTTCGGTCAGCCAGATGAACGGCGCCGCGAGGCTCTGGCTAATACCGGCTGCAAATACGGCAAATAATGCAGTTAATGTTTCCAGCGCGAGTAAAATGCCGACGAATAAATTTAGTATGACCCCGGCCGGAGAGATGCGGTGAAAATAAATTACCATGAACGGGAGCAGCCAAAGCTGCACGACCAGCGATATCAGGACGGCCGTGAAAATGTAGCGCAAGACGATCTGCGCGCCGGTGTTTTCCAGTTTCGCCGCCCATTCGATTTTAAAAAGATTGCATTGCCAGACCGAGCGTTTTTGCTCGCGCCGCCATTTTGTTTCGCTCCAAAAAAGAGTTTCGCAAAATGTTTTCAGCCAGGCCGGGCAGTCGGGCGGCAGCGGCTCTTTCGCCGTCGGATACCACGCTCCGATCGCTTCCAGCTTTTGCGCCAGCGGCACCGCGATCGCGACGATCGCAAAGACGCAGGCGAACGTCAGTTGAAACGATGGGTCGAACAGATCCGAAGGTTTCCACGCCAGTAAAACCAGCGCCGCCGCGCCCAGCGAATTTAGCAATGTGCCCTGACGCTGCACGACGTATGAAAAACTCAGCACGGTGAACATCAGCGCCGCGCGCGTTACCGGCGCTTCCGCGCCGACCGCCAGCGCATATGCCCACAGCACGGAATTGGAAATCAGAAAAAGCCAAATATGTTTTTTCGTGACGAAGGAGATCAGCCACACCACCAGCATTCCGATCAGCGTGATGTGCGCGCCGCTGATAACCAAAATGTGAAAAGTGCCGCCCTCGCGAAAGGCCTCGGCGGTGGGTTTGTCCAGATGATATTTATTTCCCAGCAGCGAGGCGATCAGCACACCGGCCGTCGGTACATTAAAGCGCCGGCGAAATTCCCGCAGCAATTCCTGCCGCAGGCCGTGGGTACTTCTCGCCGGTGAATAGGCGCTGCCTTCGACGACCGGCTTTAAGTCGGCGGGGTCTTTTGCGGTGGCGACGGCGTCGATTCCCTGGCGGTCCAGATTGTCTTTTGCGGAACGCACGCCGGGATTTAAAAAACCGTCTTCGCGTTTTAGCTCCAGGGAGGCTTCGACGCGGTCGCCCGTCCGAAACGCCGGTTTTTCAGATTCGGCGCCCACCGTTTCGCTGCCAACCGGGACAAAGATCCGCACCCTGCCCGAGACCGCCTGATCCCTGCCTTGACGGCTCAACCTGCCGGAATTTAGCCAAAGAAAAAAGCCGCCCGGCGAAAGTTCGGGCTCCCGCTCGACCAGTCCTGAGACTTTAACGGTCTCTCCGGAGTGAAAAGTCCCGTTGTCGTAGAGGATCTTTAGCCGATCCGGCCGCACGCCGCTGCTTTCGATCTGGTAAAACATCGCCCCCGCCGCTACAAAAGCCAGTAACAGACTGGCGGCGGATAACCTGTGATGTTTCAACAGTATAAGAGCACTAACCGAAAGTGATAATGCAAGAAATAAAGGCCAGCGAAAACTTAAAGTAAAAGCTGAAGAGGCGATTATTCCGCAGGCAAAAGCGGCCGCCAGCCACGCCAGCGGGTACAGTGTAAAAGCTTTATTTGAAGTTGGCTGGGAGTCCGGCTTCATTAGCTAAATTGATCTCCAAATAAGTTGGAGTAAAGGTTGAGCAATTGTAGCAAATTTAAGCCAAAACGTAAGCTCAAAAATTTCCCGCCGCAACTGCGTGTGGAAAACCTTAAAGTATCTCTTCAACTACAACAGCTTTTAACATCCGGTTAATGCCGATTTAATATGTAACTGCTGTGATAAAACAAGTTAGAAGTTTTGCACTAAACTTGTGCAAAATGCTTGAAGCCCCTGTAAAAATCGCCCTCTAAGGCGCTTTTTCAGAGGTTTTCCACAGCCTTTTGCACAGGCAAATGAGGATATTTAAGCGGTTTCGCCAAATACCCAAAAAGTAAAGATTTAAAGGTTTTTTAACGAAAGCGGTAATTTCGCGATACGTAATACGCGGTACGCAGTGAGTGATGCGCGGTACCTATCACTTATTACCTATCACCTATTACCTATTACCTATTACCTATTACCTATCACCTATTACCTATCACCTATCACCTATCACCTATCACCTATCACCTATCACCTATTACCTATTACCTATTACCTATTACCTATTACCTATTACCTATCACCTATCACCTATCACCTATTACCTATAGCGTATCCCGTATTACGAATGGCGACGCTAGTGGCTGTTGACTTCCGTATCAAAGTACCTTAAACGTTATAGCAACAAAAATTATGGCTGAAGAAAAATCTTCGATTCGCACTAAATTGCCCGTTCTGGAAATAGCGGTTTTCGTTTGCGGCGCGCTGGTGATGATTTATGAGATCATCGGGTCGCGTATTTTGTCGCCGCACATCGGCACCTCGACCTATGTCTGGACGAGCCTGATCGGGGTCATTTTGGCGGCGCTGAGCCTCGGCTACTGGCTGGGCGGAAAATGGGCGGACAGGCAGCCGGACGTTAAAATTCTGGCGACGGTGATCTTTCTTGCCGGGGGAGCGGTCGGCGCCACGATCCTGTTAAAAGACGTCGTGCTGGTAGGTATCGCGCAGATGCAGACCGTTCTGGAAGTTAAATCCGTGCTGGCGGCGCTGCTGCTGTTTGCGCCGGCCAGCGTGCTGCTGGGTTTTGTCACGCCGTACGCGGTCAAACTGAAAATGGCCGAACTGGCGGACGCCGGAAAAACCGTCGGCCGGCTTTACGCGCTTTCGACGGTGGGCAGCATCGCGGGCACGTTTCTCGCGGGATTTTTCCTGATCCCTTTTCTCGGCAGCGCGCGGACGCTTTACCTGATCGGCGCGCTGCTGATCGCGGTTTCGCTGATGCTGGCGCCGTTTGCGTTCCGGGTGTTGCACCTGGCGGTGGTGCTGACGCTGCTGCTCGGCATCGGTTCCAGCGAATTGATGAGCGCGCAGCTGCGCAAGGCAAATAATCTTTACGACATCGACACCCAGTACAGCCGCATTCAGGTCTATGACGCGGTCATCAATAAAAACAAAGACCGCGTGCGCGAGCTGGCGACCGATCCTTTTACCGTGCAGTCGATAATGTACCTCGACCGCGACGATCAGGCCGCCGAATACATCGGCTATTATCACCTGGTGCGGCATTTTAAACCCGATTTCCAGCACAGCCTGATCATCGGCGGCGCGGGCTATTCATTTCCGAAAGATTACCTGAAAAAATATCCCGGCAAGGAGATCGACGTGGTCGAGCTCGACCCGCAGGTGACCCAGATCGCGCGCGATCATTTTCGTCTGCAGGATTCGCCCGCCATGAAAATTTTTCATGAGGACGGGCGGATCTTTCTTAACCACGCCGAGAGCCAAAAATACGACGCGGTTTTTCTCGACGCTTTTGCCTCGCTTTTTAACATCCCGTTTCAACTGACAACGATCGAGGCCGTGCGCCAGATGGACCGCGTGTTAAAAGACGACGGAGTGGTCATCTTCAATCTGGTGAACGCCGTCAAGGGAGATTCGAGCCGCTTTTTGCAGGCGGAACTAAATACCTACCGGCAGGTTTTTCCGAAAGTTTATGTCTTTAAAGTGCAGGAGAATCGCGCCGATAATATCATCCAGAATTTGATAATCATCGCCTGTAAAAAAGCTGACGCCGTTACTTTCGCTTCCGCCGACGCGGAACTCGACAAGCCTCTCAAACACGTACTGCCCGATTCGCGGATGCAGGTCAGCGAGCAATTCGCCGTCCTGACCGACGACCTCGCGCCGGTCGAGTATTACAATTCGAGTTTTCAAAATTTTATCAGGTAAGAATTTTTAGCCGCGGATTTACACAGATCAACACGGATAATAATTTTTTCTGATCTGTATGAATCCGTGTTTATCTGTGGCAAAAAAATTCTTCAAGCGCTTCGCGTCCGGACGCACCCGCTAACGCAGGCGCGACTGACAGGAGCTGGCATTCGGCCGAAAAACGTACCCCGTGCTAAAACGCGGGCTATTATCGGATGTCCTCTACGAGGACAAAAAGATTTTGTTTTGTTGGTGTTGTTTCGTGTATTTTCGTGGTTACTTCTTAAAATCGCAATTAAACCAGTTCCAAAGACTAACCACGAAATTACACTAAAATACACGAAATAAATCCAAAAAAAACGGGCAGGTACAAGCCCTGCCCCTACAATATTTTCGTATTGCGTACCGCGTATTACGTACCGCGTATCGCGTATTGCGTATTGCGTATCGCGTACCACGTACCGCGTATTACGTACCGCGTATCGCGTGCCTTAAAGTCCGTCTTCGTCGCGCAGCGCTTCGTAGGCTTTATCCAGTATCGGGCGGGCGCGTGAGCCGTCCATTTCGCCGATGAAGCCTTCCCTGACCATCGCGTCAAGGATCGCGGCGGCGCGTCCGTAGCCGATCCTTAATTGCCGCTGGAGCAGCGAGGTCGAAGCGCGTTTGAAATTTACGCAGGCCCGCAGCGCGTCAAAGAAAAGTTCGTCGCGGCGACCGGGCAGCCCGCCGCCTTCTTCGCCCTCGTTCTCTTCTTCGGCCTGGGTGATGGTCGTGTCGTAATCGGGCGCGCCCTGTTTTTTGATATGATCCACGATCTTGCCGATCTCTTTTTCATCGACATAGGCCCCGTGCACGCGGATGATATTCGAAGTCCCCGGCGGCAGAAAAAGCATGTCGCCGCGCCCTAATAATTGTTCGGCGCCGTTGCCGTCGATGATCGTGCGCGAATCCACCTTCGAAGAAACGCGGAAGGAAATACGCGCGGGAAAATTCGCTTTGATAAGCCCGGTGATGACATCGACCGACGGCCGCTGCGTCGCCAGCACCAGATGGATTCCGACGGCCCGCGCCATCTGCGCCAGGCGCGTGATCGATTCTTCGACTTCGCGGCCGGAAACCATCATCAGATCGGCCAGCTCGTCGATGATGATAACGATGTAGGGCAGCGCCTTCCAGGGCTCGCCGTTCTCGTCATAGTCCTTGATAAAGTTGCGTTTCGGCACTTCCTTATTAAAGCCTTCGATATTGCGCACGCCCCAGCCGGCCAGTTCCTTGTAGCGGCGCTCCATTTCATGCACCGCCCAGCGCAGCGAGATCGCGGCGCGTTTCGGATCGGTGATGATCGGCGTAGCGAGATGCGGGATGTCGGCGTACAGGCCGAGTTCCAGCCGCTTCGGATCGACCATGATAAATTTCACTTCGTCCGGCCGCGCTTTGTACAAAATGGAAACCACCAGCGAATTGACGCCGACGGATTTTCCCGCGCCGGTCGCGCCCGCGATCAGCAGGTGCGGCATTTTGGCGAGGTCGGTCACGTAATTTTCGCCGTCGATCTTTTTGCCCAGAGCGATGGTCAGCTTCGATTCCGAATTCACGAATTTCGACGAAGTAATGACCTCGCGCAGAAAGATGGTTTCGCGGTTGGGGTTCGGCACTTCGATACCGACATAGGCTTTGCCGGGAATGCGGTCGATGCGAACGGATTCCGCTTTTAGCGCCAGGCAGAGATCGTCGGCCAGCCCGGTCACTTTCGAATATTTGATGCCGGCGTCGGGTTTGAATTCGTAGGTCGTCACGACCGGTCCCTGCCGGATGACGGCGACACGCCCGCCGACCTTAAATTCGGTGCATTTGCTTTCCAATTCGGCGGCGACGGCTTTTAACTCGTCTTCGCGCTGTTCCAGGGCGGGCGGCGGTTCGACCAGGAATTCCGGCTTCGGCAGCTGGTATTTGTCGAAATTCTGAACTCGTTTTTTCGGCGGTTTTGGCGCGGCATCTTCTGCGGCGATCTCCGGGCCGGTGGAGTCTTCCCCGTTTTCGAGCTCTTTTCCCAGATCGACGCGTTCCTCGATCTTGACGTTCAATTCGCCAATCAATCCAGGCAATTCATCCAAAGAAGGAGTCGGATCTTCAACAGCATTCTTCACATCTGCCGCTGTTTCCTCATTTCCTTTTTCCTCAATTTCCTTAGGCGTAGCCGCCTTAATATCGCGCCCGATGATCGTCGGGGCAACTTTCTTTTCTTCCTTAATTTCCTCAGTTCCTGCCGCCGCGGCTTCCTCATTTCCCTTTTCTTTCGGCGGTTCGCTCAGCTTATTGATAAACCCTGAGATCACCGAGCCTAGCTTTTTACCGTTACCGGTTTCCCTGGCATCGTCGCGCAATTTTTTCGCGTGCTTATTTTCCGCCGCGTAGAGATCTTCGACCGGCGTTCCCTTGTCGCCTTTCGACAGCGCTTCGGCCTCGGCCGCCGGACGGTTCCCCAGCCAGCCGACCAGCATTTCGCCGTAATGCCGCAGATCGGAAAAAACGTACGTCAACGAAAAATTCGTAATGTAAATAAACGAGGCGACGGCAAAAGCCAGCAGCAAAATAAATGTTCCGGTTTTAAAAAGCCACGGAACCGCGACCCAGCTAATAAAAGAGCCCGCCATGCCGCCGATATTTACACTGCCGTCATAGATCCGGTAATCGGTTAATCCTAAAAGCCCTACCAGTGAAAAAATTAACAGCAAAAAAGCCAGGATGCTGGTCAGCGGAACCCGCAGACTCAGTGACTTAAAACATTGCCAGGCGATTAAAACTATCAGCGCAGGTAAGATATAGGAGATCAGGCCAAAGGTCTGAAAAAAAGTGGCCGCTATCTGAGAGCCGAGATAGCCGATGAAATTCTGGCGCGCCTCAGCGCTTGCCGCCACCCAGGAGGGATCATTCGGGCTGGATGTAATAAAACATAAAAACAGCAGCAGCCCGAGCGCCAGCAGCAGAATCGAAACGATCTCGTTCGAGCGCGAATGCATTTTGAGCCCCGGTCTTTTTGTTTCTCTTTGTGAAATCGCCATTAAATCTTATGGAGCGCGGGCATCCTGCCCGCAATGCGTGGTTCCGCTACGCAAATGTTGTTAATAATCATGCTTATTATTTCAGACGGTTCGAACGCTGCGCGTTCTTGCGGGCAAGGATGCCCGCGCTCCCAAGTTTAAACTACTGCTTAAACCAGTTACATTATGCCTTGTTTTTCCGCCAAATCAAGTTTATCAAGTATAGCCCAATAAATATCGGGAGCCTCTACCTTCTTGTGTCCAAATAGTGTCCACGTTTTTGGGAATTCAGAGAACTTGGGGAATTAGGGGACAACATAAATTTTGACTCTTCTAGAAAGGCGTTACGGTTTTACGTAACTTACAAAACTGTCATTCCTCGCCACAATTAGATCAAATCAATCTACGAATCCAAATTCCCGCAAGACATTATACAAAAAACAAATATATATTTTACAACCGCTCCAAAATTAAGTTCGTTGTGACCGCGAGACTGGATATTTCATTCACGTCGTATCCAATCTAAAGCTAAAACGTAACGTTTTGCTGTTCGTCTCTTTACATCACTTAAACAACCTCAATTTTTTTTCTTGCATCCTATAAGTTGACCACATTTTGAATTAGGAGGTACTAAGATGTTAGGAAAATTATTATTCTCAACGGTTATGCTTTTTAGCATAGTTGGATTTTCTTTCGGTCAACCATGGCTCCCCGAAGCGGAACGGCAGAGAAAGGAGGCAGCGACGGAATATTTCGCCGCTCAACGCGATGTCAACATAGCGAAAGAAAAGGAGTCGGCTATTGATAAAGCCCTTCAAAAAGCGGACGTAAATGGAAGGGATTACGATAGGCTGGCCAGAGCCGCAGCGGAAGCCGGGCGTGAGCGAAAGATAGCGGAGGATTACAGAGACATTTGGGAGCGCCGTGCTAAGGAGATCGGTGCCCTTGTGGAGGCGCGAAGTGGTACAACCGATAACTCTCAGCCTGTCAGAGAAGCGTCGTTGAGAAATACTCCACGCGAAACGGGTGCCCGTGAAACAACGAGTACAAAGGAGCCGAAAGAAACTAAGGAAAGAAAAGAAGCAACTGAAAAAGAAATTGCCGATCGTTGGAGGGAGCATGATGAGCGCCAACAACGATCCAACGATCGTAGACCCTAAAATCGCGATTTACATAGATCAGGGCTTTGGATTATCCTTGTTCAATTATCAGGGGAACGCGAACTTAAAGTGTAGTAGTTAAGATTTCATCTGACAGTTAAAGTGTGCGGGTCACAGAGATAGTTTCAATTTTTGCCAGTATAGATCATTGCGATAGTTCTGTAACCGAAGCCGTTCTTTAGAGTCATCAAAGGCGGCTTCGACTTCATCTTGATACGGAGTTTGCATTACCAGATCATTCCACTTTTCCCATGGAGTTTTGCCATCCAGAGAGCCGTGCGGGCGAAATTCATTGTAATAATCCTGCCAATCACGAAGTTTGTCGCCAAGGTCTGGATCTTTCAGATCGACCGTCGGATAAAACTCTTCCAGATCGGTCCTTTGCGAACGCTCGACTTTGCCGTTCAAATGCGGCGACGCTGGTTTGATCGGGCGAAACTTGATGGCGTATTTTTTAAGCTGCTCTTGAAATTTGTAGGCGAAGAACTCGCGGCCTCGGTCGGTCTGGATGCGCTGGATCGGGAAAGGCATCTCTTCGATAATCTGTTCGAGGAAGAGCAAGGAATTTGCGGCCGTGCGGCGCTTGTAAAGAGCTAAACAGCGTATCCTGGTGCAATCATCGACTGCCGTGTACTGGTAGAGTCCGGGCGCGATCTGACAGGTATCTACTTGTACACGCTCACCCGGAATAGACCGTTCGTATCGATGCCGGCCTTTACGCGGAATGCGGCTTTTCTTCAGTGGCACAGCTTTTAGTTTTCGCAGGACTTTCGATAACGTCGCGCGTGACAGACTGAAATTAAAATTCCTGCTCAATTCACTTTGAATGCGGCGCGAGCCGAGCCGACGTTTTCGCAGTTCCGCGATCCAGTTCAACTCCCGTTCGAAAACTTTCTGTTCCGGTGAATTATGCGGTCGCCGACTGCGGTCTTCTAAACCGGTCTTGCCTTCGACCTGAAAACGCCGCCACCATTTCCTCAATGTCGGCCGGGATATCCCACATCGGCGGCAAACCAATCCCGCATTCCTCGTTGTCTCGTAGAGTTTCACCCACTCTAAACGTGCCTTTATTTCGTGTCTCATAAATCATCATATAGTTGAAATGATGTCTATGATCCGCACACTTAAAGACCGCGTTTCCCTCTCTAAATTTGATGCATTCATATTGATTATTGCGCGATTGATAAAAAATAACTTGTCGCTATATCGGCAGAAGTAGCGAATTGAATCTGCCGTCATTCTGCTTTAGATTTAGTTCGCGGACGACCACGTTTTCCATATACAACTGCGGTAGCAAGATCGGATTGCGCAATGATGTAATCGCGGCCTAATTTTTTGGCTTTCAGTTTCCCTTCTTCGATGAGAGCACGGACGCGCCGGACGCTTACACCCAACTTCTCTGCTGCTTCCGTTGTGTTTAATAGCTGTTCGTCCATAGGTCATTTATACCACACATTGAACCTGTGATATTTCGCTGGTGACACGAAAAAAGCAGTTGCGCAAAATGTCGTACGCAGCAAAAGGACTTCCGTGTCAGTTTGGTCACGCCTATAAGTGATGATCAAATTGACACGGTTTTTCGATTTTTGTAACGAACACACGTGATGCAACGAATAAATCTTCTTTTAAATCACTTTACAAATTTTATTCGCCCCAAACTTCCACGATATGCTTACTTATACACGTCCCAAAACCGAGGCTTAAGGAATTTTAGTTCTTCTTCTACATTCGGCAAGGCACTAAAATGTCCTACCCAATGGATTATTTTTAGTGCCTTGTCTTGCTTGTAAGCCTTGGGATCAAACGACACTGCAAAATTTTGGGGCAGTTTATCTGGGAATAAATTCTGTAGCGCCTTTGCCTTATTGAGAGTTTCAACCGGACGGTTGGAGTTCATCACTATTTCTGCCGCCTTTAACTCAAATTGGGCTTTAGATTGTTGTTGTTGTAAAGTAACCTGAGAATCCGCCTGTTTATCTTGTATTGAAAGTTGTAGCACTGCTTGTTGGTACTGACTCCAGATACCAATACTAATAGTAGCAGCGGCTATTAGTACAGAAGCAATTAGTGATAAATTGCCAGTCCAAGCCCTAGTTTGTTCGATTCTGAGTTTTTCTAATTCAACTTCTAGTTTTCGTTCTTCAAAATCGAGTCGTGAACGTGGGATTCTTTTTCTCATAATGAGCCCAATTTTGCCATCGAATAAAGTCTAAGACAATAAAATTGTTTGCTTTGGCAACAAGGTTTGGCATCTTACTATCCTCGATCTGCTTGTCAATATGAGTTATAAGCGGAACACTTACTTTTGGGTTATCCAAAAATAATTTTGTAATTTGTGGGTATTATGTTGTTCTCTATCTGTTGATAAATCCGATGTGCAAAAAAAGAAACCATCCGGTATCCAAGATGGTTTCAAATTATATTGACCTCAACTGCTGTGTTGCCAATCAAGATTAAGACAATTATTATGAGTCAAAAACGGGAACACTTACTTTTGGGTTATCCAAAAATTATTTATTGTTGTTGACTACTCGGCGTCTCTCTTGTGTCGCCGTTGTTTCTAAATTAGTGTCTCTCCCCTCCTCCGAGGATACCATAGAGGCAAAATCTGACTAGTTGAGTCCAAATTTTAGCTACTTACCTGTTTGGGATAATAATTTTGGCCGTCCCGATGTCCAAGGCTCATTTCAAAAACCGTGTCACTTTGGTCATCGCTTACAGTCACGACCAAGTTGACACGGTTTCGATTAAGTTAAAATTTTTGATAGAGGGAATGTTTGCGAAGAATGCTGGTGGTTTTGGCCTCGGCCTGCATTATCTCATCGCGTAATGTCGAATTCCATAGACGCTCGAAATCTTCGGCTGTCCCGAACGACTTCGCAAGGAATCTCTCGCGCTGGCGTTGTTTGTTGTTTTATGTCCTTCTCACGCCGGAATCTGTTTTTAAGATCGGTTATTTGTTCCGTCTTACTTTGCAGTTCCCTCCACGTCTCGGCACTAAACTTCTTTTTCATTCGTTCTCGTAGCTTGTCGATTTCCTTTGTCAACGAGTCGATCTGCTCCTTTTGTTTTTCTTCTCGTGTGACCTCCACGTCATCGGGTACGTCTTCGTCGTCTTCAAGTTCGAGTAGTAGCGTGTCTAGATCAGCGTCGTCGTTGATATCAGATTCGTCAACTTCGTTCGACTGAGGGGAAAGGATTACTGCCTTGAATTCGTCCTTAAATTGCAACGCAAATGCTTCAAAGTGCGCGGCATTATCGAAATCGAGTTCGGCAGCCAACATAGTTCTGCCGTCCGCCAAGGCAACGGTCGGGTTAGTTCTAATAATATTTTCGGTTAGCTGTTCTATTTGTTGTTCAAGACTCATAAATGTTGGGGCTGTTCTCCTGTTTGGGTTAAGTGGTGGGTGAAAGTTTTTGGAAATTTAATTGGCTAGTTTTCGTTTGAGCAGTTTGCCTAACATAAGGCCGTTTCAGATCAGACTCTAAAAAATCCTGTAACTGGTGAACCGAATAAAGGACTATACTGGGCAGTTGAATCGCACCGTCAAAGAATCCTTTTTGTCTATACCTCATCAGTGTTATCGCTGAAATGCCAAGTAACTTTGCCGCCTTGGTTTGTGAAAGAAAATTATCCATCGTTCTTATTGCTTCTCCTGTGTATGGTAAGTTTCGCTTGGTTTTCCTTAAGTAGGAATGTTAATAACCAGTATACAGTGAAGCCACCCAGTCAGATTCTGGCTCTTTGATATTCTGGATATATCGAGGCAGCGTGTCACCTTGGCGATTTTTCGAGTGTACCTTCTTCCCGCCGAGAGACACGCTGTTTCGTGAGGGCATACACCTCCCGATCTCTGTTTCACTTTTCAGTACAAATAGGACTTACCTTCAATTCAATCTACGACCCAAAAATAAATGACAACACCTTTCGAAATTTTGCAGATTCTCTTTTGTATCTTCGCCTTCGTCGGTTTCCTCCGGGGCGTTAGAATTCTCCGTCTGTTTATGATGGGTATTGTCATAGGTTATCGACACGCCAAATTTCAGCGAATGTCCGTCCCCGAGCAGACTGCTTATTTAAAACAAAATTTAATCAAGGCGAAGGCGAAGGCAGAATGGATGTTGGAACTGGCTAAATTACTCCGTTGGCAAAAAACTGTGACGAGAATCGAAACGAAGATCGAGCAAATCAAACAGGCTGTGATAGTCGTCAACTCGACCGCCAACAATATGGAAAACTTCCAAATCGATGCCGCCAATTACGTTACATCAATAGGCAAGACCTCGCTACTGGAAGTTCCATATCTACCTCTCCAGAAACACCTCACTATTATCCACTAATCTGTGCGGATCATAGACATCATTTCAACTATATGATGATTTATGAGACACGAAATAAAGGCACGTTTAGAGTGGGTGAAACTCTACGAGACAACGAGGAATGCGGGATTGGTTTGCCGCCAATGTGGGATATCCCGGCCGACATTGAGGAAATGGTGGCGGCGTTTTCAGGTCGAAGGCAAGACCGGTTTAGAAGACCGCAGTCGGCGACCGCATAATTCACCGGAACAGAAAGTTTTCGAACGGGAGTTGAACTGGATCGCGGAACTGCGAAAACGTCGGCTCGGCTCGCGCCGCATTCAAAGTGAATTGAGCAGGAATTTTAATTTCAGTCTGTCACGCGCGACGTTATCGAAAGTCCTGCGAAAACTAAAAGCTGTGCCACTGAAGAAAAGCCGCATTCCGCGTAAAGGCCGGCATCGATACGAACGGTCTATTCCGGGTGAGCGTGTACAAGTAGATACCTGTCAGATCGCGCCCGGACTCTACCAGTACACGGCAGTCGATGATTGCACCAGGATACGCTGTTTAGCTCTTTACAAGCGCCGCACGGCCGCAAATTCCTTGCTCTTCCTCGAACAGATTATCGAAGAGATGCCTTTCCCGATCCAGCGCATCCAGACCGACCGAGGCCGCGAGTTCTTCGCCTACAAATTTCAAGAGCAGCTTAAAAAATACGCCATCAAGTTTCGCCCGATCAAACCAGCGTCGCCGCATTTGAACGGCAAAGTCGAGCGTTCGCAAAGGACCGATCTGGAAGAGTTTTATCCGACGGTCGATCTGCAAGATCCAGACCTTAGTGACAAACTCCGCGATTGGCAAGATTATTACAATGAATTTCGTCCGCACGGCTCTCTGGATGGCAAAACTCCATGGGAAAAGTGGAATGATCTGGTAATGCAAACTCCGTATCAAGATGAAGTCGAAGCCGCCTTTGATGACTCTAAAGAACGGCTTCGGTTACAGAACTATCGCAATGATCTATACTGGCAAAAATTGAAACTATCTCTGTGACCCGCACAATTGAAGCCGTGTCAGTTTGGTCACGCCTATAAGGGATGACTAAGTTGACACGGCTTCAATCTGTTTGTAATGTGACTGAAAACTCCAAAAGATTCTCTCTATCTCCTTTAACTTTTTAAAGCTTCAGAGTTCAAATACCTTTTTCAACCCATCCTAAAGGCAGTTAAGGTTTGGCAAGTTTGAAACGCTGAGATAATTTTCGAGACCTCTAAGACCAGTAACTTTTAAATTGTCCCAATATTTGCCATTCTGTTGACATTATAAAGTCAATTAGCGTATCTTTTAGCGAATAGATCCTACTTACCAATGCGGTTTAAGCGCGAGAAACCTCTGATTTAAGAATCTCGACTTCACCTTGGAATGTTATGACACTGCGCTTACAACTTCCGACGGAGATAATTGAACGAAATGATCGAATCATTAGTGGCTACTTTGAAACGTTTGCCAACAATCGGTCTCCGATAGAAATAAATTTCCGAAAATTACTTCCTGAAATAAAAGGAAGTGACCGGTTTACGCACCAGATTCACACATATCCTGCCAAACTCTTAGTTCACATACCATATTTTTTTTTGAATAATACAATTTTTTCGAAAGAAGGTGAGTTTGTTTTGGACCCTTTTAGCGGGAGTGGAACAGTTCTACTCGAAGCGATCATTGCCAAAAGGGTAGGACTAGGGGCGGATGCAAACCCTCTCGCGCGGCTAATATCGAAAGTAAAGGTAACTAAACTCCCGTTGAGTGAGGTTGAAGGTGAGATTACTAAGGTAATAAATAGAGCTAAATCCTGTAAGACCTTGAATCTACCAGATGTTGTTAATCGTGATTACTGGTTTCCCCAAAAGACATCGGAGGCACTTTCCCGTTTATTGTGCTCAATCAAACAAATTGAAAACGACAAAATTAGAGATTTCATGAAGGTTTCATTTTCTAATTGCGTTAAGAAAGTTAGTTATGCAGATCAAAATGTTTCAGTTCCAGTTCGGTTAAATCCGAAAAGGTATCCTGCGTATTCTAAAAATCGGAAAAAAGTCCGAACGCGGCTTGAAGAACTCGAAACCATTAATGTATTAGAGAAATTTAAGGACATAGCTATTTGCAATATTGCACGGTTTAGAGGCTTAAATAATGCTCTTACTGGTAAGTCAAAAGCTACTCTTATTTCAACTGATGCAAAGAATTTAACGAGTAAAATTAATAGTAAATCTCTTCTTCCCGATAACTCAGTTCCGTTAATTTTAACTTCACCGCCGTATGCTGGAGCTCAAAAATACATACGGGCGTCGAGCCTCAGCCTCGGGTGGACTGAGATGACCCAATCCCACGAACTTAAATTTCTAGATCAACAAATAATTGGTCGAGAAGGTGTCAAGAAAAAAGAAATCAATCTTAGGGAGACAGGTTTCCATGAAGCGGATTTGCTAATTGCAGATGTAGAAAAAAATAAATCTCGTGAGAGCAATGATAATCTACAGTTACTTGATAGAAATGAAACAAGCTTTAAACGAGATGATTCGGGTACTCAAACCCGGAGGATATTTGGCGCTTGTAATTGGGAACAACATGGTCTGCGGACGAGAGTTAAACACACAGCAATACTTTTCTGATTATTTATCTGAAAGCGGACTTGAACTGCAATTTAAATTAGTTGATGATATTAAGTCCTACGGTCTAATGACCAAACGTAATAAGACTGCCGATATCATCTCCCGAGAGTGGATATTAGTGTTTAAAAAATAAAAGTATGTCTCCTTCGAATTCAAAACCACTAAAAGAAAGACTTCAAGAAAAGGTCTGGGCCTACGGCCAGACCATTTGGAAGGATAAATGGGAACCCGACAATGAAGAATTATGGTTGAATAATTTTCAGAACCCTGATCCCCATCGTCGTGAATTAGAAATAATTAACATGCTTTATCTGCTTTCGAAATTCATGTTTTTCGGAAGTCGTCAAGTTAAGGAACTTTTAATATCCCTTTATCGAGATTTATATAAATATCCAATTATCGAAGGCATTCGTCGAGCCAACAACGACACTTTAGATGAAGTTTTAATTAATCAAAAATTTAAGGAAGCATTGCAGTTAACTAGGTTCGTAGGGGTAGGCGGCCCTTCTGAAAGCGGTCCACATCTTCTCTATAATTTTCGTCAAGAAAATCAGTTGCATCCGAATCTTCTCATTAATGGAACTGATATCTTCTCAAGCTGGAACTTAATAAGGATATTTCTAGACAAGCTATCAAGCTATATCCCCCGGTTGCGAACGATCTTTAAACGCTCATACAAAAAATCTAAAATTGCGAATCCCGATATTCGGCGGTACGTCTTCATAGATGATATATGTGGAAGTGGTAGTCAAGCGGTCAGCTATCTAAAACCCCTCGTTGATGGAATCAAATCGAAAGATCCCCAAATTGAAGTGAATTATTTCATGCTTTTCGGAACAGAGCATGGCCTTAAAGCGGTTCGCAGTCTGAATATTTTCGATAGTGTAGAGGCGGTGTTTTCTATAGACGAGTCGTTTCAAGTTTTTTCGCAAAACTCTAGATACTACAAATTTGTACCTGATAAAAAGAAAATAAAACGCCTTTTTTCTAAGCAGATTGCGGCAGAAAACGGAGATAAATTAGTTGCTGGAACTATCCTCCACGGTCACCCTCTCGGTTGGCGAAATGGTCAACTTTTATTAGGTTTATTTCATAATACACCTGACAACACACTTCCGATAATTTGGTCCGAATCTAAGAATTGGAAACCTGCATTCAAACGCTACGAAAAATTATATTGATGATTAATATAGATCTTGACAATCCATTTAGCGTTACAAAGGCCTCGGAATTTTCTGATGAAGAAATAAATTCCTATTGGGTAAATTTTAGCCCCGGTGGAAATGCTTCTCTACAATCAATCCTTAATCCTTCAGAATTTATGCCCAAATATATCATTGGAGCAAAAGGATGCGGAAAAACTCATATTTTAAAGTATCTGTCGTTTGAGCTTCAACAGATTAGATATGAAAATAATATCGAGCGTCTTTTTAATGAAGATAAGTATATCGGTCTTTATACAATTCTGGGTGGATTGGACTCCAGTCGATTTAGCGAAAAAAATGTGAGCGTAGCTGAGTGGAAGACTATTTTTGAGTATTACTTCGAATTATACGTCTCGGATAACTTAATTAAAACCATAAAGAAGATTATTGAGGAGCTAAGAATTAGTGCCTCAGTCGAAAAAGAAATCGTTCAGAATATTCTTGAGATTTTCGAAAATACTGATGACGTTAGTTCAATATCTAGTATCAACTCCTTACTTCTCTACCTCTCACATTTGAGGAAAATAATTAATTCCCAAATTAGGCAGGCGGCATTTACCAGATCGTTAGACTACGATGAAATTCGGATATTGTTTTCTCCCGGTGATTTAATCTTTGGAATCCCAAAGGTTTGCATAAATCATATCTCAGAGATGGCGAATGTGAAGTTTATCTACATCCTTGATGAATATGAAAGGCTTTTCGAATGGCAAAAGATTTTTGTCAATACGCTAGTTTGGGACAAAAAAATGCCAGTCACATTTTGGATTGGCGCGAGAACGTATGGCTACACAACCCGCGCAACTCAGACCAACGAGATAATGAAAACCGGCTCGGAATTTGATGAAGTGAATCTCGATGACCTCATCAGGTCAAATGAAAAACTATATAAAGAGTTTGCCGAAAACGTATTTTCTAAGAGAATTGTAAAGTTTTATGAACGGCAAGGAACGACCATAGATTCGGAAAGGGCTCGGATTTTTTTTCGCGAGAAATTTGAGCGTTACGATGAATCTAAAATCATTCAAAGCATTCGCGATAAATTCGCTACACGAGAATATGTTCATCTAGTCAATTTCAGAAGAAAGTTGCGAGACGCACATGGATACTCCGATTCAACGTTAACCGAGGATGCAAAACAAGAAATTAACAGTCTTGTTAAGGATATTTGTGACGACACTGATGCCAACCCATTAGAGCAAAAATATAAGCTCTTTCGCTTTTATTACCTATGGGAAAAACACAAGTCCGGGAGGGCTCTAAGTTTAATTCTTGAACAAGTTAATGAGGAGTTCTCAGCGTATAAAAAAAGGTTAAGTAGTAAATTCGACGAAATCGTTGATAAGCGCAAAAAGGATTTGATAGCCCAACTGGCAAAAGAAAGTCAGGTTCCCAATTTGGAATATTCTGGTATTGATGACTTTATTCATCTCTCTTGGGGTAATCCCCGTAATTTCATCATTATTCTGAAGAAAGTTATCGAATTTTCATCAATTCGCGGAGAGAAACCTTTGACTGAAAGTGGTCGAATCACTCTCAGTTCACAATACCATGCGGTTCAGAGTGCGGCGGAATGGTTTTACAAGGATGCAGAACCATTGGGAGAAAAAGGGCAGAAAATGTATGCGTCACTTAAACGCCTTACCGACTATTTTATAGTAGAACGTTTTTCCGATAAGCCTGTCGAAACGACTGCTTCATGTTTTTACGTTCATGGAGATGAGCTATCGAGGGAGTCTTTAGAGTGCATCGATCTTATGAAGGTCCATTCGATTATTGTTGAAGATAGCAGAGGGAGAATTGACAAAAACTCTCCGAGAGTCGCGAGACTTTTTCAAATAAATAGAATCCTTGCTCCTTACTGGAATCTCCCGACTGTCGTACGAGGAAGTGTAGGCCTCGATCGAGAAACTGCCGAAGCAGTATTCAATTTTCAATTTCGCGATAAATTCAAAGAGATTTACAAAGATCGACAAAGCAAATTAAATGCTCCGCAATTCCTCAAGTCGCCGCCAAATGATTTGCAAATCGATTTATTTAAATAATATCTGTTATGGATTACACCTTGTTTTACAAATCAAGTTATTTAAATGGCGAGGTCAATTGTGGTCTTGGCTATGACTTCTTTTTCTCGGCCTTTGATGATTGCGATCGGACAAAGATTGTTTTTGATAAAATTAGTGCCGTCCAAAAAATCTGGATGAATTTTCCTCACTACAATCTAAACCCGCACGTTCCCTGTCTTTACTCGTCGCAATTCTTCAAGGAAGACGATTTCTTCACTGAATTGTTCGAGCAATATGATATTCAGGCCACCTCTAAAATTTGTGTCGATATAACCGGATTCGTTAGACCTCACCTTATTTTTTTCTTAATGAAGCTTGTTCATGAGGGCCTATCGACTATTGATTTAATATATTCCGAGCCTTTGCACTATGAAAAAGCAGAAGAAACCGAGTTTTCTCCCGGCTTTCCTGAAGACCCAAGGATTATTGAAGGATGCGGTTCAAATGATAGCCTTACCGATGTCGAAAAGGATTTGCTTATAGTTACTGCGGGATATGACGACCATTTAGTTGCAAAGGTTTCTAAATTTAAGCCCAAGATAAAGAGGAAGTATTACATCTTGGGATTGCCATCTTTGCAGCCCGACATGTACCAAGAAAGTATTATTAAACTTTATCAATCCAAGGACATTATAGGGGATCGTCGCGATGAATATGCCCCGGCTTTCGACCCATTTGTTACTGCACAAGTAATTGGTAATATCATAAAACAAAACCCCGATCACAATAATATCTATCTTAGTCCACTCTCGACCAAACCTCATGCCGCAGGGATGGCGTTGTATTACATCTGGAATCATAATTCGCAGCCCTTAAATATAATTTTTCCATTTAGTAAAATAGCAAGAGCAAAAACTGCGGTTGGATTAAAAAAAACTTGGAAATACACCTTTCAGTTTCCTTAAACGATAACTAGCTAGTCGTCGCCATTTTCATCTTTTTTAAGATCGAATTTGATGCTCAGTTCATTCCATTCCCGGTCACTCAAGTGAAAGTCTGATTTCTGTATGCGCTCACCATTTAACAAAGCTTTAATAACTTTTATTTCAGTCCCCGATAGGTAGGTACTCCTCTGCTTGTATTCTTCAAATGCTTCATAGGCAAACGGTACCCACAGTTTTACTATTTTAGTGAGGACTTCCGCGTACAATCTTATTTCCAATTGAGCATGTGAATCAGCTCGCAGCAAAAGAAAATGAAATAAATTGTGAAGGTCGATTTTCCAGTACCACTGGGTATAATAATTAGTTGGTAAAACTATTCTAGCCAGTTCACGAGCTAGTCCCTTTCTATCTGCTTTTATAGGATCGCCTGATTCATCCACATTTAAAAGCTCCAGATATTTCTGATAAGCTTCGGTTGAAAAGGAGCGAATAATGGATAAATCTCGATCAGACTCGTCACCAACAATTTCTTGTCCCCTACCTTGGTTGTTGGTAGAACTTTGCTCGGCTGCAAATTCTGGTACATAAAACTCGTTGTCTAGAATAGAATATCTTGCGGAGTATTCATTGACATTTGCGGTACGATGCCGTATCCACTGACGAGCGACGAAAATAGGAAGTTTGACATGTAATTTAATTTCGCACATCTCAAACGGGGTAGTGTGATGATGCCGCATCAGATATCGAATGAGGCCTCTATCTTCACTTTTCTTTTTTGTTCCTTTGCCGTAGGAGACCCTTGCCGCTTGCACGATGGATTCATCGCCGCCCATATAGTCGACAACACGAATGAAGCCGTGGTCTAACACTCCAAACTCTTGGAAAAGTATATTTTCCAACTCATCACTAACGTATCTTTTAGTATAAGTCATAAAATTATCTGGGTTTTAACGTAATTTGAAAAATCAACAGTTGAGTAGAATAACACTATTTTCCGCCATCTTACTTCTTGTTTTTATTTCGTAAAAACCATAAAATCGAATTTTACTTTCCGTAGATTAACTTTCTTCTAAAGCAGAATCCTTGCCGTTACTTTCCTTCTGATTCAAGTGCTTCCAATATTAAGAATCGTTAGCGCCCGATAGCATCGGTAGCCTGCCTAATCCTACGCCTAGCCGTCCATCCAATTTTTTTCGACTCATGGAATAGTCCTTTCATTATATCTAACGCTTCTTTTTGAATATAGGTATGGACTTAACCAACAATCTTTTAAGATCTGATAATTTAACGGTGACTACCAGTTGATTGACTTGTTTATTTCTAATTGTGTGAAAATGCAGTGAGCAAATTTGTTGCACAAAACCGTCAAAGCGGAAACAATTATGATTGCCTTACATCTGTTTATAGCCTTTTAGCTGTTAAATATTTCACATTCTAACGACAAAAGAGTTAATTCTCCGTCATGACTCTTCTTATAGCGGATTTGCAAACACTAGAATTATATCTCAGTCGTGGTGAGATTAGTATCGATAACTGAGAATTATTATGACCTCCTACGATTTACGACTTCCATTTAGAGATGTCGTAGTTATCGCTGACGTTTTGTACAAAACAACTAGTATTCCTATCGTTGAACGTAGAGATTTAGAGAGTACTGAGCCTGAAACTTTGCAAGATTTAATAGAAGCTATTCGCAATCTTGGCAAGCAGGTACATCACTATCAAAATCCAAAAGCTCTGGCCGAAAATGCTCACAAACATGTTGACGATGTTGTATTTTCGATATTCGGTGGATCTCATTCGCGAAATCGAATGGCTCTTGTGCCCGCGATCTGCGAGGCCTTTGGGTTGCCCTTTGTTGGCCCGGACACTTATGGAAGAATTATTTGTCAGGACAAAGAAATATCAAAAGCAATTGCATCGTCCGTTGGCTTAAAAATACCCGCACATCGTTTAGTACGCACCGAGAATGATATAAAGTTCGTTTTGGATTTTCCCGTGCCTTACGTCGCCAAACCCCTCTTTGAAGGAAGTTCAATAGGAATTGGGCCCGATAATTTAGTAGCTGACCCCTCAAGAGGAGGGCAATTACTAGCACAAATGCTAAAGCAATTTGGTCAGCCGATCCTCATCGAAACATTTATTCCGGGCCGAGAAGTGAGTTGGTGTTTTATAGACGCTCCGGGGAAGGACAAAGTTCGGTCTTTCGCTGAGATGGTGTGGCATGGTGAGCCAGATCACTTTGACCATAATCTCTACGATGCGCCGCATAAGGCGATTGCTGAAGGAAGAAAAACGATTTGCGATATTTCACATGAACTTTCCGCTGAACTGAATGATTCTTTTGAGCAAATGATAGAAATAATCGGAGATATAGGTTATGGACGAATAGACGGAAAATTTAAAAATAACGAATTCGTTTTTTTGGAAATAACGCCTGACGCATGGGTTGGACCTACCGGAACTTTTGTTTCCAGTTTCACAAATGAGGGATTATCTTTTGAAGAGATCATCGCTCGGGTTCTTCTCTCAGCACGGAGAGTCCTTCCAGATCGATGACCCAATGACTGAGATACTCTGGATGATATTTAAATTGAGCAAGGAAAGCAAAGTCAGGATCAACGGTAGAGCTTAATCCAAAACGGAAATTCCAATAGCCCTGATAGCAGCTATCTTCTAAATCTAAATCAGATAAAAATAACTTGAATCTTTGTGATTTTTTCGTGTCGCCAATTTCGTCAAAAAAACTACATACATTAAAACACACCGTCCAAAATACATCTCGATTCCCGAATTTTGGATCAGCGAGAATATCTTCAATGACTTCGGCAGAGTGAATGGCTTGACTGTAGTCTTCCTTAAGCCAAAAACATATCAGTCGGTTGTTGTGAAGAGCAAGGCGGTAAAATTCATCTTTCACCGTAAACAAGGCCGAATTGAGCTGGTCTAAACAGTAATCTAGGTCCGGATTGGGTGTAAGCAACTCAACAACCACGGTGTTGTTCAAAATGATCTGACGGTCACGAATAAAAGGAAGCAAGATTTGTTGAGCGTCCGTGATAAGTTTTCGGGCGTCAGCATTAGCTCCCTTGTAAGCAAGATGCACTGCTCCGGCCAATTGCGAATAAGCAGCAGATTTCAAGAATTTGTTCTCCCGGAAAATTTCGGCACTTTGCAGAACATCAGAAATGCATTCGGGAAAGTCCATGATAATCTCTGTGTAACGCAATATATACCCGTATAAAGGCGATGCAACGTACCGATCATTAAAGCGTAAAGAATTGTGAACTTTTTCCGCGTCGGTTTTTCGGCCAAGTGCAAATAGCGCGGCACATTCGATCAATTTCGCTACGATTATTACATTTATCCTTTCTTTCTTTGCACTTTTTCTTAGGGATTCCGCTAATTTTAATGCTTCGACATGGCGGTTCATTTCGCCATAACAGCAGGCTAGAAGAGCGATGTCATGATGATTTAAGTCAGAGCTCGATTCGAGTAAAGATGCAGCAGTAGGAAAATCACTAACTTCATATGCTGCTGTAATTGTCCAGTCTAGTAACTTCTTGCGTTCTAGGGGTGAGAGGTCAGTGAAAGAGGCTATTGCACCTGCAACGATGTTTATATAAAGTGTTTGGTCGAGCGCCTGTAATACCGAACTATCCAAGATATTTATTAGTCCCTGTAATGCAACCACATCCTTGGTCTTTGCACACAGAGCAATAGCTTGTCTAAGCGCTGCCTGAAGTGATAAACCGGTGGAAATTTCTCCCCTCACCACGTTTAGGTAAAAGTCACGCAGCTTAATTTCCGCTAAATTAAGCAGTGGCTTCATTTTATTTGAAGCTGATACAGCTTCCATCAGATCTTCATTTGCCAATGAGATAAAAATATCAGCCTGAATATATTTTTCACGGGCATCGAGTTGTTCAAGATCGGATTTCAGTTTTTTAAGGGTTACTGTTGCGTCAATTTGTTTGAGCACTGAGAAAAGGACATCAGTCCGGATTGCTTCGATATGGCTGGTAACAATAGCCAAAATAGCTCTCTTCCGCTTCGACAAGAGATCCACATTTTGTTTGATAGTAGTTTCCAGTTGTAGTGGACCTGAAACGTCGATTAAATTCCCGATCATTACACGGTATTTTAGTTCTCGAATTATCCGAAGGTTCCCGTCCCAGTATAATTCCACAGCGGCTTCAATATGTTTATCGCCCGTTACGTGTTTTTGTAAAAGCAATCGGAACTCTTCAATGCCCAGTCTTAATAAATCGAAGATTATTAAGGATGTTTTATCGGTTATAGCATCGAGAATGATTTTCTCGTGTTCCGGAGAAAATTTGCCGTCAGATGTCGTGTACTCCAAGACTACCGCTATACCATTAACCTGCTCGCCCAATGTAAGAAAAAAACGCAAACTTTCAGGATCGATGTTTTGGCATTCCCTGATGATAAAGATTAGAGAGCCTTTAGCAGCAATAGCCGCGATATATTCCTGCGCAATCCTTGTAGAAAATACGCTATCGTCTTGGAGAAGGGATTGTGGACTATATCGTCCGATTTTAAGCACATTTTCAAAAAACTCGATTGCCAATTTAATGATTTTAGACAGCGAGGCGGATTCTTTTAGATTTTCATAGGCATGTTTCCAATTAATTTTTGAATACTGATTCCATCGAAGAAATTCCGCAAATGTTTGGATCCGAATCTTATCTTTGTTTCTTCGAATAGCTGTCGGTTCTGCCGCACGTTGAACAAAAAACCAGCCGTAAATGCGGTCGGAACGGCTTTTAGAGCGTATGGAAGGATCAACTACGATGCACGTAGGTCCTTCTTCAGGCAATACTTCGATAAGGCGATCAGTTAAACTCGATTTGCCATATCCGGACGGCGCACGTAAAAAGGTTATGGTACTTTGATCAGAAGAGTGAGCGATGCGTTCGAGGAGAACATGCAATTCTTCGACGCGATTTACAAAATTTATCTCCTCCATTTAGGCACGATAATTCTCAGTTATCTATAGTAAATTGGGAAAACGTGACGGCAATAATAGCAAGCCGGATTGCTGTCATTATGCACTAAATAATATTTTCGAACAATACCCAAAAATACAAATTATGGAAATTTAATACTAATTGGGCTTTACCTTAGGTTGATACTCCCTAGCAAAACATAAGGAGCAGCAATATTCTATGAAAATGAATATAGCGGTTGGGGAGTTTCTGAAGGGTTATTTTTCAACCAACGAGCGTAGAGATAAGACTCGGCAAGCATATATCTCAGATCTGAGACAGTTCGAAACTTTTATTGGGAAAACAACTAACCTTTTATCAATAAAAAATACGGACATTGAAAGATGGGTTAGTTATTTAAAGGGTATCTATTCCCCAGCATCGCTCCGACGTAAGATTGTTACCGTTAAGGTGTTTTTTACTTATTGGATTCGATGTGATGTATTAGCCGAGTCACCTTTTTGGAAAGTTAAAATAAGCTATGGGCGGATAGAACAGCTTCCCCGTGCTTTAACTCAGAAAGAGATAAGAGACCTACTTGGACAAGCGAAGGAAACCTATTTAAATAACAAGAAAGTAAGTCCTAGCAAAATTATCAGTACTCGCTCTCGTCAATATTTAGCTTTGCGTAATCTCGCGCTCTTAGAGCTACTATTCGCCACTGGAATTCGGGTTGGAGAAATTTCATCAATTAACATTGGTGATTATTCGTCTTCTGAGGCGGCATTTAAGATTCAAGGTAAAGGTGGAAAAGAAAGATTAGCCTTTGTGGTCGATAAAGTAACGCTAGGTTTCCAACAAGCATATATTAACGCTCGTTGGAAAGTTCAATCTGAAACCGATGCACTTTTTCTCAATGCCAGAGGTAATAGACTTTCCCCGCAAGGGATAGCCAATGTCATCGATCAACTCCGTACTGCTAAGGGCATCAGCCGCAATATAACGCCACATATGTTTCGTCATACTGTAGCGACACTACTCCTCAGAAATGGAGTTGATATTAGAGTTGTTCAGGAATTTCTTGGTCATGCTTCAATTGCTACTACTCAACGCTATACGCATATCGCCAAAGAACATTTAATTCGAGAACTCCAAAATCGCCACCCTTCTTTAGGTTTCAGATAGCAGTGCTAAAACTAAACAACTACTAGCAAAACGGGACAAAATTTAGGTGCCCAACACTAGCAAAACGGGCGCATTTTGAGGGATTATAATAACCGACGAATGCCGCTGCCACTAACTTACAAGTGACCTAGTACTTGAGAATTTTGTCGCCTGCCTAATATGCTGACGAATGCAGACGTTTCTTCATTGAAAACTCAACGCCCGAAATCGGCATGGATGATCGCCATTCAGCGTGACATCGGGCAGTGGGAGCGAATCGAGTACGGTATAGAAATGGCGAAGGACGGCATCAAGACACGGATTAGGACGCTGATCGGCACCGTCACCACATTCGCAACAAGGTACGTGAACGCCTTGATTGTCCCTTGTTACCCGACCGAGGAGTACGAACGAGGGACTATTCACAATGGGGTTTAGTTCCGTGGTCGGTAAGCGGTAACGACGGAGAATTTAGCAGATGGTGGGAAATAACCCCGACGAATTTAACTCCGATTTCAAAAGCAGAAATGATGATTGAGCCTCTGGAATTCGGTGTTAACGCTCAAGTTCAATTCGTGAAGTCGCGTATCAGCAGCGATAAAGCTGTTCCTACCGCAAACCGAATTCCTATACTGTGACAGTTTAGTCACTACTGTAAGTGATGACCAAGTTGACACGGTTTTGTTCTTCACCGCGTTCGTCTCAGATCAGACTGAGCGACAGTCAAAAAAATAAATCCAGTTGTTAAGTTCGAACATCCATTCCTCCGGGAGAAATCGAACAGTAAATCAGGGGAAAGGCCAAAAAAAATGTTGGAAAAATAATCCGGGACAGAATAGGTGCAACAGCAATCTCCGAGACGGACAAAAATATAACGGAACTTTCGACAGAGCGGACGCTTCCGTTTGATCTCCCAAAATCGAAACCGTGTCATTTTGGTCATCACTTATGGTCGTGACCAAGTTGACCAAAAAAAACAGATCGTCCAAATATGAGGCGGAGATTATTCAAATTAGAAAGGTTTGCTGACTATCTTGAAAATGCTGAAGCAAAACTTTAGGTATTACGATTTTCAATATGGAGTAAAAGCGGCTTTAACGAAAAAAAGGGACAGTAAAAAGCACCTCATATGTGCGGGTCACAGAGATAGTTTCAATTTTTGCCAGTATAGATCATTGCGATAGTTCTGTAACCGAAGCCGTTCTTTAGAGTCATCAAAGGCGGCTTCGACTTCATCTTGATACGGAGTTTGCATTACCAGATCATTCCACTTTTCCCATGGAGTTTTGCCATCCAGAGAGCCGTGCGGACGAAATTCATTGTAATAATCTTGCCAATCGCGGAGTTTGTCACTAAGGTCTGGATCTTGCAGATCGACCGTCGGATAAAACTCTTCCAGATCGGTCCTTTGCGAACGCTCGACTTTGCCGTTCAAATGCGGCGACGCTGGTTTGATCGGGCGAAACTTGATGGCGTATTTTTTAAGCTGCTCTTGAAATTTGTAGGCGAAGAACTCGCGGCCTCGGTCGGTCTGGATGCGCTGGATCGGGAAAGGCATCTCTTCGATAATCTGTTCGAGGAAGAGCAAGGAATTTGCGGCCGTGCGGCGCTTGTAAAGAGCTAAACAGCGTATCCTGGTGCAATCATCGACTGCCGTGTACTGGTAGAGTCCGGGCGCGATCTGACAGGTATCTACTTGTACACGCTCACCCGGAATAGACCGTTCGTATCGATGCCGGCCTTTACGCGGAATGCGGCTTTTCTTCAGTGGCACAGCTTTTAGTTTTCGCAGGACTTTCGATAACGTCGCGCGTGACAGACTGAAATTAAAATTCCTGCTCAATTCACTTTGAATGCGGCGCGAGCCGAGCCGACGTTTTCGCAGTTCCGCGATCCAGTTCAACTCCCGTTCGAAAACTTTCTGTTCCGGTGAATTATGCGGTCGCCGACTGCGGTCTTCTAAACCGGTCTTGCCTTCGACCTGAAAACGCCGCCACCATTTCCTCAATGTCGGCCGGGATATCCCACATCGGCGGCAAACCAATCCCGCATTCCTCGTTGTCTCGTAGAGTTTCACCCACTCTAAACGTGCCTTTATTTCGTGTCTCATAAATCATCATATAGTTGAAATGATGTCTATGATCCGCACACCTCATAACAAGGTGCTCATTTTTTTACTTTTGCTTTTATTTGGTTACATAATCATTGCGATGTCAAGACGGCGCCGAAAGCCCTCTAGTACCGCGCAATGCGCATAAAATTGGTCTTCAGTATCTATTTCTACTCGGTCGAATTCCGCACTTTCAATTGCGGCGTCAACGAATTCTAGTTGTTTGACTATCATAAGACGCAGCATTTCTAATCTCTGGATTTCTTGGTTTGCGAAGCTAATTTTGGTTGCCATAACGATTTTATCTCCTCTTATTTATCTCTTTTATTAATCTCCTAAAACATCCGCGTACGGATATTTATATATATTTTATAGCATAATTTAAAAACATCCGCAAGGGGATATTTTACATATTTTTGCTGTCGTTTCACTTTGGTCATGACTATATATGATGACCAAGTTGACACAGTTTTTGGTGACCTATTTGGTGACCTTTGACCGCTTTGGCGTCCTAATGGCTCCGGGATTTTTTGGTAGATCGTGATAGGCTTCTCTGCTGTGTCGCCCATTAGCTACTAAATAGCTTGTCCAACAAACCGCGTACCCATCGGAATCACTGCAAAAAACTTACCGGTATACAGGTACGCTGGATGACGCCGCAGATTGTCACCACAGGTTTGACATTCCCGGGAAAGCCATTTAGACACCGGGATCATCTCTCCGTTTGTCCAAAAACGCATTGTCACTACGTGTTTAACACCCGGTTACAAAATCGGGATAGTCACTGCGCTGGTCTCCGCGCGGTGTCCAATAACGTAGCGTCTGCCTCTGGTGTCATTCGCGGCCTTGCCCGGCGTCATTCCGTGTTGTCTCTCCCCTTTTTGTCGCTCAACGTGGTCACCGATTGTCAAACCTGTGGTGACACCGGGGTGTCCCTTAAATTGTGCCGGGGGGACTTAGTGTTGATGTGACCCCGCGCGTACCCGATGCCATTTTGGTAAAACCTACCCCGCAGGTGCAGAGCCTATTAGGGATGATAATTGATCGAAAGCGGATAGATTTGTCACACTGACCGAAGGCCGGGACGCAAAAAAAGAAATAGCGTGTCCAAAAAGTGTCCAAGGTTTAGGGCATTGGGGGAATTGAGGGAGTTACGGGAAACCGTAACACCTTTCGTAACTCTTTAAGAATCAGCTAAGTTACGCTTTTCCATAACTTACGAAAAATTGCCCTTGTTTTTCCGCCAAATCAAGAACTCTTTTATAAAATCGTCGATCTCACCATCTAGTACGTTTTCCACGTCGGCGCGTTCGAATTTTGTGCGGGCGTCTTTGACCAGGCGGTAGGGCTGCAAAGTGTAGTTGCGTATTTGCGAGCCGAAAGAGATGTCCTGCTTATTTGCCGCCAGCTCGGCGGTGCCGGCGCGGCGTTTTTCCAGTTCCAGCTCATACAGCTTTGAGCGCAGCACCTGCATCGCCACGGCCTTGTTCTGGTGCTGCGAACGCTGGTTCTGGCACGAAGTGACGACGCCGCTCGGCAGATGCGTAATGCGGACGGCGCTGTCGGTCGTGTTGATGTGCTGGCCGCCGGCGCCGGTCGCGCGATAGGTGTCGATGCGCAGGTCTTTGTCCAGTATCTCGACCTCGATATCTTCGTCGATCTCCGGCGAAACAAAAAGCGACGAGAACGAGGTTTCGCGGCTGCCGCCGGAATTGAACGGCGAGATGCGGACGAGCCGGTGCACACCGGCTTCGGCGGACATCAACCCGTATGCGTAATCGCCCTCGACGCGAAAGGTGGCGGATTTCAGTCCCGCTTCCTGCCCCGGCTGTTCTTCCAGCACTTCGGCGGTAAAGCCGCGCCGCTCGGCCCAGCGCAGGTACATCCGCAGCAGCATCTGCGCCCAATCCTGCGCGTCGGTCCCGCCCGCGCCCGACTGGATCGAGCAGATCGCGTTCTTGGCGTCGTTTTCGCCGGACATCAGCATTTCTACTTCGGCGGCGGCGACTTCGGGAGCGAGTTTTTCCAGCAGCGTTTGTAGCTCCGTTTGCGAAGCCGCGTCGGTTTCGGCAAATTCGAACAGCACCTCGGCGTCCGACAGCGAAGTTTCAAACCCCAGCTGGCGGTTAACGGCTCGTTCCAAACGGCTGCGCTGGCGCACTACTTTTTGCGCCGTCTCCTGGTCGTTCCAAAAATCGGGCGTATTTACTTTTTCTTCCAGTTTTGCGAGCTCGGCCTGCTTGGCAGGAACATCAAAGAAACCTCCCAAGTTGTTCAACTTGCGAGCGCGTCTCTTCGTACTTAGCGCGAAGGTCCTGAATTTCAATTTGTGCGGTCATAATTGAATCTATTATATCTCGAATTCATCGCGGAGGCACATGGAGCGTTGGGGTACGGGTCAGAACCGGGAGCGGTAGTGACCGTGTATGAGCGCAGCGAATTTGTTTGTCGTCTAGCCGATTCTTTGAGCTGGGAGGGTAGCGACCGGTTTATATCGGCTTCGGATAAGCCAGGCTAATTTATTTATCTCGCTTTTCCCACGCCGCCAGCACCCGCTCCGCCGCTTCCAGGTATTTCCGCGTATACGGCGCACGTTCGACATAGGGCGTGATAATCACAACCGCCTCCCGCGCCAATTTGATCGAGCGCTCGCGGTCGGATTTTCCTTCTAGATAAAAAATAGCCATGTTACCCAGCGTCATCGCCATATTCGGCTCATAGGCCGCCGGGTTGGCTTCCGCCAGCCGCCGGTAGATCGCCAGCGCCTCGCCATACTCTTTTTCCGCCGCTTCGAACTCTTGTGTGTCCTGATACAAATTACCGAGATTATTGAGCGTCATCGCCACATCCGGCTCGTAGGCCGCCGGGTTTGCTTCCGCCAGCCGCCGGTAGATCGCCAGCGCCTCGCTATATTCCTTTTCCGCCTCGCCAAACTCCTGCGTGTTCACATGCAAAATGCCGAGATTATTAAGCGTCACCGCCACACCCGGCTCATAGGCCGCCGGGTTCGTTTCCGCCAGCCGCCGGAAAATTGCCAACGCCTCGCTATATTCTCTTTCCGCCTCGCCAAACTCCTGCGTGTTCGCATGCAAGAGGCCGAGATTATTGAGCGTCGTCGCCACATAAGGCTGATAGGCCGCCGGGTTCGCCTCCGCCAGCCGCCGGTAGATCGCCAATGCCTCGCCATATTCCTTTTCCGCCTCGCCAAACTCCTGCATGTTCGCATGCAAATTTGCGAGATTATTGAGCGTCATCGCCACATCAGGCTCATAGGCCGCCGGGTTCGCTTTCGCCAGCCGCCGGTAGATCGCCAGCGCTTCGCCATACTCCTTTTCCGCCTCGCCAAACTCCTGCGTCTTCCAATGCAAAATGCCGAGATTATTGAGCGTCGCCGCCACGTAAGGCTCATAGTCCGCCGTGTTTGCTTCCGCCAGCCGCCGCCTGATCGCCAGCGCCTCGCCATATTCCTTTTCCGCCAGCACAAACTCCTGCGTGTCCGCATGTAAAACGGCGAGATTATTTAGCGTTGTGGCATAATGTTTTTCCGAAATTACTCCGCGAAACTCATCTTTAATTTTTTGATAAAGACTGATCGCTCGCGAATGCTGGTTATGGTCCTGCAAAAATCTGGCATAAGCAAAAAGATTATCAAACGAAGCTCGGCACTCGATTGAATCTTCAAAATAGCGGCAGGTATCTTCCAGGCGATTAGGATTGTTAAAATTCGCAGCGGTCGATTGGGCCAGCAGCAGGTAATCGTTTGCGAGTTCCTCTAGTTTTTCATTAATATTCGTACGTTCGGCTTCGTTTCTGTCTTTTGCCGCCAACGCGCGGGTTTTAATACCCTGCATTTCCTCGCGCGAATCTTCCAGCAGAATTCGAGCGGAATCCAGGTCACCGGCAAAGAAAAGCTCGCGCGCTTCGATCTGCCTTTCCGAAAGATTCGGAATTTTCGTGATGGTTTCGGCAAAATCCAGTATTGTCTTTTTTGTTTGTTCGAGCTGTTCCGTTACCGTTTCGATCTCAGCACTGATCCGTAACCGTTTTAGGTCGTCTGTTTCAGCGGCAAACTTTTCTTTTAATTTCTTGCGGTAGTTTTCCAGTTCGCGGTATTGGGCAAATTCACCGAAATTGGGTGTCAGCGATTCGTCCAGCAAGTCAGCGATCTCGCGCAGCGCTTCTTCATTACGAAGTAAAAATTCGGAAAGCTTTTCTATCTCGCCGCGGATCGTTTTTTTGTCAGGGGTATGTTTTTCAGAAAGTTCTAATGTCTGTATTTCATCGTAGGCGTATTTACGGAAAATGGCCGCCAGCTTTTCGCGCCCGCTCCAGGTCTTATCGACACCGTCGCCGATAAGCTTTTCCAGCGCTTTCTCCGCGATCTTTGGCGCGACTAATGAGAGGCCGGCGATGATACCTGTTGTGAGCGGATCCATGAGAGACTCCTTAATTTAACCTGCGCGATTCTAACACACCTCTTTTATCTTTCCATTTTACCCTTTGCAACATCCGGTCACTACCGTTCCCGGTTCTGACCTCATAGCTGTGCGACTCGCTCTTTCTTCGCGTCCTTTGCGTCTTCAACTTTGCGCGCTTTGCGGTTAACTCTTAAAACCACCCGGTCACTATCGTTCCCGGTTCTGACCTCATAGCTGTCCGACTCGTCCTTTCTTTGCGTCCTTTGCGTCTTCAACTTTGCGCGCTTTGCGGTTAACTCTTAAAACCATCCAGTCGCTGACGCTCCCGGTTCTGGCTTCATTCCTATATCGTACGAATTCTCCCAAACTTCTCGAAACAACGAAAAGCGCCGTTCAAATCCCGTATAATTTTCTGTATCCTCGTGGCTCCGGTCGTTATGACCGCCGTTCTTTGAACTCAAAAAATCCCAAAAATAGTGACGTGCTCCCTTAAAATTACCCCGTAGATGAGTAGAACACTTTAGAATAAAAAAGTGTGGGGGTAAAAAGATGAGACAGGCAGTGAGTGATGAAGAGATAATCGGTATCCTGCGAGGTTTTGATGAGAGCGGTAAGTCGGTAAGGGTGTATTGCCGCGAAGCAGGTATCAGCGTGGCGACGCTGTATAACTGGCGTAAGCGGTTCGGCCGAATGGAGGTGGCGGAGGCCAGGCAGTTGAAGGTGCTGGCGCGAGAGAACACGAGATTAAAGCGCTTGCTGGCGGAACGTGACCTTGAGATCGACGTGGTAAAGGAAGCGCTGCGAAAAAAGTGGTAACGACAGCTGCGCGCCGTGAAGTGGTGAGGTATCTGACGGGAGCGGGTTTGAGCGAGCGTCGTGCGTGCTGTCTGGTGAAGTTGCGGAGAAAGAGTTTTCGGTACGTGCCGGTGCCGGGTAAGGATGCGGGGTGGGAAGAGAAGATCGGTGAGTTGTCTCTGCGTCATCCGCGTTACGGTTACCGGCGGGTATGGGCGTGTTTGATGAGAGAAGGAGAGCAGATAAGCCGGAAGAAGGTGTGGCGGCTGTGGAAGAAACTGGGCTTGGGGCTTGGCCGCAAGAGGCCGAAGCGCAAAAAAGACGTGCAAGCCAGGGCTAATATGATAATGGCTGAGAAAGCGAACCATATCTGGACCTATGACTTTGTCTTCGACCGGACGATCGGCGGGTGTCAGTTGAAGATGCTGACGCTGGTGGATGAATATACGAGAGAGTGCCTGGCGGTAGAGACGGCCCGCTCGCTCACGAGTGCCAATGTGAGGTGTGTGCTGGAGCGTGTTTGCGATGAAAGAGGGTGCCCGGAAGCCGTTCGCTCGGACAACGGAAGCGAGTTTATCGGTGCAGCGGTGGGAGACTGGCTTCTGGCAAAAGGGATCATGCGGATATTTTCCGAACCCGGCAAACCGTGGCAGAACGGATACATTGAAAGCTTCAACGGCAAACTGCGCGATGAACTGCTCAGCCGGACCTATTTCTACTCGCTCCGTGAAGCAAAAGCTGAGATCGAATTATGGAGGCGAGAATACAACACCAAGCGGCCGCATTCGGCGCTCGGATATCTGACACCAGCAGAATTCAGACGCAAACTCGCCTCTGAAGCAACATAAAATCGTTCTACTTATCGCTGGGGTAAAATTTGGGGGCTGGACAATAGCGTTCCAAAAGCGTTCCAGGTGTTCCACTGTTACACCCGCGATGAGGTGAAACAGTTTGTGAGTGTCAGTAGCCCGACCGTTAGGAAGGGCGCCCGCGCTCACGCTTGGGCTACTGACATTAATGAAACTTTTCGCCGTTCTTCATCATGTTCAATATCTGTTCCATTCGTTTTTCGCGGGTCTCTTTCTTTTTGGCGGTTTGCAGGCGGAAGCCGATCGAGTAGAGGTTGGTTTTATTGAGGGTGTCGAAAAATGCTTTGGCTTTTTTGTTTTTGGCGAGCGCTTTTAAAAAGTCTTCCGGGATCTCCATCGTGCTGTGCGAATCGTAAGCGAGACCCCAGCGGCCGTCGGCTTTGGCGGCGTCGATCTGAGCCTGACCGGCGGGGCGCATTTTGCCGGCCGCGGTCAAACGCGCGGCGTGCCCGACGTTGATCTTCGACCAGATGCTTTTCGCGCGGCGCGGCGTAAAGCGCTGGACGAACGACTCTTCGTCATACTTGTTCTTTTGCCCGTCGATCCAGCCGTAGCACAGCGCTTCGTCCAGCGCCTCGGCGTAGTTTATGGATTTGATCCCGATCGCTTTTTTATACATCCGCAGCCAGATACCCGGCGACTTGGCGTGGTTTTTCGCCAGCCATTTTTCCCAGGCGGCCTGGGTTTTAAATTCTACAACCGGCAGGTCGAGTTCTTTCGGCATGGTTACGATTTCACCACAAAGTCACGAAGGACACAAAGGAAAAATTGGCCACAGAGATCACAGAGAACACAGAGTTTTAAAAATCATTTATCTCGGTGATCTCTGTGGCAAATATTTCATTCGTCTAAAACTTAAAACTATCAGCGCCAGGGTCAGCGCCGCGCAGAGGATCGCGAACCAGTCGCCGTAGCGAACATATACCGTTTGCGAACCGTCCGACTTATAAAGATTCCAGACGCGCGTGTCGGCGACGTAGCTTTTTGTCGCGCCGAGTATTTTTCCATCGGGCTCGATGTAGCCGGATATCCCGACGTTGGTCACGCGCAGCAGCGGGCGATCGGTTTCGACCGCGCGGAAAACGGCGCTGGCCAAATGCTGTTTTAAGACCGGCGTCGGGCCGAGATATCCGTCATTCGTCATTTCGATCAGCACGTCGGCGCCGTTTAAAACGAACTGCCGCGACAGCCCCGGAAAATGCGATTCGAAACAGATCATGATGCCCCCTTTTGCCTCGCCAAAAGGCATCAGATTGGTTTCCGTGCCGAAAGCAAAACTTCCCAGCAGCGGCGGCATCACCTGGGACAGCACGTCGGCCATCGGCACGTATTCGCCGAAAGGCATCAGGTGGATCTTGTTGTACTGCGCGATTTTGGCGCCGGTTTCGCTGACCATCACGGCGGAGTTATAAAACTGCTCGGTCTCCCGCGAGGGCTCGGCGGAATTAAACAGCACCGAGGCGTTCGCGCGGCGCGTGTACTGGCGCAGAAAATCACGGAATTCCGGGTCGCGCTCGTACATGTAATTCATCGGCGATTCGGGCAGAATTATCACTTTGGGAAGACCTCCCTGCGGAGCACCCCCTGCTGTAGCCAGCGCAGCTTCGGCCATTTCTCCCTGCTCGCGCCGCAGACGCTCCCACTCCGTCAGGTTCAAACCCGCCATCGGAACATTCGGCTGGACGGCGACGATCAGCGCTTCGGGGTTGCGCGAGTCCAGAGCGGCGGCGTCTTTTTTTCCCGGCTGGCTGAGCAGCAAAAGCCCCGTGATAAGTATCAATGCCGACGGGATAATGATCAATGTCTTTCTGTCCCGGTTAAAAACAAGCAGGAATAACAACGCATTAAAAACTGCCACGAAAAATCCCACCAGAAAGAAACTGCCGTATTTGGCGGGCTGGATCAGCACCGGCACGAAGGCCTGTGAATAGCCCAGCGCGTTCCAGGCGTTTCCCGTCAGCAGATAGCGCAGGTATTCGATCCCGACCCACAGGATCGGCGCCAGCAGCACCGCTCTCGCGCCGTAGCGCCGGAACAAACGCCCCTGAACAAACGAAAATAGCGCAAAGAAAACACCAATGCCGGCCGCGACGAAAAACATGATGAAATACGCCAGCGCGGGTGGAAATGCGGCGTAGTGAATCGGCGCGTAGGTCAGCCACCAGCAGGTGCCGTAAATAAAAACTATTCCGAATATCCAGCCCTGTACGATGGTGCCGAATACCGAATGCCTCTGCCGGTGGATCGCCCAGAGAAACGGCGTCAGCGCTACCCAGGCCAGCCACCAGAGATCGAAATCCGGAAAAGAGATCGTCAGCAAAACACCCGACAAAACAGCCAGGCCAGGGCTTAAAAGAAAGGAATCGTTTTTACCGGCATCCGGCTCACCGGCGCGAAAATTCATGGCGCAAGTTTAACAGAAATTCTTTTGTAACGCCGCCGTCCCGGCGGCTGTCCTGACGGCGTCTCGCCGTCAGATTAAAAGCGCGGGCGGGACGCCCACTTGACAGCCAGCGGGACGCTGGCGCTACGGCGGGCTGAGATACCCGCGCTCCATAACGACCTGCCAAATTGAAAGAATTCTGACCGGCGAAAAATGTCATTTGGTTTGACCATTGCAAAAAATTGTCAATTAAAAGTGACGCAAAATGTCACCTTGACCGAATTTTGGTCAAGCTGAATGACCGCTTTCAATCTTTCTCGCACAACGTCAAAATGGGCATAACAAAAAGCTCTCAGCGTGATTGAATTTGGGTCAAACAGGCTGAAAGCTTATGTATTGCCTTATTTAAGGCTATTTCCTTACGAATTGACTGATTTAAGGTAGGTAGGCCGGGCTGTTTCCAGCCCGGCTTGATTAGGTAGGACAACTGAAGGAACGCTCGGAAGGATAAGCTGCGTAGCGGCAAGCCACGCGCTAGAAGAGTTGGCGGAGGGTCTTGACTAACTATCATCAAGCTTGCCGATATTATCTAATGCATTTGCCGTGCCACAAAATTCCGGCCGTTTCTGATCACCCCGGAACAAGGGATTCCTATTCCACAAACCCAGCAAATATGCTCTTTCAATAATGCCTCTATTTTGTAACGCGTAATTTCCGCGCAAAAAGTAGCACGCATTAGCATAATTTTTAACGTTTTGGGGTATTTAGCTATCGAGCGCGGGCATCTCTGCCCGCAACGGATGCGCAAACGTTCGAAATATATAGGTTATATTTGCTGCGCAAATAATGCGGACGAGCCGTCCGCGCTCCAGTTTTAGCGGGTGCATCTATATCCCGGAGGCGCCATGCATTCGAAAAGATAGGCGAACGAAGCTATAATTGACGCGCACCATACCAGCAAGAACGCACCCGCTGACGCAGGCGCTACTGACGGCATTCTTATGAACAAATTAAAAAATTTCACTGCCCTGTTTCTTTTACTTCAATTCACTTTCTTTTTGATCCTTCCCATCGGGCAGGCAAAAGCGGCGTGGGGTGAGCCGGTTCGCGGCAAGCATGCGATGGTGGCTTCGAATCACCGGCTGGCGTCGCAGGCCGGCATCGACGTGATCAGGCGCGGCGGCAACGCGGTCGATGCGGCGGTCGCCGTGGCGCTGGCGCTGGCGGTCGTCTATCCCGAAGCCGGCAATTTGGGCGGCGGCGGATTTATGCTGATCCGTTTTAAGGACGGGCGTACCACCACGATCGATTATCGCGAGATGGCCCCGGCCGCCGCCACGCGTAATATTTATCTCAACGACAAAGGCGAGCTGATCAAAGGCGAAGGTTCATCGACGATCGGCTATCGCGCGCCCGGCGTGCCGGGAACGCCCGCGGGTTTGGAAATGGCCTTTAAAAAATACCGGTTCGAAAAAACTGAGCTGGGCGCAGTTGGTCGAACCCGCGCGCAAATTTGCCGCAAACGGCTATGAACTAAGTTTTCGGCTGGCGGAGCTTTTTAAGGGCTACGCTTCGAATCTGGAAAAATACGAAGAGAGCAAACGCATTTTTCTAAACGGCGGTAAATATTACGAAGAGGGCGATCTCTTCAAACAGCCCGATCTGGCGGCGACGCTCACGCGGCTGCAAAGATCCGGCGCGAAGGATTTTTATCAGGGCGTGACCGCCAAACTGATCGCCGACGACATGAAAGCGCACAACGGTTTGATCACGCTGGACGACCTGAAAAATTACGTCGCCAAGGAACGCGCCCCGGTACAGGGCAGCTATCGCGGCTTCCCCGTTATCTCGATGGCGCCGCCGAGCTCGGGCGGGATCGCGCTGCTGGAAACCCTGAACATTCTGGAAGGCTACGATCTGAAAAGCATCGGGTGGGCTTCGGCGCAGAAATATCATCTGCTGACCGAAGCGCTGCGCCGCAGTTTTGCCGACCGCGCGGAATTTTTGGGCAACCCGGATTTTGCGAATATTCCGACCGCCAAATTGATCGACAAAAAATATGCTGAAGAAAGACGAGCCTCGATCGATCTAAAAAAAGCCACGCCGAGCTCGCGGATCGGCCACGGCTCGCCGATGGGTAAGGAATCGATGGAGACCACGCATTTTACCGTCGTCGATACCGAGGGAAACGTGGTCACGAACACCTACACCATCAACGATCTTTACGGTTCGGCCGTCACGATCAAAGGCGCGGGAATTTTGATGAATGACGAGATGGACGATTTTGCCGCACGGCCCGGCACGCCCAATATGTACGGATTGATACAGGGTGAAAATAATTCCGTAATGCCGAAACGCCGCCCGCTTTCGGCGATGACGCCGACCATAGTTTTACGCAAAGATAATAGTTTTTGGTTTGCGCTCGGCGGGCGCGGCGGGCCGCGTATCATCACCGCCGTGCTGCAATCGGTCATCAACGTGATCGACCACGAGATGAATATTCAGCAGGCGATCGACGCGCCCCGCATCCATCATCAATGGTATCCGGACGAGATCTATTGGGAAAATTTCGGCATGTCGAACGATACCCGCGGCGTGCTGGAAAAAATGGGGCACATCTTCAGAAGCGACCCGCTGACCCTGGCTTCGACGACGGCGATCATGGTAGATGAAAAAGGCGTGCGGCTGGGCGCGGTCGATGCCCGCGCCGACGGCGAAGCGGTAGGGTATTAATTGATAACGGTGAATGATCAATGACCAATGATTTAATTATTCACCATTCACCATTATCTAGTGGTTTTCTTCTTCTTTTGACAGTAGTTTGGTAGTGCCTTCGATCACGCTGCCGTGTCCGAGGTCGTTGGTGTCGCGCCAGCTGCCGGCGACGTGCGGCGGTATATAGCTCGAAGCGGGTGCGGACTGCTGCGGAGGCAATCCCTGCTGGTAATTCTGCCCGCCCATCTGCTGCGGGTATTGCGGCATTTGATGCGGCACCAGCGGGTACGGGTAATAGGCCGGATCCTTAGGTTTGCCCTCTAAAAAGAAGACCGACGCCAGCAGCCATATCAAACCGCCGAAGATACCCAGGATCGCCGATATTCCCGCCAATTCCTCGACCCCCATTATTCCCCAGAACGGGCAAAAGATCAGCAGGAACAGGAGAAACCACATCAGGCTGAAGACCATTCCGTTTCGGCGCGTCAGCCATTTCTTTTTCTGCGGCTGGCTCAGCATATCCAGTTGGGGCAGCGAACCGCCGTGCGCGATGACGTCGGCGATCAGCGTTAGCGAAAATCCGCAGCGCGAGCAGAATTTGGTTTGTTCACTTATTTGCTGCTGTCCGCAGCGTGGGCAATGCATCTGGTTTTCTCCTAAAATAGGCTCAACCTTATAATAAGACCAATTCTAGACTACGTTCCACTGTTTTGGAAAGTTCAAAATACTTATGGCGGTCGTTCAAGTCAGAACCGGGAGCTGTAGCGACCGGGCGCCGATGCGGGTGCGGACGCCAGAGGGCAGAGATGCCCGCTCTTGTCAGCAGCGCCTGCGTCAGCGGGTGCGTTCGGACGCGGGGGGCGTCGTTTGCGGGCAAAGATGCCAGCGCTCCATACGTAAGCCAAAATAAATTTAAAAAAATCATGTAACGCTTGAGCGATTTTTCACATACCAGATATAAGGTGAGGAAGCGTCTGTGAAAGCTGCTTGAAGGAATAAAACCGCCCACAGGTTTTATGCCGAAATTTTAACTCACCGAGCATTCATCCTCTTCCACATTCACTGTTTTATAGAGGCGGAAACGACAAAAAAGCGCGGCTTTAAGGGCAGAGCTGTGCGAATAGAAAAAAAGGAAGGTTAATTATGGCTAGATTAATTACAGTTGCATTTTCAGAAGATTCGATCGCGGCGCCCGGAAACAGGCAGAATAACTACATCGAGGTGTCCGTAACGGATTCCGCCGGGATTCCCGTCAACGGACTACTGGCGGCGAATTTTAAAGTCGATCCGATGATCGTCGGGCCGGGCGGAGCGCTGGTGAATATCGTCAGCGTGAACGCCGGCAGACTGCCGGGTTTTTATCACATAAACGTCGTGCCGATCAATGCCGAAACCTGGAAGGCCGGCGTTTATATTTTCGCGGTAGCAGTTACGCGCGGTTCGGATCAGGGACAAACTTTGGCCACCGTGATAATGGACTAAGGTTTGTTTGCGAACGCTGCCCGCGCAGTGTGTAGGCGGGACGCCTACACGACAGCCAGCGAGACGCTGGCGCTACAATAGAAGATGCGGGCAGAGATGCCCGCGTTCCATAGAAAGCGCTCGATGAAAAAGCCGCGCCTTAAAAAAGCGCGGCCTTTTGTTTATGGTTTTATTAACCGTTACTGCCGTTACTGGGGAAGATATCCGGCGGGAACCGGCACGTCGCCGTTCGAGCCGAAGATGGCCCCGGATGATCCGCCCGTCGAGCGCAGCACGAACCAGCCGCCGCTGCCCGGACGGAAGATACCCAGGTCGTCTTTATTATCCCCGTCGAAGTCCCCGTTTGCCGGAGCGTCGCCGTTCAAACCCCAGTTGGTCGCGGCAAAGCCGGAAGTGGTTTGCAGCAAATACCAGGTGCCGCTGGCCGGACGCCAGATCGCCAGATCGCATTTGCCGTCGCCGTCATAATCTCCCTGGGTCGGCGCGTCGCCGTTCAAACCCCAGTTGTTGATCAGTACCCCGGCGGTGCTGCGGTTGAGATACCAGGTTCCCGACGCAGGCCGCCAAACCGCGATGTCGCATTTGCCGTCGCCATCGTAATCGCCCTGCACCGGCTTGTCGCCATTAGAGCCGAAGGCCGAGGCCGTAAATCCGGCAGTGCTGCGGTTCAGATACCAGACTCCGGTCGAGGGGCGGAACACCGCCACATCGGCTTTACCGTCGGCGTCGTAATCACCCTGCGCCGGCAGATCGCCCGTCAGGCCGAACGATTGCACCATCAGGCCGGCCGTGCTCTGCTGCACATACCAAACTCCCGTCGAGGGTCGGAAAACTGCCATATCGGTCTTGCCGTCGTTATCGTAATCGCCGGGAGCGATCCGGTCGCCGTTTGAGCCGAAGCCGTTTGCGGTGACCACGCTGTCGGAACTGCGGATCACATACCAGACTCCGGTCGAAGGACGCCAAACCGAAATATCCGTTTTGCCGTCGCCGTCAAAATCGGCCTTCTCGTGCGTAACCGGGGCAACCGCGTCCTGGTAATTGTATGCCACCAGCGCGTAATGCTGATCGGTTCCGTCCGCATTGCCCAGCACGCCGTCGCCGTTGATCGCGGTCGCGCCCACCTGGATCGTGAACGAAGTTCCCGCCGCGGTTCCGGCCGGCAGCCGGATGTTTTCGACGTTGTTGAGCGTATCGGCCGAACCGCCGGAGGTGGACAGGCCGCTGGTGAACACATTGCCTTTATAGACGGTCCCGCCAATGGTCACGGTCAGATCGAGATTATTGACCAGCGCGGGATTTGCGTTGGCCGCTCCCGGGGGATCGGTCCAGACCAGCGTGACGCGGATCGGTTTGGAAGCGTCCGCAACCGTTCCGGTCAGCGTAGTGCTTTCGCCGACGTTCGAAAAAGTCGTCGTTTCATTGACGTATTTCATCGCCACGCCGGTATTGAGCATCAATTTCAGATTGACGCGTCCCCAGCCCTCGTTACCATTGGGAACGGCGGCAGTGACATTTGCTCCGCCCATTTCCTGGCCGGTTAAGAGAATTGCGGCCTTGGTCAGGGCGATGGTCGGGTTTATTCCGCCATTACCGCCTTTCCAGAACTGTGTGAACAAAGCGGCGGCTCCGACGATCTGCGGCGCCGAATGCGACGTGCCCGTGCTCCAGGCATGATTGGCTTCAAAGCAGCTTGAAACGGATGTGCAGTTTCCCGCGCGGCTGCCGGTGATGACCGTTCCGGGAGCAACGATGTCGGGTTTAATGCGCCCGTCGGTTGCCGGGCCGCGGCTGGAACTGCTGGTCAGATCGTCCAGATTGTTAGCGGTGGATGAAAGCTCGGGGCGCAGATTTTCCGAGTTGCCGACCGTGATCACATTCTTCGCGGATTTTGGTTCCGTCAGGCCGCTGGTTCCCTGGTTGCCTGAGGAAAATACGATCAGCAGCGGGTCGATCGTTCCGGCGGCGGAAGCATCCCGCGCGAAGCCGTCGAATTGCGATGCCCTGAGAGTATAAGGATTGCCGGCGCCGCCGGCTCCCGCGCCCCAGCTGTTATTGGAGATAGAACCCTTGACGCCGTTTGCGCCCGCCGTTGAGACGGTGTCATCGACGGTATTCGCGTCCGTCCAGGTGCCGCCCTTTAAGAACGGGATATTGATGATATGCGCTTTCGGCGCGATGCCTAATCCGTAATTGTGTCCGGTCGGGTCGAGATTGCCGAAAGGCGCGTCACCGGCAATAATGCTGGCATTGATATGCCCGTGGCCGCCGCTGGCTCCGGTGGTCGTTCCATGCAGCGGGCCGTCAACCGTGTTGGAAGAGGTAATATAAAAACCACCGTTGCCGGGAATGTTGACACCGTCATCCACCATACCGATCGTGACGCCGGTGCCGTTTGCGCCGAATTGAGTCAGCGGGTTGTATCCGGGGCCGGAGATGGTCGTGTTATTGGTGTAATTTCCCGCGACGATATGCGCCGCGCGCTCATCTTCGGCCTGCGGCGAATTGTACGGTTCGATCGTGACCACATCGGCTATCTCGGCCAATTCTTTTACCCGATCTAAAGAAAGCTCGACATTGATCACATTAAAAAAGTTGTTCGGAAGGTCGGATACGCTTTTGATATTCGCCCCGTAGGAGTTAACCAGCAGGCTGCTGACCGAGTTAAGGTCGGCGCGATCGAAAACCGCGACGTTGAAGACCGCCGTATTCGTTCCAGTCATTTCCAACGGCGAAACACCGCCTCTTAAAACCGGCTTGCTTTGATCGGCGGAAAGCTGATCGATCAGTCCCTGTTTAAGCTTCGCGTCGGCGGAAATACTTCCCACCCAGCGGACGCGCGAATGGTTCAGCGTTTTTTGCACCGCCTCGCCGTCGGCATAAATGTAATAAGCATTGCGCGGCAGGTACTGCAGAAATTCGACGCCGACCGAGCGGAGACTTTCCATCCACTCGCCTTTGATCGTTCCGGCAAACTGCACGACGTAATAATTTCCGCCACCGAGATTTTCCGCGCTGCGAAGCGTTTCCGCCGGCGCTTTTAAGACGGGCTCAAAAGATTTTCCCGGCAGATTGACGGTCGTATTTAGCTGAGCGCCGTCCAGTCCCGCTTTGGTCAGATTCACCTTCTTAGCAGATGAAACGATCACGAACGAACCGTAGTCTTCGACGATCGTGCCGAGTTTGGCCGCATTTGCGCGGTCGGCCATCGAATGTATCGCCACTTGATAAGCGGTCTGATTGCGGTCGCGCACCAGCGCGGTCACCTGATCGGCCTTGGAAAACTGCTCGTAAGACGCATCGCCGATTAGGCCGCGCCCGCCGCCGGGCATATCGCCGGGAGCCGCGCCGGAACTATCGCCGTCTTGCGCCTTTACCTTTGAAGATTGTGAAATAACACCGAATATGCCGCAGGCCATCAAGACCGCGATCAATGTGCCTAAGAAAAAAGTTCTTTTCGATAGACGAAAGCCACCAGCTCGCTTCATTTTTTACTCCTCGTTTGTATGGTCAGTTAAAAATCAGGGGATGTTCTCAAATATAGCTTTTTAATTTATCATATTTTGCCGTATTCAGACAAAGGTAAATGAGTTTTGGTAGTGTCTTAATTTGGGTTCTCTTCAGCGTGTCGGTAGCCCGCGCGTTAGCAAGGGCGCCTTTTTTCGGCCTGAAATGCGTCCTCCCTCACGGTCGGACTACTGACACCTTGCTTTACCAATCCGGCAACTCAAATTAAGACATTACCTGAGTTTTGAGTCCCGCCTTTAGGCGGCTTTTCGCCGCTACGTTTTAGCCGTCTAAAGACGGGACTCAAAACACGATTAAATCTTCGGGAGTTTCGCATCGGAAAAGGAGCGAAAAACGGCGAATGCCCTGCCCTGGTAATTTTCCGCGCGGGCGAGAGTTTCCAGGAGCAGGGTGAAAATGGTTTTTAGTTTTTCGGGAGCGGGAATCTCGCGCTGCAGATCGTCGTCTGAGGCGAGCAAACCAAAAGCCCGCCGACGGGTTTCTTCCACTTCGCCCAGATATTCCAGGATCTTTTCGCCGGTCGAAAGCGCTTCGGGCAGCGTCCATTCGAAGGGATCGTCCCAGAGTTTGACGGTCAGCCCGCCGCAGGTTTGCTCGACCGCGCCGGCGCTGCGCAGCAGATACTCTCCACAGGAATAAACCGGCAGCGCGTTCGTCACTTTACGCGGCTGAAAATAAATTTTGTCCGCCGGAATTATCCCGACAAATTCAACGGAGCGGCGATGCAGTTTACTAAACTGCCCGTCCAGCGATGCGATGAGATTTCCCATACGCTGGAGATATTAACATATGGAGCGCGGGCATCTTTTGTAGCGTTGCCCCCCCGGCGGCTGTAGTGAGAGCGTCTCGCCGGCGCTGCAACATAAAAAGAAACCGCGAATCCCGCAAAGCAAGCGCGAACAGTGTCTTCGCGCCGCCCTGCAAAATTCGCGGCTTCTCTGCTCTCTCCCTCGACAGGAGAAACTAAACTTTTTACTTCACCCGGCGGTCGCTTTCATATATCCCGAGACCGTAATTTTTCCCGCTCCAGTTGACGCCTTCCTGAACGCGGCCCTTGATGCCGATGCGGGTGCCTTCGGTCGGGACGCTTTGATCGGTCACGACCCAGATCGTGCCGGTACCGTCGTCGATCTTGTACAATCCGCCGCGCAAGCCCACGACCGGGATCGAAAGCCCGTAACCTTTTTGCACCGTGCCGGCAATAACCACTTCCTTGTTGACGTATTTCGCCGGGTTATTCTGGATCTTTGAAATGCTTTCGCGCTCCGGGCAGGCCGTGACAAACAGCGCCGCCGCCGCGACCAGCACAATACCGAGCCAGGTTGTAATTTTTCTCATCAAATTCGTCTCCTCCGCTATACTGTCAAAAAAGAGCTTAACAAGCCTACGATGCAGGGGTATTCACTTGAGTTGACCATTATTTTAAATATTCCCCTACATTCTTCGGTCAATTACTTATTACCTGTTACCTATTACTTGTCACTTCCCGATTTGTTGTATCATTCCTTATTCGTTTTTTATGGAAATTGAAATAGCCATTGCCGTGTTGATTCTTTTCGTGCTGGTATTCCTGGCCTCGGTCGATATGGCTTTTGGGCAGTTGAGCGACGTCGGCCTGCGCCGGCTGACCTCCGAGGCGGAGGAAGAAACCGGTTCGCGTTCGGCGGTTTTTTTGCGCCAGATATTAAAGAACCGGCCGCGTTTTCGTTTTACGCTTTCGGCGTCGATCCAGATCCTGCTGATCGTGTTTTCGGTGCTGGTGACGCTGATCAGCTATAACTTTTTTCAGGAGTACGCCTATCGGTGGACGGCGGCTTCCCTGCTGATAGGTTTGATATTATCGGGAATTTTCCGCCAGCTTATTCCGCGTTTTATCACCCACAAAAATCCCGAGCAAAAACTTTTATTCCTGCTGCCGATCGTGCGGCCGCTTTACACGGTGATGTCTTTTATTGCCGACCCGCTGGAACGTTTTCTGCGCGACGATCCGGACATGGAAAAAACTGTCGCGCCGGGATTTTCCGATGAAAAAGACAGCGAAGAGGACGACGCCGATCATTTCCAGGCGCTGCTCGAAGTCGGCGAAGCCGAAGGCATTCTGGAAGAAGACGAGCGCGAGCTGCTGGAAACGATGGTGGAATTCGGCGACACCCGCGCCAGCGAAGTGATGACGCCGCGCACCGCCATCATCGCCCTGCCGATCGATTCGACGGTTAAGGAAGCGCGCGATCTGATCATCGATCAAAAATATTCACGCGTGCCCGTATACACCGATCGGATCGACCATATCGAAGGCATGATCTATGTGCGCGACCTGCTGGTGTCGTGGGCTGAGAAAAAAGAGACCCAGTCGATCTCCGAAATCCTGCGCCCGGTTTATTTCGTGCCGGAAACCAAACCGATCGACGAGGTGCTGGAAGAAATGCAGAAACAGCACTCTTCGATGTTTATCGTGATCGATGAATACGGCGGCGTGGCCGGGCTGATCACGGTCGAAGACATCGTCGAAGAGATCGTCGGCGAGATCGAGGACGAAGACATCGGCGAGGAAGAAGTGATCGAGATCATCGAGGGCGAAGACGGTTATTTCGACGTGCTCGGTTCGACGGAGATCGACAAGATCGAGCATATCTTAGACCTCGAGATCGAGCAGGACGACGACGATTTCAACACCATCGCCGGGCTGGTGATGACCGAATGCGGCTACGTGCCGAAGAAGGGCGAAAAATTCACGATCCGCGGGCTCGACATCGAAATACTGAGATGCGACGAGCGAAAGATCGAACTTCTGCGACTGAGAAAAACCAGCGAAACACCCGAGGAAGAAGAAAATTCGTAACTGTTAATTATAACTTTTAACTACTAACTGATTTCAAATAAGGTTCTTTTTGGTTAAATGGAAAACCTACCCAACAATTTAACTATCGACCCCGCAAAAACGGAAAAGCTTAACTGTGAATCCTGCGGGACGGAATTTACCTGCAACGCGGGCCAGGAAACCTGCTGGTGCTTCGACGTCAAAGTAGCGCCGGAAAATCTGGCCGATCTGAAAGAGAATTACCAGCGGTGTTTGTGTAAGGAGTGTTTGGAAAAATTGGAAGCAAATAAACAATAATTGTAGGGGCAGGTCTCGTGCCTGCCCTTCCTACTTTGGTGACATTGTCTTTTATCTCCCAATGAATGACATAGACAAAAATTCTTCGCGTAAAAACTCGCTGCGCCTCAGAGATTTTGATTATTCACTAAAGACGCACGCATTTTGTAACTATTGTTGCGCAAAGCCGTAAAAAATTCTTTGATGATAAAAGAATTGCCGATTTAACTATCGAATGTCTGTTGAATCTCCGGGAAAGATACGAATTTAATCTTTATCAATATTGTTTGATGCCCGATCATCTTCACCTGGTAATAGGAATTGGTGAAGCAGCTATGACTTTGGGTAGAATTTGCGGCGATTTTAAAAGTCTTTCGACAAAGGAATTTTGGAGGTTTTACAATGGTAAACTCTGGCAACGCCAATTTCACGATCATATAATTCGCAACGAAGAAGATTTTTGGGAATGTGTAAAATACACGCGTTTGAATCCTGTGCGCAGGGGATTGATCGAAAATTGGCAGGAATGGGCTTATTCGGGAAACCCCGATCTATGATATTTTATTGTGCAAAGCATAATAAAGGGCAGGCACGAGACCTGCCCCTACAATTATTACCATGAAACTGACCGCCGAAATAAATAACGAGACCCGCGAGATCGACGTCCGGCGCGAGGGCGATAAAGTTTTCGCCACCGTGGGCGATAAGAATTACGAGCTCGAAGCGCACCTGGCCGCGCCGAATACCTATCTCTTTAAATTGGGCGGCAAAGTTTATGAATGCTATGTCTCGCCGGAAACTATCGGCGGCCTGACGCATGTCAGCGTCGGCACAAACACTTACGAATTTTCGCTGGTCGATCCGAAGCGGCTGCGCGGCGCGGGTGCGGCTCATGCGCACGGCGATGGAGAGGCGGAAATTGTCGCCAATATGCCGGGAAAAGTGGTCCGCATTTTGGTCGCCGCCGGCGACGAGGTGAAAGCCCAGCACGGCGTGATCGTGGTTGAGGCGATGAAAATGCAAAACGAAATGCGCTCGCCCAAGGACGGCGTGATCAAGGAAATCCGTGTCGCCGAAGGCGAAACCGTCAATGCCGGCGACGTTCTTGTTATAATCGAATAATGAGTTTAGACGGCGCTCCGATTCTTTCCAAAATCCAAAATCTGAAATCCAAAATTGCCGCGGCGAGGGTGATTCTGTGGGATATCGACGGCACGCTGATGCATTCGACCCGCGCCGGCGCTTACAAGGAATATTTTATTCCCGCGCTGAAAAAGGTTTACGGCAGCGCGGGCGCGCTCAACGAAATGCAGGTTTCCGGCATGACCGACACGCAGATCGCTTACGAAGCGCTGCGCGGCGAAGGTTTCACGGTGGCGGACATCTTTGCCAGGATCGACGATCTCTTAGATACTTTTCACGAAGAAATGTCGCGCGTGATGGCCCTGGCCGATAATCCCTACGGCGTTTTTCCCGGCGTCCGCGAAGCGTTGGCCGCGACGCAGGAACACCCGCTCTTTATTAATTCCCTGCTGACCGGAAATCTGTCCTGCGCCGCCGAAATAAAACTGCGCCACGTGGATCTGTGGAAATATTTCGCGGACGTTCCGCACGCTTTTGGCGAAATTTCGCACGACCGCCGCGAGCTGGCGAAAGAAACCGGAAAACGGATCAATGAATTCTTAGGCGTCGAGTTAAAACCGGCACAGTTCATCGTCATCGGCGATACGCCGAACGATATCGACTGCGCCCGGGCTTTTGGCGCAAAATCCATCGCGCTCGCCACCGGCAGAAACCACAGCGCGGAAGAATTGCGGGCGCACAAACCCGGCCTGGTATTAAACGATCTGACAAATACTGGCGGACTGCTCCGTATTCTGGAGACTCTTTAGGGAATTTACGGCAGCCGGTCGCCTTTTTCGAATTTCTTTCGCATCGCGGCGATCGTCAGCCCCACAGCCAGCTGGAAGTGGGGTTTATCCTGAAAATCGCCTTTCCAATTTCCGCCCCATTCCAATCCCGCCACCAGTCCGACTTCGGCCGCCTTCGCATAGAGCGGCGATTCCGGAAGATAGTCTCCCTGGTCGGTGAAAATCCCAATGTCCCAGGCGATGCCGAAATTATGATTGCTCTGGCCGCCTTTGGCCTTGGTCACTTTTTTCCCCGGTTTTGTTCTGCCCTGGGCAAAGATCGCATCCTGTTCGGCATAGGTTCGGGTGCCGGAAATTATCCGGGCATTGATGCCGGCCGCCGTTACCCGCTTCAAAAATTCCCGGGCCGCTTTTTGCGCGGCGATATTGATGGTCATGATGTTCGCCTCGGAGCGGAAGTGAAAAGTTCCCATTTTATCCGCCAGAGCCTGCGACGCGGTAATAAAAGCGCCCTCGGCCTTATCGGTGTCGGAGCCCCAGATGCCGTCGATCCCCTTCGGATCGAAACCGCCGGATTTTAAGAAACGCTGTAAAAATTTAATGTCTTTTTTAAAAAGCTGCTGACTCATATTTTTCTCCCGAGTAATAGACGTTAAAAAACGGATTCTTTGCTACTTATCTATGAGAGGAAAACAAAAAACGTTTCATTCGATTCGCGACAATTGGTAATTGGTAGTTGGTAGTTGGTAGTTGGTAGTTGGTAGTTGGTAGTTGGTAGTTGGTAGTTGGTAGTTGGTAGTTGGTAGTTGGTAGTTGGTAGTTGGTAGTTGGTAGTTGGTAGTTGGTAGTTGGTAGTTGGTAGTTGGTAATAGGTAGTTGGTAATTGATATATACGTGATACGTAATGGGCAATACGTGTTACCGATTACCAATCACTTATTACCTATTACCAATCACCTATTACCAATCACCTATTACCTATCACCAATCACCTATTACCAATCACTTATTACGTATCACCTATTACCAATCACCAATCACCAATCACCGATCGCGGCCATTTCCGACTGCGGCAGCAGGACCGAAGGCGCCCGTAAAAGCCGCATCATTTCCGCAAACTCATTTAGATCGAGCGATTGTTCGCCGTCAGACCAGGCGATCTCCGGCCGCGGGTGGACTTCGACGATCACGCCGTCCATGCCGCAGGCCAGCGCGGCCTTTGCCATCACCGGCACGAGGCTCCGTTTGCCCGTCGCGTGCGAGGGATCGACGATCACCGGCAGATGCGTCATTTCTTTGGCAAGCGCCGCCGACGCCAGGTCGAGCGTATTGCGCAGAGACCTTTCAAAGGTCTTGATGCCGCGTTCGCACAGGACGACATTTTCGTTGCCGCCGTGCAGCAAATATTCCGCCGCCGCCAGCCATTCCCTGACCGTGGCGGAAGCGCCGCGTTTGAGCAGAACAGGCCGGTCCGTTTTCGCCAGTTTTTTCAGCAGCGCAAAATTCTGCATATTGCGCGCGCCGATCTGGATCATATCGGCGTGTTCGGCGATCAATTCGACGTCGGCTTCGCTCATCACTTCCGTCACGATCGGCAGGCCGTAAGCGTCGCCCGCTTCGCGCAGCAGCAGCAGGCCTGCTTCACCCAGCCCCTGAAAATCGTAAGGCGAAGTGCGTGGTTTATACGCCCCGCCGCGCAGCATGACGGCGCCCGATCTTTTGACGGCGCGCGCCGTCTGCATTACCTGTTCGCGCGATTCGACCGAGCACGGCCCTGCGATCACGATCGCTCCCGCGCCGCCGATCGGAACGTTGCCTACCCAGACGACCGTTTGCGGCCTAACCTCGCTGACCAGCGGGAGTTTTTCATCTCTTGATTTTGCGATCTTGTCTCTTCCTGAATCCAACATAATTACTCCAAAACTTCCTTGCTTTTTCTTTGTGATCTTTGCGGATCTTCCTTCGTGATCTTTGCGGTTAGAACTTTTTACCGCAAAGCGCGCCAAGGTTTTTCGCAAAGAGCGCAAAGTTAATGTCTTCCCACCAAATAAAAATAAGTGATATTTTCCGCGTCATCGGCGATGTTTTCGCGGAGGATCTTTCCGCCGTACATTTCGCAGGCCCGGCGGCTGCCGATCGCCGCCCTTTTTGCGTCGCCGTCCGCCACGATCCGCCGGATGCTGGAGGCAGTGTCTTTTCCGGTCTCGACATTCCAACTTCCCTCCGCCAAAAAAATCCGGCATTGTTTGAGCGCTTCTTCGTGCGAGCGAATCCTTTCGATATTTTCCAGCCGCGAATCCGGCGTGCCGACCAGCACGTGGCGCACCTCCAGCAGCAGCTGATCCAGTATCTTCAGGTTTGTCTGCTGCAGCGCGGCGGCGGCGGATTCGATCTCGCCGATGATCTTGTTTCGCAGCGGCACGACCGCGTAATCCGCCCTCGCCGAAACGACCGCCGCAAACGTTTCCGCAAAATCGCCGCACTCCAATATCTCGACCGCGTCGCCAAACATTACTCCGACGGCCTCTTCGCTGTAACTGCCGCGCACGCCTTGTATCGCTACTAATTTCACCTTCTTAAACCTCGACCGAATTCTTTTGCGCCGCCGCGACAGCCTCGGCCTGAATCAGGCGCGATTCCTGTAAAATACGTTGATATATGCGGTTAAGGGATTCCCTCGGCAGCGCCGCCGAGCTTTTCGCGCCCACGCCGCGCAGTACTTTTTCTTCACGGCCGGTATCGGCCACCGGCAGCCCCGCAGTGGCTTTAAGCACGCCGATCTTGCGCGCTACCTTCGCCCGCCGCTCGAGCAGGGCGACGATCTCGCCGTCGATCTGATCGATTTCTTCGCGCCATTCTTCGAGTTTCATAATGCCTCCTAAAAAGACAAAAAAGCCGTGAACTTTTTTCAGTTTCACGGCTTTCGTTTAAGAAAATTTTGTTTATTGCTTAATGCGTTTTAGACAAAACTTTAACTTCAGCCGTTTTACTAAAGTAAAAATAGCTAAAATAAAAGTTAAAATTGGTGTCGAAATTACGCATCGTTAAAATTATAGTTTCGCTGCTGCGCGAAAGTTCTTACTAATGTAAAAGAAGTTAGAAAATTTGTCAATAGATTTCGAAAATAGGTAGTGGGTCAGTTTGAAATTTGCGGATCGAAGCCCGCATAGCGGGCGGCATAGTGGTAGCCCCAGGCGTAAGCCTGGGGTGGCGATGATCTATACACTGAAAAGCCCGTTTTAACGGGCGGCAGAGCTTTCGCCCGTTAAAAGGGGCTGATATTTGTTTGCCTCCCGTGACCCCGGGTTTCGCTGCGCTTCACCCGGGGCTGCCATTATGCCGTCAGCTCCGCTGACTTGTTGAACATAATTAGAGTCAGTGGTCTGGCTTTACCTAATATAATTTCAAACTGAACCACTACCCGAAAATAGGTAGCGTCTTAATTGCTGATGGAATCTTCGTAAGAGCTAACGTACACTAGCGCTGACAGTCTGAAAAGTACACGATGGGACACATTATTATGGGACACATTAAAGAGGAGGTCGATCACGGTTTTGGGAGATTTGTTTTAGGTCCGCTCATTTTTAAGATTTCTGGTGCAAAAGTGGTTCAGGTGGTGCAGTGTCTCACGCCTGAACCACTGCACCACTGAAAATACTAACAACAATACAGTTAAATAAGACACTTTTTCCATTTCATGTATTACTCAAATGCGATGGAAACCTTTTTCGATGTCGCGCATGGTGAGGCGCAGGATCACCGGGCGTCCGTGGGGACAGGTGGTAGGCGAAGAGGTGGTCAGCAGCCGGTCGATCAGCCACTGCATTTTTTCCATAGTAAGTTTCATGTGGACTTTGACCGCCGCGCGGCAGGCCAGTGAAGCCGCCACATCATCGCGAAAACTCGCCCGCGCCGAACCGTGTTTTTCCCTGTCAACCGTCTCCAGAATTTCCGCCAGCAGATTGCGCGCTTCGTGCGCGGGCAGATCCATCGGCACCGATTTGATCGCCACCGTCCGCCCGGAAAGCCGCATCAGCCCGAATCCGCAAATTTCCAGTTCTTCCTGTACCTCGCCAAAAGCCGCGGCCTGCGCCGGGGTCAGATCGAACGTTTCCGGCAGCAGCAGATTCTGCGATTCGACCTTTTTCTCTTTCAGCAATTTGGAATATTTGTCGAACAAAATGCGTTCGTGCGCGACGTGCTGATCGACCAGCAGCAGGCCGTCGTCGTCGATGGCGATTATGTAGCTTTCGTCGAGCTGACCGAGCGGCTGAATCGTCGAGCGCGAGACTTTGTCGATATCGACGGACCTGACCAGTTTTTCCGCCGAATCGAGCGGCGGAAGCGCGGCCGCCGATTGATTATTCCGGACAAACGCGGCGATCTGATCGGCCTGGGTGGGTTTTGGAGCCAAAGAAATCGGATCGCCGATCTTTTCTCCCCTTATTTCCTCATTTCCAATTCCCTGTTTTTTCTCCCTCGCCTGCGCTTCGAAATCGTCGGAAAATGCGGGAATGAAATCTATTTTCGGCTGGGTGGATTCGGCGGTTTCCGGAAGCCCGCCCGCTGACACAGGCGGCGGTACTACTGGCCCGATATCTTCCCTGTCCATTTCTAAAAGAGTGACTGTCTCGACTATCCCAGGCGCCTCTTTTGTAAGTAAGTTCTCATTTTGCGATGAACTATCTGCTATCAACTCTCCGTTATCACCTGCCGTCCTGTCTCCTGTCTCATGTCTACTGTCCTCTTCAATGATTCCCGCCCTCATCAGCGCCGCGCGCACGGCTTCGGTGACGGTTTCGCGGACGGCTTCGATGCGTCGGAAACGCACCTCGGTTTTGGCCGGGTGAACATTCACGTCCACTTCCTCTTTCGGAACTTCGAGAAACAACAGCGCTACCGGATAAACGCCATGCGGCAGCACCGAGCGGTAGCCTTCGCTTAAGCCGCGCGACAGGACACGGTCGCGGACAAAACGGCCGTTGATAAAAAAATACTGGGCGTCGCGGGTGGTGCGGCGTTCGCGTGGGGCGCTGATATAACCGCCGATCTTGGCCACGAATTCGCGGCCGCCATCGACCGGTAAAAGATTATTTAAGAAGTCGCCGCCGAAAAGCTGGAAGGCGCGTTCGCGCAAATCTTTGGCCGGGGTGACGCGCAAAGTTTCGCGGCCGTTATTGGTCAGCGTAAATGAAATATCGGGCTGCGCCAGCGCGTAATGCGTGACCAGATTTATCAGGTGATAATTTTCGGTGGCTTCGGAGCGCAAAAATTTTCGCCGCGCGGGCGTGTTGAAAAACAGATCGCGCACGGTGATGGTCGTACCCTGCGGGCGGGCGGCGTCTTTGACGTCGATCAGCTTGCTGCCCTCGATCAGGATGCGCGTGGCGGCGGTGTCGGCGGCATTTTTGGTGATGAGCTCCACCTTTGCGACGGATGCGATCGAGGCCAGCGCCTCGCCGCGAAACCCAAGCGTGCCGATCGCGACCAGATCTTCGAGGCTGCGGATCTTCGACGTAGCGTGGCGCTCAAAAGCCATCACCGCATCGTCGCGCGACATTCCCGAACCGTCATCCGATACCCTGAGCAGACGCCGGCCGCCGAGTTCGATATCCACCTGCACGCGCCGCGCCCCGGCATCGAGCGCGTTTTCCACCAGCTCCTTTGCGACCGACGCCGGACGCTCGACCACCTCGCCCGCGGCGATCTGATTGATAAGCTGGTCAGGTAATATTTTAATGATCGACATTAATTATAAATTCTTAATTAACTCTTCTATACTATCTCCGGTTTGTCTCAGAATCGCTCTAAGTGTTCCTTTATCCAATTCTTTATGTATTGGCACTGTAGTCTGACTTGGAGGGTCTTCTCTTACAAGAGTGACGTGGCTGCCACGTTGACGATAAATTACGTAGCCGAATTTTCTAAAACTTTAATACATTGTTTGCCTGAGATTATCGGGAGTTTACTCATGCTGCAATTTCGACAAGTTCAGTTTCGTCTCCGGGAACCGGAAGCCCCCTCTCGATCAATACTTCGACATGTAATGCTACCGCTTCCTGAATATTTTCCAGCGCTTCCGTTCGTGTTTTTCCCTGGCTGACCACTCCGGGCAGGCTCGGCACTTCAGCCACGATATAATTATCCTCGCCGGGATAAAGAACTACTTTTCTATTCATGATCTTTCTCCATAAAAATGCCCATTATCTTGTAACATACAGAATCACAAATGATGCCAATACAGTCAATGATATAACAAACAGTGTTCTTACTTTGAATAGACTGGCTTTTGCCGCCGGGTGCTGCCTGATCCAATCCGGCGTGGCGAAAAGCCAGGAGAAAAAATGTTTTGTCCGGGCGCGGGTGCTGGTGGTTTTCGGCTTGATCTTGATCCTGCTTTGCGATTCTTTCGGCACCCAGAGAAAGCCGTGCGGCGCGCCGGACTTTTCCCATTCGGCTTTAAATTCCGCATACTGAATTTTCAGCACTTTATCGAAAAACGAGAATGCCGCCAGCATCGAAAAGATGAATAATAAGCCCAGCCCGGTAAGTAAATATCCCATTTGATTAGATGTAAATTATTTGATGCCGCTTGCCCTGGGTCTCGGCGTTTTCATAAAGCCGGTCGATCAGCTCAACGCCGTGCCGCGCGGCCAGCGAGATGAAATTCGTGCTGCGTTCCTGCAGGGCTTTCTGCGGGTATAATCCGTCCCGCGCCACGTCCAGCCGGCGGCGAACGGTTTCGTCTTTCAGCATCTGCGCCGAGTGAAATTTCTGGCGCAGCGCGGCGATGTGATACATCACTTTCTTTCTTCGTTTAGCGACGGATTCCGCCAGCGTAGGGTCCACCTTTAACAGCGACTGTTCCAGCCGGTTCATTTGCGCGCCCACGATCTCTTCGGCTTCGGCAAAATCCCGCGCGGTCTCTTTATTGAGAAAACCTTCCGTGATGCGCGCGTAAATTTCATCGATGCCCGCAAAAAGATCGGATAATTTTAATTCGTATTTTTCCAGCGTGCGTTTAATATGCGGTTCCACCACGGTGGCGGTCGCGCGGTGAAAGATCGGCGTGTACGGGCGATCCAGCACGCGATAAATTTCCGAATTTTGCGCAAAGTACGAAATTTCCGCGCCCCCGCCGAAATAGCAAAGCGTCGGCAGCAGGTAATCCTGCATTACCGGGCGCAGCAGCGCATTGGGGCTGAAACGCTCGGGTTTGGTTTGGGCTAAGTCTTGTAATTCACGGAAGTTAACTCTGGTTTCGCCGATCCTGAACTCGGCGTTTTGAGTTTTAACTTTCTGGCGAATTTCCTCGTCATCGATGTAGAAAAAACGGAAATTGTTTTTCTTCGACCAGCACCTGCGCGCCGTACCCGGCGGCTTCGAGCTCTTTTGTCCGGGCGACCAGCGCGGCGTTGATCTCTTCCCATTTTTCGACGGCGCGGACGGCCAGCGGCGCGGTAAGTTTTTTCAGCTTAAGGTGCATCGGCTGTAAAATGACCAGCCCGTATTTTCCGAATAACTGCGCCATCATTTTTCCAAAAGCCGCGCTGTAGGAAACTCCCGGCCGATAAGAACCCTCCAGTAATTCCCTTAGCTCCGCGATAAATTCATTGTTAGGCAAAGTGTCGAATAATTCGTCCAGAGTTTTTCGGATGCCGTCATCGAGCGTGACACTCGCAACAGGTACGCCTTCTTTATAATTCGCCGGTGTGTTCTCCAGTTTCGCCTGTGTGCCGTCACGGCCGATGACGTAGGTGTGATTGACCTCGGCAAAATCGTGGTCTTCCTCGGCGATCCAAAAGACGGGAATGGCACCGGTTCCTTCGGCGGTAAGTTCGGCGGCGAGCTTGACGGCGGAGACGGCTTTGAAAATGGTGTAAAGCGGGCCGGAGAAAAGCCCGGCCTGCTGGCCGGTGACAATGGCCACGGTGTCTGGGCTGCGCAGGCGTTCTATATTATCCAGCGTTTGCGTGGTACAGCCATAGCCGGAATTGATCTCAGTTAAAGCGTCGCACAGCACATTTCTATCGACCTGGTAATTCTCTAAAACTTCATTTTTTCTATCGGCGATTTTTGCGATGCCGCTGACCGCGCCGGGGTAAAATTTCTTCAAGCTCTCCGGATCTTTCAGATAGTCCAAAAACAATTTGGACTGGTGCGGGATGTCGTCAAATGACAACTCGCTGTTTTCTTTGGCTTGTAGGGTAAGGGTCATATATGGAGCGCCGGCATCCCTGCCCGCTATGAACGCGCAGCGTTCAGAATCTTTAACCACGAATTATACGAAACACACTAATAAATCACCCGATCACTACCGTTCCCGGTTCTGACCTCATTTCGTAGAAGCATCTTATGCACCAACGGCTGTTTCGCTTGCGATCTTCGAGTGAAAACTCCGCTGAAGCCGGCAGCCTCTCGACGATCATCTTTTGCTCGTCGTCGAGATCATCCCAACGTTTGAATTTTACGCCGCCGCATTTGGGGCAAGTTTTCATCATTGTTAACGACCCGGTCGCTACTGCTCCCGGTTCTGACAAGCAACCCGGTCGTTACTGCTCCCGGTTCTGACAGGAGACGCATCGGCTGACGCCGACGCTACTGACTCCATACCCGATCGACCCGATAGACTTAAAAGACGAGATCGAAAATCGGCAATCGCAAATCGCAAATCTAGAACAGCGCCTCGAGCGCTTCCTCGACCGATTTTACACCCATCACGCGGAGGCCCAGTAATTTCTCGAGCCCGGTTTTATTCGAAGCGGGCAGGATCAGCCGTTTAAAGCCCAGCGCCTGCGCTTCGCGCGCGCGTACCTGCGCCTGCATGGTGCCGCGCACTTCGCCGGTCAAACCGACCTCGCCGAAGACGACCGTATCGGGATCGATCGTCAGATTGCGATAGCTCGAAGCAATCGCCGCGACCACGCCCAGATCGACCGCCGGTTCGTCCACCTCGAGGCCGCCAGCGACATTAACGAAAACGTCTTCCTGGCTCAAGTTGAATCCCAGCCGTTTTTCCAGCACCGCGATCAGCAGCGCGACGCGGTTTTGATCGAAGCCCTGCGTCATGCGCCGCCCGGTGCCGAATTTCGTGCCCGATACTAGCGCCTGAATTTCGACCAGCATCGGGCGCGTACCTTCCATACAGACGGTGACCGCCGAGCCGGCCGCTTCCTGCGGGCGTTCCTGCAAAAACATTTCCGACGGGTTGGCGACCGTCACCAGGCCCTTGCCGGTCATTTCGAAAACGCCGATCTCGTTCGCCGCGCCAAAACGATTTTTCGCGGCGCGAATGATGCGGTGATTGTGATGGCGCTCGCCTTCGAAATAGAGCACGGTATCGACGATATGCTCGAGCGTCTTCGGGCCGGCGAGCGAGCCTTCCTTGGTCACGTGCCCGATCAGAAAAACGGCGATCCCGCTGGTTTTCGCCAGCCGCAGAAATTGCCCGGCGGCTTCGCGCACCTGCGAGACGGATCCGGGCGCGGATTCGACCTTCATCGAAAAAACCGTCTGGATCGAATCGACGATGACCACGTCGGGTTTTAGCTTTTCGGTCTCGGCGAGAATATTTTCCAGATTTGTTTCAGGCAGCAAAAACAAGTTATCGGCGGTCAGCCCCAGCCGCTCGCCGCGCATTTTTATCTGGCGCTCGGATTCTTCGCCCGAAATGTAGAGAACTTTTCTCCCCGCCGCGCTCAGTTTATCGGCGGTTTGCGCGACCAGCGTCGATTTGCCGATGCCGGGTTCGCCGCCGATCAAAATAAGCGAGCCGGGCACGATGCCGCCGCCCAGCACGCGGTCGAATTCCTCAATCCCGCAGGGGATGCGCACCTCGTCCTGCGATTCGATCGCGCCGTAGCCGATCGGTTTTACCTCGCGCAGGGCGAAAGCGGAAACATTGCCGTTCGGTTTGCCGTAATCGCGAAAACGCTCTTCCGTCAGCGTATTCCATTCGCCGCAGGACGGGCATCTGCCCTGCCATTTGCGCTCCTGATGAGCGCAATTCTGACAGACGAAAACTGTTGCGGGTGCTTTTGCCATGTTTGAGATTTCAAGAATACCTAAGAGCGGAAAGTTCGGCAACTGACATGAAAATTTTTAGCCCCGGATGAACACGGATTCACACAGATAAGAGCGGCATTTTTCCTATCTGTGTTGATCCGCGTAAATCTGTGGCTAATTCTTTATATTTAACACTGCGGGGCTAAAAAATTTTGCCGCGGATGAACACGGATTCACACAGATAAGAGCGGCATTTTTCCTATCTGTGTTGATCCGCGTAAATCTGTGGCTAATTTCTTTATATAGGGCTAACGTTTATCTTAAATTAGTGTTAAAATTCACGGCATGAGATTTGACGCTCTCATCATTAGAATAGCATTCATCCTTCTTTTAGCGGCGGCAGGTTATCTGCTGAATCCGCTGGGCTCTACCTCCTGGTACAAAGGTAATGCGGGATTCGAACCCAAGGTCGCTTCGGCGATTCTGGGCGTGATAATTTCCTGCTTTATCATCTTGTTCGAGGTCCGCGTCCGGCACGCCAGCTTAAAGACCCTGATCGGGGCCGCCATCGGTTCTATTCTGGGTTTGCTCGGCGCGTTTTTGCTTGGGCTGCTGATCATCCTGCAGGAGACCTCGGCGCTGTCGGGCGAGATGAAATTGTTTCTCACGCTGGCGATGGCGTTTTTTATGGGTTATGTCGGATTGATGGTCGGCGCGGCCAAGGGCGAATATATCGATCTGTCCGCGCTCGGCGGTGTTTTTGCCGATAAGACCGGAAAGCGGGATTACAAAATTCTCGATACTTCCGTGATCATCGACGGGCGCATTGCCGATGTGGCCGAAACCGGTTTCCTGGGCGGCACGCTGATAATTCCGCAGTTCATCTTGCGCGAACTGCAGCAGGTGGCCGATTCGCCGGATTCTTCCAAACGCCAGCGCGGACGCCGCGGCCTGGATATGCTCCAACGCCTGCGCAACAACAGCAAGCTGGACATCCAGATCGTGGAGACGGATTTCCCGGCGGTCAAGGAAGTCGATCTGAAACTTATCGAACTGGGCAAACAGCTCGAGGCCGTGATCGTGACCAACGATTTCAACCTCAACAAGGTTTCGCAGTTGCGCGGCGTGGCGGTTTTAAACATTAACGAACTGGCCAACGCGTTGAAACCCGTGGTTCTGCCCGGCGAGGCGATGAAGGTCTTCATCCTAAAAGAAGGTAAAGAATACAACCAGGGCGTGGCTTATCTGGACGACGGCACGATGGTCGTGGTCGATAACGCCCGCAAATTGATAGGAAAAAATGCCGAGGTAGCCGTAACCAGCGTGCTGCAGACTACTGCGGGCAAAATGATCTTTGGCAAGCTTTGGGAAGATGCGACCGACCAGAGTGGAAATTTAACCAACATTCACGAATCGCGTCCCCCATTAATGCGCAAAGCCTATCGTGACCTGCGCCATGCCGAGGTTACGTCCATCAGGGTGGAAGAGGAAGAGTACGACTCCTAAGGCGGCGAAGAGAGAAGATGAACACTGCGATCATCGTCGCTGCCGGCCAGGGCAAACGCTTCGGCAGTAAGCTTCCGAAACAATTCCTCGAAATTCTGGGCAAACCGGTTGTCATTCACACAATGCTGCGATTCGAGACTTGTCCCGCCGTGGACGAGATAATACTGGTTTTGCCCGCCGAACATAAAGCCCATTTTACCCGGCTGGCGCAAAAATACCCGCTAAAAAAATTAACCAGGATCATCGGCGGCGGCCCAAGCCGGGCGGAATCCGTCTTAAACGGATTGAAAAGCGTGCGCGCGGAAACCGCGAATATCGTCGCGGTTCACGACGGAGCGCGTCCGCTGGTGACGCCCGGCGAGATCGCCGAAACCATTGAAAAAGCGAACGAGACCGGCGCCGCCGTGCTGACCGCGCCCCTGACCGATACGATAAAAGAAATTTCCGGCGATAAAATTACCCGGACGGTCGATCGTAATTCTTTGCGCCGCGCGCTGACGCCGCAATGTTTTCGTTACGAAATTTTGCTAAAAGCATACGCGCTGGCGGAAAATATCGCGGACGCGACCGACGAAAGTTTTTTAGTGGAAAAAGCGGGCTTCCCGGTAACGTTTGTCGAGGGCAGCGCATCCAATATCAAGATCACAAGAGAAGAAGACCTGGCGCTGGCTGAGTTTTTGATAAAAACGAATTCTTAATTTTTAGACTGAATAATTTTTAGACTGAATAATGAAGAATTGATTTCTTAGCGAACTTTGCGTCTTAATTCTCAGTGCCATTTGCGTTAAATTTCTTAACCGCGAAGAGCGCAAAGATTTTCGCCAAGGACGCGAAGTCTATTCACTGTTCACCGTTCACTGTTTTATTATGTTTCGAATCGGATTTGGAAATGACATTCATCGTTTGGCGGCCGGCCGGCCGCTGATCATCGGCGGCGTGACTGTCGAATCGGAGCTGGGCGCTTCGGGGCATTCGGATGCCGACGTGCTGGCGCATTCCGTGACGGATGCGATTTTAGGCGCGCTGGTGCTGGGCGATCTCGGCTCGCATTTTCCCGACACCGACCCGCGCTGGCAGGGCGCCGACAGTTTTGTTTTTCTCGCCGAAGCGATGCGAATGATGAAGGAGCAGGAATACCGCGTAGTCAACGTCGATTCCGTCGTCGAACTCGAAGCGCCGAAGCTGCGCCCCTACTTCGAACGGATGCGCGCCAATCTGGCAAAAGCGTTGGAAATTACGCCCGATTATGTTAGCGTAAAGGCCAAAACAGGCGAAGGCCTCGACGCCGTCGGGACAAAGCAAGCCATCCGCGCCGAAGCCGTCGTATTGCTGACAAAAGTTTGAAATTCGATAAGGAGCACAAACCGATGAGAATTTCCCGGACCTTTTTTGCCGCGGCAGCCGCAGTTTTCGCGCTCTCTACCTTTGCTTATTCACAGGACAAAACCTCTCTTCTTTCGATGGATGCTTCGATGAGCCAAACCCAGGCGTGGCTGGTGAAAGCGATCGATAAGAACAGCACTTATCGCAGCGGGGATTCGCGCGACAGCATTTCCAATGTTAAATTCGACGGCTGCCGGTTAAGCTATACGATCGAACATCAAACCAGCGCTAACTCTTCCGGCATGAATTTGCCCGGCGGCGCCTCCACCAGCGCGCCGACCTATTACAGCACCCTGACGACGCTGGCCCTCGATCTGAAAAGTATGAACATGAACGGGATAACACTGACGCCGCTGGTGTCGAATACGAATATGCAGGTACTGACCCTGTATTCGCTGGAAAGCCAAAAGAGTGTCAGTTTTAACTTCCAGCCGAGTAACCCGCAGTTTAGCCGGACGGGATTTCAATCGGCCGCGACTTTTGCCGTCAAGGCCGATGTCGCCGAGAAAATAAAAACCGGACTGGTTCAGGCGATCTCGTTCTGTCAGAAAACGAATTGAGCCGGAGCTTTTAGCAAAGCCGCTGGCCGGAAAAATAGATTTTAGGTGTAATTATGAACATTTGCCGCTTTTTGCTTTGTTCGGCTCTCTTGATGCTGCTTTTCTCTGCGACGGTGGCGACGGCGCAGGAAAAAGAAAAACTTTCTACACTGTCGGATAATGCCTCCCTGGCAGACGTCCAATCCTGGCTGGTCAGGGCGATCGATCAAAACAGCGCTTACCGCTTTAAGGTCGCCGAAGGAGTGAAAGACCCGCTCAGGCCGAAAGATCAACTGGTCGAGTATTCCGATTCCAAAATAACCAATGTGAAATTTCAGGGCTGCCAGATAAGCTACACCGTCGAGAAAGTGTCGGACGTCAGTTCGTCCAAGCTGAAAACCCAGGGGCTCCCGGCGCCGGCCGACCACGAAGAAATGAAGGTCATGTTCGATCTTAAGGACATCAACCGCGACGAGATCTCCATACGGGATACCGGAGCCGGTTCGGTAATGAGCGCGATCAGTATGCGCACGCTGGATTATAAGAGAGTGGTAAAAATAAAAGGCGGGAAGGAAACGGGCAACATCACGGTTTCAGTAGCCAGCATCGTCGTCGGGTCAAATATCGTGGAGCGGGTCAAAAATGCGCTGGACCTTGCGGTCACGCTCTGCCAGGCGGAAAAATAATATCGGAAGAAATATGAAGGGCATGAGATTTTTACTTTATTCATTTACGCTGATGCTGATATTTTCAGCGCTCTGCGTCGCGCAGGAAAAAAGCAAGATCACGCCGCTGGCGGAAAATGCTTCGCTGGAAGACACGCAAAAGTGGCTGAAAAAGGCCGTCGAAAAATACTTCGAATTTCATTACAACAGCATTTATTTTAATGTTTCGGAAGTGAAATTCAGCGGCTGTGAACTCAGCTACACCGTAACCCGCCAAACTAATTCGTATATTAAATCACCCGGTTTTTCCATCGATGCCAGCGCGGAAACAAAAAAACCGTTCAAAGTGAATTTCGCGGAACTCGACCCGGAAGGCCTGGTTCTAAAAAACGACGAACAGAATAAAGAATTAAAGGCGCTGGTGCTGGCCGCGCCCAAAATCTCCCCCGGAGAACCCGCTATCGGTACCGAGCCTTCCGAGCCGGTTAAGAACTACGATCTGCTGATCCTGAAGGCCGAGGCCGGCGAGCCCGTCAAATTCGCGTTCGTGAGGGCGATAAAACTCTGCCAGTCAGCCAGATAACCCGCTAAAATCAAGCAAATCAAACAATTTTGTAGTATCATCGGTTCATCAGTTTCAAGATGAATCCGCAAAGTTTGATCCGAAAAAAACGTGACGGCGGCCGATTTTCCGATGAGGATATCGCCGCTTTTGTCGCGGGCGTCTGCACGGGCGCGTGGGCGGATTATCAGATATCGGCGCTGCTGATGGCGATGTTTCTGCACGAACTCGACAGCGACGAGGGACGGGCGCTGACCAGGGAGATGCTCAATTCCGGCGAACGGATGGATTTTTCCGATCTCGACGCGCCCAAAGCCGACAAGCATTCCACCGGCGGCGTCGGCGACAAGACTTCCCTGCTGATCGCGCCGCTGGTCGCCGCCTGCGGCCTTTATGTGCCGATGATCTCCGGCCGCGGCCTCGGCCACACCGGCGGCACGCTCGATAAGCTCGAATCCATTCCCGGCTACAACGTCAATCTGGAGCTCGCGGAATTCAAACGCATCGTCAGAAAGAACGGTTTTGCCATGGCGGGCCAGACGGCCGAGATCGCTCCGGCGGATAAAAAGCTCTACGCCCTGCGCGACGCGACCGCGACCGTCGAATCCGTGCCGCTGATCGTGGCTTCGATCATGTCGAAAAAAATGGCGGAAGGGCTGGACGTGCTGGTGCTGGACGTAAAAAGCGGCTCGGGCGCCTTTATGCCCGATATGGAACAGACGCGGCGGCTGGCGCGCGGGCTGGTAAAAACCGGCGACGCCTTTGGCGTCAGGACCAAAGCCGTTATCACCGACATGAGCCAGCCGCTGGGCTACGCGGTCGGCAACGCGATGGAAGTTCATGAATGCATTCAGATCCTGCGCGGGGAGATGAACGAAAAAGCGTCCGCCACCTGGGAACTTTCGCTCGAGCTGTCGGCTGCGATGCTGCTGCTGGCCGGCGCGGCGGATTCGCATGAAAATGCGCTCGGCAAGCTGCAGGATGCGCTGGGTTCCGGCGCCGCGCTGGAAAAATTCCGCGATAATCTGCTGGCGCAGGGCGGCGATCCGTCAGTTTGCGACACTCCCGACACTTTGCTGGACAACAGTCTGACGGTAATTTCCGTCAAAGCTACAGAAAACGGGTATTTAGAGAGCATCGACACAATCGCCGTCGGCAATGCGGTCAGCGCCATCGGCGGCGGCCGGATGAAGGCCGAGGATAAGGTCGATCACGCCGTCGGTTACCTGCAGGAAAAGAAACTGGGCGACGAAGTGCGCGCGGGCGACGCGCTCGGCGTGCTTTATTGCCGCAGTGAGGGCCAGGCAGCTTTGGTCTATCAAAAATTGCTGAATGCGTGTAAAATTAATGCATCCGAAATAGAAAAACCGGCGCTGATACTGGAAGAGATCGGCTGACCGCGTCTTATCGAACAATAATATCTATTTGAAATATCAGGAGAGGTTCGCAATTGTATGAGAAACATTAGATTTTGTATTTCTACCTTGTTTTTACTGTGCTTTATTTTTTTAGGCCGCGCTTATTCCCAAACCGCCGCGCCCACCCCGGAAGTGGTCATCGATGACAACGAAGTGGTCAAGATCAATACCAACCTGATCCAGATCGATGCCATTGTCACCGACAAGAACGGCAAGGTGATCTCCGATCTTAAACCTGAGGATTTTGAACTTACCGAAAACGGTAAAAAAAGACAGATCGTCGGCTTTTCATTTGTTAACACCGACGTGCAGGCGGCCAGCCTGTCAAAGGAAATTCTTCTTTCAAGTTCGAATTCCCTGTTGAGCGATACCCCTCCGCGCACGGTCGGCCAGGTGGGCAGGATCTACGCCATCGTGGTGGACGATCTGAAATTATCGAAAACCGGCATGGATTATGCCAAGAAGGATCTGACAAAATTCCTGCAGACGGAAGTTAAACCCGGTGACCTGGTGGCCGTGATCAAAACCAGCGGCAGCATCGGTATCATGCAAAAATTCACGAACGATAAAGAAGAACTTCTGGCTTCCATCGATTCGTTAAAATGGCAGCCGCTGACTTCTGTCGGCGTCAGTTCGTTTGCGCCGATGGAGATCTCTTTTTCGTCACAAGTGCTAAGCAGCATGCAAGGCGGTATTTCCGACGCGCTGATGAGCAAGATCACCGGCGCTGAGAATGTCGGCGAAGGGCTGCGTGAATCCGTGAACGGGACGGGAGGACTGCAGGTCTTAGCGAAAGTCATCGAAGCGATGAAATACATGCAGGGAAAGAAGACCGTTCTCTATGTTTCGCACGGCTTCTCTCCGATCGGCGGAGACAATGCGGACGCTTTTAACCGAAATACTCTGAGAATGTACACCGAAAGCGATAAGTCGGTGATGAATGCGGCAAGCGGGGGCTCTATCGCGCTGGTGGATGCGGATTCGATCACTGTCGGGGGCCGATCCTACGTGGTGAATAACTTTCTCCGGTCGCTGACGGAAATGGCTAACCGCAACGGCGTTTCTATCTTTACGATCGACCCGCGCGGCGCCGCCGCGACAAATATCAGCGCAACGGATTCAACCGGCTCTGGATTAGGCTCGATGTCGAGAGAACAAATGGACGGCGGCGTAACCAGCAGAAACGATCAGATCCGCCTCCAGCAGGACACGCTGAAATACCTGGCCCGCGAAACCGGCGGCAAGGCGTTCGTAAACAGCAACGAAGTCGCCAGCGATCTGAAAGAATCCCTCGATATCCAAAAAGGATATTATCTGCTCGCGTACGAGCCGGATACCGATACTTTCGATCCGAAAAACGACCGCTACAATAAATTCGATATCAAGGTAAAACGTTCCGGCGCCGACGTCAGCTATCGCACCGGTTTCTTTAATACCGTCATCGAAAATAAAACTAAAGCGGCCTCCGAAGCGCAGACCATTTTGCAGAAATTTCTCACTCCCTATAATTTTGCCGATATCGGCGTTGAGCTTTCCTCGCTTTATGCCGGAACGGCGGGAAATAAATCCACCATTCGCGCGTTCGTTAATATTTTGCCTAAGGACCTGACGATAACGGATGACGCCGCGACCGGGAAAAAAGTGGCGAAATTCGATATGTACGTGGCGGTCTTTAATGACCAGGGACTTTCCGCCGGCTCGGCGGCGCAGAACTTCACGGTGTCGATCGACCCGAAAACGGCCGAAGTTTTTTCCAGGAGCGGACTGATATCGAGCATGGCTTTCGGAGTGGACAAACCCGGCGTATACCGGGTCAAAGTTCTGGTGAAAGATTCCGGCTCCAATAAGATCGGCACTATTTCGCAGAACATCTACGTTCCGGATTTCGAGAAAAAAACCATCGCTTTTTCCGGCCTTTTGCTGCAGACCTTTAGCGCCGCGGAGTGGGCCGAACTGCAAAAAAATCCGGCGGCCGCGAACGGGCAAAAAATGCAGGTCGATACCGCTTTCCGCCATTACAAAACCGGACAGGTGCTTTCATACACTTACGCCTTGAACGTTTCGCCGAAATCAAATGACGCGAAAATTTCCCTGTCCACCAAGGTGATGAAAGACGGGCAGCTGGTATTGACCGGCAATTCGGAAGAGCTGGCCGCCACACCGGGACTAAAGGCCAATCGCCGCAACGCGATCAATCTGGGTACGGATATGAAACCCGGTAAATATACGCTATTGATCACGGCAGCGGGCGATAAGTCAAAATCGACGGAAACTCAAAGTATCGACTTTGAAATAATCGACTAGAAGGTCCGGGCGGTTTCACCCGTCCGGAATTTTCACGCTTCCGCCGGTTGTTCGTTTCAAATCGATGGGCAGGCGGCGGGATGCCGGCGCTAGCTTGAGATTTTGCCGTAATATAAAAATATGAAGATGAAAAATCTCTTTTGTTTATTGTTGATCTGCCTGGTTTGTTTTGGCGTCTCCTGCAGCAGGAATGCGGTCGTCGCGGAAAAAGAAGGCAGGATCAAGGTCGGCATCGTATTCGACATCGGCGGGAAAAACGACCGCTCGTTCAACGCCGCCGCCTGGGAAGGCGTCAAGCGCGCGCGAAAGGATCTGGACATCACACTGCGCGACGTCGAGCCCGGCAATCCGATGTCAATCGAACCGGCAATGCGAGCTTTTGCCGAGCGTAATTTCGATCTCATCATCGGCGTCGGATTCGCCCAGGGGCCGATCATGCAGCGCGTCGCCAAAGATTTTCCCAATATCAAATTCGCCATCGTTGACGGCGTGATCTTTGAAGACGACGGCAAAACTCCGAAACTGAATGTCGCCTCGCTCGTCTTTCGCGAACACGAAGGCTCTTTTCTGGTCGGCATGATCGCAGCTTCGAAATCGAAGACCGGCGTGCTCGGTTTCTTGGGCGGGATGGATATTCCGCTCATCCACCGCTTCGAGACCGGCTATAAAGAGGGCGCGCTGTCCGTCAATCCGAACATCAAGATCATCGACAACTACGTCGGCGTGACCGACGGCGCCTGGAATAACCCCGGCAAAGGCAAGGAACTCGCGATGGCGCAGATCGGCAAGGGCGCGGATATCATTTTCACTGCCGCCGGCAACTCCGGCCTTGGCGCTTTCGACGCGGTCGAACAATACGGCAAGGATGGGAGCGGTCAGGCCGTCAAATTCGTGATCGGCGTGGATTCCAATCAAAACATGGTCAAGCCGGGCTACGTGCTGACCAGCATGGTCAAGCGCGTGGACAACGCGGTCTATGACGTGGTCAAGGAAGTGCTCAACGGCAAATTCTCGGGCGGCTTTCACGCCTTCGGACTGGACAAGGACGGCGTCGCATACGCGATGGATGACAATAACCAAAAACTGATCCCCGACGACGTTTTACTTCGGGTCGAAGAAGCGAAGAAAAAGATCATCGCCGGAGAAATTAAAGTGACGGACGCGATGGCAAACTAGCATTATTGGTTATAAGTAATTGGTAATTGATTTTTAAGTCTGCGAAGCAGACGGAAATAGTATTAGCCACAGGCGCGCAGCCTGTGGTCGGATCCGAAAAAAAAATCCGGCCTGTGTAACAGGCGAAAGAGGAAATATGTCCCACACGCATTTGCTCTATCATATTGTTTTTGCGACAAAAAATCGGATGCCGATCATTAAACCGGAATGGCAAAATGATCTGCATAGTTACCTTGGCGGTATTGTAAAAAATTTTGAAGGCGTTCCAATTGAAATAAATGGTATTGAAGATCATCCATCTACTGGTTAGGTTAAAAGCAAAATATTCAATATCTGGTTTCTTACAGGAATTAAAAGCAGATTCTTCGAAATGGACGAAAAGAAAACATTTTGCAAGATTTTCGTGGCAGGTTCGCTATGCAGCCTTCACGGTAAGTGAGTCTCAGTTTGAAAAAGTCCGAAAATATATTCAGGGCCAGCAGGAACATCACAAACGCAAAAGTTTTAAAGATGAATATATAGAACTATTAAAAGCGCACAACGTCGAATTTGATGAACAGTATTTGTGGAATTGATCGTCTGCTATCGCAGACCTGGCAAATTTGGTTATTGCCGCCACAGGCTACGCCTATGGCTAATACTATTAGCGTTTGCTTCGCAAACTTAAGAAAAAATAAATGATCGAACTTAAAAATATCACCAAAACCTTCGGCGCCGTGACGGCGAATAACGACGTTTCGTTTAAAGTCACGCCGGGCACGATCCATGCTATCGTCGGCGAAAACGGCGCGGGTAAATCGACCGTGATGCGGATCGCGTACGGCTTTTATAATGCCGACTGCGGCGAGATCCTGGTGAACGGTTCGCCCGTTCAGATCAAATCTCCGCAGGATGCGATCGCGTTCGGCATCGGCATGGTGCATCAGCACTTTATGCTGGTCGAGACGATGACGGTGGCGGAAAATATCATCCTCGGCGCGGAAAGCGGCAGCCCGGTCAGCCTGGATCTGGAGGCCGCCAAAAAAGAGATTCGACGGCTTTCGGATGAGTTCAAGCTGCACGTCGATCCCGACAAAGTGATCGAAGATCTTTCCGTCGGCCAGCAGCAGCGCGTGGAATTATTAAAAGCGCTTTATCGCCATGCCAAACTTCTCATCCTTGACGAGCCGACCGCCGTGCTGACGCCGCAGGAGGTCGAAGAATTTTTTAACATCCTGCGCGGAATGCGCGCCCAGGGCAAGACCGTCGTCATCATCACTCATAAGCTGGAAGAGGTGCTCGCGATCTCAGACGACGTGACCGTGATGCGCGACGGCAAGGTGGTCGGCAACGTGAAAACATCCGAAACCAGCACAACCGATCTGGCGCGAATGATCGTCGGGCGCGACGTGCTGCTGCGGGTGGAAAAACCCGAGGCGCAGCCGAAAGCGGTGGTGCTGGAAGTTAAAGATCTGACCGTCGCGGGAAAACACGGCCTGGCGGTTAATAATGTTTCGTTCAGCGTCCGCGCCGGAGAAATTGTCGGGATCGCCGGTATCGAAGGCAACGGGCAGACGGAATTGATCGAAACTTTAGCCGGCCTGATGACCGCCGATAAAGGCAGCTTCGAATTCGACGGCCGGAACGTGACCGGTTTGAACGCCCGTAAATTAAAGGCGCTGGGCATCGCCCATATTCCGGAAGACCGCCATAAACGCGGGCTGCTGCTGGATTTCGACCTGCGCGAAAACGCGATCCTCGGCGTGCATAATCAGGCGCCGGTCACCGCCGCCGGGGGCTTTATGAACAGCGGCTATATCGAAAAACGCACGGCCGGGATCATTAAAAACTTTGACGTGCGCCCGCCAAACGCCGATCTGCCCGCGCGCGCGCTCAGCGGCGGCAATCAGCAAAAGCTGATCATCGGCCGCGAATTCGAGCTTCATCCAAAACTGCTGCTGGTGTCCCAGCCGACACGCGGCGTCGATATCGGCGCGATCGAATTCATCCACCGCAAACTGATCGAGATGCGCGACGCCGGCTCGGCCGTGCTGCTCGTCTCCGCCGAGCTCGAAGAAGTGACCGCGCTCGCCGACCGCCTGCTGGTTCTGAAAGACGGTAAGATCGCCGGCGAAGTCGATCCGAAAATAGCGACTTTTGCCGAGATCGGTATGCTGATGACCGGCGGACATTAAGAGAGTCGTGAGTCCGGAGAGTCCAGAGTCTATTAAGTCGGGAGAGTCTATCGGATCTGACGAGTCTATCGATTTCCTATAAAAGTTCTCAATGAAAACCAAGAAATCAATTCACTCGAAAGACTCAGTAGACTCTCTCGACTCTCTCGACTACCGGATAGAAGAGTATCGTGACCGCAAATGGCGGCGCACGCCCGATCTGCGGATCGAAACCGCCGTACAGATCGAGCAGTTTGTCGAAGACGTCGGTTTTTGTTATGCGCTCACCGACATCCGCACTTCTCTCCCGTCCGTCTATATCGCCGTCTGCGGCCGCCGCGACGCGCACATGCCGCGCAACGTTCAGAAAGATCCCGAGGCGAGTTTATCCTGGGTGCTGAAAGATGAAGTAATGCGCCGCGGCAAGCTCTATTACGGCAAATTAAACAAGGGAAAAGCGATGTTCGTCGCGCCGCGCCTGGTTCCGTATTTCAACGCGCTCTGGGGTGTATCGAGAAGCGCGGAAAAGTCCGCGCTTTCCGGCAGCGCGCAAAAAGTGTTGGAAGTGCTGCGCGAAGAATGGGAAATGGCGACGATCGATCTGCGCTCGGAAACCGGCATCACCAGCCGCAAATTTATAACCCGCGCGATCGACACCCTGCAAAAACATTTTAAGGTCATCCCCGCCGAAGCTGTTTATGCCCCTAAATTTTCCTACATATGGACGCTCGCCGAAGCGCGCTTTCCCGACGAGTTATCGCAAAAAGTAAAACGCAGAGACGCGCTGCGTGAACTCGCTCGCGCTTTTCTGCTGATGCAGGGCGCAACCAAGCTCGGCGAGCTTGCCCGGACACTCGGCCTCTCACGCAAAGACGCCGGGATCGGAAATCACTTGCTCGTCGATGAAGGTTTTGCCGAACGGCTGGACGTCGGCGTGTACAAATTGAAGGAGTTGTAGCGCTGCCGTCCCGGCGGCTGTCCTGACGGCGTCCCGCCGTCAGATTTTTATGCGGGCGGGACGCCCGCACGACAGCCAGCGAGCCGCTGGCGCTACTTTTATGAACAGAGTTTTACTCATCTTCATTGACGGCCTTGGCATCGGCGAGCGCAATGCGGAGAATCCGCTGGCGCAAACGCCGGGTGTCGCGCCGCTCGCTGTTTTTCAAAATGAAGAGCCCGAGATTCCCTTTGGCGGAGCGCTGGCGCGCACCGATGCCTGTCTCGGCGTCGAGGGCCGCCCGCAGAGCGCATCCGGGCAGACGACGATCCTGACCGGCGTTAATGCCTCGCAGGCGCTCGGCAAACATAAACAGGGCTTTCCCAATCAGGCGCTGCGCGACATCATTGCCGAACATTCTATCTTCCTGCAGTTAAAACGCTTAGGAATCGAACCCAATACCTTTGCCAACGGTTATACCCCGCTGTTTTTCGCGCGAACCCCGCGCTGGAAATCGGCTACCACCTGCGCAATGGAAGCGGCGGAGATGCGATTTCGCGATTGGGACGACCTCTTGAACGGCCGAGCCCTGTTTCACGATTTTACGAATTCGGTGCTGCTGGCGAATAACGCTCCGGGCATCTCGCTCCGCGCGCCGGCCGACGCGGGGAAAATACTGGCCGCTCTCGCCGCCGAAAATCGCTTTACGCTTTACGAATATTTTATTACCGATAAGATCGGCCACGACCAGCATTTCGAGCTGGCGCAGAAAGTGCTGCCGGAATTGGCGGCTTTTGTCCGCGCGGCGGTGGAAAACTCCGATCCGGAAACCACGACGGTGATGATGACCAGCGACCACGGCAATATCGAAGACCTGTCAAAACGCAATCATACGCTCAATCAAGTTCCCACCATTCTCTGGGGACGCCGGGCCAAAGAAACTGCCGCGCGGATCAGATCGCTCGCCGACATCACGCCCGCCATTGTCAATTTGCTGCAAAACGATTAACCTGTTCTGTGAATCTTATCCTGACTTTTTAGCGAAAAATAACTACACTATGGCTACTGCTGAACACCCGACAGGTTTGCCGAAAAACGACAGCAAGGAAATTTTCGGCTGGTTGATGTATGACTGGGCGAATTCCGTTTTTTACACGACCGTCATCGGGGTGCTGCTCGGCCCCTACCTGACCGCGCTGGCGCAGCAAAGCGTCGGCGAAAACGGCGTCGTGTTCAATTTAGGTTTTCTGGGCTCGGTCACCGCCGAATCGCTTTTTCCGCTTTCTATTTCGATCTCCGTTTTTCTGCAATTATTCATCCTGCCGCTCCTCGGCGCGGTGGCGGATTACACTCATCTGAAAAAACGGTTCATGGCTTTTTTCTGTTATCTGGGCGTAACGGCAAGCTGCCTGTTTTTTTTCATCACCGGCGATTCCTATATCTGGGGAAATATCCTGATGATAGTTTCCAATCTCGGTTTCGGTGCGTCGATAGTTTTTTACAACGCCTACCTGGTCGATCTGACGACGGAAGACAAACGCGACCGGATCTCGAGCTGGGGTTTTGCTTCGGGTTACATCGGCGCGGTCATCATGCTGGTGATCAATATTCTTTTGATCGGATATGCCGAACAATTGGGAATGTCAAAATCGCGCGCGGTGCGTTTCTCGATGCTGGCCGCCTCGCTCTGGTGGGGCGTGTTTGCGCTGATCACTTTTTTTCTGGTCAGATCGCGCGGCGCGGTCAACAAACTTCCCGCGGGCAAAAATATCGTCACCGTCGGGTTTAGCGAACTCTTTAAAACGCTGAAAGAGCTGATCCGGCTGCGATATACTGCGCGGTTTTTGCTCTGTTACCTGTTTTATAACGACGGCATCCAGACCGTGATCAACAGTTCGTCGGTTTTTCTGGCAAACGAGCTTTTCAAAGCGCACGGCTACGAAGTGAACCAGGGATTATTGCTCGGTATTTTTCTGGCGGCGCAGATCGCGGGCCTGATCGGCGCGATAGTATTCGAAAGGATCGCCCGCACGATCGGCACCAAAAATACGATCATCGTAACGCTGGCAATGTGGGCGGGGGTGGTGATCTTCGCTTTCAGTCTGTTGAGAGAAACTATCTCGCTGTCGCTGGGTGGCTATACGCTAAATATCGATATATTCGCTCAGGCCTGGATAATGTCAACCTGGATCGGGCTGGTGCTGGGCAGTTCACAGGCGCTTTCACGCTCGCTTTATTCGCAGATGATCCCGCCGGGAAAAGAATCTTCGTTCTTCAGTTTTTACGAGATATCGGACAAAGGGACTTCCTGGGTCGGCCCGCTGATCTTCAGCATCGTCGTTGCCAGCACCGGTTCATACCGCAATGCGATCCTCGCGCTGATCGTCTTTTTTGTCGTCGGAATAATCATGCTGATCTTTACCGACACGAACCGGGCTATCGCAGAGGCGCAGGCGGAACCGGCGATTGGTAGTGGATAATCGGTGGTGATTCATTCGTTGTTCGTTGTTCGTTGTTCGTTGTTTGTTGTTAGGTTAATTGAGGATTAATATTCGATAATTTCGTATCGCGTATTACGTATTGCCAATTACCAACTACCTATTACCCACTACCATTTCACTATTTCGTTTCCATCCAATTGTCGCCGGTGCCGACTTCGGCAATGAGGGGTACGTCCAGATTAGCGGCGGCTTCCATTTCGCGGCAGATCAGTTCCGAGACCGCCTTTACCTCTTCGGGCGGGAGCTCGATCAGCAATTCGTCGTGGATCTGCATGATCAGTTTTGCCTGAAAGCCTTCGCGCCGCAGAGCATTTTCTACTTTCAGCATCGCGATCTTCATGATGTCGCTGGCCGAACCCTGTATCGGCATATTGATGGCTTCGCGTTCGGCGCGCGAGCGCACCGTGTAGTTGCGGTCGTTGATCGAAGGCAGCGGGCGGCGGCGTCCGAAAATCGAAGCGATATAGCCCTGCTCTTTCGCCTTCAGCGGCGTCTCGTCCATGTACCTGCGAATGCCTTTGTACGTCTCGAAATAATCGGCGATGACTTTTTTCGCTTCCTGAACGGTCAGATCGACGCGCTGAGACAAGCCATACGCTTCGACCGCGTAGGCGATGCCGAAATTGACGATCTTTGCCATCCGACGCCGTTCCCGCATCTCCTGCGGGGTGCCTTCGCCAAAGACCAGTTTCGCCGTTTGCGCGTGAATGTCCTCGTTATTTAAAAACGCGGCCATCATCACTTCGTCGTGCGTGACGTGCGCCAGGATGCGAAGCTCGAGCTGCGAATAATCGGCCGAAAGCAATTTCATTCCTTTCGCGGGAATAAAAGCGCTGCGGATCTTTTGGCCGAGTTCGGTGCGGATCGGGATGTTCTGCAAATTGGGGTCGGTCGAGCTTAAACGCCCGGTCGCCGCCACGGTTTGATTGAGTTTGCCGTGGATGCGCCCGTCGGCGGCCACCTGCTGCGGCAGCGCGTCGGCATAGACGGATTTCAGTTTATCTATCTCGCGGTATTCGATGATCAATCGCGGCAATTCGTACGTATTCGCCAGTTCCGCCAGCAGATCCTTACTGGTCGAGATCTGCCCGGTCGCGGTCTTGCGGCCGGTTTCGATATTGAGCGAAGCCAGCACTTCGCCAACCTGTTTTGGCGAACCGACATTGAATTCCTGCCCGGCAAGTTCGAAAATTTCTTTCTTCAGCCGCTCCAGTTCCTCGCTGAAATTTTTCGAAAGCCCTCGCAGTACGTCCGAATCCACCGCCATCCCGTTCATTTCCATTTCATAAAGCACGGGCACGAGCGGCAGTTCCATCTCGCGATAGACTTTATCCAAACCATTGTCATAAATACGTTTACGCAGCACGTGCGCGGTTTGTATGGTAAAGTCGGCGGCTTCGGCGGCGCGCCACTGGTTTTCCGTCCAGCCTTCGGGAACGGCCGCGCTCGGTTCCAGCTCGGCGGTTTCGTAAGCCAGCGCCTCGATCTCATATTTGCTGCGCGTCGGGTCGAGCAGGTACGCGGCGATCATCGTGTCGTCTTCGATCACGTCCGGCGTGATGCCTATTTTTTTCAGCACGGCGAAATTGCGCTTGTAATCGTAAACGGCCTTTTTCAGCATTACATTCGCCAGCGTATCGCCGACCGGCCTGATCGCTTTTTCCCGCCCCTCGGCAAAATTCACGAAGTCGATGTAATAGCTGACGCCGCCGGACGTCGCGATCGCAATACCGAGCGGTTCTTCTTTTTCAAACGATCCGGCGTTCGGTTTCGAATTGGAATCGTCAACGGCAAAGCTCCAGTATTCGACTTCCCACAGCTTGCGCACCAGTTTATCGAGTTCGGCGCGGTTTTGGATCAGCGTGTACTGCCGGGTCGCGGCCACGACCGCCGCGGCGATCTCTTCCTGCGAAGTGCCGTCGCCCGTGCTCGCAAAAAGCGATCCGGCGGCGTCGGAAAATTCCTTAGTCAAAGCGTTGAATTCGAGTTCCTTAAAAAGCTGGTAAGCTTTACGCCGGTCCGGTTCGCAGCGTCTAAGCTTGTCGAGATCCATTTCTATCGGCACGTCGCATTTGATCGTCGCCAGCTCCAGCGATTGACGGATGATATCGACGTTGTTTTGCAGGCTCTCACGATAACGTTTGTTGCTGACCTCATCCGCGCGGCGCAGCGCTTCCTCAACCGAGCCGTATTCCATCACGATCGAAACCGCGCCTTTTTCGCCGATGCCGGGCGCGCCGGGAATGTTATCGACCGAATCGCCCATCAACCCCAGCAGATCGATGACCTTTTTCGCCGGGACGCCGAATTTATTCAGCACCCACGCTTCGTCGCACCACTCGATCGGCGGCACCGGGACCTTGCGTCTGATGTTTTGCGAATTTTGCCGCATACAGACGATCAGAGGGTCTTCGACCAGCTGGCACATGTCCTTGTCGTTGGAAACGATCACCGCCTTTAAACCTTTTTCGGCGCACTTTTTCGCGTAAGTCCCGATAATATCGTCGGCCTCGAACGTGTCCATTTTTACGACCGGAATGCCGTAGGCTTCGCATACCTGAACGATATACGGAATTTGCGTTGAGAGATCGTCGGGCATCGCTTCGCGATTGGCTTTGTAGGTTTCAAAAGATTCGTGGCGAAACGTCGGCACATCGGTATCGAAGATCGCGCCGATATAATCCGGCCGCTCGTCGTTAAGCAGCTTGCGCAGCATATTTGTAAAAACGAAAACAGCCTGCGTCACCTGCCCCTTGCTGTTGCGCAGAGGGTCCTGGCGCATCCCCATCGGCGCAAAATACGCCCGGTAGATATGCGACATCGCGTCTATCAAAAAGACTCGCTCGGTTTTATTTTCCATTCACTAGGATGATAGAAAGGAACGGGAAAGGATTCAAGTTGGGGCGAGGGGTAATAGGCGGTTGGTAATTGGTAGTTGGCTGTAATCTGGACTAATTACCTATTACCAACTACCTTCTTACGGTTTCCTGCCCGCCGCTTCCTGAAGTTGAACTTCGATCTCTTTTTCCAGCTTTTCTCTCAGCCGCTGCACCATGGAGTCGGCTGATAGGAGCGAGCTTTCCAGGCCGGTCCGGCTGGTTTGTAATTGGGTGACCTGCAATGTCAGGCGATCTTTTTCCGATTGCAGGGTTTTACGCATATTTTCGCGCACTTCTTCCGGCCGCAGCGAGCCGATAAAGGCCGCTTTTCTGTCGATCACTTCGGGCCGGATATCGTATTCGATCTGTTCCAGACGCCCTTTGATCACCGCTTCCTTATCGGTGGAATCCATCAATTGCCGGCGCAGATTTTCAGACCGCTGCTCCGCGCTGCTCAAGATCTGCAGGTCGAGCAGCATTTTCTGCTTCGTATCCATCGAATCGATCTTGCCGGTCAGCTGCCGGACCTGCTGCGCCAGATCTTCTACCGAGGGGTTAGATAAGCTGGTAACGGGCGCCGCAGTCTGATCATTGGCCGTCGAAGTTCCCGGAACTGTTTCAGCCGCTCTTTGCAGGTAATCTTCCGGATCGACCTCGTCGGAGGCGCGGCTAACTACAGACGGTTCAATCGTTTGCACGGGCGTAGGCATTGGCAGGGGTTGTTTCACCTTTTTGCGCTTTCGTTGCGCGGACGCGTCCATGCTCAGCCCGAAAACTAAAATCAACGCCAGAAAACTTAGTAAAATCGCTCTCATTGGAAAACCCCGCATCCTTATATAAGGGATTACTTTAAATACCTTAAAGTTGCCCGCATTTATTACATCAAACTACCGTCCGGCGCTTGCATAAACCACACTTCCGCAAGCATACTGTTTTCTTGCACGCTTAACAACTCTAAGGAGTTCCCTTTTTCCTGTTATGAGCGCCTTAAAACTCAGCGATATCTCAAAAAAATTCGGTGATAAACGCATTTTGCGCGGCCTTTCTCTGCAGGCGGAAGACGGGCAGATATTCGGCCTGCTCGGCGCGCAGGGATGCGGTAAAAGCACTCTTTTGCGGGTGCTGGCGGGACTCGAAGCGTTTGACGGCGGCGCTATCTCTTTTAACGGCAATGATATAACCACGGCGTCGCCGGCGGAACGAGAGTTTGGCTTTATTTCCCAGGAATCTTCACTTTTCCCGGATCAGAGCGTTTTCGACAACGTCGCTTTCGGCCTCAGGGAAAAGGGGCTCAGTCCTGAAGAGGTCATCCAAAAAACCAATGAAACGCTGGCGCTGGTCGGCTTGGAAGAGCGCGGCAGAACCAGGCCGGACGAGCTTTCGGGCGGTGAAAAACTGCTGGCGGCGCTGGCGCGCACGATCGCGGTCACGCCCGGCTTGCTGGTGATCGACGCTCCGTTTTCCGGGCTGGATCCGACTACCCGTGAAGACACGCTGGAAAAATACCGCCACGTGATCAAAGGCCTGGGCCTGACGACGATCTATGCCGCGCACGATTATCTGGAGGCTTTTGCGCTCTGCGACCGGGTGGGAATATTAAAGGACGGCGAGATCAAGCAAACCGGTTCCCCGCGCGAACTTTACGAACACCCGGCGACCGTTTTTGCCGCGCAAATGTTCGGCCGCAACAATTTTATCACCTCCCGGCGGATCAGCTTTAACAATGCCGACGTCCAGGAATTTCAGACCGCGAACGGCGATCACCGGCTCCGCACGGACAAAATGGATCAGCGGACGCTGGGCGCGATCACACAGGAGATTACCCTCGCCATTCGCCCGGAAAATATCTCGATCTCTTTCGGCGCGTCGTTTCCCGAAGACAATTTGCTGAAAGCCGTAGTCAAGGAAGTGCATTATCAGGGTGCGACGACACGCATCATATTAGACGCCGAAGGCCTGATGCTGGAAGCGCTGGTGCTGCGCCTGGTCGGGCTCGATCTCTTCGACGAATGCATGGTCGGGCTGCCGCCGGATCGGATCCGGGTACTGAAGGATTAGGAATTACTTCGCGCCCTTTGCGTCATCACTTTGCGTTCTTTGCGTTTTGATTTTTTTACCGCAAAGAGCGCAAAGTTTTTTCGCAAAGTACGCAAAGAAAAGGCTGTCATTTCTGACAGCCTTTTCGATCTTTGGTAGCGCTAACGGGGCTCGAACCCGTGATCTCAGCCTTGAGAGGGCTGCGTGTTAACCAACTACACCATAGCGCCATCGAACCAAGCTATTGTATATTTAAACCACAAAGACACCAAGGACACAAAGAAATTTTATAACTACTTTGTGTCCTTGGTGTCTTTGTGTGAAGTTCTTCTTTAAATCTCTTTGACGCTGATCGCTGTATTGACGGTGGGGCGATAGTAGGCGTCGCCGCGCGCCTTCATCTTGGCTTTTTCGCCGAGCGTGTAGAGCACGGAATCCAGCAGCGCTTTGTCCTCAAGCTTGAAATTTACCAGGCCCTTGGCATCGACATCCGGATCGTCGAAATTTATCACCAGGTAGCGGCGTTTTTCCTTGATAAAGCCGCCGAGCAGCCCGATGCCGTAAAGAGGAACCGCGCCGACCACTTTGCCCGTGGTTGACTGGACGGATTGCGATTGCGGGGCGATGACCAGCATCGATTTATAAGGGATCGAAAGCATCTCTTTCTGGTTTTTGCCAAAAAAGACGAGCCTCTGATTGAGATCGTCGAATTTGAGCATTCCCTGCTCTTTTTTGCTGTAGCCGAACATTCCGCCCTCGTATTTCGCTTCGAACGCGGCCGGGGCCGGCGCCGGTTTCGGCGCGTCCGGTTCATCGGCGGCCGGTTTTTCCGCGACCCGCGGCTGCTGGGCAAAAACGCCCAGGGCGAAAACAAACAAACTCAAAAACAAAAACATTGATATTTTTTTCATAAAGCTCTTCCTGATTTCTACGGGAAATTTTAATTAGTAAATTAAGTAACCGGTATTTCGAACAGACTATTTTAATATGCTATAGATGATAAATAAAAGCCGATAGATGCCTGTCACTTCGACGTTTTTTCGTCTCCCGCCCCCTGTTTTCTTGTCTCTTTAACTTAATGCCTCATTCCGCTCATCGTACGCTGCCAGGCGAGCGACTGCCGCAGCACATTCAGCCGATTTTGTTCGGCTTCGCTGCAGGAGGGGAGCAGTTGTTCGATGATGGCCTCGAGCAGTGAAACGGAGAAAACCCCCGCGTGATCAACGACTTGCGAATAATAATGAAGCTGCACCTCGCCGTTTTCGGCACGGTGGAAACCGATCACGGCCTCGTCTTCCATCCGGGCCACTTCCTGGCTGACCGGGATCACCCGGCGCGGCATCGTCTGGTGCACGGCCCCCGTCTTTTTATCGCGCCAGCCGAGCAGCAAAATTCCCAGCAAAGTACCCTGCTCGTTAAGATAATCGGGCGTAAAACGGCTGCCGTCCGGTTTCGGCGAAAGCCGCGGCCCATAACTGGCATAATCGGGATTAACCAGTTCCGAATCATAGACAATGCCGATCACCTCGGTTTCGTCCGTCTGCGGCAGCGCGACGAACTGCCCGAAACCGTAATCTTCGGAACGGGGCGGCGCATCGGAATCCAGCGAATCTATTACCCGCGCCAGATAATCGACGTGCGAATTGGATTTTACGATCTTGGCAATGTTCATAATCGGTGGTCGGTGGTCAGTGGCTGGCGATTGGTAACCGGTATTTTACGTATCGCGTATCACCAATTACCTACTACCAACTACCATTTTCAAAAATGCCTGTCCAGGGTCGGGATGTAATAAAGCAGCCACCACAGGAATATTTGAAAGCCGGAGATCAGAAAAGCGCCGGCGATGCTCATTACGGAAGTGCGGCCGCCGCCGAGCGCGGGCCGGCGTTTCGCTACCAACACTCCGACGCTGCCCATCAGCAGAGCGCCCGGGCAAAATAAAATTCCCAGGTACGGGACCATCGAATAGATCGTAAAAGCCCAGGCCGTTTCCGAAGCGGTGTTTTTATTTTCCTCGAACAAGGTGGTCATTTCTTTTTTGTCCTCGTTTTGCCAGGTCTGTTTCCGGTACGAAGCGCGTAAATTATCCAGCGGGAAATATCCTTCCCTGAGAAATTTTCCGCAAGTAAGGCAGGAACTTTCCCCGCCCGGCACGGCCGTGCCGCAGGCCGGGCAATATTCTCTGTTCTTTGTTTGCTGACGGTTCATCGACGTCTTCCCTTACTGGTCGATTTGCGCGAGACGCTAAACGGCAGATTATTCTTTTTTGCGAAATCCTGCAAAGCCCGGAGAAAAGAATCGCGTTCGGCGGTTCCGATTACGGCGGTGGCGTCGGCGGCTTCGAGCGGGTACGGATAACCCAAACCGATCACGCATTCCGCGCACACCGTGTCCACCAATTCGTCCAGCAGCCCGTCTTCGTAGATCCAGGCCGGGACGTCGATGCGCGACGGCGTTTCATCGCCGGTGGTTTGCAGATAAACGAAACCTACCAGATCGCGCCCCTTTTCTTCGTCGTAAAACTCACCCAAATTCCGGCGGCGGCAATGATAATAGATCGAACGGTCGCCCCAGCTTTCTAATGAGATGATGTGAGGGTCGTATACGGTTGCGCGTGAATAGGCGGAATTCCCGTCATTAAACTGATCCAAAAAGCTGACCACGTCACGCGCTTCGCTGCGATCGATGTAGCCGATCAGCGGCACGCGGGTTTCTTCCGATACGCGCACCAGTTCGAGCATCTTGGCGACGTAGTGCCCCTGGATATTAGATTTTGGCAGCGAGATCGAGATCAGCAGTGTCCCGTCAAAAAATGCCAGCGGCATTTTTTCGCCGCGTCCCTGCCAGCCGCGCTTGCTTTCCAGAAAGCGTTTTGCCTCGGCGATCTCTTCGGTAAAACGGCGCAGGCCGACGCGCGTATCCTGATTGCTGTGCTCGCCGTCCTGGTACATCAGATCGTCCGGCGAGATGACGACAAACCGCGCTCCCTTATCATAACCGCCGCCATTACCGTTGTGCGCGTTCTCGAACCACCCGACCTGCACCGCCGCAAAAGGCAGCGAAATATTTTTATCGGGCGATATCTGGCTGCCGTCGGCGGCAAAAGTGGTGCGGTTTTCCAGCACGGTCATCGCCCAGCGGCGGGCCTGTTCGTGATTTTGCCATGTTTCGGAAAAAGAAAAAGTAAGCCCTCCCGCGGCGTCCAGTTCATCGGAAGGCAGCGCGCCGATATTTGCTTCAGCGGCAAATTTTTGGCGCAGTTCCGACGGGTCCGCGGACGCCAGCTCCCTCAGCAAGCCTTCATAATGAGATTGCGACGCGCGCCAGTCTTCCGCGAAATGCGAAAATTCGGCGGTGCGGTTTTCCAACTCCTCTACTAATAGATCGCGATAAAGCATTTTATATAGAGCGCGGGCATCCTGACCTCATTTTAGCCTACCCACACCAAGCGTATGCGCCCGGAAATTTCACGCTGGAGGCGCTAAAAGCACAGCTAGGCCGGGGACGTGTCCGACGGCGTGTAAGGCAGGATCCGAAACCGCACCAGCCCGATCGTGACCTTTTGCCCGAGCGCGAGCGGAAAGGTCGTAGTCTCCGTCTTCGGGCGTATCACCGTGATCGGCGGCTCACCGGGCAGATCCAGCGATACGATCACTCTTTCGACCGCCCCGCCAAAATTCACTTCCCTAATTACACCTTCGGTCAGTTTTTGATAATTCTGCGTCAGATTTTCCGGCTTGCGCAGGAAAACGTCTTCGGGGCGAAAGACGAGCTTTGCCGCGCTGCCGTCCGGAATGCTGGAACGCGTCAGCAGCCCCAGTCTTACTCCGTCCGTCTGAAAGGTATGCCCTTTTACTATTCCTTCCAGCAGATTGGCCGTACCCAGAAAGGTCGCGACGTACTCGGTTGCGGGTTCGCTGTAAATTTCATACGGCACCGCGATCTGATCGATGTGCCCGCGGTTGATGACGGCGATACGGTCGGCAATTTCCAGAGCTTCTTCCTGATCGTGAGTGATAAAAATAGCGGGCTTGTTTATTTTTTTCAGCAGCATCCGGATCTCACGGCGCAGGCTGGAACGAATCTGCGCATCGAGCGCGCTGAAAGGTTCGTCGAAAAGTAAAATCTCCGGGTCGTAGGCCAGCGCGCGCGCAATTGCCACCCGCTGCTGCTGCCCGCCGGAAAGCTGCAGCGGGTATTTTTTCCGGTGGTCTTCGAGTTCGACCAGCTCGATCAATCCTTTAACTTTTTCCCTGACCTCTTTTTTCGGGCGTCCGCGCAAACGCAGGCCGTAGCCGATATTTTTCTCGACGCTCATTTGCGGAAACAGCGCGTATTGCTGAAAAATCACGCCGACACCGCGTTCACGCGCCGGCAGCTCGCTGACATCGCGCCCGCGCAAATTCACGCTCCCGATATCGGCGGTTTCCAACCCGGCGATGATGCGCAGGATCGTCGTCTTGCCGCTGCCCGACGCGCCCAGCAGCACCACGATCTCACCCTCGGAGACGTCGAAATTAATATTGTCCAGCACCACCGTCTGCCCGAACTTTTTGCTCAGTCCCCGGAAACTCGCGGATGGTATCTTGCCTTCGTCCATAAATTCAGTGGTCGGTGGTCGGTTGTCAGTTTTCAGTGATCAGTTGTCAGACAGCATAAAAAATCCTGACCACTGACCACTAACAACTGGCCACCGACAGCTACCTCCTGTCCAGCCAGCTTTGCGCGAAAAACAGCACGCTAAAGATCGCAAAGGAAAACAGCGCCAGCACGATCGCGATGGCGTTGGCGGCTTCGACCTGGCCTTCGTTGAATTTCGCGAAAATATAAAGCGGCGCCGTTTGCGTGCGCGAAGCCAGATTGCCGGACACCAAAATCGTCGAGCCGAATTCCCCCACCGCGCGGGCGAATGTCAGCAGCGCGCCGGTCACGATCGCGCCGCGCAGACTGGGCAGCGTGACATGCCAAAACGTCTGCCAGCGGGTCGCACCCATCGTCGCCGAAGCTTCCTCCAGCGACTGGCTCATCGTATCGAAAACCGGCTTTATCACGCCGAACGCGAGCGGAAAAGTCACAAAAATATTCGCCAGGATGATCGCCCAGGCCGTAAACATTATTCCGACGTGCGGAGACGTAAACCGGCCCAGCAGCCCGAACGGCCCCCACAGCAGCAGCAGCGCAAAGCCCGCCACGGCCGTCGGGATCGCCGTCGGCAGCGAGATCAGCACGGTGACCGCATTGCTGCCCCAAAAATTATATTTCGACAGGACGTAAGCCGCGAAAAGCCCAAAGATGACGTTAAAAACAGTCGCCCAAAAACTGGTCACCATCGAAAGCTGCAGCGCGAAAACCGCTTCCGGCGCGATCAGCGCCGCCCAGAATTTATCCAGCCCGCCGATCGTACCGTAAATAAAAATTGAAGCCAGCGGCAGCAGGATAAGCGGCAGCATCACCGCGACCATCACTCCGATGCTCAACGGTTTAACGATATCGAAACCTCTGACGAATCTGATTCCTGCCATAAAATGCCGCTAAGGCCGCCTGACTCCCGGCTTTGCCTATAAAATCGAATAAGTGCGACGGAGCGCAGATATTTTGCCGGAACAAACTGTGAAGTTCAATGCTTTTTAGTGTCGTTTCGTGTAATTTCGTGGTTCCGCTTTTACAGTCATGAAAAATAAGACTTAAGAAGTAACCATGAAATTACACGAAACAAGACGAAAAATGCGAATCCGCGTTTTACAGGCAATGCTAATATGATCTTAAGATATTAACCTATTTCTTTTGCACCTGATCGCGAAATATTTTTTCTATTACATCCGGGTACGCCTTGTCCCAGCCGCCAAAAAACTCCACGGTGAACGGATTTTCTATTTTGGCAAATTTCCGATTAGCCTCGTTAAAGCCTTCGTTGGTGACGGAACGAAAATAGTATTTAACAAACGCCTGCTGCGCGTCGTCGCTCCAGAGATAGCGCACAAAGGCATCGACGACGGTCCTTTCTTCCGGCGTTATGTTGCGGTCGATCACCACCGCCGGGTGCTCGCTGAAAATGGTCGATGACGGATTGATGATCTCGCAGGGCGAACCGGCGTCTCCCATGGTCAGCCCTTCCAGTTCGTAAGTGATCAGCGCATCGCCGTACCCGGTTTCGAATTGGGTGCGGGCTTCACGCGCGGAGCCGGGAGTCGAGATCACGTTTTTCCAGATCGCCTTCAAATTTTGCACAGCCGTCACGGGATCGGGTTCACCCGAAGTCTTTGCGGATCTTTTCAGTTCCGCGCCGTACATGGCCAGGATCGACCACTGCGCCCCGCCCGAACTCACCGGGTCGGGGTGGATCAGCTTGACGCCGTCTTTTGCCAGGTCGGAAAAATCGTGAATTCCCTTCGGGTTGCCGGGCCGCACCAGGATCACGAACGGGGTTTTATTTACGATGCCTTTATTCGGCATCGCCCGCCAATCGCCGGTGACTGCTTTTCCCTCGACCAGGCGGGTGACGTCGCGCTCGATCGAAAGGATCGCTATATCCGCGGGCGCCCCCTGCAGGATCTGGTTGGTGACGGTTTCCGAACCGGCATAAGACCCGGTAAACCCGACCTCTTCTCCATGCTCGCGCTGCCATTTTTCCGCAAATGCGGGATAGATCGCCTTTTCCAGCGGTTCGCGCATGATGGAAAAACCGTAAACGGTTATCATCCGCTTGCCGTGCGATGCCGGCGGCGATGGAAGACAGGCACAAAATAGCAGCACCGGGAAAATGAGAGACAAGAGAGTTATTTTGACCTTCATGAGAATACCCCTTACCGGGAAAATTAATCCAAAAAACGCAGGGCCAGTTCCCTGGCCTGGGAACGCAGTTCGGGCATTGCCGTCGATTCCCACATTATACCTTTAAGCGCGGTGCCGATGGTATAGAGATTTTCCGATATTTTCCCGTCCGGCGCGGCCGCTAAACCGAGCGCCAAAGAGTCGGTTTTGATCGCGCCTTTCGATAAAAGATTTTTCAGCAGCGGCACCTCGAGTTTGGAGAAATCGCTCTCGGAACCCGTGCAGTTGATCACCGCGCTGACGGGAATTTTTTCATCGCCGATATTTATCTCGAATTTGCCGTCTCGCCTGACGCGGATATTTTTTGCCCTTCCTTTTTTAATATGAAGCTGATCCGTCCACTGCATCTGGTAGAGCACCTGGGCGCATTCGACCGGGATACGATGTCGCGAAGTATTCCAAAAATGCTTCAGGTGGCGCATAAAACGGCGCTTTTCTTCATCACTCAAACGCAGCCACGTTTTCTGCGTAAAGGGGCGCAGCGAATCGATCACCGCGCGCCAATCGCTGCCGTCGTTTTCGGCAGCCCTGATATGAGCGCGCACGAGCTTGAGCATTTCCGTGACTTTGTCCCGGCCGTCGAGCTCGGCTTCGAATGACGGGTAAGTAAAACCAAGTCTGTGAACCGACGGCAGCAGGGCGTGGGTCGAAGCCGCGTAAATTTTCCCTTTATGGCCTCCGTGATAGAGGCTCAGAACCGTGTCCACCATCGTCAGCCCGGTGCCGATAATAAATATTTCGTCCGCGGGATCGATCTTTTCCGCGATCCGCTCGCTCCAGGGATCGGAAAAATAATTCGGAGACGAAAGAAAATCCGAATTCGACGAGCGCGGCACCGGAGGCAAAAAATTGCCGAACGCCAGCACAACTTTGTCCGAAAACAGGCTGGTCCCGGAATTGAGCCAGACCTCGGCGCCGTTTTCCGCGAACTTAATGTCGATCGCTTCTTCGCTGTAAACTTTCACGGAGATGTTTTCGGGTTTTTGCTTATCCGTTTCCCAAAAAAGCTTTCTCAGGTATTCGCCGTAGATCCGGCGCGGCACAAAAGCCGACGGCTCATACGAATGGCCGTTTTCCCCCAGCCATCTGTGAAAATGTTCGACGTCATCGGGAAACGCTCCCATTTTTCCGGCGGGCACGTTCAACAGATGAAAATCGCGCTTTGTCGAATACGCCACCCCGAGCCCGAAACGCTCGTTTTTTTCGACGATATTAATTTCCAGCGGCTGCCCGGCGGCGTGGCGAATGAGATTCACCGCCAGCAAAGTGCCGGTCGCGCCGCCGCCTATGATCGTAATTCTTTTCATCTAAGTCTCTCTACCCCTAAACCACCACGTTCCCGTATTAAAAGATACAAAAAGAGGTGTGAAGTCCACGCCTCACACCTCCCGAAAACCTGGTTGGTCGTGTCCCTCTTCGTTACGCCTGCGAGATTAGCTGACGGGCTGGAAGCGAAGAAGTCTTCCGCAGATCACTCTGCTAAGCCCCATTTCCGCGGAAAGTCCGCAAAACATTGGTTTTCCCGCGCCGTGGCGATCACGGCTTCGGCGGTCTATATTTAGATGAGTTTATACAAAAGCTGCCGGCAAAGGCAAGAGGAATCTTAGAGCAAAGACCGCGAGTCGATCCTATTTCAAATCGCTTACCGATTTATTCCGGTTTTTCCTTCGGCTTTCGCTGCGGGGTTAAATTCCAAATCTGCGGAAATTAAAGCTGAAGGGCTTACCTATAAAATTGGGGATTCGGTTTTTTTGTGCCGTTTCGTGTCGTTCGTGGCTACCTCTTAAGTCTCAAAGACTTTTTGCCCGGATGCCGGAGCCGAACTTGACAAAAAAGGGATGATTGGTAGAATCTAAGTTTGCCACGAGCGGGAATAGCTCAGTGGTAGAGCGCGACCTTGCCAAGGTCGAAGTCGCGAGTTCAAATCTCGTTTCCCGCTCCAAAAATTAAAAGCGACGCAGTGGCTCAATACGTCAGGCGTCGCTTTAATTACTTAAGACGATCAGTTCTTTTAATCGGATTAATTGAATGGTGAATGCCGCGCGAATCGCTCAAAACCCGCCATCATGTGAATTTCGCTCCGCATTCCGACAACTCCAGATCCGCAATCGTTCTGGCGGCGTAGCCAAGTGGTAAGGCAGAGGTCTGCAAAACCTTTATTCATCGGTTCGATTCCGATCGCCGCCTCCAATAGAATCAATAATTTAGGGCAACCAACTCGGTTGCCCTTTTTCCGTTTGTGTGCCCTATTGTGTGCCCTATTGTGTGCCAAATCTCTGATTCTATGTCCCGTAAAGCATTTATCCAGTTTATCTGTTGCCGCTTTCTGCATCGTTGGCAATACATGGCTATAAGTGTCCAGCGTGAGCACCACGGTCGAACGACCGAGCCTTTCTGCTACGACTTTTGGGTTCTCTTCGGCGATCAAAAGAAGGGTAGCGTGTGAATGACGAAGATCATACAGACGAATTTGAGGTAGCTTGGCACCGTTTAGAATCGGTCTGAAATATCGATAGGTAAGATTCGGTATTGAATGAGGTGTTCCTAACTCACTGCAAAAAACAAGGTCATGATTTTCCCAGGACAGCCCGTTTCTCATTCGCATTTCATTTTGTTTATTTCGATGATTTTTAAGTTTTAGAAAACAAAGCTGTTGACAGAGAAATGCTTCGCCGGCTTTTAGCTGTCTTAGTTTTCTCAAAGGTCCAATCTCCCTTGTGTCTTACCAGAGCTCTGTACTGCGTGTTCGATTGCTTGTTGTTCATCCACATACGGCCGCAACCAGTAACCGTCCGTCCACCCACGAATCTTGTTGACCGCTCTCTGATGACTTTTCCACTCTGTGTATCCAGGATCTGCGGCAATACAGTGTGCAGCGAAAACGGCACAGCGGTTTGAAAGCTAAACATCACTAAGCAAAAGAGCGTGGTTGATAGTTAAATGCGCCGGGTAGGTCATTGCTATGCCGGCCAGGGGAACCAACCGGACAGTAAAGTTTTTGATTTCCAGCAAGAAACTATCATATTTGCCAAAGCGACTTTCTGGCAAAGAAGCGGTGTATCGGTACATAAGAGTTGTTACACATCGGGTCGATGGGTTATGTAGGTGTAACTGAAAAAGCGTTATGAACGAAGCCGAAACGAGAGCCGAACATATATATCCCGGGTTGAAGGCGGCGGGCTGGTGCATTCCTACTTTTCGAGTCCTACTGTTCGAGTGGAATTACATGAACCGTAGAATCTTTTGCTTCGCGTAGAAAGCGGTTGATGATCGAGCCTTTCCAAAATATTTCCCATCGGGTACGGGCAGACTGGCCGAAGATGACGTGGGTGATCTGATTTTCGCGGGTGAAATTCAAAAGGGCGTCAGAAACGTTATTTGCTTTTAATTTGACGACTTTCGCACCCAGCGTCCGCGCGAAGCTAATGTTTTCCTGTAGTACGGCATAGATTTCGGGTTTAATCCGTCCGGCTTCCTCATCGGGAGTTTCCACATACACAGCAAACCAGTCATCGTTGGCAAAGCGCCCCGCGATGCGCGCGCCGGTGCGGAGGAGTTTCTTGGCGCTGCCGCGCGAAGCCATACAAACCATGACTTTTTCGGGCATAACGGCCTGCTCCAGCCCGACGCTTTCGCGGTATTCGTGATCCTGAGCGGCTTGCTGCTGAGCTACCTGGCGCAAGGCGAGTTCCCTTAGAGCGGCAAGGTTTCCTTTTCGGAAAAAGTTATTAAGGGCCTGTTCGATCTTCTCAACAGAATAGATTTTTCCCTGTCTTAACCGCGTCCGTAAGGTATCGACCGAAACATCAACGTCAATTACTTCGTCTGCTCGCTTGAAAAAGCAGTCCGGCACGGTTTCCCGCACCTGTACGCCGGTAGTGCGCGCGATCACATCATTCAGCGACTCGATGTGCTGGATGTTGACGGCGGTAATGACCGAGATGCCGTTTTCGAGGAGTTCGAGCACGTCCTGGTAACGCTTTTTGTTTTTCGTGCCTTCAAGGTTGGTATGCGCGAGTTCGTCAACGATCGCGACGGCGGGTCTTCGCGCGATCACGCCTTGCAGATCCATTTCCTCAAATTCGGCCCCTCGATATTCGATCTTTTGCGGTGGCACGATCTCCAGGTCTTTTATTTGTTCTTTTGTATCAACCCGCCCGTGAGTTTCTACTATAGCGACTACCACATCGACGCCTTCATTTTTGAGCAAATGCGCGTCTTCAAGCATTTGATACGTCTTGCCGACCCCAGCAGCCGCTCCTATATAGACGCGCAGGTTTGCGCGCTTTGTCTCTGCTATTCTCTTGAGAAAAAATTCCGGCGAAAGGCGCTGCTGGCCGTTGCGCTCGGGAATTTCGGTGATGTGAATATCAAAGGACATAAAAGTTAGTGAATTGATAACTGTGAATCGTGAATCGGAAATCTCTTATCAAGCTCTATGTTAAATAACAGTACGTTCATTCGCGGTTCGCCAAAAAAACCAAGCTGGCGGTTTTCGGTGAAATGCACAAGGATCTGACGCAACTCGGTTTCACTAATGTTTCTCTCACGCGCAACTCCCGGAATTTGAAACTCTGCCGCCATCGGAGAAATATGCGGATCGAGTCCCGAAGCACTGGTCGTTACCAAATCGGCCGGAACAGGCGCGTTCGGGTTTTCGGCTTGGAGTGTTTCAGTATCGATCTTTACACGTTCGATCAGCTTTTCGCTGGTAGGCCCCAGGTTAGAGCCGCTCGAAGCGCTGGCATCGTAGCCCTGTCCCGCAGCCGAAAGACGCGAATGAAAATAGCCGGGGCTGGTGAAGGTTTGTCCGATCAGTTCGGAGCCGATTACTTCACCGCTTTGATTTTTTATCAGCGAGCCATTTGCCTGATGCGGAAAAACTACCTGCGCGACTCCCCATACCGCCAGAGGGTAAATAACACCCAAAGAAACGGTGAAAATTAAGATCATCAAAATTGAAGTAATAAAGTTTTTCATAATCAATCTGTAACGCCAGCGTCCCGCTGGCTGTCGTGAGGGCGTCTCGCCCTCGCCATTTATAAATGTGGCAGCGAGACGCCGCCACGACTGCCGCCGTCCCGGCGGCGCTACTAAATCAATCCTATTGCCGTGATTATCACGTCGATAATTTTAATGCCAATAAACGGGGCGATAATGCCGCCCAGTCCATATAAAAGCAAATTTCTGCGCAGCAATGACGATGCCGACATTGCCCGGTATTTAACCCCGCGCAGTGCCAGCGGAATCAGTGCAATAATGACCAACGCGTTAAATATTACCGCCGAGAGAATTGCCGACTCCGGCGTTTTCAGGCCCATGACATTGAGAGCGTTTAAAACCGGAAAAGTCGCCACGAACATCGCCGGAATAATCGCGAAATATTTCGCCACATCGTTGGCGATGGAAAATGTCGTCAACGCGCCCCGCGTCATTAGAAGCTGTTTGCCGATCTCGACAACCTCGATCAGCTTAGTCGGGTCGCTGTCCAGATCGACCATATTACCGGCTTCTTTCGCAGCCTGAGTGCCTGTGTTCATCGCCACGCCTACATCAGCTTGTGCCAGCGCGGGCGCATCGTTAGTTCCGTCGCCGGTCATCGCTACCAGCTTTCCTTCGGCCTGCTCGCGTTTGATTAGCGCCATTTTATCTTCGGGCGTGGCTTCGGCCAGAAAGTCGTCAACTCCTGCCTCCTGCGCGATAGATTTTGCAGTTAGCGGATTGTCGCCGGTTATCATTACAGTTTTAATCCCCATCTGGCGAAGTTGGCTGAATCGATCGCGCATTCCTCCTTTAACGATGTCTTTCAGATAGATCACGCCGAGCGGTTTATTTTGATCGGCAACAACTAAAGGAGTTCCTCCGGCTGTCGCGATCCTTTCTACTATTTCGCGTAATTCCGCAGAAGATTGAGTGCCATTTCCATTAACGTATTTCTCTATGGCATCGACCGCGCCTTTGCGGATCTCGCGTCCGTCCAGATTTACGCCAGACATACGAGTTTGTGCGGTGAAAGGAACAAATTCTGCGGTTGCCGCCAATTCGCTGATCTCACGTCCACGCAACCCGTATTTTTCTTTTGCCAGAACTACTATAGAGCGCCCTTCCGGTGTTTCATCCGCAAGTGACGAAAGCTGCGCGATGTTTGCCAGATATTTTTCATCCACGCCTTTCAGCGGAATAAATTCGGTCGCCTGACGGTTGCCGAGTGTGATAGTACCGGTCTTGTCGAGCAGCAGCGTGTTCACATCACCCGCGGCCTCGACAGCGCGGCCCGACATTGCCAACACGTTGTGCTGCACCAGTCTATCCATTCCTGCAATCCCGATAGCGGAAAGCAGCCCGCCAATGGTAGTCGGTATCAGACAAACCAGCAGAGAAATAAGCACGAAGGTTGTCTGTGGCGCTCCGGAATAAACCGCGAACGGCTGAAGCGTAACCACCGCCAGCAAGAAAATGACCGTCAGACCGGCGAGCAGAATGTTGAGCGCGATCTCATTAGGTGTTTTCTGCCGCGAAGCTCCTTCGACCAGCGCGATCATCCTATCGATGAAAGTTTCGCCTGGGTTTGAGGTGATTCTTACTTTTATCCAGTCCAACAAAACTTTTGTACCGCCTGTAACAGCGGAACGGTCGCCTCCCGATTCTCGTATGACCGGGGCTGATTCACCCGTGATAGCCGATTCATCGACCGAAGCCACGCCCTCGATCACTTCGCCGTCGCCTGGGATAAAATCACCCGCTTCGACCAAGACAATGTCATCCTTGCGGAGGTCAGGGGCGCCGATAATTTCCGTTGTCCCATCGGCTTTAAAACGTTTTGCCGTTGTTTCTGTTCTTGCCTTACGCAGCGTATCAGCCTGGGCCTTGCCGCGCCCTTCGGCCATTGCCTCGGCAAAATTGGCGAATAATACGGTGAACCAGAGCCACAAAGTTATTTGCAGTTCAAATCCGAAATGACTTTGAGCAGATGGTATAAAAAGGTTTGCCAAAAGCCGCACGGTCAAAAAACCCGCGCCGACTTCTACAACAAATATAACCGGATTTTTCAGCATTGTGCGCGGCGCGAGTTTTTTAACCGCGTCAAACAGCGCGTTAGTAATTATCTTTTGGTCCCAAATTGAAATTGTTTTCTTTGACATATTTTGTTAATTAAAAAGTTTGACCGGCATACATTTGAAAATGCTCCAGGATCGGCGAAAGGCTCAGCACTGGAAAGAATGTTAGCGCGCCGACGATTAGTATCACGCTTATCAGCAGAACGCTGAACATTGCCGTATTGACCGGGAATGTTCCCAGGCTGGGCGGAACTGATTTCTTCGAGGCCAAGTTTCCCGCGATAGCAAGCGTGGGAATTATCATTAGAAATCTTCCCATCAGCATAGCGGCACCGAGTGTTGTGTTATACCAAACCGTATTTGCGTTCAGCCCTGCAAATGCCGAACCGTTGTTGCCCGTGCCCGATGTGAACGCATAAACGATCTCTGATAGGCCGTGCGCGCCCTGGTTATTTAGCGAACTTAACCCTAAATCGGGCGAAATTGCTGAGATAGCTGCGAGACCTAAAATGATCAGCGGGAAAATCAGCGCATATAACATTGCCATTTGTACGTCGTAGGCTTCGATCTTTTTGCCAAGATATTCAGGCGTTCTGCCAACCATCAATCCCGCGATAAAAACCGTCAGAATTATCATCACCAATATCCCGTACATTCCCGCGCCGACTCCGCCGAAGATAACTTCGCCGAGCATTATGTTGACCATCGGGATAAGGCCGCCGAGTGGCGTAAAACTGTCATGCATCGAATTGACCGCGCCGCAGGAAGCGCCGGTCGTAACCGCCGCGAACAATGCTGAATTTGCGATGCCGAAACGTGTTTCCTTGCCCTCGAAATTTCCACCGACGACGGTTTGATTGACGTTTGCGGGATACAATGGATTGCCTCGTGATTCCGCCAAATAGATCGAAAATGTTCCGACAATGAGCAACGCCGTCATCGCCCCGTACACCGCCCAGCCATGCCCCTGCGACCTAACCATTCGCCCTAGCGTATATGTGAAACCCGCTGGGATAATCAAGATCAAAAGCATCTGAATGAAATTCGAAAACGGCGTGGGATTTTCAAAAGGATGCGCGGAATTGGCGTTGAAAAAGCCGCCGCCGTTTGTGCCGAGCATCTTGATCGCAAGCTGCGAGGCGACCGGTCCTTGCGCTATGGCCTGTGTATCGATGATTTTGTCTTCTTTGACGGGTTCATCGTTCGCATCTTTTATGACATTCCCCTCACTGTCTTTCTTATCGACCTGTATTGTCTGCGGATCGGTCAGCTTTGCCGTATCGTAAGGGTTAAAGTTCTGTACCACGCCCTGCGAAACGAAAAACACCGCTGCCAGAAAAGAAAGCGGTAACAGCACATAAAGCGTTCCGCGCACCAGATCCACCCAGAAATTGCCGAGCTTGTCCGTTTCAAACCGCGCAATACCGCGAATAAAGGCCATCGCCAGAGCCATTCCAACCGCCGCCGAAGCGAAGTTCTGAATAGTGAGCCCGGCCATCTGCGTTAAATAACTCATCGTTGCTTCACCGCCGTAGGATTGCCAGTTCGTGTTTGTTACGAAAGAAACCGCTGTATTAAAAGATAAATGCTCAGACGGCGCGGCGAATTCTTGCGGGTTGAGCGGCAGAAGGCCCTGCAAACGCTGAACTGTATAAAGCGCGAGCGATGAAACAAGGCTAAACATCAACATAGCCACGCCGTATTGCTTCCAGTTCATTTCCTGCGCCCACTCGACCCGCGCGAGTTTGTAGATCAGCCGTTCCACAGGCTTGAAAAGAAAATCCAAAAAAGTTCTCTCTCCGTTATAAACCCGGAACAGATAAATACCCATCGGTTTTGCCAACAAGGTCAGCACGACGAGGTAAAGCAGAATTTGTAAAATGCCGTTGGTTGTCATAAGTAATTAAAATTTCTCCGGCTTTAGCAGCGCGTAGATCAAATATCCCATCAATAAGACCGAACAGATCAGAGCTAAAATGGTTTCCAAATTCATTCTTTTGCGTCTCCTTTTTTCAGGCTTTCACAAAAGCGCAAATAACCTATCGCCACAAGAAAAAACACGATCATTGATAAACTGAAAATAATGTCCAACATACATCTCCTTAGAAGTTGTAACCTAGCTCGAAGAGGAAAAAATGATTTCCGTTTTTCGCACCGGCATTTCCGATCGAATATGAAAAATACGCAGTCACCTGTCGGTGCGGTTTGTAGATCAAGCCCGGCGTGAAATAACCGCTGGCATGGCGGCCGGTTATCCAGTCAGCAGCCAGTGTCAGCTTTTTGTTTATGGTTTGCTCGAAGCCGAATTGCCCGCCGGCGCGTACGGCGTTGGGCGCGACCACGTTCTTACTGAAAACGTACCCGCCCGCTGTTAAGCGTGTTTTGTTGATGGTTTTGCTGACCGCGGCGTAACTGTAAGTGCCGAAGTTGTAGGCACGATTACGAACAGGAATATAAATATTGGTCCCGGCGACCAGCGCCAGATCCTTTTTTTTATTCTCGTAAAATTTCCATTTTACGGTCGGCACAAGCGTCGTGGTGTCAGGCCCGGGTTGAATATTCCCATTCAGATTCAGACCAACTTCTACGTTGTGCCCGGCACCAAGCACAACGCGCGGCACGAAACTGGAAAATTTACCTAAAGCGGCCTGATCGTTCGTCTTAAAACTCGCATCGAGTTCAACATAGACTTTGCCCTGATCCAGAACGTCCGTTGTCGGAACATTAAAGATCGTTTGTTGAGCGCTAACCGCATTCGCGCCCGTAAAAACCATTAGAAACGTGTAAATATAAAAATAGCTTTTCATCACTTTTGTCTTTTATATGAAATGGCTTTGATCGCTTTTTTGGCCTCCTCAGCTTTATCGAGGCTGTGTGCCGCAAAAACAATTATTGGAAAGGCCGCAGCGATCAGCGTCGTGTCCACGCGATCGAGAAAAATGCCGACTTCGAAAAAGCGGAATGAACCCAGCAAGCTCATCATCATGCCGGTTCCGCCCATAACCGCACCCACGATGGTGTTAAAGAAGAAAGTGACAAGCCATCGCCGGCGTGATCTTTCAAGAACCGTGCAACTGCTGCTCTTATCTTCGAAATTCGTAACTCGCGGAAATACCATTTCCCTCATAATCCATTTCGGAACGCTTCCTTTTCAGCGTCCGTACATAAATAGATTACGAGCAGCGGTATAAAGACCGGGTAAAGGTTTTATAAAAAGTTTATAAAGATTTCAGGAGGCGAAAAATTAGGAAGGATTAAAACGATAACCAACCCAGGGTTCGGTAAGTATATGAGTAGGTTTAGCTGGATTCGGCTCGATCTTTTTACGCAGATTGCCGACAAATACGCGCAGATATTCGGTTTGCTCGGTGAAATCACCTCCCCAGATCGCGGCCAGCAAGCTGCGGTGAGTCATAACTTTGCCGTGGTTTTTGACCAGATGTGAAAGCAGCTCAAACTCTTTAGGCGTGAGATGGATTTCTTCACCCCGGACAAAAGTCTGGTGAGTCGCAAGGTCTATTAGAAAATCGCCAGCCTCCAATTTTGACGATTCCTTCTCACTCGGCGCGCGGCGAAGACTGGCACGCACACGCGCTAGAAGCTCGTCCATACCAAAAGGCTTCGTGATGTAGTCATCCGCACCTGCATCAAGCGCTTCGACCTTTGTTTTTTCCTCGCCTTTGACGGAGAGAACGATTATGGGTACGGCGGAAACCTTTCTAACTTCGCGGCAAACTTCGATGCCGTTCATTTCAGGCATGGAAAGATCGGTGATAACCAGGTCAGGGTGAAAATCTCTAAAGAGTTCCAAGCCCGCCTCACCGTCAGCCGCGACACGAACGTCATAACGGTGCGCGGCCAGGCTGCGGCGCAGCACCCGCGTAATTTGCGATTCATCGTCAATGACAAGTATCTTCTTTGACTCCATCGGCCTATTCGTCACCTATCGGTATTTGAAAAACCACTCTGGTCTTATAACCGTCCGTACCGTCTTCGATCCAGATCTTTCCATCTTGGGATTCTACTATGCCGCGCGCAATTGCCAAGCCCAAACCCAGACCGCCTGTTTTATGTTTATCTTCGCCGGTCGCGCGCGAAAATTTATCAAATACCTTCTCGCGCATTTCTACCGGGATTCCACGGCCCGCGTCTTCGACCGATATTTCAACCTTTTTGTCTTCCGCTCGCTTCGCCGAAATTCTGATCTTTGAACCCGTGGAGGAATACTTCGAGGCATTATCCAGCAAAGTATAAATGACTTCGGCAAGCGAAGCCGCATCTACCAGCACATTTGGCAACTCACGCTCGATTTCAAGAATTATCTGGTTGTTTTCCAGATGATTCTTTGCCCGGTCCAGCGCATTATTTATGATCTCCTCGACCGCGCTCCAATTCTTGCGCAGATGCAGCGCGCCGGCCTCGATCTTTGCCAGCACGACCATCCCTTCAATAAATTCATTTAGCCGGTCGGATTCCTCGTTTATTATTTCAAGGAACTCGTTTTGTCCCTCTTCGTCCAGCACACCATCTTTCCGGTCATTTAGCAATGCAGTAATTGAAGCCTTGATCGAGGTAAGCGGAGTGCGCAGATCGTGCGTCACGGCATCCAGCAAAGCGGACTTCAGTTTTTCACTCTGCCGCAGAGCTTCTGCCTGGCTTGCCGTTTCAAAAGCGGCTTGTAATTCATGATAGAGTCTTTCGATCTCTTCGCGGCGTTGTTCGGATTCGTTCGCGCGCCGCCGGGCATAAGACGAAAGCTGACCGGCCGTCAGCGCAGTTATCAAAAACGCCGCCAAAGCTACCCAATTCTGCGGCTCGGAGATGGTGAATGTGTGAAGCGGGGGAAGAAAAAAGAAATTAAAACACAAAACCGCCAGAATCGAAGCCAAAAATGCCGGACGGCTGCCGAAAGCGGTAGCAATAAAAAGGATTACCAGCAGCAGCACAAGCGCGATGATGGTTGAATTTATCTGCAAGGCAAACGGAGCCAGCAACGCCGTCACGGCTGCCACGGCAAAGATCGAGATTAGATAGTTTCGGGTACGAGCGTTCATCTCGCTAAACTCTCTTGAAGATTCAAGTCAAGAGCTTAACATAAATAAAAACTAACGCACGCCGCCCGAATATCGAATCGACAAGGAAAAATGGAATGTAGTAGGAAATGCAGTAGCCACCTGCATATTTAGAGCATCACCGAGTGAAAAATGAATTAGGAAAATCCGATAAATATCGATGTATAACACTCGGTGATACTCGGCGAGATACCCGGAAATGGACTGCAAAATTTTATTCACCGGTTCGATTCCGATCGCCGCCTCCAAAATTACGCTCCTTTAATCTTCTGTTCATTTTCCTCTTGATAACCTCCTTCTGTCTTTCTTTCTAATAAACAGGAGTTTCAATGGCGATACTCAATAAACAATTAGTTTCAGTTCTCTTCCTTTTTGTTTTCGGATTCACCATCGGTTCGGGACAAACAAACCCGAACCCGTCAGGCTATCATCTTCTCAAAAAGATCGAGGTCGGTGGCGAAGGCGGATGGGATTATCTTTTTGCCGATAGTGACCCGCACCGGCTTTATGTTTCACACGCGACTAAGGTCGTAGTGATAGATACAGACAAATATGCCGTGATTGGTGAAATATCGAATACCAATGGCGTTCACGGTATTGCAGTCGCCGACAATCTGGGTCGGGGTTTTATTAGCGATGGACGCGACAACGCGGTGACTATCTTCGATCTTAAAACACTTTAGCAACCGCCTTTTATAGAGATTTCATTTGGATGACAAGCAAGGAGGCATCTGGCGATGCCTTCCTAAAGTATTAAATCTATTGGCGCCCACTAGAAGCCCAGGGCGCCACCGGTTTCTCAGCGGTGAACACGTCAGAAGAGTTCTTCGGCCAGCGCGACGATGATGCCCGCAGGGCCTCGCATGTAGCAGAGTCTGTACTTATCCTCGTACTGGACCACCTCGCCGATGAGTTCGGCGCCGCTCAAGCGCAGGCGAGCGACGGTGTCGTCGACGCTTTCGACTGTGAACATGACGCTCCGGAGGCCCAGCGCGTTCGGTGGTGCGATCGCCGGCTCGAGCTCGACCAGTTTTGGATTGTGAAATTTCGTCAGCTCAAGCCGCCCGTGCCCATCCGGGGTCCGCATCATAACGATGTCGACTTTAATACCTTCGATCCCGTTGATGCGGTCCACCCACGGGCCCTCGATCGGCCCCTCGCCATCTTTCGTCATGCCGAGCGCGGTGAAAAAATCTATCGCGGCTGCAAGGTCTTCGACAACCACGCTGACGTGGTCTAATCTCTTGATCGTCATGTCCCTAGTATAGCAGAGGCCGAAAGTAACCGGTCAAGACCTGCGATTCCCGGGGAGTAGCCAGTTTGAAATCTATCCTTAAAGTCCCCCACGGGGACAAAAGAAAATAGCCCGGGGTAAGTGAGCGGAGCGAGCGCCACCCTGGGTATATAATTCCAAAACGATCCAGCCCTGAAAGGGCGGCAGAATTCGGCCATTTCTGCCGCCCTTTCGGGGCTGGCACCTCAAATTGATCAGTACCCAGGGCTAAAGCCCTGGGCTATTTTTCTACAGTCCTCTACGCGGACATTATCGTTTTCAAACTGGCCCATTACCGATTCTCGGGTTACAAATTCCCGAGCCATTTGCTACTTCTCATATTCCAAAATATCTCCAGGCTGACATTCCAAAGCTCTACAGATCGCCTCCAATGTCGATAATCGAATTGCTTTCGCTTTGCCGTTCTTCAACACGGAGATATTAGCCATCGTAATACCGACTTTGTCGGCGAGCTCCGTAACGCTCATTTTTCTTTTCGCCAACATGACGTCGATGTTAATGATGATTGCCATGTGTCTTTAGACAGTCAGATCGTTCTCAGATTTTATATCCACGGCATTTTGTAAGATCCGCTCAAACACTGCGGCGGCTGTGCCGATGACGGCGCACACCAAAATAATGAAGACACCCATCATTACTCCACCGGCAATATCATCCGTCCCACGTATGAATATGAATAAATAGCCTTCGGCCCCGAGAATAAAGATCGCCGTAGTTAATGCGCAGTACTTGATGATCCGCAAAGCTCGCACTGAACGCTGGAAAAAGATCTCATCTCGTCTGGCATACCCTAATATCTTGAACCCCTGGTAAAGACCGACAAAAAATGGGACGAAGGCGAGGTATATATACGCCAAAAATGGATCCTTGAAATATATCTCAAATTGCGTGGCGTTTACGTTTCTGCCCTCGACCTGCGGTAACCCAAGCAAGAAGGCTAGAACTCCCGCGCCAAGAAGTAAAATTACTATCTGAAGGAAGATGGTTGAGCCTCGTTTCATAGTTGATCTTTATTGACAGTCTATGGTGCGATCCTATATCAGGATTTATCGTTTGTCAATATATTTTTATCGTTATTTATTTACTGAGCGGCGGCGCGATCAGCGCCAGGAACGCGTCAGGCGACAGTTCCTTAGCCGTGGCACCCTCCTCCATCGCTCTTATATTTACAGGAATCCTAAGAAGGATTTTAGGTCCCTGACCCTTTTCTGGGAGGACAATCCGCATACGGCTATTTTAAGAATGACCGGTGAATCGGCTAACTGGTATGAGGTCGAGGTTAATGAGCAGACCAAGGCGACAAAATATGTCTTAAAAAACGAGCCGATGATGTGGGCAAAAATTACCTGGGAGTACTGGCTGTATCGGGTAGGGGCGCTAATGTTATCAACGTTAGTGATAAACGCGAGTTGCCGCGCGACAAGCCGGACGGAAAAGTGATCGAAACCCCCGGAGATTTCAGGTCTAAGGCTTGCGGGTATTAAAGACCGAAGGGAATTGGGCGTACGTGCGGGCTTTCAAAGGAAACAAAGTTTTTATGGGGCTGGCTGCGCTGGCGCGATGGACGCGGATTTTTGGTCGGATGCGTCTTTAATAATTTCAAGGTTCCCAACCCTGCAACAGATGATGGCGATCAAGCTGCCCTTTCTCAAAAACCCTAACTTTTATAAATTGATATAGCGAAATTTTTCGCGCTCCAACGGGAGACCCTGCGCCGGGCGGCGTGGTCACTTTTTGTGTGTCCAGACAACGGAAATTGCGAAAGCACCCGGTTCACTTCCCGCTTGCGGCCACTTGGCAGTCTGTGCAGTTAGATTCTTAGCGCGCCGCGAAATCCCCTGGCAGCATAGTAAGATTCGGCGCCGTTGTGATACACGAAGACATTGCCGTAGCGGTAATCACAAAAGATGGCTCCGCCGAGTTTTCTGATCTCAGAAGGTGTTGCGATCCAGCTCGACGTTTTCGTGTCGAAATTTCCCAGCTCCTGCATCTCTCGATATTGCTCTTCCGTTAAAAGCTCGATGCCCATTTCATCCGCCATATCGATCGCGCTATTTTCCGGTTTATGTTCCTTCCTCGAATTCAGCGCTTCGCGGTCGTAGCAGAGACTTCTGCGGCCTTTCGGGCTTTCCGCCGAGCAGTCATAAAAAACATATTCGCCCGTCTTTTTATCGTGACCGACCACATCCGGTTCACCGCCGGTTCTTTCCATTTCACCCAGCGACCACAGTTTCTCAGCATTAGCTTCCAGCCTTGCCTCCACCTTAGCCCACTCAAGTCCTTTATGGCGGTCGATATTTTTCTCAAAACGCGTCTTCAACGCGCTGAGTAATTCTTCACGCTGTTCCGGTGACAACTCAGGTTTCTTTCTATTCATGTTATTCATTTATCGAGCAATTGAAATAATCTTCAATCTCAGCTTTATTTGACGATCTCATATGAGAAATATCATCGCATTCGTAAGCAGGGGCACCGTCGAAATTCATCCGAAAATACCGCCCCTTTAGGATTTATTTCGATGAATAATAAATACCATTTCGTAGAATAATGTCGAAGGCCCCAAAATTCAAACCCATGACTGAAAGACTTTCTTTAGACGGGCAGAACGATCGTTCTCATTTATCTAATTCTTCCTGTCACCTTTCAGGCGTTGCGGAAGTAGAAGGTAACTTCAGGATTAATTCCACTCTTTTTCACAGTGTTACTTTACCCGTCTTCCCAGGATCCAAAATACTACCTGACAGATTGCCAGCAATGCGTTCCGATCAGGACTTTTGCCTTCTCAAAGATCATTAAGCCGCCTGCGTTTCTTTTGCTAAGGTGTCGGCCGTTGCGACGTGCCTTCTACTCACCGGCCTAAAATACCACGAGAGCAGAGTCAGCGCGAGGAGCAGCAATGAAGGAAATATTTCAGTCACCGGATCACCCAACACGATATGTGAAATTGCCGCTCCGGACATGGCAAAGAAAAAGCCTGCATAAGCCCATTCCTTGAGCCGCGGAAATTTAGGGATGAGCACTGCGACGACTCCCAAAATTTTCCAAATACCTAATATTGTCAGAAGATAGACGGGATAGCCCAAATGCGTAATTTTAGCTATTTCCGCTTCCGGTTTTATTAACTGTACTATTCCGGTTGAGACCATGCCTAATGCAAGCCAGAGAGTAGCGATCCAATAGATAATTTTTTTTGCTCTTGTCATAAGAGTGCCATAACGTTTCAATTTGCTGACCGCGTCCTGCCGCCAGAAAGCGACAGGTAGAAAGCTATTGATAACTGCCCACCTTTTTTCACCCGTGCGATTCCGGCCGCCGCTTCCAATAAAATCAATAGATTAGGGCAACCAGAGTGGTTGCCCTTTTTCTCACTTGCATGCCAAACCGTCACTCGTAAAACGCTGAAATCAGGCCAGGTCGAAGCGGTCAAGATCCATCACCTTGGTCCACGCTGCTGCAAAGTCCTGTACGAACTTCTCCTGAGAATCGCTTGATCCGTAAACTTCAGCCAAGGCCCGGAGTTCCGAGTTCGACCCGAAGACGAGATCGGCGCGGGTGCCGGTCCATCTCGCTTCGCCGGTCACACGATCCCGGCCTTCAAACATATCCTGCGATTCAGAGGTCGCTTTCCACGCCGTGCCGAAGTCAAGCAGATTGACGAAAAAGTCATTGGTCAGCGTTCCGGGCCGCTGCGTGAAAACCCCGTTCTGCGACCCGTCAAAGTTTGTGCCGAGAACACGCATACCGCCGACCAGAACCGTCATCTCAGGAGCGGTCAGCGTCAGGAGCTGCGCCTTGTCAACCAGCATTTCCTCCGCCGGCGTAGTGTGATGTCCCCTTTTGTAATTGCGGAAGCCATCAGCCTGCGGCTCGAGATACTGGAACGATTCCACTTCGGTTTGTTCCTGCGATGCGTCGGCGCGGCCCGGAGTAAAGGGAATGGTGATGTCGTGGCCCGCATCCTTAGCCGCCTTTTCAACGCCGGCGCAGCCGCCCAGAACGATCAGGTCGGCGAGCGAAACCTTTTTATTGCCCCACCGGCCGTCGTTGAACTCTTTTTGAATAGCTTCAAGTTTTCCCAGGACGCTGCCGAGTTGGAACGGGTTGTTGACCTCCCAATTTCTCTGCGGTTCGAGTCGGACGCGCGCTCCGTTCGCTCCGCCGCGTTTATCGCTGCCGCGGAACGTCGAGGCCGAAGCCCATGCGGTCGAAACCAGTTGGGATATGGAGAGTCCCGAATCAAGTATCTTCGCCTTCAGCGCGGAGATATCCGATGCGTCGATCAGTTTGTGATCGACGGCCGGGATAGGATCCTGCCAGATCAGTTCTTCCTCCGGCACTTCCGGGCCGAGATAGCGCGCGCGCGGTCCCATATCGCGATGCGTCAGTTTGAACCACGCCCTGGCGAATGCGTCGGCGAACTGATCCGGATTTTCCAAAAAGCGCTTCGATATCTCCCCGAATTCCGGATCGAAGCGCAGCGCCAGATCAGTGGTCAGCATTGTCGGTACGTGCTTTTTCGACGGGTCATAAGCATCCGGAATAATAGGTTCCGCGTCTTTGGCGACCCACTGTTGAGCGCCGCCCGGGCTCTTCGAAAGCTCCCATTCATGCCCGAAAAGGATCTCGAAGAAATTGTTGTCCCATTTCGTCGGCGTGCTGGTCCAGGTCACCTCGAGGCCGCTGGTGATCGTATCGGGCCCCTTACCCGTGCCAAAGCTGTTATGCCAGCCAAAACCCTGCGCCTCTATGCCGGCGCCTTCCGGCTCGATGTCCACGTGCGATGAATCGGCAGCACCGTGCGTCTTGCCAAAAGTATGGCCCCCCGCGATCAGCGCGACAGTCTCCTCGCTGTTCATGGCCATCCGGCCAAACGTCTGTTTAATATCGACCGCCGAGAGAAGCGGATCGGGATTGCCGTCCGGGCCTTCAGGGTTAACGTAGATCAGGCCCATCTGCACCGCGCCCAGCGGGTTCTCGAGAATACGGCTGTGGATGTCGCCATCGGCGTTATCGTCGGACACGAGCGTCCCCACCTGCTTGTCGGCGCCTTCGGAACCGTGTGCGTATCGAACGTCGCCGCCCAGCCACGTCGTTTCGGCGCCCCAGTAAACATCCTGGTCCGCTTCCCACACGTCCTCGCGGCCCCCGCCGAATCCGAAGGTCTTAAAGCCCATCGTTTCCAGCGCGACGTTCCCTGTCAGGATCATCAGGTCGGCCCAGGAGATCTTCCGGCCATATTTCTGTTTGATCGGCCACAGCAGCCGGCGCGCTTTGTCCAGGCTGACATTGTCCGGCCAACTGTTGAGCGGAGCAAAACGCTGCTGCCCGCGGCCGCCGCCGCCGCGCCCGTCGCCGACGCGATAGGTTCCGGCGCTATGCCACGTCATGCGAATAAACAACCCTCCATAATGACCGAAGTCCGCCGGCCACCAATCCTGCGAGTCGGTCATCAGCGCCGCCAGGTCGGCCTTTAGGGCCGCCAGATCGAGAGACTTGAACTCTTCCGCGTAGTTGAAACCCTCGCCCATCGGATCCGATCGCGAAGAGTGCTGCCGAAGTATGTTCAGATTCAACATTCTCGGCCACCAGTCGCGGTTCGACCGGCTGCTTTCAGTCGTGAATTTTATCGCTCCGCTGGTAAAGGGGCATTTTCCTGCATTGCCATTTTGCTCATTGTCATTTGCCATTTTTTGCTTGTTCCTTTGTTGGTTTGGGTGTTAGGTGATCGAGCTTATTCGCTGCACTCGGGACAGATGCCGCGCAAAGTCAGTTCGATCGATACTGTTTTGAATTTCGAGAGGCCGGCCGCTTCCGCAAGCAGTCCATCCGGAAGAGGCACTTCCAAATCGACCAACTTTCCGCAGCCGTTGCAGATCGCGTGATCGTGCCGCGTCAGTTTGCGGTCGTAAAGAGTGGCGTCCGAACCGAACCGGATCTCGCCGATCAGCCCCTTTTCCTTCAGGTAGCGAAGAGAATTGTAAACGGTTGCGAATGAGATGCCGGGCAAAACCCGGCGGGCGTCCTCGAACACTTCGTTGGCCGTCAGATGCTTGTCCGATTCGCGGATCACCCGGAGAACGGACTGACGTCCTTTCGTCAATTCTAAACCTTCGATATCCTTCATTGTTTATTTAATAGTGTCAGATTTATATTTAGAATAATTCTGATTCCAAAACATGTCAAGAAAAATTCGGTGGTGTCCTGATAACCCGGTTCACCGAGTCAGTAGCCCGCGCGTGAGGGAGACCGCATCTTCAAGGCAATAAAATCGCGCCCTTGCTGACGCGCGGGCTACGGACACGGCGACTAAATTTTCGCCGGCTTGAATGGGAACCAAATTAAGACCTTACCGCCCGAGGTGATCTGCCCGAGGTGATCTGAACCTGTTGATCTGCTCATGACGGTCCGATGACGCGGCCAGCTTCTCATGCAAAAAAATATCGGCAATAACTTCGCTGTCGGCGATGTACGGAAGCATCCAGGCAGGTTTGGGGTGGAAATGGCGAAACCAGCAGGAATTTAATATCGAAAGGGAATTCCTAAGAACCGTATCCGGGTTATTCTTAGATAATTCCCTTTTACTTTTCCGGCACTCATTCGTTGGCGATCAGATTGAGGTCCGTCATTGAATCAAGTACATTCACCAGTACCGGGTTGAATGTGTGCTGTTTCGCTTTCGCCGACAGGATATAAGTTTCGCCCACCGATATTTCTTCAAAGAAATAATATCCAAGCGGGTTCGAGCGGGTTGTATGCACCACGCCGTCGCCGCCCGTCAGGAAAATTTCGGCATTCTTGATCGGCTGTCCCGCTGGTGTAAAGACACGCCCCGAAACATCCACGGAAGCGGCCGTCGGCGAAAATACCACATTTACCCTGCCGTTTAACGCGTTGTCGTCCGGGGTGCCCTCATTGAACATGAAATTCTGCCAGGTTAATAATGAAAAACTTAGCGGAGCTCCCACCGCTTTGAATTTGAATTTGAACAGCGTTCCCGCTCCCGATATCGGATTGGCCTGAAAAGCAACTACTTTCAGCAACCCCGGCGACGGGTTATTGACGGTGACGAACATCCCGCTGCTGATAGTTCCGGACGTATCGACCGGGCTGGCTTGCGGCTCTATGACCGCGGGGTTGTACAGCATATCGAACTGGTAAGAGATGATCGCCTGTCCGGTCGTATCCGACACCGTGATCGGAACATCGAAATTCTCTAATGCCTGGACATTCTTAGTCGGCGCGGTCACGGTGACTATCGCTTCCGGCGCGGCTTTGGTCCTCCCGGCGGACGCGCGCATTGTCGGCGCCGCCCAATCGCCGGAAACCTCTCCCATCAGAATTGCGCTGTAATCCTGATTTGTCTGATTAGTTTCGACATTGGGATACGAGCGATTGACCGGATCGAATTTCCAGGTTCCCGTGACGCCGGAGTTGGGCAGGGCGACCACAAAACGCGCGATCAGCGCCGCGTCAAACGAGGTGATCCCGGCGGCTTCACTGACGTCGGCCGCGGCCGCCTGCGCAGGCGTCAGGGTTATTAACGCCACCACATGCTGGGCGATCAAACCGGAATCGAAACCGGTGATTGCGGTCACGTCCGTCGTTTTCGAAGGCGTTACGGTATAAGCGCCGCTTCCCAATCCGCTGAGTGAATATGCGCCCGTGATAAAAGCCGAGTTCGTCGATACCGGTACGGAACCCGCCGCGCTCAGGACCGTGTTAGGAACCGGTTTAAAGGTGAGCGAGTTGGCGTAATTAACGATTCCGCTGATGATGCCGGAAATGATACTGACACTTCCGTTTGCGGTGCTGACGCACGGGATTCCCTCATTGAATTTAAAGCTGCTGAAATTCACCGGACTGCTCGATCCGATCGCTCCGATCGCGTTGAAATTTAATTTAAGCAGCGCGCCGGAACCTGTCAGAGGATTCGCGGAAAATCCGGATATGATCAGCACTCCGGGAGTTGTGCTATTTACGGTAACGGTCATTCCCGTGCTCAAAGTTCCGGTCTGATCCGTTCCCAGATAAGTCATAACCGCAGAGTTGTAAGTTACGGTATAGTCATAGGAAATAATATCGCGGCCGGTGGTATCGTCCACATTTACCGGAACACTCACTACATTGTTTCTTAGCGTAGTTAAAGCCGGGATCGAAATATTATTACAGGTGGCAAAACTATTGGTAATAGCGGCATTAACCGTTTGCCCGTCAACCGTGGTCGCGACGCCGCCGGCACCGCCATTAGTGGCGGTATAAATCGTGCCGGTCACGCCCGCCGATGTTGTCGAATTGGGCGGAGCGACAGTCCCCAGATTTCCGGTAAACGCAGCCGGAGTCCCGTTAGGCACATTGCCCGACCCGGAAGTGTCCGCCGCGCTCGAATTGATGGTCAATTTGGAAGTGACCGTCGAATTTCCTCCGACAAAAATCGACGTAGGGGCCGCCGCCGTGGTCAAAGTCAGCCAGGGGGCGGCATCGATCGTTCCGATCGCGCTGTTGGCGGCCGCGCCGCAGCCTGCGCCGGACACTCCCGGCCCGTAGTTGCAGCCCCACCAGTTATTTTCGGCGGTGACGGATCCGGGCCCGTCGTTACGCATTCCGGTGCCGTTGCCCGCGATCCGGTTATAACCGGCGTTAAGCCCGTTGACCGCATCCGTGCTGAGATAGATCCCGGTCGTGTTATTGGTCAGATTATTGCTCTCAAAATTAGGAACGGCGGGTGTTTCATTAAAAACTCCGCGAATAAAGTCCGTTGATCTGTTGCGGCGAAAAACGATGTTCGGCGAGGTATTGGAGGCGTTCGTCAGCATCAAACCTTCATCCCTGGTGTAACCGCCGGTGGTCAGGGCTGTCCGGTTACCGCTAAGAATATTATCCTGTACGGTGACAAAAACCGTTTGCTGGACGGACTCCACGCGAATCCCCTGATATGCGGTCGCGGCAGATACCTGCGGCGGCAGAACCGCCGGAACATACGGCGCGATCGTGTTCTGCGAGATGGTGAATCCCGGCCCGCTATAAACGTAATGTAAATTATGCCGGATACCGAGCCGGAAAGAAGAAATATTATTATTGCCGATAACGGACGCCGGGTGCGTGGTGGTATTGCCGCTGTAGTTTTCGATCACGATGCCGCTGCGGACTCGTGTCACTACGTTATTGGTCACGTCGAGCCAGGCGTCGTCGGAAATTCTGATGGCCTGGCCGAATGCGCCGAGACAATTGTCAACCTTATTCGCGGAGATCAGGCTGTTGGCATTTTTCGCGCCGCCCTGCCCGTTGGAGTTGATCCAGATGCCGAATTCCCCCATGTTTTTGACGATGTTATTGACCACAATGGCATCGGGATTGGCTGTTTCGGTGCCGTAAATTCCGAATTCCGCGTCAACGTCTGCCCCGTTAAAAAGAACGCCCGAAGTTAATCCCGGATTGTCGCCGTCAACCGTAAAGCCTTTAAATGTAACGCCGCTGACGCCTAAAATGACGGAGATCGGCCCCGCAAAACTCGGGCTGAGCGGATCGCTGGCGGTCGGAATGATGACCGCTTCCGCGACGCGCACGCCGGTATTCGGATCGATATTCGCATTGGGCCCGAGCACTGTCAGCGCTTTATTGATATCGAGCTGTTCCGCGTATGTTCCGGCGCAAACCTGGATCGTGTCGCCGGGAGCGGCGGCGTTGATCGCCGCCTGAATGGTGGTAAATGTGGCGCCCGGGCATACGCTGTCGTCGTCCACAATGATCGTGACGGCGCTTGGGGAAGAAACCCTCTCTACTTCCTCGTGCTTGCCGAGCAGCGGGAAAGTACCGACCTGCGGCTCATCGGGCAGATCCATTTTAGGACTCTGCGGCAGAGCGTTCGCGCTTAAAACAAAAGTCAGAAAAAGAAGATTAAAAACAGTAAAGATCCGGTTTTTAACACCACAAAAACCGGCCTTTTTTAAAAGACGCGGCTTCACCAAAAAATCGGTAGTACCTGAAAACATGCATTACTCCTAAATTTCATAGCAGGACGAAAATTTCTCCCCGTCCTGCTATGTTCGCTAACTGTCCAACCGTTAGGGCTGGGCTCTGAGATTAACATCCGACATATCGCTCAAAACGGTTATCGCCTGCGGGGCAAACACAAACTGTTTCGACAAGGTGCTGACGATGTACGTATGGCCGACTTTAATTCCTCCGAAACGGTAAATACCGAATGCATTCGAAAGAACCGTCCAGCTTTCGCCGGTGTTGGAGTTGGTCAGGATGACGCCGGTGTCGGGTAACATATCGCCCTTAGGACTTAGCAGCCTTCCTTCGATGGAAGCTTCATCCTCCGGTTGAGCGGTTATCTTCACCTTGCCGTCGGTCGTCACGTTTCGCTGATCGCCTTCGTTGAAAATGAAGTTCTGCAAGGTCAGAGGAGTTTCGTCACCTTCTCCGCCTACGGCAGTGAACTTCAGATTAAACAAAGGCCCCTTGCCCTCGAGCGGTAAGGCTCCGAATACGACGACCTTCAGAATTCCCTGCGTCTCCGCATTCGCGGTGACCGTCATTTTGTCGCTGATGGTTCCGATCAATTCCACCGGAACGGCCTGCGGTTCGATCACCTTCGGGTCGTAAGCCAACTCGAACTGGTAAGCGACTATTCCCTTGCCGGAAATATCCGCCGCCACGGTGACCGGTACGGTTATCGCCGATTTAGGCGAAGCCGTGACATCGCCGGCGGTGACACGAATGCCTTTACTGCCGCCGCGTGCCGCAGCCGGCCTGGTGCCTGCCGGATTAAGCCAACTACCCGTAACATCGCCCATCAGCAGCGCGGAATAATCCTGCGCCGTCTGGTTGGAATTAACGTTCGGATATGAACGGCTAACCGGGATGAACCTCCAGGTTCCGGATGAACCCGACCCCGGCAGAGCCACCACATAGCGCGCGATCAATGCCGCATCGAATGAAGTGATACCGCCGGCTCCGCTGACATCCGCCACCGTTTGCTGGTTAGCATTTAGTGACACGAGGCCAACGACAAACTGCGCGATGACCGCAGAATCGTTGCCGGTCAGAGCGCCGAAATCTTCACCCGTCTTCGTCGGCGTGACGGTGTAAGCGCCGGCTCCCATTCCGCTCAGAGTGTAGGTACCGTTGTTCGCCGTCGTCGTCGATACATTTACCGAACCGACCGCATTAAGCGTGACATTCGGAACGTGACGCGGCGATGGGCCGCCTCCGGTGAGTTCATTTCCGTAAGTGACCGTTCCGGTGATCGTTCCCGAAAGGATCGTGATCAAGCCGTTCGAAGTACTGACGCAGGGCGTTCCCTCGTTGAACTTGAACTGCGTGAACGTTACCGGGCTCGATGTGCCGGGCGCGCCGATAGCGTTAAAGGTGATATTGACCAGAGGCCCGGCTCCGGCAAACGGAGTGGATGAAAAGACCGACACCTTTAATAAACCGGGCGTGCTGTTTGTGGTAAGAGTGCCGGCTCCGGTAACGGAACCAAGGGCGACACTATTAACCGTTACAACCGAAGGATTGTACGACACCCAGAAATCCGTTGAGATCAACCCGTTTCCGGTCGTATCGTCAACATTGACCGGCGCGACCACCGTAGTGCCGGTGAGCGTGGTGATGTTGGTCGGGATCGAAACTGCGTTGCAGAGACTGACCGCCGTTACTACCACATCGTTTCCGTCGCCGCCGTTGTAATTAATGGTGAACGAATTTGATCCGACGTAAAACACTGCGTCATCGGGCAATCCGTTGAACGCTCCCGTCACCGGATCGCTGCTGTCGTTATTAATGATCGTGTACGAATGGCCCGCTCCCGGAACATAGCCCACGATAAGATTCAAATTAACGTTAGGGGCGATACCGACCGTACCGGTAACGTTGAACTGATCGTAATTAGCGCCCGCGACGGTGCCATTTATTTCCATGTTCACGGTCGTGCCGGAACCTAATGACAGACTGCCGCTGTTGATGATGCCCGGACTGGTTCCCGGATTAAGCACGACACCCGCCGCGCTGGTGGTGAACGTGCCGCCGACGGTAAAGGAGCCGGTGATGGTCAATGCCTTGTTGACATTTACATTACCCGGATACGAACCGGCCGGAACCGCGAGCAAGCCGCCCGCCGTGATCAGGTTGATCGCTTCCTGGATCTTGCTGACGGCGCTTGTCTGCGCGCTCGCCGCACTAACACTGAGCGAGTTGAAGCTTCCCTGGAAACCGTATGTGCCGCGTCCCGGAGTCGTTTGGACATTCGAATCCGAACCCGCATTGAGATACGGCGAGTAGTCGAAGTTAGCCGAAGCAGTCCCCGCGATATCGGGTTGTCCGCCCGGGGGAACGGCTGCGCCGCCGTACGCGACAGGGATCTGAGCAGCGTAGCCGGGCTCCGCGCTGTTTGCCGTCGTCACGACCGGCGAAGCGGTGCCGAACCAGTTTCCGCTGAAGTTTTTCAGATTGGTGCCCGCTGCCGGCAACGAACCGCCGCTCTGGCGATCGACGATCTGGCCGTACCAGTTTCCGCTCAGATTGTTATTAAAGAAGGTGCAGTTAACCGCCGTTTGCACCGGGACATTGGTGCCGCCGCTGCCATCGAGAAATAAGACTCCGACGGTCCAGTTGTTGGTGATCGTATTTTCCACGATCGTCAGATTGTCGGTCTGATTGCGGAAGATAAATCCCGTCCGGTTATTATCGATGACGTTATTGCGGATCGTATGCCCGTTGCTGTTATTGATATCGATACCGGTGCGCATGCCCGTGATCGTGTTGTCATGGAAAAGCAGGCCGGAGATCGCCAGCCCCTGCACGGAAACTCCCGCACTATTTAAACCGGGGTCGTTCCAATCCGTCAGGTTGTTACCCGCGCGGGTGATCGTGAAACCGCTGATCTCGACATTATTGGCCGCGATCGCAAAGGTCGAAGCGCCGCCGCCGATGGGGCCGGAAACCGTCGTACCAGTAGCGCCCGCGCCGATGACTTTTACGCTCTTGCCGACGGTTACGTCTTCGTTATATGTTCCGGCCGCTACCGAAACCGTGCCGCCGTTGAGCGCGCCCGCGACTGCCGTATTGATCGATTGATAATTCGCATTATCACTGCCGTTTCCGCCCGGCGCTGCGCCGTCGTTGACATATGCGGTCGCGCGGCCGTTTTCGCCGCCGGCATACTGCGCGCAGACGAAAGCATTGTCATTGTTCGTGCTCAGCGTAAGCAGCGGTTCGTAGAACGCATTGTTGGCCGGAGCCACGCTGGGAATCAAAGCGATGTCGCAGGATTGATTCTGCGGTTCGCCCCAGGTATTTCCGCTAAAGGCGAAATTACCGCCCTCGACGACCCAGCCTTTCGTGCCGGATACGTTATTGCCCGTGATCGAGCCGCCGCTGGTCGCGGAACCGCTCATATAAGCCGGCTGCCGCAGCGTGTGGATCGTGTTGTTCTGGAGTAATAAATTATTTGAAACCGAGACGATAAACGCGCGGCTGATCTGGCCGGCGGCATCCCAGGTCATGCCCGGATTTGCGCCGTAGATCAGATTGTTCTTAGCGGTAAAATTATCCGCCTGAACCCAGATGAGTTCCTGAACGCCCGTCACGTCGGTCTTTTGAATTTCCAGATTTTCCATCGTGATGTTGCTGGCCGAGACATGAAACGCATTATGGTTTCCCGAACCGACGGTCGCGATGGATGCCTGGATGACGGGTTTTGTCGGACCGACTCCGAGAAGGGTCAGTCCCACTTTGTTAAGCTCGATGGTATTGGGCGCCGAATACGTTCCCGAACAGACACGCACCGTGTCGCCGGGATTTGCCGCCGCCGCCGCCGCGCTGATCGATGAATAAGCCGGTGTCGCGGCGTTGCAGTCCGCGGCGCTGCCGAGCCCGTCGTCGTCAACTACCAGGTTGGTAGCGCTGGTGGACGACGCAAAATCCATGTTGTCGAAAAGAAATCCGTTGCCGGAAGTGGCCGCCGAGGCGCCCGCCGTTCTCATCAAAAGCGAATCGACCGTGGCCGGCTGGCTGTTCTGACAATAACGGCTGTAATCTTCCCAGGTCGTTCCGGTCTTAACCAGAACGCCGTCGATATATATCTGCACCACATCATTGCGGGGGCCGTCGATAAAGAAGATCGCAAATTTAATGGTATGGGGCACGTTTCTGGCAAGCGTAGCGATGTCAATATCGGTAAAATTATCGCCGCCCGCGTCGCAGCCGTTTGCGGCGTCGCCGATCGCCGTTCCAAACGGCGCGAGGTCCTGATAGTCGTCGAAGAAAACATGAATGCCGTTTGCCTGATCTTCAAAACGAAGGTAGCTCATGCGAGCGCCGTCGCCGCGATCGGGGGAAACCGACATCGCCATTCCCGGCTGTTGCGCTCCCGGCACGGCAGACGCAAAGCCAAACTGCAGTTCAAAATTCTTTTGGCGAGTTCCGCCTGAGAGTCCGTTGTTAGCCGCTGTCGTTTCACCGGCTTCATTCGCCAGCGATCTGGAATATGTCTGGTCGGCGAAGCCGCCCGAAGTTATCGCATTCGACATCCGGTAACTTTGCGCTCCGAAACCCGCGGTACCCAAACTCGAGGAGACCGCATGATCGTAAGAACCGGTCTTACTCCAGCCGTCCTGGCCGTTTATACTGCCCGGCGTATAAGTCTCAAAAGTAATCGTTTGTGCCGCGGCATATCCGCTCGATACGATAGTTATGATAAATAAACTTATTAAAATGCTTACCCGGCTGCGCCAGCTCGCGGGAAATGCTGTGCGGGCGGAATATTTTGGTGAGGCTAACGGTCTCACGCGATCGAACACTCTTAACATATCTCTATTTTCTCCTTCAATGGTTACTAACATTTACGCCTGATTTTCAGAGCCTGATCTTCAGGGGAGGACACCTACCCCGAGAAACAGGCAGAATTCAAGCGGCTTTTTGAACTGCTTTTTTGAGCCAAGGAGAATTTAGTAACTTTAAGTACCGAAAGTCCGTTACTGCGAAGTTAGCTTCCTTCTGTCCGATTCTTGGTAGAGACGAAGGATCTCCTCTGTCGAATCTGTCGAAGTTTCGACAACACATACTGAGAATGGCCAAAAATATAAATGCGCCGATTCTCTAACGCCTTTTTAAGAGCACATTTAACTAGATCTTTTTTTATTTGGAACCGATCGGAGACTGCGGTATGATGTGGGTGCTTAGCAACACCTTCAGACGGCATGTCTCTTGACGGCTCGTTTGAAGAAATAAGCACTGGGCGGTTATTCGCGTAATCGCTCAGTTTTCCTCAATATTTTACCCTTCAATAAGAATGTAAAATCTAAACTCGTCTATTTACGGAGCCTGGCCAGAGCAATACATACTGACCCATAATGTCAATATGATATCTGACCTGTTAACCCTCAAATTTATGATTGATTTACTGCAATTGAACCGGGGAGTTCAGCATTTTCTATTCAAAAAAAGTATCTTTTATAAGCGTGAACAAGATTCGTTCACACTTATCAAGAAAAGACTTGAAAACCTCCAAAGGCGCATGTACGGGGATACTTGCTACAAGTCAAAAGCATATAGACCGCTGTCATATACTTAATAGTAAATGGGGAAACGTGATGAATATTAATGGTCTGACCTCTGTTTGTCAAGTTCCCGTTATAGAAATATAAATATTCTAAATAAAGAGGTTATAATATAAGAACGTTTTCGTGACTACCGTCATTCTTTTGAAAAATAAGCCTATTATATATATGGGAAAAAGCCCTCAAAACATTACAGAAAAAATCACATTTTTATAAGAAATTCTTTTATTTTATTTTCGTTGCAATAAGCCACAGAGAACTCAGAGTTCACAGAGAGTATTTTAATTTTCCCCGTGAACTCGGTGACGGCGCTTAATTTTAAAAAGCAAAATGCCGGACGAAAAACGTCCGGCATCTCAGTGCTCGCAATGGGTTATGGACCGGCTAGAAGCCGGCCATTGAAGCCGATGCCCTTCTCCCGTTGAGATAATCGGCGGACAAGGTGAAATCGGCGTTGTTGGTTTCCTGCGGCCTGATATTTTCATAACTCCCGATGCCGCCCTTAATGCGAATCCGCGCTTTGATCTTTCGCTGGAGTGTCTCTCCGGTCAAGTTGTTGAGAGTATCGGTCACCCGGCCGCGGGAAATTTCTCCGTAAAGCGATCCGACATAATTGCCTTCGCGGAAGACCGTCAGCGACCAATTGCCGCTGACGATATTATAAGCGCCCGGCAGCCCATCGATCGGAGCCATATCTAAGGATACGGTCAGCGAACCGGCGTTTGCCGGGTCGGCCGGATCGTTGGAGATCATGACAAAAGTGTTATTGCGGTAAATGTTATTGAGCAGATCTTTCGTGCCGCCAACGGTCTCCTGTCCCGAGAAATTGCTCGGCACTGGGCCGGAGCCGGAGCTGCTCGAAACAAGTTTTACCTGTCCGTTCATCGCATTGGCACCCGGAGTGCCCTCATTGAACATAAAGTTTACCCAGGTTAAAGGCGAGGCGGCCGCTGGCGGGCCTACCGCCGTGAATTTGAAGTTAATTAAAGTTCCCGCGCCCGTGAGTGGATAGGCGCCATAAACAGCCACTTTGAGAATTCCCGGCGTGATCGGGTTAAAGACGGCGATCAGGCCGCCGCTGATAGTGCCGGCAACTTCAACCGGGTTCGTCTGCAGCTGAATTACCGCCGGGTCGTAATGCAGGTCAAATTGATAAGCAATTATCCCTTGTCCGGTCGTATCGGAAACGGTTACCGGGACGGTGAAATTCGTTCCTGTTTCGACGTTAATGGTCGGCGCGGCCGCGGTGACGACGGCTTCCGGCGCAGCGTTTCCGGCGACGGGCAAAACGAACATACGGCCGAAATTTTTTGCAGATGTTTGCGCCATTGCGCCGGCAACCAGCAACAAGGTTATCGACACCAAGTAAATTACTTTTTTCATTGTTATTTCCTTTTAGATTGAGAGGCTCGTAAGAGACGCAAAAAAAACCGCGCATCGTCGGGTTAAGCGCAAGCCGCGTGCCAACAATGTTAAATTTCGTTGTGAAAGAGTGTGAACGGTCTGTAAATGAGGATAATGCAGAGGATAGAGTGCCTGCGAAAAAGCGTTTTTTTGTTTGATTTGATTTCCGGTGGTTAAATTCGCACCTGCCGGGGTATTTTTACCAAGGCAAAGTGTCTATATCTTGACACCCTTACGGCTTTGCCTATAAAGTCGCGGTTTCGGTTTTGTTAGTGTCGTTTTGTGTTATTTCGTGGTTAATTCTTAAGGTTTTGTTAATGGTAGCGATAAAGACTGGACCACGAAAATACACTAAATAACACGAAAAAAGCTTTAAAGGCCTCTCAGTTTTGCGCATTCAGAATCCGCACCCCGCCGCAATTGTTCAAATTTATCTCCAGAGCCGCGACGGTTTATTAAGACAAAACGCGGCGTCTGGTATATTCTGGACGACGAGGGAAAGGCGTAACTGTATGAATTGGCTTGCCTATGCGCTTCTTTCAGCTTTATTCGCCGGACTGGTGGGAATTTTCGGCAAGATCGGAATGCGCGATATAGATTCGACGCTGGCGACTGCCGTGCGCTCCGTTATCATGGCGGCGTCTCTTTGTCTTCTGGTGCTGTTTCGCACCGATCTGAATCAGATGAGAGAGATCAGTTCAAAAGCGTGGATCTTTATCACGCTGGCGGGCCTTGCGGGCGCGGCCTCGTGGCTGTGCTATTTTCGAGCGCTGCAGATCGGCGATGCCGTGCAGGTCGCGCCGATAGATAAGTTGAGCGTGGTGGTCACGGTTTTTCTGGCGGTTTTACTTCTGGGTGAAAATCTGACCTGGGGCATTTTTTTCGGGGCGGTGCTGGTAGTTATCGGATCGCTGCTGGTCATTCGCGGATAGGCGCGGATAGGCGCGGATAGGCGCGGATAGGCAATGATCCTCATATTCATCACGGCAGGGTCGAAGACGAAAACACATGACGCGTCCGGAAAATAAAGAGAGAAAAGGGTGGGCGAGATTGCCGTTTGCCGCGGTTTTTCTGCGCATCGTAAAGTTTTTCGGTTGGGAGCTGCTCTTCGGATTATTTTTAGCGATCGGTTCCGCCGCCGTTTTTATCTGGCTGGCAAACGAAGTTTTTGAAGGCGATGCAAAAATATTCGATGAGAATGTCAGAGAAGCGATCCATCAGATCGCCAGTTCCGCGCTGACGCAGTTCATGCTTTTTGTCTCGTTCATCGGTTCTTTTTACGTGCTCTTTCCCGCAAGCTGTCTGGCGGTAATTATTTTTCTGTATCTGAGATGGAAACGCGCTCTTGCCTTATTTATTTTTACGATGGTCGGCGAACAAATATTAGAGCCGGTCCTGAAAGCGTTTTATCACCGCGCCCGTCCCGAAGCTTTTTTCGATTACACACGGCCGGACTCCTTTAGCTTTCCCAGCGGGCATGCCTTCGCCGCATTATGTTTCTTTGGAGTTTTAGCGTGGCTGGTGGCCGCCCGGCTGAAAAGCGTTCCGCTGAAAATCCTGGTCTGGTCGCTGGCGGTGTTTCTGATCGTTTCGATCGGCGTGTCACGGGTGTATCTGGGAGTGCATTATCCGAGCGACGTGATCGCCGGTTATCTGACGGCGACCGTCTGGGTAATGACTATCGCATCCGGTGATCTCTGGTTTGGCCGGCGCAAAAATATCCCACCGGTAAAAGAGTAAAGACGTATAGGCTCTGCCCGCGAAATTACCCCGAAATCACACTAACAAACCGGAACCGTTGCGGAGAGATTAACGCTGCCGCGCGCGGTTTTTAAGATCATTTTTCCGGTGCGGACAAATGCCTCAGCGGACGCCAAATAAGTGCGACTAAATTCCCTATCGCTTTAGCCGCGAATTCCGGATGTGCGCGCTGCGTGGATTAACTACTTTGTTTTGAGCCTGATGCGCGGCCTAAGGCAGGGACGCGGCGAAGGGCACGGCGTTTGCAATTAGTATTGTCAGGTTTAGTCTTCGGGCCTGCTCAAAAGCCCGTAAGCCACCCTCCGGTTATAAAACTAACACGATGCCCCACACACCACCTTCATTGATATTTCAGCGGGAAACCAATCCGTCAATCATGCCGGGATCGATCCCCGCTGAAGACAGGAAACGCGTCCTGCTGGTGGATGACGAGAGCACGGTGCGGCAGCTTTTTAATTCGTGTCTCTCGGAACGTTACGCCTGTTCGGAAGCCGCTTCCGTCGAGGAAGCGCTGGTGCAGCTAAAAGCCAATGAGTTTGCGGTGGTCATAACCGACGTGATGATGCCCGGCCAATCCGGCACCGAGCTGCTGCGCAAGGTGATCGAAAATTATCCCTATACGGCGGTCATCGTCGTTTCCGGGATCGACCGGCCGCAGCGGGCGCTTGACGCGGTTCGGCTCGGCGCATTCGATTACCTGTTTAAACCCTGCGATCTGGACGTGCTGGAATTTACCGTCGAGCGGGCGCTGGAATGGCGCGGGCTGCTGCTCAATTCCCGCCAGTACAAACTCGACCTCGAAACCCGCAACAACGAACTGGTGCGCGGCAAAGAACAGCTTCAACGCCTGCAGGCGCAGATCGTGCAAAGCGAAAAAATGGCTTCGCTCGGCCAGATGGTCGCCGGGATCGCGCACGAACTTCACAACCCGGTGGGATTCGTTTACGGAAATCTCGACATCCTCGAACAAAGCATCGGCGGACTGACCAGATTGTTCAATTACTACGATCAGTCGGATCTGAACACGGCGACGGCGGCGGGCGCGCTGGCGATCAAAAAAGAGATCGATTACGAAATGTCACTGTCGGAACTGGGATCGATCATCGCCGACTGCCGCGAAGGCACCGAACGCATTCGCGACATCGTGCAGAATCTGCGAACTTTTTCACGGCTCGACGAAGCCGAATTTAAGAAGACCGACATTCACGAAGGCATCGATTCCACCCTGCGGCTGCTGTCGCGCTTTTTCAGCAGCGGAAACGTCAGGCTGGTGCGAAGTTACGGCGAGCTTAGCCCGATCGACGTGTATGCGGGCCAGTTGAACCAGGTCTGGATGAACCTGCTGGTGAACGCGGCGCAGGCCGTCAGCGAAAAAGGCGGCGAGGTCACCGTCACCACCCGGCAGGATGACAGCTTCGTCGTGGTCGTCATCAGCGACACCGGGGCCGGCATCGCGGCCGAACATTTCAGCCGCATCTTCGATCCTTTTTTCACCACCAAACCGGTCGGCGAAGGCACCGGGTTGGGATTATCGATCTCTTTCAGCATCGTCGCCCGTCACGGCGGCTCGATCAACGTCGAAAGCCAGCCCGGCAAAGGCGCGGCGTTCACCGTTACCCTGCCCACCAATATCGAACCGTCCCGGCCCGGCGATATCCGATACGAAGATCCGGCACAAATATTAAACACGCAATAATCTTATGAGTTATAAAATTCTTATTGTCGACGATGAAGCCGCTAACCTGCGTCTGCTGGAGCGTCTCTTCCGAACCGACTACACGGTGATAACGGCGGTCAGCGGCGGCGAAGCGATGGAGTATCTCACACAATACGATTTCGCGCTGATCATCTCAGACCAGCGCATGCCGGGAATGACCGGCGTCGATTTTCTCAAGCAGGCGGCGCTCGTGCGGCCTCATACCGTGCGGATAATACTGACCGGCTACACCGACATCCAGGCGCTGGTCGAAGCGATCAATTCCGGCGTCGTTTATAAATACGTCACCAAACCGTGGGTCAACGGCGAGCTGTGCCAGACCGTGAAACGGGCGATTCAGCATTACGAAACCGTCAGGGATCAGCACGCTCTCAACCTGGAAAACGAGCGCCTCCGGACCCGACTGAAAACTACCGTGGAAGGCTTTGTGCGAATGGTCGGTGAAATGCTCGCCCTGAAACATCCGAAGGCGCACGGGCACGCCCGGCGCACGGCCGACTATGCCGTCGCGATCGGCCGCAAGTTCGGCCTCGAGCATCACGACCTGAAACAACTCCTGCTCGCGGCCTTTCTCCACGAAGTGCCCCACATCAGGATCCCCGACAAACTTCTGCTCAAACTCACGCCGCTGCGCGAAAGCGAGGTCAGCATCGTGAAAGAAACATTCAAGCGCGGGCTCGATATTTTAGCCGGAATTCCCGACCTCGAAGACGTCACGGCAGTGATCAGATACCAGCACGAACGCTACGACGGCAGGGGTTATCCGGACGAACTAAGCGGCGACCGTATACCGTTGCAGTCACGCATTATAGCCGTTGCCGACGCCTATGACGAGATGACTTCCGAGGTCAGAACACACCCGATCCTCACCCCGGAAGAAGCCCTGCGGGAACTGCAGCTTGCCGCGGGATCGAGATTCGACCCGGCCGTCGTAAAAGTATTTTCGGAATTGCGGGCGGCATCCTAAATGAACAATAATTACCATATAGTGCCTATCAATAATCAACCCGGGCCGATCGCCTCCCTTCCGTTCGAGTCGGATTTCGACGCGTTCTCTTCCTATGACTTATCGGAGGATGTGGAATTGACCGATCTGACGGCGATCGATCTGATCGAAAATCCCGCCGGCGGAAAACAGGCGGATGAAAATTTAAAGGAAAGCGAAGCGCGCCTGCGCGATCTGTTCGAGAACGCGCACGATATTATTTACATTCACGATCTGGCGGGAAATTACATTTCGATAAACCGGGCCGCGGAACGCATTTTCGGTTATACGAGCGAAGAGATCCGTTCGATGAATATCGGCGCGATCGTCGTGCCGGAGGATTTGGAAAAGATCCGGGAGAGAATATCTGAAAGGGCCGCCGGAAACTTAAAACCTACTGTCTATGAGATTGACTGCAATACCAAAGACGGACGCCGGCTGACGCTCGAGGTCGGCAGCCGCGTAATTCTCAAAGACGGCGTTCCGGCCGCGATCCAGGGCATCGCCCGCGATGTCACCGAACGCAAACACGCGGAGAAAACGCTGAAACGCAGCGAAGAACAATACCGCAGCCTGTATGAGAACGCCAATCGCGATCTTACCGAACGCAATCGCGCGGAAGCGGAATCCGAAGCCATCACCGCGATCATCAAGGGTGTGACCACGACCTCGGACATGGACGAATTGCTCGAGCTTGTCCATCAATGTCTGAAGAACGTGATCTACGCGGAAAATTGCTACGTCGCGCTGCACGATAAAAAAACCGACCTGCTTCACATTCCGTTCTGTAAAGACCAGTTCGATACGGCCGCGCCGCCGCAAAAACTGGGCCGGGGGCTGACCGCATACGTTTTACGGCGGGGCGAGGCGAAACTGATGTCGCCGGAAGTTATCCGGCAGCTCAACGAGCAGGGCGAGATCGAATTGATCGGCACGCCGCCCGCGATCTGGCTGGGAGTGCCTTTGCGGACACTCAGCGGAATTATCGGTGTGCTGGTGGTGCAGCACTACGAAGACAGGAACGCCTACGGCCAGCGCGACCTCGAGCTTCTGACCGCGGTCGGCGACCAGATCGCCCTCGCGATCGAGCGCAAGCGAACCGAGGAAGCGCTGCGCGAAAACGAGGCGAAATTCCGCGACCTGTTTGACAACGCTCCGGTCGCCTATCACGAGATCGATACCAATGGATGTTTTACGCGCATCAATCATACCGAGGAATTACTGCTCGGTTACACCGACGAAGAATTGAGAGGGCGTCACGTCTGGGAGATCGTCGTGGAAAAAGATCTGCGCGAAGACGTGGCGGAAAAACTCGGCGGGCAATCGCAGTTTCGCCCGATCGAACGCACCTTTATCAGAAAGGACGGCACGTTCGTATCTGTCTTAAAGGAAGATCGTTTGATCTTTGACAGTGACGAAAATATTACCGGCATCCGTTCGACCCTGCAGGATATAACGCAGCGCAAGCTGGACGAAGAACAGCTGCGGATCAGCGGAATGCAGCTGGCGGAAGCAAACAAACGCGCCATCCGCGAATACGATTACCTGTTAAACCGGCTGGCTACGCTGGCGCAGGCGACCGGCGCGGCGCGTGACCTGCCGACGGTTTTCAGCGCAATTCTAAATTTCGCCCGCGAATCGGTTCCCTGTTCCGCGCTGCTCATCTCGCTCTTCGACCAGACGCAGACCTCGCGCCAGGTGATCTTCATGTGGTACAACGGCAAGGAATCCAATGTTACGGATATCGGGCCGGTAAAGGTTGCCAAAGGTCCGGTCGGGCAGGCGCTTGAGACCGGCGAGGTGATCATCGTCGATGATTATCAGGGAAGTATCGGGGGCAAGACTTCGAATGTTTATTTCGGATACGACGAAGATTCGCGCAATCCGCGTTCGACCGTCGTCGCCCTGATGAAGATCATGGGCAACGCCATCGGCGTGATCGAAGTGCAAAGTTACGACCTCGAGGCCTATACCCAGGAACACGCGACCGCGATGAGAATGGCGGCGAATCTGGCGGCCAACGCGATCGAAAACGTGCGCCTGCTGGAACAGGAAAGAAGAGGCGCCGAGCAATTGCGCGAATCGCAAAAGCTGGAATCGGTCGGACGGCTGGCCGGCGGCATCGCCCACGATTTCAATAATATGCTGACGGCCATTAACGGCTACAGCGATCTGACCTTGAGAAAGCTGCCGGAAGGCGACGCCCTGCGGCAAAACCTCCTGGAGATCAAAAAAGCGGGCGAGCGTTCCGCCGCGCTGACCCAGCAGCTCTTGGCCTTTAGCCGCCGGCAGGTGCTGAAACCGAAAGTGCTCGACATCAATCAGGAAGTGACGGAGATCGGCAAGCTGCTCGAACGCCTGATCGGCGAAGATATTAAACTGGTGGCAAATCTGGGCGCCGATATCGGCCGCGTCGAAGCCGACCCGGGACAGCTCTCTCAGGTGATCATAAATTTGGCGGTCAATTCGCGCGACGCGATGCCGCAGGGCGGCAAGCTCGTCATCGAAACCAGCAATTTTCAGATCGACGCGGAATACGCGGCGCGGCACATCGGCTCGCTGCCCGGCGATTACGTCCGGATATCCGTCACCGATACCGGCAGCGGTATGAGCCAGGAGATCCAGGAACACGTCTTCGAACCGTTCTATACCACCAAGGAAGTGGGCAAAGGAACCGGCCTCGGGCTGGCGACGGTTTACGGCATAGTCAATCAATCGGGCGGCTATATCCGCGTCGAGAGCGAAGTCGGAAAAGGCACGACCTTCGAAGTCTTCCTGCCCCGGATCGAGGAAGAAATAAAAGCGCCGAAAGTGTCGGTCGCATCCGACCAGGTGCCCAACGGCACGGAAACCATCCTGCTCGTCGAAGACGAAGAGATCGTCCGCAATTTGACCCGCCAGATACTGGAAACCTGCGGCTACAGCGTGATCGAAGCCTCCGACGGCGTTCAGGCTTTAGCGGTCTGCAAACAGCAGGATATCAAGTTCGACCTGCTGATCACGGACGTCGTAATGCCGAATATGTCCGGCCGCCAACTGGCCGAAGAACTGGCCGCGCTGCGGCCCGATGCGAAAGTGCTCTATATGTCGGGCTACACCGACGACGCGGTCATCCGCCAGGGCGTGATCGAGATCGACAAAAACTTTATCCAGAAACCCTTCACCTTCGACGCCTTCTCAAAAAAAGTAAGAGAGATGCTGGACGCCAGGATCTGATCGCCGCCGCGCGAAAGAAAAAATATTAAAGTCTGATAAATTTGCAGTCCGGAAGGGCCGCTTGCGCCCGCTCTTGTCTTCAAAAAGTCCCGTAGGGACACCATATTTATAGAATAAGATCATTAAAAATTCTAACTCTCCTTCGTAAGGAGGGGAGTTTTCGGATCGCACGCACGCGTTCAGAGTTACGCCTTTAGGCGTGAAGATCGCGCACAATGCAGCGGACAGGAATGCGCACGCGTTCAGAGTTACGCCTTTAGGCGTGAAGATCGCGCGTGAACGCGCAACTCTGAACTTCCGGCCACTATTCACTATTCACTGTTTAATTGGTCTCTGTTGCGGGCGGCGGGTTGACACTTCGCGGCGTGCTCGAACGCCTGCGCGGTGGGCGATCCGTGGTTTTTAGGCGGGGACCGCAATACTGGGTATTTACATGCTTAGCCAGTTCTCTTTACTAATCAGCCTCTGTCCTGCGAGTGTAGGAACTGACCATAGGCCTCGCAGCGTCCGGCCCGGCTTTGTTTTCGCATCGCGCCGCGGACCCGTGGCGCTGCTAGCTTCTGACGTTTTTACCCCGGCCCGGTTCAAGCTTTACGATATCGGGGTTCGCTATGACTTTCAAAGACAAGTTATCTTGCCTTCCGGGCTGCCAAGCATGCCCGGCGTGCCCAGGCCAAACCGTGTGTCCGGCCTGCCGCACCGCATCAGAGAATGTGAGCATATCTTAATTAAGTAGTGGGTGGCGATAATGGTTTTTGAGGGTTTGGGAAAATTGTAGAATTTTCTGGGAGCATGACATGTCGTACACGCCGGATCAATAAAAGTCTGTCCGGCGTAAAGCAAGAAATAAACCGCAAAGAGCGCAAAGAGAAGACGCAAAGGACGCGAAGTGATGTTTTCTTTGCGAGCTTTGCGTCCGCAACTTGGCGTTCTTTGCGGTTGCCTCTTTTTACATAATACCGGAATCCGGTCAGTCCCCCTCCCGGTTCTGACATTTTGTGACTCCGGTTTTGTATGTGGTTTGACAGAGCTTTAAGAAGTAACCACGAAATAACACGAAAAGACACGAAAAAAGCAAAGCCAACCAGAGAAAGAAAACCCAGTCGCGGCTACTTATAGCGCTCCCGGTTCTGACAGGAACGCATCGGCTGACGCCGACGCTACTGACAGGAACTTGCGGCTATAATATTTCGTCCCTACGGGACTCAAGAAAAGCACCGGATAAAAAAGTTTAGAGTTCAAACTTTAGTTTGTCTTAGATTTTATAAACAAGACAAGCTAAAGCTTGAACTCTAAACAAGACGCATCCGCTGACGCCGACGCTACTGACAGGGATCGCGCGTGAACGCGCAGTTCTGAACGACTACCCGATGATGAGACGAAAAAAAAGGCCGGTTGTTACACCGGCCGTACACGTCCGAACCTGGACCAGGAGGAGAAACTTTTTTAAAAACTTAGCGGCGGTTCACTAACTGCATTCTGCCGTCGGCGGTTCTGACCGCATAAACCGGATTTTCGTATTTGCTGAGCGTGACGGCGGGCTTCTTTTTTTCCACCGGCGCGGCTGCGGCGGGGGGCGTATATGATCTTGCGGCGTAAGGCCGGGCCGCTCCCGCGCGAGGGATATCCGAACCGCGCAGTATTTCGTAACGAGCGCTGATCCGCCGGACATAATCCTGTGTTTCGTTATAGGGCGGGATCGCCCAGCCGTATTTCATTACCGCGCCTTCACCGGCGTTATAACCGGCCAGCGCGAGCGAAATATCCTGGTTAAAAGTGTCCAGCAGCCAGCGCATATATTTCACGCCGCCCTCGATATTCTGCTGCGGATCGTAAATGTCGGTGACGCCGAAACGCGCCGCCGTCGCGGGCATCAACTGCATCAAGCCGCTCGCGCCTTTATAGGAAGTAGCCCGGAGTTTGAAGGAAGATTCCTGATTCATCTGCGCAAAGATCAGCAGCGGATCGACCCGGTAACGCGCGCAGGAATCGAGAATGTAACCGTCAACCTCAGCGCTGCCGGTGGAATTGCCGCGCAGCGACACCCCGGCGCCGTGCGAATATTTTCCCGGCAGATGAGAAACCGCGTGAGAGGTTTCCGCCAGCGCGTAGGAATCCCGCGCGCCCAAAGTTTGCGCAGTTCTCGCGGTTTTCTGGACGGTCTTTTTGACAAGTGGTTTTATCGGAACCCTTTCCGGTGAAACCGTGATCCCGGCGGACGGTTTGACCCTAACCGTGCCGGATGAAAAATCGTCGAGCGCGTAACGCGGCCGGGTTTGCGCCTGCGCGCTGGCCGTGTACACAATTATTATCGTTGCTACTAACAGTGCTTTTTTCATTTCTGTTCGCCTTTATCATTTGAATTTCAGAAACGCACTATAGGATTCAAGCCTTTCGGCAAAAGGTCCCGCGACCAAAAATTTTCGATGTGTGCCCGGCCCCATTGAATATTTTCCACACTATTTCAATGAGGCCGGGCCTCCGCCCTGCCGGAGAATCGGCCCCTGAAGGAACTCCCCTGAACCTTCAGAGCCGACTCGATCACGTTAAGGCGCAGAGACCGGAATATCGCCGTCCATTCCGAGTTGATAGGCGGCGAGTCCGCCGGTCGAATTGAGCAAATACCAGACTCCCGTCGATGGACGGAAAACAGCCCGGTCGGTTTTACCGTCGCCGTCATAGTCGCCCGAGACGGGTTTGTCGCCCGCCATTCCGAAGGGCACCAAACTATAAGCGCCCGTTTCCGAGGACAGGTGATGCCAGGTTCCGGTCGAAGGCCGCCAGACGGTAATGTCCGCGCGTCCGTCGCCGTCATAATCACCCGGCATCGGGCGGTCTTCCGGCGTTCCGAAGAACAAGCCGGACACCTGGTACTCCATCGTGCCCGCCGTGGAAACTCCCGGCAGCAGCAAATACCACGCGCCGTTCGACGGGCGATAGATCGCGATATCCTGCCGGCCGTCGCCGTCGTAATCGGCTGCTGCGGGGATGTCCCCGTTCATACCGAATTGCTGCACGGCAAACGTGCCCGTGCCGCTTAACATGCGATACCAAACGCCGGTCGCCGGGCGAAATATTGTCAGATCCGCCCGGCCGTCGCCGTCGTGATCTCCCGCGGAGGCCTGGTCGCCCGCCATTCCGAAAGTGCTGCCGCCGACGGTGCTGTTCGAACTGTTGATGTAATACCACGCGCCGGTTGCGGGACGAAAAACCGCGCGGTCGGCTTTGCCGTCGCCGTCATAATCCGCCATCACCGGGACGTCGCCCGTTTGTCCGAATTTCATCGAGTTCAGCTTCGTGCCGGAGTTTTCCGGGTTGATATACCAGACGCCGGTGGCGGGGCGAAAAACGCCCGGATCGGTTTTGCCGTCGCCGTCGAAATCGAATTTCGCGGAGCGGAAAATGATCGAATCGAAATTGCAGACGACCGGCGAAACCGCGCCGGTTTGCGGATTCACGGAATTGGTGTCCATCACCAGCCGGATGGTGTGCTGCCCGGCGCTGAGATCGATCTTGCGGAAAACCGGACGATAGTACGACCAGTTTCCGGTCGGCGAAACGGTGATCGCGCCGGTCGCGTTTTGCCCATCGACTTCGAGATGAAAAGTGCCGTCGCGAAATTCGGAAGCGTAGCGAACGCCTACTTCGTAGCGTCCGGAACCAAGCACCGTGACCGTATAAGACAACCATTCGCCGGCGGACGCTTCCATCACGGCGTATCCGCCCGAAGCTCCGGCCCGACCCTGCAGATCGACGGCCTCGGCAGGCTGGCTGCGATAGATGCCGCTGCCGGTCGCGCCGTAAGTTTCGTGATAGCCGGTTCCCTCACCGCCGCGGTCGAAATTTTCCGCTTCGATAATTCCAGGCAGACGGACTGCCGCCGGTCCCGGATACGTGCCCGTTTGAACGGGCGTCGGAGTAGGCGCGGGAGTAGGCGCGGGTGTCGGCGCGGGAGTCGGCGTAACTGTCGGAGTCGGTACAGGTGTAGGCGCGGGTGTAGGCGAAGGAGTCGGTGTCGGGGGCGGCGGGCCTCCGGTTCCGCCGGAAATGCACGCGCCGGTATTACCGGACGCAGTGCAGAAAACGCGGCTGCTTAAAACACCGGCGCTGACGCCCGGATCGGTGCCGTCGCTCGCTCCGTTCTTGTAAGCGGAATCCGTTCGCAGTGAAAAATCCGAGATCGCCGCATCGCATGGGTCTGCAGTATAGGAAGAGCCGCAGCGTCGATAAGACTGCATGCCGACGCCGCTGTAATTTTCCGGATAGAAATTGCCTTGCGGGTAATTATTCGGGTTGTGATAGGTTCGCATTTTCGGCAGGACATTTCCCGCCATGCGCCAGATCCCGGCGTTTGCGCCGGCGGTCGCTCCGCAGCTGCTGCCCGTCACCGCATCGAACCAACCGGAAGTGCCGACATTTAGCGCGCCGACGCCTTCGCCGCAGCTATTTCTGATCGCGTAAGTATTGAGCGGCAGGATAGAATCGGCGATCTCAGGACGATAGGAACTGACCGAGTTAAAGTACATCATCAATTCTTCGCCCTGATCGGGAGTGTCGTTGGCGTCGATGACGGAGACGTGTTTTACCAGCAGATCGTCAACGCCCGCCATGTAAAATGTCCAGGTGCGGGCGGTGCCCCAGCGGCCGAAGGTAAGATCGTCGAATAAGGTGTTGATAAATCTGATGTGCTGCGGCTTTAGAGTGTCGTAGGACATTCCCGCGTGATAAAAATCCCGCGCGACGCTGACGCCGCCGTTGACGTGCGAGACGCGGTTGTTTTCAAAAACGATCTCTTCGCTGACCGACCAGGGGCTGCCCCCGTCGCTGTTCGGCGCGTCGGAAGTGGATTTTAGATTGATCGCGTAATACTGCGAGCGCAGCGCGTCCCAGTGGTTCGAAAGCAGCGAGCCCTCGACGTAAATTCGCCGGGCGTTCTTTGTTTCGAACAGGTTTTTTTCGTTCAGCGTCGAACCGCTGCTGACCGGCGGAAGCTGCCGCCACGCGGCCGGTTTGGTAAAGACGCAGCGGCGGAATTCGATGTTCGTGGGAACCATCCCGTCGATCCGGTTGGCCGCGCCGCCGTACATGATATTTTCCGTGGCGGCTTCGAGATAAGTGTTGTTATAAACGTGCGCGCCGCGGCCGTCCAAACCCCAGACGGCCTGGCTGTCCTGGCTGCCGAAAGTTTTTATGTTGCCCAGCCACGAAGAAATTATCGAGACCTTGTAACCGTCATTTAAAACGGCGTGAACCACCTGAATATTATTCGGCGGGTTGACCAGACAGTGATCGACGATGATCTTTGTCGGGTTATCGGCCGCGGTCGATTGCCCGAAGGCTTCGCCGATCTGCAGCAGGTAGTAATTCATCACCGAGTCGCTGCCGCCCGGATAGGGCGCGAATTTTATCCCGGACAAACGAATTTTCGTCGCGCGGTTACGGATCAAAAACGGAACCTCGTTATTCGAGCTTCCCTGAAAAGTTACCAGATCGGTTTGCGCGGGGCTGACGCGGACGGGCATGTCCGGCATCGCCGCGCTGGAACGGATGGTCACGAAATCGGAAAAATTCCTGGCCGGCAATTCGACGTGGCCGGAGATCACGGTGCCCGCCGGGATGATAATGTGTTCGCCGCCGGCGCATTGATTGTAGGCCGACAAAAGCTGCGCGATCGTCGTCACGGTAAACTCACGCGTCGCGGCCGGATGATCGGTCACGATCACCGTCACGGCCGATTCGGCGCTCTGCCCGCCGCTGTTGGTCACGCGCAGGCGAAGCTGGTAGTTTCCCGCCCTTAAATAAGCGTGGGTGGCGGAGATCAGATCGCTCGTGCGGTCGCCGTCGCCCCAGAACCACTCGGGAAGTCTTACACCCTGCGAGCTTTCGGCGTTGACCTCGATGGCTTCGCCGACGCGCGCCCTGATAACCAAATTATTTTCCGCTTCGTTATCGCCGCGAATGACCGGCACGGGCGCGGCCGCGGGATCGAAAACGGTGACCGTCACCGGGCTGCTGTCCACGCCGTTTAGCGACGCGACAAAAGTGACCTGCCCGGCGGCGAGCCCGGCGACTTCCGCCAGGTTCATGGAAAATCGCGAATTCCCTTCGGTTGTTCCTTCGGGGCTGCGCCGGATCGAGGCGGCCGCCGCATTGCCGCCGGCGGGTGAAAACGTGAACGTCTGGTTAGGCATGTAACTGCCGGACGCATTAAAGGCCACCGCCGTGACGGTTCGCGTCTTGCCTTTATCTAATCTGATCGACGTCGGATAGACCTTGATCTGCTGCTGGCCGAATGCCGCCGGCGACAGGATGGTAAAAGCAAGCAACATACCGGCAGCGGCAAAAACTACTCCGCGCGGTAAAAATAAATTTAGTGATCTCATGTTCATCCTCGGAAAGAAAGGGGAAAAAGAAAGGTATCGGTTTTAAAAACCCAAAAAAGAAATGTAGAAAAAGTGGGAGATGAAACTTTACCGGAGGGTAAAGGCTGGGGAAGCATAGCCGGGATCGCATTCGATCCGGGCCGCACACGATCTCTTAGTGCAACAGCCGTGCCGCGAAGATATTCATTGGCAAGTTTTTTTGTTGACTATTGTTTTATAAAGGTTTATCAATAAAATTATGATGTTTTCTGCCGTGGGAGGGCAGATAGGGTATATCCTCTAGTGGGGAATTACAGGCGGGTGTCTTTTACAGGCCAGGGCAATTTGCCGCATTCGCTTTGTGATCAGCCCACATGAATAAGCCCAAAGGTAAAGATCACACGAACCAGCCGTCTTAAAAGTCCGAGTGAGGTTTAACCTATGGCGAATGTAACTGAACAAAAGTCTAGTATTTTAATAATAGACGACGAATCGTTTGTCAGAAACCTGCTAAATCAGATCCTGAGCGAAAGATATAGCTGTTCCACTGCCGGGTCTGCCGAAGAAGCCCTTTCCCTGATCCGAAGCGAATCCTTCGACCTGATAATAAGCGACATAAACCTGGGCGGCATGAGCGGCATCGAATTGATCCCGCAGGTGGCGGAGCTCGCGCCCGATACCGTGATCATGGTCATCAGCGGCGATCAGACCATCGACAGCGCGATCCAGGCGATCAGAAGCGGGGCTTTCGATTACATACAAAAACCGTTCGATCTGAAACACGTCGGCGTCGCGGTCGATCGCGCACTGGAACACCACTCGCTTTTAAGCGAAAAACGCCGCTATGACGATCACCTGGAAGAGCTGGTAAAAAAACGCACGGAAGAGCTGAATTATCTCTCCTACTACGACATGCTGACCGACCTGCCTAACCGGACGCTCTTCGAAGACCGGCTCTCGCAGGCGCTGGTGCTGGTGCAGGACGGCCAGCGCGTGGCCCTGCTGTTCGTTTCACTGGACGGATTTAAAAAAGTGCGGGATACGATCGGTCAGGTCGCGGGAAACGAGATCCTGCAGGAAGTAGCCAAGCGGCTGCTGGGCGAGGTGCCGGAAGGCGCGACCGTCGCCCGGTTCGAAGGCGACGAGTTTGCGGTGCTGCTGATCCAGATCGCCGGCATGGAAGAAGTGGCGGAGATCACCGGCGCTATTACGAGGTCTTTAAAACAACCGATCGCGACCGGCGACACGGAAATATTTATTGCCACCAGTATCGGCGTCAGCCTTTTTCCCGACGACGGCAAGGATACCCACGGGCTGCTGAAAAATGCCGGGGCCGCGCTGTTGCGGGCGCAGGAAAGCGGCGGCGACAGTTACCAGTTCTACACTCCGGGAATGAATACCAGCGCGCTCAAACGCCTCTCGTTTGAAAACAACCTGCGCCACGCCTTAAACCGCGGCGAACTTCAGATGTACTACCAGCCGAAGCTGGATATCTTAACCAGAAATATTCTCGGGATGGAAGGCCTGGTGCGCTGGCGGCACCCCGAGCTGGGCATGGTCTCGCCGGCGGAGTTTATCCCGATCGCCGAAGATACGGGGCTGATCGTGCCGATCGGCGAATGGATCCTGTATACCGCGTGTAACGAAAGCAAAGCCTGGAATGAACTCGGGTTCGATCTGCATTTATCGGTGAATTTATCCGCCCGCCAGTTTCAGCAGCAGGACCTGGCGAAAAGAATACTCGCGATCGTAAAAGCCGCGGGGTTCGATCCCCGGAGGCTCGATCTGGAAGTGACCGAAAGCGCGATCATGAAAAATGCCGAATTTGCGATCCAGACGCTGAGCATCCTGCAGGAGACCGGGATAAAAATATCCATTGACGATTTCGGGACCGGCTACTCTTCCCTCGGTTACTTAAAACGGCTGCCGATAGACATTTTGAAGATCGACAAATCATTTATCGACGACGTCACGACAAACGCCGACGATGCGGCGCTGGTAGTGGCGATCATCACCCTGGCGCATAATCTGAGATTAAAAGTGGTCGCCGAAGGCGTCGAAACCGAAGATCAATTGAAATTTCTGCAGCTTCTCAAATGCGACGAATGGCAGGGATACCTGTTCAGCAAACCGGTGCCGGCGGAGGAATTCGGAAAATTGCTGATGACTCAGCGGGCCGTCGGCGGAGTTTAAATAAGGAAGGTGCCGAAGATGTAAGATCGCTGTCTGAAGGTTGGAGCTATGATACTTGTTTAGTAATAAAACAGCTGTTTCGGATTCTCGAAATTGCGTAATTTACCGGCAGGGCTAAACCGCTTAGATACCGATCGGCTCTCAGCCCCCCGCCTGCGCTTTGCCTTCCTTGATCTGCTCGGACATCGTCTTATGACAATCGCTGCAAATCCCGTGCGATAATTGCGGAAGTTTATCGACCTGAAACAGCTGCAGATAGTTGACCGCTTTTTCCACTTCCACCCAATTATCTTCTTCGAGCTCGACCCGGTTGCACCATGAGCAGACCAGCAGCACGTAATCCCGCCGGGGAAGCTCTTTTTGTAAAACTTTCAGCGGAGCGCGGTCTTCCGTCCAGACGGGTTTCGTGTCGAACTGCGCTTCGCCGTTTCCGCGCGGGGTGACTTTCATTTCCATCATTCGCCGCGTGTCCGGCCCGTCACAGCGAAGCTGGACCTCGATCTCATGCCCGGCGCGGACGCGCTCGAGAATTTGACGATAAAGATGCTCGATCGAAATATCGGTCATTACCGACCAGAGATTGGTGCGGAGCACTTTTTCCCCCTGCGCCAGTTCCGGGGCGTCATTTTCCGCCGCGAACTTCGACCACTCTTCGTTGACAAAAACTATTTCGTCGGCGGCGTTGACGTAGTACGAAACGCTCGGGTTGTCGTCTTTTGCGGCTTCGTCGCCGGCTGGCAAATTGTCGTTGATTGGGAGATCTTCGCTCATTGGATGATTGCCTCTCTTCTTACCGGCATCTCCGGAATTTTCATGTCGGTGGTATTTTCCCAGACGTCCATCGCCTCCGCCTGTTCTTCGAGCAGGTTGGCGATCGCGCCGATCATGCCGATACCGAGGCCGATCCGCTGACCGATGCTGATCTCTTCCCGCAGCGGCCGCCCGTCATCGAAATGGCCGGTCTTTAATTCGGAATCCAGATCTCTCATCAGCACGGAAGTTTCCCGGACGATATTTGTGATGCGAAGCTGCCGGGAACGCGCGGTCAGATAATTCTCTTTGAGAGTTTCGACGGAATATTTTTTGTCGATCAGCCAGGCGATCTTTGCCGCCAGGTATTGAGAATCGAAATAATCCGGCAGATAATCATCAGCCCCGGCGTCGAGCGCTTCGGCCATATTTCCCAGGCGGTCGTGAGTGTCGCCGACGAAAATGAAGGGCGTGGCGCGCAGGTATCTATCGGCGCGGATCATCTTGCAAAATTCCAGGCCGGATATTTCCGGCAGGTCGATCTCGCTAATGATCAGGTCGGGCCGCTCGCGCCGCGTCTGGCGAAAACCCTCGCGGCCGCCGCCGGCGGTTAAAACATTATATCCGGCCTGGCGAAGGGTAAAGATCTTGATCTCGTGTTCGCTCAAATTATCGCCGGCCAGCAGAACGGTTAATTGATTTCTGTAAAATTGCATTTTTTTGGGGAAGACAATTGCCGGAGACAAGTGTCATCAGGTAGGAAGTAAGCAAGTCTCGTGCCATCACGCGGTAATCGCCGGCACCGCTAAATGCCGCATTTTAAGCGGCCGCGGAGCCCGGGTTAAAGCGCGTAGAAAGATCGAAGCAAAGGGCGTCCGCGCATATTTGCCCGGCGGCGGGGCGTTTTTCCGTAGTGATGGTCAGCGGGCAAAAAGGAACGGTGAGCGGGCGGGTGTCAGTCTTTCGACACTGAACGCCCCATCACGCGGGTGAGAGTTTTACGATCGATATTGAGAATGCGGGCGGCGGCCTGTTTATTACCGCCGGTGTGAGACAAAACCTGAGCGACGTACTTTTCTTCCACTTCGGCAAGCGTGGGCAGAATTCCGTCGGTGGCCGAGTGAACGGGTTCCCCGGCTTCGAAAACCTGGGGAGTCTCGCGGACGCGGGCCGTCAGATGCTCCGGGTACACGACGTCGTCGCTCAATGAAACCGCGTGCAGCACGACGTTTTCGAGTTCGCGGATATTACCCGGCCAACTGTAGCTTTTCAGCAATTCCAAAACTTCGGGTGAAAATTTTAACGGCGGAGCGTCATCCGCTCTGACCTGTCGGACGAAATGATCGGCCAGCAAAGGGATGTCCTCGATGCGTTCGCGGAGCGGCGGCAGCTGGATCGTCACCGCGTTAAGCCGGAACATCAGATCCTGGCGGAAACGGTTTTCCTTTACTTCCAATTCGATGTCGCGATTGGTCGCCGCTATCACGCGGACGTCAACCTTTGTCGTCCGGTTGGAACCGACCCGACGGATCTCGCCCTCCTGCAAAGCGCGCAGCAGCTTGACCTGAAAAAGCGCGCTCGTTTCGGTGATCTCGTCCAAGAAAATGGTGCCTTCATCGGCCTCTTCCCACAATCCGGTACGCTCGCGGTCGGCGCCGGTAAAAGAGCCTTTGGTATGGCCGAACAATTCCGATTCGATCAGTTCGACCGGGATGGCGCCGCAATTTACCGTCACAAAAGCGCCGCCGGCGCGTTCGCTGCGGCGGTGGATCGCCTTGGCCACAACTTCCTTGCCGGTTCCGGATTCGCCGGCGATCAGCACCGGAAGATTCGTCCCCGCCACGCGCCCGACCATTTTCAGGCACTCGACAAATTTGGGGCTTCGGCCGATCAGGGGAATGTCCGAGGTGTATCCGGGAGAAACGATCTCCAGCTTGGTGGCTTTATGCCGGGCGTGAATATCCAACTGTTCCTTGACCTTGGTCGAGATCTTCGCGACCTCGTCGATGGTGAACGGTTTAACCAGATATTCGTAAGCGCCGATGGCCGTCGCATCCAGCGCGCCGGCGGCCGAGCCGTGCCCCGTCATCAAAACAAAACGCGCTTTCGGCTGCTGCTTGGCAAAAGAGCGCAGCACCGCATACCCGTCCATTCCGCCAAGCACGACATCGCAAAATACCAGCTGCCATTGCTTCTGACGCAGCAGATCGAAGGCCTCCTCAGCCGTTCGCGCTTCTTCTACTTCCCAACCGTTGGTCCGTAGGATCTGAGTTACGAAACTGCTGACTTGAGGCTCATCGTCGATAACCAGAGCGTGGAAGTCTCTTTTCACATCTGAAATTATATCACGCAATAAAAACATTTTATTTTTCCATTAATGCTGGCTTTTTCGCCAGAAACGAAGATCGGGAAAAAGGCGGTATCTTAAATTTGAGTTGAAGTCTTTGACCGGGGGGAATGTGTGTCAGTAGCCCGACGGTTAGCAAGGGCGCCTTCAGGTAAAAAATAAGCGCCCTCCCTAACGGTCGGGCTACTGATACGATGAATCCGAATTAAGACACCACTGAAAAAAGCCCCGCGCCGATTCCGGAGAAATCGTTTCCGATCTTTCGGGCCGGTGCGGGGCACAGGAGAAACCCTAACTGCCTGGCTCTAAAGCACTAGCTTACTTTCTCACAAGAAAGACCTGGGTAAAGTAATAGGTGCCCTCGGAGGTGATAAAGATGCCGATTCCCGTTTCTTTCCAGCGGGGGTCGAGAATATTTTTGCGGTGCCCCGGCGACTGCATCCAGCCATCGACCACGTGCTGGATCGGATCTTCGAAACCGCCGACCATCGCGATATTTTCGCCGATCATCTGCCATTCGATCAGCCCGAGCGAGTCCGCGCGGTCATTGACCATGCTGCCGTTCTGGCTGCGATGGCTAAAATAATTGTTCCAGCCCATGTCCCTGGAATGAAGCCGCGCGAGTTCCGCCGACCGGTAATCCCAGGATAAAGTCGGTAGGCCGTTGCTTCTTCGTTCCTTGTTGATCAGCGCCAGAACGTCCTGTTCCAGGTACTTGACCGGAGCCTTGCCCCCGGCCGAATTCAGGCCGCCGGAAATCATCTGCGCCTCGGGAAGCTGCGCGTTCGCCGCCACCGCTAAAGCCGACAGCACCAGCAGCATGGAAAGTAAATTTAAAATTGAATAGTTTCTCATAGTCCCTCATTTCGGTAGTCAGACGATCTCAGATAGCAGAGACTCTGGACTTTGCGAACCCGCATCGCTGCGGGAGTGCCGATTTATCGTTTAAGGTTTGCGGGCAAAGATTTCGCCACCCTTGCCCGGTAGGATTTGATACTCGTCAGTCAGGTTGAGTGCGGAAGAATTCCGGAGGTGAACCCTTGCTCTTTAGACCCGAAAACTCGTCATTGCGGAAGACCTTTTAAGGGCGAAAAGACACTCAACTCGAACTCGGTTTTGCAATAGCCGTGCCAAACGGCAGGCAGTTTTGCAAGGAACCTTGCAAATTTTACCTTGACTATTACGAGATAGAGGTTTATCTATTTAAAATACTGGATATTGCCTCTTCCGATCCTTCTTATGGCCGGTTTTTGTGAACTTGTCGTGGGGCATTAAGGGTGGTGTGGGATTTTTAGGGCGGGACAAATGCTACATGAAAGGAAGTAGCATTCGGATTCGTGTCTTAACTGGTTTTACATAATTGCTGACGATTGTTGTTGGGTTTGGTCAATTTTTTTAGACAAATTAATTCTCCTTGATTCTCCCGCTTTCGTCTGCGCCCATAACCGCTGGTTTTATTATTTGAACTCTGTGTCCGAAAGGAAATGTTTCAGGCATTCGGAGTCTGATGCCGTGGTATCGATAGATTCGCCCCTCCCAATTTTGGCGCGGATATTGCAGGTATTGAAAGTAGTCTTCAATGATTGACCAGGCAAAAATTATCGCCGGGCCGCATGAATTGCCGAGAGGCGCGGAGCCCGCCGAAGTTTATAACGTCACCGGAGACAAGCGGGCGGCCCCCGGGATCGCTGAGATCGCCGACACGCGCGCGCTGAAATTCCTGCCGAAGATCGCCAGCTGCTTCACCGTGTTGATGGGCGTGGCCGTCCTGATCGGCTGGTGGCTGGACTTAGAGGCATTTAAGAGCATCTCTCCCGGCCTGGCGACGATGAAGCCGCTGGGCGCCGCCGGCTTTATTCTCTGCGGAGCTTCCCTCTGGCTTTTGGTCGGGCCGAAACACGGTTACACCGGAAACCTGCGAAAATTTGCCGGGTACGCGTCGGCTTCCTTAGTTTTCGCGCTGGGCGGTCTTACATTCTCCGAATACGTTTTTTCGTGGAATGACGGCATCGATTACCTGCTCTTTACCGATAAGGTTCTGGCCGAAGAGATCCAGTGGCCCGGCAGGATCGCTTTTACCTCGGCGCTGAATTTTTCCCTGCTCGGCGTGGCGCTGTTCCTGATAAATGTCGAAACGAAGCGCGGTTTTCGTCCGAGCCAGTGGATCGGGCTTTTTGTCGCGGTCGTGTCGCTGTTCGGCCTCAGCGGTTATCTCTTCGGGATGCAAAATCTCTACCAGGCGACCTTTTCCACCACCCTGGCGTTGAATGCCGCGATCACATTTTTTGTGCTGGCGATGGGCTTTTTGTTTTCACGCGGGAACCGCGGCCTGACGGAGATCATTCTTAAACACAGTTTGGGCGGTTCGCTGGCGCGCCGCCTGCTTCCCGCCGCCCTGATCCTTCCCTTCATGTTCCGGTGGATCAGAATGAAAGGCGAACAGTCGGGTTTCTATGAGAACGATTTCGGGATCGCGCTGTTTGCGACCACGAACATTATGATCCTGACGCTCCTGATCTGGCGGTCGGCTTTATCGCTGGACCGGATCGATCAGGAACGTGAGAGCGCCGTCCGTGGGGAAACCAAATCCCTCAAAGAACTGGACGATATTAAATTCGCGCTCGACGAATCTTCCATCGTCGCGATCACCGACCAGACCGGACGGATCAATTTCGTCAACGATAAATTCTGCGAGATTTCCGGTTACAACCGCGCGGAACTGCTGGGTCAGGATCACCGAATCATTAATTCCGAATATCATCCGAAGGAATTTATCCGCAACCTCTGGACGACCATCGCCGGCGGAGATGTCTGGCAGGGCGAGATCAAAAATCGCGCCAAAAACGGTTCGTATTACTGGGTTGACACGACCATCGTGCCGTTTCTGAACGAGAGCGGAAAACCCTACCAGTATGTCGCTATCCGCAACGATATTACCGAGCGCAAACTCGGCGAAGAACGCTACTCTCAGCTGGCCGCGATCGTCCAATCGTCCCACGACGCGATCATCGGGAAAACGCTCGAGGGAATAATTACGAGCTGGAACACCGGGGCGGAGGACATGTACGGCTACACGGCGATGGAAATGGTCGGGCAGACGATAGCCGTCATCATTCCCCCCGAATATCCCACCCAGTTAAAGGGTATCCTGGAAACTCTCGGCTCCGGCGGGCGGGTAGAGCACCTGGAAACGGAACGGGTCCGGCGCGACGGCAGCCGGCTGACGGTCGCCATCACCGCTTCGCCGATCAGGGACGCCGACGGAAAAGTGGTCGGGGTCTCGACCATCGCGCGCGACATCACGAAAAGTAAACGGGCCGAAGCCGAAATACAGGAGAGCAAGGCCCAGCTTCAGACGATCGTCGAAAACCTGGACGAGGGTGTGGTGGTTTCTGATCTCGACGGCAACGTAGTGCATTTCAACCGGGCCGCGCTGGATATGCACGGCTTCGCCAGCCTGGAAGATTGTTTTCTTCACCTGAGCGAATTTATCGAAATGTTCGAACTCCGCGCGATGAACGGCGATCTGCTGCCGCTCGGCCAGTGGCCGCTGTCGCGCATCCTCGCCGGGGAAAAATTGCGTGACCTGGAGGTGCAGTTCAAAAACATAAAAGCGGGCTGGATGCGGATCTTTAACTACGGCGGCACGCTGGTTCACGACGCTAACGGCAAACCGCTGATGGCGGTGATAACCATCGGCGACATTACCGAGCGAAAAAATGCGGAAGAAATACTCAGGGACAGCGAGTATCGCTTCCGCACGCTGATCGAACACGGTTCGGACAGCATTTCCCTGATCGACAAAAATAATCACATTTTATACCTGAGCCCGTCGGTAAAATCCGTCGAGGGCTACGAGCCGGAAGAACTGATCGGGCGAAGCGGGATCGAAAACACGCATCCCGACGATCTGCCCGTGATCCGCGACGCGGTCCAGAAACTGCTGGAAAATCCCGGCAAACCGATGCCCGCAGTCTGGCGGCGCCGGCACAAGGACGGCCGGTGGCTGTGGCTGGAAGGCATCGCCACCAACCTGCTGGACGACCCGGCCATCGGGGCGATAGTCACCAACTATCGCGACATCACCGAACGCAAAAAAGCCGAAGAAACGCTGCGCGAATCGGAAGAGCGGTATCGCCTGCTGTTTGAAAATAACCCCTACCCGATGTGGGTTTACGATCTGGAAACTTACGCCTTTCTGGCGGTCAACGACGCGGCGGTATTTTCCTACGGTTTCTCGCGCGAGGAATTTTTGTCCATGACCATCAAGGACATTCGCCCTCCGGAAGATATCCCGGTGCTGGAAGAGGCCGTGTCGCGGCCGATCGAAAAAATAAAAGACGCCGGGGTCTGGAAACACCGCAGGAAGGATGGCACGGTCATTGCCGTGGAAATAACTTCTCATGAACTGGCATTCGACGGAAAACTCGCGAGGCTGGTTTTGGCAAATGACGTCACCGAGCGGAAAAAAGCGGAAAGAGAGATCCGCGAGCTTAACGAAACTCTCGAACAGCGGGTGATCCAGCGCACGCACGAGCTCCAGGCGGCGAATAGAGAACTAGAGGCCTTCTCTTATTCGGTTTCCCATGACCTGCGCGCGCCGCTGCGGGCGATCGACGGTTTCAGCATAGCGCTGCTGGAAGACTACGGGGATAAATTCGACGCCGCGGGACAGAATTATCTGCAGAGAGTGCGGGCCGGCAGCCAGCGGATGGCAAATTTGATCGACGACCTGCTCAATCTTTCGCGGATCACCCGACTTCAGATCAATCGTGAAGAGGTCGATCTCAGCAAGCTGGCGTTCGAGATCACGGAAAGGCTCCGGGAGAGCCGCCCGGAACGCCAGGTGTCGTTTAAAATTCAGCCGGATATCTCGGCCGTCGCCGATGAGCGCCTGCTGCGGATCGCACTGGAAAATCTGATCGGCAACGCCTGGAAATTTACCTCGAAACGCGAACGCGCCGAAATAGCATTCGGACAGCACACGCAGGGCGAAAAGACCCTGTATTTTGTCAGCGACAACGGCGCGGGCTTTGACATGGCCTATGCCGACAAATTGTTCGGCGCCTTTCAGCGGCTGCACAGCACCAGCGAATTCGAAGGCACGGGTATCGGGCTGGCGACCGTTCAACGCATCATCCACCGCCTCGGCGGCGAAATTCATGCGGAAAGTAAACCCGGCGAGGGCGCAATATTCTATTTCACTCTTTGATACACAGGAGGATAAAATGGAAAGTAAAACGATCTTACTGGTCGAAGATAATCCGGATGATGAAATGCTGATGCTGCGGGCGCTGGAAAAGAACCGCATCGCAAACGAAGTGGTCATAACGCGTGACGGGGCGGAAGCGCTCGATTATCTCTTTGCCCGCGGAGAATATTCCGGGCGGGATATAAACGTCATGCCGCAGTTGATGCTTCTCGACCTGAAGCTCCCTAAAATAAGCGGGTTGGAAGTATTAAGGCAGCTCCGCAGCGACGAACGCACCAGATATATTCCCATCGTGGTGCTGACATCCTCATCCGAGCAGGAGGACGTGATCAAAAGCTACGACCTCGGCGCGAACAGCTTCGTGCAAAAACCCGTAGACTTCGATCAGTTCGTCGAAGCCACAAAACAGCTCGGCACTTATTGGTTGATCATCAATAAAAGTGTTTAATAAGACATAGATATGAAAACTCTCAACGTATTAAATGTCGAAGATTCGGCGGACGATTACGATCTGATCGTCCGCCACCTCACCAAAGCCGGTTACCAGCTTTATTCGGAAAGGGTCGAAGTCGCGGAAGATATGCAGGCAGCTCTGGCCGCCCGTGACTGGGACATAATAATTTCCGATTACCGCATGCCTAATTTTAGCGGACTCGAAGCTTTTGCCGTATTTCGCCAGAGCGGCCAGGATATTCCATTCATCATAATCTCGGGAACGATCGGTGAAGACACCGCGGTCGAAGCGATGTTGACGGGCGTCAATGATTACATGATGAAGAATAATCTCAGCCGCCTGGTCCCGGCGATCGAACGCGAAAGACAGGAAGTGATAAACCGGAAAGCCAGGCTGCAGGCGGAAGCCGCTTTGCGCGAAAGCGAAAAACGGCTCAAGCTCGCGCTCGTTGCCGCCGGAATGGGCGTCTGGGAATGGAATATGCAGACGGGCGACGTCCTCTGGTCGGAGGAATGCTATCGACTGGTCGGTGTGCAAACTTTTGGCGGCAATTACAAAGACTTTACCAAGCTTATGGCCCCGGATCAGGAGCAAATTTTGTCGGATGCGGTAAATCGCGCGACCGCGGAAAAGAAGTTGTTCGAAGCGGAATTCCAGATGGTCAAACCTGACGGAAAAGTCATCTGGCTGGCTAATCACGGGAAGATCGATTACGACGGCGCCGGGCGGCCGCTCAGCATGGTCGGAACGGTGACAGACATTACCGCGAGAAAAAAGGCCGAAGAAGAATTACGCCAAAGCGAAGAACGTTTTCGTTCGCTGACCAGCGCCATCTCGCAGATCGTCTGGACGACGGACACGAACGGCAATCTCATTTCCGCCAGAAGCCCGAGCGATGAACTTTTAACGCTGGCCGATGACGACCTGATGAAAGAGTGGACTTCCCGGCTGCACCCCGACGACCGCCAAAGAGCGACGGACAATTTCATGCAGGCGATCCGCGGCCATAAGCGCCGCTACCAGGACGAATACCGCCTGCTGCACATGGGTGACGATACCTATCATTATTATGTTTCGCGCGGCACCCCGGTGTTTGAAAAAGACGGCACGATACGCGAATGGGTCGGCTCGCTGACGGATATCACCGAACGAAAACTGGCCGAAAATTCCCTGCGCGAATCGGAAGAAAATTTCCGCGCCCTGGTAAAAGCCGGGACCCATTTTGTCTGGACGGTAAATACCGAAGGGCGAAGCGAGCAATTTCCGCAATGGTGGAGCGATATCACCGGAATGACCGAAGAGGAATCCAGGGAAGGCGGCTGGCTTACCGCCGTTCACCCGGAAGACCTCGCCCGGCTTAAACATTTATGGCAGGACGCTTTCGATAACAACAAACTTTTTGAGATCGAGTATCGCGTTAGGACAAAAGAAGGCGAATACGACCATTTCGCGATTCGCGGGGTGCCGGTTTTCAACGCCGACGGTAAATTTCGCCAGTGGATCGGCACTTTTACCGATATCACCGAACGTGTGATGGCGGCCGAAACCCTGCGTAAAACCGAAGACGATCTGCGGCAGTCGCAAAAGCTGGAATCCGTCGGGCGGCTGGCAGGCGGCATCGCGCACGATTTCAATAATATGCTGACCGCGATCAACGGCTACAGCGACCTGACTTTGCGGCGCCTGCCGCCGGACGACCCGCTGCGCGCCAATATCGAGGAAATAAGAAAAGCGGGCGAGCGTTCCGCCGAGCTGACGCACCAGCTTCTCGCCTTCAGCCGCCAGCAGATTCTGCAGGAAAAAGTGCTGGACCTCAACAAGGTGGTGGCCGATACCAGCATGATGCTGGAGCGCGTGATCGGCGAGGACGTTAAACTTATCACGGCCCTGTCGCCGCAGATCGGCAAGATCAAAGCCGACCCGGGGCAGCTCTCGCAGGTAATTTTGAACCTCGTCGTCAATGCCCGCGACGCGATGCCCCAGGGCGGCAAGCTGACGATCGAAACCAAGAACGTCGAGTTGGACGCAAGCTACGCCCGCAATCACAGAAGCGTGAAACCCGGAAATTACGTCATGATGGCGGTCAGCGATACCGGCAGCGGCATCGATTCGGAGACGATGGATCATATGTTCGAGCCGTTCTTTACCACCAAAGGGGTCGGTAAAGGAACCGGTTTGGGCCTCTCCACCGTGTACGGCATCATCAAACAATCGGGCGGCAATATCTGGGTCTATACCGAACTGGAAAAAGGCACGACCTTCAAAATATATTTTCCGCTGATCAGCGAAAACGGCAATTCCGCCGAAAAATCAAATCTCACAACGGGTATGGAAAAAGGTACGGAAACAATCCTGCTGGTCGAAGACGAAGAGCTGCTGCGCAAACTCGGCCGCGAGGTTCTGGAAACCGGCGGGTACAATGTGATCGAGGCGCAGGACGGGGTTGACGCCCTGGCCGTTTGCGAAAATTTGAGCGAACAGATCGACCTGCTGCTGACCGACGTCGTGATGCCGCTGATGGGCGGGCGCGAGCTGGCGGAAAAATTAGCGGAGAAATATCCGAAAATGCGCGTGCTTTTCACTTCCGGCTATACCAATGACGCGATCGTCCGCCACGGGATCATCGCCGAAGGCACTAATTTTATCCAAAAGCCTTTTACGCTCGACGCGCTGTCGCGCAAGGTGCGTGAGATCCTCGACGCGAAGGAATAGAGCGCGGGCTTCTCGTTTAGAGGCGGTCTCCGACCGCCCGTATATATTAATCTTCAGCTCATCGTTTAGAGGCGGTCTCCGACCGCCCGTTTATATTAATCTTCAGCTCATCGTCTAGAGGCGGTCTCTAACCGCCCGTTTATAAATAATTGTTTAAGGCGGTCGAAGACCGCCTCTAAACTGAAAACTATCCCGTTTTCCATTCTCTTGACGTTTTCCCGAATTCTGCATAAACTAAAATCTCCGACCACGTATTAAAAGTTCTATTCAAATAAAGTGAGGGAAAAATGTCATTTTCTCGTCGTGATTTTATTAAAACCACCGGTCTGACTCTTGGCGCATTGACTCTGCCTTCATGGGTTTACGAAGCCGAAGCGATGACCAGCCGCTATCTTGACGTCAACAAGAATAACCTGGCCGACGTCGCCCTTTCGACCGCCAAAAAGCTGGGCGCGTCCTATGCCGACATTCGCATCAACCGCTATCGCCAGGAAAATGTTTCGACCCGCGAAAAACAGGTGCAGAACGTTTCCAGCGGCCAGAATTTCGGTTTCGGCGTCCGTGTGCTGGTCAGCGGCACGTGGGGATTTTCCGCCAGCCCGTTCGTCACCGAGACGGAAGTGCAGCGCGTGACCAAAGAGGCGGTCGATATCGCCAAAGCGAACTCCGCCTACCAAAAGAAAAAGATCGAAATGGTTTCGGCGTCAAAGATGGTCACTTCGTGGAAGAGCAATTTTGAAAAAGACCCGTTCGACGTCCCGGTCGATGACAAAATTCAATTTTTGCTGAAGCTGAACGAAGCCGCGCTCGGCGTCAAAGGCGTGAGTTTTGTTAATTCGTCGATGGCGGCGGTCAATGAGCAGAAATATCTCGCCACCTCGGACGGTTCGCGCATCGAGCAGTACATTATCCGCACCATTCCCAGCTTTAACGTGACCGCGACCGACCGCGCCAGCGGCGATTTTCAATCGCGCTCCAGCTTACGCGAAGGCCAGTGCATCGGTTACGAATATATCGAACGAGAAGACTGGGCCGCGGACGCGAAACTTGCCGGCGAAGAGGCCGTCATGAAGCTCAAAGCAAAAACCGTCGAGCCCGGCAAATACGATCTGGTGCTGCACCCGTCGCATCTTTTCCTGACGATCCACGAATCCGTCGGCCATCCGACCGAGCTCGACCGCGCCCTGCTGATGGAAGCGAATTTTGCCGGAACCAGTTTCCTGACGCCGGATAAAACCGGCAAACTGCAATTCGGCTCGAAGATCGTTAATTTCGTCGCCGACCGCACCCAGCCGAAAGGCATGGCGACCGTCGGTTATGACGACGAGGGCGTTCAGGCGCAGCGCTGGCATCTGGTCAAAAATGGTTTGTTCGTCGATTGGCAGACGACGCGCGACCTGGCCGGGCAGATCGGGCAGAAAGCGTCGAACGGCTGCCTGCACGCGGACAGTTGGGGCAGCGTTCCCTTCCCGCGGATGCCGAATGTTTCGCTCGAACCGGCGAAGGAAAACACCACTGCCGACGACCTGATCGGCGGCGTCGAAAAAGGAATCATGATCCACGGGCGCGGCAGTTATTCGATCGACCAGCAGCGCTATAATTTTCAATTCGGCGGGCAGACCTTCTGGGAGATCAAAAACGGCAAGGTCGCCGGGATGCTGCGCGACGTGGCTTATCAATCGAAAACGACGGATTTCTGGGGCTCGTGCGACGGGCTCGGCGGGCAGAACACGTATCTGATCCCCGGCTCCCCCAACGACGGCAAGGGCGAACCCAGCCAGTCGAACGCGGTTTCGCACGGATGTCCGGTGGCGCGTTTCCGCCAGATCAACGTTCTTAATACGGCCGTCAACCCGACACTCAGTTAAACAAGAGGTTAATAAAAAGAGATGCTGTTAAATGAAAAAGAGGCCAGGAGCCTGACCGACAAAATACTTTCCTATGTAAAAGGCAGCGACGCATTGGCGAATGTCAGCAGCGATAAATATTCGCACGTGCGTTTTGCTCATAATAATTTTACCACCAGCGGCCAGCGCGTCAGCCGCAGCGCCAATGTCACGGTCTGGGTGGACGGAAAGCGCGGAACTTCATCGACCAACGACCTGGAAGACGCAAGCCTGAAAACCATGGTCGAGCAGGCGGAAAAGATCGCCTCGCTGGCGCCGGTCGATCGTGAATACCTGCCGACGCTGGGACTGCAAACCTACAAACCGACGCCCGGCTATGTCGAAGCGACGGCGAACCTGTCGCTGACCGACCGCGCCCGGACGATTGGAAACATCCTGGCGGAATTTGAAAAAAATAAAGTGATCGGCGCGGGTTTTCACCAGGCGCGCGCGCAGGCCGGCGGCTCCGCCACGAAAAACGGCAATTTTAATTTCGATCAGACGACGAGCGTCAGCCTTTCCGTCTCAGCGCGTAATCCCGAAGGCACCAGTTCCGGCTTTTTCCTGCGTAATCATTACGACATCAACAAGCTCGACACTAAACGGATCGCGCGCGAAGCCATCCGCAAAGCGATCGAAGGCGTTAATGCTAAAACCATCGATCCCGGCGCTTACACCGTCATCCTTGAGCCGCAGGCCGTCGCCGACATCCTCGGCGGGATCGGTTTCGGGTTCGACGCCCGCAGCGCCGAAGAAGGCCGCAGCCCGTATTCCCTGCCCGGCGGCAAGACAAAACTCGGCCAGCAGATATTCGACGAGCGCATCAATGTTTACAGCGATCCCTGGAACACGGAACTGCCGGGCTCGCAATCGGCGCAGGGCGGCATTCCGGCGCAAAAAATTTACCTGGTCAAAAACGGCGTGCTGGAAAATCTGATCTATTCGCGTTTCTGGGCAAAACAAAAAGGCAAGGAACCGACGCCCGGCCCGGTCAATACGATATTCGAATCGAGCGCGAAACCGGCGACAATGGAGGAAATGATCGCTTCGACCACGCGCGGAATTTTGATCAGCCGTTTCTGGTACATCCGCGGCACGGATCAGCGCACGGCCAGTTCGACGGGGCTGACGCGCGACGGGCTTTGGATGATCGAAAACGGCAAGATCACCTACCCCGTGAAAAATTTCCGCTTCAATCAATCGGTCGTGCAGATGCTGGCGCCGGGCAATGTCGAGATGATCGGCGTTTCGGAAAGGGTCAGCGGCTCCGAAGGCGGAGGCGGCGGCGGATCGCTGCTGCCGGCGCTGAAACTGAAAGCTTTTAACTTCACTTCGCAATCGGAAGCGGTTTGATACCCTGGAAGTCAAAAAATAATGAGGTCAGTACCGGGAACGTAGTAACCGGCTAATGAGACGCTGGTTTGTTAGATCTTAGCTGTAATAGGATAGTAAAGTTTTAAGCCGGATGCCGGTCACTACGTTCCCGGTACTGACTTCATTGCGGTAAACCATTTATTCCATTTATGTGCAATGCCTTCTTAAGTCTTTATTTCTCGTGGCTGTAAAGACTGGAACCACGAAATTACACTAAATAACACGAAAAAAACCGCATTTCTTATAAAGGCTGCTGATTTTATAGGCATACCTGTGAAAACAATTAGTAGTTATCAGTTAAAAGTTAATAGTGGAACGCGATCTGAAATCCCAATTATCAGATAGTTTTCTTCGAGCCCAGCCAGACGAACAAATATGCCAGCAGCGCCGGGAGCGCCTGGATAAAAAAGATCGAGGGCTTGGCGGTGATCCCGCCAAAAACCCCGGCGACGATCACACATCCGAGAAAAAATAATTTCACGTCGCGCTTTCCCGACCAGAGCGCCCAGACCAGCCCGGCGGCGAGCAAACCGTTATACAGGCCCTGATTCATCGCCAGCACGGCCGACGAAGCGGAGACTTCCGGCGTCATCGAAAACATTTTCTGTCCGACCGGATGATTCCAGAAAAACATTTCCAGTACGAGAAATCCAAAATGAAAAAGCGCTACTAAAGCCGTCAGAATGTCGCCGATGATTTTCATATTTCACTCCTGTTATGATCCGCGCCGGATCGCTTCCATTTTTTCATACAACGGGTTGAGCCGGACGGCGGCAATTTCCCGGGCGATCTCGCTCGCCTCGTCTCTTTTTTCTTTGCCGTCCGCCGTAAAATCGATTCCCGGCGTCTTGGCGTTGAATTGCGTTATCGCCGTCATTTTCGCAATATCTTCCGGTGAATACGAGACACCGAAATGTTCCAGTATCCTGCCCGTGGCCGCTGCGGGAAGTTCCGTGTAGTTCACCGCGATGCCTTTCGGATCGGCGGCGTGTTCCAGAAAACTCTCGCAGATCTTTTCCAGCACGCGCCCGCAATATTCCTCGGGCGACATTCGTAATATGCCTGCCAGAGTCAGCCCGGGCAAAAGCAGGCCGAGCGCGCCCGGTATCATTTGCGCGCCGCGCTGGCGCATTTGCGAAACCATCACTTCCACCGGGTCACGATAGAGAAATATCCACGGCACGCCGGGAAAAGCCTCGCGAACGAGGTCGAGCCGCATCGCGCTCCAACTGTCGAATTTTATAAAATAATGCTTTTCGCCGGCCGTGCGTTTCCGGCCGAATGTGCCGATCATCCAGCGCAGCCAGCGGACGCGCTGTTCATCAGGGATGCGCGGATTTCCCCGCAGGATCGAATCGATCGGCGGCGCTTCGGAGATCACGATGTTTTGCGGCAGCGCGGCCAGCATTCGCGAGGCGAGCGTGGAACCGCAGCGCGACATGTGGAAAATAAAACCGGTCGGCGAAATGCCCGGAAGCGTCTCGTTTATTTCGCCTAAAAATTCGATCGGCGTCTGATGGCGAAACAAAAGATTGAAAGGATCGGACATCCGGCGTGAGACCGTGTCTTCAAAAAACGGCCTGGTAAAACGATCCTCGCCGATGTAGCACCAATCGACAAAAGAGCCCTCTTCCCGCCGGTAAAAACGGACCGGCGTCCAGTCCGCGAAATTTTCCGGGGCGGGTTTCATATCCACCTCTCCAGCCATGTGCGGTTTCGCTCGCGCAGCGCTTCTACTACGTCTTCGCTGGTGAATTCAAACCCGTGTTCCGCGCCGAGTTCGGCCACGCGCGCGACAAATTCCTCTCTATCCGTTATGTCCCGCAGTTTTTCCTGCAGGGACATGTCAGAGAGAACGAGTTGGCTGAATGGCTCGAGTTTTTCAAGAGACATCCTGTCCCTCGTTTTCGCTGATGAATTCTTTTTCCAGCAGGAAATCTATGATCGATTGCGCATTTTCCCGCGGCGTTCGCTCGGTCGTGTGCAGGGTGATCTCCGCATCCTGCGGCGGCTCATAGACATCATCGACGCCGGTGAAATCCTTGATCTCGCCGCGCCGCGCTTTGGCGTACATTCCCTTGGTGTCGCGCTCTTCGCAGACGTCGAGCGGCGTATCGACAAAGACCTCGATAAAATGTTTGCCGCCCATCATTTTGCGGACCTCGGCGCGCGTTTCCGCGTACGGGCTGACCGCCGCGCAGACCGCCACCCCCCCGTGCCGGACTATTTCAGCCGCGACAAATCCGATGCGGCGAATATTCGTGTCGCGGCCCTGCTTGTCAAAACCCAATCCGGCGGAAAGATTCGTGCGCACGATGTCGCCGTCCAGCACGGTGATCCGCCGCCCGAAACGCATCAGCATCGCCGTCAATATTTCCGCGGTGGTCGATTTTCCCGCCCCGCTCAGCCCCGTAAACCAGATGCAGACTCCCTGCTCGGCGCGCGGCGGATACGACCGCTCTAAAATACGCGCGACCTCCGGGCGGGTGAACCAGGCGGGCAATCCTCGCCCTTTGTTTAAATATTCATCTCTTACCTGTGTCCCCGACAGCGAAAGAATTTTTGCCCCCTCCGAGATCTTGGAAGACTCTTCGTATCTGTCACGTTCGGGTAAATAAACGAATTCATTAAAGGTCACCGTCCCGACACCTATTTCCTCGCTGAATTTTTCAACCAGCTCCTGCGCCGCGTACGGGCCGTAAAAAGGCCGGCCGTTTTCATCCACGCCGGGGCTGGCGTGATCGCGCCCGACGATCAGGTGATTCGCCCCGTAATTGCGCCGGATGATCGCATGCCAGAGCGCTTCGCGCGGTCCGGCCATCCGCATCGCCAACGGCAGCAGCGCCAGCAGCACCCGCGCATCGTCATAATATTTTTCAGTCAAAATTTTATATGTGCGCACACGGCTGTAATGATCGATATCGCCCGGTTTGGTCATTCCCACGACCGGGTGCATCAGCAGCGAACCGCCGGTCGCTTCCATCGCGCGTTTGGTCATTTCTTCATGCGCGCGGTGCAGCGGATTGCGCGTCTGAAAGGCGACCACCGTGCGGTTTCCCAGCGCTTCCAGCCGCGAGCGCGTTTCGGCCGGAGTCAGCCTGAGTTCCGGAAAATCGTAATACGCGGGCAGCGCGACCACGCGCAGCGCGCCGGAAATATTCAGCTCGCCCCAGGAACCCAGCTCCGCCGCGAGCGGGTGCCGCATGCTTTCCGTTCCCAGTACTTCGCGGGCAAATTCACGCTTGTTCCATTCGTAAATTTCTTCGACGTCCATCACCGCCAGCACATTGTTTTTCTGGTCGCGCAAGGCGATCTCTTTATGCTTGTCGATGCCGCTCGCGGCAGTAACCGGCAGTGTGACCGGGATCGGAAAGACCCGCCCGTCCGCCAACCGCATCTCATTCACCACGCGTTCGTGATCGGCCTGGCCCATAAACCGGTCGAGCGGCGAAAATGCCCCCGTGGCCAGCATTTCCAGATCGCAGATGCTGCGCGCCGAAAGCTGAATAGAGGGCAGTGTCTCCGCGTATTTCTTGAGTTCGCCGGTTTCGTCCGGGGCGGCGACAAGATCACGCAATACGCCGCCGTAAGGCGCGATCAAAAAAGTTTCTTTTTTTAAAGTGGTTTCCAAAGACATAATAAAGTTAATGCTTTGCGGATTATACAGTATTTCGGGCGGGCTCTTAGTCTGACAGTATTCTAAATATCAGCGGGCGGCTGGGCGCGGCGTCGGCGGCAAAAGGCGCAATTTGCAGGTTCAGTAAATAAAGCCCGTCTTTTACTTCATCGGGCGCATAGATCATTTCCGTCACGGTATTTTGCGCGCGGCTGTTTTCGTTAAGCTCATGACTGCCCTCCGCTGCGTTCCAAAAAATGCGGTGATTCGAAAGTTTGCCCTCATCGAACATCCGGTCGATCGAAGGCATATCCACCAGTAAATGTTTCACGCCGGGCGCCGCGCCGAGTTCCGCAATGTAACGCATTGCCTCCGTCGAGAAAAACGGCGGCCGATCTTTCAAATACTCGCGCGTCTTTTTACTGTCGTCATTCGGCAGCGTGCGAACGATCAATGCGCCGATATTTTGAGCCCCGCCTTCGTTTTGAGTACCGCCTTTAGGAGGCCATTTATATGCACTTTCCTCAAGCGCTTTTTCCAGCGCCGCTCGCGTTATTAATTTATCTTCCGCATTTTTCTCCGGCGCGTAAGTATCATTTGTCTCCGCCGCATTTTCCGGTTCGACCGTGACCAGCATCGCCGGAATAAAGACGTCTTTCAGCGAATCGAGAATAGTAATTCTCTCATGCGTAATGTGGCCGACCGATTCGGTGTGCGTGCCGCTGCAGTGCGGGATAAACGTGTATTGCTCGAAATTACAGCTTCCACCGAGCCGCGTGTCGCCGACCAGCAAACCCGCCTCGACCGCTTTCGAAACGGCTTTATCCGCGCCGTAAGCGTTAGGCTGCTCGCCGTTAAAATTCAGCGGAATTGACAAGTCAAAAAACTTGTCAGGATCTATCCCGTAAGTTTTATCTTCAATTTGAATTGAAATATGCATTAATTAGTCGGAGCGCGGACGGCTCGTCCGCTGTATCGCCGCTTGTATCGCCGCCGTCCCGGCGGCTGTCGTGAACGCGTCCCGCGTTCGCATTAACAACTGTCGGCGAGACGCCGGCGCTACAATGAACTCGTCCGCCCGCCGTCCACCGGCAGATTTATCCCGTTGATATATGAGGCCGCCGGGCTGGCGAGAAACGCGATGGCGTTAGCGATCTCTTCCGCCGTGCCGAAACGTCCGGCCGGGACTTCGCGCTGCATTTCGGCGGCCATTTCTTCGATGGTGACACCGGATTTCTTCGCTTTGTTTTCGATGATCGACTGCAAACGCCCGGTCATCGTCGAACCCGGCAGCACATTATTGACCGTGATGCCGTCCGCCGCCAGTTCGTAGGCGAGAGTTTTCGCCCAACTCGCCACCGCGCCGCGAATGGTGTTGGAAACGCCGAGGCCGGGAATCGGCTGCTTGACCGAAGTCGAGATAACATTAATGATCCGCCCGTATTTTTCCGAACGCATTCCCGGAACCAGCGCCTGCGCCAGAATTTGATTGCAAACCAGATGAGCGCGAAAAGTTGCAATAAACTGCTGCGGGTCGGCGTCGATCGCCCTGCCCGCCGCCGGCCCGCCCGTGTTGTTCACCAAAATATGCACCGGCTCCGGGTGGTTTGCGAGGTATTCTTCGATCTTAGTTTTTAAATTTTCTGAATCGCTAAAATCCGCCGCGATATAATCGTGCTTTTGCCCTCGCGATGTGTCGAGTTCGTTCAACACCAATTTCAACACGTCTTCATTTCGCGCCACCAGCACGACATTCGCGCCCAGCGCCGCGATCTCGACCGCCGCCGCTTTCCCGATCCCCTGCGTACTGCCGCAGACAAAAGTTTTTTTGCCTTTCAGGCTAATATTCATAAAAGCATTTTACGGGAAGTTTGCGGTCTTGTCAGTTAAGGCTGTGTTTTGAGTCCCGCCTTCAGGCGGCTTCATGCCAGTAGAATCTGCGTCGGCGGGCGCGTTTTATATTTGCTTTTGTCGCCATTGGCAACCTACGACAGGGCATTTACTTTTTCCATCACCTCATCCAGATCCAACTCTTTCACCTCCTCGACCCCGGCGCAGATTTCCATTAGCAATTTATCCTGGGCATTGCCGCGTCGTTTAGCCTCCAGGTAGGGCAGGTCTTCGCGGAAGGTGACCATCGAGTATTTGGAAAAATAATCGGGATAGGTTTGTTCGAGTTTTGTTTCGAGCTCGCGTTTGCGCTGAAAGACGGGGTCGGCGGTGGCGTCGCGCATCTCGTAAAAATTTTCTTCGGCCATATCGGCGATGGCATCGGTGTTTTCTTTCCGCGCCTGCTGGTAATGCTCGAAAACCGTGTTCCAATCCGTGCCGTGTTTTTCGATCAGCTGGTCGAGCACGCGGCAGTCTTCGAAAGCGCAGTTCATTCCCTGCCCGTAAAAAGGCACCAGGGCGTGAGCCGCGTCGCCCAGCAGCAGCGCTTTGCCGTCCGCGTGCCACGGGTAGCATTTTATCGTGCCGAGCAGACCGACCGGGTTGGTCAAAAAATCTTCCTCCAGCGTCGGCATCAGCGGGATCGCATCGGCGAAGTAGGTCTGGAAAAAATCCATCAAACCTGAATTATTTGCCGCGGATTCACGCGGATCAAACACGGATCTATCTTCTGTTTTATCCGTGTTTATCCATGTCGATCCGCGGCTGATCTGCTCAAAATTGACGCCGGTGTCCGGGGCGGAAACGCGACAGTTATGGAGCGTGTCATCAGAGCTTTTAGAAACACGCTCCATAACTGTCGCGTCTCTGCCTTTTTGTGCCAAAAACAGCGTGCAGGTAAAACTGCCGTCGAAATTTGGCAGCGCGATCATCATAAATTTATGCCGCGGCCAGATATGGAGCGCGTTTTTTTCAAGCAAAAACTTTTCGTCATCGTTTAGAGGCGGTCTGAGACCGCCGCTTAACGAAGCATTATTTTTAGGCGGTATGTGCAGTTCTTTATACCCGTGTTCCAAAAAAACCTGCGACAAGGTAAAGTCCGGCACTTCACGCGCCATCGCTTCGCGCACTGCCGAGCCGGCCCCGTCGGTCGCGATCAGCGTGTCGCCTTTTACGATCGTTTTCTCGCCCGATCCCTGATCTTCCAGCCCGGCCTCGCCGCCGGCGCAGTCGAAATCGACGCATTTTTGCCGGAAGTGAAATTTTACGTTTCTATATTTTTCGGCTTCATTGATCAAAGCGATATTTAGCCCCGCGCGGGAAACCGAATTGATATATTCGCCCTGGCGGCCGCTATAAGGCAGCAGTTTCGTGTCGCCGTTCAGCGAATGGATCATGCGGCCGAGCATCGGCACGGCTTCGCTGAGCATGTATTCGTCCATGCCGACTTCGCGCAGCGCGGCGATCCCGCGATCCGACAGCGCGAGATTTATCGAGCGCCCGGCGGCGACTTCCGCCTGCCGCATATCGGCGCGCGCCTCATACACCTCGACGGCGATCTCGCGCTTCGCCAAATAAATGGCGAGTAGCGATCCGGCCAAACCCGCGCCGATGATGATGACTTTTTGTTCAGACATACAATGAATTCGGTTTTGTTTAGTGTTTGTTTCGTGTGGTTTCGTGGTTACTTCTTAAGCTTATTTTTCATAACTATAAAGGCGGAAACCACGAAATTACACTAAATAACACGAAAAATGTTCCGGGCTATGACTGATCATTCAGACTACCTTATAGGCAGCACACCAATTCAATGCAAAATAACGCTCATCATCGAGATCGATGCCAGATCGAATGTCTCGTTGAATATTTCCACCTCGCCGCGCCCCCTACGGCTGCTGCCGGCGCTCGCGCCCAGCGCATAAAGCAGCGGCAGATAGTGCTCGTCGGTCGGAACGGAAAGCCGGGCGGCTTCGCCGAATTGCCCGTATTCGACCAGCGAAATATCGTCTTTCTGTAAAAGTTTTTCCCGCGCGATGCTATCAAATTCCACCGCCCAATCGTAAGGCGCCGGGTTATCCCAGCGCGCCGCCCGTAAATTATGCACGATGTTTCCGCTGCCGACGATCAGCACGCCTTTTTTTCGCAGAAAGGCGAGTTCTTTTGCCAATTCGTAATGAAACACGGGAGGTTTGGTGTGATCGATGCTCAACTGAAAAACCGGCACGTCCGCTTCGGGAAACATCGGTTTCAGCACGCACCAAGCGCCATGATCCAGCCCCCAATCGGCTGCGCCTTCGATCTCCGCGACCGAAACATTTTCGATCACTTCCGCGGCTATTTCGGGCGAGCCCGGCGCCGGGTATTCCTGCGCATAAAGCTCCGCCGGGAAGCCGCCGAAATCATGAATGGTTTGCGGGTGTTCGTTTATCGTGACGAAAGAGCCTTTAGTATACCAATGCGCCGAAATGCAAAGAACGGCGCTGGGTTTCGACACCGGTTTCGATAGGCGCCGTCCAAGTTCTTCCCAGCTTTTGCGGTAAGGATTATCGGTGACGACATTCATCGGATTGCCGTGGCCGAGAAAAATCACCGGTTGTTTTTGCGCCGGCGAAAGGCTTTCCGTTATGTTTCTAAATTCGTTCAGTTTCATACAATCAATTGGCGTAATAACCGGCCCTGGTGTGTACGATCAGATCCCGGCGCAGAGGTATCTCGACCTTGACCGCCCGCCACTGCCCGTTGCGCCGTTCGTCGGTCGGCACGTAGCCGATGCTGTAAACCCGGCTCAGATCGTCGAGCACCTGCCTATAGACGCCTTTCAGATCTTCCAGTTTTTTTGCCTTGTAAAGAAAGCCGCCGCTTTCTTCCGTCAGTTTATCCAATGTCGCGCGCGCGTTTCGGAAAGCTCTGGGCGAAGAGCTATCCGAGCCTTCGGTATCGAGAAAGATCGGAAAAATGGCCGCCTCGCTTTTCCTGACCGTTTCCAGCAGCTCGGCAAAGGTGGTCTTCGATCCGAATTCGTTGTAACTCATCATCGAACTATCCCTGCCGTCGGTCATAAAGACGACCGCCCTCCGCCGTTCCAGTGTTTTCGGGCCGAGCACGTTTTCGAGGGTAAATTTCAGCGCGTCCCAGACCCGGGAAAAACCTGTATTCTTAATATTATTAGCGCTTTGCAGCAGCTGCGCGTGGTCGGAAGTAAGCGGCGCGACGACGTTGACCTCAGTGGCAAAGGTGACGATCGCCAGCCGGTCGACCGGCCGCGCCGCGTCGATAAAGCGGGCGGTGCTTTGCCGGATCAGATCGGTCTTTTTTGAAGTAGAACCGGAAAGGTCTAACAGCAAAACCAGATCGAAGGGGACATTGGCCCTGGCAAAAAATGTGATCTTTTCTTCCCTGCCGTCTTCGAAAAGCCGAAAATCCTTTTGCTCCAGAGTTCCCGTCTCGGTTTTCACCTTCGCGCTGTGGACGCTGACATCCAGGCTCACCAGATTGGTGTCGATCGCAATCACTTCGTCTTCGGGCGGCGTTTCACTTCCGAGCAGTTCCGGAACGAGACCTTTTGCAAAAATATTTTTCTCACCTGGAGCTCCGGCCTCATTCTGCAAAACCGGCGATTTGATCATTGGGGTCTTGTATTCCAACTCCAGCGATTTCATATATTGGGCCAGCGGCGCCATCCCGTAAAATTTGCGGCGGGCATCGACACCTGCTTCATCCTCGATGGGTTCGAGCACTAAAAAATCGCCGGATTTGACCGTCTGCGTTCCGAACAATTGTTTCCGGCCGCTTTCGAGTCTCAACCGGTCGATAAAGGATGCGTAAGCTTCGTCCCTTTCGATCTCGTTTTTTTTAACTGCCTCGGCGATCACCGGCAGCAGGGCAACCTGCATTTCGAGCGGGGTGGCGCTTTTGAGCAGAAACATCGCCGCCGCGCTGCCTTCTTTGCCGGCCAGGCTGATGGTGAACCAGCCGTTTTCTTTTAAGAGGCTGCAGAGCCGCGCCTCCGTCTTTTCCTTCACACTAATAACGGGCGCAGGCGCGGCATTCTTTTTCCGCGATTTGCCGGAGCTGTTCGGGAGCGGCGTTATATTTTCGGCCTTTAACGCCAGGAGTTCATCGCGCAGCTGCATGTTCGGGGTGACGTTTTGCGAAGCCTGCAGCTGCGCCAGCAGCTTATTTACATCACTCTCACCAAGACAGATCGAACTAGCCGGCGCTGCCTGCCCTTTTTGCACAGCCTGAGCGTAAAGCGGCGCAGTCGCAGCCAGGAGAAATATTCCGACACATACTGTCCGCAAAACAATACCCATAAAAGTGACCGCACAGGAGGCTCGAAAGCCGGCCCCGCTAAAGTATGGCTAAATCGTGTAACCCCTTTGTCATAATAGATTAACAACCTGTTAAGACAATTAGAAGCACGATTTGATTCACTGAGCGGTATTTTATCACCGTTTATTTACATTTTTTTCTTTATTTATCCGGCGGTTCGTAGTATAAAGGTGTTGACAATTTGTCGCCGAAGTTAATGCCGCGTGAGCATTGACACGGGGGAACCAGGGTTTTCCGCCTTAAACAGCGAAAAACACGGGGCGCATCATCGAAAGTTCGATGTAGGACACTTCCTGAATAGTCCGAGCCCGACAGCTAACCTCGTAGGCTATGACAGGAAGGACAAACCGCTCCATTAGCTTTTAAAAGCCGGGAACAGTTTAGTTCCCGGCTTTTTTCTCTTTGATAATAATGCTCTAAGACTGCGGGAGCCTATGAAGCAAAGCCAACTCGACCGGCTGCGCTGCATTTACATATCGCGGCTTAGTTTTTTTTCTGATTCTAATCCAACTTGGGGCGAAGCACGGAAGCTGGTTACTTCCCGGTTTCGCCCATTTTTTATTTGCCCATTTTATTTGAGGCAATCTTTCAAAATTCCCGCAAATTTAAACACATCGGTAAAACTATTATAAAGCGGCACGGGAGCGACGCGGATCACGTCCGGTTCGCGCCAGTCGGCAAGAATGCCGCGTTCGAAAATTTGCCGGTATAAATCCTTGTCGGCATTTTTTACCCGGATCGAAAGCTGGCAGCCGCGCTGCTCCGGATCGCGCGGGGTGATGACCGAGATCCGCTCGTCCTTAATTTCATCCAGCAAATATTCGAGATAACCGGTCAGCTTTCTCGATTTTTCCGCCAGCGCGGGCATGCCCGCTTCCGCAAAAATTTCAAGGCTCGCGCGCAGCACCGCCATCTGCAATATCGGGGGATTCGAGATCTGCCACCCTTCCGCTCCGGCCAGGGGTTTAAATTCCGGCCCCATCAGAAAACGCGTTTCCTTATCGTGTCCCCACCAGCCGGCAAAACGCGGCAGATCGAAACTCTTTGCGTGGCGTTCGTGGACAAAAGCCCCGGCGACCGCGCCCGGCCCGGCATTCAGATATTTGTACGAACACCAGGCGGCAAAATCAACATCCCAATCGTGCATCTGAAGTTCGATATTTCCGGCCGCGTGCGCCAGGTCAAAACCGACGATCGCCCCGGCCTTGTGCCCGGCTTCGGTGATACGGGCCATGTCGAAAGCCTGCCCGGTGTAATAATTCACCCCGCCGAGCAGAATTAACGCGATCCGGCCGCCTTCCCGTTCGATCGCGTCCAGAATGTCTTCCGTCCGCAGCGTTGCCTCACCGCCCTGCGGCGTCAGCTCGATCAAAAAATCGCGCGGGTCGAGCCCATGATATCGTATCTGCGATTCGACCGCATATTGATCCGAGGGAAACGCGCCGCGCTCGATCATGATCTTTTGTCTTTCGCCGGCCGGGCGATAAAACGAAACCATCAGCAGGTGCAGATTCACCGTCAGCGAATTCATCACCACCGTCTCGGCCGGTTTTGCCCCGATGACCTCCGCCATCTGCGCGGTAAGAAATTCGTGGTACGGCAGCCAGGGATTTTTCGCGTGCAGGTGGCCTTCGACCCCGAGCGTTTCCCAATCCTTAAGTTCCTGCTCGACATAGGCGCGCGCGCGCGCGGGCTGTAGGCCCAGCGAGTTTCCCGCGAAATAAATAAACTCTTCACCATCGGCCCGGCGCGGCAGGTAAAATTTTTCGCGAAAATTTTTCAGCGGATCGTCCGCGTCCATCCCGCCGGCAAATAATTCGGTGTTTATAAAACTAACGTGTTGATGGGTCATCGGAATTAATTTAACAGAAAAATCGCCGCGCGAAAATTACCTGAAACATTATTATCTGCCGCCTCGTTACTCTTTCTGACATTGCCTAAAAAATAATGTCCGCGAAAAAAGCCGTTGTATGTCCATTTATTTTATTTTTATTTCCTGACAAAACGGCCGCCGGAAAAAAGTTGGAATTTAACTGATACCTTCCGGGATACATTTTGCGCGTTAATGGATGAAGGTTTTTAACCTTCGATACATATTTTAATTCATAGGAGAAAAACGTCATGATGAAAAGAATTATTCAAGCTTGTTCAGTGCTGGCTTTGTCCGTGGTATTTTTCGCGGTTTCCGCGAGTGCGCAGGTTTCGAGCCGTATCGACGCCAAAATTCCCTTCGATTTTAATATCGGCGGCAAATCTCATCCGGCCGGGGATTATGTGATCAAATTATCGAAAGCTTCCGCCAATGTATTGGGGCTTTCGCTGGAAGACGGCTCCGGCAACCGCCTGCAAAACGTGCTGATCTCGGCCAACGGCGAAGTCAGCAGCGGCGATTCCCGCCTGGTTTTCGAAGTCCAGGAAGGCCAGCGCTACCTGTCAAAAATACTGACCGGCGATAAAGGCTTTTCACTTTTTGCTGAATCCAAGAAAGCAACCGCCGCCAAGGAAACGGTCGCTGCCAGATAGCCGGTGTCACAGTTGTTTATTCTTACAGGGAGCCCGGTGATTTTTTCCAGGCGCCCTGTATTACATCGAGCGTCATTTAGCATCTTATTGTTTTTACATCGTACTTATTAAATACTCCGTCATCGGTCAAAATATGCATGTCATTTTTACGCGCTTGTGTGATCAACAAGCGGTCAAAAGGATCTCTGTGATGGTGGGGGAGTTCCCCGACAAGCAGTGTGTCGTTTATGGTTATCGGAAGCTGCGCGATCCCGGCATTTTGCAGATGAGTCTTGACAAAAATTTTCGGCGCTTCGGGCAAAATGAGGCTTCCCTTGGAATATTTTATCGCAATTTCCCAACTGCTTGCCGCTGAAAAATATTTTTCATTACCACTGTCTTCCAATAATCTTATTGTTTTTTTTGAAAGCTTGTAAGACGAGAGTAAGGCCCAGAGAAAGACGTGGGTATCCAGTAAAATTTTCACTCTTTCTCTCCGGTCAGGAAATCTACAATTTCATCTTCCAATGGCTCGAAAAAGCTGTCCAGCACTTCCCCGCTTCCGTTAGCGGCACCTACCCATTCGGACTGTTTAGGAACCGGCACTAGTTTTACCGTTACCTCGCCGTTGCGGGTAATAATAATTTCCTCGCCTTCGAGAGCTTTATTTATCATCTCGCTCAATTTTGATTTGGCATTATACACACTAACTTTCATGCTTTCGATTATAAGCTGGTCAGACTAGCTGGTCAAGTCAGAAGCAAAGTCGCTTTTATTCAAATTCAGCCAATTCAGCGCCGTGCCGTGCAGCAGCATCGACTTGATAGTGTCGTCATAAGGCATCGATTCGATCAAGCTGCCCGGTTTTGCCTCACCCAGCGGAAATGGGTAGTCCGAGCCCAGCGCCACCTGATCGGCGCCGACCAGTTTTAACAGGTAATCGAGTTTTGCGGGTTCGTGCACCAGCGAATCGAAATACATTTTGCCGAGATATTTTCGCGGGCTGTGCGGGTTGTCGATCGCGCAGAGATCGGGGCGCACGGTAAACCCGTGGTCGATCCTGCCGAGGGTCGCCGGGAACGATCCGCCGCCGTGCGCGAACGCGATGCGCAGGCGCGGCAATTTTTCCAGCACGCCGGAAAATATCAGCGAACAGATAGCGCGGGAAACTTCGGCCGGCATTCCGACCAGCCACGGAAGCCAGTATTTTTTCATATCGGCTTCGCCCATCATGTCCCAGGGATGGATAAAAACCGCCATCTCCAGTTCGGCGCAGGCGGCAAAAAATTCGAAGAATTTCGTTTCGCCCAAATTAAGCTGGTTAATATTCGTTCCGATCTGCACGCCCGCAAGGCCGATCCGCTTACAGCGCTCGAGCTCGCTCACCGCCAGCTTCGGAGACTGCATCGGCGCCGTGCCGAGCCCGATAAAGCGCCTCGGATAATCGTTGACGATCGAGGCGATGTGATCATTGAGAAACTGCGCCAGCTCCAAACCGTCCTCCGGCTTTGTCCAGTAGCTGAACATCACCGGCACGGTCGAAAGCACCTGAACGTTTATGCCCTGCCCGTCGATCTCGGAAATACGTTTGTCAGGGTCCCAGCAATTATCTTCGATCTCGCGAAAAAAATGCCCGTCGTCCTTGAGCATTCGCGCCGCGCAGGCCGTGTGGTGATCCAGCTGGATAAATCCGCCGTAACCGAATTTTTCTTTCCAGTTCGGGATCTCTTTCGGCAGGATATGCGTGTGAATGTCGATTTTCAACATAAAGTCTATTCAGGTATATTACCCGATTTTTCGGCCGTTCCATCGCCGCGCTTGAAAATACGAAACAAATAATAATACGACGGAAACAAAATGACTGCCCCTAGTAAGAGCGCCCCGAGCAATAATCGCAGCGTGATCTGCGGCGCGGCCGCCGAAGTGATGCTGATGTCGGGTTCGATCAGATACGGATATTGGGCGAACGCCCAGCCGAGCAGGATCAGCGTCACTTGCGCGGCGGCGCAAAAACGCGCGATGACATATTCCCGCGCCCACAAGGTATAAAAAGCGCCGAGCGCAAAGACCGCCGTCAGAATATGCAGCGCGGCCGCCCACCAGGTGCGGCTGATTCCCGCGCGCACCGTCGGCGCGCCCGTTCCGGCGAGCAGAAAAACTATCAGCGCCAGTATGCCGACGGCGATTCCGGCCAACAGCGCGCGGCGGCGAAAATCTTCCCGCAGCTCGCGGTCGTTCGTTTCCAGCGTCAGGTAAACCGCCGCCAGAAATGCAAACAGGGCGAGCGCAAAAAATCCGACGGCAAACGGAAACGGCGCCAGCCACGAATTAAAAAACCCGGTCGTGACCAGTCCGTTTTCGACTCGGATCGTACCCGAAGCGATCGCGCCTAAAATAATCCCTAAAAGCACCGGCGTGATCACACTTGCGATAGAAAACACCAGGCTCCAGCGGCGCTGAACCCGGTCGCGCCGCGAATCGTGCGAGCGAAAGATAAAAGCGGTGCCGCGCAGGACGATCCCGATCAATAAAAGGCTGAGCGGGATGTGCAGCGCGATCGAGATCGCGGAAAATGCCGTCGGGAACGCCGTAAAAAGAACGACGATGACCAGTATCAGCCAGACGTGATTCGCTTCCCAAACCGGGCCGATGGCTTTTGCGATCAGTTCTCTTTGCCGGTTTGCCCGCTCACCCGCAGCGAGCAGATCCCAGACGCCGCCGCCGTAATCCGCGCCGCCGAGCAGCGCGTAAAAAACGAGCGCCGCCACCATCACCCCGGCGATAATTATTTCAAGCGGCATTTTTTTCCTCGCCAGCAATTTGCCCGCCCGCAATTTGCTCACCCACGATCTGCACGCGCGGGCTTGCCGCCACCTGTTTTAGCAGCAGCCATGCGGTCACGATCGCAAGAAAAATATAAAGCAGCGTGAAGGTGATGAACGGCACGATCAGCCCCGGCATCGGCGTCACCGCGTCGGCCGTCCGCATCACGCCGTAAATTATCCACGGCTGCCGGCCTACTTCCGTCACAACCCAGCCTGTTTCGACCGCAATAAACCCGAGCGGCGCGGCCGCGATCAGCGCGCGTAAAAACCATTTGGAATCGAACCATGCCCGCGATTTTCCCCGCGCGCGCCACCATTTCCACAATCCCCAAAATGCGACGGCCATCATCGCAACGCCGCACCCGACCATGATCTGAAAAGCGAAATGCACGATGGCGACGGGCGGATGCTCGTCTTTGGGAAAGTCGTTGAGGCCTTTTACTTCCGCCGTCGGATCGCCATAGGCGAGAAAGCTCAGCGCGTAGGGAATCTCGAGCGCGTACCTGGTCACCCTGGCTTCTTCATCCGGAATTCCGCCGATCCGTAATGGCGCGGCTTTTTCGGTTTCAAACTGGCCTTCCATGGCGGCGAGTTTGACCGGCTGATTTTTGGCGACGGCTTTTGCCAGGATGTCGCCGCTGAGCGGCTGCAGGACCGACGCGACTCCGCCCACCACCAACGCTATACCCAGCGCCAGCCGGTGGAAACGATTATCGCGGTCGCGTATCAGCATAAAGGCGTGAATCCCCGCGACGACAAAACCGGTCGCGGCGTAGGCGGCCAGCGTCATGTGCAGCGTCTGGGTAAAGGCTGCCGGATTCATCATTCCCGCGATCGGATCGACATCGACGATCCTGCCGTCCACCAGGCGAAACCCGGTCGGCGCGTTCATCCAGGCGTTGGCGATGACCACAAAAATTCCCGACAGAGCGCCGCTCACCGCGACCATCACACCGGCAAAAAGATGCGCCCGCGGCGGGACGCGTTCCCACCCGTACAGGTAAATTCCGAGGAAAATAGCTTCGGTGAAAAAAGCGAAACCTTCGAGCGAAAAAGGCATTCCGATGATCGCCCCGGCAAAACCCATGAACTGCGGAAATAATAATCCGAGTTCGAATGAAAGCACCGTTCCCGACACCGCGCCGACCGCAAACATGATCGCCGTTCCCTTTGCCCAGCGCTTTGCCAGCGTCAAATAAGTCGCGTCCCCGGTGCGCAGCCAGCGGAATTCGGCGATCACCATCAGCAGCGGCATCCCGATCCCGATCACGGCAAAGACGATATGAAAAGCGAGCGACATCGCCATCTGCGACCGCGCGGCAAGCAGATCATCCATCAGCGGCACGCTCCTTTATTTTCAGAGCGGCTTTTATGCTGAAATGTTTTTGGACAAAATTGAGAAATAAAATAGTTGTGCGGGGAAATCGCGGATCTTATTATCGGAAATGTTTCCATCATAAAAGACTAGCGTGGATCTTTATTTTCAGCGCGTTTCTTTCGCAGTTCCTCGGCTTCCTCGGGTGTCATTTTTCTCGCTTTCATCAGCGAGAGTGAAAGTTCCCTAAGCTGGTCGGTTTGTTTTAAGCGTCGAGTGATCGCTTTTTCTGACATATCAATTTTCTTCATTTTGTATTCTATCTATATCAATCAAATCTTTCGGCCGCCCTGCTAACTGTTTCATTTTGATGAGACCGCTCCGAGAAACAATGCCAAGAGAGTTGCCTTCCCAAATGAGTTCGTCTTTCGTTGCCCAGACATCCTCAACGGCCGGGGTTACAAGTAGAAAGTCCAAAGGCATTACTTCTCCATCGTCATCGATCTTGGAAACACGGCGAATCTCGACCGCTCTTTCTTTAAAAGAAATATCAAGCCCGTGAATATCAAAGCCGAACTGCCTGGCAATTTCAAACGACTTTTCCAGCGATTCTTCCCTAATCAATATATCAATATCAAACGTAGCGCGTGGAAAGCCGTGAATCGTTAAGGCCAACCCGCCGCAGAGGGCGTATTCGATACCGTTTTCGTTCAAGGCCGAAATTAACTGACTCAATTCCTGTAAAAGCGAAGCCATATTTATTACTGCTCACCGACAAATTTTAGCATTATTCTATACGTGGCTGATAATGCCTATTTCTCAATTTCAAAATAGTCGGGATAATTTGTCACCAAACCGAAATCGTTGACTTCGATCTCTCTGACAAAGCCGCCGCCGCCGCTTTCATAGCGGTAGAGATTTTTATCCATGCGCGTGTAGGTTTGCTCCAGTGCTTCGAAATTGAAATCTGGAAACCGCAGCCAGGCGGCTTTTACGTTTGCGTCTTCGCCGACGCCGATATCCAAACGCTTGATCGGCAGCGTATTCGTCACCGGGCTGAAATTCAGATCGAGATCGATACAGCCCGCAACCTCCGGCGATTCTTTTCCGTTGATGATCCAGTTTTGGTGCTCGTCCACTTCGATCTCGACCTCGACCACTTCCTCACCGACCCAGCCGTTGATGCTGGCCGCAAGCGTGTTCCACTCTTCATCGCATTCGATGGTGTAATCAAGCCGGCACGGCTGCCCTTCGTAAAGAAACACGGAGGCGCCGTCCAAATACCACGTGTCCTCATCAAAAAACATGGTGACGGATTCATGCCCCGGCAGATCTATCCTGCGCCAGATTATTGTTTGTTCATCGCTCATTATCGGTATCTAAGGCTTGGGCGTTTTCGGCGTCGGAGTCGGCAGCGGAGTCGGCAGCGGAGTCGGCAGCGCGCGCTTTTTTTCGCTCGCATAATCGGCCGCTTCGTTTTTACCGGTCACGTCCCAGTTGAAATCCATGATAAAACGCCCCGCGTCGATCATTTCCCTGACGCTTTCCGCCAGCTTCTTTCCGACGTCTTCTTTCGGGGCAAACTTGTACGGATTTTTACTGCCCAGGTCTTCACCGGACAGCTCGATATTTCTAATTATGGTCAGCCTGCCGTTTTCGATTTTTTCTCCGCGCTCGGCGGCGGCCTTCATGACGGTTTTGTCCAGGTAATCGCCGCACAGACCTTCTATCCGGTCGCCGGCGCTGTCGGTTTTCAGATAATCTTCCGCGGACATCGAAACCAGCTTCGAAACGTAAAAACGCCGCTCGAATTTATCGCGCCCGTCCTTACCCTTAAAGATCGACGAGGTATCCCAGGTGCAGGCCAGCCAAACGGTTTTATCCTGCGCCGCTGTTTTTGCCGCTGCGGCGCTCGAAAAAATAAACGCCAGACAGAAAATCACCAGTATGCTTCTCACCCGCAGATCAACTCTTATCATCGCTTCTCCCCCTGAATATTCCGGTCGCTAATCGAAAGCCAGATCCATTTTAACAAAAGCGCCATTTTCGTCATGCGTAAAAAGCACTTTGCCGCCGATCCCGGCGAAACCGCCCGTACCGGAACCGGGAACGACGTCGCCGAACTGGCCCGCCACCTGGCCTTTATTGACGATGCCGCCGTGCTGGATGACAAACGTGCCTTCGCGGTCGGCAGTTTTCCCTTCGACCCTTTCGACCACCACATAACTAGCCGATTCATCGGCGCACTTACAAAACAAACCGCGCGCGACACTGCCGCCTTCGAGCTCGCCGCTGAATTTTTTAGTGATCGTCACCTGCGACAACTGGGCTGTTTCCTGGCTTTCATCATAAGGAGTCGGCTCCCAACCGGCCACTTCAAATGCAGCATTAAGACTTATATTCATAATTTTGTCAGAACCGTCCGCCGCAGCGGATGGGATTTCTTATTCAAACTTCGGCAATTCATCGCCTTGTCCATTAATAACATAATCGATCGCCAATTCGATACTTCGCTCGTTCCATAAACGGCTCGTCATAGACATTATGAAAACGGCCGACAGACCCGCGCCCGTCGCCGTGCAGCCAGGTAACATAGCAGCGAGATGTAATAAGACGCTCAAGGGCATTGCCCATAAATATCGGTTGAGGGCAAAGGTAACGGGTCAGTACCGGGAACATAGTGACCGGCTAATGGTACTCTGGCTTGTTTAAATCTTTATCTGTGAAAGTTTTTACGCCGGAAGCCGGTCACTACGTTCCCGGTACTGACTTCATTGCGACCACCATCTGTTTCATTTATGGGAACTCGTTTTGCTATCAATTCTCCCGTGGAAGTTTTGACCGCGATTTTATCGCCTGTAAAATTTATCCGGGTCAGTTTTGATCTGATGATCTCAAACGTCGAAAACCCGGTTTTGGATTGCGCGACGAGCGGGACGATCAGGGGAAACGGGCGGCCGGTTTCGGTGGTGACGTCATTTAATCTGCCCGAGCCCCAGCCGAGAAACAGGTCGGTCGTCCCTTTTTCAAAGCGCAGTATAACATTCGTCCGGTATTCATCCGGATTCCAGGGAAAAGAGACCGTTCCCTGAACTTTGAAGTCCTTTAGCTTGCCCATTTTTTCTGCAAATTCGGCGATCTGTTTCGGTATGAACGGTATGTAGAAATCGTAGTCTTCTTTGGGCAGGCGAGCCAGTATTTTTTCTTTTTCACCGGCGACGATGCTCTTCAGAATGAATTCGCTCAGAGCCGTCGCGTCCGCGTATTTTTTTGCCGTTTCGCCTTCATAACCGGCAAGCGCATCGATCGCTTCCTGGCCTTCGGCGCTGATGCTGAGTGAATTTCCGTCACTGGAAATTTTGAATTTATCGCCGCCCGGCAGCAGATAATCGCCCTCGTATTTCTTTAGCTCTTTTGCCGAAAGCTTTACGAACGCCGGCGGCTGTTTATACTCTTCGCCCTTGAGGATGCGAGCGATATTATTGGCGATGATCCGTTTCTGCACGGCCACGCCGTCCGGCTCAAACATCTCGTAATTTGCCAGCAGGATAATTACCCGCTCGTCTTTGACGTACCAGCGAAATTCGCTGTGATAACCGGGATTATCTCCGCCGTGAAAGATCAGGCTGCTGCCGTCTCCCAGCTGTTCGATGTACCAGCCGTAGCCGTAAAAAATGCCTTCGTCAAAAGACTGGTGATATTTGCCGAAGAGTTTTTCTTTTTCGGCTTGCGGAATTATCCGGTTGGCGCTCAAAGCGCGGAACCAGCGATAAAGATCGCCGGTGTTTGAGACGACCGAGCCGCTGCCGTAGTTCCAGATCTTTTTCCAATCGGTAAAAGATTCAAGCTTAGACCATTCGTTATGCGTCTGCGCGATCAGGCCGGGCTGCCATTTGGTGTCGCTGAAAAAACCGGAATGTGACATTCCCGCGAGCCGGAAAAGTTTTTCCGTGAGGTAATCCTGATACGTCTGCCCGGAGATTTTTTCGATGATCGCGGCCAGCAGATGAAAACCGCTGTTCGAATAAATAAATTTTTCGCCGGGTTTTGCCGCCAGCGGCCCGGCAAGTATTTTCTGCACGCTTTCGTCGCGCGTGGTATTTTTCGTGCTGTTGCCGCGCGTGAGTCCCGAGGTGTGGCTTAAAAGCTGGTGAATGGTAATTTCCGATTTATCGGGCGGGACGTTTTCCAGGTATTTGCCGATCTGGTCGGTGGTCTTTAACTTCCCGTCAGTTTCCAGCCGCAGGATCGCCGCCGCGGTGAACTGCTTGGTAAAGGAAGCGACGTTAAAGACCGTGTCCGAACTGCTGCGAATCTTACGTTCCCGGTCGGCAAATCCATACGCTTTGTCGAGTATGATCTTGCCCTTTTCGGCAATAAGAATTTGCCCGGAAAATCCGTAAGCGCTCACTTTTTCCAGGTAGTTTTCAAGCTCTTTCTTTCGCCTTTCAGAACTTTCCGTAGATTGAGCAAAAGCGGCGGCGCAAACTGCGGCCAATAAAAGAAACGTACAAAAAGCCTTTTTCATCGATGAGTTTTCCCGAACTGTTGATATTAAAGGTAGCTGTAAGGAAAACACCGCCGGCGCGGTGTTTGTGACAGACCGGTTCGGAACTGCTCAGGACAGCACTCTAACCTTTGCCGCTCCGATTAAAGCGCAACACGAAAAGATTTGATCATTGATTCGACACTGCCGAGTAATTCTTTATCCCCGGTCGGCAGAGTACTTATAATGACGAATGACTTGCCATTTTTTACAAAGGCCCACTGTCTCCAGATAACACCCGGCCGCAGCGCCGGAGCTTCAAAATAAAGAGCTTCAACTCCGTCAATGCTTACCTTTCGCATTTCGGCCGCGGAGATCCCCTTCTTTAAATATGAGGCGAATTTGACCGCCCATTCGTTCCTGATAGTTTCCCAGAGCTCGATTTCCTGCTTCGGGTCCTCGGCCGAGTATGTTCCGTAATAATAAACATCCATACCAACCGGATACGTAGGGGGAGCGTAGCCGGTATATATACCTCTATCCTGGAATGTCCACTTATCCGCCAGTGTAATAGAATATGGTTTTTTAATAGCCGGTTTTGCAAATACCCAGAAATCCCTCTGTGAATCGTATTTCCAGGACGATCTGGTTTGCACGGCAATGGTATCCAGCAATTCCTGCAAACTCGGTTTATAAAATTTTGGAAACGGCGAATTTAATTTTGTTTTGTTAATCTCACTATCATCCGTATGAATGGCGATATCCATAAAAGCAAAAAGAAGACTGCAATATGAATCGAAGTTTCCGCTAATTGCTCCATTTTCCAGACGGCTCGACAGGAGGGCTTTTTGCTGTTCGCCGGTCAGCGTCTTTCTTTTTTCGGATTGTCCCGATCCTGAAAGTGAGAAAGTAAGGAGGAGAAAGATCAAGGCCGCAATTATTTTAATAAGGTTCATTTTTTTGTTATATTATGCCGGCGGCTGCATCACCGTGCCGCAGTTTTTACAGGTGCGCAGGTCTTCGTTTTCGTAGAAGCGTTTGAAGACGCCCTGGAATTGGGTAGTGATATCTTCGAGCTCGAAATATTCCTCGTAAAGTTTGTTATTGCAGTTTTCGCAAAACCAGAGCAGGCCGTCTTTTTCACCGGCGCGGCGCTTGCGTTCGATGACGAGGCCGATCGTGTTGGCCGAGCGCACCGGATTGTGCGGCACGCGCGGCGGCAGCAAAAACATCTCGCCGGCGCGGATCGGCACATCGACGGCCTTGCCGTCTTCCTGAATTTTTACCGTAATGTCGCCTTCGAGCTGGTAGAAAAATTCTTCGCCGTCGTCATAGTGATAATCTTTGCGCGAATTCGGCCCGCCGACGACCATCACGATAAAATCCTCGGCGTCATAAACGCACTGGTTTCCCACCGGGGGCTTCAGCAGATGACGATGCTCATCGATCCAACGCATGAAATTGAAGGGTTTTTGCACGCCCATTATTGTACACCTGCCTACGTTCCCGCGGAATAATTTGCGGAAATTATCCAAACATATTCAGTAATGTCATTTTTTGGCGATATTAATAATTCTATTTATCCGGCGGCAAAAAATTAAAACCCTTCGGGATCGCGCTTAAAAAGACAAATTGAGGCTCTTTTTTAAGTTCAGTCAAATTGCCTGTTTTGGCAATTGCGATCATAAAGGAATCCGCTTTTGTCTCAAAGGCTTTACTTTTATCCTTGGAATTCAGACTTCCCACTTTCATGAGCTCGCCCGATCTATCGATCAGATAGACAAAAAATGTCGAATTATCTTGGTTTGCCTCCGAGATCGTCAGCCGCACCCTTGTGAGCTTGGTTTGCGGGCTGCGCCCAATAACGACGGATGCGGTATCCAGGGAATTGCTCAATAGAGCGAATTCGTACGATCTCCCTTCTTCGAATCGATCCGCTATTGTGCAATTACCACCCTCCTCACAAGTACAGACGCGGCCTGCGCAGCCGGGACGCGGCTGAGGACGGCCGGTGACGTTGCCCAGCTGTCCATAACCGATCTGCGCAAAAATCAAAAATAACGAAAATTGCAGCAATTTTATCAACCAGTAATTTATTTTCATTTTAGTATCTCCATCCTTTATCCAGTAAGGCGGTCACGTTATTTTTGAAATTTGTGTCCTTAAAAGAACTTGTACCCTTGCGCCACCAAACCGAAGATTGAAACTCCTTGCTATAATTGTCAATGACACTTTTCTTCCCGCCATTTTCATAACAGCCCATGTCATATCTCAGGCATGAACTATCATTTGGAAAATCGCCTATTCCCTTACAAAAAATATAGGCTAATGTCATTTTTAAACACTCGCCGGTTTCTTTTCCTTCATCCGATTCCGTAGGATTTTCAACTATGAACAGGTGATAAAGCACTAATTTTTCCGGCTGCCTTATCCAGAGCGGATTGCTGTCCAAAGAGGTGAATCGAACCTGGATCTCTTTGTTGAAATAATTAAAAATTTTTTGCGAGCACGGCCCCTGAATGTATTCTTTATAAACGCACAAATTTGCATAATGATTTGCGATCGTGTCACAAGCCATCTGATAATAAAAGCTATTTATCAATTCCAGATTATTTGAATTATCGATATCGGCCACTATGCCTTCTAATTGCGATAAACATTCGTCCATTCTACTGAAGACGGATTTTTGCTCCGGAGTATCATCTTTTGTCGGCCCTAACTCCTGAATTAAATTTTCCAGTTCAAGATTTAATTTAAAGATTTGACTCTCGTAATCTTCACGTTTTGAAAGTTTTTCGATAGTTTTATCGATCGCGATCTTCTTACCGTCTATATCCTCTTCCTTTTCAATGCTCAAGCCGGCAAACCATGTGCTCGGGTTATTAAGGGTCGTGGTGTCTCCCGTTTGATAAAAAGGCAGAGCTTTGTCGGAGTAATTTTCGATGGTCCTGATTATTTGGGGATCTTCCGTAAAAGCTCTTACAAGGTTCAAATATTTTATGTTTTCCTGGTCCCTGACCGAGTTTATTTGCGCTTCGATAATAGATTGCGCTTCCTTGCGCCAGGGCATCATTTTAAAGGCTTTAACCGGTGAAGCGGTGTCGTTAGTGTTTGCCAGGGCCTTCTTAATCAGATCGGTATAGGCGGAACGCATCCAGATAGAATAAGCGACAATTCCGACACCCGTATAAACGATCAAAAAAAGCACTCCCAGGCAGGCCAGCCAAATGAGACGATTTTTATAAGTCTTCGAATAAAAAAGACGTATTTTTTCCCGAAACGGGATCTTTAACAGATCGGTCACGCCTAACGCGCCGAAAATTACTCCTATCGTGGTGCCGATAAAAGCATAAAATTGCAGAGAGCTATTGATCCCGCGAAGTTGAGCCGCCAGAAGAATGCCTAACCCCAGAACGATCGAGTTTGCAAAAACAAAGAAAAGAATTGCCCTGACAAAATATGAAAAATCCCAGCGTTGAATGGTTCCGGGGGCCAGAGAAAGTTCGTTACATTCCAGGATCAGCGTTATCTTGTTTTTTATTTCCGACTTAAAGCGTAGTTCAAGAATCGATCGCCGCTCTTTTTCAGTCCAGGGAGTAATTTGCGCGGTTATATGAGTAACCCGGGGCTTGTCTATATCCGTTGCTTCGACTTCGAAATTTTCAATATTCTTTCCATCGACCATTAGCGCCAGCCTGCCCTTTGCCGAGGAATAAAAAGGTATATCGATCTCTACCGGCAGATAAGCTCTCGTGTTTAAAGTAAAAGAAATCTTATGATTGGTTTGAGAGGCGACCGATTGAAGAACGTCGCAGTAAAATGTTTGGTGGGCCAGATCACCGTCCGCGATCGTCAGATCGATCGATTCCTTTTTCCAAAGGTCTTTATCGTAATCTTGTAAATCAAATGAACGAGCAGGTTGTTCCATAGAGAGATAATGGTTAGGAGTTAATTGGGAACATTATCCTGGCGCGAAAAATACGAAGAGGCGCAATCAACTCACCGAATATTTGTATTGTCCGGCTTAAACACGGTAACTATACCTTAAATCGAATTAACTGCAAAGCATTATTTTTATCCTGTTTTTTTTTACAGAGAAGGCGAATCGATGGTCGCGATCACCTTTAATTCGATCGCGATCGGCGTCGGCAGCGAGCTGATTTCCACCGTCGTCCGGCACGGTTGATTGTCGGCAAAATATTCGGCATAGATGCGGTTATAGACGGCAAAATCGGCTTTCATATCTGTCAGAAAAACGGTCACGTCAACTACCCTGTCCCAGCCCGAACCGGCGTCTTCCAAAATATAGCGGACGTTCTGAAAAACCGAGCGGCATTGTGTTTCGATGTCATAGGAGATGATATTACCCGCTTCATCCAATTCCACGCCGGGAATTTTCTTTGTGCCGCGCTCGCGCGGGCCAACGCCCGATAAAAACAGCAGGTTTCCGACCCGCCGCGCGTGCGGGTAAAGCCCGACCGGCTCCGGCGCTTTGGAAGAGTTGATGATATTTTCTTCGCTCATTTTGTGATCACTTTTGCCGTGTATTTTAGCAGAATGGAATGTCTTTTACAGGCATGATTTCAGCATTATAAATTGGTCTGGGCATATTGTGCAAAAGTGGCTATTGAGTAGATACCACTTTCGGTTAAAATATACTTGCTTTAGATATCTCAATGTATTTTTGATAATTGAAGGCTTTAATCAGCGCTGCCCATAAATGAGGTCAGAACCTCAGAACGCAGTGACCGGGTTTTTCCAAAACTTTTCATATCCTATTGCAGAATAGTTTAGCAAGCTGATCGGAGCTTTTACCCGGTCACTGCGTTTCTAAGGTTCTGACCCGTTGCTTTATGACTTCGACAGTATTTATGGTCAACGCCGCTTTAATCTATAAAGTCGAATAAGTGCGACGGAGCTAAAGACTTTCTAATGACACCCGTGAAACGCTTAATGTTTTTTTGTGTAAGGCAAGTGGTTTCCGCTTTATAGCCATGAGAAAATAAGATTTAAGAAGTAACCACGAAGACGCACGAAATTACCCGAAAAATGTTCCGGGTTATAATTGATCGTTCAGTTCAACTGGGACAAGACCGATCCGCAGCGCCCCGTTTGGAGCCAGGCATTTTCCGGCGATAATGGAAAGACCTGGGAATGGAATTGGTACATGAATTTTGAAAGACAGGTATAAAAACAACTATGAAAAGATCAGATATTAACCCGATGCCGGAATATTTCGACCGCTATATCAATCTGGTTGCCGACGTGGAAATATCGCAGGCTTTTGACGACAGCATCGCGCAGCTCGATGGGCTGGACAAAGACGCCTTTAAGCAGCTCGAAGGCCGCCCGTACGCGCCCGGCAAGTGGAGCGTGCAGGGACTGCTGCAGCACGTGCTGGATTTCGAGCGGATCTTCAATTACCGCGCACTGCTTTTTGCCCGGCAGGTGGGAAACCCGCCGCAGGGTTTGGAAGAAGACGAGATCGCCGCCAATTCCAAAGCCGATGCCCGAACCGCCGCCGAGATCATCGACGAGATGCGCGCCGTCCGCATCAGCACGAAATATTTGTACGACAGCTTCGACGATCAGACGATCTCGCTAGTCGGAAAAGCGTGGAATTATGAAATATCCATCCTCGCGCTCGGATTCACGTCTATCGGCCATCAGATACATCACCTGAACATCATCAAGGAACGGTATTTCCCGCTCCTGGATGGAAAATAATCTTATGAGCGAAAATATTCAGCCGACCGAAAAGACAAAGCTTCACCGCATTCCGAAACGCGGCGCGTTCGACCGCGAAACGATCTACCGGATCCTGGACGAAGCTTTTATCTGCCACGTCGGTTTTAGCGCAGGTGAACAGCCCTACGTGATCCCGACGGGGTTCGCCCGCGCGGGAGACACGCTGCTGATCCACGGTTCGGCGGCCAGTAGGATGCTGCGCTCGCTGGCGGAAGGGATAAATGTTTGCGTGACCGTGACGCTGCTCGACGGGCTGGTGCTGGCGCGTTCGGCCTTTCATCATTCGATGAATTACCGCTCGGTGGTGATACTGGGCAGGGCGAAAATTGTCTCCGGCGAACAGGAAAAAAACGAGGCGCTGCTTGCGCTGAGCGAACATATCGTTCCCGGCCGCTGGGCGGAGGTGCGGCCGCCCACGCCGCTCGAACTAAAAGCCACCACGGTGCTTTCGCTGCCGATCGACGAAGCCTCCGCTAAGATCCGCGCCGGCGATCCCGTAGATGACGATGAAGACTATGAAATGAATGTCTGGGCCGGCGTACTGCCCCTGCGGCAGACGGTCCGAACCCCTGTCGCCGACACAAAATTAAAAGACGGGATCGAAGTCCCGTCTTATGTTTCAAATTATAAACGCTAAATTATTAACTTTACACTGTGAACTATTAACTGTTATCGAAAGAAAATAATTAATAATTCACAGTGCATAGTGAATAGTTCGTAGCCCGCTTCTTACGATTTGATCTTAATAACTTCCGAACCGGCCAGCAGATACGCGCCCGCTCCATATACTTCCCAGCTTTCGGCGGAGAAATTCCGGCGCGGATCGGCGCCGATCGGCTGGACCCAGCCGACGCGGCCTTCCGGTGAAACCAGTGTATTTAAAGCCGTCCAGGCTTTTTTCACCGCCGGCAGATATTTATTTTTATCGAGGGTTTTATTATTGATGCCCCACGCCAGCGCGTAGCAATAAAATCCCGAGCCCGAACCTTCGCCGCCGGGAAAACTTTCCGGGTCGAGCAGGCTCGAACGCCAAAGCCCGTCCGCCTGCTGCAGTTCCACCACCCGCGCCATCATTTCCCGATAGATCGTGAGATAAAACGCCCGTTTCGGATGATCTTTCGGCAGTTCGTCCAGCAGGCGAACCAGCCCGCCCGCGACCCAGCCGTTGCCCCTGCTCCAAAAGATCTTCCGGCCGTTGGCTTCTTTTTTCCCTTCGCCTTTGTCGTTTAATAAATAAGACGCGTCGCGCGCAAAAAGCCGTTCTTCTCTGTTATAAAGCCGGTCATAAGTTTCCTGGAAAAGTTTGTCGTTCAAATCGTAGTACGAAGGGTCTTTGAGAGTCTTGCCGAGTTTGGCCAGCGTCGGCGGCCCCATAAAAAGCGCGTCGCACCACCACCAGGTGATGCCGTTTTTTTTAATTTCCGGGCCGGTTTCGGTCTTTAATTTTTGGATCGCATCGATCGTCGGCTGGATAAAACGCCGGTCTTTTTTCAAACGGTAGAGATCGATATAGGTTTGGCTGATGGCGATGTCGTCGGCGTGATCGAAACGCGGCCCCGGCTGCCATTTATTGCGCTCGCCCATGTCCATCAGCGCGGCCAATACCCTCGGCGACCCGGTGGTTTTGTACGCCGCGAAAACACCCGCGTAAAAAGCGCCGTTCGTCCAGTCGTACAATTCGTGTTTCGGATTTTTCAGCTGCCAATTGGTAACTTTGATAAGCGAGGCCTTGATATTTTCCCGTTTGAAAATATCCCGGCTTTGAGCAAAAGAATTGGTGAGGCAAAACAGTAAAACAAAAAACAAGAGCGGCAATTTATTTTTCATAGTTATTAATTTTTAAGCTCCCGGTCTGAAATTATCCGGTCCATAAGTAGATCGAGACGCTCATCGACCATTTGTCGCGCGGGGTCGGCGTCGTGCCAGGCGATTATCTCTTCGACGCCGCGCGAAAACGGGATCGTGGCCGCGAAATCCGGCACGATGCGTTTAATTTTTGTGTTGTCGAATACCATGCTGTGCGCTTTATCACCCAGCAAACCGTCGCCCCAATCTTTATCGTACGTCGCGATCACATCCGAAGTGACATGAACAATATCCGCCTTAGCCCCGGCGGCGCGCGCGACGATTTCGTATATCTGATTCCAGGTCAGCAATTCGTCCGAAGTAATGTGAAACGCCTCGCCGGCGGCGTGGCTGTTGCCGAGCAGGCCGATAAAACCTTTGGCAAAATCCCGGGCGTTGGTCAGCGTCCAAAGCGACGTGCCGTCGCCGTGAACGATCACTTTTTTGCCTTTTCGCATCCGGTCGACCGCCGTGTATCTGCCCACGAGCGGCAGCGAAGCGCGGTCGTACGTATGCGAAGGCCGCACGATCGTGACCGGAAAATTTTCTTCCGCGTAGGCCCGCATCAGACGCTCTTCACAGGCGATCTTGTCCCGCGAATATTGCCAAAAGGGATTATAAAGCGGCGTCGATTCCGTGACCGGCAATCTGGCCGGCGGCGTTTGATAAACGGAAGCGGAGCCAATGAAAATAAACTGATCGGCGCGGCCGCGAAAAAGCTCCAGATCGGTTTCGATATGCTCCGGCGTAAAAGCTATCCAGTCCACCACCGCGTCGAAATGATGCCGCCCCAAAACGGCTTTGACCGAATCTCTATCGCGAATGTCGCCGGTAAGTATCTGTGCCGCTTCCGGCGCGTTTCGCGCCGACTGTCCGCGATTTAACAGAAATAATTCGAATCCGCGCTGAACGGCCAGTAAAGAGCAAGCCGAACTGATCGTTCCCGTACCGCCGATAAAGAGTATCTTCATCCCGCTTCTTACTCTTCCTTCCTACTCTTCCCTCTTCCTCTTTCCTCTTCCCTTTTCCTCTTTCCTACTTCCTCATTTTCCTCATTCCTACTTCTTCATTTCCCGCTTCCCGCTTTCTCAGCATAGATCTGCACCAGATTGACCAGCGTTTCGGTCGATTTTTCCAGGCCGCGCCGTGAATTGAATTCCAGTTTGCCGTGGAAATTATGTCCGCCGGTAAAAAGGTCGGGACACGGCAGCCCGCGAAAGGTCAGATTCGAACCGTCGGTGCCCCCGCGGATCGCGGTGATCTTTGGCGTCAGGCCCGCGCGTTTGGCGGCCTCCATCGCATAATCCGTCAGCTGCGGGTAGTCCTTTAAAACTTCCTTCATATTCAGGTAGTTTTGCTTGAATTCGATAGTGATCTTTACCTGCGGAAATTTTTTCCGGGTTTTAGCCGCCATCTTATTTAAAATGGCTTCTTTTGCCTCAAGGCCGCTAACATCAAAATCACGCAGCAAAACTTTCACGCTCGATTGTTCGATATCGACCGTCCCGGTATAAGGATGCACGAATCCGACACGCCCTTCGGTTGTTTCCGGCAGCATGCCTTTGGGAAAGCGGCCAAGAAAATCGCCCAGTGCGTAAGCCGCGTTTACCAGCACGCCTTTGGCGGTGCCGGGGTGGGTCGATACGCCCTGAAAGGTGACGGTCGCGGTGCGCGCGCTCCAGGTTTCATTGTCGATCTCGCCGAGCGCTTCGCCATCGACGGTGTAGGCGTATTTCGCGCCGAAACCTTCGACGTCGAATTTATCGATGCCGCCGCCGACCTCTTCGTCGGGCGTAAAAGCGACCGCGATATTTCCGTGTCTGAGCTGCGGATTTTGCCGCAGCGTGTCGATCATCGTCAGGATCTCGGAAATGCCCGCTTTGTCATCCGAGCCCAGCAGCGTGGTGCCGTCGGCCGTAATGATGTCGTCGCCGATCATCTCTTTTAAATGCGGATTTTTTTCGACCGTGATGACCTGAGTTTTGTCATTCGGCAGCACGATATCGCCGCCCTGGTAATTTTTATGAACGATGACATTGACGTTCGCGCCGGAAACGGCGGGCGATGTGTCCATGTGCGAGATAAACCCGACCGTCGGCACTTTGGAATTATCCGGCAGATTTCCCGGCACCATTCCATAGACGATGCAAAACTCACTCATCCGCACATTCTGCGCGCCCAGATCTTTTAACTCTTTGAGCAGCAAATTCGCCAGGTCGCACTGCTTCTTAGTGCTCGGCACGGTCGCCTGGTCTTCCGCCGATTGCGTATCGATCTTGACGTACCGCATAAACCGATCCATCGCCGATTCCTGCGGCGGCTGGACCTGCGCCTGCGTGGTGAAAGTCAAGAATGTTACTGCAAGTGCCAGGTGTAATATTTTCATAACTGTATCCCAAATTTATGTTACGCATTTGCTTACGCAAACGCTACTGACTCCGTTTTAACTGACTTGCTAATGGGCGAACGAGTCAGTAGCGTCGGCGTTAGCCGATGCGTAGCTCTTGTGTCAATGCGCAGATCAATCAAAATCCGGCAGCTGATCACCTTGTCCATTTAGCACATAATCAATCGCTATCTCTACACTGCGCTCGTTCCACAATTTTCTTTTGCTTCCACGACTCGCCCACGGAGTGTGTTCATATTTCCAACAACCTTTTTCGCGCATTCGTCTGGTCGCATAAGATTTAAAGCTGTTCAAGGCTTTGCTGCTGCTATCCAGTCCGATTGAGACGACTGTATGAACATGATTGGTTCGAATATTCATTGCTGACAACATCCATTTTCTATAATCACAGACTTCACGAATTGCCAGTTCAGTCGTTCTGCGCCTAATTGCATCAAGTGAAACAGGTTTGTTTTTTAACTCCTGCGTGTTGAATTTCAGCAAATCATCATTCGCCGGGCGATACGGCGATTTGTATTTATTATGATGGCGGTCTATCGACCCGCGCTCTTCACCATGCAGCCAGGTGCCGTAGCTGCGAAATGTTATCAGATACGCAAGTGGGATATCCGTATCGTTCCACATATATAGTTTTACGCATCGGCTCACGCCGACGCTACTGACCTCATACTCTATCAAAAGCCAATTCTCACACAAACATTCTTCTCTTCGGTAAAAAATTTTAGTGCTTCGAAGCCGCCTTCGCGGCCCATGCCGGAATCTTTGACGCCGCCGAAGGGTGTGCGCAGATCGCGCAGCAGCCAGCAGTTTATCCAGATGATGCCCGATTCCAGTTTTTCCGCCATGCGGTGCGCGCGCGAGAGATTTTCCGTCCAGACCGTTGCCGACAGGCCGTATTTGACGCTGTTGGCGTACGCCAAAACTTCCTCTTCGGTTTCAAACGGCGTGAGCGTCACTACCGGCCCGAAAATTTCTTCCTGGTTCGTGCGGCAGTCGTGCGCCAGCCCTTCGATCACGGCCGGCTCGATGAACCATCCGTCCGCGCAGCGGCCTTCGATCTTTACCCGGTTTCCGCCGGTCAGGATCGTCCCGCCTTCTTCCCTGGCCAATTCGATGTAGGAGAGGATTTTTTCCATGTGCGGTTGTGATACGACCGCGCCCAGATCCGTGCCTTCTTCCAAAGGGTCGCCGATCTTTAGTTTCGAAACACGCGCGACGAAATCCGTTTTGAATTTTTCATAGATCGTTTTTTCGACAAACACCCGCGAACCGCAAAGACAAATTTGACCTTGATTCGCGAATGAAGAACGCACGGTGGTCTCGAGCGCCTCTTCATAGTTGCAGTCGGCAAAAATGATGTTCGGATTTTTCCCGCCCAGTTCGAGCGAGAGTTTTTTAAACACCGGCGCCGCCGCGCGGGCGATCTCCGCGCCTGTTTTGGTGCCGCCGGTAAAAGAGATGGCTTTGATCTCGGGGTGCGATACTATCGCCGCGCCCACCTTCGGCCCCGTGCCGTGGATAATGTTTAAAACTCCGGCCGGCAGCCCGGCCTCGAGGCAGAGTTCCGATAACAGTTGCGCTGTCATCGGCGTAATTTCCGAGGGCTTGGCGACGACGCAGTTCCCCGCCGCTATCGCCGGGGCGATCTTCCAGGTGAAAAGATACAGCGGCAAATTCCAGGGCGAGATGCAGCCAACCACGCCCAACGGCTGGCGCAGCGTGTAATTTATCGCCCGGCCGCCGCCGGAAAGCGACGTTTCGTGCGATTCGCTGGAAAAATGCATCGCGGCGGTGGCGTAAAAACGAAAATTGCTGGCGGCGCGCGGAATGTCCATCACCTTTGCCAGCGAGAGCGGTTTTCCGTTGTCGATGCTTTCGGCTTCGGCAAGTTTGTCCAGATCGCGTTCGATCAGCGCAACCAGCCGCATCAGAATTTCAAAGCGTTGCTCCGGCGGTGTTTTCGACCATCCGGGAAAAGCCTTTTTCGCGGCTTCGACGGCCAGCGCAACGTCGGCCTCGTCCGAATCCGGTATCAGGGAATAAACTTTACCGGTCGCGGGCGCGAAATTGTCCAGATAGGCGCCGGAAATCGGCGCGGCCAGTTTTCCGTCAATGTAGTTTTCGATCTTTTTCATCACTGATTTACAGTTATACTACACTGTTTTCCCACGTAAGAAAATTTGAGAAAATTTGCCGCGCGATCGAAAAGTGGCGAAAAAAGAGCAGGTTGAATATTATTTCAACCTGCGGGTATTGGGCCAGTTTAATTTATTTATGGGCAGAGTATCTTCTTGAGCTTAAAGAGAAAACCACCCCGCTGCCCGCGGCAGCACCCCCTCCCTCGTAAGGAGGGGAGTTTTTGCTCTTTTTTACGGTTCCGCCACCAGGTCGAAATCGGTCACCGTATCGGACACGTTCAGAATGCGCGGCGCGATGTTGTAGCGCTTGCTGCTCACGCCCATTACATAGGTGCCGACCGGGACGTCCTCGAAGCTGTAATACCCGAGCGAACCGGTCACGGCATGCATTACGTTTCCGCTTCCGTCCTGCAGAGTGACGGAGGCGTTTCTGATCGGCAGGCCGCCGCTGGTCAGAACACGGCCGCTGACCGGGACCGAGGCCGCCGTCGGCCCGGGAAAATTACAGACCGTGACGGACGGGCCCATGACGGTAAGCGTGTAGTTTTGCGAGGTGTTCGGCGTTACCTCCGAAACTACCACCGTGTATTGCTGTCCGGCGATCGCGTTAAAAGCAAACGACACGACAGCCCCGGTATTCGGAGAGCTTCCGGAATCCGCCAGGTAATTCGTAAAGATCGAAGCCGGATTAAACGCGCCGGCATATACCGTTACAAAGAGCCCGGTACTGCCGCCGTTTCCGCCGGTGTACGTGACGACGTTACAACCAGAGTTGGTGGCCGTAAATACATAAGCGTCATAACGCGGATTGGTGGCCGCCGTCAGCCCCGGGAAAACCGCTTTCGGAACGCTGCAGATACTGCTGGTGCCGTCGCGGGTAACGCGGTTCGTCTGCGTTCCGGTGGTTGCCGTATAGGCGGCGGACGCTGGGGGCGCGACCGCATCCATCGTCGTGGTAACGCTGATCGTCGTATTGAGATCGACGGTAAAATTGAGCACCTTGGTTTTAACGCTCGTGTCCGTGTAATTCACCGTCAGGGTAAAGTTGATCACGGTCCCGCAGTTGTAAGCCGGGCCCAAAATAAACACGTAAGGATTGGCGTTACTGGCCGTGCCGCCGGCGGACGCAATGTTCGAATAAGCAAAGGGCCCGTTGCTCGGCGGTATCAGGCTGACTCCGGGAGTCGTCGTCGTCAGGGTTGCGGTTACGCCGGTCGCGGTCTGCGCTCCGGAATTTAGCAAACTGGTGATAACCAGATTTCCGCGTTCGCCCTTTTCGACCTGGCCGTCGCCGTCGCTAAATCCGGGCCTTTCGGCGACGGATTGTCCGGTCTTGTCGATACTGGCCTGCGAAGTAATGCCGAGCAGCCCTGCCGCCGGCAGCGGCATGATAATTCCGACGCCCGTATCCTGATCCACGCCCGCGGTTTCGATATCGATCGCGGAGTTAAACAGGGCGGTGCGGATCTGGGCATTTGTCGGGGTCGGCAAACTCGACTTCAGCAAAGCCGCGATCGCGCCCGCGTGCGGGGCCGCCGCCGAAGTTCCTGAGAACGTCGTCGGGAATCCGCCGACACCCGTGACCGAAACCCGGTCCGCCGCCGTGATATCCGGTTTCTGACGCACCAGCCCGCCGGTCGAAGAAAAATTACCCGGCGTGATCGCGGTGCCGTCCTGGAGAAAAAATATCCGGCGCGGCCCGTCCGAGCTAAAAGTTTCAGTTACATTCGTTGCGCTGTGAGCTGCCGGAAACGGCCCCGGAGCAGCCGCCGGCGTGGCCGCGACACCATAACCGTCAACCGGGATGCTGTGGCCTTTAGTGGTGCCGGAAGTGCTGGTTCCCAGTTTTCCGACGCCGTTGGCGTTGATCGTAAGATGAAAGAACCGGTTGGCAGCTCCGGTCTTTTTTAGCACGACAACCCGGTTATTCGTGGTGTTTGCGGTCATGACTTCTTCGAATGGGTCCTGCGTGCCCGTTTGTACGTTTGTCGAAGATGCCTGGATCACTGTCAGCGCATTATTGAAAATATAAAGGTCGTAGTCGTTATTGGAACCTCCCAGCGGATCGGCCCAGTAAAGATCGATCCGATTGCCCGAACCGGTCTGGATCAGGTCGCTCTGGGCGCCGGCGCCGAAATCGTGGACGTTGCCGCCGACGGCTAAAGCCAGAACGCCGCCGTCAGCCCAATCGCCCTGGTAGCAGCTCGAAGTATTATCGTCCTGATTTCCCTGATTTCCGGCGGAGGTAAAATACATCGCGCCCGCCGCGGTCACGTCTTTGACTGCCTGGGCGACCACGCCGCCATTAGTGTTGGAGATCACAGACGGAGCCTGGCCGTCCTGGAAAGGCGTTTCCACGAAATAAAAGACGTCGTCGATGATGATGTCGCATCCCGCCGCGCGCAGGTCGCGAATATTTTGAGCAAAACGCGTGATAGTCGGATTTGCCGTGGCAAAGTAAAGCTGCGCGCCCGGCGCGATATCATGAACGATCTCCAGCATCGCGGTGCCTTCATTGATACCGGTGCTGGTCTGTCCCGGCAGGACCGTTACCGGCCCGAGGTCTCCCAGCGCCTGCGAAGCCGCCAGCGCGGACACGGTATCCGACAATACGCCGATCTTGATGCCGCTGCCGTCGGGGCCGATCGTGCTTCTAAAGGTGTTCGCCTGGTGAGTGGAATCTCCCTGCGACTGCTGGCTTCCGACTTCGGGTGTAATGTCGCTGAGCTTGGCCGTCAAATACTCGCGCACCCTTTTGGCCCGCTGTTCGAAACTGGGGCGCTGATCGTTATTTGCGGGCGGATTTAAAAAGCCGGGCGTATATTGCTTATTCCAAAAACCCGCGGATATCTCATTGACCGCATTATTCTGCCTCTTCCAAAGCTGCGCCTCTGAATGCGGCATGATGAAGATCACATCCGAACGCGCCGCCAGCGATTCGATCTCATTCAGCGGCACTCTGGCCGCAATGCTGCGATACCGGGGCAGCGAGTCGATGATTATCGAATTGATCTCTATCAGGCGGGTCAACAACTTAGCGGTCACATTAGCGGTGATATCGACCGAGATACCGCCGTTCTCATCGACCGGCAAACCGGTCTCGATAGTCGGAATGCCCCTGGCTATTTCCTGGCCGCGCTGTTTCTTTATTTCAAAGAGAATGTTCGAATCGATCTTTCGCTGCGCCGGGGTGCGCGATTCCTTTTCTTCCATCAGCGCCTGGATCTGGCGGGCGCCTTCGGGAGTGATCTTGTCGGGCCCTGCCTGGTCATAACCTTTTACGCTGCCCTCCTGGGCGGTCGTTCGGGAACCGGTGAATTCCGGAAGCATGTCACTCGCGGCTAATATCGTCAGGCACAAAATGCCGGAAAATAAAGTTAAAAATAAATTCCGCGCGACAAAGCGGCTCTTTTTTACTGGCTTGTTTACTGTTTTAGCGGAAAGATTACGGGGTTGTTGTTTTTTCATGATCGTAGACTACCTTTGAAATGACAGATCAAAACGGGAAAGGTTATGGACATATCTCGTTTGGCATTCGTCGCCGGCTTTGGGCATAGATATGAGCGATACCAACGAAAGAAAGATTTCGGATTTTAACACAGGTTTTTATTTATGAGCGCCGGCCGCGCAGCCGCCGCCGTGCGAACGAACATAAATCTAATTTAAATTAATTTGACTGCCGATAAATGTCAACATGGGACTGCGCCTGAGGTAGAATCCAAAGGGCATCCAACATCTCCGTTACCGCCGGAATTTATTCACGCTTTTCCGGTTATTTCGAAAACCTCTTCGCCGGTTTCAGCGTACGAGCTAGAAAGCTTTTCTCCTCATTTCACAATATAGGTTGTCTTTGCGAATATTAAAAAAGGGGCAAAACTTGTTTGTTTTATGATATTGCGTTATTTTTTCTTTGTTCCACACTCACACCGGACTCCGTCATTTTTGTCCCTGGTTTGGAGCTTTCAGGAAATGTAAATGCGAAGTAAAGATGCAATTTCCTCAGAGGCATTTGATACCTTACTCGGCTGGCTTGATCCCGATAGAAACGAAGCGGGAAAAAAGTACGAGGTAATACGCCGTGCTTTGATCAAGATGTTTGTCAACAGCGGCTGCATCGACGGGGAAAATCTTGCCGATCGGACGATCGACCGCGTTTCACTGCGAGTGGATGACATTCGCGACACTTATGAGGGCGATCCGGCGCTTTATTTCTACGGCGTCGGGCATAAAGTCCGGCTCGAATATCACAAAGCGCGGCGTGAAGAAAATATCGAGGCCGAAGCTTTGAGCGAGGTGCCCGCTACCTTCGGCTCCGAATACGAATGCCTGAAAGAATGCCTGACCATGCTGCCGGAAAATCACCGGGAGCTCATTCTCGACTATTATCTGGACATTAAGGCAGCAAAGATCGCGCGCCGCCGAAGATTAGCCGCGGAGCTCGGTATCGAGGTCAATGCCTTACGGCTGCGGGCTCACCGGATCAAGCACATCCTGGAGATTTGCGTAGAAAAATGCCTGAAATCAGGGAAACAATGAAATGTTTTAGCCTATTTTTCACATAAGGAGTAGAGGCTTTCTTTAGGAAAACTAAATTGTAAGTATGAAAAGCGGTTTTACAGACTCCCATATCAGAAAGTATCTTCTCGGGGCCATCACGCAGGAAGATGAGCTGGCGAGCATCGAAAAGAGGATGCTGTCGGACAGAACGTTCCTGTCCGAAGTTGAGCGCGCCGAAGCGGAACTTATCGAAGAATATTTTGATGAAAAGCTGACTCCCGGGGAAAAACGGAACTTCGAGGTCAATTTTCTCGCCGCCCCGCAGCGAAAAGCTAAATTTCGCTTTATGCTCGCGCTGGTAGAGAAGGCCAGGGAATATGCCGGCGGAGCCAAAGCCCGGAAACCGCGCGGCGTTTTCCTGAACGACTGGTTTGCCGCGGGTTTGCCCCGGCTGGCAGCATGCGCTGTTTTGATCCTGGTTCTGGGACTTGGTTTCTGGTGGTTTTTAAGCGCGAATAAAGCGGGTAATAAGGTAAATGAAGGGCTTGCGGCGTTAAATACCGCGTATCTGAAACAGCGGACGACGGAGGTTCGCCTCTCCGCGCTGGATCATGCCCCCCAGCATATCACGCGGGGCGGGGAGCCCTCCGAGGTAAATTCCCTGGCACTGGATAAGGCCGGCCTGCTGCTGGTCGCCGGGGTCGAGGAAAGGCCGGACGCCGAATCCCATCGCGCGTTGGGGCTTTATTACGTCTCTCGCCGGGAAATGGATAAGGCGCTCGACCAGTTCGATAAAGGGCTTGCCTACAAACCCGCCGATGCCCGTTTTTATGCCGATTACGGCGCCGTTCTTTTAGAAACCGTCAAATCCGGGCAAAAAGTTTCAGCCGAAGAACGCTCCCGGCGTTTGGACAATTCCCTCGCTCAGTTGGATAAAGCGCTCAAAATAGACGGCGATTATCTCCCGGCATTATTTAATAAAGCGCTTTGCCTGCAGGAGATGAATACACTCGCCGCGGCCCGCGAGATATGGAAGATATACCTGGAAAAAGATCCTTCGTCCAAATGGTCGAAAGAAGCGCAGGATAATCTGAACGCGCTGGACAAAAAAAATACCGGGGCCAAAAACCCGGAAAAAGTGCTGGGTGATTTTATGCAGGCTTATGACCAGGGTGACGAGGCCCAGGCCTGGAAGATCGCCTCTGAATCTAAGGAAATGATCACCGGAACGATGGTCTCTGAGCAATTGACGCGCGGCCTTCTCTCCGCCAATGCGCAAGGAGCGCCGGAAAATGCCGACCGCATGCTTTCGGCGCTCATTTTTTTGGGGCGTTTAGAAAAAGATAACGCAGGGGATGTTTTTTTTTATGATTTAGCTGAGTACTACCGGCGCGCAGGTCCCGGTCAACGGGCAAAATCGAACCAGGCACTGCTGCTTACCCGGGAAGGTTATGCTTTTTGCCTCCAGGCCAAATATAAGGCGGCGCTGGCAAAATTCCTCCAGGGCCGCGATCTCTTTATCAAAGCGCGAAACCCTCAGGAAGCCGCCCGGACGGATTACTGGATCAGCTATTCGAACGTCGAGGGGAACCTCAACGAAAGCGTCCGGCTCTCCGGATCGCTGGTCGATTACAGCCGGGGCAAATCATACAGATGGCTTTTGGGGCAGGCGCTCACGCTGTCGAGTTCGAACTACATCCGTCAGAGTAAATTTTCCCCCGCTGTTCTAAACGCCAATGAAGCTCTGAAGATCGCGCGGGAAACATCCGACGCCTATAACCAACAAAAAACCTCCGCGCAGCTGGCCGATATTTACACCCAGCTTAACGAACCGGCCCGCGCCCTGGAAAATTCCCAAAACAGCCTCCGGGAAAACGGAACGTATTTTAACAGCCCGCGCCAGACCTGGCGCAATTATGTGTTTGCGACGCAGCTTTCTTCGCGTTTCGGCCTCGGTGAATTTGCCATCGCCTATGCCCGGGAAATGGTGCTGATGGCCCGCGACACGAATGCCGACCCGGCGGTGATAAATAATTCTTATTTTGTATTGTCGGCCGCATATAAAGCCACGCAAAATTACGACGGCGCCAGGAATGCGGTTGCGGAAAGCATGAAGCTCAGCGACGACCTGGAACCCGGCCCCCTGCAAAGCCGTATCCGCGCGGACTCGTTTCTGTTAAAGGCGGAACTCGAACGTCCTTTTAATTGTGTCGAAGCGCTTGAGAATTACGATCAGGCGCTTTCTTTTTATCGCGCCCAGGACGAGCATGAGACGGTACAAACTTTTTACGCGCTCAAAGGGAGAGCCCTCTGTAACGAAGAACTGGGCGACGATCAAAAAGTCGAGGAAGACCTGCAATCCGTCCTCAAACTGGCGGAGGATCTGCGCGCCAAGATCGTCGAGGAAAATTCCCGAACATCTTTCTTTGCCGATGAACAGAGCGTTTATGAATTTGCCGCCGCCCACGCGGTCAAGAAAAATGATCCGGCGCTGGCCTTTAATTATATCGAAAGCGGGAAAGCCCGTTCGCTGCTCGACGACCTGAAGCGAAAGGGCCCGGCTTCCCAGCCGGATTCGGCCCCCGATTCGGCCCCTGATTCGGCCAACGTCCGCACCCTGGCGGATATCCGGCAGCAGCTTCCCGCCGGTTCGCAAGTCTTACAATACTCGGTTCTGCCGGATAAACTGCTCATCTGGGTAGTAAATGAGTCGGGTGTAAATTTTGCCGAAAAGAAAGTTCCGGCGGCGCAGCTTGAGGCGCTTGTCCGTGAATTCATGGGCTATACTTCGCGGGCGAACGGCGACCGCGCCCGGATGAGGGAACTGGAAGCCGAACTCCACGGCCTGCTGATTCAGCCGGTACAGTCGTTTATCGATAAAGACAAGGAACTGGTTATCGTTCCCGACAAGATATTATGCTTTTTGCCGTTCGAAACCCTGCGCTCCGCCGGGGGAAAATACGCGATCGAGGAGTATCAGCTTTCCTACTCTCCCAGCGCCACGCTGTTTGTCATGCTCTCGCGCCAGGCCGCTAAACTGGCCGCCGCAAAAGGCGAAGAAAATTTTCTGGGAGTCGGCAATCCCAGTTTCGATCGCGACGAAAATCCGAATCTGAAAAATCTTCCTGCGGCGGCGAGCGAGATCCGCTCCAGCGCCGCGTATTACCGCGCGAACCGGCAGCTGATCGGCGACGACGCCGTCAAGAAAGCCGTCCTGGCCGCTCTTCCCGGCTCAGATGTCTTTCATTTTGCCGGACATTACAAAGCTAACGATATCTCCCCGCAATTCTCCAGACTATTGCTCGCCGGAAAAGAACCGGCCAGCGGAAACGATCTGACCGCCGCGGAGATCGGCGGGCTGAAATTGAACCGGACAAGACTGGTCGTCCTCTCGGCCTGTAAAACCGCGATCGAAAACTATTACCACGGCGAAGGAGCTATCGGGATCGCCCGCACCTTTTTTGCCGTCGGCGCGCCGACCGTAGTGGCCAGCCGCTGGGAAGTGGATTCCGTCGCCGCCGCTCAATTGATGACCGCTTTTCACCGCTACCGGAAAGATAAAAAACTTTCAACCTCGGCCGCCCTGCGCGCGGCGCAGATCGAAATGCTCAAAAGTGAAAACAGCAGTTTCGATTCCCCGTATTTTTGGGCTGCGTTCGCTGCTGTCGGCGGCATAGAAAAGGTGTAGTTTTGTTTTACCTTACCCACGGCAATCAAAGGAGAAAATTATGGAAGCCCCTGAAACACCTGCGCCTGATAATATCGACCCATGGATTCCTCATTGCAATTCCAAAGGTCGCGATACCACGGCGATCGATGCCATGCCCGCCACCGCCACGCTTTATGTATACGGCCTGGGAGTTTGGTATCTGATCAACAACTCACAGCGCGGAGTAATGAAATTTCTGCGCCAGGAAGATCACGGACTCAGTATTCGGGTCATCGAAAAAGACGTCGAAGGCGGGATCGCCTATGACGACACGTTCGCCGTTCCGATGACGAACGACGTCATCTTTATCGCCGGCGACAAACCCGCGCGTACCCGGATCGAGCTTAACGAACGGATGCCTTTCGACCGCTACGACTGGCAGTTTAACGATCCGGAAGACCTCCGCTGGCTGGTCGATATGACCAACGATATCCACGGCGGCATTCCGGTCGTGCCGATCCCGAACGATAAAGTACTGACGCCTTTATGGGTGCATAACGCGCTGTTCTACACCAAGTTTTATTCCGATTACAATCTCGACGTGATCACCCCGGAAGGCGTGACGGTAAATGACCGGTTCGGCTCGGTCAGCTGCATCGTGGGCGCAAAAATAGAAGCGGAAAGCGTTCGGGTCTATTTAAATGAGGTGGTCGACAAGACCCTTCTCAAAGTTCCCAATTACACTCACGAGATTCATATTTTCAATAAAGGCGCGGATACCGTCCCCGACTTTTATAAATACTATTGGATAATGGGCGAGCAAAGCCCCATTCCCAGAGAATTCAATCTCAGAGCCGTCGGGATGAGCGGTATGTCCGGATGGATGGTCTGTAATGCCGTCCGCGGCGACGGGGACGGCGGTGACGATGACGGCGGTGAATAGCCGGTTGAAAAAAAGGCAGGAAAGAACCAGCTTAGGAACTGTTTTTCTCGCCCCTGACGATCAGCACGGAACACGGTGCATGCTGCGCGATCGATTGTGAAACCGACCCGAGCATCATTCTCTCCCAGAAGCCGTATCCGTGGGAACCGGCTACGATCAGATCGGCTCCCCAGCTCTCCGCTTCTTCCACGACGCGGCGGCCGGGCGAGCCGATCAGAACCTCAAAACTCAGATCGCCCAACGCGCTGCTGAAGCGTTCGCGTATCGTGTTTTCGGCCTGTTGGGCCGCCGACCGCGCAAACTGGCGAACGGCTTCTTCCGTTTCGGGATAGAGATCGGCCGATCCGGCAAACGGCTGGGTCATCGTCACCGGGGGCTCGACCACCGAAACGATCTTGATCGTGACATTTTCCGGTTTGAACAGTTCAAAAAACCTGTCTATTGCCGCGCTGCTGCATTCGGAACCATCCGTCGCGATTAAAACTCTCATAACAATTTTCCCCTTAATAATAAGATGCTAGTGAGATGATAATGAGATTTCCGTTACCTTTATTGTCTCAGATGTCTTACGGTCTTAGCCAGCCCGATTAGAGACGTTATAGTTATGGTATCCCGGTTAAAAAAGCCTTGCGATACCATATCGTGTACGGCATCTGCCATATCGTTAAGTAAACCCGCCGAATTTTCTTGGCGATCCTGCCATTATGGGCTAAAATCCCACGTAAATTAAGTAAAAACAAAACTTTTAATCTAAACCCGGCAAGTGGCACACACTTTGCTTTTACCATTCGCGGATCAAGGGCGCATTCGCCTCATTCGTGAAAGCGGAGGTCATAAAACATGTTAGCTAAGCTGACCAGGATCCTAACCCTGCTTTCTCTTTTGTTCTTTTTCAATCAGTCTTTAACTCGGGATATTGCCGCACAGGCGCAGCCGCAGTTAAAAATCGATGACGGCAGCGCTTACACGCTAACCGCCGGAACGGTAATTCGCGCCCGGATGGACAACGGCATCAATTCGAAATCGGCGAGTGTGAACGACACATTTACCACCACCGTTTCAGCGCCAGTTTTCGTCCGCAGTGTCGAAGTAATTCCAATGGGAACCGTCATTGAAGGACGCATTGTAAAGGTAGGGCACGCCAAGCGCGGCGGCGCGGACGGTTTTATCGCGGTGACTTTTGAGACGATGCGGCTCCCCGGCGGCGCGGTCAGAAAGATCGCCGGTGAATTGGGCGGCATCGAGGAAGAAGACGATCCGGCGGACAGCGACCCGCTGGCGGTCGAAGGCGATGGATCGACGCTGGAAAACGTTACTTTTATCGCCGGGGGCGCCGGAGCCGGAGCGGTCGTCGGCGGGCTTACCCGGGGCGGAAGCGGAGCGGCAGTCGGCGCGGGCGTCGGAGCAGGCATCGGAGCATTGGCTTCTTACCTGCGAAAAGGCGAAGAAGCCGCGATCAAAACGAATACCGAGATCGGCGTGATTTTGAAACAAAGCGTGACACTGCCCGCAAAGGATTATTGAAAATTAAATAAGTTTGATTTTGGTCGTAGCGAGAGGGCTGATTGCGACCATGGAGGAGAAACCTGATGCGAAGGGGAGAGCGCATCAGGTTTTTCTTTTTTTATCGAGCGCTTCATGGTGCGCTTTATGGAGCGCGGGCATCTCTGCCCGCCTCCTGTTTTATTGAATAAAAGCCGCCGGGACAGGCCGGTCGGCCGGCAGTCCGAAGCTCGCGGTTTGAATCTGTCCGTTCGAGCTGTTCATCCGGTACCAGACTCCGGCGCGATACACGGCGATATCCATTTTTCCGTCGCCGTCATAATCGCCCGCCGCCGGAATGTCACCCGAAAGCCCGAAATTTACTCCGACGAATCCCTGGATCGAGCGCAGCGAGTACCAGCTTCCCTGCGAAGGCCGGAATATCGTCAGATCGGCTTTGCCGTCCCCATCGAAATCCCCGCTGACCGGTTTGTCCCCGGCCGCTCCGAATTGAGCGGCGGTGTATCCCAGCGAAGAGCGAAGAATATACCAGCTTCCGTCCGACTGGCGAAAAACGGCCACATCCGATTTACCGTCCCCGTCATAATCGGCTACGGCCGGCTGATCGCCGCTGGCGCCGAAATGGGTGACCGAATACGTTCCGCTGCTGGAATTGAGCACATACCAATCTCCGGTCGAAGGGCGAAACACCGCCAGATCGTCTTTGGCGTCGCCGTCGAAATTTCCCGGAGCCGGAATGTCGCTCGTAAGTCCGAACGATCCGCCGCCGATCGCGCCGTTCGAACTATTGATCGAAAACCAGACCCCGTTGCGATATACGGCCACGTCGGTTTTCCCGTCGCCGTCGAAATCGGCCGGCACCAGTTTGTCGTTTGCCAGCCCGAAATTCATCCCGGTATAACCGAGCGTCGAACGCTGTATATACCAGTTGCCTTCGCTCGCCCGGAACACCGAATAATCGGCCTTGCCGTCGCCGTCAAAATCGAAACGCGGGCGGGCGGCGTTAGCGGCTGCGCTGCCTCCCCAAAAGCCGTTCGAGATCGAGTAGGTCATCCCGTTCATCTGCGCCCCGGCCAGGCTCTGGCCCATCGTCGCCTGAATTTTATACTGCCCGTTCTGGATCGTTCCGCCGCCGCTGGAAACGACGGACTGCGTGATATTAAACGCTCCGCCGCTCTGTCCGAATGCCAGTACGATCTGGCTGAAAACGATCAGCGGTAAAATAAACAATCTGAATAAATTTTCTTTTTTCATCGTTTTATCCTCCTTTTCCCGCAGCGGGTCGATTTGAAAAGCGTTTGAACTATTACCTGAACCGCGCTTGAATCAAATCGGCCCCCTGCGCGAAAAACTACTGCTGTTTATTTTCCCTGTTCAGCGCCTGTTCGATCGTCTGCAGACGTTTTTCAAGCTCCGACTGACTGGAACGCAGCTGCTTGACCTCGTTTTGCAGTCTTTCGATCTCGGCATTTTTCTGCTGCAGCTGCTCGTCGAGTTCCTTAACGGCCGCGATGCTCACGCCCGCCAGATCCTGTACGCCGATCGAAGTATTTCCGGTGCCGAGTTTGAACTGGTCGTAGAAATCTTCGGCCATCGGCCCCAGGTGACGCACCTGATTTCCTTCGGAGATATAGTTCCACGAAGTGACGTTGATCTTGCGCAGCTTGGAAAGCACGTTGCCTTCGCTGAGGAAATTTTCTTTCGTGAATTTGCTCGAGGTGCAGTTGAATACACCCGAACCCGCCGGCAGATTACAGCCGGTCGTGCCGGTCAAATTCGTGCGAAAACGAAATCCGCCCGTGGCCCGCGCCGCAAATTCATTATTGGCTGTGTTTCTGAAAGTGTCCGCCGAGGCGGTCGCCGAACCGTCGCTCCAGATAAACGTTCCCTGGAAACCGTTGTTCGAAGCAAATTTACCCATCGCGGTGGTGTGATCCTGATCGGCCGTTACGTTGTAGCCGATCGCCACCGCCGCCAGGCCGCGCAGGTTGAAGCTGTCGGGGTCGCACTTGCCGTTGATCAGCGGCCCGCCCGATTTTGCATTGTTGCCGAGCGCCACACCGTAGGTATCGCAGACGCGGTTGCCTGCGCCGGCCGAAAATCCGGCTGCGCCCTTGACCTGGTTACCGCTGCCGAACACGATGCTCGAAGTGCTTTCGGCGGAATTGGTGTCGCCGAACGCCAGTGCGTACAGCCCGATCGCGGTTGAATTGCTGCCGCCCGCCCATGAAAAGAATCCGACATTGGCGTCATCCCATTCATTGTCGGCATAGCCGGAGCGAAACGCGCCTTTGTAGCTGTCCCACGACGTGCGATAGCCTTTGCCCTGCATCGGTGAAACGCCGATACCGAGATTTCCGGTAGCGACAAAACTGCCGTTCTGAAATACCTTGAACCATGCCGGCGTGTGGCCGCCGGGGCCGCTGCAGCAGGTGCTGCCGCCGCGCAGGTTGATCATCGGGGCCGTGCCGTTGGCGTCGCCCACGGAAAGCTGTTCCGCGCCGGGCACGAATTTTAGATAGTTGTTGGCTAAACGGTCTTCGCTGATCTTTACCGACGTAGCCGGGTCATTGATCGCGTTCACCACGCTGTTGCCGGTGACGACCGCGCTCACATTTGCCGAGCTAAGCGTCGTTCCGTCGCCGAAACTAACGCTGCCGACGGTGACCTTACCCGTCGCGTCGCGTTTCATTATTGAATTCGGAGTATTGGCCGAAGTAGCGTTATTTGCCGCCTGAGCGCCGCTGGCGACGTTTGCCGCCGACTGCCCGCCGACATTATTTATGACCGTCGCGCCCTGCTGGCCGGCCACGTCGCCGGAAAGATTGCCGCTGAAATTGTCAGCCGAACTCGCCGCTGCCGCGCGCGTCGCGTAAGGCGTGGAATTTATCTTCTGCCGCGGCGTCAGGGTCGTGTATGGATCGCCGGCCGTTTTGCGGATGCTGACTTCCAGGTACCTGTCGGCGCCGGAAAAAGCGGCCGCGCCGAAATTCAGGTCCACGGAAAAGACGCCGTTGGCGACGGTGACCGGAATGTCCGTCTGCGTCGCCCCGACCTGGCTGCCGCCGGCGGCGGCATCATAAAGCTTTACCTGCAATTGATATGTACCGCTGGCCGCCGAACCTTGATCGTTCAGCCGCCCCTGGTAGTTAAAAGACGAGCTTTGCGCAAAAGCGTTGACCGCTAAAACCAAAGCGAGGGTAGTAAGTATAAGTGCTCTTTTTAAGTTCATGACCGTCTCCTGAATTTATGAAAAAGTATAAATTTCTCTCCCCGAATAGGGGCTATGTAAGGTAAGGCGAAAGATTTTGACAAAAAGTATCAGGGAAATTTTAGGGAGCGCACAATTTGGAGCGCACAATTTATTGTGCATTACCGGCGTTGCTCCTTATAACAATAAATATTCCGCCCCTATGGAACTAAGAAAAGCGCAGGATAAAAAAGTTTAGAGTTCAAACTTCAGTTTGTCTTTGATCTTAGAAAACAAGACAAGCTGAAGCTTGAACTCTGAACTGACCTGAGAGGTGCTCAACTTGAGTGATAAAATTTGAAGTCCGATAAATTTGCAGTCCGGAAGGACCGCTTGCGCCCGCTCTTACCGGGGAACGCAGTGACCGGGTAACGAGCGCAGCGAGTCAGAATCAAACAAACTCCCTAAACCTGCGCAATTCCGCAAAATCTCTATCGCCTCTCGGCCTCATTTCCTGTATTTTTATGGCTTCAGTCCTGAATCGGCTGAAAAGATCATTGAAAAATTAGAGAAAGAGAATTTCAACCACTGTTTTGGGAAGATCGGCTGATGGCTCTTCATTTTTAAGATTTCTGTTTCAAAAGTGTTTCAGTGTTTCACTCGGAAACGCCAGAAACACTGAAACACGTTATTGAAGACTTCCGGCTCTTTTGCCGTTTTCCGCCGTTTATGACAAAATAGTTAGTTCTTATCACAAACTAATTATTTAACTGAGAGGATCAAAAATGGCTGGAAGAAATAAGATTACGGTCGTCGGCGCGGGTAATGTGGGCGCGACGGCTGCTCACTGGATCGCCGCGAAAGAGCTGGCGGACGTTGTATTGGTTGATATCGTCGAAGGCACCCCGCAGGGAAAATCGCTCGACCTGGCGCAGGCCGCCCCGATCGACGGCTTTGACGTAAAGCTTATCGGCGCAAACTCATACGAAGCGACCAAGGACTCCGACGTGGTCATCATCACCGCCGGTCTGCCGCGCAAACCCGGCATGAGCCGCGACGATCTGCTTAAAACCAACGCCGACATCGTCGGCAAGGTGACGGAAGAAGTCGCCAAGCATTCGCCGAACGCGTTTATCATCATCGTTTCCAACCCGCTCGACGCGATGGCGCAGGTGGCGTTCAAAAAATCGGGCTTTCCGAAAAACCGTGTGATGGGTATGGCCGGCGTGCTGGATTCGGCGCGCATGCGCTGCTTTCTGGCCGAAGCCCTAAACGTGTCGGTCGAAAACGTCACGGCCTTCGTGCTTGGCGGCCACGGCGACACGATGGTTCCGCTGCCCCGCTATTCGACTTGCGCGGGAATCCCGGTCACTGAATTGCTGCCGAAAGATCAGCTCGACGCTATTCTCGCCCGCACGGCCAATGGCGGCGCCGAAATTGTCGGACTGCTCAAAACCGGCTCGGCCTATTACGCGCCCAGCCTCGGCGCGGTCGAAATGGCCGAAGCGATCTTGAAGGACAAGAAAAAGATCCTGCCCTGCGCCGTCTATCTCGAAGGCGAATACGGCATCAATAATCTCTTCGTCGGCGTGCCGGTCAAACTCGGCAAAAACGGCGTTGAACAGATCATCGAAATTTCGCTCACCAACGAAGAACGCTCCGCCCTGCACAAATCAGCCGGCGCGGTGCAGGAACTGATCGACGTCCTGGGAATATAAATTCAGATATCGGATGTCAGAGATCAAATGTTAGAAGTAAAAGCCTCCAAATTTTGGAGGCTTTGTAATTTATTTTTTAAATTGTTATCTTACGATGCGGCCGTTACCGCCCGTCTCAAAGGATGGACGGCAAAAACTTTCGCCGCCTCTGCTTCGAGCGCGGAATACCAGTTAAAGAAAGGCCATTCGGTTTTTTCTTTTGCCACGCCCTTCAGCAGTTTTTGGCACATATTTCTAAAATGCACCGCTTTTTCCGCGCGCCAATCGTCCATCATTTTTTGCAGCGGATCGTCATACAAATTCCCGAACGACCATTGCGGCGCAAAACCATAAGCGATCGGGTTGACCCGGCCGTCTTCTTCTATGATCAGCGGCGAGACGATATCGGCAAAAGGTATGTTTTCCAGAGACCCCGTCATTTTTTCGGCAAACACCCGGTCCGGATTTTCCCTGAGATAATCGCGGTCGATGATGTCGATCTGAAAGGTCAGCGCGTCTCCCGCCAGAGCCTGCAATCGCGCGACCTCGGCAAATGCGTAGGCGGTTTCCAGATCGTCGGGCACCTGTTTTTTCATCTCTTTCCGGGCTCGCCCGATATTTTCGAGCGGGTGGATCTGCAGCAGCCGCGCGCCCTGCGCCAGGGCAAATTCCGCGATCCATTCCAGTTCATCCAGATTATGCTGCGTCAGCGTAAAAATAAAACCGAAAGGAATTTCCGCATTGCGCAAATTTTCCAGATTTTCATTCATCTTTGAAAACGCTTTCGGATGCTGGCGAATTTTATTGTGCGATTCCGGCCTTCCGTCGATGCTGATGGCGACCAGATTTGCCCGGCCTTTGAGTTTGTTCACGTTAGATTTTGTCAGCAGCATTCCGTTAGAAGTGACAGTCGTGACCATTCCGCATTCGCGCGCGGCGTCCAGCACTCGGGGAAGGCTTTTATAGACCAGCGGTTCCCCGCCGGAAAAACCCGCGACGTTGAAACCGTTCTCTTTCGCGGTCCTGATCGCATTTATGAGGAGCGCCGGATCCAGTTCCGTGCGCTCCTCCGGGCCGGAGACGGAATAACAATGACTGCACCGCAGATTACATTTTCGCGTGGCATGAATTTGCAGAATTCTCGAAATTCCAGTTGGTGAAGCCATTTTTATTATCTCCTTGTTCTGTTATCGGGCGTTTATTTCAAAATTCACGACGAATTCATCCGGCCAGGGAATCCCCTTGGGAAACAGTTTGATCGGTTTATGTTTGGCATTCTCTAACCCGAATATCAACTTGAGCCCCGCCGCCAGCTTAGTGTTGCTCGGCGCGGAAAACGTCCCTTTAATAAGGTCGGGCCGGGGCTGGCCATTGATAATAATGTCCGGGTTAAGTTTCAGCTTTTTAAGTTCCGCAATTATCGACTTCAACTGCGCGTCGTTAAAACGAGCAGCGACGATTTTTTCTGAACCACTTTTTGCAGCCATGTTTTTCTCCTATTTAAATTTATATTAGATTGACAATGATCTTACTCCGGTAAACCGGAGCGAAGATCCCGCCTTAGTTGAAGGATCGTATTTGCTCTATTCTTTTTTCTGCAGATATCTGAGGTCAAAAAGAAATAGGGCAAATAATCCGAAAGAGTCGCAATCGCAAACCTGAGAGCGGCAGCGCTTTTTTTCAAACGCGTAAGCTCTGACGAATTTGCACCTGCACTCTCAATACATCTTAGACGTACCGCCCTGCCAAATTTTGCCCAGGATTTTTCTTACTAAATTGCCTCCAGTTTTAGCTGGGGGAGGTATCAAAAGAAAAGGGCTTTAGCCTAATCTATGGCTAAAGCCCCGGAGTTTTATTCACTATCCACTAGCTAAAGCCAGCGGCCATTTAATCAAACTATTTTTTCAGCCAACCGAACAATCCGTGGATGGTGACTTCGCGGTTGGTTTCGTAGATGGCGCGGGTCAGCGGGATGTTCATCGGGCAGACCTGGACGCAGTTTTGCGCGTTGCCGCAATTGGTGATGCCGTCTTCCTGCATCAGGCCTTCGAGCCGGTCGTCGCGGGTCATTTTCCCGGTCGGGTGCATATTAAAAAGCCGCGCCTGCGCGATCGCCTGCGGGCCGATGTAATTATCTTCGGAATATTGCGGGCAGGCTTCGAGGCAGCAGCCGCAGGTCATGCAACGCGAATATTCGTAGCGTTCTTCGACCTCTTCTTTCGACATTCGCGGCCCCGCGCCGAGGTCGTAAGTGCCGTCGAGTTCCACCCAAGCGTGAACTTTTTTCAGATGCTCGAACATCTGCGTGCGGTCAACTACCAGATCGCGCACGTTGGGAAATTTCGACATCGGCTCGAGCGTAATCGTGCTGCCGCCCGTTTCCAGCAGCATATTATCGACCAGCGCCGAGCACGACTGGCGCACCTTGCCGTTTATCACCATCGTGCAGATGCCGCACACTTGCTCAAGGCAGTTCATATCCCAAACCGGCGGCGTAACCGTCTTGCCCTCTTTATTTACCGGATCTTTACGAATTTCCATCAACACCGAGATGACGTTCAGGTTGCGGCGGTAAGGCACGACAAACGTATCCCAGTATTGCGCCGCGCCCGGTTTTTCGCGCCGCCTGATACGCATCTCGACCGTCTCCGGCGGGTTATCCAAGGTCTTTTTCTGATAATGTTCGCTCATAATTTTCAGTTTAGAGTTACGCATTTATGCGTGATTCTCACGGCTGAAGCCGTAACTCTGAACACTACGCCGTCTTCGTCTTTTTCCCCGAACTGTAATCGCGCTTGCGCGGTTCGATCAATCCGATGTCCACCGGTTCATAGGAAAAGATCGGCTCTTCGGTCGAGTATTCCGCGATCGTTGTTTTCAAAAACTTTTCGTCGTTGCGCTCGGGAAAATCGGGTTTGTAGTGCGCGCCGCGGGATTCATCACGGGCGAGCGCGCCTAGCGTGATAACACGCGCGAGTTCCAGCATATTTTTTAACTGCCGGGCGTGCGGCAGCGCCTGCGTCGCCCAGAGATTGGAATCGTTGATCGAAATTTTCCTGTACCGTTCCAACAGCTCGGCCAATTTTTCATCGGTCGCTTTCAGCTTGTCGTTGTAGCGCACGACGGTGACGTTGTCCGTCATCCACCGGCCCATTTCTTCGTGGAGCTTGTACTGGTTTTCGCCGCCGCTCTGGTGAACGATCAGATCGTTGAGTTCGCGCTGACGCCGGAGCTCGGCGTCATGAATTCCGTTCGTTTCGGTTGCCGCGCGCTCGACGTTTTTCGCGTACTCGACCGCCGAAGCCGCCGAGACAAAACCGCCATAGACGCAGCTAACCAGCGAGTTCGCGCCCAGCCGGTTCGCGCCATGGATCGAATAATCGCATTCACCGGCAGCGAGCAGTCCCGGAATATTCGTCCGCTGATCGAAATCGACCCACAACCCGCCCATCGAATAATGCACGCCGGGAAAAATTCGCATCGGCACGTAACGCGGATCGTCGCCGACGAACATTTCGTAAATTTCCAGGATCGCGCCAAGTTTTTCGGTCAGCGTCTCCGCCGGAATATGCGTAAGGTCGAGATAGACCTGATTTTCTCCGCCGACCCCATGCCCCTCGATACAAATCTGAAATATCTCACGCGTGGCGATGTCGCGCGGCACCAGATTTCCGTACGCGGGATATTTTTCTTCGAGAAAATAATTACGTTCCCCATCGGGAATTTCGCGCGGGTTGCGGGCGTCTTTCGGATCGCGCGGCACCCAGACGCGCCCGCCTTCGCCGCGGGCAGATTCCGACATCAGCCTTAATTTATCTTCGCCCGGGATTGAGGTCGGATGCACCTGGATAAATTCTCCGTTGGCGTAACGCGCGCCTTGCTGGTAACAAGCCGAAACCGCGCTGCCGGTGCAGATCTGCGAATTGGTCGATTTGCCAAAGATCAATCCCGGCCCGCCGGTCGCCATGATCACGGCATCGGCGTAAAAGCCCTGCACTTCCAATGTTTGCAGATTCATCGCGGTGAGTCCGCGGCAAACCTGGTGATCGTCCAGCACCATCGAAAGCATTTCCCAGCCCTCGTATTTCGTTACTTTGCCCCTGGTCTCCCAGTGGCGCACTTGTTCGTCCAGCGCATACAGCAGCTGCTGTCCGGTCGAAGCCCCGGCAAAAGCCGTGCGGTGATGCAGCGTCCCGCCAAAGCGGCGAAAATCGAGTAGCCCCTCGGCAGTGCGCGAAAACGGCACGCCCATACGGTCGAAAAGATAGATGATCTGCGGCGCCATTTCGCACATGCGTTTGACCGGCGGCTGGTTCGCCAGAAAATCGCCGCCATAAACGGTGTCGTCTAAATGCTTCATCGGCGAATCGCCTTCGCCCTTGGTGTTGACCGCGCCGTTAATTCCCCCCTGCGCGCAAACGGAATGCGAACGCTTGACCGGCACGATCGAAAACAGATCGACCGAATGCCCGGCTTCGGCAATTTTCATCGCCGCCGCCAGCCCCGCCAGCCCGCCGCCAACCACCGCAATTTTTAAACCTTTATTTGCTGCCATAGATATCTTCGATAAATCATTTCAAACTCCCCTCCTTACAAAGGAGGGGTGGCGCTTTTGGCGCCGGGGTGGTTCTTTCTTAAAACAAAAGCACCCGGTCACTACCGTTCCCGGTTCTGACTCCATTTCTCTCATCACTAATCATTAACCATTAATCACTTTCAATTATTAAAACTTCCCCGTCCCCGCCGGCTCGATGATCTTCTCTTTCTCCGCCTTTTCGCAGAGCGCTTCCGGCAGCAGCCCGCACGGTTTGATAAAAGCGACTGCCGCATTCACCCCGACCGCAAAAAGAAAAACCGAAAGCCCGAGACAACCGTACAAAGCGATCTTTTGCGCTTTTTCGCCGATCAAAATTCCCCAATCGACCGCGAATAAAAAGAAACCGTACGCCAGATGCCAGGCGGTCGCGCCCACGCCCAGAATGTAAATAAACAAAATAATGACGCTCTGAAATTCCCGCGAAACGATCGCGTAGGCCTGATCGGCGTTTCCCGCGACCGGAGTGGTGTTTAGCCCGGGAATTAATCCGAAACGAAAATTCAAAATATGAAACAGCAAAAAGAAGAAAAGAAAGACCCCGGTGGCGCGCTGGAAAACATAAAACCAATTGCGCCCGTACCCGTAATTTAAAACATTTACTCGCGCCTCGGCGGAAATAAAAATTCCATAGACCGAATGAAACAGCAGCGGCAGAAATATTCCGAATGTTTCGATAAAGATCAGATAGGGCATATCGTGAATACCCTTTACATGCTCGTTAAAAACTTTGGCGCCGCTCATCGCCGTCGAATTCGTATACATATGAACGAGAAAAAATAACCCGAGCGGAACGATACCCGTCAACTGGTGAAGTTTGCGTAAAAGAAATGTATTGCTAAGTTTAATAGCCATCAAATCGTCTTTCGTTAAGTTTTCAGGAATTGCGTGAAGCTAAAATTTTAATTCTAAAATCTTAAATCGGCAATCTTTAAGCTTCATTACTTTGCGCGCTTTGCGTCTTCGCCTTTGCGAGCTTTGCGGTAAGTTTCGGGACAACCGCAAAAGGGCGCTAAGTTGCGGACGCAGGGTTCGCAAGTGTTATGCATCTCCTAACCTCATATAAATAATATAACCGCTTTAAGTTATAAGATAAAATGAATTCTCTTTTGCATCTTCTAAAGAAAAACTTATAATTGTTTTGATAGGCCACCGAGGACATAGAGATCACCGAGAAGAAGTTTTAATCTCTGTGTGCTCTGTTGATCTCCGTGGCTAATTTTCTATGCATTTAGAAACTTTCAAAGTCTTTTGCGATCTGGTGGAAACTCAGAGTTTCTCCCTTGCCGCTGAGCGTAATTTTGTTACTCAGTCCGCCGTCAGCCAGCAGATGCGCACGCTTGAAGAAAAGTTCAAGCGCCGCCTGCTCGAACGCGTTCGCGGCCGCCGCGAGATCAAACTCACTGCCGCCGGTGAAGTTTTTTATCGTGAATGCAAAAATATGCTGGTCGCTTACGATCAGATGCAGGAAAGCATGCGCGGCCTGACGGGCAAGGTCAGCGGCACCGTGCGCGTTGCGACCGTGTATAGCGTCGGCCTGCACCAGCTGCCGGGCCGCGTGCGCGAGTTCATGACCAAATTCCCGGCGGTAAAAATAGACCTCGAATACAGCCGCACGACCCGCGTCGTACGCGATGTGCTGGGCGGCACCGTCGAACTCGGCATCATCGCGTTTCCCGAACCGCGCCGCGGCCTGACGCTGGTACAGATGCCCGGCGACCGGCTGGTTCTGATCTGCCCGCCGGAAAATGAATTTGCCGAACGCAAACAAATAAAAATTAAAGAGCTGCAAGGTCTGGATTTTGTCTTTTTCGAGCGCGACGTGCCCACCCGCAAAGCCACCGACAAGGTGCTGAAAAATCACGGCATCATGGTGCACCGCGTGGCGGAATTCGATAATATCGAAACCATCAAACGCGCGGTTGAAGTGGGCTTTGGCCTGGCGATCGTGCCGAAAACCAGCGTCACCGACGAAGTCCGCACCAACCGCCTGATCGCCATCGACCTCGTCGGCGAAGAATGGAACCGCAGCGTCGGCATCATCTACCGCAACGACCGCACACTCTCACTCGCCGCGAAAAAATTTGTGCAGCTGCTGGAAGAGAAATAATTTCAAAAATCATCTCTGATCCGGGTTACATGATTTCTATTGACTACCATTTTGAATTGTTCTATAACTGTTCGACATAGAATAATTAGCAAGCTTTTCTTCCATAATACAAAGATTTGTTGTTGTACTAAGAATGGCATCCCTTTTTCCGTTCAAACTCTTGTATTGAAAAGAATTTCGCTTGGCCTAAAACCGGGTTCGAATGACCTGAAGGAGAATGTCATGACTAACATAAGACGATGGGTCAAAGTCAGTTTAACCCTCTTGGTATTACTTTTTACCTTTTTTAGCGCCGGCACTGCTGCATTAGCGGCAGTGATCACTGTTACAAACGGACAGGATGGCGCAATAGGAACCGCTGTTGCGGGCTGTTCCTTTCGCGAGGCAGTAGATGCCGTAAATCATCAGGTTAACGGCAACGGGTGTAATAATTCTTCAGCTCAGCCTTTTGGTACGAACGATGAAATACGATTTACCAATAATGCCAATGCCAATAATGTTTTATTGACCCAACCCTTTGATCTGATCGCGGAAGTATCGGTAATAATTCAACGGCCTGTGACAATTCGCGGCAACGGTAATACCGTCACTAATATTGATGGGGCCAGCATTAATAGAACCCTTCTGGAGAATTCTTCTTCCAATCTGCTGCTGAGAAACATTCACTTGCTGAACGCGCGAACCGCCCTTCAAAACAATGCCAGTGCAACCGCCACATTAGACTCCGTTCAGATAACTGATCATCGGGGGCGCGGTTTGAAAAATACCGGCCGAATGACAATTACCGGAAGTTCGGTGTCTAATAACGCGGGCGGCGGGATCGTCAGTGCTAACGCGGTTTCAATCACGCCTTCAGAGCCCGCTACCGGAATCCCTGCCCAACTAACGATCCTCAGAAGCACAGTTCGCGATAACGGCCCGGCCGCTTGTGCCGGAATATTAAATGGCGGGGGAATAACTTCAACCGGTCTGGTGCTTTTTGAAAAACTGGAAGGTGTGCTCACGGTAACTGAAAGCCGGATCCTGGGAAATAATGCAGATCAGAATGCAGGGGGCGGTATTTGCAACGCCAGCCGTGCGGTAATAACTAAAAGCGAGATTTCCGGCAATCGTGCCCGGCAGGGAGCGGGCATAGCAGCCATGGGTATTTCCGCGGCCCAGCTTCTCGGCGTTCCGATAGATGTCTTATTCGCACTGAGAAATTTATCTCATCTAATCAGCATCGACAATAGCACCATTAGCGGCAATAGAGCGTCCGTGTCGGGAGGCGGTATTTTCGTCGGTGAAAATGGTGGAGATCTGAGAATGAAATATTGCACCATTGCTTTTAATCGAGCGGACGGAACAGGGGCGATAGATGCCGGCGGTATCGCCTCACAAACTGCAATGACTTCGGTATCCAGTTTCAACGCGATGGCCAGGAATATTTCAGCTGCTGCCGGCGTACCCATTCAGACCTGTGCCAATATTACTCTTCAGGGCAATTTTAACTTTTGGGCCACCCAAAATACCGGCAGTTGTGCGCTGGTCGGACAGTCAAATCTAACCACGGGAAACCCTCAATTAGGAACTCTTTTCATGAATGGAGGATCTACGCGTACGCATCTACCGGGTCCTAATAGCGTACTCGTTGATACAATTCCGGCGAACAACACGAGCTGTAACGGGGTCGATCAGCGTTCGCGGGCACGCCCGAATGGGAATTTTCCTCCGCCATTCCGATGTGATATCGGAGCTGTTGAGCGTCCGTAAATAAATTTCTGGAAATGTCTGAATCGGAATAGAAATGAAGAAACGGGGTTAATCAAGACTTACTAAAGTCAATGGTGAAGTCGGCGCGATCCCATTCAGCACATCGCCCAGCATCGGGATCAGTTTTTCATTGGCGAGATAATCTTTTCCGAGCATACGTTTGAAGCGGCGTTCTTTACTTTCTCCCGTCAATTCTTTAAACATCGAACGGCAAAAAGCGGTGACCAGTTCCGGGGCGAATTGCTTGCCGGAATTGCGCTGCAGGTCTTCGATCACTTCTTCGGCCGGGCGTCGCCGTTTGTAAGGGCGGTCGGTGGTCATCGCGTCGAACGAATCTGCCAGGTTGACGATCTTGGCGATATAAGGAATTTCCTTGTCGTGCAAACCGTCAGGATAACCGCGCCCGTCCAGCCGTTCGTGGTGGTATTTTGCCGCCAGCGGCACATCGGCAAACGGGTGATGGATCGGCATCAGAATTTCGTAGCCGGTCTGAGGATGTTTGTTAAGCTCGGCGGATTCCTTGGCGTTGATGCGCATCGGCGAATTAATGATCGCGCGATCGACGGTCAGCTTTCCCACATCGTGCAGGTAGCCCGCGACGGCAACGCCCTCCATTTGATCGTCCGTCCAGCCGAGTTCGAGCGCGATCGCCTCGCTGTATTTTCCGACGCGGACCGAATGCCCCTCGGTATATTTGTCTTTGCAGTCGATCGCGGCGGCAAACGCCTTGACCGTATCTTTATAGGTAAGCTTGAGATCTTCGTAAAGCTGGCGATTTTCGGCGGCGTGGCGTTCCAGTTCGGCCATCATATTTCGCTGGCGAATGCCGACGCCGATGTGCCGAGCCATGGCGCAGATGATCGTTTTATCGCCGGAGTCGAATTTTTCCCCGCTCGCTTTTCCGCCCAGCATCGCCAGGCCGACCAGTTCGTCGCGGACGATCAACGGGATCAAAAGCTCGATCTGTTTTTTCTTCAAAATATCTTTATGCTGGCGGACGAACGGCAGCCCGTTGAGCATTGGGTAGCTCAGATCGTAAGCTTCGAGACCGCCTTTGACGAATTCGCGCACGTCGTCGCGGTTTAGGCTAAGCATCAGCGGAAAATCTTCGCCCATGCCGCGCATCGCCAGAAAATTCAGTTCCCCGCCGAAACGGGAAAAACGCGCCACGCCGCCGCGCATGATCGCAAGCGACCCCAGCAGCAAATGCAGCGAGGTGCGGATCATTTCCTGAAAGCTGTTCATGTCGGCAATTTCCTGCCCCAGATCAGCCAGCGCGGCAAATGTGTGTATGAATCTGTCCGATTTTTCCGGCATATGCAAATTAATTGTTTGCTTCGGCAAGTTCCACGTGGCGGGTCACGCCCAGCATATCGAAAAGCTCGACGGTGCTTTGGTTCAGATCGGAGAAAACGACCTTTGCTCCGGCATTTTCGGCGGCATCGATCACGCCGAGCAGAATCGACACGCCGATGCTGTTGACGAGCTCGGTATTCCGGAAATTCAGCACCAGCGTTTTGCAGCCGTCATTGAGGCGCTGTTTGCATTCGCGCTCGATCTTTTCGCCGGTCAGTTTATTAAGATAATCGGTGGCATAGACCACGGATGTTTCCGGTTTCGGCGCTGCGGTTGCCGAAACCTCGGTCAGGTTTTCTGTTATCACGATTTGTTCTCCCAGCCAAAGCCTAAACTAAAACGTGAACATTCTACCCTTAAAGTTATGAAAAGGAAAGCGATATTTTTAATTGCACATTAATACGGAGAGAGGCAAGGTTACCCGGGAGCGCACGCATCCTGCGTGCAAAGCGGGGCTTGCCGCGCTGATTAAGTGTTTGTTGAGGAAATTTAGATCGCTTCGCGATCCTTGCAGGCAGGATGCCTGCGCTCCCAGGTTTACGCTCGATCATTTTCTCAAGAATCTCTTCGCAAACGTACCATAAGCCTGGTTGAGTTCTTTCACGCCGAGCAATTTTGCCGCAGCCAGAAAAACCGTGCCGCCGATGGCTATGGGGACGAAGACCTCGATAAGCCGGATGAAAAATCCGTCGATGCCGAGCTGCCGCGTCAGAAAAATGTAGCTGAAATAGCTGGCCGCCGAAAGCAACGCCGAAGCGATCGCGATGCGAATAAAAGACGAAAGCATTTCGCGGCCTTCGATGCGCTTGATCCGGCGGCGCATAAAATATGCCAGCGCCAGAAAATTGACCAGCGCGACCGTGGAGGTTGCCAGCGCCACGCCGACGTGGCCGAATCCGTGCGGGTAATCCGCCGTCACGCCGACACCGGAAAACGCGCGCATAAAAACATAGCTCGCGATCGCATTGACCACGATCGAACACAGCGCGATGATCATCGGTTTTTTCGCATCGTCAAGCGCGTAAAACGAAGGCGATAAAACTTTGATCGCGGCGTAGCCCGTCAAACCGATGGTATAAGCCGCCAGCGCCCACGCGGTCATCGTCGTATCGGAAGGTTTAAACGCCCCGCGCTCATACAACAGGCGGATGATCGGTTCGCTAAGCACGACCAGCCCGCAGGCCGACGGCAGCGTTAAAAAGAAAACCAGCTCGATGGATGATGAAAGCGTTCTGCGAAATCCGGGAATATCGTTTTGCGTCGCCAGGCGGGAAAGCGCCGGGATCGCGGCCGTTCCGATGGCCACGCCGAAAACGCCGATCGGAAACTGCATCAGGCGAAAAGCATAACTGAGCCACGAACGCCCGCCCTCGATCTGGGTGACAAAAATGGTATTGACCAGCACGTTGATCTGCACCGCCGAAGTTCCCAAAATGGCCGGCGCCATCAGCGACATTACTTTGCGCACGCCTTCGTCGGTAAAACTTATGACCGGAGAAAAACGAAAACCGACGCGCCAGAGCGCGGGCACCTGCAGCAGAAATTGCGCCAGCCCGCCGATCGTCGTTCCGATCGCCATTCCGATGATCGCCCATTGCGCGGAAATATCGGGCACGGAAAATTTATCGACCTTTACCCAGCCGCCGCCGCTCAGCCAAAAAGCGAAGGCCAGTCCGGCGATCATCGAAACCACGTTGAACGCCGTCGAGGCCGATGCCGGAATGCCGAACTTTCCCTTCGTATTCAACACGCCCATCGCCAGCGCCGCCATCGCCACCAGTAAAATAAAGGGCAGCATGATCTGGGTCATTATCACCGTCAAATGCTGTTTTTCGGGGGAAAAACCCTGCGCGATCAGCGGCACAAAATACGGCGCGAGCAAAATTCCCAGCAGCACGAAAACGCTCAGCACCACGATCAGCGCATTCAGCACCATGCTCGCCAGCCGCCAGGCTTCTTCTTCGCTGCGCTTGAGTTGATAGTCGGTAAAAACTTTTACGAACGCGGCGGAGAGCGCGCCTTCGGCAAAAAGATCGCGCAGAACGTTAGGGATGGTGTAGGCGACCTGGAAAGCATCGTACAAAAAACCGGCGCCGAAATACCGCGCAAAAACTATCTCGCGCACCAGCCCCAGCACGCGCGAACCCATTACGGCGATCGACACGATCCCGGCGGAGCGGGCAACGCTCTGCGGCTTTTCCGCTGCTTGAGGAACCTGAATTTCTTCTATTAGGGGAGGCGAACCGGAGAGGCCGTGTTCTAAAGGCAGGCCTTCTTCTTGCGTTGGAACTGTTTGACTGTCTGCGGGCTTGTCAGTCGGATTCATTCAGATTTTCCAGCTCATAATCCTTTATCTTGTTGAGCAGCGTTTTGTAACTCACCGACAGCACTTCCGCCGCCCGGGTCTTGTTACCGCCGCTAACCTTCAAAGTTTCCATTATTTTGCGCTTTTCCACAAGTCGCAGGGCGCGTTCGGAAACATCTGTCAGCGAGCCGGAATAATCGATGTCGTTAAAATTTTGTGTTGCGATGCCGGTGGCAGTAAAGCCCAGGTCGCGCGGCGCGAGTTCCGCGGAGTCGGCCAAAATGCAGGCTCTTTCGATCACGTTCGCCAGTTCGCGAATATTGCCGGGCCATTGCTGCTGCGACATCAGCGCGATGCTTTCCGCGCTAAGTATCGCCGCGCGGCCGCGAAATTCCCTGCCGAATTTCTCCGCGAAATATTCCGCCAGCAAAACGATGTCCTGGCCGCGTTCGCGCAGCGGCGGGATAGAGATCGGAAAAACAGCCAGCCGAAAAAACAGGTCGAGCCTGAACTGCCCGCTCTCGGCTTCTAATTTCAGGTCGCGATTAGTGGCCGCGATCACGCGCACGTCAACCGGAATCGCGGTTCGCCCGCCAATGCGGTCGATGGCGCGTTCTTCCAGCGCGCGCAGCAATTTCCCCTGCACCGACAGCGGAAGTTCGCCGATCTCGTCCAGAAAGATCGTACCGCCCTGGGCCAGTTCAAATTTGCCGAGCTTTCTTTCGCTGGCGCCGGTAAAGGAACCTTTTTCATGCCCGAAGAGTTCATTTTCGATCAGCGTTTCCGGGATCGCGGCGCAGTTTATCGCGACGAAAGGCTTATCGCGGCGCGGGCTCAGATGATGCACGGCCAGCGCGAAAAGCTCCTTGCCGGTTCCGCTCTCGCCCAGCAGCAGTACGCTGGCGTCCGTCGCGGCTACTTTCTGAGTTTCCGCCACGGTCGTTTTGATCGCTTCGGATTCGCCGATGATCCGGGGAAAACCGTAACGTTTTGCTACCTCTTCACGGAGCAGTAAATTCTCGCTGCGCAAACGGTTTTGTTCCAGCGCGCGTTCGACCAGCAGCAGCAAATGATTGGTATCGACCGGTTTTTGCAAAAAATCGAAGGCGCCTTCTTTCATCGCCTGCACGGCTTCGTCGATCGAACCGTAAGCGGTCATCATGATCACGGGAATGTCGCGGTCGATGGATTTGACGGCGCGCAGCACGTCTAGTCCCGTGCCGTTCGGCATTCGCAGATCCGTCAGCACGATCTGAAACGGGGTCCCTGAAAGTTTTGCAATGGCCGATTTCGGATCGCCGAAATCGCTCACCACGTAACCCTCATTTTCCAGGGTCATACGCAGAGCGTTGCGCAGCGTGTCTTTATCTTCGACGAGAAGAACCTGCGGCGTAAATGGAGCGGCCTGTTTTTGCAGTTCGGGTTTCAAGGGTTAAAAGAGATTATTTGCAAAGAATTTGCGAAGAAATGGCCAATATGTGGAAGGAAGAAGTTCGGGGCATCCAAATTTTTCGGACGCCCCTCGGAAAAAAAACGATCTAGTTGCGCGAGCGCGAAGCCGGATAGGAAATGCGTGTGTTCGCCATTCTGGTGGCGAATCCCGGAGCGCTGTATCCCAGGGGCGCGGCGCCGCCGCAATTATTTTGCAGCGCCGTGACCAGCGTATCCTGGTAACCGCGATAGCTTTTTACGCCGCCCTTCTGGTTAAAAATAACAAAGAATAAAATATCGCCGTTAGCGCATTTCGTTTCGCCGACCAGCGTACTGACGCCGCCGTCCGTGTTGCCGAGCGTGCCGGTTTTTGCGACCACGCTGCCGATCTGATTGAATGCCTTGAAGCGATTCGCCAGCGTCCCGGGATCGATCCCCGCTACCGGCATCACGTCTTCCAGTTTCAGGCGATAGCGCGCCAGCTCATTACGAAGGCCGCGCAGAACTTTCATCATCGCCTTGGGCGTGACGCGGTTGTAACCCAACCCGCTGGAACTCGCCAGCTGAAGTTCTTCCGGGGCGATCCCGTGCTCGGTCTGATTGATCCTCTCGACCGCTTCGGTGCCGCCGACCGATTCGCCTAAGCGTTCGGCCATAAAATTATTAGAGTAGGAAAGCGTAACTTTCAGGACATCTTTCAGCGGAGCGGAATCGTGCGAAAACAGCACCCGCGCATTCGTCGGGATCACATTTTCGACATAAACCTTGCCCGTAAAGGCAACATTAGGAACCGTCATCGGTTTGCCCGCGTTAATGTTGTGGGCCTGCCAGGCCTTTGCCGCCGCCGCCGTACGCCCGCTGGTGTTCATAGAATTGTAAAGCAGCGCTCCGGAACGCGATCCGGCCGCGTTAAAATTCATCACGAAATTCGAGGTGATGACCAGGTCGCCGTTAACCGTGCGGATGCCGAGCCGGTTCATCGCTTCGGCGATAGCCACGCCGTGTTCCAGATTGAAGGCCGGGTCGCGTCCCGATACGTATAAATTTCCGTTCAGCGTGCCGGTCTGATTGTCGATCTGGCCGTCCGTCCAGACGTTGGTCGAAAAACGGTAGTTCGCGCCGAAGGTTTTCAGCACAGCATAGGCCGTGATCAGTTTTACGTTTGAAGCCGGGTTGAAAGCGTAATTAGAGAAATTGTCCATCACCATCTGCCCGGCCGCTTTTTCCACCAAAATGCCCGCGGTCGGGATGACCGGTATCGAGGTGGTGCTAAAAACAGGCTGAACGCTCGACGTTTTAGCGATGCCAGGCGACGGAGCCGGAGTTGTTTGTCTCGGCTGATTTGTCGGCTGCGAAGTCGGCTGTGAAGTCCGGGCCGGTGTCGGATTAGGAACCGCAACCTTTGGCCCGGTCGGTGATTTGGTAATGACGATCGGCTGATAGAACGGCGTGACCGAGGTGCGGGGACTAGAATCCTGCGCATAGACCCCAACCATTCCGGACAGTACCAAGCTAACAAAAAACGTAAAACTCAGCCTGGTGGCTTTTTTCAGCAACGAACCTTTCATCAATTTACCTCTTAATTAAATTTAGCGTGAGTGGTAGGCTTTCCCTACTACCGAAGGAATGCTGATTAATATAATACCACATATATACCCGTACTTTTCAACCTTTAAAAGCATTTTGTTAAACGCTTTTCCGAACGAGAAAGTTTAGATGTGTTGGTATTCGATCGAGTTGTCAGCATAATCAGCACTGCTTATGCTAACCATCCGAAATACTTATACTAGATAAATTCTTAATACGCAACACTTTTTTAAGAAAATTTCATAATTAAGACGCCAACGACGAATGTGACATACGTGCACAAGTCGCAACTGTCACAAGCCTTCGCCGGAAGATGATCGCGCAGGTAAAAACTTCGCTTTGCATTCTTTGCGTCTTATCTTTGCGGCCTTTGCGGTTGCTGTTTTATACTTAAAGAGAAAACCGCAAAGAGCGCAAAGATAAGACGCAAAGAGCGCGAAGAACGCTTATTCATCTTATTTCGTGTGCTTCGTGATTACTTCTTTAAGCTCATAAAACACATGAAACCGGAACGCATCCGCTGACCAAGGCGTTACTGACGAGAAACCAGTCGCTACCGCTCCCGGTTCTGACCAGCCACTGACCACAGCCTTCCGACCACCGACCACTATTATTATTGACAATATCCCTCAAAGGTTCATAATAATTGCGTAAATACAAAGTATTCCGTGAGAGAAAAAGTCCCCGTAAACATTGAAAATATTAAGCATAACCATCGCCGCAGGCGAAAGGAGATCCGTGCCAGATTGTTGGAGTTCAGGGACATTTGGGCCAACGGCAGCGACGAACGCCTCTGGGAAGAAATGGTTTATTGTTTTTTTACCGGCGGGTGTTCGGCAAAAATGGGCCTGCGTTCCATCGAAGCCGTCCGCCACATCCTGCTCGAAGGCGATTTCGGCGAGCTGAGCAGCGCGCTTTCCGGCGTTCATCGCTTTCCCTTTGCCCGTTCGCGCTACATCGTCGCCAGCCGGGATTTCTTGAGCTCAAGCATCCAATTGCGGCTCCGAAAGCATCTAACGAGCCTGACAGATCCCATCGAACGCAGAGACTGGCTGGTCAAAGAAAAACGCATTAAAGGCCTTGGCTACAAGGAAGCCAGCCACTATTTGAGAAACATCGGTTTGAGCGGTTACGGCATTCTGGATAAACATATTCTGAATTGTCTGGTCGAGCTAAAACTGATCGACGATCCGAAACCGCCTTCCACACGCGCGAAATACCTGGCGACCGAGGAAAAATTGCGCGAGTTGGCGGTGGAGACCAGGATACATTTTGACGAACTCGACCTGGTTTTATGGTCGATGAAAACCGGCGAAATTCTTAAATAGCTGTTAAACGGGAAAAGGAGTTTGCGTTATGTTCTTAAAAGATTCCGGTAATTTCCGCTCTTCCCCATCTTTGAGGCTGGCCCATCCGGCCGCCGTACTTTTTCTCGTTTCATTCCTGCTGCTGCCCGTTTTTGCCGGCGATGTTCAGACTGTTACCGCCCAGGCCGAAGCCCAGTTGATAAAACAGGGCGACAAGGCCTTTCGCAAGGCGAATTTCGATCTGGCCGAATCCAGCTTTCGCCAGGTTCTCGCGCTCAATAAAGCCAATGTTAAGGCAAAGCTGCGGCTGAGCCACACGCTGTTTAAAAAAAGGATCCTGGTCGAGGCTTATTATCTCGCGGTCGAGGTCGGCAACGCCGATAAGGAAAATGATTACGCCTACGCGCTGGCGGGTAATATTCTGCTCTCCGCGGGAAATTTCAAAACCGCCGCCGCCACGCTCAATGCGGCCTACCGGATAAATCCCTATAACCCGCTGACGGTATTCGGCATGGGAATGCTGGATTTTTACGAAAACCGGCTGGAAGACAGCCTGCAAAAATTGGACTGGGCCGCTTTCAAAGATCCGGGTGAGGCCGATTATGCGGTCTCGCTGGCGCAGGTTTCGGCGCGGATGGAAAAATATAAAGAGGCGGCGGACGCATACCGGAAATTTCTGCGGGTCGCCCCGCAAAACGACATCGAGCGGCGCGAACGCATTAAGGGATTGATCGACTTTCTCGAATATCTCGGCACAAAATCCAAGCTTTACGATATCGGCGGCAAAGATGAAACGAAGGTCCAGATCGAACTGATCAACGACCGCCCGATCATTAAACTGCGGGCCGGAAAGAATAACGAGGAATTTCGTTTTGTCATCGATACCGGTTCGAATATTACCGTGATCTCGCAAAAAACCGCCGAGAGATTAAAGATGAAACCGGTGGCCCGCGGCGGAACGGCCCGCGGCGTCGGCGGCGACGGAAAATTCGAGATCGTTTACGGATTTCTGCCTTCACTGCAGATCGGCGAGGTAAAGATCCGCAATGTCCCCGTTTATCTGCGCCAATTTCCCGAAGGAATCGGAAAATACGACGGCTATATCGGGCTGGCGATGATCTCGAAATTTCTCACCACGATCGATTTCGGAAATATGTCGGTGACGATGTCGCGGCAGCGGAACGACAACGATACCGTGCCGGCGCCGCTGGGTGAAAATGAGTTTATCTCGAATTTGAGGCTGACGCCGAGCGGTTTCTTAAGCGGCGAAGTCACTTTGCCCGGCGTGGAACTGCCGCTGAATTTTATCGTCGATACCGGCGCCGAACTTTCCGTCATCTCGACCGAGCTGGCAGAACGCGAAGGCGTGAAAAAATTCGTCCGCGAACAAAAGATGCGTGTGATCGGCGCGGCCGGCGTGACTGAGGGCGTTCCCTTATTTCATTTGCCGAGCGTTTCCGTCGGCACCAACAGCATCCAGGACGTCAGAGCCATCGCCCTGAATCTGAGCTTGATAAATGAGAACGCCGGATTCGAGCAATCGGGCATTCTGGGCGGAAACTTTCTCAAACACTATCGCCTGAAATTCGATTTTCAAAATTACACATTAAGTCTTACGCCGATCAAACCGCCCGTAACCGCCAGAGAATAAAGAAAGGTATACCCTGCGCGGTTTATAAATGAAACAAAGTTTATATCTGGAAACTTCGGTCATCGGAGCTTATCTCGACAACGGAGAGCCTTTCCGCCGCGATCTGACGATCCGCTGGTGGGAACACGAACTTGACGAGTATCGCCCTTTTATTACCCCACTGGTCGAACGCGAACTCGAGCGAGTGCCCGAACCGCATCGCACCGGTTATCTCAACCTGATCAAACCTCTCGCTCAATTGGAAATGCTCGACGAAGCGGCGATCCTGGCCGAAGGTTATATTTCGCGGGGCATTTTTTCGCGCAAATATATCGCCGACGCGCTGCACGTAGCGCTGGCTTCGGTCCACAAGATCGACTATCTCGTCACCTGGAATTTCGGCCACCTGGCAAACGTCCGCAAACAGGCGCGCATCCGGCTTTTTAATACCGCCGCCGGATTCTTTGTGCCGATGATCGTCACTCCGGAATTTCTGGTGGAGAAATAACTTTAAAGTAATCTAAAGTCGTCTTTTAAAAATAAGTTGCGCGTAAACCTGGGAGCGCACGCATCCTGCGTGCATAGGTTGCGCAGCAACCTCACGCCCCATATCCAGCAAAAGTTGAGCATGCAAGCTTTGCACGCAAAGATGCGTGCGTTCCAGGTTAACTCGACTTCTTATAATAAGAGGCACTGCTAAATTGCCAGTCCGAAGCATTTTTGCAAAGCCCAGATTTTACCGGATTCATCGCAATATAGTTAACGACATTTGAAAAATGATCATCGTCGCGGATGTAACGGTCAAAGTACTCCTTCTGCCAAAACTTCCCGGAGCGAGAGAGTAGCTTATTTGCTTCGTTAGCGGTGTAGGATTTTATCGAATGCATGATCGAAGAGAGTGAATTATCATTAATAGGTACAAACAAAAAGTGAAGATGATTTGGCATTATCACCCACGCGATAAGACGATATTTCCCATTATCGTGAAACAACAATGATTCTTGTATCATGGCGGCTATCGGCGGTTTTCGAAGATAACATTTGCCAAAACCTTGATCTAGATAGGCATCAATTCTTTGTCGTAAGGCACTGTCGAAATCATCATCGTCGCGCAGTTCTGTTTCCCATCTTTTTATGACGTCTAAGGGAACGGAATCATAAAGGCGCAGGGTCGCGGATTGTATCCTTTCACCGCCTTCAAAATGCGGCAAGTAGCCACGGCTGTGCCATATTTTTTCTTCGTTCATGAGAGGAATTTATAATATCAATTATCTTGCGTTTTTCGAAGAATGTAGATCGCTGCGCGATCCGTGCACGCAGGATGCGTGCGCTCCCAGGTTAAGTGAATGGTTTGTTATAGCAGCGTGAGTCTCCAGGTACAGTTGCGCTTTCCCGGCTAAAAGTCTGATATGATAGTCATATGTATCGCCGTCCATTATTTTTAGAAGCCCTGCACCAGATCCGCGAAGAGATGTCGCGCGAGGCCGACTATGACGTCGATCTTTTTGCCGAAATGGTACGCGCCGGCTTTCATGTAGAAAATAAAAAGAGTGAGCCGGTAAGAGGGAAAAAGAAAGCCGTGTCCGGTATCAAAACTAAAAAATAGATCAAAGTTGTTTTCGTGTATTTTAGTGTTGTTTCGTGGTTCCGGTTTTCTGTCCGCTCTATCGAACACGAAAGAAGCACACTCGTCTGCTGACCATGCGCCGCATTTTAATTTTCAGTTCTATCGGATTTTTTCTCGTCGCCGTCTTACTGACCGCGTCTTATTTTTTTCTGGATATTTATTGGGTTCACCGTTACGACGAACTGATCGCGCGCCAGGCCGAAGTGTATAAGCTGAACAAAGAATTTGTCTGGAGCGTCATCTATGAGGAGACCTATTTTAAAGCCTGGGAGATCGGCGCGGACGGGGAGATCGGCCTGATGCAGGTCACGCCGACCGTGGCCCGTGAATGGGCGAAGGAAACCGGGATGAAGGCTTTTGAAAAACGCGCCGCCGAGCATCCCGAAGAGCTGCTGCGCGATCCCGAAACCAATCTTCAGGTCGGCTGCTGGTATCTGGAAAAGCTGCGTCAGAAATACCGCGATCAGCCCGCCGAAGAAGCGATGATGCTGGCCGCATACAATGCCGGGCCGAGCCGCGTCGAAGAATGGAGCAAAACCCCGGATAATTTATCCTCCATGACCGAACAGGAATTTGTTGAGCATATAAATATTCCCTCGACCAAATCCTATGTAATTTCTATTCTCGATCGTTACCGTAAAAGATACATTATTAACTAAAATTTTATGCGTATCCTTGCCGCCGAATGGGTTCTGCCCGTTTCCTCGCCGCCGGTGCCGAACGGCGCGGTCGCCATTGAAAACGATCTGATCGCGGCGGTCGGCTCAAAAGACGAAGTTCTCGCCCGGTTCCCTGCCGCGGCTGTCGAAGATTTCGGCCCGTCCGCGATCCTTCCAGGCCTGGTAAATTGTCACTCTCATCTGGAACTGACCGCGATGCGCGGCCTGCTCGACAGCGTCGAAAACGATTTTCTTTCCTGGCTGCTGAAACTGACAAAGATCCGCGCGGATTTTCTCTCGGCCGACGACATTGAGCTTTCAACTCTGCTCGGTGCCGTCGAAGGCGCGCGCGCCGGCATCACCTGTTTCGGCGACGTCGGCCGAAGCGGCGCGGCCAGTTTCAAAGCCCTGAAAACGACCGGTTTGCGCGGGGTAGTTTTCCAGGAAACCGAATTCTCTCCGGATGAGAATAAAGCGGAAGAATATTTTCAAAAACTTAAGGAAAAATTTCTCGATCTGAAACAGCAGGAAACCGCACTGGTCAGGATCGGGCTGTCGCCGCACGCGCCTTACACGGTCTGCGCCGGGCTATTTAAAAAGATCGCCGAATTTGCGGTGCGCGAAAATATCAGAACGACGATTCACACCGCCGAATCCGCCATCGAAGACGACTTTATGCTGCGCGGCGAGGGCGTGCTGGCCGGACTGTGGGAAAGAGGCGGATTCGAGTGGCGCGCGCCCGGCGTTTCGAGCGTCCGGTATCTTTCTTCGCTCGGTGTGCTGGATGCAAGGCCCCTGCTGGTTCACTGCGTAAATGTCGATGACGCCGATCTGGGCCTGATCGCCGGCAGTAGGTCCCGGGTCGCGCATTGCCCTAAATCTAACGCCAAATTCGGACACGGCATCGCTCCGCTGGAAAATTTTCTCGCCAGGAATATTACCATCGGCCTCGGCAGCGATTCCGTCGCCAGCAACAACACCTGCGACCTGATCGAAGAAGCCCGTTTTGCGGCGCTGATGGCCCGCTCCGGCCAGGACCGCGCGCGTCAGGACAAAGCGCATTTTATCGCCGCCGGCGACATGCTTAACATGATGACGCTCGGCGGCGCGCGGGCGCTGGGACTGGAAAACGAGATCGGTTCGCTGGAACCGGGCAAACAAGCCGACCTGGCCGTCATCTCAACCGGGAGCGCCGCGCAGATCCCGGTGCATGACGTCGTTTCGGCGATCGTTTTCGCTTCGACCGGGCGCGACGTGATCATGACGATGGTGGCCGGAAAAAAGATTTTCGGCGGCGGAAAAATTACAGATGCCGCCAATGTCGACGAGACCGCGATCGGGCAAGCGATCCGCGATTTGGTGCAAAGAATCGCCGCCTGATCGTTCTTTAAATTAGGAGGCTGTCAGCAGTGAGATCATCTAAATCATTTCTTTTCATCTTGTTAATAATCGCAATTGCGGCCGGGGTCGGGTTTGGCCAAAGGCCGAAAACTAAAAAGAAAAAAGCCGTAAAGCCAAAAACGCCCGTCATAGCGATCAAAAAAGATATGCCTTCAGAGACAAAAAATTCCGCATTCAGCTTATTTGCCGAAGGTTCCCTGGGGCTGGAAGATGGCAAGCCGTTTATTTATGTCGCGCGGGACGCGGAAAGCTTTGCCGCGCTGAAAAAGATCATCATCGAATTGGCCCCCGCGGCGGACGTGGATTTTTCAAAATACGCTGTGGTAGCGGCCTTTCTCGGGACAAAACCGACCGGCGGGTATGATATCAGCATCACCGGCGCGGCGGTGAACGAAATGTATACCGGCGCCAGGGTCAAAGTGGCCGCTATAAATCCCGCACCCGACCGAATCGTTACGGACGCGCTGACGTCGCCTTTTAAAGCCGTATTGGTTCCCGTCGGAGAAGAAAGATCGCTGGAAATTGAGGTCGGGCCGGAATGGAAAAATTCGGCGGAAACTTACCGGGTGATTTCGGGTAATTTTCAGTTCAGCGGCGGTTTTGCGCCGATGACCAAAAAATTCGACGTCGAGGGCAGGGTCCTGGTCTGGCGCAGCGGCGATCTGATAACTTGCGCTTTCGGGCTTTCCGGCAAGGGAGACGAATCGGCGAGAAAGCTGGGCGAAACCGCTTCCGGCCTGATCGGAAAAGACGGCTCGATTAACATTTTCCGACTGGACAGCGGGGGCTTTATCAATAATCCGCGTCCGGCTGTCGCGGCTAAAGGCAGGCTCGACGGGACAAAACTATCGCTCGCCTTTACTCCGCTGCGCTCTTTCTGGTCCGACGGGTTCGAAGGCGGCGGCAAACTAGAGGCCGTCAAAAAACCTTAACGGCCCGCCCGTTTCGCATAAACAAAAAAATGGCTTCGTTAAAATTTCTTTCAACGAAGCCTAAAGGGGAGTTTTTCAATTTGCGAGAACTGAATCTCACATAATAGGTTCATCTGAGTAGTAGCTCATACCGAACCGTCTCAGGAAAAATTAGTCGGTGGTTCCGAGTTCGCAGGGGGCAACGCTGTCATCGCCGAGTACGACTCCGCCGATCAGCATCACGCCGCCGATCAACATAACTCCGCCGATCAACATCACGCCGGTATTGACGCTATCGCTGCCCGTCGTGCAGGTGGGTTCCGTCACGGTCGGTTCATTGTTATTGATCGAACGATCACCCAATATGATACCCGCGAATGAAGTGCTAACACTGATAACCGTAACCAAAACCAACATCGTCGCCATTTTCATTAAGTTTTTCATTTTCTTCTCTCCTCCAAAAAATTTTAATCTAGGTTTTAACCTGCTTGTTATACTTACCTATATACAAGCGGCGTGCCACAGATTTTTAAGCGCGATTATTTTATTTAAATGATTGTGTTATATAGGTTTAAGGAGCATTCATCGCCGCTCTCAACCGGGGCTACTATGCGGGTCATTTATGGATACTAATTATACAGTTTTGATAATTTGACTTGGAAATATCTTTAAATGAGTGACATATAAAGGTTTAACGCAATTACATAAATAGTGTAACCCAAGTATGCAGTGGATACTTAGTATCACCTTTTCACCTTTTCACCTTTTCGGGCTTTGCACATAAAATGAAACGGATAACCATCGTAATGAGGTCAGAACCGGGAACGGTAGTGACCGGGTTTTTCAAACAACTTTCATATCCTATTTGCAGACAATAGTTAGCAAGCTGGTCGGATCTTTTACCCGGTCACTGACTTCATTACAATCATTTCACTTTATGGGCGACACCACATTTCAAGCCTTGCGCATTATAATGTTCTGCGTAATAAAACCCGGGTCCGCACAAAAATTCTACAAATAGGCATCGGAAAAAAGTTTACGCATAGTTATAAGGTGTGAAGGAAAAAGAGAAATCATTTTCATACTTGTATTTAGAAAGATGTGGCGATTGCTTCAATAGACGTAATTGTGGCAACTATAATTTCCCAGCTGATCATTATTGCAACTTAACACAAATAACGAAGCCCGGATTTCCCAGCTTCTTACCACTTATAGTAGCGCCGGCCGAACTTCCATAAACATCGCGCCTGGCTAAGGATTAATTTTTCCGCGCTGTTCGGCCTCTCAGGCTGCCTAAAAGCGGCCTTATTATGAAATGGCGCGGCTTTAACTCTAAAGGGACAAAGGAGGGTGGTTCCTTCTCTTTAAGCTAAAGACCTTATCTGCTTATAAACAGATCCAATCCGGCCGCCACAAAAAAAGGCTTCGTTAAAATTTCTTTCAACGAAGCCTAAAGGGGAGTTTTTCAATTGGTGAGAACCGTTATTTCGGTTTCACTAAATAAAGTTCGTTTGAGTAGTAGCTCATACCGAACCAGCTTAGGAAAAAATTAGTCGGTGGTTCCGAGTTCGCAGGGAACCGCAGTGTTGTCGCTCAGGATGACGCCGCCGATCAGCATTACGCCGCCGATCAACATGACTCCGCCGATCAGCATCACGCCGGTGTTGATGCTATCGCTGTCGTTGGTGCAGGTGGGTTCCGTCACGGTCGGTGTTTCCGTGCTCGTATTGCTCGAGCGATCGCTTAATATGATACCCGCGAATGAAGTGCTAACACTGATAACCGTAACCATAACCAACATCGTCGCCATTTTCATTAAGTTTTTCATTTTCCTGTCTCCTCAAAAAATATTTTTAATTTTAGGTTTTTTTAACCTGTTCTTGTGCCTTCTCTATTACAATCCGCGTGCCACAGTTTTTTACGGTCACTATGGTTTCTGTAAGTCTTTGATTAGTATGCGGTTAGCTAAGCTTTGTGCGCATTTTCCCGGCGCGAAGTTATCGGCTCCAAATGTGGATACTAATTATACAATCCTGGAAATTTGAGCGATAAAATGCTGTAGACCGTTGAATTCATTGAGTTACAATTGATTTTTGGCATTTTGTTACATAAGTATACACCGTATACTTAGTATTCATATTTGGGCTTTGCTCATAAAATATCCCGTCAGGGTCAAAGAGTAACGGGTCAGCACGTCAGAACGTAGTGACAGCTAACGAGATTTCATTGCGATAAACCATCGATTACATTTATGTGCAACGCCCTTATTTTGAGCTTGATCAGTAAAATCTGATGAATAAGCTGTTTTATATGCCTTTAGAGTGGGAGTCGGCTGAAACTAAGGGGGTAATATTTTCGGTTGCGCGATACTAGGTGAGAAGCCTGTCTTTTCCTTTATATGTATACCGATGTTGATTTCGATAGTTTTAGAGAGTGAGATTAGTTAAATTTTTGCCCGATTCGGGCCGCAGAAAAACGAGATTTTTTGGCAAAAAAAGTATAGCTTTCTGCCTGGCCAAAATGTTATTATTTTTATTGGGACGAATCTCTGTCGGATTCGTCATTTGGTTCCTCAAGCTAGAAGTTATTCAGTAGCAGTCCGAAACGGATTCCCCACACATCCAGTAATTTTCAAAACATCATGCCTGCGGCACCGGGCCGCGATAACTATTTGTCCAGGCAAATCTCTTTACTTCTAGTTAAATTTCACCCCCATTATGGGCTATAACGTCTTACATAAAGTTTTCAGTCTCGCCGTTATTATTGCCGGCGGGATGGCTCTGCTTTGGGCGGTCACGCAGTTGAGCCATGAAAAGATCGATCTCGGGTTTTTGCTGCTGACCGTTTTCACGCTGACGATCGCGTCGCGCATGCAGCTTCAGTTTCCGCGTTCGAACCTCGGCTTTACTTTTGCCGACTCGATGATCTTTCTCACCTTTTTGCTGTACGGCGGTGAGTTTGCGATCATTTTGGCCTCGCTCGAATTTTTTACCAATTCCGTCAGGATAAAAAGCCGCAAGGCGAATTTCCCTCTCTCGTCCATTCTTTTCAATGTCGCGACGATCTCGGTTTCGACTACCGTAACCTATGTGACTTACCTGTATTTTACGACCGATCTGCACGCCGGCGGATTACAGACGAATTATGTTACCAGCAGCGCGTACCTGCTTTCCCTGCTCGGGGCAATGTCCCTGACCCAGTTTTTCGTTAATACGATATTGATAGCGATCTTTCTCGCTTCGGAAAACAAGAAGAGCTTCTGGACGATCTGGGTCGATCAGATGCTTCCCAGTTCGATCACTTATATCGCGGGCGCGGGCCTCGCGGGCGTGGTCTATAAGCTGATAAGTTACGCCGATCCGCTCGCGACGGTGGTTACGCTGGTGGTAGTCGGCCTGGCTTATTTTACTTATCGCAAATCTATCGCCGAGATCAATCATTCGATCGACGCGGCCGAAACGGCGGAACGCGCCAAGTCGGAATCCGAAAGACAGCGCGCGGAGCAGGCCGAAGAACACGTCAAACAACTCAATACATATCTTAAGGAGCAGGAACGTATCAGTGACGCCCTGCGCAAGAGCAAAGAGGCGTTTCAATACTCCGCGCTGCACGATTCGCTGACGGATGTAGCCAATCGCGCGTTTTTGCTGGAGCAGTTAAAAGCGTCCATCGAAAAATCGAAGGGTTCCGAGCAAACCAATTTCAGCGTTTTGTTCATGGATATCAAACGCTTTAAGAATATCAACGATTCGCTCGGCCATTCCATCGGCGACAAAGTGCTGATCATGGTCGCGAAACGTTTGCAGGGAGCCATCCGCGACCACGACATCGTCGCCAGGCTGGGCGGCGATGAATTCGCCGTGATACTTAATGAGATCGCCTCGCCGGCGGAAAACATCAGGTTCGCCAAGAGCATTCACCAGAAGATCTCACAGCCATTTATCCTGCAGGGCAACAAGGTTTTCATCTCGCTTCATATCGGGATCGCCCCGAGCGATGCCGAATACGACTCCCCGGAAGAGATCCTCCGCGATGCCGACATTGCGATGCACCACGCCAAGAAGGAAGAAGTTCCGATCGCCGTCTTCGATAAAGAACTGCGTTCGCGCGTGGTCAATGCCGTGCAGATCGAATCCGATCTCCGTTTTGCCGTCCAGCGCAAGGAACTGGTGCTCTTCTACCAGCCGATAGTTTCACTGCCTGACGGAAAACTGTCAGGTTTCGAAGCGCTGGTACGCTGGAAACATCCCGAACGCGGCCTGGTGCCGCCCAACGATTTTATTCCCATCGCGGAAGAAAGCGGCCTGATCATTCCGATGACCGGCTGGATCTTAAACGAAGCCTGCCGCCAGATGAGCCAATGGCAAAAAATGTCGAACGTCGATAGCGACTTGATGGTCAGCGTTAATCTTTCGGGCCGGCATCTCTCCGAGATCAGTCTTGTCAGCGACGTCCGCAAAGCGCTGGAAAAACACCACCTCGACCCGAATTCGTTAAAGCTGGAAGTGACGGAATCCATCGCGATGCAGAATATCGACATGACGGTCGAATCGCTGACCAAGCTGAAAGAGCTTGGCGTGCGTTTGAGCATGGACGATTTCGGCACCGGTTATTCATCGCTCAGCCAGCTCCACCGCCTGCCGTTCGATACCCTCAAGATCGACCGTTCCTTCGTCTCCAACGTTAAGGAAAACGGCGAGGACGGCGAGATCCTCTGGACCATCATTTCACTGGCCCAGACCCTCAACCTCAAGATCATCGCCGAAGGTATCGAAACCGTCGAGCAGCTAAAACTTTTGAGATTATTAAAATGCGATTACGGGCAGGGTTATCTGCTTGCCCGCCCTCTGCCGAAGGAAGAGATAGAAGTCCTGCTGGCGGAAAAAACTTCCTGGTTCCCGGAATCGGTGATCATCGACGATATTTCAATTCCGCCCGCCAACGTCGATATCGACAGCCAGCTAAGAATTTTTTAGGTTTGTATATGGAGCGCAGGTATTCCTGCGCGCATCGCATTTTGCATCGTTAAGGCGGAAACGCGACAGTTATAGAGCGTGTTTGGAAACAAATCACGCGCTCTATAACTGTCGCATTTGCTCTTTTATGACACGGCGAAGCTGATATTGACCACCGCCGTGATGTCTTTATCGATCGAAGACGTATCGCTGATGCCCGAATCCGAAACGTCGGTGGAATCGGCGGCAGTGATCTGCATTACTCCCATTTTTGCCGAGCGAACCGCCCCGATCCGGTTACCGGTCGAGGAAGCGATCTGTTCGGCGCGGGTTTTCGCGTCCTTAGCCGCTTCGCCCAGCATTTCGATCTTCAAATTGCCGAGCTGTGTGTAGTGATACTGCGGCGAGCTCGATTCGATCAGGATGCCCTGATCGAGCAGTTCGGTTGCTTCGCGCGCGATCTGCGAGACGCGCTCGACGTCGTTAGAAGTCACGTGAACGTTCTGCTGCAGTGAATATCCGGTGATATCGGATGTTTCGTTGCCGTCGGCGTCGCGCCCGTGCAGGGTCGTGGTGTTGATCGACGAGACCGTCATTTGGTTTTCGGATATCCCCTTGCTAAGCAGGTATTGCTTGATACGCGGAATATTTTCCGAGATCTTTTTATAGGCCTCAGCCAGCGTTGACGCCTGGTGTGTCACCCCGGCGCTCCAGTTGACCAGATCGGACTTGATGCGCTTACGGGCCGAACCCGTAACCGCGACCGCTTCATCCCCGTTCTTTTTGCTTATATAAGCCCACCCCAGCACGATCGATGACAGCACCAAACCCACCGCCAGGGCTAACCCGGCGTTCGACAGCACGCTCTTTTTTACTTCGCTCATCTTCTTTTTTGCTACCTCACGGCAAACATCGCACATTGACCCTGACCGCGCCCGGAAAACCGCCGCGCGGCGCTGCTAACCGCTGTGAAAAATCACAGGTTCGCGAAGGAATATACTCTTAATTAAAATTTTTACAAGTGTTTTTTTCGAGAATTTTCGGCAGAAGTTATCCGATAGAAATGCAGCTAAACCTGGGAGCGCAGGCATCCTGCCTGCAAAGCGCGGCTCGCCGCGCTAACTCGTTTAAAGTAAGGCGGTTTTAAATCGCTGCGCGATCTTGCAGGCAGGATGCCTGCGCTCCCAGGTTAACGTTCGTTTTTTTAATTGTTGATTCGCATTTGGGACATAAATGACTCTATAGGCAAAGCCAGCCACTGACTAATGGAAAAAGAAAACCGGTGGCGTTCAATTAGCCTTTTCCGACAGCAGTTTATCGAGCGCGTCGAAATCGATCGGTTTGATCAGGTGGTGGTCGAAGCCGGCAGCTTTTCCAGCAGGCTTCTAAAATGTAATTCGCTGGGATAAAGGCGCGAATCGGCCTGCAATTTGAGTTTGGGATTATTTTGGATTACCTGCATGGGCGTGCTGCCTCCCGGCTAAACATTATTGGTGGGATTTTACGCGCAGGAGTCTAAAAGGGCAACTGTTTGTGCCCGGCGGAAAAAGAGGCGTACGAGGCCTGAATCTGAAAAACAAAAAGGGCGGGCACAAAGCCCGCCCCGAAATTTTTAATGTGATCCCTGTCGATAAAAAACGACGGAAATTATTTTTTCTCTTCTCCCAGATCGTTCACCTTGACGCCGTGGGTTTCGAATTCGGCGGCGATCTGTTTAAAGTTTCGGTCTCCAAGCTTTAAGACCGCGAAATCCTTGTCCGACTGCACCGTCATCCAGTGTTTCTTTTTCTTGATGAACAGGAACGGCAAAGCAAAAATGAACCCTACCAGCAGGGCCGTCGCGACCGCGCCGCCGCCGGATAACATCGGTTTCTTCGAATACGACTGGTCGGCGAGCTTGATGTCCGAGTAGGCTATTTCCTTCGTAGAAGATTTCAAGTTGGCCTTGTCGGGAATGACGGAAAACGTCTTTTCATTGAAGATCAGATCGGCGTCCGTTTCGATGGATTTTTTTCCTTCGCTTACGACCAGTTCCACAGCGTAAGTGTGCTGGGCCGTCTGAGCAAAAGCCGACGTCACCACCAGTATCGAAGTAATGGTAACCATCGAAATAATTTTGTAAAAATGTGATTTATTCGAGAAAATTCTCTGCATTTAGATGCACTCCTTAATTTTATGTAATAGATATAATGGGGAAGAGTAACTGGGAGTCTAGCCCGTTTTTATAAGCATGTCAATCATTAACATTTGGTGGTAGTGTCTTAATTTGCTAACGTCTTTAGCTAAGGCATGTGTCGGTAGCCCGACCGTGAGGGAGGGCGCATTTTCAGGCAATAAAATATGCGCCCTTGCTGACGCGCGGGCTACTGACACGGCGACTCAATTTCCACCGGCTGGAGTGGCAACCAAATTAAGACACTACCCATTTTGTAGGGGCCGGCGTTGTACCCGCCTCAGCGTCGAGAGTCGCCGGCAAGCCCGATACTTTTCCATCCAAGCAACCCAAATCTGTCATACCTCGTCTTACGTTCGGGTTACCTGGTCACAATTTAAACTAAATTTAGGGGATGAGCTCCATCCTCAGGGAGAATTCCGTATGAGATCCACACTATCGCTTCTATTACTGTTTATTTTCGCTCTTAGCGTTCCGGCGCAAAGTCTGAAGCCGCGCAACGCCCGCCGCTTAGCGCCTCTGGCGCCTGCCGTAAAGCCAGACTCTCCGGCTCCGGCAAACGCGGGCGCTTCGCTGCCGATCAAGCGCGTCATTCTTTATTCCAACGGCGTGGCCTACATTGAACGCCGCGGCATCGTGTCCGGCGACGCGCAAATCGATCTTTCCTTCAAGCAGTCGCAGGTCGATGACGTGCTGAAATCGATGGTCGTGCTCGATCTCGGCCAGGGACGCATCGGCGCGGTCAGCTACAATTCCTCCGCGCCGCCGTCGGCAAAGATGTCGGAAATTCCCTTCGGCGTCGATTCCGACACGGAAGAGGGCGGCGGGCTGGCCGGCGTGCTGAAACAATTGCAGGGCGCGCGCGTGCTGGTCACTTCGACCAAAGGCACGGCGACCGGTTCTATCCTGACCGTGGAAAAACGCCGGGAAAAAACTGAAAAGACCGAAGGCGAAGTGTACGCGGTAGTGGTCGCCTCAGAAAACGGCGAGATATCCAGCTTCGATCTCGCGGACGTACGCTCCGTAAAGCTGCTGGACGAGGGCACGCGCCGCGACGTCAATGAATTTGCCAACGCCAGCGCCTCGGCCCGCCGCCGCGACGCCAAGACCATCACCGTCACTTCCCAGGGCGCCGGACAGCGCGAAATGGTCGTCAGCTATACCATCGCCGCGCCGATCTGGAAAACGACCTACCGCGTCGTGCTCGATGCCGAAGGCAAACCATTTTTCCAGGGTTGGGCGATCGTGGATAACGTTTCGGACGAAGATTGGACGAACGTAAAACTCTCGCTTGTTTCCGGCACGCCGATCTCTTTTATCCAGCCGATCCAAAAACCGATGTACCGTTACCGTCCGGTAATCCCGATGCCCGAAGATCTGAATCTGGAACCGCAGGTTTATGAGGAAGAAGAAGGCGGAAGCGGGGCCGGTATGGCCTCCGGCGAAGGACGCGGGACCGCTTCCGGCGGCGCTGCGCAGCTCAATTCAGCTGACTCTACCGTGGGTAGGAGAGTGACCCCGCAGCAGTTGTCGCAGCTGCCGCTCAACAGCCAGTCGAATCTAAATTTTATGAACAACAGTAACAGTATCGTCACCGCCAGCGCGGAAACTTCCGTTAGCGACGCTTTGTCGAATAACCGCTCCGGCGTGGAGACCGCCGCCACCGGCGAAGAGATCGGCGACTTGTTTGAATACCGCATCGAACAGCCGGTCACCGTCAATCGCGACCGCTCCGCGCTGATACCGATCGTGCAGACAAAAATGAACGGCGAGCGCATTTCAATTTATAACGAAGCCGCCCGTCGCGACCGCCCGATGTCCGGGATGCTGCTGCAAAACACCACGTCGCTGACGCTGGAAAGCGGCAGCCTGACCGTGCTTGACCGTGACGCTTATGCCGGCGAAGCGCTGATGGAAAGGCTTAAGCCGAAAGAACAGCGGCTGATCTCGTTCGCGCTCGATCTGGGAACACTGGTCACCATTAAGGACGAAGAAATTCGCGCTCCGGCAAAACTGGTGAAGGCCGGAAACGGAGTTTTCCAGGTACATTTTTTTCAGTCCGACAAAAAGATCTACCGGCTGAGCAATCAAACCGACCGGCAAAAGATCGTCTATATCGAACACCCGGTCAGACAGGGTTGGGAGCTTTCCGACGACACCGAAAAACCGGCGCTCACGACGCAAAAATATTATCGCTTCCGCGTCGTGCTGGAACCGTTCGCCAAGATCGAGCTTCCGGTTTCCGAACGGCAGGGATTAGTCGACAGCTATCAGATAGGAAATCTCAATCGGACCGATCTGGAGCTTTTCGTCAGGCGTAATTATATCAACGAGGAAACCCGCGCCCGGCTGGAAAGACTTATCGGCCTGCGCATCCAGATCGGCGAGATCGACGCAAAACTGGAAGGCTTCGAAGATGAAGAAGAAAAGATCAGCGCGGATCAAAAACGACTGCGGGAAAATATCGAAGCGCTGGCAAAAACGCCGGAAGCAAAAACCCTGATCGCGCGCTACATCGCCAAAGCCAACGAACAGGAAACCCGCCTCGAACAAATCGACAAAGACCGCAAAACCCTGGAACAGCAAAAACTAGAATTGGAAAGAGAGCTGGGATCGGAGATACGGAAATTTAGTTTGTAAATAAAAATTGTAAGGGCAGGTCTTGTGCCTGCCCTTTCTTCCGGCAGAAACGCGACAGTTATGGAGCGTGTTTAATCGGCAGCATTTTAACAAGCCGACTTCCCCAATTTATGCCAAAACAAAAAGGATATTAAATGCCATTAAAAGAAATAAAAACGGGCAGGCACAAGACCTGCCCCTACAATTATTATTTTCTTACAAACCGATTTTATTGACCGGAAACACGCTCCATGACGGTCGCGTCTGCCCGTTACTGTGACTTTTGGTGATAGCTGGGATCGCAAAACTGTTTCGGTTCCTGTCCTAGTTTATATTTTTTGGGCACCATGATCGGGCAGGTCGCCGAAGCCCGCAGGCCGCTGGTGGGACAAATCTGCACCATCACCGTCCGGTCGGCGTCCGGTTTATTTTGCTGCGCGCTTTTTTCGCCGGCCTGCTGTTTTTCTAATTCTTCCTGCGGTATTTCCAGCTTTTCGATGGGAGTTTTCTCGCCCTGCGGGGTCGGGCTTTCACCCGGCATCGGCAATGCGTCCGGCGGCACTTCGTTGATCGAGTCGTCCGTGCCGAAATCCCTGTTCGGTACCGTGCCGCCGATAAAAAGCTCGACCCGGCGAAATTCCGGCGGGACGGCTTCGATCTTAGGCTGTTCGACTAACGGTGTTTCACCGTTTTCCAGTACGGCGGCGGTATTACTGTTGGCGTTTAATTTATCTTTCGCGTCTTTGATCGCTTCGATGTTAGAAGCTTCGTTGTCGGTCAGTTCGCGGATCAATTTTCCGTTGCGGATATCTATTTCGGCTTTGCGGATGCCGTCGGGTTCGGCCCAGTCGCCGTTCCATTCGGGATGCATTTCCAGCGCGGCTTTCATAAAATCCGCCCAGATCGGCAGCGCGGAATCGGCGCCCTTCATTCCCAGGTCAGAGCCGTCGTCGAATCCGACATAAACCACGCACACCAGGTTTGGCGTAAAGCCCGCAAACCACCCGTCGCGCGAAGTTCCTGTCTTCCCCGCTACGCCGGTCTTGCCCGCCACATTTTGAAAACCCCACTGGCGCAGATCGGCCGCCGTGCCGCGGTTGACCACGTCCTTCATGATGTCGTCCATAATGTAGGCGACGTCAGGCCGCATCACTTCGGTTTTCATGGTGGTCGGCGCGGTGATCGTTCTGCCGTCGCCGCCGGTCACGCGGCTGACTGCCAGCGGCGTCGCTTTTTGCCCGACGTTGGCAAAGCTCGTGTAGGCGGTCGCCACTTCGAGCGGCGTGGCTTCGGCCGTGCCCAGCGCCATCGACGGGTATGCTTTCGCCACTTTCGGAAAACCGGCCTTGGCGGCGAAATTCATTACCTTGCCGATGTTGAGCTCCATTGCCAGATCGACCGTGATGACGTTTTTACTCTTGACCAGCGCGTCGCGCAGCGTCACTTCCTTGTTGCTAAAAAAATCGCCGAAATTTCCGGGCGCGTAACTGTCCTGGTTAAAGGTAAAAGTTTTCGGTTCGTCCTTAAAGATCGAAGCCGCGGTAAAGACCCGCCCGCCGAATTCATAGGCTGAGTTGATCGCGGTGGCATAGACGAAGGGTTTAAAGACCGAGCCCGGCTGGCGCATCGCGTCGGTCGCGCGGTTGAATTGATTCTGCAGAAAATCGCGGCCGCCGATCATCGCCTTGATCTCGCCCGTTTTCGGATTGATTGCGACCAGCGCCGCCTGCAGATCGCCTTTCTGGCGTTTGGGAAAATATTTGTCCAGTCTTTCCAGCCGCTTGGTCACCGCTTCGTAGGCGGCCCGCTGCAGATCGATATCGATCGTCGTATAGACGCGCAGATGCTGTAAGGCTTCCGGGTCGGAGACGATCGCGCTCAATTGCTGTTCCGCGTAGCCGGTGAAATACGGCATATCGAGCAATTCCGGACGGCTCGTTATCTGCACCAGCGTAAGCTGCGTGGCTTTCGCTTCAGAAGCCTGCTGCGGAGTTATCTCACCGGCTTCCTGCATCGAATCCAGCACCTGGTTGCGGCGCTCCGTGGCTTTTTCCAGATTTTTGTAAGGGTTGTAGCGGTTCGGGCTGCGGATGATCCCGGCGAGAAACGCCGCTTCCGGCAGCGTCAGCGCCGAGACGTCCTTGCCGAAATACGCGTTTGCGCCTTCGCCCACGCCGTAGATGGAAAACCCGGCCTGCTGTCCGAGATAAATTTGATTGGTATAAAGTTCGAAGATCTGTTCCTTGGAAAGCCGCGTCTCCAAAATGACGGACATATAGGCCTCGGTCACCTTGCGCGCCCAGCTTTTTTCCGGCGTCAGCAAGAGGTTTTTTACCAGCTGCTGAGTGATGCTCGATCCCCCCTGCCGGGCGATCGGCGAATTGTCTTCGTCGTCGAGCCGCCGCCAGAAAGCGCGCAAAATTCCGCGAATATTAACCCCGTAATGCTCGAAAAACGAGCGGTCTTCCGTGACCACGATCGACCTTACCAATTGCGGCGGCAGATCCTTAAAGCCGATCACTTTACGGCGGCCGTTCTCTTCGTTGGTGATCGAGCTCAGGATCTTCGGCTCGATCAGCGCGGACGGCAGATTTTGATTGTTTTGTAAATTCGCGACCGAGGCGACCGCTTTATTGTCTTTGCCGAATTTCACCAGCAGCGGCTGAAACGTCTGCACGCCGTCGATCATCCCTGTGATACCGGGCTCGACCGTAAAGGAGCTGCCGTCAAAAGAATAACGGCTGCGCTGGGGATCGGCCTGCTGGTTTTTCTCGATATAGCCGGCGGATTTCAGATAGGCCGCTAACCCGTCGGGCGTGATGGCTTCCCCGGCTTTAAGCATTTTCGGAGCGGAATAAACTCCCGCCGAGCGCGTATAAACATCGCCGCGCAGCAATCCGTCAACTTTTGCCGAATATTCGAACCAAAAATATGTCGCGGTCAAAAATATGCTGAGGCCGATCAAAAAGACCACACCGACCGTGATCGGGTGAATGACAATTCTGAGTATCCGCCGGAATAAGCTCGGTTTCGGTTCCTTAAAAGAAGCTACCTTCGGAGGTTTTCGCCTTTTAGGATCGAATTTTTGCGGTTGCAGACGTTTTGTTACCTGGATCTTATCAGCCATCGTAAAGGAGGGAAAGTTAAATGAAAGCCGCGAAAATATTACTCTTTTCGGACAAATGCCCTATAACTTTTTTACCATTTACTGCCCGATAACACAACTAAATTCAATATTGTGAGTTTCGCCGCGCTCATTCACCCGGTCACTACCGTTCCCGGTTCCGACCTCATACTGATCTATATGATGATCTGTTAAGAGGCAAATAATTAACAAGCGGAGCGCGAGCGCCGGGCAATGAGGTCAGAACCGGGACGGTAGTGACCGGGTTCTTCAAAAAACACAATTTTGTAAGTTTTTAATAGTCTTTGACGGCGAATTTTTGAAAACGCGCGGGGCTGATTCGATTGGGTGAAATTTTTCTGTATAATCAAGTGTTTGATATGCCTAAACGCACTGATCTGCACAAAATTCTGATTATCGGCTCGGGCCCTATTATCATCGGGCAGGCTTGTGAATTCGACTACTCCGGCACGCAGGCCTGCCGCTCGCTCAAGCAGGAAGGCTATCAGGTCGTGCTGGTCAATTCCAACCCGGCGACCATCATGACCGACCCGGAAATGGCGGACAAGACCTATATCGAGCCGCTGACCGTGGAATCCGTCACCGCCATTATCGCCGCCGAGCGCCCCGATGCGCTGCTGCCGACCGTCGGCGGGCAAACCGCGCTCAATCTTTCGGTCGAGCTTTATGAAAGCGGCGTGCTGACCGAATACGGCGTGGAACTGATCGGCGCAAACATCGACGCCATCAAACTGGCCGAAGACCGCGAGCTTTTCAAAAACGCGATGGACGAGATCGGCCTGCCCAGCGCCAAAGGCGGCATCGCCCATACCTGGGAAGACGCGCAGGCGATCGTCGAGACCACCGGCTATCCGGCGATCATCCGCCCGGCTTTTACGCTCGGCGGCAGCGGCGGCGGCGTTGCCTTTAATCCCGAAGAATTTGAAGAGATCGTTCGCAGCGGGCTGCATCTTTCGCCGATCAGCCAGGTGCTGATCGAGGAATCCATTCTCGGCTGGAAGGAATACGAGCTCGAGGTGATGCGCGACCTCAACGACAACGTCGTCATCATCTGCTCGATCGAAAATTTCGACCCGATGGGCGTTCACACCGGCGATTCGATCACCGTCGCCCCGGCGCAAACCTTAAGCGACGTGGAATACCAGGTGCTGCGCGATATGTCGATCGCCTGTATCCGCAAGGTCGGCGTCGAAACCGGCGGTTCGAATATTCAATTCGCGGTCAACCCGGAAAACGGCGAAGTACGAGTGATCGAAATGAACCCGCGCGTGTCGCGTTCATCGGCGCTGGCTTCAAAGGCGACCGGCTTTCCCATTGCCAAGATCGCCGCTAAACTGGCGGTCGGTTATACCCTCAACGAAATTCCCAACGACATCACGCAAAAAACACCCGCGAGTTTTGAACCGACGATCGATTATGTCGTCACCAAAATTCCCAAGTGGGCGTTCGAAAAATTTCCGCAGGCTGAAGACGTGCTCGGCACGCAGATGAAATCCGTCGGCGAAGTGATGGCGATCGGCCGCACATTTAAAGAAAGCCTCTTTAAAGGGCTGCGCTCGCTCGAAGCGGTCAAGCCGCTGCGCCTCGTCGATGTGCCCGATGACGTGCTCCAGCGAAAACTCGCTCGCCCTAATTCGCAGAGGTTTTCTTACATCACCTACGCGCTGCAGCACGGTTATTCTATCCCCGAAATTTATCGCCTGAGCAGGATCGACCCCTGGTTTTTAGAGCAGCTGCAGCAGGTGATGCAATTGCAGCGGCAAATAGAAATGCTCAATGTCAATTGGGAAATCGGAGCTTCCGAAAAAGCCATAACGTCCCGCCCATTGAACATTCCTAGGATAAATTTACCGCAAGATCAAGATAACGAGAAAAACAACGATAATACGTTGTCTAACGATTACAAATATTCACCTCTTAATGACATTTCCGATGAGGTTTTGCGGACCGCAAAAGAGTACGGCTTGTCCGACCGCCGCATCGCATTCCTGACCGGAGCGACGGAAAATGAAGTTCGCGCGCTGCGAAAAAGTAAGGGCATCGTGCCGGTTTATAAACGCGTCGATACCTGCGGCGCGGAATTCGAATCCTTCACCCCGTACCTGTATTCGACCTACGAAGAAGAATGCGAAGCCGCGCCGTCCGAGCGGCAAAAGATAATGATCCTCGGCTCAGGCCCGAACCGCATCGGCCAGGGGATCGAATTCGATTATTGCTGCTGCCACGCCAGTTTTTCACTCAGCAAAAATAATTTTGAGACCATCATGGTCAACTGCAACCCGGAAACCGTTTCGACCGATTACGACACTTCCGACCGCCTGTATTTCGAGCCGCTCACTTTCGAAGACGTAATGAATATCGTCGATGTCGAAAAACCGGCCGGCGTGATAGTGCAGTTTGGCGGGCAGACGCCGCTCAATCTGGCCAACCGCCTGCACGAAGCCGGCGTCCCGATCATTGGCACCTCGCCCGATTCCATCGACCTCGCCGAAGACCGCAAACGCTTCGGCGCTTTGCTCGACGAACTGAACATTCCCTGCCCGCCGAACGGCACGGCCGTTTCCGCTGACGAAGCGATCGCGATTGCCGACAGCCTGGGTTACCCTGTGCTGGTGCGCCCTTCGTATGTGCTGGGCGGGCGCGCGATGGCGATAGTTTATGACGAAGAAAGTTTGGTTAACTATATGCGTTCGGCGGTCGATGCGTCGCCGGAAAAACCGATCCTGATCGACAAATTTCTCGAACGCGCCGCCGAACTCGACGTCGATGCGATGGCCGATCAAACTGCCTGCGTGATCGCCGGGATCCAGGAGCATATCGAAGAAGCCGGTATCCACTCCGGCGATTCGTCGAGCGTGCTGCCGCCGCAAAAAATTTCCGCCGAGCACCTGGAAACCATTAAACATTACACGCGCATGCTGGCAAAAGCGCTAAACGTCGTCGGGCTGATGAATATTCAGTTTGCGATCAAGGACGACCGCGTTTATGTGCTCGAGGTCAATCCCCGCGCGTCGCGCACCGTGCCTTTCGTTTCCAAGGCGACCGGCGTGCCGCTGCCCGCGATCGCGTCGCTGGTGATGGCCGGTAAAAAAACGCTCGCCGAATTTAACTTGCCGGAAGTGCTGCCGGTGAAATTCTGCTTTGTAAAATCACCGGTGTTTCCCTTCGCGAAATTTGCCGGGGTTGATCCGATCCTCGGGCCTGAGATGCATTCGACCGGCGAAGTGATGGGCGTCGGCGCGACTTTCGGCGAAGCCTACGGCAAGGCGATGGTCAGCGCGGGACTTAATCTGCCGGCGAGCGGGAAAGCCTTTTTAAGCGTCAACGATTCCGACAAGGGACAGGCGGTCGTGCTGGCGCGGCGTTTGAAAAATCTCGGCTTTGACCTGATCGCCACCTACGGCACGGCAAAGCGCCTGGAAGAGGTCGGCCTCGAAGCCGAAAGCGTTTTTAAGGTCAACGAAGGCCGCCCGAACATCGTCGATTACATCAAGCGCGGCGAAATTTCGCTGATCTTTAACACGCCGCTCGGCCGCGCTTCGCATTATGACGAGCAGGCCATCCGCCGCGCCGCGCTGCAATTCAACGTCCCGTGCGTCACAACCATGACCGGCGCCGAAGCATTGGTCGAAGCCATCGCGGCCAAGAAAACCGCCGTCGCTTTTACCGCCAGATCGCTGCAGGAAATTCACTCGCACGAAGAGCCGCGCACCGTCGCGGAAGGAAAATAAGAAATGTTGAGAAAAGCAGTTTTTATCGTCTCGCTGTTTGTCTTTGTTTTTGCCGTCAATGTCTCTGCCCAGCGCGTGTTCACTGAAAAACCGACCGGGTCGGGCGGCGTGCTGATGCCTGAACAGGCGGCCTATGATGTGAGATCTTACGATCTCGCGTTAAAGGTCAATGTCGAAGAAAGGTCTATCGCCGGTGTGCTGACCGTGAAAGCGTCGATCGTCAGACCGCTCGATAAATTCGTGCTCGATCTGGACACACCGTTTACGGTCGATTCCGTCACGGTGAAAAACGCTGCGCTTGCCTTCAGACGCACCGAAAAACAGATCTGGATCGATCTTCCCAGGCAAATGAAGCCCGGGCAGGCGATTGATATCGCGGTCGCTTATCACGGTATTCCCCGGGTCGCGCCGCACCCGCCCTGGGTCGGAGGCTTTGTCTGGTCGAAAACCGCCGACGGTTTCCCGTGGTTTGCCACCGCCGTTCAGAATGACGGCGCCGATGTCTGGTTTCCCTGCAAAGATCACCCGTCCGACGAGCCCGATACTGCCTCGCTGCATTTTACCGTGCCGAAAAATCTGACCGCCGCCGCCAACGGCAAACTGCGCTCCGTCATCGAAAATGCCGACGGCACTCATACCTTTAACTGGTTCGTTTCGCAGCCGATAAATAATTACGATATCGCGCTCAACGTCGCGCCTTACAAACTGGTCGAAGACAGCGCCAAAAGCGTTTCGGGAATGACGATCCCGATCAAATTTTATGTGCTGCCGGAAAATTTCGACAAAGCGCCCGCGCTGATCGAACAGCTAAAAAAATTTCTCGTATTTTTTGAAAGCTATCTCGGCCCCTACCCGTTTCGCGCGGACAAGATCGGCATCGCCGAAACGCCGCATCTCGGCATGGAGCACCAGACCATCACGGCCTACGGCAATAAGTTCAAAGACAACGCAGATGGTTTTGACGGCCTGCTGGAACACGAATTCGGCCATGAATGGTGGGGCAATCTGGTGACCGGAAAAGACTGGAGCGAATTCTGGCTGCAGGAAGGTTTTCAATCTTTTATGGACACGCTCTATCTCGAAAAAATAAAAGGCAAGGAAGCGTACTTTACCGCCATGTCCGGCCGCCAGAAAAATTTTCACAATGTCCGCGCCGTCGCCCCGCGCGAAGCGATGACCACCACGCAGATGTATTTTCTCGCGCCGGATTATGTCAAAAGCGACGGCGACATCTACGGCAAGGGCGCGTATATTCTGCACACGCTGCGCTATTATCTCGGCGACGATACGTTCTTCAAAGTGCTGCGCCGCCAGGCTTATCCGACCGCAGCGATGGAAAAACTAACGAACGGCAAACAAACCCGGCTGGCGACCACCGACGATTTTCTGGCGCTGGTAAATAAAACTTCCGGCAGGCAAATGGATTGGTTTTTCAATGTCTATCTGCGCCAGCCAAAGCTTCCGGCGCTTTCCTACATGGCAGTTGGAAACAGCCTGACTTTGCGCTGGAACACGCCGGACAATCTGCCTTTTCCGATGCCCGTCGAAGTCGAAATCAACGGCCAGATAAAACGCGTCGAAATGCCGGAAGGTAAGGCTACGATCCAACTTCCAAAAGATGCGAAAGTCGTTGTCGATCCGCATGGCTGGATATTGAAAGAGTTGTAAAATAATTTTGGGCTGCCCATAAGCCACGGATTTGGGATTTATTCGTGTCGTTCGTGTAATTCGTGGTTACTTCTTAAGTCTTATTCTAATGACTATAAAGGCGGAAACCACGCGAAAGAACACGAGACACTTACTACCGAAAATTCCAGATCGCTCTTTCCAGTTCTTCAAGGGTGAAATCCACCGCTTCGGGTTTCAGCCGCAGCGCGTATTTCCGCAGATCGCTGCATTCATAAAGGATCGTCAGCAGCATCAAACGGCGTCGCAGAGTGTCATCAATATCATTTTCTTTATAACCGTAGGCGCGGAAGAATTCGCGCTGCAGTTCGCCTTGTCCCTGGATCATCAACACGCCCGGCGCGACAAATTCGTATTCGTGAAATCCGGCGAGTGAATCGGCAAAATCGAACAAGCCGGAAATTTGCCACTTCCCTGTTTTTTGTGCCAGCAGCAGATTGCCGAAATGTACGTCGCCGTGTAAAAAGGCAGGCGCGGGATCTGCCGGGAGCAGTTTCAAATTTTCTTCCAAGTATCGCGGCAGACTTGTCAGCCATTCGGGACTAGCCCCGGCCGCTTTTTGCCGTTCGAGACAGGTATTAGCCTGTTCTTTTATAAACGCGTTCCAATCGAACCTAATTGATTCGGCCAGGTAAGAATGCAGTTCTTTTAATCCGGGGGCAAGTTCGGTGATTATTGATATCTGCTGCCGGGTTTCGAGTTTCAGCCACTCGCCGCGGGTTATCGAATCGCCTTCCAGCTGCGTGGTGACCAGATAATCGAATCCTTCGATCTTACCCAAGTGAACTATCTCCGGCACTTTCAGGCTGGTCTTGCCGGCGGCAAATTCCAGCGCCGCTTTTTCCCGGGCGAATCCGCGGCGAAAAGGCGTGTAAATTTTTACGACAAATTTATTGTCCGCGAAAAACACGATGTTCTCACCGTGCTCGGAGCGCCGCAGCAAATCGTAAAAAATACCGTGCTTTTCGCAGACGGCAATTGCCGCGTCCCGCCAAAATTCGGCCCTAAAGTGTTTTTCGAATTCCCCGACGCTTGAAATTAAAGGAAAGCGCATTATGATATTATTTTCCGGCAGTAAAGTTTGATTTCTTCAAAAGCGATTTGAACACAGATCAGGGCGAAAACAAATTCTTGAGCAGCGGCATGCGGGCGATGTTTATTTCGACGCTCGCTTTTTCGCTGACCTACGCATTCGTCAAACAATTGAGCCATTTGCCCACCGTCGAAGTGGCTTTTTTCCGCTGCGCAATCGCTTCCGGCATTTGCTTCGTCGGAATTTATCGCGCCGGGGTGGACTGGCGCGGTTCGAACCGAAAAATGCTTTTACTGCGCGGTTTTTTCGGCACCGCCTCGCTCTATCTTTTCTTTTTCACGCTGCAGCATATCCCGCTGGCCGGCGCAGTCACGATCCAGTATCTGTCGCCGATCTTTACCACGATCATCGCCATTTTTATTCTGAAGGAAAGCGTCCTGCGCTGGCAATGGCTTTTTTACGCGCTGGCATTTTCCGGCGTGCTGCTGATCGAAAAATTCGACCCGCGCATTTCCCTGCCTTACCTTTTGACCGGGATCGCGGCGGCGTTTTGTTCCGGCGTCGCCTATAATTTGGTGCGCAGCCTGCGCGAAAAAGAACACCCCCTGACCATCGTGCTGCACTTTCAGTTATTCGGCGCGATAATTTGTTTTTTTGCGATGTGGTTCGATTGGAAAACGCCCGTCGGCTGGGACTGGTTCTATCTTCTTTTGATCGGCGTATTTTCCCAGGTCGGCCAGTTTTTTCTGACCTATGCGCTGCAAAAAGAACGCGCCGCCGGGGTGGTGATCATAAATTATTCGGGCGTGCTTTACGGGCTGCTGATCGGATGGTTTTTCTTTGGCGAAGCGCAGACATGGGAATCATTATCGGGTATGCTGTTAGTAGTCGCGGGCGTTGCCCTGAGCGTATTTTACGGCAAGCGCCGGCGTGAAATGGAAAAGATCGAAGCAACAGTAAGCTAGCAAATATGAACGAACCGGAAACGATCAAACGAATTTTAGACGAATGCAAAACGATCGCCGTGGTCGGGCTTTCGTCCAATAATATGCGGCCTTCGAACGGCGTCGCGGCGTACATGCAGCGGCAGGGCTACCGGGTCATTCCCGTCAATCCGAACGAGACGGAAGTGCTCGGCGAAAAAGCTTTTCCCGATCTTTCCTCGATCGGCGAAGAGATCGGCCTGGTGGATATTTTCCGCAATTCCGATTTCGCCGGCGAAGCAGTTGATGAAGCGATCAGGATCGGCGCAAAAGCCGTCTGGCTTCAGGAAGGCGTGATCGATTCCGCCGCCGCAAAACGGGCGGCCGACGCCGGCCTGCTGGTCGTGATGGATAAATGCTGGCTGAAGGAGCGGTACAAATTCAGATAATGAGTGAGCCGATCCGCGCCATCGTCATAACCGTCAGCGACCGCTGTTCACGCGGCGAGGCCGAAGATATTTCCGGCCGGGCGCTGGTCGAATTGTTAAAAGAGTCCGGCGCGGAGATAGTGGAAAAACTGGTGGTGACGGACGACCTGGAAAACCTGATCGAGATATTAAAGATCCATTCCAAAAAAGCGAATTTGATCATTACCACCGGCGGCACCGGTTTTGCGCCGCGCGATAACACTCCCGAAGCCACCCGCCGCGTGATCGAACGCGAAGCACCCGGCCTGGCCGAAGCCATGCGCTATAAAACCCTGGAAAACACGAAATTTGCGATGCTTTCGCGCGGCGTCTGCGGCATTCGCGGAAATTGTCTGATCGTCAATCTGCCCGGCTCCCCAAAAGGCGTCGCGGAATGTTTTGCGGTGATAAAACCCGTGCTGCCTCACGCCGTCGCGCAAATAGAAGGTGAATCCGGGCACTAGCCTCAGGTGTTTCGTTACACCCCTGGCTGTAACAGTGGAACACCTGGAACGCTTTTGGAACGCTGGTGTCCAGCCCCCAAATTTTACCCCAGCGATAAGTAGAACGATTTTATGTTGCTTCAGAGGCGAGTTTGCGTCTGAATTCTGCTGGTGTCAGATATCCGAGCGCCGAATGCGGCCGCTTGGTGTTGTATTCTCGCCTCCATAATTCGATCTCAGCTTTTGCTTCACGGAGCGAGTAGAAATAGGTCCGGCTGAGCAGTTCATCGCGCAGTTTGCCGTTGAAGCTTTCAATGTATCCGTTCTGCCACGGTTTGCCGGGTTCGGAAAATATCCGCATGATCCCTTTTGCCAGAAGCCAGTCTCCCACCGCTGCACCGATAAACTCGCTTCCGTTGTCCGAGCGAACGGCTTCCGGGCACCCTCTTTCATCGCAAACACGCTCCAGCACACACCTCACATCGGCACTCGTGAGCGAGCGGGCCGTCTCTACCGCCAGGCACTCTCTCGTATATTCATCCACCAGCGTCAGCATCTTCAACTGACACCCGCCGATCGTCCGGTCGAAGACAAAGTCATAGGTCCAGATATGGTTCGCTTTCTCAGCCATTATCATATTAGCCCTGGCTTGCACGTCTTTTTTGCGCTTCGGCCTCTTGCGGCCAAGCCCCAAGCCCAGTTTCTTCCACAGCCGCCACACCTTCTTCCGGCTTATCTGCTCTCCTTCTCTCATCAAACACGCCCATACCCGCCGGTAACCGTAACGCGGATGACGCAGAGACAACTCACCGATCTTCTCTTCCCACCCCGCATCCTTACCCGGCACCGGCACGTACCGAAAACTCTTTCTCCGCAACTTCACCAGACAGCACGCACGACGCTCGCTCAAACCCGCTCCCGTCAGATACCTCACCACTTCACGGCGCGCAGCTGTCGTTACCACTTTTTTCGCAGCGCTTCCTTTACCACGTCGATCTCAAGGTCACGTTCCGCCAGCAAGCGCTTTAATCTCGTGTTCTCTCGCGCCAGCACCTTCAACTGCCTGGCCTCCGCCACCTCCATTCGGCCGAACCGCTTACGCCAGTTATACAGCGTCGCCACGCTGATACCTGCTTCGCGGCAATACACCCTTACCGACTTACCGCTCTCATCAAAACCTCGCAGGATACCGATTATCTCTTCATCACTCACTGCCTGTCTCATCTTTTTACCCCCACACTTTTTTATTCTAAAGTGTTCTACTCATCTACGGGGTAATTTTAAGGGAGCACGTCACTGGCTTTTGGATAAAGGCGTTTTTTTGGCACTCCTGAAAACAGAGATGGGAAAGATCTGCGCCAAGTGTATACGTTATAACTCCCGGATTAAATCCTCTTTTTGGAGAAAACCAATCCTTATGAAACGAACGGCTATCATTGCAACTTTCTTTTTGATTGTTGCTTCCAGCGCGCAACCGATTCCGGCCACGGCGCTTTCCAATTACACCGAAGCCTACAAAAAAGCATTCCGGCAGGAATCGGTTCTGCGGATGGATTTCCCGCAAACGGTGCGCGTTTCTTTTTAAGCCGGGGCGCACACGGAGCGCTATAGAAGCGCATGTGGAGCGCACAATTTATTGTGCCTAAACACATGCCGAATAAATTCGGCGCTCCGGTGCAAAACACGGCCGAATGAATTCGGCGTTCCGGTGCAAAACACGGCCGAATAAATTCGGCGTTCCAATTACTTCACCAGCGACCGCTGAACGAAGCCCGCCGCGTCGTCATGCAGTTTCTTGAGCGACGTCTTTTCGATATACATCATGTGCCCCGCTTCGTAATAATAAAAAGAGATGTTTTTACGCAGGCTCGGATCGAGGCTCATATTCGCAAAGCTGTATTCGGCGGCGAAATACGGCGTTGCCATATCGTAATAACCGCAGCCGACGAATATTTTCATGTACGGATTTTTCTGCATTGCCTGTTTCAGCGCGACCGAAGTATTGGCGTAGCCGTTGTTCTGGTTCCAGTTCCACGGCGAGGTGATGCCGCCGCCGAGAATGAAATATTCCAGGTCGGATTTAAAGCCGAGTTCCCGGCGCACATAATCGTTAAAGGTCGAGGTGTAAGGCGGGCGGATCGCCGTCATACTTGGATCGTTATCCGGCGAATCGTTTGCCGCGTTCGAATCGATCCCGGTAAAGCGGCTGTCCAGGCGTCCGGTGGTGCGTTTCTGATCGCGCAGCAGTTCCTTGTTGAATTTATCGAGGTCAACGCGCAGGTTGTTGTTGTCGATAAACTCCTTGCTCAGGCCGCTGAATCGGCTGAGTTTATTCAGCACGGATTCTTTTTCCGCCGCCGTCATCCGGTCGCCTTTGGTCAGCGCTACGGTATATTCACTGGCGGCAAAATCTTCCGACTGTTTCAGTACTTCCCGCAAGGGCCTGCTTTGCAGATCGGCGGGCAGCCGTTTGTGATACCAGGCCGTCGATGTGTAGGACGGGAAAATAAGCGGGTAGGTGACGTCGTTCCCATCGGCAAAACGGATCGTCTGGAAATTCATCACGGTCGAGATCAGCAGGATGCCGTTTAGCGCGATCCCCTTTTCAAACAGCACATTCGACAAACCGGAAGCGCGGGTCGTGCCGTAGCTTTCGCCGACCAGAAACAGCGGCGAATGCCAGCGCTCATTGCGCCCCAGATACATCCGGATAAATTCACCGACGGAATCCAGATCGCCGTTTAAGGAAAAATATCTGCTCGCGGTGGCGGCATTCATCGCGCGGCTGTAACCGGTGCCGACCGGATCGATAAAGACCAGGTCGGTCTCGCCCAGCCAAGTTTGATCGTTATCGGCCAGTTCATACGGCGGCGGCGGAAGCTCGCCCGAATCCATCATCTTTACCCGTTTCGGGCCGAGCGCGCCCATGTGCAGCCAGACCGAGGCCGAGCCCGGCCCGCCGTTGAACGAAAACATCAAGGGGCGTTTTGCCTTGTCCGCCGCGCCGTCCGCCGTATACGCCATGTAAAAAATTTTGGCGTCGGTTTCGCCGCTCTGCGCATTTTTGATCGGCATGTAACCGGTCGTCACCGTGTAACCCAGTGCCCGGCCGCCGGCGTTGACGCTGTGCTTTGTTATCACGGGCGGTTCTTCGGGTTGAGGCGCGGTTTGCCGCTGCTGCTGCGCGCCGGCTGCCGGTGTGGGTGTTTCCTGCGGCCTGCCAAGCCCTCCGCCCGGGCCCTGGAACAAGAAAAAAGACAAAACGATTGTAGCTAACATAAATTGATCTCTTTGAAATTGTAAAAATAGTGGAGCAGCGAAAGCTTATCACAAATGATCGATTTTTAAGAATTTGAAAACAGGGGTAGCTTTGCTTATAAAGGCGTTTCGGTAGGGTCAGTTTGAAAACGACCCGGTGTGGGTATGAGGTCAGTACCGGGAACGCAGTGACCGGCTCACGAGCGGAGCGAGTAACTTTCTCAAGCGGGCACCTGTCGGGCAAAGACTTGAGAGCGCGTGCCTCCTGTGGCAGGCCGTTAGTTTATTCGCTGGCTCCCAGAGCCGGTCACTGCGTTCCCGGTACTGACTCCTTTGCCAACTTGTGCTTCAGTCTCCGTTGGGGACTTTTTAAAGGATAAATTTTCAAACTGACCCACTACCGGCGTTTCGGTTTTTTTCGTGTCGTTTTGTGTAGTTTCGTGGTTACTTCTTAAGCCTTATTTCTAATTGGCTATAAAGAGCAGGGACCACGAAATTACACTAAATAGCAAATTTTGCTCAAGCATACAATCGTTGATAAAGTAAATAGCATTATGAGAACCTATGAGTTTTGCGCGGGAGAAATCGAAGATGGCTCTGTTAAGTCATTAATTATAGACCTTGACTCCGTCATTATGCTCTGTGAAAAAGAGTTTAGTGCAGATTTCGGGTACAAGACTCGTTGGGTAGTGAGTTTTTCAAGCGGTAGTCACGAATTTGTGACCAAGCCAGCTTTTGACAGACTCTTACAAGCTTGGATTTCAAACTGACCCACTACCGTAAATAGTTAAAAGTTGACAGTTAAAAGTTAATAGTGAAGTGGTATATTTTCAAACCGCCCGCTGCCGAGAATTTCGAAAGATTGAAAATAGAGCCGATCCCAGCAGCGCCAGCCAGCAGGCGATCGAAACTACCCCGAAGGCGCGGGTCATAACAGGTTCCGTGAATTTGACGTTCACTTTAGCTTCGTCCGGCGGCGCGTCGAAGGATAGCGCTCCGTCTTCGGCCGGGTAAGCTTTGACCGGCGCATCATTGACCGACACCTGCCAGTAGGGGTGATAAAATGTTGCGAGGCGTACCTTTGCCGGTTCCCCGGCGGCGATGGTGAAATCTCTTTCTTTTCTTTGCCAGGTTAAACCGCTGACCTCGCGACTGGAAGCGGTCACTTTGTCCTGAATTTTCAGCGCGTCTTCTTTTGCCCAGACCGTGAACCAGCAGTCGAAATTTTGCGCTTCGCCGAGCGTCGCTACCAGCGTTTCGAATTCTTCGCGCGTGTGATACGTCGCCTGCTTGATGATCTGCGAATATGTGAAAACCACGCCGAAGATCATGCATCCGAAAACGATCAGGGAATACGGGCGTTTGCCGGTTTTCAGCCATCCGGCGCAATAGCTCCAGCCGGCGGCCGCCATCGGGATCCCGCTCAGCGTTATGATCGCCATCCAGCGCCAGGGAAACTGGATCTTTTGGATCGTTGAAATATTGTCCCAGACCGGCGTGCTGAGCGGCGTCGCCATAAACATTCCGAAAAGAAACAGGATCACTACCCGGCCCAGCCGTTGCGAGGCGAACGAACGCGCCGACGCCCAGAATACGATCAACAGCGGGATGAACAGCGCCAAAGTCGCCAGCAGCACCAGGTCGGCAAACCACATATCCCGGTCGTCGAAATTCCAGGTCGCGAGATATTTGCACATCAGGAGAAAATTGACCTTGTAATCGTAAAACATCGAATCGGTGGCGTAGCCTTCGGCGGAATGATTCAGCCAGGCCATTTCCGTCACGATCTTGAACCAGAAAAACGCGCACAGCGCGGCGCCGAAAATAAATGCGCCTCCCGCCCTGACCGCCGCCCCCGCTGTGCCGAGAAGATCTTTTCGCGGCAGCGAAGCGAGCGTGTAGATACCCAGCGAGAGGGTTCCCATCACGGCGATCGGCAGATTGCACATCGCCAGCAGGGCAAAAGAAACCGCCAGGCCGCAAAAGTTAAAAAATTTTGCTTCGCGCATCAGCCGGTCAACAAAGAGAAAGCAGAACGGCAGCACGGCGACCGCGGCAAATTCCGCGTAGGTAAAGGCATTATAGAGCTCATTGATATGATAGGGCGCGGCAATATAAACCAAAGCCCCGACAAAAGATGCCGCCTCGCCGAATCTCTCCCGCGCCCAGAAATATGCTCCGACGCCGCTGAGTGCCAGCCAAAACCAAAATACCAGGCAGGCGCTGTTAAACCAGTTTCCGGCCAGCATTTTGCCGAGCGCCAGCGCGTAATAAGGGACCGGCGGGTAAAACCGCAGCCCGACACCGCCATAGCCTTTATTTTCATTCGGCATCCAGGCCGGATAATAGTCGCCCGCCTGCAGCGCGTCGAAAATGGTCACGGCAAACTGGAAATGCTGCGGCAGATCGTTGCCCCTGGGGATTCCGCTCAGCCAGATCGGCAGCACCAGGCACAACGCAGCCACGCAAACACCCGCTAAAAAAAGCAGGTCTTTTTTGCTTTTGCGAAACGAACTAGTCGAATTTTCAGGTTTTTCTATCAAGACTTATTAACCCGGAGGAATTTTGGTTACTGTCAGATCGAGCGTTACTTCACACTTCCCTTCGGAATTCTTGAGAAGATACGGGATACCGGTCGGGTCTACGGGAATAATTGAACGCGTAAAATTCAAACCCTTTCCGCCCGGTAATTTTATTGCGCGCAGGGCGTTAAAAATCTCAGCCCACGAAACCGGGCAGCGTCCGGTGTTAGTTTGAAAAGCCTGCAAAACTTTTTGTATTTCTTCGCGCTCTTCCAGCGAATCGATCTGGATCAGCCGCATGGCGACCAGTTCTTTTGTCTGAGTGTCGTCGGCGCTGTCGTAAATATGCCGGTAGACTTCGCGGGCGGTTTCGCGGCTGCCGCCTTCGAGCAGCACCTTCGCGCTCATTTGCTTTAGAAAAGAGGGCGCGCCGGGGGTCCGCGATCCGTTGTCGTAAGCTTCCGAGGCTTTTTTATAATCTCCGCGCTGCCAGTAGATATATCCCAGGTGCTGGTGCAGGCTCCATTCACCCGGATTTGCCGCGATCCCTTTTTCCGCCAGGGCGATGGCCTGCTCTTCGTCGATCGCCGGTAAAACCACCGCGCCGAACGTATAGGCCACCATGTAATGCGGATCGAGCGTGGTCGTCCGGTCGAGCATCGGATAAAGCAGCCGGGGATTGAGCGGGCGCAGGTTCTTGATGCTGTCATAACCGGCATCATGGCCTTTAACGATCTTTCGCCCGATATACTGCAGGGAATTTATCCAGTACCAATCCGCCGCCAGCCCGCTGAAATCGCCGCTGAGGGCTTTGATCCGCCGGGATGACAGGTAGAGGTCTTCGTCTTCCGCGGCCGGGGCCATCTTTGCGCGTTCCGTTTCCATCAGGTTGCTGAGCACAAAGATCAGCCAGAACCCGACAATTATGGCGGCAATAGAAAGGATCGTTTGTAAGCGCCGGTTTGGCATAGATGAGTTTATTTGAAATTGCGCCGGCTAAAGATCAGCGCCGAGCCCGAAAGCAGGACAATGATGTACACCAGCGCGTAACCCGCGGCGGCGGCGGCAAAACCGGGCGAAGGCACCTGTTCATTGGCAGCCGGAGTGATAAAGGTAAAGCTGGAAAAATTAGGCAGCACGTAATAAAGCGCTTCGAAAAATCTGCGGGCGGCCGGCGCGCCCAGCGCCTCCGCGAAATCGCGCAGCGAAGCGCTGAAATGGCCGATGATAAAGATAAAAAATGTCAGCATCGCCGAAAGCGAAGGCGACGAAAACGTGGAAAACAGGATCGCAACCGCGGTCAGGACCATCAGTTCGAGAAAGATCATTCCCAGCGCGCTCCAGATGCTCGGGATAAATTTCACCCCGTGGACGTACCAGAGGGCGAGTGAGATTCCGACACCCATGATAGCCACGTTCACCAGCAGCGTCAGGCATAATCCCAGGTATTTTCCGATGATGAATTCGCCGCGCCCGACCGGTTTTGAAAAGATGGCATAGACCGTGCGTTTTTCAATTTCCTTGGATACCAGGCCGACGCCGACAAAGATCGCGATGAACGCCCCGAAAACCAGCGCCGCCGCCAAACCCATATTGACGATCACGCGCGCTTCGTTGCCGGCGGTCAGGTCGCCGAGAAAGACCGCCGCGCCGGTGATAAGCAAAACGAACAGGACGAGATTATACAAAACGCGGTCGCGCACGGCCTCGCGAAAAGTGTTTCTCGCGACGCTGAATACCCGCATTGGCGAAGATGAATTGCCCATCACTGCTGATTCTTTCTGTTCGGTCGGAATTACTTCCTGAGGATGACAGGTTCTAGTTTATGGATTTGCGTAAAAGAGTCAATTTAGGAGAGTGATGAATTCCGGTTGTGTTCCGGTTTGCCCGTAGATCGAGCAACTTTAAGAAATGGACCATCGTTTTACTGACAAAGCCGTTCTCCATTTATTAACAGTTAAAAGTAGCTTTGCCTATAAAGTCGTGAATTCTGTTTTGTTAGTGTCGTTTCGTGTAATTCGTGGTCACTTCTTAAGTCTTATTTTTAATAGCTATAAAGACGGAACCACGAAATTACACTAAATACCACGAAAAAAGCATTTGTACGTTCCTGAATTTACGCCGGGCTATCTGCGCTCCGCAAATTTTTTACTCGCGCAAAAAGCAGAACGAGATCGCTCTCGTCCTGCTTTTATTATTTATGCTTTTCCCGATCATACGGATCGTTTTATTGTATCGGCAGGTAGCCTCCGCAAAGCGCGTAAGTCGCCGGGGTCAGCGATGAAGCGGCCTGTCTGACGACGGCTTCTTCACGAACGCAAAAATTTCGCGTTCCGGTCGAGGTAACGCCGCTCGGCGCAACCGGGCGCGCGCCATCGACAAACGTGCTCTGCGTGCCCGAAGCCGGCACGGCGGTGGTTCTGACTATGACGTACAAATATCCCGATTTCGGCGTGTTGGCGGTCATGCCCGTGACGGTCGCGCCGTGGGCCGCGCCTAAAACGGCGTCGATCAACTGGACATTGTAAAGGTCCTGGGCCAGGCCGTAGTTCAAACTGCTTCCGGAGGTGGCGTAATACGTGTGTTCCGCGGTAGCGACGGTTCTCATTCCGGAAATGGCCGACGCCTCGTTAGCGGCGCGGCGCGAGGCAAGTAAATTTGGAATGGCAATAGAGGCGATAATACCGATGATCACTACTACGATCAAGAGTTCAATAAGGGAAAAACCTTGTTGATTCTTTTTCATTTGCTGACTAACTCCTTAAGAATGATTTGGTATTTCCTACCCTTCTGCACTCAGTATCTTAAATATTGATCAGGGCGGGGGCGGTTGTTAAAAAAGCAGAACGAAAAACTTTCGTTCTGCTTTTTTAGGGTTGTTAATTAACCGGGGTTAATTAGTTGAGGGGCAGGTAAGCGGTACAGGCAGCCGCGGTCGAGACACTGGTAGCAGTCGAGTTAGCGCCTCTGACGACTCCGTCTTCCTGAACGCAGAAGTTACGGGTACCGGTCGAGGTCACGCCGCTGGGGGCAACCGGGTGCGCGCCGTCAACAAAGCTGGCGGGAACGCCGGTAGCGATAACAGCCGCCGTCGGGGTGATAAGATAAAGATATCCGGATTTCGGCGTATTAACGGTGACACCGGTCACGGTCGCACCATGAGCGGCGCCCAAAACGGCGTCGATCAGCTGCGTGTCATAAAGATGCTGTGCGGTGCCATACGATGTATTGGCGCCCGATGTCGAGAAATATGTGGCTTCAGAGCTGCCTACTGTTCTCATACCGGAAATGGCCGAGGCTTCGTTAGCCGCGCGGCGTGAAGCGAGAAGATTCGGAATGGCGATGGCGGCGATGATACCAATGATCACGACCACGATCAACAATTCGATAAGCGAGAAACCTTGTTGATTCTTTTTCATTTTAATTTTAACTGTCTCCTTAAGCAAAGTTTGATATTTTTCCTACCCTTTTCAGGCACTGAACTTATTACAAGCGCCGTGCCATAGCTATCAACAAAGTTTAAGTATTGCATTTAATTGAGTTAGTGCTTTTATCGGTTTGATCCACTCACTTTGGTAAGACCAAAAACCGTCAAATTAACAGTTTTCGGCATTTGAAAGGTGACAAAAAGTGTAACTTGGAGCGCACAATTCATTGTGCATCGCCGTGGAACGCACAATTCATTGTGCATTTGAACGCGCAGCGTTCTAATCCTTCTTTCGATAGTACGCGCTGCTAAATTTCCAATCCCCACTTATGGCACAAAGATGCGCCTTCACCGGATTGCTCTCAATATAGTTAAATACGGCATGAAAATGCTTTTCGTTACGAATATATCGATCAAAGTATTCTTTCTGCCAGAATCTCCCGCTGCGCCCCAAAATTTTGTTCGCCTCCCGCGCAGTGGAGCCTTTGATCTTTTTCAAGATCGTACTTAGGGGATTATCCGTCAAAGGCCGAAGTAATAGATGTGCATGATTAGGCATTATCACCCACGCAATAAGCCGATAGGACTGTTCGTGAAGATCCAACAGTTTCGATTGCACTAGCGAGGCAATTCTTTCATCCCTCAAATGGCATCCCCCGTATCCGGTATCAAGAAAGAGTTCTATCCTTTTCCTTAATTCGGTTTTTTGTTCTGCATCTTTGAGATGTTTTATCTCTTCCTGCCACTTAACAAATAGCACCGCCGGCAGCGAGTCCACGAGGCGAAACGTAATGAACTGGATTATTTCGCCGCCATCGAAATGCGGCAAATATCCTCTGGAATGCCATCCTTTGGGAGTATTGGGCATAGCTGGAGATAGTCGGGAGCGCACAATTCATTGTGCTCCTATATCTTAACTTAAAAAGATCTTTACGGTTCAACACGCTAGATCGCTACGCGATCTTTGCCGAATGAATTCGGCGCTCCGTATCATTCCCCCGCCCCGCGCATTTGCGCCGACAGGTTCCTGATATCGTGTTTATCCAGCAGGTGGCGGAGGGATCGAACGGGTATTTTTAGCAGGTCGGCTGCGCGGGTCTGGCTTCCCTGGGTGGTGCGCAGCGCTTCGAGGACGTAGGTTTTTTCGAGTTGATTAAGATGGGCGGTGAGGTCGATGCCGTCGTCCGGGAGGCTGAATTCGGCCTTGATCCTTTCCGGATTGTAATTGGTCACGTGATCCGGCAGACGTTCGGGGTGTATTTCCTCGTTTTTCTCCAGCGCGACCGCGCGTTCGATCGTGTGCTCGAGCTCGCGCACGTTGCCAAACCAGGCGTAGCTTTCCAGCAGTTGGAGCGCCTTGTCCGTTATTCCCAGTTCCCGGCCTGCCTGATCACAGAATTTCTTGATGAAATGCGTCACCAGATCGGGAATATCTTCCTTGCGGTCGCGCAGCGGCGGAAGCGAGATCGGTATGACCGAGATGCGGTAGAAAAGGTCTTCGCGGAATTCATTGCCATCGACCATTCCCTTCAGGTCGCGGTTGGTAGCGGCCACCACGCGGGTATCGAAAGGAATTTCGTCGTGCGCGCCGACCGGGCGGACGCGTTTTTCCTGCAGCACGCGCAGCAGCTTGACCTGCATTGCGGGCGACATCTCGCCGATCTCGTCGAGAAAAATAGTTCCGCGGCTGGCCGCTTCAAAGAGCCCTTTGCGGTTGGTATTGGCGCCGGTAAAAGCCCCTTTTACATAACCGAACAGTTCAGATTCGAGCAGAGTCTCGGTAAAAGCGCCGCAGTTAATGGAAATGAACGGGCTTTCGGCTCGCGGCGACAGATCGTGGATCGCGCGCGCCACCAATTCCTTTCCGGTGCCGCTCTCGCCGGTGATCAATATCGTTGACTGCACTTCCGCCACGGTTTCGATCATCTGAAAAACCGCCTGCATTTTCGGCGAGCGCCCGATGATGTTTTTCAGGCTGCCGCGTTCGCGCTGCGCCCGCTTGAAGGCGCGGTTTTCCACCACCAGCGCCTGCTTTTCCAGCGTTTTCCTGACGATCAGCTTTAACTCTTCGACGTCGAAGGGTTTCTGGATAAAATCGTCCGCGCCGAGTTTGAAGGCGTCGCGGGCCGTTTCCACACTGGCAAAAGCGGTCATCAGCACCACACCCAGATCGGGCAAAAACTCGCGGGCGGCGCTGAGCAATTCGATCCCGTCCATATCCGGCATCCGCACGTCGGAGATCACCAGGTCGGCGGGTTCCACCTGTAACAGTTCGACGGCTTCGCGCCCGTTTTTAGCGGTGCGCACCTTGTACCCTTCGGTTTCGAACACGAGGGTCAAAAGCTGGCGGTAACTTTGTTCGTCATCAACGATTAAAAGGTTTGACATTTAAGATCGACACTCACAAAAACTTTTGCTGCAAAAAAACAAAACCGGGAGGTTTAATTTGAAGAATCTTTCGGCATATCGCCGCTATTAACTGTTTGAAGCTGCCGGGCTCCTGTTTACATTTTCCGCAAAACAAAGTTTTTATTCAAGCAAAAACTTTCATCTCTTATATCATAACCAATATTGGCGATAAATTGCTTTTACCCGCGACTATTATTCAGGCTGATCTTTATTTTATTGACTTCCAGGCTCCAAAAAGACGAAACCCAGATCTCTTCTTCCAGCGGGAGTTTGCCGTCGTCGTTTAATTCCTTGATCCGCTCGCATAATTCGAATACCAGGTAACCGAAGAGAAAAAGCCCTACCTCGGCGATCCATTTATTCAGGTGATCCGCCACTTTTTTATTCGAACGCCCTATTTTTTCTCTTTCTTCTTCGCCGTCCGACGAGAGATATTTTTTCACCAAGCTTCTTACTTCTTTATGATCCGCCCCGGGCGCTAAAGCCCCGATCTTTTCCATGTCCGGCAAAAACATTATTCTGGCCACCTGATTTCGCTCTTCGACAATTTCTTTCTTGTTATTAAGAAAAACCCCATCCACCTCGTACATCGAATATCCCCAAAATAAAGACTTCATCGAGTTGATCCTTTTATCGGTGATTTCCCCGACCTCGCTAAAATCCTCCAGTAAGACGGCGATCTGTTTTCTGTTCTTTTTAAAATTATCTTTTACCTTTTTAATATCGAAGCCGTTGGTGAGTGTTTCGTAAAGCCGGCCCTGGTATTTTGATTTTTTAGGCAGAAAAACCTCGGTCAAAATACCCGGCTCATAACCGTGAAAGTGATAGGGAAATATCTTTTTCGAGCTCATAAACTCTTAAACTATTTGGTGCCTGTACAAAAGAGCATTCGCCAAAACTCCCCTCCTTACGAAGGAGGGGTGGCGCTGCTCGGAGCGCCGGGGTGGTTCTCTCTTTGAACTAAAGATCATCCTTGACCGATAAATAAGCCCAAACCGACCCATTATCGAAACTACCGATCACCTCAAACACACGAAAAAACGTATTGCGTATTACGAATCACGATACTTAAGAATATCATTTTTCCGCTTCGTTAGCGGTCAGGATCGATTCCAGCCGCGACGGTTCCGGGTGAAGTTTCATCTCGCCGGGCAATTCGATGGTGATGGTGGTGCCCTTATTTTCCAGGCTGCGAACGTTTATCGTCCCGCCGTGGTCGCGCACGATCTGATAGACGATCGAAAGCCCGAGCCCGGTTCCGCCGGTGCTCGATTCCGAAAAAGGCTCGAACAGGCGGTTGACCTGCTCCGGCGACATTCCCTGCCCGGTGTCGCTGAAAATTATCTGCACGCGTCCGTTGCTGCGCCGACGCAATTGCACCTTTAATTCGCCGCCCTCCGTCATTGCCTGGATCGCGTTCCGCGCCAGGTTCCAGAACACTTGTTTTAACTGCGTGGAATCGGCGGAGAGAATTATCGGTTCATCGGGCAGTTCGGTCACCAGCGAATGATTCTCGTTTATTTCCGGGCTGTGCCGCAGCAGGGTGAACGAATCGCTGAGCGCTTCGCCAATGTCCACCTCCGTAAAGGACGATGCGTGCGGGCGCGCGTAGGTCAAAAAATTAGAGATGATCTTGTTCAGCCGGTCGGATTCCGTTTTGATGATCTCCATCAAGCCGTTTTTGGTCAGATCGTCTGGCATCTGCGCCTGTAAGACCTGCAGAGCGCCGCGCATCGCGCCGAGCGGATTTCGTATCTCGTGCGCCAGCCCGGCCGCCACTCGTCCGACCGCGGCCAGACGGTCCTTGCGCCGCGCGCTTTCTTCCATCGAGCGCATCTCGGTCAGATCCTGAAAAGTGATGATCAGCCCCTTGATCTCGCCTTCCTCGCTAAAGAGCGGCGAAATTCCATAGCCCAGTCGCACGCCCAGACCTTCGGGCGAAATAAAGTCGATCTCGAAACGCGGCGGCTGTTCGCCTTTGGCCGCCGCCTCCAGCGAAACCTGGATCGGGTGTTCGATGTTGCCGAGCAGCGAAAATATCTTGGTTCCGCGCAGGTCTTTCGCTTTATAACCGGTGATCTCTTCGGCGGCGGCGTTATAGATGTAAATATTGCCTTCCAGGTCGGTCGTCACCAGCCCGGAACGGACGGATTCGATAATGCGTTCGTGCAGCAGCCGCAGATCGGTCAGGCTTCTCGTCGCTTCACGCAGTTTGACGCTCGACGCCGAGTGCCCGCCCGAAAGCCTTGAAGCGAGCAAACCCACGCCTAAAAAAGCCACGTCGTTAAACCCGATCAGCTGCACCAGTTTTGTCAGCGGCAAAACACTGTCCCTGATCACCAGCGACGGGATGTCCGCCGTCCAGACGCCCATCGCCAGCAGCGTAAAAACCAGCGCGCACCCGGCGGATGTGATCAGCGTGCCCCGCGCGCCTAAAAATACGCTGGCAACACAGATCAATACCGTGTAAAGTGTTATGTACGGTGAAGATATGTCGCCGGTTTGCCATACTAATAAGGTGATAAGCAGCAGGTCGCCGGCAAACTGAATGCGGATCTGCCAGTTCTGATAGGGGAAAAATCTGAACGCCAGAAAATAGATGATGGTCAGGCAGACGGAAACGATAAAAACATAGAACAGGCCCTGAGGCAGGTTTTCCGCCGAAAGCGCGAGGGTGCCGCTTTTCCAGATCCAGCCGGCCGCCAGCAGAAAGAAAACGACCATCAGCCGCCCGAAAATCAGCCATTGGATCTTTGACGCCAGGTCGGTGTTTTCGGTTATATTGTTATCGTTAAAATTTTGCATTAAATTTCAGCCCACTCTTTGAGGATGCGCGTGAAGGAAGCTAAAAGTTTTATGTCGCCTGAATTTGAAGAACGCCCCTGGGGTAATTATACCGTACTCGATAGCGGCGAAGGCTTTAAAGTTAAAAGGATCGAAGTGCTGCCGGGCAAACGTCTGAGCTACCAGAAACACGCGCACCGCGCCGAACACTGGCAGATAGTGCAGGGCATCGCTAAAGTAACATTAAACGGACGGGAAACGCCAGCCGCTAAAGGTGAGATCGTGGACATACCCGTCGGCACCAAACACCGCGTGCAAAACCAGGAAAAAGAGCTGCTCATTTTTATTGAAATTCAACTTGGGGATTACCTCGGCGAAGACGATATCGAACGTTTCGAGGATGATTTCGGCAGGGTTTAACCGGCGATTATTTCCTGCACCGCGTCCAGCAGATTTTCCGCGATCAGATCCGGCGCCGCGGTAAGTTTTTCCAGTTCCTTCTCGCCATAGCCGGTCATGACCAGCACGGTTCTCAATCCCGCGTTTCGTCCCGCCTGCACATCGAGCGCTTTATCGCCGATCAGCCAGCTTTTTTCCATGTCGATCTCAAAATCGCTGAGCGCGTTTTGGATCATTCCGATATTCGGCTTGCGGCAGGAGCAGCCCGCGTCCGGCGCGTGCGGGCAAAAATAAAAAGCGCTCAGCTTGTCGGTCAGATCGGCCTGTATTTTTTCGTGAATATCATGCATCGCTTTTTCGTCGAAAATGTTTCTGCCGATGCCCGATTGATTCGTCACGACGATGACCAGAAAATTATTTTTTCGCAGCAGTGAGATCGCCTCGTCCGTAAAGGGAAAAAATCGCAGTTCTTCGACCTTGTGCAGAAAATCGACTTCTTCGATCAGCGTGCCGTCGCGGTCGATAAAAACAGCGGGCGTTTTTATTTTTTCATTTTCGGTTTCCATCAAATCCCTTTGGAAATATTAAGATATTATTCTTCTTTGCGCTCTTTGCGCCTTTGCGTGAAATCATCTCGCGCAAAGGCGCAAAGGCGCAAAGGACGCAAAGTAAGATAAAGTTTATATTAAGTTATTCAATCGCGCTTTGGCATTTTCAAAAACCTCGTCCACCGCGATCCACGTCATACAGCGATGATCGATCGGGCAATCGCGCAGCATGCACGGCGAGCATTCCACCTCTTTCCTGATTATCCCGGCATTCGCCGGGTAAGGCTGCGTCGTTTTCGGATTGGTCGGCCCGAAAATGACCAGCGTCGGGCGTCCGAGGGCGGCGGAAATATGCGCCGGGCCGGTGTCGTTCGAAACCAGCAGGTCGCTGATGCTGAGCACCGCCGCCACCTCCGAAAGCGAAGTTTTCCCCGTCAGGATCACCGGTTTATACTTCGCCAGCTCACACACCTCGCGCGAAACTTCCGCCTCGTCCGCCGCGCCGATCAAGACCACGTTCGCGTCCAGTTCAGCCGTGAATTTATCAGCCAGCGCCGCATAGCTTGCGGCCTGCCAGCGTTTTGCGCGGCTGTTCGTCGAACCGGGACAAAGGGCGATCACGCGTTTGCTCAGATCGCAGCCGTTTTCGACCAGAATATTTCGCGCCTCGTTTTTTCTCTCGCCGGAAATTTCCAGCTCGAAACGCGGCTCGTTTTTCCAAACCCTCGTCGCGCCGTAAAGCATCGTTTCCAGCTCCGCCACGATATTTAAATAATAAAATATTTCGTGCCGTTCTTCGCGCCACTGCGGGATTTCCAGCGAGTGCGTCAGCAAAAAACTCCGGCCTTCGTTTTTGTAACCGGTGCGGTATTTCGCGCTGCCGAGTTTTGCCGCCGCCGCCGATGAGAATGAATTAGTGAACAGAACCGCCAGATCGAAATCTTCGCCGCGCAGGATCTTTCCCTGTTTCAAAACTCCCGAACCGTCTTTTTCAAAGGTGATTATTTCGTCGATAAAATCCGCGCCGGTAAAAATCCCTTTGGTCCGGGACGGGGTGAACAGCGTGATGCGCGCCGCCGGCAAAATGCGCCGCAGCTCGCGCAGCGCCGGGATCGTCATCACCGCGTCGCCGACCCAGTTAGTGCCGCGAACCACGACCTTATTGATATTGCCGGGGGATATTTGTCGTTTGCTCACGGGGTCAAAAAAGCGTTTTTAGCCCTTCTTCAAGATTTATCTGCGGCTGCCAGCCGAGTTCGGTTTTCGCTCTCGAAATATCGGTAATATAATTTTGCGGAACGGGCGGAACCGTGTTTTCAGCTTCCTCCATAACTGCCTGCAGGCCGGAAACCTCTTCCATCTTCGCTACCAGTTCCGTCAAACTCAGCGCGTTTTCACGACCGCCGCCGAGATTATAAAGCCCGTGCGGCATTTCCGCGTCCATAAATTTCCGGCAGGCGGCCGACAGGTCATCGACGTGCAAAAGATCGCGCACCGGACGCCCGCCGAACGGCAATTGCATCGCCTCGCCTCGGTTTATCAACTCCGCGTAGTGGCCGGCGAAGTTGGTTTCGTTGCCCTCGCTGCGCGGCGCATAGACAGTCGAAAGCCGGAATATGCAGGAGCGAAAACCGCGTTGCGCCGCGTAAAATTCCACATAGCGTTCGGCGATCAATTTCGACCATTCCAGCGGCGACTGGCCGTGATAATCGGTCGGGCAGGTTTCGGAAACTTCGGTAAAATTATCGGCAAACTTGCCGTACACGTCCCTGGTCGATGCAAAAATAAAGACCGTGTTCGGCAGCATATTTTGCAGCAGATTTACCGTGCCCTCGACGTTGACCAAAAAACTTTCTTCGGCGTTTTCCGGCGATTTGTCCAGATAGGCGGCCAGGTGGATGACGGCGTCGTAGTCTTCCACGCGGCGCGCGTCGCTTAAGTTCAGCACGTCCACCCCGGCGCGGCGGGAAAAATCGTCGGCCTCGAAAAACCCGCGCACGTGTACACCGAGAAAACCACTGCCGCCGGTTACTAAAACTCTCATATTTTATTTACAGGCCTCGATGAGTTTTCTCATCGATTCGGCCTTACCGATCACGATCAGCAGATCGCCTTTCCTGAGAACGGTTTCGCCCGACGGGTGAAAGATCATTTCCGCGTTTTTACGCCGGATGGCGACGATCACCACGTCCAGCTCCGCGCGCATATTGATATCTTTAAGACATTTATCGATAAATTGCGAATCGGGTTTCAACGCTACTTCTTCAAAGACCAGATCCATATCCTCCGCCACGATCGAATCCATAAAATCGGCGACGGCGGGTTTTAGCAGCGCCCGCGCCATGCTTTGGCTTCCGATAATGATCGGGGCGACCACGCGGCTGGCCCCGGCGCGAATCAGTTTCGGCTCGGCTTCTTCCTCGACCGCGCGCGCCACGATGTGCAGATTTTCGTTCATCCCGCGGGCGGTCAAAACCACGTAAACATTATCGGCGTCGTCCGGCAGGCAGGACGCCAAACCGATGGCGCGCTCGACCCCGGCTTTTTGCAGGTTCGATTCCAGCGTAGCGTCGCCGACGATAACCATCGCGCCGCTTTCGATCAGCTCGGCGACTTTTTCCCGGTCTTTTTCTATCACCACGAAGGAAATTTTCTCGCGCTGCAGTTGGGCGATGATCCGCCGCCCGACCCGGCCCGCGCCGCAAACTATCCGATGATCTTGTAATTTATCCATTTCTCTCAGTTTTTGACGGGCGCCGTAGGCAAACATTATCTCGGATTGAAAAACCGCCTGCGCCACGGCGGTCAAAGCGTAAAGTACCGTGCCGGCGCCCAATAAAATAAAGATCGTGGCGAAAAGCCTGCCGCCCTGTGTCACCGGGGTAAGATCGCCGTACCCGACGGTCGTGACCGTCTGGACCGCGAGATAAAAGCTTTCCAGCCAGCCGAACCCTTCGATAAGATGAAAACCGACCGCCCCCAGGACGATCGTGACCAGCACCGCGATCAAAGCGTAAAGCAGTTTTTGCCTGCTCAGCAGAGAGATCAGGGAAGGCGTTTGTAGATCATCCATAAAAGATACCGTCGATTTGACAGCGAAGCCGCACCGGCTTAATATCGTCGGCTTAACATCAAATGATTATACAACCGTTTGCCGTAAATTCTCATCAACATCAAATTGAGGTTGTGAGCCGGTTTGATAATTATATTAGGTAAAGTTGAACACTGACTCTAATTACATTCAACAAGTCAGCGGAGCTGACGGAATAATGGTAGCCCGGGTGGAGCGCAGCGAAACCCGGGGTCACGGAGGCAAACAGAATCAGCCCGTTTTAACGGGCGAAAGCTCTGCCGCCCGTTAAAACGGGCTTTTTAGCGTAAAGATCATCGCGACCCCAAGCTTAACGCTTAGGGCTACCACTATGCCGCCCGCTATGCGGGCTCCGATCCGCAAATTTCAAACTGGTCCTTCTTGAAGTTGTGAGTCAGTCCGAAGTATTTGAATATAACGCCATTGTGAACCTTTAACTATTCACAAATGAATACATCCATGCCGAAAAAATTATTTTTATCCGTCTTATTTTTACTTGTCCTGTCGCTGTTCACGCCCGCGCAAAAGGTGAAGGACATCTACGACCGTGGATTCGACCTGCAAAACGCCGGAAAACTTGATGAAGCGCTGGCGGCTTATAATGAGGTCGTCAGGCTCGCCCCCGGTTTTGCCCAGGTCTATCTCAACCGGGCGAATGTTTACCTGGAAAAAGCGGAAACGGATAAAGCCATCGCCGATTATTCGAAATATATCGAATTAAAACCGACCGATTGGCAGGGCTATTACAATCGCGGCATCGCCTATTACCAGACCGGAAAATACGACGGCGCGATCGCCGATCTGGATAAAGCCCTCACTTACAAACCCGAGCAGACCGAGATCGTGATCAACCGCGGCAACGCAAAAAAGATGAAGGGCGATCTGGCCGGGGCATTTGCCGATTATGATAAAGCGGTGAGCATGTCCCCGAAATCATCCGACGGTTACTACAACCGGGCGGCGGCTAATTTCGAGCTTAAGAAATATGACGCGGCGCTGGCGGATTACAACCAGGTTATCTCGATAGCTCCGAAGTGGGCTGACGCCTACGCCATGCGGGCCGCGATCCATTACATTGATAAAGATTATGACCGGGCGATCACCGAATTTAATTACGCGATCGTGTTAAAGCCTGACGAGGCGGAGTTTCATTCCCAACTCGGGTTCGCGAAAAAAGATAAGGGCGATGCCGCCGGCGCGCTCGCGTCTTTTACAAAGTCGCTGGAGCTGGCGCCCGATAAGGCCGATGTCTTTTTCGCCCGCGGGATGGTTTATGAAAACACGAACAAGGCAAATGCGGTCGCCGATTACAGCAAGGCGCTGTCTTTAGATCCGCGAAACGCGCAGGCTTATGCCCGGCGCGGCCTGCTGTATTTGGATCAGGGGAAAAAGGCCGAAGCTGCCAAGGATCTGACAATGGCGATCAAACTGGACGCGAGTTTGCGCAAGTCGTACGAGCCGTTTTTGAAAAAAGCGGGCGGCGCAACCACACCCTGATAACTGAGGTCAAAGAGCAACGGGTCAGTACCGGGAACGCAGTGACCGGCTAATGAGACGCTGTTTGTTAAATCTTTAGCTGTAATAGGATGGTAAGTTTTAAGCCGGAAGCCGGTCACTGCGTTCCCGGTACTGACTTCATGGCGGTAAACCATCTATTCCATTTTATACGTCCAACTGACCCTCTTAAAACCCGATAAAGATCGGTTCGGGTTTTAGCGCGACGCCGAATTTTTCCTGCACTTTATTTTGTATCTCGTCTTTTAATTCCAGCACGTCGCTCGCGCTTGCGCCGCCGCGATTTATTATCGCCAGCGTGTGATTGGCCGAAAGCCCGGCGCTGCCGCGAACGTATCCCTTATAAAAACCGCTTTTTTCGATCAGCCAGGCGGCGGGAATTTTCACCTGCTCATCCGGGGCCGGAAAGGAAGGCACTGCGGCGCCGTCCATGACCAGCCCTAAATTCTCCGCCGTTTTTTGAATAATTTGATATTGCTGACCGCTGACGACCGGATTTTTGAAAAAAGAACCGGCGCTTTTTGAATTCGGATCGGCGGCGGAAATGACCATCGATTTCCGCGCGCGAATTAGGGTCACGGCTTCCCGCACATCGCTTAGTGACGGATTTGTATTTCCGTCCGCGAAATATTTTTGCAGATCTGCGTAACGGATCGCCGGTTCCCCGTTTTGCCTCAGAGCGAACGTGACCGCCAATACGATATAGCGTTCTTTTTCCGACGTGTTAAAAATACTCGAACGATAAGAAAATCCGCATTCGGCGCGGGAGAGATTTTTGATCTCACTCGCGCGGCGGTCATACACGCGCACGGTCGTGATGGTTTCGCTCACGTCCTGGCCGTAAGCGCCTACGTTCTGTATCGGCGTCGCGCCGACCAGGCCCGGAATACCGCTGAGGCATTCCAGGCCGGCAAAATTTTCCCCGACACAATAGCCGACAAACTCATCCCAGTCTTCCCCGGCCGCCGCCGTGACCATATTTCCCTCATTTTCCGGGCGCGAGATCCCGCGTAACGCGATCTGCAAAACCAGCCCGTCAAAACCCCGATCGGCGATCAGCACGTTGCTGCCGCCGCCGAGAATAAAGACCGGCAGGCCTTTTTGCCGCGCCAGGTCCAAGGCTGCGAAGATCTGAGCTTCATTTTCCGCGCGCGCAAAAAAACGCGCCTCACCACCGATCTTTAGCGTGGTCAGAGGCGCGAGCGATATGTTTTCCCGAAAAATTATTTCAGCGGCCATTTAAAAAGCCATTTAGAAAGGAAGCTTAGGCTTCGGTATTTTGTTCAACGGATTGTTTTGCTGCACTTTATTTTGCACTTCGTTTAGAACCGCGCCGCTGAAAATGACGTCTAGCTGCCGCGCCAGATTCGGATTCAGCTTCCGCAGTTTATCCTGCGCTTTTTTGGCCTCCTTGGTCTTGCCGCGCCGGTATTCGGATTCCGCCAGGTTGTAGTAGGCGGCCGCAAAATTTCCGTCGGTCTCGGTCGCTCGCTTAAACTGCTCGACTGCTTCCTCGAGCCGGTTGAGCTTGCGGAAAGCGATGCCCAGTTCGTTGAGGGCGAAGGTCCAGTTCTTTCTTAACTTCAGGGCGGTTTGCAGCGCGACGATCGCCGCTTCGAAATCGCCCAGATCGTTTTGCGTGATGCCTAAGTTCAGGTATGCCGCTTCGAATTTATTATCCAGGCTGACGGCTTTTTGCAGCGCGGCCTTTGCGTCAAAAAGGTTTTGTTTGGCCGCGGCGTCCTGTTTAAGCCGGGCGTCTTCGACGGAGGCGTTATAGTAAGCCCAGCCGAGATTGCTGTAATCGACCGCGTCGGACTGCGGCGTGACTGCTTTTTTCAGGGCTTCCGTCGCCTGTGTCCAACGTCCCAGCCTTCCCAGCGTATAGCCGTAAGCACTGTAAAGCTCGGGGTCGTTTTTGACCAGGGCGGTGGCGATTGAATAAGAACCGATCGCCTTATTGAACCAATCTTTTTTGCGGGCCGCATCCCTTTCAGCCGTCCCTAGCTGGCGATAGGTTTCCGCCAGATTGGCGTGCGCGTCGGCGTAATCGTTCTTTATCCTGAGCGCTTCCTGATAGGCCGCCACCGCGTCGGGATATCTCTCGCGGTTGTAATAGGCGACGCCGAGATCGTAGTAAGCTTCGGCATAGCGCGGGTTGAGTTTGACGGCTTCCTGGTATTGCGCGATGGCTTCCTTGTCGCGGTCGGTCCGGTCGTAGGCTTCGCCTAAATATAGATAGGCTTCGGCGGTGGGATTTCCCGCGATCGAACGGCGGAAAGCGCCGATCGCTTCATCATTGCGATTTTGTTTGGTCAGGATCAATCCATAGAAAAATTCCGTTTCCGGATCGTCGGGCCGGACGGCGCGGATCCTGATCAGGTACTCTTCCGCTTTTCCGATTTCTCCTTTTTGGAAATAAAGAATTCCCAGCGGCGCATAAAGCTCGGTCAGCGTCGAATCGAGCCCGATGGCTTTTTCATAAGCGGCAAGCGCCTTATCGTTGCTGCCGATCGCGTCGTAGGCTTCACCGATACCGGCATGGGCGGCGGAATTATTAGGATTGGCTTTGATCGCTTCTTCGAAATAATAGAACGAAGTTTCCGGCTTGTTGGATTCCAGCGTTTGGTCGCCCTTGCGCGCGTAGGCGTCGCTTATGCCGAGCTTGGCGGCGCTGTTTTTAGGATCGAGCTCGACCGCTTTTTTGAAATATTCGATCGCCTTGTCCAGATTGTTCTGGTCGAGAAAAGTTTCGCCCGCGCCGGCAAATATTTTCGATGCCTGTTCGCGGCTGGCTGTCTTCGGCGTGTTCGTGTTGGCCGGCGGAGACGGGCTGACCGGCGTGGTGCGCGGCCTGGGCTTGGTTTTCTGGTTCACTGCGACCTGGGCCTGGATCTTTTTACGGGATTCGTTTCGCTGCCCGGAGTTTCGCTGCGCGGTCGTTTTACTTTTATAGGAACTGCGCGCCTGCGGGGCTTTTCGCGACTGGCGAAAAACGAAGACGCTGGAACCGCTGGTCACGTCTTCGGAACCGGAAACGATGTCCTGCGCCCGGACCGGGAAGCTGTTTATCAGCAAGGCTGAAAAAACTAAAATTGTCAGTAAATATCTGCGCCGGGTGATTTTCAATTTCATACTTTGATAACCGCAAAAAATCAGGCTGCATTCATTTTACTCCGCTTTATCATCAAGGCAAGCCAAACCTTTGATGAGCGTAAATTATAAGACGTTTGCCCGGCCGGTATTTTGCCGTCAATAAAAGGAACGGCCTGGTCGGGTGACCGGGCCGTTCGTATCATTCGTATCATTTACATTCTAGTATCAGCGGCGGATATTATCCGTTCACGGCAGAAAGGCATTCTGGACCGGCTTGTCCGTACTTATGCCGTACTGCATTCCGGTAAATCCGGCGGTCGATTGCAGGATATACCAGACCCCCGTCGATGGCCGGTAGATCGCGACGTCGGCTTTTCCGTCGCCGTCGTAATCCGCCGCCACCGGTTTATCTCCGCTCAGTCCCCAGGACACGATCGAGATCGATCCGCTGCCGCTGTTTAGTACATACCAGGCCCCGTTCGACGGTCGCCAAACGGCCGCGTCCGTCTTGCCGTCGCCGTCATAATCCCCGGTCACCGGAACGTCGCCGTTCTGTCCCCATTGGACAGGTGTATCGGCCCCGGTAACACTGCTGTGATACCACCAGGTTCCGGTCGAAGGCCGGAAAACGGTCGGGTCGGTTTTATCGTCGCCGTCCATATCGGCAATGACCGGAATATCCCCGGCGATGCCGAACTGAATCGTCGAATTTACGCCGGTGGAACCGCTGCGGAACCATTCGCCGGTTGTCGGGCGGTAATAAATAAAGTCGGCCTTACCGTCGCCGTCGAAATCCGAAGGCAGCGGAGTATCGTTTGTCGTTCCCCAGTTCTTCAACCCGAGGCTGCCGCTGCCGCTGTTGATGTACCACCAGGCTCCGTCGCGATAGACCGCCAGGTCGCTCTTTCCATCGCCGTCATAATCGGCCGCCGCGACCCGGTCGCCGCTCGTGCCGAACGGCTGGATCGACTCGCCGTTTGCGCTTTGCATCAGATACCAGAAACCGCTCGAGCCGCGGAAGACGCCCAGATCGGATCTGCCATCGCCGTCAAAATCGAATGCGCTTCTATTGGCCGAATTCAAGCGGGCGACACTCACGTGGGGAGTTCCGTCGATCTTATTAAAATCACCGGCAACCAGAATTTTTCCATCCGACTGCAGGCTGAGGTCGAGCACCGGATAGCTCGCCCAGACGTTCATATTATTGTCGATCGACCCGCTGACGTTAAAACGAACCACTCTTCCCAGTTCAAGAATGATCCCGTTACTGGCTTGTCCGCCCGCAATTATTTTTCTGTTGTTCTGCACCACGATCACCAAAGGAGCAAAACCCGCATTCGCGGCAAAGGTAGTATCCAGAGAACCATCGGAATTGAACCTTCCGACTCCCGACTGAGCGTTGCTGCCGTTGACCGCGGTAAATTCGCCGCCGATCACGATCTTGCCGTCGGGCGCCTGTCTGACGTCATTAACTCTTCCATTTGCGCCGCCCGGCGGGTTAAAGGATGTGTCTAACGATCCGTCGGAATTCAACCGCGCCACGCGGCCGCGGCCGGCGCCTGATACCGCGGTAAAGGTTCCCGCGATCAGGAATTTGCCGTCAGGCAGGAGCGTGACTTTAAGATAGCTTCCGCCGGTCAACGATGCGAAAGTGAATGAAAGATCCTTGCTTCCATTAGGGAGGAGCATGACGTTTCCCGCCAGTATCCTGCCGTCCGGCAGCACGTTGATGACCCTGGCGCTGGAAGTCAGCGAGTTCGTCGCATCGAATGTCCCGTCAAGGGTTCCGTCCGTGTTTAATCGTCTCAGATACGGCTGATTCTCGATTCCCACCAGAATTTTTCCGTCCGGCTGCAACGCGAGACCTGTTACTTTCTGGCCGCCGCTTGCGCTGCTAAACGAAATATCCAGGCTGCCGTCGGAATTGAAGCGGGCCAGATTGGTCGCCGGCAAACCGCTGGCGCGCAAGAAAAATCCTCCCGCCAGAACTTTTCCATCCGGCTGCTGCAGCACTTTATTGGCGTAAGCAACCATGCCGATCGTCGGGGCCGTGGCCGGAACTCCCGTCGAACTCAGGATCGCGAAAGAATCCGGATCGGCCGGCGCCGCCACGCTGCCATTGGAGACAAATCCCAACGCTATCCTGCCATCCGGCAGAATGTCTATATCGTAACCGTTCACTATCCGGTTGCCGGCAAAGTTGAACGAAGCATCCAATGTTCCATCGGAATTTAATTTGGCTATTCCCTTTCTCGCCACACCGTTATAGGAGTCGAATTTTCCGGTGATAAAAATGCTGCCTGAGCCGTCAATCGCGATATCCCATATCTTATGAAAACCGGTGCTGGCGGTCGCGCCCGAATTGTTCGTGTTGAATGTCAGGTCGAGGCTGCCGTCGGTATTCAACCGGGCGATGCTGTTTTCCGTAAAACCGTTTATCGCGGAAAACTCTCCCCCGACCAGTATTTTTCCGTCGCTCTGCACCCGGATAACTTCCGCGGACACGGAAACGGATGGAGCGAACGATTCGTCCACGGTGCCGTTTGGATTAAGCCTGACCAGCGTCTGATTGCCGCCGCTGGGATTTCCCGTGTAAAGGATTTTCCCGTCCGGCTGCAGATAAACACCGCCAAAGGCGCAGCCGCTGCAGCTGGCGCCCGCAGCCACCGGTGAAAATGAGCCGTCGATAGTCCCGTTCGCATTCAGGCGCGCGATGCCAATGCCGCTCGTGCCGGTAAAATTAAAGTTGCCGGAAACTATTATTTTGTTATCCGGTTGGATGGTCAGATGATAAACACCACCTAAGACGCTGGTGGGAAACGATGCGTCCAGCGTTCCATCGGCGTTTAACCGTTTCAGATATCCGCTGCTGCCGGACGAACCGGCGTCGGTGCTGAAAAAAGTACCGCCCACGATGATCTTACCGTCGGATTGCAGTCCCAGCGCGTTTATCCCGCTCCCGACACCCTGAGGGCCGTAAAAACTGGCCGAATTAAACGTCGTATCGACGGTTCCGTCAGGATTTATCCTCGCCACACCTTCGCGCCCCTCCGTGCCGACACTGGTAAAGCGGCCGCCGATCACGATCCTGCCGTCCGGCTGGTGAAGCACTGATGTGACGCCGCCCCCGGAAATGCTGTAAGCCGATGCGTTAAAGGTCGAATCGACCAGCCCGACGGCATTTGCGGAAAAACTGAAAATTAGAAGAAAAAGTGCCAGTGAGAGAAGATTAAGCGCTTTTCCAGGATTGATATCCGATAATTTGTGTTTATTCATGATGTCCCCCGGAAATATCCGATGTGTGCAGCGGTTGAACCCCAACAATTACAAGGGCTAAAGATAGAATTATTCATCGTAAATATATGCTTGTTTTATAAATTTGTAAAGAAAAGTCATCGCTTGGTAAAGGGTCAGTTTGAAAACGACTCGGCGTGGGTATGAGGTCAGTACCGGGAACGCAGTGACCGGCTCACGAGCGGAGGGAGCGCGTGCTTCCTGTGGCAGGCCGTTAGTTTATTCGCTGGCGCTCAGAGCCGGGTCACTGCGTTCCCGGTACTGACTCCTTTGCCAACTTGTGCTTCAGTCTCCGTTGGGGACTCTTTAAAGATATATTTTTCAAACCGACCCATTACCCGTCGCTTTTTTGCCTGCGGAGTAATTTCGCTTGCCATATTGTTGCCATTTCGTTAAATTTGATAATTACCGTTAGTCCTTTTCCAGAAACTCCATCCTTTTACGTAACAGGACGGGCGGCGTTATTTTCACAATTTTCAGTCCCGAAAGGAGATTTTGCCGACCATGAAAGCATATTCTACAGAGCAAATACGCAACTTGGCAGTCATTGGACACGGCGACGCTGGTAAAACCCAGTTAGTCAGTTCTCTGCTTCATATTGCCGGCGCGACACAGCGCTGGGGAAAAGTTGACGAGGGAACCACCGTCACCGATCACGAGGAAGACTCCATCGAACGCAAGATAACTCTTAACAATAATTTCGCCCACCTCGAATATAAAGACATCAAGATAAATCTGATCGATACGCCCGGTTACGCGGCGTTCGTTTCGCATGCCCGCCCGGCGCTGCGCGCGGCGGATTGCGCGCTGGTCGTGGTCGACGGCGTCAACGGCATCGAGGTGCAGACCGAAAAAACCTGGAGCTACGCCAACGAATTTATGCTGCCGCGTTTTATGGTCATCAATAAACTGGACAAGGAACGCGCGGATTTCGGGCACGCGCTCGACACGGCGGCAAATTCTTTTGCCCGCTCGATCGTCCCCTTTACGCTGCCGATCGGCAGCGAAGCGAATTTTCGCGGCGTGGTCGATGTCGTCCACTTAAAGGCTTATGAGTTCGACGCTAACGGCAAGGCTACGGAAGTGCCCATCCCCGAAGCGGGACGGGCCGTGGTCGATTCCACCCGCGAGCGCTTGATCGAACTCGTCGCCGAGTCGGACGACGCGCTGCTCGAAAAATTTTTCGAGAACGGGACGCTCGAAGACGAAGACGTCATTCCGAATCTCAGCAAAGCCATCGCCGCCAGCAAATTATGCCCGGTCTTTGCGGTTTCTTCCGAAACGTTGGTCGGCCTGAGCAACCTGCTCGAAGCGATCGTGGAATACGCTCCGAATCCGGCGGCGCATACCGAGGAATACGGATTTACCGACGCCGATATGACCGGCGAACAGATCACGCGCAAATACAGCAACGACGAACCATTCAGCGCTTTTGTTTTTCGCACCATCGCCGATCCATTTGCCGGGCGCATTAACGTGATGAAGATCATCAGCGGCAAGGTCGGAGGCGACGCGACCGTTTTCAATTCGACGCACGGTTCGGCGGAACGCCTCGGCGCGCTCCACGTCTTACAGGGCAAGAATCTGGAAAAGATCGATTCGGCGCAGACCGGCGACATCGTCGCGGTGGTAAAATTAAAAGATACCCAGACGAACGACACGCTGACCGATAAGGCGAAACAGATCGTCTATCCGAAGGTGAAATACCGCGAACCGGCGATCGCTTTTGCCATCGAACCGAAATCGCGCAACGACGAAGAAAAGATCAGCGTCGCGCTGCACAAAATACTGGAAGAAGATCCGAGCCTGCATTTCGACCGCGATACGCAGACCAAGGAATTTATTCTTTCCGGCACCGGCCAGCTTCACATCGAAACGGTGGTCGATAAATTAATGAATCGCTATCACGTCGAGGTCGCGCTGCACCCGCCCAAAGTTCCCTACAAGGAAACGATCACTGCCCAGGCTGAAGTCCAGGGACGCCACAAGAAACAGTCCGGCGGGCGCGGGCAGTTCGGCGATTGCAAATGCATCTTCGAACCGCTCGATCGCAGCGGCGGTTTCGAATGGGTCGATAAAATATTCGGCGGCTCTATCCCGCAGAATTTCCGCCCCGCGATCGAAAAAGGCATTATCGAGGCCGCGCAGAGCGGCGCCGTGGCCGGCTATCCGATGGTCGATTTCAAGGTCACGCTGATCGACGGCAGCTATCACGCGGTCGATTCCGACGAGCATTCATTCCGCGCCGCCGGCCGCAAGGCTTTTCGCGCGGCGATGGAAAAAGCGAAACCGACGCTACTCGAACCGGTCATGGACGTCGAGGTGTTCACCCCGATCGAAATGTCGGGCGATATAATGGGCGATCTGAACTCGCGCCGCGGACGCGTTTCCGGCATGGACATGCGCGGCAAGCAGCAGGTCATCAAAGCTCAGGTGCCGCTGTCAGAAATGCTCGATTACCAGTCGAAACTGAACTCGATCACGGCCGCGCGCGGCAGCTACCACATGCAGTTTTCGCACTACGATCCGCTGCCCGGCAACCTGATCAACAAGGTCGTCGAACAGGCCAAAGCCGACGGCCGCATCCGCGTCCACGAAGACGACGAGTAGCTCATTTGCAGTTTAGCCACAGAGCACGCCGAGTTCACAGAGTAAAGTATTTAAAATTTCTCTGTGTTCTCTGTGCCCTCTGTGGCTAATTCTTATTTCCCGTTTTTCTTTTTTGATCTATAATAATTCTACTATGGGGATAGCTCTCAACAAACATCATTTTACGGTTGCCGATTTTAACTTTCTGTCTGACGGGGGAAAGTTTAAGCCGGACGACCGTTTAGAATTAATCGAAGGGGAAATATACGAAATGTCGCCGATCGGGAGTCTCCACGCCCGCTGCGTGAATTTTTTAAACAGTGTCTTGACTAAAATTCTTGCCGGTGAATCTATTGTCAGTGTGCAAAATCCGGTGATCGTCAATGATTTCAACCAGCCGCAGCCCGATCTTGCTGTTTTGCGTCGGCAAGAGGATTTCTATAAAGACTCTCTTCCGGCAGCAACTGACGTTCTAATCGTTATCGAAGTTTCGGATTCGTCCGTGCAGCTTGATCGCAATGTTAAGTTTCCCAAATACGCCTCGGCGAAGATTCCTGAAGCCTGGCTGATCGACCTCGTAGCTGATCGGATCGAAGTTCATTTCGGTCCCAAGGATGAAACTTACGGCACCGTCAAGATCTATCAACGCGGCGAAGAAATTACTTCCGAAACGATGCCGGAGATCAAATTCAAGGTGGACGATATTTTAGGCTGATCCCTCAAGCAAAAACGCGGGCAGTAATTTTAGCCACAGAGTTCACAGAGAACACAGAGAGATTTAAACAATTTGCTCTGTGTTCTCTGTGAACTCTGTGGCCAATTCTTTTCAGGCTTCGTGAACTCTGTGGCTAAATTTTATAGACCAAACCTGATCACTCTGCTAAAATTCCCCATTATGAAAACATTCATCGAACGCTCCATCGCTTCTCTTCTTTTTGTGCTTTTTCTTCTTTCGCCCGTGCTGGCGACCTGCGGAGGCGGCGGAGGAGGCGGCGGCGGCGGTATGTCCGGCGGAGGCGGTTCGGCGAACGACCCAGTTGTATATCACGTGCCTTGGAAGCTCTTGACGGAAAAAGACACTCCCATCCGCGAAGGGCTGATCCTTTACTGGTTCCCGGCCTCGAAAGAAGAGATACAGAAATCGCCTTTGCGCGAATCGCGGCAGCTTTCTCTCTATGCCAGCCAGTGTACCTCGATGCAGCTTGCCGATAAGCGCACGCCGCACGCGGATGACCTGATCGGCGAATCGACGCTGCCCGTCGCGGTGCTTTCTACGCCCGACGGCGCGCCCGTGGGCAAGGTCGAAAACAAGGACGGAAAGATCAAGATCGCGGACGTCGAAAAAATGGTCGGCGACGAAATAAAGAAACGCGAAGCGTCGCTCGATACCAGCCTGAAAGACGCCAAAGCCAAATCTGCCGCCGGCGACAGCGCCGCAGCCGTCAAGCTCTACCAGACAGTGGCGGCGGAAAAATGTATGTTTCCCAAAAAGGCCAAGGACGCCGAAAAAGAGTTGAAGAAACTCGATTCCAAAGCCGACATTTCCGTACCCGCCGCGCCGAATTTCAATGCGAAAATCAGCGCCCTGATCGTCCAGGCGATGAAGCGCGGACTGATCGCGGAAAATAAAGGCCAATATGTTCTCGCCCATAAATATTACAGCCAGGCTAACCGGATGGATCCGGCCGACCCTACCCCGCTGCGTTACCTCGGCGAGCTTTATCGCCACGATTTCGGCGACTGGGTAAAAGCGCGCGCGCTGTTTGAACAGATACTCGAGATGCCTTCCGATCCGCTTTCGCGCGCCGTCGCGCTGCACGGACTCGGCAAGATGACGATCCACGAAGGCGAGTTCAAAAAGGGTCTGGGACTAATGGAACAGTCGGCGGATGTTTATCCGTTGGCGCTCACCCTTCGCAATATCGCGGTCTATTGGAATTCCGAGGGCGATCTGGCCCGCGGCAGCGAATACACCGAAAAAGCGCTGGCGCTCGATCCGAAAGACCCTTACAATCTCGTCTTCGCCGCCGTTTTTATGGCCGCCAACGGCAAGAGCGACGAAGCCGTAAAGATCGCAAAAGCCAATATCAATTTAATGCCTGCTTCGTACAATCTGGCGGCGATCTTTGCCCAGGCCGGGCAAAAAGAAAAGGCTCTGCAAATGCTAAAGCGCCACTTTTTTGAGTACGAGCGCTACCAGGCCGTCCGCAGCAAGGAAATGATGGAAGCCCGCGTCGATATGATGTTCGATTCGATCCGCCAGGACTCGGACTTTATGGCCCTGACCAGCGGCGCCGACGGCAAATTAATGATGCCGATGAGACAGATGCGACAGATGAGACAAATGAAAATGGGTAATTAGCTGCGGCAGAAACACGACCGCAGGGGAGTGTGCAAGATTTCACCATAAAGACACAGAGGACACGAAGATATTTCTTACTTCGTGTCCTTTTGTGTCTTTGTCGTGTTATTTATTTTTGACCTGCGCCATTCTATACGACCCGCGAATAAGATCCTCGAGCGCCTCAATCTTCACCTTGTTCAGATTTACTAAAATATATTCGTAGTTCAGATAATGATCGGTGATGAAGTAGGTTTCCGGGTCGGCGGCGATGAGTTCTTCGCGTTCTTCGAAGGTGGTTTTTAGCACGATCGTTTCGCCGTCTTCTTTCAGCCGCACGAACATCTTCTTTTTTACTTTCAGCGCGGGCGTGCCGTACGAAGTCCCTTCTTCCACATCGGGAAGCGCCAGCGCCAACCGGCGTACGGTGTCATAAGTGACAGGCGAATGCTTTTTCATCGGATATATAATTTGAACTATTAATTATTCACTTTTCACTCTTAACTGTTTTAAAAAGAATTACTGAAAAAACAGTTACCAGTTTATAGTGAATAATTAATAGTTATTGAGTTAAAACGGAGAAATAATTGTTCACGTCGGGATCGACGGTGAGCGCGCCGACCAGGTAGATGACGTCCGGTCCGCGCTGCACGCGCAGGCTGTATTCACCTGGCGGCGTGCTGTCGGCAATTTTTACATCGAAGACAAAAGCCTTCAGGCCGGAGTTAAACTCATTCGTGCGGATACTGCCCTTAACAAATTCCAGATTCGGAGAATTAAAGGAAAGCTTGAAATTGTCGTTCAGCAAAGTTCTGTCCCCGATAAAGAGCGCGTATTTTTTACCGGCGTTGACCGGCACCGCCAGCGAGGAAAGCTGGGAATTAAACCCCAAATAGTCGAGCGATAATTTGCGCGGGTTCAGTGCAAAAGGTTTTTCAAAAGTCGCGGCCTTTCCCGCCGCCACGGCCACTTCACCCAAACTTATCGCGGAAAACAGCTTTTTAGTTTTAGCTTCGCTATGGTCCGGCTGGCTTTGCGCAAAGACCGTGTATCTGCCCGCCGGCAGGCCTTCCAGACTCCAGCTGCCGTTCTGATCCGAAGTAGTCCCGGCCATTATCCGGCCCGTTCTGGCATCTTCCAGCCATACCTGCAGATCCTTTACCGCTTTTTCTTTTCCGAAAAGCAGTTTGCCGTTCACCGCGCCGCAGCATTCTTCCGTGTCATCATTCAGCGCCGGGCCGAAAAGCGCCCGCGCGCCGGCGACGTCATCGGCCGAAAGCGAACGAAAAGCAGAGACCGGCAGGCTGTAAATGCCGTTTTTCGCGTGGTGTCCCTGCATCGTCGCGCCGGTTATTTCGGAATGCCCGAGTCCCAGCAAATGCCCGATCTCATGGGTCAGCACCGATTCCAGGTCGAACGTGCCGTTCGTGTCGTCGTCGGAAAAAAGCTGGTAGGGATTGAGAACGATATCGCCCTCGGTGATCTGGCCTTTGCCGTTAAAAAAAACGCGCGTTTTGGCGGCGGTTTCCGGTTCGCCGTCGAAAAATAAAATATTGTCGGGAGTATCGGCGATGGTTATCAGATTGACGCCGTCGCCGCGCACGCCCGCCGGGCTGACGTCCGTTTTCTCATCCGTCCAGTTGACGCGGAAATCGACGCTGGCGACGTTCTTCCAATGCTGCAGGCTGCGCTCGATGGCATCGTAAATTCCCGTTTCCGGTTTTGCCATCCGCACCAGCGGCAGTTCTTTTTGCAGTGAACGTGAAAGTTCGAGTTCGATGACGTTGGTTTTCCAGCGCAGCCGCAGAGTTTTGCTTTTATCCGCGTACTGCACCGTGTATGCCGATGCCTGCAGCGCAAACACCAGTAAAAGCAAAACGGCGGAAATTTTTAGTCTCAGCTTAACCATCTAAAACCCGTTGGTGAAAAAGCGATGAGAGAGACTTATTTTCTTTCTTCAGAGCTAAACCCGGAAGCGTCCCTGTCCACCTTTTCCAGATCGTCAAAAGCCACTACCAGCAGCAGTCCGACCAGCGCCAACGTCGCCAGCACGTACAGTACCGCGATAAATTCCAAATATAATAAAACTCCGATCAGCACCGCGACAGCGACCAGGCCGAAAAGGGCGATCATACGCGGACTGAATCTTTTTGTTAACTCGCTCATTAAAAATAACCTCTCAGAAAACTAACCTTTACATTTCAGCCTATTCGGATACATTCCAATAGGAAGCAAATTTTAACAGGAATTCCGCTAATCGACAATGACGACCGGCATTCCGGCGCCGTTCGCAGGTTTTCCGTACGCAGCCGGAACGGCCGGCGGCTGCCGTTTGGAGTCGCGGCCTGCCTGCGGAACTTCAACGATATCAAATGCTTGCAGGACAACGTCCGGCGCCTGTTTGGCCGCGATCCGGGCCAGATCGACGTCGATCATTGCGACCGCGCCGTTCTCCCCTCGGTAGATGACGATCTTTTTTGTATCGACGCCCTTGACCGGGCCGCCCGCCGTCGCGATCGCGCGGCTGACCGTCATTTCCTGCCGGGCAAAGATCGTCTGGGGGTCGTTCACCCCGCCGATGACATAGATCGAAGCGGCTTCCATTACCGTGACGATATCCCCGGTTTTGACAAACGGATTAGCGTCCGGCTTGCCCGCGATCAGATCGGCGATCTTTACATTGAGATAGCGCGAACCGTCCTCGGCAGTTTTGCCCGCAAGGGCCGTTTCTTCGCCCCCACTGCTGCTGCAGCTCAGCCTCGCCGGCCGGAATATCTGGATCTCTCCGCTGGCGTTGTCGATGATCCCGCCGGAAATAGCGATCAGTTCGTTTAACCTGACGGCGCGCTTGATCCTGAAAGCCTGGGGTGTTTTCACCGCTCCTAAAAGGGTCGCGACCGGGCGGCCGGAACGATCCACGATCTTCACGGATATCTGCGGGTTGCGGAGAAATTTTCCGTAGGCGGCGATCACCTTTTGCGCGATATCTTCTTCATTTTGGCAAAGAGCAAAAACCGGCTCCGCGGCGAATGAGAGTGCCGGGATAAAACCTTCCGGGCTGATCCGGCCGCGCCAATCGTGTTCGACGCTCCCGACCACGTCGATCTCCACCAGGTCGCCGAAATGGATCAGATCGTCCGGCGCTGTATTCGCTGCATTGGTCGCATTCGTTTTGACCGGGGGGAGTGTCTCTTTTGATGCCGAATCGGGCCCGGCGGTTGCAGAAAGCGGAGTTCCCGCCTCGGTAATAGCCGGAGAAGGCGACGGTTCCGGTTCGGTGGATTGCGAATAGGTAAAAGAAAATATGGACAATATCTGAAAGGCCAAAAGAAAGGAAAGATTTCTGGAATACCTATTTAACACAATTGATGACAGGGGCCGGGCTTGATTTGTAAGTTTCGCTTAAAAGATCGGCGCGGTTTTCTCGTTTAAACCGCTTTATCTTCCTTTTTCCACCGGAACCGGATCTTTTAATTCCGGGATATTTTCCTCGGCCGGTGAAGAGTTTTTGCCGCTTCCCGCGGACGATCCGGAGCCTGTTCTCGGCCGGCGCGTCGGTTTTGAAGACGTAGTGCCGGGCAGGGCAAAACCGGTAAATTCCCAATTACAGCTGTCGCAAAGTAAATGGTAGCGGCCTATCAGGCGCGATATCCAGGGTGTGTGCCGGTAACCGCGTCTGACTCTGCTGCTGTTACATCGCGGACATTTCTGACTGATCATTTAATTCCTTGTTCCCTCGGGCGACGAGTTAAAGAAGAGACGCTGCCGAAACTTCCTATCCGTTTAAAGCTCTCTGCAAATGATTGATCTTTGTTTTGATTTCCTTGGCGATCATCGTTTGTTCGTTTTCGTCCAGATTTTCGGCTTCTCTGGAAAGGTAAAAGAGCGCGTCGTAATAAAAATCTATCGCCTTTTCATATCTCCCCTTGAATGCTTCTTTTTCCGCCTCTTCGGTTAAATGAGAAACTCTGACCGATACGATAAAACCTCTGATGGCGCTGACCGAATCCAGCAGTTGGGCCTCTTCCGGGTAATACTGCAGCGCCGATTCTAATACGTTCAAAGCCCTCTGCGCGGTTTCGATCTTTTCCGATATTGTAGCACGAACGCGGGCTTCCTGTGTCAGAATGTTCGTTTCACCCGCCGCCCACATCAGCAGGTGATGCTTGTGCAGATTCTTGATCACTTCCTGCCCGTGCCGGAAGGCCGCCAGCCGCGGCGAACCGACCGCGATGGTTCTGATCTCTCTTTCGGTTCGCGCCAGGTAATCGTTACATGAACGAAACATTTCCAGGTGCGTCTGCGGAACGGCCGCGCTGCCGTTCGCCGCATGAGATCTTTTCTCCAGCGTTTTCAGCATCGACGCGTGTTTTTCGAGGGTCAGTTTTCCCTTCGAAAGCAGCGCGTTTCGATTTAACCGCTCTACCCTTTCCTGTTCCAGACGGTAACGGATATAAAATTTGCGCAGGATGAATTCGCGCACCGCCACCGCCGCCCCGATCGTGGCGCTGGCGCAGAGGCCGGCAAAGATCCAGGTCGAGTCTTCGTCGTCGGCGTGCAGGTACCACCAGACGCCGCAGAAAACCGCCACCGCGGCTGCCGCCACCAGCATGACGTAACTTGAAGTGGCTAACCAGAAACGGCGCCGAAGAGCGTTCTTCTCGATCATTACTTGAACATTACGGTTAAAACTGAAAAGCAAAAAATACTACTATAAGAATTATAGTGAATTTTAACGGACGTTTCCAATAACTATTAACGTATAGCATACTGCGTATCACGCAGCGCGAGATAGAGTATAATCCTATCCTGATGAAACGTAGAAAAGTTAAAAAAGAAGCCAAAAGAAAAGAACGCCTGATCTTCGATTCCATTCGCAAGCCGGTGGCGCCGCCGACGCGCAGATTCGGCTCTAACAAGCCGGAGGAAAAAGCAATGCCTTCAGGCCGTAAAGCAAAACATAAAAAACCGGAAACGGAGCAGGAGTAACTGAATGTTCGTTGTTGGTGGTTCGTGGTTCGTGGATCGTTGTTAGTGGTGGTAGTTTGTAGTTAATGAGGGCTATACGATCAATCAATGAGCTACGATCTACCAACAACGATCAACGAACCAACATCCACGACCCATTTTACAATTCATAATCTTCGCTGATCTTCATCACTTCCAGGCCCGGGATTCCAAGTTCGTTCAATTCGTCTCTTGTCTGCCGGTAGTAAGCGGGTTTTAAATGCACTACTAAAACGCGTGTTTGATGTCTTAATTTTGCCAGCTCGCTTTTGAGCATTTTCGGCGTCAGGTGATAAGAAGCGCGCGCCAGCTCTTCGAGTTCATTGGGAAAGGACGATTCGACCAGCAGCGCGTCGAGTTTTTCTTCTTCGTTGAGCGCCTGCCAGAATTCATCCGTTTCGGCCGTGTCGGAGCTGAGCGCGACCGTGCTCTTGCCGTCTGAAATTATCAGCCCGATGGTCGGCACCTGGTGATTGACGGGGATCGCTTTTATCCGGTAGCCGGCAATGTCGAAAGACTCCCGCACGTTAAAGGGAAAATATTCCATCACCTTGCCGAAACGATTTTCTATCTCCGAAAAACGCGGGTAGATCTCCCAGTTAAAAATGTGTTTTTCCAGCGCCTCGAGCGCTTCGTGGGTTCCGTGGACGCGGATCGGTTCCTGTAAATGTTCGAAAAGGTCGTCGATAAAAAACGGCATTCCCGCAATGTGATCCAAATGCGGGTGGGTGATGATGATATCGCGAACGTCTTTACGATGGCCCTGGCCCACGGTCAGGGCGAGGCTGCCGGCATCGAGCGCGACCCGGTCGTCCAGCACATAACAGGTCAAGTGCTGCTCCGGCGAAGCGCAGCCTTTTTCATCAAATGAACTGGGGAGAAGTTTTATTCTCATTCGCTTTCCAGGCAGGAAATGAGGAAGCTAAGGAAATCAGGAATTTATCATTTCCGCTTCTCTTTTCTCATTTCCTTTAATTTCCCATTTCCTGATTTCCCGCTCTATTTCCCTACCTGGCACAAGTTAATTGCCGTCCGCCGTCGATCTCATACGTCGCGCCGGTGATCCAGCCCGCTTTATCCGAAGCCAGGAATGCGATCAATTCCGCCACTTCCCCTGCCGTGCCGACCCGGCCCAGCGGGTGCGTCGTCTTCGAGTGTTCCAGAAACGCAGCGTATTTTTCTTCATCCATTCCGCCGCGTTTGTGGATATCGGTTACGACCACGCCGGGATTCACCGCATTTACACGGATTCCCTTCGGCGCCAGTTCCAATGCCGAGCAGCGCGTCAATTGATCGACCGCCGCTTTGGAAATACAGTACATCAGCACATTCGGAAAAGCCCGCGTTCCCGCCACGCTGGAAATATTAATAATGTTCCCCTTGTTCTTTTCCAGGTGCGGAATGCTTTTCTGCATCATTAGAAAAACTGAACGGACGTTGATATTCATCATCGCATCGCCTTCTTCGACATCGGTGGTCTCGATGGTTCCGTTGGCGATGATGCCCGCGCCATTAACTAAAACATCGATCCCGCCGAAGGCTTCGACGGTTTCGGCGATTATCTGCCCGACCGGCTCTTCTCCCATGCTGAGATCGGCCGCGATGATTTTGACCGCGCCGCCTGAAGCCGTTATTTCGCGTTCAAGTTCGGCCAGCGCTTCATTTTTTCTGCCGACCGCCGCCACCTTAGCGCCCTGCGCCGCAAATAAAACGGCAGTTGCCCGGCCAATGCCGGACGTGGCTCCCGTAACGATAACTACCTTATCTTTCATAATTGACGAATAAACGCGTGATTTTTGCTGAAGTCATGGTAAACGGTTAGAATCAAATAGTAAATCGCCCGTTTAATTCTCTCTAGTAAAAACTCATTCTCTCTAGTCTCTCTCCTGCAACGACAGTTCTATCCGTCACTTCTAAAGGCGGCAGCATGAAAGAGAATCGGCTAAATCTGCATAGGTTATAGACACGACATTCGAAACAACGCACCCGCTGGGCAGTGGCTTTGGGAACCGGCGAGAAAAACGTCTCCGGAGTGTGGACGGTAACATTATCTTTCTACATCGGGTAGAAATGCCGCGGGGTTTATCGCGGATTAAGATCGGGTCTAAAACAATAGATATCAGAAGGAGAAAAAATGAAAACATATGTGGAAATTAACATTTTTGGACCTGCTCTTTGCTACCGGAAAGGGTCGGGTAATTGGAAAGTCCTGATTCCCTGGAACCCTTGCCACCAGGCACTCTTTAGCTTTGGGCCTTACGGGGGTACTGCAAGCACTCCGATTTCCCTGGCGGTACCTAAGGCAGTGGTAAAAATTTCCGCGTCAAGTCCAGTAAGCTCTGCGGGACAAACGGCCGGATTCGCGAAAGAGGTATTTAATTTTACAACCGACACCGCCGCGAGCGGATATAACACTCATGAAACTGTCTTTTTAAGGGGAGACTGGCGTGAGAAAACGATCGCCCTGGAGCTCGAGCATGCCTTTTTTTCCGTTGACGACTATGTGCAAACACGAACCAAGGAGAAGGTCTTTCGAAATGGACAGGATCGTGATGGAACCAGTCTCGCAGGCCAGATGATCTCATTTCACATCGCCCACTCGTTGAGGGCTCAGGTCACGTTGGACGACGGCGGCGTCCTGTCGGTTAAACGGGGAGTGGATCCGGCTGCTCCGGCGGAGGAGATCGCCAGGATCCCGGGAAACGGGGCAACATACATCATGACCATTAATAATGATTGTAACGATGTAAACCACGGTCGAAACGATATGTTTCTCTATTACGACAACACGATCATCGGCGGCACTCCCGAAGACCCAAGGCCGCAGGAGAGGTACTGGGTAGGAGCGGTCGGGACATTCAACAAGGTGGCGAAAAAGATCTTAAAAAAGGCATCTTTTAAGACCGGTTATGTTATTTTAGCTGACGGCAAACCTTGCATGGGGGCGCAGGTAAGTCCCGCACCGCCGGAATTTCCCTAATTTGGATCGTCGCTAAAGAACTTTGGATATGCTCGGTAAAAAATATTTTGATCGCCGAACGGGGTAAAAAAGAAGGGTAACCTATCGAGGTTACCCTTAAGTTTGCAGGGGTTTGTGTTGTCTAGAGGAGGAAAATAAAACTTTGCTTACTTTTATTTTTTGTCGGGTTATTTACACGCCGTGCGGTTTCGGCTGGTCGTTATTTAACAACTGCCGGATCGCGGTGGCGGTTTCTTCGCGTCTCTTCTGCTGAAACTCGGTAACCCAATTCGTCACTGTGGTCACCATTTCATGCGCCACCAGCTTCGAAGATTTCTGTTTTACTGCTTTTACGGGCTTTTTAGCCTCTTCGGTGTTTTTCTTTATCACCTTTATTTTACTGTTATTCATGATTGCTCACCTCTGTATAAAACTTTCTAACGTATGAATTCGGTATAAATATCAAACCGCTGATTATTATTTGAGCAAATTTGATACCAGTCTTTCAGACGACTTAATATCAGCTTTTTGCGGTTTGCATAATGCCAATTTAGAAATAAGCGTATTGCACTTTGCTAATCTCTTTAACGCTTTCGGCACCTGTTTAGTTCCCAAAATATTTATCTTGCTCAAATATCGGCCTTTGTTTAAGGCATTTAGCTAAAGAACGCCCGGTTTTACTAAACTTGCATTCTCCCTGGCACGTTGGTTGCACTTTGCTTCAATTAAGATGCATTGGAGCGACCTTTTAATCATTTATCTTTCCTGCGGCGCACCGTTCGGGGTGTACTTTTTCCTGTATAACCGCAAAAAAGGCGTTTCAAGCAGGCTTTTGCTCACATCCGTCGCCGTCGGGCTCGTTTGGACAGCATATGCCTACTTACTATGGCGAAAGAAAGCCGCCGAAAGTATCACCAAAAAAACTTTTTTTAAGCCCGATCCGGAAATTTCCCTGCTCGGGCAGCAAATGTCGGTGCTGCAGGAGCAAATTCTCCAGGCTTTTATCGAGCTGAACTCCAAAACGGGGCTCGATCTGCATTTCTTTACTTTTCGCGATGTTTTGGAGCGTTACGCGGGTTTGACATTAGCCTTAAAAGCCGATGAGAACACAGTAGGCGAAAGTGACTTTGAAATTTTTCGTATCGCCGGACGGAAAAAGAAGGAATTATCTCTAGCGGGAAAATGCCTTGCCAAGCGGAACAGTATGCGCTTAAAGGCGCATCAAAGCAATGCGCGTGAAGATTTTTTTAAACAAATGGCCGATCTGGCAAATTTATCCGGCGCGCGCGTTCTAGTTAACGGCAGCGGCCCGGCGCCAAATATTTTCGCTTTGCAGGAACTTATTTTGGAACTTTTGGACCTAATAGACGTCAAACAAATAAGCCGGGCCGAAGAGATTTTTGCGAAAGCGAAAACCGGATTTGAAGTTGGATCGAATAATAAAGTGAATGGCTTTAATAAGCCGCAGAAAATTGAGGTAATACCATGTCAGCCGCCGCAACAGCAGGCGCTACCAGCGCAACCGCAATTACAATCCCCGCCGCTGCGGATGAGCCGGACGGCAGATTAAACGCCCTGCTCGCCGAAAACGCGGAATTTGCCCGCCGCCGGGTGCTTTACCGCAGTTATCAGGAAGAGATCGACGCGCTGTCCATGCGCTCGCCGCTGACGGCAAAACAAGCCTACGGATACTTGGGATTATTTTTGGGAATACTGCCGCCGGCCGCGTATTTTATCCGGATGGGCGGATACGGTATCGACCCAAACTTTTATAATCCGGTTCCCTTCTTCCTGCTGTTTTTTATGAACGCGGTCTGCGCTCTGGTCGGCTGGAAAATGGGAAAAGTGCTGGGCGACAATATCCAAAAATTAGAGCGCTCTTCGTGGAGCAAAATGTTCGGCTTCGTTTCACTGCTGGCGCTGGTCTGGGCGGCCGCTACCGGTTTTGCCGGCGGAGCAATCGTTTTCCTGATCGGCGGACTTTTCGGAGCGGTTTTTGCCGCGCCGGTCGCGCTGGCCGGTTTTCTGATGTTCGCCGTCGTACACCGTCTTATGGAACGCGGCCATTTGATCGAAAAAGCCAACGTCCTCCCAATGGCGGTCGGGATCTCGCTGATAATCAGCGCCTTTATTCTCGGACTCCGCTAAAGTGAAAAACAAAAACTCCCCTCCTTACGAAGGAGGGGTGGCGCTGCTCCAGCGTCGGGGTGGTTCTCTCTTTGAATTAAAGATCTTCCTGCTTTTATGAATAAGTAAACTCACCCCCTTATCCGAACTTTGGTGATGGGTCAGTTTGATAATTATATTAGATAAAGTTGAACTACTGACTCTAATTATGTTCAACAAAGTCAGCGGAGCTGACGGCATAACGGTAGCTCCGGGTGGAGCGCAGCGAAACCCGGGGTCACGAAGGCAAAACAAATATCAGCCCGTTTTAACGGGCGAAAGCTCTGCCGCCCGTTAAAACGGGCTTTTCACCATAAAGATCATCGCCACCCCAGGCTTAACGCTTAGGGCTATCACTATGCCGCCCGCAACGCGGGCTCCAATCCGCAAATTTTCAAACTGATCCACCACTCAAACTTTATTTTTATTGACTTTGCCTTATCTAATTTTATAGCCTAAAGCATTTATGAAACCGGCATTGTTCCTATTTCTAATATTGATCAGCGGCCTTTCGGCTTTCGCTCAAAGTCCGTCTTCCACCAAAACCGAATTCCAGGAATGGAACGAGGTTCAGCTCATCTATCCGATCAAACAGGGTAAGGATAAAAAGGGTAAAACCTTTGACCGCGTTACGGCCACGTTCAGCGGCATTTTTCGCTTCGGCCAGAACAATCTTTCCCAGATCGTCGACAGCCGGGCCGGCCTCACGCTGGATTTTCGCGTTAATAAATTCGTGCATGCCTACGCCGCGTACCAGTACAAGACGGATGAAAATCTGCCCAATACCAGGAGCTACGAACAGCGTTTGAGTTTTGCGCTCGGGCTGGAAAAGACCTGGAAGAAATTCACCTTCAAGGAACGTAATATGTACGAGCGTTCTTTCCGGGTCAACCGCACCGATTCTAACCGCTACCGCCAGCGTTTTCAGGTCAGCTATTCGATCACAAAAAAAGACAAGGAACTCTTCGCGCCTTATATCTCCGAAGAAGGCTATTGGGATCTGGACGCGCGCTCGTGGGTAAGAAACGAATTCTACGCCGGCATCACAAAAAAATTTACCAAAAAATTCTCGGCGGATTTTTACTACATAAAATTGGACGTACTTCCCGTCAATGCTCACGGCATAGGCACAACACTTAAAATCAGGCTAAAATAGCGGCGGTTTCGTTTTCCTGTTTTAAAACTCCCCTCCTTACGAAGGAGGGGTGCCGCTGCAAGCGGCGGGGTGGTTCTCTCTTCGAACGCGCTATACATATGCTGGTTTTGCTGCTGCTTTGTTTATTTCTGCAAGTCACTCTCGGCTTTTACATTTTTGCCGCCGCGCCGCGAAACCGTGCCCATCAGACATTTGCCGCTTTTGTCGCCTGCCTTGCTTTATGGACGGTCAAGGACATCGTTTTTTTTGAGTTCCTGGCGGCGAATTTTTTCGCTTTTTGGTGGGCGAGCGCGAGTTTTGTTCTTTCTCTCATCCTGCAGTTTTTTCTCATGATCTTTGCCTGGGTCTTTCCCGAAAACTTGCGCACGCCGCGTAAAAAAGCGGCCGTCGTCTTTGCGCCCGCGCTGGTGTTGATCCCGGCGATCTTTGCCGGAATGCTCTGGTACCGGGTCGGATTCGAAGGCGGCAGATTCGTCATCGATCTCGCCCCGCTGGCCTATGTATTTGTCGTTTATGTCTATGCCGTTTTTGCCTACGGCGCTTTTATCCTGCTGCGGAAATATTTAAAGTATCGCGGCACCCAGCAGGGACAGCAGCTCGGCGCGGTGATGTGGGGCATCGGGCTGACCTTCCTGCTCAAAACGACGGCTAATATCGCGCTCCCATATTTCGGGCTTTATTATTTGCTGCCGCTGAGTTCGATCTTTGCGCTGCCGGGCATTCTGGTTTTTGCTTTTGCGATCTCTAATTTCAAACTCTTTTCTTTTCAAACGGCGCTCGATCAATTCCGGCTTTTTCCCATCGCCTACAAGATCGCCCTGAGCATCGCGACGGTCGCCATCCTGAGCTTTATGATCTTTCAGATACCGATCGTCATCTGGTCGTTTAACGACGGGATGAACTACGAAGCGTGGCGAAAATATTTGACGTTCAGCCTGATCACCGCGCTGGTGCCGAACCTGATCCTGGTGCTGCTGATCGTCCGCAGCATCTCGCGCCCGCTGCGCCGGATCACGCTCGCCGCCGTCGCCGTCACCGAGGGCGAATACGGCACGACCGTCTCCGAAAACAGCAACGACGAGATCGGCATTCTGGCGCAGTCCTTTAACGAAATGAGCCGCAAAATGGCCGGCGATATCGAGCAGCTGCAAAAACTCAACGAACAGCTGATCCGCACCGAAAAGCTAGCCGCGATGGGCACGCTGTCCGCCGGGGTCGCGCATGAGGTCAACAATCCGCTGGCGTCGATCTCTTCGCTCATTCAGATGATGCAGGCAAAGGATAATCTGGACGAACAGACCCGCGACCGCCTGGAGATCATCTCCACGCAAATTTTGCGCATCTCGCAGGTCACGCGCGACATGATGGATTTTGCCCGCACGCGGCCGGCGGCAAAAACCACCGTCAGCATCAATGAGATCATCGAGAGCAGTTTGCGACTGGCCGTCTTCGACCGGGATTTTCAAAAATTACGCGTGGTAAAAAATTTGAACGATTCCCTGCCGGAAGTTCCCGCCGACGCCGACCAGCTGCAGCAGGTTTTTCTCAACCTGTTCTTAAATGCCCGCGACGCGATGCCGGACGGCGGCGAGCTGACGATCGCGACCGCACGCGACGAAGATAGTTTTTTGAGCATAAAAATTTCCGACACCGGAACCGGCATCGACCCGCAAAATGCCAAACAAATATTCGACCCGTTTTTTACCACCAAAACGGCGGGAAAAGGCACCGGCCTCGGCCTCGCCGTTTGCTACGGGATAATCACCGCCCACGGCGGCAGGATCGAGGTTTCCCCTACTATAGGCTCGGCTAACGACTCTGCTAACGGATCGACGGGAACCACATTTTTGGTCACCCTGCCGCTAAATGAAAAGACGGCGGGTTAATAAACCCCATCAAATTTGATAGCAGCTCAACGGGAATATTGGCTTAGGCCTATAAAATTGCGGATCTGTTTGTTCGTGTCGTGTCGTTTCGTGTGCTTAAGTGCGGCGGAGTTGGAGAATCTTGCCGGTATAAACTGATAAGAACGATCAATGTTTTTTCGTGTTATTTCGTGGTTTCCGCCTTTATAGTATGAGAAAATAAAACTTAAGAGATAACCGCGAAATTACACTAAACGACACGAAAAAATCCGAATCCGCAACTTTATCGGCAAGGCCGGTTGTCAGTCAATTTTAATTACTTCATTCCGAGTTCTTGACAGTTGCCTCATTTCGTAGCAATTTTGATTTTGCACTTCTTTAACATTCGATTCGGATAAGGAATATTCAAAATGAAAAGACATTTCTCTGTTTTTTTGCTGCTTCTCTGTTTTGCTTGTGCGGTTTTGGGACAGGACAAACCGGTGGCGTTTACCGGCGCCCGGATAATTCCGATCGTCGGGCCGCCGATCGAAGACGGCGTGCTGGTCGTTCAAAACGGCAGGATATCGTCGGTCGGCAGCCGCGCTTCGGTAAAGATCCCGGCCGGCGCAGCCATCGTCGATCTGGCCGGCAAGACCGTGATGCCCGGCCTGGTCGATTCTCACAGCCACATCGGGGACGGCTCCGGTGGGGACGGTTCGTCGCCGATCCAGCCTGAAGTGCGGGTGATGGACGGAATAAACGTCCACGCGGCCAGCCTGCAAAGAGCGCAGTCCGGCGGGATCACCACCGTGAACGTGATGCCTGGTTCCGGCCATCTGGACAGCGGGCAGACGATCTATTTAAAACTCCGCGACGACGCCGTCAAGATCGACGACCTGATGATCTATGACAAAGCCGGAAAATACATGGGCGGGATAAAATTCGCCAACGGCACCAACAGCCTGCGTGCCGGCGGCGGCGGCCCCTTTCCCGGCACCCGCGCCAAATCCGTCGCGCTCGTCCGCGAACAATTTATCAAAGCTCAGGAGTATCGCGACAAAATAAAAAAAGCCAACGGCGACGCCGCCAAAATGCCGGAGCGAAGCCTGGCGATGGAAGCCCTGGTCGAAGCGCTCGACGGAAAGCGCACCGTGCATTTTCACACCCACCGCAACGACGACATCATGAGCGTGCTGCGGCTGCAAAAAGAATTCGGTTTCAAGGTCGTGCTGCAGCACGTTTCCGAAGCCTGGAAGGTCGCCGACGAGATCGCTAAAGCGAAAGTTCCCGCGTCGATCATCCTGATCGATTCGCCCGGCGGCAAGCTGGAAACGATGGACATCAGATATGAAAACGCGGCGGTGCTGGAAAAAGCCGGTGTGCTGGTCGGATTTCACACGGACGACAACATTACCGATTCGCGTTTCTTTTTACGCGAAGCCGCCATCGGCGTGCGCGGCGGAATGTCGCGCGACAAAGCGCTCTATGCGCTGACGATGGCAAATGCGATCATGCTCGAACTGCAAGACCGCGTCGGTTCGCTCGAAGTCGGCAAGGACGCCGATTTCATCATTCTGTCCGGCGACCCGCTGAGCGTTTATACGCACGTGCTGCAAACCTGGGTTGACGGCAAAAAAGTGTTCGACCGCGGCAATCCCGCCGATTATAAAATTTCTACCGGCGGCTACGGCGTCGGCAGCGACGGCGAAACGCACCACGACGGCGAAGAAGAGGAAGACGGGGGTAATAACTAATGAATAATGGAAAAAGATTAACGATGAATATCCTTCCCTCTGTGTCTCTGTGTTTCTCTGTGGCAATTCTTTTTCTTTGTTCCGTTATCGCGAATGCGCAAATTGCGGTCAAAGGCGAAACCGTCTGGACGATGACGGGCGAGCCGATCAAAAACGGCGTTGTGCTGATGAATGCGGCGGGCAAGATCGAGGCCGTCGGCACCGAAGCGCAGGTAAAAATTCCCGCAAGCTACCAGGTCGTCACCGCCAAAGTCGTCACGCCCGGCCTGATCGACGCTCATACCGTCGTTGGCCTGTCGGGCTACATGAACCAGCCGCACGATCAGATGCAGCTCGAAGTTTCCAGCCCGATGCAGCCCGAGCTGCGCGCGATCGACGCCTATAACCCGGATGAAAAATTGATCGAATGGCTGCGCGGGCTGGGCGTCACCACGCTCCACACCGGGCACTCGCAGGGCGCGTTGATCTCAGGGCAGACGATGATCGTCAAAACCGTCGGCAACACCGCCGACGAAGCCGCCATCGTCCCCGTGGCGATGATCGCCGCGAACCTCGGCGACAGCGCGCTGGCCGGGCAGGGCAAATCGCCGGGAACCCGCGCCAAACAGATCGCGATGCTCCGCGCCGAACTTGTCAAAGCTCAGGCGGCCGCCAAAAAAACCAATGGCGCGCGCGACCTGCGTTCGGAAATGTTCGTCAAGCTGATCAAACGCGAGATCCCGTTAATGATCACCGCCAACCGCGCGCAGGACATCATCTCCGCCTTAAGGCTGGCAAAGGAATTCAACCTGCGTCTGGTTTTAGACGGCGCGGCCGAGGCCTACCTGGTCATCAAGGACATCAAGGACGCCGGCGTGCCGGTCATCGTCCATCCGACGATGGAACGCGCGGGCGGCGAAACCGAAAACCTGAGCATGGAAACGGCCTCGAAACTCAAAGCCGCCGGAATTCCCGTCGCGCTGCAAAGCGGTTTCGAAGGCTATGTGCCGAAAACCCGCGTCGTGCTCTACGAAGCCGCCATCGCCGCCGCCAACGGCCTGACGCAGCGCGAAGCCCTGGCGACGATCACCATCGACGCCGCCAAACTGCTCGGCATCGAAGCCCGCGTCGGCTCGCTCGAGGTCGGCAAGGACGCCGACCTGGCGCTCTATGACGGCGACCCGTTCGAATACGTCACTCACTGTGTGGGAACGATCATTAATGGCAAGGTTGTCAGTACGGTGGTGCGGTAACCTTACGTTTAGAGGCGTTTAGAGGCGGTCTGCGACCGCCGCGTATATTACGGCGGTCGCAGACCGCCTCTAAACAACTACATATAATTTAATTGTTTCGTCACCCGTTTTCCGCTAAAATCTTACCCGCGGTGATTTCTGCCGCAAATTCATTTTTAAATCTATGGAATACATCGTCGAAATTGAAAATCTGACCAAGGATTACGAGGTCGGTTTTTGGAAAAAGAAAAAGGTGCGCGCGCTGGACGGGCTGAATCTTCAGGTCGAGCGCGGGCAAATCTTCGGCTTTCTCGGCGGCAACGGCGCGGGCAAAACGACCACCATCAAATTGCTGATGGGACTGATGTTTCCGACCGCCGGCACGGCGCGAATTTTGGGCGCCGACATCAGTGATGTAAAGATGCACGCGCGGATCGGCTATCTGCCGGAAAATCCTTACTTTTACGATTACCTGACGGCGCGCGAATTGATGATGTATTTCGCGGAGCTTTTCGGCATTCCCGCCGGTGAGCGAAAAACCCGCGCCGAAGAGTTACTGACCCGCGTCGGCCTGGAAGAAGCCGCCTGGAACCGCCAGCTTCGCAAATTTTCCAAGGGGATGCTGCAGCGAACCGGCCTTGCCCAATCGCTGATCAACCGGCCCGAGATCGTTTTCATGGACGAACCGATGAGCGGCCTCGACCCGATCGGCCGCCGCGAGATCCGTGAGCTGATCGCTTCCCTGCGCGAACAGGGCACGACCGTTTTCATGTCCACGCACATCCTGTCCGATATCGAAGTGCTCTGCGACCGCGTCGCAATCCTGCGCAATGGCAAACTGGCCGCCACCGGCAGGCTCGACGAATTACTCGCCCAGAGCGGCGAAGTGCAAAATTTTGAAGTAAATATTTCAGGGATCTCCGCCGCCGAACTGTCGCGGGGGACTGCCCAGGTGGGCGGTATTTCGGTCGATGCCACCGTCAGCGGAGCGCGGGTAAATATCGAAAATGAAACCGATATCGATCTGATATTGCCGATCGTGCGAAAACTGGGAGGCACGCTTATCTCAGTCCAGCCGGTCAGGCAATCGCTCGAAGAATTATTTGTAAAAAAAACGGGAGGGTAATTGGTAATTGGTGATTAGTATTGTCTAACCCCATATTAACTACAACCAATTACCTACTACCATTTACATATTACCAATTACCTATTACCAATTACCCCCGCGCTACTCCGTCTTTATCGCCGTTACTTTCCATCGGATATCGGCGCGGTTATCTTCTTTTGCAAAGCCGTCTATTACCACTTTTACGCCGGTCGTCTGAAAAGATTGCAGTGACGCCTGTTGTTTCGGGATCACGATCACGGTCTTGTCTTTGACCGGTTTTCCCGCCAGATCGATCACGGTCACTTTTATTTCCAGCCCGGTGATGGTTTTGCCGGTCAGGTTCCTGACGATTCCCCAGATCGACATCTGGATGGTTCCCATCGCGACGGGCGATTCGGTGGTGCGGTCTTTGTCGGTTTCCAGCACGATCTTTTTGGTCAGCGCTTCGAATTCCGGCGAGCCCTCGCGAAAAGCGCCTTCGATAGTTTGCTTCTGATACTCGTCGGTGGTCGGCCGGTTCAGCAGCAGCGCGACGATCCCCGCGACCACCAGGCCGGTAATTATCGCCGCGACCCAAAAGGCCGTTTTCGACCCTTTTTCGGGCTTTTTCTCGAAATCTTCCAGAGTTTTCATATGATATTAGATGATAAAAACAGAAAAAAGTTCCTGCTTATTGCTAATCATTTTAGCAGTTAATTAAACTAAACAAAAAATATAACTACGAAATCACACGAAACGACGCTAATCTGCAACTCCCGTCTTACTTGGTGTTATTTAGTGTCTTTTCGTGGTTCCTTCCTGTATTATCGTCAAAAAATCTTAATTATAAAAAATGACAAAATGCGGACGGGCCGTCCGCGCTCCCAGTGAGCGCTCCATATATGCCCCACTTTACTTGACACTTACGGGCGTTTTCGATATTCTTATCGTTCGCGTTTTTGCGATGATTTTAAACAGAGTGGCAATTATGAGTACATATTTTCCCAGCGGCAAAGGACTGGCTGAAGCCCGTAAATGGTATGTGGTTGATGCTAAAGGCAAAACCGTCGGTCGCCTTGCAACTGAAGTAGCGCGTATTTTAACCGGAAAGAACAAGGCCGACTGGACGCCTTTCCTCGATATGGGCGATCACGTAGTGATCATCAACGCCCGCCATGCGATCTTCAAAGGCTCGAAAAACGACCAGAAGATGTATCGCCATCACACGCTCTATCCGGGCGGTCTAAAGGAGATAACGGTCAAAGACCAGTTCACCAGGCATCCGGAACGCGTGCTCGAGATCGCGGTCAGGGGCATGCTGCCGAAAAATAAACTCGGCAAGCAGATGGGCAAGAAACTGAAGGTTTACGCGGACGGCGATCATCGCCATTCGGCGCAGAAACCTGAAGTGGTCGTGATCGAAACTTTCTAAATTTTTAAAGGAAATATATTGTGGCAGATATTCAATATTACGGAACAGGAAGAAGAAAAACATCGGTAGCGCGTGTTTATTTGCGTCCCGGCAACGGCGACGTCAAGATCAACCGCCGCGGTTTTGAGACTTACTTCCCTAACGAAACTTTGCAGATGATCATTAACCAGCCGCTCAAATTGACCGAAACTTTCGGTAAGTTCGACATTCTGGTCAATGTTATCGGCGGCGGCCCGGCGGGCCAGGCCGGCGCGGTGCGTCACGGCATTACCCGCGCGCTGCTGGAATACAATCCGGATTATCGCTCGGCCCTGAAAAAAGCCGGGCTCGTAACCCGCGACCCGCGCAAGAAAGAACGTAAGAAATACGGTCAAAAGGGCGCGCGTAAGAGATTCCAGTTCTCGAAGAGATAATCGTTCTACGCAGTACGCGGATACGTAATACGCTCAAGCGGCTTTTACGTATTGCGTATCACGTATTACAAACAACGTACTGCGTATTACGTATTACGAAAACCTAAATCCATTACCGGAATTTATTGGTTCACAACTAATTCCGGTGAGTACATAAACCAATAAGGAGAATAGTTTGGCTACAGTAACAATGAAAGAGCTCTTGGAAGCGGGAGTTCACTTTGGTCACCAGGTTCGCCGTTGGAATCCGAAAATGAAGGAATATATTTTCGGTGAACGCAACGGCATTTATATTATCGATCTGCAGAAAACGCAGAAACTTTTCCGTGACGCCCTCAATTACGTCACCGAAGCCATCACCGAACGCCCGAACAGCACCGTTCTGTTCGTCGGCACCAAGCGCCAGGCGCAGGATTCCATCCGCGAAGAAGCCGAGCGCGCCGGACAGTTTTATATCAATAACCGCTGGTTGGGCGGCCTTCTGACCAACTTCCAGACCGTGCAGCAGTCGATCAAAAAGATGCGCAAGATGGAAGAGATGAAAGAAGACGGCAGCTATGACAAGCTGACGAAAAAAGAACGTCTTGAAATGGATCGCGCCCATGAGGGCCTGATGAAGAATCTGGCTGGTATTCGCAATATGCATCGCCTGCCGGATATGCTCTTTATTATCGACGTGCGCAAGGAAGAGATCGCCGTCGCCGAAGCAAATCGTCTGGGCATTCCCGTCGTCGCGGTAGTCGATACCAACTGCTCGCCCGATGGAATTACAGCTGTTATCCCCGGCAATGACGATGCGCTCCGCGCGATCAGGCTGTTCGCTTCGCGAATCGCCGATGCGATCCTCGAAGGCAAGAACATCGGCACCGAAGGCGGCCTCGCGCCGGAAGAAGAAGGCGAAGTACAGGAATATGTCGAACCGGTGAAAACCGAATCGCAGGTAGCGGCTAAATTCGAAGCCGAAGCCGATGAAGCGGACGCTATCGCGGCGGAAACTCCGGCCGAGATCCCGGTTGAAGAACCGGCCGATGAGATCGAGGAAGCGCCTGTCGAGGAACCCCCGGCGGAGAATCCTGAAACCGAAGGCCCGGGCGAGCAGCCGAAAAAAGATGATTTAGTGCCGCCGCCGCAGGAAGCCGCCGCGGGAGCTTCGGCCGACCAGGCGAGCGACACGGCGGACAACGCAAAAGATGCGGAAGCAGAGGTTAAAGCCGAAGAAGCCGCCAGTTAAATTTAGTTAATTAAAACTTTGCCAGGCGTAGCTCAAAAATCGAAATAGACGAGCTACGCTTTTTTACAGATTTATTTATCGTTTTATTATTATAAGGAGACTTTATCATGGCAGATATTACAGCAAGCGCAGTTAAATCTCTCCGCGAAAAAACGGGCGCGGGAATGATCGATTGTAAGAATGCGCTGGTAGAAGCGAACGGCAGCGAAGAGCAGGCCGTCGAGCTTCTCCGCAAAAAAGGAATGGCGACGGCCGGTAAAAAAGCCGGCCGCGTAACCGCCGAAGGCGCGGTCGGCTCTTACATCCACATGGGCGGCAAGGTCGGCGTGCTGGTCGAGATCAATTGCGAAAGCGATTTCGTTTCGCGCGGCGAAGAATTTCAGCAGCTGGTCAAAGACGTGGCGATGCACATTGCCGCTTCTTCCCCGTCGTACCTCAATCGCGAGGAAGTTCCGCAGGATATCGTCGCCAAAGAGCGCGAGATCACGCTGGAACAGCTCAAGAACGATCCGAAAAACTCCAGCAAGCCCGCCGAGGTGATGGACAAGATCATCGACGGCCGGTTGAACAAATTTTTCGAGGAAGTAGTGCTGCTCGAACAGCCCTTTGTCAAAGACCCTGCGAAAACGATCGGTGAATTGATCAGCGAAAAGATCGGCACCATCAAGGAAAATATCTCCGTCCGCCGTTTCACCCGTTACAAAATGGGTGAGGGGCTGGAAAAGAAAGCGGATGATTTCGCGTCCGAGGTCGCCTCGATGGTAGGTGGAAATTAAAACCGTTTTGGGGTTAAGATAAAAAGTCTTAACCCTTTTTATTTGACCCGGGGGAAATATGGAAGCTGCTGCTGTCGAATCGGTTAAACCGGCCTTTAAACGGATCCTGCTCAAACTTTCGGGCGAAGCCCTGATCGGCGAGAAAGCCTACGGCATCGATACCCTGGTGGCGCAGTCCGTCGCCGAAGAGATCAAGGCCGTGCATCATCTCGGCGTCGAGATCGCGATCGTCGTCGGCGGGGGCAACATTTTTCGCGGAGTTTCCGAAAGCGCCGGCAACATGGATCGCGCCAGCGCCGATTACATCGGCATGCTGGCCACGGTGATGAATGCGGTCGTGCTGCAGGACGCGCTGGAAAAATTAAATGTATATACGCGCGTGATGTCGGCGGTCGATATTCCGCAGCTGGCCGAACCTTTTATCCGCCGCCGCGCCGTCCGCCACCTGGAAAAAGGCCGCGTCGTGATACTCGCTGCCGGAACCGGAAACCCTTATTTTACAACCGATTCCGCCGCCGCGCTGCGCGCGCTCGAGGTCAAGGCCGAGGTGATCATGAAAGCCACCAAAGTGGACGGGATCTACACCTCGGACCCGGTCAAGGACCCGGACGCCGTTCGTTTTGAAAAAATATCTTACCAGCAGGTGCTGGAAAAACAGTTGAAGGTAATGGATGCTTCCGCCATCTCGCTCTGCATGGACAATGATCTGCCGATCATGGTTTTTAATATGAAAACTTCGGGCAACATCCTCAGGGCGGTCAACGGCGACCTGACCATCGGAACGCTGGTCGGAGCATAATCCAAATTTATAAGTGGAGGAATTATGAGTTCTCAGGAAGTGATAACTGAAACCAAACCGCGAATGGAAGGCGTCATCGACGACCTCCAGCGCAAATTGTCCAGCGTCCGCACGGGACGCGCCGCGGTCAGCTTGCTGGACGGAATTATGGTCGATTATTACGGCACGCCGACGCCGCTGAACCAGATGGCTTCGGTAGCCGTGCCTGAGGCGCAGCTTTTGACCGTGCAGCCCTGGGATATGTCGCAGGTCAACGCGATCGAAAAAGCGATCATCGCCTCGAACCTCGGGCTCAACCCGTCGAGCGACGGCAAAATAGTACGCATTCCCGTGCCCGCCCTTAACGAAGAGCGCCGCAAGCAGCTGGCAAAACAGGTACACGACATTGCCGAAGAGCACCGTATCGCGGTGCGCAACGTCCGCCATGCCGCCAACGATAAACTCAAGAAAATGCTCAAGGATAAGACTATTTCAGAGGATGACGAGCGCGGCGGGCTTGACGAAGTTCAAAAGTTGACTAATACTTACGTCGGAAAGATCGATGAGCTTGCCAAACACAAAGAGCAGGAAGTAATGAGCGTCTAGCTTTCCAAACCGCAGAAATTTTTTAGTGGCAAAAGTTCGAGGGGAAAAGGATGCGACCCTTTCCCCCTCTATTGCACTTTTGAATACACTACTTTATTGGGGAATAACGAACGTATTCTCAGGCAATTCTGAATTTACCAATATCTCCCTGGCCTTATAACTCACATAGAACGACATCCCGCTGAAATCCAGTCTCTGCGAAAATTTTTCGGGGATCATTAAGCCTTCGACCTCGCGAAATTTATCGTTCGAGATCGCGGTCGAGATCTCTCGTCCGTTCACGGTGAATTTCGATTCGATCGTATCGACCAGCCCGGTCGTGGAATCTATATAAAAATCCGAAGCGTATCCGTCAGGCGTCGTTATCCTGAAGGCGCGCTTTTTCTTTTTATCCGGCAGGGCCGAGATCGTATAAGATTTATCGTCGATCTTTTGCAGCAGCGAGATGATCAGGCGGCTCATCGGCGGAACCTGCACCTGCTGAAAGCTGTTGTAAAGGTTCACGCCGTCGAATATCTGGGTGACCGGAGCCATCGGGCTGTTGATCTCGAAGCGCGATTTGTCGCCCGACGTGACGATATAAAATGTCGCCGCTATCGTCTGGGTCGAACCCGGAGCGGAGATGTCCGTTCCCCCGCGGATCAGGATCGATTTTACATTCTTGAATTTATCGCCGCCGTGCGCCGCCTGCGCCGCTTTCGCCAACTCCAGAGGCGTGGACTGCGCGGTGATCGCGATCTTCGCTGCCGCCCCAGTCGAAGCAGGTGTCGGGACGGCCGTCGCGGTCGTTTTATCGGGAGTGGCCTTTGGCTGGGAACCGTCCTTATCGGTTTGCGCGTAAGAACCGGTTACCAGCAGCAGGACTCCAAGGCTTGTCAGTGTTATTTTCATACAATCAATCTACCCGACTAAAAACTAAATCTCAATGACAGATCGATCCTGCGGTTTCCGCTGTTCGAACCGCCGCCTCCGAAAAAGCCGAATGCGCCGCCGATCCCGGTCGATTGGCCAAAACGGCTCGAGCTCAGATTCCCGATCGGAGTGCTTTTATTAGTGATATTGAAAAGGTTCTGGAAGTTGACTCCGAACGTCAGGTTGTACGGTTTGTCACCGCCGCCTCCTCCGCCGCCCATCATCACAACGTTGCCGCCGCCCCCTGCGGGACGCGCCCCCCCGCCGCCTGCCGGTGCGCCGCCTGCCGGACGGGCGCCGCCTTGCTGACCGGTCGCGCCGGCTGCCGTCTGGGGCGCCGCGGTTTTCGATTTGCCGAACCCGAACGTGCGGCTCATATTGAGATTAAAGTTTAACGACGGCGGGCCTTCCGCATAGTTTCGCGGAATGATAACCTGGCCGGCTATCGGACTCAGGTCGAAGTTTCCGTATTTTGTCTGCACGACGCTCGGCCGTGACAGGTCGGTGGCAAACGCCGGGCGGTCGTTGTAATTTTTATCGTTGTTATTGTCCAGGCCGGTCGTGATGTTAAAGGGCCTGCCCGAACTGGCGACCACGATCGGGCTCAATCTGATCTTCCACGGCGCGGTGTAGGAACCGCCGACAAACAGCATGTGGCGGACGTCATAGATCGCGCGCGAATATTCATCGCTCAGATCGTAGCTGTACGCCGGGAAGCTGCCCGCTCCGTCGCCGTTGCTTTTAACCGAACCCAAACGATAATTTCCGAAAAATGTGAACTTGGGATTGAATCTCGTATTGAAATTAATGATCAGCTGCTGCTGATTGGTGATCGCGCTCGATTCATACAGATTGATGCGGCCCCTGGTCGGATCGGGGCGCAGGGTTGTCGTCGGACACGGTGTCAGCGGCGGGCAGAACGGGGCATTAATGTCCCGCGACCGCAGGCCGAAGACCGTTCGGTTGATCACGTATGTGGCCGATACATTCAAATTCCACGGCAACTGACGCTCGACACTGAGCGCCGCCTGGTATGTGGTCGGCGAGTGAATATCGTCGGCTATGCGGCGAAAGTTATTGCTTTGCGGAACAAGCGTTCCCAGCTGCGCCGCGCTCGGCGCGTTAACCACGCCGTTAAGAGTGAAAACGGGTTGCGCCAGCAGCGCTCTTTCCACGTCCGTATTACGCTCGCTGATTTCATAAGATAACTGCGTGATACCGTTCTGGCGTTCCTGATTCAGCGTATAGCCTTCACTGAAACGGTCGTAAAAAACACCGGCGCCGCCGCGAAAGACCATTTTCGGCGGTTTTGCACCGCCCGCGCCCGGCGACCAGGCAAATCCGAAACGCGGAGCGATGTTCGACCAGTCATGGATATTATTCTGCAGCTCGTAGCGCAGGCCGAAGCTCAGTGTCAGCCCGGGACCGTATTTCCAGTCGTCGGTAAAAAATCCGCCGAAATCCATCTGCGACACGTCGGCCAGCGGATTTCCGGTAGTGATATTGTATTGCGACGGATTGTAACGCGCATCGACCGCGCCCGATACTTTGGCGCGATACTTTTCGATCGCTGAAAGAATTCCGTCCTGGTTAATATCGAACGGGTCGCTGGTAACGGGAGTACCGCTAAAAGTAAATACTCCGCCAAAACCGCTTTCCGATCGGTCGTCGATCGAAACCCCGCGCAATCTTCCGCCCGCCTTAAAGGCGTGCTTGCCGCGTGTCCAGGTGGTGAAATTCTGCAGTTCCCAGCGGTTATCGCGATTGGCGGTCAGTGTCTGCGAACCGCCGCCGAAAAAATCCGGAGAGACATTGATGCCCGGTATGGAAATATCGCCATCCGAATTTCTTCTTGCCATCGAATATTGAAAGCGTGTTTCGTTCACCACTGTCGGGCTGACGATCATTGTTTCAGTGAGCTGAATATTCTGGTCGCTGCCTTTCGACGCATAAGCCCGGCTCGGCAGCGTCAGGTCGCTCAAACCCACCACCGGGTTTTCGTTGCGCCCGTAGCTGTATCGCCCGACCAGGGTATTTTTGTCATTGATCGCGTAATCCATTCGGACGCTGAAACTCGTTCGCCGCACCGGGGTAAGGATCGCTTCCTGAAAGGGGATTATGTTTAAGGCCGGATCGAGTATCCTGGCGTTCACGACCGCATTGTCGTCCGCTTCGCGGCGGCTGAGATCGAGAAAGAACGAGGCTTTTCCTTTTTTGATCGGGCCGGAAAGATTTCCGCCGTAAAAACGAACCTGGCTCGACGGGCGATTCTGCGCGAACGGGTTGCGCGAGTTGAGGCTTTCGTCGTTGAAATTCATAAAAGCCTGGCCGCGAAATTTATCGGAGCCCGGCTTGGTCAGAATTTCGATGCGGCCGAAACCGAGGCGTTCGTATTCCGCTGAAAAGGGATTTTGGTTGATGCGAATTTCCCGGATCGCTTCTTTCGGTGGCATATTGCCGCCGGTGAAACCGTCGATGTAAAGCTGGCCGCCGTTAGGCCCGGCCGAAGGGCCCGCCAGCGCCTGCAGCGCCGCCGCTAGTTCGTCGGGATCGTCGGGCAGCGCTTCCAGGTCCTTGCCTTTGAGCACGGTCGCGCCGACGTTAGTATCCGGATCGGTACTGATGCTGTCGTTGCTGACGTTTACTTCTTCCGTAGTGCCCGCAACCGCCATCACGATGCTCAGATCGGTGCGGCCGCCGCCGGCCACTTCTACCTCGGCATTCTCGTAAAGCTGAAAACTTTTCGCGGTCGCCCGGACGATATATTTGCCGGGCTTGACCCCGTTAAAAGTATATTCGCCGTCTTTATTTGTAACCGCGGTTTTTTCTTTGCCTTCGGGATCGACCAGGGTGACGGTCGCGCCGACGATCACGGCGCTTAAAGTGTCCTGCACCTGTCCGTGGATCGAGCCGTTCTGCTGAGCGAAGACATTTCCGCTCAAAAATAAGAATAGTGATAAAAATAAAATAGTAGCTTTGATTTTCATATTAGTCGCATTAATTAATAAATCGTTTATAAAGATATAGTGATTGTTCTTCCAAAAATTTGAATCGGAGTTTCTACAGACTAAAACACCGCCGGATTATGAAATATGACAGATCCGATAAAATAAGCCTTTTAGGTTCGCTTTTTACGGCGAGCCAATGCCGTCCAGTCCCGGAATATTGATCGACGGCGAAGACTGCTGCCGTCCCGCTCCCTGCGGCATTGAAATAGCCGGAGCGTTCAGAAAAGGTTCTACTCCCGCCAGCAATTTGATCGCCGACACGCGGCCCGGATCCTGTCCGGGAGTACTGGAAACCGCGATCGCGTCGCCTACTTTCAGATCGGTCATCGTAATTACGGGGAGCTTTTCCAGCATTTCATCAAAATCGCCTCTACCGCCGCCGCCGGGGCGAACAACCATCCCGCCCTGACCTGTCGGCCCTCCGGTCTGCGGAGTTGTCTGTCCTGCCTGCCCGGTTTGCGGTGTCTGGGGTGTCCCGCCGGCCTGCGGAGTTCCGCCTGTCTGCGGAGGACGCGCGCCCTGTCCGTTCGGGCCCTGCCCCGGGGTTCCCTGTCCCATCTGGCCTCTGGCAACCATCGTCTGCATCATGACGTATCTCTGCGCCATCTCCAGAGGAAATTTATGCAGCGGCGTGCCGGTGCTGAGGGAAATGGTCACCGGTTTCTTGGTTATCACGTCGTTGATGGTGACTTCGTTTTTCGCTGCGTCGATCGCGGTGATAACGCCGCCCACAGTGCGAAAAGTCCCTGAGATTATTTCCTCGGCGGTAAAATGAGTTCCATCGTCGCTGCGGCTTCCGCGCGCGCGAAGCTGGTCGCCGGTTTTCACGTCGTTGTAATTTCCCGGTTGGGCGTCGCTGTATCTGACAGAATTAGACGCGTAACGGCGAAATTTAGTATTGCTGGTGTCACTGATGACGATCGCCCTTTCACCCATCATGCCGCGCACGGTCACCGTTAATTCCTTATTCAGCGGATTCACCGCTGTTACCCGGCCGTTGATGCCTTTGGTCCAGGCTTCGTTTTCCGTCTGCTGGCGTTTGCTGATATCGCCCTTGGTCATCAGGATGATGCTGCGCGAGATCATCGACTTTTTATCGTCGGCAATTTTTCCCGAAGCGATCAGCCGGTCGCCGACGCTGATATCGGCCAGCGCCGCCGGCGTCGCTTTGGTCAGGTCGGCCGGATTATCCGGTGAAGCTTTTTTATACTGGGTTGCGTCGTTGAGGGTTATGACGATGTCGCCGTCTTTGGTCTTGAGGGTCAGGGTTTTGGCTTCGGCGTTCATCGCCGTCACTTCTCCCAACGCTAAAGTTTTGGTAATACCGATGTCGGCCATCTGCGCAAATACGTTAGTGCAGCAAAAAACGAGTGAAATAATTAAAAAGGATATTTTTTTCATTTAGTATGTTCCAGCTAATGGACAAATCTTTTATTTATACGCGCACAGGCACCCGAAAGTTGCCTAAAAACTTGTCAATATGTTAAGACACGTAAGGAAACAGGAAAGTTACACCTTTTCGGTTTTTTTCCACCCGCCGCTGAAAATACCGGTCAGAACGAGCCCGACGCTGATTATCAGCATGACAAAGATGGAAAACGTCCAAATATAGGGTAATGAGATGAGCAGAGTGCAAAAGAAGGATCCGACCAGCAGGGCGACGGCTTCCGATTGCCGGCCGCCGGGGTTGATCTTTTTCAGCAGCCATTTACCGACGACAGCCTGCAGCGTCACCCGGCCGAAGACGTAGGAAAGCAAAAGCAGCATCAGCATCATCGCGCCGACCAGCATGCCCACATAGTAAGGCAAAAATCCGGCGCTGGCGGCGACCACGATGGTGCCCCCGACAAAAGCGAGAAAACCGACCCCCACGACCTTTAATAATGAAAGCTGAAATCTGGCCGCGCTGCGGCTGACCGCGCCTGGCGCTATCGTCGCCAGCGCCAGCGAAACCACGAACCAGAAAAGCACGGCTAAAAGCCTGAGCGAAACAAAGCTGACCGATAGCTGTGGGGCGAATATCTCGGCCGGATTTTGCACCATGTGGCGAAGCTCGTCTTCGTACATCGCGAACATGACCGTCTGCCCTTCCGGGTTGCGCAGCGGTATCTCGTCGTCGTGCTGGTATTTGCCGCCGAAGGCGATCACGTCTCCCCCGATAAAGGCGCCGGGCCTTTGGATGATTGAGCCGCCGATGCTGACCACGTCGCCGGTCACTTTGCCCTCGACGATGACGTCGCCGCCGAAACAGAGCACGCCTTTTACCTGGCCCTTGATGATCGCGTTCTTGCCGATCGGAAAGAATTCGCTTTCATAAACGCCGTCGATGGTCACCTGGGTCTCTTCGTTGATAATGGAAACCGGCTGTTGGGGAAAAACCGTGAAGGTAAGGCAAAGAATTACGGCAAAAAGAAAAAGCGCCTGCCAAACCGCAGGCTTAATGTCCGAATTTATATTTTGCGGAAATGTCGAGGTCTCCACTTTTCTCAATACCCGATCAGAACTTTAACCGGCGGATGCGCAGGTAAAAACTTGAACACAAGATCAAGGACAATAGCAGTACGCAGAAAACTCCGAATCCATAAAGATTCGAGTCCGAGATAAGATAATGCGTCAGGGTGCGGATTATCACGACCGCTCCCAGGCCTAAGTCATAAAATACCGTTCCGACAAAACCGGCGACGGATGCCGCCAGCCTTACGCCGCCCTTAAGGATCTCCAGCAGCCCGGTCGCTTCCCCCGCCAAACCGACCACGCCGATCAAACCGAAGAGCATGATGCAAAGCGCCGCCGATATCACGCGCTCTTCCCGTTTCCGCAGCCCGTTCATTCCGCTTTCGGCGCGGACGGTGATCTTGCGGGCGAAATTTACCGGAAGCTCGATCTCAGTGTGCCCGTCGAGCGCGGCATTGAGCGCGCAGAGCACGAGTTTTTGTTCTCCCAGCGCGCCAAAACAGCTCTCGCATGATGCGAGATGCAGCTCGAGGCCCAGTTCCGCCGCGCTATCCAGCTCACCGTCAAGATAAGCCGCGATGTCGCTGTGCGAACAAGCCGTTTCGATTTTTGCCGTTTCGTCCTTCATCAAAATAATTAAATTCCCGATATGCCGTTTTCGATAAATATTTCGCGCATCAATTCGCGCGCGCGGAACAGGCGATTTTTCACCGTGCCGAGCGGCAGCCCGGTGATCTCCGCGATCTCGTCGTAGCTCAGGTCCTGCGAATGTCTCAGCACGATCAATTCCCGGTAACCCGACGGCAGGCATTTCACTACCTTGTCGATCTCGTTGCGCCATTCGCTCTGCTGGCGTTCCTGTTCGGGCGACATGCGTTTGCTCGCCAGCGGCAGTTCGTACGAGCCGTCGCTGTTTTCCGTTTCCAGGCTTTGTTCGTTATTGGAGTTTCGCCGCAGGTGGTCGATCGCGGCATTGTGCGCGATCTTGTAAAGCCAGGTCGAGAACTTGTAATCGGCGCAGTAGCGCGAGCTGGAATTATAGACCTTAAGGAAAACTTCCTGGGTCACGTCCAGCGCGGCGTCATAATTATTTACGATCCGATAGACGTAATTCGCTATCGGCCGCTGGTAGCGGCGGACAAGCTCTTCAAAGCTCTCTTCATTACCCCCCGCGGCGGCTTCGATAAGCTGGCCGTCCGAAATACCGAAGAGATTTTCTATTAAAGCGGTTTTCACTTTCATGACGCAAAGATACTACGTGTAAAATCGGGTTCAGGTTTCAGGGAACTCAGATATTAGATACCAGATGGCGGATGTTAGTCAATCAGCCTGAATCCCGGTAGTCTTAAGTGAAGGAGAGGAATTTAAGGAGAAGGCGCAAAAAACTCCCCTCCTTTACGAAGGAGGGGTGGCGCTGCTCCCAGCGCCGGGGTGGTTCTCTCTTTGAACTAAAAGATTTCCTCTGCCATTAACTATTCACTATTCACTAACCTCTATGACCACGACATACTGGCCAGTCCGGCGGGTGCGGCTATTTCTTCGAAACCAATGTTGGTGCCGATGGGCATTTCCAGCCCTACTTCGTCGGGGCGCATTATCGACAAAGCCTGTCCCAATGTTTCCTGCCCGATCTCGGCCAGCTTTTTGAGGTTAAAATCCCTGCCGATGACCAGCAGTTTTGCCAGCATGTTTCCCGATCCTTCCTTGGCCAGGCGGTCGCGGTAAAACATCAGCAGCCGAAAGATCTCGTCGTCGCGCTCGTCGTCGGTGCAGGTGATGGAGCGCACCACGCCCGGCTCCCCGCGATGAATCAGCACGGCGTTAAAGCCGTCGTTTTGCGAACTGAGCAGGAGCGCGTCGAAATTTTTTCCGGCGGCGTCCAGCCAGCGCGTTTCCGCCACCGGGCGCGGCAGGATCATGCCGGTCTGCCAGCCGAGCGCGTGAAAGAGGCTTTCATATTCGTCAAGCACATTGTAGCGGATCGCGGAAGCGAAATATCGCGCCTTGCCGGTTTCCTCCGGCAGAAGCGGCAGCCATGAAACCCGCATCTCGTCCGCCGGAGCGCCGAAACTTCTTTCCGCCTTCCATTTCAATACTTCTTCCAGTTCGGTTTTGGAGGTCGGCTTGGCGTCGAGCGTGATGATCCCGGTTCGCGCGGAAGTTCCGGGAAGCGAGATCGACCAGCGGCGGTTATTTTTCAGATCGGCCGCCTCGGCCGCTTCCATCAAGTACCCGGCCAGCCCCTCGAAATCCAGAATGTTCGGTTCGGTAAAACTTACCTGCAGGATATTGTCGGGCATTTCGACGGTGGCCGCCTGCCTGACGGCAAACTGCCTGCCCTGCTTGCGCAGGCCGACCACGGTTATCCGATTCTTTTCGATCCCGACCGCTGTTTTGGGGAAATTGGGGTTGATGATTTTACTGAAGATCGACATTAAAACCTGCTTTTATTTTTCTAGTATTCCTTAAACGTTTTGCCCGAGCTGTCTTCGCCCTCGGCCAGGCTTTTTACGTCTTTCAAACCCTGCCGTCCCTCGGTCGAATTCGGGTCGTCGCCCTTTACTTCGTCCCATTCGGCTTTGTCCGTCATGGGATCGACCGGGATGTCGCGGATATACCCGGAAGTCTTAAGGTCTTCGAGTGAATCCGGCAGCTTGCCTTTGTCGGCGCCGTACTGGTCGATCATCCGGCGCATCTGATCGATGTTTTCCTTGAGGATCGTTTCGCGCGCGTGACGGACCGTGTAGAGATAAGTGGGCACCGAAACAGAGATCAGGATGACGATCACGAACATCGTTATCATCAATTCCAGCAACGAAAAACCGGCCTGTTTTTTTCTCTTACCAATCGCCATACTTCTCTCCGTTCATCGCTTCGTCGTCGGAACTCGAACGCACGTCAAAGACGTTGATCCGGTCCCAATCGGTCGTATCCTTATCCTGGTAGGAAGAACGCAGCTTCCAGTCGGACTTGCCGGTCATCGGATCAACCGGCAGCTGGCGCAGGTAAATTTTTATCAACTCTTTATTCTCGTTGATCTCGGTGGCGTTCTGCTGATCGAAGACGCTCTTGCCGCTCGCGCCCTGGGTATTCGGCATCCGCGATTTCACCTTTACCCCGTCCACCAGATCGTCCAGCGAGGGCGGGTAGCGATCGAGATTATCGGTCGTGAAAATTTTGCAGTCGTCCACGATCACCCGGCTGCGCGGATCGAATTGGGACGGAAAAGGATTGACGTTGCGGTTATTACCCGCGGCCACGTTGCCCATCGGGCACGCCCCGATGGAGTCGCGCTTGAATTCGTCGATCGCCATCCTGATGTCGCGCAGGGTCTCGCGGAGCTGCTGCTCCTTTTGCCTCTTTACGCTGTTTTGCAGCAGGGGGATCACCGCCAGGATCATCACCGACAAAACCGCCAGTGTCATGATCAATTCGAATAGCGAAAAACCGCTGTTGTCTTTTTTTCGGCTCGTCAGGTTCATCTTACTTAAAATGCATTACTTAAAATTCAGGGCAAAACCCGCTCCGCCCGGCGCCAGCATATTCATCGCTTCGCCGTCGAAACTGATCTGCGGTTTGCCGTCCGCCAGCGCTTCGATCTCGATGTACGCCAGCACGCCCGATCCGGTGACCGCGGCGATCGCGTTCAGCGAGACGAATGTTTTTCCGCCTTTGTTAAGATACGGAATGGCGCTTGATTTCGATTGATCGGCCCCAAAGATATCGCCGTAGGAAACCGACCGCACCGCCAGTTTTTGATCGTCGTATTTCAGGGCCAGGATCGTCTGCCGGAAGGGCGAGACTGATTTGACCAGTACCGGGATGACCATTTTTTGCCCTTTGGTCATTTCAGTCATTTCCGCGCCGAAAGCGAATTCGACTTGCGGGTTACTGTCGGTCGCCGGTTCGATAAAAGACATCTTTTTCATTGCGACAGTTCCGGAAGGGGTTCCCGAAGAGGTTCCCGACGAATTAGACGAATTATCCGCCGCGTCAGCCGTCCTGGTAATATCCAGCGTCCTGACGTTCGTTTCGATCGGGCGCAGATTTATTCCCGGGTTGCCGGCCGGAACCGCGCCGGTTTTGCTTTCCGGATTGGTGCCGGCCGTTTCAGTATTAACCGGGATGTTCGTCTCCGTTGCGGGAGCGGTTTCCGTGGTTTTTGCCGCGCTTACTCCGTTCGACGGCACGTAACCCGGCATTTCCTTTTGATCGGGCAGCTGGATCACAACATTGTTCGCGCCCGGCGCGCGGTTCGAAGCGCTGTTGTTCATCCGGCGCGTGTTGGCGATATATTCTTCTTCTTCTTCCTGAAAGATCATCGCTTCGAGCGAACCGCTGGTCGGCGAAACTACCGAACCCGTCGGCCGGATTTCCTCGTCTTCCGGTAAAATTACCGGCGCGCGCAGCACGCGCGGCGTGACCGCGATCACGATATCGACCTGGCGGCTGCTGTTCGAAGGCGTGCTGAAAAGCCTGCCCAGAACGGGTATCAATCCCAGTATCGGCAATCCGACCCTGGATTTATCGGTGATTCCCTGCGCCACGCTTGCCAGCAGCAGCGTCTTATTGTTTTGCACGCGCGCGGTGCCGGTGATCGAACGTTCGCTGAAGGTCGGCGTCTCGGTCTGTTCGCCGGAAACGTCCTTGGATTCGATCGACATTTTTACCTGCACGTCCTGGTTCGGAAAAACTATCGGAGTAAATTTCAGCGTCAGGCCAACCTGTTCGTAATTGAATACGTCGCCGACGACGCCGTTCGAAGTATTGTTGTTGCCGGTAAAATACTGCGCCGATTTGACCGGGACGCGCTGGCCGATCCGGGCCATCGATTCTTCGTTATTAAAAGCGTGTACCTGGGTCGAAGCGATCAGCTTGGTATCGCTTTTGGTCTGCAGCGCGGAAATGGTCGAGCTCGGCAGCGAAAGATACGCTCCCATCGCCTGATTGAGCAAGCCTTTTCCGATCAGGTTCGTCGCCGCGTTCAGGGCGTCGCTGCCCGTCGCCAGCCCGCCGGTAAAACCGCCGAGGGCGCCCAGCGTGCCGACCGTGCCGACCTGGTTTCCCAATTGCAGCAGGTCTTTTTTATTTACTTCATAAATATTTACGTCCATCACCACTTCGGCGCGGTCCTTATCCAGCGAATTGATGAGCTTTGCCATCAGCTTGATATTTTCTTCCGTGTCGCGGATGGTCAGGCTGTTCGTGGATTTATCCACCTGGACAAAAGTCTGCGTTCTGCCCGGCTGCACCGGGATCGCCTGCTGGATGATTTTGGAAACGTCATCGGGATTGGCGTTCGCCAGATAAAACGTCCGCAAAACGAGTTCGGTGAAAAACTGGCGTCGTTCCTGCGCGGCGACGATGATCGTTTTCGGGCCGACCTTTTGAAAGAACAAGCCTTCCTGTTTAAAGATGTAATCCATCGCGCGGGCCGCCGAAACGTCTCTGAGATTGATGCTGAATTCACGCGCCTGGGCAAACGTCGTCCGGTCGAAAAGAACGTTCAGGTCGAGTTCTTCGGCCAGTAATTTGATCGCGTCTTTCAGGTTCGATTTTTCCGCGTATTTATAATTTCCTACCGTTTGCAGTTTTTGCGAAACATAGACCGGCTTCACGTCTTCGTTGCGATCCCCGCGGTTATAAGAGGTTTTCGTCAGCTGTAAAGACCCGTTGGAGCCTGCTTTTATCCCGGTTTGCTCTTCCTGCATCCGCACCATCCGGTCCATCTCGGCTTTTGCCAGCTGGTTGGTCGGATCGTAGGCGTAAGCCGCCCGGAATGCGTTATATGCGCCGACAAAATCCTTCTGTTCGGCTAACGCGTTTCCGCGCTGGACGAACATCTGCGAAGCGTTAAAGACCGCGCGCTGGAAATGCAGCCGGTATTCGGCGTTTTTCGGATTCGCCGTCACCGCCAGAGCGAATTGTTCCACAGCCTTGTCCCATTCCTGGGATGTCTCGTGCTTCATACCCTCTTTGAATTCTTTTTCACCCTTTTTCGTGCCGGCCGCCACCGCGGAGATCGACAACAGGCAAAAGATCATGAGCAAAGCTGTAAAGTTTCTGAAAAAAGCAGGAATTTTCATAGGTTCTCTCTGTAAAGTTTATTAAATCAATCCTTTGATGCTTGAACGACGTCTTACGTTTAACTTACACGCAAAGAGCGCTGACTGGTTTCAAGATTTTCGCAATTAAGCAGTGTCCGAAGTCCTTGCAGACAGCTTATTTTGCTTTATTTATCAAATTTCTTCAAATACGGTGTTTGGATATGTTGACGCCGGTAAAAGTTGCCAAAGCCCCCGGTTTGCACCGTCTCTTACACTATTTCTTCGACAAAGGTCACGCGGTTTATCTCATAGAGCGTGGTCTGGCCGGTAAACACCTTTTTCAGCGCCGACGAGCGAAGGCTCGAAAGCCCTTCCTTCTCGGCCTGCCGCCGTATCTCCGAACCGGGCCGCCGGTCGATGATCATTTCCCGGATCGAATCCGTCATATCCAGCAATTCGTGGATCGCCGTGCGGCCGCGATAGCCGGTGTGGTTACAGGCGTCGCATCCTACATTGATATAGAAAACGATCTCGCGTTCGGTAACCTGGCGCTGCGTCAGCCCGGAAGCGGTCAGTTCCTCTTCCGGCGGGTCGTACTGTCTTTTACACGTCGGGCAGAGCAGCCGCACCAGCCGCTGCGCCAGCACGCAGTTGAGCGAAGAAACAAAGTTGTAGGGCTCGACGCCCATATTAAGAAAACGCCCGATGACGTCGATCACGTTGTTGGCGTGGACGGTCGTAAACACGAGGTGGCCGGTCAGCGCCGATTGAATGGCGATCTGGGCGGTTTCCTCGTCACGAATTTCACCGACCATCACTTTGTCCGGGTCGTGGCGCAGGATCGAGCGCAGTCCGCGGGCAAACGTCAATCCCTTTTTCTCGTTCACCGGGATCTGCACGATGCCGTGCAGCACGTATTCGACCGGGTCTTCGATCGTGACGATCTTATCCTCGTCGTTGCGGATCTCGTTAAGCGCGCCGTAAAGCGTGGTCGTTTTACCCGAACCCGTCGGCCCGGTCACCAGCACCATGCCGTAAGGCTCGCCGATATAGTGGCGAAACCGCCGCAGATCTTCCGGGTCGAAACCGACCACGTCCAGGTTCAGATTTTTGAATTCCTCGTTGATCTGTTCCTTGTCGAGGATACGGATAACGGCGTCTTCGCCGTGGATCGTCGGCATGATCGAAACGCGGAAATCTACCGTGCGCCCCTTGTAACGAACGCGAAAGCGCCCGTCCTGCGGTACGCGGCGTTCGGCGATGTCGAGTTCCGACATGACCTTGATGCGCGAGATCAGCGTCTGGTGAAATGCGAGGTCGATCGGATCGACCTTGGCGTAGAGCGCTCCGTCGATGCGGAATTTGACCTGCACGTCCTTGTCGCGGGTTTCGATATGAATATCGGAAGCGCGCGATTCCATCGCGTTATAGATAATGGTATCGACGAGTTTGATGATCGGCGACATTTCCGAATCCGAAGCCAGGCGGTCGAGGTCGAGCACTTCTTCGCCCTGCTCGGTTTCCTTCACCAGCGAGATCTTGAAGGTCGAAGCCGCTTCCTGCATCACGCGCTGCGTCGCATCGCCTTTGCGCAGGATCACGTCGATCGCGCCGGCGGTCGCCACGTGCGGGATCACGCGGACATTGAGCGAATTTTCCAGTTCGTCCAGCTTTTCGAGGTTGGTCGGGTCGGCCATCGCCACGTGGAGCTTTCGGCCTTCCTGCTTTAGCGGCACAAAATGATTTCTCAGCATCAATTCCACCGGGATCTGGCCCAGCAGCTCATAATCGATCTGGGGTTTTTGTCCCGGCGGGATGAGGTCGATATACGGCAAACGGTAGCGCAGCGCCAGGCTTTTCGCCTGTTTCACTTCGGGCGGTTCATTTCCCATTACCGGGGCCGGGGCGCTTTTCGTTTCCACACCCGCGGGACTTGCGGTAACGGCCGGGCTGGCCGGCTGTTTGCCGTTACTTTCAGTATTTTCTGCCATCTAATTTCCTTCTAAAACTTTTACACTCTTTTGCATTTTCTTACCTGCTCTTACCTGCTCTTTATCTGGGCCCGCCGCCGCTCATCGGCCCGGAAGAGATCATTTGCAGGATCGGCAAATAGATCGCCAGCAGGATGGTAACGATGAACGCCGCCATTATCGCCAGGATGAAAGGCTCCAGCAGCGAGGTCAATTGTTCCAGCCTGACCTCGGCCTCGGCGTCGTAAAACTGCGAAACTTCGTCGAGCATTTCCTTTAACGAACCGGAGCGTTCGCCGATGCCGATCATGTCCAGCCCCAGCGCCGGCATCCAGTTCGCCTTTTCCAGCGAATCCGTAAAGCTTCTGCCTTCGCGGATCATCGGCAGCACCGCCTGGCTGCGGCGGCGCAGTTCGAGATTGGTGATCGCCTGCGAAGCGATGTCCCACGAATCCACCACCGTGATGCCGCCGGAAAGCAGCGTGGACATCGAACGCGCGAGCTGCGCGGTGGTCACCTGCTTGAGCAGGGTTCCGCCCAGCGGCACCCGCAGCAAAATATTATCCAGCACCAGCTTTCCGCTCGGCGACCGGAGCCAGAAATAAAGCGCCAGCCCGCCCACGATCAGCAGCGGCCCCAGCCAGATGATATTGCTCGAGAGCGTGCCCGAAACCGACAGGACGATCACCGTGATCGTCGGCAGCCCCTGTTTCGAATTCAGGCTCTTAAAGAGGTCCGACATTCTCGGAACCACATAAAGGCTCAAAAACGAGACCATGACGACGGCCGCCACCAGCAAAAATGCCGGGTAAGCCAGTGCTCCGCGTATTTTTCTGCCGAGTCCGACACTGCGCCGCAAAAAAGTCACGTACCGCGCCAGCACGTCGTCCAGCGCGCCGCTTTTCTCACCCGCCAGGATGGATGCGGTGTAGATCTTGGGAAATATCTTTTGCGCCTCGAAGGCGTCCGACAGCGGCATGCCGCTCTTGATCTTTTCTTCCACGTCGCCCAGCACCGCCCGCATCGAATTTGAAGCGGAGCGGGTCTTGAGCATCGAGATGGATTGTAAAATCGGGATACCCGCGCGCAGCAGCGCCGAAAGCTGCTGGTTAAAGAGCAGAAAATCGCCCTGCTTGACGCGGGACCTTTTGCCCTGGCCGCCGGACATCGCCAGCGAAAGGCCGGATTCCGCCGCGTTGATCGCAAAAACGCGAAACCCTTCGACCTCCAATTTAGCCTTGGCGTCGTTGGCCGCAGTTGCTTCGACGATGCGGGTGATTATTTCTCCTGAGGGGGTGCCTAAACGGCAGATAAATTCAGCCATTCTTGATTCAATCTAAAGGTGTTGCGGTCTTGCTTGTTTCTACTTTCCCGAAATACATTAAATTCCGATTATAACACGCTTTTTCCTAAACAAAGTTTCAATTTTATCTTCCCGGCCAAACAACATTTTCCCTATTATCAACATCATACAAAGAATATGCTTGCCAGTTAGGTCAGGCGTCCCCTAAAATGAGCTATCATGCAGCAGTTCGGTTTGCTGTCCGGTAACTAAAATCCCGAGCATATTGGGCGTATTTTAGTATGGAGCGCTTGTGATTAGATGCAATTTCCGCTCGGAGGGTTTATGACTGTTAAGAATTCGAGATGGTTTGGCCGGATTTTATCAGAATTGTCACTGGTACTGCTTCTGACGTGGGCCGTTTCCGCTCAGAGCGCCGCTCCATCGCCGACTCCAAAAGACATCGATGAAGATAAGCCCGTCCCGGTTAATACCGATCTGGTGACGGTGACGATGACCGTTACCGATATGTACGGGCGCTACGTTTCCGGGCTGACCAGGAACGCTTTTACTATCCTGGATAATAATGTCGAACAGAAGATCGAATTTTTCAGTGACGTCGATGCTCCCGTATCGGTGGGCATTCTCTTCGATATATCGGGCTCCATGAGCGGTGAAAAGATCTCCAAGGCCCGCCAGGCGCTGGGACGTTTTATCGCCACCAGCCACCCGTCCGACGAATATTTCCTGATCGCCTTTAACAGCCGCGCCCAGCTCCTGATGGATCGCACCCGCAACGGCGACGCCGTGCTCGACAAGCTGACGCTGGTGCAGCCGAAAGCGCAGACCGCGCTTTATGACGCGGTTTATCTAGGAGTGGAAAAAGTGACCCGCGGCGCGCACCAAAAAAGAGCCATTCTCATCATCAGCGACGGGCAGGACAATAATTCGCGTTATAATTTTACCGATGTCCGCCGCCTGTTGAAGGAGTCCGACGTCACCGTCTATTCGGTCGGTATCTTGAGCGGCGGCGACCTCAGTTCCGGCCTCGGAATGAGCGGCCAGTCGTTTCTGGACGAACTTTCCTCGGTCACCGGGGGGAAAACTTTTTATCCCAACACCAACGTCGAGCTTGACGAGATCTTCGAACGGATCGCCCTCGAGCTTCGTCATCAGTATTCCATCGGTTATTATCCGAACGATTTTGTGCCCGACGGGAAATGGCGCAAAATAAAGGTCAGGGTCAAACCCCCGCGCGGATTGCCCCGTTTGGGAGTGCGCTCCCGCGAAGGGTACTATGCCGCGCCGACCATTAATGATAAATTTTAAAATATGATGTCTTTTAGCGCCAAGAGAGCGTTTCCGATACTCGTTCTGGCTTTCGCCGCCGGTTTGGCTTTTTACGGCTTTAGCCCTTCGCTGGTTCAAATAGCGGCCCAATCCGTAAATCCCGCGCCTTCGCTCGCCAAACCTACGCCGAGCCCGACGCCGGTCGATGACGACGAACCGCTGATCATCGATTCGGAACTGGTCAACCTGAGCGTCAAGGTCGTCGATCGCAACAATAAATTTGTCGGCGTTTTGGCCCAGAGCGATTTCAAGGTGTTCGAAGACAACGTCCCGCAGCCGATCGAATTTTTCAGCAAGGAAGAAGTGCCGGTCAATTACGTGCTGCTGGTGGACAATTCGAATTCCCTGCGCCCGCAGCTGGAAAAAGTGATCGAAGCCAGCAAGATACTGGTCAACAGCAACCGCGCCGGCGACGAGACCTGCTACATCAGATTTGTCAGTTCGGAAAAGATCACCATCGAAAAAGATTTCACCGACAATAAAACCGAATTGATCGAAAAGCTCGAGGACATGTACGTTGAGGGCGGCGCGACCGCCGTTCGCGATGCCGTATTTCTCGCCGCCGAAAAAGTTGACGAATACGAAAAAAGTAAAAATCCGAACGACCGCAAACGCCGGGCGGTGATCCTGGTGACCGACGGCGAAGACCGCGATTCTTTCTACCAGGAGCAGCAGCTTTTCGAAATGCTGCGCGAAGCGGACGTGCAGCTGTACACCATCGGATTTGTCGGCGAGCTGGACAAAGAGGGCGGGTTTATCCGCAAGAGCCCGCAAAGCAAAGCGATGGCCCTGCTCAACAAGATGGCGCAGGAAACCGGCGGCAAAGCCTATTTCCCCGCCAGCGTCGCCGAACTGCCGAATATCGCGCGCGATATCGCCAGCGAACTGAGAACGCAGTATTCGATCGGGTACGCCCCGACCAACGACCGCCGGGACGGCACCTTTCGCGCGATTCGGGTCGTAATAAATGACGGGCCGAAAAAGGAAAAAAGAATCGCCGTCACCCGCAGCGGGCGCACCGCCGCGCTGGACCAAAAGCAGGCGCCGGCATTTCAAAAACCGTCAACGACTCCGCCAAAGCCTTAAAGAGGTGCAAAACTCCCCTCCTTACGAAGGAGGGGTGGGCGCGTTTCGCGCGACGGGGTGGTTCTCGGATTTCTCAGCATTCTTAGGCTTTTTTCGTGTGATTTAGTGTAATTTCGTGGTTCTAGTTTTATAACCATGAGAATAAGCCTTAAGAAGTAACCGCGAAATCGCACCAAACACACGATCCGACAGGCGGCTTATTTTTGACAACGGAAAAAGTTGCTTTATCATCAAACCTGCGTCTTGAATACTTTACTAGGAGATAACTGCGTGCATTTTAGTTTTAAGGGTTTTGTTTTAAGCCTCGGCTTGATCTTATTTAATACCCTCTCGATAAACGTTTTTGCTCAGGAAACCCCGGCGACGTTACCGGCCGCCACCCCAACCGCGACACCGGCCGCCACGCCTTCCCCGACTCCGGGCCCGGCGATCCAGCCGACCCCTAGACCTGACAAGAATGCCCCGGCTACGCCGTTTACCGCCGAGCAGGTCGCCGAAGCCACCATCCTGATCTACGGTTCGCGCAATGCCAATAACCAGATCAGGCGCACGACAGTGGAACACGGAAAGCTGATCGCTTCCTACCCGGACGGCAGCTCTGACAACGCCACCTACGACAAGCGGATCATCCGCGGCGAGAATACCGAAAAAGACAAGTGGCGGCTCGATCAAAAATTCCCCTCGGTAGAGTATGCGATGATCTTTAATGCAAAGATCTTCGGCGTCCTCGGCGGTTCGCTGTTTACTCCCCGGCAGGAAGTCGTCAAAGGTTTTGAGGCGCATATCTGGCACAGTATCGAAGCTCTTATGCGGTACAAGGAAAACGGTTCGAAACTCGAGCTCGGCGAAAAACAAAAAAACATGGGCGTGGAATTTTACGTCCTGGACGTGATCGACAAAAACGACCGCCGCACCCGCTATTTTATCAGCACCAAGACGCTCAGAATAATGTCGCTCGAATATGAAATGGACGCGGTAAAATACGTCCGCAAATTTTACGATTACCGTTTCGCGCAGGGACTATTGGTTCCCTACCGCACCGTGCTGTGGGCGAACGACAAGCAGACCGAGGAAAGCTGGATCTCGACCGTGACCTACGGGCAGAAAGTGGAAGAATCGTTTTTCTCGGAAATAACTTAAGCAGAATTTGGAACTTTGCAGTTACTCAAGCGTGAATCAATTTGGAAGTAGCTTGAGCTGTTTGGTAAATCAAGCGCGGCAAGCAAAACCTTCAAGGTTAAAGCCGCGTTAATTTTTAACCAAAAATACCTAAAAGAGGCGTTTTTTTAATGAAAGCTCTGACTTCCCCGGCAGATCTCGACTTTCAGGCCAAGAGTCCTGAGGCTCCGGTTCCGTCCGCGCGAAGGACGGATCACGATCTTTTAGAAGCGACCAAGAACGGCGACGAAGCGGCCTTTGCCGAGCTGGTCGGGCGTTATCAGAATCAGATAACGAATTATATTTACCGGCTGCTGAACGATTACGAAGAAGCGATCGATCTGGCGCAGGAAACTTTTGTCAGGGTTTATTTTGCGGCCGGGCGTTATCATACGAATTTCGCTTTTTCGACTTATCTTTATCGCATCGCGACGAATTTAGCGATCAGCGAAATGCGGCGGCGCAAGCGCCGGAGATTGATGTCGCTGACCGGGCTTTTTCAAAGCGAAGAGTCCGACGGCGATAAGGAATTTGACATACCGGACGAAGAAACCTTGCCCGACAATGCTCTGTTGGACAAGGAAAGAAGCGAGGTCATTTCGCGCGCGATCGCTTCGCTGCCGGAAAAATATCGGCTGCCGCTGGTTCTGCGCGAGGTCGAAGAAAAAAGCTACGACGAGGTAGCGGAAATTTTGGAACTCAGCCAGGGGACCCTGAAATCCCGTCTAAGCAGGGGCCGCGGGCTTTTAAGAGAAAAGTTAAAAGGATATTTTGCCGAACAATGAAATTGCCAGAGGAATTAGGAAAAATGAATTGCAAGGATTTTAAGACCAGGGTAGAAGAAGGGCTTAAAGGCGACAGCTTGCCGATCGCCGCTCAGAATCATGCCGCCGCCTGTCGCCCGTGCCGCGAATTCAATCAGAAACACGTTGAATTCCGCGAATGGCTGACGGTCTGTGAAAAGATCAACGCCCCGAAGGATTTCGGGTTCGGCGTCCAGCGAAAGATCGCCTCTTCCGGCGCCGTGCATTCGAACGACTGGCTCTGGCAGGGACTGCGGTATATCGTGCCGTCGGCCGCGGCGATTGCGGTTTTGGTGCTGGCGATCGGCTATTTTTCCACCAATAGCGGCCTTCCGGAAGGCAAGGGCGTCGCGGTGATCGCTAATTCCGAGATCGGAAATCCGGCCGCTAAAGATAATACCGGCCCGGGCAGTAGCGAAAGTAGCATTGCCGCGCAAACCGGCCAGCCGGAGAACGTGACTGAATCCGCGAAACCGGAAAACGAAAAACTGGCGGCAAATACCAATACTAATAGACAAGACAATAAGGCTCGTGTTCCTTCGGGGGGAGGAATGCTCGATTCCAAGAACGGCGGCTCATTCGAACTCGCGGTCAACGATTCCAAACCGTCCAAATATCCTAAGGGCCTCCATGTAGGGCCGAGTGGCCCCGCCAGCCTGAGCGAAACACTGTTCTCGCTTTCTTCAAACTTCGGAATATTGGCGGGTGTGAACCTGCGCGTCAACGGATTCAAGCCCAACAGCCCGGCGGAACGTTCGGGTGTAAAAATCGGCGACGTGGTCGAAAGCGTCAACGGAACTACTCTGACCGTCAAACGCGACGGGCAAACATTAACGATCGATTTGAAACAATAAACGGTAGATTATTTTTCCTCCTAAGCAGAAAAAAGAGGCACCACAGGGTGCCCTTTTTTTTTGATCCCGCTTTAAAACTCCCCTCCTTACAAAGGAGGGGTGGCGCGTTTCGCGCGACGGGTGGTTCTCTGTTTTGAGTCCAGCTTTACGGACGAGACGTCCGCGCTCCCAGTGTAGAGTTGCGCGTTCACGCGCGATCCTGTCAGTAGCGTCGGCGTCAGCCGATGCGTGCCTTGTTTAGAGTTCAAGCTTCAGCTTGTCTTAATTCTCAAACCGAAGACAAACTAAAGTTTGAACTCTAAACTTTTTCTTAAGCTCCCCCTTAGCTTTCCAGCCGGTAATTCGAAGCTTCTTTGGTAATTATCACGTCGTGCACGTGTGATTCGCGCAAACCGGCCGCCGTGATGCGAATGAATTTTGCTTTGTGCTGTAATTCCGAAATGTCGTGGCAGCCGGTGTAGCCCATCCCGGCGCGCAGGCCGCCCACGAGCTGCGTCACCATATCGGCCAGCGTTCCCTTGTAGGCCACGCGCCCCTCGATCCCCTCCGGCACCAGCTTCTGGTCTGAGATGGTTTCTTCCTGCGAGTAGCGGTCTCTCGAACCCTGCTTCATCGCGCCGATCGAACCCATCCCGCGGTACGATTTGAACGTCCGTCCCTGGTAGAGGATCGTTTCGCCCGGCGATTCTTCCGTCCCGGCAAAAAGCGAGCCGATCATGACGGTGTCCGCTCCGGCCGCGATCGCTTTTACGATATCGCCGGAAAATTTCACTCCCCCGTCCGCGATCACCGGGATGCCGTGCGGTTTTGCGGCCGCCACGCATTCCAGGATCGCCGAGATCTGCGGCACGCCCGCGCCGGTCACCACGCGCGTGGTGCAGATCGAACCCGGCCCGATGCCGACCTTGATCGCATCCACGCCGGCGTCGATCAGCGCCTTTGCCGCTTCGCCCGTCGCAATGTTTCCGGCGACCAGCTGCGTATCGGGAAAATCGCGGCGGATCTTTTTGACCGCGTCGATCACCCGCGAAGAGTGCCCGTGCGCGGTATCGATCACGATGCAATCGACCCTCATTTTCACCAGCTCCGCCGCCCGCTCGGCAAAATCACCGGTCGCGCCGATCGCCGCCGCCACCCGCAGCCGCCCGAGCTCGTCCTTTGCCGCCAGCGGATACTTGATCGCTTTTTGAATGTCCTTGACCGTGATCAGCCCCTTCAGGTGGCCGGTCTCGTCGATCACCAGCAGTTTTTCGATGCGGTGTTTTTGCAGCACGCTTTTGGCGTCGTCCAGCGTGGTGCCGACCGGCACCGTCACCAGCGGCTGCGGCGTCATCACTTCCGACACCGGGATCTCGAAACGGGTTTCGAACCGCAGGTCGCGGTTGGTGATGATGCCGACCAGCACGCCGTCTTTATCCACCACCGGCACGCCGCTGATCTTATAATTTTCCATCACCCCGAGCGCGGCGCTGACCGGGCGGTCGGGAAAAATGGTGACCGGATCCACGATCATTCCCGACTCGCTGCGTTTTACCTTATCCACTTCCTCGGCCTGCCGCTCGAGCGAAAGATTTTTGTGGATGACGCCGATCCCGCCCTGCTGCGCCAGCGCGATCGCCAGGCTGGCTTCCGTCACCGTGTCCATCGCCGACGAGCAAAGCGGTATCTGCAGCTTTATCTTGCGGGTAAAATTCGTCGCCGTGCTGACTTCGTTCGGCAGCACCTCGGAATAATCCGGCAGCATCAGCACGTCGTCAAAAGTAAGTCCTTCTTTAATATCTGTTGAATTCATATCTCTTATTTATTAACAAAAAAGCCCGCATTTAGACATGCGAGCGTTTTTCTCAACTCCAAATAAATTTGTGCGCCCTGTCAAAGGGCTTCAGTTTTTCGAAAACTTTCATAGAACTAATTCGGTTTCTTCGGCGTCGGGTTCGTCCGCGGTGTCGGCGTCCTTACCGGCGGCACCGTGATGATCACTTTATTTACTCCTGCTGACGTATTGACGGCCGACGGCGTTTTGGCCGGTGTCGCCCCCGTAGAAGTTGTCGCCGGTTTCGGCGTCGCGGGTTTTGGCGTTGCGGCGGCGGTCGTACCGGGCGCGGTATTCGCCCCGCTGGTATTTGCTATGCCGGTATTCGTATCGGCGGCGGCTCCATTTACGGGGGCGGCCGCGTCACCCAGCGTAATTTGCCCGCTCTGCATGATCTGCGCCGCGTTGCTCTTGTTTATCTCGAATTTGATCAGCGAATCCGTCGGGTTCAAAGGCTTCAGCGGAAGCTGGATCTGTTTGCCGTTAAGGAGCAGCTGCAGATTTTCCGCGTGGTATCTGGAGTATGCGATCCTGAAACTGTTTTGCGGGTCGTAGGTTTTCGGCGATGCCGGCAGCACGGTCGCCGTCTCCTTGGTTTCGTCGATCCAGGTCGTGATCGCCGTTCCCGTGGGGACGACCGATTTCAGTTCTACCTTTAACTTCTCGATCGCCGGGGCCGGCGTTTCCGAAGTATTTGCGATGTTGGTATTTGTCTTATTTGCCGTGTTGGCCGGGGGATTTTTTGCCTGTTCGACCGGGGCGCTGCGGTACCACTGCACTAACAGCCAAACGCCGCCCGTAAGTAAGATCAGAATGATTGCGGCGAAGATCAGGGATGAGAACGAAGACCGGCGGCTGTCGTCCGTCATCACCATCGGCCGGCGATAGCGACTGTCGTCATCTTCGGATTCGGCATGCGCCGCCATTATCCCGGCGTAATCGCTGAGCGCTTCATTCTCGTCCACGCCGACGTACTTGGCGTAGGCCTTGATAAAGCCTTTGTTGAAAACGCCGCCCGGCAGCGGTTTATAATTATTTTCCTCGATCGCTTCGAGATAGCGGCTCGCAATACGCGTCTGCGCCGAAACCTCGCTGATGGTTATACCACGAGCCTCGCGTGCCAGTCTTAGTTTTTCACCTAAAGATTCTGCCATTTCGCTTTAAAGTTCAGCCTGACGTCTTGTATTTTTAGAACTAATTTTTGCTTGAACCAAGTATCGCCCGTTTAAGTCAGTCAAATTACAACAAACCCAACAAACTATTAAACACAAAATATAGCGTCTGAATTAAAAAAAAGCAATCATAGAGCGGATTTAACCGCTTTTATTTGTGTTTTTCGCGCAAGGGAGGGATGCCAAAGGGCGTGGTGGTTCTCCTTGTCGCGTTCACGTATCACAAATGCCCGATCTAAACTCCCCTCCTTACGAAGGAGGGGTGCCCGAAGAGCGGGGTGGTTCTCCGTATCACGTATTCCTTGTCGCAAAATGAACCCGGTCGCTATCGTTCCCGGTTCTGACATGTCCCCGCGCCCACCGATGCTATTCCCCTTTCCCCATTTCCTCATTTCCCCATTTCCCATTCACTATTCACTATCCACTATCCCCGTTTTGTCTTTACCCAGTTTAAGGTCTAAAATATATTTCATCTAATACAACAGTAGTGAGGTCTCAATAATGTCTCTTGAAGCACTTGGAATGGTTGAAACTAAGGGATTTGTCGGCGCCGTCGAAGCGGCGGACGCAATGGTCAAAGCCGCGAACGTTCAGCTGATAGGCAAGGAATACATCGGCGCGGGCTATGTCACGATATTTGTCCGCGGTGACGTCGGCGCGGTCAAGGCCGCCACCGATGCCGGGGCAGCCGCCGCGCGCCGGGTCGGCGAACTGATCAGCGTGCATGTGATCCCGCGCCCGCACCAGGAAGTCGAGCGCGTATTGCCCAAGGGCGGCGCGACCGGTTTTAGCCCCGACGAAAAAGCGATCCAGGGCGGCGGACAGGGACAGCTCGGCTCCGGCGGGACCGGAACCGGCTCGGCCATCGAGGGCAACCGCACTAAGCAAAAGCAGTAGTCAGTATTCAGGGGTCAGTGTTCGGTGGGCAGTTATCGGGAAGAGACCGTGATCAAAACAAACACGCAAATTCCTTAACTTCTGACCACCTAATCACCGACCACCGGCACTTTTACATCAGGAGGTCAGTGTTCGGTGGGCAGTTATCAGGAAGAAAGTCGTGATTAAACAAACACGCAAATTCCTTAACTTCTGACCACTGGTCACCGATCACCGGCCACTTTTCATCATGAGCGATAAAGATCTTCTATCGATGCAGGAAGCGCGTGATCTGGTGGATGCCGCTCACGCCGCTTTTCTGCAGGTAGCAAAATTCGACCAGCAAAAGATCGACCGCATTTGCGAAGCCATGGCGCAGGCCGGTTTGCGCGAAGCCGCGCGTCTGGGCGCGATGGCGGTAGAAGAGACCGGCTTCGGCGTCCCCGACGACAAACGCGAAAAAAACCGCTTCGCTTCCGAAGACGTCTGGAATTATTTCCGTACGTTAAAGACCGTCGGCGTCGTAAATGACACAAAAGACATCGTCGAGATCGCCAGCCCGCGCGGCGTCGTTGCCGCCATTATCCCTTCGACCAATCCCACTTCGACCGCGATCTTCAAATGCATCATCTCTCTTAAATCGCGCAACACCGTCGTTTTATCGCCGCATCCATCGGCCGCTAAATGCATCGCCGAATCGGCGCGCGTTTTAAGAGAAGCCGCCGTTAAAGAAGGAATGCCGCCGGACGCGATCGCCTGTATGACGACCGCCACGATCGAAGGCACCGACGCGCTGATGAAGCACAAGAAAACCGCCGTCATTCTGGCGACGGGCGGGATCGGCCTGGTGCGCGCGGCGTATTCGTCCGGCAAACCGGCATTCGGTGTCGGGCCCGGCAACGTTCCGGTCTTTGTCGAGCGAACCGCCGACCCGGCCAAAGCCGCTCACGATATTCTGACCAGCACCTGTTTCGACAACGGAACGATCTGCGCTTCCGAACAGTCGGTCGTGGTCGATGCGCCGCTGGAAAAAGCGCTGCGCGAACAATTCACCGCGCAGGGCGGGTATTTCCTTCCCGCCGCCGACGCCGAAAAAATAGCCGGGATTTTACTGACCCCGCAGCGAACTTTAAACGCCGCCATCGTCGGGCGTTCGGCGCAGCAGATCGCGGATCTGGCCGGGGTCACGATCCCCGCCGGCACGCGCTGCCTGCTGGCGGATTGCGCCGGGGTCGGCCGCGATTACCCCTGGTCGGTGGAAAAACTTTCCCCGACGCTGGCGTTCTTCGTCGTTGACGGCATCGAAGCCGGGGCGCAAAAATGCCTGGAAATTTTGCAGTTCGGCGGGATGGGACACACCGCCGGGATGCACACCCGTTCGCGCGAAGCCGCGATAGCTTACGGCGCGCAGATGCCCGCTTCGCGCGTTTGTATCAACACGCCGACCACGCACGGCGCGATCGGTTTTTCGACCGCGCTGCCGCCTTCGATGACCCTGGGCTGCGGTTCGTGGGGCGGAAACGTAACTTCCGACAATGTCTCGCCGCATCATTTGATGGACATCAAGCGCGTTGCCTTCGAAACCAAACCGGTCGGCAGCGTCAAGGGCGTGCAGATGAACGCACCTGCACAGGCCGTTTCCCGGCCCGCGCCTTCTGTTTCGAGCCCCGCGCTACAGCAGCAGCCCCAGCAGCAGCAGCCGAAAATTTCGCGCGCCGAAGTCGCCGGTCTGGTCGATAAATTTCTCAGTGAAAAAATAAAAGACGCTCCGCCGCCGGCCGCGCAGCCCGTTCAGGCCGCGCAGCCCGCGTCGCCGGAAGTAAAAACCATCATTCACGATGTCGCCCGGGAAGAGCCGAAAATGAACGGCGCAAAACCGGCGGCGAAAGATTTTGTCAGCGAAGACGACGTCAAAACCGCCATCAATAAAGGCGAAAAAATTTACGTCAATGCTAAAACCATCATCACCCCGTCCGCCCGTGATCTGGGAGATGAAAAAGAAGTTTTCGCAAAGGTTTAAATTGTAGCGCTGCCGTCTCGGCGGCTGTCCTGACGGCGTCCCGCCGTCAGTTAAGAAAAGCGCGGGCGGGACGCCCGCACGACTGCCAGCGAGACGCTGGCGCTACTTTCAGCAGCGAGATTTTATGTTCTTAGGAAAAGTTGTCGGCACGGTTTGGTCAACGAAGAAGACGCCCGATCTGGAGGGCGTCAAATTTCTTATTGTCCACCCTTATGATCTCGACAAGGAGCCGACCAGAAACATCGTGGTCGTGGCCGACCGGCTGGGCGCCGGTGTCGGCGAGATCGTGATCTGCGCTTACGGCAAAGCGGCGCGCACCGCCATCGGCGATCAGGATATGTCAATCGAAGCCGCCGTAGTCGGCATCGTTGACACCGTAGAGTATTCCGACGAAGAGGCAAGATCGGAAGAATTGCTGGCGGCGGCCAAACAGTTGGCGAGGGGAAAACAGTAATGAAGAAATATCTTTTCGCTCTCGTGCTGCTGCTCGTCTTTTGTCTTTTTGCTTCCGCCCAGGACCCTGCGACTGCCACTGCAACACCGCCTGCGCCCACGCCGACACCGGACGCCGCGCTCGTTTCGCCGCCGGTCAGCGCCGGGATCGTCGTCGATAATTCGGGTTCATTTCGGCTGGTTTTGGAATACGTGGTCAAAACCACGCAGGCCGTCTCTAAGGTCGTCGAAACCGGCGACGAAGGTTTTCTGGTCCGGTTCATAAGTGCCGACAAGATAGATCTGCTGCAGGATTTTACCGGCGACCAGGGGCGATTGATTTCGGCCGCCGACGACATGTATATCGAGGGCGGCTTGACCGCCATCTCCGAAGCCCTGATGTTCTCCGCCAAACACCTGATCGAAAAAGGAAAAAATGATCGAAAAATATTGATCCTGATCACCGACGGCGATAATAAAAGCGATAAAAAAGTTCACGCCGAAACGCTGAAATTTCTCAAGGATAATAATATTTCCGTCTTTGTCATCGGTATCACTTTCGTGCTGGACGAGAAGCTCAGAGAGTCGCAAAAATTCCTGGAAAAACTTGCCTCGGAAACCGGCGGATCGCTGGTAAACGTCGATAGAAAAATGAGCAACGCCGAAGCGGCAAAGACATTGATCAAGGCTATTCGCGCGCCGGCGGCACAAAAGCAATAATGGCAAATAAAGAGTTGTTATATCAGATCACTTCCGCCGTCTATGCGGAATTCGGCGACGCCGACGAGCAAAAGGTAGAACGCCTGGTAACCGGCGTTTATCGCGCCGTCGAGCCTTTTATCGCCGGCAGCGGCCGCCCGGCGGCAGCGGTCAGCACGGCGGGGCCAAACGCGCAAAACCGCTTGGTCATCTCCGTCTTCGGGCTGGATCACGCCGGGATAGTTTCAGAAGTCAGCAATGTGCTGGCGGAATTCGGCTGCAGCATCGTGGATATTAATCAGACGCTGGTCGGCGACAAATTCGCGATGGTCATCGTCGCCAATATGAACGAGATGAGCGAAAACATCGGCACCCTCAAGGAAAGGTTCAAGGAAGCCGGGAACCGCCTCGGGGTTAACATCTACGTCCAGCGCGAAGACCTCTTCAATTCAATGCACCGGATCTAGTGAATTGTGAAATAGTGAATGGTGAATAAATGCTTCGCGTTAAAAACTCCCCTCCTTACGAAGGAGGGGTGGCGCGCGTTTTGCGCGACGGGGTGGTTCTCTCTTTTAGCTATAAAAACGCTCCCTTGCTGATAAATAAAAATCGGACTCGTAAATTGTGAAATAGTGAATAGATGCGTTTTGGAGTAATCAGGTAGCTGTGAGAGAAATATTCACTATTTCACCAATCACTATTCACTATCAGTTATCCATTATCAATTACTCCGCTCACTTGTCACCACCGGCCAATTCTTGTACCTTGTAATTTCACTTAAAAATGGCGATCGAACCTGAAAATATTGAATGTTCTTCGTGCGGCGCGTCGCTGCGGGCCGGGGCGTCTTTTTGCCATAAATGCGGAGCGAGATTTGACTCCGCCGGGGAAAAAGATGATGTTTCCCCGACCGGAGAGGCAGCCATCGAAGCGGCTGGAGCAACTGCGGCCAGCAGCGCCTGGTTCAAAGAGGACATTTCCCGTCCCGAAGAAAATGCGGTAGACAAAGTCGCCGAGCCGGAATTTCAGGAAACCATGCCCTACCCGGAAGCCGCCCGGGAAACCGCTGCCGAGGCTTATGTCGAACCCGAAATCAATGTGATCGGAACGGCGGTCAGGGCAAAACCCGCGCGAAAGGACCCTCCGGCGACCGCGGCCGCGCTGCGGCGCAAACCGAAACTTCAGCGGGAAAAGATCGAGATGGTGTGGGAACAACCCGAAGGCGGTTTAAATGCGGTCTTTGTCGTCGGCACGATAATTATTTTTGTTTTGGTTTTGCTGATCGTGCTGGGCGTTTACTTTGTGAAATGATCAATGTACAGCCGCCGGCCCGGCGGCTGTCATGAAGGCGTCCCGCCTTCATTTTTGCCCAGTGGACGGAACAACCGGCGATACACCGGCGCTACTAACTAAACCTAATGGAATACACGCAAGCAGAAGTTCTTCAAACCGTGCGGATGACCGAGATGGAACACCTCGACATTCGCACGGTCACTTTGAGCCTTAATCTGCAGGATTGCGCCTCGGATTCCATCGAAAAGACCGCCGACCGCGTGCGCGAAAAGATCCTCAGATCGGCCGCGCGTCTCGTCCCGACCGTCGATCAGATCGGCGAAGAATTAGGCATCAGGATCGCCAACAAACGCATCGCCGTCACTCCCGTTTCGCACATCGTCGAGGGCACTCGCGGAACCGCGAAAGATTTCGTCACCCTGGCAAAGGTCATCGACGGCGCGGCGAAAGAAGTGGGCGTTGATTTTCTCGGCGGCTATTCCGCGCTGGTGCATAAAGGCTGGACGGATTCCGAAAATATCTTTATCGATTCCATTCCCGAAGCTCTCGCTTCGACCGAACGGCTTTGTTCATCCGTCAATGTCGCCACCACCCGCGCCGGGATCAATATGGATGCCGTCCGCCGGATCGGCCAGGTGATCAAGGAGGCGGCGGAGCTGACCAAAGACAGCGGCGGGCTGGCCTGCGCAAAATTCGTCTGCTTTGCCAATGCCGTCGAAGACAATCCGTTCATGGCGGGCGCGTTTCATGGCATCGGCGAAGCGGAAGCCGTGCTCAACGTCGGCGTGTCCGGCCCCGGCGTCGTGCTTCACGCGCTGCGGCACGCCCCGCAGGATCTGCCGCTGCACGAGATTGCCGAGATCATCAAGCGGCTTTCCTTCAAGCTGACCCGCGCCGGCGAATTGATCGGCCAGGAAGCCGCGCGGCGAATGGGGCTTCCCTTCGGCATTCTCGACCTCAGCCTCGCGCCGACGCCGGCCGTCGGTGATTCGGTCGCGAACGTACTGGAAGCGATGGGTTTCGAACGCGCCGGAGCGCACGGCACGACCGCCGCTTTGGCCTTGTTGACCAATGCGGTGAAAAAAGGCGGCGCGATGGCTTCGAGTTCGGTCGGCGGCATGAGCGGAGCTTTTATTCCCGTTTCCGAAGACGCCGGCATGATCGAGGCCGCCCAGCTCGGCGCGCTTTCGCTCGCTAAATTAGAAGCCTGGACCAGCGTCTGCTCCGTCGGCATCGACATGGTCGCCGTGCCCGGCACGACCTCCGCCGAAACCATCGCCGCCATCATCGCCGACGAAATGGCGATCGGCGTGATGAACACCAAAACTACCGCCGTCCGCATCATCCCCGTCCCTGGCAGACGCGTCGGCGAGCTGGTCGAATTCGGCGGGCTGCTCGGCACCGCGCCCATCATGGCCGTCAACGATTTCGACTGCTCCGTCTTTATCCGTCGCGGTGGTAAGATTCCCGCCCCGATTCACTCTTTAAGAAATTGACAGTCCGCGTCGGCGTTAGCCGGTGCATATCTTGTCAGCCGGGAGCGCCATAAGTAGCTGCGACCGGGTAGGCTTTAAAACCACCCCGTCGCAGCTGCTTATGGCGCTCCCGGTTCTGACTTAATCTCGTGTTACCTCGTAAAAGCCGACGGCACCGGGATATCGCCCGCCAGCCCGAACTGCGCCGTCATCAACTGCCCGTCGGAGCTTTTCAGGATATACCATACGCCGCCGCGATAGATCGCAAAGTCCGCTTTTTTATCGCCGTCATAATCCGCCGGCACCGGGATGTCGCCGCTTTGTCCCCAGTGCATCACGGTGTAGGAATTTACCGTGCTGAGCCAGACGTACCAGTCGCCATTGCGAAAAACAGCGTAGTCGGTTTTCTTATCGCCGTCGTAATCGGCCGGAACCGCTTTGTCGCCGCTCGCGCCGAATTGCGCGGAGGTCAACGGCAGTTCATTTTGGTATTTGATGAACCAGGAACCGTTGCGATAGACCGCGACGTCGCCGCGCTGGTTGCTGTCGTAATCCGCCGGGAGCGGCTTATCACCCGCCGAGCCAAACTGCGTCACCTTATATGCCCCGTCCGAACTAGCCAGCGAATGCCACATTCCCTGCCTGAAAACGCTCAGATCGGAACGCCCGTCGTTGTCGAAATCCGAGGACACCGGATCGTCACCCGCAGTTCCGAACTGGTCGAAAAGATATCCACCCGAACTTTTTACCACGTACCACGCGCCGTTGCGATAGATGCCGAAGTCGTTTTTGGCGTCTCCGTCAAAATCTCCGGGCACGATCTTATCGCCTTCCAGCCCCCAGTTTACGATCATAAACTGGCCGTCCGAGCTTTTCATCACATACCAGGTGCCGTTTTCCGGGCGAAATACCGCGATGTCCGCCTTCCGGTCGCCGTCGAAATCGAACGGCACGGCGCGGGCTTCGGGCAGCGGTTCCAGTTTTAGCGCCACCAGGTTGGTTCCCTGATCCGGAATATAAGACTGCCCGGCGAGATATACATTCCCCAGGCTGTCGAGCAGCATCGTGTTCTGCGACACGTCTCTGTCGTAATCGAGCACATAGTCGTACTCGAAGAACGGGTTGCCGTAGCGATACGACCAGACCTGCTCGCCCGTATTCGAGTATTTGATCACCTGGATATCGGCATTGGCGAACCCCTCAGACGTCGCCGCGATATAAACGTTGCCGTTGTCGTCGAGCGCCAGTTTTGTATCGCCGTCATAATCTTCATCCGCCGGCCCGTCATAGGTTTTTACCCACTGGAAAGCTCCCGCGGGATCGAATTTCGCGACAAAAGCATCGACGTTGTAATACTCGCCGGAAAGATTGGTCAAACCGGCCAGAATAATATTTCCCGCCCCGTCCAGTTTCATCGCGGTCGGGTATTCGCCGTCCGCGGTCAGCGCATAGGTCTTTGTCCAGACGGTGGCGCCGCTGTCTCCGTCGATTTTGAAAAAGATATCTTTAAAACCGTCATCCCAGGTGTCGCCCATCACAAAAACGTCTCCGTCGCCGTTGATCTCGACCTCGAACCCTTCGTCCGTATCGTCAACCGGCGAATTGTAGCGATTTAGCCATTGCTGGGCGCCCGCCGAATTGTATTTGATCGTGACGATGTCTTCGCTAAACCCCGACGAGCTGTGATTGGATCTTCCCGTGATATAAACGTTCCCGTCGCCGTCGATCTCGACTTCGCCGGGAATTTCACCATTACCGCTGGCGAAACGTTTTTCCCAAAGCTGATTGCCGTCGGCGTCCAGTTTAAGCGTGAGATAATTGGCATAGGTCCCGACTCCCCACGAATAGCCCGTGATATAGACGTTTTGCGCCGCGTCGATCTTTAGCGACTGCGGAAAATCGTCATAACCGACGTTGCCGCCGTAAAGCTTCGTCCAGGCCAGATTTCCGTCCGTGTCGTATTTCAGCGTGACGTAATCGTAGCTTCTCAGGCCTCCACCGGCCGGCTGGCTGTAGGTGTACCCCGTCACATAAATATGGCCGTCGGCCGACACCGCCATGTCTTCCACGCCGTCCTTATAATTTCCCGTGCCGTCAAACGCCCGCGACCAGACGAGATTGCCGTTCGCGTCGTTTTTTACGACCACGATATCGGTATCGCCCGATTCGCCGTCTATATACGACGTTCCGGCGAGATAAACGTTTCCCTGCGCGTCCCGGCCGATCATGGCATTGAGGTCGGCCAGATTCGTCGGATGATTATAAAAACTCGACCACGCCAGATTCGGCGTTCCCGGCGGCGGCGGAGGCGGGGGCGGCGGCGGGCCGACGGCGATAAAATTCATCACTTCATCTTCGGATATCCCGTGCCAGATGATCGACGGCGGATAAAATTGATATCCTTCCTTCGAAGGCTCGAGTTCCAGCGTTCCGCTTTCCACCCCTTCAAAGCTGTATTCCCCGTTTTCATTCGTGACCTCCGTCCGCAGCCCGTTTCCCGAAGGCCACTCCGACAGCGTCAGCGTGACGCCGCTCAACCGCACGCCGTTTTGGTGCGTGACGTGGCCCGAGATGGTGAAGCTTTCGCCTTCCCGCTGGCGGGCGTTCTGACGGGCCTGCCGCCCGGATCTGCCCGTCTGCTGCTCGCGGCAGCCGCTGTGAAGCGATCTTTTTTTCTCGGTTTTAATAAAACTGACGCCGCTGCGGGCGTTCAGACATGGAACTTCCTGTGCGAAGCTGATGGTTGAAAAAAGCAGAAAAAGAATGCCGATAAGAACCGGACGCGCGAAACCGTAACTCATAAATCCCCCCCTGTTTATGTCGAAAATCTTATTTTAGAAAAAGCCCTACGATCTACAGTGTCCGCCGGAATACAAAACAGACAGTATTCGTGAGATTTTCCGGTAATTTTATCCGGCGCGGCGGCGTCAGCCAATGCTACTGACTTGTTGGCCCGACAATTTTGAGAGTAGAATAAAGCATTATGGAAGCACTGGGAATGGTTGAATGTTTTGGTCTGGTGGCGATGATCGAAGCCGCCGACGCGATGGTCAAGGCCGCTAACGTCAAGTTGGTCGGATACGAGCGGATCGACGCCGGTCTGGTGACGGCGATCGTGCGCGGCGAGGTCGGCGCGGTCAAGGCCGCCGTCGAAGCCGGCGCCGCCGCCGGAGCGCGCGTGGGCAAGGTCGTCGCGACGCACATCATTCCGCGCCCCCACAGCGAGGTCGATCAGGGTATTCCCGTCCTCAGAACCGGCGAGACCACGCGCAAAAAGATCAGCGGATCTGTCCCCGAAAAATAACCACATCTAAATCTAAGGAGCGGAATATGGCTGGAAAATACGAACTGAAAAAGTCTGCGAGCGGAAAATTCCATTTCAATCTGAAGGCCGGAAACGGGCAAATAATTCTCTCCAGTGAAATGTACGAAAGCAAGTCCGCCGCGGAAAATGGGATCGAATCCGTCCGTAAGAATGGCGGCAGCGATGCGAATTTCGAAAAGAAAACTTCTACCGGCGGCCAGCCCTATTTTTCATTAAAGGCCGGAAACGGCCAGCAGATCGGTAGAAGCGAAATGTACAATTCCGACGATGCCCGCGATAACGGCATCGAATCCGTCAAGACAAATTCATCCAGCACGGCCGTGGACGACCAGACTTCGTAATAAATCAGTTTCCGCGGAAAACCAAATTAACCGCGAAGGCATAAAGAACACAAAGAAAATAAAACTGATTTCTTTGTGTTCTTTGTGCCTTCTTGGTTAATATTTTTTTGCGGCTTGTACCAACTCGAAATTATTTTTGTATGTTTTTATACTAAAAGCCGGCTTTTCCCGCTTATCCAATTGAATTAAAAAACGAAAGCTGATAAAAATGCACAGTCGAAATAATTATGTGCTTTTTCCAACATCGTTTTTTCGCATATCTTTTAAATTTTAATTTAGTGTCAGGAGAAAAATAAATAATGGCAGGTAAATACGAGCTCAAGGACGCCAGGGGCGGTAAATTCAACTTTAATCTGAAAGCCGGAAACGGCCAGATCGTTCTTTCCAGTGAAACATACGAAACCAAAAAATCCGCGGAAAAAGGCATCGAATCCGTCCGCAAAAACGGCCCCAACGAAAAGCGTTTTGAAAAGAAATCCTCCACCAAAAAGCAGCCCTATTTTGTGCTCAAGGCAAGCAACGGCGAGCCGATCGGCAGAAGCGAAATGTATAACACCGAGGCTTCGCGCGATAAAGGCATCGCTTCCGTTATGAAAAACAGCGCCGAAGCGAAGGTCGTCGATCTGACCGTGAAAAAGTAAATTGATACACTCGCCGGCATTTTAAAATTGTAAATTCGTAATTTTTAATTATTTTTCAGTAGATTGCTGAAGAATTTATAATGAAAAATTGCAGAATGTCTTTTTTGTTGTCATAAGACGGACAAAATTATAGCCGCGCCTTTTCATTTATCATATAATCTATGCCATGCAGGAAATTACAGCTATCGAATTAAAACAGCGGCTCGACGCCGGCGAGGATATTCAGCTCATCGACGTGCGCGAGCAGCGCGAATACGACCACGCGCAGATCCCCGGCGCAAAACTCATCCCGCTCGGCCAGGTCATCCAGCGGATGGACGAGATCGACCCGACTCGCGAAACCGTCGTGCATTGCAAAATGGGCGGCCGCAGCGCGCAGGCCATCATGGGATTGATGCAGAGCGGCTTTACCGGCAATCTGTCCAATCTCAAAGGCGGCATCACCGCCTGGTCGAACGACGTCGATCCCAACGTTCCGAAATATTAAATTCAATCGCCGCAAAAAGGCGCAAAGACACCAAAAAAGAATTTACAGGGATAAACAGGATGAAAGGGATAAAATATTGATCTCTAAATCCTATCTTTTTGATTTCTTTTTGCGTCTTTTTGCGGCTAAATAGTTCTTAAAGACGTCTCTTCCAGATCGCTCTTCAGCTTCACCAGCAGATCGACCGAGTGATCGGCATACTGGCTGATCCAGCGGGTATATATTTCACGGATCGGCACGGCGTTCAGATAATTCCAGCGCACCCGGCCTTCCCTGCGCACGATAATTAACCCGGCGTTTTCCAGCACTTTCAGATGCTGCATTACCGTGCAGCGGTCGAGTTTCTTAAAACGCGCGCAGATATCGCCCGTCGTCGCTGGCTCGTGCTTTAGCAGGTCGAGGATCGCCCGCCGCCGCCCGTCAGCCAGCGCTTTAAATATTACCTCGTGTTTTTTACCGCTTGACATGTTATATTTTTATAACATATTATTAGTGTATAAACAACTTGGAAAGGTGTGACAAAAATGGAACTAAAATTCAAAGTACATACGGCGATACAGAAACCGGTTGCCGAAGTTTTCGATGCGGTCTATAACCCCGACAAACTGAGCGGCTATTTCACCACCGGCGGCGCCAGCGCCCCGCTTGACGAGGGAACGACGGTCGAATGGAAGTTTGCCGATTTTCACGGCTCGGATGATGCGGGCTTTCCGGTTAAGGTAACGAAGGTCGTGCCTGAAGAACTGATCGTGCTCGAATGGGCCGGCGAAAAAGATCGTCCCGATAATGTCGTCGAGATGCATTTTAAATCGCTTGGCGACGCTGGCACTCTGGTCAGCATAACCGAAGGCGGCTGGAGCGAGACTCAGGGCGGCCTCGATCGGTCTTACGGCAATTGCATGGGCTGGTCGCAGATGGTTTTCGCCCTTAAGGCGTACGCGGAACACGGCCTCAACCTGCGCGAGGGCGCTTATCCGAAAGAAGTAATGGAAGAGATCAAAAAAGCGGGTGATTAGTGAGCGGTGAATGGTGATTAATATGTCGTGATGGCTTGGCTATAAAGTCGCGGATGCGGATTTGTTCGTGTCGTTCGTGTAATTTCGTGGTTACTTCTTTAAGCCTTATTTCTAATGGCCATAAAGACGGAACCACGAAATTACACTAAATAACACGAAAAAAGCATTGAAAAGTCTCTGAGTTTGTTTGCCTTAGCGTAATCTCGGTTTCGATTTTTTCAGTGTTAATGCAATTTTATTTATTAACCGCGCGTCACATTAATCAATTCACTACTCACGATTCACTATTCACCGCTCACGATTCACCTAAATCAATTTCCTCTGCCATTCTGACGATTTTCATGCCTTCTTCGATTTTGGTTCGGCAGGAAAGTGCGGGTTTTTCTTTTCCTGTTGCGCCATCCGTTTCCAGCCACACCTGGCAGTTGGCGCAATCGCCGTTCCAGCAAAAATCCCCGTAGGAAACCGTTTCCATCGAGATGAACTGAAAACACCGCAGCAGCATATTATTTTCCGGGACGGAAAACTTTTTTCCGCGGATCTCTATTTCGATCAATTTTTCGTACGGTTCAAAAAGGTCGTTATCGATCATTTAGTGGTGTGAAATTTCTCTTAATTATCGCCGCCGCGATTCTTTGGCATTTGCCGCGCCAGCCTGTTAAAATATCTCATAGAAAAGGAAAAATTTCATTATGGCATTAGTGATCTACACCAAACCGGGCTGCCCCTATTGCCAGCGAGCTCGCGATTATTACGACGAAAAAGGGGTCGAATTTACCGATTACGATGCGCAAAACGACCAGCGGGCGCAGCGGGAAATGCTGGATATTTCCGGCGGCGACCTGACGGTGCCCTGTATCGTCCTCGATGGCGAGTATGTTCAATCGGGGTGGGGCACGCCGCTGCGCGGCTGAACGATCGTCCCCAGTTAACCGGCAGTTTGCCGGTTATTACATTACATCTACATATTTAGAGAATATTTTAGGGATATTAAGTGGTAAACGATTTGCACTTCGCCCACCATAAACTTAGAATACAACATATTCTTGGCATAGAGAGTCAAAAGAGTAGTAAGGTTAAGATCTTGCGATCATTATGATTGGCTCAAAGATTCATCATTATAAGATCCTGGAAAAAGTCGGTGCGGGCGGTCAGGGTACGGTTTATAAAGCGCTCGACACCAAACTTGAGCGAACCGTCATCATCAAGGTTCTGCCTCCGGAACTGACCGTCAAGTCGTCAAATTTCAAACGCTTCGAACGCGAAGCCCAGCTTTGCTCCTCGCTCGATCACCCTAATATCTGCACGATCTTCGATTTAAACGATGCCGATGGTATGCATTACATCGCGATGCAGTACATCGAAGGCAAAAATGTGCGCCAACTGGTCAACGGGCGTCCGCTCGATCTGCGCAGCGCTCTCAGCATTACCATTCAGGTCTGTGACGCGCTGGCGGCGGCCCATGCCCGCGGCATCATCCATCGCGACATCAAAGCCGGAAATATCATGGTCAATGAGCACGGCCAGGTCAAGATCCTCGATTTCGGCCTGGCAAAGCTGATCGAGGACGAAGAAGACACGCCCCGCTCCGTTGACCGCAGCGACCTGACCGAGATCGGCGTCCCTTACGGAACCGCCACCTACGCCGCGCCGGAACAGGCCCGCGGCGATAAGGTCGATCATCGCGCGGATATTTTTTCGACCGCCGTCCTGCTGTACGAAATGCTGGTGGGGATCTGGCCCTTTAAAGGGAAAACCGTGATCGATGTGCGCCACGCCGTTTTGTACAACACGCCGGAACCGCTGGCGGAGGCCCGTCCCGAACCCGTGCCGCCGCAGATCCAGGAAATCCTCGATAAAGCGCTCTCTAAAGACCCGAAAAACCGCTATCAGAAAATATCAACCATGCGCGACGATCTGCGCGCCGTCCTGCACGAAGTTTCGGGCGATAATATCGATCTTTCGTTATATGCGCCGCACCATATCAATAGCAAAAATGTCGTAAAACGCGCCTGGAACTGGGTTCGCGGCAAAGGCGATACGGAACAGCCCACTTTCCGGTCGGGCCAGAGCAGTTCTTCGCAGCCGCCGGCGCATGCCTCGACGGATATGTCGCTGTCCAATACGATGACCAGCGACAAGAAAAGCATCGCCATTCTTCCCTTCAAGAATCTGAGCAACGATCCGAATTCGAGCTTTTACGAATTTTCCCTGGCCGACGCGGTCATCACCGAGCTCGCGCAGCTTCGTTCGCTGATCGTGCGGCCCAGTTCCGTGATCGCGAAATACCAGGGCAAGGAAATCGACCCCCGCGAAGCCGGCGAGGAACTGCGCGTCAATGCCGTATTGTCCGCCGGTTTCCTGCGCGCCGGGGATAAAATGCGCGTTACCGCCCAGCTGGTGGACGTGGCCGGCGGCGACATTCTCTGGAGCGACCGGATCGATGCCGAGGGCGCCGACATCTTCGACCTGCAGGATATTATCGGCCAGCGGATCTTGGGCGGCCTGCGGTTGGAACTCACCGACGGCGAGCAGGAAAAACTCGGCCGCCGACCGACCGAACTTGCCGACGCCTACGAAGAATACCTGCGCGGCCGCGATAATTTCGGGCGTTTTATTTTCCGCACCGTCGCTTCCGAGGATTGCGACGCGGCGATCGCGAATTTCAAGACCGCGGTCGAACTCGATCCGCATTTTGCGCTGGCTTACAGCGGGCTGGGCGCGTGCTATGCGAACCGCGTCTTCAAGGGCATGGGAAATTATGACGATTTCACCGCCGCCGAAGCCGCCTTCAGCAAAGCGATCAAATACGATCCGAACGTGCTGGAAGCCCGCGTGCTGATGGTGATGATCTATCTCTCGCGCGGCGAAAAGAGAAAGGCGCGCGCCGAGATAAAAATATTGCAGGAACAGTTTCCCAATGACGCCGCGCTCTATTTCGTCAAGGGCACGATGAGCCGCCTTGACGGCGATTACGCGGTGGCGATGAAGGCCTGGGAGCGTCTGGTCCGGCTCGACCCGGCGGCGCGCGTGGTGGCGAGCTACAACATGGCGCGAATTTTGATGTACCAGGATAAATATGATGAAGCGCTGGCTGAGCTCGACGCCGGCGCCAAAATGGAACCCGACCACCCGTTGATCAGATTTTTCCGCTCGAGGGTTTTTTACTACCAGGGCAAGACCGACGAAGCCATCGCGCTGATCCGTGACATCCTGGAGCATAATCCGAAAATGAACGGCATTCGCCCGGTGCTGGCGGTTTATCTGGCCAAAAAAGGCGAGATCGAAGAAGCCAAAGCGCAGCTGACCGCTGACGCCGAAAAGGCCGCCGATGCCGATCACGATTCCGCGCTCTGGATGGCCGCCGCCCACGCCTTGATCGGAAATAAGGAAAAAGCGCTCGATTGGCTGGAGCACGCCGTTAAGCTCGGCAACGAAAATCGCCCCTGGTACGAAAACGATTCGACGCTGGAATCACTGCGCAGCGAACCCCGCTTCATCGCCCTGATGGAAAGCCTTAAAAAAGATTAACGCAGGCGGAAACGCGACAGTCATGGAGCGTGTCCCTGATCAAGGCAGAAGCGCGACAGTTATGGAGCGTGTCGCGGAAAAGATCAAGGCGTGTTAACTAAACCGGGCAGCACGTTCCATAACTGTCGCGTTTCCGTTTATAAAAAGGAGATTTGTTTATGTTTAAAGACTTCAAAGCCTTTATTGCGCGTGGAAATGTTTTGGATCTGGCGATCGGCGTCATTTTGGCGGTGTCGTTCGGCAAGATCGTCACCACCTTTACCGAAAAGATGATCATGCCGGTGGTCGGCTATCTGACGGGCGGGATCGATTTCACCAAAATGTTTATCGACCTCAGCGGCAAATATAAAGGAGTGACCGATCCCAAAATATTGGACGAAGCCATCAAGGGCGGCGCTCCGCTGATCATGTACGGCCAGTTCATTACCGATATCCTGACTTTTATTATCATCGCTTTTATCATGTTCCTGCTGGCGCGCTGGTTCCTGAAATATTTCACCCTGATGGCCGCGGCCGCGCCGCCGAATCCGACCGAAGAATTATTAAAAGAAATCCGCGACCTGCTAAAGAATAAACAGGTTTCAAGTTAATATAAAAAAAGCGAGTAAACCTGGGAGCGCAGGCATCCTGCCTGCAAAGGCTGCGCTAGCAGCCTAAAGACATTTTCGAACACTACGCGTTCGTGCAGGCAGGGATGCCTGCGCTCCCAGGTTTACTTCATTATTTTATTGGCAAGGCTGTTTCAATTCTTAAATCTCTCGAAAGAAAATTTACTCCGATCTAAACCCGTCGTATTCTCCAGCGCCATTTCGGCCAGCATCTGCCCGACGGCGGCCGAGTGTTTGAATCCGTGGCCGGAGCAGGGGCTGGCGATCAAAACATTTTCGTGCTGCGGGTGAAAGTCGATGACAAAGCGGGAACCCGGCGTGGACGTGTATAAACAGGTAGCGGCCTTTAAACATCGCTCCCCTAAGCCCGGAAAGTGCGGCGAAATATATTTCCGGTGCATATTTTTTATTTCATCTTCCGATACTTCGCGATCTACGCGGTCGGGATCGGTCGTTTTTTCCAGTTGTTCGCTCGCCAGTTTCAATCCGCCGGCCATGCCGCCGATCGCGGGAAAACCGTAAATATAATCCTCCGCCCACCTGCCGAATTGCCAGATAAAAACCGGGAATTTCCCCAGCAGATAGTTTTGCGCGTTCTCTTTTAATTCGAACCAGTACAAGACCTGTCGATAAATTTTAAAGATATCCTCGTCGATAAATTCGTTTATCCACGGCCCGGCGGAAACGATCAATTTTTCCGCCGCGTATTTTCCCTTTTCGGTAAAAACTTCCACGCCGTTTTTACCCGCGTCAAATTTCAGCACTTTTTCGTTAACGTGAATTTCCGCGCCGTATTTTTTCGCCAGTTCGATCTGCGTCGTCACGCAATTTTCCGGGCTGAGAAATCCCGCTTCATTTTCGTAATAGCCGGTTTCATTTCCGGTCAGGTTGAATTGGGGAAATCTCTCGCGTATTTCTTGCGTGTTTAATACGCTGTGCGCGATGCCGTATTTTTGCGCGCAGGAGATAGTTTGCTCGATAAACGTGCCGCTGCCGTGCAGCGGAGTGACTGCGCTCGCACTCGACAATATCAATCCGCCGGTGACCGTCAGCAGCTCGGCGCCGGTTTCGGCTTCGATCTCGCGCCAGATCTCGTAAGAGCGCAGCGCGAGCGGCACATATTCTTCGCCTTCGCCGATCGCCTGCCGTATGATGCGGGTTTCGCCGTGCGTCGAGCCGAGATCGTGCGGCGGCGCAAAGCGGTCGATGCCCAAAACTTTCGCGCCGCGTTTTGCCGACTGGTAAGCCGCCGCGCTGCCCATCGCGCCCAAACCGACAACTATCACGTCATAGACCATACAATATTCTTCCCCCGCCCGGTGAAAATGCCTTCGCCCTTGTGCTAAGATTTTGAGCGTAAATCAGATCTGCTGATACAGTTTAAATACTTTATGCCGATTTCCAAAGAAGACTTTCGCGCCGCGCTGGGAAGATTTGCCAGCGGCATTACCGTCGTCACGAGTATCGACAGCCAAAAACGATTTCACGGAATGACCGTCAGCGCGTTCTGCTCGGTCTCGCTCGAACCGCCGCTCGTCCTGGTCAGTATCGGTAAAGACACCGGCAGCCACTATGCCATCGCTGAAGGCGAAAAATTCGTCGTAAATATTTTAAACGAGGATCAGGCCGGCCTGTCCGAACGCTTTGCCGCGCCGCTGCCCGACAGGTTCAGCGAAACAGGCCACCAGGAAACCGAAAACGGGCTTCCCCTGCTGGCGGGCGCGCTGGCGAATCTGGAATGCAGCCTGCGGTACAGCTACGACGGCGGCGATCACACCATCTATGTCGGCGAAGTCGAGCGCGTCCATTTATCCGGAGGTCAGCCGCTGCTGCATTTTCGCGGTGAATATAAAAAGATCGATGATTAAACCGGTATAGTAATGGGTCAGTTTGAAAAATTGTCTATCACTATTAACTTTTAACTGGCGTTGCCCATAAAATGAAATGGATGACCATCGTAATGAGGTCAGAACCGGGAACGCAGTGACCGGGTTTTTCAAAAACTGTTAACAGTTAATAAAAGTGAAAAAGGCTTTGCCTGTAAGGTCGCAGATTCGAATTTTTTCGTGTAATTTCGTGGTTACTTTTAAGCCTTATTTTCTATGGCAGTAAAATCGAACCACGTATCGCGTATTACTTATTACCAATTACCTATTACCAAAAACCTTTTTATGCGTAAAATCACATCTCTATTATTTTCCCTGCTCATTCTATTTATTGTCACAAACGCCGCAGCTGCGCAGTCGCCCGATAAAATATTAAAACAGGCGGCGAAAAGCCTCGGCGGTGAAAAAGCGCTCAGGGCGGTAACCTCGACCGCGTCCCGCGGCCGCATCACCCAGCTCAGCAGCGGCGCCGACGGCAATTATCGCTCGCAGAGCCTTTCGCCAAATCTCTATTCCGTTTTTTACGATCTCGACGGTTTTGAAAATGCCGCCGCCTTTAACGGCAAATCCGGCTGGCGGCGAAATTCGCGCGACGGCGTCCGCACGCTGACCGGCGATCCCGGCCGCGATTTTCAGGCCGAAGCGGCTTTTCGCGCTGTCCGCTGGCTTAATTACAAAGCCGACAAGGCGAAATTAACCCCCGCCGCGCCAAAGATCATCTACGGCAAGAATTGCAGCGGTGTCACCCTCACCACTTTCAAAGGCGTCAGGATCGGGCTGTATTTTGACACCGCCACCGGGCTTCCCGTCCGTGAAGAATTTCCCGCCGGCGACGTTATCAGAACTTTTGATTACGAAGACTTTCGTAAAGTCGATGGCGTGATGGAACCGTTCCGGGTGATCATGTCCGCCGGCGAGGAAAATTACGAGATAAAACTCGAAGAGATCGCTCACAACCAAAAGGCCGATCGGGCCGCTTTTAATTTCCCGGAGCTTTCCGGCGCGCCGCTGCCGAATATCGAGAGCCTGCTGAGAGAAGTTCAGGCGAATCAGGACCGGGTCGAGGATCTGCAGGAAAGTTATACCTTTACCGAAACCACCGTCGAACGCGAACTCGATAAGAACGGCGCGCTCCAGGCAAAGGAGTCTGAGACGAATCAGATAACTTATTACAAGGGCAATGCAATCAGGCGCCTGATCGAAAAGAACGGCAAGCCGCTTTCTGAAAAAGAGCAGGCTAAGGAAGACAAGAACGTCGCCGATTACATTGAAGACCTGGAAAAAAAGATCGCGCAGCAAGAGAAAAAACAAGCCGCCGGAAACGGCCAGCCCGAAGAAGGCGGGAGAGTGTCGATCGCCGAAGTAATGCGGGCTTCGAATCTGATCAATCCGCGCCGCGAGCGTTTTCGCGGGCGCGAAGTGATCGTCTTCGATTTCGAACCGAACCCGAATTTCGATTACAAAAACGCCAAAAGCATCCTGAAATTTTTCGGCAAAACGGCCGGCGTGATGTGGATCGACGAAAAAGACAAACAGGTCGCCCGCATGGAGGCTTACCTGGCGGATAGCTTCAGCGTCGTCGGCGGCATGTTCAAACTGCGCAAGGGCGCTTCGTTTTCGATGGAACAGGACCGGATAAATGACGAGATCTGGCTTCCCTTTTCCCGCGACCTGAATATTTCCGCGCGCGTCTTTCTGATCAAAGGCCTCAATTTTAATCAAACCACGCGATTCAGTAATTACAAAAAATTCAAGACCGAAGTAAAAGACGCCAGGGTCGATACCATCAAAGACCAGTAATAGTCTAAAAAGTGTTATATTTTGCACGTTGAGAAAATTCGGTTTAGCCTTTTGCAGGCGCAGATGCAATTTTTTTGCAGAAGGCGAGTAAGCAAAGAACCAGTTGTTCGAAATATTCGAACAGCTGGTTCTGATGAAAATGGCGGATCGGAGCCCGCGTAGCGGGCGGCATAGTGGTAGCCCCAGGCGTAAGCCTGGGGGTGGCGATGATCTTTACGCTGAAAAGCCCGTTTTAACGGGCGGCAGAGCTTTCGCCCGTTAAAACGGGCCGATATTTTTTTTGTCTCCGTGACCCCGGGTTTCGCTGCGCTCCACCCGGGGCTACCATTATGCCGTCAGCTCCGCTGACTTTGTTGAACATAAATTAGAGTCAGTAGTTCAACTTTACCTGATACAATTATCAAACACTCTCCCGTAGAGGCAATGGCGTCTAAAGTCGATCCGGTCAAAGATCAATAATTCACTGAGTTTACTACCGCAAGATTAAAGCAACGCGTGAGCATTATTGGCCATCTGAAACTTTTGAACGGGGCACGCTTGCCAAAAAAGATTTTCTTTGTTAAACATCAAAGGTGAACTTGCGTTCATTTAGCTTACCAGCCCAAATTGATCTCGGATTTTCAGGAGAGAGAATGCTTAGTAAACTTAAATTTTCCGCGTTTTTATTTACCGCTCTTTTAATTTTAACTTTTAGTGTCGCCGCTTTTGCCGACACGATCCGGATGAAAGACGGCAGCGTTATCAAGGGCAAGGTGGTCGATTTCAAAGACCAGCAGTTCACCGTCGTTATCGGCGACGACAGCAAGGGTCGAAAAAGACAGATCACCGTTTATGTTGACGAGATCGAATCGATCGTCTTCGATTCCGCGCCGTCGATAGTCACCGACCCGGTCAGGCCCACTGCCACTCCGACTCCGATGCCCACTCCGTTTCCGACTCCGGCCAGGCCGACCCCGACCCCGACTCCGACCCCGGCCGTCACACGGCCCGTCACCAAACAGACCAATTACATCACCGTCAACGCCAGCGTAAAGGTGCTGGCGGATAATACAGCCAACGGCTGGACGAATTCCGGTTTTGTCGTCCGGCGCGGCCAGCGCTTGCGGATCACCGCGCGGGGCAATATTTCGCTCGGCAACGGTAAATTTACCAAACCCGACGGCGACGGCTCCCTGGCTGATAAAGATAAGCTGATGGGGCAAAAAGCCACCGGCGGGCTGATCGCCGTCATCGGCGACGACAATGACGAGTTTATTTTTATCGGCTCTTCGGTGGAATTTGTCGCCCAGCGGGACGGCACGCTCTTCCTCGGCATCAACGAGGGCAATTTGGACGACAACTCGGGGGCTTTCGATGTTTCGGTCGAAGCGGAGGTCGATAGTCCGGATTCACCTCCCGAATAAAGTTTGTTACACTTTTAGTTAACGGCATCTTAATCGGGGTTTTACACATCTGATTAGTAAAAGTCTGTCCGCTCGGCGTTCCCGGCTGTTCTGATGAGATGAAAAAAGAGGTGAATTAATGAAGCAGTTTTTCTCTCCAAGGTTTTTGGCATTACTTTCCGTGACGTGCCTGCTCTTAAGCGTGTTTGCGGTGGCTTTTGCCCAGTCGAAACCGCAGCTCCCGACCCAGGGCCCCAAGGGTACGCAAAAGAAAAATACGCGTCCCGAACCCGGCGCCACCCCCGATGAAAAAAAACCGGAAGAACCGGTCGAGGTCGATCCTGAGGCTTTGACCATCGCCACCAACGTCGTCAATGTCGATGCCGTCGTATACAGCAAGCGAAGCGGCCAGATCGTAACCGGCCTGAAAAAAGAGAATTTTGCCATTTTTGAGAACGGCGTCAAACAGGATATTTCCAATTTCGCCACGCCCGAATCGCCGATCACGGTCAGCGTGGTGGTCGAATTCAGCAAGTGGTCCGAGGTTTTCGGATTTTACGGCGCGCGCGGCCAGGAAAGCGGCATGAACGAAGTGATCCGCCCGGTCGCCTATTTTGTCTCGAATTTTATCAAGCCGCCGGACGATTATGCTTCGATCATTGCCTTCGATATGCGCCCGACGCCGATCACGGACTTTACCAACGATCCCCAGCGGCTGCGTCAATCCGTTGATTTGCTGCTGCGCAATTATCCCGCCTTCCGGGAAAACTGTGTCTGGGACGCGCTCAATTTCGCGATCATGGGCGGCAAGGGCGACACCGTCGTGCTGGAAAAATCCAAGGAAAAATATGCCGATTACGGCGGCATGATCCAGGTCAAATCCAAGCGCAAGGCGATCCTGCTGATCGCTTCCGGCATCGACACTTTCAGCAAGGTCAATTACGACAAGATCCGCAAGGTCGTCCAGAACGCCGGCGTGCCCGTTTATATCATCGGCACCGGCAACCTGTTCTTTAAATTATACGAGCACCAGTTGGGCCCGATGGATAGCCTTGACGGGACTCCCGGCCGAATGACCTTTATCCAGGCGAACAACGCTCTTTCGACCATCGCCAAGGAATCGGGCGGCGGATATTTTCCGATCACTTTCGAAGGCGAAGTCCCCAGCGCGATCAAAAGCATCAACGGATTTCTTCGCAACCAGTACAGCCTGGCTTACGACGTCGGCGAGCGCCCCCGCGACGGCAAGAAATATAAACTCGAAGTCAAAGTCGATATCAACAACGACGGGCAGTACGAGGACAAGGAATACGTCGTTCAGCACCGCCCCTTCTACACCGCTCCGAACGACTCCGACAAGAAGAAAAAATAACCCGGAAAAATTTCCGTGACTAAAAAGCCCGAACATACCGTTCGGGCTTTTTCACTGTAGCGCTCGTAGCGCCGCCGTCCCGGCGCTGTCCTGACGGCGTCCCGCCCGCGCTCCCCGTTTTAAGACCCGTAGGGACGGTATATTTATAGAATAAGATCATCAAAAAGATTTCGGGCTCCGTTAAGGAGCGGCACATACCGTTCAGAGTTCAAACTTTAGTTTGTCTTTTTTGAGATAAGACACGCTGAACCGTTATTTAGCGGGTGCAAGCAGCCCTTCCTTACCTGAGAGGTATTCAACTTGAGAGGTAAATATTAAAGCTCAATAAATTTGCAGTCCGGAAGGGCCGCTTGCGCCCGCTGTATCAATAAAGCATTAGACGCTACTTTCCGTAGATCTTAAGTTTGAATTCGTCGTTAGAGGTATAGATGTCCGGCCGCCGCCCGGCAAAGAGGCGTGATTCGCGCAGCAGCATCGGCAGCCCTCCCCGCGGAATGTCGCCGCCGTATGCCGGATTGACAAACAGGTCTTTTATCTGCGGATTGAGGCTTTGGGATATGCCGTAGCGGATCGCGCGGGCCGCGGGAGGCGCAAAACCGCCCGTGCGCCGCGGATTAATGATCTCGATGATGGAATCGTAAATATTGATCCGGGTGCGAATATCCTTGATCGCCAGGTCGCGATGGACGAGCGCATTGGCCAGCGCTTCCTGAACCACCGGGCGCAGATAATTGGCGCGCGCCTTGACCATCGGATCGTGGCCGTTAAAGGTCCTGACCGGCGCGGTTTTCTCACTCTTCAGATCGCAATAGCGGGAGATAAATCTCAGGCTCGATTCATAGATCGAAAGCAGATTTCCCGACAGCTCCTGCTTCTCCACAATGGTCGGGCGGGCTTCGTCGCCCGTGTAGCGGGTGACCACGACCGACCCGCGCGGAAATAATTCGGCCACCTTTTGATTTTTTCCGAAGAGCAGGATCGCCGCCACCGTCGGGACGATCTCGTCGCCGTAGTTGACCGCCAGCAGCAGATCTTTTTTCAGCACTTCGCCGGTTTCGAAATGCGGCAGCATGCCTTCGAAAAGATCGTCGGCAAAAGTGCGGACAAAACTCCACAGCAGGGCGTCGTCGATATCGGCCATGCTCGCACCGGCGACGGGAATATTTTCGTATCCCAGCGGCCTGATCTCGTCCAGCCAGCTGGAAAGCTCGCGTCGCGAGATCTCTTTTTTCTCCGCCCCCAGCCGCAGGTAAAATCTTCCGTCTTTTGTCCGGTAGGGGCGCCGCCTGCCGTCCACTTCGAGCAGCACGACCTGCCGGCCGCTATCGAAAGAGATTGTGTCAATCAGCGGGATCAGCGGCGGGATTATTTCTTCGCGGCAGATCCGCGCCAGTTCGTCGCGCACGGAAAGCGCATCGTCCACACCCTCTACCTTGAGCAGGTCGGTGACCCCGAAAACTATCACGCCGCCGTCTGTGTTTGCCAGCGCGACGATCCCCTGGGTGATCTTTTCCGGGTTTGAAAGTTTAACTTTTAGTTCGAGATAGGTATCTTCGCCGCCGCGGATCAGCCGCAAAAGCTCTGCCCGCGAGGTCAGCGGCGCGGGCCGGTCTAAAATGTATTCCTGGAATGAACGCGATCCTGTCGGTTCGTTGCGCTGGCTGTTGCGGAATTTTCTACGAGTCATTTTTGTCGGGACGGGACTCTGGCCACCCGCCCAAATGCGCTGAATTACTTAACTATCAATTAAACGCATTACTGGATTCAAAAGTTTTCAACCCGTCTATTTTAACAGGTCGCAACCGCAAGCGCCATAAAGTAGCTGCGGCGAACAGTTCAGAGTGGCGCGTTCATGCGCGATCCTAAAACACCCCTCCTTACAAAGGAGGGGTGGCGCGCGTCTCGCGCGACGGGGTGGTTCTCTGTTTTTTTCGTGTTATTTCGTGGTTACTTCTTAAAGCTCTGTCAAACCACATACAAAACCGGAGTCACAAAATGTCAGAACCGGGAGGGGGACTGACCGGATTCCGGTATTATGTAAAAAGAGGCAACCGCAAAGAACGCCAAGTTGCGGACGCAAAGCTCGCAAAGAAAACATCACTTCGCGTCCTTTGCGTCTTCTCTTTGCGCTCTTTGCGGTTTATTTCTTGCTTTACGCCGGACAGACTTTTATTGATCCGGCGTGTACGACATGTCATGCTCCCAGAAAATTCACCAATCTTCCCCAACCCTCAAAAACCATTATCGCCAGACACCACTTACTTAAGATATGCTGGCATTCTCTGATGCGGTGCGGCAGGCCGGACACACGGTTTGGCCTGGGCACGCCGGGCATGCTTGGCAGCCCGGAAGGCAAGATAACTTGCCTTTGAAAGTCATAGCGAGAAGTTTAGAGTTGCGCGTTCACGCGCGATCTTCACGCCTAAAGGCGTAACTCTGAACGCGTGTGTGATCCTAAAACTCCCCTCCTTACGAAGGAGGGGTGGCATCCGCTTCGGATGACGGGGTGGTTCTCTCTTTCAGACTATACTCACCCGCTACCGCTCCCGGTTCTGGCAAGAAGTCTGCCCGCTGACGCAGGCAGTTCTGACACGCATCGGCTGACGCCGACGCTGCTGACTTCATACTCGACAGACCCGACAGACTCGATAGACCGGCTTTTAAGACAAACTAAAGTTTGAACTCTAAACTTTATTAGTCGCACACACGGGCGCGATACTTATAGCTGCAGGTGGAAAACGGCATATTTCGCCCCTGTCGGAGCTCAGTCCCGCCTCTCAAAACTATCGCGTTTTTGCTTGTTTTAGGTTAAAGTAATCGCAGTACAGTAGTTCCTGGGCATTACACCTACTTGAGTAAAACGTACATGGAACTGGAAACTATCACAGCATATATAAGTTTGGGTTCGAATCTCGGGGATCGCGCCAGTAATCTTTTGCTTGCCGTACGCGGGCTGCTCGAAGCCAGTATTTGCGTGACCCGGCTTTCCGCTATTTATGAGACCGAACCGGTCGAGATCGATTCCGCTTCGGATTTTCTCAACCTCGTCGCCGAGGTCCACGTGACCAACGTTTCTCCCGAGCAGATGCTGGCGCGAATGCTCCGCATCGAATATCTGCTGGGAAGAAAACGCGAAAAAACCGGCGTCAAAGAGCCCCGCACGGTCGATCTCGACCTGCTGTTATACGGAAATTCCCTGCACGAGACCGAATTTTTGACCTTGCCGCACCCGCGCATGCACCTGCGTAATTTTGTGCTCGTGCCGCTGGCTGAGATCGCGCCCCAATTCGTCCATCCTGTTTTTCATAAAACCGCCCTCGATCTGCTGCACGCTTCACCCGATAAATCGCACGTCCGGCGCTGGCGGATGGAACTCGAATACAAAACCCAAACGATTGCGAATCTTCTCTAAACCCGGAAAATTTGCTAGAATTTTACATTCGTTCTTAATGGGCGGTTAACACAAATACAACAATATGGCTTATCTACAACCCGATCGGATCGAAAAGGTATTTGCGCCGTCGCTGATCTCGGCCAAGGCGCGAGGTGAAAAACTGGTTTGCCTGACGGCTTACGATTACCCGACCGCGCGCGTCGTTGACGAAGCCGGCGTCGATATCATCCTGGTCGGCGACAGCGCCGGCAACGTGGTTTTCGGCTATGGAAACACCGTCCCGGTCACGCTGGACGAAATGATCCAGGCCGTCCGAACGGTCAAGCGCGGCGTCCAGCGGGCGCTGATCGTCGCCGATATGCCCTACGGAACCTATCACGTCAACCAGGACGAAACGGTTCGCAACGCCCTGAAACTGGTCAAGGAAGCCGGCGCCGAAGCCGTTAAACTCGAAGGCGGCGAAAACCGCGTCCAGATCGTCAAACGCCTGGTCGATGAAGAGATCCCCGTCATGGGACATATCGGGCTGACGCCGCAGTCGATCAATAAGCTCGGCAATTACCGCGTCCAGGGCAAAACCGCCGAGACCGCGCAAAAGGTCATCGACGAAGCCAAAATGCTGGAAGACGCCGGGGCTTTTGCGGTGGTGCTGGAACTGGTGCCGCGCGAGATCGCCGAGGTCATCACCGCCAGCATCCAGATACCGACCATCGGCATCGGCGCCGGCGCCGGCTGCGATATTCAGGTGCTCGTCCTGCACGATCTGCTGGGCCTGAGTTTCGGCAAACTGCCGCGTTTCGTCCGCCCCTATGCGAATCTGCGCGAGACGATGACCGACGCCATTACCCGCTGGGCCGAAGACGTGAGAAACGGCACCTATCCCAGCGAGGAAGAATCCTACGGGCTACCGGCCGGGGTGGCGAAAGAATTGAACCTGTTAAAGAAAGAATCAGTTAAGGATTAACCGCCGGGTAATTGCGGGTAATTGAAGATCAGGCTGCTATCAAGTGGCCGGTGAACGCATAAGCCGGTCTTTCCCTCTATGGAAATCATTAACCGTCGTCAACGAATGTCTTCGATCGCTCGTAAGCTGCGGCGTGAAGAAAAAACGATCGGATTCGTGCCCACGATGGGCGCGCTGCACGAGGGCCACCTGAGCCTGATCACCGAAGCCCGCCAGCTGTGCGACATCGTCATCGTTTCAGTTTTCGTCAATCCCACCCAATTCGGCAAGGGTGAAGATTTCGACAAATATCCCCGCGACCTGACCGCCGACGCCGCGCTGCTGACCGAATACAACGTCGATTATATTTTTGCCCCGACCCGTGAAGATATCTACCCCGAGGGGTTTTCCACCTATGTCACCGTCGAGGGAGTTTCCGAAGTGATGGAGGGCGAATTTCGCCCCGGCCATTTTCGCGGCGTAGCGACGGTGCTGACCATCCTCTTTAACGCCGTCCGCCCCGATTTTGCGTTTTTCGGCCAAAAGGACGCCCAGCAATCGGTCGTCGTCAAACGGCTGGCCAAAGACCTCGCCTTCGAAACCGAGATCATGGTCCTGCCGACCATCCGCGAAGAAAGCGGGCTCGCCCTTTCGTCACGCAACGCGTTTCTCAGCTCCGAAGATAAAAAGGCCGCGCCGGTCATTTTTCAGGCGCTCCGCGAAGCCAAAATGGCGTTTCGCGAAGGTGAACGAAATGCTTCGCGTTTAGCTGAAATAGTGCGGGAAAAGATCGGCAGTGTCTCCCGTGTAAAGATCGATTACGTTCACATAGTGGACGCCGAAACCCTGCAACCGCTTGCAAAAATTGAAGATGAGACGGTTTTGATCGCCGTGGCCGCCCGCTTCGGCGCCACCCGGCTGATCGATAACACTATTCTGAACCGCAAGTAACATTTGGCATACCCTTTGCATCTAACTATCACGGCGCATAAAAAGGAGCGCCATTTATAAAAAGCTTATGCTAAACAAAAGTATCACCTGGGCGGTCTTGCTGGTCGCCCTTACATTTACGGGCCTTACTACCGCGGCGACGGCCCAGTCTTCACTGTCGCTGAAAGCCTTAAGCGGTGGCAATGTCGATGTCCAGGCGCAAAGAGGCAAGGTCGTGGTGCTGGCGATCGGCGCCGCCTGGCTGCCGCTCTCAAAAGACGCGGCCGCGATCACTAATAAACTTGCCCGCAGATTTGCCGGCAAAGACGTGGTCATCTACTTTGTCAGCAACGATTCGGACAACGCGAAGTCGAAGAACTACGCGACCGACGAGCAGGTCAAGGCGTTTGCCGATAAAAACAAACTGACCGTTCAGGTGCTCCGCGACCCGACCGGCCTGAGTCTGAAAAAATTCGGCGTGGATCAGATACCGGCGTTCGTCCTGCTGGACAAAACCGGCAGACAGGCCGGCGAAGCCTACGGCGGGCTCGATCCCGAATCAGACATTACGCCGGACATCGCTTCGAAGATCGACGCGCTTTTGAAATAAAAAGGCAGAAACGCGACAGTTATGGAGCGTGTTTATCCATACCGATAACACGCTCCATAACTGTCGCGTTCTGCCTCTGATCTCGATAAATATACCGTCCCTAAGGAGACTTTCCTCATTTCCCCATTTCCTCTTTCCTACCCCCCATTCCCCGCCACATCCCGTACACCAGATTCACCGGCAGCCCGACGACGTTCCAGTAATCACCCTCGATCTTTTCGATAAAGAGCGCGGCTTGCGCCTGCACTGCGTAGGCCCCGGCTTTATCGAGCGGCGAACCGTTTTCTACCAGCCAGTCGATCGCGGCTTCGTCTAATTCGGCAAACTTCACGCCCGTTTCCTGCCGCGCCGTGCGGATCTCTTTTTTGCCGTCCGTTACCCGGATCAGCGAAACGCCGGTAAAAACTTCGTGTCGTTTTCCGCTCAGCAGCCGCAGCATTCGCCGCGCGTCTTCTTCATCTTCCGGCTTGCCGATGATCTGCCCACTGGTGACGACCGTTGTATCCGCGCCCAGCACCAAACCGTCGGTGATCTTTTCCGCCACCGCCAGCGCTTTTTCCCGCGCCAGCCTTTCGACATAATCGCCCGGGGTTTCGCCGGGCAGGATCGATTCGTCGATGTCCGTTACGCGCTTTTCAAATTCCCACCCGACAAAGCCCAGTATCTCCGCGCGGCGCGGGCTGCCGGAGGCTAAAATCAATCGCGGCAGCGCAAATTTTGTCTCGTTTTGTTTTTCCATTGAAGTCGTGTTTTAATCGTAAATAGTGTCTTAAGCCGAATAGAAAAGCAAATTAAGCGTTTGCAGTCGGCTTTAAAATACTTGCAATCATATACTCGCCCTAAAATGCTGAAATGAATGAGCGAAGAATTGCAAAGCAGTTACGATCTGGTGGCGGAAGATTACGCCGAACACTTTCGCGATGAACTTGCCGGGAAGCCGTTCGACCGCAAGATGCTCGATTGGCTGATTGAAAAAACAGGCGGCCTCGGGATCATCTGTGATATCGGATGCGGGCCGGGACAGGCGGCGCGTTATTTGTCGGATCAGGGAGCGGAAGCCTGCGGCATCGATCTTTCGCCGCAGATGATCGAAAGAGCGCGGAAGCTGCACCCGGGCATTTCTTTCGGGCAGGGAGACATGCTTTCTCTTGCCGGTGTGGCCGACAATTCTTTTGCGGGGGTCGCGGCTTTTTACTCGATCGTTCATATTCCCCGGCCGAAATTAAGCCGGGCGCTGGCAGAGTTAAAACGAGTACTGCGTCCCGGCGGAACGCTGCTGCTGGCATTTCATATCGGGCAGGAGATCATTCACCGCGACGAATGGTGGGGCAAGGAAGTTTCGCTGGATTTTATTTTCTTTGAAACCGGAGAAATGAAAAAGAGCCTTGAGGCGTCCGGATTCGTGCTGCGGGAAGTGATCGAGCGCGATCCGTATGCTGAAGAGTATCAAAGCCGGCGAGCGTATATATTCGCCGGTAAGCCGTAGTCCGGAACGGCTTTGTCTATAAAGTTTATACCAGCAGTTCGTTTTGAGGACAGAGTCAACATTGACCGTTAAAAGCTGTGGCTATTAGCTGATAGCTAAATTGATTTAGCCTGTAAATCCAGATTTCCCTACTTTATAGGCAAAGCCGGTCCGGAATATAAAATGGAAGATTTTTTTCGCGCACTGCCGAAAATTTTACAGGAAACGGGCGAGTACGAACCGCTGCGCGAGCAGATGATCTTTGCCGCCTGGAAACGCATCGCCGGGGAAAGCCTGCAAAAACATACGCAGCCCGCGCGGCTGGATGAAAAGCGTCTGGTCGTGATCGTGGCCGACGATATCTGGCGGCGGCACCTGCAGTCCTTAAGCGGCCAGATGATCTTTAAACTCAATTCTCTGCTCGCCAGCGAAGCCGTTACGTTTATCGATTTTCAGATCGACAGCCGCGCGTTTCAACCCGCGCGTGATGAAAAAGAGCGCCTGGCCCGCGAAAAAGAAGATTTTGAAACGCAGGCCAAAGCCGAGATCACCCCGCGCATGCAGCTGGCCGCAGACGAAATTAAGGACGAACGGCTGCGCGAATTGTTTCTCCAGGCGGCGGGAAATTGCCTGGTCAGAAAAAAGCATTTGTACGGATAAAATTTATGGACGTAAGAAAGATCGCGCAATTGGCGCACCTGGAAATTTCCGATGAGGAAGTCGAACTTTACACGCCGCAGATGGCCAGCATCGTGGCATATGTCGAACAGCTCACCGAATTGGAGATAGACGACATCGAACCGGCGCTCGGTGGTCTGGTAGTCGCCGCCGCTGATGCCGCCGGTGCGGCCGATACCAGCCGCGACGATATCGTCAGGTCTTCGCTCGGTCAGGCGCTTGCGCTCGACCAGGCACCCGACCCGCATTCGGGACACTTCCGCGTGCCGAAAATTTTGTAAAGGCAAAGATGAAAAAATTCATGCTCCGGAACTTTTTACTGCTGGCCTGCCTCGCGCTCGTTTCCTGCAACATCCCGCAGGTCGAAGACGGCAAATGCACCGCTTCGCGCGAAATCGCGCGCTCGTTCTATTCGGAGCATTTTGCCGATCAGACCGGAATGGCTTTTACCCGGGAAAATATCAGCAGGAAAGAGAAATTTCTCACGCCCGAGCTATTCAAATTGCTGCAGCACGAATTCGACCGCCAGGATGAATTCGTCAAAACGCACCCGGACGAAGTCCCCTTTATGGACGGCGACGTTTTTACCGATTCGCAGGAATATCCGACCGGATTTAAGGTCGGCGAATGTAAAATTTCCGGCGAGAGCCGGGTGGCGCACACCGTGCGTTTATTTTGGAGAAACAACGACAAACCGATGCAGCGCGAAATGAAAGTCGAAGTGGAAAAACGCGGCGACAAATGGCTGATAAACGATTTCATCGGCGATAAAGACGAAAGCCTGGTCAAGACCCTGAGCCGTGAAAAATATCAATAAGATGTCAGTAGCGCCTGCATGGGCGGGTGCGCAAGGAGCGGGCAGGATGCCCGCGCTCCATATATGAGTGAAATTAAAACCTTAATAGAAACAACTCTTACCAACGCCGAAAAACTCAATCCCGAGTTGAACGCTTTTCTTGCGATCAGCCGCGAAAGCGCCACGGCGCGCGCCGCCGAACTAGACGCCGGCAGTGACACCGGTGAGAGTCAGCCGCTCAAAGGCTTTCCGATCGCGGTCAAAGACAATATTTGCACCAAAGATCTGCAGGCTTCGTGCGGGTCTTTGATCCTGAGAAAATTCCGGCCGCAATACAACGCCACCGTCGTCGATAAATTGCTCGGCGCGGGCGCGGTGATCGTCGGCAAGACAAACATGGATGAATTTGCGATGGGTTCGTCGAATGAAAATTCGGCATACGGCACGGTGAAAAATCCCTGGGACGTGACGCGTGTTCCCGGCGGAAGCTCGGGCGGCTCGGCCGCCGCGGTCGCTTCCGGGATAGTGCCGGCGGCGCTCGGTTCGGACACCGGCGGCTCCGTCCGCCAGCCTGCTTCGCTGTGCGGGATCTTCGGGATGAAACCGACCTACGGCCGGGTTTCGCGCTACGGTTTGGTGGCCTTCGGTTCCTCGCTCGATCAGGTCGGCGTCTTCGGTAAAACGGCAAAAAATGTCGCCGAAGTTTTGCAGGTCATCGCCGGGCGCGACCCGTTCGATGCGACGACGGCCGATGTGCCCGTGCCTGATTACACCGGCGAACTGAATAACGATATTAAAGGCAAACGGATCGGCCTGCCGCGCGCGCTTTTCGGCGAAGGCCTGGACGACGAGGTGCGCGATGCGGTCGAAGCCGCGATCGAAAATTATCGCGGCATGGGTGTCGAGATTGTCGATGTCGAGCTTCCCCACGCGAAATATGCCATCGCGGTCTATTACATTATCGCGACGGCCGAAGCCTCGTCGAATCTGGCGCGGTTCGACGGCGTCCGTTACGGATTCCGCGCGGAAAACGCGCATGAGCTGCGCACGATGTATAAAAAAACCCGCGAAGAAGGTTTCGGGCCGGAAGTTAAACGCCGGATCATGCTCGGCACTTATGTGCTGTCCAGCGGCTATTACGACGCATATTACGCCAAGGCGCAAAAGGCGCGGACGCTGCTGCGGCAGGATTACAAAGCGGCTTTTGAAACATGCGATGCGATAATCATGCCGACTTCGCCGACCACGGCTTTTAAGATCGGAGAAAAATCCGACGATCCGCTGGCGATGTATCTAAACGATATCTATACCGTTTCGGCAAATCTGGCCGGCGTTCCGGGCATTTCCGTTCCCTGCGCCGTCTCATCCGAAGGCCTGCCCATCGGGCTGCAATTGATCGGCGATCACTGGTCGGAAAGCGTTCTGCTGAATCTTTCCGCCGCCTACGAAAATTCCTTTCCGGTCGAGGCGCAGCCGAAAGTTCACGCTTTCAAGATTTTATGAAGTTATAAAACTACAAGGGCTGGTATAGTTTAGAAATTTAAATTAAGGTATCTAGGGTTTTTATCCGCTCCACATTGGATCGCCTAAATTCAAGCATTTCATCGTATGTGGTAATCGTGATACCGGCGATTCTACTGCGAAGAACTGCATATTCATCCTTATTACTTAAGGGTAGGCGACCAATGATAGCGACAAGTTTAGGTTTAGGAGCCACTCCGCCAAACCTGCGTTTTAGTACATCTTGATTTCTTGGGTCAGCGAAAAACACTTCATAATCTCTCAATTGTGTGGTTACGCGATGGACGTGATGCGACAAGTCCATATGGAAACGTTTATGAGAAAGCAAGGGGACGTCGTGTCTTTTCAAGTCCGCAATAGCCCAATTCCAACTGTTAGATCGTATAGCTCGAGGCTGTAATACAAAATCGGGTCTGATCTTGCGATTTGTTGCGTCCGACTTTAAAACAGGTTCAGCCCAAAAGCTATCGTATTCATCGCGAAGTAAAAACTCTGGGTGTAATTCTAAGAATTTCTGTAAATCACTCTCGGTGGTTTTAGAGTCATTTAGGAGATTCTCAAATTGGTCTATCGCTATCTGAGCCAATCGCCATCTATCTGCAACCAAGAATAATCGTGAATATGACTTACCTACAGAGTTCGGGCTTCCTGCTAGATGCTTGGTTTCGAGGTAACTAGAAGCATCTGCGGCATATGCGTCCACGATGTGATAACGCCCTCCCTGCCATACAAGTGCCATTCCAATATGCTGAAGCTCTGACAATATTTCCTTTTTATATCGACACATAACCTCATTAATAGTTTTAATTAGTTCATCCCAACTTACTCCCTTATTAATTATTGGAATCTGAGAATCAATTTCAGGTAGACACTCTAAAGCATGTTGAAACCCACCTCCAGTTATCACTACGATTGGAATATGTCTTAAGCGTAGCCCTCCAGCTATAGTTGTTTCATCAGGAAGACCCCGTACCTTCTTAATGAACTCGATTCCACTATAATTAAAATCTCCCAGGTTGATACCTGTAGTTATTACATCGAGATGTAATTTAGAGGCCACTTTTTTATTCAGAATTTCATGGGCTTCATCAACTCGGAGGGCTATTTGCGTATCTATGTCTAACTTTCGAAGAATCCTATCAATAAGATGTGCATCATCTATGCTATCTTCGACAACTAATATTTTAGGGCGAATACTCATTATCAGGCCTAACAAATTATCATGAAGATTGACCTCACAAAGTATCTTACATATCGGTATTATAGTAAAATTCTGTCGGTAGGATAGCGACCGAACAAGTCTAGCGGCTGGGCAGATAGCTACTCCTCACGTCCGGATCTTTGTATTTTTCCGAGTGGACAAGGGTCGGGGTTAGCATTCACGGGTCTCGTATAATATTTCAGTATTGTATCGTTTATAGGAATTTTATGAATGTGAAGCGTCATTGCGGACGGATCGTCAGCGTTCCGGTAAAAATATTTTGTTTTACTGTGCCAATCTTAACTGCGTCGGTTCCGGGAGTATCTGCAGTATATCGGGTTCCGCCTGTGGAAAAATATTTTGCCAGCGTCCCGGATCTTCCAGCATTTTTTCGATCTCCGCGACGGGCAGCGGGCGCGAGAAAAGATATCCCTGGCCGAATTCACAGCCCAGTATTCTCAACTGGTGAAGCTGGTGAATACTCTCGATCCCTTCGGCGACCACGTTTAAATTCAGCGCTTTTGCCAGCGCGATCACGGTGCGGACGATCTCTCCGTTTTCGCTGCCGTCTTCCATCGAATTGACGAACGAACGGTCCACCTTCAAAGTATCGATCGGAAAACGGTGCAGGTAACTCAGGCTGGAATATCCCGTTCCAAAATCGTCGATGCTTAGCTGCACGCCGGTCGATCTGATCTGTTTCAGCATCGCGATGGCGCTCTCGGCGTTTTCCATCATCGCGCTTTCGGTGATCTCCAGTTTCAGGGCGCCGGGATAAAGAAATGTTTCTCTTAAAATATCGTTGATCTGCCCGACCAGGCCCGGGTGGGCAAAATGTTTGCCGGATAAATTCACGGCGATCGAGAGTTTTTCATTGCCGGGCGAATTCTGCTGCCATCTGACGATCTGCAGGCACGCCATCCGCAATATCTTGATGGTCATCGGAACTATCAGTCCCGTGTATTCGGCGACCGGAATAAATTCGTATGGCGGAACCATGCCCCGCTGCGGGTGATTCCACCTGGCCAGCGCTTCGAATCCGACCAGTTTCGCGTCTTCGAGCGCGATTATCGGCTGGTAAAAAAGCTCTATCTCGTCGCGTTCGATCGCGTAGCGCAGATCGGTCTCCAGTTCCAGCAGCTTGACCGCGTTCGCGTGCATCTTCTGATCGAAGATGACGTAATCCTTGTGATTCTCCTTGGCGGCGTACATCGCGATATCCGCGTCGCGCAAAATATCTTCGGCGTATTTATATTGATAGCTGCCGAAAACGATCCCGATGCTGACGCTGGTAAAAACTTCCCGCCCTTTCAGTTCAAAAGGCTCGGAGATACGTTTGGCTACCTGTTCGGCAAAATCCGTCACCTGCTGGGAGCTCGCGATCTCAGGCATCACGATCGCGAATTCGTCGCCGCTGAACCTGCCGACCTGATCTACTTCCCTGATCATCTTGTTCAGCCGCTCCGCCACCTGAAGCAGTAAACAGTCTCCCATATAATGTCCGAGACTGTCGTTCATCGTCTTGAAACGGTTGAGGTCGAGAAAGAGCACCGCGAATTGATAATCCGGCGTTTGTTTGCTTTTCTCCAGCAAAGATTTTATTTCGTCGATAAAATAGCCGCGGTTGGGCAGCCGGGTCAGCGCGTCGTGATAGGCCGCGTGGCGGAATTTTTCGCGGCTTTCGCGCAGCGCCTCGCCGCTTTTTTCCAACTCGTCAACGTAATGCTCCAGTTCCTTGACGTGGGTTTCGGCCTGCTCCGCGCGCTCGCGTTCGGCCTGCTCCGCCAGCGCGGCGGTGCGTTTTACGTCATTGACATACCGGCTGTACGTCATATAGACGACCGCAAAAAATCCGATCACGACGACGACCAGAAAGATGTTTATCTGCTGCAGCGCCTGGGTGATCAGCCCGGCCATCAAAGCGCCGCTCAGGTACATCACCAGGGCGTTAAAACAATATTCGTTCCAGACCTTGATCCACGAAACCTGGTTTTTGATCGAGACAAAAAGCGAAACCAGCACGGAATTAACGACAAACTGCGACAGCGCCATCGTCACCAGCAGAAAAACGAACATCGTTATGTTCGGCGCGGCGGGAAGAGAGTCGGTCGCACCGAAAAAGTATCCGACGACGTGTGAAGTGGTAAAAACCGAAAGCGCCGCGATGATGACATTGAGCACGATCGTTTTTGTCTTGATGGATACGCCCTGCCGGCGCAGGCTTAAAGACGTCGAACCCGATTCGAGCGCCGCCAGCAAAATGGAGATCTCGCCCCCATAGGTCAGCAGCGCGACGATTATCAAAGCGTCCGAGATGGTCAAGTGGATCTTTGTCCGCGGCAGTTGAATGCGCAGGTACGAACTGAAAAAAACCATCACTACCGAGAGAACCCACAGCCCGATATCGACTTTCTGCAGCGGGAAAAAGTAAATAGCCCACACGATCGCCGCCAAACCCGGGGGCAGCAAAAGAAGCGTACACAGATTTACTAATTTATCTTTTCTCTCCATTGAGTGATGTGAGTCTCAAATCGAATTAATGCGTGGGGATTCCGGTAAAAGGCTTGAGAGTATTACCTCCTGATCCATTATATGTTAAAGAATGTTTATTTGCAACACACAATATTTTCATCGTGGCTTCGCCCTCTATGTGCGGAAAAGCTGCGCTTTTCCGGTACTTTATTTCATGGCGGTCAAAAAGCTTGATTGTTTAGAGGCGGTCTCCGACCGCCGCGTATAAAATATTTATGGCGGTCGAAAAACTTGATTTGTTTAGAGGCGGTCTCCGACCGCCGCGTATAAAATATTTATGGCGGTCAAAAAACTTGATTGTTTAGAGGCGGTCTCCGACCGCCGCGTATAAAATATTTATGGCGGTCAAAAAACTTGATTGTTTAGAGGCGGTCTCCGACCGCCGCGCATAAATATTTATGGCGGTGGGAGACCGCCTCTAAACTGTTTGAGTGGGTTGCTGTTTTATCTATATTTCGCCGGCAGTCCCTACGGAATTTGGAAGATAAGAGCGGGCGTCGGGCGCCCTTCCGAACCTGAAAGGTTACGGAGTCAGAACCTTAGAACGCAGTGACCGGGTAAATGAGCGCAGCGAAAAAAACTTGCAGCATCCAGCCCGTCAGAGAAGAACCCGGTCACTGCGTTCTAAGGTTCTGACCTCGTCCTTAAAAACCTCTATAACCGTTCCTACGGGACTCTTGAAGTAGGAGCGGGCGCAAGCGGCCCTTCCGGACTGCAAATTATCGGACTGTAATTTTTATCATTCAAGTTGAGCACCTCTCAGGTCGGGAAGGGTTGCTTGCACCCGCGAAAAAATAAAAACTTGATTGTTTAGAGGCGGTCTCCGACCGCCGCGTATAATATGTATGGCGGTCGAAGACCGCCTCTAAACTGGTTGAGTGGGTTGCTGTTTTATTTATATTTTGCCGGCAGGTCTAATTCGTCATCGACAAGTTGTTCCAAGGATATTCTGGCTATCTTGGCGTAAGCGAGCAATGTGAGCGGTCCCGGCACCCGCCCGGCCTCATATTGGGCGATGTAACCCCTGTAAATTGTGATCTCACTATTTTGTTTCTGAATTGCAGCACACATCTCAGTCTGTGAAAAGCCGAATTTCTCGCGTATCCGCAATAACTTCTCCGCCAAGCGCGCAGGCTTTTCTGTTTTTCCGAGTCCCATCAGGAATTTTTCTCCTTGACAGGAATTCGGATTTCGCCTAAACTGCCTAAATACTTAGGCAAAGACTTTGCTTGAAATTGACACGCCGTATTCTTTTGAATCTGGCCGTGCGAGTAGATCAAGATTTATTGCCGGTAGAGGTCAGTGGCATTTCGATGCTCGTTTTCAAAGATGTGGGATGACAAAAGAAATTGTAAGCATCCCTGTCAATTTCACCGCTCGCGCGGTAATGAACATAAATATAACACTCTTAGAGGACTCCCAAAACCATGAGAGAACAAAAAAATGATCGCAGTACTACTGCCAGTCTGACGGTAGAAGTCGAAGCAGTGCCGGTTCACCTGGCATTTGAAGCCAATTCGCTGGCCGGGCAGGTTTTTTACATTTTAGACAGAGATCTTTCCGAAGTATTAAAAGAGCATAAGAAAGCTATCTGGGGAGATCTGCTAAAAAAGAATGGCGTGTTTTCCGACGGCTCACGCGGCAGAATTATCAAGGAGATCTTGCGCGCCCCCGACAACCCGCGCAAATATCCGGCGGCGCTTATCTGCACCGCCGACAAACTGTCGCGCATGACCCCGCTGATCAACGCCAGCTACGCCAAAGCGATCGACACGTTAAGAATCGAGGCGAGCAAGTTTTTTATCATCGATTCGGCAGGGAAAGCCAAAATAGAAGGCTTGAAGGCGGAGACTTATTATATTTGCGGCATCGGTGAAACGGGCCGGAAAAGCGGTATCTGGAACGTCCGGGTTGAAATCAAGCCGGGTAAAAATAGTTTAAGGCTCGATAGCAAAAATATCACGGGCAGGCAGAGTTTTTGATCGTTTCGGGAGCATCGCGGCTGTGCCGCCTGATGTGCGGAAAGGCTCTGCCTTTCCGAAAACCTGTTATATGATTTGTAGCGGCTGCGCCGCCGGTTTCATAAAATCTGCGGCGCAGCCGCTATAAGCTGAAAGGCATACCTCAACGGAAAAGCGGAGCTTTTCCGCACATCGACGGGAAGATCCCGCTAAAAAACTAAAATCATAAAAATTTCCCCAAACAAAACAAACAGCAAAATTCCTTATCGCTGTTAACATCAAAACGTTTTACACTCTCATCATTCTGTTGCGTGCGATGGATGAGCCATACGGTTTGGCCAGAGCATGCCGGGACAACCCTTCCGGCCCGTACACATAGAGGAAGGCACCAGTCGTGGGCGCTTAGCTTTCAGCGGACATCACGGACGGACAAAATGAAAGCTAGCTGCGCGAATCTTCCTTGCTCGTATGCGCAGTGAGTCGGAAATCGGGCAGGGCCGCTGCTGGGCATTGACGGTACGATTACCAGCAGTTTGTGACGGACGAAGTCCAAGAGAACCGTTAAAGCATGTAAACTCCTACGATCGAACCGATCGATGCCTTCGTTTTCTGCCGCACGCAACAGAAACAATTAAAAACAGTGGTCAGTAGTCAGTGGCCGGTGGTCAGCGACGAGCCGCTCAGAGTTGCGCGTTCACGCGCGATCCTCACGCCTGAAGGCGTAACTCTGAACGCGACGGGGGGATCTCTCTTAAACCCTCCAATCGCCTCAACAAATAAAAACGGAGGCATTTTCAGCCTCCGTCTTTATTTTGCTTAAGTTTACCGGTCTATTTTACTGCATTCTGGGCGTATCGTCTCCGTGGGCGACCACGCGGCTCGATTGCGAGAAGGTGTCGCTCATCAGCAGTCCATCGCTCATCAGCAGCCCGTCGCTCATCAGCAGCCCGTCGGCCAGCGGCAGATTGTCAGCCGTCATTAAGCCGTTAGAGATCAGCATGCCCGACGATCCGATCAGAGTGCCGCGCGCCAGGGTTTGGTAACCGTTGGGGTTGGCATTATCCGCCAGCACGCTGCCGTCGCTCATCAGCAAGCCGTCGCTGAGCAGCAGCCCGTCGCTCATCAGCAGACCGTCGCTCATCAGCAAGCCGTCGCTCATCAGCAGCCCGTCGCTCATCAGCAAGCCGTTGTCATAGATCCGCTGGTATTTGGAAACCAGTTCCGTACCGGTCACGGTGCCGTAACCCGGCAGGATGCCGCCCGACCACTGGAATTTCGTTCCGGCGATGGTCGAAGAGTGTACCGGCATGCTGCCCGTCATCATCGATTCACCGGCCGGAGTCGGATTCGGCATATTCTGGCGCATGGCCCTGGTCAGACGAACCGCGCCTTCGACATTGAGCGCGCCGGCTCCCTGCTCCAGCGTGTTGAATCCGGCCAGCGGCTGGGCCGTGTACTGCAGGATCATTTTCACCATGTTCGGCGTCAGCTTCGGATTGGTTTGCAGCAGCAGCGCGACCGCTCCGCTGACGACCGGGGTCGCCATCGAAGTACCGCTCAGGTACATCATCCTGCGCCTGTCGTCCGCATTATTTGCCACCTGGAGGTCTTCGTTATCGTCGATGATCTCATTGTCTTTTGCTTCGGCGCCGACGATCATATTTCCCGGGGCCGCCAGATCGGGCTTGATCAGGTTGTCATAATGTTTTACGCCGGTGGTATCCGTGTAATACGAACGCGTCGGGCCGCGCGAGCTGTAGGTCGCGATGCCGTCATCGTTTCTCGAATCGGTGCCGAACGAATTGACCGCGCCGACCGTGATCACCGACGGATCGTTTCCGGGCGCATGGATCGCGCCGTAAATTTTCTGTCCCGCAGAGGTTTTACCGGTGTTGCCCGCCGCCGCCACGACCACGATGCCGACTTCCGTCAATTTTCTGACCGCGCGGCAGAGCGGGTCGTTGCGCCAGGTTTCGACCGCCGGTGAGCCAAGGCTCAGGTTGACGACGCGGATATTATTGGCCGTGCGATTCGCCAGGATCCAGTTCAACCCGTTGACCAGGCCGGAAGCCGAGCCGGAGCCGTTTTTCTTCAAAACTTTGACGTTAAGGATCTTGGCGTTCGAGGCTATCCCGCGATATTTGCTGACGTACAGGCCGTCACCGGCATCTAAAGTTCGTCCCGCGCCTCCCGCTGCCAGCGACGCCACGTGCGATCCGTGACCGTACTCGTCCTTGTCGAGTTCGTTTTCGCCGGTGAAGTCCATCTTTTTGATTATGCGGTTGGCGCCGTTAGCGTCGATAAAAGCGCGGTGGTCTTTATAGACTCCCGAATCGACGATCGCGATGCCGATCCCGGTGCCGTCGAGATAGGTAGCGCCGATGCCCAAAATACCAGGCGTGATCGTGCGGATCAGCGTCGTTCCGGTGGTGGTTTCGATGTGCCCGAGCAGGTTTAATTCGCGGTCGAGCGAGATATGTTTTGCGCTGCTGACGGCAGCGACTTCTTCCGCTACGCGAACCGGAAGTTCCAGCGTCATCATATTCAGGCTGTCGGCCCGGTCGGTAATAATGACGTGATTGCGGCTCAAAACGCTCATCAGTTCGGCGTTATTGATGTCATCGGACTGTAGGATCACCTTAACCGTTTTGTTCGAATCGCCTTTGAGCAGTTCGCGCAGATCGGGCGATATTTTGTCGCCGACAAAACCGTCCTGGTCGATCTCGCTGTCTAAAGTGACTTTTTGAAATTCTTGGCTGAGCTGGGCGTCTTCGGAAATGTACGTCCGGTATTGATCCGAAGTTCCATTGCCGAAGATTTGCAGCCGTCCGTCTCTCACGGCCTGCCGCAATTCCTGCGACGCCGCGCCGAAAATGGAATTATCTTTTTCCAGGCTGGCGATATCGTCAACGAACAGGATCACGTTGCCGGATGCCTTGATCTGTTTTAACGCGTCACTGATAATGACGGTCGCTCGCGCCTGATCGCCGGCTTCCATTAAAATGGCCGCCGTATCGAGGCTTAAAATTTTCTTTCCGCGCAGGCTTTTCGGAGTGTCGTTCGCCAGTAAAGCGAGCGCCAGATTGCCCAGCAGCGCGCGGCTTTTGCCCGTGAACTCGTCAACGACGACCGGATTTTTTCTGTCCGACGCCGCCAACACGCGCATTACTTTTTTAAGTTCCGGTTCGAGGCCGTTCGCAATTGCGATCTGGCCGTCCGCGGCAAGCTGCGTGAAATTTTGAATGTACCGGGAAAGCTGGGCCTTAGATGAAGCCTGCGGCGTATCACCCGCGGCAGTCTTTCCGTTTTGGCCAAAGCTGATTGACGTCATCAATAGCGAAATGGCGATTAAGTTCGTGATAATTCGGTTAAACCGGCTTTTCATAATTATAAGTTCCTTCAATAAAGTTCCTCAATTACAGGGAGAACTGCACGTGATTCTTTTAGCAACCATCATGCCATCAGCTGTTTTATTGAAAATAAAAGGGTTAGAGTATTTATCCGGCAGGGAGAATCAGGTCAGGCGGTCAAAATGAAAGAAAATCACCGGTCAGTCTGACCGGAAAATGGTTTGGAGTTCACGCTTTAGCGTGTCTTGTCAGAACCGGGAGCGGCAGCGACCGGTTTAAAAACAAACTAAAGTTTGAACTCTAAACTTTCGCGTTCTTTCTTAACTCCCCTCCTTACGAAGGAGGGATGGCGCTGCTTTGAGCGCCGGGGTGGTTCTCTCTTAATACTATCTCACCACAAAAAAAGCGGCAGGATAATTCCCGCCGCTCTTGCTGACTTTCCTGCCCCGCCGAAGACTATTCGGTTATACCGACCTCGCTGAGCGCGTAGGCATAATCAAAAGCTATTTCCTTCAGACGGTCGTAGCGTCCGGAGGCTCCGCCGTGTCCCGCGCCCATATTGGTTTTTAACAGGAGCGTGTTTTTATCGGTTTTCTTTGCCCGCAGTTTAGCCGTCCATTTTGCGCCTTCCCAGTAGGGAACCTGGCTGTCGTTGAGCGAAGCCTCGATCAGCATGTTCGGGTAATCCATCTCCCTGACATTATCGTAGGGCGAATAGGACATCATGTAATCGAAGGCTTCCTTTTCATTCGGGTTGCCCCACTCGATCCATTCCGAGGTGGTCAGCGGCAGCGTCTCGTCGAGCATCGTGTTTATGATATCGACGAACGGAACCTGCGCGATCGCGGCTTTAAAAAGATCGGGGCGTTGATTGACCACCGCGCCCACCAGCAGCCCGCCGGCGCTGCCCCCCTGGATGATCAGCCGGTCCGGCGCCGTATATTTATTTTTTACCAGCCAGTCGGCGCTGTCCACAAAGTCGTTAAAGGTGTTCATCTTTTTGAACATCCGCCCGTCCAGCCGCCACTGTTCGCCGAGTTCGCTGCCGCCGCGAACATGCGCGATGGCAAAGATCATTCCGCGATCGACCAGGCTCAGGCGGTTCGAAGAAAAACTCGGCGGCATCGAAAGCCCGTAGGAACCGTAAGCGTAAAGCAGCATCGGCGCGGAGCCGTCCAGCTTCGTGCCTTTTTTCATCATCAGCGAGATCGGCACCTTGACGCCGTCGCGCGCCGCGGCCCAGACGCGCGTCGTTTCGTACTTGCTCTTGTTGTACCCGCCCAGCACTTCCACCTGTTTGAGCAGTTTGCTCTTTTTGGTTTTGGGATTGTATTCAAACGTGGACTGCGGCGTCACCATCGAAGCGTAGGTGTAGCGAAAGGTCGGCGTGTCGAATTCCAGATTGGTGCTCACCCCCATCGTATAGACGCTCTCAGGCGTCGCGACGCGGTGGGATTTTTTCGACTTCATGTCGATCACTTTTAGATATTCCAGGCCGTTTTCCAGTTGGGAAACAACTGCCAGGCCTTTGAAAAAGTTGATGTCCTCGATCTTGATCTTCGGATTGTGGGCGAGGAATTTTTTCCAGTTTTTTTCACCCGGGTCGCTGATCGGCGCGGTCACTATCCGGGAATTAAAGGCGCCTTTATTCGTCGTAATATAAAACATTCCGTCGTAATGATCGACGCTGTATTCATGATCTTTCTCGCGCGGCAGGACGACCTTGAATTTTCCGTTCGGGCGATCGGCGGGCAGGTAGCGATATTCGCGCATCGTTTTGGCATACGAAGCCAGAAAGATCATTTTCTTGTCGCGCGTGCGCGCCGCGCCGAGATCGAAAAGCACGTCCTTTTCTTCATAAACTAATTTCGGCTCATTTGAGCCGATCTTGTAACGCCAGGATTTATCGCTGCGTTTAGTGACATTGTCTTCGGTCACCAGGAAGAGGTTTTTGTTATCGCCCGCCCAGACGACGGAACTCACCCGTTCGACCTTGTCCGCCAGGATCTTTCCCGTGCGCAGGTCCTTGAATTGAAGCGTGTACTGGCGATAGCCGTTGGTGTCGTAGGAAAAAGCGAGAATGTTGCCGTCGTCGCTGACATTGAACGAACCGAGCGAATAAAATTTGTGCCCTTCGGCCATCGCGTTCTGGTCGAAGATCATCTGCTCGTCGCTCTTGTCTTTTTTTGTCGAGCGGCAAAAGATCGGGTACTGCTTGCCTTCCTCGGTCTTGTTGTAATACCAGTAGGCGCCGAGCCTGTACGGCAAACTCATATCGGTCTGCTTGATACGCCCGAGCATTTCGTCATAAAGCGCCTGGGTAAACTTTTCCTGCGGCTTCATGTACGCCTCGGTATAGGCGTTTTCGGCCTCCAGGTACTTGATCACTTCCGGTTTTTTTTTATCTCGCAGCCAAAAGTAATCGTCCACCAGCCTTTGCCCGTGGATCTTCGTTATTTTAGGTTGTTTTTTTGCGACCGGCGGTTTCATACCGGTTTAGCCAACGATGACGACATTGCCGACGACAATGATTATAAATAAGAACGATAATACTTTGATCACTTCTCTCATCTTGCCAGGTTCCTTTTTTAACTTTCAGTGGTAATTTAGATGCAGTATTTTACTATATTTGTAGCTTTCTAACTATGTAATTTACGTTATTTTGTGATATTTAGTTCTGACAAATCCTATTAAAACCTTTTTGATGCGTTTTTCCGGAAATCTTGTTAACACTTTTTGCTTCGGGTGCGTCTATATAACCGGAAAGAACACAAACGATTTATACCGGGAAGAACCCAAAGAGAGTAGCGAAGCGGCTTTTATATTTACTTCATATCCCGATTCATAATGCTTCGCTGCTCCTGACTTTTTTAGAGACCTTATAAAGAAGATGCCTGAAAGCGACATGTCCGGCCACATTTTTCTATTCGCCAAAAGCGCGCCCGCTCCGGCGGCCGAAACGCCCTCGGCGGAGGCGCTGCTCGTCGAGCGGGTCTGCGCCGGCGACGAACAGGCATTCGGCGATTTTTACCGGCAATTTGCGCCGCTGGTTCACAGCGTTATTCTGGCGCGCGTCGCGCATGAGGAAGTTCAGGACATCGGCCAGGAAGTTTTTCTTTCCGCTTATAAAAATCTGCACACTCTGCGTGACCGCAACGCCGCCGGGGCCTGGCTGGCCATGATCGCGCGAAATAAAGTTTCGGAATTTTATCGCCGCGCCAAACCGGCCGAAGAGTTAACCGAAGAATCGGGCGCCGGATTTAGCCGTATTGACAGCCCGAAAACCGAAGCCAACGAAGTTTTGACGGCGATCAGAACGCTTTCGGACACTTATCGGGAGACCCTGATCATGCGCCTGGTCGAAGGAATGACCGGGCCCGAGATCGCCGCCCGCACCGGACTTACGCCGGAATCCGTGCGCGTGAATTTGTACCGGGGAATGAAGCTGCTGCGCGAAAAGCTGGGCATCAGGGAGTAAATGAAAATGAACGAAGATTATCTGTGGGATAAAACGGGCAGCGACCCGGAAATCGAAAAATTCGAGAACGCCCTGCGCCTGTTCGCTCACCGTGAGACTGCTCCGCCGGTACTTCCGGCAAAAACCGCAAAGGTCGTGTCTTTTCCCGTCCGGCCCGCCGCAAGAGTTCTGCGTTACGCGGTGGCGGCCGCCGCCTGCCTGGTTTTACTGGCGGTCTCGTTCGGCATCTGGATGCAGTTTGCCGCCTATGACCGGGATGACGAAATAGTTGCCGCCGTCAGACAAGACGATACTGATGTTCCAAAAAATTCGGCCGTTAAAAGCGGCGACGAACCGAGAATAAATACGGGCAAGGATGTATCGCCGGAGGCAAAAATTATTCCGGCTGCCGAGCGAAAGATCGTTTTACCTATCGCGCATAAAAACATTGCCAGAACAAAAAGTTCGCGGCTTCCGGCCGTAGCGGTAAAGCTGACCGAAGAAGAAGAGTACGCCTACGGCCAACTGAAGCTGGCGCTCTCGATAACCGGTTCCAAACTGAAATTGATCAGAGATAAAGTTGACAGCGGCCCTTACAAAGACGCCAAAAACGACAAAGATGCCGCGGTAAAAGCCGTTAAGAACGGACGATAATTTATAACAGGAGAAAATCATGAAATCATTAATCCATCATTTATTAAAATTTACTTTGCTGACCGTGTTTCTGTCGGCGGCCGGCGTCGCGAACGCGCAGGACGCGCGGCTGCGGTTCGAACACCTTGCCCAGCTCGAGAACAAAGCGCTGGAAGTGGTCGAGGTCAATATCGACGGTAAACTTTTAGACCTCGCCAAACGGGTTTTGGTAAAGGTCAACGACGCGGACGCCAAAAAAGTCGGCCAGGCCATCAGCGGGCTAAAAGGCATCTACGTCAGGGTTTATAATTTTGAAAAAGAGAACGAATACAACATCGGCGACGTCGATCAGATCCGCGCCCAGCTGCAGTCGCCGGGATGGGAAAAACTGGCCAACGCCCGCAGCCGGAAAAACAATCAGAAAATCGATGTCTATACGATGTTCAACGGCGATATGATGAGCGGCATCGCCGTCGTCGTATCCGAATCGAAAAGCATCGCGGTGGTCAATGTCATCGGGCCGATCGATATCGACCTGCTGATGGAGCTGAGCGGCAAATTGAATATTCCCCGGATCGACATCCAAAGAGATTCCAATCCGGAAAAACCCAAAAATTAAAAAGGAGTGAAGACGATGCCCGAACGAAAAAAGATAATTATTGCGTTGGTTTTATCGTTACTGGTCTTCACTTTTGCCGCGCCGGCGGCCAGTGCCAAAGACAATGAATACAAGCTGATCGTCAAGCATTTGAAAACCAGGTACCAGGCGAAAAAGGTCAAGATCCCTTTTATCTGGCTGGCCCGCTTTGCGGTCAGCGTGGCGCGCCCGGCGGGTGTGAAAAGCTTTAGCGTGACCCTGTTTGAAGACCTGAAATTTTCCGCCGAAACGGTCGATATGGAAATGCAGAAAGCGATGCGAAATTCTCTCGGCGAAGAATGGAGCCCGCTTCTGCGCGTGCGCTCGCGCCAGGGCCAGCAGGTCTATATGTACATGCGCGAATCCGGGAAAAGCGTAAAAATAATGCTGGTGGCGGTAGATCAAAAACAATCGGCCATCGTCCGCGCCACCGTCAATCCGGAAAAACTGGCGGACTTTATCAACGACCCGAAAGTGTTCGGCGTTTCCCTAAACGACGGCGACCCTGAAGCGAAAAAAGAAGATGCCGATGCCGATCCGGACGTCGAGAATAAAAATAATTAACCGTTCGGAGTTCACGCTTCAGGGTGTCTTTTGTCAGAGCCGGGAACGGTAGCGACCGGGTTAAAGACAAACTAAAGTTTGAACTCTAAACTTTTTCCTCAGTCTCCGTTTTGGACGCTAACGAGAAAGAAACACCCCGCCCTTCGGGCACCCCTCCTTCGTAAGGAGGGGATTTTTTTTGCGCTTCATTCCTGACTCCCCTCCTTACGAAGGAGGGGAGTCGCTTTAGCGCCGGGGTGGTTCTCTCTTGAGCCTTGACCTCACATTTGACTTGCCGTTACTATCATCACGCGCCTCCCAACGTCTTTATCACCCGGCGGGTGACGCGTTTTAAACCCCAACGCGGCATGCATTTCTTCGCGCTGATAATTCCTAAAAGGAGAACTCACGATGATCCATGAAATCACCACCGGTCAGCATGTAAAATATCCCGTCCACACCGAATATGCCGACCCATCTTTTACGGACACCTATCATGACGTAAAACTGGATTCGCACACCCGGCCGCGTGACGAGCCGCCTGAGACAGATGAGACTGCTGAAGCAGATGAGACGAAAACCGGCTTTAACTTTAAATGCCGTGTCCGCCGCTGGGACTTAAATCCGGACGCCGGAAGGCGAAAGCTTTTTCTGATCGCCGGCATCGCGCACAGCTGCAATTTCTTTAACCCGCTGGTCAAATGCATGTCCATCGACGACGATTTCATGGCCGGCGTCTCACAGGTGTATGCATTCGATCTGCCCGGGCACGGCGCCAGCAGTTCGCCGCCGAATATTAAATTCGGAATGCTCCAGCTGGCCGATTATGTCGGTGTGATCGTGCAGATCATGGATATCGTCAAGGCTGAGGCCGGCGGTATCGAATACGTGGTCGCGCACAGCATGGGCGGTATCCTGGCGATGCTGGTGGAAAAAGCGCTGTCATCCGGCGCGGAGCCGACATCTTTGTCCCGCGGCTACGGCACCGAAGGCATCGTCCTGCTTGCTTCCGCGCTGCCCGAACAGGTCAGATGGGCGCTCGGCGAAGGCCGTCTGATCCGGTACGGCGTCCCGGTCAGTATGCTCACCATGCTGCTGCCCTATGTGACCGTCAGCACGCGCTATCTGGCTCACGGGCGGCTGTCTAACGACGATTTCCTGAAAACTTTTTTCGCCGTTTATTCCGAACACTCCCCTGTCGGCGAAGTAGTTCCCGGCGCGCCCACCGGCGATACGGTCAGCATCATAAATTCCGCCGAATCTTACTGGGCGCTGTCCGAACTGGGAGGGCTCGATTTCGAAACCCACGGGACATTCAAGCGTCCGTTTATTAAAGAAGGGCTTTTTTCGGATTACAAACTCGGCGTGGCGGGTTATACAAAAGACATACTTTTCCTGCCGAAAGAAGAGGAAGAACTTTGCGAATACCTTTCGACAAATACGGCCGGGAGAATTTACCGCACCGTCGATCACGACTACGCCGTTCACGACGACCCGTATACCTACCCCTGCGCCTCATTTCAATTCGTCAAGGACGTGATCAACCTGCCCGACTCGAAATAGCATTTTCCCGGATTGGGTCATCAAAAGTAGAAACAAGAGCGTTAGGGAGCTACTTCAATCCAGATTCAAGATTGGATTCTCTTGACCTTGTATTTCGTTTGCCGTTACTATCTACACGCGCTCCCTTATGCTCGTTTCATCCAGAGGGCATTGCGTATCAAGAAACTAGAACTGATCGTCTCGAATCGGAGGAACATTCAATGCCGCACAGATTCTTTATAAGTCATTACAACGGTGACAAGAACATAGCGGAGATTTTTTCTAATACCCTGCGGAGAATAACGTTAGAGCAGATAAGCCCTTGGTTTTCATCGGATAGTTATGAAGGACTAAAACCCGGCAATATTTGGTTTAATAACATTTTATCGAAATTAGAAGACAGCAAAGCCGTCGTCGCTCTATTAACGCCCAATAGCCTAAACAGGCCGTGGATATATTTTGAAAGTGGAATCGCTCAGGCTCTTGAGGATTGCGATGTTATTCCAATCTGTATTGGTGTAGGTCGCGATAGCATTTTGCCTCCTCTCGGTTTATACCAGTGCTATCAATTGAACGACTACCGTTCCGCAGTTGAGTTATTCTCCAAATTATTAAGCTTATTTGATATTAAGTTTGATGAGGAAATGTCAAGACTTGTGCTTGAAAGGATGATCGCGCAGATTTCTCACATATCCTTTGAGTCGGAATCAGATAACAAGGAATCCAGACCAGACGTGGAAACAATGATACAAGATTTAAAGAGTCATCTCGACAAGAGATTTATTGAAATCTTGGATAAGCCCACATATCAAATTCAAGGTGATAAGTTAAATATAGAAGTTAACGAGAATAAGGTTAATAAGTTAATTGGGACAACGAACCAGCCTAGTATTTCATATTCGGTTGCTTTTAAGATTGATTTTCCGGCCTTTAAAAATACGTTGTTCATCGATATCCGAGAGAGTGATACTGTAGATAGCATAACCACCTCGCTTTATTTCATGCTACGCGATTTTGTTGCTGCCTACACTTACATGGAAACATGGATAATCAAAAATGAAAAGAGCGGCAAATACGTTATAGTTCGTGAAGTTGCGAATCTAGTACAGGCCAAAATGATTTTTACACCGGACTCGACGTGGATAGTTGAAAAGTTAAAAAAGCCGTACGTTGCAACCGATAGCGGACCGCGCGTAACTTAATACCTAGGATTTCGAGCGACTCTAACGTTGCTCCCGCGCAGATGCAAAAAGCTGTCGCCAAAGGATTTCCCGGGTCGTCCGATGCGATTGGCATATATTTTCGATAACAGGGTGCCTACTGATCTTCCTCCGCGCCGGGAGTTTCGCTGGTACTCGCGGCGGCTCTGCCGACGCCCAGGTTGTCGTAATTCAGAATGGCGTTGAAAAGCAGTGAGAAACTGCCGTGCGTTTGATGCCGCCACATCGGATTGTTTGCAAACATCACCACGTGGCCCTTGCCGACCGGCACGTCGACCACCGCCGCTTTCCCCGCCAGTTCAGACCCGCCGGCGATCATGCCGCTGACCAGCAGCTCTTTTTCTGGAGCAAACCTCAATATCACGCGGGGCCGGATCTCGAGCGGCGGTATGGCTGCCGCCGTTGACGGATCGGGCGTCGGTGTAGCCGACGGCACTGCGACGGGCGCCCGGCCCTGAACTACATCCGGATCGGTCAAACTGCCGCGTCCGGTGGGCCTGTCGCCGGGCGTTTGTCCGCCACCACCAGCACCGCCGCCGCCTCCAAAGCCGCCGCCAAACGCCGCAACCTGCAGCAGCGGTGACTGATTGAAATAGACCGCCAGCTTTTCGTCATAACCATACGAGATCGGACTTTTGCGATCCGCAAAAACCGTATTCATCACCGATCCGCGAGCCTGCAGCTGCCGCGCCTCCTGGATCGACACTCCGCTCGTGATACCGAAATCGATCGGGATGGATGCATTGTCGGCGATGGTTATAAACAAACCGCCCGCTTCGATAAACTTCTGCAAATTCGCCACGCCCTGAACGCCCATTCCGCCGCGTATATCATCTGTCTGGTCGGGTGAAAGCGCAAAATTCGGCGTGACATCGGACTGCTTCCACGGGATCGGCGGTTCTTTCTCGCTGAACTTCGCCACGCCGCGAACAACGGTCTGCGCATTCGCGCGGATTGGCCCGAAAATGATCACGTCCCACTTCTCTCTCAGGTTCGGTGTCCGGCCCAGTACCTGGTCGGAAATGTAATCGTATGGTATGCCGAGCCGGTCGAGTTCTATTCTGTACCAGCCTTCGTCCTGCGTGTTTATCCACGTATGCACCAGAGCGATCCGCGGCAGGCCGACCGCGTGCTGGGCCACCTCCGGCGTCTTGTCAAAAGCGGTCGCGGTCAGGCCGAGATGGGTCACTTCTTTGGTTAACCGCGCGGCAAAGTCGGCCGGATTGCCTTCCGCTTTAATAACGTATGATCCGGCGTTAAAATTTTTCTCGCCGATCTTAAATGCCGCTTCGGCGACAGAGACTTTCAGGTCTTTGAGACGAAACCTAAGCTGGGCCACGGCGCTCTCGCCCGTATGCTCGACGACGAATCCGGCCGTGCCGGCGCCCTCCGATCTGCCCGCCGCCTTCGCCAGCCCGCTGGTCAGCGCCATCGGCGCGGCGAGGATCTTTTCGTCCTTTACTCTAACTGTTTTGACATTGTAAAGAGGCCCCAGCGTCCACCCAGTGTCGTCGTACGGACGAGGATCGTTGACGTTGTAATACTGCGTGTCGAGCAGCATATCCGCCATTCGCGAATATGGCTGATCCATTCTCACCACGTAACTTCCGGCGGGAAATTTCCCTTCTTTAACCTCGGCCGGCCCGGTCAGCCGGTGGACCTCACAACCCTGCAGCTTGAGCAGGTTGACCAGATCGGCAGCCGAACCCGGCCGCTTGTCGTCGCCCGGCAAAACATAAGCCGCCGGGCCCTCCGTCCGCGCCTTGGCCACCGACCGCTTGCTCTTCAGATAGAAATTATCGAGAAATTTTTCTTTATTATTCGCGACATAATTCATCGCGATCAGCAGCGCGCTCTGCTGCAGATTGATGTTGTTGCGGATCGACCATTTCACCCGCGGCAAAGGCGGATTCGGCCGGAACCAATCGCGCCCCGATTGGGGCCCGACGACGCGATCCTGCGTATCGGCGCCGCCGTTGCCGAAAGTTTCGTAAAACCGCCCGATCGAATTATGCCCGTTGGCGACATAAAACATGTAGTTCGGCGCCCACCCGTCGTAAAATCCGTGGGTCCACACGCCGGGCACGCCGCGCTTCGTCATTTCCTCGATCTCGTGATACGCCAGCGTCTGCCATTCATCGATCACGATCGGATCGAGCCACGCATTGTAAGGCCCGGTGCCGGTAGAGGTATAGAGAAAAGGAACCGATTCGTGAAGATCGTGCAGCACCGTCGGGTGATAATCGAGAAACGACGCCATTTGATTTCGCGACAACGCCAGCGCCATTCCCATCGCGTCGCGGTTATTGTCATGAGCGACATATTTTCCCCAATAGATCAGTCCGGGCGCGCGCTTGCCTTCGTTCGCTTTACGATAATTATAAAGATCGACCATCGTGTCGCGGCCGTCCACTTCCAGTGTCGGCGTGATCATCACGATCACGTTTTTCCGGATCGCCTGTATCAGAGGCGTATCTTCCACCGCCAGCCGGTACGCCATTTCCATCAGCATCTCGGGCGAGCCCGTTTCGGTCGAATGGATCGACCCCGAAGCCCAATATATCGCCTTGCCTTCACTCACCAGCTGTTTTGCGATCTCGTCGTTGATGGCGCGCGGATCGGAGAGTTTAGCGGTGATCTCTTTATACCGCGCCAACTTGGCCAGATTTGTCTCGTCTGAAACGACGACCAGCATCTGTTCGCGGCCCTGCTCGCTCCGCTCCGGCAGGGTAAAGGTTTTCACCCGAGGGGTAGTTTTTTCCAACTCGCGATAGTAACGATACTGATCTTTGGTGTAGGTTAGCTTTTTCGGCGTACCGATCGGATACCCCAAAATTTTCTCCGGCGACGGCACCTTCGCGGATGCCGGCAAATGATCGACGATCTCGGTCAAAAACATTTTGTCCGTCGTATTCTTTATGATCGATTCCGTATAAGCGGCGTCATTAGGCTGCACTGAAGCGGCTTTGGCAGGAGAAGTCGTTTTCGTCTTTGACGATGAAGTGCCCGCGTTCTGCGCCGGGGCGGAAACGAAAGATGCAAGCAGTAAGGCAGACAAAATGATGCGATTCATTTGTTCTCTCCGTTTTTTTGAAATGGTGTAAAAAAAGAATGCTAACCCGAACGACCGAATTGTATCATACTGGGAGCGCTAAACCTGGGAGCGCCCGCATCTTGCGGGCAAACGAACGCGAAGCGTTCGAAAATCTTTAATAATTAACCGCAGGTTCGAAATATTTCGCGCGGCGAACTGCGCAAATGCCGGCAAGATGCCGGCGCTCCCAGGTTGGCGCTCCCAGGTTAAAACAAAAAAAGGCCCCGGAAATCCGAAGCCTTTTTACCAACCGCTAATTACCAATAACTAATTACCTCTCCTCGATCGGCACGTATTTCTGATCGCGGGCTCCGATGTATTCGGCGCGCGGGCGGATCAGTTTATTGTTTTCGTATTGTTCGAGGATGTGTCCCGTCCAGCCGGAAATGCGGCTGACGGCAAAGATCGGCGTGTACTGATCGAGCGGGATATCCATCAGGTAATAGGTCGAGGCTGAGTAGAAATCGACGTTCGGATGCATGCCTTTTTTCTCGAGCATCGAATGCTCGATCTTTTGCGACATCTCGTACCATTTCATCTCGCCTTTTTTCTCGCCCATGTGTTTCGAATATTTTCGCAGCCAGGTCGCGCGCGGATCTTCGGTTTTATAAACCGCGTGGCCGATACCCATGATCTTGCGTTTTTCTCCCAGCGCTTTATCCAGCCAGCCTTCGACCTTGTCGAGATCCCCGATCTCGAGCAGCATCTTCATCACGTTGGTATTAGCGCCGCCGTGCAAGGGGCCGGCCAGCGCCGCGATCCCGGCCGTGACCGCGCCATAAACGTCGGCCAGCGTTCCGGCAACCACGCGCGTGGTAAATGTCGAAGCGTTAAGTTCGTGATCGGCGTGCAGGATCAGGCAGACATCGAAAATATGCGCTTCGTCCGCGTCCGGCATTTCGCCCTTCAGCATATAGAGGAAATTCGTCGCGATATTCAGATCGTTTTTCGGCGCCACCGGCTCCCTGCCGTTGCGGATGTTTTCCCAGGCGGCGACCAGCGTCGGTATCTGCGCGGTCAGCTTGATGGCGGTTTTGGTCGCGCTCGGCACATCGGTACTGTGCCCGGTCCCGTCATAAAAATCGAGCGATGAAACGGTCGTGCGCAGCACATCCATCGGATCGGCTTCCTTCGGAAAGTTTTTCATCATCGTGACCACTTCCGCCGGTACACCGTAGTTTGCGCGAAACTCGTTTTCAAAGGCTTCGAGCTCGTCTTTTTTCGGCAGGCGGCTGTTCCAGAGCAAAAACACGATCTCTTCAAAAGTGGCGTGCTCCGCCAGATCGTGAATATCGTAGCCCTGGTAGATCAATACCCCGCGCTCGCCGTCCACATCGCCGATTTTAGATTGCGCCGCAACCACGCCGCGCAGCCCCGCGCTGGCGGCGGACGCGCTTGCTGCTGCTGATTCTTTTCCTGTATCCATTATCTTTGTTCCTTAAATAACTATAATTATTCCAATATTTCAAGATATCAAAAGGCGTTTTAAGAGACAAGTTTATTGATTGGTTTTACCATTAAATTTGCAAATTTCGCAAATTTAATCGGGCGATAACCTCATCGCCGGTATTTATCTCCAAAACCCGCGCCGCCGAGCCGCGAAAAGCCGATATCTCCAGCAGGCCCGCGCTGCCGAAGATCATAAATACGTCTTCTTTATCGTCACTCTCGGCATAAAAACTTTGCAGCCTCGACACTTTGCGGCCCTTTATTTCCAGATGAAAACTACCGGATAAAAGTTGTTCGTCCAAATTGGTTACGCAATTTCCGAAGCGGTCGATGTGTAAAATTTCACCGCGAATTTTGTTTTCGCCCGCCCGGATGGGTTTGGATGTTTCAAAACGGACAAAATCGCTGATCTCTTCGCCCAACTCTTCGGGCAGCGCGCCCCTCGAAAGCCATCCGGCCACCGAGGCAAAAATATCGCGCCCGTGAAATGTCCGGCTGACGGGTTTGAGAAAAAATCTGTCGCGGTTGAGTTCGTAAACTTTAAGGCGGGGTTCCGCCGCAAAAACCAGGCTGAGCAGGCCGTTATCCGGCGCAATAAAATAATGATCGTCCGTCACTGCCAGGATCGCCCGCCTGTCGGAACCGACGCCGGGATCGACCACGCCGACGTGGATCGTGCCGCGCGGGAAATTCCAGTAGCAGGCAAAGAGATTAAATCCCGCTGCGGCGATGTCCTGCGGCGGGATCTCGTGCGTGATATCGACAATTGTCGCTTCCGGGTCGAGCGAGAGAATAACGCCCTTCATCGCGCCGGTGAAGTAATCCTGGGCGCCGAAATCTGTCAGGAGAGTAATGATCATAGCCCCAAGTATAGCCCTGAAATTGATAAACCCGGCAAGCCGATTACCTCCAGGTTGGAAGGGCCGCTTGCGACCGCTCGCTTTTAGGTTAATACATGTAACCGCAAAGAGCGCAAAGTTGAAGACGCAAAGAACGCTAAGACAAACACAGATCTCTTTGCGGCCTCTGCGTCTGCTCTTTGCGCACTTTGCGGTTGCTCTTCTGCATTCTATTCCCAAAACCAAACACGCTATTTGAAGAGCGGGCGCAAGCAACCCTTCTAGGAGATAAATTAACTTGTCCGATTTTTGGTTATCTGTCTCTTGATTTTCAGATTTTGTGCCGGCCGAAAAAAATCCATGAGCCGCCGCGCAGCTCATGGATAATTAAAATAGACAGGAAAAGAGGATTCTAGCGGATCTGGGTTTCGTAAACCGTGCGGATACGAAGCTGCTGTCCCTGAACGAGTTTGATGTGCTTGCCGCGTTCGACGATCACCGCGCCGACGCCGAAAGCCGCGCCCATCGCCGCGCCGACGCCCGCGCCCACCGGGCCCGCCACGATTGCGCCGACCACCAGGCCCGTGCCCGTAGCCGCGCCGACCTTGACCGCGTCGGGCTTGATGCTGCTCTTACCGATGGCCGAGCCTTCGTTATCTACTTTTTTGACGTTGTCGCCCTGCACCGGCAAAACTTCCGTCAGCAGCGCGTTGAGATTCGACCAGCGCTCGTTGGTCAGATGGATCTGGTCGAAGGAAAGCTGCAGCTCGGCGCGTTTTTTGATGCGGCCGGGTTTGGTCACTTTATCCACGCGCCCGTCGATGATCGCGCCGCTGATCTCGTACGGCGAGACGACCTTTGCCTGAAACTTGTCTCCGCCCCTGTTCTCGCTGGTCGTGATCGGGCCCATCAATTCCACGATCAATTCCGTGTCCTTCGGGATCAGGATGATCTGCCCGTCCAGTGTCGCCACGATCGCGGTTTGCGTCGTCGTTTCGGCCGTCGGCGCTGTCGTTGCCGTTGTTCCGTTTGTTGTATTGCCGGTAGTTTGAGTGTTCGTTTCGATCGGCGTAGTTTCGACCGGATTGGTTTGGCCGCCGTAAGTGGTGTTTGTAGTAGTCACCGCCACGGTCCCGCGTTTTCTTATTTCGACCGGTAAGGTCGAATCGAACCCCTTCTTTTCAAAGCCAGTGTTATAACCGCTTTCGAATCCCTGCTGGTAACCGTCGCGATAGTCCTCCAGTTCTCCGTAGGCTTTGGCAAAAGCGCGATCCGCCTTTGCGTATTCATTGTGGCTCTGGATGCTGCGCTCGATATTTTGCGTCGAATCGCGATAGCCAGCCATGTAACCGTCCGAATAACCGGTGCGGTAGCCGCGCTGTAGCGCGACGCGGGAATCCTGAGCCGAAACGCTCTGAGCCGCGACGCTCAAAAAGGCCGCGGAAATCAGCGTGATATTTAAAACAATCGCCAGCGAAGTGCGGATTAACTTCATTTAATTTTCTCCTTTTAGGGGGTGAACAAACCAGTAAGCGGTTTTACTGCTACGGTTATACAGGAAACCTTAAACAAATACAAGAGAAATTATACAGTCGCTAAACATTTCCTGTGGAAAACAAAAAATAAAATTTTTTTAGATTTTCGCTATTAGTAAGTAAGATAAGGGTTTACCGGAATTGCATTGTGTCCGGTCTCCTTTCCACATACTATATTTTGTATAGAAATCTAAAGCACTTGAATAAAAATTAACCTGATTTCTACCTTCATTTTGGATATCGGAGGGTTTTCCGCTAAAATCTACTCAACTGAATTAGTAAAAAGTTTTGTCTTGCAGAGGTAAATGAATGAAACTGATCTTGTTGTTGGCGGTACTGTTAGCCCTGGGTTTAGGAGTAACATTACAGGCGCAATCCCGCAAAGTTTTTCCTTATAGCTATACCATCGACGACCTGCCGAACGGACTGCGTCTGATCGTCATTCCGACCGATTACCCTAATCTGGTATCGGTTTACACCGTCGTTCAGGCGGGCTCGCGCAACGAGGTGGAAAAAGGCAAGAGCGGCTACGCGCACTTTTTCGAGCACCTGATGTTTCGCGGCAGTGAAAATTACCCGCCGGGAATGTTCGATAAGATAATGCAAAAAGCCGGCGCTTCGAGCAACGCTTATACCAGCGACGACCGCACGGTCTATCACGCCACCTTTGCCAAGGAAGACCTGGAAGAGATCATCAAACTCGATGCCGACCGTTTTCAGCATCTGAAATATTCGGTCGAGCAATTCAAAACCGAATCCGGCGCGGTGCTCGGAGAATACAACAAAAATATTTCCAATCCCATCACCAAGCTCTATGAAGTGATGCGCGAGACGGCTTATAAGAAACATACTTACAGCCACACCACGCTCGGCTACGAAGCGGACATCCGCGACTTTCCCAATCAATATGATTACAGCTGGGAATTTTACAACCGTTTTTACCGCCCGGAATATTCCACCGTCATCGTCGTCGGCCAGGTAAAGCAGGCGGACGTGCTGGCGATGGTCAAAAAATATTACGGCGAGTGGAAACGCGGCGATTATGTCGCGCAGATCCCGCGCGAGCCGATGCAGGAAAAAGCCCGTAAGGAGCACATCGATTGGCCTTCGCCGACGCTGCCTTTTGTCGCGGTGGCATATCCTTCCCCGCCGTATTCCGATACGGCCAAAGATAAGGCGGCGCTCGACATTCTGAGCACGATAGCTTTTGGCGAAAATTCCGATATCTATCAAAAACTGGTGTTGGAAGAGCAAAAAGTGGATTTCGTCTCCGGCGGCGCTGAAGACAAGGTCGATCCCGAGCTTTTCGCGGTGTTTTCCCGCGTCAAAAATGAAAAGGACGTCGATTATGTGCGCGACGAGATCATCAAGACCTACAAGCGCTATATGGACGAACTGATCCCGCAGAACAAGTTGGACGAGACGCGCTCGCGGATGCGCTACGGCTTTGCGCTGGCGATGAACAGCAATGACGCCATTGCCGACGCCATCGCCCCGTACGTCGCATTCAAACGCACCCCGGAAACGATCAACAAACTTTATGATGTGCTCGACAGCGTCACGCCGGAAGACATCCGGCAGGCCGCCCGGAATTATTTCGGCGACAGAAACCAAACCATCGTTACCCTGTCCTATAAAAAACCGGGAGGTGGCAAATAATGAAAGTTAAAAGTTTGCTCGCCTTGTTTTTGATCTCGATTTACGCGCTGCCTGTGTTCGCTATGGAGAAAAAACCGCTGCCCCCGCTCGCCACCGTTTTCAAACCCAGCAAATCGCCGCTGGTGTCGTTCCGCATTCAGTTTCTAACCGGGGCGCTCGACGATCCGAAGGGAAAAGAGGGCGTGGCGGCGCTGACCTCGGCGATGATCTCGCAGGGCGGCACGAAGAAACGCGCCTATGAAGAGATCGTGGAAGCCTTTTACCCGATCGCCGCCAATTTCGGCGCGCAGACCGACAAGGAAATGACCACCTTTATCGGCACCACGCACGTCGATAATCTGGATAAATATTATGCGCTGGTACGCGAAATGATGTTCGAACCCGGCTTTCGCGACGATGATTTCAAGCGTCTGAAAGACGATGCGATCAATTATCTGAAAACGTCGCTGCGTAATAATAACGATGAAGAGCTGGGCAAGGAACGCCTCTATAATCTGATTTACGCCGGGCACCCCTACGAATCCAACTGCATCGGCAAGATCAGTTCGCTGGAAAAACTGACGATCGCCGACGTTAAAGATTTTTACGCGAAAAATTACACCCGGTCGAATGTCGTGCTGGGGCTTTCGGGAAATTTTTCGACCATGTTTTCCAAAACGTTATACGCCGATTTCCAAAGGCTGCCCGGCGGTAAAAAAGCGGTGCGCGCCCTTCCGGCCCCTAAAGCGAATCCGGGAATGAAGATCGATATCGTGCAGCGCGAGACGGGTTCGACGGCGATCTCGCTCGGCTTCCCGATCGCGGCAAACCGCAAAAGTCCCGATTACGCGGCGCTGGCGCTGGTGGCTTCCTATTTCGGGCAGCATCGCTCTTCGAACAGCTACCTGTATCAAAAGATCCGCGAAAAACGCGGCCTGAATTACGGCGACTACGCCTATATCGAATATTTCCCGCGCGGAATGTACCAGTTCGAGCCCGATCCGAACCTGGCACGCCAGCAGCAGATCTTTCAGATCTGGATCAGGCCGGTCGAACCGAAAAACGGCCATTTCACTCTGCGGGCCGCTTTGTACGAATACGACAAACTGACCAGGGACGGACTGACCCAGGAAGCGTTCGATAATACGAGGAACTTTCTGATCAAATACGTCAATATTTTGACCCAGACGCAGAGCGCCGAACTCGGCTACGCCCTCGACAGCAAATATTACGGCCAGGCCGATTACAACACGATGATGAAAACGGCGCTGGCGAAACTGACGCTGGCGGACGTCAATCGCGTGATCAAAAAATACCTGGCGAACCAGCCGATGACCGTCGCGATGGTCACGAAGGACGCCGACGGTTTGCGCAGGGATATTTTGAGCGGCAAGACTTCCCCGATCGTTTATAACTCGGAAAAGCCGCAGTTCATTCTGGACGAAGACAAGATAATTCAGGATTACAAGATCACTGTAAAGCCTGAAGACGTGACCGTGACACCGGTCGAAAAAGTGTTTGAGTAGTTGGAGCTATTACAATTTCGAGTTTCGGTTTTTAGATTCCCTGAAACTTATAGATTTGTAGTTGTTAGACGATCTCAAAACAAAAGAGTTCCGCGGGGAGTCGGCATGACCTAGTAGCCCATGCCGGCTCCCCGCGGAACTCGCCTTTTTAAATATTATTGGATGAATGTTTAGAGGCGGTCTCCGACCGCCATAGCATTGCGCTATATGCGGCGGTCGAAGACCGCCTCTAAACTAAACAAATATTAACTTCTTAAAAACTCTTTCTAAACAAATATGACGCCCGGATAAAGAAGGTCCGGCTGTTGCGTTCGAAGCGCGGCTCGTTTTGCCCGGTGTAGGGGTTGAAGCCGTTATAGTTGAAATTGTCGTTATAGCCGACGTAAAAGGCCGTTCCCGGATTCGGATTCCAGCCGAAGAGGAATTGCCCGCTGGCGTTCGAAGACAGCGAATCGTAATCCCAGCGCGCGCGGACAAAGGTGAACCGCGTGAACTGGTAGGTCGAACGCAGCGTGAAGATATTGGTATCGAAAGCGGTCAGCCCGGTATCTTTACGCGTCAATTTACTCTTCGTGTAATCCAGCGACACTCGCAGCGGATTGATCGGTTTATATTCCGCGCCGGCCTGGATATCGAGCTGGTTTCCCCGGCCGGGATCGAGCGACGGTACCTCCGGGTCCGGCACGATGATCGTGGGGTCGGTCTGGCTCAGCCCGAGCAGGTTTATGTAATTCGCGTACACGGGGCCGCCCAGATAATTTACGAACGTCGGGCTGACGCGCAGAAAGCGGTCGCCGCCGCCAAAATCGTAATCGAAAACGTTCCAGGTATGGCCGGCGAAACCGTACACGAAAAGCTGCTTGTTGATCCGTTTGTTGATGTTGAAATTAACGTAGGGCTGGGTGGCGTAGCGCGTCGGCGCGCCGACAAAAGCCCCGCTGCGGTTATTCGCCGGATTGACCGGATCGATAAATCGTTTCGCGCCGAATTCCTCTTCATAGATCTGCTCGAAATTAGACCCGGTCTCGAAATAAAGATAGGTCGTTCCCTGCAGTTGGAAATCGAACCCGGAAGCGACAAATCCGTTTTGCGGGCGTCCCTTCCAGTCATAGTTATAGCGGGCGTACTGCCGCCAATCGACGCGGATCAAACTCGCTTTCGGTTTTGATTTAGTGCTCAATCGGTTAACAAAAAGCGCGCTGTTGGTATTCGTTCTGCGGGTAAAACCGGCGTCGGCGCGGTAATCCTCTGTCCGCCCGAATACTTCGGCATACCAACCGTGTGTTTCCGCGGTGTAATCCAGGTTCCAGAAATAGGCGAACCCGTTGCCGGTGCGGTAGGTGACGCGATCCTGTTCCGGGCTGTAAAAATTTTTGCGGGAATGAGTTCCCAGCGCCTGAAACTGCATCACGGTCTTCGAATCGAGCTTAAATTTCCCGTCCAGGCCGCCGACAAAATTACGATTTTTCGGAAAGATCCTCGCCGTCCCGAAAAAGCCAATGTTATTTTCCTTGCCGATGTCGCGCTTTACGCGCAGCACGCTGAAAAACGCATTCTCGTCTAAAATGTCTTCATTCGGGCATCTGAAAAATGACGTGCTGAATTCCCGCGCCCGCTGGCAATTTATCAGCGTCGCGCGTTCGTCTTCACTAAAGTTTCCGGGGGCTTTATCCGACGCGACCAAAAATCCGAAGGAATTTTTTCCGACCTTGCCCGTCACCTTTGCGGCGAGATCGGGATCGACGATCGTGCGCGAATAAAAAACCGACAGCGGCGAATTAAAGACGTCCTGCCCTTCCAAAAAGAACGGGCGTTTTTCCTGGAAAAATATCGGGAAACGCTGGTTTGCCGTCACCACCGGGGCGTCGGCTTCGATCTCGGCGAAATCGGGATTGACGGCTGCGTCCAGGGTTATGTTGGGCGTGATCGTGTATTTCAGGGTCACGCCGATGTCCTGTTTGACCGGGTCGTTGACGAACCTGCCCGGATCCTGCACTCCGAACGGATTAAAAAGCGGGTCGAACGAATTACCGCCGGGGATTACCGAGCGTTTGCGCCGGCCGGTTTCCGATACCGTAATGCTCGGCACGATCTCGAGCGTTCTTTCGGCTTTGATCTCGTCAAGCCCGGTGATCTTTCCGTGCTTGATAAGAAATCCGGAAATGTTGCGGTCGTCCGGCAGCCACTGATCGAATTCATCATTCAGACGGTCGATGTTGCGGGCGAAATTTATTCCCCAGAGTTTTCCTTTACCCGCGACATAGCGCAGTGATTTGAACGGTATCTTGGCCTCGACCGACCAGCCCCACTCTTCCAGCGAGCCCTTGGATTCCATCACGATATCCACCGAAAAATCGGCGCCCTGCCCTTCGGTAAAGATGCCGTCCTGCTGGATGCCGAGCGGATTAAATCCGATCACGTAAGCGCGGCGCTGGTCGTTATAGGTATCGAGCCAGAGCCTGACGTTGTCTTCACCGAAAACCTCATCGCGTTTGGCCAGCGTGGCCTTGACCTTGTCGCGCTCGTCCCAGCATTTGAATGCGATGTAGAGATGCTTTTCGTCGTAACCCATGTAAACTTCCGTGGGTTTCGAAGGCGCAATGTTGTTTCCCGGGCCGGTCTGGACAAAATCATTAAAAACCGCCGCGGACTTCCAGGCTTCATCATCGAGCCGGCCGTCGATCGTCGGCAGCGTGGTGAATTTCGGTATTTTTACCGGGTGTTTTTTTCTTCCGGCAGGTCTTTCAGATAATCCCGCGTCGAATTTCCGGAAGCGGAGCCGTTCGTTCCGGCCGGAGGGCCGGTTTGCGCCGCCGTCGTCGTTGTTGATTTAACGGGGTCGGGTGTTTGAGCGGAGAATGACGAAAAAATTATAAAAACGAATACAAGAGCGTACAGCTTCTGCATGAAATTGCCTCACTTTCAGATTTAACCCCTTGATGACTCTGAATTTGAGCGGAGAATTGCTCTAATTTCTTTAACGTGACTTAAATAAAAGAGTTTCAAAAAAACCGGTGATTTTATAAATTTTACAAACGGGCGTCCGGTCAGTATGAGGTCTTTACGCGGTTCGAATTCCGCACCACCACTTTTCCTTCGGGAGTGGTCAGAATGCGGTAGGTGTCGCCGCCTTTGCCGACCTTCCATTTTTCATCTTCCCTTGTCAGCAAGAGCCCTTCAGCGAAAATATTACCGGTGCCGGTGGAAAGATAAGCGCCGGTATTTTCCGGCAAGGTCAGCACTACCGTGCCGTCGCCGGCGTCGGCGTTAAGCTTGGTGAATTCGCCTTCGAGGCTGACGGTGCCGACCGACGTGGTGGAGCTGAATTCGCCCTGGAAGCCGACCACGCGGACATTGCCGCCTTCTGAAACGACGGAGAGTTTTCCGTCGCTGTCGCGGACGTTTATTTCTTCATTGGCGGCAGTCAGATCGATCTCGCCCGAAACGCCGTCCAGACGTATTTCCCGATCCGTTGAAATTTTGAGATTGGATTTTCTCGGCACAAAAATTTCCAGCCGGTAGCGGTTGGCCGGCGTGTTATTGGTGACTTTTATCTGAACTTTCGACTCGCCTTTATCGACCGTGATCCCGGCGCTCGACGGTCCGATCGAGCGTGAAAATTTGGTCAGCGAATACTGCACTTCTGATCTATCCCACCCTCTGACCGTAACCGCGCAATTTCTCGCTTCGACGATAACCTTCGGCGTTCCCTTAACGGTGAATGTTTCGCTCTGTTTTTCCAGGCTCGGCATGATGCTGGCGACCGGAACAGCCATGGCGCTGCCTAAGGTCTGCAATTGCCGTTCCTGATCTCTCAGCGCCGCTCTTACCTGGCTGTTGATGGCCCGGTTGACCGCCGCGGTGGAAAGTGTGGTTTCTTTTTGCGCTTTGACGATCTCTTTCTGCGCTTTCGCCATTTCCTTTAAAACTTCGACGTTCACGGCCGTTCCGTCAACCGCGACTACCGGAGCCACCCTGACGGCGTCTCTGATCGCCCTTTCGACGTCCCTGTCCATCCTGGCGCGCGAGACATTGTCTTCGCTGTCTTCGTCGTCTTTGTCATTGTCCATGTCTTCGTCGTGATCGTTATCTTCATCGCTCTTTTTGATCGTCAGAAGATTTGTCGCCGGGCTCAAGGATCTGCCGTCCTGTTTTCGCGAAACGGCCAGCCCGCCGTTGACGCTGGAAAGATTGATCCTGGTCGCGCCGTTTCCGACCTTGCCGTACAGGTCGCGCCCGACGTACTGGCCCTTACGCACCGGCAGCCCGAAATCGTTGGTGATCGTACCGTTCACGGTATCCGCTTTGACAGTGGCGTCGGAGTCGGATGGGATGGTCAGCAGAGCCTTGCCGTTTACCGTGCTCAGGCTGATGCGGGCGCTCGGGTCGAGCTTGTCGAAATCGGCTTCGACGATGCCGTTGACCGTGGAAAGATTTGCGTTGCCGCGCAGGTTGCGCGCCGAAACCTGCCCGTTGACGGTCGAAACCTTGCAGTTGTTCGTCAGGTTGGAAAGTACGATGGATCCGTTGACGGTTTCTATTTCGTTTAAGATCGCCGTCCGCGGAACGGTCAGCTTGAAGGTGATCGAGAGCTTTCTTCCCTTCCAGTTTTCCCAGTTGTTGCCGTTACTTCTGTTCTTCCAATTGTCGTAATTGGCTTCGATCTGGATCCGGTCTTTCGTGGCGTCGATACTGACGTCAACCCATGACAAAATTTCCTTGTCGCTGCCGGTTTTCGTGTATTCGATCTTAACTTCGTTTCTGTCCCAGGTTTCGATCGTCACGGAACCGTTGACATTGGAAAGCGCGATGCTGCCGTTCGCATTAAAAGGATAAGTTTGATCGAACCGTTCGGTCTCTTCGCCGACGGTCTGGTCCGTCTGTGCTGCCAGGGCCGTCTGCTGTGTCTGCTGCGTCTGGACGGTCGCCGTTCCCGTCGCGCGCGCAGTTGCCACCGGCGCGCTGTCGCCAAAATTCGACATTATTAAACCCGATATAAATAAAGAAGCTAACCAAGACATATGAATTCTCCTTATAATTGCCTTTTCTGATAATAAAACACCGCAACCTGAGGTTTTGTGACGAATTATGACGAAAAAATTGCCCGTCAACTAAAATTTTCTGTAAAATATATCAAGGGCAGTCTTGCCACAGGCATAAATGATGAGAGATTGGATCACCAGCGAAACTCAAACCTCTGTAAACTCTGACGTTACCGTTTTTGAAAAAATACAAAAACTTCAGGATGAGATCGAAAAGGTCATCCGCGGCAAGTCCGAAACGGTCAAACTCGCGTTAGTGGCTTTGCTCGCAAAAGGGCACCTGCTGATCGAAGACGTTCCCGGCATCGGCAAAACCACTCTTTCTCACGCCCTGGCGCGGGCATTGGACTGCTCTTTTCAAAGGATTCAATTTACGTCCGATCTGTTGCCTTCGGATGTGATCGGTTTATCGATCTATAACCAGCAGAACGGCAGTTTCGAATGGAAACCGGGCGCCATTTTTGCCAACGTCGTGCTGGCCGACGAGATCAACCGCGCCACGCCGAAGACCCAATCCGCATTGCTCGAAGCGATGGCCGAAGGCCAGGTCACCGTCGAGGGAGTCACCCGCCCGCTGCCGTTGCCTTTTATGGTCGTCGCCACGCAAAATCCGACCGAACATCACGGCACCTACCCGCTGCCGGAATCACAGCTCGACCGCTTTATGCTGCGCCTGCGGATGGGATACCCGGGCAAGGAAGATGAAAAAAGCATCCTCCGCGATCGCGAGCGCTCAGACCCGCTCGATTATGTCCTGCCGGTGCTGTCGGCGGCGGAAATTCTGGAATTGCAGCAATTCGTCACCGAGGTAAAGGTGGATGAATCACTGGTCGAATATTTGATGGAAGTCGTCGCGCTGACCCGCGATTCCGACGCGCTCGAATTAGGCGTCAGCCCGCGCGGCACGCTTTCGCTTTATCGCTCGGCGCAGGCGCTGGCGGTGGTTGAGGGACGCGATTTCTGCCTGCCGGACGATTTTAAGCGTTTGGTGGTTCCGGCTTTTGCGCATAGAATTATCGTCAGTTCGCGCTATTCGAGCGCCGTTCGCCGCAGCCACGAGGCCGAACAAATTTTGCAGGATATCCTGCAAAAGACAAATGTACCGCTCTAGCCCGGGGTTTTAAACTTTTTCCGATCTTTTTACGTCTTAACCATAACGTTGATGTAATTACGTTTTGGTATACGAAAAAAGCGGAGCAGCCTATTTTCCGGCACGTTGCTAAATTGTTACAAACGCTGCGCTTTCGTCGTTAATTCGCTTCTAAACGAAAACTTATCGCCTATGGCACTGAGTTTGCTTATGAAGAAGCGGAGTTTCGTGGTGAGGTTTTAAAAAATGAGTTTTATTAATTTAAAAAAAATAGCGGGCTTAATGATGATGACGTTTATCATCTCGGTCGCGATCTTTGCGGAAGGATCGGGCCAAGATCTGCAGCAGCAGGATCCGCCGAAAAATCCGCCGAATATCGTGGTGCAGCCGAAGAACGACCGGCCGCCGAGAGATACGAATAAGGGCGGCAATCCGCCGAAAAACGAAAATAAGCCCAAAAAGCCGTAATTTTTTTACTAACTTATATAAAAATAAAAGAGACAGCCCCTAATCTGGCTGTCTTTTTCTTTTTTTGCGGCTTATTGTCTTCCGCGAACCGTCTGCGGTTTTCGCTTGAATGTCGCCTAGCGGAGCTAGCTTACTACGGGCGCGCCGCTAAGGGATGGTGAATTCTCGCCAGCAGCGAGCGAGCGTTCGAAAAATTCGAAAGCTTTTTCTTTGTCCTTGAGATTCAGTACCGGCGGCGCGGCGGCCCCGGCAAAGACGCCGGCTAAAACTCCGGCAAAGCGCAGGGGTAGGTAATTTTTTACCCGGCCTGAAAATAAAAAAGACGGTTGATAATTCATCCGTCTTTTTGTTTTAAACCTGTTTTCAGTCCGACGAAATAGTTAAGAAGCAAAAACAATATTCGGCGGAAATTCCGGGATCGGTTCAGGCGGTCCCGGCACTGGCACCGGATTCGGATCGGGCAGAGGTTCGGGCGGCTGCGGGATCGGATCGGTCACCGGATACGGATCGGGCTCTTCCGGTAGAGGATTTACGGGATCGGTCGGAAATTCGGACGGTTCATTCGGCTCGTCGATCTGTGAAAAATATTTGTTATTCATAATATCCCCTTGGTTAAGAATGTCTTATTTCAGTACGAAATTCCCTCTTTGACAGTTAGGTAGCAAATTGCCTGCCAGAGAAATAGATTCCAATTGAAAACTTACCTGTTTAATTAGCTTTTTGTTCGTTAGCGAACAGAAGATTGCGGCTAAAACCATCATTCTAAAAGCAAACTAAAGGAAAAAATTATGGAAAGCAAAGCCAAAATTCTGGGGCATCCGATACATCCGATCCTGATAGTTTTTCCGTTGGGGCTGCTGGTGACCTCAGTCATTTTCGATCTGCTCTTTTATTTCTCGATCGTTCGTATTTCGACCGAAGTCGGCTATTGGATGGCCGTTTCCGGGATAATCGGCGGGCTGTTGGCTGCCATTTTCGGGTTGATCGATTGGATCGCGATCCCGTCGCAAACGAGGGCAAAAAACATCGGCCTTATTCACGGGATCGCTAACGTGATCGTGGTGTTCTTATTCATCGGCAGCGTCTATGCCAGGTATGACAATTTGCAGCACGCTCCCGGGTCCATCTCGATCGCTTTATCCGTGGCGGGCACGGTCTTTGGGTTGGTCGGGGGATGGCTGGGCGGCGAACTTGTCCACCGTTTAAACGTCAGCAACGACCCCGGAGCGAATCTAAACGCTCCGAATTCGCTCTGGGGCGGGAAACCCGATGCGGATTAATTCGGGAAAGAAATGTAATCTGCCAGACCGAAATAGCTGTCAGCTTAATGTTTGATTATCATGCGCATGCGATGAGTCGTCGAAATGAGGTTGAGATCGGATCCGGCGTAACCGGCGAGATCCTTGAGATCGATAGTTTGATGACTTTTCGTTTTTTAAAGAGTAGAAAGAACAAAGGGGAAAATATGAATAGACTATATATCGGCATCGTGATGGCCCTGGTGGGTTTGACGGGTTTGGGAGCGATCGCATGCAGCGATTACGGCTCGAACATGAGCAACAGCACCACCACTAACAAGGCGATCACCGCCAACAACAATACGGCCAAAGTTGAAAATGCCGCTAATGGCAATTCGAATGCGAATGCCGCTAAATCGTCCGATCCGAATGATTTCTGGAAAAAGGCTGCCGAGGGCGGCATGGCCGAGGTCGAGCTCAGCAAATTGGCCGGGACCAAGGCGCAAAATGCCGAGGTGAAAAAGTTCGCGCAGACGATGGTCACCGATCACACTAAAGCGAACGACGAACTGAAGGCTCTGGCGGCGAAAAAGAGCGTCACGCTTCCGGCCGATCTCGATGCCGCTCACAAGGCGACGATGGACAAATTAAAAGGATTGTCCGGAGCCGAGTTCGACAAGGCCTATGTGGACGCGATGGTAAACGACCACAATTCGGCGGTAGATCTCTTTAAAAAGGAGGCGGGTGACGGGAGCGACAGTGATCTGAAATCTTTTGCCGCCAAAACTCTGCCGACCCTCGAAGGCCACCAAAAAATGATCCTGGGAATTCAGGGGAAAATGAAGTAAATTTCCGAAGTTAATGGGGTTTTAAGAAGAATCACCCCGCTGCAGCAGCAGCACCCCTCTTTCATAAGGAGGGGAGTTAAAATTTATCTATCCCGGCTGCTCGGCAAAAAGTCAGATAGCTTTTTGCCGGGCGGCTTAATTTAGTGGAAATATTATCTCGACCATAGAAAATAAATGACCGGAATCCGAGCCTTGAAAGCATTCGACGAAAAGACACACGATCTTAACGTCATTATTGAAAGTCCGCAGGGATGCCGTAATAAATATACTTTCGACGAAGAAAAAGATCTTTTTGTCCTGAGCGGCATTTTACCGGTGGGGGCGGTTTTCCCTTTCGATTTCGGCTTTATCCCGAACACCCTCGGCGGTGACGGCGATCCGCTCGATGTTTTGATCCTGATGGACGAACCGGCCTTTGTCGGGTGCCTGATCCCGGCCCGGTTGATCGGCATCATCGAAGCGAATCAGACCGAGGACGGAAAAACGCAGCGCAACGATCGCCTGATCGCGGTCGCGGCAAATTCGCGGACGCATACGCACGTAAATTCGCTCGATGATCTAAGTAAAGAGCTGGTCGATCAGATGGAGCATTTTTTTGTTTCTTATAACGAGATAAAGGGAAAGAAATTTGAGCCGTTAAACCGGTTCGGCCCGGAAAAAGCAAAAGCCGCAGTTGAAAGATCGGTCAGATCGTAGGAATTTTTTATGCGTTTGATAAAAATTTCAACACCGGAAGGTAAAGGACAGGAGGTGGTCGCCCTCGCTCTTTCCGCTGGAATTAAGGAAGCTTCCATTTGTCAGGCTGAATTTTACAGTTCTGAAAGATCCCACCGCACAAAAGATGTGATCGATATTCAAACATCGACGCCTAAAGCGAAGCATTTTATCAATCTCCTCTTAGAAGCTGATTTTTACGACGAAAAGGAATTTTCGATCTCGACCCGGCAGCCGGCTTCGATCATTTCAGGCAGCGACCTGCGTGAATTGACCATGCCGCTGGTTATTCCGCCGGCGGATGTTTTGCAGGAGCTCTGGCAATTCAGCCATATAACCGTCAGTTTCATCGGGCGTATTTTTATCGGAGGGGCGTTATTGGCCTTCGGATTAATTAATCATCAAATTTTAGTGATCGTGGCGGCGCTTCTTTTTCTTCCGCTTCTGCCGCTTTTACTGGCGATCAGCTTCGGTCTGCAAAGCAGGCGGTACAAGCTGGTCTTACACGGGATGGCGGCGTTTGTCAGCGCGTGTATCCTGCTTCTACTCGGAAGCATGACTGTCGCTCTTTTTTCCAGCCCGCCGGTCAAATACGATGAGTTCAATTCCCTGCCGGTCAGTTTTGCGATATCGCTGGCGGTCGGGATCGCCGCGGTTTTAGCTCACGTTGACGACGGCGGCAAGCGCGAATTGATCGGGCTGGCGGCGACATCGCAGATCGCGATCATTCCGGCCTGGTTCGGAGTTTGCTGGGTACTCGGATTTCCCGGCAGCACCGGCCGGAGCGAGATCGTTTCACACGGCGGGGTCTTTTTTCTTAACATCTTCACGATCATCATCACTTCCCTGATCACCTATGCGATCGTGGAATCTTCCGGTAAGTCGCTGCAAACAAACGATAGCCGGAAAACGAATTAGGTAGAATCGGAGATTAACGCCTTCATTTGAGAGGTGGAACTGTGTTCACCGACGTTGTTAAACTGTGTTTGGTTCGATTCCTTACAGATTACAAATGTCGCATATGTTAAATTTTTTTATTCCCGTCAACGTTTTAATCACTCTGCATCGCTTTGAATTTTTAGGAGAAAAATGAGAGACATTTCCGGTTCCCCGGATTCGGCTGGCAAATTGAACCTCAGCGAAAATCGAATCCGCCTTCTTATCGAAAGTTTTAGCGATTATGCCATCCTCTCCACCGACCTCGAAGGAATTATCAGAAGCTGGAATCCGGGCGCAGAATTCAACTTCGGCTTTAAGGAAGAAGAAGCGCTGGGGCGTTCGGCGGAGATAATTTTTACGCCCGAGGACATTGCAAACGGCGTTCCGGAAAAGGAAATGGCCACCGCCCGCGAAAAAGGCCGGGCCGAAGACGAGCGCTGGCATATCCGCAAGGACGGAACGCGTTTTTATGTCAGCGGCGTGATGTCGCCTCTGTATGACAACGATAAGCTGATCGGCTATGCCAAGATCGCCCGCGATCTGACCGCGCAAATGAAAGCCGCGGAAGAACTGCGCAGCGCGCGCGAGCAATTGGAAGCGCGCGTCCAGGAAAGAACCGCCGAACTGGCCAGGGCTAATGAATCTCTTAAAGACGAGATCAGCGAGCGAAAAAAATCCGAAGAACAGCGCGTTGGGCTGCTGCGGCGGATCGTGACCACGCAGGAAGACGAGCGCCGCCGGATAGCCCGCGATCTGCACGATCATTTAGGGCAGCGGCTGACGGCTTTGCGTCTTAAGATCGCTTCGCTGAAAGAAGTTTGCGCTGATAATGACGAGCTCTGCGCGCGGGTCGATCGGATCAGCGAGGTCGCCGCCCGGATCGATGCCGAAGTGAGTTTTCTCGCCTGGGAACTCAGGCCGACGGCGCTCGACGATCTGGGGCTGGAGGCCGCGATCGGTAATTTTGCCCGGGAATGGTCGCAGCATTTCGATATTCCGGCGGAATTTCATGCGAATGGATTAACCGGTAAACGGCTGGACTCGGAAGTGGAAACCAATCTTTACCGGATCAGCCAGGAAGCCCTGAATAATATTTTTAAACACGCGAAAGCCTCGAATGTGAGCGTACTGCTTGAACTGCGTAAAAACAACGTGGTTTTGATCGTGGAAGACAACGGCGAGGGCTTTGATGCGAAAGAAGAGAGCGTCGTGCGGACTTCAGGCAAAGGGTTAGGGCTGGTCGGCATGCGCGAACGGGCGGCGCTGGTCGGCGGTTCATTGGAAATAGAATCTGCGCCGGGTGATGGAACCACGATATTCGCTCTGGTTCCGGCGCAGTTTGTCGAGGAAAACGGGAATAATGACAGATAAAATACGCATTCTTTTAGCGGAAGATCATCAAATCGTTCGCGAAGGCGTCAAGCTGCTGGTCAATGCCCAGCCGGATATGGAGGTCGTCGGCGAAGCGGATAACGGTCTGGCGGTGATCGAATTATGCGGGGAGTTAAAACCCGACCTGGTCTTGATGGACATCTCGATGCCGGAGCTAAACGGCTTTAAAGCGACCAAAAAACTAAAGGAAACCTGCCCGGAAGTTAAGATACTGGCGCTGACCCGGCATACCGACGACGGCTACATCCAGCAAGTGATAAAAGCCGGGGCCAACGGGTACGTGCTAAAGCAAAGCGCGCCTTCCGAATTAATAAATGCGATCCGGGCCGTCGCATTCGGCAAAAGCTATCTCGATCCGACGCTGACACAAAATGTGGTAAATAGCTTTGCCGGCGCCGCGCGCGCTTTACGCGGCATGGGAACCAATACCTTAAGCGACCGTGAAGTGGAAATTCTGCGGCTCATCGCCTGGGGCTACAGCAATAAGGAGATCGCCGCCCGGCTCGATCTCAGCGTAAAAACCATCGAAGCCCATAAAGCCAACGCAATGAAAAAACTGAACATGAATAACCGCATCGACATTGTCAGATTCGCTCTGCTGCAGGGCTGGCTGCAGGACAATTAAGTTTTTCGTATTATTTTAGTGTAATTTCATGGTTTCCGTCTTATAGCCCCGTCAAACGACACTAACAAAAATCTGATTCTCGACTTTAGGCAAAACCCGTCTCAAACCTCCTTTCTTTAATTATTTTAGGGATTTCCCCTAGAAAATTTATCCTTTTCCCCTATATAAACGTTCGTTATATTGTGCGATAACATATATACAGCCAATCAAAATTTTATTTATTTGAGGCCGGGAGCTTTCGAACTTTTTTGTGGAAGGTAGAGTTCGGAAATTCAGAACAAGGGGGAAGAAGAGATTAAAACACGATTTCGATCTCTTCTTGATCTAAAAAAGGAATTAGAAACAAACAGAAATTAACTTTGAATTAAATGTTCCCAGCTATGTCAAACATCTCCTCGACGTCGCCCTTGAACCTGTCTGAGCCCGTTGCGAAAAACCGGCAATTAGTGCTGGTTTTCAGCAGCGATCCCGACACGCTTTTTTTATTTAAAATTCTTTTAGGCATGCTCGATTACCAGATGATCGACGTGACCGAAATAACGGATTGCGTCGAAGTGATCAAGGCTGTCCATCCAGCGATGATTCTGCTGGACGTCAGATTTCCGTTTGAGGAAGATATCAGCGGGCTTTCCGAATTACGCGAAAATGTTTTCTTCGCGGAAATCCCGATCTTACTGATCTCGAATTATCCTCGGGAAGCTTTTCCCCAATTGACCGGGCCGTTAAACGTCAGGGATCATCTCACCAAACCGATCGATTTTAACCGGCTGCAGGATTGCCTGGTAAAAAATATTGAAAAAAATATTGAAAAAAGTATCAATGTCTATAACGGGCAGAGCGCTTAATAAGTGGAGAGATGATGTCTGCTTAGGAGTGAAACTTTCAATCGAGGGAAAAGCTAAGTGAAGCTGAACAACAACAACGTCATAAAAGCATTTTTGCCGGCCGGCGCGCCGATCGCGCCGCGTCCCGTCGGAGCAGCCGCTTCCCTAAATTCGCCTGTCGGCCTGGCGGGTTCCCGCGCCTTACTTACCAAAGGCATTTCGGAAAATAGATTACTTTCGGCGCTGGAGCAGGCCAGTTTGATCACTCTGCTGCCTTTAATGGAAAGGGTGAATTTTGCCGGCAATCACTATATTTTTCACCCGGGAGACAGGATTTCTCATATATATTTTCCGGAATCGGGCGTGGTATCTGAATTTCAGATACTCGAGGACGGGAGAACGGTCGAAATTGCCATGATCGGCAGAGAGAGCGCGATCGGGCTCCCGTCCCTCTTCGACCACCTGCCGGCCTCCAACTGGATACAGACGATAATCGCAGGCAGCGCGCTGAGGATCAGCGTCGAGATTTTGCGGGACGAATTCAAACGGAATGAGTCATTTCAAAAAACGTGTTTCGAGCACATCAACGCCCATATCCGGCAGATATCGCAAAGGGTCGTCTGCCAAAGTTACCACACGGTCGAGGAACGCTTTTGTACGTGGCTGTTAATGCTTCACGATCGAAAGCAGGACGGCATTTTGCCGGTGACGCAGGAAAAAATAGCCCGTCTGCTGGGAGTTCACCGTCCCAGCATTACCATCATCGCAAAAAGCCTGCGGGACAAGGCCGTCCTCAATTATTCCCGCGGGCAAATTTTTATTAAAGACCGTCGAAAGCTGCAAATGCACGCCTGCACCTGCTATACGAATTAAGACCGCTTCCGGGCCGGCAGCCTATATACCGGCAAATATTTTTTGCTGAGCTTCGATCTCCTCGGCCAGCGGCGCGTAAGCTTCCCTTTCATTTTCCTCATTCAGATAATCCCATAATCCGTTATGGCAATGACGCTCATCGGCCCATCCGGGATGATTGACGATCGGATATAAACAGATCCCTTCGACCAGAATATTTTGAAAAATGGCCGTTCGCACTTCTTCGCAGACGTAGCGAAACCACTCCGGGCGCTTTTCGTCTTCGATGCCGGTTTCGGCGATCAAAAGCGGGCGCCGGTAACGCTCGTAAAATTCGCGCAAGATCTGGTGAAAGGGGCGGTAATCTTTATGGCCCGGCGGAATTTTTTGACGTTTCGGATAACGCCACTGATTATGAAAATAATAATTCAGCCCGATGATGTCGAGATATTTTTCACCGCCGCCAAGCTCAGGTTCGATCCGCCCGCAGAGCATATCCAGAGCCTGAAACTGCGACCGGCGGTATGCTTCGGCGGCCCGGCGGCGGGCGGGATCCTTGGCGGAGCCGACCACGTGGATCGCCGGTTCGGTGGTAATAAAACGCGCATCGGGAGCGACGGAGCGGATCGCATTGATCGCCGCGATATTCATCCGCACCAGCTGGCGTTTAAGCTCGGTGCCGCGCTTTTTGGCGAACGGGTAAAAGTGTCCGACCTGGCCCGCCGCCCAGGAAAAAAAAGAAATTTCATTCACCGGGCAAAAGTATAATTGCCCGTTTAATTCGGCTTGCAGGAACTGCGCTGACGCCCGGGAAAATGCGGCGAAGCGCGCGGGAAATTCCACGCTGAAAATATCCAGATCATCGGGATAGCCGTAATGGAAAATATCCCAGATCACCTGAATTCCCGTTTCGCGGGCGGCCGTTACCTGCTTTTGTAAGCTGGAAAAATCAAATTCTAAAGGCGCTTTTTCGATCAGGTGCCAGCGCAAACCGTCACGCGCAACCTGCATATTCATCGCCGTCATTCGCTCATAATCGGCTTTGGCGAATTCGTCGTGGCGGGTCGCATCGATCAGATCGAGTCGCCTTCTCTTTTTCATGCGATGCGTCGAACATTCAAATCCCCCCATCAAAAAACCGCTGAATATGTTTCCTTTCATCAGGTTTAACTTTAACGAACGCTAAGGTTAGTTATCAAGTGGCTGCGTAGATGAATAAATCAAATACAAATCGTACTAATGTGATACAATCTTAATTATTATAACTTTCAACCACATTTTCGCCCGCTCGATCAATACGCAGAATAATCAGCAATTACCTTCTCTACGCCTTCGAATCCATACATAGACCAGCGGTACAGAAATTGCATATATAAGAATCGTTCCCGAAAGATGGGTCGAGGTCTGAGTAAAGTTAAATTATCTAATTATTTGAAAATTTATAAATAATGGTGTTTGTTAAAAACGACAATATGTTGAATCAAGGAAATAACAATTTAAAAGCGCTGGATGCGGTAATTTGTCTTTCGCATTTGAGATGGGATTTTGTTTACCAGCGGCCGCAGCATTTGATGAGCCGCTTCGCACGCGTAAAACCGGTTTACTTTTTTGAGGAACCGATTTTTTCGGACGGTCCGACGCACCTTGATATTTCCCGGCGAGATGAAAATTTATTTGTCGCCGTACCGCATATTTCTCATGCCGACCGGGAAAATAAAAATGTCACCGGCATTCAGCGTGAGATGTTAAATGAACTGATCTCGGAAAAAGGTTTTTCCAGTTACCTGCTCTGGTTTTACACGCCGATGGCGATGGATTTCGCTGCCGAGCTGGAACCGGCCGTGACCGTTTTCGACTGCATGGACGAACTATCGGCATTTAAATTCGCGCCGCCGGAATTGATCGAAAACGAAAAGCGCGTAATGGAAAAAGCGCAGCTGGTATTTACCGGCGGTTACAGCCTGTACGAAGCCAAGCGCGACCGACATCCAAAAGTATTTGCCTTTCCGTCGAGCATCGACGTTGCGCATTTTACGCAGGCGCGTGAAAACGCCGTCGAGCCCGAAGATCAACGGGATATTCCGCATCCGAAGCTGGGATTCTGCGGCGTGATCGACGAACGATTCGATACAAAACTTTTAGCGGAGATGGCGGCGATGCGGCCGGAATGGAATTTCGTCATGATCGGCCCGGTGGTAAAGATCAGCGACGACGATCTGCCAAAAGCCGCCAACATTTATTATCTGGGGGGCAAAGATTACCAGGAGCTGCCCGCATATTTTTCCGGATGGGATATCGCCTTGATGCCTTTTGCGATGAACGAATCGACCCGCTTTATCAGCCCGACAAAGACGCCGGAATATCTGGCGGCGGGAAAGCCGGTGATATCTACCGCGATTCGCGACGTGGTGCATCCTTACGGCGAAAACGGCCTGATCGAGATCGCTTCGACGGCGGAAGAATTTGTCGCGGCGGCGGAAAGAATTTTTAGCGGGTATCCCGATACCTGGGCTGAACAAAGAGATGCTTTTTTGTCGCAGATATCCTGGGACAAGACCTGGGCGGAAATGGCCGGAATGATCGATAAAGAGGTCGCACGGGAGGAAAAAGAACCGGAGCTGGCTATGTCCGCCGGCTGATATTATTGGATAGCGATAGTAGCTGTTTGTATGTCAGATAACAGAAAAATGATGTAGAACGAGATATGTTTATTGTAAGCGATATTTATTTTTTTTTGATCCGGTGAAAGCCGTGATCGGTATTAGTTTATAAATTTATAAAGACCAGGGGTGAAAGAAATGTTTGATTACTTAATAGTTGGAGCGGGGTTTGCGGGAAGCGTACTTGCCGAACGTTTGGCAAATGGCTCGAAGAAAAAAATTCTGATCTGCGACAAGCGTCCGCATATCGGCGGAAACGCTTATGATTTTTATAACGACGCGGGAATTTTAATTCATAAATACGGGCCGCATATTTTTCACACCAATTCAGCCGAAGTTTTCAATTATCTCGGACGTTTTACCGAGTGGCGCGAATACCAGCACCGTGTCCTGGCCAGCGTCGATGGCATGCTGGTTCCGATCCCGATCAATGTCGACACGATCAATAAATTATACGGACTGAATCTAAGCTCTCACGAGGTGCAGGACTTTTTCGACAAGGTTAAGGAAAAACGCGAACATATCCGCACTTCGGAAGACGTGGTTATCAGCGCGGTCGGAAAAGAATTATACGAAAAGTTTTTCCGCGGTTACACGCAAAAGCAGTGGGGCCTGGACCCGTCCGAGCTCGACGCTTCCGTGACCGCGCGGGTTCCGACGCGCACCAATCGCGACGACCGTTATTTCACCGATACTTTTCAGGCGATGCCGCGATTCGGCTACACGCGCATGTTTGAAAATATGCTCGACAGCCCGAATATCAAAGTTTTACTCAATTGCGATTACCGCGAGATCATGAAGGATATCCCTTACCGGAATTTGATCTATACCGGCCCGGTCGATGCCTTTTTCGATTATCGCTACGGCAAGCTGCCTTACCGCTCGCTCGAATTCAAACACGAGACGCACGACGGCGAGACCTTTCAATCCGCGCCGGTGGTAAATTACCCGAACGATCAGGCCTATACCCGGATCACGGAATTTAAATACCTGACCGGGCAGTCGCATAATAAGACCAGCATCGTCTATGAATATCCCCAGGCCGAGGGCGATCCGTATTACCCGATCCCACGCCGCGAAAACGCCGATCTGTATTCCAAATATCGCTCGCTGGCGGAAGCCCTGCCGGACGTTCATTTCGTCGGCCGGCTGGCGACATACAAATATTACAATATGGATCAGATCGTGGCGCAGGCGCTGACCACCTACGGCAAGATCGTCGGGGTCAAACGCCAGGCGGCAACTCAATTACCGGTGATCCAATCCACCGTTTCGATCACGATGCCGAATACGAACGGCAACGGTAAAGAAAGGGTCACTGCGGCGGGACTGTAAAAAATAAATAATCTATATGCGTATCTTAGTTACGGGCGGAGCAGGTTACATCGGCAGCGTTATTACTGAAGAACTGATCAGGATCGGTCATACGGTGACGGTTTATGACAATCTGGAAAAGGGCCACCGTGAGGCCGTTCCCGACGAGGCCGAATTTGTCGAAGGCGATCTGCACGACGGTGATTTACTCAAAGACGTTTTTCATACTCAAAAAACCGAGGCCGTAATTCACATGGCCGCGTATTCGCTGGTCGGTGAATCGGTCAAGGATCCGGCGAAATATTACCGGAATAACGTCGATGCGGGCTTGAGTTTGCTCAACGCCATGCAGGAACGCGGCGTAGGTAAGATCGTTTTTTCTTCGACCGCCGCCGTTTATGGCGAGGCGGAAAACCAGCCGATCGTCGAAACCGAAACGCTTGAACCGACGAATCCCTACGGCGAGACCAAGCTTGCTTTTGAAAAAATACTGGCGCGATACGAAAAAGCCTACGGGATGCATTACGCCAGCCTGCGGTATTTCAATGCCGCCGGGGCAACGGAAAAATGCGGTGAGATGCACGATCCCGAAACTCATCTGATCCCGCTGGTTTTACAGGCGGCGCTGGGACAGATCCCGTGCATAGAAATTTTCGGCGACGATTACCCGACCCGGGACGGAACTTGCATTCGCGATTATGTTCATGTGGTCGATCTGGCTCGGGCGCACATTTTGGCTTTGCAGAATTTGGATACGGGCAGCGCTATTTATAATCTCGGCTGCGGCGGCGCGGGCTACACGGTGCAGGAAGTGATCCAGGCGGCGAGTGAAATTACCGGATTGAATATACCCACGCGGGTCGTTCCCCGGCGCGCGGGCGACCCGGCGGTCCTGATCGCAAATTCAGAAAAAATTAAAAATGAACTGGGTTGGCAGCCGGAATTTCAGGACCTGCATGTGATTATCCAGTCGGCGTGGGATTGGACCAAAAAACGCGCGATACTTTTAAGCAAAAGCGCCTCCGATATGATCTAGAGGGCCTTTAAATGCCCGACCGACGAGACGGAATTTTGGGTGTGCTCTTTCATCTTTGCGACCAGCGGGCTTTCCAGCCAGCGCGATTTCTTTCCGTTGCGATTCAAATTATACAGTCCCAATTCGAGATAAAAATTTTCCAGCGGCTCGGTAGAAAATCGGTAGCGCCAATCGATCATCGTAAAAAGCGGGAACCAGGTGTAGCCGATCACCGGCACCCCCTCGCCGCGCAAATTTTTGATCACGGAAATCGACGATTCCAGCCATTTCGCGCGGATATCGTCGCTCCCGACCGCGCTGGTTTCGGTTATCATTACCGGCACATGGTAGCGGTCGTGATACTTGCGGATCAATTCGGCAAAGCCTTCACCCTCGGGTTCGACCTCGCGAAACGCCACCCGGTTGCGTTTGTCGATATAGAGCTGTTTGGTTGACCATTGCGGGTAAAAATTCAGCCCCAGAACGTCGAGCGAGATCTTGTTTTGCTGCAGTTCGTCCAGGCTGTCGGGAGACGCTCCGTTTCGCACCAGCCAGGAAAACAGCAGGTGGTCATGCGTCAGACGCCCGGAGATCAGATCGTAACAGAGAAAGCCGCGGTGATCTTCTTCCGAAGCGAGCGAAGCCAGGTCTTCCCTGACGGTGCGCGTCAAGCCGGTCGCTTCGACGTGGACCATCACCGTTTCCGGATCAACTTCCTTGATCGCATCGACGCTGCGGACGATACCTTTTGCCAGCTGCAGCATCAGGTGAATGTATCCCCGGTCGCTTCTCATATACGGCGGCCAGAGGCCGCGCATGCCGCACATCAGTGAATTGATGATCGGTTCATTCAGCGGCGTGTACCATTTGACCAGCCCTTTATACCGGCCGGCAAATTCCGCCGCGTAGCGCGCCACCAGCTTCGGGTAGCTTTTATTCGCAAATTCCCGCTTCATCCAAAAAGGGCAGCCGTAATGCATCAAGTCGATGACCGGCAGGATCTTAAGTTCTTCGACCAGAAACGGTATCACCCGGTCGATCCATTCCCAATCGAATTTGCCCGGTTCGGGTTCGACCTTATACCACGGGATGCCCCACCGCAGCGCTTTTAAACCAAGGTCGCGCGCCAGGCCGAGGTCTTCCCGCCAGTGGTCGTAATGTCCGATCAGTTCGTATTCATCCAACGGCCGTTGTCCGTTACGGGTCTGCGGAATAAAAGTGTTTTCTATTCCGCCGGCCCAAAGAAAGTCTTCGGCGCCGGTCTTTGTTAAGTCTTTCGTTATCAAGGAAACTTCCTCGCTGTAATTGTCATGATTTCGGCTTAAAACTAAAGGAGAGTTTTCGACTCGGAAATCTTAAATGTGAAATTCTTTTTTTTCAACCATCAAATTCTCTTTTAAACAAATCGCTCTAATTATGAAGGGATTATCGCCTGTTTAGATGCTTGAGAATTTAATAAAATCTATAAAACTGTAAGCCGGGCCATATCCAGGGCGATCACCGAGTTTTGACAAAAAATGCCGATCCTGGTTTTCGCTTCCGTGACCGGAGTTTCTCCGATGACGACGTCCTCCATTTGCAGGCGGATCGTACCGCCGGCGCGAACAAACCGAAATTGATGATAGTCGGCAGGCGCAAAATTATCCGGCAGCGGAAATCGGTTCTGTCGCGTCTCGGTCAATAAACAATAGACGGCGCCCTCCCGTTCGATACTGAATCTGTCGATCATTTCCCCTTCATCGTTTAGCAACAGAAATCCAAAAGCCGGATCGCTCTCATGGCTCACCAGGCGGATATTTGCCGCAAATTCATAATTCTTATGGAATCCGCCTTTTGAAACGATCGTTTCCGCCGCGTCACGGCTCGAGAGAAAAAGCTGCTGCCCCTCGATCCGCCACGCGACCGCGTCCGTCAGTTTTTCCCAGCCGCGCTGTTCCGGATCGGCGGCGTGCCGCTCGAATAATTCTTCGAAACCTTTCGTCAAAGCGAAGCCCGCAAAAGCGGCTTTAATATTCACCGCGCGGAGCGAAATTCCGCTTGAAACAGTTGAAATATTTGTCAATAATTTTTCGAACCGGACGGTGTTTTCATCCAGCAGCGCTTTTACCCAAGCTCCGTCACCCTCGACCCGTAGGAGGTGAAATGAGTCAAAACTAAAATCGCCGGGCAGATCCAAGACCTGTTTTTTTCTTTCACCATTCTCAAAAAAAGTAACTTCAACGCATCCTTTATTCGGATATATCAAAAATTCCAGGAGCTTTTCCGTTTCACTGTGCAGGCAAAATCCAAAGCCGCTGTTTTCATCCGGCGCGGCCGGCGAACGCAGGCTGAACTCGCATAAAAAATGATCGCTTTTTTGCCGGCAGATCAGTTCGCCGTCGTCGGATATTTCCGCGATCGCCTGTCCATCGGCTAACGTCCAGTTTCCCTTTGCCTGCCAGTCATCCGATAAACTTTCGGCGTCAAAATGATCCAGGTGTGCCGGGTGAAACGGCGCGTCCTGCGGCGTGTAGGTCGCGCCGCTGATAAAAATTCGTTTTCCGGCAAAATCCATCCGGTCGATCGCCAGCACCCGCTCGCCTTTAACCCAGCTGTGATAGACGCAATATAATTCGCGGTTATTCGGCCCCCGGATGACGCTGTTGTGACCCGGCCCCGTTACCTTGCCCGGCAGCGTGCGCAGGATCGGAAACACTTTTTCACCGTCCGAGAATTGCTGCCATTCCTCGTCGCGCCCAATGTCGTCCGTGACAGCAAAGCTCACCCCATACGACACGTTTTTCCAGTTTCCCCCGCTAAACATTTCGTAGTAGATGCCTTTACGCTCGATCACGAACGGCCCCTCGACCGTGTGCCAGCGGACGCCGCCTTTTTCTATTCGATTGGGATCGTATATTTGCCAATCGTATTTTGCCCGGGTGACGGGGCGCGGATTTCCCGCGAGCGTAAAAGGATCGATCATTTCATCGACGACCGTGCCGGTTCCGATATGCGTGTGTTCAAGAAAATCCGTCGCGTAAAACAGGTAACGCCGGCCGCCTTTATCCGCAAAAACATGCGCGTCGATGGCGAATTCTTCGGAGGTCAGAACATGGCCTGAATCGATAAAGCCGCCGTCGGGTTTTTCCGAAACGGCCACGCGTATTTCCATCAGCGCTTCGTTACCGACGCTGTAATAAAGGTAGAATTTGCCGTTGTCGTGGGTTACTTCGGGTGCCCAGTAAAAGGGCGGTTGATGATCCAGCGGCCGCATCGCCCCGCCGGCCTCGCGCCACGTTACCAGATCGCGCGACTTTAAAACTCCGAAAACCTGGCCGTCCGGCGAAAAACCGGTGCAGTATGCGAAGTATTCACCGCAAAACTTTAATACGAACGGGTCCGGAAACGAATGAGGATAAACGGGATTGATGTAAGTATTTGCTAAATACAAAGCTGAATCTTCAGCCATTTTGATTCTCTATTCGAAAGCTGCTTTTATTTACGCGGCAAAGTGATGTTGAGTGTTTTTTTCCGGAATAAGCTTATCCAGCTCGGCGCTTATCTGGGCCAGGTTACCTTTGAAATATTCTTCCTGGTCGAAGGAATTTTCCATGTCCGAGAGGATAAAGACCGGCATTCCCGCATTGTTGATCGACGTGTGGATCATATCTTTTATTAACGAAAAATCGGATAAAAACGATACTGCTTCGACAATAATGACGTCCGGGCGGCTTCTCACCGTGAAATCGGATATTTCTTCCAGCAGATCGAGCATATCCATGGCCTCGACCGCTCTGAACCTGCTTTTTTCGAACCAGGTCTTAACAAAAGCATTGTTGGCTCCCATTTTATTGAGCAAAAGTATTACCGGGGCATTTAAATTTTGCAGTTTCATCTCAGGTGTCCTTTTTCATTACAAAAAAATACTAAAAATCAAGGATTCTTATTACCTGATGCAAACCATATTCCACAAATTGCGGCAAAATTCATTTTGCGTAAGGTGTTGAAAAACAACAGCCTAAAAGAGATCATTAATATCGCGGCCTGTTTTAATTCCCGTACACGCGCCGCCTCACCGCATTAATTTGGTACGGCTGTTGAATCGCTTTACTTATAAAGCTTGAATAATCGGGAAATTAACAATATTGCCGTCGATAAGATATTCGGGACAAAATTCTGCGCCTTTTAGCTTCTGGTACATGTACGTCAAAAAAACTCATAAAAGTATCTTCTTAATAAACCTTCGCAAAAGGCTTATAAAGCGTCTGTTCTGGCCGATTTCCTTTCATAAAACCAGGCAAAATTCTCATAATGTGATATTTCGGGCGCCGAAAAAAATCTTGCAAAGATCCTTTTATATGTTAATATTCTCACGAAAGCGCGCCACCAATAATAGATTCTAACTAAGGACAACTACTCATGCTCCCCAATTTTCAGTGGGTCTTCGGATGTTTTTTGTTTATATTTATAATTTTTTCCCTGGCCATCGCCTTTAAACGCCCCAAAAAGACTAAGTCCATATTAATAGCCTTTTTTAGTTTATACGGTGCATCTCTGCTATTTGTGCTTATTTTTTTATGGGGCAGCTCTTACCAACTGAAACCGCAGTTTATCGAGTCGGGGGCTTACTATCCGCTGACTTCTCACGATCAAAATAACTCGACATTCAGCATCGGCGATAACGATCAGGTCGATTACGTTCTGGACGGCAATTGTCGCGGAGAGTCCTGCTTTAAAGGCCGAGTGGATTTTACTTACGTACAGCAATCCGGCCAGGGTGATGCCAGCTACAATAACAAAATTATCTGGACGGTTTCAGAAGATCTAACAGGAAAATTAGAAATATTCGACTCTCGCGGATATAGATTTACCGATGGCGCTCAGGGACTTCCGCTGAAAGGGGAAACGGAGCAGATCGTTATTAAATGGTCTTCAGAGAAAAAAAGCTTATCTTTAACCTGCGATCTCGAACTCACTCCTTCGGATCATGCGCGCCCGAGAGTAATAATCTCACACCCGCAAGCTGCTATAAAGGCCTTTTTATTACCCGATAAAGAAAGCGCGAGTGAGGGGGAAGCTTCCCAGAACTCAAAGATATATCTCACTTCTTCAAAACAGGCGGTAGGCCTGCAATCGGCCGATGCGAGCTTTATTCCTGTAATTCAGGTTTCCGGAAACAGTAATAATGTCGGCGATGTGAACGCATTTTTAGAATGGCCCGCGCCGGATGATAATTGCGGTAATTATATCGTTAATAACGGAGTTGCCAGGCTTTGCTTTTCTTACGGAGCGAGGAGTTTTGTGGGCACGGACCGGGGAATAGTTTTTACTATTATTTCGATCGATCGAACGCAGCGACTGATCTGGAGTCTTATTTGTATCGCGATATGGTGCGTGACCGGCATCTTCTACTGGCGATTTATCGTTTCTCGTATTCAGGACGCCTCAAAAGAAACTGATCCGGATAACGACAGCCTCTTTTTAACTGCGGACATTTTGCTGGTTTTTTTACCTGCTTTGCAAATGCTTTTAGCAGTCAGGTTTGTCTTGTGTCTCAGGGCATATTGGTGGCCGCCGCTTAGCACCGACGCAATAGAGTCCGCCTTATTTTCATTGCTTTTTATACCGCTTCTAATTTTTATCGGATGTTACGCATTCGGATTAGGAATTTTAGGCAACTTGTTTCCCGGAACGATCTGGTCCGTTCTTGGCAAAAAGGGCAAGGACTTTCGGACTTATTTGTGGTCCGAATTTCCTCCATTGATTTTTTCAATATGCGCTATCGTTACCTTTGGAGCCTCCTTCATTCTTCTTCATTACACCTCTCCGTCTCATCTTTCCGCCTCGAACCTGGCGTTTCAAAATTGGGGGTATTTTTGGCAGTCGATCGCTATCCTGGCTCTCGTCCCTTTTTCGATTTGTTTTTTGGGCATTTTATTAGGATTCATTTCGTTTCGATACCACGATAACTCGGGAGAGGTCGACCCCTTCACTTATTTTTTGATTAATGTCCCACGAAGGAGAAATAAGGGCCTTGCGGGCAAAAGACCGAACCGTCTTCATTCATTATCGATCGTTGCGATCGCGCTGTTGCTGGCTGGAGGCTTTTCGGCCGGGATATACTTTTTTGCCCTGGATAATTCATATTTGCGGCAAAATCAGCTCAGTCAGATGGTATGTGCCTTCCTCGCCTCGGGAACCGCCTTCGTTTTCTGGTTTCTAAGTAACTGGACGGCCCGCTATACTGCCGGCGATGAAGACAGCAGCGATTTCTGGACAAGCTTTTGGCACAATTTTTTTATTATCTTCTTATGTCTGGCGGTGATCTTTATTTTCCGCATCTTTTTAACGCCGTATTCCGAGAAAGGTCATATAAACCCGGCAGTCTTATTTAGCGGGGCCCGCCTGAGAACCAACACCTTTTTTGAAATTCTGATCTTTATTCTAAACATCAGACTGCTGAAAAATTTCTTTGAAAGCTGGAGCCAGACAAATGAAAACTTTGGCTGGTCCGGTATTTTAAAATGGCTGGTTCTTTTCCTGGCGCCGGTCTTTATGTTTGTCGCTTCGTTTTTGGCATCGCGCGATTTTGGGGCGTCGTTGGTGCATATACCGGCCCAGATCGGCCTGCTGGTATTAGTGACCAGTTCGTGGGCGATCTGGAAATACGCCGCCGGGCGCCGCGCCGCTTTAGTTGCCTTTACGGCCCCGTTTCTGATCGTCGCGATCTACTACCTTTTGATAGCAACCCAGGCAGCGAGTTTTCTAACCCCCGACGGAAGCACTTTTTGGCAGCGCGTTCTTTTGCGTCAGGGAGTCGATGCGGCATTACAGGAATCGGAAAAAGGCGGAGACAAATTGATCGAAGCCATCGAACAGCAATGGAGGATGATGAATTATGCCGCCGCGGGCGGCGTGACCGGTAACGGATTTGGTGAATCGCCTGTTCAAAAGGGCGGGAAAACATTCCAGAACATAACCCTCGACGAATTAGTATTTTCGGTGTACGTACTAAGTGAACATGGTGTCCTGGGCGGACTAGCCGTTTTAGGCCTCTATTCCCTGATATTAATCCTGGTTTTTTTGGGGGCTTGGCGCGCATACAATGAATCCACAGTCGAAAGAGGGCGGGAACTACGCTTTGGAATAGTCGGAGGGCTCGCTCTCATGCTGTTTTTTCCTTCGGTCTATATGATCGCGGCTAATGTTAATGAGGTCATTCTTACCGGTCAAAATCTTACTTTGCTGAATTTGCGTTCTGAGTCGGAACTTCTGCGGTCCGGCGTTATCCTCATGCTTTTAGTGATCGTATTGCAGCCATTTTCTTTACGGAAAAAAGCCGATTTGTCTCCCGACTCACCTTCCCTGGTACATTTGGGAGGCCTTTTTTGGAGTCTTTTGAAAGGACGAAGTAGAAAGAGCAGCAAACTCCGGGAATTAGGATACGACGACGATTCCCCCGCCACGACGGGCAATGCCGTTATTTTTACCAACATGTTCCTGGTCTCTTTATTTTTGCTGGCTTTAGTGTGCTTTTCTATTTATGGGATAATTCAGGCAAGCAATAATCCGGAATATGTAAAAAATCTCGATTATAAACCCCTGAAGTTAAAGGCCGCTGAGTATATTAAAAATAATAATGTTTGGTTTGAGCCGATATCGACCGAATCTTCGGCGCGGGGAGGTTGTGATGGAAAAAATAAGAATAAGAAAGCGCCGGATGATCCGGGACTTCTTATCCCTTACAACTTATGTATCGATGACAATGTAAGCGGCGGAGGAAAAAACGAAACCCTGTCCGCGTTTGTCAATAAGTGGAACAACGCCGCAAAGGGCGCGAACGCCTCCCATGCCACGGAATGGAATGACGAGAATCAATTTTTCAAATTGGATAAAGGATCGGCGACCGCGGATACGGCGCCGAAGATCCTGGTGAACCAGAGCAGTTATAACCAGGTTTCACCATTTCTTGCGCGCAGCGGTTGGAACGGTTCTCTAACCGAGGCTGAGGTACAAAACAATATCGACGGCGTATTGATCGGCACTAATTTCACCTTATCCTTAATACGAGCTCCTTATGCTCCAGGCAAAAAAAGTCAGATGGAAACCAGTACCGATAAAGAAAACGTCTATTCGGGCACCGGCAATAAACGCGTCTATCTTGACGATCCTAATTCGCTTAGTCCGGGACGCGGATTTGCCATCTGTGAAAATCATGAATGTAACCAGCCTATATTTATGATATCAACCGTGCAGGGCGCCAAGGGAGCGCTGTTAGATTCCGTAAGCGGAGATTTTAATCTCTTTATTAACGGAACGGCGCTGCTCGCTCAGGGAGAGAAAGGGACAGTCGGCAGAACCCGCATAGACGACGGTGACGTTATAGCCTACGCGAAAAAAGATCGGACAGGCACAAACATTCCGGTGCATGTTTTTGTTTATAGCCGGGCAAAAATGGGAACGTTTTCTTTTGTCACCTGGATAAATGGAGAAAGGAAAAGATTTTATCCGCAAGGTGAATCCCTTGCTATCGCAAAACAGATAACCTCCGCGATCCAATCAAACCGCGAAAAAAAGACCGAAAATCTTCCGGACGACGATATTTCTCTTACCTTAAATTCCAGCTTGAACCATGACGTTTACGATCTGCTGAGAAGATGGCGAGCCTGTATGGACGGTAAGGGCAAGGCTGGTGTCTGCAAGGATATGAAAGTGATAAAAGCTCCTATAGAGCAGGGATCCTCCAGAAGAATGGCCGTCAGTTTGATGGATCCCAACACCGGCTCGATGCTGGCCCTGGCATCCGATGACGGCAAGCCGTACGATCCGAATCGAATTCCGGACCCTGCCGATAATCCGAGCGATAAACAAAATCTTAACCTGGTCCGTCATGATATCGGATCTGCGATCAAGCCCATGACGGCTTCGGCAACACTGCTTTCCTTTCCGGACCTTTACAACATGAAGATCTCCGATCATCGGTTGGATAAGAAGAAACTTTTGGCCCTGCCGCTGGGTTCAAAAGAAGGAATTAGGGGTCACAAAGGCGCCCTAGAGATAACCTGGGACACGTTTCTGCCGCCGTCGGATAATCTTTATGCCGTCACACTGGCAATGTTAGGCATGTCCCGGGAAAATGCCGGAGTGCCGCGTTTTGGAGAAAATGGCAATTATCGCTCCCTTCAACCTCCTTATCGGATAGAACTAACGGACAACGGGACTTCCCTCGGCTTACCTGAGTGGGCGTATCCTAATATGTTTGATCCCAATGGACAAAATGAAGAAAACCGGATCGCCGGGACTCTCGTAGCATCTACCCCGCTCGCAAAAAATCTTGAGATCTTATTTGATATCAAGACCGCTGAGCCGGAAGTAAAAAGTTTCGATAATGCCATGTGGTGGTCCGGAGTCGTGGATGATCCGAAAATATTTGCTGAATCGAATTCTTTTGACAACGTTTCACCGGAGATAACAAATTTTGCCTTTCCCAAGATTCCCGATTTTGCGGCGCTCCGTTCAGTCCTTTTAGGTGGAGGTTTCAGCACCGGCGACAGTTCGCTTAACCCTTACGGAAACATTGGGGGGAAGTGGTCGAATGTTTTCCTGACCCAGGCGATAGCCCGAATAGTGACCGGAAATAAGGTACGGGCACAGATCGTAGCCGGTGTGAAAAATACCGAGAGCGTCGATCCGCCGGTCGCTGAATGGTTCTCCGGAGCCAGGGTGTCGGTCTGGCGGGCGACTTTGCTCCACAGTCTCGAAGCGGTCTCTACCAACGGCACCGCCGCAGGCGCTCTTTCGCCCATTATTATAAGCATCAAAAAGGATGCGACGGACTTTACGATCTTTTCAAAAACAGGAACCCTGGAAAACCCACAGGATGAGTCTCTTGAGGATACCTCTAATTTTATCTTTACAGCCGGGTTATGGAATGAGAAGGAAAAAAGGATTGAAAAGGCTGTCAGCGGTGCAATATATATCGAGCAGGGAAAGCTGGGTCAGGCGCAGTTTTTTGCGGCAGAACTCATCAAGCTGCTTAATAACAAACATTATTTATGGGGTAAACCGATCGAAAAATGAGATTGCCTTTTTGTGAAAGTTTGTTTGAGCATATCAATGGGGATCTGAAGCAGGTCGCTGCCTGGATATTCGGCTGTCTCGACACCGAACCGCCGGAAGGCGGAAAATATGTTGCTTTCTATTTGTGCTATCACAGTTCGGATTACAGCTTTTTTTCGCGCCTCGATAGCGCAAATGAATTGAAAGACCATCTTTTTAGAATCTATCGCAATGAAAAGAATTGGGACGGAAAGGGCTTTGGAAATCTAAGATTCGATCTTGAATACAATAGAAAAAAAGCGCATATGGCTTTAGTTTCGCGCAAGAGAAGACCCGATTTTTTTTTGAAGGATTTGTTTTTGGCAAGGAACAATAGTATTTCGCCGGGCCCTGGAATACGCCCTTCGGAAGTGGATTTTTATTGGATCGAGGCAGATAAAATAACGCGCCCGGGTACCTTGGGGCTAATTCGATGTTCAAGGGAAAAGCTTAGGCCCGACGATAAGATCACCGGCTATATCAGGTTCGAAGGTGACGCAGTATTTTCTAAACACCTGGATATCTGCCAAAATCGGTCGCGCTGGCAGCAACCGGTAATATATTTGCCGGACACCCGCACTGAGATCTCTGTCGGTGATAAACCCGGGTGCGACGTCAGGATCGCGTCTCTCGAGCCGATGATAATTTCTTACGAGAAGGGAAACTTTAGCCGGTACGACGATATATCCGGATCGCCTCAAAAACAAAAAGAAAAGGGCGGCAGTTCTCTCGATATCGAAGTTCGCAGCGGGACCACCCAAAGCGATGTTTTCATACAATGCAGGCGTATTATCGAGCCCAGGCTGTTAAAAGATTTTGAGATAGAGAACCGGTTACCATTCTTTTCGGTAAAAGTAGTAGGCTGCGTTTTTCCAAAACTACACAATGATCGCGGATATATTCCTAATGATTTTCCGGCAAAGTATTTGAGAGGGATAAATTCTGTTTTACGCCTGCCGGGAAATAAATGGCTCTATCTTTTACATGAAAATTCCAATCCCTATTTTTTACACGCAGATAAAATTTTGGAAATAAAAGACGGGGTTGAGATATCCCTTGAAGATTTCCCTTCGAACGGAAAAAGACAAAAAGGGATCTGGGTCAGTGAGAATGGAAGCGATACGGAAGCGTTTCATAAGGGCGAATTTCAATTTTCACCGGGCCTCGTTTCCGACCTGGCTGCGGGGCCGGGTAAAGGTGAGTTTCCCGGCGAATATTTTGTCGATTATTCAGACATCGCTCTGGGAAAATCTCCAATAGATCTAATCTCCCAGGACGGGCGAAGATTTTTCTTAAAGTTTAAAAAAGGAGCTCAGCAAATGGTTTTTTTAACAGATGAATCTCTTCAAATAACATTCCAGATCGGGCCGGAAACGCAAAAAGAAATAGATATTGGTAACGGAGCGGATTTTATTTTAGGTACTACCCATTACCAGCTGGCCCACACTTCAATGAGCAACAACAGTGATAGTACCATCTAATATAAGGAGTTTCAGATGTCTGCCACAGGACAAAATAGACCGAGTATTTTTCGCATTTTTCTTAACTTTATAGGGTTTGGCGAAACGCCTGACGGCGTCAACGAACACGTTGACCGATCTACGCCCGATGAACGGCTTTACGCTCGCTTAAGCGCGGAAGCGATGGATAAAACCGGGGGAACACGTAAAATTAAAGTGTGTAGCTCCGCGGAACTTGTCGATCAGCTGATCGCATTGATGTTCAAGTTGAAGGATGACGGGGACGGGTATCGGCAAAATGACCAAAATGATATCTGGAAACTTCTCAGAAAGAATGCCCGCCGAAGCCGGGAGTCGGGAAATACATTTAGACTGAAGGCCCATTCGAAAATTTTTTATACTTATTACAATGGAGACGCCGGAACTTATACCCCGACAGATCTATCGAGAGCATTCTACGACCGGATCTATGAGTTGGCCGGAATGAGCTCCGATCAAACCGCGAACGACGCCCCTTCCGATCAACTCAGAGATGCCGTAATAGCAGCTATGAAGGCATTCATACAGAATTATATAAATGAAGGCGTTGAACAGATGGGACAAGCTCCGATTGAATTCGATCCGAATGATTCGGGGCATCGAACCTTGTTTAAAAATGCCCTTGTTTGTAATTTTGCCTTTTGTCCGAAGAAGTTTTCCAATGCCGAGGACCACTTTATTGTGGGTAAAAATTCGATCTATGACATCCGCGAAATAAAACAAAAAGAAGCTCGTCAGAGAAAGGAAAAAATGGATGGCGGTGAATTGATCGATGACACAAGAGACGATACCCAGGTCTGCGTTGCCTACCGGTACCATGTGCCGGAACAATCCACCGACGGAGCGCGGATCCAATTCAATGCGCACCGTTTCAGATCAAAGGAAAATGCCCTTCCAAAAGCCGAGCTGGAACTCCTGATGAGCGATGTAAAAACCATGTACCTGCTCTCCGCCGGATCAGCGGAGCATGACGAGATCTATTGTCCGGATTGGTCGGAAACTCAATCTATCTTTCTTAAGAATATTCAAAGAGAAGATGCCAGCTGGAAGGGCTATCAGGACCCGGAGAAACTGCCTGAGTATATGCGGGCGGTCAAGGGATACCGTTCGCAGCCTTTGTATTCCTATTTGCTGAAACGAATAGAATTGTCGCAGTTTCAGCCGAAAATAAAATTTGTTTCCAGGGTAATACCCATAAAAGGCGAGGTCGGTGAGATAGAACCCTTTCTTGCATTGGAAGTTCGCGACCTGGCGCCGGTGGCTGCCGTGGAGATAACACATGATTTGTGGATCATCCTCGATTCCTCATCAAAGCCTTTCAGATTTGAAAGAACAGGTGCGAATTGGACCGGGAAACGATTAGAAGAAAACGTCAGATTTACTGTCGGGGAGTGTACTTATTTTTGGAAAACTGCGGAAGATGACGTTCATCTTGCGATGTTTTCGGATAAATATGCGGGCTTGATTGTGATCGAACCCGGGGAAAGGCAAAAAGCGCAGTATGAACAGGATCTGAGTGTCGATAAGGGAGCCGAATCCCTTCCGGTCGCCAATCACGATACGTTCATCTCGAAAAAAATAGTAAATGATCCTCATCTGGGGACAAACGGCGTGGTAGGTTTGATGTGCGTTAAAGATGATTGGAAAGTAGAGTTTGCCTTTTCACCGGTACGCCATCCTAAACGACCCGTGCACCCGTTTTTTGCCATCAAGCGTGTGGTGCCGAGTAATACGCAGCCCTGGCCGCCAAATACAGACTGGGTGGTTTATCAAGGCGACTCTGACGCCGAGGCGGAAGAAAAAATCAATAGTGAAGGGTTTCTGACCTACGATGGCCAAATGGTGCTTGCGGTCCGCTCCAGTTATCTATTATTGTGCGGAACCAGCATTTTTCAAATCGAGATCTCGGGAACTCCGGGCGTTAAGGATCTAAGTAATGTCCGAACGGCCCATTCCGAAAGCGAGAGAGAAGGTGCGTCTTCTCAAGTACTAATGTTGCCTGCGCCTGTCGTTCCGGATGAAGAAAATATCGTAATTCTTTTGCAGGACACTCCCTACAGGGATTTTATGCCGCGAAAGATCGGCCGAAGCGATATCGCCTCGCACGTGGAACTTGAAAAAGATAATGAAAAAACTGTTTTTCTTAAAGCCTTTTGGCCCGGATGCAAGGACAATGCGGAAAGGGAAATAAATTTCTACGAAACGTATAAAGATAGATCCGCGGAATTATTCATTAAACCTCCGATCGGGGTTTTGCAGGATAAGGGGACGGCCCAAACCTATTACCTGCTTTTTGAGAAATTAGAAAACGAGAAAAGGCCTTTCTCGGCTTTTCAATCTGCCACAATATCACAGGCGGTGGCTTTGGCATACAGTCTGGCGGTATTGCACCAGGCGTTGTCCGATGACGGTTGGGTCAACTTTGACATCGATCCCACAAATGTGTGTTTTGAAGATAATGGACGCATTTGTTTAATAGATTTTGATAATGTATTTCCTTTGGTTATGTCCACCCCCATCCCGCCCGAGATCGTCGAAAAGGTCGGGGGGTTGTTAAGATCGCCTAAATTACCGGCCAAAAATGATTTTCTTCCTCCGGAAGCGATAGCTTTCAACGAAAGCGCGGAAGGCGTCGAAAAAGAAAAAGCCCTTGCCAATATCGATTCCTCTTATGGCCTTTACCTGATCGGCGCAACTATCCTGACGGTATTTCATGCCTCCAGGACCAATCAAAATAACCAGCTCGCTCTGGCTGAAGGCAGGTTCCGCAATTTAGCTGGTGAAAATCTAAACGAAGCCGCGAAACAGCTGAAGAACCTGCTAAAAGAAATGATTAAAGGAAAGGCATCTGAAAGGCCTTCGCCGAAAAATGTAGTTGAAAGGCTGGAGAGTATAATCCGTAAATTGGCTAGAGATGAGGAGGCCAAAAAAGAAATGGACAAATTGCTGGGGGCGGAGCGTCTGGCCAAAATAATATCGTAAAGTTGAAATAAAATTATTCCGGATAAGCAAGAAACGACTATGAAAAAGCCGATAGCAAGTACCAAGGCCCGCGCAGAGAACAACGAGGATTTTTACTACGACTTCTCTGTCGGTGAAACTAACGTCATGGTGGTGGGCGATTTCGCCCGCACGCAGTACGGCGGCGTTGACGAGTTGGCTAAAACGCTGCTGCAGGGGATTCTGGAAACGAGCAGGGTCGATGAAATAGCTCCGCCCATATCATTAGTGCAGATAGCCTCGGAACTCAACAACCGGCTGCTAAGCTACCAAAAAGGCTACGGCCATAGCTTTCAATGCTGTGCGGTTTTTACAATTATTGAAAATGATCAGCTTTTTTATCTTCCGGTCGGGGACTGTCGTATCGGAGTATATCGAAATAAAAGTTTGATCCTATTAAATGAAACCATTTGGAATGACGATTCCGGCAACATACTGCCGCCTTTAGTGACATCGGATAAGAAAGTGAAGCGGGGTAATGAAGAGCCGCCTGACCTGGCGCTCGGGGTGAAACAGCTAAAATTTACCACAACCGATGTGAAAAATTTCCAGCTTCAAAGTGCCGACATAGTCATTCTCTACTCTGATGGAGTAGATAAATTTGTTTCTCCCGTCAAACTGCTGGAACTGCTGGGTAATGCCCGGGAAAGTGAGGCAAGACAGAAAGCTTTGGCTGATGAGATCATAAATGAAGTCGGACTTGCGCGCGGCGATGACGATCGCTCGGTAATGATCGCTTTTGGCCCTCATTCATCCAAAGAAGTAAAAGCCAAACAAGAGATGCTGAATCAGCAAGGCATTAACATGACTCGTCTCAATGAGGCAATTGACGTCAAAATTAAAGGTATCAAAGAAGAAATGAGCAAAAAAATCATTCACCTCGACGGACAAATCAAACAACTTGAAAAATTAGAGAGTGACATCGTAGATTTAAAACAAGTAGCGGACGACATTCTTAATAAAGATGATGCCGCCAAAATAACCGACTCGGTTATTACCGCTTTACGAGAAAAAGATACGGTAAACCCCGCGGACCAGTTAGGTGATATATTAAAAACTTTCGAGCAAATGCTGGGAACCGCCAGCAAGGAGATACTGGAAGCGGTCAGCCGGCAGCAGAGGCAAAATCCGCTTGAGTCCACTACCGGCGCCGAGGATTTAGCGGGCTATATTTCTTACAGTGAAGCGCACTCCGAGGAGATAGGTGAGGCGCGTCATGAAGATGTACAAGAAGAAAAGTCAAATTTGGAAACTGCGCAAAATGGCGGCCAGGCGCAGGATAAAGAATTTTTCGTCTGGAAAGAAAATTCGGCCGGCCGTGAAGGAGTACTAAAAATCACCCCTTCTCGCTATGAACTTCTGGATGAAAATCAAGCTTTCCCCTCGGAGCCGGTTGAGGATGAATATTATCTTTTTTCCGGCAAAGATGACAGTCCCGGAGCGCTTACCGGATTTCACCTTTTTCTCAGGAGCAGGGCGGATCTAATAGAAAGAGACTGGAAAAACGCTGTTCAGTTAAAAAATCAGATCTTAAAGCTCCAGGATGAGTTTCTTGAAAAATACAAAGACAAAGACTTTAATGAGGCCAAAAAACTGCACTGGCAAATAAGGGATGAATATGCCAAACCCGCGCTAAGAGCTAAAAAATATGAAGATTTAGTCAATGCGGAAAGACTTCTCGCTACAGACATATTTCGTACTGACAATCAGCCAGCCGGCCCCGATGCGTTTGTAACTAAAACTCGTTACGAAAAATTAAAGGACAATCTAGCCATAAAAATTGCAGCCTCGATAATAGGATTAATAGTATTGGTGATCATTACCGGTGCCGCGGTTTATGGAGTTATGTGGCTTATATCCTTGCTTTCAACTAATAATACTTCGCAACTGCCAGTGATAAGTAGTGCTCCCAAAGCCGGCGGTGACGGACGGTCCGTTTATTTTAACAACGTAAAATTAGACTACCGTATTCGCGCAGGAAAAGAAGACGTTGCTAACGATTTTATGGGAAATATTTCTGCACAAAATAAAGAAGATGCAGAAAACGAATTGAAAAAGAAAACTGACTTATTTATCCTTAGCAATCCTCCTAAAGGACATAAATACGCTTCTGTAGATATAAGCGACGTGCCTGAAGCTTCAAAATCAGGCTCGGATACTGAAGAAATCTGCAGGATGTTTCTCAAAAGGGTTAGTCCGCTGGTATCAATTGAAACCTTGAAGGAATTGAATCCTGAACTGATATGCAGAGATTTAAAGGGTGGTGAAGAACTGCTTTTGCCTGATGTCCCAGGCACGCAAATAACGCCAAGACCACCTGCTCCCGCAAAACCCGCTAAAAAGAAAATTAAGGCTAAATAACCTCATGAATAATCAGGACGCGCAAAAAATATTGGAATCAAGCTGTCTCAATAGAAGAAAGTTGAGCGCGGTTTATAGACTCAGCGTTAAAATCCGCTTTAAAGAATACGGCTTTCTCTTGGTGCTGGTGAGTGCAATATTTATCCTGGTTTTTTTACTGTTTCAGATAGTGTTTCAAGTTAGATTCGCATCCGTTCCGTTGCCTTCGGATCAGCCTACTCCCGCCGGACGGTTTGATCGGTTTTGTTTTATTCATACCGTGCGTAAGGGCGACACATTTTGGGGAATTTCGACTAAATATTACGGGGCGGCCACTGCGGAAAACTTCCAGAAATTGCGTGAGGCAAACACCTGGCTGCCGGAAAAACCTGAAAAACTGGATGAAGGAAAAACGATCAAAGTGCCTCTTAAAAAAGATGGCTGCCCATCTGAATAATTTTCGTATGATTAAAAACAATGCCATATTTCTCGCTGTTTGTGTGCTGACCGTCAGCCTGACTCTTTGCGCGTCATGCTCACAAAAAAACAGACAACCGGAAGCCCAAAGTGTGGGTGAAAATTTGTCAACCAGAAAATTTCTGTTGATATGTCCGGACAAGGTCATTCTTTCGGAAAATGATCTGGATAGGATCGCTTCCGATTATCACACTAGGATCGATGTCATTTTAAATCTCAATGAAGATTGCAAGAGTAAGGAGGACAAGAGTGAAATTGATCTTTCCAAGGGAAATTGTAAAAAAGAAAAGGATTCGGGCTGCCTGAACGGGAGTTTGAGGATTCCGCTTCGTTAAGCAATATTAGAGATTCAAACCTTTGCAGGAGCCATTAGTACTAGTTCCTTTTTTTATCGATCAGGTGCCGTTATTAGTTTATTCAGTATCGCCGGAGAGAAATGGCTTTTGCCGGACTGGCCGATCCCGACTGTACATGAACCATGCGCCCGGGTTTAAGAGTCTTACGCGAGTATTAACTTACTTCTTACTTTGAGTCCCCTTCTGCGCGTGTAATATTCTTGAGGCCGGTTTCTTCGGCGCGTAAATAGCCGCTTACAAAAGTGGAGATGTGTTGCGCGCGACATAGACCGAGTTTACGGAAGTCGAGTTCGAGTACGGATTTGCAAATTCGATCTTGTGGGCCGCTGCAGTGCCGAATGCGGACTCCAGGCGTTCCGTAAATTTCTCATCGACCGGATCGTTTGACCAGAGGCCGAATGCGCCGCCTTCTTTTATCTGTTTACGAATACCTTTAAGTTCCTCTGCCGAGTAGGAATCTCTGTTCTTCTCATCGAGGAAATGTTCGGGCGAATGATCGATGTCGAGTAAAACAGCATCGAACTTCCGGTTGCTGTCAAAAGTTGTCCGGGCCAGCTCGAAAAAGTCGCCTTGACGCAGCTCACACCTTTTATCTTCTAACAACACCCTGCCCATTGGAACAAGTTTATTTCTATGCCAGTCAATAACTTCCTGAAATAGATCGATCACCAGAACGGACCTGACCATTTTATTTTCGAGGGCGCTGGCAGCAGTGTAACCCAGACCCAGCCCGCCTATTACGACGTCGAGCTCGCCTTCTAATCCGGCCAGGCCCAGCTGCGCGAGCTGCCGCTCACTTTCGGTAAAAAGACTCGACATTAAATATTCGTCACCAAGTTTGACCTCAAAAACGTCGATGTTTTGCAGCCGCGCCTCCGTTCTCCGGCGAAGCGTCAATTCGCCTAAGGGTGTCTTGTGATATGCGAGTTCCTCTACTTTCATTTTCCCGGGTCTCCCACATTTTAAAATTCTTTCGCAAGCCGATTGTACTTCCACAATCTATTTCTTTCCAAGGGGTGAAATTGGAAGTGAAAAGTAAAAAAGGCATCTGACGATGCCTCTAAATTATTTTATTGGTGTACACTAGAGACTTGAACTTCTGACCTCTTGCGTGTGAACAGAACCGGGAGAGTGAAAATATCGGTCAGCGTAATTTCTTATCCTTTAACCAAAAATCTATATTTGTAGAACAAGGCTGGGCAGTCAAAGTGTATCTTCCCTCCTTGAGCCTTTGGGTTTCAAACGTCATCGTCACATAGCCGTTCTTGTCGATCGTAAACTCTTCATTATCCATAAAAACGGATTCCGGCTCATCATTTTTTATATATGTTATTTTGATCTTTACTTTCGACGTACCGGGCGGACAGTCGCTTGAAGTGCCGAAGTAGGATTTCCACCACCTGTTCCTTCTGTCGATCTCGTGAGTATTCGTGCCCATCGAGCCGTATTTTAAATCTACGCCTTGTGTGTGATAAGCATCCTTTTTGGCAAAAGGGTTCTGCATATCTCTTTTATCTGTAGGTTTATTTACCGGCTGCGGCGGCGTGGGCGAATTTACCAATGCAAGGGTCTGAGTAGGAGTTGGAGTAGAAGCGGGTATGGGAACCGGTATTGGAACGGATATAGGAGAAGGTGTAGGAGCAGCAAAGACGCCCGCGATAGTTTTCTTAACATCTTCGTATCTGGAAAACACGAGCGCCGTCCCCCCGATTGCCAGCAAAATCAACACTGCATAGGCCCATTTGAAAGCGGGAAACATAAAGAAGGCAGTAAAACGCCGCCGCAAAGAACCGCCTGTCGAAGCAGCTGCCGCGGCCGCCGGAACCATAGCCTCTTCAACGGCAAGTTCCTGAAGCTCTTCGTGAAAAATAGCTGCCTCAGAGACTTTGCGCTTGTTTTCGCGCGTGACGAGATAGTTTTGATCAAACAGTTCCCTTTTGTCCGCCGGCATTTCCTCACGAACATAGCTGTCGATCAGTCCCATCTCTACTATTTCGAGATTATGGAACAACGCCTCGCTCGAATAAAGCCGATCCATGATCATATCCGCTTCCGCCTCCGGAGTTTGGCCCAGCAGATACGCTTCCAGATCTTCGTTGGTTATTACGATGTCCGTCGTCATTTTAAGTATGTGTCCTTCATTAACGTTTCAGGCCTTTCCCGGCGGCGCATTTCCCCACGCAGGCTTTCAGTTTTTCTTTCCACTTATGTACCTTTTGCTGCAAGGTGTTGAGTTCTTTTTCTCGTTCAATTTCGCCGGTGGCGGCAAGCAGAGCGGCCCTTCTCTCGGCCAGCTTAGCGCCGGTCAGTGATTCCGGATAATAAGCGTAGAGGGTCTGTCGCTGTTCCGGAGACAAGCAGCTTTTAAGACAGTCCCGATAACAATGATGCAAAATCTTATCGGCCTGCTTCTCTTCCAGTTCCTGCTGAACGTTTCCCGGACTCGCCAGGAACTTGATCGGGTTGGTGCTAGTCGTCATTATCTTCGTCCCACTTCCCATCCAATGACCGGAATTTACGGTCCCCATATTTATACTTTTTTAGAAATGCGAAAAAAATATTTCTCTTTATCAAACTCAGATACTTTGAAATGTTTTCGATAACCTCATTTTTTTCGGTCAGGCTCTTGACGCTCATGTATAGATCGAACAACACATCCTGGACAAAAAGTTCGCCATAGCCGTCCCTGAACCAACTGTCTGTCACCCGGCGAAGCCAAAAGCTCCGCACATCGTATTCCACGAATCGCTCAACGTCCTCGCAAGTCATATTAGAAACTTTCTCGGCGAACGCAGCCTCGTCCTTTATCTTCAAAAGCATGAGCTGCAGCAAATAAACGTAGAGAATAGTTTGCCATTTGATCGTAAAAGCCAGATCCTCCCCGTCAAAACCGGAATCTTTAGTCAACCGGGCGCGCGTTTCCGCTTCAAATTCTGCGACCTTCTTTTTATAACTCTCCGGCAGGACGGGAAACAGAGAGTCAAAGGCATCGACGTCCGGTGTTTTTTTCTTCATAAATAAGGATACTTTTGAATCGTTTCTTCGAAGTTGAGAGTAAAACGATCTGCTAAAAGATATTCTTATCTTTTACTCCATGTCGAAGATTATTGCAATTTACTCTGCTAAAATATCCGGATCTCCTCTGTTTATTTGCTTTACCGTTTCTCCTTTCATTGACGATCTGTCGCAAACATTTAATACGCCTCCTAAAAATTATTGCCAGTTACCCGTTAGCACAAATGCCGCCCAATAATGCGGGTGAGCAAAGCGCCTGGACGGAACGATCTGATATTTGACGCGATTTTTAACCTGATTCGCGGGGTCGATATCAGACCTCGAGGCCGATTTTCTTGCTGCCGATTTTTTCACGCCGGGCCGGCTCACGTCTTCGGCTTCTGTCATCGAGGTATCCAGCTCTTCGCCTCTTAACAGCGCAAGCTGGCTTTGGCGAAAGGATTCGGCAGCCCGCGTCCCGTTATTTTCTTTTAATCTTTTATAAAACCCGGTCATCAATTCCGGCGTTCCCTCGTCCGAGATCTTCCACAAACTGGCGATCACGGTTTTGGCGCCTTCCTTTTGCGCGGAAAACGGCAGTCCTTCGGCGTCTTTACCGTAACCGTCCTTTGTGAGACCGGTTTCACACGCCGACATTACCAGAATGTCCGTCGAAAGAAAGAGGCCGTGTTCTTCCAGTTCTTCGAGGGTTATTTTTCCGTTTCCGGTGACCAGGAACGAATTGACCGGATCGTCCAGCAAGTATTTGAAGTGTGTGGCGAAATGCACAATAGAAAATTTCCCGCTTCTGATAAGCCTCAGCGCTTCCTTGGACACAAACGCGTTGTCGAGCCGGCTAACGCCGTCGATCAACCCGGTATTCTCGCCCGGCTGCCGGACGGCGTTTCGCAGTTCTCTGCCGACGCCTTTCAGCTCGTCGAAATATACCGAGTCTACTAATCTGGGCTTTGTGACGCCTAAACCTAATATATGAGGGTTGGCCGATCTGGCACTTTCAAGATGGGGAATGCTGATAGGCGTAAATACGGTTTGAATGCGATCTTCTACCAGGTATTTTTGTCCGTCGTGTAATGCGGACATCGGAACATAACGCAGTATGCCGTCCAAAGACCACATGATCACCTTCTGTTCCGAATCCTTGAAGTAAACCGCGAGGTCTTCTTCTAGCGTCGTTGAAGTCTTTAAAGACCGCTGGCGAAATATCTTGTCATAGATGCGTTTAGCGGTGTCCTCCGGGTCGAGTTCAGCAGTCCTTAAATCCGTCTGAAATTCCCCGATATCCTCTTTCAATCCGGCGATGTCGATTGGATAGGCCCTGATCGAATCGGCCGTTTCCAGTATCGTCCAACCGAAGCCTCCCTTTTTCGCCGCGGCATCTTTCAGGTTGGGCGCGGATTTGGTTAGATTTACCGGAACTTCGGATTTTGTATCCGTCGTTATAAGAGTATAAATCGCCGCCGTCTTTATTTTTGATTTCGCCAAAAAAGGCATAAGACTGAAAGTGCTCTGTCCGTTACCGAGCGGCGCCTTGCCCGGCCGGTCTATGTCTTTGGCCCCATCTTTCAATTTTTTCAGAGTCTCGTTATAGGTGAGTTCGGCTGTCTCAAGAGCTTTTTTTATCTCCGCGATACGGTCGTTCCGGTCGGCGGCGCGGGCGCAGTTCGGGTCTTGCGCAGTCCCGCAGTTCTCCAGCTTAACCAGTTCGCGCGAAAGCTCATTCCTTCGATCAATCTTGTCCCCGATTTCGGACTCGACGTCGATTTCAGGTATTGTTTGCTGATCGCTTGATTCCGGGCGCGAAGCCAATTCCTTGAACTCCGCCAGCTTAAGCAAATACAGCACTATCTGGGCTTCTTCAAGACGGCCTTCCATGATTAGAAAATTGGCCAATCTGCGATAGGTGTCTTCATTGTCTTTGACAAATTCCGAGGCCACGTCTTTCCCTATCTTTTCCAATTCCGCCCTCGTGGTCTGCAAAAGGTTCACGGAGCGTTTCCCGTAAAAAATAGCGAGGGCAATTTCTCCGCGCGCTGCGCTCGCACGCATCAGACCGTCGTAGGCCGCTATGATCTCATCACGGCTTTCCGCCAGTTTCGAAAGCTCGAGCGCCTTTTGAAACTCGGCCCATGCCGCGTCGTTCTTTTTCAGGACCAGATAATCCAATCCCAATTCTATCCGCGCCCTTGCTTCAAACTTTCTAAATTTATACTGCTCGCCGGATTCTATGGATTTCTTATGTGTCTTTACCGCATCGTCGAGTTTTCCCGTTTCCCGCAAAACCATTCCGTAGTAGTAAGGGACTACGGTAACGAAAGCAGACACTACTCTCTCTTCCATTCGGTAACCGATGAGTCCGGTTTCCCGAAACGTGTTTACATACTCGTCCCTGAACTTTCTCAACTGTGGCAAAGTTTCGTCGAAATATTTCAATGCCAGGGCATAACGTTTCTGCCGTGCGAAGACTCCGCCCAGATTTGATTTAAACTTGGCGATATTCAGCTCATTTTTCTGCGCCAGCGCGAGTTTCAAAGCAGCCTCGATGTTTTCCCTGGCCTTGTCGAAATTTCCGTTTCGCAGAAACACTATTCCTATATTGTTTCTAATGGTTGATTCGTTATCTTTTGTATCTCCTAAAAGAAATCGATCGGCAGGAATGGTACTTTTTTTTAGCCTTTCCTGAATGGCCAGGTTGAGCTCCAGGTCTTTGAGATATGTTTCGTGGGCCTTTTTATAGTAGCCGGCCTCGGTAAAAGCTTTCCCGAGGTTCATATGCAAACCCATTACGCCAATGTCATCGAAACCGTACTCCCCGGCGTGATCTATCATTTTTTGGGTAAACTTTATCGACTTTTCATAGTTTTCGACATCTCCTCGCGAAATATAAAGCGAATAAAGCAGGCCGCTGGAAGTCTTTAAGACCTTCGGATACTTTTTCCAATATTCCAGATCATCGAAGTCGATCTGTTCCAAATAACGCAGCGCTGTTTCCTCTTCACCGACCGCAAAATAAGCCTGGCCCAGGTCGTTAAGCAGGATGGTTTTCCATAATTTCCTGAAATCGGCATCCGGGATTTCGACCTGCTGAAATAATCCGTAAGATCTTTCGAGGTATTTGATAGCCGGCTGGTTTTGATTCATTCGAGAATATCCAAAACCCAGATACCGGTCGCGCATGATTTTCTCTCCCACCGTCACTTTATCTTCCAGAAACTCGTCCAATAGAAAAGCCTCCCGGATTCTTTCGACGCCGGCGCGAGGAAAACTCGGATGAGGATCGCTTTCGGCAAGCAGGAGCAAATTTAATCCGCTTTCCATCATAGTGGCGGCAACCGCTTTTTTCTCCGGCTCGCTCGCCTGTCTGATTGGATCGAGCTTTATGACATAAGTTATCGGCGGCGACTTACCTTTCATGCGGGTAATTTCCAAAACATATGTATCCGTCTTCGCGGCAACATAGTTTATTGAACTTTCCGGCGGCGGCGTTTTCGCGAATAGTGTCCAACTGTCCGCCAGATAGGCTTCCTCGGAGTTGGCAATCGAAAAAACAATTTCGCTGGATTTTTCCCCGACCGCTATTCTGCAGTAGTCGCCCTTCTTCAGAGGGATCTTGTACTGGTGTGATTCACCTCCCCGGATAACTCGGGTAATAGTTTTACCCGGCTGCAGTTCCCGGACAGCGTTAGGTTTCTGCGCCTCCGCAAGTGTCGCTGTCCCCACCGCAAAGAGAAGCAGGAAAAACAACTGACGCCAGGTATTGTGAGTGTTTTTAATCATAGCCGGTATACCCCGTTTCAAATCCTGTTCACTTTATTCCCCTCCCGGAAGCACGGTAAATCGGAGCGAAAAAACGGCCCAGCTTCCGGGTTTATCGTTTATTCCGCCGGTGCGTGTGCCCCGTTGGAAATCAAAGAAAAGCCGTTCGAGCGGCGAGCGGTATGGCCCTCTTACAACATACGGAGGGGGTTCACCGATTCTCGCGGAATTTATCAACAGGCTGAATTGCTCGCCCGGATCTTCCTTCGTGGCAATTACCCGCAGGCTTTCCGTTCCCGGCTTGTTATTCACGACAAAAGGAAGGGGAAGTGTTGCCCCGAACCGGTCAGTGTAATAAATAAGGCTTTTTGTTTGCGCGGAAAGCAGGCTGGCCGTGTCTCTGAAAAAAAACGGCATTTCGCCTTTTTCATTCGAAGGAAACACGCCCTTGATGGTATCGTCCGCCTCCCAGTTAAAGAGAGTTATGTAAACGTCTTCCTCGCCTGTATTAACGATCTCCACAGCGTAACAATCGCCGGGCGAGAGTGTTATATTGCTGCCGCTGGTCAGTTCCCGGCTGTTTGCGACCTGCTCTTCCGATACCCGGTTGCAGTTCCACTCGACCGCTCCGGTAGCGCTATCGACCCGTTTCTGACGGCGGCCGATATCGTATAGCCTGATGCTTACGGCCAGACTGTTGTCCGCGGGTATACTTTCGACCAGGCTGCGGAGATTGAAATAATAAGTCTGTCTTCGCAGTTCGCTTTCGATCTCCCGCACCATTGCTGCATCCTCATTGAAACGATAGATTTTGCCGTCCTTTCGCTGCATGACGACACCGCGATAATCCTTTTCGACGAGGCACACGTCGTCGCTCGCGGCTGTCGTTTTGTCGCCGGCGCAATCGAGCGGATAACGAAGCAGGATATTCCAGCCTCCCGCTTCCGGCCCCAATGTCTGGAAGCCTTCACTCCTGCTTAACTTTTGCAGCAGCTCCGGTCCTCCCTTAAGCCTTCTTATTTTTTCCCTGTCTGTGATTTTGATCTTAAGGATAGTATCGTAATTGTGCTCTATCTCGACGGCGAGCGCAGACTTAGGCGGGACACCGTGCGTCTTGCGGGAGCCGATGGCCGGGACGAAAGGAACAGGCGTCAGCAGCGATGTCGAACTGTTCACTTCGGTTACTTTTACCTTTCCGATAATGTCCTTTTGTTCCTTGATAACCGTTCCTTCCCGGTAGAGTTCGAAAACGGAGCCCCGGGTAATGCCTTGAAATTTTCCGGCATTCAGGACCATACGGCTGTTCGCAATGCTGACCTTTGTAAATATCTCTCTGGGCAGCATCGCTCCGCCGAACAAGGGAGCGTTTACATCGCCCTCGATCTGGGGAGTCTGTGAATCGAGCTTATCGTAGACGATCCCCATAAGGTCTCGATAAGAAGCATCGGAGTTTATTTTATTGAGAGTTTCAGTCAGATAATTGGTAAAGAGTCCCTCACCGTTAACAAGTCCGGAAATACCTCTTTCAGCTGTCCAGGCTCTTTCCATTTTGCCCGCCGCCGCCATAAAGACAAATCCTTTTGGAAGGGCTGCTTCATCGATCGCATTGAAACGGAAATAGCCTTTCTTTTTTACAACTTTTTCCCGGCCCGTTTTCGGCGGCAGCGTGCAAAGAGGATGTCCGCCTATCACGTTTGTCTCCGGTCCCGCGCGCGTTCCTGTGGCTGACTGGCAAGAGTCGAAGATGATCGTAACGTTACCCGGGGCCTTTGCGCTCAGCTTTTTCACTAATACTCCGACCTCGTCGTCGATCAGGTTTTTGCCGGCGTCTTTTATCGACACGTAATCGTAGGGCACGATCGTCTCGTCGCACTCTTCGGTATCCTCGGCGTTCCGCGATACGTTCTTAATGGATTGGCCGTGTGCTATAAAGTAAATAACTACGTTATCTTTCGGCTGGGCCTGATCGATCAGAAACTTTTGGAATTCGTGCAGGATATTATCTTTGGTCGGCAGAGGCGCCCTCACATCGCACGTTGGCAGCCTGTTCCAAACTTCCGAACAGATGTTCCAGCTTTTGTCGCCGGCTTTGATCGTAAAAGATTGTTCCGTGAGTATCCTGATATCCTCGAGCCTGTATCCCATGCGATTGATCAAAACTTCCGCCATTTTTTTCAGGCTGACGTCACTGCTGATATACGACCATTTACCATCCTTTTTACTTTCCTGGTAATGTACCCCGACCAAAAAGGCGCGTTTCCGTCCCGGCTCGCCAACCTGTCCCGCCCCGGAAAACGTATCCGCCGCCGCCGGAGCGGCATTGAGGCCCCCTTCGGAATCTGCCCGGGGAAAGCAGGGCAAAACAAATATTAGGGCCGCGCAAAATAATAGCGGGAATATTTTTCTCATTAGTCGACTCCTTATCTTTACAATATGATGCGCGATAGATTTCGGCATCACTTTTTCATTCGCAGCGCGTAGTTTCCGATCTTTAATATCTCTTCGCCCGATACGCAAAGCGATTGGCCGGACTGTAAAATTTTTTCATTAACGAACACCGGATTTTTCCCTATCACCTCGATATCGATTCCGCTGTGTTCCTTCCTTGTCAGGATAACGTGCAGCCGGCTAATTTCCGGGTCGCCATGAAGTGAAACATCCACCGCGACATCTCCCGAGCCTCGGCCGATGAAAATGGCGTTCCGGCCTATCGGGTAAATCTTCTGGCAAATTCCGTCACGCCATACCTCGAGATTATGCAGATCATGCCGCCCTTGACGCACCACGGTTTCCTCTTCATGTTCGCCCCGCCTGATCCTGGTGACCTCGTCGAGACCGTTCGGCATTTTTTGGGTCGTCGCTTCGAGAACCTTCCGATCAATGTCCGGTGAGATGCTGCGGATCCTGACCTCGAATGTTTCATCGGTATCGGCCCAGAAATGCTTCACTTCCAGATCGCCTTCCCGCAATAGATCATCCGCTTTGATGCTGACTTCGTAATCGTCAAAGGCGTAAGTATGGCTGGAGTACACCGGCTGTAAGCGCTCGTGCATAAAGCTCCGCAACCGCGATTCCAGCACCTTTCGCTTGACTCCCCTCCACTGCGCTTCATCGGAGCGGCTGATTAAGATGCAATATTTCGTCGGAAAGATGATCTTTCCATTGCGATACGAAAATCTTTCCTCCCGCATACGCGTCTCGATCGCTCTTTCAATTTTCAAGGCAAATTCGTCGGAAGAACTCGGCTTTTGCCAGGCACGGGGAAGAAATTTTTCCCCGTCCGCCAGACACCTGATCCATTCGAAAACATCGGCTATCTTTTCTCTTGATCTGCCTTTCATTATTTCCCTCGTTCGGCCCCTTCGATGACCGGGATGCTCTTACTTTTTGTTGCTCAAAGTCGCCGCCTTCTTTTCGTCGGCTCTGGCTTTCTGCTCATCGTTCAATTGCCGGTGGACCATAGCCTTATAACTGTATAGAGTGCTCAGTTCATCCGTGCTGCCGGAGTTTATGTGCTGAATTGCGTTTGAAAGGTCCGGCAGCGCTTTTTCCCACTTTTCCAGTCCACAATAGGCCAGGCCCCGGTATTTATAAGATAAATAGTCAGTCGGGTCCATCTCCAGCGCATCCGAAAAATCCTTTACCGACTTGTTGAATTGTTTCAGCCCGCCGTAAGCATAACCGCGATTTCGCAATACCGTGAGAAACGGCCTGATCGCTATCGCTTTCGAATAATGATCGACAGCATTCTTCCAGTCTTCCTGTGCCACGCAGATATCCCCCAAACCGGTATGCGCGGTGAGCGAGTTTTTATTCACGCCCAACGCCTGCTGAAATTCACGGCGCGCCTCTTCATATTTTCCCTGCTCGAGATAGGCATTGCCGCGGTCGTTGTAATAGCGCGCAGCAGGTATCAGTCTGACAGCTTCGGTAAGATCGGAAATGGCCCACTCGTATTTCTTCAGCTTAATAAAGGCGGCGGCCCGGTTGGCCCAGGCCTGAGCGTAATTCGGCATCAGGTTGATCACTTTTTCATAATCGTCGAAGGCCTTCAGCAAAGACTTGTTGCCTTCATCGGGAATAAAGCTGCGGGCCGAGCCTCTGATCATAAGAGCTGCGACCGAGTCCGGTTTGAGTTCGAGTGCCCGATTGGTATCTGAGATCGCGATGTCGTAACGCTCTTTAACCAGATTGGCCCAGCCGCGCGCCGTATATTCTTCCGCGGTTTCCGGGGCCGCCACGAGTTCCAGGATCTTGTCGGCCTGCTCCTGCACTTTCGTCATTTCGCTGTAGCTAAGCGCTTCTTCATACTCCGTATCCCAGATCGCGTCTCCATAAACAAAGCGCGCAAAAGGATTTCCCGGGTCTTTGGCGATCGCTCTTTCCGATTTTTTTAAAGAATCCTGGTATTTGGCGGCCTGTAAAAGGCTTAGCGCCTCGGTCGTCAGGTCGACGGATTCGCGGCGGGGATCGGCTACCGGCTTTATCGGTTCCGGAAGCGGAGTCCCGCACGGATTGTACCGGCAGTATTGCTCCTGCGCCATGGAAAAAATAACCCCGCCGGAGATCGAAGCGATCAGCAGCATCGCCGCGATCATAAGCTTTCTCATCTTTCTGGCTGCCTTCGGCTCGGGTTTCTCCGCGACCGGGGGGAACATTCTCCAGTAAAGTTCACCGGCCGATTGCGGACGGCGATTCATATCGAGTTCGAGCGCCGCCATCAGGGCGGACGAAACATGTCCGCCCGCCAGGGAGGCCGGGATCGGTTTTATCGGATCGGGTTTATCCTTTGCCTTATTTAGCAGGCGGTTCCTCGCGGTCTCCGCTTTTTCGCCGGTCAGCAAAAGATAAAGCGTAGCCGCTACCGAATAAAGATCGCTGGCGGGCGTGGTCTTTTGGGCATTTAACTGCTCCGGGGGAGAAAACTCTTCGGTTCCGCTGCGCCAAAAAAAGCTTTCCAGGCTAAACGTCGTCATATCTCCGATCTGCCCGAAAGCGATTCCGAAATCAAGCAAAAATAGCTGACCATTCCGGATTTTGATGTTTGCCGGTTTTATATCGCGATGTTGAATGCCGTTTCGGTGCAGATAACCTACAACATCCAGTAATTGTTTAGACCAGGCCAAAACTTCATCAACGCTAAAAACAGCCGCTTCGCCGGTTCCCAGTTTCTTTTCTCGATCCGCGGCCTGGGTCTTCAGATCGCTGCCTTCGATAAATTCCATCACCAGGTATTGAATATCATTGTTTTGCGAATAATCTGTCACACGCGGCAGTGCCGGGTGTTTGAGATTGCTGAGCAACTGTGCCTCGCGGTGAAAAGCCCGCGAAATTTCATCCGTTTTATTAGCGACGAATAGTTTGATCGCCACGGGTAGGCCGAGGTGTTTATCCAGCGCCTTATAAACCTCTCCCATACCGCCGTTTCCAATGTTTTCTATAATCTCGTAGCGCGAATCGAGAACCGATCTGATCTCCAGCATAACTTTTTTCTCCTTCCTGAATTAGCGAATAAAAATACCTTTTTCATTCCTTTCAAGAGGGTAGTTTCCGGAAAATGCGCCACCTTACTAAAAATCTTTCATTTTTATTTTTATTTTTATCTTTTTTACCGGGAACCCCCGTACAAAACGAACGGGGCCCAATAATACGGGTGTTCACACGGCTTCGCCGGATTTGGCGTAAAAGGATCTTCCTTCAGAGATTGGGCGTCTGGATCGCTCCGAGAGGTAACACCGCAATTGCTTATTGTTTCGGCTTTTCCTTTAAGAAGGGCGATCTGCGCAAGGCGCAAAAGTTCGGCCTTTTCCGGTGTTTTTTCGGGATACTTTTTTCGTTGAATGCTGTACTGACGATAAAATTCCATCAGTAACTGTGAGGTTCCACCGTCGTCGATTCGCCAAAGGGTAGCAATGACCGAATTTGCCCCGAGGTGCTGTGCCAATGTCGCCAGCGTTTCTATCTCTCTGCCGTTCTTATCCGACCTGAAATCCGCCGTTTCACACGCCGCCGCCGTCAGCAGATCGACTCCTTTAAGGAGTTCCGGTGTTCTTTCCATCTCGTAGAGTGAGAACGTGTGATTATCGCCAAGAAGAAAATATGAACTACGGGCATCTCCGGCAGAGAATTTGAAATGAGTCGAGAGATGAAGCAGCGGGGGAAAGTACTCCCGGCTTACTTTCCTGAACTTGTCGGCGGTAAAATCGCCGTCCAGAAAAAATTTTCCCGGTATGATCTGGCTGTTTTGGGTACAGAATATTTTCGCCTCATTCAACACGTTCGTCAGAGGCGGAAAATATTCGTTGCCTTTGGAGGCGCCGAACCCGACACAGGTATCCCACGGACGCGGATCGCGGGTAAAAGATTCGCGGTCAGACCGGGTAAAAACAGCAGTCTCGTATTTTTCCACGACAAATTCTTTTTTATCATTCGACAACGCCGCAAACGGAATATAGCGAAGAGAATCGTCCACCGAGAGGTGGAGCGTCTGCGGTTTTATTCTCTCCAACTCCCCCTCGAGCGTGAGAGCCTTGTCAGATTCTGATTTGGCAAGAAAAATAGTGCGGTAAAGTCTGTTTCCCGCTTGATAGGGATTGAGAAATTTGTGGCCGCGTGCTCCCAGAACGCGGAGAAACATCTCGACCTGCGATTTGAGACCGGTTTTCGAGATCTGCGCGACGAACGATTTGATCCCGGCCTTTTCATCGCAGACGTCGGCATCCTGTTTCTTTTCGCAATTGAGTAAAAGCAGATATAAATTATCTTCAGAGACCAGAAAATATATGGCGGAATGTTTCTTGCCGCTTTTATCTAAAACATACAGCGAGTTCAAAATGTCGGGCGCGCTCTTCGGATTCTCGGCCTTATCCGCATCCTCTTTCCGCTGCATAAAAGATGACTCCGCTTTGGCCAGCGCGGTGATAAAAGCATTCTCGACATCGTCGAACTTTTGCTTTTTATCGATTGACGGCTGCCCGCCCGCGGCTTCATACAGTAAAGCAAATTCCTGCTCGGCCGCGGACATTTCGATCGTTCGGGCTTCGGGGGCCTCTTTCGATCGCTCGTTTATATAATTTTCCTCGTGATAAAGATCAAGAACCTGAACCGCGCGCTCGAGGCTTTTATCCTTTATAAATATTTCGGCCAGTTTTCGATAAACGTCTTTAAAGGTGCGGAAATACGACCTCTCGATCTGCCGGTCCTCCGTCCGTCCGGAATCTCTCAGCTTCTGGTATATGTTCACTGCTTTGATACCGTAAAAAACGGCCAGGCGGCGTTTTTGCTGACGTTCATATGCAACCATGAGATTGCTGAAAGAAATCGCCTCTTCGGCCTTCTCGCCGGTATACGGCGTCCGGGACAGGGAGCGTTTGAAAAAGCTCACAGCCTGTTCGTTTTTACCGATTTCGAGGTAGATCTCGCCGATACGATTGCAAACCATCGCCTCGCCGGCGCGGTCTCCCTCGTCCATCTTGGATGCCAGGGCCTCGTTGATAAGAATATTCAGGCTCTCGTCTTTTCTGCCCAGGGCTGAGAGAACAATGCCGACGTTGGACAGAACGGTCGAAGCGTTTCTCTTTTCCGACGGTCCGATATCACGATAGGCCTTAAGGCTCTTCTGGAAATAATCCAGCGCCTTATTGAAATGAACAACCGCCCCCGACTTGTTTCCGAGAGCTTTCCGTTTGGTTCCGAGAGAATAGTTGCCCCGCCCCAAATTGTTCAGGATGGCAGCCTTAGAAACGTTATCTTCTTCCATCAAAGGTAAAGCCGTATCATAGAGTTCGAGAGATTTCGCATCCTCGCCCAGATCACCGTAAACCAATCCCAGATTGTTATATACGGCGCCCTTTATGGTTTTACAGCTGCTGTCGGCATCGACCATCGATTTCGCTTGTTTTTCCAAATAGTCGAGAGCCAGTGTTTTATTTCCGAAAGCGGAATGAACCGACCCTAACGCCATCAGCGTTGACGCTCGGTCACAGTTATTAGGCAGGTCTTTTCTTACCTCGTAGGCCTGCGTTAAATATTTAAGAGCCTCACCATAATTTCCTTCGGCCCGATATATTTCACCTATGTCATTGTTCGTAACTCCGAGAGGTTCCCTGGTTGCGGGATTCGCGGCATAGAACGGCAAAACGCGAAGCGAATATTTCAACATCTCCTCTCGCATGTTCAACACCCTGGCATTCTTTACGATATGCGCCAGGATATCAGTTTCTCCGTTCGCGTCGTTGATGCTGTGTATTAATTCCAAAGCTTTTTTAAAAACTTCATTCGCGCGAACCAAACTGCCCCGCTCTTTCTGCGCTTCCCACTTGATTTCCCAAAGCAGCCCTTCACCGATATAAGCGCCGCCGGCTCTTCTCTTATCGTCGAGCTGCAGAAACAACAAGGCCGCCTGCCCAAGTTTATCCGCGCCGTATTCCAGTTTTTCCGGTTCCGGTTTCCTAAATACTATCCTGCCCTCGTTGAACAGGTAATTTGCCTTCACCCGGGTAATGGCGCGGTCCGCCATCCCGGCAATTTGCTCATCGCCGATCTCGCGCCAGCCGGCCAGGGCCTTGCTCATATCGCCGATCCGCGCGTCATGCTCTTTCGACGGCGCGTCCATTGCGAAAAAAAAGAGTCCTTCCAGTTCCAACCGGCGCCGATCGACGGCATTTGCGGTCCGTAATGCGTCACGCTTAATGTAGTAAGAAGCGGCAGCCGCGTCTTCCTGTTTACATTTTATTTCGAGTATGTAGCTGCCGTTTTCGGGCGCGATGTAGGTTACTATCCGCAAGCCTTTTGCGCCGTCGAAACTTCTCATGGACGCTGCCGTCGCGGAATTCGAATCTTTAAGTTCCATGATAAGTTCCGTGCCCGTCTGCCTGACCCTTACCTGGAAAAATTCGTCTTTCGCCAGCTCCACCTTATATCGGTTGGGCGTTCCGGCTGCTATTTGCTTGATCGGGCAGTCCTCATCTTTTTCCCAGCAAGCGCGGGTAGATGCCGGTAGATCCTCCGCCGGCGGCTGAGTCGTGTTCTGCCCGGCGGCAAATGATGAACAGATCGCAATAAAGATGACGACAAACCAAAACCGTACCGATTGCGGTACGATCCTGCCCCGGTCGTTCATATTAAAGAGTGGAAACGGCGCAGATGTAGGTTTATACACACCACTTTTCATACTTATTTAACCTCGATATACGGAACTTTTGTTATTTTTTGGGTTTTTTGTAGCTCGATCATGATAAAGCTTTGCCGCCCCCGAATCAAGTTTTTCCGGCCATCGCGGGAGGTTAATTCGCGGGCGGCGCCGCTTTACAAGTTATCTGAACTCGACGTGATAGTGATCTTTCTCAACTACCACCTCTCCCTTCATGCCTTCGACAATTCGTATGAGAAGCGTAAGATCGGCTTTTTGATCGCCTCTTGACCTGATATCGAAAGCCAAATCACGCAGATGATTGGAAAGATATCTGTTTTGTCCGACTTGAAACCGGATTATTTCCTCCATCTTTTTTACTGCCTTTTTACTATTGTCCCGATTTTTCTGGTAGGCCCGGATGACCGCCCACGCCGCCCCTTTATCGTTATAGGTCTGAAGTACGTACTCGATCCCGTATCGCTCGGCATTTATATACATCGCCAACGCCTGCCGGTAGGGAGTACGTAACGCGCTCGTGATATGCAGCTTTCTGCCCGAAGCCTTAAAGTACGCATGGCTAAGTTTGCGCAGCCGGGATTCGCCGCCTGTCGAGATCAACACGTCGGAACTCATCGTGGCGGGAACATTGACAAAGGGAACATTAAGAACCCTCGGCGCGGTATCGTGGATAACGATGGGGTCTCCTGCAGAATTCTTAGTTTCAGCGTGGTTTTTATACGGTGCCGAAACCACCCAAAACTCCCGTCCTCCGATCAGTTCCCTTTTTAATCCCCGGCCCGGAAGCTCCGAGCGATTAACTCCAAGATAAGTAAAATGCGGCATGTCGTTTATCACGGTTTGAAACCACCCGTGTTTTGCCAGGATCGTCCTGACTTTCGGATTCGAATTCTGCGCGACATCTAAAGCCAGTAAAAAAAGGTGCTGCGAGTATCCTGGAACCGCGACAGTATGCAAAATCGTTTTTTTGAACTCGTTACCGAAATAAATGTCATTTCTCTCGAGTTTCATGATTTCCGCGACCTGCTTTTCGAGTTCCATCGAGCGGATCTTTTTAGCCTCTTTAGCATTCAATTTTCCTTCAGCATTCCAATGGTCAAGCGCGCTGTTTACCCGACGCTGCCATATGATGACAGTCTCGCGGTAATTTCTGCTCGAAGAGTCTTTGGCTGCGGGCGTTATATCCAGACCGGTTTTCTGGGCTTCTTTTCTGGCCGCCAGAAAAGAACTCATGGCTTCGGGTTGAAGTCTAACACCTACTCCGTTGATATTTATCGCAGCAGCATTCACCTGTTTTTGAAATTTCTGCACTTCCGATTCATTTTGAAAAAAGCAATTCGAGGGCAGAAGCGCTTCCTCGCCCGCGGCAAAAACTGCCCCGTATTCCAGGAACATTTTCATGGACAAGGCGCTTTCCGCGCACCGGCCCACGGCCCTGGTAAATCTGGAAGCCGACTTCGACTTATTGATCTTCGCGATCGCGGCCCCGGAACCGCCCTCTCTCTTTTCTCTGAGATTTTGCGCAAACAAGGAAGTTTGGGCGAATACTATCGACAAATACAAAAAACACAATACAAATTTCCTGAACATATATTCCCTTTCCTCACGAAACCGATCTCCGGTAAAGAGATGAGTACGTGATCAACGCGCTCCGGCATCTCAGGTCGTGGCTCAGTCACGCTTTAAAGACTGTCCCCAGCAGCGTGAATCAGCCGGACGCATCTAACTCCTTGGTTTGTGAAGCCGTCGGAAACTTATATTTTTTTTTGCCGACTCTAAGAAATAAAGTTAGGATGACTGGAAAAAAGGTGAAATTTAATGTGGCGGCATTTCGCGAAAGCTTTTGCCGTTAGTACCGGACGATTATCCGTATTTTTTTGTCGCCCATAAACAATCTTATAGGGTGAAACGCAAAAAGAGGCATCTCGCGATGCCTCTAAACTATTGAATCTGTTGGTGCCCACTAGAAGACTTGAACTTCTGACCCCACGCGTGTGAACAAAGGCTCTATCGTGCCGATTCCTTTCTACAGAAAATCTTTGTCTTATCCAATGTTATTGATGTTTATGTTTTACGTAAAGATGATGCTCAAAAAGCTCCCCGGAGCTACGTGTTCGATGGGTGGAAAACTCATATAAATTAGAATAAAAAGACGCCTTTGCCCCTAAAGTCTGTTTTTCTTATTAATAGACAAAATCCGCTTGTTATTAGCCGCGAATCAAAAATTTCTTATTCGTGAACATTCGTGGCAGTTTTCGTAACTTTAGAGGCAAAGCCCAAAAAGACCTAAAGAGGCCTTCCAGCTCAAAGAAAAAAAACATATATATGGTCTTGACAAACTATGATATGATGCGCGGATCGAAAGTTAAAGTCATAGTGGACGCACACTCATCTCCTAACCGATTGTATTCAGATCGATAGCTTTCCTTGGCGTCTTTACTATGATGGGTTAATCGAATAAATAGGAAAAATAACTCCCATGTATTTTTTTCTTGAACACCAAAAATTAGTCGCCGAGACTTCCTCGTTTGGACCGGATTCGACCAATCCGACCACCAAATACAATGTTACTACGCAATTTTCCCTGAGTGGGCAAGCTAAAGCCTTTGCTTGCCAGGAAAGCATGATGCTGGTCCTGCCGTCGACCGACAATAGCCTGGTAACCGTCGTTTTGCAGCCTATGGATGGTTTAACCATCCCATTTCCAAAAATAAGATTTTATGTTTACCGCGGATTGCTAAAGAGCAGTTTCATGACGGGAAGCGCGATAAAGCCCAAAACGGACCCCGATTGCTCGGATTTTATAAAACGCCTCTGGCTGGGTCACGAGAGGAGACAATCCTGCTTTCCTACGGTCACCATACCCGACCCCACCCCGGCCGATCTGGGTTTTGACGACTCTATGGCGAACCGGGGGCTGGAGGAAATATTCAATCGCGCTTTTACGGGGGTTTCGGCGCAGCTGGTAAGAGAAGGCGAATGGATAGGGGATTTTAGTGTCAACTGCTGCGGTTTCGAGATAATTACCGACACCGACCATCTTGTGCTGGACTTGGATTATGCGAAAAATACGGAGCAGATCTTCGATGTTTCCGGGTTCGGCACGGATATCTTCAAGATCCGGGCAGAAAAAGAAAAGGTATTAAATTACCTCGATTCGGCCGCCTTTTGGGGAATGCACTATGAAACAGGCGTCGACGTCTATGATGCCGCCGTCGCGGGCGAGCACACGACGCTGAAAGAAGGGCTCCTCTACGCCGCGATAATCGATAAATACACCACGACCAAAAACCGCGTGTATCTCGATATAAGAAGCGAGTACGGGTATTCCTACAATTTTTATCAAAATTACACGGACGGTAGTATCGCGGGAAACAATCTTAAATTTAAGACGGATCATGCCCTGCCTTACGCCGATCATAACTACGAACAAGACTGGCCCATTTTTTTCACCGATGGGACCACCGGCGATCCTCATGACTTTGGCGCCTATGTCATTCAATTAAGGGTAAACGACAACATCAAGCCGCTGGTCTTTATTCAAAACAGAAAGAATACTCCTTCTCCTGCACTCCCGCCATTTATCCGGGATCAAGACCTGTTGAACGGCGCCGCGACCGACTGGACAAAAGATATCGAACTGAGGTTTCCGCATTTTGTCGAGCCGCTGGGATCGAACGTTTTTGTCGCGAATTATCTTAGGCTCCAGTATTTTCGACAAGCCGTAAACCCCGCCTCCCCGGCGACCGTGCATAAAAATACACTTTTCGTAAATGGTGTTTTTGGCGGTATTAACGACGGGAACACATTCGCGGGCACGCCTTTTAACATGATCAGAAATAACAAGAAAAATCTTGTTAGCGATCACGATTTTTCCTTTGTCTCGGAAACACGCGTCTTTTACAATGCCCAGAACGTCTTGTTCATGGCGACGCTCTTATTTTCAGATCGCGCGTCTAAAAGATTCTTTCCCGTAATTCCTCCGACCAAGAAGGATAAACCGCTTATCGCGAGCGGCAGTTTCCCGGCGGAAATGATCTTTAATAAATTCCGGGCGGAAAACGCCGCCGGTACTCAGCATGCGGACATTCTGCAGGTGGCCGGATATAACGACGCCGCGAAAACTACAAACAAGGAAAATATATATTTGCTGGGGCTGACCCGCGCTGAATTCGATACGCTGAAAAATTTACCGGGCCTGAGCGCGGATCACGAAAGATATTTGGAATTCGAAGAAATTCCTCCCCCGTTTACCGATAAAACCGGTTTTCCTTTCAAAGCTTACAAACTTAAGCTCAGGGGATTCCAGCCTGATGGGACGCAAATTATTACTGTCTCGCCGACCGTCGATATTGTGGTGTTTAGCGCCGGGGGAACGATATATTGCTCAAAAGATTTCGCCGCGCAGCAGCAGCATATCCCGGACGGATTGCCCGATCCCGGAACCCTAAAAGAATGGGATTATGTCGGCAGTAATCATTATGTAGAGGCTGCGGTCGTTACAGTCCGCGACATAAAGGTTTTTAATGAGGATCGGCGGGTCCCGCTAAATGCTCGTCTATTTTTTCCCGCAGAGTCTGACAACATCGTTAATCTGGGTAGTAACCAATCAAATATTAGTAGCAGGCTCACTAGTTATCCGCTTGTTGTAGTAGTGCACGGCAATGGCCATTTGTATGAAACATATGACGATCTTTGCCGCCATTTGGCGGAAAATGGGTTCATTGCGGCTAGTATCGATTGCAGGTTCGAGCCCGAACTAAAGGTACTTATGACTACTAACACCAGACATTCCTTTGTCTTCGATTTTCAGTTTTATGAATTCGATGAAGTGGATTTGAAGATATACAAATCCGGGAAGTTTACGGGTTTTTTGGGCGAGTTGCTCGGTACCGTGCCGAATCTTATGGTTCGTGTAAAACACGTGCACCATATGGAGCAATTTGGCAGGGCGCACTTACTTTTCCAGCACTTACCCCATTTAAAGACATTGTTGGGATCGAGGGCTCAATTCGATAATATCGGCCTCTTGGGGCATAGCCGAGGAGGGGAGGGCGTTTTGATCGCGGCTAGGAATCCCAACATCGCCCCCGCCAACGATCCGCCGATTCACATAAACACGGACCCTTCTACCTTCCAGATCAAGTCTATCGTTTCACTATCCCCCTCCGATCGGGGACTGGACGCCGAAAACCTGACCCAAGACATTCCCTTTTTTGTCTTGTATGGTTCACGAGATGGAGACCTAATGGGAGAAAAGCGCCCGCGTTCGACCGGTTTTGCATTGTGGGACAGGGCAATTAACCAAAAGCTGAAATCAATGGCATTTGTTCATGGTGCTACCCATAACGGCTTTATTACGAAGAATTCTGATTATATTTTTCCCAGCGTGACCCTGGATGAAGCGGTTCAAAAAAACATCGCCAATTCATATATAAATGCCTTTTTTAGAATGACGTTGAAAAATGAAGCTTTCTGGAAGCCTTTATTTACAGGCGAGAAAAAACCCAGATCGGTTGTCTTTCCAGCAACAAAGGGAGGCATTTACCTGCAGTTCCAAGAGGCGTCAACCGGTCGGAAAGTGGTCGATGACTTCGAGAACGGGCCTTGGCATAACAGCACAATAGGCGGAGCCCCAGATTCGGTCGAAATTACTTCAGTTGCTTCGAGTCCGACGACGCCGACGGAGGACGCAATGCACCTTCTCGATCCGTATTCGCCTCATGATACAACGGGTTTAAAAGTCGTTTGGAACACAGATGATCTTTTAACCTTCAAGATTCCGACGGGTAAAAGAGATGTCGAAAACTTTAGTCATATCAGCTTTAGACTCGCGAGGGTTTTTGAAAAAAGCGGCTTGTATAAAGATGTGGCAGTTCAACTAACCGATGAGAACAATAAATGTTCTGAGGTGCTAGTGAGCGATAATTCGTTGTTTGAGGGGTTTACGATTCCCGACCCCGACCGCCGAATTGAGGGGGCAATAATACCCCGAGAGAATGCAGACCCTTTGACGGATCGGAAAACTTTTACAAAGTCGGCCATGATAACCGTTAGGGTTCCCTTAACCGAATTCAACGTAAACTTAAAAACAGTAAAACAATTGTCGTTCACTTTTCCGGTCCCCGGCAGCGGCGAGGTGACCATAGATAATATTGAGTTTACGAATTAACTACATGATCTTATGAATAATTTCTCCCTAAATGCCGCTTTTGTAATTGATACGATCAATGACGAATTGTTGCTGATGATAAACGTAAGAATTACGCGTTCGGACGGCAATTTTGTTTCGAGGGCAATGGGGGAACACGTGCATATAACAGATAGAAATGTGACCGTTCAGCCCTTTAATACGAGAATTTCCGGTAATAGAAAGGAAATTAATGCGTCATTTACTACCGACGCTTTTATCGTTTTTTCGGGACTCGTGAATGTTGAATTCGGGTATGAGAGCGAAGTTTTAGGGGTTTTTGAAAATTTCGATCCCAATGATATTGACCCACTGGACCCGATCTTTGCCGGTATACCGGTAACTACGGCTGACAATGCCTGGCTGCAAGATCAGATCAGCGCCTGATAAATACTCCTATGACGACAAATTATTTCCCACCTTTGACCGACCTCCTGGACGCCAGCGCGATCCCGGGCGACATCGAATTTCTCGAAAACGGCGCCCAGGCCGTGATCGATCTCCTGCTGGGAAAAATTTTCTATAAAGATCTGGCGATCGATGTATCTTCCGCGGGCGATGAGGCCGTCTATAGCCTGACATTGGTAACGAAATCGATTCGTCAGCCGCTGTTCGGGAGCGGAATGGAATTGGTGTTTTTCAGATGCGCGATGCCGGATGGTTCGGAGTGTCCGGACCCCCAGTATTCCGAGTTCCCGATCATATTTAATTGGCGATGGGGAATAAAAAAATATATTTCAGGCTTTGAAGCCAAAGGTTTTGCCTACACGCCCGAAGCGTTCATGGAGATCTTTTTCGAGCTCGCCGGGATTCAGGACCTCGATGAATTTCTGGAAGCGATCTTAGATGTTTTCCTGGATAACGGCACCGGCGCGTACCTTGCCTTTTTCGATGAAATAACGGTCACGATCCAACTCTATAACGACGGCGCGGATCAGGACGTCGCTACCGAGATACAAAACATCGTCGATAAACTATTAATAATCAGAGACGAAGTATCCGGTCTGCTCAACCGCTCGAACCTTATTCGCCTCAAACAGATATATAAGGACTATCAAAACAACACCGTAATAAAACCGGCCGTCGAATCGATCCGGAATTCGATAGAAACGCTAAAGACAACGCTCGATGTGGACATCGATATTTATAGGGACGTTGTAAAAGCCGCCATCGGCGACATATCCGATATCAACAAAAAATTTGAAAAACTGTTCGAGCTTTTCAAGAAATGGCTGGGCGGAATTACGCTCGAGGATGTTAAAAAACTCCTGGTTCCCCAATTTGCCGTCGAGCTCGCCGGTATCAACATGGCGCTGGAGTTTCCGCGAAACATTTTATTGCCAATGAAGGAATCGGGCAGTGTCTGGCAGGTCAATCCGGACGGCAAAGCCGCCATTGTCTTTACGGCCGGAAACATCGCATACAGCACTGAAACGGGGTTCGATATCGGTATCGATGAGGGCCTGGAAATAGACCTTCCGCGCTGTATGGTCCCGAATCTCGAGCTGCAGCTAGAATTTCTAGACGTAAAACTCGACTTGAGCAGAAAATACAATATCGCGGAAGCCATAGCTGACGACCGTCCGGAAAATTTTATCGGGGCCTATATCCGCGAAGCGAATATAATTCTGCCTGAGAAATGGTTCAAGTTCGACGAGGACGGCTCAACTCTCAAATTGTTTGCCGATAATATTATTGTCGGCACGGGCGGATTGTCGGGCACCATCGGTCTCGCCGCGACATCCGGGCTGGACCCGATTTTACAAGATAACATGCTCCTAAGTGACGGGGTAACTACTATCTCCATAATACCCGGCGCCGACAATATCCCCAACGAAGGCGACGACGTGCAATTGAACGGCAATCCCGTCGTCGATGACGGCAGGTATGTGTTACAACAAGGCGGCAGTTTAATTGTTCAAAACAACAAATTGATACGCTTTTTATCGTCCGACGGCGAATTGACTTACAAGTTAGGCAAAGCCTCGGGAAACGGGCAATGGAAAATTGGCTTCAATCAATTCTATTTAAAATTCTGGCAGAACAAAATTCAGGAATCGGAGATCAAAGGTTCTCTTACTGTTCCAAACTTTAAACAGTGCGGCAAGACGGGAAATCTAAAAATCGACGTCTCGGTCTTTTTCGAAAACGACGGCGATTTCAGGATCACCGCCGCTCCCGAAGGAGGACTTACCATCTGTCTGGGTGAAGAAGGCAAAGTATTCAAAATAAAGATTGAAAGCCTGGAAGCTGGAAAAGACGACGAAAAATTATATCTGCAAGTTACCGGTGCGCTGGATTTTAGTAAAAATCCGCTGCTTAGTAAATTTCTCAAAAGTCCGATTGAAGTTAAAAAACTACGGATCTACAGCGACGGCTCGTTCGAGATCGAGGGCGGCTCCATTCCGATCCCCGGAACCGTGCATCTCAATCTCGGCCCGGTCGAAGTAAATATTACAAACATCACCCTCGGATCCGAGAAATTAGACAAGGGCCAATATAAATTTATCGGGTTTGACTGTGGTGTAAGCACCGGTTCGGGCGGGCTGGATCTGCGGGGCGACGGCATCAAGATCTATTTCAACCACGATGGCAGCGATATGTTTCTCCGGATCTCCGGGATCGGGATAGATTTGATCATTCCGGGAACGGCGTCCGAATCCGACGCCGCCCTGATAGTGAAGGGTTATTTATCGATCAAAGAGGACGAATATACGGGTGCGGTTGCTTTCAAACTGCCGAAAGCAAAGATAGCCGGCGGCGCGGCCATGAAGATGAGGCCCAAAATTCCCGCGTTCGCGATCGATGCCTTCGTCGAATTGGCGGCGCCTCTTCCATTAGGTCCCACGGGGCTTGGTATTTTTGCATTTAGAGGGCTGTTCGGCTTACGTTACATCGCGGATCTGCCGGAAGGGGCAACGTCGAACCCCGACAAGATGTTCGATTTTTACACGGAGAAAAAACCAAATCCGCTTAATGCGAATTTACCCGAAAAGGGGCTTCATCTCGGGAAAATAGTTACGCCCGCCCAAAGGGCCGATGGTTTCAAAAGCTCGGGAACTCCCATTTCAATCGGCGCCGGGATAGGCTTAGGAACATCTGCCGACGCCGGGAGAGCATTTTCGATGCAGGCCTTTCTGTTTTTATCATTGCCGGAGTTTTTCATGATCAGCGGCAAGGGTAACGTTTTGAGTGAAAGGGTAGGCATCATAAGCGAAACGGAACCGCCCTTCTTCGCTTACATGGCGATCACCAGCGAATATATTTCGGTCGGATTGGGCGCGGAATACCTGATCCGTCCAAATGAAGGTCAGATCCTGGAATTACATGCTGAAGCTCAAATGGCGTTTTTCTTTAACGACCCTTCAGCCTGGTATATACACTTCGGGACAAAAGCAGAACCTAACCAGGCCAGGATACTTAAAAAAATATTCAATCTAAATGCTTACGCCTACCTTATGCTTTCGGCGGAGGGGATCGAAACGGGCGCGGGCATCAAGTTTGAGATGCATAAAAAATACGGGCCGGTCCGGGTAGACGTAAGTGCCTACGGAGACGTATACGCGATGATCAGCTTTCGCAAACCCCAGGTGGGCGGAGGCATAGCATGCGGAGGCCGTATCAGCGCAAGCGTCTTCGGAGTTGGCTTCGATATTACACTCGACGCTTATTTAGTGCTCACGGCGCCCCAGCCATTTCTGGTAAAAGGCGGCGCCCATATTTGCCTCGAAGTTAATCTACGGATCAAAAAGTGGAAAAAATGTATCGATATTGATTTCAAATGGGAACTTGAGCAAAAACCGGACCTTACCGAAATAAAGGTCCTTGATACGATTCCATTTCCGGTGTGCGGCTATCATATGGGATCAAAGAATACCTACAAATTATCCTATTTCAATACATCACTGCCGAAGCCCGCAAATAACACGCTCGAGATAATTCCTTTGGATACTTTTATCGATATTCAGTTAAAGAAACCTGTTGATCCTTATAACGTGATCGCGAAAATAGGAGGGGTTAATAATCCGCCGGCCAGGAATATGGAACCAGTTCCGCCGAAGGCGGTTGAAAAACAGGTAATTCATCGTTTTGAAATCGAAGACATATATATCAAAGTTTGGAACAGAAATATCAACTCCTGGCAGGATTACAATCCTTATAAAGCCCTGGATCCAAATGCATATTTACAAAATGTGAACGTCTCTACCTTAAAACTAGGGTATTGGCAAAAGAAAGGAAAGGAATATAACAATCTCAGGGTGCTCGCGAATTCACCGTTCAGCTATGCCGATAATATGCCGGGCGATTTTATCCCCGAACAAATGGGTCTTACTGCCGGCACTTTGTTCTGCCCTGCAAAAGAAACAGACCACCATTGTGTAAAGTGGAATGACCGTCTGACTTACGCTTTTGACAAATGGCATTCGTACCGGAATATAACATTCCGGATCACGAAATTTGACGGCGCGAGTGTGCTTTTTCCAAACGTGTTTAATATACCGGTCTCACTGAGAATTAGTAATCAATCCACATTAGAGATCATTCTGCCGGAAAAATGTCTGGAAGCCTATTTCAGGTTATTTAGTTTCGCTGAAACGTTAAAAGTATCTTTTTACGACTTACAGGATACGACCATCACGCAAAACGGCGTAGAAAGAAATCAAGCCGAGTATGTCCTTATCCAAGAGCTAAGTCTGTACTCCGGGGATTATTCGGTCCCGGTAAAATACGAAAGCAGTGCCCAAACCATTAAAAAAATTGTCATCGAAGCGATCCGAGCGGATGACCAGCTCTTAAATCAACTCACGAATGAGTTGAATGAACTTATCCAGCTTAAATTGGAGCAAGGCGGTGAGGCTTTCGATTTAAGGATTCGCGAGCTAACCATGGCATTAGCGTCACTTCGAAGGCTGACTTGCAGTACAACACCGAGAGACGAGGAAATAGAGGAAATCGAAAGGCTTATCCGGCTCCTGGAACTGGAAATACCAAAACTGAAAAGAAAGGCCGAAAATATCAGGGCAAAGCGCGATGCAGCTTGTAATCAATTGTCCGGTGCGAAATATATCCTCAGCGAACTGCTGAAGGAAAAGCGGGCGGACCTTATCGAGCGAGATCTTTTCAACTATGATCCCTGCCCGAGAAGTCCTTTTAAGGATCTGCTGGATCAGCTCAGGGAGTTAAAAGAAAAAAACCGGAAAGAGTTTGACCTGGCACGCAGCGAAGCTGCAGCGAAAATCGAAGAAGCGCTGCAAATCTCCGATGAAGATTGTCAAATATTGACCGCCCAGTACGAGGAAATGCTCGCAGAGATCAGACAAGCGGAAGAAAAATTAGACGGACTGAAGAAACAATTAGAGATCATCTGGAGCGAAAACACGGATAAATGCTCTACCTTTATACACGAAATATGTTATCTCACTCAAACCGAATGGTGGTATAACGAAACCATACCGTCCCGGGAAGCAATTGAAGCGGATCACAATGCATTAAGCGATGCTGTCAGCAAGGTGATCGCTCCGATCTGGCGGCCCGATGAGACCTATGCCATCGAGATAAAAACCAATGAGATCATTAACAACAGTCCGATCCCTCAAACCTATTATTTTGCTTTTAGGACAGCCGGACCGATAGGTCATTTCCCTCTTAAAAATTTACAGGAAGAGTTAAAAAAACAACACGGTTTAGACATTAACGGAATACCGAAAAATACTAATTCGAGCTTTTCAACAGAACCGGTACTTCCCGAAAACGCTCTCAAGTTTTACATCGATTACGATAAATCGTATCCGAATCCTATCGGAAACATCATCAACCAGAAACCGTTGTTTTACAACAACCCTAAGTTATTGATTTTTTATACCGAACCTTTTGTCTACCATTTCTTCAATAATTGGCCTAATTATGATTCGCTCGGGCAAAGGTTTGCTTCCATGAAGCTCGAAGTGAAAGACCCGGCCGAACATCTACAGCAGCCGGCTGACATACCGCCGGTACTTACTATCCACCCGAATGCTGTTTTGGAGTGGAAAATAGATACAACGCCGCCCGTCAAACAAAGTATCGAGGTGATAAATAACCTCAGAGACCCAAGGATTAAAAACCCTGATTTCGATGGAGAAACATGCTGGCAGATCGGGGGCGATCCTATCGTGCCCGCGAGTAAGAATACCGATATAAAGATTGAAAATCTGAAACCGTCAAAACTTTATAACGTCAACGTATTTAGCAGATATTCCAGGGATGGAAACGTATATGAGGAAAAACAAGTTCATGGTTATCCATTCCAGACTTCCCGCTATGGCGGCTTGAATGAGCAAGTTAATAGCTATCACCTCAAAAGCTTTGATAATTCGGGGCATTTATTGAGCTCGCTGGATGCCATTTACAATATCTCGTACGACCTCAATAGCTTGGGCACCACCTTTAACCAACTCCAGGACATCGTTTTGAAAAACGACGTTGCTAATAATTTTAATGCGAATCTTATCCAGAATTATCCTGACGCTTTGCAGAGGCTTTTATTCGGATATTTAAAACAGGAACCCCTGCATGCCGCTTTGAACACTGAGATCAACCTGCTTTTGAATGAGAATGGCGAAGTGTTTGGAATTTGGGTGAGAAATCCCGAGCCGTTCAACGATCCTCGAATTCCCTTCGCCGATATGCAAAACTCGGTCAAACTGCTGAAAGATGACCAACCGCTCGCCGGGACCGTCCCGCTTTTTTCAAAAGACAACAGCGAATTCCTTATCCTGCATAGCGGCTTAAGCCAGCCCCTCAGCAGCGTGAAATTAACATTTATATATCTAGTTTGGAACGGAAATGCTTATATCCAGGAACAAACGGTTACCACCGAAAATCTGATTCAGTTATGAAACCAAAAAATAATATCAGTAAGACCGCGAAGGCCGAGTCAACCGGGATCGAACCGATAGGGTCCAGGCTGTTTGTCCGGGCTCAGTCCTCTTGGATCCAGTCACCTTATTTAAACCTGCAAGCAGCGGGATCCGTGGGCATAGATTCAAGCAGGGGTGTGCATCTTCGTTGGTTTTTAGATGGATACCTGGGCGAAAACCATCTTCCGAAAGGTGAGTATTCCCCGAACGACTTTTTTTTCAATAAGAAAAACGACTTTGTTCGCATTTACAGGGTTCCTTATAACGTAAAGAAAAGAATTACCCAGGACTTTAATCTTCGGGAAAGAGCTCCCAATGTTATGCACCATAATGAAAGACTCTGGATATATTTGAACGACGACAGGATCTTTTATCTTCGCTTTCCTGACGCCTTGAAATACCAGGGTGCATTATTTTCCATCAATCCGAACAATGATCCCTCGGGTTTTATTACAGAATATGGTTCGGTTTTTGAATTAGAACTTAAAAACCAGCTTTCATTCGCCGTTCATTTCAGCTCCGAATCGGATACGGAGTTTAGGGTTGAGACTTTTTCCGTACAAAATAAATCATTTGCCGAGGATACGGCAAAAATAAGCGCCAGAAAAAAATTCAAGGCGTGCGGGGTACCGGGCGAACGAGTTAAGGATCTGCAAATTGTTGCCGAAAATATTAAAAATGTAAGATTTTTGCTCGATAGTGGTACCAGCCTGATCATCGGCTTCGAAACTTATAGCGATTTTCTTCTGGTCAATGAAGAAAAGCAAAGAATACTGTTAATCGATAAATTTGCGCTGACAAAGGAAAGGGAAATTGCTTTTAGCCGGCTGGAGCAAGGTCGATTCAGGGTACATGATTCGTGGCTAAAATTTAATGAACAAGCCTTTGTAAACGTTGCGAATTATCATGACCGGTGGAACACTCCCGGCGGCCTCGAGGATGGGGTTAAAGAGTATATTCTTTTGAGTGATTCCGACCCGACCGCAACCCAAACGTACAATGACGAGTTAGACACCACCAATTCGACCGCCATGGAAGTTTCGCTGCATAAATTCTTAAATGTTACATCGACGGATTTTCACATTGCACGGATGCTGGGACTCGGACATATCGATACTTTTGAAACAGGCGTAAAGGATCAATTTATCTATTTAGCCGAATATAACACCGAGAAAGACCCGGAAAATGAGAAAATCGAAAAACAAATGCAGCATTTGTTTTTCAGCCTTCCGACGAGCATCTCCGAACAAAGACTTCCTCAGATGCTCACGCTTAACCCGATAACTTACGGTCTAAGCGTTGAGAGCGGTACGGGCACACCCCTGGAGATCACTGATAGCGAAGGTTATTTGCCGTACACACCGTCGCGATATATCCGGTTAAAATCCGTGCTTAAAGACGACTATGAGAAAAGTATCTCTTTTTTCGATCCGCCGCTCGAGTTTCAAAGCAGCGATTTTTCGAGTCCGGTATTTGCAGGTTTTGAAAACAGAAAAGAAAACGACTTAAACTGGGTCAATCCGGAGATCTCTCATGACGACCTGTATTTAGACACCAGAGGTTTTTTAGAAACGAGGCCTGTTTTTTTTAACACCAGTAATAAACCGACTTACGTTCATGAGGTAACGACGGAGGGCGTGGATGAATATGCTTCTTACGCCATCAATATTTTTTCGCGAGCTTCACTGCTCTCCAATATTCAGAAAACCGATAACACGGTTTTTAGAAAAGCAAATTCGCTTAAACCTCCCACCAATGTCGCGGTCCAATTGATCCAGGCTGAAAACCCATTATTATTGACCTCTCAATCCGAACAAACCTGGCTTCAAACGATCGACCCGAACAAAACCGAAATTCTCTGCCGTCTTACATTTAATTATTATCATATTCACGATCTGAATTACCGGTATGGCGACAAAGTACGGGTTTTCCATAAAAAACAGCTTCCGGAAAAAATTATCGGCGCGGTCGCGGCAGTAGATAACAATGATCCCGGAAATAAATTCTGTATTTTGAGTACTGGTAATTTCAGCTATTTTAGCAGCGGGCAGCAGTTTATCCCGAAGATCGCTCCGGCCGATAAAAATAAATTTATTGGCGGAAATCTGACATACGGGTCAAAAACTTACCAGGTCGACGACATAATCACGACAAATTCCGACGGAACCTATCCCAAAATTAAGATCCGGAAAAATGAAACGCGTGATGCCGTGTTTATAAACGGCACTTATCAAGTGCAGCAAGTTTTTGAGGGTCCAGCAATCGATCCTAACGATGCGTTTTTATTGGTCGAAAACCTTTCGAAAGCTGAAAACTGGGCTGAAGTTACAAATAACCGGTTTGCGTTTGAGATAACGCTGGGCTTACCGGGCTGGGTTGAAAATACGGAGAATTATATAGATTCGGAAGGAAATCCAAGAGAGGAAAAAGTTAAAGGAATTTGGGACACCGTTACCATAACTCCCTTGCCGATCCAGGATGGGCTTTATGAAATTGAATTCGACAATATTACACTCAATAATCACCCGCAATTTATCAGCCCCGATAACTTATTAGATATATCGAGCGTGAACTGGTACCGGGGATTCGTCCGGGTACACGCTCAGGGCGATACAACGGACACCGCTCAACGAAAGCCGGTAAAAGTTGATAAGATCTTGGAACTCAACACCGGAAATAAGCTGAAATTGATCATTTTCGATGATAATTTTTCTCTTGACGACCCGGGCAAAAATATCAAAACCGGAACAAATATTCGGATTAACTTTCATCCGGGATATCAATTATATTTAAGAAAAGAAGACGCGATAAATTTTAATAAAGCAACGCTTTTACCCGCTGAAAATGAGGGAACGAGAAGCTCGATCATCGGTCTGCAAACTTTAGATACTTTATCTCATGACGCGTTGGGTGAAGCCTACAGTTCGCCCATGAGTGTGCCGGCCCTATCGCTGGTGAGAGAATTAAAGCCTCCTAAACAGCCCAGGCTACCGGTTGGATCTGCTTATACCACTCCCCCCGACTTTTTCAATAAGGCAACTTACTCTTTTACGACCGAGTTTGAGCATACTCCATGGGGATTGGTCTTCTGCCGGATCGACAGCATAAAGATCTTGTCGTGTTTATATAAACAGGAAACGATCGAGCAGATCCTGCAGGATCTTCCACCTGCCGACGAAGACCCTTTTTTAGGAAATAGGTGGTTAAATCTTCTTTCCTTCGACTATAGCTCGAACGCCGGTGATTTTGAATCTTTTCCAATCGATCATTTGGGAAACAGCTATAAGTTTCCCAAGCCCGATAGGGCGGATGTTTTCCCCAACCCGTTCAATACACCGGGAGATGTGATCGACAAAATAAAAGACGTTATTTTCTCAAATCTGCTCCCGCTATCCGAACAGCCTTTGATCTTTGAATATATAAAGGGTGGGAATTACGTTCCGCTGCCTAAAAAACAGAAGATCACCGATAGTATCGGCAAAGTACTCCATCCCAGCCATCCTGATTTTGACCAGGCGCCAATGGCTAAAAAAATAAACAGCACAAAAGTGTTATTTACGGACTTTACGATCGACGGCAATATGACCTCGGAAACGCTTTATTTTTATGTTGTAAGAGAACTCAGTAATTCGATGCAATTTGGAGAGCCGAGTCCCTTTATGGGCCCGGTCAGACTGCTCAACACCAAGGCTCCGGAAAGGCTTAATTTAAGAAAAATGAATGTCCAGCTGGGTTCGATCTATAATGATTTTGAAAGCGCGGTAATATTCGAAATAAATAAACCTTCCGAAAGTCAGGAAATAACCAAAATTCAAATTCTTCGAACTTTAGATTCAGCCGGGGCGCTCTCTGCAAGAAGTATGAGTTCGGTCAAAGAAATTGAGGTTCAAACTTTGGACCTGTCCGGCGAAACGATCTCTATCAAAGACGACTTTCAAAATGACAGCGAAAAACCCTATGGCATTCCGCTGTATTACAAACTGGTCGGTGTCAGAAAAATAGATTATTTAGACATCGATAATTCTCCAAAAACCATTGATGTTTTTTCAGAGCCGACAAAAACATTATTGACAAATATTATCGATTCACAAAACCCTGAAGCCCCAACGCTGACTGTTCAAAATCAGGTGATTGTTGACGATCTAATCAAACAAATAGAGCTTTCCTGGAATAAAAAGTGTTTCAACGGAAAATATCAGCTTTATTTTATGAATAAAAATGGCGTTTGGGAAAAAATTCATGAGGTCCAGACAAATAATGAGTCTGAATTAAATTTTGTATATGACTGTAATTTAGAATTGGGAAGCAACTATCAATTTAAAGTCGACGTTGAAAACACGAGCGGGCTCGTCAACCAAACTTCACGGATATTCAACTTCTCATTTAATATTCCTTAACAGGAATGACTCTGCGTCCAAAATGGTGTGCGAAATATGTGAAATGATTCGGAAGCCGTCACAGGCAGCCGAAGAAGCGCTAATGTCAGCATGGGGTGAATTCGGGGGTGACAAGCAGAAGAGGCATCTTATGATGCCTCTAAACTATTGAATCTGTTGGTGCCCACTAGAAGACTTGAACTTCTGACCCCACGCGTGTGAAGCGTGTGCTCTACCACTGAGCTAAGTGGGCATTTAAGAGCAATTCGAAATCCTAACAAAGCCCACGGGTGGCGTCAAGTTTCCTACTATACAGACGCTATACCGACGGATCGCCCGCGCCCGCCGTCTGGCTGTCGTTTTGCTTGATCGTCGATAATCCCGAATCGGTGTAAAAAAAGCGGCTGCCGGTCGCCTGTACGCCGGTCGGCACCTGCGGGTCGGCGTTGATCTTATAAGAAGCCGGCTGGCTGGTGCTTTTCGGGGTCACTTCCAATTTGAAAATATAACCGTTGATGACGGGCGCTTCGCCTTTGAATCTTTCATCCAGCCCGGCAGTTTTTATCAGTTCTTCAAAGTTAGCAAAATTGCCCTGGTGCGCCCCGGCGTACTGCGACTGCAGCATCCGGACGCGGTCCAGCGTCTGGAGCGCCGAATTTTCGTTGCCCGATCTGATCATGATCGTCCAGGCCGGAATGCCGATGGCCACGATCAAGGCGATAACCGCGATAACGATCATCAGTTCGACCAGCGAAAAACCCTGCTCTCGTCTGGCTCTGCGAATTAATTTCAACATATTTCGAGTAAATTCCTTCCGTTCCCTTACACGGAACATCTTTCTTACGGTTGCAGAATTTTAGCCCTGTATGAGGCTTAAAAGCAACCGGCGCGAACGGTAAGTGCGCTACTTTTTGTTGGGTTTGATGAGGATAGAGCCGTTGTAGGTTGTCACTGTAACGGCGCATTCGCCGGTTCCGATCAGGGCCAGTATCTTATGAATGCCGTTAGGCCCCTTGTCGTTATAGATATCCTTGAACGGGATCTGCGTTTCAAACGAGCCGCCGTAGGTGGCCGTCACTTTACAGGAAGTGTCCATTGGCAAAACCAATACGATCGAACCGCTGGTAGTATTGAACTTATACTGTCCGCCCGCCTCCATTGCGCCGGTAAAACGGAGCGACCCGGTGGCGGATGACACTTCCAGATCGGTATGTTCGACGTTTTGCAGCGAAATGGCCCCGCTGCGGCTCTTCGCCCGGAAAGGATCGCCGATCTCGTTCGGGGTCGATTCAAAGACCACTACCCTGCCGGTCGAAGCAAAAAGGCTGACCGGGCCGTCGGTTCTTTCCGCCGTGATATCGCCTTCGTAGGTGGTGGCGTCCACGCCGTTTTTGATGTCCCGCAGACTGATGCTGCCGGAAAGATTTTCGATCCGCGCCTTGCCGATGGAATCGACCGAGATCTCGCTTCGCTTGCTTTTGACGATAACCGCCGCGTCCGCCGGTACGTCCAGTTCGATACTGTCGCCGTCCAGGCATTCATCCAGATCGAGTTCCTTGTATTCTTTCGGATCGAATCCCATGATCTGCACTGCCGCGGCTTTTTTATTTTGCTTGTTGTACTGCAGGACGCGAAACCCGAGGCTGCTGCCGCTATCGACAAAAGCGCGGACCTCGTCGCGATCCCAGCCGTTGATCTTAAGCGTGCCGGCCGAAACGCATAAGGAAATGATGACTTTTGGATCGACCATGATAGTCTTTTCCGCGGGCCCTGCCGAAGCATTTTTAATTTTTCTTTTGTCTTTTGCGTCCGGCGTAGGCAGAGGGGCCGGCGTCCCGATGGCCGGGGGAGCCGGCGAATGTGTTTTGGGTTTTGCCGGGGTCGCCTGCGGCGCCGGCCAGGGCTTGGATGTCGGCGCGGGTGTACCCTGCGCGAAACCGTTTGCCGCCGAACCGGCCAAAAGTATCAGGCAAAAAGAAAAAGTCGCCAGACTTTTTCTTTTTAGCTTGAGAATTTTGCCTATGTTTCTGATAATTTCCATCCTAACCTAACGCAAGGTCGCCATCAACTCCGTTTTATCCGACACCGAACTTAACAGATCGATCTTATTCTGGTAAGAAGCCAGCAATATTTGTTTTGACGCTTCGTCCCTGGGGTTTTTGCGCGCGACCTTTTGCAGTTTTTTGATAGCATCGTCAACCACCGCCATGTCGCGTTCGTACGAGACCAGGGCCGACGGTTTCAGCATATTGTCTTTTCTGTTATCGACCGATTTTTTCAAAGTAGCGATCGTCTGCAGATAACGCTGTTCATCGTCCAAAGGCTGCGATTCGGTGATTACCCGTTTAATTTCCGGCCCGGCTGAGGGTCTAGGCTCCACATAACTCGCCTGGCGAAACTTCGGCGAAGGATTTTCCACCGGTAAAGACGGCCCGGCAGCGATGATCGCCGGCTCCTGCGCTTTACTCTCCACCTGTGCCGGCTTAGCCGAAGACGAAGCGATCTGTTTGTTTGTCACAGTTTCCTGATTTGTCGAGGTCAGAACCAGCGCCACCACCCCGACGACAAAGATCAGGCTGGCAAACGCCGCCACCGAAGGGCTGGTCCATTTGAAGCCTTTTGAAAATCCGAGCGCGGCAGCCGCTTTTTGCAGCCATGACGCCCTGCCGTTTTCCAGCTCGGCTATTTCCGTGAATATTTTTGTCCGCAGGCGTTCCGTCGGAACCAGTTCAAAATTCTCGATCTCGAAAGCCGCGGCTACCGAAGCGGATTCGGCCTCGATATCGCTCATCAGCACAGCGCAGGGATCGCAGCCGCTGACGTGCCGCGCCACCTGTTCCAGTAAGCCCGATTCGAGCTCGCCGTCGAAGAACGCCTGGATCATGCCTTCATCGAAACATTTTTCCCTCATGCGTCCCTCCCGGTCTTGCTATATACATTGACGAATTCTTTCCTGGCGCGCGCCACGAAAGTCCCGACACTGGTTTCATTGATCGCCAGTGAATCGGCAATTTCCTTGTATGAAAGGCCCTGCTGCTTTAATATCAGGCAGCTTCTAAGCGGCTCTCGAATTTGATCCAATGCTGTTCTCACTTCTTTTACCTGCTGCTGGCGCTCGTATTCCAGTTCCGGGTTGATGTCGCCAAATGTTTCATCAGTGTCTTTGACGTACGATTCCTCCCTTACCGTTGCGCGCAAATTTCCCCGCAGGGCATTTTTTGCTAAATTGAGCGCGACGCGGATCAGCCACGGGCGCAGCATTTCATCATTTTTTATGGCATCCATATTCTTGTACAAGCGTATAAACACTTCCTGAGTAATGTCTTCTGCCAATCCCGCGTCCTGCACGACAGCCCGCGCCGTGCGAAAGACAGTTCGGTGGTGAAGCGTAAATGCCTCATCGAATCCGAGCCGTATTTGCGTCGTCGCGGTAACTTCGGACATATTGTCCACTAGGATTTTGGCTTGCTCGCTCATTTACTTGGCGATTTAACTGCTTCCATACCTATAAACACCACTCAAGGGCTTTTTGTGACAAGATAATGCCATTTATCCAAAAAATTCTAACACGAAACCATGTCGCCGATTAATTTCGCACCTGTTTTTTCTTTCAAACGGTAAAATGCCCTGAAGTTCAGTATTTTGTGAAAATTGCAGCAAGTGCGACATCCGGTCACAAAGGCTGCTTTTGCAGCCCGATGTTTTGAGTTCTGCCTTTTTTAGGCTGCTTGTTTCGAACACTGGCGCGTTCGCTACAGATTCTGTGAGAGCGATGTCCGCGCTCCGGCGTTCAGAATAATGTCTGCTGACACGTTATCTTAAAAGAACATCTCTTCCGTTTTTCTTACTTTCATATTAGATTCGAGCTTCTTATCGTTATTTTTTTCCGCTTCGTCGCCCCCGAGTTCACCTTTCACTGCTTCGTGGGAAATACGCGCCAGTTCGATTTCCTTGTCATTGTCGCTTCTGGCCCTTTCGTTCTGAAGAAACATGTTTGTTATCGCCTGGTCGCTTTCAATTTTCTTGAGTTCAATGTCAATTTGCTTGAGTTTAATGTCTCTTATCGCTTCAACGACCACCTTGAACATTTTGAAAGCGGTCACATAAATCGGCGTAACTACAACGACCAAAATGTAAATCGCCAAGTAGATCGGATCCATATTGGCTAAAATAAGAAATGGATTCATGTTGCCTCCTCCAATAACCCGCCTCCTCCGCAAAAAGGGTCGATAACACTGCTAGTTCCTTTTGTTCGAAAGCACGTCTTTCTTATTGCAAAGTCTTATAAGTAAAAGACATTCTTTCAGACATTTTTTTGAGATTTTTTGCATAAATTTCAAAAATATTTGCCGAACGAACGATTATCTTCACGCGGTATGTTAGCTCCATTGTCGCCTGTGACTGCTTGATCCATTGTCAGGCTTTCGTTTCGTGATCCGTCCCGTTCACCATTGCGTTGTAACCGGTGAACTTCTTATGGATTTCATCCGCGCCATAACCGGCAGCAGTTGTCCTGTGAAATATCTATCGCGCCGAACGGACGATAATGGTGACGTCTAACACGCCGGGTACGCCGCGCATTGATATTAATAACGCCGGCAAAAGTCACTGCTTGTATGCCCGTTCGCATACTTTCCGCCCGGGTCTGTAAATTTAAAATGATTATTTGGAACGTAGATGTACAGATTCCATCTTTGCGGATCGGCAAGAGTAAATCTCCCAAACTTACGTAGTAATACCGCGCCAGCGCAGACTCAAGATCGGTTTCATAGTCCTGCTTGTATCCGGCATCCATTGTTTTCATCAAGTTGCCATTTTCGTCATAGCCGTATTCACGGATGCAGGTAAACCTGTTTAGCGAATCATGGATGTAGCTTTGTACGATGTTATTTGCCAAACTATCTTCAACGGTTGGCACGGAGGACTCGCGATGACGATGTCTTCTATCGCTGTTGTTATCGTGCTGGCTTGTGAGCGTAGGAGCCGGATACATATATTCCCTCGCTAACTTGTAAAAAAACTTAATTCAGAGAAAAAGAATACCCTTCGATACATCGATCTACACATCGGTTCATTACTAATGATGTTAAAGTTTTTTTTCGTCGGTGATGTTAAGTAGTAAGTTCTGTTGATACTGCCTACTCTGAGAGTTTCTCCCAATTTTCCAATTGCCGCATTATATCGAATGTGTCAACGCAAGTCTATAAACTTTTTTATCTAAATGTGATTTCATTTCATTGCGTAGGTAAATATCGCTATTATTCTCAAAACTTTATATAACATCGGAGACAACCGGTAATTTCCGTAGCGATCGTAAAAGAAAGTCTGCGCAAAAAGCGCTTTTTATTGCCATTTTTGAACATTCTTACTTGAGCAAAACCTTGTCCTGTTTCATCATCTCTTTCATACGCGGTAATTTTTTTCCTACTTCATCCGGGCTATACTGCCGCAAATACTTCTTCGCCAAAAGGATGATAATCGTGGCACGCCATTACCATACCATTCACGTTAGTATTAATCCGCGGCGTTCCCAAGTTGTCATTTGTAAGATACGCAACCTCCAAAAGCATCGTACAAAAAGACCATAGTATCGCGGCCGATACTTTCTTTATACGTTTCCATCACCCTCGTTGTAGTATTGCCGACGCGATTATTTTCTCTTACCTTTACCCGTTTATTTTCGCCGTCGTAAATAAAGGTTCGCTCTTGAGCATCGCCTGGGGTGTTTCCAGCGCCGTCAAAGCTATGATCGTCAGAGACACTAAGATGCTTGTTTGTGGTGTTACCGAAGATCGAAACCTTTCTGTCACAGGTCCAGAATACTTGAATAAAATTTCTCAAAATATTTTTTCTCCAACGTTATGGTTTCCCGCTCGTCAAAGTTTCTATTACCGTAGCAGTCGTATGTAAATGTTTGTTTCCAGGTCTGATTGGATGAAATGGTTTCCGTCGCGTCTTTCAGGCGGTTCAACGAGTCATACTCATACTCATAATCCTGATTGCTTTCCATCGTAGGAGTCGTAATAGTATGCGACTGAACATTACCGTTATTCTGCGTTGTACCATAAGTGTAGTTGAGTTTTAGAATGCCGGTCGAGCCCTCCGTAGTTCCGAGCGAGATCTATGTTAGTTGTAATCGCGAATTAAATTGAGTTGTTTCCCAATGCCCGTTGCCCAACTACAATGAAAAAAGACATGCGCAGGAGTGTAGATAATGGTTCGCATAATTTTAAATAACCCGCATTTGAATGCTTTCGTTTTAACCTGCAAAAAATTGCCGCTGCTGTCTATGGTATTTTCACCTTACGGCCGGAAGGATAAGATTCTTCGATCAGCGCGCCCGAAAGATTGTATGTGTAATTATCGGGTTATACTCCTACGTACCCACGATTCGAGCGCCGTTTCAAGGGCAGTGATTGATTTAACAGGCCGGCCGAGATCGTCATACACCGTGGCGTTCGTTACGTTGTTGTCCTCATCGGTCGATGAGGTTACGAGGCCGGTGTAAAAGTCAAAAACGGAGGTATAGGTGTGTTTTAGAGTGGAGTAATTTGAAGCCGCTTTCACCTGCGTCGGGTAGAGATTGGAAACCGTCCCAACCGCGCGCAGCGATGACCCGTAGGAACGGTCGTTTCCACGCCTTTCGCATCCGTAGTCACGGTGGCGTTCCGTAAAGGTTGTAATCAATGGGCGTAAAGATCGAGTTGTCGAGATTACCGCTTCTAGTAAGAGACAAGCTCTGTCTTAGCCAAAATCTCCGGCCCTAGTTCTTTTTCGGCCAGGGCGGAGATCAGAAAGATGTGGCTGTTTTGCTTATCGGACTGGCGGTTTTCCAGTTGAATGCCCGACTCCGCGGGCGGAACGGCTTCTATCAGAGCGAGGCGTTTCAGGCAGGCGTTAAGATGTGTTTTGTCCATGCCGAAATCGCCCGTTTCGCCGTTTATCGTCAGGGAAGCTTCGATCTGTTCGTCGATAAATTGCGCCAGCACCGAAGCCGCCAGGCTGACGCCGCTTTCGAACCGCTGCTGCGTGGGGGTCAATTTTTTCGCGCCTTTTTGTTCTTCTTCGATCCGCTGGCGCAGGTTTTTGCTTTGTTCGTCCGGATCGGCCGGCATCCGCGCGTCGAAGATCACCGTTACCCGCTTTTCGTCTTCGGCGACGAATTCCCGCACCATCAGCGATTGCGTACGCGCGGTCGCTTTCCAGTCGATATAGCGCAGATCGTCCTGCGGCTGGTAATTTCGCAGCGCCAGCAGATCCTGTCCAGCGCCGCGTTTTTGCGTCGAGACGCTTCCGGTTTCAAACGAGCGAAAACTGAGTTCCTTATCGAGCTGCTCGACTTTGGGAAAGATGACGATCTCGGCTTCCTGGGCCGGCAGCCGCCGCCGGTGACGCAAAAAACCGAACGGGAATTTGGTCGAAAGCTCGAAATCCTTCACCAGAAAACGCCCGCGGCGCGGAAAGACCTGCTCGACCTTGTTTTCCACCGTCGCCCGCCGGGGCACATAAACAAAATAATCCAGTATATATTTGATCAGCGGCGGGCGGACGATCCTTTCCAGGATCCGGCGCGGCAGCAAACCTTTCAGCTCACCGATCAGAGCCGACGCCTCCTTTTCACGTCCGCGAACTTCGGCCACTACGGAAAAAGTCGGAAAGATCCGCTTGCGGTTGTGCAGGCTGACCAGTATCGGCGTTGGCTCCTGCGCATAGATCGCCTCGGGAAAACGCATCTTCACATCCAGCTTGCGCAGGCAGAACGTACCGATCAGAAATGCGACGATCAAAGCGGAAAGCAAAAAAGAGAGAACGATGAAAAGCAGATTGTTGCCCGTGTTCCAGGCGGCAAACCCGACGATCACCAGCAGGATAAAAAAAATGCCGCCGCCGCCCGTCATCTCGACCGGCAGATCCATCTGCGCGGCTTCGGCGCTGGCCGAGCGCGCCAGCGGAGGCACTACAAAGATTAGTATCAGCGCGACAAATACCAGCGAAGCCGCCGCCGCAATTCCAGCCAATCGCTGGTTACCGCTCTGGTGCGCTACCAGCGTCAGCGCCGCCAAACCCAGGCCCGCAAAAATGATCAGCGTCCCAAAGAAAAGATTTCTCAGGTCGCTAAAACTTATGATCTCTAAAAGTTTTCGCAGACGCATAATCTCGGTGGTCGGTGGTCAGTGATCAGTGGTCAGTGGTCAGCGGTTCGTTGTTCGTTGTTCGTTGTTCGTGTTCATTATTCACTAATTACTATTCACTATTCACTATTCACTATTCACTATTCACCATTCACCATTCACCATTCACCATTCACCATTCACTATTCACTATCCACTCACTTCTTAACGACGACGCGAGCGCTTCCGGCGTTGCCGTTTTGATCGAAGACCCGCAGCGCGACCACGTATTCTCCCGGTGCTTTCAGCGGAATTTCGAGCGTGTATTTTTCCTGTGCGCTGTCGGAAATGCCATCGTCGGAATAGATCGACTTCCAGCCGCTCCCGTCCACGCTGAATTCGGCGCGCTGAACGATGCCGGTCGATTCGCTCGTTTGAAAAACGATCCTCGCCCTGTCGCCGGTGATCTGCGGCGCGCCGACTACCTGCACGACCGGCGGCGTATTATCGATGTCCACCGGTTCGCTGACACGGTCACCCGACAGCGCCTGATCCGCCGGGTTAGAGGGCGAATCGCTCGCGACGATCTTAAAAACATAACGGCCGTCCGGCAGCGCCAGGCCGTCGAGCGTGTAAAAAGTGTCCCGCCCCCCTTCGCGCAGCAAGTGAAAATTCCCTTCCTTTACTTCGCGGTAAAAAATCTTGTATTCCAGCTTATCCGAATTGCGGTCTTCCGCCGTCCATTGAAAAGAGCGCGCTCCCCGCTGGTAAAAACGCCTCGGCATAATGTTTATCACCTGCGGCGTTCCCAAAGCCGCCGGGTCGATCCCGGAAGCGTCGGCGCTCGGGTCGCCCTGCGGGATCATGTTGGCGGCCAAACCGACATTTGCCGGCAGCACGTTTATCGACAAAACTTCCGGGGCGATGTTTTTCCCCTGATAGGAAACACTGATATCCGTCAGTGCGGCCGCGCCGCGCAGCACGGCTTTCCATTGCAGATAACGCGCCTTTGGACTGGCGATCTGGCCGCCTTTGGGGTCGCGTCCGCCGTTAGCCGGCGCGCTCCAGGCGCTCCACGTCTCGTCCGGTTTTTCCGTATTACCGGTGCGTGTCTGCATCTCGATATTTCCCGTACCGTTCCACCAGATGCGCCCCCAGGCGGCGGTCGTTTTCGCGTCGCGCACCGAAGATTCATAGGTCCCCTCGGCCACGGTTTCCGCGCCGAAACGGTAAAGTTTTCCCTGGTTGCTGGATGCCGCAAAGACCGTATCGCCGCGCGCCGCTAAAGTGGATATTTGTCCTTCGTTCGACTGTAAAAGCAGGGTTTCTCGGCTGTCATTGGTGATCCGGTAAACTCTTCCCTTATCCGACGTGCCGAGTAAAACTCCGTCTCCCCCGGCGCCAGCGGTAATGGAAAACCCGGTCACATTCGGCGAACTCCAAAGCGTTTCATTACTGCCATCGGGCAAAATGCGAAACACCGCGCTTTTTACATTGTTCAGATCGTTGCGGCTGCGCGAAGGCGTCGGCTGCGGGTTAGCGTCGTCGTTCGATGACGACGCTAACGTCGAGGGCGTAGAGGTGACAACATTGGTCGTGCTCACCGTGGGCGAACTGCTGCCGCCCGAACTCGAAGCGGAATCGCTCAACGCCAGCGCATAGACCGAACCGTCGCTTCCTATGGACAGATCGTGAATTTCGCGCAGCGGAGCATCAAGCAGCGCAAAAGGTTTGCCGTCCGCGCCGAAGCGCAGCACGATGCCGTTCGAATCGGTTCCGGCGTAAAGATTTCCCTTGTCATCGGCGGCCAGCGAAATAATATGAGTTTCGCTGGAATCGAACAGCAGCGAATCTTCCGGCCTGGCGCCCGCGGTTTTTACTTTGTACAGCTTGCCGTTCTCGCCGGTGCCGACTGCCAGAGCGCCGTCCGCCGTCACCGCCAGCGACCAGATATATTTGTCCGCCGGGTCGAAATAAACGTCCGCCTTGCCGTCCGGCAAGATGCGGTAAACTTTCCCGTCCGGCGAAGTCCCGGCATAAACCGCGCCGTCTTTTCCCAGCGCCAGCGCGGAAATATTTAATTCGTTCGAATCGTAAAAAAGCGTTCCTTTGCCCGCCGCATCGACCTTGAAAACCCTGCCGTCGCTGCCGGTGCCGAGATAAACATTTCCTTGCGCATCGGCCGCGCTCGACCAGACATACGATTGCCCGGTGTTAAAAATTTCGGCCAGCTTCGGGGCCGGCACGATCGCTCCGGTGTCGCTGATAGAGACGCCCCTGGCATCGCCTTTGATTACTTCGGCGCGCGAATCGACCGTCCAGATGGTCGGCTCGCCGGCAAAAGCATTGATCGAAAAAACAGTTGAAATAAAAAGAATGGGGAAAAGCTTTTCTGCAAAGTTAAGTTTCATAAATAAAATTTAAATTCCGACATATTTGGCATAAACCGACCGCGCCGTCGCGGGATCGTCCGTCCCGCGGATGATCGCCCGCGCGTCGCGAAAAACGGTCAGTTCGTATGCGCCGTTCTGAAAACGCACAAGGTATTCATTTTGTTTCACTTCGCCGAGTTTGCCAAGCCGCGCGGCGAGTTCCTCCAGATTTATTTGAACGGCCCCGGGAGGCGATACTTGCACCGCGTCACGCCCGCAAAGCGTGGTCACGAAATCGCCGCCCTCGGCGTCCAAAAATTCAAAATTTTTCTGCCCGCAGGTCACGCAGTCTTCGCGCGGCTTTTTGAGCCCGATCTTGCGCCATTCGTTTTGCCAGATATCGATCTGCATCAGCGAGCCGTGCAGCGCACCGGTGCTTCCTGTCAGAATTTTCAAAGCCTCAGTAACTTGGATCGCGGAAACCGAAGCGATGATCGGCATTATCACGCCCGCGGTGTCGCAGGTCGGCGCGCTGCCCGCACCCGGCATTTCTTCGAAAATGCAGCGCAGGCACGGTGTCCGGTTCGGCCGGATGGTCATCGTCGCGCCGTAACCCGCCACGGCCGCGCCGTAGATCCAGGGCCGTTCCTGCTTCACACATGCGTCATTGATCAGGAAGCGCGTCTGAAAATTATCCGTGCCGTCCAGCACCAGGTCGCAGCCGTGGATCAGTGCTTCGATATTTGAATGATTTATGTCGGCGACGATCGCTTCGACCTGCGTGTCGGAATTTATCTCCGCCAGCCGTTTTTTCGCGGCGATGGCTTTTGGCTGCCGCTCCGCTGCGTCGGCTTCGGTAAAAAGCACCTGTCTTTGCAGGTTGGTGAATTCGACAAAATCGCGGTCAACGATCCGCAGTTTTCCCACCCCGGCGCGCGCCAGCGTTTCCGCATGCGAAGCCCCCAGCGCTCCGCAGCCGGCCAGCAGCACGCTGGAGTTAAGCAATTTCTCCTGCCCCTCGCTGCCGATACCCGGGAATAATATTTGACGGCTATAACGCTCGTTCATTAGGAAAAGAATACCAGCCTCTGCCCGATAATACTTACATTCACGGTCAAATTATTGTAAATTATTATGAGAAACCCCGATACGGGAATGGTGACGAAAATTGCAATGACGCTCGATACCACACAATCAGTGCCGCTAACGCTTTGGGATGATGGAACGATCCGCGTTACCGGAACCCGCCTGCTGCTGGATATGATAATTCATGCTCATCAACGCGGTGATATCCCGGAAGTTATCGCCGACAGTTTTCCGGCCGCCAGCGTAGCGGAAGTTTACGCAATTATTGCTTATTATCTAAATAATAAAACCGAGCTCGATAAATACCTGGAAGAACAGGAAAAAGAAGCGGAGGAAATAAGAAAAAAGATCGAAGCAATGCCGGGTTACAAAGAACGACAGGAAAGTTTTCGCCAAAAACTCGCTGAGCGCCGGAAAAATCTGGAATAAAAATCAGTTAATATCTTTGCCTCCCATAATGCTAAAGATACTTTTTGATCAAAATTTTAATCACCGAATACTTCGGGGCCTCAGTAGGCGCATCCCCGATCTCGATGCCATTACTACCCAAATTCTCAATATAGAAAAAGAGGCTGACCCGGAGCTTTTGCGTCTGGCATTCGTTGAAGAAAGAGTCATTATCACGCACGACCAAAAAACCTTTCCTAAATATGCTATGAACTATTAATGAACGGTAATTCTATTTCCGGACTTATTATTGTTCCGACCAAAATGCCGATAGGCGATGCAATTACAGAGTTAGAAGTTCTTATCAAATGTTCTTTAGAAGATGAGTTTGTAGATCGGGTCGAGCATTTGCTAAAGTAACTATCTGATCTTCCGCACTCTGCCTGACGGGACCCATTCATCCCATTCGCTGCCGTAGCCGTCGTAGGTGATGAAGTGCGAGCCGCCTTTTACCGCCAGGACTTTTGCCCGGTACCATTTTTTCTTCCATTCGACCTCGACCTTTTGCCCGACGGCGTACTGCGTCAACTTCGGCTGGCGGATCATTTTCGCCGTCACCCACTCGTCCTCGGCGTATTCGTACCCGTAATAATGAATTTTGAATTTATCGGTGTTCGCTTCGGTGATATAGCCTTTGTACCAGCCGTCGATGCTGTAAGCCTCGACCCTTTCGCCGACGCGGCGCGAAGGATTTGGTTGGGATTTTGCGATCACGGTCTGCGGATCGAAACCGCCGGTAAAAGCAAACGTCGCTATTTGCTCTTCGCCGAAAAGCATATCTTCCTCGGCGTTCGCCTGCAGTTCGGCAAACGTCACTTTGCCGTCCCGGTTGTCGTCGATAAACGAATCGCCGCGAAAAGCCGACATCAGCACTTCGGTAAAGGTCCAGTTCCCGGTCGAAGACTGGCTCGCCAGCGACGAAGCCATCACCGCGTAAGCCACCCGGCGCGGCGCAGCCTTTACTGCATCCGCCATTTCGCCGGAATAACAATTATCCAGCGCAATGATCGCCTGCGAGCCTTTGAAATTTTTCTCGATCGCGTCCGGAACTGAAGCGACCGCCCACCCGAGTGTATCGTCGCTGGCGTCATAGCTGGCCAGAAATGTTTTCGCGTCGTCGTCCTTATAACCGTGGCCGCAATAATAAACAAAAACCGTATCGCCGGGTTTTGTCCTGCTCAAAAGTTTGACGAATTCGGCCTGGATTTTGGCGGTCGTTGCCTGTTTGTCCTTTAAATAGACTATCTGTGTTTCCGGCACGCCGCCGGCGCGAAGCTCGTTCAGCAAAATTTCATCCCGGCGATTTTCCTGCGGAAAAGAAGCGAAGCTTTCCGTGTCCTGCCATTCCAGCAGCCCGACAAAGAAAACCCACGTTCGCTGCGGCTCCCAGCCACTTTGCGCCGGAACGGGCTTCTGAGTAAATGCGCATTGAACTGAAAATGACACCAAAAGCGCGAGCACGCATAGCTGTAAAACGATCTTCTTCATTTATTTTTTAATCGAATAAAAGGCTGACAAAATCCCTGATCGAGCGGACCACGTCGGAATCCCAGGAATGCGAAGGCTGCGTCCCGGACCGCCTCTGATCGAGCGACGCAATATATTGTTTTTGCTGAAGATCGCGGCGGTCCTCGGCGATCTGCATTTTCTCTTTTTGCCGGTTGCGCTCCAAACCGCCGGCGTGAATAAATTCGACTATCCGGGGAAGCTCCTCGACGTCGAACCACGCGCCGTGGGTTTTGCAAATGTCGATAATCACGCCCGACGACCGCGCAAAATTATTGCGGTTCATCAATTGTTTGCATTCCGGGCACGGCACATATTGGATGGCGGTTTTTTGCAGATTCTGATGCCTGGTTCCCGACCACTGCATCACCATCGCATGGCTTTCGCGGTCGGCGCAAATATTTTCGAATGTGATCGCATCCGACCAGACGCCCTCGCAGCGCTGGCATTCGCGCAAACCTATATCGCCTATTTGCAGCAAAGAAAGCCTGATCTTGCAGCGCGGGCAATCGCCCAGTTTGTCTTCCGGGATGACTTCCGTTACGATCGCATCCGCTCCGCATTTCGAACAATGTTTGCTTCCCTGAAACATGAGCCCGAGACATTTCGGGCAGGCCATAGTTTTCAGCCGCGACTTGCAAAATTTGCATTGCGCCGCGTCGCTGAAAACACCGGCCCCGCAATTCGGACAATTTAAGGCTTCTATCTGCATAGTTCAAAAAATCGTTAAAGTTTTAATTTTACGATCACATGTTCGGCAACGGCTTTGATCTCACTGGCCTGCTTGTCGCTGAGCAAAAATGTCTCCGCGCCGATCCTGATCTCGATCTTTTTCGCACCAATAAATTTACGAAAATCCGGCAGGGCAAAACCGGTGAATATCGCTTCCCCGATAGTGCCGGTGACTTCCGTTTCCTTTTCGTCAAGAACTTTTCCGTCTTTGATCTGAGGCTTGAAATCTCTAAATTTTACCGTATTTTCATCCCGGAATGTTTCGCGAAAATAGGCGTATGTGGGTGTCTCCGACTTTAATTCGTTTCCGTCGATAAAAAACCGCGCAACTCTCTTTTCGCCGGACTCCGGTGGCAAGTTTCTTAGCAGAAGGTATTTAAGGTTTTTACTATAGGAGTAGATCTTTATCAGGGCTTTGGATGTTTTTTCACCTTCCTTATTGGGATCGGGAGAAATTCTATATTCAAAAAAAATCGCTTCGAAGCTCATGGATTCTTCCGCGTTTTTCTGCAGGTACACTCTCGGAGATTTGATGCTAATACAATCCGGGCAAGTGCCGCCGCTGCCGGTTCCGGATGCCGTTTTCGATTCCTGGCCCTCCGAATAAAAACAAAAAAGAAACAATAAGGCCGCCGCTGATATTATCCTGAGTGTTTTGCTCATTTTCTTACCTGCATCTAACAGTCTAATTTTTTCCTGAGAGCGGCTTCCATTTCCTGCTTGGGCGCTTTACGGCCCGTCCAAATTTCAAATTGTTCCGCACCCTGCGCCGCCAGCATTTCCACCCCCCCGACGATCAGCGGCACTCCAGCCGTTTTGGCTTCGCGCATAAACCGCGTCATGCTTGGATTATAAACCAGATCGTAGGCCAGCGACACATTTACGAACCCGCCGGCGCCGATGACACTCATTTCTTCCAGCTCGCCTTTGGTGCCGAGCGGAGTGGTATTAATAACGATTGCCGGTAATTGGTAATCGGTAATCGGTAACCGCATTATTTCGACGCCGAAATCTCTGGCCAGCGGCTTCGCCTTTATCGGATCGCGGGCAAAAACCGTCACCTCCACCCCATCTTTTTGCAGCGCGTAAATACAGGCCCGCGCCGCGCCGCCCGCGCCTAGTATTGACGCTTTTGCCCCGCGCAATTTGCCGTACGTATTTTTTAGCGGGGCGATAAAACCCGCCGCATCGGTGTTATACCCGTAGAGTTTTCCACCTGCGATTTTAACGGTATTGACCGCGCCGATCTTTTGCGCTGTCTCGTCTATCTCGTCCAGGTATTTCATGATCGCCTGTTTGTGCGGAATGGTGACGGCGAACCCTTTGATATTTAAGCCGGACTCCGGCAGGAACCTGGTGATAAAAGAATCCAGATCTTTAACTTCGAACGGAACCAGCACCGCATTCAAGCCCGCCGCTTTAAACGCCGCGTTTTGCATCTGCGGCGAGAGCGAATGCGCAATCGCGTCGCCGATCACGCCGTAAATTTCCGTCTCTTCGTTTAGTTCCCTGACCCGGTATATGTCGCGCAGATCTTCGGCGGAAATTTGTCCGGGAGCGACTTCTTTTCCCGCTTCGAGCGAGGCGTAAGTCATCGGTGCTCCATATGCCAGCCCCAAAATGCGAGTCCATTTTCCAGCTTCGCCCATCGCGATGGGGATTAATTCCCGGTTTTCTGTTTTAGCTTTTTTGAGGAGATTCCAAAGTTCAAGGCTCTCAGAAATATCATCGGTCTGCACGGCTATCTTTATGATCGCACTGTAAAAAATTCCGAATTCCTGAGACCCTTCTTTGTGTTTTTCATCAACCGTTAATTCCCGATAAGTTTCTTCGAGATCTACTTTTTCTTTTTCGAAGTAATGTTCTGAGAAAATCAATTTTCGTTTTCCAATTTTACCGAGCAATCTTTCTCGAAGTATTTCTGTTTTTTCATCCTGACTTTTAGCAAATTCCATCATCAGACAATCCCAATAGAGACAACCTTGAATATCTCTTTCGAAATCGATATATTTAACATTTTCGAGATCTAAAATATCTAACCAACCTCGAACTCTGGCCCCGGAATACTTTAGATGTAATTCTCTGGCCTCATCATTTTCGTATTTTATTTTTGCGGGAATGATCCGGGAATGTTCGTTCTTAGGACGAAAAGTTGCCAGAAATGGCTTTTCGCAGCGAAGCTCCGCCATTTTCTCCAAAGCGCTACCGAATTCACTATCTTCCAGACAATCGAAACGCACCTCGATCAGGTCGGCTAATTCTTCCGCGCGTTTGATGTTTTCGATGAGTTCGGCGGCGGTTTTGGCGCAAACCGATACGCAGACCATTTTCATAGCGATTAATCTAGTCTATTCCCCCAAAAAACACTATACTGTGTTACATCTTAATTGCGATCTAATAAGATTTTAGGCTTGCTTAATAAAGTGTATATTTAGTTTTGTTCGTGTCTTTTTTATGTGAGTTCGTGGTTATTTCTTACAGCCTTTATCATGAACACTAAAGACTAAAACCACGAACTTACACCAAATAACACGAAAATAACATTCAAGCGTTCCGAGGTTCGGTTTATGGACTCCACAAAAATGGCAGAAGAAAAAGTATGGGCGTATCTTTTCGAGGAATGCGGCGAAACCAATAACAAAGCGGCCAAGCTTTTATATGGCGGAAAAGGCGCCGCGCTGGTCGAAATGACCGGTTTCGGGCTGCCCGTTCCCCCGGGATTCGTCGTCACCACCGAATGCTGCAAGGAATATCACAAAACCGAAAAGATCTTTCCGGAAAATATGTGGATGCAGGTGCGCGCCAAACTGACCGCCGTGGAAACCAAGCTGGGCAAAACTTTCGGCGACCCGAAAAATCCGCTGCTGGTGTCGGTGCGCTCCGGCTCGCCGGTTTCCATGCCCGGCATGATGGACACCGTTCTTAATCTCGGTTTGAACGATGCCACTGTCGCCGGACTCGCGCAGCAGACCGGCAACGAACGCTTTGCCTGGGACGCCTACCGGAGATTTATTTCGATGTTCAGCGAGATCGTGCTCGACGTCGAGCACGAGAAATTCGAGCGCGTGCTGGAACGCTACAAGAACGGCCACAAACTGGATTCCGAACTGACGGTCGATGAGTTGAAAGAGATCGTCGCGGCCTATAAACGTATCGTTTTTGCCGAAGAATACGGCAAGGATTTTCCCGACAGCGTCGAAGAACAATTGCGAATGGCGATCGCCGCCGTTTTCGAATCCTGGATGGGCAAACGCGCGATCGATTACCGCCGCGTCAACCGCATTTCCGAAGACCTGGGCACTGCCGTCAACGTTCAGGCGATGGTTTTCGGCAACATGGGGGAAACCAGCGGCACCGGCGTCTGCTTTACCCGCAATCCCTCGACCGGCGAAGCGCTCTTGTACGGCGAATACCTGCTCGACGCGCAGGGCGAAGACGTCGTCGCCGGAACCCGCACGCCGAATCCGATCTCGCATTTGCATACACAGCTTCCGGAAGTTTTCGCGCAGCTTTCCGACATCACCACGCGGCTGGAAAAACACTACCGCGACATGCAGGACATCGAATTCACCATCGAAAACGGCAAGCTTTTCATGCTCCAGACGCGCAACGGAAAACGCACCGGCGCGGCGGCGGTTAGGGTTGCAGTGGCGATGTTTAATGAAGGATTGATCGATCAGAAAACCGCGCTCCAGCGTGTTTCCGCCGATCAGCTCGACCAACTGCTGCATCCGATGATCGATCCGAACGGGGAAACCACCCCGCTGGCAACCGGGCTTCCGGCCAGCCCCGGCGCGGCGCAGGGGCGCGTCGTTTTCGATCCCGACGAAGCCGAAGAATATGCCAAACAGGGCGAAAAAATAATTCTCGTGCGGCGTGAAACCAGCCCCGACGATTTTCACGGCATGGTCGCCGCCGAAGCCATCCTGACCCAGCGCGGCGGCATGACCAGCCACGCGGCGGTGGTCGCGCGCGGCATGGGAAAACCGTGCGTCGCCGGCGCCAGCGCATTAAATATCAATTACAGCCACAATGAATTTACCGTCGGCGACACTACCATTCCCAAAGGCGAATGGATCACCGTGGACGGTTCGACCGGGCGCGTTTTTGTCGGGCAGATCGCCACCGTGCAGCCAAAACTCGACGATAATTTTCGCTTGCTGATGTCATGGGCGGACGGGGCGCGCCGGATGAAGGTCCGCGCCAATGCCGACACCGGACACGATTCCGAGGTCGCCAGAAATTACGGCGCCGAAGGCATCGGATTATGCCGTACCGAACACATGTTTTTTGGCGAAGACCGCCTGGCCGTAATGCGCGAGATGATCCTCGCCGGCGGCCTCGGCGAACGCGAAAAAGCGCTGGCGAAACTGCTTCCTTTCCAGCGGCAGGATTTCGTCGAGATTTTCCGCGCGATGCAGGGGCTGCCGGTGACGATCCGTTTGCTCGACCCGCCGCTGCATGAATTTTTGCCGAGCCACCAGGATCTGATGGAAGAATTGACGGAACTGAAATTCCAGTCGCGCAAGGCCAGCCCGAAGGAAATGGACCTGCTGCTGGACGAGATCGCCGAAAAACGGAAACTTCTGCGCCGCGTCGAACATCTGTCGGAAGAAAATCCGATGCTCGGCCTGCGCGGGTGCCGCCTGGGCATTCTCGTGCCGGAAGTGACCCGAATGCAGGTGCGCGCTATTTTCGAAGCCGCCTGCGAGGTGCAGAACGAAGGGCTCGTCGTGCTGCCGGAAGTGATGATCCCGCTGGTTTCCACGCCCGAAGAATTTCGCGACCAGGCGAAGCTGGTGCGCGAACTCGCCAGACAGGTGATGGGCGAATTCGGTTTCGAACTTAATTACATGGTCGGCACGATGATCGAGCTTCCGCGCGCCGCGCTGGTCGCGGACAAAATAGCGGCGGACGCGGAATTTTTCTCGTTCGGCACCAACGATCTGACGCAGACCACCTTCGGGCTGAGCCGCGACGATTCGGGAAGATTTTTGCCGCTCTATGTGGAAAAGAAAATTTACCCGGACGATCCTTTCCAGACGCTCGACCAGGAAGGCGTCGGGCAGCTGATCAAGATCGCGGTCGAAAAAGGCCGCTCGGTAAACCCGAAACTCAAGATCGGCGTCTGCGGCGAACACGGCGGCGATCCGCGTTCGGTCGAATTTTTCGATTCGCTCGGGCTCGATTACGTCAGCTGCTCGCCCTTCCGCGTGCCGATCGCGCGGCTGTCATCCGCTCATGCGCAGATCGAAGAGTAAACTACTATTAACTTTTAGCTGTGACCTTTTAAACCGTTAGTAAATGGTGGATCGGGTGAAGCCGCCGGATTAAGATTTGTTCGTGTCGTTTCGTGTAATTTCGTGGTTACTTCTTAAGCTTTATCTAATGGCGCAATAAAGCCGGAAACCATGAAATTACACTAAATAACACAAAAAACATCGAGCGTAAAATCAATTGTCTAATACACCGGAAAAATTTCTCGTCATTGGCGCCGGGCCGGTTGGGTTGGCGGTAGCAAAAGCTTTTAAGGAAGCCGGAATCGCCTACGACCAGGTGGATGCCGATTCCGATGTCGGCGGAAACTGGAAGCACGGAGTTTATCGCACCGCGCACATCATTTCTTCGAAACACACCACCGAATACGCGGATTTTCCGATGCCGCGGGACTACCCGGATTTTCCCAGCTGGCAGCAGATGCTGGCCTATCTGAAAAGCTACGCGGATACTTTCGGTTTAAGAGAACACATCGAATTCGAAACCAAAGTGCTGATGATCCTCCCGCGTGAGAACGATCTCTGGGAGGTGGAATTGTCCGCCCGCGATGGGAGTGAGAAGCGCATATATAAAGGCGTCGCCGTCTGCAGCGGCCATCATTGGCAAAAACGCCTGCCCGATTATCCCGGCGAATTTACCGGCGAGTTTTTTCATTCGAAGGATTACAAAGACCCCGTCCAGCTCGAGGGCAAAAAAGTGTTGGTCATCGGCGGGGGAAATTCCGCCTGCGATATCGCTTCCGAAGCGGCCCGGGTTGGCTCGGGCTGTCACCTCAGCCTCCGGCGCGGCTACTGGTTCCTGCCGAAAACGCTTTTCGGCAAACCGACGGCCGAATCGCCGCTGGTATATTTTCCGGTCGCCGTCCAGCGGTTTTTTCTCAAGCTTTCGCTGCGCGTCGTGTTGGGAAAATATGAAGATTACGGGCTTCCCCGCCCCGATCATAAAATTTTCGAACATCATCCGACGCTTAACAGCGAGCTGCTGCATTATCTAAAACATGGGCGCATCGCGCCGCGCCCGGACGTCACCCGGTTTGAAAATAACACGGTTCATTTTATCGACGGCACCAGCGACGAATTCGACACCGTCGTTTGCGGAACGGGGTTTTATGTCAGCTTTCCCTTTCTGCCCGAAGGCATGGTCGAGATCAAAAACGGCAACCTGGCGATGGTTTATGCGGGCTGCGTTTTGCCGGATCATAAAAATCTTTATCTCATCGGCACCCAGCAGACCCGTTACGGTTTTGGGCCGCTGGTAACGCCGGCCGCAAAACTGATCGCCGAGATCGTCAGGCTTCAGGACGGGATGCAGCTGCCGATCGGGCTGGTGATGAAAGAATCCGGCACGAAATTGCCCGATACGCACCTGGTCGATCCGATGGCGGCGCTGCGGCGAATGAAGATGGCAAAATGGCTGCTGCCACGTTTAGTCCGCAAGGAAAAGAAACTGCGCAAAAAATTTGCTAATGTAGCAAAGGAAAAGAAAGAGGTCGCTTTCCAGATAGATCGGGATATTACCGTATATTAAAAATTGAAGTGAATGTTTGGGCGTTTGATCGTTATCCCTTTCATCCACTGTATCCCTGTAAAAATTTCTATGAGCTTAAATGAAAAAAGTGTCGCGGTTGTGACCGGCGCGGCTTCGGGAATCGGGCGCGCGCTGGCGGCGCGTTTAGCGCAGGAAAAGATCGCCGGAATTGCCATCGCCGACGTCAATGAACCGGGTTTGCGGGAAACCGCCGCTATGGCCGAAAAATTCGGCGTGCCGGTTTCCGCGCATATTGTCGATGTCTCAAAACTCGATCAGGTCGAGCGCCTCGCTAGTGAGGCGATCGCAAAACACGGGCGCGTGACTCATTTGATAAATAACGCCGGCGTCGCGCTGGTCGGAAATGTCGGGGAAGTCTCACTCGCCGACATGGAGTGGCTGATGGGGATCAATTTTTGGGGCACGGTATACGGCACAAAAGTTTTTCTGCCCTTATTACAGGCGCAGGAAACCGGCCATATCCTCAATGTCTCGAGCGTTTTCGGATTTATCGCGCCGCCGGGCCAGGCCGCTTATTGCGCCAGCAAATTTGCCGTTCGCGGTTTTACCGAAAGTCTGCGGCACGAACTCGAAGGCTCGAATGTTCTTATCTCCTGCGTTCATCCCGGCGGGATAAAAACCAATATCTGCAATGACAGCCGCATCGGCGAAAATGCCACGGACGAAGACAAAAAACTCGTCAGGAAATTTTTCGACAGGGCCTCACCCACCACCGCCGAACAGGCCGCGGAAACGATCGTTACCGGAATCAAAAACAAGAATGTGAGAATTCTGATCGGGTCGGACGCAAAACAGATCGACAAAATTCAGCGCTGGTTCCCCAAAAAATACTTTTCGGTGATGAATAAATTGTCGGGCGGAAAGCTTTCCGCGATGCTGAAAAAATAACCTGTCGTTTAGAGGCGGTCTCTGACCCCTGATACTGTCGGTGCTGCCGATAAATTTCCGGCGATCCGAGACCCCCTCTAAACACTCTAATCTTTTTTCGGCAGTGTCATCGTTTCGCCTTCTTTGTTGATCTCCAGATGCCGGGTCGTTCCCTCGGTCACGCTGGGCGGCCGCGTAGCGAATTCGCCGGTGTCATACATGGATCTCGCCGGGCTGGCGTAATCGGTTTGGACGGGCGGCGGCAGCGACGCGCCGGAATGTCCGGATGGAAACTGGCTCTGCCCGAAAGGCTGCGCCCCCATCTGTTTTTCGATCCTTTTTACTTTAGCCGCTTGCGAGATACCGGTTGCCAGCAGCGAAAACGCCGGGAAAAGCATCGCCCACCACCATCTGCTTCCGTTCGCCACGTTGGTAATAAGCAAAGCCATCGAGATAATAAAAAAACCTGCGCCCATCAGCATATTGCGGATGGCATTGCTCCAAATATCGTTCGGATCGTTTGAGCGAACCTTTCCTTTATGATCGACATAAACGTTCGGCATCGGCGTATTTGCCACAGGCGCCGGAACCGTGTTTCCCAGGTCATTGCCGCAACTCCGGCAGAATCTGCCGTTGTCAGGATTTTGCGCTCCGCATTTTTGACAAAACATAATTGTTCAGTTGTCGGTGGTCAGATGTCAGTCGCCGGTTTTAAACCTGCCACTCACACTACTACCTTTCCTATTTCCTGATTTCCTGTTTTCCGCTTCCGGCCCTCTGTCTTACCGCCTCATATAATACTACGCCCGCGGCGACCGAGACGTTCAAAGATTCTATTTTACCAAGCAAAGGAATTTTTACCAGCACATCGCAGTTTTCCGCTACCAGCCGGTGCAAACCCTTTCCCTCGCCGCCCATCACCAGCGCCGAGCTCTGCGCCCAATCCCATTCCGTATAGCTCATTTTAGCATCGGCGCTCGTCCCTACCACCCAGACGCCCGTGGATTTTAGCTGTTCGATCAGACGGTTGATGTTGGTCACCTGCGCAACTTTTACATGCTCGGTGGCGCCGGCGGAAACCTTTGCCACCGTGTCGGTCAAACCGACGGCGCGGCGGTCGGGAATAAACACGCCGTCCGCTCCGCTGCATTCCACCGTGCGCAGGATCGCCCCCAGATTGTGCGGGTCTTCGACCCCGTCTAAAACAACCACCAGCGGTTTTTCCCCGACGGAAACTTTCGCGGAAATTTCGTCCAGCAGATCGTCGGCTTTGACATAATCGGCCTCCGAAGACGAAACAAAAGCCACGATCCCCTGGTGATTTATTTCTTCATCGCCGGTGTAGCGCGACAGGGCTTTACGCGGCACTTTTTGCAGCGGGATCCCCTGCGCGCGGGCGGCGCGGCTGATCTGCTCGAAACGGCTATGGGCCAGGCCGTCGGCGGCGATGATCTTCTGCACTTTTCCCTTGCCCGAATTTAGCGCTTCGAGCACCGGTGCCAGCCCGTATATTTTTCCTGAATTCGTCACGAATTTGTTTCCTTCGCTAATCGCCATTGCAGCCGTGAATATTTCGTGAACTGCGCATTGTTGTCGATCACGGTGACATTGTCGAAATGAATATTTCCCATCCCCTTGCGCTGCCAATTGTGCGAAGCCATTTTTTCCTCGTTCGCCCAGACCATTCCCAGCACCGCTCGGGAGCTTAAATAATTATCATCGATCCGGGCACCCGCCGCGCGCCGGCCGATCAGACCCGCGAGCCGTTTTATATTTTCCACGGCCAGCAAACCTTTCTGCGCGCCCAGGCAGGAAAAATCGAATCCCCTGGTCAAAACCCGCCAGCCGGTTGGGTCGTCGCGGCGGTAGATATCGATCACCGGCTCGTCGCGGCTGGTTTCCGAAGAATCCGTTACCTGCTTCGCTTCATTCCTCTTTCGCTTTTCCGTCGAAGCGACCCGCTTTTCAAAAATGCTGCCGGTCACTACTAAAATTATTTCACTCCAGGGTAGTCGTATTTCTTCGCCCGTATTAAAAAGTACGAAGGTAACGGCTTCCTCGTCGAATCCCGCTCCGCGCAGGCGCACCGGCGATTCAAGGTCGATCTCCGCGTCGGCCCAGATAAATGAGCTAAGCCCCGCCTCCCGCAAACGCCCTTGGATAGCTTCCGCTTCCGCCTTCGATTCCGCCCTGGCGACCGGCAAACTCCTGCCGCTATTTAGCAGATCGGCCACTTCCGGCGCTTCCCGGCGCAGCGCTTTGGCGGCGGCATGAATACTTTCTTCCGTGTACTTAGCGGCGTTATTTAGCAGAATAATGTTGAATCCTTTTTCCCAGGCTTCCATCTGCCTGAGATTTGAAACGACCGTATCCGCCTGCCCGTTTTCGCTCTGCAGTTGCTCGCCGCAATAAAAACACTTTGACCGCGTCGGCGGATTTTTTCGCGCGCATTTTTCGCAAACGACCATTTCCTCCGGTTTAAAACCGGGCTTTTCCGCCGCGGCCGGCAGATCGTTCAACCATTGTTTTGCGATATCCGATTCTTTGCTCATCTCATTTACGCTCTCAGATTATACGACTAAATCCGTCTTTCCGCGAAAAATGGCTCATTTTGGCTTGACCAATTTACCCTACTAAACGCAGACTATAGCTAGTTTAAATTTCGATTATTTGAATTTTTTATTTAATTGACTATCTAAAATATATATCAGTACTGCGGAAGGTATCAGACAATGCAATTCGATCCAAGTAATACCACCTCGTGGCAGTTTGGAAATCGCGGGTTGGTGGCGGTTTTTATAGACGGAAATAATCTTTTTCACGCCGCGCGTTTTCACAACGTAGATATTGATTACAACAAACTTTTGCGCGTTCTGCTGGGCGACGGCAGATTGCTCCGCGCCTTTTTTTACACCGGTGTCGATGCGGGCGCCGAACGCCAGCAGGGCTTTCTGCTCTGGATGCGCCGCAACGGTTTCCGCGTAATTCAAAAAGAGCTCAAAACATTTTACGACGGCACGCGCAAGGCGAACCTCGACGTTGAGATCGCCGTCGATATGCTCAGCCTGGCCGGGAAATACGACACCGCGGTGCTGGTTTCCGGCGACGAGGACTTCGTTTATGCCGTCAATGCCGTCGCTTACAAAGGCTGCCGGGTCGAAGTGGCGGGCTTTCGCTCGAACAGCGCTCCGAAACTGATCGATGTCGCGGATTACTTTATCGACCTCGGCGAGATCGCCCACATGGTCAAAAAAGACGGCTCGCAGGGCGATCGTTACGACGTTCCCTCTTATATCGCGCCGGAAGAAATGCTGACCCCGCCGATCATGGGCGGCGGGCCGCAAAACGGAAATTATAATAACGGCCACGGAAACATCGTTACCCCGGCTCCCGAATATGCCGGCCCGAAAACTGAGGAGATCGACGATTTTGTGCGTGTAAGCGATGAAGGATAAAGAGTTTATGACGGAAAGAACGGAGAATTTGAAGCTTTTTACGGTTGACGAAGCCAATCGCTTGCTGCCGGTGGTCGAACCGATCCTGCTGGAGATCAAAACCCGTCACCTGAAAGTTCAGAGTTTCCGTAAAAGCGCCGTGGCCGCCGCTGAGGCCGCCGAACACGGCGGAGGCGGGATGGAAGGCGGTTCGAATTACGTCAATGCCCTGATCGAACTGAGCAAACATGCCATCAAGCTGGATGAACTGGGCGTGCAGATGAAGGATTTTTCCCGCGGCCTGATCGACTTTCCCTCGCAGCGCGAAGACCGCATCGTCCTGCTTTGCTGGCAGCTCGGCGACGGCCCCGAACTGGAATGGTGGCACGAACTCGAAGCCGGGTTTCCGGGCAGACAGCGCTTATAATTATTTAAAAATTTCCCCGATCTACAAAATGCCTTTGTCGCCTAATCACTAAAAGAAGGAAATAACATACTTCGCTCACCTGGCCAGGATCTTAAAGCTGTCTTTGGTCGTTTGTAGAACATTTTTCCAAATCGCCTCATCTGCTACGCGATAAGATATTGTAAAAGCGTAGCTGCGGTCGTTATTTTCTATCTGATACATTTCGACATAAACAGAAGGGTTATCATTAAGCTGTCGCAGGTATGAGGTCTTTAATGCTTGCGCTCCGTTAAGACTTACTTTCGCGGTTCCATCCCACCTGAGTATTTTCATACCCATTCCTTTAAAACCCGACTCGGTTAGGTTTTTCATTTCCGCGTCCAATGTTTTTAATTGAGCGGCCGTTAAAGGAATTTTCGCGGTCAGCTTTCTAAATTCACCTTTCTTTCCTGTCTCCGTATTGATCATTACTCTGGCGTAGGTGGTTCGCTCTTTAAATTTGAGATCGTTCAATCCCTTTTGCTGAAATACGATCTGCTCTCCGGAAACTTCAAAACCCTGCTTTTCTAATAGCGCTTTACTAAATTTCTCGGAAAATTCTTTATAAGTGCCCGACTGAAGTTCCATGATCGACGGGATCATTATCGTGCCAACACCATCGAGTTTATATTGAACAAATGCAGCGGTCGGAGTTTGCCCGAAAGCTATTCCGGAAAACAAGATGATCAATACCGGTAAAAATAGAAGCTGTTTTTTCATATAAATTATTTATTGCTAGCGCCTGCACCACTCGGCTACTCCGCCGTGATGCGAACAAGTCCCGCTCCCGGTACTGGAACTGCATGTCCCATCCCGGCATTTTGCGGCTGCGCCTTGAGAGCAGCAGGTCCGGCCGGGGCTTGGGGTAGTGAGCGGCGTTGCCGTCGTTATTGCCGTGGTCGGTTGAATTGATCGAGCGGCTATCCCCTCGGATACGCTGGCCGTCACCGCCGTCGGAGCCAGTGCACTGTATGGAGATAACGCTAACACCGAAAAAAGAATTAATAAAAGCACTGAGATTCGCATAGATCACCTTCTTAGCGTTTGCGCCTCTTTTCATAACTCCCTTCCTTACGAAGGACAGGGTGCTGCTGCAAGCAGCGGGGTGGTTCTCTCTTTAAGCTAATAATTCAAACCCCTTTTAGCGTTGATACCGCTTTGACGATCGACGTGGTTCGAAGCGTGATGTAAACCTATGTCTTTAGCAATACTTTTGTCAATTTTTTTGCGCGGAACTCTTAATTAGTGAGTCGATTCTCCCCCCCAAACCGCTTAATGTTACCGCAAAAGTGTTTTAAGTTTTCCACAGTTTTAAGCACATTTCGGGAGCAAGTTAATTACAACATTATTGCAACTTTTCTCTCAACCTCAATATTCCTATCATTTCCTGTTGACTAGTTAAAGTGATTCCTGATATTATCGCCTGAGTTTTGGTTCAAAATTCACTTCCTAACTAAACAAAAGGTAATTTTTTCTTAAGCAGTAATAGGCGAAAAATTATGGAATGTCCCTTTTGCTACACAAATTTCGAATATCACTTGTCGATCTGTACCAGCTGCGGCAAGGACACCGATGACCCGCTTTACCAGGAGCTTTTTTCCCGCGTGAAGCCTCGTAAGATCGAGCAGACCGCTCCTGTTGTTAAACAGGACGCGGCTCCCGAGGCGGCTAAAGGAGTTGACGTACCGCTTGCGGCAACCGTTATCCGAAAAGAAGAAGTCAGGGAAAAACCCGCGGTCACGTCCGAGATCAGAAGCAAAAACACCTGCAACACGCTGGTGGACTTTCCCGGCAAAAAAGCCGAACTTCCGGAATGGCGGCTCGAGCTGCAATCCCGCTTAAAGGATATCCAGGATCAGCGCAAAACAGCCGAGCCCAGCACCGAGGCGATTCCGGCGAAAAGACACGCGATCGGCGGAACCGGCTTGGCAATGGCTGTTTTGGAAGCGCCCGAAACCCCGACGCACCCGTTGATGCAGAGAGCGCTTGAGCGGATCGAACGGTCGCGCCTGAAAAACGAGCCGCAGTCCGAAACGAAAAGCTACACCGCCCCTGCGTCTTATGCGCCTTACGCACCGGCAACTTACAAGCCCGCTGCCTATACGCCTGCGGCTTATGCACCGTCGCCGGAGACGCCACAGACGTTGCCGCGCACCCCGCTGGCTGCCCCAAAGATATTTCCGCGAGTGGTAACGCTGGAAGAAGTAGAATCCGAAAGCGGCGTCCGCCCCTTCATTTATTCCGAAAACGAAACGGTCGAAACCAGGCTGTCGCAGATCGGGCTGAATCATGCGGAACGCCTGGCCGAAGCCGCGAAAATAAAGAACGATCTGATCGCGGCGGGTGAAAAATTTTGCACCAACAAGCTGCACAAGCCTGAGGCGGCCGCGTCTTTTCCCGGTTCCGGCCCTGCATCGGTTGCGGCGACAGCATTAAAACGCGAGGAAATCGCGAATCCTGAGCCAAAGGCCATTCCCCCGGTCGAAGACCTCGCCGCCGCCGTCAATTTCGGGGAAGATGAGGCCGAAGAGATCGCGCCCTTCGCTTACCGTTTCAATGCCGGGCTTTTCGATTTTATTATCAGCGGATTTCTCAGCCTGATCCTCCTGTCCCCGTTCATGGTGCTCGGCGGCGGCAACTTGTTCACCATCGAGGGGCTTTTTGCCTTCCTCGCCACCTGTTCGATAGTGATGTTTCTTTACATCACGGCCGCCGTCGGCCTGATCGGCAGAACGCTGGGAATGGGCCTGTTTTCGCTGGAAATGATCGACGCGTCGGACAATGATTACCCGACGTTTCACCAGGCGGCCGTCAGTTCTTCGCTTTACCTCGTGTCGCTGGCGCTGGGCGGGATCGGTTTTGCCACGATGTTTTGGAACGATGAAAAACGCGCCGTTCACGATCTGGTTTCCGGCACGATCGTGGTTCGTGAAACTTAACTTAACTTTTTAGATAATCGCTGGTAGGCTTTGAAGATTGAACGAAGCAACTATCCAAGCAGTCATTGCCGAGCTTTTGCCCTTGATCAAAGGAAAAAAGCTCGGCAAAATTTTTCCGCTTTCGCGCCTGTCGCTTGCCGTCGATCTCCGGCTCACGGACGGACGTTATCTTTTCCTCGCGTTCGAAAATAATCCCGCGCCGCGAATTTACCTGATCTCGCGCCGGGTCAAAGACCTCGAAAAACTATCCCGCAACCCATCGCCTTTTCTGCAGCTGCTGAGAAAAAGATTGAGCGATTCGGTCCTGACCGACATCGTAAAAATTAAACACGAGCGGATCGTGCGATTCGAGATTTTGGCGCGCGATGAACTCGGCGACACTGCGAAATACACCCTGCTGGCGCAATTTACCGGGCGGTCGGCAAATCTTTTTTTGCTCGATACCTATGACCGGATCGTCGATTCCCTGCGCGACAGCGACCGGATCGGCGAGCTCTACCGGTTACCGCAGCTGGAAAACACCGCGCGCGCCGCTTCCGACAAAACTTTTCCGAAAAACAGGGCCGCCACGCTTTCCGAAGCCCTCGACGCGCATTATCAAAAACTCGCGGAAGACAAAGCTTTTGCCGCCAGCGCCAAAACCGAGGTCGATGAGATAAAACGCGAGATCAAAAAGCGCGAAAAGCTGCGCGACAATTTAAAGCGCGATCTGGAATCGCACGGCGACATCGAAAAGATCAAACGGCTCGGCGATCTGCTGCTGGCAAATTCTTCGGCCGCAAAGACTGACAACGGAAAAATTCTATTGACGGATTTTTATACCGAGGGGATGCCGCAGATCGAGGTCGAGATAGACGAAAATCTTTCGCCGGCGCAGGCCGCTCAAAAACACTTTGCCGCCTATGGCAAGGCCAAGCGCGCCGTCAGCGAGATCCCGCGGCGCATCCTGTCCGTTTCCGAAGAAATTCTCGTGCTGCGGCAGCGGCTGGAAAAAATGCAGAGTTTTCTGGAGATAAAAGACAACGTCGCCTTCGGTCATTTTATCCGCAAACAGGAAGACCGCATCCTGGAAAAAACGAAAGAGAAACCAAAAGATAAAGTTTCCGGTTATCGCAGCTTTGTCTCTTCGGACGGGTTTGAAATTCTCGTCGGTCGCGGCGCAAAAGATAACGACACCTTGACCTTTCGCGTCGGCAAGGCAATGGATCTATGGCTGCACGCGGCGGATTATCCCGGCTCGCACGTGATCGTCCGCAATCCGAACCGGAAGGAGATACCGCCGAAAACCTTGCTTGAATCGGCGCAGCTCGCGGCCTTTTACAGCCAGGCAAAAAAAGAAGCCAAAGCGGCCGTAAATTACACCCAGCAAAAACACGTCTCGAAGATCAAAGGCGGCGCGCCCGGCCTGGTCAGACTTTCCACGTTTAAAACCATCTTAGTCGAACCAAAAAAACCGGAAGAGAAATAAGTTGTCTTATCACAGTCGGACTATAGTCGTACCACAGTCAGCGAAGCTGACGACAGAATATAGCCCCAGGTGGAGTGCAGCGAAACCTGGGGTAAAAGTGGCTTAAACTAATAAAGCCTGCTTTAGCAGGCGAAAGATGATGAACTTTGCCTATAAGCCGCGGTTTTGGATTTTTTCGTGTCGTTTCGTGTAATTTCGTGGTTACTTCTTAAATCTTATTTCTATGGCTATAAAGGGGAAACCACGAAATTACACTAAATACACGAAAAAAACATTGAATGTTTTGTAGAGCTCGCAAATATCTATCTTAACTTCAGCTCTATTCTTCGTCTGAGAATTTTTATTTGTTCTTTATCTGCGCCTTGTTCTTCCGCTAATTTTAGCGAAATTTTTCCCAGCAAAAGATACGTTTCCAGCGAGTCCGCGTCGGTATTTTCAACCAGCGCTTTTAGGTGACGTTCGAACGCTCCGGCGTCCGCGCGGCCGAACGAGCCGGTCAGGGCCGCGGACGGGGCCTGCCTGGAAAGATTTTCTACCGTGCCTTTAAGCAGCGGGAAAAGAACGGCTTGTGCTTTTTCGGCGGCCAGCCCGCACTTGGTCAATAGCTCGACCGCCGTCGCAAAAAGCGCGGTCATGTGCCCGCTCGTCATCACCGCCGCCGCGTGATAAAGCGGCTTGTATTTTGTTTCCAGCGAGAACGCTTTACCGCCTAAGTCTTTTATAATCCGCCCAGCCGCCTGCCGCGCTTTGGGGTCGCCTTCGACGCAAAAATAAGCGCCTTTGAATCTTTTGATCCCCAGCCTCGCTTCGCTGACCGAAGCGAGCGGGTGCATCGAGCCGACCGCGCACCCCAGCTCCCACAGCGGTTTTAAAACGTCCGAAGACAGCGAGCCGCTGGTATGCAGCACTACCGGCAAATTTGCTTTGGCCGTTTTTGTTCCCGTCAATTTTTCCGCGACAGCGGCGATATCATTATCGGGCGTGGTGATTAGGATCAGGTCCGAATCCGGCGCTGAATTGATCTGTGAAACGGAAAATGCTTTTGCGTTAAGGCCGATCTCGCCGGCGAGTTTCTCAGCGCTTTTTTTTGCGCGCGAAATGACCGCCGCGACCGGGTATTTTTTTCGCGACAGGGCCAAAGCCAGAGCTCCGCCCATTCTGCCGGCGCCGATCACCGTGATCGATGGTTTGGAAATTTTTGCCGCGATATCTTTATTCCGTTTTGCCACTGCTTACAAGATTCAACAAAACGGGTTCGTTTGGCAAGCCGTCGAGCCAATCATTTAACTTAATTTTTAATTCTTCGCGATCGACCGCGCCGTCTTCTTCGGGCGGTTTGATCTTCAACACGATCGAAGCAGGCAGTTCCTGCAGCGCGTCGCCCAGTATCCTGATCTCGGTATTCCCCAATAAAGGCAGCGGCTGATTTTTCGCCAGCACCTCGCCTAGCCAGGCGATGCTTTTTAGAATATCCGGGTCTTTTTCTTTTTTGGCCATGCTCTGCAAAATCTTACCGAGCGGCTCACGCAGCATCTGGATCGTCCGGCGATAGGAATTTCTTCCCTCGCCGATGGTGTCCTGTAATATTTGCGGCAGTTTTCCCCATTCCTCCATCTGCGTCAGGCGAAATGAGCAGGCGCAAAACGGTTTCGCTCTCAACAGCGTGCGAACGTCGAACCCGCAATTCAGATCCTTCATTTTTTCGCGTATCTTTTTCGCTTTTTCGGCAAAGCTGCGGGGAAAGACCTGCGATCTCGAGAGGTTTTCGAATTCCCACCACTCGTTGCTTTGCAGCACCTGTTCCAGCAGTTCCTGCAGGTGGTGAGATTTCATGATGCGGTCGTGATTGATCGCAAAATAATCCTGAAACTGATCGCCGAAATCCAGCCAGACGTCGGTCAGCTGCAGGTTCAGTTCCCGGCTGAATCCCAGATCCATTTTTTCCAGCACGTTCAGATTTTCATAACGCAGTCTTTCAATCTCGGCGTCGTCGGTCGGCTCGCTGACGGCCAGATATTGCCAGACCTCTTCGCGTCTGGCCGCGCCGACAATAAAATCTTCGAGCTCGACCAGGTGTTTTTTGCATTTATCGAATTCTTCGGGCGAATCCAGGAACGCGTCGGCAATGCGCTGCAAACCTTCTTCAAGCGGGATGGTTTCATTCGAGATCGCTTCGACCGCCGTCGCCACGGAGCCGTAAGTTTTGTGCGTTTGATCCGCCAAACGCCAGACCCGCGTATTTAACGCGTCCGCCGGAAGCTCGTCGAAGCGCTGTAAAATTCTTAACTCCTGCCACGAATTGATCCAGTAATTGAGGGCCCCGCCTATCTCCTGCGTCGCGCCGGCTTCGTCCAGGGTTCGCAGGGTGTCCACCCCGGTAAGCAGTTTTGCCCAGTTGGTCAGTTCGACGCTGTCGCGGAAAATTCCCGACGGGCTTTCGACACCGGCGATGTCGTCCCAGACTATTTTCAGGTCGAGCGAGCGCCGGTTGATGCGGTCGCCGCTGGTGGTGACGAATTCCAGCCTGCGCTGCGCCACGAGCGAGGAAAGCACCAAATGCTGCGCTTCGCGCACAAGCCCGAAAGGCTCCTGTTTCATCACCCGGTAAATATCCCGGAGCGGGATCATCTTGCCTTCGTTCGCGCCGACCAGTGAGATCACGTCAGCCACCCAGGGCAGGGCGCTGACTTTTTCATCGCTTTCCAAAACGAAATAATCGCCGCGGGGCGACACCAACCCTAACGGCATCGCGAAATCCGCCGCCAACTGCTGCACCTCCGTCGAAGGCTGTTTAGCTCCGCTGAAAAGATCCTGCACCAATCGCGACACCTGTACCGGGCCAAGCGGCGCGGCAAAGACCGGATGGCCGGGGAAACGCACCGCGAACAGGGGCGCCAGCGCGATCGAAAATGTTTCGGTCAGGGTCGCGCAGCTTTGGGCTTCGGGCGTAAAAGCCAGTTCTTCGCCCTCGGCCAGCAATTTGGCTTCTTCCAGAAATATCCGGTTCCAGATCTTTTTGACGGCCCCGGACAGGGTATGCCCGGCCGCTCTGACCTGTTCGCCGTAGGCGGCTTTTAATCCCTGGTCGCTTAGCAAAGCGGCATAACGCCGCAGCGTTTCTGTTTCGTCTTCTTTGAGCGGAGCCGGCTGCCAGACGGCCGCCGGAATAAATTCGTTCGGCGCGTAAGCGGATTCGGCGCTGCCTGTGCTGCCGGTGTCGCCCGCTTCGCTAATTACTATTTCCCAATCCCAGAGTTCCGCCGTCCGGTCTCCGGTTTCGCCAGCCGGTGCTTCTCCGCTCCAGTTCCAGACCACGCGGCCGCGCCGGTTGCCGCCGCGCCAGACGATCTGGCTATCGACGGTGTCAAAGCCTTCCTCGTGGCCTTCATTGGAAACGATCCAGTCGGTGAATCTTTCTTTCGCCGTCCGCCGAAGCAGTTTTTTGATCTCAAGCGGGCCGATGGTCTGCGCGATCTCGGCCAGCGCCGCGTTGAGGTCGTCTTTGCCGCTGACCTTCAGGTTGTAGCGGATCTCTTTGCCGTCGTCTTCGCTGCGGCGGATCTCGTCGGGAAAAGCCGCGACAAAAGTATCGAGAACTTCGCCGATGTCGATGGCCGCTTTCGCCGGGTCGTTTTCATCGTGCAGCAGCATCGCCGCGCTGATGTCACCCGCGGTGGTGCCGTCGCCGTCCAGCGAGAGCAGCAGCAAACCCTTCAGGATCATCTTGGCCTGCAGGCGCTGCATCACGGGAATGCTGGCGATCACCTCAGATGCGATCTTGTCGTAAGTCTCGAAAGCGTCTTTCAGATTCGGGGCCTTACGCAGACCGGCTTCGGCGCGGTCGAAAACCTCGTCAATGGCGATCAGTGAATTTGCCGGGCGGCTGGCGATCTTGCCGCCGGTGTCCGCCGCGAATGGCAGCAGCGCAAAATCCGGCGAGTAAAGCCGCACGAACGGCGTCACTTCCAGAATGATCGGGTGCAGCGGGTAGAGCGAGGAAAATCTCTGTTCGCTCCATTTAAAATTCGGGATCGCGTCTCTTAAATAAGAATAGACCTCGTGCAGCACGTTTTGCTTCTGGCGGCGCTTCGGAAAGAGATGCGTATCGACGATCTTGTAAAGATGTTCCTGATCGAGATAATCGATGTGGTAGCTGCGCGCGATCGCCGCATTTACGTTATCCGCCCCGGCAATGTCGTCATCGAGCGCAATAGTGATAAAAACATTGAGATTTTTGGCGATGTCGGCCAGCTCGCCGAGCATTTCGCCGTCGTCGCGCTGCACGCGGTTGGGGCGGTCCTGCGCGGTGTCGATAATTATCACCAGCGGCAGTTCCCCGGCCCGTTCCGCCGCCACGCTCAAAAGCTCCCGCGGCGAATCGCTCAGTTCGGAAAGATCGCAGCCGATCACCACCGATAGCGACGCTTTTAATTCGGCCAGCAGCGTGTCATAGGTTCCGCGCTCGACATAGGCGACCATGTGGCTGCGCCGTCTTAACCGCTGCGCGCTGGCGGCGACATGGGCTTCGGTCACGCGCGAGCGAAGCTCCGGCTGCGAAACGATGGCGCCGAGCGTGGCGAGAAAGTGGCTTTTGCCGACGCCGCGGTAGCCGGCCAGGGCACGGGCGGCGCCGCTGCCGGTCTGCACGTCGGACACGCTGTCCAGCCACACCGCCATCAGATCGGCCGTGTCGTCGGTAAAGTAGTAAGACGAAAGCGTCTGCGCCGGGTCTTCCAGATAGCTGTTCAGCCGTTTATAAGGACGAACATCCACCAGGTCTTTAATTTTTTCCTGAATGCGTTTCATCTATCGGAAACAAGGTGACAATTAATTTTATTTAGCAGCAAGAAAGGAATTACGGTGCCAAAAAACAGGCACACATATACTTTAACAAAGTTTAACGGGCGTGGGAATACTTTTTTTGCTAAAAAATGTATTTTAAATTGCTACTAGCTTTAGCTAATGGTTGTAGGCAAAAAACAAATAAGGCTTTAGCCTCATAATTTTGGCTAAAGCCTTATTTGAAAGGGCTTTTAAATCCACTAGCTGAAGCTAGCGGCAATATAACGCTAAGCCGCCACGTCATCAACGCCGGTCAGGCTTTCGAAGATCGAGCCGCGTTTTTCGACCATTTCGCGGGTGATCAACAGCTCTTTTGTCCGTTTTTGCGAAGGCAGCACGTACATCGGTTCCAGCAGCAGTTCCTCGACGATCATGGTCAATCCGCGCGCGCCGACCTTGCGCTGCACGGCGTGTTCGGCGATCCCGCGAATAGCCTCGTCCGTAAAGCGCAGCTTGATATTGTCGAACTCGAATTTACGCTGGAATTGCTTAACCAGGGCGTTTTTCGGCTCCGTCAAAATGCGGACGAGCGCGTCGGCGTCGAGTTCCTTGAGCGTGCCGTGAACCGGCAGGCGGCCGACGAATTCCGGGATAAGCCCATATCTGATCAGGTCTTCCGGCTCCAGTTTTTCGAGCGCTTCGGCGTGGCGCTGGCGGTTGGTCATCACTTCGGCGTTAAACCCGAGCGCCTTGTTGCGCATCCGCCGCTCGACGATCTTTTCCAGCCCGACAAATGCGCCGCCGCAAATAAACAGGATATTGGTGGTATCGACCGGGAAAAATTCCTGATGCGGGTGCTTGCGGCCGCCCTGAGGCGGAACATTGGCCACCGTGCCTTCGAGAATTTTCAGCAGCGCCTGCTGCACTCCTTCGCCCGAAACGTCGCGGGTGATAGACGGATTGTCGTCCTTGCGGCAGATCTTATCGACCTCGTCGATATAGATGATTCCCTGCTGGGCGCGCTCGACGTCGCCGCCCGCCGCCTGTAAAAGTTTCAGAATGATGTTTTCGACATCTTCGCCGACATAACCCGCTTCGGTCAGCGTGGTCGCGTCCACCATGCAGAACGGCACGCTCAACATGCGCGCCAAAGTCTGTGCCAGCAATGTCTTACCGGTTCCGGTCGGGCCGACCAGCAGAATGTTTGATTTTTGGATCTCGACGTCGTTGCGCCGTTTGGCGATCTCGATCCGTTTGTAATGCTGATAGACGGCGACCGCGAGGCGTTTTTTCGTCTCGTCCTGCCCGATCACGTATTCATCCAGAAAACCTTTAATCTCGGCGGGTTTCGGAAGCGGGGTATTAAGCCCGCCGGCAACGGCCTGATCGTCATCGTTGATGATCTCGTTGCAGATGTCGATGCATTCGTTGCAGACATATACACCGGGGCCGGCGATCAATTTTTTCACTTCGTTCTGGGATTTACCGCAGAATGAGCATTGCAGAACTTCTTCGGGGCGTCTTACCATAAATTTGAAAATGCGGGGCCGTTACTCCCTTTGGATGCCAACTTTACACCAACGTTTGCCTGTTAGCAAATGTCTTAGCAACCTGCCAAAAAACCGGTTGGGAGCGGTTATTCGCGGTGTTCGATAACTTCGTCGATGAGGCCGTATTCCTTGGCCTGCGCGGCGGTCATGATGCGGTCGCGTTCGACGTCGGTCTCTACCTGGTCGAACGGCTGTCCGGTGTGTTTTGAAATGATCCTGGAGGTCATTTCGCGCATTCGCAGGATCTCTTCGGCCATGATACGGACGTCGGTCGCCTGTCCCGAAGCGCCGCCCGAGGGCTGGTGGATCAAAATGCGGGAATGCGGCAGGGCGAAACGTTTGCCCTTGGTTCCGGCGGTCAGCAGCAGCGCCCCCATCGAAGCGCACTGGCCGACACAGATCGTCGTCACATCGTTGCGGATAAATTGGATCGTGTCATAGATCGCCATTCCGGCGGTGATCGATCCGCCCGGGGAATTAATATAGAGATTGATGTCGCGTTCGGGGTCTTCGGCCTCGAGAAAGAGAAGCTGAGCGACGATCAGATTCGCCATCATGTCATCGATCGGCGTTCCGAGAAAAATAATGCTGTCCTTGAGCAAGCGCGAATAGATATCAAATGCGCGCTCGCCGCGCGAGGTTTGTTCGACTACCATTGGAACTAATGCCATATAACTTCCCTACTTTACCTTTTCAATGTTGATTGTTAACTCGAGAAATAGTGACAAGTTTGCGGGACGAATCAGAACGGCCCTAATGTGACAGGACGCTGCCGTCAATCGCATTCTACAACTATTTCCCCAAAAATCTCAACCGCGCGGAGTCTAAATTTATCGCGCCCGGATCCCTTTGCCTCGAGCCTATTCTGAAGCTTCCTCTTCACCCTTGTTTTTCGCCGCCGGTTTGTCCTTTACGGCTTTAGCTTTCTTAGGCTTGTCTTCCTTGCTTTCGGCTTTTTTGGCTTTTGGTTTTTCGGTTTCTCCGCCGGTTTCTTCGGCAGTTTCCTGAGCGGTTTCGTCAGCGCTTTCATCAGGGGTTTCCGGTGCCGCGGCTTCCGTTTTTTCTCCTGCCGCTTCGGCAATCCTGGCCGCTTCGGCCATTTCCTGCGCCGCTATTTGCTCATCGCTCAGCCATTCGCCGTCGGTGATCTTGGCGTGATCCATCAGGGCTTCGACTGCTTTGCGGCTGCGCAGTCTTTCGGCGATGTTCGCCTCGCCGCCGTGTTTTTCCAAATGCGCCCGGACTTCTTCGATCGTGGTGCGTGAATTCGCCGCCATCAGTTCCAGTTCTTTTTCGACTTCCTCCGGGCTGACTTCGACGCCTTCGAGCTCGGCGATCTTGTCCAGCAGCATCGCTCCGCGAACGTCGCGCTCGGCCTGCGGCAGCATCTGGTTATAGACCATCTGCCAAAAATCTTTTTGCGCGGCGTTGGGATCCATTCCCTGCTGCATCATATTTTGCGCAAAATTATTCACCAGCCCCTTGGCCTGTGAATCCGTCAGCACCTGCGGCACTTCGAACTCGTATTTATTCACCAGTTCGTTGACCAGTTCCGAACGCAGTTTATTATCGGAATCGATCTTCGAAACGTACTCCATGTCGTCGCGCAATTTACGGCGCAGGTCCTTGATCGATTCGAAACCTTCTTCCAGGCTTTTCGCCCATTCGTCATCAGCGGCGGGCAATTCCATCCGGCCGACCGCCTTGATATTGGCGGTGTACTCCACTGTCTTTCCGGCCAGCCCCGGCGAACTAAAATCGTCCGGGTATTCGACCGTAAAAGTTTTTACCTGGTCGGGTTCGACGCCGAGCAGATTGTCGTTAAAAGATTTTTCGATTCTTTCGTCGCCCAGCGTGATCTCGATGTCCTCGACCTTGATCGGCTCGGCCGCTTCGTCATTCAAAAAGGTTCCGTTCAGATCGACGATGATCGTGTCGCCGGTTTCGGCTTTGTGATCGTCCAGCGACGACAGCGAAGCCTGCGCCTTGCGGCGTTCGTCAATCACCTCTTCGACCTCCGTGTCCCCGACCGGCCGCACGCGGCGAATGCCTTCCAGCCCCTTATATTCGGGCGCCGGAACTTCGGGCATTACTTCGACGTGGATATGAAGCGAAACCGACTGCGTACCGTCGAGTTTTGCGTTCTCGATATCTTCGAAATGAAGTTCGGGCTCTCTCAGCGGGTTCAGGTTATTTTCCTGGATAGCCTGGCTTACCTGTTCCGGCAGTATCTCACGCAGCACTTCGTTAAAGATCTGATCTTTAAATCTGTTCTTTACCTGATCGACCGGCGCGAAACCTTTGCGAAATCCGGGAATGACCGCATTCTTCGCGTATTTCTGCGCCACTTTTTGATAAGCGGGCTTGATCACGTCGGCTTCGATCTCGATCTTGATCTCTTTTTGAGTGGGTGAAATATCCTTTAATTCTGTTTTCATTAAATATAAAGCCCGCCGGTAATTTATGGAGCGCCGAATTCATTCGGCTCTTCCGTCACTTCTAATATAACGGGCTGCCTTTCAAAATTGTTGGTTAAATAAAACGCGGAAGTTTTGCTTCCGCCGATAACAGATCTTTGGTGCCGAGGGCGAGACTCGAACTCGCACGTCTTTCGACGCTAGATCCTAAGTCTAGTGCGTCTGCCAATTTCGCCACCTCGGCAGGAGCGCCGAATTCATTCGGCATTTTTATTGAAGCACAATAAATTGCGCGCTCCGGTCACCTTCGAATTTATCGGATTATCTAATTAATGTCTAGCGGGCTATTTTGCGAAAAAATCACTTTGGCAGGTATTTGCGCTTGTATTCTTCCAACTGTTTTTGCGAGGCAGCCGCGTCATGCTCGATCTGGGCAACCGGGTCTTTGCTTTCCAACTGCGGCGAATCCTTTTTCAGAAACAATTTGTATCCCGCCACCGCCGCCAAGGCGATCACACCAAAAAACAGAATCGTCCAAAATGCGCTGTAGAGAAACCCAAGCACCGACCATGCTAAAAATGCGACGACCAATAGTGCGACAAAAGCCAGCAACAGCTTGATAAAACTCATCTTTATTATTTCCTCGAATAACTATAATATCCCATTTCAAATCGCGGGTCATTTTTTGGTTCAATTGCTGGATTCGGGCAGGTTTTTCACTTGTTCGTCGGACAACTCTGAGTATGTATAAAATTTGCCCTCGTTCTCATTAGTAACTACAAGAAAAAACTCATTCATCCTGCCTTTTTCATATTTAGTTTCGTAAATGATCTCGACCTGTCGTTCATTTTGACTAAGCATCCGCACATACGCTTTTACTGGTTTCGAGTCCAAAACCTTACCGTACTTTGCATAGATACCTTCTAACACCGAGATCATTTTATCTTTGCCATTTTCGGCTTTAGCAGCCTCATGCGCCATTTCATAAGCTTCATTAAAATTTCTATCGTTATATAATTGATGAAATTTTTCGACAGCTTTTTCCGCTAATTTCTTATCATCGCTAAAATACACTGGTTTAAAGGAAACACACGCCGGCATTAAAAACGCAAGAATTATCAAATATAGCAAGACGTGAAAGTTGAACTTCATTTCAGTAACCTTTTTAAGATTATTTTGTTTTTTATCGTATAATCCACTAATTCAAAGCTTTATTTATTTAAGGACCAATTTTGAGTTTCAATAATATTACAGTCGGTGAGGTTTCCGAACAGTTAAATGTCGAATTAAGTGGGGATAGATCCACTGTCGTTACAGACGTTACCCATGATTCGCGCCAGGCTGGCCAGGGGTCGCTTTTTGCCGCCGTGCGCGGGCTGACGATGGACGGGCACCGCTTTGTAGGTGACGTGATGCGGCGCGGCGCGGCCGGCATCATTTCCGAACTTCCCCAGCCGGCGGATTTCACCGGCGCCTGGCTGCAGGTTGCCGACGCCCGCGCGGCGCTGGCCAAGGCCGCCGCCGTGGTTCACGGCGATCCTTCCCGTCATCTGAAATTGATCGGCATCACCGGCACCAATGGCAAAACTACCACCACCTATCTGGCTTTTGCGCTGGCCGAAGCCGCCGGTGAACAAACCGCGATGCTGACCACCGTGGAATACCGTATCGGCGCAGAATCGACGCCCGCCGTTCGCACTACCCCGGAAGCTTCCGATACGCAGAGGTTTCTTCGCCAGGCGCTCGACCGGGGCTGCAAAATGGCGGCGATGGAAGCCTCTTCCCAGGCGCTCGATCTGCACCGCGTCGACGGGTTGAAATTTCGCGCCGCCGTCTTTACCAATCTGACCCGCGACCACCTGGATTATCACGGCACGATGGAAGAGTATTTCGATGCCAAGAAAATTCTTTTCGACGGGCGGCTCGGCGATATACCGGAGCTCAGCGTCATCAATGCGGACGACGAATGGGGCGTTAAGCTGGCGGGCGAGTTAAAGCAGAACGGCCAGCGCGTCGTGACCTACGGCATTAATGGCGGGGCGGATTTTACCGCAACGGACATAGAAATATCCCTGATCAAAGGCACTTCGTTCCTTCTGAAAACTCCGCAGGGCGAACGCCGACTTACTTCCCCGCTGGTCGGCCGCCCGCACGTCTATAATATTCTGGCGGCGTCGGCCGCGATGATCGGCCTCGGTTATCAGATGGATGCGATCGCCAAAGGCATCGAGATCTGTGTCGGCGCGCCCGGCCGGTTCGAACGCGTGCCCAATCACGACAGCGATTTCGCGGTCGTGGTCGATTACGCGCACACGGACGATGCCCTGCTTAACACTTTAAAGACCGCGCGCGATCTGACCTCCGGCAGGATAATCACGGTTTTCGGCTGCGGCGGCGATCGCGATAAAACCAAACGCGCTCCGATGGGCCTGGCGGCCGGAAAATACAGCGACTTAGGCATAATCACTTCCGACAACCCGCGCACTGAAGACCCGCTAAAAATAATCGCCGAAGTGGAGGCCGGAATAAAAGGAACCGGAACACCCTACAAGATAGTTTCCGACCGGCGCGAAGCGATCCATTACGCGGTAAAACAAGCAAGGCCGGGCGACGTCGTTATTATCGCGGGAAAAGGACACGAAACCTACCAGATCATCGGCAGCGACAAATTTCACTTCGACGACCGCGAAGTCGCCAAAGAAGCGCTCGAAGCTAGAGCGGAAGAAAAATAAAAGTATTTAGCCGCGGATTTGCGCGGATCAACACAGATAAGAATGTTCAGATCGGTGTAATCCGCGTTCATCCGCGGCTAATTCTTCACAGATAGAATGTTCAGATCGGTGTAAATCCGCGTTCATCCGCGGCTAATTCTTCAAAATCCCGTAATACCTTAATCGTCTCTTAACGTATCGACAAATTTTTCCAGAAAATCTTTTTGGCCTTCGCTGAGTTCGATAAATCTGATCCCGAAACCGATCTCGAAAACGTGATTGACGACCTCGCCCCAGAGCTGGAGCTTTTTCCCGCTCGGCATCGGGAAAAGTATCTTTACGTTTTCACCGTCGTCCACCTCGCCGGAGCAAAGCACAAAGCAGCCCTGGGTGCTGATATCGTTTATCACACCGGGTTTTCTGCCGACCAGGCCTTCCCATTCCACTTCGATACTGACGGGAAATCTCTCGTAAATGCGGCGGTCGTCTCCGCTTCTTCTTTCTTTGCTCATTAATTACTGGTTAGATTTCAGGCTCGGAATCCGTGGGAACGGCGTTTTGACGCCTGGTAAAATAATAATAAAACGGCAGGCCTAAAGCAATAAGAATTATTCCCACTACCGACTGGAAGGTTTGCGTCACGATGGTATTGACCAGCAGCCATCCCGCCACCAGCAAAAATATGACCGGCACGACCGGGTAGCCGAAAGCCCGGTAAGGCCGCTCGGCTTGCGGATATTTGATGCGGAAAACGAACACCGACGAGGTGACCAGCGCGTAAAAGATCCACGAGCCGAATACCACGTAATCCGTCAGCATATCGAACGAACCGGAAAGTGCCAAAATGCAGGAAACGACTCCCTGTAAAAGCAGTGATTTAATGGGAACATGCGTGCGCGAAAGTTTGGTCAGCGATTTAGGTAATAAACCATCCTGTGCCATCGCATAAGGTACACGCGAACCTGAAAGAATAGAAGTATGCATCGTCCCTAGCGAAGACATCATCAATCCCACGGTAAAGATCGTAACGGCAAGCGCCGTCGCAAAGTTAGTAATATCTCCGCCGAAAAATGAACTGACCACCGTATAGCCAACCGATGAACTGGTCGAGATCGAAGCGATCTGAGTCGGCTCGAGCACATAAAAATAACCGATCTGCACAAATACGTAGAGAAAAATTATCAGGATCGTGCTCCCGATGATTGCCAGCGGAATATTGCGGCCTGGATGTTTTACTTCTCCCGCGACAAAGGTCAGGTTATTCCAGCCATCGTAGCCCCATAGCGCGCCTAGCATCGCAGCGCCAAACCCGGCGAGAAAAGTGTAACCCACCCCACCGACTTTCAATCCTTCAGCAACTTTTTCACACGTGCCGCCGTCATTTACCAGCGAAAAATGCGAAAAAGTACCGCTCGCCCAGATAAACGCTCCCACGCCGACAAAAACGATCAGCGCTATCTTTACGAACGTTAAAAACGTGGCAATGTGGCCGCTGAATTTTACCGACAAGCAATTGACCAGCGTGAACACTCCGATCATTAATATCGCTATGAGCTGCAGCGTCGTCAGTTCGTATTTGAAATCCCATTTGATCGTGCTGGCGAAAAGATATTCGGTCCACTCCGGAGTGATCCCGACACTATTCAACGATCCGGAAAGCCAGATCAAAGTACTCGCCAGCGGTTTTTCGATCGTGGTCGCATAAAGTACATATTTCAGACCGCCGCTGCGAAAATCGTTAAGCCCGATCGCGAACGCCACACCTGCCGCCGCTTGCGATCCCGGCTTCGCGATCAGCATCTGCATCCAGCCGAAAAGAAAACTTGAAACTCTTCCGTAAGCGTCGCGCAAAAACACATATTCGCCGCCGGCTTCGGGCTTCATCGCCGTCAGCTCCGCATAGGTCAGCGCGCCCGCCAGCGACAAAATACCCGCCGCGATCCAGGCAATGATCACCCATTCGGGGCTTCCCAAATTGCAGGTCATTACCCGCGCCTTAAAAAAAACGCCGGTGCCGATGACGTTTCCGATGATGACGGACGCCGCCGCGGCAAGTCCCAAACCCCGTATCAAATGCGTTTTGTCGGTCAGATTTACAGCCATAAGAAAAGTGTTTCAAAGATTAGCACGAATAAGCCTTTTGCGGAATACAAAATTGCTGTCCCAACTTGCTGCGTATGCTAGTCTATAACTCGATCAAAATGAGTGAGATAGATTTTTCTTCCGGGGATCTGGTCAATGCTTTGCTCAGTCTGAACACTGGGGCAGATCTCTGCCTGCTCGACAGCGGCGGCGCGACACACGGAAATTCTCATCAACTTATCGCCGGAATTTATCCTGTCCGCACCTGCCGGATCGAGGGCAAAAATGCCGAAGAATCCCTCACCTTACTGGAAAAAGAATTAAACGCTAATCCCGGTGCGGCCGGCATCTTTACCATCTCGTACGATTTCGGGCTCAAGCTGGAAAATATCCCGACCCGCCATCGCGGGGTCGAAGGCTTCCCCGAACCCGATATATTCCTGGCATTTTTCGAGGTCCTGATTGTTCACGATTACACGCTCGGCAAAACATATCTAACTGGTGACGAAAGTTCATTCACGAAAATAGCGGCAGCGCTCGCTTCGGCTTTGGAAAAGTACCAGGCCATTCCGGAGGTAACGCCGGAGATAACGCCGGAAATTTCCCCGGTGCGCTCGAATTTCTCCCGCGACGAATATCTCGCAGCCATAGAAAAAGCCAAACGCTTTATCCGCCGCGGCGACACTTACCAGATAAATCTAACCCGGCAATTGCGTGCCGAATTACCCGCTTCGCTGACCCCGGAGGCTGTCTTTTAAATCTCCGGCAGGCGCACCCCGCGCCGTTTTCCGCTTTTATTCGCCGCGGCGCAGACACCGTCGTCAGTATTTCACCGGAGAGATTTTTACGGGTAGAAAAGGTTGAAAAAACCGGCGGCCGCCGGATCATCCACGCCAGCCCGATCAAAGGCACTCGCCCGCGCGGCAAAACCGCCGGGGAAGACGAAAAGCTGAAGGCCGAGCTGCTGGCCAGCGAAAAAGACCGCGCCGAAAACGTCATGATCGTCGATCTGCTGCGCAATGACATTGGCCGCGTCTGCAAGTTCGGCAGCGTCCGGGTCGAAGAACTTTGCGCGCTCGAAGAGCACCCGACGCTCTTTCATCTCGTCTCCACCATTCGCGGCGAGCTTCGCGAAAACACCGGTTTTGCCGAATTATTAAAAGCCGTTTTCCCCTGCGGCTCGATCACCGGCGCGCCGAAGATCCGCACGATGCAGATCATCGACGAATTGGAAACAGCGTCGCGCGGGCTTTCGATGGGCGCGATCGGCTACATCGGCTTTGACGGCACGATCGATGTGAATGTCGCCATCCGCACGATGGTCGCGCGGGACGGCAAAGCCGTTTTTAACGTCGGCGGCGGCATCGTCATCGACAGCGTTCCCGAAGCCGAGTACGAAGAAACACTCGTCAAAGCCAAAGCCCTGATGAACGCGATCAACGGAAAAATGAGTATTTAAGACGATCTTTTTCGTGTTAGAATTAGAAAGATATGGATGGACAATATATCTTAAGTGATTACATTGATCGCGCTTTGGCCCAGGCGGAGTATGACAAGTTGGAAGACAATACTTTCTTTGGGCGAGTCCCTTCGTGTAAAGGAGTTGTCGCTTTCGCAGCGACTTTACGGGATTGTGAAAGCGCGTTGCGTTCGGTTCTGGAAGATTGGGTTCTCGTGGGACTAAAGCTGGGGCATCCGCTGCCTGTACTGGGCAGCATGAATCTGAACAAGGAACCGGAATATGAGTCGGTGGAATCCCAGTAACGAAACGATTTTGTCCGGCGTTTACGCAAGCTTGGCTTTGATGGCCCGTACTCAGGTTCAAAGCACCAGTTTTTAGTTTTCGTCAGCATCGCCTCACAGTTCCCTCCAACACGGAATATTCAGTTCCTCAACTGCGAATGATGCTGAAAGAAGCAGAAGAAATTATTGAACGCCCCATCACCGTCGAGGAATGGGACGATTTATCTTAGTTAGTCAAATACTTATCAAGCTCAAGGATCGCTAAAAACTCCAAAATATTCGTCTTTAAAATCAGCGCGGAACTTTCCGTCTCTCCGGGTGTCTAATTCCTGACTCTAAAATTAACGTTCAGGAGTAAAGCCATGCTGAGAGAACCCGAAAATAAACCCGTCATAAACATCACGCCGTTGATCGACGTTTTGCTTGTCTTGCTGATAATTTTTATGGTTGCCGCGCCGCCCAGGCCGCATCGTTTTCCGGTTTCGCTGCCTTCCGAGCCGAAGGATGGCGCTGCTCACCCGGACACGCTTGTCGTCACCGTAAGCGCCGACCGCACGATCAAGCTCAACCGGGAAAACGGTTTGGGAACCGTCGGTGAACCGGATCGCTTAATAAACAGGCTGGAAGAGGTTTTTGCCGCCCGTCTGCAAAACCGGGCTTATGCGGCCGGATTGGAATCGAGGACCGATCTCGCCGAATCTGAAAAAGTGGAGAAAACCGTATTTCTCAAAGCTCCCCGCTCACTAAAGTACGGGGAGATCGCAAAACTGGTCGATGTTTTAAAAGGCGCGGGAGCCAGCCCGATAAGTTTTCAGCTCGACGGTTTGGAGTAAATTATCCTTATTTAAATAGCGCGAATTTATGCTATAATTCGGTAGTTTTTGGAAAAGTTTTTTCCAAACGTTCATGACTTTCTCGCCCCGGAAAACGGTTTTTTCGTAGTATGGCGAATTACTACAAAATACTAAATGTTCAGAAAAGTGCTTCCGCTGCCGAGCTGAAATCGGCATACCGGAGGCTTGCGCGTGAACTTCACCCCGACGTCAACGGCGGCTCGAAAGAAGCCGCGAAACGCTTTTCAGTTGTCGCAAAAGCATACGAAGTGCTGAGCGATCCGAAAAAACGCCTGCATTACGACCAGAAAATATCGGTTTCCGATAACGGTGATTCGGTGCTCTATTCGGAAAATCCGCATGCCCGCCGGATCCGGCGAATGGCCATGGAAAAGCAGTTTAACGACATGGTCGATAGTTTTATCGACCGTGAGCGGCAGGAAACAATGGCGATGCAGGAATTGATCTTCCCGGTGGTCACGCTGCTGGTTTCCACGTTCTTCGTCGCCTTTTTCAAACCTCTTTTCTGGGAAAATTCGGAACCGCTCGGAAAGATCCTGATCGTCACGCTTTTTGTCGCCGGGCTGATCCATCTGATCAATCGCCTCAAAACCGGGTTTCAGCGTTACACAAATGAAAATCCGGTCGTGCACGACACGCTTTTCAGTTACGGCGAGGAATCCGAGCAAAGGCCGATGTCCACCATGAAAGCCGTTTTTCTTTTGCTCATCGGCCTGGCCGTCAGTTTTTTTCTCGGGGCGCTGATCTCGGGCCAGATGGACCGGGTGATCGTCAATATGCAGGCTCATCTCTTTTCCGATTCCCTGCGGCCCGCGCTGGCATTTTACCCGCCGATCGCCGTTTTGATCGTGGACGTGACCCACATGATCGTAGTAAAACGTCAGTCCTAGCTTGACAATCCGCCGGTTTGCCAATAATATTTGAAGTTTGCGCCACTAAATGGCGTATTTACTGTTTAGTTCGGAGTTAATTAAGAACAGATGCCAAATCATAAGTCAGCCGAAAAAAGAGTCAGGCAAAACGAAAAGAAACGCAACGCCAACCGCGCCAACCGCAGCCAATTGCGGACGGCCATCAAAAAGCTGCGTTCGGCCCTTACCACGGGAGTCGGGCAGGACAGCCAGGATCTTTTGGCCCCCACGATCTCATTGATCGATAAAGCGGTCAACAAAGGCGTGCTGCATAAAAACACCGCCGCCCGCCACAAATCGCGCCTGACCAAACACGTAAATACGGCCGCAAAATAAGTTTTCTTTAATTTTTAAAGGATAAAAAGCTCGCCCCACCGCGGGCTTTTTTGTTTTGGCCGCGTCCTGATATGAGTTGCCGCGTCATTCAGCCCCGCGTGTCAGTAGCCCGACCGTGGGGGAGGGTCGCGCATTTCAAACCGTAAATAAGCGCCCTTGCTCACGCGCGGGCTACCGACACCGTGAATTTCCCCCACCTAAACCGATCCTATCTTTTTGACTGAATCTGTTGTTTCGCGGGCGGGCAACGTGGTATTATTTCTCCATAAACTTTAGCCTTTGAGGCAGGAGAAATAACGGTAATAACAGTTTGCCCCAGATTGCCTATGAAAAAGAAAATTTTGCCGACAGCCTGTGAAGCTAATCCGTAAATAAAGCGAATCGCCCGGCTGTCTCTGCAAATAAAAAGGAGCAAAGAGATGGCTGAACGATCAACCCAAAAATTCGCGCGCAGTAACGACGGTCTTTCCGACAAAACATTTCGCCCGGTCTTCCCTAACAGATCCGCCAAACCCGATAGCTACAATGAGGACGAATTGATCCTTTCGCTGTCTCAAAGTTATGAGAACAGGCGCGCCGTGCAGGCTTTTGAATGGGAATCGATTCGTTTGGGCGCGGTTTTTTCCCGTAAAGCATCTACCTGACAGTCGCCCGAAAGTGGGCTTTCCGAATAAAAGACAAAATGTCTTTATGATTTCCTTATGTATTGAATCTTACGGGAATAATCGAACGAATTCGGTTAATATAAGTTCAAAGGGTCGTATAATTTAATTGATGATCGGAAGTCATCCGCAAAAATCTCAGGTGAATTCACTCATATCCTCTTTCTTGAGCGTTAGAAAGCTGTCAGCGGATATCTGCGCCCCGCTGGAAACCGAAGATTACATTCCCCAGCCTATTCAGGACGTCAGTCCGCCGAAATGGCATCTCGCGCACACCACCTGGTTTTTTGAGGAAATGATCCTAAAACCTTTCAGCGCGAATTATCAGCCGTTTCACAAAGACTACTGCTTTCTTTTCAACAGCTATTATGAAACCGTCGGCGAAAGGGTCGTGCGCGACATGCGCGGCAGCCTCAGCCGCCCGACTGTCAAAGACGTCTATAATTATCGAAAACACGTCGATGAAAATATGCTCGCGCTGCTCGAGACGGAGATCGGCACCGAAGTCCGCGAGCTGGTCGTTCTCGGCCTGAACCACGAACAGCAGCACCAGGAACTTTTACTCACCGATATCAAATATACCTTCAGCGTCAACCCCACTTTTCCCGTCTATAAAGCGGACGACGTAATTTGCGAAAAAGGTGTGATTGAAACGAACGAGTTCGTCTCCGTCGCCGAGGGAATTTACGAGATCGGTTTTACCGGCGAAGGATTTTGTTTCGACAGCGAACTGGCGCCGCACAAGGTTTATTTACCCGATTATCAAATACAGAAAAATCCGGTCACCAATGGCGAGTATCTCGAATTTATCGCCGACGGCGGCTACGAAACATTTAACCTCTGGCATTCGGAAGGCTGGGATTGGGTCGGATCTGAACGCGTAAATAGCCCCCTTTACTGGCACAATATCGACGGCGAATGGTTTCATTTCACGCTCGGCGGATTAAAAAAGCTCAACCCGGAAACCCCTTTGGCGCATGTCTCATTTTACGAAGCTTTTGCCTTTGCCGAATGGCGCGGCTGCCGGCTCCCGACGGAATTTGAGTGGGAAGCCGCCGCCGATCGGTTCGACTGGGGCCTGCGCTGGGAATGGACGCAGAGCGCCTATCTGCCCTATCCCGGTTTTACCCGGGCGACCGGCGCGGTTGGCGAATACAACGGCAAATTCATGGTCAACCAAAAAGTTTTGCGCGGAGCTTCTGTCGCCACTCCGCCGGGGCATAGCCGAAAAACGTACCGCAATTTTTTCCACCCGCATTTGCGCTGGCAATACACGGGAATACGACTCGCAAAATAACTCATGACAACTACCACTTCACCCCAAACCGAATTGCAGCGTTTTGCCGAAGATGTGCGAAAAGGCCTTTCCGCCACGCCGAAATCGCTGTCGTCAAAATATTTTTACGACGACGAGGGAAGCCGCATCTTCCAGGAGATAATGAAGCTGCCGGAATATTACCCGACGCGCTGTGAAACCGAGATCTTTCGCGAGCAGGCCGCCGAAATATTCGAAGCTTTCCGAAAAGAAAATGCCTCATTCGACCTGATCGAGCTCGGCCCCGGCGACGGCAGCAAGACCGCCCTGCTGATCGACCATTTTTTAAAAAACTCGGCCGATTTCACTTATTTGCCGATCGATATTTCCGCTGAGGCGCTGCGCATACTCGGCGAAGATTTTCGCCGCAGATTTCCCGACCTCATCATCAAGGAAAAGAACGGCGATTATTTTCGCGTGCTGGAAACGCTCAAGGAAACGCCGGACGAGCGGACAAAGATCGTTTTCTTTCTCGGTTCGAACATCGGCAATTTTCGCAAAGACGAGAGCATCGATTTTTTCCAGCGCCTTTCCGTCGCGATGAGCAAGGATGACCTGCTCTTTATCGGTTTCGATCTGCAAAAAGACCCGCGCGTGATACTTCGCGCCTATGACGATCCCAGCGGCGTGACCAGTTCCTTTAATCTCAATTTGCTGAAACGAATGAACGACGAGCTGGGCGCAAATTTCCGGATAGAAAATTTTATGCATTACGCCAGCTATCACCCGACCGACGGCGCGGCGCGCAGCTATCTGATCAGCCGCGAAAATCAGACCGTAAATATCGGCGCGCTGAACGGGAGTTTTGAGTTCGCCAAATGGGAACCGATCTACATGGAAATTTCTCAGAAATTCACGCTGGCGATGATCGAGGAACTGGCGGAAAAAAGCGGCTTCCGGGTGGTAAAAAACTTTTTCGATTCAAAAAATTACTACACCAATTCTCTCTGGAAAGCGGTGCGATGAATTTCGTAGTCCTGCGCTTCGACACGCTCGCCTCCACCAATTCCGAAGCCTCGGAACAGGCCAAACGCGGCGCTGACGAAGGTCTGAGCGTCGTTGCGCGGCGGCAGACCGCCGGGCGCGGTCGGCATGGCCGGGTGTGGCAGTCGCCGCCCGATTCGGGCCTTTATTTCAGCCTGGTTCTGCGCCCGCGAATCGAAGCGAGATTTCTGCCGCTGCTGACGCTGATGGCGGCGGTCGCGGTTTTCGACACGCTCCGCGAACTTTATGCGCTCGAACCCGACATCAAATGGGCGAATGACGTGCTGGTCGGCGGAAAAAAGATCAGCGGCATTTTGGCCGAAATGACTGAAACTGAAAAAGGGACGGCTGTGATACTCGGCATCGGCATCAATTTCACATCGGAAAATTTTCCGCCAGAGATCGCGCAAACCGCGACCTCGATCGAAGCGGAAACCGGGCACGCGGCCGATCGGGAAATTTTACTTCCCGCGCTGACCGCGAATATCTCTAAATTTTATGAATTATTGCAAACGGAAAACGGCGTCGAGAGGATAAAAAATGAGTGGGCCGGGCGTTCTTCCTATCACACCGGAAAAGACGTGCGCGTGATTTTGCCCGCCGAAACCATCGTCGGAACGACTTGCGGGCTTGAAGAGCACGGCGGTTTGCGTGTAAAACAACCTGACGGCGAAATTCGTATCGTCCGCGCGGGCGACGTGGAAAATCTGAGAGCCGTTTAGTGTAACGCCGGCATCTGGCCGCTGTGGTGATGGCGTCCCGCCTTCACTCGTAAATGATATGCTGCTAAAAATCAAAAAATTAAATCCTGACGCCGTGATTCCTTCTTATTCGCATCCGGGCGATGCCGGTCTGGATATTTTCGCGCTCGATGCGCTGACGATCGAACCCGGCGAGTCGAAAATGGTCAAGACCGGAATTTCCATCGAATTGCCCGCGGGCACCGAAGGGCAAGTTCGCCCCCGCAGCGGCCTGGCCTTAAAACATCAGATCACCCTGCTCAACAGCCCCGGCACCATCGACGAAGGCTATCGCGGCGAAGTCGGCGTGATCGTAATAAATCACGGAAAGCAGCCTTTCGAGGTGGCCAAAGGAATGAAGATCGCGCAGCTGTTGGTCAAACCGGTCATCCGGGTCGAAGTCCAGGAAGTCGCGGATCTGTCGGATACCGCGCGCGGCGTCGGCGGATTTGGTTCGACCGGTTATTAGTGCTCGTCCGCCAGGAAATATAACCCTCACATTTCTCTGAATTCCTGTTTTACTGTTAACACTTTTGTAAAGTTATGTTATTTTACATAAGTAATTCTAGTACATAGTACCCATAGCTATCAGGAATCTTTATATCAACAATTAGTTTCAGGAGGAGTAAATATGGCTCAAAAACCGTGTTGTATTGCATTGGTTCTAATCGCTCTCTTGCTTTTCTCTGCCGGTCAGATCTCTGCGCAGGGCACCACTTCCCGAGTAACCGGTACCGTTATGGACAGCTCGGCGTCACTGGTCGCGGGCGCGACCGTCACCCTGACAAATGAGGGAACGGGTTTGACCCTCACCACTCAGACTTCCGATGCGGGGGCTTATGTATTCGATCTTATTCAGATCGGAAATTATCGGATCACGGTCGAAAAGGCCGGTTTTAAAAAATTCGTCTCCCCGGGCAATACGGTCAATATCAATCAGCCCGCAACCATAAACGTCTCGCTCGAAGTAGGGGACGTCTCTGCCGTAGTCACGGTGGAAGGTGCCGCGAACGAGGTTCAGACGAGTAGTTCGGGAAATATCGGAAGCACGGTGGAACAGCGCACGCTGGAAAGCCTGCCGATCGTCGGGCTGCGCGGCAGAAATCCGCTCGACCTGTTGAACTTCCAACCCGGTGTGGTATTTGGAGGTAATACGGGCGGCGCGGTCAATGTCCACGGATCCCGCGATCGCGCCTTTAACTTTACGCTCGACGGAATCGACATCAATGAATCGACCGCCGGCGGATCGAATTTCACGCCGCTTCGCACCAATCCTGATTCGATCCAGGAATTCCAGATAGTGACCAGTAATTTCACGGCGGAACTCGGACGCAGCAGCGGCGCCCAGGTAACGCTCGTAACGCGTTCCGGAACCAATCATTTTCACGGAAACGCGTTCGACTATTACCAGACGCCGGATTTCAACGCCAAGACCTATCCGATCACGATCGCCGGACTGCCGAAGGAGCAATTCGTCCAGCATATTTTCGGCGGCAGCGTTGGCGGCCCGATAATCAAGGACAGGTTTTTTTACTTTGCCAATCTCCAGATCCTTCGCGCCTACGACACGGCGCTGGTTACCCGCACGGTTTACACTCAATCCGCCAGAAATGGCCTGTTCCGTTACGTCGCCGGCCGGGCCAATGCCCCGGCGGGAACGGGCACAGCCGCGGTCGATCTGGGCGGCAACCCGGTTTTACCGGCTTGTGTCGGCGCTCCCCCGACAAACGCGCCTTGCATAAATAGTTACAACATCGCGACAAACCCTTCCGGGACCGGCATCGATCCAACGCTGCAGGGGATAATCAATTCTTCGCCGCTGCCGAATAATTTTACGGTCGGCGACGGCTTGAATACCGCCGGCTTCAACTTTGCTTCGCCCCAGCATGAAAAACAGTATGATTTCGTCACTAAATTCGATTTCAAACTGAACGATAAAAATAATATCTATGCCCGGTATGCGCAGGGAGAACAGAACAGTTTGGGTGATTCCGGCAACGGCGGACGCCCGATCTTTCCGGATTCGCCGAATTTTGTCGATACCTTCAGAGCCCCCAAAAACTTTGCGGGAAATTGGAGATATTCGCCGACCGCCAAGATCGCGAATGAGTTTATTTTCGGGGTCAGCACGTTCAGATTCGACTTTCTCACGCCGGAGCCGGATCCGAATATTCCCTTCACCTTCCTGGATACCATCGCGACACCGAACACCAATTTTTCTTATAATGCGCGCGGTGTCAGAACGCTGCAGTTTATCGATAATGTCACGTTCGATTATTCGCCGCACACCATTAAGACGGGCGTTAATTTCAGATTCAACCGTCATACGGACGATCGTTCCAATGTCGGAGGATCGGCGATCGAACCGGTGGTAACTTTTGGCAACGGTCCCGGTTTTGCCGCGTTTGCCTTACCGGCGGCGGCCACGGTACCTGTTCCGACCGGCATCAATTCCACTGACCTGACCAGGCTGCAGGCTACGATCAATAATCTTCTGGGCCGGATCGGAACCGTATCCCAGGCATTCGTCCTCGACCCGTCCAATCCCGCCGCGTTCGCGCCGTCCGGAACCAGGTGGGAAAATATCGCAACCTATCCCGAACTCGATTTCTATGTCCAGGATAATTGGCGGGTTCGCCGGAATTTTGTTTTGGATCTGGGCGTGCGCGTGGAAGGTAAGCTAACGCCGGTGATAGACGGCCGGCCGATGCTGGTACCCGATCAGCCTGTGGGGGTAGGACATCCTGCCTCGAGTAACATTAAATGGGTTCCCGGCGACGTCTTTAAGGACGACTACAGTTTTCTGCCTTCCGTCGGGTTTGCCTGGGATCCATTTAAAAAGGGGAAAACCTCGATCCGGGCAAACTACCGAATGTCATCTGATAGAGCGGCCACCTTCCTCTTCGGCTCCTTTATCTTTCAGAGTACGCCGGGTAACAACATCGGTGTAACCAACTCGACTTTTGGGCAGGGAGGAGGTCTTTATCGCAATCTTGGCCCGGTGTATTCGGCTCTCACGCCGACACAGACACCTGAAAGCCTGAGACAGCCGACGGCATTCGGCACCGGTTCGATCAGCGCGATCGATCGTGATTTTCGCTTCCCCGAGATCCATTCCTGGTCGATAAGTTACCAGCAGGAATTTTGGGAAAAGAACGTCTTCGAAGTCAATTACATTTGGAAACACGGAGTTCATTTGCTTGGAGGATATAACGCGAACCAAGTGGACATTTTCACGGTGGCTCCCGGGCTCAATGAAAGTTTCTTAAACGCCTGGAACACGCTGCGCACCGGCGCGCCCAGTCCGCTGATCAATGCCTTGATGAGCGGCAACCCGGCTAATAATAATGGTTCCGCCCGTTTCCGTACCATCGTTACGCAAAACAATATCAACTTAAACAATATCGGAGCCGCGGCTCAGACCCTTTCACAGCGTACTTGTCAGGCGGACGATATTACCGCGGGCATCTGCGCGGTTTCAGGGCGACGGCTGGTAAGCCAGGGTGGTTACGACAATTTCCTGCAGAAATACTCGCAGTTCACCGGCGGCTTTAACATTTTCGACAGTAATGACTATTCGAATTATCACGCTGTCGAAATGGTCTTCAAGCGCCGCATTTCCAAAGGGCTGGGATTCCAGTTTGCTTACACCTGGTCAAAATCGAAGGATAACCGCTCATGGGATCCTTCTCTAAGCGGCGTTTCCGCGGGAAGTGTCCAGGCTGCGTCCAGCACTCCGTTCGATCTGAGAGACAGGAATCTGAATTACTCCTGGTCGGATTTCGATCGGCGTCATGTCTTTCAGGGCACGTATGTCTGGGAAATTCCGTTTGGCAAGGATAGATGGCTTTCTTCCAAAAATAAGATCGTCGATTATGTCCTCGGCGGATGGCAGTTGGCCGGAACGGCTATCTGGCAATCCGGACGCCCCTTTACCGTGTTTTCCGGTGTTACTTCGGTCGGCAACGTCGTTCAATCGACTGCCAACTGTATTAGCTGCACCAGGGATATAGGAAGCCTGATTTTAGAGACGGGGCGAAATTTCTGGTTCGATTCCGCCACCCGGGCGCTCTTTGGCGCGCCGGTTGCGGGAAGCATCGGAAATACCGGACGCAATTTCTTTATCGCGCCCAGGTATTTTCAAACCAACGCTTCGCTTTCCAAGAAGTTCAAATTCACGGAAAGGTTTAGTTTCGATCTTCGGCTCGACGCGACAAACCTGACCAATAATCCTTCGTTCGACAATCCGACCGCCGTTATTAATTCGACGATCTTCGGCCGCATTAATGACTCGGTGACGAACACCGCCAGGAGAATGCAGCTATCAGGAAAGTTTAGTTTCTAAACGTTTTCTGATAGTAAACCAAGGAGCCCGGCAAATTCTTCATGATTTGCCGGGCTTTTTTTGCCCGACGAATGCGGCGATGTCCCAATTTTAACGGTCGGGCTACCGACACTGCGCCAACAACTTTTTATAGGCAGCGCCAATTGTCATTATTCCGTCTTACCTTTAGAATTACAGTCGGTTTCTTTATGAGAAAAAGAATTACGGAATTACACCCTTTTATTTACCATACCCGGGTTTGGCAAAAGCGTATTTTTCGCAAGCTCGGCGATCTGCAGCGCGCGACCGATTTCGCGTCGGAGCAGGCCGCGGAAAAACTTCCTTTCACTGTTAAAAAACATCAATCGCTTTTGCGGCGGAAGCTCGGCACCCTGGAGCCGCGTTTCCAGGAAAACAAGGTCACCAATCTGGAGATCGCCCGCCGGACGATCGACGGCATTCTGATCCGCCCCGGGCAAACGTTTTCTTTCTGGCACCTGATCGGAAAAACGACCGAGGAGCGCGGCTATCTCGAGGGCCTGCAGCTTTCGCGCGGCGAGGTAAAAACGGGCATCGGCGGCGGCCTGTGCCAATTGGCGAACATGCTTTTGTGGATGGCTTTTCATTCTCCGCTCGAAATCGCGGAACGCCATCATCACAGCTTCGACCCTTTTCCGGACGACCGCCGCGTGCTCCCTTTTGGCAGCGGCGCCAGCGTTTTCTATAATTACATCGACCTGCGTTTTTATAATCCGACCGACCGGACGCTGCAGTTTAACGTTTGGCTGACGGATGAGCATCTGCAGGGTGCGCTGCGCTCCGACGCCCAACTGCCCAATAGCTACAGCGTTTTTGAAAAAAATCACCGCTTTCTGCGGCGCGATGAAAAAAATTACCGTGAAAACGAGATCTGGCGCGACGTGCACGATCGCCGCACGGGAAACCTGATCCGCGAAGAATTACTGGTCAAAAATTTCTCGGAAGTTAAATACGAGATATCCTGCTCCGTGGAATAGTAAAAGGGTGATATAATCCCGGCTATGGATTTTGATGAATTCGAAGATTTTGACGGTTCGCTCGAGGATTTCGAAGACCTCGATAACGCCGAGTACTCGGTCACCGAAATGCGCACCGCCGTGCTCAAGAAAAAAGACCTGGTTGCGCTGCTTTGCCTGAAAACCGCGAACCGCGGCGGCGCCATTTGTCGCGTTGATCCGCGCGAAGACCATCCTTCCGTACAGCTTTATGACGATCCGGCCGCGGCGCTGGAATGGTACAATAAGAGCCTGCGATCGAGCCGGAAAAACGGCTGGCAGATCGTTTATGACGGCTTGCCGCTTATGGGCTAACCGAAACAAAACCTCCCTTCCCCGACCAAATGCTGCTAACGATCGACATCGGAAATACCAACACTTCGCTGGGCGTGTATCGGGATGAAAATTTGATCGCTCATTGGCGGATGGCGACGGCCCAGTACCGCACTTCCGATGAATACGGCGTGCTCGCGCGCGAGATGTTTGCCGTCGCCGGGCTCGACCACGAAAAGATCACGGACGTCATTATCGCCTCGGTCGTTCCGACGCTGAATTTTACCTTCAAGGAAATGAGCGAGCGCTACTTCGCCCGCAAAGCCATCTTTATCGACAATACGATCGACAGCGGAATGCCGATCCTCTACAACCCGCCGTCCGATGTCGGCGCGGACCGGATCGTGGATGCGGTGGCGGCAGTTCACCGCTACGGCAAACCCTGTATCGTGGTCGATTTCGGCACGGCGACCACTTTCGATGCGATCAATGACAAAGGTGAATATCTCGGCGGGGTGATCACGCCCGGCATTACGATTTCTTCGGACGCGCTTTTCCAGCGGGCGGCAAAACTGCCGCGCGTCGAAATAAGAAGGCCCGAACGCGTGATCGGCAGCTCGACCGTCGGCTCCATTCAATCGGGTTTATATTATGGGTATGCCGGGCTGGTGGACGGAATTTTACGGCGGATGATCGCGGAACTCGGCGCGGAAACGCGCGTGGTCGCCACCGGCGGGCTCGCGCCCCTGATCTCAAAAGCCTCCGAGTTGATCGACACCGTTGACGACACGCTCACCCTCGAAGGCCTAAGATTGATCTATTCCAAACTGAACCGCCAGTAGCCCTTTGTAGCGCTGCCGTCCCGGCGGCTGTCGTGAGTGCGCCCCGCGCTCACATCTCGTTATTTAATTTACGGAGTAAACCCCGTTAACGGGTTTCCATAAAACGCGTCGGTTTTCCACGCCGTCGCATTCCATTTATCGAACGTTCCCATCACCTTTACCGGAATAATGATCTTGCTTTCGACAAAGTTGTTTTGCCTGGCGATATTATTATCGGTCAGATTTCCCCCGGCAACGCTGAATTTCGCTTCCCTGATCTGAATGCCTTTGTGAAAGACCTTGACCGTATACTCGCCCGGCAGATCGTTTATCCACTGCGCATCCGGATATTTATAACCGCCGGTTCCCGCGCGGTATCTGATCTTGTACCAGGCAAAGCTCCATTCCTGCCAATACGCTAGTTCCTTGTTTTCGATGATATTCGGATAGCGGTATTGCCCCGAGGTCGCTTCGCCTTTGTCGTCGGTCGTGGCGACTTCCTGCCCGTTGTACCAGAGCCTGGCTTCCAGGTCGTCGGCGCGGGGTTCGTTTTTCAGCCACATGCTCACTTTTACCAGCGGCGAGAATTTGTCCGCCACGTGATCGAGCCAGACATAGCCGATCGGCAAATTCCAGTCCTGCTCGACATAAAAGCTGTACTGGTTTTTAAACATTGGAATGGCCGGCCCGTATTTGTATTTATTTACTTTGAATTTGCCCTGAAACGCCACCGAATTATCGCGTGTGTTTGTGATCTTGACGCCGAACGTTCCGGTATCGATATGAGAAATATTTTCGAACCTGTTCGGTCCGCGCCCGCTGGAAATGGAAACGGATTGCTCGTTTGCGCTGGCGCCGCTCTGTTCCAGCGTTTCGCTGAACCACGGCTTGCCGTCCGGCGTAAAATACTCCGCCAGGTAGCGCAGTTTCACGCTGCCCTTATAGAAAACCTTGAATCGCACCTGCGGGATCCAGCTCGTATAGTTGGATTCACTCGGCAGTTTCCAGTACCGGTTTTCCATATCCAGCCTGACGTCGAGGGTCGTTTTTAAGAAAACGGGATTTTCCGTGGCATCGATCGATTGGGTGCTGCCGGTTTTCGCCGGCTCGGTGCTGCCGGAGCCGTCTGACTTTGGCTGGTTCGGAGTCGTTACCGGTGTCGGGGCGGTTTTCGGCTGCCCGATCTTCGGAATTGGGAGTTTTATTTGTGCTGAAACTGCAAAGCTACATATAAGTATACTTACAAAGAAAAGAACTGATCTTTTAATCAATATATTGACCTCTCATGCATTAGTCTTAGAAGAACTTCTCTCTGTTAGGACTGATGAGAGGCCGTAAAAGTCTATTTATTTCGCAATTAAACCCCGCAGGCGGCGCCGAGCGCTTTTATCTCGACTTCCTTGCCGCCTACGATCTGATAAACGGCCGTTCCGCTGCCTTCGTAATACGAACCGTGATGAACGATCTCCATTTTGCCGTCGCCGTTGAGGTCGGCGATCGCGGAAACTTCGTAGGTATTCGGCGCGCCGAAATCGATGCTCTTAGTGATAAAATCTCCGCCGAGAAAAATATTTTTGACCTTGCCGGCCACGATCTTTCTCACGATGGTAAACGAATAATCGTTCTTTGCCGCCGCTGCGGCATTATCGCCGCTGTACCGCGTGGCCGATAAAATTATCTCGTCCTGGCCGTCGCCTTCCAGATCGACGCGGTAGAGCTGGGTAATTTTCACGACGGGTTTGGCGATGCCTTTTAGCTTGAGAAAATCGGAAGCGATCTTGACATAGGTTTTGTCTGTCAGCGAGAGCGCTTTGGGCACGCGCGGTACCGGGTTCCATTTATACCCGTCGCCGAGCGCGATGCCGGTCACGGCTTTCGGATCGATCTCGACATAATAAAAATCGGTGCAGACGTCCATTTCGTTTTCCGGTTTTTTACCGGTCATCCCGCCTTCTTCGTGCCCCATCATGGTAAAAAGCTCGTAATGCTCGCCGCCCTTGAGCGCCGCCGCGGTGGTTTTGGCGTCGAGAAACTTTCCGTTCCTAACCCCGCCGATCAATCCGCCGACCTTCATTTCCAGGATCGGCACCACCTTCGTCTGCGCCTGTAAAAAAGACGTGCCCAGAAGGATCAGTAAGGTTAAGGATAGAGTTTTAATTTTCATAGTATTCTTGGCGTTCTTAGTTTTATTTTTTGCCTGCGGTCCGGCGCGCAGTCGATTTTGGAAAACAGATCTGCTTGTTTATACTCTATTATCCGGCCGCAGGTAAAGATGTCAGAACTATTAGCTTTTAACTATAAACTTTTAACTGTTAATAAATAGAGGAACGGCTTTGCCGGTAAGGGCGGAAGTGTTTTAATTGTTTTTTCGTGTGTTTTGGTGTGATTTCGTGGTTCATTCTTAAGGTTTATTCTCAGTGGCTACAAAGACTGAGACCACAAACACACCCGTATCACGCATTACGTACCACGTATTCCTGGAGTTTCTATGTTAAAGATCGTATCGTCCGCATTCGTCATTATTTTAATTACATCTGGCTGTTTCCTCTTTGCTTACGGCCAGAAGAAAAGCGCTCCGCTTGTGCTTGCGCCGCCGTCACAGTCCGAACTAAATAACAGCGCCGTATTGCAGGCACTGGTCGACAAAGCGGCCGCGGAGACGATCGGCAAATATAGCGCAAAAGGATTTAAGCCGGAAAATCTGGCGATCACACTGATCGATCTGCGGGACCCTCAAAATTTAACTATTGCCGGCTTTAACGGCGAGCAAAAAATATATCCCGCCAGCGTCGTAAAATTGTTCTACCTGGCCGCAGTCCATCGCTGGCTGGAAGACGGCAAGCTGAAAGACGCGCCGGAGCTTCGCCGCGCGATGAAGGACATGATCGTCGATTCATCTAACGATGCGACCCAGTTCATCGTCGATAATCTGAGCGGCGTTTCCAGCGGCCCCGATCTTTCCGAAAAAGAATTAAAGATCTGGAGCTACAAACGAAACGCAATGAATCGCTATTTCGCTTCGCTCGGCTACATTAATATCAACGTCTGTCAAAAAACTTTTTGCGAGGATTCCTACGGGCGCGAACAGCAGTTTCGCGGCAAGGACGGCATCAACCGCAACAAGCTGACCACCAACGCTACCGCTCGGCTTTTGACGGAGATCGTGCTAAACAAAGCGGTGAATGCCGCACGCTCGAAAGAGATGATGGAATTGCTGCAGCGGAACTTTGAAACTCCGGGCAAAGGCGACCCCGACGATCAGGCCCACGGTTTTACCGCAATTGCCTTAAAACCCGGCACGAAGCTTTGGTCTAAGGCCGGCTGGACTAGCACCACCCGCCACGACGCCGCCTATATCGAAACCCCCGACGGCAAAAAATTCGTCCTCGTCGTTTTCACGACCAGCTTCGCGAGTGAGCGCGACATCATTCCCGGCATCGCCCGCGCCGTTTTGGAAGGAATGAAATAACAACAGTTTAGAGTTCAAGCTTCAGCTTGTCCTGAACTTTAAAATAGGAACAAACTAAAGGTTGCTTAAACTCCCCTCCTTACGAAGCAGGGGTGGCGCTTCAGCGCCGGGTGGTTCTCTCTAAATCAATTTTCTAATTCCAATTCGCAGATCTCCAGCGAGTACACCAAACGACACGAAACGTATTACGTATCGCGTATTACGTAAAACGATCCGTCATCAAAACCGGTTCGCTAAAACTTTTTTAGCCTCTTCGACTGCTTCCTGGTGTTCGAATTCGTGCCCGGCGGGCGGGTTCATATTGACCACTATTTCGAGTTGCTTTTTCCCTTCCGCGTTGCGATCGACGGTAAGGTAAGCCTCGCCCAGGTGCAGATAAAGAAACGTATTATTTTTTTCCAGCGATTGCGCTTTTTCCAGGTATTCGATGGCTTTTTGCGCGCTGCCGCCGAACGTGTCCGTTTGCAGCTCGATCTGCGCCAGCACGTCATAGGCATCGCCGCCCTCAAAAGCCGGGTCGAGACTGATGACTTTTTCCATCGCTTCGCGGATGTCTTTTAACGACCCCAAGCCGGTTATCGGATTTCGTTTTACCTTCGCGCCGAGATTGGCTCCTAGCCAAAAATAGCCCTCCGGCTTTTCGGTTTCGATCCGCGTCGCCACTTTTGCAGCTTCGATCCCGTTTTGCAGCGCCTGTTCGCTTTCCTTATCTTCTCTGGAATATTTTCCCAAATAAAAATAGAGGCGCGACAATTTCCAGGCCGCTTCATAATTTCTCCGCTCCGCCTGCTTGGCCCGTTTGAGCAGGTCAATGCCTTCGCGTACATTTTTCAGATCCTGGCGGTTCGCAAAAGATTCGTCCGCCCGCGCGATAAATTCCGCTGCGGGAATATTTTCCTTCGGTGATTGGTCTTCCAGCGAATCAGCCGCTGAATTACACCCGAAAGACGAAAAACCAAGCAAAAAAATCGCCAAAAAGCCGCAAAGCAGTTTCGGTGTAATAACTTTGTAATTACTTTTAGTAATATTTTTGTAATCAGGCGTCATAAATTACCCAAAAGTATGAATATAGGTTATTATACTCCTCTTTACACATATATTCTTATCTTTAAAAGGAACTGCGCAAGCCGGAGATCAGATGAAGGAAAACCGCAAATCTGCCGCTTTTTACGACCTCGAGGGCACGTTGATCAGCACCAATCTGGTGCACACGCTCGGTTTTTACGCCACGCGGCAGCAGGGCATCTGGAACACGGTCAAAAAGAGCGCGCGCACGCTGGCGAAGATACCCGTTTTCGCGGTCACGGATATTTACAGCCGCAATGTTTTCAACGAGGTGTTTTTTCGCAGCTACGCGGGCGAATCGCTCGACCGCCTGCGCTTTTTTTCCGAAGAACTTTTCGAAGACGTCTTAAAACCGGCAGTGTTCCCCGGGACCTTCGACCTGATAAAGAAATCGAAACAGATCGGCCAGAAACAAATCATCATCACCGGCGCGCTGGATTTTTCCGTCGCACCGCTGATGGATCATCTTGGGATCGACGATTTTGTCGCCAACCGCCTGGAATTCGTCAACGGTTACGCCACCGGGCGTCTGCTGCCGCCGGTGATGGCCTCCGCCACGAAAGCGAAATGGATCCGCGAATACGCCGAACGCGAAGACATCAACCTCAGCGAATCCTACGCCTATTCCGACAGCATCTCCGATCTGCCGATGCTCTCGATCGTCGGGCACCCGGTCGCCGCCAATCCGGATTTTCGCCTGAAGGAAGTGGCGCTGCAGCACGACTGGCCGATTCTTAATCTTAAGTAATTGGCTATTGGTAACTGGTAATTAGCAACGTTTATTGAAGTCGGTTGAAACATTTGTAGGGGCAGGGCTTGTACCTGCCCGATTAGCCTCGTTCAGGAGGCTTTACCGAAAGGTAAATAGCCACGCGCTTTAGCGCGTGGTCAGGGGCGCAAAAAAGATGCAGCCGTTTTAACGGGCTTGGAGAACGGCTTAAACCAAATTAGAAAATCGCATACCACGCCGTAAACAGCGTGGCCAAAATGCCGCTAACGCGGAAAGCCTCTGAAAACAGGCTAGAATTAACAACAGAATCATGGCCCTACAACTACGCAGAAAAACGCACGAATCGATCGTGTACATCGACAAGGATTCCGCGCCGCGGATCATGCCCTTTGGCGAGGATTTTATTCTCGAAGACATCCCGATCGGCACGCGAGTGATCTATCCGAACCCGCCGATCAAGGGGCTGCCTAATCGCGAAGCGGCGATCCGCTACGCGGTCAATCATCCGCTCGAGATGGAGCCGCTTTACGCGCTGCTCGAACCCGGCATGAAGATCACCATCGCGATGGACGACATTTCGCTGCCGCTGCCGCCGATGGCGACGCCCGACATGCGCCAGTCGATGCTCGAAGTCGTGCTCGACATGTGCTACGCCAACGGCGTGGACGATATTCACCTGATCGTCGCCAATTCCCTGCACCGCAAAATGACGGAGTGGGAAATGAAGCGCATGGTCGGTTCAAAAATTCACGGCGCTTTTTACCCCGACCGCTTTTACAATCACGACGCCGAAGACGATGACAACCTGGTCACGCTTGGTTTTACCCGGCATGAAGAACCGCTCAAGATCAATCGCCGCTGCGCCGAAAGCGATCTGTTGATCTATCTCAACATTAACCTCGTCCCAATGGACGGCGGGCACAAATCGGTCGCCGTCGGGCTCTGCGATTACGAATCCCTGCGCGCCCATCACGAACCGCAAACCATTCTGGATTCTGACAGTTACATGGATCCGCCGAAATCGGCGCTCAATCACAAGGTCATCCGGCTTGGCAAACTGGTCGATGAAAACGTCAAGGTTTTTCACATCGAAACCGCGCTCAACAACCAAATGTTTCCCGACGGCTACGACATCCTGACCCGTAACGAGGACGAATTTTCCTTTATGGATCGGATGAAATGGGAAGCGATGAAGCGCACTTTTTCAAATCTGCCCCGGGTCGCGCGGCGAAAGATGCTGCACGCGATCCCCGCCGCTTACGAGCTTATCGCTTGCTACGCGGGCAGGACCGAACCGGTACACGAAAAAATTCTCGAGAAAAATTACCAGCAGTACGAGATCCCGGTCAAAGGCCAGTGTGACATCATGATCACCGGCATTCCTGACATTTCGCCCTACAATGTTTATTCGGCGCTCAATCCGCTGCTGGTTCAGGTGATGGCGCTCGGCTATCACTTCAACATGTACCGCAACAAGCCGCTGCTCCGCAAAGGCGGCGTGATGATCGTGACGCACCCGTGCTTCGACGAATTCGATCATAATTTTCACCCGAGCTACATCGAATTTTTTCACCGGCTGCTGCCGGAATCGCGCGACGCTTTTTACCTGCGCGAAAAATACGAGCGCGAATTTGCCAACAACCCTGCCTACGTAGAAATGTATCGCCGCGGCAACGCCTATCACGGCGCGCACCCGTTCTTCATGTGGTACTGGGGTGAAAACGGCCGCCAGCACGTCGGCAAAGTGATCGCCGCCGGCGCGGAAAACGCGCACGTGCCGGAAATTCTCGGCTGGGATCGCGCCGATAATTTGACCGAAGCGATCGCGATGGCGCGCAGCTACGTCGGGCGCAGCGCCGAGATCACCATGCTGCACCAGCCGATGATCGGCCTCTGCGCGGTGACCGATTAACTGGGAGCGCGGACGGTTTGTTCTTTATTTTGATAATATAATGTCTTGACGGTCGGGTATAACTAGAGTTATACTAGTAGTCTTATGAAGACAGCTATTTCTATACCGAATAACGTTTTTGAGCAGGCGGAAATGCTTGCTAAAAAAAGCAAAATTTCGCGCAGCGAACTTTACACCAAAGCGATCAGATCTTACCTGGAAGAATTTCGAACCGATGATGTAACTGCCAAATTAAATGAAATTTACGGAAGTATGGAGTCTCGTTTGGACAAAGGTTTGTTAAAAATACAACTGGAAAGTCTGTCTAAAGAAGAATGGTAATTCAGCGCGGAGAAATTTGGTGGGCAAATTTATCAGAAGCACAAGGCTCAGGCCCGGGTTATCGACGCCCCGTGCTGATAGTTCAATCAGATCTTTTTAACCTGAGTAAAATCCAAACGGTGGTGGTGGCAGTTATCACTAAAAATCTTGAGCTGGCAAAAGCGCCGGGTAATGTTTCGATCAGTGCCAAAACAAGCCACCTTCCGGTTGATTCGGTGGTGAATGTTTCCCAGGTCATCACGATAGACAAAAATTTATTAGCGGAATATGTGGGCGCACTATCTGAAAAAAAAATGGCAAGGATTACCGAAGGATTAAAGCTGGTTTTAAGCCTCTAACACGTTGATGATACATGCTGTGCGGTTTATATCAGGTAGCGGTAAAAATTGAATCGATTGGGGAGCAAAACAAAAATGAATACGGAAATGACACCGGAAATGGAAACTTTGAAATCGAAATTGCGCGCGACCTGGATCGCGGGTGATTTCGGTGAGATCGCAAAATCTATCGCCGTCGGCGCCGAAGAATTTGTCCGGAGGCTGAACGTCGAAAAAGATATGAAAGTTTTAGACGTCGCCTGCGGCACGGGAAACCTGGCGCTGCCGGCGGCGCGAAAAGGCGCGGATGTGACCGGTGTCGATATCGCTCCGAACCTGATCGAACAGGCGCAAGCCAATGCCGCCGCCGAGGGCCTGGAAGCAAAATTCGAGGTCGGCGACGCCGAAGCATTGCCCTACGCGGACGGAGAATTTGATCTGGTGATGACGATGTTCGGCGCGATGTTCGCCCCGCGCCCGGATGTGACGGCGAGCGAATTGATCCGCGTGTGCAAACCCGGCGGCCGCATCGCGATGGCAAACTGGACACCCGCCGCATTCACCGGGCAGATGTTCAAACTGGGAAGCAAATACGTTCAGCCGCCGCCGGGAATGGCCTCGCCGTTGCTGTGGGGCGATGAAGAAACCGTCAAAGAAAGACTGGGCGAAGGCGTCGGCGATCTGCACATGAGCAGACGCCCGATCACTTTTATCTATCCATTCGGCCCGGCCGAAGTCGTCGAACATTTCATCAAATATTTCGGCCCGACCAAAAAAGCCTTCGAATCGCTCGACGCCGAAAAACAGGACGCTCTGCGCGCCGATCTGGTGCAGCTCTGGACGGAATTTAATCACGCGAATGACGGAACCACTGCCGTCACGTCCGAGTATCTTGAGGTGATAGCAGCGTCCGCGTAAAAGACAATTTGTATGGCTTGACGAAATTATGATGATGGGTACGCGCCATAAATAACGGTATCTCATGTTCACCATCTGATGATCGGCCTGCGTGCGTACCAAAATAAGCGAAAATCGAAGCGATAACGTTAAAAAAATGAGGTGATAAAACCCATGCCCACGGGGGATTCATTAGAAAAAAGAATTGCGACTCTTTCACCTGAGATTACCGGTAGATTGCGTAGTGAGCTGCAGGATGCTTTACGGGCTTTACGCGACGTCGGGAATATTCCTACTTCAATTTTAGCAATTTCGCGCTCACTTGAGGGAGAGCGCGGTCTTTTGGGTTTGATTGCCGCTTCATGTAAACATAAACTCAGAGGTTTTGCGCTCAAAGAACAAACGGATGAACTCGCAGAAAAAGGCTACGTCCCCGCGGAAATTGCCTCGGATTTACACTGGATTCGAATTCGCGCTAACAAAACCCGTCATAATATTGAAAAGGTAACGTTAACCACGAATGATGCTGAAATGGTTATTGACCGTGCCCTACGAATTGTCGAGTGGTTTTACTGTGAGGCAACCGGAGGGGCAAAATTGTCGAGCATCTACACTACCGAATTCCATTCTGTGACTTTGCACGAACGCTTCGCCGAACTACAACATACAAACGATGAGCAGGCGCGTTCGCTGCAGGCGCAAATTGCTTTGCTGCATGAAGATTTGCGGCGCAGCAGAGAACGTTCGCAAAAAATGCGAGGTGATCCGATTCCGCTGCCGTTGCCGGATCTACGCGGAACATTTGTCGATCGCGAATCTGAATGTGATACTTTGCGGCATTTATTGAGCGAAAGCGAAATGCAGGTCGTAGTAATTGTCGCGCTGGGCGGCTATGGTAAAACTGAATTGACCACTAAATTTCTGAAAGAGGTCGTTCCTTCGACAAACATTATCTCCGATAATGTTCAGGGCATATTGTATTTGCGCTGCGTACGAGGGGATGTCAGCTTAGGGCGTATTTTTTCCGAAGCCGGACGTATTACCGGACAACATGAAGAGTTTCAGCAAACCTACGCCAACCGGGATTTGACGCTCGGGCACAAACTCGAATTTTTCTTCGCCCAACTCAGCAATCATGGCAACGTCTGGTTGGTGATGGATAATTTTGAAGATTTACTTACTCCCGATGACCGGATAAATGACGTAGAATTACGTGCCTTTATTGAAGCCGCCGCGGCGATGTCACACAATGTCAGATTAATTGTGACAACTCGCGCTATGCCTCGTTTTAACGGGAGCCAGCGCTTCAAGCCGATTGACTTAGGCGCGGGACTGCCGGAAGAGAAAGCCGTCGAATATCTTATAACCGAGGGAAGAGATTTTGGCTTGCCAAATGTTAAGGAAGAGCTTTTACGGAGCTTCGTCAATCGTGTCCACCGCATTCCAAAGGCTTTGGAATCAATTATCGGTTACTTGTCAGAAAAATACCCGGTTGTCCAACTGGTCGATTTAATGGCAAACGATGCTCTGTTTGCCGACTTTGATCGTTATGACACTGAAAACGGATTAAAACGACTCGTTGCCGAGCAGTTTAATGATCAGGTGCCGGATGCTCAGCTAACACTTTGCGCTTTGTCAATTTTTCCAAAAGCCGTGCCGCTTGCTACCTTGCGCTTTTTACTGCCGGCGCTTGATTGGACAAGCGTACTGCCGCGCCTCGAACGCAATCGGCTTATCAATCGACAAGGCAGTCGATACGATTTGCACCCGATTGTCCGTGAATACGCTTACGCGCAAATCCCCGAAGAAATTTTAGAGGCTGAGATTATTTTGCCGGAAAATGAACAAATCCTGTCGGCAGAAAACCGAATGCCTTTTGATCGTCTAGTTCTCCATGAACGCGCCGCTACTTTTTATGAAGGATTACGCGCCTCTCGTGAACGTTGGAAAACAATTGATGATCTCGAGCCCCAGCTCGATGAATTTTATCACCGCTTTCACGCCAAACAATACGAAGACGCAGCTCGAATTTTGAATACGATTGACTTCGAATATTTGGATTTGTGGGGATATTATCACACGCTTATAGAATTGCGCGAGCAATTGGAAGGTAAGCTGAATAATCGATTTTTACAGCGCAGAAATGCAGGCGGGCTGGGAATGAATTATTTAGTGACAATGGATGTTCCTAAAGCAATAGAATATTTTGAGAAGGCCTTACAAAGCGCGCGGGAAGATAATAGTAAAGGTGGCGAGGCCTACTTATTCGGTTATTTAGGCATAGCATACAGTAGTCAGGGGGAGATGGAAACATCTCAGATATATACTAAACAGGCACTGGCGGTTTACCAGGAAATCGGCGATGAAAAGGGTATCAGTTCAGCTTTAGGAGCTTTAGGTTGTCATTGTCTGGATCAGGGTGAGGTGTCGCAGGCGACAGAATATCTTGAGCAGGCGCTAAATATTGCGCGAAAGGCTAAGGATAAGCGCATAGAAGGCAGACGGTTGAGTAATCTTGGCGACGTAATGAGATATCTTAACGACTACAAAAAATCGCGAGATTACTATCTTGACTCGCTTAAACTTGCTAAAGAGATTGGCGACAAACTTGGAACATCATACCGGCTTCAAGGTATCGCTCTGACCTATCACCAACAGCGAAATTTTTCTGAGGCTCGTCGCTATTACGAAGATTCTCTGGCATTTAATATTCCTCAAACGACCTTTGCAGGTGCAACATATTTAGGTGTTATTTGTTTAGCAGAAGGTAAAAAGGAAGAAGCGCAGGGGTGTTTTGCAAAAGGAATTAATTTGTGTAATGGATTGTTAGAGAAAACACCGAATCTTTTTGAGGCACTTTACACGCTTGCGCTGGCCAACCTTAGCAATGGGCAGCCCGCAGAGGCAATAACGGTATACAAACGGGCGTTAAAAGTTTGTTCCTCAAAAGGCATCGTACACTTCGCTCTACAAGAAATAGCGTTGTTGCGACAAATTCAGCCGCCTTTAGCCGGAATTGACGAAGTGGAAAATTTATTAAAAGTAACTACTGAATGAGCAATAATAATATATCCGTATAAGTGTGCCGATGGGTTAAGGAATTAAACTGAAAGAATGAAACTATCACCAACTGAAATCTTCAAGGGCAAGAATATTTTCTTTATCGGCGGCACGGGTTTTGTGGGCAAGGTGACGCTGTCGATGCTGCTGCATAATTTTCCCGTAGTCGGAAAGGTTTATGTCGTGGTGCGCGCGCGTGATCAGCAGGAGTCGCTTTCGCGTTTTTGGAATACGATCGTGACTTCGCCGACGTTCGATCCGCTGCGCGAAAAATACGGCGAAAAGTTTGAAGATTTCATCCGCGAAAAAGTAGTTCCGGTCAACGGCGACGTCGGCGATGAAAATCTGGGAATCCCCGAGGAAGAAGCCGGCCGGATCGCCGCCGAGCTCGACATCGTCATCAATTCCGCCGGAAATGTTACCTTTAATCCCCCGCTCGAACACGCGCTGCGCACCAACGTTGTCGGCACCAATAATGTCATCGCTTTTGCCAAAAAAATGAAGCGCCCCTGCCTGATTCATGTTTCGACGTGTTTTGTCGCGGGCAAACGTTCCGGCGCGGTTTGGGAAAACGAGCCCGTCGTCGGCTATTTTCCGCGTCACGAAGAAATGCCCGGCGTCGTTTTTTCAGTCGATCAGGAAGTAGAAGATTGCGCTCACATTTCCGCCCGCGCCCGCGAAGAAGCTAAGGACGCGATGCAGACCGCCAAATTCCGCGAGCTGGCGCGCGAGCGCCTGGCCGAAGAAGGCCGCGATCCCGATGACGAGGACGCCGTTAATCTCGCGATCGCCCGCGAGCGAAAAATGTGGGTGCGCGAACGCACCACCGAGCTCGGAGCCGAACGCGCGGACTATTGGGGCTGGACGAACATTTATACCTACACGAAATCTCTCGGCGAACAGATCGTGGCCAAAGAAGAGGGCATTATCAAAGCCATCGTGCGGCCGTCGATCGTGGAATCTTCGCACGCCTACCCTTTTCCCGGCTGGAACGAAGGCTTTACCACCACCGCGCCGCTGATCCTGATCGCTCTCAAGGGGCATTCGCAGATCCCGGTAAATGAAAAGCTGATCTTAGATATTACCCCGGTCGATCTGGTCGCCGGCACGATGCTGGCCGTCGCCGCCGAGGCGATGACCACCACGCCGAAACTCGTTTATCAATCCTGCACCGGCGATTCAAACCCGAACAATATGAAGCGCATCGTCGAGCTCGTCGGCTTGTACAAGCGCAGGTATTTTAAGGATAAAGAGACGGGAAACAAACTGGTCAATCAATTGGTCGCCCGCACCGAAAACAAGGCCCGGACGCAGGAAGCCTATGAAAAATTCTCCGCGCCGATGGCCAATAAACTCGCCAAACGCGCCGCGGGTTTTCTCGACAAATACAACCCGAAATGGGGCGGCGGGCGGCTGGGCAACGTCGTCGATGGCCTCAAGAAAAATGTCGATGAGATCGAACGCACCACCAATGAGACGGTGCAGGCGTTTGCTATGTTCAAACCTTTCATGATCGACAACGCATACATTTTTCGCGCCGACAACGTGCGCGAATTGATGTCGCGCATTAAAACTTCCGAGCAAAAACTCGTGCCCTGGTATACCGAATCGCTCGATTGGTACGACTATTGGCTCAACATTCATTTTCCCGGCCTGACAAAATGGGTGCTGCCCACGCTCGAAGAAGAACTCCGCCTGCAGCCGAAACGCGCCTACACCTACCGCGACCTGATCGACCTTTTTGAGACTACCTGTAAACGCTTCGGCACGCGTGTCGCGATGCGCATTGAGCGCGACGGGAAGAAAGAGCAGTACACCTTCGAAGACGTGCGCGAGCTGGCGGCCCGCGCCGCGACATTCTTCGTCCGCCATAAGATCGAGCACGGCTCGCGCGTGATTCTTTTCAGCCACAATATGCCTGAATGGGGCATGACCTATTTCGGCATTATCAAAGCCGGCGCAACCGCCGTCCCGGTCGATCCGGCCGGCACGGTTGACGATATTATAAATTTTGTCCGCGCCGGTGAGGTCTCCGCGATCGTCATCAGCCAGACGCTGCTGGATGAAAATTCCGATCTGGAAGGTCGCCTCAAAAAAGAAAAGCTCGATTGCAGAATTTGGGTTTTCGATGACGTTTTTGAAATGCTTCCCGAAGCGGAAGAAGCAAAACTGGCCGCAGAGCTTCCCGCCAAAGTCGCGCCTAACACGGTCGCTTCGCTGATCTTTACTTCGGGCACGACCGGCAATCCGAAAGCCGTTATGCTGACGCATCGCAATTTTACCAACATGACCTCGATGCTCGGCTCGATCTTTGAAATGGGCATCAATGACGGCGTGCTTTCCGTGCTGCCGATGCACCACACCTTCGAATTTTCAACCGGTTTTCTGACGCCCTTTTCCAATGGAACGCAGATCACCTATCTCGAAGAATTAAGCGGCGAAGAGCTGACTCGCGCCATCAAAAACGGCCACGTCACCGGCATGGTCGGCGTTCCCGCGCTCTGGGAAATGCTCCATCGCCGGATCAAAACCCGGCTGCGCGACCGCGGCGACTGGATCGCGGAAATCGCCGACAACATGATCGAATTCAACGCCTGGCTGCGCGATAAAACGTTTCTGAATCTCGGCCAGATCATGTTTTTCCCGATCCACGAAGGCATGGGCGGGCGCATCCGCTATCTCATTTCCGGCGGTTCGGCGCTGAGTGAAAAAGTGCAGCGCGACCTGCACGGCCTCGGCTTTACGATTCTGGAAGGCTACGGTTTGACCGAGGCTTCGCCGGTGCTGACGGTGACGCGCCCGCAAAATAAAATGCTTGGCGGATCGGTCGGCCAGCCGCTTCCCGGCGTGGAGGTCAAGATCGCCGAACCGGACGAAAACGGCGTCGGCGAGGTGATGGCGCGTGGGCAGAATATCATGCTCGGCTACTTCAACAACGAAGACGCGACCAAAGAAACGATGCATGACCGCTGGCTGAGCACGGGCGATCTGGGCAAGCTCGACGACGACGGAAACCTGTATATTGTCGGCCGTTCAAAAGACGTCATCATCGATAGCAACGGAAAAAATATTTACCCTGACGAGATAGAAGAGCTCTACGGCAAATCGCCTTATATCAAAGAATTAAGCGTAGTGGGGTTGGTCGATACGGACGGCGGCGAAAAAATTTCCTGTCTCGTCGTGTCGGATTTCGAGCGCGACATTTCGCTTTCACGCGCCGAGGTCAACCGCAAGGTCGAAGAACATTTCCGCGAAGTTTCCGCCGGGCTTCCCTTTTACAAACGCGTCAAGGCGCTGCATTTTACGAATTTCGAACTTCCCCGCACCGCCACCCGCAAGGTCAAGCGCCGCGATGTGATCGAGATGATCAAGTCTATGGAAGAACGCGCGAAAAAAGGCGAGCAGGAAAAGACGGAAGAGAAAATCGACAGCGCGGCCGCCTGGATCCGCCGGATCGTGTCGGACGTCGCGAGCCGCCCCCTCGCCGACGTCAGCCTCGGCGCCAAGCTTGACGATCTGGGATTCGACAGCCTGATGTTCGTCGAACTGGCGGCGGCGATCGAAGATGGCGGCGGACGTGTCATTTCGCCCGATACTCTTAACGAAGTTCAAACCGTGCGCGAACTGCTTCAGGCGGTCGAACGCGTCGATAAACGCAAAGTGCTAAAAGAAGCGCCGAAGGAAGAAAAACCGAAAGAGGACGAGCTGCACATCCCGTCGATCGTGCGTACGGTGGGCACGAATCTGATCGGTTTCGCGCAAAAAAGTTTGTACGGCGGTATTTTGAACACCACCGTCGAGGGCCAGTCGAACATTCCGCCGCACACCAATTTTATCGTCGCGGCAAATCACGCTTCGCATTTGGACATGGGGCTGGTCAAATACGCGCTCGGCAAAGACGTGGCCGATCAAACCGTTGCGGTCGCCGCTGCCGATTACTGGTTCGACACGAAATACAAACGCGCCTACATGAACAATTTCACGACGCTGGTTCCGATCGAGCGTTCCGGCAGCCTGCGCCAATCGCTGCGCCACGTCTCGCAGATTTTAAACGACGGCTACAACGCGCTTATCTTCCCCGAAGGCGGCCGCCAGCTCTCGGGCGAGATCGCGGAATTCAAACCGGTCATCGGCTATCTTTCTCTCAATGACAAGATCGGGATCCTGCCGATCTGCCTCGTCGGCACCTACGAAGCTTTTCCCAAAGGCGCAGTCATCCCGAAAGCGAAAAGCATCGGCGCAAAAGTCGGCGCGAAGGTCGGGCAGTTCCTGTCGTACGAAGAGCTGTCGGAAATGACCAAAGGCGCTCCAAAAACCGAAGCCTATCGATTGATCGCCGCCCGCGTCGAACACGAAGTGAGAAACATGAAAGACAATACGAAGACAAAATTCGACGTCAAGGCGATGCGCCAAAAATGGCAGGGCGAAAGACGAAAAACACGCAAGCAGGAACCGGTGATCGATGACTAAATTAAAGGCCGTATTTTCATGCTCACTCCTTTTGGGTTTAATGACTTTTTCCCCGTTGTTCGGCCCGGCGGGAGCTGCGCAGACCGCGCCAAAGATCGACAAGGCGCAATTGGCCGCGCAGGTAAAGAGTGAATTTTTGCACGCCTGGCAGGGTTACAAAAAATATGCCTGGGGCCATGATGATCTAAAGCCTTTAAGTAAGAGTTATCACGATTGGTACGAAAAACCGCTGTTGATGACGCCGGTCGATTCGCTCGATACGATGATCCTGATGGGCTTTAAGGACGAAGCCGAAAGAACCAAAAAATACATCATCGAAAATCTTTCGTTCGACAAAGACGTCTCCGTGCAGAATTTCGAGATCACGATCCGCCTGCTCGGCGGGCTGCTCTCCGCTTATCAGCTGACCGGCGACAAACGGCTGCTGGATCTGGCCGAAGATTTGGGCAACCGGCTTCTGCCCGTCTTCGAATCGCCGACCGGAATTCCCTACCGCTACGTCAATCTCAAAACCGGAAAGGTGCGCGGCAAGGTAACCAACCCGGCCGAAGCCGGCACGCTGCTGATCGAATTCGGCACGCTCGCCAAATTGACGAACCGTCCCGTTTTTTACGACAAGGCAAAACGCGCGCTGGTCGAAACCTACAACCGCCGCTCAGGGATCGGGCTGATCGGCACGAACATCGACGTCGAAACCGGCAAGTGGACAAATACCGACAGCCATATCAGCGCCGAGATCGATTCCTATTATGAATATCTGCTGAAATGCTGGGTGCTCTTTGGCGACAAAGACTGCAAAAAAATGTGGGACGACGGTATCGCCGCGATCAACAAATACCTGGCGGATGAGCCTCGCGGCGAGCTCTGGTACGGCCACGCCGATATGAATACCGGCAAGCGTACCGAAACGACTTACGGCGCGCTCGACGCTTTCTTTCCCGCGATGCTGGCGCTGTCGGGCGATCTAAAACGCGCCCAACGCCTGCAGGAATCGTCAAGTAAGATGTGGTCGCAAAACGGCATCGAACCCGAGGTTTTCAATTATCAGACGATGAAGGTCGAGCACGCCGGTTACCCTTTGCGGCCCGAGATCGTCGAATCAATCTACTATCTTTACCGGTACACCAAAGACCCGAAATATTTGCGGATGGGCAAAACCTTTTTTGACGATTTTGTAAAATACTGCAAAACAGATGAAGGCTATGCCGCGCTGAAAAGCGTCGTGACAAAAGAAAAATCGGATTCGATGCAGAGCTTTCTCTTCGCGGAAACATTCAAATATTATTATTTGCTGTTCGCGCCGGAGAAGACATTAGATTTTAAGAAGGTGGTATTTAACACCGAGGCTCATCCGATCAGAAAAACGTGGAAATAAATCATTTGCCACAGAGAACACGGAGGACACAGAGGTTTAAAATAGATCGAAGATTAGATATTGAAAAAGGAAAGAAAGTTTTTGGTTAATTTATTAACTCTGTGACCTCTGTGTTCTCTGTGGCTTAATTCTTATGACGAAAACAACGACGACGCCAAAAAAAATTAAAAAGAAAATTCTCGTCACCGGCGGGACGGGCTTTCTCGGCACGCATCTCGTCCGGCAGTTGCTGGACTCGGGTGAAAAAGATCTGCGTGTGATGGCTTCGCATGTGCCGGCGTGGATCGGCGAAGCCGGGGCCGAAGCCTTTACCGGATCGGTCACCAGCCGCGACGACCTGGCGAAAGCGTTAAAAAATGTCTCGGCGGTTTATCATTTGGCGGGCAGGGTTTCACGCGATAACGAAGACGCCGCCATGATGAACAAAGTTCACGTCGAAGGCACGCGCCTGCTCTGCGAAGCGGCCAAAGAAAACGGCGTGAAAACCATCGTGATGGCTTCGTCGAGCGGAACCATCGCCGTCAGCGAACGCGACGAAATTGTCGATGAAACCTATCCACAGCCAGTCGAACTTTTTTCGCGCTGGGCCTATTACGCTTCGAAATATTACCAGGAGCGCGCGGCGCTGGAAAATTTCAACGGCAAGGGTTTAAAGCTCGTCATCATGAATCCGAGCCTGCTGCTCGGCCCCGGCGACGAACGCCTCAGCTCGTCAAAAGTCGTGCTGGATTTTCTCGCGAAAAAAGTTCCTTATATCCCATCGGGCGGTTTGAATTTTGTCGATGCGCGCGATGCCGCCGCCGCCTTTATCAGCGCATTGGAAAGCGGAAGACACCGGGAAAAATATCTGCTCGGCGCGGCGAATATGAGCTTCGCGGTTTTTCTCGGGCGGCTTGAGCGCCTGTCCGGCGTTTCCGCCCCCGTCTGGCGCGTGCCGAAAAAAGTTGCCACTGCCGGGGCCGGCATCATCGATTCGATCTACAAAAATTGGAACAAAGCATCGCCGGTCGCCGCCAAAGAAGTTGAGCAGGCCGAACATTTCTGGTATTTCGATTCGTCGAAAGCCGAAGATGAACTGGGATTCGCGCCGCGCGATGCTGCCGAAACTCTGCAGGACACTATCTCTTACCTGCGCAAAAATTTTCTCGGCGACGGGGTGTTTAAATAGAGGATTTAGCCACAGAGATCACAGAGGCCACAGAGAGAAAAGAGAACATCGAAATTATTCAAATTTTCTTTTCGGGTAATTAGTGAAAATCGTTATTTTCTTACTTTCTCTCTGTGGCCTCTGTGATCTCTGTGGCTAAAACTATACTTCCAAAAATTTCGGCGCTCTTCTCGCCTTTGTCGCCTGTTCAAAAGCGTAAGCGGCGGCGATCAATTTCGGCTCGCTAAAGGCTCTGCCGAAAAAAGTGATGCCTATCGGCAGTTCCTGGACGAATCCGGCGGGCACGGTGATGGCGGGATAACCCGCGACGGCCGCGATCGTCGAACTGTCGATGTATCCCGAACCGCAGTCGCCGTTGATCGAATCTATTAGCCAGACCGGGCCGTTGGTCGGCGCGACGATGGCGTCCAGTTTATGCTGGTTCATCACCGCGTCGATTCCCTGCGCCTGCGACAAATTTTTGCTTTTTTGCAGCGCCAATCGGTAGGCGCGGTCGTTCAAGGTTCCCTTGGCCTCGGCCTTTTCAAAAATTTCCTGCCCGAAAAGCGGCATTTCCCGGTCGCGGTTTTGCTCGTTAAAAGCGATCAGGTCTTTCAGTGTTTTCAGCCGCGAATTTCGCCCGGCCAGGTACTTGTTCACGTCGGTTTTAAATTCATAAAGCAGCACTTCGAATTCGGCGTCGCCGAATTTTCCCAGCGTGGGAAATTTCACGTCGATGAGCGTCGCGCCTTCGCGCTTCATTGCCTCCAGCGCTTCATCCATCACTTTATCGAGCCGGGCGTTTTTGCTCCAATATTGCCGCGCTACGCCAATGTGTTTTCCCGCCAGGCCTTTTTTATCGAGAAATTTTGTGTAATCTTTTTCCGCTTTCTTATTATTCTGCGCGGTGGCGGAATCTAGCCCGTCCACCTGCGTCATAAACGAAAGCATCGTTGCCGCGTCGGCGACCGTGCGCGTCATCGGCCCGGCCGTATCCTGGCTGTGCGCGATCGGGATCACGCCGCTGCGCGAGATCAGTCCGAGCGTCGGTTTGATCCCGACGATCCCGCAGTTCGAAGCCGGACAGACGATCGACCCGTCCGTTTCCGTGCCGATCGCTGTCGCCGAAAGATTGGCCGAGATCGCTGCTCCCGAACCCGAACTCGAACCGCACGGGTTGCGGTCTAAAATGTACGGGTTGTGAGTCTGCCCGCCGCGCCCCGACCAGCCGCTCGATGAATTCGACGAGCGGAAATTTGCCCACTCGCTCAGATTCGTTTTACCCAGTATCACCGCGCCCGCGCTGCGCAATTGCTGCACGAGATATGCGTCCTGCTTCGGCACGGGCGCGTCCATTAGTGCCAGGCTGCCGGCGGTCGTTTTCATCCGGTCAGCGGTGTCGATGTTGTCTTTGAGCAAAACCGGAATTCCGTGCAGGACAGATCGCACCCTGCCGCTTTTGCGTTCTTTGTCCAGCGAATCGGCGATCTGCAGCGCGTCGGGATTTACCTCGATCACGGAATTTAGTCCCCGGTCAACGGCGGCGATCCGTTTGATGTAATCGTTCGCTATCTCCCTGGCGGACATATCGCCGCTCCGCATTTTTTCCTGCAGCTCGGAAATTGTCGCTTCGTTCAGCTCGAAAGATGAGTTTACTTTCGACCTGTTTTGCGCGGAAACGTTTGAAGCCATCGCCGCCACACTCGTTATTGTCGCGAGTTGAATAAAATCACGTCGTTTCATTTTCGCATCTCCCACATCTGCTCAAAAAATTATAAAGACTCTATTCCCGGAATGGCCATTCTGTTTCCGTTCACCAGCAAAACGGATTCCGCCACAAACTCCTGGTTGGTCAATTCATCATCGGCAAATTGCTGAATGACGTCCATCGGCGAATAAATTTCAATTTTGTCGTAACTCGGCTGGCTGTAGGCTTCGGTCACGAAATTTTTATACGGAATTAGGATCGAGATCTTGATCCCGTCGATCTGCGGGTGAAATTTGATGATCCGGGCGATGCGTTTAAAATATGAGAGAACTCTTTGATTAAGGGAGTCTCCAATGCGATGCGATTGATCGACCCGGATCGTATTATAAACTTCCGTGTCCCCGCCGACGTCGATCGAAAGATAATCGTTTCCTTTGTACTTTTCCGGCCTGATCGACGAATCGATATATTTTAATTCCTTCAGCAGGTTTAATTTTCTCTCGGTCGGGATCGCCGCCAGGTGCCCGTCGAATACTTTTGGCAACACCTTGCCGATCACTTCTTTTTGGTAATAGTCGCTTGCCTCGAATTCCGACAATAATCCCAGGAAAGCTATCTCGCGGAAACTGGCGTTTAGATCCCTGATCGTATTATCAAAGCGAAGCTTCACGTTAAACAAAGGATGGCGCAGCTCCACCAAAGTATAATTTTTCTCACGGGAAACTTTTTCCAGGGTGAGTTGGCGCATCAGCGGCCAGCCTCCCGAACGCCAATCGCTCAGCCCGCCGATGATAATTCCGTTCTTTTCGGATTGTTCGATGATCGCGCCGTAACTTACATCGCCGCTCCAGGTGCTTACTCTTTCAAACCCGACCATCCTGCTCGGAATTTTCAATACGACAAACTTGCCTTTTGGAATATCGAGAAACGAGTTCTGCTGCGCCGCCGCGGAGACACAGAGCAGAAAACCCAGCGCCAGGATCGGCAAAAGAGTATTTTTCAGTTTCAATAAATCGCGCATAATTATTCCCGGACCTGGTATGTCAGCAATTTTCTAAACGCTTCGAGGTGGACGTCCGTCAATTTATATTCGAGCGCCCCGATCTGAAACTCCGCTTTTTTTGCGTTGGCGATCTGTTCGAACGTTTCATAAGGAAGCGAAATAACGAGGGTCTGTTTCGTCGCGGTTTTTGTTTTTTCCTCGTCAGATAATTTCATTTCGCCGATCGGAACTCTTTTATCGTCAACCAGAAAATTGAGCTCCAGGCTGTCTTCGCGAAAAAGCGGGCGTGCGGCTGAAGCGTATAGGTAAAGTAGAACTTTTTCGGGTTTCTTCTGAGTTTTACCGGCAAAATTATATTCGGCATAGGCGCGGATCGAGCGCTTGCTTCCGCGCACCAGCATTTTTGAGGTCGAAACGATCGTAACGTCTTTAAACCGGTCGTATTTATTATTTACCTCGGCTTCCGTTTCCTCTTCGGTTTCTTCCTTGTCTTCTTCAGACGGCGGGCGGACGCTTGCGGTCAATTGATTAAATTCTTCCAACGCCGAATCGAAATTCTTCAGCGCGCGAAGCAGAAACTGGTTGGCGGCCAGTAATATCTGCTTATTTCCTTTTGATGTGAACGCCAGTGAAAACGCCTTTTCATCCCCTTCATAGATCACGTTTACATTGCTCAGGCTGCTGTTCATTCTCCAGTGATCTTTAAAGACGACCTCTTTTATCTTCGATCTTTCGATCTTGAAATATCTACTGGGATCGTCATGCGGGATAAAAGTTATCTTCGTTTTTGTCACATAAAGCTTGCCGGTCACCATGATGATCTTTAAAACATCAAAGACCAGCGCATCTTCGCCGTCTCTTTTTTCCAGCCTCACCTCGGCCGGCGCGTAATTGCGAAACTGAATTCTCATCGCCGGCTGGCCGTTTATCAGTGTCGCTTCGGTGATGCTTTGCAAAGTCACCGCGTCGCCGGACTCGCTGTCTTTTGCCTGCGCGGCGGCGGCTGTCAGCGTCGCCGAAAGCAAAACCGCCAACAGGACACAGCGTAAGAGAAAACAGGGAAATTGTTTTTTGTTCATTTATTTTGACTCCAAAATATAATGGGTTGAAGTGATTAACGAAAATTATTTGATTTTTTTCAGGCTTCCATCGCCGCTGATCCGGCGCGAATTGATTTTTGCCGTATTTTCCGCCTGCGAAAAAGCGCGCAGGAAATTTTCGCCGAGCACTTTACGGATGTCTTTTTCACTGTAGCCGCGTTTGAGCATTTCATATGTCACCAGCGCGAGGTCTTCCATGCCGTTCATGCCCTCGGGCAGCAGCGGCACGCCGTCGTAATCGGAGCCGATGCCGACATAGTCGATGCCTGCGACTTTTACTACGTGGTCGATATGATCGACAATTTTGGTATAGCTCGGCACGTAGATCGGATTTGCCGCCAACAGCTTTCGCTCCTCGACGTTAAAGGCTTCCCGGTCGTTTTTGAATTGCTCGCGGAGCGCGTCAATTTGCGGTTTTAGCTTCGCGTCGCGGGCGCGGGATTCGTCCAGGTAGCGCTGGTCGAGAAAAGCCGGGTAGAAATTTATCATTATCACACCGCCGTTTTTTGCCAGCCGTTTTAAGATGGCGTCCGAAACGTCGCGGTTGTGATTAGAGAATTGTTTTGCGTCCGAATGCGAAAAGATGACCGGCGCGGTCGATACGTCCAGCACGTCCGACATCGTCTCTTCCGACACGTGCGAGATATCCACCAGCATTCCGAGGCGGTTCATTTCACGCACCACTTCCATGCCGAAATCCGACAGCCCGCCGTACTTCGGCGTATCGCAGCAGGCGTCGGCCCAATTGTTGGTATTGTTGTGCGTCAGGGTCATATAGCGCACGCCGAGCCGGTAAAAATCGCGCAGCGCATAGAGCGAATCTTCGATCGCGTGGCCGCCCTCGATCCCCATCAGCGCGCATACTTTACCCGCTTTTTTGGCGCGGCGAATGTCGGCGGCGGTAGCGCAGAAAGAAAGCTGGCCCGGATATTTTTCGACGGCGCGATAGGTTACATCGATCAGATCGAGCGCGCGGCGCGCGGAGCCGCCGGTTTTTACATAGCTCGACGAAACATAGATGGAAAAGAATTCCCCGGTAATGCCGCTTTGTTTAAACCGCGCCAGATCCGTGTGAAACGGGTCGCCGTCCTTGTGAAATTTGCCTACGGAATTTGTCGCCAAGTCGAAATCATCATCGACCATCGGCGTCGGGATGTCGTTGTGCCCGTCGATGACGATCGCTTTTTTGTGGATCTTCAGCGCCTTCGCCCAGAGCTTGGGGTCGGCGTCCTTAGGCATCGTCTGCGCGGCGGTTTGAACGATCGGAAAAATAACCAGAGCGGTCAGCGAAAAAAGGGCGATGATTGTTTTGTTCATAATCTGAAAGCGAAGAATAATTTCCGCTAAGTTTAACTTTTTTTCCAAAAATATTGAAACTATATCAACCATATCAAGTGATAGTTATTTTAGTCGAAGCGCGGACGGCCCGCCCGCTTTCGGTTATCTATTTCTTTTATTCAGCGATTTAGCGCGAAAAGCACAACGTAACAACCTCTCAGATCAGGAAGGGTTGCTTGCGCCCGCTTCCGGGGATTCTATTTCTTTATTCAGCCGATCTGTTTTTTTCGTGATGTTCGTGTTATTTCGTGGTTACTTCTTTAATTTATTTCTTATGGCAATAAAGGCAGAACCACGAAACTACACGAAACTACACTAAAAAAGAGGCAGGCCGAAGCCTGCCTCATCTCTGATAGCTTCCGTGATGCAAAGGGAAAACTATTCGTTAAGCCTCTGGAATCCGGTCAATTGGATCGACTGGAAGAAAGGCGTTCCGGGCGGCAGACGGGTCGGGTCCATGAACGACACGTCGAACGTCCAGTTGCGGTTTGGCGGGCTATAAACGCTGGTGCAGCATTTGAACGCGCCGTTGTTGTTGTGCGAATTGTACAGATTGATCAGCGAACCCGAATAACTGAGCGTATTAGCGCCCCAATCTTCCAGGAATCGCTTGAAATTATGCACGCCGCCCGTCAGGCGCGGGTCGCCGCCGCCCTGGTTGGGATTGGCTTCGATGCTGCTGATGGCGTCGCCCGAAAGGATCGCGAATCTGATCACCGTATCGGTTGCCTGCCGGCCGCTCAAGCTGAATGGATAGCGGAAGCTGCGCGCGTCTTTCCAGTTGTTGGAAAGAATGGTAATGGAATCGCCCGCTACCGACGCCGGGATATGATTTGGGGTGTCGTGCGGATTATAGTCATCCGCCGGGGTCGGGCTTCCGATCGACTCCACATCGGTGGCGTTGTAGTTCCCCTGAACATAGACGCCGTTTTCCGAAGCCAGCGTGAACCCTTTCGTATTCGCCGGAACGTTCGCATCGTAAGTGCCCGGCAAAACCGTGCCGTTTATCAATCTGACCCCGCGGCGGTAAAACCTGGTGTCGATCATCGCGGCCACTTCCGGCTCGATCAGATTAACGTTGCTGGTCCCGAAATATTTGGGAGCTTCCTGAGCGTAATTTACATCCAGCGCGCCGTTGCCGTTGACGTCTTCGCCCGCCTGGAGCACGCCGTCGTTGTTGCCGAATATGTCTTCCATGTCATATTCGCCGTCGAAATCGTAATCGCCGCGGCGGTCGGAGACATAAAAGACCCAGCCGTTTGCGTCGGGCACGTCAGTGCTTTTTAATCTGCGCAATTTGGCGTCGGAAAATTTGGTTCCGCTCGCCGGCAGCAAATTCAAACCGTCGATGGTGCCATTGAGAAAAAGTCTCAGATTGGCGACGTCGATATCGATCATGCTCATCGCGCCGTTTTCCGGTATCTTCTGGTAAGTGGCGCCGAAAGTCGTGCCGATATTGAGGCTGTCGTTATAAAGGCCTTCGCGCGTATCGAACATTTTGATGGGAAACGGCGCGATCTCTCTCTCGGCCGGAGTTCCCTGGCCGCTGGTGGTGCGGAATTTTCCGGTCTTGCGAACACTGGAATCATCGCGTACGCTCGCACCGTCAATGTAGTCTCTCGCCGCCGTTGTCTCGATCGGCACGCTGCCCGATTTCGTATTATTCGTGACGTTTATCAGGTCGTAGTTCTGGCTGTTCCATTCATAGGTCGTCGAATAACCGGTATCGACCAGTCTTACCCCACCGTCAGTATGAGCGGCGCCGCTGTCGCCGCCGGGGATCAGCCACCGCTGAAGTTTGATGATCGAATATTTATCGGCATTGGCGTCGTAGTCGCCCGGATCGATCTCGAACATCGTCTTGGTGGCAGTGATTATGGTCGGCGCTCTTTCGGTTACCCCGAGGCTGAGAATATCTTCGGTCACGTCGGTCGTTACGACCGCGCCCGCGGTGTCCAGGGTGACCAGTTCGATCTTGATCCAGTCCTGTCTGGTTGACAACGGATCGGAGAACCTGTCGCCGTTGAGTTTGGTATTGATCGCAATTTTAGGCTGGTAACCCTTTCCGTTCGACGGCGCGGCCGAGGAGAATTTTCCGTCGGCGTTTCCGTCTAAACGGACGCCACACCTGTTCACATTTGCGCCGGTGGCATCGCTCAGAGCGGCGGCGCATCCGGGCAGTTTATCCCTGGAATCGGCCAGCGTGACGCGGATGCCGGACTTATTGGCGTATCTTTCCTTAGTGGTGATCGGGCCGTCCGCCGTGGCGGCGGTGACGTCGGATATCGTCGGAGCGGTCGGCGTTCCCCCGCTGTTGAATTTATCTCCGATCTCTTTGCCGCGTTTAATAAGTTCGATGTAATCGAGCGGCGCTCCGGCTATTCTGCTCGATATTTTAAGCGGCAGGTCCAGCCGCTTCGAATCGGAGAGAAGATTTCCCTGGAACGATTCGCGCACCGTCGGCCAGGTGTTGTTTTTATAGGCGCTCGGCATGGGCAATTGGCCCGGAGGTGTGGTGCCAAAAACGTTAGCGCCGTTCACCACGTCATGCAGCACGCTTCCGCCGTTTTTGCCGAGCTGAACATAGCTTCCCGAACCGTTTCTGACAAATACGTTATTTCCCCATTCGGTCGAAGAGCGCCCGTTGCGCGCTACATCCGTCAGGATTTGTCCGACCGCGCTGACCTTCGAAGAAAAATAAAGTCCGGTGTCGGCCATCAAAAATAAATTTCCGTTCGAGTGGACGCGTCCGCCGAAATCGAAGCGCGGGCCGGGGTGGAATTCGAGGTCGTCGTTGTAAAAGATACCGAATTGAAAGATCGGCACGCGGTCGTTAAAGAATTTTCGTCTCAGCGCGACCTGCACGCCTGAGCTCTTATGCGTAACCGTGGTGTCGATCCGCCATTCGTCGCGAAGCGCTGTTAGCCCCTGCAGAAAGCTTCCCGCCGGCGTGGTCTGCGTCGGCATGGTTTGATTTATTTCCTGCTCGAATTTGAAATCCGTGGTAAATCCCGGCGGATAATTCGTCTTCAGATCGGTGATATCCTGCGCGGACGGTGAAAGTTTGGTTTCAAAGATCTGGTCGAATTCGCGGGTCACATTTTCCAGGCTGGCCTGTGCCGCCGAAAATGTCTGGGACTCGATCTCGTCATTCGACGTCGCCAAAGTTTCGGTCGTGGTGCGGGAAACGGCCAGCGCGACGAATGCCATCAATAACACCATGATCAACAAAGCGATGATTGTGGCTGAACCTTTTTCGTTGTTTTTGTAAGCTTTACTTCTCATAGTTACACCTGTTTGAAATCGATCTGTCTAAAATTTTCATCCGGCTGCGGCTATCGTTTTTCGGATTATCCGGCGTCGAACGCGATATTTCTGGTGGCGTAGGTCGAAGAGATCGTGATCGTCTCCGAAGTCCTTCGCTGCTCGTCTATTTCCGATGACTGCAGTTTTAACGTGACCGTTATTTGCCGCACCAGGTTCATGTCGCCCGGTGTGTCGTCGCTGTCATTCGGAATGCCGTTCGGCCCCACGGTCGGGTTATCCGTCACAGTCCCGTTTTCCAGCACGTAGCGGACCTGCATATCCTGAACCCCGTATGCCAGCGGCTGCTGGCGGATCTGGTCTGTCGCCGCTCCACTGGTGTTGTTTCCAAAGACCGTTCTGATCAGCGTGCCGTCGGAGCTCACCTGGTACGATACCCAAAAGAATTTTTTCATCGTCCCGATCTTGGTTTTGAGAGTGAGACAATCGCTGGTGATCGTCGTGCTGCACACTTTGAGCAGGCTTCTCGCCGTCCCGGTGCCGTTTAGCGACTGGTTAAACCCGAGCGGATCGCCGAGGGCGAATTCGACCGTGCTGGTGGACGGCACCGCCGTTACCATCACCGGCACCTGCATGCTGTCTTCGGTCTCGATCAGAAACAGGTCGTGAACGCTGACCGTTGATGCCGTTCCCGCCGTAAAGGTCGTGACCCTCGGAATATTGCTGTTGGTCGGCGATGGATCGACTTGCTTTAACTTGATGACTTCCGCGTTGTTAAAATCCATATCGCGATAGATAAATGAGATTTCATCGGTCGCGGGCGTCTGCAAATTGTTCGTATTGATGTTGTTTCCCGGGATCACCGCCGTCAAACGGTCTCTTTTAGTGTCGTTATCCTGGGGCAGGCCGAGCCGCGTCATCAGCACGTCGTCCGGCCCGAAACCGCCCTGCGTGTGATAGCTCAGTCCTGAATTGAGCGCGTCGCGCCCGATCAAATGCATCGCCGCGCGGGCATTTTTCAAAGTGTCGCTGCGCCGGCTGGCGCGGTTGCGGTCAACGCGGGCCACCTGCAAAAGTCCGAAAATCGCCCCGGTGATAATGATGAACAGGACCGCCGTGATCAGGACTTCGACAACGCCAATGCCTGCCTCCGATTTTCTCTTTTGTAAAATATTGTTCAGTTGGTTTTTCATTGACGGCTCCTTATTGATAGCTGGCGACCAGGGTGGACATTTTTTCTTCACGATAGGTGCGGCTTACCGCGTAGCGAATAGTGACCTCGATCCGGCGCTTGCCCGGTGCGTTCAGCACGTCCGTGATGACTATCCGGCGGAGAAATCCCTTCGCTTCCGGGCTCGAATTGTTCGGATGGCCGCCGCCCGAAGTACATGAAGTTCCCGAGGCGCAGGCATCGTCGGCCGTTCCCACCACGCCGTCCCAGCCCTCTTCGGCGCGGATAGGGTTAAAGCCGCTGAGGAAAATTCCCTTCGGCACGCCGTCCACGATATTGCTGCCCACGTTGCCGATCGAATCCCAGCCCTCGACCGAACCCGGCGCCGCGATCTCGCGCGCGGAAAAGATGGATTCGGTGGTCGAAAGCGCGTACTGTTTTGCCAGCAGCTGTGAGTCCGTCTCGTAAGAACGTATCAGATTGACGGTAATGGCCCCGGTCAATCCCAGAATGCCCACCATAAGAATGACCATTGCGACCATCAGGTCGATGTATGAGAAACCTGCTTCATTCTTGTTCCGTGTCATTTTTATATCCTCTCGCTTTGTCTGCTTCATAATTGCTGCTCGCTCGAATTAATAATTTCTGATTAGCGGACCGGGCTTCCCGATCCCGAACCGCTGCCGTATCCGGCGCGGCGCGAGTCTTTCCAGTAAAGGCTGCCGTCCCCGGCTCTGGCCCAATCCCACATTCGCACCGACCCGGTCGCTCCGAGTATCGTGATGGCTTTTGTCATTTCGGCTTCGTTGTTGTTGCTGGCCTTCGGCTTCCAGATATAGAGCGTGGCTCCCGTCACCACGGCGCCGTTCCCGAGGGCGTTAGTTCCAGCATCGACCACGGTTCCGTTCTTCATAAATCTGAAAGTGGCGACGTTGTGTCCCGCGCTCAGCGGGTGCAGGCTGCCGCCGTACACCGCGAGCGGCGCGGGCAGCGTCTCCGGCGGCGCGGTCGTGATGTTGGTCGGGCGCGCGTCGAGCCTGACATTACTGACCGGATAAAAACTTACCTGGCGCAGGACGACGTCGTCGGTCGTTTTCGTCGGATCGTTTTCATTGACCAGCCGTCCCATGTTGCTGGTCAGATCTAGCTCGACCCGGAGAATTTCCCGCTGGGTCAGCGATCTCTGCCGCGCATCCTGGATCAGATCGATTATCTTTAGCGCTTGCTCGTCGGTGTTATACAATTTTCTCTGCGCGGTCAGATAAAACAGGGAAACGGTAGTGAGAACGAGTACTATCGCCATTACCACCAATAGTTCGATCAGCGAAAATCCTTTTTGATTCATGGCCTTAGAGTTGTTGTGATCTTTCATTGCTTTCTCCCTGAGTACGCCTAAGTACGCCTAAGTACGGATGCGGGCACTATTACTTAACAATTTCCGTGCCACTCGCCGTTATTACCTCTAATTACTCTAAATAAGCAGTTTAGTTATATTCGGAGCGATCCGGCAGAAGCCTGACGTGTTACTTTTTGTAACACTGTTGTGAAATGCGTTTCCTAATATCTGTAGCCCGCGCGTCGGCAAGGACGCTTAGTTCTTACGGTCGGGCTGCCGATTCATTGTTAATTGGAGAAATTCCCCGCCAGCTATTTTCTGACGGGGAATCGGGGTAGGAAACTAAACAAAAACTTGTCTGGTGTCAGAAGTATTTCCGGTTGTTTTGAACTTACCGTACCGGAAGCGGCGCTGGTCTCCGGAAGCGCTGTGACACGCTCCCGGATATCAGTTTTGAGCTACTACACTGACTAACCTTTTGCCGCGGCTTCTCCGTCTGTTTTACGGTTTCGGGCTGGCCATCGGCTGAGGCCCGCCGGTGTTGATCGGGAAAACCAGCGGCTGCTGCGGAGTCGGCTCCGGAGTGCCCGAGTTGGAACCCGGATTACCCATCGGTACCGGCTGGATCAAAGTGGTCGAGCGCGTGTCGGTGCCGACCTTGGAATCGATCCGGTTGCCCGCGTAATCCGAACGGAAGATGCGCGGAGTGATAAAGAACAGGATCTCGCTGGTGTTGCGAGCCACCGCTTTGCGTTTGAAGAGTCTGCCCAGAACCGGCACGCTGGAAAGGCCCGGCGTACGGAATTGGTCTTCGCCTTCGTTGTCGAGTAAAGCGCCGCCCACGACAGTCGTTCCGCCGTCGGGAACCATTACTTCGGTCTGCATTCTCTGGGTATTGATGCCCGGAGTTCCGCCGATGGTCACTGTCCGGCTGATGGTGTTGTTTTCCGCCACCACGCGCAGGATGACCGTGCCGGCGTCAGTGATCTGCGGGGTCACCGACAAACGCAGCGGTACAGAAACGTAAGTCGTGGTGAAAACCACGGCGCCCGTATTATTGCCGCTGTTCTGCGTGGTCACGACCGGGATCTGCTGGCCGCTTTCGATCTCCGCCTTGCGGTTATTCAGGGTGGTGATTCTCGGCGTGGCGATCGTCTTCGCCTGGCCTTTTTCTTCACCGGCGCTGATCAGCAAGCTAAGCTGAACACTGCCGATCTGTCCCGTGGTCAAACCGATCACGGTATTGGCGAGCGAAGAGGTCAGGCTCTGATTCGGTTCGAGTATCAAACCGACCGGAGCGCCGCCCGCTCTGAATCCCGTGGAATTTCCGCCGCCTCCGCCGCCGCCCGCCTGGGCGCTGCCCGGCATGGTGGCGATCGAACCGCCGGCGCCGTTGCCGCCGAGTCCTAAACCGGCCAGCTGGACGCCAATGTCGCGGCTGAAATTGCGATTGGCGATCACGATGCGCGCTTCGACTTCAACCTGCGGTTCCGGCTGGTCGAGTAATTTGACTAGTTGGCGAATGGCATCGATATTGTCGCGCACGTCGGTGATGATCAGCGTGTTGCTGCGCGAATCCGTTTCGACGCTGCCGCGTTTCGAGAGGCGTTTTTTGACCACGCCCAAAATGCCTTCGGCGCCTTCCTGGCCGCCGCTGCTGCCGCTCGTGCTGCCGCCTTCGAATCCGCCGCTGCTGGCGCATTTGCCGGCGCAGGCGTAATTCAGGCGGAGAAATTCCGTATAGAGAGGCGCCAGCGCCATCTGGGAATCTCTCACCTGGGCATTGATCTCGGCTTCTTTAGCCAGGATGTCGATGTCCGCGACGCGGAGGATCGAACCCTTGATCTGAACTCCCAGGCCGTTGGCCGCCAGCACCGAATCCAGTACCAGGTTCCACGGTTCGTCGCTGACGTTGACCGTTACCGGCACGTCTTTGACGGAGCGGTCGATCACGAAATTTACGCCGTACTGATCGGTGATGTAATTCAAGAGGTCTCTGACATCGGTTTTCACGACGTTGAGATTGATCGACTCGCCGGTAAATCCCGGTTCGCCGTATCTCTTACCCTGCGCGTTTTGCGGGCCGGTTTTTTGTGCCAGCACCGGCAGGGCTATTAAGACGACAAGTCCGGCCGCGATCACGGCTTTCTTGCCAAAGTTGCTCATTTTCATTAAGAAAAACATTGTTTCCTCCCTCGGAACTTCCCCGCTTAGGACAAACAGGGATCTCGCAAGTAACTCTTTTCAAATTCTGCCCAAAATTCTGCGTTGATAATGCTGACGCAGGTTTTATGCGGTTTCACTGCAAACTTTCTATGCTTAATTCTTTTTCTTGGCGACGGTCTTGCCTTTGGGTTTTTCCGCCGGCTTTTTCGCATCCTTCGGAGCCTCTTTTTCAGACTTCATCAATTCGTCCAGCGGAAATACTATTTTGTTCGGGTCCGACGGCTTGGCCGGGTCTGCCGAATTGCCGTCCGCCGAAGCTCTCTGCGCCGGCGCGTCTTTCTTTTCAGATTCCGTCACGCCCGATGAAGGCAGCGACTCGACGGTCGATCTGGCCAATTCTTCCTGGAAGCTCATCTTGCGCAGCGTCTTTTTCTCTTCGGCCACGGCGAATTTGCCGTTGCTCATCTTGGTCACTTTACGAAAGACGAGATGATTATCCTCGACCGCGACCAGCTGGCCGTCGAAGAATTTTTCGCCGGGATAGATAGTGTAAGACAATTTTATCGGGCTTAGTTCCACGATCGCGGCGTAACCGCGGGGCGTGCGGGTGATTCCGGTGACCTGCATTTCGGCGATCGTCATAACCACGGTCGGTTTCGGCATCTGCGCGCAATTTTGCATGATGCACTGCGGGCGGATAACGTTCATATAGTAATTGACCCGCTGTTCGACCGGGGGCACGCCGAGGGCGTTGACCGCTTTCGGCAGATCGCCCGGAAGGCCGCTGCCTCTGGCCGGGCCGGCAACCCTGACGGGTTTGACGACCGGTTTGACGAATGGGTCGCGACCCTGAGCGGAAACCTCATTGAAGCACCCGCCCGCAGCGAGTATTCCACCCGTCAGTAAAAGCGAACCTAAAAATTTTCCAATTCTCGATTTCGTAATCATGACTTTATTTTCTCTCTATAAGCTCTTTACTCTGCAAAGGTCGGTTAGACCAAAATTAGCTCGCCGGTTTGTTCGGCGGTGGGGCTGCCGGGCTGGTTTGTGCCGGGGCTGCTGCCGGTTGTCCGGCGGCTGGTGCCGCTCCCGGAGTGCCCGGTACCGGCGCCGGCGGCGCGCTCAGGTTGTTGAGTGCTTCCGGCGACGCGTAATACGCCGTCAGTAAGAATTGCGCGTGCAGGCTTTTTTCGGGAGTCTGCTTATCGATCTGTTTCAGATTGAAATCCGAGATCGACACGACTCTCTGCAGTTTCGCCATCTTGTCGAAAAAGGCGCGCAGGTTGTTAAAGTTGCTGTCCACTTCCACTTCGACTGGCTTGGCCATCACAAAATCCTGCTGCTGGTCGTCACGCGGTGAAAAACGCATCACTATCAGCCGGCTTTGCGAAGCGCTGTCCTGCAGCCCCTGTAAAATATTGGTGATTTCACGCTGTTCGGGGAGCAAAACTTTTAGCTCGTCGTATTCCAGGGATTTGCTGGCGAATAAGGCGCGGAATTCGTTGATCCTCTGCGTCGCGATCTGCGCCGCCTGATTTTTCGCCTGCAGGCCGCTTACCTCTTCCTGAATGACCACGGTTTCCGCCCGCGTCGTGCTGGTCCACATATACCAAACGCCCGAATAAAGCAGCGCGCCGATACAGACCAGGATTAAAATTTGCCAATGCAAGGCTAAGTTCGCTAATTTTTTCATTGTTTTATTTCCTTTTAGGACAAAGGTAAATCTTTAGCTATTGGAAGAAAAATTTCTGTTTTGAGTTACTGATTTTTCGCTACCTGCGGAGGATTACCGCCTGCCGCCGTTGCCGGTGCTCCCGCTTGGGGCTGAGCTCCCTGGGCGACCTGTCCGTTCGGCGGAGTCTGTACCGCCTTTGCCGGAGTGTAAGCGCAGCGAATGGTGAAATTGACTGTCTCGACCTTTGGCGGGGCGACCGCCAGGCTGTCTTTGCTGGTGCCCGCTGAAACCTGCTGCGGCGTCAGATCTTTTCTGGTGATCTCGATATTGAGATTCGAGAACAGGCCCGAAGAAAATTCCAGGCTGCGGCCGAATTGCGTGACCATTCCCTCATTCGGAGAGTTGCCCGTTACGATCAGCTGCTCGCCTTTTTGATCGAGGCTTTCCAGATAGACGCCCGGAACCATCGCGATCCTTTCGCGCAGCGCGTCCAGCACGGCGCTCGGGCCGGCCTGGCTCGCACGCAGTTTCTTGATCGCTTCGATACGGGTATCGATATTTTTGATCTTCGCTTCGAGGTCGGTCTGTTCCTTGATAATGACCTCTAGCTGGGCGGCGATCTGTTTCTGATTTTCCAGCTCTTCCTGGGCTGCGGCCTTGGCCATTTCCGAACTGATGATGTCCCAGCCGATCACGGCCATGGTCAATCCGCCGATCACCAGGGCCATCAGCAGAAGCCTCAGTCCGGGGTTTGAAACTCGTCTTTCAACCGCCGAAACCGCGCCTTCCTGCCTGTCGGTAACTGATTTTAATAGATTTACTCTGATCATTATAATTCTACCCCCCTCAGCGCCAATCCCACGGCAACCGCCATTTCGGGCATAATTTCACTCAAATAATCGGGGTCGAACTTTTTCGTATCGACTTTGATCTGCCTGAACGGATCCAGGAAATCCACCGGGAGTTCCAGGCGCGCCGACAGGTCTTCCGGCAGATTTTCGAGTTTCGAACCGCCGCCGGATAGTAATATTTTCTGCACCACCGCCTGGTTGTCGTCGGTCGTGGCGCGGTAAAAATCGAAGGTCTTTTGAATTTCCATCGCGATGGTATCGGTCACGCCGCCCATCAGCGGTTCGATGGATTTTTCTTCGATGCCGGATTCGTTTTGCGGAACGCCGCGTTTGACGGCTTCGGCCTGCTGGAAGCTGAGCCCCAGGCCCCGCTGCAGCACGTTGGTGAACTGGCTGCCGCCGACCGTGATGTCACGGGTAAAAAGCGAATTGCCGCCCTGCATGATATTGACGTTCATTGTCGAAGCGCCGATATTGAGCAGTGCGACCATATCCGATTCGTTCGGCTGGTAATTGACTTCGTAGCAATTTTGCAGAGCGAATGTATCCACGTCGATCACCAGGGCTTGCTTGCCCGATAATTGAACGGCCTGTTTCAGGTTGTCGATGCGCTCTTTTTTACAAGCGGCGATCAGCACCTGCATTTCTTCTTCATTTTCGGCCGTGACGTGATAATCCAGACTGACTTCGGAGAGATCGTAGGGGATATGCTCTTCAGCATGCCAGTCGATCGACTCCTCGAGTTCTTCGCGGCTCATCAGCGGCAGAACGATGCTTTTGATGATCACCGAGTGTCCGCTGACACCCGCCACCATCTTCGTTCCTTTGACCTGATGTTCGCGGCAGATGTTTTGTATCGCCTCCGCCACCGCGTTCATTTCCATTATCTGCCCTTCGACGATCGTGTCGCCGGGCAGGTTTTCAAAGCCAAGATTCACCAGGTTAAGATTGTTGATGCTTCCGCCGAGCTCGACCACTTTGATCGAACTTGAGCCGATATCTAACCCGGGAACGCCTTTCTTTTTTCCAAACATTGTTTGTTTACTCCTTCTAGCTGGTCAGCCAGATTTTTTAACTCACTCTTTATTTGCTCGAAATCAATATTTAAGTTTTTTCTTTATCTGTATTCAGGCTGTGAGGCTTTTTACCTTAACAAACGCGCGGGTATTTTTGACTGGTTTAAGAAGTGTCGGGAACGCCACCTATTGAAATTGCCACCGTAAAGGCAGGACTAAATTCGGGAAAGGCTGGAAATACATTAGCAGAGTCAAAAATACCCGTTTCGTTTGCGTTTTTTATGCGGCCGTCTTAATGCAGATTCACCGGCTCGCCGTTCGTTTCAAAGTACCAAGGTGACGACAGATTGTGACAGCTTGTCGCAGCTATCAAATCAAAGTTATTACATTGGAAAAGAAATGTCAACATTAATTTACAATGTTAAACAATTATTTGAACGTATTCCTGCAGATATGACGGAGCTTTGACCGCTTTTCGGTCAAAATAGCCTGATGATAATGGTTAGTGGTTAGTGATTAATGGTTAGTGATAAGTGATTGTGACCCCAATGTTTTGACACTAATCACTAATCACTATCCACTATTTCCCAATATCCGGTATCGATCCATTTTCCGAATTTGAAGCCGACCTCTTTAAAATGAGCGACCTTTACCATCCCGAATTTTTCGTGGAGCTTGACGCTCGCCTCGTTCGGCAGTGAAATTCCGGCGATTATCGCGTGAAAATCCCTGCCCGCAATTTCCCGAAACAGCGTTTCATATAATAAGGTAGCCATTCCCTGGCCGTTAAACCCGTCTTTAATGTATACGGAGATTTCGATCGAGTGCCGGTAAGCGACCCGCGCGCGAAACTGGTGGCCGTAAGCGTAGCCGACGATCCGGTCGTTTTCTTCTGCTGTGAAAAAGGGGTAATTCCCGGCCAGTGTTTCGCGGATCCGCTTTTCCATTTCGGAAGCGTCTATCGTTTCGGTTTCAAAAGTAGCAGGCGAGATCTTTATATAGTGATTATAAATCTCCGCGATCTGCGCGGCATCGGAAAATTTTACGGTTCGAATGATCATCTATCTCTTAAAACTCCCTCCTTTACGAAGGAGGGAGACGCGGCTTTGCGCAACGGGTGGTTCTCTGTTTTGAGTCCCACCTTCAGGCGGCTTTTGCGGACGGGACGTTCGCGCTCCCAGGTCAGGGTTGCGCTTTCAATTCATTTTTCGCCACGGTTTCGATATGAACTTCATCCGGCCCGTCAGCCAGCCGCAGCGAACGCGCCGCGATCCAGAATTGTGTCAGCGGAAAATCCTGCGAGACGCCGCCGCCGCCGTGGGTTTGGATCGCGCGGTCCACTATCTTTAACGTCATTCGCGGCACAACCGCTTTGATCATCGCGATCTCGTTCCTGGCGGCTTTGGCGCCCGAGGTGTCCATCATCCACGCGCACTTTAAAACCAGCAGCCGCGCCTGTTCTATCTCCATGCGCGATTCGGCGATCCAGCTGCGCACGATGCCCTGCTCCGCCACCGTTTTGCCAAAGGCTTCGCGCGATTTTGCTCTCGCGCACATCAGCTCCAGCGCTCGTTCCGCCGCGCCGATCTGCCGCATGCAGTGATGCACGCGCCCGGGCCCCAGCCGTCCCTGGGCGATCTCGAAACCGCGCCCTTCGCCGAGCAGCATATTTTCCGCCGGCACGCGGACATTTTCAAAAACGACTTCGGCGTGGCCGTTGGGCGCGTCGTCGAAACCGAAAACGTCGAGCAGCCTTTCGATTTTCACGCCTTCCGCGTCCATCGGCACCAATATCATCGACTGCTGCAAATGTTTCGCCGCTTCCGGGTCGGTCTTGCCCATAAAGATCGCCAGTTTGCAGCGCGCGTCGCCCGCGCCGGTCGTCCACCATTTGCGCCCGTTCAATATATAATCACCGCCCTCGCGCTTGATCGAGGCGCGAATATTAGTCGCGTCGCTCGAAGCCACATCGGGCTCGGTCATCGCAAAACATGACCGTATCTCGCCCGCCAGCAGCGGACGCAGCCATTTTTCTTTTTGCGCTTCCGTGCCGTATTTCCAGAGCACTTCCATGTTTCCGGTGTCGGGCGCTGAGCAGTTGAAAATCTCCGCCGCCCACACCACGCGCCCCATCATTTCGGCCAGCGGCGCGTATTCCAGATTCGATAAACCGGAAAGCTCCGGCAAAAACCAGTTCCACAGGCCCTCGGTTTTGGCCTTCGCCTTTAGCTCTTCCATCAGCGCCGAAGGCTGCCACCGGTCGCCGGAATTTATCTCGGCGTGATAACGCGTTTCGTTCCGGTAAATATGCGCGTCCATAAACTCCGCCAGACGCGATTGCAGTTCCAGTGTTTTTGCTGAATAATCGAAGTCCATTTGAAGTTTAATATAACCCAATATACGCGAAATCTATATAGATAGATTTATTTATTGGATATCAAAGGATACCCACATGGAAAGTGAATTTGTATTTTTAGATTCTACCGAGTTCAATTCTAACTCCTTTAATTTTGAAAGCTACAAATTGAAAAGCTTGGGAAGTCGAGGCCAAAAAGGCACGGTGAGAATTGTGATTACAGATATTGTGTATAAAGAGGTTCTTAATAGCCTTCTCAACTATATCGAAAAAGCTCATACCGACATCAAAGGATTGATATTATCCGAAAAGTTCAGAACAATACGCCATCTTATACCAGAATCAGCGAAGGCTGTGGAAGATATAGATTTTGAACTTTTAAAAACGAGGTCAAAGGAACAACTAGATAAATTTATTAAAGAGGCAAAAATCGACATTATTGACACTGGTGATGTGCAGGTCAATGATGTTCTTCAATTGTATTTTGAAAAATTACCTCCGTTTGGAGAATCTAAAAAGAAAAATGAATTTCCCGATGCGATTAGCCTGATAGCACTTAGAGACTGGTGTAAAAAGACTGGCAATAATATCTATATTGTCAGTAAGGATAAGGATTTAACTAATCTTTCTCATATAACTAATTCTTTTATTGAATTAGAAGATGTAGGAAAATTTCTTGAGATCGTTATTGAAGACGAGCAACAGGAGAAACATGAGTTTGATAAATTCATTCGTTTCTTTAGTGATAGTCACCGTCAAGAAATTCAAGATCAAATTGAAAACGTTTTCCTAACTAATGAGTTCGCGGCTTCTGACTATGAGCTTGATGCGACATTTACTGACCCCGAAGTTCTAAATGTAACTATTTTGTCGTCCTATGTCATCAATGCTGACGAGGAAAGAATTGTATTGGACGTTCGAGCTAAAATCGAATATCAGTTAAGAGTCAAACATCTTGATTATGAAAATGCCCCATATGACTCAGAGGATGATCGATATATCTACGTTAATTCTGTAGCTTATACCTTTCAAGAAAAAATCATTCAAGAAGGCACCCTAGAGTATGAAATTATTTCATTTCCGCCTCAATCCTGGGACGATGTTCTACTTCAAGATTCAAATCTCGACCCAGATTTCATTGAAGTGGATTTGGAACAAGTTGACAGGCTTAATGAAATGGAAATTTTCGATTAAGATAACATAAGAGATAGAATATTAATGCAGAAAAATCTTGATGACACTAGTACTACTCGGCACGGAGAAGAATTACAAATACAATCTTTGTCCGAATATTTACGAGAGAATTTGCCTATTGAATTTGATTTGCCAAAAGTCTTTCAATTTCCCGCCGGAAGCTCTAACCTGACCTATCTGATTACGATCGGCGACGAAGAATTCGTGCTGCGCCGCCCGCCGTTCGGCAACCAGGTCAAAACCGCGCACGACATGAACCGCGAGTTTCAGGTTCTCTCAAAACTTTCAAAAGTTTATCCGCCCGCCCCGAAGCCTCTGTTATTTTGCGCCGACGAAGATGTCATCGGCTCAGAATTTTATTTGATGGAGCGGAGACGAGGCTTGATCATTCGCGGTAAAGCGCCGCAGGGACTGGCCGGTTCGCCCGAATTGCAGGACAAGGTTTGCGAAAGTTTTATCGACAATCTCGCCGCGCTGCACGCATTAGACTATGAGAAAGCCGGGCTTGGCGATCTTGGCAAACCGGAAGGCTACAACCGCCGGCAGGTCGAAGGCTGGACGAAACGCTACTTCAACGCGAAGACCGACGAGTGGCCGGAACTGGAAAATGCCATTCAGTGGCTGGAGCAAAACATCCCCGCCGAATCCCCAAAAATTGCTGCCGCGCTGATCCATAACGATTACAAATTCGACAATGTGATGCTCGATCCCGAAGATCTGACCAAAATAACCGCCGTGCTCGATTGGGAAATGGTGACGGTCGGCGACCCGCTGATGGATCTGGGAACGACGCTCGGTTACTGGATGTCGGGCGGCGTGCCCGATCAGATGCGCGAGATGCCGTTCAATCCCCGCGTGCTGATGGAGAATATTTCGCGCCGCCGCCTGGCCGAACGCTACGCCGAAACGTCCGGCCGCGATGTATCTAATTTTCTTTTCTATTACGTCTTCGGCACTTTCAAGATCGCCGTCATCGCCCAGCAAATTTATGCCCGCTACAAAAAGGGATTTACCAAAGACAAACGCTTCGCATCGTTCAATATTTTTGTCGCGACACTGGGAAAGATCGCCGCGCATGCATTGGAAAAACAAAAGTTCTGACTGGGAGCGCGGACGGCTCGTCCGCATAAAGTAGCGCCAGCGTCCCGCTGGCTGTGTCGTGGGCGTCCCGCCCACGGACTTCGTCCTGACGGCGGGACGGCAGCGTTACAGGCGCACGACTCGTCCTCCCTCCCGGTAAATGAGAAAGGCGGCCATAAAAGCCGCCCCTTCCCAAAATATAAATTTTATTTTATTCCGGCGCCAAAACGGTCTGCGGATTTTCGTTTAACGGGCGGTGATAGAAAGTAGGTTTGGCGCTGCGGCGGCGGATATAGTTAAAGAGAAAAAGATTAAAGAAATGCATTCCGCCGAGCACGACCAGCACCATGCCGATCTTCGACGACAGGGCCTCGATCCCTTCCTGCGCGTCCAGCGGGACATAGCCGAGTTTTAGCGCCAGGCTGACATAGCCCAGATTTATCAGATAAAACCCGACGACCAGCAGATGATTCACCGAATCGGCCAGCGGCTCGTTTCCGTGAAAAACGTCGACCAGAAAAATGCGTCCGTTTTTGTGCAGCGTGTGTGCGACCCAGATGGTCAGCGCGACGCTAATTAAAATATATACGAGATAGGTGACGACGATTGTGTAATTGGATTCCATAACTTTCCTCCTGAAAATTTGTTTTGGAGTTTTGAAAATCTTTTGCCGGTTTTTCACGGCTCGATTGTTCTATTACAAGAATCGTGCCGCAGGAGGAAACACAGGTTTTTATTGGAGATAACAGCCGGAGGGGTTATTTAATAAGAGTAAAGCGCGAATTCTTTTCGCAAAATGCAAACAGATCAGAGATGAAGGCCAGTCATAGAGCGGTGCGAATAAAATTCCAGATCACAGATTCCAGAAGACACAAAATCGGGAAGCGTTTAAAATCCTTTTTCGTGTTATTTAGTGTGTGTTCGTAGTTTCAGTCTTCATCGACATCAAGAACAAAAGCCTTAAGAATTAACCACGAACACACGAGCCCAAAATCTAACATCTAAAATCTGACACCAAACATCCGGCCAATTATTTTTCCACGTACAGATCGGGAAACTGTTTGCGCAGATTTTCCACTTTAGGTTGATCGTTGATGACGATGTAAGCCTCGTCGGGATGATGTTTCAGATAGTCCTGGTGGTAACCTTCGGCGTCATAAAATTTATCCAGCGCCGTCACTTGCGTGACCACCGGCCGGGAAAAAGTTTTGGCTTTAGTCAATTCATCTATATAGCTTTGGGCTTCGGCTTTTTGCTCTTCGCTGGTGAAAAATATCGCCGAGCGGTATTGCGTGCCGCTATCGGGCCCCTGGCGGTTGAGTTCCGTCGGGTCATGCGCGACGGAAAAAAACACCGTCAGCAGCTGCTTATACGTTACCTGTTCCGGGTTAAAAGTGATCCTGACCGATTCGGCGTGTCCGGTATCGCCGCCGCCGACCGCTTCATAACGGGCGGTTTTGGCGCTGCCGCCGGCATAGCCCGATTTGGCGTCGGAAACTCCCTTAACGTGTTCGAAAACCGCTTCGACACCCCAAAAACATCCCCCGGCAAATACGGCGGTCTGTTCGCCTTTTGCTGAGGCTGGAGCGGCATTAGCCGCCGGTTTCGGGGTCGGCTGAACATTTGCCCCGCTTGAAGCAGCCGTAGCGGCCGCGTTGCTGCCGAAATTACATGCCAGCGTGCCGCCAAAGAAAACCCCGGATAGTAACACGGATAGTAAAAGGACGGAAAAATTAAACATCGATAATACCTTCTTGCTCATAAAAATATCTTACTCCACATTTTATGTATTCGCTTTCCGCGCCTGAACGGATTTATCTATATCTTTGGATGCTTATCCCGGCGCCTAAGATCGCAGGAAATCGGCCTGTGATCTCAGCGCTTTTTTCGATTCGGGCAAAAACCCGAGCATCATAAAATCGTGAAAGCCGTTCGGGTATTCTTCGTACCGGGCATCGACCCCGGCGTCCAGGCATTTTTGCGAGAATTTTCGCGCGTCCCACAAGAGCAGGTCGGACGTGCCAATCTGCGTCAAAACGGGCGGCAGTCCCGCCGGCTCGCCGAACATCGGCGATATCAGCGGGTCTTTCAGATTCGCCTGCCCGGCATATTCATTCGCCGCCGTCAGCATTCTCTTGACCGTCATCATCGGGTCCTCGTGCTCGTTCAATTTTATTTCCGGATTTTCCAGCGTCACATCCATCCAGGGCGACATCAGGATCATTTTCTTCGGTAAATTTTTACTTAGTTCCTTGAGTTTGAAAAACGCCGCGACGGCCATCGCCGCGCCCGAGCTGTCGCCCAGAAAATACCATTCGCTCGCCGGATCCAGCGCCGAAGCGACATTAACGATGTCGTCCAGCCCGGCGGGAAACGGACGCTGCGGCGCCATACCGTAATCGATCACCAGCGCCGCCATCTCCGTCCGTTTGGCGATGTCGGCAATGTAATCCCAATGCTCTCTGACCGGGCCGAAGTAAAATATTCCGCCGTGCAGATAAACCAGCACGCCGTTTTTCGCGTTGGATTCGTCTATCCAGGTACAGCTCACTCCCGCGATCTCCGTCTTTCGGCAGCGCGCGGCATAGCGTTTTGGCGGATCGGGCAAACTCAGTTTCCGCTGAGTTCCGATGCTGTCGAATTCGTCTTCCTTACGAAAGACGATTCGCGCGTAGAGCTTTGCAATTGTCATTAAAAGGCTCATAGTTTTGATTTCGTAATACGCGATACGCGCGATATTGCGGTACGCGATACGTAATACGTAATACGCAATACGTTTAGTATGCTTCGTGGGGTTATTGCTTATTGATAAATAAACACGAAAAACGTATCACGTACCCGATCACGCACCCCGTATCTCGTATTACGTATCACGTATCTCGTACCGCGTATCGCGTATCGCGTATCCGTATCACGTATCACGTATTACGCATTTTATGATAATCTCAAGTTCATAATTATGCTTAACAATTTTACTTATTCGCTGCCGGAAGATCTGGAAACCGCCGTTCGCGCCACGCTCGACGAATGGCAAAAAGAAGATAAGGTTGCCCGTATCTGGGCCAGGGACGCGAGCGTCTGGACTAACGACGACGAAGCCAAATGGCTCGGCTGGCTGGATATCGCCGGCGAGGAATTGAACGGCCTGCAAAAATACCGCGAGTTTGCCGACGAAGTAAAAGAGTTTGACGACATCGTTTTGCTCGGAATGGGCGGTTCTTCCCTGTGCCCGGAAGTTTTTGCGATCACCTTCGGCGTGGAAAATTTTCATGTGCTCGATTCGACCGTTCCTTCACAGGTAAAGGCCGTCGAAAACAAAGTTGATCTCGCCCGTACACTGTTTATCGTCGCCAGCAAATCAGGCTCGACGCTGGAGCCGAATTGTTTCAAGGATTATTTTTACGAACGCGTGGCCGAAACCGTCGGGCGCGAAAATGCGGGCAGCCAGTTTGTCGCCATTACCGACCCTGGCTCTAAAATGCAGGAGGCTGCCGAGCGCGACGGATTTCGCCGGATATTTTTCGGCCAGCCTGAAATTGGCGGACGTTTTTCCGCGCTGTCCGTTTTCGGCATGGCCGCCGCCGCCGCGATGCAGATCAATGTCGAGGGGTTCCTGCAGCATGCGCGGGAAATGGCCGATGCCTGTAAAACGCCCGAAGCGCGGGAAAATCCCGGCGCGGTGCTGGGCGCAATCCTCGGTGTCTGCCAAAAAAACGGTCGCGATAAATTGACGATCTTTACCTCGCCGGAAATTTATGATGTCGGCGCCTGGATGGAACAGCTGGTTGCCGAATCTACCGGCAAAAACGGCGTCTCGATAATTCCGGTTGACCGCGAACCGCTGCAGTCCGCCGAAACTTACGGCAGCGATCGCGTGTTCGTTTATCTTACGCTCAAGGACGTTCCCGCCGACGAAGAATTTTTAGAGGGCCTGCGCGAGCTTGCGGAATCGGGCGAGCCGCTGATCACCGTTGAGCTGGAAAATGCGCTCTACCTGGGACAGGAATTTTTCCGCTGGGAATTTGCCACCGCCGTCGCCGGCGCGATTATGGGCATCAATCCCTTCAACCAGCCGGACGTGGAATCCGCCAAGATCGAAGCGCGCAAAATAACCGATGAATATGAGCAGACGGGCGCGCTCCCGCCGGAGACGCCGTTTTTCGCGGAAGACGGCATTAGCCTTTTCACCGGCGAGAAATACGCGGCGGAATTAAACGACGTGGTCGAGGAAAAAAGCCTGGCCGGTTTTCTCGAAGCGCACCTCTGGAACCTGGAAGAAGGCGATTATTTTGCCGTGCTCGGCTACATCGAAATGAACGAGGACAACGAGAAGCTTCTGACCGGAATTCGTCTCTGGGTTTTGGAAATGAATCTCGTCGCCACCTGCGTCGGATTCGGGCCGCGTTTTTTGCATTCGACCGGGCAGGCTTATAAGGGCGGCGCGGGCAACGGTTTGTTTTTACAGATCACTTCCGACGACGAGATCGATCTGCCGGTGCCGGGAAAATCCTACACCTTCGGCGTGGTCAAAGCCGCGCAGGCGCGCGGCGATTTTCAGGTGCTGCTCGACCGGGGCCGCCGCGCCCTGCGGGTGCATTTAACAAAAGACGTCACCGGCGGCCTGTCCAAAATAAATAAAATACTGGCGGCGCTGGTCAATGAATAAAAAAAAGTGGCACAGAGGCCGCCCGCTATTAACTTTTAACTGTTAGCGGGCTTTGCTTATAAAGTAGCCACTTTTCGTGTAATTTCGTGTGTCTTTGTGGTTTCAGTCTTAATCATTGTTATTATTGCGCTTAAGAAGTAACCACTTGCATCGCGCGAAGCGACACAAAAACCGGGTATCTCACAGTTGCGCCGGCAGCTGATGCCGGGAGTCTTAACGAGAGTGTGTGCCGCTTCTTTCCGATGCTTCCCGCGATTTATTTAGTCTTTGAGTTTGGATGTGAGCATACGATCGCTACCTAAACACTACAGTAGCTTGATTCCCGGTAAACGTCACTAAATTTCCATTTCGAGTCGCAATATAGCTGTCATTGTTCACGAAAGAGCCGCTCAATCTGGTAAAGTTCGCGTTTCCGACGGAGACCCTGGTGATCAAGGTCTGTAAATGTTGGGCTGCCGCGTTATTTGCGATAGTTGCCACGGAGTTGTTGCCGTCCCACAATTTAAGGACTCCGCCGGTGCTGTTTCTGATTAAAGTGATCATATTGTTTCTCCATAGTTTCTTAATTTTATTCGTGATCCCGGTACCGGGCGCGCAGACCGCGCGACGCAAAAGTTTCGCGGGTAAGCGGTCCGCGCTCCGGCAGATTCTTACTCTGAATTAGTTAAAGCGACCTTTCTCGCGCTTTGTTTTTCCTTGGTGAATTAGCTGGTTTGTCCCCCGGCATTTTCCACCGTGACGCCCCAGATCTGGATCTTTCCCTGCTCCAGCTCTTGAGTGACCGAAAGGGTGGAGTCGTCAGTCTCATTGAAAGTCGTCTTCTGTGTCGCGGACGCGTTAACTGAAAAGAAAGGCCAAACACCAGCGCTGGCATTCGCTTGTATCTCCTGACGGTCGCTCTCGGAATATGAGGCGGTGGAAGTGACGGTGATTTTGTAATCGGAAACCAGCACCAGCTGGCTGACATATCTGGCCAGCGCGCCGTTCGGCTGCCCGAAGATAGAATCCCAGTTCCCCGCACTCGCTTGAGGATCCCAGATATTGGCGTTGTTTTGCCCGTTATAGGCCCTCTTCACTTCGGCCGAACTGTACCAGTTGCCGGCCGGCCCGCAGGCAAGAGTTGCGAAACTTCCTATTCTGCCCTTAATGGTGAATTTCGAACTGGCCGCGTTCGCGTTCTGCTGATCAAAGCTGCCGCTGACCCCGCCGGAAAATATCTCGTAAAAACCATCGGCGGCGGCCTCGGCAAAGGTCGAGCTGGTATGCGCATTCATCCGGCTGCTGTCGAAATCAATCATTACGGAGCCGCCGGTGTTTATCGCGCTTTTAGCAGCCGAGCTGGTCGGCGTGTAGATGTACAAACTCTGGGTACTTCCGTCGGTGGAGACGAAGTTTTGTTTGTTGGCAGACAGAAAATAGTTTCCGTAGGCTATGTTCAACGGCGAGTTTTGAGCAGCGGTAATTGCCGCCGCCCCGCGGCTTGCCATCCCGGGATCGACCGCGCTCATATTGCTCCAGTTATTATAAACGCTGATTAGCGTGGCCCCGGGGGCCCAGTTGGCCGGCGTCGTCTTATAGGTGATCCAGCTGGCGTAAAAATCTCCCAAAGCGCTCTGTAAGACTATGGGACTGGTTTCCGGGAGCAGCGCGCTCAGCATCAGCAGATAATTATTGGAGCGCGAATTCGTCGAGGTCGCATCGTAGTAGCCCACCGCGCTCGACGGCGGCACGGCGTCCGCCATGCGAAAAAGACCTGAGCTGTCGGTCGTTTGCAGCCCAAGTGTTCCCTGCGCCAGCTGGAACTTGTTGGGTTCCAGATTCATCGCCTCGCATAAATAGTTGCGCCAGCCGGCATTGAGGGCTTGGACTGTTGCGTCTGTATTTGAAGTCATGTGAGTTCTCCTTTACAAATTTGAGGTGGAAGGCTCCGGAAAAGATCGTGCGGCCGGCACAGGAAGCCTCTTGCAAGGTGCCGTTCGCAATACATTTTATTTACAGAGGGTCAGCAGGAATGCGGTGAGATATCGTATGGTCATACAGACCCTGCCACCCTTACAGATTGCAAACGCTTGCTGCCCGCTGCTTTTTACGAGATGTAATTAACTCGAATTTGAAATTGAAGATACGCGGGTTTGCAGCGGATGGATGTTCAATATTAGACAAGTTTGCAAATATTTTTGCGGATAATTCTCCGATCAATCGAATCGGTCGAGGTATTCGGCGAGGTTTTTTTCATTTACGATGATCAAGTGGTCTGTATTGATGGTGATTAAGCCGAGTTCCCGGAATCTTCGCATAAATTTGCTGATCCGGGGGCGCGTGGTGCCGACCATCGCCGACAATTCTTCATGAGTGATCTTGTAGTCGAACCTGATACTGCGCGGATTTTTTCCGCCCGCCCTGGCGGCTAATTGGAGAAGTGTCTTGCCCAGCCGCTGCTCGCTGTCGGCCGTCACCAGATTGTTTATCGCGTCCTGCTGCTCGGATATTCTCACCGCCAGGTATTTGATAAAGCCTTCGAGCAGCGACTCGGCAGCTAAAAGTAAAAAGAATTTGGAACACGGAATTATTTTCAATAGCGCGTCATTCATCGCGGTCGCTGTTTCCCGTCGTTCGCCCGTACCTGACAAACATAATTCGCCGAAAACGTCTCCCGCCGAATAGATCGCCGGCAGGCACTCTCTGCCCGAGGGCGAAAACATCAAAAGTTTTATTTGCCCGCTTTCGATGAAATAAACATTTTCGCTTTTGTCTCCACTGGTGTATATGTTTTCGTTCCTTGCGACCCTGAGCGTGCGGGTATTCTTTATCTGTAATTTTAGAGAATCGCCCAACTGCCGTTTAAACAGATCGCTCTCGTGGGAATAAGGGATCATAGCCTCTCCTTGAAGGAAAGCTGCAGGTTTAGGATTGCCTGGTTATTTTTAGTGGATCCGAAAAGTGTCAGCGGGCCTGACGCAAAAAACTATCCCGCCCGGATGAGTGATAATATTTTTACTTTGAATAGTGAAAGGACGGTATGGCGAGCGGGGTCTCTAACGATCTGCTATATGTTTGTTTGTCTCGTGTAAGATACCGAAACTATTCGCCAACTGAATAAAGAAAAAAAGCGGCTATTTTTCCAGCAATCGCTAAATATTCGATCATGATTTTTTTGCGTTAGTAATCGCTCAAATTTAAACGCACCGGAACCCCGCATGAACTATCATTTGCGCAAACAAAAAGACGCTCGCAGGTGGAGCGTCTTTTTTCACCGGAAAAGGGCTTTCTATTTTGCCAATGGCATCTCGTCAACCCTTATGATCTCTCCGGGGTTTGGAGCCGGAACCCAATCACTGTTCAGGTTTGCCCGCGTCTGCAGCTTAAGATTGGTGTTCACGCCCAGGATAGTTCCATCCTGCATAACGGCGATGTCGATAAACACCCTGGATAAAGTTCCATTCTGCACAGCGGCGACGTCGGTAAACGCCCCGGATTTAGTATCCGGAACCCAATCACTGTTCAGGTTTGCCCGTGTGTACAACAAACGGTCCGTTCCCACGCCCAGGATAGTTCCATCCGGCATAGCGGCAACACTCCTAATCTCTCTGAATCTTGGAGCCTGAACCCAATTACTGTTCAGGTTTGCCCGTGTATACAACATACCGTCCGTTCCCACGCCCAAAATGGTCCCATCCCTCATAACGGTGACGCTGAATACCTGTCCGAATTTTGGAGCCTGAACCCAATCACTATTCAGATCTTTCCGGGTATACAGCAAACGGTCCGTTTTCACACCGAGGATAGTTCCATCCCTCATAACGGCGATGTCGCTCACTTTCGCGAATTTTCGAGCCGGAGTCCAGACGCTGCCCAGGGTCGTCTTTGTACGCAAATTTTGATCCGTTCCAATGGCAATCAACTGCGGGGTCGCCGGAAGCGGAACATCGAGCATAGCCGTTGTAAGAGTGTTAAACCCCTGTGCCGCTTTTTGTGTCTTCGTCGGAATATCAATGATGGGGTAGGCAATGTTAACCGCGCGGTACGGTTCAAATTGCTTGCAAACATTTTCCAGTGCGCGCCGTATACTCTCGAAATCGGCCTCGTCCGCCGTATAACGCCCACCAAAAGTAGGGTTGATAGATGACGCATATTTGTCGATCTGCGTCCGGATAAGAGTTAGCAAATACAAACGCGTGGAGTTAGGGGGCGCGCCGGAAAGACTGATCTGGTGGTAAAAATTACCATCCCCACTCCAGCCGCTATCCTGGCTGCCGCCCTGCGGCACATAATTCACCAGGAACGGGTTCGGTTCACGGCCCAATCCTTCCTTTAAAAACCGCCGGGCATATACGATCCCGTCTTCGAGGTTCATCAGTGCGGCGACAGGATCAAAAGGAGGGCGGTCCGGCTGATGAAAGTCATACCCGTGACCGAAGGGCGTGTTGTAAGTGGTGTAGTTGTCTCTGGAGAGATGATTATCATCATAGTGATGCCGGTGCGCCCAGGTATCTTGCTGGTAATGGAAGAAAACACCGAGCCGGATAAGTTTATTGCGCAAGGTGGTTTCTTTCAGCGCATCCTGAAAGAGCTGATCTCTTCGGGCGAGTATCCCTTGGGCATACATATTACCCTCCTTGTCAAGAGCGTGCCATCGCCACTGACTCTCCACCGGCGCACCGACGATCCCCATTGGTGAGGTGCCGTCGGAGTCATCCATTCCCTGATCAACCGCGGCGATGATCGAAGCCTCGTCGGGGGTGAATCCGACCGACCGGCACAACACGTAGGTCACGGTAAAGTGGGTATCCTCTTCATAGGCGAATGCCGGCACGGAAAGTGTAAATATGACGGCAGCCATCGCGAACAGCCAAAAAAGTGAGGGAACTAAATTTCTTGTGAGTTTCATCATTTTCTTTCCTCCGATGTTTTGTGGGTTTGATCCCTGATAATTAATAAACTAAATTGACAAAAACCGGTTTCCCGGCGTTCGCCAGGTGCGATAAACACAGCTCGCCAAAGACGTCTCCGGCGGAATAGACAGCCAGGAGACATTCTTTGCCCGCGGGTGAAAGCATTAGAAGTTTTATCTGCCCGCTTTCGATGAAATAAACATTTTCGCTATCGTCATCGCTGGTATATACGTTTTCATTCTTTGCAAACCTGATAGCGCGGAGTTTTTTGTCTCGAGTGTCAGAGAGTCGTTTAGCTGCTGCTTGAACAGGTCAGCCTTGGAAGCATACTGGATCATAGTCTTACCTCAAAAGGATAGCTGTTAACTTTCGAGTAGGCCGATGAATTTCAGTCGAGTCGAAGCGTGAGTTAAGTGGGTTCAGGTAGACGCACTCTATCCCAAGGCAGGTGCAAAGTCAATTTTCGATTGAGCAAATAAAAAAGCGCTCCCGTGAGGAACGCTTTTATGAAAAATTTACCAAGTTGAATTAAACGCCTACGCCCTCGAATTCCTTTTCTTCCGCTTCGTCCACCAGGTAAGGTGAAACGCTGGGAGCGTCCAGATCTTCCGATACGATCTTTGCGATCACCGGGAGCGAGAGCGAGCGGGTCTTGTCGATTCCCGGCACGGCTTTGCCGCTGGCATAAACGGCGTGTCGCCCGTTTTCTTTATACCACTCGGAAAGCGAGGCCGTTTTGTGCATTTCCTCGATGATCTGACGCCAGCCGACGCCGGTATTGTAGGCGCAGAATGAAACTTCGCCTTCCTGTGTGCCGTAGGGGATGACGCACATTTCCGTGCGGCGGAAATCGTAATTGAAAAGGTCCTGGAACCACATTCCCTCGACGCACAGAACGCGCCAGTTGTCGTCTTCGGCCCGCGTCTGCATCCGGTCGTTGCGGTCGGAATTCGAATTTGCCGATGAAGGCTTAAAGAGATTGAGTATCTGCGAGATCGGAAATCCCTGCGGCGCTTTTCCGGCGTCGTAGTTTCGCATGATCGTCATCGCCAGCTGCGCCATTGTCAATTTATTTCCGCGCGCCGTATCGGTAATGACGGCGACGTCTTTCATAAACTGTTCGTAGTTAAAGAAATCGAACAGCGACGTCATTTTGTTGGTATTTTTATCGACCACGATCAGTGTGAAAATTCCGCAGTTCGGGTGGCAGTTGCACGAAGACCATCCCCACGGCGCGTCCGCGCCCTGCAGCATATCCATCACCGAGGTGAACGCCGAATAACTGGAAAGCGGAAACCAGTCGCGCAGCGGTTCGAGCGTTCCGTCAAGCTGATCTTTCAGGTCATGCGTCATCCCGGCCAGCGTGTAGCGCTGCTGGATCCGGTCCGCATCGGAAACGTCTTCGTCGCGGCCGGTGAACGATACCGGCTGAAAAGCGATGGTCTGAACCTTGTCGATATTTTCGGCGGCGAATTTCACGATGTCGCCGATGCCGTCGTTGTTCCACGAATTAACGATCGTCGTAACCAGCGTGACCTTGATGCCGACCGAGGCAAGATTTTCGATCGCCTTCAGTTTTACATCGAACAGATTGCCCACGCCGCGGTGTACGTTTTTCTCTTCCGAAACGCCGTCAAACTGCAGATACACGCCGTGCTGCCCGGCTTCTTTGGCCGCTTTGCAAAACTCGATGTCCTCTGCATAGCGGATTCCGTTGGTCGCGGCCAGAATTCGGTAAAAACCGATCTTTTTGGCATAGGCGACGGATTCCAGAAAATGCGGCGCGATGGTCGGTTCTCCGCCGGAAAACAGGATGATGATCTGGCGGCGCGGTTTGAACGAAATCGCGCGGTCTAAGATCGCTTTAGTGTCTTCGAATGTCGGTTCGTGGACATAGCCTACCTGGTTGGCATCCATGAAGCACGGGTTGCACATCATGTTGCAGCGGTTCGTCAGATCGACGGTCAGCACCGCGCCGCGTCCGAATTTAATGTCGGACGTTCCATGATGGTGAACGTGTTTGTCTTCGGCGGCTTTGAAATCGCGGCCGTAAAAAAGCGATTCGATGCGTTCGAGAAAAGCCGGGTCGGTCGCCATTACATCGACGAATTCGCCATGCGTCGGGCAGGTCTTTTTCATCACCACCTGGCCGTTTTCTTCGACGATCTGCGCTTTGATCTCACCGGGGTGAGAGTTCATCAAAATTTCCAGCGGAATAGTTTTGTTGATCACGCCTTCGCGCACCTGCTTGACGCAGGTCGGGCAAAGCGAGTCAGTTTCGCGCGGAAACCCGAGCGGCGGCGCGGTGCGCTCATACGATTTCAGCAGCGGCTCCGCGGCCCATTTCGGCTGGATCGATTTGCCCTCCGGCAAAATTTTATTTACGGCTTGAAACGCCTTCCAACCCAGATCGGCCGCCTTGGAAATAACCTTCGAACCGGCCATTCCCTTCTTGCCACCCTCACCTCTTCTAAAATTATCACTAAACATAAGCTTCTATTATAAGTTCCTTTTATTAAAAAACACAGTAATACATCTATTAAGTTATCAAATTTTAAGGGTTTTGGCTAGCTCAATTTTATCCATTTAAACTTTCTATTGATTCTTGGTAGTAGAATAAGTTATAACCATTGGCATGCTGCAGAAAGTGTTCTCCGTACATTTGATGTAGTAAATTTCCCAGAATTGAGGACTCCCAAATGCCAGAACTAAACAATATTTATGCAGAAGCTCCCGGATGGGCGCGCGCCCATCAAATTGGCGGTGACGAAGGAGATACCGGTACTCAAGAAGTCTTGATTCGCGTGAATCAAGGAGAAACGCTTGTGGCCGCTCCTTCTTTTGAAACGACCAATGTAGAATCGCTGTCTGAAATTTCAGCGCAAGTATTAAACCGAGATAATAAAGTTATTTACAAATTCTCCCTCGAAAATCCGTACTTCATCTTAAACTCAGAAAGGGACGAGGAATTACGAATCGTTGTTTCGTCTACAGGTTTTTCGGCCTTCTCATTTAACATTTCTGCTTTCGGCTCACCTCCGCCTTTTTTTAGCTTTAGCCCTTGGAGATGTAGACTTTGCCATATAACCGCCCACGCAATCGCTGCCGCAATCCTTCTAGGAGTTACACCAGTGCTAGCTACAGCGGTCGCCGCCTTTTTAGGAGTAGCCTTACTGGCGGCAGAGTTAATTATAGAGATACTCAAAACTCTTGCATTACTTGAGATAATAGATGAACTATGTAAATTTCTAGGACTTTGTCCTCGTACGGCAATGGATTATCTAGCTAATGTTAGACGTGCAGAAGGTGGCTTGTTGGCCGGGGCGGGGGCTGGGGCTGGGATAGAACCGCTACCTGCATAGAACACAGTCTAATTGCGGAGCAATTCATCCACTCTAGGATGTGCATATAGACTCGCTTCAATATTTTAGACCTAGACATTAACCTCGTCGGATCATGCTAAATGCTGCGGAAAACTTTTTAGCGCATTTTAACGCGCTTTTCTTGGTTCATGTTTAGCCCAGCCGCTCACGACTGGGTAAGGCGTCAGAAAATAAAAAGAGGGGGCTGTCTGAAATCTTGTTTTCAGAAAGCCTCAATAAATTCTTTAATTCAACACCACGCGCTAAAGCGCGTGGCTATGTAAAAAAACAGAAAAGACGACTAAGACCGCCTTCAATAAAAAAGCGAACCGTTCTTATAATCTTGCAGGGAGAGATAAACAAGAGATAAAAGCGGTTCGCTGTCTTCTTCGCCAAAGATCAATATTTTTTTAACCTTACCGCTCGAATGCGTAGGAAAGCCCGTTCTCCGCGATTTAATTTTCGCGAAAATCCGCGATCCTCCAAAGATCGCATTTCATATGAAACGGACATTCTTTATAATCACTCTCGTGAGATCGCTCTTTGAAGGATCGGCAGTTAAAAACTTTCAAAAATCCCAAAGCCGTGTTTCATTTTTGTTTCAGGTGTTTCAGTGTTTCACCCGCCGTAGTGAAACACCCGAAACTGACGTTAAGCTTAATGAGTTGAAATAGTTAAGTGTTTCAGGGGTGGAACGCTATTTGCGCAAATACTCCATACTTTTGCCGGAACGGTCGAAACTTTTCAATATTTCGGCACGGATGGATCGACCTCATCCGACCACGCCAGGATGCCGCCTTTGAGATTGATCAACTTGCCGGGAAAGCCATTCGATTTTAACGCTTCGATAGCTTTGGCGCTGCGGACGCCGCCCTTGCAATGCACGACTGTCGTACGCGCCGGATCGATCTCCGCGGTGCGGGCGACAACCTGCGCCAGCGGGATAAGTTTTGTATTCGGGATCTGCGCGATCTCGTATTCAAAAGGCTCGCGCACGTCGATCAGTTGAATATCTTCGCCGCTACTTAAACGCGAATTTAATTCGATCGCCGTGATCTCTTCCAAAGCATTTTCAGCAGGTTCGGAAACGGCGGATTTTAATCCGCAAAATTCCTCGTAATCGATCAATTCTTTGATCGTCGGATTTTCGCCGCAGACGGGGCAATTTTTATCCTTGCGGAGTTTTACTTCGCGGAAGCTCATTTTCCACGCGTCGAAGAGCAGCAGGCGGTTGAGCAGAATGCCTTCCGCGCCAAGGATCACCTTGATCACCTCGTTCGCCTGGATCGTGCCGACGATTCCCGGCAGCACGCCGAGCACGCCGCCCTCAGCGCACGAAGGCACCAGCCCCGGCGGCGGCGGTTCCGGATACAGGCAGCGATAGCATGCGCCGCGCTCGGCCCAGAAAACACTCGCCTGCCCCTCGAAGCGAAAGATCGAACCATAGACGTTTGGCTTGCCGGTCAACACACAGGCGTCGTTGACCAGGTAGCGCGTCGGAAAATTATCCGTGCCGTCCACGATTACGTCGTATCCTGCGAATAATTCCAACGCGTTTTCGCTCGTCAGCCGCGTTTCATAAGCGTTAATTTTTGTATTCGGATTGATGTCGAGCAAACGGTCGCGGGCGGATTCGATCTTCGGGCGGCCGAGGTCTTTCGTCCCGTGAATGATCTGCCGCTGCAGGTTGGATTCGTCAACGACGTCGAAATCGACGATGCCGAGCGTGCCGATTCCCGCCGCCGCCAGATAAAGCCCGAGCGGCGAGCCCAAACCGCCGGTGCCGATCATTAAAACCTTCGCCGCCTTTAATCTTCGCTGCCCTTCCAAGCCCACTTCCGGCAGGATCAAATGGCGGCTGTAGCGCGCGTATTCGCTCGCATCCAAAGTCGGAAGTTCTTCCGGCGCATTTGCCCGCGCTTCGACGGCCGAGTTTCCGCCAGCGATCGACGGCACGATCATCAGCGTATCGCCGTCTTTTACCGGCGTCGCCGGGCCGTCCAGATGGCGAATATCCTCGTCGCCGAGATAGACGTTGACAAAATTTCGCAATGTATTTTGTTCGTTATAAAGATGCTTGCGAAGCTCGGCGTGCTCGGTTGTCAACCGCTCCAGCGCCTCGCCGGCAGTCGCGCTGGTTTCGATGCTTACTTCGGAATTTCCGCCGGTAAATTGCCGGAGCGGTGTCGGTATGATTATAGTAATAGCCATTTTATTAACCTTCTCTAATGATCTCTTCTTCGTTAAATTTTGAACGGTCGTTTTCCATCACCCACGACCTTGCGTCCGCTGCCTTGCCTTGCCTGACGGAGGCGATAATGTACGACCAGACGGGCAGCGCATGCTCCAGATCGAACCCCGAAGGCACCGCCGCTTCGTCCGGATGCGAGTGATAATTTCCGATCACGTCCAGGCCTTTTTCCCGCGCATAGCGCTCGCCGCGCATCAGATCGGCCGGCAGGATCAGCGAGCGATTGTGCCGCGCCGATTCTTCCTTTGCATTTTCGATCGGCAAAGTTTCGATGACCGTCTTTTGCGTGTCATTGAATTTTCCGACCAGCAGCCCGCAGCATTCATATGGGTATTCGCGTTCGCTGTGCTGTTCGATCTTCGTTAAATTTTCTTCACTGATATGAATCATCGTAATCTCACCAACAAGTCAGAACCGGGAGCGGCAGCGACCGGGTAATAATCAGTTTTGTGTTGCCTTGTATAAACTCATAAATTCTCCTAATTCACATTGGTTCGCTTCGCTCATACCCGGTTACTACCGTTCCCGGTTCTGACCCGTTACCCACAACTGCGTCTTTATTAGGCCGCGACCGACCAATTCGCTCGACTCTCCAGACGCTCAAGATTCATAACTTCCAGCGCCTGTTCGATATCGGCGATGATGTCGCCCACGTCTTCGATACCTGCGGAGACGCGCAGCAGGCCATCGGTGATTCCCAGCTTCTTGCGCCGCGCCGGTGAAACTTCGCGATGCGTAGCAGTCGCCGGATGCGTGATCCCGGTGAAAATATCGCCGAGGCTCGCCGCGCGCGTGCAAAGTTTCAGCGCGTTCAAAAATCCATAAGCGGCTTCTTTTGTATCGTCTTTCAATCTCACCGTGACCACGCCGCCGAAGAATGGATGATGCAAACTTCCATAAACGATGTCCAACTGTTTTCCGTGCGCCAATTCCGGATAATAAACGGTTTCGAATTCATCGCTGAGTAAAAAATATTCCGCCAGCCGCGAAGCGTTGCCGCACTGTCTTTCCAGCCGCAAACTCAATGTTTTAAGTCCCCGCAATATCTGGTGCGCTTCCCAGGCGCTGAGCACGCCGCCAACCAAAGTCACCGCGCTAAACAGCGCCGGGCGGTCGAATTCTTCTCTGGCGACGACTGTACCGCCGGTCGCGTCCGCATGCCCGCCGAGATATTTTGTCGCGCTGTGGACGACGAAATCCGCGCCTAACTCAAGCGGCCGGCAAAGCACCGGCGTGGCAAACGTGTTATCAACGATCAGCCGCGCAGAATTCGCATGAGCGATCTCCGCGCAGGCGCGAATATCTAAAACTTTCAGCAGCGGATTTGACAGCGTTTCCCCGATCAGCACGCGCGGTTTTATTTCTTCCGCTTTTTTCCTAAGCGCGTCGATGTCGGAAAAATCCGCCTGGATCGTCTTTACCCCGAACGCTCCGAACACGTTAAAGAGCAGATCGATCGTCGCCCCGTACAGGTCCGCCGAAGCCAGCACGACCGCGCCCGGCGACAGGTCGCAGGCCAGCAAAGCCGCGTGCAGCGCCGCCATTCCCGACCCGAAAGCGTGAGCGAATTTACCGTGTTCGATAACGGCCATTGCCTCTTCCAGCGCGGCGACGGTCGGATTACCGTAGCGGCTATAGACAAAATCTTTCACCTCACCGTCGAGTATCCGATCGACGTCTTCCATCTTTTCGTAGGTAAAAGTAGAGGTCGCGTAAATGGGCGTAACCGCCGGAACACCGGCCGGGGCCGGGCGTCTCTCACCGGCGTGAACCAGCTGGGTTGCTATCGACAAATTGCTCATAAGATCCAATCTTCCTGTAGCGCCGCCGGGACGCCACGTGACAGCCAGCGAGACGCTAGCGCTACGATTTAAAAATCAAAAGCTCCCGTGCTAAAGACAAGCACGGAAGCTGAAAAATTGAATCTCCTCGAGTTGTTTAGCAGTTTTTTTTAGTGGAGCAAGTTAACCTTAAATCGCCACTTTGATCGCCTGTAAAAATTTCTTACGCGATCTGTTTCAATACTCGCAATTTAACGAATGCTCTAAAGCTTGTCAAGTTAACTTTCGCCTCTTCGATCTTCCTTTCGCGAACTTTGCGTTTTTGAACTAATGCGTTCTTTGCGGTAATTTTCTGATTTAAACCGCAGAGCATGCAAAGTAAAAGACGCAAAGAACGCAGAGAGGACATCTCTATTTTTCAAACAACAATGGATTGTCTATGCATTCCAAAAACTTTCGCTCAGATACCGTCCGCCGCCGTCGCAAAGTATCGTCACGATCACCGCCGGTTCCTTCAGCGCTTCCGCTAACCGCAAAGACGCCAGCACGTTAGCGCCGGAGCTTACCCCGGCGAAGACGCCTTCCTCGCGGGCCAGACGGCGAGTCATTTCCTGCGCGGCTTCGGTTTCGATCTCGACATTTTCGTCCGCCAGATTCACGTCATAGATTCCGGGTACGCGCGCGGTTGCCATGTGCTTCATTCCTTCGAGCCCGTGCAGCGGAGAATCCGGCTGAACGGAGATGGCGATAATTTTGGCATTGAATTCTTTTAAGCCCCGCGTCGTCCCGGTAAAAGTTCCGGTCGTGCCCAGTCCGGCGACGAAGTGCGTGATGCCCCCTCCTGTCTGCTGCCAGATCTCCGGCGCAGTTCCGTCAAAATGCGCGCGCCAGTTAGCGTCGTTGTTGTACTGGTCGGGATAGAAATACTTTTCCGGGTATTTTGCGGCCAGTTCTTTTGCGGTTTCCTGCGCGGCGTCGGTCCCGCTCATCGGATCGGTTTCGATAATTTCCGCGCCGTACAAACGCAGGATTCGCTTGCGTTCCTGTCCGGCATTTTTCGGCAGGCAGAGCGTCACCGGATAACCGCGCGCGGCGCCGATCATCGCATAGGCGATCCCGGTATTGCCGCTGGTCGCATCTAGGATAGTTTTTCCCGGCCGCAGTTCCCCGCTTTTTTCGCCGGCAAGGATCATCGCCAGCGCCGCGCGATCCTTGACCGAACCGCCGGGATTTAGATGTTCCGCTTTCGCGTAAATCTCGATGTCTTCCGGCAGATGTTTTGTCGTCTGCCGCAGACGGATCAGCGGAGTGCCGCCGATCGACGCTTCCAGCGATGATTCCGTAAATGATCTTTTCTCGTGGGATATTCCGGTTTTCATTTTGCTAATTTTCCGCCAAATAAAAATCGGCTGCGAAATTAAATTTATTTCACAACCGACTGATCTTGTTTTCCTTGCGATTAAAGTTTAAGTGTTAAATCCTCAATCGCTTCGCACAACTTCAGCCGGCGTTTCCTGACAACAGAAACAGCAACAACAAACGCAAATGATCGACTGAAAATTATTCATAAATTCAACTGTAATTGATATTGTTACAATTCCGGGCTGATGTCAAGAGTTAATTTCCGCCCGGGGCGGCAGCGCTACGAATGCGGACGAGCCGTCCGCGCGCTACGAGAATGACGATTTTATTTATTCAATAACGGCTTCAGGGCTTTATAGATATTATCCGTCATCACCTTTTCGCCGTCGGCGTTCGGATGAATGCCGTCCTGCTGGTTAAGGTTGGCTTTGAGCGCGATCCCGTCGAGAATAAACGGCATAAATGCGACCTTATGCTCCTGCGCCAGGTCGTGAAAAGTATTGATGTAATCCGCCTGGTATTGCGCGCCCATCGAACCCGGCGAGAGCATTCCGCAAAGCAGAACTTTTACGTTTTTAGCCTTCGCCTTACGAATGATCTTGTCCAGGTTCCGCTTCATCTGAGCGGGTGAAAGCCCCCGCAGCAGATCGTTGGCGCCGAGTTCCAGGATCAGAACTTCGACGTTTTTCTGTCCCAGCGACCAGTCGATTCTTTCCAGCCCCCCGGCGCTGGTGTCGCCGGAAACGCCGGCATTCAATACTTCGTAATCGTAGCCGTCGGCTTTTAGTTTTTCCTGCAGCAGGTACGGGTAACTTTCTTTTTCCAGCAGGCCGAAACCAGCGGTCAGGCTGTCGCCGAAAGCGACGATCTTGCGTTTGTCGGTTTCGCTAAAGCCGGGTTTGATATTTGAATTTGCGTCGGGACGGCGCGCGATCTCGTTTTTACAGGACATGAACGCAAGCAAAATCAAACTTAGAACTGTTAAAAATATTTTTCTCATTTAATAAATACTAAGATCATCTTCGTTTAGAGGCGGTCTCCGACCGCCGATGTTGCCCGCTAAATAATCCGGCGGTCGGAGACCGCCTCTAAACCTCTCGCGCTTTATCACATGATCCACCGTCTTAGACTGCCGCGAAACGCTTCGCGCTTTTATCATAAAACGCTTTTTCGGCTATGATTGTTTTAGCAAAAAATGATCGAACTAAAGAATATCACCAAGACCGTGCGTTCCGGCACCGAAGACCTGCAGATCCTGAAAAATGTTTCGTGCGAGATCCCGGCCGGGCAGTTCGTTTCGATCACCGGCGCGTCGGGCAGCGGAAAATCGACGCTGCTGGGTTTGATCGCCGGGCTGGACGCGCCGAGCTCGGGCGAGATATTCGTTGACGGGCAAAATATCACCCGCATGAGCGAAGACGGCCTGGCCGGTCTGCGCGGCAGCAAGATCGGTTTTATCTTTCAATCGTTTCATCTGATCCCGAGCCTGACGGCGCTGGAAAATATTCTGGTGCCGCTGGAAATTGTCGGCGCGAAAAATGCCCGGCCCCGCGCCGAAGAATTATTGGCGGGCGTCGGCCTGACCGAGCGCGGGCATCATTACCCGTCGGAGCTTTCCGGCGGCGAACAGCAGCGAGTCGCCGTGGCGCGCGCTTTTTCCAATAATCCCACGATCCTGCTGGCCGACGAACCGACAGGAAACCTCGATTCGCGCAACGGCGCCAGGATATTCGACCTGCTCAGCGATCTGCACAAACGTAATAAAACGACGCTGATCATGGTCACGCACGAGGCCGAACTGGCCGCGCGTGCCGAAAGATCGATCCGCTTGCGCGACGGCGAGATCGAAAGCGACGAGATAAATTAGCCCAGCCGCTTGCTAAATCAGAGAACCGCGCTTGTTTTTTGTTAAACAAGTCTGTATCTTGTCCCCAACTTCTTGTGTTTCTATGAGATGTCCATTTTGCACACACCTTGAAGACCGTGTCGTGGATTCCCGCGAATCCAAGGACGGCGAATCTATCCGCCGCCGCCGCGAATGCCTGAAATGCGGCAAGCGTTTTACTTCCTACGAGCGGATCGACGAAATACCCTACCAGGTAGTAAAAAAAGACGGCCGCCGCGAACCCTTCGAGCGGCAAAAAATCATGGGCGGGTTGATGCGGGCCGCCGAAAAACGCCCGATCGCCCTCGTCAAACTCGAATCCATCGCCGACTCGGTGGAAAAATACGTCCACGATTCGTCGGAGCGCGAACGCCACACCAGCAAGATCGGCTCTATCATCATGCGCCGCCTGAAGGAACTCGATAAGGTTGCGTATGTCCGTTTTGCTTCGGTTTATCTCGAGTTCGAAGACGTGACTGAGTTTATGAGCGAGCTCAAAACCCTCGTCAAACGCAAATCCGAAGATAAGGAAAAACCGGCTAAAAAGTAATTTAGATATCGGAGGTTAGATATTAGTTTGTTAAGAGGCGGTCTCTGACCGCCTGGTTTTTGCGTAAAAATCTCCGGCGGTCAGAGACCGCCTCTAAACAAATGATTCTAGTTATTTCTTATTGATTTTGGTTATATTCTCACTCCGCTAGGCATTCCCGCTTATTCTTTGTAACATAGTAAATATGGCAGAAAAAACCGAAGAATTTATTGAAAAATTCGAGGGCGCGGAGATCGAAGAGCCGCAGCTACAAATTCCCGGCGAATTACCCTTACTCCCCTTGCGCGATATCGTGATCTACCCCTTCATGATCGTGCCGCTTTTTGTTTCCCGCGACCGTTCGATCAAGGCGGTCGATGAAGCGCTGAGTAAAAACCGCATGATCCTGCTGGTGTCGCAAAAAGACATCGACAAAGAAGAGCCGGGTGACGAAGACCTGCACCGCGTCGGTACGGTGGCGATCATCATGCGTATGTTGAAATTGCCCGACGGCCGCATCCGTATCCTGATCCAGGGAATGTCGCGCGCGCAGGTGGATAACGTTTATCTCAATAACGACCATCTCGAAGCCAAGCTGACGCCGCTTTCCGAACCGCTGCCGCCGGAAGGCTCGCTCGAGGTCGAAGCGCTGGTGCGCAACGTCCGCGGCTCGATGGAAAAGGCCGCCAACCTGGGCAAGAATATCGCCCCCGAAGTGCTGGCGATCATTGCCAATCTCGATGAAGCGGGCCGGCTGGCCGACCTCTCGGCGTCGAATCTCGAACTCAAGGTCGAAGACGCGCAGAGCGTGCTCGATATCGTCGATCCGACCGTCCGCCTGCGCCGCGTCAATGAATTGCTGAACCGCGAGATCGAAGTTTTGACCGTCCAGCAGGACATCAATACCCAGGCGCGCGCCGACATCGACCGCCACCAGCGTGAATTTTTCCTGCGCCAGCAATTAAAAGCCATTCAGGCCGAACTTGGCGAAGGCAACGAATTATTCGAAGAGATCGAGCAGTATCGCGAAAAGATCGACGCCGCTGCAATGCCGGAACACGCCCGGGAGGAAGCCGCACGCCAGCTTAAAAAACTGGAACGGATGCATCCCGACACGGCGGAAACGGCGACCCTGCGTAATTGGCTCGACATTATGACCGATCTGCCGTGGTCGAAAGCCTCGACCGATAATCTCGACCTGAAAAAGGCGCAAAAGATACTCGACGACGATCATTACGGTTTGGAGCGTGTCAAAGAACGCATTATCGAAGCGCTCGCCGTTCGCAAGCTTAAAGAAAAACCTAAAGGCTCGATCCTCTGTCTGGTAGGCCCTCCGGGCGTGGGTAAAACCTCGCTGGGGCGTTCGATCGCGCGCGCTCTGGACCGGAAATTTGTCCGCCTCAGCCTCGGCGGGCTTCACGACGAAGCCGAAATTCGCGGCCACCGCCGCACTTATGTCGGCGCGATGCCGGGACGCATCGTCCAGGCCATCCAGCAGGCGGGGACCAATAATCCGCTGATAATGCTGGACGAGATCGACAAGGTCGGCGCCGATTTCCGCGGCGACCCATCGTCGGCGCTGCTCGAGGTGCTCGACCCCGAACAAAATCACGCCTTTCGGGACAATTACCTGGGCGTTACCTTCGACCTCTCGAATGTGATGTTCATGACCACGGCAAACGTGCTCGACACGATCCAGCCGGCCTTGCGCGACCGGATGGAGATCATCTTCCTCTCCGGCTACACCGAGGAAGAAAAGCTGGAGATCGCCCGCCGCCACCTGCTGCCGAAGCAATTGGAAGAAAACGGGCTGGATAAAAGCGACGTTTCGATCAACCGGGCCGCGCTCGCGATGGTCATCAGCCAATACACCCAGGAGGCCGGTTTGCGCCAGTTAGAGCGCGAGATCGGCAAGATCTGCCGCAAGGTCGCCCGGCGCAAGGCCGAGGACGAGGGTTTCTCACAGGTCAAGGTCGTGCCGCAAATTATTCATGAATTTCTGCGCGCGCCCAAGATATTTACCGAACGGGCGCTGAAAAAAGACCAGATCGGCGTGGCGACCGGTTTGGCCTGGACGGCGGTCGGTGGCGACATCCTGTTCATTGAGACGATCAAGATGAAAGGCACCGGAAAACTGGTTTTGACCGGCCAATTGGGCGAAGTAATGCAGGAATCCGCCCAGGCGGCGTTTTCTTTTGCCAAGGCCCGGGCCAAGGAACTGCATATCGACGAGACCTTATTCGACAAGTTCGATCTGCACGTTCACATTCCCGAAGGCGCGATCCCGAAAGACGGCCCGTCAGCCGGGATCACGATGGCAACTTCAATCGTATCAGTACTTTCACAGCGCCCGATCCGCAAGGACATCGCCATGACGGGCGAGATTACATTGCGTGGCAACGTTCTGCCCATCGGCGGAGTCAAAGAAAAGGTGCTTGCGGCCAGACGCGCGCGTATCAAAACGGTCATTTTACCGGCGCCGAATAGGCGCGACCTTGAAGATTTACCTAAGGAAGTTGAAGAGGATTTGAACTTTATATTTGTAGAGAACGTCCGCGAGGTGTTCAAGGAAGCGATGCTCCCAGCCGAGGTTCCGGCGGAAAAAGCGAAAAGCCGGGCCGGGTTCGTTGCCTAGGGCGGCCCGAAAATCGGTTTGACACAGTATTTATCGGTATGTTACGTTTAATAGACGCTTACCGTTACATATTATAAACAATCTAATTTGGAACTTTTAGCACTGCGCAGCGTTATTAATAATAACAATGCCAAAACGGTAGGAAATTTACCCAGACAATTACTACAAGTATTAATTATTAAATGATGAATTTTTCTCGAATTTTTATAGCTATAATAGCGCTTCTTATCTCGGGGACTGCCCTGTTCGCTCAACCGGGAAGTTCCGTTTCGGGCGCCCGCGACATTCCCAGTGACGCCGAAAAGATCAAGGCAAAGCTTCGTAAAGTGACGGACGATGCCGGGATCTATTTCAAACAGGGATTGATCAATCTGAAAGACAAACAGCGTCCCCAGGCGAGAGCCGATTTCGACCGGTCGATCGGAGCGTTTCTTAACTCGGGGATCAATGTCCGCATCGACGCGAAACTGCAGGGATGCTACGACCGTTTGATCGAAACGATCTTCCGGATCGAATTTCCTTCGACCCAGGCGCCGCAGATCAAAGAACTTGCCGCCACCTGCGGCTGGACGCTGGATAACGAATCGCAGGATATGGCCGCCTTATTGTCGCAGCCCGCGGGCGCGCAGTATTTGACGGCTGAAAACAATTCACAGGTCGCATCGGCCGACAGCGGCGCTCAATTGCCGCTCGCCCCGCCGATGGGCTTTCAGGACCAGAAATTCGATGCTTCTCCGCTCGACGAACTGGCGAACCTGGAACTGAGCCCGGTCGAGCAAAACGTCGATACGCCGCAGGCGCGCGAATCTGAACAGTACATAAAAGTCGCGCTGTCACACGGCTCGCTCGGTTTTAATTTCCAGTTTCACGCCAACATCCAGCAATTTATCAATTATTACCAGGGACGCGGACGCGCCACCATGGAAACCGGGCTTTATCGTTCGGGAATGTTCATGCGTATGGCCCGCCGCATCTTCCGCGAAGAAGGCGTGCCGGAAAACGTCGCCTGGCTCGGCCAGGTCGAAAGCGCCTGGAAGCCGACTGCCCATTCGTGGGCGGCAGCGGCCGGCCTCTGGCAGTTTATTCCGGGAACGGGAGCCAGATTCGGACTGCGGCAGAGCGCGTATATCGACGAACGCCAGAGCTTCGAACGGGCGACCCGCGCTTCGGCGCAGTACCTGAAATTCCTGGCCAACCGCTACAACGGCAACTGGGAACTGGCAATGGCCGCTTACAACTCCGGCGAAGGCAATGTGGACCGCGCTATTTCGCGCGCGGGCAGTTCCAATTTCTGGGCCGCTTATCCGTATCTGCCGCGTGAAACCAAAAACTACGTGCCGAATATTCTGGCGACCATTCTGATCGCCAACGATCCGCACAGGTACGGCTTTGGCAACGTCAAACCGGCGGCGCAGCTGGCCTACGATCAGGTTCGCGTGCCTTCGAGCACCAGCCTCGGGCTGATCGCGCAGGCTTCGGATACGAGCGTGGAATTCCTGCGCTACCTGAATCCCGAATTTCGCCAGAACGTGACCCCGCCCGAACCCTACATCGTGCGCGTTCCGGCCGGCAAGGCTAATTCGGTGGTGGCGGTATTAAAACGCATTCCGGCGGGAAACAGGACCACCGCTTCGGTAACGAGTGTGGCCGCGGGTGAAAACTGGCAGGCGATCTCGAACCGCACCGGCGTCAGCGTCGAGCAGCTGCAGGCTGTCAATAACGGCGTGGTAAATCCGCAGGGCGGCGGCAAGGTCGTGATTCCTAAATCAACCATTAAGCAGACCGCTTACGTCCGGGCGAATTCATCGGGGGCTCCGGCGCCTGTTTCGGGTTCGGTCAAATTGGTTAAAGCCAAAGCGGGCGATACCGTGAAAACGGTCGCCGGGCGCTATGGCGTCAGCGCCGTCGAACTGGCTAAGTTCAACGGGCTGCTGCCTGATTCATCTTTGGCGGCGGGACGCGAGATCAAGATCCCGGCCCGGTAAAATATATCGCATATAATAAGAAAGAAGAGTCGTGAATTTCACAACTCTTCTTTTGTTTCCCCGAAAGATCCTTATTATACCGAAGTAAAATAGAGATCATTCGTCTGAGGGGGAGGCCATCTATATAAAATTGGTTCGGCGTTTAGGGCTTTTGACTGGTCGGCAGCAAAATTGTGGGAGCAAATTTGTCACCCGGTTTTACGGCAAGGATTCAAGAAAATTCAGATTAGCCCGGGGGAGCTGACCGCGTATGTGAACTTTCCTTTCACCCTTGATCTTCAAAAACCAGCAATTAAGATCGTGTAAACACGTATCTTTGCAATAACACAAGCAACGCCTTTTAATTAAATAAGCGTCTTATCTTGGAGTTGCATCGGTAGGAAACTCTTGCTATTCTCCATTTTGCGCTCATTTCTCTTAATTAAAAAAGGAGACGTGAGTAATATACATAGACTTTAATGAGTTGTCAATAGCAAGTGTGCTTGCTAAATATTCATCTTTTGGACACTTGTCTGTGTAAAAATTTTCGGCTTGCCTTATAATAAGGCGGCTATAGACATAGATCCTGGATATTTGAATATTTGAGTAGAGATAAACAGGCACACGAATAGTGTCAGGCCGAATAACGTTATTCAGCCTGTCGTCTTTATCTTTACTCGCCTGAAACTATAAGGAGCGCGTAGTCAGGCGAAGGAATTCCCAAATATTCACGATGATCTCAGAGGCTCCAACAGTTAAAGGCTCGGTGGGATCGGGATTCGCGATTCTGCCTCCTGCGCCCTGGTTGCCGTCGGGCGGCGGTGGGGGAGGAGCGATGGGACATTGGCCGTCACCGGCCAAGCTAAAGGACGACAAAGACAAAATGAACAGAAAGGTAGCCAAATAAAGTTTAAAGAAACTCTTTTGCATGGTGATCTCCTAATTTTAGTTTTCGAATTCTTAGTTAGCAACAAAATTTGCAAAAGTCAAGGTTGGTTAAAATATGAACGCTTTAAAGACGCGAAAAGAAGTAAAAACGACAGATACCGAAGCGAAAATTTTAGGGGCATGTAATATTGCCAAATATTTTGAAGATTCGGGTGAATATGAGGCCGCCGCCCAGGCGATGGGTAACTGGTGGCAGGGTATTGGCAAACGGCCAAATTTAAAAAGCCTTTCCGATCAGGAGAAGGCTTTGATCCTCTCGCGCATCGGCGCACTTTCCGGCTGGTTGGGAAGCGCCAAGCAGGTAACCGGATCGCAGGAAACTGCCAAGGACCTGATCAGCGAGAGCGCGACCCTTTTTGAAAAGGTCGGGGATACGCAGAATTGGGCCGATGCCCGCAGCGACCTGGCGATCTGTTATTGGAGAGAAGGCGCGTATGACGAGGCGAGGATCATACTGCAGGACGTGCTCGGAAGCGAGATAGATTTTTTACCGGAACTGCGCGGAAAAATATTGCTGCGTTCCGTGAACGTGGAGATTTCAACTCATCATTACCGGAAAGCCCTGGAACTGGTAACTGAAGCAACCCCTTTGATCGAAAAGAAAGGCGGCCACCTCTTGCGCGGCAAGCTTTATTTTCACCGGGCATTGATCCTGCGAAAAGAGGGAGAAGACGAAAACAGAGCCGACTTACTCGCCTCCGCCGTGGACGATTACAGACTGGCGCGTTTGCATTACAAAAAAGCGAAACACGATCCGTACGTCGCCATGGTTGAAAACAATATTGGGAATGTCTATCGCCTGCTGAAAGATTTTCAAAATGCGCATCTGCATCTGGACAACGCGCTCAAGATGTACGGCAAATTGAAAGATAAGGGACGCGGCGCGTTGGTTTATGAAAACAAGGCCCGTGTATTTCTCGCGCAGGATAATCTGGCCAAAGCGGAAACCGCGGCCCGCGAGTCGGTCAGAATGGTACGCGGCGGTGACGAGTCGTCGGTTTTGTCGGAATCTTTAAATACTTTAGGCACGGTTCTGAGCCGTCAGGAAAATTTCGCGGAAGCGAAGCGTTCTTTTATCGAAGCTAAAAAAGCGGCTGTTTCCGTGGGCGATACCGAAAGCGCCGGAACTGCTGTCTTGACGCAGATCGAAGAACTTCAATCCACCCTGACTTCCGACGAATTTCGCGCGCTCTATTTGGAAGCGGACGAGCTGCTGAGACAATCGCCGCGCCCCGCCACGATCGACCGCCTGCAGAGAGTCGCAAAGAAACAGCTTGAGATCTCAGATAATGCGGTTTCCGAGATTTCGACGGATTCGCAAAAGATGGCGAAGCTGCTCAGCTACGCCGATAAGCTCGATTCCCTGTTTGAAAATGAAGTTAGCCAGCCTGATTTTAGCTGGGAAAATTTTTCCTTGCCGGAAGCTGTCCTGACTTATGAAGGCGAGATCATCTTAAAAGCGATAAACGATTCGAACGGCCGCGTGACCAAGGCCGCCCAGCTGCTGGGCCTTTCACACCAAAATCTGAGCCTGATCCTGCACCAGCGGCATAAAGAGTTAAAGAAACATTGCGTGCAGCGAAAGCCGCGAAGCAAGCCCTTACTTAAAACTCACTGATCCAAAGAAAACGCCGGGTTCGCTCGGCGTTTTTTTAATTTAATGGGTCGAATGGCAGAAACGCGACAGTTATGGAGCGCGTGTCGAATAATTCCCTATTCAAAATTTCAGATTCCGATCTCAGCGCGGATTCTGGAATTGAAATATGAAATTTTAATCGGGGAACACGCTCCATAACTGTCGCGTTTCTGCCAAATGAAGCGGTTTGCCCTTTTCTTTCTCGTTAAACTGTTTTATATTGCTTTCGTCAAGTTTTCCCAAATTCCGGTTCTCCTACGAACCACTTTAAAAAAAGAATATGCTTTTTCGCACGCTTTCAGCTGCCGTATACGGCATCGATGCCGATCTCGTGGAGATCGAAGTGAATCTTACGCCCGTGCAAAACGAAGCCGGGCAGCCTTCGTCCGTGGTGATCGTCGGGCTGCCCGATCTGGCGGTGCGCGAATCGCGCGAGCGCATCCGCGCCGCGATCACGAACAGCACTTTCTTTTTCCCTTTTCACAAGACGACGATAAATCTTGCCCCGGCCGATGTGCGAAAAGAAGGAGCGAGCTTCGATCTGCCGATCGCTCTCGGAATCTTAGGAGCGAACGGCGACCTGGGCAATATGGAAAATCTGACCGACACGATGAGCGTCGGCGAGCTGTCGCTGGACGGCCGCGTCCGTCCGGTTCGCGGGGCGCTTTCGATCGCGCTCCGCGCGCGCGAGGCCGGTATCAAAAATCTTCTGCTGCCGGAAGAGAACGCTACCGAAGCCGCCGTGGTCAGCGGGATCGATGTCTATCCGACCAACAATCTGCATCAGGCCGTCGGCTTGATCCTCGATCTGCAAAACGGCAACGGCGCGCGGGTTTCGCCGGTGAAGGTAGATATTTCCAAAATGGAATCCGAGTCGCTGAAATACCGCGTCGATTTTAAGGAAGTGCGCGGGCAGCATTCGGTCAAGCGCGCGCTGGAAGTAGCCAGCGCCGGGGCGCACAATATTTTGCTGATCGGCCCGCCCGGCTCCGGTAAGACGATGCTGGCGAAAAGGCTTCCGACCATCCTGCCGAATCTGGAATTCGAAGAAGCGATCGACATCACAAAAATTTATTCGGTCGCGGGATTGACCGGGCGCTCCGGCTTGCTGACCGAACGCCAGTTTCGCTCGCCGCACCACACGATCTCAGACGCCGGGCTGATCGGCGGCGGCGCGTTTCCCCGCCCCGGCGAGGTCTCGCTGGCGCATCACGGCGTGCTGTTTCTGGATGAACTGCCCGAATTCGATCGCAGCGTTTTAGAAGTGCTGCGGCAGCCGCTCGAAGATCAAAAAGTAACGATCAGCCGCGCCGCGATGTCGCTGACATTCCCCGCGAAATTTATGCTGGTGGCGGCGATGAATCCGTGCCCGTGCGGTTTCTGGAACGACCCGACGCGCGACTGCCGCTGTTCGCCGGCGCAGGTCCAGCGCTATGTCGGCCGGATATCCGGCCCGCTGCTCGACCGCATCGATATTCACATCGACGTGCCGGCGGTGAAGTTCAAGGAGCTGCGCGGCCACAATGTGCCCGAAGGCGAAAGTTCGGCGGAAATTCTGGAACGCGTTTTGCGGGCCCGCGAAGTGCAGCTAAAAAGACTTTCAGCCGACGGCGTTTTTTCAAATTCCGCGATGTCGCCCGGCCAGATCCGCAAATATTGCCCGCTCGACACCGAAAGCGAAAAGCAGCTTGAAACGGCAATGACCCGGCAGGGTCTCTCCGCCCGCGCCCACGACCGCATCCTGAAAGTCGCGCGCACCATCGCCGACCTCGGTGGCAGCGGTGCGATCCAGACCAAACACATCGGCGAAGCCATCAGCTACCGCTCGCTCGACCGGACCTATTGGATGTAGAGTATGGAGTTCAGGCTTTAGTATGCATATTCATCACAAACAAACTAAAGCTTGAACTCTAAACCCTGACTTCCAAGCAAACCCGCGCTGTGTTACCCTTAATCAAGCTCAAATTTAAATATTGCAATTTTACAGGTAGAAATTTATGTCATGGTTTCGGCGCAAGAAACCCAAACTTTCCGAGCAGACCGACGAAGAGAAGGTCGTTAAAACCGAGGGCATTTTTGTTAAATGCCCGGAGTGCGATGCCGCGCTTTATCGCCGCGAGCTCAAGGAATCGCTGCAGGTTTGCATTCACTGCGATTACCATTTCCGGCTCGACGCCGAGAGCCGTCTCGACCTGCTTTTTGACGAGGACGAGTACGAGCTGCTCGACGTTAACGTGACCTCAGCCGACCCGCTCGAATTTGTCGATTCCAAACCCTATAACAAGCGCATCGAGCAGGCGAAGGAATCTTCCGGGATCAATGAAGCCATCGTCACCGGCAAAGGCCACGTCGGCGGGCACCTGGTCCTGGCGGGCGCGATGGACATGAATTTTATCGGCGGCTCGATGGGTTCGGCGGTTGGTGAAAAGATCACCCGGATCATCGAAAAAGCCATCAAGGAACGCGCCGCCGTAGTCATCTTTGCCGCTTCGGGCGGAGCGCGAATGCAGGAAGGCACTCTCTCGCTGATGCAGATGGCGAAAATTTCCGCCGCGCTGGCGCAGCTCGATTCCGCCAGGCTTCCCTTTATCTCAGTGCTGACCGACCCGACCACCGGCGGCGTTACCGCCAGCTTCGCTATGCTCGGCGACGTCATTCTGGCCGAACCGAAAGCGCTGATCGGATTCGCCGGCCCGCGCGTAATCGAACAGACCATCCGCCAAAAACTTCCGCCCGGTTTTCAACGCTCGGAATTTCTGCTGGAACACGGCATGGTCGATATGGTGGTCGATCGCCGCAACCTGAAAGAAACCGTCACCCGCACGCTGAATTTTATGATGAACGCGGAAACCGCCACCAGAGATAATTTCGCCGTGGCGACAAGCTAATGCCGGCGCCGCCCGCCGCTGCGGACAGGTCAGATTCTATGGCCTTTGATGAATCCTTAAACTATCTCCTTTCCCTCGGCAATGAAGTTTCAGCGATGAAGCTGGGGCTTGAGAATATCCGCAAGCTGCTGGCCGCGCTGGGAAATCCCGAAAATAATTTTCCAAAAGTTCAGGTGGCCGGAACGAACGGCAAGGGTTCGGCGTGCGTTTTTCTCGATTCCATCTGCCGCGCCGCGAATATCAAAACCGGGCTCTATACTTCCCCGCACCTGATCTCTATCACCGAAAGAATAAAAATAAACGGCGCCCAAATTACCGAAGAAGATTTTGCCCGTCACGCCGTAAAAATCCGTGAACTAGCGGAAAGTGAATTCGACGTTCCGCCGACTTTTTTCGAACAGATAACGGCAATCGCCTTGTGCGCCTTCGCCGAAGCAAAAATTGAACTGGCTATTTTAGAAACGGGTCTGGGCGGCAGGCTGGACGCGACCACCGCCGCGAATGCAGGAATCGCCGCCATCACCCCAATCGATTACGATCACCAGCAATATCTCGGCAACACGCTCGAGGAGATCGCAGCCGAAAAAGCGGCGATAATCCATGAGTGTTCGAAAGTGGTGATCGCGCCGCAAAAACCGCCGGCGGAAAAAGTGATCCTGGAAAGATGCCGGGCCTTTGGCATCGAACCGGTATTTTCCGGGTCGGAAATTGGCTCAGATATTCAACTAAAAATGGCCGGCCGGCACCAGTTAATTAATGCTGCGCTGGCCATAAGTGTGGCGGAAATTTTGCGGAAATCAGGTCTGCGTATCACCGAAAAAAATATTATTCAGGGACTGGAAACCGCCGTTCACCCCGGCCGCCTGGAATATCGCGATGGGATATTGTTCGACGGCGCGCATAATGTTGCCGGAGCTAAAGCCCTGGCGGATTATTTCGCTGAGTTTATAGGAGCCCCGGTGACGCTGATCTTCGGCGCGATGAATGACAAGGATCTGGAAAACATTGCAGGCATTTTGTTTCCCCGCGCAAAATATTTGATCCTGACGGCGGTCGATAACCCGCGCTCCGCCGCGCCGCAAGACCTCCTCAAACTTGTGCCCGCCGCGTTTCCGAAGGATAATGTCTTTCCGGCAAAAAATGTCCGTGAAGCCCTGGAGATCGCGCAAAAAGTAAATGGAAGCGACGGTTTGATTTGCGTGACCGGCTCGCTTTATCTCGTCGGCGAAGCGCAAAAACTGCTGAAAGAAAATTAATGAAAAAATTACTTTTGCTATTTGTGATCCTGCCGTTACTGGTCCTTGCGGCGCAGGCCGATACGAAAACCGAAGTGATGAAGGCCTCGAAACAGGCGGTGCTGGCACTTAAAAGCAAAAATTTCGCAAAGCTGGCCACGCTTGTTCATCCGGTCAAGGGAGTGCGTTTTTCCGCTTACGGTTACATTGGCAAAGACACCGATCTGGTCTTTAAAAAGAATCAGGTCCCCGGTCTGTGGGCCGGCAGAAAGATCTATAACTGGGGTGAATTCGATGGCTCAGGCGATCCGATAAAAATGCGTTTTTCCAAATACTACGCGGCATTTATTTACGACCGTGATTTTGCTAACGCGCCGGACATCGAATACAACCAGGTGATCCGGCGGGGCAATACGATCGTGAACATTTTGGAAGCCTACCCGAAGGGAAAATTCGTCGAGTATTCTTTTAACGGCGACAACGAAGGCACCGAGATGAATTGGAACAGCCTCCGCCTGGTGTTCGAAAAATCGGGCAGGAAATGGTATCTCGTCGGCATCAGCCACGACGAATGGACAATTTAATTTAAGAGAATATTTTTATGCATAAAGTAGTTTTGGTACGGCACGGGGAAAGTGTCTGGAATCAGGAAAATCGTTTTACCGGCTGGAAGGACGTCGATCTTTCTGAAAAAGGCCTGCGCGAAGCAAAAGCCGCCGGTGAACTGCTGAAACAGGAAGGCTTTGTTTTCGATATTGCGTTCACTTCCGTTTTACGCCGCGCGATCCGCACGCTTTGGATCATTCTGGACGAAATGAATCTGATGTGGATCCCGGAGGTGAAATCCTGGAAGCTGAATGAGCGGCATTACGGCTCACTCCAGGGGCTGAACAAATCGGAAATGGCCGCGCAATTCGGTGAAGAGCAGGTGCTGAAATGGCGCCGCAGCTATGATACGCCGCCGCCCGCTTTAGAGATCACCGATGAGCGCTACGAAGGCAAAAGCCCGGTTTATTGCGGCCTGGCCGAAGGCGAATTTCCGCTCACCGAATGCCTGAAAGACACGGTCGGGCGCGCCGTTCCTTATTGGGAAAACGAGATAGTCCCGCAGATCAAAGCCGGCAAGCGGGTCGTCGTCGTAGCGCACGGAAACAGTCTGCGCTCGCTGGTAAAACACTTTGATAACATTGCGGATGCGGATATCGTCAGCCTCAATATCCCGACCGGAATCCCGCTCGTTTATGAACTGGACGACGATCTGAAAGCGATCAGAAATTATTACCTCGGCGACCCGGAAGAGATCGCCCGCGCACAGCAAGCCGTCCTCAATCAGGGAAAAGCAAAATAGGATATTTATGAAACTAACCGGAACAGCCGCGTTTATCTGCGCCGTTTTAGCCGTCTTTACGATGAGCACGGCGCTGCGCGCGCAGACCCCCGCGCAAACCAATACCGTCATTCCGACGGCGACGATCAAAACCGCCGACGGGTATTTGTTTATTCACAACACGAAAATTAAATCTTTCACGCTGGAGATCAAGGGAAAAGATGTCACCACTCCAAAAAATCAGACAAATGTGCCGATGTTTTTTGTGAATGGAAAAATTGTCCAGATCGTCACTACCGAGACGTCGAATTTCATCCCCGCCGGAAAGACCTTAAGTGACGACGAAATACTTGAGGCGCACAAAAAGTGGGAAAGCGATTTTCTCAGCGGAGAATATAAAAGCAAATTGCAGGTAGAATCGGAGAAGTTTTCGCTCGGGGAACGCAAAACGCTTTTCTGGGGATTTAAGCGCCCCGGTTTGAGCGACACTTTCGACCGCGATTATTTTCTGACCACCACTTTTGGCATGACGCTATTAGCCGTCAGCTCGCCGGTCAAGTCGAAAGAAGAGCTTTCAGCGTATAAGGCCCTGCTGACCGAGATCATGTCCACCTTGAAGGTCAGCAGCGAGCCTTTCGACGTGCAGAAGATCGCGGACGGCCTGCGCAAAGCTCCTGCTAAAAACAAATAGGCCAAAAATGGAAAAGGTGTTTACCTGGCAAAATATTGTCGTCGTCTGCCTGATCGTACTTTGCCTCACTCCGTTCGTATCTCCGCCGGTGGCGCTTGCTTTGGGATTGGCCACGGCATTGATCGTCGGCCCGCCGTTTCCCAAATATAGAAGCAAGATCACCCGTATCTTACTGCAAATTTCCGTCGTCGGCCTGGGCTTCGGCATGAACTTTTCGCAGGTGCTGGAAGCAGGGCGCGACGGAATTTTATTTACCATCGTCACCATTTTCGGCACGCTCGCCCTCGGCTACGCTCTGGGAAAACTCTTAAAGGTGGAGCTTAAAACTTCGCACCTGATCTCCTGCGGCACGGCGATCTGCGGCGGCAGCGCCATCGCCGCGGTCGCGCCGGTGATCGACGCCGAAGAAGATCAGATATCGGTTTCCCTCGGCACGGTTTTTATCCTGAATTCCGTCGCGCTATTTATCTTTCCGCTGCTCGGCGCCGCGTTTAATCTGACCCAGCACCAGTTCGGCATCTGGTCGGCGATCGCCATTCACGATACCAGTTCGGTGGTCGGCGCGGCGGCAAAATTCGGCGAGGAGGCTCTGCAGGTCGCGACGACCGTTAAGCTGGCGCGCGCGCTGTGGATCGCCCCGGTCGCGATGCTGACCTCGTGGTTCTTTGCCGAAAAGTCCGCCAGATTTTATATTCCGCTGTTTATTGTATTTTTTCTGCTGGCGTCGGTCGTTCGCTCTTACGTCCCGCTGCCCGAAGCCTTTTACGAAACGCTGGTTTTTATGGCAAAAAAAGGCCTGACGGTGACGTTGTTTTTGATCGGCGCGTCGCTTTCGCTCGCCACCTTGAGGTCGGTCGGCGTAAAACCGCTGGTTCAGGGCGTGATCCTCTGGGTGATAATTTCGGTAGTTTCGCTTTCGGCAATTCTGACAATCTTATAAAATAATGCCCATGACGGCGGGATATTCCGGAACACCTTTGGCCAAAAAGCTCGGACTCAAACCGGGCGATAAGATTTATTTGCATAACGCGCCGGAAAATTACTCGACACTGGTCGAGCCTCTGCCGGAAGGCATAAGCGAAACTTCCCTGCCAGCGGAAGCCGATCTGCTGCATATCTTTTCCAACCGCCGCGATGAGCTGGATATGATGCTGGCAAAATTATTTCCCGTCATCAAACGCGATGCCGCCGTCTGGGTTTCGTGGTATAAAAAAGCGGCGAAGCTGCCGACCGAGATCACCGAAGACGTCATCCGTGAAATTTGTTTGCCGATGGGTTTTGTCGATATCAAGGTCTGCGCCGTGGACGAGATTTGGTCGGGTTTGAAACTGGTGATCAGAAAGGAACTGCGATAAAAAAATGCCTTCCGGCGAACTAGCCGTCATTTTAGATCTGATCGATCAGGCTTTCGATCATAATGCCTGGCACGGCACGAATCTGCGCGGTTCGATCCGGGGGCTAAAAGTAGAACAGGCCGTCTGGCGCCCGGCCGCCGACAAGCACAATATCTGGGAACTGGCCCTGCACGCCGCATATTGGAAATACGTCGTGCGGCGGCGTTTGCTAAATGAAGAAAAAGGCTCCTTTCCGCTAAAAGGCTCGAATTTTTTCGTTCGCCCCGCCGAAGGATTCGGCGATAAAAAAGCCTGGGAAAAAGACGTCAAACTGCTGGTTGAAATCCATCGCTCGCTGCGCGAAGCGATCGCGAATTTAGATCCTGAAAAATTGACGATCACACCGGCGGACAGCAAGGTCAGCAATTTGAGAATTATTAACGGCATCGCCGCGCACGATCTGTACCATGCCGGGCAGATACAATTGATCAAACGCCTGTACCAGGCACAAAATAAATAAAGCTATGGCAAAGAAAAAAACACTTTACAGCGTTCACCCGAGTTCGAAAATGGCGATGAACGTGATCGCGAACATGAAGGAAAAAACCGGGCGGACGCTCGATGAATGGGTCGATCTGGTAAAGAAAAAAGGCCCGGCGGATGAAAAGGGCCGCGCGGCGTGGCTAAAACAGGAGCACGGGCTCGGCACCAATTATGCCGGCTGGATCACCGAGGTTTCCTTCGGCCGGGGAATGGAACACACCGACCCGGAAATTTATCTGGCCACCGCTGAAAAATATGTAAACGAAATGTATTCCGGTAAGCGCGAAGCCCTGCGCCCGGCCTATGATGCGCTGCTGAGATTGGGGCTGAGTGTGGCGGACGACGTAAAGGCTTGCCCCTGCCAGACGATGGTGCCGCTTTATCGCAATCACGTGATCGCGCAGATAAAACCCACGACCAACACTCGGATCAACATGGGTTTTGCGTTGAAGGACCTAAAGCCGGTGGGACGTTTGATCGACACCGGCGGCTTTGCCAAAAAAGACCGTATCACACATCGCATCCCGATCACCTCGGTCAAGGATATTAGGGACGATCTGGTGAAATGGCTAAAAAAAGCATATGAGCTTGATACGAAGTAGGTGTTTCGTTCCACCCGCGAGTGAAACGCTGGAACACCTGGAACGCTTTTGAAACGCTATTGTCCAGCCCCCAAATTTTACCCCAGCGATAAGTAGAACGATTTTATGTTGCTTCAGAGGCGAGTTTGCGTCTGAATTCTGCTGGTGTCAGATATCCGAGCGCCGAATGCGGCCGCTTGGTGTTGTATTCTCGCCTCCATAATTCGATCTCAGCTTTTGCTTCACGGAGCGAGTAGAAATAGGTCCGGCTGAGCAGTTCATCGCGCAGTTTGCCGTTGAAGCTTTCAATGTATCCGTTCTGCCACGGTTTGCCGGGTTCGGAAAATATCCGCATGATCCCTTTTGCCAGAAGCCAGTCTCCCACCGCTGCACCGATAAACTCGCTTCCGTTGTCCGAGCGAACGGCTTCCGGGCACCCTCTTTCATCGCAAACACGCTCCAGCACACACCTCACATCGGCACTCGTGAGCGAGCGGGCCGTCTCTACCGCCAGGCACTCTCTCGTATATTCATCCACCAGCGTCAGCATCTTCAACTGACACCCGCCGATCGTCCGGTCGAAGACAAAGTCATAGGTCCAGATATGGTTCGCTTTCTCAGCCATTATCATATTAGCCCTGGCTTGCACGTCTTTTTTGCGCTTCGGCCTCTTGCGGCCAAGCCCCAAGCCCAGTTTCTTCCACAGCCGCCACACCTTCTTCCGGCTTATCTGCTCTCCTTCTCTCATCAAACACGCCCATACCCGCCGGTAACCGTAACGCGGATGACGCAGAGACAACTCACCGATCTTCTCTTCCCACCCCGCATCCTTACCCGGCACCGGCACGTACCGAAAACTCTTTCTCCGCAACTTCACCAGACAGCACGCACGACGCTCGCTCAAACCCGCTCCCGTCAGATACCTCACCACTTCACGGCGCGCAGCTGTCGTTACCACTTTTTTCGCAGCGCTTCCTTTACCACGTCGATCTCAAGGTCACGTTCCGCCAGCAAGCGCTTTAATCTCGTGTTCTCTCGCGCCAGCACCTTCAACTGCCTGGCCTCCGCCACCTCCATTCGGCCGAACCGCTTACGCCAGTTATACAGCGTCGCCACGCTGATACCTGCTTCGCGGCAATACACCCTTACCGACTTACCGCTCTCATCAAAACCTCGCAGGATACCGATTATCTCTTCATCACTCACTGCCTGTCTCATCTTTTTACCCCCACACTTTTTTATTCTAAAGTGTTCTACTCATCTACGGGGTAATTTTAAGGGAGCACGTCACTATTTTTGGGTAATTTGGTTAAATTGGTCAAAGAACTTAGGCGGGCCTAATCCACCTCTGTAGCAAGCATATATTAATTTGCAGGAGCCGGTCATGGATGGTTTTTGAAGTAAAATAGTAATTGGTGAGATATTGATAATTTTACCGTTTTTACTTAATGCCGGCACCGGGAAAAGGACCACTGTTGGAACCGGAATGGAACAGGTTTGTAACACTATCGGTACATGTTTTGAACGAGAAAGAAACCGCAAATGAGCGCGAAGCAGAAGGCGCCAGATGGGTCAGCACCGGTAAAATCATAATCACGAAATAACACGAAAAGAGCAGAAGAGATATTAGGTCGCTATTCCGCCCGGCTGAAACCTCAATCTGCCTGATAGGTCGCAACACTGGTCGGTGTTTCAAAACAGCGGACCTTGTAAATTTGAACGCGGTCGTCGTTTACGCGCGAGGCGATGTATTCCAGGATATATCGCGCCAGATTTTCCGCCGAAGGATTGAGTTCGTCGTCAAAAGGCGGCAGTTCGTTGATATTGCGATGATCGAAATATTTCACGATATCGTCCGCCGCCGTTTTCAGATCGACAAAATCTATCAGCAGCCCGATATTATTCAGCTCCGCCCCGCGCGCATAGATCTCGATCTTGTAATTGTGCCCATGCAGATTCTCACACTTCCCCTTATAGCCGCGCAGCTGGTGCGCGCTGGAAAAATTCCGCTCGATCATTACTTCGTAAAATGAGGCCATAGATTATCGCTTAATAAACCGAGAAGCTGAATTCCACCTTTGTCGTCACCGAAACAGGCTTACCGTCTTTAATGGCCGGTTCAAATTTGATCGCTTTCGCCGCCTCATATGCGCTCTTATTAAAAGCATCGCATGATGTCGGTTGAGTCGCATCCAGTACATCGACTTGTCCGGATTTGCGCAGAACTACTTCCATCCTTATCCTGCCGGAAGTCCGTCTTTTACAGCGGCCACCGGTTTGAGGCCGGGGCTTTTCCAATATTACCGGCCCTTTATCGACTTCGTTCCGCTGATAAACCTTATCGTCTTCAGCTTGCGGCGGGGCGGTTTGGGCCCTGACAGTAACAAAACAACAAATAGTCAGTGCCAGGACGGCTGCGATAGAAAAATAGGATCTTTTCATACTTGTGCTCCTTAAAAGGCATTTTATAACTGAACGCACCGGAATACCAAAAATTGCGGGGAAAATTCGCTGTATTCTTATTAAGCGCCACAGGCGCGCTGTAATCCAGCCTGGGTGCAGCCCCAGGATCGATCAATCCCAGACATACCTCTCATCATATTCAATATTATGTTTCTGTAAAAGTACCCGAAACTCGTCCTGATATGGTTTTTTCCGGTGATGTTCTTTTTGATTAGCTATGTATCTTTTGACGATTCCGGCATTTGACGAACTAACCGAAAATGCCCCGTATCCCGTTTGCCATTGAAATATCCTGAATTCATCGCCCTTCGTTTTGATCCATTTCGAACTGCGTTTTTTAATGACTTCGACGATTTTCGCCATCGCCCATACCCGGGATTGAATCAATAAGATATGGAGATGATCTTGCGTCCCGCCGATTATCAATGCCGGCGATTCGCATTCATCGTAAAGGATTTTAGCAATATAGGCGTGCAATTCGGATTCTATTTTTTCTCTGATAAAAGGCTGGCGATGTTTGGTTGAAAAAACTAGATGAACCAACACCTGGGAGAGTGATTGAGGCATATCGTTTACTCCGCCGCGTTGCGGCTCGGACATTTGGGTTATTCGTTCCTGCGGCGCTGCCGCAGGCTATATTACCACGCGCCTTCGGCGCTACAAAGGCTAACTTTTAATACCTATCTGACTTTCTAATAGTTTAGCCAAAGTTGAAGCAGCTAACTCAGTACCTGTTTTTACAGCAAAATCTCTTGTAGCGTGAAAGAATGCCTTGATTTTTCCTTTGCTAGGATTTTCACATTTAACCTCAACTTCTAATGCATCGATTATTTCAATAGCTTCTTTTCTTTCCTCACTTGGCAAAGATCCGAATTGCTTTTTTAGTATTGCTAATTGTTCTAAAATTTCTGAAAAGTTTTGTCCGATATTTTGAGTAACATTGGCAATATTATTGTTACCAGTTTGTACTGTTCCAACAGAAGCATGAAAATGCTGTACGACCGATGCAGAAAAAATGCTCTGTTGACAGAGAAGGGTGAGTTATCGAACGTTCTATCTCAACTATAGCTGCATGAGACAAGGACACAACTTCTTCACCAAACATCCTACCCGCGTTAGCAAAAAAACCCTCCGCATCAAAATACCGATGTGCATCCAAAGCTTCTAACTCGTCCATACCCAGGAAGTCAGTTATTGGGGTAAATTCCGTATCAACAAATGCTCTGCCATCTACAGCTTTATAAATCTCTCTAATTAATTGATAACGTTTTGTTAGGTTCCTAATTGCAATATCTTTTTCATTCATAACTTAAACATTCGCTCAACGTCCTTCAGATCGCCGGTCACTTTACTGTTGGGCAGGCTTTCGAGAAACACGCGGCCGTAGGCTTTGGTTCGCAGGCGCGGGTCGAGGATGGCGAGTACGCCTTTGTCGGTGGTCGAACGGATGAGGCGGCCGATTCCCTGTTTGAGGGTGATGATGGCCTGCGGAATACTGTATTCGAAAAACGAGCCGCCGCCGTTTTCGTCGATAAATTTTTGGCGCGCGGCCACGATCGGATCGGTCGGCACCGCAAACGGCAGCTTGTCGATAATGACGCAGGAAAGCTGATCGCCGCGCACGTCCACGCCCTGCCAAAAACTCGAAGTGGCGAACAGGACGGCGTTGTCCGTTGTCTTAAACCGGTCAAGCAATCCGGCCTTCGACATATCGCCCTGCAGCAGGCAGGGAAAATCTATTTTATCTTTGACTAGTTTATAGAGCGCATTCATGCCGGAAAGGCTGGTCGAGAGAACGAAGGCGCGCCCCTGCGTGATATTTAACAGCTTGATGACCTCGCCCGCTGCTACCTGGACATATTCCGGGGCGCGCGGATCGGGCATTCGCGGCGGCAGGTAAAGCACCGTCTGTTTTTCGTAATCGAACGAAGATTTTGCGATAAAAGTATTGGTTTTCGACTGGGGCAATCCCAGACGGCCGCGGATAAAATCGAATTTGCCGCCGCTGGAAAGCGTCGCCGAGGTGAGCACGACGGTATCAACCGTATCGAAAAGTTTGTCTTCCAGAATGCCGGAAACGTCGATGGGCGTCGCTCTCAAATAAAGCCCGCGCCCGCGCCGCTCCACCCAATAGACAAAGGTTTTCTCGGCGCCCTTGACAATAAAATCGAGGTCGAACCGCACCTGCCGGATCCGGCGCACCGCGCTTTCGACCTCGGCGGTCTGATCCTTTAATCCGTCGAGCGTAGCTTCTAACTGACGCAGCGAAGTTTCCAGGCTGAGATAAAATTCACCCAGCGAGGTGGCTTCGATCTCGCCGTCGCGGGTTTCATGCGCAAACAATTCGGAATTGATCGGAAATCTGCCTTCCTGTCCGCGCCCGGCGGTAAAACCCGCCCAAAATCTTTCGGCAATGGTTCCTATTTTTCCGATCATCGATATCACGTCGCGGTTGACGGTTGGATCGTCGATCTGAATATTGATCGCGTCGCGCACCACCTCGTCCACCTGGTAGCTGGAAACTTCAAATCCGAAATAATCGGCCGCGATGTCTTCGATCAAATGGGCTTCGTCAAAAATAACCGCGCCGTAATCGGGCAGCACTTTGCCGTATTCCCCGCCGCGCAAATTCAGGTCGGCAAAAAACAGGTGATGATTGACGATGACCAGATCGGCTTTTTCGGCTTTTTGCCGGGCTTTGGTGACGAAGCAGGCTTCGAAATCGGCGCATTTCTGCCCCAGGCAGGTTTCCGAACGCGCCGATATCTGGTGCCAGAATTTCAGATTCTCCGGCAGATCGACAAGTTCGGCGCGGTCGCCGGTTTCCGAATCGCCCACCCATTTACGAACCTTTTCGAAATGATCGAGCTCGCCCATCCCTTCGAGGATCGGCATCGTTTCGGCTTTTTTGATGCGGTGCAGGCAGGCGTAATTTCCCCTGCCCTTTAAGTAAGCGGCGGAAAAGTTTTTTGGCAGCACTTTTTGTAAAAAAGGGATGTCCTGCTGCATCAATTGTTCCTGCAGATTTTTGGTGCCGGTGGAAATTACGACGCGCTGTTTTTTTCCCAGCGCGGCGGCGATCGCCGGAACCAGGTAGGCCATCGTCTTTCCCGTTCCGGTGCCGGCTTCGACGATGAGATGTTTTTTCTCTTCAAAAGCGCGCAGCACGGCCTCCGCCATTCCGACCTGCCCGGAGCGGTATTCGTAACCTTTCAGATAAGAAGCTATCAGGCCTTCCTGACCGAAAACTTTTTCCACTTTAGGAGTCCTTTATCAACAAGCCCAGCATTTCATCCATGAAATTATGATTCATTTCTGCCCTGAAATCAACTCTGCGCCCGGGCAAAAGGCTTTCGATTTGAGAAAAAAGCCCGGGTTTGCTAGATTTGGCGAATCATGAAAATCAATAAACTGACACCCATGCTGTCCACCAAAAAAATACGCGAAACGGTCGATTTTTATACCGGTGTTTTAGGATTCAGCTGTCCGAATTTTGTCGAGGATTGGGGCTGGGCGGTGATTACCCACGGCGATACGGAGCTGATGTTTTGGCTGCCGAACGCTCATCTTCCGTTTGAAAAACCGGCCTTTACTGGTTCGTTTTATCTTAACGTCGAAAACGCTGATGAGATCTGGGAAAAACTGAAAGACAAAGTCGAGGTCTGCTACCCGATCGAAGATTTCGATTACGGAATGCGCGAATTCGCCGTCTATGACAACAACGGCTACCTGCTGCAATTCGGCCACAGTATTGCTGAGGATTAAACTTTGCGCTAGTTACCCAAAAGAATTACTCAACGTATTTCACGCTCTCGCGGCCGTGGCGCAGCGTGGTGGACATCCAGATCAATTCCTTGAAAAATTTCGGTAATCTTTTTGCGTAGCCTTCATCCTGTATTTTGCCGTTTTCGTCAAAGAGTTTTTGCGCGCCGGAAAAATTGCCATCCCAAAAAATGCACACCAGGCCGAGTTCGCGAAAAACGGGCAGCAGGCTTTCGATCACCCGCGTGCCGCCAAAACCGCCCGCCGACACTCCGCAGACGCCCACGGCTTTGTGAATATATTCCTTCAAATTAGAATCCAGCGCGTGTTTCAGCATTCCGGGATAGCCGTGATTATATTCCGGCGTTACGATCAGCAGCCCGTCGGCGCGCTCGCATTTGGCGGAAAATTCCGGGTGCTTGATCTGCTCACCGGCATCGTCGTTCGGCAGATTCAAGTCGCAGATATCGATCAGCTCAGTCTCGACTTCCGCAAACCGGGAAAATTCCTGCAGCACAAAATCGGCGACGTGCCTGCTGGCGCGGTCTTTCCGCACGGTACCGAGAATTATGGGAATATAAAGCGGTTTGTCCATTTTCACCTCAAATTTGAAAAGTTATCTGAATTTACCAGAGTTCACCCGCATCAACAATGAATTCTTTCGCGGCAGCTGAAAAATAATTAAAAATTGCGAATTAATAAATTAGAATGTGCGTGGTATTTTCCGGCTTTTTATTTTTAAAGCGAATAAGGTTTCAGTTTTTATAAAACCGGGTATTATTTTAACTAGATGAATTTTTTAGGAATCGATGTCGGAACCGGCGGTTCGCGCGCGGTCGTGATCGACCGACAAGGCAAAATTTTGGCCTCGGCCACCGTCGAGCACGCGTCTTTTGCTTCGCTGCGGATCGGCTGGGCCGAACAGGATCCGGAAGACTGGTGGCGGGCTTCCTCCGCTGCCGTCCGAAAAATTTTGGCCGGTAATATTCGCGCGGAAGACATCGGCGCGATCGGTTTTTCCGGCCAGATGCATAGCTCGGTTTTTCTGGACGCAGCGGACAAGGTGCTGCGTCCCGCCCTTCTCTGGTGCGATCAGCGCACGGAAAAACAATGTTTTGAGATCACGAAAAAGATCGGCGCGAAAAGACTGATCGAACTTGTCTGCAACCCGGCTGTAACGGGATTTACTTTGCCGAAATTGCTCTGGCTGCGCGAAAACGAACCCGGCAGCTGGGCGCAGGTAAGAACCGTGCTGCTGCCGAAAGATTACGTCCGGCTTTGCCTGTCGGGCGACAAAGCGAGCGACGTCACCGATTCATCGGGCACGCTTTTGTTCGACGTGCAAAATCGCAAATGGTCGGCTGAAATGTTCGATGCGATGGAGATCGACAGCCGGCTGATGCCGCGCGTTTTTGAATCGGCCGAGGTGACGGGAAAAGTTTCTAGAGCCGGGGCGGAGGCGACCGGCTTGCGCGAAGGCACTCTCGTCGTTGCCGGCGCGGGCGACAACGCGGCGGGAGCGATCGGGATGGGGATCGTCGCGCCCGGAACCGTCAGCGCGACCATCGGCACGTCCGGCGTGGTTTTTATCGTGACCGACAAACCTACACTCGATCTGAAAGGCCGCGCTCACACGCTCTGCCACGCCATTCCCGGCCGCTGGCATATGACCGGTGTGACGCTCGGCGCGGGGCTTTCGCTGCGATGGTTCCGCGATAATTTCGCTGCGGGTGATAGCTATGACGAGTTGGCAGATAAAGCCGCAAAGATCGCTCCCGGTTCGGACGGCGCGATCTGGCTCCCTTATCTGATGGGCGAACGCACGCCGCATCTGGATCCGAATGCGCGCGCGGCTTTTGTCGGGCTGACCGCCAGCCATACCTGGGCGCATGCCGCCCGCGCCGTGATGGAAGGCGTGGCTTTCAGCCTGCGCGATTCATTCGAGATCTTTCGCGAACTTGGCGCTGAAATGAATACGATCCGGCTCGGCGGCGGCGGCGCGCGTTCTCCTCTCTGGCGGCAGATACAGGCGGACGTCTTCGGGCAGGAAGTAGAAACTATTGAAGCCGATGAAGGCGCGGCTTTCGGCGCGGCGATCCTGGCGGGTGTCGGCGCGGGCGCCTGGAATTCGGTTGACGAAGCCTGCGAAAAAATGATCCGCGTTTCCGGCGGCACCCTACCCGACACCGATTCCGTAAAAGTTTTAGATAGAAATTACCAAGCCTATAAGCTGCTTTACGAAGCTTTACGTCCGGCGATGAAAATTATTAGCGAGGTTTGAACCGGCTTTGCTTATAAAGTCACGGAATCGGTTTTATTAGTGCCATTTTGTGTAATTTCGTGGTTACTTTTCTAGTTCCTATTTTTAATGGCTGTAAGGCGGAAACCACCAACACACACTAAATAATACGAAAAAACACTTCGGATCTTACGCGTTCGTGCAGGCATGACTCTGCTTCGACAATTATTCGTTGCAGTATGAGCGGCTCGACCAATTGACGATGGATATTTTGCTGGGAGTTAAGATAATTAGTACTGGAATGTTATGCAGCCTTTGCCATAAACAAAAGCCGCATAACATTCCCTGGGAGAAACTCCTAACTTTGCTTTTCATTATTTATGGTTTTTTCGCGGCAAAACATTACATCTTTTTTTGCGATAATTCATTTTTTTATCTTCAGCCTGGTTCTGCCGCCTAAAATACAATATTGAGTGGATTTACGTTTAGTAATTGGATTCTGATTTGTTAGTGTCGTTTCGTGTGTGTTCGTGGTTATTAAGGGCTTTGTTGCTAACGGCGATAAAACTAAAACCGCGAACACGCACAAAATAATACAAAAACATTTAAACGCTTCTCGATTATTCCAGCAAGATGTCTTTCGCTCGCTGACTTCATAGGAAGCAATTCCGTTTTTTTTCAGTTAGGGACAAAAATTGAACTAAAAAGTGATACTTCTTTACCGACTTTGCCGCTATAATCGGACGCAATGGATAAAAACGACCTGGTGATCCGGAGCGCAAGGGTAGTAACACCCGACTCGATCGGCCCCGCCTCAGTACATATTAGCGGCGGCGTCATCGCGGCCATCCGGGAGTGGGACGACGTTCCCGCCGGTGCAAAACTGATAGATGCAAGGGATGCCGTGGTGATGCCGGGTTTGGTGGATGCGCACGTTCACGTAAATGAGCCCGGCCGCACCGAATGGGAAGGCTACGCGACGGCGACCCGCGCGGCGGCGGCGGGCGGCGTCACCACGCTGGTGGATATGCCGCTCAACAGCATCCCGCCGACCACCACGCAGGCCGGGTTCGCGGAAAAACTTGCCGCCGCAAAGGGGCAATGCCTGATCGACGTGGCTTTCTGGGGCGGGGTCGTGCCGGGCAACACCGGTGAGTTAAAACCGCTTTTACACGATGGCGTACGCGGATTTAAATGTTTTCTGATACATTCCGGCGTCGATGAATTTCCCCATGTGACCGAAGAAAACTTGCGCGAAGCAATGCCTGAACTAGCGCGGCTGGGATCGGTTTTGCTGGTTCACGCCGAGCTTCCCGAAGCGATCGATAGAGCCGCTTTGGGGCTGGCCGGAGCGAACCCGAGAGACTACGAAACTTTTTTGCGTTCGCGGCCGCGTGAATCTGAAAATGAAGCCATCGCGCTGATGGTTAGACTTTGCCGGGAAACCGGCGCGCGCGTTCACATCGTGCATCATTCTTCGTCGGACGCGCTAGGGGTAGTAAAGGCCGCCCGCGACGAAGGCCTGCCGCTGACGGTCGAAACCTGCCCGCATTACCTGACTTTCGCCGCCGAGGAAATTCCCGACGGCGCGACCCACTTCAAATGCTGCCCGCCGGTGCGCGAACGCGAAAACCGCGAGAAGCTCTGGGAAGCGCTTCGCGACGGCACGATCGACATGATCGTCTCCGATCACTCGCCATGCACGCCGGCGCTCAAACTGCAGGAAACGGGCGATTTTATGGAAGCGTGGGGCGGCATCTCCGCGCTGCAATTCGGTCTGCCGGTGATCTGGACCCAGGCGCAGAAACGAGGTTTTGGCCTGCGCGACATTACCCGCTGGATGTCCGCCGCGCCGGCAAAGCTCGCCGGGCTGAATAATAGAAAAGGGGTTTTAAAATCGGGTTACGACGCCGACATCGTGATCTGGCATCCTGAACGCGAATTCGAAGTGCGCCCGGAACTGATCCATTTTAAACATAAACTCACGCCCTACGCCGGAATGAATCTGCTCGGCGTGGTCGAAACAACCTATGTCCGCGGAGAAAAAGTTTTTGATCAGGGAGAATTTTCACTTATACCAATTGGCAAATTATTGAAAGTAAACAAAATGTCATGAAAGATGCAATTTTGGAAGAGTTTAAAAATTACTCGTACTTTTCAGTTAGAGTGGATAGATTTTTCAATGTAACGAATATTTATGGAATACACCATGACGCTTTAAAATTTATGTATCAGTCAATACCGGACCCTGGTATAACTGAGACTGCATTGGCAAATAATCATTTAGCTGAGGAAGTAAAAATGTTCTTACTAATTGCGGTGAATAACTTAGATTATATGGGTACTACAAATATTTTTTCAGGTGGTGGTAGTATCGATCCAGAAAAAATTCCGGAAGATATCAAAAATTTTTCATTTTATACGTGCTACTGTTTTCAATGGACATTGTTTGAAAATTTTATTAAGAAAATGATTTTTATTCTTATAGAAGATAAGCTTTTACCGTACGCTGTTGTGAGGGACTTGGAAAAGCTTTCGTATAAAACAAAACAATTTCTGGATTATATTAATACCGATAAAGTATTTGATAAAAGTCCATTTATAACCGTACTCCCAGTACCAGGTTGGGTGCCAAAATTTGAAACCTGCGATTACAGTGAGTTAGATAAAATACGTGAATTAAGAAACAGTTTTATTCATGGAATTGAAACACCTGAAATTACCCCGGAACACATTACGATAAAGCAAAGAAATTATGAACGCAGCATGTGGATACTTAGGAAGTTTGCGGAAAATGTTTGGCAGGAAGTATTGCGGATGAAAAACAAATAATGAGAAAAGGATTTATTCTCGTGTTGTATTAATATAAATTTATGACTTCAGATGAATTTCGCGAACTTGCCTTAAGCCTGCCCGGAGCAGAAGAACGGTCGCATATGGACCATCCCGATTTTCGCGTCGGCGGTAAAATATTTGCCACGCTCGGGCCGAAGGAAGAATGGGGAATGGCAAAACTAACGCCCGATCAGCAGGCGCTGTTCGTCGATAATGAACCCGAGGTTTTCGAGCCGATAAAAGGCGCTTGGGGACTCAAAGGCGCGACAAAAATAATACTCGAAGCCGCCAGCGAGCCGACCATCCTGCAAGCGCTAACTTTGGCCTGGCGCAACACCGCGCCTAAATCTCTGCTTGGATACGATATGGATATCTAACCGCAATTTCCGCATAAAATTTACTGCGCTAATTTTTAATGTTGTTTTGTATGATTTCGACGTTATTTCTTAAGCTTTGTTCTAAATCGCTATAAGACGGAAACCACGAAATTATACTAAAAATCGAATAGAGACTATATAGCCTAGCTTCTTATAACTATAAATATTGCTGCCCTACGGGACTAAAGAGCAACCGCGAAAAGAGGGGGCTGAGACTTAATCTTTTATCGCTGCCGGCTTTAAACGCCTCTCGTAAACTCCTTCAAAAACTTTTTTTGTAAAAAGCGTTACGTTTTCTCCGAAATATTCACCTACAAAAAGGAAGATATAAATTTACCCGTCAATCCCGACAATGCTCGCAGACACTCCCCAACAAATGTCTGCAAGCCTAACCTGATTGTTGAGTTAACTACTTAAATTGAGGAGAAAATATTATGAAGGGGACAGCAAAATTATTACTTTGTCTGGCAATTTTGGCCTTGGCCATCTGCAGCATCAATGCGCAAAATGCGGCGAAAAACTGGGTGTTCGGGCAAGGGGCCAAAATAAATTTTAACAGCAGCACACCATCAGTATCGGCGTTAACTACTATTAACGCGGGAGAAGGTTCCTCGTCAATTTCAGATTCAAACGGAAATCTGTTGTTTTATACCGACGGGATCAGGGTTTGGGATAGAAATAACAACCAGATGCCAAACGGATTCGGATTACTTGGAAATAGCTCTTCCACCCATTCGGCATTAATTGTCCCGTGCAACTGCGGCAAGTATTACATTTTTACTACCGATGCGGCCGAGAATAATTACAACAACGGCTTGCGGTACTCAGTGGTCGATATGGCGGCAAACGGCAATCTGGGCGACGTAGTACCCGCGTCGAAAAATACTTTGCTGATGATGAGAGCATCGGAAAAGATCGCGGGCATAAGTGATGGAAACGGCGGTTTTTGGGTTGTTGCTCATCACATGGGCGATAATCTGTTTATTTCATACCACATTCTGGCCGGCAGTAATTGCGCATTAAATCCGCAGGGGACAGGAATAATTTCCGCGGTCGGCTCAACTTTTACCGGCGGCGCCGGTTACGGCCAGGGACAGATGAAGATCTCACCTGATGGAACGCGGCTGGCGGTTGCCGGACTTAATCCTGTACCAACGAGTTTTCTGGAGCTGTTTCAGTTCGATACGACGACGGGAATAGTTAGTAATTTGGCGAACAGCACTGTTCGGGATACCTCACCCAACGGCTTTTACGGGGTAGAATTTTCCTTGGATTCGAAAGCCCTCTACGCAACGACGATATACGGTACCAATTTTCTTTACCGTTACAACATCTCCGGGAATACGCTTCCCAGAACGTTAATATACAATTTTGGAAACGGTAACTATATAATCGGAGCATTGCAGCTGGCGCCGAATGGAAACATTTACCTGGTGCGCTTTCAGAACAATTTTTTACACGTTCTAAGCAATCCCAACGCGTTAAACGGCGGATGGAGCACCACCCCGTTTTTTCTGGCATCCGGCTCATCAAACAGACTCGGTCTGCCTACAATGGTCGGGGGTGATTTTTCGTGCGGGCAGCAGGGCTGCTGCGATCAGATAAAACAGACGCCTTACTGGACGCCGGACCTGTCGCTGGCCTGGAAGGCGTATGAAGTATACAACGTGAAATTTCCGGCATCGGACGTCTGTTCGATCGACATCGACATCCGCAGTTCGACCAATGCGCAGCCGCCGAATCCGTGGAACGGGGGCGGGCTGAAAGTAAACGGTTTGCCGCGCGGGGTTCCGGCCTGGTGGAAATCCCCATACGTCAAAATACCGAACGGAACGAATCTGCAAACCGTGATCGACGGCCATCCGAATTTCAATTCGCCGGCGGTTAATTTCAACCTGGGGCTGGATTATTCGGGGACATATACCGGCAAGGTGAAATTTATCATCAGGCACTGTGACGGAACGATCTGCGAATGGCTTTCGGATAATTGGACCCCCAAACCGCCGATGCAATTTGCCCTGAGTGTGCGCGAAAATTATCTCGCAGAGCTAAAAGCCGAATACCTGCCGCTGGTGATCGGATTCCACGAGGGAATAAACATCAAGGGCGAAGCAAAATGGCTGGCAGTCGAAGCTTTGGACGAGGATACGGAAGTCTTTTCAGTTGACGGCGGCGGCCTGGAATTAGACAACTCGAATATGATGAACAAGCCGCAACTCGTCGTCGCTTCATCCAGAAAACAAGATAAAGCGGCTCTTTACGAGCTTGCCAGGTCTGTCGATCTCGAGCAGCTCGCCGGCGGAGAAGTAAAACTTGTCCTGAAACGGCCGTCCGGTAATTCGACCAAGCCGAGGCTCAGATTTATTTTCTTTGATGAAAATGCAAACATCATCGGTTTTGCCACCAACGAAGATAGTAAATAAAGCCGGGTTCGGGATCGATAAATTTCCGGGTTCAAAATTTGAGCCCGGATTTTTGCGTTTCTATTTTTATGAGTAGCGTGTCTTTTTAGCCGGTCGTCTGAGAGAATCATTCAGCCCTTTCAGCACCCTCCATCGTAAGGAGGAATTTTGGAAGAACTTTGTGTAAAATCATTCTATGGAATTTACCGAACTGGTCGATCTGGCTGCCGAGGGGCTTGGCGGCACGGTCATATACGCCAACGACGAATTTTTCGCGCACAAGGAAAACCTGCTCAAGCGCGGCGCGCCCATTTTTATCGAGGACAAATATACCGACTGGGGCAAGTGGATGGACGGATGGGAAACCCGCCGCCGCCGCTCGCCGCGGCTGGACGAAGCCTGCGATTGGTGTATTGTCCGGCTGGGCGTGCCCGGCGTAATTCACGGCGTGGTTGTAGATACCAGTTTTTTTCGCGGCAATTTCCCCTCGCACTGCTCGATCGAAGCCTGCGCAGTGAACGGCCAGCCGAATGTCGCGCAGCTGCTGGACCCGGCTACCGAATGGACTGAGATACTTCCCTCTTCGGCTCTGGAGGGGGATTCGCAAAATCGTTTTGAAATAACCGGGGCGCGGCGGGCCACGCATCTGCGTTTTAAAATTTATCCGGATGGCGGCGTTGCTCGGCTGAAGGTTTATGGCGTGGTCGAACCGGATTGGGATGCGCTGCGCGGCCGTAACAGCGAACTCGATCTGGCGGCGGTCGAAAACGGCGGGGCGGTGACCCAGGCCAGCGATATGTTTTTCGGGCACCGGCATAACCTGATCATGCCGGGCCGCGCGCTGGACATGAGCGACGGTTGGGAAACGAAGCGCAACCGCGAACCCGGCCACAGCGACTGGTCGATCATCAAACTTGGCGCGGCAGGCACGATCAAGCGCGTCGAAGTGGACACCTGGCGTTTCAAGGGCAATTATCCCGAAGGCTGCTGGATCGAAGTAGCCCGTATTGATGATGAAAACGATCTGGGCGCGGCCGCCTGGCAAGTGCTTTTACCGGATACAAAACTGCAGGCTCACACGCTGCACTCTTTTGCCGGCGAACTGGCCGAATGCGGCGCGGTTACCCACGCGCGTTTTAATATCTACCCGGACGGCGGCGTGAGCCGTCTGCGGCTGTTCGGCCGGCTTGAAGAAAAAGATAGTTTTGAGTCATCGTTCTGAGTTATCGTTTTGAGTACCTGTTTTAGCAGGCCAAGCCGCCTAAAGGCGGGGCTCAGAACAGGAACTTAAAATATTAATATGAAGCTGGATGAATTAAACGAACTTTCATCTGATGAAGCCAAAGCGCGTTTTCGTGATTGCTGCGGCTCGCGGGAGTGGGCGAGACAGATGGGGAAGATCCGGCCGTTTCCTACGGTCGCGGCGCTGTTCGATCAGGCGGAAAAGATCTGGTGGAACCTGGCCGCGCCGGATTGGCTCGAAGCTTTTGCCGCGCATCCGCAGATCGGCGACCGCGGCGCTGCCCCGAAACAGCAGGAACTCTCCGCCGAATGGTCTAAAGGAGAACAATCCGGTATCGACGCTGCCGCCGGGGGCGTGCGCGAAGCGCTGGCCGAAGCTAACCGTTTGTATCAAGAGAAGTTCGGGTATATATTTATTGTCTGCGCGACCGGAAAAAGTGCCGAAGAAATGCTCGGACTCTGCCGCGCGCGTTTGCACAATTCGGCCGATGCGGAGCTTCCTATTGCGGCGGAAGAACAAAGGAAAATAACAGAGATCAGGCTAAAGAAGCTGCTTGATCCTGAAAATTAAATGAGCGCCATCACCACACATATTTTGGATATTTCATCGGGCCGTCCGGCGGCCGGCGTTTCCGTCATGCTGGAGCACGAAACGGCCGAGGAAGGCTGGCAACTGGTTGCGAAAGGTTTAACCGATCCGGACGGGCGGCTGCGGCTGCTGCGCGAAGAGCAGGACGAGCTTTTCGATACCGGGCATTATCGCCTGACCTTCGACACCGGAATTTATTTTGCCGCGCAGCAGATAGAAAGTTTCTACCCACAGGTCGCGGTGGCTTTTACCGTGCGCAACGCGTCGCAGCATTATCACGTTCCACTTCTTTTAAGCCCGTTCGGTTACTCGACCTATCGCGGGAGTTAATTTTATGCCGGTAAAGATAATTCAGGACAATTACGGAAAATCGCGCGTTCGATTGATGAAGATCGCGCGGCGCGGCGACACGCACGAGCTGCAAAACATTACGGTCGCCATCGCGCTCGAAGGCGATTTTGACCGGATACATACCGACGGGGACAACAGCCTTTGCCTGCCGACCGACACGATGAAAAATACGATCTACGCGCTGGCCGGCCAGACGCGGGAGATCGAAGAGATCGAGACCTTCGGCCGGCGGCTCGCGGCGCATTTTCTCGAAGGCAACCCGCAAATTTCCAGCGTGCGGATCGACATCGCCGAACAATTTTGGAAACGGATGAAATTCGACGGCGAGCCGCACCCGCATTCGTTCGTCAAAGGCAGCGATGAAAAACGCACGGCGAGAATAGTAACTGACCGGGAAAAAACGGTGATCGAATCCGGCGTCGAAGACCTGATCGTTTTAAAAACGACGCAGTCCGGTTTTTCCGGTTATCTCAAGGACCCTTACACGACGCTGCCGGAAACTTCGGACCGGATTTTTTCCACCGCGATCAAAGCCGTCTGGCGCTACGCCAATGCGGACGCGGCGACGGGCGAAGCGTGGCACGAGATACGGCAAACGATCCTTAAAACTTTTGCCGATCATGACAGTCTTTCCGTGCAGCACACGCTTTACGCGATCGGCGAAGCGATCCTGGATCGATACGGCGCCGTCGCGGAAATTTATTTTTCATTGCCGAATATTCATTGCCTGCCGGTCGATATCGCGCGCTTCGGCCTGGAAAACGACAACCGGATATTCGTGCCAACCGACGAGCCGCACGGATTGATCGAAGCAAGATTAAGCCGTTGAGCCGATTTCAGATTTCGGATTTCAGATCGGATTTATTAGTGTGATTTCGTGTCGTTTCGTGGTTACTTCTTAAGCCGTATTTCTAATAGCTGTAAAGGCGGAACCACGAAATTCCACTAAAATAACACGAAAAAACATTTAACGCCTGACAGTATCGGCACGGCTTTTATTGTATTGCTAAAAACTTAGGATTTTTAATAATGAATACTTCTCTTTCTCAGAACTCGATGCGGGAAATCACCGGCAAGCTAAAAACTGCTATGGCCCCGTTTGCGAAAAATTATCCCGGCGAATCGGGACGCCGCCAGCCGGTCCATACCGTCTATGGCGGCGCGCATCTCTTTAAAGCCGATTCGGCGCAGCGGCTTGGTTCGCTGGCGGTGCGCTCGTTTCAAACGTACGCGCCGGATGCCAAAACTTTCGCGGACGTGCTCGGGCTGCCGGAAAAACTGGCCGACACGATCTACGAACGGGTATTGGAAAAGATCACGCGCGAAGCGGTCGAAGATTTTCGCATCGATTTTGAAGACGGTTACGGAACGCGCCCCGACGCCGAAGAAGACGGACATGTCGTGACCGCCGCGCTCGAAGTAGCCAAAGGGCTGGAAGCCGGTACGCTGCCGCCGTTTATCGGCATCCGCATTAAAACTTTTAGCGAGGAACTGCACGCCCGCAGCGTTCGCACGCTCGACCTGTTTCTGACAACGCTGACGGAGGCGACCGGAGGAAAACTACCGGAAAATTTTGTCGTCACATTTCCCAAGATCGTCGTCCCCGGACAGGTAACCTTGCTCGCCGACATCTTCGATGAGCTGGAACCGAAACTCGGCCTTGCCGCCGGGGAGCTGAAAATGGAAATGATGATCGAGACGACCCAGTCGATCATCGGCGACGGCGGCGAAATAAATTTGCCCCTCCTGCTCGAAGCCGCGCGCGGACGCTGTGTTGCCGCGCATTTCGGCACCTACGATTACACTGCCAGCTGCAGCATTACCGCCGCTTACCAGGATATGCTGCACCCGGCGTGCGATTTCGCGCGCAATATGATGCAGGTCGCTTTTGGCGGCACCGGCGTCTGGCTTTCCGATGGCGCGACCAATATCATGCCGGTCGCCCCGCATCGCGGCGAGATAACGCCCGCGCAGGAAGCGGAAAATATCGCCGTCGTTCACCGCGCCTGGAAATTGCATTACGACCACGTTCGCCATTCGCTCTCCAGCGCGTTTTACCAAGGCTGGGATCTGCACCCGGCGCAATTGCCGACGCGTTACGCCGCAGTTTTCACATTTTTTCTCGAAGGGCTGGATGCGGCCGCCGAACGGCTGCGAAATTTTGTCGCCAAAGCCGCGCAGGCAACGCTCGTCGGCGATGTCTTCGACGATGCCGCCACCGGCCAGGGGCTGTTGAATTATTTTCTGCGGGCGCTCAACTGCAAAGCGGTGACCGAACAGGAAGCGCTCGACCTGACTACGCTCACGCTAGACGAACTGCGTTCGGGATCATTTGTAAAGATTTTACAGAACCGGCAAAAGTAAATTTACCTGGGAGCGCAGGCATCTGGCCTGCACGATCGCGCAGCGATCTACAACCGATCTTACTTTAAACGAGTTAGCGCGGCGAGCCGCTTTGCAGGCAGGATGCCTGCGCTCCCAGGTTAACGGTCGATTACATTTCCAGTTCGGCGCTGAGTCTCGGAAATTCCGGCAGGAAGGGTAAGCCCTTTATATTAGAGGCGATGTAATCTTTGGCCGCCTCGGCTTCCATCGGTTTTGAAAAGAGAAAGCCCTGGCCGTAATCGCATTTTAAATGCGTCAGATGTGCCAGTTGATCTTCGGTTTCGATGCCTTCCGCGACAACCTTCATCTTCAAATTTTGCGCCAGTTTTATGATCGTGTGAATGATCTCGCGGTTTTCTCCGGTTTCTACCATGCGATTGACGAACGAGCGGTCGATCTTCAGATAACTTGCCGGCAGCCGGTGCAGATAACTCAGAGACGAATAACCCGTGCCGAAATCGTCGAGGCTCATTTCCACGCCGAGCGCTCGCAGCCGGTTCATGATCGTCACCGCCAGCTCGCTGTTTTCCATGATGTGGCTTTCTGTGATCTCAAGTTTCAAGCAGCTCGGGTCCAGTTGGGTGGCGATCAGTGTCGCGGCGACCTGCTCCGCCAGATTGAACTGCAAAAATTCGCGGCACGAAAGATTGACGCTGACCGTCAGCGATGCGGCGGCGGGATTGCTCGTCTGCCATTCGCGCAATTGGCGGCAGCTTTCATGGACCGTCCATCTTCCCAGCTGAATGATCAACCCGTTTTCTTCCGCCACCGGAATAAACTGGCTCGGCGGGATCATGCCGTGTTCCGGGTGATTCCACCTGAGCAGAGCTTCGAAACCCACCAGCGTCTGCGTCTCCAAATCGAGGATCGGCTGGTAATGAATGCAGAATTGCCCCCTTTCCAGCGCGTGACGCAAATCGGTTTCGATCTGCAATTGCTGGATAGTGTGCCGGTGCATTTCCAGGTCGAACACCTGGTGCTGAGCTTTTCCCTTGGATTTCGCGCTGTACATCGCGATGTCCGCGTGGCGCAGCATATCCTCGGCCGTTTCCTGTCCGCCGGAGCTGAGCGCGATGCCGATGCTGACCGAACTGAAAACTTCGCGCCCGGAAAGATCGAACGGCAGTTTTAGATCTTCCTGGATCCGTTCGGCGATCCGGCGGGCGTCGCTTTCATCGTGTAATTCGTTGATCAGGATGGCAAATTCGTCGCCGCCTAAGCGCGCTATCAGATCGCCCGGACGCAGCGTGGCTTCCAGGCGTTTCGCCACCAGTTTTAATAAATTATCGCCTTCGGCGTGGCCGAGAGAATCGTTGATGACCTTAAAACGGTCGAAATCCAGAAACAGAACGCCGTAAAAAATATCCGATTTGCGTTTTCCGCGCTCGATCGTCAGCCGCAGGTGATCCATGAACAGGGCGCGGTTTGCCAGCCCGGTCAAAACGTCGTGGAAGGCATCATGAAGCAATCTTTCCTCGGCGCGTTTTCGCTCGGTAATATCGGCGAAAACACCCATCGAGCCGGTTATGCCGCCCTCGCCGTTGACCATCGGCGCGCCGCCGACCATTACCCAGATCGTCTCGCCCGATTTTTTCCTAAGGCTGATCTCATAGGTATCTGAAACGCCCCTGCGCCGGCGTTCGTTCACCCCGACGATCAGCTCTCGCTCGTCATCCGGCAGCAGCCGCGCCCAATCCGTGCCGATCAATTCTTCCTGGGTGTAACCGACCATTTCGCACAGGCAGTTGTTGACGAATTGTATCCGGTCTTCGTTATCCACCTGCAGCAGGCCCTCGCTCATGCTGTCGAGCAGGGTGCGAAGTTTATACTCGCTTTCGCGCAGCGCGGAATAGGTCAGCTTGCGTTCCGTGATATCGCGCCCGATTCCCTGAACGCCGACGGGCTTTCCATCCTGAAGGATCACGCGCGTGCTGAGTTCGAGCGAGACCCGGTTGCCGTCTTTGGCGATGATCTCGAGCTCGTAGGTGCCGGGTATTTCCCCGGCGACTTTTCGCATCGTCATCGTCCGCGCCGTTTCCAGAAATTCGGGAGCGACAACCTGAGCAATATTCATCGTCATCGCTTCTTCGCGGGTGTAGCCGGTAATGAGCTCGCCCGCGCGGTTGAGCGAAGTGAAATTTCCCTTCAGATCGTGCGTATAAATAAGATCGTTGGCGTTTTCGTATAGATCGCGATACTGCTGTTCGCTATTTTTCAGGGCTTCCTGGGTGTGCTTGCGCTCGGTTATGTCGCGGGCGGTTCCCTGTACGGCAACCTTAACGCCTTCCTTATAAACTGCCCGGCTGTTAACGTCGAGGGTGATTCGTCGCCCGTCCTTGGTCACGCAATCCACTTCGTAAGCGGTCTGTTCCGAAGCTCCGGACGTTTTTTCGGCCAATCTTTCGCCCACCAGCTCCAGGCAATCCGGCGCTACAATCTGGCGCATGTTCATCCGGCGGATCTCTTCGCGGGTGTAACCGATCACCCGTTCGGCCGCCTGGTTGATGGAAATGTAGTTTCCGTCCAGGTCGTGAATATAGATAATGTCGTTCGCGTTTTCAAACAGGTCGCGATAACGCGCTTCGTTCTCGCGCAAGATCTCTTCGGTTCGCTCGCGCTCCGTGATATCGCGAAAGCTCATCACCCGTCCGACGATCTCGCCATCCTGCATTTGCGGCTGCGAGTAACGTTCGATGATGCGGCCGTCGGTCATTTCGACCGTGCCGTAACTGATCTCTTCCGGCCGCTCTAAAGAATCGTTTATGATCGCGGTGAACTTATCCTTGTCTTTCACCAGGCTTACCTGGTGAGCGAGCAGCCCGGCGGTATCGCTCAGATCTTTAAGCCCGGCCGGGATGTTCCACATTTCGACAAACTTCCGGTTCGACGTGACCACGTTATTTTCCAGGTCAACCGCCAGAATACCGTCCGCCGTCGCTTCAAAGGTAGAAGACAGCAGGGAAAGATTTTTTTGCAGCGCCTCCCTAACCGATTTTCGTTCGGTGATATCGCGATGAATGCTGAGAATGGCCGGTTTGCCGTTATGTTCGATTGCCGAAGCGTTGATGAGAAAATGGATCGGCGTGCCGTCGGCCTTGAAGTTTACCGATTCGTAAGATTGACACGAACCGGTCGCCAGGATCTGGGCTACTTCCTCTTCGCCGCGGGCGACGTCTTCGGAAAACTCCTTCAGGCTGCGGCCGATAAATTCGCCGCGCGAAACGCCGTATATTTCACAAGCCTTTTCGTTGATCTCGAGCACCGTTTCGGTATCGGGTTCGAAAATTATTATCGCGTCATTCGCATGCTGAAAAAGGTTTCGATAAACTTCGGCTTCCCGCAAAGCCTCTTCGCTTTGTTTCAGATCGTCTTTACTTTTTATCAATTCCAAACGCGACCTTTGCAGATTGCGTATCACCGCCAGCCAGGCGATCAGGGAGATCGATAAAATAAACATGGCGGCGATCACCGACAAGACCGTCCCGTCCCGCTCCGCCCCGCGCAAAACGAGCAACCCTAACAATGTAGAAAAAACGCACGCCGTCAGCTGTACCCAAACTGCGTAAGAACGCGATTTCCTTATTTCTGGAAGGTTTAATCCCATATTTTGTTGAGAGGTGGCCGGGTAGCGAAAAATACGTGTGGTGGTTAAGGCTGCGATCGGGAGGTTGGCAGTTTCAATGGAAATTTATCGATCAATGAGAAAGAATAAAACCGGCTCAAAGCCATGTGGTCCGATTCCTTCAAAATAGCCTCAAGAAAAACACGGGCCGCGCGCCGGTATTTTTCGCCTTTTTGATTATAGTAAATCGAAAGGGTGTTTGTAAAATATTTTTAAACGGCGCAAAACGTGCTTTTTAAGCGCAATAAAGCGACCGATTTCCTTTAGATGGTGAAGTTAAAGGTTTGCAGACACTTCTGGCGAGCTCTCCGAACGTAAAAAAAATCTTGCTAATAATTAACGAACGCTAAACTTTTCGCTCAAACCGCCGATAATAACGGTAAAATCTCCGGGCTCTACGGTGGGCCTGTTATCCGTATTGATAAACTGAAGGTCTTCGCGATCCAGCTTAAATATCAGGGTTTTGCTCTGCCCCGGCTCGAGATAAATTTTGGCAAATCTCCTGACCCGCTTTCCCGCCGGGGTAAGCGAAGCCACCTCATCGCGCAGATACAGGATGGCCGTTTCTTTGCCCGCGCGCGCGCCGGTATTTTTGACCTCGACGCTTACCTCAACCTGGCCGGTCAGCGAAATGGACGCAGGCGAAACTTTCAAACCGCTATAGGCAAAAGTGGTGTAACTCAGCCCGCTGCCGAATTCGAACTGCGGGTAAAAGCCGGATTTCTGGAAATCCTTCATCTGGGTTTCAAACAGCGGCTGATCGTAGGTCGCCTGAAAACTTGCTGCGCGCGGATAGGTGAACGGCAGTTTTCCGTTCGGATTGTAATCGCCGAAAATCACGTCCGCCACGGCGCGGCCGCCTTCGTTGCCGGGATTGTAGGCGAGCAGGATCGCGGAAACTTTATCGGCGATGCGGCTGATGACGCGCGGGCGGCCTTCGGCCAGCACGAGCACGACCGGTTTTCCGGTGGCGATGATCGCCTCGGCCAGTTTGAGCTGGATTTCCGGCAGCGTCAGGTCGCTGATATTGCCGGGATGTTCGGTATAGGAACCCTCGCCCAGACATAGTACAACGATGTCGGAATCTTTCGCCTCGCGAACCGCTGCCGGAATATCTACTTCTTCGTCAATGTCGGTCGGATTGTTGTTGGATGCGCTGCCGGGTTTTCGGATAATGCGCGTTCCCTGCCGGAATTCAAAATTTTTACCGCCGATCTTTTCGGCGACGGCGCGCTGGATGGTCGATTTGTCTTTCGGGTAGAGCGATTCTTCCGATCCCTGCCAGACGTATGTCCAGCCGTTATTGAGCGAGATCATCGAATCGGCGGTCGGCCCGGTCACCAGTACCTTTTTGTTTTTTGCCAGCGGCAAAATGTTTCTGTCATTTTTGAGCAGGGTCAGGGATTCGCGGGCGGCTTCGAGCGCAACCAGCGGATATTCCGGTTTTCCGAAATTTGCCAGCAGCGCCGGGTCTGGCAGCGCATTTTCAAAAAGTCCCAACTCAAATTTAACCCGCAAAATTCTTCTGACCGCATCGTCGATCCGCGCCATCGGAATTTTCTTTTCCTTGACGAGCGCGATCAGATTGTCGCTAAAGCTGTAACTGAGCGGAACCATGCTCATGTCGTTACCGGCCACCACCGCCAGCCGGGTCGCTTCTTTTTCATCCGCTGCTACTTTCCATTGCGTAACGAGTTTTTTGATGTCTTCCCAATCGGTAACGATAAAACCGTCGAAGCCCAATTCGCCCTTTAAGACATCGGTCAGCAGGCGCTTATTGATATGGCCGGGAATGCCGTTGATCTCGGCGGAATTGACCATCACGGTGCGCGCTCCGGCTTTGACCGCGGCGGCAAAAGGCGGCAGAAAATATTCGCGCAAATAATTTTCCGGTATCCAGGCCGGTGTGCGGTCGCGCCCGTTAAGCGGAAAACTGTAACCGACATAATGTTTCAGGCTCGCGGCCACGCTCGTTCCCCGGCTGACGTCGTCGCCCTGCAAACCGCGCACGAACGATGCCCCCATCACCGTGGTCAGGTAAGGGTCTTCGCCGAAGGTTTCCCAGAAACGCGGCCAGATCGGTTTCCGTCCGACGTCGAGCACCGGCGAAAAGCTCCACGGTATTCCGGCGGCGCGGGTTTCCATCGCGGCGATCTCGGCCGCTTTCCGCATCAGGGCTGGATTCCAGGTCGCCGCCATTCCGATCTCCTGCGGAAAGAGCGTCGCGCCCTGCACGTAGTTTGCCCCGTGAATGGAATCGATGCCATAAATGACGGGAATTTTCAGCCGCGAACGCTGCGCGGCCTTTTGAATTTCGCCGATGATCTCGTGCCAGCGATCCATCGGCAGCGCCTGATTCGTCACATTCAGGATCGAGCCGACGCCGTACTGCTCGACAGCCTTTTTTAATTTTTCCGGGTCGATGCGGACATTCTGATCTTTACCCGTCGTCACCATGTCGATGGTCAGCTGGGTCATCTGACCGGCTTTTTCTTCGATGGTCATTCGCTTCAATAGGGCTTCGATCTTTTGCGCGTCATTGCGCACGGGATGACGGCGGCGAACCATCTCCTTAAAGTACACATCACTGTCACTAAGATCGGCTTTTGAAAAAGACTGCGCATCGGCAGTTTTCGCTAATAATAAAAAAGGAGAGCATAGCTGCAAACATACTAAGCCGAGCGTAAAAATATTTTTCATCTTCATTTTTAAGATTTTTAGTAGTGATTTTAGAGCAGTCGTATTGTTTAGTGTCGTTTCGTGTAATTTTGCGGCTAATTCTTAATGGTTGTAAGAGACTGAAACCACGAACACACCAAATAACACGAAAAAATATTTGAACGTCTATTTTAACTGGCAGATATCCAGCACGTTCATATCCGTGTAATCCAGATTTTCGCCGCCCATCGCCCAGATAAAACTGTAATTGCCGGTGCCCGCGCCCATATGGATCGACCACGGCGGCGAGATCACCGCTTCATCGTCCGCGATTACCAGGTGGCGCATATCGTCGGGCTGCCCCATAAAATGCATCACGCGCCCCGTGGGACCGAGGTCGAAATAAAAATAGGCTTCCGAACGCCGGTCGTGCAGATGCGGCGGGCAAGTGTTCCAGACGCTGCCCGGTTTTAGCGCCGTCAGCCCGAGCAGCAATTGCGAAGACCTGCAGGTCGCCGGAACTATATATTGATAGACCGTGCGTTCGTTCGACGCCTCAGGCGAACCCAGTTCCAGCGCGACCGCTTTTTCGATTGAAATATGTTTTACCTCGAACCGGGCGTGAGCCGGAGTCGAGATCAGATAAAATTTTGCCGGGTCGGCGACACTGGAAGATGGGGAAGATTCGAAAGTTACTTCGGCGCTGCCCATCGGAACGTACAGACCGTCTTTGGGGTTTAATTCGACTTTTTCGCCGTCAACCGTGACCGTTCCCGCGCCGGAACCGACATTGACCACGCCGAGTTCGCGACGTTCGAGAAACGGCTTGTCTTTGGCGGAAGCGGGTTCCTGCTGCAGCGGAAGCGAGACCGCCTTTTCGACCGGCGCAACGCCGCCGATCACGATCCGTTCATAGTGCGTGTAATTCAAAACGATTTCGTCGCTTACGAAGCAAGCGCTAATTAAATAACGCTCGCGGAGATCATCGTTCGTCGCGCCGGACATCGATCCGGGATGTGTCGCATAATAAGTTTTTTTGTACATATATAAATCTCGTGTATAACTCTCAACTACGTAGGAATGTGTTGTCCGTGTGATTTCGTGGTTCCTGCTTGATGGCCCCTAATCAGGGTTTTTTAAGAAGTAACCACGAAATCAAAACGAACAACACCAACAAATCCCGAACCGCGTTTTTCAGCAGCCCGGCTTTACAGGCAAAGCTATATTCTTTATAAAAAATCTTCGCGGATAGGCGAGAAGATGTCTATTAGAATAACCTCTTCGTCGAGCATGGTCGCGCCGTGGCAGGTGCCGGGCGGAAAATGCAGCACGCTGCCAGGCGAAACGATCCGCGCTTCGCCCTCGATAAAAAATTTGACGTTTCCCTGCATCACAAAAGTCATCTGTTCGTGCGGATGGGTGTGTTCGGGCGTGACCAAAAACGGCGCAAATCGAAAACGGCAGATCATGATATGTTTTCCCACGATCATTTGCCGCTCGATGCCCTCAGCCGTTTTTTCGACCGGGACATTATCCCAATCGGTGACCAATACCGATACCAGTGTTTTCTCGTCGATCATAAAGTTATTATTTCTTCCCTGATAATACTATTTTGGAAACATAATTATTTCATTGGTTCCAGGCTCATTTCCCAACTCAGGCTTTGGCCTTTTTTTAGCTGCACGTCCGACGCTTCATAAATTAAATGAAGCGGGATCGCGCCCAGCACGCCTTTTCCCAGACGGCTGTCTCCGGTCGCCAGTATCCGGTAATATGTCTTCCAATCGCTGGTGACGGTCACGGCCAGCGTTCCTTCTTTGCCGGAGAATATATGGGTTCTGACGCCGCCTTTAATTTCGGCATGCTCCCGGTCGCCCGTAACCGGAATGGCGACCTTCCAATGTCGGATCGTAATGTCGCTGTTCGCGGTGATCGTTTCGCGCCGGATCAGTTTATTATTTTCCAGCCTGAATTCGACCACGCTGATCAGCCCGGTATCGAAACGCTCGCCGGACTTGCTGCCAACCCGTCCCCATTTATGCCAGGTGATCTTTAAAGACTTGCCGTCCGCGCCGGGTTCGATCAGGTCGGCGCCTTCCAATGCGGCGTAGGTTTTTCCATCCGCGAGTTCCAGAAACGGAACCATCGAAGGATAAACTTCCTCGACCGGGGCGGAAAATCCCGGCAGGCCGAACGGCGCCGCCAGATAATCGGCGATCGCCGGTTTTGTGCCTGTCGTGACCGGCAGGGCGAATCTCATTTCACCTTGCCGCACCAGCCAGACGCCGGATTGTTTATCTTTTGTTTTGGCAAAAAATTCAAAACGCGCTATGTCGTCTAATTTCAGCGCCGCAGGAATTTGCGTAATGTTTTCGCGCTCGAGCGTTTTCATAAAACTGTCGTGCGCCAGGATGATCTTGCCGAAAGCCGTACCCGTCTGCTGCCACTCGCGGCTCGGATTTATATAACTGTAATTTCCCCGCCCGAAGGCAAACACCATAAATAAATGCGTCTGGTCGTTGTAATCTTTTCGCATCCAGCGCCACGCCAGGTTGTAGATGCCCGCCAGATTTTCCAGCGAGGTAGGGCGGAGGTCAGCATGTTCTCCTAAAAAAGCCGCGATCTCAACCGTGTCCAGATAGCTGACGAATCCCTGGCTGCGGCCCCAGTTATAGCCGTACCCGGCGGGCGAGACCAGATCCCACCAGAGCTTCATTTGTCGCTTTATCGAAGGCTTCAGTTTTTCCTGAATGTCTTTTCGCCCCGCGATCTCCGCCGCGTCCCAGCAGAAACGGGCATACTCGTTCGAATAGCGGTCATAGCGCCCGGTCGGCGGGCTGTCGTCGGAATAGATCGCGCCATCGGTAAATTGTTCGGCGGCGCGTTCGACGATCGAATCGAGAAAGGCGCGGTCTTTCAGGACGCCCATCTGGTAGCTCATCGCCGCCACTCGCGCGGCCACGCCGAGATAATTTTCCGGCAGATTTATCACCGCGCGTTTTTTCGGATCGTAAAACCTCGCCGGGTCGAGCAATTCCGTCCACTCTTTTTTCTCCGCATCGCTCAGGCTTTGCCAAACCGCATTCTTGCTCAGGTCGGTTCCGTAATGCCGCAGCGCCAGCGTCGAATAAAGCTGCGAAAAAGCCTTGCTGCCCGCTCTCGCTTCGATCAAACCCATTTCGGCGATGGCGCGGGCGGTATCTTTTCCGGCGATCGTCCGGTTTCCGCCGACGTCGGCCTGCGCAGCCAGCGCGCGCATAAAGCTTCCCCAGGAAAATTCGCCGACGGTCAGCGCGCCGACCACCCGTTCCGGCGGCGGGTCGAGCATTTTTATGTCGGCAAAATGCGCGGCGATCTCGCGCTGCATGAATTCCTGCACCTCGCTCTTTAGCGCGGCGGTCGAAACACTTTTGCCGGACGCTGTATCCTGGGCAAAAAGCCGTTGAGGCGCAGCACCTGACAGGCTCCATAAAAGCGCCAGCAGCGCCAGGCTTCTAAACAGGGCAGTCAATTTTATTAATTTTAGATTCACGAAATTTTTCCGGCGTATTTTCGTTTTATTTTACCTGACCTGAAGAAAAAACAGAGTTCGCCGGATAAATGAGCGTCAAAAATCTGTGCGAACCCTGTTTTTTCCGTGCTGTATCCAGCCAAAAAGGTTACCGTCCGCCCTTAAAAAGCGAACTTAACCCCGAGCTGAATACTTCTTCCCGGCCCGGCCCCGTTCAGCAGTCCGAATCCGCCGCCGCTGGTCGCGGTGTAATTGTCGGCCGCCAGAAAACTGCTGGCGTTGACTCCCATACTGTTGAAGTTGACCTGGTTAAAGGCATTGAACAGATCCATCTGCAGACGGAGGTCCATCTTTTCGGTAAAGCGAAATCTCTTGCGTGCCGAGAAATCCCAGATGTTGAAAAGCGGGCCAAAGACGAGATTAGAGCCGGCCGTGCCCCTGCGGGCATCCGGGGTTCTGCCGAAAGCCGCCGGATTAAGCCATTGCCGGTCATCGCGCAGGTACAGGTCGGTTCCGTTCACATCGGCGCGGCGAGTGCCGCTGGTCAGGGTATTTGCGGTGATGTTATACGGGCGGCCGGATTGATAACGCATGATACCGCTGAGTTCGTAGCCGTCGAGCAATATTTTGACGAATCCCGACCTGTCCCTGAACCAGCTCGGCGCATAAGTGTACGTCACGACCAGCACGTGCCGCCGGTCGAAGACAGCCGGCCCGTAATTGAATATCCGATTGAACGGATCTTCGGGGTTATCGTTGAAATTACTGGCATCGGTCAGCGCTTTCGACCAGGTGTAGCTTCCCGTCGCCAGCAGGTCGCCTTTGCGTTTGGCAATGTAAAATTGCCCGGCGTAATAATACGAAGTCGAATCGCTTTTACGCTGGTTGATGGCTGAAAAGCCTTTATAGGGCCGCAAGGTATTATTGCTTCCCCCGCCGAACGGGATCGCGTTTATGTCCGGGTTGCGGGTCAGATTGCGCCCCAGATTGCCGACGAAATTTGCTTCCGCAAACAAGCCCCACGGCAGCTCGCGCTGAACTCCCAAACTGAAATTCATCGTGTACGGCGTTTTTAGTTCCGGGTCTATCGCGGCGATCGTGCCGAACTGGGTAACCGCGGACGGGCTTCCGCCCCTGATGTCGCTCAGATTTCCGTTCTCGAAACTCTGGCTGTTGATGAACGGCGGATTACTTATGATCGGAAAGATGATATTTCCTTCAATGCGGTCGTAATACATTCCAAAACCGCCGCGGATCGAAGTTTTCCCGTCGTCGAACGGCGAATACGCAAATCCCACCCGGGGCATAAAGTACGGGTGCGCGGCGTACAATCCGCGCGGCGCTCCGGTCGGCACGGCCAGCACGTTGGGATCGTTCCATCCGGGCACGTTATGTCTTTCACTTTCGGGAACGCCGTTTCCGGCGCGGATCAATCCGTTGAACCGGTTAGAACCCGGCGTCACCGTCACGCCTCCGCCGGCCGCTACCGTTACGGCTTTGGTGGGGTCGTAAAGGGCAGGGTCGAAGTTAGTAATATTATTTTCTCTGGTGTAAAACGGCGTTCCGTATTGGAAGCGAACCCCGATCTCCAGGCTTAATTTTTTGCTTAGCCTCCAACTGTCGGTGACAAACGCATCGTACTGCTGGAAGCGGAAATGGGCCGAAGGATCGGCGGAAAATTCGCTGTAAGTACGGAAATTTCCGAGCAGGGCGTCACCGAATGCCTGTCCCGTGCTGTTCGGCCGGTTGGTGTTAAAGGCAAGCAGGCCTGCATAGGTCGAACGGCCGTTTTGAAAAACCTTGCTGAAATTATACAGGCCGCCGATCTTGAACGTATGGTCATCTTTGACCCAGGTCACGGTATCGCTCACCGTCGAATCGTGAGCCAGCGCCGTCAGCGAACGCGCCGCGCCATTGAAATTCGCGGGTGCGGTACCGCCGGCGAAAGTGGTGTCGGGGATTCCGTCTTCATAGCTTCCGCCAGCCGCGAAAAGCTGAGTATAAGCAAATCCATAGGTACCCCTTTCCCAGAAATCGTTAGCGGGCGGAACGCGCTGGTTCGTCCAGGCGAAACCGACCTTCGCTTCATTTACCAAAGTCGCCTTGATATTCCAGAGATGAGTTACCTGCACGCCATCGCCGGGGCGGGAACGCGCGCTCTGGATCGTCGGCAGCGGCGAAGTGATGAACGTTCCGAAGGGATCCAGCACCAGATTCGAATCGTGAATAAAACGCCCGAAAACAGTGTGCTTACTATTCACGTTATAATCCATCCGCAGCAATTCCTGCCGGAAATCGCTGTTATTCGGCGGTTGAAACTGGGAATTATTAGCGATCGGCGAATCGGTAAAGCTGGCGGCGATTCCCATCATTTTGCGGTAAACATTTGCTATCGCTGCGCCGTCGGTCGTGATCCGGCCGCCCGGAATAGTATTCCACGTGGCCGAATTAGCTCCGCCGAAACAAGCCGTCCGGACAGCGGCGGTAGTGATCACGCCTGTCGTCGCATTAACCACCGGAGCGGTACAGGCTCCGGCCACGGCCGGGTCGCGCAGCACTCCGTCATCTCCCGTTCCGGCGATCCCGTCGAATCCTCGCAGACGGTTTCTGAAATCTCCCGCTAACTCGCCCGTGGTCGGAAGGGTGCGAAGCCCGACCGCAGCCAGCCGGTGAATTGTCTTCCACTCCTGCCCAAAAAAGAAAAATAGTTTGTTTTTGCCCGATTTAACGTGCATGGTGCCGTCCTCAGGATCGAAGATCGGGATCGGTACGGGGCCGCCGATGCTGTAGCCGTAATTGTTGTATCGCAGCGTCGGGCGAACCGTTGGGAAAAATCCGCGCGCGTCGAGTTCGTCGTTTCTGAAGAATTCGAACAGCGAACCGTGAAATTCATTGGTTCCTTTTTTTGTCGTTACGTTGATCTGGGCGCCGGAATTGCGGCCGTATTCAGCGGAAAAATTCGATGTCTGAAGTTTTACTTCCTGGATGAAATCGACGCCGACGTTGTTGATCTGGCTGGCGTTGCTGCCGGCGTTCAGATTGTTTCCGCCATCGACGGTCAGATTGTTGGCCACCCCGCGGTTGCCGTTGATGTTGATCGTGTTCGTCGCCAGGTTGGTATCCAGCTGGTCGTCCGTGGTCGCGACTGCGCCGGGAATCACCGACAGAAGCTGGTAATAATTGCGGCCGTTAAGGGCGAGGTTTGCCACCTGCTGGCTGTCGATCGTTTTAGCGACTTCCCCGGAAGTGACGTTCACCGTTTCTCCGCTGACCGAAGTAACCTGAACGACCTCGGATATCTGCCCGGCTTCGAGCGCGATATCCACGGTTAAACGCCCGTCGGAAGTCAGCACATTTTCCGCTCTGACCGATTTCTTGAAATTCTGCATCTCGACCGAAACCGTGTATGTTCCGACCGGCAGATTCGTCACGGTATAAAAGCCGTTTTCATCCGTGGTCACCGACCGCGAAAAATTCGTGGCCGGATCGCTGATGATGACGGCTGCGCCGGCGACGACCGCGCCGTTCGCATCGGCCACGGTGCCGGAAATGCGCCCGGTACTGGTTTGCGCCGGCGCGGCGAAGCTAAATAATACCAGCGCGCAAAACGCCGCCAATAGCCATTTTTGCCCGGATGTCTGCCCCGATATCTGAAAATGCCCCATCACCCGCCCGCCAAGTAATCCCCTAAATTGTTTCATCGCTAACGATCCTCCTTCTAAGATCCCATCCTGAATTTTGAGCAAACTTCACCCTTCGGCCAGCCGGTCTTTTTTGTCCCGACTCTGCCGCGAAATGTTTTATTTAATTGTCCGTTTAAGCTACCTTTGGAGCCGCAAAAGCAGGAGCCGTTACCAGCGCGATCGCGCCGCGCAAGCGCGGATGTTCGACAGCCGGAACGATCCGGATCGGAATGGCTCCCAGTTCCCTGGTTAAAACTCTTTCCTTGATCGCGTTACGCACCAGGGGTTCGACCATGTCCCAGGCCTCGGTAATTTCACCGCCGATATAAATGAGCGACGGATCGACCGCATTGATGATCGAAGCCAGCCCCAAACCTAAATATCGCGCGGTCGAATTCAGCGCGGTCAGGGCCTTGCTGTCCCCGCTTCGGGCGAGCACGATCAGATCGTTGATCGTAAACTCGGCTATTTCCAACGATTGGATATATCTCGGCGCCAGGCTTTTGCCGAAGTAACGGGAAAGCGTCGCGATATTCGAGATGTAGGCTTCCCAGCAGCCGTTCGAGCCGCACGAACACGGCGGGCCGTCGATGCTCAGGGGCACGTGGCCGAATTCCCCGGCCGTGTTGTGCTTGCCGCGCATCAATTCGCCGTTGTTGACGATGCCGACCCCGACGCCGTCCGAAACGCTGACAAAGACAATATCGTTGACCGCCGAAACTTCGCCGCGTGCTGACCAAACCTGCGACAGCGCGCAGGCCTTACCGGAATTTTCCAGGTGAATTTCTACGCCTTCGAATTCCGCCCGCAGCAGCTCCAGCAAATTGACATCGCGCCAGCCCAGCGTCGGGGCGTGCAAGACCATCCCCGATTTGCGGTCGAGCATACCGGGAACGACGATGCCAATGCCTTCGCATTCGAACATTTCGAATTTGTTATGCAAAACCTGTCTAATACGCTGGCCTAATTGCCTGACGAATTTTTCCGGATTTTGTTCGGTCGGGAAACTAACTATGTCGCCCATCTGTTTGCCGATCGAATCCGTCACCATCAGGAAAGTTCCGCTGGCGCGAATGTCGAGCGCGACCGCGCAATTTTTGTGCGAGTTCAAATAGAGATAAGTGGGTTTACGCCCGCGCACTTTTTCATTTCCCTGCGCGCCCTCGCAAACCAGTTTTTCTTCCAGTAATTCGTTGATCAAAAAAGTTACATTCGCCCGGTTAGTATCCATCAGACGCGCCAGTTCGGCCCGCGAGACAGGCTGATGCGCCCGGATCAGGGTCAGTACGATCTGACGATTGATCTCACGCGATGTTCCGCGTTTGGCGAGTGTAAAATCTTTCGGATTTATTTTTCGCATCTTTTGTTGGATTACCTAACAAATTAGAGCCAGCTTGAACAAAAATGATAAAAACTGTGAGCTATCCTGCTTCTTTACTGCAAAAACTTACTGATTTTTGAATGTAACGGTGAATAAAACCCTAATATGTTAAGATTTTTAACATATTACATCTTTTTCTCCAGTCGTCAAGCATTTTTTTATAAAAAATCTTCCAGATTTCTAAATACGTTTCTTTTATTCGAGGTTTTTTGTAAGATGTTCGCAAAAATGAAGACCATCCGAAACACCGCAAAAAACCAATGGCCGGGATTATTGATCGGATTAGTTATCGTCTTTGCCCTGTTTCAATGGACTGCTTCGGCACTGGGAAGCGACCGGGGACAGGCCGGGGTGATAGTAGGTTCGATCGTGACCGCCGCGGTCATAATTACCGAACGTCTGCTGTTTAGTGAATCTTTCGCGCGTGCGGCAAAAGCAGTCGGACTCGGATGGCCAAAAATGATCGGGCTGCTTGCCGCCGCCGGGATCGGAGTTCTGCTGATCGCGGCCTTGCCCGTATTTGTTTTGCTTACAGGATCGAATTTCAGCTTCTATCCGGGATGGAGCCTGCTCCTGCCGGGATTATTTTCTCAAGCCGGTATCGCGGAGGAGACTTTATTTCGCGGCTACCTGTTCGGGCATATCAGAAAACGGCATGCGTTTGGCAAGGCCGCAATCTGGGCGGCGATTCCCTTTGTCGTCGTTCATCTGATCATGTTTTTTTCATTGCCCTGGCCGATCGCCGCTGCCTCGTTACTTTTGGCGGTAGCGATGTCTTTTCCGTTTTCGAAACTATACGAGTTAGGCGGAGGCACAATCTGGGCGCCGGCGATAGTTCATTTTGTTATTCAGGGAGCCATCAAAGTCACGGCGATTTCGGGTGAATCGGCGTGGCTGTTTCCGTTTTTCTGGATTGGGATATGCGCGCTTATTCCTTTATGCGCGTTTGCGATACCAAGCCCGAACCCGGTAAAACAAAATTCCTTCGCGCCGACATTGCCATAGTAGCGCTGTAGTTTTGCCTCTATCTGGATATAGCCACGATGGATCTGGTCAGATCTAATCGGTTGAGGGCGCCCTTGGGTTCGAATTTATTGTTGTTCAAGGTTAGCCAGCCTTTTTGCAATGCCACCGCCACGTAACCGCGCCACTGGAGCGGGATCGCGCCCGCGTCCGTCATCGTGATCGGAAGTATCGAAGTCGCCGCGAGGCTGTCGAGTTGCGCGGCTTTGACAAAAGCCACCGCCGCCACTAACCGGGAAGCCGGTTGATCGGGCAGAAATTCGCCGCCCAAAGAAGCGTCGAAGATCAGGCTGCCTCCCGGATTGGCGCCGGGATTTGCCTGAACTGATTCGACGGAATTTCGTGTCGTCAGATCGAGCACGTCGGAATACATTGGAGCGCCCGCCACAAATTGCGGCACCTTTCCGGTGCGCGCGATGGCAGCCGCCAGCTCCGCCCGCGAAACTGCTGAACCCGGATTAAATTTTGTCCCATAAGCGGGCACCAAAAATTTTCGCAGCCCTTCGGATATATACGCCTTATTTTGTGAAGAAAGGTTTGCGATATCCGTGAATACGGAAAATTCAACGGTGGTGGATTCGTTCGCCAACAGAAAATTCTGATTCCCTAAGTTGCCCAGCATTGAATTTACCTGCGCCTGCAGATTTTCCGTCGGCGGAAGAGTGACCGACACTTTTTCGCTTCGGCCGAACAAGCCTGTTGTATTCGCGTGGTCCGACCGGCCGGCCAGATTGCCGTTGCCGTCATAAATACTCAGACCGAGATTGTTCGCGCTGTTCCGGCCCCAGGCGATGTAAAAACTCGTCTGCACGGTGTTGTAAGGCAGCAATGCCACCGCCGAGGTCATCGCGTTCGGGTTGACCTGGTAGCTGGATATTTGCGAGGTCGAAGTCGCGTACTTAGCACCGTCGCCGCCCAGCGAAGCGCGGTAGATTCCCGTTCTTCTTTTTGGAAAGGCCGCTTCCAAAACCGCCGCGTAGGTATTGAGCATTCCCGCTCCGACTTCGTGGCTGAAATAATTAGGCAGCGGCGTGGCCGAACGCTGCAGGATATTCTTGATCCTGGCGGGCGACAAATTCGGATTGGCTTCGAGCATCAGAGCGATCGCCCCGGCAACCTGCGGCGCGGAAAAAGAAGTCCCGCTGGCGGTCGTGTAAAAGGGCAATTCCCCGGGCGTCAGCCGCTGCAGGTCCCTCCCGGCAATTCCCAAAGTTCCCGTCTGCGTTCCAAGCGCGCGCAGACTGACGATGTCTACCCCCGGCGCGACCAGCGAAGGCGCAAACAGCGGATCGCCGAAAACGCCGCGCGAAGAAAAATTAGCCAAAACGCTTTTTTCATCCGTCGCGCCGACGCTGACCACCCACGGCGCGGCCGCGTACGGGTTGAGTGTGGCATTTCCCGAACCGCTGTTACCGGCGGAGAAAACCACGTTCACGCCGTTATTGGTCAGCAGCCTGGTGGCGATATTTACCGGATCGTTGAGATCGAAAACCGCCTCGGTCGAGAAACTGCAATTGACGACTCGGACATTGTAATCCGCGCCTTTTTGTAAAATATAATCGAAGCCGGAAAGAACATACGTAAGATTCAGATCGCCGGCGCTTAAACCCAAAATATTCGCGCCCGGCGCCACACCGTTATACTTTCCGGCGGAATTAGCGCCGGTAGCGGCGATGATGCCGGAGACAAACGTTCCGTGTCCGCCGATCAGATCGGTATTCGGTATGTTTTCCAGCGGCGACGGACTAACAAAACCGGCCGGCAGGCTCTGCGCGTCGGCTAATCTCACATTCTGCACCACTTTGCCCGACAGATCGCCATGCAGGGAGTTCACCCCCGTATCCAAAACCGCCACCGTCACGTTTCGGCCCGTCACCGGCAAGCCGGAATTTTTTGTTTGCAGTTCGCCGTCCACCGGAACCCGCGCGGCCTGAGTCGGTTTAAAGAACGGGTCGCTGTCGAATTTCAGGGTCCTGTTGCCGTAGATAGAACGCACGTTCGGAAGTTCGGAAACCGCGGCCAGCTGCTGCCGTGTCGCGCTTATGTAGATCATCGGCAGCACGCGAAACAGGGTGCCGCCCATGATGCCGCGCTGCCGCAGGCTGTTAAGATCGGCTTCCGACGGGTACTGATGAAAAGTTAAGACCGCGTTGATGCTGCTATCGTCGGTCGCTTGGTCCAGCGTCAGCGCAAGTTCGGGATCGACGCTTTGCAGGCCGCTCGCGGCTTCCTGAAATTGATTATCTGCGCCGAGCATCACGATATCGTCTGCGCCGGTAAAACGCAGCCCGTCGATCGCCGTCAAAACCGCATCCGCCCCGGTAAAGCGCGCGCCGTCCGGGCCGGTCAGAGTTCCGTTTGCCGGCGCAAGCAAATTAAAAACAACGCCGCTGGCGTTAAACCCGGTGATCGAATCGGCCCCGGTAAAGCGGATCGTATCCGCGCCGGTAAATCTCATTCCGTCGGCCGCAACGGCAGTGCCGTCCGCGCCGGTAAAGCGCAGTGTATCCACGCCGGTCAAAACGATCCCGCTCGGGTTTGTGATCGAGACGCCGTCGGCGCTCCTGATTATCACCGAATCCGCCTGGTAAATAGTGCCGTCGGCGCCGGTGAACCTAAATCCGTCAGCGCCGGTAAATCGCATCCCGTCCACGTGCGTCAGGTCGATGCCGTCCGCCCCGGTAAAACGCGCGCTGTTCGAACTGATATAAGTAACCCCGTCGGCGCCGGTAAAACGTACCCCGTCAGCCCCGGTAAAGCGGGTTCCGTCAGCGCCGGTGAATCTGACGCCGTTAGCCTGTGTGTTGATAAAACCGTCCGCCCCGGTAAAACGCATGCCGTTAGTGCCGATATAATCGACACCGTCCGCGCCGGTAAACCTCATCCCGCTCGATTGGGTCACGGTTACGCCCGCTATCACCGTATTAAAGGAAAAAGCTAAAATTATCAGGAAAGAAAGGAATTTTATTAAGCTAGGCGGTTGTTTCATTAATTTAAGTATGCACTAAATACATACACTTTTATCATTTCAACGTTTCAAAAACAATCAAAACTATGAAGAATCAGTATCTACAACCCAGAATCTGAAGCCACTGATTCTTCATAGCAAATCTGATGCCTAATTCTTGCTAACAGAGCCGTTTACCTGTAACTGAAAGGCAGCTCCCTTTTCCAGCCGCAGATTCTTGCTCTGAGCGGAAAGAGTAGTGCCGCCCTGAGCCGAAGCACCCGCCGGCCGAGAAATGTTTATCCCGTTTATCGTGCGGCCCGCCGTATTCGCAACAGTCCCGGCGGCCGAGCCGGCCGTCTGCCGGGTGGTATTGGCTACTGTTCCGACAGTATTCGCCGTCGTATTCACTACTCCGCCGACAGCTCCGGTGGCTCCGCCAAGCAATCCGCCGCCGCTGCCCGAACTGCTTCGGGAAACGGTGCCCGATGAACTCGAGCTTCCCATTATACCGGTGTCGAGCGTGTCATCAACCCGGCACTTGCAGCACCCTGCGAAAACGAAACGATGGACGCGCTGATCGGCAAATTCAGGCTCTCCCCCTGAATTCGGTCAAAGACCACGCCCAGCTTCGACATAGCGTTGTTTTTAGTTTTTTGCTGAACTTCCGTCACGCGGCCGACCAGCTTCGAGCCTTTTTCCACGACCGTGCGGCCATTTTGCTTGATCGATCTGGTCACTTTCATGACCACCTGGTCGCCAATCCGGGCGTTTTTAACGTCCAGTGTTTGCTGGAGCTGCGCTTCGATGCCGGTTCCGGCCTGGAGCGAGCTATTGCCGCCCTTTCCGCCCGCCGATGCGGAGCCCTTTAAAGATCCATTTCCCTCCTGCGCGGCACAGATGGCGCAGAATGCGCTGAAGATCAAGATCAGATTTAACCCAAAAAGTATCTTTTTCATTGCGAAGTACCTCTTTTCTTTAATTTCAAGAATCGATGTTCACGATCATATTTAATGTCGGTTGAGAAAAACTTGAGCCGGGCGGCTAAAATCTGCCGTTTTCGGGCCGCCGGGCGGGTAAGTTCAAGTTTTACTCAAGTTCGGTTTGGTAAATTTTTCAGTGTTATGACAATGACTTTCACACCACGAGAAAATTTCGAGAGTTTCGATGCGGTCGATCACATTCCGGCCGACCTGTCGGGGCTGACGCAAGCCAATGCAAACACCAGCACAAATGGCAGTAAAAGACGTTTTTTTGCCGATAAATTAAGCGTGCCGCACCTGGGAAATTATGTTCACCGCCCGCGCCTGGAACGGCTTCTAAAAAGATCGCTCGCGCAGGTGGGAGTAACCCTGGTGACAGGCCGCGCGGCGACCGGGAAAACCGCTCTGGCGGCGAATTTTGCCAGGGATTATGCTCATGCCATCTGGTATCGCGTCGAAGCGGCGGACAGCGACTGGGAAGTTTTTTCCAGTTACCTGTTTGCGGGGCTTAACGAAGGTTCGCCGGCGATCTCGGAAAACGGGGTCGCGGGATTCGTCGAAAAACTGCTCGGCGCGCCGCAGCAACGGTCGGCCGAGCCTACCTTGCTGGTTTTAGACGATATCCATAATGTTTTCGACACGGAATGGTTCGACGAATTCTTTCTTACCCTACTCTATTCCCTGCCGCTAAATACGCACCTGATCTGTCTTTCGCGCAGCCTGCCGGTGCTTCCGCTCTGGCGGCTCCGCTCGAAACAGGTTTTGACGGTGATCGACGAAAACATTCTGGCGTTTAATAAGGCCGAAGTGGAAGAAGTCTGCCGGGCTTCCGGTATTCCCGTGATAGAGGCTGCAAAACTCGAAGCTGAATCCTTTGGCCGGATCGGAAAGTTAAAGGCTTTGCTGGAAAACGAATAAGACATTGCGGGTAACGAAAAATACATTCCGTTAGAAAAATTCCCGGGGTTATGACATAATTTTTGAAATCCAAGCCTTAAATTATAGATGTCAGAACCGAATTTATTTTTGCGGACGAAACTGATGCCTCCGCGGGCGGTTTCTGAACTGCTGTCGCGTCCGCGTTTGACCGAAAAACTAAAAGCGAATATTAACGCCGCCGTGACGCTGGTGGCGGCCGATGCCGGGTGCGGCAAAACCACTCTGATCTCCGATTTTATCCGCAGCGAATCGCGCCAATCGGTCTGGTATCAGCTCGATCACACAGATGCCGACCCTTTTGTTTTTCTCGGCTACATCGCGCACGGCATTAAGAATTTCGCGCCGAATTTCGGCGAAACGATCCTGCCCTACCTGACGGAAGCGACCGACGAGCTGCTCAGATTTCCCGAACGCGCCGTCGATCTGCTGCTCAATGAAATTCTGGAAACGATCAAACAGCCTTTTATCCTCGTGCTGGACGATTACCACCACATCGGGCGCGACACGGTCGTGCATAAGCTGGTTGACCGGCTGCTGCAATATTCATCCGAACTGCTGCATCTGATCATCACGACGCGCGATCTGCCGCCGCTTGCGATCATGAAACGGCGCTCGCAATCGGCCGCGCTGGTGCTGACGCGCGAAGACCTGCTCTTTACCGAAGAGGAAATGCGCGGATTGTTTCGCCAGACGCTGAATATCGAACTCAGGGACGAGGAGATCGCCGAATACCGCGAGCGCACGCAAGGATGGGTGACCGCGCTGCAGCTGGTACGGCAGGTGGCGGAGCAGGAAATTCACACTACCACGGGCGCGCCCGCGCTCGATCTGGGGGCGATCCTGCACCGTTCGGAAAAAGATATTTTCGATTATTTCGCCGAAGAAGTTTTTTCCCGCGAACCGGATGAAACACGCGAACTGCTGCTGCATTTATCGCTGCTGGAATCGCTGCCGCTGGAAGTTTGCAGCCGGCTTTTCCCCGACCGGCGCTGCTCCGCCGTGCTGCCCGAACTGCTGCATAAAAACGTCTTTTTGACCGTGGCGGGCGAAAGCAAGGCGACGGAGGTTTATCGCCTGCACCCGCTCTTTCGCGATTTTCTGCAGCGCCGTTTGCGATCGGAGATCGGCCGCGCGGAATTGGAAAAAGAACGGCTCCGGCTAGCCGATTTTTTCTTCGCTGAAAATCAATGGGAAAGCGCGATGCCGTTTCTGCTGGAAACAGAACATTTCGATAAAGCAGCTGAGATCATCGCCGAAAAAGGCGCCCAGTGGATCGGGCGCGGCGCGATCACCACGCTCGATAGTTTTATCGCGCGTATCCCGCAGCAAAATCTGGAAAAGTATCCGTATTCGCTGCTGCACAAAGCGGAAATTTCCCGGCTGCGGGGTGAAGAAGCCAAATCTTTTACGCTGCTTAACCGGGCGGTAAAATTTTTAGCGAAGGAAAAGAATAAGGCCGGCGAGGCCGAAGCCCTGCATTCGCTGGCCAGCGTGATGCGCCGCAAAGGCAACTGCACGGCCGCGCTCGAATATCTGGAAAAAGCGGAAAAATTGGTCGGCGAGGAAAACGAAACCTATCTGAAATGCGCCAACACTCGCGGCCTTTGTCTGATCGCGCAGGGTTCGTGGACGCAGGCCGAACACCAGTTTCGCATCGCGCTGGAAATTGCGGAAAAACAGGGGAACGAGCATTACATCCGGCTGATCACGCACAACCTGGCGCTGCCCGCCGGATTTCGCGGCGATTTCGGCGAGGCGCTGCGCTGGTTCAAACGCATTTTCCGGGACGATAAAAGCAACAATCCTTTTCCGCAGGAAGCGATCGGTTATCTCAACGTCGCGCGGCTGCACATTTTTCGCGGCGAATTTGCCGATGCGGAGCGAAATCTGGATCACGCCCTGGAAATATGCCACCTGTTTAATCTGCAGGCGCTGCGCGGTGAAGTTTTCGAAGCCTACGGAAATTTTTACCGGGAAAAAGAAGACTTTGCGCACGCGGCGGAATTTTACGAAAGAGCGCTAAAAACTTACGAGGATGCAGGAGTTAACCTGGCGACGCGCGACCTGGACGAAGAACGCGCCAAGTTTTTTCTGACGCAGGGCGACACCGTAAAAGCCCGTAATCTATTGGAAAATCTTTTACGCGCGCGCGCGGGCACGAATAATGAATTCGGTGTAAAAACCGTCGAACTCGTTTTATGCCGCATCCGGCTTTTGCAGGGTGAGTCGAAAGATTTGGCGGAAGAAGTTACCGCTCTGGCGAAATTTTTCCACGAGCAAAATCTGAATTACGACGAAGCGAACGCTTCGCTGCTGCTGGCGGAAATATTTTTTGAAACGGGAAAACGAAAAGAGATATACGAGCCGCTGCAGCGCGCGCTCGATCTCACGGCGCGTTTCGATTACGAGCACTGGCTGCGCGGCCAGATCAAAAAGAATCCGTCGCTATTCGGCGACGAAGAGGTCAGCGAAAAGCTGCCGACCGACCTGCGCGCAGATCTGCGGGAAAATGTCTCTGAAGTAAAAGCGGCGAAAACGGAGCTTGCGGCGGTAGTGGAAACATCCGCCCAGATCACCGATCTGACCGTTAATACGCTCGGTTTTGTCGATATTTTTCGCGACCGGTCGAAGCCGTTTGCCGCCGACGCCTGGACGACCAAACGCGCGCGCGACATTTTTTGTTTTATCGCCACCAGCCCGCACCGGCGCGTGGAAAAAGACATGCTGATCGATACTTTTTGGGGCGAAGACGATCTGGCCACCATCGAAAAGAATTTTCATCCGACCATTTCCCACGTTCGCAAGGCGCTGAACAGCCGGCAATCTTTCAAGCAAAACTTCCTGCTTTTTCGCGACGGCGCTTACCAGTTGAACCCGGAGCTCTCGTTTTCCATCGACACCGAAGAGTTTGAAAAATGCATCACGGCCGCCGACAAGGCAAAGCGCGAAAAGAACGACGAACAATTGCGGGAAAACCTGGAAGCCGCCTATGAACTTTATCGCGGCGAATTTATGGCGGGAGTTTATGACAACTGGGCCGAAGAGCGCCGCCATTATTTTTTCGAGCAGCATTCCCGAGTGCTCAATGCACTGGCAAAACTTGCGTTCGGCGACCGCCGCTGGGCGTCCGCGATAAAATTCGCGGGCGAGATCCTGAAGATCGACCCGTTTCGCGAAGACGCGCACCGCCTGATCATGAAAACCTATGCCGTGCAGGGAAAGCGGGCTTCCGTGGTCGAACAATTTGAAAATCTGCAAAAACTCCTTAAAAGTGAGCTCGGCGTCGAACCCGCGCCTGAGACGCGGAAAGTTTATCAGGAATTGACGAAGTAGAGACACCGTTGGTCAGTGGTCGGTGGTCGGTGGTCAGTGGTCAGGGCAAGTTAGAACCACCCTGCCCTTCGGGCACCCCTCCTTCGTAAGGAGGGGAGTTTTTGCGCTTCATCTTAAATTCCCCTCCTTACGAAGGAGGGGTGGCGCAGTTTCGCGACGGGGTGGTTCTCTCTTCGCTCGATTCAACATTAATTAGCGGTTAATAATTGATAATTAAGAGTTTATAGTTATTTCCCCTTTCTCCAAGAGCCGCCTGAAGGCGGTACTCACAACATTCCTCAAGTCATCCTCAAGTTTTTCTCAAACCTTATTAATTAAGCTGGCTCCAGATTTACTTTTCACACGGAAAACGCAGGAGGAGATAACACGGTGAGCAACAATTTCAAACAAATTTTTCGCAACTTTCAGAGCCTGATATTCGCTTTGATCATTACAGTCGTTTATTTGACTTCCGTATCGGCCGCAACGCTGAGCCCGGCGCTGCAAAATCAACTTAACGGATTAGCCAATAATGCCAAGGTCGGCGTGGTGATAATCAGCTTTAATGCGCCGACCGGCTTAAAAGAAAACCATCTGAATATTTTGCGCTCGCTGGGAATCCTCAAGGGCGTGACGTTTCCGCGTTTGGGAATGGTCGGAGCGGCGCTGACCGCCGGGCAGGCTCGCTCACTGGCAAATAATTCGTCGGTGCGCTCGATCTGGTCGAACGACCGCCTGAGCTATTACATGAACCAGGCCCGTATGGTGACCGGGGTCGATAAGGTCCGCACCGACAGCGATTTCATGCTCCGCAACGGCGGCACGCCGATGACCGGCTCCGGCGAGTTTTCCGTATTGGTGATCGATTCGGGTATCGACGCCACCCATGCCGATCTGCCGCTCGGTTCGAAGGTCGTGCAAAATTCGCAGCGCGTCGTTTCCACCGACGCGGGAAATACGGGCATCACGATCGCGGGCGTTCCGCTCAACGGATTTACGCCTTCGCTTTCAATCGAGAACGTTCCTAATACCGATACGGTCGGCCACGGAACGCACTGCGCCGGGATCGTCGGCGGCAACGGCAGCCATTCGGGCGGCACTTATAGCGGCGTCGCGCCGGGTGTGAAAATCGTCGGTTCAGGCGGCGGCGCGGTGCTGCTGGTGCTGGACGCGCTGGCCGGCTGGGAATACGGCATCGCTCATCAGGACACCTACAAGATCCGCGTTATCACTAATTCATACGGCCCGCTCGGCGGCGGTGAATACGATCCGAATCATCCTTTTATGCTCGCCGCCAAACAAGCGCACGATCTGAACATGACCGTGCTTTTCGCCGGCGGTAATGACGGTTCGGCAAAAAACACGCTCAGCCCGTATGCGCAGGCTCCTTACGTTATCGGCGTCGCCGCCGGAACCAAGGACGGCATGCTGGCCGATTTCTCTTCCCGCGGTTTGCCGCGCGAAGAACGCATGAGCGACAACAATCCGCTCAATGACAACGAAGCCCCGACGATCACCGCGCCCGGCAACGGCCGCTATTTCGAAGGCAGCCTGGCCCGCTACGGCTTTACCAGTGACATCGTTTCCGTCCGCGCTTCGACAAATCTAACGGCCAACGGCCTAAACGCCGACGCCGAACTCCCGCCGGGAATGATCCCGTTTTATACGCAGATTTCCGGCACGTCGATGGCGACGCCGTTCGTCGCCGGTGTGATCGCGCTGATGCTTGATGCCGACCCGACGCTGACGCCGGATCAGATCAAACAGATATTGACCGATACCTCGACAAAAATGCCCGGATATCAGGAGTACGAAGTGGGATCGGGTTACATCAACGCTTATGCGGCCGTCGATAAAGTATTGAACCGCGCGAAGAATTACCATAGTTTTTCCGAGCCGGCCTTTAACGCGCAATTCGGCGAAGAACGCCCGGAAACGCAGCAGTTTCATATCGATTTCAGCCCGGAAGTTTCCGGAACGAATTCAACCAACGCCACCAGATTCACGGTTGAGCCGGGAATGAACTCGATGGAAGTTTTAGCAACCGTCGATGACGTGCTGGAACTCGGAAACGGAAATTTTGTCGGCATTAAGATCACTTCACCCGGCGGCACGGCATATTCGACCGCGATCGAAACGCCCGTGCTCGGCAGCACGGCGCGGCAGGTGACCGTGCCGAATCCGGAATCGGGGACATGGACGCTGGAAGTTCGCGGGGCCAAAGGGCTGGCCGCCGCTCCGCAGGCTTCGTCGCCGACACAACTGGCATTGCCGGGCCCGGTGAATGGAACCGTTTCGCAGGTCAAATACATCCTGCCGAACATTCCCGACATTCAGGGACACGCGCAGCAGGCGCAGATCGAATTCGCGCTGAAAAACAGGCTGATCGATATTTCCGGCGACGGCAATTTTTACCCCGACCAGGTGGTCAACCGCGAAGACTTTGCCCGCTCGCTGGTACTGAATACGCCGCTGCGTCAATTGATCTCCGCTACGCCGAAATTTACCGATATCAGGAGCGAACTGCTGAGGATCGCCGACGCGGCCACGGCAAACGGTTCGACGCTGCGCGATTACAACTTTATTCCGGGCGGAATGATGTCAGCCGAAGGATCGGCGTTCGATCCGCAGGGTTCGGTCAGCCGCCTCGACCTGGCAGTGGCGTTCGTCCGCGCGCTCGGCCACGACGCCGAAGCCCGCACTCTCGCCGGCTCGGATGTAACTTCAAATGGGACAATAGTTTCCGACAACGCTGAGATTCCCGCCTCACTGCGCGGTTATGTGCAGATCGCGCTGAATAACGGTTTGTTCGAAGCCTTCCCGGCTGGAATGGTCGAAACTTCACCGGGACATTTCGAAGCGCTGCCCGGCCCGCGTTTCGAACCCAACACGACGGTCACGCGCGCGACTTTGGCAGCCAAACTTTCCGCGTACCAGGTGCTATTTACCGCCGGAGCGTAAACGGTCTTGCTCCCGGGACGGTGGGAGCAGGGGGAATGGCGCGGGGGCTTCGCAAGAGGCATCCGCGCCAGGACTCAATTCCCGCTCAAGTATTTCTCAAGCAGCCAAATTTAAGATAAAGACACTGAAACAAGCTTTTCAAATTTCGATCAGGAGAACCGATAAAATGAACCGCAACGCTAACAAAAATTCGATCATTAGATTCGCTTCCGTACTTTTGATAGGAGCGATCCTCACGGCAGCTTTTTGGATGCCTTTAGAAAAGACCCGGGCGGCGGCAAACCAGACAAGTTCAGTCGCCAATTTATATAAAAGAAGCGCGGCGAATTACGATCTGAACAGCGCCCGTGCCCTGCAAAACCTGCGGCAAGCCAGCGGCGAACAACTGGCGGCGGCCGATGCGCTGAAAAATGCGTCCAACGCGCAGAATATGAAGATCCGCTGGAACGAATTCGGCGGTTCTCCTGATGTGGTCTACGATTTTGCCAGCCAGTCTTTTCCCGGCTCGCCGGAAGAAGCCGGGCGCGCTTTTATCGCGCAGAATGCCGCCCTCTTCGGAGTTTCCAGCCAGGACAATTTGGTTCTCTTTAATCAAAGCAAAGCGCTCGGCGGAAATCTGCTGCGTTTCAAACAGACTTTTAACGGAATCGACGTCAAAGACGGCGGCATCGGTTTGGTGCTCAACGGCGGCAACCAGGTGATAATGGCCTCCGGCCCGTTTTTCCGTGATGTTAATGTTAACACCACGCCGTCCATCTCAGCGGCGCAGGCACGATCGGCGGTCGATGCGGATATCCTGCGTTTTCGCAGCAGTCTGCTTGCTTCAGTTTCGAATCTTTTTCAAGCGGCGAATAATCTGGTGGCGCAGCAACTCGGCGGGATCGGCAACGAACAGCCGAAACTCGGAATTTACCCGACGGCCGACGGTTACCGCCTGATCTGGAAGGTCGCAAAAGTTTCGACCAACCCGTTCGGCGTTTATCTTTATTCGATCGACGCGCACACCGGCGAAGTGATCGCGCGCAAGGATTTCGTGAAATTCCAGCAGGCCCCGAACGCTTTGCCGTTCACCGCCGATATCTACCCGAAATATCCGACCATCACCGACGAACTTAAAGATCAGAGCATCATCAGCGATTGCGGCGGAAAACCCTGCGGCCAGGAAAGAGTCACCCTGCGTAATTTTGACCAGCAAAACGTCGCGACCGGCATAAACGGAACTCTGACCGGAACGCATGCGGTCGTCAATAACGTGCTGTACAGCAAACAGCCTTTCGCGCAGGCGGCGATGGGAACCTGGCATTTCAGCAAGGACAACCCGACCGGTTTTGAAGCCCGTACCAACGAACAGGATCAGTTTGCCGAACCGGCCGAGCACCAGGATGAGATCAATTCCTTCTTCTTCGTAAATTACCTGCTTGAATACGTCGATTATCTGCACGTAGCCGACGACAACACGGCGATCGGCGGCGGCGCTTTTCCGGACGATTATCCTAACAAGACGGTGCCGCTTCCGGCGACGGTTCACATGCCGAATTTTTATATGGCGCTGGACATCGCGGGCGGTTCGGTCCCTAATCCGAGCGATCCCGACCTGACCAAAAAAGCCTTGGGTATGGACAATGCTTTTGCGGTGCCGGTGTCGGCTCTCTTTGCCGAACTTACGGGCGAGAAAATGCCGGTGGTCATCAACCCGACATTTTACGGGCACGGTTATTTACTCAACGATCTGGCGCTGGAAGGAACGGTTCCCTATCACGAAGGAATGCATTCGATCACCACGCCGATCGCCGGATTAGAAGGCGGCGAGGAGGCCAGCGCAATGAACGAAGGCCAGGCCGACATGTGGGCATTTACCATCACGGACAATCCGAGCCTGGGCGATTACGTCGTCAACGCTAAAGGTTATCGCGACCGTCTGCGCAGCCTGGGCCGCGACCCGAATTCGATCGCTTATATCCGCAGCGCGCGCTCGACCCTGAAATATTCAGACATCGGCACGCTCGACAATAGAGACGGGACTTATGTTTTTGAAGAGCATTACGACGGCGAGATCTTTATGTCCACGATGTGGGACATCCGCGAAATGATGAACCGCTTGTATCCGGCAAACACGACCTACAAACGCCCGCAGCCGAAAGACGGCCTGGCGCAAAAGGTCATCACCAACGGCACGGAAATTTTTGAACGCGATTTCCTCGGCGCAATGTATGTGCTGGGAACGACGGCGCCGGATACATATGTAAAATCGCGCGACGCGATGATCGTGGCCGATCAGATGCTTTACCCGACGGATTCGACCGACGCGGCCGCGCCCGGCAAACACCGTGCGATGATCGAACAGATCTTTGCCGCCCACGAAATGGGCATCAACGCCCAGGAAGTGACCGGGGGACGCGCCACGATCTCGACACAAGTTTCCCACTTTGCGGGCGAACAAGCGGCTCCGGAAGTTCCGGGCCGGGTGGAGATTTCACCCGCTTCGCCGCGTTCTATAAAGGTAAGCTGGAGACTGGTCAGCGGCGCGGCCGCCTACGAAGTCTTAAAACGCAAGACCGGTTTTGAGAACGCCCGCGAGCCGAACGGCAAGCGCGAATATGCCGATGGCGATTCGGCCACCACCGGATTTCGCCATGTCGCTTATGTCGGCGGCGGAAATAATTTCTACGAAGACAAGGGTGCAGTTCACGAAGTTTTCGCACCGGCAGGCTTGAATGATCTGTTCGATCATGAATATGTCGTGCGGGCGATCGCGGTAAATTCCACCGGGCAGCTCGGCTTCTCCGACTTTTCGACTTCGGTCCAGGCAGCGAAGGCGAAACAGGATCTGTCGGCTCAGGTTGATTCGGCGATCTCGAATATCAACTACGCCGGCGGCGTGATGGCATTCGACAATAAACTGACGAATGCGCGCGGCGCGCTTTCGACCGAAAAGACCATCTTCGGGCCGGTAGAATTCCAGATCGTCAGTATTTCTAATCCGCTGGTGACCGTCAAAAACGCCGATGCGAACGGCAACACATTCATCTACGACCAAACGCTGGCGCTGGGGGTGACATCGGCCGCTAAACGCCTGGAATTCAACGCCCCGGCAGCTCAGGTATTCACTTTCGATGCTAAGGTTTATGGAAACGCTTTTGTCAGCTCGGGCAATAATTCCGGCCCGCAGCCCGGCGACGGTTCGAGCAATCCGCCCGCGCCGGTGACCTATTCCATCTTCCGCGAAAATAAAACGGGCACCATGCTGGCCGGCGATCCGACCGGAACCAGCGGCGTCAGCGCGACCTGGGGCGACCCCACTTTTCAGGGGATCACCTGGCAGGACATTCCGGTGACCACCAAATCAGACGCGATGTTTCTGGACGCGACCTTGAGCTCGGCCACGGCGGTGGATATGGATTTCGAACTGAGAACCGAAAGCGGCCAGATCTTATCCGATTCCGCCGGCGCAACTGCCAATGAGCGCGTTTCATCCGCCGTGCAGCCGAACACCACCTATATCCTGCGGGTGAAAGGTTTTGCCAACGGCCCGTCGACATTCAATATCGTCAGCGACCAACTGTTGCCGAACGGTTCGCCGAATCAGAATGCGGGAACTGTCACGGCCGGCGGCGGTACATCCGGTTCGGGCGGCGGCGTGACGGGATTGCTTTCCAGGTTGGTTCGCTTTACGGTCAACCCGCTGACGAGAAAAGTAACCGTTCAACTGCTCAGGTAGATTCGCCTTCGAATCTTACTTAAAAATAAAGGGGAGCAAACAAAAGTTTGCTCCCCTTTTTGTCGCTGCAGACAAAACCTGCGCTCCTAAGTCAGTGCTCCCAGGTTTTAGCCCATGTTATTTATTACGACGGCGTCCACCAGCCGGAACCCGATATCGGCGCTTCGACATCGAGCAGCCGCGCTATCGGCTGCTGGCTGTTTGCCGCAAAAATAGTGACTTCGAAAAGCAGGCTGGCATTCGCGGTCGCCGGAAGAAAATCCTTGTACCACGAGATCAGCGCGCCCTCAAGATCCGAGATCAATTTCTGCGGAGATTCCACACCCTGCGGCAGCGTTCCGGTATCTGTGCTGACGCCGGTTTTTACCAGGAAAACTGGCAGCGTCGTCTGCAGTTGTCCCGGCCCGCCCGAAACGAGCACGAAGCTGTAATCCGCTTCCAGGCTTAAGCCTATCTGCGAAAACGGGCTGGTCGGCTGCATCATCTGCGTCACCATCTGGTTTACGGCATCGTTTACCGATTTGGTATTAGCCAAAGTGAGTTTTGTCGGAACATCCAGCAAAGGTATCACCGGGCTCGGGAAACTCACGATGGACGTGGTATAGACAAAAGCCGGATTTGTCGCTTCGCCGCCGGCCAGGTTTTCATTGCGCTCGATCCAGGCTTCCGTCGAGACACTCTGGTTAGTGATCACGGAAAGCCCCTGCCAGGTAAGCGTCGGCTGATCCAAATTAGGATCGTGCGCCTGCAGCGTGTACTGCAACTGGTTATTGCCGAGACCCTGCCCGGTTGTCCCTGTGACCCCGTTGATCAGCGGCCAGACGGGATTACCGGTGTAAGTCTCATTCGGCACCCACGTCAAGATAAGCACGTTTGGAGCCGTATCTTCATGCGGCACCTGGAGCACGAAATCCCAGGTGTATGGCGCCGGTAGTGCGACGTCTTCCGCCGCTTCGGCCATTTTTCCGTCGCCCTGGCTGCCCTGCCAGGCATCAGCCACGGATGTAACCAAAGCGACGATGTCCTGCAGCCACTGGTCGGCGACCGTCTTATTTCCGCCGCCCTGAGTGGCAAGAATAGCTGTAGTTGCGGCCGGCAGATACTGCGCCTGAAAAGCCTGGAAGTTTGCCAGGGCGGTGAACAACGGCCCGCCGGAACCAGTCAAACTGCTCTCGGTCGGATCCACTCTGTTGAATTCGACCGTCATATGCAGATCGTCCTGGGCTACCAGCGGCCGGGTGATCGTCAGATTGTAATCGAATAGGAGAGCCTGCCCGATGGTCGTCGGGGCAGGGTGCGTCCCGTCGGGATAAGTGCTTGTCGCACTCTGGCTGACCAGGCGCGGCGGCGAGGGATAAGCCCGCAGAGGCAGCGGAATATCCAGCTCACCCATCGAGACGTCCAGCACCGGCGGCGTAACGCCGGTCGGGTCAACATCCGGCACGATAAATCTGAGCCACGACGAAGGAATATATCCGAATTGTTCTTCACTGGTCTGGAATTGATGATCCAGAAAACCGATGTCAAAGTTAAAGGCCAGCTTTAGATCCGCATTAAGACTCGGATCCGGGGCTCCCACCAAAAAATTAAGATAACCGGTTCCCGCCTCGACCGGCAGCGCGGTGTTTGAGATGGTGTACTGATTGGTCGCATTCGACGGGGTCGGGCTGCCGAAGAAATCCGGCGGACGCGTCGAAGCATCTTCCGTATCGAATGTGTTCTTGACCGTCACGCTGGCCGGAACCTGCACGATCACGGAGGTGGAAAAATCGGTCGCCAGTGACGCCAGCAAATTTTCCCGAAAACGCACCTGGGCCGATTTTACATCGCCCATTCCGGCGCTGCCGCCAGACGGCATCTGATCCGCCAGTACCCACGAAATGCTGGAAGAGATCGCAAATGCCAATTCTTCCTTGGCCAGCATGAGTTTGCCATATTGGACTGAATCGAGCTGCGCCATCGCATTTGCCAGGTTGGGACTCAACAGGGCATCGACCGACTGCAGGAAGGAACGCGCCATTCCGTCCATATCGACGCCGCTATAGGTCTGCTGCGTCGTCGCCCCGGGAACGCCGGTACTGCCGTCGTAAGAATTGATCTGAACATTCGTCGAGATCAATTTGGTCGAAAGGGGCAGCGGCGCAAAATAAACCGGCGCTTGTTCCTTTTCTCCCGTCGAATTTCCGAACGTAACCGAGACGCCGTTTGTCGCGCCCCATTTCATCGCCCAGAGGCTGCCCGGGGTCGAGGTGATGTCGCCCGCCGCCGATTTGCTGAGCCTGGATTTTGTCGCGGTGACCTTTGCCGGGGGATTTCCGGACAGGACCTTCAACATTCCATTGGCGCCGTCAAAATTATTGAAGGCCTTTTCAAAACCGATAGACCAGTTACGCAGGGCGGTGGAATCGGGCGTAACCGTCGGGTCGGGGCATTGTGTCGGATCGGCATTGGGGCTGAGCAGCGGCGGCAGTTGGGAAACCACGCTGAGGAACCCGTCAGGATAATTAAAAGTTTCGCTTTCCGCCGGCGCGTTCCGGGTAGTCGTAAGCGATACCCAAAGCGGGAAAAGATCTTCGTCGATCCGGGTCACATAATCAACCGCCACATTTCCCGAAAGAAAAACACAGGTGGGCGGCTGGCTCGTGCTGTTCGGAGCCAGGTAGGCAACGACCTGAGCCGCGAAAGCCGTCAGCGCCGCCTGCAGGCTGGTGCCGCCGGTCGTCGCCAGCGTCACCGGTCCCGCCGCCAGCGCGGTGGTTATGGCCAGGCTGGTACGAGGGTCGGACAGTTGATCGTAAATGATCTGGTAATAAGCCAGCGCGGTCGCTTTTTCCGTCACCTGAGCGGGGTCGAAAGTTACGACCAGCTGCAGGCCGGCTTCGCCGCCGGTTCCGGTATTAAAAGTGTAAAGGATATAAGTTCCCGGCCATTGATCGACCGGGATCAGCAGATCGTTATAGACCGGCATCGCCTGCAGCGGTTTTAAACCGTAAGCGTTACCGAAGATATCGACCAGCTGCAGGCTCAGGTTCGTTTCCAGCCCGATCGCCCCGTAACGGTTCGGCGGATTGGCCGCATTGTCCACGAAACGATAGACCGGCACGGCGCGCTGATATTCCCACGTAGTGGTCGGCGTGCCCGGCGGCGTATTCGGCCCGAGCGGCATGCTCCAGCCAGAGCCCGTGGTAATACCGGTTCCCGGTGCTACCTGGAATTCGAGCATCTGGTAAAGCACGGTCGAATAAGCGGAAGTGTTGTCGGCCTCGACGTCCGTGGGCGCGCCCGTCCAGGTGGCGCCGAAGGAAACGGTCCCCGCCGGGTAATTCGGTTTGGGTTCAGTGACCGGCGTGGTCGCGTCGCTCTGGAAGACAAGCCCCTGCACGCGGTCGTTCGCGCTCAGGGTGCTGTTCACCAGGATCATGTTCTGGTAATTGTTGACGGGAACCTGCGTCGCGGGGCTGGTGAAATTAGACACCAGCACGGCGACGTTGAGTTGCGGCGCGCTGCCGAAATCCGCATCCGGCACATAAAGATAAAAACCGCCGCTGTTGACGACGCTGCATTCCCATAGCAGCAGCAGAAAATTGCTCGTGTCGGAAATGGCCGCCGACGTAGCTCCTAAAGGCGGCGGCGCGTCGGTATCTTCCAGAGCCGCCCTCATCGCAGACATCATCATGGCGGCGTTGGGCTGGTTGTAAGTGGACAGATTCGTCTTAAAGAGCACCGAGGTCGCATCGGCGGCGCTGGTCGTGTAACCCGCCCCGCTATTGGCCCCGCCGGCCGGCAGCAGCATCTGCACCGTTACCTTGCTCAGGTCGCCCGAAGCAAAAAGAAGCTCCATCAGATCGCGGGTTCCCTCGTCGGTGCCGGTGACCTGAAAGATTGTCTTCAAGTTACCCGTGCCGCTCGGGTCGGGAATCTGGGTCAGGGAAAATCTGATCATCAGGCTGCCCAGCCCGGTGGCGGGCGTCAGGATAGTGTGGCCCTGAGAATCCTGTGAGCCGTCGGTCGAATTAAGCTCGAGCGACAGGCTGCTGGCGAGGCGCAGCTGCGATTGAAGCGTGTCCGGGAAACCAAACATCTGCCAGTTCGTGCCCACCTGCGCCCAGGGAATTCCCTGTCGCAGCAAAAAGCTGATCTGAGCATTATTGATCCGGGGGAGCTGCTGCGGATTCCGCAACGGGCTGGCAGTCGGCGCCTGCTCGAGCGCGAACTTGAGCTGCGCCGAACCGGTTCCGGCGATGGTCACATTAACAGAGGATTTCCCGCTCAAAACCGCCGTCAAAACCGGAGCGCCGGCGGGCGCGAGATCGAATTGCTGGCCGGTAAGGTCGAAGAGCGGCAGCAAATTCATCGACTGGATGGGGGAGCTAAGGTCGGACGGATCCGGCAGCCGCAGCCCGTGCTGCAAAAATCTGGTGACAATACCGGCCATATTGCCGATATCGATTAAAGCCAGATCCGCCTCCAGCGTTCCCGGCGTTTTGAGATCGCAAAGCTCTTTGCAGAGCTGTTTGGCGAGAATATTAAAGTAATCGGAAAAGATCACGCCGGGCATCCAGCCCGCAGTAGAAACGGAATCCGTCTCCAGCAGAGCGCGCATCGCTTCCGTATCGATGCTGCCGTCGCCGACCAAGCTCAACTCCTTAAAGTAATTGTCGAGAGCGGTCAGATAATTTGCCGGAGCCGCGGCATCACCGAAAGTAATTCCCGCACCGTTGTAGGTCAGGGTCAGCCCCGGAATGATCGGGAAAAGAGCGCCGTCGGCCGGGCCGGTGGAAGTCGGATCCGTACCGGTGATCGTGAAACTGATATTGCTGGTGGTAAGCCAGTTATAAATGGACTGCAGATTGAACTGGGTCGTGCCGGGAGCCTGCGGCTGGCCTCCGCATTCGGAGGGGTCGCCGCCCAGTGCGATCTGAAGCGCCTGTAGATTAGCAGGGGTGACGGTAGCCGTCGGGTCGGTGTAGTTGCCGTATGTCAGGAGCAGGTAAGAAGCGAGGCTTTGCACCATCAGGCTAAAGCTGTCGCTCCCCGCGCCCAGTTTTGTATTATCGCCCGTCGCGGGGGCGGTGCGGTCGATGATTAGTGAAGCCACCGCGACCGGAACCCACGTCGCGCTTGGCACGTCAAAGCGAATGGACGGCTGCAGCATGTAGCTCAGCGCGACCGGGATCGCTGCTACCGTTGTAGCGGTATTGGAAATTTGCCGCCTGGGGCGAACAATCGGGGCTGCAATTTCCGCGGCAATTTCTCCTTCCAGGGCGAGATTTTCGGTCTGCGCAACCAGCGCTTCCATCGCTTCCAGGGCTGGAGTAGGATTCGGGCCCGAGATCGAGGCAGCCGGCCCCGACCCGAACGTGACGGACACTTTGACGTCGAGTGAAAAACTAAAATGAATTCTGACAAACAGTATTTTTATACTGGCTTCGACCGTGGCGGTAAATTCCGCGAGGGCGTAAGTAGCATGGTCTTTTTCGAGCGCCATCGTCACCGAAGCGGTGATGTCGAGCGATACCGAAACGCTGATCACGACAAAATCGACCGATCCTTCCAGATGGCCGGTGATGCCGACCGAGGCGCAGAACCAGTAATAGTCCAGTCCGTCGGAAAAAGAGTTGCCGTCCTTCCAGGCGAGAAATCCCTGGAAGGTACCGAACAGATAGATCGATGCGCCGTAACTGAGAACACCGTAGTCACCCTCGGTCGCCGCCCCGATCTTCAGGCCGATGCCGAATTCGATGATCGGATTATAACCAACGCCTAATTTACCGGGCTCGTCTTCGCTGCGCAGCCGGGCAAAATAGAAACCGCCGCCGCCGGCCCAGGGAATGGGATCGGGCGGAAACTCGATGTTGAATGACCGGTCGCCCAGCGGCCAGCCGATATTGATGCTGAAATCGCCGTTCGTCCAAATGGAAAGGGAAACGATCGGTAAGGTGACCGAGGCGGCCCCGAGTTTGAGCTTGCGAAATTTGTCCGGCAGCGTCAGGTCGGCGGAAAACTCTCCCAGGTGATCGTTGATCTTGCGGTAGATAATCTCCAGGACCAGCCCCTTGAACGGGCCGTCTCCGGCGACCTTGATCAGCAGCCCGTAAAATTGGCCGTCAACGAGCAGCACGTCCAGGGACAAAACGTTTATCGTCATCTCGACCCCGGCCAGCCAGGTCACGCTCGGGTCGTAACCGAACTTCGGTTTGTCGTCACCCGTTGAGCCGGTTCCGAAAAGATTAGTGAGAACGGACTCCAACGTCGTGCTGTCCACGAGCGTAAGCGCGTCTATCGCCGCCTGTATTACGCTGGTTTCGGAAGAATCCGTCTGCAGCCCGATTCTCTGGCCGAAGGCGAATTTCTGAATATCGAAGGTGCTTTTACCGTCTTCCGCCTTCATTAATTTTGTCTCGTCGCTCATATTTTCCAATCTCGCCGCAAGCGCATAGCCCGTATTTCGGGAATAAATAATTCTCAAAGCCGCAAAATAACGTCCTAGGATTTTTTAACGTAGGTCATCAACCAGCCCACGTTGCTCAGATTGCCCTGGGCCGGATCGGCAAACAGCACAAAATTCGACGTGCCGGGAATCAGATTATTGCTCAGCAATTGTATCTGAACGCCCATGAAAAAGACCCCGTACACATTTGCCTGGTTGGTTCCCTCGGAAGGCCATTTCTGCGATACCAGATCGACACTGTTGAAAGTAGTATCGAGCACTCCTTCCAGTCCAAAACCCAACTGCCCCTGCATGGATTGCGGCGGCACCATCAGCATCCAGATCTGATTGTCGGCGTTGTTGGAACCGGCTTTTTTCCAACCGAGCACAATGTCCACGTCCAGGCTGTCGGCAAAAGCGGAAAGCGCCCCGAGCGAGCCGAGCGATACCTGGAAACTAAGGGCGTAATCGGCCTCGAACGCGCCGGCGGCCGCGCCTAAAAAGCTCACCGGCCATCCGGCTGTCGAAGGCCCCTGAACAAAGCTCGTCAGTTTTAGCGGCAGCGCCGCCAGGATACTGTCCGGGCGATAAGTAGAGGTTGCGGGCGTGATCATGAAGCTGCTTGTATCGGGGCCGATATTGGTCAATGTCCCGACATTATTCTTGATGCTCGTCGTCATCGCGATATTGTAGGTGTTAAAGCCGAGCCCGGTTTTCGGATCGCTGCCGTACGAGAAAATATCGAGGCCGCTTCCCTTCGGATCGACGTCCGGGAGGAACATTAAGTCTCCCGACAATGCCAAATTCGACAACACCGTGATCGTCGGCGTCGTTTGCCCGTCGCTGGTGGAACTGACCGGCACCAGCGCCGCATCGGTGACATACATTTCCTGGATCGCGCGTATATTTGAGGTCGTCTCCGTAAAACTGAAGATCTGCGGCGTCTTGGTGTCGAATACCACTGTTCCGGTATCGCCGTGTTTTTGATAAACCCCTTCGATCTCGAGCACGTTCGCGCCCGCGACGCTGGTCGTGGTGAGCGTCACGTTTTCTCCGAACAGCTTCGGGATCGTCACGGCGATCCGGGAATCGAAATGCGTCAGCACGGAATTTTCAAACAGCGCATTCAGCTTGAGCACCTGGAATCCGAAATCGGCGGCCGGAATTTTTGCGTAATCCGCGTCATAATAAACCAGCGCAAACATCGAGCTCTGATCGATATTCCAGACGGAGCTGCCGTCATTGATCTGATTGACGGTGACGCCGAAGTGATGCGCGCGAAGTTCCCCGTTGATGCCGCCGAGAAGATCCTGCAGGTCGGGCGGCAGATCGCCGGCATCTAGCCCGCAATCGATGGCCAGAATTCCGGTCCAGTTGGGGTCGTTTATCTTCTGCCAGAAATCCGCGAAATAGATAGCCTCATCCGGATTGCTCGCATCGGGCTTTGCCTTGCAAAACGCCGCGTTGAGCTGGGTCTGAATGTTACCCGCCATGGTCTGCGCCGTTGTCTGATCGCAGGCGATAAAGTTCTGCCATTCCTGCCAGTAAGCCTGATTGGCGACCAGGTCGATCACGTTGAGCGCGGTGGTAAATTTGAAAAGAAGGATCGTGCGGGGAATAGTCGGGTCGGTGGAATAGCCGACGTCGAGCCGGAATGTCCATTCACCCATCTGGATCTCATTCTGAAAACTGCCGAACGGATTGCCTGTGATGGGCGTCGGTGGATTACTTGTGCCTTCGTAGTATTTTGTCGCCACCATGAACAGGTTATCGTTCATCAGCGCATTTGATAAAACAGGATTCACTACCGGATCGGCCGGAGGCACCAGAATAGGAGCGGCCGGCCAGGGAGGCGAAGAAGGAGAATCGGTCGCGCCGTTAAAAGCCAGCTGCTCGGCACCGTGCAGCGGGTTGGAATTCGGACTCCTGGCGAGAAAGATCGTCTGAAACGTCCCCGGCCTGTTCGACTGGGTTGTATTAAGCTGCGCCAGCAATCCTTCCGGAGTTTTGGCAAAACCGCCGTTGACGCCCTGATGGGTCACGGGGTCGAAAAAGGTCGGCCCGTTGACCGTATCTTTCGGCGCGGTGTGGTGACGGGTCGTGCCGATGATCTGGCTTTCGAACGATTGAAGCGCGGTAACGGGAGGCAGCGGCGACGCCCCGGTCAGCCACACTCCCCCATAAGACGCCATCGGAAGCGGCACCAGCGCGTTTGACTGCGCTTCTTCCTGCAATAACGACACCCGGCAGCCGAGCGCCAGCGGGTAAGTATACGGGGTACCGCTATCGGCTGAACTCGGAGGCTTGTCCACCTTGCTGTAATAAACGGCGGCCTCGGGCTGCACGGCATAACCGTAACTGATTCCCGGCGCCGGAGATACCGCCGGATTGATCTGTATCCATGAAGTGGTGAAATCACCGGTCATCAAACCGCCTGGCGCGACCAATTGCCCGCCGCTTCCGGGTTTGCAGGGGTCATTCGCCGCCGCCGCCGTCAGGTCCTGCGAAGGCGCGGTAAAACCCTTTGCATAGGCATTGTTGCCGGTAACGAATTCCACCGTCGCCCCCGGTTCGGCGATAAGATATTCGGTGCCGGTCATGCCGCACATCAGATGACGGATCGTGTTCGGATCGGCCCCGGCCAGACCGTGTGAAGCTTCCGTTACCGCCGCGACACTAAACGTCCCGGCCGGTGTCAGGTAAGCATAGGGGCCGGAAGAAGTTTCTCCCGAAGCCGGCGGCCGGACGCCGAAGGCAAAACCCGCATTCTGCTGCGGAACCAAAGTCAAAGGGTGGCCGTCCGTACCGCTGAAATAATTCGAAGACGGCAAATTGGCGCCCATGCTCTGATCGAAGGCAAAGATGGTGCGCGTGCTGTCCCAAACATTCAGCGGGTCTAAAGAAGCATTGAGCGAGATCGGATTATTGCCTTTTCGTACCGGCGGGAAAAACGGGTAGTGCATCGTCTGCACGCTACCCGCGGCGCCGTAGAAATACCTGTGTTCGACCGTGCGCGGCGTCGGGTCGTACCGCTGGCTGTCGGTAAAAAAGAAATAGAAAGTTCCCCGGTCAACCGTCGCATCGAAAAGCGCGGCCCCGGCGGACGGCCCGCATAACGGGACGGCCAGATTCAATCCCGGCATCATCGCCGCCACCCCGGTGTTGCGCACGAGCCCGATGTTTATGCTTTGGGCCGGGACACTCTGAAACGTCAGGCCGGGCGTATCGGGAGATTCGGGCGGAGCGGGATCTAAAGTAAAATTCGCCGAAGCCGGCACGTTCAAAGAAATATTGGCCAGCGGCAGGGAAAGTGGCTTTACCGTTTGGGCGATCGTGCTTCCGCCGCTGGTGGGAAGATTGGCGCTGACCACGGTCATCGAACCGGGCAGCTTTTCCGGGTCGGGATCGGAGATCCAGGCGGCCCAACGGGTGTTGGCCTGCGGAATCAGTGTTTTGGCCACCGCCGCGATAAAGCCGCTCACATTTGTGATCGCGGACGCGCTAAAGATATAACAGCCCGAATACTTCCAGGTAACGGCGGAATCCAGATCTTCATTCAGCGGGGTACCCGTGCTCAGCCACAGCCAATAAACAAATACTTTTTGTCCCGTTCCGTTTTCCGCCGATTGATAGAGAGGCCCATTCTGAATGGGTTGGAAACTCAGACTGCTCATTTTAACTTTTCTCCAGCCTTCCCGACTCGGCTATTTTTGTACTTGAAGGTAAATTGTTCAGTGCCAGGGGGGCGTCCCCCGGCTGGGTCAGCACCAGGAAACAGCAGCTCACAACCGGATAAACGCCGGTAAATTGCGGGCGAGCTTCCGGCAGCCTCGGATGGCCGCCGGAAGGCATCGCAAACACGCGGCTTTTAATTATTCGCTAAGCGGGCCGCCGCCTTTTTCTCCGCCGCTCTTATCCTCGGACACTGCCCCCGACGGTCCTCCGGAAGAAGCGCTGCTGAGAAGAGGGGCCTGCTTGATCAAAACGCCGCCCGTGGTGAACAAAAGCATCAACCCATTGGTATTGCCGGTATTGTCGGTGACGGTGGCGACATAGAGCCAGAGGTCCTGTGTCAGGGCCGGCGCCTGCACCGGATCGATATTCAGCGTGCCGGACCAGGACTGTCCCAGGACATCGACGGTGACACTATTGTCTCCCTGGACGAATTGCGGGTCCTGAAGATTGTGAACCGTGAGAGGGCTTCTGAGTACCGCTAAATTATTCGGCGTATAGGGAGCGGCGCCCGGGGCATTGATAGAACCCGCGGAACCCTGCCCGTTAAGAACTAATTTCGTTATATTCTCGACATATAAATTGAAAACATACACACTTCCGTAAGTATCGGCCATAAAAATTCTCCTTCTTTTTTATTGAACTCTTTCTCTTTAGTTTGCAGTTGCGCGCAATTGCGTCACTGGGTGTTATCAGTGCTTTGAATCGTCTTTACCACAACATTAACCGGACATTTTTATCCTCCTTAAAATATTGTCGGGCGCCGCAGCGGCTTGATCTGTCGCGCGCGCCCAAAGTTCCTATCCGCAGGATTCGCTATCGCGAAAACTGGCGGCGGTCAGGATGTCTTCCTTAAGTGCGGAGTTATTCCAAATGATCGGGACCGGCCCTCCCAGCTGCATATTTCCCCGGGTGCTGAACATCAGCAGGCAGCTATAACACATGTAAAGCCAAATATCCGTCGATGGCTCCGACGCGGAACCGAGATAGAATTTTATCGGGTCGGAGCTTTGCTGCGACGAGCCGATAAGTATCTGAGCCAGAATGACGTTTTGAGAACTGTTGACAAATGTTCCCGACGGGGGGTTTTGATTGATATCGTAACGGCCGACCGGCATATAATCCGGCGTGTATGGCGGCTGAGAAGTCGGCACTGACGGCTGCATCGATCCCGCGGCCGGGATACCGTTAATAGACAGCGACATCTGCTCAGACGTAAAATTGAAAATATAGACCGAACCCATAAAGTTCCTAATGCGCGCAGGACCGAGAGCGAGCGCCCTCAAATCAAAATCCAGTGGCTAAAAAAGTCTTACCCAAAAAGTGATAAGACTGTATAATTACCGTTTTTGCCTCTTAAGCAAAGAGGCTGAGTTAATACGGAAAGTGATACAAAGAAACAAATTACTGAGTTGTTGGACATATTAACATTCTAATTAGCTCTGTCAAAGTTAATTTGCCCGGTAAAGGTAAAATTGCTAAATTTCTTGCTAGAATTGTCTCGATTTTAATAAAATTAAGCGTCGCCGGATGAAGTGGGATAAAACAGACAGATAAATGGTTAAATACTTACTTGCCTCGGATGGTTAGCAAATTTCAGGCGCTCCAATCATTAGTAAATGAAATGACCGGAAAACAATAAGGAAAAATTTTTATGTCTGACGGATATGGAAATGTCTATATCTTTAATTTATATGTCGAAGAGATAACGAAATTCAATCTCAACGACCAGGGTTCGGCAGGATCCATCATTGCCCCGTCGCAAAATACCAAACCCCTTTATGTGCCGCAGCAGATATCGGTATCGAGAACCGCTTTACCCCTGGACAATCTTAATTCGCCGCTGTTCGTGCAGGGAAAAAACGTGTTTACGGCCGATTACCTGGGACAAAACTGGTCCGGCATAGCAAACATCGACCCGACGATCTTTCCGGCGCTGAATTTCGATCTCTGGCTTTATGTTGCTTTTCAGACGGCGTGGCTGCTCGATACCTTCGGCCATCTGCAAGTCATTTACGCCCAGCAAACAATGACGATGAAAGACGGCAAAGAAGTCATCACCGTTAATTACAAACCTCCCGGCCCGCTGAATATTAACTTGGATTTCAAATAAACCGCGGTCCTGGCATTTTTCCCGAATCTCCCGCCTTACCGGCGTTTTTATGTCAGTGATATTTTCTGCATGGCCCTGCGGATCTCGTCGTTTTGCATGAACCAAAACCATACTTTTCCGCTCCGCAGATTTTCGATACTCAGAAGCGTGATGCCTAGATCGATGCCGATAACGTCTTTGTCCACCCAGCCGTTGTGCGGATTAAAGGCGTCGGCAAAACCATAGCGGCCGTATATTTTATTGCCGTATTTGGCCTTCATGTCTTTTAGAGCGGCCAGCGTGATGTCAGGCGTAAACATCAGCGAGCCGGCCGCCGCGCACGGCACGACGCTGCCGTCGGTTGCTTCGTGTCTCGGCGGCGCGCCCCAGGCGACATACCCTTTTTCATAATCCGAGGCCGTCAGCCCCCAGATATTTTCCGAGTATTTGGGAAATTCCTTACTCAGCACGTCGATAAAAAATTGACGCTGGGCGCGGGTGGCGCTCACCGAATTTTCAAAATAATCCACGTAGGGCGGGCGCTTTTCCCGCCGCCCGCGAAAATCGACCCATGCGTGGGAAAATTGATGTATAAAAAGCGGCGAAACTGCCGCCAGGTATTTGTAGTTTTTATATTGCTGCCAGGTACGCTCCCAGGCATACCATGAATTTGCCGGGATCGGTGACGTCGGCGAGCCGATCGCCAGCAGGTACAGGATCGTCTCTTCGCTGTAATCGTGCCAGCGGTTGCTTATCCAACCCCGTTCCGGTCGCCAGCCGTGCGACAGCAGATAAGGGTCGCCATTTAGCATCCATTTAAAATCCACCCGGCGATAAATTTTGTCCGCCAGGCCGACGATCTCTTTATCGTCCTGAAAACAATTTTTGACGGTGAGCACGCCGCCGAGCAGCAGCGCCGAATCGATCGATGAAAGTTCGCTGTTCCAGCGCCGTTCGCCCGTTTCCTGATCGACGAAATGATAAAACCAGCCGTTCTTATTCACCGTCCGGTTGGCAAAAAAATCGAGCGTATTTTTAGTACGCTCTTTTGCCTGCTCCGGTGTGATCCAGCCCCGGCCGGCGGCGATGCAGTAACCGCTCAGGGCAAATCCGGTAGCGGCGATGCTCGCCACTTTATGATGCGTCTCGCCGGGGGGCGGGGGCGTGCCGTCGGTGCGTGAACGGTCGAGCGTCAAGCCGGTTTTCGGATCCGAATGCTCCCAAAAAAATTGAAACGTCCGTTTTTGCAGGTCTTCGAGAAAGGCGTCGTCTTCCGCGCCGACGGCCGCGGACGGCACCGGCGCTTTCGGTGGATCATCCACTTTTTCATTCTCCGGAATTACTACTTGCGCAGTTTTTAGCGTCAGCGAGGTAACGACTTCAAAAGTGCTTTGCAGGCCGCCTTCGCTGCTGGTGCCGACATACACTTCGAACTCGCCGGGCTCGACCAACGGTTTAAGATCGCGTCCGAGAAATGAAAGCTCCTTCGGCGTCAGCGTAAATTCGACCCGCTGTTTTTGCCCCGCATCTAAGGTAACGCGCTGAAAACCTTTGAGTTCCCTGACCGGGCGGGTGACGCTTGCGGCCACGTCGTGAATGTAAAGCTGCACGACCTCGTCGCCGCGGCGCCTGCCCGTATTTTCGATCTGAACGCCGACCTTTACGCTGCCATTCGGCAGGATCCGCGTTTTATCCAACCGCAGATCGCTCAAACGAAACTGCGTGTAGCTGAGCCCGTAACCGAACGGGTAAAGCGGCGTGTTATCGATATCGGTATATTTCGAGGTGTATTTTTCACTCGCCTTAAACGGCCGGCCGGTGTTTTTGTGATTGTAATAGATCGGGATTTGTCCGACCGAGCGCGGGAAGGTAACCGGAAGCTTTCCACCGGGATTCGCGTCGCCGAAAAGCGTATCGACGATCGCCGGCCCGGCCATCGTTCCCGCAAACCACGTTTCCAGGATCGCCGGCGAATTTTCGCTGAGCCAGTTTATCGTCAGCGGGCGGCCGTTCATCAGCACTACCGCGTACGGCTTTCCGGTCGCGTGGATCGCTTTAACGAGGTCGAGCTGCCTGCCGGGAAGATCGATATTGCTGCGCGAAGAAGCCTCGCCGCTCATGTCCCCGGATTCGCCAACAGCCAGGATCGTAAAATCGGAATCTTTTGCCGCGTCCACCGCTTTATCGAATCCGGCGGACGATTCGCATTTAATTTCGCAGCCCGGTTCGTAGCGCACTTTCGTCCGGGGAAATTTCTGCCGCAGCCCTTCGAGCAGTGTGACGGCATCTTCGGCCCGGCCGTCGCCCGCCCAATTGCTGTTCATATCGGCTTTGCTGTCGGCCAGCGCGCCGATCACGGCGATCTCTTTTACATTTTTGCTGATCGGCAAAGTTTCGCGTTCGTTTTTCAGCAGGACAAAAGATTTTTCCGCCGCGATCTTTGCCGCCGCTCGATTTTCTTCCTTAAAAACTTCCCTTTTTTCCCGCTCCTCATCGGCAAAAGGTTTGTCGAAAAGCCCGAGACGAAACTTGATGCGGAGCACGTTTCTGACCGCGTTATCGATCGCCGCCAGCGACACTTTTTTCTGCTTTATCAGATCTTCGCCGTACTTGTTATAAAAGCGGCTGACCATTTCCATGTCGGTTCCGGCGTTAAGCGCGTACGCCGCGGCGTCGGCCTCCGTGCGCGCCAGCCCGTGAAACATCAGTTCCAATACAGCTGTGTAATCGCTTACGACAATGCCGTCGAATTCCCATTCGTCGCGCAGGACTTTTTTCAGCACGAAGTGATTTGCCGTCGAAGGCACGCCGTCCAGATCGTTAAAAGCAGTCATGAACGAACCCGCCCCGGCATCGAGCGCGGATTTGAACGGCGGAAAATAAATCTCTCGAAGTGAACGCTCGGAGAGATTGGTGGTGTTGTAATCGCGGCCCGCTTCGGCGGCGCCGTATCCTACCCAGTGTTTCGCGGTTGCGAGTATCTTGTTTTCGGCGCTGTAATCCAGCCCCTGGAACCCGCGTACGCGCGCGAAAGCTATCTGCGATCCGAGAAAAGTATCTTCGCCAGCGCCCTCGATGATGCGCCCCCAGCGCGGATCACGCGCGATATCCACCATCGGCGCGAATGTCCAGTGAACCCCGGCGGCGCGGGCTTCGGCGGCCGCGATGGCCGCATTTTTTTCGATCGTCCGCAGGTCCCAACTGGCCGATTCGCCCAGCGGAACGGGAAAGATCGTGCGGTAGCCGTGGATCACGTCGAACCCGTAAAGCATCGGTATCTTTAAACGCGATTCCAGCACCGCCCGCTGCAGCTCATTGACCTGTTTTACCCCGCGCACGTTTAGCGTCGAACCAAGCAGGCCCTTTCGCGCCATCTCCAGATGTTCCGGCCGAAAATTGCCGTTCGCCTCGCCGTCGAGCTGCTGCAACTGGCCGAGCTTTTCCGCCAGCGTCATTTTGGAAAGTAAAACGTTTATTTTTCTTTCGATATTCGGGTCTTTTTTCTGGGCATAAAGAGACGAAGTAAGAGTCAAAGAAAATAAAAACAATATGAAAATGATCTTGTTTAACCGCATATCCGCTTCCCCTTGAAAATCCGTTTTCAATAATAATTATATGGAAAAGACGCGACGAAATAAATCTCCGCGTCTTTCCTATTTACAAGTCCCACAAGGGCGGCTGCGATTTTAGGCAGCCCTAAAAATTGAATCTGACCTGCAATTCAACGGTTCGCCCGGACAAGGCGCTGAATGCCCGGCCGAATTGCGAGCGATCCGCAAAAGTGCTGTCATCTCCAAAACCGAAATTACCCAAATTCAGCTGGTTGAAAACATTGAAGAAGTTTGCCCGCAGGTCCAGGCCTGATCCTTCGCTTAATTTCCAGAGCCCGTTCAGCCGAAAACGTTTGATCACGCTGAGATCGAGCGAGCGGTATTTCGGCCCTCGGAAAACATTGCGTCCTACTCCCGGCGGATTGTTCAGATAAGTCGGATCGCCCGGATTTAGCGTGGTCTGAAAATACGTACTTCCGCCGCCGGGAAAAATTCCGCCGGGCGAGAGGAAATTGTCATTGGAATTGGAAAGAGGCTCTCCACCCAAATACCTGACCGGACGGATCGGCCCGAAAAATTCTCCACTCGGACCGCGAATGCCGGGCCCGATCTTCGGCGTCCAGGGGAAACCGGTGTGATAGGTCCAGATACCGTTGATCTGCCAGCCGCCCAGCAATTTATTCGCCCAGTTGTTTTCTTTATTGAAATACGGAATTTCCCAGAGGCCGGAAATGACCCAGAAATGCCTGACGTCATAATCCGAAGGGCCTTTCTCAGTACTGTTATCGACCGGGAAGGTCTGGTTTGTGACAAAACCGGGGCCTTCGTATGAAAGAGTGTCCAGGCTCTTGCTCCAGCGATAATTCGCCGCGAACTGAAGCCCGTTGGCAAAGCGCCGCTCGAGTACGGCGTTCATTCCGTTGTAATTGGTATTAACATCCGGCGAAGCAAAATATATCGCATTGAACGCCGCGGTGTTGATCTGGGTGAAAATGAAATTCTGATTTACCAGCCGGACAAAGTGGCGTCCCGCGCTGCCCTGGTAGCCGAGCGTTCCGACCAGCTTATAAGGCAGTTCGTATTGTCCTTCGAGCGAGTAGCGATAGACGTACGCCGTCGGCAGATCCTGCGGCGCGCCGTATATCTCTACCGGGCCGCCGACCGGCGTGCCGGTAGCCGGATTTATTCCCTGCCCCAGGATCGGATTAGCCGGATAACTGGCAGGGGAACCACTGGTGCCCAGCGCATAACGTATTCTGCCGCCGTTAAAAGGATCGCCGGGATTTCCGCAGCACAGGCCGAAACGCGCAAAGAAAGGCGGATTGCCGCGCGAATTCAGAAAGACCGTGTTGGGAAGACGGTTGTATCCCATGCCGAACCCGCCGCGAATCACGCCTTTTTCCTTTAACATTTTGGGGGAATAAGCGAATCCGAGCTGCGGCCCGAAATTATCCCAGTCGGATTTATAGAGCTGCTCGACCGGATTTACCCGGCCGTCAACTACTCCGTTAGGCCCGTAAAAGAAATTGCTCTGCTGGCCGGATTTATCGGTCAGCGGAGAGAAATATTCCCAGCGCAGCCCCATGTTCACGGTAAGGTTCGGCAGGAATTTCCAGTCGTCCTGAACAAAAACGGCAAAGTTATTACTGTTGTATTCGCGCTCTCCGGTGGCCGGCCCGCCCGTCGCCGGATCGGCATTGATCGCTTCGAAGATCGGGGCGTCGTTCGCCAGATTCCATAAACCGACGAACGAATACAGCGGACGCGCGCCGCCGATCAGGCTGTTCTTGTTTATTTCCTTGCGGAATTCGCCGCCTATTTTTAGATTTTGATTTCCGATAACCATATTAAAGGTGTCACGAAAATCGAGCTGCATTTCATCGAAATCTCCCGGTGTGCCTTCGGAACGATCGGCGCCGAACCTGATCCGGTCGAACGGATAGCCTTCGACCTCGATCCGAGGAATGCCGAAGTTTACGTCCTGGTTGGCGGTTATTTCGTTGTATCCCCAGCGATTGATATTTACCCGGAATTCATTGAACATCTTCGCCGAAATTATCCGGTCGTAGATACCCGCCGCCGACCAGTTCAACCGCGGAGACGTCAGATCGGCCATCGGGCGGCTGCGCCCACCGGTATTAGCGCCGACGTTTTTGCTGGGCGTAAAATAAGTGGAAACCGCCAGCTTGTCTTTATCGGTAATATTAAAATCGAGCCTGGTATTGTATTGATTTCCGACAAAAGAGTTCGGGTTTGCCAGGCGCGCAAATTGAATGTCCGGAATGCCGTCAAAACCGCCGCCGATCGACGGCGAAAAACCGTCCACATAGGGATTTCCCGGGCCGGTTCCCGGAGCCGGTGAACCAAGATCGAGCCCGCCCGCAACTGACTGGCATCTGACTGCCGGAATGTTTGCATCGGCGCAAGTGCCGCTCAAAACGGATATGACACGGGGTTCGATCCCGGCCGCCGCGAAAACTCTGGCGGTAACGCCGCCGGGGCGCTGCGCGATGACCAGCGCGCGATATTGCGAAGTTTCGATCCAGGCGTTGTAAGGCACGTTGTTCTTATTGCGCGCGCCCTCGTAGGCAAAGAAAAAGAAAACCCTGTCTTTAAGGATCGGGCCGCCGAAACTTCCGCCGTATTGCCTGAATTTACTTTCCACCCGCGTGCCGGTTCCGAATTTGTTAAAGGCGTTTAAGCTCGGGTCGTTGTATTTGAAAAACAAACTGCCGTGAAAATTATTCGTTCCGTTTTGGCTGACGACCTTAATGATCGCGCCTGAATTTCTCCCGTCTTCAGCCGAATAGGTGCTGGAAGATATCTGAACTTCCTTGACCGATTCCTGGCTCGGCGTGATGACGGCCGCGCCTCCCCAAGTCTGGCTATTGACGCTGACGCCGTCGATCTCGAAACTGTTGGCCGAAAGCCGCTGACCGTTGGCCGAGATCGGCACCTGATTTTCCGTTTGAAAGATCGAATTGGCCGACCCGCCGGGGCCGGTGGTATTAGGCAGCCCGACCGAGCCGCCGTCATTTCCGCGAGCGCCCGCGCCAAAAACGCCGGGCGTCAGCCGCGCCAGTTCGTATGGATCGCGTCCCACCTGTGGAAGCCGCAAAATTTCTTCGGTACTGACCGTTTTTCTGATGCTCGCATCTTCGGTTTGAATTACCTCGTTGTTGGCGGTAACGGTTACCGTCTCACTGATGACCCCGGCCTCAAGGGTAATGTCCTGCCCGCGAACCAATTCGGCATCGACCTTTACTTTTTCCACAACCCGTTTTTTGAAATCCTGTTTTTCGACGGTGACGTTATAGAGTCCCGGAGCAAGGCCGGTAAAACGATAAAATCCGTCTTCGCTGGAAACCGTTTCCTGCGATTGATTCGTTTCCGTGTTGGTTAGGGTAACGGTAGCGCCGGGTACGATGGCGCCCAGATTATCGGTCACAGTTCCCTGAATTCCGGCTTTGAACTGCGCACTGGCGACGGAAAAAAGGACGGTCGCCAGAATGAGGGAAAACGCTAAACGAACAGAGCGTAAAAAAATAGCACGCATACAACCTCCATGAAGTGGAACACATTGATACAAATTAATTTAGTTCGATGCAGTCGAGTTGCAGATTCTAAACTCCACTCGCCAAATCAAATTTGATCGACCCTGTTGAGTAAATCATTGTTAACTCAATGTTTAGCACTTTAAAGCTTTAACGTCAAGAGTTATTAATTCCTGGAATAAACGTGCGGAAGTGTTCGCTTTTACCTGTAAATCAAGCCAGATGAAAATGCCGTAATGGGTAGCTTGATAATTATGTTCAACAAGTCAGCGGAGCTGACGGCATAATGATAGCCCCGGGTGGAGCGCAGCGAAACCCGGGGTCACGGAGGCAAACAAATATCAGCCCGTTTTAACGGGCGAAAGATCTGCCGCCCGTTAAAACGGGCTTTTCAGCGGATAGATCATCGCCACCCCAGGCTTAACGCTTAGGGCTGCCACTATTCCGCCCGCTACGCGGGCTTCGATCCGCAAATTTTCAAACTGATCCGCTACCGAAAATGCCTGCCTATATCGTGGGTTTTGTTAGTGTTATTTGTATGTTGAAAGAGGGTTCAAATGTAGTAGGTTTGGATTCGAAGGGAGAATGACAGCTCGTTCGTGTTTAGGTTCTTTGGAAACCGTCACGAAGCGCGACGCGTCATTCTCCTCCCGGTAGGTTTATCTCGAACAGTTGTCAGGAACTTTTGATTCCGTATTCAGCAAATTAGAGAACAACCTTTACTTTAACGACTCTACTTTAACATATGAACAAATCTTCAAAAAACAAAAACCCGATCATCTCAGAAGCGCGTCCGTGCGTCGGCATCGACACGGGCAAGGACAAACTGGACGTTTTCATCGACTCGACCGGGCAACTCCTGATCTGCGCCAATGAGCCGAAAGAACTTCGCGCTTTGGCCAAACAGCTTAAGGCGCTCGATCCGGAAATGATCGTGCTGGAAGCCTCGGGCGGCTATGAACGGGCAGCCGTTGCGGCCTTTTCCGAACTCTCTTTGCCGGTCGCTGTCGTTTATCCGAAGCGGGTCAGGCAGTTCGCCAGGGGCTTAGGGATCATGGCCAAGACCAATGCGGTAGATGCCCGCGTCATTGCCCGCTACGGGCGGACCGCCGATCTCTCTCCGACACCGCTTAAACCCGAAGAACTAAGCGCTCTGCAGGCCCTTAACACCCGCCGCGGCCAGCTTGTCGAAATGCGCCTCGCCGAAAACAATCGCCTCGAACTCGCTCATCCGGCCGTTCGCAAAGAACTGAAAAAGAACATTGCATCGCTCGAGCGCCAAACCGCCAGGATAGAAGCCGAGATCGAGCGCCGCATTAATGAATCCGATACCTGGCGCCAAACCGCCGAACTGCTCCAGTCCGTTCCCGGTGTCGGCCCCGTGCTTTCCACCACTCTCATCACCGAGATGCCCGAACTAGGGCTTCTTACCGGAAAACAAATAGCTTCGCTCGCCGGCGTCGCTCCCTTCCCCAGAGAAAGCGGGCGTTGGAAAGGAAAACGCATCTGTCAGGGCGGACGCTACTCCGTCCGACGCGTTCTTTACATGGCGACCATCGCCGCTACACGCTTCAATCCTATTATCAAACAGTTCTATCAAAACCTATGCTCAGCCGGAAAACCAAAAAAACTCGCCATCATCGCCTGCGCCAGAAAACTTCTCGTCACTCTTAACGCCATGGCCAAAAATCAGACTTACTGGAAACCATTAACTCGCTGATCCACACTTGACTGAAAACACAGTTGCTTCGTGGTTATTCCCTTTTAGAGATCTGCAAAGCGGAACCACGAAAATTACACTAAATAACACGAAAAACATTCGAGCGCGATATATTTCGAACGGGGCAAGTCCTGCGCTCATGGAATAAACACGTTTTCTACCGGGCCAAAACGATCTCGCGGGCGTTTTCGTTTATTTCGAACCGGAGGCTTTTCGTCTCCGCGTCAAAATCGAAATCGACTGTTCTGCCGTCCACGCGGATCTCCTTCGGCTTATCGGCGATCCCGACGGCCCTGATAAATTTTATTTGCTGGCCGGCAAAATTTCCCGTCCGGGTAATGGTCAACGTGCCGCGTTTATGCTCGATCCTTATTTCACGCCATGCGCTCTGACGGTAACCGTAGCCTTCGCCGGCGTCCTGAAATAATTCCGATATTTCCGTTTTACCGGCCGCGATCCCGGCGACGACGTTGAGAGTGACGGCGGCGTTCTTCATTTCGCCGGTGTGCTGAATTACGGATTGCGTCGGGATCACCGCGCCTGCCCGGACAAAGACCGGCACGCGTTCGAGCGGCGTATCGAGCGTATGGGCTTTTCCGCCTTCCAGTTTTGCGCCCGTCCACCAGTCCACCCATTCCTCTCCGGCGGGAAGATAAATTTCGCGCCTGGTCATTCCCTCTTTGACCACCGGCGCGACCAGCATGTCGCCGCCGACCATGTATTCGTCGCCGACCAGATAGGTTAGTTTGTCTTTGGGAAACTGATACCAAAGCGGCCGCATGACGGGCTGCCCGGAGCGTTCGTGTTCACGAAAAAGCGTGTAAAGATAGGGCAGAAATTTATACCGTAATTCGATCGTCGAGCGATTAATTTTAGTGTAATCATCGCCGAATTCCCAGGGCTCCTTGTTTTTTACCCAGTTGACGGAATGCGCTCGGAAAAAAGGAGTTAGCGCCGCCGCCTGAAGCCAGCGGGCATATAATTCACCGCTCGGCGTGTCGTTAAAACCGCCGACGTCCGCGCCGACGAACGGCACCCCGGAAACGCTCAGATTACACAGCATCGGAACCGTCAGAGCCAGCTGATCCCAGCTTGCGTAGTTATCGCCGGTCCAGACGGCGGAAAATCTCTGCACGCCGGAAAACCCCGCGCGGGTCAGCACGAACGGGCGTTTTTCCGGCGTCAGTTTTTTTACGCCTTCAAAAGTGGCCCGCGCCATCTGCATTCCATAAACATTGTGATAACGGCGGTGCGTGCCGCGCAGTCCGTCACCGGCGTGCGGCGTGTCGTAGGGAAATGTTTTGTCCGGGTGGTGATATATTTCCGGCTTTTCAGTCTTAACGGTCATGAAAGTTCCGGGTTCGTTCATGTCGTTCCAGAATCCGGCGATGCCCTCGTCTAAATGCGCTTTGTATTTTTCGCCGAACCATTCACGCGCCTTCGGATCGGTGAAATCGGGAAAGGCCGATTCTTTGGCCCAGACATTTTTGAAGAGGTCGGAGCCGTCCGGATTTTTTACGAAAATGCCGGCGCGTTTTCCGTCTTTATAAATTTCGTAATTTTCGTCGATCTTGATCCCCGGATCGATGATCAGCACGGTTTTAAAGCCGTCTTTGCTCAGATCGCCGATCAATTTCGCCGGGTCGGGAAAACGCGTTTTGTCCCAGGTAAAAACCCGGTACTCATTCATGTAATCGATGTCGAGATAGAGCGCGTCGGCCGGAATATTTCTCTTACGAAATCCCTCGGCGATCTCGCGCACGCGCTTCTCGGGAAAATACGACCAGCGCGATTGCTGAAAACCCAGCGCCCAGAGCGGCGGCAACGGAGTTTTCCCGGTCAGGCCGGCATAATCTTCAAGAATCTTTTTCGGGCTGCGCTCTTTTCCGCCGGTAAAGACAAAATAATCCAGCTCGCCGCCGTCCGCGCCGAAAGTGTATCTGTCCGGCGAGGTTTTACCCATATCGAAATAACTGCGAAAGGTATTATTAAAAAACAGGCCGTACGCCCTGCCGTCATAGAGCGCGTAAAAAAACGGAATGGTCTGGTAGATCGGATCGGTGCCAACCGGGTAAGAAAAAGTGTCGGTATTCCAGTTGACGATAAATTTGCCGTTGCGCGACATTTCGGCGAACGCTTTTTCGCCGAAACCGTAATAGGTCTCGACTTCGCCGCCGCGCAGTTTTGTCGTTCGTACTGCCCCGGTCGCCGGGTTGAAACTGGTCGGATCGCTCACATCGTCGCGCAGGACGCCCGCGCCGCCGGCGTCGTAAATATTTATCGCGAACGGCATTTTATCGATGACGACTTTTATACCGTCGCTGCCGGCCAGAATTATTTGGGTGCGGGTCTGCGTGATTTTTATAGCAGGTGTCTTGCGGCCATGTGAATAATCGTTCGAATAATCGAAGGCGTAGGAAAAATCCCGCTCGAAAACACCGGTCGGCGCAACGCGCACCCTGATCGCATCAAGAGCAAAAAACGCTACCGACACTTTTGCCCGGCTGGAAGTGTTTAGAACGACGGTGTTATTTTTGACCACGTAACCGGTAACGTTTCCCAGCGTTTTCCAGGCAGCCTTAACATTCGGCACGCAGAAAAGAATTGAAAAAATTAAGACAGAGAAAATCCACGTCCTGGTCAAACTCTTATTCATTTAAAACGCCTCCGAAACTAAGTCGTCCCTGAATTTAGAACTAATTAATTCTGTCGCAAATAATTATTAAAGTCTAACTAAGACAAGGATTGCGCTCTCTTGAGCGGCGGGGATTTGAGATATCGTCCGGTTCAGAGTTCCCGCTCCAGGGTCTTTTTGTCAGAACCGGGAGCGGTAGCAACCGGGCTAACAAACTGTGAACTCTAAGCTTTCTCTGACAGATCTTTTGTATAGGTGCTGAGATATTTCATGCCGGTATCGCACATGACGGTGACGATGGTTGCATCGGAGCCCAATTGTTCGGCTAACCGCAGGGCGGCGATGACATTGGCGCCGGTGGAAGTTCCGGCGAAAAGGCCTTCTTCGCGGGCAAGCCGCATGACCATGGCTTTAGCTTCTTCGGTAGAAACTTGTTCGATCCCGTCGGCGATCTCGTCCTGCCAGAGCGGCACGACATAACCCGCGCCAACCCCGTCGATCTTGTGCGCGCCCGCCGGGCCGCCCGACAGCACCGGCGATTCGGCAGGCTCGACGGCCACGATCCTGATCTTTTTATTATGGCCGCGCAAGCCTTCCGCAATGCCGCGCAGCGATGCCGCGGTGCCGACGCTTTGAACAAAGCCGTCGATCCGCCCGCCGGTCTGATCCCGGATCTCTTCAGCCATTTTGTGATAGGCCGCGAGCTGGTCCGTGTTTTTCATCTGATCGGTCCAGAAGCTGCCGGTTTCTTCGGCCACGACCCGGGCCGCTTCGATCATGTCTTTGGTTAATTTCTCGGTCATCCGCCCGCTGTCGCTCTCCACGATCTGAAGCGTGGCGCCGAGAATTTTCATGTGCGCGAGTTTTTCCCTGGCAAAGGCATCCGAGGTCACGATATGCAGCGGGTAGCCCTTGACCGCGCAGATCAGCGACAGGGACACGCCGGTACTGCCGCCGGTGTATTCGACCACGGAACCATCCGGGGTGAGGCGGCCGTCGGCTTCCGCCGCCTCGATCATGGCCAGCGCCATCCGGTCTTTCATGCTGCCGGTGGGATTTTCGTTTTCCAGTTTCAGCAGAATGCGGGAGCCGTTTTCGGGCACGATATTGCGCAGGGGCAATAAAGAAGTGTTGCCGATATGGCCCAGGATGTCCGGCCGCAATTCATCCATAAATGTCTGTTCCCCTTGTTCCAGTACTGCTCCGTTTAAACCGACCGCGATCTTTCAGGCTTCTTTTTCAAATTTATCACGAGAAGCTTTCCCCCGGATAATTTAATTACGGCGCCGGCGGAAGGGCGTTTAACGCCTGAGCCATATTATTCACGCCCAGAATCACCTGCTCCAGAGTTTCGGCCGTATAGCAAAGACGGAAATATCCGGGCTCCTGGTTAAAGCATTCCTGGCCGCGAGTCAATAGCACCCCCGTTAGCCCGTTGCCGGGCGCGCTGATATAATTAGCCAGCCGCTGCTCTCGCGGATCGTCGTACTCGTAAATTTCCGCGCACAGCGGCGGCTGATCGGAAACGCTGTCAGGCACGCGATCCAGAAAGGCCGACAGATCGATCCAGAAAAACAGCGCCCCGTAATTATCGGGAAAATACGAGATCTTTCCCTTCTGCAGACACTGCGCGGTTTCGTTGTATTGGTTTTCCAGCAACGGTAAATATTGAGCCATCGTTTCATTGGCCAGCTGCGGATCGGGATTGCCCTGGGCATCGAGAAACAGCTTTTGCAGCATATGATAATTCGTGGTCACCAGTGGCGAAAACCAGCACAGGCTGGCGGCGCACGATTTATCCTTGAGAGCTTGCTGAACTACTGGCGATTTTGTCACGATAAAACCGGCGCGGAAACCGGCCAGCCCGAAATCCTTCGATAGCCCCCATGTCACCTGTATTTGTTCGGGATATTTTTTATAAGCTTCCAGGCTCAAGGCGCTGACAAAGGCGTCCTTGTTTTTGACCTGCGACAGGGCATAGATCTCATCGGATATGATCTGCCGGTCTGAATTCGCTAAAAAGAGTTCATATATTTCTTCCAGAAGTTCCTTGGAATAATTAACGCCCAGGGGGTTATTCGGGTTTGTCAGCACCAGCAGTTTTGCGTTCGGGTTCTGTTTGAGGGCGGTTTCGACATTGGCCGCCGTCAGATCCGTCCCGTTGTCGATCGGAAAAGGAATAAACTTCAGCGCGGCGGTCTGGCTGAAAGACCAATGAAATCCATACCAGAGCGGCGCGGGAATAAGCACTTCGTCACCGGGTTTAAAGAGCGCCAGCACTAAAAGCTCTAATGCCGCCACCACCCCGGAGGCGGAAAAAATATCTTCGTAATTGATCGTTACATTCCACTGGTAGCTGAGGAAGGCTTGCAGGCTTTGCATGTAGTTAGGACGGCCGTACACGGTCGGCAGTGGATACCTGACGTCTTCCAGGCTGACCGGCCCCAGATCATTAAACGCGTTTTTGTTATAGAAATCGAACAGCAAAAGATTTTCCGCCGTGGAGAGATCGACCACGGTCGGGTCGATAAATGTTTTGAAGTAGGCTGCCTTTTGTTCCGGACCGACTATTCCCTGAAATTGCTCTATGTGTTGCTCTCTGCTGAGTTTCATTTTTCCTCCTGTGTGTCTTTGAGCTTAATCGCCCTCGACCTCGGACAGCAGCTCTTCCGAATCTTCCTCTGACAAGGATTCCAATTCGCTTAGCAGAGCTTCGAGCTCGGATTGTTCTTCCTGCGACGCCTGTCGTTGGATGATCTCCAACGCCAGAAGTTCGATCGTGGGCAGCTCAAAGACCCTGTATAAGGGCAGTTCGAGACCGAACTCGTCGCGAATCCGCGAAACTAATTGTGTGGCCGATAAAGAATGCCCGCCCAATTCGAAAAAATTGTCGTGAATGGACACCTTGTCGATTTGAAGCAGGCTGCACCAGCAGTCAGCCAGAAATCGTTCGACCTGTGTGCGCGGCGCGACATAGGCCGCTTCCGTGTCCCGCGCCGATTCCATCTCCGCCGGGTCGGGCAGTTCGAGACGGTTGATCTTGCCGCTGCCGGTCAGGGGAAAACTTTCCAAAACGACAAAATGCGTGGGAATCATGTAAGCCGGCAGCTTATCGACCAGGTAAGCGCGCAGCGCAGTCTTTTCCAGTCCGGCGCTTTTTTCAGCAGCCAAATAGGCCACCAGCTGGTCTTCACCCTGTTTCGACTGCCGCTTTACAATAACCGCGTCCTTGACGCCCGCATGCCTTTTAAGAACGACCTCGACCTCGCCGGGCTCGATGCGGAATCCCCGCAGTTTTATCTGCTGATCCGCCCGCCCGAGAAATGCCAGTGTCCCGTTGCTGTCGTAGCGGCAGACGTCCCCGGTGCGATAAAGCAGCCCGCCTTCTTGAAAAGGATCGGCGATAAATCGCTTGCCGCTTTCTTCCGGTAAATTCAGATAACCGAGGGCAACGGCCACGCCGCCGATATAGAGTTCACCGGTCACCTTAGGCGGTACCGGTTCAAAATTTTCATCGAGGACGTACAGCTGCACGTTGTCGATCGGTTTGCCGATGGACGGATGTGCCGGCCAACTGGACGCGAGGCCTTCCAGCGTATGCGCGGAAACAACATGGCTTTCCGTCGGGCCGTACTGATTTATCAGCCGCGCGCCGGGCAATTTTTCAAAAAAGCTGCGGACGTTATCCGTGACCTGAAGCTTGTCTCCGGCAACTATTACTTCGCGGAGTTTTTCCAGCGGCACATTTTTGCCAGTTGCCGCGTTAGCCAGTTGCTCGAGCGCGACCGGCGGCAGAAACAGCCGGCTAACATCCCGGCTCTTCAGAAAATCAAGCAGGCGCGGGCCTTCGCGGCGAATGTTTTCGTCGATCAATTGCAGGCGGCCGCCGGAGGTTAAAGTCGAAAATATTTCCTGGCTGGCGACGTCGAAATTCAGCGAAGCAAATTGCAGGGTGACATCGCCGGTTTCGGGGCTGGAAGCGCGGGCCTGCCATTCGATCAGGTTGACGATCGAACGATGGGGCATGACCACGCCTTTGGGCCGCCCGGTCGATCCCGAAGTAAAAATTACATAGAGAGGCATTTCCGGCGCATAGTCGGTATCGAGATCTTCGGAACTCTGTTTTTCGATCTCTTCGGCGGCGCTTTCCAGCATGACGACATCCGCCGATCCATCCAGGCTCACCCTGGTATCGACGGAACTCAACAGCAGGGGCGCGTTAATGTCTCTTAAAATGTATCGCAGCCGCTCCAGCGGGTATTCCGGATCCAACGGAACGTAGGCCGCCCCCGCCTTTACGATCGCCAGCACGGAGGCGATCTGGTTAATACTGCGCGGCAGACAAATGCCCACATTGTCGCCGGCCTTGACGCCCCGCGCGGCCAGATAGCGGGCAATGCGGTTGGCATAGGCGTTGAGCTCGGCATATGTCATTTGCTCGCCGGTTTTACCGGAATTATAAGAAATGGCGATCGCCTCGGGCGTTGTGCGGCACTGACTCTCGAACAAATGATGACAGCCACTGGTTTCGGAATAGTCGTGATCCGGGCCGCTGCTGCCTTTTAAAACCTGCTGTCTTTTTTCCGCGCTCATCAAGGGGTAAGAGGAGATGCTTGCCTCTGGATCATTCATGATCCCTTTCAGCAGCGCGACGAAGTAGCCGCTTATGTCTTCCACGGTCTCGGCGGAAAATAAATCGGTATTAAATTCGACCGAACATTGCAGTTTGTCCCCGACTTCGGAGGCAAACAGCGCGAAATCGAATTTTGCCGTGCCCGTATGCCCATCGAGATTCTGCGACATCCCGGCGTCCGTTTCCACGCTTCCGGCCATCACTTCCTGCAGCGGCGGGATATTCTGGAGGGAAAACAGTATCTGGATCAGCGGGCTGTGGCTCAGGTTTCTCTTCGGATTTAATTCGAGCACCAACTTTTCAAACGGCATATCCTGATGTTCGAATGCTTCGAGTGTCATCTTTTTGACGTCCGAGAGCAGCTGCGCGAAAGACATCTGCGGCTCCATCTGCGCGCGGAGCACAAGCGTGTTGACGAAAAGGCCGATGAGATTTTCTACCTCGGCGCCCTTGCGTCCGGCGATGGGCGTCCCGATCAAAACGTCCTTGTGCCCCGTCAAGCGATAAAGCAGTACGGCGAAAGCGGAAAACAGCGTCATGAAAAGCGTCGTTTCGTGCGCGCGGGTGAGCGCTTTGATGTCCGCGGTCAATTCGGGGACGAGATCGAACATAAAGACGTCGCCGCTAAATGTCTGCTTTAAGGGGCGAGGGTAATCCGCCGGGAGTTCGAGAACGGTGGTCGCGCCTTCCAGCTGCTGAGACCAGTATTGCTTGAAACGCGCCAGTCCCTCGCCTTCCAGGCTTTTGCGCTGCCAAACCGCGTAATCGGCGTATTGAATTTTAAGCTCCGGCAGCACGGCAGGGCGGCCACCCAGTTCCTCCTGGTAGAGCGCGGACAGCTCGCGTTGAAAAACTCCGATCGACCAGCCGTCGGAAATAATGTGATGGATCGTGGTGATGATGGTGGTCTCTCGCGCCGAGGTAACCAGCATTATGCGAAACAGCGGCGCCTTGCTTAGGTCGAACGGCGTGCTCGTCACCGCCGTGCAAATTTCCTGCAGTTTTTCTTCGCTCGCCCGCCCGTCCAGCCGGCTAATGTCTTCCGAATCGACTTCGACCGACAGTTCCGCGTAGATGGCCTGTCTCGGTTTTCCGGCGGATTCGATAAAGCAGGTTCTCAGGGATTCGTGCCGCGCGATCAGCCGGTTCACCGCCTTGTTAAAAGCCGTTCGGTGGATCGATCCTTTGACCGTCGCCATGTAGGGAATATTATAGACCGCCGTGTCCGGCTCGAACTGGTCGAGAAACCAGAGCCGCTCTTGAGAATATGAAACGGGCGGCGCGAACACGTCCTGATTTCCCGTTCTCTCAACTTTCATAATTATCCTTAATTTTCGGTTCCGATCGTGTCTTTCTTAGCTTTCCATCTCGGACAGCTGCACGCGGTATTTTTCCCGCGACACGGCTTTGAAATCCGGGCCTTTTTGCCGGTTCCCCGCATTCTTCGATTCAGCCGCGATCAGCTGCGCAACCGCGCGCGTCGTCGGCTTTCTGAAAAAATTCTGGACGGACAGATCGACCGAAAATTCGTCGATTATCCGCGCGATCAGCAGCGTTGCTTTCAGGGAATTTCCTCCCCGCGCAAAAAAGCTCTCGTCGTCGCCGACGTCGTCCACCTGCAGGACCTCGAGCCAGATTATTTTTAACCGCCGGTGGATATCTTCGGCCTCGACACTGCGAATGTCGTCTTTGGGTTCGCGCAGCGTCACAAAGCGCCCAATCAGAACGTCGCGGTCGATCCCGCCCTCAGGCGTGAGCGGAAATTCATCCACCAAAATGAAGCGGTCCGGAACCAGATCGACGCCATCGCGGAGCACGAGAAAATCCCGCGCCGATTCGGCGGACACCTTTTCCGGTTCGGCGATAATAAAAGCAACGACCAGGCAGTCGTCGTCATGATCGGCCTTAACGGTGATTACTTCCGCCGCCAGTATCTGCTCATGCTCGCAAAGCACCCGTTCGACTTTCGTCAATTCAACGCCGCACCCGTATTTGACGAAGCAATGATCTTCGCCCCTAAGCCAGCTAAAACGCCCGCCTTCCAGCGGCTCCGCTCGCAGCCCCGTGTTTACAACCTGCGGCGAGGATAGCAAGCCTTTCAGATGCAGTTCACCTTTCGCGTGTAAGGGAGCGAGTTCGCCGTTTTTATTTAAGATCGAGTGCGCAAAACCCGGAATAGATTCCGCGACGGCCGCGCCGCCGGGCTCTGACTGGTCAAAAGGAAAAACGGTGCTCCAAATTCCCACTGCCGGATTCGAGTAGAGTCCGGTTACGCGCGCGCCGGGGAAAACCTGCTTCAGTTTGTCCGCCAAATTCGCCGACTGTTTTTCACCGCTGAGGAAAATATTACGCGGCCCTTTCAGCGCTACTTGCCCGGCAGAGAGCGCGAGAATACCCGGCAGCAGATTTTGCATCAGCGGGACAGGCAGATCCCAGACTGTTATCTGCGGCGCCATCAGCTGTTCGGCCAGCACCGAAGCATCCTTCAGGCTCGACGCATCCGCGATCTCGACGCCGGCCCCGGCCAGCAACATCCCGAGGGTATCGTATAGCTGTTCACAAACGCCCAGGCCGGGCAACAATAAACACCGGTCGTCCGCGCCAATGCCGCCGCGTTCGTTGAGCCAGCGAAAGAGGTTTACCAATTCCGTGTGGGTAACCGCCGATCCGGACGCGTCGCCGTCACGGCCGCCATTACTGCCGCTGGTGATAACACAAGCTGCGCCGAATAGATCATCGCGCCCATTGCTTTTAACGTCATCGCCAGCGCCGGTATCGGCAAGCGTCGGGAAAATACTTTGGTTTTGCCGGATCTCAAGTGAAGGAGCGTTGCCATTATTATTATTGGACGAAGCCGGATACTCTACAGTGATGCAGTGTCTGGTGCCTGTCAGAGAATCACGAAATTGCTGAAGGTCGGCGACGTGTTCCGGCATGCAAATAATGCATTCAGGATCGAACGCCCGAAGTATTTCGTGGTTCTCCCCGCCGCCCGAAAGAAGCTTGACCGGGGCAAAGGCCGCGCCCGCCTTCATTACGGCCAGCATGCTCGCGATCATCTCCGTGCCGGCGTCCATCAGAATGACGACCGGCTTTTGCGCGTCAAATTTTAGCGCTACGAGCGTCTCCGCCAATCGCTCCGCTTCGAGCTCGAGCGTTTTATAAGTCGTGGCGCGGCCGCCCTCGACAACGGCGACACTTTCCGGCTGTTTTGCCGCCTGTGCCGCGATCAGCCGATCAAGGCGAAGGTCTTCAAGTTCTGCATTTTCGGTCACGGACGGCGTCGCCGATGTTCCGGCGTAGTCGGGTTTCAGATCCGCGATTCGCGCCGTCATCTCACTGAGCCCTTGCCGCAGAATGGAACTAAGCGAATCGAAAAAATGTCGGACGGTCGATTCATCATAGAGCCGGCTGTCAAAGTGGAAGGTGGCTTTAGCGTTGTCTTTTGTCACCGCGAAAAGAATCAGAATATCGTATCGATCGTCCGGGATCTGTTCGTTAAGTCCCGCCATCGACGCGATCATGGAGAGGTGCTTCGGCCGGCGCTCATCGGGCAGGTCGGGCAGCATGCGGGAAAAAGGATATTGTTGATTTTTGTACGCGCCGGAGAGAAGATCTTTAGTCCCCAGCAGCACGTCCTTGAAGGAAGAGTCCGCGTCCAGCGTGCCGCCGATCGGCAGCAAATTGGCAGCAGCGGCTTCGGAAGTCGCCGGGCTGAAAATAGTCACCTCGGGTTCGCCGGTATATTTATACAGACAAATTTGCAGAGCGGACACAAGCGCGGTGTAGGAGAGAAACTGGTTGCCCGCGGTCAGGCGCTGCAGGAGAGCATTGACGTCTTCGCTAAACTCGCGCTCAAGTGTCGAAAGCTGCGGCTCACCGTCTTTCGGGCGCGGGTGATCCAGCGCCAGGTATCCGCCGAACGACATCGAGCCGAGTTTGTCGCGCCAATATTTGCGCGCCTCGTGCATCGCCTTGTCATAGATCAAAGGTGCCTTTTTCACGCTCCCTAGTGCCTCCGGTTGTTATCAAGATAATTAGTGTTGGTGGATCTGCCGCCGGATTTTTTTAAGGCCGGCGGCTCCGTCCGCGTTCTTTATCGATGACGGCTATTCCGATCCGTTAAAACGGACCGGAATTTTCTTTAAACGACTGTCGGGCTGAAAGTCGGAAAGCGGCCGCTGCGCTTACGGAGCGTTTAAGGCCACACAATGAATCGGTTTTGCGGCAGACGGCGCGGTTTAAGCTTGCTCCGTCAGCGGCGGAATGATCAGGTTATGTCCGTAAGTGTCTTCCCCGGCAACCAGGATCGTCGAATATTTATCGAGCGGGAAGACCTCGCCGAAGTGCGTGAATTTGCCCTCGTGGTGATTCGGATAAACCTTTACATCCGTCGGAACGTAGCGAATCGCGAGGCCCATGCGGAGCCGGTCTTTTGTGATGTTCGGTTCCGATCCGTGCAGACAGCGGGACGTGAACATAAAAACCTGGCCCGCCTTCATCTCAAAATGAAGCGCCTGAGATTCGTCCGGTGTCCAGTCGGGGTCGATCTTCAATTTTTCGAAGTCGTAACCGTAAAAGCCCGCCGTCGAATTCGGATCGTAAGGGACATTTTTCTTCTCGTCGAAAAACCAGGTGCGATGCGTTTTTGGAATGACCTTCAGGCAGCCTGTTTCCATCGTTGCGTCGGTAAAGCCAAACCAGACGGTCAGCTCCCACGAACCGTCGTGCGGTTCGGTCGGCACCAGCTTGGATTCGCCTTCGAACGCGACAAAACTTTCCGCCTGGTGCCAGGCAGTGGCTTCATCGCCCGGGTACTTGGGAAACCATTCCGTCCGCCAGCAAAGAATGTTCGGCCCTAAAATCTTCTGCACCCGGCTGACGATAGCGGGATGGCTGACAATATCGCTCAGTATTTTGATATCCAGGTGCCGGTCGTAATTCATTTTATTGTCGCCATAAATGGCGTTCTTTTTGTCCAGCACCTGCATTCTTACCTTGCTCCACATCTCCGCCGCTTCCTCCGGCTCGAAGATGGTGAACGGCCCGATGTAACCGTTCTCATCGAAAAACTCTTTTTCCTGGCCCGCGGCAACCGGACTTTCTTTTCCCAGCGCCTGGCCTGTATTCTGTTCGGCTATCAACATTCTTACATCCTCCATTTCCTGCTCAATGACCTGACTGCAAATGACCCTTTTTCGGTTCGAAACCTTCTTCGAAAATCAATCCGGATCTTACGCGCCGCAACTAATGACCGGCGCATTCTCCTGCGAGCGATTCGGATCGCTTTTAAGCGCATCCAGCTCTTTAGCCAAATCGGACAGCGAAGATCTTTCCGGGTCGAAAAACAACTGAGCCGGGATAGAAGCGCCTGTTTCCGCTTCGATCCGGGTCAATATAATGTTCAGCGTAAGCGAGTTGCCCCCCAACTCGAGAAATTTATCCGGTAGCGACACCTGCTCCAGGCCGATGATCTCCCTCCAAAGCGAAGCTATATACTTCTCGCTGGGCGTTCCCGGTTCCTGGTTCCCGGCCGGTGATGTTTGATCGGTAAGCAGCCCTGCATCCGGCGCTCCCACTTCTGAATTTCTTATCATTTCATGACTCCAAATTAGTGAATGACGTTATCTGCAAAAGACGACAAATTTTCGCCTGCCTATTCGGGCGCGGCTTGTTCCCGCGCGGCTTGCTCCCTTACCAGCACATAGTCTTCGGCCAGCAGCGGCGTAACGATCTCCGACGTCCTTTTTTTACCTTGTTCCAGCGGCAGGCCGGCGACTCCCGAATACTTGCTGACTATCGACGACCACTGGGACTTCCCGTCCATCAGCTCCAACAGGTCGAAGGCGCTGTCATCCAGCGGCGCGACATTTCGGCCCATCAACCATGAACTGGTCGATGAAAAAACCGGCCGGTCGCGATCGAAGCTGATCCCGCGCAGCGGTTCCAGCATGTGGCTGTCCCGGTTGATGCGCCAGGTCGATTCCAGCTTGCCGTTTACGATCGGTATTTCCTCATCACCCAATTCGCTGGTGCTTTTAAACGTTCCGTTGACGATCTTGCTGATGCCCGGCGCGTCTTTTATTTCGTTGACGGTGTGATCCAGATTTTTCATGAACTGGTGAAACAACGGGATCTGTTTTTGCAGCGCCGGATGAGGATTGCCGGGGATCGTATTGATGAAAAACGAGAACGCCTGTTTTGCGCCGATATTTTCATCGAACTTGAGCATCCGGCGGGCTTCCCAGAAAATATCGTTGGGATGGGCGCTGGCATTTCCGGCGTAGAAATAATGTAAAAAGTCGCGGGTGACCTCATACATCTGACGGTAATTATTGGAATAGAATTTTGCCGCCGCCGTTTCCATCTCCGGGTTGGCCAGCGAAGAGTGAATGCAGACGGAAGCGGAATATCCCGACAGCATCGCCAGCGAAACGCCGGTCGATAGCAGCGGATCGAGAAAGGCCGCCGCGTCGCCCGCCAGGTAATATCCGGGCCCGGCGGTTTCATCGCAGGTGTAGGACCAGTCGCGAACCGTATACATTTTTTGGTTGAGGCGCACCGCCTCGGGGCCGATCAATTCCTTTAAGTAGGGAGCTTCCAAAAGCGCCTCGTCATAAAAGGCCTCGATGCCTTTTTCCCGTATCTCATCTTCGAATTCCCGGCCGGTGACCAGCCCCAGACTGACCTCGCCCAGCTCTTCGCTATTCATCGGAATGTACCAGAACCAACCCTTCGGGCAGCTTTCGATGATTATGTGATTGCGCCGGAAACCCTCCACGCCGCGGATGTTCTTGAAATAACCGTAGAGGGCGAGCTGACGCATTTGATCGTCATAACGGCGTTCCGTCACCTTGTGGCCGACGATCGACGCCGAACCGCTGGCGTCAACGACGAATTTTGCCTGGAGCGTTCTGGTCTCGCCCGTGGCATTGTCACGATAGGTCACGCCGGTGATCCGGTCGCCGTCCCGCACCGCGCCGAGCACGGTCGCGCTCATATTCACTTCAGCGCCGCTGTTTTTGGCATTGTCGAGCAGGATCTGATCGAAGACCGAACGTTCGACGTGAAAAGCGAAACCCGAAGGCAGGAAAGGCGTCTCGGCAAACCTGATATCCCACGGCTCACGCGTTTTCCCCCAGATAAACGTAGCGCCGGTCTTTTCGACAAATCCGGCTTCCCGGCAGGCTTCGACCAAACCAAAATCCTCGAGAATGGGCATCATGCTGGGGAGCAGCGATTCACCGATCCGGTGCCTGGGAAACTCGCTTCGCTCGAGGAGCAAAGTGCGATGCCCGTGCCGGGCCAGATATCCCGCCGCCGTGCTTCCCGCAGGGCCGCCTCCTACAACGATCACATCATACTGATCTTCCATAATTTTAAATCCGCTCCGTTCAGGTCCAGAGCGAGTTATTCCTTGTAATCTGAGAGTTCGAATAGTCCTTCCGGCAAGCGGAGATTTATCGCAGCCGATATCAATTCAAATCGAAAATGCGTCCGATTATCAGGAGGTGCAAAGGCGCAATTTTTAACGACTTTGCAGCTTAAATACGCACGATTTGTTTTGAGTAAGTACATCATAAATAACCGCCATTTGTCAAGAAATCTTGCTAATCTCTCCGGAATTCTTTCCGCATCTTCGGGCCGCCGTCCGGCGGCCGTCTCGCCGGTTCTAAACCTGCTTTGCCAGATACGCGCCGATCTCATCGAGCGTCGGCGAACCCGCGCGGCAAAACTCGTAATGATCGCCTCGATCGTCGATAAATTTCTTCGATCGCGGGATCGAATCACCCACCGCTTCGGAATTTTCCATGCTGGAATGTTCGTCCATTTGGCCTGTCAGAACGAATGTGTTCTGCCGTATTTCACGGGCGACGTCCAGGGCGTCAAAGTCGCGATAGGCCATGTAGTTTTTCGCGTACCGGAACAGGTATTCTTCCCGGCTGAACGGAAGATTGATCTGCTTGTCCAGTTCCGTTTGCGCATCGCCCTTGCTGACCTGCCATATCTCGGCCATTTTCGAAAATATAAAGCCCGCCTGCTTACGGCTGGTTGCAACCTCGGGAAGAAACGTGTCGATGCTGCGCTGGTAATTCGTCGAAGTATGCCCTTTTTTAAAAAGTTGATACTCGCCATTCACCAGGATCAGTTCGGTGAAAATGTCCGGGTATTGCTTCGCCGCCAGCAGAGATATCCCCGCGCCTGAGCAATAGCCGATCAGCCGGCAGGTGTCGATCTCGAGCGCCTTCAGAATGCAGAGCATGTCTTCCACGTGCTCGTCCGGCGTCAGTTTCTCGTCACCGGAAAATTCCTGATCGAGATTTAAAACATACCGGCTTTCCCAGGTGACGACATTAAAATCAGGCTCGAACTTCTCAAACGCGGCCCGGGCGACACCGGCGGGAACGCCGAACGGGAGAGCGATCAAGATACTCGGCCTGGCTTTGTCCAGGGCGGTGTGAAGACAATTAAGTATCGCGCCGCTGCTGCCGGGGACAGAACTTTGCCGGAATTCCATATTATGTTTTGTTATCGGAGAACCATCGTCGGCGTACGCCGCTTCCTGAGCTTTACGCGGCGTACCCGATCTCGCCGCTATGACATGCCGGAAAGCGCTTCTGGAATCGACGTTGAGTTGTTTCGACACCCGCTCGACCTCGTCCGTATTGCGCTTGATGTTCGTTTCGATCTCCGCCCAGAGGGCCGGCGGGCTGAGGGTATTGCCGGACGCGATTTGATGTCCGACGAGGGCGGCGCTGGCGCTGTTGGCGACGACGTCCGGCACGACCCTGACGGCCTTTAAGTGAAGCGTATTTCTGGCATCGGGCATCAGGGCGAGATTGGCTCCCTCGACGACCAAAGGCGTCTGAATGCGAGCGGCGATATCGTTACTGACGACATAAGAGCCGGCCGCCAGCACCAGCACATCCGCACTTTGTATAAGCAATTCATCGCGGCCGGTGACGATACAGGAATCGGGAAACTTGTCTGCGATCAGCAGCCCGTTGTCGTCCTTCCCGGCCATTAAAACATCCAGGCTGATGCCGCCGGGATCGAGGATCGCTTTGTCGCAGTCACTGATCCCGACGATCCTGGCCCCGGCGCGATCCAGATGACAGGCGACACCGTATCCCACTACCCCGAACCCCTGAATGAGCACGCGGGCGCCGCTCAGACCGCCGTTTAAGGCTTGCTCGATCGACCAGAAAACACCCTTACCCGTCATATTCCGGATGTAGCCGTCCAGATCGCACGGCCGTTCAGGGCATTTTGCCGCCTGTGAATGTTTCTGCGCGACCCCAAGCTGCGGCATCTGCAATGACCGGTAGATCTCATCGAGCATCCATTGTTTTGCGCCCATGTCTTTTCCCAGAATGGTGGTGCTCGATAACAGTTCGCGGCATTCCGAGGCAAACCGGCCGAGAAATTCTTTCAATCGCGGGTCGTCCGGTGACGCGCGCAGTCCCGCCTTGGCGCCGCCGACGGGCGATCCGTGTCCGGCCAACTTTAAGGACATATTATCGGCGAGTTCGACCACCATCTCCCTCGTGACGGATAGGTCGATCCGCGTACCTCCGAAAGAGATGTCTTTGTCGGTGGAATCAACCACAAGATAGGCCGCTAAGCCGGTCTCGTGGTCTTCGACCGTTATTTCTCGATAGCTTCGCACGGTAATGTTCCTTGTTCCTTTCTAAATGACGATATTTTGTTTAAAGCCTGCCAGCGGTATCGAGCTGCAAAACAGCAGCAGCTGTTCGATCTCCAGGGAGTTGCGTTGGTCGAACCAGCCGACCGCGCGCGCTTCTTCAAAGGGCTCTCTTATAAGCGTTCCCAGATCGCGGATGTTGCCTCTTCCGATCCACGACAGCACATTTCGCAGTTCGTCTATGCAGGCCGGCGCATCGTCACCGGCAAGCGCGTTCCCGATCCTGCTGACATATTCGGGCATCAGCAGCATATAAGCCCCGACCATTTTGATTTGCCCGGCAACGCTCAACGCTTCGTCGCCCAGGTGGATAAAATCAGGCCAATCGGGCAACCCATGGTTCGTTATTACCCGCGAGACCCGCTCATTGACCGAGCCAATGTGAATGCCGTTTAGCGCATTTCCGAATTGCGCTCTGCAGTGCTCCAGCCGGTGGCGCAATAGGCGCCGATAGAAACCACGGCCGCGAAACTGCGGCATGATGTAGCAGCGGCCGATCACGCCAAAGCCTGGATGCGGAAAATCGCGGTTCAACCTGTCGGCAACCGCGCCCGCGCCGATCATTTGTCTTTCACCGCCCCGCTCCAGGTAAAAAAAGAATATCTCGGTCGGCCGGTGTTCGTTTTCCCACTGCAGCAGATCCTCCAGAGTTCCCTCGGGGCCGAAGTTTCTCCAGCTATGAACGCAGTCTTCCTGTGCCAGAGATTCCAGCAGACGCCGCATATTAACGGAATCGACAGACTTGCTGACCATAAGTTCATCGCGGCCGGCACTACCCGCCTGATGAAATTTGGCCGCCTGCTGGAAAACCGGCTCCTTTACATCGGTAAATTTTTCGAAGTTAGCTGACATGGTCATCTCCAGACAGTCTGGTTACAATTCGAACATGAATGCCCGATATCCCAGATAATTGCAGGCGCGATCCGAAACCTTTCGGCAGCCCGCCCGGTAACCGAGATCGATCCAGGCATCGCTGCCGAGAATCTTTCCGTTACCGATCAAATGATGAATAAGAATGTTCGATTGCGAATAGAGCCACAACGTTTCCGGGACGCTCGCTTTTTCATCGTGCGGCAGTCTCGGCTGCTCGAACGCAACCACTGTCCAATTCGGCAGCGCGGTCTTCAATTCGCGCAATACTTCGACGAGCTTTTCTTCGCCCTGCGCAATCAATTCATGAAAGTGAAGCGAATAGATCAATCCCCTGCTATCCGCAGCGACTTCCGCGCGCCATTCATCGGGAGCGAAAAAATCGCTGTGGATCCAGCCGATATTTTTTATTTCTTTTGCCGACGCGCGGGCGGCATTGCTCTCGATCGCCGATTTGTTTTTATCCAAACCGTACAGCCGGCGGCCGGGATAAGTTTCCGCCAGCCTTTCCAGTAAGACCGTGGTCAGGCCGACTTCGACGACGCTTTCGGCTCCCAATTCTTCGATGTGCTCGGTCAGGCTGTTCCAAAAATTCATTGCCAGCTTGAAGACGCCTTTTTCGGCATAGCGCCCTTCGCGATGAAAATCTTCGCCGTACCGGCCGTCGCCGCTCAGCATCCTGCCCAGGTTTTGCCAGACCGGCCCGTAAGCGCCGACCCGGACGTCGAACATGTTGGTCGATCGCTGGTCCGTCTCCGTCTTCCTATCCGAAAAGCGGTCGATAACTTTTCGTCCAAATTCGGACAACGAGTATTTATTTTCCCGATCCCGATCCAACAGGTCGTCAACTTCAAAAACGTAGTCGAGCAGCGCCTCGGTGGCGCCGGCTTCCAGCCGCAGTGTGCCGGCAATCTCCGCCGCCGTGTGAGCGCCTCCGTCGTTTAGCAGATTCAGCACTCCCGCCTGGTTCAGGTGAAACAGTATCTGAGCCTCGACGTAAAACGTCGCTCGATGGTGAAACCAGCTTTCCGGCGATTCCATTTGTTTTTCTTTTGTGGCAGAGAACATCTTTATTCACACATCGCTTCTTCGTTACACACAAAGCGCGTCAGGCCGGTGTCAGCATTAGTCATAAACTGGTTGACCCGGTTCAAAATTTGTTTCTTATCCGTTTTTCCCGATGGAAGCCGGGGAAAACGATCGAACAAAAAATACAGCGAAGGAACCATGTAATACGGCAGTTCGTGTTTAAACACGGACTGCAGGTGCCCGAAAATATTGTCGCCGCCGGGTTCGTCGTCAGCCCGGGTAAAGCAGGCCGCGATCACCTTTCCCAGCGCCGGGTGGACGGTGACGACGGGGTGGCCTTCCCTCACGCTCTGCGTCGCATCGATCACCCGCTTGATTTCACTGAGATTTATTCTAAAACCCGACAATTTGATCTCTTCGTCGGTTCTCCCGATGTAGTCCAGGTTTCCATCGGGCGACCACCGGCAGATATCGCCCGACCTGTAATATCTCTTGCCGTCGATAAAGACGATCCGCTCGTTAGTCTGCCGCTCGTCGTTCCAATAACCTTTCATCACCTGCGGGCCGCCGATCAGCAGTTCCCCTTTTTCACCGGGCGCGGAAATGATCCGGCCTTCATCCTGCAGCAATACTTCGGTGCCCAGCATGGCCTTGCCGATGGAATAGAATTCGGACCGGTTAGGTTCGACGCGGTCGATCACGTAATAGGTGCAGATCACGGTCGCCTCGGTCGGGCCGTAGCCGTTGATTATCGAGAGGCCCGGAACCCGGCGCAGCCATTTTTGCATCGTCTCGACATTGATTATCTCGGCGCCGGTCATGATCCGCACCAGCGAAGACAGGTCGCATTTTTCGAATAAACTCCCCGTCGTCATCAGGGTCATCACCGGCCCGACCGCCGTGAAATGAGTGACCCGCTCCTTCTCGATCTTCTGCAGCAAGTCGTTTGCGATCATTGGCCCGCAGAACAGGTGAACGGTCGCGCCGCGATAGAGCGGGAAAAACAGATCCATGATATGAACGTCGAAATACAGCGCGGAGGTATTCATGCAGATCGAGCCGGCTTCTATCGTCATTACCTCGCAAAATGCGCGGAAGAAAACATCGACGCTGCTGTGCTGTATCAGCACTCCCTTCGGCCGTCCGGTCGAACCGGAGGTGTAAATGCAGTAAGCGACATCATCCTGGTCGATCCGCGGAAGCGAAATTCCTTCGCTGCTGAACCTAAAATGTTCCTGAAGGCGATCTTCATCGATCGGGATGCTCGGCTTTTCGAGCTCAGCCGCGACCGCGTCAAAGAGCGCCCGGCTGGAGACGATAAACCGCGGAGATAAATTATTCAGGATGAACAGCAGCCGGTCTTTCGGCAGTTTGCTATCGACCGGCACATAGATCGCGCCGGCCTTCAGGCATCCCAGGATCGCCACGATAAGAGTAGCGCTTTTGGGAGAGCAAAATGCGACCGGATCGCCCTTTTGTACGTCGCGGGATAATAAAAAAGCCGCGAAATTCGTACTGAGCGATTCCAGCTCAGCGAAAGTATAGCTTTGCCGCCCGTCAAGCAGCGCGTCCTTTTCGGGATACGACGCGGCGGCTTCGCTAACTATGTTCGCCATGTTGATAGGTTCGGTCATTACAATTCGAAATTGAATTCCCCTTCGTCTAACGGTTGCGAGCGGTCTTTCGCGTCCGCTTCTTCCGTTTCATCGCCGCCGGGTTCAGACAGGTCAACCGCCAGCGGGATATCCATCAGCAGAACCTCCGGGTCGGCAACGACCTTCTCAGCGATCATTTTGAAATGCGAGATCATGTCGTCGATGGTTCCGCTGTCGAAAAGATCGGTGTTGTATTCAATGCCGCCGCTGATCCGCGAACCGTTTTGCGTAACGGTCAGATTCAGGTCGATCTTCGACGTGTTTGAATGCACAAAAGGAAAATCGCCGCTGTCCATCGCTTCCCCTTCGGCGCGGGGATTGGCCGATTCGATCAGCGATGCGTTCTGGTAATTAAAGACCACCTGATACAGGAGCGGATAACCCGGCACGCGTTCGACGTTCAATTCGTCTATCAGCCGCTCGAACGGCAAAGCCTGGTGCTCGAAAGCATCCAGCGCCATTGCCTGAACGTTTTTCACCAGGTCAGCAAAGGTCTGAGTATCGTTTAACTGAATCCTCAGGATGAGCGTGTTGACGAAAATTCCCATCACCGGTTCCAGTTCCGGGTGGACGCGGTTCGCCACCGGCGTGCCGACGACGATATCTTCCTGCCCGGTATAGCGATAAAGCAGCGTGTAGTAGCACGCCAGCAGCAGCATATAAAGGGTCACTTTATATTGACGGCTGAGCGCAATAAGACGCTCGCTCATCTCATCGTCGAAGACAAAGCCCATTACCGTCCCGTTAAATGTCTGGTCTTCCGGCCGGGGATGGTCGATCGGCAGCCGCAGGATCGGCGGCGCGCCCGCTAACTGGCCGGTCCAATAATTCACCAGCTTGCTCAGGCGCAGGCCGCGAAGATTCGCTCTCTGCCACTGCGCGTAATCGGAATACTCTACTTGAAGCGGCGCCAGCGGCGAGTCTTGCCGGCCGCCACGGTAAGCTTTATAAACCGAGTTCAATTCGGAGACGAATACGCCCAGCGACCAGGCGTCGGTGATGATATGGTGCAGGGTCACGCTTAACAGGTGATTGGACGGGCCCAATTTAAACAATTTGTAGCGGACACAGGAACCGTCGGTCAGATCGAACGGCTGCTGCACTTCTTCGTTGAGCATTTGGCCGAGCGTGGCGTCCTGCTCTCCGGCCGGCAGTTTCGAAAGATCTTCGAACCGCAGATCTACTGCGGCCCCAGGCTCGACGATCTGTACCAGTTCCTCGTCAACCGTGTCGAAACGGGCGCGCAGCATATCGTGACGCCGCGTCAGTGTGTCGAGCGCTTTTTCCAAACTCGCCAGATCGAACGAACCCTGGAACGGAACGTAGAGCGGAATGTTGTAAACCGGGCTGTCGGGCTGCAGCTTGCTCATGAACCAAAGCTGTTCCTGCGCGTAGGAAAGAGGAAAAGACCTCGGCGCGCGAAACTTGCTCTGCAGCAAAGCGCCCATGATCAGGCGTTTGTCATCCACGCTCAATTTTGTCAGTTCATTTCTTGGGAGCACTCTTTTAGTCCTGCCTTTTTTCCTCTGACCGGCTGTTGGCGATTTCGAATGGCCTGATCGACGCTGCTAAATTCGCCATGCTTATCAATTGCCTGCAATAATCTCTCAGATCTGCGGGCGCTATCGGCCCGTTCCCGTTCCTGTTTTCGGATAATCGACGCCTGATATCCTCCGCATAGCTTTCAAATATTCGACCGCACTGTTCCTGCAATGCGGCGACCAGATCATTGCCGCCCTCAGGCGCCAGCAGCATGGAAAGCGGGTTATACCGCCGCCGGTAGGCGCTTTCCAGCGCGGCTCTGGTTCGGGAAAGTTCCAGGTAATACTTTAAAAAAGCCGAGTTAGGCGATTCGGAACCGGGTTCGGGCGACGATATGCCGCCGCCGGTTTCGGCCTTCGGTTTATCGTCACTCGCAGGCTGATAATTCCGCGCCCACGTAACCAAAGACTCGACATCTTCAAAACGCGTCATCTCCGGATCGTCTAGATGCTGCCTCAGGAAATCGTCGATCTGTTCTTCGCCGAGTTCATCCAGTATCTGCAGCAAGCGGCGATTCGAGCGCGTAAGTATCGCCGTCGCCGTCTTCGATTCGTCGAGCCACGCCTCGTCTTCGAATTCGCTCAAAGCCTTGGCCAAAGATTTTACCGTCGGATTTTCGAAAAGCAGCCGGACCGGCACATTCAAATGATAGTGTCCGTTAATGCTGTTGATCACCTGAGTGACCAGGATCGAATGCCCGCCCAGAGCGAAAAAATCATCATTCGTTTCCAGGTCATTGACCTTGAGAAACTTGCGCCAAATGCCGAGTAATTCTTTTTCAATATCGCTGACCGGCTCCATCGGTCCGGAGACCCGAACAGCCGTCGGCTCGGGCAGGCTTTTGCGGTCGAGTTTGCCGTTCGCCGTCAGCGGCAATTCCGGTATCGTCATGATCGTGGAAGGGATCATGTAATTCGGCAGTTTTTTTCCGATAAAAGCGCTGACCGCGCCGGTATCGACGGAAATGTCAGGGTCTGCTAAAACGACGTACGCCGCCAGCCGCTCATCCAGATCGCCGAACCGGTGGACGATAACGACCGCTTCCGCTACGCCCGGATACTGGCACAACTGAGTCTCGATCTCTCCCAGCTCGATCCTTAATCCTCTCAATTTAACCTGCGAATCGATCCGGCCGATATATTCGATATTGCCGTCGCTTCTAAATCGTACGAGGTCGCCGGTTTTATAAAGACGGTCGCCGGGGGCTTTGGCGAATGGGTTCGGAATGAACTGTTTCGCCGTCAGCTCCGGCTTGTTCAGATAACCCTTGGCGAGATTGTGGCCGCCGATGTAGAGTTCGCCCGACACGCCGACGGGAGACGGCTGAAGCTTTTCGTTCAGGACGTAGATCTGGGTATTTGCGATCGGCCGGCCGATGGGGACACTGAGATACTGGTCGCGCCACTCGTCGCAGTCCCAGTGAGTGACGTCAACGGCCGCTTCGGTCGGCCCATATAAGTTGTGCGCGCTCACCCCCGGCAACTCCTGCAGCCGCCGGCATTGTTCCACGGTCAATGCTTCCCCGCTGCAGATGATCCGCGCCAGCGAATCGCAGCCCGTCAGGTCTTCGTGCAGAAAAAGCTGCAGCATCGACGGCACGAAATGCATGCAGGTGACCTGCTGTTTTTTTATCAGATCGACCAGGTAAGCGCTCTCTTTATGTCTTTCGGGTTCGGCTACTACCAGGCAGGCGCCTTCGGATAGCGGCCAGAAAAATTCCCAGACCGAGACATCGAACGTGTACGGGGTTTTCTGCATCACCCGGTCGTTCGCTTGTAGCTTGTATGCCTCCTGCATCCATTGCAGGCGGTTGTAGATCGCGCCGTGTGAGATCATCACGCCTTTAGGCTGGCCGGTCGAACCGGAGGTGAAAAGCACGTAAGCAAGATCGGACGGGCTGACGCTGACAGGCGCAAAATTTTCACCGCCATTGGGACTAAATTCGAGTTTATCAAGGGCGACGGCGCTTACTTTATGCTGCGACACCACCGGCAAGCACTCGGAAACCGTCAGCACATGGCTCACCTTCGCATCGTCCAGCATGTAGGCAACGCGTCCCTCCGGGAATTCAGGTTCGATGGGCATGTAGGCCCCGCCAACCTTGAGTATAGCGAGCAAACCCGCGACCATTTCCAGCGACCGTGGCAGACAGATCCCGACGATACCGCCCCGTTCGACGCCCTGCTCCCGCAGCAGTTCGGCGATACGGTCGGCACGCCGGTTAAGCTCCCGATATGTCAAAGCCGTTTCCTGAAATACTATCGCCGTCGCATCCGGCGTTTCCCGCGCCCATTTTTCGAACCTGCCGTGCAGCGGCAGAATCTCGGGCCACTCGCGGCCGGTGTCGTTCCATTCTTCTAAGATCAGCTGCCGCTCGTTCTGCGACAAAAATGAAAACGCGGCGAGCGGTTCGTCCGGATTTTCCAGCACGTATTCGAGCACGTTCACCAGGTGGGCAGTCATTCTTTCGATGGTGCCGGTTTCAAACAGATCGGTCGCGTATTCGAATACGGCTGACAATCCGTCGCCGGTTTCGGTCATTGCCAAAGTCAGATCGAATTTTGAGAATTTGAAATCGAAACTCAAAGAATCCGCGGGCTGCCCCTCCGGCCGCGCCGTTTCCCGGACGCTTTCCCTGGCGTCTTCTTTTTCCGTCGGCAGGTTTTGAAAAGTGAACATCACCTGAAACAGCGGGTTGTAACTGAGGCTGCGTTCGGGCTGTAATTCGGATACTAATTTTTCGAAGGGCAGCTCCTGATGCTCGTACGCTCCGAGCGTGGTATCGCGAACCTGTGCCAAAAGCTCGCGAAAGCTCATCTCCGGCGTCACGGAACTGGACAGCACGAGGGTATTGGTAAAGAAACCGATCACCGCTTCAAGCTCTGAGTGATTGCGGTTAGCGATCGGCGTGCCGACGACGATCTTCTGCTGATTGGTATAGCGGAACAGCAAAACCTTGAACACGCCGAGCAGCACCATAAACGGAACAACGCCGTTCTCGCGGCATACCGACTTTAAATTTTCCAGGGACGAGCGCGGTATGTTAAACGGATGCAGCGCGCCTTTGAAGGATTGCCTGGCCGGACGCGGATAATCGAGCGGCAGCCCCAACACGGACGGCGCGTCATCCAGCTGCTTCCGCCAGTAGGATATTAACGAACCGAGCTTGTCGCCCTCGAGCAACTGCCGTTGGGAAAGCGCGTAATCCACATATTGCTGCGGCAGTGAGGGCAGGGGCGACAACCCCGAAGCCTCGCCCGCGTGCGCCGATTCGAGCAGCGCCCGAAATTCCCGTGTGAAAATATTAATAGACCAGCCATCGGAAATGATGTGATGCATCACCAGCAGCAGCAAGTTTTCGTTGTTACGCTGCAGGATCAACCGCACCCGTAAAAGCGGGCCGGTAGCCAGGTTGAAAGGTATCCAGATCTCATCGTTTAGCGTCTTTGAGAGGAGCGATAGATCGGGGCCTGTTTTAGCCGAGCGCAGATCGATGACCGAAAAATCCAGCGCCTCGCCCACGTCGTCGGCGATCACCTGGTACGGACTGTCGTCCTTAACGACGAAGCGGGTCCGCAAGGCGCTGTGCCGGGCGACTACTTGCCTGACGCTTTCTTCAACCAGGCCGGGATCCACCGGCCCGCGCAAAGGCAGGATCGCCGGCAGGTTGTAAAGACAACTATCCGGTTCCATTTGCTCCAAAAACCACAGACGCTCCTGCGAAAACGACAGCGGCGAATATTTCTGCCGCTGTCCGGCCGCAGGCTGTGATCTTGGCCGGTTGTCGGGTTGATTTTTCTTGAGCTTCCGCTCAAGTAACGCCAATTTTGCCGGCGATAGCTGAGAGATGCGCTGTTCTAGATCCATCTTTTATCTGGAATACCTGCCGATTGAATGCTATCCGTTACCTACTTGCCCCCCGCCCACCGCATTGATGGTAAACAGAATGTCGGTCGCTATCGCACCTATTAATTGCGGCTCGAGATTTTTGGTTTCGGACCAGGCTTTCTGCAGGTCTCTCAGGTATACCTCATACAATCCCTGCTGTTCGCTGGTAATTTGCTTAGCTACGTTTTCACCATTATCGCCAAAGGCTTTCTGGGCAATGGCCGCCAGCTTGGCCTGGGTATCGATATAGACCTGGCTTACTTCCTTTTCATAATCCAGCTGCGCCTGCGCGCGGGCGGCATATATTTCTTCCGGGCTGCCCTTGCTTTCCTGCCCCATACTTTCGGCATGTTTTTTGGTCGCTTCCGCTACCACGTCATAGGCTGCCTGCTCTATTTTGCGCGCCTCTTCCTGGAGCTCCAGACTTGCCTGCGCGTTCTGTTTAACGATAGCTTCCTGGGCGGCAAAATTTGCCTGTAGAAACTTTATTGATGCTTCTTGGAAGGGTTTTAAAACTTCTTCCGGGCTTGTACTTGAAGACGTCGCTGAAGCAGTATCTTCTGCCTTGGTTTTAGATGCCATCACATTTCCTCCTGTAGCGTCGATTGCCGTTGTTTCCGATGGTGATATTGATTTTGCCGAAGCCGCTATCACATTTCCGCACCTCGATCGGTGCCGATTCTTTCGGTCTTCTCCTTCATCGAGGACCGGCGCTTATTACGATTTGAGTTGTTAACCTTGGGATCGGTTTCCAGCATTGGAACTAAACCCGGACGAAAGCGATTGCGCCTCCAGGGTTATCCAGTTAGATGGTCTTCATTTCTGAGAATCATCGTGTCCGAGCAGACCGTGTGCTACGGTCTTAATTCAGTCAAGAGTATGCATATGAAACAGCATGATAATCTCCCTTTTCTTCTCGGATAGGAGTATCACAAGGCCACAAAAAACGATTCAAAGTATTGACAGGTTATCTTACGAGCCGATAAATTGCAAGGAAAAATGCTAACTTGTTCTCTCTTTGCGAGTCAGGTATATTATTGCTCTAAATATTTCCCTAAAAGAGAGTGAGCGAAATATGGCCCACAGCGTATTTAAAATTATTACGGCCGCAATTTATCCAATACCGGAAGGCGAATCGCAAAAAGGCATTAAGGGGAGGGGTACGCGCTGATGCCGGACCTAATGACTCTCATACTTCAGATCGGCGTCATTATGGTCGCGGCGCGTTTTGCCGGGTGGGTTTTCCGCAAGTTTCATCAACCCCAGGTAGTAGGCGAAATGGTCGCGGGAATTCTGCTCGGGCCGTCGCTGCTCGGTTGGGTAGCGCCGGGCCTTTCCGCTCAGCTGTTTCCTGCTTCAAGTCTCGGATTTCTTAACGCGCTCAGCCAGATCGGGCTTCTTATCTTTATGTTCCTCGTCGGCCTGGAGCTGGATCTGAAGAAGCTCCGCACGCTCGGCCGCACCGCTGTCATCACCAGTAACGTCAGCATCATCGTGCCCTTCGTCCTTGGCATATTTGTCGCGCTCTTTCTTTACCCCAAATTCTCGGACGGCAGCGTGCCGCTAACCGCATTCGCGCTTTTCATGGGAGCTGCGATGAGCGTGACGGCGTTTCCCGTGCTGGCCAGGATCTTAACCGAACGCAAACTGCTTTCCACCGAGGTCGGAATCGTCGCGATTGCCTGCGCCGCGGTTGACGACGTAACGGCATGGTGCATGCTGGCAGGGATCATCGCGCTGATGCGGTCGGAAGGAAACTCTTTCTCACTGCTGCTGACGCTCGGCGGGCTGGGACTTTATCTGGGAATCATGATCTTTATCGCCAGGCCGCTGCTGCGCCGGGTAGAATATTCCTACCTGCGCGGCGGGTTGAGCTACGACCTGATCGCCGTTATTGTCCTGCTGATCCTGGCTTCGGGCTGGGCGACTGAATGGCTGGGCGTGCATGCGCTTTTCGGAGCCTTTTTTGCCGGCGTCATATCGCCGAAGAATGAAAAGTTCGCCCGTGAGCTTTCGGCGCGGTTCGAACCGTTGACGGTAGTGATGCTGCTCCCGCTCTTTTTCGCGCTGACGGGGCTGCGTACGAACATCAGCCTGATCAGCGACGTCACCATGTGGCTTTACTGCGGCTTGATCATTTTCGTGGCGGTCGCAGGTAAATGGGGCGGCTCGATGATCTCGGCGCGGCTCAATGGGATGCCGTGGCGCGAATCCGCCGCCATCGGAATACTGATGAACACGCGCGGGCTGGTCGAACTGGTGATCCTCAATATCGGGCTGGACATGGGATTTCTGCCGCCCGCGGTCTTTTCGATGATGGTGCTGATGGCCCTGGCGACCACATTCATGGCGACGCCTCTCCTGCAATGGGTTTATCCCGAACGCATGATCCGAAACGCGGAAGAGATCGCCCGAGCCCGAGTCAGCGTACAAAAAGCGGCGTATAATCAGGCAAGCCCCGGATTGACCGAGGAGGTTTGATTTTATATGTCTCTAACGCCAGCGATATGGCACCAGCCGCCGGAACCGCCCGGTGGCCCGACACTGCCCGCAGACGAAGTTCATGTCTGGCGCGGGTCTTTGGATCAGCCGCAGGATCGCTTGCAGATTTGGTGGGAAACACTGGCGGAGGATGAAAAAAAGCGCGCCGAAAGTTTTCATTTCGAACGCGACCGGAAGCATTTTATCGCCGGACGCGGAATGCTGCGTCAGATTGCCGGCCGCTATTTAAAAGCAGCACCGGACAGTCTGCGCTTCGACTACACCTACTACGGAAAACCATCCCTGACGAGTGATAACGGGGACGCGGAACTGCGCTTTAACCTTTCACATTCGGGTGAGCTGGCTCTGTACGCGTTCAGCCGCCGACGCGAGCTTGGCGTCGATATCGAAAAAACCCGGCCCGACATCGAGCATAGCCAGATCGCCGGGAGGTTCTTTTCGAAACATGAAGTCGCGGCGCTTTCGGCGCTGCCGGCACAGCTGCAGCCGCAAGCGTTTTTTCTCTGCTGGACGCGCAAGGAAGCTTACATCAAAGGCATCGGGGAAGGGCTTTCGCTGCCCCTGCACAGTTTCGACGTTTCGCTCGCGCCGGGCGAACCGGCGGCTCTGCTGGCAGTGCGCGGCGACAAACAGGAATCCCGCCGCTGGAGTTTACGGGCCCTGCAGCCGGGGCCGGAATACGAGGCGGCCCTGGTTGCAGAAGGCAGTGAATGGCAATTGAAATGCTGGCAGTGGAACGATTGAACCGCGATTATTTTTTAGTTTCCAACCGCTTAATTTCTTTACGTATATCCGCCAGCGCTTTATTAACTTCGGCGACCTTACCGACCCAATTTTCGGCCTGTTTCGCCGTATTCTTCATCTGTTTGAGGTCACCGGATTTGATCGAAGCCCGCAGCGCGTCGCCATACGGCACCATATCCGCTGCGCTCGATCGTTTGGTACTATCGAGACGGTCGATCTCAGCCTGAAGATCTTTTAAACCGCCCGCGATATCGCCGTACTGCTTTAAATGTTTCTCGGCGTCTTTAGCCGCCTGCTTCATCTTGCCGGCATCACCGGAAGCGATTGCCTGCTGGATCGCCACACCATAAGGTGGCAGGGATGCATTTTTTTTCATATATTGTCCTCCTGGTTTTTTTAATTACAAAGTTAGTTCGTACTATTCCTGCTCTGACATAAAACCTTCGTTAAGCGCGGCCAGGGCGCGCTGTAATCTCGCCTGGCTGGCAAGCCTGCGTGTCCGGTCTCGTACCCAACTGGCGCGGGCTTTCTTGATATCGGCTTTGCAGTGTGGGCATATAACTTCGTGCTGATAAACGTATTGGTGGCAATTTCTGCAGAGAGCCAATTCAACCAGCGAACGCTGATTTTTCTTTACCTTCCCATTAACGGCCGGGGCGGGCGAAGACCTGCGGATATTGACCAGCGTTTTTTGCCCGGGCGGGGATTCGGCGGAGCCCGCTACGGGCTCGCAAACAAGATCGAATTCCCCGATGGCGAACGATCTGTCCATCGCGTTTTGTTTCTTAACGATTCGCTCGCGCAGTCCCTGTTTTTGCAGTTCCAGCACCCGGTGATGACAGTAAGGATTATTGCCCGCGTACCCGAAAAGCGAATGCGACGTCCAGGTACATCCTCCGAGACAGGCGTCGCGGTAATAACAGGTGCCGCAGAAACCCGATAACTGTTCCGACGACCGCAGGCGGCTAAATCTCAGGCGTTCGCTTTCGCGCCAGATCGATTCCAGCGTCATGGTGCGGACATTTCCCGCGCCGTATTCATCGCTTTCGAGCGACGGGCATCCCTTGACCAAACCGTCCGATTCCAGCGCGATCACGGTGTGGCCTCCGCTGCATCCCGTCCAGTGAACCCGGTCGTCGCCAAATCCCCGCCAGAGATGTTCGTATGGGCCGAAATATCCGATGTTGTTTCCCATTACGATCACCACGTCATGGTCTCTGGCGTGTTCATAAAGTTTCGCCAGTAAAGGCATGACCTCGGCAAGCTGGTAAGGCTGGAGCAGCAGGTCGTCGTTATCGACCGCATTTCCCATCGCCACCGTGAGCTGCAGCTGCCAATGCGTAACCCCCATTTCGATTATCATGTCGAGCAAGGCGGGGAGATCGGCCGCCGTTTTGGCTCCGATCTGAGAATTGACGCTGATGCTGAGCCCTGCTTCCCGCGCGGCGCGTATCGTTTCGACCGCCCGCTTGAACGAGCCGGGAACGCCGCGAAGATAGTCGTGCAGTTCCTCCAGCCCGTCGAGCGACACGCCCAAACCGTTGAGGCCGGCATCTATCGCCGTATCGATAAACGCCCTACTAAAATTTCGCCCGCCCGTTTGGATTAGGCAGCGCATCCCGTTGCCGCGAATATGCCTGACCAGATCGGCCCAGTCCTTCCGGAGATAGGCTTCGCCCCCGATCAGGTTGACCTCGCGGGTGCCTAAATTAGCGAGAGATTCGATGACCTCGAAACACTCGGCGGTAGTGAGTTCATCCGGCCTTTTTTTTCCGGCGCGCGAACCGCAATGCAGGCATTTAAGGTCGCACGCCAGGGTGATCTCCCAAACCGCGTGGACGGGTATGCATTCATTGAAATCATTAGTTGTTCTAAACCGCGCCGGTCGTTCCATTTTATCGATACTCCTGTCAGTCAAACGTGAAGGCTATTTTCAGTGGCTGCCGTGTTTCATCACGCCTTCGGTTCTGATCTGGGTCGGGACGGGGTTTCCTTCGATATACCCGCCTTTTGGCGCGATGCGAACGTTCTGCATCATGCCGCCGTCTTCGTGGTCGAGGATGTGGCAATGCAGCACAAAATCGCCGATGTAGCGTTCGTACCTCGTCCGCATGACTATCGTGTAGCCATTCGTCGCCTTCAACGGATCTTTATTCGGAATTCCGATCCCGGTAGGATTAAAATTATCGTTTTTGACGAACAGCGTATCGCGCCAAACCCCGATCATGTCGCAGTATTCCGGATCGAGAATACCGGTAGTCGGATCGATGTCGGTACATTTTCCACTACCATCGACGACCGGTTTTCCGTCCGGTTTTAGAATTTGAACGATCTGAAAGGGATTGACGTGGATATGAAACGGGTGGCTGACGGAGCCCGATGTCAGCGTCCATTCATCGACCCCGCCCAGGGTCAGGAGACGGTCGATCCGGTCGGGATCGTATGAAAAATAATCGAGCTGTTCCGGCTTTACTTTATTAGCGATCTGGTAAAGCGTGGTCGTCGTATCCGAAGCTTTTCTGATAGCGAAAGAAAGTTCCTGGTGGCCCGTCACTTCCTTCGGACTGATATCGCGGTGCGGGACGTATTCCGGAACCTGCAGTGTCTGCAGATCTTTTAGTACCGGCGCCGGCAGGTCCTGGTTGGCGGCGATAAGCTGTTTCGAGATGTATTCCGCCGGGCCTCCCTTGTAAGGCGTGCCGCCGGATACGAAAACGAGCGAGAGCAATCTCGTGTCGTTGATATTTGTCGTTGGTTCGCCCTTAAGAGAGCTGCCTGTTGGAGGAGCAATGCCGTTTACGCTGCCTGCCGCGGTAGTTTCGGCATCGAGTATGCAATAGATGCCCGGCTCGTTAAAAGACATCAGCAAATCGCTGCGATATCCGGGCTGCAGGACGTTCATCTTTTTGACCGACATCTGTTCCCTGGTCAGCCCGTCCACCGCAAACTCGACCTGATTGACGCCGTTTGCCGGCACGGTGCCGCAAAATTGGTTTATCAGACTATTCTGCTGGGCGGCGGGAGTTTTCCCTAATTGGGCGAGGGTCTTGTTAAATGATTCGCGCGTAGAATCGGCGAGAGTAGCCTTGGTAACGGAGAAGTTGATCGTGTCGCGGACGCCGCCGTGGATCAGGCGCCAGCGTTCGATCTGGCCGGCCTGCATTTCGACGACCGGCTGCAGCAGTCCGTTGATCAGGGTAAAACGCCCCGACTGGCCCCAGATGCCGGGACCGAACTGCGAGTAACTGTCAATTATTCCGGTCTTGCCGACACAGTTATAAGTGGGTACTGTGAGATTGCCGTTGCTGTCCGGATCGAGACAATAATACTGGATCTGTTCGAACATAAACACGCGGTCTTTGAATCTCCGGCCGTTGGTATCTTTCAGTATCGTATCGATGTCGGCGATGCCGTTTTGGGGTTTGTCTTTTAACTGGCGAAAACCCTCGACAATTAATGTTCCCGCCATTCCGCTCGAAACCTGCAGCGCGGTCGAACCGTGCCGGTGAGAGTGATACCAGAAGGTTCCCGCCGGATGATCTTTTGGCAGATAGTATTCGTAATCGAGACTCGTTCCGGGCGCGAGATCGAGCAGCACATTGTCGCTGTTTCCGGTTGGGGATACATGCCAGCCATGGGTATGCAGGTTGGTGTTGTTAAAGCAATGCGGAATGCTCATGTCCTCATTCGATTTGCAGCTCGGATCATCCACCGGCAGGTTATTTCTCAACAGTATCCTAAGTAATTGCCCCGGCCTGACGCGCATGGTCGGGCCGACCAATTCACCGTTGTAAGAACGAAGACGGACTTTATCGTTTGGCTGGGTAGGGGGATTGGCGGGGTTAGAGATAAGACTATCGCCATATCTGATATCAAAATCGAAATTGAGATCGCCGCCCCTGCCGGGATCGATCTTGGGAACGAGCTCGGTCGGATCTTTTAAGGCCTGCTGCGCCTGGCCGGAAACGATATTGTCTTTAAGTCCGATAAATAAAACGCTAAAGACAAAAACCGAAACGACCGCGATCAGAACGACGTTTCGGGAAAGACAGGCATTGATAATATTTTTGTAATTACGGTCGGACAGATTTTCGGTGGGTAAAATTTGTGTTTTTTTCATGTGTCTCCTGCGCAAGAACTTCAGCTGTAACTGCTGAACAAATTACTAAAGTAAAAGATCGGTATTACACTGGATAATAAATTTGTTGACGATCTATGGTGGAGCGAGATCGTAAATCGAAGTTCGGATTTTCAGTAATTTATCTCATCCGCCGGTTAAACGCAAGTTTTCTTGCAAAAGGATAACGATTCGTCTTCTTGGCTAAAAAACTATTGCAAATCTATCGGGTTCCAAGTTATAAATACGTCACAGCACTAAATAACGTGATTTGGATAAGCGTCGGACTTTCCGACCGGCTCACCAATAACGCCTCGTTCCAAACCGGAAACTTTCATTCATTCAGGTTTTGTTAGCGACAAAACCTTAAACAGACGGGACACGTAAAAAGGAAATATTAACTCCTAAAATTGGTCGATGAATACTTCCCCGGAAATTACCGAATTGCTGGTCGATTGGAGCAACGGAGATCAGGAAGCCCTGGAAAAATTATTTCCCGTGGTCGAGAAAGAACTCAAGCGCCTGGCGCATCACTACATGACCCGTTTCAAGCCGGGCAACACTCTGCAAACTACCGCCGTGATCAATGAGGCTTATATGCGGCTGGTGGATCAAAAACGCGTTCACTGGCAAAATCGCGCGCATTTTTACGGGATCGCGGCCAATATGATGCGCCGCATTCTGTTAAATTACCTGCGCGACCAAAGACGCATCAAACGGGGCGGAAACGGCGTTCAGGTTTCCCTCTCCGAAGTCATGATAATTTCCGCGGAAAAGTCCGACGAGATCCTGGCTTTGGAAGAGGCTCTCTGCCGTTTAGGCAAACTCGACGAACGAAAGGTCAAGGTCGTCGAGCTGCGCTATTACGGCGGATTAAACGTGGAAGAAACCGCGGAAGTTTTAAAAATTTCCAAAATAACCGTCATGAGAGATTGGAACATGGCCCGGGCGTGGCTGGCGCGAGAGATCAGGAATGATTAACCAAAGCTGGGATCAGATAGAAACGATCTTTAACACGGCTCTGAATTTAGCCGAGGAAGAAAGAAGTTTATATCTCCTGCATTCATGTTCCGGTGACGCCTTGCTGATTGCCGAAGTCGAATCCCTGATCTCGGCCTACGAACAGGATCCTCATTTTATGAACGAGCCGGCGTTCGGGCTCGCTCTCAGCGTGATCGGCGAAAAGACTTCGAAAGACCTCTCAAATTCCACCATCGATTTTTATCAGGTCTATGAAAAGCTGGGAAGCGGCGGCATGGGCGAAGTTTACCGGGCGAAGGACACGAAATTAGGCCGCATCGTGGCTTTGAAATTTCTCTCGGGATCTTTTCACGACGATAAATGGGCCAGGAAGCAGTTTTTAAAAGAAGCGCAGGCTTCGGCGATGCTCGATCACCGTTATATCTGCGCGGTTCACGGGATCGAACAATCTGGCGGCCACGACTTTATCGTCATGCAGTATATCGACGGCTGCACTCTGGCCGAATCCCTTCGCCAAATCCAAAACGACATTCATCAGATTCAATCTATCGCGCTGCAAATAATAGAAGCGGTGGCTTTTGCGCATTCTCACGGCGTCATTCACCGCGACCTGAAACCCGGCAACATAATGCTGACTAAGGAAGGCAGGATCAAGGTTCTGGACTTCGGCCTGGCGAAAATAGTTCAGCAAAAGAATTTTGGGGCCGGGATGGAACAGACGAGCCAGGTATCCCAAACCGGCATAATCCGGGGAACGGTTTCCTATATGTCACCCGAACAACTGCGCGCCGAGCAGCTGGATCACAAGAGCGACATTTTCAGCCTGGGGATCATTCTTTACGAATTATTTTCCAGGGAAAACCCGTTCAATCATAAAAGCCAGGCGGAAACGATCTCAGCCATCCTCAGCAGCGAGCCGGTTCCGTTGAGACAGCTTGTGCCCGACGTGCCTCAAAAGTTCGAGGCTGTCGTGCGAAAATGCCTGCAAAAAGACAAGGAAAAAAGATTTCAGTCGGCGTCCGATATTCAGGCCGCTTTGGCCGATCCGGAACAGGAAGTATCGAGTAAAGCTCCTTCGCTACGCACAGGGATCTTACGCGCCGCGACGATTTTTACCGCCGCGCTTTTACTCGTTTATCTGATCCTGTTTTCTTATGGCGGCGGCCGCGCAAAAACCACTTTAGCCGTTTTGCCGATCTCGAATGAAAGCGCGCAAAGCGAGAATGAATATCTAGCTTCCGGGTTAACCAGAAGTTTGATCGAACAACTCTCGAACCTGTCCGTTTTGAAGGTAAAGCCGGAAACTTTGGTATCCGGTTACAAAGGACGCGCAGTCGATCCGCAAACCGCCGGAAAAGAATTGAACGTCGATGAAGTATTCGTCGGTTCGATCGTCAAGCGGGCGGATGGGCTGGTCCTCCGGTCGAAGCTGATAAGAACTTCGGACGGTTTTATTTTAAGCGAAGGCGAATACGGCTTGAAGGAAAACGACCTCGTCGAACTTCAGCAGAGTATTTTTTCGCAGATCGTCAGCGAAATGGGCTCAAGCCTGACGGACAAGGATAAAGACAAGCTGGTTAAAAACTCGACCGTAAATCCGATGGCCTTGAAGGCTTATTTTTTGGGGCGCTTTTATTGGGGCCGGCGGGAAAGAGACGATCTGAAAAAAGCGATTCAGTATTTTGCCGAAGCTACGAATCATGATCACTATTATGCAAAAGCCTGGGCCGGTTTGGCCGATTCATACGCGCTGTATAGCGTGCCCGGCGACGCCGACGTCATTTCGTCAAAGGAAGCCGCCGAACGGGCAAAGTTCGCGGCGAAAACCGCGCTGCAGATCGATCCGGATTCGTGTGAGCCATACTCGTCGCTGGGATTTATAAATATGAGATTCGATTGGAACTGGGCTGAAGCTGAAGCTGATTTTCGCACCGCGATCGGCCGCGATCCGGAATACGCTCCGGCGCATCTCGGATTGTCGAATGTGCTGATGATCTCGGGACGCCTCGACGAGGCACTGGAAGAAGCCGAAAAAGCCCGGGTGTTTAATCCGTTTTCTCCCTCGTCCGACGCTAATCTGAGCCGGGTTTATTATTATCGCCACGACTATGACAGGATGAAGGAAATTTTATCTAAGCTGATCGAAAAAGCCCCGGAAAATTCGAGGCTGTCCTATCTGCTCGGTTTTCAACTGCTGCAGACAAATAAATTCAAAGAAGCCACCGCCGTTTTTGAGAAGATATATCAGTCCGACAAGCTGCTGGCTTCGGCCCCGCTGGGCTACGTATACGCCAAAACGCAGCGGCAGGCCGAGGCGCGGCAGATCCTCGCCGGCCTCGATGAAATTTCAAAAACCCAATATGTTTCACCGCAGGAGAAGGCTTATATTTATTTCGGCCTTGGTGAAAAAGATAAATTTTTCGAAAGTCTGGATCGCTCCTGTGAGGAACGTTTTCCCGCCTTTCCTTATATCGTGGTCGATCCGTTCTTTGACGAAATAAAATCCGATCCCAGGTTTCTGAAAATGAGACAATGCGCGAACCTCTAACCGCCATTTAAATAGACCGGAGAATTGTTTGAAATTCCAGCCCGACAGCCGCCGCCGTTAACGGATCTTTCGGTCCGGCGCCGCTCAGCAATTCGGTTAAAAGATTTTGCAGCCGTTCGGAAATGTTGCGGCGCTTTTTTCCGATCTCGACCGGCCCGTCCGGGTCATCCGGGTCGTACAATTTCCCGATCAGCAGAAAATAAACGACCGCGCCGACAGCATATAGATCGTCCGAAATTTTTTCACCGGCGGTTAAACTTTTGCCGCTGCCGAATTTTGCAAACCCCTGCGTCTTCCAGTTAAAAGGATCGGCTTGCTTGATGGAATACGAGCCTTCGAAATCGACCGGCCTTAAGGAATTTTTGCCGGTGACGATAAGATTAGCCGGTTTACAATCGTTCCAGATCCAGCCCGCCTGATGAATTTTATCGATGATATTTATCATTTCGACGGCGAATTTCACCACTTGTTTGACGGACAGGCGTCGTCGCCTGCGCCTGATCGTTTCATTGAGGCTTTTGCCTTCGAGATATTCCATCGCAAAATAAAAATTTCCATCCACCTCGAATGAAGAGAAAACCTTCGGGGCGTCGGCATCGATCTTTCCCAGCGCGGTCAAAACATTAAATTCGTTTTTGACCAGGTAATAACCGTCCTGGCCGCTCCAGGCGACCTCGCCGTGCCGCCGCCCTTCTTTAACCACGCAAAGCCGGGGAGGATCGACACTAGTATCCAGCGCCTGATAGGTTCCGCCTTTTCCCCGTTGGGTCAGGGCGTTAAAAATTCGGTAAGTCGTCGTCAGCGGCGTTTCCACATTTCCGTCCGCGCTTCCGAAGTTAGCCGCATTTTTTTGAAACGGGTCGGAGATCCATTCGGGAACCGGCCGCAGCCGGTCGTCTAAAACGAGCTTTCCGGACGGGTCTTTGACGGCAGGCAATTTCACGCCGCCGGACCCTTCCATTTCCATATTTCTGATCGCCCCGTAACGATAAAACACACAACTGTCCGGCCGGTATTGCCGATCGAACGGAACGGGTGGAGATCTAAATTCGCGTGTCAGGCGGTGGAGCCGGGGGGCGAGATATTCCGCCTGCTGCGGCGTGGCGGGATAGATCGTGATGCATTTTCCGACCTGCCAGTAACCGTAGTGCAAACCGCTGTTCATTTTATAAAGCTCCTGCAGAGATACGAGAGTTTTAAATTGAATGCCGTGAGCGGTTAAAAGCGGCGCGATCTTTTCCAAAATATCGCAGGCATTAAGAACCGTCGCCGAGATGTGAAATTTCCATCCCTGCTCCGGATCTTTCCGCCCGGCCGCGCGGCTGTAACGCCAAATCGAGTCGCCCGAATGGATCGGCACAAAACGTTCGCAGAGCGTTTGCCATCGGCCGCATAATGTTTTGATCTTCGCGTCCGGCCGTGACATGGCCGCACCGGGCGACTTTCGAAAAACTTTGGCTGCTTGTGTCACCGTTATCTCCTTTTAGTTTTTGCTGAACCCACAGGCTGAGCTGCTGGTTTATTTTCAGGTCGGAGCGGATCTTTCTTTATAAAAACGAACCTCTTCATGTTTTCCAGGTTCGGGTCGATCGCCGGACGATCGGGTATCGGAGCGGTCGCCGGATTGAGTTTATCGTCGATACTCTCAATTACGAACGTGGGTAAATTCGCCGTCGTTTCAAGCGTCGTCGCGACTCCGCAGACGCCGTTGGCTACCATATAACTCAGGACATATGGGCCCAATAAAGTTTCAGTCGTAAATGCATTATCCTGGCCGAGCAGTCTCTGCAGCTGCTCCGGGTTGGAAGCAAAATTAGACATATAGGCTTTCCACGCGGCGCTCTCTATTCCCTCCTGGATCGCAAAATGCGCCTCCTGCTGTATCCTGGCGCCGGTGATCCCGCCGGCCGGCGTCAACATAAAATTATGCAATTCGTTGATCTTATCGACGATTTTCATATTCATTCTCCTTTAGTTTTTACTTACTTAACCCGCGCAGGCCTGGCCGCCGGTTTGTTTTTTGTTGGAACGGAATTTTCCCTAATACTTCCGACGCATTTTGACTCCGTCTAAATAGAATCGAAATTTCACGCGCTTTGCCTGCAGCCGTCTACGTTTGGAAATGTATTTAACACTAATTGGTACTGCTTTCATATCTAAAACGCACCAACGGAGGGCAGGAACTATCACCAAAAAGAAAAGGTTGCCATCCGGCAGCCCTAAACAAATTGATCTTTATTGACGGTTCGAACCGCCGCACGATTTAAATTTTACTTACCACTTTTCCCGGAAAATCGTTTGACCTCCGCCGGGATCGCGATCACGGGCAGCAGCAAGTCGCCGGTTTCGCGTCCCGGAAAAGCGCGCGCGGCCAGGGGCTTGAATTCGGCCATCGTTTTTTCCGGAATGGTTTTTTCGTCGAGCAGGATAACGTGGTCACCGGGGGCCAAATCGCCGATGGTAAAGAACCCGTCGATGTCGGTCAGGGTGTCGCGGCCGCTGGCGGTCGTTACGCGCACATCCCCGAGCGGCGCTTCTCCGTCGTCGAATTTCCCGTTTTCATTCGCATCGAGCCAGACCCGGCCGCTGACCCGCCCGGTGCGGACGAGACGAAAATCAAAAACGGAATTGCGTCCGGCTAAAATGGCCGCGTTTTTGGCGTCGGCATCGAGAAACGTCAGATCGGCGCGCACCGAAAGCAGATCGAGATAAACCCGGTGATCGCCCGCGGAAACCGAATCGAAACTATACAGCCCGTTTTCATCCGAAACGGCGTAGCGGTTTCCGTCAACGCGGATCTTTACTTCGGCCTGCGGTTTATCGACTCCGGGGTCAAAACCGCCATTAAGATCGACGTCCTGATAGACGCGGCCGGAAACTCTTCCGAAAGAATTCATTTCCACCACCGGCGAATCGAGAAACATACGTCCCTCGCGCCTGCGAAATAGCGTTCCGCGAAGGCTGACCAGCAAGGTCGGCCCGGAACCCGTCTGAATATAATTTACCTGGAGCGACGTTTGGCGCGGCAGAACGAGCGATGCGGAAAGCCGTTCGAAGATAGAGAATTTTGACGTTTTGCCGTAGTTGTACCCGCCGCCGGCGCTAAAACTGAGGCGGTTTTTCAGCAAACTCGACGCGTGCCAGTCGAACTGGCCGTTGAGCGAGCGGGAGGTGCCGACGCCCTGGCTGAACTCGAGCGAGTTTTTGTCGTTTAGCGAAAGGTTAGCGCCGAGTTGGGCGTTCATCGCGGCCGGCCCGAGCATCTTGATCCGCGTCGCGTTTAAAAAGAGACGCAGCCGGGAAAATTCCTTTGACGCCGTCAGCATCGTGAAGGCGGCCGAGCGTACCTGGCCGGTGCCGCTCTGCGTGTGCGCGAAATAAAATCGCGGCAGATCCGGACGGGGCGGAGTGATGGCAAACGCCGCCGTCACGTACCTGTTATTGTGCGCGCTGTCGCCCGGCCGACGCGCGGCGCTTGCATTCAACGAGGCCGAAAACCATTTGCCCGGCGACCACGTCACACCCGCTGCTTTCAAAATCACCGGTTCCCTGAGGCCCGATTGCGGGCTGAGAAAATTTTCCCCGATGTTCGCATAGCGGCCCTGCACGGCGAGGCTGCCGGTAACCTGAAACGTCCCCGATAGATCGACCGCCGCGCCGTAGCCGCTAAAGCGAGAACCTTCCGGTCTTTGCCCGGCAAATCTCCCGTAACCGAATTCCCCCCGGACGCGCATACGCGAAAGGTCGTAATTAACACTGCCGGAAACCAGGTCGCCGCCGCGCTCTCGCCCGGAAAAACGCATCGCCCCGGCGGAAAAACTAAATGGGCCGGATCCCGGGCGGAGGGCCGCCGGATCGGTCGTGACGAAAGCGCCGAAGACATTGGTGTCGTAACGAAAAGCGCTGCGGACAGGCGGCTGTTGGGGCTGCGGCGTCTGCTGCTGCAGTAATGGATCGATGGCCGGAAGCACGATGCCAGAATACGAGCGTCCCCCGAAGGCGGTGACGACCGTGCCGCCGACCGGGATACTGACGGAGCCGCCCCGGACAGTCGTGGAGAGAAACTGCAGGCTCGTCCCCGTGCCGAAATCGCCCGCGACATAGCGTTGTCCGTTCGGACGTTCCAGACTGAACGTTCCGGTCTGAAATGAAGAGCCGAACAGGGACGCTCCCGTGGAATTCGACGAAAACGCGAATCGCCCGTCGGCCAGGCGGCCGGCCGCCTTCAGGCCCAGACTATGCTGCGAAACTGACAAATAACGGTTGAGGTTGTATTCGTAATCGACCTGATATATTTCGAACGGGCGCCGGTCCGCCGTGCTTCTGGCGGTCTCCGGCTGGTCCAGTCCGCGTGAAACTATCACTGCGTTCTTATCCGCGTCGTAGCGAATCGAAACATCGAGCAGAGCGGAAACTATCTCGGCCGGCAACAGGAGTTCGTCGGGGTTCGGTGAAAAAACGATCTCTCCCGCATTTGAAACGCTCAACACGAGCGATCCGTTTTCACGCACCTGGCCGAGGCGAAAATCGAAATCGGCGGTGGAACCGGTTTGCCGCCGGACCGAAACCAGGCGGGCGGCCGCATCGACACCGACGACGTCACCGAGCGATCCGGCGATGCTCACGACCGGAACCAGAATGCGTCCGTCGCGGCGCTGTGCCGAGCTGTTCGGGCCTGTCAACGCGCGTCCGTTAACTATGACCGCCGCAAATTGTTTTCCGCCGGTATCCGGCGTGTCCGTGCCGGCGGCGGCCGCTTTTGCAAAATCGCGAACCGGCGCGGCGCGGCTGTCCCGCGCGAAAAAGGCGAGACAGGCGAGGCATATAACGCTCGCCATTAGGGCAAACTTAAAAAAGGGTGAACCGTTCATTTCGCTTTGCGAAGCTTAGGGTTTATTCGGGAGCGTTAGGGATGAAGCGATCTGCGGCGCGGCTTTAACGACGAGGTCGGTAACGCCCTCGGTCGCTCTTCCGCCGTCCTGGAAATCGATGCGGTATTTCACCGTGTAATTTCCCGGCGCTAAAGCTTTGTTAAGAATGACGGATTGGCTGAGTTCCGCGCCGGCCAGTATCGGGATCGATTCGATACCCGGCATTTCGGCGACGATCCTGCCGTCGGCGTCGAGAACCTTGACCGAACCTAGCGGGCGGATCATGCTGTTTCCCTCGTTCCTCAGTTTTGGTGTCACGACGATACCGTCGGGGGTCGATTTCGCCTCAAGCTCGTCGAAGATACCGCGTTTTGTCAGGCTCGGAACCTTAATATAAAAAACCGAGGCCATGCGGTAGCGGACGACCATCCGCCGCTGATTTTGCTCGTATTTAAGCGTTTCTGGGCGCTGTTCGATGATCAGCGCCGCCAGGTGGTCGCCAGGCTCCGCATCGGCGGGGACCGAAATGGTGACTCGTATCTGGTGGTTGGTGCCGGGCATTACGGCAGCTTCGCCGGGGCTGTAGATCAGCCACGAACTCGCCGAACTCGGCTGCGAATTTGCCCGAAAAAATTCCACCCGGCCGTCTTTTGTCAGTGTCCAGTCATTGAGGGACGCGACGATCCGCGCGGGTTCTTTGATATCGCCGGCGGCGCGATAGTCCAGATTGACGACGACCGTGGTCTCCGTGCCGGGTTTCATTTCCAGTTCGAAACGCGCCGGAGAGACGGCCATGCTTCCATTGGAAGGCGTGCCCACAGGAGCACTGGCAGGAGCAGGGGAAGCGGCGATCTGCGCGGCGACGGCCAGCGGCAAAGATACCAATACCGCGAGTATCGAAAAGAATCTATTCATGATCGTCTCCAAAAAAAGTAGAACTATTAAGTAAAACTATTAACAGGGGGCGTTCGGGCCGGAAGAAATGGTAAAGGTGATAACGGCGTTGCCTGTGCTGGCGGCGTAAAACTGGGGTGTAATAGCGAAGATCGCGTCAAAGATATAACCGTTGTTCGTGGCGCGGTTCGCATTGCCCTGTGACAGGACCGGCCCGCTGAGGATCGTGGTGGTTGTACCGATGTTTGCCAGGGTTGACGGGTACGCGGCGCGCCCGGCCCCGTTGATCGTAACGCTGGTAGCTGGGTTGTTGTTGAATGGGGAATAAAATATGTGGCTGCTATTCGAGCAAACCTGCGAGCGATTTCCCATCGGGCGCAGATTATTTACCCCGAATCCCACGTCGGAAGCTTGAATACCCTGAACGTTAGCGCTCGCCGAACCCGTTATCGTAACGGTGACCTGATAAGCGGCCCGGCTGCGGATCGCGATGGGCACGATCACTTTAACGATGCTGTTCGGGTTTGCCGGCGAAACTTCGCCTAAATTTACATTGACGGAAAGATCGTTGGTGACGCTAGAACTTCCGGTGACGGAACCGCCCAGCGCTCCCGTTATCGTCGGCGCGCCGCCGCTCGAGATATCGAAGGTTTGGGCGAATGTATGCCCCAAACCTCCGATAAACAAGAGGCAGAAAAGAATTGGAATACTGGAGGTACTCGTTTTCATTTTCTTATGGTTCGTGCGGCTTTACGGCGCGGTAACGGTGAAAGTCACCGCGACCGTGGTCGTGCCGTTTTCATAGAACTGCGGTTTGACTGCGAAGATCGCGGGAACCGTGAGGCCGTTGGTGTTGCTCTGCGGAACGGCGTTCATGATATACGAACCGCTGAGCGCCGTCGTCGAAGCCGAGAAAGCGCTCAGATTCGAGCGTGTCGCGGTAAATTCGAAGCGGCCGGAAGTGGCATTGATGGCGCCGTTAGCCGCGAGCGTCGGGTCTCCGGCCGTCGTGTTCGTGTCCGTGCCGGTGGCATTCACTCCGACACCGGTGCGGGCAGCGGTTCCCAGGCCGAAGCCAATGTCAGCGGCGCCGATCTTATTAAGGGTCGTTCCCGAACTGGTCACGGTAGCCACCATCGACATTACGTACGCGGCATTGCTGCGCAGCTTAAGGGGGACATTGGCGGTGACAAAGCTGCTCGCGTTGCTGGGTCCGAGTTCACCGAGATTGATGACCACTGCCAGCGGGCTGTTGGCCGTTCCGTTGGTCGTGATGCCGCCGCCGGAATTGCCGGCTAAAGTAACAGCCCCGTTGGACTCGATCTCGACAAATTTCGAGACCGTTCCGCTCATATTGACTGTTCCGGTTGTTTGAGCGCTTGCCGCTACAGCAAGCGCGATTGTGATCGCCGCGAGCGCGGCGATCTGTATCATTTTGAACATGGTTGTGTTTCTCCTACAAGAAAATAAGGGATTGAAAAGATGTAGATAAAAGTAGATACAGGTCACCCATAGGCTTTTTAAGCCCTGGCTGACCTGAATAAAACTATCTGGGGACAAATGACAATCGCAGCAAACCTATCGGTTAAAATGACGGGAGGGTCTATTTTTTTCGGCGCATAGGAATGTAGCGTAAGGGTTAGGTTGGGAGGTGTGCATAATACGACACCGTGGTCAGAATAATACTAACTGCAGGAATTGTCAACATTTTTATCGCTTTGTAAACAAGTATCAACACTTTAAGATATAAAAAAGACGGCACCAGGGCCGTCTTTTTTAGTTTATTCCGATCCCTACTTACTTCTGCGGATTGGGGTGAAAGTCCAGATCCGAAATATTATCGGAAACCTGAACTATCTGTGCCGTGAACCGTTGACGTTTTGCCGAGGCATTTACCTGGTACATCGTCCCCGTGGTGACATTATCGAAGAAGTAAGAACCAAGCGAGCCGGTGACGACGGTCCGGACATGGCCGGCCTGATCGTCGAGAGTGACGATCGCATTACGTATCGGGAAGCCCTCTGCCGTCAGTACGCGTCCGGATATCATGACGTTCGAAACCGCGACCGGGGTCGGCCCCTGCACGGCAACGGTGATCGGGGATCCCGTTTTAAAGAAGCCGAGCGTCGCATTCATGGCCTGCGGCGGACGATTGGAATCGAAACGGAAGTTATACAGCGTTCCCCAGCGGAGCGCGTTTGCATTTGGATTCTGGGTGATTGTTTCCGTGCTCCAGGTCATGGCGCCGCCAGCCTGAGATTGCGCCCAGGCCGCGCTGCTGAATCCCGTGTTTCCGACCGTTCCGTCGAATGTCCATCCCGGCTGCTGCGGGGGCGCGTGGAAACCGGTGTTGGTCAACGTGACGCCGTTTCCAAGTGGGATACTAAAGGATCGAATGCCGCGATCTATGTTTTGGTTATAGACGGCGTATTCATAATGCCAGACTCCGGGTGACGTTTGCGTCACTTTGTAACCGACCGTCCCAATGCCGTCAACCGCCGCTTCCGGTTGGAACGGGACCAATGTGGCTCCTGTCCAGGCCGAGATAGCAGCTTTTTGCCGTTGTGTGGTGGATCCGCCGGTCGAAAAACTGAATGGGCTGCCAGTGCCGCTGACGTTGTATTTTCGGTACGATACGTTGTTGTTCTGGTTGCACTGTGTAGGGTTCGCCTGGCACCAGGTATATTCGTGCGGCGTGATGTACTGTGCCTCGGCATAATAAGTGGCGCCGGGGTTCAGTGTCGTGTTCAGGTCGGCGATCTCCGTCAGGATCTTGTGCGCCGGACCGGTGTGCGTATGTCCGCTGTGATTGTTCGGATTGTCCGCGGAATCACCACGCGGGTAGGCGCCGGTAAAGGGATTGATCCAGGCGCGTGAACCGAGGCTCGGTCCGGCATTCAAACCTGCATCGTAGGGATCCGAACATCCTGAGCCAAGATTCGTACCACCGACCCCATTACAGCCCAGGCTGCAAATATTATTGGTCAGTGCCGTAAACGCATGTTTGACATTGGATTGTCCGATCTGTTCAAAGCGCTCGTCATTTGTCGTGCCGCCGCTCATTCGATAGAGATTTTGCGGAATGACGGGGTGGTCGTTGTCCGGCAGCCGGAACCAGTGAAGATTCACTGTGCCGAAGTTGCAGGAATCAGTGCCGACAGCTAAGCCGACCTGGGTGCCGCTGGAACCGTTAAATTGTGCTAATCCGGACAGGTCACCAACGACGACATCAGGCCCGGGAACCGTTCCGGCTTCAGGATTCGGGGAGGACGGCAGGGTGTCAGCAGTGACATCACCGTTTGTGTATTCTGTGATCTCGATCGGGCGCATGGCCGCATTAAAGGAGATCTGCCCGACAACACTGCCTTCATCAGACGGGTGTCCAAGCTCGGCTGCAAATTCCTTGGATATCAGCAGTCTTGCGGGTTGAATACTAAGGGCTTTTTCATTGGCGTCATAATCGAACTGCTGACCTTCAATATTGAAAAAGATAAACCCGGACTTCCCATCACGAACTACCAGTGAATATTGGCCTCCCCAGGGCAGATTCTCGATAACGAGCTGCTGATAAGAGGCATTCAATTTTGCCGGAAGGTTCGCAGAACCTTGCGGGATGATCGCCATCGTACTAGGCAGCGGTCCGCGCAGTTCGTCATTAAAAACCAGAACGGTAAAGAAAGAATCGCGTTCTACATCAAAACGCAAGTTAGTCGTTTTTGAGCCCCTGGCGCCGTTGAGGCGGTTCAAATTAAGATCTATCGCGACGCTGCCACTCGCCACGATCATTTTTTCAAGCGTTCCATTGTTGGCATCCCGGCCATGCTGTTTGAGTTCGGTTAATGATTGGTCAGAACCGCCGCCAAAAAGAGCAAAGAACGGGAATAAAGCGATAAAAATTGTTTTTAACATAATTTATTTTGAATCCCAGCCACGAAGGGCTGGTAAAGCGATGAACTATTGTCTCGATTACGTAGATTTACACTTTATCTTATACACTCTTTTAGGTGCTTTAATCAAGTCAGATAGGGTACCTTCGGCCCTGCGCGATGGCGCTGAATGGATCGATCCGTGAAAAGTGGTTGTGAGGGCCGGGAAATAACGAAACGGCCGCCGATCGGGCTTCCTGTTTTACGAGATTTTTTTGCATTAGCTTTCCGGTGAAAGACCGTTATGCTTATATTTCATCCTGTATTTCCAGCGCCGTACGAATTCCTGCTTCAATAGCACCTTCGATCCAGGCAATTTTAAAGGACGTTGCGTCACCCCCGAAGTGAATGTTATTTTCCTGTGCCTGGATAATTCCTTCGAGTTCGGCAAATTGCCAGGGAGCGAGCATTGCCGCCTCTCCGGTAGAGTAAATATCATTTTGCCAGGATTGCGATGAGCCGACGACAAAATAATCCCGGATATGCTCGCCAAAGATGGTGGCCATGTCGCGCAGCGTATACTCCACCCGTGATTCATCGGTAAAAGCATCCCAAAGACTCGCTTCCGTAGACCATACGTAACTGGAGATCACCACACCGCCATTTTTTCCGCCAAAGTCCGTGCTGGGAAAATAGATGAAACGCGAGGCGAGATCCGTAATTACCTGTCCGCCAAAAATATCGTATTCCGTTTCCCAGAATCGCTCGCTAAATTGAAGAAATATTTTAGTAGCGCCGTTGTACTCCAACTCCCGTATCGATTTTCGCTTTTGTGAAGAAAAGGCCGGATTGACCGCCAGCGTCCGCATTGCCGGAAATGGAATTGTCAGAATTACCTCATCGGCAACTACCGTCTTGTGCGAAGAAGGCTCGGCGGGCACTCCGTATCCGGTCATTTGATTGCCGATCTGGGGCTTGGCTCCCTCAAAATAGAGGGCGGCTTTGGTACCCTGGTCTATCCGGGTAAGCATATGATTGAAAAAAACCTCGACACCCAGTTCTTTTAGATGATCATAAAATTGATCGCTGAGCAGATCCATTCCGCCGGTTATTCCAAAATATTCGGCGGACGGGTCATGGTCGGTGGTCTCAACTATTTGCTGTATCAAACCCAGGTTTGAGCGTGATTCCAGATCGAGCATCACTTCGATTATTTCGATCGCGCCTTCCGAAAAATTTGTTTCCGATTTCAAATAACCCCTTACGGAATACTGATCATATTTTTCGATCACTTTCGCCCAATTCTCGACGTTATTATCTTTGAGCATATCTGTTATCGGCGTTATCGCTTCCGCCCAAAGTGTGTCCGCGGTTTTACCTCTTTCAGATCCGATGGTATTAAACAACAGCAGGTCGGGTTTGGCTTCATACTCGTTACGTGTAATTTTCACCCCGTTCACATAGATCAACTCGTTTCCCTTCACATCGTGATTAATAAATGGATGCTTTTTTAATCCGAATTTCTCTAGATACCTGAATACCAGCTGGTAAGAAGTTACCAGCCGCATCGCGCCGGCTTCACCGGTCTGCCCGTGTCTAAAAGGCTCCCGGATGGTTTTTATCCGTCCTCCGACCCGCATATTGGCTTCAAAAATGCTGACTTTATGGCCGGCTGAAGCTAACAGTGATGCAGCGACCATGCCGGAAATTCCCGCCCCGACGATCACTACATCTTTCGGGTTCCGGGTTTTAGGGATGCCGTCGTCAATTATCGCCATCAATGCTTTGGTTCTTTCGGTAAAGACCTTTTTACCATCGACTGTTTGATATTCCGGTAACAGTTCAGGCAATATTTTTTCCCATTGTGATTTCATATGTTTATTTATTTTAGATTTCAAAAACGAACCGATTTACCTTAAATTAGAGTGAGCTTTTGGCGGCATGATATTATGGTTCAAAAAATACCGGCCATACAAAAAACTACTGGCAAACTCTAATTGTAATGATTACGTAGGGGTAAACATTCCTTATACACCGCTTCCGGAGCTTTAATCAAGTAGAATAGCTAGTAGGTAGTGTCTTGAGTTGAATTAAGACGTTACCAATGCTGTGTATTCGTTTGTGGGCCGGAGAGTTATTACAACTAGCCGTCGGGTCGGAAAAGATGCAAAAAGCTAATTATTAATAAAACCCGCTGAATGCGATAAATGCTGATGGAATCTTCCTGCCGGGCGAATGTAGAATAGAGCTGAGGGTTTTATGACGGAAAGATACTGTCGAATACATCATCAAGGAAGGTTCAAACACGGTTTTGGGGAATTTATTTCAACACCATTCATTTTTAAGATTTCTGGTGCAAAAGTGGTTCAGGTGGTGCAGTGTCTCACCCCTGAACCGCTGCACCACTGAAACGCTGACAACATATAGTCAAATTAAGACACTTCAGATAGTATTTCCTTTCGGCCGCGCCCGCACGGAAATTTAGATCGATTTATGAAAAGTGGTTGTGAAAGTCAGGGAGTGAAGAAAAAGCGGTCGATCGGGCTTCCTGTTTTACAGAATTCCCCCTCCCAGCCGCCGCAAAAAGGCGATATCAAGCACTCCGGTGCCAGCCGCTGGCGCGCCGGCGCTCTGATTACTCTTAATCTGCTGATGATCGCGCACATCATCCAGTGGCGTTTCATGGGGCAGACGGTCTCGCCGATAGAGCCTTCGGAGGCGATGTATACGCTCCAGCGCGGCGCGGTCAACGCCGGATTCATCTTTTTTTCGCTGGCGATCCTGGCAACCCTGATCTTCGGGCGTTTTGTCTGCGGCTGGGGCTGTCACATTATTTCCCTGCAGGATTTCTGCGCCTGGCTGCTAAAGAAATTCGGCCTGACGCCGAGGCCGTTCCGGTCACGGCTGCTGATCTTCGTGCCGCTGATCGCCGCGCTCTATATGTTCGTCTGGCCGACCGTGTTTCGATTCTTTGCCGCGCCGAAAAACGAGCCGCTTATCCCCGAGTTCACCAATCATCTGGTGACCAGCAATTTCTGGGAAACCTTCCCTTCTTTTTGGGTGGCCGTTCCTTTTCTCTTCGTCTGCGGATTTATGACCGTGTATTTTTTAGGGCAGAAGGGTTTCTGCACCTACGCCTGCCCTTACGGCGGATTCTTTGCGCTGGCGGACAAGGTAGCGCCGGGAAAGATCCGCGTCACCGACGCCTGTAATGAGTGCGGGCATTGCACGGCCACCTGCACTTCGAACGTGCTGGTGCATGCGGAGGTGAAACAATACGGGATGGTCGTCGATCCGGGTTGTATGAAGTGCATGGATTGCATCAGCGTCTGCCCCAACGACGCATTGTATTTCGGTTTCGGAAAGCCGGCAGTCGCGGTTGCAAAAACGATCAAGAAAAATTATTCGCTGACCTGGCCCGAAGAAATAGCGGCGGCGATCGTATTTCTGGCGAGCTATTTAGCCGTTTGGGACGTCTATCAACTCGTCCCGATGCTGATGGCGCTGGGAGTTGCCACGATCACGACGTTTCTGGCCATGCGAAGCTGGAAATTATTCCGGGCGAGCGACTTGTCCTTTTACCGGTTTAATCTGAAGTCGGCCGGAACGATTCGAAAAGCGGGATGGGTTTTTCTGAGTTTGGCGCTGCTGTGGATCGGCCTGAATGCGCACAGCGGCTGGGTGCATTATCACGAATCCGCCGGAGCGCGCGTATATGAAAACATCGAGATCCCCGACGAGCTGGCGCTGGCGCGAACAAATCCCGCCCGGTGGCTCAGCGTGAGCGATCGCGAAAACATTGCCGCTGGAAAAAAACACTTTTACACCGCGGTGAACGGCGGTCTATTCGTAAACAGCGCGGCGCTGCCGAAACTTGCCTGGATCGAATATTTGTCCGGCAACACGGAGCAATCCGTGGGTTTGCTCGGCAAATCCGCCGAGCATCAGCAAGGGCAGGCAAAGGCTTTGAGCCTATATTACCGGGGCGCGATCCTGAACCGTTTGGGGCGTTACGAGCAGGCGCTGGAGAGTCTCGGCCAGGCACTGACGGAGCGGCCCGACCTGGTTGCGGCTCTTGAGGAAAGCGGCGAATCCCTCTGGCAGCTTGGCCGTAAGCAGGAAGCCGTTTCGGCCTGGAGCGAAGCCGTGCGGGGCAATCCCCGTCTTCCCCTGGCCAATAATATGCTCGCCGGCGCCGCCGCGTCACTGGGCGATGCTGAAGCAGCCGACGACTATGAAAAACAAGCCGACCAATTCACCCCGTCAGACCCGCTGTTTCACTGGATGGTCGGACTCCGGCTGCAAAACGTCGGGATGAACGAGCTTGCCGAAAAACATTTCGAACGGGCCATTCAACTTAATCCCGCCTTCAAGGCCGCCCGCAATTAAACTCTAAAAATCTACCGAAGATCGTCGGGCATCGTTCGCCTGAACAAAGTGACATTTATTAATTTATGTTAGAAAATCAAAACTCCGCGTATCCGCCAAAAGTGGCAAAGGCGGCCCAGTAATACGGCCGGTTAAAACCACCATCGGCCGAGTCGATCATTTCCAGTTGAGCGGCGCGTAATGCGTTTGCCGTCGAAAGCCCTTTTTGGCGGCGATAAAAATGAAATCTTTTCATCAGTTCAGCCGTGGCACCCGAATCGACTTTCCAATTACTGGCAACTACCAGCGGCACGCCGGCTGCCAAAAACGTTCGTGAAAGTCCGACCAGCCCTTCTCCGTTATAGTATCGTTCGACTCCGGTTTGGCAGGCGGAAAGCACCACAAGTTTTGTACGCGACAAATTCAGCCGGCCTAGCTCGGCATTGGTTAGAGTCCCGCCGGCCGGATCGCTTTCGTCCCGCGCCAATATCAGGCTGGAATTCAAAGACTCACCTCTTTTGACAAGATAGTGGCCGGCAAATTGCACGATCTCGGCATTTGGCAGATGTTGTAGAAAGGCAGACTTAGTGGCTGTCGGGCCGAGCAGAGGCTCTTGCGCATCCGGATAAAATTTTGCAATTTCCACCGCCTCATCTTCGGCGTCGGAAAGTTCGTCAAGGTCGCTGAATTCTTTCCGGTCGAAATCAGGATTACCGACGCTTAAAAGGGTTTCATTCTTATTGTCGGTTTTATTCTTCGCATTAGTTGTGCAAAGTAAAAATATGTTTGCGCTCGGTGCGTAAAATAAGCCGAACTCCGACAAAAATGGTTTTCCGTTTTTCCCTATAAGAGCCGCAAAGGGCAGGTCGACCAGGATCTTCTGCGGGATCAGACAAATAGTTTTATCCGGATCGAGTTGTCCGACGATCGGGGCGATCAATGAAGTGTAGAGTTCCGCGGCCAGAATATCCGCCTCCGCCTGTTTCGCCTCGTTATTAACGACCACTAGTTGAAGATATGCCTTGACTTTTTTACTCAGCTCATCGGAATCTATCGGCGACGATACGACGCTAAAATTGTCTTTTGTAACCAGCCATATTAAAACCTTGTCTTCCAGTACGGAATATTGCAGAATTTGCACTTTTTCCGGCATTTGACGACGGATCTCGTCCAGACGAAGGGGTTCTGTATCGCTCCCGAAATTAGCGTCTATTTCCCGGTAATCGCTTCTGGCGCTGGCGCCTTTCTGCAGCCAGTTGAGCAAAGATCGCGCGTTGGAAATTTCCAGATAATTATATGCCTGTTCGTATCTTTCGTGAGCGAAGCCGTTGGAAACAGCTATATCGTAGATAGGCTGCTGGTTATCGAAAAAACTCACGCGTTCGCTTTCATCGGGAAATTCTTTTAGCTCCGGCATTTCATTGCGGTATCGTTCCGCCAAATTTAAGGCAATGCCGATCTGCTTTTCTATTTTCGTATCGTCGCCCAAGGCGGAATAAACGAATAACCGGCTTTTTTGAATTTCATAAAGATCACGAAGGTTTGGGTCTGCCGTATTTTCAATGTAGGCATAAGCTTCATCGTACAGCCGTTCCGCCTGCAAATTATCACCTTGTTTTCTCTCCAAATGGCCTAATTCCAGCAAAGTTCTAGTTAAAAGCGTTTTCCTTTCTGGTTCGTCCCCGATAGAAGCTGTATTTTGTTTCGCCTGGAGGAACCAATGCCTGGCTTCACTCAATTCGCCTGCCCGTGAGAGAACGATCCCGGCATCTAATTCGGAGTAAATGGTATAATCGGCTTCTCCGTAATCCGCCACTATTTGAATATTTTCCAGTGAAACGGCTTTCGCCAAACTGAACAATTTGGCATTTGTCAGCAGTTCGATCCCATCGCTGTAGTTCCGCCATTTTTGGCGCAGGCAGGACTCGGGAGCGTCTCCGTTTTCAAAAGCTTTTTGCAAATACCCCAACGCCTCCTTATTTTGTCCGACAAAACTGCTTTGCCGCGCCAGCGCCATCAGGACCAGCTGAATTAACGAGGAGTCTCCGATCTCTTCTGCAATATCGAGGCTGATCTGGAAATTAGCTTTAGCCTTGCTTTGAAGCCTGACCGCTCTTTGCGCGGCGGCCAACCAGAAACGCATGGTTGAATGAAGCCACTTATAATTATTTTTCTGACAAAATTCCGCCGCCTCTTCCGCTATCGGCAGGCTCTCCTTGATCCGATCCGTATTCGTCAGGCAGTAAACAATAAATAATTCACCCAACTTGGCTTCCCACGGATCACCGGCCTGCAAAAATAGCGCCCGCGCGCTTTCAAATTCTTTCAAAGCAGAACTGAAGTGATTATGCAGGCACAAGTCGTAACCTTTTTGCATTGAAGCCTGAGCGTTTCTCAGTAGATCCAAGGTCGGCTTGGAGGCCGCCTTGTAGAAACCGGCGATGTCACTGGCAAACGGATCTCCGATACTTTTTTTTTCCAGTTCACCCGCGTAAATCAGGGCATTTAAATATTCATTTCTTTGATCAAGCGGAGATCCCACAAACGACATGGCAAGCTTTTGCGGTAGATATTTTTTTTTAATTAATTCTCTATTGCGGCTTATGAGTAGTTCCGACCTGGCAGTGTTTTTTTCTTGAAAAGAGGTCAAAAAAGCTTTCTCGATCTCCTCCGACGACAGGTTTTGAGTCTTCTTTAATTCGAGCTTTTGGAGATTTTTCCGGGCTTCTTTCGCCCACTCAGAGTTAGGGTCAAGTTCGAGATATTCGAGCCAGGCCTGCGCGGCCTCCTTCTGCAAATAATTCGCTTGTAAATTGAGCGCCTTGTTAAAGCGGGGTTCGAGCAGCCTGGGATTTAGCTCGATGGCTTTTTGGAGATGATCCAGGCTTTTATCATACAAATCCATGCTTTTCGCACTGTCTTTTTCAAGCGCCGCTTTTTTCGCCGCTTCGAGCAAAGCGGTACCCAGGTCGCTTTGCAGCTTTGCATCCGCGGGAAGGAGTTCCAGGGCCTTCCCGAAATATTCGATCGCCAGGTCGAAATCTTTTTCCGCGAGATAAAATTGCCCCAACGCATGCAGCGAGGCGGGGTTAGTGTTTTTAGTAGCGGCATACATTAACAGCGCTTGCGCCCTGTTGCGCGCGGCCAAAGCCGTCTCCTCCGATTGCCTGGGGCCGCGCTGAGAGGCCATAGAAGCATAATCGAAATCTGCTATTCTCGAGTCGAGGGGGCGCTGCGCGCGATGGGCCAGGTGTAATTGCGCCAACCCTTCGTCTAAATCGGATTGAGAAAACGCAAGCCGCCAAATACCAAACCCCAACCCGGCGACGATCAGGATAATTACCGCGAAACGTAATACCGGAGATGAAAATACCTGCGGCCAGCTGAAAAAACCCGATCTTTCCGTGACGAGCTGTCCGGCGGCTTGTGTTTCGGTTTTCATAGCATATCGTCTGAGATGCCGCGTCATTTTCACCTGCCGTCTTTTTTGAGATGAGGAAAGATAAAATTGATCGAAGCATTTGCGCTGGGATTCGTCGAGCTTGTCATCGAGATAATCCTCTATCAATTCGTTTTCGGCGAGCAGAAGCCTTTCGGCAAAATTATCGTCGAGCAACAGGCTTCTCTCTATCTCGCCCCTTTTTATTTCGTCATTCAGAGTACCCAGCAAATATTCTCTGACGGCGTTATGCTCTCTTCCATTCTCATTCATTTCCTTATTTTCTTGTTCCATTACGATATGCTAAAAAGCGGCAAAACCTTTCAGTTACTCCTCGCGGCAATACAATTCAGCACGCATTTTTCCAATACCGCACGAATCCGGCAAACCTTGATATGTAAAGCATTTATACTAATTCCTAACTTTACCGACAGATCCTTGCGGTATTCGATCTTGGCCCGGCCGTCTTCCCTGTAATATTCGACGACGAGCCGGCGATGGTCTTGCACCAGCGTTTCGATACAGTTTTCCAGGCAAAGATAATCCATTTCGTCATCCTCATCATCGGAGTGGCTCGGGGGAGGTAGATGCAGATCTCTTTTCTTTTTTTCTTCACGCAACCACTCGAGATGGATCTTTTGGGCCACGCCGTAAAAGTAGAGCGCCGGTTCGCCGGTGTAATCATCGATTAGCTGCGGTAATTTATGGATGACACGATTGATGGTCTCATCGGCGAGCTCTTCCGCCTCAAAACACCCGCGCCCGATAAAAAACCGAATCAGGCGCTGCCGAATTTTTTCATACTTATGTCCGGCCATTTCTCGGTCAAGATCGAGCCAGCGCAGAAGCACATCAAAACTGTCCTTAGTTAGTACATTTTTTTTAGCCATTACCGGAATCCCCGAAATATAGCAGAAAACTCTTTCGTTTGAAACTATTTTATCGGCCAAAATTTTGAAGGCTTCCGGATGCTCCGGTCATATATGAAAGAAGCGGCAAAAAAGCGCTTGTGCAAAATTACGGTCCTAGAGGCTCATCGAACGTCTTGTCATAAAAGGCGATCCGCCACCGGCAGCGCGATAATTTAAAAACAAGCATTAGATGCTATTACCCGCGCTGGCGTAAATAACATGTGTTTGAAAAAGCCGTTTTCGATCAGGTTGGCCGCCTCGGTATGGGCAAAATTGATTCGTCTTCGAGCCAGATGATACTTGAATAAAATTACCGGGACCGGTAGTAGAAATTAACTTGAGGGACAAAACACGGATAATTCGGTTAGTACTTTGGTGGTAACACCTAGGTCGTATTTACAGCTTTTTCTTTTTGAATTGCAGAAATGCGGAAAAAATGCCAAGAATGCTTACACCTATCTCATGTTTTTTTGACCTGGATGCCAAAAGATTTGTTAAGTCCGGAAAAGATATCGTTTATTTTTTAATGCGCTCGAAAAAGACCGTTACTTCTTTGGCGAAAAATATATCTTTGATCGTATAGCCTTCCTGTAATAATTTTTGAAATTCGTTCAGCGCTTCGACGCGCGGCGGATCGGTAAAGGAGGCCATCTTATCTTTCTTCTTTAACCTTTCCTCCACATTGGTCATTACCAGGATCCTGTGCTCATATCCGGGCGCGCCTTCATTGGGTGGCAGGGCAAAAAACAGCTTGCCTTCATAAGGATCGCAGCCGACATGATAGTCGGCTATGCCGGTGGCCTGATAACGCGCTCCCGTCCAGGAAGGAAGTTTTTTCACAACGGCGCCGAATTCGTCGTTCGTTTGGTACGAAACGCCCAAAGGTTTGTCGTTTTTCCGGTGAAGCACGGCAAAGTTAACACCGATAATTACGGGCTCGTATCCTTCCTGCGCCAGCTGCGTCATTCGCTTGCTGATCCCGTATATATGCCGCAAAAGCCGGTACTCGCCTTCCACCCTTATCTCAGGATCTTTTTCCATCAGGACGGTAAAGTCCTGTACGAAGATTCCCATATAATTGATCGCTACCGGACGGAATCCTTTCGCGACCGCGGCCTCAAAAAGCTTTTGATTTTCCGCCACGTCTTTTTGGCTGTCTCCCTCCGCCCCCTTGACTGTCATGTATTCGAGCTTTTTCCTGATCCCGTTTTTTCTTTCAACGATAAAGATCGAGCCTCTCGATATTTGTCCCAGTCCTAATAGACCGCCCAGAACCGAGGCAGGAGAGTCCGGGCCGCCACCCGAGCCTTCGTTGCACGCGCCAGCCTGAAACAATAAATTCTTGCGAAAGTAAAAGCCTTCTTTTGCCAGGTCACCGATCCGGCTGGCGGTCTGCCAGTCACCGAATGCCTCGATCCCGAGATACTCGTACTTATTTCCCGAATCCAGTTTTACGACGCCGAAAACGATCATTGCCAGGGCCGACGCCGCTTCCCGTTCGAGCGGAAGTTTGCCTGCCTTCTCGAGCGTATAACCGCAAGCGCCGAGCCGGTTCAATTCCCCCATAAATGCGGTGATATTTCGGGGAGAAATATAGATATGTTCCGGCAGCCCTTTTTCGCAGGGCAAGGTTGTTTTGACAGCGTCCGCCGGCGCCGGAATTTCGGGAGACGGTGACGCTACCGGCCGCCCGGATTGAGAAAGGGCCGCCAGCGTCGATAACAAACAGATCAGAAGCGCGCCAAAATTTTTACTTCGATAAAACCTGCGTATTTTCATACTACCTAAAGAATAAATCCTGCGGGAAAACGTAACAAGCGCCTGGACGTCGATTAACGTCCAAACGCCTGTTACTTAGTTTATCTCAAACTACCGAACCACTTTTTTCAGAATATTCGATAAACCGGTGTTTATCTTGCCAATATTACTGGTGTAAAAAGTGAAATTGCCCACCGCATTGTCCGAGCCTACGTATAAAGGAATAAGATTGATCCCGAAGATCGTGAAATCTTTTTCCTGCAGAAGTAGTCCCTTCCAGGTATATGAGCCGTCTTTCTTATCCGGTTCTTTCGGTTTAAATCCGGCACGTAAGGCCTGAATTCCCCCGTAGATATTTTCCACATCTTCCGGAAGCCCCATGGTATCCAGTATCATTGCCAGACGTTTTGCTCCGGCGGCGACCGCGATCTTCTGGGCGACTCCTCTGACAGCCTTAAATACCTGCCACGGACTCTTCCATTTAGATTTGCCGTCCACCCCGTTAAGAGTGTCGAGCGCGCCCGCCACAGCGCCTACCACTCCCATGATATTAGATGCCAGGGTATGGCCTGCCGCGCTGAGAACTTTCGAGGCCAGGTTTGCGCCGGCCTTGATCACCCCCAGTATTTGCTTCAGCCCCTTCTCCCAGAATTTGTAGAAGTGGCCCGCCTTATCCAGCAAACTGGAGCCGAATGAAGCTGCCGCGCCGATTATGCCGAAGATGGTACTTAGAGTCTTTAAGTTAAGCACCTCAAAGGCAGCCGATGCCGCATTTGCTATCGCCCCCACTATGGTAAATATCTTGAACCACAAAGCCGCGCTTGCCGGCATGAGCACGATGGTGATCACAGCGACCACGATCGCGACCGCAACCGCGATATATTTCAATATCTTGGAAATGAAATTGAATAGCTTCTTGAGAAATCCGAAGAACAGCCCGTTGGCGTCGGTGTGATTTATCGGATCATTCCCGCAATACGTATAAAGATTTAACGTTTGCGGACTGAAAATATCCACCGCGCTCATTCCGATCGGATCGACCTGAGTAAACCTTCCCAGCTTCGAGTCGTAGGTTCGGTTTATCGCGTAATCCAGCCCGGTTCTCGAACTTCGCTCGTAGCTCGTGAATCGTTTGTCGAGCGAGCCCGACGATTCCGCCGCAAGGGCGGTTCCGAACGGCAGCGTCACCTGCTTGAATGACGAACCGCTTTGCTGGTTAGTTACCATGCGGGTGCCAAGTTGATCGGGATGGTCGAAATCGGTAACTTCGCCGCCCGTCCCGTTCGGCATCGACGTGGAAAGAAGCTTACTTCCCAGATAGGAATAACTCTTCGTCCAGGTCATAACCGTAGAGGTGAACTCGGTATATTCGGCGATGTTCGTTCCGCCTTCGTTAGCGAATATGATCAGACGATTCGAAATATAATCGTAGTCCATCAACCTGACGTTCGTGGAACCGTACTGGTAGGCCTGCAGGTTCGTCCCGTCATCTTTCTTTACTATCTGTATGCGATTGGACGAATCATACTCGTATCTGATCCAGCTGCCGTCGGCGGCCAGAGCCCTGGTTTGATTCCCAGCGGAATCGTATTCATACCCGGCTGTCGTAATTCGGTTGCTGGCCGAATCGTAGGCGAGGCCTGAAATTCCGTCCGCCGGCATTGCGGTACTATTCGCGGCGACTCCGCTGGCGGCAACGCTGGTTCTGTTGCCGTAACGGTCATAGCCGTATTGCTGCTGCGATAAACCTACGCCGCCCTTGGCTTCGATCAGCCTTCCTACGGTGTCGTATTTATATTCGCGGTTTTTGTTCGAGTCCTGATTATCAATGATCTTGGTGATCTGGCCCGTCTGACCGCTGATATTACCGAGACTGTTATTTCTCTGGTAATCGTAGCTGAGGTCCATCAGGGTCGTGCCGTTGCGCACCACATTCTGATTTGTCAGGAATCCGGTTTGAGCGTTATACGTGTAATTTTCCGTTACCTGGTTCGTACCCGCAGTTCCCACTTTCAGAGAAGTAGTGCGGTTCGAAGCGTCATAGACAATATTGCCTACCTGCTGCTGGCTGTTGACCGTACGGGTGCTCAGACGGCTGGCAACGTCGTACGTATTTTGCGTTAGTCTCCGCGGACTGCCCGCTAATCCATACTGAGCCGGCTCGCGTCTTTCCTTAATACGGTCGAGCGAATCGTAAAGATAGCTGGTAGTCATCGGATAGCTCTGGCGGTAGTCCACCGTCTGCGTGTAATCGGAGACCCTGCCTTCGCTGTCGTAGGCATAGTCTTCGGTCAGGATGCCGCTGGTTCGGATCTTCTTGATCCGGTTCTTGTCACCCGTGGTCATATATTCATAAGAGAAGTACGGTGACTGCCAGATGGTGCCTGTGCTCGTATCGTGCGGTCCTGACAGATCCTCGAATTTCGACTGAAGCCGTCCGAGCGGATCATTGACCCCGCTGATCTGGTATGAATAGTAGGTTTTTACCCCGCGCGCGTCGGTCTTCATGGTGAGATTCGCCTCGCCGTCGTACCAGAACGCATCGCCCCATTTTGCCGCAGAATTTCCCACGCCGACATAAGTTCCGTTGTCATCCAGCGTCGCTTTTTGTTCGGCCAGTTTTTGCCTTGTCATTTGTCCCAGCGAATCGTATTTGAAATAGCGATGCTGAGAACCCTGTTCGGTTTCGGTCATCCGTCCGAGCACGTCCAGCGTGTATTTGGTCACCAGGCTGCCGGAGGCGAACACAGAACCGTTTCCGTTCGGATTGGGTTCGACGAGTTCGACCAATCTGCGATCCTGGTTGTAACGCTCCCAGCGCTCGCGTCCCCAGCCATCGACGATTCGGACCGTCTGTCCGGGTGTCGTAGAAGCCGAATCGGGCCTTGAAGTTTCATTGAAATAGGCCTTCGAGGTGCTGCCGTCTGCTTCCGTGACCTGATTGATCCTTCCCAGGATGTCGTAACCATTCTCCGTCCACTGCACGGTATCGCCCGCGCGATAGGGTTTGGATTGTTTCCAAACGTCGTTCAGGTTGGTGTATTTCGTTTCGACGATATCCCAGACGCTGCCCGGGGCCAATGACTCTTCGCGTCTTACTTTTCCCATACCGTTCAGATACGTCACGCCTTTTCCGGAAAGATTTCCGTTCGACTCGTAATGCTCTTCCGTGGTCGTCATCGCCGCGTCGTTGTAAAAGGTCTTGAAATACGCTCCGGTCGGGGAGGTCGAGATCAGCGGGCGCAGGGTTTCAGCATCGTAAGTGGTGCTGCTCGTTCTGCCGTTGTAATCCGTCGTCTGTTTAACGACTCCCGTATTGAAATCATAAACCATGCTGGATGTGTTTCTATGCGGGGAGTTGGGATCGGTGGAGCCGACCGTCTGACTCGTCGGGTAGGCAAACTGGGTGCTTACATCGTAATTGTAAGTAGCAGCTTCGTTGGCCGCGCTCGATGTCGCTACCAGGTTGCCGGTGATGTCGTACTGCAGGTTCTGCGCTACCGCGCCGGTAAGATTCGACGCATTCGTATAACCGGTTTTCTTGGTGACATTTCCTCTGAACTGCGTGGAACTGTCATAGACGCTGTATTGAGCCGTCTGGGCGCAGTATCTTTCACTCGGGCAATAGATCTCGAATTGAGGATATTCGCCGACATACGCATAGGTGGTCTCATCGTTACACTGCGGATAGTTATACGCCCACTGGGTGCAGTCCTCATACGTTTCGGTGGTGTACGGATCGTAAGAGCTATAGTGCATTATCACACTGGGAGTAGCCTTTAAATTGTGCGTCCCGGTGCCGTTGACGACCGCATTGTCATCGTATTCGTAATCGACCCGGGAAACCCTGGTTCCCTGTCCGTCGAAAATTTCACTGACCTTCGGCAGGTTGAAAATATGTTTATAAGTGTAGTTGCTGTTGTTCTCATATTCTCCCTTGCTCTCTCTTAACAGCGTCGAACCCGAATATTCCTTCTTAGAGACGAGTTGGTTGTAATTCGTGCCGTAAGTAAAATCGGTGGTGACGGTTTGATTGGCTTCGTCGGTCACTTCCATGTGTGACGGGCGGGGAGTGTCATAGCTTCCCTGTGCCCAGGTCACGACTGATTTACTGATCACATTGTCGCTGCTATCGAGGGTTTCGTCCTGATAGAGCAGGCCGTCGTTCCAAACTCCCGGATTGTTGTAAGAATATTGTTTATTCTTTGAACCGTTAGGCTGGGTGACGGTGATCGTTCGCGGCGAGGCACTGGTATTGATAACGTAACTCGTCACCGCCGGCGCGGTGTCCATCGAATCCCAGCTTTCCGTCATGGTCGTAAAGGTCGGAGAATCGGTCAGAGCGTAATTCGCCGTTAACGGATAGTTATAAAGCTCCTGCTTGGACGTCGTTCCCGCCGTTACCGTACCCTGCGTATCGGGCCCGGCCGACCAGCTCATCCCTCTTTGCTCCTGCACCTTGGCGATCATTCCGTACGAAGAGTAGGAATCGCTGTCGTTAAACCAGTAACCTGTTCCGGTCCCCGGATAATAAATAGCATCGACAACGTAAGGACTCCAGGTTGCCACGTCGGTTGTAAGCGGATAAGCAAAACCGGGACTCAGAGTTATTTGCTTGTAATGGATTCTGACGGCGGTTCTCGTTCCGCCATTGTTAAATTTCGGCACGTCAACCGAAACCAGCCGGTTGAGTGAATCGTAATTAAAAGTGCTTACGCGGCCCATGGTATCGGTCACCGTGTCGATCTCCGGCCCGTGTCCGCTGCGGTAAGTCATGTTGATATAATTACCCTGAGCATCCGAGATGAGCGTCGGGAAAGCCTGCTGCCCGTTCGTGGTCGAGCTGTTGTAGTAAATGGTCGTGCCGTTAGACAACCGGGCGGTTCCGCTGACCGATTTGCCGTAGGGGCTGGAGGAATAGTAACAATCGTAATCGATAAAGGTGCCGTCAGCCGTATGCCCGCTAAAGGACATCGAGCTGTACGATCCATAAGTATAGCTAGAGATAGATCCGGTATAACTGCGCCGCGTCCCGTCGCCGTCAACCAGCATACAGCCGCCCGAATTACCCATGTTCATCATTTTACCGAAGCCGAACGACCAGCCCGGCGCGGGAAAGCCGCGATCGGAATCATACGACATTTGATTGCCGGATTTACTCCAAAGCCTTGAGTTGTAGGTTAATGAAAGGTTTACGTCCAGGCCGCGTCCCGTCAGAGAGGAAACCGGCGCCACTAACTGAAAATTCCCGTTACCGGCAGAAGCCTGGGGTGAATTTCCCGGGGGATTTCCGGTCTGATTTCCCGGATCGTCCGCTGTCCACCAGTTGCCGCCGCCCCAGCCTTGTTCATCGGCCGGACGCTGGGTAGTTGATCCTTCTTCCGGTTTGGTCAGCGAGGATTCTTTCTCATAGGTACTTGCCGAGGAAATTTCATTCTGGGAATATTGCCCGGCTTCTTTGATCTTTGTCGCGTTGGCCGAGCGGCCTTGCGCTTCTTCCGATTGTATTTTTCTCAGCATCATCAAGGCTTTATTTTCCACCACCGTGATCGTAGCCTGAGCCTGAATGCCGTCGGCTTCAGCCGTGACGAGAAAAGTGCCCGGAAGCGCGGCCATCATGCTTCCATTCGGGAGCGGCTCAACCTTCCGCTTGCGATCGACGTCCTGTACCGTCCATTTGAATTTCAGGCCGCTGACCGTATCTCCGCCCGAAGTGTATCCGACGGCCGACAGATTCAGCGCTTCGCCCTGGTGTACCGTCATATTGCCGGGAAGAATAGCGATGTTGTTCAACCGGCTCGTTTTTTTCGAAGTCAGAGACGGCAAAAATAATCCCGCCGTCCAACTGGGCAGATAGCTTTTCCAACTGCCGGATAGAAGATTGAAACGAATGCTCTGGCCGAACTCATTCGAAAAGGCCGAAATGGTCTGCGGCGCGGCCGGCGAGGAATTCGCCAGGATGCTCGATATCATCAAGATACAAACAAGCTGGGTAAAACGGTAACGAAAACCTTTCTTTACCTGGTTTATAGTTGATCCTTGTCTCTTAAAGGATTTTCTTTTCCGGCGTTTGAAAGTGCCGGAGCTATCATTTAGGGGCAATGTAATATTTTTCATTTAATAACGCTGTATATAGCAGCTTCTCCTCTTTACTGATTTATCTAATTTGTAACGGGCCTTGGCTATTCCGGCCGCCCGAAAGATCGCGGATCGATCGGGCGAAACAGAGATATCCCTACTTTTATGAATATTTACCTAATTTAAAAGTTGATTTTTAAGAGTGGAATGACGTAAGATGCTGAGTTGCTAGGGTGCATCTTATCGGATTATTCCTTCTTAAGATCCGCCAAAATGCCCGGAAATGATGACAGTCATTGCCGGGCTTTTTATTTGGCTATCTAAAATCAAACCTTTTCTTCTTCTTCTTCAAACGACAAAAAAGCCGTCCTGTCTCACCGAGCAGGCCGGCTATTTCGCGATTTTTTTGCAGCAATAAAAACTGACCCTGTGCAGGGCTTATTTGGCAGTTGGACAACTCAGGGGAAATTCCCTCTGACGAGCCAACAATTTTGCGGGAGTTACGGGACATATAACAACTTTTATTGCGGTTTATTCTATTCAGACCTTGTGATGTATGTTTCTGACCTGGAGATGTACGTTTTATACATCAAGATCGGACACATTAGACAGACTGATCGGTGACAAATTGACTAGCGCATATAACTCCTTATTACTGCTGAACTTATAATTGCTCTTTGTCTTGGATAAAACGATGTTTTTCTAAAACGGAGCGCTTCGGGTGTAAATCAAAACCTATCATACGGCGCAAATCGATGTCAACCGCATAAAGTTCATCATGCAAATAACCTTTCTAATTTGCGCCTTTCATAAACATATCTATATTCCCGCTTCTTTTATTAAGCGCCGGAACCGCCTGATTTTCTTCTGACAAAAAGAGAGTTTTACAGATTTCTTTAATTCAGCCAAGATTGCTTTCCCGGATTCGTCGGACATTTTTAAGATTTTAGAAGTAAAGGGATTTTTGGTTCCGAAATCGCGTTCAGAAGTATATCGGTTTGCAGTGTAAAGATATTTGATTTTCGAGAAAGAGAACGGCCCTTGTTTAACGTCCTATATGTCGGGGCTGTGACGGGTCGTTTATCCCCATGTTTATCTAACATGCAAAAAGACGCTACGGATCAATTTGGGATGGATGATGTTCAGAAAAAATGTGGCTTCTTAAAAGCCGGCACACAAACAGAAAAGGGCTACCATGCTGGTAGCCCTAAGTTATTGATTCTTTTGGTGGCCAGAGACGGGGTCGAACCGCCGACACGCGGATTTTCAGTCCGCTGCTCTACCAACTGAGCTATCTGGCCGTACTGCCTCAGCCTGATTTGACTGGCTGGGGCAAGTTTTTAAGTCTAATAAAACAACCCGGTTGTGTCAATTTTGGATGTCGAATTGTTAGAAATGAAAATTTCGGGCTAATTTCCGGACTGGTATTTTAATACTGTGCCGCCAAATCCGACCACCCAGCCTTTATCACGGCCGACGAAGACAACCCGTTCCAGTTTATGAGGCACGCCGCTGGGGACGCTGGCCCAGACCTTTCCGCCGCTCTGGGTGCGTAATAATGTGCCGCTTGCGCCGACTGCCCAGCCTTCGCTGCTGCTGACGAATTCCACATCGAAAAGGTCAGTTTTCGCCGGGGAGGTTTGCGGGCGCCAGGATTTTCCGCCGTTAGTAGTAGCGTAGATCTTGCCTTGCGAACCGACCGTCCAGCCGTTGCGCTGATCGGTAAAGAAAACCGAATTAAGTTTTGTTTCCGATTTGCCGAACACGGTCGAAAAATTCCACAATTGGCCGCCGTCTTCGGTAAATAATATCGTGCCGCCGCCGCCGACCAGGCATCCGGTGGAATCGCCGTTGAACGCGCCGTCCATCAAAGCGAAAACAGTCGGCGCAACTTTCTTTCGCCAGTTATCGCTGCCTTGGAGCATCGAAAATACCGCGCCGCCTTCGCCGACCGCCCAGCCCCGTTTGTCCTTGCTGAAAAACAGGCTGACCACGACCGGCGATCCCTGGTCGCCGATCTCGACGCTGTCCCAATGGGCGCCGCCGTCGGTAGTTTTCAATAAATAAGAGGGCGCGTTTCTGCCGAGCTGAAAACGGTCGCGTTCGCACAAGAGCCAGCCGTTCTGCTCGTCAAAGAAATGCACGTCTCTGATGGTATCGTCGGTACCGGAGGGGATTTTTTGCCAGGTATCGCCGCCGTCCTGCGTGTTTAAAATTGTGCCGCGGCTGCCGACTATCCAACCCTTTTTTTCGTTGAGAAAATAAACTCCCTGAAACCAGGCAAAAGAATTTACCCGCTGCTTCGTCCAGCCGCCAAGGGCTGCCTGGCTAAGCAGCAAGCAAAAGATGATCAATAAAAGGGGCTTCAAACTTCGCATAAGCAAATTTGCGGAAGAAAGCCTCTCTTCATGCTTCTTCCGCTTAATTTTCGAAAATTAAAATATTTAGAATCCACCGGTGAAAACGCGGGCAAAACTCATGAACGAAAATATTTTCATTACGCCGTCGATCTTCTTAAACATGTTTCCCTGCACAATGACCTGGTCGCCCGGCGAGAGAAAAACCATTTCACCTTTTCCCTTTTCGATGCCGCCCACATTGATGGTTTGGGATATCAGCTTGCCGTCCGTTCCCATCCGCAGCAGGATGACGTTCTTTTTGCTTCCCGTTTCGGCGATACCGCCGGCTTCGCCGATGGCATCCATGATGCTGATCCTGCGCGCCATCGGTTTGACGCCGGGGCTGCGCACGTCGCCTAAAACGCTGTAACGGGCGGACATGGCTTTATCCAGAGTGACCTGAACTTTTGGATCGATGATATATTCGTCCAATTTTTTGGTGATCTCGGCGGCTACGTCCTCGACGGTTCGGCCGGCGACGAAAACGCCTTCCTTGATCAGGGGATAAGAAATTCTTCCCGTCGGCGGAACGGTTTTGCCGGTCACGCAGTAGTTCGGACATTGCCCGAAAACTTCCACCGTGATCACATCTTCCGGTCCGAGTTTGTAATCCTTTAGAATGCTGTTCGAATACATATTGGAGACATAAGCTTCTTCTGAGCCATTCTCGGAATTCGGCTCCGCGCCGTCGGTTTTTATTTCGGGGCTGGCGGCCGGCTCCGGGGCAGCCGGAGTTTCCTTACTTGGAGCGGCAATTACGGTCGCGGCAGCCGGATCGCCGGTTTTCTTACCTTCTTTTAAAGTAGGCGCGTCCTTCTGAGCCAGGCCCGGCACGGAAAGCACGAAGCATCCCGCCAAAGCGATAATAAATTTTTGCAGCATTCTCTTGATTTTCATAGATACAAACTCCGGTTTTGACACCATTGTCACTAAATTAAACTCGCATTAACCCCGTTAATCCATAATTTTCGGGCGAAAAAAGCCGATTGATCACCGTCCGCCTTTTCCGAATAAAACTATCTTGACCGTCTCGAAAACTATCACCAGATCCAGCGCCAGGCTCTGATTCTTGATGTAGTACAGGTCGTATTGCAGCTTTTGCCGAGAGTCTTCGACCGAGGCGCCGTACGGGTATTTTATCTGCGCCCATCCGGTCAATCCCGGAGCGACCAGGTGGCGATGCTCATAGAACGGAACTTCTTCGGCCAGCGTGGAAATAAAGTGCGCCCGTTCGGGGCGCGGCCCGACAAAACTCATTTCACCTTTAAGAATGGTCCAAAATTGCGGTATTTCATCAACGCGGATCTGGCGAATGATCTTTCCGACTCGCGTCACGCGGTCATCATCGTCGATCGCCCAGACAGGGCCATTTTTTTCAGCATCGATCTGCATCGAGCGAAACTTTATCACCTCAAACGGCTTGCCGTTTTTGCCGACCCTTTCCTGGCGGTAGAAAACCGGGCCGGGCGATTCGAGTTTGATGAGAATTGCCGTCAGCACGGCGATCGGAAACGACACGACCAGGCCGATCAGGGCCAGCGAGCGATGCACCAGATCGCGAAAGAAATCCTTCATGCGGGTATTGCGCTCGCGCCCGTCGAAGATCAGCCACGAAGGCCGCAGCATATCCAAATGGACCTGCCCGGTCACGCGTTCGAAAAACGAAGCGCATTCTTCGATATTGACGTCGCCCGCCAGACTCATTCGCAGCAGTTTTTCCGTCGGGAAAATTCCGCGTCGTTCGCGGATCGCGATCACCACGCGTTCGACGTTTTCGCTTTTGATGATGCTGTCGAGGTTATCGACCGAGCCGAGATATTTCGAATCCGGCAGCGAAGAATTTATCGGCTTGCCGTTCTCGCTGACATAGCCGACGATCCGGTAACCCGCGTCCCGTCTTTGCTGGATGGCCCTGGCCGTATCCCAGGCCGACTGTCCGGAACCGACTATCAGAACTTTTTCACCGATATCGGGGTGTCCCGTCAGCGCGTGAAACGAAACTCGCCACGCCAGTAAAATTACCAGCACCAGCGGCAGCGAAATAACGGAAACGCCGCGCCCGATCAGCAGATCGGGAATGAAATAAAACAGCAGCGCCAGCAGCGCCCAGGCGATCCCCAGCGCCTGTACCAGCCGCAGCATCAGTTCGCGGCGGTTTCCCATCACCGTAAAATCGTAGAGGTCGTAAAAATAGAGAGCGATGATACAGACGATCGCCGCAAGCCCGATCTTGAACCAGGCGTTTCTTTCGTCCAGCTGATATTGCGCGCCCCAGGAACCCAAGCGCAAATACAACGCCAGCAGGACACTGCCATAGACTATGACAGCCTCGGCCGAGATCAATCCTACTGTACGTGTATTAAAGCGGGTTCCGCTCATAGAGCTTCTTCAAACCTCAAGGAACCTGAAAGGCCGTGGGGTTAGCCTTCCATTCTTTTCTTGTAGTAATAGCCGTAGGGGTACTGGCTTTCCTTCAATTCATCCTTACTGTTATTAAGGACGACGCCAAGCATTCGGTCACGGGGAAGCTGTTCCAGAACGCGGTCGACCGCACTGTATTTTGCCTTGCCGGCGCGGATCACCATCAGCGCTCCATCGGCGTGATTGATCAGCACGGTGGCGTCGGTAAAGATCGCCAGCGGCGGCGCATCGACTATCACATAATCGAACATTTCGCGCGCCTCGCGCATGATCTCGCGGAATTTCGGGCCGGAGATAAGTTCGGCAACGTTGCTCATCGCTTCACCGCCCGGCAGCAGGTGCAAACCGGCGGGCTGAAGCCGAATAATGGATTCCTTCAGCGTAGCCTTTTCGGAAAGAATGTCGGACAGCCCGAGGTCGGTTTCGATCCCCAGGTAATCAGTCAGGCTCGGGTTTCGCAGATCGCTGTCGATGAGCAGGGCGTTGACGCCGTCGGTCTGCGCCAGTAGCCATGACAGGTTGAGGGCCGTGATGCTTTTGCCTTCGTTTGCGCTGGTGCTGGCGACCACGATCGATTTCAAGCCCTTGCGCTGTGTTTTGTGCAAAATATGCGTGCGCAGGCTGCGGTATTCTTCACAATAGTTCGAATGGGGCTGTGTGATCGCAACTAATCTGGGTTCGACACGCTCGAGTTCCACATTCCACGAACTGAATTCGGGGAGTTTTTTGTGTTCCATCGAGCGTATCGAACCGGCAGCGTCCAAAGTTGCCCCGGCAGTATCAATCCTGTTATCGAGGAGTGCCATCCCAGTAGCAGGCTCAGTCTGCCCATTAGACGCTGAACTTTGAGAACCGATTCTTAAATTATTGCTCTTGAATAATTCCGGTGCGATATTGCCGCGCCGGCCGTTCTTGTCGAAAGGAACCACTTTCGAGTCGTCCGGCAGATTTATATCAATGATGTCTTGCGCTTCCGAATGTTTTTGCAGCGCTTTGAGAATACTCATAATCTTTTTACTTCTTAGTAGAAGCCTCCGATCTCTTCGATCTCAAGACTGACCTCGTCGTCCAGATCGCTGAACGGATTATTCTGAGAATGGCCGTTGCCGTTTTGCACGTGGCTGGAGCCGTTATTTTTCGGCGCGGGTTCGACCCGGCGTTGATTGCCCCACAATTCTTCGCGCGCCTGCGGTTTCATCACGCGGGACGATTGCACCTCTTCCGCTTTCCGTTCGTGCAGGATCAGGCCGTCCTGGGCCGGCAGCAGATCGAGATTATCGGCGACCTGTTCGATGATCTGGCGGCCGATCACCTGTTCGCCGGCGGCGTAACCCGCCAGCAGCGCGTTATCGCAAAGGTTGTTGATCTGGCGCGGTATCCCGTCGGAGCATTGGAAAATGAAATCGATCGCGCCCGGCGTAAAAATATTCGGCTGCTCGGAACCGGCGATCAGGAGGCGCTCGGTGATATAGCGCTCGACCTCTTCGACATTAGGCAGCGCGTGCATATTGCAGCGCAGCGCGACCCGCTGCTTGAGCTGGCGCAGATTCGATTTGTTCAGCACGTCGCGAAGCTCCGTCTGCCCGGTCAGAATTATCTGCAGATGCTTCGCGGTGTCGGATTCGAAGTTGAGCAGCAAACGGATTTCTTCCAGCACGTATTCTGAAAGTTGGTGGGCTTCGTCGATGATCAGCACGGTGCGCAGCCCGCGCCGGTGGCGATCGTCGAGCGTTCTGCCGAGCGTCGTCAAAAGATCGGCCTTATTATCCCATTCCTTGATACCGAGCATCTGCGTCACGTGATGATAAAATTCGTCCACCGACAGGCGCGGGTTAAAGACATAGGCCGCCAGCACGCTCGAATCCAGCCGGCGCAGTATCCAGCGCAGCGCGGTCGTTTTGCCGGTGCCGACTTCGCCGGTCAAAACGATCAGGCCTTTCGCGTTTTCCAAACCGTAATACAGGCTCGCCAGCACTTCGTTGTACGAAGGCGTGAACACGATAAACCTCGGGTCGGGTGTTAAAGTGAAGGGGAGGTCCTCTAAGCCGTAAAATTCTTTATACATATCGTCTCTCTCTTTTTTCCTTTTTCCTTAGGAAACCATCCGGTCAAAAACTTTGGATAGCTGTAAAACGGCAATCAGCAGCGGAATACTTACGATCGCTACCGCGACGCCGATCAAAATTTTGACGTAACCCAGACGCTTTTGGAGGGAGATCTCACGGTGAGTCAGCAGCGGCGGGACAACCGCCAGAACCGGCAGCCCGGTATAATGCTTGGCATCTTCGACATTCTGAACTCTGAATAAACGCGGAATCTCAAAAATTCCCGCTAAAAACATTCCGAATAAAAGGCCGATGATGGCACCCATCCCGATCAGCATTCCCTTTTTCGGCGCGACCGGAGACTGCGGCAGGTTGGCGGCGTCGACCACCTGAATGGTTTCGCCCTGTGCGTTATTTTCCACCTGCACCTGCGATTCCGCGTCCTGCATTTTCTTGACCAGTTCTTCATAATTGGTCTTGGAAGTCTGGTAGCGGTTATTCACGCCTTCCAGCGCGACCCTGACGCCGGGGATGGTGTTAATGCGGGCTTCCATGCCGCCGATCTGTGCCTGCGTCTGTCCGATCTCGATATCTTTTTGCTGGATGTCGCGCTCGTTGCGGAAAAGCTGGCTTTCCACTCTTTGTTTTTCGATATCCAAAGATTTGCGCTGTAATTCCACCTTGCGCAGGGCGCCGACTTTTGCTTCTTCGGCGTTTTCCTTGCCCGTTGTCTTTAGCGCTTCCAGCTGCTTATCGACCTCGCCGATCTCGTTCTTGGTCGCCAGCACCTCGGGATGTTTTTCCCGGTATTGCTGCAGCTGATTTTTCAGCTTGGCTTCCATCTCGGTTTTTTTCTTGATGAGTTCGGCATAGGTCTGCGAATTCACGAACTGCGTCTGAGTTTTCAGCGCGTCCCGCGCGTCGGTCTGCCCGAAATCTTCCACCAGCTGCATCTGGCGGCTGGTCGATTGCAGATTGTCGTTCAGGCGGCCGCGCTCGGAGATTAGCGAATCTTTTTCCTTGGCCAGCGAATCGCGTTTTTGATGCAGCCCGTCGAGCTGCGCGACCAGCGCCTGCGACGATTCCGGCAGCGTCTCGATGTTCTGCGACATTATGTCGAGCCGCTCTTTTTCGATATTGTCCAATTCGCCCTTTGACTGGCTCAATCTTTCGTTGAGAAAATTCTTGGTCGCTTCCGAAACGTTGATCGAAGCCTGTATCTGTTCGTTGACGAATTTGCTGGCGAGTTCCGCAGTGACGGCCCGGGCCGATTGCGGATCGCGGTCGCGATAGGTAATTTTGAACGCCGCGACCTCTTCCTTGTCGTTCTTTTCCGGTTCGACGAGGATCGCTTTGCGCATCTTGTCGATGATCAGTTCCATCGGTGTGCCGGAAATGCGGTCGGACTGGTAGAGATTGTATTTCGTGATCATCGGTTCCAGCGTCGAGCGGCTCATCACTTCCTGACTGATGGTCGTCAGGCGCTGCGACAGATCTTCTTCCGTCAGCGGGCGCACGACCGATTGCGAGATGGTCGGCGGCTTGACGGTCAATACCGATCTTGACTCGTAAATATTGGGCAGTTTCCAGACAACCCAGGCCACCGCCAGCCCCACGGCCAGCGTCGGCAAAAGAATGTACCAGAATCGGCGGCGGAACATTCCCAGAATCTCTCCGACCGATCTTTGACGAAATTCAACGCTCATCTCTTTCCTCTCAGGTTCAAAACCACTTTCGTGTAACTGATCCTTTTACAAGGTCTCCAGTAAATTTTTTGCATTCCTGGTGTCGTTATTGCTCAGATGTTTTTCGTTTCTGAGCGCGATTTCCACTTCCTTACGGGCGTTTTGCTTGTCGCCCGCGGCGGCCAGCGCAATGCCTAATCTCAGGTTATAGGCCGGATTCGGTTCCCGTCCCCGCTGCGCGGACTGGACCGCCTCCATTGCGACGGCTTTTTTCAGATGTTCGACCGCCAGCGGGTTCAAACCCTTCTTAAAGAAAACCCAGCCGAGCGTGTCATAGAAAGCCGGATTGTTGGGCACTTTTTCGATCGCGCCCTTGGCAAACTGCAGTGCTTCGTCGGCGTTTCCGTCCTGTGATTCGACGATGATCCACGCCAGGTTGTTGGCGGCGATCGGCATCCCGGGATTTAATTCCAGGGCCTTGCGGTAATTGCTCTCGGCTTCCGCGGTATTGTTCCTGCCGTCTTCGAGCAGCGCGATCAGCGCGTAAGTAGAAGCGTCGTTCGGTCTCAGCGTGAGTATCTTCCGATACTGCTCGAGCGCGCGATCGACCTGCTGTTTATCCATCAGCAGCGAGGCATACGCGGAATAGGCCGGTAAATAATTTTCGTCGGTCTGGATCGCCTTCAAAAATTCCGCTTCGGCGGCGTCGGAATTTCCCTGCGCGGCAAAGGTCTGCGCTTTAAGAAACGTCAGCGAAGGCACCATTTTCGGCTGCGAGCCGTTCGACTGGATCGCCTTATCGATGCGATCGTGCGAAGCGCCGAATTGCTTCTGCCCGTTCAGGACGTTTACCAATCCGGTCAGTGCGTCAAAATTATTGCCGTCGAATGAAAGCGCTTTTTCGTAAAACCCGCCCGCTTCCGCCGGTGCGTTCATTGCCAGCGCCAGGCGTCCCAAGTTAATATGCGCGCCGGGCGAGCTCGGTGAGATTTGCCGGACATATTGCAGGTCGTTTTGCGCGGCGGCAAAGTTTCTCATCTGCATGTTCGCCAGCCCCCGCGAGGTGATCGCCGCCACGCTCAATCTTTCGATCTCCTGCGGCGCGGTTTCGTTGTTCATCGCCGGATTTTTCAGTGCGTCGATCAGATCGTTGGCCTCGTTCAAAGCCTTGTTCGGTTCGTCGGCCGCAAAACTCGCCTGGATCTTCAGCAGCTTGCTCGACATGAATTTAGGGTTATAACGCTCCAGATCGCTGATATACGTCCGGGCCTGATCTACCTGCCCGGCGCGGATCTTGGCGTCGGACATATAAAACAAAGCATCTTTATAAGCGGGCGAAAGGCGTAAAACTTCTTCCAGGTCCTTGATCGCTTCGTCTATGCTGCCGTCCTGCGCATTCATCCGCGCGCGCAGCATCAGCGCCTGCATATCGCGCTCGTCGCGACTGAACAGATCCTTGAGCTGCGCCTTAACTTTTTCAGTTTCGCCGCGCCCGAGATATATCTCGCCCAGTTGATAACGCGCATGAACGAATTCCGGCGCTTCGGCCAGAATTTCTTCATAGACCTTAATGGCGTCGTCTTCGCGGTCTATCGCGACATAAAAGCCGGCGAGCGAGGCTCTGGCTTCGGGAATATTTCCCTGCACTTCGACCAGCTCTTTATAGGCCTGTTCCGCTTTGTCGTATTGATTCTGGTTGAAATAAAATTGTGCTAACAACTCTCTCGCTTCGAGATTGCTCGATTCGGCCTCGATCGCTTTTTTATATTTGGCTTCGGCTTCCGGCGCGCGGCCGTTGAATTCGAAGTATTTGCCGTACTCCATATAAGCCGGGGCCGACTCAGAACTGACCGAGATCGCGGTGTTTAGAGCCTGCTCGGCTTTTTCGTTCTTTTTTGCCTTATAGAAATAGCGCGCGGCGCTGAGATAGGTTTCGATGCGGTTCGGGTCCAGCGAGACGGCGTGGTTCAGCGCATCTTCGATCTCCTGCTCCGGTTTCTTTTGGGCGGAGAGAAGCGCGGCCTTCAAAACATGGCCGTCGATAAAATTCGGTTCGACCGTAAAAATGTTTTCCAGCAGGAAGCGTGTTTCGTCGATCTCCGGCGGATTGGCCGATAAAAGGTAAGTGCCTAATTTCGTGCGGGCGTCCAGATGATTCGGATCAAGCTCGATGACGCGGCGAAGCTCTTCGATGGTTTGCGAAGAGTAACCTGAACCTTCGAAAGCGCGCGCCAGTCCCCAATGCGCCGGGGCATAGGTTCTGTCGGCCTGAACGGCCGAGCGAAATTCCAGCGCGGCTTCCTGAAATCTTCTTTTTTTCAGGTAATCTTCGCCGCGGCTGACATATCTCTCTTTACCGCCGAATATGCAGGAAGTTAAGGTGGTCGCGAATATTAGCAGGATCGCCGCAATCAAAAACGGCTTTACATGCGCTTGGCACTCGATTTTGAACATCTTTTTGGATCCCTCACAGTTTAAAAAACTGCTACAAAACTGCGATCCTTACCGGATATCGGGCAATGACAGCCGATAAGGATCTCTGAATTTATCCTCGCCTCTGCGACTTGGACAAAAATTGCAAAAGCATGAAGGGAAATATCTTTCAAACCAACTTTTTGCCTATATTTCACAAAAAGTTACCAAACCTTCTGGCAATGAAAAAAAAGTGGCAATGGGACGATAGTTTCAGAAAAACTTTTAACAAAGTTGGCGGGGGTTTGTTTGAAGTAAAATTTACCAGCTTTTGAAGATGTAATTACCGATCCAAAACTGTTGACTATTAACTGCACACTATTAACTATTTTTCGGAGAACTCTTTGTAAAGAATTAATAATGTGGGGTTTAGCTTAATAGTTCCTGAATCGTATTTTAATCCGGAACGTATTCCGAAATATTGTCGGCGGTTCTTCCGGCGAGGTCCAGCGCCGCGTTTATCGCTTTTTCCTGCGAATCGCCGACGGAAGTCATCACTCTGACCATCGAACCGTCCGAGCGGCGGCGCAAAAGGCTGTCCCAGATGGTGAACATCTTGTCCTGGAATTCGTCCGCTACCGCGCGGCCGCGTCCCTGGTACCAGTAAATTAAGACTTCCTTGTACTTATCGCTTTCGATAATGTAGGCGTTGGCCTGAACGGTTTTGCCGCCGGGAGATTTGATGTCTATCTTTTGCGGCTGGCTCATCGTCCAGCCGGAACCCGGCAGGCAGTTCAAAGGGCTGTGATAGGTAGCCCCGGTTTTCTGGGAAAGATAGTAGCCGACGTATAGATTAGCGCGCCTGCCGCCGCTTGCGCCCGGCATCGCGTAGTTTCGCATTACGTAATCGTCCGCGCGGAGTACGCTTTCCGTTTCGGCGCTAAAACGCTCATCCGCGCCGCTCTGCCGCCATTCGCCGAGCTGAGCGGGAAATTCACTCAGGCTTTTACGCGGGAGTTCTGCTTCGCCCGTCTGCTCGAAGAAATTAATAAAAATTCCCGCCGCGAACAGCACCGCGAGCAAAAGCCAAAATTTTCCGCTGCCTGAATCCTTAAGCATGTTGTTTTTTCACCCAGGTATTAAAGCCGAAATTCAGCAGCCAGTTCACCCCGAGAAGCAGCAGCAAAGCCGCCAGGTAGACCAGCCAACCGGCAAAATTATGGGAAAAGCCTTCGGCGGACTGCCGTCCGTATTGAAAGGTCATCATCCCGGTAGCGGTGACGCGGGCGGCGTTAGTAATAATGGCGATCGGCACCGCGGAAAGCATCAGAATCAATATCCGCCAGAAATCGAAGTCCTTTAAATACGAAAGTAAGCCGGCGTGGATTTTCGACCTCCGCGTAAAGTAGCCCAATATTAATGCTATCGTGACCAGCGTCATCAGCGAGCGGATGCCGCTGCAGGCTTCGACCACCTCCAGTTTGACGGTGCTCATCGCGCCGCGCGGCAAAATTTCGATAACGTTTCCTTCCCGCACAGAAGGGACGTTCAGCACTTGAATTCCCCAGATAGCCAGTTTCGAAGCGATCGTCTGCAGCGGAAAGGCGATCTGGTTAAAAATGAGGCTGGGAATCGGCAGCGCGAAAAATAACAGCAGAAACGGCACCGCCAGAAGCTGCAGCAGCTTGGTGCCCCAAAAATAAACCACGATCCCGGCCAGCATTAAAAACAGCGAAAGCCGCTGTGCGTAAAGCTCGGCGCCGAGCGTACCGACCAAAAGCATCATCAAGGCAAAGGCGACGATCCCGCCTCCGAGAAAAAATGCCGGCTTGCGGCTGTTTTGCCTGAGGTGGTCGAATTCCAGCCAGACGATATAGCCGATGATAAATGGGATCAGCAGCCCGTGAGAATAATTTTCCTCGAACCACCAATCGCGGCCGAGTTTTCCCAATACCGAAAAATACAAAAAGCAAAACGCCGCGACAAACAAACCGGCCTGCCAGAAGCTTCCGGGAAAAATATTGTTTGATCGCGTGAATGAATTGTCCATCGGTAATGGGTGGAGAGAAACTACTCTACGGAGATAAAAAAATGCGGAATAGGCCGAAAATTCCTTTAAGTTGCCGCGAATGAATACTAATTTTCCCGGTGCAAAATATAAGCGGCGATCTCTCTCAGCAGAAATGTGTCTTTTTCCAGTCCCGCCAGATGCCGGCACGCCTCGGCATGAACCTTGACGGCGGTTTCCCGCGTTTGCTCCAAACCGTAAAGAGAAACATAGGTGGCTTTCCTGGCCTTTTCGTCTTTGCCGGCCGTTTTGCCCAGCGTGCCGGTCTCAGCGGTCACGTCCAGCAGATCGTCGGTTATTTGAAAAAGCAATCCCAATTGATCCGCGTAATCCGAAACGGCGGCTAGTTCGCTTTCGTTCGCGCCGGCAATAATAGCGCCGCAGCGGGCGGCCGCCCTGACCAAAGCGCCCGTCTTTTTCGAGTGAATATTTTCCAGCCCGCCGCGGTCGATAGCTTGATTTTCCCCGGCGAGATCGAAAACCTGCCCCGCGATCATACCGCGCGGCGTTCCGGCGGCGCGGGAAATCTCCGAGATCAATTTCACGCGAACTTCGGGGGAAAGTTCTTCGTCTTCGGCGATCGCCTGAAAGGCCAATGTTTGCAGCGCGTCCCCGGCAAGTATCGCGGTGGCTTCGTCGAATTTTATGTGACAGGTTTCACGCCCGCGCCGCAGATCGTCGTCGTCCATCGAGGGCAGATCGTCATGGATCAATGAATAGGTATGGATCATTTCGATCGCCGCCGCCGCGCGCAAAAGTTTTTCCGGCGCGGCGCCAAAGGTCACGCCCACCGCCGACATCAGCACCGGGCGAAAGCGTTTGCCGCCGGCAAAAAGGCTCCAGCGAACGGCTTCATGCAGCCGCGCCGGCTCGGTTTCGGATGACGGGATCAGTTCGTCGAGCTTTGCTTCGACCGCGGCGCGGCATTCCCCGATAAATCGTTCGAGGCTGTTTTCCTTGATGGTTTTTTTAATAGGCTGCACAATGATCGCCGGTTAGAAAATTAGAACGGTGTGTCGTCGTCGTCGTTATCGAAAACTATCTTTTTGTATGTCTGCACTTCGACGGATTCGATCTGGCGGCCGTCGAGGTCTTCGAGGGCCGGCTCGCCGTTTTGATCCTTTAATAAAACTTCTATGCGGCGCTCGGCTCCGCTTAGTCTCTCCTGGCATTCGCGCGACAGGCGCACGCCTATTTCAAAAAGCTCAAGGCTTTCTTCCAGCGCGAGATCGCCCTGCTCAAGCTGGCCGACGATCTTTTCCAGCTGGGCGAGTGAATCTTCAAAACTCTGCTTTTTTTGATTCATACGTTTCTTTTGTGGCTAGCGTAAAAACTCTTCCGCTTTTTTTAACAATTCATTCAAATTCTGCACGCCGATTATTTCCCCGGCACGATTGCCAGCTCCGTTGGCCGCCGCGATTATTTCCTGTCCCATTTTTTCGGCTATTTTTCGCGCCAGCGGTTCGTCGCGGACTTCGATCACCTGCCAGATATCGCCGTTTTTCTGCATCTTGATCTCGAGCGGGTGATCGGGCATCGTACTTTTGACAACGGCAATATCGCCGTCCAGTTTTATTTCCAGGGTTTGCCACGCACCAATGGCAACCAGGAAAAAAGGTACGTTATCGGCGCTTTTAGTTTTTTCCCGGATCAACCGGGGCAGTTCGTTCCGCGCGTGATCTTTTAGCGCCGGCAGCACCGGCGAGGCGACCCGCGCCAATTTTTGAATTACCGCCTGCGGCAGCCCGCGCCCATAAAGCTCGACCGCCTTGTCGGTGATCTGTGGCACAAAGGAGTCAACGATCCGGTCGGTATCGACCAGCCGCGCCAGCGCCGGTTTATCGTCTTTACGCGCGGCATCGACGATCAGCGCCAACGAATAAGCGGGCGAACGCCGGAGTTCCTGCCAGTAAAAGTATCCGCCGATCCCGCCCACTACCAAAATTAACCCGATCAGAACGAGGACGGTTTTAAAAATAGTTTTCCAGATACTGCGTTTTTTGCCTACTTTCGGCGGCGGCGGTGAAGCATCCGCCCGCTTTCCGGCAAACGAGTTTCCCTGTTTTTCAGCTTCATCAAGATTAACCACAATACGCGACATCGATTTTAATACTACACCTAACGCTCAAAAATCGGGCATAGCCATTATCTTAGATTTAATAAGGCGAGGCAAAGTTAGGGCGCGTTTTACTGGGAGCGCGGGCCGCGAATTTACGCGGGATAGGCACGGATAAGAATTTCAGACCAACGCAGATCCGTGTTTATCCGCAGCGGAATTCCGATCTCTGAACACTGCGCATTCATGGCGAACGAGCCGTCCGCGCTCCCAGTGATAAATTTCCGCGCTTCGGGTTATAATCGTAAGAGACAAATCATGACCAAACAAGAGGTTCTCGCAAAAATTCAGGCCATCGGGATCGCCCCGGTGCTGCGAACAAATAATAAAGAAGACGCGCTCGCGCTGGCGGAAGCTATCATCGCGGGCGGCATCGGCTGTCTGGAAGTGACGATGACCGTGCCGGGCGCGGTCGAACTGATCGCTGAGCTAAAGCTGAAATTCGGCGATTCGGTGTTGATCGGCGCGGGGACGGTTTTGGATGAAGATACGGCCCGCGAATGCATTCTCGCCGGAGCGGAATTTATCGTCACGCCGTGCCTGAATATCGACGTCATCACATTTTGCAACGCCTCGGAAGTGCTGATCTGCGCCGGCGCGCTGACGCCGACCGAAGTTTATACCGCCTGGCGGGCGGGCGCGGACGTGGTAAAGGTGTTCCCGGTTAGCGCGATGGGCGGCGCGAGTTATCTGAAAGCCCTGCGCGCTCCGTTTCCCGATATCAAACTGATGCCGACCGGCGGCATCTCGCTGGCAAACGCGGCGGAATTTATCAAGGCCGGCGCGGTCGCTATCGGTGTCGGCGGGGAGATCTCGAACGCCGCGGTACTAAAAGAAAAAGGCGCGGCGGAGATCAGCCGCATCGCCCGTGAATTTCGCGCTCTGGTCAGATAATTTACTCGCCGGGATTATCCATTTTTTCTGCATCTTCAATTTTTGCGCGCACTGATCCGCGCAAAAGCTGAATTTTTATTTTCTCACCCAGAGATACTTGCCCTGAGTCGCGCAGTATCGCGCCGTTTTCCATATAGGCGATCGCATACCCGCGCCCTAAAACCGCCAGCGGTGAAAGCGCGTCGAGCGACGCCGCCGCGACCTTAAGCTTTTCCCCGGCCTCGTCGATCCTTTTTCCTATCGCCGTGAAGTTTTTTTGGTCGAGCGCCGACAGCCGGCTGCGGTTCTCATTGACCCCGGCGGAAAGTTTTACCGGAGATAAACGCTGAGTGAGATTTTCCAGCCGCCGCTCGGTTTTTACCAGCCGGCCGCGCAGCAGAATTTCCGCCTGTTTTCGCGAATTTTCCACCGACTGCCGCCTCTCCCTTAAACTTTGTGGAAACTCGGTAAAAACATAGGAAAGCGCCAGGCTCTGCAGATCGTTTCTTACTTCCAATATTTTCCAGGAAATAAGCTTTGCCAAATTGCGCCGCCGTTCGGAAATAAAATTTTCCAGTTGCGCCTCGTGCACTGCGACCAGTTCCGCCGCCGCCGAGGGTGTGGGCGCGCGCAGATCGGCCGCCAGATCGGCGATGGTAAAATCGGTTTCGTGGCCGACGGCCGATATCACCGGAATTTTCGAGCCGTAGATCGCCCGCGCCACGCGTTCTTCGTTAAAGGCCCACAGGTCCTCGGCGGAGCCGCCCCCGCGCCCGACGATCAACACGTCGATCTTTTCCGCTTCGGAAATTTTTGCGTTGAATTTATTAGCCAGTTCGATCGCCGCGGCTATCTCTTCACCGGCGAATTCGCCCTGCACGCGGGCCGGAATGACCACCACGCTGACGCTGCGGGTACGTCGCGTCAGCACGTTAATAATATCGTGAATGGCCGCGCCGGTCGGCGAGGTGATAATGCCGATGCGTTTGGGAAACAGAGGGAGCGCTCGTTTGCGTTCGGGATCGAACAAACCTTCCCGTTCGAGCTTTGCCTTGATCTGTTCGAATGCCGCTTTTAACGCGCCTTCGCCGGCCGGTTCCAGCGATTCGACCAGCAGTTGATATTCCCCCCGTTTTTCATAGACCGTCAATTTCCCGCGAACGCGCACCTGAACCCCGTCGAACGGTCGAAACTTGATCCGCGAATTGGCGAGGCGAAAACAAACCGCCCGCACTTGCGAAAAACCGTCGTTCAAATTGAAGTACCAGTGCCCGGAACCGGCGGCCATGAAATTTACGATCTCGCCTTCGACCCAGACGGAAGCAAAACGCCGTTCGAGCTCGCCCTTGACCTGCGCGGTCAATTCGGAAACGCTCAGCGGGCGGCGCTCTTTTTCGTCAAAAAGTGAATCGATCAGCGAGTTTTCCATTTCCCGGTTTCCATTCAGTTTGCTTTGCGTCCCTCGAATATCTTATCGACGTTAAAAAATAACTTTGACGTTTCCTGGGTCTTGGTGTTGGTCACCGTCATCAGGTCGTAAGAGTGGCCGTCCTGCTGGATCAGGGATTGGGATGGGATCAGATAACCCATCGAACCGAGCACGGCATATTCTTCACCGACATCGATCACCCACCAGGCGGTTTTGGCTGTTTTACCGTCACCGTCATTTGTAATGGAACTGATAAGGGCCGTTGCTATCTTAAAATGAAATTCGCTTTCAGCGGTTTTATTTAGCTGCTTATAAGAACCGGCGGCCGCCAGGTGGGCCTGTATATTGACATAGGATTTGTCTAATTGTTCCTGCGCCGCTTTTAAAGCCTTCTTGTAATCTTTCCCGGCAAAAGCCACGTTCATTTTTTGGCTGATGCCCGAATTATCGTAAACTCCGCCGCTATCGTGAAAGGCGAATCGCATTGCCTTAAAATCGACGGTCAGATCGCCTTTTTTGACTCTTTCCAGCATCGCCGAATAAGACGGCCTGGGGGTAGGTTTCGGCGACGCCGCCGGCTGCGGATCCTGCGCCTGCGCCGTTATCGCCAACATGCCGAAACACAGCATAAAGAAAAGAAATATTCGCTTTTTCATAACTCTTTCAAAAAATAACTTTATATCGGATGCGCCGACGCCCATTGCGGCTGTTCCAGGTCGCAATTTTATTTTTGTATTTCGCCCGTCGGGACATTTTCCAGCGCGCCAAGCCGGGTAAAAATATTTTCCCGGTTGATCTTCACTCTCACACGCGGCGAGGTGCGCCCGCCGGCAGTCTCTTCCGGCGGAAGCTTGGAGCGAAACGTCACCGAATAGGAAGTGCGAAGCTGCCGGACGACGTCATCATAGGCTTTCTGCAGATCGCTCAACTGCCGGATCGGATAATAAACCCCGCCCGAAGCTTTTGCCAGTTTCGCGCCTTCAGCTTCGGCGCGCGTGCCGAGTCCCAAAAACTTCGCGCGGGTCGGATCGCTGGCCGCGTTTTGATCGTAGGTTTTCGATGCCGCGATCAATTCCGAAGGCACGTAGAGCGGGTACATCAGCACGCCGCTTTCACCGATACCGTCCGTCAGCGCGTCGAACGGCAAAAACGAGCGGTTATCGTCGCCATCGGAAAGTATCACGATCGCCGTGCTGCCACCGCGAAACGGTTTCAGCGTGTCCACCATGCTAAAGGCGAGCGCGTCGTAATAGGCCGTCCCGCCGCCGGCGTCGAAAGTGTCGAGGCTCTCGGAAAGGTGTTTTCTATCGGTCGTGAAATCGGAAAGCACCTTGACGTCGTCGCTAAAAATGACGATTGCGATCCGGTCTTTTTCGCTGGCCGTATCGAGAAAATTCCGCGCGGCCTTGCGAATAAAATCGATATACTCTTCGACGCTGCCCGACACGTCCAGCAGCAGCACCAGGTTAAACGGCGCATTCGAAGTTTCGACCTTTAAAACTTCCGTTTCGCTGTTGTTTTCCGTGACGGCAAAATCCTTCGCCTGCAGCCCGCTGACGGCGCGCCCCATGATATCCGTCACCCGGACATTTACCCTTTTAAATTCCGAGTACGCTCCGGGAGCGCCATTCTGGTTTCCGGTCTCCGAAAAAGTCGGGCGGGCGCGGCGCGGCGGAAGCGTTTTCGCGAATTCGCCGAAAAAATTCGGGCTGGCGATGCGGATCGCATCCGTCATTACAGGATCGCCGCTGCGGATAATTGCTTTGGCGGCTTCGGTCAATTGCCGCTCGCGCAGGTCGCTGCGGATGTCCTTCGGATCGACGTTAAAGAGAATTACACCGCGCTGGGTTCTCAGATCGAGCGTGATACCGGTGCTGCCGGATCTTACTTTCGCGGCTTTTTTTTCCGGCTCGCCAGTCCCCGCCTCTACGGGTTCTACGGTTTCCGAAGGAGGTTTTTTAACAATTTTAGGCGGCTTGGGATCGCTTATTTTTCCGTTTATGACAAAGCGCCCGCCGGATTTTTCCTCTACCTTCGGAAGCTCAACGTCGCTCAAAAATCGCGGGCGCGAAGACAGCCAGTGAAAATTAAATTTGACCGAATCGAGCGGAACATCGGTCGAGATCGTTCCGGTGTCGGTCGAGACTTCGGCGGAGGCGATATCACCGCCGATCTGAACTTCGCCGCCCTCGGTTTTTATCTTTACCGAGGAACGGGCCGGCGTCCTGACTAGAATATCGACGCGTTTTTTTGTTTTTAGCTGATTGACGAGAATGTCGAGGCCGTTTCCGGATGGCTTGAATGAAATATCGGCGGCGGCGACCGTTTGCGGCGACTCGGCGGAGACCACGATTTTACCTTCGAGCGTTTCGTCCGCCAAAACCGCAACCCGCCCGTTAAGGTTGGTGATCGAAATTTCCGGAGCGCCTTTCACTTCGAATTCACGCTCGAATTTCTGCGCCTGAACACTCAGCGTGAAGAGGAGAAGTGAAAATACGCTCAAAACCCGCATATACCATTAGGATAGCATTTTGTTTCTATGATCTGCTTGGAGACTTGCTGCCCGATCTGCCGGTTGACCTGCCGGATTGCTGCAGCCGCTGGCGGACGCGTTCCTGCCATTTGCTGCGGGGACGTTCCGCTTCTTCAAATTGCGCCAAAAGGTCGTGCATCGATTCGCCGCCGGCCAGCCGTGTCTTGAAATATATCAACGCGGTTATTACGGAGATAAAAGAAGTAATAAAGATAACTATCGGCGCCCAGATCAGATCGAAGATACCCTGGCTGACGATTCCCGCGGTCTTCCTCATCGAAGTGGTTTTAGCCTTCGTCTCGCTGCTCTCATCCGGTTCTTCAGTGACGTTTACACCGGACGGGCCGATCTTTACCCCGACATTACGTTCGTCATCATCCGCCGCCGTCCCCCCCGTAGCAGCAGCAGTGTCTTTACTTGCGTCATTAGCAGTATTATTAGCAGGATCGTTATTGGCTTTTGCTGCGGCGCTTCGCGCCTGGGCTTTTTCATACATATCGACGCCGTTGCGGATGATCGACGTAATGGAAAGCGATATGATCAGGGCGAAAAATATCGGCACTACGTGCATGACGATGACTGTCCCCAAAACCGTCCAGTAAGAGCGCCCGACCAGTATTTTAGAGCGGCGAAAAGATTTCCGCGCGGAAATGCCCTCCATCATGATCGACGGGGCCGCCAGCATATTCCGGGTGGTCAGCCATATCCCGGGAATAAAACACATAAAGATCCCGACCAGAACCAAAAGCGAGTTTACCGTAACGGCGGCGATCAGCGGTCTCCATTTCTTTTTAACTTCCCTGGCGGCCGCGCGCACGCTGATCGGCCGCAGCGGCATTGCCAGTATTTGCGCCACGATCCAGGTAGTAGCGCCCACCACGATCGCGCCGAAAAATATCTGTACGAAAAAGTTTGCTATCGCCAGGCAGGCCACCGTCCATCCGGCTACCTCCGAATTGATCACTCCGGCAAGACCGAGAAACTGGATCGTCACTTTCAGAAACGTCAGCAGCACGAACGGCAGGCCGATTATCAGCGAAAACATAAAGAATTTCGGCAGATGTTCGCCATAGATCGCGATCCCGCGCCGCAGCAGCGCGCCCATTCCTTCCGAGTGCGAGCGGAGAATGCTGGCATACCCTTCGGCGGTTTGCGGGCGTTCGTCGGGATTTTTGGATAATGCCGCCATCACCACTTTTTTGACCCGGCTCGGCACTTTTTTCGCCTGGAGCGGCGGCACTGTACGTTCCTTGTGCGCCGCCATCACTTCCGAATAATTTCCGCTAAATGGTGTTTCACCGCCCAGCATCTGGTAAGAGATCACGCCAAGCGAATAAATGTCCGAACGCGCATCGAGCTTTTCGCCGCGGCACTGTTCGGGCGACATATACAGCGGCGTTCCCAGCACCGCGCCGACGCGCGTCAGATCGGCGGCGGCATAGGTTTGAAGATTGAGTTTATCGTCGGTGGCGGCCTGATCCCGGTCGCTGCCGGCCTGTTCGGTCATCAGGCGCGTTCCTTCGTCATCGGACAAAACGGTATCGGTTTGCGAACGCGGAAAAATTGCCGTGCCGGCTTCAGAATCGGGCTCGGCCCCGATCTGCTGAGACTGAAGCATCGTATTCGCTTCCGAGGTCTGAGTTAAGGCCAGCGTCGAAGAATCTCCGGCGATCGTGGAATTCGGCGGCAGTATCGCGGTGCCCGTCGAATCCTGATCGGCCATGGTAATTTGCTGCCGGAACATGCCCGTTTCCGCGCCGGCACCCATAAAGGAGTGACTCTCGGAAACGTCGTGAAAATGCTCTTCGAGCTTGGCAATGCCGAAATCCAGCACTTTGACCGTGTAGCCGCCGCGCTGATTCGGTTCCAGCCAGATATTGTCCGGTTTCAGATCGCGGTGAATGATTCCCTGCTCATGCGCTTCGGTTACGGCCGAAGAGACTTGTTCGAGAATATCCAGGCTCCAGGAAAGCGGGATCTGTTTTTCTTCCTCCAGTATCTCGCCCAGCGTACAGCCGTCCAGATATTCCATCACCAGGTAGGCGACCTTGCCGGATTTAGTTTCGGCGATGCCGAAATCGGTCACGTCCACCACGTTGGGGTGGCGCAGGCGTCCGGCGGCGCGCGCCTCGCGGCGAAAACGCTCGACAAATTCGGTCTTCGCCATAAATTGCGGCGAGATTACCTTGACCGCGACCGGGCGCTCGGTGCCGATATGATTGGCAAAATACACCGTCCCCATACCGCCGCGCCCTAATTCGCGCTCGATCGCATACTTGCCGTCCAAAGTTTGCCCGATCAAATTCTGCATTACTTTAAGAACTTTAAATTGTTACGTATGAAAGTCAAATTTCGTTCAATTTATTCAGAAAAAGGCTTGATTTCTGTTTACTTGATTCTGTTTAGAGGCGGTCTTCGACCGCCGGGTATAAATTGCCGCTAGCTTTAGTTTAGAGGCGGTCTTCGACCGCCCGTCATAAAACTTTGCGAACTTTGCGCCTTTGCGTGAAATTATCTCACGCAAAGGCGCAAAGATCGCAAAGTGGAAATTAGACGAACTAAAGCCCCTGGCCGAAATATTATTCTCTGAGTTCACCACGAAATCAGACTGAAATCTTTTCAGGGCTTCAAAATACTCCCAAAAACCTTTTTCAGGATCGAGGTAGTTCTGGCGACCGGGTTTTCGCGGATGCGTTTTTCTTCGTCGGCAACCATGATGAACAAACCGTCGAGCGCTTTTTGCGTGACGTACGCGTCCAGATCGAAGTCCTTCTGCCCCAGCAGCGCGGTGATCCCGCCGCCTTTTTCCATCAGCTTTTTATACTGGGCGGTGACGCCCGCCTCTTCCGTGGCGGTCTTTATGATCGGCAGAAATTTTACGCGCAGTTTTTCTTCGCTGGTGCGGCGAAAAAATTGCGTGGCCGCGTCGTTGGGGCCGGTCAGGATATTTTTAGCGTCCGCGATGCTCATCTGCCTGATCGCGTCGCCAAAAACATAGGTCGCTTCGACCATCGATTGTTCCGCGGCGCGGTTCATCGAGAGAATAAAATCATCGACCAGATCGTCCTGTTTCAAAAACCGCAGGGTCTTTTCCACCGGCTGCAGTTGTTTCGGCATCGGAATTTTGACGCGCAGGTTGGTATAGAAACCGCCCTGCGCACCCAATTGCTGAATGGCGTGCATGACGCCGTTTGAGAGGGCGTCCTTGAGGCCGAAACCGATCTCGTCATTCGTCAAAACCGAGGATGCCGTAGCGGCGGCCTTTGCTGTTTTAGGGCTGGTCGTCCGCAGCCTTTTCACCTGCGCCCCGACAGAGGCGGTTAAAGCCAGCATTAACAAACCTAAAACCATGTGTTTGAGAGTTGAATGTTTCATCTAAATTTCCCTGATTTTGCGCAATTATATTAGAACAGTGTCACAGAACTCACCGATAATGCCTGTATTTGGTCCGGAAACCTAAATTTTAACACATTCAGGCGATGGTTTAACCTGGTTTTAGTATGGGATTTAGCGGCAACTTTTGAACCCGGATCGGAATCAATCTCTTATATAAAGCTAATCTCGCCATGCAAAATTTACACTTATTATTAAATTTGATACATTATAACGTTTTGGGAAAGAAATAAGTTGATGAATTTAAAGCTAACCCGCCTTCATACCTTAAAAGATAACCGGGATTTGAAAGGTTCTTTCAAATCGGGCGTTTCCATGCACTGCCACACGCAGCATTCCCGGGAAATGCTCGATTTTGTGCCGCATTACGCCGCGAAACTGCCGATCATCAATTGGTTCTGGGCGTGGGAGAGCAAGCGCTATATTAAAAAAGAGGGCCGGCCGATGGACTTTACCGAAGCCCATTGGACGCCGCCGCTGACGGCTTTACAGGTTTATGATATCGAACGCGCTCAAATTGAAGGTATCGGCCTCGGCGCGATTGTTTCGCTGACCGATCATGACGAGATCGCCGCCAATCAGAAAGTGCGCGCCGAACATGACAACGCGAAAAATGCCCCGATATCGCTGGAGTGGACGGTTCCCTTCGACTACGGTTTTTTCCATCTCGGCGTCCATAATCTGCCCGCCGATCGCGCCGACGCGATCACCAAAGACCTGCTCGATTTTACCTTTGCGGAAAAACGCGGATTGACCTTCGGCGAAAACCGGCTCGACGAACTTTTTGCCATGCTTAACGAAATACCGGACGTGCTGGTGATCTTTAACCACCCGATCTGGGACATCGAAATGGTGGGCAAGGAACGTCATCAAACCCTGCTCGATGCTTTTATTGTCAAACACGGCCGCTGGATCCACGCTTTCGAGATCAACGGTTTTCGCACCTGGTCGGAAAATAAAGCGGTGATGGAAATGGCCGATCAGCTTGGTTTCCCGGTGGTTTCCGGCGGCGACCGTCACGGCTGCCAGCCGAATTCGGTGGTAAATCTTTCGCATTCGAATAATTTCTCGGAATTTGCCGAGCAGATCCGCCGCGACCGCTTTAGCGAAGTAGTTTTGATGCCGCATTATTACCAGCCGCTGGCCTGGCGGCAGATGGAATCCTTCGGAGAAATTTTGACGCATTACGGGGATTTTCCGGAAGACCGGCAGAAATGGATACAGCGCGTTTTTGTCCAGATCGACGATCGCGGCGTGCAGCCGCTGTCATTTTTCTGGAAGCGCGGCGGGCCGAAATGGCTGAAAGTGGCGAATTCGGTTTTGACCGGTTTGGGACACCCGTCGATGCGCCCGGTATTTTCCGCGCTCAGATCGCGAAAAGACGTTGTCCCGGACATGTTTGACGCGCCCCAGCTGCCGGTTTTCGAGGACGAATCGGCCGCGCCCGACCTGAAATCGAAGGTCGCCTAAAGTTTTGAGCGAACAGTCACACACGAGCACTTTTCCGGCTTTATCGCCGCTCATTAAATGCTGTTCGCTTTTTATGTGTTTAAAGTGAGACAAGACATACGCATTGCATTTTTTCCCGATTCCTATACGGAAGTTAACGGAGTAGCTCTAACCAGCAACAAGCTTACGAATTTTGTTCGCCGCCGCGGTTATCCATTTCTTTGTGTCCACGCGGACAGTCAAACAGGAATACTCAAAGACGGCGAGTTCACCGAATTTTCCCTTAAACGTTCCCCGCTTTCCTTTTCTCTTGACGAAGATCTCAGCTACGATCCTTTTTTCAATCGCCACATCAGCCGCGTCAGCCACGAGCTGGACAATTTTCGCCCTGACGTGATCCATATCACCGGGCTCAATGACGTTAGCATCATCGGCGCGTATCTGGCGTGGAAGCGGCAAATACCTCTGCTGGCTTCGTGGCATACGAATATCCATGAATTTGCGGCGCGCCGGCTGGATAAGCTGTTCGCCTTTCTTCCCGACTCGATGCGAAATTCGCTAACCGGCTTTGCCGAGCGGAAAATTCTGGCCGGTTCGGTCTTGTATTACAAGATGGCCAAAATGGTATTGTCCCCTAACCAGGAGCTGGTGGATATGCTGGGCAAGGGCACGGAAAGAAAATCCGGCTTGATGCAGCGCGGCGTGGACACGGAGTTTCTCTCGCCCGCGAAACGCACGGTAAAAGATGAAGGCAAGGTGCGCTTCGGATTTGTCGGGCGGCTGCGGGCGGAAAAAGATGTGCGGGTATTGGCAAAAATTGAAAAAGCCCTGCTGGATATGGGCAGGACCAATTTCGAATTCTTTATCGTCGGCGAAGGCACCGAGCGTGAATGGCTTCGCCAGAATATGACGACGGCGACCTTTACCGGTTTTTTGGCGGGCGAGGAATTGGCTGAAGCCTATGCGAACATGGATGTTTTTATCTTTCCTTCTGAAACCGACGCATTCGGCAACGTCGTCCAGGAAGCGAGCGCATCGGGAGTCCCTTCTATCGTGAGCGATAAGGGGGGGCCGAAATTCATCACCAGTCATAAGGAAACCGGTTTTATCGCGGAAAACCAGGATGACTTCATTAAATACAGCCTGGAATTGTTAGACGATCCGGAAAAATTATTGAAAATGAAACGGGCTGCCCGCGAATTCGCTCACGAACGTTCCTGGGATTCTGTATTCGAAAAAGTTTATCTGGCGTACGCCGAAACGATCGAAATTGCCGAAGAAAGAAAGAATGCCGCCAAGGCGAAAACAGCGAAAGTGTAATTATTGGGATATGGAGAACGTAGAAGAACAGGAAAATAGTAATACTATCGTGGGCGTGAGCAGGTATCTGCTTCAGCACCCGATAGAATCCGTTATCCATCGCTGGAACTGGAAGGCCGGCCTTCTCAGCGGATTGCTGCGTTCGCCGATCTTTCTGGCCGCCTACCTGGGAAATAAGGAAGGCCTCAAGCTGGCTTTCGGCGCGATGCTGGCGCAATTTGTCTTTCGCACTCTTTTCGGGGGCGTCAACGGCGCTTTGATCCAGGCTTACAGCCGGGTCGAGCCGGCCTGGCACGCGGTGCTGACGGTTCCGATAGTTTTAGCGACTTTCAGCCACGTTATCGAATTTATCGTCCAGACGCTTTACGACTATTTTACCGGCACGAATTCCAGCGGTAAGGCGATCACGGTTTCGATCCTGATCTCCGCCCTTTCCGCCGTCTTTAACATTTTTGCGATGAGGCGGGGAGCTTTGCTGGTCAGAGACAAAAAGCAGCAATCGCTCTGGAAAGATATCAAGAGTTTTCCGCTTATTTCCGCGCAATTTATTTTCTTCGTTCCGTGGAAGGTCTGGGAATTGATCCAGCGCGGGCGTTATGTCGTTTCGGTCGTTTGCACCCTTGTCACCAGCGCCGGGCTGGGAGCGGCGGCCTGGCTGCTGCGGGGAAAACCCATGTGGGGCGTGGTAACCGGATTTTCCGTGCTGGCCTTGATAATAATTTCCGTTGCATTTATAGCGGTCTATAGCGCCCGCAAACTTGGACACATTGATGCCTGAAACTTCACAGAGTGGTAAAGCGATCAAATCCGTCCACCTTACCAATTATTACCACAAAAACTCAGGTGGCATCAGCACCAGCTATAACAACTTGCTGGCCGCCGCCGCTCGGCATAAACGCTACGTTCGCCTGATCGTGCCCGGTGAAACCGAAGAGATCGAAGAGGTCAACGAATTCGGCAAAATCTATTACATTCCCGCGCGAAAATCACCGATCTTCGATAAACGCTACCGGATGATAATGCCCTGGCAATACATGCTCAAGGAAACGCGCATCCGCGAGATCCTGCTGGACGAAATGCCGGATATGATCGAGGTTTGCGACAAATATACTTTGAGTTTTATGGGCGCGATGATCCGCACCAATAATTTTAAAAAACTCGGACGCCCGATGCTGGTTCATTTTTCCTGCGAACGAATGGACGACAACATGGCTTCATTTTTATCCGGCGGAAAGATCGCTAAATGGTTTGCGCGCCGGGTAATGGGCAATTACGAATTTCCGCTTTACGATTTTCACATCGCAAATTCGGTTTACACGGCAGCGGAATTTTATGAATCGGTCGAAGCAAAACACAACCCGCGCCGTTCGGCAGAATTTCTTAACCGGTGCTGGCGTTTTTTCAAAGCGCCCAAGGTAGATTACAGGGAGCGCATCTCCGTCTGCCCGCGCGGTATCGACGCCGAATATTTTAGTCCGCGCAGATTTTCCGAACTTGTAAAAAGTGAAATGCGCGAGCGCGCCGGCGTGCCCGCTGACGCAATTTTGCTGCTCTATGCCGGGCGCATCTCGCCGGAGAAAAACATCGAGCTTTTACCGGAGCTGATGGACGCGCTGAAAAACGAACCGCAGGATTATCGTCTTTTGATCGCCGGGGCCGGCCCGCAGGCCGAGTGGCTGCAAAAAGAAACCGAAAAGCGTTTTCCCGGAAAGGTTGTTCTGCTAGGACACCTGGATAAAGAGACGCTGGCAAATTATTACGCCAATGCGGATGTCTTTCTGCATCCCAATCCGCGCGAACCTTTTGGCATCGCGCCGCTCGAAGCAATGGCCTCGGGTGTGCCGGTGGTGGCGCCGAACGCCGGCGGCTTGCTTTCCTACGCGACCCAGGAAAATGCCTGGCTGGTAGCAACGAATGCGGCAGGTTTTGCGGCCGCGATCCGTGAAATTGCGAACGATCCGGAACTGCGGCAGCGAAAAGTAGCCGCCGCGCTCGCGACCGCGCGGGAAAACACTCGCGACAAGGCAACCGATTTTCTCTTTGCAACTTACGACAGGATGTATCAGGATTTTCAGAGTAGAAAAGAACTTTTTGCCTATAAGGAAAAGCCGGATTTCGATTTCACCAAAATATTAGACCAATAGGGTCCTGATTTTAAGTCGCTGCCGGTACCGATAAGAATATCTGTCAGGGAGGGCTCATTTCAAGTGTGGTAATAACTGCAGCGCCTTTTGCCGATGCGCGGCAACCGATACTGAGATCGGCCACAGCCGGAATGCTAAATAGTAATTAATTTCCTATTCGGTTAAACTTACATATTCACTATGCTGGAGCTTGTTTTAGCCAATTTACGTACCCGTCCCTTTCGCACGCTGATCAGCGTGGTCGGCGTGGCTTTGGGTGTCGTGTTGGTGGTGCTTTTCACCGGGCTGGCGCGCGGGATGTCCAATGACATGGCAAAGCGCGCTTCGAATTGGAAGGCCGAGATCGTTTTTACGCGTCCGGGCGCGATGGAATTGACCAGTTCGAACGCCAGTGTCAGCGTCGGTTATGCAAAAAGGCTGCTAGAGATCGAAGGCGTGAAGGAAGTAGTTCCGGTCATCCGCTATGTTACCCCGAGCACCAAGGGACGCTGGGGCATCCAGCAGCTTGACGGGGTCGATTGGGAACCGTTTGCCCGCATGAACGAGATGAAGATCATCCAGGGGCGCGCGGCCGCCGAATTGAACGAGGTTGTTTTAGACGAGCGACAAGCGCGGGAAGACAAGGTTTCGATCGACGATACGGTACAGCTATTCGGCGGCAAGGAATACAAGGTTACCGGCATTTTTGCGCCGCCTTCGGGGTCGCGAATAAAAATGTCGCTCGCGGCCATGCAGGAGGCGCTGCAGGTGGGCAACAAATGCACTTATATTCTGGTCAAATTAAACGACCCGGCCGATACCGACAAAGTGGCGGCCAGGATCGAGGAAGCCATGCCCGGCAACAAGATAAATTTGACCCGCGAATTGATCATCGACGCCGAAGAACGCGTTCCCTCACTGGGAATCTTTCTGAAGGTGCTGGTCGGCCTGGGCATTTTCGTCAGCACGATCTTTGTGCTGCTGTCGATGTACACGACCATTACCGAAAGGCGCAAGGAGATCGGTATTCTGAAGTCGCTGGGCGCATCGAAACTTTTTGTCGTGCAGGTGATCGAACAGGAAGCGCTGATGATAGGCATCCTGGGTGTGGTAGTGGGTTTTGCGGTTTCATTTATCGCGGCCTTTATTATCCAAAAACGATTTGAGCTTATTTTTGAATTTAGCTGGGGCTGGATGATCTCCGCCGCGTTGATCGCCATCGGCGGCAGCCTGCTGGGAGCGCTTTATCCGGCGTGGCGCGCGACGTCGATCGATCCGGTGCTGGTCTTAGCCAATGAGTAGATTTGTAATGCCAAAGTTATTCCCTGAGAGGACGGATCGACATTTTTTCTAGCTGTTTTTTCACTTTTTTTAAGGAATTCTGTTTCAAGCCTGGATTTTCCGTAATATATTCCTTCAATATTTTATCGCTGTCTATTTGTTTGAATCTTCTTACAATTCCGGTCGCTGCCAGGTTTGCAAAAAATGCGTCTTCTTGCTTTTTATACACATTATCCAATAAAATTTTTATATTTTTATCAGAAACAGGGATTTCATCCACGGCCGCTAATACGTACAAGAATTTAAACTTATCCGATGCAGTAACATTTTTTAGAGAAATACCTCTTACCGCTTCTTCGACAAATTTTTCTTGATCCTTAATATCCAGAGTTCCGAGTTCCTTATAATCAACTTTGAGGTATTGCCGTAGAATATCGTTCAATTCTGCGGCTCCAGCCATGACACCTGTTGTTTCCTTAAAATAACGTAATTTATTGAGCAAAACATCTAGAGGTTTCACGATGGCTCGTTTTTCAGAATTCTTGATTATCAGCTTTAATAAATACCCGGATGAATGATAAAGAAAAAAGGGCACCTTTGTATTTTGCATGCTCTCTTTATTTATCTTGTCAGCTTCGTAATCCCATGACCATAATCCATCGCGAATTTCTTTCCGATGCAGCGAGAGCATAGGAATTTCATTTGCTGTTTTACTAATAAAAAACCGATTGCTAACTTCTTCACTTACAAATTCCGACAATCCTTCGTGAAACCATCTGGTTTTATTATGACGCAAAAGCGTTCCAATTACGCCGTGGGTCAGTTCGTGAGGTATCGTTCCGTAAATGCTTCGGCATAGATCGTTAGCATCCCGACAAGTAATCTCCATTTCTTTTTTTTCGCTAAAAACGAATAAAAATAAAAATACATTCTTATCCCCGACATCATCTAAAATCTTATAACTTTCCGGGACATCGTTTTTTTGCAATAAATAAAATCTAATGTCTTCTATGGGTGGGTAATTGAGAATTTCCTGAACGCGCGCAACGGACTTCTCTATTGCCAGTAAAATAGACTCGGCTTCCGTTGAAAACCTCTTCGGAAACCTGACTTCAATAGTGCTTTTCCCAACGGCGCTTTTTATCAGACTATCGCACTGATATTTAGCCTCTTCAGTTAAATTAACTACTTTCGTCTTTTTGTCCTTTTCATTTACCTTGATCTGGGAATACTCCACGATCTTTTGACCGGCAACTATACTTGCTAAGCAATACATACCAAAAATTGCAGCGATCGTAATCGGAATAAATTTTCTTAAACGGGTTTTCATGACGCTTATTTTATGTGGTCGTATGTACTTATCTTTATGAGCAGGGGAGACTCTCTCCCCTTATTCTCGACTACTCTCCGATTGCTACTATTCCCTGGCTGCATCCGTTTTCCGGGGCCGTGTAGATAAAATAAAATGTATCGTCATAAGTTATTCCGGTGCTATCTATCACGCGAAGATGATTTACATATTTTCCGGAAGCGATTGAATTATCGGCTAAAACTACCGGAATGGTAAAAGTAACTGTAGCCTCAGAGTTTGAATAACCGGAAGTTGATGCCGAACTTAAGAAGTTACTAACAGCCGCTTTATCGCTAATAACAAACGCAGTTGGAGTAGTATTCTTGTCGACACTTCCAGTGGCCAGTGAAATGCCTTGGTTAAAAGTCAGTGTAAAGTTCTCTTCCACAAAACCACCTGTATTATTTTCCAGCTTTATTGTAACCCGAGGGCTTCCGGTTGTATCAAGCTGCCAAGGCGTTGCCAAATCAAAAATTCCAGCGTATTGGTTCAATTCGCTTGTGGGCGCTTGAAAATTATTCTGAACAAAAAATCTTCTTTTAGTTCTCCACTCACAATTATTGCCATATTGATCGCAGACGTACTCCCTAATGCAATTCGGTGGGTGACAACCGCACGCACTGCTAAACAGCGATCCTGTTAAACTTAAAGCAAATAAGCTTACTGTTACTAAAACTTTCTTCATGATTTTTTCGTTTCCTTTCTATACGGAATTCAAGTGATAAATACTGGATCTGTTCGGTTATTCCGAAAATCACCAGCATTCCATGAGAGTTACATTCAATATCCGCATTTCATTCCAGCTAGGGACTAAACGTTAACTCTCAATTATCTTGATAGAGAACTAGAAGGAAATGGGAAAAGAGGGCTTATCTTACAGGCTATATATTACTATTCGCAAGAAAATATGCAAACATTTTCCTTGTTACAACGAATGATAAATAATTACTGAGTCTTAGGGTTATAAGGTATCTCTCTGTAAGTAACACTTTGAGAGATGATGATATATAATCTGAATATTAAATTTATGTCCGATCAACATCTTGTTTTAGAAGCGGTCAAGCAGGATTCCGCCACCGCCAAACAAGGAATATTACAAAAACTTTTTGCCGTCTGGTTCGACGCCTTTGTCTATAACCAGATCTGGGAAGACCCGCGCGTCGATCTGCAGGCGCTCAAGCTCGACGAGCACAGCCGCATCATCACCATCTCTTCCGGCGGCTGCAACGCGCTGAATTATTTGACCGTGGGCCCGGAAGCGGTCACCGCCGTCGATCTCAACCGCCATCATATCTTTTTGCTCAGGCTCAAGCTTGCCGCGCTGAAATACCTGCCGGCATATGAAGATTTCTTTAACTTTTTCGGTTACGGAAAAAATGAAAAGAATGTCGAAAATTACAAAAAATATATTGCCGGCAACCTCGATCCCGACACGCGTAAATTTTGGGAAAGCAACGGATTTTTCGGCAGTATTCTCTACGGCGACCGGATAAATTTTTTCAAAAAAGGCGGATTGTATGAGCATTCCCGCAACGGTTATTTCCTGAGATTTTTTCACAAATTCGCTAACCTGCTCGGCTGCAAACCGGCGGAACTGATAAAGGCGAAAACCCCTGAGGAACAGGAAGAGCTTTATCAAAAATACATTTCGCCCTTCTTCGACAGCTTTTTGATCCAGACCATCGGCAAAATGCCGATCACGATGTTCGGCCTCGGCATTCCGCCGCAGCAGTACGACGAACTCAAAAAAGATCTGGCCGAAGGCGGCAATGTTATCGATATCTATCGCGAACGCGCCCACCGCTTAGCTGTGGAATACCCGATCTACGAAAATTATTTTGCGTGGCAGGCCTTTGCGCGGAAATATGACACGGAAAATCGCCAAGCCGTACCGGATTATCTGAAAGAAGAAAATTACGCGACCTTGAAGGCGAACGCCGGCCGTCTGGAAACGGATATTATGTCCATCACGGAAAAGATCAGGCAGGCGCCGCACGGAACATATAATCGTTTTGTTTTTCTTGACGCGCAGGATTGGATGAACGGCGAGGTGATGACCGACCTCTGGCAGACTATCGCCGATCATTCCGACAGCGGCAGCCGGATAATTTTCCGCACCGCCGGCGCGGCGTCGCCAATCGAAACAAATCTGCCGCCCGAACTGCGCGCGAAATATCACTACGAGGAAGAGTGGTCGAAAGAATTGTTCAAACAAGACCGCGCCTCGATCTATGGCGGATTTCATTTGTATATTTTGAAGTAATTAGTTGTTGTAATAGGTGATTGGTTTTTGGTAATTAGTAATGAGTAACTGGTAATGATATCGGTATTTTTGTTCTAACTAATTACCAACTACCGATTATTCCTACTGACCACCGACCACCGACCAGCGACCACTGCCCTTATGACCGAAGCTTTCGAAAAAATGGACCGGATGTACCGCTACCAGCGGTATTTTTACGATACGACCCGTAAATTTTACCTGTTCGGGCGCGACAAGCTGATCGCGCAAATGGATGTGCAGCCGGGCGAAAATGTGCTGGAGGTCGGCTGCGGGACCGGCCGTAATCTGGTAATTCTGGCCGCGAAATCGCCGCGGACGCATTTTTTCGGCCTTGATGCCTCCAGCGAAATGCTGAAAACCGCGCAGGCCAAAGTCGATGCAAAAAAAACCTCGAACGTCACGCTCGAGGTGGCGCTGGCCGACGATTTTACCTTTAAAGATACTTTCGGTTTGGACGCGCCTTTTGACACGATCTATTTTTCCTATTCGATCACGATGATCCCAACCTGGCGCGAATCGATCGCAAACGCGCTGGAAAATTTGAAACCCGGACATAAAATATACATCGTGGATTTTTACGACCAAAAAGACCTGCCCGGCTGGTTTCGCAAAGTGCTGCAAGTTTGGCTCAAACAGTTTCACGTGCAGTTCTGGTCTGACCTTATGCCGCACCTCGAATCGCTGGAAAAACAGGGTCGGGTCAAATTACAGATTACCTCGGTCTTTAAACGCTATTCGTTCATCGCGGAATTGACCAAGATATAAGTGGAATGAGGCCAGAACCGGGAGCGGTAGCGACCGGGCTCCAATTTAATAAGCATGATAATGAGCGATAACCCGGTCGCTGCCGCTCCCGGTTCTGACAGTTCGCCCCCCGTGCTATACTCTCACTGAAAATGACGCAAACTTCGGACATTCTGATCGGCACGGTAAAAGGGCCGGGCGAACTGCCCAACGAATATCTTTTTATCACGCGCGACAATACGCACACGCGCATCGGCGAATTCGTCTGCTATTTTGTCGAGGACGGCGAAGATCGCCGCCGCATTGTCGGCACGATAAACGGGCGGCGGATGATCAGAAATTTGCCCGATACTTTTCTTTCCGATCCGACCACACCGCCGGCGATGGTTTCATCGCTGATCGGTCTCAATGGCGGCCAGCCGGAAATTTACGAGATCACGGTTTCGACCATCGGCTTTTTCGATGAGAGATTAAAAGACTTCGTCAACCCTCGCATCCCGCCTAACGCCGGCGACCAGATATTTCTGACGTCTTCGGACACGCTCGCCGACATGCTCAGCCCGCGCAAAGCGCACGAAGAAGGTTCGGCGCATATCGGCAGCCTTTTGACCCGCAAAGCCGGTGAAGTTCCGGTCGTTTTCTCGGTTAAGGATGTCGTTTCCACCCACTTGGCGGTGCTGGCTTCGACCGGTTCCGGCAAGTCCTACACGGCGGGCGTGCTGGTCGAAGAATTGATGCGCCCCTATAACCGCGCGGCGGTTTTGATCGTCGATCCGCACGGCGAATATCACACGCTGCAAAGCATTCACGGCGATCCGGCCTTTCACGGCAGCGACGGCTACCAGCCGGAAGTAAAGATCATCACGCCGGAAAATATCAATGTCCGTTTTTCCACGCTGACCGAAGCCGACGTTAAATATTTGCTGCCCGAAGGTACGTCGGAAAAGATGCTCCACTTTTTGCACCTGGCTTTTAATACGCTGATGGAACGCAAAGATTCCGACCGGCAGCTCTGGGGATATCACGATCTGCGCGATGCCGTAACTCAGCAAAAATACGGCAATGATGAAAAGGAAAGCGGCAATGTCAGCTCGATCGAAGGCTTGCTGTGGCGGATGGATTCGCGCTTCGACCGCAAAGGCGGCATTTTTTCCGACACCGATCACATCCCGCTGCAGGACCTGTTCAAACCCGGCCGCTGCACCGTGCTCCAGCTTTCCGACATCGAGCAAAACGAGCAGCAGGTGATCGTCGGCACGCTGCTCCGCCGCGTTAATAAAGCGCGGGTGGCGACGGTGCGCGGCGAAGTCTCTAGCGGCGAAAATTTTCTCGACTATCCGGTTTTCACTTTACTGGAAGAATCGCACCGCTTTGCCCCGGCCGGCACCAGCGTGGTTTCGACGAATATCCTGAAACAAATTCTTTCCGAGGGGCGAAAATTCGGCGTCGGCATCGGCATGATCACGCAGCGTCCCGGCAAACTCGACCAGGATGTGCTCTCGCAATGCATGACGCAGATCATCATGCGCATCGTCAACCCGATCGACCAGGATACGGTGGCAAAAACCGTCGAGGGCGCGGGCCGCGCGATGCTGGCGGAGCTTCCCGCCCTGACCAAAGGCCAGGCCGTTATCTCCGGCGTCGGCATCAACACTCCGGTGATGTGCCGTATCCGACCGCGCCTGACCAAACACGGCGGCGAAACTTTCGACGCGCCGCGCGAATGGCTGGAATGGCATTCCACCGGTGAAAAAGAAAAGCGCACCATAATAGATGCGCCCTATGCTCCCGCGGAAAAGGAAGCCGAAAAGATCGACGGAATCCCTATTTAATTCTTACAGACTTTCTTTTGTCTTCCCTTTGCGTTCTTCGCGTCTTAACTTCGCGCCCTTTGCGGTAAAGTTCTTAATCGCTAAACGTGCAAAAGTTTTCGCAAAGAAATGCGAAGAAACTACTAATCTTTCAAAGTTTCCTCGATCGCCCGAATTTGCGAGATCAATTTTCCGGCCTCTTCAAAATTCAGTGTCTGCGCGCCATCCGAAGCCGCTTTTTCCGGCGTCTGATGGATCTCGATTATCGCCCCGTCCGCACCCGCTGCCAGCGCCGCTAAAGCTATTGCCGACACGTGTTTACGGATGCCCATTCCATGCGAAGGATCGGCGATCACCGGCAGATGCGACTTCTCTTTCAGGATCGGGATCGCATTGATATCGAATGTGTTGCGATAGGCCTTTTCATAAGTGCGAATGCCGCGCTCGCAGAGCAGAATCCGTTCGTTCCCGCCCATAAAAATATATTCCGCCGATTGCAAGAGTTCATCGATCGTCCCGCTCATCCCGCGTTTTAGCAGCACCGGTTTATCGATCTTTCCCAGCGCGTCCAGCAGGTTAAAATTCTGCGCGTTGCGCGTTCCGACCTGGTAGATATCGACGTAAGGATACATCCCCTCGATCTGCGAAGCGTCCATTACTTCCGTCGTCAGCTTGATGCCGAGCGGGCGGCAGATCTCGCTCACCATTTTCAAACCTTCAAAACCGAGCCCGCGAAATGCGTAGGGTGAAGTGCGCGGTTTGAACGCGCCGCCGCGCATGATATTGATCTCGCTTTTCTGCAAAAATTCGGCAATGCCCGAAACCTGCTCCGGCCCTTCGAACGAACACGGGCCGAGCATCAGGGCGAAACCGCCGTCGCCGATCTTTACGCCGTCGCCCAGATCGATCACCGTCGGCGCGACCTTCCATTTCCGCGAAACGAGTTTATAACCGTCCGACACGCGGTGAACGTCACGCACGCCTTTCAAACTCCCGATCTGCCGGATGTCGATATCATAACTACCCAGCGCGATCAGGTAAGTACCCACTTGCGTCGAAACATTGGTCACTTTAAGGCCAAGTTTTTTAACCTGCTCGTACAAGCTTTTCAACTCGCCGGGCTGAATATTTTCCGTGCATTGAATTATCATATTTTTCGAGTCTAGAAAGTGGAGAAGGTCTGGAAAGTCTTGGAAAGAGACTTACATCTTTCCCACTTATTTTCCGTTCCTCAACTCCGCTTTCCTTCTGTTCCTAGACTTCCTCCACTTTCCCGGACTTCCCAGATTTTCTAAACAAACTCTTTCACAAATTCCCTGGTCGCCTGCCGCACGTCCGCGGCATTTTCGATCGCCCGCAAAAAAGCGCTGCCGACGATCGCTCCCGCGGCGTAATTCGTAACTTCCAAAAACTGTTCCCGTTTTTCGATGCCGAACCCGACCATTAACGGAGAGCGCAATTGTAAATTCACCAACCGCTCTAGGTAAGCGCGCCGTTCATTATCTATCTGCAAATCCTTGCCGGTAACGCCGGCCATCGAAACCGCGTAAATGAAACTGCTGCTCGCTTCATCGATCTGGCGCAGGCGTTCGTCGGACGTATTCGATGTCACCAGAAAAATATTTGAAAGATCATTTTCTTCAAACAGCGTGCGGTAGTCCTTTAAATAAATTTCCAACGGCAGATCGGGCAGGATCGTTCCATCCGCGCCCACATCTTTTGCGTCCCGGCAAAATTTTTCAACTCCGTATTGCAGCACCGGGTTCAAACTGCCCATCAAAATAACCGGGATATCGATCAGGCTTCTTATTTCGCGCAGCGTTTCCAGGGTCCATTTCAGGTTCACGCCATTGGCAAGCGCTTTTTCGTTCGCCGCCTGAATAGTAGGCCCGTCGGCGATCGAGTCCGAAAACGGCACGCCCAGCTCGATCAACCCGACGCCGTTTTCGGCCAATGTTTTACAGATCGGCACCGTATCGACCCGTCGCGGAAAACCGGCGGTAACGAAAACGGAGAACACCCTTTCGCCGCTGCTAAACAAATTTGCCAGACGGTTATTCGGCATCCTTCGCCCCCGTCTTTTTGAAATATTCCAGGTAGGCCGTCATATCTTTATCGCCGCGGCCGGAAAGACAAACGACGACCAGCGAATCTCTCTCCAGACCTAGCTTCGTCAAAAAGGCGAGCGCGTGCGCGGATTCGACTGCCGGAATAATTCCTTCGAGCCGGGCCAATTCCAGCCCCGCCCGCAGCGCTTCTTCATCGGTGACATTGACGTAATTCACCCGCCCGATCGCGTGCAAATGCGAATGCTGCGCGCCGATCCCGGGGTAGTCCAGCCCCGCCGAAATCGAATGAGCTTCGAGCACTTGGCCGTCGCCTGTCTGCATCAGCAAGGTACGGCTGCCGTGTAAAACGCCAGGTTTTCCGATCGCGGTCGTCGCGGCGGTTTTTCCGGTTTCGATCCCGTCACCGGCGGCTTCGACACCGTAAAGTTTCACACTCTCGTCATCCAGAAAAACTCCAAAAGCTCCGATGGCGTTGCTGCCGCCGCCGACACAGGCAACCACCGCATCCGGAGCGCTTCTATTTTCCTGTTCGGTCAATTGCGCGCGTATCTCTTCACCGATCACCCGCTGAAACCGCCCGACCATATCGGGAAACGGGTGCGGCCCAACGACTGAGCCGATCAGATAGTGAGTGTCGTTCGGATTGGCGATCCAATCGCGCAGCGCTTCGTTAGTCGCGTCCTTCAGGGTCTTGCTGCCAGAATTTACCGGAACGACGCGCGCGCCCAGCATCTCCATCTTTTCGACGTTCGGTTTTTGCCGTTCGATATCGACCGCGCCCATGAAAACCACACATTCCAGATCCATCAACGCGCAAACCGTCGCCGTCGCCAGCCCGTGCTGCCCCGCTCCGGTTTCGGCAATGATGCGTTTTTTCCCCAGCCTGCGGGCGAGTAAAATTTGCCCCACCGTGTTATTTATTTTGTGCGACCCGGTGTGATTGAGGTCTTCGCGTTTTAAATACACGCGTAGTCCGACTTTTTCTGAAAGCCTCTCGGCCAGGTAAAGCGGCGACGGACGGCCGACATAATCCTTCAGAAGTTTGCTAAATTCACGTTGAAAATTTTCACTTTCGATGATCTCGCGGTAGCGCGACTGCAATTCGCGGACGTTCGGGTAGAGCATCTCCGGCACGAATGCGCCGCCAAACTCACCGTAAAATCCATTCTCATCGACCGTGTAATTCATAAGATCTTGATCAGCTTTTTGATCATCTGCGGCGATTTTACGCCAGGCGATATCTCGACCTTGCTATTGAGGTCGATCCCATAAAGCGGCAGCCCCTTGCAGCTATCAACGGCCTCGATAACGTTTTCAAAGCCGATGCCGCCGCTCAGAAAAAAAGGCAGCCGGATCGGAAACGAGCGCAAAATATTCCAGTCAAAACTTTCGCCGCTCCCGCCGTGTTTTTTCGTTTTAGTATCGAACAAAAAATAATCGCAAACGGATTCGTACGGCGTCAGCCTGCTTCCGTCAAAATCGTCGCCGATGGAAAATACTTTGATCAATTTCGGTTCGGGCCTGACATTTTTTAGCTCGACACAAACCTCCGGCGATTCATCCCCATGCAATTGAAGCGCGAAAAGTTTAGCGCTCTTGGCGATCCCCCGCATCGTTTCCACCGTTTCGTTTACAAAAACGCCGACCCGGGTTATGCCGAAAAAATCCGGCAAATTTTCCGCATCCTGCGGCGAGATGTATCGCGGCGATTTTTTGTAAAAGATAAGGCCCAGATAATCGGGCTGTAAGGCGGCCACGGCGCGAAGATTATCCGGTTCGCGCATTCCGCAGATCTTTATTTTTATGTCGTGTTTCATTGATTTTTCGCTGTCTGCAGCTTTTGCGCCAGCGCGGCGCACGCTTCTTCGGGGCGGCTGTTTCGCATAAAAGATTCGCCGATCAGAAATCCGTCGAAACCGGCCTGCTTCAACGCGAGAATCGTTTCGGCGTCGTTTAAACCACTCTCCGAAATTTTTGTCAGGCCGCCGGGCAGCTTTCCGGCAATCTCAAAAGAGCGGTTCACATCGGTGGTGAAATCCTTCAGGTCGCGATTGTTGACCCCTAAAATACCGATGTCATTCATATCTTGCGGTAATTCTTCGACCCCGTGAATTTCCAGCACCGTTTCCAGCCCGAGCGACGCGGCCAGAGCCGAAAACACTTTTATCTGCTCCGCGCTTAAAATGGCGGCGATCAGCAATATCGCATCCGCGCCGATCGCGCGCGCTTCGACGATCTGGTATTCGTCAACGATAAAATCCTTCCGCAGGATCGGGCAATAATTAAATTTTCGCGCGGTGGTCAGGTCGTCGTTCGAACCGCCGAAATATTTCGTATCGGTCAAAACCGAAAGCGCGCTGGCGCCCGCCTGCATATAACCGATCGAAAGCTGCTCGACCGAGATGTATTCGTTCAACATTCCCCGTGACGGCGACCGGCGTTTGATCTCCGCGATGATGCCGACCTTGTCGGGGCGTTTCAGATAGTTTACCAGTGAAACGGCCGGCGCGTTAAAATGGCCGCTCAGTTCCAGTTTTTTTACCGGCACCAATTCGCGCCGCTCGGCGATCTCGCGCTTTTTAAAAGCCACTATTTCTTCTAGTATGGTCATAAATTTCTACTTCACACGAATAACCTTTAAATAATTACCATGCACTATTCACTATTTACTTTCGCTTTGCACTGCCATCTGTCCGGCGCGAAGTTTTTCAAATGAATGAAACGCCGCGCCCGACCGCAGGGATTCTTCCGCCCGCTTCCGGCAACCTGCAAAAGAAGCCTGCGGCTCCATAAAATGCATAGCGAAGGCGGCATTAGCGATCACGACCTGCGCCGGTATTTGGTCGGAAATTTCATCGCCGCGCAGGATCCGTAAAAATTGTTCGGCGGTCTCGGCGATATTTGCGCCGCCGCGCAATTCTTCCGGCTCGACGCTTTCAAACCCGAGATCTTCGGGAAAATAAGTTTCCGCGCCGTCGTTCGTCACCACGTCGAAGGCGCCGGTAAGTGAAATTTCATCGTAACCGTCGCGCGCGTGAACCAGCGCGAATTCGGTGCCGCTGTCTTCCAGAAAATAACGGTAAATCCGCAGAACCGAGGACTCCGCGACCCCGATGAATTGAAAACGCGGGCGGGCCGGGTTTAACAGCGGCCCCAGCAGATTGAAAAAGGTGCGAAATCCTATTTCCCGCCGGACCGGCGCGACGGCTTTTAGCACCGGTTGAAAAAGCGGCGCGTGCAGGTAACAGATATTTGCCTCGCTTAGCTGCTGCCGCAATTTTTCCTGGTCGGCGAAAAATTTCACTCCTAAATGCGCCAGAATATCTGACGACCCGCTGCCCGACGTCGCCGAAAAATTTCCGTGTTTGGCAACCTTTACACCGGCTCCCGCCAGGACAAAAGCCGTCAGCGTCGAAATATTGAACGTCCCTTTTCCGTCACCGCCCGTGCCGCAGACGTCGATACAATTTTCTTCTCCCAGATCGATCTTTGTGCCGCTTTCGCATAGTACGCGGTGAAACCCGCGCAGTTCGGAAAGCGCGATCCCGCGCATTTGTATCGCGGTCAGAAACGCGGCCGTCTGCACCGGCGGAATTTCGCCGGACAAGATCTCAGACAGCGCCGACCGCGCCGCGGCTTCGCTCAGGATCTGCCCCTTAATAATTGAATAAATCGTTTCCCGCATCGCTTATTTTTTTTCTTCCAGCCAATTTCGCAGGATCGTTACCCCTTCGGGCGTCAGCACGGATTCGGGATGAAACTGCACTCCGCGCACGTCCAGCACGCGGTGCCGCAGCGCCATAATGCGCTCGTCATCATCGGTCGCCGTAACCTCCAGACAGTCCGGCAGGTCTTCGGGCGACACCATCCACGAATGATAACGTCCGGATTGAAACTCTTTGGGAACGCCCTGAAATAAAATTTCGTCCGCGCTTTTAACCAGCGTGTTCATCCCGAATCCGTGACAGACGCGCTCCATATTTTCCAGCTTCGCGCCGAACGTTTCGGCGACGCACTGATGCCCAAGGCAAACGCCCAAAATACTCTTCGTCGCGGCAAACTCCCGCACCACTTCCGGCATGATTCCCGCTTCCGAAGGCAGGCCGGGGCCGGGTGACAACAGGATCTTGTCGTATTTTTCGATCTCTTCCATCGCGATCTTGTCGTTGCGAAAAACGTCCGGCACGTTGCCGCAGATCTCGCCCACCAACTGAAAAAGGTTGAAGGTAAACGAATCGTAATTATCCAAAAGTAAAACTTTCATTTAGTTAATTTCTCCGCCGTTTCTATCGCGCGGCGCAGCGCCCCGAGCTTGTTGCGAACCTCCGCCGTTTCCTTCAGCGGGTCGGAATCATTTACCACGCCCGCGCCTGCCTGAAAGATCAGTTTGCGGCGGCGGGCAAGAAAAGAGCGGATCATGATCGCCTGCGTGCAATCGCCGTCGAGACCCAAAAAGCCCACGCTGCCGCCGTAAAAACTGCGTCCCGCCGACTCCAGTTCATTTAATATCTGCATTGCCCGGTATTTGGGCGCGCCACTTAAAGTGCCCGCCGGAAAAGTGTCTGCCAAAACCTGCGCGGCCGAGGAATTCTCGTTCAACTCGCCGGAAACCCTTGAGACTAAATGAATAACGTGCGAATAAAATTCGATCTGTTTGAAGGAATCGACGCCGACGCCGCGGCAGTTGCGGCTCAGATCGTTTCGCGCCAGATCGACCAGCATCACGTGCTCGGCCGATTCCTTCGGATCGCTGCTGAGCTTTTCGGCAAACTCACGGTCCTGCGCCGCATTTTCGCCGCGCGGATATGTGCCGGCGATCGGGTGGAGCGTGGCTTTGCGGTTGCGGATCAAAAGCTGCGCTTCGGGCGATGAACCGAAAAGCGAAAAACCGCCGTAATCGAAAAAGAACAAGAACGGCGACGGGTTGATATGGCGCAGCGCGCGGTAAACCTGAAATTCGTCCCCGCGATAACCCTGCACGAATTTTCGCGACGGCACGATCTGGTAAACATCGCCGCGCCTGATATGTTTCTGGCAGAGACGGACGTTTTCGGCAAAACCTTCGTCGCTGATGTTGGCCGTTTCTTCGCCGATTGCGGCAAAATCATATTCCGGCGCGCGCCGGTAAGAGATCGTCGCGATCAGTTGCTCCAGTGAAACGGTTTTGTCGTCCGAGCCGTCTCTCGCTCTAAGCTTGACCGCCGTCATTTTATTGCGAAAATGATCGAAACGAAGAACGTACCGGTAAAGCGCGAATTGCAGATCGGGTATCCGCTCATCGTCGGGAGGCTGATTTTTTAGCTCGATGTCTTCGAAATAAGCGATGGCGCTATAACCCGCATACCCGAATAACCCGGACAACCCTGAAACGTCATCGCCATTGTCTGATTCTATCTGTAAGGCCTGCTGAAATTTACCGAAGACCGAAACCGCGTTTTGCGAATCGTTCAGCTCTAACTCCTTTATTTTTCGCCCCTCGCGCTCGATGACCGCCTTCCCGCTTTGCAGTGAAAATTTGATCACCGGATCCGCGCAAAGGTACGAGCGCGCCGTTTCCGGCGAATCGTATTCCAAACATTCCAGCAGCAAAGTCTCCGGAAATATTTCGCGCAAATTAGCGTAAAGAGAAACCGGCATCCCGCGGTCTGCAGCGGCGGTAACTATTTCTGCGGAAAAAGTGAATTTTTCGAACATGGCCAATAAACTGTACGTCGCTTCCCGGAATAGGCGAAGTCGATAAAAAGCATAAATAAACGGATTTAAAGTTCAGGCGGAAAGATAGATTGGTAGGGCTAGGCCCACCAGGAGAGAACGCGCCAGGCAGAGGCGGTGAAAGAAAACGTTCGAGCTGAGCAGGTGCCGCGATCCATAAAAGTAAAAATAATTTAGCAGATAAAAATGATAATTACAACAGGAAAGTTTTCCGGCACTCTACCGGCGGGTTATTCTACCGGGTTAATTATCTCTTCTTTTTTCGGCTTTTTATTAATTAGAGGTTTACCGACCAGATCGTTCCGCGCGTACAGTTTCAGATCGACGGCAGGGCGCAGCGGATAAATTCCGACAAGATCGTAATTATCCTGATAATGCTCGAGCTGCTCACATTTGGGAGTGGGATTTTCCCGCCCGACGCATTCGTTCTCCTGCTCCTGCGAGGTAATTATCAGGTCCGCCATGTTTGCCGGGACTGGCTCGCCGTGAAAGACCGCTTTCTGATATTCCCGCACGTACCAGGGCATCGGCCAGTAATCCTTGGAAACTATCGCGATGCCAATGTCTTTGCCTTTGCCCGTTTTTTCCGCAAACTCGTCGATCTTTTTGATCATCTCGAGAAATTCGCGTTTGGTCTGAGCATAGACGTACGGGCGTTTTTCATTGTCATAGCTAAAGAAATTCAGCTCGACAGTTTGATAAGTTAAAACCCCGACGGCGATAACCGTCAGAATAGGCGCTAATATCTTTTGCCATTTTTCTTTGCCCGTTGCCAGTTCGTTTATTCCATAACCCGCGATCAGGCACATCGGCAAAATAAAACTCAGCGCCAGCCAGGGCGTCTTATACGGGATCAGCGAATAGGCCGCAAACAACCCGAACGCCCAGAGCGCTGCGAACATCGCGAACCGGTGCCGCGCGATCCGAAACGCGATCAGGCCCCCCAGCGTGCCAAGGCAGAATATCGGGGCTTCCAGAAGTCCCATCCACTCGAAGTAAATGTAAAACTTTTTGTCGGCGTGTTCTTTGGTGCCGGTTTTCGTCCAGAGGCTATACGCCTCGAAAGCGCGGCTGACGCCCTCCGAAAAAGTAAAGAACGACGAAAAGAACAGAACGCCGACATAAATAAAGATCGCTGCACATGCGGTCGCCAGCAGAATCGCATCGACCCCCGTCCCCATGCTTTGAATAAAGTTTTTTGGCGTCAGTTCGACCGGTTCCCGCCAGGTATGCTCCAGCCTGTCGCGGTCGATGAACAAACTCCGGAAAATCCAAACGCAGGCGCACGCTATCGCCATCGTGCCGAGCGAGATAAAGGCCGTCTCTTTCGTCGCGAAGATCAGCGCGCAGCTGGCGGCGGCCAATATCAAATAGACCCCTTTCCCCTCGCGCCAGCGTGAGAGCGCCAGCATGATGAGAAAAACCATTACGGCTTCCAGAAAAAAGAAAAAGCTTCGTAATAGCGTGCCGGCGGTATTTTGCAGGTCTCCGAAAATGTCGGGCGCCAGATCGGCGATCTTTCCCGGCAAAAACAGCGGGATCGGGATCAAACATATCAGCAGCAGCAGCGACATTTGTATGTGCGCCCCGATCCCCGCAGTTCGCTTTTCCATGAAATAAACGATCCCGACGGCCATTGCGAAGGTGAAAAAAACAAAGAGAATTTCGTGGATAAAATAACGAGAGGCGAAAACCATGCCCGGCGAGAGAGCGAGAAAAAGCGCCGCCGAGAGCGCGCCGATACTGCCCAGATAACGCCGTAAATAAAAGGTCAGCACGACAATGCCAACGCCGAAAATAACCACGCTGTAGCGGACCGCAAAGGTTTCCAGGCCTAAAATTTTCGTAAAAGCGAGCGCGATAAAATAAAGTGTCGGGCCGTGATAATTACCGGCGTCGTATTTATAGATGCCTTCGCGAAACAGCGTGGTCAGAAAAAAGCCGTTGACACCCTCGTCATGGTGCAGCGGCTTGAGATCGATCCAATAGACGCGCAAAAAAATGGCGACCGCCGTGATCAGAATGCAGCCCAGCCACCAGACATAATTTGGGATTTCCGGGGAAACGAATTCCTGTCCGATGCCGGCATTTTCTTGTTTTTTTACACCCGCGTTCATTTCTTTACTCTATACACCCGATACGAACCTTCTTCCGCGATCAGCGGATAGCGGCTAAAGAATTCCTGGTTGGCCTTTAAGTCGGAAATCTCTTCCGGGCTTATTAAAACATATTCGATGTCATATTTCCGCATCAGCATGTCGGACGTGGGCAGCCCCGCATATATTTTCCTGACATCCGCTTCGCGCTCGGCATAGTCGATGCCGTGAGAGGAAAGATGCCCGACATAACGCATCAGCGAGCGGCGGCCGCTCAGGCCTACCGCGCTGTTAAAGGTTGGCGCGTTGAGAAAAAGAGCGCGCGGCGCGGTCAATCTTTTTATATCTTCGGCGATCTTTAATGCATTCGCATCGGCGATCTGGTAATTCTGCGAACGCGAGATCACACGCCAGACGTCCAGCGCGCCGGAAAATATCAGGATCGTCAGCGCCGCGCCGGCCAATATCTTTTGGTACTTCTCATCCTGCCAGGCTTTAGCCAGCAAGAGCGAGACCAGCGGCAGAGAACCGGCAAACCAGTAGATCAAAACCTTAATGTTATCCCACTCCCAGGGCGCCAGCTTGACGACGTTCGAGATCACAAAAAACAAGCCGAAGGGAACGTAAAACAGCAGCAGCTTTCGCGCCTCCCTCGGCGAAACGAATCCTTTTTCATTACCCGGCCGGTAAATGATAAAGATCAGGCGTCCTATTACAGTCAACAAAAGCGGGATAAAAAGACCGGTATTTACGATCCAGAAAAAGAAAAAATTCAGATTTCCCTTGTCCCAGCCGAAATGCCAGTCGATAAACTTGCTCGCGCGCGTGGCGCTGCCGCTCATCGCCCACAGCAGTTCCGGCGCGGCCGTGATCGCCACGCCGAGAAAAAAAGCTCCCCACTGCCGCCATTTTTTCCAGGTGCAGAGCGCGGCAAATCCCGCCACCGCCAGCACCACCAGCAGCGAATGAGCGTGAACCAATGGTAAAAGCCCGGCGAGCGTTCCGACAAAGAGTGAAGTAAAGACGTTGGTGTCCGCCGTATCCGAATGTTTTTGGCCGGGCTTTGCCGGAGTTTCGTCCGTAGTTTCTGCGGGTACGTCAAAGAGTTTCCAGATATACCCGAGAATAATTAACGCCAGCGGCATTCCCAGCAGCAGGCTGCGCTGTGTCATAAACAAAACTATCAGCGAATTCCCCCACCTTAAACCGCCGGTGAAACGGATCGTGTAATCGGCGGGCAGATTCCAGAGAAACGTAACGAGGTCCTGTGCGCCGGTATAATAGTCCCGCAGGAAAAGAAGAAAACCGAATCCGCCGCTAAAAAGCAGCAGCAGGGGCGCGATCTTTGCCGCCAGCTTGTCGCGCGTCAGTTTAAAGGTAAAACTTTCCAGCAGCACCACCAGCGAAAACCCGAGCATGATATTTTGCCAGAACATCGCCCGCCGCGCCCCCGCGCCCAGCATCACCAGGCAGGCGGAAACCAGATCGGCCATGAACGGGTAAGTGAATTTCACACCCGCGAACGACGGATTTTCCGGCGGAAAATTTTGCCCGTCGGTAAAGCCGTAAATGGCGTCCAGGTGGTAATGCAGATCGCCCAGGTTATGCGCGACGCCGGTATAGATGCCGTCTTTTGCCTCGATCATCGCGCGGTCGAAAAACAAAAACAGCATCATGAAGATAAAGGAATAATAAGCCAGATTGAGAATTCTTTTGCCGGTCGTGCCTTCCAGTTTCCCTTCCGCTTTGCGCCAGTCCTTTCGAAAATTCTCGCGGATATTCTTCCCGGCAAGTAAAAGCAGCGGCAGTAAAGTGATCGCCAGAGATACCAAAACCACCCAGACCGTCAGATAAAAGAAACACGCTAAAACGAACGCCGCCAGTCCGAAAACAGCCGATCCGATCACATTTCCGGCGCACAAACGCACCAGCAGCGGCTCTTCCTTTTCATATAAATATGTCAGGATCGTCCCGCCTAAAGTAATGAGCAATAAGATTAAGATCGAGATCAGCATACTCTGGGTCAAATTAAGCCATAGTTTGCGGATTTCTCAAAATTCACAATCAAAGCTACAATATTCGTTTGTACTAATTTTTAAGAATTCAGGATTTTATATCGTTATGTTACAAGCCGGAATTGTCGGACTGCCGAATGTGGGAAAATCCACGCTTTTTAACGCGCTGACGGCGCAGGAGGCCGCGCTGGCGGCAAATTACCCGTTTGCCACGATCGAGCCGAATGTCGGCGTCGTACCTGTGCCGGACGAACGCCTGCCAGTGCTGGAAAAAATGAACAAGGCGCAGAAGGTGATCCCGGCGACGGTGGAATTCGTCGATATTGCCGGCCTCGTGCGCGGCGCTTCCAAGGGCGAGGGCCTCGGCAACCAGTTTCTCGCAAACATTCGCGAAACCGACGCCGTGATCCAGGTCGTGCGCTGTTTCGAAGACGAAAACATCATCCACGTCGAAGGCTCCGTCAATCCGATCCGAGATATAGAAACGATCCAGATCGAGCTGGCGCTGGCCGACCTCGCGTCTTGTGAAAAGCGAAAAGACAAAGCCCAGCGCGCCGCCAAATCCGGCGGCGACAAAGCCGCCAAAGCCGAACTGGAAATTCTGGACAAAATATTGCCGGTGCTCGAAGAAGGCCGCCCGGCGCGCGCCGCAAGTCTTACCGACGACGAAAAAGCGATCGTAAAACAATGGTTCCTGCTTTCGACCAAGCCGACGATCTACGCCGCCAATGTCGATGAAGCGACTCTGGCCGATCCGGATTCTAATCCGCACGTCAAGGTCGTCAAGGAACACGCCGCGCAGGAAAATGCTGAAACGGTTATCATCTGTGCCAAGCTCGAAGCTGAACTGGTCGCGCTCGAACCGGAAGAACGCGCGGAGTTTTTAAAAGACGTTGGCGTTACCTCCAGCGGCGTCGATAAACTCATCAAATCCGCTTATAAAATGCTCGGCCTGATGTCTTTTCTGACCGCCGGTGAAAAAGAAGTCCGCGCCTGGACCATTCCCATCGGCACCAAAGCGCCCCAGGCCGCCGGTGAAATTCACTCCGACATCGAACGCGGTTTTATCCGCGCTGAGATTGTGGGCTATGACGACCTCCTTGGCGCCGGTTCGACGAATGCCGCCAAGGAACAGGGCTTGACCCGCGTCGAGGGCAAGGAATACGTGATGCAGGAAGGCGACATCGTAAATTTCCGCTTCAACGTCTAAAACCTGTGCTAGAATCGTTGCGGAAGTTCTCTGAGTTCACTGAGAGTTAACAGAGTTTTCCGTAGTTCGCTGAAACTCTGCAAACTCTGGTAACCCGGTAAACTCTAATTAAAATGAAACTCTTCTCTTCGCAAAAGCTGATCGCCCTTTCGCTCATAATTTTTTTGAGCGGGACCTGCTGTCTGCTTTGCTGCGAGACGATGAAGGCGGCCGCTCCCGACAAAGCCGAAAGCTGCCCGATGGGCAAGGGCCATCATTGCTGCCCAAAAGCGAATACGCCGAATGATACGCAGGCCGTTTCCGCCGGCGCCGGAACTTCGGAAAACTGCTGCCCTTTTATTTCTAAAAGATTCGAGCTCGCCGGAAAAACGGAGCTGGGGCGAAAATTGGCAGCTCCGGTCACGCTAAAAATTTCACTTCCGCAGTTTTCTTTGGTCGAGCATTCAAGTTTTCAGATAAATTCTTACCGCTCGGTCGTGCGCAATCGAGGAAGTACCTACCTGACAAATTGTGTTTTTAGGATTTAGAAAAATGCTGTCTGTCGTTTTTCTAACACGTCAACATTAATTTCTAAATTTAAGGAGAAATACAATGAAAAAACTTACGTTTATTTTTTCGGTATTACTCGTCCTCGGACTGGTGATCGGCGCTTATGCGCTCAGCACGCGATCCGCTGCAAAAATGGATTGCTGCTGTAAAGATTCCTGCCCGATGAAAGGCAAGGCTTCGTCCGCCGCCGGTGAACACTCATCATGCTGCGACGAAACCTGCTGCAAAGACGGGTCTTGTCCGATGAAAAATAAGGATTCAGCCGGCAAAGAACATGCTGCCGGTGATTGTACCTGCTGCGGCGATTCATGCCCGATGAAGTCGAAAGATAAAGCGGCTTCAACGGCGGCTGCTGATTCGGCGGCTTCCGGGGGAAAGAAGGACTGCTGTAAGGACAAGGAATCCTGTCCGATGAAGAAAAGCTAAATTCGCTTGGATTTAGCGCGATCGGGAATGTGATGTTAAAATCATATTCCCGATCTTTTTTTATTTTGCGTAAGAGATTTAAAGATATGTTCAACAGAAGTTTTTTCAGCCTGTCGCGAGTCCTTATTCTCTCCTGCCTTGTCGCTGCCTTTGCCGTTCAGGCTTTTTCCGTTTGTACTACGCAAAAATTTATCGCGCCGCACCGTTTCCGCGTCGGCGAACTGCTTTACAAAAATGTGATCGGTGATTTTAATAACGATCAAAAAACCGACGTTGCCGTGGTCGATCAATATTCGAAAACGGTTTCGATCCTGCTCGGCGACGGTGTAAAAACTCTCAGCGAGCCGCTCGCGTTTCAGACGGGGCTGGGGCCGGTTAATATCGCCTCCGGTTATTTCAATGGTGACAATAATCTCGACCTGGTGGTGACAAACGCCGGCGAAAATACCATCAGCGTCTATCGGGGCAATGGCGACGGCACCCTGTCGGCGCAAAATATAATTCCGGTCGGCAATTCGCCCCAGGCGACGGCGGTAAAAGATCTGGACGGCGATGGCCTGTCCGATCTGGCGGTGGCCAACTATTTTTCCAATTCGGTTTCCATCTTAAAGGGCGACGGAGCGGGTGGTTTTTTACCGGTTCAGGAAATTCCGGTCGGCACGAATCCGATCGACGTGGTCGCGATAAAACCCGGCCGCGGCAGGCTTTATGATCTGGCGGTGGTAAACTCCGGCTCGAATAACGTGTCGATCCTGGCTAATAGATGGGGGCAGTTTTATCAGGGCCAAAACTTGGCGGTCGGAGATTCCCCGTATGCGGCGGCGGTCGGCGATCTGAATCATGACGGCCACCCGGAACTGGCCGTGGCAAATCAGGGCTCCGATAATGTGACCGTTTTTTACGGTAATTTCTTCGGCGTATTCGATTTTCCGGCGACGGCGGCGGTAGGTAATAGCCCGCGCTCGCTGGTCTTCGGCGATCTCAATAATGACGGCTTCGACGATCTGGCGGTGGACAATTATGAATCGGACGACATCCACGTCTTCAACGGCGGCAGCGGCACCGGCGGTCTTGGCAAGGCGGCGCGATTCGAAGCCGGGCCGGGAGATTTCGCGGTAGCTATCGGGGATTTTAATAACGACCACTGGCGCGATCTTTTTACGGTAAATAATGCCGCGCGCGCCGTGACTGTGATCTTAAATAACGGCTCGGGCGGATTCGACACCGTGACCAACGTCGCCGCCGAAGGCGGCCCGCGCGTGGTCGCCACGGCTGATTTTAATGGTGACGGCCGCCTCGATATAGTCAGCGTCAATAATCAGCCTGACGAGCATCGCCCGAGCGCCTCCACGGCCGGGCAGAGCCCGGAACATGACGAAGGCGGCACGATCTCGATCCTGCTGGGCGACGGCTTTGGCGGTTTTGCGGAAACGCCGCATTTCGCCGCCGGCACGCTGCCGGTTTCCGCCACGGTCGCGGACTTCAATAATGACGATAGGCCCGATATCGCCATCGGCGACGCGCCGGAAGATTCGGTGCTGATCTTTTACAATAACGGCGACGGAACTTTTGACGACAAAGATCTCGAAGAAATTCCGGTCGGCGATACGCCGCGAGCGATAACCTCGTTCGATTTTAACGGCGACGCGCGCCCCGATATCGTTACGGCCAACAAAAACTCCAATAACGTTTCGGTGATACTGACGAACGGAAAATCCGGATTTACCGCCCCCGTCAATTTGCCGGTGGGGACGAATCCGATCGGCATCGCGACGGGAGACATCAACCACGACGGGAAAAAAGATATCGTCACCGCTAATTCCGCTTCCGGCGATATCACGGTTTTGTTTAGCGATGGCTTGGGCAATTTTTCCGCGCCGGTAAGTTTTGCGTCCGGGCCTTCGCCGTCGCAGATCACCATGGCCGATATTAACGGCGACAACAACGTCGATGCCGTCATCGCGAACGGGCCGATTACCCATTCCAGCATTACGATTCATCTGAACAACAATGCGGGCAGTTTCTTACCCGCGCAAAATATCGCGCTGGGCAAGATTCCGGTGGCCACTGAAGTGCTGGATGTCAATTCGGACGGAAAAGTCGATCTGGCGATACTGGATCAGGATCAATCCAGCGTGCATGTTTTATATGGCGATGGTAACGGCGTCTTTGGAAATATGACGAGCTACGGGGTGGGGCTTTCGCCGCTGGGGCTGGCCTCGGCTGATATTAACGGCGACGGGAAACCCGATCTGCTCACCGCGAATTTCGGCACGGGAAATCTTTCGCTTTTATTTAACGACTGTGTAGAACCGGTGCGCGACAGAAAATTAGCTGAGAGATGAAAGATAATAGGGGAAAGTTTCGATCTATTCTTTATTAACTATCAGTTATTATCTATTCCGAAGAACATTTCCGGTACGGCGCCACAATTTAGAACATTAAAAAAATAGTTTAAAGTGAATAGTTTTATTTACCGGTGAACTTTTTTAGAAAAGCCGCCCGCCATCTGCTCGATATCGGATAGCAGGGCCATCGAATTATCGCCCGGCGTGGTCATTGCTAAAACGGCATGCGCCGTGCCGTATTCCAGCGCGACATTGATATCTTTCCCGCTCAGAATTCCGTAGATCAGCCCCGAAGCAAAAGCGTCGCCGCTGCCGATCCGGTCCAGCACCTCTGCCTTTAAGTGATCCTGCGCTTTGATGACCTCGCTGCCAGCCAGGCAGAGGCCGCCGACGTCGTGAGAGTTAGCCGACCTGACATTGCGCAGCGGCGTCGCCGCTATTTTTAAGTTCGGGAATTTGCCTGTCATTTCCGAGGCGCTGCGGCGAAAAGCGTTTTCGTCGTACTGCGCCAAATTCGCGTTAAAATTTTCCACTCCGAAAACAACATCGACATAGGGCAGGATACTGCGGTTCGTTTCGTCCGCAGCTTCGCGCCCGCCGCGTCCCTGCCACAAAGACGCGCGGTAATTCAGATCGTAAGAAACGATGGCGCCGTTTTTCCTGGCCGCCTGGACGGCTTCGATGGCGACGGCGGGCGTGGTTTCGGAAAGCCCCGCAAAAATGCCGCCAGTGTGAAACCAGCGCGCGCCGGCAAAAATTTCATCCCAATCGATCTCGCCGGTTTTTAACTGCGACACGGCCGTATGCCCCCGGTCGGAACATCCCGCCGGCTGTCGCGAACCGAAACCGCGCTCGTAAAAATACATTCCGTTGCGTGCCGCACGGCCGACGCCGTCAAAATCCGACCAGCGGATCAGCGACGTGTCCACACCGCCCTGCGAAATGAGATCTTCGACCAGGCGGCCGACCTGGTTATCGACCTGCGCGGTTACAACGGCAGCACGCTGCCGGAAAACCCTGCTCAACCCGCGGGCGACATTATACTCACCGCCGCCTTCGTAAACGCGAAAAGCGCGGGCCGAATGAATACGGGAATCTTCCGGGTCAAAGCGAAGCATTACCTCACCCAGACTGACCATGTCCCATTTGCACTGATTTTTATCTTTTAGCTCGAACACGAAATGATGATAGATCCAAAATTCAAAATCGCCAATATAAATATTCCCGGTAAAGTTATCTTGCCATCCAGCCTCCATCGACCACCAGTATATGCCCCTGCACATAATCGCTGGCCGCGGAGCTGAGGAAAACGGCCGTCCCGGCCAGGTCGGAGGCGTCGCCCCAGCGCCCGGCGGGAATGCGTTCCAGTATCTGCCGGTTGCGATTTTCATCGGCGCGGAGCGCGATAGTATTATTCGTCGCCATATATCCGGGGGCGATCGCGTTCACGTTGATATTATGTTTTGCCCATTCATTGGCAAAGGCTTTCGTCAGCCCCGCCACGCCGGATTTCGAAGCCGTGTAGGCCGGAACCGTAATGCCGCCCTGAAACGACAGCAGCGAAGCGATGTTGACGATCTTACCGCCCCCGCTTTCGATCATGTGGCGCGCCGCGGCCTGTGACAGGCGGAAAATACTGGACAGGTTGACTTCGATCACCGCTGCCCAATCTTCTTCCGAATAATCGACCGCCGGTGTGCGGCGGATCATCCCCGCGTTGTTGACGAGAATATTTATCCGTCCGAAATTTTCGACCGTCTCCGCGACGATGCGTTTCGGGGCTTCCTTATCCGACATATCGCCCGCGATGGGAACGGCTTTTCTGCCAAGCGTTTCGATCATCGCGCAAGTCTCGTCCGCGTCCCCCGCCAAACGCCCGTGAACCGCGACATCGGCTCCGGCTTCGGCCAGCGCAACCGCTATCGCCTGTCCCAACCCGGCCGACGCGCCCGTCACAAGCGCAATTTTGCCGTCGAGTTTAAATTTATCCAGGATCATAATTGTTTAGAGTTACGCCTTCAGGCGTGAGATTTTTTCAAGATCGCGTCTGAACAAGATCGCGTCTGAAGACGCAACTCTGAACGTTTATTTCTGCGAAGCTTCGAGACCCGAGCCGTTCGCGCTGAATTCCGGCTGCACGTTGACCACGCCGAACTGCCTGTCGTCGCCTTCGCGAATGGCCGCCATCATCCACAAAAAATTGATCGAACCGCCCGGCGCGGCGACGTTAGGGTGATAGCCTTTCGGCATCAGCACGACATCGCCTTCGTGCACTACCTGCACCAGTTCGGGCTCCTCCAGATTGGTATAGACCATCTGAATTCCGAATGACGGCGCGGGCATATCGATGTAAAGATACGCTTCCTCGAGCATATGATGATGTTCGTGCGGCGGAAAGCTGGTCCAGTTTCCCTCCGTCGAAAAAGTCACTCCCGCCATGATCCGTCCAGCTTCGACGTTTTTGCCGATCAGAATGTTCAGGTCGCGCTGGGTCGGCGGCTGCCCGGCGATAAAATGCAGCGCGGAATCTTTACGAATTTCTTCAAAAGAGACGTACTGCAGCGGGTATTTTTTCTCGACCGGCGAAGAGATCTCCGCCAGATCGCAGCCGTTTTCGCTGTAAACTTCGATCGTGGATTCGCGCGGAATATATAGCGCATCGTAACGCCCGAGCGTGAAAGTCTCACCGCCGGTAACGACCGTGGCCGAGCCGTTCAGACAGATCAGGCTCGATTCATGGGTCGCGTGTTCATAGGTTATCGGCGTGTCGCCCGCGTCCAGCGTGATGCGTCCGTAATAAAGAAAACGCGAAGCGGAATTTTCCGGCGAGACGGCGATGCGCCTGCCCTTGCCCTTATGAGTGCCTTTTACCACGCAGGTCGCGCGGTCAATCTCTTTTAATTGCACTGCCTGTGTCATATAAACTCCCTTAAACTATTCACTTTTAATTGTTAATTATTAACTGTCTTTATGGATAACAAAAAAATAGTTGTCAGTGAATAATCAATAGTTACACTACCAAGCCGCGGTTGATAAATTCCTCGACCGCCACTTCCAGCGCTCCGCCGAGGGCCGAGCCTTTAGGTTCGCCGCATTCCACCTTCCATCCGGGGATCCGGCCGACGATACTTTTTTTGATCGCGTCATTTAGAGGCTTTTCGATAAATTTCCACCCGTAAACCAAACGCCCGCTGACGATCACGTGCGGTATGCCGATGCCCATGATGACATTTGCGATCCCGATGCCAAGATATTCGCCCATGCTTTCCAGCGTCCGCCGCGCTCTGACGTCGCCGCCCTCGGCCTTTGCCACGATCTCGACAAAGCGCGGCATTTTGACTCCCGAATGCTGCGCGCGGTCGCCCGTATAGAGACTGGCCGCGGCCGCCGCCGAAGCGTATTTTTCCCAGCAGCCGCGGTTGCCGCAGACACAGGGTTTTCCGTGCGCGACGATGGTCATGTGGCCGAATTCCCCGGCGATGCCCTGCGAACGCCCTGAGCCGCGATAGATCTCATTGTTCATCACCAGCCCGACGCCGATCCCGGTTCCCGATCTGACCAAAATAAAATCGCTCGCCAGCCCGTCGGCCGAGGCGCGGATTTTCAGCCGCGCTTCATACATCGCCGAAGCCGTCGAATCGTTTTCCACCACCAGCGGGACGTCTTCCGTCGAAAACCCTTTATGGCGGCTTTTAAATCTGAGCGCTTCGGCGACCCTAATATTTGTCCAATTCAAATGCGGCGCGTAGCGCAGTATTTGCCGGTCGGCATCGGTCGGGCCCGGCACGCTAATACCGATGGTTCTTAATGTGCGCCCCTCGCTGACGGGGCCGGTGCCGAACGCTTCTATTCTTTCCTGCACCTTTTTCAAAGCTTCGTCCGCATTTGCCGGGGTGACAAATTCATCTTCGGCTAATATCTCGCCGCTTAGAGTGGTCAAACCGACCTGCGAATGCCGGACGCCGATATTGACGCCGATAAAATAATCTTCGTCGCTGTTAAAAACCAATCCTTTCGCCGGGCGTCCCTGCCCCTGCGGGTTTTTTTCTTCGGCGGCGTCTGAGGCGTCCTCGCGAATGATGCCCGATTTAATTAAAGGTTTGAAAATTTCGGTGACGGTGCTGCGGTGAACTCCGAGGCGGTTGGCCAGTTCGATGCGGGAAACCGGCTGGGTCGCGCGCAGCAGCCTCAGCAGCATACGGGTAGCCTTGGCGGGAGTGGCTGCTTCAGCCGGTGCGGTTAAAGCAGGGTCTTTAGAATCAGGCATATCTTTCATCTATTTAAATTATCATAATTTCTTATCATAACTAAATTACTATAAAGACACAGCCTGTTCCGCCCAAAATTGAAATTCGCGATGTTTGTGTATTTCGGCTTTTGCCAGCACTTCGCCGCTCGCTACTTTTTTCACGTGTTCAAAGAGCCTTTTGCCGACTTCTTCGATAGTTTCGGTGCCGTCGATCACGCCCCCGGCGGAAAGATCAAGGTCGCCGGACATTCGCTCGAAAACGGATGTGTTGGAAGTCAGTTTGATCACCGGGACGATGGCGTTGCCGATCGTGGTTCCGCGCCCGGTCGTGAAAACCACCACCGTCGCGCCGGCGGCAACCAGCCCCGGCGTCGATTCCTGGTCGTAACCCGGACCCTGCATAAGATTTACGCCGCGCGTCGTCGGTACTTCGCCGTAATCGACCACTCCTTCGACCCGCGTGGTGCCGGCCTTGGCAATTGCGCCGAGCGATTTGATGGTGATATTAAGCAGGCCGCCCGCGACATTTCCCGGGCTCGGGTTTTGATTTAAGACCGCGCCGAATTTTGCCGCGTAATCTTTATACCAATCGACCATCTCGTAAATTTTTCTTCCCGTCGCGGCGTCCTTGGCGCGGCTGACGAGAATATGTTCAGCGCCGCAAAACTCCGGAACTTCGGTGATCAAAACCGTGCCGCCGGAGCGCACCACCAGGTCGGAGCATTGTCCCAGCGATGGATTAGCCGAAATGCCGGAAAATCCGTCGGAGCCGCCGCATTTCACGCCCAGGACGAGCTCGCTGACGGGAATGTCTTCACGCTGGACTTCGTTCACCTCGGGCAGCATTTCCTCGACGATCTTCAGGCCGCGTTCGATCGCGGCCTGCGTGCCGCCGACTTCCTGAATGCCGATCTTTTCCACCCGCTTGGCAAAGGATTTTTCGCGTTTGTATAAATATTTTTCGACGTATTGAAGATTGGTTTTTTCACAGCCCAGATCCATCAGGATCACGCCGCCGACATTCGGATGATCGGCGTAATTCGACAGCGTCCGCAGCATCACATCCAGATTCGAGCCGTCCTGACAGCCGCAGCCTTTATTGTGCGGGATCGCGACCACGCCATCGACATTCGGATATTTTTCGCGGCTGTAATGCATGAATTCCGCCATCATCGCGATCTGCGTCGCTTCGTGGCTGGCGCACATCGAGGTCGGCACGATCAGGATAAAATTGCGCGTTCCGACGCGGCCGTCGGGGCGGCGAAAGCCCTTAAAGGTCCCGCTTTCTTCGACGGTGAAATAATCGGGTTCCGGGGTGTAAAGATCGTCGGCCAGGTCACGCACCACCGGCACCTCATTGGTCATATTATCGTGCGAGACGAGTTCGCCGGCTGCGACGCCGAGCGAAGTTCCGATGGGCTGCCCGTACTGCAAAACAAATTCTCCCGCCGGGATCGCGCGGATCGAAAAACGATGTCCGGGCGAAACGTCGGAGATGACCGAAAGAGTGCTGCCGTCGGGCAAAATAACATCGGTGCCGGACGCGACTTCGCTCTTGACCACCGCGACATTATCTTCGGGGTTGACAATGATCGCGTAGCTGCTGATCGCAGCGGCTTTTTTCTCTTCGATAACAAGCATAATTACGTGTCCAAAACGTCAGGCAGTACCAGTGACCGGAAATTCGGATGAAGCCGCAGCCAGAGGCCGGGATTCTCGTCCAGTTGGCGGGCGCGTTCGGTTAGATCGGTCGAAAGCTCCGTCGTTAGAAATTTTTTGTAACAGGCTTTTTTCGCCGGGGCCGTGTCCGCATCGACGATCGATTGCACCACTCTTTTTGCGCTCAGGATCGCCGCCGGCCCGAGCGTCAGAATATGCGTGGCGCTGCGGCATTCGGCTTCGTCTTCCGCCGAGACCTGGCTGCCGCCCGCTTTAAACTTTGAGATGTGATGTTCCAAAATGCTGCTCGAGATAGGGATGATTCCCGCCATATCGTTAAGCGTCGCGCCGGAATTCGGTTTGATGTAGGCCAGGTGCGCCGCATCGTCCGCTTCGGGGCCGAAGCCCATAAAAAAGATATCAAGGCCGCCTAATTGTTCGAGTTTGTCGAGGTAATTGGTCAGACCTGCCTGCAAATTTGTCGTATCGGTGCGCATCGGCGTAAAGCTCTTTACCTTTTCAAAAAACGCCGTGCCAAGCAGGCGTTCGAAATCGCGGACAAAACTGAGTCCGTTATCCATCCGCAGCGGCGCGAGCGCGTCCTGGGTAAAAATATGCAGCCGGGACAGCAGCCCGTCGATCTCGCCGGTTTCGGCCTTTTCGCCCAGCAGCCGGTGAAGCGCCTGCGCGCCGCGCCCTCCGAGAATAGCTATCGCCAGGTCACCCTGATCACCCTGTTTATTTTTGGCAGCCGCCTGGATTTCTTCGAACATCGCCTGTCCGACCGCGTTTTCATCCGGCAGCGCCTCATAGTCGATGGCGTTTTGCGCAAAGTCGGACAAATCGTATTTTGCCGACTCCAGCCAGATGTTGCCGCCTGCTTCGCGAGGCTTGGTAATGGTGATACTCTTTCCGAACAATTGTTTCTCCAAACACTGAATGGTCAAACCAATTTACTATTGTTTCAAATTTTTACATATTATTTCGAAAAACTCAAGACTTAATGCAATATAAGATAAGTATTCTGTTTATTGGCTTAAACCAAAGAATACCGGACTTGACACGCCGCTTTTCAAATGCTAAATAATACTACATCCATTTTTGAAGTGGTTTTACCTTTTAAGTACTCCCCACAGTATAAGTATGGGTTTCAAACTTTTAGAACTTAGCGGGAAAACAGCGGTAGTTATCGGTGGAACTTCGGGCATCGGCCGCGCGATCGCGCATGGTTTAGCGGAAGCCGGCGCCGACGTGGTGCCGACGTCCCGCCGCCGCGAACAGGTCGATGCGGCCGCCGCCGAGATCGAGCAGCTGGGACGAAGAACGCTCCGGATCGCTTCGGACGTGGCCGACCGCGCCTCGCTGCAAAACCTTTTGGATGAATCGGTTAAAGCCTTTGGCAAGGTCGATATCCTGGTCAATTCGGCCGGCACGACCAAACGCACTCCGACCGTGGATCTGGCCGAGGAAGACTGGCTAAACATTCTGGACATCAATCTGACGGGCACGCTGCGCGCCTGCCAGATTTTCGGCCGGCATTTTCTCGAGCGGAAATACGGCAAGATCGTCAATATCGCTTCCCTTTCGACCTTTGTCGCCCTCTATGAGGTCGCGGCCTACTCCGCCAGCAAAGCCGCCGTCGCCTCGCTGACCAAATCTCTTGCGGTCGAATGGGCGCGGCACGGCGTAAATGTCAACGCGATCGCGCCGGGCGTTTTTCGCACCCCGCTGAACGAAAAGCTGCTCGACGAAACCGGGCGCGGACGGGAATTTGAAATGCGCACCCCGGCGGGGCGATTCGGCAAGGTCGAAGAATTGGCGGGCGCGGCGGTGTTTCTGGCATCGGATGCGGCAAATTTTGTGAACGGTGAAATTCTGGTGGTCGATGGCGGATTTTTAGCCAGCGGCGTAAATCAATAAAACTCGAGGTAACCAAATGGAAACAAGCGGATCCGTAAATACCCGCGTCGGATATGTACGCTGGGTGATCTGTGCCTTATTGTTCTTTGCCGCCACGGTGAATTACATCGACCGCCAGGTACTCAGCATACTCAAACCTACCCTGACGACCGAATTCGGCTGGTCCGAGACGGATTACGGCTGGATAGTCTTTTCCTTTCAGACCGCTTATGCCATCGGCCTGCTTTTCGTCGGCAATTTGATGGACAAGATCGGAACGAAAAAGGGATTTTCGCTTTCGATCACATTGTGGAGCATCGCCGCGATGGCGCATGCCTATGCGATCTCGATTGGCGTTTTTGGCTTATCCGTTGTGGTCGGTGTCCTTTCTATTTTTGGTTACACCGCCGCGGCCGTGACCATGTCGGCCTCCGTGATAGGGTTTATTATCGTCCGTTTTATTCTCGGGCTGGGCGAAGCCGGTAATTTCCCGGCTTCGATCAAGACCGTCTCCGAATGGTTTCCCAAAAAGGAACGCGCTCTGGCCACCGGCATTTTTAATTCCGGAACAAATATCGGCGCGTTGGCGACCCCGCTGGTCGTGCCCTGGATCGTGCTGAATTACGGCTGGTACGAAGCGTTTATCGTTACCGGCGCGATCGGATTTATCTGGCTGATCTTTTGGTGGGTGATGTATCGCACGCCGGAAAATCATCCGCGCCTGTCTAAAACCGAGCTTGAATACATTCAAAGCGATCCGCCGGAATCGACCGTTAAGATCCCCTGGAAACGGCTTATTCCCCACCGGCAGACGTGGGCTTTTGCGATCGGGAAATTTCTCACCGATCCCATCTGGTGGGTTTATCTTTTTTGGCTGCCTGACTTTCTGCATAAAAAGCACGGGCTCGATCTGAAAAATTTCGGCATTCCACTGGCGGTCATTTACATCATCGCCGACTTTGGCAGCATTGGCGGCGGCTACCTCTCTTCGGCCATGATCAAGCGGGGCTGGAGCATCAATGTCAGCCGAAAACTTGCGATGCTGATCTGCGCGCTGGCAGTAGTGCCGATCGTGTTCGCTTCGATCACTACGAGTCTATGGACGGCTGTGATACTGATCGGTATCGCCGCGGCCGCTCACCAGGGCTGGTCGGCAAATATTTTTACGATCTCTTCGGATATGTTTCCGAAAAAGGCGGTCGGCTCGGTGGTCGGTATCGGCGGAATGTTCGGCGCCATCGGTGGAATGCTTATTTCGCCCCTGGTGGGTTATATTCTGCAAACGACCGGCAGCTATGTGCCGATCTTTATTATCGCGGCTTCGGCTTATTTAGTCGCGCTGGCAATTATTCACCTGCTGGCGCCGAAACTGGAACCGGCGCAGGTGGAAGCGGTTTAATTAAATATATTTATAAATATTTCATTAGTAGGAATGACGTATTTATAGGAACGTGTAGCTGTTAGCGTATTTAGTGTGATTCGTGGTTCATTTTAATTCACTGTTAATAAAGCAGTAAAACCGAAGCCACGAATCACATTAAACACGCGAAAAAACGTATCGCGCACTGCGTATCACGAAGCGACTTTTTCAAATCTAAACCAATCTATCTCCGCCGAACCGGCGTCGTTGAATTTGCCGCTGCGAATAAAAAAGAATCCGACCTTGGCGCCGATCCATTTTCCCTCGCGGGCTTTAAAACTATTTCCCACCCCAACAAAAGATTTGCCGCTGGTGCTGTAGCTAAAATTACAAACCGCGTTCTTAGCAACGCTTACTCGCAGGTAAAAAGTCTTCTCTTTTAATTCCACGCCTTCGGTTTCGATTTCCTTCGAGCCCTTGTCCGCGTCTTTTGCCGTCGCCTGCGAAACAAAAAGTTTGCCATCTCTGCCGGTCACCGCGAGATACGAATAATCCAGCCCCATTACGGCCAGCGCGAATCTCTCTCCTTCAAAGCGCGGCGCGATCGTCACTTTTGCGGTGGCGGTAAATTCTTCGGCCGGAAATTTTTGCAGCAATAAATTTCCCGCGTCCCAGAGATTTTTATAGCCGTCGGGAACCTGCACCGAAAACATTTTCAACACGCCGCGCGACGGGTACATAAACGCCCATCCGTCCTGCGGGTTGGCATGCCACTGCCATTGAAGCCCCAGCCTTGCCTCATTAAATTCATCGGAATCCTGCGGCGTCTCGACCGGGAAGGTTTTACCGACATTCGGTTTTTTATAAGTCAGAACAGGCTCACCGGTTCCGTCGCCGTCCGGATCGATGCCGATCACCGGAAAGTCATTTTTCCACGTCATCGGCTGCAAATGCACGACGCGCCCGTAAGCGCCCTTATCCTGAAAATGCGCGAACCAGTCCTCGCCGGTTTGCGTCGTCACCCAGGCGCCCTGGTGCGGGCCGTTGATCGCGGTTTTCCCCTGCGCCAGCACGATTTTCTCTTCATACGGCCCGTAGATATTTTTCGAACGCAGCACGAGCTGCCAGCCCGTCGCGACGCCGCCCGCCGGGGCAAAGATGTAATAGAAACCGCCGCGTTTATAAAATTTCGGCCCCTCGACGGTCGGGTGCGCGTCATGTCCGTCGAAAACGATCGTGCCGTTATCCAGCAGCCGGGTTCCGTCGGCGCTCATCCGGCTGACGATCAAAATGCTTTTAAATCCCGCGCGGCTGCCGGCAAAAGCGCTGGCCAGATAGGCGCGCCCGTCGTCATCCCAGAGCGGGCACGGATCGATCCAGCCCTTGCCTTCTTTTACCAGCACCGGCTTTGACCATTCACCCGCCGGGTCTTTCGCTTTCGTCATGTAGATGCCGAAGTCCGGGTCGGGATAGAAAATATAAAATTCGTTATTGTGATAGCGGATCGATGGCGCCCATACGCCGCCGCCGTGCTGCGGTCTGCTGAAAATTTCCCTCGGCTCCTGGACGGCGAAAACGTGATTGATAATGCGCCAGTTCACCAGGTCTTTTGAATGCAGGATCGGCAGCCCCGGCGCAACGTTAAAACTTGAGGCGACCAGGTAAAAATCATCGCCGACGCGGATCACGTCCGGGTCGGAATAATCGGCGTTGATCACCGGATTTTTATAGGTGCCATCGCCGCGGTCAGCAACCCACACCTTTGACGCGCCCTGTCCGAACGCCCCGAACGTATTTAAACTTAAAAAAGCCGCCAACAAAATGTAGCGGCCTGTTTTATAAATTTTCTTCAATGTCATACTTTGACCGATAAAAAGACAATCTCACTAATCGTTATTCATTATTCATTATTCACTATCTTTTGCATGCTCGGCAAGCTGGGATTTTTGCGCCATCAACAGGTGGTTTTTCATTGCCTGACGCGCCGCTTTCGGATCGCGCTCGCGAATCGCCTGGTAAATTTCGCGGTGCATCTGGGCGGATTCTTTCAGATCGGTCGCGTTTTTAACGGTCTTTCGCCGGACGTCGAAAAGTATCTTGGCGACCATGTTCATCAATACCGTCAGTATCCGGTTTCCCGAAGCCGCCGCCACCGACTGGTGAAAATTCATATCGTGCAGGAGAAATTTTTCCGGTTCGTCCAGCGTGGCAAACATCCCGGTTATTTCCTCCGAGATATTAGCCAGCTCTTCACCGCTGGCGCGTTCGGCGGCCAAACCGGCAATGGTCATTTCCAGCGAAAGGCGGGCTTCGAACATTTCTCCAGTCGTAAAACCGTGGAGCGCGGCCAGCATTTGCAGCGCGCCGCCGTCGAGCGTCGGCGAATCGTCCGCTTCGACGACAAAGGTCCCCGCGCCCTGGCGCGATTGCAGCACCCCCAGCGCAACCAGCGAGCGGATCCCGGCACGCAGCGTAGGGCGGCTGACGCCGAGCAGCTTTGCCAGATCGCGTTCCGGCGGCAGGCGGTCGCCCAGATTCAGATCGCTGCGCTGGATCATGTCGCGTATCTGGCGCACCACCTCTTCCGAAGAGTTGCCGTTTCGCTGCGCGTCGATGGTCTTAAAAATGTTCATACCTTTACCATAACTATTAACTTTTAACTGTGAATTATTAACTGTTAATAAAATAGAACAGTGAATAAATTATAGTTATAAAAGTAAGCCGTTTAGCGCATTTCGTGCGATTCATGGCTGATTCCTATCCATAACGAATCACATATCGCTTATCACGTATTACTTATTACCTATTACCTATTACCAATTTTACATCTTTTTTACCGGAAATTGTTTCAGCTCGCCTTATTTCGCCGGGCGGATCGGTTCCAGATAGACCTTTATCAGGATCAGAGAAAAATTCTTCTTTTTAGTAGTGTTGCGTTGGTGCGGCGTCCCGCGCGGCACGACGATCAGGTCGCCTTTTTTGATGATAACGGTTTGGCCGCCGGTGATGGTTTTGCTTCGCCATTCGCCGGGTGATATTTCGCGCGGCAGCTCGAGCCTTCCGCCCAGCGTAAGCTCTGCTTCGCCTTCCAGCACATAGTAAACGTCATCGGAAGCGTCGTGCAGTTCGGCCTCGGAATTTTCCTTGAGCTTGTCGTGCTGGATCGCGACGCGGGTCTGCATTCCCGCGCCGCCGATCAGATCTTCCACCTTGTTATCGACGCTTAGTTTCTTTTCCAGGTCGGCCAGCGACTGTTTTTTCAATACGATAAAAGGCCGCAGCGGTTCCGAGGGCGCGCGCATCTGCGCGAATGTCGCGACTGAAAAAACGACAACAAAGATCATGAACCCCGATACACGAAATAAATTCTTCAACATATTTTGTTCCGACTCCTATCTACTACTGTATTTTCTCCTCGCTATTCACTATTCGCTATTCACTAATTTCCTATTTCTTTTTCGTCTGCCCGATCAGCCAAAACGTCAGATCTTTCGCCGCCTGGTAATTCTGGTAATCGGCGGGTAATTTTCTGCCGTCGGTATATTCGTTATACAGCCAAGGATCGCCGACGGCAAAAACCGTCCCTTTGCCGAATTTCGCGGTCGCCATGATCGTCGCGCCGTTGTGCGTCAGCAGCGGCTTTGCCGGGCCGGTCAGCTTAAAAGTCGAAATTTCCTTTAAGTATAACTGCCTTGCATTGGTAAAGATCGGGTTCGGTTCGGTGACCCTTACTATGCCTTCGACGTAATTATTATTGATTACATGGTTGACGCTGTCCCTGTTAAATTCGATACCGAACGTTTTCGCCAGTTCGTTAAAATGATCGAATTCGCAATTGCCGAAATCATTGCCCATCAAAACCAGCACGCCGCCGCCCTTGACCCAGCCGGCTATCGCCTTAATATCCGCCGGGCCGATGAAGTTCGGCTTTTCGGTTTCTTTTTCGGTGTCGGGATCGACGATGATATAAATGTTTGCCGCTTTCAGATTTGCCGCCGTCGGCGCGGCTGAGAGCATCTCGGTTTTTACGCCGTAGCCGTTAAAAGCCTTTTGCCAAAACAGATAGCCGCTGTCCGGCCATTCGTTCCATTTATAGTGCCAGGCGATCGTCTGCCCGCTCTTGTCTTTTTTCGTCTCGTGATTAAAATGATCGTCGAGCAAAACCGTTTTACCTTTACCGGCCTGGCGATTGGCGGCCATTTCCATTTCCAGCGCCGCCCTGATCGCCGGCCCCAGACCCTTGGCGTCGTTGGTGCGCAGCTTTTCGCTCATGTAATATTCGTAGCTGCCGTCGCGATACGGTTTTCCGCCCAGCCCGGAAACCGACACCGTTCCTTCGAGGTCGGTGCCGCCCTGCGCGTTGATCTTGATAAACTGTTTTTTGCTGCCTTCCCAGCCGCGTTCGGCAACCTTCAAATATTTTTCCGGCAGATAGCCTTCGCGCACGCCTTTGGCCAGCGCATAAACAAACATCACCGAGCCCGATGCCTCGAGATAATTTTTTTCCCTGCCGCCGAGGTCGAGAATGTCCCACCAGACGCCGGTTTTTGCGTCCTGCACTTTTTCGATCGCCGCCGCCTCCCGGTTTAAGATGGCGATCAGCTCGCCGCGGCGCGGGTGATCTTTGGGAAAATAATCGAGCACATCGACCAGCGCCATCGCGTACCAGCCCATCGCCCGTCCCCAAAAATGGGGCGAGCGCCCGGTCGTTTTATCCGCCCATTTTTGCTCTTTCGATTCGTCCCACCCGTGATAAAGCAATCCGGTTTTTTCATCGCGCGCGTGTTTTTCCATCCAGACGAATTGATTGACGATATCGTCGAAATTCGCGTCTTCGTGAAAGACTGCAGAATATTCCGCGTAAAAAGGCTCGCCCATATAAAGCCCGTCGAGCCACATCTGATTCGGGTAAATATTCTTGTGCCAGAAACCGCCTTCTTTGGTGCGGGGATGAGTTTTTAGCTGGGAACGGATCAATTCGACGGCGCGTTTATATTTTTCATCGCCCGTTACCCGGTAAAGCAGCAGCAAGGCCGTGCCGGACGTGACATGATCGATATTGTATTCCTTCAGGTCATAATCCTTGAGGTTTCCCTTATCGTCGAACCAATAATCCATGCCCTTTTTAATATGATCAAAATATTTGCGATCCCCGGTCGCGTACCAGAGGTTTTCAATGCCGCGCAGCGCGACTCCCTGCTCATACGTCCAGCGCGACGGAATACCGGGCTGGTTTCTTTCATCGACCCAGATCCGGTTCATTGCCGTCTCGCCAAGCTGTTCGGAAACAGGTTTAGCCTGAGCGTTCGCCGCCGCGATAAAAACTAATAAAAGAAAAATATTTGCGATCAATTTCATAACCCGTTTTACCTTGTTCATTTTTCCCGTTTTATTTCTTTAAGGGAATGCACAAAAACTATTCTTTCTTTTTTCGTGTGATTTCGTGTGATTTCGTGGTTCCAGTTTTCCCATCCCGATAAATAAGCTTATAAAGAATGTCGAACGCTTCGCGTTCAATGCGGACGAGCCGTCCGCGCTCCCAGTTTTACACCGCATTCTACCTCAAGTATTTTCGCAATTTCAGCTTTGTTTCCCTAACCCCTTCGACCGCCGTCTTCGCCATTTCTTCCGCGCCGAGCGGCTGGAAATGCGTGTTGTCGTCCAGGCCCTTGGGATAGTTCGGGCTTTCATTTTCCTTTAATATCATGAAAAGTTTTTTTGAGCCTTCCAGGCCGTATTTTTTTATCACCGCTTCGCTTTTTTGGTGCATGTCGATCAGCGGAACTTTGTATTCCGCCGCCACCGCGCGGACCAGGCCTGGATACTCGCCGTGCGTGTCGTAAAATTCGCCCTTGTCGTTAAAGCGGCGGCGCATCACCGGCGTCAGCAAAACGATGTTGCCTTTTTTCGCGCGCACTTCCGTCACGAATTTGATCAGATTTTTCCGGTAATCTTCCGGCGGCGTATAGCGTTCGCTTTTATCTTTCGATTCGTCATTATGCCCGAACTGGACGAAGACATAATCGCCGGGCTTCAGATCGTCGATTATTTTTTGCCACTTTCCCTCGGCGATAAAACTTTTGGTGCTGCGCCCGTTCACCGCGCGATTGTCGATCTTTACTTTTGCCGGGTCGAAATACTGTCCGAACATTTCCCCCCAACCGGTTTCCGGCCGTTTATCGGCCTGCTTATTGGCGCACGTCGAATCCCCCGCCAGATAAACCGTGATCGGATCTTTCGCAGAAACTACACTCGATAAAAGAAAAATAACCAGAAGAATATTTACAGGGATAGAGGGGATGAAGGAGATAAAATTTCTCTTTCTCAGCGGTTTTGCGGAATATGCATTTTTATCCGATTTTTTCTGTATCATCCCTTTCATCCCTTTCATCCCTGTAAATTTCTTTCCTTAAAATTTCATCAGGTCATTTATCCTTTACCGGGCGTTTTTGTTCGATGCTCGTCCGCGCGGTCGACGGATCTAACTGAGATCATTAACCACCTTGCCGTTGATCTTGAAATTATCGAGTTTTACGCCCTTGATATTTGCCGTGATGTTGCCTTTTTGCACGTTGTCGAAGGTCGTGTTTTTGATCGACACGTCATACACCGGGGCGTTCGCCAGGCCCTGGATATCGACGCCGTATTCGCTTTTGCCGCTGGTAACATTTTCCACCACATAATTTCGCATCACCGGAATATAGCCGCCCTTTGCGCCTTCCTCGTAATTAAAATCGATAGTCACCACGGCGTGCGCGACCTGACCAATGGTGATGTTGCGAAAGAAAAAATTCTCCAGCAGCCCGCCGCGCTGGGCGTTATTTTTCACGCGCAGCGCATGGTCCAGATTCGGGCTGTCCATCCGGCAGTTTTCGCCGAAGACGTTTCGCACGCCGCCGGAAATTTCGCTGCCGATGGTGATCCCGCCGTGCCCGTCCTTCATTTCACATCGGCGCACGATGACATTTTCAGTCGGAACATTCACGCGGCGCCCGTCGTTGTTTCTGCCGGATTTGATCGCGATGCAATCGTCACCGGTATCGAAATAGCAGTCTTCGATCAACACGTCTTTGCACGATTCCGGGTCGCAGCCGTCGTTGTTCGGACCGTGGCTGGATATCCATAATTTTCGTATCGTCACGTTTTCGCACAGCACGGGGTGGACTTCCCACATCGGCGAATTGATGATCTTTACGCCTTCGATCAGCACATTTTTACAGCGATAGGGCTGGATAAAATTCGGCCGCAGATAATGGCCTTCGCCAAATATGCGGTCTTTGACCGGGACGTTTTTGTCCATCATTTCGTAGAGCGCGGCGCGGTCAGGCCGCTGCGTCGGCATTCCCGGTTTTCCGCCGCCGTAGCGCGGGCTGCCGTGCCAGAGCCAGAAACTCTCCTTGCTTTGCCCGTCGAGCGTTCCGGTTCCGGTAATGGCGATATTGGTCTGTTCAAAAGCGTAAATGAAGGGCGAATGATTCATGCACTCCATCCCCTCCCAGCGCGTAAAAACCACCGGCAGATAATCCTTGGGATTCATGCTGAATTTGACCGTCGCCTTTTCGGAGATGTGAAGATTCACATTGCTCTGCAAATGGATCGCGCCGGTTAGAAATATGCCTTCCGGTACCACGACCCGGCCGCCGCCCGCTTTGTTACAGGCCGCGACGGCTTTTTTAAACGCCTCCGTGCAATCTTTTTCTCCGCCGGGAGCGGCGCCGAATTTTGTGATGACAAAATCGCGCTTGGGAAATTTCGGCGGTTTGATCCGCGCCAGAATTTTCGGTACCTGCGACCAGGGGTCGGACGAAGCCGTTGTCTGTCCGAACGAAAGATAAGGCAATACAGCCAGCCCGGTCGTTCCCATCACAAGAGTTTTGATAAATTCGCGTCGATTTTGCATAGATTTTTAAGAGAATTTACAGGGATGGAGGGGATAGACAGGATAAAAAATTTCAAATCCCTTTCATCCCCTTTATCCCTGTAAATTAATTTCTGTTAACTCATATTCTTAGCTTTCCATTTCGGATAGTCTTTATTGAGCAACGCATTCGGCTCGCTGACATACCAGCGGTAGCCGTTGCGGCGTTCGGCTTCGATCTCGGCCATTGTATTTTTGATCACGCCGTCGCGCCCGGAAAATATCGGGCGGTTGGTTTCGATCCGGTAAAAACGCGCCCAGAGCGGCGGCGCATTTTTATCTTTCACCACTACGCGGTCGTAGCCGCGCGGCTGTTTCGCGTCCGCTTTGTCGATCACCTTAATGCCGGTCAGTTTTGCCGCTTCGAACCACTCGATCGCGGCCTTGATCGAATCTTTGATCTCGGCGCTCGGGTTTTCCACCGACATCAAAAACTTCACGATGCCGGCGCTTTCATAGCCGCTCAGGGAAACCAGCTCATAGGCTCGCGCCGGCGCGGGGGCAAAAGTCACCTCGTCATGCTGCGCGCACCAGACGGTTTTTCGCCCTTTTACCACGACCTGTGTTTTCAGGATCGCCTCGATCCCTTTTTTCACCGCGCGTTCCGCGCGGGCGCGGGTATTTTCGTCGATAAAAAGATAATCCGGCTTTTTTTTCGCGATGTCATCCAGCAGTGTCAGCACGCCGATCATCGCATCGTCGTTATAAGTGATGTGAGTGTAATAACCTGCCTTGAGCGGGTAAAACTGGGGAAAGCCGCCGTTCGCGTATTGCATGCCGAGCAGGTATTCGAGCCCCTTGTAAAAAGCGGCTTTGTGTTTTTCAAAGTTCGTCGGAGGTGTTGACTTGGTTAGGCTTGCCGTGGTTATTTTCGCCAGATACCGCACTTGCGAATAAGTCGCGCGGTTGTCGATGGTGGTTTCGCTTGTATCCGACCTGTGCGCGGGCAATGCCTGTTTTTCTTTTTGCGTCAGCACCAGCGAAAAATCCTGGTTCTTTTCCCAGCCGCCGTTATCCTTCTGGTACAGGATGATCTGGTCGGCGATGCGGGCGGCTTCATCGGTCGCGTACCACAGAGGCTGCTGGTCGAAAACTTCGCGCCACGAAACAAGTTTCCAAACCGGCGGCGTTTTTTCCAGCCACCCGTCACCGGCCGTTTGGAGATTCCAACCGTCTTTCCATTTCAGAAAATTTTCCGGATAAAAAGCTTTGGCTTCGGCGGCGTTTAACCGGTACATCCACTTGACGCGTTTATCCTCATCCCAACCCGCGCCCGAGGAGCCATATTCGGCAAAGTACGCGGTCTTTTCATTTTCGGCACTGCCCCAGTTGTTCCAGCCTTCGGGGCGAATGTGCGCGCCCATTTCCGTTTCGAGAAACACCGTCCGCCCGTAGGCTCGCCAGGGTCGGCCGAGGAAAACTCCGGCGCCGGTGTCCTGCCCGGTCAGCATGCATTTAAAGAAAACATAACCCGAAGGCTCATCCGTGCCGAAGCGCATCGGCGCGGCGATATAGCCGGCAGTTTTGCTGTGGATCCGGCAGCCGTCAAACACCGCGGCGGCCTGCCCGAAAATAAAATCGACGCTGCCCTCGATATAGCAATCCTTGTAATATTGGCGGCCGCCTTTGGCGTAAAGCGTGTCCTGCCAGCCGAGAAAACGGCAATTTTTAAAAACGAGCCGGTCGGCTTCCGCAACCACGGCGACCGCCTGTTGATTTGGGCCGGCCGGTTTTCCGAACGAATTTTCGAAAGTGATATTTTCCGCGTGAAAATCGTGCCCGCCGATATAGACGCTGTACGCTGCCGAGGTCGAACCCGCATCCTTGTTCGTAATGCTGAAAGTCAGGATCGTCCGCTCGGCATTCTCACCCCTAAAGGTGATGTATGGTTTGTTTTCCGGAACTCTGAGCTGCTCTTTATAAACGCCGGGCTTGATCATAATCACAAAGCGTTTCTTATTGTTTGGCGGAACTTTGTCGATTGCTTCGCCCACGGTTTTGACATCGCCGGAGCCATCGGCCGCGACGATCAGATCGGTTTTTTCGGCCGCGCGAATGCCTGCTCCGGCATCAAACGCCGTCGAGCCGAAAAGAAAAAACAACCCGGTCAAAGACAAAGGCTTCAAGTATTTTAAGAAAAATCGTGACATCAAAGCTGCCGTTTCAGCAATTACGAATTTACTAAGTAGAATTAAGATTTTTACAAATGGTCTTACCAATTATAGGTATAAGCAGGTCAAACAGCAAGCTAAATCTTGCACATAATCCCAAAAAACCATTCAAAACATTGAATTACGCGTGACAGGCTCTTTAAAACCGCCTGATATATACATCGAGGAATCTTTTTGATGGCGTGTTCTATATATTTTTTTAAGCCGGTAAAGGTTTTACCAATAAGACACCACTATTGCTCTTAACTACTAACTATTCATTATTCTGACAGGATTCGATCTATTCTCTATTATCTTTCAGTTATCATCTATTCCGGATAACATTCGATACCGACACCACGACTTCAGGACACTATCGTCGCGGGATGTTCGTTGACATCGGTTATCGCACTTCATAGAATGAGGAAAATGTTTAGCGCATCACGGAGGTGTTTAGATGGATGCAGCGTGTGACAAACAGGCGAACGAGAAAAACGACGATCTGACTGCCGAAGACGAACAGGAAATGGATCTGTTCGTGCAAAACAGCCAAAACTATTGCCAAAAGGTCTATGGGAAAACTTTTGATGAAAAAGAGATCGACGAATTGCGAAAAGAAATAAAAGAAAATAACGAAGCGATCAAAAAAATAAAATCGGAATGGGGAATGGCATAATCAGACCCGCCCATCGAAAATAAATTACCGCAAGGCCTTAGGTCGCTAAGGTCTTTTAATTTTGCCTGACGCCCACTGCCAAAATATTTTATGGGATTCCCGGAAAATAAAAATTTAACGATCGTCGTCGAAGGCATCGGCGACGTCGTCCAGCGTAATTATGCGCCGGCTTTAAAAATTGAAAAAGACCGCTACGGCGACCGCCTCTCGGTGATCTTTGTGGATTTCGGCAAAGGCCGCAGCGAAGAAGCTGTAAAAAAATATCAGAAATTTATCGACGCGCTGCGCGGCTGGGCGGCGTACGTTAATAAAGCCACGCCCGAGGGAAAAAAGGTCTATGATTCCCTGCAGCCGGACGTCGTCTTCGTTGCCACGCCCGACAGAACGCACGTCGATGTCGCGCTAAAGTGGCTCGACGGCGAAAACGATTGCGAGCACCTCTTCGTAGAAAAACCGCTCGATGCCAGCCTCGATAAGGCCCGCGTCCTGAGTCTCTATATCGCAGACAAAAATTTCGACGTTCACGCGCTCGACCATTACCTGGCGCGTTTTATTCCGATCAGCTATCCATCGTCGATGAAGGCGATCCTGGCCGAGCTGGGCGGATCGGTCCGGCATCTGTCATTTTATTTGCTGGAAGACCACAGCGCCCCATATGCCGGCCCCATCGAAAAAGAAGGCCGCGCCGGCTCGCTCCAGCACGGTCTGATACTCGACCTCTTTCCGCACGCGCTGGCGATACTCGGTTATTTCGGTTCCGTCTCATCGGTCAAAGTTACCGGGCTAAAAGTCGGCCGCTACACCTATGAAGACGAAAATAAAGCGGCGGTTCCGGCTTCGATCCCGAGGGAAACTTTCGGACATATTTCATTTACTTTTGACGGGCGCGCCGGAAGGCCGATCTCGGCCGACGCCTATGTCGGAAAAGGAATTTCCGGATCCAGCGAAGCCGGGATGGAAAACGGCGACGTAAAACTGCTGGAATTGCTGGGTAAAAACGGCCGGAAATGCGTGTTCGATCTGAGAAACACCAGCCGCGGCGGTACAGGCGCGATAAAAATAGTAGGCAAGGACGGGCGTTCGGAAATTATCAACGAACTGCTGGACGAACCCTATGCCGTTTTGATAAACCGCACCGTCGATAAATATCTGAAAAGTCCGGAAAAAGATTTGCGTTTTTCTCTCACCGTCGAACAGGCAAAAAATATTCTAACCTGTATCCAGGAGATCATGTCCCTGGTATCGCTTTTCGAAAAGACCGGCACCGAGATTCCTTCTTACCGGATCAAAACCGGCAGTGACGGTGAAAAACCGGTGAGCGCTGCACCCACGCTTGAGGAGGTCAATGCGGAGCTTAAAGACGTCAGGGAATATATCGGAGTAGATAAGCTGCAGGCATATTATGAAAACGCGCAGGAAAATTGAGGTCTTTGCCACTTCGGCCGAAATGATTGAAAAAGCGGCGGAACTGATCGTCGGAATACTTTCCGATACTTTACGAAAAAAAGGCCGCGCCTCCCTTGTTCTCTCCGGCGGTTCGACGCCGAAAGCGCTTTACGAATTGCTGGCTTCTGAAAAGTATCGCGACAAAATTTCCTGGGAAAATATTCTGATATTTTTCGGCGACGAGAGGTGCGTTCCCCCGGATGACCCGCAGAGCAATTATAAAATGTCGCACGAAGCGCTGCTGTCAAAAGTGCCGGTCCCTGAAGAAAATATCTTTCGCATGAAGGGCGAACTTCCCCCTGAAGCCGCCGCCGCGCAGTATGAGGCTGCGATAAAAAATTCTCTCGGCGACGGCAACCATTTCGACGTTGTGCTGCTCGGGATTGGAACGGACGGGCACACGGCTTCGCTTTTCCCCGGAACCGGGGCGTTAAATGAAACTGAAAAACTTGTCGCCGCGAATTATGTCGAAAAACTGAACGCCTTCCGAATCACCCTCACTTTTCGCGTCATCAATACGTCACAAAATATAATTTTTCTGGCTGTCGGAAAGGAAAAAGCGGAAGCCATCGGGAAAATCTTTGAGGAAAAAGACGAGCCTTTGCTGCCGGCGCAAATGGTCGACCCTGCCGATGGAACAATATTTTGGATGCTCGAAAAAACAGCGGCTGCGGCCATGACAAGATAGAAAAAGGCCGCCGGATTTGGCAGCCTTCGCTGTTTATTCTATTGGTGCCCTCGGTAGGATTCGAACCTACAACCAACGGATTATGAGTCCGCTGCTCTAACCGTTGAGCTACAAGGGCAAGAATTTAATAGTTTAGTAGAAACTTTCGATTGCCGCAAATTCTAGGAGTGGGTCAGCTTAGACGTTTCCAATAACGACTATTAACTTTTAACTACTAACTATTCATTGTTCTGATTTGATGGCGTAGCCTATCAGAGTGCAATGAAATCGAAGTGAAGAATCACACCAAACACACAAAAGCCTATTGCTTATTACGTATTGCGAAAAATCGATTCGATTTTGAAGCGGGTCAGGCGGAAGCCGAGGATTCGTTAGCGCCGTTCAGGATATTTTCTATCTGGGCCAGGTGGCGCGCTTCGTGTTCGCTGATAAATACCAGCCATTGATAAAGGTTCAGTTCACCCATCATGGGGTGCGGAAATTTCGCTTCGGAGAGATCGACCGCCGCCATTCGCGAGCGCAGCCCCCTGATATATTCGCGCGATTCTTCCAGCTTTTCCAGCGATTCAGCCACCGGCACGCCGCCCTGCGGACGGATCCTTTCCGGGGCTTCGACCTTATTGAGTTCGGTTTTGCGGACGACGCTGGTAAATTTCACGGGCGGGTCGATCTTACCGTCCGCGCCGGCCGGACGGTTAAGCTCTTCGGATTTTGCCAGCAGTCTTTCCACCACGTTGGTTATCGATTTTTCTACTATCGACAGGTGCTCGATCAGTTCTTCCGGGCACCAACCCTCGCCGTTGCAGCGCGCGTTTAGCTCGGCGTCGCCCAGCGCTCCTACCTTATCCGTCAGCGAGGTTCGAACCTCGTCCATATGAGCGAATATTTCATCCAGTGAATTAAAGATCATAATTTTATTTAGACGCCGCGGCAGCCTGCGCGCTCAGAGTTATTTTATGCCAGCGCATATAGCTGTAAGAGCTGTACCTGGAATCTAGCATTTCCTTGATGTACCCGGTTTTCAGATACAAGATCTTGTCTTCCGGCCAGCGCAGTTCCACGATCGGATTAAAAGAAACCAGGTCGGCTTCATTAGGCATCACCTGCACACCCTGATTTGGCGTCGGGATCGGCGTCGGCGTTGGAACAGGAGCGTTGTTTGCGGTATTCGTACCGGCGCCTTTTTCCTGTTCACGCAGTTTGTCGTCATACACCTTCGATGAGGTAAGCAGCGGCACCCGCAGCGGGATCGCGGCGTTCGTCGGAGTATCGCCCACCGCATCGTAAATTTTGACGTCCTTATCGAACGCGTAGGCTACCTTTGCGGAATCGGGCGACCAGGCCGGATACACCAGCGTAAGATTGTCGTCCAAGAGGCGCTCGCGACCGATCTTTTCGATCAGCCGGGGACGGCCGAACGGGCGGAATAGTTCCGCCTTGGATTTTGCGTAAAGTTCGCCGTATTGCCATTCAGAGGGCGTGCAGGCCAACGTTGCCAGCATCGCGCTGTCCGGCGACCAGAGCAAATAAAAATAGATCAGGGTGTCTTTCTGCGAAATATATTTCAGATCGACGCCGTCCTTGTTGCAGGTGTAAACCTGCTCATTGGCAAAGAGTTTGAGCAAGGCGGAAGCCGGCGCGGCCGGGGCTGGGGTCGGCGTCGCCGCAACATTCGCGTTTGCGTTGGTATCGACATTGGCGTTTGCATCCGCGTTTGCGGGCGCATTGGCACTCGTATTGGTATTATTTGCGGCGGCATTACTATTCGTTTCTGGTTCCGGCGGGGTCGGCGCGTCACCCGCAGGCGTCTGCGGCGGCGCCTGCGCTCTCGCCACCCCGACAAATGCGGCCGTGCTGCTGTCCGGCGACCACGCGATCGAGCCCGGCAGGCTGATCGCCATCGCATCCGGCGAAACTTTTTGGATCGGTTTGCCCTCCGCCGTGTACATATCCAGCCGGAATTCGGATTCCGTATCGCCGGCGCGGTGATACACCGCCAAAATTCTCTGCCGGTCGGGAGAGAGGATAGTTCTATCCAGGAGTTCTTCGGGGCGGTTCTGATCGAAATCCGCCTGCACCGCGGCGATCTTTTCTTCACCGGCCGGGCTTTCGGTTTCAACGGGCGGCAGGGCGTCCGGCTCAAAACTGTAGCTCAATTTTTGCGCCGGAACATTACTCAAAGCCGCCGGATTGCCCGCGGGTTTAATTCCCGTCTGCGAGCAGCCCCCCGACAATATCGTCAAGGTCACCGAAATGGCGGCCAAAAAACAAAGATAAATTTTTAATTTGATTCCGGACATTTCTATTTGGTCAAACTCGCTTTCAGCCAATTCTGGTACAGCCTTTTCTGGTCATCGCCCGGATTTTTCACCGGCGCCAGCCGGTACGCAACCGGCACTTTGCTACCCAAGGTGATCTCGATATTACGTATCTCATCCAAGCGGAAGATCGTCAGCCTGATCTTTTCGCCCGGTTTTTTATCGGCGACCGTATTTTGTAAAAACGCCTGGTTGGCGCGATTTCCATTTACCGTCAGTATCTGGTCGCCGGTATTTAGTCCCTGCTCATAGGCGGGCGTGCCGGCGGGGATGGACGTGATCATCAGCCGCTCTCCCTGCTGCGTCGTATCCGCGCCGAGAAAAGCCTGCGCGGCGGAGAGGGGAGCCGCATCCAGCTGCAAACCGATGCCGTTAAAAAACTCATTGTAATTTATCTCTTCCCGGCCGCGCACATACTTGCGAAAGAAATCGTCCAGCCCCTTGCCCGCCGCTATTTCCGCCGCTTTTTGCAGGTCTTCGGGGCTGTAATTGCGCCCTTTCTTAAAAAACTCGTTATAAAGATATCGCATGACGTCGTCCATCGACCGGGCGCCGCCCGATGCCCGGCGGATATCGATATCCAGCAACGCGGTGATCAGCGAGCCCTTATCGTAATAAGATATCTGATTATTGATGGCGTTATCGTCCTGCCGGTAATATTTGATCCAGGCGTCGAAGCTCGCTTCTTCCAGGCTCGTCTGAAAACGCCCGGGGCGTTCCTGCAGGCTCTGAATGCCGGAAGCGACGCCGGCCAAAAAGTCTTTGTCGGATATGAGCCCGGCGCGCACCAGCAGGAGATTCGAAAAGTATTCGGTGCCACCCTCAGCCATCCACAAAAGCTTCGTGTAATTTTCCTTCGTATAATCGAAGGGGCCGAGCGCGTCCGGCCGGATGCGTTTTACATTCCAGGCGTGAAAAAATTCGTGCGACACCAGGCCGAGAAAATCCAGGTAGCGCGAATGGGGTTTAAAGCCGAAGCGGTTTGCCTGCAGCGCGGTCGAATTCAAATGTTCCAGCCCGCCGCCGCCGCGTAAATTTACGATAAAGGTGTAATCCTTGTACGGTATCTCGCCGAAGATATCGATCGCGGCACCCACGATCTTAGGCACGTCGCGGCGGAGCTGATCGACGTCATAGTTGCCTTCGCCGTCGATCACTATCCGGTGCGGAACCCCGCGAACGTCGAACGCGATCTCTTTAAAATTGCTGACCTCGAACGGCGAGTCGTAAAGAATATCGAAATTCTCGGCCTGAAACGTGTTCGCCTGTCCGCCGATTCCCGGCAGGCCGGTCGCGATCTTCCAACTGCCGAAGGGAACGACTTTCACCGTCGATGCCGTTTTCAGCTGGCCGTCCGGATACATCAGCAGCGCGGCATTGTTCCAAAAAGCGTGCTGGTCGTTCAGTTCGTTGGTGCGCACGGTCAACTCGTTGGCATAGACGCGGTAGGTTGCGACGATCTCGCCTGCGCCTTTCGAATCTATCTGCCAGGTATTCTTATTTATCTTTTGCCAATTCAGGGGATTTCCGCTCGCGTCCTTCACCGCAAAATCCTGCACATGTCTTTCATATTCGCGGATCAAGTACGAGCCCGGCGTCCAGACCGGCATCACCAGATCGGTCTTTTCCGCCGGCGAAGCGGACCTAATCCGCATCTCGACTTCGAGCAAATGCGTCCATGGCTTCGACATCGAAACCGTGTAGCCGATCTCCGGCGTTTTGGACTGTGCGACGGTATCGAAAGCGCCTGTTGTCAGGCTGAAAAATGTGATGAGGATAAGGACGGCGAGCCGATGGCGGCGATTAAGATTATTCCCTGCTTTTATAACTTTCATATGTATAAGATAATGTTCGTTGACATTCTTTATATTACTACGAAATCCTGGATAACTAAAAAATCGCCGCTCCGGGCCTCTTATTATGAAGCGTTTTCCTGTTCTCTTGATCTTTATCACGATCCTCATCGATCTGATCGGCTTTGGCATCGTCATTCCGGTGCTGCCTTACTATGTCGGCACCGAACCGTTCAATGCTTCGCCGATCGCCTTCGGCTGGCTGGTGGCTTCGTTTTCCATCATGCAGTTTATTTTTTCGCCTATCCTGGGAAAACTTTCCGATAAATACGGCCGGAGGCCGATACTTTTTCTCAGCCTTTTCGGGACGGGGATAAGTTTTCTTATCCTGGGTTTTGCCACCACGCTCTGGGTCGTCTTTCTGGGCAGAATTCTGGATGGCATTACCGGCGGAAATATTTCGACCGCGCAGGCATATATCGCCGACGTCACCGCGCCCGAAGACCGCGCCAAGGGCATGGGCATGATCGGCGCGGCTTTTGGAATAGGCTTTGTTCTTGGCCCGGCTATCGGCGGAATTCTCAGCCCCTTCGGCCTGGCGGTACCTTTTTATTTTGCCGCCGGATTGGCTTTTGTAAATGCGATCGTGCTTTATTTCGTGCTGCCGGAAACGGTAAAAAAAGGCGAGCACACCGCCGAGAGAATCGCCGAGGGGCGATTCAGCGTTCTCTTCAGATACCTGCGCGACCCAAGGCTGGGTTTGCTGATCCTGATCTATTTTCTGATCACGGTGGCGTTTTCGATCATGACCACCGCTTTTATCATCTACACGGCCTATCGTTTCGGTTACACCGCGCGGCAAAACGGTTTTCTCTTCGCTTTTATCGGAATATTGGGAGCGATCGTTCAGGGCGCTTTGATGGGCATACTTACGAAACGTATCGGAGAAAATCTGCTGGTCATCATCGGCATCGTGCTGATGGCGATCGCGCTGTTTTTCGTGCCGCTGGTCGGGCCGGAAAGCGGCGGCCTGATCGCGCTTATGATCGGCATCGCCGGCTTTTCTTTTGGCAGCTCGTTTTCCGGCACGCCTTTGATCACGCTGGCGTCGAAAAATGTCGCGGCTAACGAGCAGGGCATCGCCATGGGCGTAATGCAGTCGGCGGCCAGCTTGGGGCGCGCGATCGGCCCGGCGCTGACCGGTTTTCTGCTGAGCGCCGCCACCGAAGTAAGTAACGCCGGGATCGAAAACGTTTCGGATTTCACCGTGCAGAGAACTTTCTGGGCCGCTGCGGCAATAATGATCCCGGCTTTTCTCTTTGCCGTTTATTTCGCCTTCAAACACAAACAAGGGCCGATGGTCACGGTTTAACGGCGCTTAAAAACCTCGCCGAAAATCGAAGCCTGCCCAAGTCTTGCCCTAATCTTGCTTATGCTGCTGATAGCGTTGATAGTTTTTTATTTCCTGACCCTGCTTTTGATCTATTTCAGCTACAGATCGTTTGCCGGCGGGCTGGAGTATTTAAGATACGTAAAAACTGAACTCGGCAAAAACGAACCGGCCTTCACTCCGTATGTCACCATCTTTGCGCCGTGCCGCGGCCTCGATGAAAATTTAAAGGCGAATCTCTCCGCGCTTTTTTATCAGAATTATCCCGCATACGAGATCGTCTTTGTCACCGATGATAAAAGCGACCCGTGCGTTCCGGTGATCGAGGAATTGCGCCGCAAGTTTGCCCCGTCAACCCATATTTCCACTAAATTGATTATCGCCGGAACGGCCGCGGGCTGCGGCCAAAAGGTTCATAACCTGCGCGAAGCCGTTCTGTCCGCGTCAGGGAAAAGCGAGGTTTTTGCCTTCGTGGATTCCGACGCGCGGCCGGGCGAGAATTGGCTGCGGCACCTGGCAGCCCCGCTGGCGGATGAAACGGTCGGCGCGGTCACCGGTTATCGCTGGTTTATCTCACGGCGGAGAAATTTTTCTTCGGAAATGCAATCGGTCTGGAACGCCTCGGTCGCGTCGGCGCTGGGCGCGAACACAAAAAATAATTTTTGCTGGGGCGGCTCGACGGCGATCGCGCGCGGCACATTCGAGAAAATCCATATGCGCAGGGAATGGCGCGGCGCGCTTTCCGACGATTTCGCCATGACCCGCGCCTTGAAGGAGGCGGGTCTGTCCGTCCATTTTGCTCCGCAATGCCTGACCGCTTCATTCGAAGACTGTAATTTTTCGCAGCTGCTCGAATTCACCACCCGCCAGATGAAGATCACGCGCGTCTATGCGCCGCATTTTTGGAAGATGTCATTTGCCGGTTCTTTCATTTTTAATTCCGTATTCATTTTCGGATTATTTCTGATTATCTCCGGCGCGGCTTTTTGGCCGCCGCTTACCGCATTGGTATTAATTTTCTTATTCAGCACCGGAAAATCGTGGCTTAGGTGGAAGGCGGTCAGATTGGTTCTAACCGGCTATGAAAAAGATCTGAAGAGACAATTTTGGACGCAGAATACATTATGGATACTTTCTCCCGCGCTTTTCTTTTACAACTGTATCGTCGCGTGGCTTTCGCGAAAAATAATCTGGCGCGGCATCACCTATGAACTAAGATCGCCGAAAGAGACTATAATAATTAGCGATGATAAATAAACCATCTGAATACCTGGAAGACGAGCGCCCTGAGGATAAAGATAAAGAGAAAGACGAGCCGGTCGAGTTGCTGCCTTACACCCCTGAAACCGCCGATGAGACCGCGCGTAAAAGCGGGCTGGCCTACGGCGCCGGGCTGTCGCTTTTCGCCTCCGTACTTGTGATGGTTTTTTTCGGCTGGCTGGCTGACCGGTTTTTCGCAACCGCGCCGTGGCTGTTATTAGCGGGAATCGTGCTGGGGGCGGTGATCGGCTTTTATTTATTTTTCCGCGCCACTTCGCAGATAATTAATAGAGGCAGATGAATGAATGATAAAGAAGAACTGCGAAAAAGTATTACAGAGTTCATTTCTGTAATTCTTAAATGTAATCGCGAAACGTCGTTCGCCAATGACCGTTTGCCTTATCTCATTGACCTTGCTTTAGCATGCGAATGGCTTGTTGAGCTTGAAGAAGGAATTGAGATTCCGAAGATAGTGGAAAAAATAACGAGTCCACAAAGCGACAAAGTAATAGGAGATTACTTTAAAGGGGGTGACTGGGGCGTAATAGAACTCGAAGCATTTGGAGTTTTAAGAAATAAATCTCAAAAACTCTCCTAACTTCCCTTGAAATTAAATTGACTTAGACGGGCGCTAACCCGTGCCGCTACCGCCGCGTTATTTTCCAGTAAGGCGATATTCGCTTCGAGAGTTTTGCCGCCGCTGCGTTCCGACATTTGCGAAAGCAAAAAAGGCGTCAGGTGTTTTCCTTTGATTCCCTGCTTGTCGGCCGCAGTTAACACTTCCGCCAGCAAGTTTTCTAATTCATCCAGCGGAATTTCTCTTTCCACCGGAACCGGCACGGTCAGCAGTATCGCGCCCGGCAGGCCCAACTCGTCGCGGGCGCGAATCACCTTCACTACCTCATCCGGCGAGTCGATCCTTTCATCGACGGCCAAACCGCTGGCGCGTGAATAAAAGGCCGGCAATTCGTCGCAGCCGTAGCCCAGCACTATCACGCCGTTGGTTTCCAGCCATTCGCGGGTCGCCGGCAGATCGAGAATGATCTTTGCGCCGGAAGAGACCACGGTCATCGGGGTAGCGGCAAGTTCGGGCAGGTCGGCCGAAACGTCCGCCGAAAATCCGCGATGAACGCCCCCGATACCGCCGGTGGCAAAAATTTTTATTCCGGCGCGGTGGGCGATCCACATCGTGGTCGCCACCGTGGTCGCGCAATCCCAGCCGCGCGCAACAGCCAGCGCCAGGTCGCGGCGGCTGATCTTGCGGATATTTTTGCTTTCGGCGAGGCTCCTGATCTCTGCTTCATTTAAGCCGACATAAAATTTTCCGCCAAAGACGGCGATGGTCGCCGGGACCGCGCCGTTTTCCCTGACGATCTTTTCCAGCCTTTGCGCCGTTTGCAGATTTTGCGGGCGCGGCAGGCCGTGCGCGATCACGGTGGATTCCAGCGCCACGACCGGCTTGCCCTCTGCCAGGGCAGTTTTAACTTCCTCGTTAAAAATAAAATTTTTCATAAAGAAACGGGCAGAGATTTCTCTGCCCATTGATCCGGTAATGCGGCCGATCCTTATTTAATGAATCTGAATATTCTGTTCAGCCGCGGGTGGGTCAGACAATTTCCCATGCTCTCGCTCTCGCTCTGGTCGCATGACCAATAGACGAACATCGCCCGGCCGATGATCAGGTCGCGTTTGACCGGCCCCCAAAAACGGCTGTCTTCACTATTGTCGCGATTATCGCCCATGACGAAATAACTGTCGTCGGGAATTTTATACGGCTTTCCGGGAGCGGCGTAATCATATCGCCCCTGGGTAACTCCTTTTTTGACGTCCTCCGTCGAATCCTCACCGTAATAGACGTCGTAGGGTTGATCGGGCTGTTTGTCTTCGATCTCCTGCGTTACCAGCGGGGCGCTGGCGTTCATCTTACCGCCGGTGAGCGGATGGTCACCCAGAACCCTGTGCTCCGGCAGCGCCTGCCCGTTTATCAAAACCTGGTTATTGCGAAATTCGATCGTATCCCCGGGCAGTCCGATCACGCGTTTTACATAATTGATCTCGTATTTGCGTAACGGGGGATTTCGCGCCCGGTCTCTTTCCGGGTGAAGCGAATTGCCGGGATATTTAAAGACTATGATGTCGCCGCGCTTGATCTCCCGCTGGGGCAAAAACCAGAGAGTGTCGCCCGGCGAAAAGATGAATTTATTTACCAGCAGGTAATCGCCCACCATGATGGTATTTTCCATCGAGGCGGTCGGTACGGTGACGGCCTGTAAGACAAACGTCATTCCGAACAGCGCCATGACCAGCGTTACCACGAATGATTCGAAATAATCGCGGAGAATGCTTTTCGGCGGCCCGTCCGGTTTTAGCTCTTCCGCCTTGGCGGCCTTATCGTCGGTATTATTGCTCATGCTAATTTATCCTAATAATCAGAAAGAATAACGGTCAAGCCGCAGGCCCGTCCGCGGCCGCGCGTTACAGCTTATTTATCGTTTCCAGGGCCATCTGCGCCGCCATCATCTCCGCCGCTTTGATCGACGAACCGTGGCCCCGCATTTTCCATTCGTCCCACCCGACCTCGACATAAAACGTGCGCGAATGCGGCGGGCCTTCCATTTTCACTACTTCATATTTCGGCGCCGCTTTTTTCACCGCCTGCAGCGTTTCCTGCAGCAGCGTCTTGTAATCCAGCGCGGAGCCGGGCGTGATCCTTAAAAATTCCTGCGCCAGTATCCGGGAAACAAAGTCGCGCGCCGAAATGTAACCGCCGTCGAAAAAGATGGCGGCGATCACGGCTTCGAGCGCATCGGCCAGCAAAGCCTGCTTTTTCCGGCCGCCCGTTTTTTCCTCGCCCCTGCCGACCTGGAGAAATTCTCCTAATTTCAATTCATCCGCCAGCCGCGCCAGCGTCGCCGTGCTGACCAGGTGGTGCTTCATCAGTGTCAATTCGCCTTCGGTCGCGTCGGGATTATGAAGAAAAAGATATTCCGCCACCGCCGCGCCCAGCACCGAATCCCCGACAAATTCGAGCGATTCGTTGTGCAGCTTTCTGATCTCCTGCTTGTCCGCCGCCGAATTTTCGTGCGCCCACGAGCGATGTGTTACCGCTCGCTCGAGCAAGCCGGAATTTTGAAACCGGTAGCCAAGTGTCTGCTCGAATTTGTTCAAATTACCCGTCATCTTTCGCAGTCTGAACATCTTAACCGATTTCCGCTTTTAAAAACACAAAGCCGAACGCTTTTCACGTTCGGCTTTGTGCGGAAATGAGCTAATGCTCAGTCTTTAGCGTCCGTTTTTCTTTTTGGCGGGCGCTTTTTTGGAAAGCGTGCCCTTGGTCGTAGTGACGGGCTTCGGAGGCGTTGTCGTCGCCGGCTTGCTGGTGTTGTTCACCGGTTTCGTCGTTGCCGGAGCGGTAGTAGCCGGTGCCGTCGGTTTAGCTCCCGGAGCGCTTGTTGTCGTCGTACTGGTAGTCGTTGTCGGCGCCGCGACCGGCTCCGGTACCGGTTGGACCTCTACGCTCGGATCGGCCAGCGGCTGCGCCGTGACTTTCGAAACGAACTCATTTACCCCGGTCGTATTCTTAAATCTCACGTTGTAAAACACCGAGAGGGTTTTATAAAGGCTGTCCGCTACCGGTTTCGCCAATTTGGAATCGACGGCCACCTTATAAGCGCGAGCATATGCGTCCGCGCCGCGCTCGGCATAAGCCAACTGCATTTCGCGCAGGTTTTTGGCTTTCTCCGTATCTTCGGTCAGTTCCTTACAGCATTTGTCGTACTCATCGACGCTGTTATTCAAAGCTTCCCGGTAATAAACGCCGATGCCTTTATAGGCTGTCGGATCTTTTTTGATCTCTGAGTTATATTGCAGCGACTTGTAAAAATACGGTGCCGCTTCCTTGGCCAGCGTTAAGGCTTTGGTCTGGTCTTTGTTGGTATCGATGATCAGGCGCGCGATCGTGAAGTTCATCCAGGCCAGGGCATTTTCCTTGGATTTTTCCTGATCGACTTTCTTGGCCGAATCCCTGATTGCATAGATCCATGCTGCCGCGCCCCAATTCTCCGTTTTGGCCTTGCCCGATTCGATCTTTTGAATCGCCAGCTTCGCGTAATTGAGAGCGTCATTCTTATAAGTAAGGTCCGGTGTCGGCGCGATCGCCCGGTCATAACCCGCCGAAGCAAGGATCAAAATGACGTCGATGTTATCCGGATCTTTCTGAAGTATTTCTTTCCCGGTATCGAAAACCTCTTTCCACGCGCTATTCTTGATCGCGGTATTGAATTTGGTCACGACCTGAGCGAATTGTTTATCGACTATTCTGGTTTCCAGCTTCGGTATTTGCTTGGTGACAAATTCGGAATACTGATCCGGAGTTGCGCTGTATTTTTGCAGATAGTCCTTACCCACAACGATACACGCCTGTATTTCCGGGATCTCGACCGCTTTATAACAACCCGTAAATTTCGTATACAACGCCGCTTTTTCCGCGTCGTCTCCCTGCGCCATTATGCCCACAGCGCCGGCAGTCGTGATGGCAGCGGCGACTGCTCCTAACACCAGTTTATTTAATAATGTTTTCATTAGCTTCATTCCCTCCAAGCTACTACTGTTTTGCTTCCTGCCGGAGCGCCTCAAAGGCTTTTTCGTCCCAGCGTTAATTCAGATGAATCAAGACAAAAAAGGGTTGTAATATTTTTGCTGCGTTCCGCCGCCCTTTTGTCGTCTAAACTACCATTTTAACAAAAGCCGGCGTATGACGGAAGCAGATATATTCACGCAAATACTGGTAAAGTGTCAAGCGGTAATATAATTTTGCTTTTCGTGCATCAAATGTTTGCTTGATTCCCTGACAGCTTATAACATTCAGGGTTAAATTGCTTACAATTATTTTACTTAAAAAAGCGTATTGATGTAAGTATTCCGGATCGAAATGAGATTTTTCAGCACATTACGAGCTAAACTATTGATAATTATGGGCGTTCTGCTCATAGTGACCCTCGCCGTTCAATATTATATTAATGTTCAGCGCGAAGAGAACAATAGAAAACTCAACGACCGCCAGCTGCAGGCGCTGGTTTCGGGCCTGTCGCTGGGCGTAAGCGGCATGACTTCCAGGGAATCGCTGAGCGATCTGGTCGAAAAGGCGAAAGAAACTTTTTACGACAAATATACCGAAAAACGGCTCAAGGACATCATCGTCATAACCTCCGACTGGGAGGTCTGGGAGAGCATTAATCCTGATTACAAACCGGCCAAGGATGAGACCGGCAGGCTGGTCTATAAAAAATTGGGCGATCTGCAGAATCTGCCGCCCCTGAAAGATGCGACCCGGTTGGGCGAAGAAGCGAACTCGCATTTTCCGAATGCCACCGTCACTGCCGATGACGAGCAGCCGCAGGAGGCCTATGCCATTCCGGTGCAGACCGATCAGGGCATCTGGTACATAATGGTGATACTGAATGTCACCAAAATGGAAACCGCCCGGCGCGAAGCCGCCCGGCCGCTGATTTACACTCTGGGCGTTCTGCTGGGCGCCAGCGTGATCGCGATCGTGCTGGTCTGGCGCTTTACCAAACCGGTCAAAAATCTTTCCGAAGCGGCGAAGCAGGTAGCCGAAGGAAATTTGCAGGTGCGTGTGCCGGACGACAAGAGAAACGATGAGGTAGGGCTGCTGGCGCAGAGGTTCAACGAAATGACCGCGCAGCTGGAAAAAACGCGCGAGCTGGAATCGCAGCTCCAGGAAGCCGAAAAATCCGCCGTGGTCGGGCGGCTGGCTTCGGCCATCGCCCACGAAATTCGCAACCCGCTCAATTACATCAATCTGACCCTAGACCACCTGCGCGCGAAATTCGTCCCGGAGGATGAGGAAAAACGCGCGACCTTCGAGCAGTTGACCTCGCAGCTTAAGACCGAGGTCGGCCGGATAAATAATCAGATCGGCGACTTTCTGCGTTATTCGCGTCCGATGAATCTGAATTTGCAGCCCGTCGATATTCACGAGGTGGTCGAGGCTTCGATGCGGATCGTCGAAGCGCAGGCCGAAGGGCTCGGGATAGAACACATCATCCGGGAAGCTGAGCCGGGATTAAAAGTGCTGGGCGACCACGAAGTTTTGCGTTCGGTCTTTAATAATCTTTTCATCAATGCCGTGCAGGCGATGGAAGGGACGGGCGGAAAATTGACCGTCAATATCGAACCGGGCGACGGTTTTGTTGAGATCGTGGTGAAAGATTCGGGCTGCTGTATTTTAGAAGAAAATCTGCCCAAGATATTCGAGCCTTATTTTTCCACCAAGGAAACCGGCACCGGCCTCGGCCTCGCCATCGTTAAGCGCGTTATCGAAAAACACAGCGGCACGATCGAAGCATCTTCCGCGCCGGGCAGCGGAACGCAATTCACCGTCAGATTACCGCAGGCCTGATCTCAATTCTTCGATCTTGCCGGCGGCAAATGTAATATCGCCTTTAAAAACAATTGTTTGGCGGCCGGCAATAATGAATGTTGTCGGATAAGATGCTACGCCAAATTTTTTTGGCAAATCTTCATCTTGAGGGATCACTACCGGAAATGTATATCCTCGCTCCTCTATCACATTAAAGGCCTCCCCCGGTTTATCATCTTCCAGTGGTTTATTCACCGCCATTATCATTACCGATGGATCGTCTTTGTATTTTTCGTGCAAAGCCTGTAACTTCGGAAATTTCTGAAAACAAACACCGCATGCCGTATGCCAAAAGTCCAGCAGTACAATTTTGTCGTTGAAATCAATATCCGATATCAGGCGTTGAGCTTTATCGGTTGCTTCAAATCCGGCCGGTTGGGCGTATGAGACATTCCCGGTAAAAGTGCCGAAATTTAGTTTCTGAAGCCAGTGATCGTAGCCTCGAAAAAACATAAAAACCGGGATCATTGCAAAAAGCGCGAAAACCAAAATATTTGCGGGCTTCTTCATTCGCCAATAAAGAAACCCGCAAATAACCCCTAAGGTACGGATCAGCAGATCCGGAAATGAGATAAAGGTACTCTCAAAACGAGATATCCTGACTGGCAATTCTAATACGCAGCTCCCGATCAATAACGCAAGTAATATCTGCCAGGGCGCGAGCTTCGTGTTAAATCTTTTACAGCACCACCACGCCAAACCGGCTTCGGCGAAAAAACCGACTAAAGAAGAAGTCGGGTAGCCTCCAAAAAAACTCAATCTGAGAGGTGTGATCACCAGGAACAGCAAGATCGAAACGCCAACAATGCCCAGGAAATATTTAAGTTTAATAACCATAATGTTCCTGTCTGGAAGATATCGCATCGAATTCGCACAAATTACTTTTTGTCAGAACTACTGACAACACAGGTGCCGTTGCAACTTTCAGTCAACCAGGTACCGCAATCGCCTAAAGGTGTCGGGTCGCAGGGATTGCTCGCGCTGCTTGGTACACAATGAGACCTATGGGAACCCCACCACGCACACCAATCATCGCTGCTCAAACACCTACAATATCCCGCCTCAGACGAAAGTCCTCCGTCTTTTCCGCCCAAGGAAGCAAAGATATCCATAGCTTCCTCTTTTTCGAAAGATTTTCTTACCCGTTCAAATATGGCTTTAACTGATGGCGATTGTCGGCTTTTACCATTTTCGCTCGGATTCAAATAGACTTCCGAAGTACAAAGAACGATAGATTCGCCCATTATTTTTAATTTTTCTATGGCTAGATATCTTTCCGCCGTCTGAACGATCATGTGCGTTCTCATTACGTCGCTTTTATCCTGCACTGAAAGCTGACTGAAAATACGTTTTCTTTGTATTCCGTACTCTGGAATTATTGTGTCCTGATACTTCTGTAATCTTCCGATGTCTTCCTTACTCCCACCTAAGCTGGCAAATATCTCAAATATTTCCTGCTTCGAAAATATATAGGAACTTTGGGCTCTTATGTTTTGAGCTTTAGCGCGAGTTATTTCAATGTCTTTTTCATAACTATCAGGCGAAATGCTGGCGATGCCCTCAATTATCATTTCCCTTTGTTCATTGTTCAAATCGGGGCGTTTCATCAATTGAAAGGCGAGATGGAATCTGAAGATACTTGCTTTATCTTCTACCGAAAGATCGCTAAAAGCCTTGCCTCGCTCACCCATGGGCAAAGCAGAAATGTCGAGATAATTCTGCAGTACGCTTTTTTTGGCTTGTTTTTGCGCTTCGTCGGTTTTTACCGCGGCTGTCTTTTGCGCAAGGCTGTTCTGCGCAAAAATGCCGAGTGAGCACATCAACAGCGCAAATATTAAAGTTAAGTTGTTTTTTATCTTCATTTTAAGTCGCCTCCAAAATATGTGGTTATTTTTTCCGCTAACTTAATGATGTAAACCTGAAGCGTGGAAGTTCTGGGGAGACATCAAAAGGTTACATAATTAATATATCAAATCAGGCTTAACTCAACAAAGAAATATCGGAAAAATAGCAAAATTTATTGCCATTGAAGACAGGGGGCGATGCGACGCGCTCCGCCGGAAACCAAAAGCAGCATTCTTCCTCGGAAAACGGAACAGAGTTTTTATGGTGAGGTTAACGCAGGCTCGATCTTAATTCTTCGATCTTGCTGCCGGCGAATCGGACGTCTCCGTAAAAAACCACTGTCCCCTTGTCGGCGATAATAAAGGTTCTCGGATACGTGAAAATGCCGAATTTTTCCGGCAATTCTTCTTTAGCGATCACCACCGGAAATGTATAACCCCGGTCTTCGATCATCCTGAACGCCTGACCGGGCCTGTCGCCCTCCAGCGGCGCGTTTAAAAGTCCAGATTTTCATTGGGGGGCCTCGTTTGAGTTTTTGTCGATCCGAAGTGTTTTAACCCTGTAACCCAAGCTAAACTTATAAGAAACTAACATCCAAAAAAGTACGTTTTACTTCCATAACGATCCGAAATTCGGGCGTGTTGATATTTACAAATCTCTCTTGCGCCTTTTTGCGCAATCACGTTTGCGGATAAAATTACTATCGCGCAGACGTTAGGAAAGCTAACATCTGTTTTTGCATAGCTTGTGGTATCCTTTCAAGTATTGTTCTACTGTTTCAGAAAGTTTTGAGAACCACTTAATTTTCTTTTTTGTGTATCAAAATAGGAGAAAATGGGAAAACTCTGGATCGAGTATGCATTAATAATATTCAAATAGCTATGTTTTTCAGCAGCATCATTAGCGATCTTAAATATGAGCAGAAAAGCGATTTTAGTAGTAGATGACGAGAAGGGCCAGCGCGAGATTTTGGAGATGATCCTGTCCGGCGAGGGCTATGATGTGACCACCGCTTCGAGCGGCGAAGCGGCGATAAAATTCGTCCATGACCGGCGTTTCGACCTGGTCTTGAGCGATCTGAAAATGACCGGGATCAGCGGCATCGACCTGCTCAAGGAGCTGGTCGCTTTCGATAAATCGATCATGGTCATCCTGCTGACCGCGCACGGCACGGTCGATTCCGCCTTCGAAGCGAAAGAGCTCGGCGCCTTTGCTTATTTGCAAAAACCGTACGAGCGCGAAAAGCTGCTGGAAACCGTCGGGCGGGCGTTGAAAAAACTTTCGCAGCTCGATACCGAGATCGTTTCCTCCTCGCCCGAAATGGATAAGGTGAAAAAACTTATCCTGAAGGTGGCGAAATCCAATTCGACCGTTTTGATCCGCGGTGAAAGCGGCACCGGCAAGGAATTGATCGCGCGCTCGATCCATCAGAACAGCCCGCGCTCCGGCGAGATATTTCAGGCGGTGAACTGCGCCGCCATCAACGAAAACCTGCTCGAATCGGAGCTTTTCGGCCATGAAAAAGGCTCGTTTACCGGGGCGCACGTCGAGAAAAAAGGGCTCTTCGAAGTGGCCGACGGCGGCACGCTTTTTCTCGATGAGATCGGCGAGCTCGACATCAGCCTGCAGGCAAAGATACTGCGCGCGCTGCAGGAAAAATCCATCCGCCGCGTGGGCGGGACCAGGGAGATCCTGACCGACGTGCGAGTGGTGGCGGCGACCAACCGCGACCTGCTCAAGATGACCCAGGACGGGCGTTTTCGCGAAGACCTCTATTACCGCCTCAACGTGCTGTCGATCGAAATTCCCCCGTTACGCGAGCGCCGCACCGACCTGCAGCTGCTGATCGATTTCTTTATCAAAAAACACACCCGCGACACCAAGCGCGAGATCACCGTCAGCGCCGAAGCAAAACGGCTGTTAAACGATTACAGTTTTCCCGGCAATGTCCGCCAGCTGGAATCCGCCATCGAACGCTCCATTTTGCTCTGCGAAAACAACACGATCACGCCCGAGGACCTGCCGCTGGAAATGCTCCACGATTCGCGGCCGGCTTCCGGCGACAGTATGTTCAAGCTCCCGTCCGAAGGCGTGAATTTCGAAGACGTCGAACGCAGCCTGATAATGCAGGCAATGGAACGCACCGACAACAACATTACCAAATCCGCCAAACTCCTCGGGCTCACCTTCCGGACGCTGCAATACCGGCTGGAAAAATTCGGCATCAAGCGCGAAGACGGCGGGACTGAAGAAGACGATGACTCGTAAATTTATATGTTAAAATCCATCTCAGGTGATAGAACATGCTGACTGTAGAAGGAATATACAAAAACGGAAAGATCGAACTGCTCGAAGCTGTTTCCGAGGTTGAACAATCGAAAGTTTTGGTAACTTTTCTCGACGGCGATGATATCGACTTAAAAACTCTAGGGATCGATCAAAAAGAAGCAGGTGAATTAAGAGAGAAATTTGCGTCTTTCGACGATTGGAACGACCCGGCGCTAGATGTCTATAATGATTATGACAACGCCAAATCCCCCCTCAACAAATAAAATAAAACGGGGCGATATTGTATTGATCCCGTTTCCCAATTCGGATTTGCAAACGGCAAAGCTTCGCCCCGCCTTAATAGTCCAATCTGACGATCTGGAAACTGGATTATCTCAGATCGTTCTGGCGATGGTTAGCAGTAATCTGGCTCGGGCAGGCTACAATTCGCGCGTCTTACTTAAAATTGATACGGAACCGGGAAAAGAAAGCGGTTTGCTTTTAGATTCAGTGATAATGACCGATAATTTGGCAACAATTTCTCTGTCCAGCGTCGTACGGATCATTGGGACATTGAAAAAAATGGATCTCATCGACAATGCCCTCAGGCACACTTTGAAACTTTAACAGGCACGATATGGACTGGTTTGCGACATTATCTCTGGCACTCGGTACGGCGTGGACATCCGGTATCAATCTCTACGCCACGGTCACTATCCTGGGACTGCTGCAGAAATTCGGCGCCGCCAAGCTTCCCGGCGGGCTGGCGGTGCTCGACAACTGGTGGATCATCGGCATTGCCGGCGGATTATTTCTGATCGAATTCGTCGCCGATAAAGTTCCCTACGTGGACAGCGTCTGGGACGTCATTCACACCTTTATCCGCATTCCTGCAGGCGCCATCGTCGCTTACGCCGCCACCACGCAGATGGACCCGACGATCACGGTCGCTGCCACGCTGCTCGGGGGCGGGCTGGCGCTGTCTTCGCACGGCACGAAAGCAGCCGCCCGCGCGACTGCAAACCTCAGCCCCGAACCCGTCTCGAATTGGGCGCTCTCTTTTTTCGAAGATGGGGTCGCCATCATCAGCGTATTTCTGGCGGTCTTTGCGCCGATCGCGATCGTTATCGTGCTGGCGCTTTTCGCTCTTTTCTTCGCCTGGTTCGCGCCCAAAATATTCCGGGCGATGCGCCGCTTGTGGATCGCGATCAGAGCCCTTTTTTCCGGCGAAGGATTTGCCGAGGTCGCGAAAAAAGCGGGATAATTCGTGCAAGAATCTCTGGGCAAAGCATTCTTTCTTTATAGTTTTGTTAGAATGTACAACCTCTTGAGGCAATTATGAATAAACTAAAATTTCTTTTCCTTTCTTTTTTGCTCTTTCTGGGTGCCTGTTCCCAGTCATCCCCCACAAACAGCAGTATCGCGGGCATGGCTTCCGAAACGGCTCAAAAATCCGTGTCTGACACCGGACGCAATGGCGAAGGCGCGTTGGCAATGAACAGCGCCAACACGGCTGCGCCGCAATCCGGCTCGCTCGACCAAGCTGAAAAGAGCAGGGAAGCGCCCGTCGAGCGCAAGATCATTCGCAACGCCGAATTGAGTCTGGAGGCGGCTTCGCCCGAGGAAGCGCAGCAAAAGATCACCGCCCTGGCCGAAAGCAAAGGCGGCTTCGTGGTTGAATCACAGCAGAGTTCGACGACGGCGCAGGCGACCATTCGCGACCGCGTTACCATGACGCTGCGCGTCCCCGCCGATAAATTCAACGAGACGCTGGACGAAGTGCGCAAGGCCGCCAGCCGCGTGGTGGTGGAAACCGTCAAGGGGCAGGACGTCACCGAAGAATTCATCGATATCGAGGCGCGCCTGAAAACAAAAAAGGCGCTCGAGGCGCAGTTTCTTGAAATAATGAAACAGGCCAGGACGGTGGAAGATACGCTCAACGTGCAAACCGAGCTTTCCAAAGTTCGCGGTGAGGTCGAGCAGATCGAGGGCAGAAAACGCTTCCTCGAAAGCCAGACCAGCCTTTCGACCATCAAATTGACCCTGCAGACCCCGACCGCGTTCTCCGCCAATTCTTCCGGGTTCATTTACCAGATTGGACAATCGTTCGGCCGCGGTTTCGAGGTCGCCTTGAGTTTCATTCTCGGTTTTATCACTTTGATCATCGCAATCCTGCCGTTTATGCTGCTGGTGGTTTTGCCGGTGTATCTGGTGATACGTTATGTTTGGAAGAGGTACCAGAGACATAATCTGGCAGAAAAACTGGCGCGGGAAGAAAATCCGGGTAAATGAAAATTGAACTGATATTTAAGGTACTGGCGGTGATCCTTTTTGGGGTCGCCGCATTTTTATTATGGCAAAACAATCTCCAGGGCGCTTTTGCCGCCGCGGTTCTCTGTGCCTGCGCCTATTTTCTCAGCATGAGGTTTCAGATCAAGGCCAGGCTCGACGAGCGCAAGGCCAAAGAAGCTAAAGTTGAAGAAGCTAAAGAAGAAGAGGAAGACCTACCCGAATAGATATGGCAAGGATCGTTTTGGCAACATTAGGCTCCCTCGGTGATATACACCCGATGATCGCGCTGGCGCTGGAGCTCCGCGAGCGCGGCCACACGGTGGTTTTCGGGCTGATGGAATTTTACCGCGAAAAGATCGAAACGCTCGGTTTCGAATTTCGTCCGATGCGGCCGCACCTGGATATAGATGACCGCGAATTGATCGTCAAATTACTCGACCCGAAAAAAGGCCCGGAAAATATGATCAAAGGAACCATCTTCCCGGTGCTGCGCGACACTTTCGACGACCTGGTAAAAATAGTCGAGGGCGCCGATCTCTTTATCACTGGCGAGGTCGTCTATGCCGCCAGATCGGTCGCGGAAAGATCGGGCGTAAAATGGGCCTCGACGTCGCTTGCGCCGATCTCGCTGTTTTCCAGTTACGATCCGAATGTCTATCCGATGGCCGAATGGATGGAAAACCTGCGTTTTATGCCGGTCGTCTTTCACCAGGCCCTGTTCGGTTTTTTGCGCTGGACGCTTTTCCTGTCCGGTATGTTCGACCAGTACAAAACTTTTCGCCGCGATCTGGGGCTGGACGAAGATCACGACCCGGTCTTTTTGGGCAAGGCTTCGGGTCTGCTTCACCTGGTGATGTTTTCCCGGGTGCTCGAAGCGCCGCAGCCCGATTGGTATCCGGCGTCGGTGCAGACCGGTTTTTGTTTTTACGACGGGCAAAACGATATGGGTAAAATGCCCGACGGGCTGGAGGAATTTCTCGCCGCGGGTGAGCCGCCGATAATCTTTACGCTCGGCTCGGCGGCGGTGATGGCGCCGGGCGAATTTTTTCAGCAGAGCGTGCAGGCCGCCAAAATTCTGAAAAAGCGCGCGGTTCTACTTTACGGTATTTTTAACGAACCGCCGCATGGGTTGGATGAAAATATCGCCGGTTTCGATTACGCGCCCTACAGCCGGGTTTTTCCGAAGGCGGCGTGTGTCGTGCATCAGGGCGGCATCGGCACCACTTCGCAAGTGCTGCGCGCCGGCGTCCCGATGCTGGTGATGCCCTACGCGCACGATCAGCCCGATAATGCGGCGCGCTGCCGCCGTCTGGGGGTCGCGCGTACGATCGGGCGTTATTCCTATACCGCCGAAACCGCCGCCGCCGAGCTGCGCCCCCTGCTTTCCGATCCGTCTTACCGCGCTAAAGCGCTGGAGGTAAAAAGCCTGTTGGAAACGGAGAACGGCACGCAAACCGCCTGTGATGCGATCGAATCGGCTTTGCAGAAATGACGGTTACGGCTAGAATATCTCTTTGATTTATAAACGTGAGCGAACTTAAACATCTTTTAGAAAACAATCGGAAATGGTCGAAACGGCAGACCGAGATTCGGCCTGACTTTTTCTCTGAGCTGGCCGATCAGCAAAGCCCGGATTACGTCTGGATCGGATGCTCTGACAGCCGGGTCGCGGCAAACACGATCGTCGATCTGATGCCGGGAGAAATATTCGTCCACCGCAACATCGCCAACCTCGTCATTCACACCGACATGAACTGTCTTTCGGTGCTGCAGTTCGCGGTCGAGGTGCTAAAGGTTAAGCACATCATCGTCTGCGGCCATTACGGCTGCGGCGGCGTCAAGGCGGCGCTGGAAAACGAGCGGCACGGGCTGATCGACAACTGGCTGCGGCATATTCGCGACACAGCCAATCTTTATGACGAGGTTTTGTCGAAGATCGAAAACCAGGACGAGAAGCTGGACAAACTTTGCGAGCTTAATGTCGTCGAACAGGTGTTGAATGTCAGCGAGACCACCATCGTGCACGAAGCCTGGGATCGCAAACAGGATCTGACGATTCACGGCTGGGTCTATTCGCTCAAGGACGGCATTATCAGCGACCTGGATATCTCGCTGGAAAACAAGGTAGATATGAATACGCTCCGCCGCCGGTTTCTTTCCGGAGAAAAACGTCTCGGCGGCGTGGATATTAAGGATTTATGATCACAGGGAGAATATCTTTTAAGAATTTTGTTCCGGTAATTTTAGCAGTGATGCTTTTCTGCTGCTCGTTCGTTCCGGCTGTTTCGACTGTTTCCGGGCAAATGGCGCGCAAACCCACGCCGACCCGCGAACCGAAGGGCGCGATGCCTGCCACCCCGGATTCCAACAAGCGTTCGCTGCCGGCGATCAAGTCGCAGGCGGATTTTGACGCCGTCGCGCGCACTTATCATCAGGGAACGCAGTTTGCGCTGCCGCATGCGATGTTCATCATCGACCGCCGCAATAAAAACAAGATCTATTACGTCAATTCCCAGCGCTATCGTTTTCACAAGGATTTTTTACTGGCTAATTTTATGGTGGCGCGCGGCGAGGAAATTTTTACGCCGATCTATATCGATCAAAAACGCCGGTACATCGTCGGAACGATCGCCTGGCAAAAGCCGGTGGGAAAATTCACCTGGGAACTGTGGGAAGGCGATCTGGCCGCGGGCGACATCATCAAGCTGGCGAACGACACGATCAACAAAACTTTCTTTCAGCCAGTCTGGTACAAACCCAATTCGATCCGGCAGGAAGACGCCTCCGCCGATCTGAACATCCCGCGCGTCACCCAGGACGAGATCACTAAAAATCAGGCTTATCTGGCGTTAAATACGGGAACGTCCGTCGGCCGGATACACATCGTCGAAAAACTCGACGACACGATCGAGGTGGGTTCGAATGAAATTCTCGTCATCAAGGAACTGCCGCTGACGCTGCCGCAGGTTCGCGGCGTGATCGTCGCCCAGCCGTCAACGCCCCTCTCGCATATAAATATTCTCGCCCGGGGCTGGGGAATTCCGAACGTTTATATTAAGGACGCCGACATTCTCTTTAAGGAATACGACACCCGCTGGGTAAAGCTCGAAGCCCTGCTGACCGATTACAAGATCACACTGGCAAAACTTGAGGAGCTAAAGGACCCGAAAGTTCGCGACCCGGAAGAGCAGGTTCCGCCCGCCGACCTCGAAGTCAAAAAATTAACCGGGCTGCGCGAAATGCGTAAGAAAGACAGCATCGCCTTCGGTGCCAAATCCGCTAATCTCGGCGAGATGCTGAACAACAAAATGGCCGAAGCCATCGTGCCGGACGGCTTTACCGTTCCATTTTACTGGTATGACAAATTCATGCGGGACAACGGCTTTGACCGCGCCGTCGCCGATTTCGAAGACGATAATGACTTTGTCCATAACCCGCGTATTCGCCGGCAGAAACTGGAAGAATTCCGCGCCAGGCTCTTGAACGGAAAATTCGACGAAGATCTGCGCCGCGATCTCGTCGCCAAATGGAAAACGCAGCTCGGCGGGAAACCGGTTTTCGTGCGCAGCTCATCGAATTCCGAAGACCTGCCGAATTTTAGCGGTGCCGGCCTCTATTCCAGCGTGCCGAATGTCCGCGACGAAGAAGGCGTGATCAAAGCTGTAAAAAAAGTCTGGGCTTCGCTCTGGAATTTTCAGGCTTACGAAGCTCGGGTGCGAAATTTTGTCAGCCAGCGGTCCGTCTATATGTCCGCGCTGGTTCAGGTCGGGGTAAATATGGATCGCGGCGGCGTGATGGTGACAAAAGATCCGTTCGACGATGAAAGCAAAAACAACGTTTATATCAGCGCGGTCTGCGGGCATAACACCAAGGTCACCGACAATGACGGCATTCCCGAACAGGTGCTGTTTAACCCGAAATCGAATTCGGTCATCCTGATGACTTTTTCACAGCAAAAGAACGCGCTGACCTTTGACGAAAACGGCGATCTCAAAACCGCGCCCGACGATTGCGCCAGCCGGCAGAGCAGGCGGATCCTGACCAACGCCCAGGCTCGCTCGCTCGCCAAAACGGCGATGAACATCAAACGCATCTTCGGCAGCAAAAAAGAACAGGACATCGAATGGGGCATTATGGCCGGCAAAATATATGTCGTTCAGGCGCGTCCCTATCTGGAGAAAAAGAATTGAGCATACCTATCATGAAAAAGGTTTTACTTTTAGCGCTGGCGGCTTTATTTATGGCCGGCTGCGGCAGCGCGCCGGCAGAAAATCAGCGGGCACAAAATCAGCAGGTACAAAATCAAGCGGCGGTGTCGCCCACTCCGCCCACCGTAGCAGCGCAAAAACCCGGGGGTGAGGTATCCGTCGCCGCCCACTCCACCGAAAATCAGTTTCCCCCGGCAAAAGGCCCGGAAGGCGCCGCGCCGAATCCGGCCTCCGGAAATTCGCCGATGGCGAGGGCGATCGACGTCAGTGCTTTGACCGCAAATATCGAAAAAACGGAAAAAGCTTATAAGAAAGCTCCGAAAGACGAAAAAACAAAAATGGATCTGGCGGACGCGTATTTCGAACGCGCGACGGCCCTCACGGATGCCGCGCAGTACCGCGCCGCTCTCGGTGATTTTCGTAAAGGATTAAAACTCAACCCCAACGACAAAGAAGCCAGAGACATGCACGATCAGATCATCAGCATCTTTAAGAGCATCGGCCGCGAGCCTCCTAAAGAAGGTGATGAACCGCCGCCGATGCCGGTTAATTGATGATGGCCTGCGGAGGAATGCGATGAGAAAATCTTTAATGATCCTGCCGGTTCTCGTTTTGCTGGCGTTTATTTCCATTCCCGAAACTTACGGCCAGGCCGCCCGGCGCATTACGTTTAAACGCGGGGCAAGATCGGCCGTCGTTACCGGAAAACTCTCCGGCTATAAAGGGCAAAAAGTTTACCTCATTCGCGTTCGCGCCGGGCAGATAATAAAGACCGAACAGGCGGGTTCTCATCCGATCACCATCGCCGTGCTCGACCCGCGCGGAGAGGTCGCCGCCGATTCCGATGCCTCCTGCAACAGCCGCAAACAAACCGAAAGTACCACCGCCGGCGATTATAAAATAATCGTCACCGAGTGCATGAAAGCCGATTCCTGGCGCGGTAGTTTTAAGTTCAAAGTTTGGGTGGAATAATCGATTTGCCGGCACAAGCTGTTTAGAGGCGGTCTCCGACCGCCTCATTGATAATTTGCTCTGGCGGTCAAAGACCGCCTCTAAACAGAATTCTTTCTTTTTTGTGTTTTCTGTGCCTTTTTGCGGCTAACTTATCTCCGGCATCAACTGGACAAATTCGCGCCTTAAAAACTAAACTATATGTTTTGCAGTCGATAAATAATCTTATTAGACGGAGTTAATTAAAAGTTTATGGCAATTTCGGCAAATGACATTCGCCGCGGGATGGTAATAATTTTCGAAGGCGAGCCCTGCAAGATAATGGAATTTCAGCACAAAACGCCGGGCAATCTGCGCGCGATGGTCCAGACCAAGATGCGCAATCTGCGCACGGGAAATTCTTTCGAGCATCGCTTCAGTTCTTCCGACAAGATCGACAAAGCGGTGATGGAACAGCATGTCATGGAATATCTTTATTCCGACGGCGACATGCATACTTTTATGAACTCGGAAAGTTACGAGCAGATCGCGCTTAGCGAAACCGACCTCGGTGATGCCTCGCAATGGCTGATGCCGGGTTTGAAGATCGACGTGGAATTTTACGAAGGCTCGCCGATCGGCGTCGATATGCCGGATTCGATGGAATTGACCGTGGTGGAAACCGACCCGCCGCTTAAAGGCGCGACCGTTTCTAATTCCAATAAGCCCGCGAAATTGGAAAACGGCGTATCGATCACCGTGCCGCCTTTTATCGTTGAGGGCGAAAAGATCCGCGTTAACCCCACTGAAGCAAAATATATCGAACGCGTTAAATAAACGATCGTCTCATAAATGGCTGTTTCGATATATATGCCTTTGCGGTTAAGCGGGATGATTTTAAGATATCCCGTGATTTGTGTTTCATAAGTGTTTCAGGTGTTTCAGTGTCACACCCCTGAAACACTGAAACACCTTACTCAAGCTTAGGGCACGGCGACAATGTTTTTCATTTACAGCGTCCTTTTCACCGTCGTATTTGTTATTCTCTCCCCCCGTTTTCTGTTCGATGCGCTGCGCCATGGCAAATATGCCGCCGGATTTTGGCAGCGCATGGGGTATCTGCCCCCATTCGATTCAGACGGCAAACCGGTCATTTGGCTGCACTGTGTTTCGGTCGGCGAGACGCAGGCCGCGCGTCCTTTGGTCGATGAGCTTCTGAAAAATTTCCCGGGTCATAAACTCGTAGTTTCGACCATTACTAAAACCGGCAGAGAGGTCGCCGAAAAACTCTTCGCCGGTAAAGCCGCGCTTATCTTTTACTTCCCTTTCGACTGGAAATTCACGGTTCGCCGCGTCTTGAGGGCGATCGAGCCGCAGGCGGTTTTACTGATGGAAACCGAACTCTGGTTCAACTTTTTGCGCGAAGCCCACCGCGGCGGCGTCAAAGTCGCGATCGTCAACGGCCGCCTCTCCGAAAGGTCCGTCAACCGTTACATGTGGATACGCGGGTTTATGCAGCGGGCGCTTCACTACATCGATCTGGCGCTGATGCAGAGCCAGGCGGACGCCGGGCGGATCAGGGAATTAGGAATGAAAAATTCCCGCATCCGGGTAACCGGGAATGTAAAATTCGATCAGCTTATAAGTGAAAAAGAAAGCGCTTTGACCCAGGAGTTCCGCCGCCGTTTTAATATTTCCGACGGCGCTCCCTTGATCGTTGCCGCCAGCACGCACGAACCTGAAGAAAAGATAATCCTTGCGGCATTCACCGAGGCGAAAAATTTGCCGGAAAATTCCCGGCTTAGGTTGCTGATCGCTCCGCGCCATCCCGAGCGTTTTGAAGATGTCGCAAATCTGATCGATGAAGCGGGCTTCGCCGCGATCAGACGCTCGGCCGCGCCCGGTATTGCAGATGAAATGGCCGATGTGATCCTGCTCGACAGCATCGGCGAATTGCGCGCCGTTTTTCCGCTGGCGGAGATCGTTTTTGTCGGCGGCAGCCTGATCCCGCACGGCGGGCAAAATATCCTGGAACCGGCGGCGGCAAAAAAAGCGATCGTGACCGGTCCTTATACGATGAATTTCGCCGCGATAATAAAGGAGTTTCTGGCAAACGAGGCTATTATTCAGTTGCCGCAAACGGACGATGAAACGTCGCTGCCGGGTGCGCTTTCGAAAATTTTTGCCGAACTTTTACAAAATGCCGGAATGCGGGAACGCCTGGCGGAAAACGCTTTTTCGCTGATGCAAACCGGTAGCGGCGCGACCGAAAAAACGATAAATTATTTGAAGCCGCTTTTAGAAAAAGAGGCCGTGAAATAATTCCTTATGCCCCTCGGACATATTCATAATTTGATCTTAAAGATGCGCTCTGCCCTTTATCGCAAAGGCATCGCGCGTTCTTACGATCTCGGTGTGCCCGTGATCAGCGTGGGAAATATCACCGTCGGCGGCACCGGCAAAACTCCGCTGGCCGCTTTTGCCGCCAATGTCCTGGCCGAAAACGGCCGCCGGGTTTGCATCCTCACGCGCGGTTACAAACGCGAAAATCCGCATGAAAGGGTAGTGGTTTCCGACGGGCAAAAAATTCTCGCCGGGGCGAGCGCAAGCGGCGATGAGCCTTTCGAGCTCGCGCAAAAATTGCTGGGAGTTTCCGCCGTGATCGCCGACAAAGACCGCGCGTCGGCGGGCGCGTGGGCAAAAGAAAATTTGGGTATCGACGCTTTTGTTTTGGATGACGGCTTTCAGCATTTTAAACTCAAACGCGATCTCGACCTGGTTACCGTCGATGCGACGAATCCCTTTGGCAATGGCTGGATGCTGCCGCTGGGCACTCTGCGCGAGTCTGCTGAAAATTTAAGCCGCGCCGGCGCGATCATTCTGACCCGCGCAAATCTGGTTCAGGATATAAATTCGTTAAAAAGAAAGATCGGCAAATTCGCGCCGCACGTCCCGGTCTTCATCTCGCGTAATAAGACGGTCAAACTCATCCCTATCTCCGAACTCTTTTCCGGCGAACCGGAAAATTCGTTCCCGATTCCCGCTAAAGAAAAAGCTCTGGCATTTTGCGCCCTGGGAAATCCGTCCGGATTTTTCGCGCAGCTAAAACTCGAAGGCTTCGATATCGCGGGCGTCGAGCAGTTTCCCGACCATCACGGCTACACGCAAAAAGACGTCACCGGCCTTGAGGAGGCCGCGCGCGAAAAGAACGCCGAAATTTTGCTGACGACGGTAAAGGACGCGGTTAAACTAAGCGGTCTGGATTTTTCGCTTCCGTGTTTTGTAGTTGAAAGTACGACCGTGTTCGACGATGAAGAGAGCCTGCGCGCTTTGATCGCGAAAACCCTTACGTAGGGGAAATTCTTAAGTATCCTGTTCGGTGTCGCTGCCGGCCTTTTTGCCGTTCGACGTACCGCTCGGTTTTCCGGTCGGAGGTTTTTTGACCGGCTTAACAGGTTTATTGGCCGGGGCCGGGTCGGTTTTTGGCTGTGTCGTCGGAACGGGAGTATTCGCCGCCGGCGGCGCCGTTCCCGGCGTAGGCGAAGCAGCCGGCCTGGCCCGGTTCGCCGAATTCTGCGGTAAATTCTTGTTCGCGTTAACCGCCGCGTTGGAATTTGCCGGAACCATCACATAGGTGTTCCCGTCCTGCATAAAAGGGCTGTTCGGGTTGACGTCCATGTACATCTGCTGTCCCGGAGGGCCCGACGGATAAACCTGGTACGGCCCCGTGGCACTGTTGGATTGCTGGAATCTGCCGGGGTTAGCCCACGGATCGAAGCCCCCGGCGCCCGGAACTCCCATATCGGCGGCATTGCCTACAACCTGCGGCAGCGGCTGGGCCAGCGCGGTTTGTTCGCTGATGCCGGTCGGCGGATTTGCCATCTGCACCGGCTGCGCGTTCGGATCGGCGGCGGCCGGCGCGGTCGGCAGATCGCTTTTCCGGGCATAGACCCCGTAAAAAATTCCCGCGCTGATCACCGAAATTCCGGCCAGCACGATAAAGGCCGTTTTCCACGGATCGTTTTTACGCGCCGGGACGGGCGGCGTCGCCGGCGGATCGCCTCCGGCCTTTTCCGCCACTTTTTTCTGCGGCTTTTTCTGCGGGTGCGGTTTCGACCGGGGTTTCGATATTTTCGGGCACCGCGTCCGGTTTTTTATCTAGTTCTTCTGACATCGATTTAATGCGGTTTTAACGCTTAAAAAATTCGTTCCTGTTTATGCCTATCTATGAATGCTTGGATTCGCCAAACTTGCATCCCGTTGTAGTATAAAACTTCCCTCCGCTAAAACAAAGAAAGGCGGATGAAGCTGTCCGCCTCACCCGCCCGAATCTTACTTCGCGATTCTTATTTAACGTTAAGCAGCACGATAACGAAAGCAAACAGCACGAGTGATTCGATCAGCGCCAGCGCGATGATCATCAGCGTCTGAACGGTGCCCGCCGCGCCCGGATTGCGCGCCGCGCCTTCCGCCGCCTTCGAACCCGCCAGGCCCTGCCCGATACCGGCCAAACCGGCCGCGAGGCCGAAACCAATGATCGCCAGGCCGGTACCCATCGAGGTGCCGCCGGTGGCCGCTCCTGCCGGGGCTTCCGTCGCCGCCATCGCGCTCATTGCGGTCATCGCGACCGCTAAAACCGCAAATACAAAATATTTAATCTTGGTCATTTTTTTTAAGTCTCCTTCTATAGTTTATTTATTAAAAGACTTTGGTTCCGCCGAATTGGGCCTGCAACTGGTTATGATTTCGCCTCACTTCCGGTATGCGCTTGTTTTCTACTCCGTGGAGACAAGGCTCCTGTCGCGTGCGGGCTCTACTGCTATAAAAAGAGGTCCATTCTGCCCGGAACTAAAGTCAAAGATCGAAATTTATCAGGCGCGCGCGCCGCGCGTCCCTCTTACTACGCGTGAGCCGCCGCCGTTTCGCCGTGAGCTTCCGCGTGGTGCTCGTCGGCATGGCCGTGATCGCCGTGCGCGACTTCGCCCAGGTAGATCATCGAAAGCAGCGTGAAAACAAATGCCTGCAGGAACGCGACAAACAGCGCCAGCGGCAGTAAAAGTACCGGCACCAAAAATTGCGTGTACGGCGGCGCCAGGCCTGAAACAGCCATGGCTATCTGTTCATCGGCGAACATGTTGGCAAAAAGACGAACCCCCAGCGTCATCGGGCGGATCAGGTTGCTTACCAGCTCGATGGCAAAAATCAGCGGCGTAATAAACAGCGCCATCAGCAGGGGCAGCCGGGGCCCCGCCAGATGGGTCAAATGGCTGATCAAACCGTTTTCACGAATGCCGACCGAGTTGTAGTAAATAAAAGACGTGATGCCGAGCGCAAAGGTCACATTGACGGAAGCCGTCGGCGCCATAAACAACGGGAACAATCCCATCAGGTTGGATACCAGAATAAGAAACGCGAACGTGGCGACGACCGGAAAATATCTATACCCGTGCGGGCCGACGACGCTGACGATCATATCCTTTAACGCGATGAAGGCAGCTTCCAGCGTTAATTGGCCATGTGTCGGATCATCTTCGGAAAGTTTGCCCTTGAAGATCCAGATCACCGTCATCGTCAAAAGACAGGCGATAAAAAACATGATCGTGTACCACGGAATGGCGTTTTCCGGCGTATATACTCCAAAAAGTTTTTCCGAGGTGGTGCCGAGATTATTCAGCACATAGTTATCCAAAAACGGAATGATATAAGCGGTTTCCAGTTTATAAACCGGTTCACCCAAGTAGTGATTCACAAATTCCACGATCAGTGGAGTGTGATGCCCGCCTTCTGCAAATAAGAACATTATTAAACTTCCTCTCGTCTAAAAACAGCTAAAAATAATTGTATAAAACCTTCTATAACTATCGCCATCGCCAGAGACAACAATCCGAATAAAACCGCCGGCAATGAAACTATTCCTGCCAGGTAAACCGCGGCCACCACCATCAGCAGCGACAAAAACCTCAGGTTATATCTCAGCAGCCATAACCCGAGCGGTTCGGCCGATCCGCCTGCCGCCAGTCCCAGCATTTTGCCCAGCGATGCCTTGAGCCAATAAAAATTTACAAAACCCAGCGCGCCCCCGATCAACAACCCCACCGGCACGCGCCATTCCCAGAGGAAAAAACCGGCAATTACGGACGCGACTAACAAAACCGTCATTATTATCAGGATACGCCTGAGAACTTTTGTGTCCGGTTTCACCGTCGAGTCTTTGCTAGGTTCGGAAATTTCGCTCATTGCGAAAATATAATTTTAACGTCAAAAAGCCGAAATTTCAATTAACGGCGTATTTTGACGGGTAGATTGTGCAATTTTTCTCAAATTAAGGGCGCTTTTCCAGCTTATCGCGCCTTTTTTTGGCCGATAAGTGATACGCAATACGAGCGCGGTACGTGATATGCGATACGTAAAACGCGAAACGAGCGCGGTACGTGATACGCGATACGTTTTTTGTGTGATTCGTGTGTTTGTGGTTAATTCATAAGATTTGTTCTTATTGAGATAAGATTGAAACCACGAAGCACACTAAACACACGAAACGTATTACCTATCACGTACCACGCATTACATTTCACGTATCACTTCTTTTCCATCTTTTCTTTCAAGCTTTCAAGCCGTTTTCTGGCTTCGGCAGCTTCACTCGATCGGGGAAAATTCTTTATGATCTCTTTCCAGTATTCCCCGTCATAATGAAAATATTTGGTGTTCGAATTAAACAGAAAAACGATTCCCAGCTTTCGGTAGCGGTCGAGCCCGTTGTAGTTAAGAAAAAAACTATGAACCGGCGCGCCGGCCGCCGACATTTCATTTTTATCGAGCCTCTTATTCGCATCCAGTGAAAGTTTTTCCGCAGCTTCCTCGATCAGGTCGCCCATGAAAAGCAGGATCGCCGGGCGCAGCGGCGATCCCGGAAAAGTGTCCAGAAAAAGAAAGCCGCGCTCGATCCGTTCGAACCCGTCCGATGCCCGGATAAGTCTGACCAGGCGTTCGTCGTCGCCGCGCCGGGCGGTGGTTGCCACGGCTTCGGCCTGCACCCAGCCGCGTTTATCAGGCGGCAGCGCCACGGAATAAAACAAAACGCCGTCAACTTCCCTGCTCGAATATATCAAAACGGTTCGTCCGCGCCGCATTCTCTGCAGCGGGATCGAATAGAGGCTCGGGTCGAGCCGCAGTACCGCCAGCCTTTCATCGACCACGGTTCCGGGCGTGTATTTTTCATTTTTTGGGCCGGGATTTTTCCCACTCGAGTTTTTCGCTGTCGCCGCCGGATCGGATTTTTTTGTTTGCAGCGCGGAACGATTTTTTTGCGCGTTTATGGCGTGAATAAATAGGAGACAGATCGCGCCCGCCAAACAAACCGGCACGACTCTGTTTATGGGAGAAAACATCGTTTCATACCTTTCATCAATAAGCTGGATATTGCTGTCCGTATTTTAGCGCAGCTTTTCTTTTTGTTTAAACCGGGAGCACGGACAGCTTAAACTGGGAGCGCGGACGGCTCGTCCGCAATGAACGCGCAGCGTTCAAAAAAGATCAGAAATTCAGCCGCGGATAAACCTTTTAAGCTGCTCTAAATTCCTATCCGTGCTTATCCGCGTAGATCCGCGGCCAATTTATTTACGTTTCCCGGCGGTGGCTTGGCGGATCTTTTCCCGCATTCCGGCGTGATGAAAATGGCAGATCGCGGCGGCCAGCGCGTCGGCGGCGTCATGCGGTTCGGGGATCTTTTTCAGTTTCAGCAGCAGGCGAACCATTTCCTGCACCTGGTGTTTTTCCGCATTGCCGTAACCGACGACGGTTTGCTTTATCAGCCTCGGCGCGTATTCGCCGATCTCCAGCCCGGCGCGTTCGGCCACCACCAGCACCGCGCCCCTGACCTGTCCCAGTTTGAGCGCGACCTTCACATTCACCGCGTAAAAAGCTTCTTCCAGGGAAAGCGCGTCGGGCTGATATTGGGCGATCAGTTTTTCCACGCCGTCGGCAATTTTTAATAACCGTTTGGAAAATGTTTCTTTCGGGCTGGATTTGATCGTGCCGAATTCCACCAGAGCGTATTTCAACCCCTCGCCTTCGACAATTCCCCAGCCGAGCGTTTCACTTCCGGGATCGATTCCGAGTGCTTTCATAGTAGTTGGTGACTGATAATTGGTTTAGGACGCTTCGCGTACTTTTCTCAACAGAACTGTTAATTGGCGTTTCAGACTTTGAATTTGATCGTCGATCTCTTTGTAATTTTCAGAATTCAGGTATTTTAAATCACGCGCCAGTAAAATGTGATAGTCGAGTTCGAAAATTGAACCGGTAGCAATTTGCAAAAGTACGCATACTCCTTGTTTCCACCACGGCCGCATCCTTCAGCTATGTTTGCCGGGACCGATGACGACGCCCGCCGGATCTGATTTGTCAGAGCAAATAACTCTTCCCTTGGAAATATCTTAGTCAGTTCGTAAATCCTTAGGGTTAATTTATGGGATTGTTCCCAAACTTTTAATTGTCGAAAGTCGCGCATGGGAGTTCGCCTCTCTTCCGTATTTAATATCTATTCCTACCTCTTACCCCTTACCTCTTACCTCTTACCTCTTACCTCTTACCTCTTACCTCTTACCTCTTACCTCTTACCTCTTACCTCTCATCTCTCACCAACTACCTCTCACCAATTACCTCTCACCAATTACCATTACCCCATTTCACTCTCGTCGATATCAAAGTTCGCAAATAGTTTCTGCACGTCGTCGTGGTCGTCGATCGCGTCGTAGAGTTTGAGCATTTTCTGGGCTTCGTCGCCTTCCAGTTTGACGTAAGTCTGGGGAACGCGGGAAAGTTCGGAGGCCTGGGTTTCAACCCCGGCCGCCTTTAATGCGTCGGCGACGGCTTCGTAATTTTCCGGCGCGGTGTAAATTTCAAAGACCTCTCCCTCGTCCTGCATATCCTCAGCGCCGGCTTCGAGCACGATCTCCATTAGCTCGTCTTCGGATTTGGCAGATTTCTCGACGACGAAATATCCCTTTTTGTCGAACATCCACGCCACCGAACCCGCTTCGCCCAAATTGCCGCCGTTTTTCGAAAGCAAATGGCGCAGTTCCGCCACCGTGCGGTTTCGATTGTCGGTCATTGATTCGATCAGGATCGCGACGCCGCCCGGGCCGTAGCCTTCATAGGTGATCTCGTCGTAATTTACGCCTTCCAGTTCACCGGTGCCGCGTTTGATCGCGCGGTCGATCGTGTCATTCGGCATATTCGCCGCCTTCGAATCGGAAACCGCTTTGCGCAGCCGCGCATTCGCGTCCACGTCGCCGCCGCCGCCGCGGGCCGCGACCGTGATTTCCTTGATCAGATTGGTGAAAAGTTTGCCGCGTTTGGCATCTTCCTTGCCTTTTTTATGCTTGATTGTGTGCCACTTGGAATGTCCGGACATTTAGGATATTTCCTTTTTATACTTGGTTTTATTTGAGTTTTAGATAAAAAAGGAATATATCACGCTATTTTTTGCCTTGCAAAATCGCGCTTAATTTCTCTTTTGTCGAATTTGAAATGGAAACTTGTTTTATCTTTGAAGTTTGCCCGCTGAAGATCTCTACGTCGCTTTTCGCCGCGCCGAATTCTTTCGCCAGTAATTTAATTAATTCTTCATTCGCCGCGCCATCGACGGGCGGCGCGGCCAGCCTGATCTTTAGCGCGCCGTCATGTTCGCCTACGATCTCGCTTTTGGAAGCGCGCGCGGCGACCCGCACGGCAAAGGTCACCGCGCCGTCTTTTTCACGAAAATTTATCAAGAGAGAATAAACACCTGCTTCACAATACCCTGTAAAATACTCAGCACGATCAGCAGTATCAGCGCCGAAAGGTCGAACATTCCGACCGGCGGGATCAATCTTTGCAAAGGAATCAGCACCGGATCGGTCACGCGGCGGACAAATCCGAAAAAGGTATTCTTGGTAAAAACGAACCACGACGAAAGCACGCGCATAAAAACCAGAAAGATAAAAATGCTGATCATCGCGTAAAGAACATACCCGGTGACTATTCCCAAATTGTTGTAAGCTATCCCGGCCGCCAGCCCGCCGATTATATAGATCGTATCGGCGATGATCTGCAGCAGAAAATAAGCCAGAATACACGCGATCAGGATCGTCAGGATCGGTGCCAGGCGCACGTCGATACCGAAGCTCGCCAAAAATTTCGCCGCCGGGTAAACAAAACGCTCGGTCAGTTTCCGGTATCTGAAAGCAAATCTGCCCGTCCGTCCGAAGGGATTCGGATCGGCGTAATTCATGATCAGCCGCACCAGCATCAGCGCGACAAAACCCAGCACCACGAAGATCATGATCGTTCGAATTATTAGATATACGTCTGAAAACATATTAAAGCCGTTTAGCGGCGGTCTCCGACCGCCACAGCACATTTTCCGATACGCGGCGGTCAAAGACCGCCCCTAAACTAAACCGGAGGTGCTGCTTTTCTCTCTCCAAAGATCGCCGTTCCGATCCTGACCATTGTCGCGCCTTCTTCGATCGCGACCTCGAAATCGTGCGTCATTCCCATCGAGAGCTCACCGCTTCCGGAAAAAACGCTTTGCGCCGCCAGCTCGTCGCGGATCTCGCGCAGCCGCCGGAAATACGGCCGGGCATCTTCCGCCGTTTCAAAAAAGGGCGGCAGGATCATCAACCCGGTAAATCGCAAATGTTTGCAGCCACGCAAGAATTCCACCAGCGCCGGCAGGTCTTTTTCCGTAATACCGGATTTTGTTTCTTCCCCGGCCAGATCGACCTCTATCAGTACCGGCAAATTTTCGCGTCCTTCCTCTTTACAAATACGCTCGAGACGCCCGGCGAGTTCGATGGAATCGACGCTGTGAATCACATCGAACGCCTTTACCGCCCGGCGCGCTTTATTTGCCTGCAGGTGCCCGATCAAATGCCACTCCAGACCTTCGCGCCCCAGTTCTTCGATCTTGCCTTCGGCTTCCTGAACTTTATTCTCGCCGAAACACGTTATTCCAATAGCGATCGCTTCACGCAAAGTCTCAACCGGATGAGTTTTGCTGACCGGGATCAGTCTGATCTCCGCCGGATCTCTTCCGGCCTTTAACGCCGCTTGGTCTATCCTCTGCCGGATATTCGCCAGCCGGTTGCGCAGATCGTCAGTTTTTGTCTCCGTTTCGCTCACACGCTAAATATAGCAAACCTAAGCTGCATTCGTAACTTCAGCAATGGGTCAGAGCGGGGATAGTTATTTGCTAAAAGTTGATCGCGTGCATTACTGGAAGCGCGGACGGCTCGTCCGCACGAATGCCGCGCATTCGATACGCGCCTGCTTACGCAGGCGCTACTGACCTCATTCCCTTTCACCAACTTGTCATCCGATGCCGCTCCCGTGTATATTGATAATTCTGTTTTGCGGACGTGGCGGAACTGGTAGACGCGCAGGTCTCAGAAGCCTGTTCCCGCGAGGGAGTGGAAGTTCGATTCTTCTCGTCCGCACCAAATTTATGTGTAACGGCAAAAAATGAAGACACACAAGTCTTCTTTTTTTGTTTCCGGGCTTTTATAAATGCAGGAAGAATTCATCAAGGCGTTAAAAGAACACCAGGGCGCGTTCGGCATGGAGTTGAGCGAGCGGGCGATCGTGCGTCTGGCCGATTATTACGAGTTGGTGCAAAAACACAACGGCTTGCTGCATCTGGTCGCGCCGGCCCCGGCTGAAGAATTCGCCATTCGCCACATTCTCGAATCGCTCACGCTGCTCGAATATCTGCCCGAAAACGCGAAATTCGCCGACGTCGGCGCCGGCGCGGGGCTGCCGTCGATTCCCTGCCTGATAGTGCGCGAAGACCTGCACGGCTACCTGATCGAAACCAAACAGAAAAAAGCGCAGTTTTTAAGCGAGGCGCGAGACCGGTTGGGATTGCGCGACCGTATGGCGATCATCAACCGCCAATTCGACGAAGCGCGAAAACCCGACGTGCGCGTCGTCACCTGCCGCGCGCTGGATAAATTCACGCAAAAACTGCCTTCGCTGCTGAAATGGTCGGAAAATTCCTACATGGTATTTTTCGGCGGCGAAAATCTGCGTGAAGAGCTGCGCCGGCAGCATCTGACGTTTCGCGAGAAACTCCTGCCAATGTCCGAGAAACGCTTTTTGTTTCAGATAAAAAAGACTAAAATCTAGCGCGATGAGCATCCCCCGGAAAATCGCCAAACGCCTGGCCATAAAATTAGCGCGCTTTAGCGCCGCCGGTCAGGCCAGGCACGGTAATCCGCTGCTGGAAGAATTTACCCGCCGGGCGGCAAAAATGCAGTCTCCGAGCGTGCTGGAACTTGGGGTAAAACGGCTCTATCCCGAAATAAAGACCAGACATGACGAGTGGATACCGGGCGCTGGCGAATTTCTGGGAACCGATATCGAAGCCGGCATCGACGTCGATATCGTCGCCAATGTTCACACCTTGAGCGAAACAGCCGGTTCCGAGCGGTTCGACATAATAATTTCCTGCTCGTCATTCGAGCATTTCAAATACCCTCACCTGGCGGCGCACGAAATAATGAAAGCGCTGAAGATCGGCGGGCTGCTTTTTATCCAGACTCATCAGACCTATCCCGTTCATGGCGCCCCGTACGATTATTTCCGGTTCTCGCGCGAAGCCCTCGCCGGGCTGTTCGGCACGCGGATGGGATTTAAGGTGATAGATACGGTTTATGAATTTCCGGCCGCGATCGACACTCCCGACGTGCCGAATATCGCCGCCGAACCGGCGTTTGTTAATTCCTGTCTGCTGGGCGAAAAAACGGCAAAGACGCCGGATGAATATATTTACGAATTTGACGGATAAATAAGGTTTAAAAGGGCGGCAAATATGTGGGAGATCCATTGGCTTGAAATGTTCGTTCCCAGCGTTTCCCCGCTGGAAATTTTTATTCGCGGAACGCTGATCTACCTGTTTTGCTTTGTGATAATGCGCTTTACGCGGCGCGGCATCAGCGGCGTAAGCATTTCCGATCTCCTGATAATCGTGATGATCGCGGACGCCGCTCAAAACGGGATGTCGGCCGATTATAAATCCGTCACGGACGGCGTCATACTCATCCTGACCCTGATCTTCTGGGATTATGTGCTCAACCTGGTACAGGACAAGGTGCCGTTCATCAGGGGGCTGTTCTATCCCAAACCCACCCCTCTCATCAAAGACGGCAAACTGCTGCGCCGCAATATGGATCGAAACTACATCACCTACGAAGAACTGATGAGCCAGGTGCGTGAATCCGGCCTGGAGAAAGCCTCCGACGTAAAACTGTCCTGCATGGAAGGCGACGGCAGCATCAGCATCATCCCCTTCGACAAAGATAAAGCGAGCCCGAAGAAAAAGCCCAAGATCGGCGGGTAAGCGCGCGGTAAACCTGGGAGCGCAGTTTTGAGTCCCGCCTTTAGGCGGCTCTTAATGGCGCTCGAAAAGCCGCCGGCTCGGCGGCTGTCCTGACGGCGGGACGCTGGCGCTACTTTTTGCGGACGGGCCGTCCGCGCTCCCGGTAAGCTTGCTTTTTCGTCAAAACCGCCTTAAAATATAGGATTGCACTTATTATCGGTGCAAAGGATAGGAGTAATATGAAACCAGAAATTCATCCGCAATACGACGAAATTACCGTGGCCTGTGCTTGCGGCAATACATTCAAAACACGCTCGACCATGAAGGACGATCTGCAGATCGAAATTTGTTCGGAATGCCACCCGTTTTTCACCGGAAAACAGAAATTGGTCGATACAGCCGGTCGCGTTGACCGATTTAACAAACGTTACGGCAAACGCACAACCGAGTCGGCTGCATCATAATCCGAGAATGAGGCTTAAAGCTCAACATTAGCAAATCAGAACGCCGTCGCTTCCGCGCCGAACCCTCTAGGTCTGTCAAAGACCAGAGAGTAAGGCCAAAAAAAGGAAGCGGCGGCGTTTTAGCTTTTTTAGAAATTAGCAGGTTTTAAATTTGAAATTATGAAAAAGATGCTTTCTCTTGCTTTTGCGATGCAGCGCGACCTGATCGTCGGCGGCCAGGCGGTTATCGAAGGTGTAATGATGCGCACCCCCAGCGCCTATGCCATTGCCGTCCGTAAATCGGACGGGTCGATCGTGCATACGGCGGAATCGCTGCCGAAATGGAGCGACACCTACCCGGTGCTGAATTACCCGATCTTGCGCGGCGGCGCAACGCTGATCCAGTCCATGATCCTCGGTGTCAAAGCTTTGAATTTTTCCGCCAACATTTTCGAGCAGGATCTGGAAGCGCAGGAAGAAAAGGTCAAGGAAGCCGCTCTGGCAGGCTCGCCCGCCCTCGCTGAAGGAACAACGGATGAAAACTTTACCAAAGCGCGCGCCACGGTGACGATGCCGCAAAAGTCAGAGGTAAAGAGCGAAGCAAAATCCAAACCCAGGCAATCGATGGGCGCGGTCGGCTCGATAATTTTCGCGCTGCTTTTTAATATTTTGCTTTTTATCGTCGCGCCGCTGCTGCTGACCAACGTGCTTTTTATCGCCCTGAACTGGGCGGATGGTCCGGCCCTGGCTGCCGATGCCGGCTGGTGGACTACTTTTAAGGCTTATATCTGGGAAATCAAGCCGCATTCATGGATCGCTTTTAATCTGATCGACGGCCTGATCCGGATGTTCTTTTTTGTCGTGATGATCTTTTCGATGTCGTTTCAGAAAGACATTCGCCGGGTTTTCGAATATCACGGCGCCGAGCATAAAACGGTTTTCAACTGGGAAAAAGGCCTCGAGCTTACCCCGGAAAACGCCCGCGTTCAAAGCAGGCTGCACCCGCGCTGCGGAACCTCGTTTTTGATGGTGGTGATGCTGGTGGCGATCGTGCTGTTCTCCGTCATCAAGTTCGATTATATGGTGCTGAATCTGGCCGTGCGCATCGCGCTGATGCCGCTGGTCGCCGGCCTGTCGTACGAGATCATTCGCTATGCCGCGAAAAAAGAAAGCGGCGTTATCTTTAAGCTGATGACCAAACCCGGTATCTGGCTGCAAAACATCACGACCCAGGAACCGAGCGACGAGCAGCTCGAAGTGGCGATCGAAGCGCTCAACGAGTCGCTTAAACTGGAACCGGCTACCGCGTAATGAATAATGGTTAATGATAATTGATTAATGAAAAGAGAATTTATTCTTTTAATTAATCATTAACCACTAATCGTTACCATTAAAAACCTATGTTAGATAAACTCGCACAAATTGAAACGTCTTACGAGGATCTGAACCTGCAGCTTCAGTCGCCGGACATTATGTCCGATATGAAGAATTATACGAAGCTGATGAAGCAGCATCGTAATTTGTCGGAGATCGTCGAAAAATATCGCGAGGTTAAGAAGATGCAGGAGGACCTCGACGGGGCTCGCGAGATCGTGGAAATGGCCGATGACGACGAAATGCGCGAGATGGCGCAGCTCGAGGTGACGGAACTCGAGGAAAAATATCCCCTTGCCGAAGAAGAATTAAAAGTACTGCTGCTGCCGAAAGACCCGAACGATGAAAAGAACGTCATTCTGGAAATTCGCGCCGGAACCGGCGGCGACGAAGCGACGCTTTTTGCCGCGGAGATTCTGCGAATGTATGCGCGCTATGCCGAACGCCAGGGTTGGAAAATGGAAATCCTGGGCGCGTCCGACACCGGCGTCGGCGGTATCAAGGACGCTTTTGCCATGATCGAGGGAGAGCGCGTCTATTCGAAACTGCGTTTTGAATCGGGCGTGCATCGCGTTCAGCGCGTGCCGCAGACGGAAACCAGCGGCCGCATTCATACGTCGGCGATCACCGTCGCCGTCCTGCCTGAAGCCGAAGAAGTTGACGTCCAGATAAATCAGAACGACCTGCGCATCGACACTTTTTGCTCGTCAGGCCCGGGCGGTCAATCGGTCAACACCACTTACTCCGCCGTCCGCATCACTCACATGCCGAGCGGGCTGGTGGTTTCGATGCAGGACGAAAAATCACAGATCAAAAACCGCGAAAAAGCGATGCGGGTCCTGCGCGCCCGCCTGCAGGAAATGGAAGAGCAGAAACAGCACGACGCCCAGGCCAGCGAACGCAAATCGATGGTCGGCAGCGGCGACCGCTCGGAAAAGATCCGCACTTATAATTTCAAGGAAAACCGGGTCACCGATCACCGGATCGGATTGACGATCCACCAGCTCGATCTCTTTATGGAAGGCCAGATCGATGAGGTGATCAATTCCCTGGTAACTCATTACCAGACTGAAAAATTGAAAGTCGCAGCGATGGCTGCCTGATTCTGCCTCATGGCGCTGAAAACTACACTTTATCTGGTTCGCCACGGACAGTCCGCCGGAAATGCCGAGGGCCGTTTCGGTGGACATTCCGCGACCCCGCTTTCCGAATTAGGGCTTCACCAGGCCCGCCTCACCGCCAAAGCCCTGTTAAGAGAACGAATTACCGCAATTTATTCCAGCGATCTGAAACGCGCGATGCAGACCGCCCAGGCGCTGGCAAAACTTACCGGGCTGCCCGTCAACGGAACCGGTGTCTTTCGCGAAAGAAATGTCGGGGTGCTGGAAGGCCTCACCTTTGACGAGGCCGAGAAAGAATTTCCCGGCGATTACCGGGCGCTGGTCGACCGAAACGTCGCCCACATTATCACCAGCGGCGAGAGTTACCGGCAGTTGGTTGACCGCGCCGCCGTCGCGGTTGAAGAAATTCTCACCAAACATCACGGCGGCAGGATCGCGATCTTTGCCCATACCGGCACGATCTGTTATCTGACCCTGCACCTGATGGGCGCGCTCAATGCCGACACGGTCTGCACGCCGTGGATCGTCACTTCAAATTGCGGGATAAATAAGTTCGAATTTCGCGGGCGGGATAATCTTCGGGTTCTTTCGCTCAACGATACCCGTCACCTCTCGCAAACTTCCGGCAACGACGCCTTCGCCGCGCGTTAGCATTAAGCAATACAAGTAAAACTGGGAGCGCGGACGGCTCGTCCGCATTGAACGCGAAAGCGTTCGAAATCTTTTAGCCACGGTGCATCCTTGCATACACATGCGCCTGCTCTATTTTTCACCAAATTTTCCCGAGATAACATTTGCCGCTGTCGCGCCCATTCCGGCCGCGGTGTTGATGGTCATCGAATGCGGGCTCGCCGCGTCGCCGACGGCATAAACATTCTCTACCGAAGTCTCGCACCGATTATTAACGGCGATAAAACCCTTTTCATCCAGCTCGATCTGGCCCTGAAAAAGTTCCGTGTTGGGCTCTACGCCGATGCGGATCAGAACGGCTTGCGCAGGTATAGTAAAAGTCTGTTCGGCGGACTTGTCCCATAATCTTACGGCTTCGACATTTTCCTTGCCTTCGATTTCCGTCACCACGGTGCCGGTTAATATTTTGATCCGCGGGTCGTTTTTCACTTTTGCCGTGAACTCTTCGCGCGCGCGAAAATGTTCGCCGCGGTGAACCAGCGTAACGCTCTGGGCGGTTTCCGCCAGCATCAGCGCGTTTTCAAAAGCGGCATCGCCGCCGCCGATAATGCAAATGTCCTGGTCACGAACGGTCTCCTTTTCCCGAGCGCCCGAAACGAGCATCCCTTTGCCGGCAAAATCCGCTTCGCCTTTGACGTTCAATTTCCTCCGCCGGATGCCGGTCGCAATGATCAGCGCATCGGCAAAAAGAACGGCGCCGTCAGCCAGTTCGATACTTTTCTCGCTTAGATCTACCCGCCGAACATCCGTCCCGGTTCTGATCTGAAGCGACGATCCCGCCGCCCCCACCTGTGCTGCCATCAGATCGCGCAGCTCGCGTCCGCTTAGCACTCCCGCGCCGAGATAATTTCCGATCGGATTAAACGTCCACAGAAGCTGCCCGCCCGGCTCGTCACTTCTCTCCAGCAGCAGCGCCGGCAAACCCAGTTCCGCGCACCAGTACCCGGCCGCCAAACCCGCCGCGCCGCTGCCGACTATGATCACCTGCTTGTCCATCGTAAAACTCAACGATATTGTGACAGAAATTCTATTGCCTATTCAATTTCTTTAGTTACGCGTTTACCAGAAAAGGCCGGGACATTAAATCCCAGCCTCTTCTTTACTTATTCAATAACCTTGAACGTGGGGTAACCCTAGCGCGGTCTTTCCCATCTCCGTCATCAATTCTGACAACAAACAGTCATAGCACAGATCAGAAAGTTTCTGACGCTCTAACAGTTTTGCCGATATATCATCAAGGGGGACTTCCGCGGACAGAGATTTTTCTAAAGTGGTTTTACACTTCGGACACTGTTTCATGGTGTTTTCTCCTCAATCAGAATTCGAAATTGAACCAGCGCGGGCTATTGTACACTAAATAGAAAAAGATATGTAAGATGTCCTGCATATCATTTTTGTATCAACCTGCAAGCAGTTTTAATTCAAGTCAGAAGTTTTAAACGGTTCTACCTCAAGGGCTTTCTGCCTTAATATCCTCCCTTTGGTCTAATACTTGCAATTATGTTCGGCGGGTTACACCCAGGATTCTTTTGTTCTTAGGCTTAATGCTGTATTTATGGCATTTACAGGCAAGAGCAAGGTAAGGATCGTGGCAGCAATTGACAATTATTGTCAGTATTTCGATTACGCTTTTTGTCAGTCATTGCATATTTCCTCTGAATGCAAACATCGGCCCTGACCGGCAAAAACGGCGAAAGGTGATCGAAGATCAATTCCCCAAAAAACGATTGGCAAAAACTATGAAATCCGAACTCGAGACTTTAGTTTCTTTACACACCTCCGAGAACCTCAGCGAGGAAGCCGCGCGGGAGATAAATTCTCTTTTGCGCTCCGGGATAGACGCCGCCAAAAACGGCAATCGTGACGAGGCGAAAGCCCTGCTTTTCCGGGTCACAGACATCGAGCCCAACAACGAAATGGCCTGGCTCTGGCTGGCCTCCGTCAGCGAATATCCGGAAGAGCTTTTAACATTCCTGCAAAAGGTGCTGAATCTCAACCCGCACAACGAACAGGCGCTCGAGTGGGAAAGATCCACCAAGGCGCTGCTGGCGCGCAATCTCGTCCAGTACGGCATCACCGCCGTCCAGGAAAACAAAAAAGAATCCGCCCGCCGCTGTTTTATGCGCGCGCTCGAAACCGACGAAAATAATGAAATGGCCTGGCTCTGGATGGCCTCCATTTCCGACGTGCCCGAAGAAAAAGTAGCCAATCTGAAAAAAGTTCTCGCGATCAATCCGGGTAACGAGGTTGCCGGTACTTTATTAAAACTTTTGCAAAAAGAAGAAGCCCAGGAACTGCTGCTAAGGAGTAAAACCTCCGCCGTTCAGGGCAACCGCCTGGAAGCGCTGGAAATGCTGGAGCAGGTAAAACAGCTTGACGCCGAAATGGAAGACGCCTGGATTCTGCAGGCGCATCTTTCCGAATCGTTCGAGGAAAAAGCGCTCTGCTTCAACCAGGCGCTGGCCTGCAACCCGAATAATGAAGCGGCAAAATTCGGCCTGGCTTCGCTGGAATCGATCCTGCAGGCCGTCAATGGCCCCGCCGTTATTGATGAGCCCCAGCCTGAATTCGAAGAGCAGGTCGCCGCCAACGAAGACATCTTGGTCGAAGATTCCGAAGAAGTAATGGAAAAGACCTTCTCCGAGGAAATGGCAGATCTCGGGCCGCCGGCCGAAGAAAGCGGGTCTTTTGCAGAGATGGAAGAAATGGCCCAGTCTTTTGCCGAAGATAACGAAGAGTCCGGCGAACTCGAAGAATTGTATTTCACCCCTCAGAGCAATCTTGAGATGAGCGGGCCGGCGCCGGAATTCGCTTCATCGGCAGAATTCGCTTCGCCTGACGAAGGCCCGACCGGGGAATTACTGAGCGAAGTCGAAGAAAGTCCGGTCGCGGTTGCAGCCGAAGCCGCCGCTTCGCATTACGATGAATTTGCCGAAACCCTGATGTTCTCCGGCAACGGATTCGAGGCTCAGTCTCTCGAACACGCGCTGGAAAATGGCCACAGCCCCGAACAATTCACTGAACCATTCGCTGAAGAATTCCCTGAACAATTGGCCGAAGAATTTGCTGAAGAATCAGAAGAAGAAGCTGCCGGGTTCATCCAGCCCAATGATAAATTATCTTTTGATGACGGCTTTGAAGACAGTGACGAAGCGGAAGCGGTCTCCGAGAGTTCCGACGAAGAATTCTTTGGCGACGGCAACGAATTGTCTTTCGAAGACCCGGAAGTAGAACCGGAAATAAAAGCCGAAACTTTTCATTTCGGACAACCCGAAGAAAACAACCAAGCAGAAGAACCGGCCGTCTCTTTTGAACAAAACGAGATGGAACCCGCCGCTTTCGAAGAACAGGAATTCGAATCCCCGGAAGATGAACAAGATTTTGCCGAAGCGGCTGAGGAAATTCCGATGAGAGCTTCGGCCCCGGCGGACGAGCCGCGGGCTTTTGCTGAAGAGCCCCAGGCTTTCGCGCAGGGTTCGGCCTGCCCGTTCTGCGCCGCGGAAAACAACATCAACGACGAAGTTTGTGGCGGCTGTCAGGCTGTTCTCGGCCTGCACAATATGGACATGCTGCTCTCGCAGCAGGGCGCCGATGAAGAAAAACTTTCCGCCGCGATCGAACGCATGGAATCCGATCTTGGTTCCGACGATTCGTATTCCGCCGAAGAATATTTCAATCTCGGGCTGGCCTGTCTGAACGTTAAAAACATGGATTCGGGACTTAAATACCTGCAAAAATCCTACATTTTGAACCCCACTAATTCCTTCCTGAAAGCCCAGATCGACGAACTGGCCAAACGCATGGGTAAAAATGAGAACGCCGAAGAAAATGGCGGCGGCTCGGCCGTCGGCGTCAAAACCATCATGGTGGTGGACGACAGCGCGACCATCAGAAAACTGGTCAGCGCCAAGCTGGAAAAACACGGCCACAATGTGGTGATGGCGGTTGACGGCATGGACGCTCTGGCCAAACTGGAAGAGATCGTGCCCGATCTGATCCTGCTCGATATCACGATGCCGCGCCTGGACGGGTACCAGGTGTGCAAGCTCATCCGCGCGAACGACAACACACGTTTCGTCCCGGTGGTGCTGATCTCCGGCAAGGACGGATTTTTCGATAAGGTGCGCGGTAAAATGTGCGGCTCGACGACCTATATCACCAAACCCTTCGGCCCGGAAATGCTGCTCAGAACCGTGGAAAGTTATTTTGAGTAAAAAGCGTCAGACCCTGGCCTCTTAAGCCATTGCCCGAATTCTCTTCTGTCCAGATCGACCGCCGGACGCGCCCGATCCTTAAAGCGCTTCCGGCTCAGTACAAATTCGAATTGCTTTAAATATTAATGGAAACTCCTTTTTTAGAAATTCCTGAAGGCCATTTTCCTTCTACCCGCGACCGCGGGGAAGATGAAAATGGCCTCGATCTTTTTGATGTCTCTTACCTTTTGGACCTGACCGAAGCCGGCAAACAGGACAAGTCCGAGAAGTACATGATTTTCCGGCTCGACGAAGAAACGTTCGGCGTCTCGTTAAAGAACGTGGTCGAGGTTTGCCGTTCGCTGCCGGTAACTTCCCTGCCCAATGTTCCCGGCTGGCTCGCGGGGATCGCCAATTTGCGCGGAAGCCTGTTGACGGTGATGGATCTGCAGGCGGCGGACGAAAAAAATTCGCCGGCGGCAAAATCCAAGATCATCGTTTTGACCGATCCGAAAAGCCGCGATGCTATCGGCTTACTGGTCGATCAGATCATCGAGATAACTTTTCTGCCGGATGAAAATATTCTGCCCTTCCCGGTTTCAAAAACACTCGGCGTCAGGTCTTTTGTCAGCGGAAAAACTTCGTACCAAAATTCTTCCCTGCTGCTATTCGATACGCAAAAGTTTTTCTCCTCGAGCGAATTTAACAAGCTCCGGGAACACTAAAATTTAGCCGCTATTTTATCCCGTGAAATACGATATGTCGGAAATTAATAAAAATACGCTCTTGCCCTCGATCGGTTCCAAGATCTGGCTGGCCGTGATCGCCATCGCCGCGTCGATAATGCTTAGCGTCGCTTTTTCCGGATATCTGCTTTTTGTTTTAGACACCCAGAGCGCTTTTTGGGCGATCGTGCCGCCGGTATTTGTTCCCCTGATCGTCGTGGTGCTGGGATGGTGGCTGAGCCGGGAAATAACCGAATCGATCGCCAAAGTCGCCATCGCCGCGCAAATCCTCGAACGCGGCGGCTTTAATTCTCCCCTGCCGAATACGGGCGCCCGGGAAACTGAAGAGATACTGGAAAAATTGCGGCGTTACAGCCAGAGTTTGCAGCGAATGTCGGCGGCGATGGAACAGGTCGCCCGCGGAGAGGTAAATGTTTCCATGCGCCCCGGTTCCACCACCGACCGTTTCGGCGTGGCATTTCAAAAACTTCTCGAGGAAACTTCGGCGTCGATCAAAGTCCGCACCGATCTGGTCCAGTTACAGGACGCGCTTAGAAATATTACGGCGGAAATTGCCGGGGCAAAATACGGCGATCTGACCGTCGAAGCCGTTACCTCCGGCGAAGGGACCGGCCCGGTCACTAATGTCGTCAATCACCTTATCAGGGATCTGCGCGAAGCGGTTTCGCAGATCCGCGCCAGCGCCGCCCGGTCGCAAAAGAACGCGTTGGAGATACAAAAAACCCTCCAGGCCGTGCTGGAATCGAATGAGCAAATGTCCGAAGGCCGAAATGACGCCTCCGTCACGCTCAAACAGCTTCCCAAATCCGCTTTTCGCTTTTCCGAAAAACTCGGGGATTCGTCCGCTTACATTTCTAAATCCGTCGCGCAGACCGCAAAAAGCGTCAGGATAATTCAGGGAAATTTGGTTTCGGTCGATTTGGTGCGCGGCCAGATAGACGATGCTTCGCGGCGCTTTCAGCGAATGAGCGAATTTTCCCAGGAGGTCGGCAACGTCGTCAAGGTCGTCGAAGATCTGGCGCGGCGGACGAACCTGATCGCGCTCAATGCCTCGATCCAGGCGAACGAGGCCGGCGACGCCGGGCAGGGATTCGGGCTGGTGGTCAAAGAGCTGGAGCACCTGGCCGAAAAATCCGCCAATGCCACCAAGCAGTTTTCGACCATGACCCGCATCATCCAGAGCGAATCCAAGGAAGCAAGATCGGCGATCGAAGAAACCGTGCGCGAAACCGCCGCCATTTCCAAATTCGCCGTCGATACGCTCGAAGCGCTGCGCGAATTGGAAAAACACGTCGCGCAGTTGGCTGAGATGCACGAAAATCTGCTGGCCTCGGCGCAAAAGCAAAGCCTGGATTCGAACGTCGTGGCAAAGGTATTTTTGGAAACGACCGCCGAGACGCAAAAGTCCCTTGGCACGCTGAAAAACGCGATCGCTTCCACCGACAAGATAATAAAGGTGTCGCAGGATATGTCGGCCGGCGTGGCTTCGTTCAAATTGCCTTTAGGCCCGGATGAAGGCAAGAAGGAATATTTAAGCGATATGCCCCGGCGGCTGAATTCGGAAATGGTGAACTGAGCAAATGACCGTTAAAAACAACAGCCCGGAAAAAATTCTCTCCGTCGTCTCGCTGCTCCTGCTCTTTGGCGGCGGCGCGGGATTTCTTATTTCCCGGTTCGGCGATTTCGCGAATTGGCTCCTGCTCGGCAGTTTTGCGCTGGCGTTCATGGCGGCGCTTGCATCTCTCGCGGCCGGCTTTAAATACCGCTCGCGCCGCGATCTGGCCGCTGACAAGATCAACGAAATTGCCTCCGGCAACATTTCCGCCGGGCTCGATTCGGGCTTTGCCGGAGACGGCGATGAGATGAGCTCGGCGATCCGGAACCTGCTCGATTATCTCAACGAAAAAGCGGCGCTGATCGACAAGGTCGCGGCCGGAGACCTCTCCGCCAGGGTCGAATTTCGCTCCGCCGACGATACCTTCGGCAGTATTTTCCAGAACATGCTCGGGAAATTGCACAGCGTCGTCCAGACCGAGGAAGAACGCAATCACCTGAAAAATTCGATCTCGAAACTCCTCGGCGAAGTCTCGGAAGTCGCGCAGGGCGACCTGACCGTCGAAGCCGAGGTCAGCGGTGAAACCACCGGCGCGCTGGCGGACGCTTTTAACTATATGACCTCCGAGCTGCGTGCGCTGATCAAGCAGGTCAAGAACGTCACCTTCGAAGTGACCAATTCGGCGCAGGAGATCAGCGAGACTACCGGCGAGCTGGCCGGCGGCAGTGAAACACAGGCCGCGCAGATTTCGCAAACCTCGCAGGCGGTCGAAGATATGGCGCTCCAGATCCACGAAGTATCGATCAACGCCACCATGTCCGCCAAAGTTGCCGGCGAATCGCTGAATATGGCGCAGCACGGCACGCAAGCCGTTCAGGACAATATCGACGCGATGAACCGCATCCGCAACCAGGTGCAGGAAACCGCCAAGCGCATCAAAAAGCTGGGCGAGCGTTCGCAGGAGATCGGCGAGATCGTTCACCTGCTGGACGAGCTTTCGGAGCGCACCAGTCTGCTGGCCTTGAACGCTTCGCTGCAGGCCGCCGCCGCGGGCGACGCCGGGCGCGGGTTCGCCGCTGTCACCGAGGAAGTGGAAAGATTGTCCGAGCGTTCGAACCGCGCCGCGCAAAAGATCGCCGCGCTCGCGCGCAGCATCCAATACGAAACCAAGGACGTGGTTTCTTCGATGGAAGAAACGATCCACGAAGTGGTCGTCGGCTCAAACCTGGCCGACAAAGCCGGGCAGACGCTGGTCGAGATCGAAAAGGTCTCCAATCAGCTGGCCGACCTGATCAAGCTGATCTCCGAATCCGCCCGCCGGCAGGCCGCCGGTTCCGAATCCATTTCGAAGGCGATGGCCGGCATTTCCAAGGTCACCGAACTGGTCAATTCCGGCTCCAAAAAAGCCGCCGCTTCTTCAAAAAATCTGGTCACATTATCCGATCATCTGCGGAATTCGGTGGCTCCCTTTAAATTGCCCGAAGACAAAGCCGAAACGCTCCCGTTTCCGCCCGTCCCGTCCAACGGCAGCGTTTATTTCGACAAAAACAGTTTATAAAAAGACAAAAGTAAATACCGTGAATATAGAGCAAAACATCATCGCCAGCGTTATCGAAGAAGCGATCTCATGCCTTCCGGCAATTCGCGAAGGCATCGAATTTTACCGCGCGGATCCTGACAAACTCGGGCCGCTGGAAAACGCATTTCGCGACGCCCAATCCATCAAAGGCGCGGCTTCCATGATCGAACAGCCGGAAATTTATCAAATAGCCAAAGAGATCGAGGTAAAGCTGAGAACCGTTGCCGCCGCCCGCCAGCCTATCGGCGACGAAGCGGAACGGGAGCTTTTCGCCCGGCTCGAAGCGCTGGAAGATCTTCTGCTCGAAAAGAAATCATCCGTTTCGCCCGCCGAGCAGACAACTGAAAACGAACAGCCTTCGTATTCCGATCAGTCCGCCGTTTCGTCGCAGACCACTTCATCGGAATGGGAAGATTTTGAGATCGATCCGGAAACGCTTGAGATATTTTCACTCGAAGCCGACGATCTTTTACGAAACATCAACGAGAACGTAAAGGTGTTGGCTGAAAACCCCTCGAACTACGAAGCGCTGATGGAAATACGCCGCAGCGCTCACACTTTAAAAGGCTCGGCGGCGATTATCGGAATGAAACCGCTTTCCGCGCTGGCGCACCGGATGGAAGATCTGCTCGATTTTCTGACCGAGCAAAAATTATCCCCCGGCGAGGAAGTTCTCTCGCTGCTGGCGGCTTCGATGGACTCGCTGGCGGCGCTTGCGCACGGCGAGCTTTCCGCCGGATCTAACGCGGCGATCGCCGACATCTACGGGCGTTATGAAAGTATGATGGCTTCACTCGCGGAGCACGCAGGTGAATCACCGGGTAACGAGAACGGCGACACCCTGAGTGAAAGTTCCGATGAAAAGCCCGATGAAAAACTTGACGATAACAAGGACGAGGCCGATGAGATGCATATCACCGGCCGGCAGTCGCGCCATTCCGTCATCCGCATTTCGCTCGAGCGTCTGGATGAATTGATGCGCCTCTTCAGCGAAGTCCTGCAAAGCCGCGCCGTCATCGAACAGCGCCTCAACGACATGGAAAAGCAGGTGCTCGAACTGCAGCACAGCACCGGGCGTCTGCGCAATTCCGCCGGTAAACTGGAGATCGATTTCGAAGCGGGGATGCTGAAAAATTCCACTCCCGCTAAGGCCAATTTGTTTAATCCAGCCGGCGTTTATACCGGCGACGTGCGGGAATTCGACGAACTGGAATTCGACCGTTACACCGAATTTCACCAGGTCACGCGGCAGCTGGTGGAAACCGGCAGCGATGTGGCCTCGATAAATATCGAAATGGAAAGCCTGTTGGCAAATCTCGAAAGCGTCTTTGGCGGCCAGCGTCATTTGATCGATGAAATTCAAAAACGCCTGATGCAGCTGCGGATGGTTTCCTTCGATTCGCTCGCCCGCCGGCTGCAGCGAACCGTTCGCATCACCGCCGAACAGGAAGAAAAATTGATCGAGGTCGCGATCGAAGGCGGCCAGCTCGAAGTCGATACTCAAATTCTCGATTCGCTGACCGAACCGCTGCTCCATATTTTGCGAAATGCGGTCAGCCACGGGATCGAAGCCCCCGACACCCGCAAGCTTTTGGGCAAACCCGAATGCGGCACCATTCACCTGCGCCTGTCGCAGGAAGGCACTTTTGTCGTGCTGACGGTTTCCGACGACGGGCGCGGCATACAGGTTTCCGACCTGCGCGACAAAGCTCTCAAAAACGGCTTTGTTACCGAAGCCCGGCTGGCGGCGATGTCGAACGAGGAAATTCTCTCGCTCGTGTTTTTGCCGGGACTTTCCACCTCCGCCGAGGTGAGCGAAGTTTCGGGGCGCGGCGTCGGGATGAACATCGTCAAGGAAAGCCTTGCCCGCCACCAGGGTGTGGTAACGGTTGCGTCCGAACTGCAAAAAGGCACCACCTTTACCCTGCGCCTGCCGATGGCGCTGTCGGTGACGCGCGCGCTGCTGGTAAAAGCCGGGCGCGAAGTATACGCGTTTCCGCTCAACCTGGTAAAACAGATCGTCGAGATCTCTTACCTGGAATGGGAAGCGGCAAAAAACGAGGAATTTATCTCCCTCGACGGGAAACTCCATCGCTTATTTCATTTAAATGAACTGACCAACATTTCGTCCGCGCCCGCGGCGAAGGATACGCCGGTCTCCGTGCTCCTGCTCAGATCGTCAGGGGAATCCTGCGCCCTGGTAGTTGACGAACTGCTGCCTCCGCAGGAGATCGTGTTAAAGCCGCTTTGTTTCCCGCTGCAAAATCTTCCGGGATTGCTCGGCGCCAGTATTTTGGGCAACGGCAAAGTGGTTCCCGTGCTCGATCTCGATCATCTCTTAAAGCAGACCGGGCAAAAGAATCCGGCCCCCGCCCAATCCAAAGCAAAATCCGAAATGTCGGTAATGATCGTGGACGACAGCCCCAGCGTGCGGCGCATCATGTCCGCCGTGATCGCCGGCGCCGGCTGGCAGGTCGTCACCGCCAAGGACGGGATCGAGGCTTTCGAGCTGCTGCAAAATGCCGGCGAGCTTCCCAGCGTGATCCTGACCAATGTGGAAATGCCGCGAATGGACGGTTACGAACTTTTGGCGACGCTGAAAAGACATAGCGAGTTTAAGCAGCTCCCCGTCATAATTATCACTTCCCGCGCCGGAGAAAAGCACCGGCGAAAGGCTCTCGATCTGGGGGTCTCCGAGTACGTCACCAAACCCTACGAAGATTCGGCGCTGCTCGAGACGATAAAACGTCTCGCCGGCGCAGCCAGATAATAAATTTTCATAAGACAAAGTAGCGCCAGCGTCTCGCTGGCTGTCGTGCGGGCGTCCCGCCCGCGCAAAAATCTGACGGCGGGACGCCGTCAGGACAGCCGCCGGGACGGCGGCGCTACCTTTTTAAATTTCCTCACGCTACTTATTTTACTTTCCCTGCTACTTGAAGGTATTTTGTAACAGGTATAAAAGTGAACACAACCAAGCTTCAATTGACCGTTCGCGACGGCTCGCTTACCGGGCAGACGCGCGAGGTTTCGACCGGTTTTCTGACCGTCGGACGCAGCGTCGATTGCGGCTTGCAGTTCGACCCGCACATCGACCGGGTGGTTTCCACCCGCCATGCCGTTATCCAGGCGGAATCGGACGGCTATTACCTGATCGACCAGCAGAGCCGGAACGGAACCTACATCAACAGCAATCCGGTGCTGCGGACGCGGCTAAATAACGGCGATGTTATCCAATTCGGCACGCAGGGGCCGCATGCGACAGTGACGATCCTCCAGATACCCGGGCAGGCCGACAAGCACGCGATCCCGCACCCCGATATCGCCAGGCTGCAGGCCGCGCAATTGGCGCACGAAAATTATCAGCACCAGGCGGAACTCTCCTTTCGCAATTCGATCGCCAACATGGGCCTATATAATCCCGACCGCCCCTCGGTCGAAACCGGGTCGGGCAAACATCTCGGTATCGCCGCCGTGCTGGTGATCGCGGTTTTTCTTTCCCTGCTGATGATCTCGCTCGTGGGGATCGAATTGGGGGCGCAGCCCGCCCTCATCGCCACGCTGACCGCTTTCCTGCCGGCGATCTTTTATATGCTGCCTCTTCTCTGGCTGGACAGGTATGACCCGGAGCCGCCGTGGGCGCTGGCGGGCGCATTCGCGTGGGGCGCGCTGGTCGCCGTGATAGTTTCCCTGACGATCAATTCGGCGGTGATCGCGCTATTCGGCGAAGCCGTCGGCGTGCTGGTTTCCGCGCCGGTGATCGAAGAAGCGTCGAAGGGGTTGGGCGTGCTGCTGGTGCTTTTGCTGCTCCGCCGCGAATTCGACGATATTCTCGACGGGATAGTTTATGCCGGTATCATTGCCCTGGGATTTGCCACCGTGGAAAATGTTTTTTACTACGGTCGCAATTTTCTGGAGCACGGCAATCAGGGGCTCTATGCGACATTTTTAATGCGCGGGATACTTTCTCCGTTTGCGCACGTTATCTTTACCTCGATGATCGGGATCGGCTGCGGGATCGCCCGCGAATCTCATAACTGGGCGGTTCGGATCCTGATGCCGGTGACGGGTTATTTCGTCGCGGTCACACTGCATGCGATCTGGAATGGGATCGCCAGCTTTGGCGAGGGATTTTTCTGGGCCGGTTACCTGCTTTTCGAGCTGCCGTTTTTTGCGTTTTTCGTTTTCTTTTTGTTTTATATCGCGCGCCGCGAACGCCGGATACTGCATGAAATGCTGTCCGCCGAGGTAGCGATGGGACTCATCACCGACGAGCAGATGAAGATAGTTACTTCGTCCTTAAAAAGCCTCGGCTGGATTCTGTCGGGCGTCGGCATCGGAAAATATTCGCCGCGCAAAAGATTCCTCCGGGCGCTGGCGAAATTGGGGCTTTCCTACTGGCATATTCAGCGCGCCACGATCGCCCAGGGCGATACGCGCAGCTTTCAGCTTTCGCCTATCCTGCGCGGCGAAGTAAAAAAATTACGGGAAGAGATTTGATTTCAGAGGGCTGGGTTCAAAATTGTAAACGATCAACCCCGATACTTTTACGGCTACGCCTTTTAGCATCGTAGGGGCAAAGAGCGAATTTCTTGCCGCATTTTCGCTTCCGGGGCGGAAAATGGCCGGACCGCAAAAGGCCGTGGCCCCGACAACTTTTCCTTTTTCATCGATTCGCACCTTAACGACCACTTTTCCTCCGTCCCGGCCGGCTCCTTTTGGATAGGCGGGCTTGGCTAACGAGGTCGCATAGCCGTTTATAACCGCATTTCCCGGTCTGAGAGATTTCTTTTGTTCTTCCTGTCTTTTCGCCAAAATCTTCTCGAGCTTGTCACCGGCTTCGGAAATGGTGTAACAGGAATAATTATCCGAGTACTGTTCGACTTCAGGACTTTGAGGGCCGAAAATTTTTACCGAGTCGTTTTTTACCCGATAGAGATAAGCTTCCGCTTGTTCATAATCTTTCAGATCACGGTAGATCATCGCCAGGCTGAGGGCATACGCTAAGGTGTCCTTATTTTCGACGCCATTTAATTTTTCGCTAAGTTCCAGCGCTTTCAAAAACCATGTTTCCGCACTCTTGTTGTCCTGCTGCTCATAAAAGAGCAATCCCATCTGGTTATACAAAGCCAGCGTCTTTACCGGATCCTCAGGAATATTTTTCTGATAAATAGTAAGAGAGCGCTGAAAATTATCCGCTGCCTGAACGTACATTTTTTTGGCCCGATAGACCGCGCCCAAATTGAAGAGCGCGCTTGCGGCGGGCTTGCCTTCGCCGCCGGACAGCCTGGAGCTCAAACTTAGCGCCTGTTCGCCCAGTTTTAAGGCCTCGTCATATCGTCCGTCCCGGTAAGCTTGCAGCATTTCCCTGTTAAGCCCGGCCAGTTGCGTTTCTTCAGCGCTCTGGACAGGCTTTGTGCCGGAAACGGCCTGGGCGTTGACGAACGACACGGAAGCAAAAAGTGCGATCAAAAATATTAGCAGGGTCTTCATTATTTTCTCTACTGGAAGCGGTAAATTATCGTGCCGATTACCATGATCGGTTTATTATTCAGGCTGGCAGGTTCAAAGATCGCTCCTCTGGCGGCCTGGACCGCCGAGCCCCTTAACAACGGGTGGCCGCTAACCGCCTGCGCCGAGACTACTGCTCCCGTTTCATCGACTAAAACTTTTACCCCGACCTGGCCGGCGGCCCCGACTGCGCGGGCCACGCCCGGATAAGCCGGCTGCGGCAATACTTTAGCCTTGCCGTTGAAAAATCCCTTGATCGCGAATTTCCCGTTGACTTTTTCCAGCTCGAGGCCGGAAAGTCCCTGAAATTTTGCGAACGCTTCGTGAAATTCCTTCTCGCTCAGATTCCCCAAGCCGAATTGAAAAAATTGATCGGCGATATTTTTACGTTCCGGGCTTCCGGGAGAATAAAATTTAACGGCGATTTGCTGGCAGCGCTCTATCAGGCCCATTACCGCAGCCACGTCGCCGCTTTCCAGCGAACCCGAAACGCTGATTATCCGCAGCCCCCGCCCGGCGTAAAAATTGATCAGGCTATACAAAAAAGGCAGCAGTTTTTTATCTTCGTTTCCAAAATATTTTTCAGCCGTCCCCAGGGCGCTTTTATAGGCGGCCTCGGCTTCACTGAATTTGCCGGCGGATCTCAAAGTGTCCGCCATATTAGCCGTGGTATTCGCCAGCCGGCCTCCATTTTTTGCTTCGTTTTTTTGGTAGATCGCAGCGGCCTTCGCGTAATTTTCCGCCGCCTCGTCGTATTTTTTCAGCTCGCGAAGGACGGCTCCCACGTTGGCATAAGCGATCGCGGTTTCTTCATGCTCCGCGCCGTAAACTTTAATGCTTAATTTCAGCAGCTCCCGCGCCGGTACCAGCGCCAGATCGTACTTTTTTTCCATGAAATTGAGCTCGATCTCTTTATTCGCTTTATCCAGGGCTTCCTTGTCAGACGGCCCCTCTTGCGCAAAAACGGCGCACGACAAGATCAAAAAGATCGGTAATAAGGCGAAATAATTTCTCATTTTAATTTGTTGCTTTTATTCCTGTCAGGGTTTTCTACCATAAATTAATCAGCCCTGTTTTCAGCAGTCCGGAATTAAAGTTATAGACGATCAGCCCGGTAACTTTTATCGGCTTGCCGTCGAGCGTGGTCGGGGTAAATTTGGTCAGCAGCGCCGCGTCTTCGCTCACCTGCCAGAATGCTCTGCTTCCGCAGATAGCTCGCGCGCGGATCACGTCTCCCGATTCGTTTATCTCGACCTTGACCACGATACTTGCCGGAAATTTCTCGGGCAGGTTCGGCGGGTAGATCGGCTTTGCCTGCGATCTCATCTTGCCGTTGACCAGTTGGCCGGATTTTTCCTTGGCCCTGGCGTTCTCCGCCCATCTTTCCTTCATCACCCTGGCAAGTTTTTCGTCCTCGGTCGTATTTACAAAACACGTGTACGCATCTTCGTATTTTTCGTATTCGGCGCTGTCGGCCCCGTACACTTTTGCGGCGATCGTCCGGGCGCGCCGCATATAGATTTCGGCCTGCACATTGTCCACGAGATTGCGGTAGATCGTCGATAAATTGCCGACATATTCCAGCGTCTCTTTGCCTTCCGCCCCGTAAAGTTCTTCGCTGAGTTTGACGGCGTCCACCAGCCATTTTTCGGCCTTCCTGTTTTCGCCGCGAAAATAATTAGACAGCCCCAGCTGATTATAGAGGTCTAATATTTCAGCTTTCTGCCCGGGATATTTTTTCTGAAAAATATTCAGCGATCGCTGAAAATTATCGACTGCCTGCGCGTGTTTTCTTTTGTCGCCGTAGCTGGCGCCGGTATAAAAATAAGCGTCAGCCGCGTCCCGGCTGTCTTCGCCGTTCACCTTTGCGCTCAATTCCAGTACCCGCTGGCCGATGCTTATCGTCTCATCGAATTTTTTCCCACGGTAAGCCTGCTGCATTTCATTATTAAGCCGCGCCAGCTCAGCCTGTTCAGCGGTAGGTTTTGCGGGGGTTTGGGTCTGGACACTCAGCGTGACGAACAATAATAAAATAAGGAACGTTAAAATTTTTCCCATACTACTCCGGATAAGACTTTTCGGGCGATTATCTCTTAAAACTCCCCTCCTTACGAAGGAGGGGTGGCGCTGCTTTGAGCGCCGGGGTGGTTCTTTTTTATATTGATAAATACATCGCCCGCTAAAACATTTTTTGCTATTTAAACTCATCTATTTCTTCGGCGGCTTGCTCGGACGAATTTCGATCTTGCTTGGCAGGCTTCTGGGATCGTGTCTCAAAAGGTCGCTCACCACGCGGGCGATATCTTCCGGTTGCAGCTGCCAGGCGTTTTCCTCGGAAACTTCGCCGCCGCCGAATTCCGTGTTGACGGAGCCCGGGCAGATCAGGCTTACTTTGATATTGTCGTGGCGCACTTCCTGCATCATGGCTTCGGTAAAACCATTGAGCCCGAATTTCGAGGCGTTATAGGCCGCCATTTTAGGATGCGCATTTTGTCCCGCGAGCGAGGAAATATTAATAATGTAGCCGCCGCCTCTTTCCTTCATCAGCGGGATCGCGTAATGGCAGCAGTAAAACGCGCCGAGAAGATTGGTTCCCACCACCCCGGCAAATTCTTCGGGCGTCGTCTCTTCGACCGTTTTGCCGAAGATGCCGACGCCTGCGTTATTTACCAAAACGTCCAACCCGCCGAAAACCCGGCGGCATTCCTGTAACATCGAATCCGCGTCCGCCGCCGAGCTGACATCGCAAACCGCGCCTTTCACTTCTCCGCCCTCTGCTTCCCTAGTGGCAGACAATTTTTCCAATGCTTCCGCCAGCGCGGTTTTGTCGCGCCCGCAAATAAAAACTTTCGCTCCGGCATTTAGCAGTTCGGAGGCGATGCCGAAACCGATACCTTTGGTTCCGCCGGTGACGACAGCCACAAGGGCGACGAGGGCGATCTTATTTTCCATCCTTATCTTTCTTGTCTTTTTTTTCTTCCAGGACCGGCGCGACCTTCTGAAAAACTTTTTTCCACGCCAATGTCACCGTCCGGTCTTCGTCCAGTCCGACCACTTTAAAGATAAAAAGCGAGTCCGTATTATGCCAGCTAAAACCCGCTCCGAAACCGCGAAAGCTGTTCTCTACCCGGTAAGAGATCGTGCGCACCAAATACGTGTGATTAAGCAGCATTTTCATTTTGCTGCCGAGAAAAAGATTGCCGGAATTGAAGCCTTTTTCCAGTTCTTCTCTCTGCTTCGATTTTTCCTCCACCGTTTCGGCTTCCTTAAATTCCCACAGCGCCTTGACCTCTTCCGATTTGGAATCCAGTTTGCCGAATTCGGCCGCCTCTCCCAGATCCGCCATAAACCCGAGCGTCTGCCATTTGTTTCCCGCCGTCAATTCGTCTTCGATAAAGCTGACATCGGTCCAGGGGCTTTCCCCGAAGTCCCTGAAACGAAAAGAGTAATATGAAACTATCGAATAGTCCGGGTTATCCGAACAGCGCGGGTCGCTCAGATCGACGACCAGCGAAGTGCTGCAGGAAAACGAGGAAATGACCCGCACCACATTCGCCTTTTTATCACCCGCCAGTTTTCGATAATTGTCTTTTTCGCCGTCTGAGAGTTTGAGTTTTTCCCTGATCTCTTTGCGAATGCTCGAAAGCGGGCGCAGATTCGGCACTGCCTCTTCCGCGTCGTCCGAAGCAGCCGTGGCCTGGACGGTTCGCCGGGAATTTTCATTTCCCTCGCCCGTCCCGCTGCGATAGGGACGCGTCCTGATGCGCGGCGTAGGGCCGGGCGATTGCGCGAAGACAGAGAAGGCAAACAGGTGTAACCCTAAAATAATAAGAAATACCGAAAACGTTTTTTTCATTTCCGCCCGCTCCTTCTCTGTCGATCCGCAGATTATTTAAGCTTTTCTTTTAATACCTCATTTACTACTTTCGGGTTCGCCGTCCCTTTCGAGGCCTTCATCACCTGCCCGACGAAAAATCCGAATAAACTGTCCTTGCCGCCGCGATAGGCTTCGGCCTGCGCCTGGTTTGCGGCGATCACGTCGTCGATTATTTTTTCGATCGCGCCGGAATCCGATACCTGCTCGATGCCTTTTTCCTTAACCACGCCGGCCGCCGTTTTCCCGCTGGCGAACATTTCGATCAGTACTTCCTTAGCCTGTTTTCCGCTGATCCTGCCTTCATCGACGAAGCGGATAAGCTCCGCGAGATTTTCCGCCGAAACCGGCGAATCGCCGGCGCCCTTACCGGCGTTGTTTAGTTCGCGAACCAGCTCAGACAATATCCAGTTGGCCGAGGCTTTGGGATTGTTCGATTCTTTCGCGCATACTTCGTAAAATTCCGCCAGGGTTTTTTCCGAAACCATTTGATTGGCGTCGGCAAAAGACAGCCCGTAATCCTGCATAAATCTTTCCTGCATTTTGTCGGGCAGTTCCGGCATCTCGTTTTTGACACCGCTTATCCAGGCGTTGGAAACGGTTAGCGGCGGCAGGTCGGGCTCCGGGAAATAACGGTAATCGTGCGCGTCTTCTTTTGAACGCATCACGCGGGTCTCGTTTTCTTTTTCGTTCCAGAGCCGTGTTTCCTGGTTGACCGGTTCGCCTTTTTCATGCGCCGCGATCTGGCGCTCGATCTCGTACTCGATCGCTTTTTGCATAAAACGCACCGAGTTGAGATTTTTCAGCTCGATCTTGTTGTTGAATTTCGTCTCGCCCACCCTGCGCACGGAAACATTCGCTTCGCAGCGCAGGTTCCCTTTTTCCATATCGGCTTCGGAAGCGCCGACCCATTGCAGCGCGCGGCGAACGTGATTGACGTAATCATACGCCTGCCACGAGGTGCGAAAATCCGGCCCGGTCACGATCTCGGCCAGCGGAGTGCCCGCGCGGTTAAGATCGATGTAGGAATATTTCTCCACTTCCGGAAGCCCTTCATGAACGTTTTTGCCGGCGTCTTCTTCCAGGTGCAGCCGGACGATATTGATGTCCAGCGGCTGCCATTCACGGGCGTGGCCCTGCTCGTCGCGCTCGGCCGTGAGAATTTTCAGCACGCCGTCGGATGAAAAAGGCTTGTCGAATTGCGATATCTGATACCCTTTCGGCAGATCGGGATAGAAATAATTCTTCCGCGCAAAGATCGACGTTTCATTGATATTCAGCCCCAGTGACAAAGCCGCGCGCGCGCCCAGTTCGATCACGCGCCGGTTCAAAACCGGCAGCGCTCCCGGCAGCCCGAGGCAGACCGGGCACGTGTTCGCATTCGGCTCGCTGCCGAAGCTCGCCGCGCACCCGCAGAAGATCTTCGTCTCCGTCGCCAGCTGCGCGTGAATTTCCATTCCGATTACCGCTTCCCAACCTTGTTTCATAAGTTATTTTTAAATGAGTAAATATTTATCTTTCCGTCGTCCGTTACGAGAATTTGTTCGCTGCCGTTTTCGCTCGGCAAAACGGCCATCCTGCTCTGTTCTGACTGGATCGTCTCATGAAAGACCAGCTTTCCCCGAGGGTCGTAAATATACAGTATATTAAAATTGTTGAATTCGTCGGAATCGCTGGCCTGGGCCAAAACCGCCAGGTATTTCGATTCATTTGTGGTCAGCCTGACGCGAAGCGCTTCCGCCCCGAAGACCACAAATCTCTGCCCGGTTTTTTTCTCAGGCTGTTTTCTTTTTACATTGCTCAGCGGCGCGGGATAACTCATATACCGGAACCCGCTGCTGTCGAATATATTCAGCTGAGAATTTTCAAATTTGACCAGGAGCGTTTTACTATTTTTTTGGGTGAGAAATCCTTGCCAGGAATAGGGTGTCTCGATGGTGCGGATCGGCGCCCCTTTTTTGTCGATGATGGTTTTACCTACTAAAATATCTTTTTCGCCGTCGTCGTCGAGATCCGTTATCGTCAGGTCCTTGCGCGTTAAGTGGTCGGGCACTTCCTTTTGCCACTTTAACTTCATTTCCCGGTCATAAACTTCGATCCTGTCATTGACCGTCAGGAGGACTTCGTTTTTCCCGTCGTTATCGACGTCGGTGACGTCGATGCCCTGAAAATCTACATATTCGTCTTTTTGCTTTTCGGGATATTTCCAGAGGGTTTTTCCGTTCAGATCGACGATGGCCGCAATTCTCAATCCGTGTCCGGCGATCTCAACTTTGCCGTCATTATCGAGATCGACTAATTTAACACGGCTGAAATTGTGGTCCTGCTTTATATTCTCCTGAACGTAACTGCCGAGGTTGTAATCGATCTCTTTTTTTACATTTCCCCGGACGTCTAAAATAAAGGCTTTTGTCCCCCCGGCGGCCAGGATATCCGTCCCCGTTTGATCGTCGATCTCGCCGGCAGATATCCGGTTCAGATCGTTTAATTCAAATTCATCCGGGTCGATCTTCGGCGGCTTGTCCCCCGCTACCGCTACCCTACCCATTCCTCTCAGGGAATCTTTTTCCTGACTGGTCTTCTGATACCGGAAAAGCTCCTGCTTATCGAATTTATCTTCCCCGAGATATATTTTGGGCACTTCAAGCTCGAGCGTTTCTTCCGCGGCACCTTCGGCAATCGTGAAGCCATATTTTTTCACGCAGCCGGAAAAAAGCAGAACCGCCGTCAGCAGGATCGCCATACCGAATAAGTTTATCTGAAGTTTTCCGCTCATGATCTTCATTTTTCGCTATTTGCCCGCGTACCGCCAGATGGTCTGCTTGCCGCCGACCAGGATGTCTTCAGTGTCGCCATTTTCGCGCGGGAGCGCCATCAGGGTTTTGCTCTCTTCGGGCAAAATTTCATTATAAACGAGTTTTCCCTCCGGGGAATAAATATAAAGCACTGCCCGGTTCGAACTTAAATAACTTCCCAGTACGGCCAGGTACTTGGCTTCGCCGCTCCGCAATTTCACCTGGACGATATATATCGGGTAAAAATATTCCTTATCGCTGAAGTCACCGGGCGACTGTTCGCGCATCGGAACATTGCGGCTTTTAATTTCACTAAAAGGCGCATCGGCTTCCCAGATCACCTTGTTGTCTTCGCTGATCACGGTCAGCTTGTTATTTGCAAACCTGACAAAATTCAGCTTTTTCGTCTTACCGTCGTCGCTGACAAAAAAATTGTCTCCGCCGGCGATAATTTTACCGGTATCTTTTACCGGATTGCCTTCGGAGTCACGTATTTTGGGAACAGAGTAATTGGATTCGACGATCTCGGCTTTTTTATCACCGTCCAGGTCCATCACCTGCAGCTGCCTTCCGGGCTGTTTATCGTCGCGGCGCCATTTTTCATTTCCCTTATTGTCAAAGGCCACGATCTCGTTTTGCGAGGTGGTAAAGACCACTTCTTCCGTGCCGTTGCCGTCCAGGTCCCCGGTCGTGACGCCGTCGATAAAAACGGTTTTTTTCTGCGACTTTTTCCGCTTGTCTTCATCGAAAACTTCACCCAGATCGATGTCCAGTTTTCCGTGCCGCCACAGCCCGTTTCCGTTGGAGTCGTAAACCGCCAGCCCGCCCATACCGCCCCAGGCGACAAATTCATGGCTGCCGTCCCTGTCCAGATCGACGATCCTAAATTCGCTAAAAGCGCCGGAGTAATTTTTGCCTTCGTACCAACCGGCTTTGAGCTTATTAGTGACGAGTTGAAAAAGCACTTCGCGTTTAAAGTTGCCGCTGCGGTCTAAAACTACCGCGCCGAACATTCCGGCGAATATCACTTCTTTATTCACCGGATCGAAATAACCGGCGCTAAAACCCGCGATCTTTTTTGCCATTTCGCTTTGGGCTTTTTGCTGTTTTTTTTCCTCGTCCAGTTCGGTTGACGCCTGCAGTATTAATCCCAAAAAACTCTGCGTCTTCAGCTTGAAAAAATCTTCCCTCGACAAAAGATCTCCACCGGTCAGGACCCGCGCTTCTTTTATCTCCGCCGGCACGTCGACAAAATTATCCATCCGCTCGAAGGCCGAAAAGATGAACCAGAAAAACGCCGCCGCCAGCCCGATCCCCAGCACGGAGATCACGGCCAAAACTATCAGAATGTGTTTGAATCGAACGGCCATCGGTCGTGTCGGTTAACGTCGCTAATTAATGTCGCGGCGAAAAAACCCGGCGGGGCGCGTTTCTCCCCGGATTGCGAGATCCTCTAAAGCGCAGCCGGTCGTTACGCTCATTGATCAGCCAAGTCGCGCTCGGAAACATGCCTGCCTGATCTTTTACCATCTGTATGCTCGGCGGATATATTCCGTTCGAATTGAAATGCCTAAATTGACCGCCGTTTCCCCAAAACAGGTACGGCGTATAGCCGGTCGAATAAGCCGGCCCGTAATTTCCGTCAGCATCCAGGTAGATTATCTGCGGCGTGTCGCCCGCGGCGGCTCGCGCGTTCATTTGCTCGAAATATTCATTTTGCAGACGCCGGAACGCCAGTTTTTCAGAAAGCTCGCTCAAACGCTTTTGCCTCTCCGTTTCCCTCTTTTCCAATTCCTCCGGCGAGGGCAATCCCAATCTCTGATAATTCTGCCGATAGTCTTCGTCCGATTTAACCCTTGCCAGGCGGTATTTTTCCATATCGGCATTCGTCACCGTTTTAACGGAATTATCCTGCGCCATCGCGCAGATCGTCGAGAGCCCGATCACCAGTAATGCTAACCCTTGTATTTTCAATGTTTTCATAATGCTACATCGATCCTTTTAGTTTTTCTGATTATAACATTTCAGTCAAAATCCGATAAAGCTTTTCCGTCGGGTGTGCAAACAAAAAGAAGGATTCGGTCGAACCCTTCTTTCACTACTTCCCATTTGAAAGCAAAGTTTATGTCATCGTCTTAAAATGGCTGTCGCAGCAATTTATATCGTTTTAAGTTCGAGCGGGACTATCACTTCACAATGAGGAATTTTTTCCATAGATTCCTCAACCAGGTATTGGGCCCTGCGTTCCGATCTGAAATCCTCGCTATAACAAACTAATCTTTCATGATTATCGAAGACCTCAACTCTCCATTTTTTCCCGATCGCATTTATTTTGTATGATGAGTGTTGTTTTGTTAATTCCTGAAGTCTCTCTATTTCTTTGCGGCAATCCGCTTCGGTATCAAAGTCGGTATCGCTTAAATAAACAAGCCGTTTTTTTCTTTTAACCTTACATTTATATCCTTTTTGCGTCTTATAGCCTTCAACTAAGAATTCATTAGAAAATATTGAATCTACTCTTTTTTCTAATGTGGGAAAACAAACCAGGTAATTGAGCATTCTTCCGGTCTGCAACGCATATATAATTATAAAAAAGAAATATATCTTAAATATGAACACGAATATCAAAACAAATGTTTTGATTATTTGAAAAATCTCTCCCGGCTGTTCAAACGCTACAAATAAAGGTTGAACTGCGGAATAACCATACAAAATACAGATCAGCTTGGAAGGCAGCCCAATGAATTTACTGTCCAATCTGGCGATCAATAAAGCGAGTGTGAAGGCATTTAACGTTCCACTTAACGCATTAAATCCCGTAACATATGCCGTGAGCTCGGATGGAGTGATTCTCCCTCTGATTTTTATTAACAAAATTAAAGGGAAGGAAAGAATAAGCAGAACTGCAGTCAAGGTTGAAAAATAAAGAAGTATTCTTTGTCTTTCGATGGTCTTAAGACCATTGGCGGGTAAATATAATATCGTAAAACACAAGAATATAAACAATAATCCCAGTGTATTTAGGCTGTAGTTAATGAACTCAGAATATAATTTACTAGTATCTAAAGAATGGTTCTTTAAAATAACTGCAAGATCACGTGCTTCTTTGACATTTTTAGCTAGTTCTTCCGTATTTATTGTTTCGTTATTATTGCCGAGTTTATTTCCGGCTTCCTGAATTTTATTAAGAAGATTTTTGTACTGTTCTTCGGTAGTAAAAAACTGCGGAGGTGCGATCTTGTCGACGATATCGTCCACTTTTAACCTGAGTTTATCATCTCTAATTACAGGATCCTCAATCACAAGGTCGTTATCATTAATATTTTTAATATCCTCCAAAACTTCTTTTTCATTCGAAATTCTGGCAATAGTCTCCGATTTATCTATTGACTCTTTAATTTCCTTGATTTTACGTTTAAATTCCCTATTGTCTTTAACTTTTTGTACTTCTTCCAATTTTTGAATAATTATCGCTTTATCCTGTATTTCATTTACTGTATGTAAATTCTGGAACAAAAACGAAACATACAAAAAGAACATCATGACCCAAAAACAAAGAAAATACGTCTTAAATTTTCGTAAATGTCCGACACATTTTTCCAATTGCGGAGGTTGTAATATCTTGTTAAAGACTCTTTTGTGTACCTCTCTAACCAGTTGAGAGCCTTCATCATTTTTGTTAAAGATCTTAATAAGCCAGACTATGAAAGCTCCTAGTATAGGAAGATGAGCCCAAATTACGGCCGTTTGTATGACTTGGGGGTTTATGTATTCGCCGTATTCTCCATGGGAAATGTAATAAATTAATGCGAATATAAAAGAAAGAAATCCCCCTAACCCGGCTAGTTGGCTATAAAATAAAAAGGTCTGGCGATAAAGCCAGGAGGAAAACGTTTGATAGAAATGATTATGATCGTTGTGATCAGGTTCGGGGACTGGCAGACTATCGTGGGACATAATCTAAGGCTCCTGTAAACTTTTTAAGTGTTGAAGTGTATATGAGAATTTAGTCAATCATTCAACTACTTACAAAGAAATCCGAATTCTGTTGAATTCCGATTTTAATGCTTGCGTCATGATAAGCGCGCTTACAACGGATGTATTTGAATCCTTTCACTTAGAAGGCAAGATTACAGAAAGTGTGGTGAGATTATCATTTATACTTTTATATTGCAAAAAGACTTGCAAGAGTTTCGGCAAACCGGTTATTCAAGTAATAAAATTCGACGCGAGATAATCTCCGCGTCGAATTTTTGTATTTAGCCGATTCTTAAAAACCGATTTTTAGTCCGCCCCGCGCCAATATTCCGGCGGTGCGAAAACCGTTCTCAAAATTGTCCTGGTTGAAAAGATTTTCGATCGTGCCGAAAACGCGCAAACGCACTTTTTCGAGCGAAACGGGAATGTCGTAGCCGACCGTAAGATCGGCTTTTCTCATTCCCGAAAAACGGTAGATGCGCATGGAAAAGATCGTGTTGCTAAAGATCGGCGCGAGGTACGAGCTTGAGCTGACAAGGTCGAAATTGACGTTCAGCCTCTTGGCGATCTGCTGGTTAAAGACCAGCGTGAATTGGTGCTCCGGCACGCCGAGCGTGTCGCGTATTCCGCTGCCGGTAACCTGTGGGTCTTTCTGCAGACTTTTCGTAAAGGTATATGACGCGAAAAAACTCGTCGCCTTATAAGGCGCGAATTCGGCGCTGAATTCCCCGCCGCGCGATATGCCGCCGTTTTGATTTACATAGCCACCGAAAGGGCGCGGAGTCGTTCCGATATCGGGCGCGACATTGCCGAACCCGATCACCTGCAGCAGCCGTGTGTAAAAATAAGTTCCGGAAAGACGCACCCGGTCTTTTGAAAAACTTTGATCTATTCCGGCGTCAAAACCGGTCGAGCGTTCCGGCGCCAGGTTCGGATCGCCGAGCGCGACAAAACTATTGGGAACGCTGAAGGTGTCGTAAAAAGAGCCATACCGCTCATACAGCGATGGCACCCGATAGCCGTTGCCGATATGGGAACGCAGCTTTGTTCCCGTCGAGCGGATAAAATACGCGATCGACGCATCGACCGTATAGGCGGTCGGCGGATTCTCGAGGGTCAGATTTTGGTAGGGCGGATTATTGGAGCTAAACACCGGGCGGCCGAGATCGAAAAACTGCGCGCGAAAAGCCCCGGAAAGCTGCAGCCGGTTGTCGAACGCCGCGACCTGATCCTGAACCACAAAAGTATTGCTCGATTGTGTCGCGTCAACCGTATTGTTTCCGAAATTGCCGACGCCGAAATTATCGTTCCCGAATTTTTCGCGCTCGAATCCGTAACCAATGGTCAGCACATTCGACCGCAGCACCAGATTCGTTTTCGCCTGAAAGGTCTGAATATTGCCTTTAAAGTCGCTGCGCTCGCTGCCGCCGAAGGGTTGAAAACCGACGCCCGCCGGGCCGTTGATCGTTTTTCTTTTGGTGTTCAGATTTTGATACGAAACCCGATAGATCGCATTCTTATTTATCGTGCCGTCGAGCGCGACGTGAAAATTATAGAAACGCGTTTTTGAAAAAGAATCGGGATCGTCCGCATCGGGAATAAAAGTCGCGCCGCCCGCGTTCAGTGACCCGGCCGGCGTGCCGTTTTCGTACCGCGCGAGTTCCGCCGGCGACAGCGCGACGGCATTCACGATCTGCGTGATCGCGGGCAGCGTTCCGATCGTGTCAGGGTTGCTGTTAAGCTGAACAAATCCGTCGGAAAAATAAAACCGCGAAGTGATCTGCGCTTTTTCGTTGATGACGAATCGCCCGCCGGCCTTGCCGCTGGTGTTGCGCGCGCCGTCATCGCCGTCGATGCCGTCCTTGTAATTGTTATGCGAAACGGCTAGGTTAAAAAACGCCCGGTTCCGGTAGCCGCCGGAAACGCCCGCCCGGCCGCGCACAAAACCCATCCCGCCGCCTTCGGCGAGAAATTCGCCGCGCAATTTATTGCTGAAGCTGTCGGTCGAAACATTGATCACGCCGCCGATGGCATTAGTGCCGTAAAGCGACGATCCGGAGCCGCGCAGGACTTCGATCCTGCTGACGCCGGTCGTCATCAGGTCGCCGAGAAATGGCGAGGCGTCGCCGGTGATCGCGGTCGCGTCGCGAAAGCGCTGGCCGTCTATCAAAATAGCCGTGTCCTGGTTGCGCAAACCGCGGGTTTTGATCGTGATCAGCCGTCCGAATCCGCCCGATTGCTGCACCCGGAAACCGGGCACGGTTCGCAGCGCGTCGGCAATGCTTTGTTCGTTGCGGTTTTCGATCTCCTGGCCGGTAATGACGGAAACCGATTTCGAAACCTCGTCCGTCGATTGCGCCGTTCCGGAAGCGATCGTCACCTCCGCCGTCACAACCGGAAGCACCGTCAGATCGAGCACCGCGTTTTTTCCGGCTTCTACTTTTATTGTTTCATTGGCGCGCGCCGCGCCGGATGAAGTTCCGTCCGTGGCCGTGATTATGTATTCGCCGGCCGGAATATTTTCAAAACGATATTTGCCTTCGGAATCGGTCCTGGTCGTGAAGGTTACGCTGGCGTTGCTTTTGAGTGTCAGCGTTACCTGTGATTGGGAAACCGGTTTATTGTCAGCGTGCGCGACACCGCCGCTGACCGCCGCATTCGATTGGGCACCCGGTTGAGCAGGTGCCGCAGCGGATAATAAAAGCGACAATAAAATTGTCACCAATACCAAACTGAGTATTTTCATTTTCTCTCCTCTACCCGTCGTAGAAACGAGCTATCTTTTTGGCGGCAGCAAGGTTTCCTGGCTCACAGCTTAAAAATTTCCCTCGAAATTTTCATTTTGCGCCTTCCCGTCTTTTCAGACAGTGGCATAATGCAAAGTGTTTTACTGCTTACAGTTGCGCGGGCAGCAACGGTTTTGCACCGTTTTCCCTTGAACAGCCGTTATTGTTATTGCCTTTGTAGCGCCGGCGTCCCGCCGGCTGTCGCGGAAGCGTTCTCACTTCCGTTTTGATCGAGGTTAAAATTCCTCGGGGACAGCCGCCAAAATGGCAGCGTTACACTATACGCCGTAATTTGCCGTGACGCGCATTTTTCCGCTGATGGGATTTGCGTCCAGCATTACTTCGACCTCGAAAACTTCCTGCAAATTCGCCGTGGTGAAAATGTCTCCGGCCGTGCCCTGCGCCGTGACCCTTCCCTGTTTTAAAAGCATGATCTCATCGGCAAACGATGCCGCCAGATTCAGATCGTGAGTGATCACGGCTGCGGCAGACTGAAAATCCCGGCAGCGTTCGCGCACCACGCGCAGCATCATTATCTGGTGCGCCAGGTCGAGATTCGCGGTCGGCTCATCCAGCAGCAATATTTTTGCCTGCGTCGCCATCGCCCGCGCCAGCACCGCGCGCTGACGCTCGCCGCCGGAAAGCTGATTCATCAGCCGCCCTGAATAGCCGCCATAATTGCCCAGATCGCACGACCGCAGGGCTTCTTCGGCGGCGGCAATGTCGTGCGCCTTCTCCCAGCCGAAAGCGCCCCCGGAGGCGAATCTGCCGCTCAAAACGAATTCCAGCACGGTCACGGGAAATTTAGTTTCGGCTTCCTGTGCCACGACCGCGATATTTTGCGCGATCTCGCGGCGCGAATATTTTTGCAGCGGTTTTTCGTTAAGCAAAATCTCGCCTCCGGTTACCGGCAAAGTCCCATTCAACGCTTTTAAGAGCGTCGTCTTGCCCGCGCCGTTGGCGCCGCAAAGCGCGACGATCTTTCCCGGCTCCAGGCGAAGCGATACTTCGTGGACGATGTCTTTTGTGCCGTAACCGGTCGAGATGTTTTTTGCTTCGAGCATCGAGTTTTAAACTCCCCTCCTTACGAAGGAGGGGTGGCGCGTCTTAGCGCCGGGGTGGTTCTTTCCTCCGTATCGCTTATTACGTATTACGTATCGCGTATCACGTATCACGTTCCTAAGCCGCCTGTTTCTTCAACAAATAAATGAACAGCGGCGCGCCGATCAGGGCGGTGATCGCGCCGACCGGAAGTTCGCGCGGGGCGATCGCCGTGCGCGCGACCGTGTCCGCCAGTGTGACGAATATTGCGCCGGCAAACGCCGAGGCCGGTATCACCAAACGGTTGTCGCTGCCGAGCGTCAGCCTGACCAGATGCGGCACCACCAGCCCGACGTAGCCGACCGAACCGCTGGCGGCGACCAATGTTCCGACCAGCGCCCCGGCGACGACAAAAACCAGCAGCCGCGTCCGCTGTACCTCGACGCCGAAATCGAAAGCGTCGCGTTCGCCGAGCTGCAAAAGATTCAGCGCCCGCGCCAGCATCGCCAAAATTATCGTGCCCACTATCACCGTCGGCAGCGTGATGATCAGCGAATCCCGCGAGGCAGCGGAAAGATCGCCCAGCAGCCAGAAAGTAAAAGTGCGCAGTTTTGTCGCGTCCAGCAAACTCGTCACCAGCACTATCGCCGACGAAAGAAATGTCGTCACGATCACCCCGGCCAGCGCCAATCTTTCGACGCTCATCCCGGCTCCCGTGCGTCCGCCGCGCGCGATCGAGTACACCGCAAAAGTCGCCAGCATCGCCCCGCCGAACGCCAGCAGAGGCCGCGAAAGCGTGAAAGCCGTAAAAAACACCAGCGCGAACATCGTGCCGATCGCCGCGCCGTTCGATACGCCGAGCAGATACGGTTCCGCCAGCGGATTGCGCAGCAGCGATTGATAGCTCGCGCCAGATACGGCCAGCGCCGCGCCGACTGCCACGCCCAGAAAAACCCTCGGCAAACGGATGTCGAACAGGATCGAGCTCTGCTGCGGGGTCAGCCCGCAGTTCCCGCCGGAAAACATCGCGCAAACCGCGTCAAAGATCGGCAGGCGTTCACTGCCGAGCAGCGCCGCCGCCAGAATTACCGCCGCCAGCAGCAAAACCAGCACTACCATCGCGGCAAAAAAAAGCCGTGACGTTTTTTTAAGTTCCGGTACCATTGTTTCCGCTGCGGGCGTCACTTTACCTCTGTTCCCTCTGTTGTTCCGTGAAGCTTTTCCGCGATCATTTCCAGCGCGTCCACCGACCGCGGCCCCGGACGCGACAGCAGATCCCCGCTGATGCGAAAAACTCTCTTATTTTTGACCGCCGGCGAGTTGGCGAAAACCGCGTTCTCTTTCGTGTTTCCGTCACCCTCGGAAATGATGATTACGTCCGGCTGCATTGCCAGCGCGGTTTCCTTGCTCAGTTTGGGAAAAGGGTCGTTGATCTTTTCGGTAACGGAAAAACCGCCCGCGCGCTGGATCAGATCGGTGATAAAAGTAGGGCCGCCCGCCGCATAAAGCGGCTCCTGCGAGATCTGCACGAAAACACGGTACGGTACGCCCGCCTCGGTTTTCGCTTCCACGGCGGCCACTCTTTTCTTTAACCCGGCGACCAGCTGCTCGGCTTTTTCCTTCGTCCCCAGGATCTCGCCGATAGCGTTGATGCTGCGATAGACGCCGTCCAGGTCTTTAGGATCGGTGATAAACACGGCGATATTCTGTTCTTCCAGCCTCTTTGAAAATGTTTCTATTTGCGAAGCCGTGGTCACCAGCACCACGTCGGGTTTGAGCGCGATGATCGCTTCCAGATTGGGGCTGATCGTGTCGCCCACCTTTTGAATTTTCTCGGCTTCCGCCGGGTAGTTGCAGTACGACGTATCGCCGACGAGTTTGTCGCCGCCGCCGACGGCAAAAACTATTTCGGTCAGGCTCGGCGCGAGCGAGATCGCGCGCGTGACCGTTTCCGGCAGGCTGACCTTGCGCCCGAGATCGTCGGTCAGTTCCCGGCCGGGTTTCGGCGCCGGAATCTGCTGCGGAGTCTGAGTCTGCTGAGGGGCCTGCGACTGCGGGACGCTGCACGAAACCGCCGCCGCGAGCAAACACGCGCCGAGTAAAAGAATAAAATATTTATGCGTACCGCCGGATTTAAAAATAAAAAACCGCCTTTCAGGGTCAGGCGAAAAAACTGACTAAAAGACGGCGATGTTAAAGCTGATGATTTGTCTTCCAGGATGTCTTAACGCGAGACGCTCTCAGGTAATAAATGTCCGGGCAGGTTCCTGACTTTTAAAATCCGTGTGAATTTCAATTTACAGTGGCGCGACCGCGCAGGATTCTCACCTGCTTCCCTTAGTTTTCCGTATCCGAATCACCGATACGAACCCAAACATTTCTTATGTTCGAAGAGTTATGGCGAACTTGCTTCACCATGTTCAAATATCTGTCGATAGGATCAAAGAAAAGTATAGCGCTTAAACGTCTAATTTCAAAAGCGCTGCTTGTAACGCCGTCGCATCCAACGGATGGAACTATCCTGACGGCGTCCCGCCGTCGGTTTTTTCGCGGGCGTCCTGCCCGCGCTGCCTTCTTTCTACTGCTCTACCAGATAAACGTCCCAGGCCCAGCGGCCGAGCTGCGCGTCCTGCGCGTCTCTTACTTTGGCGCGGTATTTGAACCGGTTGCCGAATTCGTCCGTCCGCCGCGAACTGCGGTAATCGAGGTCGATTTTTCTCAGCCCCAACTGCGGCAGCGTTTTCATCTCGCACGATTCCGAGATGCCGTTGTGATTTTCGTCGCGCCACAATCTCAGGCGGCCGAAAACGGTGTCCTGCTGGTTGATCCTGCCGTCTGAGTTTCCGCCGAAACCGGCCGTGTCATATTCCGCCAGCGCGAGAAAGCCGTTTAACTCTTCGCCTGCGGGCGGCGGGGGCTGCGGCGTGACGTTGCCGAAGAGTTCGCGGCCGCCGTCGATTACGCCGTTGTAGTTGCGGTCGAGCGCCAGCCACGAATCGTCCGAACCCGCCGTTATCCAGGAAAGATGTTCAGGAAAACCGTCGTTGTTAAGATCGAAATCCACGCCGCCCGCATACCCGGTCAGGGAAAAGCCGTTACCCAGCACATCGACCACGATCGGCGAGCATCCGCCCGCATCGCACCCGCCCATGCATTCGCACGATTCGAAGTCATAGCCGCCGAACCTAAAACACTGGGCGGTAAATCCTGGAGGACGGGTGCAGGTGCCCCCGGTCGATGAAAAACCCGCCGCGCAGCCCGTTCCGGGATATTGGGTGTAATCGGGCAGACCAAGACATCCTCCCGGTTCCGGGGTGGGTTCAGGGGTCGGACTAGGTGAAGGAGTTGGCGTAGGTGTCGGTGTCGGGCAATAAACTCTTCTGTGCGCCGCTATGTCACATTGTGTTATTACATAAGAGTTTCCCGGCCCCGTCAGTGAGTTTTCTGAATATATTGACGGCGGGTCAGCTTGTTCGCCATTAGCTACGCCAAATGAATGCCCGGCTTCATGCTTTGCCAGATTATCAACTCGGCTATGAAGTTCGGTAGTTTGAAGATTGAAATTACTATTCATATATATCCAGCCGGCTCTGACTCCGAAAGTTCTAATAATAGGTTTCCATTGACCATTTCGATCAGTTGTCCGAACTACATATATTGTGTTATCCGGGGGAGATTCACTTCCGTCCCAAGGTCTACCTGCGAAGGTCGCATTTCCAAAAGTGACATTCGAACAGCCCGAAATTTTTACGGTGTTCCAGTCTCTGATAGAAGCAGTGATCACGTTAAATTCCTCTGTACTCGTAGGCTCGTTAGCTGATCTGTCAAAGACCACTATCGAAACATTTGTAAATTGAGGCCACGCACGGGTCGTGGGAGCAGCCGGAACAGTTAGAGGCGGTTTATCCGCTAAGCACGAGGTTTGCGCATTTGAATACGCAAATGAAAACGGTAATATTAAAATAATTAAACAAGCCAGAATAATAGTGATCTGCGAGAACCGCTCTTTGTGGAAGATATTTTTCATGCTAACCCCTTATTTTTTGCTTAAAACCAATTTGATGAAATCAGCTTCGTTTTTTTCCTTAAACTCCCGGAAATCAGGGTAAGTGTCTAACGCCGTTGCAACACCATTCTTTAATTGATAGGCAGTTATGATTTTGTAATTTGAGTTTTCAGCAACATCGTTGGTAAGAAAAAATAAGTAGCGCCCACTCACTTCGGGTGATCCTTGGAATTCCACAAAGTAAAGTATTTTTTGACCACTCGGATACCGGACGACTCCTCCCTCCCTGTCCATTATTATTGTTTTACCTGCTTTAAGTTTCTTTTCTTTGTCTGCCTTAAGAATCGTTTGTATTCGCAGTGAATATTCGGAGTAAATTGCTTTTTTCTCCTTGGAAAGAACAGCTTTTGAACCTACTATCTCACCAATTACTACAAGTTTACTTTCGGCAAAAGGAATGGTCGGTGGTATAGGTTCATCCTCATCGATACCGCCAACTGCGATATCATCAGGATATGGATTATTTACTACGGGGAAGCTTCTGTCGTAACGTTTATTTTTTATTAATCTTTCTTCATGCTCGGGGGCAGTTGCGACTTCAGGCGCGTCGTAATCCACGGTCGGATACTTACTCAAATCCCCAAAAGGACTTGCAGGAGGCGGGGTCGGCTCCGTCTGACTTTTACAATTTTCCTGACCGCTGCTGTCGAATGTGCCAAAAGTTATCGCCATAGTTGCCGAAACAACCAGTACAACTAATATCCACATCATTCTGTTGCTTTTCATATCAAAACCTCTATGTGAAACAGACATTTATAAGTTATTAAAAAGATTGTAAGTCTTGGGAGACGGAACAACCACAAAGGAAGTATTAGGTGAAGTATATAACGTTGCTTTTTCACGTCAAGAAAAGTTTATTGCTAATATCTGATATCGTTTTTTACGGAGTAAGGCTTCTGTCAGAGATTTAGCAACATATCCTGCAAATTAACTGTTTTTACTCAAAACCAGTTTTATAAATTCTGCTTCTTTCTTTCCATTGAATTCACGAAATTTAGGAAAGTTGTCCAGAGCTATTACTACTCCATCTTTTATCTGGTAAGCGGTCACGATCTTATAGTTCGGATTTTGAATTTTGTCTTTGGTAAGAAACAATATGTAGCGTGCTCCCACTTCTGGAAGGCTCTGCCAATCATTCATATACAGCACTTTCTGTCCATTGGGATATTTGACGAGCCCGCCGGTTCTGTCAATCGTAATTATTTCTCCGATTTGCGCTTTCTTATCCCGATCCTCTTTTATTACCGCTTGTATTTGTATGGAGTATTCAGAATATATTCCTGACTTATCATTAGATAAAAAAGCATTAGAACTTAAAATTTCGCCAACAATGACTAAAGAGCTGTCGGAGTATGGAATAGCAAGAGGGATTATTTCGCCATCGGAAACTATTATTGCTGTAGTATCCGGAGACACTTTTTTAGACACGAGTTCAAATTCATCATAGCGAGCACTCTTTATTTTTCGCTGCTCGCGTGCAACCGTTTCAGAAGGTTCCAGAGTATCGTAATCCGCAATTGGATACTTACTTAAATCTCCAAAAGGGTTAGCAGCGGGTGTCGGCGTTGACTGCGCCTGACGGTTAGTTTCCTGGCTTTGGCTATCCCGCGTGCCAAAAGTTATCGCCATAGTTGTCAAAACAACCAGCGTTACTAATGTCCACATTATTCTGTTACTTTTCATAATTCACCTATCAATTATTTTTACTTAAAACCAATTTGATGAAATCTGTTTCGTTCTTTCCGTTAAATTCAGTGAAATTAGGGTGATTGTCTAAGGCCTTAACTTTACCTCCTTCCAGTTTGTATCCCGTTAAGATCTGGTAATTTGGATTTTGGTCATCGTCGTTATCGAGGAAAAATATGTAACGCCCCCCCAATTCTGGCAGATTATGCCAATCCAATAAGTAAAGAATTTTCTGACCACTGGGATACCGAACAACTCCTCCCACTCTGTCAATCGTGATAATTTCATTTTTTTGCAATTTCTTATCTTTATCGTTTTTGAGAATAGTATGTATCTTTAATGAGTACTCAGAATAAATTCCTTTCTTCTCATTGGATAACAATGCTTTCGAATCCAATATTTCTCCAATGACTATTAGCCGACTTTCAGTAGAAGGAATAGCGGGAGGCACAGACTCGACATCGGAACCGCCAACTTCAGTAATCTCAGGAGGCGCGTACTTTAATACTGGTATAACTACATCATAGCGGTTATTTTTTATTACCCTTTTTTCATGCTCCGGGGCAGTTGCGACTTCAGGCGCATCGTAATCCACGGTTGGATACTTACTCAAATCCCCAAAAGGACTTGCTGAAGTCGGTGTCGTTGCCGTCTGACTTTTACAATTTTCCTGGCCGCTGCTGTCGAATGTGCCAAAAGTTATCGCCATAGTTGCCGAAACAACCAGTACAACTAATATCCACATCATTCTGTTGCTTTTCATATCAAAACCTCTATGTGAAACAGACATTTATAAGTTATTAAAAAGATTGTAAGTCTTGGGAGACGGAACAACCACAAAGGAAGTATTAGGTGAAGTATATAACGTTACTTTTTTACGTCAAGAAAAAGCTTATTGCTAATATCTGATATCGTACTTTGCGGAGTAAGGCTTCTGTCAGAGCTTTAGCATATATCTTGCAATTAGCTGTTCTTACTTAAAATGAGCTTAACAAAATCACTTTCAAACGACCGAGCCATTCGGGATGATCGCGTTTTTCGGAACGATGATAATGCCTTCGCGGATGAAATAGCTTTGATTCGGCCCGTCTTCATGCTGGACGCCGCGCTGGTTGACCAATTTCACGTCGTTTCCGATGCGGGCGTTCTTATCGATGATCGCCCCGCGAACGACGGTGTTTTGCCCGATGCCGAGATGCGGCAATCCTCTCTTATATTCGTCGGCGATCTCTTCGATCGTCTGGTGAAAATCCGAACCCATGACGATCGAATCTTCGATCACGGTCCCGGCATCGATCCGGCTGCGCAAACCAATGATCGAGCGCTGGATATTCGAGCCGTGAATAATGCAGCCCTCGCTGATCATCGCTTCGCTGACCTCGGTGTTATGCATTTTAGACGGCGGCAGAAAACGGCTGCGGGTGTAGATCGGCGCTTCGACATCGAAAAAATTAAATTTCGGCAGGGCCGACGCCAGATCGAGACTGGCCTGGTAAAAAGAGCGGATCGTTCCGATGTCTTCCCAGTAACCGGTAAAGAGATGCGACTGGACATTGTAATTTTCGATCGCCGCCGGGATTATCTCGCGGCCGAAATCCACCCATTCGGTGTCCTGGTTCAGCAGCTCGACCAGCTTCTTGTAATTAAAAACATAAATGCCCATCGAGGCCAGGTAGGGGCGCGCCAGCGACTGGTTTTCCGTCAAGCCGAAATGCGTGGTATCGACCCGCATTGATTCCAGCTCATCGCCTTTTGGTTTTTCCTTGAACTCGACGATCTTGCCGCTCTCTTCCGCTTTTAACAGACCGAAACCCTCGGCCTGTTCCGGGTCGCAGGGAATGACGGAGATGGTGACGTCGGCGTTGGATTCAAAATGTTTGGTGAGAAACTCCTGGTAGTTCATCCGGTAGAGATGGTCGCCGCTGAGGATCAAAAGCGTATCGACGCGCCAGTCGCGGATATGCGGCAGCACCTGGCGGACGGCGTCGGCGGTGCCCTGGAACCACTGCGGGCTGTCGAGGCGCTGCTCGGCCGCCAGCACCTCGACAAAGCCGCTGGAAAAGTTGGAAAACCGGTAAGTGCGGGCAATATGGCGGTTAAGCGACGCCGAATTAAACTGCGTAAGAATAAATATCTGCGTGATATCGGAATTGATGCAATTCGATATCGGCACGTCGATCAGGCGGTATTTTCCCCCCAACGGGACCGCCGGTTTGGAACGATACTGCGTAAGCGGAAACAGCCGCGAACCCGCGCCGCCGCCCAGAATAACCGCCATGACGTTTCTATTTTCTAAAGGCATGTTTTTTTATCGTTAAATAAATTCTATTTATGACGCTCTCAGAATAGCTTTATTCACTATTCAATTTCAAGGGATTAAATGGAATGAACGAAACAGATTTTATCAAGATTCATTTTGAATAAAATAATTATTTGCAATACTAATCGCTAAACTCTTGATATGGGAAAACTGTCATTATACTATTTGCTTGTGAAACTATTTAACGGTTGCTCAGTCTCCCAACGACCCTGACAGCCTTTAATTAAATAAACCACCTGATTGACATTCGAATTTCTTGCCACGATCGGAGAATAAAATTATGCGCAGAATGCTTTTAATCGGAGTCGTGATAATAGCAGCTACCGGTCTAATTATTTTCTCTACAATAAGAACAAATACACAGAGCAGCAAAAAACCTGTACAAAAAACGATTCCGATCGAAATAGTTCAAAAATCCTTTACAGGGGGTGACGCCTAAATGAAAAAAAAAGGTCTCCCAAACTCCTGCTAACCCTAATATCTTTTTCAACTTTTACATCTTCAATCTTAATCAATTTGGTCATTTTAGGTTTTTTAGCGATCTCGCGATTTCACCGTAAAATCTTAAAATATTTTAGTGGAGATATTAAATTGCAAGGCTAATTGCTAAACTCTTACCGATACAGGAATGCCACCAAAGCGGCTTTTATCGAGGTAATTTGCAATAAAATTCTACAGCTTTCACCACCGCCTGAGTAAATATGACGAAAATCACACATTAGCAATAACTTTTTCTTGACCTGAAAAGGCTACGTTATATACTTCGTTGTGGTTGTTCCGTCTCCCAAGACTTACAATCTTTTAATAACTTATAAATATCTGTTTGACATAGAGGTTTAAAAATGAAAAGCAGCAGAATGATGTGGGTATTGGTAACGCTGATTGTTTTGACAACTATGGCGATAATATTTGGTACGCAAGATGGACGTAGTCAGAAAAATATCCAGTCTCAAGTACAAGCTGAAGAAACCCCTGGATACGGCTACGATGCTAACGGGTATAAGGATATGAGCAGGTATGCTATTGCTGACTATGACGAGCCTGAATCTTCTGATGCAATTGAGCGGCAAAAAAGAAAACTGGCAAACAAACGTTATGACAGCCAGGATTGGGTTTTAAAAAATCCGCACCCCGACACTGGTGGAGTTGGTCGAGACGATGAAATAACCCCGCCTGAGATCATCCCGCACGCGGAAAGTGACCTAATCGTTATTGGGGTGATCACAGGTGTTAGTGCTCACATGTCCAATGATAAAAAAGGTGTATATTCCGAGTATACTATCCGAATTGATAAGATACTCAAAAATGATGCGTCAAAAAAAGTTGGGGAAGTAGAGTCTATTATCGCTGACAGAATGGGAGGTTTTGTTCGCTACCCGAATGGTCGAAAAGTTATTTATGAACTTTCAGATAAAGCTTTGCCGTTTGTTGGAAGTCAATACGTATTCTTTCTTACGAATGATGGAGAGAGTCCCAATTATAAAATACTCACTCTATATGAACTCAAAGGGGATAGCATTGTTCGTTTGGATATTGGACGCAATTTCGATGAATTTAGGAATGCCACTAAATCAACCTTCATTGAAGCCATAAACAATAAAATCCTCCAGCTTTCACAATAAGTCATAAACTATTTAGTGAAAATATTGACTTGCAAGATATATTGCTATATTCTTCACCCATTGAATTTTAAGCGGATTCAAGCGTGATAATAGTTCTTGATCTCCCAAAGACCGGACAAAACGGACAATCTTTCTGTTAATGATTTTCCCGCTCTCCCAAGGGCAGAAAGGTGTGATATGAAAAATAAAACAAACGTATTTCTCTTAAATACGAAAAAAAACTTTTTGGATTTTTATTCTCGTGCTTTTAATCGGAACATAAAAATTAAAGTATTACTTTTTTTAATAATATGTTTCTGTATTGTTGGAATTACCAGCACTAAAGTTACTTCACAAGATGAAGAAGAGATCATAGTGCACAAAAAGTTTGGAGATGTGCCCGTCAAACTTGTCTCCGTTACTGCCGAAAAAAAAGAAGTTTCTCTTGGAAAAACATTTGCTAAAACAAGCGGCTGGTATAAAGGCTTGGAATTTGAGATCGAAAATACATCGGGCAAAACCATCACTTACATGTCTCTTCAACTTAGATTCACGAGGCCAAAAGAGTTGCAAGGATCTTCGGGACCTGATAAGTATGGTTACTCCATGGTAATCCCTTATGGGGAAATGAATGATTTTTTTGCAAACAAGAGGACCGGAGTCGAGATCAAACCAAATGAGGTTGTACAAATTCCCTTGAAGGAAAACTATTACAACACTTTGAGTGAGAGTTTAGCCAAGTTGGGTTATCCCTCCAAATTTCAGGGCGTTGAAATTGTAATTCACGAAATTGGCTTTAGTGACGGAATGCTTTGGAGTTATGCGCTGTGGTATAAGCAAGAACCTGGAAATCCGGCCAGATGGACGCCAATACTGGAAAAAAAAACGGAAAAGCTGATGAAACCGCTCCGATAAACCCGGAAGGCGATGTATGTGGCCCTAGAGGAATACCTTTATTTCCGGTTTATTACTGTGACGAAGAATCAGACTGTCAATTCGATAAGCATCGGGTTGAACCTGATCTTCCTTTTTTATTTACTGAAGTACCTGATTTCGTGGATTGTACCTACAGGTCAGGGCCGAGGGAAGGGCAGTCTTGCGGAGCACAAGTATTAAGTACGATATTGATAGGGTGCCCAACTCCAACTCCAACTCCAACTCCAACTCCAACACCCTCACCTAGCCCGACTCCGACTCCAACGCCGGAGCCGGGCGGTTGTAACGGCTGGCCGAATTTAATTCTATTTCCGGGGACGGGATGCGCGGCGGGTTTTTCCTCGACCGGGGGAAGCTGTACGCGGAGTCCGGGTTTTGCCGGGCAGTGCATCAGATTCGGCGGTTACGATCCCGATTCGTGCGAATGCATGGGCGGGTGCGATGCGGGCGGATGCTCGCCGATCATGGTCGATGTGCTGGGTAACGGGTTTTCCCTGACCAATAATACTAACGGCGTGGATTTCGATCTTAACAACGACGGTTTTCCTGAACATCTTTCCTGGATAACGGCGGGTTCGGACGATTCGTGGCTGGCGCTCGACCGCAACGGCAACGGATTAATTGACGGCGGCCGCGAACTTTTCGGCAACGTCACGCCGCAGCCCCCGCCGCCGGACGGCGAAGAGATGAACGGTTTTCTCGCGCTGGCGGAATACGACACGGCCGGTTTCGGCGGAAACTCAGACGGCAGGATCAACCAGCAGGACACCGTTTTCGGCCGCCTGAGATTGTGGCGCGACGAAAATCACAACGGCATCTCGGAATCGTGCGAGATGAAAACGCTGCCGCAGCTGGGGTTGAAAAAGATCGACCTCGATTACCGCAGTTCGCGGCGGACGGACGAATTCGGCAACCGGTTCAAATATCGCGCCAAAGTAAGAGACGCTCAGGACGCGCAGCTCGGCCGCTGGGCCTGGGACGTTTATCTGGTCGTCGGGCAATAACTAATGCGCGGCCAGGCGGTTAGGCTGGAATTTCCCGGTGTCTTTTTCCTGCTCGCCGACGACATAACTGCTTTTTGCTTTAACGCTGACATTGGCGCGCGCCACCCGGACGCTGATCTGTTTTCTCTGGCCCGGTTTGTTACCGTCCGGCGAATAATACCCTAAACTATATTGCTGTCTTAATTCTTCCGCGATCCCGACAAAAGCTACGTCGAGATTTCCGGTCGTGTCGGCGTTAAAATATTTGCCGCCGGTTCTATTTGCCAATTCCTGTAAATAGCGTTCGCCGGTGGCGTAATCGTCGTTCTGCGAACCGCCCCCTCGATTATTGCCGCCTCGACTATTACCGCTTCCGGGCCATGGGAACGGAAGTTGAATACCGCCGCCTCGGTTATTGCCGCCGCCGCCATTATTGCCGCCCCCTCCACCGCCGCCCCTGCGCCGCGGATAAGGAAATGGAAACCGGTTGTTGGTTTGATTTCCGCTGCCGTTGTAATCGGAAGTATCGTAACGGACGGGATAGATGATCACGTCGCTGCGCTCGGCGTCGGCGATCGTGCGCGCGTAATTCGACTGTTCCGAAGTGGAGTCAACGCCGTCGGTAAATAAAACGATCGCCTTGCGTCCTTCGATCCGGTTAAGGCGTTCATTGAGGGCAAAATCAACCGAGTCATAAAGTTTGGTGCCGCCGCCGAATCGCGTCCGCTGAATGGCATATCTTAACTGCCGGCGGTCGCCGGTCGGCTCGCTCAGTACCTGGATCTCATCATCGAAAGCCACCACCATCACCTTGTCCTGTGGGCGCAGTTGATCGACAAAAGAGATGGCGGCGTCCTGAATTTCTTCTATTTTAAATTGGGTCGAGCGGCTGACGTCGATCAGCAGAACGACGGTGAACGGCTGTTCGGTGGTGGCGAAAAGTTCGATCTGCTGTACGCGGCCGTCTTCGTAGATCTGAAAATCCTGCTTTCGCAAACCGGAAATAAAACGCCCGTTACGGTCGAAGACCGAGACCGGGATCGTGACCAGCGTGGTGTCGATTTTGATCATGTCGTTGTCTTCGACCGGCGTGTCGGTCTGATCCGAATTTGCCGCGGGCGGGTTTCCGACCTTTCGCTGACGCGTTTCCCTGGAAGAAGGGGAAGAGGGGGAAGATTGCGCCGAAACCAAACCACCGAAAACTATCACGCACATGAAGGCAAGCCACAAATTTTTCATTTTATTCCTCACAGCAGAAAACCTGCTTTTAACCGCTCTTCGATGGCTGCCGGGCGGGTCGAAGATGCCATTTATTTTTAGCCCGATTACCGCTTCTTCTTCGGCGAATCTCCGATAGTGTAGGTATCACGCGACTTAACCACCAGATCCGGGCGGGTAACTTTGACCTTTATTTTTCTCGGAACCCCGCTCTTTTCCAGATTTGGAGGGTAATACCCGACGCTGTACTGCTGGCGCAATTCTCTTGCGATGCTTTCAAAAGCGTTCCCCAGCCCGATCAGATTATCCGCCCGGTAAACCCGCCCGCCGGTCCTGTCCGCCAGTTCCAACAGGTATTTACCCGCCACTTCATAATCTTTCGCGGTGGTGCCGGGATTTTGCATCGCCGGGTCCTGGGATTGCCGGTCGCGATTGTTCGGATCGTTGGGAGAAGTTTTGCCGGGATAATCCATTGTCGAGGGACGATCGTCATCGTCGTCTATTATTATCGACGGCAGCGCGCCCCCCTGGGGAGGTTTCTTGTCCGAGCCGGGCACCTTTACGTCGATGCCGCCCTGGCGTTCCATCCGCCTGACGTCGGCGTAGGTGTCGTACTGGATCGGAAAGATCAGCGCGTCCAGTTCGCCGGCGTCGCGCAAATTTTCCTCCAGGTAAGATTTTCGCGAGGTCGTATCCACCCCGTCGGTAAACAGCACGACCGCCTTTCGCCCCGGTACTCTTTTCAGGCGCTCGCTCATCACCAGTTCGACCGTGTCATACAGGCTCGTCCCGTCGCCGAATTTCGCGGTCCTGATCGCGCGTTTCAGCTGCTCGCGGTCGCTGGTGAACTCGCTCAAAATATGTATCTGTTCGTCGAACGAGATCACCATCACCCGGTCTTCCGGGCGAAGCTGGCTGATAAAAGTATATGCGGCGGCCTGTATCTCGTTTATCTTGAATTTTGTCGAGAGGCTGACGTCCAGCACCAGCACGACGGTGAACGGCTGTTCGGTGTTGGCGAAAAAAGTTATCTCCTGCGGCTTGCCGTCTTCGAATATTTGAAATTCTTCCTTTGTCAGATCGAAGACGTAGCGGCCCCGGCGGTCGAAAACCGACACCGGGATCGAAACCAGATCGGTCGAGATATTAAGCACATTATCGTCCGACGGGATATCAGCCGCATTGCTATCGGGCGTGGGCGCTGGTGTGGGCGTCGGAGCGGGTTTTTCTTCTCGCTGGCCTTTTTTCTGCGGGCCGCCGCTGTCCGTCCGGGTTCTGCCGGACTGCGCGCTGACCGAACTTAAAGCCAGCAAAACAAGCAAAAAACTTAATACTGCTATTTTTTTCATTGATCGCTCCGGTAACCGGTTCCTATCTTTTAGATGCCGCCGGGTGGAAAATTAGTTCCCCCAAATTTTATCACGTTCCCGTATCCTTCCGATCGGTTATCTTTGAGCGCGTCTTTAGGGCATCTGTCGCCAGCCGGTGAAAGCTGCGGCGGGTAGAATTGATATTGACGAACGGCGGATCGGCCGCGTGCACGCGGTTGGTCAGAAGAATAAAGACGCGCTCCGTGCCCGGCTCGATCCACAGGCTCGTCCCCGTAAACCCCAGGTGCCCGAAGCTGTTTTTCGCCAGCGCCTCGCCCGCCGTCGAATCCTTTGTCTCCGCCAGTTGAAACGCCGCCGAGCGCTGTTCGTTTAGCAGGGGTGTCAAATTGGTGTGAAACATTCGGCAAGCGTCCGGTTCCAGAATTTCAGTCGATCCCGGCAAAAACTGCCGCGCGATCCTGAAAGTTTCCGCGGCGGTGGAAAACAGCCCCGCGTGGCCCGAAACGCCGTCCAGAAAATGCGCGTTGCCGTCATGAACCTCGCCCCAGATCGTTTCCGTCCGCAAAGGGTAATTTCCCGCATCGATGTTGTTTTGCCGCGCCAGTTCTTTCTCGAAATTATTGCCGCGCTCGGTGGCCGAAATTTCGCGTTTCAGTTCAGCGGGCGGATTGAAAAATGTTCTCTCCAGCCCGAGCGGGCGAAAGATCTCGCGTTCCGCGACGCGGTCGAGTCTGTCGCCGTATAATTTTTCCACCAGAGATCCCAGCAGGATAAAATTCAGGTCGCTGTAAATAACCCTTGTGCTCGGCGCGGCGGCAAGCGGCTCGGCCGCGATCAGCTCGATGATCTTTTGTTTTTTGGCTTCGCGATCCGGCGCTCCGGCCGGCAAGTAAAACGGCTTCCACGCCGCAAAGCCCGAAGAAATGCGTCAGCAGCTGGGCGATCATGGTCTCCCGTTTATCGGTCGAAATAAATTCCGGAAAGAATTTTGAGATGTGGTCTTCAAACGATAATTCTCTGCTTTCCAGCAGTTTGGCACACAGCAAACCTGTCACCAGCACCTTTGTCAGCGACGCCAGATCGTAGATCGTGCTTTCGGCTGCGGCGATCTTTTCCGGCTCGGCCACGGCATTTCCCAGCGCGCCGGAAAATACAACCTCGCCCCGTTCCGCCACCAGGTAAACCGCCGACGGAAAATCCCCCGCGTCTATCCTCTCCCGCAAAAGGCCGGATATTTGTTTTTCTTCGGACACGTGCTTATTTTACATTAGAGCGCGGGGAGTTAAAGAAATAAGCGCAAAAAAACTCCCCTCCTTACGAAGGAGGGGAGCCCGAAGGGCGGGGTGGTTCTCTCTTAAATCCAAACTGATCACTACCTGCGATCCAGTGGTGGATCAGTTTGAAATTTGCGGATCGAAGCCCGCATAGCGGGCGGCATAGTGGTAGCCCCGGGCGTAAGCCTGGGGGTGGCGATAATCTTTACGCTGGAATGCCCGTTTTAACGGTTGGCAGAGCTTCGCCCGTTAAAACGGGCTGATATTTGTTTGTCTCGTGACCCCGGGTTTCGCTGCGCTCCACCCGGGGCTACCGTTATGCCGTCAGCTGCGCTGACTTGTTAAACATAATTAGAGTCAGTGGTTCAATCTTACCTTACATAATTATCAAACTGACCATTACCCCATAACCCATTCCTTGACATGAACAATGAACAAAGGTAATTTATTTACTTGTCTTTTGCACCCGTAGCTCAGCTGGATAGAGTATCTGACTACGAATCAGGGGGTCGCATGTTCGAATCATGCCGGGTGCACCACAAATACAAAAAGGGCGGCCATTGATGCCGTCCTTTTTTACTTGCCGATCCCGCAGCAACTCAAAAATAAGTTATGCTTTTAACCGCGTTTCGTGGCATTATTTCAGACACGATTATTCTGCCCGACAGGAGCTTTGATGAAGAAAACCGTAATTTTAATGATCGTCACGCTTGCGTTCGCTTTCGCGCTCGGCTGTAAGCCGCAGGGCGAATCGGTCACGCCCGATGGCGCCAAACAGATGCTCCAGCTCCGCGGGTACGAGATAAACGCCAAAGGCTATTACAAGGCCATCGAAGCCGAAGACCTTGCCGCCATCCGCACCTTTTTCCAGACGGACCTCGACCCCAACATGCTGAACGAAAAAGGCGACACCCCGCTGACCTTTGCCTTAAGCTGCTGTGAACTTAAAACGATCAGGGTGGTGGCCGAAAAAACCGATGTCAATCTTCGCGATAAAAGCGGCAACACTCCGCTTTATCTGGCCCTGACAAAACATAAAAAAGAATTCTTCGATTTCTTTATGGGAAAAAATCCCGACGTGAACGTCCCCGGTAAAGATGACCGGACCGTTTTGCATATCGCCGCCGCCAGGGACGATCTCGATTTGATAAAAACCTTTATCGAACGCGGCGCGAATGTTAACGCGATCGATAAAGACAATCTCAATATCCCGATGATCGATTCCTGTATCGGTGACCGGCCGCAAGCCGAAGCCATCCGGTTATTCCTCTCAAAAGGCGCCGATATCAACCAGCAGGGCAAAAATAAAGCGACTTGTCTGATCTACGTCGCCGCCGGCGGACACGCCGACCTGGCCGCTGAATTGTTACAGGCCGGGGCCGATCCGAAACTAAAAGACGAAGACGGCATGACGGCGCTGGATTGGGCGGTGAAAACTAAACATCCGGAGGTTGCCGCCGTGTTAAAAGCTAAATAGCTGTATTTTTAAAAATTTCAAGTGCCGTTTTTGACCGTGACATCGTGTCAGTAGCCCGACTATCAGGGAGGGCGCGCGTTTTAGTGTAAATCAGCGCCCTTGCTCACGCGCGGGCTACCGACATGGCAATTTTATTATCCGTGGAGTAGGGTAAATTAAATTAAGCCGCTATTTACCGATAAAAAATCTTGCCAAAACCCGTCTGAATTTGAGATAAATAAGATAGGGAACATTTCCCTCTCTCGTGCCTGGCCTGTTTTCTCCCTGCCCGTTTCCTCTATACTTCATTTATGCCTAAAAAAGAGTGGCATCTGACCAGACCGCTTCCGCTCGTCGCCAGTGTGGCGGACACATCGCTGCGCCCGTTTTTAGAGCGGCTGATCGGCGGCGAAGATCTTTCCCCGATCGAAGCCGCCGGATTTTTTACCGCGCTGCTGGATGAAAGCGCGAATCCGGCCCAGATCGCCGGGGCGCTGGTGGCGATGGCGGCAAAAGGCGAAAGCCCGGCGGAACTGGCCGGCATGGCGGAAGTGATGCGCAAATGCGCCGTCAGGATAAATTCACGCCAGAAAAATCTGGTCGATACGTCGGGCACGGGTTCCAGCGCGGCCAAAACTTTTAACGTGTCCACCGCCGCCGCTTTTGTCGCCGCCGGCGCGGGTGCAGCCGTTGCCAAACACACCAGCCGCGGCGTCGCTACCAAATGCGGCAGCGCCGACGTGCTGGAAAAACTCGGCATAAAAATGTCCGCCGAACCGGAAGTAGCGCAGACCGGTTTGAGCGGCACCGGGCTGGCTTTTCTGTTCGCGCCGAAATTTCATCCGGCGCTGCGCCGGCTGGGCGACGTAAAAAAAAATCTGGGGATCCGCACGACGCTGAATTTGCTGGGCGTGCTGGCCAATCCGGCGCGCGCTTCGCGGCAGGTGGTCGGCGTCTGGCACGCGGAACTGATAAAGCCGATCGCGCAGGCGCTGGCGCTGCTCGGCACGGAACACGCCTGGGTCGTGCACGGCTCTGACGGGCTGGATGAGATCACGACCAGCGGCGAAACCTACGTCGCCGAAGTCGCGGGCGGCAAGATCAAAACTTTCAAAATTACGCCGGAAGAATTCGGTGTAAAAAGCGGCTCGACCGGCGGCCTGCGCGTCAAAACTCCCGGCGAGAGCGCCCAGATCATTACCGACGTCCTGCTCAGCAAACGCCGCGACGAAGCGCGTTCGCTGGTCGTGCTCAACGCCGCCGCCGCGATCATCGTCGCCGGCCTCGCCAAACAGCCGATGCAGGCCGCCCGCCTCGCCGAACAATCCATCGACAGCGATTCCGCCCGCGTTAAACTGGAAAGATTAATTCAAACGACGAATAAATGATCAGTGCTTAAAATCGGGAGTAGTAGCGACCGGGTTTTTGTTCGCGTTTTAGTTTTTTTACTGTACATGAAATAACTTAATTAAGAAGTAATCACGAAATTACATCATTTGATTAGTCTTCCAATTCAAGCTGGAATTTCAAGGCTTCTAAAACACTGTTCTGCTGAGTTGTATCGTCTAGTTTGCCAAATCGCTTGAACAATCTTTGTTTGTCCAAGGTACGAATTTGATAGCACAACACTATTGATTCGGCGGTCAAGCCGGCGGTACCTGCTGCTAACGAAGTTTCATTGGGATAAATTCGGCGGCCAAATTTGCGCGAGGTGATCGGGAGTACATTTACCACCGGAAGAATTTGATTAAGAGCAGTCGAGCTCAAAACAAGTACTGGTCGGGTTGACCCTTGTTCGGACCCGATGATCGGATCGAGGTTAGCCAGCCAAATTTCCCAGCGTTCAACAGCCATTAGTCCAGATCAATATGGTGAAAGTCTTCGGCGACCTCTTTTAGATCCGCCAGGAAAAGTTCGTCGCCCATCGCTTCTCGCATGACATTCAAACGCTCGTCTTCGGTCTCGATAATTTCTTTCAGATAAACCTCAACAGAAAGGCCCTTTTCCGAAGCGTCGATAAGAATTTTTTGGGCGATTTCAGAGTTTAGTTCGATTGCTGTTGACATTTTAAATCCTCAACCAAGATTTTAACATAACATCAAATGCTAAAAAAATATAAATTGAGAACTAAACACCCTCCTTATGAGGGGAGGGGTGGCGCATTTTCGCGCCGGGTGGTTCTCTCTTATTAACTGACCACCGCTCACTGCTCACTGCTCATTTCTTCTTCTTTTTTTTCTGCGGCGGCAGCACCGTTTCCAGTTTCCAGCCGGGGTCGGCGAATTTGTCTTTTGCTTTTATCAGCAGCCAGTTTTTCGGCTGATTGTGCATTTTTACCAGCGTGAACTGCCCGTACAATTGCTCACCGTAAAAATCGAAAACGAGCTTTCCGTCCTCGAGCTGTTTCACCGGGTCGCGATCGGTTTCAAACAAGCCCTTATCCCAGATGCGGACCTCGCCCGCGCCGTAGCTGCCATCGGGCAGGCGGCCTTCAAAACCGATGTAGCTGACCGCGTGATCGGGCACCGCCACCGCCAGCCGCTTGTCCGCCGGATCCAGCGAAGGCCCCTTCGGCACCGCCCACGATTTCAGCACGCCGTCGATCTCCAGCCGCAGATCGAAATGCAGCCGCGTCGCATGATGCTCATGTATCACAAATCTCGCGCGCATAAATTGATTCTAGCGCTTTTATCAAAATATTTGTAGGGGCAGGTCTTGTGCCTGCCCGAATGAGCGCAAGCGAAAATTCAAAGGCAGAAACGCGACAGTTATGGAGCGTGCTTCTTTTTACTTTGAAGAATAAGTGGTTGCTCTGGCTGATACTCGACGATGCACAAACCCATTTTCGTAACTCGTCGAGCCCCAAACTATCTCATACTCGCCTTTAAATACATACATTAATTTTCCCGACGTACTTTTCATATGTGCAAACACTAATCGATTTTCAGGCCTTTCGGTGCGAATCTTGTCCATATGTTTTCGAACTATTTTCGGATTCAGACAATTTTCAATTATAGTTTCTTCATTATCGAGAAACACATTGCTCCATTCTTTATTTTCATAAAATTTAGGAAACCAAAGTCGCAAATTTTTATCTCGCGGATGTGGATAAAATGATCTACGAATATATTTATAGGTACGCCCGAAACAACTGATAGCGTCTTTGATTATTCTAAATTCCGTCTCGTCTTCAGCATCGACGAAACCCTTGTCAATATAAAATTGTGGGTCGCGTTCCATATCTAATCCTCTCGTCTGTGCTTAATACTCCAGCAGCTCCAACCTCTTCAAACTTCCGTCTTTTCGAAACTTCAAAATAAATATTTTGTCGTATTCGGTTTCGGCTAGTTGTTTGAATTTTTCTTCGCCGATAAACGAATTAACCAGGGCGGGGGTCGTGTTATTGTGGCCGACGACGACGATGCGGCGTTCTTTGCTCTGCCGCAGCAGCGCTTGCATGTCTTTCAGCTTGCGCGGGTCGTATGCCTGCACGGCCAGCTTCGATTTCGCGGCAAGCGGCCCGGCAGTTTGTTTGGTTCGCTTATATTCGGTGGCATAGATCGCGCCCGCTTTGTACTTACGCAGAGCCGAGACCAGCCGCTCCGCGCGCGCCTTACCCGCCGGCGAAAGATCGGGATCGGAAGAATTTTGCTCCGGCGAAAGATCCTTTTCCGCGTGACGCAGCAGAATGATGGTTTTCTTTTGCGCTAAAACTTCGCCGCCGGTAAATACAAAAACACACAGCGCCATTAAAACTGAAACAATTATTTTCATAGAGTTATATTTTTACGATATCCCCGGCAAAAAGGTTTAGAATTCAAACTTAGTTTGTCTTTAACCTAAATAATAAGACAAGCTAAAGTTTAAACTCTAAACCTTTTTTAAAAATCTTCCGTGTTAGAACACCGCTCAAGGGATCAAATCCTAAAAGATACCAGGTCTTGAATATTGATCGAATCGTCAAGATTTCGAAAATCGTCGTAATTTTCAGTCAGCAGATCTGCGCCGGTAATTTTTGCAGTAGCCAAAATTATCGCATCCGGGAGCTTTATTTTTTTAACTTTATTTTTGCGATATATCACCGCTTGGTCGGCAATTTCCTGATTTATACCGATAATTTCAAGGCCGGTAAAAACTTCGTCGATCAAAGCCCTATCATCGCTGTTTTCAAAGTCGAAGGCATATACTTCCATGTAGGTGATGATCGAAACACAAAATAGATCATATTTTGATCTCAGCTTTTCAAAATCGATCTTTCCTTTGGAAATAAGGATGATGAAGTTGCTGTCCAAAACGCCTTTATTCCCATTCATCTCTTAATTTTCTCTGCCACTCGATCGGATCCGGTACATTACGGAAGACATTTGCTTCCCGTATTTTTGCAAAGGCGGCAAATAGTTTTTTCTTCTTTGCAGCTTTCTCTTCAGGCGTTTCAATTGTAACAATTACATGGGCGAGCGAATTTCCATACTCCGCAAACTCTTTCGGCAGATTTATTATGCCTTGCTCGATTTTGGTTGTGAACTCGACTGAACTCATGTTCTAAAAATACCTCTAAAACTTCATTTTTACAATATTTTAAATGAACAAAAAGGTTTAGAATTCAAACTTTAGTTTGTCTTTAACCTAAAGATACAAGACAAGCTAAAGCTTGCACTCTGAGCCCTTTTATAAAAACATCTTGCCCGGATTTAAAATGCCGTTCGGGTCGAAGACGCGCTTGATGCCTTTCATTATTTCGAGCGCCGGTTTGTCGATCGCGTAATCCATGTAAGGCGCTTTGACATAGCCGATGCCGTGCTCGCCTGAGATGGTGCCGCCCAGCGCGACGGACAGCGCAAAGGTCTCCTTGACGCATTCGCGCGCGCGGTCGATCGACTCCTGATCGTCGCGGTCGCACAGGAAATTGACGTGAATATTGCCGTCACCGGCGTGGCCGAAATTGGCGACAAAAGTATCGTGGGCGCGGCCGATCTCTTCGATGCGGGCGACCAATTCCGGCACCTTAGAACGCGGCACCACCACGTCTTCGTTAATTTTCAACGTGCCGAATTTCATCAGGCTGGGCGAGATCGCGCGGCGCACGTCCCACAACTTGTCTTCGTCCTCTTTATTCTTTGCTTTGATCACGTCAAAGCCGCCGTTTTCCGCAATTATCCGTTCGATGATCTGCGCGTTTTTTTCGACCTCGCCCGCCGAACCGTCAACCGCGACCAGCAGCACCGCTTTGGCGTCTTTCGACAGACCGAACGCGTAGTTTTGCTCGATGGCGGCGATGCAGTGCTGGTCGATCACTTCCATCGCCATCGGCAGCAGCCCTTCGGGTGTGAATTTGGTCAGCACTTTACACGCCTCTTCCATCGTGCGAAACGAGGCGCGCACGGTCGAGGTCGCTTCCGGCGTCGGCAGCAGTTTCAGCGTGGCTTCGGTGATGATCCCGAGCATTCCTTCCGATCCGCACATCAGTCCCGTCAGGTCGAACCCGACCACGTTCTTGACCGTCTTGCCGCCGGTGCGCAAAATTTCGCCGGTCGCCGTCACCACCTCCAAACCCAGCACGTAATGCTTGGTCACGCCGTATTTCGGGGTGCGCATCCCGCCCGCGTTTTCGGCGATGTTGCCGCCGATAAAACTGTCTTTGTAGCTGGCCGGATCGGGCGGAAAGATCAGCCCGTGGTTTTCCACCGCCTGCTGCAATTCGTAGGTCGTCAGCCCCGGCTGGCAAATGACATACAGGTCATCGACGCTTATCTCGATGATCTTTTTCATCCGGTCGGTGCCGATCACGATGCCGCCATCGACCGGAACCGCGCCGCCCGTGTAACCGACTCCGCCGCCGCGCGCCGTGACCGGAAAAATTTCTTCGTTCGCGAGTTTTAAGATCGCAACCATCTGCGCGGTCGATTCCGGAAACACCACCGCCTCGGGCGGAAATTTTTCCTTAACCGCGTCCGCGCCATACGGCTCGACCTTTTCCGGATCGACCAGCACATTTTCCGCGCCGACGATTGCCCGTAATTTTTCCAACACCTCCGGCTTCGAAGCATTAGTAGTCTTGCGGCCGGTGGAATTGAAATGAATCGACTCAAACATAAAAATAATCTTACAGGATAAGCGTTGTAGCGCCGCCGTCCCGGCGGCTGTCGCATGGGCGTCCCGCCCGCGCTCTTTTGGTCCGATAGCGAGCGCCGTCAGAAAAGACAAGCTGAAGCTTGAACTCTAAACTGTTTACCCGAACAGGCTCGGCTGTTCCTCTTCTTCTTCGTAGCCGTCCGGTTTCCAGCGGTATTCTTCCAGGCTGCATTTGCCTTTTTCGTTAAAGACGATGCCTTCGCGTTCAAGCAGCATTTGTTGTTTGTTGTGCGGCAGCAGCAGGTGCTGGGTCGAACACATTCCCTGCGAATTTATCACGCGCTGCCACGGCACGTCTTTTTCCGCGTCGTGCATGACGAATCCGACCGTCCGCGCGGTGTAGCCCTCGCCCAGCAAAATGGCGATCTGGCCGTAGGTCATCAGCCGCCCCGACGGTATCTGGCGCACGATGTCGAAAACCCGCGCGCGGTAGCCTTTGTCATTAACGTCCATATTTTTACTCGCCAAAACCCGATAAATAGTGATCCACGGTGGCGCAAAAGCGATGTAGTGCTCCCGGTAGCTGGTTCCCGGATCACAATATTTTTTTCGTGTTGTTTCGTGTGATTTCGTGGTTCCAGTCTTATAATCCGTGTAAATAAAGCTTAAGAAGTAAGCACGAAATCACACAAAACAACACTAACAAATCCAAAACCGTTAACCATCGCCTTTTAATTGAACTTTTCCGTTAAGAACCTGAACGTCTTGCGCAGTATATCGCGCGTTTGTTCGGTATCGTCGCGCAGTTCGAATGCGTGCTGCCCCTCGGGATAGTTGTAAAAAGTCATGTTCGCATTTTTGTTGATCGCTTCATGAACAAACAGGTCTATCGCGTTATTAATGAACTGCGAATCTTTGCCCGCGCGTACTACCAGCAACGGGGGCAGCTTTTCGCCCAGCGCGGTCACCTGCCGCCGCGAACTCATCCCCAGAATACCGTAGTAGCTTATCACCGCCTTTACGTAAGGCTGGTTTTCCTGCAGCCCGGCGATGGTCAGCGCGCCGCCTGCCGAAAATGTCCAGACGATGAGGCGGTCTTTGTCGATGCCGTATTTCATTGCGTTTTCGCGGATAAAAGCGATCGCCGAAAGCGTGTCTTCGAGCCCCGTAGCGTACCCGGCTTCGCCCTGCGGGAAACGCTTGTTGAAATTGACGGCGATCATGCCGTTAGCGGCTGTCAGTTCGCCGTAATTTTTAAAGACGTTCCAGTGTTTTGACTCGCTCGCGCCGCTGATAAAGAAAACTGCCGGCAGCAATGTCCCCGGTTTTGTTTCCGCCGGGGAATAAATATCCAGCTTGAGCTCCGCGGCTTGGGCCTTTTTATAGACGATGTCTTTTTGTACTTTCGCCTTTTCCTGCCCCGGAATTTTGTAAAATATCTCAGGCAATGCCGGGTTGGTTTGCTGGTTTTGCCCTGAAATAATGCCTGTAAAACATAACATTATCAAAATAAATCCGAGTCTGATTTTCATAATAATTCCTGGTAGTGTCCTGTAATAGATCGAATCTCTCAGTTAACATCTATCATCTTTTATCTGTTCCGAACCGTCTCTTCCTGTCGTTTCATTTTTAACCGGCTGCTTATTTCCAGAATTTTTTCGATATGTTCCATCGTTCCGTATAAGACGCTGTGAAAGCCGTAGATCCTGGCGGGTGAAAGTTTGTTTTTCTTCAGCCAGTTGGCAAAAAAAGGCATCACGGTCATGCGATCGACGGCCGGAAATGTCGCATCGCCGTTAAAGTAAAACAGGTCGCCTTGAAACATATATTTTTCCTGCGGCAGATAGACGACGATATTTTCTTCCGTGTGCGGATTTGCGCCGACATTAATTAATTCGACGGTTCTTTCGCCGTCTGAAATAACCCGGCTCTTATCGAATGTTTCGATCTTCAAACCCGGTACGAATTTCTCATAAAATGTTTTGTTGCCCGGCGTCGTCAAAACGGTCGGCCCTTCCGGCAGAAACGCTCTCAGGCCGCCCATATGGTCGCTGTGACAATGCGTTATCACCACGTATTTGACCGGCTTGTTCGGAATGGTCTGTTTGATCCTGGCGATAAATTCATCCGTCGCGGCGTTTATGTCTCCGATCGTTTCAACCGGGGTCTCTTCCGGGCTGGGCTGGGTCGCGGGAGCTTCTATCGCCAAAACAAAATCTTTGAATTCGATGAACATCGGCTGGAACGATCCGCCGGCTCCATAGACAAAATAAACCCCTTTGGCAATTTGTTTGACCGTCCCCGGCGGGATAATAAATCCTTCGAGCTCGGGCGGCAGTTGCAGCATCGCATCCGCCTCATTTGAATCGGCCAGCACCTGTTCAAACCTGACGGCCCGCCAAATTTTTCCGTTGATCTTAATGGTGTGACCGGCGGGAAACCAATTCAGCTTCGGGTGCGGACGATAACCGTTAAAAACGTACTCGATGACAGCCTCGCCTAACCCGGGAAAGTCGGCGGTATATTCATATTTTGTTAAAAGATTTGTCTGTTTATCGAAATAGAGCGAGACCGGAATTTTTGTATTCGGCAGTGTTACCGCAATTACTTCGTGCTCCCGGTTCTCAAAATTTCGCAGGTCCAGATATTTAAGCGTCGAAGAATTTGCCAATACTTCGAGCAGGAAAGTGTGCGGTATCCTGCGCGCATCCTGGTCGCGGTCGAACGAAGGAAATTTCACGGCGGATGAATACACCGATCTGGTGCCGAAATCCGCCACGATGCGCCGCGTATCGGTAAACATGAATCTCCGCCAGCGGGTCGTGCCGTCGCCCCGGTCGGTTTTTAGTTCATAAGCCAGCCGCATTCCATCCATAAAAACAGCTAGCTTTTCTTCGTGCGCGGTGGCTGCATTTTTTCCGGGAGCATAGTCCTGCCCTGCTGCCCCGCCTGTTTCCGTACCTTTTGCCGAAAAATAGATGGACCGAAAAGACTGCAACTTTGCCTCGCCGCCAAGAGCCTGCAGAGCTGAATTTAACACTCGCGAGGCATCGTTATTTTGCGCCCTCGCCTCGCAAATGGTTAAGCAGATCGCCATCAGGCAGATCGCCAGCGATCCTAAAATAAGTATAAATTTTTTCATTTTTCGTTCCCGGCTTAACCTTTAAAGCTCCGCCGCGTTTCATATATTAAATATGTTTTACGCAAGCGGCCGCAGTATGGTTCTGGCCGGAGCGCCGTCGCCGCCGGCGCCGATATATTTTAGGGGAAGACAGGTGATCTCGTAATCTCCGGCCGGAACTTCCCGCAGATCCAAACCTTCGATTATTACCACGCCTTTTTCCAACAGGGTGAGATGCGTGGCGAAATCTTCGGAGCCGAATTGTTCCACCGAAAGATAATCTATCCCGACCAGCTTGACGCCGTGATCGGCCAGGATCCGCGCCGCCGCGGGCGAGATATAAGTAAAATCCGTGCGAAAGCCGTCTTCGGGCGCGCTCCAGAAAGCCGAGTTGCGCGTCTTAAACAGCACCCGCTCCGCCCCCTCCAGGTCCGTTAAATGCTCCGGCCCGACGGCCTCTACTTCACCCGGAACTTCGATCACCCGGCAGCTGCCGATCAGCGATTCCAGCGGCATTTCGTGTACCCGCGCGGCTCCCTCGATAAAATGATTGGGTGCGTCAACGTGGGTCGCCGTGTGCATTCCCAGGCAGATCTGCGAGACATTTGCCGCGTCGCCCCGCGCGATGGATTTGCACAGATCCAGCTCTACCGCCGGGTCGCCGGGAAAGATCGGGGTCTGGCTGCTGACCGGAACGGTTACGTCATAAATTTTCATTAATTAAGAATAGTTCAGTCGATAAATTCGGGCAAGATTTGCCGTAACGAAAGGCTTCTGCTAAAAATATAGATATATGGAAATTCAAAGAGACGAACATGGGAAAAAGGGCGCCTTTTACATCGAGCAGGACGGCGAGTGGGTTGCCGAGATGAGTTACGTAAAATCGGGCGACAACGAGATCACCATCGACCATACCGAAGTCGATAAGTCCCTGCGGGGCAAAGGCACCGCCGGCGAGCTGTTGGCGGAGGCGGTGAAATATGCGCGGGATAACGGCCTTAAGATCAATTCCACTTGTAATTACGCCAATGTCGCACTTTATGAAAACCCTGAATTCAAGGACGTGCTGGCGGAATAATTCCGGTGCCTCCGATATCCCTGATGCCCCTGCTGATGCCGCCGCGAATCTCAGCCTCCAGTTACTCGAACACCGCGCCGCTGGTGTGGTCGTTTCTTTACGGGCAAAATCACGGAAAAGTTGAAATAATCCTGGACACGGCGCCGGCGCGTTCCGCCGAATTGCTGGCGCAAAACCGTGTCGATGCGGCGCTGGTTCCGGTGATCGCCTACCAAATGATCGACGGCGCGCGGCTGGTGCCCGGCGTTTGCGTCGGGGCGCGGGAAAAGGTGCGCAGCGTCTGCCTGGTGACAAAAGGCAAGGATTTGGCCGATGTAAAGTCCGTCGCGCTCGATATCTCCTCAAAAACCTCGGTCGTCCTGACAAAGATCATCTTTCGTGAATTTTTGGGATTCGAACCTGTTTGGAAAGACGCCGAACCCGGCCTGAAGGCAATGCTGGCGGGTTCCGATTGCGCCCTGCTGATCGGCGACCCGGCGCTGCGATTGTCAATACCTCATGCTACCCTCCTGTCTGAGGAGGGGTGGCCGAAGGCCGGGGTGGTGGAGGCGGCAGGCGATGCGAATTTAAGGGTTTTCGACCTGGTCGAGCTTTGGCGCGGGTACACCGGCCTGGGTTTTGTCTTTGCGATGTGGATGATGGGGAAAGATGACCCCGGAATAGATTTTGCCGCCGCCCGCGGCGAGGGCCTGGCGCATATCGAGGAAATAGTATCGAATTACGAAAATGAGATCGGCCTGCCCCGCGAAGATTTTACGAAATACCTGACGGAAAATATCTCTTACTCTATCGACGATTCGATGCAAAAAGGGATGGGGCTATATTTCGAATTAGCCGCTAAAAACGGACTAATTGCGGAAAATAAACCGCTTAAGTTCACCTGAAATTATCACGCCCGTTTATAACATCCAATGAAACATCAATAGCCAACCTACCACGCCGATAAAGATCAATAGTCCCATATCCCTGGTCTCAAGTTGAGTTTGTAACTTCTGCACTTTTTTGTTCTCCTAATTTAGTGAAATCTGCCTTCACTTAGATAACGCGTAAAAGAAGAACGAAAAGTAACAAAAAATTTGCAAAAATTTTTCGCGGTGGGAGAAAACGAATGTAGCGCCAGCGTCTCGCTGGCTGTCCTGACGGCGTCTCGCCGTCAGCTCAAAATAAGAGCGCGGGCGGGACGCCCACGCGACAGCCGCCGGGACGGCGGCGCTACAACGCTTGTCGGTACCCGCTCGACAGCAAAAAAAGGCTCCGGCAATGCTGCCGGAGCCTCTTAAGTCAGTGACTCTCGCAAGTTTAACGAGCGTCGAAAGTAGCGGTCGGGAAATCGCCTCCCAGGCCCCAGTTGGTAGCCGCGCCGATATTGGTAAAGCTGTTGTACGTCCAGAAACGGCTGACAGACGATGCCGTCGCGCCGTTACGATAAATGGAAAGGTCCGTCCGGGCGTCGCCGTCGTAATCGCCCTGGGTCGGCAGATCGGAGCTGATGCCCCACGTCTGTACCCTGAGCGCTCCGTCGGAGCTCTGGGCGATATTCCAAACCATCGGTGAAGAAGCCACGGCGCCCGTGCGCGCCGCGCAGTAATCGGTTTTACCGTCGCCGTCATAGTCGCCCGGCAGGATGTAATCCGTCGTAAAGTTGCCGAAGGTGCGGTAGCTGATCGTGCTGTCCGAGCTTCTCAGCACGATAAACGTGTTGTTCGGTATCAGGCCGCCGAAGCGATAGAGCGCCAGGTCGAATTTGCCGTCGCCGTCATAATCTCCCGGAACCGGGGTGTCGCCCGTGCTGTTATCCGCCGCGCCCGTCGTGCCGAACTGCTGGATCCGTACGGTGTCGAGCGAGCTCTGATAGATATACCACCAGGCTTGGTCGCCCGGATTTGCGCCGCGGCGGAATACCGAAATATCGGTTCTGCCGTCGCCGTCGAAATCGCGCGAGATCGCCTGGTCGCCGCTGACACCGAAGAAATATCTATTGGCGGTGCCGTTCGAGCTCTTGATGATCCAGAATTCGCTGGCGGTTCCGGTAAAGGGGCCGTCGCGATAGATCGAGATGTCGTCTTTGCCGTCGCCGTCATAATCGCCGGGGGCGGGAAAATCGGTTTGCGCGTCGCCCCAGGGGGTGATCGAATAACCGGCGGTGCTGCCTAAAATGTGATAGTTGATCGGAGACGGGGGGCCGGCCGGAAAACGCAGAACGCTCAGATCGGTTCTGCCGTCGCCGTCGGAATCGACCGGTCTCTGCACGCCCAACTGGCCGCGAAGTTCGCCGTTCGGGAAATTCACGCTATGGACGTTCACGTATCCCAGGTGCGCGCGAAGCTGCGCCAGCTGGGTCGGTGTGATCGATGCCGAGCCGGAGATCGTTCCCGAGGTGCCGCCGACCGTGCCGAAATTGATGGCCACACCCGTGGTTGCCCCGATGGCCGCCGGAGCGTGGATGTGCGACAGCGTCTGCGCGCTGGTCATTCCGTTGAAAACGACCGTGAACGTAAGCGTTCCGGCCGATTCGTTGACATTGATCCGCGCATACCCCGTGCCGGATGTCGCTACCGCGGGCACTTCCTGAGCGCCGGTCAGGTAGGCTGTAAATATTTCAGCCTTTGCCGCCACTGTCGAAAAAAGCATGAGCAGTGCGATTGTAAAGAAGTTCCTTACCTTATTATTCATATCTCCCTCTCTGATTGTTGAGCTGCTAACGTATTTAGATACAAGGGTTTAAGCTGAATACACAGACCGTACCCCAAAAATTAATGGCATTTATGAGAACACTATACCGTAAAATCACGCATTTGTGTCAAAAAACTTTTGCAATAATCACCGGTATTGGCCGCCAAGCCGTTCGCGTTTTTACTTTTTCGCTCCCGGCTAATTTCTTCGCAAACTATTTTTTTGCACCGAACGCATCCCGCGCGATCTGAATTCGCCGCGTCGCGTTTTGTTGTTGATCGGATACATTATCCTATTTCCGCCCGTACTTATGTTTTCGACTATACTAACGGCCCGGATTCGGCTGTCCCGTCTTTTTTAGATATCTCCCGCAGGCAAAGTTAAAGCCGCGAGGATGCATTTTCAGCTCCGCGCGGCTTCTGACGTTGCTCATCCTTATTTGCTTATTTTTCCCAGGGATCGCAAAATTCCGGGCAATAGCCGCAGCAGCTGCAGCATTCTCCGTCAATGATTGAGTCATACTGGGTTACGATACCCCAGCTGGTCGTCCCGTTGCATCTGAGCCACTTATAACCCACCTGGTTAGTGAAAGTCGCGTCATCGTAATAGAAATGCTCGACTTCATGACAAACCCGAGAGGAAACTTCCCCCGAATTGCCGAAGTATTTATTTCCTCTAAAAGAAAAGAACCCCAGCGCGCCGACCAGCACCAGGAATAAAACCAGGCGGTTGATAATTTTCGACCTTAACATTCTAGAAACCCTCCTTTGTGGTAAAGAGACAGGCAAGACGCCTAAGGGAGCGCGCCGTTATAACAGGTTCAACATAAATGTTAATTTTTCCCATACCAAAAAGCAAGAAATTTTGTTAATGGGTCGGTCCGAAACTATTAACTTTTAACTAAACACTTTTAACTGTTAATAAATGGAAATAGGCGTTCCGATAAAGCGCTTGATCATCTCCGAAGTGCCAATTATAACTGACGAAGCTGCTGCCTGTGCTGCGTAGTTAGTCCGCTTATTTATCGCGTATCGCGTATCCGGGTTGCGTATTGCGTACTGCGTACCGCGTATTACGTACCCGCGTATCGCGTTTTTACGAAAATTCAAGAGTCCCGGCTGAATTTCAAACTCTAATTTGATAAACTTTTCACGAAACACCGGATCTGCGCGCTCAGGTGGTGTTAATTCGGACTTTTTTGAGATGGAAAAAGACATTCAGCCAATTTTAGATAAAGCGGTCGCGGGCGAACGCATCAGCATAGAAGAATGCACCGCGCTGCTCGAATCCCGGGATTTTGTCCGCATCGGCCTGGCCGCGCATGAAATACGCGAGCGAAAAAATCCGGCAGACGTCGTCACTTACATCATCGACCGCAATATTAATTACACCAATGTCTGCAATGTCGTCTGCACTTTTTGCGCGTTCTATCGCCGCCCGGGAAAGCCCGACACCTACGTTCACTCGATCGAAGAAATTTGCAAACGCATCGACGAAACGATCGAGCTCGGCGGCACCGGCGTTTTGATGCAGGGCGGGCTGCACCCTGATTTCAACATCGAGTGGTATGAAAACCTGCTTAGCACTCTCCACGCAAAATATCCGAAATTTCAACTCCATTGTTTTTCCCCGCCGGAAATTCACAACATCCATTTGATAGACGGGCTGGATTACGAAACCATTCTCAGGCGGCTAAAAGCGGCGGGCCTCAATTCCCTGCCCGGCGGCGGCGGCGAAATTCTCGACGACGAGGTGCGCAAGCGCGTCTCGACCAAATGCAACACTCAGGAATGGCTCGACGTGATGCGGGCCGTGCACAAAGTCGGACTCATCTCGACCGCAACGATGATGTTCGGCATCGGCGATAAGATCGAACACCGCGTTCGCCATCTGCAGCGCATCCGTGAAGTGCAGGACGAGACCGGCGGTTTTACGGCGTTTATTCCCTGGACATTCCAGCGCGAAAACACCGCGCTCGGCCGCAAGATCACCGAGGAACCGACCGGCATCGACTACCTGCAGATGCTCGCCGTCTCGCGCATCTTCCTGGACAACGTCCAACACATCCAGGCTTCCTGGCTGACCCAGGGGTTAAAGCTCGGACAAACGGCCTTGCGCTTCGGCGCGGACGACATGGGCTCGATCATGATCGAAGAAAACGTGGTCTCAGCCGCCGGCGCCAGCACCTGTGCCAACGAACGCGACCTCCGCTACCAGATCCGCGAAGCCGGCTTCCGCCCCCAGCAGCGCGACATCCTCTATAACTACATCAACCGTGACGAGATCGAAAAAATCGACGTTTCCAATTCCATGAAACTCAAAGAGCTCAGTGTGGCCTTCGCGGATTAGATTAAACCGGAAATTATTTTGTCTCTCAGACGTTGTTTGGTAAAATCAGCCGGAGGAGTTCTCATGGCAGAAATACAATACATTTCCGATGCTAACGGCAATCCTACTGGAGTGATTGTTCCGATCGATCTATGGAACGAAATCGAATCCGAAAAGGAAACCGCTTATCTCTTAAAAAGCGACAAAATGAAAGAGCGCCTGCTAGACGCCAAAGATCGCGAAGAAGGAATTACTCTTGAGGAAGCCCGTGAGAAGCTTGGAATTTGATATTGCCGCTTTCGAAGACTTGGCTTGGTGGATAGAAAAAGACCGCGCCAAAGCTCTGCGTATCGTCAGCCTCATAAAAGAAATCGAACGCGAACCTTTTGCCGGTATTGGTAAACCCGAGCCTCTCAAACACGAACTCAAGGGCTGCTGGTCGCGTCGGATCGACCAGGAACACCGCCTTATTTATCAGGTGAGCAAAGACAAGATCAGAATCTTAGCTTGTCGTTATCATTATTAAATTAATCCATCGCGCAGGTCCCATAAAACTGAAGTGCGCGATCAGCTTAAGCCGACGCTACTGACTCCATTCCACTACAGTCCACTCGACCTTTGAACATCTTTACTCCATCAGGTATTCTTTTCTAATAACGATCAAAGGGAGAATATATGGAACGTAAAACCGCAGATGAATACCCGCAGGAGTTATTGGACCTTTTTCATGAGTACCAGCACGGCGATATGGACCGCCGGTCGTTCCTCAGAGGCGCGGCCAGGTTTGCCGTCGGCGGGCTGACGGTCGCGGCGATCTTTGAGAGCCTGACGCCCAACTATGCGTGGGCGCAGACCGTGCCGAAAGACGACAAGGATCTGAAGCTCGGTTACGAAACCGTCGATTCGCCCGACGGCAACGGCTCTATCAAGGGCTATCTGGCGCGTCCCGCCAAGGGCAAAAAATTCCCGGTCGTGCTCGTCATTCACGAAAACCGGGGCCTCAATCCATATATCGAGGACGTCGCGCGCCGCCTGGCAAAGGCCGGTTATATGGCCTTCGCTCCGGACGGGCTGACCTCCGTCGGCGGCTATCCCGGCGATGATGAAAAAGGCGCGGCGGCCTTTCGCAAAGTTGACGGAAAGAAAATGACCGAGGATTTTGTCGCTGCGGCCAAGTGGCTCAAAGCGCGCAAAGACAGCAAGGGTAAATTAGGCGCGGTCGGTTTCTGCTTCGGCGGCGGAATGGTCAATCAACTGGCCGTCCGGCTCGGCAGCGATCTTAATGCCGGCGTCGCGTTCTACGGGCGCCAGGCCGGCGCTGACGACGTGCCAAAGATCATGGCGCCGCTGATGCTGCATTACGCCGGCAATGATCAGGGCGTCAACGCGGGCATCGCGGCCTACGAAGCGGCTCTAAAGGCTAACAAGAAAAAGTACGAGGTCTTCATGTACGAAGGCAAGCAGCACGGTTTTCACAACGACACCACCCCGCGCTACGATGCCGAAGCCGCCAAACTAGCCTGGCAGCGGACAGTCGATTTCTTTAAAAGAATCTCAAGTGATCGGAGCGTTCAGAGTTACGCTTTCAGGTGTGATCTTGTCAGAACTGGGAGCGTAGCGAGTAATTGATTTATCAGGGAGGTTAAAGCAATCATGGATAAAAATACAGTGAAACTTCATCGCGTACTGAAGGCTAAACCGGAGAGAGTGTATCGGGCATTCATCGACGCGGATGCGATGGCGAAATGGCTGCCGCCGAACGGATTTACGGGCAAGGTCCACGAGATGGATGCCAAGGTAGGCGGACGGTATAAAATGTCTTTCACAAATTTTTCAACCGGCCAGAGCCATGCGTTCGGGGGCGAATTCCTTGAGCTCGTGGAAAATGAACGGATCCGCTATACCGACAAGTTCGACGATCCGAATTTACCGGGAGAAATGGAAACAACCGTTGTCATCACGGAGGTTTCTGTCGGCACGGAGTTGCATATCGTGCAGACGGGGATCCCGGAAATGATCCCGGTCGATGGGTGCTATCTCGGCTGGCAGGAGTCGCTGAAACTTCTTACCATGTTGGTCGAAGCCGAAATACCGGACATGTAACAGCCATTGAGGAGCCCGCTTCAGCCGGCTTCCTGTCAGCACTGGGAGCGCGGACGGCTCGTCCGCTCGTAGCGCCGCCGGCTCGGCGGCTGTCCTGACGGCGTCCCGCCGTCAGATTAAAAGTTCGTCGGCGTCAGCCAATGCGTTCCTGTCAGAACCGCGAGCGCTATAAGTAAGCCGCGACTGGGTTTTCTTTCCCTGGTTGGCTTTGCTTTTTTCGTATCTTTTCGTGTTGTTCGTGGTTCCAGTCTTAAAACCTATATTAACCACACTCAAACTGGAACCACGAAATAACACCAAACCACACGAAGCAATCAAACCCTCAAAAACCATCATCGCCACACGCCACTTACTGAGATATGCTGGCATTCTCTGATGCGGTGCGGCAGGCCGGACACACGGTTTGGCCTGGGCACGCCGGGCATGCTTGGCAGCCCGGAAGGCAAGATAACTTGCCTTTGAAAGTCATAGCAAACCCCGTTGCCGTAAGCTTGAATCGAGCCGGGGTAAAAACGTCAGAAGCTAGCAGCGCCACGGGTCCGCGGCGCAGTGCGAAAACAAAGCCGGGCCGGACGCTGCGAGGCCTATGGTCAGTTCCTACACTCGCAGGACAGAGGCTGATTAGTAAAGAGAACTGGCTAAGCATGTAAATACCCAGTATTGCGGTCCCCGCCTAAAAACCACGGATCGCCCACCGCGCAGGCGTTCGAGCACGCCGCGAAGTGTCAACCCGCCGCCCGCAACAGAGACCCAAACAGTAGTCAGTGATCAGTGGTCAGCAACCGTTCAGAGTTGCGCGTTCACGCGCGATCTTCACGCCTAAAGGCGTAACTCTGAACGCGTGTGTGATCCTAAAACTCCCCTCCTTACGAAGGAGGGGTGGCGCACGTTTCGTGCGACGGGGTGGTTCTCTCTTCAGTTGCGCGCGATCTTCACGCCTAAAGGCGTAACTCTGAACGTCCGCGCGAGCGCCTGTCAGCAGTGTCGGTGTCAGCCGATGCGTTTTCTTATTAGTGCTTTTGTATGTTGAAAGAGGGTTCAAATGTAGTAGGTTTGGATTCGAAGGGAGAATGACAGCTCGTTCGTGTTTAGGTTCTTTGGAAACCGTCACGAAGCGCGACGCGTCATTCTCCTCCCGGTAGGTTTATCTCGAACAGTTGTCAGGAACTTTTGATTCCGTATTCAGCAAATTAGAGAACAACCTTTACTTTAACGACTCTACTTTAACATATGAACAAATCTTCAAAAAACAAAAACCCGATCATCTCAGAAGCGCGTCCGTGCGTCGGCATCGACACGGGCAAGGACAAACTGGACGTTTTCATCGACTCGACCGGGCAACTCCTGATCTGCGCCAATGAGCCGAAAGAACTTCGCGCTTTGGCCAAACAGCTTAAGGCGCTCGATCCGGAAATGATCGTGCTGGAAGCCTCGGGCGGCTATGAACGGGCAGCCGTTGCGGCCTTTTCCGAACTCTCTTTGCCGGTCGCTGTCGTTTATCCGAAGCGGGTCAGGCAGTTCGCCAGGGGCTTAGGGATCATGGCCAAGACCAATGCGGTAGATGCCCGCGTCATTGCCCGCTACGGGCGGACCGCCGATCTCTCTCCGACACCGCTTAAACCCGAAGAACTAAGCGCTCTGCAGGCCCTTAATACCCGCCGCGGCCAGCTTGTCGAAATGCGAATCGCCGAAAACAATCGCCTCGAACTCGCTCATCCGGCCGTTCGCAAAGAACTGAAAAAGAACATTGCATCGCTCGAGCGCCAAACCGCCAGGATAGAAGCCGAGATCGAGCGCCGCATCAATGAATCCGATACCTGGCGCCAAACCGCCGAACTGCTCCAGTCCGTTCCCGGTGTCGGCCCCGTGCTTTCCACCACTCTCATCACCGAGATGCCCGAACTAGGGCTTCTTACCGGAAAACAAATAGCTTCGCTCGCCGGCGTCGCTCCCTTCCCCAGAGAAAGCGGGCGTTGGAAAGGAAAACGCATCTGTCAGGGCGGACGCTACTCCGTCCGACGCGTTCTTTACATGGCGACCATCGCCGCTACACGCTTCAATCCTATTATCAAACAGTTCTATCAAAACCTATGCTCAGCCGGAAAACCAAAAAAACTCGCCATCATCGCCTGCGCCAGAAAACTTCTCGTCACTCTTAACGCCATGGCCAAAAATCAGACTTACTGGAAACCATTAACTCGCTGATCCACACTTGACTGAAAACACAGTTGCTTCGTGGTTAAATTATTTATAAATAATTCATGAAACGCTATGCAATTTAAACTCGAACAAGCCGCCGAAATTCTTGCGCAGACGCCTGGTACGCTGCGGGCGATGCTCACGCCTTTATCCGAAGGCTGGACCGGCGGCGGAAGCCAAAATGATTGGAGCCCGTACGATATCGTCGGCCACCTGATCCACGGCGAACTCACCGATTGGATACCCCGCGCGCGAATAATTCTTGCGCAGGGCGAGAATGTTACATTTACGCCTTATGACCGCTTCGCGCAATTTGAAAATTCCCGGGGAAAATCGCTGCCCGAACTGCTCGACGAATTCGAGCGCCTGCGCAGCGAAAATCTGCGGGAGCTTAAGTCGATGAACATCACCGCGGAAAGCCTTGCGCTGACCGGCATGCATCCCGAACTCGGCGAAGTCACGCTCGAAAAACTGCTTTCCACCTGGGTCGTCCATGACCTCAATCACATTCGCCAGATCGTAAAGTTCATGGCCGAAAAATACGCGGAAAACGTCGGCGTCTGGAAAGAGTATCTGCTGATTCTTCAATAAGTTTACGAGAACGTAGAAAAGTTCAGAGTTCAAACTTTAGTTTGTCTTAAAAGAAGTCGACCGAATCTGTCGAGTCTATCGAGTATGAAGTCAGTAGCGTCGGCCTTAGCCGATGCGTTCCGCGGATACCTGACAAGAAGACAAGCTAAAGCTTGAACTCTAAACTGTTTGCCATCGCTGCCGCTTCCGGCATTCGACCTCTTACGGTTATTACAAAACTCTTACAATTGCTTTCCTTTGAACCTGTTACCATTTAAATGGCAGTAATTTATATTTTTTATTACAAGAGGTTTCATGGATAATGTAGTTGCAATAGGTCGGAATAAAAGAATTAATTGGATAACAGGATCACTCGTGCTGGCTTTTCACGCCCTGGCAATTTGGGCATTATTTCAATTTAGCTGGGCAAATTTGCTGGCCTTCGGTGTCACCTGGTGGGTGGCCGGCGGATTGGGCATCGGCGTCGGTTTTCACCGGCTGATGACGCACAGAGGTTTTAAGACCCCGGTTTGGCTGGAAAGAATTCTCGGCGTGGCGGGTACGCTGGCGCTTCAGGGCTCACCGATAGCGTGGGTTACGACGCATCGCCTTCACCATAAATTCACCGAAACCGACATGGACCCGCACAGCCCGCGCAACGGCACTTTCTGGTCGCACATGGGCTGGATTCTGATGGGTACTTCGCAATGGCACAGCAAAGCCGTGATCCAAAAATATGTGCCCGACCTGCTGAAAGATAAATTTATCGTCCGGCTTTCGTCCGTTTATTGGATGACCGCCGTGGTGACCGGGGCGATCCTTTTTGCGATCGGCGGCTGGTCGATGGTCCTCTGGGGAATTTTCCTGCGCACCGTTATCGGCTGGCATTCGACCTGGCTGGTGAATTCCGCGACCCATATCTGGGGCACGCGCCGTTTCGACATCAAGGACGATTCGACCAACAACGGCCTGGTTGCGATGCTGACCTTCGGCGAAGGCTGGCACAACAATCATCACGCGCATCCGACCGCGGCAAAACACGGGTTGGCCTGGTACGAATTAGACGTCAACTGGATCACCATCCGGGCTTTTGAAATGATGGGCTGGGCGGAAAAGATCAAGACCGTCAGCATGGAAAAAGAAGAGATCAGCCTGCAAAAGGCTGCCTAAGACCCGGGAAACCCGGTTACTGAAAGAAGGAAAGATCACTAGCGGGTTTTTCCTTTTTTTGTTTTCCGTTTTACATTCAATATATGCGATTCGGCAGCCGGCGAAAATCATCCGTCTTTTTTCTCGTGCTGGGCATTTGCCTGGTCGTGCTGGCCGTCGCGCTTTATGTCGGGTGGATACTGCTCAGCCTGGAACAGATCGTCTTTCTTGTTCTGGGGATAATTTTTTTCGCGCTGATCATTACCGGCCTCGTTTTAAACACCCTGTTTCTGATCCGCGAGATCCGCCGCAACGAACAGCACAACGCCTTTTTAAACGCCGTCACGCACGAATTGAAGACCCCGATCGCCTCGATCCGCCTCTATCTCGAAACCCTGAAAAAACGCGACGTCACGCCGGAAAAGCAGCAGGAATTTTACGACATCATGCTGGCCGATAACGACCGTCTCTTAAATACCGTCGAGCAGGTTTTGCAGGCCAGCCGCGTCCGCGAACAAAAGCGCCTGCAGAATCCCGCGGCTATCGAACTCGGAGCGTTTTTACAGGAATGCGTCGAGCGCGTGAGAACCGGGTACAATCTGGACGCGGGAGCGATCGATTTTAAACGGCCGGAAAATGAAATAATAATTTCCGGCAACCGCGAAGAGCTGCAGGCCGTTTTTACGAACCTCCTCGACAACGCCGTAAAGTATTCCGACGGCGAGATCAAGGTGCGGGTTTCCGTTAAGGATATCGGCGATAAAACGATCGAGACCCGCATCAAGGATTACGGCATCGGCATTCCCCGTTCCGAATTAAAACGCATTTTCCGGCGCTTTTACCGGGCGCAGAATGTCGCGACGCAAAAAGCGAAGGGCACCGGGCTGGGGCTTTTCATCGTCGGCTCCGTCATCAGAAAACACGGCGGAAAGATCTGGGCCGAGAGCAAAGGCGAAGGCCGGGGGAGCAGGTTTATCATCCGGCTTCCCAAAGCGGTAAATAAAAAAGCATGAAAATTCTCATCGTCGAAGACGAACAGCACCTGGCCGAAGGAATGCGTTTCAATCTGGAAGCGGAAAATTTCGCGGTTCAGATCGCGGGCGACGGCGCGGCGGCGCTGCGGCTGCTTTTAAAAGAAAATAAAAAATTCGACGCGATAATCCTGGACGTGATGCTCCCCGAAGTGGACGGCTTTACCGTCGCAAAAACCCTGCGCGAAGCGCAGGATTACACACCCATCCTGATGCTGACCGCGCGCGGCCGCCCCGAAGACGTGCTCGAAGGTTTTGCCGCCGGGGCCGACGATTACCTGCCGAAACCATTTGAACTGGCGATCTTTCAGGCGAGACTCAACGGATTGCTCCGCCGCCGCCAGTGGCTCCTGAAGGAAAAGAAACCCGCCCTGGCGGAGACCGTCCGGATAAAAGATAAGACCATCGATTTTGAAAACCTGGAATTGATCAGCGAAAACAAGACCGTTCGCCTGACGCTGATGGAAGCCAAACTGCTGCGCTATCTGATCGAAAATGCCGGCACTCCCGTCTCGCGCAAAACAATCCTCGAAGATATCTGGGGGCTTCACGAAGACACCGACACCCGCGCGATCGATAATTTTATCGTGCGGCTCCGCCGTTACCTCGAAGACGAACCCAACAATCCGAAAATTCTCCAGACCGTGCGCGGCATCGGTTACCGCTTTGTGAACAAGGAATAATTCGATTTAAATAGCGAGCGTTAACCTGGGAGCGCAGGCATCCTGCCTGCACGCGCGGTCACGCGCAAAAAAAGCGTTTGATAAAAATCTTTTAGCTCGCTGCGCGATCTTTTGCAGGCAGGATGCCTGCGCTCCCAGGTTAACTTGCCGGTTGAATAAAAAGCGGGCCCGTCAAGAGCCCGCTCTATCTGCCTTTACCGGACGAACGCCGAAGGGATCGGGATGTCCCCGTTCAATCCCCAGGGAGTGTATACCGGCGACCCGTCTGAGCTTTTCACGACGTACCAGAATCCGTCGGTCGGCCGCCACACGGCGAAATCGAATTTTCCGTCGCCGTCATAATCGCCCGGCGCCGGAATATCGCCGAACATTCCCCAGTTATAGGATAGAACGCCCGCGTCCGAGCTTTTCAGCACATACCACGCGCCGTTCGATGGCCGCCAGATCGCGATGTCGGCTTTGCCGTCGCCTTCGTAATCGGCCTGGACGGTTTTGTCGCCGTTCATGCCGAATTGCTGGATGACGAGTTGGCTGTCCGAGCTTCGCACGATATACCAGACGCCGGTCGAGCCGCGAAATACGGCAATGTCGTCCTTGCCGTCGCCGTCATAATCCGCCGGGGCGGGCGTGTCGCCGTTCATGCCGAACCCGGTGACCTGGGTCACGTTGTCGGTGCTTCGCCGGATATACCAGTTGCCGTCGCTCGGCCGCCAGACGGCGATATCGGTCTTTCCGTCTCCGTCGTAATCGGCCGGAGCGGCGATATCCTGCGCCACGCCGAATTGAAGATAATAGATCGGCTTGCCGTTAAATGAGTCGATCACGAACCACAGATTATTTTCCGGGCGATAGATGGCGTAATCGGTCAGCTTGTCGCCGTTATAATCGGCCGGGACGATCCTGTCCGTCGGCCGCCCGAGGTTTTTCACCGGATTGGCCTGCGGCGAAAGCCACCAGTTCGTTCCGCTCGGGCGAAAGACCGTGTAGTCCGTTCGCCGGTCGCCGTTGAAATCGAACAGGTTTCCGGTCGCCACGATACAGCTGTTGAGCAGCACGGAAACATCGTTGGAGCCGGAATTCACCGACACCAGATCGGGCTTGCCATCGACGTTGAGGTCGGCGGTTCTGACGGCGTTGGGATTCTGCCCCACGCTGATCGCGCTGGTCACGACCCTGACCAGATTCGATCCGCTCAGCGCGACGGCCAGGCTGGTCGCCCCGCCGAGAAATGCGCCGGAGCTGATCGAGATCGGATTCGCCGACCATGTCCCGTTAGGAGTGCAGTTAAACTGCCCGCTGGCAAAACCGGTGCAGAAGGTCAGGTTGTCGGAATTGTAATTTGCGATCGCCAGATCCTTGATGCCGTCGTTGCCGATAAAGTCGGCGGCCTCTATCGCGACCGGCCCCGATCCGGCGCCCAGATTCTGGACCAGTTGAAAAGTGCCTGAACCGCTGCCCGCGAAGGTCGAGACGCTGTCAGCCCCGAAATTCGCGACCACGATATCCTGTTTCGCGTCGCCGTTAAAATCCAGCACCGTCACATAAGACGGCTGCGTCCGGGTGCGCACCGTATTTCCGGTGGTAAATCCGCCGCTGCCGTTTCCGATCAAAAGAGAGACCGAGCCGGAGAAAAATCCTCCGAAATTCGCTACGACCAGATCCGGTTTCGTATCGCCGTTAAAATCGCCGCTGGCGATCGAGATCGGGCTGGGCCCGACAAAGAAATTCGCCGGCGCGGAAAACGTTCCGTTGCCGTTTCCGAGCAGGATCGAAACATTATTCGAGCTCGAATTCGCCACCGCCAGATCGAAATTATTATCGGCGTTGAATTTTCCCGCTACGATCGAATAAGGGCCGGTGCCGGCGCTAACCAGGCTCTGCGTCCCGTAGGTGCCGTTCCCGTTATTGAGCAGGATCGAAACGTCATTGGAGACCTGATTGGTCACGGCCAGGTCGGGTTTGGTGTCGTTGTTAAAATCGGCCACGGCGACATTGGTCGGATTGGCCCCGACCGAAAAATTCATTGGCGAAAAACTCGGCGCGGCGCAGGTTGACGGCGGCGGCGGCACGATCGGCGTGGTCGTGATATCGAGGCTCCAGCCGCCGGAGATCGAACCGGCATTATTCAGCGCGTCGTCCACCACATAAAGCCGCCAGTCCCCGTTCGGGCTATAGCCGTTGAAATTGCTTAACTGGTTGTTGAACGTGCTTCTAATATAAGGCCGCAGCGGCGCGGGCGCGGGAAATGTGTCAAATATCTCGACGTCCACATCGGTCGGCTTGAAAGTACCGGAGACGACCGTGGTGATCGCCGCCGCCGCCGCATCGTCGAAGGTAAGATTAGCTCCGCTGGCGGCCGTAGTGCCGCCCGCATCCGACAGCAGGATCAAACCCCTGCCGTTGGGGCTGACCAGCAGAATATCCACATCCTGCGGCGTGGTGTGAGAAAAACCCGTCAGCGTCACCTTTAGATTGGAGATCGCTCCCGTCGCGCCGGAAACATTTATCGTCGTGCCGTAGGGATTAGCAGCCGTAATAACATCGTTTATCGCCAGGTAGTTAGCATTAGCAAAAGTAGTGATCGGCGAAAGATCGGTGGTGATCTCCAGCGACCACCCGTCGCTGATGCTTCCGGCATTGCCGAGCGCGTCATCGGCCACGTACAGCGACCAGATTCCGTTCGGGGCCGTTCCGTTAAAAGCCGCGGCAAAACCGCTGGCGGGCTGAATATAAGGCCCTGCCGGAGCCGGCGCGGGAAACGCGTCCGCAATCCCGTCGCCGCTGGTCGGTTTATACGCGCCGGAAGAAGGGACGCCGGTGTTTCCGTTCAAGGGAAAACTGGTCGGCGCATTATCCGCAAAGGTAAAGACCCGGTCATCTATCGCTATCCCGTTGCCTCCGCCCTCGGTCAGATCGGAAGCAAAAATAAATTTCGCGCCGCTCGGGCTGACCAGCAGAAAATCCAGATTTGCGAAATTCGGGTGAGTCACGCCGGTCAGAGTTACCGCCACCCGGGTTACCGTTCCGCTCATGCCGGAAACAGCAATATTAGATGGATAGGTAGCCGCCGCTGTCGGCGCGGTCAGCCCGGAAGCGGTGTTGATCGTGATAGCCTGGGGATTCGAATAAACCGTCTCGGGTATCTTTATTTTACCCTGGGCGAAAGGGAGAGGAGATAATGTAATAGCCAAAGCCAAAACCTGTACGGTTGCGAGGGCGCGGCACGTGAAATTTATTCCGGACATACTCACCTCTTTTGATCGGATATATGACTGCCGTGGCAGTTTTTTGTAAAAAACTTTTTTGTATCATACACCCATACGCGCATAATTGGTGATTGGTGATTGGTGATTAGTCTTTAGTAATTGGTACTCTTCACCATTTACCATTTACCATTCACCCGCCGAGCTTACTTCTTTGTAAAACCTTTATTTCTTCGCGCCAGTTTTCATGCAGCTCGTAGCGGTAGATCTCGATCTTCGGGGAGATCAGGCCGGCCCAGAATTCCAGGTCGCGGTGAAAGCTGAGCGCCGGCGCGGCCAGGCATACCAGCGCCGGTTCGTCCGCTATTTCGAGGTCGCCGAAAGCCCGCGCTTCGCGCAGGTTTCCCGACCGCCGGTGCGATTCGATCAGCCGCCAGTAATTGGCCGCCTGAAAGACGCACTCGCGGCTGGGCGAAACCTTAAGTTCGATCACCACCAGACGCCCGTCCCGGCGCAGCGCGAGCAGATCGATCTGCTCCGACGAGGCGCGAAATTGCCGATAGATCGGCGACAGGATCAGGTTGGCGTCGAGCCGGGTAATATCGCGGCTCAGCAGAGATTCCAGCCAGTGTTCGGGAGACGCGCGGTAAAAATAATGATCCTTTTCCGCCGTCCGGTGGTGTCGTTTTTTCTTTAATTCACCGGCCAGCGCCCGCAGCTCGTCATCGCTGCCCGGTTCCAGCAGGCGCCGCTTTTTACCCGCGCCGAACCACGCTCTTTCCGTTCCCAATAAACTTCTCACCCGCGCAAATGGCAGCCCGTGAAAACGCAAATTTTCGCCGTGCGCGGAGTAGGTGATATCGATCGCTTCGGGAGCAAGATCGGCGATCTTTTGCGCAAGTTCGGTCGGAATTTGCGCGGCGGGAATTTTTAATTTACGAATTTTCTCGCGCCATAAATTTCGCATTTCCGGGATCTTTATTTCACGCAGCGCCGCGTTTTCCAGATCGATCTCGAACAAAGAGACACGCTCGCGCCAACCGGGTTTTAACAACGCCGCGACCTTTTTTAATTTGCGAAGAAGTTTTTTATCCGCCGCCAGCCAAAGTTTTTCGATGCGATTCTTTTTCGCGCGCTGCGAGACAGCGTTAAACCACCAGATCGCGGCAACCAAAAGGCCTTCGGGATAAATTCCCTTCCGGGTCACCTGCGCAAAAACGGCGGCCTGTTTTCCCGGCGCAATCTGAAGCAGTATCTGCGCGTTGCTGCCGTATTCTCCGGCGCGTACTCCTTTACTCAGACGCACGCTCGCGATCTTCGCTCCCGCGATTTTTGCCGCCGCCGCTCCGGCGATCTTTCCCGCTATTTCCAGCCGCGCTTCTCGTATCGCCGCCAGCAGATCGGCGGCGGTGGTGCGTGGGATAAGCTCGATCTTTTCCGTTTCGGAACCGAAATCTGCAGAGGCCGTCAACAGTAATTTGTTATCAACTTTTTCGCCTTTTTCAACTCTTTCGCCTTCTTCAAGGGATTTTATTCGCCACGTTTTTACGCCTTCCGGGGTTGGGCATTCCAAAAGCACCCTGCCTTTTTTGTAGATCACCTCGATGTCCGCGCGTTTTAAGGTCGCATTCGCGCCAGTCTCACGCACCAAAAGCCACTCGAAAGCCGTTTCGAGTGTTTCCGACAGTATGAAAAACAAATTTTGCGGGTCGTGGGCCAATTTGAATTATCAGAAAATACTAGTTCGCATTCTAAATTATTAATTCGCGATTGTTAATTATTTTTCGGCAATAGCTAAAAGAATTTAGAGCGAAGGTAAAACCACTATTAACTTTTAACTGATAACTATTCATTGTTCTAAAGGGTTACCTGTAAATCGGGCTACTTTATAAAGGAACGGATCGTCTTGTTTTACAGACAAAGCCCCCCTATTTATTAACAGTTAAAAGTTCGTAGTTAAAAGTTAATAGTGAAGATAATTTGATACTGGCCTATCGCTATTTTGCCGCTCGTTTTCGCGCTTTGTTTGCTTTGTGTTAGAATCTCTTTTCGCGTTGTAAAAACATGCTCCGGGCACACAAGACTCACTACCTTTTCTGGCTTCTCGCAGCGTCTATTTCCCTAAATTCCGCCTGCAGTTCCTGCGGCAAAACGGGCCCCGCGCCGGGTGTAAATTCGCCGCCGCCCGCATCGCCCGCCGTCAGCGCTTTGCCGTTTTCGACCAGGGAGCCCGCGCTTTATCAGGCCGAGATCGTGATCTCCATCACTGAAACCGACGCCGGCGGGCAAAAATATTTTATCGCCCGCGACGGTGAAAAACGCCGGACGGATTACGAGCTTTCGGCAAAGGAAACAATGTCGGTGCTCGAAGACGAAGGCGGCAAAACGATCGTCCTGCTGCCGCAAAAGAAATGCTCGGCCGAAGAAAAAAAGGCCGCGGGAAGCGCCGCGCCGGCGCAGGGCGAATCCTTTACCGATTTTTTGACCAGCGGCTGGCTGGCGGAAAAAATCCCGACAAATTTCGAGAGCCTGGGCAAGGAAACCGTCGGCGGGCGGGCGCTGGCAAAATTCCGCGTTCGCTATGAAAAAACGAACGGCGTCGAAAGCCCTGGCGAGGCGCTCGTTTGGGTCGATGAAGAGCTCGGAATGCCGGTCAGAACGGAATTTTACACCTTAAAAGACGGGCAAAAGATGAACCCGATCACGACCGAATTTCGTAATATCAAATTGAGTGTCGATGCCGGTGTCTTTAACAAACCGGACGGATGCCAAAATATCTCCGCGGGGGAAATGCAGAATATCCTGTGGCGGGAAAGGCTGGAGGCGGAATGAGCACACCCGAATTTACGGAACTTAGCGCGGAACACCGCCGGATCGCGCGCGAAGTTTTTGAGACGATCCCGTTTGCGCGCCTGCTGGGAATGGAGCTCAGCGAGATCGAACCCGGCCGCGCGACGGTGCGCCTGCAGATGCAGGACAAACTCAGGCAGCATCGTCATCTGATGCACGGCGGCGCGACCGCTTCGCTGATCGATACGGCGACGGCCTTTGCCGTGGCCTCCGTCCTGACGGAAGGCGAAAACGCCGCGACGGTCGATCTGACCGTTCATTACCTGCGCCCGGTGACGGCGGGCTCCGTCCGCTGCGAAGCGAAAATTCTCCGCGCGGGCAAGAGGTTGATCACCGTCTCAGCCGAAGTGACGGACGACAGGGATAAATTGATCGCGACCGCTTTGACAACGTATTCGAAAATTTGAATTCTTATTAATGACAGATATTAAGTAGTGGAAGACATCAAACAATTCATCAGGTATTTTCGCCCTTACAAATGGCACATCGTCTGGGGGGTGGTATTTATCTTCTTTTCGATGCTGTTCAGCCTGACGATGCCGCTGCTGGTGGGCTGGGCGATCGACGATCTGGGCACGAACATCACCTGGCAAAAGGTCGTCTTTTACCCGGCGGCGATCCTCGGCGGCAATTTTCTCAGCGGGGTTTTTCTTTTCTGGCAGCGGCGGCTGCTGATCAACGCTTCACGCCACATGGAATACGACATCCGGCGCGATTACTACGCCCACCTGGTCAACCAGCCGGTCTCTTTTTTTTACGAGCACCGCGTCGGCGATCTGATGTCGCGCGCCACCAACGATCTTGCCGCCGTGCGCCAGATCATCGGCCCGATGATCCTTTATTCCTTTCAGGCGATCTTTGCGGTAGCGATCGCGCTGCCGGTTTTGCTGCAGATAAACGTCCGGCTGACCCTGCTGCTGCTGGTCACGATGCCGCTGGTTTCGCTGACGGTGAAATTTCTCGGCCAGCGGATCCACGTCCGCTTCGAAAAGATCCAGGAATATTTTTCGCACATCACGGCGCGGGCGCAGGAAAATTTATCAGGCGTCCGGGTGGTGCGGGCCTACGCCCAGGAAGCCGCCGAGATCGAAGATTTTCAAAAACTCAACCGCGAATACGCCCGGCAGAATCTGAGCCTGGTGAAATATGCGGCGGCGATGCGCCCGCTGATGTTTTTTCTGATCGGGCTGGGATTTGTCATCATCTTTATCGTCGGCATCCCAATGGCGGTCAGAGGCGAAATTTCCGCCGGAGATTTTGCCGCCTTTAATCTCTACCTGCAGCGCATGATCTGGAATCTGATCGCGCTCGGGTACGTGGTAAACCTCTACCAGCGCGGCACCGCCAGCCTGAAAAGAATAAACCAGATACTCGACATAAAACCGGCGATCGATGACACGCCCGGCGTCCGGGAGCAAAAGCCGATCAGCGGCAGGATCGAATTTCGCAACCTGAATTTTCGTTACAGCAAAAACATGCCGTACGTGCTGCGGGACATCGACCTGACCATCGAGCAGGGACAGACCATCGCTTTCGTCGGCAAGACCGGCAGCGGAAAATCAACGCTGGTCAGCCTGGTTCCCCGCCTGATCGAAGCGCCGCCGGGAACGGTGCTGGTGGATGACGTTCCGGTGAGCGATTATCCCCTGCAGCAGCTTCGCTCGGCGATCGGCGCCGTGCCGCAGGAATCGTTTTTGTTCAGCGACACGCTGGCGGAAAATATCGCTTTCGGCGTCAGCGGGACCCCACGGCAGCGGGTCGAGCAGGCGGCGGAAACCGCCGGGCTGATCGAAGACATCGAAAATTTCCCGAGCGGTTTCGAACAGCTTGTCGGCGAACGCGGCATCACTCTTTCCGGCGGCCAGAAACAGCGCACGTCGATCGCGCGCGCCGTTATCCGCGATCCGAAGATCCTGATCCTCGACGATTCGCTCTCGGCGGTCGATACCTATACCGAAGAACAAATATTACAGCGCCTCCGCCAGGTGAGGCAGAACCGCACCACGCTGATCGTCTCGCATCGCATCTCGACCGTGCGCGACGCCGATCTGATCTGCGCGCTGCGGGACGGACGCATCGTCGAACGCGGCACACACGACGAGCTTTTGAAACTGGGCGGTGAATACGCCGACCTTTATAAACGGCAGCTTTTGGAAGAAGAACTGGCGGCAACGAATTAGGCAGTTAGAGGAAACATTATGCAACCGGAAAAGGAACAGACGCAAAAAGAACAGGAAACGATCGAGCAGCGCTATCAAAGATTGCGCGTGGTCTGGGCCGTCTTGCTCACCACTCAGTTTTTCTTTCTGAGCGTTTTGTTTTTTACCAAAAACGAGCTGTTCAGATTCGAATTTTCCGAACCCCTGTCCGGGCAGAATCCGGTCATGGTGATAATGCTGGCGGTGCTGGCGGTGACCTCGTTCGCCCTCTCGTTCGCCATCAAGGCGCGAATGCTGAAACAGGCCGAGGCCGAGCAAAATCCCGACCTGGTACAGACCGCGCTGGTTATTTCCTGCGCTCTCTGCGAATCGATCTCGCTGCTCGGATTCGTGCTCGCTTTCGCGCTCGGTTACCAATACTTTTTTCTCTGGTTCGCGCTGGGAATTTTGGGAATACTTTTGCACTTTCCGAAAAAGAAGCATCTGCTCCGGGCGAGTTATAAAAAATAATGGCGGAAGAAGCAAAACAATTTCACGAAGAAGACAAGATCGGCAAGACGTACGACTGGGGCATAATTCAGCGGCTGCTTCGTTATCTGAAACCGTACAAGGGGCTCATGATCACCGCGCTGTTTTTGACGCTGATCACGAACATTCTCGGCGCGCTGCAGCCGAAATTCACCCAGTACGGCATCGATCATTACGTGGTGCCGAAAATGCTCGACGGTTTTTGGATTTTCGTGGTCGCCTTTTTCAGCGTGATGTTTTTTCGCTACCTGCTGGCCTACACGCAGGAGATATTTCTCAATCACGTCGGACAGCGGGTGATGTTCGACCTCCGCACCGAGATATTTACCAAGCTGCAGAATCAGGAAGTCGCCTATTACGATAAATTTCCCGTCGGGCGCATCATCACCCGCCTGACCTCCGACGTCGATTCGCTAAACGAAATTTTTACCTCCGGCGTGATCGACGTGCTCGGCGATCTGGTGATCATCTTTGCCATCCTGGCGATGATGTTTTTGATGGACTGGAAACTGGCGCTGGTTTCGCTGGTCACCGTGCCGCTGCTTTTTATCGCGACAAACTGGTTTCGCAAACACGCCCGCAACGGCTTTGACATGGTACGCACCCGCCTCGCCCGGCTCAACGCTTTTTTGCAGGAGCATATTTCCGGCGCGCAGACCGTCCAGCTTTTTAACGCCGAGGAAAAAGTTCAGTCGCGCTTTCACGAGATCAACGACGATTATCGCAACGCCAACATCACGACCATTTACTATTATTCGATCTTTTTCCCGATGGTCGATTTTATCGGCGCGATCGGGATCGCGGTGATCCTCTGGTTCGGCGGGTACCAGCTTCTGACCGGGAGCGCGGCGGAACAAAAAGCTCTGACGCTGGGCACGCTGGTCGCGTTCATTCAATATTCGGGGCTGCTGTTTCAGCCGATCCGCGATCTTTCAGATAAATTCAACGTGCTGCAGGCGGCGATCGTCGCCTCGTACCGGATCTTTCAGCTGCTCGATCTGCCGGTCACGATCCAGTCGCCGGCGGAGCCGAAAAAATCGGGACGGATCGCCGGGCGCATCGAATTTCAAAACGTCTGGTTCGCTTACAAAGACGAGGATTGGGTCTTAAAAGACGTTTCCTTTGCCGTCGAAGCCGGCGAATCAGTCGCGCTGGTCGGCCACACCGGCTCCGGGAAAACCACCATCACGAATTTGCTGATGCGATTTTACGATGTGCAGAAGGGCCGGATACTGATCGACGGCGTGGACGTAAAAGACTGGGATCTGCGCAGCCTGCGCGAAAATTTCGCGGTTGTTTTACAGGACGTATTTCTCTTTAGCGGTTCGATCGAAAAAAATATCAGGCTCGGTAAAAAAGACATTTCGGACGCGCGGGTCAAATGGGCGGCGGGCGAAGTCCACGCGTCGGAATTTATCGAAGCGCTTCCCGGCCGCTACGCTTACGAAGTAAAAGAACGCGGCGCCGGGCTTTCCGTCGGGCAGAAGCAGCTGGTTTCGTTCGCCCGCGCGCTGGCTTTCGACCCTTCCATCCTCGTGCTGGACGAAGCCACCAGTTCGATCGACACCGAAACCGAGCAGCTTATCCAGCAGGCCGTCGAACGGGTCTTGCAGGAAAGGACCTCGATCGTGGTCGCGCACCGCCTCTCCACCATCCAGCGCTGCGACCGAATTATCGTGCTTCACCGCGGAGAGCTTCGCGAGATCGGCACCCATCAGGAATTGCTCACCCAGCGCGGGCTCTACTGGCGGCTCTACGAACTGCAATACAATATCGATCCGCCGTCCGGCACCGATCTGGGTTCAAACGGGAATTTGCTGCCGCAAACGTAAGAGTCTGGAGAGTTAAGAATCGTGAGTCTTGCTGATACCGGGAGCGCGGACGTCCCGTCCGCATGTAACGCCGCAGTCCCGGCGGCTGTCCTGACGGCGTCCCGCCGTCAGGTTAAAAATCAGGCGCGGGCGGGACGCCCCCGCGACAGCCAGCGGGACGCTGGCGCTACAGTAAAACAGTCTGCTCTAAACTGCCCGCCTAAAGCAGAATTTGCTATAATGTTTGCGAGCAAACAATGCCTGCTGAAAATTCACAAAACGAACGATTGCTTTCCGAATGCGAAGGCCTGATGAAAGAGATTCACGCCAAATGCGCGGAAGAGTATCCGAATTTCGGTGTCGCGCCCGAGGCCTTTAGCGCCGCGCTGGAAAAGACCGCTCATAAATATCTATTTTCATCTGCAAATCAGGGCGCTGATTCTGACGCGATCACGGTCGCGGAGCTTCGCTCGTTTCTGAGCGAACTGCAAACCAGGGATCTGTTTCTGGCTTTGGCCTGCGCGGCGGGAAATGAATTCGCCTGGTGGGAATTCGACCACCAGTATCGTTCCTATGTCGAAAGGGTCGCGCGCCACCTGGCGAGTTCCGAAACGGACGCCACCGAGGTGATCGACATCGTCTATGTCGAGCTTTATGGCACGAAGGTAGTGGACGGCATGCGGATGTCCAAATTCGCCACCTTCAGCGGGCGCGGCTCTTTAAAGGGCTGGCTGCGCACCGTCGTCTGGCATTCGCTGGTCGATCTGCACCGCGTCAGCCACGACGAAGTCTCGCTCGACGAGATGATGGAAAATGTCGGCGAAGGCCACGTTCACGCCAGTTTTTCCGAACCGGTTAAGGGCGGCGAAGCCGAAACCATCGAGCAGATAACCCGCAACCGGTACCGCTCGGCGGCGTTAAACGCGATCCAGACGGTGTTTTCCGTCCTGGAAAGCCACGAAAAGCTGCTTTTGCTTTATTATCACGTCGAATCGATGAAATTACGGGAGATCGCCCGCCTGGTCGAAGCGCCCGATTCGCCGCTGCGGGATTGGATCCAGCGTAAATCCACCGCCCGCGCAAAAGATTCCGAAAACAAGATCCATGAATCGACGGTAATGCGCTGGCTGGATAAAACCTATTCCAAAATATTAAAGCTTTTCCGTGAGGAACTCGGCGGCAAGTCCGGGCTAAATGAAGAAGAGATAGGGGTTTGCATAAAAATCGTGACGGAAGATATGGCGGCTCCGGGAATTTACCAGAGCCTGACGGTTTCGTAAAAATTTATGGAAGTATTAAAAACTTCTGATAAAACGGCATATTTTTCGGCAAAAAGCGCACCGAAGCCCGTCTAGATAATGGAGGCAGTATAAGATCATGGCTCAGCAGAACTTAAAAAACGAAAATATTAAAATTCAGCAAATGCTCGAAGGCTATTTGCGTTTTCGTTCTTCTGCTCCGAATGAAGCCGGAAAACACTACGATGAAGACGCCCTCAGCGCTTTTGTCGAAGGAAATCTGAGCGCGCGTGAAAACAGCGCCTTTGTCGGACATTTGATCGACTGCGGTTTCTGCCTGCACAAGACCGCCGAACTGGCCGAACTCCAGGCGGCTTTTGCCGAAGACGAGTCTCTGGCGGTGGTTCCCTCGGCCCAGCCTTCGAAAATTTCGGAAGTCATCAGCGCCTTGTTTTCGCGCCTCTTCGGAATGTCGGACGGAGCAGTTTTTGCCCACGAAGAAAAAGACGAAAAGAAAGAAAACGAACCCTCCGCCGATGAGCCTGCGGATGAGCCGACTGATCAAAACGAAACTCCGGACGATAAAGCATAAGACTAAACCTGGGAGCGCAGGCATCCTGCCTGCAAGCGCGATTTGTCGCGCTAACTTGTTTATAAATAAAGCCAAAGATCGCTTCGCGATCCTTAGCAGGCAGGATGCCTGCGCTCCCAGGTTAACACCCTATTTTAATTTGTGTCGGTAGCCCGGCCGTCAGGAGGGCGCATTCTTCAGAGCAAATAAGAGCGCCCTTGCTGACGCGCGCGGGCTACTGACACTTATTTCTCCTCACCTTAGATAACCTACAGCAACTCGAATAGTACTCCACCCCATCTTTCCAACTCTTGCCCTGCACCGAATCAAAGCCTATACTTTTAAGTAATGTTAAATACTGAAGATCCGGCGGCGGAAAATAGTGCGGAAGATTGTTGTGAAACAGGGAAATTATCGGTCGAGCGTGTGGCCACCGCCAACCTGCCGACCAAGGCGGGTGATTTCAAGATCGTCGGCTATCGTTCCCTAAACAGCAACGAAGAATTTGTCGTGTTATTTAAAGGCGAACTCAGCCCGGATGTTCCCACGCTGGTAAGAATTCACTCTCAATGCCTGACCGGCGACGTCTTCAACTCGACCAAGTGCGATTGCGGGCCGCAGCTCGAACGCGCGATGGAAATGATCGAATCCGCCGGGCTCGGCGCGATCGTCTATCAGCAGCAGGAAGGCCGCGGCATCGGCATTCTCAACAAGATCAGGGCCTACGCCCTGCAGGACGAAGGGGCCGACACGGTCGAAGCCAACGAAAAACTGGGCTTCGTGATCGACGCCCGAAACTACCAGCAGTGCGCCGAGATCCTCTTCGATCTGGGGCTGTGCCACGTGCGCGTAATGTCGAATAATCCCGACAAAATACACGCCCTCGAAGCCGCCGGGCTAAAAGTGGTGGAAAGAGTTCCGCTCGAAGTCGAAACCCCCGAAACGGCAGCCCACTACCTCCGCATAAAGAAAGAAAAACTCGGCCATATCCTGAATTTCTAAATATTATTCAGGTTGTAGTAGCCTAAATTCATATTTTTGTATGTAATACTACCCTTTTCACATACTCGCCGCGATAACCCTCTATTTTACAGCATTTAACCTCTTAGGCCTCAAGGGCACGCCAGTTGCCTTTATAAAGTTGAAATTAAACGGAATATATCTAAATGAATTCCAACACAATTATTCAGAAAGGAATATCTAAAGCATGAAAAACAGTCTTAAAGTTTTTGCTATTGCGTTATTTGCATTTTGTTCGCTTCTTTTAGCGACATCTGCAATGGCACAAACTTCTACAACTGGGCAAATCGAAGGTACCGTTATGGATAGTAACGGCGCGGTTGTCCCAAATGCTACTGTCACACTTAGCGGTTCGAATTTGATTCGTCCGCAAACCACGACTACCGATGAAAACGGAAATTATCGCTTCTCAGCGGTTCCTCCGGGAAAATACAGCGTTAAAGTTGAGGCTTCGGCCGGCTTTGACGGCTCCGAAACCACGGGCGTCGAAGTAAATCTTTCAAAATCAACTTCGGTTGACGTTACCATGAAGCCGAAAGGCGTCGGAGCTGTTGTCGATGTGGTCGCATCCACCCCTGAGATCGATCAGACGAACAACACGACCGGTACTAACGTATCGACCGATCAGTTCTCGAACTTCCCGACCGCACGTACGGTGCAGGGTCTTTACACCATCGCGCCGACGGTGACCCGTTCGGGTCTTCGCGACGCTTCGGGACGTGACCGCGATCCTTCGGTCGGCGGTTCGTCAGGTCCGGAAAACAACTACATCCTCGACGGTGTTAACACGTCCGATCCCGCCTTCGGCGGCGCCGGCGCCAACATCCCGTTCGAGTTCGTCCAGGAAGTGGAAATCAAAACCGGTTCGTACGGCGCCGAATACGGCAAAGCGACCGGCGGTATTTTCAACGTCGTCACCAAGAGCGGTGGTAACGAATTCCACGGCGACCTGTTTGCTTACATCACCACCAAGGGAATGGTAAGCAGCGTGAAAGCTTCGGCGATCCCCCTGATCGGCGCCTCAACCGGCAAATTTCAGGAAATCGACGCCGGATTCGACATCGGCGGACCGATCGTTAAAAACAAACTTTGGTTCTTCGGTGCTTTCAATCCGCAGCGCCGCGAAAATACCTTTGCCACCCAGACCTTCGGCCTGCCGGTGGAAAACAAGATCACGACCCCGTTCTACGCGGGCAAGCTGACCTGGGGTATCAACAACAACAACACCTTTACCTTCTCGACCTTTGGTGATTTCACCAAGCAGGAAGGCTTTTTGTTCGGCCTGAACGCTCGTACGCCCAACACCGGTTTCGGTGCGGATATCAACAGCTTCAGCGGCGTGATCAAAACCGGCGGACATAACTACACCGGACGTTTGAACTCGACCCTCGGACAGAACTGGATCGGCGAATTCATGTTCGGACTGCACAAACAGCAGGCCGACACCGCGCCGGAAGCTTCGGTTGCCGGACAGTCGCTGGTCGCTGACAACTTCGCGGCTTTGGTGAGCGGAACGATCCGCCCGATCGTGAATACCACCACCTTCCGTACCCTGGGCGATCCCAACTCATTGAGATTGGCCTATATCGACGGACGCGGCGGCATCCTGCAGCGCGGCTATACCCGTTCGGGTTTCGGTCTGGTTTCCGACCAGAACCGCGATCGTTGGGAAGTTGCTGCCAGATTGCAGAATATCTGGGGCAAACACACCATCAAGTATGGTTTCGAATACAACAAGAATCTTTACAAGATCTTTACCCGCTCGAGCGGCCCGGCGAGAACTTTCGGCGATCCGTTCGGTGAAGAAGCCGGCGCACTGTTCCCGGCGACCAACATGCCGGGTGGAATTCGTGTAACGAATAACTTCGGTCCCTGCGTTCCGACCGCAGTTGTCGGACAGCTTGCCTGTCCCGCCGCTGCCTTGACGACCAGTGTTAACAGATTGATCGCGAGCGGCACCGCTCCGGCTGGTGTCACCTCGGTGATCACCAACACCGGTTTGACCGCGGCGCAGTTGAGCGTTAATCCGGTTCTGGTTCTTTCCAGCGTTCGTGTCCGCGACTTTTTGCTGAACACCGGCGACGGAACGACCTCGACCGCGATCGAATCCTTCTACATTCAGGATGATTTCCGCATCACGCGTAACTTCCAGTTGAATGTCGGCGGCCGTTGGGATTACCAGCAGGCTTACGGCACGGATTCGACCTACATCAAGCTGAACAACTTTTTCGACAATCTCCAGCCGCGCATCGGCGTGATCTGGGATTTCACCGGAAAAGGCAAGGGCAAATTCTTTGCTAATTATGCCCGTTATCTGGAAACCCCGCTTCCGCTCGACATCAACGTCCGTGCCGGTGGCGACGACATCCAGCTTGACCGCAACGCGAACGTGAACATCGTGAACGCGCCGGTCGGCACCACCATCATCGCCGGTACGGCTTCCGGACTGGGCTGCCTGGGTTGCGAAGCGACTCCGGTGGACAACGGCCTGAAACCGCAAACCGTTAATGAATGGTCTGCCGGTATCGAATACGAAGCGTACAAGGATCTGGCGCTGGGCTTCCGCGGTATCTATCGCGCCCAGGGTTCGGTGATCGAAGACGGTTCGTTCGACGACGGTACTCACTACTTCCTGTTCAATCCGGGCGAAATCGTTCCGGGCAACACCGAAGACAAAGCTTGCGCCGGTGACCTTTCACAGGGTCGCGCCCCGCAGTGTTTCGGACGCGCTCGTCGTTTCTATCGCGCATTGGAATTCACCGCTACGAAGCGTTTCACGAACCATTATCAGTTCATCGCTTCTTATGTGTTCTCCAGCCTGATCGGAAACTACGAAGGCCTGTTCCGCAACGATAACGGACAGTCCGATCCGAACATCACTTCGCTGTTCGATCTGCCCAGCTTGCTGGCCGGTTCGTACGGACGCTTGCCGAATGACCGTCCGCATCAATTCAAGTTTAACGGCACCTATGAAACGCCGTTCAAACTGATGCTTTCGGGCAACTTCTATTACCAGTCGGGTATCCCCTTCAACGCATTGATTCCGCACCCCGTGTATGGAAACAATGAAGGCTTCTGTAATACAGCTCTGGGAATCTGCAACCCGCGCGGAACTGCTATCAACCCGATCACGGGCAGCAACCGCACGCCGAGCAACTACCAGTTGGATTTCGGTGCCTATTACCCGATCAAATTCAGCGAAAAAACTTCACTGCGTCTCCAGTTTGACTGGTTCAACGTGACGAACGCTCAGAGAGCGATCCGTCAGGATGAAACCCTTCAGATCAACTCGGGCATCCCGGGTGCGGGCGCTATCCAATTCGCGAACCAGACGTTCGGAACCGGAACCATCTTCCAGTTCCCGTCAACGTTCAGACTTGGCGCGAAGTTCTCGTTCTAATATAAACTGACTCTTTCGCGCCCCGGTTTTTTGCCGGAGCGCGATGGATTTGAAAAGGGAGAAGCCTCAAAAAAGGTTTCTCCCTTTTTCTTTTCCTGTGATATTCTTACCAGACATTCATCTACTATCGTTGGGTTTAGAAGAGGTGCTTTATGAAGTTTTTCAGCGATTACCTGCATCACAAAAGACCCGGTTTCGAATGGTTCCTGATCGCGATAACCGCGCTTTTGCCGCTTATCGCCGCCAGCGGATCGTTTGCCCAGGGAGCTAATTACACCGGTAACGGCGGCCGCAATACCATCCAGGGGCGCATCTTTCTTCCCAGCGGCCAGCGGACCAGCTCGCTTACGATCCGGATAAGATTGGAAAGCGCCGCCAGCGGAGACCTGACCGTCTTTGCCGATACCAACGGCAATTTCTCATTCAAAAATTTGAACGGCGGGTCGTACTACGTCGTCATTCAGGATTTCGATCAGTTTGAAAACGTCAGAGAGTCGGCCTATATCGACGATCCGGGCAATTCCAGTATCGGGAATTCTTCGGTCCCGCTTTCTTCGACGCCGCGCATCCTTAATGTGCCGATCTACCTGCAGTTAAAACACAACCCGGAAAATAATATGCCTCCCGGGGTGGTCAGCGCCGAACTCGCAAAGGCCCCGGCCGAAGCCGGCGAACTCTTTAACAAGGCAGGCCGCTCGGCCCGCGCCGGAAACGACCAGAAAGCGATCGCGGAGCTGTCACAGGCGATCGGGATATATCCCGAATTCGCGCTGGCTTTCAATGAACTTGGTGTCCTTTACGCCAGGGTCGGCGAGAGAGGCAAAGCGATCGAAGCGTTTCGCTCGGCGGTCAGATTTTCACCGCAGGCTTTTACTCCCCGGGTGAACCTCGGCTGCTCGCTGGTGGAAATGAAAAGCAACGAGGAAGCGGCGCAGCACTTGAACGAAGCGATCAAACTCAATACCACTTCGATCCAGGTTTTCTTTTGCATGGGCAAAGCCCAGATGCAAATGCAGAATCTGCAGCACGCCGAAAAAGCCTTTACCCGCACGCTCGAACTCAGCGGCGGCAATCACAGCAAGGCGCATTATTTGCTGGGCGGCATCTATTGGAGCGAAAAAAAATACCGGCTGGCGGCCGACGAATTGGAAAAATATTTGAAGCTCGAACCAGCGGCCAAGGACGCCGAGCAAACCCGCAAAACTATCTCGGATCTGCGGAGCAAACAAAATTAGGAGTTCTGCAGTCGAAAAAATATACCGGGATTCGGTTCACAATATCATCCGGCTGACGACCGACACGGGCGAAGGCGAGCTTCTGGTTCGCCTTATCGACGCGCCCGAGTTTCAGCGTCTGCGGCGGATACGGCAGCTCGGCATCGGCTTTTTTACCTACCAGGGAGCCGAGCATTCGCGGTTTACCCACAGTCTGGGCGCGCTTCATCTCGCCACCCGCATTCTCGACAAATTACAGCCCAAGTACGACATTCCGCCTGATCAGCGAACGGCCGTGCTGGCGGCGGCGCTGCTCCACGATATCGGACACGGCCCTTTTTCTCATCTGATCGAAAGCATCATGAATTTTCATCATGAAGAGTGGTCGGTCAAAACCGTGCTCAGCGATGAAACCGAGGTCGGCCGGCTGCTGCGCTCATATTCGGCGGATCTGCCGGAACAGATCGCCGCTATCATCAACGGCACCTTTCAGCCCGCCGCGCTGGGGCAGCTTATTTCCTCGCAGCTGGACGTTGACCGGATGGATTACCTGCTGCGGGATTCGCTGATGACCGGGGTCAAATACGGCATCTACGATCTGGAATGGATCATCCGCAGCCTGGAGATCGACACTGAAAACGATCGGCTCTATGTTTCCGCGCGCGGGCTGTACGCCGTCGAAGATTATCTGCAGGCGCGCTATTACATGTTTCGCCAGGTGTATTTTCACCGCACGCTGCGCTCTGCGGAAACGGTTTTGCGCTCCCTGTTCCACCGGGCGCTAAAACTTGTCGAAGCCGGTGAGTTTGTCTGGCAGGCCAAAGGGTCGGCCTTTTCCCGCGTTCTGCATCGCGAAAAACTTTCCCTGGCCGACCACCTGGAACTGGACGACAACGACGTGATGTTTCATATTAAACGCTGGCAGGGATCGGACGACGATATCCTGCGCGATCTGAGCCGGCGATTTATCAACCGGCGATTGTTCAAGGCGTTCGATCTGGACATGCCGGATGAAGAACGGACGGAGTTTATCGCCGCCTGCCGCGGCGTGGTAAAAAAAGCGGGCTTCGATCCGGATTACTATCTGATCGAAGACAGCGCCGGCGACGTTCCCTATTATTACTACACCGTTCAAACCGCAAAACCGAAATCCCTGATCTACGTCGAAGACGGTTATTCGCGCCCGCGTATCCGCGAAATTTCCGAGATCAGCGCGGCGGTCAGAGGACTGCAAAAAGGCTATCAGATCCACCGCCTCTGTTTTCCGCCCGAGGCGCAGGAAGATATTTCCGCCCTGTATCAACGAAAATGAAGATCGACCCTTTAAAGATCGGAGTTAACACATACCGGCGTTTTTTTGCGCTGCTTTTTTGCCTTTTTTTTCTACCGGCCTTACCGGCCCCGGCGCAGGTGAAAAGCATCGCCGTCATTCCGACCGACAAACATCCGGTCACACTTAGCATGGCGGAGATACTGGCCGGCTCGCTGGAAGATTCGTTCAGGCTGGCCGACCCGGAGCTGGTCGAAACTGTGTCCGGCAACTACACCGGAAAAAACCTTTTTAATCTTTCCGTCGATGAAGCGAAAAATATCGGCATCGGGATCGGCTGCGATTATTATCTCGTTTTAAGATCGGAAAATTTTCGCCGTTCTTCTTCGAAAAAAAATGTCTATTACGAAGCTTATTTCGTCACCTTTCTGATCAATGCCCGCACCGGGGAATTGATCGCCTGGAAACATCTGAGCGCCGAAGCGGATGAACCGGCCGCGGCTGACAAAGCCCTGCTGGCGTTATTCGACGCTCATTCCCGCGAACTGCCTTTAACGCTGCGAAAAGCCTCAGCCGCCGAACCTATCGTCTTCGCCCCGTCGATCTATGAGATCAACGAGAGTAATGAACAGACCCTGCGCACACCGCTTCCCTTCCGCCGGTTTAGCCCCGCGTCCACCCCGCTGTCTCAGCATTTGCGCATCGAAGCCGTGGTCGATATCGAAGTGGCGATCGACGAAAAAGGCTATATCACCCAAACCAAAATTCTCCGCTGGGGCGGCTTCGGGCTCGATGAAGAGGTGACGGAAACCGTTCGCAAGATGAATTTTCGCCCGGCGATCTTAGCCGGCAAAGCGATCCCCGTTCGCTTTCTGCTTCGCTATAATTTTCGCCTGCCCGTCGACCGGTAAAAAAGTTTTTTAGTTTAAAGAGAGAACCGCCCCGCCCTTCGGGCACCCCTCCTTCGTAAGGAAGGGAGTTTTTTTAGCGCTTTCTTCTTGAACTCCCCTCCTTACGAAGGAGGGGTGGCATCCGCTTCGGATGACGGGGTGGTTCTCTCTTATGACCATAACTAACCCGCTCGAAAATCCCATTGAGTATTTTTCCGTATTATTTTATGCTAAGGTAGTAAATATTTGGCAGGAGAGTAATGTCTTCAATTCATCAATCGCAGGCGCCTGAATTTCAGAAGGCTTTTGATTATCCTCCGTATTATATGGAGAACCTTCCCGACACCGAGATCGAGGAAGGCCGCTATGTGGTGCGCTTTGCCCGCACCGCGGAAGAGATCGACGCCGCGCTTCATTTGCGATTCGAGGTTTTCAACCTGGAACTCAAAGAGGGCCTGGAATCTTCGTACCTGACCGAACGCGATGAGGACGAATTCGATCACACCTCGCATCACCTGCTGGTGATCCAAAAAGACACTAACGAAGTGGTGGGAACCTACCGCCTGCGCACCTATGAAATGGCGCAGAGCCGGCACGGTTTTTACACCGAACAGGAATTCGATCTGGGAAATCTTCCCACAGAAGTGCTCCAGCAATCGGTGGAGATCGGGCGCGCCTGTATCGACCGGAATTACCGCAACACCAAAGTGCTTTTTCTTTTGTGGAAGGGCCTGGCGATGTACACGCTCTTTACCAAAAAGCGTTATCTTTTCGGCTGCTGTTCGCTTTTTTCGCAGGACTGCACGGAAGGAAGCAGGGCGCTGCGCATGTTCGAACGCGATAATTATATGCTGCAGGAGAGATTTCGCGTGGAACCCCGCGAAGCCTGCGCCTGCAAGCCCGAAGATTATTTGACCCCCGATTCCGGCGAAGACCTGGAATTGCCGCGTCTCTTTAAAACATACCTGCGCATCGGCGCCCGGGTTTGCGGCGAGCCGGTGATCGACCGCCAGTTCAAAACGATCGATTTCTTTGTCATCTTCGACGTAAAAACCATCGAAGAAAGATATTACAAAATGTTCTTCTCGCAATTCGAAAACATGTTCGAAAAATAAATGGATACCGTTCGCGCCACCCTGCGATTTACCGCCCTGTTACTCTTGACCCTGCTTGTTTATTTATTACGGCTGATCGGCCATCCGCTGGCGCTGATGATGGACAATACGCGTTTTCTGCGCGAATTTCTTTTTGAAAAATGGGCAAAAGGTTTTGTCGGGCTGCTCGGAATGAAGCTCACCGTCATCGGCACGCCGCCCAAGCCTCCTTTTTTTCTCGTCAGCAATCATCTCGGCTACGCGGACGTGCCGGCTTTGCGCAGCGTTTTGGAATGCGTCTTCGTCGCCAAAGGCGATATTCAAACGTGGCCGGTCGCCGGAGCCATTGTCAGCAGTTTCGGGACGATATTTATCGACCGGAACAACCGGCGCGACATTCCCCGGGCGGGCGAAAAGATCCTCGAAGCTTTGGCGCGCGGCGAGGGCGTGGTCGTATTTCCCGAAGGCACCAGTTGGAACGGCCGGGAAATACTAAAATTCAATTCTTCCTTTCTGGAATTTGCCGCCCGTAGCGGCCTCGACGTTCATTACGCCAGCATTCGCTATGAAACGCCCGATGGGTGCGCGCGCGCTTCCGAAAGCGTGGCCTGGTGGCGCGACGAAGACACTTTTGGCGGGCACCTGTTTCAGCTTTTCAAAATTCCCCATTTCAGGGCGACGATAATATTCGGAGAGAAGCCGATCCGCTCCGCCGACCGCAAGGAACTGGCGCAGAAGCTGAGAGAGGCGGTCGCCGGCCAATTTGTCCCGATGCCCTGAGCTTTTTTCGCGCCGGCGGCTTGAAACCTTTGCCCGCAAGTGGCGTATAATCGTTATCTAAATCTACATCTTTTTCAACTTAAGGAGAATTCAAATGTTCCTCAGCCGCTTTACCGCATTAATGGTGATGTTTGCTTTAAGCGCCTCGTTGTTTGCGCAGGCCAAGCCCTTCGACGTCGCCAGAATGGATAGCTCGACATTGGCGTGTGACAATTTCTTTCAATACGTGAACGGAACCTGGTTAAGGAATACGGAGATACCGGCCGACCGCGCCAACACCGGCAGCTTCGAGCTGCTGCGCGACCGGAATACCGACATTCTGCACGACATTCTGGAAAACGCCGCCAAAACCGATTCGCCCAAAGGCAGCGATCTGCAGATGATCGGCGATTATTATGCCACCTGCATGGACGAAGCCGCCATCGAAGCGAGAGGGTTGAAAGGGCTCAAGCCTTTCTTTAAAGAGATCGACGGCATCAAGGACAGTAAAGGTTTGGTAGCCGCTATCGCGATGTTTCACAAAGCGGGCGTCCCCGCGGTCTTCGGTTTCGGAGCCTCTCCGGACCTGAACAAGAGCACGATGAATATCGCCAGCACCGGACAGGGCGGCCTCAGCCTGCCGAACAAGGATTATTACACCAAGACCGACGACAAATCGAAAGAAACCCGCGATAAATTCGTCGCCCACATGACCAGAATGTTCGAACTGGCGGGCGACGACAACGCAAAAGCGGCGGCGAATGCCCAGACGGTGATGAAGCTTCAGACGCGCCTGGCGTTGGCTTCCAGAACCCCGGTCGAAAACCGCAATCCGAAACTCAGCGACAACAAAATGTCGCTGGCCGACGCCGATAAACTGGCGCCGAATCTGAGCTGGGAAACCTATATCGCGGAACGAGGAGCGCCCGCCGTCACGGAAATAAACGTGGCGAATCCCACTTTCCTGAAGGAAGTGAACGCAATGCTGGTGGACGTTCCGGCCGACGAATGGAAGATCTACCTGCGCTGGAACGTGCTCAATTCGGCGGCATCGGCTCTGCCGAAAAAATTCGCGGACGAAAGTTTCGATTTCTTCGGCAAGACGATGACCGGCGTCAAGGAACAGCAGCCGCGCTGGCGCCGCTGTGTCGCAGCGGTCGATAACAACCTCGGCGAAGCCTTAGGGATGCAGTATGTAAAAAATAATTATACGCCGGAAGCGAAAAAGCGGATGGACGAGCTGATCGATAACCTGGTGGCGGCGCTGCACGACCGGATCTTAAAGCTTGAATGGATGGGTGACGAAACGAAAAAACAGGCGCTGGAAAAATTGGCCGCCTTCGGACGCAAGATCGGCTATCCGGACAAGCTTCGCGGTTATGCCGGCCTGAAGGTTACCCGGAAATCTTACCTGGAAAATCTGCGCAGCTCCGCGCAGTTTCAGATCGCCCGCAACCTGAAAGACATCGGGCAGCCGGTGGACCGCACCCGTTGGGGATTTACCCCGCCGACGGTCAACGCATCGTACAGCCCGCAGTATAATCAGATCACTTTCCCGGCCGGAATTTTGCAGCCGCCGTTTTTTAATTTCTCCGCTGACGATGCCCTAAATTACGGAGGCATCGGCGGTGTCATCGGCCACGAAATTTCGCACGGCTTCGACGATCAGGGCAGCCAATTCGACGCCGTCGGGAATCTGCGGATGTGGTGGACGCCGGACGACCGGAAAAATTTCGAGCAAAGAGCCGATTGCGTCGTTCAGCAGTTCAACGGCTTCGACGTGCTGGACGGGCTGATGATCAACGGCAAACTTACACTCGGCGAAAATATCGGCGATCTCGGCGGGCTCAATATTGCTTACGACGCCTTCGAGCGGTCGATGAAAGGCAAACCCCGCCCGGCGGATATCGACGGCTTTACGCCTGAGCAAAGATTCTTTATCAGCTGGGCGCAGGTCTGGGGCTCAAAGATGCGCCCCGAAGCCATCCGCCAGCAGGTGCTGGGAAATCCGCACGCCGACGCGCGCTTTCGCGTGATCGGGCCGCTTAAGAACATGCCGGAATTCGCCCAGGCTTTCGGATGCAAGCTGCCGGATAAAATGGTCAGCGCAAACCCGTGCAAGATATGGTAATCGTTTAGAGTTACGCATTTATGCGTGATGTCGTAAAACTCACGCCTGAAGGCGTAACTCTGAACCAAAAATAAAAAAAGGCTGAAGGACGAATCCTTCAGCCTTATTTATTAGTTTCGATCCGGGTTTAGATCTCGTCTCCGTCTTCGATCGTCATTCCCGCGCCTTCTTCAAAAACACCGGCGGTTTCGGAATCGTAATCGACATCGAATTCGGGATCCGGGGTGACCAGTCCTTCCGTTTCGTCTCCTTCTCCGTCGCCATCGACCAAGGGTACGCCTGCCGGCGGCGGCAGTTCCAGGCCGCCCGTCAGGGTAACGAAATCGAATTCTTCATTCTCTTCCTTTTGATTGACGGTCGGATCGTAATCGACTTTGACATTGCGATAATGCCGCATGCCGGTACCCGCCGGGATCAGGCGTCCCATGATGACGTTTTCCTTGAGCCCGCGGAGATAATCGATACGCCCTGAGATGGCCGCTTCGGTCAGCACGCGGGTCGTTTCCTGGAAGGAAGCGGCCGAGATGAACGAATCGGTGGACAGCGACGCTTTGGTAATACCGAGCAGCATCGGTTCGGCCTGCGCCGACTGTCCGTCTTCGTCGATCACGCGGCGGTTTTCATCCTCATAACGGAAGCGGTCAACCTGTTCCTCGAGCAGGAATTCGGTGTCGCCGACGTCTTTAATACGAACCCAGCGCAGCATCTGGCGAACGATCACTTCGATATGCTTATCGTTGATGTTCACACCCTGCAGGCGATAGACTTCCTGAACCTCGTTGACCAGATATTCCTGCAAACGCTCGATACCGAGCACGCGCAGAATATCGTGGGGGTTGAGCGGCCCGTCCATCAGCGGTTCGCCGGATTTAACGGCGTCGCCTTCCTGCACGTTGACGTGAGTACCGCGCGGAATATCGTATTCGCGCTCTTCACCGTCGGAACCGGTCAGGATCATTTTACGCTTACCTTTGCTGATCGAACCGAATCTCACTTCGCCGTCGATCTCGGCCATGATGGCCGGTTCGCCGGGTTTGCGGGCTTCGAAAAGCTCGACCACGCGCGGCAGACCGCCGACGATGTCTTTCGTCTTGGTCGTTTCACGCGGGATCTTGGCGACGATATCGCCGGCTTCCACTTTCTGGCCGTCTTCGATCAGGAGGTTGGCGCGCACCGGCATCGAGTACGTTTTCAGCACCTTGGTGCCGTTTCTGATCTCGATACGCGGCTGGCGTTTATCATCCGGGGAATCCTTCACCACCAGACGTTTCTGTCCGGTGACGCGTTCGGTTTCTTCTTCGACCGTGACGCCTTCCTTAAGGTCGTGATATTTGATCGTACCGGAAACTTCGGTCAGGATCGCGAAGGTGAACGGGTCCCAGATCGCGAGCAGATCGTCTTCCTTGACCGTCTGTCCGTCTTCGACCATTACCTGAGCGCCATAGACGATCTGGTAGGTCGCGATCTCGCGCCCGCGATCGTCAACGATAGCTAACGTCGATTGGCGTTTTGCCGCGATGATCTCGCCCTTACGGTTTTTGATGACTTTAAGATCGATGTATTTGATCTTGCCGTCCATCGCCGCAATATGTTTCGACTGCTGTTCGAGCCGCGCGACGCCGCCGACGTGGAATGTTCTCATCGTCAGCTGCGTACCCGGTTCGCCGATCGACTGGGCGGCGATAACGCCGACCGCTTCACCGACCTCGACCGTTTTACCGGTGGCGAGATTACGTCCATAGCACCTGACACAGATGCCGCGGCGCGATTCGCAGGTCAGTCCCGAACGGATCCGGATATTCTGCAAACCGGCAAGCTGTACCTGGGTCGCCAGGTCTTCGTCGATCTCCTGGCTGGCTTCGACAATGTTCGTTCCGTCGATCGGATCGATGATGTCGTCCAGCGCGGTGCGGCCGACGATGCGGTCGCGGAGAGATTCGATCTCTTCACCGTTGCGGACGATCGCTTTGGCGCCGATGCCCTTGATGGTGCCGCAATCGTCTTCGGAAACGATCACGTCCTGGGCGACGTCCACCAGGCGGCGGGTCAGGTAACCGGAGTCGGCCGTTTTCAGCGCCGTATCCGCCAAACCTTTACGCGCGCCGTGCGTCGAAACGAAGTACTGCAGCACGTTCAAGCCTTCGCGGAAATTAGCCACGATCGGCGTTTCGATGATCTCGCCCGAAGGTTTCGCCATCAAACCGCGCATACCGGCCAGCTGGCGGATCTGCGCTTCCGAACCTCGCGCGCCGGAATCGGCCATCATCAGGATCGGATTGAGTTCGTTAAGGTCTTTTTCCTTTTTGCGCATGGCGAGGAACATTTCCTTGGCCACGTTGTCGGCAACGTCCGACCACAGCGAGGTAACGTTGTTCGAACGCTCCTGGTTGGTCATCGCGCCTTCTTCGTACTGCTTCTGGAAACCGTCCACTTTTTTACGGGCCGCTTCGATCATTTCGCCCTTGTTCAAAGGCGTGATCATGTCGTCGATACTGATCGAAACGCCGGCCTTGGTCGCATAGAGGAATCCCATGCTCTTAAGGTCGTCGAGCAGAGCAACGGTCTGATCGTGGCCGAGACGCATGTGGCAAAAGCTGACCAGCGATTGCAGGCCTTTCTTCTTCAGCACGCCGTTGACGAACGGCAGCCCGTCGCGCAGCAGTCTTTCGTTAAAGATCACGCGGCCGACGGTAGTGTCGATCATCCGGCGCACACCTTTTTGAATGTGCGAACGCATCACGTCCTGCGGGCTGTGCTCGGTAGCAAGATCGATCAGATCGCCCTCGATACGGAGCTTGATCATCGTCTGAATTTCGACCTCTTTCGCGTCGAAAGCCAGCAGCACATCTTCGGCGGAGCCGAACATACGCGGAATGGGTTTGCCCTGTTTATCTTTTCTGCCCGCGTGATACTGTCCCTTCAGGCCCTCGCGGTCGCGCGTCAGGTAATAGCACCCGAGCACGATATCCTGCGACGGCACCGCGATCGGCTGGCCGCTCGCCGGAGAAAGCAGGTTGTTCGATGAAAGCATCAACACCGAAGCTTCGATCTGCGCTTCGGGCGACAGCGGAATATGGACCGCCATCTGGTCGCCGTCGAAATCGGCGTTGAACGCCGTACAGACGAGCGGGTGAATTTTGATCGCCTTGCCTTCGACCAGCACCGGCTCGAAAGCCTGAATGCCGAGACGGTGAAGCGTCGGAGCGCGGTTCAGCAGAACCGGATGCTCGCGGATGACCTCTTCCAGGATGTCCCAAACGACGGGTTCCTGGCGTTCGACCATCTCACGCGCCTGTTTGATCGTGGTGGCGTGCGCGTCTTTTTCCAGTTTGTTATAGATGAACGGTTTGAAAAGCTCCAATGCCATTTTCTTGGGCAGACCGCACTGGTGCAGTTTCAGTTCCGGGCCGACCACGATCACCGAACGTCCCGAATAATCGACGCGTTTGCCGAGCAGATTCTGACGGAAGCGTCCCTGTTTTCCCTTGAGCGTTCCGGACAGCGATTTGAGCGGGCGGTTGTTAGCCCCGCGCAGCACTCGTCCGCGGCGTCCGTTGTCGAACAGCGCATCGACCGCTTCCTGGAGCATGCGTTTTTCGTTGCGCACGATGACTTCCGGCGCGCGCAGCTCGATCAGCTTTTTCAGACGGTTGTTGCGGTTGATCACGCGGCGGTAAAGATCGTTCAGATCCGACGTCGCGAAACGTCCGCCGTCGAGCGGCACCAGCGGGCGAAGCTCGGGCGGTATCACCGGAATTACATCCAGGATCATCCACTGCGGATCGTTGCCCGATTTCATGAATGAATTACCGACCTTCAGACGCTTGGAAAATTTAAGTTTCTTTTGCTGTGAAGTTTCTTCCTTCATTCGCTGGCGGAGTTCGACCACCAGTTCGGGAATTTCGACGCGGCCAAGCAATTCCTTGATCGCTTCGGCGCCCATGCGGGCGACGAACTGGTTCGGATATTCCCGCATCAATTCGCGATAGCGGTCGTCCGTCAGCAGGTCTTTTTCCTTCAGCCCCGGCGCGTCGCCCGGATCGGTCACGATGTAAAGCTCGAAATAAAGGATCTTTTCCAGATCGCGCAGCGAGATATCCAGCAGGTGGCCGATACGCGACGGCAGCCCTTTAAAGAACCACACATGCGAACACGGGCTGGCGAGTTCGATATGGCCCAGCCGCTCGCGGCGCACCTTGGCCTGAGTTACTTCGACACCGCACTTGTCGCAGATCACGCCGCGGTGTTTCATTCTTTTATACTTGCCGCACAAACATTCCCAATCCGAAACCGGACCGAAGATCTTGGCGCAAAACAGCCCGTCGCGTTCCGGTTTGAAGGTGCGGTAATTGATCGTTTCCGGCTTGGTAACCTCGCCGTGCGACCATTCGCGGATCTTCTCCGGCGACGCCAGACTGATACGAATAGCTTCAAAATTTGTAATAATTTGATTTCTGGTATTAGCGTTTGCTCGAAACATCTATTATATCTCCTAGTGGCCGGTGGACTCCCTCGCCCCCCGGCCCAAAACATACCCTTTTTATTCTACCGCGATGCCGACACTGAGAACTTCACCGACGCCCGCGTTTTGCGCTTCGCGATCGACGTTTTCCTTCGTGATGAGTTCGACGTCTAAACAAAGCGACTGCAATTCGCGCACGAGCACGTTGAATGACTCCGGAACGCCGGGATGGAATTCGGACTCGCCCTTGACGATGGCTTCGTAGATCTTCGATCTGCCGGCCACGTCGTCGGACTTCACGGTCAGCAGTTCCTGCAGAATGTGAGCCGCGCCGTAGGCTTCCAGCGCCCAGACTTCCATTTCCCCGAAACGCTGTCCGCCGAACTGCGCCTTGCCGCCCAGCGGCTGCTGGGTGATCAGGCTGTACGGCCCGATCGAGCGCGCGTGGATCTTGTCGTCAACCAAATGCGAAAGTTTGAGCATATAGATGTAACCGACGGTCACTCTCTGCTCGAACTTGTCGCCGGTCAAACCGTCGTAAAGCTCGGTCTTTCCGGCCTGGCTGACCATCGGCGGCATGCCCATTTCCTTGATCTTGTCTTCGGCCTGTCCGATATACTGCTTGATCTCGGCTTCGCTCGCGCCATCGAAAACCGGCGTTGCAAAAGTGACGCCGAGCACGCGCGCCGCCCAGCCGAGGTGCGTTTCCAGGATCTGCCCCACGTTCATACGCGAAGGCACACCCAGCGGATTGAGCACGATCTCGACCGGCGAACCGTCCGGCAGGTACGGCATATCTTCTTCCGGCAGGATGCGGGCGATGACGCCCTTGTTCCCGTGGCGTCCGGCCATTTTGTCGCCGACCGAAAGTTTGCGTTTCATGGCGACGAAAACCTTGACCATTTTGATGACTCCCGGGGGAAGTTCGTCGCCCTGCTTGAGCTTGGCGATCTTTTCCTCGTAGATGTCGCTCAGAATGTTGATCTGGCGTTCGGTCTTGTTTTCATAGGCCTTCATTTCGCCCATGATATCGACCGTCGCGGCGGCCACGTCGGCTTTGTGCAGAACCTTCAGTTCCAGTTCCAGCAGCATCTCCTTATCGAGAGTGGTGCCTTTTTTGATGGCCACTTCCTTGCCGTCCATCAGGTCCTTCGCCAGCTTGCGTCCTTCGAAGAGTTCGTAGATACGCTCGTTGCGCTGCTCGCGCAGGATGCGGATCTCGTCTTCGAGATCGCGCCGCAGGCGGTCTTCTTCCTCGCCCTCGATATTTAGCGAGCGGCCGTCCTTTTCCTGTCCCTTGCGGGTAAAGACCTGCACGTCAACCACCGTCCCGTCGATTCCCGGAGGCGTCATGAGGCTGGCGTCTTTCACGTCGCCGGCTTTTTCGCCGAAGATCGCGCGCAGCAGTTTTTCTTCCGCGGTCAGCTGGGTTTCGCCCTTCGGCGTAACTTTACCGACCAGGATCGAACCCGGCTTGACGTAGGCGCCGATGCGGATGATCCCGGAATCGTCGAGGTCGCGAAGCATGTTCTCGCCGACATTAGGAATGTCGCGCGTGATCTCTTCCGGCCCCAGCTTGGTGTCGCGGGCTTCGATCTCCAGTTCCTCGATATGGATCGAGGTGTAATAATCTTCCTTGACCATTCTCTCGGAAACCAAAATTGCGTCCTCGAAGTTGTAACCGCGCCACGGCATGAACGCCACCATGACGTTGCGTCCCAGCGCGAGTTCGCCGCGATCGGTACACGGCCCGTCGGCAATTACCTGGCCCTTGAAAACCCGCTCGCCCACGTGGACGATCGGCCGCTGGTTGATGCAGGTGTTCTGGTTCGAACGCTTGAATTTGACCAGCGTATAAATGTCCGCCGTGACCTCGCGGCTGATGGTGCCGTCAACGTTGTGATCGGCCTTGACGATGATGCGCTCGGAATCGACGTAATCGACCACGCCGTCGCGTTTTGCCACGACCACCGCGCCCGAATCCTGCGCCGTTACTTTTTCCATGCCGGTTCCGACATAGGGCGATTCGGCGCGCAGCAGCGGCACTGACTGGCGCTGCATGTTAGAACCCATCAAAGCGCGGTTCGCGTCGTCGTTTTCGAGGAAAGGGATCAGCGAGGCGGCCACCGAAACTAGCTGTTTCGGCGAAACGTCCAGGTACTGGATCTCGTCTTTCGAAGCGGTCAGAAATTCTCCCGCCAGACGCGCGGCGTTGCGCTCATTGACGATCTTGCCCTTGGGGTCGAGCTCGATGTTCGCCTGGCCGATCATGTATTTATCTTCTTCCCAGGCGGTCAGGTAAAAGGGAAACGGCTCGTATATCGCTTCCTTTTTGCCTTTTTTAACTTCGGTATTGGCTTTATCCACGTCCAGCTGCGGCACATGGTCGCCCGGCTTGAAATCGGTCTCGCCGCCGTTGATGATCTTCACGTATTCCATCACCCGGCCGTTTTCCACCTTGCGGTACGGCGATTCGATAAAGCCGAATTCGTTGATCCGCGCAAAGCAGGAAAGTGACGAGATCAGGCCGATGTTCGGGCCTTCAGGCGTCTCGATCGGACAGATGCGGCCGTAGTGAGTCGGGTGTACGTCGCGGACTTCGAAACCGGCGCGCTCACGGGACAAACCGCCCGGCCCAAGCGCCGAAAGACGGCGTTTGTGCGTGATCTCAGACAGCGGATTCGTCTGATCCATAAACTGCGAAAGCTGCGACGAACCGAAGAATTCGCGAACGGCGGCCGTCACCGGTTTCGCGTTGACCAGATCGCGCGGCATCGTGGTGTGCATATCCTGCTGGATAGACATTTTTTCCTTGATGGCGCGTTCCATTCTTTCCAGGCCGATGCGGAATTGATTTTCCAGCAGTTCACCGACCGCGCGGACGCGGCGGTTGCCGAGATGATCGATGTCGTCGGCGCTGTAATGATCCGGGTCCTTCTTCATCTTTAAGAGGTACGAAACCACTTCGATAAAGTCGATCGGCGACAGCACCGGGTCTTCCAGCCGGTCGCGTTCGGGCCGTCCCATCTTAATATTGAATTTCAGGCGTCCGACGCGCGACAGGTCGAAGCGGCGCGTATCGAAGAACATTCCTTCGAGCAGACGGAATGCCGTCGGCACGGTCGGCGGGTCGCCCGGGCGCATCTTGCGATAGATCTCGAGCAGCGCATCGACCGGTTTGGCGATGGCATCTTTCTTCAGCGTCTGCATGATGATGCTGCCGACGGGATCTCTTTCCGGGAAAAACACCTTGAAGCTTTCGACCGCGGATTCGATGACCTCCTGCAGCTTGGCAGTGGTTATCTCAGTACCCGATTCCAGCAAAACCTCGCCCGTTTCGGTGTTGACGATATCTTCAAGTGCGAAAGCGCCTTCGAAATCGGTTTGCACAACTTCCACTTCGGTCACTTTTGCCTTGCGCAGCTCTTTTAGCGCCAGGCCGGTGATCTTCTTGCCTTTTTTGACGATCGTTTCGGTTTTACCCTTGACGTCTTTTTCGGCATGCATCCCGGTCAGGTTGGTGGTGCCGTCTTTATCCACGGTCATAAAAAGCTGGCCTTTTTTAAGGGTAACTTCGTCGCCGGTGTAAAAAACGCGCAGGATGTCGGCATTGGTGAAAGTGGCGTTTTTAATGACCTCTTCCAGAATGTTATCGGCCGCGATGCTCTTGAGCTCGACCTGCGGATTGAGCCAGATGCCCAGCGCGCGCAGAAAGATCGAAGCGAGCAATTTACGTTTGCCGAGACGGGCGTATAAAATGCCCTTCTGGTCGTATTCGAATTCTATCCACGAACCGCGATACGGAATGACCTTTGCCACCGAAGCCGCTCCGCCCTTGAAAAACACGCCGGGCGAACGGTGAAGCTGCGAAACGATCACGCGCTCGGTGCCGTTAATGACAAACGTGCCGTTGGGCGTCATCAGCGGAATTTCGCCGAAGAAAACGTCTTCTTCCTTGATGTCGCGGATCGAAGTGATGTTCGTTTCCGGATCCTTGTCATAAACGGTCAGGCGGATCTTGACCTTGAGCGGAACGCTGAACGACATTCCCCGCTCCTGGCACTCAGATTGATCGTGCTTATGCTTGAGGCCGACAGGTTCGCCGCAGTGCTCGCAAAGATGCGGGCGCACATTGTTAAAGGTGCCGCACTTGTGACAGAGGGTCTCGCCCGGATTGAACGGATCGACCTTGATCTTGGAGCCGCAATTTTTACAATTGGCGCGGAGATAGCTCAGGCCTTCCAGCTTGCCGCATTTACACTGCCAGTTTCCGATCTGGTATTCGACAAAATCCAGCGTCGCCGTACCGCGAAAATCCGATACGGGAAAAACCGAGCTGAGCACCGCCTGCAGGCCGATATTGCGCCGTTCCTCCGGCAGCATATCCATCTGCAGAAAACGGTTGTAAGATTCGCGCTGCACCTCGATCAAATTCGGAATACGCGCGGATGTTTTGATCTTTGAAAATGAGATACGCTCTGGCGCGCTGCTGACGCGGCGTCCCAGGCCGTTTGTATTTGATTGGAGCGGATTATTCGCTATCATATTATTTCTTTTCAACTGGTCTAAAAAAATGTGTTGCTTTGCGGATTTGTTGCTGTTATGATTCGTCTGTCATTCCCACCGCAAACAACTTTTTAACGCAAAAGACGGCAAATGCGGTCAGGGCAAAGTTTGCCCAGACCGCTTTCCGCAGTAAAATATCTGTCTTAAATTTTCCGAAAGTGTCAAACTAGACACCTGACTCCCAATTAATCAATGAGAAGAGTCTTCTCGGTTAAAATCAGCCAACCGTTAGGTTTATCCTATACGGCGAACATGGATTTTTCTAAAATTCTGTCCACCGTATAGTATAACAGCCAGATTACTTAACTTCAACTGACGCGCCGGCTTCTGTCAATTTGGTCTTGATGCTTTCGGCTTCATCCTTGGCCACGCCTTCTTTGACCGCTTTCGGGGCGCCGTCAACCAGGTCCTTGGCTTCTTTCAGGCCGAGGGCGGTGATTTCACGAACGACCTTGATAACGTTGATCTTATTGCCGCCGGCGGCGGTCAGGATCACGTCAAACGAGTCTTTTTCTTCGGCAGCGGCCTCACCGGCGCCGGCTCCGGGAGCGGCAGCCATCATCATCGGCGCGGCGGCGGCAGCCGAAACACCAAAAGCTTCTTCGATGTCTTTGACCAGTTCACTTGCTTCGAGCAACGACATGCTCTTCAGCGCTTCTACGATTTCTTGTTTTGTCATATCAGTATTTTCTCCTATTAGGGTTCTATGTTAATTGTATCGCCAGCGTCCCGCTGGCTGTCGTGAGGGCGTCCCGCCCTCATTTCGTCGGCGGGACGCCAACGGGACAGCCGCCGAGACGGCAGCGCTACTTTTGCTAATAGCCGCGAGAACCCACGGGACACGATCGAGCTGGTTGCATCACAGTTCATATCGCGTCCGAGACGCTTAGCGACCTGACAATCGCTTCGCTCGTTTTACCTTGGATACGGCCAATCTTGATGAAGCGCCGGTCGGAGCGCCGAATTTATTCGGCTTTGCAGACTAAAGTCTGCGCTCCAAAGACGCTCCAAAAACTTTTTACGCTTCCGGCGCTTTTTCGGGCGCTTCTTCTGGAACCGCTTCAGTTGCGGCCTCGGGAGCAGCTTCTTCCTGCGTTGCTTCAGGAGCAGCTTCTTCTTGCGCTGCTTCAGGAGCGGATTCCGTTGGTGCTTCCGGAGCCGCTTCAGGAACAGCTTCTTCTTGCGCTGCTTCAGGAGCGGACTCCGTCGGTGCTTCCGGTGTTGCTTCCGGTGTTGCTTCCGGTGTTGCTTCCGGTGTTGCTTCAGGCGTTGCTTCAGGCGTCGCTTCCGGTGCGGCTTCTTGCGTCGCTTCCGATTCCGGTGTTGCCGCGGGCTCCGCTGCCGGCGCTGATGAGTCTAACTTTTCGCTGGCCTGCTTGATAACCACCGCCAGATTGCGCGGTACGGCCTGCAGCACTGTTGCCAATCGCTGAGCCGGTGACTGCAGCAGGAAAAGCAATTGCGACATAAGCTCGTCTTTTGAAGGCAGGCTGGCGAGCGTCTGAATTCCCTTCAGATCAACCACTTTGCCTTCGACGATACCGGCTTTGAAGCTAAATACTTCCGGGTTGTCCTTGATGAATTTCGTCAAGGTTTTTGACAGCGCGATTCCGTCGTCTTTGACGAATGCGACCGCGCTCACACCTTTGAAGTACTCTTCCGCCGCTTCGAACGGGGTGCCCTTGGCAGCCCGGCGAGCCAGCGTATTTTTTACCACTTTATAATCCGCCCCTGCGCTGCGCAGCTGTTCGCGCAGTTCCTGGTCCTTGGCCACGGTCAGCTTGTTAAAGCCGACGACCATCGCCGAATTCGCATTCTGGAACTGTTCGGTGAGGGCGTTCAAATCGTCTTGTTTTGTCTTTTTTGATTTCATTTTATCTATTCGCTCCTCACTATTAGTTAAAGCTTAATTCATCGAGCAAAACGCCCGGGCTCATGGTCGCGGCCAGGTTGATCTTTTTGACGTAGCGTCCCTTCGCCGTCGAAGGCTTGGCCTTCATGATGGCGTCGATCAAAATTTTGGCGTTGTCCTTGATCTTGTCGTCTTCGAAGGAGACCTTTCCGATGCCGACGTGAATAACGCCGGTCTTATCGACGCGGTATTCCACCTTACCGGCCTTGGTCTCTTCAACCGCGGTTTTGACGTCCATCGTCACGGTGCCGGTCTTGGGATTGGGCATCAGGCCGCGCGGGCCGAGCACTTTACCAAGCTGGCCGACCTTGGCCATCATATCCGGCGTGGCGATCAGCGAATCGAAATCCAGCCATCCGCCTTTGATCTTATCGACGATGTCGTCGCCGCCGGTAAAATCGGCGCCCGCGTCCTGGGCTTCCTTGATCTTGTCGCCCTGGGCGATCACGACCACGACCTTTGCCTTACCACCCAAACCGTGCGGCAGAACTACGGTTCCGCGCACCATCTGATCGGCTTTACGGGGATCGACCCCGAGCCACATGGTCAATTCGACCGATTCGTCGAATTTAGCAAAGGAAATCTCTTTTAATTTAGCGATACCCTCTTCCAGAGTGTGCCGCTTGTTCAGCTCTATTTTTTCCAGAGCCGCTTTATACTGCTTTCCTCTTTTTCTCATTTATACCTCCGAGGTTCGAACGGGTTTTGATGCCCTCCCTCTCTGTCAGTGGTCGGTGTTCAGTGCTCAGTTGTCAGCGGAATGAATTCCTAAAAACCGACCACTGGTTACTGTCCACTGTCCACTATCCCTCAACCGTCAGGCCCATGCTTTTAGCGGTGCCTTCGATCGTTTTCATTGCCGATGCCAGGTTCGTGGTATTCAGATCCTGCATCTTGGTTTTTGCGATCTCTTCGATCTGGGCGCGTGAAATTGTGCCCATCTTGGCTTTGTTCGGCGTGCCCGACCCTTTAGCGATCCCGGAAGCCTTACGCAGCAGATCGGCTGCGGGCGGGGTCTTGGTCTCGAAAGTGAATGAACGGTCGGCATAGACGGTGATAACGACAGGGATCTTCATATCCTTGTCGGCGTTTTGCGTTTTAGCGTTGAACGCCTTGCAAAACTCCATGATGTTTACGCCGTGCTGGCCGAGCGCCGGGCCGATCGGCGGTGCGGGATTTGCCGCGCCTGCCGGTATCTGCAACTTGATATAACCTGTAATTTTCTTTGCCATAACTTTTTCGATTTACGATCCCGGTAATTCATCGCGCCGGGAATGTCCTCATTTATTAATGTTTTGAGTACCGCCTTTAGGCGGCTTTTCTTTTTACCCACCCGCTACCGCAGATGGCACTGACCCGGAGCCGCCTAAAGGCGGGACTCTTAACTATTCTTCCTCCGCAAAAGTAACTTTTTCCACATCCAGGAAATTCAGTTCCACCGGGGTCGAGCGTCCGAAGATGGTCACGGTCACCTTTAAGGTGGTTTTTTCTTCGTTGACTTCTTCGACCTTGCCGGTAAAGCTGGCAAACGGGCCCGATTTGATCCTGACCAGTTCGTTGATCGCGTATGAGAATTTCGGCTTCGGTTTTTCCGACGCCTCTCTTACGTTATGCACGATCTGATCGACCTCTTCCTGGGTCAGCGGGGTCGGAAAATGCCCGCCTAAAAAACCGGTCACTTTCGGAGTGGATTTAATGATGTGAAAAACATTGTCGGGCATTTTGCCGTTTTCGTCGCATTCGATCTCGACCAGCACATAGCCGGGGTAAAACATGCGCGACGATTCGATGCGCTTACTGCCGCGCATTTCGACAACGGTTTCTTTCGGCAGCAAAACGGAAGTGATCTGTTCCGAAAGCTCGAGATCGCGGATGCGCGCTCGGAGGCTTTCCACCACTTTGTTTTCATGCCCTGAATAGGTATGGATAAAATACCACTGCTTCATTAGCTTCTCTCTCGTTTATAAACCGGCGATCTTATTGACCACCCATTCGATGCCCAACAGGATGTAAACCCACCCCTGGTCAACGGCAAACAGGAAAATGGCGAAAAAGATGACGTTGGCGATCACGATCAGCGTCGTTCCCTGCACGTCCTCCCGCGAAGGGAATGAAACCTTTTTCAATTCCTCGCGTGTTTCGCGGATAAAGTTACCCGCTCCTCCTCTACCGCTTTTCACGGTGTCAATAGCTTCTGACACTTGTTTAGCTCCTTAAAATTAACCTTAATGGCAGGGGTACCAGGATTTGAACCCGGACCGTCGGTTTTGGAGACCGCTATGCTACCATTAACACCATACCCCTAAAAAAGTGACGAGTTAAGAGTAACAAGTGACGGGCAAGATACTTACTCGTCACTTGTTACTTGTAACTTTTCACCAAGACTATTTGTTTTCCTTATGCGAAGTATGCTTACGGCAGCGGCTGCAGAACTTATTGAACTCCAGCCGGTCCGGCGTGTTCTTTTTATTCTTGGTCGTGACGTAATTGCGCTCTTTGCAAACGGTGCACTGTAAAATTATGTTGTCTCTCGGCATTTCTTTACTTACCTTTTTGTTCGTTGTTCGTGGTTAATTGTTCGTAGTGATTGCGCTTTACAACGAACAACCATCTACGAACAACGAACCAATCAAACTATTCCACGATATCGGACACGGTGCCGGCGCCGACCGTTCTGCCGCCTTCGCGGATGGCGAACCGAAGTCCCTTTTCCATCGCGATCGGGGCGATCAGTTCGATCTCCATCTGGATGTTGTCGCCGGGCATCACCATCTCAACTCCCGCCGGCAGATGCGCGACTCCCGTCACGTCCGTCGTCCGGAAGTAGAACTGCGGGCGATAGCCGGTAAAGAACGGGGTGTGGCGTCCGCCTTCTTCCTTTGTCAAAACATAGGCCTCGGCCTTGAACTTCGTGTGCGGGGTAATGCTTCCCGGTTTGGCGATCACCTGGCCGCGTTCGATCTCTTTTCTGTCCACGCCTCTGAGCAGCAGTCCGACGTTGTCGCCCGCTCTGCCTTCGTCCAGCAGCTTCTTGAACATCTCAACTCCCGTCACCACCGTGTTGCGGGTATCTTTGATACCGATGATCTCGACCGTTTCGTTGACCTTGACGATCCCTCTTTCGATACGTCCGGTGGCCACCGTGCCGCGTCCCTGGATGGTAAAGATGTCTTCAACCGGCATCAGGAACGGCTTGTCGATCTCGCGCTCCGGCGTCGGGATGTAATCATCCACCGCCTGCATCAGCTCGTCGATCTTCGGTTCCCATTCGGGGTCGCCTTCTAAAGCTTTTAAGGCCGATCCCTGAATCACGGGGATGTCGTCTCCCGGAAACTCGTAGGATGACAGCAGTTCTCTTACTTCAAGCTCTACCAGCTCGAGCAGCTCGGCATCGTCGACCGCGTCCACCTTGTTCATGAACACTACGATCGAAGGCACGCCCACCTGGCGGGCCAGCAAAATATGCTCTCTCGTCTGCGGCATCGGGCCGTCCGTCGCCGCGACAACCAGGATCGCTCCGTCCATCTGCGCCGCGCCCGTGATCATGTTCTTGACATAATCGGCGTGGCCCGGACAATCGACGTGCGCATAGTGGCGATTCTTCGTCTCGTACTCGACGTGCGCCGTCGCGATCGTGATCCCGCGAGCCTTCTCTTCAGGCGCGTTGTCGATCGAATCAAACGCTCGCACCACGATCTTCGGATTGTGCTTCGACAGGACCTTCGTTATCGCCGCCGTCAACGTCGTCTTACCATGATCCACGTGACCGATCGTTCCTATATTTACGTGCGGCTTACTGCGATCAAATTTTTCCTTAGACATTTATTTTGTGACCTCTTTTAATATTTTAATAATATCTAAAATAACCTTTGTAACTAAGCCCGAGACGAGGATTGAACTCGTGACCTCATCCTTACCAAGGATGCGCTCTACCACTGAGCTACTCGGGCGGAAAAGACAGTTTTTGGAGCGGGAGACGAGACTCGAACTCGCGACATTCAGCTTGGAAGGCTGACGCTCTACCAACTGAGCTACTCCCGCTTGCAAAAAAGATGAAGGCTAAATTCTTTTTTATCCTTGATCCGTTCGCCTTTACACTTATATTTGTGGTGCAAGGGGTAGGATTCGAACCTACGTAGGATGTTACTCCGACGGGTTTACAGCCCGTTGCCATTAACCACTCGACCACCCTTGCGCCTTAATTGTTAATGCTATGACCAGCTTTTTAAGCTAATTAGCAAACTTCACATATTATCCAAATTTGCGGGAATATGCAAGTTATCAGAGGGGGTTTGGGCGTGAAAGGTTTCACAAAAGTTTATCCGGGGTCATCGGCAGGTGGCGGATACGCTTTCCGGTGGCGTGAAACACGGCATTGGCAATGGCGGCGGGGATGCCGACCATCCCGAGTTCGCCTAAACCCTTAACGCCGAGCGGGTTGACGATATTATCGATCTCATCCACAAAGATCGTCTCAACCTCCTGCACGTCAGCGTTTACGGGGACGTGATAGCCCGCGAGGGTGGGATTCATGATGCGGCCGAAACGGTGGTCGATCTGGGTTTCTTCGGTCAGGGCCATCCCGATGCCCCAGACGGTCGCGCCGATCTCCTGGCTGTGAGCGCCTTTCGGATTGATGATCTTGCCGGCGGCGGTGGCTTCGATAACACGCGTAACCTTAATAATGCCAAGGTCTTCATCGACTTTGACCTCGATAAACTGCGCCCCGTGCGAGGCGATCGCATATTTACTGCGCAGCCCGGAGTCAGGCGTCGATTGATGCGTTTCGGTCACCATATCGAGATTATTCCTTTTGAGAATCTCGATATAACTCAGGCTGAGTGCCGGGTTGTTTTTGGCCGAGATCCGCGCGTTTTCAAAGATAATGTCGCTTTCCGGCACATTTTTGAACGGCGAAGCAGTGTCCTGATTGGCCAGATCGAGCAGTTTTTTCAGAATTTTCTGACTGCATTCCTGTACCGCCGTCCCGACGCTGGCCGTCGTGACCGAGCCGCCCTGCGTCGGCCCAACCGGTAGATCGCTTCTTCCCAGGACGAATTTTATCTTTTCCAGCGGCAGGCCGAGGACCTTGGCGGCGATGATCGAGATCGTGGTATATGTTCCGGGGCCGATATCGGTCGCCCCGTTTTCGATCAGGACCGAATTGTCGTTTCTGAGAGTTATTCTCGCCGCCGCGGGGGCAATTCCCGCGCCCCAGGTTCCGGTCGCCATTCCCCAGCCGACCAGGTATTTGCCGTCGCGCATCGAACGCGGTTCGGGTTTACGGTTTTTCCAGCCGAATTTTTCCGACGCCTGCCGGTAGCATTCGCGAAGTTCTTTGCTCGAAAAGGGTTTCCCGCTTTCCGGGTCTTTCTCGGCATAATTGATGAGCCGCAATTCCAGCGGATCGATCTTGAGCGCGTAGGAAAGCTCGTCGAGCGCGCATTCCAGCGCGAACATCCCCGAAACATTTCCCGGCGCACGCATATAAAGCGGCGTCGGCAGATCGGTTTTTACCAGCTTGTAATCCGTTTGCACGTTAGGACAGGCGTACAGGCTGCGCGAAACGCGGACGGTCCCTTCGGTGTAATTTGCATATGAGGAGGTATTGGCAACGGCTTCGTGAATGATCGCCGTCAGCTTGCCGCTTTTATCCGCGGCGAGTTTCATTTTCTGGATCGTGTGCGGGCGATAGCCGTGAGCGGTAAACATCTGCCGCCTGGTATTAACGATCTTGACCGGGCGTTTTAATTCCCGCGCGGCCAGCGCCGCCAGCATATCGATCGCCACCGGGCGCAGCGCGGCGCCGAAAGCGCCGCCGACAAAGGGCGCTATCACGGTCACATTCGCCTCCGGCACGCCGAATATCGAAGCCAGGTGCTGGCTGGAATCCCTCACTCCCTGAGTTTTGTTATAGATCGTGAGCTTGTCGCCCTCCCAGGAAGCGACGGCGGCGTGTGGCTCCATCGGATTGTGATGCTCGATGGGAATTACGTACTCGGCCTCGATCTTTACCTCGGCGTTCCCAAAAGCCTCAACCGGATTGCCGCGCGGTTTGGGATTGTTTCCCCCGGGATAGAACGCTTTCTCTCGCTCCTTTTCCGGATCGGTCTCAGGAGTTTGTTTGTCGTAAGTGACTTTTACCAGGCCGGCGGCGTAACGCGCCTGTTCGAAAGTCTGCGCGATCACGGCCGCTACCGGCTGATTACTAAAAAATATCTCGTCCGACTGCAAGGCGACGGTGTCTTTGGTCTTTTTTTCAGCGCCCGGAAGCTTCGGCGCATTTTTGTGTGTGAAAATTTTTAGCACGCCCGGCGCCTTTTCAGCTTCGGCGGCGTCGATGTCCGTGATCCTGCCTTTGGCGATCGTGCTGGCCACCACGTAACCGTTCACCAGGTTCGGCATTTTGTATTCGGCGGCGTACTTGGCCTTGCCGGTCACTTTGGCCACGCCGTCCACGCGGTTCGGAGCGTTATCTTTTGTTTGCTGCATCATAAATATTCTTACGCTTTCGCGGTGCCGCCATTAGCGGCGCGAATCAGGGCGCGAACGACGGCGCGTTTGCCTAAATTAATTTTGAACGCATTGTCGCTCAGCGGCTTTGCCTCTTTAAAGGCCATCTCGGCGGCTTGTTTGAATACGGCTTCGTCCGCTTTTTTGCCCGCCAGCATTTTCTCGGCCTCGGTCGCGCGCCATGGCTTGTGCGCCACGCCGCCCAGCGCGATCCGCGCCTGTCCGATCGTGCCGTTCTTACCTATTTCCAAAGCGGCGGCCACCGAAACCAGCGCGAAGGCGTAACTGGCCCGGTCGCGCACCTTCAGATAAAAAGAGTTTGCGGCAAACGGCGAACGCGGGAGTTCGATCCCTGTGATCAATTCCCCGTGCGCCAGGTTGTTGTCTTTCTCGGGCGTTTCGCCGGGCAGCCGGTGAAAGTCGGCAAATTTGATTCGGCGCTCTTTACCGTTCGTCCCGCTGGCCACTACGACTCCGTCCAGCGCCGCCAGCGCAACGCACATATCCGACGGGTGCGTGGCAACGCATTTATCGCTCCAGCCGAGCACGGCATTATCGCGATTTACGCCTTCCATCGCCGAGCAGCCCGTGCCCGGCTCACGTTTATTGCACGGCGTGGCGACGTCGTAAAAATAAAGACAGCGCGTCCGCTGCATCAGATTTCCGCCGTTGGTCGCCATATTGCGTATCTGCGCTGACGCCGCCGAAAGGATCGCCTGCGACAGCAAAGGGTAATTCTGCCGGATCAACGGGTGATTCGCCGTGTCGGTATTACGCGCCAATGCGCCGATCAAAACACCGCCGCCGGGCGCCGGTTTGACGACCGATAAATTCAGCCGCGAAATATCGACCAAACGGCCGGGGCGCTCGATGCCTTCTTTCATCAGGTCGATCAGATTCGTGCCGCCCGCGATAAATTTGGCGTCCGCGCTGCCGCCTAAAAGCTGAACGGCATTAGCCGCGTCGGTGGCCCGATCAAAGGTAAAAGGTTTCATACGATCCCATTCCTAGTTCCCATTTCAATACGTGATACGCAATACGTTTGGTGTGTTTGATGTGGTTCGTGGTTTCGGTTTTTCTTTCTTATTAATGACCAATTTAGAACTAACCACGAAATTCCACTAAACGACACGAAAAAACCGAATTCTGATTTATAGATAAGGCCATCCTTAACCTTCCTACTTCCTACTTCCTACTTCCTACTCTTTCTTTCCTCTTTCCTACTCCCTCTTTCCTACTTCCTACTTCCTACTCTTTCTTCCTCTTTCCCACTCCCTCATTTCCTCATTTCCTCTTTCCCCATTTCCTCTTTCCCACTTCCCACTTCCTACTTCTTTCCCGCCTGCTGAACGTCACGGATCGCGGACACGATGTTCGGATACGCGCCGCAGCGGCAGATGTTGCCGCTCATCCGTTCGCGAATTTCGTCATTCGACAGCTTCAGATTCGGAACCGTCGCGCGCAGATTTTCGGTGACATAACTTCCCTCGCCGTTTTTGGCTTCCTGTATCAGCGCGACCGCCGAACATATCTGCCCCGGCGTACAGTAACCGCACTGCAAGCCGTCGTATTCGACAAAAGCCTTTTGCATCGGGTGAAGTTCTTCGCCGTTCGCTAAGCCTTCGACGGTGGTAATTTTTTTATCGTCGCACATCGCCGCCAGCGTCAGGCAGGACAGCGCCCGCCGCCCGTCAACGATCACCGTGCAGGCCCCGCATTGCCCGTGATCGCAGCCTTTTTTCGAACCCGTCAGATCGAGCCCTTCGCGCAGGGTATCGAGCAGCGTCACCCGGCTGTCGATATTCATCGCGTATTTTTCGCCGTTGATATTGAGCGTGATCGGGATCGTGTCGGCAGGGACAGCCGCTTCGGCTGCTTCAGGCGGCAGATCGGATGCGCGGACGGCTTCGCCATCGAGCATTCGGAGGGTGACGACACCCACGCCCGCAGCCGAAACCTGCTTGAGAAAGGTACGCCGGGACTCGTCGAAAGACCCATCAATTACGTCGGTCATTACGTCGGCCATTACGTGGGTCGGAACAATTTCTTTGTCCATAATATTTTTTCTGGTAAACATAAAGATACCACAATGAATAGCCCGATTAGAAGCTTTTTACTAAGTAGCGCCATCGGTAGCGCCAGCGTCCCGCCGGCTGTCGTGTGGGCGTCCCGTCAATTGTGTAGCGCCAGCGTCTCGCTGGCTGTCGCGGGGGCGTCCCGCCCGCGCTCGATCTTTAAATCACTGAAGGCGGGACGGCGGCGCTACAGCACTAACTCTTTTTCGCGCGCGGGTGAAATTTGTCGTAGGCTTTTTTCAGGTGGTTATCGGTGACGTGGGTGTATATCTGGGTGGTGGAAATATCGCTGTGCCCGAGCATCACCTGGACCGAGCGCGAATCGGCGCCGTTTTGCAGCAGGTGCGTGGCAAAAGTATGGCGCAGTTTATGGGGCGACAGGTTATCGAGCCCGGCTTTTTCGCCATAAGCTTTTACCAGTTGATAGACGATCTGGCGATTGAGCGCTTTCCCCGCCGGGCTGACAAAAATATTCTGCACGGTGTTTTTACGGTTTCTTATCTCCAGGTAACTTTTAAGCCATTCGACCGCGCTTTTCCCCAGCGGCACTTTTCTCTGCTTGCTGCCCTTGCCGAAACAGGTAAGTATCCCGGCGTCCAGATCGATATCGCTCATTTTGATCGAGACGGCTTCCGAAACGCGCAGCCCTGAAGCATACATCAGCTCCAGCAGCGCGCGGTCGCGCAGGCCGGTTTCGGTTTCGACGTTGGGCTGTTTGAGAAAAGCTTCGACCTCCGTTTCGGTCAAAAATCTTGGCAGGTAATGGCCGCTCTGCGGAGTGTCCAGATCATCGGCCGGGTTTGCTTTCAGATGCCCGTCCAGCATGAGAAATTTATAAAAGCCGCGCGCCGCGCTGACCATTCGCTGCACCGACGAAGGTGAAAGCCCATCGCGGGAAAGGGCCGCGATCCAGCCGCGCAGATCGCCGCGCGTCAGGTCCTTCGGATCTTTTGCTATCGCCGCCGAAAAATCGCGCAGCCGCTGGAAATCGAAACCGTAGCTGGCTAACGAGTTTTTCGACAATCCCTTTTCCACCTGCAGGTAGGAAAGGTATTCCCGTATCAGATCGCGCTGTCTTGAATCCGGCATCGCCTAGATATTATAAAGACGGCATGTTAAAAGCAAGGATTTTAACCGGCCCTTTCCCATCACCCGCTCCCCTGTTGACGTTCGCTATTTAATTTGCCTGTCCCCGGCCCGGCCCCAAAGAGATAGCGCATTAAATAACTCAAGTTGTAATGCCGGTACCCGGAATTGCTATTCGAAATAGATGATAGCTGATAGAGAATAGATCGAATCTATCATCTATCATCTATCATCTATTTCGAAGGACGCCTCCGGCCGGCGTTACAACTAACCTCGTCCGGTCGAAAAAGAGGCAAAAAGCTGATTATTCATAAAACCCGCCAAGCGCGATAACTGCTGATGGGATCTTCGTAAAAGCTAACGTAAACTATCGCTGACAGTCGGCTAGCGCTGACAATTTGAAGGACACTATCGGCACATATGAAGAGAAAGTTCGATCACGGTTTTGGGAAATTTGTTTCAGGGCCGCTCATTTTTAAGATTTCTGGTGCAAAAGTGGTTCAGGTGGTGCAGTGTCTCACCCCTGAACCACTGCACCACCTCAACCCGAACAACAAGACACTTCCGCTTTCTCAAAATATCTTGCCTTTTAACGAAAGTCGGGTATACTTCGAAATATCCGATTCGAGAGCTAATCCCAACTCGCATTTCCGGGGAAAATCTAATAAAAACTTAACAGAGGTGTTGTCATGGCTACAAAAAAGGTAACTATTAAAGGCATAACTTTTCCAAATTTCGGGAAAGACGATAGCAAAAAAAATTTCCGGTTGGTTTTTCACATCGGATATACGGATACTAACGGCGATGAAGCCGTCGCGGTCGTTTCCACCCCCGCTACCGGGCAATGGCAGTGGCGAAAATCCAGCAAAGACGCTTTTCTGCAGCCGAAAATTGTCGGCGATTCGGTGCAGCTCGATACGCTCGTGCTAAAAAACGGCGACGGCGGCAAAATTCCCGCGCTTTCCAATAAGATCGCCGACATCGACGGCACTATCACGGATATTTCCGTCCAGTTTATGGATGTCCATGATAAAACGGTCATGGATTTTTTCGTTAAAAGTGTTTTGCCGGATCTGATCAGCGCCTGGAAAGTCACCGGCCTCGACCCGATCGACCTGATCCCGATCCCGATTCCGGGCGGCGTGAAAACTATTATCAAGAGCAAGATCGACTTTAACGAGCTGGTCGATAGCTCCGCGGCATTTTTTACAAAAAAGCTGAAGGATAAAATTTTGCATTCGATCAGCGAAGTGTATGACGGCACGACAACTCCGCTGGTGCTAAAGGAAGATAATGTGGAATGGGACGACGGTAAAACCGGAACCTATGGCGTGACGCTCGGGATCGCGTAATATCGGGATTTGGAGAATAAAAAATTGCCTCTTATCGAAGAGGCAATTTTTTATTGGCTTTTTCTACCTGGCAACTTCGACCCCGCCGATCTCCAGGACGCTTTCAGTATTGTGAATAACTTCCCCGCAGCCGGAAAGATCCTGTATCGCCGCCGAGTTTCGTAACTGGGTGCGCGCGCGCCAGCGCGACCAGTTCCATGAGCGCAGATCGGTTTCCGCCCAGCCGCGCTCGAATCTTTCGGCGAGGTTTTCCCGGATCAAGCAGTTCTGAGCGCGGTCGAGCGTAGGCATTTCTTCAAGCAAAGCCGGAACCGCATCATCGCTCAGATTAATGACGTAACCGGAATCGAAACTCCGCCCCGAATGCATCAGGCTAAAATTTGTCCGGGCGATAAAATCGTCGGGGTTAAAGACGTGCAGGACGGCGAGAAATATCAGCCCCGACCAGAGCGAGCCCCACGCGAAATGGTCGCGCCGGCCGCGCAGGACCGTGGCGGCAAACCATACGAATACGACCGCCAGCCAGATCATGAACGCCATCGGGTAAAACCTCATCGTGGTCAACCCATACCCGGAATTTCCCGTGTAAAGCAGCATTCTCTGCGCGGCTGAAAGCATTATCACAAAAAGCAGCACTATCTGCGTTCCCGCCAGAACCCGATAAAGCCAGATGCCCGTTTTGTCGTCTTTTCTGATCAGCCAATGCGCCGCCAGCAGCAGCGGTAAAACCAGCGCGGAAACCCAAACCAGCTCGCCAAAACCCCGGCGCGCATATTCCGCGAGCTTTAGATTTTCGGTATTTTGCACGAGTTCCATCCCGCCAAAAAGATACGGGATCTGTACGATCACGAAACTCAAAAATAATAGATTCATTAACCCCAGAACGATTCCCAGCTCAACCGTTCCAAGCGTAAAATACCCGGGCAGAAACGAATTATTAATGTGCTGCAGATCGAACGGCTCCGGCGTTTCAGCCGTTGATCCTTCGTTTTGGACCTGCTCTTCTTTTAGTTCTAACTGCCCGATGGAAAGGCTGGAGTCGTCGGTTTTCTGCGTTTCCGGAGGCTGGATTATGTGAAATGCAGCCCCGCGAAAATAACCCCCTACCACCCAGGAAAAAAGGCTTATCAAAAGCAAATGATTAAAGACCGCCGCGACGTCTATACGGAAAGTTTTTTCGATCAGATCCTGAAAGGCGGCGTCCGCCGCGACGAATAATGCCCCGAAGATGAGCAGGATCGGCGCCGCGACCAGCAGCCCGCGAAAGATGGCGATAAGGTGCTTGGAGCTTTTTCCCCTGGGGATGGCCTTCCAATTGATATCGCCAAATACCAGGAGAAAAGGAAACAGCGCGCAGCTAAAACCGGAGTAAAGCCAGCCCAGAGCGTAATGAACTACGCCGCTTCGCCGGATCTTCAGTTTCATTATCGGAAGGGTCAGGACGGCCAGGATCATCAGCACCGCCAGCACGTCAGCCACCATTAGCTGGATCGAATCCCGCCAGAGGAACATCGCCGCAAAACAGATCAACGCGCCCTGCAGGAATATGGTGCCGGTGGTTAATTTTTCTTCTCGATGACGAGTGATGACCACCCATATTCCGATGGTAAGCACCGTGACCCAAAGAAAAAAGTTTAATCCCCACGGCGTCGCTCTGAGCAGCGCGTCACCCAAAATTCCCATTACTAAAGCAGCCTGCAATATTTCCAGGCCTTTTTTTGTTCTCTCGTTCATAGATCCAGGCACTCCGTTTTCGTTATCCATTTACACGTAACCTCCGGCGCGGCGTTCCGCAATTGTAGGACGAAACTTTCAGGTTTGCGAAATTTTCAATTTTGCGGCGTTTGCGGCGTTTGTATGGGCCGCCAGTTTTACATCATCGGGAAAAGAACCCCGCCCGAAGAAAACATGCGCGGCAATTTTCCGGAAAACAGGCAGGCGCAGAACTGCGCAGCCGATCTCCAGCAAAGTCTGATCGTTAAAAGCGGAAAGCAGCCGCCGCATCCAGATCCGGGAAATAAAGCGCGAGCGGAAAAGACCGCCGGAATAAATTTTGAGTGTCTCAGGCTTACCGCTTTTCAGACGTTCCAGGATGACTTCGGCGGCGATCCCGGAAAGCCTCAGGCAGGGATCGAGCCCGCCCGCCGTCAGCGGCGAAACCGCGCCCGACGCGTCGCCGATCAGCAGCCCGTATTCGTTCGCAATATTTTTCAGCACGCCGCCGACCGGAATTTTACCCCCGCGCGTTTCCACAAGTTCGGCGCCTTCGAGACCCGCGATCGTTCCGGCAATTTTTCGCTTAAATTCCTTCAGCGCCTCGCGCGGGTTGAACCGCTCCGGATAGCCGCCGACGCCAACATGAACTTCCTCTCCGTCGTTCGTTACCCAGGCCAGGTAGCCGGGCGCAAGTTTTGCGTCGAGAAAACAGTGCAGGCGCGGTTCACCGTCAAGCGGCACTCCCCGATAAACCTCTTCGTAACCGACGATGACTTCCCTGTTTTCATCCAGGCCGAGATCTTTTGCAACGCGCGAATTTGCGCCGTCCGCGCCGACCAGAACCTTTGTCTTCACTTCAAACGGCACGCCCGACCTTTCCAGTTTGACTACGCTTTCACCGCCCTGCCCACTGGCGGTTTCCCGCGGTTCCACCGAAATGTAACGGGTATTATTTGAAAACTCGACGCCGTTCGTTTTTGTTTCGCTCAGGAGAGATTCATAAAGCGCGCCCATTTTTCCGACGCGAAACTCATCGTTTCTGCTTTGAAGGGCGAGCGGGCGCAGGTTTGGCGAATAAAGCGTGACGCCGCGCACCGGTTTGCCTAACGTGCCGGCGGGAAATTCAAAATCCTCGAAAGTTTTGCGGACAAAAATTCCGGTGGTGTGAATTCCCTTGGTCAGATCTTCCTTTCGGTCAACCAGCAAAATTTTTACTCCCTGCCGCGAGAGCAGCCTGGCGCATTGCAGCCCGGCCAGCCCGGCGCCGATGATTACGACATCAAAAGTTTTCATAAACGTCAAAAGTCATTGCAGATGACATAGTCGGCTGCTTCGATATTGCCGCCCGTCAGTTCGAGATAGGCGGCGGCCAACGCTGTTTGATTTTCACTTTCCGGCGAACCGCAATAATTCCCCGCTAGCGTATTAAAATTTGCCAGCGACGCCGCGTATTTAAGCTGCCGGGTATTCATTTGGATAGTGGCGACGTCGCCGGTTTTCATTTCTTTGAGCAGCGCCTGAATTTTTACATTGACGATCATCGGAATGGTGACGCTTAGAACCGCGCTCAGAAAGAAAGCGCCCGCTAAGGCCGACGGCCGCAGAAACGGGTCGGCGGTATCAAACGCCCGTCCCGCGTTTCGCAAATAAACGAAGGAGGTCAGTAAAGGCGTAAGCCCGAGGATCCCGATAATGAAAACCACACCGATCAGGCTTAACGGAAGCAGGGCGATGCCGATCGCCAGCGCGACGATTCCGCCGACGGCGAACAATCCGGATAAAAATACCTGGAAATTTTTTAATTTATTGCCAAAAAGCAATACTGCGGCGGTCGCCATGATGAGGGAAAAACTAAGCAGATATATAAAGGGCCGGTACGCCCCGAGAAGAGCCTGGCGAGCGATCCCATCCCGGGAAAAGATCGGATCGAAGGCGAAACAGACCGCCGGCATTATTACTCCGAAGATCCAATCGAAGAGCCTTTGTTTAGCGGTAATTTCCGTTTCTAATTGTCTGCGGAAAAATACGGATAGCCGTTTCGAAATGCCCTCTGTTTCATAAACCTGTTCCGAAACAGCGCCTAAATGCAGTCGTATTACGCTCATATTTCCCCTATTGCGCCCGGGCAGTTTGTTTTTGCTCCTCGAGCCGGAAGTAATTTCTCTTGTGCCAAACGCTGTCTTCATCGCCGACCAGCACCGCCTCGATCACCGCATCGATCCCGTAGCCGTCGCGAATATCCAGCCGGGGATCTTTCGCGTCTAAAGGCAGGTCGAAAACTATTTCCTTGGAAAAAGACTCTTTAGGCCCGATCCGTGTTTCAAATTCGGGCTGGGCAGTAAGCCCGGCTTCGGCTTCGGTATCGCGGGTGTAAACTCGGCTTTGCCCGTCGATCACTTTTGCGTCGGTGCCGATCAATTGCAGCGGCTCGCGCACCGCATCGCTGAACACGTTGACCTTTACGATGTAAAATTCGCCCGCGGCCATTTTGTCACCGATGATTTTTGTTTTTCGCACCCCGGCTACCGCCGTGTGCATATGGCAATCAAGATAGAAACCGCAAAATTTCTTCGGCTCGTTTATCGCCAGCGTTTTTTCCTTACTTAGCAAAGACGAACCAAACAGCATCACCAGGTAAAACACGAACCACACCGTTACGCCGCTTAAAACAAAGTTGCGCAGCCAAGCTTTTTTTGTGACAAACGAAATTACCAGCAGCAACAGCGCCGCCAATATTCCGCCAATCGTCATCAACATTAAAAGTACGCTCATTGTTTTCCCCTTCCGGCTCTGAGTTCGAAGTTTTTGAGTCCACGCTTTAGCGTGCTGTTTTCGTCATCCACTCCGCGGCCGGTTCTGACAAGAGAAGCCGCCTGAAGGCGGTACCCAAAAACCGGAGATCTAAACCTTTTTCATCGCCTTGATCAGGGCTTCCATATGCCCGATGTATTTCTCCAGAGCTTTTTTGCCCGGCGCCGTGATCTTGTATTCGGTCAGCGGCATCCGGTCTTTAAATGACTTGATGCATTCGATATAACCGGCGTCTTCCAGCCTGCGCGCGTGAACGCTGATATTGCCGTCGGTCGTCTGCAGCAGCCTTTTCAGTTCGTTAAAACTGAGCGATTCATTGGCCGCCAGCGCGCTGATCATGCCGAGGCGCATCCGCTCGTGAATAAGTTTGTCGAGTTCGTTTGAAACGGATTCAGCCGCTTTTTCCGCCTGCAGCGAACGTGGTTTTTCCACGGCATTTTCCCCGACTTTTTCCGCCACTTCTTCCGCGGCGTTTTTCTCTTCGTTTTTGCGGGCAAGATTATTTTTCATCCCCCGTACCTCCTTGCGATAACTATCCCGAAAATAATGTGCAGCAATCCGAATCCCAGCGCCATCATCAAATTCCCCGCGCTCGCGGGAAGAAAAAACGCGGCCGTTCCCAGCGCGATAAAACACCAGCCCATGATCGGCACCGCGCGCACCGAAAAACTTCCGCCCGTCACCACCGCCGCGCCGTAAAGCAAAAGCCAGATCGGGATCATTGTTTCAAATGCCCCGAAGCGCCAAAGGCCGAGCGTGATCACCACGCCGCAAACCATCGGCGGAAGAAAACTGATCATCATTTTTTTGCCCGGCACCGAATTCAGCGACGTCCCGGCGATCTTGGATTTTTGCCACATCGCGAACAGCCCGATACAAAACGCCAGCACCGCCTCCACCAGCCAGACGATCAGCCAATCCCGGATCAGCGGCGCCTGGTTATGAGCGATATAAGCCGCGCCCATGGCGGTCACACCCATCAGAATCCCGCCGTAGCCGGGCACGGCCGTGAAATGCGTCGAACGTTCCATCGTCTCGCGGATAAACTGCAGATTATCCATCGCCCTGCCGTGCAGGCTGGGAGGCTCATCTGCTTTGCCCGCTTCGATAATTTCTTTGTGAATGGTCTGGATCTTTGCCATAACAAACGAAATATAAGACAAGTATTTCTATTTGTCAAGTACTTTATGATATAAAGCGGAGGGTGATTGGTGATTGGTAGATAAGGAGTCAGTTTGCAATAAACTCCCTCCTTACGAAGGAGGGGTGCTGCCCCAGGCAGCGGGGTGGTTCTCTCTTTAAACTCAAGAGACATTCTTTTTACTCACAAATAAAATCAAACTGATCCGCTAACCATAGCGATTGGGTGGCCGATACCCAGTTGCGACGCTACGTACAACCTATTACCAATTACCAATCACTTTTTCTTTTGGAGCTTGGGGTCATTCACGATATCGCCGAGGTTTTCCCGGGGGGCGGCGTTCGGATCGGAGACGGAGAATGTTTGTCGTTTGCCCTGCATCAGAAAGTTTTTGCCGTTCCATTTGTAGCGCGTGCGGGAGAAAAAAGTAGGGCAGCAGATCTGCTCTTCGTCGCCCGTGATCTTGGAAGTTTCAACTTCGCCCAGCAGAAAGCGATCCTGCCCGTAAAGCTCGACGACCAGCGTCCCGTCTTCGAACCGGAGGTCTTTTAGCCCGCCGTCGGCGCGGTCGCCGGTGCGGAAAAACCAGATCAGCTCGGGCTCATCGTCTTTCCAGGCGTAAATATAAACGATCTGCGGGATCGCCGACCCGGCGGTCACGATCTTGAGGATGACCAGCGCTTCGTCTTCGCCGTCGCCGGTCACGTCGAGGAATTTCGTCGTCACATAAGACAGGCCGATCTTTTCTTCGGTCATTTTACGCGCGCCGTTTTCGAGCTCGGCTTCGGCGCCGTCCTTGTCCTGCCAGCCGCGCGGCAGCGGGTACGTGTGATTCTTGAAATCGAATTTGCCGATCGGTGAATCGGTGCTTTTGCGGCGATCGTCCAGGAGCTCTTTTTGCAGATCGGGTATCTCAGGAGAAGGGGCAGCGGCCGGTTGAGGCGGAATAGTCTCGGCGACGGGTTCGGGTGCTGCAGTATTAACTGCCTCTTCCCTTTTGCCCGAGCAAGCGGAAAATATTGAAATAAGCGCGGCTAAGATAAAAACCGCCGCACTTATTTTATTTTTACTCACCAATACCTTCCGCCTTCCTCATCTGTATAGAGTTATACCGTCGCATTAGACTTTACGGCTTTAGCGGTAAAATAGTTTCCCCAGATCGAAAATAAAATCGGAAATATTACTGGCCGAGGATCTGATTTAACAGTTTAGCCAGCCGGTATCCGCCGAGGGCGATTTCCTTCTGCGATATCTCGTAAGCCTGTTTTTGGTATTTTGCCGAGGGCGGCTGATTTCTGGTGACACCCGCATAAACATACTTGACCGCATTATCGAGACCTTCCTGCCGCCAGTCTTCGAATTTCAGATTGTCCACCTGGGCCTGCATTTTGGCTTCGGGATATTTCTTCATGAACTTGAGGCCGAGTTCGGGTAGATAGTCGCTGTCGCACTCGTCCCCATTACGCGGAGCGCCGATATTGACGATCCCATCCCAATAGGAGTGCAGGTTTTTCCGGTTTTCGGGCGCGGTGTTTGCCGGGGTGAGTTCGAAGAGATTGCCCCCCTGATCGCCTTTCGGTTCGAGGGCGGTGACGCGGGCGACCGAGTGAAGCGGCTGGTGGACGTCGCCGACCAGATGCATAACCCACGCCAGCGCGATTACGCGTTCGGCGTCGGACTTGGTTTTGTCCGCCAGGATCTTCTGCATCACGTTGAGCCGTTCGATGGCGTTCTCGTCGGCGTCCTTTAATTCGGTGACGATCTCCGTCTTGCCGTTCACTTCGCGAAAAAATATATCCGAATAGTGCCAGGTGCCGTGATGATATTTCTTCTGGCGAACGGGCATTTTATTATCGCGGATAATATCCGCCCAGGTCGCCATGATCATAAACTGCTCTAGCTGGCGCGCCGGGACCGAGCGTGAGTCATAAGCAAAGTAATTTCTGATATCGGAATCTTCCGGCGAGTTCGCAAAAAGCGCGCTTACCTTTTCCCGCGTCTGCGGCGTCATCTTTTGCCAGGCGATATAGGCGACCAATTTATGCCCGGTTTCATTCCAGCCAAAAGCCGGCATCGCAAACGCGCACAATAAGACCAGGGCAGTTAAAGTTCTGATTTTCGACATTAGATTTTTTCTCCTGAAACTGTTTGGAAGATTTTATCGAATTAACGAGATTAAATGAAATAAGGTTACCCGATATTTACCGCGCTAGCATTAAAGTTGGACAACTTTTTTTCATTATAAACATCTTATTTATGGCAAAAGAAGCTATTAAAAACGTCTAAATAATGGAGAAGTTAATAGCGAGGAACTTATGCAGGCAATTTTAGAACAAAATCAGATAGCGGAATCGGTAAATAACAGAGAATTACGCGGTTTCGGCGACAAGATCGGCATCATCGCAGGCGTATTCGGCTGCTGGCACAGAAGTTTAACCCGGCCCTTTATCAGCGGGTCGGAGGCCTATCGCGCCTGTCTGCATTGCGGCGCGCGCAAACCTTTCGATACGGAAAGTTTGCAAACTTACGGATCATTTCATTTCCCCCCGGAAATTTCTCTTGTCTCTGAAAGATAAGGGCGCTTTCCACCCGTCCAATAAAACCTGTCAAACTAAGACCTACCAGAGCGGCGCAACGCCGCTCGTTTATTTTGCTTCCGGATCTGGGATCGAAGCTTAAAAAGTTTATAATATACCCGCTATGACAAAACAGGCCTTTCTATCCCTTGTATAAAATAAGCATTTAAGTTTTACTCTAACGTCAGGAAACCGCGGCAAAAGAAATTCTCCGCGGTGTTTTAAAAACTAACTGTTTTTCGACTTTCTGACTTACGGGGTACCGCCTTTTTTTGCCGCCGGGAAATTTAAGTTTTAGCTCTACCAATCCGGGCGGCATCATTCTGTTATTTTTATTCACATTATTAGGAGAGAACGGATTATGTTTACGATCAATCGAAAAAAATTCTTTGACGGATACCGCGCCACTTTCGGAACTCTGACTCAGGATCTGGTAAATGCCATCGAATTTTTGCTGGGCAGTATAGAAAAAGATACCCGGTTCGGAACCACTGATGTTGACAGGCGTCAGATCGCCTATTGCCTGGCGACTTTCAAATGGGAAACGGCGCACACCATGAGCCCGATCGACGAGCACGGCACCGTCGCCCGCTTTAACAAGCTGTACGGCCCGCAGACCAAGGTTGGAAAAATGCTCGGCAATAAACAGGCAGGCGACGGGGCGCTGTTTCACGGCCGTGGCTATGTCCAATTGACCGGGCGTACCAATTATACAAGAGCGAAAAATCTGACCGGCACCGATCTGCTGACCGATCCGGATAAAGCGAAAGATCCGGCGCTGGCCTATGAGATTGCGATCCAGGGAATGAAAGACGGCTGGTTTACCGGCAGAAAACTCGATCGGTTCATCAAGACCGGTCTGACCGATTTTGAAAATGCGCGCACCATCATCAACGGCCACGACCAGGCACCAAAGATCGCCGATCTGGCGCGGCGCTTTAGCGATATTTTGCTGGCGGCCACTAGTTAAACCGAGAGCGGAGCATTTCGTGTGGTTCGTGGTTAATCCACTTATCGACAAAAGCCATTTAGATCATCCGAGAAAATTTCTGAACTTCGAGCTTCCCGTGGAATAATTCGGGAAAAGTTTGTCCAGATTTTTGTTGCCGAGATGTTTATAGGAAACTTCGGCAAAGACGTCGCGGAAATCCGTTGTCACGGCCAGGTCGCGGCCTTCGTTCAACTGGTCGTTCTTCATGCCTTTCCAGTCGCCGTAAACCTTGCCTCCCTTGATGGAATTGCCGATTACGAACATCGCGTTGCCGTGGCCGTGGTCGGTGCCGCGCGAACCGTTTTCGCGGGCGGTGCGGCCGAATTCGGACATTGTCAGAATGACCACGTCGTCCATCCGTTTGCCGAGGTCAGCCGTGAGCGCGGCGATCGCGCCGCCCCAGTCGCGAAAAAGATTCCCGAGCTGGCCGCCGCCCGGAGCATTTTGCTGAACTTCGTTGGTATGCGTGTCCCAGCCGCCGCTTTCGGCGAAGGCGATCTCGAGCCCGACGTCGGCCTTGATCAGCTGCGCGATCTGCTGCAGCGAGCGTCCGAAAGCCGAGTTCGGATATACCGCTCCGTTTTCCGGTTTGTATTGCGCCGGGTTGGCCTGTTTCAGATAATTAACCGCCTCAAAAGTTTCTTTGCCCATTTCGCCCAGTGAATCCTTGACGTTGTCCTCATAGATCCCCTCGAACCCGCCCTGAACGCTCTTGGTGTACGCGCCGGCTTTGATCGCGAAATCGGAAAGGCTGGTCATGGCGATCGTCGGCGCTTTCCCCAGCAGGCTGCGCGGGATCTGCCCGGTCATCGCCACGGCGCGGAAATGCGAAGCGCCGTCGCCTTTATCGGTTTGCATCAGGCGATTGAGCCAGCCGTCACGCGTGCTTTTATTACCCGGCGTGCCCGATTCCATATAATCCTGGGCGTCGAAATGCGAACGGGTGTTGTCCGGCGAACCGGCGGAATGAATGATGCCGAGCTGCTTGTTCTGCCACAATTTTTCAAACGGTTTAAGCGACGGGTGCAGCCCGAAATGCCCGTCCAGATTTACCGCGCCGCCATTGGCGTTCGGTTTTGGAATGGCGATCGTCCGGCGCAGATCGTAATATTCGCTGTCCCCGTAGGGCACGACCATATTAAGGCCGTCCACCGCGCCGCGCTGGAAAATGGTGATCAGCACTTTTTTCTTTTTGCCTTTGTCGTCATCGCCATTGGGTGCCGTCGCGGCTCCGGCAAATTGATGCAGAAACTTCGGCGCCGCGCCGATCAAACCAAAGCTCGCCAGCGCGATACCGCTCGATCTCAGAAAATATCTTCTATCCATAATTGCTACTCCAAATAATAAAGGCCGATCTGTCAGCTAAATATTAGACGCTCGAAAACGAAGTTTAGTCACAATTTCGCATATTAAGAAAATGAGGGCAGGCAAACTGCGCCTGCCCCGCGCTTTTTTAGATGAGCTATTGACGCTGAAATTCCGGCGAGCCAAGCACCAGGCTGACCACCTTGAAAATATTCGCGTTGCCCGACGGCGCCAACAGCCGCGCCTGCCGGTTCGGCGGCCCCTGCTGGCCTTCGCGCATGTCAGGAACGGTCAAGCCGTCGCCATCGGCCATCGCAATTTCCGGTTTGGGTTCGGGCAAAGGCTGTTCCAGCTGTTTGACCAGCGCGGCCTTGGTAGCCGGAGATATTTCGCCGTCCAAAACCATCGCGATGGCATTGTCCAGCACCTTCTGCCTGTCGATACCTTCGAATTTTTTTAGATCGACCCTGGTGCCGGGAATTCTATTGGAAGAAAAAGCGACCGCAAAATTCAATCTTTCCAGCAGCGCGCCGGTATTGACCCAATCTTCGGCGGTGTCCGGATAGCCGGTCGGAGCCTGATAGCCGTAGGGCACTTCACCCATTTTATTTATCAGCGCGATGAGTGCGGGCGACGAATTGGTATCGGCGCCGAGCGCGCGGATCGAGCTGACCGCTACTTCGAACGGGGTCTTGATCTTGACGCGATAATTTTCCGGCGCGAAAAATTCGGGATCATTGAAAAGAGCGCGCAGGGTGGTTTTGATATCGCCTTCCGACTTTTGAAAAGCGGCGGCCACGCGGCTGACCAGCGCGTCACCTGGGTTATCGCTGACGAATTTGACCGCCAGTTTCCGGGCGATAAATTTCGCGGTCGCGGGGTTTTTGACCAGAATATCGATCACCTTCAGCCCGTCGTTTTCACCATCGGCCTTGATCTTTTGCCCAAGCACGTTTTTTTCGCCATTGTCGTGCCAGCGCGAATTAAAGAAAAATTCGCCGCTTTCGACCCCGTCGGGGACTCCCGCCGCCCGTGCCAGACGGTCGTAACGTTTATCTTCGGTGCCCTGGATCATGCTTCCGGCCGCTCTGCGGTAGCCGCGCGGGTCGAGAATCGTCCAGCCGGTAAAGCAGCGCGCCACTTCCTGCACGTCTTTTTGCGTGTAGCCGCCGTCAACGCCGAGCGTGTGCAGTTCCATCAGTTCGCGGGCGTAATTTTCGTTGATGCCGCGTTTTTGCTGTCCCTGCTGCTGAGCCCGTTGGACACGCTGATCGATCTGATCGTCGGTCAGCCCCTGCTGTTGTTTCATCCTGGCGCGGGCGCGGGAATCCAGTTTGCCGTTTACGATAAAGCGCTGCAAAGCGCCGCCGGGATTGGCTCCCGCGGAATCGGGCGAGACGCTTTCGAAATTGTCGAGAAAGAAAAGCATCGCCGGATGCTGCGCCGTACCCACAACCAGGTCCTTGAAATTACCGAGCGCATTTTTGCGCAGCACGTCGCGTTCATAGCTCGGGATATACCAGCGCACGGCGGCTTTTCCGGCATACACGTTAAAGTGATTCTGCCAAAAATCGACCATCACTTCCTGCAGCTGCTTTTCGCTGTAAACGTCGCGCAGCAGGCGATTGGTGATGATCTGCGGCACCAGCTGGTTGGCCGGGCGCAGGTCGTATTTTTGATAGATCGCGGCTAATTCCTGGCGGCGTTTGCGTTGTTCGTCCTGCGTTGCCCCATTTGGATTCACCTGTTGATCGGGCGCTTTTCCGTCTCCCATCGGCGGCTGCATATCACCCGGGGGCGGCGGCATCTCGCCCGGAGGCGGCGGAGGCATTTTATTGTTATTTTGATTATTGCGGTTGCGCCCTTCGAGCATGTTCAGCAGCGCGCCGGGATTCGGGTATTTGGCAAAAACTTCGGAGGTGGACATTTTGAAAACATCGAGATTTTTGACCTTGTCTTCGGCGATCTGATCGCCTATCGCAGAGGGATTCAGCTGCTGCTCGATATATTTCTGCACGCCCATCGCTCGTACTTTTTCCACGTCGCCCGGACGCGCGCCATAACCCAGACGGTTCAGCACGTGCCGGATCTTTTGATCTTCGGTCAACGGTTTGGCCTTGCCGTCCGTCCCGCCGAGCGCAAAAGCAAAAGTGCCCGAAAGCAGCGTCAAAACAAAAAGAAACGATAACGACTGTTTTGCCGCGTCCGCAAAAAAAGTGCTTCTAAACAACTTCATCTTAAAACCTCCGAAAATGCCCTGAATTAATATTATATATCGAACAAATAGCCGCTGCTGAATATTTAGACGCTGTCGAGACGCAAAAGGACTAAAAAGAATTTTCAACTGAGATCGATACAGCAACGCCCGACCGATAAAATACATCTAATTAATCGTCCAGTATTGGATTAATGCATATTGTCGGTTAAAATCAGGAAAGACTTTTGTGGCAAATAAATACTCTGTTTTCGAATTAAAAATTATGCGCAGTTATATTTCAATGTTTTCGTTTTTGGCCGTGTTTCTATTGTTTGGCGGGTCATCGGCTTTTGCCCAGGACTCCAAAACGTTCAGCGATCCGAATGTAAATTACACCTTTGAAATTCCGGAGCCGCTGTGGAAGGTGGTAGCCAAGCCTTCGACGTTAAACCCAAACGTCGAGATGGTTTACGGTGACCGGATGGACGGCTACCTGGAGATCCGCAAGCTGGTAAGCAACGAAGAAGAAGCCATGAGTGACGTGGTCACCCGCGAGCAGGATACGAAACTGCAATTTTTACCGGGTTTCGTTGCCGGAAAAGATGAAAATTTCGCGGGAAACTTAAAGGGCAAGATCTTTAATTATGAATTTGTCCGCTCCGGCAAAAATATGAGCGGGCGGATATATTTTCTCAAAGCCGATGCCAAAACCATCTACACGATCCGTTTTACCGGCGTGCGCGACAAATTAAAAGCCATCCGCAACCAGACCGACCAGATCGCCCGAACTTTTCAGATCAAGTAATAATATAAATTATCTCCTACATCTTATGTTGCCGGATATCAAACTTTTTAGAAGTCTGCGCCTACGGCAGTGAAAAGAATGTCCGGATTAGACGAAAAAGGCTCAGTTTTGGAGTCGTTTTTAGGTGGAAATTTGACATTAACAGAAACCCCGAGGCCGTGTTTAATCTTTAAAGACGGTCCAATTTCCCAACTATTGTTCGCATCCGGCTTGCCAGCATGATCGCCAGAGAGATTCAGATTATCAAAAGCCTTGATCTTACTACCTCCATCATAAAGATGGACACTTTTTATTGTGGGATATGTAGATTCAACAAATCCAAACGTCTTGTAGAAGATATAGACTTTTGTTAATTGAGGGCTGTCGTCTCCCAATGTTGCCGACGGTATATTGGTAAATACTACTCCCGGGTTTGCGGCATCAAGAATCGCCGGTGTTGTAATTGGAAAATGAAACCAGGCCGATTTACCGAATTTTCCTGTGAAAATTGTTCCCGATCCTGTTTTAACGGTTTTAGTCAGACTGGCAGGATCTTCAACTTCGGCAATCGTTCCATGAACCCACATCGACGCTTTTATAGACATGATATTCTCCTTAACTTATTCGACAACAACACTTTTTTACGTGTTGTTTTAATGGCTTTTTTGGAAACCAGGAGAATCTTAAGAGGTGCTTGGGATTGACTCAGTTTCAAGCCGAAAAATGAGTGACAAGGTTTAGGAAGCATTGGGAGCCCTTAAACACTTAAACATTCGGACCTGCTTGGATAACTGAACATTACTCCCTTTTTTGTATATTGCAAGACTTTTTTCAGCTTTCTTAATAAAATTACATATCCGTCTTCGGTCGCCTTTTTGGAAAATTACGGCATTAAAATCCCGCTCTCTCGTGTCAGGGTGATTTTGCCGACTTTGCCGACACCGGCTTTATAACCTGAATTCGCCCGCGCGCCGCATAAAAGCGGGGAAAATTTTCTGCCTTTTTGTTTTGCGCCGGGGTATTTTTCATTTATCTTATGTCTGGCTTAACATGTCTGACATACCCGCTGAAAATTTAGAAAACAAAGATCGTCATATCTGGCTCAGATGGCTGGTCGTGCTGGCTTGCGGCCTGGGCGTGGCGCTCTTTCCCTTACCTGCGGGAGTGACGCGCGAATCGTGGACGCTGCTCGCGATCTTCGTCGCCACGATCGTCGGCTCGATCGCGCGCCCGGTTCCGGCCGGGGCGATGGTTCTGCTGGGCGTGGCGGCGCTGCCGACGTTCGGCGCTATGAAAATTGAAAAAGCGCTGCAGGGCTTTGCCGAGCCGGTGGTTTGGCTGGTGCTGGCGGCTTTCTTTCTCTCGCGCGGAATGGTCAAAACGGGGCTTGGCAGGCGGATCGCGCTACTCTTTATCAGGCTGATCGGCAAGCGCACGATGGGGCTGGGCTACGCGCTGGTGATGACAGACTGGCTGATGGCGACTGTCGTCCCCTCGACCGGGGCGCGCGCTGGCGGCGTGATCATGCCGATCGCCCGCAGTATTTCCGAGACCTACGAATCGCGTCCCGGCGAATCGGCTGACAAACTGGGCGCTTTTTTGATGATGATGCTTTATCAATGCAACGTTATCATCTGCGCCACCTTTCTGACCGGGCAGGCTTCGAATACCATTATCGCCAGCCTGACCCGCGAAAGCTCGGGTATTCAACTCACTCATCTAAACTGGTTCATTGCGGCGGTCATCCCCTCGACCATTTCGCTGATCGTGATCCCGCAGATCATTTACCGCCTTTACCCGCCGCAGATCAAATTCACCCCGGCGGCGGCGGAAATGGCTTCGGCGGAACTCAAAAAACTTGGCGCGATGACCTGGCAGGAAATTGTCATGCTGGTGGTCTTTATCGTGGTGGCGATGCTCTGGCTGACGGCGGGACACTGGCACGATCTGGACATCAACCTGATCGCGATCATCGGCGTCTGCCTCCTGCTCCTGACCAATGTTTTGAATTGGCGCGACATCGTCGAGGAAACGTCCGCCTGGGAAGTCTTTATCTGGTACGGCGGGCTGGTGCTGATGGCAAAAGCGCTGGGCGAAACAGGGCTGACCAAAATTTTTGCCGATAATACTGCCAGCCTGACCCAGGGGTGGCCGTGGGCGCTGGCGCTGGCGCTATTGGCGTTCGTCTATTTCTACTCTCATTACGGATTCGCCAGTATCACCGCGCACGTCACCGCGATGTTCATCCCGTTTCTGGTGGTTACCGTTGCGATGGGCGCCCCGGCGGGCCTGGCGGTTCTGCTACTGGCCTATTTTTCCAACCTCAATGCTTCACTGACGCATTTCGGCACGACCAGCGCCCCGATCTATTTCGGCGCGGGCTACGTCAAACAAAAAAACTGGTGGACGGTCGGATTGCTGGCTTCATTCGCCAACATCCTGATCTGGACCGTCGTAGGATTGACCTGGTGGAAGATCCTCGGCTGGTGGTAAATGCAAGAGTGTCATCAAGTGCCCGGCGGCTTTCAGCACCCTATATTATCTGCCTTAAAGATTTGAAACCCCGGATCAGGGGAGCTGCTTCAGCTGCTCAAGAATAGTTTTTAATTCTTTCCAACGATCGGTTCCGGGCTTAAGCGTCGTATAAAATGTTTTCAGTTTCGTAATAATATCGGGATCTATCGTAGTCGTTCCGGCGCCGGAAATAACTTTTCCGATCGCAAGAATTCCCCAATATTGGCCAAACGAGGTTGTTTCGATATTCACCACGCTATCGACCAGTAAAGCCAGCTGCTGTATATCCGGTTTGTAAAAAAAGTAAGCGTAACCGAACAGTCTTTTACCGTTGTCCGTCTTTTCATTAAGATAATCCGCGATCTGAATGCTGCCCAAATTCGGCATGAGCTGGATCATATTCCTAAATATTTCACCCATTTTCGATGTTCGTTCATAACCGGAAGGATCGTTTTCCCTGGTGGTATCGTATTCCGCGATCAGGTCTTGCTCGGTTTGTTCAGGCGTGCTTCCTTCGGAAATCGCTGCTCTAGCTTCGGTGTCCGCCGTAGCAGGAAATAGCTTCGACTGTGATAGAACCAGGCTTTTAGCGCTGTCGGCATTGCCTTTCGCATCGAGCGAAGTCGATTGCGCATTTTCGGCTTTAGCTTCCGCCCGTTGGGCTTTATCTTTCGCCTCCTGGGCTTCCTGCAAAACTTTACTTGAAAGGGTAGTGATAAAAGTCTTTGCCGACATGGCGGCGACCAGACAAAAACCGGCAAAAACCAGCAATAATAAATAGTTCTCGTGAGCGTTGCTTAACAGCTGGCTTGAGATCGTGTGCAGAAAGAGCGGAACTAAGAGGGCTGCGGCTATCCCCAGAAAAATGTGCCTTACCCACTGAGGTAAAAATTTGCCGCTCGCCTCCGCATTTTCATTATCCGTAGATTTCTTTTCGTTAGTAAGAATCAGATAATTTACAAATCCGCCGAAAGCACCGATAGCCAGGGCAATGACTAAAAGTAATACGACATACCAGCCGTCCGTGAAGACACCGGCGTTAGGGGTTTCTTTTGGCACCGGGGTTTGCGTGGTGGTGCTGGCCGTGGGGACCGGTTTTTCCGAATTGTCCCGCGAATTCACATTTGGATTCTGATTCGACTGAGGATTTTCACCATTACGTAAAGTAGAATTTATCGCGGCTGTATTGGCTTTTGTATTCGATGAAGAATTACTATTTCCCGGCGAAGCATTTTGGAATAACATGGCGGCTACCTTTATTGTAAAAGTCTGTCTGACAACTTATTTTTTTAATTGGCTCGTAATCCTAAACAGGCGTTGCCCATAAAATGAAATAGATGATTGTAATGAAGTCAGTACCGGGAATGCAGTGACCGGCTTCCGGCATAAAAACTTTTACCATCCTATTCACAGGTAAAGATTTACAAACCAGTTATATCTCTAGCCGGTCACTGCGTTCCCGGTACTGACCTGTTATCTTGAAACCCGTAAATGCTTAAGTATTACTTGAATAGCGGAACTATACTCTCTTCTCTCAGAATTGCAAGACCTTTTCTACACACACCGATCAACGTTTTCAGACGGATACTTTTTGCGCCGAATCGGCGGAGCAGATCGGCCGTAAATCTCGAGTTGCCGGCGATAATATAATGATAAAAAAAGCCGTCGGGTGACGGCGTTTTTAACTGTTCTTAGATTAAGGAATTTATGCGTCTTCTTCGGTGGTCGGCGCGGATTCCAGTTTCTGGATCGCGGCGTCATAGATCCGGATGCGGCCTTCGGTTTCATACCGGCGGCGGGCGTCGGTCATAAAATCGCTGAACACCTGATTGCGTTTCATGCCGACGGATTGCTGGATCAGCGAATCGTGCTGTTTGGCAAATTCCGCCATATCGGCGTCGAGGCGTTCGTTGAGGCCGACGATAAACCAGGTCTCGCCGATCTTGACCGGCGTTTTGGTAACTTCGCCGGGCTTTAGCGCAAAAACCGCTTCATCCAGCGCTTCGGAAGTCCCCGCTTCAGCGCCTTCACCGAGAGGCGAACCGGTACGGTAATCCTTGCTGTCCAGCGGCTTCAAACCCTTCGCCGCCGCCAGCGCTTTTAAATTGGCGACGGAACCCGAACCCTCGGCCAGTTCTTTGGCCAATTGATCGATCCTGGCCCTTGCCTGTTCGTTTTTATAGGTGTCTGCAACCTGGGTCTTGACCTCGTCATAGGTCGCATCGTGCGGGTCTTTTTTATCGACCAGCATCGGGATCGCAAATCCTTCTCTGACCGGTATCTTGTCGCCGACGTCGTTTGGATTTTGGAGCCCGGCAATGCCCTCTTCGAACTGGGGGGAGACTCCGATGAACGGCACGTCGTCATCCTTTTTCAGGAAGCCGGTTTCGCGCACCATCTCTTTCGCGTTCATATTTGCCTGGCCGGCAAATTCAGCCGCGACCTTGTCCACATCTTTTACTTCGCGCAAACGGTCACTGATCTTCTGCGCCAGTTCGGCGGCGGCGGTATAGGATTTACGGTTTCGCAAACTGACCTGAATGGTCGGTTTGGCATCTTCATAGGTCTTGGCTACCGCATCGCCGCGGCGAAAGATGTAGTAAGCGCCGCCGAATTTTTCCGGCTCGCTGACCGTGCCGACTTCCATGTTCAGGGTTTTCTGAAGCGGATCGGTCGGGTTTTTATTTTCGGCAACCAGCCCGCGCAGCCTGCCCCCGGTGCCGATGGTAGCGGGATCCTGCGAATTCGCCTGCGCCAGCTCGGCAAAATCCTCTTCAGAGATCTTTCCGTTTCCTTTGGCGCGCGCCTGCGCCACCAGTTCCGTGGCCTTTTGTTCGACTTCGCCGTCGAGTTCCGGTTTGGACACTTTCAAAACGATCTGCTGCACCTTGACCCCGGCGCGTTTTCGCTCCGCCGGCATGGCTTCGTATTCCGCCTTCATGTCCTCTTCGGTCAGCGGCAATTTCTCGCCGACTTTTGCCTGGTTAAGAAAAATGTATTTGAGCTTTTTCTGCGTCAGGCTGATGTAAAAATTTTTCTGGTTCTGCTCGAAGTAATTCTTTAACTCGTCTTCGGAAGGTTTAATGGTGGCGGCTAACGCGCCCGCGCTGACCGGAACGTACGTCACGTTGAACTTGGTGTTCTGTTTTTTATAATCGCCCAGCACCTCTTCTTCCGAAACGGAAACGGCCGAAGTGAGAAAAGCGTACAATTTCGTCGAGGCGATCTGCTCGCGGATCTTTTGCTCGAACTTGGCCACGCTGCCATAAGCCTCACTCATCTGCTGTTCGTATTTCTTAAGATCGAACGGTTTGCCGTCAGCGGGTTTGAATTGTTCGAGGATCTCGGCCTTCACCTCTTCATCGGTGGCGTAAAATCCCATCCTGATGGCTTCTTCGCTGGTCAGCTTCGAACTGATCAGATTTTCCAGGATCATCTTGGTCTGTCCCGGCATTTTCCCCTGATTATAGCGCGAGCGGCCTTCCTGTTCGGTAGCGACCTCGCCCACGGTGATCACGGAATTTCCCACTTTGGCGGCGGTTTCGTCGCTAAAATTGAGGTTTTCCTGTCTTCCGCTCTGACTGGGCCGGGAAATTAACACCATACCCGCGATTACCACTATCGCGAAAAGCAAAATGATGACGTTTCGGGTTTTCTCTAAACGGCTAAAAAACTTAAGCATAATTACTACCTGATCTGAATTGATATCGGCCTTGTAGGGCGCTGTTTTACTGTTGGAGCAAACCGCAATCTTACCACTATCGGCGTCTTTATGAAAAGCGGGCAGATCGGATTCATTCTCGATATAACCCTGATGTTTCCGGCATCATTCGGGATGCCCAGCTTTGAATTTTGAGTGCTTACCTAGTATTTTATTTGAAGAATGAATGAAATACAGTTTCCGCTGATCGCCTGGGTGATATTTTTCGCCATCGTGTTTACAGCGCTGGCTCTCGACTTAGGAATCGCCAACCGCAAGTCGCACGCGCCGACAAAACTTGAAACCACGATCTGGAGCATCGTCTGGGTTTCACTGGCGATGATCTTTAACGGCTACGTTTACTGGCAGTTCGGCCCGTCCAAGGGAACGGAGTTTTTTACCGGCTACCTGATCGAGCTTTCGCTCTCGATAGATAATCTATTCGTCTTTCTGCTTATCTTTTCTTACTTTAAGGTTCCGGCTAAATACCAGCACCGGGTTTTGTTTTGGGGAATATTGATGGCGCTGGTGATGCGAATGGCGATGATCTTTGCCGGGGCCGAGCTGGTGGAGAGATTCGAAGGCATTCTATATTTTTTCGGCGCGTTCCTGGTATACACCGGAATAAAGATGTTTTTCAGCGACGACGAGGAGTTCAACCCGGAAAAAAGCTGGATCGTTTCCCTGACCACGCGCTTTATCAGAATTTCCAAACAATATGACGGCGAAAGCTTTTTTATAAAAAAAGACGGTAAAATGATGGGAACGCTGCTCTTACTCGTTCTGATCGTGATCAACGTCGCCGATCTGATCTTTGCGGTGGACTCCATTCCGGCGATATTTGGTATCACCACCGACCGCTTTATCGTTTATACTTCTAATATCTTTGCAATCCTCGGCCTGCGGACGTTTTTCTTCCTGCTGCTGAGGGTGGTGGAGCGGTTTCATTATCTGCAATACGGCCTGGCCTTCGTCCTGACCTTTATTGGTGTCAAGATGCTGATGCCGCTGGCGGTGGATATTTTGCTTTATATTACCGGGCACGACGAGCGGTCGGCATTAACTCCCTTTTTGGAAAGCTTCCATCGCGGCGACTATAATCAGGTGATGATAAATATTTCACTCGGGGTAGTGGTGGCGGCCCTGGGGATCTCGATCCTGCTTTCCCTGGTATTTCCCGTTCCTCACAAAGAAGAGCCTTCCGAAACCGGAGCGGAATAAGCTATGACCCGAAAGGATTAAAATTTTGACGACAAATTTCGATGCCCAATAAATACCCGAGAAGATTTTACGTAGAATGGTGGTCCATAAAAAGAAGTACGATTTATGGCACCATTATTCTGTGTATAACTCTCGCGCTTTTGACCCTCGGGGGCTGGTTTGTCTGGCGCAATAATTTTTTTCTCTCGAATAGTCAAAATATCCAGTACCCGCAGGATTCGGCACGCCTGACGTCGTACGAAGGAGACGTGCGCATCATTCGCTCAGCCACCCGCCAGATGGAAAAAGTTTCGGGCGACACTTACCTGGTAGCCGGCGACATCCTGCAGACACAAACCGACGGGCGGGCGCAGGTTTCGATGGCGGACGGTTCGACCCTGGTGATCAGGCCGAACAGCACGGTCGTGATCCGGACAAACGCGGGCGGCGCGGGACAGGGAGCGAACGTCAAGGTCTCGCTCGGCGGCGGGCAGATCAACGTCAAGACCGAGGACATGAGCGCCGACACGCAAAACGTGGTCGAGATCCGGCAGGTGGAAAACAAGCTGTCGGCCCGCACGGACGCCAGTTTCGGCATCAACCCGACAACCAATAACGGCGAGATCCGCGTCAGCCGCGGGATCGTCGAAGCACTTAATTCCCTGGGAGAAAAACTCGTCGTTAAAGACAGTGAATACACCTCGATCAACGAGAACGGAAAGATCTCGCCGAAGGAAAAATTGCTCGAGCCGCCAAAACTCGTTTCACCGGCGACGCTGGAAAAGATTTTGACTGGCGATTCCGGAATTCTCGATATTCCGCTGCGCTGGCAAAAGGTCGATACCCTGCCCGTCGCGCATTACCGTCTGGAGGTGGCTTCTTCACCGTTTTTTGTTGCCGACGGGATATTGCTGCAGCAGGAGCCGGTCGCCGTGCCGAATCTGACCCTTGCCAATGTAAAAACAGGCACATATTTTTGGCGCGTGCGCGCCGTCGCCACCAGCGGCCAGATCGGCGAATGGAGCGACCCGTGGAAATTCACCATCCTTTCAAAAGAAGAGGGCGAATCGCTGGAAGTAGGCGGCTGGCAGGTGGACAAAGTCGGCGGCGGGGTCTATCTGATCAGCGGGCGGGCCAACGCCGGCGCCAGTGTCAGAATACAAGGACGGGAGACTTTTGCGCTGGGCGACGGCAGTTTTCGCCTGCAGGTTTCGACCTCCGGTAATCAGGTCGAAGTTCAGGTAGCCGATGAACACGGAAAACGCAGCCGTTACCGGCTTTCACTTGATACTTCAAAAGCGGTAAAAATGCAGTAAGATATTTCGGGAGAACAAATTGGCCGGACATTCGCATAATCACAGCCACTCAGGATCGAACCAGAACACGGGACGGCTTAAGATCGCTCTCGGGCTGACGTTCGCCTATATGCTGGCTGAGGCGGCCGGCGGCTGGCTGACGGGTTCCCTTGCGCTGCTGGCGGACGCCGGACACATGCTCACCGACGTCGCGGCGATGATCCTGACGCTGACGGCTTTCTGGCTGGCGGTGCGGCCGGCCAGCGCCAGCAAAACTTACGGCTATTACCGGCTGGAGATCCTGACAGCGCTGATAAATGGCGTGACACTGGTTCTGATCGCGCTCTGGATATTTTACGAAGCGTACGAACGCTTCGCTTCGCCGCCGCCGGTCAAAAGCGGCGAGATGACGCTGATCGCCGCGGGCGGGCTGGTGATAAACGTGGCCTGCGCCTGGCTGCTGCACGGCGCGCATAAGGAAAATCTGAACATGCGCGGGGCGTGGCTGCATGTTGTCGGCGATATCCTCGGTTCAGTGGCGGCTATCTCGGCGGGCCTTTTGATGTACTTTTTCGGCTGGTACCAAGCCGACCCGGTAACCAGCGTGCTGATCGGCGCGATCATTATTTACGGCTCCTGGAAATTGATCCGTGAATCGGTCAACGTGCTGCTGGAAGGCACGCCGGCGCATATCGACCTGACCGCCGTGGAAGAAGCGATCCTGAAAGCTCCGGGAGTCGATAACGTCCACGACCTGCATATCTGGACGATCACTTCGGGAATGGAAGCCCTCTCCGCCCACGTAATTCACGGCAAAGAGATCAGGCAGGTAGAATTGCTGAAGGAATTGCGCACCACGCTGCACGACCGCTTCGGCATCGATCACCTGACGATCCAGATGGAAACGGTCGAATTCGAAGGCGAAAAAGTTCATTTCTGCCAGGCTGGCGCTTCCTGTTTTCAATCCGACATTCGCGCGTCCATTCCGAAAGTCCTCTAACCTGGGAGCGCAGGCATCTTGCCTGCATCTTATTTTCACATATGACAGAAATTTCTTTAGGTTACGGAAACGGCCATGTGCCGATGGTTTTCGACGAAGACCGTTTTTCGGTGCTGAGCGGCGATGTTTCTCACCTGACGCCGCTGTCCGATCTGCAAATTTCCGCCGCTCTGGAGGCGCCGATAGATTCGCCACAACTGGAAGAGATAGTTTCCGCACCAGAAACGGGCGAAACGGTTCTGATCGTCGTGCCCGACGCGACCCGCGCCGTCGCCAGCTCACAGATCGTCAATTTGCTGGTGCGGCGATTGATCGCCAGCGGCGTCGCCCCGTTCAACATCCGTATTATTTTCGCGACCGGCCTCCATCGCGCCGTCACACCCGCGGAAAAAGAAAAAATTCTCGGCTCGTTCATCAACCAGAGGATCAAAACTCTGGATCATCACCCGCGCGATCTGATGCAGATAGCCCGGCTGGGCGAAACGGCGCGCGGAATCCCCGTCGAACTCAACCGCGCCCTGCTGGAACACGACCGCGTAATAATTGTCGGCGGCGTCACCTTTCATTATTTCGCCGGATTCACCGGCGGGCGAAAATTGATCTGCCCAGGGCTGGGTTCATCGAAAACGATCAACGCAACACATAAACTCGCCTTTAATTTCACGGAAAAAACGAGGGCCGACGGCGTGGGTATCGGGCAGCTCGCGGGTAACCCGGTGCATGAGGAATTTGTCGAGATCGCGGAAAAGATCGCGCCCGCTTTTTCCGTGCAAACGGTCGTGGACGAAGCGGGAAGAGCGGTGAAAGTTTTTGCCGGAAACTGGAAAACCTCGCACACGGCCGCCTGTGAATTCTATGCGGAAAATTATTCGATAGATGTTCCGGAAAAACGCGGCTTGGTAGTCGTTAGCTGCGGCGGCGCGCCGTATGACACGAACGTCATCCAGGCGCACAAAGCGCTGATCATGGCTGCTAACGCCTGTCATGATGGCGGCACGATCGTCTGGCTGGCGGAGTGCGCGGACGGCCTTGGACGGGAAGATTTTATCAACTGGTTTTCCGCCGGAAACTCGCGCGAGCTCGCCGGTAAACTAAAAGAAAAATATCAGGTTTACGGGCAGACGGCGTGGTCGCTGATGTCACTCACGGAAAAATACCGGGTGATAATAGTGACCGGCCTGCCGGAAGAAATAACGCGCCGCCTGCGGGTGCAAACGGCGCGTACTCTTGATGATGCCTTGTCGCAGCTGCCGGCGGATCCGGCCGGTTATATCGTGCCCGGCGGCGCGAAATTTTGGCTCAAGTAAAATTTAAAAAGCCGATAGCTGCCAGCTATTAGCTAACAGCTATCATCAAAACTTATCTCAATGATCTATTCTCCGAGATACGCTTCTTTCACTCTCGGGTCTTCGGCCAGGGTTTTGGAATCGCCTTCCATCACGATCCTTCCCGTTTCTAAAACATAAGCGCGGTCGGAATGGTGCAGCGCGGCATTAGCGTTTTGCTCGACCAGCAAAATGGTCGTGCCTTCACCGCGAATTTCGTCGATCGCCTGAAAGATCGTGTGAACGACCAGCGGCGCCAGCCCCAGCGAGGGCTCATCCAGCAGCAGCAGGCGCGGGCGCGACATCAGCGCGCGGGCCATCGCCAGCATTTGCTGTTCGCCGCCGGAAAGCGTTCCGGCTTTTTGCTGTTCGCGCTCTTTTAATCGCGGAAAAAGCGAAAATCCGCGTTCCATATCTTTGACGATGCCCGCTTTATCCTTACGGATATAAGCGCCCATTTCCAGATTTTCCCGGACGGTCAGGTTGGCGAAAACACCGCGCCCCTCGGGCGACATCGCGATACCCATCGAAACCAGTTTGTGCGTCGGCTCGCCGCTGATCTGTTTGCCTTCGTACATGACGCGGCCGTCTTTCGGTTCGAGCAGCCCGGTGATCGTGCGCAGCGTGGTGGTTTTACCCGCGCCGTTAGCGCCGATCAGGGTCACAACCTCGCCCTGCTCGATATGCATATTGATATCGGTCAGCGCTTCGATCGCGCCGTAATTGACTGATACATTTTCCAGAGTCAACATAATTTCCGTGATCGTCGTTCGTTGATCGTAGTTCGCTGCAAGGAAATATCTGCGACGATCTACGAACCACCGACGACCAACTAATCTCCCAAATACGCTTCGATCACCTTCGGATCGTTCTTGATGTCCTGCGGCAGCCCGAGGGCGATGGATTTGCCGTAATCGATCACCTGGATACGATCGCAAACGCCCATCACCACCCGCATATTATGCTCGACCAAAACGATCGTCAGTTTATAGAGGTCGCGAACTTCCTTGATCAGGCGCGTCAGATCTTCCTGTTCGGCCGGGTTCATGCCCGCCGCGGGCTCATCCAGCAAAAGCAGCTGGGGCTGAGTCGCCAGCGCGCGCACGATCTCCAGCCTCCGCTGGTTTCCGTAGGGCAGCGAAGTTCCGCCTTCGTCGCGGTATTTATCCAGGCCGAAAATTTCCAGCAGTTTTAAAGCAAAATCACGGTGCTTTTGTTCGTCCTTTAAAAATCCCGGCGAGCGGAGCACTGCTCCCGCAAGCGTTTGTTTGGCGTGGCGGTGACAGGCCGTGACGACATTTTCCAGCACCGTCATGCTCGGGAAAAGACGGATATTTTGAAATGTCCGCGAAACTCCCAGCCGCGAGATCTGGTAGGGCCGCATTCCGTTGATGCGCGTTCCGGCAATGTTAATATCGCCCGACGTCGGTTCGTAAACCCCGGTCAGTAAATTAAAAATTGTCGTTTTACCCGCGCCGTTCGGGCCGATCAACCCGTATATCTCGCCGGGTTTGACCTGCATCGTCAGTTCGTTGACGGCTACCAGCCCGCCGAAGCGGATGGTGGCTTTATCGGTCTGCAAAATGTAATTTCCGTTCTCGCTCATTTTTACTGCAGACCTCCCGTGGCTTTATCGGCGCGGCGAAAACGCTTAAAGAAACTGCCGATCTCGGCCGTGCCCAAAATTCCCTGCGGCCGCAGGATCATCGTCAATATCAATATCAATGCAAAAATTACCAGGCGAAGATCAGCAGGCCGGAATACAGTGGCGCCGACCTGAATATCGGGGAGTTGACGCAGCAGCTCTGGTAAGAGCGTGACGATGATCGCGCCCAGTATCGCGCCGGTCATCGAACCCATGCCGCCGATCACGATCATAATAATGATCTCGAAAGATTTGATGAACTGAAAATCGTTGGTGCTGAGAAATTTGTTGTAATGCGCGAACAGTACCCCTGCGATCCCCGCAAATGCCGAACCGATGACAAAGGAAGTGACCTTATACCGCGTCGTATTCACACCCATCGCTTCGGCGGCGAGTTCGTCTTCGCGAATGGAGATCAGCGCGCGGCCGGTATCGGATTTGACGATATTGTGAATGACCAATATCGTGATGACGGCCAGAATGCCGATCCAGAGAAAATTCGCATAACCCGGAACCTGGTAACCGGTGGCGCCGCCGACCGCATCGATGTTTAAGATCACGATGCGAATGATCTCGGCAAAACCGAGCGTTACGATCGCCAGATAGTCGCCCTTTAACCGTAACGAAGGAATTCCCACGATCAGGCCGGCTATCGACGCGATCAAAGCGCCGATGATGATCGCGATAATAAGCACGACGCTGGACGATCCCGCTTCACCCAGGAAAGAGAGCGAATCCTGAACCGCTTTACCGTAGGTGACGGTAAAGAACGCTGACGAATAGGCGCCTACCGCCATAAAACCGGCGTGGCCGATCGAAAACTGGCCGGTAAAACCGTTGATCAGGTTAAGCGAAGTCGCCAGGATCACGTTGATCGCGATAAAAACAAGCAGGCGCGCCTGGTAATCGTCAATACCGATGCCGAAAAATCCGGTGGCGCTCATCATCGCATTTACGACGTACAAAGCCGCAATCACGACGATCCCTATAATGAAACTTTTAATCCAGGAAGACATAAATTTCAGTTGTCGGTGGTCGGTGGACAGTGATCGGCAGCTAAGGATTTCCTTTTAACCGGCCACTGACCACTGCCATCAAACTTTTTCCTGCACATTCGAGCCCAGCAATCCGGCAGGACGAAGAAGTAACACAAGTATCAGAATGGCGAACGCGACGGCGTCGCGATAGGTCGAAGGAATTCCGACGTAATTTCCATAACCCACCACCAGAGTTTCAGCCGCGCCGATCAGGAGTCCGCCGAGCACGGCGCCGGGTATATTTCCAATGCCGCCAAGCACCGCCGCGACAAACGCTTTCAAGCCGGTCATGATGCCCATCAGCGGTTCGATCTTGGGATTGTACTGAGCCGTCAAAACCCCGCCCGCCGCCGCCAGCGCCGAACCCAGCGCAAACGTAAAGGCGATAATAAAATTGGTATTGATACCCATCAATTTCGCCGAATTGATGTTGAACGAAACCGCGCGCATCGCCTTGCCGATCTTCGTTTTGTAAATGATAAATTGCAGCACGACCATCAGCACGATCGAAACGACAAAGATCATTATTTGCGAAGTCGAAATAGTGGCGTTTCCGAAAAGCGTGATGTTGTCATTAGGCAGTAACTGCGGAAAAGATTTCGGCGTGCCGGAAAAAATAAAAACGAACAGATATTCGATCAGCAGCGACATGCCGATCGCCGTGATCAGCGTCGTCATTTTCGAATATTTGCGCACCGGGCGATAGGCAAATCTTTCGATCGCCATTCCGATCGCCGCCGCGACCGCCATCGCGCCCAGCAGCGTGACCGCAAAACCGAGGGCCGACGGATTAGCGGCAAAACCCAGCGAAGTCGCAATAATAAAGCCGGCATAAGCGCCGACCATATAGATATCGCCATGGGCAAAATTGATCAGGCGCAGGATACCATACACCATCGTGTAACCGAGCGCGATCAACGCATAGATCGAACCTATCGTCAGGCCGTTAATAAGTTGTTGAACAAAAGTGTCCATAAGGTCTCAAGTCGAAAATCGCAGGCCCCGGGGCCCGGGCGCAAGCTCGTTTATCGGCTTGGAACCCGGGCGCTGGAACCTGAGACTTACTTATTTGTATTGGCTGCTGTATTTGTATTACTTGTTGAGTTTGTATTGCCTGCTGAGTTTGTTCCTGACGAGGCCGGTGGGGTCATGCCCTCAGGATAAATCGTTTCTTTGGGCAAAAGCTGCTCGGTCTCCGGCTTAACTTCCAGGACCACCGCCGGTTTTACAGCGTTGCGTTCCGCGTTGATCGAGATCACCCCGGTCACACCGGCAAAATCCTTGGTCGCATTGATCGCGTCACGCAGTTTTGCGCTGTCGGTGCCGCCGGCGCGCTTGATCGCATCGGCCAGAACTTTCGCGGAGTCGTACGCCAAAGCTGCCAGGGAGTCAGGGGCGACATTAGAGAATTTAGCCTTATAAGCCTTAACGAAACTCTGAATGAACGGGTTCGGGTCATCGACCGAATAGTGATTGGTGATAAATGAATTTTTCAATGACTCGCCGCCCAGGTTCCACAACTCGGGCGAATCCCAGCCGTCGCCGCCAAGCAAAGGCATGTTCATTCCGAGTTCACGCGCCTGTTTGGCGATGACGCCGACCTGGCCGTAATAGCCGGGGATATAGATCACATCGGGATTCAAACCGCGGATCTTGGTCAACTGGCCTTTAAAGTCCGGATCGGTTTGGGTATAGGCTTCTTTGGCAATAACCTTTCCGCCCTGTTTGGTGAATTCTTTTTCAAAAAACTCGGTCAAGCCTTTGCTGTAATCCGAATTTACATCGCCTAAAATAGCGGCGGTCTTGCCCTTTAAAGTGTTCGCGGCAAATTTCGCGATCGAACTGCCCTGAAAATCATCCAGAAAACAAACGCGGAAGATATAATCGCCAACCTGCGTAACTTTGGGATTGGTTGACGACGGGGTGATCATCGGGATCTTCGCTTCCTGCGCGACCGGTGCGGCCGCGAGGCTGTTTGACGAAGCAACTTCGCCGAGCACGGCGACGACCTTGTCCTGCTTGATCAATTTTTCGACCACGGTTTTTGCCTGTTCGGTTCTGCCCTGATCGTCTTCGATCAATAATTCGATCTTCTTGCCGTTTACGCCGCCGGCCGCGTTGATCTCTTCAACCGCCAGCTGGATGCCGTTTTTGGTCGATTGCCCGAAACTCGAAGTCTGGCCGGTCAGATCGACGTAAACGCCCACCTTGATGGTGTCGCCGCCGGAGTTATTCCCGACAGGGCCGCCCTTTTGCACACATGCGAATGAAAAGAGCATTGAAGCGAGCAAAGTAATTGCTAAAAGAATTCTGGTCATAGTTACCTCACAGATAAGATTTTTGCTTTGAATTTGATTTAATAAACTCTGTCGAGTATATAACGCCGCTTGTCCGGGAAAAGTTTTTATTTAGCGGCATTTATATTATTTAACGAATTTTCTGTACAAGCTTGCATTATACCTAATTCAAATGGCATGTCGAGTGTTTATCAATTAAAATACCCTGTAAAAAACCGATATTTTGCTATGAAAACAAATACGAACGCAGAATTTGGCGACATGAGCGCCGAGGATTTTCGCGCGCACGGACACGAAATGGTCGAGTGGATCGCCGGTTATTTCGAAAACATCGAAAAATTGCCCGTCGTGTCGCAGGTCGAGCCTAACTGGCTGAAAAATAGCCTGCCCGCGACGGCGCCGCAAACCGGCGAAGATTTCGGCGATATCTTTGCCGACGTGGATAAGTTTATCGTCCCGGCGCTGACCCACTGGAATCACCCGCATTTTCACGGGCTGTTTTCTACCTCGACCTCCGCGCCCGGAATTTTCGGCGAGTTTTTAAGCGCGTCTTTCGACGTCAAGGCGATGCTCTGGCGAACGTCGCCCGCCGCGACCGAACTCGAACAGGTCACGATGAGTTGGCTGCGCCAGATGCTCGGATTGCCGGAAGAGTTTTACGGGATCATTTACGACACGGCCTCCGTTTCGACTATGCACGCCATCGCTGTCGCCCGCGAAAAACTGGATCTGAGAATTCGTGAAGAAGGAATGAGCGGGCGTCCCGATCTGCCGCTGCTGCGCGTTTATTGTTCGGAGCAAACTCACTCTTCGATCGATAAGGCGCTGCTAACCCTCGGACTCGGGTTAAAGGCGCTGCGTAAAATTCCTGTCAATGATCGGTTCGAAATGCTGCCGGACAAATTGGCTGAAGCGATAGAGGAAGATAAAGCGAACGGCATTTTGCCTTTTTGCGTCGTGCCGACGATCGGAACTACTTCCACTACCAGCGTCGATCCGGTCGCCGAGATCGCCGATATCTGCGAAAAATACGGTCTATGGATGCACGTCGATGCCGCGTATGCCGGGCCGACCGCGATGCTCGAAGAAATGCGTTCGCATTTTAAAGGCTGGGAACGCGCGGATTCCATCGTGCTTAATCCGCATAAATGGCTTTTCACGCCGATGGACTGTTCGGTGCTTTATGTGCGCGACCTGCCGCTGCTGAAAAAAACTTTCACGCTGGTTGCCGAATATCTGAAAACGCCTACGGATGGAGAAGAAGTAGAAAACATGATGGATTATGGCTTACAGCTCGGCCGCCGTTTCCGCTCGCTCAAGCTGTGGTTCGTGATGCGCTATTTCGGGCGTGACGGATTGGCCGCGCGTATCCGCGAACACTGCCGGCTGGCAAAACAACTCGAGCAATGGATAGAGGATTCGGAAGATTGGGAAATGATGGCGCCGGTTCCCTTTGCGTTGGTCTGTTTTCGCGCCGCGCCGAAAGATACTTCCGAAGAAGAATTAAACGCGCTGAACGAAAAATTGATGAACGATATCAACGCCTCAGGCAAAGCCTATCTTTCGCATACAAAACTCAACGGCAAATTCACCCTGCGATTGTCTATCGGCAGCATCCGGTTTGAAGAAAGGCATCTGCAGGAGATTTGGGAATTGCTGGGCCAGCATTTGAGGGGAGTAAAATAGGTTCACGCAAAGGCGCAAAGGACGCGAAGAATCGTAATGTTTTGATCAAATTATTTCATATCCGATGAGGGTCATATCAAGCCTTACTTAGTATTATCTTGTAATAAGAAATCTTTTTCTTCCTTTGCGTTCTTTGCGCCTTTGCGTGAGAATATCTATACAAATAAATACTCCCATGAATGAAAAATGACATTGCCAAAATAGTCGTTGATTGTGCGTTTAAAACTCACACTACGTTAGGACCGGGCTTATTAGAGTCTGTTTACGTTGCCGCATTAAATACGAACTGCAAAATCGTGGTTTAAAAGCGATCTGTGAGCAAGGAATTCCGGTAGTATACGAAAATGTTCGGCTGGAGCTTGGTTTTCGCGCGGATTAATTGTTGAAAATAGACTAATAGTTGAGGTGAAGTCAATTGAATCTTTATCTCCGGTGCACGCTAAAGTGTTGCTGACCTACTTACGGCTTGCGGACAAAAGATTAGGCCTTCTGATAAATTTCAATGTTGAGCTAATCAAAGACGGTATCAGACGAGTCGTTAATAATTTGTAAGAATATTTCACGCAAAGGCGCAAAGAACGCAAAGGAAACCCAAAAGCAGATTCAAAAATAAATTCTTCTTTTAACAAAAACCTTCGTCAAAAGATGCGGAAACTTTGCGTTCTTTGCGCCTTTGCGTGAAACGGCTTTATCTCTCCGAGTTTTCCACCTCTTCCCAGATCTTATGCCCGCGCGTTTCGCGTAAGAATATCGAACCGATAATGAAAGTTATCGCCGCTACTATGATCGGGTAATAAAGCCCGGCGTAGATATTCCCGGTTTCCGCCACCAGCGACAGGCCGATCAGCGGCAGCAGCCCGCCGAAAACGCCGTTGCCGATGTGGTACGGCAGTGAAAGCGCCGTATATCTTATTTTTGCCGGAAACGCTTCGACCAGGTAGGCGGCGATCGGCCCGTAAACCATCGTCACCCAGAATACCTGGATAAAGACCAGCAGGATAAGTTTCCACGCGGTTGTGTTCGAAATAAAGTCCCCGAAAGTCGTGTAAGGCAAAACTTTCGGCGCCGTGACCAGGGCTCCGCTTTCGTCTCTTGATTGCGGAGTCAGCGAGATCGCGCCCGTTACCGGATGTTTTTGCGAAGTTGCCGTGACCACATTCGATCCGGCAGACGACTGCATCGCCTGGTAGATCGGGATATAGGTAAGCAGTGCCAGCAGGCAGCCGGCCATGATTATCCACTTGCGCCCAACGCGGTCGCTGAGCGCGCCGAAAACGACAAAGAACGGCATTGCTAGAAGCAAGGCGACGGCGATGATGTAATTTGCCGAAGTCGCGTTAACGTTCAGGATCGATTGCAAATAAAACAGCGCGTAAAATTGACCCGTATACCAGACGACGCCCTGACCGGCGGTCGCCCCGAAAAGCGAGATCAGAACTATCTTCAGATTTTTCCATTTGGTAAAGGCTTCAATCAGGGGATTGGCCGAGGTCATCCCGGAGCTTTTTATGTGCTGAAAGATCGGCGATTCCTTCATCCGGAGGCGAATGTAAAGCGAAATTCCGACCAGAAAGATCGATACGAGAAACGGGATACGCCAGCCGGCCAGGCCCGCGGTCTTACCGGCAAACTGCTCCGCGCTCATCATATTTTGCACGACCAGTATCACGATCAGCGAAATAAAAAGCCCGAATGTCGCGGTAATTTGAATGAACGAAGTATAAAAACCGCGTTTGTTGTCAGGCACGTGTTCCGCGACATAGACCGCCGCGCCGCCGTATTCGCCGCCCAGCGCGAGTCCCTGCAGCACGCGGATCAGCAATAAAATGATCGGCGCAAAGATCCCTATCTGCGCATAGGTCGGCAAAAATCCGATCGCCGCCGTGGCGCCACCCATGATCAGCAGCGTGACCAGAAACGCGTATTTGCGCCCGACCAGATCGCCGATGCGTCCGAAAAACAGGGCGCCGAAAGGCCTGACGACAAATCCGACGGCAAAAGTGGCAAGATAGGCGATGAAAGCAAACGTCTGATTCTCCGGCGGGTAAAACAACGGAGAGATCACCGTTGCCAGACTGCCGAAGATATAAAAGTCGTACCATTCGATCATCGTTCCGAGGGTGGACGCGCCGATGACCTGCCAAATTTTCGATCGGGAAATTTGTTCGTTATAGACCCCTGCCAGATCCTGTCCGGATGTCGCCATTTATTCTCTCCTGAATTTTGCCGGCTTGTTTGTGCTAATTAGAACTGCGGGTATTAAACCAGTTTCACTCGTTTTTTCAAAATCTTTTACCGCGCGGCGATGGAATGGGCTTCGCAGGTTTTATTGGAAGTGCTTAATTTTTGGCTGTATTATTTCAGTGGTGCAGTGGTTCAGAGCTGAGACACCGCACCACCTGAACCACTTTTGCACCAGAAATCTTAAAAATGAGCAGCCCTGAAACAAATTTCCCAAAACCGTGATCGACCTCCTCTTTAATGTATCCCATAATAATGTGTCCCATAGTGTCCTTCAGACCGTCGGCGCGCTAGTGTACGTTAGCTCTTACGAAGATCCCATCGGCAGTTACCGCGTTCAGCGGGTTTTACGAATAATCGGCTTTCTGCCTCTTTTTCCGACCGGAGACGGTTAGTTACAACGATCTCCGCCCACACAGCATACGCAGCATTCGGCAGCGTCTTAATTCAAATCAGGACACTAACGGTTTATTATTTGACTACAAATTCGCAAGAAATACGTGTAATATTGAGCATCTAATATTTCGAGAGAATCCTGAGAGAATCCTATGAAAAACTTTCCGTTCGCATTGACGATCGTTTTATTTACCGCTTTTGCGACATTCGCGCAAACCGCGACAGAGCCTGCGCCCGCGACTGTGCCTGCCCCCACGCCCGTAAAGGCTGCGACTCCACCGCCCGTACAGGGAACGGTGCAGGCCGAAAAGACATCGGTCGTGATCGAGCGGGAAAAATTCGATCCGGCGAAAGACCCCGCCGAAGACCTGAAAAAAGCCGTCGAGCGGGCCTCCGCCGAGGGGAAAAGAATAATCCTCGACGTGGGCGGCGAATGGTGTGTCTGGTGCAGATACATGGATAGATTTTTCATCCTGAACCCGGAATTGGAAAAGATCAAAAATCAGAATTTTGTCTGGGTAAAAGTGAACATGGATGAGAAAAACGATAACAAGCTGTTTCTCTCCGCCTACCCGGCGATCGCCGGTTACCCGCATTTTTTTGTGCTGGACGAAAAAGGAAAATTGCTGCAATCGCAAGGTACGGACATTCTGGAAACACCAAAAGGATACGATGCGCAGAAATTTACCGACTTTCTAAAAAAATGGGCGCCGGCGCCGAAGCCTGAACAAAAAGACGCAGCAAGACAGGCAAACAAATAATTGCGTTTTGTAAAAGAAAGCATCATTAACGCCGCGCCGGAAAAAGTTTTTGCCTTTCATGAACTTCCTGACGCGCTGGAACGGCTGATCCCGCCCTGGGAAACGGTGCGGGTGATCCAAAAGGCCGATATTTCGCAGATCGGCTCGCGCGCGATAATCGAACAAAAGATATTCGGCCTGATCCCGTCGCGCTGGATCGCGGAACACACAAAATACGACCCGCCGCGAATGTTCGAAGACATTCAGGTCTCCGGCCCTTTTGCCCGCTGGCGGCACCGGCACATCGTCGAACCGCACGAAAACGGAGCGATATTAAGAGACGAGGTAGAATTCGAACCGCCGCTGTGGATACTGGGCCAGATCGTCGCGCCCTTTGCAATCGTGCCTAAACTGGAGAAAATGTTTGAATACCGCCACCAGGTAACAAAAGAGTGGTGTGAAAAAGGATAATTAATGCTGACCCATATCGTTTGCTGGAAATACAAACCCGAAGTGACCGAAGAACAGCGCGAAGATCACCGCGCAAAATTACGCGCGCTGGTCCGCGTCATCCCCGAAATCATCGGTTTTGAATGCGGCAAGGACACGCTCGGCCTGCCGCGCTCCTACGACACCGGGTTGACTTCCGTTTTCGCCGACCGCGCCGCGCTCGACGCCTATACCGCGCATCCCGAACACCAGGCCGTCGTCGCACTGGGCAAAGAGATCAGCGAAAACGTCGTCTCGGTCGATTTCGTTTCAGAGAATTAAAATGTTTCTTAGTTCCGTAGGAACGTTATTTATAGTTGACGCGCTCATAAATGAAACGGATGACTATTGTAATGAGGTCAGAACCTCAGAACGCAGTGACCGGGTTTTTCAAAAACTTTTAATATCCTATTTGCAGACAATAGTTTAGCAAGCTGATCGGATCTTTACCCGGTCACTGCGTTCTGAGGTTCTGACCCGTTGCCTTATGACTTGAACAGTATTTATGGCAACGCCATTTATAGTTGATGTGCTCATAAAACTCGGGGCTGCTTAGCGCGTTTCGCGCGTCACCAAGCGTACTAATCATTAATGATAAAAATTCTCAGGAAAATCTTTCTCTTTCTTTTTCTCGTCGTTTTGCTGGCGCAGCTTCCCTTTATTTACCGCCGCTATCAATTCGGACAGCTACAAAAAAAGATCGACGCGCAAAAGACCGAAAGGGTGCAATTGTCCGACAATCTCTATCGTGATTACAAAGGCGTGATTCACGCTCATTCCTCGCTCGGCGGGCATAGCACCGGGCAATTCGACGAACTGATCACCGCCGCAAAAAGTAACGGACTTGATTTCGTGGCGATGACGGAGCACCCGTCGGAAAACTTCGACACTTCGGCCGCAACACTAAAAGGAATTCAAAGCGGAATATTATTTATTAACGGGAACGAGATCAGCACCGCCAGTGACGATCGTTTTTTGCTGCTGCCCGGCAGTGAAAAAGCCTACGCCGAAGGCTGGACGGAAACGCCCGAATTTCTCCGCGCCGAAAAAGCTCAGGGAAAGCTTGCTTTGATCACCTACCCTTACCGGTTTCACAGTTGGGATTCCGATTACGACGGCATCGAGGTTTTTAATCTGCACACTAATGCTAAAAGAATGAATCCCGCGCTTTTTGCGCTGGACGCGTTCTGGTCTTTCGGTTCAGAGCCGGAAATGCTGATGGCAAATTATTTTCAGCGGCCGGGCGACGAACTTAAAAAATTCGACGAACTCACGCGGCAAAAAAAACTCACCTTGTTTTCCGGCAGCGATGCGCATTCCAACATCGGCATCGGCCTTACGACCGAAACCGGCGACCGGCTTTTGGGCTTGAAATTCGATTCTTACGCCTGCATTTTTGCGCTTGTCCGGACACACGTTTTGCTCAAAACTTCTGAGCCGCTAAACCAGGAAAATCTTCTTAAAGCTCTGGGGAACGGCAACTGCTATATCGGATTCGACGTCCTGGGCGACTCGGCCGGGTTTTCCTTTACCGCCGAAAACGGCCCGGAAAAAAGGATCATGGGCGAAGAGATCGCCCTGTCGGGAAATGTAACGTTCAATATCAAGGCGCCGCTAAAAAGCAACATCCTGATTCTGCGCGACGGTGAAGTAGTGAGCGCGGCCGCCGGCCAGATTGAGGTCGTCTATCCGGTTACGGAAAAAGGAGTTTACCGCGTCGAGGTTTATCGCGATTCGCTCGGATCGCCTTTCGACAAAACCCCCTGGATCATCTCTAATCCGATCTATGTCCGCTGATCCGGCGCTGATTTAACATAAAGTTAATGCCCGCGTCACATTCCCTTAACTTTCTGCTGTCAAAGTTTCTCCTTGCAACCCGAATATTTTAAATCTTTTAAGGAGAACTCTAATGAACCCGTTTAATTATCGACGGTCCATTCGTATTTTATCTATTTTTGCATTTTTACTATTTTCCAGCGCCGCCGTATTCGGACAGGACACCGTCAATCTGAGCGGGACCATAACAGATTCGACCGGAGCGGTAATTCCGGGAGCGAACGTAAAAGCTATATCTTTAACGACCGGTACGGAGCGCTCGGCCGCCAGCAGCGACCAGGGTTTTTATTCTATCCCGCAGCTTCATCCCGGCCTTTATAAAATTGTCGTGACGAACCAGGGATTTAAAACTTCCCAGGTAAGCGATATCGAACTCGCCGTCGGCCAGGCGAGATCGCTGGATATTACGATGGAAACTGGTGAAGTGTCGGTCACGGTCGATGTGCTCAGCGGTGATACGCTCGCTACGATCGACACAAGTTCGAATCGTCTCGGCGCCAACATCTCCGCGCGTGAAGTACAGGAATCGGGGATCAACGGACGCAATTTCGCCCAGCTTTACTTAAACGCGCCCGGATCGACAAATGTCGGATCGGGCAACTTCAACGAACTTCGCTTCAACGGCCGCGCGAACCAGCAAAACCAAACTAAATTAGACGGCATCGAAGCGACGGCTATTTTCGATGCTTCGCCCGGTTATGTGACGGTTCAGGGTTCACAGTTCCGCTTGCAGACTTCGCTGGAAAATATCCAGGAATTCCGGGTTGACTCTTCGAACTACCCGGCGGAATCCGGCACCGGCACCGGCGGACAGATCAACGTTATCGGAAAAAGCGGCGGAAACAGCTTTAATGGCTCGCTGTTCTATTTTCTGCGCAACGATGCTTTAGATGCCCGCAATTTTTTCGACGGCGCGAAAGCGTCACCGCTCAAACTTAACCAGTTCGGCGGTTCAATAGGCGGGCCGATAGTGAAAAATAAATTATTCTTTTTCGGCAGTTACGAGGGCCTGCGCCAGCGCGCGGGATTTAACATCATCGAATCCACACCTTCGAATTTTGTTCGTGATTTTATCAACTTTTATGACGGCGTTAATCCTGCCGGTGAAGCCGCCAGGGTCGCGCTCGGTGTCACTGCTGCCGATGCGACCGCCGCGCTGGCGCGTATTAGCGCTCTGCGCGCGACGGGCGTTATCAACGCCTTTCCGCTCGGCTCCGGATCATTATTTAACGCCGGTGGTTTGAATAATTCCGCCCAGATCCTCCAGGTCAACCGCACGGCAGAATTAGACGAAGATGCTCTCAGCATCCGGTTTGATTACAAATACGATGACACACTATCTTTCTACGCTCGTTATCAGCGCACCAAGGGCAGCCTGCTTTCGCCGGATGGCGCCAGCGGGCGCCTCGTCGCGGCAGAACAAAAACCGGATAACGCTGTTATCTCCGCCACTAAGGTCTTTGGAACGAACATCGTTAATGAAACAAAATTCGGCATCAACCGCGCGCCGACGGATCTGACCACGGTGGTTCCGGCCGTTTCCGGACTGAATGGATTGAATCTCAGCGTGACTTCGCTTCGTTTGACGGGCAACATCGTCAGCGCCGGTATCAACGGCGGCGCGGCGACAGCTTTTAACGAGCCCGGCGGCCTAACCCGCCAATCGTCCGCCGCAAACGGCCGTGCCCAGCCCATCCGCCCCGTCAGCTATTCGGTCATCGACAACCTGTCATGGACAAAGGGAAACCACAACATGAAATTCGGCGGTGAAGTGCGAATTCTCAATGTCGATTTCGACCAGTTAGGCGGCATCACTTACAGCTATGGCAACCTGGGCGATTTTGTTCTTAACCGTAATCTGACCGCCGCATTTATCGGCGATCTGTCTCTGCCCGGCGACTTCCGCGTTCAAACCGACCCGATCAGCACGATCAGCCGTCCAACGGGTGGTTTGGCCCAGGGCAGACAGCATTACCTGATCGCATACGGCCAGGACGAATGGCACGTCAATCCTGACCTCGTACTAAGCTATGGGCTGCGATGGGAATATTATTCGCCTAACAAGGAAAAGAATGATCGACAGGTTGTTCTGGACGCGGCTAACGGCCAGCTTTTGCCGAATAATACTACTTTGTACGTATCGAAGAAAACGAATTTCGCCCCGCGTCTCGGACTGACCTGGAAACCGTCAATGCTCGGCGGAAAGACGGTTATCCGGATCGGCGGCGGTCTTTATTTCGGTCCGGGACAATATGAAGATCTGATCCAGCCGATCGAAAGCAACGTTTTTCGCAGTTCGCAAACACTGGCGAACGGACTGACCACTACCACCGGCAGCGCGATCTCAACGATCGGTGGAATTCAGAGCCGCTTCACCCCGCGCGCTTATGATACGAATGGCTACATCGTTCCGGAACGGGTCGGCCAGTACGGTGCTTCAGTACAGCATCAGCTCCCCGGCAACACCGTTTTAACCGTCGCTTATGTCGGCAGTCAGGGACGCAACCTCTTTCTGCGCAGCATCACCAATCGTCTGCTTCCCGGCAGCGCGGTGATTCTGAACGGGAGCGCGCTGCCGGCCGGCGTTGGCGTGATCAGTCGCTGCAGCGTTGCCCCGGTGGGCGGCGTCTGTGGCGGAACGATCGTCGGTGTGACGCAGGTCCGCGAATTCGACACCGTGGGAAAACGCCTCGATACCGGAACGGGTACGATCGTCTCCGATCCGGCAGGGCTTTTAACTCCGTTCGGCGAGATCGATTATAAAACGAGCGGCGGCCGCGACCGTTACGATTCCCTGCAAATTCTCGTCAACCGCAGGTTCACCAGGGGGTTGACCATAAATGCGCAGTATCAGCTCGGTAAAACCTACGGTAACACCCAGGGGTCGAACGAAGCGTCAACCGCGCAAAATCCGTTCAGCTTCGCGGACGATTTCGGCAATAACACTTTCGATATTCGCCACAGTGGAAATATTACCGCGCTTTACGAACTCCCTTTTGGCAGGAACCAATCCTACAAGCTTGACGGCGTAGCCGATGCTATTCTGGGCGGGTGGCAGATCGGGGGAACTTTTAATGGCCGTTCGGGCACCCCGATCAATGTCCTGATCACCCGGCCCGATGTCGTCGCCACCTGTCAGGCAGCGGCCGGATGCACTTTAGGAGCAGGTGTCGTCGGTCAGGGATTTGTCATATCGCTTCCGAGCGGCGCGTTACCTGCGGGTTTTGCGGCTGTAGTCAACACTCCGGGCGGAAACGCCTCACGCAGCACACGGCGTCCCGATCTGGTGGCTGGAGTTGACCCGTACCTCAGCTCTAACGGGTTGCTCTTTCTCAATCCGGCGGCGTTTGCCATGCCCGCCCCGGGAACTTACGGCAACCTGCCGCGAAACGCTCTGAAAGGCCCCATCTTCCGTCAGTTCGATATGACGTTCCAGAAACGTTTCAAGGTGACCGAGTCGGTAAATGTCGTCTTCCGGACAGAGATCTACAATCTCCTGAATCAGGCGAATTTTGCTAACCCGCCGTCGTCGCTTCAAAGCAATCTCTCGGGAAGCGCAACCTCGCAGCAGCCCGGTGTTCCATACACGACATCGAACGTCGGTTCATTCGGCGTCATTAACGGAACTATCGGCAAAACTATTGGCCTGGGGACAAGCAGGCAGATTCAGTTTGCGCTTCGTCTGAATTTTTAACGGTGAATAAGGCGGATAATAATCAGATAGTAAAAGACTCGCGGGATGCCCTTCTTCCGGCGGGTCTTTGCTTCGAAGTGCTGCTGCCTATCGGGTAGATCAAGTTTTGGGCATCAATTTGAACTTATGAGCAAATGAGAAACGAACAACTGTTGAAATCTAAAATTAACGGATCAGAACCGGGAGCGGTAGCGACTGGGTTCTTTGAAAGGCTAAGAATAAAGGAGAAAAGCAAAAAGACGCGCCTTGAAAATTCTTATTTATCCTTCGTCCTCGCAATTTCGAATTTAAAAGAACCCGGTCGCTTGTATCTTGAGAGTTAGCCTAATAGCGATTATTCTGGGCACAGGATAATCGGTTGGAAAAGAAGAGTCTGTCCGGTCGCTAAGAGCAAAGACTTTGGGACGTAGATCGAGACCTCTTTTCCGTTTTAGTTGTCCCCGCCAAAGCCGGACAGTATCTTATGGCCGTTTTTGAGCCTGAATAAACAAGGTTGGTTTTTGGGGACACGTTTTTTAATGAGGAGTAGTGTGATGGCAAAGAATGTTCTTGGTATCGATGTGTCGAAAGACAAGCTGGATGTAGTTTTGCGGGTGGAGGGAAAAGATATGGCGGGCCAGTTTGAGAACAGCGCGAAGGGATTTAAGCGGATGAGGAGTTGGCTCAAGTTTCACCAGGCGGGAGAAGCGCATGCGTGTCTGGAAGCGACAGGCCCGTATTCCGAGGGGATCGCGATGTATCTGCACGAGGCGGGGTACGCGGTTTCGGTGATGAACCCCGCGCGGGTGAAAAGCTACGGTGCGTCCAAGCTGCAGCGGAACAAGACGGATCGGGCTGATGCGCGTCTGATCGCTGACTTTTGCCTGACGCAGGAGCCGTCTCTTTGGCAGCCGCCGGCGACGGAAGTTCAGGAACTACAGGCTTTGACGAGACGGATCGAAGTTCTGGAAGAGATGCTGCAAATGGAGCGGAACCGGCTGGAAATGGCCCCGAAACAAACCCGGACCAGCATCAGGCGAATGATCCGCAATATCGAAAAAGAGATCGATGAGCTTAAGCAGGAAGCGAAAAACCATATCGGCCGTCACCCGGGGCTCAAAGAGCAGAGCGAACTGCTCCAGAGCATTCCCGGGATCGGCGAGAAAACCGCGCAGACGCTTCTCTCAGAGATCGAGTTCTCGCGTTTCAGGTCGGCCAGAGCAGTGGCTGCCCATGCCGGGGTGACTCCCAGGAAACGGGAGTCGGGCAGCAGTCTAAACAGCACCAGACTTTCAAAGATGGGGAATGCCCGCCTCCGTAAAGCGCTCTATTTTCCGGCGATCGTCGCGACCAGCAGGAACATGGCCGTCAAAGATTTTGCCGGGCGTTTGGCCGGCAATGGAAAGGCGAAGATGCAGATCGTCTGTGCGGCGATGAGAAAACTGCTGCACATCGCTTTCGGCGTGCTGAAGCACAAAACCCCATTCAACCCAAACGCGGCTTTTTCACGTTGACTTTCAAGACAGTATCTACTGCTCCCGGTTCTGACCTTATTACTATGGAATGATTGTTGCAGTAAGTATTTAAAAATTATGTTTTGTCTGAAATTCATACAGTCGGGAAAATCTTTATGAAAATACGAAATAACTGGATCGTAGGCGCGATTGCGGGCGCCAGCGCTCTGTCGGCGTTAGTAGCGTGGAAAAATTCGCGCCGGAAATATAGCTTTAAGAATAAGGTCATCCTGATCACCGGCGGTTCGCGCGGCCTGGGGCTGGTTTTGGCACGGGAGTTTGCGTATTACGGCGCGAAGATCGCGATCTGCGCGCGCGACATAAACGAGCTTCACCGGGCGAAAAAAGAGTTGGAAACCTACGGCGTGGAAGTTTTCGACGCGGTTTGCGACGTCCGCGACGAAGACGATGTGAAAAAATTAATTCAGGACGTTCATACCCGCTACGGCAGGATCGACGTACTGGTCAATAACGCGGGCGTGATTCAGGTGGGCCCATTCGAGGCGCAGACCCGGCGCGATTTTGAAAGCGCGATGGCCGTCCATTTTTGGGGGCCGTACAACATGATGAAAGCCGTGCTGCCGGAAATGAAAAAACGCGGCGAAGGCAGGATCGTAAATATCGCCTCGATCGGCGGCAAAGTAGCCGTGCCGCACCTCGCCCCGTACTGCGCCAGCAAATTTGCCCTGGTCGGATTGTCCGGCGCGATGCAGGCCGAATTTGCCAAAGACAATATTCGCGTGACCACCGTTTGTCCGGGACTAATGCGCACGGGCAGCCACATCAACGCGCTCTTTAAAGGCCAGAACGAATGGGAATTTGCGCTCTTTAGCGTGATGAATTCCTCGCCGCTTTCATCCGTCAGCGCGGAGCACGCCGCCCGCCAGATCGTAAAAGCCACACGGCGCGGCGACGCCGGCGCGATCGTTTCCGTGCAGGCTAAACTCGCGGCGAAAATGAACGAACTGTTTCCCGAAGTGACGGCGGAAGTTTTAGGATTAATAAACAGGATCTTGCCGAAAAATGGCGGCATCGGCGAAGGTTACGCTACCGGCCTGGAAAGCAGAGCGCTTACACCGTCATTTTTGACCGGTTCGATCGACCGCGCTTCGTATCGCAACAATGAACTGAAGCCCGGTGAACAGGCGGCGTAACTAGTTTGCCGAGTTAACAGAGTTTGCCGAGTTAGCAGAATGTTAGCTGAGTTAACTCAGTCAACTCGGCAAACTACGGGAAGGAGCTTTATGTGTTACAACTGCGGATGCCAGATGCCCAATAACGATATGGGCAAACCGGAAAATATTACAAATAAGACTTTTGACGAGGCCGCGAAGGCAATGGGGCTGACCGCTAAAAAATCAAAGGAAAACGCCTTGGAGTTATTGGAAAAAGTTCTTGCCGCGAAGGAAGAAAGCACGGAAAAGAACTGGAAGCCTGAATAAAGCAGGCGGCGGGATCTTCAAAGAACAAGGGGGAGATAAATGAGAGCAGTACGCTGGATGGGAAAGCACGACGTTCACGTCGATAACGTGCCCGATCCGAAACTTATCGACAGTAGAGACGCGATCCTAAAAATAACATCGACCGCGATCTGCGGTTCCGATCTGCATCTTTATAATAATTTTATTCCGACGATGGAATCGGGCGACATCCTCGGGCACGAATTTATGGGCGAAGTCGTCGAGCTCGGAAGCGCGGTGACGAATCTAAAGATCGGCGACCGCGTGGTCGTGCCTTTTACCATCGCCTGCGGGAATTGCTTTTTTTGCAAGTCGGATATGTGGGCCGCCTGTGACCAGTCGAATCCTAAACCTGAGACGCTGCAAAAATTATATGGCTACGCGGGGTCCGGCCTTTTCGGATATTCGCATATGATGGGCGGATTTCCGGGTGGCCAGGCGGAGTTCGTGCGGGTTCCCTATGCAGACGTCGGCCCCTTTAAAGTGCCCGATTCATTAGAAGATGAAAAGGTATTATTCCTGACGGATATTTTTCCGACCGGGTATATGGCGGCGGAAAACTGCAATATCAAACCGGGCGATAAAGTAGCGGTTTGGGGCTGCGGCCCGGTCGGGCAATTTGCGATCAAAAGCGCTTTTTTACTCGGCGCGGAAACCGTTTTCGCAATCGATCATTATGACGAACGTCTGAAAATGGCCGAGGCGAGCGGGGCGATCACGATCGATTTCGATGAAAACGACGTTTATGAAAAATTAAAACAGATGACCGGCGGAAGAGGCCCCGATTCTTGTATCGACGCCGTCGGGCTGGAAGCGCACGGGAGTTCCGTCGATGCGATTTACGATTATGTCAAGACATCGGTAAATCTGGCGACCGACCGCGCGCACGCGCTGCGGCAGGCGATCCATTGCTGCCGTAAGGGCGGTACCGTTTCCATTCCCGGTGTTTACGGCGGCCTGCTGGATAAGCTGAATTTCGGCGCCGCTTTCGGTAAAGGCCTGACCATGAAAATGGGACAGACCCACGTTCATAAATATCTGCCCCAGCTTTTGTCTTTTATCGAAGAAGGCAAGATCGATCCGTCGTTCGTTATTTCACACCGGCTGTCGCTCGATGAAGCGCCGATGGCTTACGAAAAATTTAACAAAGAAAAAACGGAATGGACCAAGGTGGTTTTGAAGCCGTAAATAATAGGAAGTAAAAAAGCCCCGCGCCGGTTAATGCGCGGGGCTTTTTTATTCCGAGTAATATCTAACTGGATTTACTTTTCTTCGCTGCCGCCGCCGCTTTTTTATATTTTTTCTTCTCGGCATCCATTGCCGCACCGAGTTCTTCCAGCTCTTCCGAATCAATCAGGGATTGAACTTTGGGAAACATCTCGCCCTCTTCTTCCTTAACATGGTGGCGAATGTCTTCCATCAGAACCATAAGTTTCGGCTCGAACCGTTCACTCGTGCCCGGAAGTTTCGGGATCTCACGCAAAAACATTTTCGCCTGGTGATGCTCCTCGATGCCTTCCAGCGTTACATCTTTTAATTCTTTGAGTTTTTTGATGCGCGGATAAAAGATCTTTTCCTCTACGTGCGCGTGCGCATCCAGCTCATCCTTGATCTTTTTGAATAATTGTTTGTGTTTGGTTTTATTTTCCGTTGCCTCGACTTCTTTAAAAAGGCCTTCGACCACATCATGATCGGCTTTTAACAGTTCGATCGCATTCATACTTTTCTTATCTCCTTTTGTTCCCATAATAGCTTCCTGAATAGTGTTCATTAAACTCATCCTATTTATTCCCCCTCGGTTTTTGAATGTAATTGATACACTTATTTACTTCTGCGGGTCTAAATGCAATTTTCGCGCCAGTAAAAGGGCAAAAAAAACGAATCCCCGTGGACTCGCTTTTCGTATTTACCTGACGGCCTAATGACTTAACCGTTATCTCACCGCCGTGGCAGTTTTTTCTTTCGGATCGTAGGGCGTGGCCAAATACTTCTTGGCCGCGTCGAGCGCGTTATCGTAATTATTGTCGGTTTCCTGCGCCCGTTTGTAAGCGGCGACGGCGCGGGTGCGGTCGCCCTTCGCGTCATAGGCGTTGCCCATTTTGATGTTTGCCCAAACCTGCAGCCAGGTGGGACGAATATTGCCGCCTAAAACCGCCTTGAAATTATCGATCGCCAGATCGTAATTTCGCTGTTCGAGGAAAAGCATCCCAAGATGATAATAGATCCATGAATTCGAACGGTCGAGTTTTAACGCGGCTTCGAATTGCTGCTGCGCCTCGGCAAACTTGCCTTCCTTATAAAGCTCTATGCCGCGCCGCGCAATAGCCGAAACCCGCAGGTCTTCGGAAATACGCAGGATCTTGTAATTGGGATCGATCACTACTTCCAGCGGTTTTCCGTTCGATTCGATACTGAAATCTTCACTCGCGTCCTGAATGTTCAAGGTGACCGCTTTGTTTTCATTTTCGCCTTCGGCGCGGAGCATTACTTCGACGGGCAGCCGCAGATTATCGTAATTTTGCTTGACCGTTCCGCGGGTGACGAATTTACCGGCGCGGGTGCGAATGATCTGATAATCGACCTGGAATTCCGGCACGCCGGTCCCCTCGACCCAGCGGGCAAAGAAATAACGCATGTTTTCGCCCGCCACTTTTGAAGTCAGTTTTTCAAAATCGTCGATCGAGGCATTTTTACCGCGATACGTTTCTAAAAACTGGCGCATCAACTGGTCGAATTTAGGTTTACCAAGCGTCTGGCGGAGCAGCCGGTAAGCAAAAGCGCCCTTGGCGTACATAATGTACTGGTAAGCGGTAGATTGATCGTCGAGATTTCCCGGAGCGCGGGTGATCGAAGCCGTCTGTTCGAAGGTCAATGATTTCTCCAGCATTTCGCGCTGCAGGCTTTCCAGCTGCGCCGGTGAAGCCGTGCTTTCGCGCAGTTGAATCGCGCTCCATTCCGATAAACCCTGCGAGAGCCAGGCGTCATCGAACGATTTCAAACCGACCGTCACGCCCCACCACTGGTAAGCGGCCTCGCGCTGAATTCTTTCTTCGACTCCTTCGCGCCCGCCCCGGTCGAAAACATCGTCGGCTAGAAACATCACGCCCTGGCCGGAGTAATATTCCAGGCTTTCATTATCGATCTGCACTACGCTGAGTTTGTTTCCGCCGTCGGGCCTGCCGTATTGTTTAGTGTAATAATCGAGCGCCTTGCCGATCGTTTCGCCAAAACCATCTACCACGCCGTCCGAACCGGGACGGGTCAGAAAAGTGAGCTCGTAATCGCCGAAACGCAGCGTTTTAGAGTTGTATTTTCCAAAAGCAAAATTGCCGACGAGCGCCGGCTTGCTCTGGACGAAACGATAGTTTTTGCCGGCAGGGATAACAGCCGCGTCGCTGTAACCCGCGACCGACCAGCCTGTAGGCAAGGTCAGCGTGATATCGGAGGTGGCGCGGTCGGCGGCATACTCGTGAAAAGGAAACCAGCGCGACGCATAAAATAAATAACCGTGATCGCCGGCGACAGCCGCCAGGCGCTTGTTCAACAGCGGGCCGCCATTGGCGGTATCCAAAACGCCGCTGTATTTGAATCTCAAAACTACCGGCGTGTTTGCCGGAACGATTTCGCCCAGATCGATCCTGACGCTCGGGCCGAGTTCACCGATACCGACCTGATCCTGCACGAAAGTCACCCCAGGCGCCGCCAGTACTGCCGGCTTCGGCGTGGCTGTGCTCTTCGGAGTTGTCGTTGTTTTAGCCGGGAGCGGCTTAGAAGCTGAAGTTGCGGCTGCGGCCGGCTGGCCTGGCGCCATCGAAGTGGAGAAAGACCTTTCGCGGGTAACGCTTTCTACCTTCAATGAGCCGTTCAATTCGAAGGCGACCGCGCGGGTATCCTGCAGCGGCACAAACGTCACATCCACCGTGGCTCTGAGTGAATTGGTGTCCGGCAGGACTTCTGCCGCGATCTTATAATCCGTTACGTCAAAAGGCGCGCGCGTGGTCGAGGAAGTCTGCGCCCAAATTACCAGAGAAGAGACAGTCACCGCCGCGACCGCCAAAGCTATCTGCCAAACCCTTGATTTCATTCTATTTGCTACCTTTTCTAAAAGCCTGCACTGCTTAATAAAGTCAATATAATTATTTTAACGCAATTTAAGATGCACCGGGAGTAATTATAGTTTGCTTTTGTGCCGATAAACAGTTTACCGGGAGCGCGAAGGGCTCGTCCGCTTCGTAACGCCGCCGTCCCGGCGGCTGTCCTGACGGCGGCTCGCCGTCAGATAACGCGGGCGGGACGCCCGCGAGACAGCCAGCGGGACGCTGGCGTTACAATTTCTTTTGCAGCTCGTTACGGATCTGGGTCAATATCTCATAATATCGCCAGGCGGCAGGGGCGTTGGGCTCGGTGTGATGATCGGGTTTTAGAATCAGGTCGCCGGTTGCCAGCAGTACGCGTTTTACTTCCCCGTTCTGCGCCACTTTTTCGCGGGTGGCTTCGACGATCAAGCGGTAATGCTCGCCTTTTTCTTCCGGGTCGGCCGGGCGGTATGGGAAACGATTTCCTTCAAAGCTGGCCCAGTCGATCCCCATCTTTTTCATGTTATCTTCGGCCAGCGCGCCCGCCGATTTAGCTTCAAAAGCGGTCATCTGCGAAACCTGCTCGCGGTTGTATTTCCACTCGATGCCGGGAAATTTCGCGCGCGGGTCATCTGGGCCTTCGGGATAGAGCATCATCTGCCAGAAACCTTCGAGACTGGCGTAACGCTTGCCGCGATATTCAAACGGCGTCGGCGCAAAATTCGACAGCAGCCCGAGCTCGTTGCGTTTGGAAAGGATCACCTCGCCAGTCTTTGCTTCCTGCGGCAAAATTTCCCAATCGGGCTTGTTCGGGTCATTGACGAGCGCAAACCAATGCGCTGGATAGCGGGGATTATTATTTGCGGACGGCGGGGCGTTTTTATTGCAGGCCGTGACGAAGATCAATGCGACGACCATCAACAAAATAAATTTGATCTTAATTGTTCGATTAGCCATTACCCTCATTTTTTCGCGTGATCATCGTCGCCAGCATTGTCGCGACAATTTTTTCCTCTCCCGCATTTATAGTAAAAACATTGGCGCGGCAAACAGTAAGCGTGCGGCCGGGTTTGATAACCTGCGCGCGGGCGATCAATTTTTCACCGACGGCCGGCGAGAGAAGATTTACTTTAAATTCGACCGAGAGCACACCGGCAGCGGCGGGCATTAACGTGTATGCCGCATAGCCGCAGGCCGAATCGGCAATGGTCGTCACGATCCCGGCGTGAATAAATCCGTTCTGCTGCGTGAACTCTTCGCCAAAAGGCATCTCGATAACGATCTCTCCGGGCGCGACTTTTGTGAGTTCGGCGCGAAGCGTCCGCATCAGTTTTTGCGCGACAAAACTCTCGCGAATGCGGGAAACGAAATCAGGATCGGAGGGTGGAAATTTATTCATTTCATATCTGGATGCTCAAGTATACATTGAACAAAATCGCTCAATTTGAAATCACGTCAGCTTTATCACGCAACTGCCAAATAAAGACACTTCGCGTTCCGGAGGCAAAGGAGGATTCTATGTATTTGATTCGATCCTTCTTATCAGAATCTCGATGGTATTCATATGCGTTTAACCAGTCCCATAAAGTCTTGTCATTAAACACCGGCACATCTGCTATCGTGATTTGACCATAATCGCTAAAAGTACTTTTCTTATAGTGCCGTCGGAAAGCTTTTGCCTGTCTATTCATCCCTAGATTGCTAAACCGCCGCACCAACAACTGCAAAATTTTTTCAAACGAAGATTTCTCATCTTCGAGAATGAGCGGTCTGAGTTTGTGTAGGAATGAACTGAGATATTCATCGTCAATTTCGTTTGTTTCAACATGAGTGCCTTCACCATCCCACTTAAAATTGAACCTAAACGGATATTTACCTGAGATGATCTTGGTACCCTTTAGTTCTTTGACATGATATGCAAAATCTTCTAATAGTTTCACATCACCGTCAGAAAATGTCGCGATGAGAGAGAGGGGATCTGTATCTGGAAATTGAAGCCACAATTTTGCAGTTTTCATAAATCCGTAATTACCACTTAGGATAACTTGCGTTTAAGCTTATCCTTAGAACAGATTAAGCTTCTTTAATTATCGTTGTCACAATTTCCCTGATACTTTGTTTTAAATTCGCGACTGCAAATATGAACGAAGCTAATCTAAATCAGGATAACTTAATAAATTCAACTCATTGATAAATTTGAAATCCCGCTGATTCCTGGTAGCAAGAGAAGCATCGAAGGTCAACGCTGTTGCGGCGATAATTGCATCGGGAATGAGCAGTCCATGACTAAGATGATATTCCTGTATCAGGTCAGAGGTGCGTTCTGAAATTTGCTCACTAATATTGAGAAGCTGAAATCTTGAGAGGAATCGTCGAATCTCGTTAAAATGATCTTTATTCCGGCTTCCGACCATCAATTCCATTTCGGTTATAACACTTATTGCGAGTGTTGATTCAAGAGCGGTATTGTCCAGCCATTTGGCGGCAATTTCATCTCCGCGAGAGAAGTCTATTAAAATATCGGAATCAATGATGATGAGAGGCATTTAGGATTTCCAGTGAGTTCTGCGAACTTCTCGTACCCACTCCACACCATCTTTAATATCTTCGCGCTCTTTCCATATTCCAAAAAAACTTTCTTCGCGAAATGGCGTACTGCTTGGCGAATTGGCGCGGAAACTTTTTTTAAGTGAAGTAATAAATTCCTCTACTTTACGCTTCGAATCATCCGGTAACCGTGCGATCTCTTTTAATAATTCCTCGTTAGTCATAACAATTAAGAATACATTCAAAGCATGCGAATTTACAACGATTTTTAAGTTAAATAATTGTCGTTACGATTTCCCTGATGCTGCGCTGGAGTTCGCGATCGTCGGTGATGGGTGAGCAGATGGCGACTTCGGCGGCATCGACCGGCGAAATGCCTTTGGCGATCATCTGCGCGGCGTAGATCAGCAGCCTTGTCGAGACACCTTCTTCCAGGCCGTGCCCGCGCAGATTGCGCACTTTTTGCCCGATGGTGACCAGGTCGCGCGCCATCGATTCGTCAACGCCGCCCTCTTTCATCACGATCTGCGTTTCCAGTTCCGGCGCGGGATAGTCGAATTCCATCGCGATAAAACGCTGGCGGGTTGATTGCTTCAGGTCTTTTAAAATTGACTGGTAGCCGGGGTTATAGGAAACGACGAGCATAAATTCGGGCGGCGCTTCGACCACGGTGCCGCGTTTTTCGATCGGCAGGCGGCGGCGGTCGTCGGTCAGCGGGTGGATGATCACGACGGTGTCCTTGCGCGCTTCGACCACCTCGTCGAGATAGCAGATCGCGCCGGTGCGCACGGCTTTGGTCAGCGGCCCGTCATGCCAGACGGTTTCTTCGCCTTCGAGCAAAAAGCGCCCGACGAGATCAGTCGCCGACAGGTCTTCATGACAGGCGACGGTGATCAACGGGCGATTCATCCGCCATGCCATGTGCTCGACAAAGCGCGTCTTGCCGCAGCCCGTCGGCCCCTTCAGCATCACCGGAAGCTTGGTGTGATAAGCCGCTTCGAAAAGCTCGACCTCGCTGCGAATAGGTAAATAAAACGGCTCGCTTGCCGCTTTGTATTGTTCAATTGCCTGTTCCATATGTGAAAAGTGATTTTAACAAAAGAAAGTATTAAATAACATTGCCGGTTTTATCTTTTGCGAACTTTGCGCCCGGAGACTTTGCGTTCTTTGCGGTAAAAAAATCCGGATCAACCGCAAAGGACGCAGAGCGAATACGAAAAGTCGCAAAGAAGATCCAATTTCTTATCCCTTTAATCTCCTTTATCCCTGTAAATGCTCATCTGTTATACTTAAGTTGTTATGAAAATTGCGGTGGCAATGAGCGGCGGGGTGGATTCGTCTTCCGCAGCCGCCTTATTAAAGGAGCAGGGGCACGAACTGGTCGGCTTTACGATGCAGTTGTGGAACCAGCGGCGCCACATCAATGTGGATGAAAACGGCGATCCGCTGCCGTCGCGCTGCTGCTCGCTCGATGATGTGTATGACGCGCGGCGCGTTGCCGAAAGTCTGGGTTTCCCCTTTTATGTGCTTAATTTCGAAGAGGAATTTGAAAAGTCCGTGGTCGAGCCTTTTGTGCAGAGCTATCTTTCGGGCGAAACGCCGATTCCCTGCGTCGCATGCAATTCGCGTTTGAAATTCGCTCAGCTGGATAAACTGGCGCAATCTCTCGGCTGCGACAAGGTCGCCACCGGGCATTATGCCCGTGTCGAGCATGACAAAGAAAAAAATCGCTATCGTCTTTTTCGCGGCAAAAATCATTGGAAGGATCAGTCGTATTTCCTCTGGGAATTGACACAGGATCAGCTTTCGCGCGCGTATTTTCCGCTCGGTGAAATGCTAAAATCCGAGGTGCGGGACATCGCCCGCGAAGCCAATCTTTACACCGCCGACAAACAGGAATCGCAGGAGATCTGTTTTGTGCCGGATGGTAAATATTCAGAATTCATCGACCGCTATCTCGAACACGAAGGCCGCGCGGACGAGATGCCGGCCGCCGGTGAGATTGTTTCTGCTTCGGGCGAAGTCATGGGTGAGCACACCGGCATTCATCGCTACACCGTCGGCCAGCGCCGCGGGATCGGCATCGCGCATGAAAAACCGCTCTATGTGCTGCAGATCGAACGCGCAAAAAATCAGATAATCGTCGGCGAAAAAGATGAATTGCTCACGCCGGAATTTATCGCGAAAGGCGTGAACTGGGTGGCGTTCGATGAGCCGTCGGAGCCGGCCGACAGTTTCAGGGCGGAAGTTCGCGTGCGCTACCGCCACGAGCCGGAACCGGCGACGATTTATGCCTTACCTGATAATCGCGCACGAATCATTTTCGACGAACCGCAGCGCGCGATCACTCCGGGACAAGCGACCGTTTTTTATCGCGGCGATGAAGTGGTAGGCGGCGGCTGGATCGTTAAAAGCTGATGGCAGAAAACTTATGAAATATGGAGGGCGATCATGGGTAATACCGGCATTGTTTATTTTTGTCAGCGCTCTTTCGATTTCATGTTTTGTAAGTAGAAGAGCGCAATTAGAGGCCGAGGGAAACAATATTGCCCTTAAGATCGAAGCGTACCGGGAAACTAATAAACGCCTGCCCGATTCTTTAAGCGATATCGGAATTGAAGAATCTTTGGAAGGGCCGATCTATTATGGTAAAAAAGATGATGGTCGGTATATATTATGGTTTGGAGAAGAATTGGGTGAATCGAGAACTTATGATTCCCGCAGCAAAACCTGGAAATAATTTATACTTTAACTGATCAAAAACATATGCCTAAAGAAAAAAAGAGACTGAGTAAAACCGCCAAAGCGGCCGCGAAATTATTAAAAGAGTCAAAATTGCTGGCGGCGGCAAAAGCATCGAACGACTCAAAAGAGGCGCAGGATTTTCAACCGGATTACGCTCCGACAAATATCAGCGCCGCGAATAAGCCGAGACCTGACAAAAAGCGGGGATAACCGGATCTAAGATCTTCCCGGGGGTATTGTATCTCTTGCCTATTTTCTGAATTCCCTGCCCTATTTGTGTCGCCGTACCCGTGTCAGAGAAACACTTGAATAAACGGGGCCATCGCACTTGGCAAAACTCTGCCGGCGGAAAACTGTGTCCTGCAGATCATCGTAATGAGCTTAGTGTCAAACAAGTTTCCACGCAGCCTTTTTCCATTCGAGATTGTCAGATAAAAAAGCTTAACACGTTGAAGTAATCATCGGTCTTTTTCGCGAAAATACCTCCGTAAATATTAGCGCAGCTAAAAAAGTGGGCGGCGAGAAACGGATACACGTAAAATATTAACTACTTGTGAGAAAAGAAGTCATTATTATCGCGGGAGGCAATGGGGTAGGGAAAACGACTTTTGCCCGCGAATTCCTGCTGGAGAATTCCGACTATGAATTTCTAAACACCGATGAAATTGCCAAAGAGCTCTCGCCCGACAAGCCTCAAAATGCCAAAATTTCCGCCGGAAAAATCTTTTTCAAAAAGCTGCGTGAACACGCCGAAAATGGAAGACCCCTTCTGATTGAAAGCACGCTGGCAGGACGCTATCTCATAAACATTATAGCTCTTTTAAACGAAAGGAATTATAAGATCAGAATCATATTTCTCTTTGTCGATTCACCGGATATATTGATTGAACGCGTCAAAAATCGTGTTTCTAAAGGCGGGCATTTTGTGCCGGACGACGATATAAGAAGACGATTTAAGCGGGGAAAGGATAACTTTATCGCTATATACCGGGACTTGGTCAATTCCTGGGCGTTGATTTACAATATAGGAGATGAGTTTAATGAAATAGCTGTAGGTGAAAACAAAAACTTTGAAATTTTCGATCAAAGCCTTTACGACAAGTTTTTATTCATATGAAAAACAGAAATAGTAAAATTAGTATTGAAACTCACGAAAGAATGAGTGAGTTTGTGCGAATAGGCAGAAATGCCGTCCGCAAGGCGCGCGAAGAAAATCATCGCCTCGGACTCTCCAACGTTGTAGTACGCAATGGGAGACTGGCGTTTCAAATGCCTAACGGTCAAATAATCACTAAAGATCCGTCACCTGCCAAAGGATAAGGGGCAACACCTGCCGCCCCTTTTAATTTCAAATTCCACGAAAACGATTACCTGTTGGCGCAGAAATTGAAACTGATAGAACCGCTTGGCTGGAGAATGTTGTTCCACGAAAAGCCTTCGGCGTTGACCGTGTTTCCGGTTTGCGCGTACTGCACTCCCCAGAGGCCGGTGACGGTGCCCTGCACCGGGAAACTGGTGCTCCAATCGACCGGGTTTTCCGTTGTGTTCGTGACGAGAACATCGGCGCAATAGCCGCTGCCCCAATCACCCGAAATGGTGACCGCCGCATCGAGATGGCCGCCCGCCGGGCCGTCGGTTTCATCGGTGTCCTGCGCATTCGCGCAGCCGGGGTCGTTCATATCGACCAGGTTGTCGCCGTCGTTATCCTGGCCGTCGGCGCAGGCAGCGGCCGGCGGAGGCGGCGGTGTCGAACGCGTCACGCAGAAGCCGAAATTGGTCGAAGTGTCCGGCCGCAGAAAGTCGTTATACGACAATCCTTCGAAGACGAAATTGCCGCCGCTTTCGGCCACGGACGCGCCCCAGAGACCGAAGGTCGTTCCGTCGGCCGGCTGGTCGATCGACCAGTCGATGATGAAATCGTTCGTGTTCGTAACCCGGATCTCCTTGCAATAGCCGGTGCCCCAATCGTTGTTGCCCACGACCGTTACCTGCACGCCCTGGCTTCCGCGCACATAGTTATATTCGTCGTCATCATTGGCGCCGGTGCAGCCGAAATCCGCCCCGTCCGTCACGCCGTCGCCGTCATTGTCTTTACCGTCCGAGCAGCCGTGTACCGCAGCCGTCGGCGTGTAGTTCCACAGACGCTGCAACAGATCGACCTTGTCCTGCCAGACATTCGTCCAATCATCCTGCAGCAGACCGCCGGTGTCCGTGCTGTTCGGATTCCACGACCAGTAAAAACTGCTCTGCAAATTCTTCTCGATCATGTAATCGACCAAGGCGTTCTGCAGGATCGGGTCTTTCGGGTTTGCGATACGTCCCATGCCGTCATGGCCGTGCCGGCCTCCGAACTCGCCGAAAACGATCGCATGCTGGCCGGCAAAACTACCGTAATGCAGGTCCCAGATCGCCGGCATATTGGCTGGGAAACTGGGATCGTTAAAGTAGCTTTGCACATAAACGTCGGGGCCGTACACGTGCGGGCTTAAAACGAGGCGGTTCGCGGGAACATCGAGCGGGTAGCAATTCATCGGCTCGAAATTTCCGCCCCACCAGTGGCCAGCAGTGCTGCAGGGAGCGGTGTCAGGAAGCGCATTGTTATTGTCTTCGATCCCCTCGACAAAGATCAGCATATCGGGCGCCACTGTCAGAATGCGATCCGAGGCGGCCTTGGCCGCGCGTTTCCAATCGGTCGCGCCGCCGGTTCCCCAGGTCGCCGCGCCGTGCGGCTCGTTTTTAATGTCGATGCCAAGCACGTACGGCAGGGTCTTGTAGCGATTCGCGACAAATTCCAGATCGTTTAACCACTGGGCTTCGCTGTAATTATCCGTGTACCAGAGGCCGGTAATTTCCGTACACTCGGGCACGTGATGATCGAGCAGAACGTACATATTTTCGTTGTTCAGCTCGTTTACCACCATATCCATCATCTGGAGCGCATTTTTGCCTTCGAGTTCCGGATTCATGGTGTAATTAACGGATCCGGCTTTAGGCGAATTGGTGGCCTGCAAAGCGCCTGGACAAAACGGCAGCCGCACCGCATTGACACCGATGTTTTTCATCTGAAATATCTCGCTGCGCCAGTTGCGCGCCCAAAGGCCGTGCACGGTGTAATCGTCCTGCTGAAAGCCGAACCAATTAACGCCGCGCAGTTGAATCTCCTGATTGTTGGCATCGTAAATACGCCCGTTCTGAACGCGGTAACCGGCTGAAGCCGTCATTGAAACGGTTATCAGAAACGCGATCAATAATACTAATTTTGAAAATGATTTCATGACTATATTTTTTGCCGCAGACAACTTTTAGAAAAGGATAGGTCGTGGAAAAAGGGGAGAGTTAAATTTGCAGTGTCAGCATCTTCCGGCAGGGTGGCGGCGCCGTGCCTCCAAATAAACTTATTAGCCTTCTCCTATGATTACAGTCCCGGTTGAACAAAAGTTGTATGTGGGTAACTACTCCTTTTATTTATTATTTGGCGTCCGGCCAAAACCGGCGCTCATTAGGTAAAGGCGCAACAGAGATTGCAAAGGTATCAATATTTTTATCCGATAAAATTTTTATGACTAACTATTAACTTTTTAAGTGCGAATTTTTAACTGGTATCCCTGACATAATAGTGAATAATTTATAGTTAGAAGTTAATAGTGGCGCTAGGTTCAAAAACGCTTTCACCTAATAAGAATTAGTTTTCATCAGGATAAGAAATGATCTATAATTCTCGTACCAGAGAGGTTTACATGGGCATACAAGTTTCGGAGATTTTAGAATTGAGTGTTGTTGAGAGAATCCGCATAGTCGAAGAGATCTGGAACAGCATAGCCATAAGGCCGGAATCTCTTCCGCTTAGCAATGAAGAACGGATGGAATTAGATAAACGTTTGCAGGAATACCGAGAAAATCCCACTGAAGGTATTGAATGGAACGAATTGAAAAAGAAACTTACCCAACGGAAATAGATCCAATGTCATCGTACGCAGGGCCGCGGAAAATTGAAATCATCGAGGCCTTTGCCTGGTATGAGGAACAACAGAAAGACTTAGGCATTGAATTTCTGAATTCCGTTGACAAAGCGATGCGGTCCGTCAAAACAAACCCCGGCTCTTATCAATTAATTCACAAAAATATCCGCCGTGTATTATTGCGCAGATTTCCTTACGCGCTATTTTTATTATTGAGAACGATAAAATTATTATTCTCGGCTGTTTTCATCAAAGCCGTCGTCAGAATGAATGGCTAAGCAAAATGTCCAATGAATAAATCTGAACTCCGCAAAATTTATCTGGAGAAACAAACCTCCCTTACTCCGGCGGCGCGGGATGAATTTGGCACCCAGATATCTCAACTTTTTTTCCGGCATTTTGACTTGGCCGCCGTTAATTTTATCCACTGCTTTCTTCCTATCGAACGTTATAACGAGATAAATACACGGCTTATCATTGAAAAACTCTGGGCGGATTTTCCGGCGGTGGAAACGGTGGTGCCGCGGGTGAATTTAAGTATCAACGAGATCGAAAATCTGAAATTCACTCATCATACCGAACTCGTCTTAAATAACTGGCAGATACACGAGCCTTCGCATAATGATATTATCGAGCCGGAAAAGATCGATCTGATTTTGGTTCCGCTGCTGTGTTTTGACGAGCGTGGGTTTAGAGTCGGCTACGGCAAAGGGTTCTATGATCGTTTTCTGGCAAAATGCCGGCCCGACGCGAAAAAGATCGGCTTGTCTTATTTCCCTCCTGTTGCAGAAATTACCGATGTCGATCGCTTCGACATCGCGCTTGATTTCTGCGTCACGCCCTTGAAAGTTTGGCAATTCTAAACGCTTTAACAGCTATCTTCTATTTCAATTAAACATTTCCGGTGCTTTTCGCGTAAAATTAAGTTGAATCGCTTTTGGCGTATTAAGTTAACTAATTTAAGGTGATCGATTAAAAAATGGCAATGTCTCGAACAGCAAAAACACTTCTTATCGTAGGCGGAATTCTTGTCGCATTTATTGTGGTGATCGCGATCGGCGCGGCGCTTTTCTTTCAATTGAGAAACACACCGAGCGTGCCAGCCAACAGTGTCCTGGTAATGAAGATCTCCGGCGACATGCCCGATTATACGCCGGAAGATCCGACCGCCGAGCTTTTCGGCATTTCGCAGCCGCAATCGCTGCTGAGTTTTATTTCCAGCTTGAAAAACGCCAAATCCGACAGCCGGATCGGCGGGGTTTTGATCGATATCGATTTTCCGGGAATCGGCTGGGGCAAGGCCGACGAGATCCGCGAAGCCATCGCCGATTTCAAGACCAGCGGGAAACCGATCTATGCCTTTATGGAGATCGGTTCCAACAAAGAATATTATCTTGCCGCCGCCTGCGACAAGATCTTTCTGCCGCCGTCGGGCGATCTTTACATCAACGGATTGGCCGCAAACGTGATGTTTTACAAGGGTACGCTGGACAAGATCGGCGTCGAGATGGAAGTGGTGCAGATCGGTAAATACAAGAATGCGCCGGACGGCTACACCCGCAAGGACATGTCCGAAGGCCATCGCGAAGTGATGAACGCGATCCTCGACGATTATTTCAACCGCATCGTTTCCGCCGTTGCCGACAGCCGCAAAAAAACACCGGAAGACGTAAAAGCCATTATCGACAACGCTCCCTATGATGCCGTCAAGGCTCAATCGCAGGGTTTGATCGACGGCGCGCTTTACCGCGATCAGGTCTATGACGAGTTGAAAAAACAACTGGGCTATAAAGAAGACGGCCATTTGCGCACCATCGCCGGCAGAGAATATCACGAAGCTATCAGGGATAATTTTAGCTCCGGAAAAGACGCCGACATCGCCGTCATCTTTGCTTCCGGCGCGATAAATATCGGCCGCTCGACCGGCGGCGGTTTTGGCGGCGAAGCTACCGTCGGTTCCGACACGGTGGTAAGAGCGGTCAATGACGCCGCGGAAGATTCATCCATCAAAGCGATCGTGCTGCGGGTCGATAGCCCGGGCGGTTCGGCGCTGGCGTCAGACCTGATGTGGCACGCGATCGAAAATGCCAAAGCGAAAAAACCGGTCGTCGTTTCGATGAGCGACGTGGCGGCCAGCGGCGGTTACTATATTGCCTGCAACGCGAACAAGATCGTTGCCGAACCATCCACGCTGACCGGTTCGATCGGCGTCTTTATGGGCAAACCAATTGTTAAGGGGTTGTTCGATTGGGCGGGGGTCACCAGCGAAACCATCAAACGCGGTAAAAACGCCGGCCTGTTCGACACGACCGCAAAATGGTCCCCGGAAGAACGCGCCAAGATCGAGGAAAGCGCGCGCAAAATTTACTATGACGATTTCGTTCCAAAAGTGTCCAAAGGAAGAAACAAAACCGTCGAGGAAATCGACGCCATCGGCCAGGGCCATGTCTGGACCGGGGCGCAGGCCAAACAAAACGGGCTGATAGACGAATTCGGCGGTTTTGAAAAAGCGGTCGAAGTAGCAAAAGACCTGATCGGGCTCAGCGCGGATAAAAGCGTGCGCCGGATCGTTTTCCCCGCGCCGAAACCGTTCTTTGAAACTTTTTTAAATTCCGATGACGATGCTTCGACCGAGATGAAAACGAAGCAGGCGATGATCGAATCCCTGCCCGCGGACGCGCGCCGGATGTTTCGCTTTTCGATGCTTTTCGACCGAATGACCAACGGGGACGCTATGGCGATCCTTCCATTCGATCTAAGCATAAAATAGAGAAATTAATTACGGTGAGTCGTCCTGAAATAGGTTGACATATTTTTAATGGTAAGTTAGAAAGCCTGTGTGGTTCGCCGCGCAGGCTTTCTTATGTATAGCGTCCGGTGTGTTCATTTTCAAACTCAGATGCGGACGTTTTCGGTTATAAGTATCGATCGACTGTTCGATCAGTAGGTGAAGTTCTTTGCCGGTATTGCATTTCTCAGTCAGGAACTCCTGCTTTAGAATGCCGTTGATGCGTTCGGCCAGAGCGTTCTGGTAACAGTCGTAGCCGTCGGTCATCGAAGGCGTGATATTATGCCTGCGCAGTTCGTTTTGATAAACAGCCGAAGCGTATTGCAGCCCGCGGTCCGAGTGATGTATCAGCGGACGGTCGCCGATACTGCCGATACGGTTCTTCGCCGCCATCTTGAGCGCCTCGACGACGCTTTCCGCGCTCAGGTCGTCGCTTAGATGATAGCCCATGATCTTGCGGCTGAAAGCGTCCGTTACCAGCGACAGGTAATGTGTCCGTTCGCGGCTCTTCACATAGGTGATGTCGGAGACAAACACTTCTTCCGGACGCGTCGCCTTTCTATCTGCCAGCAGGTTCGGGTGTTTCCTGAGCCAGTGCTTTGAATAGGTCGTTTTCGTGTAGTTTGTCTTCCGTTTGATCAACAGATGCTGTGATCTGAGATAAGAAAACAAAGCGTCACGACCGACTTTCAGGTCTTTTGCCGCAAACTCTTCCCGCAACAGATAGTACAGTTTGCGCGTACCCAGGCGCGGCAGTTCCATCCGCACTCCCATCACCAGTTCCTTCACCTGCGACATCCGCTCCTTGCGCTTCGACCAGCGCTTTTCCGACTGGTACACTCCCTGACGGCTCATTCCCAGCACACAGCACATCCGGCTCAGGCTTGTTCCTTCTTCACGCTGTCTTCGCCGGAGCGACCCTCCAAATACTTTTTTCGCAGACCAGCCCCATATTGACTATCCATCACATCGATCACCTCGTTGAGGATGCTATTCTTTAGCCGCTCGTCCGACAACTCACGCTCCAAACGCCTGATCTGCTGCGACGGCGTTTCCTTCTCTTTACTGCTCATCCCTTGCACCTCCGGCCGACTCCAGTCTAACGAACCGTGCTTTCGCAGCCAAACCAACACCGTACTTCTACCCTGGATACCGTAACGACGCTGCGCCTCCTGATACGTTAGCTCCCCCTTTTCTACTTGCGATACCACTGCCAATTTAAAAGCCATTCCGTAATCTCGCTGGCTCCGCTTAACTCTTTTATTAACTCTCGCTTCCATAAATAAGTCACCTTTCCGTCAACTTATTTCAGGACGAGACACGGTACTACAAAAAGCAGGGACTTAAATTCCTGCTTTTTTGTTGTTTTTCGATACATAATCGTTGTATCGGCACCGTACAAAACCGAATTGAGATCGGCGTAAGTTTAATAAATCCAATAATGGCACGCTCATTGCGTTTTAAGCTCTGCGAATAACTAATTCGTATTTCGCGAATTATAACCAAGGAGGGGAATTATGAGCAAGAGAGTGTTTTTAGGTTTGGGATTGGTATTAATTTTATCAATATTTTCCACGCTGACATTTGGACAAGAAACAGTAACTAAAACAACCACCACAACGAAAAAGGAAATGGTGCAGAATCCTGATGGATCCTGGACGGTGATCGAATATCCGGTCAACAAGGAAGTTGTCGTGCAGCTTATGCCGCAGGGAACCTTTAAGGGAACCGGTACCGCGCATATTCTGCGTTCGGCTACGGACACCGCCGTTAACCTCGATCTGACGGGTATGCCCGCCGATACGAGCAAAGTTTACGCCTATGCGGTAGCACCCAGCGGCGCGGTCAGCCTGTTAGGCCCGATCGATGTCGCGAACGGCGTTGCCACTACGAGTTTCAATACGCCGCTAAACCAGTTTATGCTGGTGCTGTCGCCGACTGAAAATCTGAGTACTTTCGATACGAATACAGCCGTTAGTTTCCGCAGCGCGCTGCCGACCGGTTATGCGGTAGTGCCGCGCGGCGCAACCACTGTTACGGGCGACAAGCAGGTCGCGACGGCAGCCCCGACGTCTTCCGCCTATGACGTTCCGATGCTGAACGTGCCGAGTTTTGGCGGCAAGACGACCGAGATCAGAATCAATTTCGGCGGCGAACTGGCGGGATTAAAAGGCAAGGCCTATATCGATCCGGGTAAAGCAGGCGCGACGCAGATCAAAATGCGTTTCGACGATATGAAAATGGCCCCGAAAGACAAACGTTTTGTACTGTGGGCTTCGTCAGCTGACGGAAAATACACCAAGCTCGGACAGGTGGTCAATACCGGCAACAGACAGGAATCTGAAATTCGCAGCGAAACGTCGATGCAGGATTTTGGCCTGCTGGTGACGTTGGAAGATAAAGATGTAGAACAGCCTTCGAGCTCCGTTTATACGGTTTTGAAGGTTGGCTAAAATTTCCTGATGGGTTAACAGGGTAGAAAAAAGGGAAAAATGGAAAAGGCTTCTTTTTGAGGCCTTTTCTATTTGTCGAATAAAGCGGTCAGGAACTGTTTTGTTTTTGCATAAATTTGCTCGTCTTCAGACGCGCGCGGCCCGGCGATGTTGAGAGTTTCAGGCGCTGTGGCCGTAAGCCAATCTTTTGCGTGCTTGATCGCTTTCTCACGCGGCAAAGCGGAAAGATCGAGATGGAGAAACGGCTTTTGATATCGTCCGGCAAATTCCATGGTCAATTTCGAGCCGCCGGCTAACATTCCTTGTGAAATAATAATCGTGGCATCCGCGAGACGGACATTTAACTTGTTTCTTTCTGCGGGGTCTTCAGATTCGGTCTCGGTGAGGTTCGGATACTTATCGGGAATTCGTCCGTCTTCCGCCTGACGGCATTTCGGAACATAACCGCCGGTCGCGAAATCATTTTCCAGCGCAAAATCGAGCGCCGCCCGGTCAACGCCGGTCTGCCCGCCGGAAATTATTCTGCGCACCGCAATATTACCGACCGCAGACATCATTGGGCAAACATTTCCTGCAGCACGGACAAGACCTGCTTTTGCTCTTCCTTTTCCAGCTCGCCGACTTTTTTTGCCAGCCGCTCTTTGTCAACGCTGCGGATCTGTTCCAGGACAATGCTTCTTTTTTTATTGAGAAATTCGATTTCCACCCTGGTAGGATATTTACTTTTTGCGGCGTCGATCGGCGCCACGATGACCGAAGAAATATTCCGGTTCATTTCGTCGGGTGAAACCACCACGCAAGGGCGGGTCTGTTTGGCATCGCCGGACGAATCGTGGTCAAGATTCAGCAGGTAGATTTCAAAGCGTTTTACCATCGCCAGTGATCCTTATCGAAGGCGGACTGAATGCCCAGGCCATCGCCGGAAATTTCGTCATCGTCATTTTCCGCCATCGTTTTAAAGGCTTCTTCCCAGTTTTCGCGGGGATTTTTTGTTTTTTTAATGATTATCCCGGATTCACAAAGTTCGAGGTCGACTTCGCCGCTCAAATTGCTCTGTTCCAGCAAAGTTTTGGGTATTCTGATGCCCTGCGAGTTTCCGATACTGACGATCTGCGCTTTCATAATTACAATGTAATTACTTTTTAGACAGGCGTCAAGTTTTTTGTCCATTAATTTTCTTTTTTTGCCGTAATTATTCAAAAAATAAATCAGGCGTGATATACTCCATAAAATTTAACTGAATGGAAACCTCTATGAATTACAGAAAATTCGGGCGCACGGGCTGGGAAGTCAGCGAAATCGGTTACGGAATGTGGGGAATGGCGGGCTGGACGGGCTCCGACGACCCGGAATCATTGGCTTCATTGCAGCATTCGGTCGATCTCGGCTGTAATTTTTTCGATACTGCATGGATCTACGGCAACGGCCACAGCGAACAGCTTCTGGCCCGGCTGCTCAAAGAAAATCCGGACAAAAAGCTCTATGTAGCTACAAAAGTACCACCAAAAAACCTGGGCTACCCCGCGCTGCCCGAACATACGCTCGATGAGAGCTACCCGCCGGACCACATCGACGAATATATTCACAAGTCGCTGGAAAATCTGGGCGTCGGGCATTTCGACCTCATCCAGCTTCACACCTGGAACGACAGCTGGCTGGAAAACGATAGCTGGATAAAGAAACTGGAAGAATTAAAATCGCAGGGGCTGTTTTCCGCCATCGGCATCAGTCTTAACCGCTGGGAACCGTGGAACGGCGTTAAGGCCATCCGCAGCGGGCTGATCGACTCCGTCCAAGTCATCTACAATATTTTCGATCAAAACCCGGAGGACGAGCTTTTTCCGGCCTGCGCGGAAAATGACGTCGCCGTGATCGCGCGCGTGCCGTTCGACGAAGGCGGCCTGACCGGAACGCTGACCGCTGAAACCACTTTTCCCGAGGAAGATTGGCGCAGCAAATATTTCAGCCCGGAAAATCTGATCCCGACAATTGAACGGGCGGAAAACCTGAAGGCGCTGCTGCCAGATGGAATGACCCTGCCTGAGTTGGCTCTGCGTTTTATTTTGTCCAACGAGACGGTCAGCACGGTCATTCCCGGAATGCGTAAAACAGCCCACGTCGGCAGCAACCTGGCGGCCAGCGATAAAGGAAAACTTTCAGACGAACTGCTGGAAGAATTAAAAACACACCGCTGGGTGAGAAAACCCAAGCCCTGGTCGGATTAATTCGGATTATTTTTTTTGATCTGGATTTTGTCGAAGCCGGTATATTGCTGCAGAACTTCGGGAATCAGCACCGAACCGTCGGCCCGCTGGTAATTTTCCAGGATCGCGATCCAGGTTCTGCCGACCGCCAGCCCGGAGCCGTTTAAGGTGTGAACAAATTCGGGTTTGGCTCCCCCCGCGCGGCGAAAACGCGTATTCATCCTCCGCGCCTGAAAATCTCCGCAATTGGAACAGCTGGAAATTTCACGATAAGTATTTTGCGAAGGCAGCCAGACCTCGATGTCGTAAGTTTTCTGCGCGCCGAATCCCATATCACCCGTCGAAAGCACGACCGTGCGGTAAGGCAGCCCGAGCAGCTGCAAAATGCGCTCGGCGTCTGCCGTTAATTTTTCATGTTCTTCATCGCTATTTTCCGGCAGGCAAAGTTTGACCAGTTCGACCTTTTCAAATTGGTGCTGGCGGATCAGGCCGCGGGTGTCGCGCCCGTAGCTTCCCGCTTCGCTGCGAAAACACGGCGTATAGGCGGTGAAATGTTTCGGCAGATCTTTTGCTTCCAGAATTTCCTCAGCGTGATAATTCGTCACCGGTACTTCCGCGGTCGGGATCAGCGCGAAACCGCGATCGTCCCTGATATGAAACAGCTCTTCTTCGAATTTCGGCAATTGGTTAGTACCGAAAAGCGACTGGCGGTTCACTAAAAAAGGCGGCAGGGTTTCAGTATAGCCGTGCTCGCGCGTATGCACGTCGAGCATAAAATTCACCAGCGCGCGTTCCAGCCGGGCGCCGGCGCCATTTAAAATAGCAAAACGAGCGCCGGTAATTTTTGTCGCGCGTTCGAGGTCTAAAATTCCCAGCGCTTCGCCGAGATCGACGTGATCTTTCGGTTCGAAATCGAATTCTCTGGGCGTGCCCCAGCGGCGCGCCTCGACATTAGCGGATTCGTCGGCGCCGACCGGAACGTCATCTTTCGGAATATTCGGCAGCCCGGCGAGCAGTTCATGCATGGCCGCCTCGGCTTCGTCGCGTTTTGCTTCGAGCGCTGCCTGCTGCTCTTTCGCGCTTGTTACCTCGGCCTTTTTTGTTTCGGCCTCGTCGCGTTTGCCGGCCTGCATCAGCGCGCCGATCTCTTTACTGGCGGCGTTGCGGAATTCGTTCAATTTATTCGATTCGCCGATCACGCGGCGGCGTTCGGCGTCGAGTTCGACAAAACGGTCTAAACTGTCTGCGGGGAAATTGCGATTTCCCAGCGCTTCCCTGACTTTATCCAGATTTTCTCTGACAAAATTGAGGTCCAACATAATCTATAAAACTTTACGGCCGATCTATTATTAACCCAGCGTCTTCCCCACCGTGAATACGCAGGTCGCCCTGCTGGCATCGATCGCCATATTCACCTTTTCGAGCCTGATATTTAATTCGTCGTAAGCGGCAAACGCGCCTTCTTCGAGCGTTTTTTCTTCGGTGAAGCCTTTATATTTTACTTCTATCTTACAGAAGGCGCTGTCCCCTTCCGAAGCGACTTTCGCGGTCCCGTTCTCCAGCATCTTAAGATTGAGCGCCGTGCCCCTGATATTGACGGTTTCCCCTTTTTTGACGGCAAACATTTCATTCAAACCGACGGTTTTCCCCGCCGCTCCGCAGGCGGCCAGACAAAATGCCATTATCACGATAAAAAATTTCTTCATCATATCGATATTACCTTTTGACGCCCTTTGGGTTACCGGCATAAACATCCAAGTTTGTTTCTCGGCCGGTTTTAACCTAAAATTTCTAATTCGACCTTGCTCTTTATTTGCCATAAAAAGCAAGGTCATAATTTAACAATCTTTTTATGAAACAAAAAATTCGCAAAGCAGTTTTTCCCGCCGCGGGCCTGGGAACGCGTTTTTTACCCGCTACTAAAGCTTCGCCCAAGGAAATGCTGCCGCTGGTGGACAAGCCCCTGATCCAGTACGTGGCAGAGGAAGCGGTCGCTTCGGGCGTGGAATCGATCCTGATCGTGACGGGGCGCGATAAATCGCCGATCGAGAATCATTTCGATATCTCGTTTGAAATGGAAGAGGTGCTAAAAAGCCGCGGAAAAACGGAAATGTTCGAAATGATCCGCGCTGTGTCTGAGATCGCCCGCGTCAGCTATACGCGCCAGAAACAGGCGCTCGGTTTAGGCCACGCGATCTACCAGGGCAAGGATTTTGTCGGAGACGAGCCGTTCGCGGTGCTGCTGGCCGACGACATCGTCGATGCGAAAAAACCGGCGCTCAAGCAGATGGTCGAGGTCTTTGAAAAATACCAGGCGCCTGTGATTGCCACCATGCAGGTCGAAGGCAAAGCGATCTCGCGCTTTGGCGTGATCGACGCCGAAGAGATCGAACCCAACGTTTTCAAGATCAGGGATATGGTGGAAAAACCCAGTCTGGAAGAGGCGCCTTCCGATCTTGCGATCATCGGACGTTACATTTTTACACCCGACATTTTCACGGCAATCGAAAACACCACTCCCGGTTCGGGCGGCGAAATTCAAATTACCGACGCAATGCGGCTCCTGTTAAAAGAGCGGCCGTTCTACGCGGTAAAGCTCGACGGTGTGCGCCACGACGCGGGTGACAAACTCGGTTTCCTGATCGCCACGGTCGAATTCGCGCTTAAGCGCAATGACCTGGGCGATGATTTTAGAGAATATTTGAAGTCGTTGAAATTGTAACCTATAAAATGTTTGAAAATAATAGCTTTGTAGTAAAATTAAGTTGATTAAAGGAGTTCCAAATGTTGACGGCAATTGAGACCACTGCGACGCTAACCAAAAACCATCAGCTGGAGTTAGACGAACATTTACCCTCCGATACACCCAGCCGTGTCCGAGTGATCGTTCTTTTTGATGAAAGTCCGGATTTTAATGAAAAGGAGTGGATGCAGGCTGTTCCGAAAAATGATGCCTTCGATTTCCTCGGCGATGAAGCGGAAGATATCTACTCTTTGGTGGACGGAAAACCTTTGTCCTAATGAAAAATAAAATCGTCTTAGTGCCGTTTCCATTTGATGACTTTTCCACTAAAAAGGTGCGTCCTGCCGTTTGCCTTACCAATGAGATCGAACCGTACGGGCACGTAGTTTTGGCGTTTATCACCAGCCAGGTTTCTCACAATCCCTCGCCAACAGACTTAGTGATCGATGAAAAGGACGCTGATTTTGCCCGGACGGGCTTAAAAGTTTCTTCAATGATTCGATTACATCGCTTGGTAACACTTAGTAAAACCTTTATTAAACGTGAGCTCGGTGAGTTGTCTGACGAAAGCCGGATCGGTGTTAAAAAATGTCTGCAAGAACTTTTTGAACTTTGATATATGAGCGAAAAACAATTTAGCGGAAAGTCCGCAATAGTAACTGGAGCGACCCGCGGGATCGGGCGCGCGATCGCGTTGGAACTGGCGAAGCGCGGCGCGAACGTCGCCTTTAATTTTGCCAAAAGCCAGGATGAAGCCGACAAACTTAAGGCCGAACTCGAAGCGCTCGGCGTAAAGGCGTTCGCGCAGGCCTGCGACGTGGCGAATACCGAAGCGTCCGCCGAATTCGTCAAGCAGGCGCAGGCGGAGTTCGGCTCCGTCGATTTTCTTATCAACAATGCCGGCATCACCCGCGATAATCTGATCATGCGGATGAAGGAAGACGACTGGGATGCGGTCGTCGATACCAACCTCAAGGGAGCCTGGAATTTCTCCAAAGCCGTGATGCGGCCGATGATGAAAAACGATAACGGCGGCGCGATCGTGAATGTTACCTCGATCAGCGGCGTGGTCGGCATGATGGGACAGTCGAACTATTCGGCTTCGAAAGCGGGCATGATCGGCCTGACCAAATCGCTGGCTAAGGAAGTAGCCAGCCGCAAGATCACGGTCAATGCGCTGGCACTCGGCCTGGTAGAAACCGATATGAGCGGCCAACTCGACTCCGAATACCAGGCAAAGCTGCTCGAAATGATCCCGCTGAAACGGCTGGGCAACGTGCAGGAAGTAGCGGAGATCGCCTGCTTTATTCTCTCGGATTCCGCCCGCTATATTACCGGACAAGTTATCCAGGCCGACGGCGGACTGGCAATGTAGTTTTATGTCTCTGAAAATCGTAAATCCGGAAAATGAGTTGGACGCCAGGCCAGAGCCGGGTACACCGGCCGAAAATGAGGAAAGAGCGGTACGGGCCGGGCCGGTTGTTTCTTATTTCACTTTTATATTTATCGCGTCTCTGGTTGCCGTCTATTTATTCCAATACGCTAACGGCCTGGAAAGCTCCGCGCATCTGGCGCAATCGGATAATGTTTTGATCAGGAACGGGCAATACTGGCGGCTGATCACCGGAGCCACAATGCACGGTTTTCATTTACACTTATTTTTAAATTGCATGGCTTTTTATAATTTGGGAAATGCCATCGAATATCTCTCAAACCGCGCGCATCTAGCCATCGTATTTCTCTTCTCCGCAGTGGGCGGCGGCTTGCTGAGTTTATTTTTGACGCCGGATATTAAGGCGGTTGGCGCTTCGGGCGGAATCCTGGGGCTGCTGGGGTATTTGACGATCTACGGCTACCGCCGGAGAAAATTGCTGCCGCCCAGTTTTCTGCGAACCATGCTGTTTAACATCGGCTTTATCGCCGCCATGGGAATCGTCGGTTATCAATACATCGACAATGGGGCTCATCTCGGGGGCCTGCTGGTCGGAGCGGCGTACGGCCTTCTTCAGATACCCGGAGACCTGCACGAAGACCCGCGAGAAGTGGATACTTTAACGGTGTGGCTGGGATATGCCTGCCTGGCGACATTTACCGGTTTTGCGGTTTTGACCATTTTATTGATCACCAAAAAAATAACTTTGTAATGCCCAGAGTCCGCGTTCATCAACACGTCAATCCGCTCGCCCCGCGATTTCAGGAGCTGACACCGCCGATAAATTTTGAAGCAGTTTTTGCCGATCCCGCGCGTCCGCTGCATCTGGATATCGGCTGCGCGCGCGGCAGATTTCTGCTGAAGATGGCACAGCTTGAGCCTGCGTGGAATTTTCTCGGGCTGGAAATTCGCGAGCCGCTGGTGGGTGAAGCCAATCGGATCAAAAATGAAAAGTCACTGGCCAATCTTCATTACGAATACTGCAACGCCACGATCTCACTTGGGAATATGCTCGGTGGCCTTGCGCCCGGAATTTTGCGGATGGTAACGATCCAGTTTCCGGATCCGTGGTTCAAGAAAAAACATTTCAAGCGCCGGATGGTCAAAACCGAGTTGATAAACGACATCGCCACGCATCTTGCGACTGGGGGAAAAGTATTTATTCAATCGGATGTCAAAGCTGTCGCGGAAGAGATCTTCGGTTTTTTTGCGGCGGCCCCGGAATTTAAAAAATCCGCGGAAGACGTTTCGGAAAATCCTTTCCCGCTAAAGACCGAGCGCGAAGGCGCGGTCGAAGAAAGAGGGCTTCCCGTCTATCGCGCGATGTTCAGGAAATGCTGAACGGGAGCGCCGAATTTATTCGGCGGGATTCGCCACGGTCTAACGGCCCTAAGAGCAGACTAAAGTCTGCGCTCCCAGCGCGCCCGGCAAAGTTACCTGTCGTTTATCTGCAGCGAGCCGCGCATCGTATTAAAAGCGCGATTATAAGTGGTAGATTCGTTTTCCGGCGAAACGGCCACCAGGTAAAGCAAACTCCCGTTACTTACCATCACCGAATAAATCGTGACGATCTCCGTCCGGCGGGTGATGGGCGAGACGCCGGTCAACCTGGTAGCGAGTCCGGTTCTTCCCGCCATGCTGCTGCTATAAGCGGAGCCCGATTTTCGCAAATAACTATTTCCACTCAGGATACTGTTGACATATTCTTCGTGCGCCGGAGAAAGGGCGCTCCCGCTGCGCGGCGAAAACATTCCCAGCAATGCGCCGTGGGTAATACCGTCTTTGCCGTAACCGCCGTTCGGTGAAAAATATATCGAACTTTCATCGGATAAGTCGAGCCAATTGCTCGGCACGCTCATCGAGAGAAAATTGCTGTTCTTATAAGTTCTGTAGCGCGTCGAGGGCACTTCGACCGACTGCTTATATACCCCGCCTGCCGTCGGCGAAGTGGTCGCCCCAGTATTTTGCGGCTTGCCTTCTTTTTCGATCTCAGCCATCGATTTGGCGCGAGGCATCGACTGCAGGCGGCGCTTCGTCTGCTCAAAAGCGGGCGTGTTGCGAATCGGATCGCCGGAGATCCTTAACAATCTGGCTTCATTTTCAATATTTTTGTACCGGTTCGAAGGGTTCGGGTGGCTGCTGAGCCAATCCGGGCCACCGCTGCCGCCGCTTTCTTTTTCGATGGTTTTGAACATATTAGCCAGGTCGTTCGGATCGTAACCGGCGCGCGCCATTATCTGGGCGCCGAGCGTATCGGCCTGGGTCTCGTATTCACGGCTGTAACGCAGGAAATATCCGGCGGCAAAGATCGAGCCCAGCTGCGCGCCGGCCTGCCCGCCGAGAATTCCGCCGCCGATGATCGCGCCGATGCCCAATATCTGATTGAGCGGATTGCTGAGTTTGGTCTGCTGCGCCGTGCCGTGCCGAAGCGCTACATGGCTGAGTTCATGCGCCATCACGCCCGCCATTTCGCCCTCATTCCGGGCTGCTTCGATCATCCCGCGATTGACGTACATCGGGCCGCCCGGTAGCGCAAAAGCGTTAATATCGCGGGCATTTATCAGCTTAAAGGTGTATTGAAATTCCGGGTGGCGAAATTCCGGCGGGATCGACGCCGCCAGCCGTTCGCCCACCTGCTGCACATAACGGGTTGACGGCGCGTCGTTTAAGACCGGCAGCTGTTTTTCCGCTTCGACGGAGGCTTCACGTCCAAGTTTTACATCGTCCTGAACCTTATATTTGTTTTTGGGTATTTTTAGCTGGGTCTGGGCCGCCCCTGTCAACGGCATGATCGCCACCGCACATAAGGCTAACAGGGCCGTTAAATTTCTGGTCAATATTTTTGGAGTATTTCTGGTCATTAGTTCCTCCCGCTGGCACAGCTAAATGCGCTGAATATCCGGTCAAATTTTTACTGCTTTCATTCAAGTCTATGCGAAACACCGTACGTTATCAATCAAAACTTCGCCGTTTTCTGAGATGTCATCAGCCCGATCCGGGTTCACTGTAATATTAGCCACATACTATTGGGGAATTCTCGCGGATGTTACATTTTTGTTAAATCGCTATGTCTGTTTATAGACAAACGCGCCTCAATTGGCTATATTTCAGATTCCGTTGCAATTTATCAAAACTGGAGACCATAAGTCCTATGGCTTTTAGACTTTTACCGCGAGAAGACGAATATTTTACGCTTTTTTCCCAGATCGGGATGAAAATTTCCGAGGCAGCCGACCTGTTGCTGGAAATGATGAAAAGCGACCACGCGGAGTTTGAAACCTACGCCAAGCGCATCAAAAATGTCGAGCACGCCTGCGACGATCTGACCCATGCGATCACCACCAAATTAACCAAGTCTTTTATCACGCCATTCGACCGCGAAGATATCTATATGCTGTCCGTCGCGCTGGATGACATTCTGGACTATATTGACGCCGCCGCGCGCGCGATGTTGATGTACGACATAAAAGAAACCACGGATCATGCCCGCCGTTTCGCCGTCGTTATTCAAAGCCTTTCTTTCGAGATCAAGGCGCTGGTCGATTCACTGAGCAAACCGCACAACATCACCACGCATCTGGTCGAGATCCACAAGCTGGAAAACGAAGCCGACGATATCTATTTCCAGGCGGTCGGCGGATTGTTTCACAAGGAAACCGAACCGCTCACCCTGATCAAGTGGAAAGAGCTTTACGAGCTGCTGGAATACGCCACCGACCGCTGCGAAAGCGTGGCCAACATCATCGAAAGTATTATTCTGAAACATACCTAAACCTATGGATCCGCATACCGCTACAGTAGCCCTGGTTATCGTGATCATAGTCATGGCGTTAGCTTTCGATTATGTCAACGGGTTTCACGATGCCGCTAATTCGATCGCGACCGTGGTCGCCACCCGCGTATTGTCGCCGGGTTTCGCCGTCGCGTGGGCGGCTTTCTTTAACTTCGTCGCCTACCTGGTATTCGAAACCAAGGTCGCTAAAACCATCGGCGCCGATATGATGAATATCGACATGATCAGCGAGGAAACGCGTCTTTATGTGGTTCTATCGGGGCTTATCGGCGCGATCGTCTGGAATCTGATCACCTGGTATTTGGGGCTTCCGACCTCCAGTTCACATGCGCTGGTGGGCGCGCTGGCCGGTGCGGGCGTGGTGGCGTTCGGCGGGTTCGGCCTCCTTAAGGCGGAGGGCTGGATCAAAACGCTTTCGTTCATCGTCTTATCGCCGCTGATCGGCCTGACACTGGGATTCATATTGATGGTGGCGGTTTATTGGATCTTTCACAAAGTTTCGGTCAATAAAGTGGATAAGATCTTTCGGGTCGGGCAGTTGTTTTCGGCGGCGGCTTTTTCGCTCGGCCACGGCGGAAACGATGCGCAAAAAACGATGGGCGTGATAATGATGGCGCTCGTCATCGGTTTTCCCGAATATTTTATTGCGGCCGGCGGTAAATTTCCCGAGGTTCCCTGGTGGGTGGCGCTTTCGGCGCATATCGCGATCGGGCTCGGCACTCTTTCAGGCGGTTGGAAGATCGTCAAAACCATGGGTTCAAAGATATCGAAGCTGCAGCCGGTCGGCGGTTTTTGCGCGGAAACGGCCGGAGCGATCACGCTGTTCGGCGCTACCATATTCGGCATACCGGTATCGACCACGCACACTATCACCGGCGCTATTGTCGGGGTCGGCGCTACCAAGCGCCTCTCGGCGGTTAAATGGGGAATAGCGGGTAGAATTGTCTGGGCGTGGGTTTTAACGATCCCGATGGCGGCGCTGGTTTCCGGGGTGACTTATCTTATAATATCGACGATCCACAAATATTTCTTCTAAAGCGGTTTCTATCTTTCCTTGAACATTACTTCATCCAGCGCGCGGGTCGTGTGATCCGTGACGCTTGCCACCGGACGGCGCGGAGCTTCGAGTTGATTCGTATCGTGAGCGTGTAATTCAAAAGGCCGTTTTTCCTGCATTTCTTTTCTCGAGTCGATTCGGTCATTGACCAGTTTCGAGATCAGCCTGAGAATCGTGAAATTAATACCCAGATAGGCGAAAAGGTAAAGCGCGGCAATTACTACTATGGCATTACCGTCCATATTTCTCCGCAAAAGCATCGTTATCAGGGCGACAAAGATCAGTAATCCGCCGCCGCCGATGATACAAAGCGCCGTAATGAGATACGAAAGCGGATTGATCGGATTTGCGCCGGAATCGTCCTTGCCCGTTTTTGCCCCGCAGCGATTGCAGTAGTTCAACTCCGGCGATATTTGGTTTCCGCAGCTTACACAATGCATAGAGTTTTACTGTTTTTGGATCTTGATCTTTTCGCTCAGCCAATTGGTCAGACCGTCGAGAGATTCGAAATGCACGGCTTTACCCCGCCAGATTTTGACCATCGACACGATCAGCAGGATCATCGTCGCGACACCGAAAATGACGCCGCCGATACTTGCCCATTTGGAAAAGCCGCTGATGATGCCTAGAAGGGTAGATATGGCCAAAACGGCAATATGGATCGCCAGGCCCTGCGCCGCGTGAAAACGAACTTTGGTCTCGCTTTGCGGGACGAAGAGCAGTTCGAGAATGCTGGCGATCAGCCCGATATAAAACGGCGTGTAAGGCAGCACCATCAAAACATTTTCCGGCAGCCCGGCAACTTTGCGGGTCGAAGGTTTTTCACTTTGCGGCAGATGAGTGGTTTGATACATCGCCGGAGCGCCCTGCGGCTGCTGCGTATAAACGGATGAATACTGCTGCGCGAAATTGGGATTTTCATAACGCCGGGTCGGATCTTCCGCCGTAGCGGCGCCGGTAAAGTTCCTCGTCTCGGCATTAAAATTAGGCAAAGCCTCGGTATGCTGCGCTTCTGATGAATGAGCGGCTTTTTTCGGAAAATCCGGATCCAGCGGGTTGGTGTCGTATTTACTGGCCATTACAGAATGATTTTACGATATTTTTTGGGATTAGTTCGAAAAATTTCGTGAGTTTGGGAAAACGGTTCAGAGTTCAAACTTTAGTTTGTCTTTTGTTTTTACTATAAAACAAGCTGAAGCTTGAACTCTGAACCGTTTGCTGCTATTCAGCGATCTTAATTCCCAGTTCTTTTAGCTGCGATTCATCGACCTCGCCGGGGGAATCCATCATCAGGTCCTGCGCCGAGGCGGTTTTGGGAAACGTGATCAGGTCGCGGATATTATCCGTCTGCAGCAGGGCCATCAGTGTTCTTTCGATCCCGGCGGCAAATCCGCCGTGGGGCGGCGTGCCGTATTCCAGCGCGTCGAGAAAAAACCCGAACCGCTCGCGCGCTTTTTCCGGGGTCAACCCGAGCGCTTTAAAGTTGAGCGCCTGAATTTCCTTTTGATGGATACGGATAGAGCCGCCGGCGCATTCGATCCCGTTAATGACGGCATCGTAAGCTTTGGCGCGGACTCCGCCAAGCAGTTCACGCTCGTCTCTTTCCACGGCGCGTTTATAGGTTTCCATATCTTCGTCCATCGGCGAGGTGAACGGGTGATGCGCCGCGTCGTAGTGTTTTTCGTTTTCGTTGTATTCGAACATCGGAAAATCTACTACCATCAGCGGCCGGAAAATATTTTGCGGGATCAGATTTTCGCGCCGCGCGGTTTCCAGACGCAAAGCGCCGAGCGCGGCCGTGACGACGGATCTTCTTCCCGCGACGAGCAAAACCGCATCGCCTTTTTCCGCTTTTGCCGCCGAGGCCAACTGTTCTATTTTTGCTTCGCCGAGCACCTTTAAAAGCGAGGAAGAAGTTTCTTCCTGCCCCAGCTTTATCCAGGCCAGCGCCGAAGCGCCGTAGCGTTTGACAAACTCCTGCAGCTCGTCGAGGATCTTGCGCGAGCAATCGGCTTTGCCCCTTACGACGATACATTTTATCTCGCCGCCGTTTTTTAATACTTCCGCAAATGGCGCGAAATCCGTCTCTTTCAGTTCGCCGGACAGATCCTGCAGTTCCATTTCAAAACGCAGATCGGGTTTATCCGAACCGTAACGGCGTAAAGCGTCAGCGTAGGTCATCCGCGGAAACTGCTCCGGCAGTTCGACGTCGATCAGCCGAAAGACGTGCCCGAACATGCCTTCGATCAGGCGGTAAACCATTTCCTGGTTGGCAAACGACATCTCCACGTCAAGCTGTGTAAATTCCGGCTGGCGATCCGCCCGCAGGTCTTCATCGCGAAAGCAGCGCGCGATCTGGTAATACTTGTCAAAACCCGCGATCATGGTGATCTGTTTGAGTATTTGCGGAGATTGCGGCAGCGCAAAAAATTTGCCGCTGTGAATACGCGAAGGCACGATAAAATCGCGCGCGCCTTCCGGCGTGGATTTCAGCAGGATCGGCGTTTCGATCTCCATAAAACCCTGCGCGTCCATAAACTCATGTATCTTTGCCACCGTGCGGGCACGCATCCGCATATTATATTGCAGCTGCGGACGGCGCAGGTCGAGATAGCGGTATTTCAGCCGCGTGGATTCGTCCGCCAGATTCTCCGAACCGGCGACTTCCAATTGAAAGGGCAGGGTTTTGGCGTCGTTGAGGATCAGTAATTCCGTAACACGGACCTCGATATCGCCGGTCCCAAGTTTCGCGTTGCGGGTATTTTCCGAGCGGGCGATAACTTCGCCCTTGACCGCGACCACAAATTCGCCGCGCAGCTCTTTAGCCTTATTGTGCGCCGTTATGTCAACGTCTTCGGCGAATACGACCTGTGTCACGCCTTCGCGGTCGCGCAGATCGACAAACGTAAAAACCCCCAGATCGCGCTTTTTTGCGACCCAGCCCATCAGCACTACCTGTTCGCCGACGTTTTCCGCGCGCAGTTCGCCGCAAGTGTGAGTTCTCTCTAAATTTCCTAAAGTATCCAACATCATTATCCCTCTCCGCATATTTGCGGAATACGAAAAACGTTAATTCTAAGCTAAAACCACGCGCAAAACAAAACCTGTTACGAAAGTCGCCGAATTTTGACGACAACGCCGGATAAACTTACGCCTTCTAAATTAACGGCGCATGAATAAAGCCAATTTATTTTTCGCGCTTAAATTCAAGAGGGAGAAGTATAAAAATGAAAAAGATACTATTGCTATCATTACTACTGGCGGGAACGTTCACATTGTTTCCGACGGCAAGCGCACTTGCAGCGGACAAACCCGCGATAAATGCGGCTGCCAAAACCGATCCGCAGTTGCAGCAGAGGCGGCGCGGCAGAAACTGGGGACGCGACCGTGTTTATATCCAGACGCGCACGGTGCGCCAAGGACGTTCGTGGTACCGGGAGACCTATCGTGTAAGAGTACACAACGGCCGTACGACCACGACGCTTATCAGCAGGACCCGTATCAATCGCCGTTAGAACGGGCGGGCTTTTTAGCTGGGCGGTTTTACTCTCCCGCCGCTCAGCTTTCCCTGCTTTTCAACTCTTCCTTAAAATTCACATGTGATTCGTAGGGATTTTCGCCGGCCGTTCCTTCCTGCTGTTTTTTATTCAGATAGGTATTAAAATCGGCGGAAGTATTTTTTGGAATACTCAGATTTTGCCAGTCTTTTGCGCGCAAATGTTTGGCGAGAAAAATTATCTGTCCCACGTGTGAAGCCGTGTGCGCCAGCGAGCGGTTAATCGCCCTGACGACCGTATGATCCTGCCCTCGGATCGTAATTATCTTTCCCAGTTCGTCCGGCTGCAATGTTTCCAGCGCGGAAAAAAGCGCGTCCCAGCCCTGCTCCCAAAATGCGGCGAGAGATTCGCGGGTGTCGCTTTCCGAGACGAATTCCGAATCCCGATGACGATCGGGTTTTTCCCCGTCGCTGGTGAGAAAATCCGTCCAGCGCGAACGCAGATTGCCGCCAATGTGTTTTGCGATCACCGCGATCGAATTCGATTCTTCGTCGATCAACTGAAAATACTGCTCGTCCGAAACCTGCGCCATTGCCTTGTCCGCCAGACCCTTGTAACTGCGAAAAGTTTTAACCGCATCGGAAAGATAATTTTGAAGTATTTGTTCGCTCATTTTTTCCCTCTTACAAAATCACGGTAATAATCGTTAATGTAATCGCGCATCCAGAATTGCCATTTACCCAGGCCGGATTCTTTGGCTTCGGCGTTGGCCTGTTTTGCCGTCCAGCCGTTGTGTGAAATTCGATAAACAGCGGTGACCATTCCGGTGCGGTCGGCGCCGAGGTTGCAATGAATATAGACTGGCTGGTTTTCTTTACTATCGATTACGGCCAAGATCTTTTTGATCTGCGCTTCCTTAGGGCGAAACCAGATGTTGAGCGGCGCGTTGTAAAATTTCAGCCCGGCGCTCTTTACCCATTTTTCTTCCTCGGCGGCGTCTTCCTTGTTGTTGCGAAGGTTTATGACCGTCTTGACGCCTTTTTTGGCCAGCTCTTTTATCCCGGCTTCGGTCGGTCGGCCGCCGCGATAAAAATTTTCGTCGATCGACTTAAAATTCGGCAGGTCTTCGGCGACGGCGTCTTTTTTAACGTCTTTTTGGGAATAGACAGACGCGCCAAAGAAAAAAGCGGCAGCCGTTACCAGCAAAAAAGGGCTGATAAAATATCTAACGACTCTATCAGTAAGGCAGATCATTTTAGTTCTTTATTCGCTTTGCGATTTCTTCCCGTTTGACAGTTTCCCACTCGCCGGTCTGCATATTTTTGATCGCTACCGTGCCGCCCGCTTTTTCCTCATCGCCAAATCTAACGACATACGGCACGCCAATCTGCGCCGCGTATTCAAATTGTTTGGCGAGTTTGCCGGCCTCGGGATAGAGCAGGACCCGCAAGCCCTGAGCGCGGAGGTCCTGTGCCAGCGCGACCGAATCGGCGACCGATTCCGCGTCCCAAATTGTGACCATGACATCGGCGGAAGAATTTTTAATCTCGTCGGGAAACATTCCGCGCTCGTCCATCACGACAACGATGCGCTCCAGACCAAGCGAGAATCCGCAGGCGGGAATCTGCTCCTTGCCGAACATCCCGATCAACCCGTCATAACGGCCGCCGCCGCCGAGCGAGCCTATTTCCTTGCCGACGTCGATCTCCATGATAGCGCCGGTGTAATACGACAAGCCGCGCGCAAGACTAGGGTCGAGCAAGACGGGCGCGCCCTTCGCAAAAGTAATTATGTGACCCAGTTCCGTCAAAACTTCGTTGCTCGCGATGTTTATCAGATTACCCAGGATCGTCCGGTTGACTCCGTGTTCCTGGTCGTGGATCGATCTAGTCTGCTCGAATAATTCCAGCAGCATATTAGAGGCGGCATCGGATATTCCGCGTTCGGCAAATTCTTTTTCCACGCCCTCCCGCCCGATCTTATCGAGCTTGTCGATCGCGACCAGCGCATCCATGTGCTTTTCCGCCGGCACGCCCGCCGTGTCTAAAATATCGGTCAAAACTTTTCTATGATTTAACCGGATGGTGAAATCCTTAAAACCCAGCCGTTTTAAAACGTCGCTCACCGCCAGGATCACTTCCGCTTCGACCGTCATCGAACTCGATCCGATCGCATCCACGTCACACTGGTAGAATTCGCGAAAGCGCCCGTGGGCCGGGCGGTCGGCACGCCAGACGGGCTGGATCTGATAGCGCCTGAAAAATTTCGGGAGTTCGTTTTTGTAGTGAGCGATGACGCGCGCCAGCGGCACGGTTAAGTCGTAGCGCAGCGCCAGGTCAGAGAGAGAGTTTTCCGGGTTGACCGCGTTCGCCGAGTTTTTCAACTTGGCGAACGCGCCCGATTCGGAAAACTTTGCCAACTCCTGATCAAGTTTTTTGCCGCGTTTTAGAATCTTAAACATCAGCTGATTTCCCTCTTCGCCGTATTTTCCGGTGAGGGTTTCCAGATTTTCCATAGCCGGCGTTTCCAGCGGCTCAAAGCCGTAGCTTTCATAGACTTCCTTAATGATGCCAATGACGTATTCGCGCTTACGGACGTCGGCAGGGAGAAAATCACGCATCCCGCGCGCTGGATTTGTTTTGCTCATAAAAATAAATTTACAGTGATAAGGGATTCCCCTTGAAACGAAGCAGTTCCTATCAACTTGTTCTCAACTATTTTTTTCTGACAGGTAAACTTCGGTTAGTTTGACATAATTTTGCCAATATTTTTTCAGATCTTCGATCTCTTCGTCCGTCAGTTCACGCTTCACTTTTGCCGGGCTGCCCATCACCAGCGAACGCGGCGGGATAACGGTATCCGGCGTGACCAGGCTGCCGGCGGCGACCAGCGAATCACGGCCAATGCGCGCGCCGTCCAGCACGATGGCGCCGATCCCGATCAGCGAGCCCGTTTCGACATAACAGGCGTGCAAAGTGACCCCGTGGCCAACGGTGACCTCGTCTTCCAGAATTGTCGGATCACCTTTGCTGGAAACGTGGATCACACTGGCATCCTGAACATTGGTGCGGTCGCCGATGCGGATATGATTGACGTCGCCGCGCAGTACGCAGCCGAACCAGACGCTGGAGCTTTCGCCGATTATGACGTCGCCGATAACCACTGCATTTTCGGCCACGAACGCCGTTTCGTGGATCTGAGGCTGTGTACCCAAAAAAGCTTTTAGCATAAAATTTGTCCCTGTCTGTTAAAAAACTATCATAACCTACAATCCTCAACAACCGATTGCCCGCGCGCGGCTTTCGTGGCAAACTCATAAGATAAATAATTTCCGTTTTTAAGGCCCAATTTTATGGCAATTACACCGAAAATCCTGGCTTTTGCGGGCAGTTTGCGCGAAGGCTCATTGAATAAAAAAGTCCTGGAAAACGCCGTCGCGGGCGCCCGCGCGGCCGGCGCCGAGGTCACGGTCATCGACCTGCGCGATTTCAATATGCCGATCTATGACGGCGACGCTCATGAGAAGGAAGGCTTCCCGGAAAATGCGGTAAAGCTCCAGGAACTGCTGCTGTCGCATGACGGTTTACTGATCTGCTCGCCGGAATATAACGGCTCGCTGCCGGGCGGGATGAAAAACGCGCTCGACTGGGTTTCGCGCTCGCGCGGCGAGCAAAAAATGTATGCCGCATTTAAAAATAAAGTCGCCGGGATCATGACCGCTTCGCCGGGAAGTTTTGGCGGCCTGCGATGCCTCGGCCACCTGCGCGGCGTGCTGACGATAATGACCGTTAATGTGCTGCCGCTGGAGATCGCCGTGACTTTTGCCGGGGAAAAATTCGACGGGGATACTATGACCAATGAAAAGACAAAGAAGCTTTTGGAAACTCTGGGAGCTTCGGTCGCCGACACGATAAAAAAACTTCATGCGGAGTAATTTTTGAGGAGAGTTAGTATTTATGCCCGAGGGCTGCGAACATTTAGCGGAGATCAGAAAAGTGACGCCGAGCGCCGACGGATGCGAAGACTGCCTGAAGATCGGCAGCGGCTGGGTGCATCTGCGCTTGTGCGAAATATGCGGCCACGTCGGCTGCTGCGACAATTCACCCAACCGCCACGCGACCAAACATTTTCATGCCAGCTCTCACTCGATCATAAAATCTTTCGAGCCGGGTGAAGAGTGGGGCTATTGCTATCCGGACGATCTGTTTTACGAAACATTGCCAGGTGCCGATTAAGAGAATCGACAGAGAATTACAATGAAAGATCCCATCAATATCCTGCTGCAAACTACTATCCCCTTCGCCGAAGACGATTGGCATATCGGCAGATTTTCGCTGCTCCGACGGCATCTGGAATCTTTGAAGGGTGAAAGCGGCGAACCGCTTTATCGCGTCACGGCGCGCGATCGTGAAATCGATGAGAACGGCAGCGATAAAGTTTTAAGCGAACTGGATAAATCCGATTTTGACGAACTGTGGCTGTTTGCGGTGGATGAAGGTGACGGGCTTTCGGAAGATGATTGTGCCGGGATCACGCGTTTTTTCCAGCGCGGCGGCGGAATTTTTTCGACCCGCGATCATCACGATCTTGGCTCCTCGCTTTGCACGCTGGGCGGTATTGGCGCGGCGCATTATTTTCACTCCAAGCATCAGGACCCCGACGCGGAGCGAAACGTCCGCGATAATCAGGATAACCCGAAGATCGATTATCCGAATTACGATTCCGGCAGCAACGGCGATTTTCAAAAAATAACCGCGGTCGAACCCGCGCACGAACTGCTGAAAAAGGCGGACGGCGGCACGATCGAACTCTTCCCCGCGCACCCGCACGAAGGCGGTGTCGGCGCGCCGGAAGACTGCCCCTCGGCAAAGGTGATCGCGACGGGAACGAGCAGAGTTTCCGGGCGGCCGTTTAATCTGATCGTCGCTTTTGAAAAAAGTGAAGACACGCATGGAAATACGCTCGGCCGCGCGATCGCGGAAGCCAGCTTTCATCACCTGGTCGATTACAACTGGAACCCGGAGATCGGCTGCCCTTCGTTTTTAGAGGAACCGCCGGGAACGGGCTATAAAGATACGCCTGAGGCGCTAAGCGATGTAAAAAGATACGTCGAAAATTTAGCCGCATGGCTCGCCCCGCGCGTTTAGTGTGTCGGCGGGACGCCAACACGACAGCCAGCGGGACGCTGGCGCTGCATTCAGAACGTCGCGCTCGCTAAAAATTAAACTATATGAACGAAAACGCATTTCCCGTTCTGCCTCTGGCCGAATGGCAGGACACAAAAAACACGCTTCATCTTTATCTGCAGGTCGTGGGTAAGATCCGCCTCAAGCTTTTCCCGCGCCTCAATCACTGGTGGCATGTGCCGCTTTATGTCTCGCCGCGCGGGATCACCACTCGTCCGATTCCCTATAACAGCGGCAATTTCGAGATCGAATTCGATTTCCGCGATCACGCGCTGAAAATAAAATGCGACACGGGCGACGGCCGCGAATTCCCGCTCCATGACGGGCTGACCGTGGCGGAATTTTACCGGCAGGTTTTTGAAAACCTGTCCGCGCTCGGGATCGAAACCAAGATCTGGGCGGTTCCCTACGAAGCGCCGAGCACCACGCCTTTTGCCGAAGACATGGAAAACAGCTCATACGACAAGGAATACGTCGAAAGATTTCACCAAATTCTGGTCTCGGTAAATAATGTTTTCGAAGAATTTCGCGGGCGTTTTATCGGCAAAAGCACCCCGGTGCATCTTTTCTGGCACAGCTTCGATCTGGCGCTGACCCGTTTTTCCGGCAAACCCGCCACGGTCCGCGAAGGCGCGGGAATGGTCGAAGCCGAAGCCTACTCGCACGAAGTCATCAGCTTCGGTTTCTGGGCGGGCGATAAAAATGTTCCCGCGCCGGCGTTTTATGCCTACGCCGCGCCGGAACCCGCCGGGCTGGCCGATGAAAAGCTCCAACCGGAAACCGCCAAATGGAACGAAGCCAACGGCAGCCACCTGGCCGTCCTGATGTACGATGACATCCGCGAAACGAGCGGGCCGCGCGAAAAAGTTTTGGAATTTCTCGAAAGCGCCTATCAGGCCGCCGCAAAACGCGCGGGTTGGAATACTGAAGATTTTAAATTGAAGGATTTAAAATAAATCTTTACTTATGGCGTCGAAGACGCTGACTGAGGGTAGCCAGAGGTGAAACCTCTGGTATGAACGATAATTAAAGCCCGCGTTGAAGACGCGAAGAGATCGAAAAAATGCCATCTACCCACACTAATTTGCATTTTCATATCATTTTTTCGACAAAAGAACGTCTGCCTTTGTTAAGGGAAGACTGGAAAGAAAGGTTACACGCATATCTTGGCGGCATCGTGAAACATCTTGACGGCGTTCCGCTGGCGATCGGTGGAATAAACGATCACATACATTTATTAGCCGGGTTAAAATCATCTCATCGCTTGGATTATTTTATTAGGGATGTTAAGGCAGATTCCTCCAGGTGGATTCACTCGGAATTGCACAAAAAGTTTGAGTGGCAAAAAGGTTATGGCGCTTTTACGGTTAGTCCGAATGCGGTCGAAAATGTTAGGAGTTATGTTCTTAATCAGGTAGAGCATCATAAACGGAAGACTTTTCAGGAAAAATACGTCGAATCATTAGCAGCGAGCAATACGAAATACGACGAAAAATTTTGTGGTAAATTGGATCATTCTTTTCGCGTCTTCAACGCGGAATTATGATGAACGCTGTCCGGACGTTTCACGTTTGGCTACTTTCAAGGACGCCGTTTCACGGCTTAAAATGGCGTTTAAGGTTGTCCAAACATTTCACCTCTGGATAATTTCAAAAATGCCGCTAACATGGCTTAAAATTATTAAATGATCGATCTACGAAGTGACACAGTAACGAAACCGACGCCGGCGATGCGCAGGGCGATGGCCGAGGCCGAGGTTGGCGACGACGTTTATCTCGAAGACCCGACGGTCAACCGTCTGCAGGAGCGCGCCGCCGAACTATTTGAAAAAGAGGCCGCGCTGTTCGTGCCGACGGGCTCGATGGGCAACCAGATCGCCGTCAAGCTGCACACCAAACCCGGCGACGAATTTATTATCGAAGAACGCGGGCACATCTTGAATTACGAGCTCGCTCTGTTTGCTTCGATCTCCGGCGCGACCCCGCGCGTCGTCCGCAGCACGGACGGCTCCGGGGTTTTGACCTGGGAAGAGATTGCCGCCGCCCTGCACGTTAATCAGCCATATTACGCCTGCCCGACGGGTTTGATCTGTCTGGAAAATTCGCACAACCTGGCCGGGGGAAACGTGATGTCGCGCGAACGCGCCGAAGAAATTTGCGCCAAGGCGCGCGAAGCGAGACTGCCGGTGCATCTGGACGGGGCGCGGATATTTAATTCGGCCGCCGCGCAAAACGAGAGCGTTGCCAATCTTTCCCACGACTGCGATTCGGTAATGTTTTGCCTGTCCAAGGGGCTGGGAGCGCCGGTCGGATCGATGCTGCTGGGAACGAAAGACTTTATCGCCGAAGCGCGCATCTGGCGCAAACGTCTCGGCGGAGGAATGCGGCAGGTCGGCGTGCTGGCCGCCGCCGGACTTGTCGCGCTCGAAGAATCGCCGGCCAAGCTTCATGAAGACCACGCGAACGCAAAGCGTTTGGCGGAAGGCGTGGCGGAGTTGAAAGGCGTCGCGATCGACGCGGAAAAAGTCGTGACCAACATCGTGATCTTCGACGTCTCCGGCACCGGGCTTTCTTCAGCGCAGATCTGCGATGAACTGAAAAAACGCGGCATTTTAGCCATCGGCTTCGGCAGCGCGATCCGCATGGTGACGCATTACGACGTCGCGCGGGCGGATATCGAAGCAACACTCGCCGCGCTGCAAGAGATCATTAGATGAGTTATAAAACGATCTGCGTAAAAATAAAACTCAAGCCGAATTCGCTGGAACGCGTGCGCGAATGGGCGGAAACAATGAATGCGCGAAAAGAAGAAGCCCTGGCAACATTGCGCGATGAGACGGTCATTGTGGAATCGGCTTTTCTCGATCAAACAAGCGAGGGCGATTTTTTGATCACTTTTATGAAAGCCGAAAATTTTGAAAAGGCGCGCGAGGCCGCGCAGAAGTCGATTCACGATATCGACAAATTTCATCAAAGATTTAAGCAGGATGCCTGGGAAGAAAGAAAACCGCTGGAACTTCTGATTGACCTGGATAGAATTTCGGAAATTTAGCCAACAAGATTTGGAAAATCGGGGCAATTTAAGATAATTGATTTAAGCCAAATTGATTAGGGCGTTAAAACGCCCTAAAATCTTTTTAAGATGATCGAGAACCCGCGCTAAGGCACGGGGCAATTTATTGAATATTGACGACTGATGATAATCGCTATTGACGGTCCTTCGGGCGCGGGCAAATCGACGCTTGGCAAGATGCTCGCGAAAAAACTTGGTCTGCTTTACCTCGACACCGGCGCAATGTACCGAGCGGTGGCGTTTGCCGTGCTCGAAAAAGGCGAAAGCTGCTCCGACCCGCTAAAAGCTTCCGAGATCGCGCGGGATTCACAGATCGAACTGACCGGCGAACCGGAAACTCTGCAGATCATATTGAACGGCCGCGACATCTCGACGGAAATACGCAGCAAAGAGATCGCGCGGGCCGCTTCGGTGGTTTCCACCAATTCCGAAGTCCGCAAAATACTGGTCAAGCACCAGCAGGAACTGGGTAAATACGGCGGCGGGGTATTAGAAGGCCGCGATATCGGAACCGTCGTCTTTCCTGACGCCGACGTGAAATTCTTTCTCACAGCAAAACCCGAAGAACGCGCGCGCCGCAGATTTAACGAGGATCAGCAGCGCGGCAGCGCTTTGACCTTTGAACAAACCCTGGAAGAGATCAACGAGCGCGACAAGCGCGACGTCAGCCGCGAAGATTCGCCGCTTTCCATCGCCGAAGGCGCGGTCGTCATCGACACCAGCGGAATGACACTCGAAGAGATATTGGAATTGATGCTGCAAAAGATCGCGGAAAAGCGTCCGGACGCGGTACAAAGTTGACTTAAAAACCGCGAGTGGCTACCATTTGTAATTTCAGGCTCCCGTAGCTCAGTTGGATAGAGCAACAGCCTTCTAAGCTGTGGGTCGCACGTTCAAGTCGTGCCGGGGGCACCAATTTTTTTCAACTGGTCGCAAACAACGCGATTTTGTTTCGACATTTTCTCACCGCTTCATACCAAAGCTCTAAGTTTGTAAGTCTGTTTTGTGACTATTATTAAAATTTCATGTAATTGAATTTAATATTCGTCGGAAACTTTGTTGGAGTTAATGTTTATGGAAGATCAAAACGGTCCGCCGTTCCGCGTATGTGCGAATTGTAAATCAGCCAATCCGCAGGAAAAGAAATATTGCGGTGACTGTGGAGCTTTTCTCGATACAGTGCTGGGGCCGGTCAAAGACTATCTTGATACTAATCTGCGCACGGAAGTTTTGTCCGTGCTGAAAGATCAATTTAAGGATCAAAGATTCCTTCAATCAGAGATCGCTGAAGGCATCGCAACCAAGATATCCGGCTGGACTAAACTTTTGGCATTCTTCGTCGGAATACCTCTGGGTATTTTAATCCTGACGCTCGGAGTTATCGGGATCAATAATTATCTCGATTTCATGAATTTTGTGGCAAAAGCCAAGAAGGATACAGAGCAGCGAGTAGAAGACGCTCGTAAAGACGGAGAGGCGATAACGACTGAATATCAATCACTCAAAGATCAATTGGCCCAAGCTACCACGCTGGCGAACGATGTCCGGGTGCTGTCCGAAAAGGTCGATCTGATCAGCGAAAAAATTGGCTTCGAGCCGTCGGCAGCGCTTACACCCGCTCTGAAAACCAAATTAGAAGGGTCATTGCGGGATTTTCAAAAGCATTTTCAGGAACTCGGATACAAGGGCACTGAAACCGGGGTTAAAATTCACATCAACCTTAAGGCAGCCGAGTTTGGCCCCGCCTATTATCTCGACGGCTCTATCCAGGTCGAGTCAGGTTTAGCGGCCGATACGGATGTTCTTTTCAGAGAATATTCTCATCATGTTTTATTTAATTCAAACAAAATAAACACTGTATCCGGAAATAAGGATGCGGTAGCGCTTGAATCGGGTTTAGCGTCTTATTTTTCCTGCAGCTATAATGACGATGCGATATTCGGTGAGCAAAGCATCAGGTACTGGGAAAAAAGAGATGGGAAAGAGGCTGCTAAAGATTTACTCGCCCGAGGTTATGTGCAGAACCTGAAAAATACCCGGACTTTTGAAGAGCTTCAAACAACCACTGACTTCAGTTATATTGGAGCGGAAGTTTGGGGAGGCGTATTTTGGGATATAAGAGAGTCGTTCACTAAAGATAAAGCCGACAAATTGATCTTCCAGGCCTGGCAGTCATTAAAAGTAAACGGTTCTGAAACCGATCTGCGTTTGAATTTCTATAATCAACTTTTAGAGACGGAAAAATCGTTAGAAGGAGAAACAAACCTTAACCAAATCAGTGATATATTCAGAAAGCGCGGATTGCCTATTTAATGTCAGGCAAATTTGTTGCTTAATTTCCGTCTCACAGATTAGCTGTGAAAAGGAGTCAAAATATCCCAAACCTGAATTTCTTTTTTGACGCCCCGTGCCACTGGATAAAATTACCTGATTGAAAAAGGAGAATAAAAATGGCTGACCGTAATACGCCTTTATCAAAGAATTTTAAGCTGTGGGAATTTATCACGTCACCCACCGCCGACCGTAACGGCATAAGCAATATGCCCAACGATGAAGAAATAAAACACCTCAAGCTGTTGTGCCAGAAAATTTTGCAGCCCGCCCGCGAAGCGATCGGCCCGCTGCGGATCAATTCCGGATTTCGTTCCGCAAAACTGAATAAGCTGGTCGGCGGCGTATCGACCAGCGATCACCGGTTGGGATTTGCCGCGGACGTGGTGCCGATCGACATCGGAACCAGGGCTTTGGCGGAATGGGTGGTCAAAAATGTGCCGAAATTCGATCAGGTTATTCTGGAATTCGGCACGGACGCCAGCCCTAACTGGATCCATCTGAGCATGCATACACGGTTAAGAAAACAGGTTTTAAGAGCGACCCGAGAAGGCGGAAAAACCGTTTACCGGCCAATAACTATTTAGCTCGAGGGAATTGTATGGAGCGCGGGCATCCTGCCCGCAAAGCTCAAAAAAGAAGAGCGGCTTTCGCCGCTCCTTTTTTATTTTCTCAGGTCGATCTCGATCTGCCCCCACAACCCCTTTTCTTCACTTTCCGTAATGAATTTATTACCCTTCACATTTGCGTTGCCGCCGCTTAGTTTCTGGGTCGTATAGTAGCTGCTCTCACTATCGAGCGCATCCACCAGGGTCTTGCGCGGAACCGCCGTTTCCACCGTCGTGCCGTGTTTTCCCTCCATGGTGGAAACGACCGTTTGCAGACGGCCTTCATCCGTTTTCTTGTCGCTCTTATGTTCAAAACATTCCCAGAGGGTTTTCGGGGTCGCATTACGGCTGCCGTGATGCCCGACCTTGTAAAGGGTGGTTTCTTTTAGCAGGTTAATATTTTTCTTTGCCTCCGGCGCGAATTTAAGCGCGTATTCCCAATTTTCGATCTGCGCATCGCCGGGAAACAAAAGTTTTTCATCGCCTACTTCAAACAGCAGGATCACGCTCGTATTATTTAGAGCCTGATCCATTGTGCGGGCGATCTGCAGCAGCTGGTCGCCCCTGATAGCGCGCAGGTTACGGACGAACCAGCGGGCGCGCGGCGGGATATAACCTTCGTCATAAAGTTTGGCCTGGGGAAAAAGAGTTTCCTCGCCGTCGATAAATTCGCCGCCCGCATCGGAGGTCGCCGCGTAGAGCATCCAGAATTCTTCCTTATCCTTCGACCTCTGCTTTTGTACGGCCTCGTACTGCTTGATCGTCGGCGGCCCCAAGACCGTGACTTTGACGCCGGGCAGCAGGGCTGCCAAATTCAACTTGGAGCCATATTCGACATAGTGATGTTTGCCCGTCATCGTGTTGAGATTTTCAACCGCGGAAATATTAGATATCTTTTTGCTTTTGCCGCCCGCTTTTTTCTCTGTCACGGCAAAAAAACCGGCATCTTCGGCCAGGAATTTAATCTGGCTGGCCACGGTCTGCGTCATCGTCGTCAGAAATTTGCTGGTATCGGAAAAATGTTCAGCTTCCTTCAGCAAATTATTCGAGATCCGGCCCATGTTAAGTAAATTTTTGGCGTGGCTTTTTTTGGTGGACACGTCGGACGTCGAAGCCGCGGCCAGCCTTTGTCCGCTCGTAAGGGCATCTTCGGCCAGGGCGGGATCTTCGGTCCAGGGCTGAATCACCACCTTCGGCTCGCAGCCGCGAATGATATCGCCCGAAGCATTCTTTTCCTTGTTCGTGGTAAAACCGCTGATGTGGTCTTTATGCCGGTGGGTGGCCACCACGATATCGAGCTGCCCGTTGCAGCGTTCCTTTATATCATTTGCCACTTCGAGCATCTGTTTGTCGGGAGAGGTGACGGAAGCGGGAAATCCGGTCGAGCCGAAATCTATCAGAATATGGCGTTCGTCGTCCGGCGCATACTGAAAAGTAAGCAGGAAACAATCGCCAAACCCTACCTGGTAGGTGCGTAAGATCGCTTTTTTAGGCTTTTTTGCCATAATTAAAATTGCTCCTCTCCTCTCATCGGCATTCCGAGAGTTTTTTGTATATGCATCCGGGAGAATAAATTTTCCCGGTAGGCCTGGTTATTGAAATACCCGGTCGCCCACAAATACTGCAGTCTGTCGGATTGCTTCTCCGAATTAAATATCCGGTTCCGGATGTGATATTTCAATTTGCCGTACTCGTTAAAAATCAGCGTGCCGCCGCCGTAAAGCCTGACTTCCGTTTCCGGGGGCATGGTATCCGGCAGATCGATGTCGAAAGAGCGCAGCTCGTCCGCGCGCAGCGTCACCATCTGAATATACGACGCCACGGTTTCCTTCACGGCAAAACCGTCCGGGGCGATCCTTAAACTGGGGCGAACCCATTGAACCTGCGTATAGGCATCTTCGAAGCGAGCGGGGCCGTCGTCCGCGGAGGCGTCGATGCTGAATAGTTTTCCGCGATTGTCCCAGATAAACCTGAAAACTTCGATCGGGTCTCTCAGTAAAGATTCAAAATGCGTACGCTCGTAGCACAGCTTTTCATCGAGGCAGGGCCGCCACGTTCCGTCGGTTCTGGAAGACGCGGGTTCGATCCCGTAATTGCGAAAATTTTCGATCAGAGTCTGCCGGTAATGATACTTAGAATCGTCAGGCATGAGGTCCGTGTCGGCCGTCAGCGCCGCACTCAGAAAATCGCTGAAGCGAAGGTCGGTCGGCGGCGTATAATCCAGCGCGCGGATCATCATCGTCAGCAGATGATCGGCGGCGAGGGCGCCTTCGTCGACGATCAGATCCTTGTCTATCGGATCGTTTAAATTACGGTCGCCGGTGTATTTATCCAACCGGTTTAACCAGACACTTAAAAAGCTGTTCATCACCGCCGCCACCAGCAGTTCTCCGCGCCGGTGCGGCTCCTGAAAATCGGGATCTTTAGAGTACGGAACTTTTGCCGTATCCGGATCGCGCGGCTCCAGTTGGGACGAGCGGCGCAACGCCTGGCCGCGAACCCCGGAAAGCTCCTGTCCCATTTCTTCGGCTAATCCGAAGAGAATGGACTGGCGCAAATTTTTCTCCGTCAGATATTTTTTGGTTATGTATTGGAGGTCTTTCTTTTTGCCTTTTTTAGCCGGTTTTCCTTTTTCCGCTTTTTCGCCCGCCCGCCCTATCTCCTGAATGTCCGGCACCAGCGAGCCGACCACATCTCTTAGGGAAAAGACCGAAAGCAGCGCGACAATGTCTGAAAATCCCTCATGGAAACCAGCCTGATCCGGGGATGAAGGATCCGTGTAGCGTTCGCGCAGCCCGTCCAGGATGGCGTGAGTGCTTTCATGCGCCACCACGTCGTGCGACAAGCTGGTGAAAACGATCTTTCTGTCCCTTGGTTCGTCACCGGTGCGGAAGTAGCCGAAGCAAAGCGCCCGCTCTTTTTCCGTGTAAAAAGCATTGGCATCGGAAAAAGCGTGCGGCGCGATATGGATCTGATGCCCGTTAAAACCCCAGTTCACCCGGCGCCCGAGAGCGAATTCAAAGCGGGCCAGGGTACGCATAACGATGGCGTACGCATTTTGGCAATGGAATCGCGGATCCTCAAGAAGCTCCTGGTCTTTACCGAGGTCAGCGGCCTTTTTGAACGGGTCGATATATTGCCCGTCCTCAACGTCCTGATACTCGCAATCCGCGCGGTAAAACTTTCCCGTCGAGGTATCGTAATCGATCACGGCCACGCGGTAGCCGCGCGGGCCTTTTGCCAGATCTTCAGCGGGTATCTCGATCCGCGTTTTCAGGATTTTCCCGTCGAATCCTTTTACGCTCGGATCCTGGGCGATGATCGTTAATTTCCGGGTGCGGGAAAGCGGCTCGGTCATTTGAAATACTCCTTTCGCAGGTAAACAAAAACGCGACAGTTCGGGGTTTGACTGGTTCAAAACTTTAAAAAGAAGATTTTGCTTGTATTGCAAAGGCAAAAGCAGCTCTTGAGAAGTCAGATTTAAAGTTGACAAAGGTTACCACCGTTTTGGCGATATGACAACGGTTTTTTTTCTTTAACAGCGTCTAAAAAATAACGCTGTTATAGCGGCGAATTTATGCCGCTATTTCATTATTTCCGCCAGCGATGACGGAGGCAGGCGTGAAGTCAAACATTTAACTTCACGCCTAATTTTTACCGAAACGATTCCGGCTGCCTCCACGATTTCCCTTCGCGCCTCCTATAAGTTCTTGCAGCGAATGGTGATCGTCCTCGACGCCCAATTGCCGTATTTACCGAGGATCGTCTCCAGCGAATCGCCCAGCGGGCGGTCGAAAGGAAAACCGATCGGCGCCTTATCGGGATAGCTAAGATCCTGCAGGCCGCAATAGCTGATCGACGTGCAGCAATCGGGATGGTCCGGCATCGTCAGATCGTCGCCATTGGACAGCATTACCAGCAGGCGGAATTTCATTCCGTCCTTTGTGCCGCGCGGCAGCAGTACGTTATACGGCCAGCCGCAATCGCACCACGGCTGCGCTTCCCGCGCCGGCGAAGCCCCGTCGTCCGCCGTCAGATCGTCCGGCTTGAGCGCCGGCTTGCGAACCACCGAAGACTGATCCGACGGGCGGAATAAAACGGCTTTTTCATTCGGCTTAAGCCCATAACTGAACTTGTCCAATTCTATCCACATCCGCCGGTCGTCGATCTCGTCTTCCATCGCCAGGAAGACACGCGCAACGACTGTCTGCGGCTCAGCCAGGTTATTTTCCACGCGAATGAAATAATAAAAATCGTCGTGTGAAAGATAGCCGACCAATTGCGTTTCCGGATTGCCGTTCTCATCTTCGATATTGATATTGCGGGTCAGCATTTCGGTCGGCAGTTCATCAGTCGTGACGACCGTTTCCCCGCTCGCCAAATGCGCCGCGCCTTTGGTAAAATCGCCGTCCCAATTTTTGTCGGCAAATGCCGTGGCAACCAAAGTGTTGTAAGCCGTGCTGCCGAATTTATGCCCGTCGATGGCGTCGGGCAGCCCGCTTTCAAGACTCAAAATAATGTCGATGCTGACGGCGCTGCCGCCGGGAGCCTGGCTGCCCTTGCGGATGGTTGCCAGGGGCGCGTCGGAAAAATCATATGCCGGGAGTTTTTGCCGGTGCGAGTCAAAAATATCGTTGATCAGTTTGTGCCAGCGAAAGAAGATCGGGTCCCGCACCGCCGCCGTGGTGGATGACATCACGCCGTAATTAAGGGTGTTGTCATACAACATAAAATGAATATGCCCGTCATTATGCACGTTGCCGTAGGTAGTTTGGTTTTTCGGATCGGAATCGCCGTAATAATCTACCGAGTTGCGATTTGCTTCGAGAGTGTTACCCAGATTGTCGGCCGTGACGGCCGGGCTCGCGGCCACGGTATAACTTCCGTTATCACCCGCCTGGAACAAATTGTTGATAAAACCTACCTGGGCGCTTATCTTTGCTCCGATACGAGTTGACCAATCCATCCCGCCGTTGGGTTCTTTGAGGGTCAGATCGCTGATAGAAACATTATCCGGGCGGGGGCGGAATGCATACCACTCGCCGCCGTCCCAGAGCATTAAGTTTCCCGGATCGTACCCTTGAGGTATCGGGGCGGTAAAACTGGCGTCCGACGCAGGATAATTATCATACGGCTGCACTCGCTTAATTCCGGCCGCAAGTCTTTCCGTGTCGTAACGCGCAAGCATCTGCTCGTGCATGTATCCGAAAAGCTCCCCGTGCCTGTCTCCTAATGAATACCCGCCGGCCGGTTTGACGCCGGGAACCGGGGGTGACGGCCTCGTCGGATAAACCAGATGCCAATGCTCGTGGTGTTCGTTGATCAACGGGTCTTCGCGCCAATAATTTACTAATTTCTCGGAAGAACTCGCATCTGCGACGGGGGCTCCCAAAGCAAAAGCTTCGGGAGCCCCTCCGCCATCTTCCCCGGTTAGCGGTTCTGAAGGAACGACCATATTCGCCTGTCGAACTTCGAGAGGCTTAAGTTTAAGACTGGCCCGGGCTTCGGGATTATGAACCATGAAAAGCTTGAGCGCATATTGAACCAATCCTATGATCGGCTCTTCCGCCATAGCTTTTTCGATGGCCTGCATAGCAGCCTCAAGGCCTTCTTTTTGAGTTATCTGCGAAAATTCTTCCGCCAGTTCGGCGGCCCTGTCCATGTGCTCATCGACAAAGGCGCTAAAAAGCGGCCGCTGCGGCGCGGCTACCGCTTCTCTGAGAAGTGAGTCCGCCTGCGGTTTAGCTTTTCCTTTTCCCGATAAAATGCTGTCCGCTCTTTTTTGTAAGGTTTTGTCTGCCATATAATTTCTCTTTCTATTTGTTAAGACTCTGTTTTAAGAAGCGGTTTTTTTACCGCCACGAATGAGGCGACAACACCGGCGGGGCTTTGCGGGCCGTGCTCTACCACCCGGATCACCGTGCCGGCGATCGCCGTCGCCTGGTCGATCCCGTTGTACCAGGTAGGGAGTAAGTAACCCCTGTATTCATATATCCAACCGGCCGTTTTCGTGCCCTCGACCCCGAACGCTTTCATTTCCAGGGCGATTCGCGGCAATGAGAAAGCGTTGTCGTGAACGTGGATCGCCTGGCCGAAAACATTCATCGGGTAATCGGTTCCAAAAGAGAGGGTGGAATTTTCAAAGAATCCATCCGCCTTCACCGAAAGGGTCAAGTCCCCTTCTCCGAATAAAATTTGATCCAGGGTCGTCACCGGTTCGGTCGTGTTATAGAAACTGCGGTAGATCCAGTCGCCGGATATTACTTCAAAATCTGCAGACATATTTTTAACTCCTTCTTACTTTTTATTTCTTTTGCTTCCGCTGTAATCGTTTTCTCGGGGACGGATAAAAACAACTCTAAATTTTGCTAGAGTTTCCCAAATCAAATTTCATTTACCCGGGTTGCAGGAGATTCGATACGCTGACTTCTGCCGTGAGTAAAAAACTCAATTCCCTTTTGTTTTCTGAGAAACCTCACCGTGATTCTCTTAACATAGATTCTTTAATCCTTCGCGAGAATGATGCGTGAATGCTGTGTGTTGATTAAGCGCCTAACGTTAACACGGCTTGCCTTGGCTGTCAATTTTTTCGCAATATTTCTTGTTAATTGTGAGAACTGGATGCAGCACGGCCTTTTCTATCGGCACCCATTCGAGCGCGGCTTAAAAGCCGGCGCAAGCGACCCCCTCCAACTGCGAATCTATCGGACTTTAATGTTTATTTTTCAGGTTGAACGTCTTCAGACAGGAGGACGCTTTCGTCCGCTATAAAGGGCAGAACGCCCTTGGTAGTGTCTTGATTTGAATTAAGACGCTGCCAAATGCTGTGTACGCTGTCTGGGCCGTTCGGTCGAAAAAAGAGGCAAAAGCTAATTATTTATAAAACCCGCTAAGCGCGTAAACTGCTGATGGGATCTTCGTAAGAGCTAACGTACACTAGCGCGCTGACAGTTCGGAAGGACACTATGGGACACATTATTATGGACACATTGAAGAAGAGGTTCAATCACGATTTTGGCAAATTTGTATCAGGGCCGCTCATTTTTAAGATTTCTGGTGCAAAAGTGGTTCAGGTGGTGCAGTGTCTCACGCCTGAACCACTGCACCACTGAAACCTAACGACAATACAGTCAAATTAAGACACTACCACGCCCTTTATTTACTTGAAGAATGGTTTCAATTATGTAAGAATTTATGTTTGCTTACGGCGGCTATAGTTCAGTTGGTTAGAACGCCTGATTGTGGTTCAGGAGGTCGAGGGTTCGAGCCCCTCTAGCCGCCCCATCCTTTTTTGATATTATCCATTATGAAACTTATTAAACTTTCCGCGCTGTTTATCCTAACCCTTTTGATCTCGGTTCAGTTCGCGTCCGCCAAAGACTTTGTCGATGGCGAATTGCTGGTCAAATTCAAAACCGGGACGATCTCTGCCGAAGCTTTCACCGCCAATTCAATGATCGGCGCGGAAGTTTTGGAAAACTTGCCATTGATAGGATGGCAGCGGGTCAAACTGCCGGACGGAATGAGCCTGGCCGCGGGCGAGTCTTATTATCAAAAATTGAGCGCCGTGGAGTACGTGCAGCCCAATTTTTACTATCACCTGCTGGTGACGCCGAATGATCCACAGTTCACCAGCACCGGGATGTACGGGCTGACCAAGATCGCCGCGCCCCAGGCCTGGGACCTGACGACCGGCAATTCAGCGGTGGTGGTCGCTGACATCGACACCGGAATGCGCTATACCCATCAGGATCTGGCGGCCAACGCCTGGATAAATCCGGGCGAGATAGCGGGAAACGGCGTTGACGACGACGGCAACGGGTTCGTGGACGACGTGAACGGCTGGGATTTTTTCTTTAACGATTCAAACCCGATCGACGACGCGGGCGGCCACGGCACGCACACCGCCGGAACGATCGGCGCCCGGGGCAACAACGCGCTTAACGTGACCGGCGTGAACTGGAACGTCAAATTGATGCCGATCAAGATTTACAGCCCCAACGGCACCGATACCACTTCGACCATGCTGGTCAACGCTTATAACTACATCACGATGATGAAAAATCGCGGTGTGAATATTCGCGTGACCAATAATTCCTACGGCGGCTGTAACGAGGCCTGCGGCTATGACCAGGCGACCAAGGACGCGCTCGACGCGATGGGAAATGCCGGCATTTTGAACGTTTTTGCGGCCGGTAATTCCAATACCAATAACGACACGACACCGAGCTACCCGGTCAGCTATACTTCGCCCAGCGTTTTAGGCGTCGCTTCCTCCACCTCGACCGATGCCAAGTCCAGCTTTTCCAGCTTCGGCCTTGTGACCGTCGATCTGGCGGCGCCGGGTTCGAGTATTCTAAGCACCTTTAACAGCTCCAATACCAGCACCGCCACCCTGAGCGGCACTTCGATGGCCACTCCCCACGTGACGGGCGCGGCCGCGCTGCTCAGCGGGTTCAATCAAAATCTTTCGGTAGCTTCGCTAAAGGCCACGCTGCTCAATAACGTCGATGTGCTGGCCAACTGGAACGGGCTGACCAAAACCGGCGGCCGGTTGAATGTTTTTAAGGCGCTGCAGAATCAGACCGTTTGCACTTTTACCACGACCGACAATTTTAGTGTCAACGCGTCGGGAACCAGTATAGTCTCAGACGTTCTGTCCCCGACCAACTGTGATTATTCCGTTACAAGTAACGTGAATTGGATAACTATCAACGCGGGCAACCCGGGCAGTGGAAACATGGCGTTTTCCTTTACGGTTCAGCCAAACACAGGCGCGCCGCGCAGCGGAACCATCAAGGCCGGCGACCAAACGGTGACGATCAACCAGAGCGGCGTGTCGGTTCAAATCGCCAACAAGGTGCTGGATTTTGACGGCGACGGTAAAACCGATTATGTCGCCATTCAAAACAACGGCGGCGGCATGACCTGGCATATCTCGCGCAGCGCCGCCGGATACACGGCGGTGAATTTCGGCTTTTTCGGAAGCGACGTTGCGGTGCCGATGGATTATGACGGCGACGGCAAAACCGACGTCGCGGTCTGGCGCGGCGGAAGCCCGGGCGCGCAGGGCTATTTTTATTACGTGAACAGCTCGAACGGCGCGGTCGGAATCGCGGCGTGGGGCAGCGGGGGCGATAACCCCACGATGACCCAGGATTTCGATGGCGACGGCAAGGCGGATCTGACTGTCGTGCGAAATGTAAACGGCACCTTGGTCTGGTACGTATCGGGATCGACCGCGGGCCTGCAGATATATCAGTTCGGATCCGCCGGCGACCTGCCGATCAGGGGCGATTTCGACGGAGACGCTAAAGCCGATCCTTCCGTATATCGCACCGCCGCCGGAGCCCCGGCGAATACTTTCTTTTCGCTGCTCAGCACGACGGCTAACCTTCGGGCGACAAACTTCGGCACTTCGGCGACGGATAAGATCGTTCCGGGTGATTTTGACGGTGACGGCAAGACCAATGTCGCGGTGTGGAGAAACACCGACGGCAACTGGTATTTTCTGCGGAGTTCGAACGGGGCGTTCAGCGTGTTTTCGTTCGGAATCGGCGGTACCGACCTGCCGACGCCCGGAGATTACGACGGCGACGGAAAAACGGATTTTTCGGTCTGGCGGCCGAATTCCACCCCCAGCGCCTCCGGAGCTTTTTATATTTTTACCCAGCAATCGGCATTTTCCAGCTTCGGTTGGGGCAATTCCGACATGATAATACCGGCAAACACTTTACAGGTAAGGAATTAGCTTTATCTAAAAAGAATTTCGCCGATTTGAACTTTTTGCCAATTGCATGCATCTAAGATTTTAGAAGTTAAGTTTTTGTGATATTCTCAGGTGCAAGTGCTATCTTATAAAGTTAAAAAGGGCTTTTAACCGCTAATAATGTCTTGCTTTTTTGCGTTAAAAGGCTTTATTATTTAATTCTGGCTGTTTTTGTCTTTTGCCGCTTCCTGCTGCAACTGTAATAAGAGGCTACAACTAATCATCGTAATATATTTGATTTGAAAGGTGTTTTGACCATGTCTAGAAAATTCGGCGTTTCGCTTATTTTGATGCTGCTATTTGTTTTTTCCGCTTCCGCGCAGGTTAGTCTGCGCCGGGCACTAGATCAGGATAATGACGGAAAAGCAGACTTCGCAGTATTTCGCCCGAGCAATAACGTTTGGTACGTCAATAAATCCGGCGGAGGCCTGAACATCCAGACCTTCGGTAACGCCGCGACGGACTATATGGCTCCCGGTGATTATGACGGCGACGGTAAAGGCGATATCGCTATCTGGCGTGATACCGACGGAGTCTGGTATTTCCTGCGAAGCTCGAACGGAACGTTCGGAGGCATGGGTTGGGGAATCACGGGCGATGAGCCGGTAGCCAGAAATTACGACAACGACAATATCACGGACTTTGCCGTGGTCAGACGCACCGGCGGTTCGATGATCTGGTACATCTTTCAAAGTGCGACTAGCTCATTCCGCGCTGAGGGCTGGGGACTTTCGACCGATTACACGGCGCCCGGCGATTACGACGGCGACGGCAAATTCGATCTGGCGATCCAGCGTCCGGGCGCGACCCCGACCAGCGCCGCGACATTTTTTATCAATAAATCCGGCGGCGGCGTTGACGTGATCGGCTGGGGCTTTAGCAACGATCTGGTCGTTCCGGGCGATTACGACGGCGACAGCAAAACCGACATCGCGGTCGTTCGCGAAGGAGCAACCCCGACTTCGGGCCTGCAGTGGTTCATCCGTAAAAGCTCTGACGGCGGTTTGATCGGCATAGTATTCGGTATCACAAACACCGACCTTAACGTGCAGAACGATTATGACGGCGACGGCAAATGCGACCCGTCGGTCTGGCGCGATTCTAACGGAACATTCTATGTGGCCCTGAGTTCGACGGGCTATTCCAGCCTTGCCGCGACCCAATTCGGCGCGTCGGGCGATTACCCGGTCGGAAGCTACGACACACACTAATTCGTTTAACCCGTAAGGAAAAACATATTTCTTTTGGTCAAAACCTGAAGCTGAGGATATCCCGGATGTCCTCAGCTTTTTGCTTTGGACGGTAAGTTTTGTTACTTTTCAAGTGGCTCTCTCGTGAATATCTTTATGACTTCGGACCTGCTGAAAATAATCCGTGATGAATTCCCACGCAAAAGCGTGCTGGTCGTGGGCGACCTCGTCGCCGATCAGTTTCTGCAGGGCACCATCACCCGCGTGTCGCGCGAAGCGCCGGTCTTCATATTGCGCCACGACCAAACGCAGACTTTGCCGGGAGCGGCGGCAAATGCGGCGGTCAACGTCGCCTCGCTGGGCGGCAAAGCCATTCTGGTCGGCACGGTCGGAAAAGACGAAAGCGGAGACGCATTGCTGGAGAAATTAAAACAGTTGAATGTCGTTTGCGACCATATCGTTCCTTCGACGGAGGTCCGCACTACCACAAAGGTCCGCGTGCTGGCCGGGCAGGAGCACGCCGCCCGCCAGCAGGTCATCCGCATCGACTACGAAAATGCGCCGCCGCTTAGCGCTGAATTGACCGCCCGTCTAAAAGAAAACATTCTGGCCGCGGCCGCCGGCGCGGATGCGATCGTGATATCCGATTACAATTACGGTACCGCTTCGCCGGAGATCGCGCGGGCCATAAATCAGATCGCCAGGGAACGAAAGATCCCGCTGGTGGTGGACTCGCGTTTTAATTTGAACGACTTTCCGAACGCTACTTCGGCTACGCCTAACCAGGACGAGGTCGAACAGATCGCCGGGCGGCGAATCGCGGACGCCGCGGAACTGGAAACCTTTTGCGCGGAGCTGCGGGAAAGGCTCGATTACCAGGCCCTGCTGGTCACCAGGGGCGGCGACGGCCTCATGCTGCTCGAAAAAAATTCACCGGCGGTTCACCTGGAAGCGATCGGTTCGAAAGAACCGGTGGATGTGACCGGCGCGGGCGATACGGTGATCGCCGCTTACGCGCTCGGGCTCGCCAGCGGGCTTTCTTTTCTGGATTCGGCGCGGGTAGCCAATCACGCCGGTGGAATTGTCGTGATGAAGCGCAACACGGCATCCGCCGCCGCGGAGGAACTACTTGCTTCGATCCGCGCGCAGCCGCAAACGACCTCGGCGATATCCTGATCTATGAAGACGAATTCCGCACCCATTCTGGAACGTACCCGCCTGATCGCGAGAGCCGCGGTCGAGCGCAGCCGGGGCGCCAAAATAGTGCTGGCCAACGGCTGTTTCGATCTTATCCACGCCGGGCATATTCGCTATCTGCAGGGCGCTAAAGCGCTCGGAGATATTTTGATCGTCGGCATCAATTCGGATGCGCAGGTCGAATTGTTAAAAGGCGCGGGACGGCCCTTTATGCCGGAAAATGAACGCGCCGAGATCATTTCCGTGCTGCGCTGCGTGGATTTCGTGACCGTCTTTCCCGAAGCCACCGTGACCGAGCTGCTGCTTGCCGTGCAGCCGGATTTTCACGCCAAGGGCACTGACTATACCGAAGAAACCGTTCCCGAGCGGGAGGTAGTGCTATCTTACGGCGGCAGGGTCGCGATCGTCGGCGATCCGAAGGATCATTCCTCAACGGAAATGATCGAAACCGTTAAGTCCCGGTCATAAACGGCCCGCCTCTTTTTAATGAAGATCCTGATCGTAAAACTCGGAAGCATCGGCGACATCGTTCACACTTTGCCCGCCCTCGCGGCAATCCATAATTCCCTTCCCGAAGCGGAAATATCGTGGGTGGTGGAAAAACGCGCGGCGGAGATATTGCGCGGCAACCCGTTCATCTCGCGGCTGATCGAGATCGATACTAAAAGCCTGCGCCAAAAAACCAATCCGCGAAAATTCCTGGCGCACGTCAGGGACGAACTCGGACGGCTTCGCGAATGGAAATTTGACGTCGCGCTCGATTTCCAGGGATTGCTCAAATCGGCCCTGGTGGGTAAATTGTCGGGCGCGAAAAATATCTACGGGTTTTCCTCAGGCTCGCTGAAAGAACCCGCCAGCCGGATCTTTTTAAGCAGATCGGTCAGGACTTCCCGGCGCTCCAACGTTATCTTAAAAAATCTGAATCTGGCTAACCGCTCGCTGAAATTAAAACTTTCCGCCGATGAAATAGGCGAGATGAATTTCCCTATCGCGCTGGAGGATAAACATCGCGCGGAGGCGGACGAATTCATCTCTTCGATAGGCGGTGGTGATTTTGCGATCTTAAATCCTGGGGGCGGGTGGCCTGCGAAGCTCTGGCCGGCGGAAAGATTCGGGGAGCTGGCGGATCGTATCTGGAACGACCTTGAGATCGCTTCGGCCATAACCTACGGGCCGGATGAAAAAGAACTGGCGGAGAGAGTGATCGGCGCGAGTGGATCGGGAAAGGCTTTCGCGGCTCCCCTTTCCCTAAGGGGTTTTTTTGCCTTGGCGCAAAAAGCGAAGATCTATGTCGGCGGCGACACCGGGCCGACCCATCTCGCGGTCGCGGCAAACACTCCCGTCGTCGGCATTTTCGGCCCGACGGAGTGGTGGCGAAACGGCAGCCCGCGAAAAAACGATATCGGCGTCAGACGCGACGATATAAAAATTCATGAATGCACCCGCCGTTCAAACTCTAAATGCGCGTGTATGGATATCGAAGTCGAGACGGTCTTTCAAGCCGTGCGCCGTCGCCTGGAAAAAATTTTTTAGCAGTTTGTCAGGGGATTTGTTACTATAAGTCCAGGTATACTTTCCACTTGCGGTAATTTAATTTGTCGGGGCATCTAATTAAGGCGGAAAAACGTCATAGATTGTAAATATGTCGTCGATGTTTTCCTGTCTATTACGGCAGATTAATTTGGGTTTTTAGCGTAACAAATATGAATGTTCACTTCGCCAGATATTTGTTAGTGATCCTCGCGGCAATATTTTTGTCCCTTCCCGTCTCTCTTCGCGCGCAACCTAATTCCGATCCGGCCGTACCTTTTAAAAAAGGTGAGACTGTTACCTACGAAGCAAAATTCAGCCGTCCGCTGGTTCCGCCGCTGACGGTGGGCGACCTGGCATTTACCGTGCTGGAATCTCCGCAATCGCCCGGCGGCGCGTTTTTGATCAAAGGCGAGGCTCAATCCCGCGGTATCGTAAAGATGTTCGGCAAACAGGTTTTTATCAGAGTTACATCGACCATCGACGCCGCCAGATTTCGCGCTTTAAATACCGAGAAGCGCGACGAACAGGGAGAGCGGATCAGGGAGGGCGAAGCGACTTTCGATTATAAATCGAACAAGGTCATTTATCGGGAGACCGATCCGAACGATCCGGCGCGGCGTCCCTACCAACTGGCCGGTTCGATCGCGGATATCACCCACGACGTAATTTCAGGGTTGTATTCCCTGCGCCTGATACCGCTGGCGGTCGGGAAAAACTTTGAAATGACCGTCAGTGATTCCGGCCTGGTTTACACTATTCCGGTAAAAATAATCGCCCGGGAATTACAAAAAGGGATCGACGGAAAAGTCTGGACATACCGGGTCGAACCGGAAATATTCGGTGATAAGCGTCCCTTTGCCGGAAAAGGCAAGCTGACGATCTGGATCATGGAAGACGCCAGCCGCATTCCAGTCCGCGCGCTGATCTCCTTCAAATTAGGGAAAATCGACGTCAGAATAAAGAAAATCTCTGCAGTTTCCGATTAATCCCGCCTTTCCCCGCCACTATCCATTTGCTCGAATTCTAATTCCGGCTCATTCCGCTTATAATAGAACTGATAGTAATTTATCCGTAATAATCATAAATAGTATTTATTATAAATTGGAACTGATATTGTATGAATAAGAAAGAAATCGATATAGAAATTTTAAGACACGAAATAAGCAGTTTAAAACACCTCGTTACCGAGATTAAGAAAGACGCAGCAAAAAAAGAAAGCGACGAATACATTTTATCGCAAACCCCGACCGACGAAGAACAGCAATTGGCTGCGTTGAACAAGGAAATTCAGCGGCGCGAGTTTGAGCTGAAGCAATTAGCGGCGCAATTAAAAGAGGAAACGGAATCGCCGGCAGCAGACCTGGCAGCGGGATTGCCCGAACCGGTCCTGGCCGCCGTTCCTGAGATCGATCTGCCTTCATCGGGGGTTAATGCCGTCAAGCAGGCCGAACCTGTGACGGCAAAATCCGCGCCGGAAATTTTGCCGGAGCCAGCCGTTAAACCTGACAAAACACCCGAAGTAGAAGTATCGCCGATCTTTAAAAAATTGGCCGATCCGCAATTGCCGGAACTGCCCTCGGACGACCGCGCGCGGCTGCAATTGCAATCGCCGAACCGCGTGTTCTTTTACTGGTCGAGCCGCAAGAATCCCTACGATAATCTACAGCGTCTTTTCGGCCAGCGTTTTCGCGGCTACGATCTGGCGATCAGGCTGATAAACATGAAGGACGATTCGGTCAGGGTAATGCCGGCGGATAAATCAGGCACGACCTGGTTTGACGTGGCATCTGACGCAACCTATCGCGCGGAACTTGGCTTTTTCTCGCAAAACCGTCCCTTCATCCGGGTAATGTACTCAAATACGGTGCAGACACCGCGCCCGTCGCCTTCGCGCAGGCTGGCGTCGGATTCCGACTTTGCCGTCAGAACTGTGCAATTTGCCGACGTGCTGAACGCGTCAGGTTTCGGACATGAAAATGTCGCGCAGGATTTTGCCTTTGCCGATAAACTAGTGGCGGATTCCCGGGCGCGTGAAATCGCCGCCCGCCTGACCCGGAAAAAGGAAGAAACGTTCAAGGGGATCAGCCTCGCCGAATTGCGCTGGGTGCTGGTTTCATTAGCGGCCTATATTCCGCTGGAAGAATTAAAGCTATCGATCTCTCCGGAACTGGTCGCATGGCTGGAAGAACTCGAAACCAAAGATCCGAACGCCCTGAAACCGGATAATGTCGCTGCCGAATTGGAAGTCACTTTAGGCGAGGAATTCGTAGGGATGGTCAAAAGCGGCGAAGTGGAGACACGCAAACGCTATGTGCATAAAGTCTTCGGCGGCAGCGCCGTCGAGGTGTTCGAGACTTTCGTGCCGCATATGGTTGAGTTTCCCGCGCCGGCAGAAAAAAGCAGGCACGAATTCGATTTTCCGACCAGCCCGGTAAGAGTGGGTTAATTTTGCCGCACAATCAGGAGCGCCGAATTTATTCGGCATAAGCGACACTGGCCTTTAGGCCGAATAAATTCGGCGCTCCATGTGCCGGCGACGTTACATAATATGCCGATAGGTTATTTCAGTTTAATACTGCACGCTCATCTGCCTTTTGTCCGTCACCCGGAATATCCGAAATTCCTCGAGGAAGACTGGCTCTATGAGGCGATCACCGAGGTGTACCTTCCGCTTGTTTTTATTTTTCAAAATCTGCATGAAGCCGGAGCCAAGCCGAGATTGGCGATGAATATTTCCCCGCCGCTGTGCGAAATGCTTTCCGACAAGCTGCTGGAAACGCGCTACACCGCCCATCTCGAAAGCCTGCTGGAACTCGCGAACAAGGAAGTGCTGCGAACCGCCGCGGAAGCGCCGGAATTCAACCAGGTCGCCAAAATGTATGTCGATAATCTGAGCGCGTCACTAGGGCTCTGGAACGACAAATATAACCGCAATCTGGTCAATGCCTTTCGCGAGCTGCAGGAAGAAGGCGTGCTGGAAATTCTGACCTGTGGCGCGACCCACGGTTTTTTGCCGCTGATGTCGAACCGCACCGCTAAACGCGCGCAGATACAGGTCGCGGTGGGTAATTACCGCAAGCATTTCGGCCGCAAACCGCGCGGCATCTGGTTGCCCGAATGCGCCTACGAAGCGGGCATCGAAGATCTGCTGGAAGAAGCCGGGATCGAATATTTTATCAGCGACACCCACGCCATCCTATATGGCGATCCGCGCCCGCGTTACGGCGTGCACGCGCCGGTGCGCTGCCCGAACGGCGTCGCGGTCTTTGCTCGCGACATGGAAACCAGCCAGCAGGTCTGGAGCGCCGACGTAGGCTATCCGGGCGACCCTGCCTATCGCGAATTTTACCGCGACATCGGGTGGGATCTGCCGCTGGATTATTTAAAACCCTACCTCGACGACGAAGGCAACCGCAAGCATCTCGGGTTAAAATATCACCGGATCACCGCCCGCAAAGCCGATCAGCCGAAAGAGCCGTATGACCCGGCGCTGGCGCGCGAAAAAGCCGGATCGCATGCTTCGCATTTCGTCGGCGAAAGGATCAAGCAGGCGCATCACCTGCGGAATGTTTACAACGGGCGCGCGCCGCTGGTTTCTTCACCATATGACGCGGAGCTTTACGGCCATTGGTGGTATGAAGGCCCGATGTTTTTGGATTTCGTGTTTCGTCAATTGCATTACGACCAGAATGAGATCGAAGCGATCACGCCGGGCGATTTTCTCGATGCCGGCATCCCGATCCAGTACCAGGAGCCTTCGGCTTCGTCGTGGGGTGAAAAAGGATACTACAAGGTTTGGCTTAACGAAGGCACTTCGTGGATGTACCCGTTCCAGCATAATGCGGAAGAACGCATGTGCAACCTAGCCGATCTTTACCAGGTACCGAGCCTATTGGAAGTCAGGGCATTGAACCAGTGCGCGCGTGAACTGCTGCTGGCACAATCGAGCGATTGGGCTTTTCAAATTTATCAGGGTACGACGGTGGAATACGCTTCGCGCCGCTTTCGTTCGCACATTCACCGTTTCGATCTGCTGGCTACTGGCCTGGAAAACGGCACCGTCGATGAAGAACTCCTCACCGAGATCGAATCACGCGACAATATCTTCTCCGAGATCGATTACCGCATCTACCGCAGATGATAATGCAGCGCCTGTGGAGCGCTGAATTTATTCGGCATTTACATAAAGATCTGCCGAATAAATTCGGCGCTCCTAAGTTATAGGCTAAGGCGTGATCGTGCCGTCGTCCGCGATTTTCGGCGCGGTTCCCAGAAAATCCGCATTAGAAAGATTACGCAGCAGCGGGATCGCGGCTTTCGAAGCGTCGCTCTGCGGGCCGCCGCGTCCTTCCTGTTTTATCGGGTGAATCTTGCCGCTTAAGAATTTCCCGTCCGGCGCCAGTTTTACTTCCAGTATCTCCGAAAGCGCAGTCTCACCAGCCAGTTGAAACCACCCATAGGTAGCGAAGTTTCCCATCGAATAAGCGATCAGGCGGCTTTTATAGACCTCCATTCCGCGCATTACGTGCGGGCCGTGGCCCAAAACCAGATCGGCCCCGGCATCGATCACGGTATGCGTAAACAATCGCAGGTTGCCGCGCGCTTCGCCAAAGAAAATTTCCGTGTTGTTAGGCACGTGCTGGGCGCCGGTGCCCTCGGCGCCGCCGTGATATGAAACCACCACGATGTCGGCTTTCTTTTTTGTCTCGCTGACTATCTGACGCGCTATTTCAACGTCGTTGACGTTCAGTGAAATATTGTTGTGCGCAAAGCCGATAAACGCGATTTTTTTACCCTTTACCTCCAGCGTCGTAATGGCGAATTGCGCCTTGTCGCTGCCGGTGTGTTTGATCCCTAAACCGTCCAGAATATTTCTGGTGCTCTGCCGGCCGTAATCGCCGAAATCGCCGGCGTGATTATTCGCCAGGTTCATGATGTCGAATCCGGCTTCTTTCAGATATTTTCCGTAGCGCGTCGGTACGCGAAAAGCAAAACAGCGGGTCGATTTCGGCGGGCACTTGGCCGAAACGCCGCCTTCGAGCATCGGGCCTTCCAGATTGCCGAAAGCGATGTCGGCGGACGAAAGGATCGGCGTCACTTCCCTGAGCAGATCGGCGCCGTCATTGGGCGGCATTCGCGATTCGTTGGGGAAAGTGGAGCCGAGCATGATGTCGCCCACCGCGGCGATCGTGACGGGTTCCTTTTTTGCCGCACTTTCCGCGGGCGTGGGCGTCGCTTCGGCTCCGGATTCTTTACTGCTGACAGCCTTGGTCTGACAAGCCAGCATTACAACGCTTCCAAGTAATAAAAAAACGATAGCTAATTTTTTCTGTTTCAACATAAATTCTAAAAATCGATCTCACTTTATGGCTTTTGTTAAAACCCAAGCCCGTAATTCCTGAGTCTTTTAAGAATCACCGGCTGGTTTTTCGTAATGTAAAATATCGAATAAAAGGCCGCCGTCTTTTAGCAAATAGATCCCGACAATGCCCTGAGCCGCGATCATGAATAAGGACTGCGCAAATAAGCCCAAAGATCTGGAGAAAAGATCAGGTGTCTGCAGCGCCGTCATAAATAACCCGAGAAAAGCAATTCCCGAGACGATCGCGGAATAAAGCAGGTAGAGGCCTATTAATCTTGTTATCAACCAAACTACTTCACGTTTGTTCATTTATCACTCCTGTGGCGGGAATTATACCTATATCGCAATTCATGTGTAAAATGAATCTTCCGACAGGAAACGTTATAATGAAACGGCAAAACCTGCAAAGTTGAACGTCTGTAAATTTAATATGCCGCAAAGTTTTAAATGCCCGTCATGTGCCGCGCCGCTGGAATACGAAGGCTCTCGCGCGCAAAAATGTCCGTTCTGCGGTTCCTCCGTAATCGTGGATTCCGAGGTTCGCAGCCATTTCAACGAACCGCCGGAATCCGGCCTCGGTTCTTTACTGGAACAGGCACAGAGGCTGAAGGAGGTTAAACGGCTTATCCGTTCCGGAAATAAGATCGGCGCGATAAAAGAATTTCGCGAGATATTCGGATGCGGGCTAAAAGAAGCCAAGGACGCGGTCGAAAATATCGAAGCCGGCAGGCCGCTGGTTTTTACCGATTTTCAGAGTTACCAGGCTGGGCAAAGCCCTGCGATAAATTTTGACGGTGAGGAAGTAGCAAAGGTCGCCAAGTCGGTCGGCCTTTCTTTTCTCGCGATTATAACGGTTGTTCTGCTGTTTGTCGGCGCGATCGTCGCTCTGATTTTGTATAACGTCTCGAATACGATCAGCAAAAGCATTCCGGACGTTAAGCCTAGGGCGACCCCGTTCGCCACGCCGACGCCGACGCCGGAAAAACCTAAGTTTGCAAAGGAAGTCATGCGTTTCGGCGGTGAAGGAATGGGCGCCGGCCAGTTCAAGGATAACCGCAGCGTCGCGGTGGACAGCGACGGGAATATATTTTCCGCGGAATATACCGGCGGAAAAGTTCAGGCCTTCGACTCACAGGGAAAATTCAAAAAACTCCTGATGGTGGATGAAGAAAAAGGCGCTGTTGGATATGGTCGCCGACCGGAGCGGAAACCTTTTTGTGCTGATGGTCGGCGTCATTTACCGCTTCGATACAAAAACCGGGCAGGAGCTGGGCCGGATCGAAAAAGTTTACTTCGAAGACCTCGCGGTCGGGCTGGACGGGCTGATCTATGCTACTGCCGGCATGGGGGGCAGCGCGGACATAGTGGTGCTGACCGCGGACGGAAAAGAAGTGAAACGTTTCAAAGACGTGACCGCGCAAGCGAATCTAAAGCGCGCCTCGCTGGAAAATATTACGCTCGATGGCGACGGCAATATGTATGTCGTAGATCGCATGGGCTATTACATTTTGAAGTTTTCCAAAGACGGCAAGTACATCAACCGCTTCGGAGGCAAAAACGAATCGGGTCGTAAGGATGTGAAAGGCTCGCTCGATACATTTCCCCAGGACATCGCCATCGACGGCAAAGGTAATCTTTTTGTCAGTATGGTCAGCAACATCTTTGTCTTTGACACGAACGGCGCCTATATCGATTCGTTCGATACGACTCAGGCTTTCGGGATGGCGGTAACGGATAAAAACGAACTCTGGATCGCCTGCCGCCCTTTTGTCGTGAAGTACGAGATGAAGTAGCGCCGGGATCCCGCTGACGGTGGCGTGGGGCGCGCCACTTCCCGACTGCAATTTATCAGGGTGTAATTTTATCATTTAATCTGAGCACCTCTCAGGTCGGGAAGGGTTGCTTGCGCCCGCTGAAATTACGGTTTAGAGTTCAAGCTTCAGCTTGTCTTGGTTCTCATGCACAAGACAAACTAAAGTTTGAACTCTAAACTTCTTAGTCCCGTAGGACGCTATATTTGTAGCGATAGGTTTAGGAATGATCTTTTCGAGTTCCGTGGGAACGGCCGTATCGCTCCTAACGGAGCTAGGCATTTTATTAATTATCTTGATCTATAAATATATCGTCCCTACGGGACTAAGATAAGAGCGGGCGCAAGCTGCCCTTCCGGACTGCAAATTTATCGGACTTCAGATTTTATCATTCAAATTGAGCACCTTTCAGGTCGGGAAGGGTCGCTTGCGCCCGCCAAAAAACAAAAAACTTGATTTGTTGAGTGGGTTGCTGTTTTATTTATATTTCGCGGGCAGGTCTAATTCGTCGTCAATAATTTGCTCTACGGACACTCTGGCTAATCTTGCGTAGGCTAGTACTACCGGGTAAGAAGGTACGCGGGCATTAGTTTCATAAGATCCCACATAACCCGGATACATTTTTACATCGAACTTTTCCAAAGCTTCAGCCATACCTACTTGAGATAAACCTAACTTCAAGCGAATACGACGCAGTTTCTCAGTTAATCTTTTAGGTCGTTCAGCTTTATTCGTACCCATCAGGAAAAATCTCCTTGACAGGTGTTCCGACCTAAGTTATGCTTACTCTCAATTGCGAGTAACAACTCAATCTTAAATTCACACGCCAAATTCTTTTGAATCTGGCTGTGCGGGTAGATCAAGATTTATTGCCGGTAGAGGTCAGTGGCATTTCGATGCTCGTTTTTCAAAGATGTGGGATGACAAAAGAAATTGTAAGCATCCCTGTCAATTTCACCGCTCGCGCGGTAATGAACATAAATATAACACTCTTACAGGACTCCCAAAACCATGAGAGAACAAAAAAATGATCGTGATACTACTGCCAGTCTGACAGTGGAAGTCGAAGCAGTGCCGGTTCACCTGGCATTCGAAGCCAATTCGCTGGCCGGGCAGGTTTTTTACATTTTAGACAGAGATCTTTCCGAAGTATTAAAAGAAAATAAGAAAGCCATCTGGGGCGACTTGCTAAAAAAGAACAACGTGTTTTCCGACGGCGCGCGCGGCAGAAATATCAAGGAGATCTTGCGCGCTCCCGATAACCCGCGCAAGTATCCGGCGGCGCTGATCTGCACCGCCGACAAGCTTGCGCGGATGACCCCGCTGATCAATGCCAGCTACGCCAAGGCGATCGACACGCTAAGAATTCAGGCGAGCAAGTTTTTTATCCTCGATTCATCAGGGAAAGCCAAAATAGAAGGCTTGAAAGCAGATACTTATTATATCTGCGGCATCGGTGAAACGGGCCGGAAAAGCGGTATCTGGAACGTCCGGGTTGAAATCAAGCCGGGTAAAAACAGTTTGAGGCTCGATAGCAAAAATATGACGGGAAGACAAAATCTATGACGTTCCGGAAAATTTTCGTTATCATTAACCATTTACAACTAATCACTGAAGCCGTAATGCTTCGCTGACCAGTTTTTCCTGCTCCAGTCCATGCACGACATAGGAACCCGTCGCCGGGCTGGCCGATGGCGTCCTGCCGACATAGATCGGACGCGGGCAATCCGGCATCAAATTAAGCAGGCGCGTTTCGACAAACGTCCACCCGCCCATATTTTGCGGTTCTTCCTGTACCCAGACCAATTCTTTAGCGTTCGGATAGCTCGCGATCAACTCTTTTATCCGCGCCAGCGGAAACGGATAAAACTGTTCCAGCCTGACCAGCGCCACGTCTTTCTTATCCGCCTCAGCGCGTTTGTGCTCAAGATCGTAATAAACCTTACCGCTGCCGAACACGATCCGGGTGACGGCGCCGCGGTCGGAAATCCCGCTATCGTCGATCACCGCCTGAAAGCCGCCATCCGCCAGATCCGCCACGGTCGAAGTGGCAGCCGGCAGCCGCAGCAAACTCTTCGGCGTCATTATGATCAAAGGCCGCAGTATTTCCTGCTTTGCCTGGCGGCGCAGCAAATGGAAATATTGCGCCGGGGTCGTCGGGTAACAAACCTGCAGATTATTTTCCGCGCAAAGCTGGAGAAAGCGTTCCAGGCGAGCGCTGGAATGTTCCGGGCCCTGGCCTTCGTAGCCGTGCGGCAAAAGCAGCGTCAGGCGGCATTTCTGATCCCATTTATCTTCTGAGGCGGCGATGTACTGGTCGATAATGACCTGGGCGCCATTAGCGAAATCGCCGAACTGCGCTTCCCATATCACCAGCGATTCGGGCGCAAGCACGGAATAACCATATTCGAAACCGAGCACACCGGATTCTGAAAGCGAACTGTCGAAAACATAAAAACGCGCCGCCGGATTTTTGTCGCTCTTAATGTCGCTGAGCGGACGCCACGGTTCGCCGTTCGTCATGTCGTACATGCTGGCGTGCCGCTGGCTGAACGTTCCGCGGCCGGAATCCTGTCCGCTTAGACGCACCGGGAAACCTTCTTTTACCAGCGAGCCGATCGCCATCGCCTCGCCAAAAGCCCAGTCCATCGGCACCTCGCCGGTCCCCATCTTGGCGCGGCGGGCCAGCTGCCCGACCATCTTCGGATTTATCTGGAAACCTTCGGGTATCAGCGAAATTTTGTCGGAAACCTCGCGAATGGCTTCCGCCGAAACGCCGGACTGAAAAATAGCCGAGCCGTCCTCATCCGCGATCGGAGGCTTGAGTTCGGCTTTGTGCGGTTTTTCGCTGACGATCTGCTTGGCGCGTTTTAGAATGTCTTCATATTTCGCCACCACGCGGTCGGTCATCTGGTTAAGCTCGTCGTCAGTGATGATCTGTTCACGGATCAATTTTTGCGCATAGATATGACGCACGCCCGGGTGCGCTTTGACGCGCGCATACATCAGCGGCTGGGTATAGGTCGGCTCGTCGCCTTCGTTGTGGCCGAGACGGCGAAAGCCGATCACGTCCAGCACGATATCCTTGTTAAATTCCTGGCGGTAATCGAGCGCGATCTGCGTGACGCGAAAGGCGGCTTCCGGATCGTCGCCGTTGATATGAAATATCGGGGTCTGGGTGATCTGCGCCGCGTCGGTCGAATAGATCGACGAGCGTCCTTCTTCCGGCGAGGTGGTAAAACCGATCTGGTTATTGATGACAATATGGATCGTGCCGCCGGTGCGATACCCTTTAAGGTCGGCCAGCTGCAGCGTTTCCATCACGATGCCCTGCCCGGAAAAAGCCGCGTCACCATGCAGCAGCACCGGCATTATCGCATCGAAAGCTTCTTCCCGCGCCTGTCCCGCGCCATCGCGAAGCATGTCCTGGCGCGCCCGCGCCATTCCTTCGACGACCGGATCGACAAATTCCAGGTGGCTTGGGTTACAGGACAATTGAATGGAGATTTCTTTGCCGTTGCGCGCTTTGCGCGCGCCTTTTGCGCCCTGGTGATATTTCACATCACCTTCGTCCGCCGGAAAATTGGGATGCACCGTGCCCTCGAAAGCGGTAAAAATGCGTTCGGCAAAATCGCCGACGATATTCGCCAGCACATTCAAACGCCCGCGATGCGCCATTCCCACATAGATCTCACCCACTCCGCGTTCAGCCGAGCCCTCGACCAGCTGATCGAGCAGCGGAATGACGGTTTCGGTGCCTTCGAGCGAGAAACGTTTTTGCCCCAAATATTTCTTATGCAGGAATTGCTCGAACTGCTCGGCCTCGATCAGTTTTTGCAGAAGTTGTTTTTTGGTTTCCGTCGTCAGCGGTTCGGTATCGACAAACTGCTTTCTGACCTGTTCGCGGATCCACTCTTTTTCTATCTTGCTTTGAATATGCCGGTATTCGATGCCGACCTTGCCGCAGTACGCTTTTTGCAGAATATTCAAAATTTCGCGCAAGGTAGCGCTCTCAGTGCCGTGCAAACCGCCGGTGATAAATTCGCGGTCGAGGTCCCAGATCGTCAGGTTGTAATTTTCGAGATCCAATTCCGCCGCGCGGTGCGAGGTCATATTGAGCGGGTCGATGTCCGCCAGCAGGTGCCCGCGAATGCGGTAAGCATTGATAAGCTCAAGCACCCGCGCCTGTTTGACCGTCTGCTCTCGAATATGATCGCCGCCGAAAACCGAAGGGTTATAGTCCGTCGCCCAGCGCATCGGCGGGTAGCCGATATCAAGATCGCGGAAAACCTCGTCATAAAAATTATGATCTCCGATCAGGAGTTCGTGGATATGTTTTAACAGCAAACCGCTTTCCGCGCCCTGGATAATGCGGTGGTCGTAGGTGCTCGAGATGGTCAGAACTTTGCTGATACCGAGTTGGGAAAGTGCGCCTGGGGTCATCGCCTGGTATTCCGCCGGGTATTCGATCGCGCCGGTGGCGATAATGATGCTCTGTCCGGACATCAGGCGCGGATTCGAAGCCACCGTGCCGATGGTGCCGGGATTGGTCAGCGAAATACTGGTTCCCTGAAAATCCTGCATCGTCAGCTTGCCTTCGCGGGCGCGTTTCACCACATCGTCGTATGATTCCAGAAACTGCGCGAAATTCATTTTATCCGCGCTCTTGATATTAGGCACCATCAAGCTGCGCGAGCCGTCTTTTTTCTGAATATCGATGGCGATGCCGAGCGTTACGCTTTCGCGCTGGTAACGCGACGGGCTGCCGTTGACCACGGCAAAACCTTCATTCAGATGCGGGTATAATTTAAGAGATTTAACGATCGCCCAGCCGATCAAATGCGTAAAGGATGCTTTTCCGCGACCGCTTTTGGCCAGATTTTCATTGATGATGCGGCGATTTTCTTCCAGTACCTTGACGGGAATTCGGCGGGTGGAGGTGGCGATGGGAACCGTCAGGCTCTCTTCCATGTTCTCGACGATCTTTTTCGCCGCGCCAGTGATGGGCTTAACGTCGATGTCGTTGCCGAGCGCAATTGCCGCCTGCTGTTTAGGGGAAATTACCGCCGGGGCTGCCGCGGTGGCCGCCGGTTCCGCGGCCGTGGTGGAAATACCGTTTCCGGCGCTTCCGTTCACCCGGTCGAGGGGCGACGCGCCGTTCATGAGCTCTGAAAAATACGTCCGCCACGACTCGTCAACTGAATTAGGATCTTTTTTATAGCGGCTTAAAAGGCCTTCGACATAACTGGCGTTTGCGCCGAATTGTTCCGTAATATACTCACTTAAATTTGTCAGTTTTTGCTCACTCACCGCATCTTACCTCTTATAGATATCAAGCCGAGTATAGCTTACCACTTTCACGTTTTTCTTGCATCCTTGCTAGTTTTTGGAGGATTTCAGATAAAAAAACAACCAATTTGCGAACGTTTAGAGGCGGTCTTCGACCGCCGCGTGTATAATATTATCGATTGTTCGTTATAAATTCTTTCTTTTAATTCTTTAGCAATTGTTAAAAATAAATCCCCTCCTTTTTTATTGGGGGGGGATGCCCGAAGGTGAGGCGATTTTTAGACTTTCAAGACTCTGCTTAGTGAGTTTTAGCTTTTGTGTCTCTACGCGATTTTCGCTGTACACGGAATTGCTGCAGCTCTTTATGCCGCTGGTGCAGGATCAAGCTCAGATTTTGATGCGACAGTCCGAGCAGCTGAGCGGCTTTTGTCACGCGCCCGCTGGTTTCGTTGAGGGCTTTCATGATGATCTTGCCTTCGTGCGTTCGAACGGCTTCCGGCAGATTAAAATTCTCCCAACTTATCTCCAGTTCAACTTCCGACCTGCCGATTTCCACCTGCTTTCTGGCGATCTTTTTCAGACGATTTATCGTGCTGATCTTGGGCGAATCCTGCAGCAGCTCATCCGCTTCCAGGTAAAGCGAACTAAATTCCAGCGGCGTCAGGATGGATTTAAGCTCTTCGATATAAGTCAGCACCGCGTTTCCGGCACTCTCATTATCCCCGACCTCAAGAGCGGTTTCTTTAGCTTCCACAAATGAAAGTTCGGCTTCTTTTACTTTTCCTCCCCGGCTTAGAACTATCCCCAGTGTGGTCAGAGATTCAGCCAGGATGGATTTTTCGTCGCCGGTACGCATCATTGCCACTGACGTACGGACGGCTGTTTCGGCTTCTTCCAATTTATTCTCAGCTAAGAGAGCCTGAGCTTTGTTTTCATAAACTAAGGCGGCATTCGATTGATCTTTAAGTTTTATATAAAGATATATGGCTTTATTCAGATGAGAGTGAGCATTTTTGTAATCGTTTAATAGCCGATAAACATTGCCTAAGTTATTTTCTACATTTGCCGCAAAAAGTCCGTGATTTGCTTTTTTATAATATAATCCTGCTCTGCGGTAATCGTCAGCTGACGAAAGAAGCAGCTCCCGCTTATTTTGATCTTCTCCCTGACAGTGCAGGGTAAATGCTCGATAAAAATAGAACTTACCTAGAAGTAAAGGATTACCCTTGTCTTTTATTAATGAGTCAACTTGATTTAGCAGGGAAGATGCGGTTTCAAAATGCTTGGTTGAAGTCTCTACCGTTACTAAGCGAAGAAGTATTTTTCCTTTTAGCTCCGGTGAAACTACCAGACCGCCGCCCACCACATCTTGAAGAACAACTCTGGCTTCATCAAAGGCGCCTTCCCGCCAGTAGCAAATTGCCAGATCGCTGCGGGCATCCGCCCAATTATCGTGATCCTGTATTCTCTCGAATAAATTAGCGCCTTCGCTGATCAGATCTTTTGCTTTTTCCTGTGCGCCGGAAACCTGCTTCATACTACCCAGCCAGCCGGAAAGCGTCCCGACTCGCGATAAAATTGCCGCTTTCTCCTCATCGGACAAGTTGTCCACATCAGGCCTGACTCCAATGTCCTGCCACCAATTACCTAAAGCCTCGGCCGCTTCCGCGTATTCACCGGAATCTTCCAGTCGCCTGGCCAGATCGCACATCTTTATCACTCCGGGAGCAACCGTATTCTTCGGTTCTTTCAATGCTTTTAAAATACTCATAATTTGCCTACTGTAACTTTTGCAAATATTATTGCTTTCTAGACCTTTTCAAAATAAAAATAGGAGTTAATTCATGAAAAAAAGTTCATTAAAACTTTACTTCGCCACTTTTTTACTCACCCTGGCCCTGTCGTCGTTCGGCTTTGCCGGCAATTCTCATTGCCCGATCGATGGAACACCGCCGCCGCCGGATGAAGACGGCCGTAATGCTAATCCGGTTATTAACACCGTAAACTCTTCAGAAGGAACTAGTTCGCAGTTTCTGCAAGGATTCTGGGAGTTCCTAACGCAGAGTACGGATCTGTTTTAACGGCGTTCTTCAACTGCTTTAGAGGATAAATCCACGCTGGCATTTTCCCCGGTCGGCGCTGCCCTCGAAGTGTGCCTTTTATCCAATAAAACATTAGAAACGATTATTGCGAATAAATTTCCGATAAGCATAGTAGCATATTTCTTGATATTAGAGGGTGGCAGGCAGTTTTTTGTCGCGGAGGGAACAAAAAGAAAAGGGCCGAGTAAATCATTCCTAAGCAAGTCAGCCCTTTCCGGCTTGAGCCCTTGCGGGTCAAGGGCTCAAATCTAAGCCTTTTTTGATTTGCTGTCAATACCCAGGCGGATTCCCGCCTTCGAGCTTAAAACGTAAAGCCCGCCGGGAAAATCCAAACGTCGCGTGATCAGGGCACTACTTTTTGGGATTCTTCATCCCGATTGTTTGTCATCCGGGATTTTTTTTATTAGGCTATGACAAAGAAATTTCTATGAAAAACCCAATAATAAAAGCCTTTTTATCTTTTGTATTTGTCATGATCGTCCTGGTTGCATCGGGCTGCCAAAAGCCGGCCGAACCCAAAGCCGCCGATCAGCCGCCGGCAAAAACCGCTAGCGCCGATACGTCCGGGGTTAAAGTCGAACTCAAAACGGACCCTGAATTTGTCGAAGCCGGTAAGGACGTCGAGATCGCTCTGACCATAAAAAACGGGAAGGATGAAATAATTAAAGACCTCCAGGTCACGCATGAAAAGCCGATGCACCTGATCGCCGTGTCGCAGGATATGGCGGAGTTTTACCATCTTCATCCCGCGCTTGTTTCCGACGGCTCTTACCGGATCAAGCACACCTTTCCGAACGGCGGCCGGTACACGCTTTACCTGGATATGACGCTGCCCGACGGCAAGCAGAATGTTCAGATCATCGGCATGGCCGTGGCAGGCAAAGAACGTCCGAAAACCGAATTAAAAGCGGATGCGATCACTGTAGGCACCGTTGACGGTCTGAAGGTGGAAATGAAACCGGACGCCGAATTAGCCGCCGGAAAAGCCGTAATGCTAAATTACACGCTGACTGACGCCGCGACCGGCAAACCGCCTGCGGATATGGAAAAATATCTCGGTGAAGACGCTCATTTCGTTATCATCAGCCAGGATATGAAGGAATTTGTCCACGCCCACCCAATGTCGGGCGGCGAACACGATCACGATTCATCAACGACTGCCTCGACTGTTTCGGCGCACGTCACGTTTCCCAAGGGCGGCCTCTACAAGATCTGGGCGCAGTTTCAACGCGCGGGAAAAGTGATCAATGTTCCCTTTGTCGTGCAGGTCAAAGCCGCCGAAGGCGAGATCGATTACAGTAAAGCAGAAATTCCCAAAGGCGCGATCAAGGTCACGGTCAGCAAAGAGGGCTTTACGCCGAAAGCCATCGAGGTAAAAGCCGGCCAGCCGGTGACGCTGGCGTTTATCCGTATCGATCAGGAAAACTGCGGCAACGAAGTCGTTTTTCCGAGCCTTAATATCAAAAAAGAGCTTCCGCTGGGCAAAGTCGTCACCATCGATATTCCGGCCGAAAAACCCGGGGAATTCAATTTCGCCTGCGGAATGGATATGCTGAAAGGGATCGTGATGGTGGAATAGAATGGTTTTTGAGTTGACGCCATTGTTCACTTTTAACTACTAACTATTCACTGTTTCACATGGGATAATAGTTAAAAGTGGCGCTGCCCATAAATGTAAAATCGCCGTCTGAAGGTTGGAGCGGTGATACATTTTCAGTAATAAAAGCTGTTAGCTGACAGTTGTTTCGATTTCTCCAAATTGCGTAGTTTATGGGCAAAGCCGTTAGAAGTTTGTAGTTAATAGTGGCTTTGCTCAAATACGGGCGAGTTCCTGAGCAAAAGTGTGCCTTCTTAGGCAGGGCGCTGTAATTTCTTCCCAACCAAAAAACCAAGCGAAATTCTCCAACTTAAAAAATGACCACAAAACCTTCTGACGAAAACTTTAGCTATCGGTAATAATAATTACGCGGCATTTCCGCTTTCGGTGGTCTAAAGCCGCCGCCGATCTTTTTCAAGCCGCCTTTATTTATTTTTGGCTGATCCTGGCTGATTTTTAAGATTTATGTTTCATTTTTGTTTCAGTGTTTCATTCGGAAACACCTGAAACATGAAACACGCTTTTTTACGTGGTGATTCTGAAAAATCAAGAGCGGGCGGGAGTTTTTGTGACTGTACTTCAAAATACTTGCACAAGGTTTTCTTTTATCTTAATTATGGCTTCCCAAATACCTTGTGTTTTTGGGCAGTTCAAATACTATTTAGGCAAATCAGGGTATTTGGGCAAAGCCGTTAATAGTTATTTCTTATCCCGTGACAACTGTTTTTCGTGGGTGTTTCGTTCCCAGAATATTCCACCGGTGTAGCCCTGAATGGCGGGAATGTTTTCCGCAAGCGCCAGCCTTTTTTCTGCCAGGCAGCAATACTTTTCGTCTGCTTCGATCCCGGTGAAATGCCGCCCGAGTTTTTTTGCCACGACGGAGGTCGTGCCCGAACCCAGAAACGGGTCTAGTATGGCATCGCCTTCATTTGTGCTGGCCAGAATAATTTTTGCCATCAGCTTTTCCGGTTTTTGCGTCGGGTGATCGGTGTTTTCCGGCATCGACCAAAACGGCACCGTCAGATCGGTCCAGAGGTTTGATGGGTGTGTCAGGCGAAACTTCCCTTCCTCGGCGTCTTCCCAATCCTTTGGCTGCCCATTTTCGCGATAGGGGGCCATTACCCGCCGCTTCAACCTGACCGCGTCGAGATTAAAAGTGTATTCATCCGACACGGTAAAAAACCAGATATCCTCAGCGCAATTTTTCCAGTTCTCTTTTGCGCCGCGGCCTTTTTCACGTTCCCAGGTGATGCGGTTGCGAAGTTTGAAATATCGGCTTCCCGCGCGTTGGATCGCCGCCGACGAACGCCAATCACCGCAGATATAAACCGAAGCGGCAGGTTTTAACAGCGGCACGGTAAGTTTCAGCCACGAATCGAGCCACTCTTCGTATTCTTCGAGCGACGTTTGCTGAAAACTATTCCCGCCAAAATTTTTGTTGAGATTATACGGAGGATCGGCAAAAAGCAGATCGAAACTTTTTGGAGGCAAAAATTTTAGTATTTCGAATGCATCGCCGCAGATCGTTTTGTCCGAACACTCGGATAAGGAAACGGCTCTTTTGGGAAACAGCAGGTTCTGCCGGTAAGTTTTCGCTTCCGGTTCGCTTATTTCAACCGTGCGGTTTCGCGACGCTTTTTTCTTTGGTTCGGGCATCGGGTAGAAAATTAAAGTTCCGTGGTCAACAGCTTTGCCAGCAGCGCTCCGCGAAAAGGGATATCGGCGGGCAGGATATGTTCGTGGGCCGAATGCGCGCCGTCGCCGGCGACCCCCAGCCCGTCCAGCACGGGCAGCCCCATCGCCGAGACAAAATTTCCGTCCGAACCGCCGCCAGCCTGCGCTTCATCGAGGTCAAACCCCAGCGACTTTGCTATCTGTTTCGCCTTCTCAAAAAGCGCGGTTATCTTTTCCGATCGTTCGAGCGGCGGGCGATTGACCGCGCCCAAAATTTCCAGCCGCACTCGTTCATCGACAGCTTTCAGCGATCTTATTTCGTTTTCGATCCGGGCCGCTTCGGCCATCGAGCTAAATCTGACATCCATCTCGCATTCGGCTTCCGCCGGAATAACGTTCGTCGTGGTGCCGCCTTTGATCGTGGTCACGAGCACGGTCGTGCCTATCTCGAAATTGCTGAGTTCATGCAGCTTGGTGATTTGCCGCGCCAGTTCACCAATGGCATTAGCGCCTTTTTGCGGGTCTAGCCCGGCGTGCGCGGCCACTCCATGCGCCTGCAGCGTAAAAACCCCGCCGCCTTTACGAGCGGTTTTTGCCTTGCCGCCCGGCGCCGAAGGCTCCAGGACAAAACAGGCTTTTGCGTTGCGGGCTTCGCTTTCAACCAGCGCCCGCCCTGAGTGGCTGCCGATCTCTTCGTCACAAGTCAGCAGGATCGCGACCGGCGCTGAGGGCTGTAAATTTAGTTCCGACAGACACTGCAAAACCTCGAACAGCATCACACACCCGGCCTTCATATCGAAGATCCCAGGCGCGAATATTTTGCCGCCCTCTTCTCTCCACGGCCTTTCCGCCACCGAGCCGCGCGGGTGCACCGTATCGGTATGCCCGAGCAGGAGAAGATTTTCTCCCCGCGGCCGGTCTTTACCAAACGCGCGAATTAGTAGATGCTCGCCCAACCCTTCGGCCGGAATGCGTTCCACCAGATCGACCGCGGAAATACTTTTCGCCCGGTCTGCCAGTAGATCGACGACCGCCCGGCTGCCCGCTTCATCGCGCGATGGCGATTCGGCCTCGATCAGCGCGCGCATCCGCCCGACTATTTCGTCCTGTCTATTATGAAAATATTCCAGCAAGTTCATTTTAAAAGCCCGCTTCTGACCGTCGCCTTATCGATCCTCTCACGTTTTACTTCGAATCCGATCCCGGGTTTTTCCGGGGCGATGATCGTTCCCCGTTCGGTGACTTCCACGGCCGGATCGATGATGTCTTCGTGCCAGTAACGCTTGCTGGCCGAAACGTCGCCAGGTAAGGTAAAACCTTCGAGCGTGGCCATTGCGATATTATGCGCGCGCCCGATACCCGATTCCAGCATCCCGCCGCACCAAACCGGAATTTCGCGCGCGTGACAATATTTAGCGATTCTTCTCGCCTGCTTATGGCCGCCTACACGGCCGAGTTTGACGTTGATGATCCGGCAGGCGCCGATCTTGATCGCCTTGCGCGTGTCGGGCAGCGAATGGATCGATTCGTCAAGACAAACCGGCGTTTCGATCTGTTTTTGCAGCCGGGCGTGATCGAGCATATCATCATACGCCAGCGGCTGTTCGAACATCATCAGGTGAAAATCGTCCATGCTTTTGAACAATTCGACGTCGTTTAGCGAATATGCCGAGTTGGCATCGCCCATCAGCCGGATGTCGCCGAATTTTTCCCGCACCTGTTTCAGAATATCGCGGTCCCAGCCCGGTTTTATCTTGATCTTTATCCTTCGGTAACCCGCGTCGAGCTCGGTTTGGATCTTTTCAAAAAGCTCTTCGGGTGAATCCTGAATCCCGATCGATACGCCGCATTCGATCTCGTTACGAATACCGCCTAAATGTTTCCACAGGGGTACGCTCAGTTTTTTTGCTTCCAGATCCCAGACGGCGGTCTCGATCGCGGCTTTGGCCATGCGATTGCCGCGCGCCGGCTTCATTAAGCCCCAGATTCGCGAAGCCGTTTCGACTTCTTTTCCAATAACCATCGGCGCGAGGATCTTTTCAATCGTCACCCAGGCCGCATCGGTCCATTCTTCGTTGTAGCCGGGGGTTTCGCCGACGGTGCATTCACCCCAGCCTTCGTTGCCGTCGGCATCGACAACTCGGATAAGAATAATTCGCCGTTCGTATGTTCGGATAAAGCTGGTCTCGAAAAAATGAACCAGCGGAAGCTTGATCTCTATTAATTCGATGGATTTGATCTGCATAAGAAAGCCGCGGATTTACACAGATTAACACAGATTTTTTAAAATTCTTAAATCCGTGTATATTCTGTGGCGATCCGCGGCCAGGATTATTCGGTTGAGACGACCTCTTCGTTTTCAAGCGCTGCTTTCATCGTGTGCCACGAAAGCGAAGCGCATTTCACGCGGGCGGGGAATTCGCGCACGCCGGAGAATATCTTTAGTTTACCGAGATGATTTTCCTCCGTTTCTTCATCCATTTCTCCCAGCACCATCCGGTGAAATTCGTCGAAAAGCGTTTCCGCGTCTTCCCTGTTTTTACCCTTGACGGCCTGTGTCATCATGCTCGCCGAGGCCTTGGAAATGGCGCAGCCAGACCCGACAAAAGAAACGTCCGTGACGGTGTCGTTTTCCATGCTCAGATATACTTTGAGCTGGTCGCCGCAGAGCGGATTGTGCCCGTCGGCGGTTTTATCGGCATTTTCTATCTCACGGTAATTGCGTGGATTTTTGTTGTGATCCAGGATCACTTCCTGGTAGAGATCGCTTAATTCTGACATAACCCTCTTGTATCTTGCCTCTTATCAGTACCGCCTTCGGTAGCGTGCGGGATTCTTTAAATCTTATCGCCCACCGGCGCGGTATATTTTTCGTCAACAATATTTCCGGTGTTTAAAACATTCGCCGGCTCAAAAAGCATTACTTCCACCTCTTCGGACGCCACCGGGCGATGTTCGACGCCGCGCGGCACGATGACAAATTCACCCTGGCCGACAGTAACGGTGCGGTCGCGAAATTCAAGTTCGAAACTGCCGCGGACCGCCATAAACATCTCATCTTCGTTTTCATGAAAGTGCCAGGGAAATGCGCCTTGAAATTTTACCAGCTTCACTTCCTGGCCGTTAAGTTCACCGACAACCCTGGGCCGCCAGTGTTCCGATATCTGTGACAATTTTTCAGCGAGATTTACCTTTTCCATCTTAATCGTCCAAAAGCCGCCGGTGATAATTTATCTGCCCGAGGTGGTAATTCAGATGCGTCGCCAGATGAACCAGCATCCACTCTGTCGAAGAGTCTTCTTCGAACACTTTGACGGGATAGTCCTGCTCTAGCTGTTCGCCGGAAATTTTTCCCAGAGAGCTTTCCACCGCTTCGATCGTTCCATCTATCATTTCCACCAGCTCGGTTTTGGGTACATTTTTAGAAGAAAACTCCAGGTCCCGCTGCCTAACGTAGCCTGTATCGCCGAATTGCACACCGATAAAATGATTGAGATTACCGATCAGATGCAGGCATAAATTGCCCGCTGAATTCGGAATATTTTTATCCGTTAACCAGAGGGACGATTCGTTTTTGTAAGCGCCGATCTCTTGTTTTAATTTTTCCAGATCACGGCGGAAAAGATTTTGTAGAGTTTGAATCAGCATCTTCGGAATTTTCTAATCAACGTTGCTCACAAGCCAAAAATATCCATTACAGAAATGAAGTCAGAACCGGGAACAATAGTGACCGGGTTCATATTCTTCCTCAGTAAGAATAACTCCAGATTCAATTCGCTCCGCTCATACCCGGTCGCTATCGCTCCCGGTTCTGACCCCGTCACTTCGCGTCAAATGTATTCCTAAACCTCAATGTATTTAAGCAAAAACTTCGATCACTTTTTGCACCGCGTCGGCGAGCTTATCGACCTCTTCCCGGGTGTTGTAAAAAGCAAACGAAGCGCGTGCCGTGGCGGGTACGCAGAAGTGTTTCATCACCGGCTGCGCGCAGTGATGGCCGGCGCGGATGGCAATGCCTTCCTGGTCGAGGATCGTGCCGATGTCATGCGGATGAATTCCTTCGATGATGAAAGAGAGCACACTCGCCTTTTTTGCGGCGGTGCCGATTATCCTGACGCCTTCGATCGCGGAAAGTTTTTCCGTGGCATATTCCAGCAGCTCGTGTTCATAGGCAAACGCTTTTGCCAGATCGACCGAGTTTATATAATCGATCGCCGCGCCGAGTCCGATCCCGGCGGCGATGGCCGGCGTTCCGGCTTCGAATTTATCCGGCAGCTCGGCAAAGGTAGTTTTTTCAAAACTGACGGTACGGATCTGGCCGCCACCCGTTTGGTAAGGCGGCATTTTTTCCAGCCATTCTTTTTTGCCGTAAATAATTCCGCTGCCCGTCGGCCCGAACATCTTGTGGCCGGAAAAGGCAAAGAAATCGCAATCCAGATCCTGCATGTCCACCGGAAAATGCGGCACGCTCTGCGCCCCATCGACCAGCACCGGAACGCCGAATTTATGCGCCGTCGCCGTCATTTCCCTGATCGGATTGATCGTGCCCAGCGAATTGGAAACATGCGCGACCGCGACCATTTTAGTGCGTTCGCTCAGCATATTTTCGTATTCCTCAATGACCAGTTCGCCGCGCTCGTTCATGGGGATCGGGCGAATTTTCGCGCCGCGCTCTTCGGCGATCATCTGCCATGGAATAATGTTCGAGTGATGCTCCATCTCGGAAACGAGAATTTCGTCGCCTTCGTTGATGAATTTTCGCCCGTAGCTGCTCGCAACCAGATTTATCCCGTCGGTCGTGCCGCGGACAAAGATGCATTCTTTCGCTTCGCGGGCGTTAATGAACCGTTTTACTTTTTCACGCGCCCCTTCGTAGGCGGTGGTGGCTTTCTGGCTGAGATAATGCACCCCGCGGTGAATATTCGAATGTTCTTCGGCCAGGTATTTCGCGCCGCGTTCGATGACCAGATTCGGCACCTGCGATGAAGCGCCGTTGTCCAGATACACCAGCGGCTTCCCGTTCACCGTCTGCGACAAGACAGGAAAATTCGCCCTGATCTTTTCAACGTCCCACTCGCTCATTTTCTCTAAAACAGTTGCGTTCATAACTTCACTTATATTTCCGCACTTAGTCCAGTTGAAACCATTTTACTTTTTTTAATATCTTTGCCTTCGATGTATAAAGTTTCCGGGCTGATGTCCTGTTCATCCGGCCATTGTACGGTTCCAAAAGCAATATTGATCTGCTTAAAATAATTTATGTCTTTCAAACTATGGAAAACCTCGTAATCCAAATACGGATTAACGTCAAAACGCTTCCAGCTACCATCGCTGAATTTGAGGTCAAGCGAAAAATCATCGTTAGCTTTTGCGTCAAGTACTTTGATCATAACTATCTCAAATGACCAGTCGCCTAATTCTATTATTTTACCGGCGCGGTTTTCTTGCTTGGAACTTTAGTTTTAGCATCGACGGTGCCGTTCTTGAGGGCCTTTTTCTCCTCGCTGGCAATATAGGCGCGGATCGCCGTTTCGATAATGATCGAGCGGCGGTGCTTGCCTCCGGCGAGGGTATCCACCTTCATCAACAGATCTTCCGGCAATATCATTGGTATTCTTGTTCTCATAATTTTTTACACTTCCAAATTTGCTTCTAAACGATTCAAAACGGCTTCGTCAAGTTCTGCCTTGATCGATCCGATCTCGATCTTGTTAATGATCTCTTCGGCAAAACCGTAGGTTAATAAATTTCGCGCCAACTCAGGATGAAGCCCCCGGCTCAGTAAATAGAAGATTTCCTCGTCCTCAAGCTGCCCGACCGTCGCGCCATGGGCGCATTTAACGTCGTCGTTAAATATTTCCAGCTGCGGCTTAGTATCCACGCGCGCATCGTTAGAGAGCAGCAGATTCTTGTTGGACTGCTGCGCATCGGTTCCGCGTGCGTCTTCGCGCACAATGACTATACCATTAAACACGGCATGTGAGCGGTCGCTCAGCACACCTTTATAGGTTTGGTGTGACGTGCAGTGCGGCACGGCGTGGTCGATAACCGAGTGAGTATCGGCATGTTGGCTGCCGTTTAACATGTAAAGGCCATCGACAAAACACTCCGCGCCTTCAGCGGTAAATCTGACCCCGGCGTCGTGCCGAGAGAGCGCGGCACCCAGGGTAATATTGGTCGAATCGTACACGCTGCCGCGTCCCAGCACCGCCTGCGTCGTGCCAATATTAAAGCTTTCCGGGCTCTCTTTTTGGATCCGGTAATGCGTCAGATGCGCCTGATCCTCGAGGAAAACTTCAACCACGGAATTTGAAAAAGACACTCCCCGCCCGGCGCTGACAAAACTTTCTACCACCGTTGCCTTGCTTCCCTTACCGGCCAGGATCAAAACGCGGGGAAAACTCGCTTTTCCCGCAGTTGAAACAAAAAGCAGGTGAAGCGGCGTTTCGATCCTGGTATTTTCGGGGATCGACAAAAATAATCCTTCCGACAAAAAAGCCGTATTCAAGGCAGTGAACCCGTTTTTTTCAAAAACCACGGCCTTACCAAAATTCGTTTCCAGCGCTTTCACGATCCCTTCATTCTTAAAAGCTTCGTTAAAGGTTGCGGCAACAACTCCGTCTTCCGTACTGGATAATTCCCGGTTTAGCACCCCGTCGATCAAAACCAGCGTGTTTTGCGCCAATTCGCCGTAGATAAAAGCCCCGACGGTTTCCGCAGCAGCAGTTCCGGCCTCCAGGCTGAATTCTTCTTTAACGACCGGCGCCGCGTTGGTATATTTCCAGTCCTCGTTTTTCAGCGTCGGAAATCCGTTTTCGGTGAAAAAATCGAAAGCGTGCCTGCGGATGGTTTTCAGCCAAATAGGCTGGCGCGATGCGAGCAAGCTTCGCTTGAATTCCGCATCGTAAATGGTCTGTTTTTTCAGTTCTGCTGTCATTATAAAAATTGCTCTAAAATATTTTCACTAAACTAAATTTTTTGTCGGAACGGACGACGTTCGCCTCGTCAAAAAATACTTCCTTTAACATTTTCAATTTGCCCTCGTTTTCCGAAGGGGGCTTTTGGTCGTCCATGACTCCGGACTGGGCGTAATCGAGTAAAATATCATGCCGCACCAACACATAATTAATGCCCATCTGCCGGGTCTTTTCGCGCAGCTCGGCGGCGCTGCGCGCGCTCCAAACCAGCTTTTTCAAGGTCCAGTCTTCAAAAAGATAGTCCGAAAAATAGGGGCGCTCTAAGTCATACGAATCCCGGCGCATATTTATCAGCCAAATTTTTGCATTTTCCGGAGTCTGCGTATTTACCACTTGATAAAACGGGTAATAATCGAGATTTCTGGCTAAATATTCGTCCCTGGTTTCCCCGCCGAAAACGACCCGCAGCGGATTCTTCTGCAAAAACCAGGCAAACCCCGTCAGCCCCGCAGCCATTGCCATTCCCACCAGCGAAACCTGCCAAACTTTGCTCAGTGAACCTTTGTTTTTCGAGATCGTTTCCGCCGCCGCGCAGATCGCGATCGCTAAAACCGGAAAAATAGGCAGCAGATAGCGCAGCTGTTCACTGGAAAAAAGCCAGAATAGAAAGATCACCAGGCAGACGCCGAGCGCCGCCTTTATCTCCGCCGGAAGGTCGTATTTCCATAGTGCCCAGATCAAGACAGGCAGCCCGAAAAGAAAAACTACGCCGATAACCCCGTCGAAAAAAGCCGCCTGCTCCGGCTGGGCCAGGATCGAAATCTTAAAAGGGCTCAAAATATAATCGAAGACATTTTTTGCCGCGCCGCCGTAACGCGAATTCATCAGTTGGAAAAGCGCCGAACGCTCAGCGTCCCATCCCGGCGCCTGTCCTTTCCAAATATTCATGTAGAACGGAAAGATAGGGCTGCCGGTTTCTTTCCACGTGCGCAGGTACCAGGGGCTTGCGATCAGGCCGCCCAAAACCAGCGCGATGATACCGCTTGCCAATACTTTCCCGGTGCCCGCAGGTTCTCCGGTTTTCGCCTGTCTTGCCCGCAGCAGGATCGTCAGAGCAAAAGCGGCAAAAACAAAAAGCGCCGTTAGCTTGACCGACAGGGCCGCGCCGAGAAAGATCGCGACATAAACCAGCCAGCGATTTTCGAGCGTGTTCCACCAGCGCCCAAGCGCATAAATGGATAGCGTCACATATAAAGCCAGCGCCAGATCGATATAACCGCTGGCAGCGACGTGATAAGCGGTCGGAACTGTCGCAAAGACCAGCACTGCGACCGCGCTCCATATTCCGGCAAGTTTTAACTCCCGCGCCCAGCCGTAAATCGCCAGCAAAAGCAACGGGAAGAAGAGAAAAATGGTCGCTCCGGCAGCTGCTTCCGCCGTCCGCGGGCTGGAAAAACCGCCGAGCAGCATCGCCCAGACGCTGTGCATTTCCGTCCCCAGCGGCAGGTAGCTGGCAATATTTCCCTCGACTAAGGCGTTACCGCCCTGGGCGACAAAAACCTTCGGTACCGCGAAATGATAAAGCAGCGCATCCTTTGCCGTCGGTGGAGCGAGCGAGGCGATCAGGGCCAGGATTACCGGAATCAGCGTCAGCGCAATAAGAAATTTTTCCTGCCCGGAGAATTTAACTCGTTCAGCCGTTTCACTTTTCTCTTTCCGAAAGCCGGTAAATTTCCATGCTGCTAATATTAAACCCAAAAGAAGCGCGGCCGCGGCAACCGGCTTGTTATATGCGCCGGCTAAACCTAAAAAGAACCAGATCAGCGACCAGGCCGCAGCGCCGATCGCGGTGCTGATAGTAAACTTCAACCACTTTGAAGAATTTTCATCGGGCGTTATCCGGATAAACGACGAGATCAGGCTTCCCAAACCAAACCATGCGGCAAAAACTAATAACGCGATCAAAAATCCCAGCACAGTAGCGATAAAACCGGACGCTCCGAAAAACGAGCCGCCGGCACCGCCCAACAGAACCGGCAATTGTCCGACATCGGCGCCGCGAAAAGCTAAAAAAGCGGCAAGCAGCCCGATCGCCCATCCGGCAAATAAAATTATCGTCAGCCCGCCGCGGCTTTTTTCCTGATTTTCAATCTTCGTCTCGCTCATCTAAAAAACTTGCTTTTAACTCGCCGCCGATTTTACCCAGTCATAACCCTTTGCTTCGAGTTCCAGCGCCAATTCCTTGCCGCCGTCTTTGACGATCTTGCCGCCCGCCAGCACATGGACAAAATCCGGCACGATATAGTCCAGCAAACGCTGGTAATGGGTCACGACGACGACAGCATTTTCCGGCGAGCGGAGTTTATTTACGCCCTCAGCGACGATGCGCAGCGCGTCGATATCCAGGCCGGAATCCGTTTCATCGAGCACGGCGAGTTTCGGTTCAAGCACCGCCATCTGCAATATCTCATTGCGCTTTTTTTCGCCGCCGGAAAAACCCTGATTCACCGCGCGGTTCATAAACGATTTATCCATCTCGACGATCTTCATTTTTTCTTTGAGATAATCGTTAAATTCCAGCGGGTCGAGTTCTTCTTCGCCAATGTGCCGCATCTTTTCGTTGTACGCCAACCGCAAAAATTGCGAATTCGAAACGCCGGGAATTTCCACCGGGTACTGAAAGGCGAGAAAAACCCCTTCGCGGGCGCGCTCGTCCGGGTCTAGTTCGAGCAGATTCTTGCCGTCGTAAAGCACTTCGCCGCTGATGACGTGGTAGCTGGGATGTCCGGTCAGAACTTTTGCCAGCGTCGATTTACCTGAACCGTTCGGCCCCATGATCGCGTGAATTTCGCCTTTGTTGACGTTTAAATTCACCCCTTTAAGGATTTCCCGGCCTTCGATACCGGCATGTAAGTCTTTAATTTCTAATAACATAATTGCGTTTAATAAATTCTATCGTTATGCTGCCTCTGCCGCTTGTACTCGCGGCGCATACAGTTTTGCCAACTCAGGAACATCTGCAAAAAACAGACCCTCGCCAACCGGCTGGATAGATCTCAGAACCAGATCGCGCCACTCTTTGCCCGCCAGATTTTCGATCACCCAGCCGATCAGATACTGCTGTGCGAGACAGCCGCCCGCAGTCGCCGTTTTCTCGTGCGCGACAAAAGGCTTCTCGACGACCTCGACGCCGAGACTTTCCAAAACCGTTTTCGAGGTCGGGTACGTCGTCGCCGTTTTGCCTTCCAGCAATCCGAGCTTTGCCAGGATCAGAGATCCGGAACAGATCGAACCGATGAACTGTTTTTGCGGATCCAATTTGAACCGGCCCAGCCAATTTTCATCCGCGATCCGGTCGCGCGTTCCCTGGCCGCTGACAAACAGCACGGCATCCGCTTCGTTTGCTTCTTCGATTCGTCCGTGTGTTTTGACCTCGATATTTGTGGCGGAAACGTGAACTTCTTTTTCGCCGAGAATTTCCACTTCCCAGTTTTCCGTGCGGACACGATTAAGCAGGTCCCACATCAAAAACAGATCGAGGTCGGTAAATTTATCAAAGATAACGATTCCTATTTTCATTCTTTCACCGCCGCTACCGCCTAACTCAGGAACCGCACCCTTCCGGTCTTAAGATCGTAAATACCCCCGACTATCAAGATCTTGCCGGCATCGACCAGCTCCTTCATGACGGGGCTACCTTTTGTTATGCTCTGCATTACGAGTCTTACATTTGCTTCACCAACGGCTTCGACAAAAGCGGGATTCTTCGAGTTCTTTTTACCGTTTCTCCAATCTCGCCCGATCAGCTCCACCGCAGGTTCGATCCTCATAAGCAATCCGGTCAAATTACCCAACCGGACAAAATCGCAAGCCCCCTTTACGGCGCCGCAATCGGAATGGCCCAAAACGAGGACGACCTTTGCCTGGTACAATTTCGTGGCAAACTCAAAGCTGCCCAGCATATCCGGATTCATCACATTGCCCGCTATCCGGCCGTTAAATACATCGCCGTTATTGAGATCGAAGATCTGTTCGACCCCCACCCGCGAATCCAAACAGCTTAAAATTGCGGCATACGGATATTGGCCTTTAGCAGTCACCGGGACCTGCTTCCTATACCTTTTCTGGTTGATAAGCTTGCCCGCCACGAATCGCTTGTTACCGTCTTTGAGCAGTTTCAGGGCTGCCGGAATGGTCATAGCAGCCTGCGTCTTTTTGGTTTGAACTCCAAACGCGCGGGCCGTTGCCGCCGGGCTCTTCTGGGCAAATGCAGCCGGACCAAATCCCAGGCACAAAGTTAGAAATAATAATATTGATCTCTTATTCATATGTTGAAATACTCTCCGCATAAGTTTGTATTTCCTAATTGCTTACCGCCGCTATCGCCTGAATTTCTATACCCAAACCAAAATGCAGATCCTTGACCGGCACAATGGCGCGTGCCGGGCGGTGATCGCCCATAATACGCGCAAAAACTTCATTGACCTTAGCCCAATATTCTCCGTCCGAAATATAGATCGTCATTTGAATGACCTGATCGAGGCTGCTGCCGGCGGCGTGTAAAACTGCCTCGACATTTCGCAGCGCTACTTCGGTTTGTTCTTCGATCCCGCCCACAACCGGTTCCCATTTCACCATGTCCATCGGCAGCTGGCCAGACACATAAACCAGACCGTTATGGACGATGCCCTGCGAATAATGTCCTTTTGGAATCGGCGTTCCTTCTACCTGGATCTTTTTCATTTTATTCATCTGGGCGTTCGTCGAACTCCATCAGCATTTCAAACACAGCTAATTGCTTTCTCAGAAATTCTACTTGATCATTCGCCATAAGGTATCTTTGTCTAGCAGAAGCAAGTCGCGCTTGTAGCTCTTTTATTTCGTCATTTTCAATTTCTATTCTTGCCTCGAAACGCTTCTGTCTCTCTCGATCCCGACGTTCACTCCGCTCTCTTAGATGTTCTGCTTTTTTCAATCTTAATCCGGCTTTTGCATCTATTAATTCTCGCCTAACCTGCGCGACCTGAGTATTTTGGCTTATTTCAGCTTTAACATGACTTTCCGTAGTCTTATCATGTGACTTTCTAAACTCTACTTCTGCCTTAAACTCAATCTCTGACGCTTTTAACTTAAGTTGTTCTAATACAGCTTCGAGTTTAATAAGTTCAATGTCGCTATCTTCATCGTAAATAGCTTCATGCACCTCTTCCAATTCCAAAGAACGTTTCTTCTCCACATACGATAATTCACGCTCTAGTTCTTCATAAAACAAAATCGCTTGAGTCTGTTCTTTAAGAGCTTCTATATACTCAGAAGGAAACTTTTCAATTTGTTGCTTCAATTCTTGAGGAGTCATAACATCTCAAATTTACCCCACGCTTCCCTCGAGTTTCAGCCCTAAAAGTTTCTGCGCTTCGACGGCGTATTCCATCGGCAGTTCGCGAAAGACTTCCTTGCAGAAGCCATTGATAATGAGCGAGACAGCGTCTTCCTGCGAAAGCCCGCGCTGCTGCAGGTAAAACAATTGCTCTTCGCTGATCTTCGAGGTCGTCGCTTCGTGTTCTACCCGCGCCGTGTTGTTCAGCACCTCGATATACGGGAAAGTATTTGCGTGGCATTTGTCGCCGATCAGCATCGAATCGCACTGGGTGTAATTACGCGCGCCTTCGGCTTTTGGCATCATTTTTACCAACCCGCGGTAATTGTTGTTCGAACGCCCGGCGGAAATTCCCTTTGAAATGATGGTCGATCTGGTATTTTTGCCGAGGTGGATCATTTTCGTGCCGGTGTCGGCTTCCTGCATGTTATTAGTCAGCGCGACCGAATAAAATTCGCCGATCGAATTATCGCCCTGCAGAATAACGCTCGGGTATTTCCAGGTGATCGCCGAGCCGGTCTCGACCTGTGTCCAGGAAATTTTCGAATTGACGCCGCGGCAGGCGCCGCGCTTGGTCACGAAATTAAAAATGCCGCCTTTGCCGTTTTCATCGCCGGCGTACCAATTCTGCACGGTCGAATATTTGATCTCGGCATTGTCGAGCGCGACCAGTTCGACCACCGCCGCGTGAAGTTGGTTGGTGTCGAATTGCGGCGCGGTACAGCCTTCGTTATAGGCGACATAGCCGCCTTCTTCCGCAACGATCAACGTCCGTTCGAACTGGCCGGAATTCTGCGTATTGATGCGGAAATAAGTAGAGAGCTCCATCGGGCAGCGGACGCCTTTGGGAATAAAAACGAAAGAGCCGTCGGAAAACACTGCCGAATTCAGCGCGGCGAAAAAGTTATCGCCGGTCGGCACCACCGTGCCAAGATATTTTTTGATAAGTTCCGGGTATTCCTGCAGCGCTTCGGAAAACGAGCAAAAGATCACGCCCGCTTTGGCCAGTTTTTTCTTGTAGGTCGTCGCCACCGAAACCGAATCAAAAACCGCATCGACCGCCACGTTGGCGAGCATCTTCTGCTCGGTGATCGGGATGCCGAGTTTTTCGAAAGTTTTCAGCAGTTCGGGATCAACCTCGTCAAGGCTCTCTTTCATCTCCTTCTTTTTCGGAGCCGAATAAAAGATGATGTCCTGGTAATCGATTTTTGGATAATGAACGTTCGCCCAGTAATCGGGCTCTTCCATTTTCAGCCAGTGACGATAGGCCTTAAGGCGAAATTCGAGCATCCACTCCGGCTCGTTTTTCTTAGCGGAGATCATCCGGACGGTGTCTTCGGAGAGTCCTTTAGGAATGCTTTCCGTTTCGATGTCGGTGACAAAGCCGTATTTGTATTCTCTGTTAGTTAAAAGTTCTGCTGCTGTGCTCATTTTCTTAATTCCCGACCCTTAAACCTTCGCGGTCAATTTTCCGTGATCCAATTCCCAATTTATGCCCTTGATCTGGTGAAAGGCAAAACCAACCGATGACTCGTCGCCGATCAGCTGCGCCAGCGTAATTTGCGACAGTGCGTGCTGAACCACTTCGTGCAAACCAACGATCACCGAGCGGATGCCGCAATCGCCTTTGTGAATGCAGCTGTCCAGTACGCCGGTGTAATTTTCGCAGTGCCCGTCGATCGCGTCCTGCTCCAATACCTTTAACACCTCGCTCAGATGGATCTCGGCTGCGGGGCGCGCCAGATGATAGCCGCCCTTGGTGCCGCGCGTTGCCTGCACCAACCCGGCTTTGTTTAATATCCACATCAATTTGCCCGCATTAGCGACGGAAATACCTTCTAATTCAGCAAGTTGCGGTAAAGTCAGCGCCGCGCCGCCTGTTAAAGTGGCAAGCTGTACCAGACAGCGCAAACCATATTCTTCCTGTGCCGAAATCTTCATATACTTACCTGCGAATCATTTTGTATCTCAAAGCAAACGTAAGTTTATCAAATCTTTACTTTTTTCTCAAGATTAGACGCCCAGATAGCTCTAAGTAGTTGAAAAGTTTACTGCGCGGCAGCGCTTTAATAGAAAATCCAGCGTATAAATATCGAATATCTATGCTTTATAATATAAAGTGCTTGACAAATAAGATAACTTGACGTAAATTCCAAATCAGCGTGATGAAGAAACAAATGAAAAACACCATTAAATCTAGTTATTCTTTCCTTCTGGTATCGTTTGTAGCCGCCGTTTTGCTTATCGGCGTCCCCGCTGCTTATGCGCAGGATAAAAATGCTGATGTCGATAAGATCTTTAGCGGGCTGAAGCCAGATGCGCCCGGATGCGCAGTTGCCGTTTCGCAGAACGGAAAACTGGCCGCCAGCCGCGGTTATGGCTCGGCCGACCTCGAACGCGACGTTGTTATCAACCCGAACACCATCTTCGATGCCGGCTCGGTGGTGAAGCAGTTCGTGGCGGCCTCTGTCCTCCTCCTCGTTGAAGATGGGCGACTTTCTCTTTCGGAGGACATCCGTAAATATATTCCTGAACTGCCCGACACCGGCCACAAGGTCACGCTGGACCACCTGCTCACTCATACCGGCGGCATTCGAGACTGGACCGCAATAAGGGGGCTGGCCGAGGGAGATCCCACCGCGATCACCATGGCATTGCGTCAACACGGCCTCAATTTTGCTCCGGGCGAGGAATGGTCTTATTCGAACAGCGGCTATGAGCTCCTGAAGGAGATCGTCGCGCGCACCAGCGGGATATCGTTTTCCGACTTCACGCGGAAACGACTGTGGGAACCGCTCAAGATGAAGTCGACTGTGTATCTCCACGATATGAAAGACGTCGTTAAGAACCGCGCGCTCGCTTACAAAAAGGAGAATGACCGCTGGAAACTCGATATGTATTTCGGCAACGACCGCGGCGGCAGCGGGGGCCTCCTCACCACGGCGGGCGACCTTGTCATCTGGAATGACGCGTTGACGGCCGGCACTCTGGGCAAGTTTGTCACCCAGAAACTTCAGGAACCGACCGTCTTGAACAACGGCAGGAAGCTAACCTACGCTAGGGGGCTGCGCGTGGAAACCCGCAGTGGCGACAAGTTGGTGTGGCATAGCGGCGGGGCGGCCGGGTACAGCACACTCGCGGGCCGACTTCCGGAACACGGAATCTCCTTTGCCATTATGTGCAACTCGGACGGAGGCGCCCGGGACGCGTATGCCAACAGCATCTTTGACTTGTTTCTGCCCCCCGCCGCTGCTGATCCGGCCGCGCCTGCTGTCAATGCCGGTGTTGGCGTAGGCGATCTGAGCGCCAGGGCGGGACTGTTTTTCAACGAACAAACCGGCCAGCCGCTGCTCCTTGCGGTAAACAACAACACTCTGGCGATCGCCGGCGGCGGCCCCCTTACTGCCCTTGCTGCGGACCGTTTTCGTAATCGGCGCCCCTCTGTGTTTTTCATGTCGGAGGCCGAATTCGAATTACAATTCCTCTCAGCCGACCGATTCGAGATCAAGCCGAACGAGGGGGCAGCGATGCGGTATCGCCGCGCCCAGTCCTTTGCGCCCACCGCAGCCGAACTGAACGCATTTGCCGGACAATACGAAAGCAACGAGATGGGAGCGGTCATGGAGATGGTGGCTGAAAAAGGCGGCCTGGTGATGCGTTTCTATCGAAACCCTGAGAAGGCTCTGCAACTCAAGCCGGTTGACCGCGACACGTTTATGATCAGCCAGATGGTGGTACGCTTCCTGCGGGACAAGGACGGAAAGGTCGTCGGCTACGACTACAGCAACCCGGTGCTCCGCAACATCAAATATACGCGGCTGAGCGACCGCTAAATATACAAACTAATTATTATAAAGGACGGAACATTTATGACCTTTCAGAACATAAGACTTATCGGCATTTTACTTACAGTAGGCCTTCTTTTACTCATCCCCTTCATAGCGATGCGGTTCACAACGGAAGTGAACTGGACCCTGGGGGATTTTCTCATTGCCGGGCTCTTGCTGCTCAGCACGGGTCTTTCCTGTGAGCTGGCAATTAGATCGTTAAAGAAGATCGAGTACCAGCTCGCCATATGTGCGGCTATTCTGGCAGCATTCTTCCTAATTTGGGGAGAACTTGCAACCGGCTTCTTTGGAAAATTGTTCGGAATTTAGACAGTAAAGCCGGGAAAGACGACGTAGGTGTTTTTGCAGTCGGCGTAGTAAATACGTTTAGGGAGCGACCCGGTTCGGTGAGTCGCTCCGCTGTTGTTTACTTTCATTTATTTTCCTTCGGCAAATACCATTCTCAAGAAAAGTACGGGTTTTCAATTCTCGGAATAGTAAAGATCTGTTTTTCTGCCTCCAGCGCGAATACGTTATCTAAATTGTGACTTCATGAGCGGGGATCTCATTTTATGCGCTCTCTCCAATTGTGCTAGTATAATCCCAACCTATATAAATTCGCTTCCAGTGTCTGAACCAGATATGGCAGAAAATATTTCACAGCGAAATAACGTTAAGATTTCCGGTAAGGGTACGCAAACGATCATGTTTGCGCACGGTTTCGGCTGCGATCAAAGTATGTGGCGTTTTGTTGCGCCGGCTTTTGAAGAAGATTACCGGGTCGTTTTATTCGATTACGTCGGTTCCGGAAAATCCGATGTCGGCGCGTACGATGCGAAGCGTTACGGAGATCTAAAAGGCTACACTCAGGACATTCTGGATATTTGCGGCGAGCTGGGATTAAAAGATGTGATCTTTGTCGGGCATTCGGTCAGCAGCATGGTCGGAGTGCTCGCCGCCATCGAGCGGCCCGAACTTTTTAAGTGTCTGATCCAGATCGTACCCTCGCCCTGCTATATAAATCACCTTCCCGAATATACCGGCGGATTCGAACGCTCCGACATCGAAGGGCTGCTCGATCTGATGGACAAGAATTATTTAGGATGGGCGAGTTTTCTCGCGCCGGTCATCATGAAAAATGACGATCAGCCGGAACTCGCCCGGGAACTGGAAGAAAGTTTTTGCTCCATCGACCCGCAGATCTCGCGCCGCTTTGCCGAAGCCACCTTTTATTCGGACAATCGCGCCGATCTTTCCAGGGTGACAACTCCGTCCCTGATCGTTCAGGTGATGGATGACGCGATCGCTCCCGTTTCCGTCGGCGAGTTTATGCATAAAAATATGCCGGGCAGCACTCTTCGCTTGCTGGATGTCACCGGCCACTGCCCGCACATGAGCCATCCCCGGGAAACGATCGAAGTCATCAAAGATTACTTGAACGGTGTTTAGGGCGCGGAAATTTCGTATGGATGAATTATTGGACAATGCGCCGTGCGGATTTTTAGCCCTAACCGATAATGGCGAGATAGTAGAAATTAACGCCACACTTTTGAAATTACTCGGCTACCGGCGCGAAGAATTAGCCGATACTCATATCAGAAAACTTTTCTCGGCTCCGGGAAATATTTTTTACCAAACACATTTTTTTCCGCTTTTGAGGCTTCAGGGAAAGCTCGAAGAAGTTTATCTGTCACTCCGCTGCCAGTCAGCGGAAGAATTGCCCGTTTTGGTCAATGCTTCCCGCCGCGAAAGTAACGGCTCGGTTTTTTACGATTTTGTTCTGCTCCCGATGCATCAGAGAAACCGGTACGAAAATGAGATCTTACAAGCGAAAAAAGAAGCCGAGACCGCCAACCGCACCAAGGAGGAATTTTTATCCGTTGTTTCACACGATCTGCGAACCCCGCTCGGGGCAATTCTCGGCTGGATCGCAATATTAAAAGATAAAGAAGATGACGCGGAACTGGTCAAAAAGGCGATGGAAGTAATACAGCGCAGCGCCGCGGCCCAGAAAGTTCTGATCGAAGATATTTTGGATTTTGCCCGTATCACCTCCGGTAAATTGCGGATCGTAAACAGCCGGGTAAATTTAACGGAGACGGTCGAAAACGCCGCTGAAACAGTTGCATCAGCCGCCGATGCAAAAGAAATTAGCCTGCGGACATTTCTCGAACCCGGCGTTTTTATGACCGGCGACGGTGCTCGTATGCAGCAGGTTTTATGGAATCTTTTATCCAACGCTATTAAATTTACTCCGAAAACCGGGCAGGTCGATATTCATCTCAAACGCGCGGATTCACACATTGAAATTTCGGTAAAAGATAGCGGCAAGGGGATCAGCGCCGAATTTCTGCCTTTTATTTTCGAACGTTTTCAGCAGGAAGATAATTTGAATACCGGGCAATACAACGGCCTGGGATTAGGTTTGGCGATCGCGCGCCACATTGTCGAATTGCATCACGGAACGATCCGCGCCGAAAGCGCCGGTCAGGATAAAGGAACGGTTTTTATCGTCTCTTTGCCCGCTTCTTCTTAAGTTTTAGTTTTAGTTTAATTCCCGTTTTTACGCTAACTCGGATCTCAACAAACCCTGAACTATAATTAAGTCTTTTTCAAAGGTGAATTTTTTCTCCAAGGCGCCGAGCACGTCGGCAGCTTCGCGATATCTTTTCTGATGAATAAAACTCATTATGTGGGCGGCGCGGATATTAGCTTTTTTATCTTCGGAGACCATGCTTAAAGAGTAGTTAATAGCGTCCGCTACATTGGTGTCGGAAAAATCGTCAAAAGAATATTCTTTGGTCAAAAGTTCGAGCGGTATCTTTTTAATATTCCTGAAAACCACGCTCGAAGAATTTGCAATATCGGCGGCAAATTCAAAGTAATCGCGCAAACGCCAATGAATAAGATGGATCCAGACCGTGAAATAATGAGCGAAATCCTGCTGCAAAACCAGGCTCTGCCCGGGGATCAGATGCGGGTAAAAATCTCTCAGGATCGCATTTGAAAGCTCCCAGTTTTTCATCGCATCGACCAGCAGAAATTCAATGTCGCCGCCATGCCAGCCGATCTCTTTCAGATCGCCCGCGCAAATTTCGATCCGGTCGGCATATTTTGCCGTCCGTTTTTTATACGCCTCGAGAAAACTGTCGCCCTCCCGGTATTTTCCGACCAGCTCGGTTCCGGCAACAGGTTCGTTCATACTGTCGTACCAGGTAAAAGTGTCGTAAGCAAAAACTTTTCTATCCGAATCGGCAAAGGCCGGATTTTTCTGCAGGCCGCTGACCACCGAGATCGTGGTCGATCCCAGCCAGCATCCCAGATCGACGACTTCGCCTCTTCCTCGGTATAAATTTTCACCGTAATCGGCAAAATATTCCTGCTCGGATCTCGTCGTCATCCCAAGCAGTTCGCCGGTATAACTTCTTTTCAACCGCATGTAGATATTGTGAAGAAAAGAAATTTTTTTGAGTTTGAGCCTGAGCTTTTGCAGCATAAAAATGTATCGGAAAGAAAATCCTGCCTTAAGTTTTACACTATTTTATGGAAAATTTATAAATTGTCGTGCGGTCGTATTCTTCTCCAGCTCTCAGCACGGCCGATGGGAAGTGAGGTTTATTAGGGGAATCGGGAAAATACTGTGTTTCCAGACAGAGGGCGGCGCGTTTTTGATGAATCCGTCCATTTTTACCGCGCATGTCCTGCAAACGGTTACCGGAATAAAACTGTATCCCCGGCTTGGTCGTATGAACCTCCATCACGCGCCCGCTTGCAGCTTCATAAACTCTCGCCGCCAGCGAAAGTTCTCCGCCCGTCTTATTCAAAACCCAATTTTGATCGTAGCCATTGGCCAGTTCCAATTGTTCGTCGGGCTGATCGATCCGCGCGCCAATCGGGGCCGGCGCGGTGAAATCCATTGGCGTATTTTTTACGCTGCGCAGTTCCCCGGTCGGGATCAGCGTGTCGTCAACAGGCAGAAATTTGTCGCCATCGATGTACAGCGTATGGCCGAGAATATCCTCCGACTTACCGCCCCCGAGATTGAAATAAGAATGATTGGTCAGATTGACCAGCGTGTCTTTATCGGCCACGGCAAAATAATCGAGCTTCAGCTCATTATTTTCGGTCAGCGTATAAGTAACTTTAACCCGCAGATTTCCGGGATAATTTTCTTCACCGTCGGGACTGAAATATCTCAGTTCCAGGCTCGCGTTATCGTTACCGGGGCCCGCGTTCCAGATCCTTCGATGAAAACCGTTGTCTCCGCCGTGCAGATGATTACCGCCGCGATTCTGCGCCAGCACGTGATCTTTGCCATTTAGTGAAAATTTTCCTTCCGCGATCCGGTTACAGTAACGCCCGATCGTCGCCCCCATGAAAAAATTACCGTTTATGTATTCTTCCAGCGTTTCGTAACCCAGCACAACGTCGTCGAATTCGCCTGTTCTATCCGGCATCATGAGCGAAACCAGCGCGCCGCCGTAATTCGTAATTCTCACCTCCGCGCCTTTTGAATTTGTCAGTGTAAAAATATCGACGCCCGTGCCATCGGGCATTTTGCCGAAAAATTTTTTAGTAACCGGGTTTTTAGTTTCAGTGGTCATAATTAACGATGGGCGGGCAAGTACTTTAATTCCCATACCCGTTTTTATTAGCCTGTTTCCAATTCCAGGCGCTGCCGATGATCGTCTCCAGACCCGGATATTTCGGTTTCCAGCCGAGCACTTCCAGGGCCTTACCGGCATCGGCGATCAGCCGCGAAGGGTCACCAGGACGCTGCGGTTCCATTCTTACCTCGATTTTTTTTCCAGTCACTTTCCGCGCCGCGTCGATCACTTCCAGAACGGAATAGCCTTGTCCGTTTCCCAGATTAATGTGGGTCGAATCGCTGCCTTTTTGCAGATGATCGAGCGCGCGGATATGCGCATCGCCCAGGTCGGATACGTGAATATAATCACGAATACAAGTGCCGTCGGGAGTGGGGTAATCGCCGCCGAAAACCGAAACGAATTCCAGGCCGCCGTCTGCCGCCGCCAGGACGTTAGGGATCAGATGTGTTTCAGGCTCATGATGCTCGCCGCGCCGTGTAATTGCTCCGGCGGCATTAAAATAACGCAGCGCGACGAATTTTAAGCCGAACGCCCGGTCGTAGGATTCCAAAATGCGCTCCATAAAAAATTTCGACCAGCCATATGGATTTGCCGGGCGCTGCGGGTGAGTTTCGTCGATGGGGATTTGCTGCGGCTCGCCATAGGTCGCGCAGGTCGAGGAGAACACGATTTGCCGTATATTTGCCGCGACCAGCGCGTCCAGCAATTTGACCCCTTGCGCGACGTTGTTTTCAAAATAAATATTCGGATCGGTGACCGATTCGCCGACGTAGGCGAACGCCGCAAAATGCACACAGGCAGCGATATTATGATCTTCGGCTATCTGCCGGATGAGTTCGCCGTCGCCGATGTCGCCCTGGTAAAAAGGCACATCCGCATCGACCGCCGCGCGATGTCCGCGTGACAGATTGTCCAGCACAACGACGTCTTCGCCTTTATCACGCAGCAATTCGACCGTTACGCTGCCGATATATCCCGCTCCGCCTGTCACTAAAATTGCCATCTATTTTTTTGATCCGCCGTCTTATGGCAGCCTTTCGTTCTTACATTATGACCGAGATAATCTTAAATGTCCGAATGCCGCTGCGCCAGCGCTCGACCTCCGAAAAAATATACGGGCGGTGATTTATTCTTTCTCATATTCACACGGGATCGTCTGTTTCCGCCATCTACTACACACCCGCACCGGTCTTTCGCGCCGAACGCTGCTTGATGATCTGGTCGGCGATCACTCCCAGCAAAATGACCGCGCCCATCACCGCAAAATTCAGCGACGACGGAATGCCGAGCAGATTCACCAGATTTTGCAGCACCTGCAGCAACGCCGTGCCGATCAAAATTCCGATAATCGAGCCTTCGCCGCCGCGCAAACTGCACCCGCCCAGCACCGCCGCCGCGATTCCGTAAAGCTCGTATGAATTTCCATGTGACGAAGGCGAGATCGACGGCGTGTAAAACGCGAATAGTATTCCTGCAATTCCCGTCAGCGCGCCGCACAGCACATATGCGCTGATGATCATTCGTCCCGTATTGATACCGGAATAGCGCGCGGCTTCTTCGTTGCGCCCGACGGCAAAAAGATAGCGCCCGTAAACCGACCGGTGCATCACCACCCACATCACGATGCTAATGAATATCAATAAGACGAACGGCATCGGAACGCCAAAAAGGCTGCCGTTCGCCAGATCGCGCAGGGTTTCGAAGCCTTCAGCATTGCCGAAACCTTTTGTTTCATCACCGGCGACGAATCGCGCGATCCCGCGATAAAAAAGCAACCCGCATAATGTGACGATGAACGGCTGCACGCCTATTTTTGTGATCAGCAGGCCGTGGAAAAGGCCGAGCGCCATCGTCAGGGCCATCACCGCGATCACGGCCAGCGCCGCCGCCCAGTGCCGCTCGGCCAGCAGTATCGACAGCACGACCCCCTGCAGCGCCATCAACGAACCCACCGAAAGATCGATGCCCGAGGTGATGATCACGATCCCCAGCCCGATGCTGAAAATACCGAACAGGCCGATTAGCCGCGCGGTATTTTGCAGATTGGCGGCGGACAAAAACAGCGGATTGATTACGCCCACGGCCGCGCACAACAACACGAGTAAAATAAATATGCCGAGTTCTTTTTTCATACGCCCCTGCGAACTTTTTAACTCATCGATCCCCGCCGACCGCTAGTTGCATCACGGCTTCTTCCGAACATCCATCGCGTTCGAGAATACCGGTAATGCGGCCTTCGTGCATCACGGCGACGCGGTCGCTGATTCCCAGCACTTCTTCCATATCGCTGCTGATGACAATGATCGCCACGCCTTTTTTCGCCAGCTCGCGCATCAGAAAATAAATCTCGGATTTTGCGCCGATATCGACTCCGCGCGTCGGCTCGTCGAATATCAGCACTTTCGGATCGAGCGAGAGCCATTTCGCCAGCACTACCTTTTGCTGGTTGCCGCCGCTTAAATTCCCGACCTTGGTTTCGACCGAAGCCATCTTCACGTTAAGCTCGCCGCAAATTTTTTTAGCGGCTGCTTTTTCGCTGGCGACATTTAAAAGCCCGGCAGTCGTGTAGCGGCTCAGATCGGGCAGCGTGACATTTTCCCGGATCGCCTGGGTGGTGATCAGCCCGAGATTGCGGCGGTCTTCGGGTATCAGATAAACACCCTGGGCGATGGCATCCTGCGGCGAATTAATGTTGAGTTTTTTACCGTCGAGCACGATATTCCCCATGACGGCTTTTTTCACGCCGAACAGAGCCTGTGCCATATCGGTGCGGCCGGCGCCGACCAATCCGGCAAAACCAAGAATTTCGCCCTTATCGACCTTGAAAGAAACTTCCTTTTGCGGATATTTTCGCGTCCGCAGCCCGCTTACTTCAAAGTAGTTTTTCTGCTGAGTTTCTCCCGTCGGCGGGATGTAAAAATTGCTGAGTTCGCGCCCGATCATCATCAGCACCATATTCTCGTGCGTGATCTCATTGCGTTCGAGCGTCCCGGCATTGCGGCCGTCGCGCAGAGCCACCACGCGGTCGGCAATTTCCCGCACCTCAGCCAGGCGATGCGAGATGTAAATAATGCTGACGCCCTGTGTTTTTAATTCCCTGATGACCTGCATCAAACGATTGGTTTCGGTCAGTGTCAGGCTGGAGGTCGGTTCGTCCATGATCAGCAGCCGCGCGTTTTGCGACAGGGCCTTGGCGATCTCGACCATCTGCTGCTCCGCGATGCAGAGCCTCGCCAGCGGCGTCCTGCCCGAAACATCCAGCCCCAGGTGTTTCAGATACTTGTCCGTATCGGCGTACATCCTTTTGCGGTCGATCAATTTCAGCGGTCCGCCCATCAGCGGTTCACGACCGAGAAAAACATTTCCGGCGACGTCGAGATTATCCAGAACGTTCAATTCCTGGTGAACGAAACCTATCCCGAGCTTTGACGCATCCTGCACCGAACGAATCCTGACAACTTCGCCGCCCACACGGATCTCGCCCGAGTCGGGTTCGTGCAGCCCGCCCAGCGTTTTCATCAGCGTCGATTTCCCCGCGCCGTTCTCGCCGATCAGCGCCACGATCTCGCCGGGGCCGATCGCAAAATCGACATTATCGAGCGCGATCACGCCGGGAAAACCCTTGCTGATCTGCGACATCTGTAAGAGGACTTGTTTTTTCTCGTTTTTACCCATCAGAATAATTCGCGGAAATCTGCGCGATCTGATTTAACAACGAATCTCCCGAATCAACTCGAATTCAGAATGTTTTATTTGGGTGATTCGAGAAATTTGCTGTTAAGTTCTTCTTCTATTTTCTTCCGCGGAGCCCGTTGATCTTCGTGGTGAATTCTTCGACGTTTTCTTTTCTAATCGTCAGGGTCGGAACGAAGATCTGCTTGCCTGCCGGAATGTCGGATTTGTCGCCGTCCAGAATTTTCGCCATCAGTTTGATCGCCTGGTAACCGAATTCGAACGGCTGCTGCACGACCGTACCGTAGATGCCGCCGCTCTTGACGCCCGCCAGGGTCTCGTCGGCTTCGTCAAAACAAATTATTTTTATCTGGCCGACCTTGTCAGCGTCCGTCACCGCGCTTAAGATCGCCGGGCCGTTATACGACCAGAGGCCGACCAGTCCGGCTAGGTCGGGATTTTTTACCATCGCATCGGCTACATTGGATTTGGCGCGGGTCTGATCGGTGTCGTCAGTGCGGACATCGACGATCTCGATCTTCGTTCCCTTTAATACTTCCTCGATACCGCCTAAGCGATCCTGCGCATTCTGCGCGTCGCGCTTGCCGACAAAGACCATGATCTTTCCGCCATTCGGCAGCGCTTCCTTGATCATTTCGCCCGCCTGGCGCCCGGCGGCTTTATTATCGGTGCCAATATAGACCGCGCGGTCACTGTTTACCGCATCGGAATCCTGCGTGATGACGAGCGTTTTTTTCGCGGTTTCGTTGATCAGCTGGGTCTGGTTGGTCGCATCTACGGGTGAGATCGCCATTCCGGCGATGCCGCCGGCGACCAGGTCATTGACGATGCGCGTCTGCTCCGCGGCGGCTCCATCCCCGGGGATCCTAAACTCGACGTCGATGTTGGGCAATTCCGCGTCGGCTTTTTCCGTGCCTCTGCGCGCGATCGTCCAGTAATCCGAAGCATTATTGGTCACAAAAGCGACGCGTTTTTTGGTCGCGGCCGCGGGCTGGCTACACGCCGACCCCAGCATGACGGCTAATATTACTAACGAAAAAAAGGTAAATTTGAGATTCATGTTTCCTCCGGACATTGGCTGAGCAGGACGTATGCGCCTGTTTTTCATTTATTGCTTCATTTATAGCATCAATAGGTGCAATTTTGTTAAGCGGTTAACTCAAAAATCATTGAAGAAATATTTTTATGTTCAAGCGGTCTGATTCCCTCTTAAATGCTGAATAGAGCGGGTAAAAGACCGCGAATCAAAATTTGTGCTTGAAAATGTAAATATATCAAATTTACGAACGATGTTCTTTCGGGTATTTTTATAATAACGGCAAAATGCAGAACGAAAAAGAAATAAGGCCTGCTACTGCGGGTAAAATGAAAAAACGCCAAATTACGATGGCTGACGGGCGGCGCTATCTGATCTTTTACACTTTTGAAGATGAGGCGGAAACGCCTGCGGACGGCGAAAACCAAAGCGAGGACGGAAAAAATGTCTGAACTTCGCTGGAATCCGCTGCTCGGCGAGTGGGTGGCGACCGCCACGCATCGTCAGGACCGGACCTTTCTTCCCCCGGCGGATTTTTGCCCGCTTTGCCCGACCTTGCCCGGTGGTTTTCCGACGGAAATTCCCGCCGAAAATTACGATATCGTCGTTTTTGAGAATCGCTTCCCGTCGCTTTCGCCCGATCCGCCGGAACCCGCGATCGAGGGCAGCGAATTTTACCCGGTGCGCCCCGGCCAGGGCGAATGCGAAGTTGTGGTTTATTCGCCGCATCATACCTCAACATTGGCGCAAGAGCCGGTAGAACAAATTTACAAACTGGTTCAGGTCTGGATCGACAGATTTCGCGAGCTGAGCGCGCGCGATTACGTAAAATACGTTTTCATTTTTGAAAATAAAGGCAAAGAGATCGGCGTCACGCTGCATCACCCGCACGGGCAAATTTACGCTTTTCCTTTCGTGCCGCCGCTCATTCTAAAGGAACTCGGCGAAGCGAAAAAATATCACGATAAAAGCGGAAGCTGTCTGCTCTGCGACATTTTGGCACAGGAAAAAACCGACGGCCGCAGGATCGTCGCCGAAAATGAAAGCTTTGCCGCCTACATTCCGTTTTTCGCCCGTTATCCGTATGAAGTCCATATTTCGGCAAAACGGCATTTGCAGGACGTGGCCCAATTGACCGGAAAAGAACAAATCCATTTGGCCGAAAGTTTAAAACAGGTTACCGCCGCCTACGACAAACTTTTCGATCTTTCGTTTCCCTATATGATGGTGCTGCACCAGGGCCCGTCAGACGGCGGCAGCCATGAATATTATCATTTCCATATCGAATTTTACCCGCCGCTGCGGACGGCGACGAAGCTGAAATATTTAGCAGGGAGCGAAGCCGGCGCCGGGCTGTTTATCAATGATACGCTGGCCGAAGAAAAAGCCGCCGAGCTCCGCAAGCATGTCGAACAGGTGGAGTGGAAAGCGTAAAGATCCGATTTTTTATATGATAAACAGGCAGGAGTTGATCAGATCCTTTCAACATTTTTACGGCAAAGAACCGCTTCTCTTTGGCGCGCCGGGACGCGTTAACCTGATCGGTGAGCACACCGATTACAACGGCGGTTTTGTGCTGCCGGCGGCGCTCGACCGCGAAACCGTGGCGGCCGTTGCCCCGCGCGACGACCGCAAAATAGTGGTGCGTTCATTAAATCTGGATGCGGGTTCGGAGATCGATCTCGATCTGCCCGAAAAAAAACTGCGCGGCGACTGGCTCGATTATATCGAGGGCGTAGCGCGTGTTTTGGAAAGTAAAGGGTATAAATTGCGCGGCGCGGATATGCTGATAATGTCAGACGTGCCGAGCGGCGCCGGGCTTTCATCTTCCGCCGCGCTGGAAGTTTCCGTCGGCCTGGCGCTGTCGGAAATTTCCGGTTATTCGATCGATAAGACCGAGCTCGCCCTCGCCTGCCAGCAGGCCGAGCACGAATATGTCGGCGCAAAGGTCGGCATCATGGATCAGTTTGTCGCCGCGATGGGCAAACCCGGTTACGCGCTGCTGATCGATTGCCGCGAGCTCACCAGCACGCCGGTTAAATTAAATACGGAAGAAGCGACGATCGTCATCTGCGATACGGCCGTAAAGCACCAACTGGCTTCTTCGGAATACAACGTCCGCCGCCGGGAATGCGAAAAAGCCGTCGAGCTGCTCCGCGAATTTCTCCCCGGTATCACGCAGCTTCGCGACGTCGGCAGCGCCGAATTCGCAAAATACGCCGACCGGCTGCCGGAGGTGATCATGCGTCGCGCGCGTCATATCGTCACCGAAAACGAACGTACGCTTGCCGCCGCGGAGGCGATGAAAAATAACGATCTGATCACCTTTGGAAACTTAATGCGGCAGTCGCATCTGAGCATGCGGGATGATTTTGAAATAAGCTGCCGGGAACTCGATCTGATGGTCGGACTTGCGGAAGAAACAGGTTACGTCTTTGGCGCGCGAATAACCGGCGGCGGTTTCGGCGGCTCCACCGTCAACCTGGTAAGACACGGGAGCGTTGAAGAATTCAGCCAAAAAGTTTTACCGGCTTATAACGCCGAAACCGGACTGGAAGGCAAGATCTATATCTGCGGGACCGATTCGTAAATATTTCCTGGTCGCCAACGCTTTCCAAATTTTACTTTTATTGGTTAAATTTCGCCCTTATCTTTACCGCGCGTTCCAGATTGTCGGCGTTTTCTAAAATCTTAAGTTTCAGGTCTTTGTCCAGGCCCGGATTATCGGCCAGAAACTCGTTTACGATCTGCAGGGCTTTTTCGTCCCTCTGGCCTCCGATAAATGCGCCCAGCCAGCCGTTGATAAAAAATATCTTGCGATTGCGTTTTAGGTTCGGGAGTTCGGCCAGCGCTTTTTCCAGGTGAGGCAGGGTCAATTTTGCATGCCTGATCGAATTAAAAGGCCCGAACGCCGCTTCGATCCAGCTTTCGGAAATGTCTTTATTACTTACGAAATCGCCGAAGTATTTAGCTTTGTTTTCGGCTGTGCCAATTCCGGCTTTTGCGGCATACGCGTAACGCTTTGCCTCGTCCGAAGTTTCAGTATTTTCGAGTTCGACAAGCAGGGCGGGCGCGTCCTGGTCGCCCAGGATCAATAAACGGGTGACGATATCGAACTTGTCTTTTGTTTTAAGCGGAATCTGATCCGTCAATACGTAATTGTCGGGCAGTTTTCCGGCCGGGGTCGTATTGTCGTCCGTGTTGGTAACTGCTCCGCTGGCGGGTTTTGGCCCTCTTTCAGCAAATTTCCCCTTTAAAATATCTTTTAAAACACCGCGCGCTTTTTCGGTCGAGGCGATGCCCAGAAAAGAGCGATAGTAGGTCAGCTTTTGCCCCATCGTCGGAGCTCTGAGCATTTTTTCGATCAGCAGGTCTTCGATGCGCGGCGCAAGTTCTGCCTGCTGTTTTTCGGAAAGATAATAATTCATCGCCGTTCCGGCGCGCGCGAGCAATCCGGCGATCGTCACCTCGTCTTTTTCCGTGCCGAGATTTTTTATCACCAGCTCGACGTAATCTTGCGGATCCAGCTCTGCTTCACGGACGCTGTCCCACAGCGAACCCCACATCATCGCGCGTAAAAAATCATCCTTTTCGTTTTGAATATTTTCAAGGACGTATTTTTTACTCTCATCGTCCATCAGGAAAATGCCGTAACCGTAGTCCTGATAATTAGGGAAAACAAATAGCGGCTTTCGAACGATTTTTGTCCCATTTTTGGAATCATCCGGAGAGAGGGATTCAGCGGAAAACGTAAATTCCTGTCTCCTCGATAGCTTACTTTCCTCATCCGGTAGAACCGCGTATTTTCTATTACCCAACTCCGCTGTTATTTCGTCCCGCTTCCCATTGTCATAAACTTTTATTACCTTAATATTTTGAAGCCAATTGTAATTTTCTATCGAACCTTTTTGCGTGAAACCGGTCATAAGGAGAGTGTGCCCGCCGGTTGCCTGACCGATCGAAAGACTGTCACCCTCAAATACTTGTGGTGAAATGCGATATGTGGCCATTCCGGGTTTTTGTACCCAAAATTCCGCCCACTCTTTGTTTATGCTCCATCGCTTAAATCTCTCAAACTCTTGTTTATCACGTGCCGACAGTTTTGCGTAATAATCGGATTTCTTTATCTCAGCTATCCCTACCTCTTCAAATTCCTTCACCAGATCTTCCCAGCCGGCGTTAGCAAATTCGTGTTTCTTTAAAAGCGCGCGGACGGCGATCCGAAATTTTTCCGGCCCGAGATAAAATTCGGCTTGCTTTAAAAACGAAGGCGCTTTGCGATAGACGATATTACCGTAGGCCGATTTTGCCGCGCTCAGATTAGGAATTTCCTGGTAGATCGGCGTCGTGCCTTTCGTGGAATCCGTCAGGTAGGCGGCCTGCTTGTTGCGCTCGTAAAAAACCTTCCAGGCGTTGTATTGCGGCATCACTTTTTCCAGCGTCTTATACGCCATGAATTCGGCAAAGCCTTCCTTAAGCCAGAGATCGTCGAACCAGCGCATTGTGACGGTGTCGCCGAACCACTGGTGCGCGGCTTCGTGAAAAATGACGTTGGCGCGGGAAATATAATTATTCGCGGTCGGCTCCTGCGGAAAAATTACCGAGTCTTCACGCAGAAAGGTCGCCCCCGCATGTTCCATCCCGCCGAAAGGAAATTCCGGGATCAACACCAGGTCATATTTCGGAAATGGAAACTTGTAATCGAAATAACTTTCCAGAAACTTGACGCCTTCGCGGTTAAGCCGAAAAACTTCCGCCGCGTGTTTTTTGAATTTTTCAGCCTGCGACCGGCGGACGTAGATCCTGTTTTTCTTGTGGAGAACTTTCAGCGCTTCTTTATCGGATATCTTACCCGACAAAACTTTTTTTACCGGATCGGCATAACCCTCGACAAAAGTATCGAAATTTCCTGCCGCAAATGCAAAAACATAAGTGCTGATCGGCTGCGTTTCATAAAATTCACTCGAGGCCAGATTGTCCGATATGACCTGCTCGGTATTGGAAACGACTTCCCATCCGAACGGGGCGACTACATTCAATTTGAATCTCGCCTTCAGATCCGGCTGGTCGAAACACGGAAAAGCGGTGCTGGCGTCCGAGGGAACAAAAAGCGAGTAGATATATTCCCCGCCGTCTTCGCGATCGACATAATGGGTGATGGCCGCGCCGCTGTTTTTTATCGGCGAAGCGAATTCGATCCTGATGACGTTTTCGCCGGCTTTTAGAAAATTATAGGGGATCTCAAGGTGCTCGTTTATCGACACGACCGGTGGCTCTTTATTCTCATTAACGGCCAGGACGTAGGCATATGGTTTGTCTTTATCGCCGGCAAATTGAGTCGTGCGCCAATCGAGCAGCAAATCGTTTTTCGCGGCTTCGGTTGTGAGCGTGACGCGAATCTCCAGATCGCCTTTTATCAGCGGCGCGCCTTTTACGATGGTGAGGCCTAACTTATAACGCACGTCGCTGTAATTCGCGCCCCGCCAGACAGCCAGCTTTTGCGAGACGCCGTTTTCCATCGGCGGCGACTCCTGTGAAAATACATTTCCATTCATCACGAACAGGATACTAAAAACCAATATCGTCGTTCTTATCAGCATAATTTTTGGATGGTCACAGTTAGATACTTAATCTTATGCCACCGAATGCTTTCAGCCAAAGTATAAACAAAAAACGCGACAGATACGGAATGTGTTCTTAAAATATAAAAACACGCTCCATAACTGTCGCGTTTGTGCCCTTGTCCGATTACAGAGAGAAGTTAAAGTTAATAAAACCTGACGCTTTGGTCGGCTGCCCGTCTTTCATTACGGGTTTGAATTTCCATTTCCTCACGGCGTCCATAGCGGCGCGTTTCAGCACTTCCGGGCCCTGGGCTTTAGCCGACAGAACGTCGCCCTGTTCGTCCAGGATCAGATCGACCCTGACGATTCCCGCCACACGCATATTCTTTGCCATTGTCGGATAAACGGGCGGCACTTTCTTGGTCGCCATTTCAACCAGCGAACCTATCGAAGCCGTCGTCTTATCAGCGTCTCCCTGCTTTTCAGTACTTTTATCTCCCGAAGTGCGCGTTCTGGTCTGGCCGGGTTTGTTTTCGCCAGCAGTCGCGTCGGCAGGATTATTCGGCGAGGCATTTTTCGGCTCACCTTTAGGAACATCGCTTTTAATGTCTCTGGCAATTTCCTGGAGCGTAGGTGTCACAACCGCGGGTTCTTTTTCCGGTTTGATGGTCGGTTTTGAATTATCGATCGTGCTTGCCGGGGGCAATTGCGGCGCGGTTATTTTGCTGAATGACGGAACGGTGTTTGCCGCCACCATGCTATTATTTTGCGCTGCGTTTGCCGGGCTGCCCGCCGGTTCATCGACGTTCACTACCGGGCTCTGCGAATTCGAAAGGCGTTCACGGGCATCGGCTACTTCATTTTTCCAGCGCGTCGAATCATAGGCGTCGCGCGCCATCGCGCTGCGCACATTGGTCACTTCTTCGAGCAGGCCGAATGCTTCGGCCGAACGCTTATTGCCGTCGCTTAATTCTTTCGCCTGTCCCACTACTACTTCCAGCGTGCCGCGCATTTTTTCCAGTTCGGCGGCCACCTCGGGCGGCATATTAGCGTCGGCGACATTTAAACCGAGCTGTTTGTAACGCTCCATCTGGACGCGCGTCATCTTGACCACCTGTCCGGAAACAGTGAAGTAAGAACTGGACGCCGCGCCTTTGGTTGTTTTTAAAAGCTCGTAGGTTTCACCGAGCAGATCCTGGGTGTGTTTGTAATCGCTATTTTCCAAATAGCAATTCATCAGCAGCATCAGGGCAATGTTCTGGACGGAGGGATCGCTGGACTCCCTGCGAATTTTTTCCAGTTCAAAAGCAGCGGCAGTATAGCTTCGTACCGCGACAAATGCGCGGGCGCGCGCTAATCGCTGCCGGATATCTTCATTCCCTGAAGCTCCGGTCGATTGAGCTAAAACCGCTCCCGCCAATAATAAAAACACTAAACACGAGGCTCCGAACCTTCTGACGTTTAGCGGCATAACAGTATCCTCCTTGTGGTTGGCCTTGTTTATCCGCAAAGGTCAAAGCGAAAAAAAGAGTCTCACTTTAAAACCCGCACACGTTAAAACTATATGTATTATTTATGCTGTTAGGCAAGCACCGTTTATACATAATACCCCAAAACACTCCCTTTTGACTAATCCGCTACCGCTTTAAACTCTGGTCGATCTTTTGCCGGTAAAAGTTGGCTTCCTGCAGGATCGTTCTTTCATTTAATGTCAGTAATACGCGATCTTTCATCACTATCTTACCTTCGATGATAACTGTTCTGACATCGTTTGCCTTGGTTGAATAAACCAGCAAAGAATAAACGTCCGAAAGAATGTCGCCGACCGGCACCTGGTTGAGCGCGTCGGTATCGACGATCACGATATCGGCCCTTTTTCCCGCTTCCAGCGAGCCGATCTCCTTTTCCAGGTGCAGCGCCCACGCGCCGCCAATTGTAGCCAATTGAAACATTTGCATGGCCGAAGCGACTTTCGGGTCTTTTGCGTAGAGTTTGTGCAGTTTGGCCGCCGTGTCCATTTCTTCCCACATATTGACGTCGTTGTTAGACGCCGCGCCGTCCGTTCCCAGGCCCACGCGCATCTCCATTTCCATCATTTTCGGAATTCTGGCGACGCCGGAGGCCAGCTTCATATTAGACTGCGGATTGTGCCCGATCCCGACATTGAATTTTTTCAGCAGTGCTAATTCGTCGTCATTGGCATGAACCACGTGAGCGGCGATCAAACGGTCGCTGAGCAAGCCGATTTTTGCCAGATATGCGATTGGACGCATACCGGTTTTCTTCAAAATGTCCTCGGTTTCGGTCGAGGCCTCGGCCAGATGGGTCAAAATCGGAGAATTAAGCCTTTTTGACAGCGCTTCGGCTTTTTTCAGATTATCTTCCGAAACTGTATAAGGGGCATGAGGCGCCACCGCCGGGATTATCAGCTTGTTTCCCTGCCAGCGTTTGATGAATTTTTCGGAGTACGCCAGTCCTTCGGCAAACGTTTTATTGTCGGGCACCGGAAAATCGATCACCGTTTCACCCAGCACGCCGCGCATTCCGGCTTTCTGGGTTTCCTCCGCGATCGCGTCCTCAAAATAGTACATATCGCAGTAGGTGGTCGTGCCCCCGCGAATCATCTCCGCCAGCCCCAGCCGTGTTCCCGCGCGAACGAATTGTTCGTTAACATTTTTTGCTTCGCCGGGAAAAATGTACTGTCTCAGCCACTGCTGCAGATCGAGGTCATTGCCGAGGCCGCGAAAGAGCCCCATCGGCACGTGCGTGTGGGTATTGATAAGCCCGGGAATGACGACTTTGCCGCGCGCTTCGACGATCTGACGCGCGGAATATTTCGCCATTATCTTTGCGGTGTCATCGACGGCGACGATCTTTCCGCCTTTTACCGCCACCGAGCCGTTAAGATAACCCGCGCTCGCCGAATTCATCGTCACGACCATACCGCCGCGGACAATTATATCGACCGGTGTCTTTTGCGCAAAAATTGAAGTGGAAAGAAAGAAAAGGGCTAGTAACCCGACAAGAAGCTGTGTTTTTCGCATTGCATAATCTAATACTAAATTACCGCAAAAATCAAAACCGGTTCCAGGCAAATGGTGTCGGTAGCCCGATCGTGAGGGAGGGCGCATTTTAAGACGGTAAAATAGTAGCCCCTGCTTACGCGCGGGCTACCGGCACTGTAATCTGATCGACAGTTAAAATTTAATGGTACCAACCGCGTCTTTATTCGAAGGTATTATTGCGTTTCCAGAGGCCCCTGATAGAGCGGTAAAGTTTGAAGATCGGTTTGTTAAAGAACATGCGGAAATTATCGTTGGCCCGCAGCGAGTAGATGTAGCCGACGTGATTATTCAACAGCATATCCATCACCGCCGGATTTTTGTGCAGCGGAAAATCGCCGATCTCGACCGCAAAAACGATGTCCGGCAAATTGTAGGCGCGAAACTGTATCTTCTTGTCCTGCAGATATTTAACGCAATCGTCCAGGCCGTTATAGGTGATCGCGGCGTCGTGAAAGATGATCGCGCCGTTCGTGTCCAGCACATTCAAACAAAATTTGAAATCCGCAAAAGCCGCCGCGTCGGTGTGTTCGCCGTCGATAAAACAAAGCTGCATTTTTTCGCTTATCTCGTCCGGTTGCAGGCTCCGCGTGTCGCCGTCGATAGTGGTGATCTTATCCAGCTTGTCGGGCGCGACAGCGGATAGTTTTTCCATCATCCGCGCGGTCGAATTATTCAAATAGGTATATTCCGCGCCGCGCTCATCGGGCTGTTTTTCCGGGCGCTTGTCGATGGAAAAAATGCGGGCGCATTTCGCGTCCAGCAAATACGGCTGAATGCTGCCGCCGAGGTAAGAACCGATCTCGAGATAATTGTAGTCCGGCGCTAGTTCGCGCGCGGCAAGCTGGCAAGCCAGCAATGACTTTTTGTCATTGTCCGAAGACTGGCTCTGGATCTTCTCAAAAAGTCCAAGATCGAGATCGGCGATATTTTGTTCAAAATCTCTCATGCTTTCAAAAACTTATTATCGAAGGCGCGCGGCAACAGCTCGCCAATGGTAAATGCCTCGGACTTATCATTCAGGTTGGCAAAAATAAGCGGCACATCGCCGCAAAATTCCCAGATGATCTGGCGGCAGGTTCCGCACGGCGGCGTTAGCTCCTCGGTATCGGCGACCACTACGATCCCGGAAAACTTTTTATATCCTTCAGATACGGCTTTCCAGATCGCTACGCGTTCAGCACAGACGGTCAGCCCGTAGCTCGCACTCTCGACATTGCAGCCGGAAAATATTTGGCCGTCATCGGTCATTACAGCGGCGCCCACTCTAAAGTTAGAAAAAGGCGCGTGTGCATTTTCGCGCGCCTTGATCGCCGTCTTGATAAGGATTTTCAGCTCCTTGTCGCTCAAAATTTTACTCACTGGTTCCAACCCTTACTTCTTTTGTTTGTTCTTTTCTCAATTTCTCGCGCACCAGCCCGCACAGCATATCGATACTGATATGAGTTTGCGCGCCCTCGGGGATGATCATGTCCGCATGCCTTTTCGAAGGCTCGACAAATTCCATGTGCATCGGGCGCACTGAAGCATAATATTGCGATATCACGGATTCGACCGTCCGGCCGCGTTCGCGAATGTCGCGCTGCAAACGACGGATAAACCGCACGTCGTCCGGCGTATCGACAAAAATGCGAATATCGAGCAGGTCTAGTATTCTCGGCTCGGCAAAGATCAGGATCCCCTCGACCATTACTACCGGCCTGGGATTAAGCACATCGACCTGGCTGCTTCGCGTGTGCGTCTTAAAATCATAGACCGGCATTTCCACCGTCAGCCCGTCCTTCAAACGCTTCAAATGATTGACCAGCATATCGCTGTCGATCGAATCCGGGTGATCGAAATTCGCCAGGTGACGCTCATCCAGCGGCATATCGATCAAATTGCGGTAATACGAATCCTGCTCAAGCAGAATAACAGACTCCGCGCCGACCGCCTCAACGATCTTGCGCGCGATTGTCGTCTTACCCGAACCTGTTCCCCCGCAAATTCCTATTATCATAGTTTATTGGTCATTAGTAATCGGTTCTTGGTAATTGGTTTTGGCAGATTTTTGCTCTGTCATCAATTACTTATTACCGATTACCTGACCGCTATTCTCGGAACTACTTTGCGCAAAAGCTCCTTAAACGTATCGGCGACCTGAGCGCCGGTTTCCATCACTTCTTCATGATTGATGTTTTGATCGACGATTCCGGCGGCATAGTTCGTGATGCAGGAAATTCCCAGCACCTTCATTCCCATGTGGCGCGCGACGATAGCTTCCGGAACGGTGCTCATCCCGACGGCATCCGAACCGCAATTTCGCAGCATATGAATTTCGGCCGGCGTCTCATAGGTCGGCCCGCTTAATCCGCAATAAACCCCGCGCCGCAACTTCAAACCCACCTCTTCCGCTCCGGCGATCGCCGTTTCCAAAAATTCGCGATTGTACACTTCCGTCATATCCGGAAATCGCACCCCGAACCGCTCGTCATTTTTTCCGCGCAGCGGGTTGACGCCCATCAAATTCAAATGATCGCGGATCACCATCAGCGTCCCTGGGCGAAAATTCGTGTTGATGCTGCCGGCGGCATTGGTGAGTATCACGGACTTTATCCCGAGCACGCCGAAAACGCGCATCGGAAAGATCACCTGCGAGATATCGTAACCTTCGTAATAGTGAAAGCGGCCCTGCTGTACCGCGACCTGAATCCCGCTTACCTCGCCCAGTACCAGTTGGCCCGCGTGGCCTTCAACCGTCGAGCGCGCAAAATGCGGGATATCTTCATACGGAATCCTGACCGCATTTTCGACCTCATCGGCAAACGCGCCCAAACCGCTCCCCAGCACCAGCGCGACCTGAAGCTGCCGGTCATATTTCGCGCGGATGAACGCCGCCGTCTCTTGTGCCTGTTCGTAAGTCATCGGGACTTAATTTTTACCACAAACATTAGTTTTGAGGAAATTTAGAAAATAGAAGTGTCTTAATTTGGCTGTATTGTTGTTAGTATTTCAGTGGTGCAGTGGTTCAGGGCTGAGACACTGCACCACCTGAACCACTTTTGCACCAGAAATCTTAAAAATGAGCAGCCCTGAAACAAATTTCCCAAAACCGTGATTGAACCTCCTCTTTAATGTGTCCCATAATAATGTGCCCCATAGTGTCCTTTCGGACTGTCAGCGCTAGTGTATGTTAGCTCTTACGAAGATCCCATCGGCAGTTACCGTGTTCAGCGGGTTTTATGAACAATCAGCTTTTTGCCTCTTTTTTCGACCGACGGTTAGTTCTAACAATCTCCCGCCCACACAGCAGACATAGCCTTCGGCAGCATTTAATTCAAATCAAGACACTACCAGCGGTGAGAGGCGCAATTTCGTAATACGCGCGATGCGTATTTCGCGCGCGTTTAGTATGATTTGCGGCTAATAGCGAATAATGGCTTAGCCTGTAAAGTAGCCTGAGCGATCAGTCATGCCCGAACATTTTTCGTGTGATTTCAAGTGTCTTCGGGTTTCAGTTTTAATTCGTTGTTATTATTGCACTTAATGAAGTAACCACGAAGCAACTGTGTTTTCAGTCAAGTGTGGATCAGCGAGTTAATGGTTTCCAGTAAGCCTGATTTTTGGCCATGGCGTTAAGAGTGACAAGAAGTTTTCTGGCGCAGGCGATGATGGCGAGTTTTTTTGGTTTTCCGGCTGAGCATAGGTTTTGATAGAACTGTTTGATAATAGGATTGAAGCGTGTAGCGGCGATGGTCGCCATGTAAAGAACGCGTCGGACGGAGTAACGTCCGCCCTGACAGATGCGTTTTCCTTTCCAACGCCCGCTTTCTCTGGGGAAGGGAGCGACGCCGGCGAGCGAAGCTATTTGTTTTCCGGTAAGAAGCCCTAGTTCGGGCATCTCGGTGATGAGAGTGGTGGAAAGCACGGGGCCGACGCCGGGAACGGACTGGAGCAGTTCGGCGGTTTGGCGCCAGGTATCGGATTCATTAATGCGGCGCTCGATCTCGGCTTCTATCCTGGCGGTTTGGCGCTCGAGCGATGCAATGTTCTTTTTCAGTTCTTTGCGAACGGCCGGATGAGCGAGTTCGAGGCGATTGTTTTCGGCGATTCGCATTTCGACAAGCTGGCCGCGGCGGGTGTTAAGGGCCTGCAGAGCGCTTAGTTCTTCGGGTTTAAGCGGTGTCGGAGAGAGATCGGCGGTCCGCCCGTAGCGGGCAATGACGCGGGCATCTACCGCATCGGTCTTGGCCATGATCCCTAAGCCCCTGGCGAACTGCCTGACCCGCTTCGGATAAACGACAGCGACCGGCAAAGAGAGTTCGGAAAAGGCCGCAACGGCTGCCCGCTCATAGCCGCCCGAGGCTTCCAGCACGATCATTTCCGGATCGAGCGCCTTAAGCTGTTTGGCCAAAGCGCGAAGTTCTTTCGGCTCATTGGCACAGATCAGGAGTTGCCCGGTCGAGTCGATGAAAACGTCCAGTTTGTCCTTGCCCGTGTCGATGCCGACGCACGGACGCGCTTCTGAGATGATCGGGTTTTTGTTTTTTGAAGATTTGTTCATATGTTAAAGTAGAGTCGTTAAAGTAAAGGTTCTTCTCTAATTTGCTGAATACGGAATCAAAAGTTCCTGACAACTGTTCGAGATAAACCTACCGGGAGGAGAATGACGCGTCGCGCTTCGTGACGGTTTCCAAAGAACCTAAACACGAACGAGCTGTCATTCTCCCTTCGAATCCAAACCTACTACATTTGAACCCTCTTTCAACATACAATTACACGAAGCGACGCGAAAAAAGTTAAAAATAATTTACAACTTAAATACTGACTTTATAGGCAAAGCGGCGAATAATTAATAGTTAAAAGGGCGTTGCCCATAAAATGAAAATAGATGATTGTAATGAAGTCAGTACCTCAGAACGCAGTGACCGGCTTCCGGCATAAAACTTTACTATCCTATTGACAGATAAAGATTTAACGAACCAGTTAGATCACTAGCCAGTCACTACGTTCCCGGTACCGACCCGTTATCTTGATTCAACCGATATTTATGGGCAAAGCCATTTCAGGGGAAAACTCGTCCCGCGGATGCCCGAATACATGCATCGCCAACTCACGCTTGAAGCAATGCAGCAAGGCATCTCACTTAACCAATTACTAAATTTGAAACTGGAAGCAAGCCGCTAAAATCGGCTGTTATTATCTTTTCTTTTGATACGGGATCCCGAGCGCTTTCGGCGCGCGCGAAGATCCGATGAATCCGGCCAGCACGACGATCGTCATCACGTAGGGAATTATCTGGATGAATTGGACGGGAATGTCTTCGCCGTTGATCTTTGCCCACGAGGCGCCCTGTATCTGGATCGTGATCGCCTCCATCAGCCCGAAGAACAAACAGGTCAGCAGCGTGGGAACCGGCCTCCATTTGGCAAAGATCAGCGCCGCCAGCGCAATAAATCCGCGTCCGGCGGTCATGCTGCGGGTGAAAAGCGACGATTGCCCGATCGAAAGATAGGCTCCGCCGGCGGCCGCCAAAATCCCCGACAGGATCACGCCGGTATAACGCATCCGCAAAACCTTAATGCCCGCCGTGTCAGCCGCTTCCGGATTTTCCCCGACCGCGCGCAGGCGCAGGCCGAACGGCGTCCGGTAAAGCACGTACCAGCACACCGGCACCAGTAAAAACACCAGGATCGAGGCATAAGAAACGCCGAATATTTCCGGTAATTGAAAAGCCTTGGATATCTGCGGAGTCGAACCGGTCGAATCGTAAAATGCCCCGCTCAACAGCGCCGGCAGCCCGAGCATCAGGATGTTGATACCGAAACCAGTGACCACCTGGTCGGCCTGAAACTTGATACACATCACGGCATAGAGCGCCGCGAGTCCCGCTCCGGCCAGCATTCCGCAAAAAAATCCGAAATACGGGTTGCCGGTTTCGTAGGTCACAACCGCCGCGGTAAAAGCGCCGGAAAGCATCAAGCCCTCGAGCGCGATATTAATCACGCCGGAGCGCTCCGAGAACATTCCTCCCAGCGCCGCGAAGATCAGCGGCGTTGCCAACCGGATGGTAGAAAATATCAGAGCAATGCTAAAAAGTTCCAACATACTTTTACTTGATCAACGAATATCTCTGCAGACTCGCGACGAATAATATCACCACCGCCTGCAGCACTTCCACGATCTCTTTCGTGACGTGCGGCGTCATGGCGTCAACCGTAATGCCGCCGCGTGACAGCATTCCAAAAAACATCGCCGCCAACAATATTCCAAAAGGATGATTGCGTCCGAGCAGCGCCACGGCGATTCCCAGAAAACCCCACTCGCCGGAAAACCCGTCGTAATAGTTGTAGCGGATCCCCATCACCTCGCTGATCGCGACCATTCCCGCCAGCCCGCCGGAAATAGCCATCGCGGTAATTATCTGCCGCTTCGATGAAATACCGCCGTATTCGGCCGCGCTCGGATTCGCCCCGACCGCGCGCAATTCATATCCCCACTTCGTCCGCCATAAAAATACATAAACCAAAAGGCACATCAGGATCGCGATCAGAAAAGCGACATTGAGCGTGACGTCCGCCGGGATAAAAGACAGATATTCGTTGAGCCGGGGAATGCGGGCCGCTTCGCCGATCGGCGCGCTTTGTAAAATGGCGTCGCCGGGTATTTTGAAATGGTATTGGGTAAAATAGCTAACCAGCGCGATCCCAATGAAATTCATCATGATGGTGTTGATGACCTCATGCGAGCCAAACCTGGCTTTTAGAATTCCCGGTATCGCCGCCCATAATCCTCCGACCAAAACCGCCGCCAAAATGCACATCGGTATCAGCACGATCGAAGGCAGGCTCATCCACGACCAGTTCGCATCGACCTGCTGTCCGTTTTCGAAAACCTTGACCACCGTGCCGCCGAATTTGATCCCGACCCACGCGCAGGCGAACGATGCGACATAAAGCTGGCCTTCAGCGCCGATATTCAGCAGCCCGCAGCGAAACGCCACCATCACCGCCAGCCCGGTAAAGATCAGCGGCGTGGCGTAGGTCAGCATGATGCAAAAATCGCGTACCGAGCCAAACGAGCTCGAAAACATCAGCCCGATCATGGTGAACGGGTTGTCGCCGATCAGCGCAACAATAATCCCACCCAACACGAACGCCGCCAAAACGGCGATCAGGGGCGATAAAATTTCACGAAAGATTTTCATTCTTTTAAATCTTTAGCTATAGAATCCAAAATAACTTTTGCGATCTTTTTATTAAGGGTCTCTCTTAGATGTTCCATTGAACAAGGTCCGTATCCGATAAAATCTATTTTCCCCTTAAAGACTCCCTGATACTCGTCCATCCCAGACTTAAGATTTAACAAAACGTCATAGGATAGACGTCCATCCTTAAAAACCGGAACCCAATATGCACCAGACATGTCAAATTTATGTACATTAACATCAGTAAATGCCGCTGATGAAACTATGCCGGAATTTTGGAGTTCTTTTCTTATCGCATTTTCCAAACATGCTGATTCCGTATTGCAACTACCGGCCCGGTCATTTATCGATGTTGAAGTTATGGACGCCGCCCGGAACCTGTTGCTGTCATCATTATTCGTATCTCTGTTATTAGTGCTCTGCGTAATGGTTCCTTGCGAGGCCTCATCATAGCGAGTAGTTTTTCGGATACTCTCTGATCTATGAGTTCCAAGCGAATTTAGCTGGTTAAATTCCAACACCACAAAACCAGATGCGCGCAAAACCAGGAACGACAAAACTACTATAGTCGCGCCGAAAAGAATCGCTCTCTTCGGTGAATACAGTTTGCCAAAACGCTGAAAATCTCTTCTATCTGCTTCGAGAGTGAAATACTCCATTACTTTTTGTAGAACTTTATCGAATTTGATGAAACCGAATAAAAGATTTTTAGTTATGTAAATATACCTCTACATTCGATTTATGTCACCTAAAAAATGCGTAAAAGTATAATTTTATTGACCTTGGACTTGCCACATCTTAGAGTTGACAAGAAGACACTCATATTTTATTATGTTTTTAGACTCATTTGATTGATATATGAGTTTCTATAGTGGTCACGAGGTAGGTAATAGTCGTTTTATGTAGGAGTTTCCTATTTCGGATTAAGCTTTAATACGTCATAATAGAGAATTATCATGATACGTCTGGAAAGATTAACACTGCGCGGACAGGAAGCGGTTCAGGCCGCGATCGAGATTGCCGAAAAAAATCAAAATCAACAGGTCGAACCGGAGCATATCCTGGCGGTGATGATGAACCAGGAAGAGGGTGTGGTGCGCCCGATCCTGGGAAAGATCGGAGCGATCCCGCAAACCGTTCTGAACGACGTGGAAAAAGCTATCGAGCGCCTGCCGAAGGTAACGGGCGGGCAGCAATTTTTTAGTTCGCGCACTTCCGATGTTTTTAATGTCGCGCAAAAACACGCCGAGCGGATGAAGGACGATTATGTCTCGACCGAGCACGTCCTGCTGGCCATAGCCGAAGAAAAAGCCGGCGAGGCGGGAGGCATCCTGCGCTCGCACGGTATCGCGAAAGAAGACATTTTAAAGGTTATCGAACAGATCCGCGGCGGCACGCGCATCACCGACCCGAACGCGGAAGAAAATTTTCAGTCGCTGGAAAAATATGCCGTCGATCTGACCGAATCGGCGCGTAAGGGAAAACTCGATCCCGTCATCGGGCGCGACGACGAGATTCGCCGCACGATCCAGGTGCTTTCCCGCCGCACAAAAAATAATCCTGTCCTGATCGGCGAACCGGGTGTCGGTAAAACCGCCATCGTCGAAGGCCTGGCGCAAAGAATCATCTCCGGCGACGTGCCCGATACGTTGAAAAACAAGCGGCTGGTTTCGCTCGATCTCGGCGCGATGCTGGCCGGGGCGAAATACCGCGGCGAATTCGAAGACCGCCTGAAATCGGTTTTAAAAGAGATCGAAAATGCCAATGGGCAGATCATTCTTTTTATCGACGAACTGCATACGCTGGTCGGCGCGGGCGCGTCGGAAGGCGCGATCGATGCCTCGAACATGCTCAAGCCGGCGCTGGCGCGCGGCCTGCTGAAATGCGTCGGCGCGACCACGCTTAACGAGTATCAGAAATATATCGAAAAAGACGCCGCGCTCGAGCGCCGTTTCCAGCAGGTCTATGTCGGCGAGCCGACCGTCGAGGACACCATCGCAATCCTGCGCGGGCTGAAGGAAAAATACGAAGTTCACCACGGCGTGCGGATCAAGGATTCCGCCATCGTCGCCGCGGCAACGCTTTCGCACCGCTATATCACCGAGCGTTTTTTACCTGACAAGGCGATCGATCTGATCGACGAGGCTGCTTCGAAGCTGCGCATCGAGATCGATTCCCTGCCGCAGGAGATCGACGAACTCGAGCGCGAGATATTGCAGCTCGAGATCGAGCGCCAGGCGCTCAGCCGTGAAACCGACGATAAATCCAGGGAGCGACTGGCCGACATCGAAAAACGCATCGCCGATCTGAACGAAAGATCTTCGGGAATGAAGGCCAAGTGGCAGGCGGAAAAAGAAGAAATTCAGAAAATGCGCGAAGCCAAAGAGCAGCTTGAAAAAACCAAGCTGGAACTCGAGCAGGCGCGCCAGGCCGGCGATCTGAATCGCGCCGCCGAACTCCAGTACGGGAAGATTCCCGAGTTGGAAAAACTGATGGCGCATGAACAGGAGCGTCTCGGCGAATTGCAAAAAGAAGGCGTTTATCTGAAAGAAGAAGTTGACGAGGAAGACGTCGCAGAGGTGGTAGCGAAATGGACCGGCATTCCGGTGACTAAAATGCTCGAAGGCGAGATGCAGAAACTCGTCACGATGGAAGATCGCCTGCGCCAGCGCGTGATCGGCCAGGACGAAGGATTGACCGCCGTCGCAAACGCCGTGCGACGCGCGCGTGCCGGGCTGCAGGACGCGAACCGTCCGGTCGGCTCGTTTATTTTTCTCGGGCCCACCGGTGTCGGTAAAACCGAAACGGCCCGCGCGCTGGCTGAATTTTTGTTCGACGACGAACGCGCCATGATCCGGCTGGACATGAGCGAATACATGGAAAAACATGCGGTGGCGCGGATGATCGGCGCCCCCCCGGGATACGTCGGCTACGAAGAGGGCGGGCAATTGACGGAAGCCGTCCGCCGGCGCCCTTACAGCGTCGTGCTTTTCGACGAGATCGAAAAAGCGCACCCGGACGTATTTAACGTGCTGCTGCAGATTTTGGATGACGGGCGGCTGACCGATTCCAAGGGCCGCACGGTCGATTTCAAAAACACCGTTCTGATCATGACCAGCAATCTCGGCTCGCGCGAGATACAGGAAGCCGGCGGCGACGCGAAAAAAGCGAACGAAACGGCGCGGGAAGTTTTGCGCATGCATTTCAAGCCCGAATTTTTGAACCGGGTGGACGACATCGTCGTGTTCAATCAATTGACCAGGAGTGAGATTGCCAAAATAGTCGATGTCCAGCTGGAAAAATTGCGTCAGCTTTTAGCCGACCGCAATATAAACATCGTGCTGGACGATCTGGCGCGGGAACTGCTGGTCGACGAAGGCTATGACCCGGTCTATGGAGCGCGGCCGCTAAAACGCGCGATCCAGACGCTGGTGCAAAATCCGCTGGCGGTAAAACTGCTGCAGGGTGAGGTCGCGGCCGGGCAGACGATACGCGTCACGGCGGAAAACGGCGAACTTAGGTTTATCCCGGAAGAAGCCGCCAGCGCCGCGGTTTAGTGTTTTAAACCTGAAACGCCGTTTGTGATTTTACGCAACGGCGTTCCAGGATATTTATTTCGTCGAATGACGAAGACCTATGAAGACTTATAATGTTTAATAAAGGAATTTTCAATAAACGCATCATGGACAGATTTAACGATAACGAAGAGCAATTATTCGAAACGCCGGAAGACGAGGTACAGGTGAGCGATAAACGACGCATCAAGATCAACGACGCCGGACAGGTCGAAGCAACGGGCGCTGCCCCGGAGAGAGACGAAAAAAGTTTGGAGAAATCTCCCGAAGTGGCAAAGCTGGAAACCGAAATGGGCGCGTTAAAGACCCGCTGCGAAGCGGCGGAAACAAAGCTGTCCGAAGTACAAAAACGTTTCGAGGAAGCCAAGAACAATCTCGAGCGCGAGACCTCGGAAATGCGCCAGCGGCTGATGAAAACTTTAGAACAGCGCGCCAACGAAAAACAGGCGAATTTTCTCGCTTCGCTGCTGCCGGTGTTAGATAATTTAAATCGCGCGATCCATGCCAGCGAAACGGATGCCTCGTTCGAACATCTGCTTGACGGCGTCAAAGGCACGGCGCGTTCATTCGAACAGGCGCTGACCACCGTCGGCGTCGAACCGGTGGAATCGGTCGGCGCGGACTTTAACCCGGAAATGCACGAGGCCGTCGAGATGATCGAAACCGATCCGGAAAATGACGGGCGTGTCGTCGGCGAATTTGCCCGCGGGTATAAATTCGGCGACCGCCTGCTCAGGCCGGCACGGGTGCAGGTGGGTAAAGGGAGTTAGGATAATTTTAGTTTTTAATGGCGTTGCCCATAGAATGAAACAGATGGCCATCTTAATGAGGTCAGAACCGGGAACGCAGTGACCGGGTTTTTCAAAAACTTTTAATATCCTATTTGCAGACAATAGTTTAGCTGGTTGAATATTTTACCCGGTCACTGCGTTCTGAGGTTCTGACCCGTTGCTTTATGACTTCAACAGGATTTATGGGCAGCCCCGTTTTTAGTGTTGAATTTTGAGTTTGCGCAGCACGACAGCGTGTATCTGCAGGCGTAAAGCCTGTGGAGGAATGCGGACAAGAAACTGCCGCCCGTTAAAAACGGGCTTTTATTCTTTTTTGAACGGCTACCCCGCGCTAAAGCACGGGGCTATTTATAAAACAAATAGCGTTCAGCCGGGTCAAGGTCGTATTCGAACCTTTTACCCGGCAGAACGTAGTATTTTTAGGTGCTGAGGTGGTAAGATGTTTATCAGGCAGACTTCCTTCCTGCTGCCGGCATCTAAGGTATTGGATAATTTAGGAGTAATATTAAAATAATGACCGACTTAGAAGCATACAAAGACAAATTCAGCGATAGCGGCCGGAAGATCCTGGAAAACGCGCTTGGCGAGTCCAAACGACGCGACCAGAATTACATTTCCGTCGAACACGTGCTGGTTGCGCTGGCGGACGAGGAAAAAGATCTCTTCGATGCCACGCTGCGCGATCTGTCCGTGGACCCGCGCTATGTCAAGCTGCTGCTCGAAAAACGTATTGACGAGAGCCGCCAGCATACCGGGAAAGGATTCCGCATCGCGCCTGAGACAACCGATCTCTTTAAACGCGCGATGGACCGGGCGCGTTCGCAGGGGAGGCGTACTATCGAGGCGAGCGACATTTTCTATGTCCTCTCGATGGACGAGCGCAGCCTGCTGAATGAAATTTTACAGAATCTGGGGGTGAGCTCCGAGGAGCTGGCGGCAAATGTCCGCACCCGGATCAAGAAAAAGGAACAGGAGGAAGAGCGCGTCAGGCGCAAATATGAGCTTCCCTCTTACCTGAAACATTTCGGCGTTTCGATGAACAAGCTGGCGCGGCAGGACAAGATCCCGCCGACCATCGGGCGGGAGCTCGAGATCCGCCAGATGATCGAAATTCTCTGCCACAAGGAGCGTTCGAATTCACCGATGCTGGTCGGCGAACCCGGCGTCGGTAAAACCGCCGTGGTCGAAGGCCTGGCGCGGCTGATCGAGCTCGAACCGGAAAAAGTTCCGGCGCGGCTGAGAAATTCTCATATCGTGCAGCTGCAAATGGGCGGCCTGGTCGCCGGAACGATGCTGCGCGGAATGTTCGAAGAGCGCATCAAAGGCATCATTGATGAAGTAAAGGAACGCGACAACATGATCCTCTTCATCGACGAAGCGCACACTATTATCGGCGCGGGCGCGGCGCTCGGCACTTCTTCGGATGCGGCGAATATGTTCAAATCGTCGCTGGCGCGCGGCGAGCTGCGCATTATCGGCGCGACCACGCTCAATGAATACAAGGAATCCATTGCCGAGGACGAGGCGCTGGCGCGCAGGTTCCGGCTGGTAAAGGTAATGGAGCCGACGATCCTGGAAACCCGCGAAATTCTTTTGGGTTTGCGGCCGCGGCTGGAAAAAAATTATTCGGTCGAGATCACGGACGAAGCCATCGATACGGCGCTGGAAATGGCTCCGAAATACATCCGCAATCTGCACCTGCCGGATAAGGCTATCGGCTGGCTCGACACGGCCTCGGTCAAGGTCGAGATCAACGAACCGAACGGCCTGCAGGTAAAACCGGAGCACATCATCGACGTCATCTCGCAGGAATCACGCATTCCGCGCGATATGATATATCGCGATACCAATGACCGTTTTGCCATTATGGAGCAGGACATCGGTAACCGCGTGATCGGGCAAAAAGCGGCGGTCGGCTCTGTCGCGCAGCGCCTGCGGTTAAACAAAGGTCCGCTCAAGGAAAATCACTACAAGCCGGATGGCGTGCTGCTTTTCCTCGGCCCGACCGGCGTCGGCAAGACCGAATTAGCCAAAGCCGTCGCGGAGTTTATGTTCGGCGACGAAGAAAAAATGGTTCGTATCGACATGAGCGAATACGGCGAGGGCACGGTCGGCATCGAAAAACTGATAGGCATGCCGCGGGGCATCGTCGGCAGCGAACGCGGCGGCATTTTGACGGAACAGCTCCGGGAAAATCCCTACACCGTGCTGCTGCTGGACGAAGTCGAAAAAGCTTCGCCGTTTTTGATGAATATCTTTTTGCAGGCTTTTGACGAAGGCTGGCTGACCGACGGGCGCGGGAAGAAAGTTTATCTTTCAGACGCGATCGTCATCATGACCTCGAATCTGGGCAGCGAAAGCTTTAAGAAATACGAGAAGCCGCTGGGCTTCGGGATGAAATCGCTCGGCGATCTGAAAGAGATCAAGGGCGACGTGATGAAAGCCGCTGAAAGACGTTTTTCACCGGAATTTCGCAACCGCATCGATGAGATCGTGGTTTTTTCACCGCTGACGATGGACGAGGTGCGCGAGATCGCGCGGCTTTACCTGAGAAAGCTTACCAAACAGATGGAACGACAGAACAAATTCATCGAGGTCACCGAAAGCGCCGTGGATCTGCTGACGGAAAAAGGCTTTAGCCCGACATACGGGGCGCGATTCCTGAAACGGCACATTGATGAAAAGGTAAAATTGCCGATCACGACGATGTGGAAAACGGCTTCGCGCTTTATCGTTGACGACATCGAAGGCGAAGTAACGGTCAAACCGGTCGATGCTTTCAGCTTGAATTAAACCTAAAGCAAATTTTTTGCATCAAAGGCTTCGGTGTTAAAATTACATCGAAGCCTTTTTTATGTCGATAATGAAAAAATATTTGATTTTAAAACTCGTCGTGTTTTGCTTGTGTCTCTGTGTGCCCGCGGCATTCGCGCAGGCATCCAAGGAGTCCAGGCCGCTGCATATTTTGGAAAAACCGGTTCCGGAACTGCCCTTCGACCACCTTTCGCTTACTATTCAGGGCACCGTCCAGCTCAATGTCCAGTTTTATTCCTGGGGTGAGGTCGGGCAGATCGTTCCGATCTCGAATTTGCCGCCCAGTTTGACGCAAAATGCGATCGACGCGGCAAAAAAGATAAAGTTCGAGCCGGAGCTCGACAAAGGCACGGCCGTGACCGTCACCCGGGTGGTGGAATACCCGTACAGTTGGAACGGCGGCTGGAAACTCGAAAAACCGGTAGCGCCCGATAAACCTTCCGGCCCGCAATTGGAAAAAGCCGAAGCGATCCTCAAGCGCGCGCTGGAAAAAGTCGGCGGCGAGAGATATCTGCAAACCCAAACCGTTTACGGCAAAGGCATTTTCTCGCCCTTTAAGGACGGATCGGCAAACGCCTTCAACACTTTTACGGATATGATCGTTTTCCCGGATAAAGAACGCACGGAATTTAAACAGGGCGGCTATAAGACCGTCCAGGTAAATACCGGCGACACCGGCTGGATCTACGGCGAAGATACGCGCAGCGTCAACAATCAAACGCAGAAGCAGGTAGAGGCTTTTAAATTCGGACTTAAAACAAGCCTCGATAATATTCTGCGCGGCGGCTGGCGCAAAGAAGGCGCCAAATTAAGCTACGTCGGGCGGCGCGAAGCGGGCCTCGGCCGGCGAAACGAAGTCGTCAGGCTTACTTACAGCGAAGATATTTGGGTAGAATTCGAATTCAGCTCGGCGGACGGACTACCTTCCAAGGCAGTTTACGAACGCAAAAACAGCGAAGGCGAAACCGGCATGGAAGAAGACCGCTACGCGCAGTTTGTCGATATTCAGGGAGTGCTGGCGCCGTTTATCATCGACCGTTTCCGCGACGGCAAACAGATGCATCGGATCAATTACCAGATGTTGGAATTCAACAAAAATATTCCGCCGGCGGCCTTTACCAAACCGGCCGATATCAAGGAAGCTAAAAAAGATCTGAAATTATAACGCAGTCAGTTTACCGGGGACGCGGATACTCGTCTTCAATAATAAAAATTGCCGCAAAAAGGCGCAAGGGACACAAAAAACAAGAAAATTTCTTTTGTGTTTTTTGTGCTTTTTTGCGGCAATTTTTATGCTCTTGCTTGTTCGGCGACAAACTTTTTTATTGCCAATGTTTCGGAAACTGTTTCGCCGTAATGATTGCGCGGGCGTGACGCCCGCACGACAGCCCCGGCCACTGGATGCGACGCTGGCGCTACAAACAAAAAAAGAGGCAGCAAGGATGCTGCCTCGATAACCGTGCTTAACGACGGCGTTACTTTTTATAAAAACGCAAAGTCGAAATGTTCCTGATGCACGGAGCTATCTCCCGTCAGATCCACGTCGCCCAGATAAGCTTCGATCTCGGTCAGTACTTCTTTTTCCGTATCTCTCAGTGTGTTGGCAATTTCCGGGTGCACGCGCAGGATCGTCTGGCTGACATTGTCCATCCCCTTGGACAGACGACGAGCCTCTTCCATTATTTCATAACAGACGGTTTGCGGAGATTTGACCAGCGCCGAGCCCTGGCAATACGGGCACGGAGTGCAGAGCGTGCGTTCCAGCGATTGCTTGACGCGTTTGCGGGTCATGATGATCAAACCGAAGTCGTTGTAGGAAAGCACCTTGGTCGGCGATTTATCGCGATGCAGTGCGTCCTGCAAGGTAGCCAGCACCTTGTGGCGATTACGGCGGTCTTCCATGTCGATCAGGTCGAGCACCAGAATGCCGCCCAGATCGCGCAGGCGGATCTGCCGCGCTATTTCTTCCACCGCTTCCATATTGGTTTTGGTAATGGTGTCTTCGAGCCGGGCATTTCCCTTGCCGACGAATTTGCCGGTATTGACGTCGATCGCCACCAGCGCTTCCGTCTGGTTGATAACCAGATAGCCGCCCGATCTCAGCCAGACACGCGGTTTGATCGCTTTTTCGATCTCGGCCTGCACGCCGTAGGCTTCCAGGATTGGCTCTTCACGAGTGTAGAGTTTCACGCGGTTGACCATATGAGGCTGAACGCGGTTGACGAATTCGATAATGTGCTGGTAATCCTCTTCGGAATCGACGCGGATGGCGGCGAAATCTTCCGAAAGCTGATCGCGCAGTAATCTCTGCATCAGATCCAGGTCCTGGTGAACCAAAGCCGGAGCTTTTGATTTATCGGCCTGTTTTTTGATCTCGACCCAGGTGCGAACCAGGTAACGCGCGTCTTCGCGCAGTTGCGGTTCCGGCACGCCGATCCCGGCCGTGCGGACGATAAACCCACCCGACGGCACGTCTTCTTCTTCACGGATCTTTTGAATTACGGTGCGCAGGCGTGAGCGTTCCGCGCCGCTTTCGATCTTGCGGGACACGCCCACATGCTCGATGGTCGGCATGTAAACGATAAAGCGTCCCGGCAGCGCGATGTGCGAAGTGATACGGGCGCCTTTACGGGCGATCGGTTCTTTCGCGATCTGAACGATCACTTCCTGGCCTTCGCGCAGCAGATCGGAAATGGTCGGTTGCGGCGGACGGTCACGACGGCTGTCGCCGCGATTGTCGCGCCTGCTATTATCGCGCCTGTTATCCGAGCGGTTATTGTCACGCCGGTTATCGGGGCGGCTGTCGCTCCGGGTGTCACTGCGAGTGTCGCTGCGGCCTTCCGTGCGGTTTTCGCTGCGATTATCACTGCGCCCTTCGCTGCGGCTTTCGCTGCTGCGGTTATCGCGCCTGTTGTCGGGACGGCTGTTGCTTCTTCCCCGCGCCGGGGCTGAAGATGGGGCCGCAGCCGGTTCCTTTTCAGCCTTTTCGGCTTTCTCAGCTTTTTCAACTTTTTCTTCCGCAGCCGGAGCAGCGGAAACCGCTTCGACTTCGGCCGGAGCCGCTGTCTCTTCCGTTTCTATTCCCTCGGCGCCTTCCGCTTTTTCATCGGCACCGCCTTCGCCGTCTTGTTTTTGATTCGGGCGACGGCGGCCTCCGCGGCCGCGTCCACCGCGGCGCAGCGCGAATTCTCCGCTGTTCGAAGGCTCCTTCACGCTGGCATCGCCATCGGCGTAGCTTTCAGAAACGCCATCCGTACCGCCGGCAGCGGCCTCTTTTGTTTTGGATGATTTCCTTGATTTAGGCTCGGCTTTACTTTTCGCGGGCTTTTTAGCAGGTGCGGTTTTCGCCTTCGCAGGTTTTTCCTCGCCGGCCGTTTTGCCTTTGCCGCGCGAGCGCGAGCCTTTTTTCGGCACTTCGGCGGAATCGGGGGAAACATTGGAGAAACTAACTGCAGGCTCGTCTTCATCGGCGATGCGCTCGAATCCACCGCCCATTTCCATCGATGAGATCAGCGAACCGACCTCGGTCGTCGCAGTGCTTTCCACATCGAATTCGATCGCGCGAACCTTATCCTGGATCGCTTCCTGGAGGTAGGCTTCCTTGAACATCTCGCCGGTCGTTTCTTCGCTATCGACGATGCGTTCGAAACCGGAATCTTCGATCATAAACATCGTGCCGGCTTCGACCCGGTCCGCTCCCGCTTCCACGGAATCGACCAGATCGTCCATTTTCTTGCCGCCGCGACGCGCTTTGCCGCCACGCTGCTGCTTGCCTTTTCGGTTATCTTCCTGGACTGCGGTTTCGGCCTCCGCCGAAGTTTCTTTTTCATCCCCGATCACTGCCTCGCCCTCAAGCGGTTCGGCCAGTTCCTGGGCTTCTTCCATTTTGTGCTCACGCACCAGACGCTCTTTCTGCAGGTGTTCGACCACTTCTTTTTCGGCTTCGGGGGCTTTTTTGGCGCCCTTTTCCGTCATGATCCGTTCGAATTCTTCTTCTTCGTCAAAGAAATCCGAAACGTAAAGGAACGCGTCGCGCTCCAGTCCGATATTGACAAAGGCAGACTGCATTCCGGGAAGCACCCGCTGCACTCTGCCTTTATAAATGTTTCCGACAAATCCCTGGTCGTTTTCGCCTCTTTCGATGTAAAACTCAACCACCTGGCCGTTTTCTATCACGGCAATTTTTCTTTCGCGTCCATTGACGCTGACGATCATTTCTTTCGCCATAAACTAGTATTTTCCTTTCGGACGGTACAATTTGCCGCCCTTGCTCTTAAATTGAAATTTTCAGTCTTATCACATTGTCACCTTTGTTATGGAGCGCGGGTTTTTAAAAACCTCACGGAGTGATAAACGAACTACGGTTCGTAATCTGGAGACTAAATTCAGCAATTTATGAAGGATTGGTTAGGTGATCAGAATCTTGCGCACCCCGTAATGCGGTTTTTAAGCGTTAAGACCGTGGTCTTCGCGCCGTCGCATCAGGGAATTTCAAACAGGAACTTTTCAAAAAATTGGCAAATCTTTGTTTGCCGCTGGCAGGGAGCAGTTTTCACGCTCCTACCTGCCATTCAGTGATGAATACATCACCGATAATTTCAATCTTTTCAATCCTTTTGGTTTGCTGCCGCCGAATTTATTCAGCAGATATTTTAGTCTTTCAGGCAAAACCACGTTAAGTATAGTTTATATCCGCAAATAAAGCCAAGAATAAAACCGGAAATATTGAATTATCTTAAATAAGCCCATAGATTTAGCTCCGGACATAAGCCGGAAGTTCGGTTTATTTAGGTCATTCACCCAATTTAAAGGCGGCTTTAAATTGCGCTAGCTATCGACTAGCCAAAGCCAGTAGCAATTTATCCCCACCTCTCATAAACTGCAATTTACTATTCGCGCGGGAAGATTTACTATTCAAGTTCGAAAGTAATTATGGAAGTATATTTTCAACTCATCACCGATGCCGCGTCTCTGCACAAGGCGGTGGAAGACCTCTCGAAGTACGATTTTCTGGGTTTCGACACTGAAACGACCGAACTCGACCCTTACGAAGGCGACATCAGATTGGTGCAGCTGGCCGCGCCGGACAGCGTCCGCGTGATCGATCTAAAACCCTTTCGCGAAGGCGGCGACCTTAAGACCAATCCCGATCTGGAGCCTCTGCGGCGCCTGCTGGCGGCTAATATTCCTGTCAAGATCGCTCACAATGCCAAATTCGACGCCAAATGGATAAAGCATCACCTGGGCGTGGAACTGGGCGGTGTTTTCGATACTTATCTCGCCAGCCAACTGGTTTCCGCCGGTGACAGCGACCATCGCCATAGCCTGGCCGAGACAGTTTTTCGCTATTTGAATCAGGAAGTGGATAAGACGCAGCAGATCAGCGATTGGAGCGGCGAGCTTTCCCAGTCGCAACTCGAATACGCCGCGAAAGATGCCGCGATCCTGCTGCCGCTGCGCGAAAAATTGGCGGAAAAACTGAAGCTGGAAGAATTGGAACGGTGCGCCGAGATCGAATTTGAAAGCATTCTGCCGATCGTGGCGATGGAACTTGCGGGGATCAATCTCGATAAAGAACTCTGGCGCGCGCACCTGGAATTCATCGGGAAAAAACAAGCTCATTTAGCGGACGACCTGCAGGATATGCTTTCGGCCGGAGCGGTGCAGACCTCCCTTTTCGGCCGCACCGAGATCAATCTGGATTCGCAGCAGCAGGTGCTGGAATCGCTGCAAATGATCGGTGTGCCGATCGGCGAAAGCACCCGGCACGAGATCCTGGAAAAGCTCGCGCCGCTTCACCCGTCGGTGGAAAAACTGATCGAATACCGCGCCGTGCAAAAATCGCTCACCAGCTTCGGCGAAAATATTCTGGAATATATCAAACCGGCCACGGGCAGGATACACGCGGATTTTCGCCAGATCGGCGCGCCGACCGGGCGTTTTTCCTGCTCGCATCCTAATTTACAGCAGGTGCCGCATGAGGATGAATACCGCCGCTGTTTTAACGCCCCAGCGGGCAGAAAGCTGATCATCGCCGATTACAGCCAGATCGAATTGCGCATTCTGGCGGATTTCAGCAACGATCAAAATCTGATCGAAGCCTTCAGATCGGGCGCGGATTTTCACCGTGAAACCGCGGCGCAGGTCTTCGGCGTGAAACCGGAAGACGTCACCCCGGCGCAGCGCACTTTTGCCAAGCGGCTGAATTTCGGTGTCGTATACGGCATCGGAGCTTCGCGTTTTGCCGACCTGACCAAGATCGGCGAGACTGAAGCCGAGCAGATGCTGCGGCGCTATTTCAACAATTATCGCGGGTTGGATTCATGGCTGCGAAATACTGCCAACCAGGTGGTGCAAAACCGGGTCGCGCGCACCGGTTCGGGGCGGATGATGCGTTTTCGTTTCGATCCCGATAATCCGGCGGCCGTCGGCTCCGCCAAACGGGTCGGTAAAAATATGCCGATCCAGGGAACCTCGGCCGACATTTTAAAACGAGCGATGCGTCTTTTATATAACGATCTGAAAACCACCTCGGCGCGTCTGGTAAACGTCGTGCATGACGAGATCGTGGTCGAAGCCGGAGCGGACGAAGCCGAAACAGTGGCGCAAACGGTGGAAAAAGCGATGACCGCCGCCGGGGAAGAATTTGTCAGCAAGGTGCCGATAAAAGTCGAAATAAAGATCGCCGGCGATTGGGCAAAGTAACGGCTGGAACCGACGACCGTCGCATTCATATAAAACTTAGCCGCAAGAAAGCGCAAAAGACACAAAAAAGAATTATCTCTTTTGTGTCTTTTGCGCCTTCTTGCGGCAATTGTTTCGACGCCTTAATTAATTATTGACCACCGAATCCGCTTTCGGCTCGACTATATAAAGTATTCTTCCGCAGCTTTCGCAATTAATTACATTGCTCTTGGTTTTGATATCGAGCATCATCTGCGGCCGCAGCGCCATAAAACAGCTGCTGCATGACCCGTTCCTTACCTCGGCCACGGCGACGCCGTCACGGCTGCGCGTGGACAAGCGGTCGTAAACACCAGCGTAATTTTTCGGCAGGGTGGCAAAAAGTTCGGCGCGCTTGTGGGTTTCGAGTTCGAGTTCCGCGTATTGTCCCTTGACCACGTCGTCGAATTTTTTCAGGGCCGCCACGCGATCGGATTCCAGGGTCGCCGATTCTTCGGCGCGGGCCCCGAGAGCCTCATCGGCTTCGCCCACGGCCGTAACGTTTTCCTCGAGTTTAGTTTCCAGCTCGGCTATTTCCTTGTTCAAGGAATCGGCCGCCCGCATCGAGGCTTCGTATTCTTTTTGATTTTGAGAGGCTTTTAAATCGCGGTCGGCTTTTTCCAGTTTTGTACGGGCTTCGGCGATAAGTTTTTCAAGTTCCCCGTGCTGGGCATGCGCAGCGGTTTTCACATTTTCCAATTCCCTAATTTCAAAGGCGTGCCGTTCGTATTCTTCTTCTACTTCGGCACGCCTTTCAGGAATTGTTTTTATCGCTTTTTTTAATCTACGTATATTGGTATCGGTATTTTGTAATTCTACAAGCTTTTCTAGTTCAGCTTTCACTCTTATCTCTCCGGTAGTAATATTCATTTATTTTCGAAATATCAAAAAATTTCCTTTATTAAATATCACATACTTTTGTCATCTTTGCAATTACTTGCCAAAACAAAGAGCGGAGTATGACCCCGCTCTTTGCGCTAAACCATGCTGGCTAAACACTTTAATCGCCGAGAACTTTACCCGCGTTGATGCGGCCGGCGTTTTCGAGCTTACCCGTCAGCGAGTCCACCGGATCGAAGCACTTCAGCAACCGCTCGCGTAATTTTTGCACGCTCATCTTCGGATCCTGCGATAAAAGCAAGGCCGCGACGCCCGCAACCTGCGGCGTAGCCATCGATGTGCCGGAAGCTTCGCGATAGTCGTTATTCAGCCAGGTGCTGATAATATCTTTGCCCGGCGCCGCGATATGCACTGACTTCAGGCCGAAATTAGAGAATGAGGCCATGATGTCGTTACGGTCGCTGGCCGCTACACTGACCACATTCGGATAGCTGGACGGATAATGCGGGCGGCTGTCATTGCTCGAGCCGTCATTGCCAGCCGCGGCGACAAATAATATTCCTTCTTCATTCGCGGCGCGGATCGCGTCTTCCAGCGCCTGGGAACGAGCGGTCGAACCCCAACTGGCGTTGATGACACGAACATTTACCCCGGCGCGTTTGCGTTCGATGGCGTAGTTGATGGCTTCGATGGCATCTTTAGTGGTGCCGAATCCGCCGCGTCCTAAAAATTTCAGCGGCATGATCTCGACTTCCCAGTTGATGCCGGCGATGCCTTCTTCATTATCGCCCTCGGCGCCGATAACTCCGGCGCAGTGAGTGCCGTGGCCGTTGTCGTCCATCGGGTCGCGGGCATTGTCCACGGCGTTAAAACCGTGCAGATCGTTCACCGCTCCCAGCTCGTCATCTTTATAAGCGGGGATATTGTCGGGCCGCATCCACATATTGGCGACCAGGTCCTGGTGGGTGTAATCGACGCCGCTGTCCAAAACGGCCACCACTACTTTACGGCTGCCTTTTGTTTTCTGCCACGCTTTCAGCACATCGATGTCGGCTTTTTGCTTGCCGCCGTTTTGTCCCGTGTTATTGAGCGCCCACTGCTCGGCAAACATCGGATCATTCGGCCCCTCACGAAGCCCGCTGCCGGCTTTGGAAACCGGAACGGGTTTCAGATCCAGCATCGGCGAAGCCTCGATCTCAAAATTCGGCTCGGCATATTGAACGAGGTCGGACATATTTCGGTATTGCTGCGCGACGGATTCGGCGCTCTGCCCGTCCATGTCGTCTATCGCGACCAGTTTCCTGACCGATTCGATCTCGTCTTCGACATAGTCGTTATTTTTCGCGGTGATCTTTTTGATCTCGTCGAAGGAAACTTCCGGGCGGAATTTAACCAAAACTTCCGGCTCTTTATCGGCGGCCGAGCGCGATACGGCGATCGGTTTAGGCGTGGATTTTTTTACCACCGTGTCATTATTAACAAAGACTTCTTTTTGCCAGCGCCGCATCTGTCCGGCCGCGGCCGCGGCGATCACCAAAACCACCGCGATACCTAAATGAACGATAAAATTCTGTCTATTCATTTTTTATTACCACTTCTTGCAAAATAAAAAGCAGAGCCGCCCGCTGGCCGTCCCTGCCTTTTTGAAACCTTAATTATTTACCAGTCGATTCCCGTCGTTACCGACGGAACGGATCTGGTATTTATCGGCGCGATATTCGTAAGTTTTCCCGTTCGCGCTCAGATCTATCTGCCATCCCGAGCTTATCATCTGTGCCGACATTTCATCGTCTATCGGCGCCCCGAGCGAAGCATTCGGAAAATCCCGGTCGCGCGTGGAGACAACCTGAATCTGAGATTCGGTTATTCCTAAACGCTGTGCGAGATCCGCTTTTGCTGTTTGTACCGCTGATTCTTTGCTAAAACTCATTTTGCGTTATTTCTCTTATTGAAACCCGAATATTTTGACGATGTTTGGCCGATAAGTCAACATTATCCCGACTTGCGCTCGACCATTTCCAGGGTGCGCGTGGTATTCTCCGTGACGCTTGAAACAGGACCTGCGAATGACTGCGGCTGCGCTTCGCCCAAGCTTTTCGTAACCGCCTGATTCAATTGCTTAATGTCCTCTTTTTCTTTGGGCTTTTTGGTGCGGTTCAGCAGCAGCCAGAGAAATCCCGCCTCAGCCATCAAAAGCAATAAAAAGCTAAGGAACGTAATAATGACAATAATGTCGTTATCTAAATTGAGCTCCTTTTTCATCACACTGATCAGGGCGATGATCACACCGATCCCCGCGATCGGAACGCCGAGCAGCGCCGCGATCAGAAAATTGACCGAAGATTCGGAAAATTGATTTTCGTCGCGCTCCTTCTTGCCGCCGACCCGCGCCCCGCAAGTTTTGCAAAAGCTCAAGCCCTTCATTACCGCCGTGCCACACGATGAACAGTACATTTCCACCTCTTTTTAACTATACGACGCCTTTAACCGCAAAGTTCAGGGTGAATTACGCCGCCAAAAGATCATTTTATATCGCCAAAACGATTTTGCAATAATACCGTGACCGCAATTGCGGCGGTTTCCGCCCGTAGTATCCGGCCGCCCAGGGTGACCACGCAAAAGCCGTTTTCTTTTGCCAGGGCAATTTCGCTATCTTCCCAGCCGCCTTCGGGCCCGACCACGGCTGTTATCTCGCCGCCGGAAACAAAACTGTCAAAGCTCTCCCCACCGCGCTCCGAAAAAAAGATAGCCGTTCCGTTTTTACTTTGAACGAATTCCTCGAATGCCGCCGGCGAAGTAATTTCCGGCACGCGCGCGCGGCCGGATTGCTTGGCGGCTTCAAGAGCGATCCGCTGCCAGCGCTCGAGTTTTTTCGGCGCCTCATTTTGATTGATCTTTATATCGGCTCGTTTGGTTTGCAGCGGGACGATCTTCGACACGCCGAGTTCGGTCGCCTTCTGAATCACCAGGTCGAACTTTTCGCCTTTGAGCAGCGCGACCGCGAGAGTCAAATTCAAATTCGATTCGGGAGACGGCGGCGGCGATTCTTTAACGATCTGCAGCACGGCAAGCTGCTTACCTGAACCGGCATTTTCGATACGACAGAGAAATTCTTTTCCTTTGCCGTCAAAAACGGAAACTTCGTCACCTTCGCGCAGCCGCAGAACATCACGCAAATGCCTCGATTCTTCAAGACTCAAATGCGCTTCGTTCCCATGAAATTGATCCTGAGAGGCGTAAAATCTTCGCATTAAAATAAGAAAACTTAACAACAAATTTCACAAAAACACGCTAATTAGATGTTTTTTTTTCGTGTGATTTCGCATATTTCGTTGTTATCTTAAAGTGGTTTATTTACGATCAACCACAATCGATATCCATTCTTCAAGTTGATCGACAGCAAATTGGTGCTGCCCTAACTCATTCAATTTATTTACCACCGACTCTTTTTGTTCCGCTAAAATTCCGGATAAGACCAAAATCTCGCGCGACTTTTCCACCAGCAGCGGAAGCAGTGGAATTATCACATCGGCGGTCAGATTCGCGCAAACAAAATCGAATTCGGCGGTGCCGCCGGTAATAGAGCCGTCGTAAAATTTTATCCTGCCGGCGGTGTTATTAAGCCCGGCATTTTCCCGCGCGATCTGGACCGCTTCGGCGTCCGTGTCGCAGGCTTCGATATTGCTTTCGGGAAACATCCTTGCCGCCGCGATCGCCAGAACGGCGGTGCCGGTCCCGACATCGAGAAAACTGCCACCGGCAAAGTATTTACCGATCGCCGCCAGACAAAGCCGCGTCGTTTCATGCGTCCCCGTGCCGAAGGCCATTCCCGGTTCGATGCGGATTATTATTTTATCCGGAGCATCAGCGATCTCGCTCCAGGTCGGCGCGACGATAAACTTTCCCGACTCGACCGGCTGCCAGCCCTTTTTCCATTCCTCCAGCCAGTCGCGCTGTTCGACTTCCTGCCAGCGGATCGCCGTCACCGCGTCGGGCGTAAAGCCATAGATCTGCAGCGCTTCATCCAATTTTAGCCGCAGTTTTGGCCGCAGTTCGGTCTGCTCGTTAAAATAGCCGACGACCGTCCGCAGCGGGGCGTCTTTGTCCTTAACGGACATGCTGATCTCCGTGCCGAGCGCGCCCGATTCGAGCAAGGCGAACTCGACCGCTTCCGTTGCTTCGCTTAAGGTTTCGATCCCGGCCGAAAACCAGATCTTATTCCGTGATGCCGATGTCATTGAGGTCTTGTGCGCGGTTGCGCCAGTCTTCGCGGACTTTTACAAAAAGTTCGAGGTAGCATTTATGCCCCAGCAATTTTTCGATCTCCAGCCGCGCGTCCGTTCCTATTTTTTTCAACTTGGCGGCTTTCTTGCCGATCACGATAGCTTTTTGCGAACTCCTTTCCACATAAATGGCACAGTAAATTCTGGTCAATTTCGGATCGGTTTCGTCAAAACGCTCCGTTACCACCGCCGTTACATAGGGGATCTCGTCGCCGGTTACGCGTAGAATTTTTTCCCGCACCAATTCGGCCGCGATCGTCCGCATCGGCTGATCGGTCATTTCGTCCGCGGAAAAGATGGGCTCGCCTTCCGGCAGATGTTTGACGATCTCGGTCAGCAGCACATCGATATCGATGCCTTTTGCAGCCGAGACCGGAATTATTTCCTGCCATTCGTGCTCTTTCGAATACCACTCGATCAGAGGCAGCAATTCGCCTTTTTCCTGAAGCTTGTCGATCTTGTTGAGCACCAGCAGTGAAGGTTTCTCCGATCTTTTTACCATCTCGATCACAAAATTATCGCCGTTTCCGGTCGAGACGGAAGCGTCGCGCAGCAGCACGACCAGATCGACCTGGTAGAGCGCGTCATAAACGGCCGACATCATCCGCCGGTTGAGCAGATAGCCGGGTTTATGCACGCCAGGCGTATCGACAAAAACGATCTGCCCGTCGTCGCGCGTGACGATGCCCTGAATTTTGTTCCGGGTAGTTTGCGGTTTATTGGAAACGGCGGCGATCTTTTCGCCGACCAGAAAATTCAAGAGCGTTGATTTGCCCGCATTGGGGCGGCCGATCAACGCCACGTAACCGCTGCGATTTTTTTTCTCAGTCATAAACGATGGGACGCTGTGTAACCCGTCCCGTATCCTATCTCACTGTAATCACGAGTTCTCTTTTTTCGCCGCACGGCGATTCGACAAATACTTTAAATTCGCCTTTTTTATCGCTGATCGATCTGACAACGTACATCACCCGCTGGATGTCTTTTCCGATCCCGGGCTGCAATTCCACGGCCAGGTCTTCCGGGTTTTCCGCGCTGACCTTTATGTCTTCCAGTTTTCCCTCGCCTTGCAGGTCGATCGTCAGCGCGCCCCAGCCGCCGTTGTGGATCAGCGATATCTTTCTATCGGCGATTAGAATTTGGCAGGCCGGTTTGGCGCCGTCCGAAAGATTGGCCACCCGCACCTGGGCGGTCGGATTCGAATAAACCACGCCCGCTTTACCATCTTCATTTTTAGCGTCGGCTTTAGTGTCGGCGACGGGTTTCGTGACCGTGCGCTTTCTGCCCTCGCCGTCGTTTTTTTCAACTTCTCCGACCGGGGCCGGAGAGGGCTCCGCTTTTGCCGTTTCTTCAGCAGATTTTTCCGGGGCAGATCTTTCCGGCGTCGGCGACGGTGAGGCTTCCGGTTCTTTTTGAACTTCTTTGACGGGCGCTGACGCAGGCGTATCGGTCGCCTGCGGTTTCGGCTCGGGTATCGTCGTTACGGGAAGCGTTGAGGCATCCTCGGTCCTGACTTCCGGTTTGGGCGTTTCTTTTACTTCCGGTTCCGCCTCGGTTTTCGGCTTGTCCGGGGCCACGACGGGTATGGGTGTTGGCGTCGCCTTTAAAATAGCACTCGACGATTTCTTGACGTTGGAATCGGCTTTCGCCGCGGCGATGACCCGTTCCTCACATCCGTCGGCCGAATTGTAAAGCCGCTGGCACAGTCCCTGCAGGACCGCAAATTTGATCGGGTCGGGAGTTCCGCTGACAAAGCTTTTCGAATATGTCTCGAACGCTTCCTGCGATTTTCCGTTCCCATCGAGGATCGTGCCCAGTTTCCATAAACTGGAGCGCCACCACGCGCTTTTTTCCGGCAGCACATTTATCGCGCGCCGCAGGCGCACTACCGCTTCATCAGGTTTTTGCTGTTGATAAAGCGCCCAGCCTGAAAGTTCCTCCACGCGGCCGCGTAAAATGCTGAGCAGTATCGGGCGCTGAATATCCGGCACGACCACACTCGTCCCTTTGGTGAGGGCGGTCGCCCTCGGTTGGATCAGATCTTCGGCCAGCACGGCGGAGGAAGCGCCGGGCACCTGGGTCGCGGCATCCAGCCCGGGGATAGCGCCTTCGGTCAGCTCTAAAACTTTGGCGGAAGCGATTTTCTTTTGCAGCAGACGGGTGGCGGCATACAGCCTCCGGTGAACCTGCATCGGATCGTTCGCGCCGACAAAAACATCCACCGCCTCGACGATATCGGCTTCTTTGGCTTCGGGGTCGGTCAGCTTCAGGTCAAGCGCCAGCAGATCGCGCAATTTTTTCGCGTTTTCCGGCGTGTCGGCGGCCAGCGGTTCGTATAAACTTGCGCGCCGTTCCGCCGCCAGTATTTCGATAAAAGAATCCCCGCTCTGGTGAACGCGTCCGGCCAGGTTAACATCCAGTTTGCCGTCCTTGATGGTAAAACTGCGCCTCAGATCGGCGATCGCTTCTTCATAAAACCCGACGGCGAATTTAGCGTTGGCCAGTTCGTAATGAACCGTCGGAAATGTTCCGTATTGCGACGCCTGCAGCATCGTCCGCTCCGCTTCGACGGTGCGTTTTTGCAGCAGTAAACCCCGCGCCAGCGCGATATAGGCCCAGACATAGCGGCGCTCCGCCGCGATCGCTTTTTCCGCCAGTTCAATCGCCTTTTCGGATTCGTTATGCGCCGCGTACCAGTAGGCCGCGCCGGCAAGTAAAATAAAATTTTGCGATTTTGCCGTCAGCGCATTTTGCAATTCGGTTTCGGCTTCCGCCCGTCTTCCGGCGTCGAACAGTGCCAGCACCACCCCGGTTTTGGCCTGGATGTTATCCGGCTGTTTTTCCAGGAGCTCTTTATAAAGCGCTAGCGCTTCTTCGGGTTTTCCCACAGCTCTTTTGGCGTCGGCCAGGTACAAGACGGAATTGGGCAGCCGGGTGCCGGTCTGCAAACCCTTTTCATAGGCGTCGGCGGCTTCGGCGATCTGCAAATTGGTGCGGTACGCCAGCCCGAGAGTTTCATACGCGATCGCCGAGTTCGGGTCGGCTTCGACGGCTTTTTTCGCCACCCGCTGAGCGTCGCCGGCATTTTCGATACTGAGATGGAATTTCGCCAGATCAAGCAGCTGCCAGGTATTGCTGCCCGCTTTTTTCTCGATAATGTCGGCTATTCTGATGGCCGCCGCCCCCTGCCCGCGATAAAACAAATTTTTTGGGATCAGGGAAATGACGCCCCGGTATAATTGATCGCTGAACGGTTCCGGCGCTTCGAAGACGGCGAGTTCGAACAGCTTCACGCCGCCTTCGACGTCGCTGTTCTGCATCTTTACTTCGGCTTCCTGAGCGCGGGCGCTGACGATCAATTCCAGCACGCGCAACTTGTGCGCCGAAGCGGGAAATTTCTCCAAAAAGCTTTTCAGGTTCTGCACTCTCTCTTCGAGCGCGGCCGTGTCCCTGGCTTTTTCAAATACTTGGTCTTCCGATTCCGTCGGGACGGGAGTGGCGGCGGGCTTCACTGCCGGTTTTGGCGTCGGCTTCACTTTCGGCGTCGCTTTCGGCTGGGTCTGGGCGATCCCTGTCAACGAGATGACTCCAAAAAGAAAACAAAAAAATAAAACCTTCATGAATAAATTCTTCATCGTATCAGTAACACTTTAAGCTAATATTTTATCGGCTCCGGATAACGGTATGTTACCACCGATACCGCTACAAAACCTAAGTTAAATTTTACGCCGGGCTGTTTTGCGTTTATCCTTCTTCCTGTGACCGAACTGGATAAATTTTGGGCAAACGAGATCGCGCGAGCGCTGGAACAAGCCAAAGCCGCGGGGCGCGCCGATGTCGCCGATTACCTTTCGCTGCGCGCGTCGAATGATTTTCTCCGCTCGACGGCGGTCAAATGGCTGATGCGGTGTTTTGTCGAAACGGGCGAAGAATTTCGTCTCAAGGGAAAGCCTATCTCGCTCGAGACCGACACCAAACACAGTTTTCCCGTCGGGCACAGCACGATGGCCGGTTCGCGGTTTTCGTTTCACTACGGCGTGCGCTCGCTGACCGTGGAGGCCGGCTGGACTCGCACGCCCGAACACGGATTTATCAGCGGCGGCGGCCTGGCCTGCGCCAAAGTTACCCATTTCGGTATTCCTAAAGCCAACCGGGACCTCCTGCTTATCAAGGTCAACGACGCGCCTCAATGGGTCGTGCAGGAAAACGAAAATATTCGCTCTCCTCTTTTTGAAGATTTTTTTGACGAGAACTTTTCGTTTCTTTTCAGCGACCGATAGAATGCGCTCGCCGCTCATAATTACTCTTAAAAACGTCAACCATTTCGTCTATCCGCTAAACGATTTAATTCCCGGCTCGCTTCATAGCTCGCTCTCCTTTTTGCAAACTCATTGTAAATAATGCGTTTATAATTTTTTATGTCTTGTGGCACATACTTTGCCATTAACAAATCGACACGAGTTCGGTCGCACCCTTTTTGCGAAGGAAACGGCGGCTTGGAACAAACGTGAAAAACTTATGAGGAGAGAATTCATGAAATTAAATAACCTGATCAAAGTTTTCGCTTTTTCACTTTTGCTTCTGGGAGTGCCGGCAATCGCTTCCGCCCAGTGGGGCGGCAACGGCCGCAATGGCGGCTACGGAAACGGCAATTACAATAACGGCGCGCTGAAATCGACGATCAAACGAGTCAAAAACCAAGCGAGGCAGCTGGAAAATGCTTTCGATGATAACAATAACGGACGCAGCGGCGGCGTATTCGGCAATGGCGGGTACGGCAATAATGGCAGCCTGGAAGATCTGACGGACCGGTTCAAAAATGCCGCTGACGATCTGGAAGACCAGTTTGGCAACGGGCGCAATTTGAGCAACAGCTACGACGAAGCCAGCCGTCTGGTCCAGCTGGGCCAGCAGATCGACCGCATGATCGGCAATAACCGGGGAGGCCGCGGCGGCTACAATAGCAACGGCAACTACGCATGGGGTTCGATCCGCAACGACCTGCAGACCATCGCCAATGCTTACGGCATCCGCTATGACAATCGCGGCAACGGACGCGGTAACGGGCGCGGCAACGGCCGAGGTAACTCTCAGTGGCCGTTCTAACTATAGTAGCGCCGGTGTCACGCCGGCTGTCGTGAGTGCGTCTCGCGCTCACCCGTAAAATTAAAGCCCGGGCTTCGCCGTCCGGGCTTTTTTCTTTTCCCTATTGCATTTACTATTAACGGATGCCTAATACGCTTAATAGGGATGCGGCAGGTGCCACGCTTTATCTGGTCGCGACACCGATAGGTAACCTGCAGGACATCTCGCAGCGAGCTTTGCAGACGCTTAAAGACGCAGACGTCATCGCCTGTGAAGACACGCGCCACACCGGAAAATTGCTGAACCATTACGGCATAAAAAATAAACTTCTCAGCTATCACGAACACAACGAACACGAACGCTCCGGCGAACTGGCCAAACTTCTGCGGGAAGGCAAAAATATCGCCATTGTCTCCGACGCCGGCACACCCGGCATCTGCGATCCGGCATTTCGGATCGTGCAAAAAGCTCATGAGATCGGCGCTAAAGTAGTTTCGATTCCCGGCCCCGTCGCTTTTGTAAATGCGCTAGTCGCTTCGGGGCTGCCGACCGATTCGATCTTTTTCGGAGGCTTTCTGCCCGCGAAAAAAAACGAACGCATCACGCGGCTGCGGGAAGTAAAAGAAATTCCGGCGACGCTGGTCTTTTATGAAACGCCGCACCGGCTGGCAAGATCGCTGGCCGATTGTTTAGAGACGTTGGGAAACCGTAAAGCCGCCATCGCCCGCGAACTTACCAAACTGCACGAAGAAATTATCGGCGGCGAATTAAATGAATTGTCGGAAAAATTCTCGAAACAGGATGTAAAAGGCGAGATCGTGCTTGTGATCGACCGCACCGAAATTCAAAATGCAGAGTTAAAAACTCAAAATTCGCAAACCTTGATATCCCGCGTTCGCGAACTCGAAAACGAAGGCCTCGATCGTAAGGTCGCTCTGAAAAAAGCCGCCAAAGAATTCGGCCTGAACCGTTCGGAAGCTTATCGGATCCTGCATTCGGCAAAATAATCATTTCTCTTCTCTGGAATGATGAAAATCCGAAAGCCGCCTGATAAGTTCCGGGCGGAAAGAAAGGACAAACTGACAGCACAAAAGTTTTTCGCGCAAGCTTAAAAAATCCGACATTTTGCGATGCCTTCCCGACCGATATAAGTGCCTAAAAAACTCTTGTATTTCTCCGAAAATGGTATAGAATCAGGAAACTTTCACCCAATCATAAGGACGGAGAACTCATAGTGTGGATAATTCTCGCTTTCTACTTTCTCTTTTCTTTTTTTTGCGCATTATTCGTACGCGGAATCTATCTGGAGGAACATTTATTGTAAAGAGAGATAATAAGTATCCACCAGCATGGATTTATTAAAGATCTACGCCCGAATTGATACTGGCATGGTGTGAGTGTTTTTTTAACTACTCTATAAATAACCGTGCAAAAGGAGACGATATGCCGATAAATTTTATTCCGAATGATCCGCTGACTTTGTCCGCACTACCTTTGAGGTCACAGGCGGCTCGTCCTAACCGGCCGGCCGGCCGGGCGGGATTTACATTTGTAAATCAAGTCAGTCAGGCTTTATACCAGCCCGGAACTCCGGGATTTCTCTTCTGGCAGTGTCGCGAAGCCGCGTTAATGGCAGTAGAAACCTGGGAAGCGCTAAACGGGGATTTAACACAGTGGTCGTCATCCGTTCCCAATCCGAAGAAATTACAGCTGATTCAAAACGCCGGAGTTAACTTAAATGCATTTTACGACCGGAACAGTTTATCGTTTTTTGAAGCCACGGCCGGAACAAAAACTACCTTCACGGGCGCGAGTACGGATGTCGTCGCTCACGAAGCGGGTCACGCTTTTCTGGATGTGATACGTCCTGATCTGTGGGACAGCAATTTCCCGGAAACGAACGCTTTTCATGAAGCTATGGGGGATTGTATGGCCATTCTGACGGTTTTATTCGATAAACCGACGCGGGTCGCCTTATTGAAGAAGTCAGCGAATTTAGGCGCTTCCAATTTCGTGGAAGCGGTCATGGAAGACTTATCGGATGGCGTCCGCCGGCAGTTCGGTGCCAGCCACCCCTCAGCCGTCCCCCGGCATGCATTGAATAATTTTCGCTGGCAGCTGCCGACCACGCTGCCCTCGTCGGGCCCCCCGTCCGTGCTGACCTCGGAGAGTCACAGTTTCGGACGAGTTTTCAGCGGCTGCTTCTATGACGTAATACGTAATATTTTTAAGGCCTTGCCGGTTAAAAATGAATCGTCGCTATTAGCCGCCACAAAAACCGCGGGTAAATTATTGATCGAAGGTATCAAGAAAGCTTCCGATACTCCGCGCTTTTTCCAGGCAGTAGGCCGAGCGATGGCGCTGGCCGACGAAACACTCAACAGCGGTGCTAATCGGGCAGCTATTCGCGAAGCCTTTGCCCGTCACAATATAGTTCTCGGCGCTAATGCGATGTTTGCGCCCCGGGCGGCGTTGGCCGGTTCCGGGCCAAAACACGGCGCCATTAAAGGAATCCTGTCCGCTACGACCCGCAGCGATCTCAAACAGCGAATTGGAGCCGACCCGAAATCCAGGATGACCGTTAATATGCTGAAAATCGAAGGAGAACCTGTGGCTGAAGCAGTGCATCACAGGGAAGTTCTGCTTGCGGGCGTAAGCGGAAAATTAAAAGGGGTAGTGGCAATCGCGGCTGAAACGACCCTGGTAGGAAATGTCGGGGGCAGAGCGGCAATTGTAAGCGCCCTGCCTGAATCCAACGCTACTACGGATGAAGTGGAAAGCTTCGTTAAAAGCTTAATGGATAATAACCAGATCTCTTTTGAAGCCAAGAAGCCTGTTGCCAAGGCTGGCCTGGCAATGGTCAGCGCGATTGAAAGCTCGTCGAATGTATTATTTACTCATGTGGTGAGCGCGCGCGGCGGCAAAAAAGTTCTTGAACGGGTAAGATTTGACTGCCGGGGCTGCCGGAGTTAAATGACGCTAAATTAAATTATTAAATTGCTGAAAAGCGCTCGCGTTTGATGCGCTTTTCACCTTTTTCATCGGTCGTTTCCCGGTGGGTTTCGTCGCCGGTGAGAGGGCCGGGTTTGCGCGATATCTGCTTGTTTTCATCCAAAGTTTTGATGTAATGCTTTACTTCGCCAGAACACTCATTATCATTATCTGGCTGTTCAACTTTGGGGTCTGATTTTTTTTTGCTTGCTGCCATTTGTGTCTCCGTTTCTCAGAAAGCTGGAATCGGTATTCTGCCTGTTAGAAACCTCGATCTTGCTGAAGGTTGCCGGTCATTTATCTCTATCCGCACATAAAACTATATCATTTTAATGATCGTCACATCTAACCGCGGGTCAGGTAATTTCAGGCGCAAGTCTGCCCAAAACCGAGGATCGATCCGCTGAAAATAAGCCGTCAAACTAAAGATCTGGCTTAGAGCTTAATCAAAAGACGACAAGTATTTTATTGGCACGTTTGTGTTTATATTCCCGGCGCGAAGCTTAACTGATTGTTTTTGCAAATTATCGTATAATTAGTCAAATAGCTATGAGATTTCTCCATATCGCCGATATACATTTGGGCTGCACGCGATACCAGTTGGAAGAGAGTCCGAAGGATTTTTTTCTGGCGTGGTACGACGCGCTGAAAAAATACGCGATCGATGAACGGGTCGATTTTGTGCTGATCTGCGGAGATTTTTTTCACAAGCGCAATGTCGAGCCGCAGGCGATGAATCACGCCGTGGCGGGTCTGGAACTGCTCAGAAAAAATAATATTCCCGTCGTCGTGATCGAAGGCAATCACGACCAGACCAGCGCCGGGAATTCGCACAGCTGGCTGCGTTCGCTTTCTGCCTGGGGTTTGCTAAAACTGCTTGAACCGCATATTAAGGACGGCAAGGTAGAGTACAAGCTGTGGAATGAAGCCGAAAAAGCAGGCTCGTTTATCGACATCGGGCGGGCGCGAATTTTCGGTTCGAAATGGTACGGCGCTTCGGCCAATGTCGCGATCCCGATGCTGACCGCCGGGATAAAAGAGAACCGCCGCGAAGGCGCGTTTCATATTCTGATGCTCCACACCGACGTCGAGGGTCATCAAACTCACCCGCTGCCCTCGCTTTCGCTGGCGAGTTTAAAGGAATTAAAATCCGTCACCGATTACGTCGGCCTGGGCCACACGCATATGAAATTCGAGATCGATAACTGGTGCTTTAATCCCGGCTCGCTCGAAATAACCAACATCGAAGAATTTAAGGAAGTACGCGGCGTATTTTTGGTTGAGGTTGACGACGAATTCGCGGTACGAGCGGAGCACCTGCGGGATTACCGCCAGCGCCAGTTCAAACGAATATCGTTCACGGTCACCGGTTCGAAGGAACCAAGAGATATTACGGAAAATGTGTTAGCAGAAATCACCACACAATTTGCCGGGAAAAAAGCGCCCGATGAAGTTTCCGCGCCGATAGTTGAGATCACGCTGCGCGGGCATTTAGGGTTTCCTAATTCATTGCTCGAAATTCAAAAAATACGCGAAGAAGCGCAAAAAATTTCCGGCGCGCTGCACGTTCGCTTAAAAAATCACACGGTGCCGGTGGAATACGCGGTTGCGGCCGATACCGCGGAAGACATCACGCGCGAAAATCTGGAGCGCCGCGTGGTCGAAGACCTGATCGCCCGTGACGCGCGTTATAAACAAAATAATGAAAGCGTGACCGACGCTATCATCGGCGCCAAACGCATGGCGCTGGCCGATGAGGACCCGGAAAAGATCGCGGATTTTATCGCGCTGAAAATCTCTTAACTAATGTCGGAAGCCAATGAAAAAATTCTCGGCGTGCGAACGCTGCCGATATTTCCCTTACCCGTGATATTGATGCCGGGCGAGATGATCCCGCTGCATATTTTTGAGCCCCGTTACCGCAAAATGATCGAAGACATCCAGGCGGGAAACCAGCTGTTCGGATTGTCCTATTTCGAGCCGCTGGAAACGGAAGACATAAAACCCCCGGCCGGTCATTTGGGCTGCGCGGCGGAACTGCGCGACGTCCAACTGATGCCGGACGGCCGTTCGAATATCATTATCACCGGGGTGATGCGTTACCGGCTGGAAGAATACGCCGATACGGGCGAGCCTTATTTTGTCGGTGAGATATCTTTTTTCGAAGATATTCCGGAAAAGGAAAACGAGGAAAAACTGGCCGGCCTGAGCAAGGAGGTCGTCGAACTTTTCACCCGCGTCGCAAACGCCGCGCACAAGATCAGCGGCGAGCGCAACCCATTGCCCGATCTGCCGGACATCGCCCCGCAGGAACTTTCTTTTCTGATCTCGGCAGCATTTAATTTCGAAAACGAAGTAAAATTTGAATTGATGGAAACGCGTTCGACAACGAAAAGGCTCAAGCGGCTGCGCGTCCTGCTTAAACGGGCGGTCGAAACGATCGAGGAAACCGCCGCGATCCACCAGGTCTCCAAAACGAACGGCCACAGCAAAAAGAAAATAAACCTCGACTAATGAATCCGGAAACGATAAAAGTAAAAGTTTTATTTTTCGGCGCCGCTGTCGATATCACCGGAAGCCGCGAGGTGGAAGCGGATCTTGAAGCAAATGTTACCGCCCGGGCCGCGTTTGAAAATATTTTGGCCGCTTATCCGGCCTTGAGAAACGGGTTTAAGAACTCACTGCTTTTTGCCGTCAACCGGGAATATGCCGCGGGCGATGAAATTCTAAACGAAGGCGACGAGCTGGCCGTTATTCCTCCCGTTTCCGGCGGCTGAAATTACTGGATGGATTTTTTCGAACTCACAACCGACCCTGTCGATATCGGCACTGCCGCTCGTCGTGTCATTCCGCCGGAATGCGGCGCGACGGTGACGCTCGACGGCTACGTCCGCGAATTTACCAGAGGAAAACAAACCTTGTACCTGATCTACGAAGCCTACGAGCCGATGGCGCTTAAGGAAATGGAAAAACTGGGCGCGCGGGCGCGCGAACAATTCGAAATTTCACATATCGGCATCGTCCACCGGTTAGGCGAATTGGAGATCGGCGAGACCAGCGTTGTGGTAACGGTGGCCGCACCGCACCGAAAGGCCGCCTTTGAGGCCTGCGCATGGCTGATCACCGAACTGAAACGAACCGTGCCGATCTGGAAAAAGGAATTTTATGCGGACGGTGCAACCTGGGTGGAAGGCGAAACATCCTAGACGCAGAGCGAGGTTCTGCGTTTATGAAATTTGTTTTTATCCCAATTCTGTTTTTACTGCTTTTCACGCAACCGGCTTCCGCACAAACTGAAAGCATTTCATCGATCAGGATCACTTCCAGCTGGGACGGCTTCGGTCTCGCTTCCAAAAGCGAACTGCTCGTCAAACAAAAAAAGCGAAATTTTTCCGGTGAAGGCGTAACTATCAGCGCCGAACAGGCAGCGAATCTTTTAAAGGCGCTTGATCTTTCAGATAAACAATTAACGCCGTCAGATTTTGGGATCACCCGGGAATGGCTGGCAGCGAACGCCGAAAAAGCGCTGCAGGAACATTCCGGCATCGATACTCAAACCGAAAAAGATCTCTTTATCAAATCGTTTTGCGATCTGCAGCTTATTGAAAGAGTGTATCTTCGTCTCCTTCGCGGCGGCTGGACGGACGATTATCCGGGTTTCGAGATGGAGATCGTAAAAAAAGACGGCTCCAGGATCAAGGTGTCCTCGGACCGGCAAAATGTTTTCATGATTCCCTGGACGGTGGAAAAATCCGGCCGGGTTCAGGCGGTCTCCGATCCGGCTTTGAGCCGGGCAATCGCCTCGCTGCTGCCGGAAAAATTTACCAACAAAGAGCGAATCGGCGGCGTGAAGCTTTTGCTGGAACTTACCAATATCGTGACCCGTGAGATGCGGTACGGGCCTGTGCCGGATAACTACACGAAGGTCGGGTTTTAAAAAGAACTTGTTTGAAATGAAAGGCTGCGGATTAGGGGAGATATCGTGACCGAGTTAAACGAACGCCCCGCTTTTTCCCAATAGCCGTTCGAAGGCTTCGTCCAGATCCTTGTTGACCCCGCGCAGCCCGGCAAAAACTTCCATACTCCATTCGATATATTCGGCCTTTCTTTCTTCAGACCAATCATCCGGCGGGTTGTGGACTATATCCGAAATGTTGCTGTATTTATCGGCGATCTTTATCTGTTTTGCGCCGTCGGAAAGGTGAGGCGCTTTTTCGACTTGTTTTCTTTTGCGTTCTGCTTTGGGAAGATTTTTATCGTCGGTCACTTCCATCACCAGGCCGGCGACCCGACTGCCGAAAAGCTCTTCGATCTCTTCCGGCGAAGTTTCGGTATCTTCGACCACATCATGTAAAAGCGCGGCGACAAGAATATCGACATCGGTTATTTTGCCGGTTCCGGAAAGAATTTCGGCCACCTGGAGGGGGTGATTGATATAGGGATCGGCATCCGCGCCCTTACGACGCTGTGAGCGATGTTTTGCGGCGGCGTAATTTGCCGCGCGGATAAATTTTGCCGCATCGCTCATTTCTCACATCATCTGACGACCTGAATCGTCAGCGCCTGCGTACCGGAAATCACATACTCCGACGAGGGAAATTCCCGGGCGGTGAGCGCGGTAATTATCCGCGGCAAAAATCCCCCTGCCGAACGGTCGCTGTTCAGCGTCGCCAGAACCGAAGGCGGCAGATTCGGCAATTCACTCGAACCGATAACGGCGCCGTTGGTCACGCGGTAGGTTTCGACATACAGACGGTCGTCTTTTTTCACCTGATTGATCTTGGTGATGAGTTCGGCAATATCCTTCGGCACAAAAGAACGGGTCGCGGACAATTCGTCCAGCGAACCGCCGTCGGCGACCGCCACCAGCAGCGCGCCCGCGGGCGTATCCGCCGGAACGATGACGGGAATTTTCTGCACAAATACCTTTCCGGAATCGGAGCGCATAAATGCCTGAACCTCAAAACTCTCCCCGGCCCTGACCTCCATGCGGTCAAGCGTGACACGCTGCAGCTCGGCGGTTTTCTTGCCCTCGGTCGAAACGATGTTGAGTTCCACGCCGCGGACGTTGAGGTTTTCGAATCCGCTTCTCAGCAGCGCGCTCATCGCCACGGTGGCCGCGCTCGAAGCCATCTGCGCGGTATTTCCGGATGAAAACCGGCGGTCGATCCTGACCGGTTCCTGCCCGGCGATATCGATCTTTCCTTCCACCGTAATGGTCGAATCGCCTAACGATTTTTCATTGGCGAGGATCGAATTAAAGGTCGTGATATTGACCAGGATCGGGGTTAAAAAAGCGTCCTTCGCCACCTCGAAATTATATGTTTCGATCTGGTTGCGACTGGTCTGCATTTTTATTTTGACCGGGATCATATTCGGGCTCTGCCCGATCTGGCCGTAAACGCCGGTGGCGCGATCCTGCGTCATCGTGCCGACCATCGAACCCGGCACCGCCAGTTTAAAAGAATTATTAACGCTCGGGATCACCGTCACGACGGACGATTCCGACATCGGCAGATCCGATACGCCAAGGCTTAAGAAAGGGTGCCCGAAGGCATAAACTTTTTCGCCGTCCCGCATCGTCACCGTGCCGGACGCCGCCATCGAATAATCCCCGCGCGATAGCTGCATCGAAACCGAATCGCCGCCCTGCAGCGTATTCTCGTTCGCTTTAACCAGCGGCGTGATCTCCGCCCTACCCCCGGCAGCCATGACCGGCATCAATCCCACCGACATCAATTGCGAGGCAAACTGATTGAGCGTCGCCTGGCTGAGGCCGCTAAACGTCAGCGGCGTGGCGATCGGCATAAACTGCTGTCCCATTAGCGGGGCGAGCGGCGAGCTCGCATCGGGCGCGGTCAGAAAAGATCTGAAGATCTCCTTCGACGGATCGGTTCCGGCAGCAGACAAACCCTTGAGTTCGCCGAGCGTGAAGGCGCGCGCCTGCGAAGCGGCAACACCGGTATTCTGATTCTGCTGGAAAATGTTCACCATCTGCTGGATCGGCGTGATGCCGCAGATCGGTTCCTTGGAAAAGGGAAAGCTGTAAGAGATCGCCCCGATTATTTTGCCGTCGATAAAAACCGGTGAGCCGGACATGCCGGCAAAAACGCTCGTCCGCGCGACGTTGGCCCCGCTCAATTTGCCGATGATCAGATCCTGTTTCGGCCCGACGCCGCCCGGCAGGACGCCTAATATTTCGACCGTGAACTCTTCCGACTGCGCGCCCTGGAAAACCGTTCGCGCGGTTCCCTTCATCCCGACCTTAACGTCGCCCAGCGGCAGAATATTGGCTTTTGCCGCATTAGCCGTCACGCTTTTCGCCGCGCTGCCGCCGGAAACCGCCGGGGACTGCGCCAAACCGGGCAACATCGTCGGGCCTAAAATTAAAACCGCTGCCAGCGGCGCTAAAACCATTCTTTTTACTGCTTTTCTGATCATATTTATTGCTTCTGTCACACCTATTTTGGAAAAAGTCTTTTCCTGAGCCGTCGTTAATGTTAAAATCATTACGGCGTCCCGATCTAACAAGCGATTTTACAAGGTATTTCGGGAAAAAACCAATCTTATTTAAACCCGCGCTATTCTAAGTAGTTCAAGTCACTTGGATGCACCAAAGCATCTTTTCGTCGATAAAAACATGGCCTCAGTTAAAAAACTCTTTCGCAGCTTTCTTAAACTTATCCTTCCGATAGCTATTTTCCTGATCCTCGCCGGTATCGGAACATCCGTGTGGCTCGCCCACGTTTCTTCGAAACCGCCGCGCAGCCAGTATCTGGTGACGCCGGGGCAATATGCGCGCCTAAGCACCCGGGGAGCGCGGATAACCGACGAAACGTGGTCTAACAACGACAACTCCGCCGCTCGCGGCTGGCTCTTAAAAGGCGGCGAAAAACAGCCTGCGGTGATTCTACTGCACCGTTACGGCAAAGACCGTTCGTGGGTTCTGAACCTGGGTGTAAAGATCAACGAAGAAACCAACTTCACGGTTTTGATGCCAGAACAGCGAGGGCACGGTGAAAGCCCCGAAGATCAAACCAGCACTTTTGGCGTCTGCGAAGCCGACGATCTGTCCGCCGCCGTCAAATATTTACGCACGCTCCAATCCGGCGGCAATACTCCGCTGGTCGGGGAAAATATCGGCATCTATGGGATAGAGATGGGTGCCTACGCCGCCATGTCGGGCGCGGTTTCACAGCCGGAGGTCAAAACCCTGGTGCTGGATTCGGTGCCGCAAAGCGCCAATGCGCTGATCGGTTCGGTGGTAAAAAATCGCTTTCCCTTTGCCGGTTCGGTTACCTCGTTTCTGGCGCAAAGGGGTAATCGTCTCTACCACACGTCCTGTTACACCGATACGTCTCTGTGCAAGCAGGTCGAAGGGCTTTCAGGGCGTCAGATATTGCTGCTGGCCGGTTCCGATGCTCCGGCATGGAAAGATTCGACCACCGAGCTCAGCCATTGCCTGTCGAAGCAGAACAAAGTGGAAAGCAAGCTGGACCTGGCCCAATCAGGCCTCGGCATAACTACCGCCAAACCCGAAGAAGCCGACCTCTACGATCAGCGAATAATAGATTTTTTCCGGCAGAATCTGCACTAATATGAAATGAGGGCATCTCTGCCCGCATTGAGCGCGTAGCGCGATCGGAATTTTAGCCGCAAAAAAGCGCAGAAGACGCAAAAAATCGATTCGTATTTTATTTGTGTCTTTTGTGCTTTTTTGCGGCAATTTTTTGTTCGTTTTGTCTTAACTTTCCCGTAACTCCCGCTTCAGCAGTTTTCCGGTCGCGCCGGTGGGCAATTCTTCGCGGAATTCCACGTGACGGGGATATTTGTTGGCGGCAAACTGGCCTTTGAACCATTCGGTCATTTCGTCTTCCGTTACGGCCGCGTCCTTTTTCAACACGATATAGGCCTTGACCTCTTCGCCCAGCCGGTCGTCCGGAACGCCGATGACCGCGCAGAGCGAAACCGCTTCATGGGTCATGATCACTTCTTCGAGTTCGCGCGGATAGACGTTGTACCCGCCGCGCAGGATCATGTCTTTTTTTCGATCGACGATGGCCAGGTAGCCTTCTTCATCCATTACGCCGATATCGCCCGTGTGAAACCACCCGCCCCGAAAAGCTTCGGCGGTTGCTTCGGGGCGCTTGTAATAACCCTTCATTACATTGGTGCCGCGAATGACCACTTCGCCGCGTTCGCCGCGAGGGACTTCTTTATCATCATCGTCGAAGCATTTCACTTCGACGCCGAAGATCGGCTGCCCGACGCTGCCGGGCTTCGAAGGCTTTTCAAAATGATTGAAGCACGCCAGCGGCGAGGTTTCCGAGAGGCCGTAGCCTTCCAGAATGCGAAGGCCGAAAACTTTTTCAAAATCTTTCATCACTTCCACCGGCATCGGCGCGCCGCCTGAGGTCGGCACTTTTAGGTTTTTGGAAATTTCCGAAATGTCGAAACCGGTTTCCTCGATATATTTCAGGATCGCCCAGTACATCGTCGGCACACCGACCCAGAAATGCACCTTTTCCCGCACCATCGTTTCGAGCGTCGTTTTGGGGTCGAAACGCGGCAGCAGTACGACGCGGTTTCCGGCGTACATGTTGGTGTTCATCTGCACGGTCTGCCCGGTAGTGTGAAACAGCGGCAGCGTGATCAGGCAGGTTTTCTGTTCGCCGTCGGTCATATCCAGCACCGGCAGATGAATGTTATATCCGGTGGTGACGTTCGACATCAGATTTTGATGTGTTAGTTCCGCCCCCTTGGGCTGGCCGGTCGTGCCGGAGGTGTAAAGGATCGCGCAGGTGTCGTCGGGTTTGGTCGGATAGGTGTCGAACGTATCGGGTTTGCCGAAGGTGATCTGCGTCAGCGTTTTCGCCTTTTCGATCGGGCTCGGCGCCGCCGGATCGGCCGTCATCACGATCAGATGCTCGCAGGTTTCGACCTGGTCGAAGCCTTCCTTGACCATCCGGCCGAGCGGAAGCTCCGCCGTGCCTTCAAAAGTAAAAACGGCCTTGGCGTCGGAATCTTTCAGGTGATACGCAACCTCACGCCCCTTAAACAAAACACAGATCGGCACGACCGCAGCGCCCGTTTTTATAATGCCGTAATAAACTATCGGAAAAAACGGCAGATTCGGACATGCCAGCGCAACCTTATCGCCGTAACCGATGCCCATTTCCGTCAGCGCGTGCGCCACCCGGTTGGCAAAGGCATTCAGCTCGCCATAGCTGAGCCGGACGTCGTTCCAGACGATCGCCTCTTTTTGCGGGGCGAGATTCGCATGATGCTCGATCGTCCAGGCCAGGTTTAGAGTCGTTGCTGCGTAGTTCATAATTTAGTGAATGGTAATTGGTGATTGGTAATAGGTAACTGGAGTAGGTAATTAGTGAATGGGTTGGTAATTGGCGGTGGGTAACCGGTAATTCTGCACCAACAACCATTTTACCAACTTACTAATTAACTATACCAACTACCAGTTACCTACTACCATTTACCGTTATCCATTAAACCGTCATTCCCCCATCGACGACGATGGTCTGCCCGGTGACATAGCTTGAGGCGTCTGACGCGAGAAAAACGGTCACGCCCTTTAGTTCGCCTTCGAGGCCGATGCGCGGGATCGGATTATTTTCCCGGATCGAAGTTTCGTAAATGTCGATCACCGCGTCCGCCAGCCGCGAGTGAAAAAATCCCGGCGCGATCGCATTAACGCGGATGCCTTTTCTGCCCCAGCTTGCCGCCAGCTCGCGCGTCAGCCCGATCAATCCCGCCTTGCTCGCCGCGTAACCGGCATAAAAAGGCCCGTTGGCAAAAGACGTAATTCCCGCGATCGAAGCGATATTTACGATCGACCCGCTTTCCTGTTTCAGCATCTCGCGGCCGACGGATTGCGCAAATAAAAAGCACCCGGTCAGGTTGACGTCTAAAACCTGCCGCCATCTTTCCAGCGGCATATCTTCCGGCATCTGGCCCCAGGAGGTACCGGCGTTATTGATCAAAATATCGACGCGCCCGAATTTGGCGACCGTAGCGTCCGTCACAGCCTGAACCTGTTCCGGCACGGCCACGTCGCAAAGCGTTCCTTCGGCTTCGAAACCGCGCGCGCGAAACTCTTCCAGCGCCGGCGTGAGCCAGGTTTCGCGCCGGGCGCAAAGCATCAGTTTCGCTCCGGCTTCCGCCAGCGCCTCGGCCATTTCCAGACCCAGCCCGCGCGATCCGCCGGTCACAATTGCCGTTTTTCCTGTCAAGTCGAACAGGTCCCTGACGTGTTTTGTCATTTACGTCCTTTGCGTTAAAGTTTTTATATATGAGTGATAAAACCGCCCGCGAACTGGCGTTCCTGCGCGACCTTTACATCGATAATGATTGGACCGCGCGTTTTACAAATGTTTTAGACGAAAATCTTATTCTGCCTAAAGAAGGCAAATTCCTGTATGTGGAACCCGGCAGCGGTAATCACCTGCTCGAACTGCGTGAAAAACTCGCCGAAGAGGTCGAGGTTTTCAGTGTTCATGAGGATATCGAATTGCTGCGGATCGCCGATGCCAAAGCCCATGCGGTAAAAGCCGACATCGATTTTCAGCGTTCCGAAAAAAACGTTCTGCCGTTTCCCGACGGGGAATTTAACGCCATTATAGCCGATGCCGCGCTGATTCCGCCACAAGATCTGCCGGGTTTTCTGACGGAGATGACGCGCGTGACCGAAACCGGCGGGCACGTCAATTTCTTTTTGCCGACCGGGGGCAGCTTCGGCGAATTTTTCTCGCTGTTTTGGGAAGCGCTTTACAGCGCCGAGCTGACCGATCTGGGGACGCGGATCGAAGGATTTATCAAGGATATTCCGACCGTCTCGCAGGTGGAGGAGATCGCAGAAAACACCGGGCTGCAGGACGTGAAGAGCACCACCAAAGTCGAGCATTTCGAATATGACAACGGCGGGGAGTTTATGAATTCTTTTCTGATGACGGAATTTTTACTGCCGCGCTGGTTCGGTTTTCTTACCGACGAGCAAAAAGAAAAGATCGTGCCGGAAATTATCCGCACGATCGACGAAGACCGGGGTGAAATGACGTTTCGCTTTTCCGTAAAAGCGACCCTGGTGAACGGCAAAAAATAGCCGGCGCGTTTAGGCTTCCTTCTTCTGCGCGGCGCGGCGGCGGGCCTCTTCGAAAAGCTGCTCGTCGGAGATCGCTGAAATAGCCGGAGGAGTGACATTAAGCTGTTTCTTTTCAGTTTCAGTCTGGTATTCCTCTTCGGCTTCGCGCATGCCTTCCTTGAACGCCTTGCGGCTTTGCCCCAGCGATTTTGCCAATTGCGGCAGACGGCTGGCCCCGAAAAGCAAAAATATCACTGCCACTATTATTATTATTTCCCAGCCCTGAAAACCACCCATTTTTACTTCTCCTTCTATCTTCCGGTCAGACGGCCGTCCGACCTCTAATCTTCAGTATCATAATACAGGTATCTGCGCCAAGTTTCATCTGCGCGCCCCAAGTATCTCATAATTTGGCGGCTCATGTGGAGCGAGAAAGCGCGCGGCCTTTTGAGCAGTTTCATACCGGATTCGTCGGGGGTTTGGCTGCCCTTGCGGTGATTACAGCGCTTGCAGCAGGCCACGAGATTGTCCCAGGTCGAACCGCCGCCGCGCGAACGCGGCATCACGTGATCGAGCGTCAGATCGGCCGGGGCAAAAACCCGGCCGCAGTACTGGCACATATATTGGTCGCGCAGCAGGATGTTCTTGCGCGACAGCGACCGCCTTTCGTGCGGGATGTGACGATATTCCATCAGGCGGATCACGGAGGGAGCATGCATTTCCATCCGGGTGGAACGGAGCATGTGGCCGTTGTGTTCCTCCATACGAGCCACGCCTTTAAAGATCATCACTACCGCGCGACGCTCCGTGCAGACATTTATCGGCTCGTATGAAGCATTTAACACTAAAACTCTTCCGGTCATTCTTGCTTGTTGGATGCCATCCAGTTTCCGGTAATGGCGCCTCTGCTGACGAAATTGTCCCTACCGTTATACTTGATGAAGACAGTCAGGTTGATCACTATCTCTCCCCTTTTGTCCACGCCTCCGTTCTCAAAATAATACTTGTCCGTTCCCGGAACCTGCTGCAGGCCGCTTTTCTTAAAAAGCTCGGCCGCCAATTCACCGACATATTTTTTGGCGTCGGATGTCCGGTATTTATTTCCGTCCTTTAACAGAATCGCGCTGCCGTCGATCGTCAGCTCGGCCGAGGTTTCCCGGGAATAACTATTGTATTGGGTTCTCACGCTCACCAGCGAACTCAAACCGCTGTTTTTGATCACCTCTTCCAATCTGGTCTTTGCTTTTTCCGCGACTGCCTCATCGGCGGCTTTGGACTCGGCGCGATCCAGATCGACCAGCGGCACTCTCGTCACCGGCGGTTTTATTCCGGCTTTCGCATCGCGTTCGAGTTTTTCGATCTCCGCGATCTCTTTCTGCGAGCGGGCGGCGTTGAAAAGCCGTTTAAAGACATAGCTTTTAACGTTATTTTCCGAAACCGGGATCACGCTTACCAGTTCCCAGCCGGCTTTCCCCGCATCGTCGAGCACTGCCTGAAAATTCGCATTATCGCCGTACCTGAGCAGTTTGTCGCCGTAATACGATTGGCGAAACCCGACTTTCGACTGCCCGGATTCTTTTTCCGCGGTAATGATCGTGCTGCCGACATTGCCGCCGAATTCGAGCACCAGGTATTCCCATTGCGCGTTTGCCGCGCCCTGCGCATTCAAACCGGAAATACCCGCCAGCATTATCAAAAAACTAAGGAAGAAACTTTTATACATATCGATCACCTCATCTTAATCAGGAGTAAATTTTTCAGTTCTTTCACTCCGTTTCGGCGATCAGGTTGCATTTTTAAGTTTTTTCTTTATCGCGGAACTTATCCATCGCATCGACCAGGGCCGAAATTATTCCCGGTTCCGAGACCGAATGCCCCGAATCGGGAACGATGACAAGTTCCGCTTCGGGAAAGGCCTTGTGCAGATCCCAGGCGCTCGTTATCGGGCAGACGACGTCGTAACGACCCTGCACGATCACGGTTGGAATGTGACGGATCTTATCGACGTTTTCCAGCAGATAATTCGGCGTCTGGAAAAAGCAGTTGTTCATAAAATAATGACATTCGATCCGCGCCAGCGAGAGCGCTTCGTGCGCGCCTTCCCAGTGTTCCATCAGATCCTGGTTCGGATAGAGTTTCGAGGTCGAGCCTTCCCAGACGCTCCAGGCCTTGGCCGCGGAAAGCTGAACGTCCTCGTCGTCGCCCGTCAGCCGCTTGTGGTAAGCGGTCATAAAATCGCCGCGCTCTTCGGCCGGGATCTCATCACGGTAGCGCTCCCAAAAATCCGGGAAAACTTCCGAGGCGCCGTATTGATAAAACCAATCGAGTTCTTTTCGCCGCGTGAGAAATATCCCGCGCAGCGCCAGGCCGAGCACGCGGTCGGGGTGCGTTTCCGCATAAGCTAAACTGAGCGTGCTGCCCCACGATCCGCCGAAGACATACCATTTATCGATGCCGAATTTTTCCCGCAGCTTTTCAATGTCAGCCACCAGGTCCCAGGTCGTATTTTCCTTAAGCTCATAAGCCGGCGTCGATCTGCCCGAGCCGCGCTGGTCGAAAAGAATCACGTGATAGGCCGCCGGATCGAAAAACTGCCGGTACAACGGGATCAGCCCGCCTCCGGGGCCGCCGTGCAGAAAGATCACGGGAATGCCGTCCGGATTGCCGACGCGTTCATAATGGATCGTGTGAAGATCCGATACTTGCAGCATTCCATCGTCAAACGGCTCGATTTCGGGATAAAGGGTTTTCATGGCAGGAATGATACAAGATATCGGGTGCAAAATCCAAAGTAGCCGGCCTAATCAGGCAGATTGTTTTGCAGCAGGGCGACGATGTTTCCGCCCATGATACGGGCAACGTCTTCATCGCTGAAACCTTCATTTATCAGGGCTTCGGTAATCAAAGCCATCCCGCTGGAATCAAAAGGAGTCCTTACCGAACCGTCAAAATCCGAGCCCAGCGCGACGTGCTCGATACCCGCCGCATTGGCCGCGTAACGGATAGCTTTTGCGATCGCCGCGGCATCGCTGCCGCAGACCGCAGTATCCCAAAATCCGATGCCGATGACGCCCCCGGTCGCCGCGATGCGTTTTAGCTGATCGTCGGTGAGATTGCGGTTATTGTCGCAGGTGCCGCGCACCCCTGTATGAGAAACGACCACCGGACGGGTCGCCACCGCCAGCACGTCGTCAATGGTTTTCGCCGAGGCATGGGCGACATCGACCAGCATCTTTTTAGCCTCCATCCGGCGCACCATTTCCCGGCCCTTTTCGGTCAACCCGTATTTCTCGATGCCGTGGGCCGAACCGCCGATATCATTATCGAAAAAATGCGAGGGCGACATCATGCGAAATCCGGCGTCGTATAAAACATCCACGTTATTCACATCGCCGTCGAGCGCGTGCGCGCCTTCGATCCCGAGCCAGCCGCCGGAAATTTTTTCGCTTTTGCGCCGTTCGAGAAAATTTTGCAGATCGCGTTTGTTTTTGATGACAACCAATTTACCCTGCGACTTTTCGGCTTGAGCGTGCAAATTCTTCGCTTGCCAAAGAGCGCGCGCCGTCAGGCTGGAAAGATTTTCCAGCGGCTGCATCTGTGCCAGCGCCAGCCAGAAGATATCGTCGGTCTTATCCGTATTGCTTTCGATATTAAGCCCGCGCGGAGATTTGGTAACCACGGTGAAAGCCTGCAGGGCAAGATTTCCTTCCGCCATCCGCGGAATATCGACGTGGCCACCGGAGTTTTTCACCGTCAGGTCACGATTCCACAACAAAGCGTCGGCGTGCATATCGGCCACAAAAAGTTTTTCGTGCAGCGCTTTAGCGCGGCCGGAAACCGTATAGGGAGGTTTAACGATCACCGGATTTAACCGGTCGGCGACCAGGTTGGCGGCGAAGCCAAAGAAAAACACCGCAAAAGCGATCAGCAATGCGGCAGCGGTCAACAGTAATATTTTAAATGCTCTTTTGATACGGTTAATCGACCTGTATTTCGCTTATGGCCGGGTAAGATCCAGCCACCAATGGAACGTTTTCAACCTTATTTTTTCCACGCCCTTTTTCCATTTCAAGATATTCGGCTAAAAGGAGCTTGTCATTTTTACCGAGCTCGACGATCTTCGCGCCGACCAGGTAACTGCCGGCCGATAGGTCCCGGCCGATCTGGCGGTAGCTGCAGCCGACGGCTTTAAGGCGCAAAGTGCCAGACGGCAGGCTGACCTCGAGATCGAGCACCGTCCCGTCACTGACCAGGTAATGTTCACCGAGGCGAATAAAAGGAACGACGAACGAGATGCCTTTTTCGCTGATATCGAAAGTCTCTCCCGATGTCGAGAGATTTTTCTTTCTTTCGGCATCGACCGCGGCAAGATGATTTTTCAGCAGGCTCGTGGTTCGGATCTTAGGCTGAATCGAGATCTGCACAGGCAGACGCGAACTCTTCCGCGAAGGTTTAAGATAACCTCTCACAGATTCGTTAATGCGTCCGACCAGTGAACGAAAAACTTCTTCCATATTGAAAAGGGGATAAGTGTTATACACCTTTTCATCTCAAATAACAATACTTTTTTTAATGGGAATGGTAATCGGTTGTTGGTAATGGGTTGGTAGTTGGTATTACACGCTACCAACTACCCCTTTACCTGTTACTAACTACCCAATCGCTACCTCTTCAGCGGCATGCCGCCGTTATCGCTGCTTTTGGTTTTCGGTTCGTTGTTGCCGCTGACGCTCATCAGGAACGAAAGCTTGCCGCTTTTACCGTACGCCGCCGGAACGGCGTTGACGAAATAGCTCTTTTTATCCGGGGAGATCACGATACTGAAGTTGTAACCCGTTGAATATGAACCATTTATGTCAACAGGTAATAATCCCTGCCTGACAAGTACATCTCGTTCGGCATATTCGCCTTTGCCGTCCGAACTGATTATTGTCTGCGCCTTCATGATGCGTTCCAGCATGAAATTCACTTCCTGGTGATGTACCTCGATCCGCACGTTGAAAAAATAGGCCTTTCCCTGTTTTTTAGCCTTGGCTTCTTCACTTTCGGTGTCGGCGGCAAGAATTAACCAGCTCTCGCCTTCTTTTCTCAGTTTCATCTCGTCGCTGGTCGGGTTGCCGTTATCTTCATTGGGCAGCTTTAGAAATACGCTGGCTTTATTGCCGCTGATCTGCTCGCCGGTTATTACCAGATCGGTCGGAACCATCGGCGCCATGGCTTCGAAGTCCGGCGCAAGGTCCTTGGCTTCTTCCAGTGAAAGGTTTTCCACCCCCGCCTTCAAATTGGTCATCATCATTGCGTCGATGAACCGCTTTTCGCGAATGGCTTTATAAAAATTCCGCACCGTTTCGCTGGGGCTGCCCGATTGGATATTGATCTTGCTGAGGATGACGACACCGCCCGCGGCATTTTCTTTGGGCGCGGCGGCGGGAACCGCCTGGGTGATCTCAGGCGCGGAGCCGCTTGTCTGATCGGCCGAAGCCGTGCTGCAGGCCGTGATGCTGGCCGCTAAAATTAACAGGAATAGGGACTTTAAGGCGAAAAATTTGTTTTTCATATTATTAAATACCGGTATTGAATAAGATTTGCGCGGAATGCGTAGGACGAAGCTAAGGCAGCCTCGCTACCTGTAATTATAGCGCATCACCCGATAAGAGTGTCAAACAATCTTTAACGGTTGCCCGTATAAGGCAAAATTTCGCTATTTTCCGGGATTTTTGATCGTCACGGCCGAATCGCCTTCCGGTTGGATAGTGACTTTATCGGGCAATCTCATGGCTTCGTCCAGCCACTTGTTAAAATCGTTCCGGCTTAATTCTTCCGTTCCATTTTTCGGCAGCAGGATCGCATATTCTCCGGGGGGAAGTTTTATCTCGAACTTGCCCTCCAGATCTGAGCGGGTATTTTTGAAGAGCTCGGACGCCCGTCTTTTAGATGCGTCGGTCGGCACCAGCAGGATCCGCACGCCTGAGACGGGATGATTTTCATCGTCCAGCACTTTTCCCTTCAGCATTCCGGCATCGTCCGCCAGCACGATCTTTATATTGATCATGGAATCGCCGTCCTTTAATTCCAGCGGCGTGACCAGCAGGTCGGTCATTCCGGCCTGGGCGCTTTTTACATAGTAATCGTTGTCATTGGCGCTAAATTTCAGGTTGATCTTGCCGGACGCGACATTTTCCAGCTTAAAGTCGGCGGTTGTTTTCCTTCCGTTTTCGCCGCCGTCCCGGTCGGCATAACTAAACACCGTGGTCGATGCGGCAGAGGTATTATTTGCGCCGACCGCATCGATCGAAAACGTGGTCGGCAGGTTCTGGGAATTTGTCGTCGAAACCGTTCCTGAGATGAGAGCGCCGGAGCCTAATTCGACTATCACGTCCGTCACGTCTTTATCCTCGATCCTGACGTCCTGAAATTTTTTGGCGAATGTCGGCGCGGGAGGCGTTTTCGGCCGGCGGGCGATATTGCTGTTGGCGGCATAATCTTCACTGTCGCTAATTTCGTGCTTGCTGACTGGCTCGACCGTGATGGAATACTCGCCTTTCGGCATTTCCTTGAACTTCCAGCTGCCTTCGGCGTCGGTCACCGCCGTGTTCATCTCGCGCCCGATCTCGCTAAATAAGGAAAAAACATTCTCGTTACTTTTTTTCAGCGAGACTTTGGCGCCGGCGACCGGTTTTTTATCTTTCCCGGAGATCACTTTGCCCGATAAATTAAAAAGGCTGTTGTCAGGAATGATGATGTTGGTTTCACTGAGTTCCTGGCCCATCGCCACGCTCAGGATCTGAGCTTCTTTGACATCCGTTACATTCGGAAAGTAAAAAGTGAGAAACGAGCTCGAACCCATTAGAAGTGACCCGAAACCCATCGGGCCAACGGCGTTTCGTTCGCCCCCGTCGGCATGTTGGGCGCTCTCGCTCACCCGGACGACATAGTCCCCCGGCGGTAAACCGGAAAAACGATACATTCCCCGGTCATCGGACTGCCCGCTGCCCGAAGAACCCGTGAACATGCTCATTATCGAAAAGATATTCGAAAAAACCGGACTGTATTTGCCGTTCGCTTTTCTCATTATCTCGACCCGCGCGCCGATTGCCGGGTCTCCGTTTTCATAGCTTATTCTTCCGCTGATCGCGCCGCCGCGTTTTGCCGGGATCTGCAAATTGACCTCATTGGCCCCGTCGATGACTATCTTTTCAAAGATCATGATCCCGTCGGTCAGCATATCTCTGTCGCCGCCCCGCTGATCCATCCGGGAAAGATCCAGAAAGGCGATGGGTGAGATCACCCCGGGCGCATTGACCATCGCGTAATACGTGCCGGCCCTGATATTGCGCATGACAAATTCGCCGTTTCCGTCGGTCATGGCTGAATATTCCCCCGACCCCGTTATTCTATCCGCCGTAACCAGCATTAAAGTAGATCGTTTTACCGGACGCCCGCTGTCTTCGTAATAGACCCTGCCCCTGACGATCGAGGAAATCTGCGTCTGCCCGATAACGACGTTCGCGGCATTATCATCTGAATTTACATTTGCTCGGCGGGGGCCGGAATTGGCGGCCGTGTTGGAATTTTGCCCAAAGGCCGAGGAAATAAGCAGTCCTGATACCGCGATTAAGAAGAATAACGTTTTGATCATAAATACCTCAAAAAAGATCGCCTCCGCGCAGTATAACGCAAAGGCGAAACTTACTAACTATCTTTTCTGCCGTAAAAAAACATCTCTACTGGTTAGGCATCTCGAGCGTTATTTCCGACGCTACGTTGGCTTTGATGGCCATTGTCACCGGGTTTTTCAGCAGCCGCTTAAAAAAGTCTTCCTGAGACTCGGTCTTCGAGTCGAATTTTTCTTTTTCGGTCACGACGATAACCGAATAATCGCCCGGGGGCGCCTTGATCTCGAACGCGCCGGTTTCTTTAACGACCCCATGGCGGGACGAGGTGAAAGAATCCACCACGTTGTTTCCCGACGGCACCATGACCACAAAAGTCCTGCTGTTCTTGTTAAAATTATTGATCTTGCCTTTTAATGTGCCAAAATCCGCCGCCAGCACGATCTGCGCGCCGGTGAGCTGCTGCCCCTCTTTTAATTCGATCTTCTGATCCGCGACGGTTGCGCCGTTCAGCCGGATCTCTTTTATATATGCATCCCCGTCGCTCAGAATTATCCGGTGAGAGCCTTCGTTCAAACCTCGCAGGGTAAATTCCGACTTAAGTTCGGGGGTGTTTTTTACTTTCTCTTTTGTCTCTATGGAAGCCGTCGATGATGCGCCTCGCCTGGTTGCGTCTAGGGTGTAAAAAAACAGCGCCTTCGGCAAAGGTTTTCCGTTTTCCATCACGACCGTGCCCGAAATAACGGCTTCGACCGACACCTCAAGAACGAGATCCCTGATGTCCTTTTCTTCGAATGTGACTTCTTTGGAAACGGCGGCGTATTTAGCAGCTTCCCTGGTTCCCGCGCCCTGCTGTGCCTGTATCTCCCTGGCGTATTCGTGATCGTAAGGCGGTTTGACGGTGATAAGATATTTTCCCTGCGGCAGATCGACAAAATCCCACTTCCCTTCGGCGTCGGTGTTCTCACTATTAGGCTGCAGGTTGTATTCCCTGACCACCATGGCGCCTTCGTCGTCGATCTTGTTAAAAGTGACCACAAAATCTTTCAGCGGGATTTTATCGCCTTTTGCCACCACGGTTCCCTTGAGGCTGAAAAACTTGCGGTCGGGGATCGTCAGATTTATTTCGCTTTGCTCGTCGCCGAGCGCTAATTCGACGGGTTTGGCGTCTTTTGCGCTGACGGCGTTGGGATAATATGTTTTCAATTCCGAATCCGGCGGTTCGGATGAGTAATAGTAGGTGCTGGATGGGCGGCTGGTGTGGATCGCCGTTTCCACGACCCGGACGATATAGTTTCCTTCCGGGAGGCCGGAAAACCGGTAAACTCCCCGGTCGTCGGTAACTGCCGCGCCGACATTGATCGTTTCGCGGTCGTAATTCAGGTGGCTGTTTTTTTCATAGCCGTAATCGCCTTTTTTTAAGACCTCTACTTTCATCCCGACCGCCGGTTCGCCATCGAAATAGGTGATCCTGCCGCTGATCGCGCCCCCGCGTTTCGCCTGGATAAAAACATTTACTTCCTCGAGCCCGGCGACTGTTATTTGATTCGCGGGCGCATTTTTCTCACCGGCGGCGTTTACGGAGCGCTGGACCAAAAGATTGAAGTTGTTCTCATTAAATACACCCGCCATCTTGATGTACGGCGCGTATGTTCCGGCCTTGACCCGGGTCATTTCGAATTCGCCGTTCGAATTGGTGAAGGCGTTTTTCGAACGGCTCTCGTAGCCGTTTTTTACCTGAACCAGGCTGATCTCGGCGCGGCGCACCGGCCGGCCGGTGTCCAAATATACGACCCGTCCGCGAACGGTGGCTCCCGGTGTCTTATCTTCGTTCTCGTCTTCGGCATTTCCCAAACGCATGACGGTGGCCACGCCGCTGCCGCCGGTGGTGACCAACGGCGCTTCTTCTCTTGTTTCCACGACCTGCGCGAACGAAATCAGGGGCTTCGCTGAAAGCGCGCCAAACAATAAAAAGAACATTAAAGCCGAACGAAAATACCGGTAATTCATAAAACAACTCTCCGAGGAATAAAAAATCGCCTCCGCGCAGTATAAACGCAAAGGCGATTTTTATCTATGGATTTAATCGTCGTTATTTAATCGACGTTTTTCTTACCCGTCAGCAGCAGGTCGCGCCCGACGTAATAGAGGATCAGCGCCAGGATCCAGAACGGGATCATACCCAGCCAGTCGGCATTCGGCCCGGCAAAGAACGGATTGCTTGTCGCCGCCCATTTACCGAAGCTGTCCTGTACCGCTTTAAGCCACGGCACGACCGCAAAGACGGCCACCAGAATTCCCGCTATCGCGCCGCCCGCGATATAGCCCGAAGCCAGCAGAACGCCGTTCGATTTATCCGTTTCGGCCACGATCTGCTCATCGGTCAGATTTTCCTTAGCCAGCTTTCTCCGCAGATACATATCGACGCCCCAACGCACCACGCCCCCGATAAAGATCGGCGAAGAGGTCGAGATCGGTAAATATAAGCCGACGGCGAACGCCAGCGAAGGCGCGCCCGCAAGTTCCAGCACGACGGCGATCATCGCCCCGATCAATACCAGCCCCCACGGAAGCTGCTGGTTCAGGATCCCCTTGATGATATAGCTCATCAGGGTCGCCTTCGGCGCATCGTAACGTTCAAGTTCCTTGCCCGTTTCGTCTTTTTTGATCACGCCGTTGATGCCGGGATCGACGAAATAGACGGCGTGTCCCTGGCTGTTGACCAGGTATTTACCCACCTGTCCGGATTTCGGATCGGTGTTTTGCCAGACACGGTAGGTGGTCTGATCTCCCGCTGCAAATTTGCCGCCGACCTTTTCGGATTTAAATGTACCGTGCTCGCGGAAAAGCTGATCTTCCTTCACGACATAAGCAGCTTCGGTAGTGGACGGATCGACCTGTTGATAATAGGTGCGCGAATCGTTCAAAAAGATAAGCAGCGGCCCCAGGACCAGCGCCGAAGCCAGCGCGCCGATCAGGATCGCGATCTGCTGTTTTTTCGGAGTGGCGCCGACCAGAAAGCCCGTTTTCAGGTCCTGCGACGTGGTGCCCCCGTTAGAGGCGGCGATACAGACGATACCGCCGATCGACAACGCCGTCACAAAATAAGGATCGGGTTGAGTCCAGCCAAGCAGCAGGAAAACCAGGCAGGTAATAAGCAGCGTCGCCACCGTCATGCCCGAAATGGGATTCGATGACGAACCGACCTCGCCGGTCAGCCGCGACGATACCGTGACGAACAAAAATCCCAGAATGATAATCAATACCGCGCCCAGAAATGAAACTACCGGGTTGGTAAAAACACTCAGGCCCAATTGGGGAAACAGCATGATCGCGACGATCAGCCCCAGTACGCCGATCACGACCCATTTCATCGAAATGTCCTGATCGGTGCGCGGCAGGCTCGACCCGTCGGCGTTTGAACCGCCCCCGGTCAGGTCGGCCAGGCCGGATTTCAAACCATGCCAGATCGTCGGCAGCGAACGCGCCAGCGAGATCATGCCGCCCATCGCGACCGCGCCCGCGCCGATGTAAAGGATATATGCGCCGCGGATCTGTCCGGGCGACATTTCGGCGATCGTTTTCGAAAGCTCCGGCGCGAGGGGCCCGGTCAGCCCTTCGCCGAAATATTTGATCATCGGGATCATCACCAGGTAAGACAAAACACCGCCGCCGAACATGATCGCCGCGATGTAAGGCCCGATGATATAGCCGACGCCGAGCAGTGCGGGATTGTTCTCCAGCGCGATCGATCCGCCCTTGAGCACGTTGTCCGGCATATCTTTTTCCGGCTCGCCCTTCCAGAAACTAAAGACCTGCATCAGCGAGTTGTACAGGAATCCGATCACGAAACCGATGGAAATGATCTTGCCGCCCTGTAAGGCGCTGTCGTCTTCCCGTATGACCTCCACGGAGTGTTCGCGCGCGACCGCCCTCGACTCCGCCGAAGCGCCCGCCTTTAAAACCTCGGCGCAGGCCGTGCCTTCCGGGTATTTCAAGATGCCGTGCTGATCTTTGATCAGCGCGCGGCGCAGCGGGATCATCATCAAAATTCCCAGGAGTCCGCCCATTACCGCCACCAGCATCACGCGCCAGAATTCCAGGTCGAAACCGAGAATCATGATCGCCGGCATGGTGACGCCGACGCCGAAGGCGATCGACTCACCGGCGGAACCCGCTGTCTGAACGACGTTGTTTTCCAGGATCGTCGCATCGCGGGCGCCCAGTTTGGAAAATATCCGGAAAAGGGTAATCGAAATGACGGCGACCGGGATCGACGCCGAGACGGTCAGCCCCGTCTTCAGCACCAGGTACAGCGACGATGCGCCGAATACGATGCCGAGAATTGCGCCCACGATCACAGGGATCGGGGTCAGTTCGCGCATATTAACCGAATCGGGAATATAAGGACGAAAATTGTCGAGAAAAGGATTCCGGCTTGCCATTCAGAAAAACCTCCGAAAGATCTTTAAAGTGTATATACAGGAAGAGCTTTTTAACTTGAAACTTGTTTAATTTAACCCAGTTAGCCCAAACAAACAAGGAAAATCTGTAAAATCGTCTTCCCGGGCGGAAACGCGTCCAAATGAAATATCAAAACCCTTCCCTCTGAACGCTCCGATAAATTGGCTATTTTCAAATAACCTTGAAAGTTAGTATTTCCGCCTTTTGAAAAAATACCCTACAATCGTCAAAAATCGTTTCGAGGTAATTAAATGCTTTCAGCGTCATTTCGTCTTAGCTTTCTGGCCTTACTTTTTACGCTTACCACGTTTGCGCAAACCATTCCGGCCCCGGCGGACGTGCTCGGATTTACTCCCGGCGATGACCGTAAACTCGCTTCCTGGTCCCAGATCGTCACTTATTTTCAAAAGCTCGACGCGGCCAGCGACCGCATCAAGTTTCAGGAGATCGGCAAGACCACGATGGGCAGGCCGTTCACCTACGCCACGATCTCTTCCCCGGAAAATCTGAAAAACCTCGAAAAATATAAAAAGATCAATGCCAAACTGGCCGACCCGCGTACCTTCAAAAGTAATGACAAGGCCGCGCAGGTTTTGATCGAACAGGGCAAAACGATCGTGCTCATCACCTGCGGCATCCACTCGACCGAGGTCGGCAGCACTCTTTCTTCGATGCTGCTCGCGCACCGGCTGGTTTCCTCGGACGACCCGGAAGTTAAAAACATTCTAAATAATACGATCGTGCTGCTGGTGCCTTCGTTAAATCCCGACGGCGTGGATATCGTAAAAAACTGGTACGACAAAACGCTCGGCACGCCATTCGAAGGCACCGAACCGCCGGAGCTTTATCACAAATACGTGGGGCACGATAACAATCGCGACTGGTACGCATTTACGCAGGTCGAGACGCAGTTGACGGTAGATAATATCCACAATGTCTGGCACCCGCAGATCGTGCATGACATTCACCAGCAGGGCGCCGCGGGCTCGCGCATTTTTCTGCCGCCGTACATGCAACCGGTCGAGCCCAATGTGCCGAAAGAGATCGTGGAAGGCTATACGGAGCTGGGAAATTTCATCGCGGGCGACATGCGTAAAAAGGGTTTTCAAGGCATCACGACGGATTCGACCTACGACGCCTGGACGCCCGCGCGCGCCTATTCGCATTATCACGGCGGCGTGCGCATCCTGAGCGAAACCGCCTCCGCGAGACTGGCGACACCGGTCAATATCAAGACCGAGCAGCTTCGCGACGGCCTCGGCTACGATGTCAGAAAAGAAACGCCGAATTTCGGCCCGGTCTGGCTCGGCGGCGAGTGGAAACTGCGCGACGTCACCAATTATATGACCACGGCCGCTTTTAGCTTGATGAAGCACTCAGCCGATAACCGCAGGCAGTGGCTGAAGAGATTTTACGAGATCGGGAAAAAAGCGGTCGGTCCGGGAAACCCCGGGGAACCTATTGGTTTCTTAGCTGACGATCGCTTTTATAAGCTCGGCCCGATACTGGGAAGGGCCGGCGTGGAATTTCACTATACCCAAAAGGGTTTGTTCGTCCCCTTGCGGCAGCCTTACGGAGCGTTCGCAAAGGCTATTTTCGAGAAACAAACATACCCGCATTTAACGGATGAAAAAGGCAATCCAATACAGCCCTATGATGTAACCGCGCACACTTTGTCCTTATTATACGGCATTGAGGTAAAGCCGGTTTTCAAATCATTCAAATTCGTTTCCAATAAATGGGGGAGTTTTTCCATCGGGGGTACCACGGGCCCGGTTTCGCTTGGAATCTATCAGTCTTCGATTCCTGTCATGGACGAGGGCTGGACACGCTGGGTCGTGGAAAAAACCGGCCGGAATTTCGCCGGCATCACGGATAAAAATATTCGCGCGTCGAACCTGAAAAGTGAGTACGGTTCTTATACGGAGAAAGGTGTGACCATGCCTTTATATTCTTCGTTACCGGCGATAGTCTTCCCCGATCAGTCGCCGAATCAAATGCTTAACGGTTATCCGAAGGGCTCGATGCCGGAAGAATACACCGGGGGCATCGGCAAAGAGGGCGTGAAAAATCTGCGGCGGTTCGTCGAAGACGGCGGGACGCTGGTTTTTCTCAACCGCGCTTCGAATTTCGCTATCGAACAGTTCGATCTTCCCGTCAGAGACGTGACCGCGGGGCTTCCGCGCAAGGATTTTTTCATTCCGGGTTCGATCCTGCGCACGGAACTGGACACTACCCACCCGATCGCCAAAGATATGCCGAAAGAGTCTATCGCGTGGTTTGAAAACTCGCCCGCGTTCGAGATCAAGACCGATCCGCTCGCGCTAACCAATAATTTCAGGATAATCGCCAGTTACCCGAAGGACCCGAAAGACGTTTTACTTTCCGGTTGGGCACTGGGCGCGGAAAAGATCGCCGGCAAGGCGGCATTGGTGGAATTTAAGCTGGGCAAGGGAAAGATCGTCCTTTTCGGTTTCCGCCCGCAATACCGCGGGCAAAGCACGGCGACTTTTCCGCTGTTCTTTAACGCGATCACTAATTGATTTTAGCCACGAATTACACAAATAACACGAATAAGGATCTGAAATAAAAATTTCACTTTTATTTTTCTTAAATTCGTGTTATTTGTGTAATTCGTGGCTTAAGTTCTTACTCCCATGTTTGAAGAAAAAATTCTTTATAAGGAACTGTCTTACAAGATAGTCGGGCTGGCTATGCAGGCGCATACTGAACTTGGTTTTGGTTTTATGGAAGAAGTTTATGAAAATGCCATGCTGGTCCTGCTCAAGGAAAGTGAAATAAATGCGGTGTCCCGCTTTCCAATAAAAGTTCGTTTTCACGGACATCTGGTCGGTGATTATATTGCGGATATTCTGGTTGACAGCCGCATAATACTGGTCTTAAAGGCGCACGAAAATTTATTGAACCTTCATCGCGCTCAAACATTAAACTATTTAAAGGCGACCGGGTTTAAACTTGCCATCTTATTGAATTTCGGGAAGAGTAAACTGGAATATGAAAGACTGGTATTATAGCCACGAATAAGAAGGATTTATAGATTTCTTCATTCGTGCTATTTGTGTAATTCGTGGCAAATATTTCCTGAACTCTCGTACTATACTTCTCGTATAAATTATTTGAGGGCAACGCTCGGAAGATTTAACGCACTGGCGTTGGCTTTATTTTAGATGATACTTCTCATCTTATTTTATTTAGTGGTGGTGATCCTGGCAGGAATGCTGATCGCCTTCGGATTTTCGTTTTACCTTAAGTCCCGCCAAATTTCCGCCCCGGAAGATCAAAGACATCTAGCTGATCCGGCCCGGTTTCGCCCGCTTTTTGCGCCGACCGAAGAAGATATTCGCGCGCTCGAAGGTGAGGAAAAAGCCCGCGCGGCCGAATCTGCGCGCGCCGCCGCGGAAGACGTTTTGCTGCAAAAGACGGAAACCGCGCAGCGATATTTCGCCGGCTGGCAAAATGCGCCGGATAAGCGCACTATCGGAACAGTGCTGCAACTCGCGGTGGAGAGCGAAAACGCAAAAACCTTTTCTGAAATATCCGAAAATGTGATAAAAATTTGGCAAGATAAAAAGATCGCAGGCCTTGTGGCCGCTGATCTGGCTGATCTGTTGGACAGCCATTTCAGAACTCTTCCCCAGCAGGAAATGGCTTCGGGCGCTTTGTTTTGGCTGAAACAGGAAATAGCCGCGCTCCGGGCCGGAGACAATATCCGGTGAACAAAAAGATAGTTTATAGGGGATAAAAGGGATGAACAGGATAAGAAATTTCTATCCCCTTTATCCCCTCCGTCCCTGTAGGTTAGTTCGCGGATTTTGAAAGTAATCGAGGAATTTAAATGGAAAACTACGTCCCCTTAATCATTGTCGGTTTTTTGCTCTTGATCGGGCTGGGAATTATCTGGTATATCGTCACGCGTTTTCTGGTCAACGTCGGCGCCACGGAAGTGGCCATCAAAGAGCGCCGTTACATGGGACGCCGGATGCCGCAGGGCCGCGTCGTCGCGACCGAAGGCGAGGTCGGCATCCAGGCCGACGTGCTGAAACCGGGCCTGCATTTCGTCTGGTACCCGATCGAGAGGGTGATCAATAAAGTCCCTCTGGTCGAAATCGGCGCCGACGAACTCGGCGTAATCGAAGCCATCGACGGCGAACCGATGCAAACCGGTTATATATTTGCACCCGACCGCGCGCAAAACGCGCACAACAACTTTCAGGACCCAATCGCCTTTATCAAACAGGGCGGCGTTAAAGGCATCCAGCTTCGCACGCTGCCGCCGGGAAAATGGGCGATTCATCCTTATCTGTTCAACGTTTCGATCGCTAAAGTGACCGTCATTCCGCCGGGAAACATCGGCGTGGTCACCTCCGCCGACGGCGCGCAGTTAGAGCCCGGCCGCCTGCACGGCAGCGCGATCGAAGGACACAAGAATTTCCAGGACGCCGAAAGCTTCGTCAACAAAGGCGGCCAGAAAGGCCCCCAGGTCGAAACGCTGACGCCGGGTACATATCGTATCCATACCCAGTCGATCGGCCTCGACAATAGCCAGCAGCCGGGGCTATTTACCATTCGTTTGTTCGAAGCGACGAAGATCTCCGAAAACCAGATCGGTTTGGTCGAAGCGCTCGACGGCGCGCCGCTCGATCCGCGCGATTACGTCGCGCAGGCAGTGACCGGCCACGATAACTACCAGGATTCGAACACCTTTATCAGCGGCGGCGGACAGCGCGGCCCGCAGAAAGACATCCTGCTGCCCGGCACCTATTACATCAACCCGCTGATGTTCAAGATCATTCTTGAATCGGCCAAGGAAGTGAAACCCGGCGAGGTCGCCGTGATCGTTTCCAATGTCGGCAAAGACCCCGGTGAAGAAATTCGCCAGGCAATGGCGGCCAAGATCCGCGAGCGGCTGGAGCGCGAAGAAGAAGAACAGGTCACTATCGCCGCCGAAAAACTGGACAAGGTGGACGGCGACAACCTGACCATCGACCAGATCAAGGCCGAACTGGTCACCGACCCGGCGGACAAGCGCCTCGACAGCGGCGCTCATGAAGCCTATGTCGTGCCTGTCGGTTATCGCGGTATTCAGGAAACCGTGGTCGGCCCCGGCCGGTATTACATAAACACCCTGGCGACTACGCCGATCATTATTCCGACGACCAACATGACCGTCGAATGGACGGCTGAGGAGGTCGGAAATTCATTCGACCCGTTCGCCGTTATTTCGAAAGACGGTTTTACCATGCAGCTCGAGGTTCGCGTGGTATTCCGCGTCAAACCGGAAGACGCGCCGTTCATGGTGGCAAAGATCGGCAGCACTGAAAAGCTGGTGCAGAACGTGATGCACCCGCTGATCGACTCGATCTTTAGAAACCAGGCTTCGGAAAGCTCGGCGATGGCTTACCTGCAAAATCGTCACGAAGAACAGGAACGCGCCGAAGCCCGCGTGCGGATGCACTTGCTGAAATACCACGTGGACGTCGTCAACGTGCTGATCTGCCACATTCATCTGCCGGAAGAACTGATGAAAACCCAGACCGAAAAGATTTTGGCTGAACAGAAACAGAGCATGTTCAATGCCCAGCGCGAAGCCGAGATCAAACGCATCGAGCTGGAAAGAACCAGTTCGCAGGCCGACAATCAGCGCAGCCTGATGGAAGCCACCGTCGGCGTGGACATCGCCGGCAAACGCTCCGAACAGCGTAAGAAAGAGGCCGAGGGCGAAGCCTACTACATCAGCGAAACCGGTAAGGCCGAAGCTGAGAAAATGCGCCTGATCGGTGAAGCCCAGGGCGTCGCCTATCGGGAGCAGGTCAACGCGCTCGGCGCCAACGGTGTCGCGCTGGTCGAAACGCTCAAGGTGATCGGCGAAAAAGGCGTCCGCATTACACCGGACATCATGGCTTCGGGCGGCAATGGCGACGGCGGCGGCGGGATCGGCAGCCTGCTCCTGCTGAACCTCTTCCGCGACCAGATGCAAAAAACACCGGGTCCTGTGTCGGCTCCGACAAGCAACGGCGAGAAGAAAAGTTAAAACTACTTAACTTGCAGAAAAAAGCGGGCTTCGGCTCGCTTTTTTTGTTTTATCCCCCACCGCCGTGCTACATTTTAATTAGTCTTACTTCTACCAATGAAACCGCTTTACTTCCACTTAATAAATAAATGAAAGAAAGCATTGAATAAGCCGTCTCACAAATGGCTTTAAAAATAAGGAGATCAATTATGTCTAAAGACGCACAAGTTATGTTGGATCAGATCAAGTCGGGAAATCTGGACCTGTCGTCGCTGCAAAGCGCCTCGTCCGCCGAAACCGTCCAGCCGGTAACGGTATCGGGCTGGGAAGCCTGCTACAGCTCTACCACAGGGCAGCTCAGCGGCTATTGCACGGTCACGGCCGACAATTCCGGCGACACCATCACCGGCCTCGGCCTGGTAATTTACAAAAGCGACGGAACAGTAATGTTTTGCCTGCAGTACAGCAACGGTTTTAGCGACGTGGAGATCAATACTTCCGTCGGCACGAACCTGTACACGACCGGCATGGGCAGCAGCGTCCTGAGCATCGTCTATGGCTATACCCAAAATTCGGGAAGCTTTTTCTTTAACCAGACGCTCTCCGTCGGCTCGTGTTAGTGGTCATTAATTGAATACCGGGATAAAATCGGATCGAAGGGATAAAAGTTGAGGAAAGAAAATATGATCTTTCCGACACTCTCTTTTATCTCCTGTATCCGTTTTATCCCGGTAAATAGTTTTACCGCCTTTGTTTCACCATGATTAAAAACCTCGACACGACGCGTTTTGAAAACGGCTTAACCGTGCTCACCGAAAAAATGCCCGACCTGCGTTCCGCCACGATCGGATTTTGGTTTCGCTGCGGTTCGCGCGACGAACCCGCCCGCTTGAACGGCATTTCACATTTTATCGAACACGCCGTTTTTAAAGGCACCGCGAAGCGCAGCGCGCTCGACATCGCCATCGAAACCGACCGTCTGGGCGGAAATTTTGACGCTTTTACCATGCATGAGCAAACCGGTTTTACCATCAAGGTGACCGATAAAGCGGTGCCGCAGGCGTTCGATCTGCTGGCGGATATGCTCTCGGCCCCGATGTTTGACGAAACTGAGCTGCGGCGCGAACAAAAGGTCATCATCGAAGAGATGAAAATGGTGGAAGATTCGCCGGAAGAATTTTTAGGTGAAATATTCCAGCAGAATTTTTTTGCCGGGGACCCTCTCGGCCTCCCGATCGAAGGAACGGAAGAAACCGTTTTGACCTTCGACCGTAAGCTGACTTCCGAATATCACCGCGGAGCTTTTCACCCCGGTAACCTGGTTATCGCGGCGGCGGGAAATATCGAACACGCGCAGATCGCAGATCTGGCGGAAAAGTTTTTTGTCACGCCGGGGCGACGTTTCACAGGCGAAGTGGAAGCGGGACGCTTTCAGGACAGCGCCTCGAATATTTATCGCGGCAACAACGGTGGCGGCGCTGCAGATCAGGTTCTTTTAAAATCCAAACCCGGCCTGGAACAAACCCACTTTATTCTCGCCGCCCCGTGGATCGAAGAGGCCAGTGAAAAACGTTACGCGGCGCACCTGCTGGAAAATATCCTGGGAAACGGCACATCTTCCCGGCTCTGGCAAAAAATTCGCGAAGAGCGCGGGCTGGCTTACAGCGTCGGCGCCAGCGGCGTTTCCTACCGCGACCGGGGCACTTTTAATGTTTACGCGGCTACCTCGGCCGATCAATTCGAAGAAACCGTCGATCTGGCTCTGGCTGAGATGCGGCGGATCAAGCATGAAAACGTCAGCGATGATGAATTGAGCCTGGCTAAAGAACAAAGCGCCGCCGCCATATTATTGTCGCTGGAAGATTCGGGCGTCCGCGCCGGAAATCTCGCGCAACAGGAAATAACCTTCGGCCGGCAGATCCCGATTGACGAAACTCTGCAAAAACTGGAGCAGGTCACGGCAGAGGAAATTCAAGGTATTGCGAGTGAGTTTTTCCTGAAAGAAAAACTTGTTCTTACCGGACTGGGAAACTTTGGTAAAAGCGGTTTCGATGCGGAACGGTTGAAAATGTAAAAAAGGCATGCTTGCCGGAGTCGCTGTCAGTGCAATTGTTCCGGCGATCGGCGGTTATCAGGCTTAGCGCGCAGCGGGGAAAATAACGGCTGTCCGGTCGCTATTGTAAGATGCAAGTTTTCAATTAGTTAATCTGTTTCATTTATGGTACAACCTTAACGATGAAGTTCACGGTTCTCGGCAGCGGTTCAACGGGCAACGCCACTTTGATCTCAGCCGGAAAAACAAATATTTTGATCGATGCCGGTTTGAGCGCCCGCGAGGTCGTGCGCCGGATGGCGGCGATGGGTATCGACCCCACTACGCTGGACGCCGTTATCATAACCCATGAACACAGCGACCACGTGGGCGGCCTGCGCGTGCTGCTAAGCGTCGTAAAATGTCCCGTGTTCATTTCGGGCGGAACTCATGACGGCTACATCCGCGAAAAACGCTGGTCTAACGAAGAGACGAGCAAGCGCCTTTCCGCGCTGAAAGATCGCACCGTCGAGATCGAAGCGGGCAAGGATTTCCGCATCGGCGAGATAGATTTTCACCCCTTCACCGTGCCGCACGACGCGGCTGATAACATGGGTTTTGTCGCGACCTATCAGGGAGTAAAGATCGCATCGCTGACGGATTTCGGCCATGTCACCACGCTGATCAAGGAAAAACTGCGCAGTTGCGACGGCATCATGATCGAATCCAATCACAACATCGATATGCTGCGCGCTTGCAGCGTTTATACCTGGTCGCTGAAACAAAGAATTTCTTCGCGCACCGGGCATCTCTCGAATGAGGATCTGGCGACCTGGATCGAGAAAGATTTCGACGGCTCGGCGCGCCACATGGTGCTGATGCACCTTTCGCAAAAAGCGAACGAACCGAATCTGGCCAAATTGACCGCGGAAATGGCCCTGAAAAGCCGCTCCCCGCTCTTTCCCCCCGACACCGAGATCACCCTGGCGCAGGCAAAAGAACCCACCCGCTGGTTCGAGTTTTAGGGAATCTCACCACAAAGGCACTAAGGACACAAAGATTTTACAGTACAATTCTTTTTAAGCCTTGTTTGAGCAAAGCAACATTAAAATTTATCAATAAGCCGAGGCGGCTGCCTGTCAGTTTAAGGTAGGTAAGCAATTGGGCCTGATGAACCGGATGAATAGCTTCAACCGTTTTAACTTCTACGATCAGCTTTCTCTCTATCCAAATATCCAGCCTTAATCCTGCGTCTAAAACGACTCCGTCGTAATGCACCGGAAGAAATATTTGGCGTTCAACAAGGAGTTGCTCTTTCTCTAACTCATGAGCGCGACAAACTTCATAAATGCTTTCCAGTAAACCCGGACCGAGTTTTTTTATGTACCTGCAAAGCGGAATTTCACTACTTTTTTTGCAATTGCTTCGACTCCTGTGGGATAGGCTCGTACATGATTTATTGATTAATTTCTTTCTTATATTTTCTTTGTGTTCTTAGTGTCTTTGTGGTGAGATCCTTCCTAACGCAAATATCTTGATCAGCACCAGCCCGCCGACGAATCCGCCAATGTGCGCCGCGTAAGCTACGCCGCCGCCCGCGCCGGCAAAATATCCCTGCACGATCTGGAAGACGATCCACAATCCGACCGCGACAAAAGCAGGCACGTTGGTCAGCACCGAATTAAGCATTATCACCCGCACCTGGTTATGCGGGAACAGCAGAAGATAGCCGCCCAGCACGCCCGAGATCGCGCCCGAAGCGCCGAGCATCGGGATCACCGAATTGGTATCCATCGCGATCTGCGCGGCCGCGGCGAGAAGTCCGCAGATGAGATAAAAGACCAGGTAGCGAATGTGACCGATCCGGTCTTCGATATTGTCGCCGAATATCCAGAGGAAAAGCATATTACCGGCGATATGCATAAATCCGCCGTGCATGAACATCGACGAGAGAAACGTGAGATAGACCGAAAAAGGCGTCGGCTCGAGCATGATGCGGCCCAGCGCCTGCCCGGCCGAATCCTTCACGATCTGAATCCCGGCAATATCGACCCCGGTCGTGACTTCGCGCGGCACGAGTGAAAACGCATTGGTAAAGCCGTCGCTGTAACCCGCGCCCTGCAGCAGCAGAAAGACCAGAATATTTACGGCTATCAGCGCGTAATTTACATACGCCACCGTACTGACCTGCGTATTGTCGTCGCCAAGTGGAAACATCTTTTGCCTCAGTTCACTTTTACCGGATGAGTCTTAAGCAATTCGTACCCTTCGGAGCGCGCCACATAGGTCGCCGCCGTAATATCGCCCACCACGTTTAAGGTCGTGCGGCACATATCCAGGATACGGTCCACGCCCAGGATCAGCGCGATCAGCGCCGGATCGACCCCGATCAGCGCCAGGATGCCGATGATAAAAGGGATCGAAGCGCTGGGAACGCCGGCCGTTCCGACACCGCCGAGGATCGCCAGGTACAGCACCATCAACTGCGTGCCGAGCGTAAGCTCCACGCCAGCCAGCTGCGCAATAAAGAGCACCGTTATCCCTTCGTACAGCGCGGTGCCGTTTTGGTTGGCGGTCGCCCCGACCGTCAGGACGAAGCTGTTTATTTCACGCGGAACCCCCAAATTTTCTTCGGAGACGCGCAGCGCGGTCGGCAGCGTCGCATTCGACGAACTGGTGGAAAACGCCGTGATGATGACCGTCCAGACGCGCCGGAAAAAATCCAGCGGATTGAGCCCCGACAGGAAATATACCGAGAGCGAATAAACCCCGAACATGTGCAGCGACAATCCCAGCAGCACGGCGGCGACAAACCAGCCGAGCGCCCCCAGCAGCTCGATCCCGAACTTTGCCATGTTGGTAAAGATCAGGCATGCCACCGCGTACGGCGCCAGCTTCATGATGATGTCGATGATCTTGGAACTGATCTGAAACAGCGAATCCATCAGATCGACGAATGGCGCTCCCCTCCCTTCTGGCAGTAAGGTGATCGCGATGCCGATTATCAGCGCGAAAAACATCAGGTGAAGCATGTTCGGATTTTCGCCGCCGCCGAGCGAGTAGATCACGTTTTTCGGCACGATCGTCTTAACCACCGACATCAGCGCCGAATCCTGCTGCGCCGATTCCTTGGCTTTTTTCTGGTCCTCGACCTGTTTGCCGGCCGCGGTACCGAATTCCGCCTTCATCTTGGCGGCGGTTTCTTCGCTAATGCGTTTGCCCGGCTGAATGGTGTTGGCCAGCCCCAGTCCGATGACTACCGAGATCGCGGAAATTATCAGGCAGTAAGCGAATGACTTCAGCCCGATGCGGCCCAGCTTGCGAATGTCGCCGATGCCGGCGACTCCGATGATCAGCGACGAAAACACCATCGGCACCACGATCATCAGCAGCATATTCAAAAACAATTGTCCGACCGGCTGAGTGAAATTGCTGATGAACCAATTGAGGTTCTCGTTGTTGTCACCCATGTATTGATGGGCGGCGACCCCGCCGACGGCGCCGATCAGCAAACCGATCAGCACCTTTGTATGCAGGGCCATCCCTTTTGGCTTGTCCGGCGTCTCGTCGTCGAGATCGGTTCTGAGTTCCTGTTCAAAAGCGTCGGGCGCAAGCTCATCGTTAGGTTTGTTTTCTTGTTCGCTCATATTGTTTTTTCTATCGTTTTAGGTAGATCTAAGAAAATTGCTTTTTTTACCGGCCCCATTTCAGCTTGTCCCGCAAAACGTCGAAATAGTTCCGGTTCGGTGGCTGAACCAGGTTAAATGTCGTCGGGCTTTTAACGATCCTGACCGTATCGCCGGCCCTCAGCTCGAACCACACCTGCCCGTCCAGGGTCAGCGCGATTTCCTCGTTCGAAGTTTCCACGCTCAATTCTATCAGCGCCTGATCCGGCACTACAATCGGGCGGTTCGACAGCGTAAAGGGACAGATCGGCGTCAGTACCATCGCCTTCATCGAAGGGTACACGATCGGCCCGCCGGCGGAAAGATTATAAGCGGTCGAACCCGTGGGGGTAGCGACGATCAGCCCGTCCGCTCGGAAAGAATTTACAAAATAACCGTTAAGCCGGACGTTTATTTCGATTATCCGCGCCAGCGCGGCTTTATTGATGACCACGTCGTTGAGCACGCGATTTTTCGAAAGAATTTCGCCGCCGCGCAAATGATGAACGTCGAGTGTGACCCTTTCATCGAGGCTGAAATTTCCCGCCAGAACCTGCTCCAGCGCGGGAAACATTTCCTCGATGCGAAACTCGGTCAGATAGCCGAGGCTGCCGTAGTTGATCCCGAGCACCGGTGTCTCGGCATTGCCCAGCAGCCGCGCGGCCGAGATCATCGTGCCGTCGCCGCCGAGGACGATCACCAGATCGACCTTCGCAATAAATTCTTCGGTCGGCAGGGTGGGAACCCGGCAAATATCTTCCTCAGCAAGCGATTTGCCGACGAGGTCGATCCCCCGTTCTTTTAACCAGACGGAAAGCTCGCACGCGGTATCCCACGCCTCCGGATGATTGGGCTTAACAATTACGCCGACGCATTTTATCGCTTTATCAGACATGAAAATGTTTTCGACAATGATTCACTAATCGCCGGGAAACTGCAAGTCTTTCTTTGAGGGTAAGTAAGCAAAAAAATTGCCGGGTTTATATTTACGCGGGAAAAGCCCGAACATTTTCCATTTGACCGCGCTTTTGATCGGCGCGGCTTCGGGCATCTCCTTCGTAAAACTAAACTTTAAATGCCTGTCGTCTGTCTTGTTTCCGGAAATTATCAAACCGCAGCAGACCTGGCCGTCACATACGGCATAGGCCGCGATCGCGATACCAAAACCTTTTTTCCGGCCCTGTTCATAGATCTTTTCCGCAAGGTCGTCATTTTCATAAAGCAAGGGCAATTTCAGCCAAAAAAAGTTGTCGGCTCGATCGTGAGCGCGCGAAAAAGCGTCTTCTTCGAAAACCCAGAGAAGCTCTGCCGGCAAGTCGTTCGCGGCCAGGAAATTTTGAAATTTTTTAACCGCGTCCGCGAAGGAATTTTCCGCGATCAGGCTCAGGTCTTTTCTAAACCCGAGCTCAGTAGTTTTGTTAATATCGCGCAATTCTCTCTGCCCCGCAAGAATAAAGCCGAGGCGCTCATACAGCCGGTGAGCTTTGGTAAAACGGGTGTCAGTCCAGAGGATCATTTCCATCGCCCCCTTTTCCCGGGCCAGATCTATCGCCATTTCCGTCAGTTGCCGTCCCAGGCCGTGTTTTCTAAATTCCGCGGCGACATACAGGCTTTTCAGTTCGGCGGTGGTTTTGCTCAGCATTTGCAGCGCCGCGGTAGCGACGATCTCTCCGTTTTCTTCGGCCACCCAGAATTCACCGTCGCGGGCGCGAAAATATTCGCCGGGGGCGAGCAGATATTGCTCTTCGGCGCCGGTATCGAGCACGCAATCGTATTCCGCCCAGACGCCGCCGATCAGCTTTATTATTTGCGACACGTCGGACGGCGTGACGGGACGAATGTTCATCAGCTTAATTTTCCGCCTAATTTTCCGCCTAATTTTTCTAGCCACAGCGGCAGTGGTAGCCACTTAGGCTCTTCGCCATAAGCGTTTTTATTCAGCGCTTCGATCTTCAGCTCGATCCTGTCCTGTAAAAACTGCGGCGGCAGGTCTTCCCTGTTCTCGTAACAGGCGTGCTGAATACACGGCGCGGGCTTGGCTTCGCCGTGAACCAGACAGCCCGATTCTTTTTCAAAAAGCGGGCAGGAAAAAGTCTGCAGGTAAGTATCGCCCGTGTCTTTCAGATCGTACCGCGCGATGGTTTTTTTATTTCGCCCGAGGGCGGCGGCGAGTTTTTCTTTTTTCTCCAAAGTGCGCAGGATCGCTTCGGCTTCCAGCCGGGTGATATGGACATTTACAAAATGCTCGTCACGGCAGCATGCGCCCCTGGTTTCGCAGACGCCGCAGTCTTTCGCCTTGAACTCGAAATTCTCACGAATAAACGTCTGATACGAGTCTTTGGTATTTTTCAGATTTTCTAAAGCGGCTTCTTTTGACATAACTTTTCTCACCACAAAGAACACTAAGAAAAAGTTTGCGCATTTTGTGACTTTTGCGGCTAAGCTTATTTTACATTTCCATACAAAGCCAAAAATTCTTTATTTCCATCCGCGCCCAGGATCGGCGATTCGGTCAGCCCCAAATTTTCAAATCCGTTGTCTGCGGCGGCTGCGTTCACTTCCTTAATCACTCTTTCGTGTTTTTCCGAATCGCGCACGATTCCGCCTTTGCCGACTTCGCCGCGGCCTACTTCGAACTGCGGTTTTATCAGCACGATCATTTTAGCCTGTTCTTTTAACAAACCCGCCAGCGCGGGAAATATTTTTGTGACCGAAATGAAGGACACGTCCATCACCCCCAGATCGAATTTCCCGGCAAAATCTTCCGCCTTTAAGTACCGCGCGTTGACATTTTCGCGCGCATCGACCCGCTCGTCGTTGCGCAGTTTCCAGGCCAGCTGATTCGTTCCGGCATCGACCGCCGTCACGCTTTTCGCGCCGTGCCGCAGCAGGCAATCGGTAAATCCACCGGTTGACGCCCCGACGTCCAGGCAGACAAACCCGGCGACTTCCACCCCGAATTCCTGCAGGGCTTTTTCCAGTTTCAACCCGCCGCGGCTGACGTATTTGGTTTCCGCCGCGTCGCCTTTGACCCGTAATTTCGCTTCCGTTGAAAATTCCTGTGACGGTTTTTCCACGCGCTGCTCGTCCGCCAGCACGACGCCGGCCATCACCAGCGCCTGCGCTTTGGTGCGGGATTCGGCCAAACCGGCGGCCACCAGAAGTTTATCGATGCGTTCGCGTTTCATTTATCGCGCGTTTCATTTATCGCGTTTCATTAAAAATGCTAAACCGGAAAGTAAGTAAAACTTTCGCCGCTGTTTTTGTCAAAGCAATATTTAACGTCTAAACTTAACGAAAAATGGATACACAGGCAACAGCAAAGCCCGGCAAATTCGCCAAATACGCGTGGTTTGTCTGGGGACTGAATTTTCTGGTCATTCTCTGGGGAGTGTTTTTGCGCGCGTCGAAATCCGGTGACGGCTGCGGCCAGCATTGGCTGACCTGCAACGGGGAGGTTATTCCCTCGGCGCCGGCGCTTAAAACCGTGATCGAATTTTCTCACCGGACGTCCAGCGGCCTGGCTTTGATCGCCGTCCTGCTGATGTTCATCTGGGCGCTGCGGGCCTATCCGAAAACCGATCCGGTCAGGAAAGCGGCTTTTACTTCGCTCATATTCATCATCATCGAAGCCCTGATCGGAGCGGGTTTGGTTCTGACCGGAAATACCGCTGAAGCAAACACTGCCGCGCGCCCTTTGTGGGCCGCCGCGCACCTGATCAATTCATTCGCCCTGCTCGGCAGCTTAACTTTTACAGCGTGGTTCGCCGCCGGCGGCAGGCCGTTTTCCCTTAAGGCGCCGCGAAAAATTCTGCTGCTGTTAGCGACGGGAACGATCGGCATCCTGCTGGTGGGCATCAGCGGGGTGCTGGTGGCGCTCAGCAACATGCTTTTTCCTTCGGCGACGCTGGCCGAAGGCCTCGCGCAGGATTTTTCATCTTCGTCGCCTCTTCTGATAAACCTTCGCATCGTTCACCCGATCCTATCCATCGCGCTGGGAATTTACTTATACGGTTTGGCCTTGTGGATAATAAAGAAATTCCCGGAAGGCGGTTTTTGGCTAAAACGCCTGGCAAACATTCTGAGCGTTTTGATAGTTTTACAATTGATCGCGGGCGCGCTGACCTATGTCAGCCATGCGCCGATATTGATGCAGTTGGCTCACCTGCTGTTGGCCGACTTGGTCTGGATCGTATTTGTTTTGATGTCGGGAGAATTTTTGGCCGGGCAAAATGAAATATTTTTATCCTCAAGACACGAAGGGCACTAAGTAAAATCCTTAGTGCCCTTCGCTTGGTGGTAAATGTCAGAAACTAATTAACCCACTCTTCTTCGTATTCCAGGAAGCGTTTTGCCACCCAATCTTTACCGGCTTTTACCGCGGTCTGCTTCCATTTCTTGATGTTTTGCAGTATTGCAAGTGCTGCGAGGGGTTTCATCGGATCGCGTTCAACCCTGATAACCTCCGCCAAGACCTGAACCAGTTTCTTTTTTTCGTCCATGACCAGCAAGGAAACCTCGCTGCCCACGGGCGGTAAGACCCGGAAATTTACCAGTGCTCCAGTCTCTCCGATATTTTCCGTAACGCCGTCAACTGAGATCTCTTTTCCTGTCGCTTTATCTTTCCATTTTGCCCTGACCGGCAATTGAGCTAAAACCCTTTCATGGATCAAAGGTTTAGAATCGTTGATGTACTGCGATAGATACGCCATTTTGTTCCCTCCTTGTAGGCAGTTATAAGCTAAATTACCAAAGGCGATGTTGACTTTATTGTTACGTGCAGTGTCCGTTTACCTTACATCAAACATGATTCTGCAGCTTTAAAGACAAATATGCCCACAATAAAACTAATGCTCTCACGCGCAAATTTGCAAAAGGTTCCACAAATTCAAAAAACTATTTTGTAATTCTATTCGTAGTTCCTGTTTTTTCAAATATATATTCGTCAAATTAACACATTCAGGTTAAAATTTTGTTAATTTATTCGATTTTTAGGGAGATTTTGTGTCAGAAACTTCTTTAATGGTGGACAATCAGCAGGGTTTGGATATCAGATCGACCCCGCGCGCCGAAATGGGCCTGTACCCGCTCGATACCTTTATTTATGAATTCCCGGGCCGCGAGGTTCGCGTAAACTTTGAAATACCTGAGTTTACAGCGATCTGTCCGTTTTCTGATTTCCCGGACTTTGCCGTTATCAGGCTCGAATATGTGCCGAACGAGCGCTGTATCGAGCTAAAAAGCCTGAAATTGTATATAAATTCTTTTCGCGAGATAAAAATCTTTCACGAACACGTAATAAATGTCATTTTGGAAGATTTTGTTAAGGCCTGCGACCCGCTGAGCGTGGAGATAGAGGGCGATTTTCATATTCGCGGAAATATCAAAACGACTGTGCGGGCTAATTATAAGAAGAAATAGCGGTTAGTGAACGGCCGCGCTCATCACCTGAACGTTCGGTTCCGCCGGAACGTTAGATTCCGAATGCCTCTCAAGCGCCATCAGGATCATTTGCTCGACCTTTACCTGTACCTGGCATTCGGGCTGGCTGCAGACCGTCGCCAGTTCGGAAACGACCAGATAGCGCGCCTTGTCGAACATTCGCTGTTCGCGAAAGGAAAGCGATTTTTCCAGGTTCAAAAAAGACAGCGCTTTTAACACTTCAGCCGCATCGAAAATGTCGCCTGACTGCATCTTGTCGGAAAACGAACGGTAGCGCTCCTTCCAGTCCCGGGCAAAAAACTCGAAATCCTGGGCGAGAAACCGCATCAATTTATCGCACTGGTAGGAAGTGATAACGGGCCTGACACCGATATTTTCCGCTCGTTCCACCGGAACGAAAACCAGGCTGTTATTTTCCAGCAAGCGCAGTGAGTAGAAACTGGTGGAAAAATTGCCGGTTTGTTTATCTTCGATCTTTTCGATCGTGCCGACGCCGTGATTGGGGTATGAAACTCTTTGTCCAACAGCAAAAAGCATGATTTCCTCCTACTATAAGTCATCAAATACAAAGTCGCAGAGGACGGTTGTTATTAAAAAAATGAGGTTATTTAAAGTTTAGCAAATTATTGCGCGCCGTGGAAGTTATTTTCCGCAGAAAAATGTCAGGGGAATTTAAGGAAGGTGTAACGCCTGTTTAACTCCGGTCGCCGGATGAAGGAGGATTCGAGCGCGGAAGTTCGACGGTAAAGACCGATCCCTTGTCCGCGACGGACCGCACCGCGATCTCGCCGCCGTGCAGACGCGCCAGGTGTTTTACGATCGCCAGCCCCAGCCCGGTACCGCCGAGGTCGCGCGAACGGGCTTTGTCGGTGCGGTAAAAACGCTCGAAAAGCCGGGGCAGATGCTCTTCGGAAATTCCCTCGCCGGTGTCGGCGATATGGATCAGGTCTTTTTCCGCGCCGCGCTCATAGCCGATCGAAACCTCGCCGCCGGGACGATTGAACTTGATCGCGTTATCCACCAGATTAGTCAGCATCTGCTCCAGCCGGAAAGCGTCGGCCCGCACCCGAACGTCCGCCGGAATCTCATTTTTTATCACCAGTTTTTTATCGTCGGCTTTGGCGGCGAGATTCACCAGGATCTCTTTCACCAGCGGAAGCAGGTGGACGCCGCGCGGCTCGATCGCGATCTTTCCCGCTTCGATCGATGAAAGCTCCAGGATGTCGTCGATCAGGCGGTGCATCCGGCTGGCGTTTTTGCGTATTACATGCAGAAACTGGCGGTTATGGGCGGCGTCTTCGAGCGCGCCGTCCTCCAGCGTTTCGACAAAAGCGATGATCGACGTCAGCGGCGTGCGCAGCTCATGAGAGACATTCGAGAGAAATTCCTGGCGCACCACTTCCAGCCGCTCGAGTTCGGTGATGTCGTAAAAGATCCCGATCGCCTGGCGCTTGCCGTCAATTTCGAGCGGCGCCACCCGCAGGTCGAAAGCGCGTTTTTCGGAGCCGAAATTTTCCAGTTTTACCTCGGAAAAAGCGCCGGTCGTAAGCGCCTTTTCAAACGCCTCGTGAACGGACAGATCGCGGATCGCCTCGCTCAGGCGCCGCGGTTCGGGGGTTCCGTTCAGCCGCGGAATAAAGCTCCGCGCCAGCGTGTTATAAGAAGCGATCCTCATATCCTGCCCGACGATAATGATCCCTTCGCGCAGATTTTTAGTGACCTCCAGGAGAATTTCGGATTTCGAAGGATCGAAGGTTTTTTGTATTTCGGAAAGTTCGGACGAGGATTTATTTTGACGTCTGCGCCGGATGACAAAGCCGGCGATCCCGAGCCCTGCAATAATTGCAATAATAACGGCCGTTATAATGACAGATTGTGAAAAAAGAATATCGGCCATGCCCGTTCACGAAAATAAATTATTACGATGATTATAAGTTTGCCTCTAAAGTCGGGACAAAAGTTTTATAAATTGCCACTAGCTTTTGGCTAGTGAAACAAAGAAGGCGATTCAATCGGGGCTTTAGCCCAAACAATACAAGAATTCGGCTAGCCGGTTGTATGTAATACCATTCAACCACTGGCTAAAGCTCGCGGCAACTTATGCGCATTCCCTTTAACTTTAGAGCCATAATTATACTTCAGAATCCGCGGACTTGTTCAACTTGCACCCGATAAAGCGATATCCGATGCCGACCACCGTTTCGATGCAGTCTCCGCAAAGATCGAGCTTCTGGCGCAGGCGGCGAATATGCACGTCGAGCGTGCGGGTGTCGCCGAAATACTGATATCCCCAGACATTGTCGAGCAGGTTCTGCCGCGTCACCACCCTGCCGCTGCTTTTCGACAGCGCTTCCAGCAGGGCGAATTCCTTCCGCGTCAGCTTTACCTCTTCTCCCTGGCAGCGCACGCGCATGTCGGCAAAATCGATGGCGAGTTTATCGTCGTTGTAGCGCTCGATCGAGCCTTCGTCAACCCGGCGCAGAACCGCGCGGACGCGCGCCAGCACTTCCTTGACCGAAAAAGGTTTGACGATATAATCGTCGGCGCCTAGTTCCAGGCCGGCTATCTTGTCGGTTTCGCCCGTCCGGGCGGTGAGCATGATGATCGGCGTCCGCCGGGTGGCGGATTCGCGGCGGAGGCGGCGGCAGATGTCCATGCCGCTCATCCCCGGCAGCATCAGGTCGAGGATGATCAGCGCCGGAGCGCCCTTTGGATCGAGCGCGATCTTTAACCCTTTTTCACCGGTTTCGGCGAGCTCGGTTTTCATCCCCTCGCGCTCGAAATTATAGCGCAGGCTCTCGGCGATATCCGCTTCGTCCTCAATGATCAAAATTTTTCCGGACATAAATGTTGGCTGAAAGACGATCTTCGGCGCTTACTCTTTACCGTGCTTGATAAAGACCGCTTCCTTCATATAGACCGTTACCTCGCAAATATCCTTGACGTAATCGCCGATCCTTTCGAGGTGCTTGGTGATAAAGAGAAGGCGCGCGATGCGCGTGCTGTATTCCGCGTCCTGCGACATAGTTTGCAGGAATTCCTTGAATTGGCGTTCGTAGATCTCGTTGATCTCCGCATCCCTGGCGATTATTTGACGTGCTCCCCCGGCATCGTTCGAGGTAAAAGCGTCGAGCGCCACGCGCAGCATCTCCGATGCTTTTTCCGCCATTATCGGCAGATCGCCGAAGGTTTTGACCTCCGGTTCGTCGTTTAATTCGACGGCGACACGGGCGATATTGGCAGCGTGGTCGGCGATGCGCTCAAGGATCGGTGTTATCTTGGCGATTGAAATTACCGCGCGCAGGTCGCGGGCCGCCGGACGGCGCAGCGCCAGAATATCCATACTGAACCGGTCGATCTCGACCTCCAGCGCGTCGATGGTTTCGTCATGGTCCAGCACCTGATGCGCCAGGGCGCTGTCGCGGTTGACCAGCGAACTTATGGCGCGCTGCAGGGCCAATTCCGCCTCGCCCCCCATCAAAAGCAAACGGTCGCGCAGAATGTTTAATTCGCTCTCTAAAATGGCGTCTTTGTGTTCCATAATCTAAGACTTTAGACCAAATTTTCAAATAATAAAAGCATCCGGCACCTGCGCTCATTAGATTAGACTTAGATCTGATTAACTTTATTGATTCTTAAGAAGAATAACGTCTGTGTGTTAGCGGAAGGTTAATACGATGTTAAATAAATGTTAAATCCTGAGTGTGCCGTAGCGCTGCCGCCTTGCCGCCCGTTTGGAAGACGCGGGCGTTACACTTTCCGGACGAGCCGCTCACGCTCTCAATTTTAATCCACTAACCGGACAGGAAATTCTTTGACCGTCAGATAAGGCTGCTGATATAGTTTTTAAACGATTGTTTGCATCGCCTGTTACTTCCATATTAAATGCCTTTTTCGGACTTATTAGTACCAAGTCAATATTTTCCCTAAAACCGGAGGTAGTATGTTAAAAAATAATTTAAAATTGGTCAGAAAATTTATCGTCCTGGCAATTTTGCTAGGCGGTTTGGCGCTCGCGGGATTACACGAAAATCAACCGGTCAAAGCATGGCAATGCTGTTCTCACTGTGAGGTGATTTCCGGTTTGTGCCAATCCCATTGCGAGGCCGATCCCAATTCTCAGGAATGCCATGCCTGCACTATAACCGTTAATTATTGTTCCAATCACTGCAGCCCCGATTGCTGATAGTCAAAGACCATTTAGAAAGGGGCTTGCCCGAACTTTCCGACAAGCCCTTTCACATATTAAATATCCCGACTTTAAGCGCCGGTTGCCTTCATGTCGTCGCGCGGCTTGACGAACATTTCGATCGCTCCGCAATCGTTGTAGGTATCGGCCCAATTTACGATATTCAAGCGAATTTTTAACAGTCCGGCGGTGGGAATGCTGTGCGTCTCTCCGGTCAGTAATTTCAGCAGCCCTTCCATGCCCGGGTTATGCCCGATCAGCATCAGGGTGCCCACGCCGGAGGGCGTGTTGGTAACTATTTCCAGCAGGTGAAACGGGCTTGCCTCGTAGATTTTGTCGTCAAACTGTATCTCGGCACCCAGTCCGCCGCCTTCCTTGACCATCAGCGCCGTTTGCTGCGCTCTTTTTGCCGGAGAGCTCAGAATGGCATCGGGCTGCAGCTCGTTCTCTCGCAAAACGTTGCCGATAAAAGGCGCCGTTTTCATGCCCCGCTCGTTCAGCGGCCGTTCGAAATCCGACAGGTTCGAATCCTCCCAGCTTGATTTGGCATGTCTCATAATGAGCAGTGTTTTCATTTGGTCGCTTCCCCTATCGGAAATATCGGTGTCAGAAATATCGGTACACTACGCTTCGCCTGCTTTGGCCGCTTCGGCCTCTTCGGCCACTATTTCCGAAAGGCGGATCGGCGGCTTTTTACTTACTGCCTCGATCAGGGAGAAAACTTTTTTGCGCGCGGATTTATTTTTCTTTTTCGCGCCCGCGGCGGTGACGATGTCCGCCAGCGTGACGATCCCCTGCAGATGTCCCTCTTCATCGGTCACCGGCAGGCGGCGGATCTGATTCCCGCGCATCAACTTTATGACTTTCTTTATATCGTCATCCGGCAAGACCGTCAAAACCGCGCCGGCGCATAATTCTCCGGCCTTGATCCCGGAAGCCTTTTTTTCGCGGCTGGCCACGGCGATACAAATGTCCCTATCGGTGATTATCCCGATAACTTTATTTTCGGCATCGACCACGGGCACGGCCCCGCAATCCCGCTGCCACATGATCATGGCCGCTCCCGCCAGAGTATCCGTGCCTGAGCAAAAGCCCGGCCCTTCGGTCATTATTTCTTTAACTTTCATCTTAAATTTTCTTTCGCGCTTTATTTGATACTATAATTCTCACAACTCGACAATGAAAACGCAACGACTCGCAGCCATTGACATCGGTTCGAATTCAATAAAACTGGCAGTGGCCGAAGCCGCCGCGAGTGATTCCTTTACGATCGTCGGGCGCGAAAAGGAGCTTTTACGGCTCGGGAACAGGACGCTGCAGGAGCATATCCTCTCTCCCGAAGCGATCGCGCAAGCCATTTCCGCCATCACCCGTTTTCGCGATATCGCCCAGTCGCGCGGGGTCGACCGGATCATCATAGTCGCCACCGCCGCCGTCCGCGAAGCGGAAAATGCCCGTGAATTCACGTCGGCGGTGAGAAAAAGCACCGGCCTGAGGATCGACGTGCTCTCGGCTATCGAAGAAGCCCGCCTGATCGGCATCGCCGCCGCGCAAAGTTTTAACCAGAAAAGCAGCTCGCTGCTCAATATCGATATCGGCGGCGGATCGACCGAGCTTTCGCTGATGATCGACGGGCATCCGCGCAAACTTTTTTCCATGAAGCTCGGCTCCGTCGGGCTGACCGAAAAATTTCTCGTCCGCGATCCGCCGGCCTCAAAGGAACTAAAAAAACTCCGGGCCGAAATTCGCGCCGCGCTGGAACGCCCGGTGAGAGAACTAGACGGCGAAAAGTGGCAGATTTCCAGCGGCACTTCTGGGACGATCCTCGCGCTGCACAACTGTTTGAATTTTCAGGATCCGTCCGCGCCGAAGATCAAGCCCGATATATCCTACAAGCGCCTGGCCGGTTTTAACCAGTTGGCCGCCCGCTTGAACGTCCCCGAGCGGGTAAAACTGCCGGGCATCAGCCAGCAGCGCGCGGAGATTCTGGTCGCCGGCGGGCAGATATTGGAAGGCGTGATGGAGGCGCTGAACCTCAAGTCGGTCACGCCGTGCGAATTTTCGCTGCGTGAAGGCGTGCTTATCGATTATCTGCGCGAGATCGAAGCCGAATCGCTGCCGCCGGTGCCGGACGTGGCCGATCCCAACCTGCGCGGCGTTTTTGCCGTCGGGCGGCGCTTCGGTTATGAAGAAAACCACGCACTGCAGGTCTCCGCGCTGGCCGAGAAGCTTTTCGACTCGCTCGCGCCTATCTACAATTTCAAACGCCACCAGCGCACGCTGCTGTCGGCCGCCGCGCTGCTGCACGACATCGGCTATCACATCGCCCATGAAGCGCATCACAAACATTCATACTACCTGATCAAAAATTCCGAGATGACGGGATTTTCGGAATCGGAGAAAAACGTCATCGCCAATATCGCGCGCTATCACCGCAACTCGCCGCCGAAGGAAAAGCACCTGGAGTTTATGAATTTGAGCGAAAAAGAGCGCGACACGGTCTGGAAACTCGGCGCAATTTTGCGGCTGGCCGACGCGCTCGACCGCGGCTACGACAACCACGTGCGGGATATAAAATTTACGCAAAAAAACGGCAGCCTGAATTTAAAACTTATCAGCGATGAAAACTGCGAAAGCGAATACGAAGCGATCGAAAAGAAAAAAGATATGTTCGAACAGGCGTTCGGGTGTGATCTGGTACTGAAATGAAACGCAAATGGAACACCTTCTGAGCGCAATAAACTCTTCATTTAGAATATTTTCCACACCGATTTTCCGCCGGCGCATGAGCCGGCGCATGATGATGTAACACTGAAACACCTGGAACGCTTTTGAAACAGAAATCTTTAAAATTATGTGTTACGGCTGAAAAATCTATAAAAGCGGCTTGAAAAGATCATCGGAGGCGTGAATCCTGCGAACGGATTTGCCGCGCTACTATTATCGTTTATGTGCCGGAAAATTTTAAGAACATTTTAATAATGTTTGCGGCTTTTTAGGAGCCTTTAAATATTTGTAATGAGGTCGGAACCGGGAACGCAGTAACCGGGGTTTATATCAGTCGAGAATGGATAGTGTTTGGTGATTAATTAAGAGATGACATTGACTATCTATAAATCATTTGCCGGGAACCGGCCACTTCGTTCCCGGTTCTGACCCGCTGCTGACTGCGTTGAGTCTGAGAAAACCGCAAAGACGCAAAGCTGAAGACGCAAAGTACGCGAAGATGCTTGCCAGGCTATTCTTCGAGAGGTTTGGTTTTGCCTTTCTTAAAATCTTCCAGTGCCTCGTCAGCGAGTCGAGACAATTCATTCTGAGTTTCGGCAAATGTCTCGTCCCACCTTTCTTCAGCCTCGATATCTTTCAGCAATTTTTGCGCGATCAGATTCTGCATCGCCGCAGGAAGTTTCGAGGCCTCGAAAAAACGCTTTTTCGAGTAATTCGGTCATACCTCATTTACATCCTGCGGCCAAATTTGGCTATGAAAATATATTTACGATAAATAATTCTAAAATTGCAACCAAGTCGAAAATATTCACATCTTCTTAACATGCAAATCAGAAATTTCTTAACGGTATTTTTTATTTTAGTTTTAACCGCTTCCTTTGCTTTTGCGCAGGAGCCTGCCAAAGAATATTCGTTCGAGGTGCGCGGCAAAGTGGTCGATGCCGAAAAAGTGCCTTATGGAGCGATGTCTCTAATTTTCGAAGGCGAGAATTTTAAAGGTTCTGCTTCGAGCGAGGAAAACGGGGATTTCCTGATAAAGCTTCCGGCGGGAAAATACCAGATCAAAACTGCCGCTGCTACCGATCTGAATGCTTTTATAGAGATCTCTGAAAATGGCCCGAATCCGACCGGCTTTGAGTTAGTAGTGGAGTTGAATAAAAACTGGTGTACTAATTGTGCCGTGGGAAAGAGTCCCGAAGTAGTCAAATACATCAAGCCAATGTACCCGCCGACGGCCGTGGCCGTAGGCGCTTCCGGCGAGGTTGTTATCAGTGTAAAGATTGGCAGAGAAGGAAATATTATCTCCGCACAGGCGATCAGCGGCCACCCGCTTTTACGAAACATTACGGCGCAGGCGGCCCTGCAGTGGATCTTTTCCCGGGATGAATCCATGGAAGAACGCGACGGAAAGCTCGTATTCGCTTTCGGCGGATTCAGCAAAGAAAAAACCGGCCGGCCGCTGAGAAAACCCAATCGGGTGGAAATTTTCACCCCAACACCAGTGGTTAATTTCTAACTTTCACTCTCCAGCAGCTTTTTCGCTTCTTGCAGCTCGGCCATTTGCCTTTCGTCCAGCACGGGATACTGCAGGCCCAACGATTCCATTTTTTCGCAGATGATCTCTGCCACGGCGGCGCGGGTGAACCATTTTTTGTCGGCGGGGATGACGTACCAGGGCGCTTTTTCGGTCGAGGTTGCTTCCAGCGCTTCGGTGTAGGCGTTCATATAGTCATCCCAGAAGCCGCGCTCCTTAACGTCGGCCACGGAAAACTTCCAGTTCTTTTCCGGCGTGTCGATCCGCGCGAGAAAGCGCTGTTTTTGCTCTTCTTTGGAAACGTGCAGGAAAAATTTCATGATCACCACGCCGTTGTCGCTGAGATAATCTTCAAAGTTACGGATATCCCTGAAACGCTTTTTCCAGATGTCTTTATCGGATTTGATCCCGGCGGGCAGCCGCTGTCCCTGCAGGATCGCCGGATGCACGCGCACGACCAGCACTTCTTCATAATACGAACGGTTAAAGATGCCGATGCGGCCGCGCTCGGGAAGCGCCTTGCTGGTGCGCCACATAAAATCGTGATCCAATTCCTCTGACGAAGGCTGTTTAAAGCTCACCACCTGGCATCCCTGCGGATTGACGCCCGACATCACGTGTTCGATCACGCCGTCTTTGCCGGCGGCGTCCATTGCCTGAAACACCAGCAGGATCGCCTGGGTGTCCTGCGCATAAAGAACGTCCTGCAGCCCGGCCAGCCGTTCGATATTTGCCTGTAAATCTTCGCCGGCTTCTTTCTTGTTTTTGTAATCGCCTGTAAAATCCGTAGGATAGTCTTTCAGGTTGAGCTTTTTGCCCTCGGGCACGATGAAGTCTTTGGTTTTCATATTGGTTACGACATTCTAATCTAAAAAGGCAATGGAGTCAGTACCGGGAACGCAGTGACCGGCCCTGAGCGGAGCGAATTGTTTTCATGAGCGTTGACGGCTACTGGGAAAACCAGCCGGTCACTGCGTTCCCGGTACTGACCTCATTCTTTAGTAATGCATTCATGTATGAAGAAATTTTTTTTCCTGTCGATATTATTAATTCCGGTCTTTATCTTTGCCCAGCCGAAGCTGGTGCCGCACAAAATCACGCTTAAGGATGGCAGGTCTTTTAGCCTAAACCTGCCCGCGGGTTACGATATCACCCCGGCGGCCGAAGGTTTAAAACGCGCGCGCTTTTTTGCGAAATCGCCCGACGGCCGCATTTTCGTGACCGATATGTACAACCTGACCGACAATAAAAAAGGCGCGGTTTATATTCTCGATGGATGGAACGCGGAAACCGGCAGATTCGCAAAAGTGATCCCGTATATGACCGGCCTGAAAAATCCGAACAGCGTGCAGTTTTACACCGACGCGGGCGGGCAGAATTGGCTTTACCTGGCGGAGACCGACAAGCTGACCCGCCGCAAATTTACCCCGGGCGAGACCGCGCCGGGCGACACAAAACCGCAGACGCTCGCCACTTTTCCCGACTACGGCCTGAGCTATAAATACGGCGGCTGGCACCTGACGCGAACCATCGCCTTTGCGCCGGACGGCAAACTTTACGTTTCGGTCGGCAGCAGCTGCAATTCCTGCGTGGAAAAAGAAAAGGTGCGCGCCAGCGTGATGGAGATGAACGCCGACGGCAGCGGGCAGAAACAATTTGCTTCGGGGCTGCGCAATTCGGTGAGCGTGAAATGGATCGGAAATACACTTTATGCCACCAATCAGGGCTCCGACCACCTCGGTTTAAATAGGCCCGACGAAACTTTTTACGCCCTGCGGTCGGGAGCAAATTACGGCTGGCCCTATTGCCACCAGGCGCTGGGAAAGATCATCACCGATCCCATCTTCAAACGTCCCGGCGGATGCCGCGGCGTGCCTGTCTCATACGCCTTTTTTCCGTCGCATAGCTCGGCGCTGGGCTTCGATCATTTTAACGACCCGGATACGGACGCCGTTTTAAAAGACGCTTTTTTGGTTTCGCTGCACGGCTCGACCGACAAGGCCATCGGGCACGGCTATAAGATCGTGCTGATGCGAAAAGGCAAAAAATTACAGGATTTTATCACCGGCTTTCTGCAAAAAGGCAATGTCGTGGGGCGTCCCTGCGACATTATGAAACTGGACGCCAATTCGTTTCTGTTTACGGACGATCATCACGGCGTCGTCTATTACGTCAGGAAAAAAAGTCGTCGAGAAGATGATCGGCGGAAAATTGACCACCATTGAAGGAAATTCGAACGATACCGGCGCTCAAAATGGAACAGGCGTTTTTCGCCGGGTGCAAAAACGCACCATCGCCAAAATCAATAAGGGTTTTCTCGATTACAGCAAGTAATCCGCGGCTTTGCGGGCAGCGCCTGTTCCGGACTAAATATCTTACAAAACAGATATTTGCCGATAATGCCGGAAACTGTCTATAATCAACTATAAACTTCACCCGTCCTTATCAGGTGCAGGCTATTTTATGAATATAGGCATTACGGTTTATCCCACCTACGGCGGGAGCGGCATCGTCGGTTCGGAACTCGGGCGCGAGCTGGCACAGCGCGGCCACATGGTTCATTTTATCTCATCGGCGCTTCCGACGCGGCTGACCGAACTCAACGAGCGGGTGCATTTTCACGAAGTCGAGATGATGTCTTACCCGCTCTTCGAGCATCAGCCTTACGATCTCGCCCTGGCGACAAAAATGGCGACGGTCGCGCGGGCCGAAAAACTTGACCTGCTGCACGTTCACTACGCGATCCCGCATTCGATCAGCGCGATCCTGGCGCGCGAATCCATCAAACAAAAACGCTACGTGCCGGTGATCACCACGCTGCACGGAACCGATATCACGCTGGTCGGGGCCGACCGCGGCTATCTGCCGATCACGCGCTACGGGCTGCAGCAATCGGACGGCGTCACGGCCGTGTCGCGGTTTTTGAAACAGGCGACGATCGAAACTTTCGATTTCGACGATATCCAGGTAATTCCGAATTTCATTTGCCCGACCCATTACCAGCGCGACGAGGATCTGCCGCTGAAAAAAGAACTCGCGCCGAACGGTGAAAAATTGCTGGTTCACGTTTCGAATTTCCGCGCCGTCAAACGCCCGGTCGATTGCGTCGAGATACTGGCGAAGGTGCTGGAAGGCGGCGTTCCGACAAAGCTCATCATGGTCGGCGACGGACCCGAGCGTTCGGCGATCGCCTATCGCGCCGAGCAATTGAACATTTCCGAACACGTCGATTTTGTCGGCAAACGCGCCAATATTTCCGATTACCTGGCGGTGGCGGATATTTTCCTGCTGCCGTCGGAAGAAGAATCTTTCGGGCTGGCCGCGCTCGAAGCGCAAGCCTGTGAAGTGCCGGTCGTGGCGACCCGCGTCGGCGGCATCCCGGAAGTGGTCACCGATAACGAGACAGGTTTTCTGAGCGATATCGGCGACGTCGAAAAAATGAGCCGGGACACGCTGCGGCTTCTGCGCAGTGAAGAATTGACCCGAAAATTCGGCAAAAGCGCGCGGGCACAGGCGATCGCCCGCTATGACGCGAACACGATCATTTCTCAATATATCGCCTTCTACGAAAAGATCATCTCGCAATCGCAAAAACGCCAGATGCAAACCGCCTAAATTATGGAACCGGAGACACCAGAAAAATCCGTTCCGAAACCCGCGGAAACAGACGGACAGCCAAAACTGATCCGCGGCGTCGGCACGCCCGGCGCGACCGCGCTGAATATGATCGATATGATCGGCGTCGGCCCGTTTATCACGATGCCGCTGATCATTGCCGCGATGGGCGGGCCGCAGGCGATGCTCGGCTGGATATTCGGCGCGCTGCTGGTGATCTGCGACGGGCTGGTCTGGGCGGAACTGGGCGCTTCGATCCCGAAATCGGGCGGGCCGTATAATTACCTGCAGGAAATTTACGGCAAACAGAAATTAGGACGAATAATGTCGTTCCTTTTTATCTGGCAGCTGACGTTTTCCGCGCCGCTTTCGATCGCCTCCGGCTGCCTCGGGTTCGCGCTTTACGCAACCTACGCTTTTCCCGATCTGAAGTACACTTTTTTCGCTTACGACGCGCCTCTGCTCAATGTCGGGATTTCGTTTTCGTCAGCCACCATTGTTGCCATCGGCGTCTGCGCCTTCTGCGTTTTTTTGCTTTACCGTAAGATCACGGTCATCGAAAAATTCTCGAAATTCCTCTGGGTCGGCGTTATTTTAACGATCGTCTGGATAATCTTTGCCGGGCTGACGAATTTTAATCCCGCGCTCGCTTTCGATTTTCCGCCCGATGCTTTCACCCTGCGTCCCGAATTTTTTCTCGGCCTGGGCTCGGCCCTGCTGATCGCCGTTTATGACTATTGGGGTTATTACAACGTCAATTTTTTCGCGGGCGAGGTAAAAGAGCCGGAAAAAACCATTCCGCGCTCGATCATTATTTCGATCCTGCTGGTGTCGGCGATCTATATCGTGATGAATATTTCGATCCTCGGCGTGATCCCGTGGCGCGAATTCGGGGAAACCGCCGGGTCGGACGCGCGCCGCTTTGTCATCTCCGTTTTTATGGAGCGGCTTTACGGGCCGACGGCGGGCATTATCGCCACGCTGCTGATCATGTGGACGGCTTTCTCGTCGGTGTTTTCGCTGCTGCTGGGATATTCGCGCGTGCCCTACGCCGCCTCGCTGGATGGAAATTATTTCCGTATCTTTTCGAAGATCCATCCGAAACATCATTTCCCGTACGTGGCGCTGCTGACGCTGGGCGGAATCGCCGCGCTTTTTTGCTTCTTTAAACTCTCGGACGTGATCGCCGCGCTGGTCGTGATCCGCATCATCATTCAATTTCTGGCGCAGATCGTCGGCGTGATTATTTTGCGCGAGCGCCGGCCCGATATACCGCGCCCGTTCAAAATGTGGCTGTATCCGCTGCCAGCGGTGATCGCGATCATCGGATTTTTATACGTGCTGTTTATGCGCCCGAATTTTCAAAAAGAAGTGATCTACGCGGCTGTTTTGATAGTCGTCGGATTGATAATTTATTTTATCAGGGCGTACCGGAAAAAGGAGTACCCATTCGCTGGTAGCGCAACCGGCTCGTCGGGTATGTAGCGCCGGCGGCTGGCCGGACGCTCGTGTCGGCATCTTGCCGACGCACCGGATAACACACTGAGCGCGGGACGCACTCAGGACAGCCGGCGGGACGCCGGCGTTACAAAAGCGCGGCCGTCCGCGCTCCAATTAAGATGAACCAACGATTTACCAATTACCTATTACCAATTACCGGCCTCATTTTACTCATCTGCGGCAGTCTTTTCGCGCAGGTTCGCCCGGTCAACGATCAGGGCGCGCTCGGTTTGGGCCAGCTTTTGCGGCGGCTGAATACGACCGGCAGCGTGATGCTGATCGGCGCGCATCCGGACGATGAAGATTCCGCGCTGCTGGCGTACCTGGCGCGCGGCGAAAACGCGCGCACGGCTTATCTTTCGCTGACGCGCGGCGACGGCGGGCAAAATATTATCGGCCCGGAGCTTTTCGAATCGCTCGGCGTGATCCGGACAGAGGAACTTTTACAGGCGCGCCGCCTTGACGGAGCGGAACAGTATTTTACCCGCGCCTTCGATTACGGTTTTTCCAAAACCCTGGCCGAAGCAAAAGAAAAATGGCCGGAACAGATCATCCTCTGCGATGCGGTGCGCGCGATTCGCAATTTTAAGCCGCTGGTCGTGATCGCGCGTTTTTCCGGCACGCCGGCCGACGGGCACGGGCAGCATCAATACGCCGGGTTTATCGCTCCGCTGGCGGTAAAAGCCGCCGCCGATCCGCAGCAGTGCGGCAGCAGCGCAGGAGGGGCGGGCGATGCGGGCGATGCGTGGCAGGTATCGAAATTCTATGTCGAGCAGGGCTTTCGCGCCACTTCCGATCCCGGCCTCAGGATCAACACCGGCAAATACGATTTTCTGCTGGGGCGTTCGTATTTCGAGATCGCGATGGAAGGCCGCAGCCAGCATAAATCGCAGGAACAGGGCCTGCTGGAACTGCACGGCGCGCAGTTTTCCGGGCTGAATCTGGCAGAAAATCCGAAAAAAGAAACCGGCATTTTTGACGGGCTGGACGCTTCGATCTCCGGCATCGCCGCGAATACGCAAAATTCGGAAGAACCGCTGACAGGCAAACTGTCCGAGCTGAAAAACCTGTCCGCCAAAATACTCGGTGAATACGACGCGCTGGCGCCGCAAAAAATTCTGCCCGATCTGGCGCAGGGCTATACGCTGGCCGACAAAGCGGTCTGGTCAACCAGAAATCGAAAAACAAAAGCGTACCTGGAACGCAAGGAAATGGAATTTCGCGAAGCCGCGCGGATCGCGGGCGGCATTCAGATCGAGGCGCTGGCCGACCGGGAAACCGTGGTGCCCGGTTCAGAGCTTTCCGTAAACGCTAAGGTCTTTTTTCCGGAAGCGGCGAATTACAAGATCAAAGAGATCGCGCTGAAAACTCCGGGCGGATGGCAAACCGTCAAAGCCGAAGCGCCGGCCGCCGCCACCCAGGGATTTTTTCGCCGGGAAACGGGAAACCAGGAGGCGTTCTTTACGGTTAAAGTACCGAACGACGCAAAAGCTACCCAGCCTTACTGGCTGGAAAGCGAGCGAAACGGCCCGCTCTATGTCTGGCCGGATGAAAATGGGAGCCTGACGCTTCCCTTTCAATCGCCGCTGGTGACCGCGGAAATAAAAATGGAGATCGGCGGCGCGGAGATCGTTTTCACACAGCCGGTAGTGTATCGCTATGCCGATTCGACTCGCGGCGAAATTCGCCGGGAGCTGAATCTGATCCCGGCGCTTTCGGTCAGCCTCGACCAAAAACTTTTGATCGTTCCCTTGAGCGATAAACCACAGACGCGCCGCGTGGTGATGAGCGTCACGAATAATTCCGCGCTCCCGGTTGCGGGAATTGCCAGCCTCAATTTCAATACGCCCGCCGATTGGAAACATTTTCCGGCGAGTGAACTTTTCGAGGTAAAAAATAAAGGCGATAAAGCCAGTATTGCCTTTGACGTGACGATCCCGGCGAAGACGAAACCCGGCAGCCACAATATCTACGCCCAGGCGCTGGTCGGCGAAACCATGGACACCCGGGAAATGCACACGATCTCTTACCCGCACATTCAGACACATCGTTTTTACACGCGCGCGGAAATGAAAGTGCCGGTGCTGGAGCTAAAGATCGCCCCGGTAAAGATCGGCTATATCATGGGCAGCGGCGAGGAAGTGCCGGAAGCGATCAGGCAGATGGGTTTCGATCTGACGATGCTGGGCGAAAAAGATCTGGCCGGGGACGACCTGTCGCGATTCGGCACGATCGTGGTCGGCATTCGGGCTTCGGAAACCCGGGCGGATCTTATCGCCAATAACCAGCGGCTGCTGGATTATGTAAAAAACGGCGGCACGCTGCTGGTGCAATACCAGCGCCCGGAATACGCGCAGCGAAAACTCACTCCCTTTCCGACGCAAATGGGCAGCCGCGTGGTGGATGAAAATGCGAAGATCACCATGCTCGACCCGGCCCACCCGGTCTTTAATTTTCCGAACAAGATCGTTGACGCGGATTTTGCGGGCTGGGTGCAGGAAAGAAATCTCTACAATTTCACGAATTTCGACCCGGCCTATAAATCGCTGCTCGAAGCCCACGATGCGGGCGAAGCGGAAGATAAAGGCGGCCTGGTCATAGCCGAAATCGGCAAGGGGAAATACATCTATTGCTCGTACGCGTTTTTCCGGCAGCTGCCGGCGGGCGTGCCGGGCGCCTATCGCCTGTTCGCTAATTTATTAAGTTTGTCGGGAAAAAAATAATAAAAACTATTCACTATTAACTTCTGACTGTTAACTATTTTTCAGTTATTTCTTTTTAAGACAGTTAAAAGTTCTCAGTGAATAATTAATAGTTCTATCTACGGGCGGCGATCATTTCCTTGGCGTGGGCGCGGGCGGATTCGGTCACTTCCTCGCCGGCAAACATCCGGGCGAGTTCTTCGATGCGTTCTTCGTCGCTCAGCTTTCGCAGCGTTATCACGGTCTTTTTGCCGGAGATTTCTTTTTCCACCATAAAATGCTCGTCGGCCAGCGAAGCGATCTGCGGCTGGTGCGTGACGCAGAGCACCTGGTGCGTTTTCGCCAGCTCTTTTAATTTCAACCCGACGGCTTCGGCCACGCGGCCGCCGATCCCGGAATCGATCTCGTCGAAAACCACCGTTTTCTCTTTTTCGGACAGCCGCGCGGTCGTCTTTAAGATCAGCATCAGGCGCGAGGCTTCGCCGCCCGAGGCCACTTTTGCGATCGGCTTAACGGACTCGCCGGGGTTGGCGGAAAAATAAAACTCGATGCGGTCGAAACCTTTGGCGGTAAATTGCCGGTCGTATTTTTCTCCGTGTTTTTCGCCGGGTTTTTCCTGGTTCAATTCCCCGGGTTCCGGCGCGTCGATCCGCACTTTGAAAGCGGCTTTTTCCAGCGCCACGGCTTTCAGATTTTCGATTATCTCTTTTTCAAAACCGCGCGCCGCTTTCGTTCTTTTTTGATGAAGTTCGACCGCCGTATTTAAATAATCGCCGCGCAGCTTCTGCGCCCTGGCGCGCAATTCTTCCTGCCTGAGCTCGGCGGTTTCGATGCTTTCCAGACGCGCTTCGGATTCGCTCAGATGAGCCAGAACGTCTTCCAGGGAGGGGCCGTATTTGCGCTTCAAACGCGAAATTTCGGCCAGACGGTTTTCGATCTCTTCCAGCCTCTCCGGTGAAAATTCGAGGCCGCTGCGATAATCCCTTAATTGATAAGCTAAGTCTTCGACCAGTGTTTTCGCGGTGTTCAGGCTTTCCGTTTGCCCGCCAAAGGCCGTTTCGAATTCGGATAGCTCGGAGATGCGGCGGGCCGCTTTTTCCAGCGTGGAAAGGGTCGATTCGGCGTTGTCGTAAAGCAGCGAGTAGCTTTCGTCGGTCAGCGCGGAAAGTTTTTCGGTATTATTGAGGCGTTTTTTTTCTTCTTCCAGTTTCGCCTCTTCGCCGGGCTGTAAATTGGCCTTGCCGATCTCTCCGACCTGAAATTTCAAAATATCCAGCAGCTGCAATTTTTGCGCTTCGTCGCTTTTTAGCTGTTCGATCTCGCTGCGCACCGCCGACCATTCGGCGTGTTTTTCCGCCAGCTTTTCTCTGGCCGGGCCGGCGCCCGCATATTCGTCGAGCATTTCCAGGTGGGTCGCCGGATCGAAGATCGCCTGCTGCTCGCCCTGCCCGTGAATATCCGCCAGAAACCCGCCGATCTTTTTTAGAAACGCCTGCGTGACGAGCTGATTATTGATAAAGATGCGATTTTTACCGCTCAGCGAAAGGTCGCGCCGGACGATCAGCTCGATCGGGCCGCCGTCCCCGGCTTCGATACCGGCTTCGTCGAATTGCGCCGCCAGACCCTTGTCATACGGCAGCGTGAACAGCCCTTCGATCACCGCCCCGGACTGCCCTTCCTTGATCAGATCCGAGGAAATGCGGTCGCCCGTCAGCGCGCCCAGGGCATCGACAATGATCGATTTGCCGGAGCCGGTCTCACCGGTCAGCAAATTAAGTCCCGGCGAAAACTCGTTATCGAGTTTGTCGATCAGGGCGATATTGTTGATCTTTAATAAACTGAGCATACCGGAAGAAGAAGACTTTATTGCTGGAAACTGTAGAGTAGCACACCGCTCATCTTGACGGACTGGTTTCCCATTCGCGGCGGGTTAAAACGGGCCTGTCTGGCTGCCGCCTCCGCCGCCGCTTTTAACAGCGGATGCCCGCTTGTCGCTTTTGCCGAGACCACGTTTCCCTGCTCGTCCACCAGCACGGAAACGTTCACCGAACCGGTCGCGCCGACGGTCCGCGCCGCCTGGGGATAGGCCGGGCGGGGAAGACTGACCGCGCGGGAATTCAGCACGCCGGCGTCGATCGATCTCGGCGTTCCGCCTGGCGAAGAGGGCGGGCGCGGTGTCGGGCTCGGATCGTCGTCGTCATCATTGTCGGGAGTTTCCGAAGGCGTCGGTTTCGGCGTGGCTGTCGGCTTCGGGGTCGGCGTCGGTTTATTTACATTCGCGTTCGCGTTAACGTTCACATTGACGTTGGAGTTTGTGTTGGCGTTAAAGTTGAAATTCACGTTGGCGTTAAGATTCGCGTTGGCGTTGATGTTCGACACGTTAAAGTTCGAATTAACATTGAAGAGGTTAGCGTTACTATTCGCGTTGAGCAGGTTCGCGTCCAGATTCCCGTTGACCGGCAGATTATTTCCCGAACCTCCGTTGAGACCCCACCACGCGGCGATCGCCAGCGCAATAATCGCGATCGTGGACAGCGCGGTCAGCAGGATCGTCAGGCCGATCCGGGGCTTTTGCGGGGGCGGCTGGTACGGGGGCACCGGCCTGATCGGATCATGCGCGAACGGCGGCTTTTGTTCGGCGGCCGGTTCGGGGGCGGTGGGAACTATGATCTTTGCGTCAGCTGAAGGTGCCGGAGAGGCCGGGGGTTTGGAAAGAACGACCGTATCTTCTTCCCAGCTTTCGCTGGGCATATCGGTGAATTCCGGCGGACTTCCTTCCGGCACCAATGGTGAGCCGTCCCTGGTGCAAAAAAGAAGAGTTTCGTTATCGTAATGCGCGCCACAACTAGGACAAGTTTTCATATTCTCCCGCCAAGCTCGTAATTTGTAATTTTACCTAACCAAAAGGCGCCCTTATTTTACCACCAAAGTTTTTGGTTGGAAAAATTAAGGACGAATTTTGAGGTATTTTTACCTTGCCGGGCGGTAAAACAAAAAACTAGTGGTCGCGGGGTTCCTCCGGCTTTGCCCCGAATGAGAGTAATAATTCTTCGATATCGGGGTCGGAAGTCATCGACATGGCCGTTTCGCCTTCGTCGTCTTTCAGGTTCACATCGGCGCCGGCCTGGAGCAGTATCCTGACATTTTCCAGCTCACCCTCATTGGCGGCTTCCATCAATGCCGTCCGGCCGTTTTTTGCCTGTGTGTTAACGTTGGCGCGGTGACTGAGCAGTAATTTCAGCATCAGCGGATTTTCGGACCGCGCCGCGTACATCAGGGCAGTGAATCCTTCCGAATCTCGCAGATTTACTTTTGCCCCGTGGCTGATCAAAAGTTCGAAGATCCGGGTTCCCAGACCCGCCATTTCGGCTTCTTCAGTCTCGCCTTCGTTTTCGTCATTATCACCCGATTCTGCCGATTCTTCATCGGGCGATTCTTCGCTCTCGTAGTCTTCGCCGATCTGCATCATCGCGGTCCGCCCGCGCTCGTCGCGGAGGTTTACTTTTGCGCCCAATTCCAGCAGCATCGTTATCGTTTTCAGATCCGCTTTGCGAACCGCGACGTGCAGCGCGGTAATACCGCCGTTATTATCTTTTTCGTTGACGTTTATGCCCTGCGCCACCAGCGATTTCACTCGTTCGAAATCATTTTGCTGAACCGAACGCACCAGTTGATTTTCGTACTCCGACGATACGACTATGACGCCCATCATAACGGCAGAGATAGACAACGTCGTGTCGAATTTAGCGTCGATACGATCCTTAAAATTAATGTTTTCTATTTTGCGGACTTGAAAATTAGTGGCTCTAAACTCGAGCTGGTAAGTTCCTTCCGCGACGGCCGGGAATAAATACCCGCCGTCGTCGTTTGTTTTCATGGATCGCACCGCGCCGGTTTTTTGCTCCGTCAAAACCACATCCGCATTGGGGATCACGGCCCCGTTTGGATCGGTGACCGTGCCGGATATCGACGCTCCGCTTTTTTCCCTGGGCAGCGGCGCGGCGATATCTCCCATGGTGACGATCACCCGCTCAGGGGTCGCGCCACTGCCGGCCGGCGCGCTTTGAGCGTAAACCGACGAGGCCAGTGTCAGGGATGCCCCAAAAACTCCGGCTGCAACCCGGGACGCGCGGGCCGATATCTGGTAAAGCTTGTCGCCGGCGGTCTGTACTTTTCCGTCCGGACGGCGGGCGTAACGCACGCAGATAGAGCCGTTTGCGTTCGTCACAAATTTTTCCGCCGCCTTGCGCGTCATCGCCGAAAGGTCGTGAACATTTTTGACGCAATGTTCGCAAAAACGTACCTCGTCGTTGCCGTACATTAAATTCCAATCCTGCGAGCAGGGGGATCCGACTTCTATCGAGTCTATGATCGATCTCTTTTTCATACTCTTTTCCTTAAGGCTGCGCGGGGATAGCGCCGAATGTAACAAGTGCCTGCCTGACGCCTTCATCGGACGTCATATCCCAGGCGCTTTCGCCCGACTTGTCCCGCAAATTCACGTCCGCGCCCGATTCCAATAACGCTTTGACATTTTCCAGGTTGCCTTCGTCGGCAGCCTTCATCAGTGCGGTCTTTCCTTTTTTATTCTGCGCGTTAACATCCGCGCCGTTTAGTATTAGAACGCGGACGACCTCTTCACTTGCATCGCCGGCCGCCAGGATCAAAACGGTGCTCTTATCTTTATCGGCGGCATTGACGGCGGCGCCGAATCGCAGCAGCATATTGACCATTTCGGCCGAAGCGTCTTCGTCGATCATCATCAGCGGGGTGCGTTTTTCGTAATTTTTGACGGAGATCTTTGCGCCCGCATTAAGCAAAAGCTCGAGAATCTCGACATTGCCGTGTTCGACCGCGTAATGAAGCGGAAAATTCCCGTCGGAATCCAGGTTTTTAACATTGACCTTTTTCCCGATGCCGATCAGCCTTTTTACTTCTTCGACGTCTTCGGCCTGAACGGCCCGGATCAGCTTGTTTTTCGAGACATAGGTTGTCGTGGTGCAGGTCATTGTTCCCATCAATACCTCATTCACTTGCACCCTGTCGCCGACCTCGACGATTTCCTGCAGCGTCGAAACCTGGAGCTGGATATCCTGTTTGTCTAAACTGTCGGCTGAAACGGCAAATTCGCCGGTCTCCTTGCTGTCAAAACCTCCGGCGTCGATCTTTAATTTATATTTGCCTTCGGGAATATCTTTGAACTCGTAATACCCCTCGAGATTCGTCGGCGCGCTCCGGTAGAATGTTCCGTCAATGCTGTAAATTGTAACCAGGGCAAAATTTATCACCGCGCCGTTCGGATCGGTCACCACGCCGGAGATGCTGCCGCCGGAGGAAGATGTTTCCTTTACCGTTAATTCAACACTGATCTCACTGGATTCCGTCGGGCTGGGAGTAGTAGCTTGGCCGTAGGACAAGGCCGAAACGCTGAGCGAAGCGCCGAGCACGCCGGCGGCGATCCCGGCCCCGCGCGTTATCTGATGAAGCCGGTGTTTGAGAGTTTCTACAGGGCCGTCCGGGCGGCGAATGTAACGCACGCAGATACTGCCGTCGGCCCCTGCGATCAGTTTTCGCACGTCTTTTTCCCTGATCGCCGAAAGATCGTGAACATGCTTTACACAATGATCGCAAAAGCGCACTTCGTCATTACCCTGCATCGAATCCCAGCTTTGCGAACACGGCGATTCGATCCGGATGGCATCAAGTAGATGTCTCCCATTCATAACTGCTCCTCCCCGGTGGGCACACTTGCACACTTCAAACACAAGTGTTTTCTCCACACAGTCGATCTAATTTGATTGTTTCTACAGCTTGCGAGCTAGTCTAAAGATGCGGTGAGACAGCGAAAGGGTTGCAGAACGAGACAAATATTTTACGTTAAATTCCGGCCTGCCTATAAAGTCAGTCTTTGAGCTGTAACTCTTTTTAGCTTTTTTCGTGTCGTTTCGTGTAATTTCGTGGTTACTTCTTAAGTGCAATAATAACAATAAATTAAGACTGACCACGAAGACGCACGAAACCACACGAAAAATACTCCGGGCTATAACTGTCGTTCGGACTACTTTAGGCAAAGCCGTTTTAACAACGAAATTTGGAATTAAATACTCAACTCGACGAGCCACTCTCTAACATCGGCGCGCATGGCCGTGGTGATCTCATGCTCGGCGTCGTATTGTTTGGGACGGAGATTTTTAATAAATCGGGCGAGCCTTTTGGCATTATCTTCAAATTTTTCGACCGGGACGTATTTGTCTTTGGTGCCGTAGAGGTAATAAGCGGGCGTTTCGATCTCGCCGAATATTTCGCTCGTTTCCAGATCGCCCGGCACTCCGCCGCACAGGCCGAAGACGCCGCTTAAAACCTCACGGTGAGTCAGCGCAAAACGGAAATTCATCGCGCAGGTCTGGGAAAATCCGGCCAGAAAAATTTTATTTTTATCGGCAATGCCTTCGGCAGTTAATTTTTCTATTACGTCCAGGATAAATTTGTGATGCAGGGCAATGGATTCTTCGGATCTGAAATTCGTCAGCCAGCCGAAACCGTAACGCAGCGGTCCGCCCGGCACCCGCGGCTCCTGTATCTTCTGATAAAGCCCCTGCAGCGACGCGATCGCAAAACCACCCGGCGCCATGTCCTGCGCCAGCCGCATCATCCAACGCTTATTCTCATCATAACCATGCGTCGCAATCAAAAGCGGCGCGGGTTGGTTAATGTTTTCAGGAACGAACAGGTCGTAATAGAGATTGACTTCGGCTTTTAGAGATAAATTTTCCTGCATATCTTTATAGTAACGCCAGCGTCCCGCTGGCTGTCGTGCGGGCGTCCCGCCCGCGCAAAATCTGACGGCGGGACGCCGTCAGGACAGCCGCCGGGACGGCAGCGATACGTCTAATTCAAAAATTCCTGCTTATCCTCGATCACATTCACCGGATCGTCGAATTTCGGCGCTTCTTCTTCGAGATTCCAGATCTCGTAGAGATCGACCGGGACTTCCGTCAGAAAGCGCGAAGGTTTTTGCAGGACGGTTTGGCGCGAATAATCGACCACCATCAGCGGGTAGGTCAGATATAGTTCGTCGGCGGCGCGGGTCAGCGCGACGTACCAGAGGCGGCGTTCTTCTTCTTCGCCCTCGTTGTCGCGGAGCGTGCGCGGGCTGGGAAATTTCCCTTCCGCCGCCCAGATGATAAAGACCGCTTTCCACTCCATTCCTTTCGCCTGGTGGATCGAGCTCAGCGTCAGCAGTTCGTCGTCCTCGCCGCCTTCGACCACGTCTTCGGCGGTGACATCGGTCGGCGCGCCGAACCGTTCGGTGGTCAGCAGCGCAAGCTCGGACAGAAAAGCCTCGGTCGATTCGTAGCGCCGGGCAAAAAGCGAAAGCTGTTTGATGTCTTCTAACCGCGCTTCGAAATTTTCGTAATTATTTTGCAGGTGTTCGGTATAGCCGCGCTCTAAAATAAGCTCGATCTGCCGGGCGGGATCCTGCCGGTTGGCGTCCGAAGCCAGTTCTTCCAGCAGCTCGATAAAATCGTTCCAGCCGTTTCCGCGCTTAGGCCGCGCGGCGAAATCTTCGCGCCGGACCAGCGCCAGCGGCTCCGGCGAAAAGGCGAGCTGCGCCCAAATTTTATTCGCCGTCGCATTGCCGACGCTCGGAATCAATTTAAGGACGCGTTTCCACGCCAGCTCGTCGCGCGGGTTGGTCACGATGCGCAGGAAGGATACGACGTCTTTCAGATGCGCCTGTTCGAAAAAGCGCGTCCCGCTCTGCACCCGGTACGGAATGCCGCGCCGGGTCAGCTCGAGCTGCAATTCCAGGCAGTGATAATGCGAGCGGTAAAGCACCGCCGTGTCTTCGAGCGAGACCCCCTCGTCGCGCAATTCCAGAATGCGCGAGGCGATAAACGCGGCCTGCTGATCGGCGTCGCGGCACGGGATCAGCGCGGGTTTAAAGCCTCTCGATTTTCGCGCCGGGCGCAAAACTTTGGGAAACTGGCGGCGGTTTCCGGCGATCGAAACATTCGACAGATCGAGAATTTCCGGCGTCGAGCGATAGTTCGTTTCCAGCTTGTAAACTTCGGCTTCGGGGTAGCGCTGGGGAAATTCGTATATGTTGGTGAATTCCGCGCCGCGCCAGGCAAAGATGCTCTGCGCATCGTCGCCGACGACCATCACGCTGCGATGTTTACTGGCCAGCAGATCGATGATCTCGGCCTGCAGCTTGTTCGTGTCCTGATATTCATCGACCAGAATGTGCTGAAACTGGTCGGTGTAAATATTCGCGATCTCGGGTTTTTCGATCAGCAGACGTTTCCAGTTGAGCAGCAGATCGTCGTAATCCATCACATTGCGCTCGCGCTTGCGTTCGTGAAAGATGCGGTCGATCAATTCGATGGGGAGGGTGAGCGGCTCGAACCACGGGTAGCGGCGCGCGATCACATCGGGAATGGGCCGGTCGGTATTAGTGGCGTAGCTGATGATGTCGTGCAGGACTTCGGGTTTGGGAAAACGTTTCGATCTGGTGTCGATCGCGGCTTCCTCGACACAGACGCTGAGGAAATCTTTTGCGTCCTCGCTGTCGAGAATCGAATAACTGGAATCGTAACCGAGCGAGACCGCATGACGACGGAGCGTCAGATTCGCAATGCGGTGAAACGTGCCGCCCCAGACGCGGTGAACATTCTGGCCGCCGGTCAGCGCTTCCACGCGACTAAGCATCAGCCGCGCCGCGCGGTTGGTGAAGGTCGAGAGCATGATCCGCGCCGGGGCCACGCCCTGCTCGATCAGGTAAGCCACGCGATAGGTGATCGTGCGCGTCTTGCCGGTGCCCGCGCCGGCCACGACCAGCGCCGCCTTGGGCTGCGAAGTGACCACGCGAAACTGTTCTTCGTTCAGCTCTTCGCGATAGCGGGCCAGCTTGTCCGGCAGCGAACGAGCGTCAGCTTTGATGATATATTTTTTCATCCGTGGAAGATTTTAACATGGATTCACCGGGGGCAGAGACAGGACACGGATAACACGGATAGCAGCGGATTGACGCGGATAAAACATTAAATGCATCCGTGAAAATCCGCTCCTATCCGTTAAATCCCGTGTCCTGTCAAATTTTAGCGGACGAGCCGTTCGCGCTCCCGGTCTTTACTGCTGCCTTAGTTTTTTAAGCATATCGACGGCATTTTGATTTTTAGGATCCAATTCCAGCGACCTCTGATAATTTTTTATCGCCAGGTCGCGCTCGCCGTTTTTCATATAAGCTTCTCCCAGGCTGTCATAGGGGTCGCCCACTTGCGGGTATTCTTCGACATTCAACTTAAATATCACGATCGCTTCGGTAAATTTCTGCTGTTCCAGCAATTCGTAACCGAGCCGGTTTAGCTCTGCCTGGTTAAAGATATACTCGGCCGGTTTATTTTGTTTGAGTTCGCGATATCGCTTCGCCGCCTTTTCCGCGCCCTCGGAGTTTACCGTCGCGGCCAGCGCCCTGGCGATCGAAAGCCTGGGCATTTCGTAAGTTTGCCCGTTCATTATTTTTTCTATCGCCTGGCCCGCGCGCGGGGCGGCCGTACTGTCGGCATTGGTCAGCACCACTACGGTTTGGCGCCTGGCCGGATTCAGAGAGTAGAACGTAACATAACCGGGCCACCCGCCGGTATGCCAGACAATGCGGCTATCGTCCGCGCCTTTTCGTATTATCCAGCCATAACCATAGCCCGATTCCAGCCCTCGCGAATTTTCATACATCTTGCCGGCGCCGCCGTCTTTCAGAGCGACCGGGGTAAAAGCTTCTTCGATGGTTTTCTTTTTAACGAGTTTTTCCGTGCTAAAACTTTTTCCCCATTTCAGGAGATCTCCGACCGTGGAGTGGATACCGCCGTCGCCAACGATACCGCCCAGGGTTATTACAAAAGCCGCGTCATCGAGTTTTTCAGGCAGAACGTAATCACCCGTGAGCAGCGATGGCCGCAAATACCCGACAGCCAGATTAGCGATCGGTTCTCGACTTAAGCGGGTATGAATTCGCGTGTTTTTCATTCCAAGAGGCTTAAATATATTCACCCGCAAAAATTCCGCAAAGGGCGTTCCCGATACTTTTTCCACGATAGAGGCGAGCAGGACAAATCCGGTGTTGTCGTATACCAATCTTTCACCGGGCTGAAACTGAACAGCCGGTTTATCGCTTTCCAACAGCGCGATAACGTCGGCATTTGTCTTGATGCTGCTTCTATCCCACCCGTTATTTTTTGCGTGAAAGAGTTCGATATACTCCGGCAGACCCGAGGTATGCGTCAAAAGATGGCGGATCGTTATTCCTTCATACGAAAGGCCGGGAAAGTATTTTTTAATATCGTCGTCATATTTTAATTTCCCCCGCTCAAGGAGCATCATCACCGCCATCGAGGTAAAAGGTTTCGAGATAGAGGCGAGATCAAAGACCGATTCGGTATCTACCGGCGTCTTCTTTTCAAAGTTGGCATAGCCAAAGCCTTTGCTGTAAATGACCTTGCCGTTGTCTTCGGCCAGCACCGCGCCGTTGAACTGCCCGCGCTCAACCAATTTCTGCATTAAAGCATCGATTGCGGCGGATTTTTCAGAGGCGGACTTTTCCTGCGCGTTTGCAAGACCGATGTTAAGTACGAGGATACAAAACAGCGTGAAAACAGACTTTTTCGACAATATTTTCATGGTCGTGCTTTTACGTTTCAGGAAGGTTGAGAGTTTCAGAGTTGAACTATAGGTAGCGCCAGCGTCTCGCTGGCAGTCGCGGGGGCGTCCCGCTTCCGCATTAAAAATAAAGCTGAGGGCGAGACGCCCTCAGGACAGCCGCCGGGACGGCGGCGCTACCTTTAATCCGGTTTCCCCTGTGTCCACAAAGCGATCAGCCGCTTTCTTCCTTCAAGTTTTGCTTCGATGTCCGGCACTTTCATGACGAGAGTTTCCAGCTTGAGAAAATAATCCGGTTCGCGAAACAGCTCTCTCAGCTCGGCCAGAAACGGCGCGATCTTGGCATAGACGAAAAGGTGTTCGCTGTTGGCGTCGAGGAAGGTTTTTTCGTCGATCGCGCCGTTTAAAACAAACGAAGCCGCCATGTCCCAATACGAAACGACCATGCGAAAATTTGCGCTGGCGCGTTCGCCGCCGCGATAGAGCGCGACAATATCCATCACCGTTTCCGGCGCGAATTCCGTAAAAAACCACTGCCGCGCCTCCCGCATCCGCTCATCGCGGCGCAGCTCATAAAGTTTTAAGATCGCTATTACGTCCGATTGCTTGTCCACATTATTCTCCTGATATTTGTTTGCGGCTGCCTGATTGGCTGAAGGTCAGAGCCGCGACCTGTTCCGAACCTGCATTCCGCCGGTAGCGGTCGCAGATCTTGAGATTATTTACGGCTTCGACGGAATTTCCGGCCTCAGCGGCCGATCTGAATTTCTTTTCCGCCGTGATCAGATCGCCTTTCAGAGCGGCGATCACGCCGGCGTTGTTGAGCGCGTCCGCCGAGCTGACGCTTTTATTCGCGGCCGCGTTTTCAAAAGCCTCACGGGCAGCATCATAATATTTTTCATCTCTTTCGGCGAGTAGAACCATGCCGAGATCGAACCACGCTTCCCCGTCGGTTTTGTCCAGCCGGACGGCTTCGTAAAAGGCGGCCCTGGCTTTCGCTTTGTCACCCAGCGCGGCCTGCGCCATTCCGATCGCGTAAAAAGCTTTTTGGTATTTGCCGCCGCTCGACTCGATCGCCCTGCGGTATTCGGCGACCGCTTTTTCCGGCCGGCCCAGTTGATACAGGCAAACGCCGATATTGTAATGTGTCTTTGCCGCGAGGCCGGGCTCCGTGCGAAATTCCAAAACGCGGCGGTATTTTTCCAGCGCTTCGGCGTATCGCCCGGCCTGCGCGCTCCGGCCGGCTGCTTCGAACGTCGCTTGCCACGAAGACGTCTGCGCGGCGACGGAACCTGTGATCGATAAAATAAAAGCAAAAATTAAAACTCGCATTTCTTAATTCTCCCGGACCTAAATTTAAGTCTGCGAGCAGTGTAAAAAAATGCCGTCAGCCGGGTCTTTCGGCTGTTTGCTGTTTATATTCTGAGATTGCTGAAATATAAATAATAGTGGCGTTGATCTGGGATTGGTTAGTGCCGTTTCGTGTATGTTAGTGGTTAATTCTTAAAGGCTTGGTTGTTAAATGGATATAAGACTGAAACCACGAATATACACACTAAGCAACACGAAAAAAACTTTCCGATTCTCGTCAGCGAGGTGTGGGCGAGGTGTCGGCGACGTTTGAGATCAGGCGAGTTTTAATTCGCGCCAGGCTTTTGGGGTAAGGCTGGTGAATTTGCGGAAAAGCGTGGTGAAATGGCTTTGATTTTTAAACCCCGTGCGAAAGGATATTTCGACCAGCGGCAGTTCGCGATTTTTGAGCAGTTCCTTGGCGCGCTCGATGCGCTGTTTCATCAAATATTGCAGCGGCGTCAGTCCCGTCGTGCGGCGAAAAGCGCGCGCAAAATGAAAACGGCTCAGGCCGGCGACCGAAGCCAGCTCGGCCAGCGTCAGGTCTTCTTCCAGTTTGTCGTTGATAAAATCCGTCACGCGTGCCAGCTTGTAACCCGCCAGACCGCCGTTCAGATTTTCCGCCGGAGATTTTGCCGTGCTGTAATTTTTTAATAGATGCAGGGTTAAACTTTGCGCCAGCGAATCGCCGTACAAACTTCCCGACGGGTTTTCCGCCTGCGATTCTTTTAAGAGAGCATAACCGATCTGCTGAATCAGCGGGTCGGCGCCGGCAAAGTCTTCGGCCAGTTCGAAACGCGGCGAAAAACGATTTTCGATCGCCGTCTGAACAACGTATTCGGGAACCAGGTCGAGCGCTAAATATTCATACTCATGTTCCCAGACGGCGCTCATCGCCTGCCCGGCGGAGGTCAGGCACATCCGGCCGGCGCCTTCGCTGTTGCGGACGACAAAACCGTTCGCGGATTGTTTTTTTGTTTGCACCGCGCCATCGAGCGTCATGTTCAATTCGTGATGATCGGGCACAAAGTCAACGAGTTCGCCGGGAGTGACGCGGCAATGTTTCAAATGCAGACCCGTCCAACGCGCCCGGTTGATAAACAAAATGGGCTGCGCCGAATCGGTCTTCCAGTTGACGTTCATATTGGCAGACATCAATCGTAAGTATTAATAAAGAATGACGGAAAAAGCAAGGGAAGCAACTATAAATATAACGTTCCCACGGAACTAAAAAGAAAGTTTGGAGTTCCAAACTTTAGTCTGTTCGAGTCCCGTAGGGACGCTATATTTATAGAAGAGTCATCAGGATGAAACCTTAGCTCCGTTAGGAGCGGCATATGTCGTTCCTACGGAACTCGAAAAGATTTTTTCGACTTGCAAACTATAAATATCTCGTCCCTACGGGACTAGAGAAAGAACCACCCCGTCGCGCAAAGCCCGCCACCCCTCTTTCGTAAGGAGGGGAGTTAAGACGGGGGCTCCCAGTATAAAGCTGTACTTGTATTTAGCGGGCGAAATCCGTTAGCATAAATCAGGATGAAAACATTGCGGATAAAACGACTGGCGGTTAGCATTTTTCTTGCTTTGTCGCTGGTTGTGTCTTCGTTTGCCGCGCCGCTTTGCGCCTGCCTTAACGTCACCGCCAGAGCGCACGACTGCTGCGAAAAGATGAAAGATCATTGCCCGATGAAATCTCGTCAGGGCGACCGGCTGGACAAACTTTGGCATTCCGGCTGCGGCTGTTTTGCGGAAAAACGCGAAACGCCGCCGACAAAAATTTCCGACAACGGAAATTCGCGGCAGGCAGTTCCGGTTTCGATTCCGAATATTTTGCCCGCGGTTTTTGCGGTTCGGACGGAAACCGAACCGGCCTTTTTCATCCAACGCACCTTTACCGAAAATCCATTTCTGAGCCAGCTTTCCGCCCGAGCTCCGCCCCGCTTGTGAAATAAAGCACAATTCAATTTCGCGCCGTTCCGAAAACCGGACGGACGTGTGTCTTTTTCAATAAACATAAGGAGCAATAAATGAAACGCCTTATTTTACTTTTAAGTATGGGGCTTTTACTGGGCGTAAATATTTTTGCGCACCAGGCATTTACCCTGGCCGGCAGCGAAAAGAAAACGCTGAAATATGCCGACCTGACAAAATTTAAAAACGAGCAAACCCAGGGGGAAAAAGAAAATTCTTTTCTGACCTTTACCGCGACCGAGATCCGGCTGGTGGTAACGACCGGGCCGGAAGACGATATGCTTTCCTACCGCATTCAGGGCGTGCGAAATCCGACGCTGGTCGTGCCGAGCGGCGCGACGCTGAAAATTCTTTTCGTCAATACCGATCTGGATATGAAACACGATCTGCTGTTCGGCGATCTGGCCGGCCCGTTTGCGCTGGCGCCGGAAGTAAAAAACACGGCTGGCAGTTCGCGCTTAATTCCGCAAGCTGAAGATGAAACTCTCTCCGCCGAAGAACTGACGATCAAAGCCGGTGAGAACGGGCAGTTCACATATTTTTGTTCCGTTCGCGGTCACGCCAAAGGCGGCATGTGGGGCAATATCGCCGTCGGCGTAAAACCGGGCAAGGACATGAAAATGCCGGAAAAAACCACGCACGTTCATTCGCCGGACGAAGACAAGGAAGGTGAGCCGGCAAAAAAGCCCGACGAGGGAATGCCGGATGCGGAGATGCCCGGCATGTCGCATGAAAATAAAGGCATGGGTATGGCGATGCGTTCGGTCACCGATCTGAACGACACAATGAGCAAGGAGGGTTCCGGCACATCGTGGCTGCCGGAATCTTCGCCGATGCATGCGTACATGAAAATGTACGGTGACAACGGGATGCTGATGCTGCACGGGACGATGTTTTTGCGCTATACGCAGGCCGGCAGCAGGCGCGATATTTCGGCTGCGGGAAAAGGCGGGCGGGCGCGGTTCGATGCGCCGTCGATGATCATGGCGATGTATTCGCGCCCCCTGTCGGACAAAGCGCAGCTCGGCGTCCGCGCGATGTTAAGCCTCGACCCGCTGATCCAGCGCGGCTACGGCTACCCCTTGCTCTACCAGAGCGGCGAGCTATTTCGCGGGCAGCCGCTGCACGACCGCCAGCACCCGCATGACCTGATCGACGAACTGGCCGGCACGCTTTCGTACAGTTTTAACGACAAAAATTCGGTCTATCTTTACGCCGGCGTGGCGGGCGAACCGGCGCTCGGGCCGCCGACGTTCATGCATCGCGCTTCGGGGATGGAAAACCCGGACGCCCCGATTTCGCACCACTGGCAGGACTCGACCCACATCACCTACGGCGTGATCACTGCCGGGTATAATTTCGGCAAAGCAAAGATCGAAGCGAGCGCTTTTAACGGGACCGAGCCTGATGAAAACCGCTGGAATATCGATAAATTAAAGATCGATTCATTCAGCGGGCGATTTTCCTTTAACCCGTCCAAAGACCTGTCACTGCAAATTTCGCACGGCTATCTGCGCGATCCGGAACGCACGGAACCGGAAATCAAAATTCTGCGGCGGACGACCGCATCGGCCATTTATAACAAAAATTTCAGCGAGCGGAAAAATTTCGCGGCTTCATTCATCTGGGGACAAAACTACGCGGGCGGCGAACGCACTACTTCATTTTTATTCGAAAGCAATTATAGATTTAAGAGAAATTCAATTTTCGGCCGCATCGAACGCGTACAAAAATCCGGACATGAACTCGTGCTCGACCCGCCCGACGAACACGATATTTTTTGGGTCGGCGCCTATTCGCTCGGCTATATCTATGACGTGATACAGGGAAAAGGGATCGATGTGGGACTGGGCTCGCAGGTCACTTTTAATCAAAACCCGGCGGCGCTCACTTCCTATTATGGCGGAACACATCACCAGGGGTTTCAGTTTTTTATCAGGCTGCGGCCTTCACTGATGAAGGGGCATCATTGATCGGACGGTTCGGAGTTCAAGCTTTAACTTGTTCAGTAGCGTCCGCATCAGCCGATGTGTCTCCTCTCAATACCACCTGCCCTAGCAACTGGGTGACTGTCTGAAGAGAGAACCACCCCGTCATCCGAAGCGGATGCCACCCTCCTTCGTAAGGAGGGGAGTTTTTTTAGGATCACGCACGCGTTCAGAGTTACGCCTTTAGGCGTGAAGATCGCGCGTGAACGCGCAACTCTGAACTTCCGGCCACTAATCACCGGGTCACTGTTCACTATTCACTGTTTTAATTGGTCTCTGTTGCGGGCGGCGGGTTGACACTTCGCGGCGTGCTCGAACGCCTGCGCGGTGGGCGATCCGTGGTTTTTAGGCGGGAGCCCCCTTCCTTGACCGCATCTTCTATTTGTTCTTTTACGCTCTTCATGGTTAAGCTTAAATACAGGTTCTTTGTCCGCTAAAAAGGGATTAATATTATATTATCATTATTCCCAGCCATAAATAGCTGGACTATTTTCATACGTTCGCTAAAGCGAACGTAAATGCTATAATCAATGAAATTTTTGTGACAGGAAGAAGAATGATATGAAATTACCCGGTGGATTCGATCTCGGTGGAATGATGCAGCAGGCAAAGCAGATGCAGGCGAAGATGGCCGAGGAAATGCAGGCTCTGGTCGTCGATGCTTCGGCGGGCGGCGGCGTGGTCACCGTCAAAATGCGCGGCAATTACGAAGTGATCGAAATTAAAATTTCGCCCGACGCGGTCAAAGACGGCGATGTCGAGATGCTCGAAGACCTGATCTCGGCGGCGGTCAACGAAGCGAACCGCAAGGTCAGCGAAGCCCTCAAGGGCAAGATCGGCGGCATGCTGCCCCCGGGACTCGGCGGTATGTTTTAAATGCGAAATTGAGAATGCGGAATGCGAAATAATCTCCTACTATGTCGCATGATTTGAAAGACCGGAGCAAACGGTTCGCTCTGCGAATAATTAAACTTGTTAATAGCCTTCCGAAAACCCTTGCCGCAGAAACGGTCGGAAGGCAATTAATCAGATCGGGGACTTCAGTTGCCGCAAATTACAGGGCTGCGTGCCGAGCGAGATCGAAGGCAGAGTTTATCGCCAAAATGGGAATCGTTGAGGAAGAAACTGACGAGTCCGCATTTTGGATAGAACTTCTGGTCGACGCTGAAATTATGGAAAGGACAAAAGTAGCCGACTTATTGAATGAAGCCAATGAACTTACTGCAATTTGGGTTTCTTCGGTAAACACTGCAAGAGGGCATAAGCGTTAATTCCGCATTCCGCTTCCGCACTCCGAATTTAGATTATGCTGGAATACGCCGAACCGGTCGCCAAACTCGTCGATGAATTCAAACGCCTGCCCGGGATCGGACACAAGTCCGCCCAGCGGCTGGCATTTTATATTTTGCGGCGCCCGGAAGCGGAGGTCGAACGGCTGATCGCCTCGCTGCTGGAAGTAAAACAAAAGATCGTTTTCTGCTCGACCTGCAACAATCTCACCGACATTAACCCCTGTTATTTTTGCGCTTCGCCGAACCGCGACCGTTCGATGATCTGCGTGATCGAAGAACCCTACAACCTGGTCTCGGTCGAAAAAACCCGCAGCTATAAGGGCCTTTATCACATCCTGCACGGCTGTCTTTCGCCGATCCGCGGCATCGGGCCCGATGAATTGATGCTGGCTAATCTGCTGCCGCGATTGATGCCGGAAAATAACGAAGGCGTCGAGGTCAAGGAAATCATCGTCGCCACCAACCCGAATACGGAAGGCGAAGCCACCGCCAATTACATCGCGCGTTTGCTAAAACCGCTCGGCGTAAAGGTGACCCGGATCGGGATGGGAATGCCGGTCGGGTCAGACCTGGAATTCGTCGATGAAGTGACGATGGACAAGGCAATGACCAACCGCCATGAGATCTAAAATAAGAGGGCGTTTTTCAGCTCTTAACCGCCGTCCGTTACGTTTGATAGGTCTTAATTTGGATTTCCGAAGCGCAAAGCCGGCAGAAATCAAGGTGTTTTAATATCGAGTTCAGTCGTCGTGTCAGCAGCCCACGCGTTAGCAAGGGCGCCTATTTACCGCTTAAAACCGCGCCCTCCTTATGGTCGGGCTACCGACACATGGGATAAACTACCAAGTCTAATGTTTTCTTGACTTTTCGCCGGATTTTGTTATAACCGAATTAGTTTTATAGATCAAATAGGATCCATTCCTGCCGGGCCCCCGTTCAGCTTTTGGCAAACCGTCTTTTATCTTGATAATTTTGATCTTTTTGCTTTTATCCCATCAACGAAAGCTGATGAAATCATCTTTCAACCAATAATAGTTCCAAAAGGTTTATCCTGTGAGGAGGAGTTAAAATAATGAGAAATTTTCAAAGCCGGTTCTGGCTCTCCGGTTTACTTTTAGTCGCCATTTATGTGAGCGCAAGCTCGGTGGCGCTGGGCCAGTATGAATGTCAGCCGAGTTCGACGCTGGCGCCGACGACAGGTTCCCTGACAGCCGGCGATCCGACACAAACAGGACGCATCGTCCGTGACGGACGCCCGTCGAGCTGTGTCGGAAAAGCGAACGCGCTGCAGAACGCGACCCCGGTGGTGCAGGATTCCTATAACTTTACCGCGCCGGTAACCGGCTGCGCCACGGTGGATTTTAATCATACGGGCTGTGTCCTGGCCACGACCGGGCTGGTCGCTTATTCGACCTACACCCCGGCTACTCCTAACACCGGCATCATCGGCGATATGGGATTCAGCTCGACCGGAACGGGTTCTTTTTCGTTTCCCGTCACGGCATCGCAGAATTTTACGATCGTCGCCTACGACGTGATCGAGGCCGGAACCAACCTGTTCTGCGCCAGCTATACATTTACCGTCAGCTACGCCACTAACTGCCGCCAGGCCGGTTTCGATAACAACAACGACGGCTCGGCGGAGATCAACCTGTTTCGCCCGGGAACCAGCCAGTGGTTTTCGTTCAATTCCGGCACCGGCGCGCTGACCACGACGAATACGTTCGGACTGGCGACGGACACGCCGATGATCGGCGATTATGACGGCAACGGAAACAGCGAACCGGCGGTTTTCCGCACCAGCAACAGCACCTGGTACGCGATGAAAGCCCCCGGCAACCCGGTCACTAATTTTTCCGTCACTCCGTGGGGAATCGCCGGCGACATCCCGCTGCAGGGCGATTTCGACCGTGACGGCACGACCGACGTCAACATCTGGCGCGGCAGCAACGGCACCTGGTACACCCTGCGAAGCTCGGACAGCACTATGTCGGTATTTCAGTGGGGCGCGGCGGGAGATATTCCCTACACCGGCGATTTCGACGGCGACCGCATCAATGATTTCGGCGTTTCACGCAACACGGCCTCCGGCCCGGTCCACCAGATATTGGAAAGCAATTTCGCGCAGGGATTCTTCCTGCAGGTCTTTTACGGTATCGCAGGGGACAGGATCGCGATCGGGGATTTCGACGGCGACGGCAAATCCGACCTGACGGTATTCCGGCCCTCGACGGGGGATTGGTATATCAACCAGAGCAGCGTGGTGGTCGGCAATCCGATCCGGACGATCCACTTCGGACAAAGCGGCGACGTGCCGCAGCCCGCCGATTATGACGGAGACAAGAAAACCGACGTGGCAGTTTATCGGCCCTCGACCGGCGTCTGGTATTACATGAGAAGCATAGACGGAAACGCCGTGGCGTTTTCACTCGGACAGGCTACGGACGCGGCGGCGACAGCCCCGTATCCTATTCCTACTCTCTAAGCGAAACCGCTCATGCAAAAACAAGAAAAGCCTTGAATTTATTCAAGGCTTTTCTTGTTTGGTTTAAAAGGTAGCGCCCGCGCAAACCCGCTGACGGCGGGACGCCGTCAGGACAGCCGCCGGACGGCGGCGTTACAAATAATCTAGAACCGGACCTTTTCTTCTTCCACGTCGGCGGAAATGCCTTCGGCGGTTTTCATTTCGTCAAAAGAGTCGTAAAGATTGCAGTCGAAATTCAGCAGCGATTGAACCGGAACGCCGTCGAATTCGGCCGCGGCATCGGCAAACCGGACGATCGAACCGATACCGACCACTTCCGTCCCGAGCGCGTTGACCAGCGAGACGGTTTCGGCGATCGCGTTGCCGCTGCGGATGATGTCATCGACGATAATGCAGGGATAGATCTCGCCGGATTTGATGTATTGGCGAAAGGTGCGTTTTCCGTCTTCGATCTCGGCCCAATAGATCTGCTCCGCGCCCAGCGCTTCGCGCACGCCGAAAGCGACCGGAATCCCGCCCGGGCTCGGGCTGATGATCGACACCTTGGGCAGGCGGCTGGCGATCTCCTTAACCATGCGAAAGGTGCGGCTCAAGCCCACCGCCAGGATGCGGGCATTGTCGTAATAACGAAACGCCAGCGGCATCTGAAAATAATGCGAAGCGTGCTTACCCGACGGGTAAACAAAATGGCCGTTGCGAAAAGCGCCTGTTTTTTCCAGAATGCTCATCACGGAATCGGAAGTCGGTATCAGATCGATCATAAATTTTCCTTAAAAATATTTTGTTTAGAGTTTATGACAAAGTTTTCTCAATGACAAATTTCTGCACGGAGGACATTTCGGCGGGCATTTCCGAAAGAGAAAACCAGCGGGCGGAGTGGATCTCCGCGCTTTGGACTTTCGGCTCACCGCCGGCGCGGGCGCGAAAGACGATCTCGACATGATTATGGATCGTTCTGATCCACGCCATTTCCAGATCGTGGAGTTCCAGATCTATTTCTTCCTTAAGTTCCCGGCGGATGGCGGCTTCAGGCTGCTCGCCGAGGTCGATAAAGCCGCCGGGCGCGCCCCAGCCGTTTTTGGGGCGCAGCACATGATCCAGCAACAGTATTTTGCCCTCGTCATTCAATATAACCGCGATAACGGAGACGGTGAACTTGGTTTGGGACGTTCTGATCAGCAGTCTTCGGGCACCCTGCGGCAGCTTGCGCCATACTTTTCCCGCCAACTTTTTGAGTAATTCCATACATCTAATCAGGAAATGTGATTCTCACACAGCTTTGACGTTAATGCTATGGAGAAATAATTTTATTGCTTTAACGGCATAAATGATTTAACATTGTTATAACTTCTTGGCTGTGATAAACAGCCAACTGCCTGTTTTAACTTGAGGAGAACAACCAGATTTTACCATTTTCCGGAGGTTTTGATGTTCCGAAAGCATCGTTCTCTGTCTTTGCGCTTCATTCTACTGTCACTGGTATTTTTTACGTTCCAATTAGTACCGGACCAGTCGGTATCGGCCCAATCCAATAATTTACACGCGGATCTCAGCAGCGAATTAAGAAAGTTCACTTTAATAAAGCTCGATCCCGGCACGGCCCGCGAAGCGGCCGCGTCGCGCACCTTTAATTTAAAGGCCGAAGAGCGCGACTATTCGCTGGTGCTGACTGCGAACGATCTGCGCTCGCCGCGCTACCGCGCCGAAGAAACCGGCCCCGACGGGGTAAAAGCGGTTCCCTTCGGCGGCGTCAATACCTATAAGGGTAAGGTCGCCGGCGACGACGCTTCCAGCGTCCGCCTGTTTATCGACTCTACCAACGGCAGCAAGATCGAGGGTTATTTCTTTACCGGCAGCGACAAGTTTTTTGTCGAACCGGCGAGTCATTTTTCCCGGTCGGCCGCCGCCAACGATCTGGTCGTATACCGGATGGAAGACATACTGCACCCCGCCCGGCTGAATTACGAATCTCACGTTCCGGAAAAAATGGAAGCGGGAATGGAATTTGTCGCGCCGGAGATGGTTCCGGAAGTGACCGGTTTCCGCGTGATCGAACTGGCGACCGACGCCGATTTCGAATTTGTCAGCTCGATGGGCGGTTCCCTGACCACTAATGCGGATGTTTTGAATTCGATCAACATGGTCGAAGGTGTATACGAAAACGAACTCGGGATCACCTTCGACATCGTTTTTCAGCACACCTGGTCAACCGGCGACCCCTACGCGGCAAGCAATCCCGACGGGCTGGTGCGCTCGTTCCAGGCCTATTGGAACGCGAACTACCCGGTGGCGCAGGTGCCCCGCGACACGGCGCATCTCTGGACCGCCAAATCCTACGCTTCGTCGCAGGGCTATGCTTTTATCGACGTGATCTGCAATCGGCCGGAATCGGCCTATGGCATGACCGGCAAACTGGAATGGGTGCCGGCCAAGTATATGATCACCGCGCACGAAATCGGGCACAATCTGGGCGCCATCCATGTGGAAGCGGCGCAAAGCTGCGCCGACACGCTGATGAACGCGCAGATATCGACGGTCACGCCGTTCACTTTTTGCGCGGAATCCAGAAACCAGATACTGGCCCACGTTTCCGCCAGCGGCGGCTGTTTGAGCACACGCTCTTCGACCCCGACGCGTTTTGATTTTGACGGCGACGGTAAAGCCGACATCGGGATATTTCGCCCATCAAACGGCGTCTGGTACATTTTTAACAGCGGCAATTCGTCGTTCTCGATCTTTCAATTCGGGCAGGGCGGCGATAAGCCGGTGGCCGCGGATTACGACGGCGACGGAAAAACTGATGCCGCGTTGTATCGCAACGGCGGGTGGTTCAGGCTGAAGAGTTCGACTGGCACGGTGGACGGGATCGGCTTCGGGCTGGCCAACGATATTCCGGCACCGGGCGATTTTGACGGCGACGGCAAGGCCGACGTGGCGGTCTATCGCCCGGCTACCGGCCAATGGTACATCTTTCCGACCGGCGCTTCGGCGTTTAACGTAGTGCAATTCGGCATTGCCGAAGACGTGCCCGTGCCCGGCGATTTCGACGGCGACGGCAAAGCCGACGTTAACGTATTTCGCCCGTCGAGCGGCGTCTGGTATCGGCTGAACAGCCGCGACGGAGCTTTTGTGGTAAATCAATTCGGCAGCGCGGGTGACAAACCGCAGGCCGGAGATTTCGACGGCGACGGCCGGGCCGATCTGGCAATTTACCGGCCCTCGAACGGCGGCTGGTACACGGTTAATTCGGCAACGGGTGGTGTCAAGGGAGTCGCCTTCGGACTCGCGACGGACATTCCGGTTCCGGCGGATTTCGACGGCGACGGCAAAACCGACGTCGCGGTGTTTCGCCCGAGCGAGGGCAACTGGTATCGCTTAAACAGCGGCGACGGTGGATTCGTCGTTTATCAATTCGGCAACAGCGCCAATGTGCCGGCTTTAGCCCGGTAGAACAAGGGGTTTCATCACAACTTAAGGGAGCGGCAAAATTTGCCGCTCCTTTTTGTTTTTGCGTCGCCCTCGGACGGTATAAACTCGGGAAACGTTCAATGTTTTTTCGTGTTGTTTAGTGTGTGTTCGTGGTTCCAGCCTTTTGTCGCCATTAAAAATAGGGCTTAAGAAGTAACCATGAAATCACGAAACGACACGAACAAATCCAAAAAAGCGGGCTTTTTACAATGCGTTTATAATGATGATAAATGAACGCGCGGAAATTCGGTAAAAAAGATGTCGGGGTGGTATTTTCCTGGAACGACGTGAGCGAAATTCATAAAATTCGCAACGGCGTCTATCAGCTGCGCGGAGAGCTTGTTTCCCTGCTGACCGATTTCGGCAAAATAAATCCCTGTTACCCGGACTTTCACGGCGACACCACCGACACCATTTTTTACACCGGCGCCGGGCGGCGCGGCGATCAGCCGCTCTCGCCAGGCAACCGCGCGCTGCTAAAAGCTATCGAAACTAAAATAAAGGTGCCGCTGTTCAACAAACTCTCCGTCGGGCGCTGGCAGTTTATGGGTTACTGGCGGGTGACGGACGGAAAATATATTTTTGACGAAAAGACGGATAGAATGGTGTGGAAATTTACACTGATCAGGGCCGTGTAAGAGGAGCGTTATGAAAAAATTGATCTTTGCATTGTCGATCTGTTTAGCAGCGATCGGCCTTTTAGGTGTGGCGAATATTTCAACTGCCCAGGAACAAGCTTCGGATTGCGGATGCGTTGCCGACGCCCTGGCAGACGTGCAGAAGCTCAAGACCGGCGGTACGCGCAAAGATCTGAGAGAGCGATTTACCACCGAAGGCGGCCTTTCGACCGTGCGGGCGCGGACTTTTGTTTACCGGAAATGCTCATACATTAAAATCGATGTGACATTCAAGCTTACCGATAAAGACTATGAAGAAGACCGCCCTGGTGAAAATCCCACAGATAAGATCGTGACAATTTCCCGGCCCTACCTGGAATACGGCGTGATAGATTAAGTTTTAACCAATTTGATTTACAGATTAAATTGGCGTTGCCCATAAATACTGTTGAAGTCATAAAGTAACGGGTCAGAACCGGGAACGCAGTGACCGGGTAAAAGGCTAAGGGATAAAATTTAAAAGAACCCAGTCACTGCGTTCCCGGTTCTGACCTCATTACGATGGTCATCCGTTTCATTTTATGGGAACGCCGATTAAATCAGTTTAGCTTAAGCTGCCAGCTGACAGCTTTTTGGAAAGATTTTTGGATAAAATGCTCGAGATCAGAAAATTCATAGAAAGCGATGAACCCGCGGTCTGGGAAATAATCAAAGCAGTGATCGCCGCCGGCGACACCTATACTTTTGCGCCCGATACGCCGAAAGAAGAAATGTCTGCGTTCTGGTTTGCGCCTGATAAACACACCTACGTCGCTCTCTGGTCGGAACCGGGAGCGGCCGAATCAGGCGGAAACGCGACAGTAATGGAGCATGTCTCTTCCACTCCAAATCAAAAGATCGTCGGCACATTTTTTCTCAAGGCCAACCAGCCCGGCTTAGGCTCGCACGTCGGCAACGCGGGTTACATGGTCGCGCCGGAAGCTCACGGCAAAGGCATCGGCCGCAAAATGGCCGAATGGTCGCTGGACGAAGCGCGCCGGCTGGGATTTAAAGCGATGCAGTTTAACTTTGTCGTCAAGAGCAATACCTACGCGGTGAAATTGTGGCAGAGCATCGGGATGGAAATCATCGGCGAAATCCCCGAGGCTTTTAACCACAAGGAACTCGGGATGGTGAATGCTTATATTATGCACCGGAAACTGTAAATAGCTTTGCCTCTAAGGTCCGGCTGTTCATAAATCGATGCAGCGGGCACAAGCCACCCTTCCGGACTGCGAATTTAAACTTTAATATTTATCATCTAAGTTGAGCACCTCTCAGGTCAGGAAGGGCCGCTTGCGCCCGCTCTAACTTTTATAGGCAAAGCCGCTATAAAATAAAAATCTTGACAAACTTTACAATATCTACTACGATTAGGAATAAATATTTCTACTACGATTAAAAGGAAACATATGAGTAAGAAATTTTTGGGCGAATTTGAATGGCTTATCCTAATGGCAATTATGAAGCTAGGGGCTGACGCTTATGGAGTATCAATTGCCGAGACAATCGAAGAATGGACGGAAAAAAGAGTGTCGATCGGGGCTTTGTATACTTCTTTATCTCGCCTGGAAGAAAAAGGGCTGCTGCGCTCGCGTACTGGCGATCCAACGGAAGAGCGTGGAGGACGGGCGAAAAAATTTTATGCAGTGGAACTACCGGGAATCTCAGTCTTAAAGAAAATGGAAAAAGTGAGATCAACCGCATCAATCAACTTGGATTTATTGTCAGCCTAAAAGAGGTAATAGATGAGAGAAGAGGAAATTAGAATAAAAATTAGTGAAATCAAAAGAGGCTCTTATGTTATAACGCCTTTAAATTTTACGCTTAGGCGCATCTTTTTATTTACTCAATTACTTTCGTTAATCATCGCAAGTTATTGCTGGTTTATATCAGATGAATCATTTTTCGATCTTGTTTATAGTTCATCTCTCTTTCGTTGGATAATACTTGCTTTTATGATGTCATCTTTAACAGATGACATCCTCATTCGGCGAGGGCGCGGCCAAATTTTAGCACTCAGAATCCGCCTTCTATTTATCAGTAAGAACAATGACATGGGCAAGAATAAGAAATCTTTGAGCGGAGCTTCTCTGTTTTGCGCGGCAATGCTGCAAAACCCTGAGGAATGAGATTTTGCTCTGGGGTGTATCGAGGAACGTTTTAAGAAAGACTGCGGTGCGCATGGCTGGCGAAAAGCAAAATATTTATTCTGGCGCGATTTGGCCATGAGCGTTTATCCCGCGATCTCCGCCAAGGCTGCGAAATTATTAAAGCTGGCCGGGCTTTCCTATGTAATAGAAAAGTTTTTGTTCAAATAGGAATCTTTTAAAGCGGGCGCAAGCGACCCTTCCGGACTGCAAATTTATTTGTCTTTATTGTTTATCACTAGACTTAGCATCTCTCAGGTGGAAAGCCCTCATGATTTCATTAGCGCGACAAGCCGCGCTTTGCGGACAGGATGCCCGCGCTCCCCAAGTTTACGCTTTCTTCTCGCCCAGCGCAACGGCGCGTTGGTACGCGGCATAGACGGCTTTTGAGAGCACGGTGCGCAGGCCGCCTTTTTCCATTTGGTAGATAGCGTCGGCGGAGGTGCCGCCGGGGGAGGTGACCATGTTGCGAAGTTCGGCCGGGTGTTTGTGCGATTCCATCGCAAATTTTACCGAGCCTAAAATAGTTTCCTGCACCAGTTCCTTCGACATGTCGCGCGAAAATCCGAGATGAACGCCGGCGTCGGTCAGCGCTTCCATCACCATAAAAATATAGGTCGGGCCAGTGGCTGAAAGCGAGGTCGCCATGTCGATCATATTTTCCGATTCGACATAAAGCTCTTTGCCCAGCGCGGTCAGAATGGCTTTGACCTGCGCCTGCTCGCTTTCGGAAACTTCGGCCGTGGCCGTCCAGGCGGTGATCCCCGCGCCGATCTGCGCCGGGGTATTGGGCATCGCGCGGACTACCTTGCCGCTGCCGAGCGCGGCGGAAATGGTTTCGAGCTTAGCCCCGGCCACGATCGACAGCACCAACTGATCCGGCGCGACCGCGTCCTTTAAACCGCGCATCACGCCGTCAAGCCGCTGCGGCTTGACGCAGAGCGCGACGATCGAATTTTCGCTCTCGCGGATGGCGACGACGGCGTCGGCATTCTGTTCAAAAACGGTGATGCCGTATTTTTCGCCGAGCTCCGCCCGGCGCGCTTCGCGCGGGTGCGAAGCCATGATCCGATCGGGCGCGACTAGTTCCTTGCGCAGCAGCCCGGCAATGATGGATTCCGCCATCACGCCGCAGCCGATAAAGCCGAGTTTTGTATTAGTTAGATCGTTTTTCATAAATTAGGTGAACTCGTGTGTCGGCAGCCCGGCCGTTAGGGAGGGCGCCTATCTCAATTCTGCGCCCGCGCTCACGCTTGGGCTACTGACACAATAATCAGACAGAAATCGTAACAAGTTTTCCGATTTGCCGCGAATTGTTTTATCATTTACTGCTTACGCTTTATAAACAAATGTCACAAGCCATTATCGAAACCGAAGAGATCCTGATCATCGAAACGCCGGAGCGCGTGCCGCTGCAGTTTGCGCTGGCGTCGATCGGCAATCGTTTTCTGGCCTGCGCGTTCGATCATTTTATCCAGTTCGTTATTATTTTTTTACTGCTCTGGGTTTTGAGCGCGGCGCTGGAGATCAATTCCGTTACCAAAGTTTCCGAGGAACTGCCCAAGTGGGTGCTGGCGATCATGATCATCGCTTTTTTCCTGGTGATAGCTTTTTATTTCGTCATCTTCGAATGGATCTGGAACGGGCAGACGCCGGGTAAAAAATTATTAAAATTGAGGGTGATCCGCGAAGACGGCCGCCCGATCACTTTTTGGGAAGCGGCCGCGCGCAATCTTATCCGCCTCTTCGATATGATGCCCGCGCCGGCGATCCCTTTTTATTCGGTCGGATTGATCTCTGTTTTTATCAGCGCGCGCGACCAGCGTGTGGGCGATATGTTTGCCGGCACGGTCGTGATACGCGAACGCCAGGACGAAGCCCCGACCTTCAAAAGCGTTTTTACCACTTCGATCAGCGATTCGGCGCTGCGCCGCGCGCAGCAAAACGTGAATTTCACCGCCGACCTGTCGCCGCTGACCGAACCCGAGATCGAGGTCGTCGAGAGCTTTCTGCGGCGGCGTTTCGATCTGACCGACCGCCAGCGCATCTGGATGGCCTGGCGCGTCGCCCTGCCGCTGATGTATAAGCTGAAACCGGCTTACGATCTGAATAATTTCAGCTACGAAGGCTTTCTCGAAGAGCTGCTGCACCGCTGGCACGCCCTGCCGAGCCGGGAAAAATAAACCTTTTCCCTGTTTAGAGGCGGTCTCTGACCGCCTTCGTAAAGCTTTGAAACCCGGCGGTCAGAGATCGCCTCTAAACGATGCGTAAGTCTAAGAAATAAATATTCACTTTGAAAAAACGTCATTATTCTGCTATCGTGCCCCTTGTTTACTCTCCTCGAATAAACGCCTGAGTTAGGAAATAATTCTTTTGACGGAAACAAGAAAAAATATCCTGATCACGGGTGGGGCGGGCTTTATCGGTTCCCACCTGGTCAGCAAACTTTTGTCGGAAAACGCCTGGGGCGTGACCGTGGCCGATAATTTCGACCCGTTTTACCCGGAAGAAAACAAGCGCGCCAACATCGTCGAACACCTGAAAGATTCGAATTACCGGCTGTATGAAAGCGACATTCGCTCTTACGGGGAGATGAAAAAAGTCTTCGACGAAAACCGCTTCGACTGTATCGTTCACCTCGCGGCCAGGGCCGGTGTCAGGCCGTCGCTGGAAGACCCCTGCGGCTATGCCGAAACCAATATCAAGGGCACGATGAACCTGCTCGAACTGGCGCGTGAATCCGGCGTCGGGCAATTTGTCTTCGGGTCGTCTTCGAGCGTCTATGGCGCAAGCAGCAAGATCCCCTTTAGCGAGGACGACAATGTCTCGAGGCCGATCTCGCCGTACGCCGCCACCAAGGCCGCGGGTGAGCTTCTCTGCCATACTTTTTCGCATCTCTACAATATTCGCACCGTCTGCCTGCGGTTTTTCACCGTCTATGGAGCGCGCCAGCGCCCCGACCTGGCGATCCGTAAATTCGCCACGCTGATCTCGGAAGGAAAGCCGATCCCGGTCTTCGGCGACGGTTCGACCCGCCGGGATTATACCTATATCGACGACATTATTTCCGGCGTCCGCGCGGCGATAGATTTCGACGGCGGAAGGCACGAAATATTCAACCTGGGCGAATCGCAGACCGTCGAACTTTCCCGGCTGATCCAGCTGCTGGAACAAAATCTGGACATGCGCGCCGTCATCGACCGCCAGCCGATGCAGCCCGGCGACGTTCCCCAGACATTCGCCGATATCACCAAGGCAAGAGAAATGCTCGGCTACGACCCGCAGACCGGGATCGAAGAAGGCATCAGGAAATTTGTCGAGTGGTTTGTAAGAGACGAACAACCGGCCGTTCTATCACGCTAGGTCAAAACTTGTCCCGGTAAAAAATGCCCTAACGTCACGACTCTCAAAACAAGAATTACCGGTTTTAAATTTGATATGGGATTATTATTTAACACAGGCCATGGACGACAAAACCAAACAATTAGAGAAGCCTGAAACAGCGATGTCCGAACCGCAGTTCAACCTGACCGAAGATACCGCGTCCGGCAGCTTAACGGTGAGTAAGGACGGTGAAGTTCCATTTACGAATTTTTCAATAATTCTGGGACAACTTCAGCGCCTCGATTCCGCCATACATAAAGAATTCACGCTGGTCAGCGACCGCATGTCGTGGATGGTCACGTCACAATCTTTTATATTTACAGCGTTTATTATCGCTGTCGTCAATTACAAGGACGAACTTGTTTTTGCCTATCTCACGGAGTTTTTCCTGATCTTTATGCCGCTTTTAGGTATCTTTCTTGCGGCTATCGTCAGGGGAGCCATAGCCGCCGCGCACAAGGCCGCCAACCGGCTTAAAGACGATCGGGATCAACTGGAAGTAAGGCTTCCGGGAATATTAAGAATCAAGCCGGTTTCCTCAAGAGACCCGGAAAACGATACGGGAAATTTACCGGCGATCTATGTACCTTATGTCATTATCGGCGTTTGGTCGGTAATGCTTGTCGTCACAATTCTGACAATGATCTTTAAACTTAAATTTTTAACGATCAGGGGATCGGCGATCTGACATCCGGCTTTTGCTGACGATCCCCGTGCAAACCGGCAGATGATGTCTGATTTTTATGGCTTTTTTGTGCGCGTGTGGGTATCTGTTATACTTTCAGAGATTAATAGCTTAAAAGTCAGTTAGTGACGATTTTTAACGTTTGTTTGGAAGGCAAGCAATCTATGGATGAAGCAATTTTGCAGCGGGTGATCAAGGTCTTCGCTGAATTTAAAAAAGTCTCGCCCGATGAAATCAAATCCGAAACCACCTTTGCGGAGCTGGGTTTCGATTCCCTGGACGGCCTGAACCTGATCTTCGAGCTGGAAGAGGAATTTTCCCTGATGGTTCCCGACGACAAGGTGAAAGAGATGAAATCCGTCAAAGAGGTGGCCGAGGGAATAGAATATCTGCTGGCGCACCCGGAGGAACAGGCCAACGCCGTCAAACCGCCCACGCCGTAATTAAAGATGAAAAGAGTTGTTATCACCGGCGTCGGCGTTGTCTCCGCTTTGGGTCTCAATGCCGTTGAATTTTGGGATGCGCTCAGCGCCGGGCGCAGCGGCATCCGCCCGATCACAAAGGTGAACGTTTCGACCCTGCGCTTTCAGAAAGCGGGTGAGATCCGCGGCTTTGACGCGGCGGCGATCTTCGATGAAAAACTTCTCTTCTGGCTCGACCCTTTCGCGCAATTCGGCATGGCGGCCGCCCGCGAAGCCGTGGCCGATTCGGGGATAGAATTTACCGATGAACTGCGCGAAATGACGGGTGTAATAACCGGCTCATGCCTCGGCGGAAAAGAAACCGAGGACGAGCAGTACCGGAAACTTTATGCCGAAGGCAAAGAGCGGCAGCCGCCGGTCGCGATCCCGAAAGTAATGGCCAATGCGGTCGCCAGCCACGTCTCGATGGAACTCGGCGTGACCGGCCCGACGTTCACCACCTCGACCGCCTGTTCCTCGGCAAATCACGCCATCGGGCAGGCGTTCTGGCTGATCAGGCAAGGCACGCTCGACGCGGCGATCGCCGGCGGCAGCGAGGCCCCGATCAGTAATGGGCATTTGCGGGCGTGGGAAACGATGCGCGTGGTGTCGCCCGATACCTGCCGCCCGTTTTCCAAAGACCGCAGCGGCATGGTGCTGGGCGAAGGCGGCGCGATGCTGGTGATGGAAACGCTCGACGCGGCGATGGCCCGCGGCGCAAAAATTTACGCCGAGATCGTCGGGGTGGGAATGTCCGCCGATGCGCATCATTTGACGATGCCGCTGGCGACCGGCGCGGCCAAGGCCATGCGCGGCGCGCTCAGCGACGGACAACTCGCGCCCGAGCAGGTCGGCTATGTCAACGCGCACGGAACCGCCACCCAGGCCAACGACGTGATGGAAACCGAAGCGATCAAACTTGTCTTCGGCAGCCATGCAAAAGAACTGGCGGTCAGCTCGACCAAATCGATGCACGGCCACACGCTCGGCGCGGCCGGGGCGATAGAATCCGCCGCCACCATTCTGGCGCTGCACAAGGGAGTGCTGCCGCCGACCGCAAATTTCAACGAACCCGACCCGGAATGCGACCTCGACATGATCCCCAACGAAGCCCGGCCCGCAGAGGTCGAAGCCGCGATCTCTAATTCATTTGCCTTCGGCGGACTCAATGCCGTGCTTGCCTTTAAACGCTGGCGCGGTTGACAATATTTCCGATGGCAAAGAAAAACAAGACGCAGATCTGGCTGGAATATGCCGCCGCCCGCTCGGTTTTAGGTTTCTTCGGCATCCTGCCCCGCTCTCTTTCGATAAACCTGGGAATTCTGACCGCGAAGATCGGCTACCTCGTTTTAGGAGGCCTGCGCCGCGCCGGAATGCGCAATCTTGAACTCGCTTTTCCGGAAAACAGCCGCGATGAAAATGAACGAATCTTAAAAAGCTCGTTCAAAAATCTGGGAAGAATTCTGGGCGAGACCAGCCAGTTTCCCCGCGCGACGCCGGAAAAACTGGCCGGGCTGGTGGAGTTCGAGTTCGAACCGCAAGCGTATGCGCTCTACAAAAAATTAAAAGCCGAAGGGCGCGGCACGATCATCGCCGGTCCGCACCTGGGTAACTGGGAGATGGCGGTTTTTGCGTATTCGGCGCTGCGGGAACCGCTGCATTACCTGGCGCGCCCGATCGATAACCCGCTGATCGAGGACATGACCGTCGCATTGCGCACGCGGTTCGGCAACCGCCCGATCAACAAAACCGATTCCGTCGCCACGGCGATCCAGCTGCTAAGAACCGGCCATACCCTGGGAGTGCTTCCGGACGTCAACGTCCATCCGAAAGAAGGCGTCTTCGTACCTTTCTTCGGCATTCCGGCCTGCACCACCAGCGGCGTGGCCATGCTGGCGATGCGGACAAACGCGATGATCGTGCCAATGTGCGGCGTGTGGGACGAAACGGCAAAAAAATATAAGGTCATCCACGGCGACGTGATCGAACCCGCCCGCACCGGCGACCGCCAGCAGGACATTATCCAGACGACCGCCGCCTTTACCCTGGCGATGGAAAACCTGATCCGCGCTTACCCGGAACAATGGCTCTGGATACACAAGCGCTGGAAAACACGCCCGCCGGGGGAAGAGGATCTATACGCGAAGTGATCAACCGCCTCTGTCTTATCATCAGAAAAAATGGCTCGTATCAGCGTTCTAGTTCTCCGACCCTCCGGTGATCTTTAGCCGCTCTCTTCTGCGGGATTGCTCCAAAAGGATCTCCTTGGTATTTGCCAAAAGAAATTCCCGGTTTTTTTCCAAGTCCGACGGAAGCTTTGTGTCTTTATCGATCAAGGCGCCTTTAAGCTGATCTAAGGTTAAATTTTTTGAGGCGGAAAGATCGGCATTAAATAATATCGTTTCGGTTAAAACCGCTTTCTCCAGGTCGGCATTTGTTAAATCCGCATACGTGAGATCAGCCTGGGTCAGTATTGCGCTTCCCAGATTTGCTCCGGTAAGATCGGCGCTGCGCAAAGTGGCGTTACCGGTAAGATCTGCAGATCTGAAATCAGCCCCGGCCAGATCTTTTAAATCGCAATTATATTTCTGGAAAAAACCCGGCCTCTCCGTACATGAAGTATCAACTCTGGCTGCCGAATCGTACCTGGGGTCGCCGTCCTTTATTCTTACCTTGCTGCCGAATAATCTTACATGCGTCAAATCCGCGCCATTTAAACTTACTATTTTAGAGCCGAGTTTTACTTTACTAAAATCGACCTTATAAAACTGCGCGTCTTTCAATGCCGCATATCTCAGATCAACCTCGTCCAATTTTATGCCTTCCAGATTCGAGCCGGTCAGATCGACATATTTCGGAAAAGTACCGTCAAACACCAATCCCAGCCCTGTCAGATTCAGCCTGCTCAGATCGACCTCCCGATCGGGATGTTTCTGACCTAATTGAATTACGGTTTGAATTATTTCTCTAAGCGTATTTTTATGAAGAGTTCGCGAACCCTGAGCAGGAGACGCTTTTTGCAAGTTGGAACATAAAGATTCTATCAGATCGCTTACGTCGTCTCCTGAGTCTCTGATCGCTCTTTTCAGCAAAAAGAGTCCGGTGGGCGTGGTTGATTCTTTCTCCATAAGCTCGAATGCTTTTGAGAACAGCTCCGTATTCTTTGCCTCCCGGTTTTGTTCATAAGTGATGAATGCCAGATAGCCGGATAGAATAAGAGAAATTCCGCCGATCACCTGCACCGTCGTTTTACGCGTATCATCTTTAAGCTTTAGGTAATCCCTGATCTTTTCGAATTCCGACAAATTGTTTTTGTCTTTATTGTTCGCCAAAATTTTAGTTTGAAATAAGGGAAGTTTCCAAAGAGTGATCAAAGACGCCAACAAATAGATGGGCAGCGCAAACATCAGGATCGAACCCAAAGAAACGTATGGATACTGGGTATTACTTACGGCGGCGGATCCGACAGCGGTACTTTCCGTGAGCATGGAATAGAGGGTAGCCGCTAAAACGATGATCAGCAAAGGACTTACGATCAAGCCGATCGTAAAAATCGGATCCGAAAGGAGGTTCGGTTTATCATTATCCTGTTTTTGTACTTCATCGCTCGCTTCATCAAACTTCTCGGTTTCATTGGAAGTATCTGACATAGGGAGGGCACTCCTTCACTGCATATGTTTTATATTGTCAGGGAGATTCTAATGTAAGTAATCGTCAATCTAAACCGAATATTACGTTATATTGAGGAACAATTCATATTTTTTATTTGATTCGCCGCCCTTTTTTATTTAACCCCAGCGAAAAAATCTGCGCATCAGCGGCAGAAGTTTATGACTCTGGACGACGGCTTTAAAAAAATCTTCGTGGCGTTGTTCGACGTCCGACATTTCCAGCATCTCCGCGACGCAATCGGGCATTTCCAGTTGACGCGCGTATTTTGCGGCCTCGGAGTATTCCTGCACGTTCTGGCTTTCCAGACGCCCGGCGAAATACATCGGCATAAACCAGCCCGACAGGAAACACGTCGCGCCGAGAGCGCGCCCGATCGTCCAGAAAACTTTTTCCCTTAGCGGACGCGGTTTTGCATCCAAAAATTCCAGCCAGCGCGCGATGTTGCGGCGGTGCTGCCACTCTTCTTCCTCGATCTTTTTTATTTCGGTTTTTTCCGCCGAATCTTTTAAAGATTTCCAATGCCCGCGATAGGCGTAGGCGGCGGCGAGTTCGCCGGCGTGAGCGTTTTGCAGGATGCGAATAAGATTTTGTTTCGGAGTGTTCAATTTTTATTAAAGGGCGCGCCTGAATCGACAAAATTATAAATTAGAATACCGGACATCTTAACCGGCTTTCCGGAAAGTTTGGTCACCGGAAATTTACATCTCCGCACTTTTTCATAACTTCTGTCGGCGGCATCCCGCCTCACGATCTATTTAATCCGGACAAACTATGTGAGCGTGCCGCACGGTCAACTGCCATTTGCCGTTTCTCTTCATCCAGATATTAGTGTACCGGCGGCGCACCGTTTTGCCCGCGCCCGGAGCTTTGCCGGCCGGCTCGATCGTTTCATGCCCCATCACGACGACGATATTCGGCATGTCCGGATAGATCATCACGCTTTCCGGTTCGCGGACGAACGACGAATAATTGATCGTGCCGTTTCGAATGAGTTCGACGATACCGTCTCGCTCTTTGACGATCTTATTGGTCGGATGATTGGTGACGGCATCGTCCGCGATCAGCTTTTTTAATGCTTCGACGTCGCGCTTTAAGATGGCTTCGGCGTGAGCCGCGTCAAGTTTTCTGATCTCCTGTTCGAGTTTGGCGTTTTTATCGGCCGGCTTTGCGCTCTGACCGAATGTCGATACAACTGTCAGGATAAAAATAGCTGTCACCAGGGAATAAGATCTCATCATCATCGTCGTCCTTAGTTTATTCAGGATATGAGTTCAGAGTAAACTTTCCGAACGCTCGCGCGTTCGTTTGCGGGTACTCCCATAAACTACGCCGCGATCTTCTTCACCCGATTATAAACCATGTCGCGGCCGCCGGCAGAATGCGAACGGCCTTATCACTGTTCGGGTTGGTGGATCACCGGGGACTGCGCCCACTGCTGGCTCCACAGGCAGCGCGCCGCGAGGATCAAGGAGAAAGCCGATATCACACCGAGCACCCAGTTTCCCCAGGCCCAGAAGAAAGCTCCGCCGGAATCGACGGCAATCCTGCCTCCGACCAGTCCCGACGCTCCCGACATATGTAATATGGGGATACCGGTCCCAAAGATCGCGATGATAAGCATGATGATATATCCCGACCGCCGCCCGGCAAGCACCAGCGTTCCGTACAGCCAGGCAGCCATGATAAGTACCGGAATGACCATATTGAGCCCTCCCACTTCCATTCCGCGGGCGATCTCATCCGAGATGTGAAAAGTAAGAAAGAGGATCGAGAGCAAAGACGTGATGGTTAACAAAACATTGCGTTTCATTTGATATTCTCCTGGGTTAGATTGGCTGACAATATTTACGATTGGAGGGCGCGATAAGTTCCCTGTTTGATGCTCGCGCGGGCTGTGAGATCGTCAGGCCGGCGGTTCGACGCCTTCCAGTTCAACCGAAGAGAACGCGCTGATGGTGACGTAATATCCGTCCGGATCGCGGAGCGAGAACTCCAGAGTTTTAGTGCCGGGGTTCAGGTTAGGCTCTTCTTCGAACCGGGCGACGAGCGCGCGTGCCCTTTCCCGCGCCATATCGAAATCGTCAACGCGAAAAAACAGGAGAAGCCCGTTGCCGGGTGTCGCGGTTTCCGCGCTCGCTAGCGACGGATGATCGTGCGCGCCCCAGCTGTGGAGGCAAAGCAGGACCGTCCCGTCCGAATCGAGGATCTGGCCAAAGTAGTCATGGTTGGGCGGTGTCTCCGGCTGGCCGAAAAGTGACTGGTACCATTTCAAGCTGCTCGGCACATCGCTTACGCCGATGATCGTCCAAGTACGTTTCATAATTCCTCCTGCGGCCAAACCACTTTACAACCGGGCGAAATCACCTTTGATCAGGCCGAGTATCCCAAGCCGATCAGCACGGCTAACGCGTATCGCCGATGGCCCGGTGCTATTGTGACTGAGTTGAGCTGCTTTACGCCTACCCAACCGCGATCGAGTTGAGGACGCGTATCCAATTTGCGCCCATTATCTTTTCAATCTCTGCGGACTTGAATTTTGCTGAGGCGAGAGCGTCGTGAATGGTTTGAATGCGCGCAATATTATTAAGTTCCGGGATGGCGACATGACCTGGACGTTTGTCAAAGCCCAGGATGCCGAGCTTTGCGATCGAATCCCACCATGGCCAATAATTCTTGACGGCGACGGCATTGTCACCTTTGGCTTCAATTACGCTTGCCTCACCTGAAAGCGGAAAATCGTTTGCTATGCCGACAGAGTCGATACCGCCGACATTGATGACGTGGCGAATCTGTCTTATGTACGACTCGATGGTCGGCACCGGATCGCTAGTCAGCCAAAAGCTCATAGCAAAAATTCCCATTACGCCGCCTGAGTCGGCAACGCCGCGAATGATCTCGTCCGGCGCGCACCTGGCATTGCTCACGATCGCTCGTGCGGCTCCGTGCGAGATGATCACGGGCTTTTTGCTCGTTTTCAAAACGTCCCGGCCGGTCTGGTCAGAGGCATGCGAAAGGTCGGGAATGACGTCCAGCGAATTTAAGCGCGCAACGGCGTCGAAGCCGAGCTTCGTAAGGCCGCTCGTCGTTCGCTCGAGGCTTCCGCCACCCAGCGGATTGTCGTTGTGATGAGTGATCTGGAGGATGCGAAGTCCGAGTTCGCTGAGCAGATCGATGCGGCTAAGCTCCGTGCCTACGATCTCGCCGCCGCCCTGGACCTGAAAGAAAACCGCCGTCTGCTTTTTCTTGAACGCCTCTCGTATCGACGCCCCTTGCGTCGCAAGAAAGACGTCGGGCATCGTGCGAAGAAGCTGCCGGGCCGCGACCATCTTGCGCGTCGTCGCCTCGAAGGTCCGCTGCCACTTTGGAGTGCCGTCCGCGGTCGGCACCTGTTGGGTAGCCGACATATCCGTGACGACGGCGGTCAATCCTGAGGCGCGGATCTCCTTTGGCCCCTCGAAGACGTCGAGGCATAGACCGTCGACGAACGGGAAGCCTGACCTGGCATTTGCTGGTTGGGCCGTAACCGAGACCGCGACGAAAAGTGAAGCGGCCTGAAGAAAGTCTCTGCGAGTCAACATTTTTTTGACCTCAGTCGGGGTGTTTTACCGGATGATACACGACTTCACAGCGGAAGCGAAAGAGATCAGTTTTTGTTGAGAGACGTATTGCTCAGTCGTCGATGGGCTCGAGGCCCACGATAAATCCTTCCTTGCCTTGATGAGTTGTAGATATTGCCATGCGAGCTTAGTAGTTAGCCGACGGCTTGCAGCGCATTCTTTCCCCGTTTGGCTGAATCAGATCGAACGAGCCGTCCGGATGCCATTCCAACCTCTCAATCTTTGTTTCGTACCGTATATCGTCCGGATAACCATGCATGTCGATGTATAGCTTTCCGATATGATTCTCATCGTTACCTTGCGGGTCGTCAGATTCATATATTCGGGCGACTGCCTGCTGATAATCAGTTCCGCCTCTAACGCTGCTGCGGACGACGCCACAATGAATGAACAACAATGTTCGCACAATGCCGGGAAATTCAAATTCAACAAATCCAACATGAGGAAAACCGAACATTGCCTCAGCTTTAGGATGAGTGAAAATTTGCAGCTCGGAAAGTTTGTATTTCATACACTACTTAGGCTGAACGCCCTTTCCGCCACACACTGTACATTTTTTGTTTCCATGACAAGTTGTACAAGTCTTAAAAAGACCGTCTTTGCCGCTCCCTTTGCATCCGTGACAACGGCCCGTACCCTTACATCCTTTACATTCAGCCATAATAATTCTCCTTTGTTTTAGCTTATTCTTTTTAATTCGCTGACCACCTTGCGAAGCATCTTGCGAGCTAGCCGCTTTAGCCTCTCGGAACGTGAAACTATCTCTGCCAGCGGCGGTGAGGCAACGTTATAAAACGAGATAAAACTTCGGCCGACCAGAGTGTGTGACAAAACGCTGTCCCTAAAAGTTCTAAGAAAAATAACCTCTGGAGCGTTCGCGCCTTCGAAGGCCGCAGTCGCTACGAAGCATGGCCCCGATTTCATTTTCCCAAACGCAAATCGAACCGGATTCCGGGTTCCGCACTGCGGGCAAACCCATGGCTCTTTCGGCAATCTGCATGCGGCACAAACGAGTGCCAACTCGCCATTGTGATAGCCACCGGTGAACCACGGACCGCACTCGCATCTGGAGCATCTTTCCACGTTTTCGATGTGCTGACACTTCACACATCGCCAGGCACATTTGTCGACTACAACGTTTACCTGATGGCCCCATTTTCCGTCAGCCGCACCTTCGATACTAGTGCCCTCTTGTTCCCACTTTCCACTACTCATTTTCTACTCCATTTCCAGCCTAGTTGTATGATCTCAACGATCGCGGCGACCTTCGCGTCGCCAGGGAATGGTGAAGGCTAAACGGGCACACGTACCGGGATTCGCCGGCTCGGCGGCGCGTCTGCACGCCTCGCCGCGTTCACGGTCTCTATGGTTCATAGGTATGGGCCTCCTATAATCTGAATTTTCTCGGTATTGCGGAGATGTCCAGCAAAGATACGCCCTTTTTTTGGTGGAGTCAACCCCTAAAACGACGCCGAACCAGCGTCGTTAACGTTCACAAAATCGTCGATCTTCAAGCCTTATTTTTCTCGTCAAAGATCATCGGTTCCCAAAGCTCGAGCTTGTTGCCGTCCGGATCCATGATCCAGGCAAATTTTCCGTTTTCGTGCGATTCCGGTCCCTTTTGGATCTCAACGCCGTTCTGCTTTAGCTGATCGACAAGCGCGTCCAAATTATCAACCCGGTAGTTGATCATAAATGAAGACTCGCTTGGGCTGAACCACTTGGTGTCGCTGTCCGCTGCGCTCCATACTGTGAGGCCTCCGTCTTCGGCCTTGTCTTCGGGCCATTTCAATATCGCGCCGCCCCAGCTCTCAAGACCCAAGCCGAGATTCTTCTGATACCACGCCGCGAGTTCCGAGCCCTTGCCCGCACTCTTAAAAAATACCCCGCCAATTCCCGTAATTTTCGCCATATACTTTTCTCCTGTCGATTGTATTTTAACCGATCACTTCGAATCAAACACGTTACCTTTATTCTAAAATTAATTTTAGGTCTGAGTTATACAAATTCGAATTAATACTTAATAATTTTGCACTATCAATATTTTCCTGGCCGTCATCATAAAATATAATATTGGCAGGATCTTCATTTAAGTCGTTGAGTATATAAGCGTAATACTGAATATTCGGTTTTTTAAATCCGATAAGATTTGAAGAATATATTTTGTCAAAAATCGACTCAAAATCCATTTCTTTTTTCATATATTCGAGTCGATATTTTTCCTGATTTGTCGCTAAAATACACTTTATCTTTTTTTTCCGAAGTTCCCGGATATTTTGTATTAAGTCAAAATTCAGGTTATGTTCAGCTTTAAACCAATAGTCCAGAAAATCATCAACCGATCTCGGCCAATTCCATTTTTTAAGCCAGGGTGCTATGGCAATTTTTAAATCAGATCTTCCGACTAAACACTCTTGAAAATCGGTCTTAAAGAAATCATCTAATTCGGAAATTTTTATATTAAACTCTTGCGCATATTTATAGCTGAACATCTGGCTTTGAATTACGACACCATCCGCGTCAAACATATAAATTTTATTGTTCATCTGATCGTTACTATTCTAACCGACCTCTAACGATTGCGCTTCACCTAAGTTGATATCGCCTGCGCGCTCGCAGTTACGTGAATGACACCGCTCTCGCCGATAACGCTTTCCGATATCCAGCGTCAACGGGTGAATTACACGAAAGGATTCGTGCGGCAGTGGGTTTTTTCCCGCCTTATTTTAGAAGTCCGATTTGCTGCATTATGGCCAGGCTGTCCATTAAGTTCCAGGTTTCGATGATCAAACCGTCTTCGTCAAAAAGGTGTAAATCCCAAAAGACGGCAGTAATTTTTTTGTCAGTCGATTGAATGCCTAAAACAACCTGTGAATGTGTCGCAGTTGCAACGCTTCTGCCCATTACCCAATTATCTTCCGCGACAGAGTGTTCAACGGTGATCTGAATGTCCGGCCAGGTTTGGCGCAGGCCTTCCAAAAACTTTTGAATCCCCTCTCGTCCTTTTTCACTTTGTTTTGATTTCACTTCGTGATCCGGCGCGTAGAAAAGTACGCATTCATCAACTCTCTTATTGTTAAATGCCTCCTTAGCTTTCAGGTAGTTCGCTTTATTCCTTGCGGCTATTTCAATTTTGTTTAAACTTTCCATTTTGTATATTTTGCCTTAGGTGTCGTCTACAATGACTGCGAAAAAAACTGACCGGGTTGCCTTTGCCGTGATCAGAAGCGCATTTTTGAAAACGGTAACAGGGTCGTTGTAATCGATATATTTTTTGTCTCATCGCTAAAATTTACTTGCGAAAAACAAAGATTCGGGAAAGACAGATCGCCTCCAAAGTAATGCTTTCATAATTTTTTTGTCGAGCAGTATGGGTTAGCCCTTTTTATATTGCTCGAAAAGGTGCTGATACTCGCCGAAGTCTAAAGTCCAATCGTGTATTGATCTCTCTTTATATATTTTTCCAGCTTCGGTGGCGTAGTCTCTGAAGATTTGCAGGTCGCATTCATTCACTTGCGTAAAGTGCATTTCGACTTGCTTCATGTCGATCTTGCCTTCTGCCGCTAAAAGAGTCGTTTTTCCTAAGTGTTTTATTTGATCGCATCCGTTACAAAGAGCAATAAAACCTAATAGTCGTTGGACTTTAGTTGAATCGTCGTACTCCCACCGTTCATGACACGTGATTCTTCCGCTACCGCCACAGATGCCACATTTATTATCATGTTCGGCACATACTTGTTTTCGTATCTTGTCCCAACCACTACGTTTGATTGAATTGCGCAAGTTCTTGCCCCAAGCAGTCTTAGGTACTAGTTCAATGGTTAATTTGAAATCGGAATTCATATTCTTTATTGCATGAGCTTTTTATCAAGGAGCAGCTTTCCAAAACTTTATCTCATAGTAAATATCGACGAGATTTGATCCGTTCCCCCGAGTCGCCTTCGCAAATTTGAAATACGGCTGTTCACAGTTTGTCCCATACATGTAACCGTAGGTTCCAGTTTTTCCATTCGAGACGCCCTGATCGTAGGTGTTATTAGCAATTCCCGTCAAAATCTTTACCGCAGGATTTGCTGATCTCCAACGAAGCATCCACACGCCATCGCTGCAATGGTTCATTGAATGGGGAAATTGATATAGTTCTTCCCAATCTTTGCCCTCGAAAATTCGAGTGTTTCCCTCCGTGTCATACGATTCACCGTAATAATCTTTGTTCTTTCCAGCGTGACGAAATTGACGAAGTGTACGTGGAAAAGCAGGAATCGAAGCACTTGACGTTGCAATGTAAACGCCTTGTTGCTTTGGCCAGACCTGTCCCGAAGTGAGGCAGGTCAAACCAAGAATACAGCTGGCTATCGCGAAGCCATATATCAGATGTTTTGTCATTGTTTCCTCCTACGGCGTTCCGTTTTTATTTTTCGACGGACTCTTGTATTCGCTCTTTTTCTTAAAATCCAATGCTTGTATATCGTCGGAGATATCGCAGAACTGCGCTTTGACCTTATGCATTTATTGGAGATTATTGTAAGCCCAAACAATGTACTTGTCGAGATTTAACAATGGTCTTGTACGACCGCTTCTCGGCGGTTGAATCACAGATAGCTATCACTTTTGGGGCTTCGGATTGAGAAAGTCGTTCACCATCGGGACGATGGTTGTCATGCGGTTCATCAGCGTGACGTGCGTTGTGTCGGGTAAAATTGCCAGCCTCGATTCCGAGCGGGGCCGCATGTCGCCATGGATCTCGCCGCCGCCCTTCAGCCGAAACATTTCCGCGATGTGCTCGAGCCGTACGCCGTCGGCATCGCCGTGGATGAAAAACATCGGCGCTTTGGTGGCCTTGAGTTTGTCGGCGCCAAAGTCGTACGGTCTCATAGCCGTCGCTTTGATGTGATTGACAAAATCCGGGAATTTATCAGGCGTCGGGCTTAGCCTCTTATATTCGGCCTCCATAGGAGTCCCTTTGAACACTTCCCACGTGAATGTCGGCCAAAAGTCGTTCGCTTCCTTGACCCAGCCGTCGCGGGCGTAGGGCGCTGAAATACTGACAACCTTTCGCACTTTTTCGGGATGGCGGATCGCACACTGCATCGCGACGCCGCCGCCCAGGCTGTAACCGATAATATCCGCGCTTGGGATCTTGAGAAACCTGAGCAGCCCGGCCACATCGTCGGCGAGGTTTTCGTAAGTAATGTCGCGTTTGATGTCGGCCGTACGCCCGTGACCCTGCATTTCGACGGCGATCACTTTCCGCGTTTTGGAAAGTTCGCTGATCCATACACGCCAGTCGTCTGTAATTGCCATGAACGCGCCGTGGAGCAGCACCACAGGCTCGCCGCTGCCGTGGATCTCGTAATACATTTTTAGACCGCCCACCGGCGCATAACCCGTAGTCGGTTTTTGCTGCCCCGATACGACACCCGACAGAAATACCGTCAGCACCATCGATAAGAAAAAAGCTGTTGTCTTCATATATTTGGATTCCAATGTCTGGGCTTTGCCCAATGATGTGCCGGAAAGCTCTGCTTTTCCGTCCAGCTTACCGAAGTTCCTGCGGCTATGCCGCCGATTCTCGCAGCATCAACAGCGGCGGCACAGCCGCGATCTTTTATCGATCGCACGGAAAAGCATAGCTTTTCCGCACATCGAACGGCACAGCCGAAAGAAACGACTATTCATTCGGCGTGGGTATCAGATTTTTATTCCGAAGCCTTAAACCCATATCGTATTGCGGCTTCAAGTGTATCAATGTTTATATCTTTTAGAGTTTTGAACCGAATGCAATATCCGGTCACGCTCGCCTTGCCGAGTTCTTTTCCATAGGCCTGGCTTAAGTATTTCTTATCTTCGATACCAAGGATATAGACTGAGATCCCGGTTTTGTTTGCGCTCAAACCAATTTGATAAAACTCTCTGGTTGTTCCATCAGCATATTTTATGGTGTGAAGCCCATATCCGATATTAGGATTAGAAACAGTTTTATTTTCGCTGTTTTTACCATCCAGGAACCATAATTTACATGCCGGCATTACCTGCAGAAGACGGCAGTGCAACTCTTGCATGTCGCTGCGTTTTGGTTCGGGTTGGCTGGTAATATACTGTTCGATTTGTTCTTCTACGTTCATATAGAAAATATAAGATCACGGGTTGCTCAGAAACTAATTAATAATTTCTCCTTTATTATTCGACAACTTTTCTTGCCATGCCTGGAGTTGCTCAGGTGTTTGTCTCACCCAATCCGTTAATTCGCCAACGATCTTCAATGGCGCCTGGCTGCGATACGATCGCGTTGGATTCCCAGGGAATTTCTTATCTGTAACGTTGGGGTCATTTTCAAAGCTCCCCGTTGGTTCAACGATATAAACACGTTCAGGTCCGTCACCCTTCGCTAAGGCTGCGGCAAGTCCCGCCCCGTTAGCCAGGGCTGTAAAATAAATGTGATTCATCACCAGATCGGCTTTGTAATTAGAACCGCCGCCGGCTGTCAGCAGATCGCCGGCCTGCAGATCCGCTTTCGTTCCGTGATAAAAAGGACCGCTGTCGGACGGTTTGTCCGTAAACGAAATTGCTCGTTCGTAATTCTTTTTTGCGTTGGCCGGGTCTCCCAAATCCTCATAGCATTTAGCAATGTTCGAATATAGAGAAGGAAAAGCCGCCTTGACGGAGTCGTCATTTATTTTTGATGCAAACTGCAAAGCTGTTTCGAGCCATCTTAGTCTGCCGCGAATGTCTTTTTGAGATCGAGCCACGTAATAAGCAGCAGTAAACTTTTCAAAGTCGTTTGCCGATTCGTTCCAGGCTTGAAGAAATTGTCGGCTCGCTTCGTCGGAATTGCCTTTTTCTTCCATGGCCATACCTTGCACGCAGAGTTTAATTACATTGTTACTTGGGTCGAATTCCATTTTCCTTAAACTCCCAAAACATCTTTCATGATCTCGCTTGTACGCTCGTGGCTGGTCACGGTTGTTTCAATCGTTCTCCTCGATCTGAGGCGCGCCGGTTCGGACATCGCCATCGCGTTCGTAGCTCACGATAATGATCCCTTTTGATGCTACCTGGCCGCTCGTCACCTTGAAGGATGCCGGGATGGTCCCGTCCCGGAACAGACGTTTTCCGCTGCCGAGCGTGACAGGAATTATCATAAGCTCAAGCGCATCGACGAGATCTTCTTTAAAGAGCGTCTGAAGCATATCTGCGCTTCCGAACACGTGCAAATCCGGCCCGTCAGTTTGTTTTAACTGCCTGACATTTTCTGCAAGGTCCCCGCTTAAAAACACGGTGGGCTGCCAATCGCTCGAGTCGCGCGTATTCGAGGCGACGTACTTCGTTGCGGTCATGACGTTCGGCCAGAAGTCCGAATGCTCCGGCCAATACGGTTCCCAAATGTCAAAGGTCTTACGGCCTAACAGCAGATCTACCGGCTTCGCCAGCCGCTCCTGCACCACGGCCCCCGTCACCTCGTCCGCATAAGGGAAAAACCACCCGCCGTGCTTGAAGCCGTCGCCGTCATTTTCCTCGTTCTGTATCACACCATCAAGTGTCATAAACTCACATGCAGTTATTTTTCTCATTATTTTGACTCCTTTTGTCGGGATAGGGTCGCGAGCAGTTCTTCCAGGCTGTTGAGTGTCGCCGTAAATCCTTCCTTAAAGCCCATTTCGATCATCTTCTCCAAGCGCTCAAGTGATTCGTTGTAAATAGAAACACTGACTTTTGTCACCGGATCGCCATCGGGGCCGCTTTGTTCGCTGAAATTCAGGTCCCAATCCGAGCCCGGCAATTCGGGGTTTTCATCCTCGTCCGCAAAAGCATTAAAGAGCTTGAAATTAGTTTTCGGACTAATGGAAGTATATTTCTGAAGTGCCCAACGCTCCTGGCCCTCCGGGCTGACCATGGCATAAAATCTGCGGCCGCCAACTCTAAAGTCCATAGCCTTTGTTCTTGATGCGAACGGCTTTGGCGCCCACCACTGGTCAAGCAGTTCCTGTTTGGTATATGCGTCCCACACCAGCGGAAGTTCGGCTGCAAACTCCCGGGTTACTGTTACCGTTTTCGTTGGTTTATCGACTATAAATTCGAATAGCAAATCATTGTTCATTTTTTCGCGTCCTTAAGTGTTGATAATAGTTCGTCGAGCTGGCTATATCGGGTTTCCCAGATCTTTCTGTATTGCTCTAACCACTTGTCTATCTCTTTCATTTTTTCGATCTCCAGCGAATAGAAAATTTCTCGCCCCTTTTGTTCCTGTGTTACAAGTTCGCACTCTGTCAGTATTCGCAAATGCTTGGAAACGGCTTGACGCGAGGTGTCAAAATGTTCGGCAAGCGCATTTGGCGTCATCGCCTGCAAAGCAATTAGAGCTATTATTGCCCTTCTTGTCGGGTCGGCAATGGCTTGAAAAATATCTCTTCTCATAACGTAGATACATTATGCAATAAAACGGTTGCGGATGCAAGCGCAACCAAACGGTTTCTCTAAAAAACCGCTGCAAAGCGAATTGTCGAAATGGATTTTGTAAGGTGTTTTAACTGTCGCCGCGAAGATCTGTCGTTTTAACTATGCTTTTATTTTGGGGCCGGCTCATAGTAGAGAGTTACCGCGCCGCAGCCAAATGTTTTTGTTTTTAAGAGTTTAAGGTCAATTCTATCCGTGATGTTTTTAAATAATGGCAAGCCGCTTCCGATAACAGTTGGCTGAACACTAAGCTGGTATTCATCAACTAATTCAAGTTTCGCCAGGGCTATTATTAAACTCGGGCTGCCGACTAAAATGTTTTTACCTGCCCGTGCCTTAAGTTCTAAAATTTCTTCTTTAATGATCTCATTTTTCAATTCTGTATTTTTCCAATCGACACTTTCCAGCGTGCGGGAAAAAACGATCTTTGAAATATTGTCTATTAGCACTGCAAATTCATCCGTAGGTTTGTTGCCGGTAGGATCTTTTACGATGGACGGCCAATAACTTTCCATAAGTTGGTAGGTTATCCTTCCATATATAAGGGTGCCTGCATTACTTAACAGGTCATTATAATGCTGATGTATTTCGTCATCCGCGATCATTGCCGTGTGGTCGCAAAATCCGTCCAGCGTCATGTTCATCGCTGCAATTAGTTTTGCCATATTTTATTTTACCTGGTGGTTTTTCAGTTTACCGCCGATGATCGCCGTAAAGATAATCTAAAACCAAATTGGAACGTACGGCCAGAAACGGCTTATCTAATCCCAATCATTCTTGAGCAGCAGCTCTTCGATCCTGTAGGCATGCAGCATCTCGTGATTCAGCAGATGCCGGAACATGATCCATACCGAATAATGATCAAACGCCTCGTGCACGGCTGTTTTCCGCCACTCGTCCGCCGATAGCTTCTTCAGTCTTTCGACGAGCGCGGCCCGCTCGCGTACATATGTGTCGAGCCTTTCGTCCAGATCTATCTCGAGCAGCGCGCCTGCTTCGTCTTCGGGAGAATTATCTATCGTCTTAATGAACGGTTCCGGCGTGGACAAGATCAGATCGAGCCGCGCGAGGAATGGGGCGTCAGACTGCGACAGGTGACAGGCGTGCTCGTACGCCGACCATTTTGTCGGGCTCGGACGACGCTTTAGGATCTGCGGCGGCACCTCTCGGATCAGAGGGATGATCACGCCGGGAGCCGTCTCCAACGCGGAAATCAAGATGCTTGTATCGCTCATAAAGTTTTTGCTTCAAGTCTTTTCGACAAATTTCGGTGGCCTGTTTTTATGTTGCTACCACACTTCACTCGGGGGGAAATCTGTGCGACAAACTTTTTTATTTAGCGTTGGAAATCAGCTTGCCGCCAAGGATCGCCAACGGAAGCAGGATCGCCGTAAAGATAACGTGATACCAAATGGGAACATAGGGCCAGGACATATATGCCTTCAGTAAACCAAGGGCCAACAGCACAAAGCCGAGGGCCATCGGCGCGCGCGTGTTTTCACCGGCGATCAACGCGGCCAAAGCTCCGGCCATCACCGAGACTACCGAACCCATGACAATATGCGTGAAAAGCGCGCCCGTGTCCGCTGTGAACTGGCCGCCATTTTTAACGGCCTCTTCGAACGCCCGTTGATGAACGCCGAAGGCCGGCCAGATGGCCGAAAGGATCTTCTCGATTCCGATCCACACTATCAGCCAGGCAATAAATCCGGCAATAACGCCCAAAACGATTCGTACCATAGATCTCTCCTATTTATCCTTTAAAATGTCTAAATTGACAATTCTTGCTATTTTCCAAAACGCTTTCTGAAACGCGCACGAACAACTAAATGCCCTTCCCAACTTTCTTAATCTGCCTGACGACATTGTCCGTTGTAATCGGTATGCAATGCAACCCGGAACGTTTCAACCAGGTAGGGCCTGGCGCCGACTACGACAATGACAGCCCGCTCTTCGGCGCAATGGGCTTCGCCCGCAAATCCGACCGAGCCTCCGGCCTCACCCGAAAAACAAAACCGCCAAAACGCGGCGGGCTTAGTTTATTAGGGCGACAATATAGAAAACCGTGCAGGCTGAGCTTGATCGGTTGGGTTGCAAACCAACTAAATCGGTATTAGACTCTTCCTGCCCTAAACACAACTACAATTTGGAGGATTTTCCCAATGAAGATAGTCATTTTCGCGACCTTGTTGCTAGTATGTGTTTTCTCATTTACTTCGGTATGGGCGCAAGACTGCAAGCCTGATTCTTCAGGAAAAGACACTATTTCAAAACAACAAGTTGATCAGTGGTACCAGACGCTGTACGCGACTAGCTTTGGAGGTAGTATGATGGGCACCTCTGAGGTAAGCATCATTGCGATAGCTGGAAGCTATGGAGCTAACAACACGATAAGTCTTCAAATTCAGAAACAAGAAGAGTCAAAGCAGAATGCAACGTTTGAGTCGGCTTTACGTGGGGCAAAAGGAAATCAGTTCTATTTTGGAATCAAGGACGGCGAGGGCTTGACCTTCGTGGCGACCGAAGTTAGTAACCAAACCAAGGCAGGCGGGTTACTTGTTGGCAAATTGATAACCACCGTGGTTTTGTCAGCGAAGGTTCCAGGCAAAGACTTAGCGGCTCTAAGAGACGCCTTGACCCACAAGCAAATCGATGCAGTTCGTATTGTTCTGGTGGGCGATCTCCAAATTCAAAAGACCGTCAATGACAAAAACGGTAAGAAAATGATGGAGAAATTTGGATGTTTCTATCAATCGTTGGACAAGAAGGGGATTGACCTATCGGCTGCCGGTCTTCAACCAGTACCACCAAGCGACGACTCCATACCCGGGAAGTACATCAGAAAAGACAAGCCCGGCGACTACTTCGAACTTAAGGCTGACGGAACATTTGCCCTTCAGCAGAACGGGAAAGGCTATAGCGGCAATTACAACGTTCAAGCCGATGTGATCAACGCCCAGGTGTCGAATGCTCCGGCGAGCAAACTACATATCAGTGGCAACACAATGGTGGAGTCGGACGGAACTGTTTGGGAGAAGCAGGCCGAACCGCGGAAAGCGGGGGCTCAGCTTACGATCGATCAAATAATTAAGCTGGTGGAGGCTAAACTTCCCGATGACATCATAATCACCCAGATACAAAAGACAAGTGCGAAATTCGACCTCACCCCGGAGGATTTGATCAAATTGAAGACGGCGGGTGTAAGTGACGCAGTAATACGGGCAATGACGAAATAGCGTTTGTGGATTACGCGCAGTCTATGTCATATTCTTCCCACCCCATGTCGGCCGGTTGTCGCCGATATATTTCCATACCCGGAAGATTTTGCGGGCTGATAACGACTGCGCGGCACCAATAGCGAAAAAGACAGTGAATAAATCGACGTGATCCTGGCTCGCTTGCAGCGAATCCGCAGGAACGAGCTTTTAGCCGCGGCGCGCTGCTTCGATAGTCGCGATGTCGATCTTTTTCATGGTCATCATCGCGTCGAAAGCTCGCTTGGCGACGGCGGGATCGGGGTCGGTTACGGCTTCGCTCAGGGCGATCGGCGTGATCTGCCAGGATAAACCCCACTTGTCCTTGCACCAGCCACACTCACTCTCTTGGCCGCCGTTTCCGACGATCGCATTCCAGTAGCGGTCAGTTTCTTCCTGATCCTTGGTCGCGACCTGAAACGAAAACGCTTCGCTGTGTTTGAACATAGGACCGCCGTTGAGCCCGAGGCAGGGAATTCCCAGCACGGTAAAATCAACCGTCAACACCTGCCCTTTTCCCCCGCCCGGAAAGTCTCCCGGCGCCTTGTGCACTGCGTCCACCGACGAATCGGGAAAGGTCTCCGCATAAAACCTGGCCGCCTCCTCGGCATCGCCATCGTACCAAAGACAGATCGTGTTTTTCGCTTGCGTCATAATGTTAGTCTCCTCTTGTTTTTTAATTATGCATGACCGATTTTAATAAGATAATACCTTCACCATGAATAAAGGTACTTTTACTCTTCGCGTCAAAACATATTTATGTTGCCATTTTTATAAAAGGTATATCGCAAAACTCCGGACATTTTTACGGGTTTCCCGGCCAATATCGAGACGCGAAATTTACTCGCCGAAGCGGCTTTTTCGGCGGCCGGGTAAAACTCTACCGGCCCCCGGGTTCCCTTCGCAGAGATCACCTTACCGGATTCGTCTACCAGGACTTCGACCAAAACCGCGCCTTCGATATTCTTTCCCAGCATTTCCTTAGGAAAAGTTGGGGCGGCCGCAGTAATCAACTTCCCCAAAATCGACATACCCGCAGAAAGCACGTCGCTTTTTGAATTATTGTCTACGGGTTCTACGCAATCTTTTTTCACAATGCCGATCTCACGATAAACGCATATTTCGTAATCGGTTAGTTTTAGATCATAATTTCCGGCGTCGGGCTTGGCGGCTGCGTATGCCGCCACCTCCGCCTTGTAGTTTTTCGCTTCATCGCTTTTTCCGTTTCGTTCAGCTAAGATCGCTGAAACGATCAACAGACTGGTACGCCGCGCCCCATTATTCAAGTCACTCTTCCTTTTCGCAAGCTCAATGCCTTTTTGCCAGATCTTTGACGCCAATTCAGGCTGAGCGGAATTCCCATAAAGATATTTTGGAGTAACTAAAAAAAGTCCGATGTAATAGTGCCGATCAATATCTTTGTCCAGATACTTCCAGAGTTCGGTCTCGAAATTATCACCAAGGGCTTTGCGATCTTCATTAAAAGCCTCAGATAGTACCTCCTTAAATCCGCCGAGAAAGCTTCCTTCGTTTTTCAAAGCAGCATTTAAATTACTAAACGGCTTGCTCTGAGCAAACGCAGACATGCTGCAAAACGCCAGAAATAATAGGAGCAAAATATATTTGTTCATAAAGCTCTAAGCCGCTATTTTTCTTACCAGATTATAAATCGTGCCTCTTTCGACCGCTTTGAAGCCGGCGTTTTCGACCGCACAGTCAATACCCCTATGAACCGCGCAGGATCTTCTCCATCTTCCGGCCCTTCGCCAGCTCATCCACCAATTTATCCAAATAACGAACTTGCTGCGTTAAAGGATTCTCTATCTCCTCCACACGATACCCGCAGATCACCCCGGTAATGAGGCGCGCATTGGAGTTTAGCGAGGCCTGTTTGAAGAATGTTTCAAAAGTCACTTTTTCTTTTATCAGTTCCTGCAGCTTTTTGTTATCAAAGCCCGTTAGCCACTCTATGACCTGATGCAGTTCTTCTTTCGTCCTGCCCTTCTTCTCCACTTTTGCGACATAATGCGGATAGACCGAACCAAAGGTCATTTTTGCGAAACGCTGATCGTGTGTGCTGGAAGTTTTCATACATTTAAATCGTCGCTATAATTAAATTCTGCTTGGTTTTTTATCGTTCTCTTATGCTTTGCCAATCCGTCGAGCAAGGGAATGAAGCATCTTTCCAATCTTTTTCCTAGCTTTTCTTACCGGTCCCGACGAGAATGGTCTGGGATCGATTTGGGAGTGTGATGCGGAAATCGCCGTTATGATTTGATCGGCAGAGCGAGCCGCTTGAATGCCCATGTTCGCATGTACGGAAGGCAAATCGTTCGTCGCCCAGTGAGAAAGTGGATTGTGAGCGAGAAGACCACGACGTTTTCCGAATCCATCCAAGTCTAAAATGAGTGTTCTATTGGAAACAAGGTCAATGCCGATGGGAATTAACATCGATCGCAAATTATGCTCCCTGATGCCATGATTAGTATCTAAGACGTTTTCGTAAATGGAGACTAAGTCAGCGGCAGGTAATCTGGATTTATGCAAATCTGCCCGGTTATCCTTTACTGCAATAATGCCCCAAATCATTAATGCCGAAGCAGGTTCAGTTGCGTTTTGCAATAGTCGAGCCGTGGCGCGACAGGCTTCCTCAAGCGCATATTCTATTTCTGCATGGGCGAGGATAATAAACGAAGCTGATCGAGCAAACAGCTTTGGTGTCGTTGCGAAGGCAAGCAAATCCGCTGGTTCAAATATGTCCTGAACTAGGTTTGTAACGTTCTGTTCAATAGTCGGCATTCGGCTTTAGTTCTCACACCTCAGAATCATATATTTTTTGTCGTAGTCGATTTATTCGGTATTCGACGGCTCCAGTACTCTTTGTAGTTGATTCGATTGCTTTCCGGTAAGAATCGTCGGTCATCATCAACTCTTCGAAGATTCCTTTCGCCAAAGTAGGATTTTCCCTCATGAGGTTGAAAACCTCGGGGTCTCGCGCAGCAAAAACCTGAGAATCAAGTACAGCACGATTCAACCTAGGTTCATATTTTCCATCTGCAAATTTCCGACCCACGAAATCGCGTCCTAGTACGACTGACCAAGCTTCAATTGCATCCTCAATTGATTGAAGATTCTTCTCGGTTTCGGAATACATCTCTGCCCATTCGTTTGATAGCCATTGAGCGACCTCATCCAAAAACCGTCTCAAATCACCACGGTACCTATCCAAATAAGTCGTTAGTCCCAGTAGCCTAAGAAGAATTTCACTGTCACGCATTCGAAAATCAGGACCGTCAAGTTTCAGAAGCCACTGCATCGTCCGCGACGACGCACTGTAATCATTAAGATAGCCCATAAACGGACCGAGTATTAATGCTTGCCGAAGCTCCTGAGGGCTTAAAGGAACAACCTGCGAATTGAGTCGATGGAAAATAATGTGTAACAGTTCCGCAGACTTCCAACCTCGAAGTATTGCCGTTCGAAGTGGCTGGTTAAGAAATGCGTGCTTATATTCCCGATACTTCGAACTTTCAAGTAAATCGCTAAAGGTGGCACCATTGAGATTTTGAAGCAGGGGCACGTCACGTAATGCGAAACCGTTGTATTGAGACTCAGGAAGCACCCCAGCGAATTGTGCGAGTGTAGTAAGTCGCTGTTTTCCGTCGAGGATTAGAAAAGTGCCTTTAGCGTCTGGCCGCTCCGCGAGAACAATATGTGGGATAGGCAATCCTAAAACAAGCGACTCAATTAGCTTGCTTTTGCGTTGTAACGTCCAAGCGTCTCGCCGCTGATATTGAGGTTGTAAATCAATGGTTCCATCCCCAAGTTGCGCAACCAGCGTAGAAACAGTCCAATCAAGATTGTAAACATGGGCATCCCGCAGTTCCGCGAGGATTTGGCCTTCCGGACCTAAGTCGACATCCTCCTCGTCTTCATCAAATAATGAATTCCATTCGTTGGGCATACATCTCCTTTTTCAAGTACTCGTGGATTTACTCAGATGATGAATGTAGCAATGATCTAACGCTCTGACTAACAATCAACTATCCAAACTATCAGTCCAATCAGATTTTAAACTTTCACGCCGCCAATCTATCCACACGGTTATAGACCGTGTCTCTTTCGACGGCTTCGAAGCCGGCGTTTTCGATCATGGTGACAAGTTCGGCGCGGGTCATTTTTACTTCGCCGTTTTCGACCGCGTAGCTTTCGGTCAGTTCGCCGCCTTCGGTGATGGTGCCATCGACGTCGTTGGCGCCAAAATGGAGCGCGGTCTGCGTCGTCGCCTTGCCGAGCATCACCCAATAGGCCTTGATGTGGTCGAAATTATCGAGCATCAGCCGCGACACCGCGATGGTCTTGAGCGAATCGATCCCGTCAGGGCCGGGCAGCGACGAAAGCGCCGTTCCCGGCGGAAAAAACGCCAGCGGAATAAAGCACTGAAAGCCGCCGGAGATGTCCTGCTGCTCGCGGAGTTTTACAAAATGGTCGATGCGGTCTTCCGTAGTTTCGATGTGGCCGTAGAGCATCGTGGCGTTGGTTTTGAGGCCGGCCTTGTGAACCTTGCCGGCGAGTTCGAGCCAGCGCGCGCCGTCGCATTTGTGATCGCAGATGCGTGAACGCGTCGGTTCGGCAAAAACTTCGGCGCCGCCGCCGGGGCAGGAATCCATTCCCGCCGCATGTAGCTGCTCGATCACGTCTTCGTCGGACATTTTGTAAAAGCGCGCAAAGAAATCGAGCTCGACCATGGTCAGCGCCTTCAGATGGAGGCGGGGAAACTCGCGCTTGAGCGACGAAAAAAGATCGGTGTAATAGGTAAAAGGCAGCTTGGTATTGAGGCCGCCAACAATGTGGAGTTCGGTCGCGCCCTCGGCCACGGCCGCGCGGGCGATATCGATGCCTTCCTGGATCGAATGCGTGTAGGCGTCATCCGCGCGCGAACGCCGGTAAAAGCCGCAAAATTTGCAGTCCGCCACGCAGATATTGGTGTGATTAAAATGCCGGTTGACGTTAAAATACGTGGTGCGCCCGTGCTTGCGCCGCCGCACCGTGTCCGCCAGCTTGCCCAACGCATTCAAATCATCGGTGCGAAGGAGTTGTAATCCCTCTTCAAAGGTCAAACGCTCATGCGCCTCAACCTTTTCCGCGATCGTGTCTAGATTTTTATCGAATGAAAACTGCATAAATTATGGTAATTCTAACAAAGTTTAGTGATTTAAGTGCGATTTGGAGCTATGGAGAACGTTAAAACATTAAAAAAGCAGGATACGGTCGTCGTGCCGGCGGAGCGTTGGAAACGTATGCAGAATGAAATCAAAAGCCTAAAAAAACGTCTCAAAAAAGCGGAATTGATGGTTGATATTAAAACTACTTTGACTGAGCTGAAACGCGATCTAAAAGATCCAAATTACGATCCCGGCAACGAAGTTGAGGCAGATGAGTTTTTAGCTGAACTGCGAAATGGCAAATAAAATAATCGTCTGCGACTCCTTCCGCAGATAGGTCAAGAAACTCTCGAAACGCTATAAATCACTTCCCGCAGACATTCAAAAAATCGTAGATAGCCTAAAACTCAATGTCAGGTTAGGCACTTCGATGAGTGGAAACGCCTACAAAATCCGCGTTGCAATATCGAGTAAAAGAAAAGCAAAAACAGGGGCGCAAGAATTATCTCCTATGCCTATTATAGAAAAAGATACCGTCTATCTAATGGCAATCTATGATAAATCTGAGATCGACAATTTAGTCTGATTTGGAGGTCAGCATTCTAATAAGAAACGTTGAGCAAGAACTAGATATGTAGTACTCGTTAAAAAGTTAGCCGCTCCCGCGCTTCGACCTTTCCGCAATAATATTTAGATTTTTATCGAATGAAAACTGCATTCTTTGCCTGATTTAGTAAAAATTGGTTTTTATGCACCGCTCAATTAAACGCGCAAATTTATGGAAATAAACTTGATTTTTTTAGACTTTTAAGGAATTATTAACGCTCGCAAGATTAATTGCCTACTAACCCAATAAGTCGACGACGAGGAAAAACATGAGCGAAGAAATCGTAGGAAGCGTTATTGCGGCTCTTTCAGCCAGCGGCATAGAGTCTTCGGGTACTGATTTAGCAAGATTGATCAAAGATGCGTCTATCAGTGTCCCGGGTGACCGGTTGCCCGACGCAGATCAAATCAAACTATTAGCCGAGGAGATGGCTAGCCAAGGAAATTTCAATTTAGACTTTGAAATTAGCCGAAGGAATTTAGCTCGTTGGTTCGAAATACCGGAGGAGGAATTTAAAGATACTCCTAAAGAACAATTGGAGCCTGAGGTGCTAATTAGACATATCATGCTTGAGAGCTTATTTAAGAAATGGCTCGAAGAATGGAATTATGATGTTGAGGTGGGAGAAGATCTTGAAGGAATAGAGAACATTGAGTTCGTGCCTGACATATATGCGAGAAGAGTAAATTTGCACGGCAGCTTTGAAATCGTTGTTTGTTTTATATGTGACAATCCACCCAACACATATCGTGTCAGGGCATTATTTGAAACATTTGAATCATTCGCGCGAGACGGATCAGAATTTGGAGAAAGAGATATTTTCTTTGTCGTTACACCCTTCACGTTCGGAAAGGGTATCACTCAATCCATTACACTTCAAAATCTCGAAGAGCGTTATACAGTTGTTGGACTAGAAGGAAATGACATTTCGATTCTCCAGTCAATTCGTACTCCTGACAAACGATTATTAGAACTCATTGAGCATGTGGAAAAAGCAAAACACAAAGCTCTCAGTGAAGCTCGTCATCCTCGTAAACAATGAGATAAAACTTTGCCAAAATTCAATCCTTTTTTGCAATAATAATCTTTTCTTGGTTGTCGATTTATAAATCTAATTCTTTGGCCGGATGGGGCTAGATAAGGAAATATAAGATGCTTAAATTCAATCCGAAAGAATTCATTTTTATATTTACTCAATTTTCCGATCTATCTAGACAGTTAGAGGCCATACCTAACCTCAATAAATTGCTTCCGCTGGAAGTAAAAAATAAAATCATTCCCGCATTAAATGAAACGGAGCTTCACTGTTCAACCATCGGACTTGATCTTTCAATCATTCTTATAGATCAGATCAGGAAAGCGATGGAAAAAGACTATAGTGCGATTTCTTTGAAAAAGTCTCTAGATGAGCTGAAATCCCGAATTCTGGACGAGATTGATTCCCCATTGCTTCTCGGAATCAAACGTAATAAAGTACATTATTTTGAAAACTCCATTCCCTTTGCGCAAGATGTTTTTGACAAGTTTCCATCCGCGACCTTTGATATTGAGGAAGCCAGCAAGTGTTTTGCCTTGGCGCGATATACTGCATGTGTAATGCACTTACAGCGCGTGATGGAAATTGGACTAAAAGCATTTGCCAGCACGTTGGGAGTTTGGAATAAAGTTAAAAGTGAAAAACCAAATTGGGGTCGTATTTTAACTCCAATACGTGATGAAATTGGAGAGCGTAACGGTGAAAAGAAGAAAAAAGAAAATATGATAATAATTCCATGTAATAAATGGAATTCACAGGAGGAAAAAGAATTTTGTAACGGCGTTAGACCGTTTCTGGAAGCAGTGAGGACGGCTTGGCGCAATCCGTCCATGCACGTAGGCAGAAAATATACAGAAGAGGAAGCTGAAGATATTTTTAATGCTGCAAAAGGTTTTATGAGGTATTTGTCGGAGCACCTGGACGAAACTGGTAATTTCACACCATAAATGAAAGTTACCCAAACTCTATGTTATGATTTCAGCAAAATTCGCTGAAACATAAATTTTAGAATTTAGTATGAAATTTGGACAAGTAGATAATCCTGAGAGTATTGATTTTACGATTCCGGCGGATCATGCGGGCACGGCGGAAACTTTAAAAAGGGCGGCGGCTAAAGGCGCGAATGAGCTGAAGGTTTATGTCGGGTGCGCGAAGTGGAACAAGGCCGATCTGAAGAATTTTTATCCGAAGGGGACGAAGGACGAGCTCGGGTATTACTCGACGCAGTTTAACTGCATCGAGCTCAACGCCACTTTTTACCGGCTCTTTCCGGCCGCGCAGTTTGAAAAGTGGAAGGACACGGTGCCCGAAGGCTTTAAGTTTTTTCCCAAGCTGGGACAGGAAATTTCACACTGGAAACGGCTGCAGGAGGTGGCGGAGATCGTCGATAATTATGTCGGCAATTTTTCCGGGCTGGGCGACCGGCTGGGCGTGCCTTTTCTGCAGATGCACAACAACTTCGGCCCGAAGGACGTGGACCGCGTCGTTAAATTCGTTGAAAATTGGAAGTACGACGTGCCGCTGGCCGTCGAATTTCGCCACACCGACTGGTACACGAATCCGGAAACCAGCGCCGCGCTCTACAAACTGCTGGAAGACAATAATGTCATCAACGTGCTGGTCGATACCGCCGGCCGCCGCGATTTGATGCACATGCGGCTGACGACGCCGACGGCTTTTGTCCGCTACGTCGGCGCAAATCACCCGGTTTCGGATTACACGCGGCTCGATGAATGGATCGAGCGCATCGCCGCCTGGAAAAACCAGGGCCTGCAGGAACTCTACTTTTTCGTTCACCAAAACGTCGAACTGGAATCGCCGCTGCTGTCGGCTTATTTTATCGAAAAACTAAATAAAAAGATCGGCAGCGCCCTGGCGATCCCACAAACTTTAACCTCGACGCAGCCGCCGACGCTTTTTTAATGACGAAACTGTGAGCGAGACGCTCACAGGACAGCCACCGGGACGGTGGCGATACGTTATGTACCTGCGCTATATCGTCAGCTACCGCAACAACGTTAGCGGCAAAACCGAGGCCGGTATTTTTCGTTCGGCCGATCACGTCCGCGACCACTCGGGAATCAGCGACGCGGAAAAGATCAAATTACAGGAACTTATTACGTGGTTTGACGAGAATCTGCCGGTGCCGGAATTTTACGACGATCCGGCGAAACGCGGCGAAGACGACCATACTTATTTCTGGTTCAAAAGATCGGCGGAAAACTTTATCGAAAAGATAGAGGCCCTGTGCGAAATTCTGAAAGCCAATAACGTGCGCATCGAACGCCTGAGCGCCGGCGAGATCCCGGGCAAACTTATTTTTGAAGACGAATGCCAAATCGCGGTACGCTCGCCGGAAAACGCCCCGTATATGAAATAGTTTTTTTGCAGATCGAATATGAAACTGTTTCGGGTTTCCCTATTGCTGTTGCTGCTCACCGCTCCGCTGCTTGCCGGCGAGATCGTTAAATTTCGTCTCTTCGACGGCGAGACGGTCGAGGGGAAATTGTCCCTGCCCGCCGGTACGCCGAAAATAAGAGAATTGGTCATTTATATTCACGGCACCGGGCCGGGGACGTACAACAAACATCGAAAGATCGGCGGGGTCGAATTTAATTACCTGGATAAATTTGCCGAAGAATTTAATCAGCGGGGCATCGCCTTTTTTACCTACAACAAACGCGGGGTCGAAGCGGGCGATACGCCGCCGCTTTATGAAAAAGTGGACCGCGAAAAATACAAAAAAGTTTTGCCGAGCATCGAGGTCAAAGACATTGCCGTTTTTATCAGTACGCTGCGAAAAGATAAGCGGTTGAAAAAAGCAAAGATCGTGCTGCTCGGCTGGAGCGAAGGCAGCATTATCGCAACGCTTGCAGCAGACGATAAGAAAAATAAGATCTCGGCGCTGATGCTGGCCGGTTATGCCAACGATAATTTGTCCGACGTGATCAAATGGCAAAATTCGGGTGGGGCTTCGATGGTAAATATCCGGGGCTATTTCGACGCCGATCACGATAACCGGATCAGCCGGAAAGAATACGAATCGGACGCGAAAGCCGCCACGGCCTTTAGAACCGGAGCATTTGGCGGAGCGAAATTCGAGCAGCTGGACGTAAATAAAGACGATACGATCGACGCCGCCGATTTCGGGCTGTTAAATAAAACGAGGTACGAAGCAATTCTGGCCGCCGTCGGCAGAGGCGACGACGACTGGATCTGGAATAATTACTTTCACGTCACGACCGCCTGGCTCAAGGAACATTTCGAACTCGAAGCGAATAAGACACGGCTATTAAGAACCAATATTCCGGTTTATATTTTCCACGGCGAGGATGACGCGAATTGCCCGGTGGAAGGCGTCTATGATCTGCGCGAACGGTTTCAGAAAGCGCGGAAAACTAATCTGCACTCTTTCGTCTTCAAAGCGCACAACCACGATCTGAATTATCTCGACTGGATAACCAAAAAAGAAATGCCGGAAGGGATAAGAAAAATATTTGAATCGGCGAGCGAACTTAATAAATAAGTTTTGCCTACTCTCATGCAGCCAGGATTTCGACGTACTCACTTTTTGAAGACGGTTTGGGAATATCCGCGCCAGTTTCGGCCAAATCTTCCAGGTGAAATTGAATCGCCTCCTGAATTAGCTGCCGGACTTCTTCTTCACTTTCACCGATAGCAACGCAGCCCGGTAGATCGGGTACGTAAGCCCCAAAACTATTTTCTCCCGCTTCGATCACCACCATATAACGCATAACTTTTCTCCGACTATTTCTTCAATCCCGCCTGTTTCAGAATACTATTTTGCGTGCCCTTGGGGACGTCAATAATTTTCCCACAAAAAATCCTGTTTTGAAAAGCAATAACCAATTTACGGATGAGAGAGAGTGTTACACTGTTTAAATACAGTATGAAAGACATTGAAAGCAGACAGGACATCGACCTCTTGCTGCAGCGATTTTACGAGAAGGTGCTGGTTGACGATGTGATCGGCTATATCTTTGCCATTGCCGAACTCGACCTGGAACATCATCTGCCGATCATCGGCGATTTTTGGGATTCGATGATCTTTGGGGAAAAAGATTATCAACTGCGCGGCCGCAACCCGATGCAGATCCACCTCGACCTGAACCGGAAAACCGAATTGACCGCGGCGCATTTCGAACGCTGGCTAAAGATCTGGAGCGAAACCGTTGACGAGCTTTTTACCGGCGAGCGCGCCGAACTGATAAAAATGCGCGCGCGCGGGATCGGCGAACGGATGCTGAATATGATCGGCGGCGCCCCAGGAAACGGGACGGCTCTGAATTTTATTTCAGCGGAAAACTAGCTGCGCTATACCACTCGTGCGCGACGTCTCTCATTATCAGGGCATGGTCGAATTCGATCGAGCCCGGAGGGAAGATCTTTTCATCATCGTAAAAACTCGATTCGATCCGGGTCACATCAAGCGCCTCGACACTCCAATTTTTGATCTGCAGCGCGACGCCGTCCAATTCCTTTCCTCCTCTGGTGACGGAATAACCGAGCGCGCCGTTTTCAAAAAACTTTGAAGCGTCTTCGAGTGAAGAGAAAATCGAAGCTTCCGGAAATTTTTTGGAAATACCGACCGTTAATTTTACGGAAACCGTTTTGTCGTCCGAATTCATCGCGAGATCTATCCCGCCTTCGTTCTCAGTTACCTTAAAACTCGCCGGGTTGGTTTCGCCCGGAAAGATGGTGCCGCCAGCCAGATTGTTGAGAAAAGAATCGGTGTCGCGGCGCGGGATATAAACGCCTTCTTTGGTTTCACCGCTTTCGTCTTCCCATAAAACCGCGATCCGGTGAGCGGCATTTTCGCTGGAGAGCCCGATGATCTCCGGCGTAAATCTCGGGCGCATATGTTCCAGCCGGATCAAACAAATTCCGGCTACGGCCTTCCCTTTGTGCAGTTTTGGCCGAAAGCCGGCGGGCAATATTCGTTGTATGATCTCCGGATCGGCCCGATAATTCGCCAATATCCTTCGTTTAATAATGCCCTGGATCGTGGGAATTTTCATAGCTTTGCCATAAAGACCGCGCCGCCGAAAGTTGCCAGCAGGATCACGCTGACAAAGGCGTTGGTGGTAAAAAAAGCGGCGTTAAGTCGGCTGAGGTCGCCCGGTTTTACGAGCGTGTGCTGGTAGATCAGCAGCAGGCCGACGGCGATCACCCCGGCGAGAGCGAGCCAGCCGAGCTCCGTCACCAGATACAAAAACAGCAGCACCAGGAAAGCCTGAAAATGAAAGAGCCGCGCGATCCAGAGCGAATTGGCAATGCCGAAACGCGCCGGGATCGAGCGCAAACCGGCCCGCCGGTCGTATTCAAAATCCTGGCAGGCGTAAAGCACATCGAACCCGGCCGTCCACATCATCACCAGCAGCGACAGCAGCAGCGGGACTTCGGAATCGAGCGCGCCGCGCACGGCGATCCACGCCGCCGAGGGCGAAATTGCCAGCGCTATCCCGAGGATAACGTGCGCAAATGAAGTGAATCTTTTCGCGTACGAGTAACCGAGCGCAAAGAGCAAGGCGACCGGCGACAGCGCCAGCGCTAACCAGTTGAGCATAAAAGCCGAAAGCAAAAACAGCGCGACCGAGGCAAAGAAAAACATCCAGGCAAAACCGACGGATAATTTTCCCGCCGGGAGCTCGCGGCCCGCGGTGCGCGGATTGGCGGCGTCGATATTTTTATCGGCGATGCGGTTAAAGGTCATCGCCGCGCTGCGCGCGCCGACCATCGCCAGCGTGATCCAAAGTATCTGCCACCAGGTAGGCAACCCGTTTGCCGCCAGAATCGCGCTCAGAAAAGCGAACGGCAAGGCGAACAGCGTGTGTTCGAATTTGATCATCGCGAGAGTAGTTTTTAGTTTTTGAAAAAAAGAATTCATTTTTACTCACTGTTTAGAGTTACGCCTTTAGGCGGCTTTCGAACGCGCCCTGCGTTCGTTGCGGACGAGCCGTCCGCGCTCCCAGTTAATAACCCGCGCTTTCGAACGCACCTTCGTTCGCTGCGGGCAAGATGCCCGCGCTCCATAAAGAGAACTGCTATTTGCCGGGAACAATTTCCGCGCTGAAATAGGGTTCGCTGCGAACAGGCGCTCCGGCGGCGCGCCGCAATATGACGATCTGACCGACGTGCGTCAATGCATCGGCGATCGGGCCCTGAGTAAGTTTTTCAATCTCTGCCGCAAGCGGTGTATCGGATGCCAAAAACGAATCGAGCTCTTTCGCGGCCGAGAAAAAACGTTCGACCTCATCGTTCCAGGAAAGCGGAGAAGAATTTATCTGAACCATCTCGCCTTTTAGCAAATAAACGGAGCCCCGCAGCAGATCGCCAATATGCGCCAGGATCTCGCCCGGCGTTCTGATAGTTTCATCAAGTTTAAAGCCCGCGAAATTTTCCGGCGCTTCCCGTATTGCGACGCGGCCGCGAAAAGCTATCGTGGCGACCAGATGCCTCAGCAATTCACGTTTTGGATCTTGGGTCATGATTTCCATTTGGGCGGAACAGACGCTCCCAGTTTAGAGTTACGCGTTTACGCGTGATTCACGCCTAAAGACGAAACTCTGAACTTAGTCCGCGCTCCAGTTCGAAGTTACGAGCTACGTATAATTCACGCCTAAAGGCGTAACTCTGAACTTAGTCCGCGCTCCAGTTCGAAGTTACGAGCTACGTATAATTCACGCCTAAAGGCGTAACTCTGAACTTAGTCCACGGTCCAGTTCGAAGTTACGAGCTACGTATAATTTACGCCTAAAGGCGTAACTCTGAACTTAGTCCGCGCTTCCGGTTTTAAGGCATCGACTCAAAACATTATATGCTAAAATCCAAAACCGTATGGATGAAAAGCAGCTGATCGAAACCTGGCAGATAAATAACCGCATCGACCTTTATTTGCTCGCGGCGATCGCAGAAGAAAATTTGCCGGACACTCTTACTTCCAAAGGGCGCAGCGCGGGCGAACAATTCGCGCATATCCATAACGTCCGGCTGATGTGGCTCAAGGCCGCGCTGCCTGATGCCCTAAACGGGCTGGAAAAGATCGAAAAAGAAAACGCGCATGATAAAAAGCTGCTGCAAAGTTCACTGGCCGCGTCCGGCGAAGCGATCGAGAAAATAATCGAAAACGCGGCGCAAAATAACGGTAAAGTAAAAGGTTTTAAGCCGCACGTGACGGCTTTTGTCGGCTACCTGGCGGCGCACGACGCGCATCACCGCTCACAGGCGATCATCGCGCTAAAACAATCCGGCCACAAACTCGACCAGAAAATTCTTTACGGAATTTGGGAATGGGGCAGCCGCTAAATGCCTTCCGCCAAAGCTCATGATGCGGTCACGGTACTGCTGGCGATCCCGATCTTCGGCACGGCGTGGCTTGTCTCGGGCAGCCTTGCCTTTGCGGCGGTGATCGCCGTCGCTTCGCTTTTCGGCGGGCTGATCTTCGGCCCCGATCTCGACACCTATTCAAAACAATATACGCGCTGGGGTTTTTTCCGCATCGTCTGGTTTCCCTACCGCGCGTTTTTCAAACACCGCTCGCGCTGGACACATGGAATTCTTTTCGGCACGCTGCTGCGGACGATCTATCTGATGGGCGCGCTGACGCTGCTGGCATTCGTGGCGGTTTCGATCAGCGCGTTTTATACACACGGCGCAGTGCCGGATCTTGTTACCTTTTCGAGTGAGTGGCAGCGGCTGGGTGAACTGGTCAGCCGCTACCTGGGCGCGAATTTTGCCTGGCTGGTCTTTTTTGGACTATGGCTTGGCGGGTTGAGCCATACCCTAACCGATATTGCGGGAACGTATGTTAAGACCGGTAAAGTGAAAGCGCTGCTTTAATCGTGTTACGCGGCACGCGATACGTGATACGCGGCACGCGAGACGTGATACGCGAGACGTGATACGCAATACGTGATACGTGATACGTAATATTTATAGACCCGTGATCATATTTAAAACCGGAGAGTTCCGTAGGAACGACATATAAACTACGGACTTAAAATTTTTAACTTCACTTATTTCTACAATATAACGCCCCTAACGGAGCTAAGAAATTATTTCCCTCTGATGGCGGCGAGTCGGGCGGCCTGCTGGCGGACGGCGTCGGGGACGTTGCGGTTCGTGCTAAGGGATTTAAGATCCTTCGGCATCAGGCGGGGAATGATGGCCATAATGATCGGCATCGGCGTGCGCGGGTTGCGCACCAGATTGTGAATGATCGAATAGCTGCGCAGCCACTGGCGGTTGATGCCGATCTGGCGCAGGATATCGCCTGAGACGGTGCGCATGGCGGCTATTTTTTCGATTTCCTGATCGGTGATCTTGGGATTTTTGATGACCGCTTCGGAAACTATCCGGTTCGCATCGCGGATCAGAATATTGCGCACTTCGCGGTCGCCCTTCATCGCGTATTTGACGCGATCTTTTATTCCCATCAGCAAAATGCGGCGCACCATCGTGACGAACTGGTTCGGGTCCACGCCGTCTTCGGATTTTAACTCGCCCAAAATTTTATTGACGATCGCCAGTCTTTGCTCCGGCGTTTCCTCGTACATTTCTTCGAGCAGATCCATCGAGAGCCATGAATCATCGATATCGACATCGGGAACCTCGATGTATTCGGCCAGCAGCACCGCGTCCTGCAGACTGATCTCGCCCTCGCCCACGCTTTCGGCGAATTCCGCCTGCTCGATAAATTCGGCGGCCGCTTCCCTGCCCTGCGCGCGGAGCTCGTTTGCGATCTGCTGCGCGCCGCGTTCCTTTTCAAAAAATTCACGTTTTGTTTCACGGGCGCGGCGTTCGGCTTCGGGGGTGCGCGCCGGATTTACAATGATCGCTTCGATTATTTCGGGAACCCGGATCAGCCGCTGCTGGTTGACGGCGATCAGCTCAAGCAGCCCGCCTTCGCGGGTATTTTTTACCAGATCGACCAGCGATTCGCCGGGTGTATTGAGATTGGCAATCACCGCCTCATGCACTTCGCGGGGCAGATCGTTTTTCTTCGCCAGGAAACTCAAAACGCCCGGCGCGGTTTCCAGCGACTGCGCGACGACCCTCAGCTCGCCCGCGTCCTGGGCGTTAAGGGTAGCGCGCGCCGTTTCGGCCAGTTCCGCGTCTTCGTTTGTCGCCAGGTTTACCAGTATTTCCAACTGGTCGCCCTGTGACAGCGGCAGCAGGCCCTTAGCCGCGGCAAGCCGCGCGGGGCGCGGGGCGGTTCCCGTGATCACGGCCCTGACCGCCGGATTGGTTGAAGTTATTTCGATCTCCATGTGAGTGTCTGATAAATAAACTTGTAAAAATTTTAACACCAAACGCGTTTCGGTGTCAGTAGCCCGATAGACGTACCCATAAAAAAAGGAGAGGCCGAAACCTCTCTCTTAGATATGCTTAGAGGCGGTCTTTGGCCGCCATAATGATTTTACACGAGGCGGTCGGAGACCGCCTCTAAACGTATACATTCTTTCAGTAATAGAGCGACTGCGCGGGTATGGGTTTGTCACCGGCCAATCCCCAAGATTCGCCGAAGAAAACGTTTCCGTTGCTTCTCAGTTGGTACCAGCTGCCGTCGCGATAAACGGCGATGTCCATTTTTCCGTCGCCGTCATAGTCGCCCGGAACGGGGATGTCGGTACTGACGCCCCACTGGGTGGCGTAGAATCCGTCCAGACTTTTCTGAATATACCAGACGCCGCTCGAAGGACGATAAACGGCAAAGTCCGTCCGGCCGTCGCCATCGTAATCGCCCGGCACCGGAATATCATCGGCTAATCCCCAATAGTAATATCTCACGGGATCATTGCCGATATTGTCTTTAAGATACCAATTGCCGTTGCGATAAAAACCGACATCGGCTTTCCCGTCACCGTTGAAATCGCCGGTAACCGGCCTGTCGCCGGGAAGTTCACCGGCAACATTAATGGTGTTCTGATTATTGAGATTTCCTGAATAAGCCATCTTCCAGGTAACCACACCGCCGGAACCCCGGCGCACCACCAGATCCGTTACATGGTCGGCGTTGATATCCAGGGGGTGCGGGATATCGCCTGCCTGACCGTAGTTGCGAAAATCGAGCGTCGAATCCGAGCTTCGGATGATAAACCAAACTCCATCGCGAAATACCGCGATGTCTGCCCTTCCGTCGTTGTCGTAATCGCCGGCCGCGAGTTTATCCGTGCTTAATCCCCAGTTGGTAAAAAGATAACTTCCCGAGCTCAGATGCTGATACCAATAACGATCGCTCGGACGAAAGACCGAGATATCCGTTTTCAGGTCACCGTCAAAATCAAACGGGACAGGCGGCGCGGGTATCGCCTCAGGAGCAAACCTGAGCACCGTGCCGGACGTTCCCGCGAGTATTATTTTCCCGTCACTCTGCGCTTTCAAAGAGTAAACGGTTCCGGCGCCCGATAAACCACTGAGAGAAAGATCCCTTGTCCCGTCCGGCCAAAAACGCACGACCCCGCCGATCGACGCCAAGGTTTTCCCGTTACTAAGAGTTATGGCATCGAAGACCTCCGAGCTGTTCAGGGCAAACTTCTTTAAACTATTTCCGCTGGAATCCAGTCCTAACAGATCCTGGTTTATGGAAATATTATTAGGCGGGGCAAAAAAACCGTCCTCATTGTAAAAAAGAATATTGCCGTTGGCCAAGGGAAATACCCTTTGCGTCACCATACTTGCAAGAGTGTAAGGCGGATAGTCCGGCACCGGGGGCGGAACAAAGCCGGTATCGAGAGAGCCGTCCAAATTAAATCTTGCCAGGCCCCTCCGGGGGACGCCGTTAACAGCATTGAAACCTCCACCCAACAGGAGTTTGCCATCGGGTAATATTTCGATATCCTGACACACTTCACTGGCCAGGCCGGAAAGCGTGACCGCAAATGAGGAATCCAGGCTTCCATCGTTATTCAGACGTTTAAAACCTTGCGAGTCGCAGCGAATTATCATGCCGTTAGAGAGCTGCCTGACCCGGTAATCTTCGATAAATCCGGCCGGGGGGCTGGTAAAGGCGGGATCGAGGCTGCCGTCTGGCAGCAGGCGAAGAATCCCGATAGGGCCGGAACCTGTACCAAGGTAACCGCCGATCAATATCTTGCCGTCGGGAAGCACCTGAATGCTGCGCACCACATGCTCGTTAAGGGCGCCGATCAGAGCGTTCGCGTTAAAGCTGGTATCCAGGGTGCCATCCGTATTAAGCCGGGCAAGTTTATTTCGCGCGACACCGTTAACAGTGGTGAACCTGCCGCCGATGAGCAGCTTTTGATCCGGCTGCAGCGCCGTAACATAGATCCATTTGCCGCTCGAGTTCGCCCCCGCGACAGTCACGTTATAGCCGGTGTCTAAATTATACTTTTGCGCGATAGCGGGAATAGAAATAATGGCAAATAAAGCCAGCAGGCTTACCCGTAAAAGACTTTTTATAAACATATTAACCCTTCCTCTGAATGCGGCGGAATTTTGCCCGATGGTATCATTTAGATTGGGATTTCCCAATAATTTCTTAGACAGAGTACTTCCTGATCTTTAGTGTCTCAGCAGAGAACCACCCCGCCCTGCGGGCACCCCTCCTTCGTAAGGAGGGGAGTTTTTTTGCGCTACCTTTACTATCAATACCTCGACTGTGCCGGGATCGGAATGTCTTCCGCCAGGCCCCACGATTCGCCGCCGAAACCGAGCGAGCTTCTCTGCAGGAACCAGAGCCCGTTACGGTAAATGCCGATATCCGTTTTTCCGTCGCCATCGTAATCGCCGGGAACGGGAACATCGCCGCTTGCGCCGAACTGGAAAATGGTGAATTGCGTGTCCAGACTTCTCGCGATGTACCAGACACCGGTCGAAGGCCGGAAGAGCGCGTAATCCGTTCGCCCGTCGCCGTCATAATCGCCCGGCACCGGGATGTCACCCGTCGTTCCGAAGAGATAATGTGTCGTCACGGAACTAACCGTTTCATTCCGGGAATACCAGTGGCCGTCACGATAAAATCCGACCTCCGTTTTGCCGTCGCCGTTAAAATCGCCGGTGATGGGTATGTCGCCCTGAAGCTCGTTATTTAAAAGAAAGTTCCGGACGGCGAGGCCGAGCCGAAATACCGGAAAGTCCATTCCACCACGTTGTTGACCTTATGGCGGTAGATCATATCCGTTTTGCCGTCGCCGTTAATGTCGCCGGTCGTCGGCAGATCGCCGGTCTGTCCGAAGGTGCGGAAATCGAAAACCGAATCGGAACTCCGGATGATGTACCAGTCGCCGTTGCGGAAAACGGCCACGTCGGTTTTTCCGTCACCGTCATAATCGGCCGCGACGGGTTTATCGGTGCCGAGGCCCCACCACGAAAACTGATAATTTCCGGCGCTGAGATGTGAATACCAGATCCCTTCGCTCGGACGAAAGACGGTGATGTCGGTTTTGCCGTCGCCGTCAAAATCGCCCAGCGTCGGGTGGGTGATCGCATTCAGCCTGGCGACCCGCTGCCGCGGGCTGCCTTCGACGGAGGTAAAGGAGCCGCCCACGACATAGTCTCCGTTAGGCAGGCGCGCGATCGAGGTAACCAGGTCGCTAAAGGCGATCCTGGTCAAAGAAGCGTCGAACGATCCGCCCGGAAGCAGCCTCCCGAATTGGTATGACCCGCCGCCGGAACTCGGCGAACAGGAGTTAGTGATGATCTTTCCGTCGTTTACCAAAAACAGGGTAGTGTAATTTTCCACGTAACTGCAATTCGAAAATGGAGTCGCGCCGCCGCTGCCGTCATAGCGGGTCACCTGGCCGCTCGCCATCAGATCCTGCTGCAAATTAAAATACCAATATTTCGAACTGGCGATGACGCTGCCGTCAGGCGTTAGCACTACCCGATAAAACTCGCGGGAAAGGATCGAGCTGCCGTCGCCGGGAACATTGAAACCCGTGTTTCGGGTGCCGTCGGCGTTTAACCTGACCAGCCCGCGCGTCGGTTCCCCGTTAACTGCGCCGAAGAGCCCGGCCACGAACGCGCCGCCGTCCGGCGCGGGCTTTACGTCAAAACAACCGTTGCCGCTAAAGGTGACATGGAAAGAGCCGTCTTCGGTTCCATTCGCGTTAAAGCGAACCAGGGCAAACCCGCAGGCGAAAAATTTGCCGTCAGGTAAAAGCTCCATCGTCTTGATATTGGCAAAGCCCGAGGGAGAAAAACCGGCATCGACGCTGCCGTCCGAATTCAGCCGGGTCAGATACGTCAGGTTTCCCCCGACCCGGAAGATACCGGCAACCAGAATTTTTCCGTTCGGCAGGGCTTTGATGACCCTTACCGCATCGTCAGCCTGAAATCCGAGGGCAGAATTAAAAGACGAATCCCGCGTGCCGTTCGCATTAAAACGCGCGATCAGCGCGCTGTTGTCTCCATTGACGGTAGTAAAATTTCCGCCGACCAGAATTTTTTGATCCGCCTGAGCTTCGACCGCGTTGACCATGTCGAAGAACTGGTGGGTGCGCCCGCCAAAAGCCGGATTGAACGAATTGTCGAGCAGGTAGTTCTGCGCATTTACGCCAACTACGGCAGCGCCGAAAAACACTAAACCGAAAAGCGCCAGGAAAGTCGTAATATTTTTAATGGTCATTTTTTATTATCCCTCTGGATTAGATAGTGTTCTGATAAGAGCTGCCGCTGTCAGATCGAAGTCCGTGGGCGGGGCACCCATGCGACAGCCAGCGGGGGCGCTGCTTTAACGATCTCAAGATCGCCTCAAAGATATTCCGGTATTCATCTGCCCTCCCCGAAGGCTGGAAATTTTACCCGTATGTTATCATCAAACATCGACTTATCCAAAATTATTTATCGAGCATAAAGGCTTTTTATAGGGGTTATAAAGGTGTCGCAAAATTCCGACGGATTAAAAAAAGTGCTGGTGATCGCCGCTACTACCGGCGTGATCGTCTTTAACTGGCTGGCCGCGACCGGCCGCGTAAACGGCGTAACGCCGGAAATGATCTCAGACAAATACCCGACCTATGTCACACCCGCCGGGTACGCTTTTACCATCTGGAGCCTGATCTATTTCGGGATGATCGTCTTCAGCATTTACCAGATGCTGCCGAAAAACGCCGAACGTTTTCGCAGTGTCCGTTCGCTCTATATCGCAAGCTGCGCGGCAAACTGCGCCTGGATATTTTTCTGGCACCAGGATCAGATCCTGCTCTGCCTGTTTATCATCCTGGCCCTGCTGGCGACGCTTTTGCTGACCAATATCAAAATAAAAAACACGGCAACTAACGCCGAATTCTGGCTGGTTAAAGCGCCGTTCGGTATTTATTTCGGCTGGGTGACGGTCGCCTCGATGGTGAATTTTGTTATTGCCCTGAAATACCTGAACGTAACGATGTCAGACACGGGGGCAATAATTCTCAGCTCGACGTGTATCCTGCTGGCGGCTTTTTTCGGTGTGCTGGTGCAGGTGAAATTGAGAAATTACCTATACCCGCTGGCGATCGCGTGGGCGGTGACCGCCATCGCTGTCAAACAAAGCGGGCAAACGCTGATCGTCGTCGCGGCCGCCATTGCGTGCATAGTTTCACTCTTTGCGGCGCTGAGTTTTGTTTTGACCGAAACCGGCCGGAACCGGGAGCGCGACATCACCGGATAAAATGTAGCGCGGGCGTCGCTTCTACTGCCGAGGGCTGTCCTGTGAGCGTCCGCTCACAGTTTCCAGAAATGTGAAGGCGGGACGCCTTCACGACAGCGGCGAGACGCCGGCGCTACATAAGTTAAACTAAACTGGAAAAACCCCTCTCTTGACAGTATTTTTATCTTTGATAAGTTTAAAGCGGTGAAAGCCGGTTTAAATTCTTTAAAATGCCGGAAACACTCATATTTCAAATCTCAAATTATTCTATAACTAATGATAAAAGAACAACTTAATCAACAAATTACGGACCATACCGCCTGTATCGGGGTGATCGGGCTCGGTTATGTCGGGTTGCCGCTGATCGTCGAATTCGCGCAAAAGGGCTTTCGCGGGATCGGTTTTGAGGTCGATGAAAGAAAAATAGCGGAAATCAACAGCGGAAATTCCTACATCGTGGACGTTCCGTCGGAAGCGATAAAAAGCTGTGTCGCGGCGGAAAAGCTAAAAGCCACGTCCGATTTCAGCCAGCTGTCCGATTGCGACGTGATCATTATTTGCGTGCCGACGCCGCTGCGCAAAACAAAAGACCCGGATATGTCTTACATTCTGGCTTCGGGCGAGGAAATACAAAAACATATGCGTTCCGGGCAGCTGATCATCCTGGAATCGACCACCTATCCCGGCACGACCGACGAAGTGCTCCGTCCCATGTTCGAGGAAAAAGGCTTTAAGCTGGACGAGGATTTTTTGCTGGCTTTTTCGCCGGAACGCGTCGATCCCGGCAACCCGCAATTTCAAACGCACAACATTCCGAAAGTGGTCGGCGGCGTGACGAAAGATTCGACCGACATCGCGGCGCTGCTCTACGGGCAGATCGTCGATAACGTTCACCCGGTCGCTTCGGCGCGGGTGGCGGAAGCCGCCAAGCTCTGGGAAAACACTTTTCGCGCGGTCAACATCGGCATGGCGAACGAGATGGCAAAGCTCTGCAACGCGCTCGGCATCGACACCTGGGAAGTGGTTCGCGCGGCGGCGACCAAGCCGTTCGGCTTTATGCCTTTTTATCCCGGCCCCGGCATCGGCGGCCACTGCATCCCGCTCGACCCGCATTACCTGAGCTGGAAAGCGCGCCAGCACGGTTTCGATTCGCAATTCATTTCGCTCGCCGAGCAGGTAAATTCGGGGATGCCGAATTATGTGATCAAGCTGATCTCGACCGCGCTCAACGAGCAGAAAAAAGCCGTCAACGGATCGAAGGTCGTCATTCTCGGCGTGGCGTATAAAAAAGACATCGACGACATGCGCGAAAGCCCGGCGCTTTCGATCATCGACCTGCTGCGTTCGCGCGGCGCGGAAGTGGTTTATCACGATCCATTCGTCGCCGAAGTGACGTTCGACCACGCCTATACCATCGGCGCCGGCGACCCGCTTTATAATGCCGAACTGACGGATGAATTGATAAAGGAAAGCGACTGCGTGGTGATCTGCACTGAACACAGCGGCGTGGATTATAAAAAAGTCACCCAGCTCGCTTCGCTGATCGTCGATACGAGAAATGCGCTGAATGAGGAGTTAAGGACGAATAGTAAAGCAAAAATTGTTCGCTTGTAATGTAGCGCCGGCGTCTCGCCGGCTGTCGTGAGGGCGTCCCGCCTTCACATCTTAAAACTGTGAGCGGGACGCTCACAGGACAGCCACCGGGACGGTGGCGATACACAAATGCTCAAGATCCTAAACATCGTCGGAGCGCGGCCTAATTTTATGAAGATCGCGCCGATATATGCCGAGATGAAGCGGCGCCCGGCGGATTTCGAGCCGCTGATCGTGCATACCGGCCAGCATTACGACGCGGCGATGTCCGACAGTTTTTTTGACGATCTCGGCTTGCCGAAACCTGATGTTTATCTCGGCGTCGGGTCGGCTTCGCACGCGGTGCAGACGGCAAAAATTATGACGGAATTCGAACCCGTCGTTTTGCGGGAAAAACCCGATTGGGTGCTGGTGGTCGGCGACGTAAATTCGACTATCGCCTGCGCGCTGGTTTGCGCGAAACTGGGCGTCAAGGTCGCCCACGTCGAAGCCGGTTTGCGTTCGCGCGACCGCTCGATGCCGGAAGAGATCAACCGCATTTTGACCGACAGCATTTCCGATCTGCTGCTGACGCCTTCGGCGGACGGCGACGAAAATTTGAAAGCCGAAGGCATTGCGCCGGAAAAAATTCGCCTGGTCGGAAACGTGATGATCGATTCGCTGCTCGGCCAAATGGAACTGGCCGAAAAGTCTTCCGTCAGGGAAGACTTAAATTTAAGAGAAAAAGAATACGCCGTGCTGACTCTCCACCGCCCTTCGAATGTCGATGAGCGGGAAACTTTCAGCGGATTGCTCGAAGCGCTGCTCGATATCGGCAAAGAAATTCCGATCGTATTTCCCGCGCACCCGCGCACCAAAGCAAAAATCGCCGAATTCGGTTTTGCCGGCAGGATCGAAAATTCGCGCTTGAAATTGATCGAACCGCTCGGGTATCTCGATTTTCTGCGGCTTTACAGCGGCGCGCGGCTGGTGCTGACCGACAGCGGCGGACTGCAGGAAGAAACCACCGTGCTCGGCATTCCCTGCCTCACGTTGCGCGAAAATACCGAACGCCCGATCACCGTCGAGATGGGCACGAACCAACTGGTCGGCGTCGATGGAGAAAAGATCAGATCGGCCGCCTATTCAATTTTGCGAAGTGACATTTCTAAAGACCCCGCTAAGATTCCGCCGCTCTGGGACGGCAAGACCGCCGCGCGCATTTGCGACGCGCTGTTAATGTAGCGGCTACGAGTGGTTTAGTATCGCCACCGTCCCGGTGGCTGTCCTGTGAGCGTCCCGCTCACAGTTTTTTCGGAAAATATGAAGGCGGGAGGCCTTCATGACAGCCTGCTGTCGCTGGACAAACGCTTCACGCCACAAGCAACGTATGCGGACGAGCCGTCCGCGCTCCCAGTGAAGACGGCGCTACAGCCCCCGGTGAAGACGGCGTTACTTCCCTGTGTCTTAACAAATACTATTCAATTGGCCTGCCTTATTGTATTATTTACCCAACTATCGCTTACGGAGGGTTTTTGATGCGTAGAGTATTGGTGTTTTTAGTGCCGGTAGTAACATTGGCGCTATCCTTTGCATTTTTGCCGGAGACGGCGCGTAAAGCCGTTTCGGCTTCCGCGGACGGCCGTGAATTTTTCGCATCCTTAAAACCTCAATCGTCAGAGGCGGTAAAATTTGCGGTTTCGCCGCCGTTAAGCTCCCTTGTCGGCAGATCGCCGGAACAAAAATTCGACCCCAAACAAGTTCGCGAGGAACAGGACAAGCAAATTCCGAGCCGTGAAATCCCGGGCGCGGCGCATGATACGGACGGTCCGCTGGCGCGTTTTCTAACCGACCCGATGCCCCCGCCGCTGCTGTCTTTCGACGGGATGAATAACATCGACAACGGAATCAATCACGGCATTCTCGTCCTGCCGCCGGATACGAACGGCGACGTCGGCCCGAATCACTACGTCCAGTCGATGAACATCCTGCTGCGCGTATTCGATAAAAACGGAACGGCGCTGTCGCCCCCCTTTAAGATGAGCAGCCTTTTTGCCGCGCTCGGTACGCCGTGCTCGACCCGTGACGACGGCGAACCGACCGCGCTCTACGATCCGCTGGCCGACCGCTGGCTGATGTCGCAGTACTGCAATCTTTCGCCGCCTTTCCGGCAGATGATCGCGATCTCGAAAACTGGCGACCCGATGGGCAGCTACTACGTCTATGAATTCATCATGCCGAATTTCAAACAAAACGACGTTTCGAAATTCGGTGTCTGGAGCAATGCCTATTACATGGCGGCCGACCTGTTTTTAGGCAGCGATTATGTCGGCGCGGGAGCGCTGGCCTTCGACCGCGACAAGATGCTCAAAGGCGACCCGACCGCCAAATATATTTATTTCGAAATGCCTTCGGCGACGACCGCGCGCATCGGCGGGCTGCTGCCGGCCGATCTCGACGGGCTGACCCCGCCGCCGGCAAACGTCTCCGGGCTGTTTATGGGCTACACCGCCACGGAATACGGCGACGCGCAGGACGCGCTGCGTATCTTCGAACTGCGCCCGGATTTTGCGCGCCCGCTGGAATCCACTTTTTTGGAAATTCCGGGAAGCCCGATCGCCGTCGCGCCGTTTGACCCGACCAGCCCGGCCGGAAGAAACGATATCTTTCAGCCGCCGCCGGGCGAAATGCTCGATGCGAATTCGGACCGGTTGATGTACCGCCTCGCCTATCGTAATTTCGGCTCGCGTGAATCGCTGGTAGTGAATCAAACCGTGCGCGTGACTCCGATCGACCAGCAATATCACGCCGGTGTCAGGCTTTACGAGTTGAGCCGTCCGAACACGGCTTCGCCTTTTACGCCGAACGTGCAGACGACGATCGGCGTGGCGGGTGAAAATCGCTGGATCGGCAGCGCGGCCCAGGATCACCAGGGAAATCTGGCGGTCGGCTATAACACCGGAAATATCGTAAAAGAGCCCGCGATCATCTATACCGGCAGAGCGGCGACCGACCCGCCCGGAACACTTAGAAGCGAGGCCTCGCTGATCGAGGGCACCGGCGTGCAGACGGCGTTCGGTTTTCGCTGGGGCGATTACACTAATATGACCGTCGACCCGAGCGACGACTGCACCTTCTGGTACAACGGCCAATATTTCACTGCGGAGAGCCAGGCGCAAAGCCCGTTCGGCTGGAAAACCCGCATCGGAAAATTCAAGTTTCCCGAATGCACTGCGGCGCAGCGGGGCACCATCGCGGGACAGGTCACGAGCGCGGCCACCGGGCTGCCGCTGGCCAACGTTTCGGTAAGTTTTAATATCACCGCCACGCGCGCGACCGACGCGTCGGGAAATTTCAGCGCAGCACTTTTGCCGGACACATACCAGGTTCGCGCCTCCGCGCCGGGATATTTTCCGCAGAACTTTACCGTCAATCTGGCAAACGGCGCGGCGGTAACGCAAAATTTCGCGCTGCAGCCAAGAGCGGTACTGGAAACGGCGGGCATCGAGATCACGGCTGAAAGCTGCGCGATCAATGCCGCTGTCGAACCCGGTGAAACGGTCACGGTAAATTTACCGCTGCGAAATACTGGCGCGGCCGATCTGTCTAATTTAACGGTCACACTGCAGGCGAGCGGCGGCGTGACAAACCCGAGCGGCCCGCAAAATTACGGGGCGCTGCCCGGAGGCGGGGCGTTCGTTATACGGAGCTTTACTTTTACCGCCTCGCCGTCTCTGGCCTGCGGCGCGAACCTGGCGCTGAATTTTCAATTTCAGGATACGACGAGCGCGGGCGCTTTTCTCATATCGATGAGCACGGGCGCGCCACGTTATGTAATGAACGAGCCTTTCGCAGGCCCCGCTCCGGATCTGCCAGCCGGGTGGTCCACCGCGATTACCGGCGAAGCCCTGCCCTGGGAAAAGGCGCTGGTCGAACCGCCGCAAAACGATTACGCCGCTTTTTCGCCGGAGGCGATCCACCCCGGCGTAAACGAGCTGGTTTCCCCGGCCGTGCAGGTAATGAATGCTAACGCCGTTTTGTATTTCCGGAACAAGTACGATCTGGAATCTACTTTCCTGCGCAACCGGCTGTATGACGGCGGCGTGCTCGAGATCAAGATCGGCGGCGGCGCTTTTCAGGATATTATCGCGGCGGGCGGGCAATTTATTTCCGGAGGCTACGTCGGCACGATCGACAGCTGCTGCCAAAACCCGCTGGGCGGCAGGCCCGGCTGGTCGAGCAAGAGCGGGTTAAACACCGAGCCCGAATGGGTCAATGTCCAGGTGCGGCTTCCGGCGGCGGCTGCCGGGCAAAATGTGCAGCTGCGCTGGCGCGTGGGAACCGACGTCGGCGGACGCAGGACCGGGCAGTGGATCGACAATATTCAGATACAGGACGGGGTCACATGCTCCTGCGAAATAACCGTGCCGCTTGCCCCGCTGTTCGATTTCGACGGCGACGGCAAGACGGACTTTTCGGTTTTCCACCCGAGCGACACCCCGGCAAACCCCGATTTCGAATACCAGCGAAGCGCGGACGGTATCGTTCAGGGAGTGGCGTGGGGCGCGACCGGCGATCTGCCCGCGAGCGCCGACTATGACGGCGACCGTAAAGCCGATATCGCGGTGTTCCGGCCCTCGCTAAACGCCTGGTATATCCTGCAAAGCAGCAACGGCACGGCCATGATCGCCACTTTCGGACTGGCGGGAGACAAACTGGTTCCGGCCGATTACGACGGCGACTCCAGGAGCGACATCGCGGTTTTCCGGCCTTCGACCGGGGTCTGGTACATCATCAAAAGCTCGGACGGGCAATTTACCATCGCGCAGTTTGGCCTCAACGGGGACGTTCCGGTGCAGGCGGATTACGACGGCGACGGTAAGAACGATATTGCGGTCTGGCGGCCGTCGAGCGGCGTCTGGTATATCCTCCGCAGCAGCGACGGCGGGTTTAATATCGCGGCTTTCGGCTTAAACGGGGACAAACCCGTGCCCGGCGAATATGACGGCGACGGCAAGGCGGACTATGTGGTCTTTCGTCCGTCGAGCGGCACCTGGTACCTGATGAAAACCACTCAGGGATTTGCCGCCGTGCCGTTCGGGCTGAGCGGCGACCGGCCGCTGCAGGGCGATTTCGAGGGAGACGGAAAGGACGATATCGCGGTTTTCCGCCCGGACACGAATGTCTGGTATTACCTGCGCAGCTCGAACGGGCAATTTATCGCGAATACGTTCGGCTTTGCCGGCGATACGGCGGTTCCGTCGATCTATGTGCCGTAAAGATCTCGGAATTGTTACATTTTTGTCTTTTTCATTATCGATATTCGCCAAAATGTGTTAAAAACTATCGATACTGACAATTTCGCATTACTGCCCCTTCGGACCCCTTGGCTCCGGGATCTTTCGAGAACGGTATTGATAATGCGAAGCGGCGTTTCTTGCGGCGTCTTCTAGGCTCTTTATAATAAGTAGTTCTTGTTTTCGATACGCACTGTTACAACTCCCTTTGGCTATTATTCAAAACATTCAGCGGTAAGGAAATTTAGTTATGTTTAAAAGTTATACCAGGAAATTTGCATTTGTTATTGCCATTTTTTCGGTTCTGTTTTCACAGGGTTTTTATTTTGGAACGATGCCCGTGACCCACGCGGACACGGTGGCGCAAACCATTCCGTTTTCGCAGAATTGGTCGAATGCGGGTTTAATAACCGCCACTAACGACTGGAGCGGCGTACCGGGCATCATCGGTTATCGCGGCGACGATATCAACACCACTCCGGCCGTCGATCCGCAAACTGTCGTGGTTGACGGTTCGTCTTCGCCGGTCAATGTAAATGCCAATGCGACCGATCCGACGGGCGCTCTTTCCGGCGGTATCTATGAATTCGATACCCTGCCGAATCCGACCGTGGCCATGCAGGGTTCGGGAACTTCCGATATCCCCCACCTGGTTATCAGCTTAAACACCAGCGGAACGACCGCCATCACTGTCGCCTATAATTTGCGCGATCTCGACGATTCCGACACTGCCGTTCAGCCCTTCGCGCTGCAATACCGTATCGGCAATACCGGCAACTATACGAATATTCCGGCCGGGTTTGTGGCTGACGCATCGGGCGATACCGGTTCTACGCTGGTGACCCCGGTCAGCGCGGCTTTGCCGGCGGCGGCTGAAAATCAGGCGCTGGTACAACTGCGCATACTGACGTCCAACGCGATCGGCAACGACGCGATGGTCGGCATCGACGATATCAGCGTGACCGGAACCGGCGGCGGCGCGATCCAGCTTTCCGGCAGCGGCGCTTCGAATCCGACCGTCGTAGCACCGGGCGGCGTTTCACTGCTGACCGTTCACGTGACCCCGGCAAATACCCCGCCGAGCACGGGCATCGCGGTTGCCGGTGATCTTTCGCAGATCGGCGGCTCGGCCGCGCAGCCGTTTTTTGACAACGCGACCAACGGCGACGTCACCGCCGGCGACAATATCTTTTCACTTAGTTACACCGTTCCGCTGGGCACGCTCGGTGGAAGCTATAACCTTCCGGCAACCATTACCGACGCTCAGGCACGCACGGCCACGACCGGAATACCGATTGCGGTCAATGCTCCGATAGATCCGGCGCGGCACCTCGTGATGGGTAATCCCAGCAACGCCACTACGGACGTTAATCACCCGGAAAATTACCTGCTGCCGAAAAGCCAGTATGTAATGTCATATCACCGCGACCGCGGCATTCCGAACTGGGTAGCATGGCATCTGGATACGACTTGGCTGGGCACGACCCCGCGCCAGGATGATTTCCGTCCGGATTCTTCGCTGCCGGCGGGCTGGTACCAGGTTTTACAGACCGATTATTCCGGCTCCGGTTTCGACCGCGGACACCATTGCCCCTCGGGCGACCGCACGGCCAGCATCGCGGATAATTCGGCAACGTTCGTCATGACCAACATGATGCCGCAGGCGCCGGACAATAATCAGGGCCCGTGGGAAGAGCTCGAAAGCTATGCCCGCACGCTGGCGCAGGCCGGCAACGAAATGTATATCTACATGGGCGGAGCGGGCCAGGGCGGCGTCGGTTCGAACGGCGCGGCAAGCACCGTGGCGGCCGGCCATGTGGTCGTTCCGGCTTATACCTGGAAGGTTATCGTGGTGCTGCCTAACGGCGACAACGACGCCGACCGCGTCGGTAAAACCACCCGCGTGATCGCAGTCATCATGCCGAACACGCAGGGCATCAGAACCACACCGTGGCGGAATTTCCGCACCAACGTCCGCCAGGTCGAACGCCTGACCGGCCTCAACTTTTTCACGAATGTCCGCCCGCAAATGCGTTATTTCATGAAAAACCGGGTCGATCTGCAGTAACGATCGTAAATTGACCGACAAAAAAGCCTGCCGCATATTAACTGTGCGGCAGGCTTTTTAGTACGCCAAAACCGGGAGCGCGGACGTCCCGTCCGCTTGTAGCGCCGCCGTCTCGGCGGCTGTCCTGACGGCGTCCCGCCGTCAGATCGAATGTTCGTGGGCGGGACGCCCACGCCACAGCCAGCGGGACGCTGGCGCTACTTTTTGCGGACGGGACGCTGGCGCTACCGGCTAACTTAAGCTTTTTCTCTTAATTTATAGGCTTGAACGGCTTCGGCCGCGCCGGCGTGCATTATTTCGGGTTTGTGATAGCGCCAGTGTTTTTCAAACTCTTCTTCGCTCATCTCCGTATACTCAGCGCGTGTTTTATTTTTCAGATACATTTCCGACCATTCGCGCATTTCCATATTTTGATTCAACGCCGTGCGCGCGCCGTGCATCATATTGTCGCGTTCCATTTATGATTCTCCTTGTGTTACATTTCATAAGATCGATCTATTTTTATTGGAGTCTTTTGTGAAAAAATATTATCTCAGCTTACTTCTAATTCTATCACTACTTGCGGCGGTAAGTCCCGCGCAGCAAAAACCGCAAAACGCGGGCGCCCCGGGGGTCAGATCGACAACGGTGTACGAAATTCCGATCGTCACCAAAACCCTGGCCAACGGGCTGGAGGTGATCGTTTTGCAGGATCATTCCGTGCCGCTGGTGACCGTGGAACTGGCCGTCCGCAACGGTTCCTTTACCGAGCCGCCGGAGCTTAACGGGCTGTCGCACTTGTACGAACACATGTTCTTTAAGCCGAACCGCGTTTTTTCCCTTCTGCGCTGCGAATATATCCAGAAAGCCAACAATAGTACGGCTTTCCGGCAATACGACTGCGACAATGTGCTGAAACTCAAGACCGAAATAAAAGACGCCAGCTACTTGGAAACGATCGATCAGATCGGCATCCTCAATAACGGCCAGACCAACGAAGAGGTCGTGCAGTATTATTTCACCACGACCAAACCGCACCTGCTGCCGGCGATGAAATTCCTTAAGGACGCCACCCGTTACCCGTCTTTCGACGAAGAAGATTTCAAAAAGGAAAAAGAGGTCGTCCTGGGCGAACTCGACCGCCACCTGTCGGAGCCCGGCTATTACCTGAACCAGGCGCTGCTGCAAAGGCTTTTCTTTAAATATCCTTCGCGCAAAAGCCCGGGGGGCACCAAGGAAACAGTCGCGGCCGCGACCACCGCTCAGATGCGGCTGATCGAATCGCGCTACTACGTGCCGAACAATTCGGCGCTGGTGGTGACCGGCGACGTCGAAGCGCAGGAGATCTTTACGCTGGCGGAGCAGTTGTTCGGCGACTGGCCTCGCTCTAAAGACCCCTTTAAGGAATTCCCGATGGTGGAACATCCGCCGCTGCCGAAAAGCGAGGGCGCGATCGTCAGCCAACCGGTCCAGAACGTTTTTATCGAGATCGGCTGGCAGGGGCCGTCGATCGGCAAGGATGACGCCGCGACCTATGCGGCCGACGTCTTTTCCTTTATCATCCGGCAGCCCGATTCGAGATTCCAGCGCGCGCTGGTAGATTCGCAACTCGCGACCGATGCGAATATCGGCTATTACACGCAGCGAAACGTCGGCCCGATCACCGCCGTCATGGCGACCTCGCCGGAAAAAGCCAAAGCCGCGGTGAAGGCGCTTTATGCCGAGATCGCGCAGTTCGGCAAACCAAATTATTACACCGACGAAGAACTGGAAAATGCCAAGACCCTGCTCGAAGCAGACGATCTGTACAGCCGGGAAAAGCTGAGCGACTATTCGCACACGCTGAGTTTCTGGTGGTCGACGACGGGCATCGATTATTTCCGCGGTTATCACAAAAACCTGCGGGCGATCACCCGCGAAGACATCAATCGCTACTTGAAAAACTACATCCAGGGTAAGAACCACGTCGGGCTTTCCCTGATCTCGCCGGAACAGCAGGCGATAGCAAAACTTACGCCGGAAGATCTGATCGGAGAGGCTAAATAATGACTAAATACATTTATACAAATTTTTCCCGGCTCTGCTTTTTACTTTTACTGCTTTCGTTATTTAACGTCGGCATTCTGTCACAAACGGCGGCGTCAGTTTCAACAGCGGGCAACCAGGTCACCGAATACGAGATCAACGGGTTGAAGGTTTTGATCAAGCGCCGCCCCGGAACGCCGACCGTGGCCGCCGGACTCTTTCTGCGCGGCGGCGTGCGCAACACGAACGCGGAAAATGCCGGCATCGAAAGTTTTATGCTCGACACGGCGACGGAAGGAAGCAAAAACTTTCCGCTGCAGCTGCTGCGCAAGGAGCTTTCCCGCACCGGCAGCACGATCTCGTCTGGTTCGAATTACGATTACAGTGTATTTTCGCTTGCTTCCACGCGGCAGCATTTTGCGCGCACCTGGCAGATATTTACCGATATAACCCTGAACCCGGCATTTGCCGCAGTCGACGTGGAACGGATCCGAAAGCGAAGATTATCCGCGCTGCGCGCGCAATCCGATTCGCCGGAAAGCTCACTGGAAGTGCAGCAGGAGAAGGTAATTTACGCGAATCATCCATATGCCAACGACCCGGAAGGCTCGGTCGAATCGATCACCAAACTAGGGGCCGAAGACCTGCGCGCCTATCATCAAAAAGCGATGCAGACCTCGCGGCTGCTGCTGGTGATAGTCGGCGACGTCGAACCGGAAGCTTTGAAGACGCAGATCGCCGATTCATTCGGTAAATTGCCGCGCGGCGAGTATAAGGACGTCGCTACGCCGGTGCTTTCCTTTGTCAGGCCGACGGTTGACGTGACCCCGCGCACGCAGCAGATAGATTATGTCAAGGGTGTTTTTGCCGCCCCTTCGATCAGCGACCCGGACTATTATCCGATGCGCGTGGCGGTGGCGCTGCTGCAGCAGAAGGTATTTCAGGAAGTGCGCGTAAACCGTAATCTGTCTTACGCGCCCGACGCCAGCATGGGCAGCTTTTCCTCCAACACCGGTTCAATTTCCGTGTCCTCAGGCAACCCGAACGAAGCCGTCGAGGTCATGCTGAGCCAGATCGAATTACTGAAAAATAACACGATCGGACAGGACACGATCCTGGAACTGAGCAGTTTTTTCCTGACCACCTACTACCTGAAACAGGAAACGAACGCCGCCCAGGCCGCCGAGCTCGCTTCGTATGAGCTGACCGGCGGGGGCTGGCGCAACTCGCTGGAATTTCTCAATAAAATGCGCCAGGTAGCGCCGGACGACGTGCGCCGCGCGGCAAATAAATATATGAAAAATATCCGCTTTCTGGTGGTCGGCAACCCGGCGGATATCGACAGGAAGATATTTATGCAGGGGATCAATTAGTAAGTAGCGCCGGCGTCCCGTTGGCCGTGTCGTGGGCGTCCCGCCCACGTTTAGATCTAACGGTGGGACGCCGTCTCAGGTTTGCGCGGGCGGGACGCCCGCACGACAGCCAGCGAGACGCTGGCGCTACGGTAAAACGAAAAGGGCAGGATATCCTGCCCTTTTCTGGTTTTAGCGTCGGCCGTCTTTCTGCCTCTTATTTTCCGATGGAGGCGGAGAAGAAGGCTTGTCCGGTTTCGGTTCCGGCTTTGGTTCAGGACGGGGTTCAGGCCGGGGTTCATTGCGCGGTTCATTGCGCGGCTCGCTCCGAGGTTCCGGTCGGGGCTCATTCCGAGGCTCACTCCGCGGGGGCGGATCGTAGCGGGGTTTCTCCTGCTCCGGCGGCGGGATGTACCTTGGTTCCGGTCTGGGCTCATTCCGGGGCTCAACCCGCGGCGGCGGATCGCTGCGCGGTTTCGACGGCCTGACCGGAGTGTCATTGTCGTCGGATTTAGTTCCCCCGGCGGGCCTGACCGGGTCTTCGTTCCGGGGCGGCACCTGATTTCGCTGCGGCTTCACATAAGCGGGGTCGCCGCCTCCGCTGCCATTTACCGGCGGGTCGTCGCGTTTGACCGCTCCGGTTCCGCGAACACCTGGCGTGCTGCCGCTGCTGCTGCCGGTTCCGGTGCTTCCGCCGCTTCCGTTATTAAGCGGAGGTTTTTCCACCGGCGGACGGCCGCCGAGAACGCGATCCTTGCGCAGTGTTTCGTCCAGTTTCACGCCCGGTTCCCTGACCGCCGCGCCGACCTTTATCAGGTCCGTCTTGCCGCCGCCGCCATTATTTTTAATGTCGGGATTGCGCACCGCTACCTGAACCTGCTGTGACGGTTTCACATCGGACGGAACTTTCGTATCCGTGATGATGGGCAGCCTGATCGGATCGGCCAGCGTCTGGCGAACCGTCGCTTTGGTCGCAATCGCCAGCGGAGCCGGTTTAATGCCGCTCCTGACGCCGCCGAAACCATCGTAGCCGGTCATGGTCACGGCCTGGGTATAAGCCGGGTCAAGCGGCCCGGAAGGCTGCAGCGGAGGCTTTTTCGGCCCTTTGATCGGGGGGCCAATGACGGTCGGCCCGCCGGTATTTCCGCCGCCGGGGTTGGAACCCCCGCCAGTATTATTACCGCCTCCATTGCCCCCATTACCGCCGTTATGATTGCCCCCGTTATGGTGGCCGCCGCCGTTGTGATGGCCGCCATTATGGTGATTGCCCCAACCGCCGCTGGAATAGTAGTGAGAATTGTAATTGTAGTAGTAATAGTTGTACGGCAGCGGATACCAGCAGATCGAACTGCCGGAGTAAGTTATCACCACGAGTGCCGGCTGCCACCAATTGCGCCGCCAGCGCTGGGAACCGTAGGGTGTCCAGGCCCAGCCGCCGCCATAATATACCCAGCGGCCATGGTGATAGGTCGCCCAGCTCCAGGGCTCGTCACCCTGCCAGATCCAGCCGTAAGGCGGAACCCAGCGCCAGCTTCCGTAACGATACGGAGACCAGTTGTTGTAAGAGCTCGTATAGTTGGTGTACGGCCGCCAGACATACCCGTATTTACTGGTATAAATCCAGTCGCCGTATTCGCCGAGGTCTTCGGCGCCGTAGACGTCGCGGTCGTAATATTTGTCGTAGTAAGAATCCTTGAGCTTTTTGGCGATGATCGAATCGCGATCCAGCACCCAGCTGTCCCATTCGTCGGCGGCGCGGGCCGCGACGTTGATGTCAGGCTCGCCTTCAGAATCGCCATTTAAGTAAAACCTGGCGGTGCGGCCGTTTTTCAGCGTAAAGCCCGAATTGTCGGTATATATTCTGGCCTGCCCGTCCTGCGTTACCGTGACCCGTATCTCATTGGAATCTTTACTGCCGGTATCGATGCGGTACATACCGGCGCGCTGCACGGCGACGGTGGTCTGCGGGGCATCGATCTCGAAAGAATTTTTCTGGCTGTCAAAAGCCAGTATCCGCACGCTCATCGTGCCTTCGGGCAGGCTCAGCGCCACCTGTCCTTCGCGCAAAGTGTTAAAGGTCAGAAGCGAGTTTTCCGCCAGCCGGACATAGTTGTATGTGTCCAGCTGAAGCTCGACCCGGGCGCCGGCGCCCGTCGCGATCTGATCGCCCTCGACCAGCGGCAGATTCGCCGCCGCTTTTTCCCATTCATCGCTGTCGCTGCGCCGAAGCTGAACTTCGCCGCTCATAAAACTGATGCGCGCCACGCGATCAGTTACAGCCGGTGTGTCGTCGTAAGTGTCATCATCCGCCAGGACGGCCTGCACAAATACGAGCGGCATTAGCAAAAGAAACATTCCAAAAAGTCTCAATAGCCGCATAAAGGTATTCTCCTTAAATTTTTTTCTCAATAACGATAGGAAGAGTCAGCTTCTTTCGTCACGCCGTCTTTAGTTAGAGCTAAACGGTGGGCGGAATCACGCTCTGTTTGTAAGCAGATAGCAAAATTCGTGCCCGGCGCTATGTATTACGCGATACGCCAAATAAAAGCCTTTTTCAGGAGCCGCCAGCCCGCGCTGCACGAGATGGTCTAAATAAATCCACGAAATGGTGCAGGCGGGCTAAGAACATCCCCTGCTTGACCGCGAAAACCCCGCATGATAATCTTACTCCTTTGGAAAAGTGGCGTATTTGCCCGCTTATATAGCTTTGGATACATTATACGCAATTATTAATTAGATTATGGTTTTCTTTGCTTTTGCCGAAAATATAAGGCTTGTGCCGGATAGCACAATCTTTTTGCATATTGGGATGATCCTGCTGATGATCTGGATCCTGAATCGTACTTTGTTCAGGCCGATCAACCGCGTTCTGGAAGAACGCGAAAAAAGAAGCGGGCGCGGTTCCGTCGCCGGCGAGATCCTGAGCCAGGTGGACGAAAAGGCGGCGACCTATGAAAAGGCCCTGCGCGAAGCCCGCTCGGAAGGCTACCAGATGATGGAAGCGAACCGAGAGGAAGCGATGGCCGTCCGAGGAGCGCAGATAAGTACTGTAAAAGAAGAAGTTACCGGGCTGATCGCGGACGAAAAAGACTCCGTGCGCAAACAGACCGAGGATGCGCGGACTACCCTGACCGGCGACGCGCGAAAAATGGCGGAAAGCATTACTTCGACGATCCTGAAAAACACTTAAGAATCATTTATTCAAATGTTGGCATTTTTCTTTAATTTTGTGTTCCTTTTCGCCGACGCGGCGCATAGCACGCCGGCATCCGGCGGCCCGAGCAGCTACCAGCAATTCCTGAATTATTGGGAAAATGTGATGAACATTCCCGGTTTCGAGCTCTGGAAATTCCTCAATCTCGGCGTTTTTATTCTCGTTCTCTATCTTTTGCTCAGGACTCCTCTCAGCACCGCCTTTAAGGCGAAACGCGAAATGATCCGGGCTGAATTGATCAAAGCCCAGCAGGAACGCGACGCGGCGATAAAAAAACTCGAAGATATCGAAGCCCGCCTGTCGATGCTCGACAGCGAAGTTGCCGGCATCAGGGAAAAATCCCGCGCCGACGCGGAAGCCGAAAAAATGCGGATCGCCGCCCAGACCGAAGCCGACATCGCCAAGATGCGGGAACAGGCGCAAAACGAAATATCGCGCGCCGGACAGCAGGCCCGCGCTGATCTGCGCCGCTTTTCCGCCGAAGAAAGCATCCGCCTGGCCGAAGAAATGCTGCGGCAGCGGGTGGGAGCGCAGACCGACGCTAAACTGGTCAAGGCCGGTATCAATAATCTGGGAGGCCTGAACTAATGAGCGTGGAATTGATGGCCCGACGTTACGCCCTCGCGCTGGCGGACGTGGTGGAAAAGACCGGCGAAGCGCAGACAGTGCAAACGGAATTGAGCCAGTGGGAAACGATGATGAAGGATTCGAACGATCTGCTCGCGCTCTTTCGCAACCCGGCGATCCCCTACGATCAAAAAAGCAAAGTAATCGAGAGCCTGATCGCCAGGACATCGCCCTCGAACACCGCCGCTAATTTCCTGCGCGTGCTTTTGAAAAATCAGCGGCTGAGCAACCTCAGCGCGATCAACCGCGTATTTGCCGACGTTTTAGGCGAGCGCTCGAATGCGGTTTCGGCTTTTATCACCACCGCGCACGAACTTTCGGCGGAACAAAAAAATACCTTACAGGATAGTTTGAATAATAAGACCGGGAGACAGGTCAGCCTGCACACGGCGGTGGACAGCGAGATCATCGGCGGGATGATCACCCGCATCGGCTCGACCGTTTATGACAGCTCGGTGAAAACACAATTAGAAGATCTAAAGAATCAACTGATCAAAGGGTAATGATTAATGGTGAATGATCAATGATTAATTTAAGAAAAGATAAAATTTCATTCATCATTAACCATTAATAATTAATCATTATAAAAATTTATGGACGCAATTAAAGCTAACGAAATTAACGAACTTATTCGTCAACAGATAGAAAATTTTGACGCCAGCATGACCGTTTCCGAGGTCGGCTCGGTCATCAAGGTCGGCGACGGTATCGCCCAGATCCACGGGCTGGAAAAGGTCATGGCCGGCGAGCTGATCGAATTTCCGCACGGTGTGCGCGGCCTGGCGCTGAACCTGGAAGAAGACAAGGTCGGCGCGGTGCTCTTCGGCGACACGCAGAAGATTAAGGAAGGCGACACCGTCAAGCGTACCGGACGCATCATGAGCGTGCCCGTCGGGCAGGCAATGGTCGGCCGCGTGGTTGACGCGCTCGGCAACGCGATCGACGGCAAAGGCGATATCGTCACCGAAACCTACCTGCCGATTGAATCGATCGCTCCGGGTATCATCGATCGCCAGCCGGTAAAAGAACCGCTCCAGACCGGCCTGAAAGCGATCGACGCAATGGTGCCGATCGGCCGCGGACAGCGCGAACTGATCATCGGCGACCGCCAGACCGGCAAGACCGCCGTCGCCATCGACGCGATCATCAATCAAAAGGGCAAAGACGTTATCTGTATCTATGTCGCGATCGGCCAGAAGGCCTCGACCGTGGCGCAGGTGGTTCGCAAGCTGGAAGATTACGGCGCGATGGATTACACGATCGTCGTGACCGCGACCGCGTCCGACCCGGCCGCGATGCAGTTTTTGGCGCCCTATTCGGGCTGCGCGATGGGTGAATTTTTCCGCGATAACGGAATGCACGCGCTGACGATCTATGACGATCTGTCGAAGCAGGCTGCCGCCTATCGCGAAATTTCCCTGCTGCTGAGGCGTCCCCCGGGCCGCGAAGCATATCCCGGCGACGTATTTTATCTTCACTCACGCCTGCTGGAACGCGCCGCGAAAATGTCGGACGCGCGCGGCGGAGGAAGCTTAACCTCGCTGCCGATCATCGAAACACAGGCGGGCGACATCTCGGCCTATATTCCGACCAACGTGATCTCGATCACGGACGGACAGATATTTTTGGAATCCGATCTTTTCAACTCCGGCATTCGCCCGGCCATCAACGTCGGAAACTCGGTTTCCCGCGTGGGCGGTTCGGCGCAGATCAAGGCGATGAAACAGGTCGCCGGCACGCTGCGTATCGACCTTGCGCAGTTTCGCGAACTCGCGGCCTTTGCGCAGTTCGGATCCGATCTGGATAAATCGACGCAATCGCAGCTCGAACGCGGTAAACGCCTGACGGAATGCCTGAAACAGCCGCAGTACAAACCGATGGACGTGGTCGAACAGGTGCTGATCATCTGGGCCGTGTCGAACGGATTTGCCGACGGCGTCGAAGTCAGCCACATTCGCCTGTTCGAAGACGAACTGCTGAAATTCATGAAAAATTCGCGTCCGGCGGTGCTGCAGGCGATGGCCGATAAAAAAGCCATCACCGACGAGATCAAGGAAGATCTGAAACAGTCGCTGACGGATTTTCTGGAAGAATGGAAAGCTATCACCGCTACCCAGGCAGCGGCGGCGGGAGTGTAAGTTAGTTGTTTAGGTATTTTTATTAGTGTGTTTTGGTGTGATCTCGTGGTTTTTACCCACCCGCTACCGCAGGTGGTACTGACAAGAAGGAACCACGAAATCACATTAAACAACACGAAAAAGACAAAATTTAATTCGATATGCCAAGTTTATTGGATATAAGACGCCGCATCAAGTCGGTCAAAAACACCCAGCAGATCACCAAAGCCATGAAAATGGTGGCGGCGGCCAAATTGCGCCGCGCGCAGGAAAAGGTGGTGGCTGCCCGCCCGTATTCGCAGAAAATGGCGGAGGTGCTGGGTAATTTAAGCTCCAACGTCGGTGATTTTTCGCACCCGCTGCTCGACGGCCGCGGGGATGAAAGATATTTGATCGTGCTGGTCAGCGCCGATAAGGGTTTGTGCGGCGGATTCAATTCCAACCTGATGAAAGCCGTGCAGGTTTTCATGAAACAGAATCCGGGCAAAAGTTTTGAGATGATGCCGGTCGGACGCAAGGCTCGTGATTTTTTTAAGCGCCGCGAAATGACCTTCGTCGATGAATATATCGGCGTGACGGGCAAGGCGCGGGTCGATTATTCCGAAGCCAAAGAGATCGCCGACGACATTATCAAAACCTTTACCGAAGACACCGGTATCGACAAGGTTTTTCTCGTTTTTAACGAATTCAAAACCGTCCTGTCGCAAACGGTCGTGGTCGATCAGCTTCTTCCGATCGTCAGCAAAACAGGCGAGAGCGGCGAGGCTGCACAGACCGCGCAGGCGGAATATATCTACGAACAGCCGGCGGCGGAAATTTTCGGCAGGCTGCTGCCAAAACAGGTGGAAACCCAGATCTATCGCGGACTGCTGGAATCGATCGCTTCCGAACAGGGCGCGCGGATGACGGCGATGGATTCGGCTTCGAAAAACGCCGGTGAATTGATCGGTTCGCTGACGCTCGGCATGAACCGCATCCGCCAGGCCGCCATTACGAAAGAAATTATCGAGGTTGTTTCCGGCGCGGCCGCGCTGTAAAATACGCTACTTAATTATCCGGCTTTATAGCAACTCATATTAAGAACTCTATACTTATCGCCGTTGAGATTGTTTCAGATACGGTAGTGTTGTAGAATGCTTGCATTCGAATAAAAGAAGTAAGCTTTATCTTTGTTTGTTTCTGTTTTTCTACAAAATTAAAATACTCTAGGAGGCATATATGGCTTTTGCAGGCATCGGAGCGCTATTGCTCTTTATCGGCGCTATTTGGTTGATCGTCATTTCGATCCAAACCGGTAAAACGACCGGGGAAAAGATCTTGTGGGCATTGGTTAATTTTCTCTGCCAGCCCTTGGGCGGTATCGTTTTCTTTATCGTCAAACGGCAGGGAATGGTCCCGCTTATTCTGGTCATCATCGGCTGGATACTTTGCGCTTACGGCTATAGCGTGTCGTTACCGGAAATGATGAGACAAATGAGGTAAATGGCTTTTTCGTATCAAGGTACCTCTTGGCGCGGGCGTTTATTACGCTACGCGCCTTTGATTTTTTGGATCGCGGTAATTTTCTTTCTTTCCAGCAACCTGGGAGCGGCGTCTAATACCTCGCGTATCGTTCGCCCGCTCCTGCTTTGGCTTTTTCCCGACATTACCGAACCGAGCATTCAGGCAGCGCATTACTGGGTGCGCAAGGCCGCGCATTTCTCGGCTTACGGCATGCTGGGATTTTTGTCCGTCCGGGCCTTTCGAAATTCGTCCCACGCTATTTTAAGACGCTGGCGTTTTGCTTTTTCCCTGCTGCTGGTGGTGCTGGTCGCCGCAGCGGACGAAACCAATCAGAGCTTTTTAAATTCCCGTACCGGCGCGGCCCAGGACGTGCTGCTGGATATTTCCGGCGGGCTGACGGTGATCGCGGTCTTTTATCTGGCGGAAAGATTTTGGCTGGTTCGGAAGTAACGTCGTATCCATGGCCGGATTGTCCTGATAGCATCCGCCATCAGTCGAAGCGCGCAGGCGGGACGCCTCGCGACAGCCAGCGGGACGCCTGGCGCTACGGGCGGACGAGACGTCCGCGCTCCCAGTTTAACTCGATTCTCTTGCCTGCCGGATCAATTCGGGGATCAGCCGCGCCTCAGGCAGAGTTTGCCAATGCCTAACCGGCATTTCTTTTTTCATCATTTTTACTTTCAGGCGAAACGGATTGAAGATCGAACGATAATAGGTCAGCCAAAAATCTTCGGTCAGGTCATCTTTCGGCGCCTGATCTTTGGTCACCGCCCCGCTAAATGTCAGCTCTTTCAGATCCCAATGCGCGCAGCCTCGCGGCGTCAATATCGACCAGCGCATCGACCCGAAACGCCGGACAAAAAAAGGAACGGAAAGCTCGACCGTGAAATGATGCGGTTCGTGCCAGGCGATAAAAAATTCTTCGCGGCTGTCATCAATGGCACATTCGATATTGCGAAAGCGCACGAACGCGTGAAATTTATGGATGTCGCGGGCGACGGCTTTTTTCATCAGCAGCGCCTGCCGCACATCGGCATCGGATTCTATTTCGAGCAGATTCCTGTTTTCAGTGACCAGCCGGAATAAGAGCCGGTAAAGCAGCTGCCACTTATCTTGTGAATCAAAACAAGCCGCCATTTTTGCGATCGCGATAAATTCCGGCGGTACGGTAAACATCCGTTCCTGTACCGGCGGCAGCGCACTCATTTGAAACAGATCGCTTTGATCTTCGTCCGACCAGAAAACCTCACCCGGCTCGACACCGGCAAGCAAAAGCCTGCGCGCCGCCTGACGCCAGCTAGCAAAACTATTTTCGATCTTGATGTGAAGCATAGTTGCTTAAAAGGGTGTCAGCGGGACGCTCACGACAGCCGGCGAGTCGCCGGCGCTACAATTTGCGGCGCCACGATTAAAGTTCTCCGGTAACCGCGGTAATATGCGGCGCCGGCGCCTCGAATAGGGACGGCTGCACAGTTTTGCTTTTTATCCTGCTTTCTAAATTCGCAGTGTCGAGTTTAAAAACGTCGGCGTTGTGATCGGCGGTCGTAATGAACCATTTGGCGCGGGAAAAAACCACGCGCAGGCGCATCAGATCGGCGAGCTTGATCTGGTGATACCGGCGAATCTTTAGGATGCGGGTGACGTTTCCCGTGCCGATGCCGGGAATTCGCAGCAACAGCCAGCGCGGCGCGCGATTAACGTCAACCGGAAAAATTTCCCGGTGCCGCAGCGCCCAGGCCAGTTTCGGGTCCTTGTCGAGCTCGAGATTTTCTCCCGCCGCGCCGGCGGTTATCTCGCCGGCTTTAAAGCCGTAGTGTCGGATCAGCCAGTCAGCTTCATAAAGGCGGTGTTCGCGCATCAGCGGCGCTTTTTGTTTCAAACGCGGGTCGGTGAAAACCGCGGGCGAAAATGCGGAATAATAAACCCGCCGCAGAGAGAATTTTTTATAAAGCTCTTCGGCCTTGTTAAGAATGACCGTGTCGCTGCTATCGCTCGCCCCGACCACTAACTGGGTCGATTGACCGGCGCCGGCAAATTTCGGCGCGCTCCCGTTTTTTGAGACCCGGTCTTTCGCCTGATCGATTCCCTGTTTGACCTGGGCCATCGTGTCTTCGATCTCGGTAATGGTTTTTTCCGGCGCGAGCAGATCGAGGTCTTTTTGCACCGGCATTTCGATATTAGCGCTCAAACGGTCGGCATATTTGCCGGCCTGCCGCAGCAACTCGGGCGAAGCGCCCGGCACTGCTTTCAGATGGATGTACCCGCCGAAACTTTCTTCTTCGCGCAGTTTTTTGGCAACCGCGACCAGCTGCTCCATGGTGTAATCGGCGTTTTGAATGATGCCGGAACTAAGAAAAAGCCCCTCGATATAATTCCGTTTGTAGAAATCCATCGTCAGCCGCACGACCTCGTCGGGCTTGAAACGCGCCCGCTGCACCTCCGAAGACCGGCGATTGATACAATAAGCGCAATCCAGAATACAGACATTGGTCAGGAGAAGTTTGAGAAGCGAAATACAGCGGCCGTCCGGGGTGTAGCTGTGACAGATACCCATCCCCTCGGTATTGCCAATGCCGCCCTGCTGCCGCTCGCGGCGGGACCCGCTCGAAGCGCAGGAGGCGTCGTATTTTGCCGCGTCTGCCAAAATTTCAAGCTTACGCTTTAATTCCATAGTATAAATGAAGTTAGCACAAACCCTTGTGCAATACAATGTTTCGTGGATGCGACAGACGCTGTTATAGTCGGAGCGCGGACGGCTCGTCCGCAAAGATCGCGGAAGCGATCTAAATATCTCAAATAACTGTAACTTTTGATTTAAAGACTATTTATGAACGCCAAGGCGTTCATTGCGGACGAGCCGTCCGCGCTCCCAGTATAAAACTTAACTTTTGATAAAGGGAGCATTTATTAACGTCAGGGCGTTACATTGCGGACGAGCCGTCCGTGTTCCCGGTCAAATCAACCTTTTAATTGTCCGAACTTTATGAGATATTCTATCGTTAGATATAAAGCAGATATTTTTCGGGAGATCAGTAAAAATGAGCATTTTCGACAAAGTTAAAGAAGCGGCCTTAAACCAGTTTATCGAGGTCATCGAATGGCTCGATGAATCGGGCAATACGATGGTCTATCGCTTTCCCGTCGCGGGACAGGAGATCAAAGACGGCGCGCAGCTTATCGTGCGCGAATCGCAGACGGCGGTCTTCGTTTTCGAAGGCCAGGTAGCCGACGTTTTTACTCCCGGCAAATACACCATCGACGGCGGCAATACGCCGATCCTTTCCAAGCTCGGCGCATGGAAATACGGCTTTAATTCGCCTTTCAAATCGGAAGTCTATTTCGTCAACACCAAGCAGTTCACCGACCTGAAATGGGGCACGGCCAACCCGGTGATGATGCGCGACGCCGATTTCGGTATGGTTCGCCTGCGCGCCTTCGGCACCTATGCGCTGCGCGTCGCCGACCCGTCCGTCTTTATCAGGGAGATCGCGGGCACCAACGCCCATTTCCAGACCGAAGATATCGAAGGCCAGCTGAAACGCGCCATCGTCAGCAGCTTTTCCGATTCGCTCGGCGAACTCAAGATCCCGGCGCTCGATCTGGCCAGTAAATACGAAGAATTGGGCGCTACGCTGCGCGGCAAGATCAACGAAGACTTCAAATCGTTCGGCGTCGAGGTCAGCAAATTTTACGTCGAAAATATTTCGCTGCCGCCCGAGGTGGAAGCGGCGATCGACAAACGCTCTTCGATGGGCGCGCTCGGCGACGCGCAAACTTATATGCAATTCCAGGCGGCCGATGCCCTGCGCGATGCCGCGCAAAACGAAGGCGGCGGCGCCGGGCTTGGTGCCGGCCTGGGCGCGGGTTTCGCGGTCGGCGGGCAGATGGCGAACGCTTTTAGCGGAGTAGGCGCGGGAGGCGGCCAGCAGCAGCATGCGGCGACCGTTGCGTGTCCGACCTGCGGCAAATCGAACGCGGCCGGGTTGAAATTCTGCGGCGAGTGCGGCGGCAAGATGGAAGTCGCTCCGGCGGCGACCGTGCCGTGCGTAAAATGCAGCGCAACCCTGCGCGAAGGCGCGAAATTCTGCAACGAATGCGGCGCGAGCCAGGAAAAACAGAAATGCGCCAATTGCCAGAACGAGCTTAACGCCGGCGCAAAATTCTGCAACGAGTGCGGGACAAAAGTGGAATAGGCACGCATCCCGGAAAGAGAGAACCTCTGACAGGAATAGGCATTATGAAAGGGATAAGTTAAAGTTGATTATCCTATTTGCCTGTTCCTGTTATTTTTATGCTCGGAAATTTTGTAAAACCCCGCCGCGTGGTAATTACCGGATTCGGCTGTGTTACTCCCATCGGCATCGGACGCGAAAAATTTTGGGCGTCCCTGAAAAATGGCGTCAGCGGCGTCCGCCGGATCGAAAGCTTCGATACTGCCAACTGCCCGGTAAAAATAGCCGCAGAGGTGCTCGATTTCGATTGGGAAGCAGAGCTTAGCGTCAAAGACCGCAAGCACGTCGCCCGCACCGTTCCGCTCGCGCTGCGAGCCGCGCGCGAGGCCGTCGCCGATGCAAAGCTCGAACCGGCGGAAATGAGCCTGGCGGAGCGCCAAAGATTCGGGGTGGTTTTAGGCACCGGCGGCGGCGGGCTCGCCTTTACCGAGCGGCAATATAAATATTGGTTCACCGGTGAGGGCGGCAAGGCCAGTATCTATACCATTCCTACTTCGACCCACGGCGGGCTTTCCTCGGAACTTTCGATGGTTTTCGGCTTGCACGGGCTTTCTCATATCATTTCGACCGGCTGCACCAGTTCGACGGACGCGATCGCCTACGCCGCGCAGCATATCGTGCTGGACAAAGAGGATATCATGCTGGCCGGCGGCGTGGATGCGCCGATCGCGCCCGGAATTCTCGAAGGATTTAATTTGATGACGGTGCTGACCGATAAATGGGATGACGAGCCCGCGCGCGCTTCGCGTCCGTTTTCCAAGGATCGTTCCGGCATCGTGCTGGCCGAAGGCTCCTGGGTCTATGTGCTGGAAGAAATGGAACGCGCGGTAAAAAGAGGCGTAAAAATTTATGCGGAGATTGCGGGCTACGGCGCAACCTGCGACGCGTATCACCGCGTCCGCCTGGAGGAAAACGGCTTGGAACCGGCGCGGGCGATGCATCTGGCGATGGCAGATGCCGGAATAAAACCCGAACAGATCGATTACGTAAATCTGCACGGCACCGCCACCCAGCTTAACGACCGCATCGAAACCCAGGCTTTAAAAAATGCCTTTGGCGAGCACGCCTACAATATCCCGATGTCCGCCACCAAATCCCAGCTCGGCCACCCGCAGGGCGCCAGCGGCGCGGCCGGGATCGGCGCCACGCTGTTGGCTCTAAACGAAGGCGTGATCGCGCCGACCATCAATCTCGACATCCCGGACGAAACCTGCGATCTGGATTACACACCGAATAAAGCCAAAGAAGCCGATGTCAAAATTGCGCTCTGCAACTGCATCGGCTTCGGGTCGAAAAATTCGGCGCTGGTTTTACAGCATCCCGGACTAGTTTGAACTCAGGCCGGATATGCGCCTCAAATTATCTTAATCACTGCCGAAAACTAAAACATCTACCGTATCGGTACCCACGCCTCCGGCTGCGGCCTGAACAGTAATTCTCATTGTTCTTCCCGGTACCTCGTAAAATCTGGTTTCCCGAGAGTTCGGGGTTAGGTTTATTACATCGAGCTGGCCGACCACTGCGCCGTTCTCAAGAATGTTCAGGATGACCCGCGTATTGGTAGGCGACCCGGGCCGTTCGGCGGCCACCACCCTGATCTTTCGGAACGCATTAACGGGGAATGGGATTGAGTTTAAGCTTCCCCCCACCGGAACGGGCAAACCCGCTGCCGGCGTACTGAATGCCAATATTGTATTAAAGGCCAAAACGGTCGCCGTCATTCCGGCAAACAGACTCAAAGAGATAATTAGCCCTGCCGCGATTCTTTTTTTGATATGCATTGTTTTCCTCCGCGTTTTGTAAATAATAAAGCGACTCATTCGGGGAGTTCGGTTTTGAAGCGTAATGAGATCTTCCACCTACTAATGACAAAATGCGTGAAAACATTACAAACGTAAAAAGAATACAACCGGGTATCTGCGGGCAAAATCGCTTTGTTGCGGCTTTTCGGGTCGAAAAATTCGGCGTTGATCCTGGAAAAATGAGCAGCGAAAATTAATAAGATCTGATCTCACTGAGTTTGAACATATCTTCCGTTGCCGTTCTTATTTTTTCGTTTAGTTCTTTCCACTTTACCGCCAATTCGTTCCATGCTGCATCGGAATCGGCGTTGGCCAATTTTAAAAGTAAGTTAGATTTATCGACAAATAACTCATAAAATTCTTCAGTAAGCGTTAGGCGATTGATCTGCAGATCTTCGAAGACCTCCGTCAATACCACTATTTCATTTCCAACTTTAAATCCGGCAGGCGGCTCACCTCCCAGGCGTATCCGGTTGACGTTCGTCAAAATTTTTTCTAAACGTGCCGACAGATTTCCTATCTGGGTGTAGCGCTCTAATAAAACTTTATCTTTGAAGGCCGATTGCCGTTCGAGAGTCAGCTCCATTCCCTTTTTATGAGCGTTAAAACCTGTCTCGATACTTCTTTCTATAATTAATTTAAGAAAAAATACAGCTATCCCGATTATGACAAGAAGCAGAACGACAGGCGGTGAGTATGTTTTAAGCAGGGAGATTATTTCATCCATAATTATCCTCCCGGCAGCTTAGACGCAGCTGCTAACGGCATTCCAATATTCGCTTAAGCCGGTGCGGCTGCAAAGCGCAACTACACCGGCTTCGGGTCGAAAAATTCGACTTTGATTCTGGAAAAAGTTGCTAGTAGCTGGCGCCGTCTTCACCGCCTTTACTACCTTCTTCACCATTTCCATCGCCGACTTCAGTGCCGCCATTCGGAGCGCCGGCGTTGATCCAATCCGCTATCGGCTGGATCTGGTCGTCAGTCAGAAACGGCCCTCCGTCCGCCGGCATCCGGCCAAAACCGTTTGGGTTGTTCGGGTCGAACAGGCTGCCGGGCGTGCCTCTCAAAGCCATGATAATATTTGAATTATCCGCATTATTTTTTTCCATTATCGGCATCGGATCGCCGGTATTCGGATCATTGACGTTCGGCACCGGACCGGTAGTAAATTGGTCGTAGGTCAAGGTGTTCCAAAAGTTACTGTGAGGGGCGTTTTTCGTTGCATCAGCCTCCTCGCTGCTGCCGGAAGGGCCTTTATTTGTGGTCAGGATACCGGTCAGATATGCCTGAAACTCCGCATATGAATTTATTGCCATTACTTTTTCCTTTCTCGTTAGTTACTGAAAATTGCCTGCCCGAATTATCTTCAGGTTAAATTTATTTGTTTTTCTTTTTCGCCGGTGGCTTGGTTGTTTTTTGCGGCTTGGCTTTTGCGGGCCGCGGCGGCGTCAACAGTAAAATGGCCCGCAGCTTTGCGATCACCGGGTCTTTCATTTTTGCCGCATTCGAAACGTTCGCCGGATACGCGTGATCGTACAAAGACCAGACAAAATCACTCTGGAATTTGGTTGAATTGTGGCAGGACATACAGCTCTGCCGGAGAAAACTCTGATCGAACGTTTCCATCGTCACATTTGAAAAGGCTATCTGGGCCGTGTTGGGAAGCGCCGTGCCGGGCACGGTATATGAGGCCGTTCCCGGATTAGCCGGGGTGCTGGGCGGCGTCGGCCATTGCGTCATTACCAGTTTGTAATATTGCCAGACCGTGCCGTTAAGAGCCTGCTGGTAAAGCGCATTCGTGCCCAGGGTCGAGGGAGTGATCGGCTGTACCCGCGTAATGTTAAAAGGCGTGGGCATCGGCGTCGGCAATGGATTAAGCGTGATTGGATTTCCGCTGGGCATGGCCGTACCGCTGCCGTCATTTAAATTGAAATGTCCGGGCGCGCCGGGCGCCGCCGGAGGAACATTATCGATCTGCTCGAAAGTGGACCAGATCCATTGCGGCCGCGTCGGCGTTTTCTGCACGATGTGGATGCCCACCAGGCCGACCGTCTTTTGCGTACAGGCTCCGGTGTAGGGATCCATCACCGTGGCCGTCCGCGTGTAGTAACGTTCCGGATTTGCCACACCGGTCATATCCATCCAGGACGATTTAACATCGATCGAGCCGACACCGAAAGTTACCGGCTTACTCGCCGTCAGCTTAGCGCGCAGATACCACTGCTGCGTTAGTATCGTGTTAAATTCGGTCTCGTCATAACTGGTCAGGTACCTGATATAAGTATCGTTTTGCGCGATTATCGGCCCGACCAGGTTTCCGACGCCGGCCTGTCCGATGTCGCCGAATTTCGAGTATGAGGCCAGCACCATGTCGCCGAACCCGACAGTCTGATTACAGGCATTTGTCTGGTCATACTGGTTCCAGGACAGCGGCGCCGAGCCGTCGTTGTGAAACACTTCGGAAAGCGTTTTGTAAGTTTCAAAGACGCGCGGCCCGGAATCGCCTACGCTCTTACCGGTATCGGGCACACCTCGCTGGCCGCTTTGCGCCGGCCAAACCAGCGCGATAAAGGCCCGCCATGAATAATCGTCAAAATACTCGACACCGTTTACTCCAGGGAAACCCGCCGGTATGTTCACATCGGCCGGCACTTGCGGATTGTTTATCACCGGTGAGGGCGTAGGATACGCGGCGGTCGGCGTCGGCGTCGGCGGCATAGCCTGGGGCCCGGACAGAGATGCCGCTTCGAGCGACGATCTCCAGGCAAAATTACCTGTTACGACAAAAGCCGTCACGAAAAAGATCAACACGATGAGTTTGATAAATGTCTGCTTGTCAGTGGTCAAAAAGAATTTTTTCATGCTTGCCGTCCTTTATGATCGGTTGTGAGATACAACATTTTCGGATCTGGCCGAGGAACTCGGATACCCGACACGGGTACTGTCACAGGCCATGATAAATTAAGGCGATCTCCCCCTAATAAATTAGCGGCCTTACGAAAAGCTTTTAATTGCGCTGTAAAATTCGGATACTTTTCTTCAGTAATGCGGCTCAGGGAGATTGCTGAACTTGCTATAAAAACAAGTTCTGTCTGAGGAAACGAAAAAAAGTTTTCAGTTATTATTTACCTACTCTGTTTTATAGTCCAGATAAGAATTATTTGCAAGAACTTTTGCACCGAGCATCCGGTCGCGGAATTTTTACCAGCCCGGAAACATCATGTAAAAACAATGGAACGAATGCTTTACCCTGCTTTGGAAGTTAGTGGGATTATTTTTTGTTTAAGAACTTAGTCGTGTGTTCGGTAACGCTGGGCGGGGATTGCAGCTGGTCGGTAGAATAACTGGAATTCGGCAGTTGATAATTATCAGGTGCCCGCGACAGCCCGGAACGCTCGCCGGAACCCGTTGCTTTCCGCATCTCTTTTAGCATGGTTTTGGCTTTAAGCATCGATCCAAGATTGCTCCCGAGGGAAATAATTCCCCAAATGGCCAGCCAGCCGAAAAATACCGCCCAGATCGCCGTCCACCCCATAATATCCGGGATCATCATGGACGGCACCAGCCAGATCAGCAGCGCGCCGCCGAGCATGATCGAACTGCCAACTACTTTGCTTTTGCCTTCTCCGTATTGCTCCATCCAATTCGAAGGCGCGGCCAGCTTATTGCTGACGGCAAGCGCGACCGTCTCAAGATCGCAGCCGCAGGCCCGGCAATACTTGGCATTTTCGAGATTCTGATTTCCACAATTCGGACAATACATTTTTACTCACCTTAACAAATAAATACGCTTAGTTAAACTTTTTGGTTCGTAAAATATATTGAAAAGCGCGGATGGCTAGTCCCAAAGGCACGCCGTCGAGCGAAGTTCGCGGGCGGGATGCCCACGCGACAGACGGCCAGACGCCGGCGCCGCTTTTCGAGGCTACCGGTAGAATGGACTTTGGCTCTAAATAGCGGACTCTACCAGCAGTGCTTCGTTTTCGCGTCTTATTAGCAACCCGTCCAGGCCCTGGCCTATCCATAATCTCTTCATCAAGCGAATTTGTTTGGCGATCTCACGCAAATCTTTATTCTTAACGGCGGGTTTGATCGCTTTCATCTCACGTCGCCGGTCACCGGTCAGCGAAGTTCCCCGATTAAACACAAGCGAGACGAGAGCTCCATAGGCGTCCGCAGGCAAATCTGTCACTCCCGGATAGATCCGTTCCGTATTCGCGCGGTGTAAAGGAAGTGTGCTTTTAGCGAATACCTTATCGGCATCCGTCACCTTTATTTTTATATCGGCAAATTTCAATGCGATGTTTTTTGCCGGGATACCGGTCAAACCGATGGCCGTTTTCAGAAGTTTGATCTGAGCTTCGGTAAGAAACGCGCCCCAATCGGCCTTCAACTGCGCAGCGGTAACAAAACCCAGATCATACCCTCTTCCGAGGCTTATGCCTGAGTTTCCCCCCGGCCATTTGCTGGGCTGGTCTAACCCTTCGGCATCCAGAATCAACTTCAACGCTTTTTTTGAAAAATCCGCCATAACTATTTTTCTCCTACCTTAATTATGTAATTATGAAAAAAACATTTCAAAGATTTCCGAATAACATATCAATGAAAATGAAACACGGTGAACGATCCGGATGTCAGCGGCCCTTGAACGCCACAATAAAAGCAGCGACAGCGATAAACAAACACAGCGGAGAATAAACCCAGGTGTCCATCGCGGCAAACGGCGTTCCGGTCAGCGTTTTGAAAAATCCGACCATTTTGAATTCCCCGACCGCGCGCAATAAAAACAGTACCGAGATGACGAACAATCCGGCGCGGAAGATCCAGTGCGGGACGATGTCGCCCAGGAAATCGATCTGCCCCAGCGCGACCAGCGCCGCGGCGACAAATGCGAGCGCGACCATCACCGTGCCGAGGGCGGACGGCGTGAACGCCAGTTTTCCCCCGACCGTCGGGATTGCCGCCATGCCTGAAGTGCTGCCGCCAAACGCCCAGTAAAAATGCAGCAGCGCGATCGCGGCGAAAATTACCGCCAGTAAAATGCCGAGTGTTTTAATCATCCAGCCTGCCTTTGTTAAGCCACCAGTAAAACGGCAGCCCGAAGCCTAATCCCCCGGCGATAGAAAGCACGACGAACCAGTACCATTTAATTTTGCCGATCGGATTGCGGGCGAAATACACCGCGAACAAAATGAGCAGCATCGACGCTTCGATAATAAAAGCGAGCGCAAGGTTATTCGTCCAGAAATCGCTGATGTGCCGGTGTTCGTAGATCAGCCAATAGATAAAGATCCCGTTCGGCACCAGCAGTCCGAACAAAGCAACGAGTAGAAGTATCATCCCTTTTTCTCCTAAGGTTTAATTGAAAAATGCAGTTGATCCCGGCAGCCTTTGCCGGCAGGATGCCCGCGCTCCCGGGTTAACGCCCGTTAGTGTTCGAATTCGGGAAAGGCGGCGACGCGGTCATGCACGCTGCGGTCGTGCGCGGGCACTATCACCATCTCGGGGTATCGCTGCATCAATTGATGAACACGGATGATGCTGCGGCGCACTTCGGCTTCGTCGTAATCGACCAGCCGGCGCGCCATCCAGGGACGTTCCGCCGGAAGACGGACACCTTCGACCGCCCAGGTCAGATCGCCGATAAAAAAGAAACGCTTTCCCGATGGCAGATTAACGAACAGGCCCACAGAGCCGTCGGTGTGGCCGGGCAGCGGCACGAATACGACGCTGCCGTCTTCGAACAAGTCGTAGCTGCGCGCGAAATTTTCGTATGGCGTTTCGGCGAATTCGAACGTCTTAACATTCAGCTTGTCGATAAATTGGTCGATCAAACCGGGGTTGCGATGCGCGCGGATAAATTCGAGCTCGGCGGCGGGCATTCGCACCTGGATGCCGGGAAAATCTTCCAGCCCGCTGATGTGATCCCAATGCGAATGGGAAATAAATACTTCGTCGATCTGATCGGCGGTGATTCCCTGTTTGCGCAGCTGCTCGGCGGCGGGTACTTCCTTTTCGTATTTCGACAATTGCCGCATCATCCAGGGAGCGGTCTTGAAATGCTCATCGACGTTTTTGCCGAAACCGGAATCGAACAAAAAAGTGCCTTTCGGATGTTTGACCAGGATCGCCGCCATCCCGAAATCCTGCGACCTGCCGAATTCGCCGCCGCGCCAGGAAAACATCTGCTGCGACAGCATCTTGCCGGTTTTGAGAATGGAAAGAGAAACATCGGGCGCGTTTTCCTTCGCCGTGGCAATCGCCGGAACGAATTTGTTGAACGCCTCGGCCTCGCTCATGTCCAGATTCATCGGCATGAAAGAGTAGATAAACAAACCTATCGAGACAAGTAAAACCAACCCGACAAGAAGGAAAAAACGTATGAGGAATTTTTTCATGAGTATTTTCGTTTCAGGAAATATAACACTGATCTTCCGAAAACTCCTTAAACTTTTCCAGCGGGCGCAAGCGGCCCTTCCAAACCTGAGAGACGTTCGACTTGAAGGATAAATATTTAATTTTGATAAATTGCGCCTAAGAACAATATTCAGTTCGAAAGGTAGTATTAAAGTCTGATAAATTGCAGTCGGGAAGGGCCGCTTGCGCCCGCTCTTAAAGTCCCATAGGGACGCCATATTTATAGAATACCGTCAATAAAATAACGCGAAGTGCGATAAAAAAGCTGCCAAAACGGCAGCTTTTTTATCCGCGAAAGATGACTTTTTATTTGATGAACGGGTTTATCTTGACCGGCCCTGAGCGGCTATCTGTCAAAGGTTCGCTGGTGATGTTATACCCGGCGATCTGCCCATCGATAAAGATGTTGCGATCGGTAAACAACACCTTCTTTGATCCTGGCGAGATGGCATAAGCCTGTCCGGAAGGAACTCCATGAAAGCTGTAATATCCAAACGGATTTGTCAGAGCGGTCATAGTTGTACTCCCGCCTTGCAGAATCAGCACTGCGCCTGCGACCGGGGTTCCGTCTGGACGCGTCACTCTGCCTGGTAGGCCTACCGGCCCCACGGACGGCGACGGCAACAGGCGAATGGCGGAAAGATTTTGAGGCGAAAGCGGCAGAGTGGGTGAGCCTGACCCTGTGAATCCCCCGGCCACTGTCCGCCCAACCGAATCCATCGCTACATACATGGCCTGGTTAGCATTGCGGGCGATTTCGACATCGAGATAACCGTTATCGCTAAAGCTCGTGTCAGGCGAACCGTCCGGCAGGTATTTAGCTACATTAAAACGGTAAATGAAATACGTACCCGTGTGCGTTCCTCCTGTTACAGTTATCTTACCGCTGGCCGATACCATCACGTCGCCGGCAGGCCCCGTATCAAGTGCGGGCCTTGAACCATCGCCGTCGAAACTCGTATCCGGTGAACCGTCCGCATTGAAACGGTAGAGAAGATTTTTTCCATCCAGGGCCAGAACGCGCCCGTCGAGCTGAATAGCGATCGCTTGCGCATTGGTCGAGGGTTGGCCAGTAATAACGCCGTCGCCGTCCCAGGTGGTATCGGTCGATCCATCGGCATTATATCTCGCTAAAAAGAAGCGGCTAACGGAGCCCGATCTGGTATAACCGCCGCTGATTATTTTACCATCGGCTTGAAGCGCTAGAGAGTTTAGCACGGTAGCATCCCCGATTACCCTTTTTACGACGCCGCCGTTTCCGAATGAAGTATCGAGCGTACCGTCCTGCGTATAGCGGGCCATGAATTGCTGAAAAATCAAAGACGACCCGGTGAAATGCTGCGAATAACCGGCTGCGACGACCTTGCCGTCCGGCTGGATCTCAACTTTCAGTGCCTCCTCCGCATCACCCGGGGCAATGTCGGTGGTTACCATGCCTCCCGGTCCGAACGAACCATCAAGACTTCCGTCCGGATTAAGACGGATCATCAGAAGCGAATTATTACTGGAACCCACAACAACAAGTTTGCCGTCGTTTTGGATCGCGGCGCCGTGTGCCAAGCCCGAATTGAGATAAAAATTGCCGTTGTTACCAAAAGTACTATCGGGCGAACCGTCCTCGTTTAAGCGGAAAAGACAAAAAAGGCGCTGACCACTTGCGGGGACAGAGCACTCGCCCATTACCGCCAGGATCTTGTTATCGGGCTGAATTATCATGTCCTGAATCAGCCCATACAGTCCGGGAATGGTCGTCTTACCCAATGAATTAAAGCTCATATCAAGTTCCGGCTGAGCATAGACCATGCCCGCCTGCAACGTACAAGCAATCAATAGCGCACGAAAAAGAAATTTCATAGACTTCTCCTAAAAATGGTCAGTTAAGAATTGGAGGCTACCAGATCATATGCCAATTTAAGGCTTGTTTCAAGCTTTTTGGGATTACTAGACTCCCCGGAGGATTTGCAGGATAGAGGACGACAACCTCAAACAGACAGGCAGCCTTCGATGGCTTCGTGCAAGTTCGCTATAAGTTCTTCGCGAGTTTCGCCTTGAGAAGCGCAACCGGGAATGGAGGGCACCTCGCCCCAGTAGCCGCCTTCCTCTGCTTCGTGAATTATGATTTTAATTTTCATAGCGACTTTCACAGCGAATTGTAGTTATCCAAAAGCAAACTATTTTCGCCCGGCGTCAGATCGATTCGGGCATTCCAAACCCTGGCCCTGCTGTCCATCGTAAAAACGCCGCAGACGTAATAAGTTCCCGCTTTTAGATCTGCGGTTCGGGCGCTTCCCTGCCAGTCTGTCCAAAGGATTCTGATAGCTTGGGTGCTTAATAGCTCCGTCGCTATTAAATGACTGGTGTGTATCAATGGCGTAGTTTCCGAAGTGAGGGCGGCAATATGCAGGAGGGCTATCAAATGCTTGCCCGAATCGGCAATAGCGCTGCTTAAAATCTCGTTGATATATTTACCAAGAATCAGATCAGCGTTAGGACGGCGGAAATTCGGCTCTGGCGGGAATACCCAAATAGTATTCCTGTTTTCTTCTAATATCTCTTCGGCACTTCTATTTAACAAATAAAAAGTCTGTCCAACCACCGGCTCGGATTCCGTAGCTCTGCAAATCAGTTCCCCGTTGAATACCGGAGTATGACTTGAGAGAAAGCGGCACTCAATGCTGAGAGAGCATTTTTCCATCCCGGTCTTTGCCTTTTCAGATATGAGAGTTTAAGTTATCTGTAATCCATCTATGCCAAAGGAAACAAAAAGCTAGGCAATGATGAGAGCCGTTAGACTCGCAAAACTATCGGCTAATGTTTTTAACGATTCAATATTAGATACATATGTATCTAATATCAAGTTTTTAAAGAAAATTTATTTCCCATTGGAGGTAACAATCTGATGGGATCCGCTAAACGACCCGCGCCGAAACGTCTTGCCAAAAAACTGTTGCAGATAAGAGAGTCTTTGCATCTTTCTCAAACCCAGATGTTGGATAGATTGGGAATTAAAGATTCGCATTTCCGAAGTCTTATCTCCGCTTTTGAGCTAGGCGCGAGAGAACCTTCATACTTAGTATTACTTAGCTACGCTAAAGTTGCGGGAGTTTGCTGTGACGTTCTGATCGACGATGAACTGGACTTGCCCAAGAAGTTACCCGGCAAATCAAAACATTCCTAAAAGTCCCGTTGGGATGTCATATTTATAGCTTAAGATAATTAAAAAAGTTCCCAGTTCCATAGGAGGGCATATGTCGTTCCTACGGAACTCGAAGCTGAGATTTTTCTTGATGGGTAAAGCTAGGGCTGAACAGCCGAAAAAATTAGCGGATAAACTTCGCCGTATTCGCGAAAAGCTGGGTCTGTCTCAAGCCGGAATGGCTGATGCTATAGAAAGACATGGCGTAAAAACACAACGAGGTTCTATCGGATCTTTTGAAATCAGCGCCCGCGTGCCTACGCTTCTAGTACTGCTCGCCTACGCACAACTCGCCCACGTTTCAACCAATGTATTGATTGATGACGAAAGAGACTTGCCTAAAGGTTCTAAGTAAAGAATTTCTCTGCCCTCATTCTCTAGTTTTAGTTAGCTCTAACAGCATTTTATAATGCTCATCACACCAGTAAATTTCTCCATCAAAAGATTCTGCTCCAACCTCATAAGTACTATCAAACACAACGACAGCGGTTGCAGATTTTCCACATTTTTTCGCTTCACATACAGATGCGATGGATATATCTAACTCTATTTTTTCCAATGTGGAATTTACATATCCTTTAACTTTTTTCAACATATTTTCTATTGGACAGACATTGAAATAACTCTGGCTCATTAAATTGTTACTAGCTAAAGCCAGTGTCAATTGATAAAGATGTTACAAAGAAGACCCACCCCGTCGCGCCGGAGCGCGCCACCCCTCCTTTGTAAGGAGGGGAACTTAAGAAAGATTCGAAAAAAAACTCCCCTCCTTACAAAGGAGGGGTGCCCGAAGGGCGGGGTGGTTCTTTTCTTATTATCCCAAAAGCGCGCGACCTCAAACCGTTTCGCCATGCCTTATCTTGTCCATCTGGTGGATCTTGTTGACGAATTTTTGCGCTTCTTCGGATTGGAAGAGCTCGAGCGTGTCGGTGTCGTGATCGGTGACGGGTTCGAGCGCCGTATCCATATACTCGAGCTTGAGCGGGTCGTGTTTGACCTTGCGGTAGATCAGGCGAAGTTTGGTATAGAGCGAGATCCATTTGAATTGTTTCGCAAGCGTTTCCGCGACCAGTCTGGGATAGAACACCAGCGGATTTTCCAGCGGCAATTCCGAGCGGCGGCTGTGGCGGAATTTCATGCGCAGGAAACCGCCCTCAAGCGGGTGAATTTTTTCGATGTGGATACAGCCTTTGAACCAGCAGATAAAAAACATCGTTTTGCCGGGACTGGTGCCGGTCGCGATCGCGCGGCGCAGAACGGTTTCGACGTGCTCCGGCGTGTAGTAAGTTTCCCAGGCCAGCTTATAGGTTTCTTCCCAATTTTCGCGCGGCATTTTCGGGTGCGCAGTGACGGCGTGATTCAGATCGTATTTGTTCAGATCGTAATCCATCGCGACGTTTCCGGTGTGAAGAATTTTATGGTCTTCGGAACCGGGCAGCGGCGTCAGGTAGAAAAATTCCAGCAGATCGACCGGCAGTTCGCGCTTGATGATCTCGATGTCGTGCAGAATCGATTCCTGCGTGTCGCCGGGAAACCCGAGAATGTAGCCGCAATAGGTGACGAGCCCCGCTTTTTTCCACGCCAGCAGCATTTGCCGGTAATCGGTAATTTTATTTTGGCGTTTTTTAGCGCCGAGCAGGCTGTCGGGATTGATATTTTCCAGCCCGATAAAAACACGCTTGACCCCGGCGCGCGCGGATTTTTCGATAAAATTCGGCAGCTTGTGGCAGAGCGTATCGACCTGAATGATAAAACTCATTTTGAGTTTTTCGACCTCGCGCAGATGGATCAGGCGGTCGAGGATCACTTCCCAGTCTTTGTTGCGGGCAAAATTGTCGTCGGTGATAAAAAAGCTGGTCAGCCCCTGGGCAATATTGATGCGGACGATCTGCTCGATGTCGTCGGGCGAGCGGCGGCGCGATTTGCGCCCCTGCACATTTATGATCGTACAGAATGAGCAGGCGAACGGACAGCCGCGCCCGGCGTCGAAGCTGGTCGTCGCCCCGGCGGTGCGTTTTATTCGCTCGGCAGGCAGAACCGGCGACGGAACTCCCTCGATATTCGGCAGGTCGTCCATAAAATTATAGACGGGCAAAAGCTGATCGTAATAAGCGTCTTTCAAGACCTGCTCGAGACGCCCTTCGGCTTCACCGGCGAAAAGCGAAACACCCATGTCTTTCGCCTGCTGCACATGCGGGTCGATATCGTCCAGCATCGCCATCGTGCCGGAGATATGAAAACCGCCGATCGCCACCTGAATGCCTTTTGCGCGCAGCGGCCGCGCGATATCGAGCGCGCGCGGAAATTGGTTCGACTGCACGCCGACCAGCATCACCATTCCGGCGTCGGCTTTTTCGATCAGCGAAGCGACGTATTTCGGGCGGATGTTGGTGTTCGTTTCGTCAAAGGCGTGGATCTTAAATTCGACATCTGCGCCGAGCACGTTTTCGGCAGCGCATTCGCGCGCCAGGCCGTAAAGCACCGCCAGCGAATTCGAAGGAATAGCCGAACGGAACCACTGGATGACATAACCGTCGTCATCGTAATGCGACGGTTTGATCAATACCAGGCAGAATTTCTTGGCGCGCCCTTGGCTCATAATATTCGGCAAATGTTTGCAGGTCAGCTTGAAATTTAACGTAAAACTGCCGAAACTTCAATTATGAACGTCACACACCTGTATTGCTCAAACTGCCGCAAAGAGTATGAACCCAACCGTATCTATAACTTGTGCGCCGAATGCGGCAAGCCCTTGCTGGTCGCGTACGATCTGGCGGCAGCGGGTAAAACGCTGACCAAAGAGAGCCTGGCGGGGCGTGTGCCTTCGCTCTGGCGCTACGAAGAAGTGCTGCCGGTGAGTGACCGAACGAATCGCTTGTCGCTGGGCGAAGGCTTTACGCCGCTGCACCGCGCGGAAAATCTGGGCAGAAAACTCGGGCTGGAAAATTTCTGGATCAAGGACGAATCGCTTAACCCGACGCACAGCTTTAAGGCGCGCGGGATGGCGACGGCGATTTCCATGGCAAAAGAATTAGGCGTAAAAAAGCTCGCCGTGCCCTCTGCGGGAAACGCCGCCGGAGCGCTGGCCGCCTATGCCGCGCTGGCCGGGATGGAAGCGAATATTTTTGTGCCAAAAGATACGCCGCAGGCATGCATCATCGAATGCCGGGCGCTGGGAGCGAACGTCACGCTAGTTGACGGGCTGATCACCGATTGCGGCAAGATCATCGCCGAAAGAAAAGAAGCGGAAGGGTGGTTTGACGTTTCGACGCTCAAGGAGCCTTACCGTATCGAGGGTAAAAAGACGATGGGGTACGAACTGGCGGAGCAGATGAACTGGACGCTGCCGGACGTCGTGCTCTACCCGACCGGCGGCGGCACCGGGCTGATCGGAATGTGGAAGGCCTTTGACGAAATGGAAAAGTTGGGCTGGATAGGCGAAGAGCGCCCGCGGATGGTTTCGGTGCAGGCGGTCGGCTGCGCGCCGATCGTAAAATCGTTTCACGACGGCGCGACCGCCGGAGCAGAGATTGAAAATGCTCACACGGTGGCATCGGGTTTGCGCGTGCCGAAAGCAGTCGGCGATTTTATCATGCTCGATATTTTGCGAAAATCCCACGGCACAGCCGTCGCCGTCAGCGACTCGGAACTCGTTGCCGACGCCCGCGAGATCGGCGCGCACGAAGGCATTTTTGCCGCACCGGAAGGCGGCGCGTGCCTGACTGCTTTGAAAAAGTTATTGGAAGAAGGCTGGGTTAAGGCCGACGAACGCGTGGTGCTGTTTAATACTGGTTCCGGAATAAAATATCTGGAGGCTTTTGAGGGTGTTTAAACTGGGAGCGCGTACGGCTCGTCCCCCGTAACGCCGCCGGCTCGGCGACTGTCCTGACGGCGTCCCGCCGTCGGATATAAAAGTCCGTGGGCGGGACGCCCACGCGACAGCCAGCGGGACGCTGGCGCTACTTTTTTGCGGACGAGCCGTCCGCGCTCCCAGTAACTTCAGTCCCTTAGCCATTTGCTCATTTTCGGATACAGTTCAACCTCTGATTTCGTCGTATTTTTTTCAACCGTCATGCCCATCCACTGCAGCAGCGGCACACCGAAGTAGCGCCGCCCGGCAAAGTTTTCGAGGATCATGTTTGAATCGCCCTTGTAACCGTCAGGGTGAAAGACGATTGCGGGGTCTAATTCCAGATACAGCGCCGCGGCGTATGACCAGGCGATGACGGCCATTTCTTCGCCGGGGCCGGTGTCGATCGTGGTGCCGGCCTTGGCTCTTTCCCCCGGCGTCATCACCGCCAGGTGGCCGGCTTCGTGCAGCAGATCGCCGGGATAGAGGAGCTTCGATTCGTCGATCACCAGAGTGCCGCCGGCAACGTCGATTCCCGGCAGAAAGGTGTTATTTACGATCTCACCGGCGCGTACTTCGATACCGATCTCCGTGAGAAAGCGGACAATTATTTCAGTGGTCTTGTCTTCTTTTTGCGAAATGAACATAAGGCATTTTCACGCAGAAGGGCAAAGGACGCAAAGAGAGAGACGCCTAAAAAAGGCGGGACTTAAAACGTGCCGGCGCCGCATAATTTTAGTATGCTTTAGCTTATGTTCGAACAGCGCAGTATGGCTTTGGAATTTATCGACACGGGGGATTACACCCCGGCGGAATATGCCGAAGCGCTGCGCGAATTGCGCCTGATAAACCGCTATATCGGGGAGTATCATGCCCTTAAAAGCACGCTGCTGGCCGAAGTAAAACGCTCAGGTTTAAAAGAATTTTCGGTGCTGGATATCGGCGCGGGTTCCGGCGAGCTGCTGCGCCTGACGGCGCGATTTGCCAAGGATAACGATAAAAAAGCAGCGCTGACGGGACTAGAACTAAATTTCGCGGCAGCCAAAGAAATTTTGTCCGAATCGAAGGAATACGAAAATATCGACTCGGTTCGCGGAAACGCATTGCAATTGCCTTTTGCCGACGGGGCGTTCGATTACGCGATGTGCTCGCTTTTTACCCATCATTTATCCGACGAAAATATCGTCGAATTGTTAAGGGAAATGCAAAGGGTCGCTCGGCGCGGGGTCTATGCGATCGACCTGCATCGACATCCGCTGGCTTATTTTTTGTATACGACCGTCGGCAAAATTTTTCTCAAAGGGCGGCTGGTGCGTCACGACGGCGCGCTTTCGATCCTGCGCGCTTTCAAACCGGACGAGATGATGCAGCTGGCGACTCGGGCGCAATTACAAAATGCAAAAGTGACCCGGCGTTTTCCATTTCGTTTGGTTTTACAGGCATCCGGCAATGAATGATAAACCGAAAATTTTAATCGCGGGAGCGGGCGTCGCCGGCGGCAGCCTGGCAATCCGGCTTGCGCAACGCGGCTTTCCGGTGACGCTGGTGGAGCGCGAAAAATTTCCGCGCCATAAACTCTGCGGCGAATTCGTCTCGCCCGAAGCGCTGCTTCATTTCGGGCAGCTTGGCGTATTGGAAGACATGACGGCCATCGGCGGCGACCGTATCAATGAGACGGTTTTCTATTCACCGAATGGCAGATCGGTCGGCGTGCCCAGCGGATGGTTCGAACACGGTGAATCCGGCGCGCTCAGCATCAGCCGGGCGGAAATGGATCTGTGTCTGCTGAATAAGGCTAAGGAATCGGGCGTGGAGGTTTTGGAAGAAACCAGCGTCACAAAATTGATCGTCGAAAACGCCGAGGTAACCGGGGTAAAACTAAAAAACCGCGACGGTAAAATTTCTGAGATCAGTGCGGATCTTTTTGTCGACGCCACCGGGCGCGCCCGAATCCTGACAAAACAGATCGAGCGCTTAGACCTGCAGATAAAAAAACCGAAAACAAAATACGTCGCCTTTAAAGCGCACCTGAAAAATACCTCGATCGAACCCGGCGTCTGCGAGATATATTTTTTTCGCGGCGGCTACGGCGGATTGAGCAATGTGGAAAACGGCGCGGCCAATTGCTGTTTTATCATCAAGGCCTCGGTGGTGCGCGAATTCGGCAATGACGTCGAAAGAGTTTTTCGCGAAGTGTTCCTGAAAAACCGCCGCGCGCAGGAGGCGATGAGCGAAGCCGTGCCCGTCTTTGACTGGATCGCGGTCTCGATCGACGGTTTCGGTGAAAAGGAATTGATTCCGGCGGCGAATCTGGTCTCGGTCGGCGACGCGGCGGCTTTTATCGATCCGTTCACCGGCAGCGGGATGCTGATGGCGCTGGAAAGCTCGGCGCTGCTGTCGCAGTGCATCTCAGAGCGCGACTTTTCCTTTGCGCAAACAGCGCAGAGCTACCGGAGGGCTTACCGGCAAAAATTTCGCCGGCGGCTGGCGTTGTGCAAAATCATGCGCCGCGCTTCATTTTCGCCTTACCTGGCGGCGGCGACGATATTTGTTCTGCGGATGAACAAAATCCCCCGGCACCTGTTAGCCAAACAAACGAGAACGGCCGCGCATCAGCCTACTCATAATTTTCCCTTATGAAAAACGGTGTTTCATTTGTATTTTTACTGAAAAGAGACATTTGTACGGAGATAACCCGTATTTTCCTGAAAACATTACAAAAATAAGACATTTACTCACTTTTTTCTTGCCATTAAACGACTTTTGCGTTACAAACTTGAAAGCATTCATTTACACGGAATCAATCTGTCAGTATATGTCACTTTAATACTCCCGCTCGGAGCTGCTTTATCAGCATTCGGTAAATGCAAAGGGATATTAGTTCTCTGACGGATATTCGAAAGATTCCGGAAAAACTTTTAGTCAAGGAGATAAGCATATAATGAGAGCGTTCAATACTCGATTTTCAAAATTAGGCGTCCGTTTTTTGGTCTTGGCGCTGACCACGCTCATGTCGGCAGCCGCAATTTTCGCCCAGGCGCAAGCCACCGCGGCCGATCTTTCCGGAACCGTCGTTGACCCGAATGGAGCCGCCGTGGCCGGAGCGACCGTCACGGCGAAAAATTCCTCGAACGGGCTGACCAGAACCGTCTCTGCCAATGATCAGGGCGAATATCAGATAATCGGCCTTCCGCCGGGAGAATATGAAGTTACCGCCGAAGCGGCCAATTTTAAGAAAACGGTGATCTCGCCGGTTAAATTAACGGTCGGCCAAAGCGCGGACCTGACGGTCAAACTCGAAGTCGGCGCGACGGACGTCGTGGTAAACGTTTCGGGCGCGGACGCCGAACTGGTGGAAACCACCAGAACGACGGTGGCAAACACCATCGACGAACAAAGGATCGCAAGTTTGCCGATCAACGAACGCAGCGCTACCGGATTTGCGCTTACTATCTCCACCGTCGGACGCGATAACGGACGTCCGGTCGGCCCGGCGCCCACCTCGGGACTGAACATCGGCGGCCAGCGCGGACGCTCGACGCTGGTTCAGGTCGATGGCGCGGATTTTACCGACAACTCGATCAACGCCGCCCGCTCGACCGTTTCACAGGAAGCGGTACAGGAATACCAGGTAACGACCAATTCTTACTTGCCTGAATTCGGACGCGCCACCGGCGGTATCGTCAACGTCGTCACCAAACGCGGCGGCAACGATTTTCACGGAAATCTTTTCGGGTTTATCCGCGATAAAAGCATCCAGGCAAAAAACGCTTTTGCCCCGATCATCGACGGCGACCCGAGCAAAAGGCCGCCTTACACGCGCGTTCAATACGGCTTTACTTTCGGCGGCCCGCTCAAGCGGGAAAGAACTTTTTACTTCTTCTCGTTCGAACAGCGCAGAAGACAGGAATCCGGTTTCTTTACCGGCGACATCGTCGGCGGAGCAACCTCGAGTGTGAGCCTGGGCGCGCCGATCCTGCCGTTTTCGCAAACCTTTAACGGATTGACCCCGGCGCAGGCCGCCTATGCCAACGGCCTTATCGCCACCGGCGTGCCGGCCAATATCAACCAGGCGGTGACTTATCTTTACCTGGCTTCGGCCGGAACCCAGACCGCGCTTAACGGGGCAAGCACCCTGACCAGCGCGGGCGGCGCTATTCCCGCCGGACAGACGGTCGGACCACGTTTCTTTCTTTCCGGAACACCCGTTCCGCTGACGAGAAATTCGCTCGGGCAGTTTGTCGCTTTTCGCCCGCTGTCCCAGCTCAGCCGCATCTTTCCGATCTCCGAGGATACGACCTACAGCTCGGTCCGTCTCGATCACATGATCGAGGAAGGACACCAGCTTTCACTCCGGTTCGGTTACAACCCGAGCAAGATCAACGGTATCCAGGACGAGTCGCAAAACCAGACGCTCGGTCAAAACGATTACTCGCGCACCGGCATCCAGAACCTGAAGGACTCTTCTTTCGGGGCGTCGCTTTCGAGCGTGCTGCCGCACAATATGGTGAACGAGGCCTACTTTAATTTCGGACGCCGCAAGGCAACCTTCGATTCGCAGGTCCCGAGCGTCGCGCACCAGATCGCCGGCACCGGATTCATCGGCTCTAATCCTTTCTCGCCGGTCAATCGCACGGAAGACCGCTTCCAGATCCGCGACAATATGACCTGGGCCGCCAATAAACATCTCGTCAAATACGGCGTCGATTTCAATTGGATCAGTATCAAGGCGAAATTCGAGCTGAATTTCCCGGCCCTCTTTAATTTCAGCCAGCAATCGTGCAGTTCGCTGATCGCCGGTTGTACCGGCCCGGCCTTTACGGCGATCCAAACTTACGGCCTCGGGTTCCCGAGCGTGTTTATTCAGGGCTTCGGTAATCCGAACAGCCAGATAAAAAACAAGCCGGTCGCCTTCTTCGTGCAGGACACATGGAAAGCCCTGAGAAACTTTACGATCAATTACGGTGTTCGTTACGACGTCGAATTCACCAAGGAATTCGCCCCGAGCCCCTTCACCGATCCGCTGACCGGCATCACGCTTACGGCGGCCGACGTGCAGACGGCGCAGGATGCGCTGGGTGTTACACAGGGCTTCCCGCGTGACAAAAATAACTGGGCGCCGCGTCTCGGCATGGCGTGGGATATTTTTGGCGACGGCAAAACGGTCATTCGCGGGGCGGGCGGAATCTTTTACGATCACCCGCTGCTGGCGGTTGCCTTTAACTCGGACATCGCGGACGGCTCGCAGCAGCAGCAGGCGACGCTTCTGCCGATCGGCGGACCTTCACCGACCGGACTCTTTAACGCCTTTCAGGTATTTCACGGCACGGTCTGCGGTGTCGGCGGTTCCAGCGCGGCGATCTGCGGCGCGAGCGTGACCCCGGGCGTCGCTCCGTCGGCGCAATATCAATTCGGTTTTCAGCGTTTCAATTCCAGCTCATTTACCGGATTCGGCCCGATCCTGCCCTTTACCCTGCACGTCGCAAAAGACTTTCAGTATCCGATAGCGTTCCAGGGAAATCTTTCCATCGAGCGCATGATCGGCAAGAATATGTCGCTTTCGGCAAGCTATATCACGGTCAACGCCCGTCATCTGGCTCACCCGCAGGACGTAAATACGGTGAATTCGACCAGCCTGGTGGACAACTTCCGCCGCTTTACGGCAAACAATCCGCTGGCCTGCGGCGGCCCGTGCCCTTCGACCGGACGCGCCCCGACAAACTTGTCCGAAGCCGCGTTCTTCTCGCTGCCGACGACCAATAGCGCTTTATACACCGTCGTCGTTCCCGGTTTTATCGTGGTCAATAATTCCACCGGCGCAAAGATCGTCAGCCCGATCGCGGCCGACTTTTTCCGCAAACTGGGGCCGAACTACTTCTTTGTCAAGGCGCTGACCGGCCTTAACAAAGCGACCTTCGATTCCCTGCTGGCCGGATCGCTGCGCGCGCCGGGCCCGATCAATCCGTATGCGGACGTGAACGCGCAAATGTCCGACGGTTATTCGTCATACAACGCGCTGAACGTGGAACTGAAAAAACGCTTTTCCAGCAATGTTCAGATGTTCGCCACCTATACCTGGTCGCATTCGATCGACGATTCGTCCGATCTGCAGACGCTGCTGAAACCGCAGGATAATACCAATTTCCGCGCGGAACGTTCGGATTCGCTGTTCGATCAGCGACACCGTTTTGTCTTCAGCGGCATCTTCAGCTCGCCCGACAGCTGGAAGGACGGCGGCGGCTGGCAGAAATTCCTGCAGGGATTTTCCGTCGCGCCGATCATCGAAATTTCTTCGGGACGCCCGTTCAACATTCTCGCGGTGGGAGATGCCAATGGCGATTTCCAAAGCACGAATGAACGTCCGACGGTTTTGGCCAACGGTACGCTCTGCGCCACCGGAGTCGATGCCGGTTGTTTCCAGGGAGTTTTTCCGAACAACGGAAATCTGGGACGCAATATGGGCCTTACGCATAGCTTCTTTACGGTCGATATGCGCCTGACCAGAAGAATCAATTTCGGCGAACGCGTCAGCCTCGATCTGATCGCGGAAGGCTTCAATCTGTTCAACCGCTTTAACGAAGCGGCGGCCAATCCGTTCTACCAGGTTGTGAACTCCTTTAATCAGCGCTCAGGCGGCAAATATTACAGCCAGCCGACTTCGGCCTATGACCCGAGGCAGTTCCAATTCGGCTTTAAACTTAATTTCTAAATTCCGGTTTAGAGATATGACAGCGGCTGATCGGCTTCCCGCCGGTCGGCCGTTTTTATGTTAAGCTACGGGTTGTGTCAGACGGCTTTACCGCAAAAATAAAGGCCAAAGCGATAGAACTCGGTTTTCAAAAAATCGGCATCGCGCCGGCCGCGCCGCTCAGCGAAGAAGGAAGGCGGCTGGAAGATTGGCTCAGCCGCGGATTTCACGGCGAGATGCGCTGGATGGAGCGCGAGCCGGAAAAACGCTCCGATCCGAACCTGCTCTTTCCAGGCGCGAAGTCGGTGATCGTCACGGCCTTAAATTATTACACCCCGCACGTTCACGAAAATTCCCCGGAGAAAGGAAAGATCTCGCGTTACGCCTGGGGCGACGATTATCACGATGTGGTCGGAGAAAAACTGCGCGGGTTACTGGCCTATATCAAAGAGATATTACCGGGCGCCGACGGGAAAGTTTGTGTCGATACCGCGCCGATGATGGACAAGGCATGGGCCGCGCGCGCCGGGCTGGGCTGGATCGGAAAACACTCGAATCTGATCACCACGCAGTACGGCTCGTGGGTTTTTATCGGCGAGATATTGCTCGACCGGGAATTGGAATACGACAGGGAGACGGTTCCCGATCATTGCGGAAGCTGCACCGCCTGTCTCGAAGCGTGCCCGACCGGGGCGATCGTGGAACCTTTTACGGTTGACTCAAATCGCTGTATATCTTACGCTACTATCGAATTACGCGCCCCGGAGCTTCCCGCTCAGGTGGCGGAAAATCTCGAGGGCTGGCTGTACGGCTGTGATATTTGTCAGGACGTTTGCCCCTGGAATCGTTTTCAGCAGGAAACGAATGAAGGCCGATTCGAACCGCGCGCCGGAAACGTCGCTGCTGACATTGACGAGATACTGGATCTTTCTCCCGAAACATACGCCGAGCGTTTTCGCCGCAGCGCAATCAAGCGGGCAAAACTGCACGGTTTACAGCGCAACGCCCGCGCTTTAACGAAGAAAAACCATGTCGAACCCAACTAAGAGCTTAACGTTCTCATGCGCCAGGTATTTTGGCTTGCTTGCCTTATTCGGCACGTGTTTTTTAGCCTTCCACGCCGCCTCTACCCAAGCGGGAAAGAATCCTGAGATCGAGGCGCTTCCCACGCCGGCAAAAAAAGCCCCGCCGACCCCGAAAAAACCGGCCGCACCGGCAAACATCAGATCAAACTCTAACGCCAGAACTACGGCAACGCCCAGGCCATCGGCCACACCGGCAAGCGAGCTTTCGAAAGTCATCGTCAGTGTTACCTCGGCGCGGGTCAGAAGCGCGGCCAGCACTTCTTCGGCGGAGGTCAGAAAATTAAAATTAGGCACCGTTCTTTCCGTCGCGCAAAAACCCGCGGGCGGCAGCCCCTGGTATAAGGTTCAGCTTCCGGCGGATTCCAAAGTTTCGACCGGATGGATGTCGGGCACGGTGGTCAGCAGTTTTGAACCGGCGAAGGCGGAAACTACCTACCGCCAGCTCACCGAAAAATATTACAGAAAAACGGGATTATCTTTTAGCGATTCGGTCGAGCTTTACGAATTTTTGACGCGGATAAATTCCGAATTAAAAACTTCCGCAGGGGCGGCCGAGTTGAGCCTGCGGCGCTGGCAGGTTTTGGCAATGGCGCTCGGTAAAATACCGATCATGAACGCGAACGACCAGCCTTATAAAAAGTTCACCGACGCGCAGGATAAATATATTATCTACAGCGATCCGGCCGGGCAATTTTTTGTCCGCTCGGAGCTTTTTTGGGACCTGCAAAAAAAATATCCCGGCACCGCCGTCGGCGAAGAGATCGCCTGGGCGGGAGCGCGCACGTCTTTGCCCGGCGAATGCGAAGGCTATGTCAATTGCTATCTTTATGCGATGCGCGAAACCGACGGCCAATATCTGCGCCTGTATCCCGACGGCAAACATTCACTCGAAGCCTTAAAAAATATCACCGCTTTTTTAGCCCCGATCGTGGCTGATCTAAAAGATAAAAAGGTCTATTCCGGCCCGACCGACCTGAGCGACCGCGCCGACTATAATCGCCAGCTGTCCGAGCTGCGCGCCATCATTTCCCGCCTGCCGCACGTTGATAAAGACAAGGCGCTGCGGCAAATAGCGCTGATGGCCGAAGCTTACCGGTAAGGTTTTGAGTCCCGCCTTTAGGCGGCTTTTAAGAAAGCACGCTAAAGCGTGGACTCAAAACAGGTAATCCCTGTATCATCCTAATGTGTCCGAACTTTTGCGCGATTCATACGACAGGGTTATCCGCGATCTGCGCGTGTCGCTGACCGACCGCTGCAACTTTCGCTGTTTCTATTGTCTGCCGCACGGCGAACCGCCGCTGGCGCGTAAAGAAACCATTCTGACATACGAAGAGATCGCGCGGCTCTGCGAAGTTTTCGTCTCACTGGGAATCGAAAAAATCCGCTTGACCGGCGGCGAGCCTCTGATCAGAAAAGACGTCGATAAACTCGTCGCGCTTTTATCACCGCTCAAACCGACGCTAAAAGACCTGGCGCTTACCACCAATGGATACGACCTGCCGCGCCACGCGGAAAATCTCAGGCTTGCCGGGCTCGACCGCGTCACCATCAGCCTGGACAGCCTGGACACGGAAAATTTCAAACAGATAACGGGTGTAGACGCTCTGGAAAATGTGCTGGCCGCGATCGGCTCCGCCAAACAGGCGGGCTTTGTCCCCGTCAAAATAAACGCGGTCGTGATCCGTGACGTCAATGACCATGAAGTCGTAGCTTTAGCTCGCTTCGCGCGCGAGAAAAATTTGACGATGCGTTTTATCGAATTTATGCCGCTCGATTCCGGGCACGAATGGCGACGCGAAAGTGTAGTGCCGGGCAAGGAGATCTTCGCTCGTGTTAATGAAGTTTTCCCGCTCGTGTTAAAAGAAAAATCGCGCGGCACGGAGACGTCGTGGAAGTATGTTTTTGCCGACGGCGCGCCGGGCGAGATCGGCATCATCGCCCCGGTCACGGAAATGTTTTGCGGCGAGTGTTCGCGTATTCGCCTGACGGCGGACGGGCAAATTCGCACCTGTCTTTTTTCCGCGACCGAACACAACCTGCGCGACGTGATGCGCGGGGGCGCTTCACGCGCAGAAGTAGCCGACTTTATCCGCTCCGCGGTGCTGAAAAAAGAACCGCGCCATTATATAAATGACCCGGTTTTCGTTCAGCCCGCGCGCACGATGAGTTTTATCGGCGGGTAAATCTTATTGCGTACTAAGACTGACTACCGTTAGCCAGCTCTCCAAGAAGAACTTCCCATTCACGGGCAATAACATCCCAATCACGCTGCGGCAAGGTAGCGTTTTTATAAGCAAGCAGCGACATTTTTCGCAGGTGATCCGGGTCCTGGTACAGTTTTTCCAGCACGCCGGCCACATCGTCGGGAGAGACGATTCCGCCTTCAGTCAGAACACGCTCGATGGTTAGAAAATATTTCGGCTCCAAGAATTCGGCGGCGCCGTTCCACAGCACTTCACAGGCGGAATGGCGCGGGACGATCTGCGCCGCGCCCGTGGCGGCATGCTCAAAGCTGACGAGACCCCAGCCTTCGCCGATCGAAGTATTGATTCCGACCTCGCACGCGTTATAGATCAAATTCAACCGCGCCGTGGTGTCCGTGGGAACGCCCGTACCGGCGCTGCTGATGATCAGACGATTTTCGATCCCGTATCTTTTTGCCAGGGAAATAATATTCCAGCCCACGTCCTCGGTTCCCATGTGAAGATAGAGTTTCACGTTTGCCGGTTTTCCGCTGGCAAACTGCGCAAAACCCTTCATCGTTATGTCGATCCTTTTTCTCGGCTGATTTCGATTCGCATTCAGCACGACAAAAGAATCCTGGAAATCCGGTTTATCGGGAAACAAAATTCGCTTGGCTTCATTTCTGCCTCTGGCTAGATCGTCCGGATCCATGCTTTTACCCAGAGGATAAAAATGAGCCGTATCCACCCCGTGCGGAATGATCTCTACTTTTGGCGGATCAAAATCGTCATATTCCGACTTTGCCGCGGCAATGGTTTCCCGGACGACCCTTTCGCCAAACTCGTTATAGACGACCAGCCTGTCGACCGATCCGAGCTCTTTCATCAACGCCGGGTCGAGCGGTTCGCCGTCGACCGGAATATACATGATGCTTTTTACGCTGCCTGCGTACTTTCGCAAAACCGGCATATATCGGGTAAGTATCCAGAGATCGTCTATCAGAAAAATTATTTTGGGTTTTACCGCTTCGATCAACGGTTCGAGGCGGTTCACCCCGTACACGTCGCCGCCCAACCCGGCGACATACAGCTTCCAATCGTAATCGTGCGGATCACCGAAATAATTGATCCCGATATGATGAATTTCGAAGCGATCCTTTATTCTGCTCAGAACACTGTGAAGCACCCGGGCAAAACCGGTCGCTGCAACCGCATCTCCGACCACCACGATGGGGATACGTTTATTTTGGCGAGAGGTCTTGTTTTCCATAATGCTATCTAAAGCGGTAAAAATTATCTTTCGGAAAGTAATACCATAACGTAATCCGGCTGATAGCTTAAAAGACTTATTGCTAATTGACAAACTCTGCAACTGGCACATAGTTGCCGGACTACCGGATGGATTCACGATGAGTTTTATCGCGGCTAAAGTTTTGCTAGACTCTACCCAATGAACAAAGACAATTTATCCGGGCATCTTTCCGAATGCGGAGCGGAATTTTATCGCCGCGGCTGGGTTTTGGGTACGGCGGGAAATTTTTCCGCGCTGATCGACCGCGAGCCGGTCAACCTGTGCATCACCGCCAGCGGCAATGAAAAAGGCGGCCTGACGGGTGAGCACTTTCTGGAAGTAAACGGCGACGGGCAAGTGACCGGCGGAGTCGGAAAACCGTCGGCTGAAACGCTGCTGCATCTGGCGATCTACCGGCTGCGGCCGGATGCGGGAGGGGTCCTGCACACGCATTCCGTCTGGGGCACGATCCTTTCAGACGTGCATTTCGAAAACGGCGCGATCGAGATCGAAGGCTACGAGATGCTCAAAGGCCTGGCCGGAGTCACGACACATGAGCATAAAGAAATTTTGCCGATCGTGGAAAATTCGCAGGATTATATCGCGCTTTCGCACGTGATTGAAAATGTCTTAAACGACAATCCGAATATTCACGGCGTCTATCTCCGCCGCCACGGGCTCTATACCTGGGGCAAAGATATTGCCGAAGCAAAAAGACATATCGAGATATTTGAGTTTTTGTTTGAGGTCCTTGGGCGAAGGATATAGGCAGAAACGCGACAGTTATGGAGCTTGCCTTGTCGGTAGCGCCTGCGTTAGCGGGTGCGTAATAAAGCCAAGATTACACGCTCCATAACTGTCGCGTTTCCGCCTTGTCTCCTGTATCCCGTCTCCTGTATCCTTAAAGGTATGGCCGTAGTATTTGTCCCAGCTAAAGAATTGACGCTCCGCGATGCCGGTGAAATAACCGCTTATCTTGGCAGCATTGGCATCGACTATGAGCGCTGGAATGCTTCGCGTGAAATTTCGCCCGACGCTTCGGAAGAGGAAATCCTCGATGCGTATTCGGCGGAGATCGAAAAGCTAAAAGCGAGCGGCGGTTATGTCACGGCCGACGTGATAAACATCGTGCCGACCACGCCGAATCTGGACGCGATGCTTAATAAATTTAACAAAGAGCATTGGCACGATGAGGACGAAGTGCGCTTTATCGTCAAAGGCCACGGTTTGTTTCACATTGCGCCGCCGGGCGGCGAGGTGGTTTCGATCGAAATGGAAGCCGGCGATCTGATCCGTGTACCCAAAGGCACGATGCACTGGTTCAATCTCTGCGGCGACCGCACCGTGCGCGCGATCCGCCTTTTCCAGGACATTTCCGGATGGAGCCCTTTTTATTCAGAGAGCGGCGTGGACGTAAATTATCAGCCGCTCTGCTTCGGCGCTAACTACATTCCTGTCTCGGATAATGGGTAATCAGTAACTGGTACAAAGCGTCTCTGCTTAACTTGTAACCAGTTACCAACTACTTGTAACCTATTACCATGAAGGCGATCTTACTCGACATCGAAGGCACCACCACGCCGATAGATTTTGTCCATAAAACACTTTTCCCTTACGCCAAAGAAAAGATCGGCTCTTACGCGCGCGAAAATTTTTCGGAGATTCAGCCGGAGATCGCCGAATTAAGATCCGAACATTCGAACGACTCAACCTACCGGGAAAGTTTTGCCGAAGCCTCGCCGGAATCGGTGACCAATTATTTGAAATTTCTGATCGATGCGGATCGCAAATCTACCCCGCTCAAATCTCTGCAGGGGAAAATATGGCAGCAGGGTTATGAGAACGGAGAACTGCAGGGTGAAGTTTTCGCCGACGTGCCGGCCGCCTTCAAACGCTGGCAAAAGGGAGATAAAAAGATCGCGATCTACTCTTCGGGCAGCGTGCTGGCGCAAAAATTAATTTTCGGCTATACAAAATACGGCGACCTGACCAAATTTATTTCCGCATATTTCGACACCACGACCGGCGCAAAACGCGACGCCGAAAGCTACAAAAAAATTGCCGAGGCGCTGAAATTCGCCCCGGCCGATATTCTTTTTATTTCCGATGTCTCCGCCGAACTCGACGCCGCCCGCACTGCCGGTTTTCCGACCGCGCTCGCCCTGCGCGAAGGCAACGCCGAACTCGACGAAGAACCAACTCATCGCATCATTCAAACTTTTGAAGAGATAACTGAATAACCGCCGGGGTTAATCTCTCAAACGGCGATGCAACCTGCCAACTTTTACGATCATTCGAGATCATTCCCGGCAACACTCAGATTTTCGCGCATTACCCTGAAATGATTCGAAAATAAATCACTCCGCGCCCGTTTAACTGCGGCAGCGGAGTGATGTTCTGACGTTTTGAATGCCCCCACGGCTACACTCTTTTTAGATTGCAGGTCTTTCCCATGCTCTGGCCAAGCCAAAGGTTAGCTCCGCCTCCGTCTCCGAGCCGCTGAAACTGCGCGCCGCCGGGCGTTATCGTTACCGAAGCCCCGTCCAGATTCCAGTCCGGGCCGCCGCCCGATGGTTCAAAACGAATGTACGCGGGAAATCGGTCGGCATCGGTCGTGTCAAGCTGAGGCGATTTCGGATCGTTGAATGTCGCCTGTTCGACGTTAGCGCCGTTACCCAGAAAGTAATCGCGATGGCTGCCTCTTTCAAAATCGTTTACATCCGCTCTGCTTAGCTTGAATTCACGGCCGCAGATACCAAGATAGACATAGCCGTCCGTTCCCGCATTAGGAATGTCTCCGGTGTGAATGGTGACCTTGATTTGTGTAATTGCTGACATAGTGGTTCCTCTTTAATCCCTAGGTGAATATTGGAGTTTTACGCTTCAACCTTTGAGTTCGTCTTCAGCTTTACATATTTGGAATCACCTGCTTTCCAAATAAACAAGGGAAAGTTTCGCCTGATCATTGATTAACTCAAGTGCTGCCGCTAAATCGACCCAATTTAATTAACTGTTAGGGACGTGGAAGCCCCGTTAGATAACCAGGAAATCGGTGTCTATCTATGTATGAAAAAAAACGGGAAACATTACGTAGTTTTTTATGAGCGAATAGTTTGCACGGGAAGTTGATTTATCAGGTTCGGTTTGCTTTGATTAAACTATGGAAGATAGAAATTTAGAAACAGCAACACTAGCGGCGGGGTGTTTTTGGTGCGTGGAAGCGGTTTTTGACGATCTGAAGGGCGTGGAAAATGTAGTGTCCGGTTATTCAAACGGCCATACGCAAAACCCGACCTATCGCGACGTCTGCAATGGAGATACCGGCCACGCCGAGGTCATCCGGATCGATTTCGATCCGCAGGTTATTTCCTTCCGCGACATACTGCATGTATTTTTTGCGGTTCACGATCCGACCACGATGAATCGCCAGGGCGGGGACATCGGCACCCAGTACCGCTCCGCGATTTTTTATCATTCACCCGAGCAGGAGCGCGCGGCGCGCGAGGTGATCGAAGAATTAAACGCCGAAAATATCTGGGACGCGCCGATCGTGACCGAGGTCGCGCCGGTATCTAATTACTCGGCGGCGGAAGATTATCACCAGGAATATTTTGCGAATAATCCTAATCAACCCTACTGCACGGCGGTCGTCGCGCCTAAGGTCGCGAAATTCCGGCAAAAATTTATCGACAAATTAAAGAAGTGATCGCATTAAAAATCCGGCGGCAGGGTGCACGTTCCTGACGCCGGACATTTCGAAAATTTAGAGCTTCCGGTTAATTCTCTTCGCTGATCTCCACGTCAAACTTTTTCGCGGCCCGTTTGATACGCCCCTTGATGGTTTTCACTTCGCCCGCGTCGTATTTTTCGGCGTTGTCCTTGTGATTGATATAACTCCAGGCGGCGCGGATATGTTTCTCGGTGTCTATCGGATATTTCTTGTTTTTCGGATCGGCAAATTTCACGTCGCCGTATTTCTGCTCGCCGTATTTGGGCTTGGTATCTTTTCGCCGGTCGATCTTGGTACTTTCGTCACTCATAAAGACTCCTTATTTAACTCTGGCTTTATTTAACTCTCGCTTCCAGGGCCTGCGCTTTCTGCAGGTGAGCGCTGATGGCGGGCAATGTCGCCGCCGCCCAGGCTTTTACGTCGGCGTCCGCGCCTGACCTGGCTTCGGTTTCAAAAAGGGATACCGCCGCCTGGTGATCGGTGATCGCGGTTTGAATATACGCCTTATCAAAAGCCGCGCCGGAAAGCCCGGCCATGGTGTCGGCACTCGTTTTTTGCGCGGCGCTCGGTTCAGCCGGAAAGTCGTAGTTTTTCCTGGCGGCCATGGCTCTGAGTTCGGCGCCGGCTTTGGTGTGGTCGGCGATCATCATTTGCGCGAACTGCCTGACATCTTCGCTTTGCGATTTTGCCAAAGCCATATTTGCCAGCGCTATTTCGGCCATACCGGCCTGCCCGGCCGTGGTAACGAAACCGTATTGATTTCCCGCCGCTTCGGTGTATGAATTCAGCGCGGCCGCTATTATAAACATCGCTCCTAAAACTGCGTAAAACGAAAATATCTGCTTCATCGCCTTCCCCTCCTTGCTCGTAAGATTCTGTTATCGCTCTTTCGAATGTTTAATTCGGACTCTCCGGAGCCGCAACTAATTACGGGATCATTCTCCGCATTCGGAATGCCCGCACTGGCAGCCATCGCCGATCCCGCCCCCGGCCGCCGTTTCGCAGGATTCGGAGCAATAATCTCCGGTGTCCGGCAGCGCGCAGCTACACGGTTTGTGCCGGCATTTATCCGGGCCTTGTGGTGTTTCGTTGTTCATACATCCTCCTGAAAATGATTTATCAATTCGTTTAGAGCCGAATCCCTACCTGTCTCATCGAACAGCCTGACTCAACCCGCCTGAAGTTTTCTTAAAATTCGTGTTCAAATTCGAGCAATTTGTATAAAAGAGGTCGGATTTAAGTCTGAACCGGACTATTTCGATACAAAAAACGCTGTTAAAGATTTGACAGCAATTTGGGTGCCAATATTCAAGCGGATCAAAAGCGCTAAAAATGAGGTATCATTCGGCTCATGCCGGATGATACCAGAGCAGCAAAAACAGTTATAAATTGGGGATTGATCGGCGCCGGCGACATCGCGCGAAAACGCATTGCGCCCGCTCTGCGAGACCTCACCAGTTGTAATTTGGCCGCCGTCAGCCGCAACCGCGCGGAACTCGCCGAATCTTTCGCCAAAGAGTTCGGCGCCGACCGCTGGTACGCCGACTGGCGAGAGCTGATCGCGGACAAAGACATCGACGCCGTCTATATCGCCACACCCGTCTTTCTGCATGCCGAGCAAACCATTGCCGCCGCCGAAGCGGGAAAACACGTCCTCTGCGAAAAACCAATGGCGCTAAACGTCGCGGAATGCGACCGGATGATCGCGGCGTGCGAGGCTGCCGGGGTTAAATTAGGCATTGCTTATTACCGCCATTTTTACCCGTCAATAATTAGGGTGAAAGAAATTATCGCTTCGGGCGAGATCGGACAAATAGTGCTGGCGCAGATGAACGCCTTCGAATATTTCGACCCCGCGCCCGATCACCCGCGCCGTTGGCTGCTCGACAAAGCGAAAAGCGGCGGCGGCCCGATGATGGATTTCGGCTGCCACCGGTTGGAAGTACTGACAAATCTTTTCGGCTCCGTCGCGCAGGCCTCGGGCTTAACGGCTAATACCGTCTTCACCGATCGCGAAGTCGAAGATACTGCCGCCGCCCTCCTGCGCTTCCACAGCGGCCCTGTCGCTTCCGTCACCGTCACCCACGCCGCCCGCGAACCACAAGACACCCTCGACATCTTCGGCACCCGCGGCTCGATTCATATTCCCGTGCTGAACGGCGCGGAAGTAAGAATTATCGTCGATGGTGTTGATCGGATTGAATCACACCCGACACATCTGAATGTGCATCAGCCGTTGATCGAGGATTTTGTTAAGGCTGTGCTTGAAAATAGAACGCCTGAAATTGATGGCGAAATTGGGCGAGTTATTGCCAATATGGAAAATAACATTTACGAATAGTCTAAAACTAGTATTCCATCAATTGTTTTTAGCTAATACTATGCTTTGTTTTCGCAAAGCAGTTAATTGCACGCTTACTCTTAATTCCTTATCTAAAAATGAATTCGGTATGATTTTGGAAATAATATTTCGTCTTACACTGTCCGAAGGATGAGAATCACTTGAATGATTGGGAAATTTTTTTGTATTTCTCTCTAAGAAATTTGCCATTGCAATAGGGTTATATTTTAAATGTGACAAGGTAATTGCGGCAAATGCATCGCATTCTACTTCTAATATAATAAGAAATGAAGATAAATGCCTTGTCAAAGCTTTTTCTTTCCCATTTTCTTCAATAAGATTTAAAAGGTGCTTCGAATAAATTGAATATTGTTGAAAATATTCATGACCGACTTCGTGAGCGACAAATCCCAGTAGTTCATCATCGTTTTGAGCTTCGTTAATAAGCCCTGTCGAAATCACTAAAACGACTCCAGAATCTGACATAAGAAATGGAGTATCATGCTTAATAATGATTATTTCATAAACTTTATCTCTGTTATAAAAAGATAAGACCGGATCGATCAATAATTTCAGTTTCGTTTCCAAAATTTCATCATGCACACGAAGTTTCTCGACAAAGGACGGTAATCCTTCAATAATTTTTGCGCGAAATTTTGCATCAGTTGCCGGCGGCGGCATCTTTTGTCTGAACAACTCTGCTGTTTTGGAAGGCTCGTTTGTCTTTAGCGACGAGATAGTTTCCAAGACGTCGCTTTCAGATAAGTTGAAGTTTATTTTTGTTACATCAGTCGAGGTTTCTTGAGCACTACAAATATTAGAAATGAATAATACGCACAATAAAAATACCAAAGCTTTCCCTTTGCTCTTACGTTCAGATATAAGCAAGTTGGTAAACTTAGTAATAGTATAGTTAATGCTGTGCATAATCTGAATTCAGAACGCTTTTGTTCTGCGACAGTGATGCCTTTGAGTTTGTAAGAAGTTATAGCGAGTATCATTCTTAAGTTCTGAATGTACTTGGATAATTATTGAATGTTGTAAATTTTACAAAGTGTGGATTGTGCGACCCAAATACTTATTTCCAAAGTCTGAAATAATATGGATAGTTACTGAAATTTCATATTTTCTGGTTTTTTCACGACCAAATACGTTATAAGATTATTATGGAGAGATATGACTAGTACCACAGTCTATAAATTCGGACAATTTATTCTTAGTCCTACAAAGAGAGAACTTTATAAGGACTCAGAGAGACTAAAACTTTCTGATAGAGATTTTGACGTTTTACTTTATTTGATCAAAAACAGGCCGAATGTTTCCTCAATGAATGAAATTATTGAAGCCGTGTGGGCTGGAACTAACGTTGAAAATAATTCTGTAGAAAAGGCAATCGTTAATCTAAGAAACATCCTAGGTGACAATATCAAAAGTCCCATGTTTATAAAAACCGTTCGCACTAAGGGCTATCTTTTTATAGGTGATGTTGAAAAAGTTGATGAAACGCCCGTGCGGGACATCCCCTCTAAAAAAGAGCGTTCGGATACACTTTCTAGAATTACAAAATTAAAACCTAGGACAATCCTAATTTATTCAGGTCTTTTTATACTGCTTGTTTTTTTCGGATTACTTTGGTGGAAAGGGAGCGAGATTTGGAAGCAATTTAATTCTAAGATTGTCTTTGCCGATGATTTTTCGGAAAACAGAATTAATCCTGATTTATGGTCAATAACTGGAAAGACAGTTAAGGTAGAAGATGGAATCGCTAAAATAATTACTTCTGAAACCGATGTAGAAACATACCTTAAATCCAAACTTTTCTCATTCGATCCAAAAAAACCTATAGTTGTTAAAAGCAGGATCAAAGTTTCTTATAGTAAAAATATTAAGGACAAAGTATATTTTAACGGCTTTTTTGGACTAACTCCGGACACAGATTTGATTGAGCAGACTCATATACGCAACTATTATATCTTTGGCATTAAATATACAAATTATGATCATGAAACTTTTTATCCCGATGGAGAGATCGATGAAATTAAGGCGGAAGGATTTTTCCTTTTCCGAGATGGCGGCGCCTCAATTAAAAAACGAGATTATAGGGACGGGAAAATCAGCAAACGGATTGAACCTGTATGGGACCAGTGGTTTGACCAAAAACTAATTTATGATCCGATTAAAGGTGAAATGTCTTACTTTATTAATGACGAGTTAAAGGACACATTTATAGCCGGAGACTTGTATAAAAATCTTCGAAACAATCAAATAAGACTTGAAATATGTCCCTCTGGGTGGTGGGTTAATCACACTATAGAACTAGATTATATCGAAGTCCTTCAATAAATCATCCTGCCCGCTCAGCCAATTCTCCCCATCTTTCCATATCTTTTTCGAGTTGTTCATTTAGTTTTTGTTGTTCGGTAAATAGTTCGTGGACTTTGCCGGCCTGGGTGGCGTAGGTGGTGAGGTCTTTTTCTATTTCGGGCAGGCGTTTTTCGGTTTCAGCAATGCGGGCTTCGAGTTCTTCGAGCTCGCGTTTTTCTTTAAAAGAAAGCTTTTTCGGAGCGGCGTTTTCTGTAACGGCTTTTGGAGTTTCGGCGACACGCGCGGCAGAGGCGGATCCGGCGTTTTCGGCTTCTTCGCGTTCGCGATACTCCAGATAGGAGCTGTAATCGCCGGGGTATTCGCGAACGCGGCCGTCGCCTTCGAAACGAAAAACGTTGTCGATAGTGCGGTCGAGAAAATAGCGGTCGTGGCTGACAACGATCAGCGCGCCGGCGAAATCATCTAAATATTCTTCGAGCGCGATCAGGGTCGGAATGTCGAGATCGTTGGTCGGTTCGTCCAGCAGCAGCACGTTCGGCGAACCCATCAGAATGCGCAGCAGGTAAAGCCTGCGCCGTTCGCCGCCGGACAGGTTGCCGATGACCGCGTATTGCGCGGCGGGCGTGAATAAAAATTTCTCCAGCATCTGCCCGGCTGTGATCTGGCTGCCATCAGCGGTAGTGACGTATTCGGCCACCTCGCGAATGTAATCGATCACGCGCATTTCGTCATCCAGCGCGCGGCTTTCCTGATCGTAGTAGCCGACGACGACCGTCTGCCCGGTGACGACTTCGCCGCTGTCGGGCGCGACGCGGCCGGTAATAATTTCCAGCAGAGTGGTTTTGCCGGAACCGTTTGGCCCGATGATGCCGATACGGTCGTCACGCTTGAGCAGATAACTTAAACTGTCGATCAGCTTTATATCGCCGTATGCTTTCGCGATGTTGTGCAGCTCGACAATTTTCGTGCCCAGCCGCGCGGAGCCGATGGCGATATCGACCCCGGCCCGGGCGCGCTCTTTCGGCTGATCCATCAGATCGTAGGCGGCGGCGATGCGGTGTTTCGATTTGCGAGTGCGCGCTTTCGCGCCGCGCCGCAGCCAGGCGAGCTCTTTTTTGATAAGCTGTTCGCGTTTGTGAGATTCGACCGCGCGGAGCGTTTCCTGCTCTTCTTTTTTCTCAAGATAATAAGCGTAGTTGCCGCTAAAGCTCTGTACCGCGCCGCGATCTATTTCGAAAATGCGATTGGTCACGCGGTCGAGAAAATAGCGGTCGTGGGTGACCAACAATAAAGCGCCGGTGTAGCGGCGGAGATAATCTTCGAGCCATTCGATGGTGTCGGCGTCGAGGTGATTGGTCGGTTCATCGAGGATAAGAATGTCGGGTTTGACGATCAGTTCGTGGGCGAGCGCGACACGTTTGCGCTGCCCGCCGGAAAGCTCTCCCATTTTTGCATGCGTGTCGTCGATGCCCAGCCTGGTGAGCACGTTTCGCGCGTTGGTTTCGATTTCCCAGCCGCCGGAAATTTCCAGTTGGTGCTGGAGTGCGGACACCTGTTCGAGCAGCTTCGCGTCAGTGCCGCCCTGCGCCGCCAGATCGTGACAGGCGGCTTCGTAATCGCTGATGACCTGCATCACGCCGCCGCTGGCGGCAAAGATCGTTTCCAGCACGGTCGCGTCTTCATCGTAGGCCGGATTTTGCGCCAGGTAGGCGAGCGTCCTGCCTTTGGCGCGGACGACGCGGCCGGTGTCGGGATCTTCCAGCCCCGCGATCACGCGCAGCAGCGTGGTTTTACCCGACCCGTTAGCGCCGATAATTCCGACCTTGTCACTGTCTTCCAACCCGATGGTCGTTTTCTCGAAAAGCGGCCGGAAACCAAAATTCTTGCTGACATTTTCGAGCGAGATAATATTCATAAATTCCAATTAAACTTAGCAGAATATCGCAAACGGCGTCGAATTGGGCAATCTGATACAGGCACTTTCAAAGTCGCGTTTCTGCCCGTGAATTGCTAAAATCACTCCAAGCAAAAGTTTTCGGAGGAGCTTATTTTAAGCTGAGAGGCGCGGATGAAACCGCGCGACTCCTAGAACCTGATGCGGATAATACCGACGAAGGGAAGAAAACAAATGACAGAGGAAAAAACCGCTAATTTAAATGGCTTGGAAAAGTCCGGCGCGGAAAAAACAGTTGAAAAGATGAGCGGAGAGGTAAAATTGCCGAATTCCCGCAAGATCTACGCCGTCACCAACGGCAATACCCGAAACAATCTGAAGCAAAACCTGAGGGTGCCTTTTCGTGAGATCGCGTTGAGCCCATCAAAAAATTTCGACGGCGAGCTCGAAGAGAATCCGCCGGTGCGCGTTTATGACACCAGTGGCGTGTGGAGCGACCCGGAGGTGAAATGTGACGTGCGCGAGGGCCTGCCAGCGCTGCGGCGCGATTGGATCGTGGAACGCGGCGACGTCGAAGAATATGAGGGGCGCAAAGTAAAACCTGAGGACAACGGCCTAAGTTCAGAGTTGCGGCTTCAGCCGCGAAAAAAAATCACGCCTGGAGGCGTAACTCTGAATGAAATAGAATTCCCCGGTTTAAGACGCGCTCCGCTAAGGGCGAAACCCGGCCGGTGCGTTACGCAAATGCACTATGCGCGGCAGGGCATTATCACGCCGGAAATGGAATACGTCGCCATCCGCGAAAATCTGGGGCGGCAGATCGCTTTCGAGAATCTCGGGAACACGACAAACGGCGATTCCGCCACGGCAGATCGTTCGTCGCTTTACCACCAGCACGCGGGTGAATCTTTTGGCGCGGCTATTCCGAAATATGTCACGCCGGAATTTGTCCGTGACGAAGTGGCCAGCGGCCGCGCGATCATTCCGAATAACATCAATCATCCGGAATCGGAGCCGATGGCGATCGGGCGCAATTTCCTGGTCAAGATCAATGCCAACATCGGTAATTCCTCGATCGCTTCGTCAATTGAGGAAGAGGTCGAAAAAATGCGCTGGGCTTCGCTTTGGGGCGCGGATACGGTGATGGATCTTTCGACCGGTAAAAATATTCACGCGACGCGCGAATGGATTCTTCGTAATTCCCCGGTGCCGATCGGCACCGTGCCGATCTACCAGGCGCTGGAAAAAGTGAATGGTAAAGCCGAAGACCTGACCTGGGAAATTTACCGCGACACGCTGGTCGAACAGGCCGAGCAGGGCGTGGATTATTTCACTATCCATGCCGGCGTGCGGCTTCCCTACATTCCGCTGACGGCGCGCCGCACGACGGGGATCGTCTCGCGCGGCGGTTCGATCATGGCAAAGTGGTGCCTGGCGCATCACGAAGAAAGTTTTCTCTACACGCGCTTTCGCGAAATTTGCGAGGTCATGCGCGCCTATGACGTGGCGTTTAGCCTGGGCGACGGGCTGCGTCCGGGTTCGATCGCCGACGCCAACGACGAGGCGCAATTTGCCGAACTCGATACGCTCGGCGAACTGACAAAGATCGCCTGGGAAATGGATTGCCAGACGATGATTGAAGGGCCCGGCCACGTGCCAATGCACCTGATCAAGGAAAATATGGACAAGCAGCTGGCCGTCTGCGGCGAAGCGCCGTTTTATACGCTTGGGCCGCTAACTACAGATATTGCACCGGGTTACGACCATATCACCTCTGCCATCGGCGCGGCGATGATCGGCTGGTACGGCACGGCGATGCTCTGTTATGTGACGCCGAAAGAGCATCTAGGGCTGCCGAATAAAAAGGACGTCAAGGACGGCGTGATCACTTACAAATTGGCCGCCCACGCCGCCGATCTTGCCAAAGGCCACCCCGGTGCGCAGTACCGCGACAACGCTCTTTCCAAGGCGCGTTTCGAATTTCGCTGGGAAGATCAATTCAACCTGGCGCTCGACCCGGAAGTGGCAAAGGAATATCATGATGAAACACTGCCGGCGGAGGGCGCGAAGCTGGCGCATTTCTGCTCGATGTGCGGGCCGCATTTCTGCTCGATGAAGATCACGCAGGACGTGCGCGAATACGCTAAAGAACAGGGCCTCGCCGAAGAAAAAGCTCTGGCGGTCGGGATGTCGGAAAAAGCGAAAGAATTCGTCGCCACCGGAGGCGAAATTTATCACGGCAACATTCCCGACGGCGCAAAGGAACATCATTAAGGTGAAATATATGCAGTAAAGAAAAGTTGATCGTTGGAAACTTTGATCGTTACTTAGTGATGCCTCTGTAAATAACGTCTAATAACTATCTCCGAATAAACGCGCGCAAGGTTTATTCGGAGATTTTTTTACTTTTTTGTATTTCTGGCAAAATCAATATCTCTCACGCGTTTTCGGTGGGCGCCGGGATACGCAATTCAAACAGATGATGAATATTTCTTTCTATGGTAATCTCTGTGCAACTTGGTTTTGTCTTAACTATCCGTGATCAACGACCCAATTAACAAGGAAGCTTTTATTGCCGAAAACGAGCGCCGCAGTTCTTCGTGGGATATTCGAAACGCCCCGAAGAATTATCTTTCGCTTGTGCTGGCACAGGGCGGCAGCGCTTTTTTTGCGTTTGCTTCCGTCTGGATCATCACCCGCACGCTCGGTTCCGCGGGATATGGCAGCGTCGTCGCGGTGATCGCCGCGTCGCAGGTAGTACAGGTTCTGGTTAACTGGACGAGCGTAGCCGTAATTCGTTACGGCGTTGACGAATTCATCGAAACGGCAAAGATATCGCGGATCTTCTGGGTGCGCCTGATCATCCTCGTTCCGAACGCGCTGCTTATTTTGCTTGCTTCACAGCTATGGTTTCCGCTGCTGGCCGATTGGTTCAAGCTTTCGCCGGAAATTCTCTGGCTGGTTTTAGTTCACTTCGCCGCGTCCGCATTATGGCTTCATATTCAAACCAGCCTGCAGGCGGTGAAGATGCCCCGGCTGCAGGGCCTGCTGCTGATGGTGGAAAGGGCGATGGTCTTTGCCGGCCTGTTGGCACTGCTGGCGGTTGGCCGCTTAGAACCGGTCTGGGCAGTCACTTGTTATGCGGTCGCGCCGCTGCTGATGGCTGTCACCGGGTTTTGGTTTTTGCGAAAGTTTATTTTCACTTCTTTTTCCGTCGACCGGCAGTTTTGGAAAAAGATCTTTTTGTTTTCATTGCCGCTTTTTCCGTCAATGCTGACCGGTTATTTTGCCGGCAGTTATTTGGACGCGGCTTTTGTTTCCAAATTTCTCTCGACCCGCGATCTCGGTATCTATTCCGTGGCGACCCAGATAAACGGGATATTTCTCCAGCTGCCGACCCTGGCAAGTATCCTGCTTTTGCCGATGTTCGTAAATTTGCAAAAAGAAGATCAGGGGCAAAGGTCGGCTTTATATTTCCGGCATATACTGCCTATCTTTACCTTATTCTGGGGATTGTGCTGTACGATCGTTTCTTTCGTGGCATATTTCATTTTACCGCTTATATTCGGAAACGATTTCGGTCAAACGGTCCTGCCGCTTTGGATACTGCTGGCTTCGTCCGGCGCCATTTTCCCGGTCATCGCGGGTTACGGTTCATTTACCAGCGCTAATTCAGTTACCCGGATCGCTCTCTATGCCTCGATCATGACAGCGGCCGCTAATCTGACCTTTAACTTTCTTTTGATCCCGACGCTCGGGATGGCCGGGTGCGCCTGGGCGACCGTGATTACATACTTGATCGGTTCGGCAGCGTACGCATTTTTCCTGAACAGACAGATCAAGATGCCTGTTTCCTGGATTTTTCTCGCCGTTATTCCGGCCGTCAGCGGCGCTTTGATCTTCTTTTTAACTCAAAATCCCTGGGTATCATTAGCGATTTGTGCATTGCTCAGTTTTTTTATAATCTATATCGAAAAAACGTCACTGCGGAATACATTGGAGTTTCTCAGGAAATTCAGAGGAATGTCTAACGCGGGATCAAGATCATGACAAACAATTATGAATTGAAAATAAGCGCGAAAACCCGTCTGCTTAATTTTTTTAGATTGATCTTGAGAACGCCTTTCTTAGAGCGCCGGCTGGCCAAAAAAACTCAGGGGCTCGAAATTAGTGACCTCTGGTCGCGCCTGGTGCCGCCAAATTACCTTTATCCCCCAAATTCCCGGCGTGAAGCATCCCGGCGGGGCATCAGATACAGCCTGGACATCAGCGATTACATGGATCATTCGATCTATTTCGGGCTCGAAGGCAGTGTTTTTGAAGAGCTGCTTAACATCCTCAACGATCAAAAGGTGATTATCGACGTCGGGGTCAACGTCGGCAACGTGCTGATGAATATGGCAAAAATATGCCCCCACGCCCAAGTAGTCGGGTTTGAACCCGATGCGAAAAATTTTCAAAGAGCCGTAAAAAATCTGGCACTCAATTCTTTCACCAATGCGCGAATAATAAATAAGGGCCTGGGAGATGCTCCCGCCCAGGTAAAGCTGTTTAAGGTCAATAAACACAATGCCGGAATGAACCGTATCCTGGACAGCAACGAGCAATCGAACGAACCGGATATGGAATTTGATATCATCGATATAATTAGGCTGGACGATTTTATCGACGAAGCAGGCCTGACGCGGGTCGATCTGATCAAGATCGACGTCGAAGGATATGAATTAAAGGTGCTGAAAGGCGCCGAAAATACTCTAAGAAAGTTTTCACCCGAGCTTTTTATCGAGCTCGACGATGATTATTTAAGAGCTCAAAACGACTCTGCGGAATCGCTCATTTTATTTCTGACAGATCTAGGATATGAAATATTCCGGGCCGAAAATAAAGTGCCGGTCGATAGCAAAACAAATTACGGTCATCAGCATTTTGACATTTTATGCAAACGCCCTGCTGCGTAAGCCCGGTTTATGAAAAAAAAGATCTGCCATATCGCATCGTTCCTCGATTATTCATTGTGTATCGAAGCGACCGGCGCTTTTTTGGACAAAGATAAATATGAGATAAGTTTCGTTTTCCTGAGTCCAAAAGAAGGGCATTTGCAAAAGGTGCTGGCGGAACGCGGCCACCGGGTGGAATGGATCAAATACAACAGCCGGAAAGATCTGCCGCGGGCGACGATGCGGCTGCGAAAACTCTTTGCCGAGATAAAGCCCGATGCCGTGCATACTCATATGACCGACGCCTCGCTCGCCGGGCTGTTCGCGGCCCGTCTCAGCGGGATTAAAAACAGGCTGCATACGCGCCACCACGCCTCAGAATGCCACACGTTTTACCCCCATGCCGTGTATTACGATAAACTTATCAGTTATCTTTCGACGCATATCCTGGCGACGACCAAAATAGTCGAGGAAACGCTGGTAAAACTGGAGAATGTCGATCCGAAAAAAGTTTCGCTGATCACTTACGGCTACGATCTTTCGGAATTTTCCAGTGACGAAGAAACACGCTTATCGCTGCGCGAAAAATACGGCCTGAAGGACAAATTTCCGGTGGTCGGCGTCATCAGCCGTTTTGTCGAATGGAAGGGCGTTCAGTATATTATCCCTGCTTTCGCTAAACTGGCCGGCGAATATCCGAATGCGAAGCTGGCGCTGGCAAATGCCATTGGCTCTTACAGCAGCGAGATACAGGCGCTGCTTGAACGGCATTTGAAGCCTGAACAATATGTAGTGATAAAATTCGAACCGAAGGTTTTCGATCTCTATAAGAATTTCGATCTTTTTGTTCACGTTCCGATCAACCGCGATTTCGAAGCCTTCGGACAGACCTATATCGAAGCTCTTTTCATGGAAATTCCTTCGGTATTTACGCTGTCCGGTGTCGCGCACGATTTTATTAAAGACCGCGAAAATGCTTTGGTCGTTCCGTATAAAGACTCGGAAAGCATCTATCGCGCGATGCGGGAAATACTTAATGACAACGAGCTGCGCGATAAGATCGTAAGGAACGGCAAGGCCGCGGTGGAGGGAAAGTTTAGCGGAACGGATCTCGCCGAAGCGCTGGATGGTTTGTATTCTAAATTTTAATTAAAACCAGTCGCCGGAAGTGATATCAGCGGGTGGCGTGGTATTCTTGATAACTAAAATACCGGCATTTTCACTCGGAAATTGAAGATGGCTGCGGCAGCCGGTCGTAAATTAAAGATGAGTTTTCTCAAGGCAAGAACAAACTTGGATCGTATCCTGCGCATACCAAAGCGCCTGGGCCAGGACCTTCGCACGATAATGATCGCGAAGAACTGGCAGGATATTGTAAAAGCGCGACTTAACGGCGGCCCGCTGAAAAACATCGAACTGAGAGACGGAACCCGGCTGGAAAGTCCTCCCGAAGTGAGCCTGCTTTTTCTTTTCAATGAGATTTGGATGGACAAAATCTACGAACTGGGTGGATATGAGATCGAAGACGAAGACACGATAATAGACATCGGCGGCAATATCGGCGCTTTTGCGGTCTTCGCCGCCAGCCGCGCAAATAATGTCAAGATCCGCTCCTATGAACCCTTTCCAGAAAATGCCGAGTATCTGCGTAAAAATATCGCCGCGAGTAAGTTGAATAACGTTACCGTGGTCGAAAAAGCGGTGGCGGGCAAACCAGGCACGCGTTCATTGCATATCGACGACTCATGGGTAAAGCATTCCCTCAGCGTAAACAACGGCGAGACAGGATTGAGCGTGGGCTGTACGACGCTCGACGAGATAATCGGGGAGATTAAACATTGCGACCTGCTGAAAATAGACTGCGAAGGCGGTGAATATGAGATCTTTTACCAGGCTGATCCCGCAAGCTTAAAACAGATAGACAAGATCATTTGCGAATATCATGACGGGCCGCAGGGTACCGGTGAAGAGCTTAAAAATTTCTTCGAAGCCAATTCCTTCAAGACCGATATGTTCAAATCTTTTGACGATGCAACCGGCTTGATCTGTGTCAAGAACCTCAGATGAACACTGTCAGCGTCGTCATTCCAAATTACAATTACGGCAGATTTCTGGCAGCGGCGATCGAGAGCGTGCTGGCGCAGACTTATCCGCTGATAGATATTACGGTCGTCGATGACGGCTCGACCGATGACAGCCTGGAGATCCTGGCAGGGTTTGGAGATCGTGTCAGCGTCATTAAACAGGCAAATCTCGGAGTCGGCGCGGCGAGAAATACCGGGGTGAAAAATTCGGGCGGTGAATTTATCGCTTTTTTGGATTCAGACGACACCTGGCAACACGATAAAATAGAAAAACAGGTCAGCCGTTTTCTCGCAGACGAAAACGTCGGCCTGGTAAGCTGCGGAATGCAGGAGTTCGACCTCGACGGGAACAAACTCGACGTTTACCTGGCGGAAGGCGAAGGCGATATCCGCCTGCTGATGCTAGCTTTCATCCCGCAAGTGGTCAGCGGCAGCGCAGTCGCCGTCCGGCGCTCGTTTTTTGAAAAAGCAGGCGGCTTTGATGAGCGAAAAGAAATGCATCCGTCGGAAGATTGGGAATTTTATTACCGGATGGCCGGAACAGGCGGGATCGCTTTCGTCCCGGAACTGCTGGTAAATTATCGTAATCACGGCGGCAACGGGCACCTGAAAATTCCGCGCATGGAGCGCTCCGTCATGCTGGCCTTTGAAAAAATTTTCGCCAATGCGCCGCGTGAGATACAAAAGATCAGGGGCGAGAGTTACGGAAATATGCATTTCGTTCTTTCCGGCTCATACCTTCATGCTGGTAATATCGGAAAAAGTATCGGGCACGGTGTTAAAAGCGTGATGCATTACCCGCAAATTTTGCCGCGGCTGCTAGCAAAAATCTTTCACCGGACAAAGGCTTGAAAGCCGTAATAATCGTTCACATATGCAAATTAAACTTCTGGACCTGCTCTGCTGCCCGAAATGCTCGGGAGAATTAAGCTGCGTCCCAACTGTCGAAGAAGCCGGAGAGATCGTCGAAGGTAAATTGGAATGCGCCGGTTGCGGCGCGATCTATCCGATCGAAGGCACAATCCCCCGTTTTGTCGAGCGCGATAATTACGCCGATTCATTCGGTTATCAATGGAATCTTTTCAGCCGCACGCAGATCGATTCGTTTAACGGCACCGGCGATTCGGCGCGCAGATTTTACTCCGAAACCGGGTGGACAAAAGAAGGGCTAAAAGGTAAATGGGTGCTCGACGCGGGCTGCGGAGCGGGGCGGTTTATGGACGTCGTTTCGCAAAACGAGTGTGAGGCGGTGGGCATCGACCTTAGCTCGGCGATCGACGCTTCGAGGAAAAATCTGGAAGGCAGAAAAAACGTCCACCTGATCCAGGCGAGCATTTACGATCTGCCGTTCAAGCAAGGCGCTTTCGACGCCTGTTACTGCATCGGCGTGATCCAGCATACGCCCGACCCGGTAAAAACGATGTCCTGCCTGCCGAAATTCGTTAAACGCGGCGGGGACATCGCCGTCACGATCTACGAGCGAAAGCCCTGGACGCTGCTTTACAGCAAATACTGGTATCGCCCGGTCACGCGGAAAATGAAAAAAGAAACGCTGCTGAAGGCCGTTAAATTCGTGATGCCCGCCGCATTCGGCGTGACCAATATTTTATTTCGCATTCCGGTCCTGAAAAAAGTCTTTAAATTTGTCATCCCGGTGGCCAATTACGTGGAAAATAAATCCTTGTCGCGCGAACAGAGATATGACTGGGCGGTGCTCGATACCTTCGACATGCTTTCGCCGGCTTTTGACCAGCCGCAAACGCTGGCCGAAGCCACACAAGCCCTGTCCGAAGCGGGAATGACGGAGATCGACCGGCGGCCCAATCCGGGCGTCAACCTGGTTGGGAAAAAATTGTAGTTTCAATTATTAACTTTTAACTGTGAACTTTTAACTGTTAATAAATGAGAGAAGCCCCTGATAGAGCAGTGAATAGTTGATAGTTAAGAGTTAATGGTAAATCCTACTGTAAATGCCTGAAGTAAAAAAAATCAAAACTCTTTACCTTTGTTATTTCGGTTTGCGGGAGCCGCTGGTGCAAACGCAGGTCTTGCCGTATCTGCGTGAGATCGGAAAATTGGACGGGTTGTCGGTCAGCATTCTCACTTTCGAACCGGACCTGAAAAAGAAATGGACGGCGGAACAGATCGAGAGCGAGAAAAGCAGGCTGGCAGCTGAGGGGATCGAATGGCATCTGCTGCCCTATCATAAGCGCCCTTCAGTTCCGGCGACTTTTTACGATATTTTACGGGGAATTTTGTTCACCTGGAAAAAGCTCCGCCGCGAACGGATCGATGTTATTCATACGCGAATTCATGTGCCGATGCTGATGGGCGCGGTCGCCCGGAAGTTAAGCGGAAAAAAGCCAAAACTGATCTTCGACATCCGGGGATTTTTTCCCGAGGAATATATCGACGCCGGGACCTGGAAGAAAAACGGCCGGTTGTATAAAACGGTCAAGAATGTGGAAAAATGGCTGCTGCGAGAGGCCGACGGTTTTGTCGTGCTGACGGAAAAAGCGCGCGAGGCCCTGTTTCCCGAAAGCCGCGAAACCGGCTTCGATAAATTCGGGCGGCCGGTGGAAGTGATTCCCTGCTGCGTCGATTTTGCGAAAAGATTTCAGCATGATCTGGGGCAGCTGCGGCGACAGACACGCGAAGAGCTGGGGCTGGAAAACCGGCAGGTGATAACGCATCTCGGCGCGCTCGGCGGTTTGTACCGGACCCGTGAGATCGCGGATTTTCTGGCGGTTGCGCGAGCCCGCGACCCGCGCGCTTTTGCCATGTTCCTGACGCAGACCGACCCGCAGCTGATAATCCCGCTGCTCGAGGAGCGCGGATTTACCGCGGACGATTACTTTGTCGGCAGAGTGCCCCCGACGGAAATCCAGCGTTACCTGAGCGCTTCGGACGTCGCGCTTTCTTTTGTCACGGCGAGCTATGCCACTCTTTCGCGTTCACCGACAAAGATCCCGGAATATCTCGCCTGCGGGCTGCCGGTGATCAGCAACCGCGGCGTTGGCGATATCGACGATCTGATAATCGAAGAAAAGGTCGGGATACTTTTGGACGACTTCAGCGAAGAAAGCTACCGGAAGGCCCTGGAAGAGGCGGAAATTTTGCTGCGCACTCCGGGTTTTGCCCAAATGTGCCGGAAAAGCGCGGAAAAGAAATTTGACTTGGAGAAAATCGGTGGGGCAAAATATCGGTTACTATATAAGAAGCTGCTAGAAATTAACCATGGCTAAGTCGGAAAAATACCTGAACGATCTGAAACAGATCTTTATCAATGCGAAGGATAAGCATGAAGCGAATTATCGCAGTAATCAGGTGCTGGCCGATATGTCCGGCGACCCCGAATTTTTCCGCGACAGCCTGAAATGGCACTTGCAAAAAAAAGGCAGCCTGAATACGCTGCATTATCCGACGGTGGGACTGGATATCGAGGTCAACGAATACTTTACCCTGGTCGCTAATTGCTGGATCCCGCTGCCTGACAAGGCGACGGATATTTCGACCAAAGCCATTCATCATCACGGGGATATGCTGCTGACCACCGTGACCGCTTTCGGCACCGGTTATGAGCACTGGATGTTCGATACACCCGCGGTGGTCGATGCAAATAAAGAGATTTACGAGCTGAAGGTCCTGGAACACGCTCCGCACCCGCGCCATCACGTCGCTTTTGTCGATGCCTATATCGCGCATCTGCCGCTTTACCCGCCCGACCTGACCGTTACCTATGCGCTCTGGAGCAGCCGTTTTCCGACCACCTGGAAAGACCGTTTGAAACGAATGCCGCTGCTGCAGCAAAATGCGAAACGCCTGCGCGCCGCCGGTGTTAAAGTGGGTTTAGCCAAACAGCTCGAATTAAAAGTGGTGGAATACTTCGATTTTTATCCGACCTGTGACGGTTTTCGCGGGATCAGGGAACGTCGGGAATTCGAGCGTTCGACCAACGAAGATTACCTGGCGGGGCTTTTTCATGTCATTCAGGGAACCGGCAACGAAAACCTGGTGCCCGCCATCCGCGAGAAATTATCTTCTAATGAAAAGATCGACAACCGGAAAATGGTTGAAGATCTTTTACGCGATCTGGAAAGCGGCAAACGGATCGAGCCCGTTTTTTCCAAGAAACATTACGGTATCGAAGGCGCAAATTTTACCCGGAATGAGCTTCTTGCGGCGATCGACCGGCAGGACGCGGGACTGAGATAAAAGGAGTCGGTATTGGGAGCAAATTCTTTACTACGAAAAGTCACTAAAAGACTGCTTTATCCGCTAACTAACGAGAAAACCTACAAGTATCTGCAGGCGGCCTCAAAATCCTGGGATATAAAAAAAGGTTCATGGTCCGAGCCGGAACTCGATCTCGTAAAGCTCGGCCTGCGTGAAGGCGAGACCGCGCTCGATATCGGCGCTAACTTCGGCCTTTACAGTAATGCGATGAGCCGCGCCGTCGGCAAAACCGGCAAAATTTACGCTTTTGAGCCGATCCCGTTTACTTACAGCACGCTGGTATTGGTCGCAAAACTGCTCGGCTTTTCCCGGAACGTCGAACTCGTCAACAAGGGCTGCAGTAACGAAAACGGCAAAATAACTTTTTCACTGCCGACCCAGGAATCGGGCGCCGCTTCGACCGGGCAGGCTTATATCGGCGTAAGAAACGACGATCATGCCGGAAAAGAACAGCAGGTACGCTGGGTAGGCGTGCGGGAGATCGAAGCCGAAGTCGTCCGCCTGGATGATTTTCTGCCTGAGATCGAAGAACTTTCTTTTATCAAAGCCGATATCGAAGGCGCCGAATTATTCTGTTTTCGCGGCGCCGAAAAATTGATCCGAAAGCACCTGCCCGTAGTGGTCTGCGAGATCAACCCGTGGTTTCTCGAAGGCTTTGGGGTAACGCTAAAAGAGCTTACCGATTTCTTTTTCGATCTCGGTTACAAAATGTATTTTTACGAAGGGGAAAACGGCGCCCAGCGCCTCCGCGAGATACCGGTAAATGAAGTGGTTGAAGACAATTACGTCTTTCTTCACCCCTCGCGCGGCGAGAGATTTTCTTCCGTGTTGAAATAAATGACTGAACAGATAACTTTTGAATTCAAGGAAATTCTTTGCCCGGTTTGCGAGAGCGGTGATTCTAAATTTCTCGGCTGGCGCGGAGGCGAAGCCCATCATAACCGCCAGGGGGTAAAAACCGCCATCGTTCGCTGCAAAAACTGTTCGCACCAGTACCCGAATCCGATGCCCTTTCCCAAAACCGGCCTGGAGGACGTCTATGTCAATGCGGATGAATATTTTCTAACTCACGATGTCGAAAACAAAAAGAAGTCATTTTTGACATTAATGGAAACTTTCGAACAGAAGCTGGAAAGACGCGGAAGATATCTCGACGTCGGCTGCGGCGCCGGCGAATGTCTGTGGGCGGCAAAGGAAAAGGGCTGGGAGACGGAAGGAGTCGATCCTTCAAAAGAATTTATCGAGATCGGACGAGAGAGACTTGGGGTCGAAGGCCGGGCATGCACCCTGGAAGAAGCGGGTTTTCCGGATGACTATTTCGATGCGGTATCGTTTAGCAGCATTATCGAACATCTTTACGATCCGTACCAGACCCTTTGCGAAGTCCGGCGGATCTTACGCCCGGATGGCTGGCTCTGGCTGGATGCGCCAAATGAAGACGGGCTTTACATGACCATGGGAAATCTTTATATGCGGCTGCAGGGGAAGGATTGGGTGGTGGTAATGGCACCTACTTTTCCGCCTTATCACGTTCAGGGATTTAATCCCCGATCTTTAAAGAAGCTGATGCAAAGAGCCGGTTTCACGATCAGGGATCTCGAGATCGTCGGCGGCGTGGTGCCGCAGGCGGGTGAACCGAGCCTGCGAAAGACACTCGAATACAACGCCGCGCGGTGTGTTAACTGGGTGGGCCGAAGACTGTTGAAAAAGGGCTCGTATATGAGTCTTTGGGCGCAAAAGAGTTAATTTCCGATGCGAGTTTTAGCTTTAATTCCAAATCAAAAAGGATACTCTCCCGGACAGCGCGGCAGTATCGAGCTGTGGGAAAAATTTCTCGCCCCGGAAGGAATCACCATTCATTACGAGGCGTTTGAGACGGACGAACTGAGAAAGATCGTTTATCAGACCGGGCATTACGCGCGCAAAACCTATGAAATGGTGCGCGCCTATTTTGAACGCATTAAGCTCCTGCGCAACCTCGACGAATACGACGCCGTTTTTGTTTACCGCGAAGCCGCGCTGATCGGCCCCGCTTTTCTGGAAAAACAGATCGCCAAAAAAAAACCGATCATTTACCAGCTCGACGATCCCCTTTTCATGCCGTACAAAAGTCCGCACAGCGGATACTTTTCTTATTTGAAGTTTTTCGGAAAGATCAAGGAAATAATCGGCCTCAGCAAAGTGGTGATGGTCAATTCTTCGCACATCCGCGAATACGCGGAACAATATAATTCAAATATCTGGCAGGTGCCGAGTATCGTTGATACGGATCAGTTCGTTTACCGGCCGTTTCCGGAACAACCGGAGCGCGTTTGTGTCGGGTGGAGCGGAAGCCAGACCACGGTCAAAAATATCAAGCTCGTCGAAAAGCCGCTGCAGGAGCTTTCGCAAATGGATATTTGCGACATTCATTTTATCGGCGGGATCGATTTCGGGCTGGAGGGCGTGAAATATACCGCGCAAAACTGGAACGCCGCGACCGAGGTCGAAGATCTGAGAAAGATACAGATCGGGCTCGTGCCGCTGCCCGACAACTCCTGGAATCGGCGCAAATTTATCATGAAATCGGCGCAGTATATGACTTTAGGCATAGTGCCGGTCGGTACGCCAATGGGTTCGAACCCGGAAGTCATCCGGCATGGTGAAAACGGCTTTCTGGCCGCCACGGACGCGGAATGGGTGGAATATATCACGACACTGGTGAACGATCACGCGCTCAGAAACAGGCTGTCCCGGCAGGCGGCCGAAGACGCCCAGGCAAAATACAGCCTGAAGGCAACCGCTCCTAAAGTCATCGAAGCTTTCCGCGCCGCCTTGAGTTAAGGTAAACTCTTCTTATAGTTGCCGGAATCGCCCCTTTTTTGCGTCCGGCCTGTTGTAATGAATAAATTCCTCGTAATTTTATTTTTTCTGTCCGCCTTTTTGATCATTGGAGTGACTTCCGTGGACGGCGCGATAGGTATGCTGCTGGTGCTTTTACTCACCGTCCTGACCGTGCTGCTGATTCGCCGGAATGTCGAAGACAGCGATTTTGTCATCAATATATTCTTAATTGCGCTGCTGGCGCGCCTGTTATGCGCGACGCTGACCGAAGTATTTAAACTGCAGGAATTTTTCGGGGGCGATTCCCTGACCTACGATGAGCTGGGATATCGTCTTGTCGAATATTGGATGGGGCGCGGGTCCAGCGACGAAGTCTGGACTGCGAGAGCCCTGAGCACTTCGCAGCCCGGATGGGGCATGAGCTATTTGACCGGGGCTATTTATTTTATTTGCGGCCGAAATCTGATCGCCGGCCAGTTTTTCTGTTCGGTCATCGGCGCCGCCACCGCCCCAATGGTTTACGTCTGCTCACACGAGATCTTCAAAAATCGTAGGGTCAGCCAGGTCTCGGCTATCCTGGTCGCTGTTTTTCCAGCCTTTATCGTCTGGTCGTCGCAATTACTCAAGGACGGCCTGATAATTTTCCTGCTGGTTTTGACGATGACCATGGTGCTGAAGCTGCAAAAAAAGTTCACCTATACGGCCGTCATTACCCTGGCTTTTTGTCTTTTCGGAATACTGGCGCTCAGATTCTATATTTTTTATATCGTCGGCGTGGCCGTGGCCGGCAGTTTTATTATCGGTTCGACCAGTTCGATGAAATCCATCGTGCGCGGTTTTGTCACGCTGGTTTTCATCGGCGCGGTCCTGACCTATATCGGGGCGCTGCAGAGCGCCGGGTCGAGCTTTGAAAAATACGGCACGATGGAGCGGATGCAGGCCAGCCGGCTGGACAACGCCCGCTCGGCAAATACGGGATTTGGTGAGGATATAGATGTTTCTACTCCTGTCGGGGCGCTTCAGGCCATGCCGCTCGGATTTACCTATCTGATGTTTGCGCCGTTTCCGTGGCAGATATCGAATCTTCGCCAGGCGATCACTTTGCCGGAAATGCTGGTATGGTGGTTCTCGATACCTATTTTGATCAGCGGGCTTTGGTTTACGATCAAAAACAAGCTGCGTGATTCGATCTCGATCTTATTGTTTACGCTGCTGCTGACCATCGCTTATTCGGTGTTTCAGGGTAACGTGGGCACGGCTTACCGCCAGCGGGCGCAGATACAGGTTTTTCTTTTTATTTTTATCGCGGTCGGCTGGACGCTGATGTTCGAACGCCGGGAAAATAATAAGATCTCAAAAAATATTACACAGCGGAGGATACAGCAATTTCCTCCGCCGGAACATAGATCCCAGGTTCATTACGAGGATCACGACGTTACGAATATTGATAGTTCCAATAAAGATTAAATGTGCGGAATAACCGGATTTATTAATGCAGACGGCCGGGCGATCGATACCGCCCTGCTGGAAAAAATGAACGCCGCGATCATTCATCGCGGCCCCGATGACGACGGTTTCTATGTCAACGAGAACGTCGGGCTTGGGATGCGCCGTCTTTCGATCATCGATCTTTCCGGCGGCAAACAACCGATCCATAACCAGGACAAAACCGCCTGGCTGGTTTTTAACGGCGAGATCTATAATTATCAACAGCTTCGCGAAGACCTGGAAAAACAAGGTTCGAAATTTTATACCAAAAGCGATACCGAGGTGGTGCTGCATCTTTATGACCGCCACGGAGTCGATTTTCTGCAGCATCTGCGCGGGATGTTTGCGCTGGCGATCTGGGACACGCGGGACACTTCCCTGTTTCTGGCGCGCGACCGGGTCGGCAAAAAACCGCTGCTTTATTCGCACCAGCCGAATGGCGACCTGATCTTCGGTTCGGAATTCCAGGCGCTGCTAAAACACCCGTCGATCTCGCGCGAGATCGATTTTGAAGCGATCCATCACTATTTAAGCTATATCTGCGTGCCGGCGCCGATGACCGCCTACAAGCAGATCCGCAAACTCGAGCCCGGCCATTGGCTGCGCTGGAAAAAAGGCGAGATCGAAACGAAGCGTTACTGGCTGCCGGATTTTTCGGAGAAGCTCGATATTTCTGAAAGCGAAGCGCAGGATGAAGTGCTGAAAATTCTGCGCGAATCCGTTCGCCTGCGAATGATATCGGAAGTTCCGCTCGGCGCATTTCTTTCGGGAGGGGTGGATTCTTCGGCGGTGGTCGCGCTAATGGCGCAGGAAAGCTCGCAGCCGGTCAAGACCTTCTCTATCGGTTTTGAAGAGCAGGACTTCAGCGAGCTGAAATACGCAAAAAAAGTGGCGGAACACGTCGGCGCGGAATATCACGAATTTATCGTCAAACCGAACGCCGTGGAAGTACTTCCGACCCTGATCGAACATTACGGCGAACCCTACGCCGACTCTTCGGCGATCCCGACCTATTATGTTTCGAAGGAAACGCGCAAGCACGTGACTGTGGCTTTAAACGGCGACGGCGGCGACGAGTCCTTCGGCGGCTACGAACGCTACGCCGCGATGCGATTGGCGGAGCGTTATAAACGGTTTCCCGGGATCCTGCGCAAACCCTTCGTCGAATTTCCACTCAGTCTGCTGCCGACGCCCGACGGGCGGCAAAACCGGCTGCGCTCGGCAAAGCGATTTGTCAAAGCCGCCGCGCTGCCGAAAACCACCCGATATCTGAACTGGGTTTCCGGGGGCGCGGAATCGATAAAAAAAGACTTATATACGGACAGTTTTAAACATGAAACGGCCGCCTTCGAATCCGAACGGATAGTTAAGACGTGGTTCGACCGGGCGAACGGTATCGGAGTGTTGGACGCTTCGCTGATGACCGACCAGCAAACCTATCTGCCGAACGATCTGCTGGTAAAAGTCGATATCGCATCGATGGCCGTTTCGCTCGAAGCGCGTTCGCCGTTTCTCGACCATAACCTGATCGAATTTGCCGCTAAACTGCCTGAAAATATTAAGGTTAGAGGCCTGGACACGAAAACGCTGCTGAAAAAGATCGCGGCGAAATTAGTGCCTCCGGAGGTGGTCTACCGGCGGAAAATGGGCTTCGGCGTGCCGGTCGGTTATTGGCTGCGAAACGAGATGAAGGACTTTTTGTATGAGGTGCTGCTTTCCGAAAAATCGCTGAACCGTGGTATTTTCAAACCTGCGGCGATAAAAGATCTGATCGAGCGTCACGTTTCCGGCAAAGAAGACCTTACTTTTCCCGTCTGGACGCTGCTGATGCTGGAACTGTGGTTCCAAATGTTTATCGACTAAATTTTATGAAGGGTGTCGTACTCGCAGGCGGATTGGGCACGAGGCTCAATCCCCTGACAAAAATTACCAATAAGCATCTCCTGCCGGTGCACAATCAGCCGATGATCTATTACCCGATCCAGACGCTGATAAATGCCGGCATCGATGACATTATGATCGTCACCGGCGGTAATTCGGCGGGCGATTTTCTGCGCCTGCTCGGAAACGGCAAGGAATTCGGCCTGAAACATCTGAACTACACCTATCAGGAAGGCGAGGGCGGCATCGCCGACGCGCTGTCGCTGGTCGAACATTTTGCCGACGAAGAACCCATCTGCGTCGTATTGGGCGATAACATTATCGAAAATAATATCCGGCAGGCGGCGGACGATTATCGCGCGCAGGGAAAAGGCGCGAAGATCCTGTTAAAAAAAGTTCACGATCCGCAGCGATTCGGCGTGCCGGAGCTGGAGGGCGACCGCGTGATCCGGATCGAAGAAAAACCGAAGCAGCCGAAATCTGACTACGCAGTGATCGGGATCTATTTTTATGACGGGAGCGTCTTTGAAGCGATCCGGAAACTCGAACCTTCGGCGCGCGGCGAACTCGAGATCACCGACGTCAACAATATTTATATCGACCGCGGCAAAATGACCTGGAGCGAACTCGACGGCTGGTGGACGGACGCCGGGACATTCGAGAGTTTGTTAAGAGCATCGAACCTGGTGGCGGACACCGGCGCTAATAATTTGGAGGTGAAAAGTGCAAACGAAGCTGTCTGAAGACACACAATTCACCGATGATATTATCGAGGGCGTGATCGTTTACGCTTTGAAAAAATTTTACGATGATCGGGGCTGGCTGGCGGAGCTGTTTCGGCACGACGAGATCGCGAAAGAGTTTTACCCGGCAATGGCCTATATTTCGCTGACGGAGCCGCAGGTACAGCGCGGCCCGCACGAACACGTCGATCAGGCCGATCTGTTTTGCTTTCTCGGCCCGGGAAATTTTAAGCTGCGGATGTGGGATAATCGCGCCGGTTCGCCGACGTACAATCACAGGATGACCCTGACCGCCGGCGAAGATAACCCGCAAGCCGTGATCGTGCCAAAAGGCGTGGTGCATGCCTATAAGAACATCAGCGATTCCCAAAAAGGGATGGTCATCAATTGCCCGAACCGACTGTATATGGGCGAAGGAAAAATGGAACCGATCGACGAGATCCGGCACGAAGACGACCCGGAAACTATCTTTAGAATGGAAAACTAAGATGAAGAAAGATTTTAATGCCGTAGTGTGGCAGGAAGATAAATGGTTTGTAGCACAGTGTTTGGGAGTCGATATCGCTTCTCAGGGCAAAACCGAAAAAGAGGCTCTGGAAAATTTACGAGACGCATTGCTTTTACACTTTACTCCACCGGTCGCCACCATTTTGCCGAATGTTCAAAAGATCCGACTTGAGGTTGCTGTGTGAAACCGTTGCCCTTCGCGAGCTAAGACGAAAACTGCTAAAATTAGAGTTTATCGAAGCCGGACAAACTGGCAGTCATATTAAATTTGCAAAAATTACCGGCGAAGGCACTAGAACGGCAACCGTTCCGCGACATCGCGAGGTAGCCGGCGGAACGCTTCGAAGTATTCTTCGTCAGGCGAACATTTCCGAAAAGGAGTTTGGAAACTTGTGATCGGCATTTTAGATTCACAATTTCCAATGATATTTTAATTTCAGCAGCCAACGCGGCGTCCCCGCACAGCCGTTTGATCCGCTGCCGCCGGTTGAAAGATATCGGCCGCAACCGATTGTTGGCTGCCGATAAAAATATAACGCCACCGTTATGTAAAATTAAAAGCGTGAGCGGAATGCTCACGCGACTGCCGACGCCGGTGCTATGTTTATGAAGCAGCAAATAACAAATGCCCTGACCATCGATTTTGAAGACTGGTATCAAGGGCTGGAGATACCTTATTCCGAATGGGATAAGTATGAAGACCGGATAGAATTTGCCGGCGACAAACTGCTGCAAATTCTGGACGAGGAAAATGCCAAGGCCACTTTCTTTATGCTCGGCTACGCGGTGGAAAAACGCCCGGCGCTGGTGCGCAAGATAAAAGACGCCGGGCACGAGATCGGCACGCACGGATTTTCGCACACGCTGATCTATAACCAGACGCCCGAACTCTATCGCGAAGAAATGATCCGGGCGATCTCGTTTTTAGAAGATCAAACCGGCGAAAAAGTGGTCGGCCATCGCGCGCCTTTTTTCTCGATCACCAAAGATTCGCTTTGGGCGCTGGATATCCTGGGCGAGCTTGGGATCAAATACGATTCGAGCATTTTCCCAGTGCTGAATTACCGCTACGGCATCGCCGGCGCGCCCCGTTTTCCGTACGAGATTAAGCGCGAAAATTTTACGATGCAGGAATTTCCGGTTTCGACCCTGCAATTGCCGAAAGTGACGCTGCCCATTTCCGGCGGCGCGTATTTCCGCATCTACCCGTACCAGCTGACCAAACAAGCGCTTAAAAGCGTGAACCGTTCGGGCCAGCCGGTGACTTTTTATCTGCATCCGTGGGAACTGGACCCGAAACATCCGCGCATCGATCTGCCCCGCCGGATCGCTTTGACGCATTATTTTAATTTGGGCGCGACCGAGCGCCGTTTTCGAAAATTACTGAGAGATTTTAAATTCGCGCCAATGCGCGAAGTGCTGAATATCAATTAGAAAAATATTTATGAGTAGTACTACATCGAAACAGGTGGAAGAAAAAGTCCGCGATCATTTTGACGACGACGCGGAACGTTTTGATTCCATTTATAAAACGAAAAAGAGTTTTGTCGCCCGCTTTATCGACGATTACTGGCGCGGGGTGGTGCAAAAACGCCTCGAATTAAACGTTGAAAGGCTTCAACCGCTGGCCGGGAAAAAGATCCTCGACGTCGGCTGCGGTTCGGGCCGGTTTTGCATCGAATTTGCCAAAGGCGGCGCGGCCAAAATCGTTGGCGTGGATTTTGCCGCGGCGATGATCGATATCGCGAATCAGCTGGCCGAAGAATACGGCGTGACGGAGCAGTGCGATTTTCGCGCGGGCGCTTTCCCGGATGCGGTCGCCGACACTGAGGCTCCCTTCGACGCTTCGACCGCCAATGGTTTTTTCGATTATATCGAACACCCGGTGCCGATCGTCGCAAAAATGCGCGAATTGACCAGCGGAAAAATGATATTGAGTTTTCCCAAGGCATATGAATTCCGCGTGCCGATCCGCCGCGTGCGCTTCTGGTTAAAAGGCACCCCGCTGTTTCTTTATACCGAAAAACAGGTGAAGGATATTTTGCGGCAGGCAGGCGTCGAAAAGTTTGAATGGATCGAACTCGACCGTGATTATCTGGTAGTGGCTGAGGTATAAAACCCGAGGTGATCGAAGAATCTCAGCCTTCCCGCGAAATTCCGGAAGCAAAAACAAATCAACCTCCGCTTCGTGTTCTCCATATCATCACCCGGATGATCGTGGGCGGCGCGCAGGAAAATACGCTGTTGTCCGTCGAAGGTCTGGACAAGATGCCCGAATACGAGGTCACTCTCGTCAGCGGTATCGACCGCGGCCGCGAAGGCGAGCTTTTATCCCGCGCCCGGGAAAATACCCACCTGCTGATCATTCCCGAAATGGGACGCTCGATCAATCCCTTCAGCGATCTAATCTCTTTCTGGAAACTTTATCGTCTGATCAAAAAAGGCAAATATCATATCGTTCATACGCACGCTTCGAAAGCCGGCGTTTTGGGAAGAGTCGCGGCGTGGCTGGCCCGGACGCCGCTGATCGTTCACACGCTGCACAGCCTTGTCTTTCACGAATACCAGCCTTGGATAGTGAATCGCACCTGGTGGCTGGTAAAAAAGATCTGCGCCCCGATGACGGATCATTTCATCAGCGTGTCGAGCGTTATCAGCGATAAGGCGATCGCCGCCGGGATCGATAAGCCGGAAAACTTTACTACCATATACAGCGGGATGGAGCTCGACTGGTTTTTGAATGCAAAATTCGATCCCGCAAAGGTACGGGAAGAATTCGGCATCCCCCAGGACGCGCCCGTAGTGGGAAAGATCGCGCGGTTGTTTCCGCTCAAAGGCCACGACCAATTTATGGATGCCGCGCCCGAGATCGTCCGCCAAGTCCCGAATGTGCGTTTTTTCCTGATCGGTGACGGCATTTTATTTGAACATCTGCGCGGGCGCGCCGAGGGGTACGGCATCCTGGAAAATTTTGTTTTTGCCGGACTGATCGACCGCGAACGAATTCCCGAGATGATCTCGGCGATGGACGTGGTGGTTCACACTTCCCTGCGCGAAGGGCTGGCGCGGGTGCTGCCGCAGGCGCTGGCAATGGGAAAACCCTGCGTTTCTTTCGATATTGACGGCGCTCCCGAAGTGGTCATCAACGACCGCACCGGGTATCTGGTAAGACCTTTCGATTCAACAGGTTTGGCCGAGGCTACGGTGAAAATTCTAAAAGTCCCGGAATTGAGGCGAAAAATGGGCGAAGAGGGCAAAAAACTGGTCGATCCGGCCTTTCGCGCGGAAACGATGGTGCGCCAGATCTCGGACGTCTATCAAATGCTGGTTAAACGATACCCCAATAGAATTGCCAAATTTAATAAAAAATATCCGCAAAATGTATAAAATCGTTCCCCATTTTTACCGGATTTGTTCTAAACTGTGTTTTAGAATTCTGTACAACTAATGTTCTCGAACCCTGCTATCGTTGCCGGCCTGGCATTCGCTATCTCCGTCGTGGTGACTTATCTCGTGCGGTGGTTTGCGCGGCGTTACGGGTTTGTCGCCAAACCCAAGGTCGATCGCTGGCATAAAAAGCCCACCGCGATGATGGGCGGGGTGGCGATCTACCTGACGACCGTTGCCGCCAGCTTATTTTTTGTGCCGCCTTCCAACGAACTGCTGATCATTCTGCTGGGCAGCTCTTTCCTGTTTCTGATCGGTTTGATCGACGACATTCTGCATATCAAGCCTTACCAAAAACTGATCGGGCAAGTGATCGGCGCCGCGATCGTGGTGGGTTACGGGCTGGTCCTGCCGTGGACGGATTACCAGGTCGTAAATATCTGCCTGACCGTATTTTGGCTGATCGGCATTACCAACGCCCTGAATCTGCTCGATAATATGGACGGCTTGGCGGCGGGCATCGCGACGGTGGCGGCGCTGGCGCTGGGGCTGACCTTAAGCGCCAACGGGCAGACGAATGAAGTGATTCTGATCTCCGCGTTTATCGGCGCGTTGTTAGGATTTTTAATCTTTAATTTCAATCCGGCGTCGATATTCATGGGCGATTGCGGCTCGATGTTTATCGGTTTTTTTCTCGCCAGCACGGTTTTGCTGAATCAATTCGGCGGGCGTTCGCGCAGCATCATGGCGGTTTTGGCGGTGCCGGTGCTGACCTTGTTCGTTCCTATTTTCGACACCACCTTCGTCACGATATTGCGCAAGATGCGCGGGCTTCCCGCTTCGCAGGGAGGGCGCGACCACACGTCTCACCGGCTGGTGGCGCTCGGGCTGGACGAACGCTCGGCGGTGCTTTTGCTGTGCGGGCTGGCGGTGATTTCGGGCGGGATCGCTTTTTTGCTGAGAGAATTGAGCCCGGTGCAAAGCCTCGGTTTGATCGCCCTGTTCACGGTGGCTTTAGCCATCGCCGGCGTCTATCTGGCAAAGGTCAAGGTTTATGAGTCTAAAGACGAAGACCTGGCGCTGGAAAATCGCGCGCTCTTCGGCTTTCTGGTGAATCTCTCGCATAAGCGCCGTATTTTCGAGGTCATTCTCGACGGTTTTTTGATCGCGCTGGCCTATTACTATTCCTATGTCACCTTGTTCGGCCGGTTCGAGGAAAGCTCGCACTGGAATCTTTTTCTCAAATCCCTGCCGCTGCTGATCGTGCTCAAGCTGTCCGCCTTTTTGCTGGTCGGCGTTTACCGCGGCATCTGGCGCTATACCAGCATCAAGGATCTGGTCACGTTCAGTAAAGGCGTGATCCTGGGTTCGGTTTTAAGCGTGCTGGCAATTTTGCTGGTCTATCGTTTCGACGGTTTTTCGCGCACGCTTTTTGTGCTGGACGCGATCTTTCTGCTGGCGGCGCTCAGCGGCAGCCGGCTGGCTTTTCGCCTCTTCCGGCAGCTGCTGCCAATGCCGGTCAATGAAGACGGCCGCCGCGTGCTGATCTACGGCGCGGGCGATGGCGGCGAACTCGTTCTACGCGAGCTAAAAAATAATCCCGACTGGAAATACAGCCCGATCGGATTTGTTGACGACGATCCGTTAAAAAAGGACAAGGTCATTCACGGATTGCCGGTTTTCGGCGGGAATGGATCGCTTCACAAAATTTGCACCGAAAATAATGTTCAGGAAGTCCTGCTTTCATTCCGGGATATCGAACCGCAGCGGCTGCAGGAAATCAAGGAAATGTGTCACACCGCCGAAGTCACCCTGATGCGGGCGTGGCTGAAGATCGAAGTTGTGGAAGATTATTTCGAATAAAGATTTCCCCTCTGTTAGATCGCTTAAATCGCCTGAATCGATGCCGACTCAAATATCCATCCGTCTTTCTTCCCTCGCCCTGCGTATGCTGCTGCCGGCTGCGGCGCTGATCTTCCTGCTGGCTTTTATTTTCATTTTCAGGTGGAGCGTGGCCAATTCGGCGGCGACCCGCGCAAACAATAAAGAGATCGCGGAACTCACCACCGTCTGGGCGCCGTATGATCCGCAGACCCATTACACGCTGGCGCTGCTGAATGAAAAAAGTTTCCTGCCCGAGAATCTGTCCAGAGCCGTTCTGTCTTATGAAAAGGCCGCTTCTCTTTCGCCTTACGATTATCGTTACTGGCTGCCGCTGGCGCAGGCGCGCGAACGCAGCGGCGACACCGAAGGCGGTGAAAAAGCGCTGCGCCGGGCTTTGGAGTTAGCGCCGAATTACGCGCAGATACATTGGGCGATGGGAAATGTGCTGCTCCGCCAGGATAGAACCGAAGAGGCTTTTGCCGAGATGAAACAGGCGCTGGAACGAAACCCTGCCTTCGCCGCGACGGCGGCCACCACCGCACTGCAATTTTCGGACGAGGAGCCGGCAGCGCTAGTGCAAAAACTGGGGAACTCTTCGGAAGTTAAAGCCGCGATGGCGCTGGCGCTGGTGAGGCAAAAAAGTTTTGACGACGGGATAAATGCCTGGAATTCGATCCCGGAAAACGAGCGGAAAGGAAAATTCAAGGAACGGGGAGATCAGCTTTCGGACATTCTGCTGGCGGACAAGAAATTCCGTTACGCCCGGCAGATAAAAAACCCGGGCGAGCAAAATACGACGGGCAAATTTTCAAACCCTGGTTTCGAACAGGACCTGGATCTTTCCGGTACTTCGCCGTTCGAATGGAATATCGCCGAAGGCGCGCAGCCCCGTATCGGTTTTGACGAGCGGCAAAAATACGAAGGCAGCCGCAGTCTGGGCATCGTTTTCCCAAAGGGTTCGGGCAAGGAATTTCGCGCGATCTCACAAACCGTAATTGTTGAAAAAGATACCTCCTACCGGCTGACAGTGTTTTTTCGCAGCGAAATTATCTCGACCGGAAACCTGAGATGGGAAATTGCCGACGCGGCCAGCGGCGACGTGCTGGCGGCGACAAAAGATATTTCCGGCAAAAGCGACAGTTGGCAAATGTTGTCGGCGGACTTCAAAACCGCCGCCCAAACCGAAGCGGTGATAGTAAGATTCGTCCGCACCGGCTGCCAGAATTGCTCGGTCGAAGGAAAGCTCTGGTTCGATGATTTTTCACTCATTTCCGGCGTTTCCAAAATGGGCGGTTAGGCCGCGCAAATTTAATGGATAATTTCAGCGAAGAAAATTTCCCGACTGCTCACCGGACACGCTGCGGCCCGGCCGTTGTCGCTATCCTCTGCGTGATGATCGTGCTGTCCGTGGTGGCTTACGGCGCGGTGGATAGCTGGGCGCTGGCGTTGATGGCTTTCGGCTGTCTGCTGATCGCCTGGCTCTGGCTGGCGGAGGCGTGGAAGCTTAAAACCTTCACGTTTAATTCAAGCGCGGTACAATTGCCGATCCTGGGATTGATCCTGATCGGTTTGATACAGCTTTTGCCGCTGCGCGGTTTGGATCTGCCTGGGCTGCTTTCGGTTTCGCCTGTTCAGACGCTCTCGCTCGACGCGTACGCGACAAAAACGGCCGTCATCAGATTGATGATCTGCCTGATCTTTTTCGGCGCGGCGCTGAGTTTTATCGTTACGCAAAAACGTTTTCGCCGGGTGGTACTGACGATCATTCTCTTCGGCGCGGCGATCGCGGCTTTCGCCGTTTTTCAAAAGCTGGTAAATCCGGACAATATTTACGGGCTTCGCCAGACGGTGCAGGCCAGCACATTCGGCCCCTATGTAAACGGCCATCATTTTGCGGCGTTGATGGAGATGACGCTCGGACTCAGCTTCGGCTTGCTTTACGGCAAAACTGTCAGAAAAGAATTGCGCATCATTTTTTTGGTCGCGGTCGTTTTGATGGGCGGGGCGATCATCATGACCGGTTCGCGCGGAGGCATTTTAAGCCTTTTAGGGGTGCTCGGTTTTGTCACGCTCTTTAATCTTCTGAGAAAAAGATCGCCGGAAAACGACGGTGCGGATCACGCCGGCGGGCAAAAGAAACTGGCGATGATCGGCGGCGGGCTGGCCTTCGTTTTGCTGATAGTCGGCATGGGGTTGATCCTCGGCGGCGACAGCGCCCTGCGCGGGATAGGCATGGACGGCGTGGGCAGCGACATCAGCAACGGGCGGCTTCATTTTTGGTACATTGCGCTGCAAATTTTTCAGGATAATTTTTTGCTCGGCGCGGGGCTTGATGCTTTCGGCGTCGCCTTTACCAGGTACGACACCTGGAACGGCGCTTTCCGGATCGAACAGGCGCACAACGATTACCTGCAAATTTTGGCGGACGCCGGGATATTCGGATTGCTTTGCGCGCTGAGTTTTATTTACCTGCTGTTCCGGCAGGGGCTAAAAACCATCGGCGCTGCCGGGGACCGTTTTCACCGGGCGGCCGCCGTCGGCGCGCTGGCCGGATGTTTCGGAATTCTGATCCATAGCTTCTTCGATTTTCCGCTGCGGACTCCCGCAAACGCCTTGGTTTTTTTGACTCTGGCGGCGCTGGCGTTAGTTTCCAAAAGGTAGCGCCAGCGTCCCGCTGGCTGTAACGTGGCGTCCCGCCCACGAATCTTGATCTGACGGCGGGACGCCGTCGGACAGCCGCCGAGCCGCCGGCGCTACTTTACCGGGCGCGGAAAAACCAGCAGCGCGTTACCTACTCTTCGTTCGTTGCCATTGTCCGAAGGGTGATTTATCACCTTCCCGTCCAAAAACATCGTGGTCGAGCCGCCGCCGTCCAGGTTCATCGCATCCGTCGCGCCAAACCCTAACAAAAGCGCGGCCAGGTCGGTCAGGCTGACCCCGCCGCTCGCTTCGCTTCTGCCGTCAACCGTTATCATCAGAAACTTCCCGTCTTTTAATTTTGCCACCGCGGTCCGGGGATTTTTGGTGGTGACAAAAGCATATTTCAACCCCTCCTGCTCCCAGGTGATGTCGATACGGCCGTTTTTAATAAGCTGCGGAACACCGGCGATAATGTCCTCCGCCTGAGCAAAGATCGATGCTCCGCCGCCGGGCAGATCCGGAAAATTAGCCGTCGTCAGGAGCTTTATTTTCCGCCCTGTTTTGATTAATTTTAGGATCTCAGCGCTTTTTGTTCCGCTTGCGGAAAGGACGAACCCGTTTTCCGGGATAGGGCTGTTACCTTTGCCTGCGAAAATAGATACGATCCTGTTTTTGATCACGACAATTTCGACGCCGTCCGCCGTGGTAAGGGTCGTGCGATGAAATTCGGGCGTGTATTCGACCAGATCCTCTTTGCCGCGTTCGCGGTCGATGCCCGTGATGTCGAGTTGCTGTTTCCCGATCTGAAGATAACGCCGGAGTCCGAAATGTTCGATATTTACAAAGGGTGAAACCCCGTCGCCCCTGATAAAAAGCGCGATGCGGTTAAACCGGTTTTCGCTTAAAAGCCGGTAGTCGATCTGCAGCGCATCATCCGCGGTGCCGGCAAAAATACTAGTATCCAGCCGGAAAAACCCGGCGTTGATCGCTGCAAAAGCCACGCGTCTCTTGGCGATTGAGGAGGTAGTTTCCACGCCGATCGCCGCATCCATCGCGTGCCCGACATCGAGCCGGATCTTCGTCAGATCGAGCCGCAGCAAATTCATCCTGACCTGAACATGGTCGATCTCACGGGTCAATTCGGCGTACTCGACGCCGTCCCGGACCGGTCTGAAATCCTGTGAGAAATTACTTGCCGGAATGGACAGAGCCAACAGGAGAAGGAAAATAAATTTGAACTTGTTTTTCATATATTTGAATTATTCCTGTCTACTGTTTTTTTGTTTCGTGTAATTCGCGGTTGATCCGAATCTTTAACCGCGAATTACACGAAACACACTATAAGATCGCGATGTAAGCCGGCGGCTCTTTACTTTGCGTTCTTAGTTTCAATACGTGAAAATCTAGCTTATCAAATATGAAACAGATCGGTGAACGAATCCAGCTTTTGAACGACAGACCGGAAAACGCGAACGGCCGGTACGTTCTCTACTGGATGCAGATGTATAAACGCGCGACGCATAACCACGCGCTGAATTTCGCCGTCGAATCGGCGAATGAACGAAAACTGCCGCTGGTCGTTTATGAAGGGCTGAAATATTACTATCCGTGGGCGAACGACCGGCTGCATACTTTTATTCTCGAAGGCGTGGCGGAAAAACGCGCCGAATTCGCCGCAAAGGGCATCCGCTATATCTTTTATTTGCAGCGAAATGAAGACGACCCGAAAAACACCGTCGCGCAGCTTGCCCGCGAAGCCGCATTGATCGTGACCGACGATTTTCCCTGTTTTATCATCCCGCATCACAACCGGGTAATTTCCGAACGCGCCCAAATCCCCGTCTATGCGGTGGATTCGAATGGCGTCATTCCAATGTCGAAATTCGAAAAGGAAGAATACGCCGCCTATACTATTCGCCCAAAGATCAAAAAAATGTGGGGCGAATATTTAAAGCCGTTCAAGGATAAAAAAGTAAAAATTGAAGCGCCGGAGTTAGAAGTCGATTGCCCGGAAACCGAGGTAACCGATAAAAATATCGCTGAATTGGTGGCGCAATGCGATATCGACCACACGGTAAAACCATCGCCGATTTATCACGGCGGCAGCCGCAACGCGAAGGCGCGCCTGAAATTATTTCTCAGGGAAATTTTTCCGAAATACAGCGAACTGCGAAACGAAGCTTCGGTTGACGGCACCAGCCGCCTGAGCATGTACCTGCATTTCGGGTTTATCTCCGTCCGGGAAATTATCGAAGCCGTCGATAAGGCCGAACATGCGCCGGCGGAAGCCAGGCAGGTTTTTCTGGAAGAACTGATCGTCCGCCGCGAGCTGTCTTTTAATTTCACGCGCTTTAATTCCAATTACAATTCGCTGGAATGCCTGCCCGCCTGGGTGCAGCAAACGATGCGGGAACACATCGACGACAAACGCGATTTTCTTTACTCGCTCGAAGAGCTGGAGAACTGCCAGACCCATGACGAAATATGGAACGCCGCGCAGCGTGAACTGGTGGAAACCGGCGGGATGCATAATTACGTGCGGATGCTGTGGGGGAAAAATGTCATCGCGTGGTCGAAAAGCTACGAAGAGGCTTTTGCGATTCTCGAACATTTGAATAATAAATACGCGCTCGACGGGCGAAATCCAAATTCCTACGCCGGAATTCTTTGGTGCTTCGGGAAACACGACCGGCCATGGTTCGAACGCCCCGTCTTCGGCAAGATCCGCTATATGAATTCGAACGGTACCAAACGCAAGATCGACGCGCCGAAATATATCGCGTGGACGAAAACCTTAACGCGGGAAAATGTATTTTAAAAGAAGAACCACCCCGTCGCTGAAGCAGCGCCATCCCTCCTTCGTAAGGAGGGGAGTTTGAGAAGAACGCGCGAAAGGCGTGAAAACTGAAATTTCGCCATTTCGACTTTCACGCCTTCGGATAATTATTTTTGTTTTTGTTACGCCGCGCTGGATGATGACCAGGATTCGCCCGTCGTCACGTCTTCGTTTTCGCCGCTTGCCTCAATCTCATCAGCCTCATCAACTTCATTGGCCGCGGGTTCGACCAATGCCGGGGGCACGCTGCTGTGAATATAGCTTCGGGCTTGCGCTTCCCGCTCTTCTTTTGCGTCGCGCGCTTTGAGCATATGGCAGCTTCCTTCGAAGATCGCTCCCGGCTCGATCACGATCTGTGGAGTGGTAATATTTCCCACCACCTTGGAAGCCCGGCCGAGCTCTACCCGTTCGCTGGCTACGACGTCCCCGTTCACGGTGCCGTTGACGACCGCCGACAGGACTTCGATGTCCGCGTCAACCCGTCCGTCCGTCCCGATCACTAAAGTGCCGTTTTCCGAAACCACCTTGCCGGTCAGATGCCCGTCCACGCGCAGCATCGATTGAAAATTCGTTTCGCCGGTGAGTATCGTGCCGTTGCCGACATAGCCGCTCAAACGGCCTTCCTTGATATCGCGCGCCATGGATTCGCTTTCCGAAACAACCTTACCGTCGGCACGGAGAACCGATTCCGTTTCGTACAGGTTACTTGAGGTGTTATAAGCCTCCTGCGGTTGAGACCTGTCTGACGGATCCTCATACTTCGAGCTTTTTCCCATTCTGATCATTTTCTTTGATACCTCTCCCTCGAATCACGGCAGGGGGCCGGAGATTCTCGTTTTTTTATCGGATTTAATTGAAGGAATGTATTTCCTGACCTTCTGTTGTAACAAGCAAAGACATTGCTGCCTCAGTAGAACTCTTGCGTAACCTTAATCATACGAAATAGGCTGTTGCTATGTCCAGATTTTTCTGGGTTATCAGGCAGTTTTTTAAGTTTTTGGTAACACAAGTGACAGACGAAACACACTTATACCGTCTCTTACACTCCGGAACCGGGAAAAGGTTCCAATTTATTTTGGCACTGGGAGCGCGGAGGCCTTGTTCTACCTGTAACGCTGCCGTCTCGGCGGCTGTCCTGACGGCGTCCCGCCGTGTCAGCTTGAAATCCGCGGGCGGGACGCCCCGAGACAGCCAGCGGGACGCTGGCGCTGCCCTTTTGCGGACGAGCCGTCCGCCGCCTCCAGCTTAAAGCCCTATTTATTAACGGCGATCCCTGTATTCAAAATATCCTTGTAGGCATCGATCGCCACTTTTTTAGGAACGCTCGGCACCGCAATATTATTTATATCGAAAGAGCTGTTTCCCACCAGCGTTGCCCTGCCGACAAACCTCCAGCCGCTGCCAAAATCCATATAGAGCGGCACGAGCGAGACAAAATCCTTCGATACGCCCGATTGGGTGATCTTGGCGCTCAAGGTCGGCTTTCCGTTGGCGCCGGTACCCATTTGATAGTTGAGCTTAAATTCCGGAACTTCGCTGCCATAGACCCAGGAATCGAAAAACCAGTCCATTTTCTTGTTGCCGTCCACGTTCATTTCCGGAGTAATGTGTTTTTCGATGATCTTTTTGAAATCCTCGGTGGAGACGTCCTGATTCGCGTGGCTCTTAAGAAAATCATTCATCATGACGCGGAATCTCTCGTCCTGCGTTCCCTTGTGATCGTACATCATCATCCTGATCATATGCAGGATATAGGCTCCCTTGGGATAGATCATTACGCGGGCGACATTTCCGGTCTTGGCGGTGTTTAAGCGATACCCCTGCGTAACCGGCCCGATCGTATAAGGTTTTTTATCCTTGGTTGCCGGGCTGGCCTCGGTAATGAGTTTTCGCTGGTTTTCCCAGTAATCGGTAAATTTGTTCAAGTCTTTCTGAACGTAAAAAACGTAAAGCGAGGTCGAGAATTCGGAAAAGCCTTCGCTCATCCACTGATCGTGATAGCTGGTCCAGCCGACCATGTGTCCCCACCACTGGTGCGCGACCTCGTGAGCGGCCACTTCACGCCAGAAACCGTCCGTGCCTCCCTTGGAGCCAAATAAGGTCGTTCTCTGCGTCTCGTCCATAAAGGCAAAGTAAGGCATAAAGACCAGCGTCGGCCAGGCCTGGCCGAAGAATCCGGCTGGCTGCTGGGTCATGGCGACCCGCTTGTAAGGCAGCGGCCCGAAAAATTTGTTATAGATCCGGGTGGCATTTTGCGCCTGGGTCAAAACTATTTTCCCGCCGTCAACGGTATTCATATTCCCGAAATTTCCCTCGGTCCCGCCAATTCCCTGGGCATCGATCTCACGGCTGATCATCTGCTGATGTTTTAACTCCGCCGGCAACTCCTTGTTGGTGAAAACTTCCAGTTTATAATTCGTATCCGCATCGGCAACGTCCTGCTGCTTGAAGTCACCGTAATTAAATCCGCTGACCGCCAGTTCCACTCCCTGGCTCGACCATTTGGCGATCTTCTGGTCCCCTTCGACCTGTTCTTCGCCAATGCGGTCCCCCACGCCGACAAGCATGAATTTTTTCGGATAGCGAAAGGTCATATCGAAACTTGCCCGGTCTCCGAAAGCGGTAAAAGGGTTGTTCGGATACCAGGTGGAACGCGGCAGAAGAAAATAGTTTCCGCTGCCGGCCAATTTCAAGGCCTCGGTTCCGTCATACTCAACCGTTAATTTGAACGGCTTTCCAACCTCCATCGCCTGCGGCAGAACGGCCCCGAAATCCGCATCCTCATCTTTTTTCTCCTGGATAAAATCTATCTCGGAATTGTCTTCGGCGCGGACGCTTTTGACCCGCAGGGTGCGGTAAAGATCGAACGGAAGATAACGCAGATTCGGCGTCAGGGCTTTGATCGTTATCACGTCTTTGATGATCATCCGCGTGCCCTGGATGGTAGTTTCCAGGTTGTGATTGGAAATATCGTAAAGCCGCCGGTCGGTCCAGCTATTCGCGTTTCCCTTTTTATATTCTTCCTGCAGGTGAAAAGCCGTCCAGATGCCGCCGTTGCTGTCGCTGTAGCTGGAAAGTTCTACCTGTTCGGGATAAACCTCCGGCAAGCCCAGCGGATCGAGCTGAAAGGTTAATTTATCGAAATTTCTTCCGGCGATAAATCCTAAAAAGAAACCGGGCCTTTCCGGGCTGTAAATATCCGTCAGCATTCGCGCGGAAATATTGTAATGAAAAACCTTTTTCATCAGCGTCTCTTTTTCCTTATACGCGTCTATCGCCCTGGCGCCGTTAGTTCCGGCGGACCATTTTACATTCGGGGAATTTTTTACTTCCTCGAAGGTCTTGTCCGTAAACATCATGACCAGCTGGGTGAACTGTTCTTTCAATTCCGGTGAATCGGTAAAGATCGCCAGGCTCTTCTTTTCGGCATCGTTTGGCGGGATCAGGGAAATTTCGCCTTCACCGATAAAAACCGCGCCGACGTTGCGGCCGTGAACCGGGGCAAGAAAATATATCTCGCCGCTGGTAAAGGTGAACGTGGCGCGATCCTTCTTCAGGACGAGGTTATTGACCGTCGCGGATTCGCCGGACAAAGTGCGCGGCCCGGCCGCCGCATCGCGAAGCTCGCGGTAGACCGGATCGGCGTTGGCGTTTTTCGAGGTCACCGTCACTTCGCCCACCACGGCGGGCGTTTCCTTAGGCTTCGGATCCTGCGCGAAAACAAATGACGACAGCAGGCCTAAACTTAATAAACACAATAAAATACTTCTTTTCATATATTTCCTGATAAATGTTATTCGAACCAATGTTGATAATATTACCGCCCTTTTAGATGCGGTTTTTTGCCGTAAATCTCGATTATTCTTTTCGCTATCGGATAAGTCAAGGCATGCGGCGCGTTTCAAATTTACTACCACTATTAACTTTTAACTACTAACTTTTAACTGTTAATAAAGGATATAACGGCTTTGTCGGTAAAGCCGAACGATCCGTTTTCCGGATGCTGCCGAAATTTATCCGCAAACCTGTCGGAACAATGAATAGTTACCAGTTAATAGTGCCTGATAACCGCGAAGTTAAATGCCGGCATTTGCCAAATATCATTTTTTCGTGCGATGTTAGAGTAGGTATACGGGAGAATTTATAAATTGTTTGTCGAGAGTAAAGTAAAAACAAAACTTTTGCGCCAGATGGGCGAAGCCATTCGCGATTTTCACATGATCGAAGAAGGCGACCGGGTGATGGTCTGTCTTTCGGGCGGCAAGGACAGCTACACGCTGCTGGAATTGCTGCTGGACGTGCAAAAACGCGCGCCGGTCAATTTCGATCTGCTGGCGGTCAATCTTGACCAAAAACAGCCCGGTTTCCCTGAGCATGTGCTGCCGGAATACCTGAAAAGCGCCGGCGTCAGGTATCGTATCGTCGAGGAAGATACCTACTCGATCGTCACCCGGCTGGTGCCGGAGGGGAAAACGTTTTGCTCGGTCTGCTCGCGCCTGCGCCGCGGGATCCTCTATAACACGGCGGTCGAAGAAGGCTGCACCAAGATCGCGCTCGGCCATCATTCGGACGATATCATCGCGACTTTTTTACTGAACCTGTTTTTCGTCGGGCAGCTGAAAGCAATGCCGCCGATCCTGCGTTCGGACGACGGGCGCAATACCGTGATCCGGCCGCTCTGCTATTCCAGGGAAAAAGAGATCGCGAAATTTGCCGCGGAACGAGAGTTTCCGATCATCCCCTGCAACCTCTGCGGCTCGCAGCCGAATCTGAAACGCGCGCGGGTCAAGCAGATCGTGACGGAACTGGAAAAAGAATTTCCGCAAATTCGCGGCTCGATCATGTCGGCGCTCGGCAACGTGACGGGCTCACACCTGCTCGACAACGAATTGTACGACTTCCGGAATTTCGCCCCGCTGGTCAAAAAGATCCCGCCCGGACACGGCAGCGTCGAAAAAGAACTCGACGCCGTCTTCGATCACTCCGAAGCGAGCTTTGCGCCTAATTTGATGGAAGCCGTGTTGTAAAATTTCATTCCGGCATCACAGGCTAATGCATTTTCCGCATGATTCGTGGTTAATCCCAATTTCATTATTAAATTCGATTAAGCTAAACCACGAATCACACCAAACACACGAAAAAACGTATCACGTATCGCGTATTACGCCCCAAGCTGTTACTGCTGTTTAAATTCCGAATCCGCGACCGGAACGTTATTTTTTATTTCCCTGACGTACGTCACGATATCGCCCATCGACTGGCTGGCGCTGGTCACCTTAAAAGGTATCAGCACGCCGTCGATGCTGCGGTAATCGCTGTACACTTCGCTGACCGGCTGGCTGACATCCGAAGTGCTGGAAACTACTACGCTGGCGCGTTTTAGCGGCAGAAAAGATTTGGTCGAAATGTAATAAGTGACCTGGCTGGCTTTTTCCGGGCGCAGCACCACGACATAAACGTCCTCGCCGCCGACCTTTTCCGTACCTGTCACCTCGGACGATTTCAGGCCCGACTTCCAATCCAGCAGCCCGTAAAAATCGTTTTGCAGCCTGATATCTTCCAGCCGTTTACCGGTATAGGTTTCCGCCGGCGCAAAGCTGACATTTTCACCTCCGCCGGAGCCGTCGAAATATTCAAAAACGCTGGCGATCGGCTTACCCAGCGCGGTCAGCGTTGTCTTGGTCGCCGACATATTCGGCGCTTTCGAATAGTTAGTGGCGGTGCCTTTGACGCCCTGCTGTTCCAGATCGAGATCGAATTTGGTGATCCGGGTCGTGATCTTTCGCATCGCCGCTTCGCCGCCCAGGGCCGTGATCGTTTTGTTCATCACTTCATCGACGGATGGTTTCGGAACATTGGCGGAAACCTCGCCTTCCACTCTCTTGAAGGGAAAATCGCCTTCGGGCTGAGATGAAACGATGCTGTCGATCTTTCCGGCATCCGTCCGCTTGATCTTCAGGCTATAAACGTCCGGCAGCGGCAGCATGCTGTACACATCTTTGGATCTTTCTTTCAATTCGTAGGGCTGCTGGCCGGGATAATTAAGATAAATTTTGCCATCGGTTTCTTTTACTTCAACCGTAAATTTGCCGCCCTCCGGCTGGTATCTGCCGATAACTTCTTTGCCCGGACTGGCCCCGTTGTTTGGAGCGGCGGCCTGGGCCAGCGTTCCGTCGGCATTTATCCTCGGCAAGGTGTAGTTGCCCTGCGGCTGCTGCAAATACATTTCCGTGGCATTGCCCTGCTCCGGATTGAACTTGACCGCGAAACCGTCAGGCGCCCCGAGCATTTTGAACTGGCGCGGCGCGGTTCTTTCCAAAACGTAAGTAGGCTGGCCTGGGACGACCATCACCAGGTTTTCCTTGTCGTCGATCTTGATCTCGACATCCATTTTAGCAACTTCGAAACGGTAGCTGCCGGCCATTTTCTCCATCGTCACACGCGGCAGTTTTACCGATTCGTCTTTTTTCTCGTCCAATAACCCCGACCACACGATCGGCATCATTTCGTTGCCAAGGCTTGAACCCGAAACATTCGTCAGCATCACGAAACCGATCTTTTTCTCCGGCAGCATCGCGACCAGCGAATTAAACCCGTCGATATTTCCGCCGTGCTGGACCACCTTTAACTTATTCCATTCCTGGAGAAACCAGCCCAACCCGTAGTTCATCGAACCGTTCGGCGTGATCTTCATCTGGGGTTTGAGCCATTCGTCGTAGCCCTTTTCCGAAACCAGCCGTTTGCCGTTTCCGATCTCGCCGCCGCCGAGCACGAATTTAACCCACTGGGCCATATCGCGCGCCGAAGAATTTATCGAACCCGCCGGAGCCACTTCATCGATGTCGCGAAACGGCAGGCGGCGGGTTTGTTTGGTATCGAAATTGTAGTCGTAGCCGTAGGAATAATCGCTGGCTTTTTCCATCTGTTTGAGCGACATCGTGCTGTTTGTCATTCCCAGCGGCTTAAAGATATTTTCCGGCACGAATTTTTCCCACGGCTCTTTTTGCACCGTCGCGACGATCTCACCGGCGGCGGTAAACATTATGTTTTGATACATAAATTTTTCCCGCAAGCCCGCGACCGGTTTGGCTTCGCCGGCGACACGGATCAGGTCGGCCCGATTTAACTTGCCGGTGATCATCGCCAGATCGGTGCGATTGAGCCCCGAGCTATGGCAAAGCAGGTCGCGGACGGTGATCTTGGCATCGGTGTCCGGATTGTTGATCCTGAAATACGAAAGATATTTTTTCGGAGACTCGTCGAGCGAGAGTTTACCCTGATCGACAGATATCAGCGCGGAAAGCGCGGTAAAGGCCTTGGTCGCCGAACCGATGGCAAACTGCGTATCGATGGTGACCGGAACCTGTTTTTCAAAATCCTTGTAGCCCAATCCCTTGGAGTAGATGACCTGGCCGTCCTTGACGATCGCCAGCGACATTCCGGGAATACCCAGCTCTTTGCGCCGTTTTTCCACCTTTTCCTCGATCGCGGAAAGACGGGACTGTAGATCCGAAGCTGTCTGCGCTGCCGACGCGGCAGATGTAATGGGCGCCGCCGCCGTTTGAGCGTAGCCGGCCTGCGGCAAAGAAACGCCGAATATAGAAACTAGTAGAAGAAACGAAAGAAAGTGTTTGTAGGTCATTTTGTCTCCGAAAGGTATTAAATACTGTCTGATAAATATTACGGAAAATCGGCGGAAAAGTTTAGGACATTTTTAACGTTCTGTCATAAAAGGCCGCCGGATGGTGTTATTATCAATAACCCTTAGATCAGCACCGAAAAGAGCAATATGAGATCATCACCGCTAAACATAACGGCAAATTGGAATAACGGCATTCTGGCCGGTGTAGTGCTGCTGTCGGCGCTCTTTTTTTCGGCGGTACCCGCGACAAGCGCGCAAGACACCGCTCCCCAGCGAAAAGAAGGCGAGGTGTGGTTCGAGCCCTTTAAGATCACCGCTGATGGAAACGCGGGAAACCCGACCGAAGGCGAGCTTGGACACCTTATCGTCCGCGAAAACCGCACGAAAAAAGATTCCAGGCTGATCGAACTGGCGTTTTTGAAGCTCAAAAGCACGGCGCAAAAGCCCGGAAATCCGGTCGTGTATTTAGACGGAGGCCCCGGTTCTTCGCCGATCGGGCTGGCTTACGTTCCCGATTATTTACGCGTTTTTCAAAAATTGCGGGAAGCGGGCGACGTGATCCTGCTGGATCAGCGCGGCGTCGGGCGCTCTAAACCTAACCTTAACCGTTTGGCTTTGGAATCGCTGCCCGTGAATATGTTCTCTGATCAGGCCCTGGCGCAGAAAACGTTCAGTACGCGGATAAAAGAAGCGGCGGATTATTTTCGCTCGCAGGGAGTCGATCTTTCCGGATATAACAGCCGCGAAAGCGCCCATGACGTGGACGACCTGCGTAAAGCGCTCGGCGCGGCAAAGATCGACCTGGTCGGTTTTAGTTACGGCACGCATCTCGGCCTGGCCTGTATCCGCTATCACGAGGCCAATCTCGGTCGTGTCGCGCTGTTCGGAACCGAGGGACCCGATAACACCGATAAACTGCCGGAAAATTCGGACAGGTCGCTCAGGAAATTAGCCAAACTCGCGGCCGCGGACGCCGGGATCGGAGGAAAAGTGCCGGATCTGATCGGAACGTTAAAGCGCGTGCTGGACCGTCTGGAAAAAGAACCGGCATCGGTCACCATCACGGACCGCCGAACGCGAAAGCCGGTGGACATCACGGTCGGAAAATTCGGTCTGCAGTTTTTAATAATGCGCGACCTCGGAGACTCCAACGACCTTCCCGTTTTTCCGGCCTGGTTTTATACAATGGATAAGGGCGATTATTCGATCCTGAAAAACTTTGCCGAAAAACGCTACAACCAGTATGGCGGGGGAGTTTCGATGATGACGGTAATGATGGACGCTGCTTCGGGCGCCAGCAAAAAACGCACTCAGCAGATCGGGCGCGAAGCGAAAACCGCCCTGCTTGGCGAGATGGTAAATTTTCCTTCTCTGATCGTCGAGGGCGTGACGGATAATGTCGATCTGGGCGACGAATACCGCAGCCCGATCCGCACCTCGGTGCCGACCCTGTTTGTCAGCGGCGAACTGGACAACAATACGCCGTCGTACCAGGCTGATGAAGTGCGGCGTTTTTTCACGCAAAGCGCCCATTTGATAATCGACAACGCGGGACATGAAAGCACGCTGGTTGACGCCCGCGTGCAGCAGGCGACGGTGGATTTTCTGCGCGGCCGGGACGTAAGCAAGGTGCGGATCTCTCTTCCGCCGCTCAAGTTCGTGCCGATTCCGGAAACGAAAAAATAAGCGGGCGCGGGCGATTTATACCACTACCGACATGTTTGGAGGCGGTCTTCGACCGCCATTTTTTACGCGGCGGTCAGAGACCGCCTCTAAACAATCAAGTTTTTTGTTTTAGCGGGCAGCATTTTCTATTACAATTCCGGGTTATGAAACCACTTCCCGACGGAGCCTATGCCATCGGCGGCGAGATCTCCATCGCCGGGGAAGGCGTCATGCCGTTTGTCGTCGGCGCCGGCTGGCTGCTCGAGATCGTCGAACTCGACGCGGGCGAGTATTTCTTTTTTCGCGACGACGCGGAAGTGCGCTCGGTGCGAAAGCGTTTCGGTATTTTTTACCCGCCGTTCGCCGTCGTGAAATTTTATGTAAAAGATATGTCGGGCAAAAATACCGGCATCGGCGGATTCGGAGAATTGCCGTCGGGATTCCCCGCCGCGCCGGTGCTTTTTGAGACAGATTTCGCCGGTTCTTTTACCAGCGCGGCGCAGGCTTTGGAAGTTCTAAGTTCGGGCCGCAACATTCAGTCGATCGAACTCAACACCCGGCCTTCGCTGCTCTCGCTTAAAGCCAAAAAACTTATCGATGAAAATTACGCGATCTATCCTTCGATCGCGCGTATCGCCGCGCGGCTAAAGGTCACGCACGAGCATCTGTCCCGCCAGTTCAAACGCGATTACCAGATGAGCCCGAGCACTTACCTGCACCAGGTTCGCGTTGCGGAGGCGACCTTTAAATTATCCATCGGCGAAGAGATCGCCGCCATTTCATACGACGTCGGCTACAACGATCTGAGCCGTTTCTACAAACAATTCCGCAAGGCGACGAAAACTTCACCGGGAAATTGCCGTACTTTATTAAGGTCCGAACAAGCCGAAAATTAATATCAAAAAACGCCAAGACAAATCGGAGCGAATTTTTTAATATTTATTTGTTGGGCACAAACTGCGAGAAGCTTAATGTTTTGTTCGTGTGGTTTCGTGTTATTTGTATGTTGAAAGAGGGTTCAAATGTAGTAGGTTTGGATTCGAAGGGAGAATGACAGCTCGTTCGTGTTTAGGTTCTTTGGAAACCGTCACGAAGCGCGACGCGTCATTCTCCTCCCGGTTGGTTTATCTCGAACAGTTGTCAGGAACTTTTGATTCCGTATTCAGCAAATTAGAGAACAACCTTTACTTTAACGACTCTACTTTAACATATGAACAAATCTTCAAAAAACAAAAACCCGATCATCTCAGAAGCGCGTCCGTGCGTCGGCATCGACACGGGCAAGGACAAACTGGACGTTTTCATCGACTCGACCGGGCAACTCCTGATCTGCGCCAATGAGCCGAAAGAACTTCGCGCTTTGGCCAAACAGCTTAAGGCGCTCGATCCGGAAATGATCGTGCTGGAAGCCTCGGGCGGCTATGAACGGGCAGCCGTTGCGGCCTTTTCCGAACTCTCTTTGCCGGTCGCTGTCGTTTATCCGAAGCGGGTCAGGCAGTTCGCCAGGGGCTTAGGGATCATGGCCAAGACCAATGCGGTAGATGCCCGCGTCATTGCCCGCTACGGGCGGACCGCCGATCTCTCTCCGACACCGCTTAAACCCGAAGAACTAAGCGCTCTGCAGGCCCTTAACACCCGCCGCGGCCAGCTTGTCGAAATGCGCCTCGCCGAAAACAATCGCCTCGAACTCGCTCATCCGGCCGTTCGCAAAGAACTGAAAAAGAACATTGCATCGCTCGAGCGCCAAACCGCCACGATAGAAGCCGAGATCGAGCGCCGCATCAATGAATCCGATACCTGGCGCCAAACCGCCGAACTGCTCCAGTCCGTTCCCGGTGTCGGCCCCGTGCTTTCCACCACTCTCATCACCGAGATGCCCGAACTAGGGCTTCTTACCGGAAAACAAATAGCTTCGCTCGCCGGCGTCGCTCCCTTCCCCAGAGAAAGCGGGCGTTGGAAAGGAAAACGCATCTGTCAGGGCGGACGCTACTCCGTCCGACGCGTTCTTTACATGGCGACCATCGCCGCTACACGCTTCAATCCTATTATCAAACAGTTCTATCAAAACCTATGCTCAGCCGGAAAACCAAAAAAACTCGCCATCATCGCCTGCGCCAGAAAACTTCTCGTCACTCTTAACGCCATGGCCAAAAATCAGACTTACTGGAAACCATTAACTCGCTGATCCACACTTGACTGAAAACACAGTTGCTTCGTGGTTCCGCTTTTATGTCATGAGAAACAAGGCCTAAGAAATAACCACTCAGGAGTTAAAAATGAGAAAAGTGATATTCGGCGGCGCAAACAGCCTGGATAATTATATCGCCCGTAAAGACGACGCGGTTGACTGGCTTATGTGGGGCGACGAAGCCGCGGAGATAATGAGGGATTACTGGCAAAAATTCGACACGATGCTGATGGGGCGAAAGACTTATCAAGTCGCGCTTAAAAATTATCCGCGGTCGAAGGAAAATTCCGATCTGTATCCTGACATCAAGAGTTATGTTTTTTCGCGCACTCTGAAAGCCGGTGAGCACGAGGGCGTTGAGATCATTTCGGAAAACGCTGCCGGTTTTGTCAAAGAGTTAAAGGAGCGGGACGGCAAAGATATCTGCCTGATGGGCGGCGGCGATCTTGCCAAAACACTTTTCGAAGCCGGTTTAATAGACGAGATAGGATTTAATATTCATCCGGTTTTGCTCGGCTCCGGCATTCCGCTTTTTTATGAAATGAACCGGCAAATAGACCTGGAACTGATCGAATGCCGTCCGTTTAAAAATGGCTGCGTTTTTGTGTCTTACCGGGTTAAATTTTGAACCGATCGGATATCGATCGAAGTAATAATTTAGCCTCGCAGCCTAAAACCACTATTATCTCCTAACTATGAACGGCTTTGTCTATAAGTCGCGGATCGGTTTTGTTAGTGTTGTTTAGTGTGGTTTCGCGGTTACCTGTTAAGCCTTATTTTTTTAATGGCGATAAGACTGAAAACCACAAACACCCGCTAACTAACACGAAAAAAACTCAAACGTTTCCCGACTTCGCGCCGGTAATATTTCTTTGCCTGCCGACTTATTCGACTTTATCGGCAAAAGCCGGTTAAAAGTTTTCAAAATTATTGTCCGGCGGGCTTGAATCCGATGCCGCAAGATGTTCGAATGTCATGGTATGAGTTTAAACCGCGTGACATTGCTGATCTTTGCGCCGCTATTGCTCCTGGTGGGCGTTCTGGGCTTTGTCATTCCTCCCGAGCTAAGCCTGACCAGCGGGGCTGCTTCATATAATGTTTTTCATCTTTTTTTCGGCATTGTCGCTTTAGTTATTTTATTCACCCGAAATGAAGCCGGCGCCGCCTATTTCAATTTGGGATTCGGGGCGATCGACTTATATCAATTTATCGCAAGCTATGTCCATCTTTTCCCCGAACAATATTTTCGCTGGACCGCCGCCGATGACGTGCTGCATATAGTCATCGGTTTGATATTGGTGCTGATGGGAATGTACGGGTTGATGACCACCCGCCCGGTTCCGGTCAAATACGTCAGCCATTCACCGCTTTCCTAGATCTGAAATAAGTTTTTGCGCCAGGCCGCCGGCCAGCACGCGGTAAGCCGGCTGTTTTGCCTTTTCATAATCTTTACTGTGATGGATGGCCGGGTAATTTTTCGCCTTCATTTCCGCGTCCAGCTTTTTCCAATCTTTGCCGTTCAATTTGCCTTGCGGTTTTTTCCGCAGCTTTTTGCCAAGCCCGTTCCAGGCGGCGCCGAAATTTTCTTCACTCTGGTCAAAGGTTTTACTGCTCCGCACAAAAGCATCCAGCAGATCTTCCGGTTTTCCGCCCTGCGCGCGAAACGGTCGCAGGTTCAGCCGTCCGATACTGCCCTCCCCATCATTACCGCAGAGCGGTTCCCAAAGAGGCTCGTTTTCATGCGCCGCAGACAGTGTTTTCCATTCGTTCTCCAGCCACTCCCGCGCCATTTGCTCGTCGGGCACGGCGTGTTCGCCGCCGCGCGTCGCCTGGAAAAGCCATTTATAGGCGTCTTCTACCCTCATATTCGGTTCGGCTTGCCATTGCTTCATGGCAAAATCCAGCAGAGCGCCCGGCGCGCACAATAAAATAAAGCTCAAGGCCAGAAATTTCATATTTTGATGATAACCGATAAATAAATGCTGCAAGAAGCCTGAGAACGCTCCGTTCCTACTAATAACCCCGCTCCGGGATACTTTTAAAATTTAAAGAGGCAGATATGAGTACAAAAAATGTGGCCCCGCGTTTTACGCCTATATTCTCATTAACATTCGGGTTGCTGTTTCTCGCCTTAAGCGGTTTTGTTTCGGCTCAGGCCGATTCTCCAAAAGAGTCGGAGCTTAAGACGATCGTTTATGAAATGAAAAACTGCCTTAATTATTCCAATGAGGGATCTGAATATGTGTTTAAAAGCAAGAAAGAATTTGAAGCCGCTATCTGGACAAAGAGCGAGTATTGCCCGGAAAAAACGGATGACATAGATTTCGATAAATACACGCTGCTGGGCGTGGACATTCATAATGCCGAATGCCGTCATTTTTTATTTAAACATAAGCTGATCAAAGACGAGGCCGCTAAACTCTACCGCCTGCAGGTGACACATCCTCCGCTGCAGTCTATCTGCGCCGGGTTATATCATCACACTCTCTGGATATTGGCGCCGAAACTGCCCGCAGGCTATGATGTTGACTTCACCGTGAACGTAGAAAAATCCGAAGAAAAGCCGGAACAGTCTCAATGAATAACAATATGAGCAGGATCGCAAAATATTTTATGGCGGCGGCGATGGCGGCCGGCAGTCTTATTTCGTTTGCTTCGGCGCAGCCCGCCGAACCGCTCGGCCAGGAAGTCCGGTTCTCGGGTATTCTGGGAACGTCGAGTTTTTCTAGTACCTGTCTCAATGTGGACAGGATGGTCTATAACGAGGAAACCTTAAAAAAACTTCTTGCATTCAAGCAATGTTCTGAAATACTCGGCGACCGCAAGATCGACCTGCAAAAAGAAACGCTGGTCGGGTGGCAGGCAGGCAGTGATTGTCATATGCGCGTCGAAAACAGGCTCTACCGCAATGACGAGAAAAAGCTTTTCACACTCGTCACTAAAAATTTTTATGGCGGCTGCCGTGCCGGCGGCTGGCGACAGGGAATGTTTGCGATCGATAAAATACCGGCCGATTACAAATTCAAATTTGTCGAATACCGGATAGACGATCTTTATGGAAAGTCGCCCCTGCCCTGGCCTAAAAACGAGGAAACGTGGACGGCGGACGGGCAAAAACTTCCACCCGAGCCGCCGGCCGCAATTGACGGGCCGACAAAAGGAATAACGTCGTTAGCGGAATTCTTATCGTCGGCACCGCCCGCGGCAGCGGATGGATCAAAAACTACTTCGCTCGAAACCCTTGAGATCGATCTTAAGGGATGCGCCCGTGTCCGTAATATATCGTATCAGACGGTTATCAGGGACGATGAAACTTTGCAAAAAGCTAACGGGAGCGGCGGCGGCGGCGATATCTGCCGGAAAATTCTGGAAAAAATAGATTTCAGCAAACATACCCTGCTCGGCATTTATATAACTTCCGATTACTGTAATCGGCCCCACGGGCTTGAATATAAAACCATCAGGGACGACACGAAAAAACTATACACTCTGCAGGTCAGCTATACCGATCCGCAGGGTTCCCTCTGCCGCCGCATCGGGCATTATGATCTGTGGGTTCTGGTGCCGAAAATGCCGGACGGTTACGACGCCGCTTTTAACTTGCAGAAGATTCCGCCGAAAACAAATTAAAATTATGCGCAGCCGAAATTTCTCGTTTTTTACATTATCGTTCTTTATTGTTTGCCTTACGTTTGTGTCGCGGGCGCAGCCGCCCGTTTCGACTGCTCCGGCCGATTCGACCGCCGAAACCGAAATAAATATCCGGCGCGGGGTCATCACGGAAAATTTTCGGTGCGGCAGCGCCAGGGAAATGGTCTATACGGCGGAAAGTCTGCAAAAGCTGCTGGGTAATGACAAAGAGTGCTCGGAACCGGCGCAGCTAAAGGTCGATTTTGCAAAAGAAAGCCTGATCGGCTATGAGATCAACGGTGATTGCCAGGTCAGAGCTATCGCCCGGATAACACGCAGCGACAAGACAAAAACTTATACCGTGACGATCAAAACGATATCCGGCGGCTGCCGCGCCGTCGGGAATTATTTTGGCTGGCTGGTCGTGGATAAGATCCCTCCGGATCACAAAGTCAATTACATCGCGGCCAGAGCCGAGAGATTTGATAAAAAATTAGCCGAAGAAGAGCTTTCGTTTCTCAGATCGTTAAACTCCCCGCATTTTCAAATGCTGGAAACTCGCAGGATAGATTTGAAAGACTGCATCCAGCTTATCCGGACGGATAAAAGGGCGATCTTCAGTAACGAAGAATTCCTGCTCGCCGTCCGCAATGACGCTAGCCGCGATCGCTGTTTAAAGGATCTGGAGAAAATAGATTTCGACAAACATACGCTGCTCGGGATCAACATAAATTCCGGCTATTGCCGCGTTCCCTCGGGGTTGGAGGTTAACGCCTTTCGCGACGATCTTGGGCAGGAATATCTCTTGTCGGTCAGCTATCTCGAACCCGGCGGAGTCTGCCGCCATTTAAGCCGGTACGATGTCTGGGTGCTGGTTCCGAAAATGCCGGACGGGTATTACGTGAATTTTGAAACCACCGCCAGGCCGCGGGAAAATAGTTTCGTGGATACTATCCGTTAGTGAGTTCCGGGCATCTATATAAAAAGACTTACTTTAACTCCCCTCCTTACGAAGGAGGGGTGCCCGAAGGGCGGGGTGGTTCTTATAAAAACGGGTAGGATTTTAAGATGATAAGAATATTGGCCGGTATTTTTCTGCTTTTACTTTCTTTTTCGGCTGTCACGATGGGCCAAAGCCGTAAATCCGCCCCGCTGCCGGTGGAACAAGACGGTAAATGCGGGTACATAGATAAAACCGGTACGATCGTGATCCCGCCGCAGTTTCAGGACTGCTGGACGTTTTCCGAAGGCTTTGCCTGCGTGGTGGTCGGCGGGAAAACGGGTTTCATCGACGAAGCGGGCAAGTATCTGGTTGAGCCGCAATTTAATGCGATGTACGGATGTGCCGACGAGTTTAAGGAGGGGTTTGTCTCGGTCAATATCGGCGATTGGCGCAGCGATAAGGAAAAGTACGGATTTCTTGATACCCGCGGTGAAGTCATCTATTTTCCTGGCGTGACCTTACTAGGTGACTTTCACGAAGGCCTGGCGCTTTTTAAGAAAAACGGCCTGAGCGGCTATCTGGACACCAGTTTCAAGGTTATCGTCAAACCGAAATTTAGAAGCGCGGGAAATTTTTATAACGGCCGGGCGCGAGCGACCGATACCCGCGGCCGTGAATACTACATCGACCAAACCGGCCGGAAGCTCTTTCCCAACCGCGACGGGAGCGAGTTTCAAAACGGCTACGCTTTTTTTAAGGAGAAAGGAAAATACGGTTTTATCAATACCGATGGCAAAGTGGTGATCGCGCCTCGATTCGATTTCGCGCAATTTTTCGGCGACGGTTTGGCAAATGTTAAAGTTGGAAAAAAATGGGGCTTTGTCGATGAAACGGGCCGGTTCGTGATCGAACCGCAATTCGACGATGCCGGTGAATTTGCCGAAGGACTGGCTCGGGTGGCGATGAACGGCAAATGGGGATACATAGATAAAACCGGCAGGCTCGTCGTTCCATACCAATTCGATAGATGGGTTACCTGGTTCGAAGACGGCATCAGCCCCGTTTATCTCGACGGCAAATTCGGCTACATAAATAAAAACGGCGATTTTATCTGGATACCTACAAAATAATCTGACACTGGAAGCGCGGACGGCTCGTCCGCAGTTTTGAGCCCCGCCTTCAGGCGGCCCGTCTTTAACGCCGTAGGCGTGGCGTATTTATAGAAACAAGTTAACAAAATTCAGGAGTTCCGTAGGGACAACACGTGCCGTTCCTATGGAACTCAGCTTATTTCTTTGACTATTTCTATAAATATGACGCTCCTACGGAGCTAAAGATTTTTAATTCTTTAACCGTAATTGAAAGACAACTAACGATTACAAATTAATAATTTAGAATGCGGACGAGCTTTCCGTTATTTTCACTAACTCTTGCAACACCACATCGATCTCTCCTTCGACATTGTATCTGCCAAAAGAAAATCTGATCGCGCCCATCGCGTTTTCGTAGGGGATGTTCATCGCCTGAAGCACGGCGGAGGCCGTGTGGTCATCCGCGTTGCAGGCGGAGCCGGTGGAGACGCAGATCCCGGCGTCGTTAAGTCTGGCGAGGATCGCTTCGCCGTTGGTGCGGGCAAAGGAAATGCTGGAGGTATTCGGCAGGCGAAACTGCGGCTCGGCAGTGCCGTTTAGAGTCGCGCCCGGAACCGTCTTCAGAATTTCGCTTTCGAACCGGTCGCGCATCGCCGCGACGTTTTCCATCGCGGAGAGGTCTTTAACCAGTTCGGCCGCCGCGCCCAGGCCGACAATGTAAGGTACGTTTTCCGTTCCGGCGCGAAGCCCGTTTTCCTGGCCGCCGCCGATCGCGAGCGCGGGCAAATTCACGCCGTTTCTGATATACAAAGCGCCGACGCCTTTTGGCGCGTGGAATTTATGCCCCGAAAGTGAAAACAGATCGACGCCGGAATTTTTCAGGTCTATCTCGATCTTGCCCAAGGCATTTACGCCATCGACGTGAAAAACGGCCTGCGAACTTTCCCGTATCACCGCCGCGATCTGAAACATCGGAAACAGAATGCCGGTTTCATTATTCGCCAGCATGATGGAAACCACTGCCGTGTCGGGCCGCAGAGCGGCGCGCAATTCTTCCAGGTCGAACAGGCCTTCTTCATTCACGCCGAGCCAGGTCACTTGATAGCCTTCGGTTTCCAGTTTTTTGCAGAGATTGCGGACGGCCTCGTGCTCTACGCGGGTCGTGACGATGTGCTTTTTCGCCGGATCTGCCGAGAGCGCGCCCAGGATCGCCCAATTGTCGCTTTCCGTGCCGCCGGAAGTGAAAACGATCTCCGACGGCGCGGCGGCGCCGATCAGCGCGGCAACGCGCTCGCGCGCTTTTTCGACCGCAACGCGCATTTCGCGCCCAAAGGAATGCGCCGACGAAGGGTTTCCGTATAGTTCTTCGAAATAAGGGCGCATCGCTTCGAAAACTTCGGGCGCGACACGGGTGGTGGCGTTGTTATCTAAATAGATCATGATTCAGACTATATTATTTAACTTTGCGGTAGCAGTTAGTTTGAATTACTACCACTATTAACTTTTAACTACAAACTTTTAACTACTGATAAGGGGAGAACGGCTTCGCCCGTAAAGCGGATGCCCGTTTCCTTAAAGTCGCTCGATCTTAAAGACAACCCGTTAAAACTAATGAATAGTTATCAGTTAAAAGTTAATAGTCGTTGTCTTCGATCTCAAAACCTAACCTGCTGGCGAAGATGCTGTGTAATCGACACCGGCCTGATCTTTTAAGCAAAAATATCGCGTTTTTTCTGTCTTAATGATTAGGAAATAACTTGTAACATTTGTAAAATACGCAACATCTCGGACAAGTGCAAAGGCTTCGCGTAAAAGCGAAAACATTCTAATGGCTTCGGCAGTTTTAAAGATCACGGAAATCGGCGGAAAAGAGTGGGATCTCGAACTCTCTTCGGACGCGGAATATACCATCGGCCGGTCGCGCGATAATCATATCGTCCTCAACGATCAGCGCGCTTCCCGGCACCACGCCTATATCAGGCACGACGGCGCTAATTTTGTCATCATCGACGGCTATCTGGAAAACGGCTTCATTCGCCCGAGCGTCAATAAAGTTTTTATCAACGGCCTGGCGCACCTGCAAAAGCCGCTCGCGGACGGCGACCGGATCACGGTCGGCGGCAGTGAACTGACCTTTAATGTTTCCACCGCAGCCGAACCGGCCGTTTCGCAAACCGAGATCCGCTACGACGACCGGCCGCTCGGGCACACCCAAATGCTGAAATCGGCGAACGAGATAATCAGCCACCGCAAGATGGCGGTAGCAAAATCCGATGAGGCTTCAAAAGACGAGCTCAAAGAATTGCGCCGCAAGGCCGAGATACTGGAGCTGCTTTATGAACTGACCAAAACGCTCGGCTCGGTCTTTGACGCGAAAGAAATATTTACCAAGGCCACGGATCTGATCTTTCGCGTGACGCCGGCCGACCGCGTCGTCGCCCTGCTGGCGGATGAAACGCCGGACGGCACGCTGCTGGAATACAATCTGATCCCGGTGGCAGTGAGCTCGCGCACTAAAGAACTGGAAAACGCGACCGGCAGAATGACCGTCAGCCGCACGATCACGCAAAAAGCGATCAAGGAGAAGGTCGCGCTGCTCTCGCAGGACGCAAAAAGCGACGCGCAATTTTCCGGCTCCGAATCGATCGTGTCGCAGGGTGTGCGTTCGACGATCTGCGCCCCGCTGCTGACGGAATCGAGCGTGCATGGCGTGGTTTACGCCGACCGGCTCGACCCGTTCGCCAGCTTTAGCGCGGACGATCTGGAATTGATCACCGCCGTCGCCGCGCAGACCGCCGTCGCGGTCGAAACCATCAAGGCTCATAAACGTCTCGCGCATGAAGAGGTGGCGCGCGCGAATTACAGCCGCTTTTTGCCGGAATACGTGGTCAAACAGATCCTGGAAAATCCCGATTCGCTGGGCCTCGGCGGCGTCAATCAAAAGGTGACCGTTCTGTTCGCCGACATTCGCGCTTTTACGTCCCTGTCCGAACACGAAAAGCCGGAGCGGATCGTCCAGCTGTTAAATCTTTATTTTACGGAAATGACAGACATCATTTTCGAACACGGCGGCACGCTCGACAAATATATCGGCGACGGGCTGATGGCGCTTTTCGGCGCGCCGCACGTAACGCCGGACGACGCAAAAAATGCGCTCAGTGCCGCAGTTGCGATGCAACGCAGATTGAAGGAAATCAATCAAAAGCTTCTGGTCGAGGGTTTTAGCGAGATCGGCGTCGGGATCGGCCTCCACACCGGCGAAGCGACGGTCGGCTACATCGGTTCGGACAAGCGATCTGAATACACGGCGATCGGGGACACGGTCAACCTGGCGGCGCGGCTGGAATCGCATGCCGCCGCCGGAAAAATAATTATCAGCGAAGCTACTGCAAAGGAAGCGGATAGCGCGTTTCCGCTGACGCCGGGCGAGCCGGTGCTGGTAAAAAATCGCTTGCAGCCCGTCACACTCTTTGCAGTAGAATGGACTTGAGATAGAATTGAAGCATAAGGATTTCCCAATTACCTTTTGCAAGAAGTTTTTACATATGTCAATAGTCAGTAAAGCCGCCACATTGATCGGCGTAAAAAATCTGGTAACGGATTCAATGGCGATAGATATGGGTACCGCCCGTACTATTATCGCTGTGCGCGGGCGCGACGTCGTTCTGGATGAACCCTCACTGGTCGCCGTCAATGAACTCACGGATGAGGTTGTCGCTTTCGGCACCGAAGCTTACGAGATGCAGGGCCGCGAAGCCCGCGAGGTCGTCGTCGTCGCGCCGCTGGTCGGCGGCGTGGTCGCGGATTTCGAGCGAACCAAAAAGATGCTGGCTGAATTCGTGCAGAAAGCGCGCAGCGGTATTTCGCATGTCAGCCGCGAAGCGGTGATGAGCGTTATCTCGGAAGTAACCCACGTGGAGCAGCGCGCTTTGCTAAGCGCCGCCGAAGACGCCAAGATCGATAAAGTTTACATGATGGAAGAAGGGCTGGCCGCGGCCTTCGGGGCCGGGGTCGATCCGCACGACAAGCGGGCATCGGCCATCGTCGATATCGGCGCCAGCACGACCAATATCGCCATCGTCGCTAAAGGCGGCATCGTTCATTCCCGTTCCGAGCGAATGGGAAGCTCGGACATCAACGCCGCGCTGATAAATCATATCCGCCGGCACCGCGGGCTGATCATCGGCGAAGAGACCGCCGAAATGCTGAAGGTCGAATTCGTCACGGCGACGCCCCCGGAAGATTTGGGCAAGGAAATATCCGTCAGGGGCCGCGATGTGCAGACCGGCAGCCCCGGCGCGCAGGAAGTGACGGCGGGCGAACTTTATCCCGTGGCGGAAGGGATCATCCGGAAAGTTTCCGAACTGGTAACCGACTCTTTGACCGAGCTTCGCCCCGAGGTAGCGGCCGATATCTACGACCGCGGAATTATTTTGACCGGCGGCGGCGCTTTGTTCACCGGCATCGACCAGTATCTGCGTAATCGTACTTCCCTGCCGGTGAGTATCGCCGACGAACCTCGCTATGCCACGGTGCACGGCTTGCTGAAAATGTTCGAAGAGAAAGAATTGCTGCGCAAAGTTGCGCGCAACGAACCTCATTTGCTGCAAAACGCCGAAATTCCCTTTGAAGCCTGATCTTTTGCGACGGCTTTATGCTCCAGAATATTTTCAAGTTTTTTAAGCAGCAGCTTCTTATCTTTCACGCCTTTGGCGTCCCGGTATTTATCGACTATCGCTGGTTTTTTCTGCTTGCGATGATGACGGTGATCGCCGCCCTCAGCATTCCGGTAACCATTATAGAAGATCTTACAGTCCGCCTGGTGTTGGGATTTATTACCAGCCTGGTGCTTTTCGTCTGCGTTTTCGGGCATGAGCTGGCGCACGCCCTGGCCGCGCGGATGGAGGGGATCGCCACCCGAGAGATCGTACTGCACCCCTTTGGCGGGATGGCGCGGTTAAGCCGTGAACCCGACACGCCGCGGGCGGAATTCCGCATTGCGATCGCCGGGCCGGTGGCGAGTTTTGCGATCGCGCTGGTATTTCTGGCGCTGGTTGCCTCCGCCGGCCAGTCAAAAGGGCTGGCCCTGATGCTCTTCCTGCTTTTTTTCTTTAACATGCTGCTGGCGGTTTTTAACCTGTTTCCCGGTTACCCGCTGGACGGCGGCCGGGTGCTGCGGGCTTTTCTCTGGCATCGCGGCTACGACCTAAACGAAGCCACGATCCTGACCGGCCGCTGCGGCCAGATCATCGCCATCGCGCTGGTGATCTTCGGCCTTTTCGTGTTAATAACCCGCGCCGATTTTACCGGTTTATGGACGATCCTGGTCGGCGTATTCCTGCTCGATTCGGCTTCGGAGATCATCAAATATTCCCATGCGCAGGAACAGGTCACGGTCGAGCAGGTGATGTCGCCGCCATTTGCGCTCGACCCGGAAAGCACCATCGGAAAATTTATCGACCGCACTCTGCCGCTGGTCAGGCAGACCACTTTTGCCGTCGCCAAAAATAGACAGCTTTACGGCCTGCTGACGCTGGAAGACTTGAAAGCGCTGCCGCGCGAAAAATGGCATTCGACGCTGGTTGCCGATGTGATGCGTCCGGTACAGCCGGAATATTTCGTGGAAACCTCGATGCTGTTCAAGGAAGCCAAAGACGTGATGAGCGCCAACGGGCTCGACGCGGTCTGCGTCATCGACGACAAAGGCGAACTGGTCGGTTTTTTGCAGCCGGGAAAAATAAAAAAACAATGACCGGCGTGGTACCTGATACTCGATACGTTTTTTTGTGTTTAGTGTGCGTTCGTGTTTTTTAGATCTTATCGCCTTTTTTTATTACTTTGCTTATAAGGTCGAATAAGTGCGGCTCGACGCGGACATCCTGCCTGCGCAAACTGTGAGATACTAATCTTTTTTCGTGTTATTTAGTGTGATTCGTGGTTTCCGTCTTTACAGCCTTGAGAAATAAGACTTAAGAAGTAACCACCAAATGACACGAAATGACACGAACAAATCCGAACCGCCAATTTATCGGTAACGCCGGTTTTTAATAAAATTCCCCTTTCAGTTTTATTAAAAACCGGTTTTCCCTTAAAATTAACTTTAAAAGGTTTGTTTCCCCTTTTTTCCTCCGGGTTATTCAATAACAGAAGACTAGTCTTTACAGGAGATTAACGTATATATGCTGGCGGTTTTAGGCGCGCTGATAGCTAATGGTCTAATTACGGTTCTAAAGTTCATCGGAGCTTTGTTGACTGGATCTTCCGGTATGATGGCGGAGGCGCTGCACTCGCTTGCCGACACCACTAATCAGGTTTTTCTACTGCTCGGGCTGCGTTTTTACAAAAAGCCGGCTTCGGAAAAACACCCGTTCGGTTACGGGAAAGAACGTTTTTTCTGGTCGTTTATCGCCGCCATCTTTATTTTCGGCGTCGGCGCGACCTATGCGATCTACGAAGGCATCATAAAGATCCGCGAACCGCATGAACCTGAAAACCTGTTTTGGGCGTACTGTATCTTAGGTGTATCTTTTATACTGGAATCAATCTCTATCGGCATCGCGCTGTGGCAGGAAGTAAGTGAAGCCCGCCACGAAAAGCAGACGTTCTTTGAATATCTGAAGGAATCGAAAGATCCGACCGCGAAAACCGTCATTTTCGAAGACTCCGCCGCCCTGATAGGCATCATATTGGCCGCGCTGGGATTGTTTCTGGGACAGATGCGCGTTCCGCCCGGGCACGGGCAGTTTTGGGACGGGATCGCGTCCGTTTCGATCGGTGTCGTGCTTGCAATAGTAGCGTTTTCGCTGGGACGGTCGGCGCGCGGCCTGCTGCTGGGCGAAGCGGCGACGCCGAAAGCAACCTGGGCGATTCGAAACGCCATTAAAAGCCACCCGAATGTGGTGAAGGTATTAGAACTTTTGACCATGCATCTGGCGCCAAAGCAAATTTTGGTAAATGTGCACGTCAATTTAAAAGACGATCTAAATACCTCTCAGATCGTTGCTACCCTTCAGGAGATCGAAGACGCGATTTGCCGGGCGGAACCGAAAGTTGATCGGGTATTTTTAGAAGTGGCGCGGCCCGGCCAAATTCGCTGACGCGCGCCGGTGGCAACTAAAATAACCTGCGTTGCCTCAAAGGTTAGACAGTACTCTGACACAAAAGCGGCGCGGTTAAATTTTCTGTTTTGGAAAATTAAGGGTAAGCCTGTATTTCATCATGCTGTTGTTCGTTCAATCCGGCGATTATCTTGTCCGATCGGCCAATGACTATCTGGCCCGTCTGACCAGCGCGCGAAACCTGATCGATATAGCGGTGGTTTTTGTCATCGTCTATATCATCCTCAGGCTCGTGCGCGGCACTCGCGCTATGCCTATGGCATTCGGAATGCTGGGCTTCGGATTGATCTATTGGCTGGCGGTTTATTACGAACTCAACACCCTGGAATTCTTTCTGCGCGGCGCTTCGCTGTACCTCCCGATAGCCATCATCGTGCTCTTTCAAGCCGAGATCAGGCAGGCGCTGATCTATTTCGGCAATCGTTTCCGGATGCCGATCATCAGGCGGCAGACCGGGCTGCTCGGCGAAAATATCTACGACGAAATCGTGCTGGCGGCGACCACGCTGTCATCGGAAAAGACCGGCGCGCTGATCGTCGTCGAACGCAACGTAGGGCTGCGTAATTTTATCGACGCCGGTGTGCCGATCGACGCCAAGCTTCGCTATGACCTGCTGGTCACGATCTTTCATCCATCGACCCCGCTGCATGACGGGGCGGTCATCGTTCAGCGCGAACGCATCGCGGCTACCTCGTGTTTCTTGCCGCTCACGAAAAATCCCCGGCTTTCAAAAGATACCGGCACGCGCCATCGCGCGGCCATCGGCATCACCGAAGATACCGACGCCGTGGTCGTGGTGGTTTCCGAGGAAACCGGCCTTATTTCTTTTGTAAAAGAAGGTGAGATCAAGCGTAATCTCGACACCACTCAGCTGCGGATCATGCTGCTGGAAGCGATGGAAATTCCGATCCTGGAAAAGAAACGCGAGCGCACCAAGACGATGAAAGAAGCCGAAACCGAGGTCACGATAATTTAAGAAAATGGCACTTCGCTTTCCAACTGAAAAATTTACCCCGGGCGAGCAATTGCAGCCCTTTTTGTCGTTGTGGCTGCGAAAGATATTTTTCGAAGACTGGAGCACAAAATTGATCGCGCTGGTAATCACGCTCGGGCTCTGGTTTTTCATTACCGGGCAGCAAGCGCCGATAACCAGCCGTTTCAATGAAGTGCGGCTGAATTTTCGCGTGTCCGGCGAAATGGAAATTACCAACGAGCCTTCGCGCCAGGTGGAAATAACATTGACCGGTGATAAGGGAAAACTCAACCCGCTGGATTCCGGTAAACTCGTCGTATCGGCGGACCTTTCCGCCCGGGGGCCGGGAGAGTGGCTGGTGGACCTCAGGCCGTCCGACGTCATCATGGAGCTTCCCGCCGGGGTCAAGATCGACAAGATCCAGCCGGATAAAGTTCTGGTAAAACTGGAGCGCCGCGAAGAACGCGAAGTCGAGGTCAAACCGGAATTCGAAGGGCAGCTTCCCGATGGAATGGAAATCTACGAAAAGATCGTTTCGCCGGCCAATGCGCGCGTTCAGGGGCCCTCCAGTTTTGTAAATTCGATCGACACCATCTCGACCGAAAAGATCCCGCTCGACAATCGCAAAGCCGATTTTACCGTCAGGCAGGTAGCCATTAATTTGATAAACCCGAAAGTTACGGTTTTGGACACGGTGGTCGATGTCATGGTGAAGATCGGCCCGAAACGCAGCGAAAGAAACTTTACGGTTCACGCGCAAACTCCTTCGGGGGTGAATGAAACGATCGTGGTCACTCTGATCGGCGTTCCGCAGGAACTGGATAAGATCGACAACAAGGACATTCGCATCGAATGGGAAAAAATGTCCGAAGATACCCTTAGGCCGAGGCCATTTTTACCGGACGACTTTACCCGGACGATTTCCGTTAAGAATATCAAGCCTTCCATGGTGACCGTAAAACAGTAGTCTTACCGGGAGCGCGGATGTCCGCATGCGTGACCTGGTCAGTAGCGCCTGCGTTAGCGGGTGCGTTCGGACGCGAGCGTCCGTTGCGGCAGGCAGCCCGCGCTCCATGATCAGACGCCGCGCGTTGATGCGGCGAGCCGCCCGCGCTCTCAGCTCTAACCTCACGAAATAAAAGTTATTGACATTTATCCGTCCGAACCCCTATCTTTGAAAAGGAGGTATATTTTTCTGCGCTAGGAAAAATTGCCTTACAAACTACCAACCCTACCGATCCACTGCTCACTATAGAGCAATTATCCGGATCAACTTGCCGTCCAATCCCCCCGATTGTCCTACTATCCCAGTCCAGGAGAAACAACTCAATGCGTTCTTTAAATCTTAAACGCGCTATCGTGCGTTTAAATGTCGGATCTTTGTTAACCATCCTTATTTTTACCGTCAGCGCTTTTATACTGGCATTACCGTTCGGCGTATTTCGGATCCAGGCGTCCGGAACCATCAGCGGAAAGATCTTTCAGGATTTTAACGGCAACGGAAGCTACGACACGGCCTCGACCATTTCCAACAGCGGAAACGGGACGGTCGGTGTGGCCGTCGATTCCGGCGTCGCCGGAGTAGAGGTTCGCGCCTACGATTCGGCGGGCAACAATGTCACCACCGGCAGCGTCGCCACCTCCGACGCCAGCGGCAATTATTCCCTGTCCGCTACCGGAACGGGCCCTTATCGCATTGAGTTCACCAATCTCCCCTCCGGTTACAAGCCATCGGCGCGCAGCGCTGATTCGGTGCAGGGCGGCACCACGACGAATTCCGGCACGACCGTGCAATTCGTCAATGACGGCAGCACCCCGAATGTAAATCTCGCGCTCGACCGTCCCGAAGAATATTGTCAAAACAATCCCGACCTCGCCACCAGCCGTTATCTTTTCGGCGATCAGATCTCAGGCGTAAACAACGCGGGCTCGACCTTAATTAGTTTCCCTTACTCGGCGGGCAGCAGCGACGCGACCGCCGGCGCGGCTGAGGCGGCCTACGACAATCCGGCCTCGCACACGCTGGCTTTGCAGGCGCAAACCGTCGGCACCACTTTCGGTATGGCTTACGGGCGCAGCAATCGCCGTCTGTTTGCCGCCGCGTTCTATAAACGCCACGCGGGTTTCGGCCCCGGCGGCCCCGGCGCGATCTACAACATCAACCGCGCGGGCAGCGGTTCGGTCGGCAGCACCTATACCGTAGCGGGCGCGACCACCAATTCTCACGCAGCTAACTGGACGCGCGACAATGAGCAGACCGGCTGGAACGCGGTCGGCAAGACATCCCTCGGCGGGATGGCGATCTCCGATGACGACAGCACGCTGTATGTGATGAATCTGCAGAATCGCACCTTGTACGCCATCAACGCCGCGACCGGCGTCGAGATCGATAATCAGGCAGTGCCTCTCAGCCCGCCGGTTCCGGCCGGGGGAAATTGCGCCGCGGCCGACGTGCGCCCCTTTGCCGTGACCTATTATCGCGGCCGGGTTTATGTCGGGATGATCTGTTCGGCGGAATCGACCGCCACCGTCGATACCTACACCGATTCCAACAGCAGCGGCAGCTATAACCAGGCCGAGTATTTCGTCGATTCCGACAATGACGGAGTTCGCGATGCCACCGAGCCTTTTTACGACGCCGATAACGACAACGCATACGACCCCGGCGAGCCTTTTGTCGATAACGACGGAAACAAGACCTACAATCTGGGTGACGCGCGCCGCCTGGTAGCCTACGTTTATTCGGTCGATCCCGCGACGCTGGCCTTTGACGCCGCGCCGGCATTCACCATGCCGCTGAATTACAAGCGCGGCTTAAATACCAGGACGCTCGGCGCCGACGGCATCTGGCGCCCGTGGTCGGCCGTCTTTCGCACCGGCTCGACGGCACTGGACCGCCCGGTCTATGCCCAGCCGATGCTGACCGGGATCGCTTTCGACCGCGGCAACCTGATCCTCGGCCTGCGCGACCGGATGGGCGATTCGGTCGGAAACAGCACCCAGTCGAACCCGACGGATGCTTCGGCGGCGACCTATCAGCCGCGCACCAGCGGCGACCTGCTGCGGGCCTGCGGCAGCGTTTCGGGCGGCTGGACGGCGGAAAGCAACGGACGCTGCGGCGGAAACGGCAGCGCGCCGCAAAACACCGATGAAGGCCCCGGACGCGGTGAATTTTATTACGGCGACGCCTACTCGCTTTCATATACTTTTAGCGATCCCGCTTCGCCCGCTCCGACGCCGATAACCGGTAAGGGCGGAAATCACGACGATCTGAGCAGCGGCGGCGTGGCGCAGATGCCCGGCGCGCCGGACGTGGCGGCGGTAATGTTCGATCCGATCCCGAACATAGCCAACATGACGCACGACGGCGGCGTCCGTTGGATGAACAACACCACCGGAGCTTTTACCAAGGGTTATCGAATTTACGACGGCGAAGGCAGCGACCCGGATGTTTTTGCCAAAGCCAACGGCCTAGGCGATCTTGAATTCATGTGCGATACCGCGCCGATCGAGATCGGCAACCGGGTCTGGCTGGACACCAGCGGAAACGGTGTGCAGGAAGCGAACGAGTCGGGAATTTCCGGCGTGACCGTTCATCTTTTTAACTCGGCTAACGCACAGGTAGGCACGGCCGTGACCGATGCCAATGGTGAATATTATTTTGTTTCTTCGACCTCGGCCGATTCGAATACGGCCGACAACATTGGTCAGGTAAACGGCGGGATCGCGACGAATTCCGCTTACCAAGTTCGATTTGACCTGGCGGCAAATTATGCGGGCGGCGGGCCGCTCAACAATCGTTTTCTGACCGCGAGAAATTCAAGTTTTCAAAGCGGCGATGACGACGCCAACGATTCCGATGCGCAGAATGTGACCAACCCGTCCGGTTCGCCGACGGGAATTTTCCCGGTCATATCGCTGACCACCGGCAGCTCCGGTAACAACGACCACACTTTCGACACCGGATTTGCCGCCGCCGCGACCTATTCGCTCGGCAACCGCGTCTGGTACGACACCGATAATGACGGGCGCATCGACGCGGCCGAAGTCGGCCTGGACGGTGTTTCGGTTTCGCTCTTTGCCGATGCCAACGCCGACGGAACGCCCGACAGCCCGGGCAGCCCGCTTGCGAGCATGACCACGGCAGGCGGCGGTTTCTACCGTTTCGACAGCCTGGCCGCGGGAAATTATGTGGTGCGGATCAATTCCACGAATTTCGACGTCGCGGGCGATGTGCTCTACGGTTATCAAAATACCAGCGGCAATGTCAGCGCGGATATGGATTCGACCGCTTCGGCCAACGGCGAAAACGGGGTCAATCCGGCGGGCGCGGCTAACGCCGTGCAGACTGCCGGGATCTTGTCGAACTCCATCACGCTCGGCGTCGGCGTCAGCGAGCCTGTCGGCGAAACCGATCTGAGCGGTTCCGGACAAGGTTCGGGGGACGGGTTTGCCGATATGACGGTTGATTTCGGTTTCTATCGTCTCTGCGTCGGCAACGTCGTCTGGAACGATATCGGGGCCGGAAGCAATCGCGACAACGGCATTCTCGACTCCGGTGAAATCGGCCGGGTAAATGTCCGCGTGCGCCTCTACACCTCGGCCGGAGTGGAAATTCCGGTGGGCGTCGACGGCGTTCTCGGAACGTCCGATGACGGCGCGAACGGCATGCTGACCAACGCCTCCGGTAATTACCAGTTTTGCGGACTGCCTCCGGGCAGCTACCGCGCGGCAGTCTTTCCGGCGGGCCCGAGTTCGAGCACCCCGACGGACACAAACCCCGACAACAACGAAGACTCCGACGACAACGGCGGGCCGACCGGCTCAGCCATAGGCAGCATTCCGGCAACGACGATCGTCAGCAGCGCGATCACTCTGACGCCGGGCAGTGTGGGTGCTTTAAGCAACAGCACCGTGACCAACGTCAACGGTTTGACCAGCGATCCGACCCTGGATTTTGGCCTGGTCATTTCGCCGACGGCGGTGACGATGTCCGATTTCCGCGCCGATGAAACCGGCGATGGGATCGGTTTGTCGTGGCAGAGCGGTTTTGAGGCCAATAACCTCGGCTACCGCATCTGGCGCGACGACACCAGCGGACGCGCTCTGGTGAACAAGGAGTTGATCGCCGGCAGCGCATTACAAGTCGGCGGCGCGGCCATGACCGCGGGCAAGGAATACCGGGTGCTCGATCCGGCAGCCAAAGGCGCTAATTCACAGTCCGTCAGCTACTGGCTGGAGGCGGTCGATCTGAACGGTTCGAGCCAGTGGTTCGGCCCGGTCTCGGTTGACGGAATTCGCGTAGGCGAATTTAACCGGAACGCTCCGACTTTTGCCGAGCTCAACTTAGCTAATCCGGTGCTGCAGTCCGACTATTCCGGCCCTGCGAAAACAGCCATGGAAAAGGCGGTAAAAAATCGGGCCGCTTTATCATCGGCGCGTCAATTTACCGGCGACGGCCCGGCGCTGAAATTAAAGGTTAGTCGAACCGGTTGGTACCATATCGACGCGGCCGAACTTGCGGCGCGCGGCTTCGATCCGGCCGGGGCCGCCATGTGGCAGTTGTTTGCCGACGGAAGTGAAGAAGCGATCAAGGTCGGCGGGGACGGTTCCGTGGAATTCTACGGGCGCGGCCTCGACGCTCCGTACAGCGCGATACGCGTCTATTCGCTCGTATCCGGGCAATCCGCCGGGCGGCGCATCAAATCGGAAAGATCGGATTTCGATCCGAACGCCGGGGCCGGGATCGCAAACCTGACCGCCGAACGGATGGATCGACCCGTCAGGTCGAGCAGCATCTTTAACGGCGAACGGGAAAACTGGTATGCCGCGATCATAATGGGGCAGGAATCTTTCTCGAACCTGTCACTAAGCGAGATCGCCGCCGACAGCGGCCAGGCGGCTCGTCTTTCATTGAACATCCAGGGATTGACCGGCGGCGATATGCATCGCATCGCGGTAACCCTGAACGGCAGCGAGATCGCGCAGATCGAGGTAAGCTCGATGGAGCGCATCGAATGGCAGGGGGATGTCTCCCTCTCGCAATTACGTGAAGGAGAAAATCAGATCGGCCTCCGTTCATTGAACGGCAGCAGTGACGTCAGTCTGCTGGAAACGGTCAGGATAAGTTATCCGCGCCGCTTAAAAGCGATCGACGACCGGCTGGAATTTCGCCAGGAAGCGGGCCAGAGCGTGAAACTCACCGGCTTTAACAATGATCTGGTAACCGTTTTCGATATCGGCAACCCGGCCCAGGTCAAAGCTTTCCAGGCCGCGGCCCAGGCTGAAGAAGACGGCACTTTTAGCGTCACCGTTCCGGCCGCCGGAAGCGCGCGTAATTTACTGGCCGAAAGCCAGGGACACACGCCGCTTTCGGTCGATGCGATCGAACGCGATCAGGCCTCTGATCTGCGCAGCTTAGCCAATCGCGCCGATTTTGTGATCGTCGCCCCGGTACAGTTTCACCAGCAATTAGCGGCGCTGCAGGCCAAACGCGAAGGCGAGGGGCTGCGTACGATGATAGTCGATGTCGAGAATGTCTTTGACGAATTCAGCGACGGCATTCATAACCCGCAAGGCATCAAGGATTTTCTGCATTTCGCCAAAACGAATTGGGCGGTCAAACCCGGTTACGTTTTGCTGGTCGGAGACGCCACCGCCGATCCCCGTAACTATTCGGGACAGGGCGGCCCGGCGATCGATCTGGTGCCGACGATGTGGGTCGACACGTCGCAGATGGAAGCGAGCAGCGATGAAATGCTGGTCGATCCGGACGGCGACGGGCTGGGCGAAATGGCAATCGGCAGATTGCCGGTGCGCACACAGGAAGATCTGGCGGCGCTGCTGGCGAAAATTCTCGCGACCGATCCGTTAAAACCAGCCGGGGCCAACAACCGCGGAGCTTTGACGGTGGCTGACGCGGATCTCGGTTACGATTTCCCCGGGGGCAACCGTAATATTCGCGGATCTCTGCCGGCGGAAATGTCGGTAAGCGCGATCAACCGCGCCGACGGCGAAGCCGCGGCTGTCAGACAGCAGATCGTCGACCGGATCAATGCCGGCCCGCTGATGGTCAATTTCTTCGGCCACGGCAGCACCGGTGTCTGGACGAGCGGCGGCATCTTCCGGATGAGCGACGCCTACGGCCTGACGAACGGGCAGCGGCCGAGTTTGATGGTCATGCTGACGTGTCTGAACGGCGCTTTTGCCGAGCAGAACGAAACCATTACCGAGGCTCTCTTAAAAGCGCCTAACGGCGGAGCGTTTGCGGCATGGAGCCTTTCCAGCATGAACTATCCGGACGTTCAGGAAGCGATGGGCGCGGCCTGGTACAGAGCGTTGATGAAGGGAGCGCGCCTCGGCGATGCGGCGCGGCAGGGCAAAGCGGCCTACGATAACCGCGACACCAGGAACACTCTCTTTCTTTTCGGCGACCCGACACAGCGGATCATCGCGCCGCGCAAACAATAACAACTAACCGATTCGGAAGGCTCAGGCTAAAAACCAGGCCTTCCGGATCACATCTTTTTTACCTTCCGGCGGAGCCTTATCGGTTCCGCCTTTTTTATTTTCTAAACTTCCCTCCTTACGAAGGAGGGGTGCTGCTGTAAGCAGCGGGTGGTTCTCTCTTTAGACTATTAGCTAAAAGACTCTCTTACTACTTCGCCTTTTGTTGAAAGAAGCGCTTATTACCGTTAAAATGCCTAACGTCAGCTTATACAATAGAAAGCCCTTCTTTTAATAAATGAAAAAATATTCGTTTTGTACCGTAACACCTTTTTTAACTATTCTTATACTGCTGCTGTCTGCGGCCGCGGTTTTTGCGCAAAAGGCTAAAACGGCCGCGCCGGTTTCAGCGGGTTCCGTTTCGATCCCGGTTATGGTGCAGATCGTCAAAGCCGAAGACGAACGCCGCTGGGACAAAACGCTGGAATCTTTGCTGCAAAACCCCGCGGCCGCGGTGCGAAAACGCGCGGCGCTGGCGGCGGGCCGGATCGGCGATGAAGCGTCCGTTCCCGCTCTTTCCGCGCTGCTGGAAAAAGACGCCGACGCGGAGGTGCGCGCGATGGCGGCTTTTGCCCTGGGAGAAACCGAATCCGCCAAAGCGGCCGATGCCATCCTGAAAGCTCTGACAAACGAAAAAGAGAATGATGACGTACGCGCCCGCGCCGTCGAAGCCGCAGGAAAGATCGCGGCTGCCGATAAACTCGCCGCCGAAAAACTGGGCGACGCGATCCTCGACGCGCTGGACGCCGAAGCCGCCAAACCGAAACAAAATAAACAATTGGTTTTACTTGGAATTACGGCCGTGCTGCGCGTCCGCCCGGAAGAAAGCGATTTCGTCACGGCCAAGTTTCTGACCAACCTGGACGCGCGGGTTCGCGCCGATGCGGCCAATACGCTGGCGCGGCTCAAAGCAAAAAATGCGAATGATACGCTGCACGCGCTGCTGCTTTCGGACAACGATCCGGTAGTCCGCGCCAACGTCGCGCGGGCCCTCGGAGCGGCGGAAGATAAAACCGCTTTCGGCTTACTACTCGAAGCCGCGGTCGAAGACGAAGATCAGCGTGTACGCATCAGCGCCATCCGCGCGCTGGGAAGCCTGAAAGACGCCAAAGCCGCCGGTAAATTGATCGAGCGCGGCAATATGCTTGCGGATCAGCAGAAAAGATCTAAATTTCCCGCTTCGTCCAATAAGAATGAGCTGCTGGAAATTGCCACGACCCTGGGAAGAATTTTGCCCGATTCAAAAGACGCTTCCGCCATCAAATTCCTGGAAACTCTTCGCGAACAGGATAAATTCACGTCACCGGAAACCGAGATCGCTCTGTCCCGCATCGACCGCGATAATTACATTGTGAAATTCAGGGAAAAAAATAACGGGCTGGCCGATTGGCACACGCTTTCCTCTTACGCACAGGGGCTGGGGGATATTGCGAGTTCGGATAATACGGAACTGAAGACCCGCGCCGGAAAAGCTTTCCTGGAATATATGGATGCCATGATCGCCGGTGTAAAGCCTTCCTATCAGGACGAAATGCTGAAAGCGATGCCCGATATGGTAAGCGGCGTGGCGGCCTTTAAGCCGGATAATCTGAGTGAAATTATGCGGGCGATGCTGCCTGATTCAGATGTCGTGACCCGCGCTACTATTGCCGGAATTTTAGCGGAACAGCCGGCTTCGAAAGAAAATGTCGCGGCGCTGAAAACCGCTTTCAGCAAAGCTTTCGTGACGGACAAAGAATCCGATGACGCGCAGCTTGCGATCATGGACGCGCTTTTTAAGCTGGACAAAAAGGAAGCGATCGGCGATCTGCTGATAGCGCTGAACTCGCCGGATTACCTGGTGCGAAAAAAAGCCTTCGAGCTTTTACAAACTCCCGGGCTCGAAAAAGATTCTCCCGGCCTGCCGATGATGCTGGAAAACGCGCTGGCAAAAAAGAAAAATCTCGTGCAGCCGTACGCGTCCGCTTTCGGCACGAAGCTTGGGCAGGTATTAAATACGGCGGCGGATTATACCCGCGCGGTTTCGCGCAAAAACGGCGCGGTAAAAGCCGTGGTCGCCACCGAAAAAGGAACTTTCACCATCGACCTGCTGCCGGAAGACGCGCCGCTCACCGTAGATAATTTTATCAAGCTCGCCAGGGCGAATTATTTTGGCGGCGTGTCGGTTCACCGCGTCGTGCCGAATTTTGTGATGCAGGACGGCGATCCGCGCGGCGACGGAAACGGCGGCCCCGGCTGGTCGATCCGCTGCGAGCTGAACATGGTTCCTTTTGGCCGCGGCGCGGTCGGAATGGCGCTTTCCGGCAAGGACACCGGCGGCTCGCAATGGTTCGTGACGCATTCGCCGCAGCCGCATCTGGACGGCGGCTACACGGTCTTTGGCACGGTGAACGATGCCGATATGAAGATCGTGGATTTGATAGCGCGCGGAGACAGGATAATCAGCATCAAAATCGTCGAAGAAGGTAAGCCACAGAGTTCACCGAGCGCGCCGAGAAAGAAAAATTAGAATAAAAGACATTTGCTTGTTTCTCTGTGCTCCTGCGGCCTCTGTGGCTAATATTTTTATGAAAAAAGTTCTCGTCAGAAATCTGTTCCTGCTTTCCGTTTTACTTTTTTCCTTTTCGTGCGCTTATGCGGAAAGAAAAGAGCGCCTGATCGATGCCTGGCAGCCGGTGCATTTCGATATAGATCTTACCTTCAACGATTCGCTTTCCGAACTTACGTCGATCACCACGGAAGTGACGGTTTTGATCCGCAAAAATGACGTTACGATGATCGACTTCGATTTCGGCGCGATGCCCGTGAGCGTGGTCAAGGTAGATGGCGAACCGGCCAAATTCGCGCAGCATGACGAAAAGCTCGACGTTTACTTCACCCGGCCGGCCAAAATAAAACAGCAGTTTAAGATCTCCGTTTCTTATTCGGGCAGACCGAAAGACGGGTTAATTTTAACCAATGACGAGGATAAATTGCCCTCGGCGATCGGAGATAATTGGCCAGACCGGGTTCATCACTGGATACCCTGTTTCGATCACCCGTCGGCAAAAGCTTCGGTAAAATTTACCGTCACCGCGCCGGCGCGAAATTCGGCCGTCGCCAACGGCGTGCTAGAATCGAAAAAAGATAATGCTAATGCGACGCGAACCTGGGTTTATTATGAAAAAGCTCCGGTCTCGCCATATAACATGGTCGTCGCCGTCGGGCAGTTTGCCACCGCCGAACTAAAAGCGAAAACCGCCATTCCGATCTCTTATTACGTCACCCACTCCGATCGTAAATTTGCCGAGCAGGGTTTTTCTCCGGCGCCGCCGTCGGTCGAGCTATTCAGCCAACTGGTCGCGCCGTACCCGTATGGGAAACTTGCGCTGATAGTAGGCGCCACGCGTTTTGGCGGAATGGAAAATGCGAATACGATCGTTTTCGGCGCCGGGCTTTTTAAAGAATTTGCGACCAAAAAACCGCGCAGCCGGCGCTACGACGTTCCCAGCGGGGTCGAGGGAGTGATCGCGCACGAGATCGCGCATCAATGGTTCGGGGCCTCCGTCACGGAAGCGACCTGGGCCGATCTCTGGCTCAGCGAAGGATTTGCCACTTATTTTGCCGCGCTGTTTATTGAAAAACATGAAGGCGCCGCCGCCTTTCGCGCTTATATGAAAGATAACGCGCAGGAATATTTTGCCTACGAAAAAACGAAACGCGCGCCGATTCACGATACCGAAACGGAAAGTTTGTTCGACCTGCTCAACAAAAACAACTACGAAAAAGGCTCTTGGGTTTTGCATGAGCTGCGCGGGATGCTGGGCGATAAAATTTTCTTTGAAGGCTTGAGAATTTATTACGATAAATATAAAAACTCGACGGCCGATACGGACGACCTGCGCGCGGCTTTTGAAAAAGCTTCACGTAAAGACCTGAAAGATTTCTTTAAACGCTGGGTATATGAGTCGGGGCATCCGATCTATAAAATTTCCTGGACGCGGATAAACGCGAAAACCGTCGAGCTTAAACTCGATCAGGTGCAGCCGGACGATGCATTTCTTCTGCCCGTCACGCTGGAAATTATTACCGCGAAGGGAAAACGCCGCGTGCAGTTCACTCCGGTTGGAAAAGAATCGCGTATGAAGATCCAAAGCGCGAAACCGGAAAAGATCGTCATTGACCCTGACGGGTTCATTCTAAAAGAGGTAATATCGGAATAAGAGTTGAAAATTTGTCACAGAGTTTACAGAGAACTCAGAGATAAAAAATCCGAAGTTGATAAATTTTATCTCTTGGAATCACTCTCTGGGTACTCTGTGGCTAAAACGATTATGGAAGAATTACAGGAAGTATCCGGTTTTAAGGCGCGTAACGAAGAGCGCCGTCAGGTAGAGATCGAGCAGGGCCTGGAAACTCTCAGCAAATATCTCGACGGGCTTTTTCGCGTGCCGGGAACGGGTTGGCGGTTCGGTTTGGACGCGCTGATCGGATTGGTCCCGAATTACGGCGACATCGCCACTTCGCTGGTTTCTTTTTATATTCTGATCGCCGGTGTCCGCTACGGCGTGCCCAAGATTACGCTTTTGCGCATGGCGATAAATATCGGATTGGACTACGCGATCGGATCCATCCCGGTGATCGGCGACGCCTTCGACTTCTTTTATAAATCGAACCAGCGAAACATGCAGCTCATCCGCGAACGCGCCACCGGTCAGGGCAAAAGCACGGTCGGCGACTGGATATTTCTTTTTATTATCATCGCCTCTTTGATCGGAATCTTAATCGCCTCGGTAGTGATCAGCCTTTTTATTATCGCCCTGGTGATAAGAATGCTCTTCGGAAGTCTCAATTCCCTATAAGAACAGCTTGCATAAAAGGCTCTGTCCAAACCTTTATATTAATTCATTATTTCGGCTTCTTTTGTTGTACTATACACAGCATAAAGTTCAATTCTTTGCCAAATTCGTCCAAAGCAATAAATTAAGGACAACCTCGGCAAAAATCTTCCCCGAAAAGCGGTCTATCATAGGCTATTTTTAAGGAGAAAAAATGTTAAGAAAAATAAATTCGATCGTGCTAACCGGCTTGGCTCTGGTACTGATGTCCGGCCTGGCGAATGCGCAAACCGCCGCCAAAGGTTGGGATGGTAAGGTGCAGGGCAAACAAGTCATAACCCCTGTCAACATTAAATTCGACAGCGCGGCGGATTTTGACAATTTTGCAGCAGGCAAACTGCCGATAAACTTTATCCTGAAAAATCCAGCTTCGGGCCAGACGATCACGCTCGCTTCAAGGCTTGTATCGCAGGGATTCAAACCGTCGGAAGATAAAAGCGATCTCACTGTTTATGTCGTGATCGACAATCTGACCGCGCCCATCTGGGATGATAAAGGCTGTGTCGAGACAAAAGCGAGCGCCGAAAATGCGGCTGCCGGCGGCGTCAATATCACTTTGAGTTATGCCGCGTGCAGCGGTCTGGCGGGGGCGCAAAATCGGCCCGGCGCTCCGCTCAAAGGCGTCGACGTCAAGATAGGCAGAAATGAGGGTGCCCAAAACAGGCCCGGCGCTCCGCTCAAAGGCGTTGATATCAAGATCGGCAGAAATGAGGGCGGCAATATGACGGTCACGCCCGGCGTAAGCGAGGTCACCGAAAACTCGGCGGAGTATTTCAAGTTGAAAATGAATCCATCGAGCAACGGCGTTAAGCGGGCAGCAAACATTATTATTGTCAGTTCGGGCAAAGGTTCGGGTTCGCCCAAGCAAGCCGGTTTTTAGTTAGCGTTGAGAATTTAATTTCGAGTATAAAAAAAGGGAAGCTAAAAAGCTTCCCTTTACTCTGCTCGATAGTATTTCTTTACGCGGCCGCGGTTTCCTGAGCGGGAAACATTTTCTCCAGAGCGGTCGTCAAAATCGTGACGCCGTATTCTCCCGCGGCGCGCACTTTTAATTTCCCCTCCGCGTCGAAGAGATAATACACCGGCACCCAGCCCTGTTCGTTTTGAAAAGCGTCCTTTAATTTATGCAGGCTGTCCACTGCTACTACCTCGTCAATATGGTGGGTTTCCATCGCCTGGTTGACCGTATCGAGATCGGTATCGGCTTCGTAACGCGGCATGTGAATCGCCACGGTCTGCAAGCCGAGCGCGCCGTACTTTTTCCTGATATCCTGCAGCGCTGGCATCTTGTCTTTACAAATGCCGCAGCTTACCGCCCAAAAATGCACCAGCACGGGCTTGCCCTTGATATGCTCGAGCGTATCTTCCTGCGAGCCGTTAAACCAGGTGGTCGCTCCATCGAGCGGCGGCATCACATCTCCAATTCTCATCGCCATAATTCTTAACTCCCGTGAATTGTGATTTATGAATAGTGAATAGGTTTTTATTTGCACACGCCCTATTCACTATTCACGATTTTCTACTCACTACCTTATGCTTTCAAGTTTTCCTGGCCCGGTTTCCAGTCGGCCGCGCACAGTCCGCCGGTCTGCAGTCCCTGCAGCACGCGCAGGGTTTCATCCACCGAGCGTCCGATGTTCAGATCATGGACGACCGCGTATTTCAGCACGCCTTCCGGATCGATGATAAACAATCCGCGCAAGGCGATGTTCGCTTCTTCGACCAGGATGTTATAAGCGCGCGAAAGTTTGCCGCCGACATCCGAAGCCAGCGGGTATTTCATATCGGCAACGCCGTTCTGATCGCGCGGGGTTTTGATCCAGGCGCGGTGCGAATGGACCGAATCGGTCGAAACGCCGATAACTTCGGCGCCGACGCTGGTCAGATCGTCGAGACGGTCTGAAAAAGCGGTCAATTCCGTCGGGCACACGAACGTGAAATCGAGCGGGTAAAATAAAAGAATAAGCCATTTGCCTTTGTAATCGGAAAGCTTGACGTTTTCCGCCAGCGATTCCATATTTTTAGTCGAAGGCATGTTAAAATCCGGCGCCGGCTGCCCGACCTTGGCCGTTGTTACCGTGTTTTCGGTAGCTTTTGCTGTTGCTGTTGCTGCTGACATAATTTATCTATCTCCTTGAATATAATTAATTTTAATTTTTGCCACAGAGTCACGGAGATTCGAAAAAAGAGGTTGAAATATCGGATTTATAAGTCATATTAATTTTATAAGAGCTGATTTCCTCAATTTCCCTACTTCTCTTTCCCTCTTTCCTATGTTCTCTCTAGCTAACTTTAGCTCCCCTCCTTACGAAGGAGGGGTGGCGCTTTAGCGCCGGGGTGGTTCTGAACTTTAACCTTTCCCCACGCATTCCGGGCATAATCCACGCAAGGTAAATTCCAGCGATTCGGGTTTGAAATTCGAATATTTGGCTGCCCGTTCCACCAATTCTCGCGGGTGTTCCATCTCGATATCGACCAGCTTTCCGCACCCGGTGCAGAGCGCATGATCGTGCCGCTTGAGTGTACGGTCGAAACGGCTCGCGCCGTTGCCGAACTGTATCTCGGCAATGCGGCCCGCATCCTTCAAAAACCGCAAAGAGTTATACACGGTGGCAAAACTGATCGTCGGCAGCAACCCCCTGGCCGCTTCGAAAATCTGGTTCGCCATCAGATGCTCCTCGGCTTTTTGAATGACCTGCAAAACAACTTCCCGCTGTTTCGTCAGTCCCGTTCCCTTTTCATTTGCGTAATTCATACCTAACTTAGATTTAGAATAATTCTAATTATAAACCTTGTCAAGTGGCCCTTTAATATTGGCAGTGGGCCAGTTTGAAATTTGCTGACCGGAGCCCGCATAGCGGGCGGCACAGTGGTAGCCCTAAGCGTTAAGCTTGGGGTGGCGATGATCTATCCGCTGAAAAGCCCGTTTTAACGGGCGGCAGAGCTTTCGCCCGTTAAAACGGGCTGATATTTGTTTTGCCTTCGTGACCCCGGGTTTCGCTGCGCTCCACCCGGGGCTACCATTATGTCGTCAGCTCCGCTGACTTTGTTGAACATAATTAGAGCCGGCATTGGTATCAAATTTTGTTGCTGGTGGGAATAAAAATTACATTTTCCGCAAAAAATGTGTCTTTACAGGGAGCAGGTGGGATTATTTAGTTGGCTAAATTCAGATAAGGTTTGGGTTTTACAAAGCCGGTGGCGGAGGCTCGTGTTTTGCAGTGTTTGGGAAGGCCGCGGATGATGAGAGTTGCTTTGATGGCTTCGCCGGCAAAGCCGAGGGTATCAACTTTTACTTCAGGGGTTCCCCGGCCTTCGGTAATTTCGCCGCCGGAGATCGTCCATTTGAATTTTAGTTTGGCGGAATCTGCGCTGGTTATTTTGGCGGTGAAGGTCATTGGGTAGCCGTCGATCACGGAAATGAAGGACGTTTCCACCGAGACGCTGGGGCAGCCGCCGTCAAGTTCGTCCACCAGCACCGCTTGCGGCGGTGGGGTGCCATCCAGCGTGTCGCTTGCTGTATTTGGGCACCCTTCCGGAAAACCCTTTACCTCGACCACGGCGGTTAAAGAGCCGCTGGGTCCTAACAGCACTTTTATCCGATCCGTGCCCTGGCCTTCGATTATTTCGGAAGTTGAAAGTGCCCAATTATACTCGAGTTTGAGGCCTTTGATATCACCGTGCAGCTTTGCCGTAAAAGTAATTGTATCGTTCGGTTTCGGCACTTGCGACGGCCCCATGACGGAAATCTGCGGACATGGCGCAGGCTGGTCTGCTTGCGCAAACGCACAGCAGCAAAAAGCCAAAATTAGCAGCAATGAAACGGCAAATTTATTCATAATTGATCAGATATCAAAATACACGTAATTTGAACGTTTGGGAAGATTTTATGTTGCGCGAAAAAAAGAACCACCCGCTAACGCAGGTGGTTCCGACAAATCTAAACGGTAAAAATTTTACTGCACTTTTTTAGCAGCGGTCGTTGCCTTGGGCGGAGTGGCAGGCGCCGCGGCTGCTGGCGGCGGTGAATTCGGTGACGGCACGGTCGAAAGTTTATACATCAGGGGAGACGCTGCCGAGGCCGGTTCGGTTAGAATTTTGTAATCTCCCGGAACGGCAAACACTGCCGGGTCGGGTTCATTGCGGTTGATATTTGCGAGGCGATAGGTTTGCTCGCCAAAGCGCGGATCGCTGTGTTTTGAATAAACGGTCAACTGCAGGTCTTTGGAATACCAGTGCTCATAGACGATCTCGATCGGGCGTTCGTTGCCGATCATACCGACGGGCATCGTCGTGGTGGTGCGGTTTCCTTCGGCTTCGACGCCATCGAAGTCCCTGGTGCCCAGCGATTCGGTTTTTGTCTCGGTCTTTATTCCGTTTGCGCCGGCCTCCGCCGATGCATGCGCGATGGTCATCGAACCCGAAGGCAGGGTCGTCGCGATGACGGCTTTTGTCTGCATAACTTTTTCCAATTCGGCCTGGGCCTGCGGCGAGGGTTTCGCGGCCGCGGCATAGACAGCGCCGAGTTCGGCATGGATCTTTTGAGTCGCTGTCAGGGCTCCCTGGTATCCGCTGATCATCTTTAATTCACCCATCGCTTTTAGCGGCGAACGGCGGGCGGTTCTATCCTTGTCATTCAGGAAAAACCGGAAACCCGCGACCGGGTCGGTAATCGTCGTCGAAGACATGCTGATATACGATCCCAACATGCCGCCCGTGCTGGCGGAGCCTTCGCGGCGAAAACGCCCTTCGCCGTCGCGGTACATCCGCGTGGTCGAACTGCGGACGATACGATTGCCGTCCGCCAGCGTCTGCACGCTTTCGTTCACGCCTTCGGCGGAAAACGGCATTCCCTTGACGATCTTTTCAGAACTGGTGATCAATTCTGTATATACTTTAACTTCTTTAGCCTTGATCACGGCTTTAACTTCTTTACTCTCCTGAACCTTCTCCTGGGCTTCCTGGGCCGGCACGGTAAAGGTAAATGCCGCAAATAATAAAATAGTAAATAGGAATTTCATATTTTTTTCTCCAACCTGATGTTTTTAAGATCTATTTGACGAACCTGAACCCTTTGGTGACCCCGTCCGGACTGATCAGCAGATCAGTTTTTATCGTGTCAGCCCCGTTTCCGCCCGGCAGATCGACCCCCATGGCCAGCAAAGAAGAACGCGGCAGATCGACCCGGACGACGTGCGCGCCAAAGGTCACTTCGTCCATGTTGCCGGTATAGGTAAGCGGGTAAAATTCTTCTTCCGGCTGGGCTTCCGTCTTTGTTTTTTGCGAGCTGCGCGTTTTCCTAAATTCTTTTAGGGCCGGTTTATTTGACTCTTCGCGGTAGATCAAATTCGAAGGCTTAAATTCCGGTTCGGCTTCAGCGCCAGCCGGCGGGGGCGTGGTAACGCTCACTTGCAACGGCCGCTCACCCCCTGTCGTTGCGGCTGCAGATGTGGCCGCGGTTGCGGGCGCTTCGTTTTGGGGTACTTCGTTTACCGCCTCTATCACCGCCGGGGTTTGACCGGTGTAAAAAGACAAGCCAAAAACCGCCAGCATCAGAACCGCCAAACCGGCGAAAACCGTGCCGGCACGCGGCCACGTCCAAAATGAAAACCCGGAGCGCTCGACCGAAACTTTTTTCGAATTAGCGGCCTGCTCTGTCCTGATACGCGCTTTAATATCGTCAAAAAGGTTTGGCGCCGACACTATCCGCTCGAGCTCGTCGCTCTGTATACCGCCTGTTTCCAGCAGCTTACGCCCGATTTCGTCCAGCCTTCGATTTTCCAGATTCCGCTTATTCATTTCCACTCCAAAAGACGTTTGACCCGCGCCGCCGGTTACAAAAATTTCCGCAAAAGTTTTCTCAGTGTGTTGCGCGCCCGGTAGGAACGAACCTTGACATTCGAAACCGACCACCCCGTAATACCCGCGACCTCGCCGATGCTTTTTTCTTCTACATACAGCATTTGCAGCAGCGCGCGGTCTTCCGTTCCCAGGTTGGACAAAAGTTTATCCGCCAGATCGCGTTCGACCAGGGATTTTTCCGCGTCATTTCCGCTGCGGCCCGCGCCCGCAAAAAACGTATTGATCTTTATTTCCGACAGGTCGCTTAACTGGCTCTCGGCCTTGCATTTTTTTGTTCTGAGAGTATTCAGACAAGTGTTTGTCGCGATCTTGCCGAGCCAGCTTGCGAGGGAAAAATCGTGCCGGCCGCGAAAATTTTCGAGTTCGAAAAACACCTTGGCAAAAGTTATTTGAATGATCTCCTCGACCTGTTCCGGCTGTTGAAAATATCGCGCGCCGGTGGCGGCGACCAGCCGTTTATACCGCTCGAACAATTGTTCGAATGCGGTTTCGTCACCGGTCAGAATGAGTTCGACGAGCCGGTTATCGGATGTATCGGAACACACCTGTATTTCCGTGCTGCCGCTTTCAGCGCGAGGCATTAATATGTCGTTTTCCCAGGCCGTCGGATATGCCATTAGAAGTTTATGGATAATTCTGATCTGAATTGCCGGTCAAAAGACGTTTGAACCCGCAAAACGGTTACAAATATTTTTGTATGCCTAAGTAATCTGAATTGAGAGCGAGTCAAATCTACTATTATCTCTTAAATATTATCCAATGCTGGAACCATGAATAGTCGATAGTGGCTCTGCCTACAAAGAATAGTGCGCGCAGACGACATGCCGGCACAAACTCTGAGGCGTTCGATTTTTTTCGTGTTATTTAGTGTAATTTCGTGGTTCAGTCTTTATAGCCATTAGAAATAAGACTTAACAGGTAACCACGAAATCACACGAAACAACACTAAATAGATCCGAAATTCTCGACTTTATATGCAAAGCCAGTCGATCATAAAAAGTTAATAGTGGCCCTATTCAAAGTACTCCACCAGAATTGTATATACGCAAGAGAAAGAGTGTTGGTTTGAACGCGGCAAAAAAATTATGCAATGAGGATAATTTTCGGCAGGAGCGGACGAGCCGTCCGCGCTCCCAGGTTATTGGTCTATTGTTTCTTTACGACGAGCTTTCTCTTGCCCTGTACGACCAGCCCGGGCCGGCGCGAGCTAACCTCGATGCTGCGAACCTCGTCGGCTTCCACTTCGTTCAGCCCGCGTTTGGGCGTGTAGGTCAGCGTGTATTGAGAGTCGATATTTTTTGCCAGCACTTCAGTTTTGGCGACCATCTCTTCGACGGTTTCCGGTAGAAAGATTTCGCCGTTCGTGTCTTCGCTAAGCCCGGTCAGCTCCGCTTCGCTTTTTTTGAGCGCGGCCGCGCGTTCCTTGTATTTGCGAAGCATTGCCTTGTCCAGATTTATCGAGCCGAGACGCGGCAGCCGCGCCACTTGCTGGACGGGGCCGGGCATGGTTATCAGCACTTCTTCGGGCATTCTTTTCGGCGCGGGCTCGCCTTTTTGCCAAATGCCTTTATTTGTCGGCAGGTCGTTTTGCTCCATCAGTGTGTAGCTGAGCACGTGAACGTTAATATTGGTGGTGAGCAAATTTTTTATCGCATCGGCTCTTTCCTGCGGTGTGCTGGTGCTGTCGATCCCGTCGGTGACCAGCACGATGTGGCGATTTTCCGCCGGCGCGCGCTCCATAAATTTCATCGCCATTTCAAACGCGCTGACGATCCGCGACCGTTTGCCGAAACCGAGCTTGCTTACCCCGGCCAGAGCGGCCGTTTTATCCGTCGTCCATTCTTCGAGCACGTTGACCTTATCGTTGAATTCCATGATGGAAACGGAATCTCCCTCCCGCAGCGAACTCACCAGATTTTTCGCGACGCGGCGGGTCGCTTCCAGCCCCTTTACACGGCGCTCTTCGCCGCCCGTGTCGAGCAGCAGCAGCACGTTCGCCGGAACGCGGCGCAGGCTGTCCGCCTGGTGCAGGCGCCCGTTTTCCAAGATCACCAGATCCTCTTTTTTTACGCCCGATGCAAATTTTCCGGCATCGTCAAAGGCCGAAATGTTCAGCCTGATCTCTTCGGTAAATATTTTGTCCACCTGCGAATCTTCCCCTGTTACTGCCGTAACCGGGGTCGGCGCGGGTCGGGCCGCACCGGATTGCGCGGACGTGCCGGGCGCCAAAATTATCGTGAAAAAAATAAATATTAGGATGAAAAGACTTAGCCGCATTTATTAACCGCCGTTTCCTTCTGATTGTCTCAAATTAAGATGTGAGAAGTCAGGGAAAATATGCTTGGAACCGGAATTTTCCGCAAAAATCACAGTTGTGGGTGTTTTTTCTCGAAATCGCACAGATTATTAACATAAGAGCTAAAACGCGGACAGGAGATATTGTGCGGCGCGAGCAGTTCATCGGCGATACGAGTGTCGTAGGTCTGTTTCAGGAAAAAATACGGCACGGCGAAGTGCGGCAAACCGCTGATGACCGGTACGGCCGGCAGCAGCAAAAACCAGTGCGTGATTATTCGCGGCGCTTTTATCATAGCTCTGCCGCCGGCCAGCGCCTTGGCGACCGCGTTAAAGGTTTCTTCCGTCGTGAGCGGCGCGGGATCGGCCAGCTGGATCGTTTTTCCCAGGGCGCGTTCGTCTTTTGAAAGCGCGGCCATTCCGTCAACCACAAAATCCACCGGCACCAGATTTAACTCGACCCTGGAATTGCCGATGTTTATCAGCGAAAGCAGTTTCGGAAATTTGCGCAGGTATTTGATCAGATAGTAAATGCCGTCATATTTGGCCGTCTCGCCGGTATGGGAATCGCCGCAAACTACCGACGGGCGAAAGATGGTCACCGGCAGCACGCTTTTTAGCTTTTCGACTTCGATCTCGGCCAGGTATTTTGTTTCTTCATAGTAATTGCGAAAACCCGCGTGGTGTTCGAGCTCGTTTTCGGAGATCACGCCTTCGCGTTTTCCGGCGACATAGCAGGTTGAAACATAATTGTATCGCCGCAAATTTTTCATCCCCCGGACAAATTCGTTGACGTTTTTTGTGCCCTCGAAATTCACTTTTCTCGCCAGCTGCTCGCTGACTCCGAGATCGTAAACAGCGGCCAGGTGAAAAACATCAGTTGTTTCGCCCCGGATAAATTCCCGGTCGTCGGCGCTGATACCGAGGCCGTCCAGCGTGATATCGCCATTGACCAGGCAGAAGTTCTCCGGCGGGGTGCCGGTTTCGGCGGCGATCCGTTCGACTTCCGCGACCGCTTTCTCCAGAAATTGCGGCTGCACCAACAGCAAAAACTGCGTGTTTTCTTTTGCTAAGCGCGTTACCAGCCGCCCGGCGATAAAGCCCGGAAACCCGGTCATAAAGATAGTTTCGTCAAACCGCATTACAATTTCAGGTTATCACTAAAAAAATTTGTGGGAAATCAAATTCGTTAAACCTTTTTATAAACGAACAAAAGTGTGTTTTGTTTTGCGGGTATAAGATTGTAGAATTTAGGCATCATAACGATAGCAAAAGTGCCATTTTTCTGATTATGTGCCGAAATGACTAAAGATACGGAAAATTCTTTTACCGAGAACAAAGTTGCCCCGGCGGAAAACGAGCCTTCCCGACAAAATGAAACGGAGGCCGATACTGTTGAACTGCCAAATGAATTGAATGAACCGCGCTGGGCCGTGATCGGCGCAAGCGACCGGACTGTCCGCCATCTCACCTATGAACAGGCGGTCGAATGCCGCAACGTGCTCGATTCGGAAGGCATTTTCGGCCTCGTCATCGTTACCGATGAAACGGCCGAACGCGTGCTGGCCGACCAGGGTCAATCCTGAAGATCCAAAATTACTTTTCCAAAACTCGCGTTAGACCCCAAATATTTATATGCCTCGCCGACTTCCGCCAGCGGAAAAACCTTGTCCACGTTAGCTTTGACCTTGCCGCTTTCCAGCAGGGGTAACACTTCCGAGACAAACGCTCCGGTAGCCTCGGCTTTTTCCGCGTCGGGACGGGCGCGTAAAACCGTTCCGATGATCTTTGCTCTTTTTTGCAGCGCCGTCCCGAGGTTAAATTCCGCCGCGGCCCCGCCGGTCAAACCGACCAGCATCAAACGCCCCTTGAGCGCGAGGCCCGCCAGATTTGCCGTAAAATATTTTGCGCCGACCAGATCGAGAATGACATTCGCGCCATTGCCGCCGGTTTTTTCTTTTATGAGTTTTGCCAGATCGGCGGTTTCATCAGCCAGGATGGCTTCATCCAGGCCGAACTCTTTGCATCGCTCCAGTTTATCCGCTGTGCGCGAAGTCCCGACGGTTTTCACGCCGCGCGCTTTGGCAAGCTGAAGCGCCGCCAGCCCGACACCCGACCCGACGGCGTGGATCAATAGCGATTCACCCGTTTTAAGATCTGCCTGGGTAAAAAGCGCATCATGCGCGGTGATAAAAACTTCGGGGATAGCAGCGGCGGCGGCAAAGCTTAAATTCGCCGGAATCGCCGCCAGGTGAGATTCTTTGGTCAGGACATATTCGGCCTGCGCGCCGCCGGCGATGATGCCGAAAACACGGTCGCCGGTCTTGAATTTTGTCACGCCGCCGCCGGTTTCGCTCACTTCGCCGGCGAATTCCATCCCCGGAATTCTTTCGGGGTAACCCGGCGGGGCGGGATAAAAACCCTGCACCTGCAACAGATCGGCGCGATTTAAGCCGGCGGCCTTTACCCGCACCAACACCTGATCTTTTTCCGGGCTCGCGGGAGGTTCGACTTCACGCACCTCCAGATTTTCCAGCCCGCCGAATTCCTTTATCCAAACCGCTTTCATTTTACCGCCTTTACATAGGAGCGCGGACGGCTCGTCCGCCAGGATTGCGAAGCAATCTAACCCAAAGCATCATATCTAAATGAATTTATGCGCGCTCCCGGTTATTTAACCGCCTTATAATAACTAAATGTACCCAGGCTGGTGTTGATAAAATCCGCTTCGCGCACGTCGTGAAAACCGGCTTCCTCGATATAAGCCGGGATCAGCCCGCGCACATTGTCGGCGGTCGTTTCAAAACCGTCGATGATCTGCACCAAGCCATAGCCCAGCCGCATTAATTTATTTTTTGCCCCGCCAAAGTCGCAGATCAAAAGCTCGCCGTCTTTTTTCAGCACCCGCCGCAGTTCGCGCAGGCTGTTGCGTTTTGTTTCGGCGTCAAGATGATGGAAAACGAGCGAGCTGAACGCCCGGTCAAAAAAATTATCTTCGAAGGGAAACGTTTCGCCGTCATAAAGCTGCAGGGTGGCGCTTGCGCCCGCCTGTTCCAGCTTTTTCTCGGCGATCACTTTGACCTTGGGATCGATCTCCAATCCCCAAAGCTGCACTTCCGGGCACTTGCGTTTTATCCGCACCAGATTTTGCCCGGTGCCGAAGCCGAAATTCAGCACCCTCTCGCCGGGCCGCGGATCGAGCGTCTCGACCGTGCGCCGCCGGAATTCACTTTCCGGCATGGTCACGCGAATGGCGAGGTCGAAAAACCTCGTCAACCAGCCGTAGCCCAACGCGGGCGTGAAACTTTGAGTGTCTGCCATTTATCTAACCTGACGCTTATCTAAACTTTAGCAAAATTCGGCCGGCAGTGTCCCGGAGAAGGACGTCTTTATCGGAAAGATCGCCACACATATATTGCCCCGTGAAAAGAAAAGCGCAAAACTTCCGAAGCTTCGCGCTTTTAGCTTTTTGGAAGTGCCCTAAATTTGCGGTGCTCAGGTTTTTTCTTTGCGGGCTTTGCGCCTTTGCGTGAGGTTATTTCACGCCAAGACGCAAAGGGCGCAAAGGAAATCACAACTTTTTTAACCGGCGCCATAGAATCAGCCACTACCAGCTTTTTATATTCATTTGACAAATGTCGGAGATAAATTACAAAATCAACAAAATCACAGCATTTTATTTTGGAGGATAATTTTATGATCTTGATTCGTGACATATTTCGCTGTAAACCGGGACAGGCCAAGGTTTTGATCGAACAATTTAAAAAGGCGATGCCGCTGATGGTGGGCGAAGAAGGCGCGGGAAAATACCGGATAATGGTCGATGCGGTTTCTACCTACTGGACGGTGGTGATCGAAACGGAGTCCGAAAGCCTGGCTGAATTTGAAAAGCGGATGAGCGAAATGCAGCCCAGCGAAGAAGCGCAAAAGGCAATGGAAGGCTATATGGACAACGTCGATAGCGGCTATCGCGAGATATTTCGCATCGTTTAATTGTTTGCCGTCATCTATGTTGACACCTGCCTGCTTTCAAAGCAGAATCAGGTGTTCTTAATTTATAGATATACAGGGGTTTTAATGATAAAAAGTGTACGAATGTTATTAATGCTGGCCGCTTTCGGCGTTGTTTTAAGCTGCGCCGCGTCCGGCCGGGCGCAGATGACCGGCGGTTATAAAGCGATCCCGAAAACCGACGCGGGCGCCGTTGCGGCGGCGGATTTTGCGATAAAAGCACAGTCCGCAAAAACGGAAATGAAGTTCGAACTGAGCGAAATAATGAAAGCGGAACGGCAGGTAGTGGCGGGGACGAATTACCGGCTGTGCATGCAGGTAAGCGCCGACGGCGACGAGGCGTTTTTTGTCCAGGCCGTCATATATTTGGATCTAAAGAGAAATTATAAACTGACCAGCTGGGCGGATTCGACTTGCGGGGAGACGGCCGCGGCCGCCCCGGTCCCGGCGGTGATAAAAGTCGGCGGCTTCAAAACCGCCAGGGTGGACGATGCCGATATCGTGGCAGCGGCGGAGTTTGCCGTTGAGGCGCAGAACAAAAAAGATGACTTTGGCCGCACACTGGTCGAAGTATTATCGGCGGAAGAACAATTGGTCGCCGGGATGAATTATCGTCTTTGTCTGAAATCGAAACTGGGCGGCGACGAAGGAGAGATCCATTTCGTCAGAGTAGTGGTCTATCGGGATCTGAAAAAGGTATATAAATTAACAAAGTGGGCTGATGATGAGACGTGTGGAAAAAATGAATAGATCAAGTATTAAAATGTTTGTCACTTTGGCCCTGGTGTTAAGCTTTTCGGCCATTGTATTTGCGCAGGACGATTTCCCTGACGACCAGATCGTCGAAAGAAAAAACACGCCGCGTTTCACTTCATATGCCGAACCGGTTTATAAAGGCCGGCGGGCAACGGTCAAAATAAATACTAAAGAGTCGCGCTCATACCGCACAGTGCTCCGTAACAGCGTGAAGGAAACCGGCGTAAATTTTGCCGGGCATTACACCCTTGCGACCTGGTTCTGCGGCACGAACTGCAATCAAATGGCGGTCATCGACGTCAAAACCGGGCAGACTTATTTCACGCCGGGACTGATGTCGGTAGTGATGGGCGTACCTAACCAATCGCTGGATATGACTGAATTTAAGCCGAACAGCCGCCTGTTAAAAGTAGTCGGGCGGACGAACGGAAAAGATTACGGCACGTGGTATTACGAGTGGAAAAATAACCGCTTTCGCTTAGTTCGCGCGTTTAAAAATTTACAAGTAAAGTGAGCCCATCAAAACTCCCCTCCTTACAAAGGAGGGTGGCGCTTTTAGCGCCGGGGTGGTTCTTTTTCTATACAAAATTTAGAGGCGGTCAAAGACCGCCTCTAAACGTATAATGTGAATTGTTAATGGCTTTTACGAAACGCCTTTCGCCGCGTCCCAGCTTCCCTGCAATTTTCTGATCACCACAATTTGGCCGATGTGATAGGCGTTATGGATATTCATATTAGCCAGCGGCGAAGCCCACGGCTCCTGGTATTTTTCGGAGACCTGTTCGTTTAATTTTTCTTCGCTGATGCCGGAAATCGTCTCTTTCCAAAAATCCATCACCGCGTAGAGCCGCCGGGTCGCCGCCTGCCAATCGGCTTCGGTCGGATTTTCCGGCACCTGAAAAGTTTCGGCAATAATGATCGCGCCCTTTTCGAGCGGCTCATTTAGATAACGCTTTTGCCATCTTTCATTCCAGAAAGTCAGGTGATAAACCGCTTCCCAGACCGAATGATCGAACGTTTCCGTTTTCCACAGCGCCTGCTCGAACGTGATATTCGCCAGCGCATTTTTCAGCGCCACGAACCAGCCGTTTTCGTCATAACAGCCGCTGAACTGCTCAAGTAAAATTTGTTTCATCGACATATTTCATCATTATAAAACATTTCCCGCTCGGCATCGCCACTACCAGTTACCCGGTAGTGGCCTAAAGTTGTGGTGCTGGTACCTGAAATATTATTCGGAATAGCTGATAACTGATAGATAATAGAGGATAGATCGAATCTTTCAGCTATCGTCTATCAGTTATCAGCTATTCCGAATGATGTATCCAGCACGACACGGTATTAGGACACTACTAATCACCTTTTACCTATTACCAATTACTTCTTACCCTTAGGCAGAAACTCCTTTGGTATCGGATTGTCCGGACGCTCTTCGTCCCAGCCCGCAAACGATATCCACCAGCGAGTGCCGTCCCAAAAAAGCTCGATGCTGTTGACGCCGCGGCCTTTTTCCTTACCGTCATCGGCGGAAAATTCGTAGGTAGAAAAAACGTGCGCGATATTGCCGAATCGTTTGACGACCCGGCTGATCTCGTGTTCGGTAAAACCGCCGGTGACAAAAGATTCGTTCGTCGCATTGACGTATTGCTGGTGGCCTAAAATTCCCGCGCGGATCTTGCCCGCCTGCTCATCCATCCCGACAAAGCGAACGTCGCGCATATAGAGAGTTTTGTCGCGCGCCCACTGGCGCGGCACGCCTTTGCCGCCGGAGATAGTTTCGTAAAAAGCTTTGACGATACCGTCGATCGTCGAAACGTCTTTCGGGTCTGCCGGCGTTTCGGGAATATGGATCGCCTTCAGATCGGCGTCGCACTGGAATTCGAGTGTCGAAGCCGCGTTCGCGATTTTCCAGCCTTGTTCCGTGCGGACAAGATTAAATGTGTTCGTTCCGCAATGCGAAAATTTGTTGCCGACATGAAAAGTATAGCGGCCGGTGACGACGGCCATATCGCCCGAAACGCGCACGTCCGGCGACGGCATGCTCTCGACAAATTCGGGCGCCTTGGCTTCGGAGATCAACTTGGCAAAATCGTCGCCCGAAAGAACACGCGTCGTCGAAACGCCCTTACCGTCACGCGGTTTGTCGATCGCGATCAGCTGTCCGCCCGGCAGAAAAATGGCCTTGATCTGTTCGGCGCTTTTCGCCTTCATCCCGGCCCAGAGTTTATCGACCGCTTCGGCCGCGGCCTTTTTGTCGTCCGTCTGCGCAAAAATGGGAACGGTGATAATTAAGATCAAATAAAACAATAATAATGTTTTCATATTTTAGATTTAGCTTTTTTCGTGTTATTTCGTGTACTTTCGTGGTTCCAGTCTTAATGTTTATATTTCGAAACAAGTAGGATAAGCACGAAAAACACTAAGATACACTAATGTTCTTTAGGTACGGACGCGTGCATTTTCGGCGCGGCCTCGTCCAGCCATTTATTCATTTCTTCCTGCGTGTAATATTTACCTTTCAGCATTACGCCCGCGCGTTTTTCGGTGTTGGAAATATTTTCCAGCGGATTTGCTTCGAGCAAAACCAGATCGGCGCGTTTGCCCTTTTCGATCGTCCCCACTTTATCAAACGTCCCCAGATACAGCGAAGGGTTTACCGTCGCCGCTTGTAAAACCGCGTAATTGGGCAGGCCCGCCTCGCTCAGCGCTTTCATCTCTCGGTGCTCGGTAAAACCGTAAAGCCACAAAAACTCCGGCGTGTCCGAACCGGTCATTATCCTGCCGCCGGCGTCATAGATGGCTTTGATCAGCTTGTTTCTGATCGCGATCCATTTGGCGCGTTTTTCCGGCGGGATCTGGCCCAGCATTTTATTTTTCTTTTGAAAATTTATATAGCTGTCCTGGACCTTTGTCGGGTAGAAACGAAAATCCGGCTGGGCCCGGATCGACTCTTCCGAGCGAGGCATGCCGAAAGTGTATTTCATAAAGTGCTGCGTCGGATCGGCAAACGGATTTGCCTCGACCGTTTTTCGCGCTACCTCGGCGATCTTGCTCTCGTCAATTACGTCGAGGCTTTCCCAGTTTTTGACGTTGTAAATATAAACATCGGAAATCGAACCCTTTACCGACGAAACTTCGAGCGTGGCATCCGGCATTAGCATTTCCATATATCCGTCCAGGTGCTCGATCTGCTGTTTGGCTTTCCAGGCGCGCGGTACGGTGACAAAACGGCTGTCGGCGTGGCCGACGACGCGAATGTTCTGCTTCGCCGCTTCATCGACGGCGGCCTCATACACTTTCGCATCGATATAGGTCGTGATCTTGATAAAATCGTACCCGGCGGCTTTGGATTTTCGCACCGCCTCGCGCGCTTCCTCTTCGGTCTTGACGACAAAATTATTTCCCTGCTCTTTGCCGGTCAAATGCGGGCTGGCGGCAAAGATCGTCGGCGCGATTATTTCACCGCGAGCCGAACGCGCGCGCAGTATCAATTGTTCCGGCGTGCCGATCATAAAACGCACGGTCGTCACGCCGTTGGCGATCATTATTTTGAGCTCGTCTTCGGCCAGCGCATCCGGGATCTGATCGTCGTCCGACAACATGTGAACGTGCATGTCCATCAGCCCCGGAATCAGATATTTCCCCCGCCCGTCGATCCTCTGCGCGTCTTTCGGAATCTTTACCTTCTTCGCATCGCCGATCTTTTCAATCAGACCACCCTTAACGATCACGGTCTGATTCGCCAATACACGCTCTTTATCCATCGGGATAACATTTACGCCTACAAACGCCACCGTCTGCCCCTCTGCAGCCAATACAAAAAACAAAGTAAGAGCAAAAATTATCAGCAACTTTTTCATACACCTGTACCTAATGACTTTTCGCCACAAAATGATTCAAATTAAGAAACTACGGAGAATTATTGTTTCATACGAAGTAAAGATGAATTGAGTTTCAAGTGGATTTGAATCTAAAAGCCCAAAAATATGCATAAAAACATGTTAAAATTCGGGGCGTAATACAGATTGGAGAAATTGAACCATGCCGCTTCCACCAGTTAATTTAATATCATTTGATGAAGCATTGGCAACAGAACCTAATTACCGTAAGCGTCATTTGCTTCTTGGTAACGGTTTTAGTCGAGCTTGGAAAGACGACATTTTTTCATACGACGCTCTTTTAGAACAAGCAAATTTCGGTCAGCTATCTGATGTAGCTCGTCATGCTTTTGATATTTTAGGAACAACTGATTTTGAAGTTGTAATGGAAAGTCTCCGGTCAGCTGCGAAACTTATAGCTATTTATGGCCTGGACCAAGCTGAATTACAAGATCGGCTTATGCGAGATGCTATAGGTCTAAGGGAAGTATTAGTTCAGGCAATCGCTGGGCGACACCCGGATCGCCCTAATGCGGTAACAAATAAAGAGTATAAACATGCAAAAACTTTTCTGTCCTACTTCAAGGGCATTTATACTGTGAACTACGACTTACTTCTTTACTGGACCTTGATGCAAGATGAAATAGATCCACGGCTTGGACTCGACGATGGGTTTAGACGACCAATTGAGGGCGATCAAGACTACGTAACGTGGGAAATAGAAAGAACCAATTCACAAGATATATTTTATTTACACGGTGCGCTACATATATTTGACGCAGGGCACGAAATTCAAAAATACACATGGATCAATACTGGCATTCCATTGATGGATCAAATCCGTACTGCTCTTGAAAATAACCTTTATCCTTTATTTGTTTCTGAAGGTACTAGCAAACAGAAATTGGAAAAAATCAAGCATAGCGATCTTCTCTCCCGAGGACGAAGAAGTTTTGCGAATCTAGGAAATTCACTGTACATTTATGGCCATTCAATGGCACCTAATGATGAGCATATTATTAGATTAATTGAAACCAACAAATGCGAATGGCTTTTTGTCAGTTTATACGGCAACCCCGACTCTGATTCAAATAAAGTAATTCGAAAGCGTTGCCACGATCTTGTGAATACCCGAAAACTTCAAGGCAACTACCACCCTCTTGGTTTGAAGTTCTTCGATGCAGCCTCGGCAAAAGTTTGGCGAGATTAGATCGGGTCACGAAAGCAAATTTTTAGCTTTCTTCACTACATTCTCCACAGTAAACCCATAATCCCTGAGCACATCCTCAGCCGGGGCGGAGGCGCCGAATTTATCGACGGTCAGAGTGTCGCCGGCATCGCCGGTGTATTTAGCCCAGCCCATGGAAACGCCGGCTTCGATGGCTAGGCGCGATTTAACTTTGGCGGGCAGCACCGATTCTTTGTACTTGTCTGATTGCTCGTCGAAAAATTCCCAGCACGGCATTGAGACTACGCGGGTTGGTACACCATCAGCGTTTAGTTGAGCGCGGGCTTCCATTGCTAAACCGACCTCGGAGCCGGTTGCGATCAGAATAAGGCGCGGCGCGGCAGACTTGCCGGTTTTGGTTTCGGCTTCTGCCAATATATAAGCGCCCTTGTGCAGGCCTTTTGCGTCGGCGTATTTTTTGCGGTCGATGAGCGCCACTTTCTGTCGCGAAAAGGCAAAAGCCGTCGGTGCCTGATCTCTTTTCAAAGCGGCGCGCCAGGCTTCGCGGGTTTCGTGCGCATCGCAGGGGCGGATCACTGCCAGGTTAGGGATCGCCCGCATCGCGGCCAGGTGCTCGACCGATTGATGCGTCGGGCCGTCTTCGCCAAGCCCGATGCTGTCGTGCGTAAAGACAAAGATCGTCTGCACATTCGACAGCGCCGCCAGCCGGATCGCCGGGCGCATATAATCGGAAAATGTCTGGAACGTACCGCCGAACGGGATGACGCTGCCGTACAGAGCCATGCCGTTCATCGTCGAACCCATCGCGTGTTCGCGCACGCCGAAATGGATGTTGCGCCCGTCGTATTTACCCGCCTGGAAATCGTGCGAGGCTTTGATCAGCGTATTATTGGACGGCGCCAGATCGGCCGAGCCGCCGATCATCTGCGGGATCACGCCGGCAAGGGCATTGATAACCTCGCCGCTGTAGGCGCGAGTCGCTTTTGCCTCGGCGCCTTCGAATGACGGCAGCGCATTTTCCCACCCGTCGGGCAATTTTCCGCTGCGCGTGTCGTTTAAAGTCCTGCCGAGCGCGGCGTGCGTTTTAGCGTATTTTTTGACCAGCGCTTCCCAATCTTTTTCCAGCCGGGCGCCGTTCTTTACCGCCGCGCGGAAATGCGCCGCTGCTTCTTTAGGCACGTAAAAACTTTTGTTTTCCGGCCAGCCAAGATTGCGCTTTGTTTCCTTGACGGCGTCCGCGCCGGGCGCGTCCGAATGCGCCTTGCTGGTTCCCTGTTTCGGCATCCCAAAACCGATGATGGTTTTGACGCGGATGAGTTTCGGCTTGCCCTTGATCTTTTGCGCTGCTTGAATAGCACGCTCGATGGCCTTGATGTCGTTGCCGTCATCGACCTCGGCGACGTGCCAGCCGACGGCTTCGAAACGCTTGGTTACGTCTTCGCTAAACGCCAGATCGGTCGAGCCGTCGATCGTGATGCTGTTGTCGTCGTAAAGATAGATCAAATTATCCAGCTGCAGATGCCCCGCCATCGAAGCCGATTCGTAACTGACGCCTTCCATCAGGTCGCCGTCCGAAACGATGGCATAGATAAAATGGTCGATGACCGGAAAACCGCGCTTGTTAAATTTCGCTTCCAGGTGTTTTTGCGCGATTCCCATGCCGACGCCGTTGGCAAATCCCTGGCCCAGGGGGCCGGTCGTGATCTCAACCCCGGCGGTCAAAATATTTTCCGGGTGGCCGGGCGTTTTCGAATGAAGCTGGCGGAAATTTTTCAGATCCTCAAGCGAGAGATCGTATCCCGTCAAATGCAGCAGGCTGTAGATCAGCATCGAGCCGTGCCCGGCCGAAAGCAGAAAACGGTCGCGGTTAAACCACTTCGGATTTCGCGGATTGTGGCGCAGAAATTTTGTCCACAGCACATACGCCGACGGCGCCATCCCGAGCGGCAGCCCCGGGTGCCCCGAATTTGCCTTTTGCACGGCATCGAGCGAAAGCGTGCGGATGGTGTTGATACAAAGCTGGTCGATATTGGTTTTAGTTTTATGTTTCATTGGAATATGCAATACAGTTCGTTATCCGTTTAGAACGTATTTTTCTGTGAGCCCCTTGCGTTCAAATAAATCCTTTTGCTTCTGCGCTGAAACCAGGAGACTATCAATTTCTCCTTCGGGTTCGTCCCAAATAGGATGGGAAAACAATCGATGCAAACATTTTCCGATAATAGCTTTTTGTCTTTCATCCATCTCTGGTCTGTAAAGCAGTTTTTCCCGCTCGTCGGTAGTTTGAAATTGAAGAGCAAAGTGTAAAATACTGGACAGATAAGGAGTCCAGGTTAAGACGGATCCTTTATGCCAAATCCTCCTTGCCTTCAATTGAGCACCGCTAATCGATTTGCTTTTTGCAGCTGCAACCCATTCCGACAATGCACTTTCCTGAACTAACAATTCCGCAAGAACTTTAAAGTTTTCGGTTTCCTGATCCCTGTAATCTACTTCGGAATTGAATTTCGCACTGGACGGTTCTAGATAAAGAGTCGCGGGAAATATTGTCTTATTTAGCAAGTCAACGGTGATCGGATAATTAGAATCCTTAGAAGCTTTCGCAACAAAAGGTTGAAAATCTGTGCCTTCCAGAGCAGTAGTTTTTATCGCTCCCCTTAAAAGCTCTTTTGCCTCGGACTTTGTTTTCTGCTTATTAATTGCTAGAAAATTGATGAAATTTTCTTCAGTATGACGCTCCGGAGGGTGTTTCTCGATAAATTCTTCTAATAATTCTTTATAAATCACCGACATTCTGTCGAGTAAAGTGGATGTGTAGAAAGGAATTTGCTTAAGCTTCGAATGCGCCTCAAGATTCGTGATCATTAACTCGTCAAACAATCGTTTAGCTTTGTCTGCGGATTCAGGAGACACATAAATTTTTACGTCGATGGTTGTCAGACCATTTAAAACTTGCCCCGCCAATTTATGTTGTCCGTCGAATAATTTAATTTTGTCGTCAACAAGTCTGCCGATAGAAGGAGCCAGTTGCGGATGGGTTTTTAAATGATTTCGAATAGCTATAAGACGTTTGTAATCAATTACGCGCGGCTGCAAGCCCTCTTGATCATCATTTTCTAGCCACTTGATTGGAACTCTCCCATAAAAATAATTAACAGCTAAAATGCCATCATAGAGAAGAGAATAATTATGAGATTCCGTTCCATCGTTGATTACAATGCGAGTATCCTGTATCTCAGAAAAAGTTTTACGATACTCAATTTCTTTAAGTTCCAATATGTCTTGCAACTTGATGTTATTTTTCTTTTGCTCAAAGAGCCTTTCAAGTTTTAAATTGTCGCGGACTTCATAAAGTGTCTGATCCGATTTTCTTCTATTATACTTCTTAAGAACAATGCGAATATTGCTAACATCTGTCTCGCCTTCTTTAGAAAACGCTTGGATATGGTCGTACTCTACATCGTCATCGGGAATTATAATTTCTCCGGAAATAAAGCATTGAAGGGAGCCATTCGACTGAACTTGTTGTTGTCGAACCTGCTGTTTTTCGATTTCTGAGAGTTGTCTTTTCATTTATCCATGAATCTTTCGTAAATGTCTTCGTGCCGTTCACGCGCGTTCACGTAAACCTCGTGCCGGTCTTTATCGAAACTGAATTTCTGTCCCGGCGGCGTGGTAATTTCTTCGATGCTTTTTATTTTGCCAATAGTTTCGAGCGCAAGCAAAACCGCGCCCCGGCTGGAGGCTTCGCGGGTGTCGGGCAAACTTAAATCGTGCCCGAAAACATCGGCGATGATCTGCGTCCAGACCTGCGATTCGCGCAGCGCGCCGCCGGAAGCGATTATTTCCGTGACCGGGCAAACGCTTTTTAACTGTTCAAAGATCGCGGCAAAACGAAAAGCGACCGATTCCATCGCCGCGTGAACAATTTCGACCGCCGTGGTGTTTTGCGTCAGCCCTAAAACCGCGCCTTCCGCATTTTCGTGATAGCCGGTGCTGCGTTCACCGGCGAGAAAAGGCAGAAACGTCAGCCCGTGCGAATCGGGCGCGCGGCAGGAAATTTCGCCTTCGATCTCGTCGTCGATCTCGGTAATTTTCAAGGTGTTTTTTAGCCAGGCGTACAAACCGCCGCCGTCCGACAGCGCGCCGCCGGTGATCACACGCCCGCGGTCGATGCGATAGCACCATAAACCATCGGGAATTTTTGCCGGGGGTTCACCGGCAAATGCCGTACGCATCGCGCCGGACGTTCCGATCATCAGCGCGGCTTTTTCCCGGGTGACACAGCCCGCGCCGATATTATTTGCCGCCCCGTCCGCGATCGCCGGAAACCAGCGCGCATTTTTCAGCTTTTCCCAGCGGCCGGTTTGGAACGTCTGCGGATCGGCGCCGGCGCCGGCGTCGGCAGCAGCGAGGATCGGTAAATTTTCCTTCGCAATGCCGAGAAACTCCAGCAGCTCCGTGTCCCATTCACAGCGGCGTATGTCAAAGATCCCGGTCCCGCTTGCCATCGAAACACTGGTCACGGCCTTGCCTGAAAGCCTCAGAGCGACGTAATCGCTAAACGAAAGCCATTTCTTCGCCCGGGCGAAAATTTCCGGCTGTTCCGTCCGGTACCAAAGCAATTTAGCTGTCCAATAGCTCGGATGAAAACGGCATCCGGTGCGATCGTGGGTCGCGCCTTCATCCAATCGCGCCCGCAAAATTTTTACCGTATCTTTTGCGCGCGTGTCGGCCCAGGTCAGCACCGGCGTGATGGCATGGCCGTCGCTGTCCACGCCGATCAGGCTGTGCCAAAAACACGACATTGCCGCATATTCGATCTTTTCAGCGGCGGCGGGCGCCAGCGCCAGAACTTCATCGACGGCTTCGGCTACCTGCGCAAAGGCTTTTTCGGCATCGATCTCGGCGCCGCCCTGTTCGGTAAATTCTATCCGGCGCTCATTCTTGACAAAAGTATTCGGCAGGCGTTCGCCCTGCGCATCGTAGATGGCGGCGCGTACACTCGAAGTTCCTATGTCCAGAGCTAAGATCAAGATTTGTTTCCGGAAATTATTTTACTAGCGCCTCGGTATGTGGGGATTTTCTTTCGGAACGTCGTCGATCTCGCTTCTTTCATACTTGACCTCGGACATATCCTGAAAATCGAATCTCTTGTGCAGGGCGTCCCACTGCCCCGGATAAAAGCGAAAATTCGTTCCCATGATCACGGCCTTTCCGTCATCGGACAAAAGTCTCTGATTCGTTTCCGAAGGCGAATTGGCGCGGATAAATTTGCCGTCCTCTCCGTCGATGACTTTGCCGTCTTTGCGCCGCAAAATGAAAATGTATTTGTAGCCGTTGTAACGGATCGTTTCCAGATCGTCTGCGAAAGTTTTCGGCTTTATCTCCACCGTAGGCGCGGGCGTCGCATCTTCCCGCGCGGCCGGCTGCGACGGCGGAGTTTCACAGGCAAAGCAAAAACATCCCAAAAGGCCCGCGATAAGAATTTTTTGCGTTACGCTCATGAACTATTTCGGTTCCGCGGAATTGTCGCTGCCTTCATTACTTTCATCGGGCGAATTATCGTTTTCCGGCTCCGCCAGATTGCCGTCGTTTTCTTCCGCTCCGGCAGCCTGTATTTCTTCCGGTGTCGGCTCGTCACTACCCTCGGCGGCGGTTTCTTTCGGCGGTTCGCCCTTTTCGTCGCGGATCTTTAAGACAAAAGCCTCGTCGTCTTCATAGACCTTATCGACCCAGCCGCTTTCCATCAGCTTGGCGTACATGTCCTGGTGATTTTGCGTGTCGGAAAAAATGTAATTCGCCTGGAATTTTTCTTTTACGATCAGCGCGCCTTCTTCGTGCTTTCCGTTAGTAATATCGTCGAACAGCTTCCACAGGTCGGGGTTTTTACTGTAGAGATAGGTCGGATCGAGCCCGGAAATATAGATGTGTTTCTGATCGAAATAAAACATTTTGGGAAAATCGTCCCAATCCGAGTTAAAGACGCGTTCGCCCTCGGGAACATTGTTTTTCACCCACTCCATCGCGCGCTGATACCTGCTGGCTTTTTCGTTGTTCTCGATGCTTTTGAGCATCCCCTCCTGCTTAATGCCCTTCAATCCCCATTTTTCCAGATCGTACCCGATGAAATTATGATACATCAGCAGCAGCAAAATGAAGCCGATGGCGCCGGACGCCGCTTTTTTCCAGATCGCCAACGGGTCTTTTTGGGCTGTTTTGGCTTCGACATCCAGGAACGGCTCCAGATCGCGGCGAAAATCTTCCGGCAGCTCCACGGTGCGGGGCGCCCAAAAAGCCTGCCAGCTAAAAGCGCCGAAAAGGATCGCGAACGGCGGAAAATATTCGGCGTACCGCTTGGATTTGAACATTCCGAAAAACAGGATCGAGACAAAGATAAGAAAAAACGTCGCTTTCTCCGGCAGCTTTCCGTCCTTCGGGGCAAACAGGATATAACCCACCAGCATCGCCAGCATCGCCACGGTCAGATGTGTGATCAGATCCCAGCTTTCATACGGGTACCATTCGCCGCCCACGCCGACCTCAAAAGCGCCGGATTTGAACTTGGTGATGAAATGCTCAAAGAATAATCCCAGGTTTTGGGGAAAATAAGGATTGATGACATTGCCCAGGATCATGCCTCCGGTGGTGTATGCCAACGGCTGCCATTCGAATTTTCTCTCGTTCCAGGCGACGATCCCCACCCAGATGACGGCGGCGATCCACAAGAGCGGAAAGAGGCTGTAAGTCCAGACGAAGACGAACATCAACGGCAAAAGCCAGACATATTTGCGCTGAAAAAGCAGGTAGATGCCCGCCACCGTGTAGATGATCGTCAGCGGCGGCGCTTTGGCCATGTTCATCCGGTAAAAGAAGGGATTGGCGCAGGTCAGCAGCGCTCCCAGCCAGAGCAGCAGGTGATCGACTTTGTAGCGGTACATCATCCAATAGACGCTAAAGATCGCCAGGCTGCCGAAAACGACCGCCGCCACCTTGGCCGCTGTTTCGGTCTCGAAAAACCAGAGAAAAGGTATCTGCAAAAGATGGAACAGGAAATGATGATCGGCGTAATCCTGCGGGTTCAGCACCGTCAGCGGCAGCCATTTGAATTCCGGCAGCCATTTTCCCTGGCTAAAATTTTCCCAGAGCAGCGAACTCCAGCGGATATGGTAATAACCGTCCCAATCGCCGCAGCAGATCGCCCCGGTGGAAAACTGCAGCCGCGCCATTATGATGATTATTATCGCCAGGCCGAATAACAGGTAAACCAGGCGCACCGCCTCTTCCGAGCCGAACCATTCCACCCAGCTTCGTTTTTTCGGCTTCTCGGGCAGTGCCCCGTCAGTCTGAATTTCCTGCATGATCTATGATGTTTCCTTAGGTAAATCCGTTATGAAATCTGTCTGAATCTAATTGTTCAAAATACCACGAAACCGCTTATCGGGAAACTCCGCTTTTCATCTAGTTTTTGCGCGTCCTTGTATCAACACCGGCGCGCCGGGCGAACAGCAAAAATCTACCAGCCGTTCCCGATCTTTTTTCATTTCGCCGTCGCTTTCCAGCATTTTCATGGTGGCATCGAAAACTTCGGCCGCGCCGGCTTCGGCCGGCCTCCGGAGGCTATAATGCATCCATTTACCGTCGCGCCGCCCGGAAACCAGATTGGCCCGTTTTAGATATGATAAATGCCGCGAGATCTTTGGGTTATTCGTTCCCAGGGTTTCGGCAAAGAAACAAACGCAAACTTCGCCGTCCCGCAATAGATTCAGCAGCCGCAGCCGGGTTCTGTCCGCCAGCGCCGAAAAAAAGAGCTCCGAATTGAAAACTTCTTTTCCTGCCATAAAAATATTCTAACACATAACAATTATGCCTTGACATAATTGTATCAGCTGTATATTCTGATAAAACAATTATGCTTGTACGTAATTGTTTTATCATCTTTAAGGAGTAAATTATTATGGAAAACGCGGCAAAAATAAACACATTAAAAGCGCATCTCGCCTTAAACGTCAAAGACGTCGGCAGCAGCATCGAATTTTACCGGAAAATGCTCGGCATCGATCCGTTAAAGGTTCGCACCGGTTATGCGAAATTCGACGTGCAAAATCCGCCGCTCAATCTGACGCTTAATCAGGTGCCCTTCGAAGGCAAGGGCGCCCTGTCGCATCTCGGCATTCAGGTTGCAACGACCGAAGACGTTACGGCCATGCGCGCCGGCTGGCAGGAAAAAGGCCTGATACCGCGTGACGAAATGCAGACGACCTGCTGCTATGCATTGCAGGATAAGGCCTGGGTTCACGATCCCGACGGAAACGAATGGGAGGTATTTGTCGTTCTGGCGGACAACTTATCCGAAGAAATCCAGGGCGCGGCGGATAAGACCTGCTGCATCCCGACATTTACCAACATCGAAGGCAGCAAAGAAAATGTTACGACGGCTTGCTGCTGAATTTATCGGTACGGCGATGCTGCTCTGCGCGGTGGTCGGTTCCGGCATTATGGCGGAACGTTTAGCCGGCGGTAATGTCGCCGTTGCCTTGCTTGCAAACACTCTGGCGACTGGAGCGGCTCTGGCGGCGTTGATCTTAATGTTCGCTCCCACGTCCGGAGCGCATTTCAATCCGGTCGTTTCGCTGTCCGCCGTGATCAACCGGGAAATGAGCTGGAGCGATGCGGTTCTTTACACGATCATTCAAATTACCGGCGCGCTGCTTGGTGTGGCCGCGGCAAATTTGATGTTCGGCCTGCCGCCGTTCTTTGCTTCGACAAAGGTGAGAACCGGTTTCGGTCAGTGGCTGGGCGAATTTATCGCTACATTCGGCCTGGTCGCAGTAGTGATAGCAGTTTCCCGAAAGTTTAAAATTCCCGTTGTCGCGCTGGCCGTCGCCGCCTACATTACGGGGGCCTACTGGTTCACTTCATCGACGTCTTTTGCAAATCCGGCGGTTACGATCGCGCGGTCTTTAAGCGATACGTTTACCGGAATTCGCCCTGCGGACATCATGCCTTTTATCGCCGTTCAACTTTTAGGCGGGGTAACGGCATCGTTTCTTTTTAATTGGCTGATTCAAAAAAACGATCATGAATGACAAACAGCGCGTTCTTATTTTATGCACCGGAAATTCCGCCCGGAGCCAAATGGCCGAGGGGCTGTTGCGGCATCTTGCAAACGATAAATTCGAAGTCGCAAGCGCGGGTGTCGCGCCTTCGTCGGTTCGTCCGGAAGCTATCGAGGCAATGCGTGAGATCGGCATCGATATTTCCGGCCATAGCTCGAAATCCGTAGATGAATTTATAGATCGACAGTTCGATCTCATTATTACGGTTTGCGACAACGCCAAAGAAAGCTGTCCGGTTTTTCCGGGCCGCGCCCGGCGTATTCATTGGAGTTTTGACGATCCGGCGGCGGTCACAGGAACGGAGGGCGAACGTCTCTCTGCTTTTCGTATCGCGCGTGATCAGATACGCGCGCGCCTCAAACAATTCCTGGGTCTCTAGTCAAAATATTACTTCGCTGTCCGCCTGCCGTAAATTTCCGCTCCCCCGCTTGCTCTTTTTGCGTCACCTGTGCCAAATTCAAGGTTAAGCTATAAAAATATTAGTACGCAGGAGTTTAAGATCAATGCCGACAATTAACGCAGAAACTGCCCAGGGTCCCAAAGTTATCGATTCGCCCGCCGGGCGCCGGCTGGTGCTGGCGCTGGAAGACGGCGGCGTGGACATTCTTCACCGCTGCGGCGGAAATGCCCGCTGCACCACCTGCCGCGTGGAGATCATCGACGGCGACGCGCCGGAAATGGGCGAAACCGAGCGCGAATGCCTGACCCTGCGCGGCGCGCTCGAAGAAGGCTTCCGGCTCTCGTGCCAGATACGGGTGGCGGACGATATGCACGTGAAAGTTTTAAAACAGGTCAGCACCGAAGGAATGGACGCCGGCCCGCGCCCCGAAGAATGGGAATAAATTTTTAGATATTTTGAATCTGCAAGACTGACAAGGAGAACATCATGGGTTTGAATCAAGTTTATAAGGCGAAAACATGGGATCTCAGCGATCTCGACGGAATTTCCAATGAAACGCTGGCGATGCATTTCAAGCTGTACGAAGGCTATGTCACCAACACCAACACTTTGAACGAAAAGGTCGGCGCTTTGATCAAGGACGGAGCGCTCGACCCGGCTAACATGGCCGCCTTTTCCGAGCTCAAGCGCCGTTACGGCTTTGAGTATAACGGCATGGTGCTGCACGAATATTACTTCGACAATATGCAGAAACAGGGCACCGGCGATCCGTCGGCCGGGGCCGCTTTTACCAAAGCGGTGGAATCGAGCTTCGGCAGCTACGATGTCTGGAAAGCCGATTTCACCAGCGTCGGCAAAATGCGCGGCGTCGGCTGGGCGATCGCGCTGCAGGATCCCTCGTCGGGCGAGTTGTCCAACCACTGGATCACGCTGCACGAGGAAGGCAATGTCGCCGGTTACACGCCGGTGCTGGTGATGGACGTCTGGGAACATGCCTTTATCAAGGATTACGCCCCGGCCGACCGCCCAAAATATATCGAAGCATTTTTCTCGAACATCAATTGGGATGCGGTCAACGGCCGCCTGAAATAAAGCGCGTGAGGGCCATGAGGTCAGAACCGGGAACGGTAGTGACCGGGTATAAGCGAAGCGAATGTCTTGCGGCTAAGACAAGTTAAGATTTGAACTCTAATGTGTTGCTAACAGTGTGCGTAAAGAGCTCAAACAAATTGCAACCGGATTTTTCCGAAAGCGTGTCAGAAAGCAAGTGCTCTTAAAAACTTGCCTGACACGCTTTTTTGCTGGCATAAAACGAAATCGGAGTATGTTACCGAGCAGATACCCGGCACCTCAGAATAAGGACAAAGATTAAATATGAGAAAACACTTGGTACTGGTGTTATGTGCCTGCCTGGCTATCGGTTTCGTCACCAGCCTCAGCGCGGCCCAAACCACGCCTAACAAAAAAGCCGCCGTCAAAAAGCTGCGTGACTTTTTCTTCGAACGTGATTTTACTGCCGGCTATGAAGCCGGACAGAAATTGCTGAGGCAGTTTCCTAACGACGATGAATTGCGGATGTGGGCCGTTCTGAACGGTGTCCGCGCGATCCCCAACAACAAAGCCGCGCTGGAAATGGCCAATGATATGGTGACCGCTAAAAGCGACAGTGTACACGGCTTGATCGCGCTGGCCATGGCAAATAGTTATAACGGAAAGGCTGACGACGCGCTTAAAGCCGCCGAAAAAGCGGTTGAGATCGCGCCGAATAACGAAGAGGCGATTTTCACTTACAATTCGATAATTTTTCGCGCCACAAAATATACCGAGTCACTCGCGTGGCTGGATAAAAATGCGGACAGGATCACGGATAGATCGCGGTTCTACAATGCTCGCGGAATTAGCGGATACTTCGCCGATAAAAAGGAACGGGCCTTCCAGGATTTCGAAACTTCGATAAAGGTGGCCCAGCCCACGGTCAATTCTCTCTTCCTTTACGCTGATTATCTAAATCGTGAAAAGCGAATAAAAGAAGCGCTTCCATTAATAAAAAAAGCGGTGCAGTCAGCGCCGTACTCATTGGGAAACCGCGTCGCTTACTGGCGAATGCTATCCGAACAACCGGGCAAGACCGACGAACAAAAAGAGCGGGAAGTGGTCGCTGACATCAACGCGTTGTTAAGGGCCAGGCCAAATTCGCCGGAAATTCTTCTTAATGTTTCGATCCATTACGGGCTAATGAAGAATACTGAGAAAAAGGAGTTTTACGAGGCGCGGATACTGAAAAAATTTCCGAATTCAAAATTTGCCGAACCCATTATTGTTGAGAGGATCATAAAAATGACCAGGGCTGCAACCGAGGCGCTGCCGTCGGCCGAATATACCCGGGCAGTCAGTGAGCTCGGCGAAGCCAGACAACTTGGCGACAAGGAATTACTTTCTAAAGCTTTGAAATCCCTCAGTCTCGACCAGGCGAGCGCCGATAAGATCAGCGAAGAATGGAGAGCTTTTATCCGCCGCCCGCGACACTTCGAAATGACGCACCTTTCAACGGCGCATTTTTCACTCTTTTACCGAGCGATGTATGACTTCGGAATGCCGGACGAGAAGGTCAAAGAATTTTTGGATACCGTCGGGAAACTCAAAAATAACCGGCAAACCAACACAAACAGAGAGATAGCCGATTTTCTCGCCGTCCGAAAAGTCTATAGAGCAAATCCGGCGCTTACAGCGGACACCCTGGCGTATGCCAGGGCCGGGATCGAAGAAGCAGAGACAGACGCCGCCGATTATCGGGCAACCATGAACGCGAAAGACGCGGAGCAACAGACAAAATCGATCCGGTCAAAAGCGCTGCAGACCCTGGGATTTGCCCTGTACCTGGAAAACAGATTCGATGAAGCGGAAAAAGAATTACTAAAGGCTCGCGAACTGAACGGCGATAATACGGACGCTCTGTTGACCCTCGCTTTGATATATAAAGCGCGTAAAGAGTACGACAAGGCAGAAGATATTTACCTAACCTTAGCCAGCATCAGCAAACCGTACATTACCAGTATCAGAGAATTATACCGGGAGAAAAATGGCGGACTGCGGGAATTTGACGCCTATTATCAGGATCTAAAAGAAAAGATCAGGGCCAAAATAAGGATTGAGGTCGCTGCGTCGCGCATCAGGGAACCGAAAGACCTTGTGCCATTCGATCTGAAAAAGATCGATCAGGGTTCAATGTCTTCTGCCGACGTAAAAGGAAAAGTAGCCGTCATCAATTTCTGGGGAGTGTGGTGCATCCCCTGCGTTAAGGAAATGCCCGAGATTCAGGAACTCGCTAACAAATATAAAAACGATAGTGACGTGGCGATAATGGCTTTTGACATCCAGGATAGCTTGGAAACGGTAAGGAAGTTTATTGCCGAAAGGAAATACGATTTTCCGGTTTTAGTCGCAGACAGTTATAACGAAAATCTCATAAATTTAAATAGCGGAATGGTCTCGTATCCAACCACGCTTTTTGTCGATAAGAAAGGTAAGATCTCGTTCATTAAGGTGGGAAATACCGGCAATCTGGTTGAAGAATTCAGCATGCGAATCGATATCTTAAAGCAGGACAAATAACTTACTAAACAAAAAAGCGCCGAACTTTACTGAACAGGCGCTTTAATTTTTCTGAATGGTCCGATCTTAGATGGGAAGAAGAGGTGGCCTATTCTTAAACAAGTTTAAACAATAACGCGCCTTTAAGGCAACACCTTTTGCGCGTCAGAACAAAATGCTAGAATAATTGTGGAAAATATGCAGGAACAAGTATTAATTCAAAACTTTATCAAGAAAAAGAAAGAACGGCTGAAAAAGCCCGACTGGCTTAAGATCAAGATCGGCGACCCGACCAATCAAAACGCCGTGCTGAAGCTGATCGAGGGACTGAATCTTCACACTGTCTGCCAGGAAGCCCGCTGTCCTAATATTTTCGAATGCTGGACGGACAAGACCGCCACTTTTATGCTCGGCGGCGATACCTGCACGCGCCACTGCGGATTCTGCGCCGTCAATAAGGGTAAGCCGATGGATCTCGACCCGCTGGAGCCGACCCATGTGGCCGAAGCCGTCAAACATCTCGGCCTGGCACACGCGGTCATTACCTCCGTCAATCGCGACGATCTGCCTGACGGCGGCGCGCATCACTGGGCGGAAACGATCCTGAAGGTTCGCGAGCTTAATCCCGAATGCAAGGTCGAAGTTCTGATCCCGGATTTTAACGGCGACGAAGCCGCGCTCAACGCCGTGCTTGCCGCTCGCCCCGATGTGCTCAATCACAATACCGAAACCATCGCGCGCCTCTACCGCCGCGTGCGTCCCGACGCGAAATACGATCAGACGCTCGAACTGCTCGACCGCGCGGGCAAGTTTCGCGATAAATATTTTCCGCGGATGCTGACCAAAAGCGGCATCATGGCCGGCCTCGGCGAAGAATTCGAAGAAGTGGTGGGTCTAATGCGCGACCTGCGCAGATCCGACTGCAACATCATGACCATCGGGCAATACCTCCAGCCCTACGAACGCCGCCTGCCCGTGGAACGCTACGTCACCCCCGACGAGTTTGCCGAATGGAAACGCATCGGTGAAGACATGGGTTTCAAACACGTCGAATCTTCCCCGCTGACCCGCAGCTCTTACCACGCGCGCCAACAGACCGAAAGCGGCGAAAAAGTCGTTGTCTAAGTTTGGAGTTCTTTATGGGAATCACATTGCCGCTGGATAAAATGACGACAGCCGAAAAACTTGAGGCCATGGAAAGCCTGTGGAACGATCTCTCGCAAACTCCGGCAAATATTCCATCCCCGGAATGGCACGGTGAAGTTTTGCGAAAAAGAGAAGATGATATTAAAAACGGCAAAGATCAATTTTCCGATTGGGAAGATGTAAAAAAGGACATACTCGACTCACTTTCATGAAGATCAAAATTCTGGACTCCGCCCGGAAAGGTCTGACAAACGGCTATTATTTTTACGAGGAACAGGAACCAGGTCTGGGCTCTTATTTTCTCGAGCCCTTATTTGCAGATATTGATTCACTGAAAATCTACGCAGGAATTCATACAGTTCATTTCGAAAAATACCACCGTCTGCTTTCAAGACGATTTCCTTTTGCTATTTATTATTCTTTGGAAAATAACGAAGTATTAGTTTATGCTGTGCTTGATTGCCGATTGAACCCGATGTGGATTAAAAATTATTTAAATTAAATCGTTTTGCTCATTAACTTGATTTATGCAAATACTAAAAGCTGTTCCTCAAGATTGGTTCACCTGGAATTTCGCACTTTTTGAGAATGAAGAGGAAGTCGCTGGGATAACACCTGCCTGGTTCAGCGAATCGGCGGAAATTTACATCGGCGGTGAAATGTATAAAGCTTATCGTGAAAGCTGGATGAGCGGCGCTTTCATTTTTGAACTTAACGATAGCGTCTTAGCCAAAGCGGAAAAGCCCAGCGCTTTAAATCGTTCTTTCAGTGTTGAATTTGACGGACGGCAATACACACTGGAAGCCGAAGCGGTTTTTTTTCGCAAATTCATTTTAATAGATGAGGGAGTCGAAGTCGGTTCGATCACTCCTGAAAATGCATTAACCAGCGCCGCGGTGCTGGATCTGCCCGGTGATATTCCGCTTCCTGTCAGAGCATTTATGTTTTGGCTGGTAATGATATTGTGGAAGAGAGATGCGGATTCGACCGCTCATAGCATTAGCACTTGAAAAAACTAGATGCCGATACCTCAATCGATACTTTCACTACTTGCCTTAATTTTTGCCGCGCTCACTATTCGCGCCTATTTAAGAAAAGACACGCTGCAAAAATGCGTTTTCAAACCGCTGACGATGCTCTGCATCATCGCGATCGCGTTTTTGCAAACCGGCGACCCGAATGCCCAGTATTATAAGATCGCGATCCTGATCGGCCTTGGTTTTTCGCTGATCGGCGATATGTTTTTGATCTTTGACAGGAAACTGTTTTTGCCGGGGCTGGTCGTTTTTCTGCTGGCGCATTTTTGCTACGTGGCTGCGTTTTACCAATTGCCGACGGGTGTGAATGCGGTTTATTCGGCGGTGCCGTTCGTACTTTTCTTTGCGGTTTTCATGCGGATATTGTGGTATTCCCTGAGCGCGATGAAGTGGCCGATCATCGTCTATGCGCTGACGATCTGCATGATGGGCCGCTTCGCGATGAACCGCTGGCTAAACATCGGCGACACCGATACGCTGCTGGCTTTTGCCGGGGCGCTGGTTTTTATCGTTTCCGATTCACTGCTCGCCTACGACCGGTTCAAAAAACCGATCCCGCGCAAAGATATTTATATCCTCGGCAGTTATTTTCTCGCGCAGTGGCTGATCGCGATGTCGATATAGAAAGGCAGAAATTTTTTTTCGCTGCGCTCACTTACCCGGTCACTACGTTCCCGGTTCTGACTTCATTACTTCTTGATCGACGATAGGTTAGATTTGCCAAAGAGACTTCTGAAATAGGGCGGGCACCGGGCAACCCTCCGAACTCTGAGTCGACAGAGCTTATAATTCTTTTGCGTTCTTTGCGTCTTCGCTTTGCGTACTTTGCGGTTAGCTTTTTTACGATGAGAGAAAACCGCAAAGAGCGCAAAGCGAAGACGCCAGGGACGCGAAGATCGACGATGAAGTCAGAACCGGGAACGGTAGTGACCGGGTTCTTCTCCGACGGGGCTGGATGGCTGTTATTTTTTTCGTGCGAGATTGGAGCATGATGGGGCCCATACTCGCAGTAATATTTCTGTTTTCGAAAGAGGCATAAGAGAGCCTCCCTAATTATGTTGCTCAGTTATGCAAGGTTGGCGAGAGTTTCCACAGATATCTTGATCGACGATAGTTTAGATTTGCCAAAGAAACTTCTCAGGTAAACACGGCGGGCACGGGGCAACCCTCCGAACTTTGAATCGACGGAGCTTATAATTCTTTGCGAGCTTTGCGTCTTATCTTGGCGTACTTTGCGGTTAGCTTTTTTACGATGAGAAAACCGCAAAGAGCGCAAAGCGAAGACGCCAGGGACGTGAAGATCGGCGATGAAGTCAGAACCTTAGAACGCGGTGACCAGGTAGAATGAGCGCAGCGAAAGAAACTAACAGCATCTAACCCCTTCGATAATAACCGGCCACTGCGTTCTAAGGTTCTGACTTCCTTGCGTTAACCATCTATTTCATTAAAAGCCGCGAACACAGCAAAAACTCCAAAACCTTTCTTACCAAAATAATATCTATCGGCCATAATATCCTCGCGGAATTTCTGTTTTGCGCAAGTTTCGATTCCGCCGATCTTTTCAAGCCGCGTTTATATGTTTTTGGGCAATCGCGTATGATTTTTAAGATTTCTGTTTCATTTTTGTTTCACTGTTTCAGTCGGAAACGCCTGAAACAGTGAAACACTTCGCGTCCTTTTATCGAATCTGCCGGCAGCAGCACTGTTTATGCAATTCGAATGAGCCGCAACCAACCACGAATCGCACGTGCATACACTAAGCTTAATTCCCGCCCATTAGCGTCCGCACCGCCGCGTCGAGCTGCGAATCTTTGCCGGTCAGGGTTTCGCCGATCGGGCGCGTCACCGGCACATCGACCGGGCGCGGGTTTAGCTCCATATCCTTGCCGTCGCTGCCGGTAATTAGCTGGCGCGGCAGGCGGAAGGTCGTGCCGTCGAAAAGCTGCGTGTTCCAGGTAAAGATGATCCAGCCGGCGGTCGGTTCGCCGACCACTTTGCCCAATTTTAATGAGCGGTATCCTTCCGTCAGATCTTCGGCGTCGGAAAGCGAATGCTGATTGGTGACGAGCACCGTCGGGCGTTCGAGCGCGCGCTGGCCCAGGTTGCTGCGCCCCGGAACCGTCCACAGGCCGCGTTCCTTCATATTCAAATATCCGCGCCGCGACAGAATGTCGATCACATAGGGGTTAATGAAGCCGCCGTTGTTGTTGCGGATATCGACAACCACGCCTTCCTTATTTTGATTTTCCGCGTCGAGGTCGATATAAAGCTGGTTTAGCGAGGCTTCGCCCATATCGGGCAGGTGAACGTAGCCGACACGTCCTCCGCTGATCCGGGCGACATAAGCGCGGTTCGTCTCGACCCACTGGCGGTAGAGCAGATTTTTTTCCGCGCCGGTGCTAACCGGCTTGACTATAACCGGACGCTTGTCGGCCGCGGCGCCCGAGCTCGAAATACCCAGCACCACTCGTTTGCCGACCTTGTTTTCGAGTTGTTCATCGAGATTCGCTTTGCCGTCGATGTTCACTCCATCTACACTGAGCAGATAATCGCCGACCTTGATCTCTTTTACTACGCCCGCGGGGCTGAGCGTGATAATCTCCGTGATCTTAAGCCGCCCGCTGGTTTCATATTCGCCGCGGTCGAATCGCAGGCCCAATTTTCCGACCGGCGCCGGCGTAAAGCCCGTTTGCCCGCCGACTCCCAAATGAGAAGCGTTCAATTCTCCGACCATCATATTCATCAACCGGCGCACTTCGTCGAGCGTGCGCGCTTCGCTCACCATCGGTTCATAAGTCGCGCGGACGGCGTTCCAATCCGCCCCGTGATATTTATCGTCATAAAAATTATCGCGCAGGTAACGCCAGCCCTGTTTGAAGACTTCCATTTTCTCGCGCGCGAATTCGACGTTCATTTCCAGGTTGAGCGTGAGCGGGCGCACCTCGCGCCGGTCGATGCTGATAATATTTATCCGGCCGTTTTCGGTGTAATAAACTTCCTTACTGTCGGGCGAAAACTGAACGTTGGATTTAAACCCCTGTGTCGAGGTCAGCTGACGCGCCGAAGTATCGGTGGCAAGATCGTCCAGCGAGATCGTGTAAAGATTCGTTTGTCCCTCGGCATTGGCCACCACCAGCAGCGTCTTGCCGTCCGGGCTGATCGCCTGGCCGCCGTTATCGATGCCGGTATTTACCAGGCTCAGACGTTTACGGATATCTTCGAAAATGATCTCGGTCGCCTTTGCCTCATCTTTCTTTTCCGCCTCGACGGCCTTTGTATTAAACAAGGGGGAGGCGGACGGCGACGCGGATGGCTGCGGCGTAGCGGTAGCAGGAGGAGCAGGAGCGGGGCTTGGCGACACGCTGGGCACTGGGGGCGGCTGTTTATCCTTGGGATTTTCCTGTTTGAAAAGATCGCGGAACTGGTCTTCGCGGAATTTCGGCGTGCGGAGTTTCAGATCGATGCGGGCGATCGAACTGTCCTCGGTGCGCTGGCTGGTATCGAACAGAATATACGATCCGTCCGGGCTCCATGAAACCGAGCCGCTGTTTGAATTCGCCAGAAAACTGATCGGCCGTGCCGCGCCGCCGCCGGCCGGTACGACACTGACATTCGTATACGAACGCGTTTCCGGTGCGTAGGTCAAAAACGCGAGCCACTTATTGTCCGGCGACCACGCGTAGCTGTCCTTACTCAGCAGCGGCGCGTTATCGGTATAAAATTTGCATAGTTCGCGTTCCTGTTTTGACGCCGTGTCATAGACCATCATCGCGCGCGCGTTGCGAATAAAAGCGAGCAATTTTCCGTCCGGCGAAAATTTCGGCAGCGAATCGAAATTCGTGCCGCGGGTGATCTGGGTTTCGGTCTCCGCCGCAAAATCGTATTGAAACAGCGACATCGCACCGTCGCGTTCCGAAGCGTATACAACTGTTTTGCTGTCCGGCGACCACGTGACATAGGATTCCGCCGCCGGGGTATTGGTCACGCGCACGGCTTCGCCGCCGTCTTTGGCGGACGCGGCAAAAACCTCGCCGCGCGAGATCACGGCGACTTTCTTTCCGTCAGGCGAGAGCGCAAGATCGCGAACCTGTGTTGACATATTAATGCGCTCGGCCAGCGGGCTTGCGGCCACGCCGCGTAAAACGATCGCCACCGGATCGGCCTTTCCGGAATCGGTCTTCATTTTCCAGATGCCGAAATTTCGCTCGAAAACGATCTCCTTGCCGTCATATGAAATGCTCGCCCAGAGTACGCGGCCCTCGGTAAAATTCGTTATCTGTTTTGCCTGACCGCCTTTTGGCTGTGACCAGATGTTTTGCGCGCCGCTGCGATCCGACATATAAAACAAACGCGAACCGTCCGCGTTCCACATCGGCCACATCTGCTTAGCGCCGCGCGGAGTCAGTTCCTCGTATTTGTCGCCCGTTTTCATCCACAATTCGGTTTCGTCGATATGGCTTCTGCCCTTGCGCCACCATTGGCCGGAGGAAAGTCCGCGCGCCGCGAAAGCTATCGAACCGTCCGCCATCGGCGCCGCGCCAAATTCGTTGGTGTATCTGTCCGAACTCACCGCCATCGGTGTACCGCCGCCGGCCGACACGCGAAAGACGTCGTTCATCCCGGAAATATCTTTGCTGGTCGAGGAAAAATATACCCAGTTGCCGTCGCGTGACCAGGCTTCCAGTTGATCGAGGCTGTCGTCAAAGGTAAGACGTTTAAGTTCGCCGTTTTCCAGATTCAGGATGTATATGTCGCCGCCGCCCGTGCGATTCGAACCGAACGCAAGACGCTTGCCGTCAGGCGAAAAAAGCGGGCGCGATTCCGTCGCCGGGTGCGAAACCAGCAGCCGCGCCGTGCCGCCCTCGGCCGGGACCGACCAGACGTCGCCGCCGGAAACAAAAGCGATCTCTGCGCGGTCGGGCGACAGCGAAGGCTCGGTCATATACGGAGCCGCAAATCCGGCAGCCGCGCAGATCGATACAAATAAAGCCGTCAGAACAACTTTTTTCAGCGTCATAATTTACCTTTTCAGTCAGAATGATATTTTTGCAGAACTATACTTTTGAAAACCTAGATTATACGGGAATCGGTTGAAAATGTTTAAGCAGGCGCGAGAGGGGTAGTAGTTCAGGTTAGAAAATAGGTGTTCAAATTACTGTAACTATTAATTCTTTAACCGTAAAACGTCGCTCCCGTGGTGTTAGAAGTTCCTTGTTCGGCAAACGGGTTTCCAGTTCAAATGCTCAGCTTCGGCGCGGTGACGGGAATCAGCTTTACTTTAATATTTTGATAATAAAGCCTTGTTCTTCCTGAAAAACCCGAACCTGTGCCGACAAAGAGCCATACTTCCCCGTTAGCGTTCGCCGTCACCGACGGGTACTCGGCCGAGCGTTGAAATAAAGCGAAGGGAAAGAGCGGTGACGCGCTTTCACAATCCAGGCCGTTGGCGACGTCACCCGCAGGAGAGGTGGCCGTCATAATGTCTATATTTAGTACCAGCCCGCCATTTACCTGCTCCACGGCAAGCGGCTCGATCGGGCTTGCTCCGGTTCTTAAATGAACTGATTCTCCCGGCGGGCCGCCGATCCCGGCGCAGCCGTTGGGCACATCCGAAGCCAGGTTGGCGGCATATTCGATCCGGTAGCTTTGTCCGGCGACTATCCCGTTTTCGGCCGCCAAACGCCGCTTTAGAAACATGATCAGGCCCGGCGAGCGGCTGTTTCCCTGGATGTAAAATCCGCGTCGCGGCACGTGGGTCAGCTTTCGCGGCATAAAGCGAATTCCCGCGGCCAATTCATATATTCCGTTAGTGTTATACGCCGGATGATAACCGGCAAAATCCGCCGTCCAGCCGAGAGCGCCCCCGCGAAAGTCGAAATCGAGCTCGATTACCTGGGCGACGACTGCCGCCTGCGCGGCGGTAAAGATCGCAATGAAAAATGCGGCGGCGCGAACCGATTTTTTCAGTTTGCTCATACAGGCATTAAGACCTCTCTTCTTATTACGGCCAAGGGGTTAGTTAGCTATATTTATACTCCATTTTTGTAAAATAGCCACGGTTTTAAATAATCAACGTCGTCGGTAGCCCGCGCGTCACCAAAGAGCGCTGATTTACGCCCTGAAATGCGCCCACCCCTTATGGTCGGGCTACTGACACATTGGCCAGTGTAATTTTTCGGGCCGATTGCTCTTTAGGCGTGATTCTCTTAAGCTGGTGAGAGATGAGTTTGACCGGCGATCTGAGAAAACTACCCGTGGAAAAATCGCGCGCCGCTTTAGAAGTAAGCGCGGCGCTGGCCGGGGTAAGCCTGCGCGTGAGCAAGGAATTTCTGCAGGCCGTGCCGAATGCGGCGAAAGTTTTAAGCGCTGACGAGATCCGCAGCTGGGCCGAGATCGGGCGAAAACTGGCCATGGGCAATGCCGATCTGGGCGCGCAATTTTTTTCCGATGGCGTGGAATATTACGCGCTCGTACCCGCCGCGGCCCGCCCGCTGGCTTTTCAGATCTGCCTGCGCCAGCTCGTGCTTTCCACCTCGGTCGCGCTGGAAACTTTCAAACAGATACCTATGCTGGCGGAGCAGGTTAATGACGCCGAACTCTTTACCGGCATTTTGAACGTCGGCGTCGAAGTAGCGCAGCGCTCCGCCAAACACAGCGCCGATTTTCTCGCCGCCACGCCAAAGGTCGCCGAAGCGTTAAAGCAATTCGGCGAAAAAAAAGCAGAGGTTTCATCTGCTACGATCACACTCGCTTCGCATTTCGCCGCGCGGACGGGCGGAATGACTTCCGACCTGTGGATACTGCTGCCCGGCGCGTTAAAGAGTCTCGGCGCCGCAAACGCTATCGGCCTGCTGACGATCGCCGAGCAGTTTCTGGTGTACGGCGGCAGCGTCACTCTGAATTTCGTTTCCACCGGCGGCGAGATCATGCGGCTGGCGGCGGAAGTTTTCCCGGCGTGGCGCCGGGTATTGCACACGATCGCAAAACACGGTAACGCCGTGCTGGTTTCATTTATCCGCAGCGGCCCGCAGTTTTTCCGTCAAATGACCGCGCTAAAAAAACACGAAGAGACGGTCACCCTGGCGAATCGTGTTTTATCGCTCACTGGCGAGATCGCCGAAACCGATGCGGAAAGCGCGCTGGCTTGTTTCCGTTCGAGCGCCGGCGCGTTGAAACAGGTCTCGCTGCTGCAATTCGAAGACTGGGTGCGGACCGGGTTAAACGTAAAGCCTCTGATGGGCAATAACAAGGCCCAGCGCAGCTATTTCGCGCTTGAGACCAGGCGCAGCCACGATCTGCTGCACGAAGGCCGCGAAGGGCTTCCGCTTGATAAAGTGCAAACCACGCTCCGGCTGTATATCGAAGCCCTGACCGGCCGCGAAGTCGAGATCGCGCCGCTGGCCGCCGTGCCGCAGGAATCGCGTCTGAGCGACGGCCGCGTGATCTACCTGCCTTCGGCCGTCTCGGAATTCGGCGATGACGAAATGGATTTTCGTCTTTATAAGGTGCTGGCCGCGCACGCCGCCGGGCAGATCGAATTCGGCACCTATGAAAAAGATACCGCGCCGCTAAAAGCCGCGTTTACCGAACTTTCGTTTTTGTATGAAGCGAGCGCGGAAGACTGGGACGCGTTTTCGCTCGACGGTTACATACATGATATCGGCAAAAGCGAAAAAGCTTTGCCGCCGGAAAGCGCTTCAGCAGCGGCAAAAAGCGCGAAGAAAAAGAAACTGCCGAAGGATTCCGATTACCGCGCCGTCCTGCAGGTCTTTCCCGAACCGGGGCTGGCGCGAAAAATTTTCGGGACGCTGGAAAATGGCCGTGTTGACCGCGCCCTGCGCAGAAATTATCGCGGGCTGGTGCGCGACCTCGATCTGATGGTCGCCAACCTGCGCGAAAAACGCCCGATGATCTTTGACCTGCCTATTCACCAGGTGCCTTTCGAACTGCTGTTTCAGATCACGCTGTGCGGGGGCGCGATCGACGACGCGCGAAGATTTTATACGCAGATCGTCGGTGAACTGGAATCCGTCGTTTTTGATTATCTCGCTAAACCGGACGCAAATATCGGCGACACTCTCTTTGCCACCGCGCGAATTTATTCGCTCTTTCAAAACATCGCCCAGGATGAGCAGCAGCAAAAACCCGCCGAAAGCGAAGAAAAAGGCGAACAGCTTTTGGAAGATAAGAACTCGGCGGAATCGGTGCTGGAATCCGAGATAAAACGCGAAGAGCGCCAGAAAAAATTGCAGGACGCGCGCGATCTCTTTAACGCGTGGAACAATCTGGAGGATGAGGAAGAACCCGACGATCTGGACGGCGCCGAAGCCTGGTCGCATTCCGACGTGCCGGAGCAGCCTCTCGAATCCGGCGACGTGGCTTTTTCCTACGACGAATGGGATCGCGATTTGATGGACCACCGTTTGGGGTGGTGCCGCGTGGTGGAAAAACAGATCAAGCAGGGCGACCGCAATTTTGTCGAGCTCACCCGCAGCCGCTACGGCGGAGTGATCTCGTCTATTCGCCGCCAATTCCAAATGATGAAGCCGGAGAACCTGGCGAAAATTCATCGTGAGATTGATGGTGAGGAATACGATCTCAACGCGGTGATCGATTACGTGGTTGACCGCCGCGCCGACGGACGTCAGTCCGACCGGCTTTATACCAAGCGCCTGCGGCGCCAGCGCGACGTGGCCGTATCGCTGCTGCTCGACCAATCGTCATCGACCGCGCGCACCATCACGCGCAACCCTTTGCAGCCCTATACGCACCCGGGCCGGAGAATTATCGAGATCGAAAAGGAAGGTTTGATCCTGATGAGCGAGGCGCTCGAAGCGGTCGGCGACGTTTATTCAATCTACGGTTTTACCAGCGAAGGGCGGCGCAACGTGAAATTTTATATGGTCAAGGATTTTGACGAGCGATATAGCGAAGAGATCGAGCGGCGCATCGGCGGAATTTCATTTCAAAACAACACGCGGCTCGGCGCCGCCATCCGCCACGCTGCCGCCAAACTGCAAAAACAGGAAGCCCGCACCAAGCTGCTGATCGTGCTGACCGACGGCCGTCCCTACGATCACGATTACGGCGACGCCCGCTACGCCCGCGAAGACGTCCGCGAATCGCTGACCGAAGCCCGCCTGGCCGGCGTCACCCCGTTCTGTATCACCATCGACCGCGACAGCGAAGCCGAACTCAAAGACCTCTACGGCGACGTCGGCTACACCATCATCGACGATGTGCTTTCACTGCCCGAACGAATGCCCAATATTTACCGCAGATTGACGAGTTAAAATTACATTCTGCTTAACAAATCTTTCTTTTTATTTTCAAATTCCTCCTGAGAAATTATGTTGAAATCTCTTAAGGAAGCTAATTCTTTTATTTGCTGGGGAATGGTTAATTTCGCGTCACTTTGTAAAGATAAAGCTTCTTTTTTTATCGCCTATTTCATGTTTAAAACTGTTTTTGCGATCTGTTGGACCTGATCATATTTAGTATTTGGAAATGCAATCACATTTTCGTTGTTGGCTTTACTGAGGGTACTTTGATTTAGTCTTACTTCGACTGCACCGGCCATTACAATTTCTAGGCAAGTTACCATTAAGCCTTGACTGACATCAACGGAAGTAATTGAGTTAATCGGGTATCTTTTTACCTTTTTCCCAAAATAAGAGCCAGATGATATACCGATCGAACCAATATAGACAGTATCCTTAGTGATGGCAATATATCTATTGTTACCTGCCATTTCTAAAATAATTTGCTCACCTTTAGTTTCGGCGTGGACTATCTCTCTCGCCCTTTCTCCTGCAACTGCTATTTTGGTTTCCCCCTTCCAATCTAACTGTAGTGGTTTGCTTTACAAATAAAAATTACCGCAACAAACTAACTTGATACTGTGCAAAATCCTCATCAGAACTAACTATCGTCATATCTTCAACAATCGCTTGCGCAATCAACAATCGGTCAAATGGGTCTTTATGATAAAGAGGCATATTCTCCAGTTCGATAACATGCGAAAGATTTATTGGTAGTAGCGACAAACCGTTCACTTCTTGCTGCTGAGCTATCACATCTACAAACGGTCTGTTGAAAGTAAATTTTCCAGCCTGAATCTTAATCTGAATTTCCCAAATGCTTACCAAGCTCAAAAATAACTGGTTCGATACACTTAATATCTCAGTCGTAGCTGCTGGTGAGAGTTTATGTCGTTCACTATAGGACCAGATGAAAGTGTGGGAATCGAGGAGCAGTTTCATAGTTCTTTATCAAATCCCCAGAATTCATCCGGCAATTCGTCATCAAAATCATCGCTCATCCAGGTAGTTCCCTCACCTAAACCCAAAACACGCTCCTTTACAAGGGCAGATTTTACTGCCTGCGTTAGTTTTGCAACAGGCTCCCCGTTTTTTTCGATCAATACCTCATCGCCGTTCACGGTTAGATCAATAACCGCTTCGATGCTTACGATCTCATCAATATCAATAGTTTTTGTCATACACTTAGCCTCTCGCCGAGAATTATATCACCGTTTTTGACCGATTCTATATAGGAATCGATTCATGAATATCCTCCACTTCCGTCACTTCTACCACGTCCGATCTCTTTATTAGTAAATTAAACACTAAAAATGCGGCGACACCGCAGAGGCCGATACCGGCGGTCATCGGGATGGAAGTGCCGTTGCTGAAATAACTGACAAGTGAAGAGACCAGCGCGGAGATGCCGTATTGTAACGATCCCATCAGCGCCGAAGCCGAGCCCGTATTTTCGTGCTGTTTTGAAAGCGCGCCCGCGGTCGCGTTGGGAAAGATCAGCCCCAGGCTGGCAACATAAAGAAAGACGGGTATCGCCACACCCCAAAAATTGAGATTGAAAAATCCGGCTGCGATCAAAAAAACGCTGATGATGACATTTGCGATAAATCCCACGCGCAACAGTTGGGTGGGTTCAAAGCGGCGCAGGAGACGAGCGTTAATCTGGGAAAGCGCGATCAATCCCAGAGCGTTCGAGCCGAAGATCCATCCGTAATTTTCCGGACGCACCCCGAACAGGTCGATAAAAACAAACGGCGAGCCTGTGATATACGCAAACAGCCCGCCGAGCGCAAACCCAGCCGACAATGTAAAACCAAGAAATTCCCGGTCTTTCAGAACGTTCCGGTAGGTGCCAAAAGTTCTGCTCAATTTGACGTTTGGATTCGGTTCGCGCGTTTCAGGGAAAAATTTGAATACGGCAAATAGAATGATCGCGCTAAAAACAGCCACCACGATAAAGATCGCGTGCCAGCCGAAAAACAGCGCAACATAACCCCCGATGAACGGGGCCAGAATCGGCGCGACACCGATCACCAGCATCAGCAGCGAAAAAACCCTGGCCGATTCCGAGTGGTCAAAGAGATCGCGCACCGCAGCGCGGGCGATCACAATGCCGCCGCAAGCCCCCAGCGCCTGAAAAAATCTTAAGACTATCAGCGTCTCGATATTCGGTGTCAGCGCGCATCCGATCGAAGTCAAAAAATAAATCACCAATCCTACATACAGCGGTTTTTTTCGGCCGAATCTATCGGTGATCGAACCGTACAGTAACTGCCCCAGTGCAAGACCGATAAAAAATGTCGCCAGCGACAACTGCACCGTCGAGATCTCGACTCCGAAATCAGCCGCGATCCGCGGAAAAGACGGCAGATACATATCGATCGACAGCGGCGCAAAAGCGGTCAGCGACGCCAGTATCAGTACCAATAAAGCCATGGGCCGGTGGTGATTTTTTGAGGTAGGATCGGCAGGAATAGTTTCGGATGTTTTTGGCATTTATCTGTGATTTTTATTTTCACAGTTAATGAAATTTTACACAAGTTTCGCGATCGCCTGAATCAATTCGTTTTCCTCCGGCTCGCTCACCGTTCGCAGATCGAGCACGGCTTTGTCTTCCGAAATGCGCGCGATCACGGGAGGCTCGCTCAGGCGCAGTTTTTCTTCCAGTTGGCCGGCGGAAAGTGTTTTATGAGTTAAAACGACAAGGCTGGTTTCGAGTTTTGCTTCCGGGGCCGCGCCGCCGCCGACGGCGGAAAGGCCGGGGATAATATCGACAATTAAGGAAGAATTTTCACCAAACGCGGCACGCAATTTTTCGACAAAACGCGAAGCGCGTTCGGCAAGTTGTTCCTTTGTCAGCGAGAGCATTTTTAAGACCGGAATGTCTTCGGTTTCAGTTCCCCGTAGATAACTTTCGAGTGTCGCTTCGAGCGCGGCATAGGCCAGCTTATCCACTCGCAGTACGCGATAGAGCGGATGCTTGCGAAGTTTTTCGATCACTCCGGCACGGCCGACGATTAAGCCGGTTTGCAGCCCGCCGAGCAGTTTGTCGCCGCTAAAAGTGACCACGTCCGCCCCGGCTGAGATCGAATCGCCGATTACGGGTTCGCCGTCCAGCCCGTAAGAGCTAAGATCGGGCAGCGCGCCGGAACCGGCGTCTTCGTAAAATATCAAACCATGTTTGTGCGCCAGTTCGGCCAGTTCGGCCACGGTCGGCGCGGCGGTAAAACCAATGATACGGTAATTTGACGGGTGCACCCGCGCGATCATGCGCGTATTTTCATTTATCGCGTTCTCATAATCCGAAACCCTGGTGCGGTTGGTCGTGCCTACTTCGACCAGCTTGGTGCCGGCCTGCTTCATCACATCGGGAATGCGAAAATCGCCGCCGATCTCGACCAGTTCGCCGCGCGAGATCAGGCATTCGCCCCCGCCTGCCCCACCGGCTAATGCCGTCAGGGTGAGATATGCGGCCGCCGCGCAATTATTCACGATCAAGGCGTTTTCCGCGCCGGTCAGTTCCGCCAGCAGACTCTCCGCGCGCGCGCCGCGCCTGCCGCGTTTTCCGGCCGCCAGATCGTATTCCAAAGTGCAGTAACCGGCGGCTTCCTCGATTGCGTTTTTAGCGGCCTCGGACAGCGGCGCGCGGCCCAGATTGGTGTGAATTATCACACCGGTCGCGTTAATGACTTTTTGCAGGCGTGTTCTCTTTTTGGCCTGCCAGGCCGCCGGCAGACGCTTTTCCGCCTCTTTCAGCAGTTCTTCTCTCGTACTATCTGGTTCGCCGTCACTGCCTGACAAATCGGCCCTCAGATCGCCGATCACCGAGCGCGCGAGCGCGGTTAATTGTTTAACACCGGCCTCCGCCAGCAGCGCCTGCCCGGTTTCAGAACGCAAAAGCGCGTCAACCGAGGGCAGTAAACGCAATCCCCCTTTTTCCGTTGAAGTTTTGTCCCGATTCATCGTATATTAATAATAGCTCATTTATTTATTACCTGAGCCGTCTCGCCCGCCTCCAGATCCCGATCTTAAACAGCTACCGGATATAAACAATATGGCAATTCAAAATAAACTCGCGCGGCAGCAGCAAAACATGCGCAACCTCGGAAAAAATGTTCTCGAGGACGTCGTTTCCGTCGATCAGCACCTCGGCCGCCTCGAAGAAGATATCCGCAAGCTGAAGATCGATTTCGGCATTTATTTCAACGGCGGCTTAAAGCGCGCCCCGCACGAAGCCCGCGGCCGGGTCGAAGCCCACATCAAACGCCTCAGCGACGATCGCAGCCTGACCTACGCGCAGCGCTATGTGCTCAACAATCTGGTTTCGCGCTACACGTCTTACCGGGAACTCTGGCGCCGTACCTTCAAACAGCGCGGCGAGGGAAATTTTTAATATCGCTGAATTTGCAAAAAAATAAAAGGCGGCTCGCTTGGCCGCCTCTTATTTTCTAATGAATTCTAACCTGTGCTTATTCACCGAAATCTCTTTCGGTTTATCACGCAAAGTTAAACTTTGGTCACGTTTTCAGCCTGGGGGCCTTTCGGGCCGTTGATCACTTCGAACTCGACCTCCTGCCCCTGGGTGAGCGTCTTGTAACCATCACCCTGGATCGCGCTGTAATGCACGAAGATATCCGGGTCGCCGGGCTGTTCGATAAAGCCATAACCTTTTGCGTTGTTAAACCATTTAACTTGGCCGATAATTCTAGACATTCTTACAATTTCCTCCTACAAACTTCAGTGAATTTCTAAAACGAATACCCATAGCGAATATTCGCCAAAGTAAAATTTAGTTGTCGAATTTTTGTGCTAAAAAACGAGCACGGGAACGTTCAACGACTAACTTCAATTCCGCTGCCCGTTAACCGGGGAGTTTTTTCGGTGCGGCGGAGGGGTTGAGCATAGTTCAAAACAAAACAAAATACGCAAAGAACAAAACGCGCCTGACCTGATACGATAAATTCTTATGTGATGATTTAGTGTTTGAACGTCCGTAAATTTAGTAAAAAACCACCACCTGTGTCAAGAGTTTTTTATCATTTTCAGTTAAAATAAACGAACAATCGCGTTTTTTTCCGCATTTCCCGGTTTTTAACGCGTAAAACGTTATTCAGGTAAAGTTTTTTAAGAATGATCCTGTCTTTGAAATAACGAGCTTACACAAAAAGGGCAAACATGAAGTTTTGCCCTTTGCATATGTTGTCCGATCAAAAATCTGCCGGTCCCGGCTTACTGGGATTTATTTATTTCTCGCGATGCGATCTGATCATATCTTCGCTTTTCCGGTATTTTTCCAGGCTTTGCGTTAGCTGAATTGAGATTACCGTACCCGGATACTCGCCGATGATTTTTTCCACTTCTAAACGCAGCTTTTCCACTTCTTCGGCTTTTGCGGTTCTAAAATCGCCTTGCTGAATAAAATATCCTATGTCTTCTCTATTTTTGATCTTAAACCAAGCCTTTAAATCGTCCCCCATCGGTTCTTCGATCGAGATCTGAACGGGCGCAGATTCAAGTGTAACGGGATCGTTCTGTCCCGCTAAGAATACATTATAGACTGCTTTGACAAAGTAATTACCCGCTTTGGGAAAAGCATAATCCGTCAGTATCCTTCCTTCGGCAGCTTTTCTGGCGTAACCGGCACTCAAATCCTTGCTTATTACAGGTTTGGAATTCCAAAAAACATCGGCTGAAGTTTCGATATTTTCATTCGGTTTTAATATTTTTTTACTTGAGGAAACAATATCCAGATTGCCCCATCCGGCGTCATATTTTTCAAAGTTCACGCCATCCCGGGATATTTGGATAGTTAAATATCCGGAATTCAAACTCAACAAGGTATCAATTATAGTCACATCTGCATTACCGGCATTTGTAATATCAAAAGATAGAGGGACTTTTTCACCGATCACATAAGTATTTTTCGGTGTTTTTATCGATAATTTAAGTTTTGCGCTTACACTTTCAGATTTCTGCAGATAAACAATACCTGTAAAAACCATTAAAATCGCTAAGCTGCTGATCGTTAATTTTATCAGTTGATATTTCATAAAAACCTCTTTTCTATGGATGGAGTATGCCGGTCCCGCCTCTTATTTTATTTAAAGTCGTATCGCTGAATGTTCCTATTGTTCTAATTAACGACGGCGCCATTAAACCGCCGTCATCATGACGGCCGTCAAATATGTGTCCTACCTCGTGAGTCATTGTATGTGCGCGGCTCACCGGGCGAGATTGATAACCTGTTACATATTCGACGCCTCTGCCCGTTTCGTTATATAAAATCGCACCCTGACCGGTTCCGCCAAGACTATCGGTAACTCCTCCCACTCCACCCTCGACGTATGGATCGCTATCTGCTCGTTTATCATATTGATATGCCCCGAGAATATAGACCGTCCAAAAATCGGCGCTGGCCTCGGTAGCTACATTGTCAAAGTCAAAGAAGCTTCTTATTTCACTAGTAGGAACAGGGTCATTGGTAGGGTGCGTTGAGATATTATGATTGAGCATGAAAGCTATATTTTCGTTGCTTCCACTCAAGTCATATTTAGGTGTGACATATGCCGTAACAAACGCATTACAATCTTGCGTTACCGCTCCGGTCGCAGAACTGCTGCACGCGACATCATTCGATCGCAGCATACTGGTGTCCGGTTCCGGAATATCTTCCGTGTCGTCCCCGTCGAGGCTGACACCATCGTTATCATTAAAATCATCGTCGTCATACAGCGTAAACGGGTCGCCGGCGCTTATATTAAAAGAGCCCATATTATTAAAAATTGTTACCGTACTGGCGGTGTTGGCATCTTCTGTGGCAGTAGCGGCAATAACACTAAGAGACCTGTTTCCAATTACTAAACGGCCATTTTCAAATCTATTGACCTCGAGAGCGGGGCTTACCGTTACATCTAACGTTTTATTTCCCGCACTGATTTTTTTATTCGCGGGAAAAGTTCCGGTAACCTTATTTCCGGTGGCGCTTCCCAGTGAATCGACTTCGATATGCAGTCGTCTCCACACAGTAAGCATTTGCGTGCGTAAGGCAGCTTCCGGTGATCCGTCATCGGTATTGATAACATTCCCATTAGCGTCCTTAAGATTTGTGCCGTCAACTATAATGCCATTGAGATAATCCGATTTTGTACTGGCCACAACGGCAAAATTGTCGCCCGGCTGCATTGTCGTTTTGAATTCTATCAACCCGGATGCAAACGGATTTATCTGTATTGATTGTAAAAGGTTAACAGCCGGATTACTATTGGTAGCCCGGTTGTCGTTCCCGGCAGAGCCGTTGCTATCGAGCGGTGCCGTATTCGCGGAAGGGTCGTCAAGGTCAAAAACTTTGTAATATAAAACTACTACCGCTTGAGATGCGGTGGTATAGACTCTGATATTTATCTTTTTCCTGTCGATAGTATTGTCCGTCGGTGATTGTTTGTCCGGGTAAATGCGTAAGCCGCCGCCCGCATTTGGATTAACGCTGGTTTGATCCTCATAATTATCTTCGAAAACTACCGACAAGACCCGCATCATTATCAAATTATTAAAGCTGTGAAATCCTGCCGGCAGGCATCCGACAGTAGCGCCGGATCCCTGAAATGACCAGGTAGGAGACGTTAAATTCACTCTGTAAGTAGGCGTAGGTGTGCAATTAGTGACCAGCGGGATAAGAATTTCAAAGTTTCCGCCGGAATCCGTGACTGCCGATCCTAATATGACATCATTGTTGCCTATTAGATCGACATGTATATCCGCTAACGGGGTAGTAGTGCTTCCGATCTGATATTTTGCCTGTCCGATAAAATGCAGATCCGTAATTTGCGCTTGCGCTGCGACGGCGGCCGCAAAAGCAAAAACTGCGAAAAAAAGGCCGAGAAAAACAGGTCTAAATTTATTAGCGTACATAGCTTCCTCTCAGGCGCTTGCTCTTATCGAAATAATTGCCGATTAGCGCCAAGCCGTGTTTAAATATGTTAAACTTTTGCGATTGCAACAGTCAAGATTTTTACGTCCACTATGTTCGATGCATATTTTTAGGAAAAGTGTCTTAAACTTAGGTTAATTTTGGAAATTATGACAGACCATTCAAATCCGTCGATCCGCGTTTCGATGATGCCGCACATGACCAATCCGCAGGGCACGATCTTCGGCGGCGTGATCCTCAGCTATATCGATCAAGCGGGCGCGATCGAAGCCGTCAGGCAAACCAACCATCGCCGCTTTGTCACCGCCGCGATCCGCGAAGTGGTTTTTCACGAACCGGTCTTTGTCGGCGATCTGGTCAGCTTTTATGCCGAGGTAAGCAAGATCGGCAATACCTCCATCACGGTCAAGGTCTGCGTCGAATCCGCGCGCTTTAAAAATTCGCAGGAGGTCGTCAGCGTAACCGAAGCCGACGTGATCTATGTCGCGGTAGATGAATTCGGGCAAAAAACTCCGATCCATAAAAGTTAGTTTTTTGCGATAAACTTGGCGGAAACGCGACAGTTATGGAGCGTGTTTTCGGAAATAATACTGACACGCTCCATAACTGTCGCGTTTTCGCATAAGATCTTATGTACCCAGCCGGAAATTTATTTATCCCTGCTCCGCACGGCAGGCTCGAAGCCATTCTCAAAGAGCCCGCCGGTGAGCGAAAAGGCGTTGCCCTGGTCTGCCATCCGCACCCGCTGGGCGAGGGTACGATGCATAACAAAGTGGTTTTTCGCACCGCCGCCGGGCTGCTTGACGCCGGTTTGCTCGCGCTGCGATTTAATTTTCGCGGCGTGGGCCTCAGCACCGGCACGCACGACGATGGAAACGGCGAAAAAGAAGACGTCCGTACGGCGCTGGATTTTCTTGCTGGCGAGTATCCGGGCGAGCCGATCACGCTGGCGGGTTTTTCCTTCGGCTCGCGCTTCGGCACGGAGGTCGGGATCGGCGACAGCCGGGTCGTGCGAATGATCAGCGTCGGCACGCCGGTCGATAAATACAACTACGATTATCTGAAAAATTGCCGCAAGCCGACGCTTTTTGCGCACTGCGCCAACGATGAATATGGCAGCGTCGATCGGCTGCGCCGGTTGGTCGAAAGCCTGCCGTCGGAAGCCGAGGCAAAACTCGTAGTATTTGAAAACTGCGGGCACTTTTTCGATGATAAACTAAATGAGCTAAGAAAAGCCGTCAGCGAATGGACCGTAGAACAAATTAACCGGAGTACAAATTAATCGGGGAACAAATAAAAACGAAACAGATAGATCGTGGGATAAATAAATCATGAGCAACGAATACGGCAAAGGCGGCCTGCTGTCTTACAACAAATATCTGAAGGTTCCGGAGCTGATCGAGCTTCAGCAAACCCTCTCTGACCCCATCAGCCACGACGAATTGCTTTTTATCGTTATTCATCAAACCTACGAGCTGTGGTTCAAACAGGTGCTGCATGAGCTCGACGCGACCATCAAATGGCTCGACGAGGGCCGCATTTTTCGCGCCAATCATTCGTTGCGCGTGATCGTTTCGATCGAAAAGATACTGGTCACGCAAATCCATGTTCTGGAGACGATGGCGCCGATCGGTTTCCTGGAATTCCGCGACAAGCTCAACCCGGCGAGCGGCTTTCAATCGATGCAGTTTCGCGAACTGGAATTCGTCTCCGGCGCAAAAGACGAACGCCTGCTGGCTACTTTTAAAGACGACGATTTTGCCTACCGGCGCTTAACGGAAAGAATGGCCGGGCCGAGCCTCGGCGATACGTTTTGGAAATTGCTTGGGAAAAAAGAATTCGATGTTTCGTCGCATGAAAAACGGGTCGCGTCGATCGTCGAAATTCTGACGCACCCGGAAAAATACGCGGAACTTTATCTGCTGCAGGATCTGCTGATCGAACACGACGAACACATCATTTTCTGGCGCTCGAATCACGTCACGATGGTCGAGCGAATGCTCGGGATGAAACCCGGCACCGGCGGCAGCGAAGGCGTCGGCTACCTGCAAAAAACCCTGACCAAGAAATTTTTTCCCGAACTCTGGGAAGCTCGGACTCACCTGTCGGTGCCTGTTTCTGATAAAATGTAGTTTGAGATGTTCGAAGGAGTAAAGACAAACGATCCGGCCAAATTAGAAGCGATCCAGCTTTTCAATGAAGCCTATGCCGCGCAGACGGACGGCGATTATGAGCAGGCGATCAAACTCTACAAAGAATCCATCCATGTTATGCCGACCGCCGAAGCCTATACTTTTCTCGGCTGGGCCTACAGTTTTCAGGGGCGTTATGACGAAGCCATTGCCGAATGTCTGGCGGCGATCTCAGTGGACGCGGGTTTTGGCAATCCTTACAATGACATAGGCAGCTATCTGATCGCCAAGGGCGATTTTTACGGCTGTGTGCGCTGGTTTAAATTGGCGATGCAGGCCACCCGCTACGACGCGCGCGGCTTTCCCCATTTCAACCTCGCCACCGTCTATGAAAAACGCGGCAGACTTCTCGAAGCCGCTAAACATTACGGCCTCGCAATAAAAATGCAGCCCGATTATATGAACGCCTATAAACGCCTGCGCAAAATGCAGGAGCGCCTGAACTAGTTGAATTAGTTTTGAGTCCCGCCTTTAGGCGGCTCTTAAAGGGTCCGCCAGAAACGCTATATTAAAAATTTCGAGCTCCACGGAAGCGATACATTCATAAAGCTCCTATGAAACTCGAAATTTTAGCTAGAATGCTTTTATCAAAATGCTCCTGTAGAGCTTTATTTATTTACGGATTTACCGGCGTCGCTGATTGCTTCGCCGACGGAATCCACCGCATCGGAAACCCCGCGTTTAAATTTTCCCCAGGTTTCCTGGCCTTCTCCGGCGGCGTGCTGAGCTTCGCCTTCGGCCTCTAAACTCTCATTTCCGGTCAGCTCGCCGGCCTTATCTTTCACATAACCCTTTACCTGTTCGTATTTACCTTTTAATTCGTCATTATTTGGTAAAGCCATAATATTAGCCTCCTTGGTCATCTATTAACGTATCATTTCAAAACACTAAACATTCAGCTAAGATTAACTGCAATCCGCGTTCCAACTACTCTTTTTTTGACAATATCTGATACTAATTATCTTTGTTTTACGCATTACTTATCAGAGTCGATCTTGATCCGGAGCAGGTTTGAGCGGAGAATTCTTATGAAAAAAATCATCTTATTTTTATCACTTATTCTGATGGCGAATATCCTGAACGTATCCGGGCAGCAGACCGGTATCGCGGGCAGTTGGAAGACCGGCGACGTCGATCCTCTTAATTACGCGAAGCAGACTACCAATGCGCCCGTCTCGAACGGCGAACCCGTGAATACCTATAAATTCATGGGGAATGGCAATTATGAGTTTAGTTCCTACCGGCAATCAACCACCGGCAATTGTACTCTGATATTCTTTAACTTTAATAAAGGCAAATACGCGATCGACGGTTCGACCATCACACTTACGCCGGGAAAAGATAATTGGAAAAATGAAAACAGTTGTGCGGCGAGTAATATATTTGGCAATAAGATCGAGCAGAAAAAGGCGCCCGCTAAGCGAAGCTACGAGTTCCGCACGACAACTTCTGTCGAAGGCAAAGATTTACTTTGCTTAAAATTTGCATCCGGCGAAACCTGCTACCATCGCATCCCGTGAATAAGCTCGGCCTGACTGTAACTAAAATATTGCCTGCGGGTAGTGTCCTAAATTTGCGGTGCTCAGGTTTTTTCTTCGGGCTTTGCGCCTTGGCGTGAGACAATTTCACGCCAAGGCGCAAAGGGCGCAAAGGAAATCAAAGCAACTTTCTAAACCAGCACCACAGAATTAGGACAATATCCGCCTGCGGCGACTCTGTCCGCTACCCGTCGCGCGTTCAGAAAGCCAGGGCCGCGAGAAAATAAATTTTAGTTGCTGAACCGGGTTTTAATTTTCAGGAACGGCAATTCGACCAGGTAATACGAAAGCGCGGAGACGGCGAATGCCAGCGCTAATCCGGCGGCGATCTGCGTCTCGGCGGAAGTAAAAGTTTTCTTGCTGAATTCGTACATCAGGTAATGCCACAGGTACAGCCCGTATGATATTTTCCCGACCCATTGCAGCATTTTATTTTCCAGCAAAAAATGTATCGGTGTCTTCTCGCGCGTCATCAGCCAGAGGATCATTATTGCCGCGGCGCCGGTGAAAAGCGGCAGATGCGCCGTGTAGAGCGAGACGTCGTGATATGACGAATTAAAAAATACCAGCGCGGCCGTAATATAAGCCGCCAGCGCGATCAGATCGAAATACAGCGATCTGAAAAACGACGCCGGGATCAGCTTCCACATATAGGCCATGCTCGCCGCGCATCCGATCAGCAGCGCGTCGATCCGCGTGTCGGTGGAATAGTACAGAACATCCGCCGTCGTTCCGTTCAATGCCCGCGCCATTCTCCAGACGATCACCAGCGCGACCGAAGCCAGCGTGATGGTAAATATCGCGCGCCGGCTGCGTTTTTCGGCAAAGGCGAAAAACAGCACGAGCGACCAGATAATGTAAAACTGCTCTTCGATCGAGAGCGACCAGGTGTGATTCAGATTTCCCGCGATCCCGCCGTCGGCCGCCGCGCGGCTCCAATTCGTAAAGTAGAGCAGGGCGATCGGAAAATTATAGTTGCTGTAGATCAGTGCCGTTTCCGCCGGGGGCAGCAAATAGCTGCCGGACAAATACAGTGCCGCCAGAAAAAACCAGTAAGCCGGGATCAGCCGGAACAGCCGCCGCAGGTAAAAATTCTTCAGATTGATCCGCCCGGTTTTGCCGTGCTCTTTCAGCAGGATCGACGTGATCAGAAAACCGCTCAGCACAAAAAAGATATCCACGCCCAGGAAACCGCCCTTGGTCAGCTCGTGAAGCTCCGGCACCAGTTTTTCCAGGTGATAGATCATCACCGTCAAAATGGCGATGCCGCGCAGCCCGTCCAGCGCGGGAATATGCCGGAACGCGGTGACGCCCGCGTCCGTTTCTGTCCCGGATAAATTGGAAACGCCCTTTAGTTCAAGGACTTCCTGGCCTGCATTCATATGATCTGTAATTCGTGAGTGTTTATCTTCGCGCTAAAAAGGCAAAAAATGAAGGGCGTTATCTTTAACGCATGTCTATGATAACGGATTTACCGCCCGCAGGGCAATGTTTTTCATGGATTAAAGGCTGGGTTTCACTGGGAGCCCGGGACGTCCCGTCCGCAAAAAAGTAGCGCCAGCGTCTCGCTGGCTGTCGTGTGGGCGTACCGACCACACTTTTAATCTTACACGGAGGGACTCCGCGCTCCGGCGGAAACAGGCTGAATTTCCGGCCTGAAAAATTTGCTTGATTTGCGAAAAATTTCTGCTACTCTATACCGCCTGTTATCCGCGTTATGAACATCAATGACACTTCGCAAAACCTTTCCCTCAGAATCGGCTTTATTCAAATTTTTGCACTGTTGTTGCTTACGGTTTTAGGAGCGCGGCTCTATTACCTGCAGATCGTGCGGGGCGAATATTACGCCGCCAGAGCCGAAAATCAGCGCATCCGCCTGATTTCGGTGCCTGCCCCGCGCGGCGCGATCTTTGACCGTGACGGAAAGTTGCTGGTCGATTCCCGCGCGATATATTCCGTGAACATTTCCGGCGAAGCTTTCCGGCAGGCCGACCTTAACAAAAATATCGACGCTTACACGCAGGGCCTGGCGCTGGATGGCCAATTTGTTGCCAAACGGCTCAAGTTTCTCAAAGACCAGCACGAATTCGAATCGATGGTACTAAAGGAAAATGCCACCATCGCGGACATTGCCTGGGTTGAAACACACGCCGCCGAGTTCCCCGAACTCCGCACCGAACTGCGCCCACAGCGATTTTATCCGCTGGGGAAAACGCTGAGTCACGTGCTCGGCTACGTCGGCGAGATCAGTCCGAAGCAGCTCGGGAGCGAGGAATACAAAGGCCTGCGCCCCGGCGACGTAATCGGCAAAGGCGGGCTGGAGCAGTATTACGACAAATACCTGCGCGGCCGCGACGGCTATCGCAAAGTAATCGTGGACAGCGGCGGCCACATCCAGACCGAGATCGAATCCGTCGAACCGCAGGCCGGCCAGGATCTCTTGACCACTATCGACCTCGGCCTGCAAATATCCGCGGAAACTCAGCTCGCGAATTCTTCCACCAAACGCGGCACGATCGTCGTGATGGATCCGAACAACGGCGAGATGCTCGCGCTGGCTTCCGCGCCGTCCTTCGACCCGAACGTCTTTGTCAGCGGCGGCGCCACGCTTGAAGGCCGCAAAGAGATCGCAAAATATTACTCCGACCCGGAAAGGCCGCTGTTGAACCGCGCCATTCAGGGGCGTTATTTTCCCGGCTCGACCTGGAAGATACCGGAATCCGTCGCCGCGCTGCGTTCCGGGGCGGTCAGGGTCGGCGACTCCAGCATCGTCTGCGGCGGCGGTATTCAGATCGGCAACCGATTTACCCGCGACACCGGCGGCAATCACGGTACGCCCGACCTGCCTTCCGCCATTACGCATTCCTGTGACGGGTATTTTTACCGGCTTGGCCTAAGAATGACGGTGGACGGGATAATAAAAATGGTCGAGGATTTCGGGTACGACCAGCCTTCGGGTATCGACCTGCCTAACGAGTTGGTTTCCAGGACGCCGAAATACTTTAAACCCATCATCGAAAAACGCGATCGGCGCTGGCCCGACATCGAAACCGTCTTTGCCTCGATCGGGCAAGTGACGGTCGAAGTCACGCCAATTTCGCAGCTTCATTTTATTTCCAGCGTCGGCGTCGGGGGCAAAATGTTCACGCCGCATTTTCTGAAAGAGTTTCGTCCGATCGCCGCCATCGGTAAGGCGGACGAGAAAAATCATGTCCCCGAACGCCCCGGATTCGGCTACGCGCATCCGGAGCCGAAAATCATCGAAATGACGCCTGAGCAAAACGCTTACGTGCTAAAAGGAATGTGGGGCGTGGTCAATGCCGGCGGCACCGCCGGACGCATCAGGATCCCAGGCTTTGAGATTGCCGGAAAAACCGGCACCGCGCAAAATTCCGCGATCGGCTCCGGCGGCGCCAAAGACCATTCCTGGTTCGTCTCATTCGCCCCGGCCTACAAACCCGAGATCGCCGTGCTCGGCATGATCGAAAACGCCGGAGGCGGCGCAGCCAACGCCGGCATCGCGGTCGGTGCCGTTTATAAAGATTATTTGCAGATAAATAATTAACCTGGGAGTGCGGACGTTTGTGTTCGCTTTAGCGAACTTCACGAAAATAGCCCGGCCGTAATGGCTAGGCTATTTTCACTCGTTCCTACGGAACAAATCGGATTGATTACTTAAAAGTTGTGCTAACAAGTGTCTAAGCAGACGTTTCAAAATAAGAAATAACTGAGCGGCTTCTTTCATGTTCCGGGAAACTGTCGTTCATAACGACCATGCGGTTACATACATCCACCGGCCAGCCTAATTCCCCGAAAACCTCTCTAATGGCGTCGCTCGAACTTGTCGTAACGATCGCGGATTCGAATTTGCGCTTCCGCTCGGGATAATTGGCGAGTTCCAATCCGGCACTGGCGACGGCCGCCGCCGCACATAAAGCAACTTTTCCGTCTTTCCCTTTTTTTCCGGGACTAAGCGGAGTTTCGCCCTGATCTTTGATAATACGAATAGCTTTATTTATCACTTCCGTCGGTATTTTTGATAGATTAATTTCACTCATAAAAGGACCTCCAACCAAACATTAGATGTTATCAAAGTTTAGTAAGTTTGTCTCGTTTTTTTTTTATTTATTGATAGGCGGCAAATTTTCTTTGGGTTCGGCACAAGGGCTCCCATTTTTCTTCAACGATTCCTTTCTCTTTTTTTCGTTGTACTTTTTGACGGCCTTGAGAAGACATTTGAGGTAAAAAAAGGGCTGGTTAACACCGCTGGCGATAAATTTTGGATCGTTTTCCCACTTATCGTCCACAATACCTAAATACGCGCGGGATACGTCCCGAGCAGTCATGAACGTTAAAAAAACACCTATACTTCCTACCACATCTTCGATTTTGAGATATCCCTTATCGTAATAAAAAGCAATAACGTCAAAGTAGCCGAAAAGGGCATCCAGTCTTCTTTCTTCAGGGCTGTATTGAAAAACAGCCGGGTGGTATAGACGGGCGCCGGGCAATCGGTCTCCTTGCAAATGCTCGAAATCTTTAAATATCGGCTTATTCGGACTTTCGCCGCTAAGCCCTTTTTCTTTTAGTATTTTTTCAACTTCTTTGAATTTTTCATTGTCGTAAGTATATATAAGATCATGAAAGGTCTGATAAAGCTCAGCGTGCAGGAAAAACTGAGAGATGTAGTCCCTGATGAAAGCCGCCTTTTGAAGGTTTTGATTTCTTAGGAATTCGAACAGTGTGATAATGAATAAACAACCGGTGAAAGCCGCCGTAATGATTTTGTCGTTAATTTGACTCGTGCTGGAAGAAATATAATAATAAATTCCCAAAACGATAAGGATTGTCCCCAGTACGTAGAATGAGTAGTATCTACCGAACAACATGTGAGAAGGAGATCGCATATACTTGAATTTGGCTCGAGTTGAACTGCGAGTAAGTCTAAAACTTCTTTTGTAAAATCACAAGCAACGTCTGTTGCGAAAACCTCAACAGCCCTGTTACTACAAAGGTTACTGTTTTAAGTGTGAAAAGCGATGGGTATCCATCTAACTTTCATTGACCTTTAGCACGGCCAGAAAAGCTTCCTGCGGGATCTCGACGCGGCCGACTTTTTTCATGCGCTTTTTGCCTTCTTTTTGTTTTTCCAGCAGTTTGCGTTTGCGAGAGATGTCGCCGCCGTAGCATTTGGCGATCACGTTTTTGCCCATCGATTTGACGGTTTCGCGGGCGATGACTTTATTGCCGATGGCGGCCTGGATCGGGACTTCAAAGAGCTGGCGCGGGATGAGTTCCTTCATCTTGGCGGTGAGCAGGCGGCCTTTCTTTTCGGCAGTGTCGCGGTGCAGGATCAGCGAGAGGGCATCGACCGGCTCGCCCGAAACCAGCACGTCGAGTTTTACCAGATCGCTCTCACGGTAGCCGGAAAAATGATAATCCAGCGACGCGTACCCGCGCGAAACCGATTTCAGCCGATCGTAAAAATCCAGCACGATCTCGTTTAGCGGCAGTTCATAGACCAGCATCACGCGGGTGTCGGTCACGTATTCGAATTTTTTCTGCACGCCGCGTTTTTCATCCAGCAGCGGCAGAATACCGCCCAAAAATTCATCCGAGGTCAAAATTGTTGCTTCGATAAAAGGTTCTTCTATCTTCACGATCCGACCGACGTCCGGCATTTTCGCCGGCGAATCGATCTCTGCCAGCACGCCGTCCGTCGTCGTCACGCGGTAGCGCACGCCGGGCGCGGTAGTGATCAGTTCGAGATTGAATTCACGCTCCAGCCGCTCCTGCACGATCTCCATGTGCAGCAGCCCCAGAAAACCGCAGCGAAAACCGAAACCGAGCGCGGTCGAGCTTTCCGGCTCGTAAAAGAACGAGGCGTCGTTTAGCCGCAGCTTGTCCATCGCGTCGCGCAGGTCTTCATACAAATTCGTGTCGATCGGGTACAGGCCGGCGAAGACCATCGGCTTTACTTCCTGAAAGCCCGGCAACGCCTCTTTCACCGGCCGCGCGGCTTCGGTGATGGTGTCGCCGATCTGCACGTCGGCCACCGTCTTGATCGAGGCGGTTAAAAAACCCACTTCGCCGACGCTCAGCACATCGATCGGTGTCGGGCGCGGGCGGTTCACGCCCATTGTTTCCACCAGGTATTCGCGGCCGGTGTTAAAAAACTTGATCTTGACGCCCTTTTTTAGCGTCCCGTCGATCACGCGAAACAGCACGATCACACCGCGGTAAGAGTCGTACCAGGAATCGAAGATCAGCGCTTTGAACGGCGCGTTCGGGTCGCCCTTCGGCGGCGGAACTTTTCTGATGATCGCTTCCAGAATTTCGTCCACGCCGATGCCGGTTTTAGCGCTGGCCAGCACCGCGTCGCTCGTGTCGAGCCCGATGATATTTTCGATCTGCTCTTTGATCCTTTCCGGCTCGGCGGACGGCAGGTCGATCTTGTTAAGCACCGGGATGAGTTCGAGATCGTTTTCCAGCGCCAGGTAAGTATTCGCCAGCGTCTGCGCCTCGACGCCCTGCGAAGCGTCCACTACCAGCAGCGCGCCTTCGCAGGCTGACAGCGAACGCGAAACCTCATAACTGAAATCCACGTGCCCCGGCGTGTCGATCAGGTTCAAAATATAGTCTTGCCCGTCTTTAGCTTTATAATCGAGCCGGACGGCGTGCGCCTTGATCGTGATGCCGCGCTCGCGCTCCAGATCCATATCGTCCAGCACCTGCGCTTCCATATCGCGCTCTGAAACCGCGCCGGTGCGCTCCAGCAGGCGGTCGGCCAGCGTGGATTTGCCGTGGTCGATGTGGGCAATGATCGAAAAATTTCTAATAAGGCTCGACTTCATAATCGGTGTTGCTTTGATACTTTATATTATTAAAAAATAGTCAATCTTTGAGATTAACAAAACAGCGCGGATTTAGCACATCCGGTTTTATTTTTAGTAGAGATCAAGTTGGAAAACTGTTAACTTTTTAACGACAAATTTTAGCTGTTAATAAGGTGCTGTAGCGACTGTGCCAGATAATAAAGCCTGAATACGGCAAAATATTAAGGGCGGCTTTTTGCCGCCCTTTTGTTTTGAGAAATAATTTTAATGATGGTGGATTATACAGCTTTATTAAGTAAAGTAGGCGAAAACGGCATCTCGTCCCACGTCCTGCCTTCCAGTAATCTGCCTGTTTTTTTCTTGTTTACCCCGCCCCATTGTTTGAAGAAAAAGGCTACTCCGGCGTCAAGGCATTGCTCTCTAATTTCCGTTACCCAGGATTCTTCCATGGGCCTTGCGCGTGGCCCGGACTCACCTCCCACGATTACCCAATCAATGCCGGTCAGATTAAGGTTATTTAACGGTCCGATCAAAGGCTCCAGCGACAAAAATTTTATCCGGGCATTTGTCTCACGCAAATGATCGATACGGTAAGTATATTTCTGACTTTCCACACTTACACCCATCCAGATATTTTGTGTCCAATCCAAATCTTCCCCTATTTCAGCCAGCCTCTCCGAGCGTTTGGTCAGCACCTGAAAACGGTGCCAAAAAGCCTGCTTCATGACGTCGAAAACTTTTTGAATATATTCGACCGGAACATTTTTATGAAACAGGTCGCTCATCGAGTTAACAAAAATTGTCTGGGGATTTTTCCAGCGCAGAGGAACTTCAAGCATTTGCGGCTGAGTGGTTAACTTAAAGCCATTCCTGTAATTCGCCTGTCCCATCGCTTTTAGTCTTTTAGCCATTCTTTCGGCATAGCAATTCTTACAACCGGGACTTATCTTATTGCAGCCCGTTACCGGATTCCATGTTGATTCCGTCCATTCAATTGATGATCCTGATGCCATTATTTCACCTTAGTTTCTTGGTTTATTTAATATGTACGTACTTATCTTTTCACCTGTTTTATTATTAGATGCAAAAAATAAATAATACACTACAGCTCCCGTTGAGTTCTTCATAGGTATAGGTTTCGGCACATACTTAAATCCACCTTTTTCGAGTAACCTATTTTTAAAAGCTTCAGCAATTATCTCATTAGATTGTTTCTCTAATTCCTCTCCACCGAAAAGAGATTGTTGTGCAGCGGGGGCGTAAGCTATTTTTTTCCATGAATCATCGCCCCAAAATGCAGTCATTCTCTTTAAAGATATTTCATCTACTCCATCGGGATTTCTCCAAAGAGCATTTCTATTCATATCCATTATTGGAAAATTTAAAAATATTTCAATAGTACCCATTTTTCCTGCCGCTTCAAGGACATTCCAGTTAAGATGTAACCCATAGGGATCAAGTAGGCATAATCCTCGACGATATTGTTCATACCGAACATTAGGAAATACGTTCTCAAGCAAAACTTTATTGCAATCGCCCTGAGAAATATGAACATTCAAGAATCCAGCAGTGAGCTCTTCAAGGAGGTGGGTTTTCTGTCCGTCTAAGTCGATCAAATATAACTCTTTGAAAGGAGGTACAACATATAGGGCATTGAGGGGACTGCCGGGGACTATTTGTCCGGTAGTTTTTGAAATATGCGTACCTGCGCCAGCAAAAGCATCTATATAAACATGTTTAATATGTTCTTGTTTTGAAAGTATGGTTGAATAAGCTTTTGCATAGTCTCTAACTATTTCTAGTTTTATTTCAGACCAATGACCGATTTCATCGCGCTTGGGAAGGTCGCTCATTTCATGTCTCCGATTATTCTCAAAAATACAATTTTCTTGAACGTTATAATAGTGGCTTTTTAAATTTTTTAACAGTTTTGGTTTATTATCTCTCTGGAATAGTCGAAGATCTCACCGGAATTAATAAGGATGATAAGTTTTGACACGGATATTTGCGGTAACTTTGAGGAAGCTGCTTCGCGCGAGTGGCTGGAGACCAATGGCATTGGCGGATTTGCTTCGGCGACAATCGCCGGGTCAAATTCGCGGCGTTATCACGGGCTGCTGGTGGCGGCGATCGATCCGCCGGTCGGGCGCGCGGTGCTGCTCTCGAAATTCGAAGAGACGCTGATGATAAACGATCGAGCCTACTCGCTTTCCGCCAATCAATATCCCGGTGCGATTTACCCGCAGGGCTTTAAATTTCTCAAGGATTTTCGGTTGGATCCCTTTCCGATCTGGACATTTGAAGTCGCCGGGGTCGAGATCGAAAAATCCGTTTTTATGGTTCACGGCGAAAACACGATCGTGATCGAATACCGCTTCGTTTCGCAAAATACGGAAGACAAGATATCGCTCGAATTACGACCGCTGGTCGCTTTTCGTGATTATCATCACTTGGGACGCGAACGCGCGATCGATCCGAATTTAACCGTCAGCGAAAATTATATTTCGATCCGTCCGGTGACAAATATGCCGGAGCTTTACCTCGCCCACACTGGCGCCCCGGCCGGGGCCGAGATTGAGCGCACCGGCGATTGGTACCATAATTTCGAATACGAGATCGAGCGCGAGCGGGGCTTCGATTTTCACGAAGACCTGTTTAATCCCTGCGTGCTAAAGTTCGACCTGACTGAGCAAAAAGGAATTTCCGTCATCTCTTCGACCGAGCGGCGCGAGGTTTCCGAAGTTCCCGATCTTCGCCTGGCGGAGATCGCCCGGCGTTCGGGCCTGCTGGCGCAGACACACGCCAAAGACGAATTTACCAAACAACTGACGCTTGCCGCCGACCAATTTCTGGTTGCGCGCGGCACGGAAAAAACCGTCATCGCCGGTTATCACTGGTTCACCGATTGGGGTCGCGATACGATGATCGCGCTGCCCGGGCTGACGCTTGCCGTCCACCGCTTCGACGCCGCAGAAAGCATTCTGCTGGAATTTTCAAAACATATTTCGCAGGGAATGCTGCCGAATCGCTTTCCTGACGGCGGCGACGAGCCGGAGTACAACACCGTTGATGCCACTCTCTGGTATTTCGAAGCCATCCGCGCCTATGCCGTCGCCACTGGAAATTACGATTTTGTAAAACTAAATCTCTACGAAAAGCTGCGGGAAATAATCACCTGGCATGTTCAGGGCACGCGCTACGGCATCGGGGTCGATACTTCCGACGGCCTTTTAAATGCGGGCGCGGCGGGCGTGCAGCTAACCTGGATGGATGCAAAGATCGGCGATTGGGTGGTGACGCCGCGCACCGGAAAAGCCGTCGAGATACAGGCGCTGTGGTACAACGCACTGCGGATCATGGAATATTTCGCCGAACGTTTTGGCGACGAGACGAGTCAGACCGATTACCGGCTGGTGGCGGATTTTACCGCGCAGAATTTCGAGGAAACTTTTTGGAACGAGAGCGAGCAATGCCTCTATGACGTGGTAAGCGGCCAGGAAAAAGACCGCGCAATACGCCCGAACCAGATCTTTGCCGTCAGCCTGCCCTATACCATGCTCTCACCGGAGCGCGCGCGAAAAGTGGTTGAAAAAGTAAAAGCGGAATTACTGACGCCGGTCGGCCTGCGCAGCCTCTCGCCAAAAGACGAGCGCTACGCGGGCATATACACCGGCTCGCCGCTCCGCCGCGACGGCTCCTATCATCAGGGCACGGTTTGGGGATGGCTGATCGGGCCGTACATCACCGCCTGCCAAAAAGTTTTTGGCGACGAAAATGTTTTCGATCTGTTAAAAGGATTCGAAGCTCATCTGACCGAAGCCGGCCTGGGAACCATCTCAGAAATATTCGACGGCGACGCGCCGCACAAGCCGCGCGGCTGCATGGCGCAAGCCTGGAGCGTGGCGGAAGTCTTAAGGGTTTTGAGATGAGGTCAGAACCGGGAACGGTAGTGACCGGGTTTCTTTTTCGTGAGTTTAGTGAAATTCGTGGTTAGCTCTTATTCAGAAGCTTTCGCTTCGCTCATACCCGGTCATTACCCTTCCCGGTTCTGACTTCATTGCCCTCTGTAGTACTCAACGCTTCCACTCGTCTCGATCGCGATCTTGCCTTCACCTTCGGCGTAATCTAAATGCGCGACCGCTTCCGATACGGCCAAAAATCGCTGGGTAAAATCATCGATCACGTGCGGGAAGAGTTTTTCGGCCACGTCCCAGGCGGTCACACCCTGTTTGGAAACCAGTCCGATGACCTTTGCCTGTCTGTCGTCTATCGCGCGGACGTAGCGATGAAAAATTTCCTCGAAATCCGTCACCGGTTCGCCGTGCCCGCCGTATACCATCGTCGGCGCAAACGAGCGCAGCCGCGCGAGGCTGACCAGATACTCCGCCAGCGATCTGAACCTCCGTTTCGGATCGATCGGATCGAGCGACAGCACCGGGTTCGGCGTAATGCGTTTCAGCACGCAGTCGCCGCAAAGCAGAGTACGGTTCGCTTCGCGCAAAAAAGAACACGAGCCCGGCGTGTGTCCCGGCGTGTGCAGAACTTTTAGGCTGCCGCCGGCAAAATCCAGTTCCATTTCGTCTTCGAGCAGGGTGAACTCGCCGTCTTCGAGCGCGTCGGTCAGTACGCGAAACGATTCGTAAAAATCCTGCATCTTCAGCCAGACGCTCTCCGGCACGCCGGCCTTTAAGATCAGGGAATGATGCTCTTCTTTTGCCAGCCGCCCGAACAGATGTCCCGTTTCCCAGCCATGCACTAAAATTTCTGCGTCCTTCGCCTCGTCACGGACGGTTTTTGCCAGTCCGCAATGATCTTCGTGCGCGTGAGTCAGCACGATGCGCCGGATGTCGGAAAATTTCACGCCGTGCCGCCGGAGCCCTTCGCGCAGCGCGGTGACGGCTTCTTTGGTTTTCGGGCCGGCGTCGATCAGCGTCAGCGGGTCTTCCCTGATCAGATAAACATTGACGTCGCCAACCAGAAAAGGTGTGGGCACGGCTATCGAGTGGATTTGCATAAACTAAAAAGATTAAAACACAGAAACGCGGAGATTATGAAGCAGTCAGAACCGGGAACGTAGATACTGTCTTGAAAGTCAACGTGAAAAAGCCGCGTTTGGGTTGAATGGGGTTTTGTGCTTCAGCACGCCGAAAGCGATGTGCAGCAGTTTTCTCATCGCCGCACAGACGATCTGCATCTTCGCCTTTCCATTGCCGGCCAAACGCCCGGCAAAATCTTTGACGGCCATGTTCCTGCTGGCAGCGACGATCGCCGGAAAATAGAGCGCTTTACGGAGGCGGGCATTCCCCATCTTTGAAAGTCTGGTGCTGTTTAGACTGCTGCCCGACTCCCGTTTCCTGGGAGTCACCCCGGCATGGGCAGCCACTGCTCTGGCCGACCCGAAACGCGAGAACTCGATCTCTGAGAGAAGCGTCTGCGCGGTTTTCTCGCCGATCCCGGGAATGCTCTGGAGCAGTTCGCTCTGCTCTTTGAGCCCCGGATGACGGTCGATATGGTTTTTCGCTTCCTGCTTAAGCTCATCGATCTCTTTTTCGATATTGCGGATCATTCGCCTGATGCTGGTCCGGGTTTGTTTCGGGGCCATTTCCAGCCGGTTCCGCTCCATTTGCAGCATCTCTTCCAGAACTTCGATCCGTCTCGTCAAAGCCTGTAGTTCCTGAACTTCCGCCGCCGGCGGCTGCCAAAGAGACGGCTCCTGCGTCAGGCAAAAGTCAGCGATCAGACGCGCATCAGCCCGATCCGTCTTGTTCCGCTGCAGTTTGGACGCACCGTAGCTTTTCACCCGCGCAGGGTTCATCACCGAAACCGCGTATCCGGCCTCGTGCAGATACATCGCGATCCCCTCGGAATACGGGCCTGTCGCTTCCAGACACGCATGCGCTTCTCCCGCCTGGTGAAACTTGAGCCAACTCCTCATCCGCTTAAATCCCTTCGCGCTGTTCTCGAACTGGCCCGCCATATCTTTTCCGCCCACCAGCAAAACTACATCCAGCTTGTCTTTCGACACATCGATACCAAGAACATTCTTTGCCATCACACTACTCCTCATTAAAAAACGTGTCCCCAAAAACCAACCTTGTTTATTCAGGCTCAAAAACGGCCATAAGATACTGTCCGGCTTTGGCGGGGACAACTAAAACGGAAAAGAGGTCTCGATCTACGTCCCAAAGTCTTTGCTCTCAGCGACCGGACAGACTCTTCTTTTCCAACCGACTACCCTGTGCCCAGAATAATCGCTATTAGGCTAACTCTCAAGATACAAGTGACCGGCTTTGAGCGAAACGAATTGTCTTAGATCATTAACAAAAACGGCTACGAATATCGCCTGCGGCGAAACCCGGTCGCTACCGCTCCCGGTTCTGACTTCATTACAGCAACATACCCGCTGGCGTTTGTTTTTACAATCCGCGGCACATTTCCTTTCCCCAGGGCGTTGAAGTAGCCCGCTCGACGCTGGGGCGAACGTCGTCATACTTCCAATCTTTCCGTTGAACAAGCGTATCGTCCGAGAACTCGATCCGATTGACCTGTACCTTTTCACCAAAAAGCTTCTCGGTCGACATGGCCAAATTTTCAAGAGTGATAATATCGCTTGGCCCGAAAAGGCTAAAAGCCCAAAGGTCGATCTTTTCTCCTTTTTTTACATTAACTCCACAGAGGAACTGTCTGCGAACGACGTTATCCGGGTGAGCGATCTCGATAAAGCGATATTCCCAGAAGATGATTTTGACCGTTTTGCCGCTGTCATTCCGAACCTGTGCTTTGTAGGAATAGCCGCTGACGTCTTCTGTCTTTGGAGTACGAGATTCCTGGATCGCTTTGTCTATAATGGCGCTCCGGGCGTCCATGGAGTCCTTATTCGGATCCAGCGGGCTATCTGTTCGCTGTTCCCTCGCTTTACGCTGAAAATATTTGTCTTCAGGTAACACCGCCCTCGCCGGAGATGTTGGTGCGGCATCGACTGCGCCAGCCTTTTGTATCATTCGTTCCCAACCCGAACTGAGTACCGGCATCGGATCCTGCGAAAAACAATAGGATGAGCCGAGTAAAACGAGAATAGATGTGTTTAATAAAAGCTTCATTATCATCTCCTTGATACACGTGTTTCGGCACGATTATACACCTCCGCAGATCAGAACGTGTAAAAAATCGAGGTGAGGTCAGAACCGGGAACGGTAGTGACTTCATTAATGATGTCATTTAAAATACGACGGGTTGGCAAAGCATCTCAACTCTGCCAACCCGGAGAAGTCTATAAACTGTCCCAGCCTAATTCTTGACGTTTTTCCGCGCCATCGCCATCAATTCTTCCGGCATCCATTTGCCCACGCTTTTTTCGGTGATCTCGGTAATGCCTTTTTCGCGGTTGTGCCACTGCTTGACCGGGGCGTCTTCGCGGCCGAATTCTTTCTCGTAATTTTCCACCTGTTCCAGGCAGATAATGATGCCGTGCGCCACTTCTTTCCAGTTTTCGGTCTGAATACCGCGCAGCACGATCGGCAGCCCGGCCGTCCAGTCCTCTTCCGGCGCGATGCGGTCCTGTTCCGGAATGGTCAGCTTATCGGGCGACGGAAAGGGCTTGCCGTCGAATTCGGCCGCCAGTTTGGCCGTCAGATCCTTGTATGAAATACCGGAACTGCTCTTTTTTATCTCCTGCGCCCGACGAAACAGGTCGGAAACCGTTACTTGTTCGCTCATAATGAGAAGATTATAAATTATCCGGGAGATTTTAACCACAACGACACACCGGGCGCAAAGATATACTCCTTCGCGCGCATGGTGCCTTTGTCGTCAAATTCGAAAATTCAGCCAGCCAAAAGGTTGTATTTTGGCATCAAACGGATTAGTCTCTTACTGTCAAAAGGAGTTTTTTCGGATGAAGAAGTTTTTACTGTTAGCCATCATACTTTTTAGTGTTTTTACCGCCTTTGCGCAGCACGAATATGCGCCGCTCGGCGAGCACGATCTGAAATATAAAGACTGGACCTATAAAAATATTCAGGACGGCACGGAGGTAAATCTGCGCTCCGCCATCAAGGGCAAAAAGCTGGTGATGGTAGTGTACTTCGCTTCCTGGTGTCCCAATTGGCGCAATGAAGCCCCATTCGCGGAAAAGCTCTACCAGAAATATAAAGGCAGCGGTTTTAGCGTCATCGGCGTGAGCGAATATTCGCTGCTTGACGATGTGAAAACTAATCTGAGCGGCAACGGCACCAGCTACACAGTGGTGGTCGAATCGGATTCGCGCGCGATGAAGGAAAAAACGACTCATTACGATTACCGCAAGGAAACCGGCGACACGCGTAATTGGGGTTCGCCCTGGAATATCTTTCTCGAACCGGACAAGGTAAAAAAGGACGGTGACGTGCTTGTCACCAAAGCTAACGTAGTAAACGGCGAGCTGATCGAGGCCAATGTCGAAGCCTTTATCCGGCAGAAACTGGGATTGCCCGCGCAGGAAAAAGAAGCGGAAAAGAAGGCCGAGACCGCGCAAAATAAAGCTCCCGAGGTCTGTGAGGAAGACCCGAAAACACCCGCTCTGAAAAAACCTTAAGTATTTACCCCAATTATTTTATCGTAAATTCAAAAGAGTATCGGTCAATCTATTGACCACCTCGAGCAATGTCTTACCGGAGTTTTTCAGCTCTCCGCCGACCGCCTGATCTTCGGCTAAACCCATCGTTTCAGAAACCCCCTGGATAAACGGTATATAGTTTCGCAATTCCGGTCTTGCATGGAAATCGTTCTCCAGCTGAACTACCGCGGCCCGCATACTCCTGATGGTTTGCAGAACGGTTTGTTTACCGGCGTTGCTTTGCTGTCTCACCACGGCGGTAGCTCTTGGATCTTTATCGATGTCTTCGATCGTCTGAGCTGTCCCGCCCAGTATGTAAATAAACTTGGTCAGGCTTTTGATCTGTGCGGCGACTTTCTGACTTTCATCCTTGAGTACAGCCGTAGCCGAAGTTTTTGGCGCTGCCTTGGGCATCGGCTTTTTTGTGCCCCTCTTTTGCGCCTGCGCCGCAAACGACAGCCCCAGAATGCAGAACAATATCAACCCTAATTGTAATAACAAAAGTATCTTGCGATTTTTTAACATTTTATAGTAATACCCTTATGCTTTTTCTCCCGCGAACTTTGCGTCTTTGCGTTTATTTTCCTCGCGCAAAGGCGCCAGGACCGCAAAGATTTAATTGATTGCATTGATCAGGATACCGTCCCTCCTTTTTCTTAAATAGCTTCTCCACTAAATCTATCTTAAAATATTCTCATAACCGAAGATGAAAGAAAAACCCTTAAAAGTTCGCCGTCTCGGCAATATTGAATATGGCGAGGCTTTGCAGCTGCAAAAAGAGCTGGAAACGGCGGTTATCGATGGCGCCGGGCCCGACCATTTGCTGCTGCTGGAGCATCCGCATACCTATACAATCGGGCGGCGGGCGAAAGAAAGCGGCATCCTGGCGACTCAGCAATTGCTGGAAGCGCTGGGTATTTCGGTCTTCGAGATAAATCGCGGCGGCAAGGTTACCTATCACGGGCTCGGACAACTGGTTGGTTATCCGATCATAAATCTAAGCCCCGACCGCGAAGACGTGCATAAATATGTCCGCGATCTGGAAGAAGCGCTGATCATGACGATGGCCGATTTCGGGATCGAGGCTTTCCGGATCGAAGGGTTGACCGGCGTTCATACCAAAGACGGCAAGGTCGCCGCCATCGGCGTGCATATAAAACGCTGGGTCACCACGCATGGCTTTGCGCTCAATGTGAACACCGATCTGAGCTATTACAACTGGATCATCGCCTGCGAAGGCGAACCCGTGACCTCGATGGACAAGCTGCTGGGCCGCGAGGTTTCGCTGGCTGAAGTAGAGGACCGGATCGTCGAAAATTTCTGTAAAGTTTTCGCCCGCGAAACCGTCGGCTTGACGGCGGCGGTAAGCTAACGTTATTTTGGAAGTCCAATTAAATTAATTATTTCTATCGGCAGAAACAATTTAGGAGAGTATCTTAATGCAAAGGACCACCGAATGGTTCAGTCATAATCTGGGAATGGAAATGCCGCTGGTGGCATACGGTCACGCGGGTTACCCGCTTTTGATGTTTCCCACGGCGGCGGCGGACTATCTCGAATACGAGCGTTTTCATCTGGTCGATGCAATTCAGCCTTTTATCGAAAAGGGTTTGCTCCGCGCCTATTCCATCAACAGCGTCAATCGTTACAGCCTGCTCAACGACAAAGCCTCGCCGCAATGGAAGGCCGAGCTCTTGTCGCGCTACGACCGCTACATCATGGAAGAGGTGCTGCCGCTGATCCGCCACGAATGCGGTGAAGACGCGCGTCCCCTGACGACCGGAGCCAGCCTCGGCGCATTTCTCGCCGCCAATTGCTATTTCCGCCACCCGGACGAATTTCGCGGCACCATCGCCATGAGCGGCAGTTACGATATTCGCTCGTACCTGTACGATTATTACGACACCAACGTCTATTTCAATAACCCGATGGATTACCTGCGCAATCTGGACGACGATTATTATCTGCCGCTGCTGCAAAAGGCCGATTCGATCGTCATCACCACCGGGCAGGGTGCATTCGAAGCGCCGAACCGCAGCCGCGATCTTTCCGCGCTGCTTTCCGCTAAAGGCATTCCGCATTTACTGGATGTGTGGGGCCATGACGTGAATCACGACTGGGTCTGGTGGCGCAAAATGCTGCCCTATTTCCTGGGAAGGTTCTTTAGCTAAACCCGATCAAACGCGGATGTTTAGAGGCGGTCTTCGACCGCCTTGATTTTTGTTCGCGGGCGGTCGGAGACCGCCCCTAAACCAACCTCTTCCTCTAACCGTCTTCCCCGCCTTTTTTACCCTTTTTCTTATTAGCGGGCGGCGGAGTTTTTTCCGGCTGCGGATCGATCTTCTTGATCGTCGGCACTTCGACGTGCTTGATCTCGGGCGGTTTAGAGATATCCTCGCCTCCGTTCTTGGGCGCTCCGGTGTCTGCGCCGACAGGAGGAGTGGTGTCGGTATTGCCCGGCACCGCTACGTCGGCGGCGGTTGCGTCGGAGGTTCCTTTTTCACCGTCGGTATAGCCCACGCCCAGGCTCTTGCCCATCGCCTCGGCTTTTTCCAGCTGCTCACGCTCTTCGCGTTTTCTCCGTTCCTGCATCGCCTTCACGTCCGACGGCATCGGCGGCGCGCCCGGGAAAGTCTCACGCGGTTTATCCTTCATGAACGGGATCATAAAAGCGTTGAAATACGGCACCGCGCCGTGTCCCCCGGTCATGCTGCCCCCCAGCGATTCTTTTCTTTCCGGGTTGCCCATCCAGACGCCCGTCACGTAAGTCGGCGTATAACCGATGAACCAAACGTCGGTGTGGTCGTTCACCGTTCCGGTCTTTCCAGCCAGCGGATGCCCGCCCGCGCTTGCGCTCGCGGCGGTTCCGCCGCCGGCCGTAACGCCGCGCATCATCTCGACCATGGTCAGCGCCGCGTATTCGCTGGTCACCTTATAGGTCGTCTTTTCCCATTCTTCGAGCGTGGTGCCGTCGCGATTTAAGACCTTGCGGATCAGGTGCGGCTGTACGCGCACGCCTTTATTGGGAAAAACCGAATACGCCGAAACCATATCGATCAGCGAAGCTTCGGAAGCGCCCAGCGCCGAAGGCAAAGCCGGCACCATCGGGTTGGTGATGCCGAACCGGCGCACCATCTGCACCCCGGTTTGAATACCCACCATTTCCAGCAGGTGAACGGCGGCGATATTATAAGATTTTGCCAGCGCGAGCTTCATCGGCACATTCGGATGGCTCAGGCTGCCGTCGTAATTGTGCGGCATCCAGCCGCCTTTTTTGATCGGCGCGCCGCTGACCTGCATATCCGGGGTCATTCCCCATTCCACCGCGGCGGTGTAGATGAACGGTTTGTAGGCCGAACCCGTCTGCCTTAGGGCCTGCGTCGCGCAGTTGAATTTGCTGGTCGCGAAATCGTAACCGCCGACCATCGCCACGACCTCGCCGGTATGGGAATTCAGAGTCAGGATCGACGCCTGAACTTCGGGCACCTGTGATAATTCGACCTCGAGGGTTTTCGCTTCCGGATCGACCTTCTTAACGTGAAATTCGGGCAGGTAGCCGACCTTGAATTCCGCCTGCGGCGATTTTCCGCTGCGTCCCATGTCGCCGGATCTGACTATCGATTTGTAGCGGCCGAAGCGCACCTCGGCTTCGCCCTTGCCGGCGTCGATCTTTGTTACCAAACCTTTGACATAATCGTCGGTCTCGTAATCGTCGCCGTACCAGTCGGGATGTTTATAGATCTTCAGTTTGCTTTCGATGGCCTTCGGCTCGGTGATCGGATTGTTGTCGTCATCGACCAAAATATCCTGGTATTCCGAACGCCAGCGCTGTCCCTTGTCATAGGAGCGCAACTGCTGGCGGACGGCCTTGGTCGCCAGTTTCTGCGCCTCGACGTCGATCGTGGTATAAACCTGCAGCCCGCCCTGGGCGACGCGCGTGGTGTATTTATCCTCAAGGTATTTACGGATATCTTCGACCGGGTAATCGGTGACGGCGGATTTCGGCTGCGATTGATAATAGGCGGTGTCGGCCAGCTTGATGGGTTTCGCTTTGGCGGCGTCGCCTTCGGCCTGGGTGATCTTTTGATATTTCACCATCTGATCGATGACCAGGTTGCGCCGGTCGAGCGCCTTTTCCATATTCCTGGTCGGCGCGTACTCGCTGCCCGATTTGGGGATCGCCGCCAGCAGCGCCGCTTCCTCGATCGACAGATCTTTCAGGGACTTTCTAAAATACGTCTGCGACGCGGCTTCGAACCCGTAGGAATTCGCGCCCATGAAAATGTGGTTCATGTACATTTCCAGTATCTGGCGCTTGGTGTAAAAGCGTTCGATCTGGAGCGAGAGCATCCACTCGTTGTATTTTCTGGTCAGGGTCTGCTCGTTCGAGAGAAAAAGCCCGCGGGCCAGCTGCTGCGTCAGTGTCGATGCCCCTTCCGTCCGGCCGGTGGTGAAATATTTGACCACGATGCCTGCCAGGCGGTAAGGGTCGATGCCGATATGATTGTAAAAGCGGATGTCCTCAACGGCGAGCAGCGCGTCTTCCACCCTTTGCGGAATCTCTTTTTCCTTGATGGGAATGCGTTTTTGGATGGCAAATTCGCCGATCACGGTTTCGTTATCGCTGGCATAGATCTTGGTCACCGTGCTCGGGCGGTAATGCGCAAGGGCGGAAACTTCCGTCGTAAAGCGGGAATTATTCAGATAGTATGAAACCAGGATCCCGGTCAGGCCCCCGGCGGACAGCGCCAGTAAAAGTCCCATCGGCAGCCAGATAAAACTAAGCCGCCCCCTGCTTTTGGCAGGGATCGATTGGATCTGTTTTCCCTTACCGTTCAAACCATTTTTCGCCATTTCATTACCTCCGAAAATGCCCCGCTTCTTAATTGACAAAGCGACGCATTTTAACACTAATTACAAATCCTATCACAATGAAAGTCGCCAAAACAGACGACAAACCGGCGCTCATCATCGGCAGCGGCACACCTATCACCGGCAAAAAGCCGAGCGCCATCCCGACATTGATAAATATTTGGAAAGCCATCGCGCCGACGATCGACATAATGACCAGCATCCCCTCACGGTCGGGTGCCTGCCGCGCGCCTGAGACCAGCCGCGACAGCAGCAGCATGTACGCGAACAGCAGCGAGATACAGCCGATAAAACCCGTGTTTTCCGCCGTCACGGCAAAAATAAAATCGGTCTGGGGTTCGGGCAAAAACTTGAGCGCGCTTTGTGAATATTCGACATTGGTCTCCGACCCGCTCAGGCCGCCCTTGCCGATGGTGATCATCGACTGTACCGTGTGGTAGCCGTACCCTTTTGGGTCGGCGCTTTCCGGGTCGAGGATAACGTTGATGCGCTGGATCTGGTAATCCTTGATCTTTCCTGTCTTGACGCCGACATAATATGCTGTCGGCACCATTACTACCGCCGTCAGCAGCGCCAGTATTACCCAGCGGATCTTAATGCCGGAAAGAAAGAAAACGACCGCCAGGATCGGGAAATAGGTCATTGCCTGGCCCGCGTCCGGTTCGAGCAGGATCAGCCCCAGCGGCAGCGCCATGATCCCGAAACCTATCAGGACCTCTTTAAAACCTAACGCTTTCGCTCTTCGCGCGCCAAAGACCTTGGCGAGCATCAGGATCACCGGGATCTTGACGAACTCCGACGGCTGGAATTGTCCGATAATGGGTAGGCGAAGCCACGCGGTCTGTCCGTTTATTTTTACGCCCAGGCCCGGCACCAGCACCAGCGCCAGCAAGATCAGGCCAAAGCCGTAAAAGAATGGCGCCGTATCGACCAGCCGGCGATAATCTGTGAACGAAACGATCAGCATCGCCGTCAGCGCAATGCCGAGGCCGATGATCTGTTTTTGCCAATAGGTCTCTGTTGGCGTGGCATTATAGATCTGCCAGATGCCGAATGAGACGATGGCGATCGCCAGCAGGGCCAGCGGCCAGTCGAAATCCCGGAAGCTCTTTAATTGTGGTTTTTCCAGTCTCGCTGCCATAAAACTTACTCGCCGAATTTACTTCGTTGACATCGCTACGGTGTGAAAGGTTTCACCCTCAGGCACCTGTCTTTTTAATACGTACGCTTCATAAACGCCGCGCACGGCCGGGCCTGCGTGCGAGGCTCCGAATCCGGCATTTTCGATCAGCGCGATCACGGCGATCTCGGGCTTGTAAGCCGGCGCGTACGAGACGAACCATGAGTGGTCTTTTTTATCGCCGACGTCCTGGCCCAGCACGGCGACCTGAGCGGTGCCGGTCTTTCCGGCGAGCTCCAGATTCGTCATTTTTATCGAAGCGGCCGTTCCGCCGTTATTGACCACGCCCCACATACCGTCCACGATCATCCGGTTTTGCTCCGGGGTCATCGCAATGATCTTCGGGTCGGGATGATCGAAAAATATCACCTCGCGCTCCGGAATAAAATCCGGCGTGTCCGGTTCGCCGACCGCGCCGATGGCGTTAAATTGTTTGAGAAAATGCGGCACGAACATTTTGCCGCCGACGCCGACGCTCGAAATCGCGCGGATCATCGAGATCGGCGTGGCTTCGACCGTGACCTGCCCGATAGAGGAAAACACCGTTTCGATATCGGGCCACCTGCCGTCGCGTTTTTCGATCATCGACCGGTAGTATTTCGGGGTGCGCGTGGTTTTTTCGTTCGGCAGATCGACGCCGGTCGGTTTGTCGTATTCGAATTCCTCGACCATCTTGACGATCCCGTCGATGCCCATTTTCAGGGCGAGATGGTAATAATATCCGTCGCACGATTTGGTGATGGCATAGCGCAGCGGCGGGCTGCCGTGATTACCCATGCAGCGGGTGAACTTGTTTCCGATCGTGATGCCGCCGCCGCAGGTCATGTTCGAGCGCTCGACCGAGATCACGTTCTGCTGCAGCGCGGCGACGGATTCAGGGATCTTCCAGGTCGATCCCGGATGATAGCGGCCCTGGATCGCGCGATTCAGCAGCGGCTTTTGCGGATCGGTATAATAGCGGGCGATCTCTCTGCGTCCCTCGGGAGTGGTGCTCCCGGTAACAAAAACATTGGGGTCGAAACTCGGCGCCGATGCCATCGCCAGTATCTCGCCGGTGTTCGGATCGGTCGCGATCACGGTTCCGCGTTTGGTCACCGATTTTTCCAGGCTGGCTTCGGCGGCCAGCTGCAGATCGAGGTCGATGGTCGTCACCAGATCCTGCCCCGCCTGCGGCTGCACGGTTTCGATCTCCTGCTGGGGACGGCCGCGGCTATCGACCACTACTTTTTTATACCCGTCCTTGCCGCGCAGGACCTTGTCGTAATACTGCTCCAGCCCGCCCTTGCCGATGACGTCGCCGGGAGAAAAACCATTGTATTCGGGTTTTTCGAGCTGCGCCGGGCTGACCTCGCCGACATAGCCGAGCACGTGCGCCAGGGTTTTGCCCAGCGGGTAGCGGCGCTGCGGGGTTTGCTGCACCTGTAGTTCGGGGTATTCGAGCGTGTGCGCCTCGACCCAGGTGATATCCTGAATGACGGCATTTTCCTTGATGACCATAGTCTCGAACTCAGGTTGTTTCTTGATCCAGTTCAGCCGGTCGATCAGATACTGCTTATCGACCGCCAAACCTTCGGCGTAAACATCGACCCGGTCGGATAAATTTATATCTTTTATCGCCTCGCGCGACAGCGTCACGTTATAGGTCGAGCGCGAATCCACCAGCAGTTTGCCGCTGCGGTCGAAGATCGCGCCGCGCGGCGCGGGCAGGCGTATTTTGCGGATGCGCTGATTTTCGGCTTTGTTGGCGTAGTAATCGCCCTTGACGAGCTGCAGATAGTAGAGGCGGACGCCTAACACCGTCAGCAGGATTATCGCGATAGCCTGGATCGTGGCGATGCGGATGCCCAGATTTTGCGAGAAATCTTCGAATTTCATAATTTCTCAAAGCCCCAAAAAAGCTATCCCCTTCTTCTTCCCAAACGAATGGGATTTCGGCGGCGGCCCTGGCGGCGCGGAAAATATTCCTTGCTGCTGCTGCGGCGTGTCTTTCCGGTAGTGCCGAAAGTAAAAACGCTTTCAAGTAAAAAGAAGAATAATGTGCCCGCGATGGTGGTGCCGACCAGCGTATAGGCGATCGTTTCGAAGATGGGTACATTGGGCGTTTGTCCCATCAGGCGATGCATACCGTAATAAATAAATTCATTTAACAAGGAAGCCCCCGCTATGACGGGGATCCGCAGCAAAAGGTTGTCTAAAAATACCCTCCGCGCCACTTCGGCGACGATAAAAATGGTCAGCGTTTTCGAGAATCCGGAGGCGCCCAGCAAACCGCCGCTCAGCGCGTCTATCGCCAGCCCGGAGATCGTGGCGAAGATCAGCGCCTTGATCGTATCGCGCTGAAGCGCGGCATACACGACCACGATCAGCGGGAAATCGATATACATCAGGGGCTCGAACACACCCCGCGCCGTCCACTGCAGCAGTATCGCCAGGATCAATGCAATTGTGATCTTTATTCCCTGCATTAATTTTACTTTTTACTGCCTCCGGCGCTGTTCGCATTTACATTCGGCAGCGTTTGCTCGGGCTTTTGCCGCGCCGGAGCGGTGTAAAGCAAAACGGCCACTTCCGTTAAAGCGCTCATCCGCACGCTCGGGCGGATATAGATCACGTGCGGCACGGTCGCCGAACCCGACCGCACTTCAATGATCTCTCCGATCTTTAGGCCGGCGGGAAAGATGCCGTCCTGGCCGCTGGTATAAACGGTATTGCCGACCTCGGCCTTTTCGTAGCCGGGTACGAATCCCATTTCCAGCACTCCCTTTTCACCCATCCCCTTGACCACGCCCAGCGTGTTCGATTCGCCGATCTCGCCGATGACCGCCCCGGCGGCGCTCTTTTCATCCGGCAGCAAAGTAAACTGAGCCGTGATCGGGCTGACGCTGACGATCCGGCCGGCCAGTCCTTCGCTGGTCACGACCGGCATATTGAGTTTGACCCCGTCGAGACTGCCGCGATTGATCGTCGCCAGGTCGAACCAGGTCGAGGGATCGCGCGCGATCACCCGTGCCGGAACTATCTTGTATTTGGAATCTTCCTTGAAATCGAGAAGCGCTTTGAGTCTTTCGTTCTCGGTGGTGAGGGTTTGCGATTCGCGGGCCTCGGTTTCGAGTTCCACGACGCGCGCCTTGAGCTCTTCGTTTTCCGTGGCCGCGGTGCGCAGGCTGGCGAAAGAGGCAAAGAAACCGCCGACGCCGTCCTTGATGCTGGAAACGGGAGACTGCACAAAATTGGCGAGCGCCTGCGCCCACGATCTGACGACGATCTCGTCGTTCGTGCGGGCGTTATAGGCCATAAAGACAAAATTAACCAGCAATAAGGCGACCAGCACCCACGGCGTTAATCTCCAGACGTCTTTCTGACTTCGTTCAACCATGAAAAAGCAAACTACTTCTTAAAAGCTTTTCCCTATTTTCAAATTTCAAAATTAAGTTCCCGTGATCATCGAATTGTCCCACTTGACGCGCTTGAGCAGGTCGAAGTCGGAAAGCATTTTGCCGGTGCCGAGCACCACGGCCGAAAGCGGGTCGTCGGCCAGCACGACCGGCAGTCCCGTTTCCACCATCAAACGTTTGTCGAGATTTTTCAGCAGCGCTCCCCCGCCCGTCAGCACGATCCCGCGTTCGACGATGTCGGCCGAAAGTTCCGGCGGTGTGCGTTCGAGCGCGACGCGGACGGCATTGACGATCGTCGCCACCGAATCCGACAGCGCTTCGCGCACTTCCTCGTCCGTGATCGCAATCGTCTTGGGAATTCCCTCGATCAGGTTGCGCCCGCGAACTTCCATCGAGAGCGGCTCTTCAAGCGGGTAAGCCGAACCGAGCGCGATCTTGATCGCCTCCGACGTGCGTTCGCCGATCAGCAGATTGTACTTGCGCTTGATGTACTGCGTGATGGCTTCGTCCATCTCGTTGCCCGCGACGCGGACGGCGCGTGAATAGACGATACCCGAAAGCGAGATGACCGCGATGTCGGTGGTGCCGCCGCCGATATCGACGACCATATTGCCGTGCGGTTCGGTGATGGGAAGCCCGGCGCCAATGGCGGCCGCCATTGCTTCTTCGACCAGATAAACTTCCGACGCCTTGGCGCGGTAAGCCGAATCTTCGACCGCGCGGCGCTCGACCTGCGTGATCTCCGACGGGATCCCGATGACCACGCGCGGACGAACCCACGATTTACCGTTGTGAGCTTTGCGGATGAAATGCTGGAGCATTTTTTCCGTCACTTCGAAATTGGCGATCACGCCGTCTTTCATCGGACGGATGGCGACAATGTTGCCGGGCGTGCGCCCGAGCATCTCTTTCGCGTCGCGCCCGACGGCTTCGACCTGGTTGGTGATCCTGTTGATCGCGACGATCGACGGTTCGGAAACTACGATGCCGCGTCCCTTAGCGTAAACGAGCGTATTTGCGGTGCCTAAATCAATAGCTAAATCACTGGAAAATAAACTAAATAACGATTTTGGAAATGCCATGTATAAATATCCGTTTCTAAAATAGCAGGATGTTCGGGCTCGAACCCTTAAAATAATTGCCCTTGTTCGGCTAAATCTCTATTATTTTAAACAAACTGCCAAGCCAATTAGAATACAAGAATAAAATCCTTTTTTCTACTGGAAACACTATAAAAACAGCATTTTATGAAAATAATTTTTCTTGAAGAGAAAATCTTTCTGCACTATAGTGGTGCAAATACAGATTTATCTCTAAAGCGGTTGTTTCGCCTCCCAAAGACAGGGCAACCTTTCTGTTGTTAACTTCCACGCTCCCAGGAGCAGAAAGCATAAAAATATGACCCACACTTTACCCTCAGACCTCTGTCGGATTTTTCTTATACTCGGCTGTCTGGCGTTCGTTTTCGGCGGCGCCAGCGCCCAGCCGCGCACTGCGAAAAAAAAGCCGCAGGCTGGAAAAGTCGAGACAAAAACATCGAAAACCGATGCCGCGCCGGGCTGCAAGGCGTACCCTCCCGTAATTGCCGCGAGAGAGCCTGCCTTTACGCTTACCACGTCGGGACAAATTACCGGCAATATGTCGGTGATCGGAATAGATTGTGACGGTAAAATATCGCCGTTAGACGCGGCTAAACAAGACAAGATAAGGACGTTTTTTAACAGCGGGATAAAAAGATGGGAAGGATCGGCCGCGAATGTCTGCGGTACCGAAACTACCTTATCCCCTAATCTGAATCTAACCTTCCCGAGTTCGCCCAACGGCGTAAAAGGAAATCTCTTATACATAGTCGTGGGAGCAACCGCAGTATCGCAGAATGACGGAGTGCTGGGAAAAACATTTCCTCTCGATCTTCACAATTACCTGTATTGGGACCTGCAATTCGAGGGCGTGCGGGGAACCGGAACCTTGAACGCGATCACAATAGTTTTGGCCGATCCCGATGAAGTTGCGAAACTAACGTATCCCACGAAAGACGGCACGGGCTCGATGAGCGGTGAAAATGCCTGGAAAATTACGGCGGCTCACGAATTGGGCCATGCAATGGGGCTGTTGGATACGTACATATATGGAACTTTAAAAACAAACGAAAGCCCGGCGGGTTATATGAATGCAACGCAATACAGCGCCCCCAGGGTACATGAAGCGTACATCGCCTCGATCATGACCAGAGTCTTCGAGTGCCGGATCGATATAACGACGACCCTGGACAAAACCACCACGTCTCCGCTGGCCGTTCATAATGCGGGTTGGGATTTTCTGGGCACGGCAGTTTCGACATACAGCGACGTGCTCACTTCGGAGTGGGGGTTTTATAACGGACACTGGCGCACCGCAAACACCTGCACCGTCTCAGACGACTGGAGAACCTCATATAACACCTATCAAATGTGCTCGGCGGATGGGAAGATCCAAGCCAGCGAGATAGATTTCAATCTCGGCGAGCGGCAGTCTGCGGCGGATTTTTTATGGCAAAAAGAGTCTAAATTTCCTGTCGAAATGCAGGAGTTTCGCGTCGGGGAAGGGGATTGCAAGGCTCCGGTCACCGGGGAAAATATGACCGGCAGGCCGCTGGAATTGGTGAAACCCATTTTTACCCTGGGCAGTAACGGGTTGGAAATGTACGTTCAGGATGTCAGCATTGAAAATGTGCTGATGGATATCACCGCCTCCGATCCGGCCCCGGATAGATGGCCGGTTTGCACGACCGGCGCTTCCTGGGACGGAAAGAAAATATCCCAATCGGAAAACTTTACCTCTGCTCCGTTCACAGTATCTTCTTCTATTACTCAGGATAACAAGGATATTGGTGTTTACGAGATCAAGGTAAAGATGAAGCTCGGCACAAAGAAATCGGGCAAGCTTTAGAGCCTTGCCTGGAATCGGTTGGTAAATAAAAGGCGGGATTACTCTCGCCTTTTAGATAAAATTCCTACTAATCTCCTCCTCCCCCTCCTCAATAATGGGACGGAGTGGTTCTTAAAATTAACTTTCCTTTGCATCAAGGGCTCGGTCTTTTCCGTCCTGGTTAGTCAGTCTCTCCGGCCGGAGGGTTTTCAGACAGTTTGTTCTCACTATATAATCATGGTTTTATTGATTTTTATTGACTTTAACAATATTTGGGAATATCCACTGCCAAATTAGCAGAGAGGGGGTTACCCGTCGTGGACCAGAACTTATGAGTACGAAATTGCGAAATGGTTCGGGGGACCCGCTCCAAATGGAATAGATTTGCAGCTTTTCGCCCTAACTTACAGTCACCCGCCCAATTTTACAGGCCTTTACCCTGGCTCGCCGCTGATTGGCGGAAATGTATCGTGGGGTGAAGAGAGATGGTATGACGTAGCCGTTTGCACGGACGTACCTACATGGCTGTGTAAAAACCTGCAGCTGCGGGTGGAATACTAAAACGGAGAGATCATGGAGCGTCGGTCCGCTGGCGAAGGTATCATTCGGGAAGCTAACTAAAAAAACAAGCTTATCGCCGTTATACCTTACTTCTCTTTCGCGATCAGGGGCTCGCTCACTCCATCCTGGGCGGGCTCGGTCTGAACCGCGAAGTTGTTTCCGTTCGAGGATGAAACCGGAGTGTTTTCCAGCGCGGCTTCGATCACTTCGTCGATCTTGGTCACCGGGATAAGCTCCAGTTCCTTGCGGACGTCTTCCGGCACCTCTTCGGCGTCAGCTTCGTTCTGTTTCGGCAGGATGATGCGCTTGATGCCGGCGCGGTGCGCGGCCAGCACTTTTTCCTTGATGCCGCCGACCGGAAACACCAGTCCCGAAAGCGTGATCTCGCCGGTCATCGAGGTATCCGAACGCACTTTGCGCCCGGTAAACAGCGACGCCAGCGCCGAAGCCATCGTCACCCCGGCCGAAGGGCCGTCTTTCGGGATCGCGCCGGCGGGCACATGCACGTGGACGCCGTTTTCGCGGATCATCTGCGGGTCGATCCCCATCTCAGCCGCGTGCGACCAGAGATATGAACGCGCCGCCTGGGCCGATTCCTTCATCACCTCGCCAAGCTGGCCGGTCAGCGTCAGCCCGCCGCCGCCCGGCAGCATTGTCGCTTCGATAAACAAAACCTCGCCGCCCATTTCGGTCCACGCCATTCCGGTCGCGACCCCGGCGGGCAATTCCGACCGCGCCTCTTCCGGATAAAAATGCGGCGCGCCCAGATAGCCTTTTATGTCGGCGGCGGCGATCGTCTCTTTTTCGGTCGAACCCTGAGCGATCTTTAACGCGATCTTTCGCGCCAGGTTGCCGATGGTTCTTTCCAGCTGGCGCACGCCGGCTTCGCGCGTGTAGCGCGTGGTCAGCAAATTGATCGCGTCGTCGGTAATTTCCAGCTGTCCTTCCTGCAGGCCGTTTTCCTTTATTTGCCGCGGAACCAGGTATTGTTTGGCGATGTGCAGTTTTTCGCGGTCGCTGTAACCCGGCAGGTAAATTATTTCCATCCGGTCGCGCAGCGGCATCGGGATCGGCCCCAGCTGGTTCGCCGTCGCGATAAAGAAAACTTTCGAGAGGTCGAACGGCAGATCGAGATAGTTGTCGCGAAAAGAATTGTTCTGCTGCGGGTCGAGAATTTCCAGCAGCGCCGCCGACGGGTCGCCGCGGTAATCGTTGCCGAGCTTGTCGATCTCGTCGAGCATCAGCACCGGATTATTGACGGCGACGCGCCGCAGCGATTGGATCACGCGCCCCGGCATCGCGCCTATGTAGGTGCGGCGATGCCCGCGCAATTCCGCTTCGTCGCGCATTCCGCCCAGGCTCATCCGCTCGAATTCACGTCCCAGCGCGCGCGCTATCGAACGTCCCAGCGAAGTCTTGCCGACTCCCGGAGGGCCGACAAAAAGCAATATTGGGCTCTTCGAATCGCGGCGCAGTTTTACCACCGCAAGTGATTCCAGAATGCGTTCCTTGATGTCTTCCAGGCCGTAGTGATCCTCGTCCAGGATTCGGCGGGCTTCGTTCAGGTCGAGCTTGTCTTCGCTGGCTTTTTTCCACGGAAGTTCCAGCACGTATTCCAGGTAAGTGCGAATGACGTGATAGTCCGGCGCCGATTGCGGCAGCTGCTCCATCCGCTTGAGTTCGCGTTCCGCTTCCTTGCGCACGTCGTCGGGCAGATCGGCTTTTTCCAGCCGCTCGCGCAGCTGCTGCGCCTCGGCCTTTTCACCGTCTTCGTCGCCCAGTTCTTTCTGAATGGCTTTCATCTGCTGGCGCAGGACGTAATCGCGCTGCGATTTGTCCATTTCGGTCTGGGCTTCGTTGGCGATCTTGGTGCGGATGTCCATGATCTCGACTTCGCGCGAAAGGCTTTGATAAGCCAGCCGAAGCAATTCATCCACCGTTGCCGCCTCGAGCATTTTTTGCTCCTGCTCGACGCCGAGGTCCATTACCGAGCCGAGAAAATACGCGATCTGCTCCGGGTCGGTGGCGATCATTACCGCCGAGCGGATCTCCTGCGGCACGTTCGGCAGCATCGCCAGCGCGCGCTGGATCAATCCCTGCACATTGCGTTTCAGCGCTTCGACCTCTTCCGCGTCGGTTACCGTCAGCGGCGGCATTTCCTCGACCACGGCTTTCAGGTAAGGCTGTTCCTGTGTCCACCGCAAAACCTTGACGCGTTCCACGCCCTGCACGATCAGCTGCATCGCGTCTTCGGCGCGCATCATCCGCTTGATATTTACCAGCGTGCCGGCGTCATAGAGATTGCTCGGCATGGCATCGGCGCCCGTCACGTCGTTGGACTTCGCCGTGATGCAGCAGATCAATTTTTCTTCGGTGCTCAGCGCAAATTCCACCGCCGCGATCGAACGCGCGCGCCCTACCGCCAGCGGCACCACCGTGCCGGGAAAAAGCGTGGTATTTTGCAGCGGCAGGATCGCGATCTCGAATTGTTTCGGCAATTGTTTTGCCGGTTCCTGAGCCGCCTGCTGATTTACTGTTTCGGGCTGTCCCGTATTTTCTTCGGCCATAATTCAAACCCCTTGATTTAGATGCTGTTCAACCCTTCCGCAGATATATCAAAAGCAGCCCGTCCTGGTAATTGTGTTCGATCCGCGCGCCATCGATGGATTTCGGAAAACGCAGCGTTTTTTCAAACCGGCTGTAGGTGATCTCCATTTGGTGATACGACATTCCGACCGAGCAGGTACGGTCGCGCCGTGTGCCGGCAATATAGAGAATATTGCCCTCGATGTCTATTTCGAGATCCTCCGCCGAAACTCCGGCCAGCTCAACCTTTACGATCCAGCCTTCCGACGTGCGATAAACATCCGCCGCCGGATACCACAGCTTGCCCGAAGGTTTTGCGTCCTTCGAAGAAGCCAGAAACTGAAAGTAACGATTCGTTGCCTTTGCCATAAATTAGTTTTGCCCGCTTAATTTCCCGCCCAAACTTTCATCCGAAAGGGAGAAATATCCTTCCCTCGCTCTGACAAAAAGCTTGCCCAAACCCTTTGTCTCATTCCTGGGAATATCTAGTTTCAAATGTATTTCATTCCACTCGTTTTTCTTGTCTGCCGGGCCGGGTTCGAATTTGATCGTGTATTGATTTCGCAATTCTTCGGACAGATACAAAAAAGCGTCACTGATCGAGGCTGCGTCCTGCGCGCGGATTTTCTCCGCCGCTCGTAAAAGTCTGCCGCCCGACATCCTGGCAATTTCAGCCGTAGCGCTTTTGCCCGGTGAATCGAGTATGCCGCCGGAGGAGAAATCCGAAGTGTAAATAAAATAGATCAGTGTATTTGCGTCGCCGACCGCTCTGCGCAATTCCCGTGATTTATAAAGCGACGTATTATCCTGGGCGTCGGTCACGACGATCAGCAATTTTTTCTCGTGTTTGCCCCGGGAAATTTTGTTTAGCCCGGCATAGAGCGCGTCATTGAGCCTGGTCTGCCCGTAGGGTTTGAAATTGGCGTCATTCCGCAGCACGCTTTTCAGGTCTTCGTAATTTTTTGTCAGTTCCTGGAGAATGGTTATTTTTTCATTAAAAGTGACGATAAAATATTCATTGTCCTGATCGGATTGACGGATAAAATCAATGATCCCGTTATTGATCTCCGGAGAATATTTTCCCCGCTCGTCCGTCAGCGTGGCCGTCATCGAGCTGGAAAGATCGATCAGAAAGCCGATGCTCATCGGCTGGGCCTTGTCACTAAAGGAAGTTATTTTCCTTTCCGCCTTTTCTTCAAAAAGTTGAAAATTCCGTTCGGCCAACTGGCGGAAAAAACTTCCGCGAAGATTGGTGACCGTGGCATAAACGGTGATCTGCCGGGGCGGCGCTTTTTGCGCGGCGGCGGTGCTCGGTACGAAGCAAAGAAATGAAACTAAGCCGAGAAAAAGATGCAGCGCGATCACGGCCGAAAAAACCTTTTTCGCAAGCTTCATCACGGGATTCATCGGGGACTTCATCAGGATTTTCTCCAAAAGGCCGCGCCGCTGGAAATGTCCTCCAGTGTTTCGGCGATCTCCTTTTCGTCTTCCATTTCGAGCGCGATATCGGCCATCGCGATCATCCCGCAGAGTTCGCCAGAATCTTTTATCACCGGAATGCGGCGGATCTGTTTGTCGCCCATCAAGCGGATCGCCTCAAAAACAAAGGTGTCGGCCCCGGCGGAAAACACTTCCGTCGTCATCGCGTCGGCGGCGGTCGCGGTGTTGATATCCCGCCCTTCGGCCACGGCGCGGACGACGATATCGCGGTCCGTAATGATGCCGGCCAGTTTATCGTCCTTTACCACCGGCAGCGCGCCCATGTCGCCTTCGCGCATCAGCGCGGCCACCTCGCTCAGAGTCATTTCCGGCGCGGCGGTCGTCACATTGCGTGTCATGATATCGCGGCAGCGCAGGCGGCTGCTGGCTGACGCATTTTCTTTGTCCCCAGGATTTTCCGGCATCATAACCTCTCACAAACGGGCTTAAACTTTTGCAATCATTATATTTTGCTTTTATCCGAAAACTAAAGCAAGTTTGCAGTGGAAGGGGGGCTTTGTTACCCTTTTTCTAACGTAACATGGGTAAAGTTTATCAGAACAAGCGCAAGGCCCATCGCGAGGGAAAACTGGTCACCGTCGGCCAGGTCGAGGCCGTTCCGCCCGGGCGCGGCGCGACCATCCAGCTAAAAAACGGCGGCGAACTGGCGCTCTTTAACGTCGGCGGCGAATTTTACGCGGTGGAAAATTTCTGCCCGCACAAGGGCTACCCGCTGGCCGATTCGCGTCTCTACGGAAACATCATCGAATGCGACCTGCACGGCTGGCGCTTCGACGTCCGCAACGGCGATTGCTTTACAGAAAAAGACTGCTCGATCGAAAGCTATGAAGTAAGGGTCGAAGACGGCTGGATCAAGATCCTGGTTTAAGGTTCCGAGAACTCCCCTTTGTTTTAGCCGCACGCATCACCGTGGCATGAGGTCAGAACCGGGAACGGTAGTGACCGGGTATGAGCGCAGCGAATGTCTTTCAAAATTAGATGCCATACGGTTTGCCAAAATTCCGATCGATGGGCGAGTTTTGGGATTTTCTTCCCGAAGATCAGCGTGAGATCGTGGGCGTGCTGCGGGAAATCGTTCTGGAAAATCTGCCGCCCCACTGCGTCGAACGCCTTTCCTACAACGTACCTTATTATTACGGCAAGCGCCGCATCTGCATGATCTGGCCGGCCGCCGTTCCACGCGGCGGGATCAAGGCCGGAGTTTTGCTCGGGTTCAGCGAAGGCTGCCGGCTCGCAGACGTCGACCGCTATCTCACCCACGGCACCAACAAAGTCGTTTTTTACAAGATCTACCGCGCGATAGATCAGATCGACGAACGCGCAATTATCAAACTGCTCCACGAAGCCGCCATTCTCGACGCGGAATTTTGACACTCGCTGGGAGCGCACAATTTATTGTGCCTCTTAAATTTCAGCGGACTCAGCCTCGCGCATCCCGGTCTCTACGAAGTCAGGACCGGGAACGGTAGTGACCGGGTAGGAGCGCAGCGAATTGTCTTTACTTCCAATTCCACAAATTTCCTTTCCCCACTCCAATCCTCTATTTCATTTTTTGGAATTTTGTCGCACTCTTGTTATCGGTATTGTGCTCTTTGACTGTTTCACCTTGGCGAATTATGACGCCTCAAAAAAGCACCCGATCTTTAAAAAGCGGTATTTTTGGGCTTTCCGCTAAAGCATATGTAATGAGCAGCTTAACGTGAGTAAGTGTTTCATTACTGTTTCAGTGTTTCACTTTCGCTCCCCTGAAACATGAAACATCTGGCTAACCAGATACAGATCTACGCCCGCCCGTTCGACTATCAAAGTGTCGGCGTCATGCTCATAATCTTCCCGCCTGAATTCGCGCCAATCCATATAGCCTAAATTGACGCGGCGGCAAGTTTCTTCGCTAATTGCGGTTGCCATTGTTATTTGATAGCGCGGTTGAATTTTTCCGTCTTTATCGATTCGCCCGGCGTAGGAAACATGCGCGAGATGGGCCGCCACGCAGAGATTCGCCTGCAGCTCAGCGGACTCGGCGACGAGCTCGCGCACCCGCTCGAGCGGCGCGTAGCCGTAGCGTTCGATCATCGCGCCGTGGGTCGTCGAAAGACAGTGCAGGTGCGGCGCGTAAATTATCAGTTCGCCGCCTTCTTCGATGACCGCGCCCAGACGGTAGCTCGCCTTTCCGCCGACCCAGAGCTCGTCGTAATGCTCATCGAGCAGCGCCACTACGCGCCGGTATTTTCGCCCGGTATATTTGATGTGAACAAAGCGCGAAACCTCGGCGCCCGCGCGCAGCGCCCGCCGGTAATCCCCGGCATAAAGCGCGTGGACGCGCAGGCGGTTATCGGGCTGGCGCGAGACAACGGTGGTGATCGAAATGACCTGTGCCGCGACGAAATCAGCTGCGGCTTCGATCAGGTGGCGGGTCGGCGTTTCGATCCGGCCGATGGTTTTTTCGACCGAAACGAGCGCGCCCAGCCAGTGGGTGGCATTAGTCAGCTCGGCGCCGGAAACCCCTGGAAAGAAATACTTTGCGCCGCCGCCAAAACCCGCAACCTCGTGCGGCATCGTCGCGCCGAAGATCAGAACCGTGTCATAAACCCCGGGCGCGAGCAGCTTGTTTATCGTCAGCGGGATCGCTTTTTCAAACAGCCCGCCGGTGATCTTGCTCGTCTCTTCGGCGCTCAGTTCGCCGAGGGTCGTAAGCTGATCCGGATTGTCCCATTCGTGGTCGAAGATATTTCCCAGCAGCGGAATTTTGCCGCCGGCCTCTGCATCAGTCGCGCCGATTTTTTCCAGTTTTTCCGCTTCGGTCATCGGAACATGCGTTCCCTGCGCGACGATCACGTCGAGCTTTGCCGCTTTTCTTTCAGCCAGAATTTCCGCCGCGAGCGGAAAAAGAACATCGGTATTATCGTCACGGGTTTTATCGGGAACGATGGCGAGAACGCGCGCGCCTGCGGGTACGCGCATCAAGGCTTCGGCGAGAATTGCGCGAAGATCTTCGCCGGTCAGATCGGCTTCGGGCGAGCCGTATCCATTTAAAAAAGATGAAGACCGCTGGTTCACGATCTTATGTTACTTCATTTGTTTTTGTTGCGGTAACTGCGGCCGCTTCAGGCGGCTCTAGGCGGCTTACGCAACGGCTTCGGCTGTGGCGGGTTTTCCGTCATCGCCAATGGCCTCGACCGGGCAGGCGTCTTTCGCTTCTTCACACAGATCGAGTTCTTCCTTGTTCGTGGGCTGGTGATAAACGTATGAATAGCCGTTATCGTCATTGCGCATAAAGTTTTTCGGCGCGGTGTCGCGGCACACGTCACAATCGATGCAATTCTTATCTACGTAAAATTTGCCCGCTGTATTGTCGGGCAGTTTTTCATCTATCTCAGCCATGGTTGGTGATTGGTAGTTGGTAAGGTAATTGGTACTGTGTTTATAAAAATCCGATTTACCAATTACTAATTTACCAATAACCTGCTACTTCTTCTCCGTCATATCTATCATTCTGCGCAGCGCGATGTTCGCAAAATGCTTTGTTTCGTCGTCCACCACGATCTCGTTGACGACGTTTCCTTCCAATAAATTATCCAGCGCCCACGCCAGATTTTGCGGCGCGATCCGGTACATCGTGGCGCACATGCACAGGTCCGGCGCCAGCAGCTGAATATGCTGTTCGGGAAAACGCTTCATCAAACGGTTGACCAGATTTACTTCCGTACCGATCGCCCATTTCGAACCCGCCGGGGCCTTTGCGACCGTGTCGATGATAAACGAGGTCGAACCGTTCAGGTCAGATTGTTCCACCACTTCATAAACGCATTCAGGGTGCACCAGCACTTTTACCCCCGGAGTTTCTTTGCGCACCTGATCGACGTGCCACGGTTTAAACCGCCCGTGAACTGAGCAATGCCCGCGCCATAAGATCAATTTCGCGGCGTGCAGGTCCTCTTCGGAGTTGCCGCCTAATTCTTTGTGCGGATCCCACAGCGCCATTTTATCCAGCGGGATGCCGAATTTTGCGCCGGTGTTTCGCCCCAGATGCTGGTCGGGGAAAAACATCAGCTTGTCGTGTGTTTTCAGATATTTGTCAAAAAGCGGGATCGCATTCGACGAGGTGCAGACCGAGCCTTCGTTGCGGCCGCAAAATGCCTTGATCGCCGCCGAAGAATTCATGTAAGTGATCGGCGCTACTTTCTCTTTTCCGATCACGCCGATTTCTTTTAATTGCTCCCAGGCGTCTTCGACCTGATCGACGGTCGCCATATCCGCCATCGAACAGCCCGCGCCTAAGTCCGGCAAAATTACGCGCTGGTGAGCTTTGCCCAGAATGTCGGCCGATTCGGCCATGAAATGAACGCCGCAGAAAACGATATACTCCGCATCCGTCTGCGAAGCCATTACCGAAAGCTGGTATGAATCGCCGAACAGATCGGCGTGGCTGATGACATCGTCACGCTGGTAATGATGCCCTAAAATGATCAGGCGCGGCCCCAGTTCCTGCCGCGCAAATTCTATCCGCGCTTCGATCTCGGCCTCATCCATTACGAGATAATCTTCGATCACCGGCGCTTTTTCTAAAACTGTTGTCATTTAAAATTTCCACTCCTGATTTAGAAGCAAAATGACTAATTACTTCTGCCTTAATTCTGCCACTTTGAGAAACTTTTCTCAAAGTCATTAAAATTATACTCCACTCTTTAGCGAAGTCCACTACAACTAAACCGTCTGAAAATCACCGATCCATTTCAGATTGGATTTGAAAGGTGTATTTTCAAGCGCTTTATAAAACTTACCGTCGGCTGTAACAAATTGGCAAGATAATGAGATCGCTAGAGCCAGATACATCCAGTCATACACAGTTTGCCCCGTCATTATCGACCCTTTATACGCGGATACTATAATTTGACTGTGGGAATGCACTCGCCACTTTCGTATTGAAATCGCAGTTACCATTCTCTTAGCATCTTCCTCAACTATTTGCCCCCGTTTTACCTTTTTCCACATGATGCTGGAAAATTCAGGCAAAATAAGTTCGGGAACGTGAAGATCGTGCTTTTCTCTTAAAAAGTTGCTTGCTTCACGTTCCAAAATCTCTGGTACATACCACTTGATCGCGACACTAGCATCGACTACGTAATTCATCGTCTTCTATCTTCGCGCAGCATCTCAACGCTGTCAGAAAATACTCCACCTCGTAATGATTCTTTTATTATCGCAGCCGTTTCATCGTCCGATAATTGCTCAATTTCATTTGCAACTGACTGAAAGATCTGAGTCAATTCATTTTGTAATGAACGTCCGTTCTTCTTTGCTCGGGCTTTTAATTTTATTAATACGTCGTTTTCTACGTCTCTAACCAAAACATCAGGCATAAAAAGCTCCTTTCAAGATATCATAATGATAGCATAAAATAGGGTTCGCTCAGAGTTCACGCTTCAGCGTGTCTTGTCAGAGCCGGAAGCCACAAACTAATGTTTGAACTCTAAACTTTTTACTGATAGAGAGTGTTTAAAATTGGAGGCGGGCGCAAGCGGCCCTTTCAGACCGCAAAATTACTAAGCGTTGATATTTATTATTCGAATCCTCCAGGAACGCATCTCTCGAAACTGGGAGCGCGGACGGCTCGTCCGCAGAGGCTGCTTTTGCAGCCTAATATTATCAGACAACAGATGTATTTCGTTCGAACGCTGCGCGTTTATCGGACGAACCGTCCGCGTTCCTAGTTTTAAAGCCTTCTAATTACAAAAAAATAAGGGGCCAAAGCCCCTTGAAATTTCTAAAGATTTGCTAAAAACTACACGTCCAGATTTCTCACGTCGAGCGCGTTGTCTTCGATAAATTTGCGGCGCGGTTCGACCTGATCGCCCATCAGCACCGTGAAGATATCGTCGGTGTCGATCGCGTCTTCGATATGCACTTGCAGCAGCGTGCGTTTTTCCGGATTCATGGTGGTTTCCCACAGCTGTTCGGGATTCATCTCTCCCAGCCCCTTGTAGCGCTGGATCGACATATCTTTTTTAGCCGCGCTGAGCACCATTTCCAACAATTCTTCGCGGGTTTCGATCTGCTCGCTCTTGCCGTTTTCCCCGACCGTAAATGGCGAGGGCATATTTTCCTCAAGGTAGCGTTTCAGCTCAACCGCTTTCTGGAATTCGACGTAGCTTGCCAGATTCCAATCCATCAGGATCGGCACGCCGGTCAGTGGTTTGATCGAGATCGCCCACAAACCGTGCTCTTCGTCGTTGCTGAGGTCGGTCGTGTAACCGGCCGCGGCGATCGTGCCTTCGATCTGCGCCATCAATTCCTGGTTCTCGAAAACCTTGCGCAGCTTGATCTTGTTTTTGCTCAGCACGCCTTCGCGCCCGCCGAGCGCTTCGAGCATCGCATTGAGCAGCGTCATATCGTTGCCCAGGCGGCGCGTCAGCCGCTGTGTATAGCGCTGGTATTCCTCGACCTCTTCAAGCAGGCGGGAAAGCTTCACGCCCTCGAACGTTTGCTCGGTCGCCGTGGATTTGACCGTCACCTCGCTCGCCGCCTGTTTCATCAGGTGCTTAAAGAGAATGCTGTCATCCTTGATATATTCTTCTTTTTTGCCGCGCTTGATCTTATAGAGCGGCGGCTGGGCGATGTAGATATAACCATTTTCGATCAGCTGCGGCATCTGGCGGTAAAAGAAGGTCAGCAGCAGCGTGCGAATGTGGCTGCCGTCAACGTCGGCGTCCGTCATCAGGCAGATTTTGTGATAACGGAGTTTATTGACATCGAAATCGTCCTTGCCGATGCCGGTGCCGAGCGCGGTGATCAGCGCTTTAATTTCCCCGTGGCCGAGCATCTTGTCGAAACGGGCTTTTTCCACGTTGAGAATCTTACCCTTGAGCGGCAGCACCGCCTGATTTTTGCGGTCGCGGCCCTGCTTTGCCGACCCTCCGGCGGAATCTCCCTCGACGATATAGATCTCTGACAGCGCCGGGTCTTTTTCCTGGCAGTCCGCCAGTTTTCCCGGCAGGGTCGAAGTCGTCAGCGCGCTCTTACGCACGATCTCGCGGGCCTTGCGGGCCGCTTCGCGGGCGCGGGCGGCATCGACGGCCTTGCCGACGATCTTTTTCGCTACGTTCGGATTCTCGTCGAAAAATTCGCCGAGTTTTTCGTTCAGAAAAGATTCGACCGGGCCTTTAACGTCGGAGTTGAGTTTGCCTTTGGTCTGCCCTTCGAATTGCGGCTGCGGCAGCTTGACGGAGATAACCGCCACCAGGCCTTCGCGGACGTCGTCGCCGGAAAGCGATGTTTTGAAATTTTTGGTCAGCCCGGAGCTCTGCGCGTAGTTATTGATCGAACGCGTCAGCGACGAACGGAAACCGGACATATGCGAACCGCCATCAACCGTGTTGATGTTGTTGGCGAATGAATAGACCTTTTCGTCGTAGGCGTCGTTGTATTGCAGCGCCACCTCGATCGACAGATTTTCGCTGATCGATTCGAAATAAAGCGGATCGTCGTGCAGCGGGCTTTTGTTTTTGTTCAAATGCTTGACGAATTCGGAAATGCCGCCGCGATAGTAAAATTCATGTTTCTTTTCCGTTTCTTCGCGCTCATCGACAATGATGATGCGGATACCCTTATTCAAAAAGGCTTTTTCACGCAGGCGCTCGGAGAGTTTTTCAAAGCTGTAAACACTGGCGTCGAAAATTGTCGAGTCGGGCAAAAACGTCACCTTGGTGCCGCGTTTAGTGGTCGTGCCGGTATGCTTGAGCGGGTAGTCGGGAATTCCGCGGGTGTATTCCTGCTCATGGGTTTTACCGTCGCGCCAGATCTCCAGCCGCAGCCATTCGGAAAGAAAGTTGACGCAGGAAACACCTACGCCGTGCAAACCGCCGGAGACCTTGTAAGAGTTCGTGTCGAATTTACCGCCGGCGTGCAGCACGGTCATCACGACCTCAGCCGCCGAACGATTTTCCTGTTTGTGAAGGTCGGTCGGAATACCGCGTCCGTTGTCGATCACGGTGATCGAATTGTCCATGTGAATGGCGACCTCGATCGTGTCGCAGTAACCCGCCAGCGCCTCGTCCACCGAATTGTCCACCACCTCATAAACCAGGTGGTGCAAACCCATGTCGCCCGTCGAACCGATATACATCGCCGGACGGGTACGCACCGCGTCGCGGCCTTCTAATACTGTAATTGAATCTGCTTTATATTCCGTTTGTGCCTTAGCCAATTTATTACCTCTTATTTACTACTTTTACTTTTGATATTTTCTTTAATAAGTTCTTCCAGGTTTTCCCGCTGCCAAAAATCCGCAGAGGAAAGTAACTTGCCATTCAAAATCACTGACGGTGTACTGCTGATTTTCAAAGATACTGCGCGTTCAATATCTGAATTGATCCGCTGCCTGACCATTTCACCGCCGATATCTTCCTTAAATTTATCAACATCTAATTTAAATTCCTTTGCGTACTTAATAAATGCATCCAACGCCGATTTTTCCGCTTGCCACTTTTCCTGATTTCTCAAGATCATGTCGGCCATTTCCCAGAATTTATCTTGTAGGCCGGCTGCTTCGACTGCTTGTGAAGCAAGCCGCGCATTTTCGTGCCCTTCAAATTTTAAGGGAAGATGCCTATAGATTATTTGCATTTCAGTAGGGTATTTAATCGCAAGAACTCTAAGTGTATCTTCGTTAAAATGCGCACAAGCCGAACAGGCATAATCATTGAACACCTCAAGCGTTACCGGCGCGTCCGTCGGCCCTTTTGACCGCGCGGGAATCGCACCGGGCATCGTCCCCTGAGCAAAAAGTGCTGTCGTCAGGACACTCGACAAAAGCATCAGCGCTAAAAGCATTAATTTTCGCATTAGTTTGAAAATCCGTCCTTGTGCAGGTTCGGAAGGGAAACGACTTGCGCGCGCGTTACAGTAGGAAAATCATCGAGAAATATTTCCAAACTGTCGCCGCCTTCGAAATAATCGAAAAGGTTTTGGATCGGCACTCGAGTGCCGCGAAAAACAGGCGTTCCACCCATTTTTTCCATATCTTTCTCGATCAGATCGCTTTTTGTAAAATTACCCATAAATTACTCAGTAATTTTACCATTTTTTAGCTGATTTTTATAGTTAACAGAGGGTCCGTCCGCACATTGTTAAATAGCAGATTTTAAGGGATTTATCCGGCCCTGGAGATAAATTCCCGCGGCTGTTCCGGCGTTTCAGGTAAATTCCTCATTTTATCCCCGGAAAAATAAGCTATTAACCTGACTTTACGGTCTCAAAAACGAGGTTTTTTTAGGGATGCGCCGCTTGGTCCGGGGCGTCCAATACCTCGCGCAGGCGGCGCGCCAGGTCGGGCGGCGTGAAGGGTTTTTGTATAAAAGTGATATCGGAGCTGAGGATATTGTGACGGATAATGGAATCGTCCGTATAACCCGACATGAAAAGGATCTTCACGTCCGGGCACATCTCAAGCAGCCGGCGGGAAAGTTCGCCGCCGCTCATTTCCGGCATTATTACATCGGTAAGAAGCAGATCGATCCGGTTGTTTCCGCAGATCTCCAGCGCTTCGCTGCCGCAGGCGGCCTCCAGCACCGTGTAGCCATAACTTTTCAGCACATCCCGGACGAGGTTGCGTACGATGTAGTCGTCTTCGACCAAAAGTATGGTCTCGTCTCCCCGCGATCCCGCTGCATGTTCATGGCCTTCCTGCTTAAATGCTTCGGCCGCTTCATCGACCCGAGGAAGATATATTTTGAAGGTCGTACCCCGCCCCGGTTCGCTGTCCACCCAGATATAACCGTCGGACTGTTTAATAATGCCGTACACGGTAGAAAGGCCGAGGCCGGTCCCTTTGCCAAGTTCCTTGGTCGTGAAAAAGGGCTCGAAAATGTGAAACTGTGTTTCCTGATCCATCCCCTGGCCGGTGTCGCTGACCGTGATCAGAACATAGTGGCCCGGCTTTATCGCAAAATGTTCCGCCGGATTTTCATCGAGATAGCTGTTTTTCGTTTCAATTACCAATTCTCCGCCATAGGGCATGGCGTCGCGGGCGTTGACCACCAGGTTCATAATTACTTGTTCGAGCTGCCCCGGATCGGCTTTTATCCGTCCCGGTTCCGCACCCAGAACGGTTCGCAGTTCTACATCCTCGCCGATCAGGCGCCGCAGCATTTTTTCCAGCTCTGAAACGACTTCGTTAAGATCCAAAACTTTCGGCTGCAAAAGCTGCTTGCGGCTAAACGCCAGCAATTGCCTGGTCAATGCTCCCGCGCGGTTACCGGCTTTTTTTATTTCCTCGATGTTAGCGCCGAGCGGATCTTCCGGAGCCAGTTTCAGCAATGTGAGTTCACTGTAACCGATGATGGCGGTCAATAGATTATTGAAGTCGTGGGCGATGCCGCCGGCCAATTGTCCGATGGCCTCCATCTTCTGGGCCTGGCGAAGCTGTTCTTCGCTTTTATGCAGAGCTGCCTGCGCCTTTCTAAAATCGGTGATGTCATCGCCGAGCGCCGCTACCCCGACGATCTCGCCGGCGACATCGCGGAGCGTCGTATTGGTCCACCTGACCAGGCGCTGTTCGCCCGAGCGCGTCTTGATATTGTTCTCGAAATGGGGAGTGATAAAATCGTCCGCCGGAATATTGTTCAGCAATGACCTCACCCTCTCCAGTTCGGCGTCGGGGATGAATAATTCGAACCAGTTCTGGCCGATGGCGTCGTCGCGTTCCCAGCCGGTGAGCCGCAGCAGATAATCGTTGCAAAATGTGATCGTGCCCTTGACGTCGGTCATCACGGCGATCATATCCAGATTGATGAGCGTGTCGCTAAAACGCCGCTGGCTTTCCCGCAATTCTTCTTCGGCCCGCTTGCGCTCGCTGATGTCGATGCCTATTCCCACCAGATGCGGTTCGCCATCGACATCGACCCGCCGCCCGGTCAGGAAATAAGGTATCCGGCTGCCGTCGCGCAGTTCGGCGTATGCCTCACGCGAAGCATGGCCGACGGTGAAAACCTCTTCGAACGACTTTCTTAGCGGACCGCGCTCTTCTTCCACCATGTTTGAAAATATCGGCTGGGTCGCCAATTCTTCGGCGGAATATCCGGTGACCTTTTCGAGGTTCCGGTTCCAGCGGAGCCGCTGGCCGTGCCGGTTGAACATATAGAACACGCCGGGCAGGCTGTCGATGATCGCATCGTTCAAGAGCTTTTCCTTTAGCACGTTTCGCTCGGCCCGTTTGCGCTCGGTTACGTCGCGCGCGATCCCCTGTATCGCCACGGGACGCTTGTTTTCCATCACCAGATGACTGTTCACCTCGACCTCGATCCGGCGTTTATCCTTGGTGACGAGTTCGATGTCGTAGATCGTTTCGCCTTCTCCCTCGAGCTTATTGACAACCATCTGCTTCGATTTTTCGACATACTCCGGCGCCACGGCGTCGGTCATGTTCAGCGTCATCACCTCGTCATGGGTATAACCCATCAGCCGTTCCCCGGCTTTATTGACGGAAATGTAATTGCCGTCGAGGTCGTGCGAATAAATGATGTCGTGAGCATTTTCGACCATATCGCGATAGCGCTCTTCGCTTTCGCGCAGGGCCGCCGAAGCCCGCCGGCGATCGCAGGCGACCCGGAGCATATCGGCGATGGTATTGAGCAGAGCGCGTTCTTCGGCCAGAAACGGCCCCTCGGTTTCCGGCGGCCGGTCTTCGGTATAAACCACGTCGATCCTGCCGTCCAGGGTATCCGCCGTTTGGAATTGCGCGGTCAGCGCAGAGCGGGAGTCTAAAAACCCGGGTGTCCGGGCTTCGGTTTCTCCCAAACGGATGCGCGCGCCGGTGACCTCCGGATACTGAAAGGCTGCGGGCAAAAGCGATACGATCTCCTGCAGGAGCACGCCGGTATCGGCCCACTCTTCCTGCAGGATTCGCGCCGACGCGTGCAGCGCGGTCAATTCCTTTACCCGCTCGGCCAGATCGTGCAGCAGTTTTTTGTTTTCGTCTTCGGCATGTTTCCGGTACGAGATGTCTATAATGCTTCCGCGGATCAGTATCTTATCCAGTGAGGGCAGGCGCGTCAGGTAAACTTCGCAGGGAAAATTCGTTCCTTCGACATCGCGGTGCGTCCATTCTAACCGCAGCGTTTCGCCCGCGATCACCCTTTTCATATTCGCTATCGCGCTCTCGGCCGACGGCCTCCCGTCCGGCTGAAACTGCGGACTCAGGTCGATCGGCCCCTTTTTCATCAGTGTCTCGCGGTCCGCCTTAAACAGCCGGCAGGCGTTTTCATTGACGTCCTCGAATTCACCCTTCGCGACGTCGAGCACGACCAGCGCTTCGGGGGCGTTTTCGACAAGTGTCCGGTACCTGGCTTCGCTTTGCTCCAGGGCCTGATCGGATTTTTTGCGCTCGGTGATATCCACCATTATTCCGCGCAGGAAAACGCGCCCGTCATCGGTAACCGCAACCGCGACGATATCCCTCAGCCAGACGGTGTCGCCGCTGGCCGCGATCATCCGGTATTCGATCCTGTGATCCACCTTGCGCTCGGCGGCGTCGGCGCAAAAACTGACCACCGAATCGCGGTCCTCGGGGTGCAGGTGATTGGCCCAGAAATTAGATTCGCTAAGCCACTGATCGGTCGGATAACCGAGAATTTTCTCGGCCTGCTTGCTCACGAAGGTAAACGTCAGCGTATCGCTTTCGGCTTCCCAGACAATACCGTCGATCGATTGCACCAGTGATTTGTATTGTCTTATCACGATTGCGGAATACCTCTAACACTTTTTTCTGACTTTGAGGGAGCACAGGATCTGAAATTTAATATTGTTTAAAGTTGTAAGAGTTTAGCACGATTAGCCTGTTACCGAACCATTTTTTACGATAAAAACTTCCGCCCTGTTTTTGAATCTTTCGATAAAGCTTTCCTTGGAAGTCGTGACAAAAGTCTGCGTTTTGCCGTCAAGATATTCGAGCAGTTGGCCGATCCGTTTGTAATCGAGCTCGGCGTCGATATCGTCGAGCAGAAACAGCGGGTATTCGTTGTTTTGGGCGTGATAAACCGCCAGCCCGGCGAGCAGCAGGATCAGTAAAGCGCTGCGCTGCTGGCCAGAGCTGCCATAGGCGCGCAGGTCGTGCCCGTCGAAGAATATTTCCAGTTCGTCGCGGTGCGTTCCGATCAGCGACCGCCCGGCCGCCAGCTCCGCCTGGACGCGCAGCTTTAACCGCTCGGTCAGCAGGGCCGCGAAATCGCCCAGATCGCCTTTTCCTTCCAGCGAAGACACGTAGCGGATGGTGACCACCTCTTTGCCGAAAAGCCGATCCTCAAGCGCTTCCTGCAGCCGCTCGACGTATCTCACGCGCGCTTTATGAATGCGGGAAGCCAGCCCGACCAGCTGTTCATTCCACGGCTGCAGAAGTTCGGCGGTCTTTTCCTGTGAATGTTCGCTCTCGGCGGCCGATTGCAGCAGCGAATTTTTTTGCTTGATCACCCGGGCGTAATCGCTCAGGGTCTGAATATACGGCGGATAAATGCCGGTGATGTTGTGATCGAGAAAACGGCGGCGGGCTTCGGGCTGGCCGCGCACTATCTCGAGCTCGTCGGCGTTGAAGGTAACCGTGTGAAGCAGGCCGAGATAGCGCGACGCGGCTTCTTTCTTGCCGTTGACCGAAAGGGTTTTAACGGCGCCCTGCAAAGTAACCTGCAAAATGCGGTGGACGTCTTCACCGGCGAGCACTTTGCCGCGCACCCAGGCCATTTCCTCTTCGTATCTTATGGTTTCGGTCAGGCGGGCGGTGCGAAACGACCGCGAGGACGCGAGCAGGTGAATCGCCTCGAGCCAGTTTGTTTTGCCCTCGCCGTTATCGCCGCTGATGATGTTCAAACCCGTGCCGCAAGGCAGTTTCCCCTGTAAATTGCGGAAATTTTCCGCTTCGAGCGACTCCAGCAGCATGTCGAAAATCTTAGCACAATTTTTTGAATACTTTTTACTGGGAGCGCGGACGGCTCGTCCGCCCGTAACGCTGCCGTCTCGGCGGCTGTCCTGACGGCGTCCCGCCGTCAGATGGAAAGTGAAGCGCGCGGACGGGACACTCAAGCCGCAGCCCCAACAGTTTTACGCCACGCTGGCGCTACTTTTGCGGACGAGCCGTCCGCGCTCCGACTAAAAAAACGCTCCTCCAGATAAACTTTTCAGCAAACTTACCGGCGTTTTTTGAAATCTCAATAGATTGATCGTTTTTGTTTAAAAGGTGTTGAATGATTTTTAACACTCTTCGTAATATCCACGGTCGGTTCTCAAAAAAAATGCGCAAAATAACCCTGATCTTGATGCTTTTGGCTTTATCCATGACGGCTTTTGCCCAGAAAAATGGTAATAACAGGCCGCTGGCTGAAGGATTCAACGCCGTCTCGCTCGACGGGAAAACCTTTGATTTGAGTGAGTTAAAAGGCAGCGTGGTCGCGATCGCCTTTTGGTCGACGCGCTGCGCGATCTGCGCGGGCGAAATCCCGATGCTCAACAAGCTGGTGGATGAAAATCAGGGCAAAAATGTGGTCTTTCTCGCCTTTTCCAATGAAAACGAGAGCAGGATCGAAAGTTACCTGGCCAAAAAGCCCTTCAAATACAATATTATTCCCAATAGTTTCGGCACTTTGCTGAAATACGCCGAAAAGGACAAAAACGGCAATATTAATATGCTGTATCCCGCCTATTTTCTGATAAATCAGCAGGGCGAGATCGAATACAGATCCAACGGCTGGGACAAGACCGAACGTATCAGCGCCGAAATTATCCGCCTCTTAAATAACGCTCCCGCTAAATAAATTCCAAAAAATGGTTGACCTGCGGCGGTTTCTGGGCTAGAAATAGCTCATTATGAAACTACGCCTGCCGGTCCTTTTGTTTATTTTTATCGTTTTGAGCGCCGGCGTCCCTGCCCAGGTCACGACGCCGAAAGAAAAAACGCCCGGCCCGCTATTCGAAGTCATTTCGCTTAAAGGGGAAACCTTCAAACTCGAGGAACTAAAAGGAAAATACGTAGTATTAAACTTTTGGTTTATACATTGCCCCCCGTGTATCAAAGAACTGCCGCAGCTGAACAAGCTGGTGGCGGCTTACGGGAAGCGTAATTTTGTGTTTATCGCCTTTGCGAATGACAATAAATACGAGTTGGAGAGTTTTCTCGAAAAAAAACCGTTCACCTATAACATTATTCCTAAAGGCCTCGGGATCGCCTTGAAATACAACAACCCGGCCGGCAAAAGCGTCAGCTTTCCGTCTCACGTTATTATCGATCCCGAGGGCGAGATCGTCTTCCGGGCCGAAGGAGCCAGCGGGCTCGCTCCGCTGCAAAAGGAATTGAAACGCCTGGCGGCGCTAAAGTAGGTTAAGAGCCGCTGGCAAATAAAAAATATGAAAATACCGTTTTCTATTCTTTTCGTTCTCTTGCTGGGATCTTCGGCGCTGGCGCAAGCCGTCACCCGAACCGTCACCAAAACTATTGTTCAGACACCGGCCCCGGCGCAGAACGGTTCGCTGGCGCCGGATTTCACTGTTACCTCGATGGAAGGCAAGGTCTTCGATTCGAAGGCGCTGCGCGGCAAGGTCGTGGTATTGAATCTGTGGTTCGTCAACTGCCCCTTCTGCGTGCAGGAGATCGCCATGCTGAACCCGATCGTGGATCAGTATAGAGACAAGGACGTGGTCTTTATCGGAATGTCGATCAACAGCAAGCCGCAGTTGGAGTCTTTTCTGAAAACCCGCCCGTTCAAATACAATATTATTCCCGGCGCCGGCCAGATCATGCTTTTCAAATTCGGCGAGGCCGACAAAAAAGGAAATGTCGATCTGAAATTCCCGCTGCACGTGGTGATCGACCGCGAAGGCAAACAGGTGCTGAAAATGCAGGGCATCCAGGGCGTCGATGCCGTCCGGCAGGAATTGGAAAAACAGTTCAAAAAATAGTTTGGCGCGGTTAGGAGAAAGCGTACGATGGACCGGAAAGTTATTCACACAAGACACGTGCTGGCCGTTAATGACCTGGCGGCGGCGGCCAGTTATTTTGTTGACTGCCTCGGATTCGACCGGGATTTTACCGCTCCCGGGTGGGAATTTCTCTCGTTCGGCGCATTCAAGCTGATGCTGGGCGAGTGCGGCGACGAGGTACCGGCCGAAAGCACCGGCAATCATTCATATTTCGCGCACGTTCTGGTCGAAGACGTGGATTCGATATACGCGGAATTCGCGGCCAAGGGTGCGATTCTGACCAGCATGCCCTGGGACAAGCCCTGGGGCCTGCGCGAATTTGGAGTTAAAACGCCTGAGGGCCACCGGATAACATTCGGGCAGATCATCGACCGGTCGTAAAAACCATTAAGTACAAAACTCCCCCCTTACAAAGGACGGATGCTGATTTTAGCAGCGGGGTGGTTCTCTCTTTAGGTTTGGGTAAGTGGCCCTCAAATCCCCTTCGGTTGTCTCATCCCGAAATTTGCAGTATATTTTTTGTTTCCGCTTCCGCTGCGGAGGGGTAGCATAATTGGTAATGCAGTAGTCTTGAAAACTACCGCCCTTACGGGCTTGCAGGTTCGAGTCCTGTCCCCTCCGCCACAATCGATCTTTAATTCTTTTTTTATGGAGCGCGGGCATCCCTGCCCGCCTTCGAACGCTTCGCGTTCGGACGCACCCGCTAACGCAGGCGCTACTGACAAAACATGCGCAAAACGATCTTAATTTACGGTATAGCGATGGCGGTCCTGATCGGGCTGCTGAAATTTCTCGAATACCGTTTTTGGGTCCGCGATCTTTCCGTCGAATTTTACATTGGCATCGTTGCCGTGCTTTTTGTCGCGCTGGGTGTTTGGGTAGGGATGCGGCTGACGCGGGTGAAGGTGATCGTCGCCGGCCCGGATTTTACGCTCGACGAAGTAGAGCTAAAAAGGCTCGGGATCAGCAAGCGCGAGTACGAAGTGCTGGAACTCATCTCCCAGGGCCTTTCGAATCAGGAGATCGCCGAAAAACTTTTTGTCTCGCTCAGCACTATTAAGACCCACTCCGCAAATCTTTTTATGAAGCTCGACGCCAGCCGCCGCACCCAGGCCGTCCAAAAAGCGCGCGAACTGCGGCTGATCCCCTAGACTTTAGGATGATTTGACCAAATTTTCGCAAATTCATACTTTTGGCCGATGTTTTTTCCCTTTAATTTCGCTATATTCCGGACAAAACTTTGAAGGAGAATTTCTATGAAAAAAGTAGTGATAATTTTCGGGCTGATATCCGGATTGATAATTTTCAGTTTCGTATTTTTGACCGCCACGCTGTCGGAAAAAAACATCCTCCCGATGGATCGCTTGGAGATTATAGGTTATACCTCTATGGTCATCTCGCTCTCGATGATCTTTTTCGGCATTAAATCCTATCGCGACAACTACGGGAACGGCCGGGTAACATTCTGGAAGGGCGTTCAGATCGGTCTGCTGATCTCGTTGATCGCGTCGGTATTTTATTTTGCCGGCGGAGCGGTGTACAACCTGGCCAACCCGGGTTTTGTCGAGCGTTTTTCCGCCAGGTTCGCCGAGCACCAAACGGAGAAAATGAAAAGCGAAGGCAAACCGCAGGAAGAGATCGATAAGACCGTCGCGCAAATGAACGACGTACTCAAGATGCTGGAAAACCCGCTTATCGCCTTTGCGATATTCTTTATCGAGATCTTTCCGGTCGGGGTTATCATCACCATCGTCAGCGCCGCTATCCTGCGAAGGAAAGACGTACTGCCGGCTGCGGCAACTTAGGCGTAACTATGTAGCGCCAGCCTCCCGCCGGCTGTCGTGTGGCGTCCCGCCCACACTTTGCAATTTTAACTGAAGGCGGGACGCCTTCAGGACAGCTCCGGCCATTGGATGCGACGGCAGCGCTAGAGATTCTGTCTCCTGTCTCCTTTTGTATTTTTTCTGTAATTTCCCGTGACATCTCATAAATACCATTGATTAAAAGAACCTTTTGCTTTTAGAATGAATGAAGATTCATTCACTTTTATTTATGGCAAGAGCGATACGTTCGGACGGACAAGCAAAAACGGCGGTGGCGGATAAATACGAAGCGATCCTGCGCGCGGCGACGCTGGTCTTTGCCCGCAACGGTTATTTCAATGCCAAGGTTTCCGACATAGCCGCCGAAGCCGGGATCGCCGACGGCACCGTGTACCTGTATTTTAAGAGCAAGGAAGAAATTCTGCATTCGATCTTCGACCGCGCGATGGAGCAGTTCATTGCCGAAGCAAAAGAAGAATTGGCCGGGCTTTCAAAACCCGAAGACAAAATTCGCCGCATCGCCCGGCTGCATCTGGAACGCCTCGGCGCCGACCGCGATTCCGCGATCGTCTTCCAGGTAGAGCTGCGCGGCTCGACCAAGTTCATGGAAGAATTTTCCGCCGCCGGTTTCGCGCAGTATCTCGACATCATCCGCAGGACTTTTGAGGAGGGCCAGAAAGCCGGGGTTTTTCGCGCGACGCTGAATCCGACCGTCTGCGCCAAAATGCTCTACGGGGCGCTGGATGAAATGACCACGAATTGGATCCTTTCCAAAAAACATTATCCGCTGGCACCGATGGCCGACGCCGTGCTCGATGTGTTTTTCGATGGGGTGACCAAACGATGAACCCCGGCCCGACAATAAACCCCGGAATGACCGCCGCGCTCGGAATCGAAGTCTCGCGCACCCGCGTCCCATTTTCAGCCGACGATCCCCTGACCCTCGGCGATATTTTTCGCCAGGCGGTCGCGAAAAAACCGGTAGCCGACGCTCTGAATTATAAAAAAGACGGCCGCTGGCATTCGATATCGTCGGCGGAAATGTTCTCTCGAATTGAAAATATCGGTTTGGGAATGCACTCGCTGGGAATTCGCCGCGGCGACCGCGCCGCCATCCTGTCGGCAAATTCCCCGGAATGGACGCTGTCTGATGCCGGCTGCCAGCTTACCGGCGTGATCGATGTGCCGATCTATACCACGCTGATGCCGGATTCTATTCTTTACATCCTGCGCGATTCCGGGGCGAAGATCTTATTTCTGGAAAACAGGCAGGTCTGGGAAAAGATCAGCGACGTTCTGCCCGAATGCGCCGAGATCGAAAAACTGGTTTTCTTTGATGCTGCCGGTATCACGCCGGAGATCGGGATCTCATTGGCCGAACTGGAAATCTCGGGAAATGAACTAAAAACCCAAAACTCAGAACTAATAACCGAACTTTCCCGGGGTATCGGCCCCGGCGATGTGGCGACCCTGATCTATACTTCCGGCACGACCGGCGAGCCTAAGGGCGTGATGCTGTCACACCTGAATCTGGTCTCGAACGTCATCGACGCCACTGCCAAATACGATTTTTCCGGCCATGATAAACCGCTTTCGGTGCTGCCGCTCTCGCACGTTTTCGAACGCACCGGGATGTATATGTACATTTGGCACGGGATGAGCGTGCATTACGCCGAATCCATCGACAAAGTGCCGGGCAATCTGCAGGAAGTGCGCCCAACGCTGTTCGTCGGTGTGCCGCGCATTTTTGAAAAGGTCTATGCCCAGGCCAAGCTCAAGGCCGGAAAATCCGGCGGTATGAAAGAGAAAATTTTCGATTGGGCGATCGACCTCGCCAAAGAGCACGCGCACCATACTACCGCCGGGACGCCCGTCCCTTTTATGCTCTCGCTCAAGCACAAAGTTGCCGACCGTCTGATCTACGCGAAATTCCGGGAATTTTTCGGCGGCTCGCTGCGGCATTGCGTTTCCGGCGGGGCGGCGCTGTCGGACGAGATCGCGCTGATCTTTACCGGAGCAGGCGTTTCCATCATGCAGGGTTACGGGTTGACCGAAACCTCGCCGGTAATTTCTTCGAACAATCTTTTCGACTGGCGGCTCGGCACCGTCGGCCGTCCGATCCGAAACGTCGAGGTGCGCATCGCCGCCGACGGCGAGATCGAGGTGCAGGGCCCGAATGTAATGCTTGGCTACTACAATAAACCCGAGGCCACGCGGGAATCTTTCACCGCCGACGGGTGGTTCAAGACCGGCGATATCGGCGCGCTCGACGCCGACGGTTTCCTCTGTATCACCGACCGCAAAAAAGAACTCTTTAAAACCAGCGGCGGAAAATATATCGCGCCCGCGCCGATCGAGCAGATGATCAAGTCTTCACGCTTTGTCAGCCAGGTGGTGCTGGTCGGGAGCGAACGAAAATTTCCCGCCGCCCTGATCGTGCCGAATTTCGAACAGCTAGAAAATTACGCCGCGCACAAGGGTTTGTCTATAACGACCCACGCCGAATTCTGCTCCGATCCGAAGATCGTCGATCTGCTGGAACGACAGGTAGAAAGCGTGACCGGAAGCCTGGCACAGTTTGAAAAGGTAAAACGGATCGCGCTGCTGGAAGAAGAACTGACCGTGGACGGCGGTGAATTGACCCCGACCCTAAAAGTAAAACGGCGTGTGGTCAATGAAAAATATAAAGACGTGATCGACCGGATCTATTCTGGCACTTAAGCCGCCGTGTGGGACGCCTGGCTTTCTTTAAACCGCTAATATTCTTAGTAGGGAAATCCTGATTACAGGTAAAAATCAATTTAGCTGTTAGCTAATAGCCGTCAGCTAACCGCTTTTTTGACGGTCATTGGTAACTCTGCCCTCAAAACAATTGCTGGAATAAATTTTCCCGGGAAAGCCCGCGCTAATAAAGAATCCGCGAAACGCCGCCGCTGCCGAAGGTGCTGATGCCGCTCTTGCCCGCGCCGATCGCGATATCCAGCACTATCTGGGCGATGCTTTTTTTAGCTTTATCTACTTCGATAATGTCGTAGGGTTCCAGCATGATGTCCTTTTCTTTTCCAGCCTTGATCAATTTCAGATCGGCGGCCAGAACCTCACGCTCGTTTTTATCCGGTTTCAGCCGATAGACTTTGACGCTGGATGATTTTGCTTCGCGGTTGACGCCGCCGACCATCGCGATCGCCTGGGTCAGCGAAGTGCCTGTTTCGGAAAGACGGATCCCCTGCGGCTGGCGAACTTCGCCCGTCACATATATCGGCGATGCTTTCTGCACTACCACCACGTCGCCGGGATAGATCGCCGGGTTCCCTTCATCCCTGCCGCTGTTCATCGCTTTTAAGCTGTAAAGCCGGTAAGGAACGTCGCTCGACGCGAGGGTTTCGTCGCCGACTCCGGGGCAGACAGGTGATCTTGTCCTAAATATCTGTACCATGCCGCCGGCATCTTCCGTCTGGCCGCCGACAAAGGCCAGCAGCTCGCGCAAGCGTGTCTGGCGAACGAGGATCACCCCCTGCGGCTGGCGCACCTCGCCGACCACGCTCGTCGGCGGGCGGCTTTTCCGCTCCGTCACCCGCAGACTGACCAGCGGCTTGCGCAAATATTTGGACATCAGCTTGGTGACATCGGCGCGCAGGTCTTTTTCCGTCCGGCATTTCGCATCCAGCCGGTTATCGAAAAACGGAACCTGGATCATTCCCTCGTCGTCTATCGTGGCGTTAAAATCGAATTGGGTCTCGCCTAACACCTTGACGGCGATCTCGTCGCCGGGGCCGATCAGGTAGCCGGGTTCCGTTTCAGCTGAAACCGGCACCGGGCCCTGCGCCCACGCCGCGACGCAAAAAAGTATCGTGATAACTGCGATAAAACCGAGAGAAATAACTCTTTTCATAACTGTTCCTGATTCCGCCGGGCAGGGCGGCCGTTCCGGGGGATAGATTATAACATCGAATTTAGCGGTATCAAATTGTTCATTTGACGTATAATTTTTGATGTCTTTGACGTTCTAAACGTTGGTTCATTTGTTGACAGTTTGGCTTTTGCCAAGTAATTTCAATACTTAGCTTAATAGTTATCTCGCCATGGGTATGTTTTCCAAAAACGAAGAGCCGGCAGCGGAACGCAATATGTGGGTTTTACGCCGTCCGATCCAGCTTTTTGCCGATCTGGCGGTGATGTGTATCGCCTTTTTCGTGGCGTATTTGCCGGCGATCAATGTTCAGCTTACCGAGTACTATTTTCAGGTGGCGCTCAATCAGCTTCCCTTCGTCATTTTGATCCAGTTTTATTCGCTTTACCTGGTCGGGGCGTATTCGATCCTCTGGCGCTATGTCAGTATCGAGGATATCAAGGTCTTTTTAAAAGCCGCCGCCATCTCGGGCTTTATCCTGATGGCTTTTCGCTTCCTGCTCATCTTTACAAATTTCAACATCTGGCAGGTGCCGGTCTCCGTGATCCTGATCGACACGGTTCTCGCTTTCGGCGGGCTGCTGGCATTGCGGGTTCTGCGGCGATTTTTCTATGAGGTGAACGAAAAGCAGCGCTTCACTCTCGTCAAGAAAAAATTCAAACGGCATTCGACCCTTTTTGTCGGGGCGGGCCGGATCGGCGCTTCGCTGGTCAAGGAAGTGATCGGACGCCGCGACGCCGAGCTCGACGTGAAAGGCTTTGTCGATGACGACCGTTTCAAAAAAGGCGGCAGCGTCGGCGGGGTGAAGGTTTTGGGAACGACCGACGATCTGGCGCGGCTGGTGGATGAGCTGGTAATTGACCAGGTCGTGATCGCGATGGATCAGGCGCAGGGCAAAGAGGTGCGGCGCATTCTGGATATCTGCCGCGCCATCCCGGTCAAAGCGCGGATCGTCCCCGGCCTGCACGAGATCGCGCACGGCCACGTCAAGGTCAGCCGTATCCGCGACGTCCAGATCGACGACCTGCTGGGACGCGATCCCGTCGCGCTGGAAAACGACAACCTGCACGAATTGCTGACCGGCAAGGTGATCATGGTGACCGGCGCGGGCGGTTCGATCGGTTCGGAACTGGTGCGGCAGGTGGCGGTCTTTAATCCCAGCAAGGTGCTGTTGGTCGAACGCGCCGAATTTTTTCTTTTCCAGATCGAGCAGGAATTAAAACGCGACTTTGCCGAACTGGTTTATGTTCCGCTGCTGGCGGATATCGGCGATGAACCGCGTATGCGCGATATCTTCGAAACTTATAAACCGGAAGTTGTCTTTCACGCCGCCGCTCATAAACACGTGCCGCTGATGGAAGCTAACTGCGCAGAAGCGGTCAAGAATAATGTTTTTGCCACCGAACTGGTCGGTTCGCTGGCCGGGCAGCATGGCGCCCGGGCTTTCGTGCTCGTTTCTACCGACAAGGCGGTCAACCCGACCTCGATCATGGGCGCTTCGAAACGAATGGCCGAGATCGTGATCCAAAATCTGAACCGGAGATTCGATACCCGCTACATCGCCGTGCGCTTTGGCAACGTGCTCGGTTCCGCCGGTTCGGTCGTGCCCATCTTTGCCGAGCAGATCCGCAAGGGTGGCCCGCTGACGGTGACCGACGCGAAAATGACCCGTTACTTTATGACCATTCCCGAAGCTTCGCAGCTGGTGATGCAGGCCGGGGCGCTGGGCAGCGGCGGCGAGATCTTTATCCTCGACATGGGCGAGCCGGTGCGCGTACTCGACCTGGCGGAAGATATGATCCGGCTTTCCGGCTTGCAGCCTTACGAAGACATCGACATCGTCTTTAGCGGCATCCGCCAGGGCGAAAAGCTTTTCGAGGAATTGGAACTGACCGGCGAAAACCTGGTCAAAACCCGCCACCCGAAAATATTCATCGGCAAGATCGGCGCTTACCCGCCGGAAAAGGTCGAGCACATCGTCCGCAGCTTCCGCGACGTCATCAAGGAAAATAACGAAGCCGAGCTCCGCCAGATGTTCAACGAATTCATCCCCGAAGCCAACATCGAAACAAAGAAACAAGACGTGCTGAAAGTCGCCACCGACGACACCCCGCACAACCAGCAAAGAGAAGCCTCACCTCAATCGGCTTAGGGATGGAGTAGTTCTTTGCGAACTTTGCGTCTTGTCTTGGCGTACTTTGCGGTTAGCTTTTTACGATGAGAAAAACCGCAAAGAGCGCAAAGCGAAGACGCAAAGGACGCGAAGATCGGCGACGGAGTCAGAACCGGGAACGTATTGACCGGGTAAATGAGCGCAGCGAAAAGAATGAGCAGCATCTAACCTTTCGATAAGAACCCGGTCACTGCGTTCCCGGTTCTGACTTCCTTATGATGGCTTGAACAACTCCCATCTATTTAAAAAATTATCCTGCCGAACTCTAAAAACCTTTAGGCAAGTCTCTTTCGTCGTCGATGAGTAGATCGATTGAAACTTTAGCGAGTTTGGCATAGGCGAGCGCAGCCAAAGGAGAAGGCAGCCGATCGTCATTCTCATAAGAGCTTATGGAGCTCCGGTGCTTCCTCACGCCATACTGCCCCATAGCCTCGGACATTTTTGTTTGAGATAGTCCTAGTTTTAAGCGAACACGCCGCAATTTCTCAGCCAATCTTTTAGGTCTTTCGATTTTATTCGTGCCCATCAGGAAAATTGCCCTCCTTTTCGAACGCACTTGTCCCTTTCGCCAAAAAAAGATGGTTCTGCTCTTTGTCTTTTCGGGTTTGGGAGATAAAGTTATCTGTAATTCATCGAATGCCAAAGGAAAATAAAAACTAAAGCAATGATGAAAGCCGTTGCGTTATATCCACTCAAAACGGCCCAACAGTTCTATAATAAGATCGTAGTGGTAAATACCACGATTGTCAAGATAAACTTTATCAATTTCCCATTGGGAGGATCAGCCTAATGGGAAAAATTGCAAGAGAGCGTCCGGAAAGACTGCCCGAAAAACTTTTACAAATAAGATCGGGTTTAGGATTATCTCAAAATGAGATTCTTGTGGAATTAGACCTGGCCGACAGGATAGACCGCAGTGCGATTTCCGGTTATGAGTTAGGCGTACGAGAACCATCACTAATAACGCTTTTAAAATATGCACGCTTGGCCGGAGTCACTATGGAATCGCTGGTTGATGATGAGATGGATTTGCCGAAAAGACTTCTCAGGTAAAAGATAGTGGGCATGGAGCATCTCACCGAACTTTGAGTCGGCATATCTCTTATAAATTCTTTGCGATCTTTGCGTCTTATCTTGGCGTACTTTGCGGTTAGCTTTTTTACGATGAGAAAGAACCGCAAAGAGCGCAAAGCGAAGATGCTAAGGACGCGAAGAGTTTTCAGCTCCGTCAGAAGTGAGATAAAATACGCACGTCTGGCCGGAGTCACTATGAAAGCGCTGGTTGATGATGAGATGGATTTGCCGAAGAGGCTTTTAAGATAAATCGAAACTCGCGAAGCCTCGGCCAGTCCGCTTAACTTCCAACCTTTTCATGATAAAATATCTGTTAGTGAGGAAAGAACTATCTATAAAACGACAGGTTAGAGTCAGAAAATTATCAGATCCTGAAGATGATGATTTGAAGACACGAACCACACCTGCGGAGCGTATTGAGATGATGTGGCAACTGGCGCAGGATGCCTGGGCGTTTAAAGGAGAACCGATTGCTCAACCCGGACTTCATCGACATATTATCCGCGTTTTCCGACGAAAACGTTGAATATATTCTCGTTGATGCTTTTGCAATGTCTTTTCATGGATACCCCCGCGCGACCGGTGATATCGATCTATGGATTCGCCGCTCGGAAGAGAACGCGAAGAAAGTTTGGCGAGCACTGGAAAAATTTCAGGCCCCTTTATTCGATCTCGAGCTTAGTGACCTGGTAAGGTCTGACATGGTTTTTCAGATGGGCGTTATTCCGAATCGGATTGATATCATTACTAGCATTGATGGAGTAGATTTTGACGAAGCTTGGCATAACAAAGAGTACGTGGAAACAAGCGGACTGACAATTCCCATCATAAGTAAGGCGCATCTAATTATTAATAAAAGTTCCACGAATAGGCCAAAGGACAAGAATGATGTTTTATGGTTGACGATGGAAAAGAATGCATAAGGACCTAATGACACAACCAAAATTCTCCAAAGATCACATCTCAAAAAAAGCGGCGAGTTTTAGCGAATCGGTGATTCGCGAGATGACGCGCGAAGCGATGAAGCACGGCGCGGTCAATCTGGGGCAGGGTTTTCCCGATTTTGCCGCTCCCGAGGACATCAAGCAAAAAGCGATGGAAGCCATTGCCGCCGATCATAATCAGTATGCGATCACCTGGGGCGTGAAAAGTTTTCGCGACGCTATCGCCGCCAAGACGAAATGGTTTCTCGGCCTCGACGTCGATCCGGAAACCGAGCTGACCGTCACCTGCGGCTCGACCGAAGGAATGATCGCCGGAATGATGGCCTGCGTCGATCCCGGCGAAGAAGTCATCGTCTTCGAACCGTTCTATGAAAACTACGCGCCGGACGCGATCCTGTCCGATGCCGTGCCGCGCCACGTCGCGCTGCGCAATACGGAAGAAGGCTGGGTCTTCGATCGTGATGAGCTTCGCGCCGCCTTCAACGAAAAGACCAAGGCGATCATAATCTGCAATCCGAACAACCCGACCGGGAAGGTTTTCACCCGCGACGAACTCGAATTCATCGCCGAGCTTTGTAAGGAATACGACGCCATCGCTTTTACCGACGAGATCTACGAACACATTCTCTACCCGCGCGACGGCGCCGATATCCGCCACATCTCGATGGCGCAGATCGACGGCATGCGCGAGCGCACGGTCGTGGTCAATTCGCTCTCCAAAACTTATTCCGTCACCGGCTGGCGCGTCGGATACTGTATCGCGCCGCCCAACATCACTTCGGCGATCCGCAAAGTGCACGATTTTCTCACCGTCGGCGCGGCCAACCCGCTGCAGCACGCGGGCGCTTACGCGCTGAGCCTGCCGCCGGAGTATTACGCCGACCTGGAACACGTCTATCGCCACAAACGCGATTTTATCGTGCCCGTGTTGCAAAGCGCCGGTTTCAAATGCAGCTATCCCGACGGCGCTTATTATGTGATGTGCGGGATCGAAGATTTCGGGTTTGAAAACGACATCGAATTCACCAAATATCTGATCCGCGAGATCGGCGTGGCGGTCGTGCCGGGCTCGTCATTTTTCCACGACAAGGAAATGGGCTCGCAAATGGTCAGGTTCTGTTACTGCAAAACGCAGGAAACTCTCGACGCCGCGGCAGAGAGATTACTGAAGCTTAAAGAGCGGGTTTAAAGTCGGAGCGCGGACGGCTCGTCCGCATGCTTATCAGGTCCTGGAATTAATCGCCGCAAAAAAGGCACAAAATTCACAAAAATAAGAAGGGACGATATTTTTGTGAATTTTGTGCCTTTTTGCGGTAAATTTATTTGTACCGCCAGCGTCCCGCTGGCTGTCCTGACGGCGTCCCGCCGTCAGTCATAAAATAAAAGCGTGGGCAAGATGCCCACGCGACAGCGGCGGGACGCCGGCGCTACTGTTTAAACTTTACTTATTCGGCTGCGGCGTGATGCGCAGGTAGGGTTTTACTTCATTCCAGCCTTTCGGGAATTTTTCTTTTGCATCTTCATTCGAAAGTGAAGGGACGATGATGCAGTCGTCGCCGTCTTTCCAGTTGACCGGCGTGGCGACGCTGTGGCTTGCCGTCAGCTGCAGCGAATCGATCACGCGCAGAATCTCGTCGAAATTGCGGCCGGTGCTGGCCGGATAGGTGATCGTCAGCTTTACTTTTTTATCCGGCCCGACGACATAGACCGAGCGCACGGTCAGCGTATCGTTGGCGTTCGGGTGGATCATGTCGTATAGATCGGAGACCTTCCGGTCGGAATCGGCGACCAGCGGAAAATTCAGCGCCGTGCCTTGCGTTTCCTCGATGTCCTTGGCCCAGCCGCCGTGCGAATCCAGCGGATCGACGCTCAGGCCCATGATCTTGACGTTGCGTTTGTCGAATTCGGGTTTGAGCTTTGCGGCCATGCCCAGTTCTGTGGTGCAGACGGGCGTGTAGTCTTTCGGGTGCGAAAACAGAACGCCCCAGCTGTCGCCCAGCCATTCATGGAAATTCAGCTTGCCCTCGGTGGTTTCAGCGGTAAAATCGGGTGCGGTGTCGCCTAAACGAATAGCCATTTTTTGATACTCCTTAAAGAAATGTTAAAAACCGTTTATATGAAATAATGTTAAGTTTTAAGGCGGCATTTATCAAATTTTGCGCGTATTATTCTTGCGGCTTCTTACGGCGGGCTTGCAACCTTTTTATTTCCTAATGCAACCTAAATGTAATATTTTGCGTATTTCAATCAGCATAAAAAGACTTTTTCGTAAAAAAGAGTCACATTTGCAGGAGACGTATTGATGAAACAAACTCTTTTTCTAGCGGCTTTTTTGTGCTTAGCTCTGCCTTTTATGGCAGCGTCTCAGGAACTGACTGACGAGCAACTTGTCCGGAAGACTGTTAATATTTACATTGCAAAAAATGATGTAGAAGCGGTAAAGCGCGTTCTGTCGCCGGATGCAAAGATCATTTCAGTCGATACGGCTAACAAAAAGATTCTCGAGTCTTTGATCTCGAAACCGTATCAGCCGAAAACCGGTGAAGCGATATCCCCCAGTGTACAGAAAATTACGGCGGTGGATTTAACCAATGGCGGCGCCCTGGTAAAAGTGGAAACAACATTTTCCACGCCCGGTGTTGCTCCCGGGCCGCATACACAATATATTTCACTCTTGAAGGTCGGCCTGGAATGGAAGATCGTCAGCATTCTGATGCCGCCTTTGCGTTTCGAAAATAAATGATCCAATTTTTCGGAGGTATTATGTTAAAAAAATTATCTATCCTGTTTTTACTGCTGGCCGCTTCGGCCGCTGTCTATGCCCAGCAAACGCCCGCCCCCCAACCCGCCCCGCCGCCCGACGGCAATAGAGGCGTAATGGTTTTTACCCGTGACGACGGAGGTTATCTCGGCGTCCAGACGGTCGGCGTGACCAATGAAAACCTGTCGCAATTCGGCCTGAAAGAAGCTCGCGGCGTCGGCGTGGAAAAAGTGCTGGAAAATTCACCTGCCGCGGCCGCCGGGCTGCAAAAAGGCGATGTCATCCTGCGCTTCGACGGCGAAGAGGTCAAAAGCGTGATGAAGCTTTCCCGTATGATCGGCGAAGTATCGCCCGACCAAAAAGCGCGCCTGACCATTCTGCGCGGCGGCGATGAGCGCGAGATCACCGTCACGATGGGCAAACGCCAGCCGTTCGTCTTTGAAAGAGGCCAGGCGTTTCCTAGTCTTCAGCCAATGCCGAACATGCCTAATATGCCCGTCATGCCCAACATGCCTCCGATGAAGGAATTTAAACTCGATGACGAGATGTTCAAAGGGCAGACTTTTCCCGGCTTTCCCAAAGACGGCAGCTTTGTCTGGAATTTCAATGGCGGCAGAAAGATCGGCGTCGTCAGCGAACCTCTGACCAAACAGTTGGGCGATCATTACGGCGTGGCCGACGGCAAAGGTTTGCTGGTCATGGAAGTCCGTGAAGGCAGCCCGGCGGCAAAAGCCGGTATCAAGGCCGGCGATATCATCGTCGAAGCCGACGGCAAACAAGTATCGGAAGCGATGGAATTGGTCCGCCAGATCAACGCCAAAAAAGAAGGCGACATGGAGATCACTTTCGTCCGCGACAAAAACCGCCAGACGGTAAAAGTGACCCCGGAACAAGCAAAAGAAGGCGATGTGACGCCCTTTTTCGAAGGCCGCCCGGGCGGTTTCAGAGTCCTGACCACACCGCGCGCGCCGGGCGTTTCGGCACAACCGGGCGCGGTCCAAATGATCGCTCCGGCGGTTTCCAGCGTTATTTCAACTTTGAGATGTATTTTGTAAGGTAGCGCCAGCGTCCCGCTGGCTGTCGCGTGGGCGTCCCGCCCACGGACTTTAAATGGATTGCCGCAAAGAGGCACAGAAAACACAAAATATCTGTTTTTTTATTTTGTGTCTTCTGTGCCTTTTTGCGGCAAATCTATTTATTGAGGTTTTTGCAGTCGCTGTATTCCCGCGACGGCTTCCTTGTAGGCTCCGCCGGTGACGTCGCCGAGCTTTTCGGCGGCTTCGTATTCGGCTTTGGCGGCTTCGCTTTGATCGTTAAATTCCAGGATCCTGCCGAGCCGGAAATGCGCCTGTGAAAGCAGGGATCTGTCCGCGTCGGTCGATTGCGCCGCCAGGATCGCGCTGCGGTAATGCGCGGCCGCGCGGCCCAACCGTTCATCCCTGACCTGTTCGTCGATCGCTTCGCCGGCGGACAGGCTGGCCGACAGGCCGCGATAATAGAGGATTCTCGGGTCGCCCTGATATTCCTGCTGCAGTTCGCTCAGCCGTGCCTCGGCGCGGTCATAGCTTTTCAAGCCGATCATTTCCGTCACTTCGCGCAGTTTGCCGTCGAGCGCTTTTTCGCGAACCGAAGTAACGGTGCCCGCCTGGATCTGTTCCTGCGCCTTGCGCTTGCGGTCTTCGCGGACGGCCAGCGCGCGTTTGCGGGCCTCCGCCGTCAGGATCAGGCGGTCGGATTCTTTTGCCGGGTCGAGCGAATAAATCATGTCGTTAAGCGCGCCCGCCACGTCGAAGCCGGATTCTTCCATCCCTTTTAGCTGCTCGCTAAAGTAAAAACTCAGCACGGCGCCCTTTTCGTACGCTTCGTACAAACGCGCGATAGTTTCATCGGCCGCTTCGGTTTTCACTTTTTCCAGTTCTTTGGAAATAGCGATCTTCGCCTCGTTGTCTTTGGCTTGCGTGATACGCTGCCGCGCCTGGTAGGTGGCGATATAAACCTTTTCAAATTCTTCCTGGCGCGCATCGGCCGCCGCCACCAGCGAACGCGTCACCGCGAGAAAAACATCGGGCGACACGGCCGCGCCTTTTTTCTCTCTTTCATCCAGCAGCTTCTTGATCCCGTCGCGCAACGGCGTGATTTCCTTCGCGCTTTTTACCACCAGCGGATCGAAAACGAATTGCAGGTACGCGCGCCTGACCTCGGACGCCGCCAGATTGATCCCCGGCGGAACGACGGCGTAATAATCGTCGCCGACGTTGCGGAAATTGACCGTTCCCGGCACCGACATCAGATCGGGCACGATAAAAAAGCGGCGGGTATGTTCCTTGGTTTCTACCTTTTGCAGCGTCCCTTTGCCTTTGCTTTTGCTCTGGGTCCTGATCGTTTCGATGTACGAGGTCTGGGCGCTGGTGTGCAGGTAAGTCAGCAATTCTCGCACCATCATCACCGCCGAGGGCCGCATTTCTTCGCCCACCGATTGATAGGCGCGAATATATTCGGGCATTTTTTCTTCGATGGCGGAACGCCGGTAAAACTCGCGCATCAGCGGGGCAAAATCCAGCACGTCGAGCAATTCACCGGGCAGATCGTCGGTTCGCGGCGGGTCGGCCAGCTCGGGAACCGGCGTCAGCGAATAGATCATCGAGATATAGGGCGCGGATTGCTCCGCCGGCGTGACGCGGTTGCGCGCCTTATTGCCGCGTTCGAAAAAATCGTGCATTTTGCGGCGCAGTTCGGGATTGAGGTTCTGCAGATCTTCGCGCAGTTTTTTGCGAAAGACCGAAGGCTCTTTTCCCGGCGTCGGGTCGAATCCGGCGGCTTCGAGCGCGGCCATGACCACGATCAGCCGTTTGTCCGGCTCGATCTTTACACCCTGCTCCGCCAGGTCGAAACGCTCCGGCACTGGCTGGGCTGTCTGAGTCGGCTGGGCCGGTTTGGCCGGCGTGGGTGCGGGTTTGCCAGTCTGCGCCCACAGCGCGGAGCTAAGTACGAAGATGGGTAAAAATGCGAAAACTTTGAGTCTCATGCTAAAAACTTTGGGTCTATTATAGTCGATAAAAGAGATGATTAATACGCGGTAAAAGATGCTTTCGATAAATTCGCCCCAGACAAATGCCGGCAGTTGCTGACAGGCAACCGACAGGCGCAAACAAACGAAACTCCAAGCCTCATCAGAAAATGAAGGCTTGGAGGCGTTTTGTAAAGAATTAAGTTTTATTGTACTTCGTACTTGCTGAGCGCTTCGGCTTCGCTGTCATAGCAATCGAAGACCGTCAAAAGCTTGGTGATCGCCAGCAGGTCCTGAATTTTCTGGGTCAGGTTCAAAAGCTTTAGCTGGCCGCCTTCTTTATTGACGGCCGTAAAGCTCGACACCAGTTCGCCGATGCCGCTCGAATCCAGGTAGCCGACTCCCGCCAGGTTCAGCAGGATATTTTTCTTTCCTTCACCTAAAAGGCGGCGGACGGCATTGCGCAGAGCAACACTGCCCTCACCGATGGTGATCTTTCCGTTAAGGTCAAGAATGGTGACATCACCGCCCTGACGTTCTGTCATACTAAGTTCGCCCATGTTTATCTCCTATTGAAAATATAAATTTAATTGCGATTTAGGAAATTATCAACCTGATTCTAACGTTTTTTTGCCATTCTGACCACAGTGCCGCCGCCCGGCGGGTTAAACCAATCGACTTCGTCCATAAAAGACCGCATAAAAAGAATGCCGCGGCCCGACGCTTTCAGCAGATTCTCTTCCTGGGTACAGTCGGCGACTTCGTCCACGGCGAATCCGCTGCCAAAATCCCGCACGGTCACTTCAAAGGCCTCGGGCAGGTTACTGAATGTCACCTCGACGTTTTTCGATTCGTCCAGCTTATTGCCGTGTTTTACGGCATTTGCCACCGCTTCGCGAACCGCCATGTCGATGCCGAAAAGTTCTTCGTCGCCGATCCCGCACTGTTTGCAAAATTCGGCGGCCTCGACTGCGGCCTTATCCACCGATTCGAGCTTGCTGGGCAACTGGATTTCGTTTTTCTCCGCGATCATCAAAACACTTACAAAGTTAAAATGTTCTCTATTTTCGCCTTATGATGGCAAAAAAGTAAAGACGTATAATCAATTAACGAAATAATATAAGAAAAGTTTAGTGATTAGGGACTTATGTTACCTCTTTGAAAATTTCATTTTAGTACGAAATGTATGGCACGATCTATTACCTTACAAACCAACATCTAAACTGAGCGAACTAAAATAATGAAGTAGTTATATCATTTGTAAAATGCTACGCAATATCATTTCCTTGAGCATAACGCTTTATAAACTCCACACCAGCGTCTGTAACCCAAAAAGTAAATGTCATTGGAAAGTTTTTATGAAATCCATTACTTCCACGCACTTCAAATCCCATGCCTTCTACATGTTTATCCTCAAAAAATCCATCTTTAACCGCGTTAGCGACAAGCAAGTCGCCAGCTACTCCTAAAACGAAGACTCGTTCACCTGTTTTAGCAAGAAATTCGAAGAGCCTGCGTTCAAACTCACCATAACGATTATTCAAAATTCCGAGGTTACTTTTGTATGTTCTGATCGCTTGACGATCAATCTCTTTTTTCTGATCAAATCTTGAATGGCAGTTTGGGCAAAGAGCGATTAAATTTTCGAAAGAGTGGTCTTGTGACTCAGCCCAAGGGATAATATGCGCGATTTCTGTTGTAGTTGCTCGACAAGTGGGGATAGCACATCGATGACCTGCTTCGACTAATACCGCACGTTTCAGTGCAACAGGAATAGAATCTCTTTGCATTTGCTTCTCCAACAAATTCTGTAAATAGTCTTATTTTTATCCGAACAATTATTACCTAGATGCTTTCGTAACTCTAATATATAATCAACTTCTAAACTCCCTTATGTTAAATAATCGTTTCTTAGAGGCTGCCACTACAAAATATATTGTCGCAACAATATTTTTGCTTCTTTTTTCAGTTATTGGAGTATTCTATTTCCTTCTCAAAACTGATGTAGTGAGTTTGGATAAATTGGTCCCATTTGTGGATGCCGTGTTTAAAGCAATGGCTATTTTATTAGGTACGATTTGGACATTAAATAGATATTACGTTAAACGCACCGATACTGTACAACTTAGAGTTGAATCTGATGTTGATATAATTCGTAACCCTGATTCTAGCTCCGAAAATAAAGACTTAGCACTATTAATCTTCCGTTTAGATGTTTTAAACATTGGCGCTGTTTTGATTCCAACATACCAACAGCGCCTAATTATTCATTCCGTTGTCCCAACCAAAAGCGGAAACAAGTATGATCCGCTTTATCAGTGGCCCGTCTCCGGCAAATATGAAGGGGGTCCAATCGAGCCGGGCACTTGGTCTGCTATTAACGATGCAGTAACAGTACCAACAAATATCCAAGCTATTCGCGTATATCTGGAGATAGAATTCATGGAAGGCAAAGGATGGGATTGGCATAAAACCTTTGATGTTTCAGAAAAGAAAACTGATGGGAAATAAGGCTAAATGCCCCTCGTGTAAGGGTTCGGGGCGAATTACTGTTAAAAGCAACCTTTCGAGATCAAATAAGTGTCCTAAATGCGGAGCTTGGACTCCCAGTGGTGGTTTTTGTCCGACTTGCGGAATAAGAGCCTCTAAAAAGACGCAACACGAGGGCTACTTTGAAAATTGTCCCAAGTGCGGGATAACTTCATCACTAGAGCAATCTCCATATACGCTTTTCAAAATCTTATTGCGCAGATGTATGCGTTTTTTCAAAAAATAGCTTAGTCTCTTTTAATAAACCCTATTGCCTTTTTAATTACTTAATTATCTTGCTCCTTATCTTTTTCGCGATCCATTTATCGACATTCTGTTCCAGCAGATCGAGCGGCAGCGCTCCCGACAGCAGCGCCGTATCGTGAAATTCCCGGATGTCGAATTTATCGCCCAGCGCCTGTTTCGATCTCGCGCGCAGTTCCTTGAACTTCAATTCGCCGATCTTGTAGGCCAGCGCCTGGCCGGGGTCGCTGATATAGCGGTCGATCTCATTGACTATGTCCTGGTCGGTTTTGGCGGCGTTATCTTTGAAGTAATCTATCGCGCGCTGCCGGTCCCATTTGTAATAGTGCATCCCGGTATCGACCACCAGCCGCACCGCCCGCCACATTTCATAGGTCAACTGCCCGAATTTCGCGTACGGATCGTCGTACAAACCCATCTCTTCGCCGAGGCTTTCGGAATAGAGTCCCCAGCCTTCGATAAAAGCCGTGTAACCGCCGTATTTTCTAAAGTTAGGCACCGAGCCCAGCTCCTGCTGCAGGGCGAGCTGCAGATGATGTCCCGGCACTGATTCGTGCAAACTCAAAGCCATCATTTCCCATTTCGGCCTGACTTCCGGTTTATAGAGATTCACGTAATAGCGCCCCGCGCGCGAACCGTCCGCCGCCGGTGAATTGTAATAGGCGGTGGTAGTGTCGGGCGCGATGTTGTCCGGGATCGGCACGACACCGTAAGGCGTGCGCGGCAGGGTTTTGAAAACCTTGACCAGTTCCGGGTCGATGCGTTTCGACATCGCGCGATAGGCTTCGAGCAATTCCTCAGGCGTCTTGTAAAAGAATTTTTTGTCCGTCCGCAGATGATTAAAGAAATCGTGCAGATCGCCTTTATATCCGACCTGCGTTTTGATCTTTTCCATTTCCGCGCGGATACGCGCTACTTCCGCCAAACCCTTCTGGTGGATCTGCTCCGGCGACAGGTTCGTCGTCGTATAGGAACGCGCCAGAAAAGCATAATATTCGTTGCCCTTCGGCAGCTGCCAGATGCCGACCTGTGGGTAGCTGGCGGGCAGATATTCCTGAACGAAATAATCCTTGAATTTGCGGTAGCTGGGAATGATGTTTTTTGCGATCGCGTCTTTACCGGCGGTTTTTAGCCGTTCCTGATCGGCCGGTGAAATATCTTTGGCAAAAGTTTTCAGCGGCGCGTAAAATGAGCTCTTTTCCGGCGCGCCCACGATCTGTTTATCGATCTGCGCCGGGACGCGCGCCATTACCGCGCTCGGGCGCAGCATCTTTTTTGCCTGGCCTTCGCGCATCAGGGCGATGGTCTGGTCCATATAGCCGGGAAAAGCGTTGAGCCGCGCGATCCAATCCTCGTAATCCTTGACCTTGTCGAAGGAAATAAATTCAGCCAGCTCATCCTGTGTCTGAATGCCGCCCTGCTGCGACAGCGGCATCAGATAAGCCTGAAACTTGTTTGCTTCGATGGCTTCTTCCAGATCTTTTTTAAAGAGGTCGTAATTCAACTGATCGGAAACCGAAAGCTGCGCGCGGTTGATCTTTTTCAATGTGTTCAGCGTATCGATCCTGTTCTGGTGGCGTTTTGCAAAGGCCGCCAGGCTGACATCCGTCCAGCGGTCGTTATAGCGTTTGTCGCCGAGATACGAAGCAAAGGTCGGGCTGTCGCGCAGATTCTGTTCCCAGGTGGCGTCAAAAAGCGCGTAAAGCTGTTTGGTCGCGACATTTTTTAACGACGTAGTTTGCGCGAAAGCGGTCGAAATAAAAAGACAAAACAAAACGGCAAGCAGACACAAATTCTTTAACATATTTTCCTCATCAAAATTAGCGAAATTAAACTGGATAGGCTTGGAGAAATAATATCTCAGTTGCTGTTATAGCGCCAGCGTCTTATTAGTTGTAGCGCCAGCGTCTCGCTGGCTGTCGTGCGGGCGTCCCGCCCGCGCAGGTGAATGTCGTTTTTATGTTGTTTTTGTGTAATTCGTGGTTACTTCTTAAATCTGTTTTAATGGCTGTAAAGGCGGAGTTACGAATCACACGAAAAGTGCGAAAAAGACGATTTTTTTAGCGGATGCAGGCGGCCCTTCCCGCCTGAGAGATGCTCAGCTTGAATGATTAAATTACGCCCGCTCTTACGAACGATATAAAAAGAAGCAAATGCGGTATGTTTTAGTGTAAAATACGATCAGATGATAGCAGGAGTTTAATCCATGTCAGAGATAGTTTTAACATTGCCGGATAGTTTAGCGAGTGAGGCTGAAGCCAACGGATTGCTCAAACCTGAGGCCATCACCGCCATGCTGCGCGCCGAGATTCGCCGCCGCCGGGTGAATAAACTGTTTACCGCGGCCGAACGTTTGTCCGACCTGAACGACCCCGTCACCGAAGCCGAAATAGAAGCGGAAATCACCGCCGCGCGCAAAGACAAACACTCCCCGGATGCGAACGGTTCTTGATACAAACATCATCATTTCCGGTTTGCTGACGCATGGCAGCCCGCGCCGAATTTTAGACGCCGCTCGCGACGGCATCATCGAAGTTTTCACCAGCCCCACTTTAATAAGAGAATTAGAAGAAGTGTTAAACCGCAAGAAATTTTCCGGCAGGTTTGAAACCGCTGGGGTGACTCCGCAGGAACTCGTTTTGGGTGTTCTGGCTTTATCGAATGTGGTAGAGCCGGAAGAAATAGAACCCGTAATTCTTTCCGATCCGGATGATGACGCGGTTTTAGCCTGCGCGATCTCAGCCGAATGCGAGGTCATTATTTCCGGTGACGGTGATCTGCTGAATTTAAAAGAGTATAAAGAGATTCGTATCCTGTCTGCGGTGGAATTTTTGGAGGAACTTTCGTTGTAAAATAATCCGCTTATCAAATGCTATATTCTTAGATTACTTCAAGCTAATAATTATCAGGCCTGCAGAAAAAGCAGTGTCCTGTCATTGCCCGGCGACAACCATGTAGCGCCACCGTCAGTTTTGCGCGCGGCCGGACGCCGGCGCTACGGTGGATACTTTGCACTTTCGCGACAAAATCTTTAGATTAAATCACTTGATGAAAATTCAGCCTGCCAAAAGTTTACATGGAACCCTGTCATTGCCTGGCGACAAATCCATCTCGCACCGCGCGGCAATTTTGGCCGCGCTCGCAAAGGGTGTGACCCGGATCGAGAACTTTGCGCCCGGCGCGGATTGCGCTTCGACGCTGAGTTGTCTCAGACAGCTGGGCGTCGAGATCGAGTGCGAAGGCGATACGGTCATCATAAACGGCAAAGGAAAAAATGGCCTGAAAGCGCCCGCCAGTGAATTAGATTGCGGCAACAGCGGCTCGACGATGCGGATGCTGGCCGGAGTGCTGGCCGGGCAGAATTTCACTTCCGTGTTAACCGGCGACGGATCGCTTTCCGCGCGCCCGATGAAACGGATCATCGAACCCTTATCGGAAATGGGCGCCCGGATAGATTCAAGCGACGGTTTCGCCCCTTTAAAAATCAGTGGGAAAAGCCCTCTAAAAGCGCTTAGTTATTCGCTTCCCAAACCCAGCGCCCAGCTTAAATCCTGCGTTCTGCTGGCCGGCTTATTTGCCGGAGGCTTTACCGAAGTGATCGAACCAATCCCGACGCGCGATCATACGGAGAGGATGCTGCCACATTTCGGAGCCGGGGTTCGCATCGCGGACGAAAAAGACGGCCGGCATATTTCGATCAGCGGCGATGCCGAATTAACCGCAAAAGATATTACAATTCCGGGAGATATTTCGTCGGCGGCATTTTTTATGGCGGCAGCGGCTTGTCTTCCCGGTTCTGAATTGTCCCTGACCGGCCTCGGCTTAAATCCTTCGCGAATGGAAATAGTTGAATTTCTCGGTTCGCTGGGCGTAAATATAGAAGTGTCGGACATGACAATGTCCGGCGGCGAACCGGCCGGAAATGTTATCATCGGCAGCGGCAACAAAACCAGCGGCGGAGGTGGGGGCAAATTAAAACCGCAAACCGGCATGACCATAATAAGTGGAAAACAAACCGCGGCGCTGATCGATGAAATCCCTGTTTTGGCGGTGTTGGGAACGCAATTGGAAAACGGCCTGGAAATTCGTGATGCGCAGGAGTTACGGTTAAAAGAATCCGACCGGATAAAAAGCGTCGCGCAAAATTTAAGGCTGATGAATGCCGAGGTCGAAGAATTTCTCGACGGATTGCGCGTCGGCAGATCGCATCTGAAAGGCGCCGTGGTAGATTCCCATGGCGATCACCGTATCGCGATGGCTTTTGCCGTCGCCGGGCTGACAGCTTCCGGCGAAACCAGGATCGCGGGCGCGGATTGCGTAAGAATTTCTTTTCCGGAATTCTTTTCATTACTGGAACGGGTAGCAAAATGATAGATGCCGCAAAAAATCTGGCCAAGCCGATCGTTTTCACCGGCTTTATGGGCGTCGGTAAATCGACGGTGGCGCGGCATCTGGCTTTTTTGTTAAAGACCAAGAGGATCGACCTCGATCGCTTTATCGAAGAAAACGAGGCCCGGACCGTCTGCGATATCATCGAGCAGCAGGGCGAATCATTTTTTCGCGGACTGGAAACGGCCGCCCTGAAAAATTCCCTCGAATCCGGCGATGTCAAGATCATCTCCCTCGGCGGCGGAACCTGGACGTCGGAAGAGAACCGCAAAATGATCCGCGACCGGAAATGCCTGACGATCTGGCTTAATGCCCCTTTCGAACATTGCTGGCGCAACATCACTCTTTCGCGAAACAAGCGCCCGCTGCTGGAAAACAAGGAAAATGCCCGCCGTCTTTACGAAGAAAGAGTAAAACTTTACTGCCTGGCCGACTGGCATTTTGTCATCCAGCCCGATCAAAACTCACTCGGCGTCGCCAAACAAATTCTCGAAGAAATCTTTTAATCCTTGCATTTACGCTCCCAAATTGTGAAACTAAATCTGACAACACAAAAATTAAGGAGTGCCTTTCTCCGAATTTATAAAAAAAGGTAACTTTGCAGGTCGTGCTTTCTCTGTAAATTATTGTAAACAAACAGTATTTGCAGGTTACATCAACTGCGGGGAATTAGAATTTTAACGCATAAGAAAGACTCTTTCAGGAGGATAGAAATGAAATTTAGAACATCAACGCTTTTAATGACCCTGACCCTGGCCACCACTTTATTAGTCGGTGCCTGCGGCGGCGGCAGCGCTGTTAACAATGCAAACAATGTAAATAAGCCCACGCCGCTGCCTTCGTCAACGACGACCGTCGCGGTCGATTCCGGCGATAAGGCCAAGATCGAAGCCGCTCTGAAAGCTGCCGGCTTTACCGACGTCACCGTTTCGGTTGACAGCGCGACCGGACAGGCAACCCTCCGGGGCACCGTACCCAAGGGCAAATTACAGGATATGATGAAGGCCACCACCGCCGCGGCCGCCAAACCGGTCAAAAATGAGGTTACCGAAAAATAGGTAGAAGGAGATCAAAAGAATGTCTGCATTACAAGAAAAATATCAGTCACTTATTGACATGGCCAACACCCACGGATTGAACGTTTCCGAGGGCGAAAGCTTTGTTCAGATCGATGGAGCAGTCGGCTCAGCCGCCGACAAGCAATCACTTTGGGACGAATACGGCCGCCTCGACCCGGAATACCGTTCGGGCGATCTGGTGCTGAACGTCACTTCACCGGAAGCATCGGAAGTGTCCTATACCGTGCAATCAGGCGACAGCCTGAGCAAGATCGGCTCGCATCACGGCGTCAGCTGGAAACAAATATACGAACACAACAAAGAGATGATCGGGGAAGACCCGGATAAGATCCATCCCGGTCAGGAATTGAAAATTCCGCAGGGATAATTTTTTGTTGACTCTTAATGGAACACTTTGATAGCTTAAACGTGTTATCAAAGTGTTCTTTTTTTTAAAGGATCTGATGCGACTCTTCCCCGTGGCGCTCGTTCTTTTTAAACGCATAAATTTAAGCCTGAAACTTCTCCCCGAAGCGCTTTTTCGTTCAGGCATCTTTTTCAGCCCTCCAATACATCTTTTGATCTTAAGGAGATAAGCTCATGCGTATATTTTTTCTGTCACTGATCATTGTTGCGGCGATCTCGGTAGCGCCCGCGCAAACCCGCGAGGCTGCGATTGAAAAATTCAAAACCCTGGATCAGCCGCAAAAAGACGCTTCCCTCGAGCAAATGATCCTGGCGCCGGCAAAAGAAGATATCGAATTGGCCGCCCGCGAAGGCGCCGGTGTCTTTCGCATATTGCCGCGGGAAACATATGACAAAGGGATTTTTACCATCCGCGGCGGCGGCGCATTTTATTCGTTCTATTTCAATATTCCCGATTATGGTTATAGTTCCGATCTGGGACTGGAAAGAGACCGGCTTTGGGTTGGCTTTGCCGGCGCAAATCATGGACTGATCAAAGACCTGGGTGAATTTCCTCTTAATGCCGTTGAAAGTAACGCTGTCGTGCCTTTACTGATCGATTATCAGACAAAAACAGATCTGGAAAGTGCCTATCGGGAAGCCGGTGCTCTTTATGGTGGAGTGAAGATCGGCGATGCTAATTTCACCAAACAGGTACCGGTTATGGTGGGTCATACCTTTATAATTCGCTCGATAAACTACCGGTATTCGGATCTGCTGGCAGCTTTCAAGATTACCCGAAAAGATGCGGACGGAAGCTTGATCATTTTCTGGAAATTGGTCAAACAATTCGATACTCCGGCCTTTGATAAGCCGGAAAAAAAGCAGATTTCGGATCCGGAGATTTTAGCCGCGACCAGACGATCGCTGGACCGGGATATTTTCTCCGGTATCAAAGCAGAAGTTACCGGCAGCGTAACTACTCTGCGCGGTTCCATCGCCAAAAAGGACCTGCCTTACGCGGTACAACTCGCCAATCAGGCCGGAGCCGTTAAAGTAATAAATTTACTGGCCATAAAATAATAAAATAAAATGTAAAAAGCCTGTGAAAATTTCACAGGCTTTCCTCTGCCTCAAACCGGCTTGGTGCGTGACTGGTGCGTGATATGTAATACGCGATACGTTTTTCGTGTTATTTGCGTAATCTCGTGGTCACCACGTACCTCGAATCACCCAATCACGTATCACGTATCACGTACCGCGTATTAATTACTTCTTCGGTTTCTTTTCATCCCAGATCTTCTGTGCCAGGTCGCTGACTTTCGGTTCATCGCGCAGAGGCTTGCCCTGTGCCAGCGTCCATCGCTCGAACCACGAAACGCCCGATTTATTCACGAAATTCTCCGGCGTGTTATAGGCTTCGTCCTTTTAAAGCCTCGTCCATCGAGACGAATTTATAACCGCGTTTGCCGATCATTCCGAAAAGATCGTCGGCGGAATCCGCTACCAGCCGGCTCGGCGTCAGCACCATCGTCTGCGAAATATTTCGCCCGAACATTTCCTGTGAATATGCTTCGTAATGATCGAACATCTGATCCATATATTTTACGAATCCCACGCGGATCTCCGTCATGGTGCTGATATCGTTATCCAGCCGCGCCATGTCATAGGCGTACGAATACATCCATTCCTGGTTGTCGATCGTATACTGCACGGAACGCAGTCCCCGGTCTTTCAGCCAGGCTTCGAAGCGTGTTTTATCCGCGGTCGATCTTCCGGTATTTAAATACGGGTAGCTGAAATATTTCAGCGTCAGATTTTTTTCCGCCAGCAGCTTTTTCGTGATCGCCTCATTTTTTTCCACCCCGGCGACGTATTCGTCATACGGCGTATCGTAAAACCAGACGTGTTTGTAATTGCCGATACCGACTTCCAGCCCCGCGTCGCGCCACAGCCGGACGATGTTCGCCCGCACGGGAAAGAATTTATCGCCGTCGGAAATTCTTTCGCCCTGCACGAATCCGATCGCCGGGATCTTGTATTTAGTAAGGCCGGCGATCATCAGCCGCGCCGTCGCGTCCGCGTCCTGCGGCGGGTTTCCCGAACGGTCCACCGGCGGCAGCGAGACGAAACCGATCGCCAACTTCTTATCCTTCGCGCTCTTTTGCGCATTGACAAGCGGCGCCTGATTAAACGAAAATACACCTACCAAGAATGCCGAGATAATGGCGAAACCCAGCATTGCCGACCAAGCAGACGGATTTCCTTTTATCTCGGTTTTTTGTTTTAAAATTCTTTGGATCCTTAACATCAAATTACCTCCATTTGGCGCCGCCGCGGCCATCGCCGCCAGCGGCACGCGTCCGTTCGTCAAAAGACGAAGCTCTTCCAGATTAGCCAGCGCCTGGGCATAAACCACACGTTCATTTTCCAGCGTCCGGCCGACAATATCGTCGCAGACAAATTCGCGCTCGCGCCGTATCTGCGCCGAGATCCACCACACGCACGGGTGGTAGAAAAACAATATCTCGACCATGCTCTGCGCGAAATTTACCAGGTAATCGCGCCGCCGGATATGGATCAGTTCGTGGGCGATAATGGTTTCCAGTTCCCCGGCGTCGATCTGCAGAAAAACGCTGGCCGGGATCAGAATGACGGGTTTAAGCCAGCCGACCGCGATCGGCGTTTCTACCAGCTTCGAGCGCAAAAGCCTGACCGGCTGCGTGATCCTGAGTTTCTCGCAAAGCTCGTCAAATGTCGCCTGCCAGTTTTGTTCGGGAGCAAATACCTGCCGTGTTTTATAGATGTGAAGATGCCAGACACCGCCAAAAAGCCGCAGCGTAAAACCAGCCACACCCAACAGCCATAAAGCCACCAGCCACGGCATTTTTGATGAAAGATCGGCGCTCCCGATAATGGCCTGAATGGCCTGATAATTCGGCAGCCCGGCAGCCTTTTCACCCGCTCTTTCCACCGGAATTTTTTCGTCGAGCTGAAACGCTCTCTCTTTCAGCAGTTTATTTTCCGCCGCGAGATTTTGAACCGCCTGCTGGTTGTTTGCCGTGCCGCTCGCCATCCAGGCAAAGGTTGCGGCCGGTAAGATCAACGCCACGGTCAAAGCAAAAATAGAAACCGCATACCGCGCATTCGAAGAAGCGTTCGTTAAAAACCGGAGCGCGGCGAACAGGAAAAACGCCGCCAAACCGATCTGCCAGATCGAGTGCAGTAAGGCCCATCCTAAATTTTCGATAAACAGGTAATTCATATTTGTATTTATCCGCGTTTATTCGTGATCGCTTTTTCTTTTTCCGCCTGCCGGATCATTTTACGTATTTCTTTCAGCTCTTCGGGTGAGGTAGGGGTGGCTTCCAGCACGTGCTGCACCAGCTGGGCCGCCGAGCCGCGAAAAACTTTTTCCAGCAGATCGGCCACCAGATTTTTCTGCGTTTCCGTCTTCGGGATCGCGGCGGCGTAAATATGCGCCTTGTTTTGCGCGTCCCGCTCGACCAAACCCTTTTCCTGCATGATCTGCAAAAGCTTGAGAACGGTCGTGTACATCATCGGTTTTTGTTTATTGAGCTCTTCGTGGACTTCCTTAACGGTGGCGTGTCCCTGCTCCCAAAGCACCGAGAGAATTTCCAGTTCCGATCTGGTCGGTTTGTTTGTTTTTTCCATCGCTTTTACTCGTCAGGCTAATTTCTAATTGCTCCGTTTTATTTTCATATCGCGATCTACGAGGAACTTCGTAGTTGAAGCATATACGAAACTCTTCGTAGGTGTCAAGTCTTTTCTCTTTATGGAGCGCGGGCATCCCTGCCCCGCTATGAGCGCCAGCGCGAAAATGCCTCATCAGCAGATGCAGGCAGGGATGCCCGCGCCCCATAATTTTGTTAAAGTTACTTGATGTCCTTGGAAACAGATTTCGTAGTGATCGGCAGCGGCATTGCGGGCCTGCGCGCGGCGATCGAATTGGCCGGGAGCGGGGCGCGGGTGACCGTCCTGACCAAAGACCGCACCGGCGAATCGAACACCGAATATGCCCAGGGCGGCATCGCCGTAGTTCTTTCCGATGACGATCGCGCCGAGCTTCATGAGGAAGACACACTCTATGCCGGCGACGGGCTTTGCGACGCGGAAGCAGTCCGCACCCTCGTCACCGACGGCACCAAATACATCCAGCAGCTGATCGAATGGGGAACGCAATTCGACCGCGAAGGCGGCAAGCTGGTCTTTACCAAGGAAGCCGCCCATTCCCGACGGCGCATCCTGCACGCCAACGGCGATTCGACCGGAAAGGAAGTCGCGCGGTCGCTGATCGCCCGCGCCCGTCAGGAAAAAAATATCGTTCTGATGCCTTTTGCGGCGACCGAAAGCCTGATCGTGCGGAACGGGCGCTGCTGCGGCGTTACCTTTCTCGATCCCGTTTTGCGCGCGCCGCGCGAGCTGTTTGCGAAAGCTGTCATCCTCGCTTCGGGCGGCGCCGGGCAGCTTTACCTGCACACGACAAACCCCCAGGTCGCTACCGGCGACGGCATGGCGATGGCATATTTTGCCGGGGCCGAAATTGCCGATATCGAATTCGTCCAGTTTCACCCGACGGTCCTCAATCTGGAAAAAGCGCCGCGTTTTCTGCTGAGCGAAGCCATGCGCGGCGAGGGCGGCCTGCTCAAAAATCTTGCCGGCGAAAGATTCATGGGCCGCTATCACGAGCTGCTCGAACTCGCGCCGCGCGACGTCGTCAGCCGTTCGGTCGTAGCGGAAATGAAGCGCACCGGCACGCGTACCGTCTTTCTGGACATGACCGCTTTCGGCGAAAAATTTCTTGCCGAACGCTTTCCCAATATTTACAAGACCTGCCTCAATTACGGTTTGAACATTGCCAAAGACATGCTGCCGATCTCGCCGGCGGTGCATTATTTTATGGGCGGTGTGCGCACCGATCTCGACGGGCGGACAACCCTGCCGGGGCTTTACGCGGCCGGCGAAGTCGCCTGCACCGGGGTTCACGGCGCGAACCGACTGGCTTCTAATTCACTGTTGGAAGGGCTGGTTTTTGGCGCGCGCGCGGGAAGAGCGGCAGCTTCAGATGCTGGGGTTCAGAGGTTGGATGTCAGTATAAAAACAGAATCACCGGCATCTAGCATCTATGAGCTAAAAACTAATGTAGCCGTTGCCGTGCGTAAGCGCGTCAAACGCGTGATGTGGGAACGGGTCGGTATCCTGCGCGAAGAAAGATCACTCCGGCAGGCGCTGCGCGAATTCGAACAGATCTCGCGCGCGCCACTGAGTATTGCATCGCTGAATTTCGTCACGCTGGCCAAACTGATCGCGGCCGCCGCGCTCTGGCGCGAAGAATCACGCGGCGGGCATTTCCGCACCGATTTTCCCGCGCGCGACGATATCAATTGGGACGTTCACTCGGTTCAGCAGATCGGCCGGGAAATTTCCGGCGACAAGCAGATCAATTTTCACACCTCGAAAACACGGGGGCAAAGATAACCTCTCCGGAAAGCAACCAAAGGCAAAACTAACCGCATCAATTAGTAACGGTTGAGCAGACCTACGTAAAATTCAGAAAAAAACAGGGGTATTCCAAGATGCGACCGAAGTTTATTCTCTTGTTCGTAACGCTACTGGTGTGTTTTTATTCCGCCGGCGCGCAGAGCGTCATTGAATCCGAAAGCCGGGTGATCCTACAGGGTTCCAGCGCAAAGTTTTCGCTGGCGATCGAAAATCTGGGCCGCAGCCTGACCTCACGGATCGAACTCGCGCTGATAGACGAGAAAGACCAGATCCTTGCCGAAACGGCGCAGTTCCTGCTCATCAAACCCGGTAAGGCGGAATATAAAATAGCGATGCCGCTCGGCGTTCTGCTAAAAGGCGGGGACGAATCTCTGCCCTGGTACCGCCTGCGTTATGTTTTTGCGGGTAAAACCGGTTTCATTTCCCTTTCCGAACTTCTCAAGGATATTTTCGAGCTCCGCATCGCGGCGGCGGAAAATATTTTTCCCGGTATGCGCTACCGCGTTCGCGTGCGCGCGATCCAGGCCTTTACCAAACAGCCGGTTAAAGGCGTACAGATCGACGGCGAATTAAAACTCGACCTGGAGACTGACGACGACGACGACGAATTAAAGCTCACCGGCGGCGGCAAAACCGACGGTGACGGGTTCGCCATTTTAGATTTCGATATCCCGGCCGGCGTTAAACTCGATTACCGAAGCGAGATAAAAATAACCGGCACCAAAGACGGGATCATCCGGGAAATAGAAGAGGATCTTGAAGAAAACGATTCCAACGGCTCGGTTTTTCTCACCGCGGACAAGCCGATCTACCAGCCGGGGCAGGCCTTTAACGTGCGCGGGCTCTATTTCGACGCTAACAATAATGTCATGCCCGACAGCGAGCTCGAATTCCGCATTAAGGACGAAAACGACACCGTGCTCTATCAGGAAACGGTCAAAACTTCCGCTTATGGAATTGCTTCGATCTCATGGCGGATACCGGAAAACGCAAAGCTCGGCGCTTACAATGTCACGGTCGATGCCGACAAATCGCTCGAACAGGACCGGCTTTTTTTTAACGTCTCGCGTTACGACCTGCCGCAGTTCACGGTTGAAGCATCGTCCGAGAAAAAGTTTTATTTGCCGGCGCAGAATTCGGCAAAAGTGACGGTCAGCGCCAGCTATCTTTTCGGGAAACCGGTAGCTAAGGGCCGGGTGCGGATCGTGCAGGAAATCGAGCGGCATTGGAACTGGGAAAAGCAAAAATACGATTTCGACGAAGCGCAGTCGTTCGAGGGAGAAACCAACCCGGACGGCAGTTTTATTGCCCTCGTCGATCTGAGTAAAGAGCACGAAGAGCTAAAGGACAATAAATGGAATTTTTTCAATGACCTGAATTTTTCCGCTTATTTTACCGATCCGACCACGAACCGCACCGAGCAGAAACGCTTTGATATTCGTATCACTAAATCCCCTATCCATGTTTATTTAATGAGATATGAAGACAATAACGTAAATTTGCCGGTCAACGGGTATCTTTCTACTTTTTACGCCGACGGCCGGCCGGCGGTGTGCGATATTCTGATCACGGGCGAGGGAAAACCGGTCGCAAAACTAAAGACCAACTCGCTCGGCGCGGGAAGATTTTCTTTTGAAGTGCCGAAAGAAGACGCCGCCAAAGACCCTTATCACCTAAAAATTATCGCCCGCGATAAAAATGGGCAAACCGGCGCCCACGAGAGTGAATACGAATTCAGTGACCGTGAGGCTCTGACACTCGGCATCGAAAAAGCGATCCTGAATACGGCCGAAAATATCAGGATCGATCTGCGCTCTTCAAAGAAAGAAGCGCTCGTTTATGTCGATGTCATAAGAGAGCGCTCCGTGGTGGGGTCGTATACTTCAAATATCAAAAATGGTAAAGGTTCGCTCGAAATTCCCTATCTCGACAAGTTTAAGGGAGAGTTGACCGTCGCGGCCTACTACTACGACGAAAAGGAACAAGAAACGATTCGGATCGCGCGCGGGGTCATTTACCCGGCGCCGCAAAATCTCGAACTCAACGCAAATTTTTCCGGCAGCACTTATCGTCCGGGCGAGGAAGTAAAAATAAATTTTTCCGTTCTTGACGGTATCGGTAAGGCGGCGGAGAGCGCGCTCGGCGTGGTCGTGTTCGACAAAGCCGTCGAAGAACGCGCCCGCACCGACTCCGAATTCGGCAGTTACTTCAGCCGTTTTTATAGTTTGCTCGGTTATAACCGCTGGCTTGGGGATATTTCCATCAAAGACATCAATGAGCTCGACCTTACAAAACCGGTTTCCCCGGAACTCCAGCTTGCCGCCGAAATAATGCTGGCCGACAGCTATTATTCTCCCCGCATTCATTTGAGCAGCCTGGATCAACGCGCGGCCGGAAGGCTCTACAGCGAATATTTCAAAAAGCAGTTTGTCCCGGTGGAAAAGGCGCTGGCCGAACAATACGCCGAAGATTATGCCCACCCGATCGACGAAGCGTCTTTAAAGAATATTCTGAGCAGCCGTTCCGTTCGTTTCGACGACATTCCCGACCCCTGGGGACAAAATTACGTGCCCGTATTTACTACCCAAAAGACGCAGCACGTTCTTATGATAAAAAGTAATGGCGCCGATAAAAAACCCGGCACGTCCGACGACGTCTTCGTTTTCACGATGCGTTTTGATTATTTTACTCCCACCGGGATCGCGCTCGACAAAGCCGTCAGCGATTACCATAAACGAACCGGGCACTTTATTCACGATCTGCCGACGCTCACCGCCGAGCTCGCGCTTCAGGGTATCGATCTGAACACGTTAAAAGATTCCTGGGGCTGGAATTACCGCATTACGTTCGAGATATCCGGCAGAAATTATCTGATCCGTTTTCACAGCGACGGGGCGGATGCCTTTTACGATCCGGACAGCTGGTCCACCGACGATTTCGATGTCTGGAAAAGTTACGGCGATTATTTTTCCAAGATCGAATTCAGGATAAATGAGATCCTGACCGGGATCACAAGAGACGATAAAAAGCCTTTTCCGGCCGACGATGTCGAATTTACGAATACCCTGAAACGATACGGCGTCGAGATAATAAGCATCCTCGATGCTTATGGTGAACCGGTTTATCTTCAAATGGTGAAACGGACCAATGCGCAGTCGCGCGAAGAAACTCTCTTTATCATTAAAAGTAAGGGCCCGGACCGGATGCCCGGTTATGACGATTTTGAGCTCGGAGCATTCTCGAGCCTGATCACGGATTCGTTAGCTTCGATGCGGCCTTCGAGATCTAAGATCAGGAGCGTCGGTTACACGGGCAACGGAGGCGCGATCACCGGCGTTCTTGTCGATGCCAACGGCGCCGTGATACCGAACGCAAAAATAACCGTTTCCAGTCAATCGGATCCGGCTCTGGTATTTACCACGGCCTCGAATTCCGACGGGGAATTTTCGCTGGAAGATATCCCGCCCGGCCTTTACCAGATCAGAGCGGATTCGCCCGGATTTAAATCCATGGTCACCCCGGGCGTCAATGTTCAGCGGCGAAAAGCGCTCGACCTGGAGATCACGATGGAGGCCGCCGGTGTTTCAGAAGTTGTCACGGTGACAGCCGAAGCGGCCTTGATCAATAGCACCCAGAATACAGTAGGCACTACCATCCGCGGCACCCAAAACGGAAATATTTCCTTCCCCTCAGCGGGCCGAACATCTACCCCGCGCCTGCGTGAATATTTTCCGGAAACCCTGCTGTGGAATCCTGAATTGGTCACTGACAAAAAGGGCAAGGCGGAACTCAAATTCAAGCTGGCCGACAGCATTACGACCTGGAAATTTTATGCCATCGCATCGACGAAAAAAGGCAAGATCGGCATTTCTGAAAAAGAGATCACGGCGTTTCAGCCATTCTTTGTCGATCTCGATCCGCCCAAATTTCTCACCGCCGGCGACGAGATCAGCCTGCCGGTGACCGTGAGAAACTACACTGAAAAGAAACAAAACGTCGCCGTTTCGATGGCGCGGGGAGATTGGTTCTCCTTTCTTGGCCAGGGCAGCAGGCAGGTGGCGGTCGAGCCGAACGCCGCGCAAAACACCGTCTTCGGATTTAAGGCTCTAATGCCGGTAAAGGATGGTAAACAACGAGTTACGGCGATCGCGCAGAAGGAATCCGACGCCGTCGAAAAACCCGTCACGGTGCGTCCCGACGGGAAAGAGATCGTCAGGGCCGAATCCAAAGTTTTTCGCGGAACCGCGGATCTCAATATCGATTTTCCCGCGAATGCGCTGCCGCAAACCGCAAGTGCGGAACTGAAGCTTTATCCCAATCTGATATCCCACGTCAGTGAATCGGTTGAGGGACTCTTAAAGCGCCCTTACGGATGCGGCGAGCAAACCGTCTCTTCGACCTATCCTAATCTGATGATCCTTAAATTCTCAAAAACCGAAACCAAACTGCGTCGGGCCGCGCAGACGTATCTGCAAAAAGGCTATGAGAGGCTGTTGACTTACCAGGCGGCGGACGGCGGGTTTAACTATTGGATCGGCGACAGCCATGCCGATCTTGCGCTGACCGCTTACGCGGTGCGTTTTCTCAGTGACGCCGGTGGTTACATCGATGTCGATGAGAGCGCGCTGAACCGGGCTCAGGCCTGGCTGGCCAGGCATCAGCGCGCCGACGGAAGCTGGGCCAAAGATTACTACGATGAAACTCCGGAAGGGCTGAAGCTCACCCGGTCGCTGACCGGTTATATCGCCCGCGTTCTCTCGATGTCCCCCGAAAAGTCCGGCCAGCTATCCGGCAGTTTATCCAGTGCCTTAACTTACCTCAAGGCGCACAAAAATGAGATCACCGATCCATATTCCCTGGCGCAGTTTGGGCTGGCGCTGTCCAATGCCGGGGATATTACGGCGGCGCAGGAAGTCATGTCCAGGCTGGAAAAAATGGCGCTCCTGGAAAAAGATACGGCGCGCTGGAATGCGAACGGCAGCACGCCCTTCAACGGCTGGGGCGCGGCCGCGACGATCGAAACCACCGCCCTGGTGACGCAGCTTTTGATCAAGCTTAAAGCCGCCGGCACGCCGGGCGACGATTTGCTCTCACGCGCGACCATGTATCTGCTCAAGAGCAAGGATCGCTACGGCGTCTGGTATTCGACGCAGACCACGATCAACGTTCTCGACGCTTTTCTCCTGTCATTTAGAGCGGACGCTTTGGCCGGGGCCCAACCGGTCCAGATCTTTATAAACGGGGCAAAGGTGCGTGAGATCGCATTTTCGCCCGATCAGATAGCGCCGCTCGTGCTGGATCTTACGGGCGATCTCGGCCCTGCCGAAAACCGGGTCGAGATCAGGGCAGCCGCGAATCTACCGCTCATGTTCCAGGCCGTTTCCACGCATTATATCGACTGGAAGGACGCCCAGGATTCGCCGGTAGGTCCCGGACGGCCGAAAGCCATGCAGCTTGCCTACAATTGCGATAAACAAAATGTCGGGATAATGCAGGAAGTAAATTGCAGTGTCGAAGTAAACAGAACCGGCCGCAGCGGCGAAGGGATGCTGCTGGCGGAGATCGGCACGCCGCCGGGCGCCGACGTCAGCCGCGAATCCCTGCAAAAAGCGCTGGAATCCGGCCTCGCCATCAGCCGTTACGATATTTTACCGGATCGAATAGTTTTGTATCTCTGGGCCAGGCGGGGCGGCACGAAATTCAATTTCAGTTTCCGCCCGCGCTATGGGATCAATGCGCAGACGCCGCCGTCTATCGCCTATGATTATTACAATCCGGAGGCGCAGGCCGCGGTAGCTCCGCTAAGATTTTCGGTCAAATAAACGTCAGGGCAGGAGGCCGTCCAGCGTTTCCAGCAGGTCCGCGCCGCGCAGTTCCGGTTCGCCTTTTTCCGTGCGGCCGAGCGACAGTATTCTGCCTTCCGGCGATATCAGCATCGTCGTCGGGTACGATCTGACCATCAGCTTTTCCGACAGCAGCGTCAGCACGCTCTCGCGGGTCGCGTGCGTCCATTTCATGCCGTTTTGTTCGATGGATTTTTGTACGGCAGAATTCGATTGTTCGTCGGTGTTTAAACCGACGATCTCGAAATTTCTGCTTTGAAATGTCGCGTACGCTTCTTTTAAAAACGGCAGTTCCTCACGGCATGCCGGGCACCAGAATCCCCAGATATCCAGCAGGACGAATTTGCCGCGAAACTCCGAAAATTTGCGTTTCTTTCCGGCAAAATCCGTAAATTCGAAATCCGGGACGACGTTGCCGACCTGCAGTTCGATGCGTTTGTAATCCTTTGCTTCGCGTTCGCTCAAAACGATGCTGTTTTTTTGCACGTCGGCTTTTTTGGTCGAAACATACAAGGTGCCGAGACGGAAAACCGGTGTTTCGCCGCGCGCTTTCGCCGATTCCGGCGACACGGTATCCATATCCACTTCCCCGTCGCCGTTGGCGTCGATGCCCAGCTCGCCGGCAGCGGGATCGACCTGTTTGTTCAAAAAATCATACGCGTACTGCACCAGCACTTTTTTGCCTTTGACATCGACCGTGCCCTGCGCAAAAGCCTGGTCCGATTGGTCGATCAGGCGGTCGTTTTCCGTCATCCCCTGGATCTGATATCTTTTCAGAAATTGAATGAACGTCGGGAAGGAAGTATAGGAATTGCTCTTGATCGGAATGTTGACTTTCAGTTCATAGACTTCGCGATATCTGGGAGATTTTTTCATCGTAAATTTCTCATTATCGCTAAAACTTTTATCCCGGTTCAGGTCGATAAAAATGACCGGCAGCTTGTTTTTTTCTTCGACCAAAACCGATTGAATATAAAGCTCGTCGAGCTCCGGATCGTAAAGCTTTCCCGATGTGACATGGGCATCGGCGGCAAATGTTTTTTCGCCTTTCAAACGCTCCGGCGAAAGATATTTGAACGCCGTTTTTTGCGTGGACTCCACATCGGCCACCAACTCGGCGCTAAATGAGCCCGCGTATTCGACGTCAGCCGCGGCGGCCGTTCCGGCCAGGCATAAAGCCACCATCAGCATCGTACAAAATTCGAACGACCGTCTTTTATTCATATATTTCCTTGATTCGAAAAACTATTTCAGCGGAATGGTTTTCTGCATTCTAGGGAAGTTGCCCGCTTTGGTCAATAGTTTTCTACGGCAGGTAGTGTCTAATTGAGGTGCCCAGATTTTCTTGCGGGCTTTGCCTATAAAGTCGGTTAGGCGCGGCTAAGATGGAGATCCAGCGGCACAAACTGTTGGACGCTTAATGTTTTTTTCGTGTTATTTAGTGTAATTCGTGGTTTCCGTCCTGATAGCCATTAGGAATAAGGCCAAAGAAGTAACCACGAAAACACAAAACAAACGAAAACGTACCACTTATTGCGTACCGCGTATTGCGTATCGCGTATTGCCTATCACGCATCCGGTTAGTCTTCAAACTGCAGTTCGGCGATGATCTCCTTCATGTATTGGCGTCCCTGTTCCACCGCGTCCGGCGGCAGGGAAACCGCGCCGACCACGGCATGGCCGCCGCCGCCGTAGCGTTCGCAAATTTTGGCGATATTATGGACGCGCGCGCGCGGCGCCCAGGGATTTGAGCCGACGGAAATTTTGGTGCGATATTGGCCGTGTGTCAGCGCGACCGTGTATGTCGTCTGCGGGTAAAAATAGTAGGGAATAAATTTGTTGAAGCCTTCGAGGCCGTCTTCAACCAGATCGAAACTGACCACGCCGCGTTCGTATTTCGCCTTTTGTTTTATCAGCTCGACGGTTTTGTAGTGCTGGTCCAGGATCGGCTGAAGCTCCTTTTGCACTTCGTCGCTTTCGACCACTTCGTCGATGCTTTGCTCAGTTAATTTGCGAATTACCATTTCCAGAAAGGCTTCGGATTGAACGCCTTCGATCACCTGCATCAATCTCAGCGCCGGGGCGCGAAGCTCGACGCATTGCGCGGGCGATTCATAAAGCGCGCCGTCGATGATATGCGCCCAATTGATCAGGTCGTTTAGAGATTCGTCCTTAAAGCCGTATTTTTCTTCCGCGATCCGGGCGATAAATTCGCAGCAGGATTTGCTGTCCGTATCCAGAAAATGCTGGCTCGAATCCCGCAGTTTGAAATACGCCTCGTCTTCCGGCGTGAGAAAAGCCGATTGATGATGATCGAACCACCAGGTCAGGCGGTCGTCGGCGCAGAATTTGAAATCGACGATGGCATTTTCATCCCCGTCCAGCAGCGCGCGGTCAAAAGCGTTACCGGCGCGGTGCATCACCGGCGCGTAAGTAAAGACGGCTTCCGGGTGAATATGGGCGCGGTAAAATTTAGTGAAAACGGCCGCCGATGCCGCGCCGTCAAAACAATTTCCGTGATAGAGTATGCGAAGATTCATGGGTACAAAACAATCTAACAATGTAGTTGTCCGGCCGCGAAAGGTCAAGGCAGGTCATTCGGAATAAACGATAACTGAAAAGATAATAGGTGAAAGATAAATCTGTCAGTTATCATCTATTAGCTGGAATCTATTCCGAAAAATAATCGTATGGATAAAGACATCATTATTCGTCTGGCGCAAATATCGGATACGGAATCGCTGATCGCCTTTAACCAGGCGATGGCGCTGGAGACCGAGGGCAGGCAGCTTGACGCCGCAGTATTGGCAAAAGGCGTCAGCGCCGTTTTTACCGACGAGAAAAAAGGCTTTTATGTCGTGGCGGAAAATGAAAACGGGATCGTCGGCGGACTAATGATAACTTTTGAATGGAGCGACTGGCGCGGCGCATGGTTCTGGTGGATACAGAGCGTTTATATTTTACCCGCCGGACGCGGCCGGAAGATCTACACCAGGCTTTACGATTTCGTGAAAGAAAAAGCGCGGGCGCAAGGAAACGTTTGCGGCTTTCGCCTGTATGTCGAAACGTCAAACCGCCACGCCCAGGCGGTGTATGAAAAAGTCGGGATGGAAAGCTCACACTATCTGATGTATGAGCAAACCGTTTAACACCCGTCAGGCTGTTGTCGCCTAACCGATCGGGGGATAATAAAATCCGCCGTAAGTTTCCCTGGTATCGATATTAAATTTTGTCCTCGCGCCGCATCTTAAACAAGTGCGGTAGCCGACGTGGCTGTGGGAAAATGGCCGGCTCAGGCTCCGGTGCGAGCATCCGAATAATTTAGCCGCAAATCCCAATTTTTTGCCGAAAACATCGGAAGACGTATTGATAAAATCTTCCAGGTATACCTGTTTATAATTCTTTACTAATGTGTTTTCCATAGACTTTTTATTAGCTCCGATCTTCGTTCAAGCTATCGTTCGGTTTTACACATCAAAACTTACAATTCCATAGCAACCCGTATGCCACTCACCCGGTAAGAAATGCCTATTTCCTAAACCTCAAATAAAAAGGATTTAGACTCAAACGAATTTCCCCTGTGTTTCTTTTTTGTGCAGTTTCCGGGTTTTGGTTCCTGCGGCCTGTTCGTTTTTGATTCACTATGAAACGCATTAATTTCATGTTCTAATAATTTCAATGAGTAAGATCAGCGAAGCGGAATTTGAGAAAATTGTCGCCGGGATCCGCAAAGATCGCGAAAGCATCATTAAACATAACCCTATCGGTTCAGAGCAGGAAATACTGCTTTGGATGCTTTTGAGCTGTTTGATCGGATTTTTGAGTTTAGAAGAAATTGAAACGCCCTGCTTCACCGGCACGCCGACGGCGGACACCTACCGGCAGGCGATACTTTTTATTTTGCGCGACCGCCGCGTGGATGATTTTAATGTCGAGAAATATTTAGAGATTTTGTAACGCCGGCGGCTCGCCGGCTGTCGTGCGGGCGTCCCGCCCGCGCATGAAGACGCGCGCATTAAAAAAAACCTGAGCGCGGGACGCACTTAGGACAGCCGGCGGGCTACCGGCACGAGCTACATTTATGATGATAATTAAAACTTTTGTCTTAACGGCCTTTCAACAAAATACGCGCGTCATCGCGTGTGAAAAAACCGGCCGCGCGATCTGCATCGACCCCGGCGAAGCCTCGCCTGAAATCGTGCAGTTCATTAAAGACAATAATTATACTTTGCAGGCCGTCGCCCTGACACACGGGCACCTGGATCACGCCGGCGGCACTTCATATTTAAAGGCGCAGTTTCCCGCCGCCAATGTCGTCGTCCACCCTGACGAAGAAGAGCTTTACTACGGCTTGCCGGCGCAGCCGCTGATGCTCGGCATTCCTGAGGCCGCGCTGGCTTCGATGGGGATGAAATACGAACCGCCGCCGCGGGCCACCCGCCATTGGCATGACGGTGACCTCTACCAGGTCGGCGAACTGAATTTCAAAGTGCTGCATTGCCCGGGCCACACGCGCGGGCACGTGGTGCTGGCGGAAGAAACGCAGCGCAAAGTGTTTGTCGGCGATTGCCTGTTTCGCGGCTCGATCGGGCGCACCGATCTGCCCGGCGGCTCCTACGAACAGTTGATGGATTCCATCACGAGTAAAATTATGACGCTGGGCGACGACATGGAAGTCCACTCAGGCCACGGTGAGATAACCACCATCGGGTACGAAAAAGAAAATAACCCGTTTCTGACCGGCGCCTATCAGAACAGCCGCGGCAGATTCATCTGATATTATTGCTCTTCGCCGGTGAAACATCCCGCGTACCAGCTATCTATTTCCGTCCAGGTATTTCCCCCATCGAAGGAAACAAATTCGACCCACCAATAATCGGTGCATCCACAATTGTCTTCCGGTGCGATGCCGGGATCGAGCCGGTAGCGGCATCCCGCTCCTCCACCAGCGCCCCCGCCGCCTGTCCCGACGATTTGAGTAACGTGCGGTTGGCCGTCACGATCGCCGCGAGGCCCCGCACTGCCCGGTAAACCCTGCCCGCTGTTACCACCTGAATTATTTACATTTCCAGTATCCCCGCCGTTGCCGTAAATTCCGCATGCGGTCGGCCCCGGATTTCCGCCGATGCCGTATCTGCCGGGTTTTCCCCCGTTTCCGGCATCCCCCCGGGGGCCCCGGTTGCCGCCGTCGCCGCGGTTTAGATCCCATCCCAGTACTCCGTAATATCCGGCAGGTTTGGTAATAAAAGCGTCCGCCCCGCTTCCCCCGGGAGCGCCGTCTCCTCCTCCACCCCCGAGGCCTCCATCTCCTCCTTCTCCGGCGTCCCCGCCTTTTCCGCCGTTTCCGGCCGCGCATCCGCAGGCCGCGCCGTTACCGCCTCTTTTCCCATCACCGCCGGGACCGCCGTCGCCGCCTCTTCCGCCCTGGCCTCCCGGCCCTCCGGTGCCGCCTCTGGCCAAAAGCTGGTAATCATCCGCCGAGCCCGGGGGAATCGAGAGCTCTATCGGCGAAGCGTCTTGTCCCCGGGTGGGGCCGCCCGGATCATCGTAATCGGGGGCGTCGCCGCCGCCGTCACCAGTGCCGCCCTTTTTTGCGTTCGGAGTCGTTCTTCCATTCGGCTCCCCATTGATACAGCTTCCGTCGATAGGGTCGGGCGAATCCTCACCTTTATTGGCCGGATTTCTGAAAGCGCCAAAGCTGCCGGGCGCACCCCATGCTCCATTATGATTAATCATCATTGACGACAAATTTTCGCTGCTTTTGTTCGAGCTCCCGCGCTGGGGGGCTTGTTTGTCATTACTGCCCTGACCGCTGGTATCGATAGTGATCTTCCCTTTGGAAACTTTTGGATTTTTGCCGAGAAATTCCCGTTCAAAACCGGGGTCGTCGGGTGATAATTTATATTGTTTATCCGAATTCAGGGGGTTGGTCGAAACCATCGTATCGATGGGAAACAACGCAATTTTATAGGGGCCCTTGATAGATACATTTGCGCCCTCGAAATAAATACGGTTTGCGACGATAACGGTATCCCCGGTTAGCGCCATTTTTTCGGGTAAGTATAAATTATCCGCTAATATGACGCCGCTCATTTTATTACCCGTCAGCCGTGTCGAGGTCAAAGACTGGGTAAATGCCGGAAATTGTGAAATTTTTCCTCTCCAATCCTTGTCCATAAATAAACTAGGATCGAAGGGAAGATTCCGTTCCATCAGTAGTTTTCTCAATGTCTTAAATGACAAAGATCTTTTAGCCTCGAAATTTTTTCCGTAATAGGGATCCGCCGGTTTCTGGTTAAGGAAATCATCCACTTCTTTAGAGCTCGGGAGAGTGGTATTGTTTCCCGGTCTTTTAACGGCCACGGTAATGGATTTGACCGGCCCGGAATTTGATTTAGCAGGTCTTTCCTGTGTTTGCAGGTTAGCGTGCGGAGGGATCGCAAAAAATGATACAACCAAAAAAACTATCGGACTTAACTTGAGAATTCTCATTTTGCAGTCACCTGTTAGTTATTTTATGGGAACGGTAGTTCAAATGATTTAGCCTTGGTAATAGTGGAAGCCATACCTTTGAATAGTACGATTATATTCTTCCTTTTTTTATAAGTCAACGGAATTTTATTTGTCCGGTCAAAAATGCAAAAAAACCGGAATAAGAGCGCCCTGATATGCTCATTCCGGTTTTTTCCTTGCTTCTAAAAAAGAGGCAAAGAGGAAGAAGTTAGTTCAATTATTTCTCGACGATATCTTTCTTTAGCGAGCCGACCGCCGCCAGCACCTCGTTCTTTTCCTTATCGGGAACTTTAAATTTTTCCAGCGTGGCGACCAGAGCTTTAACGCCCTCTTCCCAATCTTTTTCGTCGATCCCCAGGCCCTTGTGCGATGTCTTCATGTCGCGCCCAAGATAGAGGCAGGGGCCGCCGGTCGCGTTGCAAAGAAAGTCGACCAGGTGCTGGCGCAGCTTCTTTTTCGAATCGTCGCTGAGGCCCACCACGAAGCGCCCAAGAATTTTGCTCTTGCCGAGGCGGTCGATGAAATCATCCGACACAGCGGCGATCGCGTCGTATCCGCCCAGACGTTGGTAAAGCAATTTTTCCGGCGTCTCAGGCTTTGCCGTTTGAGCGAACGATGAATTTGCCGCCAACAGCACGGCAAACACAACCAGCATTAAAGGTAATAATTTTTTCATTTTGTGGAGACTCCTTTATTCCGATCTAAAACACATTTCGAGGTATTTTTCGCCACTCGCACCTGAACGGATTCATTAATTCCACGGCGCTGCGTATCGCGTATCACGTATTACTTATTACTTATTACTTATTACGTATCGCGTATCACGTATCGCATATCGCGTATCGCGAAATCGAAAAAGCGCGCCTGCCCACCGGGGGACAAACGCGCTTTTATCGAAACAGGAGAAAATCCGTCTTGCTTAGTTAGGCATCAGAACGGTATCGATCACATGGATCACACCGTTCGACTGGCGGACGTCGGCGATCGTAACTTTCGCTTTTCCGCCTTTTTCGTCGGTCAGGTAAAGGTCCTTGCCTTCCATCCAGGCAGTTAAGGTTCCGCCCGAAACGGTCTTAAAGGTCGCTTTGCCATTGCCTTTTTTGATGGCTTTGGCGATGGCCTTGGAATCCATATTTCCGGCGACGACGTGATAGGTCAGCACCTTGGTCAGCATCGCTTTATTTTCCGGCTTGAGCAGCATATCGACCGTTCCGGCCGGCAGCGCGTCAAACGCTGAATTCACTGGCGCGAAAACCGTGAACGGGCCTGCGCTTTGCAGCGTCTCGACCAAACCGGCAGCTTTGACCGCCGCCACCAGCGTGGTGTGATCTTTTGAATTCACAGCGTTTTCGACGATATTTTTCGCCTTATACATCGCCGCGCCGCCGACCATCGGATTGCCCTTGTCATCCATCATTTGCGCTGAAGCAAACGATGCTCCCACCGCAAAAATTCCAACTACAAACAGTATATTTAATGCAAATTTCTTCATTTCTTTACCCCTTTTATTTTATGTCCGGCTTAATAGCCTAAATTCTTGTCGTCACTGTTTGGTTTCGCCTGAGAAATGAAGTTGGATTTAAAAAGCAGAAACAAGGGCAGTTAGGGAACGTGTATATCATTAGTCAGCGAAGCTGACGGCAGAGTGTAGCCCCGGGTGAGCGCAGCGTTACCCGGGGTCAGCGATCTCTCAAGGTTAAAGCCCGCTTTAGCGGGCGAAAGATGTTGGCGGCGAATTTCTGCCGCCCCTTAAAACGGGCTGAAAAATATTTAAAAACTTAAACCCCAGGCTTACGCCTGGGGCTATTATCTATCATCCGCTGAAGCGGACTTTATCATTTCTGTTTATTTAAGCTACTGTAATATCTTCGCTCAGATAAACGTCCTGGATCGAGTTGAGCAGTTCCACGCCTTCGTTCATCGGACGCTGGAAGGCCTTGCGGCCGGAGATGAGTCCGGTGCCGCCGCCGCGTTTATTGACCACCGCCGTGCGGACGGCGTCGGCCAGATCGCTCGCGCCTTTGGATTCGCCGCCGGAATTGATCAGGCCGGAGCGTCCCATATAACAATTCGCCACCTGGTAGCGCACGAGGTCGATCGGATTGTCGCTCGAAAGCTCCGAGTAAATTTTCGCGTTCGTCTTACCGTAGGCGCTCTCGGTATTGAGCACGTTGTAGCCGCCGTTTCGTTCCGGCAATTTTTGTTTGATGATATCAGCCTGGATCGTCACGCCGAGGTGGTTCGCCTGGCCGGTCAGATCGGCGGCGGTGTGCATATCGCCTTCGCCGGTTTTAAATTTCGAATTGCGCAGATAGCACCAGAGGATCGTCGCCATGCCCAGTTCATGCGCGTAGGCAAACGCTTCCGATACTTCGGTGATTTGGCGGGTCGATTGATCCGAGCCGAAATAGATCGTCGCGCCGACGGCGACCGCGCCCATGTTTCTCGCCTGCTCGATCGTTCCGAACATCACCTGATCGAACTGGTTCGGATAGGTCAAAAGCTCGTTGTGATTGATCTTTACGATAAAGGGAATTTTATGCGCGTATTTCCGCGCCACCGAACCAAGCACTCCGTAGGTCGAAGCAACCGCGTTACAGCCGCCTTCAACCGCTAGTTTGACGATGTTTGCCGGGTCGAAATATTGCGGATTCGGCGCGAAGCTGGCCCCCGCGCTGTGTTCGATCCCCTGATCGACCGGCAGGATCGACAGATAGCCGGTGCCGGAAAGCCGCCCGTGATTATAAAGAGACTGCAGCGAACGCAGCACGTTAGGATTACGGTCGGAATCGACCCAGACGCGGTCGATAAAATCGCCGCCGGGTAAGTGTAAATTCTCTTTAGATATAGTGTTACAAGTATGATTCAGCAGCGCATCGGCTTCCGTGCCCAGATACTCCTGAATTTTACTCAATTCGATAGCCATTAATTAATTCTCCTGATTTAATTAAGATAAATAAATTTATTGAAATAAAACTGCTTTAGCCTTAATTATAGCATAAAATTTTTTAACCGGGTTCCCGGCGATTTTGTCTTGCCTGAATGGGCGCATTGGTGTAATATGCGTTTTTTCCCCGCAAACTGAGATCGCTGACTTCAGTTAAAGAGGTATTTTTGAAGTTGGACTACACTTTTATTTTCAACCGTGTCACGGAAAGGTTACGCACAACCATGTTAACTTCTCGGATAAGCTATAAGTCTATTCTTTTCATGCTATTACTGCTTCCCGCGGCGATCTTCGCGGGCGACAGCGATTGGCGTCCCGTGACCCCCGAAGAGGTCGCCCTCAAGGAAGGGAAAGTTGAAAAAGACGCCGACGCCGAAGCGCTGTTCTGGGAAGTAAGGATCGACGATAGCGGCGAAGACACGATCTATACCCATTATTTACGTATCAAGATCTTTTCCGAAAGAGGAAGAGATAGGTTCAGCAAGGTCGATATTCCCTTTTTAAAAGGCGAAGAAAAGATCAGGGAGCTGGCGGCGCGCGTGATATTGGCCGACGGAAGCACATACGAACTGAAAAAAGAAGATTTCTACGAACGGGAGCTGGTTAAGGCCAATGGCGTCAAGTACAAGTCGATGTCCTTTGCCGTGCCCAAGATCGAACCCGGCGTGATCGTGGAGTACCGCTATAAACAGATAAAAAAATTCGGCCTCGCAAATAATGTGCGGCTCGTCTTTCAGGACGATTTTCCGATTCAGCGTAAAACCTACTATCTCCGCCCGCTCGAAGGGTACAACGTAAAATACCTCGTCTTTAACATGCGCGGGCAGGAAATGGTGAAGGACAAGAACGGTTATTCGCGGATCCAGATGGTCAATATGCCGTCTCTTAAGGAAGAGCCGCGAATGCCCCCCAACGATGAGGTACAGTCGTGGCTGCTTTTTTACCTGTCGCTCGACGAAAGCACCGACCCCGGCAAATTCTGGTCGAATGTCGGTTATTACCTGGCACAGGATTTCGATATCAAGGACACGCTCAAACCGGGCAGCGACCTGAAAAGGGCGGCGGCCGAAATTATCGGCAACGCTTCGACCGATGAAGAAAAACTGCGAAAGTTGTTCGATTTCTGCCGGACAAAGATAAAAAATATCAGCTTCGATCCGAGCATCACGGACGAGGAAAAAGAGAAGATCAAGCTCAACAAATCGACTTCCGAGACCTACAAAAAACTGCAGGGTAGAGGTTTGGAGGTCAACGACCTCTTTGCATCGCTGGCGATCGCGGCCGGGTTCGAAGCGCGGATCACTTTTACCGGCGACCGCAGCAAGATCTTCTTTTCCCGCCAGCACGCTCATTCTTCTTTTGTCCATCCGTCGAGCGTCGCGGTCAGGGCCGGCGGGCGCGGCTGGCAGTTTTACGATCCGGGAATGCCTTTTATACCTTACGGAATGCTGGTCTGGTGGGAAGAACATCAAACGGCTTTCCTCCTCGCCGGAAAAGATTACATCACCGCCGAGACGCCAATGTCGCCTTTTGAAAGCTCAAAAGAAAAAAGAACCGGCAAGTTCAAACTCCTCGAAGACGGCACCCTCGAGGGCAATGTGCGCATCGAATACTCCGGACAGCTCGGTTATCTGCGTAAATCGAATAATTACGACGAAACGGCCGCCAAGCGCGAGGAGTTGTTGAAGGATGAGATCAAAACCCGCTTGAGCGCTGCCGAGATATCCGATATCAGTGTGGAAAATATCGGTGATGCGGAAAAGCCCTTTGTTTATAACTTTAAGGTGCGCGTGCCGGATTATGCGCAAAAAACCGGAAAACGCCTGATCCTTCAGCCGGGATTTTTCGAGTACGGCGGTTCTCCGCAGTTCACCTCGGCCAGCAGAAAATATGACGTGTATTTTCACTTTCCCTGGTCGGAAGAAGACAGTATCGATATCGAGCTGCCAAAGGGATTTATTCTGGACAATCCCGACACTCCCGCGGACATCGGCGACAGCAACGGCATCAGTTCCCTGACCGTGAGAATGCAGATCGAAAATGAAACCAACACGCTGAAGTACCAGCGAAAATTCAGCTTTGGCGGCGGCGGCAATATCATGTTCAAAAAGGCCGCGTATCCGGCGATAAAAGAACTTTTCGACCAGTTTAACAAGTCCGACACGCATGCTATTACCCTTAGACAAAAATAACGTCCCCCCGGGATCGGCGGCAGTATGAAACGTTTTGCTCTTTTTGCGATGGTAAGTTTGTTCATCGCCGTTCCGGTTTTTGCTGGCCCGGTTTTTGCCGGCGATGAAATAGCCTGGCGCCCGGTCACCCAGGAAGAGCTGCAGATGAAAACTTCCCGCGTAGAACCCGACGCCAATGCCGAGGCGATATTCTGGGACGTCAGGCTGGACGATAAAAAATACGAAAAGATCTCATACGATCACTATATCCGGATAAAGATCTTTACCGAACGAGGGCGCGACCGGTTAAAAAAGTTCGATATCCAGTTCAGCAAGGGAAAAAAGGTCGAGGACATCGCCGCCCGCGTCATCAAACCCGACGGCACCATCATATACCTCGATCCGGCGGATATATTCGAACGTGAAATTGTAAAAGCGGGCAAGGAAAAAGTGCTTGCCAAATCTTTCGCCATTCCCGGCATCGAACCCGGCGTGATATTTGAATATCAGTATAAGGAAACTTACCGGGGGCGCTGGGCTAACGGCGTGCGGCTGATCTTTCAGCGGGATCTGCCGCTGCAGCGGATCACTTATCATGTCCGCCCGCAAAGCGGCGTGAAAATGAATTACAGCTACTACAACATGCCGGAAACCCGCTTTGTCGAAGACCCGATCGATAAAGGCTTTTATGTAGCCTCGATGGTAAATGTTCCGGCCTACAAGGTCGAACCCAGCATGCCGCCCGAAGACGAGGTGCGCCGCTGGTGTTACATGTCCTATTCTTCCCGCTACGATTCGTCTTCACCGTGGGATACTCTGCACCGTGGTTTTCTGCCCCTGATGTCGGAGTATGTAAAGCCTTCGGGTTTGGTAAAAGAAAGATCCGCCGAGATCACCGCGGGCGCGGCCAGCGACGAAGAAAAGGTACGTAAAATTTACGACTACGTACAAAAGAACATCAGAAACATCACCTTCGACAACACCCTCACCGAAGAGCAGCGCGACAAACTGGATAAGGATTATCGTAAGGTCGAAGGCGTCCTGAAATCGGGGATGGGTAATTCCATCTACATTCACCTGCTTTTCGCTTCTTTAAGCAGGGCCGCCGGGTACGATGTCGGCCTGGTCTTTTCCGGCGACAGAAGCGATACTTTTTTCGACCCGCAAAAATATCCACATGCTTCTTTTCTTCATCTATCATGCATCTCGGTAAAGATCGGCAATGACTGGAAATTTTTCGATGCCAGCGTCCCTTACGTTCCCTACGGTTATCTCGCCTGGAACGAAGAAGGCGTAAATTCCATGATGGTCACCGATAAAGGCTACGGCTGGGAAATGACGCCGTTGTCGGATCAAAACAGATCGCCGGCCAAAAGGATCGCCAAACTGACGCTGATGGAAGACGGCTCTTTAACAGGCGCCGTCAGGATCGAATACCAGGGACAGCAGGCCATCACCCGCCGCCGGAACGATTATCAGGGCACTAAAACAAAACGCGAGGAAAGCGTTAAGGAAGAGATCAGGAGCCGGATCAGCACGGCGGAAGTTTCCGAAATGACGGTGGAAAATTTTGACGACAATACGAAACCGCTGGTCTATTTCTGCCGGGTGCGAATACCGAATTACGCTCAGAAAACCGGCAAGCGGCTGATCTTTCAGCCCGGTTTTTTCGAATACGGCGTCAGCCCGCTTTTTCCTTCCGCCTCACGGACTCATAATATATACTTCGCCTACCCGTGGTCGGAGCACGACGAGATCGAGATAACTCTGCCCGACGGCTATGTGCCCGATAATCCTGACGCCCCGGCGGATGTTTTCGATGGAAGCAAGATCGGTTTTCTGAAGATCACGATGGGCCTGGTCAAAAACGCCAACAAACTGACCTACAAAAGAGATTTTTATTTCGGCAGCGGTAAAAGCGTTCTCTTTCCCGTTGCCGCGTACCCGTTACTAAAAGATCTGTTCGATCTTTTTAACAAGGCCGATTCTCATCAGATCACGCTGAGGCAGAAGATCTGAGCCATTAGTAGTTTATTTTTTTATGAAACGCTTTCCCCTTTTTCTCTTTCTCGCATTTCTCGTCATCTCCGTTCCGGCTTTAGCCGGCGACGAGATAGTCTGGCGTCCCGTCACTCCCGAAGAACTTCAGATGAAAACGCCGAAGGTCGAGCCCGACGCCGACGCCGAAGCCATCTTTTGGGAAGTCCGCCTGGATAATAAACGCGCCGACAGGCTCTCGTACAACCATTACGTGCGGGTAAAAATATTTACCGAGCGGGGGCGGGAAAAATTCAGCAAATTCGATATTCCGTTCACCAAAGGGAAAAAGGTCGAGGATGTCGCCGCGCGCGTGATCAAACCCGACGGCAGCATCGTCAATTTAAATCCCGGCGATATTTTTGAGCGTGAGATCGTCAAGGCCGGAAAGATAAAGATCCTCGCGAAATCTTTTGCCGTGCCGGGGATCGAACCCGGCGTGATCGTCGAATACCAGTACCGGGAGGTTTTCAAGGAAGACGACGCCGGCGGTGAGCGGCTGATCTTTCAGCGCGATATCCCAATGCAGAAAGTGACTTACTACGTCCGTCCGTACAAGGGAATTTCGCTTGCCTACAACTATTACAATATGCCGGAGACGCGGTTTGTCGAAGACCCGTCGGACAAAGGTTACTATGTCGCCTCGATGACCAACGTACCCGCCTACAAGGACGAACCGTACATGCCGCCCGACGACGAAGTGCGCAAATGGGTTTACCTGCATTATCAAACGATCGGTTCGTTATTCTCCTGGAGCAATGTGAACCGGAGCTTTTCTTTTCTTTTGACCGAGACGGCTAAATCCACCAAACGGGTAAAACAAAAAGCGGCCGATCTGACCGCCGGCGCCGCTGACGATGAAGAAAAGCTGCGAAGGATATACGCCTTTACCCAGAAGGAGATCAAAAATCTCACCTTCGACAGCTCGCTGACCGATGAACAGCGCGCAAAATTCAAGATCGATAGCGTCGATGAAGTTTTGGAGCGCGGCATGGCCAGCACGCCTTACATCGATCTGCTGTTTGCTTCGCTGGCGCGCGCGGCCGGGTTTGAAGTCAACATCGTCCTCTCCGGCGACCGCAGCGAAAATTTCTTTAACCGGGAAAAATACCCGTTTCCGGCCTTTGTTCACCCGGCAGGCATCGCCGTCAAAATGGGCGAAAGCCGGAAATTTTTTAATCCCGGGATCCCCTATCTTCCCTACGGCGCATTGTTGTGGAACGAAGAAGGCGTAAACGCGATGTTCGTCGGTGAAACCGGCTACGTCTGGGGGCAGACGTCTCTGGCCGACCATACCAAATCGCCGGCCAAGCGGTCCGGCAAGTTAAAGCTGCTGGACGATGGTACACTGGAGGGAACGGTACGACTGGAATATTACGGGCACCAGGCGATCAGCCGCCGGCGTGACGATTTCAAATCCTCGCAAAACAAACGTGAAGAAAGTATCAAGGATGAGATCAAGGCGCATATGAGCGCGGCGGAAATTTCCGACCTGACGGTGGAAAATTTTGACGATAATGCAAAGCCTTTGGTTTATTCTTTTAAAATTCGTGTGCCGAATTACGCGCAGAAAACCGGCAAGCGCCTGATCTTTCAGCCCGGTTTTTTTGAGTACGGCTCCAGTCCCGCCTTTGCTTCGGCGACGCGTACCTATAATATATATTTCCCGTACCCGTGGTCTGAGGAAGACGACCTCGATATTCACCTTCCCCCCGGATTCGAACTGGATAACGCCGATGCCCCGATGGACGTAAACGACAGCGGAAAGATAAGCGGGCTGAAGGTGGTCATGGGAATCGACCGGGCGTCCAACAAATTGATCTATCACCGCAATTTCTTTTTCGGCGCCGGAAAAAATATTATCTTCCCGGTCGAAGCGTACCCGGCGCTAAAGCTCTTATTCGATAAATTTCACAAGGCCGATTCGCACAGCGTCACCTTGAAACAAAAACAGTAGTTTGGAGGATTGAACCCTATGAAACGCCGATTGGTTTTTCTGCTTTTAATGAATTTTCTTTTGATCGGCACGGCTCTGGCGGGTGACGAGGCTCCGGGCTGGCTGGTGCAGGCGGCATCGATCAAACCTCCCGTTTATGAAAAAGACGTGCCCGGCGTGGTCCTGCGCAACGATCAGCAGGTCACTTACAGCGCCGACGGCAAACTGCTGATCACGGAAACATACGCCGTCCGGATATTAAGCAAGGACGGAAAAGAATTGGCCGTCGCAGTGGCTCCCTACCTGGTCAGCTCCGGGAAAATTCGGGAAATGAACGGCTGGCTGATCCGCGCCGACGGCAGCGCCAAAAAATACGAAAAAAATGCCGTGGTCGATATCATCTCCGATCCCGACGACGTGTATAACGAGGGGCGCGCAAAAATAATCGACGCTTCGGGCGATGCCAATGCCGGGGTCGTTTTCGGTTACCAGGTCGTCAGCGAAGACCGCCCTCTCTTTTACCAGGATATCTGGATGTTTCAGGACCGGCTGCCTTCGCTTTCGTCGCGTTACAGCATCACCCTTCCGGCCGGCTGGAAAGCGTCGAGCATTACCTTTAATCATTCCTCGATCCAGCCGCAGATAAACGGCACCACTTACACTTGGGAACTCAGCGGCCTGGCGCCGATCCCGCCGGAACCGGCCGCGCCGACCGTGCGCAATCTCGCGCCGCGCGTCGTGATAAATTATTTTCCCGAAAACGCCGCCGGGCCCGGCCCGAATTTTACCGATTGGAAGGAAGTGTCGCGCTGGGTGACCGGGCTTCATTCGACGCAGGTAATAGTCGATGACGCCGTCGCCGGAAAGGCGCGGGAATTGACGGCCAATGCCAAGACCGAACTGGAACGGATTCAGGCCATCGGAAATTTTGTGCAGAATCTGCAGTACATCTCGATCGACATCGGCGTCGGCTACGGAAACGGCATCCGGCCGCGCCCGTCGAATCTCGTCCTCAGCCGCGGCTACGGCGACTGCAAGGACAAAGCGAATTTGATGCGGGCGATGTTAAAGAGCATGAACATCGACGCCTATCCGGTCGCTATCTATTCCGGCGATCCGACCTACGTCCGCGAAGAATGGGCTTCGCCTGGCCAGTTCAATCACTGCATCATCGCGGTCAAGGTCAGCGACGCCACCCAGTCGGCTACGATCCTGAATCACCCGACGCTCGGGCGGCTCTTGATCTTCGACGCGACCGATCCTTATACGCCGGTCGGCGATCTGCCGGAATATCTGCAGGGCAGCATGGCCCTGATCGTGGCCGGTGACAACGGAACGCTGAGCAAAATGCCGGTCACTCCGCCCGAATCCAATAAGCTCGACCGCCGGACCGATCTGGTTCTGGATGCCGACGGAAATTTACAGGGCTCGATTCACGAACGCTCCGTCGGGCAGGCCGCCGTCAGCGAGCGCGGGCTCAAGCGCAGCTTGTCGCCGCCGGATTATAACAAGCGGATCGAACAATGGATCGTCCGGGGAATTTCCACCGCGCGCCTCAGCAAGATCACGCCGACCGACAAGATCGCCGAGGGGCGTTTCGAATTGGACATCGAACTGACCGCTCCTTCTTACGCCCAGCTGATGCAGGGCCGTTTGATGATCTTCAAACCGGCGGTCGTCAGCCGCCTGAATTCGCTCTGGCTGACCGAACCCAAACGCTCCAGCCCGGTCGTCCTCGAACCCTATGCTTTTTCTGAGATTTCGACTATTAAACTGCCGGCCGGTTTCGCGGTGGATGAATTGCCGGACGCGGTCAATCTCGATACGCCGTTCGGAAAATATTCGACTTCGTACGAGGTAAAAGACGGCAACCTGCACTTCAAGCGCACGATGATAATCACCTCTTCGCAGATCGCCGTGGAAAAATACGCGACCGTTAAGGATTTCTTTGTCAAAGTAAGAAATGCCGAGCAGGCGCCCGTCGTTCTGTTAAAACAATAAATAAAAAATTTTATTTTTGCAGACAAAAAAGTCCTGAGTTCAAAAACTGAGGACTTTTTTATTTTGGATGATCCCGCAAAAACTCCCCTCCTTACAAAGGAGGGGTGGCATCCGCTTCGGATGACGGGGTGGTTCTCTGCTTTTTATCTTCTGAGTTTGAAACTCTTAGATTCAAATTAGTAAGTGCAACTCTCGGTAGTTACTGATTCGGTTTTGTTAGTGTTGTTTCGTGTGATTTCGTGGTTACCTCCTAAAGCCTTATTTCTAATGGCTATAAAAGAGGTAACCACGGACAACGTATCGCGTACTACGTATCACAAACCCGCTATTCGACCGGCGTGGCCGCCGGTTTCGGCGGGCCTGGCAGATTGGCTTCGATCTGCAGCACGATCTTGATGTTATCGTCCACCGCCGAAGTTCCGTCCGGCAGTTTGTTGTTGTATTTCACATTATATTCCTGGCGGTTGACCGTCGTTTCCGCGGAGATTCCCATTCTCGTGCCGCCGTTCTTCTCTTTGACAAACCCGAGCACGTCAAACGGAAAACTGATCTGCTTGGTAACGTCCTTCATCGTCAGGTCGCCGGTCACGATCCAGCCCTTGCCTTTTTTCTCCACCTTGGTGCTCTTAAAGGTGATGTCCGGATATTTTTCGACTTCGAAGAAATCGGCGCTGCGCAGATGCTTGTCGCGCGGCGCTACGCCCGTGTCCACGCTGGTTGCTTTGGCGGTAAAAGCGACCGTGGATTTGCTTGCGTCCGCCGCGTTGAAATTGACCTCGCCCTGAAAATCACGAAAGAATCCGGGCACTTCGATCAGCCCCATATGCTTCACGTGAAAACCGATAAAGGTATGCGCCTTGTCAAAGCTGTAAGCGCCGCTCGGGCCCGTCGCATCCGGTTTGGAAGCGGCAAAGCTCTCGGCAAAAGACTCGTTACTCGCCCCCGTATAAGACGACGAAAATGTGGAAAATATCAGCGCTCCCGTCAGCGCCAGCATCACGAACAATAAAACTCTTTTCATTTGAAAAACCCTTTCTCGTTGGTTGTAAATAAATAATAAAATAACCGCGCTCAGACCTCAAAGGCCGCACACGCGCTTACCGGCAAAATTCTTTTCGCAAAACATCCAGTATCTCGACCATCGCCCGGGTATCCAGCCGACAGTAATCCAGCAGATTTTTCCGGTTTTGCTCCCAGAGCGTTTCCGGCACCTCGCCGGTGAACATATTCAGCCAGGTGATGGATGCGAGCGCCCCTTCGCCGATCTCCATGCCGTCATAGCCTTTTCCCGGCACCATCACCGGCAGCACTTTTTTCAGCGACGAACGCCCCTTGAATTGCGGGTGAATATACAGGTCTTTGCTGAAAATCTCCCGCAGGTCGAACATTCTGTCATTGATGGCGGTCATCAGTTCGGCGTGATCGTCGAATAAAAGCGCCATATCGTTGTTGCAGCCCGTCTCGAAAGTCTTGTTCCAGACGATCACCGAGCCCCCGTCTTTTTCAATAAAAGTGCTCAGAATAGCGAGCAGCCCGGAAACCGGTTCGTCTTTTGCATCGGCGAGAAATTCGTAATGTTTTATTTCTTCTTCGGGACGTTCCTGTACGTGCAGGGAAAATTGAAACACCGAATTCTGATACGGGCGATACCCTTCAAACATCGGTATCGCGTGGCTGACGGTTTCATAATCGAGAAAGTAATGAGGGTATTCCAGCGACTGGACCAGGCGGCGGATCTCCTCGTCTTCCGAAAAGATACGATCCTGCTGCGCGGCATCGACGTGCCGGCGCTGTTTCGCTGAAAGCTTGAAATCCTTAGAATCCGGCGGCACGTTCATAATATCGATAATACCCAACGCCAGCAGGGCGCCGATATTTTTTTCCGCCAGGCGGCTGATATTGAAAATGGTGTATTCCGGCAGCTCCGGGTGATGATGCCTGATAAATTCGCATTCGAGCTTGCGTGATTTGCAATACCCTTCGATGCCGGTGTCGGGTTCGGCGACCGCGAGAAACTCGAAAGCTTTTTCGATATTCGCGCGGGTTTCGTCTAACAGGTAATTTACCTCAACGGTCATATCGGTGATCGTCAAAAGTTTTTCCGGCTCGATCGCTCCGCGCCGGACATATTCTTTATTCAGATGCACCACGTAGGTAAATTCGACCGGAACCCCGGCGGCTTCGGCTGCTATTTTTTGAAATGCGAGATCGTGCGCGTGCTCTTTTTTGGCGCTATTGGAGCTTTTTACTTCGTAGATCGAATTTCCGGCGTAGATATCTATCTTCGCCAGCAGCCGGTCCGTTTCCACACGTTTTTCCAGTTCAAACTCGCCATAGCCGCCCTGGCCGAAAAGCGCCTCCGCCTGTCTCTGCACCCCGTAACCCATTTTCATCCGGCCCAGATCAACCGCTGACAACTGCCGGGCAAAAAGATCCGGCCGGTGGTGATTCAGCCAGAATTCCCGCGGGCAGTCCAGGTACAGCATATAATTCGATTTGGTAAGTTTCATAGATATCTAGATCTGAGTGCCGTTTTCATTTGACTCGCGTTTAAGACAGTTTTAATATCCGGCTTTCAATTTTTACTGTTCTTTATTGATATTTTACTCTTCCGGATTCAGATAACGTCCTCTTTTTTGCACTTTTTGCGCCTTTTTGCGGCTAATTTATCAAAATATTCGTTGCAACGTCTATTTTCTCGCCAAAACGAGTAGCGCGTTAAGCTTTTCCAGCATTTCTTTACCCAGATGTCCCAGGTGCCGTCTTGGCGCCGCGCCGATATCCGCGTCCAGGGCCTGTAAAACCTGCATTCCAGCCTCGGTTATCTTTACGATTATGACGCGCTTGTCTTTCTCATACCGCTCCCGCGCGAGATAGCCTCTTTTTTCCAGCCGGTCGAGCAGCCGCGTAATATCCGAATCTCTCGTTACCAGACGCTCGCCGATCTCGCTGCAGGCCAACCCTCGGCGGCTTCCCCTCAGTATCCGTAAAACATTGTATTGTATATTACTTAGCTCATAGGGCTTTAATACATCGGCGATCTTTCCGGCCAAAATATTCGCCGTTCGCTGCAGATTCAGCAAAACTTCCTCTTCCAGACTCGTAAAAGGCTTACTCTGCTTTATCTCCGATAATAATTCGCCCGTCATCCGCAAAATATAGTCGTTATAACAACTATTGTCAAGGTCATTAAATTTGATTGAATTGTTTTAAGGCATTGCGCTGAAAGTGGCTCAGTAAATTAAAAAACGAACGTTAGCTTGGGAGCGCAGACATCCTACCTGCAAAGCGCGGTTCGCCGCGCTAACTCATTTACAGTAAAAGCAGCTTTAGATCGCTGCGCGATCTTGCTGGCAGGATGCCTGTGCTCCCCTGCACCCTCGGGATTAGATTGCACTTCTATACTATCGCGCGGATTAACGCAAAATTTCCTAAGATAAATGGTCTCTTTATATACCCGATTTCGCTTTACCTATTGGAAACGGTTTTGTTCGAGAGAGATTTTATGAGATCGAAGCGATCATATTTAATATTAGTTTTATTGATGCTTACCTTTACGGCGGCGGTTTCGGCGGCGACGGTCAGGACCACGCAGAAAGTTTTGCTTGGGGAAACTGAGATCAAGATCAACGTCTATGAAAACGAAGGCGGCAATTTGACCTTTGTCGCGCCCCATCACAACGAGCAGACCGGCCTCAAACTAGCCAAAGATTACGTGGAAAAATACGGCGGGCGGCTGATCGAGATCGAATCGTTCGACGCCAAGGGCAGCCCGGCGCGATATCTCACCTTCACGGCGAGCGGTAAAACTTACACCGTCGATCCGAACCGGATCTTTACCGCCCAGGGTAGAAGCTGCGCCGGCGGCCTTTCCGAGGTCGATTCGCTGGTCGAGGCTTTTGCGGCCAATCTGCTGAAGGCAGTTTTCGCCGACGGAAAAGGCTTGCCCGCCGGTGAACGGTTTCTCGTCGCGATCCACAACAACACCGACGTCGATTCGAAAACCGAAAACGCGCGCACCGCTGATCTGACGGCTTACGCCTTTGTCAAAACTTCGCTCGGCAAAGAGCTTTCGCACGGCGTTTTTCAGGATCAGGCCGACGGCGTTTATCTTTCGAATACGGAAGACGATCAGGACAACTTTGTTTTTCTTTCCGGCCTAAAATACGTCGGCTACTTCGCCGAAAAAGGTTTCAACGTGGTGGTGCAGAAATCGGCGGCAAAACTGAACTCGCAGAAGTGCAGCGTCGATGACGGTTCGCTTTCGGTCTTTTCCGCGCAGCAGGGCATCTCTTATATCTGTCTCGAAGCCGATGCCGCGACCGGCGGTTATCGCCAGCAGCAAATGCTCGAGGCGGTGTATCAGCTCGCCCGTGTAGAAAATGAATCCGTTCCGCTGGCCGTCGCGAAAAAGTAAAAAACATAGATACAACGGCGCGGGTAGTGTGATAATCTCTTTGCTGTCGCGCTATGGAAATCTCCGTCATCATCCCAACTTTCAACGAAGAATTGATCATCACCAAAACGCTCGAAGCGCTGTCGCGGCTGGTCAACGTCTCGGAAGTGGTGGTGGTCGATGGCGGCAGCACCGACCGGACCGTCGAGATCATCGAAAACTTTCCCGGCCTGAAAAAACTCAACCTGATAAAAACCGATATTCACGATCGCAGCCGGCAGCTGCACGAAGGCACGCTTCGCGCGGCGGGCGACATCTTTTGGTTTATTCCCGCCGACACCCGCCCGGTGCAGGGCTGCGGCGCGAAGATCAAGGGCGTGATGAAATACAGCCAGGTGGCCGGCGGAAATTTCGAGATACTTTTCGAAGGCGACAGCCGCTGGGCGCATTTTCTCAATCGGCTGTATCCGTACCTGCGCTCGCTCGATATGGTTTACAGCGATTCGGCGATGTTTGCCAGCCGCGAAGCCTACGAAAAGGTCGGCGGTTTTCGGCCCTACGGGATTTTTGCCGACGTCGATCTCTACCGCCGCCTGCGAAAGGTGGGCGATTTTATTCACCAATCCCAGCACGTTCTGCTTTCTCCGCGGCGCTTTCGCGACCGGCCGTTTTTTTGGACGATGGTCGGATGGCTTTTTCTTCAGGGGCTTTACTGGCTGGGAATTCCCGCCAAAACACTCGCAAAATATTCCTCCCCTCGTCGCCCGTAGCGCCGCCGTCAGATTAAATATAAAGCTTAATAAATTTGCAGTCCGGAAGGGCCGCTTGCGCCCGCTCCTGGCTTCTGAGTCCCTACGGGACTGAGAAAGTTTAGGGTTCAAACTTTAGTTTGTCTTTTACCCGGCCGCTGCTGTTCCCGGTTCTGACAAAAGACAGGCTGAAGCGAACTCTGAACCCCTGCCGGTTTTTACTTGCCATTAACGCCGTAAAGGGCTATGCTTTTCTCATAGCCCTTTAGCCCTCTCGTATTTGAAATAATCATCTCTCCTTGAAAGAAGACTCTCCTGAAATAATTTTGGTAAAGGAAGGGAATCTTATGTTGAGAAAAATTATCAGCGTTTTCGCTTTTGCGTTTTTGATGGCGATCGCGATACCTGTTTTGGCGCAGAGATATGGCTCATGCGATACTCGCGGCGGAAACAGGGGTTACGCTTCGCAGCGTTCGCACGGAAATTACGACAATTATAACAGGCGCGATAACGGCCGCCGGGACCGTCGCGCAAATTACCGGCGCAGTAACAATTACAACAACGGTTATTACGGGCAGTCTTATTACCCGCAAACCTATTATGCGCCGAGCACATATTATGTCAGGCGACGTGTGCCGGTACGCCGCGTGTACAGCAGTTACGGACGCCGTCCGTATAATAATCGCGGGCGCGGCCGGATCAGTTTTAGCATCGGCTTTTAACAGCGCCGGGGGATAAACTGTAACTATTCCAGGAAACCGCGGCGCGATTTTCGGATCCGTCGCGGTTTTTTGACAACCACAGCTTCAAATGATTAATCTAAGTGATACTGCGATATATCAAATAGCCGCAGTGAACTTTCGAATAAGGGGGAATAAGCAATGAAAAATAAAAGAAATAAATGGATCGCAACCTTTATGGTGTTTGCGTTGTTGGTATTGATGATACCGATATTATCCACTTCAGTTAACGCTCAAACCAGATATTACTATTACAAGGATAGAAATGGGCGCGTTCACAGGACCACCAAAAAACCGAGCTTTTATCGCCGCCATCGTAATGCGGCGAACGTCGGTATCGGAACGGGTGCGGGCGCGGTGATCGGAGCGCTTGCCGGGGGCAGAAAAGGCGCGCTGATCGGCGCGGCGGCGGGTGCGGGCGGCGGCGCTCTTTACACCTATAAACTCAAAAAGAAAAAAAGACACTATATTAAAAGGCGCAAGTATTAATTAGTCTTTGATTTTTTTCTTTAGATATAACCGTAACGAATTGGTATTCGTTACGGTTTTTCTTTTTATATAATTGCCCGTAAGTCTTACTAAAATATACTCAAACCTTCCCGCGCACCAAATCGTATATACGGTAACTATATGGTATATAAGCACTTAGCTTATTAAATCTGCACTTTTTTGGCAACTTGCCCCGATACCTCTTCATCATACTCACTGTAACGAACAGATTCGTTACCGATACAGAACTCTCCGGGAAATTTATTTCCGATGGTTTGAAGAAGGAGACTAAAGCAATGAAGAAAAGATTAATAGCAACATTCATAATGATCGCGATGCTGGCAGTAATGCTGCCGCTGGCCGCCTCGACGGCAAGCGCGCAAACCAGCCGCAGCTATCGCAGCAACCGCACTTATACACAAAAGGTTTACAAAAAGCCGAATGTTTATCAGCGACATCGCAACCTGTTTAACCTTGGTATCGGCGCCGGCGCCGGCGCTTTGATCGGCGCTCTTGCTGGCGGCAAAAAAGGCGCTGCTATCGGCGCGCTGGTAGGCGGCGGCGGAGCGGCCGTGTACAGCTACGGCATCAAGCCGAAGAAGAAAACTTACTACAAGCGCAGATACTAACGCTCACTTATCTGCTAAGTAGAAAAGCCGTGACGAGTTTCAATACTCGTCACGGCTTTTTCGCTGTTAACTTATCTTTCTTATTGCGGGGGAATAGTTGCGCTGAACACATTTTCCACACCGTTGCCGGCGCTTTTATTGTTCATATAGGAATAGATCATACCGCTGCCGGTTTTGATATTGGTCCCATTCTTCGTTAAGTGTGAATTGGAGACGCGCACGACCGGGGTACCGGTTTTGATCGAAATGCCGACGTTATTGTTTGCAAAGACGCAGTCTTCCACTCCGACCTCGGTCAGCGCGCCGTTGGCCAGAATGCCCTGCGTGCTGTTGTCGGTAAAAAACGACCTGAAAATCATCGCGCTGTTGCCCGACACGACCGACAGTCCGGTAACGCTGGCCAACAGCCTGACATTATCGAAGCTGGCATACAATGCCGGTGTGCTGACGCCGGAAATACTGACATTGGCCGTGGTGTTGTTTCTGATGATCGAATCCGAAACGAACAAACTGCCGCCGAGCGTTCTCTCGTCCGATATTCCATTGGTAAATCCGTAAATGACACTATCGTGAACGGTCACGCTCTTGGCGCTAATGATCCTGATCCCGCTTAATCCCGTATTTAATCCATTGATATCCAATCCCTTGAGATTGACGACAATATTGGTCGCTCCCCCGTCATTAATAATAATGCCGTTTGAGCCTGAGACCAGAACCCCGGCGATATCGTGAGTATCGATGGTCATACTTTTGGTGATCGTCACCGCGCCGAATCCACCCGGATCCAGCACATTGATCTCGCCGCCGGCGGCGGTCTTCGAGATCGTTCCCTGAAAAGTTTTGCACGGGGCGGTGCGGCTGCACGGGTTAGCGTCATCACCGACGCCCGAGACCCAGGTTCGCGTGGCTTGCGCCTGAACGGAAACGGTAAAGCCGATCAACAACCCGGCCGTCAACGCAAAATTAAATATCGCTCTTCTATATTTATTCATAAAAATCCTCCAAAGCATACATGCTCAATCACCGTCAAAACAACGGGCCAAAAATAGATTAAAAAGCAGAAATATATTGCGGGAAATCAACATATACCCGGCTGGAACAGCGCTAAAACAGCGGCGAAGCGATCTAACCACGTGGAAGCCCTTAACCAGGCAAACAGAACCGGCAAATCTGCAAATGCTGGCTACATAATACTCTCACCCGGTAATTTAACAAAGAAGATTGCCGCAAAAATCATTACTATTATTACGGCGGGCCGCGGCATTTTAACGATAACCGACCCCGGTTCAGATCGTTAAAATATTTTTAATTCACACAATTTATTGACGTTTTCAGTTTTAGGAAATCTTTATTATTTTGCAGCGGGACGAAAGCTTCGTCCGCGGCCAGCAAACTGCAATCATTAAAACCTTTTTCCACCGCGCGGCTTAAAGCTTCCAGGGCTTCTTTTTTCCGGCCGTCCAAAACCAGCGCCCGCGACAGGTTGATCTCGATGTAGGGATTTTCCGGACGGACCAGCGAGGCCAGCTCGAAGTTTGCCGCGGCGCTCTTGTAATCTTTTTGCGGCATATAAATATAGGCGGCGGATTCGTTCGATTCGGCCAGGATGGCATGGAGAATCCTCCGCGCCAGCCGCCTTTCGCCGGAATCTTCCTTCGCTTTCGCCAGCTCCCTGATCTTTGCTATTTCGGCGAATATCGCCCGCGCGGTGTTCGTTTTTGCCTCCGCGTCCAGCAGATCGGCGGCCGTGGAAATTATTCTTCTCACCGTCGCCGACTGGCGCGCGAACAATTCTTTTTCCTGCTCGAGGGCATCTTTGTAAACTTTGTCCTTCGATATATTGTTTAATTTTTCCGCTATTTGAGAAGAATTTACTAACCCGGGCATGTCGCGCGCGATAGAAGCGTATTTGTCATAAGCTTCTAAAATTTGGCTGCTTTTTAATAATTTGTCGGCTTCCGTTTCTCTTTTGGCCAGCGTGTCTTTGATAAAGGCGGCGTCTTTTGCCAGCCTGCCCGTCTTCATCGCCTGCAGGTTAAACCATTCGATCGCGGCAAAGGTCAGCTCTTCGGTCAGCCAGTCATGCCCGCCGTCGAACTTTGCCAGATGATGCGGCACTCCCAGTTTGGCCAGAGACCTGTCGAGCTTCACCATTTCCGGGTAGTTAAAATCGTTAAACCCGGCCGTGCCGAATATCGCATACGGCAAATTTTTATCGAGCGGAAATTCCGGCGGAAAACCGGCCCCGCAGGAAATCACGCCGGCAATACATCCTTTGCATGAGTAGGCAAAATTATTCGCCAGCCGAGCGCCGCCGGAATATCCGGCCGCATAGGTCCTCTGCTGGTCGATCGCAAAACGCGCGTGGGTGTCTTTCCAAAAGGTCTTGATCATTTCCGACTGTATCGCGTTTCCCAAACCGTTTCGATTATTATTCGACCCGAAAATGATAAAGCCGTATTTTTCCGCCGCCGCTTGAAATATTCTCACCGGGCGGACGCCTTCGCCCTCCGGATCAAAAATGTAAAATACCGGCCATTTGTTCTCCGGCGAATAATTGGATGGCAAATAGACCGCGTAACTTTGTTCCTTGTTTTCGGCCGTGGTGACACTTTCGATCACCTTTCCGCGCGGTAATGTATTTGTTTGTGAATAAGCAAACTGCGCCGGAAACGCAACACACAACCAGATAGATAAAAAAATGATTTTACGAAGATGGTTACTCATTTCCAATTACCAACTACTGATCACCGGCCACTGACCACCGGCCACTGCTTTTGTGATGCTATATCCCGCGGAAAATTTGCACGAGCTGCATTTCGGATCCGAAAAAATACTCTCACTATTAACTTTTAACTACCAACTTTTAACTGTTAATAAAGAGAAAAAATGTGAGAATCTTAATGTTTTTTTTCGCGTTATTTGGTGGAATTTCGTGGTTCCTGCCTTTGCAGCCTTGAGAAATAAGCTTAAGGCGTAACCGCCAATAACACGAAAAAATCCGACCGCGACTTTATCGGCAAAGCAGTTATTAGTTAAAGTAATAGCGCGCATATTCCGAAATCTCAAACTGATCCGCTATCGAAAGTTTGCCCGCCTCTCACTCTATAATACAATCCTCTTATGATTCAAAGCCTTTCGGGAGCGCTGGAAAAATTTCAAAACGCGGTCGGAATAAAGTTTCAGCTTTACAACAGCCTGTTTCTTTCGCTGCCGTTTTACGGCGTGGATAAAACCGGGATACTGCTCTCGCTTTTTGGCGCCAAATGCGAGGAAGGCTATGCTGGCGGAAAAAGCCCGGCTGAGATCATCGACGGATTTTTCGCCGACGCCGGTGAGCACGATCCGGCCGGTCTGCTTTTTCGTTTTGTGCAGTACGCCGAAAGACAGGTGGTGCTCTTCGATGCTCTGGAAGAAGCGGCGTTTCCCGAACTGAACGAGCTGCAGGGCGCGGGCACGCTCAAGCATCTGGAAACCGCCCTCGCGCAGGGCGGCAAACTCGCCGAATTTGCCGAGAAGCTGAAAAACTTTTCCGTCCGGCCGGTGCTGACCGCTCACCCGACGCAGTTTTATCCCGGCACCGTGCTCGGCATCATCAACGATCTGGTCGAAGCCATCGCTCAAAATAACGTCTCTGACATCAACATGCTCTTGCAGCAGCTGGGCCGCACGCCGTTTTTCAAAAAGCAAAAACCGACCTCGCTGGACGAAGCCCTCAGCCTGATCTGGTATCTGGAAAATGTTTTTTACGACGCCGTCGGAAATATTATTTCCGAAATAAAAAATGCTCTTCCCGGCGGTGAGATCGGCCTCGGCGATCTCATCCGAATGGGATTTTGGCCCGGCGGCGACCGCGACGGCAATCCTTTTGTGACCAATGAGACGACCGTCAAAGTCGCCGACGCGCTCCGTCGCGCAATCTTGCGCTGCTATTACCGCGACGTGCGCCGCCTTAAACGCCGCTTGACTTTTACCGGTGTCGATACGATGCTCACCGAGTTTGAAAACAAACTGTACGCGGCGGCTTTTCAAACGGACGCGATCGGCCCGTCAAAACAGGAGATTCTTGAGTTTCTTACCCGTATCCGGCAAACTATCCTGACCAAACACGACGGCCTGTTCCTGCACCTGGTGAATGATCTGATCAACAAGGTCGAAGCCTTCGGACTGTTTTTCGCCTCGCTCGACATCCGCCAGGAAAGCTCGGCGCACGGGGCGGTTTTAGAAAACATTGCGCAAAGCTCCGCTTCGCTGCCCGAGGGTTATGCTTCTCTCTCAGACAGTGAAAAGATCCATACCCTGGTGAGCGTAAGCCGGCCGGTCAGCGGGCAGGACATAGCCGACCCGCTAATACCGCTGCCAAAAGATACCATCGAGACTATTTCTTCCGTCAAAAATATCCAATTGAACAACGGGGCGCCCGGCTGCGAGAGATACGTCATCAGCCAGTGTCACAGCGCGCTGAATGCGGTCGAAGTATACGGTTTGTTTCTGCTGGCCGGTTGGAAAGCCGAAGAGATAAACGTCGATATCGTGCCGCTTTTTGAAACCATTGCCGACCTGGAAAAAGCGGCCGGCGTCATGCGCGAGCTTTACGAAATTCCCGCTTACCGAGCGCACCTTTCGCGGCGCCGAGACAAGCAGACGATCATGCTCGGCTTTAGCGACGGTACGAAAGACGGCGGCTATCTGATGGCGAATTGGAGCATTTACACCGCCAAAGACGCGCTGACGGCGCTGGCAAAAGAGTTCGGTATCGACGTGGTATTTTTCGACGGACGCGGCGGCCCGCCTGCGCGCGGCGGCGGAAAGACGCACAAATTTTATTCTTCGATGGGCGAAAATATTGCGAACGATTCTATTCAACTGACCATTCAGGGACAGACGGTCAGCTCGAATTTCGGCACGGTCGAATCGGCGCAATATAATATCGAACAGCTTCTGCACGCCGGGACCTACAATCATTTTTTCGCATCAAAGCCGAAAACTTTTTCCGCATCCGAAGAAGCCCTGATGCAAAAACTTGCCCGTCATAGTTTTCACGCTTACCAGCAGTTAAAAGATCACCCGCAATTTCTCGATTACCTGTCCCACATTAGCCCGCTGCGGTTTTATTCGGAGACCAATATCGGCAGCCGCCCGAGCAAGCGCGGCGGCGGCAAATTGGAGTTTAGTGACCTGCGCGCCATCCCATTTGTCGGCGCCTGGAGCCAGCTGAAACAAAACGTGCCGGGCTATTACGGCGTCGGCACGGCGCTCCGTAATATGGAAGATGAGATCGATCAGATCGGGCTGATGTACCAGGATAACGGCTTTTTCAAAACGCTGATCGACAACTGTGAAATGGCGATGCAGAAATGTTATTTCCCGCTGACGGCTTATATTGCCGGCGATCCGGTTTACGGCCCTCTCTGGCAAAAAATATACGACGAATTCGAACTTTGCCGGATCTACCTTGCCAAAATTACCGGTAAAAATGAGCTGATGGAAGATTTCCCAATGGAAAAACGCTCGGTGCAAATGCGCGAGCGGATCGTGCTGCCGCTGACTACGATCCAGCAGTATGCGCTGGCAAAAATTCGCGAAACAGAAAACGCTGAAGGTAAAGAGGAAGAATTAAAAAATACCTACGAAAAACTTGTCATCCGCTGCTCGTTCGGCATTATCAATGCCGGGCGCAATTCAGCTTGACGGCTTGCCTTCGCGCAGCAGGCGCTTGATCATTGCGATTTGCCCGCGGTGATGCGCTTCGTGATCGACCAGCCGCTGAATGATCGATCGCAGGCTCAACTCCGTTCTGATCTCGTTGTATTCGCGCAGATAAATTTTTTCCAAATCTTCATCGCGGTAATTTTTCAAAAGCTCGCGGGTCATCTGCGAGATCCGGTCGATATTTTCTATGCAGTACCGCGCCGTGTAGCCTTTGTCGAAATCGGTTTCCATCGTGTCCAGCCAGTGCGCCTGTTTTTTCTCTTCCTCGGTAATTTCCTTTTCCGAAACCACCTCCTGCATCCAGTAAAATTCCGCTTCACCCAAATGCAAAGCGATCGCGCCGATGGAATGCATGCCCGGCAAAACCCTGCGCGCGATCTCCGCCGGCGTCAGATCTTCGAGCAGCTCACGCGTCTGCGCCCGCGCCTTTTCCCACGCGCCCAGATAATACCCGAGCTCCCGCGAATAACCCGCCGCCGGCTCCAACAGATCTTTTTTGATTTCCATATTTTTATTAAACCGACTGTCCGGCGGCAAAACCAGACGCCCACGCCCATTGAAAATTATACCCGCCGAGCCAGCCGGTCACGTCCACCACTTCGCCGATAAAGAACAGCCCAGGCACGCGTTTCGATTCCATCGTCTGCGAAGAAAGTTCGGCAGTCGAAACGCCGCCCAGCGTCACCTCGGCCTTATCGTACCCTTCGGTTTCGCCGAATTTGACCTGCCAGTTTTTCAGCGTTTCGACGATCTTTTCTATTTCTTTTTTGCCCAATTTATTCAGCGGTTTATTCGGAAAATTCTGCGCGGTAAAAACTTCGGCAAAGCGATTCGGTAAAAATTTGCCGAGAAAATTTTCCGTGGTTTGCGCGCTTTCAGCGGCTTTTCTGATCAGCTCGGATTCATCCATATCCGGCAGCAGATCGATCGAGACCACTCTTTCTTTTTGGGTGTAATTTGAAATTTGCAAAACGGCCGGGCCGGAAAGACCGCGGTGGGTAAATAAAATATTTTCGCGAAATTCCTGGCCATTCGTGAAAACGCGGGAGTCGATCGACACTCCGGCCAGACTCGTAAACCCTTTTTTATCAGCAAATACCAGCGGAACGAGCGCCGGACGGGTTTCCACTCTCTTTAAACCGAATTGTTTTGCGACATCGTATCCGAAACTACTCGCGCCAATCTTCGGGAAAGACAAACCGCCGCTGGCGATGACCAGGCTATCGCATGAAAATTCCCCGCCAGTCGTTTCCAATCCAAACGCAGCGCCTCTCTTTGTCGCGCCTCCCGTTATAGCGCCACCGGCGCCTCTACCCATGGGGCTGTCGTGAGGGCGTCTCGCCCTCGCTTGCCGGACTGAATCCGTAACGCCGCCGTCGCCGCTATCGGTGGGGTTATCCTGAAGGCGTCCCGCCTGCAGACTTTTAACCGAACAATTAACTAAGACCTTCACGCCGGCCTTTTCGCACTCCGCCAATAACATCTCCACGATCGGCCGCGAGCTTTCCCGGCAAAAAAGCTGGCCGAGTTTTTTCTCGTAAAAATCTATCTTGTGTTTGCGGACAAGCTTGATAAAGTCTTCGGGTGCGTACCGCGCCAGCGCCGATTTACAAAAATGCGGATTTTGCGAAATGAAATTTTCCGGCTTTGTATAAATATTCGTAAAATTGCAGCGCCCGCCGCCGGAGATAAGAATTTTTCTTCCGACCTGCGCATTGTGTTCGATGACCAGTGTCTTGCGTCCGCGCTTGCCGGCTTGAGTAGCGCAAAAAAGCCCGGCCGCGCCGCCGCCGATCACGATCACATCGAAGTGTAAGGATCTATTTTTCACGCGTTTTACGGACCATTTTTTTGAGCAGCGCGATCTGTCCTTTATGGTGCGCTTCGTGGTCGATCAGGTGATGCAGGATCCAGCGCAGGCTGACCTCGACCCGCGAGGTCCGCCCGTCAAAAGCAAACAGCTTTCCAGATCGGCGTCGCCAAATTTTGCCAGAGTCTTTTTCGATCCTTCGCTGATCCGTGTCATCTCCGCCAGGCAAAATTCGGCAGTGTAGCCGCGCGCGGCAAAATCTTCGTCGTCTAAAATATCCCAGTAAACTTGCCCCTTAATTTCATCGGTCATTTCCGCGCCGCCCGCCAGCGATTGTATCCACCAAAAATCGTTTTCCGCGATATGCAGCAGCACCGCGCCGATGCAGTTAAATCCCGGGATCGGCCGCGCGGAAAGTTCTTCGGGGGTAAGGTCGCCGGCCATCGTCCGCACCTGCGACCTGATCTCCTGCAACCCGGCGAGATAAAAACCTATCTCGCGGGCGACGCCCGGCGCCGGCTCTAAAATTTCTCTTTCTATTTTCATCAATTCATTTTCCGATTAATCCGCAAAAATAAAAAGCCCGAAGCGCGGGAAACTTCGGGCCTCTGAATGATTCACTGTAAATTTCTCAAACCAGCTCGGTAAAAAAGAAAAAGAAGAAGGCGGCGGCGTGTTCGGCGCTGATATTTTTAGCGGAGCCAATGCTGTTTCCGCTGGAGTTTCGCACAGAGCCGTCGGATGTCACCTTTCCGATCGAATTACCGCTTTTGTTCCTGACATTGCCGTCGCGATCGACCTTGCCGATGCTGTTGCCGCTGCCGTCGCGGATGCTGCCGTCGCTTTCAATTGACCCGATGCTGTTGCCGCTGGCATTGCGAACCGACCCATCGGGTTTAAAATAACCGATCGTATTGCCGGACGAATTACGCACCGAACCATCCGCTTTCATATACCCGATCGTGTTTCCGCTGGAATTACGAAACTCTCCTTCATCAGCAAAGGCGGCAAAAACCTGCACGCTCGCAAGTAGTGCCAGCACGAAAACGCCTCCGGCGATCAATAATTTTTTCATCTGATTCTCCTTCGGAAAAGCGCGGGAGAGTGCGCTTCAAAAAATATGGGTAGAGCAAGCCGCTTTTCTATGATGTCATATTTATCCACCAGGTTGAAAAAAATAAGCCGGGCAAAAAACAATTTGCCCGGCTCTTATCGGATCCGATTAAACGCCAATTTTTATGTTCACTATTTACCTCCGCAAAAGACCGGAGCGACCTGCGACTCCTCGTGATTACTTTCGAGTTTTTAGTTAAACAAAAATTAAGCCGGGTGCTAAAACCGGCGACGTTCTTATTTTTTTATATCAAGATAATTATATTTTACCAGCAGGTCGGCTATGGCCTCGTTGACCAAATCGCCCTCCTGGCGGTCCTGGAGCGCGGCGCAAGCTTTCAGTAAACGATGTAGCAAAGTGTTTACCTTAAAACTAGTACCCTTTCGTTCACCTTTAGTGATGAGTCCGGCCGGAAGTTCAAAAGAAACCGTAGGCATCGAAGTGCTTAGCGGAATTCGCTGTTCGTTTTCAACGTCAATATTGCTCATAATTCTTTACTGCCGCGGTTATTTCCAATCCAGGAGGCTCCGGTGGGACCACACACAACTGTGCGCTTAATTACAAATTTACTAAAAGATGAAGTTATTGTCAACAATTATTAACAATGTTAAAAGAATTACCGGATTATAGGATTTATTTTCCTAAGAACTACCGGAATCCATATGCGATTCAACATTTCTTTATTAAGGGACGAAGAAAGTTGATAAAACTTCTGAAATTCTAAATTTATTATGACTATCTTCCCTACGTAATGATAGAAATCGAGGAGGTTAAATTTATGACACAATACGAAAAGATTCTCCAGAGTATTCTTTGGATGGGCATTTTGACAATTGGCTTCTTTGACTGTGAGATCGTTATATATATTTTTACACGATTTGCTGTCGATAATGGGCTTATGAAAGCAGACGTAATGCTGTCGATCGTCTCATCGATGCCAACGGTTATTTATCTCAGTGAGATGACGGAGTTATTAACCGGAATTTCGCCCCGAAAGTATTTTCAAAGAATCAGTGAGCGCCTCTTAAAATTGGTCGAAGGGCCTTTTAATTCAACAAAATTAGCCCAAAGCTTTTAAAGCTTTGGGCTCACTTTCCGCTCATTTTAGAATGATCTCATTCGACTTAAAAAGTGTATTTATTTGCTGTGATCAGTGTATCGGCGATGCGCTGTCGCGCGGCGATGGTATTGATCGGGGCAGTGTTTTTCGTAAAGCGTTTCAGCGCGGCGAGCATCACGCGCAGCTCGTCGCCTTCGGCCATGGCGGCGATCGTGTTTTTCGCTTTGGCCTCGATGCGCTGGATGGCGTCGTTGCAGAAAACCTGAGCCATATCAATCTGGCGCGCGGCGTCCCCTTTGGCGGCCTGTTTTTGCGCGCGCAGGATTGCGGTTTCCATCTGGTAAGCGTCGATAATAATATCGGCCGCGCCGAGCAAAACTTCCTGCTGGTTCGGCAGATCGGTCATATATTTCTGCGCCGCCGTACCGAGCACCATCAGGGCCACTTTCTTCGCGTTGCCGGCGAGTTTCAGTTCTGCGCCGAGCACGGTTTCCTCATCATCGAAGCTCGGCAGCGCCGGGTTCATCACTTCGTCCATCAGCGCCTTGGCCGCCGGGATCAGTGCGATCTTGCCTTTCATCGCGCGTTTCATCAGTTGGCCGGGAATAAGCAGGCGGTTGATCTCGTTCGTGCCTTCGAAAATGCGGTTGATGCGCGAATCGCGATAGGCTTTTTCCGCCGGGTAATCAGCCGAATAACCATAGCCGCCATAGATCTGCACCATTTCATCGACCACGTAATCGAGCGCCTCGGAGCAGGCAACTTTGTTGATCGAAGATTCGACCGCGTACTCTTCGATCGACTGCAGTTTTTTCGCATTGTCGGCGCCGTCGCCGATCAGCGCGTCGATCATGCCGACCGTGCGATAGGTGATGCCTTCCGCCACCCAGGTGCGGATCGCCATTTCGGCCAGCTTGTGTTTGATCGCGCCGAAACCGGAGATCGCTGTGCCAAATTGCTGGCGTTCGTTGGCGTAGCGGATCGAATTATGCAGCGCGAGCTTTGCGCCGCCGGTGACCGATGCGCCGAGTTTAAAACGTCCGACGTTTAGAATATTAAAAGCGATCTTAGCGCCGTCGCCGACGTTGCCGATCAGGTTGGTCGCCGGAATTTTCGCATCGCTTAGGATCAGCGGCGTGGTTGACGAAGACTTGATACCCATCTTGTGTTCTTCGTTTCCGGGATGGCAGTTTTCGCTGCGCTCGACCAAAAACGCCGAGAATTTTTCCTTCTCGCCATCGACCTTGGCAAAGACGATATAGACGTCGGCAAAGCTGCCGTTCGAGATAAACATTTTCTCGCCGTTGAGCGTGTAGGTCGCGCCATCATCGGAAAGTTTTGCGTTCGTCTTTGCCCCGAGCGCGTCCGATCCCGAACCGCTTTCCGTCAGGCAGTAGGCGGTCACTTTTTCGCCGCTGATGATCTTCGGGATCCATTCTTTTTTCAGCTCTTCGGAACCGAAATAGAGGATCGGGAGCAAGCCGATCGAGGTCTGCGCGCCGAATGTCGTGCCGAAGCCGCCGCCGCGCCCCATCATTTCCGCTATCACCACGCCCGACGTCTGGTCGAGCGCGAGTCCGCCGTATTCTTCCGGGATGTTTGCTCCCAAAAGGCCGAGCTCGCCGCCTTTTTTCAGCAGGTCACGCGCCACTTCCCAGGCGTGCTGTTCCATCGCCGGTAGATTGGGCGCAACTTCCGTATCGACAAATTCGCGCGTCGTGTCGCCGATCATTTTCTGCTCGTCATTTAGATCTTCGGGTGTAAAAACATCGGTCGTGCCGCTTTCTTCGATCAAAAACGAGCCGCCTTTTTTAAATTCCTTTTCCATTTTCGCTTCCATAATATTTTTCCTATTTTCGCCACAGAGAGCACAGAGTTCACAGAGGTTTTACCGGATTATACAAAATGCACAGATAAGAAAGATTTCAGACGATTAATTTTTACTATCCCTTTTATCCTCTTCATTCCTGTTAATTTTCTCTGTGTGCTCTGTGACTTCTGTGGCTAATTCTTAAACTCTTTAATTCGATTATTATACTGAATGAGCGCTCATTCAGTAAAGAAAAAATTGGCCTTTTTCGTGTTATTTCGCGTAATTTAGTGGTTCCAGTCTTATTGCCAACAGATAAACGCCATAAAATTAATCGCGAAGCCTTTTTTTAGCTCTGCTCGATCAACTTTCTCAGCATTCCGTAGGTGATCGTTTCGCTGATATTTTCGACGAACTCCTTATTTTCTTTGGCGACGCTGGCAATGCCGTTTTTTAGCAAAACCGGGAAATAATCGAGATCTTTTGCGCCCCGGTACGTCGAAAGCACGCAGTATTCGGCGCAGAATCCCGTCATCACCACCGTGTCGATTCCCGCTTCCTGCAGCACCTTATTAGCATCGGTCTTGTTAAAGCTGTTCCCGTAAGTTTTATTTATCTTAATGTCGCCAGGTCCCGGTTTCAGCGCGTCGATAAATTCGTACTTCTCGTTTCCCGGAACCGCGCCGTCTTCTTCATCTTCGTTATAGACCCACACGATCGGCAATCCCTTTCCCCTGAAAAACGGAATAACGCCATTGATGTATTCCGCGGCCGCATCCATCTGCTGGGCGGCCCCGCCCCCATAATATGCCTTCTGCATATCGATGATCATTAAAGCTGCTTTCATTAAATCCTTGTTGCTTTTGCCCAGAGAACACAGAGGAAACCAAAACTTTTCTTATTTTGCACATTCCCCTAATTATGCAAAAACTTCTCTGTGACCTCTGTGTTCTCTGTGGCTAAAGTTCATATCCTTTCCAAAATTCCCGCCGCGCCCATGCCGCCGCCGACGCACATCGTGACCATGCCGTAGCGCGCGCCGCTGCGGATCATTTCCTGGATGACGGTGGCCGTCAGTTTCGCGCCGGTGCAGCCGAGCGGGTGTCCGAGAGCGACCGCGCCGCCGTTGACGTTCACTTTATCCGGGTTCATTTCCAGCACCTTCATCACCGACAGTCCCTGTGCCGCAAAGGCTTCATTGAGCTCGATCACGTCGATCTGGTCAAGCGTCAGTCCCGCCATTTTCAGCGCTTTCGGGATCGCATAGACCGGGCCGATGCCCATTTCTTCCGGCAGGCAGCCGGCCGTCGCAAACGACACGAAACGCGCCAGCGGCTTAATGCCCATCGCTTCCGCTTTTTCCGCCGACATCACCACCACCGCCGCCGCGCCGTCCGACATTTGCGAAGCGTTTCCGGCCGTCACCGTTCCCTTGGCATGAAACGCCGGTTTGAGTTTTGCCAGACCCTCGATCGTCGCGTCATAGCGGACGCCTTCGTCCGTGTCGAAGACGACCTCTTTACGGCGCACGCGCCCTTTTTCGTCGAACTCATCGACATAGATATTCATCGGCACGATCTCGTCCTTGAACTTGCCGCCCTGGATCGCCGCCGCCGCTTTCTGGTGCGAGCGGAGCGAAAATTCGTCGGCCTGTTCGCGCGTGATCTCGTATTTCACGGCCAGATTTTCCGCCGTCAAACCCATATTCAGATAATAATCCGGGTAGGTATCGACCAGCTTCGGATTAGGCCGCACGACGTTTCCGCCCATCGGGATCATCGACATCGTTTCCAGTCCCCCGGCGACGATAATTTCCGCCCCGCCCGTGCGGATACGGTCGGCCGCCAGCGCGATAGTCTGCAGCCCCGACGAACAATAACGGTTGACCGTCATCGCCGAAACTTCGACCGGCAGGCCCGCTTCGATCGCGGCGGTGCGCGCCACGTTCATGCCCTGCTCGGCCTCCGGAAAAGCGCAGCCCATGATCACGTCTTCGATTTGCATCGGGTCGAGCCCCGGCACCCGCGCCACCGCTTCCTTTATCGCCGCCGCGCCCAGATCATCCGGACGCGTATTTTTTAATGTGCCCTTCGGCGCTTTTCCCACAGCCGTGCGCACGGCCGATACGATCACTGCATCTCTCATAATTTTTTTATCGTAGCGCCGCCGTCCCCGGCGGCTGTCCTGAGGGCGTCCCGCCCTCGGTTTTCTTTAATAATTGCACGCTTTAACGCGTGGTTTCGCTTCTTTTAAATAGCCACGTGCTTTAGCGCGTGGTCAACTCAGCTCTTTGCTTGATTATTTTTAACATTTCCCTTCGTATCAATCCGCTGAATGGCTGAATGAACATCCAGTAAAACCCGAAACTTTTGCGGCTCTTTTCGTCCATACATTCGATGCGCGTTTCGGTGGTCAGGTGCGTTTCGCCCATTTGTTCGTCGAGCGAAAAATCCCAGACTGCTTTGGCAAAACCTTCTTCATGAAATTCTTTGAAATTCCCGGCGTCGATCTTTTGCAGATTGCCGCGCAGCGTCCAGAATTGCCCGGCCAGCCCAAGCAGAATTTCCCTGTTCGATCTTTCTCCCAGCATTTCGAATCTGATCTGCCGCATATCCCGCAGGGTGGCTTTCTTTGCCGGCAGTCCGCGCAGGAAAAACAGCCAGCGAATGACCCGTGATTCACAAAGATCGGCGTTATTTAACGCGCTGTAAACCTGTTCCGCCGTCGCGCGAATTGTAATATCGTGCGTTTCGCTAAAATCGTACCTGGGCATGAATTCGTCTATCAGCATATTAACTCGTAGCGCCGCCGGCCCGGCGGCTGTCCTGAGAGCGTCCCGCCCTCAGTTCAAATTCCTACTTCAACTTCTTCCACCGACAAAACGTCTCTTAAAACCTGCGGCGCGATCTCGATCAAAAATCCGCGCTTGCCGCCGTTGATATAAATTTTGTCGAGCTCAAAAATGCTCTTTTCCGCGTAAACCGGTATTTTCGTTTTCGTCCCGAACGGCGACGTGCCCCCGACCTGGTAGCCGGTCAATTTCTGAGCCTTTTCCGGTGTCGCCGGCGCCACCGACTTAACGTTCAAATGCCGCGCCAATTCTTTTGCCGAGACTGAACGGTCGCCGTGCATCAGCACGATCAAAGGCTTTTTCTCGCTCGTCTCAAACACCAATGTTTTCACGACCGCGTGTTCCGAAACACCGAGCGCTTCTGACGACACCCGCGTCCCACCTTTTTCCACGTAGTCGTAGAGATGGGGCACGAACTCTATTTTCTTCTCTCTCAAAGATCTGACAGCCTGCGTAACCGGATGATCCATAAATAAATTACCAAAAACCCACCCGTTTAGAGGCGGTCTTCGACCGCCATTAACTCGCGCGGTCAGAGACCGCGCCTAAACGACTGCTTTATTAATGTCTCTCGACCGCTGTTAACCCGCGCGGTCAGAGACCGCATCTAAACCGCTGATCTATTAATGTCACCGATTTCTTTATATCTAAAACACTCGCGCATATGATCGTTGACCATCCCCGTCGCCTGCATGAACGCGTACATGATGGTCGAGCCGACAAAGTTAAACCCGCGTTTTTTCAGGTCTTTGCTGATCGCGTCGGAAATTTCGGTTTTCGCCGGGACGTCGCTCATCGTCTTAACTTTATTATCGAGCGGTTTGCCGCCGACAAAGCCCCAAATATATGTATCAAAGCTGCCGAATTCTTTTTGCACTTTCAGAAAGGCTTTCGCGTTTTCGACTGCTGATTTTATTTTCAGGCGGTTGCGAATAATGCCTTCGTTTTCGAGCAGTTTTGCCATTTTTGCTTCGCTGTAACGTGCCACTTTTTCCGGCGCGAACTTGTCGAACGCCTTGCGATAGGCATCACGCTTACGCAGGATTGTGTCCCAGCTCAGTCCCGCCTGCGCGCCCTCGAGAATTAAAAATTCAAAGAACAAGCGGTCGTCGTGAACCGGCACGCCCCATTCCTGGTCGTGATATTCTATCGCGAGATCGTTTCTGGCCCAGCCGCAGCGTTTCACCTGTTTCATTGTTTTTCTATTTTCGTCACCGTCAGATAGCAAACGTCGTATTCCGGATTCGACGCATTTTTGGCCACGTTCATCTTGCCGACCAGCTTTACTTTCCCGTTCAGATCCAAAATATTGCCGCTGTTGTCGTGAATTTTGATGTCTTCTTTTTTGTAACCGCTCTGCAGCTTCTCCACGTTGTTCGCCCAGGTTCCCTGTTCGATATCCGCGCTAAAGCCTTTTTCCGCACCGGGATTTTCCAGCAGCTTGAAACCGCAGCGAACCGGCCCGCCGCCGGTGTTTGAACAATACACTCCGCCCTTGTCGTCTAAAAATCCGCTAACCTCGATATATGTTTTCTCGTTTGCCGGGTCGCATGCGCGGGCGTATTCCACCGGCGTTCCCGTCTGGTTGCACGCCGCAATAAATGTGCAGCATATAAAAGTGATCGCTAGTAATAGCCGGTTTTTCATCGCCTCTCTCCTTTTCGATATTTATACTGGCTTTTGCCTATAAAGTAACTACCAGATCGTGTACCGATTTAGATTTGTTTAGTGTTGTTTCATGTGATTTCGTAGTTCCAGTCTTATAGCCTTGTTTAACAACAGCAAGCTTAAACCACCCGCGTCACACTAAATAAACACGAAACAGCACTGGCGCTTTTATTGCTCTGACTTAACCGGCAAAGCCGCGTTTCGAAAACTTTTCCTCTCACATTTTTTCCGATAAAACATTATTGTTTTTTCGCCACATAGATGGTCTTTTCGATCGCGGCGTGTACCACGCCTTCCTTGTTCATCAGTTCGACGTTATAAATGCGGTCAACCGATTTTTCGGTTTCCAGCAGCCGCTTTATCTCCGCCAGTTCTTCCGCCGTTATCAAAAATTTTGCGAACAGCGTTTCGCGTCCCGGCTTGCGAAATCTGATATGCGCCGCCTTATCCCAGACCGTGTAGCCGCGGCCCAGATTTTTCATCAGCATGATCATATAAAACGGATCGACCAATGCGTAAAGGCTGCCTCCAAAAGTTGTGCCGACATAATTTCGCGTCCGAAAGTTCAGCGGCAATTTGACCGTGATCTCCCGGAAATCTTCGGAAATGTAATGTATCCAGCCGCCCGTGCCGTTGTACGCCGGAAAAAGCAGATTGCACCCCAGCCGCCACATTTTTATTTTGAAAGATTCCGCCATACACGGTTTTGAGTACCGCCTTCAGGCGGCCTTCTTTTTCTGCGAATATCCGCGGGTTAAGTTCTTTTAGGAAATCCATCCATTTCCATCACCCGCCTCGCCTGGCGGAAATGCCGTTTTTCGTGCTCGACCATTATCCGAAACGCATCGTGCAGTGAGTAGGTGATCGCGCTCATAAAGGGCGAAGTGACGACGGTCTTTTTCCAGTCGAATTTATCGGCAGCCTGCACGGTACTTAACACCTTCGCTTGTTCCGCGGCAAACTTCTCGATGATGTCGGCCGAAACTTTGCTCGGCGGCACGATCGCCTTTGACGGCGCTTTGAACTTTCGCTCGTCTTTTATCATAGAGCTGACCAAAAACCTGCCCAGAACGCCCGAGAACGGCGAAACCTTTTCCCAAAACTTCGTCTTGCGCGAACCATCAACCAAACTCATGACCGGCTCCATCTCGACATTCGACCGGATCAAATGATCGAAACATTGCCCGACACTCCAGCTTTCCGCCGCCGGTTTCCAATTCAACTGTTCCTCCGACAATGCGCCGTATTTGGCCTGCGCCTCAGCAGTGATCGCAGCTATCTCCCGGGTTATATTTGAGAATTCGGCATTCATAGTCTCTCTTTAAATTACAGGGATAAAGGGGATTGGAAGGGATTCGGATTTATCCCTTTTATCCCTCCATCCCTGTGAAATTAATTCCTCAGCGGCTTGCCGGTTTTCAGCATCCCGGCGATGCGTTCCTGCGTCTTGCGTTCGGCGCACAAGCTGATAAACGCTTCCCGTTCCAGGTCGAGCAGGTATTGTTCCGAAACATAGGTTTGGTGATTCAGATCGCCGCCGCTCATTACCTTGGCCAGTTTTTTGCCGATCAGTTCGTCGTGATCGGAGACGAATCCGCCGCGCTTCATCATATGCAGCGCCAGTTTCATCGCCGCCTGTCCGGCTTCGCCCATCACTAAAATATCGGTGCGCTGGTTAGGCTGAACATAGCCCGCGGCCGCCAGGTTCAATACTTCCTGTTTCGCGTCTGCGATCAGGCGGTCGCCGTTCATCGAGATCGCGTCCGAATCGCGCAGGATCCCCCAGCTTTTCGCTTCCTGCGCCGAGGTCGCCACCTTGCCCATGCCGATCAGTTCGAACGTCTTTTTCAAAAACGCCAGCGGGTCGGCGTCCGGCGCGCGTTTCGCTGCGTCCATCGCGCGCATGGTCATTTCCTTGGTGCCGCAGCCCGCCGGTATCAGCCCGACGCCGACCTCGACCAGCCCGATATAAGTTTCACCGGCCGCGCGCACTTTGTCGCCGTGCATCGTGATCTCGCAGCCGCCGCCGAGCGCCAGCCCGTACGGCGCCGTCACCACCGGCTTCGCCGAATAGCGCAGGCGCATCACCGCATTTTGCAGCGCGCGCACCATCAGATCTATGTCTTCCCATTCTTCTTCCTGCGCCGCCAGCAGCAGCATCATGATGTTTGCCCCGGCGGAAAAATTTCCGCCCTGGTTTCCCACCACCAGCCCGCTGAAATTTTTCGCTACCTCGTCGATCGCGAAATTCATCATCTGCACGGTGTCGCCGCCGATCGAATTCATCTTCGAGTGAAATTCGAGACACGCCACGCCGTCGCCGATATCGATCAGCGAAGCGCCCGCGTTTTTCTTGATCACGCCGGTGCGCTCTTTGACCGATTTCAGGATCATCACTCCGGGTCGGTCGGCGACGGGTTTATATCCGCCTGCCACCAGGTCGTAATAAGATCTCTGCCCGTTCTCGGTTTTATAAAAACTTTCCGCGCCGCTCTCGAGCATCTGCTCGACATTTGCCGGCACCGCCTGGCCTTCGGCGCGCATCCGCTCGACCGATTCTTTCACGCCGATCGCGTCCCAGGTCTCGAAAACGCCGATCTCCCAGCCGAAGCCCCATTTGATGGCGTTGTCGATCTCGACTATGGTGTCGGCGATTTCCGGGATGCGATTCGCCGAGTAACGCAGCGTGCGCGAAGTGGTCTTCCACAAAAATTCGCCGACGTTGTCAGTGCCCCAGACGAGAGTTTTCAAACGAGTCGGCAGGTCTTCGATTCCCTTGGCGGCGTCGAGCGAAGCAAACTTGGTTTTCGCCTGCGGCTTGTATTCGAAGCTGTTTAAGTCGAGTTCGAGAATTTCGGTTTTGCCCTCGGCGCTTTTCGATTTCTTGTAAAAGCCGCCCTTGGTTTTATCGCCGAGCAGTTTTTTCTCCAGCATGTCGTCGATCAGTTTCGGCGTCTTAAAAGCTTCGCGGTCTTCGTCGTCCGGCACCGCCGGGTAGAGATTTTTATTCACGTGCGCCAGCACGTCCAGGCCGACCAGATCCGAAGTGCGAAACGTTGCGGAGGAGGCATGGCCGATCGCCTTGCCCGTCATCTGATCGACTTCGGTCGGCGTAAATCCACCTGCGATCATTTCATGCACGGTCGCCATCATGCCGAAAGTGCCGACGCGGTTGGCGATAAAATTCGGGCGGTCTTTCGCCGGAACCACGCCCTTGCCCAGCCGCTGGTCGAGAAAACCGGAAACTTTGCAGGCCAGTTCGCCGTTCGTCCATTCGGTCGGGATGATCTCCACTAATTTCATATAGCGCGGCGGATTAAAAAAGTGAATTCCCAAAAAATGCGCCTTGAAATCCTCGGAAAAAGGCTCGGCGATGCTGCGGATCGGGATGCCGCTCGTATTCGAAGCGATCACCGCGCCCGGCTTGCGATGCTTATCGACCTCGGCAAAGATCTTGTGCTTGATCTCCAGATTTTCCACCACGGCCTCGATCACCAGATCGCATTCGGCCAATTTTGCCATGTCGTCCTCGAAATTGCCGACCGTGATCAACGACGAATTCGCGGCCGCCATATAAGCCGCCGGGCGAGCCTTATTTAGTCCGCTAAACCCTGCGTTTGCAATGCGATTACGTACCTGTGAAGAGTCCAGCGGCAAGCCCTTCGCCGCTTCGTCCGCCGATAGTTCCTGCGGCGCAATGTCCAAAAGATAAGTAGGAATACCCGCATTCGCCAGGTGCGCCGCAATGGTCGCCCCCATCGTTCCCGCGCCCAAAACAGCCACTTTTCCGATTCGTAACATGTAGTTTTAAGAAACCTTTCTGATAATGATAACTATTGCCCAAATTATAACTGAATGAGCGCTCATTCAGCAAGTAGATCTGTCAGAACTGCCTGCGTCAGCGGGCAGATTTCCTGTCAGTAGCGTCGGCGTTAGCCAATGCGTTCCTGTCAGAACCGGGAGCGCTATAAGCAGCCGCGACTGGGTTTTCTTTCTCTGGTTGGCTTTGCTTTTTTCGTGTCTTTTCGTGTCTTTTCGTGGTTCCAGTATTAAAACCTATATTAACCACACTCAAACTGGAACCACGAAATAACACCAAACCACACGAAGCAATCAAACCCTCAAAAACCATCATCGCCAGACGCCACTTACTGAGATATGCTGGCATTCTCTGATGCGGTGCGGCAGGCCGGACACACGGTTTGGCCTGGGCACGCCGGGCATGCTTGGCAGCCCGGAAGGCAAGATAACTTGCCTTTGAAAGTCATAGCGAGCCCCGATATCGTAAAGCTTGAACCGGGCCGGGGTAAAAACGTCAGAAGCTAGCAGCGCCACGGGTCCGCGGCGCGATGCGAAAACAAAGCCGGGCCGGACGCTGCGAGGCCTATGGTCAGTTCCTACACTCGCAGGACAGAGGCTGATCAGTAAAGAGAACTGGCTAAACGTGTAAATACCCAGTATTGCGGTCCCCGCCTAAAAACCACGGATCGCCCACCGCGCAGGCGTTCGAGCACGCCGCGAAGTGTCAACCCGCCGCCCGCAACAGAGACCAATTAAATAGTGAATAGTGACCGGTGAATAGTGGCCGGAAGTTCAGAGTTGCGCGTTCACGCGCGATCTTCACGCCTAAAGGCGTAACTCTGAACGCGTGTGTGATCCTAAAACTCCCCTCCTTACGAAGGAGGGGTGGCATCCGCTTCGGATGACGGGGTGGTTCTCTCTTCCGACTATACCCACCCGCTACCGCAGGTGGTACTGACAAGAGACGCGTCGGCTCACGCCGACGCTGCTGACTCGTCTATTTAAACACCAGCTTGCCGAACATTTCGGGCATATGAAAATCGTCTTTGCCGGTGGACGACCATGAAAGCAGTTCGGGGGCGGGTTTTACTTCGACGCGGTTGAGGTTCATGCGCCAGGTGTCGCCGGGTTTGGGCGGAAAATTGGGCGCGGTCGCGGCGTCTTCGATCGGGAAAGCGATCTCGCACGTCCACGCGCGGTCGCCCGCTTTTCCGTCAACCGTGCCGTCGATCTGCACCGCCCACTGGAGTTTTGCGCTGTTCCAGCTTTCGTAAAACAGCGGTTTGCGGATGTCGAGCAGATAAATATCCAGCATCGCGCCGAGTGGATTCACTTCCAATTCGATGTAATTTTTTTTCGCCGGGTCGGGCTGCAGAAAAACTTCAACGACTTCTTCTTCCCATAGATGCTCGTCGCGTTTTTTCATCGTCGCCCAGATATTTTCATCCTGACTGTAAAAAGAAAAGTAAAGAAATTTATCGTCGTAGAGAATTCTGGCTTCGGTCTTAAAGGCGAGTTTTTTACCGTCGGAGTTCCGCACGAGTTGGGCGGGCGCGGCTTTTTTCCAGGCGGCATCGTTCAATTTTCCGTCGATCCGGATGCGGGTTCCGGCGCGCCCGACTTGGTATTCCGGCAGTTCGGCCCGCGCGGCCGCGCCTGCGAAACAGATTAAAACGAATGAGAAAAAGGCTGTCTTCAAACCTTTGGGCATAAACAAATTTTCCTTTGATGTGGTGAGATATTACCACATCAAAGGAAAGCTGGGGCCTAATAAATTAACGATTGAAAAGCGGCAAAATCCTAAGGCCGCCAGACTACCGGAAAGATCTTCGCCGCGTCCGCCGGCGAGACTTTAAAGCCGGCGAGCTCGAGCGCCCTGGCCATCACCGGGTCACGTCCGGCAGCCAGATCTTCGGGCGTCGGCACCAGAAATTCGTCCGGCGTCACCCCGACTCCTTCCAGAGCTTTTCCGTCCGACATCATCACGTCGGCCGTAGTGATCGCGATCCCGTAATTAAAGACCAGGTCGGCGCCTATTCTGTGCGGGTAATAAATTGCCTGGCGGACCGCTCCGGCCGATCTGTCGCCGATCACGATGCCGCGCTTTTCGATCTGCATCACCCGGGCAAACATTTCCGACGAAGACGCCGATTCACTGTCCATCAAAATTATTAATTTACCGGCAAAGAAATTTTTTCCGCGGCTTTTGGCCATCAGCGGTTTTGTCTCTTTTCGGCTTTTCAGATCGGCGATCTTTACTTCGTGATCGAAAAAGCCCCCGATCAGACGCTGCTGGTTTTCTTCGCTGCCGCCGGAGTTTCCCCTCAAGTCCATGATCAGGGCCTTGCTTTTTTGCGCCTTGTCCATCAATTCGTCATTGGCCGATTGCGCGTCGAAATCCGGCATTTTCCAGAGGAAAAGTTCACCCTTTCCGGGGACGTAATGATGAGTTCTCATCACCGCGTTATTTTCCATTTCGCGAATGTAGGCGAAAATATCGGCTCCGTTGGCGCTGGCCATATTCAACACTTTTTTGCCTTTGCGAACGCTCCCCGCCAATTTCAGGGTTTGAATAGTTCCATCTGCCTTTTGTATTCTGATCGGGATCTCAGGGGCCATACTGATAAAAAATTGTATGTTCCCGAGCGTCTTGCGCGTCGGCGTATTGCCGGCGAGCGAAACCACCACGTCGCCGGGTTTGACGCCTTTGGCTTCCGCGTCACTGCTTTGTTTTACCGCCGTGATATAACACTTGTCCCCGATCATCAGCGCCGTCCATCCGTGCTGGACATGATCGGACGGCGGCGGCGGAATAAAATAAGTATGCGGGTCGCCGAAATTCATTATCGTGCTGGAGACGTTACCGTAAACGTATCCGGCGGACGCGGAATTATTTACATTTTCGATGCCCTTTTGCACCAGAGCGTCCAGGTCTCGGCCGCCGAAAGCGGGGTCGAAGTAATATTTTTGAATATCTTTTTTGAAGCTCTCTAGAATTTCGACACCGCGTTTGCGCTCGTTCTCGAGCGTTAATTGCGCCCGTGCCGGTATCTGGCATAAAACCAAAAGAGTCAAAGCCGCGATCATCGGGGCAGCTTTTATCCCCGAAAATTTAAATTTTAAAAACATATTTGTGATAATTCGGATCATTTTATAAATACTTAATAATGTATATAGGTCTTGTCTATAAAGTCGTAGGTTTGGTTTTTCGTGTAATTTCGTGGTTACTTTCTAAGTCTTATTTTGATGCCTATAAAAAGCCTGAAACCACAAAGAGACATTAAATAACGCGAACGCGATCAAAATTAAAGACGAGTAGTTTTAATATAATTTGTCTTTAGATGCAATAACAAGGAGAGTAACTGTCCGGTAGTTTTCAGCAAAAAACTCCCCTACTTACGAAGGAGGGGAGGCGCGCGTTTCGTCCGGGGTGGTTCTCTCTTTGTTCCGTATGTCTTAGCAGTTAGTTTTTTTTCGGGCTTTTCAGGGAATCATAGGGCTCGTGCAAATTTATCCGGTTTCTTTCCTTTTTTTGCAGCGGTGTGGCCCAGCCGGCGCCTATCACTAGCCCGGCTAAGAGCAGTATCGCCAGCGATACCGCGATCTTTTTCATATCTTTTTTGGGCTTAATTCTCATCAGAGAAACTTTTCCTGCTGTTGGAACGCGCGGCCCGTCTTTTTTTGCAAATAAAAAGCCTTTTCCGCTCGCAAATTTTGCGCTATATTTCGGTAACAAAATATAAAGCATGCAGGAAACCAACATTTATGTCTATCTGACGCCGGTCGCGATCTTTTTCGTGCTGGTCGAAGTATTTTTCAGCTGGATCTACCGCCGCGGCTATATCAGCTTTTCCGAAGCGGTCGCGAATTTCGGCACCGCGCTGGGCAATCAGACGATGAACGTGCTGGTGGCGGCGGGCGTCTATCTCGTCTATGGCTACCTGTGGGAAAATTTTCGCGTCTTTACCATCGAGATGAACTGGTGGACATTCCTGCTGCTTTTGCTTGGCGTGGATTTTATTTTTTACTGGGTGCATCGCTGGGGCCACGCGATAAACATCATGTGGGCCGCGCATTCACCGCATCATTCCGCCGAAGAAATGAACTTTATGGTTGCGCTGCGCGCCAGCGTGACGCAGCGGTTATGCTCGTTTATTTTTTTCTGGCCGCTCGCGATCGTCGGTTTTAAGCCTTTCGATATTTATGTGATGTCCGGCATTCATCTTTTTATCGCCTTTCTGCATCACACGGAATTTATTCCCAAGCTCGGCTGGTTTGAAAAATATTTCACTACGCCTTCGCATCACCGCGTGCATCACGGCGTAAACTTCAGATACCTCGACAAAAATTTCGGCGAGTTTCTCATCGTCTGGGACAAGCTATTCGGCACTTTTACCGAAGAGCGGGAAAAGGTGGTTTACGGCATTTACAATCACCCGAAGTCCTGGAATCCGATCATGATAAATTTCCATTTCTTTATCGTGTTGTGGAAAGACGCCGTCGCCGCGCCTTTCTGGTGGGACAAGCTGCGGGTGTGGTTCATGCCCGCCGGGTGGCGCCCGCGCGGCCTGCCGGAAAAAGAGATGATCGAGATCACGCCGGAAAACCAGGTAAAGTTTCGCCCGGTGATGTTTGCCATGTCCCAGCCCTACCTGGTGATACAGCTATTTCTCGGCGTGGCGCTGATGCTCGGCGTTATCTCTAATATTTTTCAGTGGAGCATGCCGGCGCGGTGGTCGGGCGCATTTCTGCTATGGTGGCAGATCGTGAACTGGAGCGGCATCCTGGAATCACGCCGGTGGCTCTGGATCTCGGAAATTCTGCGCGTGACGGTGACGGTTTTTGCCGTGATAAATTTCAGCGGGATCTATCAGCCTTCCGCTTTACTGTACGGCCTGTCAGCGGTCGCGATCTTTTCGATCCTCTGGACGCTCAGGTATTTTCGCCCCGGTAGCCTGAAACTGGCGGCTGCCTGAACCTGGGAGCGCATGCATCCTGCCTGCAAGATCGCGCAGCGATTTAAAACGTTTTTACCTTAAACGAGTTAGCGCGGCGAGCCGCGCTTTTGCAGGCAGGGATGCCTGCGCTCCCAGGTTTAGCTGCATTCGTAGTTAGCTCTAACCCGTTATTAAAACAATAAGACTTCAACCATGAATCACACCAAACACGAGAAACGTATTACGTATTACGTTTCGCGTATCCCGTATTGCGAAATCATATATTTAAATTCTTCTTTGGCCGGTTTTTCTATATAATCATCGCAAAGTTATGCGCTTTGTTTTTTCACGCCGTTTTTTTATCCTTGTGGCGATCGGGTTTGTACCGCTTTCGCTCTCCTGGAACTTTTCGGAGCTGCGCTGGGCGGTGCTGGGTTTCGATATTTTGCTGATCTTGCTGGCGCTGGCGGACTGGCTGATCAGCCGTGGGATCCCGGACGGGCTGTCGGTTAAGCGGGCGATCGAAAAACGTTTTGCCATCGGCGATTCGAATGAAGTAACGCTCGAGGTCGAAAACAATACCAACCGCAATTTTCGTCTGGCTATCAAGGACGAGTTTCCGCCCGAACTAAAGCTGACCGGCAAACGCGAAGCCAATTTTAATGTCGAAGCGCAGACCGCCGCGCGGTTTTCCTACGATCTGACGCCGTCGAATCGCGGCAAATACGTCTTTGGCAAAACCGCCGTCAGGTTTCTCTCGCGGCTCGGCCTGGTCTGGTGCCAGGGCGAATTCGACAACACCCAGACCGTTAAAGTTTATCCCAACATGCGCCGCGCCAAGGAAATGGAGCTAAAGGCGCTGGGCGCGAATTCACTGGTGGCCGCGCAGCGCAAAGCCATCCGCCGCGGCGAAGGCCGCGAATTCGAATCGATGCGCGATTACGTGCGCGGCGACGAGCTGCGCCATATTTCCTGGACGGCGACCGCCCGCCGCGGCCGCCTGACCACGCGCCAGTACACCATCGAGCGCGACCAGACCATCATTATCGCCATCGATTCGGGCCGGCTGATGACCGGACGCATCGAACAGGAATCGAAGCTCGATTCCGCCATCCAGGCGGCGCTGGCGCTGATGTCGGCGGCGGCGCGCGGCGGCGACAATGTCGGCGTGGTGGCTTTTGTCCGGCGCATCCGCCGTTACCTGCCGCCGAAACGCGGCGTGGAACATATCGACGCCACGCTCGAAGCGCTCCACGATCTGCAGCCGGAAATGATCCAGCCTTCCTACACGCGGGCGTTTCAGCATATTACCGCGAATATCAAAAAACGCGCGCTGGTCGTGATCCTGACCGACCTGGTCGATAAAGACAGTTCGCGCGAGCTGCTCGAAGCGCTCAAGCTGCTGCGCCCGCGCCACCTGCCGCTCGTGGTCACCATCGGCGACCGCGATTTAAACACCGCCGTCAGCCGCGTGCCCGATTCCCTGCACGAAGCCTTCGTCCAGTCCGCCGCCGAAGAAATAATCTACCAGCGCGAAGCCGCCCTCCGGCTGGTCGAAACACAAGGCGGAATGGCGCTCGACGTCACCGCCGCCACACTCGCGCCGCGCCTGCTGCAAACCTACCTGAGAGTAAAGGAAAGAGGCTTGCTTTAAAGAGGGGCAAATTTCTTCCTTGAAAATTAGTTTTCATGCGGCGCAATTTATGATGTTATTATTAACAGTACGATGAGATTTGCCTATGAAAATTGAAGGGATCGTCTGGTTAAATAATGTCGTTGATAAGCTCGCCGTCAAACATGGTGTTGAAATTTATGAGGTTGAAGAAATTTCACCGGAACGCCTAAATATAGATTTGTCGAACGGGGATATCGGCGGGCGAAGATATTTATATGGCCTTAGGGTAAACATCTGCCGGTCGGTATTTGATCGTATTGTTCATTCATAAGCAGACGGAGGCTTTGATTTTGAGCGCCAGGGATATGGCACAAAAAGAAAGAAAATTATATGGCAGAAAATAATTTACAACAGTTGCCGTCTTTTAAATCGCTCGATGAACTAGTCGGGTTTTTCGACGAAAATGATACCGGCGATTACCTGGAACAGAAGCCGGAGGCCAGTTTTGAAGTCGACCTTAGCAGAAGAACGCATTTTGTGGCGATCGAAGAAAATATTGTGGATACGTTAAGTAAGATCGCTAAACAGGAGCACACATTGGCAGAAGAATTGGTTAATTCCTGGCTGAAAGAAAAAATCTCCGATTACGCGGATGTGGCGTAACTCAAAATAGCGGTATAAAATAATGATCCCGTTTGGAGGCGGTCTCCGACCGCCGGAATTATGAGATAAGATGTGCAAACGAGCGCGAAATTTTTTCCTGATAGTTCTTATTCTTATCGCTTCCTCTCTTGCCGGCTCCTGCCAGTCAACGGAAAATCGCGTCAATTCAAATTCAAACAACGTCCCGGTCCCTCAATCAATCAATACTTATAACTGGGTCAAGGTCACGGATAAGGCCGAGTATAAAACCGGCTACAATTACCCTCTTTACAGTATTAAAAACAAGCTTTGGGCTTTTCAAACCGAGGAAATTTTTTCTTCCGCCGATAACGGCAAGACCTGGACAAAAGCGAAGCTGCCCTCGATCCGCCACAGTGTCTATGAAGCGCAGTATGTAAAATTCAGCGACGCCATTTATGCCTTCGGGCGCAACACCGGCAATTACGAAAAGATGACTTTTAAGCCGGTCGTTTCGCGCACCACCGATCTGGAAAAATGGCAGGTGCTCTCGGAAAAATCTAATCTGCCGGGCAGGATGTTTGTCGATATCGTGGAATTCAAGGGCAAGCTCTGGCTGCTCGGCGGCTTCGACGGCAAGACCTATTACAACGACGTCTGGAACAGCGCGGACGGGGTGAAATGGACGCGCGTGGTGGAAAAAGCGCCGTGGACTGAGCGTAATACTTACGGCAACGTCATCGTCTTCAAAAATAAATTGTGGCTGGTCAATGGCGGTAGGATCGATGCGCTGCCCGAAGACGATATTTGGTCTTCGGATGACGGCATCGGCTGGGAACAGGTTAGCAGCAAGATCTACGACCGGCCCCTCCTGGGCGGCACGCCCGTCGTCTATGATGACAAAATCTGGCTGCTCGGCATCAACCGCAACGACACCTTTAGCAACGGCATGCTCGTCTCAGCCGACGGAAAAACCTGGCGGGAAGAATCCGCGCCCTGGACCCCGCGCGGCGGCATCGCGGCCGCCGTCCACGATGGCAAACTCTTTATCACCGGCGGCAAATATTCCGTCACCGAAAACGGCCAGATAAAATTTATTTACAGCAATGACGTCTGGTACATGACTGCCGATCCCAAATAAAACATTGTAATATTGCAATTATGAAAGTTAAATATTTTCTCTCTATCTCTTTATTATTGTTGATCGGCGCCGCTGCCGCGAGCGCGCAAAAAGAAGCGTCGGATTGCACGCTGCCGAAAGATCCGGCGATCGCTACCCTGGTCAAACAGGCCTTGCTGCAGGAGGACAAAAACGACCTGGCCGGCGCGATCGAAACCGATAAGAAAATTTTGGCGATCGATGCAAAAAACGAATGCGCGATGACGGCGGCCGCGGGACTGTACGGAAAACTCGGCGAATTCGAGCAGGAAGTGATCTGGGCTAAGAAAGCCGTCGAGGCGAATCCGAAATTTATCAACGCGTATATAAATCTCGGCAATGGATATGCGCTGCAGGGCAAGTTGAAGGAAGCCGCCGAGTCCTACAATAAAGCGGCCGCGATCGAACCGAACAATCCGCTGCCGATATACAGCCTCGGAGTTCTCGCGGAGCAGCAAGACAAGTTTCAGGAAGCGCTCTCCCTTTATCAACGATCCGTCCGGCTCGATCCGAAGTTCGAAGATGGTTATTTCAACCTGGCGGCGATGTACGCAAACCTGAAACGCTTTGACGAAGCAAAAGCCGCTCTGAAAAAATTGCTCGAGATCAACCCCGCCGCCGAAGACGCCAAAGCTATGCTGCGCCGGATCGAAAGCATCAAACCCTGACCGTAAACCCCGCAAAATCAGCGGCAATATTTTAATTCTGCAAAATGTATTGCAAGCCCCTTCTTTCTGAGTTATAAAGGGGCAATTGTTTTAATGCGCGTAATTTGTCCGCTTACTCCCGTTAAGCGTCCCTTCTCATTTCCCAGACAACGAAAGGACAAAGAAAATGGCGAACTCCCAATTTTCACGACGACGTTTTATCAAAGGCCTCGGGATAGCCGGTGGTGTTTCATTACTCGGCTCTTCCTATGACGTAAATTCACAGATCATTCCTATCCGGCGGCGGTGTCCCGATGGCAGTGCGATCATTAGAAAAAATATCAGGAATTTGACCGCCACTGAATTAACCGCTTACAAAAACGGTGTTGCGGTAATGCAGTCGCGCCCGATCACCGATCCGACCAGCTGGGCCTATCAGGCAGCCATTCACGGCACTTACACAATGCCGGTCCAGGCCGCCTGGAATAGCTGCCAGCACGACACTATGCATTTTCTTTCCTGGCACCGGCTCTATCTTTGTTTTTTTGAGAGGATCCTGCGGGCGGCGTCCGGCATGCCCAGCCTGGGGCTTCCGTACTGGAACTACAGTGATTCCACCGATCCTTTCGCCAGGCAGCTTCCGGCGCCTTTCCGGACTCCCATAGGTTCCTCGAATCCTCTTTATGTCGCCAGCCGAAATTCGGCGTTAAACAGCGGAGGGTATTTGGCGCCAAGCGCCGTCAGCCTTACTTCCGTTCTTCCCGGCCCGACGGACTTCTTTACCCTTACCGATAATATTAACGGCACTCCGCATGGGGATGTTCACATCGCCATCAGTGGATGGATGAGCGCTTTTGAGACCGCCGGGCAGGATCCGATCTTCTGGCTCCATCATTGCAATATCGACAGGCTGTGGAATCGCTGGATCTCCGGCGGCGGCGGAAGACAAAACCCGACCATCGACGCGGCCTGGCTTTACACGCCGTTCATTTTTTTCGATGAGAACGGAAAACAGGTTAAAGTGACCGGCGCCGACCTGATGAACCCGAACTGCAGTATGTGCAAATACTGTTATGACGAAGAAACGCTTGAGTTTGATTACACCCTTAGATATATTCCCAGGAATGTCTCGACCTTCACGATCGGAATCGTCCGCAAACCGATAGTGCTTGGCTCACAGTCGGTCAATTTCGAAGTTTTTCTGAATGATTATGCCCGAGAGTCTTTTGCAAGATTCATCTCCGCTTCGGCGGCAGGCGAGCCCACTTCCATAAAACTCAATTTTGAGGACGTACGGGCGGAAAAACCTTTAGAGTGTTTTTATGAGATCTATATAAATCTCCCTCAAACCATGCAGGAACCGAATTATGAGATGGATAGTTATGCCGGAAATGCTTCATTTTTCGGAGCGAATTCAACGCATGACCATGACATGGGTCACGCCCGATCGAAGTTCAGCTTTTATATTTCCCAGGGGATCAAAAATCTGTCTCCGAGCGAGCTGAACAATTCAACGCTTTCGATTACTTTGATCCCGACCGCGCTGGTTTCGGAGAATGGAGTAAGAGTGCCTATCCGCTCCGATGCTAAAGCGTCGGTCGGGAAAATAACTCTCTCGATCGAAGAAGCCGTGAAAACAAGCGTCAACCAAAACTGATCTCTAAACAAAAGATAGCTGCAAAACCGGCGGACGGGGGCGCGAGACGGCACTAACCGTTCGTGCCCCACGCCGGTTTTGATCCTTTAATTATCTCTCCATCCGGTTAAAACCCGGACGGGCGATATTAGACCCGGTTTGCTCTGAGCCCGGATTCGTGTTATTCGTCAATTAAGATTTTGTGACTTTTTAGGAGAATTTTTAATGGCGATTCCCCCCGAGCTTTTGAATATTTTGGTCTGCCCGGTCGATAAAGCGAAGGTCGAGCTTTTGCCGGGCGAAAGCGGCTTGAAATGCACCGAGTGCAAGCGGGTGTATCCCATTCGCGAAGACATTCCCGTGATGCTGCCCGAAGAAGCCGCCCTAGAAGATGGAGCCGAAAAAGACACCCCGCAAAGTGCCTGATCCCCAAACCACACGCAAAGACGCCCCGCAAACGGTCTATCCGCCGCGCTGGGATTGGAGCGCGGTAGAGCGCGTCCTGCTCGTGCGCTTACGTTCCATCGGCGACGCGGTTTTGACCACGCCTTCTATAATCGCGCTGCGGCGTTTTTTACCGGCGGCCCGGATCGATATCCTGCTCGAAGATTGGGTTGCGCCGGTGCTGGACGGCTTCGAAGCCCTCGACAATGTCATCTCTTTTCCACCGGAAAATATTTTTGCCCGGATCGAGCTGGCAAGGAAGCTTCGCGCCGGCCGCTACGACCTAATTTACAACCTGCACGGCGGCACGACCTCCACTTTTCTCACCTGCGCCGCAGGGGCAAAGCAGCGCGTCGGTTTCGGACATTACCGCTATTCGTTTCTCTATAATCATCTGGCGATCCCGGCGCGCCAGTTTTGGGGGACTGAAAAACTCCACTCCGCCGAGCAGCAGCTTGCCCTGCTGGGCTGGACCGGCGTGCCCGTCGCAGACCGTCCGCGAACTTCCTTAAAAGTCACCGCCGAAGCCGCGGCAAAGATGGCCGCGAAATTGGCCGCTTCAGGGATTGCGAAAAATGCGCCTGTCGCTTTGTTTCATCCGGCGGCGGCCTTTGATTCGAAACAATGGGCGGCGGATAAATTCGCGCGGGCAGCCGAATATCTACACGGCAGAGGTTTCGCCGTGGCGGCGGTCGCCGCGCCAAATGAAGAAATTGTTTTGCGAAATGTCAGCGAAAAGGCGGCGGTTCCGGTTCACACTTTTGCGGATCTGACACTGCCGGAAATTACCGCTTTGGCTGACCGGGCAGATATTTTTGTCGGGAATGACAGCGGCATCGCTCACATTGCGGCGGCCGTTAAAACGCCGTGCGTGGTCATTTTCGGACCGTCGAATATCGACCATTGGCGGCCCTATACTGATGCCCCGAGTGAAGCGGTGAGCGGGGCGAGTATTGAAAAGGTGGCAGTCGAAACGGTCTTTGCGGCTATAAAGCGGGTGTTGGAAACCGCATAAAACTTAAACCACTAAATCATATTACCGGATCGGTCTAACGAGCGTAGCTTCGATCATAAATACTTGAGTCGTCCTGAAATAGGTTGACATATTTTTAATGGTAAGTTAGAAAGCCTGTGTGGTTCGCCGCGCAGGCTTTCTTATGTATAGCGTCCGGTGTGTTCATTTTCAAACTCAGATGCGGACGTTTTCGGTTATAAGTATCGATCGACTGTTCGATCAGTAGGTGAAGTTCTTTGCCGGTATTGCATTTCTCAGTCAGGAACTCCTGCTTTAGAATGCCGTTGATGCGTTCGGCCAGAGCGTTCTGGTAACAGTCGTAGCCGTCGGTCATCGAAGGCGTGATATTATGCCTGCGCAGTTCGTTTTGATAAACAGCCGAAGCGTATTGCAGCCCGCGGTCCGAGTGATGTATCAGCGGACGGTCGCCGATACTGCCGATACGGTTCTTCGCCGCCATCTTGAGCGCCTCGACGACGCTTTCCGCGCTCAGGTCGTCGCTTAGATGATAGCCCATGATCTTGCGGCTGAAAGCGTCCGTTACCAGCGACAGGTAATGTGTCCGTTCGCGGCTCTTCACATAGGTGATGTCGGAGACAAACACTTCTTCCGGACGCGTCGCCTTTCTATCTGCCAGCAGGTTCGGGTGTTTCCTGAGCCAGTGCTTTGAATAGGTCGTTTTCGTGTAGTTTGTCTTCCGTTTGATCAACAGATGCTGTGATCTGAGATAAGAAAACAAAGCGTCACGACCGACTTTCAGGTCTTTTGCCGCAAACTCTTCCCGCAACAGATAGTACAGTTTGCGCGTACCCAGGCGCGGCAGTTCCATCCGCACTCCCATCACCAGTTCCTTCACCTGCGACATCCGCTCCTTGCGCTTCGACCAGCGCTTTTCCGACTGGTACACTCCCTGACGGCTCATTCCCAGCACACAGCACATCCGGCTCAGGCTTGTTCCTTCTTCACGCTGTCTTCGCCGGAGCGACCCTCCAAATACTTTTTTCGCAGACCAGCCCCATATTGACTATCCATCACATCGATCACCTCGTTGAGGATGCTATTCTTTAGCCGCTCGTCCGACAACTCACGCTCCAAACGCCTGATCTGCTGCGACGGCGTTTCCTTCTCTTTACTGCTCATCCCTTGCACCTCCGGCCGACTCCAGTCTAACGAACCGTGCTTTCGCAGCCAAACCAACACCGTACTTCTACCCTGGATACCGTAACGACGCTGCGCCTCCTGATACGTTAGCTCCCCCTTTTCTACTTGCGATACCACTGCCAATTTAAAAGCCATTCCGTAATCTCGCTGGCTCCGCTTAACTCTTTTATTAACTCTCGCTTCCATAAATAAGTCACCTTTCCGTCAACTTATTTCAGGACGAGACAACTTCAACAAAAAAGCACGGGTGGATAACCCGCGCTTTTTTAAGTCGTTAATTTATTTTAGTAAATTTATCTGACGGGGCTAACTACCGAAAGTCCGTCGCCGCTATCCCTGGTTGCCAGCAATACGGCGGTCGTACCCACGACACCGGCAAAAATAAGAACGAGGAAGAGAAAATCTCTGTCATCGTCATCATCTTTATTGGGATCTGTTTGCGCCTTCACTCCGTTGTTCAGATAGGCCGCGCCGTTTTTGGCAAATGCTTCGGTGACACCCGACCGGACGTCGATCGTCAGATTGCCGGCTTGAGCCGCTTCGTTAGTGACGCTATTGTCAGGCGTCTTGATACTGACGGCAACACCCTCGGCATTTAATACTTTCATCTGGCCTGCTGAAAGTTCTCCCGAAATGTTGTTGTCCGCAAGATTCAGACTCAGCACGGAACCGGGCAATAAGTTTATCCGTCCGAGTTTTCCGAGATTGATCACGGCCGAACCGTGTTCCGAAGTGGTGACCACACCGGATGTCTGGAAAGTGCGTCCGCTAAACGCCTGTTCTCCATTCAGCGAAACCGCCGGATTTTCAGCATCGTTCGGTCCCGAAACGATAATTTCCGCGGAAAGCGTTTTTACCCCGGGCGCTGCCAAAACAAACATCGACGAGCTAAAGAAAACCGCAAAGGCCAGGCAAACTGCGGTAAGTTGGCTAAGCCCGGTTGATGTATGGTTCTTCATAATATACTCATTCCCCCTCAAAAAATGGTTTGAAGGTACACTTTAACTCTTTAAAAAACCTAAAGTCAAAGTTTTTTCGACAAAATACGTTAAAAAAATATATTTATTTTTCCGTAAGGGCTTCGTTTGGAGTGTTTATACCCTCTTAGGACACCGCGGAGACTTCGCTTTTACCCCCGTTTTTGCGGCGATCGCCGGGATATTTACTGAAGTTTCGCCTTATTCCAAAGCGCGTCCATTTCAGCCAGGGTCGAGTCGTCCAGGGTTTTGCCGCGCGCTTTTAATTCTTTCTCGATGAAGGCAAACCGTTTGCGGAATTTGCGGTTGGTTTGCTTGAGCGCGCTTTCGGCATCGACTTCGAGCTTTCGCGCCAGGTTCAGCACGGCAAATAAAATGTCGCCGATCTCTTCTTTGATCTCTTCGGGTTCGTTTATGGAAACCGCCCGGTCGAGTTCGGCCAGTTCCTCGGCGATTTTATCTTTCACCTGGGCAGCGTTTTCCCAATCGAATCCTACCCGGGCCGCTTTGCTGGTCAGTTTTTGCCCTTCCAGCAGCGCGGGAAAATTCAGCGAGACATTGTCCAGGATCGAATCTTTCGGCTTTTCATCCTTACCCGAAACCCGGCGCTGGTTGGCCTTTAGCTCGTCCCAACTGGTCAAAACATCCTGTGCCGTGTGCAGCTGCATGTCGCCGAAAACGTGCGGGTGGCGCAAAACCAGCTTTTGCGAAACTTCGGCGACGACCTCGTCCACGGTGAAATCGCCCCGCTCAGCCGCGATCACGGAATGAAAAACTATCTGCAGCAGCAGATCGCCGAGCTCTTCGCGCAGATTGTCGGTATTGCCTTCGGCCGCATCCTGGATCGCGTCAAAAGTCTCGTAGGTTTCCTCGAGCAGGTAGGGCGCCAGCGACTGGTAGGTCTGCTCGCGATCCCACGGGCACCCGCCGGGCGCGCGCAGCCGCGTCATCACCGCCATCAATTTATCAAAATTTGCCGACATAATTTTTGTGGCTCTCAGTGTAACCGTGCGCGAGGCTTAACGGCAAGCCGTCTGTTTTCTATGGAGCGTTTTCTATGGAGCGCGGGCATCCTGCCCGCTTTGAGCGTGCGTGCGAATTAGAGCAGAGATGCCCTCGCTCCCGCGTCCTAAACTACACGCTCTCTTCAGAAAATGGTAAACTTGGTATTATTTAGTAAAACTATGAACGAACACGAAGAACAGGAAGCTATTTTTAAGGTCACTGACCGGCGTTTATTTAATTCCGACGGATCGGTGCGCGACGGCGTGACGATCGAAAAAACACCCGAAAAGCCCGCGCCGCCCACTGCGAAGGCCGACGACCCCGTGATCGAAGCCGCCGAAGAAGCCGCAGCCATTAAAGAAGTCTCTTCCGAGGCCACCTTGCCCGAATCCATCGCGGCCGCTGGCGAAAACGCCGAAGACGCTGAAGACGGAGAAGACGAGATGGACGACGGTGAAGAAATTCCCGGCGAGGAGGACCCGGCGAGTTTTGTAAATTTTATGATGTCGCTGGCTTCACAGGCCGCCACGGCGCTCGGCGCGATGCCGCACCCGGTGACGGGCCAGCGCTCGCTCGACCTCGACATCGGCAAGCACTGGATCGACACCCTCGCCATGCTCAAAGACAAAACCAAAGGCAATCTGCACCCAAAAGAAGAACAACTGCTGGCGGGAATACTGTCCGATCTGCGAATGCAGTTTATCCAGCTGTCACAGGCCGCCGAAGAAAGACTCAAACAACAGGCGGCGCAAAAGTTCTCGTCCAAGGACGTTTTAGGCGGACGCTAGCTTTTTAGTAGTCTGGAGAGTCTTGAGCCGGAAGGATTTTCTCTCGACTCTCTGAACTCTCGACTCTCCAGACTCTCCAGACCCGATAGACTCAACGGACTCGCTAGACTCATATGAGACTCACTTTTTTAGGTACCGGCACTTCCACAGGCGTTCCCTCGATCGCCTGCGAATGCGAAACCTGCCTGTCCGAAGACCCGCGTGACAAACGCCTCCGCGCCTCCGTTTTGATCGAACACGCCGGGCTTTCCATTCTCGTCGATACTTCCGTCGATTTCCGTCAGCAGGCGCTGCGCGCCGGTATCAAACGCCTCGATGTCGTTCTGATCACTCATTGCCATGTCGATCATGTTTTCGGCCTCGACGATATTCGCCCGCTGAATTTCCGTCACGGCGCGATGGGGATCTATGCCAACGAAGTCGCGTGGAAGGATCTGTACCGCATTTTTCAATACGTTTTTGTGCCGACGCATATCGGCGGCGGGCTGCCGCAGCTTATCCCGCATACGGTTCATTCGCGGGCGCCTTTTTCCGTCGGCCGTGAATTAACCGTCACACCGCTTGAGGTCATTCACGGCCGTCTGCCGGTGATCGCCTACCGCTTTAACGATTTCGCCTATGCGACGGATCTCAAAACCATCCCGGCGGAATCGATGGACGGCCTGCGCGATTTGGATGTGCTGGTGCTGGACTGCGTGCGGCTAAAACCGCATTCGACGCACCTCGGCCTGGAAGAATCGCTCGCCTACATCGAGCAGCTAAAACCCAAACGCACCTATCTGACGCACATGAACCACGACCTGATGCACGCGCGCGATTCGAACTTGCTGCCTGACGGGGTCGAGTTTGCCTATGACGGGCTGGTCGTGGAGTAAGTATGTAGGGGCAGGTCTTGTACCTGCCCGTTGAGCGCAGAAAGAATAAGAATGGGCAGGGACAAGCCGCTGCCCCTACAATGTTTCCTATGAATTTAGTTTTCCGCCAAGCCACAACCCGAGACCTGCCGGAGATCGTGCGCATGCTGGCCGATGATTTCCTCGGCACCGCGCGCGAGCGATACGAAGACCCGCTGCCGGATGGATATCTCAAAGCCTTCGCAGAGATCGAAGCCAGCGAAACGAACGAGCTGGTAGTCGCGGAGACGGGCGGCCACGTCATCGGCACGATGCAGCTGACATTTATCCCCGGCATTTCCCAGCTCGGCGCAAAGCGTCTGCTGATCGAAGCGGTGCGCGTGGACGGCGAGTATCGCGGAAAGGGCATCGGTAAACAGATGATGGAATGGGCGATCGAACGCGCGAAAAACGCGGGCTGCGCGACCGTTCAGCTGACCACTAATAACGACCGCAAGGACGCCCATCGTTTTTATGAAAATCTCGGCTTTAAGGGTTCGCACCTGGGGATGAAATTGTCTCTGAGATAAATTATCGCGCTGCTCTTAACTCTAAACTTCTAAATTTTTTGATCGGGTAAAGAAAGTTTGTTTTCTGTGAATTCGATGAATCGTTCGATCCGGCCCAGCGGAATATTTTCCGAATATTCGGCATTGGCCGAAAGTGCCGTTTTTACTATTTCCTGTAATTCTTCGGGCAGCCCGTTCATGACAAAGGCGGCTGCTGCCGGTTTTGACGCGATCTTACCCGTCGCGTGGGAATATAATATGCGGCAGAGCGTCAAAACCGCATACGCCCGGTATTTCGGCACGTCGCGCCACTGGCTGGCGGGATTTTCGATCTCGCAGCGCAGATAGCCGGTCTCGCGCGCCAGCGCTGCAGACAGGATCGCGGGAGTGATTTCCGGAACAAAGCTTTCCGGCGGCGCGCCGAAGAGTATGATCCCGCTTTCCAAAATATTCATCCAGAAGATCGGATTCCCGTCGGAGCAGCCGCGATTTAGCTGTCCGAATTGATAAAGGCACGATTTCGAATTCATCACCAGCACTTCGTCTCTCAGCAAAAACTGCATTTGCAGACGGTCGGCCCAGGAATTTTCTTTTTCCAGCTCCGCCAGCCATTCGCCGAGCCCGGTGAATTGTTCATCACTTAATTCTCCGGCGGTCACCACCAGACAATCGATATCGCTCCGCGCCGGATCAAAAGCGTCCTGGGTGAGCGAGCCGTAAATATAAACGCCGGTCAGATCGCCGCCCAGGATCACAGGCAAACCGGTCCGCAGTTCGTCCAGCAAGGCGGAAACTTCTTTCGGTACTTGTTTCATAATGTTTTCTGAAAACCAATATACGACGCTTTTCGGGCTCCGGTTCAAGCAAAATTTCCGCGTCATTTCAGAGAAAGAGTTTAACGGCGTGGCAAGCTTAAAAAGACTCGGAATTTACACTCCGGTAACTTCCCGGAAATATTTAATAAAGGATGCATATTTTAATAAATACCGTGTTTTCCGCTATTTAAAACAGGTTATACGTCTCCTTAAAATTTAAAGTGTTACTTTAAGTCCAAACCACAACATATTGTGTTGACAAATCCTGTTTACTGCCATATATTCTAATTCCGTTGCACTTAAAGCAGTTCATTTTTTAAGACGTTCAGCGCGAATTCAGAATAATTCGCGGACTGCCCGCAGCGGTTATTTGGGAAGGAAAGCTGCCGTTAGCATTGATTTTTTGAAGCCGCAGCCGGTACGAAATGTAGCCCAAAAGTTTGAAGACCTGCCTGCAATTTGCGCTCTTTATCGGAAGCGCAAAATTGACGACGAGCTTTCGAGGGGGTGAAGTTGGCGGTGAAACAAAAGTTTCATGGTGTATTTGCTTCCTCAAAAATAAGCCGTTCGGTCTTCTGGCGGCACTAACAAATTTTATTTTCGGGAAAATTATCAGATGAATCCTATCGGACAAACTACGGCGGCAGCGGCCCGCCAGGCGGAAGAAGTCACTCCTACCTCGATGCGCGTGCGCAAGCGCAACGGATCGTTCGAGCCGGTCGATATCAATAAGATCGTGCGCGCCATTTCGCGCTGCTGCGCGGGGCTGGCCAGCGTCGATGCGATGCGTATCGCGACCAAAACCATCAGCGGACTTTACGACGGCGCGACGACACAGGAACTGGACAAGCTTTCGATCCAGACCGCCGCCGGGTTGATCTTCGAAGAGCCGGAGTATTCGCGCCTGGCCGCTCGTCTGCTCAACGCCTATGTCCAAAAGGAAGTCGCCAACCAGGAAATTTATTCGTTTTCGCAATCCATCGCCTTCGGCATCAAGGAAGGCATGATCGCGCCGCGCGTGGTGCAATTCGTCCAGGAAAACGCGCGCAAGCTAAATGACGCCATCGACCAGTCGCGCGACGATCTCTGCGAATTTTTCGGCCTGCGCACGCTTTACGACCGTTACCTGCTGAAAAATCCGACCACGCGAAAGGTGATCGAAACGCCGCAGTTTTTCTGGATGCGCGTCGCCTGCGGGCTGGCGGAAAGCCCGGCCGAAGCGATCGATCTTTACCGTTTATTCTCGTCGCTGGAATACATTCCCAGCTCGCCGACGCTGTTTAATTCCGGCACCAAGCACGAACAGCTTTCGTCCTGTTTTCTGCTCGATTCGCCGCAGGACAGCCTGGAAAGCATCTATCGCAAATACACGGATGTCGCGATGCTCTCGAAATTTTCCGGCGGTATTGGCATCGCCTATCACCGGGTGCGTTCGCGCGGGTCGCTGATCCAGGGCACCAACGGCCATTCGAACGGCATCGTTCCCTGGCTGAAAACGCTCGATTCGTCCGTTTCCGCCGTTAATCAGGGCGGCAAACGAAAAGGCGCCTGCTGTGTCTATCTGGAAACCTGGCACGCCGATATCGAAGATTTTCTCGAGCTGCGCGAAAACACCGGCGACGAAGCCAGCCGCACGCATAACCTGAATCTGGCCAACTGGATCTCCGACCTCTTTATGAAGCGCGTGTCGGAAGACGGCACCTGGTCGCTCTTCGATCCCAAAGCCGTGCCGCATTTACCCGACCTTTACGGCGAAGAATTCGAACGCGCCTATACAGAGGCCGAGGAACGTCAGCTTTACATGCGCCAGATAAAAGCGCGCGATCTTTATTCGCGTATGATGCGTTCGCTGGCGCAAACCGGCAACGGCTGGATGACCTTTAAGGATGCCAGCAACCGCAAATCTAACCAGACGGGGCGCCCGGAAAATGTGATCCACCTTTCCAATCTCTGCACCGAAATTCTCGAGGTGACCTCGGATGACGAAACGGCCGTCTGCAATCTGGGCTCGATCAATCTGGCGCGCTACGTTAAGGACGGCGAGTTCGATTTTGAAAAGCTGCGCCGCAACGTTCACCTTGCCGTGCGCCAGCTCGACCGCGTGATCGATCTTAACTTTTACGCCATCCAAAGCACGGCGGATTCCAACGCCCGCTGGCGCAACATCGGCCTCGGGCTGATGGGATTGCAGGACGTTTTCTTTCAGATGCGCCTGCCGTTCGATTCGGAAGCGGCGCGCAAAATTTCCGCTCGTATTCAGGAAGAGATCTATTTTGCGGCGCTTAACGCTTCGGCCGATCTGGCGGCGGAACGCGGCGCGCATCCGGCTTTTTCAGAGACCCGCGCGGCGCAGGGCGACCTGCAATTCGATCTCTGGGGAATCGCCCCGGAAGATGCGGATCGCTGGAACACGCTGCGCGAAAAGATCAACACTACCGGCTTGCGCAATTCGCTGATGATCGCGATCGCGCCGACCGCGACGATCGCTTCGATCGCGGGCTGTTACGAATGCATCGAACCGCAGGTTTCCAATCTTTTCAAACGCGAAACCCTGTCGGGCGATTTCCTGCAGGTCAACCGCTACCTGGTCAATGAACTGAAAGCGGCGGGCCTGTGGACCGAAAACATCCGCAATCAGGTCAAGGTCGCCGAAGGCTCCGTGCAAAGCATCGATGAATTTCCCGCCGAGTTAAAGGAAATTTATCGCACCGCCTGGGAAATTCCGATGCGCTCGCTGATCGACATGGCGGCCGACCGCGGCGCTTTTATCGACCAGAGCCAATCGCTCAATCTTTTTATGGAAAGCCCGAATATCGGCAAACTTTCCTCTATGTATATGTACGCCTGGCAGAAGGGGTTGAAGACGACCTATTACCTGCGTTCCAGACCCGCGACAAAGATCGCGCAGACCAATGCGGCAGACACCGCAACTGCTGAAACTAAACCAGTTTACAGCGAAAGTGAAGCCTTGGCATGTTCACTGGAAAATCCCGAAATGTGCGATGCTTGCCAGTAGATGTCAGAACCCGGAGCGGTAACGACGGGGTGTTTTGAGTTCCGCCTTTAGGCGGCTTAGGCGGACGAGCCGTCCGCGCTCCCAGTAAAAGGAATTTTTATTATGCTGCTTGATCCCGGATTTAATTTGACGCTGCGCCCGATGAAATACCCGGCGTTTTATGAAATGTATCGCAACGCGATCAAAAACACCTGGACGGTCGAGGAAGTGGATTTTTCCACCGACGTCGGCGACCTGCGCAACAAGATGACCGGCGCCGAGCGCCACTTGATCAGCCGCCTCGTCGCGTTTTTTGCGACCGGTGATTCGATCGTTTCGAACAACCTGGTGCTTAATCTCTACAAGCACATTAATTCGCCCGAAGCGCGAATGTATCTCTCGCGCCAGCTTTATGAAGAGGCGCTGCACGTGCAGTTTTATCTGACGCTGCTCGACACCTATATCCCTGACATCAAGGAACGCGAAGCGGCTTTTGCGGCGGTGGAAAATATTCCGTCGATTCATCACAAAGCCGAGTTTTGCCAAAAATGGATCGATTCGATCCAGGGCTTAAACAGCCTGGAAACCAAGGACGACCGCCGGGAATTTCTGAAAAATTTGATCTGCTTTGCCGCCTGTATCGAAGGCCTGTTTTTCTTTGCCGCGTTTGCCTATGTCTATTTTCTGCGCTCGAAAGGCTACCTGCACGGGCTGGCCGCGGGAACCAACTGGGTTTTCCGTGACGAATCCGCCCATATGGGTTTCGCTTTTGAAGTGGTCAAAAAAGTGCGCGCCGAGGAACCGGATCTCTTCGATGAAGAATTAAAACGCCAGATCGTCGAGATGCTGGACGAAGCGGTCGAATGCGAAATGCAGTTTGCCGACGATATTTTAAGCCTCGGCGTTGCGGGCCTTTCGACCGGCGATATGCGGCAGTACCTGGAATTTATCGCCGACCAGCGGCTGGTGATGCTCGGGATGCAAAAAGTTTACGGCGCAAAAAATCCGTTCGATTTCATGGACCTGCAGGACGTGCAGGAACTGGCAAACTTCTTCGAACGCCGCGTCTCGGCCTATCAGATATCCGTGGCCGGCGACGTCGCTTTCGACCACGCGTTCTAAATCCTGAGTTCAGAGTTGCGCATTTATGCGCGATCGTTGAAAGTGATCACGCCTGAAGGCGTAACTCTAAACCTGAACTTATTTGAAACAAAACGGCTTTTACGTTAAATTTAAAGAAAGCCACCTTGAAACGTACGATGGCGGAAATTCCGTAGGCGTTTTCGGGTGGTTTTTTTAATTAATTTCGGGACAGGACACAGATAGTGTCAGTAGCCCGACCGTCAGGAAGGGCGCCCGCGCTTACGCTTGGGCTACTGACACAAACTAATTATGAACGGTCAAATTACAGAATTTATCAAGCATCATTACCGGCATTTTAATTCCGCGGCGCTGATCGACGCTTCCGAAGGCTATGTGCGGCACATGAATGGCGGCGGCAAGATGATGATCACGCTGGCCGGCGCGATGAGCACCGCCGAGTTGGGCCTGAGCCTGGCCGAGATGATCCGGCAGGACAAGGTGCAGATAATATCCTGTACCGGCGCAAATCTCGAAGAAGACCTGTTCAACCTGGTGGCGCATGATTTTTACGAACGCGTGCCGCACTACCGCGATCTGACCCCGGCGGATGAGCAGGAACTATTAAATCGCCACATGAACCGAGTGACCGACACCTGCATCCCGGAAATGGAAGCTATGCGGCGGCTGGAAAAAGCGATGGTCGATGTCTGGACGAAGGCCGACGCTGACGGGCAGCAATATTTCCCGCATGAATTTATGTACCAGGTCTTAAAATCCGGCGCGCTCGCGGAGTATTACCAGATCGACGTGAAGGATTCGTGGATGTATGCCGCGATGGAGAAAAATCTGCCTATGGTCGTGCCCGGCTGGGAAGATTCCACCATGGGAAATATGTACGCCGGCCACGTCATCACCGGCGACATTAAAAATGTTCACACCGTGCGCAGCGGCATCGAATATATGACGATGCTCGCCGAATGGTACACACAGGAATCGACGGATTCGACGATCGGGTTTTTCCAGATCGGCGGCGGCATCGCGGGCGATTTCCCGATCTGCGTGGTGCCGATGCTGCACCAGGATCTGCAGCGCGAAAGCATTCCCGTCTGGGGCTATTTCTGCCAGATATCGGATTCGACCACCAGCTACGGCTCATACTCCGGCGCGGTGCCGAACGAAAAGATAACCTGGGGCAAGCTCGAAGCGACAACGCCAAAATACATCGTCGAATCCGACGCTTCGATCGTAGCGCCGCTGATGTTCGCTTATATTTTGGGATGGTAAGGTCAGAACCGGGAGCGGTTAGCGACTGGGTTCATGGCTACCAAGGCTTTTTGAAGAATAACCACCCCGTCGCACGAAACGCGCCCCACCCCTCCTTCAAAAAGGAGTGGAGCTTAGAGCGGCGGCGAAAATGTTTAGAGTTCAAACTTTAGTTTGTCTTCTCATTAAACATTAAAACAAGCTGAAGCTTGAACTCTGAACCGTTTTATCCCACGTCGGCTATAATAATTTAGATATGTCATCAAACTTCAAAATCATCGTCACCGGCGGCGCGGGCTTTATCGGCAGCGCGCTGGTCTGGCGTTTAAATCAGCTTGGCGAAACGGACATTCTGATCGTTGACGAGCTGGACGAAACCGATAAGTGGAAAAATCTCGCGCCGCTGAAATTCCGGGACTATATCGACAAATACGACTTTGCCGATGACCTGGATAAATTTAAGGGCGTGGAAAATATTCTGCACATGGGCGCGTGTTCTTCGACCACGGAAACCGACGCGAATTACATGATGCAGAACAATTACCAGTACACCCGCGACCTGGCGGACTGGGCGGTGGCGCACCATGCGCGGTTTATCTACGCTTCGTCGGCCGCGACCTACGGCGACGGCTCCGCCGGGATGAACGACGGCGCGGAAGAGTTAGATAACCTGCGCCCTCTCAATGTTTACGGGTATTCCAAGCACCTGTTTGACCAATACGCGCGGCAAAATAAACTGTTCGAACGCATTGTCGGGCTGAAATATTTCAACGTCTTCGGCCCGAACGAAAATCACAAAGACGATATGCGCAGCCTGGTCAATAAAGCCCACGGCCAGATCAATGAAACCGGTAAACTTCAGCTTTTTAAAAGCCACCATCCCGATTACCGGGACGGCGAATTCGGGCGCGATTTCGTCTATGTCAAAGACGCGGTCGAAATGACTTTGCATTTTATGGAAAATCAGGCGGGCGGGCTTTTCAATGTCGGCTCCGGCCGGATGCACACCTGGAACGAACTGGCCGCCGCGATCTTTGCCGCGCTCGACCTTCCGGCCAATATCGAATTCATCGAAATGCCTGAGCACCTGCGCGACCGCTATCAATATCACACCCAGGCAGATCTGGAGAGCATCCGAAATACCGGTTATCAAAATTCCGTTACCCCGCTGAAAGAAGCCGTTGCGGATTATGTGCGAAATTATCTGGTGCCGGGGAAATATCTGGGCGATTAACTCAGGCGATTTCCCTGGGAGCGCAGGCATCCTGCCTGCAAAGGCTGCTTGCAGCCTAAAAGATTCAGAAGCAAGGGAATATACTTTTCGAACGCTTCGCGTTCATTGCAGGCAAGATGCCTGCGCTTCCAGGTTTAAAATGAACTGGTCCGGCAAAGTTTTTTTATGGGAAGAGCACGGCTTATTTTTTGGCGCTGCCGGAACCGCCGTTCTGCATGAATCGCCCGCGATCAAAATTTGTATATCCCCGGTAGGCAATGCCGGTAACGCAGGCAATTTTCAGCTTCGCGCTTCTGACGAAGACGCCTGGCAAAATTATACTTCTGCCATCATTCCCGCCGGGCAGGCGCACGCCATCGAGGGCGGTTCCAACAAAATGGCCATGTTCCTGCTCGCGCCGGAAGGAAACCTTGGCCAGCTTTTGATCCCGGCAACCTCTGAAAACAAGATCACGGAAATTTCGCCCGGCATCCTGAAAGAAATTCATCCTCTGCTTGAATTTTTTGGTGAGCCGGAAATTGCAGGCGGCGAAGGCGAGGCCGTTTATCGCGGGGTAATAGAAAAAATAGCCGCCGGTTCTCGTTCGGACACCGCGGCGATCGATCCGCGTGTTTCGCAGAGCATCGAATGGATCCGCGCGGGCCGCGAAAACGGTATTTTGGTCAAAGACATCGCGGCCGAAGTCGAGCTATCCGAAAGCCGTTTTTCCCATCTTTTTACCGAACATGTCCGCGTGCCCGTCCGCCGCTACCTGCTCTGGCTGCGCCTGCGGGACGCGCTCCACTTGCTGGCGCGAGCCGGATCGCTCACGGAAACTGCTCATGAAGCAGGGTTTGCGGATTCCGCGCACCTGACCCGCACTTTTCGCACGGCACTCGGCATTACTCCCTCTTCGCTGGTAAAAGAAAGCTCGCTGGTGTCTTTTTTGAAGTAGCGCTGCCGTCGCATCTATATGAAGGGGCTGTGGCGCTAAGAGCGATAGCAGAATCGTTCAATTATTTCTTTCACTAAATAGCCATAATCAACAATTACAATTACGCGAACGCATTGACTGGGAGCGCGGACGGCTCGTCCGCAACGAACGCAAAAAGCGTTCGAAAGCCGTCTAACGGCGGAACTCAAAACGAAATGAACGACAAACTGATCTATCCCGAGCCGCTAAAACCCGCGGCCGATGAAATCGAGAGCTTCGACAACTGGGGCTTTCGCGATACGCGTTTTGCGATCAACGAAAACGGCGTCGCAACCATTTTAGGCAGCCGCTATGAGCTCAGCGGCCAGGAATTGCCGCGCCTGCTGCCCTGGATACGCGAAACTCTGGATGTCGAACTCGACCCGAAAGACATTCATCAAAATTCTTACCCGACCGAAATTCCAGCCGCCGCCCAAAACCAAAAATTCAGCGAAGAAATCAGAATTTTTCTGCGGGAAACTCAGATCGACGGGAGCGGCGAAAATCGCCTGCGTCACGGGCACGGGCACACTCAGGAAGAAATGTTTGCCATCAAGCATAAACGGCTGGGACGCATTCCTGACATGATCCTGTATCCCGAAAGCGAAGAACAAGTGGCGCAGTTGATCGAAGCCGCGAAAAAGTGCGACGCGGTGCTGATCCCGTTCGGCGGCGGCACGAATGTGACCGACGCGCTGCGCTGCAGCGACAGCGAAAGGCGCGTGATCGCCTCCGTCGATATGCGCCGGATGAACCGCGTGCGCTGGATCGACCCGGAAAATATGATGGCCTGTATCGAAGCCGGCGCCGTTGGCCGCCATATTATGGCGCAGCTGGAAAAATACGGTTATTCGATGGGCCATGAGCCCGACAGTGTGGAATTTTCCACGCTCGGCGGCTGGGTCGCGACCAACGCCAGCGGAATGAAGAAAAACAAATACGGCAATATCGAAGACATCGTGATCGATGTGACCGTGGCCACCGCCGACGGCAAGCTGGAGCGCGCCACGCCCGTCCCCCGCGAATCGGTCGGCTCCGATCTGCGCCGGCTGATCTTCGGTTCCGAAGGCACGCTCGGCATTATTACCTCGGCCGTCGTCAAACTTTTTCCGCTGCCCGAAGCCCAGGTGTACGGCTCTGTCCTGTTTCCCTCTTACGAAGACGGCTACGCGTTCATGCGCGAGCTGGCGCATACCTCGACACCGCCGGCGAGCGTCCGCCTGGTGGATAATCTGCAGTTTCAATTCGGCCTGGCTTTAAAACCCGCCGCGAGCGGAATGAAAGTGTGGAAGAGTAAATTCGAGAAGTTTTTCGTGACCAGGGTAAAAGGTTTCGAGCCCTTAAAGATGGTCGCGCTCACGCTCGTGTTCGAAGGCACCAAAGACGAGGTCGAGCGCCAGCAGACTGACGTTTACCGCATCGCCAAAAAACATAAAGGCATGAAAGCGGGCGGCGATAACGGACGGCGCGGCTACCAGCTTACTTACAGCATCGCCTATATTCGCGATTTTTTGATGAACTATTACATCATCGCCGAATCTTTCGAAACGTCGTGCGCGTGGAGCGATGCGCTGAAAATTTGCGAAAACGTAAAGCGCGTGCTGCAGGAGGAATACACCCGGCGCGGATTGCCGGGACGGCCTTTTGTCACCTCGCGCATCACGCAGGTCTATCGCACCGGAGTCGCGATCTATTTCTATTTCGGATTTTATTACAAGGGCGTGGAAAATCCTTCGCACGTTTACCTCGAACTGGAAAATATCGCGCGCGAGGAAATTCTGCGCTGCGGCGGTTCGCTCTCGCATCATCACGGCATCGGTAAGATCCGCCAGGCATTTCTGCCGGAAATCATGTCGGAAACGACGCTGAAATTAAAAGATCAGGTAAAGACGAGTTTCGATCCGAAAAATATTTTCGGCGCGGGAAATCAGAATTTGTGATAAGCGTTCAGAGTTACGCGTTTACGCGTGATCGTATAAGAATTTCACGCCTGAAGGCGTAACTCTGAACTTTCAATTATGCAAAACGTGAAAGAAATACCGAATTTCAACCCCAAGGCGCGCTTGCTCAGCCGGCTTGACCGGCCGGACGCGAGCACGATCTCGGAGACCAATCTGCAGTCGTTTATTTGCTGGCTGCTGCTGCTGCCGCTGGGCGGGCTTTTGGTATTAATGATGCGTTTGAGTGGTTATCGCATCGAAAATATGCGCGAGATCCGTAAACAATATCGCGAGATCTGGCGCGAAAACAGATCGCCGCTGATCATCTGCGCCAATCATCTGACGTTCATCGATTCGGCGCTGATCATCTGGGGGCTGGGTTCGAATTTTTGGTATCTATTTAATTACAAGGCGTTCACCTGGAATCTGCCGGCCGGTGATTTTTTCAAGAAAAAATTTATCTATCACATCACTCTTTATCTTACTAAATGCATTTTTATTCACCGCGATGGAACCAGCGAGCATAAAAATGCCGTGCTCAGACTCTGCCGGTATTTGCTGCTTCAGGGCAATGTCGTCCTGATCTTTCCCGAGGGCCAGCGCAGCCGCAAAGGGTTATTCGACGATGAAAATGTGACCGCCGGCGTCGGCAAAATAGTATATTCGCTGGAAGGCGCCCGCGTGCTCTGCATTCATTTGCGCAGCGATAAACAGAAATCTTTTTCAAACTACCCGCCGCGCGGTTCGCATTTCAAGATGTCGATGAAACTGATCGCGCCCGACACGGAAAAAAGAGGAAAAGCCGGGTACAATGAAATTGCCGGAGAGATAGCCGCGACCATCAAGCAGCTTGAGAGTGAATACTTTACGTCAGTAGCGCCTGCGTAAGCGGGTGCGTATCGAACGCTTCGCGTTCGTTGCGGGCAGGGATGCCCGCGCTCCATAAATGGCCACACCCGCACAAGAAAAATGGGCGCTGATCACCGGCGCTTCATCCGGCATCGGCCGGGCCCTGGCGCTGGAATTCGCCGCCGGCGGCTTCAACGTTTTTCTTACCGCCCGGGACCGGGATGCATTGGAAGGCGTCGCCGTTCAGTGTCAGGATAAAGCCCGAATACAAACCGGCATTTTTTCCGCCGATCTCTCCGATCCTGCTTCAACAGATTCTTTGATCGATGAGATATCAAATAAACAGTTCGACGTCTTGGTCAATAACGCGGGTTTCGGCGTCAAAGGTGATTTTGCGGAAACAGGCCTGGCAGGAGAATTAAAGATGCTCGAAGTGCAGCTTTCGGCGATGCTCAAATTAACCAAAGCCGTGCTGCCAAAAATGATCGCGCGAAAAAACGGGCATATTTTAAATGTCGCTTCCGTGTATTCTTTTTCGCCGGTGCCGAAACAGTCGGTTTACAGCGCGTGCAAATCGTTCATCTTTTCTTTTTCGTCGTCGCTGCGCGCGGAGCTAAAAAACAGCGGCGTCACGGTAACGGTGCTTTGCCCCGGGATCACGCAAACGGAATTTCGCACCCGCGCCGGGATCGCGGATAAGAAAAATTCCGGGATGACGGCGGAAGCGGTAGCAAGGATCGCTTTTGCGAAAACCATGCGCGGCGCGCATATCGTGGTGCCGGGATCTCAAAACAAATTGTTCGTTTTTCTCGCGCGGCATTTGCCGTTTGGACTGCAATCGGCGCTGATAGAGTTTATCAACGACCGGCGCGGCATCAATAAACATTAGTAACCTCTGCGCTCTCTGCGTCTTCAGCTTTGCGTTCTTTGCGGTTGCTTTTCTTTTTTAAAGAACCAACCGCAGAGGCCGCTAAGACAAGACGCAAAGCACGCGAAGAAATTATCCGCGAACGCAGGTTATCCTTAATTCCACCCGTTTGCCTTTACTTCAAATTCCCTTTAATCTTTTAGCTTCGATGAAGATTTTTCACGGAACAGAAAATGCTAATATCGCGCGGCCGACGGTGCTGACGCTCGGTGTTTTTGACGGGCTGCATCTGGGCCATCAAAAGATAACCCAGACCGTGGTCGAGCGGGCCGACGCGCTGGATGTGGTGCCGACGGCGCTCACTTTCGATCCGCACCCGCGCGCCGTGCTGCACCCGGAATCCGCCCCGCCGCTGCTGCAAACTTTGGATCAGAGGCTGGCCGCGCTCAAGGTCCTCGGGATCGAGCAGGCTATCGTTATCCCCTTCAGCCTGGAATTTGCCAGCATCGAAGCCGAAGAATTTCTGCGCGAGGTCATCTATGACCGTCTGCAGGCGCGCGAAGTTTATCTGGGCAAAGGTTTTGCTTTCGGTAAAAATCGCGCCGGCGATATCGTGCTGCTGAGAAAGATCAGCGCCGAACTCGGTTTTTTTGCCGACGAAGTGCCGGAAGTCCGGCTTCGCGGCACCCGCATCAGCTCTTCAAAAATTCGCGAGCTGCTTGCCTCCGGACAGGTCAATCTGGCGCGGCGAATGCTCGGCCGTCCCTACGGCGTCGAGGGTAAGATCATTCGCGGTGACCGCCGGGGCCACACGATCGGTTTTCCCACCGCCAATCTTTTGCCGCAAAACCGCGTCATCCCGCGCATCGGCGTTTATGTCACCGCCACGCTGATCGACGACACCTGGCGGCGCAGCATTACCAATATCGGCGTCCGCCCGACTTTCGGCGGCGACCCTGAACCTTCCGTCGAAACCTACATTTTCGATTTTGACGGTGACCTGTACGGCGACGTGCTGCGCGTGCGTTTCCTGCACCGCATCCGCGACGAACGCAAATTCAGCGGCATCGACGAACTCAAAGCCCAGATCGAACGCGATTCCCGCCGGGCGATCGCTTATTTCTCGCGCAAAGGTGTGCATAGCATGCTTGAGATCGAGTAACGGGTCAGTACTGGGAACGCAGTGACCAGCTCACGAGCGCAGTGAGTATCGCCTGTTGCTATTACAGTGACGATTGTGAGCGGTGAAGTTTCTTATGCTAAAATGCTGTCGATGTGGAACGACACGGAGCTCCCGCTTGCTGTTTTATTCACCTTTCGCTGCTACGGCACATGGCTGCACGGCGACGAACGTGGATCGGTGGACCGCGCTCACAACATTTACGGCACACCTTTCATTTCAGAAAGTTCAAACTGGCAAAATTATAAAAAAGAGTTGATGGCGCGTCCGGTATTGACGCTTAACGCTCAAATGCGCCGATCGGCTGTAAGCGGCGTGCGAGAGATTTGTACCCGGCGTGAATGGATCCTATTCGCCGTCAACGCCCGTACGAATCACATCCATTCGGTAATAGGTGTTAAAGGTTACGATACAGCGTGTGCGCTTGCCGCACTAAAGGCAGGGGCGACAAAGCGGCTCCGCGAAGATCGGCTTTGGAATAACGAAGAAACTCCTTGGGCGAAAAAAGGCAGCCGCAGAAAGCTTTGGAACGAGCGAAGCATCGAGCGCGCGCGACTGATTACGTATTGCACGGACAGGGCGATGAATTGCCGAACTTTGACCAGTGATGTCTTGACGATGCTCGCTCCGCTTGCGCGTTGCCCGGTTGCCGGTGACGGAGTCAGTGCCAGGAACGAAGTGGCTGACTGTAAGCGAAAAAGAACTGACTCGCTCTGCTCGTGAGCCGGTCACTGCGTTCCCCGGTACTGACAAGAAGGGAATCTCCACATCCCCCGCAAACTTTCCCAAACATTCCAACATCAAAATACGTTCAAGTATTGGATTTGTTAATATGTTTACAGGTACAAACACGATGACGGAAGAGAACGGCCAGTGGCTGGCGGTAACGGAAAAAAAGACTGAACCGGCGGCGGCAAACCCCAGCGGCGACAAGGCTTTAACTCCGGTAGAGCCGTCGATCGAAACGTCCGAAGATGAGCTAATCGCGCAGCGTTATCAGGGCTTTCGCGGCTGGTGGCGGCTGTTCCAGGTTTCGCGCGTGATCGGCCTTTTGGCGCTGTATCTCTACCTCGATAAATACGATATTCATTACGGCCACAAGCTGCGCGTCGGCGAGCAGCGCCTGCAAAAAGCGCGTGAATTCGGCCCGCTGGCGGTGGTACAGGAACGCATCAATGGCGTTCAGCGCTGGTTTTTTGACAAAGGCGTGCGTGTGACAAGCTGGTGGGTCTATCGCGGCACCGATAAGACAAAAAAGCAGCAGGAACAGGCCGTCTGGCTCAAGGATAATCTGATCAAGCTGGGGCCGACCTTTATCAAGATCGGGCAAAGCCTGGGTACCCGCGCCGATCTGCTGCCGCTGGCTTTTGTAAAGGAATTGGGCACGCTGCAGGATAACGTCCCGCCGTTTGAAAATGCGCTGGCTTACGAACGCATCGAAGCCGAACTAAAAAAGACTCTCAAGGATGCCTACGCCGAATTCGACACCGAACCGATCGCGGCCGCTTCACTGGGGCAGGTTTACCGCGCGCGGCTTTACACCGGCGAAGAAGTCGCCGTCAAGGTACAGCGCCCGAACTTGTCGGCGATGATCTACGGCGACATCCGGCTGCTGCAAAAGATCGCCGGCTACGCCGCCCGCTTTCCCAAGCTCAACGAAAACGCCGACTGGAGCGGGATGCTCCACGAATTCGAAGAAACGATCCAGGAAGAGATGGATTACCTGGCCGAAGGCCGCAACGCCGAACGCTTTCGCGATAATTTCAAAGACTGGCAGAACATTTACGTCCCGAAAATTTACTGGTCGCACACCAGCAAAAAAGTGCTGACGCTGGAGTTCATTCGCGGCACCAAGGTGATAGACATCAAGTTGCTCGCGTCTAAAGGGCTCTCGGCCGCCGCGACCAATCGCCTGCTGATCAAAACCTATTTGAAACAGCTGCTGGAAGACGGCTTTTTTCACGCCGACCCGCACCCCGGCAATTTGCTGGTGATGGACTCGGGGCAGCTCGCATTTTTCGATTTCGGCATGGTCGGCCGGATCACGCCGAAGCTGCAATCTAAAATGATCGACGCATTTTTCCACGTCGTCGCCAAAGATCCGCAGGGCATCGCGCAGGATCTGATCGATCTGAATTTCTTAAAACCGGGCGTCGATCCGAACGTGGTGCGCCCGATCGTGGAAAAACTTTTCCAGCACTATCTGAATTTGAAATTCAAGGAAGTGAATTTCAAGGAACTGACCTATGAGCTGGCCGACGTGATGTACGATTACCCGTTCCGGCTGCCGGCGAATTTTACTTACATCATGCGCGCGCTGATGACGCTCGAAGGCATCGGCATCGTGATCGACCCGGAATTCAACTTCTTTGAAACCGCCAAACCTTTTGCCAAGGAATTTACCCTCCGCCGCGAAGGCAAACAGTTCCGCCAGCTCATCCTCGACAAGCTGACCGGCAAAGATACCGACGGCGAAGTCGATTGGGGCAAAATGTGGAAGCTGGCAAAAATGGCGGTCAAGGCGATCATCACGCCGTAAGATTTTGTATTGCTCTGAGACCATTTTTAATGTAAAAAGAAATAGTTATGGGTATTACCGTTAAGGACATCGATAATAAGCTTCAATCGCTATCGGAAGAAAAATTAGCCGTCGTCTATGACTTTGTCGTGTATCTGTCTGAAAAGGAAGATTCAGATTCCAATATTGAAACGGCTTTATTGTCGGAACTCTCTTTAGCAAAAGATTGGAACACGCCGGAGGAGGATGAAGCATGGAAACATTTGAACGCGCTTCCATCGTGCTGATTCATTTCCCTTTTTCCGACCTTTCACAAACTAAACTTCGTCCGGCTCTTGTCTTATCTCAAACTACTAAAGAAGATCGGATATTATGCCAAATCACAAGCAACTCTAACGTTGACGAAAAGGCCGTGGAAATTCACCCGGACGATTTTGTAGAAGGATCATTGCGCCACATTAGTTATGCTCGTCCAAACAAAATTTTTACCGGACACGAAAGCTTGATATTAAAACGCGTAGGAGTTTTGAGCGACGAAAAATACACCCAGATAATAGAGTCAGTTATAGAAATTTTAAGATCAAAATAAACGTTCACTTTTTCAGGTTACCGGGTGCGCGGACGGCTCGTCCGCAAAGGCTGCTTTTTGCAGCCTAAATGTCGATAGTAATAAATGATCTCGAACGCCGTGCGTTCATGCGGACGAGCCGTCCGCGCTCCCAGTCTTTACTTCTTCAAACTCGCATAAATCTTCCCTAAGAACTCATCTATTTTTCCGTTTTCAATCCAGCGCGCGACTATCACCAAATTATTTTCCGGGTCGATATAAATAATGTTGACGCCGTTGCCGGTGTGAATGATTGCGGAAGCGGGCGCGCTCGGGTAGAGCTTTTTGTCGGTGTTGAGAAACCAGTTCATAAAGCCGTAGGTCGGCTGTGCCGTCGTCGGTGTTTTTGCCTGCCGGACGAATTCGGCTGAAAGTATCTGCTTGTCGCGCCACTTACCATCTCGCGCGGTGAGCAAACCGAAACGCGCCATATCGAGCGCCGAGATGAACATTCCCCCGCCCCAGTGGCCGCCGCCGCTGACCGATTGCACGGCCTGCCCATCCATCACCACCCAGGAATTTTCGTACCCCAGCCACCGCCACGTGGTAGAAGCGCCGATCTCGTCCATCAGATTTTCTTTCAGCACCTGCGGCAGCGGACGCCGCCAGACGTTTAGCGCGGCCAGCGCCAGCGCGTTCACCCGCACGTCGTTGTATTCATAGACGGCCGAAGGCTCGTTCCGCCTGCGATCGAGCCACTTGGCCGGATCGCGGTCGGGACGGTCGGCCCAATCGGGCTTGCCCCAGAGCGTGCCTTCCCAGTCGCTCGTTTGCCGCAGCAAGTGTTCCCAGGTGATCTTGCGGTTGTGCCCCGTCTCGAAAATATCCAGCAGCCGCGATCTGCCGAATTTACCGGCATCGTCAAATTTTGCGCCCGGTTCGCAGGCCAGCGTCGGCGCCCAATACCCGATCACCGGGTCCTGCAGGCTCTTTATCAGCTTGCGGTCAAAGGCGATCCCGACCGTCGCCGAAAGAAAACTTTTCGTTACGCTAAACGTCATATCCACCCGGCGCGGGTCGCCCCACTCCGCCACTATATAGCCGTCGCGCAGGATGATTCCGGCGGCGGCGCCGCGATCAGTAAAGGGGCCGACGGCTTCGCCGAACGGTTCGCGGCCGAATGTCTGGTAGTGCGCAAGCTCCAGATCTTTCGGCGACTTCGATTCGCTGGAGATCGCGAAATCTATCGCTTCCTTCAGCTTCACCGGATCAAGCTTGGCCTGCTCCGGCGCGCGGCGCTCCCAATTGTCGGCGGACGGATAATAAAGCTTCTGCGCAAAGACAGGCAGCGGAAATAGTAAGACCAAACAAAAAAGAATTCGCAGCGTTATTTTCATATTCTTGTCAAAATCGGGAGCCGTAGCGACCGGGTTAAAATTAATCATTCACACAAAACCACCAAATTTCTTTTGCGCTTTTTGTGACTTTTTGCGGCTAAAATTTCAGATCTTCGGATACAAAAACTTTAGTACTTTATCGAATCGCGCGCCCCACGAGAATTCATCATGACTCGCTCGGGGCGCTTCTAAATATCTGAAATCCGCCAAAGCCGCGCGGCGATTTTTCCGCCAGCCTTTGCCGCGCAAAATATCCTGCAGGTGACGCGCTTGCGCGATGGTGTAGCGGCCCTCGCGCCTGCCCACGTCTAGCCAGATACGAACCGGCAGTCGTGAAGGCAGCGCCGAAATTTCGCGCAAAATAGCGCGGTTCGCCCACCAAAGCGAGGGTGACATCGCCGCCACCCGGCTGAAAACATCCGGTCTGGTCAAACCCATGTGCAGCGCAAAAAGCCCGCCGAGTGAAGAACCGCCGACGCCGGTAAATTCGCCCTGCGGCAGGGTGCGATAGGTGGCGTCGATAAAAGGCTTTAGTTCCCCGGTCAGCATCCGGCCGTATTCGTCGGCGCGTCCGCCGCGCCCGCGTGAGCGTGCCGGGGTGTATTCGTCTATCCGGTCCGGCGTATTATCGGCGGCGACGATGATCAGCGGGTCAATCTTTTTTTTCAGTATCAGCGCCTGCGCCGTTTCATCCGCCCGCCAGGCCACGCCGGCAAAAGAGGCCCCGGGATCGAAAAGATTTTGCCCGTCCTGCATGTACAGCACCGGAAATCGCCGTTCGCTTTCGGCATGGTAATTAGGCGGCAGATAAACGCTCACGTTCCGGCGGGCTACAAGATCTCCCGAACCGAACGAAGGATAAATTTGTATCTGATCGTCGATCACTCGTTCATTATAAACCAAACGACCCTTTGCGCCCTTTGCCACGGGGAATTGCCCTCTTTCGATTGTATGTTTTCCATCGCAGACAATTGGTATTTTTATGACAATTGCGCTTTCTAAACCTACGTTGATCGCAAGAGGAAAATTATCAAAGACTATTGAGGTATCAAAACCAACATTGTGGCAAAACATAAAAGAAAAGTATGAAAGAGCCGACTAATAACGTCAGAAAAAAGACAGGATTCAGGAAATTTTATCTGATGAAAACAGCTTACTTCCATTTTGCGCAAAGCTGTCCGCGAAGCGGTTAAAGCTCATCAACGCTCAGGCCATCCACTGGCTGTGATAAAAACGGTAAAGCCGTCTGGGTAGAAGCCAGGTAACTAATTACTAATTACCAGCCGCCGATCACCTCTTCTCTATCTTCATCCGCATTCCGTATTTCGGCCTTAGGGTTATCATCGCTTTAAGGCCGATCTGCTGGTCGGGTTGGACGCGCAGTTTCCATTTGCGGGCGAGCGTGGCGAGCAGCAAGATGCCTTCCGTCCAGGCGAATTGTTCGCCGATGCAGCGCCGAACGCCGCCGCCGAACGGGAAATAGGTGAACCGTTGGGAAGTTTCCTTGATGCTTAAATTTTCCCAGCGCTCCGGCTTAAATTTTCCCGCGTCTTCCCAAAAACGCGGGTCGCGATGCATCGTAAATTGGCTGACCAGCGTCAGCGCGCCGCGCGGAACTTTATAACCGTTAAACTCGTGTTCTTCCGTCGCTAATCGCCCGACGACCCACGCCGGCGGATAGACCCGCATCGATTCGGCGATCACGGCCTCGGTATATTTTAGCGCGGGCAGATCTGCGAAAGCCGGAATTCGCCCGCCGAGCACACGGTCCAGTTCCTCATGCAGTTTCGCTTCCGCCGCCGGATTTTGCGAGAGCAGATACCAGGTCCAGGTCAGCAGGTTGGCGGTGGTCTCATGCCCGGCGAGAAAAAGCGTCAGGCATTCGTCGCGCACCTGTTCGTCGGTCATGCCACCCCTATCTTCGCCGCCTTCTTCGTCCCGCGACAGCAGCAGCATCGAGAGCAGATCGCCCTTATCTTCACCGCTGGCGCGGCGCTCGTCGATAAAGCCGTAGATCACCTCGTCGAGCTTTGCCTTGGCTTTGCGGAATTTTATCGATTGCGGCAGCGGCAGTTTCTCCAGCAGTTCGGAAAACGGCAGCAGCAAAAAATTGAATAGATTGACGATGGTCGTCATCGCCGCGCCCACCTCGTCAGCGTCGTCCGTGACATCGGCGCTAAAGAGTGTGCGGCCCACGATCTGCAGCGTCAGCCGCATCATTTCACGATCGATGTCGCGCACTTCGCCGTCATTCCATTCATTTGCCATCCGGTCGGCGTACATTGTCATCGCCTCGGCATAGGAAATTATCCGCTGCTTGTGAAAGGCCGGCTGTACCAGCCGCCGCTGGCGCAGGTGGACCTTTTCTTCGCTGGTCAGCAGGCCATCACCGAGTAAATTCCTGGCTCGCTGCAGCGCGCGGCCCTTGTGAAATTTATGGGCATTTACGACCAGCACGTCACGCACCAGGTCGGGATGGTTCACAAAATAAACCGGCACATTTCCCATGCGAAAATACGAGACATCGCCGAGCGCGGACATCCGCATCAGAAACGCGGTCGGGTCTTTTCTGAACATGCGAAAATGCCCGCCGATGAGGTTGGGTTTGACGGATGGTGGTAAACTATCTTTGGTCACAAATTTTTCCTTGACGCGAACGTATTTATCATTAAGAATTCTCAAGCATTTGTTTTGCGTTGGCAACTACTATTAAAAGATATATGAAACATTTTTTTTCGCTGTCGCTTATCCTTCTCTGCTGCGGTTTTGTCTATTCGCAACCCGGTAAAGCCGAAGAGATCAAAATCATCGACGCCTATGTCAAAAAAACCGATGCTTTTGTAAAGCGCAACAAAAATCCGAATCTGGTTTTTGCCGACACGGCGTTTGAGGGCAAATCTAAATGGAAGCAGTTCGCTTCAGAAAAAGCGCTCGAAAAATTTCGCGAGAAAACGGAAACCTACGAGATAATCTACGCCTGGAAACAAACGGGCCGGATCGTGGAAACGAGCTCGACGCTGTTTAGTCCCTCGGGTGATTGGGCGCAATACGTCTATCACTACTTTCGCGAAAACGGCTCGCTGGCCAAGGTCGAATCCGACTTTCGCTCCTTTAACGGCGAGATCATCATCGAACAGGAAATTTATTACGACGCCAAAGGCAAACAGCTGAAAAAAGCCACGCGCTACCGCGATCTGAAAACGAAGAAATTCAAAAAGGTCGATCCCGAAAGCGGTATCCCGTCGATGGGGAAATTCCAGGTCTTTAAAACGGCGAAGAAACTTCCGTTCGCGCATTTATTAAAGCCAAAAAAATAATGGACTGTCATAACAAGGTCTATAACGAGGATTTTCTTGCAAGCGTAAGCCGGATACCCGACGCCGGCGTCGATCTGATCGTCGCCGATCCGCCCTACAATTTGGGCAAGGATTACGGCAACGATTCCGACCGCCAGGAATCGGCGGAGTTTTTAGAGTGGACTTTTAAGTGGCTCGATCTTGCTATCCCGAAACTAAAAGAAAACGGGAGCCTTTACATCTTTGCCACCTGGCGTTACAGCCCGGAAATTTTCTCGTTTCTGAAAACCCGACTGCTGATGATCAACGAGATCATCTGGGACCGCAAAGTCCCGAGCATGGGGGGTTCGACGCGGCGCTACAGCTCGGTGCATGACACGATCGGATTTTTCGCGCGCTCGAAGGATTATTATTTCGACCTCGACGCCGTGCGCATTCCCTACGACGCCGCGACAAAAAAAGCGCGCTCGCGCAGTATCTTTGTCGGCAAAAAATGGCTCGAGGTTGGCCATAACCCGAAAGACGTCTGGCCGGTTTCGCGCCTGCACCGCATCCACAGCGAGCGCGAAGACCACCCGACACAAAAACCGCTCGAGATCATCCAGCGTATGGTGCGCGCTTCGTGCCCGGTGAATGGTTTGGTTTTAGATCCGTTCGCCGGCTCCGGCACGACCGTCGCCGCCTGTCTGCTAAGTAACAGAAACTACACCGCCTTTGAAATAAATAAAGATTATTACCGGACGATCCTGGAAAGAATTGAGAAAATTAAGAGTGACAACAACGAGGGCGTGTCAGTAGCCGGGGCGTAAGCGCGGGCGCTCTTTTTATCAGTAAGCCTGCGTAGCGTGGCGGGGTTCTTGAAGACGGAAACCAGGGCAGTTATGGAGCGTGTTCTTGATGCTAAGACCACACGCTCCATAACTGCCCTGGTTTCTGCTTTCGAGAGCCGCCGAAAAGGCGGAACTCAAAACCCTATCTCTTAAACTTCAGTACAACCTTGGTGGAACCGATGCCGTAGGCGTAGCTGCTGACGAATTTTGCTTTCGCGCTGTAGCCAATGACGTATTCGACCTGGCCTTCGAATTGCTCGACGTTTTTGATGCCCATCACGGTCGAGGTCGCGGCCGAGAAATTTTCGCGGATCTTGCATTGCCAGGCAACGTCGCGAAAGACGATGCTCTTGAACACTTTTCCCTTTATGCGAAGTATCCTTTCGCTGCCGTACTGCTGGAAAGGCGGTTTGGCGTTTTTCACTTCGTAATTCGGATCGTTGGCCTTGAGCTCAAATGTGACCAGTTCGAAATTGCCCGAACGCGATTTGGTCACGCGCATGATCGAGCCTGGCTCGGTACAGTTTTGCGCCAGCGTAAAGCCGGAAACGATAAAGATAACGACACACGCCGCCAGAGAAATAAAAAATTTATTTTTCACAGTGAAATTTCCCATCCTGATTACGATTTTGATTTTTACCACGGTCTGACCGACAATGAATATGGCATTTTTGTGATATTAAAGCAATTGGAAAGTTCAGAGTTACGCCTTCAGGCGTGATCACGCCTGAAGGCGTAACTCTGAACGTAGCTACATTATTATGCACTATCATTTGATCGGAATTTGCGGGACGGCGATGGCCAGTTTGGCGGGAATGCTGCAGGCGCGGGGGCACAGGGTAACGGGTTCGGATCAGAATGTATACCCGCCGATGTCAACGCAGCTGGAAGCGCTGGGCATTGAAATCATCGAAGGCTACAAACCGGAAAACGCCAATGTCGGCGCCGATTGCACTATCGTCGGAAATACCATTTCGCGCGGCAATCCGGAACTGGAGGAGGTCTTAAACCGCAAGCTGCTGTACCGTTCACAGGCCGAAGTAGTAAAAGAAGAATTTATCCGCGGCCGGCGCTCGCTGGTCGTCGCCGGGACGCACGGGAAAACCACGACGACGAGCATTGCCGCCTGGGTGGCGGAGGTCGCGGGCTTTAACCCGAGCTTTCTGGTTGGCGGTATCGTGCAGAATTTCGACGCCAGTTTTCGCGTGACCGACAGCGACCGTTTTATCATCGAAGGCGACGAATACGACACCGCCTATTTCGACAAAAAACCCAAATTCATGCATTACCTGCCGGAGGTGGCGATCGTGGGCAATATCGAATTCGACCACGCCGACATTTACCGCGACCTGCGCGAGATAAAATTCGCTTTTTCGCGGCTGATGAATCTGGTTCCGGCAAACGGGCGTTTAATTCTCGGCTGGGATTCGGAGGTCGTGCGCGAGGTCGAGGCCGAGATGGGCGGCAGGCTTTACACGCTGATCGAAACCTACGGCCTGTACGAAGAAGCAAAGTGGCAGGCGCGCGAACTGGACTTTTCCGGCGAGCTGACAAAATTCACCGTTTATAAAGAAGGCGTGGAATGGGGTAAATTCGAAACCCCGCTGATCGGCGATTTCAATGTGCGCAACTGCCTGGGCGTGATCATCGCGGCGGACGTATGGGGAATCCCGATCGAAAAGATCCAGGAAGCGCTGCGGACATTTAAATCAGTCAAGCGCCGGGCCGAGATACGCGGCGTCGAGCGCGGCGTGACCGTGATCGACGATTTTGCGCATCACCCGACCGCCGTCGAAGAAACTTTAAAAGCGCTGCGCGCCAAATACGCCGGGAGGCGTCTGATCGCCGTTTTCGAACCGCGCTCATGGTCTTCGCGGCTGGCGGTTTTTCAGGATCTGTACGCGCGCGCGTTCGGCTATGCCGATTATGTCGTCATCGCCGGGGTTTATGACACTTCAAAAGCGGGCGAGTTGGGAAAAACGCTGGACACCGAACAGTTGGTGGCGGACATCGCGGCAAAAGGAAAAACCGCGCTTTCGCTGCCGGATGCCGAAGCGATCGTCGCGCACCTCGCGCCGGAAATGAAGGAAGGCGACGTCGTCGCCATTATGTCAAACGGCGGCTTCGGCGGAATACACGATAAGATTCTGGATGTTTTAAAGGCAGGTTAAATATTCAGGGAGTCTTCTTACCCTTGGCGGCCGTATAGTCCCACGGCTCAAGGGCGTTCCCGCTTTTCCAGATACCTAATTTCGCGGAACGAGCGCTTTTTGCCGTTTGGATATTTTCCTTGTGCTCTTTTTCCTCGAAAAATACTTCGTAGTTGTCGTCATACCAAGCCAACCCGCTCCTTAGCAAAGATGCTTGTCCCGCTAAAAAACAGCAGTAAGAGGGAGATAAATGATCTGTTTATGCTCCGGATCCAGGGAATGAAGTTTCTATAACGTTTCGCCCGATTTTTTTCTGAATTTCCACGGCGCCTGAGGGGCCTTGTTCTGCCAAAGCTGCAGCTTTTCTTTTTTGGCGTCCGATTGCAGTTCCTTTAACTGGTCTATTTCCAGTAGGCCGAGCCGGTCTTTATGGTCCTCGTAAAACCAGGCAAAGCCCTGGCGCACCTGTTCAGAGCAAATATCGACCTCGTCCACCAAAATTTTCGCCAGAATTCTTCCTTTTTCATCCGGCACCCCGTGGGGTTCGAAAGCCAGCCGTACTTTTTTCCCGACAATTTTTTCTTCAAGGTTTTTCCGGGCCTGTTCGCCGAAATCCTGGTCCAATTCCGGCGCGTCTATGCCCAAAAGCCGGATCACGACGCGTTGATTTTGCGTGTTTTTTATCGCCACGGTATCGCCGTCTAAAACCTCGTTGATCTCGATATCGAGAAAAGCCTCTTCGGCGGCTCTAATCTTAAAACTCCGTCTTTAGGTATCTGCCCGGGCAGGGTGCGATCGGCCGCTTCCTCGCCCTTTTTATAGGGATTGGTCGAGGGGTTATCCATCCGGCGATTATATTGATCGCGCTGATTTCTCCGCTCGACCGCCGACGGCAATTGAGCGCGCTGCGCCAGAACGGTCGGAACCGCAAAAGCCATTATCAGTAAAATTAAGGTGAAGGTGACCTTGAACATAGGAAAAACCTCCGGTTGTCTGGTTTGAACTTAACCGAATCATACGCCTCTGCCTCGAAAAATACAACGATTTTCTGAGCGCCGAACCGGTCGGATATGATCGACTTGCAGCGGGCGCAAGCGGCCCTTCCCGACCTTGGGAGTTGTTCAACTTGAAAAGTAAATATTAAGTCTGAAATTTAGGCGGATAGATGCCCAACTTGAAGATAAATATTAAAGATTAATAAATTTGCAGTCCGGAAGGGCCGCTTGCGCCCGCTCTACCCTTCAAAGTCCCTACGGAACTAAGAGTTCAGAGTCCAAACTCTAGTTTGAACTCTCAACCTATCGATAGGCTTTTACTGTGTTTTTTCCGAAGGATTCATCACCGGCGGTTCGGGAACGACTTCGACCAGGATGGCTTCTTTTTTTCCCGCCACAGCATCCAGCGCCTTGCCTACGCCGGTAAATTTCACTTCGGAATTCAGCACGCGGACGACGCGTTTTGGCAGCAGGGCCGGCGCGAGGTTCGCGATGGAATCCGCCAGCGCCACGATGTCGCCGCCGCCCGACCAGTGCTGGCGCACAATGCCGGACTCCGTGCGGTTGATCAGCCGCAGCAGGGTGAGCGAGACAAGATAAAGATCATCTATCTGGCCGACAAACGGGATCACATCGGGCAGAAAATCGAGCGGCATGATGACGTAAATTATCGCCCCGGCAAAAAGAGCTTTATCGGTCGAAGGAACACGCGGGTCTTTTAACAGCCTGCCGAGCAGTCTGACCAGGTTAGGCAAAAACATCAGCAGGTTCGTCATCCGCGATTTTACCTGCAGTCTGTCTTCTTTTTTCTGTTTCCGCGAAACACGTTCGATCTTGCTCATTCTTCTGTCCGCTCCTTTTTCGTATGGATTAAGTCTAAATACGCCGCTCGCTTTGTGCAAGTCACTGGGAGCGCGGACGGCTCGTCCGCAAAGGCTGCTGTCGCGGCCTAATGTCGGCAGCGTCTGTGTTAGCAGATGCATCGAACGCTGCGCGTTTGCGCGGACGAGCCGTCCGCGCTCCGACTATTAGCTAACCTTTTACTCACTATCGGAAAAAAGTTGCATATGGTATATATTTAATCGCTCGTAAAACATTATGATCCTGGAAAAAATTCGCCAAAGAGCCGCCGCCGATCTGCAGCACATCATCCTGCCCGAAGGCGAAGACCCGCGCACGCTGCTGGCGGCCGAAATGTGCGCGCGCGACGGAATCGCAAAAGTTTCCGTCATTGGTAACGAAGAAAAAATGCGCGCCGCTGCCGCTGCGGCCGGGGCGAATTTAAACGGCGTCAATATCATCGACCACCGGGCTTCCGACGATTTCGGCAATGTCGCGCGGATGTTTCACGAACTCCGCCGCAGCAAGGGCATCTCGCTTGAGGAAGCCGAGCAGACCGTCAAAGACCCGCTCTTTTACGGCAATCTGCTGGTCAGGCTGGGACAGGCCGACGGTTCGGTGGCGGGCGCGACCAATACCACCGCGCACACCGTTCGCGCCGCGATCCAGTGCATCGGCGTACGCCAGGGTTTTAAGATCGTCTCCAGTTTTTTTGTAATGGTCGTGCCCGATACGAAATTCGGTTACGAAGGCGCGATGATCTATGCCGATTGCGGCGTGGTGATCGACCCAGGCGTTGCAGAGCTGGCGGAGATAGCGATCGCCTCGGCCGATTCGTGCCGCGCTTTGCTCGGCGTCGAACCTAAAGTGGCGATGCTTTCCTTCTCAACCAAAGGCAGCGCTAAACACAAGATGATCGATAAGGTAGTGGAAGCCGTCAAGACCGTCCGGGCCCGGATGCCCGAGCTCGAGATCGACGGCGAACTGCAGGCCGACGCCGCCCTGGTGCCGAGCGTGGCCGATTCGAAAGCGCCGGGTTCACCCGTCGGCGGCCGCGCAAACGTTCTCGTCTTTCCCGACCTGCAGGCCGGCAACATCGCCTACAAACTGACCGAACGCCTGACCGGCGGCACCGCCATCGGCCCCATCCTGCAGGGCCTCGACAAACCCTGCAACGACCTTTCCCGCGGCTGCAAAGCCGAAGACATCGTCGATGCCGTCGTGATCACGGCGGTACAGGCACAAGCGCGAAAGTCGAAAACCTAAACATTTTGGGCTTTGTGATCGGCGAAAAGTTTTATGAATCAACCCGGCAGCAATGAGCGAGATCAGATTCCGGAAGAAATGAATGCCCTGAGCGTGGACGAATTCACCTCTCAATTACAAAAGATCAGACGAAAGATATTTTGGAGAAATCTGCTCGTTATTCTGCTCGTCTGTCTTTTGGCGTTGTCGTTTTTACCGCGAGTGATCGAGTACATATGGCCAGGGTCCACAGCAAATATTTCCAGCTCAAATAATGTCGTCAAGCGCCAAACCCCGGCAGGCGCCTTGCAGATTTCTGTCAGCAAGGCTGGTAAAAGATATCGGGCAGTGACGGTCGATATCAGGACAGCAGACTTGAATCTTTTTTACCGTGACGAGAATAAAGAAGCCTTCCACAGTTTCGACGGATTGGATAAGTGGCTCTCCGCAAAAAATAAGCGCCTTGTTTTTGCCACCAATGCCGGAATGTTTGGTAAAGATTTTTTCCCGCTCGGGCTGCACATAGAGCATGGAAATGTCCTGCAAAAAATGCATCTTCCAAAAAGCAGGAATATTGACCCGGATGCGGTCGTCGGCAATTTCGATCTGCCTCACAATGGCGTTTTTAAGATCGAAAACGGCAAAGCGTCTATTGTGGAAACCCAGCAATTGGCCGCCGTACAAAATTGGGGAAAGGTGCAGCTGGCAACCCAGTCGGGCCCGATGCTGCTGATAAACGGCAGTATAAATCCGGACTTTAATGAAAATTCCGCCAATCTTAAAATAAGAAGCGGCGTGGGAATTATCGACGAAAATACGGCAGTTTTTGCGATCTCCGACGACCCGATAAGTTTTTACGACTTTGCTCTGATTTTTAAAGAGCAATTTAATTGCCGGAACGCTTTGTTTCTGGACGGAGCAATTTCCCGGATGTATATCTACGAGTCGGAAGGCGACAATATCGATGAAGCGATATTTGCCGGCATGCTGGCCATCACAATTCCGAAATAAAGTTATAAGTTATTAACACCCGCGCGGAAGTTCGCCGAGAAACTCGCGCGCCTGTGCTACTGCCGGATGATCCAGCAGCGTCTCAAACGCCGCGCCCGTTAAATTCTCAAACTTGCCCGCGCCCTGCCACGCGGTTTTCGCGTCGGAGCGCGGGGTGACGATCGGGAACGATTTATCGTTGTCGTCGAGCAGGCAAAAGAAGCGAAGCAGTGCCGTCCGGTCGCCGGCGAGCGTGATCAAATTCTCCTGTATCACCGCCTTGAGCGACAGTTCGCCCGCCATCAGGCTATCGAGCGTTTCGCGGCTCAGCGTGATGGTCAGGTCGGCGTCCGGTTCCTGCTTACCCGCCTGATAATTCAAGACCCCGTCCTGCACCCATACCAGATAGGGATCCGCCGGATCGACAAAGTTCCAGTTCATCACGATGTCCGTGTCGCCGACCCGCGGCCCGATTATTTTCGTGGCCAGCGCGTCGAAGATCATGTCGGTCGTCATGGCGGCGATCATCGTAGGTGACGATTTTTTGTCGGCGGGCGGCGCTACCCCGTCTCGCAATTCCTGCGCGCCCATCAGAAAAAAGTTACGCCAGGTCGCGTTTTCGGCCTGGTAGCCCATCTGCTCGAGCATATCTGCCTGCAGATCCCTGGCTTCCTGGTTGGCCTGATCGGCAAACACGACGTGCCGGATAAGTTCCGCGGCCCAGCGGTATTCGCCCGCTTCGCCGGCGCTTCTCGCCGCCTGCAGCACGGCATCGGCCCCGCCCATCAACTCGACATATTTCGGCGCGGCTTGTTCGGGCGGCAGCCGGTGCAGATTCGAAGGATCGCCGTCGAACCAGCCCAGATATTTGTCATAAACGGCCTTCGCGTTATGGCTTACGCTGCCATAATAGCCGCGACATGACCAATCCCGGGCGAGCGCTTCCGGCATCTCAAAGACCTCGGCGATCTCGATACCGGTATAGCCCTTGTTGAGCATGCGCAGCGTCTGGTCGTTGAGGTAGCGGTACATGTCGCGCTGCCGGCCGAGAAACGCGGCGATGTTTTCCTGTCCCCAGATCGGCCAGTGGTGCGACGCGAACATTACCTCGGCCTCGCCGCCGAACAGCTCGATGGCCTCGCCCAAATATTTCGACCACTTCAGCGCATCGCGCACATTGGCGCCGCGCAGGGTCTGGATGTTGTGCATGTTGTGGGTGGCATTCTCGGCCGCGCAAAATGCCTTGAATTTCGGAAAGTAAAAATCCATTTCGGCCGGGGCCTCTGAGCCCGGCGTCAGGTGAAAGACGACTGTCAGCCCGGCGATGTCTTCTACTTGTCCGGTCTTGGTTATATCGACGGTCGGCGGGTAGAGTGACACCAAACCCTTGCTCTGACCCTTGCCGAGGCCGGTATCCACCTGGCCTTTGTCGTCCTGCGGCAGGATCGGCCCGTACATGTATTGCGCGCGGCGTCCCATAGCGCACCCGGCATAGACGTTTTCGCTGACGGCGTGTTCAAGAAATCCGTCCGGGGCGTAGATCTTAACCGCCGCCATCTTGTCGCCGTCAGGCATGATCCCTTCGACACCGCCGAAATGATCGACGTGGCTGTGAGTATAGATCACCGCCGTTACGTCGAGTCCGGCGGTCTCCGGCCGATTTTCCCGGTACAATTTGAGGCCGCTTCGCGCGCATTCGACCGAGATCAGTGGATCGATGATGATTAGCCCGGTCTCGCCTTCGATGATGGTCATGTTGGACATGTCGAAAGCGCGAAGCTGGTAAATACCGTCGCAAACCCGAAACAATCCGTTAAAATTATTGAGATGCGCCTGACGCCAGAGACTCGGATTGACCGTCGGCGGAACCGGCGTGCCGGGAGCCTGCGCCTGCAGATAAGGTGTTATGTCCCAGATAGTGTTGTCGTCGTCATCGATTATGGTGAGGGGATTCCACGTCGCGATGTAACCGCTCTGCGCGTCCTGGAAAGATTGTTCGTCTTCCCAGTTCAAACTCACGGCCATAGCTGCGTTGCGGGCGATCGTTATTTCTGAGGCGTCCTTACGATTGTCGGTCATATTCTCCTTTTTGTGGGCTACCGCTCCACCATCTGATCCAATTCCTGTCAGAACCGTCCGCCGTAGCGGATGGGAATTTCTTATTCAAACTTCGGTTTTGTCTGTGTAACCGGACTCGTGCTGTGAAATAATTCGTAAAACAGTAACTATAGCCATGACACAGGTTTAACACAGTTCTGCTGTTTGAAAGTTAAAGGCACTTTTCCGGTTTACCTGAAAATGAGTTTTAGGCTGCCGTAGCTATTACAAAATGTCCCGGTAATTTTTGGCTTTCGCGATTAAGCTAACACAGGCATAGAAATACTGTCAATAATTCTTGCTAATGACTGGTGTTCTAATTTCGACTCTATTCTAAAAAGCAAGTTTTTACTGGGAGCGCTGATGGCTCGTCCGCAAATGAACGCGCCAGCGTTCATAGATTTTGCACCGGGAGCGTTGAGGTTTTGAAAGATCAGATCGCTTCGCGATCTTTTGCGGACGAGCCGTCCGCGCTCCGACTGCATCGCTTTACTCCATACCCTTGCTCTGATTCACCCAAAAGTGTAAGTTACTAAAATACTATGGAAAAAACAGAATCGGGATTAACTTATATCGTTACCAAACAGGGCGACGGCGCGCAGGCGAAGGCCGGCGATACGGTGAGCGTGCATTACACGGGGCTGCTGACGGACGGCAGCGCGTTCGACAGTTCGGTCGAGCGCGGCGAGCCGATCGAATTTCCGCTCGGCCAGGGCATGGTCATCAAGGGCTGGGACGAAGGCATCGCGAAGATGCAGGTCGGCGGCCACGCCGTGCTGGTCATTCCGCCCGAGCTCGGCTACGGCGCCGGCGGCGTCGGCCCGATCCCGCCAGGCGCGACGCTGATCTTTATCGTGGAACTCGTGGACGCGAAATAAAATACGATCTTGGCTTTTGTACCCCTGATATTAGTTTTGGTGCTGCTTTTCGTAGTGGTCTGGATCGTCTTTCCCGCGCCCAATAGGCATTTCTGGCTTTTATCCGTCGGTGTCGGCGAATGGAGCCTGTGGTTCGGCGCGCTTGCTCTGTTGTGCGCCGCTGGCGGGGTTGTCGTCAGGATCTTGAGTAGCGAGGGATGGCTCTGGATTATGACCTTGACCGTCGGTCTGGCAGTCGCCGCTATCTCGCTCTACCCCTTCCTGAGTATTCTCTCACTCGCGCGCAAACACAAAATTTCTCTTTCCCTGCGGCGATATTTTAAAGGCTGGCCGGCGCAGGATTTTTTTCTCGGCTACCGGAACGAAGATTTTACAGCCCATACTTTCGGCTCGGCTGACGGCACCGATCTGCAGCTCGACGTTTATCTGCCGACAGTGAAAAACGCAAATAGCGGCGCGAGCGTGATCGTCGTTCACGGCGGTTCGTGGAACGGCGGCGCGCGCAATGATTTTCCCCGATGGAACCAGTGGTTAGCTGCGCGGGGCTTTACCGTTTTCGACATCGATTACCGCCTCGCGCCGCAGCCGAATTATCTGACCGCGACGGGCGATATCAAATGCGCCGTGCGCTGGGTCAAAGCTCATGCGGAACAGTTCGGTATCGACCCCGGCCGCGTCGCTCTGCTTGGGCGCTCCGCCGGAGCGCATCTGGCCTTGCTCGCCGCCTATTCCGCCGGTGATGCGCGGCTGCCCGCAACCGGCACGTCGGGAAACATTGGGGGAAACGATGCGGGAAACGAAGCTGAAAGCGTCCGTGCCGTGATTTCATTTTACGCGCCGGTCGATCTGGTCTGGGCGTATGATTGCACGGGGAAAAAACGCGTTCACGACGGGCCGGGATCGCTGGAAAATTTTATCGGCGGCACTCCGCACGATTCCGACGAGATGCGTGAACGCTATATCCTGGCGTCTTCTATCGCGCATGTCAGCCCTGACAGCCCGCCGACATTATTGACGCACGGCGGCCGCGATCTGCTGGTCTCTTATAAAAACATGTTTTTTCTGAAAGATAAATTGGCCGCCGCAAACGTCCCGCACGAAGCGCTCTTTATCCCCTACGGGCAGCACGGTTTCGATTATCACGTCGGCGGCTGGGGTTCGCAGGTCATCAGTTCGGCTATCTCCAGGTTTCTCAGTCAGCACACAAAAGAAATATAGGCTTAAGACAATCCAGTCATATTGGAGCAAGATTTAGTTTCTTACTTTCGATCGATTTTCGCGCGAATTCTCACCCTTCCCGGTTCGATCACGCTAAACGCTTTTGAAAATGCGGATATATTTGATTGAAATGCGCTGGAAATGGTTTGGATTTTTGACTCTGCCGATAATCCTGCCAACCTAAGTAAAACCACTCCGCTTAAATTCAATTTATCAGCCTTAAAAACCAGTTCGCCAAAGTCTTTGTCACTCGTTATTAATAAACATTTTTTTTCGTTCGCAAGTTTAAAGACTGTTTCATCTGATATACTCGGCTCGATCTCTGCGATGTATGTAACATCAAATCCATCTTGCCGTAATTGCTCGATGACCTGACGCTCAACGCTTTCATCGGCCAGCAATTTCATGCAACTTGTCCAGGTAATTGCTCAGGCAGGTGACGGATAGCATATTGCAGAGCAGCGGAAATGGCTTCTCCGGTGAGGCGCGGATGAGCAGTGAGGATATCTTCCACCGTTTCTCCAGCGGCGAGTTTTTCCAGGATAAGTTCCACCGTGATCCGCGTTCCCGCTACCACCGGCTTACCCATCAATACCGCCGGATCAGAGATTATAAGAGACTTATCCATAACATTTCATATTATATAATATTCCTCGATATTAACGAAAAATTTTGAGTAGCGGGTCAGTTTGAGGTTAAATATAAAACACTATTAACTGCTAACTATTCATTGTGCTAAAAGGTTTGTCGATCAATCGGGCATCTGTAAGGAGTAAACGAGGAATGAACACACAGAAATGGAACGCCGAAAATATTGCGGATCAGCAGGGGCGGACGGCGATCGTGACAGGCGCGAGCAGCGGCATCGGGTTCGAGGCGGCGCGGGTACTGGCGGGCAAAGGCGCGCAGGTGATCATTGCCGTTCGCAGCCTGGAAAAAGGAAGTGCGGCGGCGGATAAGATCCGTCAGCAAAACCAGAATGCCGATTTAAAGGTAATGGAACTCGATTTGGCGAATCTGGCTTCGGTCAAAACATTTGCCGAAGCGTTCAGGAAAAATTACGCTCGGCTCGATCTGCTGATCAACAACGCCGGGGTTATGATCCCGCCGTATTCGAAAACCACGGACGGTTTCGAGTTGCAGTTCGGCACGAATCATCTCGGGCATTTTGCGCTGACGGGATCGCTGCTGGAGCTTTTGACCGGCACCAAAGACGCCCGCGTAGTTAATGTCGCCAGCGGTGCCCACAATGCGGGGAATCTGGATTTCAACGACCTGCAATGGGAAGAGAGAGGCTACTCTTCCTGGCGGGCGTACGGCGACAGCAAGCTTGCCAATCTCTATTTTACCTATCAGCTTAATAAGAAACTTAAAGAAAATGGACTGGGTGTTATCAGCACCGCCGCGCATCCCGGTTACACTGCTACCGAACTGCAGCGGCATGTCAGTTTTATCGCGTTTCTTAACAATTTTTTTGCCCAGGATGTAACGATGGGAGCGCTGCCCACGCTGCGGGCCGCGACCGAAGAAGGTTTAAAGGGCGGCGAGTATTTCGGCCCTGACGGTTTTATGGAAATGTGGGGAAACCCGGTCGAAGTGGCGTCCAACAAACTTTCCCATGATGAAAAGATCGCGGAAAAACTGTGGGAAGTTTCGGAAGAATTAACCGGAGTGAGATTCGAATTTAATAACAAAGCCGCCGGCACGCGTCAATAAAATTTGGATGTTCAGTTTCGCAGCACCGGACATTATTTTTTACACTCTCGCAGCTGAGAATGGCCGGAAATTAATTACCGCTTGACGGCCTCAAAATCAAATTAATGTTCCTTTTTTAGATCTGCGTTTTTTGATCCACCCCCCAATGCCGCCCAAAAATGCGACCAAAGAACCACCGCCAATGATATAAGTCCAATTAGAGGGAACGGATAAAAAACTTATCGCCAGATAAGAATAATTAACTTTAATTTCAATAGGTTTGATAAAAACTGGAACGTCCACGGGCTTTTCTCCTCTACCCGGCACCAGCAGATTAACGGTCGCAGTAAGATAAAGTTTGTGTGTGCCCCATTTTTGCGGTGTGACTTCCCACTCCCATTGGGCGAAGGATTTTCCTTCGATGATCTGTTCGTCGCTGCTGCTTAATCTTGTGATCTTGAAAGCTCCTTCTTCTCCCGTAAGAAATACTTTCATGATCGATCCGACCTTTATCGTTTCTAAAGACGGAAATCCCGATTTAGCCAACCCCTCGGAAATAGCAGGATTTAACTCCTGAGAAGTTATCCGGGCTGAGACAGTGATCGGTGTGCCCTGTTCCATTGTGTCGGGGCTAAAAAAAGCAAGGCGGCCGTTGTTAAGATTACTCACCAGATTGTCTATTACCGTCTTCTCCCCATCACTCGGAGGAGTATTTACCGGTATTGGGCTAGGAGAAAACGTTAAGATAGGTGTCTGCTTCGGCGATTCAACGGGTGCGGGCGTTCTAAACGGTGTTGGAGAAAATACGGCTGTAGGGGTTGTACCGGTGTTTGCGTCGGTGTCGGCGGGGGTGTCGGCGGGGGTGAAGGCGCGGGTGTGGGTGTTTTGAGCGGAATGCCTCCGCCTAAAGCAAACGGCAAACTGATATCGATTCTTCTGCGGCTTCCGCCAATATTGTTTACGCCACACCGCGGGGTCTCAAAACCAGCTTTGGGGTAAATATAAATCCCCTGTGGAGTTTGTACTGTAAGTTGAAAAGGTCTCCAACTATCGACATTAATTTGGTAAGAACCCAGGAAATTCGTTTTTATCCATCGGGACTTTCCCCCTGCTATTACAACTTCAACGTTTATATTTCTTGCCGGTCGTCCAAACCGATCTGTGATCTTGCCTGTAATAAGACAATCCTGGGCATTTGAATCGGCCGCACAAAATATAAATAATATGCCCGTAAAAAATAGGAGCAAATATTTATGCCGTCTTTTCATACTCTTAAGTGGGGCGGTAATGAAGTCAGATCGATGGTGGCTTTATACAAGATGGTTATAATACAAAATCGCTATTTTTGCAATGATTTTATCCGCGGCCCTGGGAAGTATAAGTATGCTGGGCGCAATTTCAATGAACGCGCATTTTATCGCCATCAGATGAAAAATGACGACAAATTCATGGTCGAATTTTTAAGAGAAGCTAATATATATTAGCCTCTCCCGGTTACGACCTGGCAACGGGTGAATTCTTAAAAACTCTTCTTGAACAGGTACGACATTTTGATAAAGAACGTGCGCCCGTTGCTGTGCAGGCCCGGTTCCCGATCGCCGTTGAAGGGATTGTAGCCATTAGCGTTGAAATCGTCGCCGTAGCCTGCATAGAGCGCGGTGCCGGGGCTCGGCGTCCAGCCTACGACAAGCTGCTGGCGCAGGCGTCTGTCCAATGTAAAATAATCGACCCGCAGCCGCGCGAAAGTGTTTCGCGTGAACTGGTAGGTCGAGCGCGAACTCAAAATATTATCGTCAAAAGCCACCAGGCCGGTGTCGTTTCTCGTCAGCCGGATCTTGTTGTAACTCAGCTGCGTCTGCAGCGCGCTGGTCGGCTGGTAACGCGCGGTGGCCTCGATCATCAGCTGGTAGCCCGCGCCAGGATCGAGCGGCGCGTTTTGCCCCAGGGCCTGCGCCGCAAAACTCGCGCGCGGGAACTTAGGCCCGGCGCCGAAATCGTAGTCCATCACGCCCCAGGTGTTATCGGTAAAGAAAAACAGGTACCACTGTTTGTTCGGGGTGCTTTCGATAAAAGCCTGGAATGCGCGGAAATTCGCGCCGCGCTGATCGCTGGGGCCGAAAAATGCGCCCTGCGGCCGGGTGACGGAGCGTTCCGCGCCGAACTCACGTTCATAGACGCGCTCCGCGCCGTATTGCAGATTGAGCCCGATAAATGTTTGTTTCTGCAGCGCCAGCATTCCCCGGGTGTTGGTGATCCAATACTGCATGCGGCCCTTCCAGTCGAACCTGACATTGGTCTCGTTCCAGAACTGTTTGTAAATGATCGCTTTTTTCGGATCTTTGTCGGTCTGGTATTGAATGAACGAGCCGAGATAATTAGTATCCGTGCGCGGAGTAAAACCGACGCGGGCGCGGTAATCGGCCGAGCGTCCCTCGGCTAAAAAGTTCATATAAAGATTTCTGCCCGACCGTTCGAGATAGGCGCGGTAGCCGACACCGTTGCCCGTGCGATAGAGAGACCTGTCGAGATCGGAATCGTAAAAGCTCTGGCGTGAATGAGAGCCGAGCACTTGAAATTCACCGACGGTCTTTTTATCAAAACGAAAACGTCCGTCGAAACCTCCGACATAGTTGTGCAGATCGACAAAGTTATAACTGGTGGCAAAAAGCCCGAGGCTGTTTTCCTTGCCGACGTCGCGTTTGTAACGCAGCACCCCGATGCCGGCGTTTTTATCGACGAAGCGCTCCGCGCTGCAGACAACGCTCGGGTCGGTTTGCCGCCGAATTTGACACGCCAGCAGATCCTGCCGGTCGTCCTTATCGAAATTCGCCGGACCGCCCGGAAAATTGTCCGAAGCATACATTACGCCGAAGGTGTTTTTCCCCTGCCTGCCCGTCAGCTTGGCCGCGATGTCCGGATCGACTATCGCGCGGGTGTTGACGACATTCAGACCGCTCCGGAAAATATCGATTCTTTCCAAAAAGAACGGGCGTTTTTCCGAGAAAAATATCGGGAAGCGCTGGTTGGCGGATGTCACCGGCGCATCTGCTTCGACCTGCGCGAAATCCGGATTGTAGGCAAAATCGAGCGTGGTCGTCGGCGTCAGGCTAAACTTGGCGGTCATGCCGAATTCGCCCTTGAGCCCATCATTGACAAAGCGCCCGGTCGGATCGTTATTAAAGGTGAACCGCGTCCGGCGGCCCGATTCGCTGAGCGTAAAGCTCGGATTGATCTCGAGCTGGCGCGTCGTTTCGATCCCGTCGAGGCCGGTGATGTGGCCGGCTTTATTCAGCGACCCCGACCTGCCGCGATCATTCGGCATCCATGAATTGAGTTCGTTATTGTTGTATTTGACGCGCCGGAAGATCATCAATCCCCATTGCTTATTCTTGCCCGCTTCATAACGCAGCGATTTAAAGGGAATGGCGATCTCGATCGTAAAACCGTCTTCGGTCAAAACGCCTTTTGATTCCATCACCAGATCGACGCTGTAATCTTCGCCGCGCCCTTCGGAAAAAGTTCCGTCCGCCTGCACACCCAGCGGATTTAAAAAGATCGCGTAAGCCTGCCGCTGGTCGTTAAAAGTGTCCAGGTACATCCCGACATAATCGTCGTCGAAAATATTATCGCGCCGCGCAACCGTCGCCCGCACCGTATTTCTGTCCTGTTTAATGCGAAAAGCAATATAGAGATTTTTCGCATCGTACCCCATCATCACTTCGGTCGGAAACGTGGGCTTTATGTTGTCGCCGGGCTGGGTCTGGAAAAAATCGCCGAAGACGGCGGCATTCTGCCAGATGGCGTCGTTCAACTGCCCGTCGATCACGGGCACGGTCTCAAAACGCGGAATTGTCGCCGGAGCCTCTTTTTTGACATATGTCGGGCCGGGCGAATCCGCCCTCGCCAAAGTTTGCGTCCCTTTGGCCGCAGCCGCTTCAGAGGGTACCGCCGGCTGAGTTTGCACAATGCCGTCACCGCTGTTTGCGGTGGTCGAGGCAGGCGTCAGACTTGGGGTTTGCGCAGGCGAATGCATTGCACAAAAAACAGTAAGGATGCACAGGGTTAGAACGTACTTCATATAAATCGTTATAAATTCCTTGGGTTATTAATTCGGACTGATTACAGCCTGATATTTATAAAACACCGCTTGTGTTCTTTTTGTGACAAAGATCGAGAGTAAAATTAAAATTTTTTTGTCGGATCAGGCAGGGCATCTCTTTTGGCTAAGCCGGCGGAGAGCGCATTTAAAGATAAGCCGGTAAAGATTTATGTCCGATCTTTCCAATCAGGAAAATGTATATATTTTGTTTGATACGCATGGTATCATTGCCGTTGATCCGGTAAAGAGGTTAGCGCCCCATTTTTAACTACACGGAAAGCAATATTACGCAGGGCAAAAAGGCGGCCGCGCCGATCGCGACGGTACCTGCCGGCAACGGATATTTTTGTTTGACAATAATAAGTTAAGGAGACTGTTTGTATGGCCGACCATAACGATCCCAATGCAGTTAACTCGATCTTTTCCGATGTGGATGTCAGCGCGGCGGATCTTTATGATCTGTTCGGGTATCCCAGCGACGATACCAGCGGCGGAGAAAAAGTCGTCATTGCTTTGACCTTCGCGTCCATTCCGAAAGCCGGCGTCTTTGACACAGATATGCTGTACCGGATCCTGATCTCTCCCGATCCGAGAGTCGCTCTCGCCCATGACGATCACACCCTGACAGGGCTGCTCAAATATTTCAATGCCATCAAGGAAAAATTTCTCGGCGCTTTCAAAGCGTCGGAGATCCGGGTCACGTTCGATCAAACAAATCAGGCCATCGTCAAATTTATCGGTTTTCCCGGCGGCAGTTTTTCTACGGTTGCCGCGACCAATGAGGTTTCGACCATCCAGACTCCTGACGGACATTCGATAAAAGCATTTATCGGCGGCCGCGACGACGCGTTTTTCAACGATCTGACCGGATTCTTTCGTTCGATAAATTACGCTCCGCAGTTTTATTACGTGCCGCATACGATGGCTAACGCGCGTGAATTGGAAATTCCCAAAACACTGCTCGAACTTGAGGGCAATGATCTTTTCAATTATGATCCCGCTTCTCCGGAATGGGGCTACAGCGAGAAAAGAGAGCTTCCTTCCGGCCCCTGGGATCGGCAGGGCGATAAATTTCGCAAGGATGAAAACGGCAATTATCGTTTCGTTTATACCGGAAAGGATTGTCAGGCCGGAAAAAACATAAACGCCATTATCCTGGAGATCCCGCTCGCATTTATCACCAAGTCGCCCGAGGATGACCGGATCGTCAATACCTGGGGCGAGAGTTGGGTGCTCAAGGCCGCCAATAAGATCGAGACGATCCCCGACGATCCTTTTTGGCTGGAACATCCGCTGACACTGCTCGATCCGCTCCTGCTCGATGAAGAATTGCAAAAATATAAACTCGTCGATACCGACGGCCAGCCGTTTGCCGACGCCGCGCTCAGCGAGCGTGAAGACAACCGGCAGTTGGGGGCCAATAATTTTTGGCTGGCGCCCCATTTTATCAAACGGCTGGCGCATCTCGGCTGGGGGTTCGGCCCGTCCATCAGCGCACTGGGGCTGAAAACCAGTTTTGACCACGACGATTCGCCGGTGTCGATTCACAAAACTTACATGACGCCCATCCTGGCCTTCCCGCGGGCCAGCAAGACCCTGTTTCAACAACTCAATATGCCGGACGATTCCTGGAACAAAAAGGGACTGGATATTCCGCTGCGGCGGCCTTTCGAAATTTTTGTTCCGAATGTCTGCGCCATCGACATGGATACGACCGGTACGTGGCCTTTCGGACGCCGCCCGGAAGATCAGGTCGCCACCAGATTTCTTTCCATGTTCCTGGATATGGAAAGTGAATTTAACGGCAAAAAATATCACATCGAATTATTGAACGATCAGAGTTTATGGGACGCCGCTCCGATCGAACCGAAAACGCCGCCGAATCCGCTAAAAAATGATAAGGAATTTCTCGATCATTTCCCCTATCTGGCGGAGCCCTGGCCCGAGCCGGAGCCGTAACAGCAGCCGTTATAAACCGGCAAATATTTTTTTAGATAGGATTTTCGATTTGTCGTTTTGGCTATGGGCTAAAAAGCTGTCAGCTAACGGCTGGTAATGGCAAAATGATCATTCTGCCCCAAAGAAAGACTGTTAGATACTTTATTGGCAAGGTTTTATAGATATAAAAATGAACCAAAAGACCGATTTCGAAATCGAGTTGGAGCGGATCGATCAGGACATTTCCGAGGTCAGGGAGAATGCCTTTGCTTCGCCGACCGACTGTGGAAAACTAACGACATTTGTCTATCGTCTCTATCAGCGCGCCTCGCTGACCGGAAACCTTGACGAACTTGAAGCCGCCGAAGCCGCGATCGATAATGCGATTCCACGTCTTATCCAAACGGCCGATCTCTACATGCTTAAGATCAATATCGATTTTAAGCTGCATCGGCTGGCGAATGTAAAAAATAATTTTGAGCTCAATCCCGATTTCAAAAACAGTTCTCAGGGGAGAGCTTTGCGGGCCGATCTCTTATTTCAGGAAGGCAAATACGACGAAGCGCAAAAAGCTTATGAAGATCTGATCCGCGACGAAGACGCCTGGGATAATTTCGCTCGCTTTGCCCACTTTAAATTTAAAATGGGCGACGCCGCCGGCGCCGAACAATTATACGGCCGGGCGGAAGACGAATTAACCGCCAAGGAGATGCGCCACTTTGCCTGGCTTGAGCTGCAGAGGGGATTGCTCGATCTGGCGCACGGGCGTTTCGACGAGGCCGAAGCTCATTACAAACGCGCGGAAAAAGCCTATTCGGGTTACTGGGTGGTCGAGGAACATATGGCCGAATTGTCCGCCGCGCAGGGAAAATTCGATGAGGCGGTCGCGCTTTACACCCGGGTTACCGATAAGGTCCCGCGGCCGGAGCTCTATCAGGCGCTGGGCGAGCTTTACGAATTTATTTCCAAACCCGGCGAGGCAAAACTGTGGTACGACAAAGCGCATTCTGCCTACACGGAATCGGTCGGGCGCGGCGGAGTCCACTATTATCACCACCTGGTCGATTTCTACGCCGACGTTATTCCGAACACTCCCGAAGCGGTAAATTTAGCGCGTAAGGATATCGAGCTGCGAAATAATTATGCGACCCAGGCGGCGCTGGCCTGGGCTCTCTATCGCAACGGCCAGCTCCCGGAAGCGGCGGAAATGATCCGGCAGGCGCTTTCATCCGGCGTTAAGGACGCTCACTTATTCTCTCAAGCCGCGAAAATTTTCGGCGCCGCCGGCGAAAACGAAAAAAGCGCTCTGTATTCTCAAATGGCGGCTGACATCAATCCACGCGGCCGTCATTTCCACGTCCACCGCTGACTTTTCGTCAGCGATAAAATCCGTGTCTTAATTTAATAAAAAAGGTGATAGTTTCCTGTTATTTTCAAGAAACCAATCACCAATTTATTGACAGATCTACCGGAGCGGTATTCGCTGTAGTGCGCTAATAAAGTTGGGAACTGATGTCAACAAGTTTTAATAAAATTGTTGATAAGATTACGAATTCCACGGCAATTCTTAGACTAAATTTAAGAACTCATCTAGAGAGCTTGACCCCCATTCGCCCGACGACGGCTGCCAGGCGAGCAGCAAACCAATGGGAATAATTCATCGATGCGGCATTTGTGCGTTTCATGATCGGTTTTATTCAACAAAACATTAATTGACTCCACCATTGAGTGCGGCGATTACCTGCGTCATTACCACGGCAGCAATCAAAAGTTCGACTTATTGCCTGAATCTATGCTTTGAAATTGCACCACGCTGTTTAATTGGTTTCCTACTTCATAAAAAACTCTTTCACCGTTTCTGGAAATCGCGAGTCGAAAAATCGCGTCGTTTTCCCATTCGCGTAATTGTTCAGGTTGGCTGCCGTTTAAAGGAAGTTTCCAGAGACTGAAAGGCTTTCCGCGCTGCAGCACAACAAACAAATTTTTCCCGTCTTTTGACCACTCGAGAAAAGGAATATCGTCGTTTTGCGGGGTCGCCGGATATTCTAAGACTTCGCCCGTTTCAGCTGAAACGAGCGCCAGCATCAAAGTCTTCTTTTCGGGATTTGAAAGATAACAAGCAATCGTTTTCCCGTCCGGGGAAACACGCGGCGAACGAGTCATTCGGTCGGTTAATTTGACAGGATTTTCACCATTAATTGAAACTCGCCAGAGTGTTTCAACCATGCTTTCAGGATCCTGTAAAAGGTAGAAAACCGTTTCGCCGTCGGGTGAAATTATCGCGTCTTTAACATTCCCGTTGGCTGTCAGCTGCTTTGTATTAGTTCCATTCGCGTCAGCTCGCCAGGCGTCCATTTGCCCGGTGCGATTCGACATAAATATCAAGAAGCGTCCATCGGCGGAAAGTTTCGGCGAGATTTCGGCGCTGGCGTCTGAAGTCAATTGTTTTCGCTCGCTGCCGTCCTCGCTGATCGTAAAAATGTCAGCATTACCGTCGTCAGTCGCAGAATAAACAATCCTTCCGTCATTGGTCCAATCTGCGCCGAATGGCAACGGGTTTTCATCTGAAATTGTCGTTAAAACATGAGTGTTTTTAAATAGATTATCGACCGGAGCGGTCAGGAAACAGGCAAACTTATTAGATTCGACGGCGACAATCGAATTTGTTGCCGAGTTCAAACTGATTCCGTAATTTCCGTTGATGCCGTTAGTGACGAACCGGGATTTTCCGTCCGGGTACGAAACAACCCAAAGTTCGTCATTTAAGTTGGGCGATTTTGCCTCGTAGGCGACCGTAAGAATTCCGCTGCCGTCTTTAAGCCAAATAGTTTGACCCGCCGAAATCCAATTTTCGTGTGAAATAATTTTTTGTTCGCCGGATTCGGCATTGACAACCGCCAACTGCGCCGAAGTCCGATTATTTTCTCGCTGAAAAATAGTTGCGGAAAGTGATTTCCCATCCGGCGACCAGGCAACGCCGCTATTTGTAAATCCGCTTTCCGATTGGCGAATTGCGAGGGTCTGTTCAGCCTTACCTTCAATATTCGTAAGTATCAACGCGGTTTCTTTACTCTCCGGGTGACGGCGAATAAATGCGAGACGGCTTTCGTCCGGCGAAATCGCCACGGGACTGTCAATATTGTGCAGGATTTTTTGCGAAGCGCCGCCGAGAACGGAGACTTTGTAAAGCGTTGAGATTGCAGGTTTGCCCGGTTCGAGATTTTCGTTTACGGAATAATAAATTTGCTCGTCGCGCTGCGAAAAAACCGCGCCGATAAACTTTCCGTTGATTCGTGGAACAATCTCGGTAGTATTGCCGTTTTCGATTTGCCGCAGATACAGGGATTGAACGCTGTTTTTAACCTGAACCAGGGCGAGATACTTTCCATTCGGGGAAATTGTCGCGTTTCGGATGTCTGCATCAGCGACAATCGGATCGATCCGAAATTTTCTGAATTGCGACTCCGCAAAACTTTGCGGTCTCTTAGCGGCGAAAGACGCGAAATATCCGATTGTAAAAGCCAAAATTGCGAGCAAACCGACGAAAATCACGTTCCGCGGTGAAAATCCCTTCTTTAAAAGAAACCGGCGGTAATTGGCGGTTCTTATATCCGTATTTGTATCCAATGAATCGTGGATTTCGCGTTGTTCGGCAACGAAATGTGTCCGCGTGTGTTTTTCAACCACAATTATTTCTTCATCGCCCGAGATTTCCTGCACATTACCGACAAACTGATAACCGCGACGCGGAACCGTCAAGATAAATTCTTGATCCTGTTTAAAGCGGCTGAGAGTTTTTCGTAAGGTTTTGATATTTTGCGCCAATGTCGATTCTTCGACAAAAGTATCCGCCCAAACTTCATTGAGAAAATATTCTTTCTCAACCACTTTTCCATGATTACGCAGCATTACAACGAGAGTTTGAAAAGCCTTTGGAGTTAGGGAAACCGGTTTATCCTGAAATGACAGGCTTCGCTCGTCAATGTCCAGATAGAAATCATCGAATTTGAAAAAAGATAGTGTTTTGTTGCTCATAAGTGTATTTCAGAAATCTTTCAAAAGAATTTTCAACTAGCTTTCACGTAACTTTCAAGACTTTCCAGGCGAAAGTTTCCTATCGTTACAACGGATGAGGGAGACGATAACAATTTGCGGTTTGCAAATGTTCGCAAGACAGCAACAACAGCACTTTGGTTTTCCTCATTCAAAATATTTATAAAGTTTTCAGACAAATTCTGGCGGCAGCATCCGGAAAAAAGGAAATCAATGGCAAAAATTCGGACAGAAGTTTTTATTGAAACCAGAGAAACCTTAATTATCAAAAGAAATCGGACTTTTGTTCGGACTTGGTGCGAAGGTTGCGAGCGAGAAGTCAGTATGCTGCCGCTTCAGGAAGCGGCGCTACTAACAGGTCACGATGTGAAAGCGATTCGTACGATGATGGAAAATCAGCACATTCACTTTTGTTACCTAAAACCCAAAACAGCCAGTATTTGTCTAAGATCTTTATGCCTATTTTAGTATTAAAAAAGATGAGTTGAATCAATAAATAGTTGTCTCAAAACAAAAAGAGTTTGAGGATTTTGGAGCTTATTTTAGAAAATCTGAAAAATCTCAAACTGGTTGGATATCGAGTTGAATTACTAAAAACATTGACCAAATGTTCAAAACTTAAGGAGTATAAGTGAAATGCAAAGAAAAATTCTCTTAACGCTGACAATCATTTTGTCGGTAATGGTGTTTTCGATAACGGCGGCGGCGCAGCAAAAGTTTTCCGTCTACCTAAACGGAAGACAAGAAGTTCCGGCGAACAATTCGCCCGGCAGCGGCACTTGTATGGTTACGCTTAACGCGACCGAAACGCAGGTTACGGTCGAGTGTAATTATCGAAATTTAACTTCAAATGCGGTCGGAGCGCACATTCACGATAACGGGCCGGTCAGTGTAAACGGTCCGATTCGTTTCGACTTTTCTTTTACCGGCGGCAGCAACGGCACCATCGGTCCGCTGACTTTTGCCGCGACGCCCGGGCAGGTCGCCGATCTGCGCGCAAATAGATGGTATGTCGACATTCATACCTCGAATTTTACCAACGGCGAGATTCGCGGGCAGGTCAAACGAGCCAATTTGTCTGCCGATTATGACGGCGACGGGCGCACGGATCTCGTCGTTTATCGCGGATCGGACCTTACGTTCTATACATTAAACAGTTTAGAAAACAATCCCACTGTTTCTATCCCGGTCGGCAGGGGAGGCGACGGGATTGTCAATAATCTGGGCGATTTCGACGGCGACGGCAGAGCCGATCGCGTAGCATGGAACCTCGATGAAAACAATGTCATCACGTGGTTTATCCTGCAAAGCGAAACCAATTCAATACGCATCGTAAATTGGGGACAGTTTCCGCCTAACGGCACAGATGCATTCGTCCCTTCAGATTATGACGGCGACGGCAAACTGGACGTCGCTGTTTACCGCCGCGCAACCGGCATTTGGTATATCATCGAAAGCTCGACCGGCAATCCCCGCTACGAAAATTGGGGAGTCTCCGGAGATAATCCGTTAGTCGGCGATTATGACGGCGACGGCAAGGCTGATTTATGCGTTGGACGCAATCGGGGTGGATTGCTTATCTGGTATATTCGCAACAGCTCTGACGGACAAATGCAGGTAATTCATTGGGGCACATTCGCTACCGACTCTTTCTTCTTTTTCTTCCCGATTGACGTTGACGGCGACGGTAAACAAGACCTTATGATACAACGCGGAGTAAACGGACAACGCACGTTCTTCGCGCGCCGGAGTTCCGATGGACAGTTGTATAGGTTGGCGTGGGGCAACGGCTCGTTTCCTCTGTTCGGTGATTATGACGGCGACGGCAAAACCGATTTTGTCTCCCGGCAAACAGACCCCGTAAGCGAAGTGTATCACTGGTGGATTTTTCAAAGCGCGACGCAAACCCACCGCATCGTTGATTTCGGGCTATTTGGCGACCAAAGACCCGCAGAACCGCAAGTCGAGATGCCTGTCGGCAGCGGGTATCTTTCGGAATTTAGATAAACACTGAATTCTAAAATCCGGAGTCGCTTAATTTCAACCAACCGGCTTCCGGGCGCTTCGTAGTCAAGGATTCGGCTTTAGATTTGTTTTCTGAAGCCGAATCTCCGGTAGAAGGTAATGAATACGCAGACGGGTAAGGTTCATTACCTTCTAAAATTCAATCAGGATACGGATTAATTCGTAATATAGGTAGAAACTTCGAATGATTTTAAGTTAATTTAGACATCATGCATCAAAAAATCAATTGTTTCGCCGGTTTACGCGCTCGATTTAAAAATATGAAAAATTATTTATTTTTACTGACAATCATTTTGTTTGCCGCTGATTTGTTTGCCCAAGTGCCTTATAACTCGGCGGTGCCGAACGGTTACACAAAAAAAGCGGTCGTCTCCGAACAAGTCGGTTTGACGCAGGTCACGATTACCTATCATCGTCCCGCAGTAAAGGGGCGCGAAGGAAAAGTCTGGGGCGGACTCGTTCCCAAAGGTTTCGTCGACCAGGGATTTGGAAACGGTAAGCCCGCACCGTGGCGCGCCGGCGCGAACGAAAATACCGTCATCGAATTTGATAATGAAGTCAAAATCGAAGGTCAAACTCTATCGAAAGGCAGATACGGTCTTTTTATCGCTTATGATCCGCTCGAAAGCACCGTTATTTTTTCCCGAAGAACCGATGCCTGGGGTTCGTTTTTTTACGATGAAAAAGAAGATGCGCTGCGGGTCAAAGTCAAACCGCAGCCGATTGAGAAAAGCGTCGAATATCTGAAATACGAGTTTTTAAATCAGGCACCGGACGCTGCCGTGATTGCGTTAGCGTGGGAAAAATTATCGATTCCCTTCAAGGTCGAAGTCGATTTATTGAAGCAGCAATTCGACGCTTTCGTAACTGAATCGCAAAATCCACGCAGCTTCACCTCGCAGTCATTAAACATCGCCGCGAGTTGGACTTTGCAGAATAATTACCAACTGGAAAAAGGACTCGAATGGGCGACCGCTGCGACAAGCCAGAATTTTCCGGGCGATCCGACTTCATTTCCCGCGCTTTCGACCAAAGCGGCAATACTCGAAAAACTCGGCAAATTCGCTGAGGCAGCGACAGTTATCAAAAGCGCATTGCCCTTCGGCAATACTTTCCAGCTTCAACAATTAGGCAGACAACTGATAGCTGCGAAAAACCCGAAAGCCGCGATGGAGATTTTTCAGTTTAATTACGACAAAAATCCGAATCAATTTGCAGCGTTGATAGGTATGGCTAGAGGATTATCCGCAAACGGCGAATACGCAAAAGCCCTTGAATTCACCAATAAAGCATTACCGCTTGCGCCGAATGATACCAACAAACAAGCAGTTCAGGCGATGATTGATAAGCTGAAAGCAGGCAAAGATATAAATTAATTTCCTTTTAAGAAATCCTTTCCTGGACGTTTTTGATGTTAACAAAAAAAGGTGATTAGTTTTTTGAGATTCTCAAATCCTAATCACCTTTATTCCTGGAAACCATCGGACGAACCTGTTCGGTCAGTATCCAACTTTATTGGATAGTTTCTAAGTATATTGTAAAGTATCCAACTTTATTGTCATATGACAATTCGCTTGTTTTGCTACTTACCGCCGGCGGCGAGTTTGCCGATCAGCGAGAATAGCGGCAGGTACATCGAGATGACGATCGAACCAATGGTGATGCCGAGAAAGGCGATCAGGGCGGGTTCGATCAAAGCCAGCAGGTCGGCGATGGCCGCGTCAACTTCTTCTTCGTAGAAATCGGCGATCTTGCCGAGCATCGCATCCATCGCGCCGGTCTGTTCACCGACGCCGATCATCTGCGAAACCATGTGCGGGAAGACCGCGGTCGCCTTCAGTGGCTCGACAAAGCTTTCACCGCGTTCGACGCCGTCACGCACCTTCAGCACGGCTTCTTCGATAATGACGTTGCCGGAAGTTTTGGCCGTGATCTCCAGCGATTGCAGGATCGGTACGCCCGACGAAAGCAGAGTGGACAAAATACGCGAAAATCTGGCGACGGCGATCTTTCTCAGGATCGGCCCGAAGATAGGCGTTTTCAGCAGCAGCCAGTCGATGTTGTACCGCCCCTTGGGGGTTTTGTAATAGAAAAAGACCCCTATTACAGCGGCAATGATAAGTATCAGCAGCGCGAGCCCGCCCCAGCCCGCGACAAAACCGCTGATGGCCATGACGATACGGGTCGGCAGCGGAAGCGGTTCGCCCGGCCCGAGCAGTCCCAAAAATATCTGTTCGAATTGCGGGATCACCACGATCATGATGACGGCGATCGCGGCGATCGCGACCACGACCACGGCAGTCGGATAGATCATCGCCGAAACGATGCTTCGTTTCAGTTTGACCACCTTTTCGATCAGGGTCGCCAGCCGCTGTAGGATCAGATCGAGCACACCGCCGGTTTCACCGGCTTCGATCATGCTGGAAAAGAGCGAATCGAAAACCTTCGGGTGCCGCGCCATCGAGGCGGCCAGCGTCGAGCCTTCTTCCACGTTCTGGCGCACCTGTGCCAACACGTCCTTGAAGAACTGGTTCTTTTGCTGTTCGGACAAAATATCAAGACACTGAACCAGCGGCAGACCGGCATCGATCATGACCGAAAATTGCCGGGTGAAAACCGCGAGCTCTTTGGCCCCGACCTTTCTTCTGGCGGTCAGCTTCGGGATACTGAATTCGCGCCCTTTTTCGTTGGCGGAGGTCATGACGATCTGTTCGCGGCGCAGCAGCATTCGCAGCGCTTCGCGGTTATCGGCATCTTTTTCGCCGGTCACGACCTGATTCATGCGGTCTCGGCCTTTATAGACAAATGTAGGCATTTTAGTGGCTCCTATCTAACTAAGTTCAGCTATGTCCGTGTATTTACCGGACCGGCGGGCGAGTTCCGATACTGCGCCCCTGGGCATACGGGCTGGGACTGCCTTTTCCGGCACCGCCGCCCTGTAATTTGTTTTTGAAGATCGTGGATTGATCGGTGTAATTCGTATTGATACCGGCTCCGCGATCGATCAGGTCTCTAAGTTCGTCGGCGTTGGAGGAACGCGCCAGCGCGGTTTCCAGCGTGATCTGTTTCCGCAAATAAAGGGTCGCGAGAGCCTGGTTAAAGGTCTGCATCCCGAATTGATCCTGGCCGGTCTGCATCATGGAATAGATCTGGTGGATCTTGTCTTCGCGGATCAGATTGCGGATGGCCGCGTTCGGGATCAGCACTTCGAGCGCCATCGCGCGTCCCGCGCCGGAAGCTTTCGGCAGCAGCGCCTGACACATGATGCCTTCGAGCACCAGCGACAGCTGCGTGCGGATCTGCGCCTGCTGGCCGGCAGGGAAAACGTCGATGATGCGGTTGATGGTGGAAATGGCCGAATTCGTGTGCAGCGTGGCAAACGTCAAGTGGCCGGTTTCCGCGATCCGCAGCGCCATCTCGATCGTTTCCAGATCGCGCATTTCGCCGATCAGAATTACGTCGGGATCCTGACGCAGAGCGGTGCGAAGGGCGTTGCCGAAACTGTGCGTGTCGGCGTTTACTTCGCGCTGGTTGACCAGACAGTTTTTATGCTGGTGCAAAAATTCTATCGGGTCTTCGATGGTCATTATATGTTCGCTGCGATCGACATTGATGCGATCGACCATCGTTGCCAGCGTGGTGGATTTACCGGAACCCGTCGGCCCCGTGACCAGGATCAGCCCGCGCGGTTTTTTACACATATCCAGCACGACCGGCGGCAGGCCCAGTTCGCTGAACTGTTTGATCTCATAAGGAATAGCGCGGAAGACAGCGCCGGTCGCGCCTTTTTGATTGAAGATATTGGCGCGAAAACGCGCCAGGCCCTTCAGGCCGAAGGAAAAATCGAGTTCGAGATTTTCTTCGAAACGGTGCTTTTGCGAGTCGGTCAAAACCGAGTAGGCAAGCTGCTTGGTATCCGCAGGGGTCATATTGCGGTAACCGTCGAGCGGCGAAAGATGCCCGTCAACTCTGACACGCGGAGGATTGTTGGTCGTCAGGTGCAGATCCGACCCGCGCATTTCGATCATCTTGCGCAGCAGGTCGGGCAGCGAAAAACCTGAGTTTCCTGTGTTCTGTTCGTTATCCATTGGACTTCCTTTGTAGGCGGTTTTTGATTGGCGGGGCCGAAAAATTATCCCGGCCCCGGTCGTATCCTTAAGGTAGGGGTTTTAGCGGAGTGTCGCCGCTGCCGACGCCTGCACGGGGCGAGTGAGGCGCCTCAGCGAATTGAGCACTTTTTCCGAATCCTGGGCGAGTTTTTCGGAGTGGTTGACAGGGGCGCTGGTGGCGAGGCTGTACACCCTGCCATCGACTTCCATAAAGTAGAAAACGCGCGACTGAACTCCTCCGGCACCCGGGGATTGGGCTACCACTACATAGACTTTCTTGCCGTCAACGTCTTTTTGATAATCGTTGACCACCCAGCCCTGTTCACCGAACATTTTGTCGATCACGGTGCGGCGCAGCGCGACGGTAGAAACTCCCCCGACGCTCTTGTTGCGCGGGTTCGAATCATCCGCTCCCATCGCCGGGCTGACGACTTTCAGATCGGCCTGGCCGACCTCCATTCCGCTGTTATCCGAAACCTTGAACTGAACGTCGGACGGAGCGGAAGTGTTGTTTCTCTTCCAACCCACCGGCGCAACTTCCCCGGACGGTAAAATATTGGGCTGCTGGTATTCCGGCATCACCGCGTCCTTGGCTGCCTTGTTCGTTTTGGCTGCTTTTTCGAAGCGCGATTTAGCGACCTTGACGATTGCTTTGGTCGGCTGGCCGGCCGCGTCGTTCTTTAATTCCAGCTCAGGAGATTCGGCACGCTGCGCGGCGAGTCTTGCCTGGCGCGCCTTTAAAGCGCGTTTGCGAGCCATCAAAGCCCGTTTACGTTTTTGTTTGGCGCGATAAATGCGCCACCACGCCCTGGAATATTTTTTGATCTTTTTGTGTTTTTTCTTTTTGTTTTTCTTTTTCGCGGCGGCTTCCGATTGATCCGTCATTAACGGAACTACCACCCCAAAGGACAACAACAAAGCTAACGATAATGCTATTGCTCGTAACATAACCCCTCCGTTTCTGATTACAGAACCGTTTCCTTAAGTACTTCTTCGATCGTCGTTATACCTGCGCGGATCTTGCACAGACCCGATTCACGCAAACTGAGCATTCCCAGTTCGCTGGCTTTTTTCCTGATCTCCAGCGCCGTCGCGCCGATGATTATCAGTTCCTTTAATTCGTCCACTACTTCCATCACTTCGTAGAGTCCGACCCGGCCCTTAAATCCGGTATTGTTGCAAACCTGGCAGCCCCTGCCTTTATAGGTTTTGAGAGTGGGCGCTTCTTCGGGGGTGAATCCCGCTTCGATCAGTGCTTCGACCGGCAGCGGATGCTCTTCCTTGCACTGTTCGCAGATGCGGCGGATCAGCCGCTGAGCCTGAATGATGTTGACGCTGGTCGCGACCAGAAAAGGCTCGATACCCATATTGACCATGCGCGAAATGGTCGAGGGCGCGTCGTTCGTGTGCAGCGTGGAGAGAACAAGGTGGCCGGTGAGCGCCGCTTTGATGGCGATCTCGGCCGTTTCGAAATCACGAATTTCACCGACCAGAATAATGTTCGGATCCTGGCGCAGAAAGGAACGCAGCGCGGCGGCAAAATTGAGGCCGATCTGTTCTTTCATCTGCACCTGGTTGATGCCGGGCAGATTGAATTCGACCGGATCTTCCGCGGTCATGATGTTCGTTTCCGAAGTGTTCAAAGTCTGCAGCGCCGAATAAAGCGTGTTCGTTTTTCCCGAACCGGTCGGGCCGGTCACGAGGACCATCCCGTACGGCTTCGAGATATTGCGCTGGAACATCGCCAGGCTTTCTTCTTCGAAACCGAGCTTGGTCATGTCGAGCATCAGCTTGTCTTTATCGAGCAGGCGAAGCACGACCTTTTCGCCGAAAAGAGTAGGCAGCGTCGAAACGCGAAAATCGAGCTCGCGTCCGCGGTTGTCGATCTTTACCTTGATCTTGATGCGACCGTCCTGCGGCAGGCGTTTTTCCGAAATGTCGAGCTTTGCCATGATCTTCAGGCGCGAGATCAGCGCATCGCGAATACGCATCGGCGGGTGCATGATGTCGTACAAAATGCCGTCGATACGAAAACGAATGCGGAAATCTTTTTCATACGGCTCGATATGAATATCGGATGCGCCGCGGCGCAGGCTGTCGACCAGCAGCACATTGACCAAACGAACGACCGGCGCGTCTTCGCTGGCTCTGGCGAGGGCGCCCAGATCGATCTCGTCGTTTTCTTCGACCAGCTCGAATTCTTCGGTATCGTGATCGTCGAATTCAAAACGGTCGAGCGAAACATTCAGGTCTTCCTGCGAGATCTTTTCCTGGCCGTTGCCTTTCGGTTTGCTGCCGTTGCCGTTGCCGTAATTTATTTTCTGCTGCCCGCCTTTGGGCAGCCTGGCGCCGATCTTTTCGTAATCGCCTTCGAGCAGCGCTTCGGCCAATTCGATATCGGTCGAGCCGCTGTAATACTTCGCGATCGAGCTTTCGACCGATGCTTCCGAGGCGACCACCGGTTCGACGCTGAGGCCCGTCATGAACTTGATGTCGTCCATGGCAAAGACATTGGTCGGGTCGGCCATTGCCAGGGTCAGGGTTGCTCCTACTTTGGAGATGGGCAGAACGGAGTATTTCTGCGCCACTTCCTGCGGGATCAGGTTGATTACCTCTTTTTCGATCTGGAAAAGCTCCAAATTGACCGACGGAACACCGTACTGGCGCGATAAAACCGCCGTTATCACGTCATCCGAGATAAAGCCGAGTTTGACAATATTAGACCCCAGACGCCCACCCGACTGACGCTGGTAATCCAAAGCCTCTCTCAACTGCTCAGAAGAGATAAGATTTTCTCTGACGAGAATTTCGCCTAATTTCGCCGACATTTATTTCACAAAAGGAGCTGTAAATCCTTACAATTTCATTATTTAACCTTAAGGAAGGCCGCTAGGACACTATAACTCGGGAGGTAAGTTGTTAACATTCAATAACGATGATAAACACCGTTGTATTAATAGTATATTTTAGGGCGGTTAGTGTCAAGAGATTTACGGAAAGAAAGTGAATATTTCGCTTTAAAAAGCCAAAACCGCGCAGTTTTCTTAAACTGCGCGGCCTCAGCGATTTTCAGTAAATTTACCCCTTTACGGTTTCTTTTTAGGGGTGGGTTTCGGTAATTTTTGCGGCGCCAGTTTCTGCTCGGTCTTCAGATATTCGATCGTATCCTTGGCGTCCTTTTTGAGTTTATGAGTATCAGGAGCGACGTCCACAAAGCGCTGCAGGGTGTTAAGGCCATCCTGTAGCGTATCTTTGTTGTCACTAATAGCCCCGATATTTACCAGGCACAGCCCTTTTCCGGCCAACGCATCGACATTATCGACTTTGACGTCAAGCAGTTTCTGGTACTCGGCCACGGCGGATTCGCACTCGCCCGATTTACGCAAAGCGTCGGCAAATTCTCGCTGCTCGATCTCCTTCTTTATCGGATCGGTTTCGGCTGCTAAAAATTGCGGATAGAAAGTCTTGATATCCTCGCCCTTACCCATGTCTATTTCATTGACCGACATCATATACAAAGCCGCGCTCAAATTGGCGAGGGCGTTGTATTTATTTTTCGTCATGTTGTCGGCTTCCTTGGGATCGGTCGAGGCCGGGGCCTTCAAAATGGCCTCCAGATTGGTTTTAGCCGTATCGAAAGCGTTGTGGATATCTTCTTTTGCTCCCGCTCTTAAGGCATCCTCGTGCGAACTCACCCATTTAACGTGCTTCTCGAACCCCCTGCTTCTGAAAGCTTCGGATTTCAAATTTCGAAATATCGCGACGGCTTCGATGTAATCCGGATCGGCTTGGATCCCCTCGTCGAATTTGCTGATGGCCAAGTCGTAATTCTTGGCTTTTAGGGCCTCGATCCCGTCTTTTTGCGCAGCGGTAATGATCTTGTCCGCGTTTTGCACTCTCGAATTCCGGGCATCGACTTCGGCCTTTTTCTTTTCGTAATCTTCGCGGGCTTTTTTCTGTTCCGCGCTTTCCTTTACTTCGCCGCCGCCGGCAGGACCGGCCACCGTGCCGCCCTTGAGCATGGTAAAGGCTTCTTCCTGAGTCATCCGTTTACCGTCACCGGATTCGAGAACGAAGTCATACGGGATCTGCTGGCTGCCTTTAACGCCCGAAATTATTTTAGGGGCGGCGCCCGCGCCGCTGGCCGACAACATATAAGTACCGCCGAAAAACATTCCCGCAATACTGTATTCGCCTTTTTTATTGGCTTTAGCGGTCGGCCCTTTCGCGCTCAAATCGGTGCGATAGGTGTCGATGACGGCTTCCGGCACGGGGACGAGGGTTCCGTCCGCCTGGCGCACCTGCACGGTTCCGCGCACGATAAAGGTCTGTGCCGAAACGGCGATGCTGCCCGCAAAGATAAGCGACACAATAAATAAAGACGTTAATAAATTTTTACGATACATTGACTTCCTCCAAGTATTCAGGGACTACCTATCCCCGCTTCGCGATTAAGATGTAACGAACAGGGCATTAGTTGTTAGATAATAAAATACTAACTCAATTCTCAAAAAATGGTAACACTAAAAGTTATCACGAGATGGGTTTTTTTGATAAGGGATAGGGTCGTCCAGACCGGCCTCGCGAAAACCTCTCAGGCGCAGCGCGCACGAATCGCAATTTCCGCAGGCTTCATCCCCATCCCGGTAGCACGACCAGGTCAAATGCAGCGGCGCGCCGAGCATGACCCCGAGACTGACTATTTCCGACTTTCGCAGGCCAATAATAGGGGTTTTGATTTCCAATTTAGTCTCCGGTTTTGTTCCGGTTTCGATAGTCCGGTTAAACGCCGCGAAAAACTCCGGCCGGCAATCCGGGTAACCGCTCGAGTCTTCCGCGACCGCGCCAATGTAGATCCTTTCCGCGGAAATGACTTCGGCCCAGCTCGCCGCGATGGCCAGCAGGTGCGCATTGCGAAACGGCACATAACTGGCCGGTATTTCTTTCGATTCGAGATCGGCCGCGGCGACCGGAATTTTTGCGTCTGTCAGCGAAGAACCGCCGATCTTTGCCAGGTGCTCGATCGATACTTCGAGACGTTTTCCGATGTCGTAAAAATTCGCCACTTCCGCAAACGCCCGCCGCTCGCGCGCTTCGGTGCGCTGCCCGTATGAAACGTGCAAAAATGCCGGCTCGAATTCTTCACGCATCGCGACGGCCGCCGTCACGCACGAATCCATTCCCCCGGAAACCAGGCAAACGGCAAGCGGTTTTAAATTATCAGACTCCCCTGGCATCGGCACCCCAAATGTATTTATGCAATTGCAGATTCAATCTCACTTTCAAACCGCTTTCCGTGATCCATCCGGCGGCCTCGCTCAGATCGGTCTGCCCGAAAACGGGCGAGATCAGGATCGCCCGCGCGCGCTTTTCCAGATCGTATTTTCCGATCGTATCGACGGTAAAATCCCAGTCGCCTTTGTCCGCGACGATAAATTTTACTTCGTCTTTTTCCGGGCGCAGCCGCCTTAAATTCTCCCAGTGATTCCGTTCGGCTTCGCCCGACGCCGGGCATTTTACGTCGAGTATTATCTTTGCCCGGGGATCGACTTTTTCCGTCGAAACAAACCCGCCGGTTTCGATCAGAATTTCGTAGCCCTTATCGCAAAGCAGCGTGATAAAAGAAAACGCGTTTTTCTGCGCCAGCGGTTCCCCGCCGGTCACTTCCACCAGATCGCAGCCGTACTGCGCGAGCTGCGCCAGTATCTCTTCGAACGTTTTTTTTTCGCCGCCGGTAAAGGTATATTCACTGTCGCACCAGACACAGCGCATCGGACAGCCGGTCAAACGCACGAACGCGCAGGTACGCCCCGCATGTGTGGATTCCCCCTGAATGGAGAGAAATATCTCGGTTATTCGTAAAGTGTTTTCCACCAAAAGAATTCTGCTTTAGGCAAGTCTAATTTTACAAGTTCAGAGTTACGCATTTATGCGTGATAATTCAGATAAAAGATCACGCATAAATGCGTAACTCTGAACTTTAAAACAAAAAAGCCGCCTGACTTTCATCAGACGGCTTTTTATCTTTAGTTGTATTTAACCTAGATGGCTGCGCCGGGATAGCTGTTTCCCAGCTTGCTTTGGTCGCCCTCGGCCAAAGAATTGACTAATTCGTAATGGAAATAGTCAAAGCGTCCGGCAACGGCGGGCTGCACGCGTTTGTCGTACATTTCACGCGAGCGGTCGACCGCTTCCTGCAGCCGGTTATATATGTCATTGCTTTCGCGGCCTTCTTTGACCTTTTGCTCGTTATAGAGCTTGATCTCGGAGACCAGCAGGCGGGCAAAGCGGCGGGCGTCGTTGTGCAAACGTCGTTCTTCGTCGCTCACCTCGATCGGCAGATCGACATTCCGTTCGCTCAGACGGCTGCGAACCGGGGTCGATACCGGCTGGGCGGCGACTTCCGTCGTGAAATTATTTTCGACGACTTCCGGTTCGGCCTTGAAGGATTCAAAAGCCGCGTCTTTGGCAAACGAAGGCGCTTCCGCGACCGGGGCGAATCCTTCGAATGAAGGCGCCGGGCTCGCTTCGTAGCTCGGTTCGACCTCGAATTCCTGCGCGGCCGCATCCGGCTGATAACCTGTTTGAAATTCGAAGTCATTGGCCGGAGCGGGTTCTTCCACCGCGGCTTGGGGCTGGCCTATCTCAAAGCTCGAGTCGCTCGACTGCCACTCGATCTCCGCCGGCGCGGAAATTTCTTCGACGATTTCTTCGACAGGTCCTTCGACCACTTCGCTTTCAAAGGTGTAGTTGACCGCGGGTTCGTCATAGAAAGAGCCGGCTATCGGTTCCGCGGGCTGCGGCACCGGAGCGGCGTATTCTTCTTCTATCACCGGGGGCCTGGCTTCTTCGTATTGGCTGGCCGCTTCTTCTTGACGGCTTTCCGTATACGAAGGCGATTCCGCTTCATACGCCGGAGCTTCTGCCATATAAGCAGGCGCGCTGACGGGTTCGGCTTCGGGGGCGGCGTCTGGCTGTCCCTTGAGCGATGCCAATAGTTCCACGCGCAGGCTTGCTACCTGCACCAAAGTGTCCAGAGCGGCGACATCCACCGGAGCGCCGTCCGTGCCTGAATCGGCATAGAGCACCGCCACGCTGCGTCCGCGCACCACCAGGGGCACGGCATACATGTGTTCCGGCTCGCCGAATCCGACGGACTGCAAAAATTCTGTATCTTCCGCAAACTCGCCGAAAGAGCTTTCCTTGACCGCATTGTCTTTAACGGCTTCGTTGATCACGCTCGGTTCCGAGATCGCGAAGGAAATATGTTTGATCGCGTCGTCATCGGCGGGTGATTGGCTGCCGAAGGTGCGCCAGCCGCCGAAACGCTCGTTTTTCAATACGAAAAACGCGCCGCGCGGGGCGAATTCAGCCGCGTGCTGGATCAGTGCCTTGAGGATCTCTACCTGCGAAGGTTTTTCGCTGACATCCCGGATAGCGTCGCGCAGCTCGCCCATCTTGGACGGCGGGCCGGCGGCAACCGGCGCTTCCACCGGCGGGGCGTTTTCCTTCTCATACCTCTCGGCCTCGGCAAAGGCGTTGGCAGATATCTGCGAACCTTCGTCGCGGGCTAGTTTGAGATGTTCGGCGACTATTTCCGAAAACGACGGCTTGACCGCGCTATGGGCGTCAAAATGTTCGGCCGCGTCGCTGAAAACATTAGCGAATTCGGCTTTGTGGCGGTCGATCTCTTCGTCGATCTTTGCCTGAAGCTGGGATAGCTTTTCTTTAAAGCCTTCGGAAACCTCTTTTAGGTAGCTTTCGAATTCCGCTTTCAAGCTGACTTCAATTTCTTCACTGTTCACAATGAAAATCCTCCGTTAGATAAAACAAACCCGGAATAGGGGGGTATGGGTAAGGGTGGCTCAAAATAGATAAGACGTAAGTCGTAGGTGTCAATTCCCCCCTAGCGGGAAGAACGCTAGATAAAATTATGTAACTTCGCTCATAGGATGTCAAGAAGTTCTTTTTTCACTTACAAATAAAATTCGTTTTACACCTATAAACAAAGGGTATAAATGAAAAAGAAATTTCTTTTTCAAGTGTATTTTTAGCCTTTTTTGCGGATAATTTCAAGTCATTTTGACTGAAATTGGCAAATTTTTCCCGGCGTCGCGTCTATTTTTTAGTTACGTAATGTTTAGCGTAATGAGTCATCTCCCCAGAGACCGTACTCAGAGCCGTCATATCTCCCAGACGCAAGTTGTGTCGGCTTTTCCCAAAAGCGTCTTACTACATTGATGCGGTACCGCAACCCTGTATTGGTCACTGCAGGAAGGATTAAAATTCAAAATGAAACACAGTAGAAATGTATTTTCGTTGCTTGGCTTGATAGCTGCGATATTTTTAATGAGCGCCGTCAACACGGTATTTGCTCAGGGACGCCAGTTTATTTCGAGAGAAGATGTCGAAAAAGCGAAGGCGGAAGCTAGAACTGCCAAGAAACCTGACCTGACAAAAGCGGCTGCGCCCGAACCCGTTCCCGTGCCCATAGAGCTGAGTTGTACCGGTCCTGTTAGCCGGGTACTCGACGTCGCTTTCGAAGGATTGAAATTCACCTCGGCAGACTATTTCGCCCTCCCCGGCGGCGGCGAAGGCGGTGGTTTTGATAAGACCCCGGTTCTGTCAACCAAAGTACGACTCGAAGAGGGCGTGTGTCTGAACGCTCATTTCAGCGCCATCGTCGGCGGCGAGCAAACTTACGGTGTCGCGCCCCTGGCTTTGTTCCAGGTTACGCTCACGCCGGCAGTAATTGGCGGCGCGCCGCGTCATATGGTCGGACACTTCGAGAACCCCTACGGCAGCACCAACGGCCCGGCCGTGGCGACAGAGGCGGAACGCGATGTCGATATGCTCGCCGCGAATTTTTTCCAAAAAGTGGGAACCGGCCGGCATGAAATTGCCCCCGGCGATTACTACGTCGATGTCTGGTGGTCAGGAAACGGTCCCGGTGGCGCGCTCGCCATGGACTTTGTTTTGAAACTCTATTTCAGATAGCCAATGTTAACGGGCGGGCGGCCTGGCCGTCCGCCCGTTATGTATTACACCTAAAGCTTCTTCGCGAAGTGACGCCCCGGCAGCGCGCTGATCACCAAACCTGACAGCGGTCTTTGCGGACCATCCGGTCGCCGACCTTACAGCCGAAGGCTCCGGCAAACTCCGGCATGTTTGAAAGCGGGCCCATCGCGCGCCAATCGGGAACCGAGTGCGGGTCGGATTGTACCAGCAGACGAATTGCCTCAGGACGGGATTTTCGCAGCCACGCCTGTCCGTAAGCGATAAAAAATCGCTGTTCAGGCGTGAAACCGTCAATATTTACCGGGCGCGGCTTGCCCTCCATCGATTTTTGAAAAGCATTGTAAGCAATTATTATCCCGCCGAGGTCGGCGATGTTTTCACCTAGAGTCAGCTTACCGTTGATGAACAGATCTTTGTCCACCTCGTAGACGTTGAATTGCTTGACGACACAATCGGCCCGTTCGTCAAATCGTTTGCGGTCTTCAGGCGTCCACCACATTTTCAAATTGCCTTCGGCATCGAATTGGCTGCCTTGATCGTCAAACCCGTGAGTGATCTCGTGCCCAATGATCGCGCCGACCCGGCCGTAATTCACCGCGTCGTCAGCAGACTTATCAAAGAACGGAGGCTGCAGTATCCCTGCCGGAAAAACTATCTCATTATAGGTCGGGTTGTAGTACGCATCGACCGTTGGCGCCGACATTCCCCAGCGAGTCTTGTCAACCTTTTGCCCGATGTCCTGAAAATCGCGCACGGCCGTAAATTCCGTCGCGCGATAAACATTTCCGAAAAACGACTTGCGATCGATTGTTAGACCGGCGTAACCGCGCAGTACATCGGGATAACCGATCTTCCGCTGAAACGATCCGAGCTTGGCAAGCGCCTGCTGTTTGGTCGCGTCGCTCATCCAATCCAGTTTCTGAATTCTTTCACGGTAAGCGGCGAACAAATTACTGATCAGATCGCTCATTCGCTGTTTTGCTTCAGGCGTGAAATTCCGCTTTACGAATTCCTGTCCCAGAGCTTCGCCCAGCTGTCCGTCGGTCCAGCCTGCGCATTGCCGCCAGCGCGGCTGTTGCTCCTTCACTCCGGAAAGGGCCTGGTGGAAAAATGCGAAATTTTCGTCCGCGTACCTTTTAGCCAGGAAAGGCGCCGCCGCGTTCAACATCTGCCAGCGCAGATAGGTTTTCCACTCATCAAGCGGAACTTCCTTGATCATGCGGTTGAAGTTTTTGAAAAACTCCGGCTGGGCGACGTTCAGTTCCGTAACCTTGGGCGATCCCATTTCCTTGATATAGGTTTCCCAGGCAAAATTCGGCACCAGGGCGCCGGCTTCCGCCAGGGTCATCTTGTTGTAGTTGGCGTTCGTATCGCGGAGCTCGACCGGGGTCTTCGAAAACATGGCCAGGCTATTTTCAAATTTCAGAATGGCATCGGCGTTTGCCCTGGCCTTTTCCGGGGCATCGCCCAGCAGCTCGAACATACGGGCGATATGGGCGACAAACTTACCGCGTAATTCTTTGGACTTCTCGTCCGTATTGGTGTAGTAATCGCGGTTTGGCAAGCTTAATCCGGACTGCCAGGCGTAGGCCATGTTATTTGAGCTGTTCTTGAAATCGGGATAGACGAAATAACTGAAAACAACATTAGCCGGGACGCGATTGAGCCTTCCCAAAAGCGCCGGCAAACCGTCGGTGCTTTTCAGGGCGTCGATCTGCTTGAAATAAGGTTCGAGCGGTTTTGCACCCGCACTTTCGATAGCGGCCTCGTCCATGCAGGTGGCAAAGAAATCGCCGATCAACTGGCCGCTGCTGCCGTTCGCAGCTTTCGTTCCGGAGGATTCTTCCAGAATTTTCCGGAGCGCTTCATTATTTTTCTCGCGGAGCATCGCGCCCGCGCCCCAAGACGGAAAAGCGGCCGGTATCTCAGTCTTTTTCAGCCAACCACCATTCGAAAACTGATAAAAATTGTCACAGGCCTGGGCCGAAGTATCCATATAGCTGAGGTCGATCGCCCCGCCTTGTCCGAAGATCAAGCCGCACATTGCCATGATCATGGCACCGGCCGCAGCACGTTTGAAAATAAAGAACCGCATGGTGAATTCTCCTTTAGAACAAAAAATGTGGATGTCTAATCATTATCATTTTACGTAAGAATTTACGGAAAGTTTAAGTATAGTGATTGAAAGTCGAATATCTTCTCTCGGTTATTTTGTTCAACTTTCAATTCTAAAGTTTCCTGGCGAAGTGCCTGCCCGGCAGTGCTCGTATCAGATCGCGCATTTCCATCGCGACCAGGGCATTGGTCACATCCGTGATATTTAACCCGCTTTGCTCGAGCAGCGCATCGATGTGAACGGCTTCGTCCGGGGCGAGCAGAGACCAGACTTTGGTTTCGACCCCGTCCAGATCAGCGGGGCGGAGTTCGATCTGCGCAGACATCTCGCTGTTGCCATTTTTCGTGAGCGGCGGCGGCAATATCTGCGCGGCGATCTCTTTGGGAAATTCTGCGACCACGTCCTGCCACTGCTGAACTAGTTTTGCGCCCGCGCTCTTGATCAGAAAATTAGTGCCGTATGAATTGCTTGAGGTGATGTTTCCCGGCACGGCATAGACCTCGCGGTTTTGCTCCATCGCCAGCCGCGCCGTGATCAGCGAACCGCTTCTATCCGTCGCTTCGATCACCAGCACGCCCAAGGATAGTCCGCTAATGATGCGGTTACGGTAGGGGAAATTGTCTTTAAGCGGCGGCGTGCCGAGCGGAAATTGCGTCACCAGGCACCCGCCGCCGGCGAGGATCTCTTCCGCCAGTTTCCGGTGCTCTTTCGGATAGACCATGTCCAGCCCGGTGCCGAGCACGGCGACCGTCCGACCCTTACCGGCGAGTGCGCTCCCCAGTGCGCCGCGATGAGCCAATGCGTCGATCCCGCGCGCAAAACCGGAGACGACCGTCACTCCGCGGCCGGCCAGATCCTTCGCCAGCATCTCCGCCGCGTTCTGCCCGTAGGTCGAACATTTTCGCGAACCGACCATCGCCACGCACGGCGCTTCGAAACACTCTTCCCAGTTTCCCTTCACATATAAGACGATCGGCGGATCGGCGATCTCACGCAGCAGCGCCGGATAAACGCCGTCATCCAGCACCAGCGCGTCGCCGCCCATTTCGCGCAGCAGCTCGAGTTCTTCGGCGGCCTTTTCGTGAAATTCGCGTCTTAAAATGCTTTCGATGGTTTCCGGCCGCAGCCGCAAAGATTCAAGCTCGCTCCGCCGCGCTCCGAAAACAGCCTCCGCCGAACCGAAGCGCTCAAGCAGTTTTGTCGCGGCGCGCGGGCCTACGCCCGGAGTCATATTAAGAGATATCCATGTTTTCATAATTGTGGAAGTTATGAACTGCGTTATTTTGAAATATATTAATAAGAAAGGTGAAAATTAACAACAAAAAACTCCCCTCCTTGCGAAGGGAGGGGTGGCGGGTCTTACAAGTCGGGATGGTTCTCCAGCGCTTCTCTTGACAGCCGGCCAAAATGATAATTAACTTATCCAGACGCGGGGAGGCGCATCTGTTCTGGTGAATGGCGCGGTCTTCAAAATCGTCTGTGAGACTGTGAGAGCAGGCTCAGGTGGGTTCGATTCCCACACGCCTCCGCCAATATCTCAATTCTTTGCGTCTTCACTTTGCGCTCTTTGCGGTTAGCTTTTCCCTTAGGATCGCAAAAAAATGTAAAGAATCAGTGATCCAATGTTAAAATCTCTCAAATAATTTCCATGGCCAAATACGAATTACAAACCAAAAAGACCGATGCCAGCGTTGAGGATTTTCTTAACGCCATCGAAGACGAGCAAAACCGCGCGGACTCCTTTGCCGTGGCGGAGATGATGCGTAAAGCCACCAAAGCCGAGCCGAAAATGTGGGGCCCGTCGATCGTCGGTTTTGGCTCAAGCAAGTACAAATATCCCGACGGACGCGAAATGGACTGGATGCAGATCGCTTTTTCCCCGCGCAAGGCAAACCTGACAATCTATCTTCAGTGGCCACTGCACGTTTACGCCGAACTGTTTAGCAAACTCGGCAAACATACCACCAGCAAGGGATGCCTCTATATCAAACGGCTGTCGGATATCGATATAAAGGTGCTGAAGCAGTTGATCGCGGCCTCGCTGAAGCATTCGAAAAGCAAAGAATAATTCTTAAACTCCCCTTCCTTACGAAGGAGGGGTGGCGCTGCTCCCAGCGCCGGGGTGGTTCTCTCTTTTGAACTAAAAACTTTCTTTGCCGATAAATAAACCCAAACTTACCCACTACGATTTAAAGACTCTTTTTGACCCTGCTCACAACCAAAGTATAATCTCCTTTTACAAAAGCGATGGGAGATCTTCTTTGCAGCACCAACTCATTCTAATTCTCGATTTCGGTTCACAGTACACGCAGCTGATCGCGCGGCGGGTGCGCGATCTCGGTGTTTACTGCGAGATCGTTCCGTTCCACATGTCCCTCGAAAAGATCGTCGAAAGAAACCCTAAGGGCGTGATACTTTCCGGCGGCCCGTCGAGCGTCTATGACGAGGACGCGCCAAAGGTAGCGGACGATTTCTTCGGGCAATTGAAAACGCCGATCCTCGGCATCTGTTACGGGATGGGATTGATGGCCTCGGTTTTGGGCGGTTCCTCCAGGCCGGCCGAAAAACGCGAATACGGCCACGCCAAGCTGCAAATTTTAAATAGCGAGTCGAATATTTTTAGCGGCCTCGAACCCGAACTCGACGTCTGGATGAGCCACGGCGATCACGTCGTCAGCCTGCCCGCCGGGTTTCATACCACCGCAACCACGGGCCCGAAAGATGGGGCGATCATCACCGCGATCGAAAACGCCGAAGCAGATCTCTACGCCGTGCAGTTTCACCCGGAAGTAACGCACACCCCGCGCGGCAAAGAGATCATCAGCAATTTTCTTTTCGGCGTCTGCCATTGCAAAGGTGATTGGACGCCGGAGGGTTTTATTGCCGAAGAAGTAGAAAAGATAAAGACGCTGGTCGGCGCAGACGACCTGGTAGTTTGCGGCCTTTCCGGCGGCGTGGATTCGACCGTCGCGGCGGCGCTGGTTCACGAAGCCGTGGGCGCGCGCCAGACCTGCATCTTTGTCGATAACGGATTGCTCCGCGCCGGCGAATTCGAAACCACGCTGGAGATTTTCAAAAACACCATGCATCTGCAGGTGATCGGCGTGGACGCTTCGCAGGAATTTTACGCGGCGCTCGCCGGGATCAGCGATCCGGAAAAGAAACGAAAAGTGATCGGCAATCTCTTTATCGAAATTTTCGAGCGCGAGGCTAAGAAATTAGGCAGTGTAAAATGGCTCGTACAGGGCACACTCTACCCGGACGTGATCGAGTCGGTATCTTTGCGCGGCGCGTCGGTCACGATCAAAACGCACCACAACGTCGGCGGGCTGCCGGAAAAAATGAATCTGAAATTGATCGAACCGCTGCGCGAATTATTTAAAGACGAAGTTCGCCGCATAGGTAAGGATCTTAACGTGCCCGAAGAAATTCTCACCCGTCACCCTTTCCCCGGCCCCGGCATGGCCGTGCGCATTTTGGGCGAGGTGACCGAAGAAAAAGTTAAATTGCTCCAGGCGGCTAACCGCGTCTTTAACGAAGAGCTGCGCGCGTTCGGTCTTTATCACGACGTCTGGCAGGCGTTTCCCGTGCTGCTGCCGATCGAAACCGTCGGCGTGATGGGCGATTTCCGCACCTACGAACGAATGATCGCCATCCGCGCCGTCACCAGCACCGACGGCATGACCGCCGACTGGGCGCGGCTGCCGCACGATTTTTTAGCCAAAGTTTCTTCGCGCATCACTTCCGAGGTCCGCGGCATCAACCGCGTCGTCTATGACATCACCTCAAAGCCGCCCGGCACCATCGAGTGGGAATGATTTTCAGAGACTTGGCGGAAAAACGTATTATCCATTCCGTGTAAGAATTTTACATTCACATTGTATTGACAAGATTAAGGCTCCGACCCGCAACTTACCACACTGCTGTGAATATACCCTTCCTTTTTACAGTAGGGTGCATGGTCACATTGGCCTCTTATCATTTTAACTTTATACCAAACTGTACTCGGCGATTCTTTTCCAGCATCTCCTTCAACAATAGACAATATTTCCAACTCGGAATTTTTATGCCAGATCTCAAGTTTTTTATCTGATTCAAGTTGCGGTGAAGAACGTAAATTCGCCCCTTCATTTAAGTAGCCTTTCTCACAGGGTATATTGTTTTGGGACACATCTTCAGGTGTCGGCTTGATCTCGGGCCCAAGTATGTTAGAGACCTGAAGCGAGGTCTTGTTTTTTAAAAGCTGACAAGAGGCCTTAGGTTTTTCAAAGGGAAATCTTGTCGTCCAGCCTTGATTTCCCGACGAATATTCCCAGGTATCCTTTTTTTTCCTGACGTGGATTTTTGCAGGCAGGCCGTATCTGGAGAATGTGCCCGCATCGAAATTTTCGCTGTCATCCCATCGATTTTTTTCTCTGTTATATCTATATAAAAAATTTTTCTGGCCCTTGTCCGGCTCAAAAAGAACAAATACGATATAGCCCTGGTAAGTGACATCGCTTTCCATGTCACGCGGTAATATTCCTTCCGGCTCAAATTTCCACAGTTTTTCTTTGATCAGGCTGTTTTCATTATTGTAGTGAACAAATTCAAGCAAATGTTTCTTTCCGTTTTTTTCGTACACGGCAAACCAATGTTCCTTTTCTTCTTCATCGCATCTTAGAAAATTATTAGGCAGGATATTCTTTTTTATTTCATCTGAGGCTTTTCTTATGTCATAGGCTCTCATCTCCGTTGTTTTTTCCGGGGTTGAGGTAGTTGTAGAAGTACCGGACGGCTCGGGGGGCGGGCAAGCGGTCATGGTTAAAAAAAAGACAATGATTCCTGTCATTCCTCCCCTGATCATTTTTTCTCTTTCCCTTTCATAATGAAAACTATTTATCGGTGTTCCTGGCGAATGGATTCGATCACATATTTTGCTTTGTCACAATCGATAAATTTGACCCTTTCCTTTTTACAAAGGTCGCAAAACAATTTTCTTTCCTTTGTTACGGTATTTTCTTCATACCATACTGAAAAAGTATTTTCATCCAGCCCTGAACCTTCCTTCTCGACCGATTGCCTTCCGTTCACAGATTCAAATACCGTATATTTATCGGCTGTAATTACATAAGTTCCTTCATAACGAGGATTTTGCGCAGCTTTATATTTATCTGGAGTATTCAAGTTTTCCGCCCGGACGAGACTTATATTAACAATCGAATACAAATTCTGGCTGTTTTCAATAAACGTCGAATCTTCGATAGCACTACATTTATTAAAATGAAATTCCGATTTAATATTTTTTTCTTTAAAGATATCTTTGCACCGAACAGTCTGAATAAAATGACAAAGGACTTCCGGGCTTGCATCTCCCCAACTGACAGAACCGGCGGCCTCAATATTGGAATTGGATTTCAGTATTTCTCTTGTTTCATCATTTACAGGTATAAGTTTTGTTGCCGATAGGGGAATTTTCATACCTTTTGGAGTTCTCTCTTTACCGGGTGTGAAAAAATACAAAATGGCGTAAGTGCCACAGGCTACAAGAAGTATTAAAATCAGTATAACTGAAACCAGCCGCCATTTATTCCATTTTTCGCTTCCGGGCTCCGGGTCGGAGGTTCGCCCTTTTTTTGGAAACAGCTTTTCGGGAGGGCTCGGTTCGGGGCTATCCGCTTTCCCGTCATTTTTCTTTTCATCTATATTAAACTGAAACTTTTTGATCGGTCTCGTCTCTTCTTCCTCCTCCAAGGGTACGGGCCGCCGATGTTCCGATAAAAACTCATTCAATCTTTTCTTCATATCGTCGGCAGCTTTATATCGCTCAAGCCGGTCTTTTGCCAGTGCTTTATTCAGAATAATAGTTCGCAGCGTAAATGGGATAGTATCCGGTAACGGAGCGGGGCTTTTCCCCTCAATGGCGGCTTGTATTTCCACCAGATTGCCTGTAAACGGCAACTCACCTTTTAACATCTGATATAAAACCACACCCACTGACCAAATATCAGTTTGCTTGTCGCGTTGGCCATAAAATGCTTCCGGGGCCATATAAGCGGGCGTTCCTACTGCATTCACACTTTGGTTAACCGATTTGAGGATGCTGGAGATACCAAAGTCCGCGAGCCGCGGAGTGTTTCCTTGAAAAAGAATGTTTGCGGGTTTTACATCCCGGTGATTGATCCCCCGCGCGTGAAGATGTTCTAACCCGGATAAAACACCTAAAATTATTTCAACCGATTCTTCGATCAAAGGAGATTTTTCTTTATTTGCTTTAAGCCAGTCCTTAAGCGAACCGTCCGAAGCATATTCACTGACGATGATCATACAATCGTCATAAATATCGGCTTCAATTATCGGAAGCACATTGGGGTGGCCGCTGGCCCGAACCCAGACATCGGCTTCTTTTTTAATCGCGTCAAGACTGATTTCCTCGTCAGTTGGAATTTTGATCGCAACCTGCGTGGTGGTGATTTTCGTCTTACGCTCCGCCAGCCATACCACACCAAAAGTGCCGCTGCCCAATTTTTGGATAAGTATGTAAGGTCCGATTTTATCGCCTGAACGGAACATATTAATTCACTTTGATTTTTAGGAACTCTTGGAGCAAAGATATTTTGCTGAGTATCGCGACAGTTGTCAATGCTTTCTTTATCTTAAGGATTTCGGAGATCGCTCCGTCAGAAATTAGCCGACAGATGTAAATTTTGAAAATTCGGAAGAAACTGCGATTAAGAATTTGCCGGTCAAATGAAATGTAGGCATTAAAAAGCCGATGCCGTACCATAGTACCGGAAATTTATAGTGCCGACAGCCCGATAGTCGAATGGTAGCCTTTGACCTGCTGGTGATCGGATAGAAGAGCGCGAGCCCGACTTTTTTGTTGTGAGCCGCGGAGAAATGACGATTGCCGGGCGGCGTCCGACTTGTGCAGTTTTATTGAGGCCGCTTTGCGGGTGAAATTCAACCAGACCACGTCTCCGCGTTCGGGAGTATATTTTTGCCATCTACCAGACCTCTTTGCCTTTGGCCCCAAAATCGGTTTCCGAATGAAGATTTTCAAATTTACCAGCGCCCGGCACGACCCGGTGGAAATAAACGAATACCCGTCCGATCGATGTTTCAAATGAGTCGAAACATCGGTCGGGCGGGTATATTTTCGAATCGAAAAAGTTACGAGCCGGGGCAAAAGCCGTCCATGATCGAGATAAATAATTTGATCGCCGCTTTCCATTTGCTCGGAATGAGGGGCAAGCTTGAAACCAGCACCAAAATAGGGCGAACGACTTTGTAACCCGCACAGACCTGGCTTCCTACATTGGCCGCCTTTGCTCCCTTTAGGGCTCCCTTTGCGGCGCCGCCTGCCTGCAGTTTTTTCAGATCGGCTTTCTCAATATGCGCATTAACTTCTTCAAAAGTTGGATTCGTTTTAGACATTTTTTCTCCTTTGCTTTGTCCATAAATGTTCAAAGCTCTGCCCCGGTTTCTCGCAGAAATGTAAAAAGAGCGCGTTAAATCCGGGAGTGACAAATATTAATCTGTAATTTCAGGCATTTTTCAGCCCGTCAAACAGCTTTTACTGAAAGCATTTCTTTCTTTCTATTTATGAATGATAAAACCACTGAAACGTTACGCAAATTGATCGATACTCGCACCGGCGGCCGTAAAGCGGAAGCATTCTTACCTGGGGCAGCGGTTCAATTACTCGGGTAGTTTTTCCAACTAAACATCCCGATTATTGTTGTAATTCTTGAAATTATCGAATCACCGTGTAAGATATTCTGTATAGGAGAAGCGAGAAAAATATACTGGAAACACTTCGGCTATGAGTGAAATTCAAAAAGTTGCTTCCGAAAAGGTCAAGACCGGAATTGTCGGCCTTGACTACATTCTTAACGGCGGGCTGCCGCAAAATCGCCTGTATTTGGTACAGGGCGATCCCGGAACCGGCAAAACGACGATGGGGATGCAGTTCATGCTTGAGGGCGTGCGCCAGGGTGAAGCGGTCCTCTATATCACTCTCTCCGAAAGCGAAGAGGAACTCAGAGCTTCGGCGGCCTCGCACGGCTGGTCGCTGAACGGGATCGAAGTGGCGGATCTGACCGTTTCCGGCGACAGCCTCAACACCGATACCAATTACACCGTTTTTCACCCGTCCGAAGTGGAGTTGGACGAAACGACCAGAATGGTCCTCGATCAGGTCGAAAGGATCAAGCCCCGAAGGCTGGTCTTCGATTCACTTTCCGAGATGCGGATGCTGGCCAGCGACGCATTGCGTTTCCGGCGGCAAATCCTTGCCCTGAAACAATACTTTATCAACAAGGAATGCACCGTCATGCTGTTGGACGACAAAACCGCGGAGTTTACTGACCGGCAGCTCGAAAGCATCGCGCACGGAGTGATAAATCTTAGCTACATTCCGCTCGAATACGGTAAGCAGCGCCATACGATGCAGGTCGTCAAGATGCGCGGTGTAAATTTTCAATCCGGCGCGCACGATTTCAATATCGAAACCGGCGGCATCGTCGTCTTTCCGCGTCTCTCATCCTCCGGCGACGCTCATAAAATCGGATCCGAACAATTACTTAGCGGCGATGAAAGTATGGATCGGCTTTTAGGCGGGCTCAGCTACGGCACCAGCACTATTCTGACCGGGCCGGCGGGTGTGGGAAAATCCACCCTGGCGCTGATATATGTAAATGCCGCCGCGCATAAGGGCGAACGATCCGCCATTTACCTGTTCGATGAAAGTGTCGAAACGCTCTATAGACGGACGTCGTCACTTGGCCTGCATATCAAAGAACATGTCGAAGCCGGCACCATCGTTTTACGGCAAATAAAGTTAGCCGAACTGACTCCCGGCGAAATGGCGTATCTGATCAGCCGCGAGGTAGAGGAAAACGGCATCCGGCTGGTGGTGATCGATAGCGTGAACGGGTATCTGATGTCCACGCCGCAGGAAAGATTTTTGACGATGCAGTTTCACGAGCTGCTGGGCTACCTGAACCGCCATGGCATTATTACCATTTTGGTGGTGGGGCAATACGGGTTGATCGGAACTATGCAGACACCGATCGACATGAGCTATCTGGCGGACACGGTGGTATTGATGCGCTATTTCGAGGCCGAAGGAAACGTGCGGCAGGCGATATCGGTTTTGAAAAAGCGCACCGGTAAGCACGAACGCTCGATTCGTGAATATCAAATAGATCAAGGGGGGTTAGTATTGGGCAAACCGTTGACAGAATTTCGTGGCGTATTGACCGGGGTGCCGGTCTATCATGGAAAAGACGATAACCTGATGCGGAAAAGTGACCGCGAGCAGTGAAAATCTTGAAAACCGGGTTTTGATCTTCATGCCGACCGGGCGTGACGGTCTTTTGGTCTGCACCGCATTGAAAAAACTGGATATCGCGGCCCACGCGTGTTTCAGCCTCGAGGAATTCAAGCTGAACCTGGGGGTCGGGTGCGGCGCTGTGCTGATCGCCGAAGAAGCGCTGCGAGACGGCACCCAGGAATATCTGGCCGAAATGAGTCACCGCGAACCGGTCTGGTCCGATATCCCGATAGTGCTTTTCGCCGGCGGCAGCAGAAATGCCGAGCATTTGCTGGCGACCGTCGGCAGCCGCCTCAATGCCACGATAGTCGAAAGGCCGATTCGAATTACGATGCTGGTAAGCGCCGTTCGCGGGGCGCTGCGGGCGAGAGAGAGACAGTATCAGACCCGCGATCTGCTGGCCCAACTGGAGCAGGCCGATAAACAAAAAGACCTTTTCCTGGCGACGCTTTCACACGAGCTTCGCACTCCTCTTAATTCTATTTTAGGCTGGATCCGGCTGGCGCGGAATAATCCCGGCAAGCCGGCCGATCTGATGCAGGCGCTGGATGTGATCGAGCGAAATGCCAAAATCCAATCCGAACTGATCTCGGATATTCTTTTCATCTCGCGCGTTATTACCGGCAAGCTTGAATTGACCCTTGAGCCGATCAACATCGTCTCTACCGTACAGGCGGCGATCGATACCGCCAGCCCATCGGCAAAAGAGAAAAATATCAGTCTGAATTTTTCCTTTGAAATAGTAGATGAGACGGAAGCCGTCGAGATCAAGGGGGATGCCGAGCGTTTGCAGCAGGTTTTTGGAAATTTACTTTCAAACGCCGTCAAATTCACGCCGGAACATGGAAAAATAGACGTCAGCGTCCGGCAAAACGGGCCGGACGTGGCCGTCGAGATACGCGATAACGGACGAGGCATCGACCCCGGCTTTTTGCCGCATATATTCGAGCGTTTTCGCCAGGCTGATAATTCCTATAGCAGAACCATCGGCGGCCTGGGTCTAGGCCTGGCGATCGTCCGTCACCTGCTCGAGCTGCACAATGGGCAGATCGGCGTGGAAAGCGCCGGCCTCGGCAGCGGCGCTTCTTTTACGGTCACGCTTCCGGTGCTCGCGCGCGATCAAAATGCGGCCGGGGCTCCGGAAACCGGTTTAGGAAAAGACAGTAAAAATAAAAAGCTGCTCAAGGACGTGAAGCTGCTGCTGGTCGAAGACGACAAGGATTCGCGCGAGATGCTGGCGACCGCTTTCGGATTTTACGGGATGGAAGTGACGACGGCCGCTTCCGCCTTCGAAGCGCTGGAAGCAATGGAAAACTTTCAGCCGCAGATCATCGTCAGCGACGTCGGGCTGCCGGGCGAAGACGGTTATTCATTGATGCGGCGGATCAGATCTCTGCCCGCCGGACGGGGAAATTCCGTTCCGGCCATCGCCCTGACCGGTTATGTGAGCGTGCAGGATCAGGCGGCGGCGCGCGATTCCGGCTACCAGGAGCATATGTCTAAACCCGTCGATATCGACGAGCTGGCGGAGATCATCTTTAAACTCTTGAAAAAGAAGTAGTACCCTGAATTCGCGGCGCTCAGATTTCTTTGCGGGCTTTGCATCTTTTTGGTGAGAAGATTTTACGCCGAGGCGCAAAGAATCGCATTTTCGGCTCCGGTCGATAAAACAAATTTTTGGTAGTGTCCTGGATTTATGGTGTTCAGAATTACTTTGCGGACTTTGCGTCTTTGCGTGAGGAAATTTCACGCCAAGGCGCAAAGAGCGCAAAGTAAAACCAATCAACTTAAATCGGCGCCACAGAATTAGGACACTATCAAATTTTTTGACGAGTAATATATAAACTTTTTTACGGGGAAAAATTTATGCGGCAAATGCGAATCTTATTTATTGCGGTGTTTTTCGGCCTGGCAATTTCAGTTCAGGCGCAGAAAAATAATTTACAGATCGATTACACGGTCAGGCTGGACAGTACCCTGCTCCAGCAATTTCATGTGACGACCGTCATCAAAAATATCAGGCAGGACCGGCTCGATCTGTCGCTGCCCACCTGGACGCCGGGCTGGTACACGGTGGAAAACTACGCCAAAAACATTTTGCGTTTTAAGATCACGGACGGCGGCGGAAAAGAATTGCCGCATACGATGTCGCGCAAGCAGACGTGGAACGTCGATACCAAGGGCATCCGCGAGATCCGCGTGGACTACGATTATCGCGCCGCCGTGCTGGCGCTGAATCAGGCAAAGATAACCAGGGATTTCGCTTTTTTTACCGGGATAGAATTATTCCTGCAGCCCGAAGGCCACCGCTACGAACCCAGCACCGTGCATTTTCAGATACCGCAAAACTGGAAGCTCGTCTCCGCGCTGAAAGAAACTTCCGATCCGATGGTCTTTACCGCTTCCGATTACGACACGCTGGTCGATGCGCCGGCCGAAATGGGAAATTTCGATCTGACAAAGTTCGAGGTCGAAGGAAAACCGCACTATCTCGTCGCATATCCCGCCGGAGCTTTTAGTGCTGAAAAGACCGCCAGGTTCACCGAAATGCTGGGAAAGGTCGCCCGTGCCGGCAGCGCCATGTTCGGCGGGCTGCCGTATGAAAAGTACGTCTATTTTTATTTCTTTTCCCCGCCCGAATCCAACGCCAGCGGCGCGCTCGAACATCTGAACTCGTTCGTGGCATTTGCGCCCCCGGGAAACGTCGCCGAACCGGACGGGCTGATCGGCACGGCTTCGCATGAATTTTTTCATACCTGGAACGTCAAGCGTATTCGTCCGGCGGAAATGTATCCTTATGATTATTCGCGCGAAAACGAAACCCCGCTGCTGTGGGTTTCCGAAGGTTTTACGAATTATTACGGGAACGTAGCGGAATTACGCGCCGGTCTCAGAGACCAAAAGCAATTTCTCTCTTACGCGGCGAGCGCCGCCGGCGGCGTGGAAAATAACGAGGCGAGAAAATATATCTCACCGGCCGAAGCGTCGGTTTCGACCTGGATAGGCTACGATTCGCCGGTCGCTTTCGGCATCTCGTATTACACGCAGGGGCAAAATCTGGGCGCCCTGCTCGACCTCTCGATCAGGAACGATTCGGACGGAAAAGCGAGCCTGGACGACGTCATGCGGACACTGTTTGATGATTTTTATAAAAAGAATAAGGGCTTTACGACCGAGGACATGATCGGCATCATCAGGAAGTTAACCAAAAAAGACTATCACGATTTTTACCGCCGCTACGTCTTCGGCACAGAGGTGCCGGACTATGACCGCATTTTCGGCTATGCCGGTTTCAGGTTGAACAGGAAGGCCTTTCAGGTGCCGGTGTTCGGGTTCGTACTCAGAAACAGGAACGGCGGGTTGATGGTAAATGCCGTCGAGCCTAACTCTCCCGCCACCGCCGCCGGCCTTAAAGAAGGAGATATTATTCTAAAGATAGACGGCGAAGATCCGCGCCGCGCCGATCTTTCGGATACCGCCGGTAAAACCATCACACTCTCCGTCAGGCGAGGAACCGCGGAAATGGAAATGCCGATGACAGTCGGCTCGCGCGACGCTTACTCCTACGATCTGGCCGAACTGCCGCAGCCGTCCGCGCAGCAGATGAAAATTCGCGAAGGCTGGCTGAAAAGATAAATAAAAAAGGAGCCGACCGGCTCCTTTTAACTTCGTCATCAAAAAGCAGGTTTAGACTTTCTTTCGCGATAACAATTCTTTCAAAAATCTGTCCGGCCCGCCATCCCAATCTATATAGCGGACGTCGTAAATTTTCCACTGTTTATTCTTTTGCTGGTGAAACCGGTATGAAACCATTTTTTCCTTGCCGCCGATCTTGAAGGAAACTTGTACGACCGCTTCGTCGTCCGGGCCGAACTTCGCATCGCCGCCCCAGCCCGTGTCCATGATCACAAAATCGGTGATCCCTTCCGGGTCCTTCACGCCGTACATCGGGTGAAGATCCAGATCGGGCATTTCATTTTTCGCGTCGTCCGTGTATTTCCAGATCAGATCGGCCAGGTCTTTGGTGAAATATTTATCGACGATCGCGCGATTCTTAAGCTGAAAGAACGGCCCTTTATCCGCCTTTTGGTCCTTATAAAGATTTTTTACGATCGCATTCGGTTCGGGCGGCTTTACCTTTGCTTTGGCTTTAGCCTTCTGGCCGAAGCCGGCCGAGACACAGGCCAGGATCAAAACGATGAAGATCAGATATCTGACTTTCACCTGTTTACTAAAATTCATTTTTTGTAATTCTCTCCTTAAATTTCTCAAACAACGTCCAAATAACGTTGGTTCAGATGCGGAAACAAGTCAAACGGTAGTAATAAATCCCTAAACAGATCACTTCGCCCGTTCGATTGGAAACTCCTTGCCGTCGGCGCGATAGAAGGTGCCGGTGTTGTAATTTTCGTCGTCGAAGGCGAATGAATTTGCCTGGCCTTTATCCGGCCTGGAAGCAAAAATGTGGCGGTCGTCCGCCCTGCCTTCGGAAAAGAACATTTCCACGCCGGAGCCTTTTGCCCATCTCACTTCAAAAGCCATCTTGACCGGTTTGACCGTGCAGGTAGTGTCGCCGATCCGGTACTTGCCTTCAAATTCTCGCCGCGCATCGGCTTTGCCAGAATCTCCGTCGCTCAGCCACTCGAGCAGCGTCCCCGCTTCGCCATAGTTGATATCGGCGATCTTCCAGCCGCCCTTTTCCATTACGAGGGAAAATTTCAACGTCTGTTTTTGGCCGAAGTTTTCAAACGTCACCGGAACTTCCGCCTTGTCGCCAGTGATGTCGGCTTTTCCGACCGCGAATTTTTTGATCTCCGTGTCCTGCGCGTTGTAGAGCGGGTCGCCGTCGAGCGCGCCAACCTCGCCCTTGCTGGTGGTGGCGTCTTTCCAGATCAGATCGGCCAGCGGCTTTGCAAAATATTTATCCACCAGCGCGCGGTCCTTGCTCTGAAAGAAGGGGCTTTTTTTAGCGTCGTGCTGCTTGTAAAGATTAACGATCAGCGCCTCCGGCGCCTGTATCGCGGACGCGGCGGATGCCGCATCCGAGCCGGTATCGACCGGAACGTTCGTATTTGAATTAATGCCGGTATTTGCCGCCTGGTTATTATTATTGGCATTATTATTGGCGGCGGTCGAACTGCACGAGATCGACGCCAGGGCCAGAATTAAGGCAAATGAAAATTTATTTGCCATGAGATATTTCATCGATGTTTCTCCTAAAGAGGTAAATAATTTAAAGACGCCTTTAGATTTAACAGATTATCTTTCCGGTTGCCAGCGGCGCGTATTTTAATCGGTTTTATTTTGCGGCGCGGCCGGCGGGCGGATGCCGGTGTACTGTGCCGAAGCGATCTTCCACGCTCCTTTTTTTCTTTTTCAAATATCTGCCGGCCATTATCCTGTAAGTGTTTCACTGAAACACTTACTGTGATGGTGAAACACCTGGAACACCTCATCACCACAAAGCCAATAGAAACAGCAGCTGAGAATTTTTGGGATGGAACGCATGAAACGGGTATTTTATAGCGGCAATGAGCATTTTTGAGCATGTTTTGCGGTAATGTTGATCTTTTGACGGCCATCGAATGTTCCACCCTGAAACACTTATTGAACGCTGCTGTAACGGGAATGAAACTTTGCAGAAACACCTGGTCGTATCCCCGGCAAACTGCGCCGTCCGAATTATAGTTTTAAGGCCGTAAGTGAAGAAGAAGAGATTTTAAGAAAATAAAAGAATAAGGATATTCATTATTTAGCCAACCAGTTTGGAGGCGGTCGGAGACCGCCTCTAAACAAATCAAGTTTTGTTTTTTTTATCGGGCTCTGCCCATCGAAGTGCGGAAAAGCTCTGCTTTTCCGTTTATGTGCAAAGCCATTTTTACCTCAAAACTGCTGCCTCAGTTCGGTAAAAAGTTCGATCAGATCGGGAAGCTGGTAATGGGCGTTGAGGCCGCTGGGGCTGGGCAGGATCCATATTTTGGTGTCGCCGATCTTTTCATCCTGCAATCCCATTTTTGCTTTCGGCCTGGCAAAGGCCGTCCGGTAAGCCCCGATCCCGAGAATGGCGAGAAACTCCGGCTTGTATTTTTCGACCCGTTTTACCAATTCGGCGCCTCCGGCGATCAATTCATCCCTGGTCAGTTCGGCGGCGCTGGCCGTGGTGCGCCGGCAAAAATTGGTGATGCCGTAGCCGAGCGGCAAAAGCTCGCGCTCTTCCGAAGGGTGAAATTTATCCGGAGTAAAACCGGCCCGGTGCAGCACCTTCCAGAAACGATTTCCCGGGCGGGCAAAATTATGCCCGGTCGCGGCGGAATACAGCCCCGGATTGATCCCGCAAAACAAAACTTTCAGACCGTGATCGATCAGATCGGGCGTAGTACGATCGCCCGCCTTCTGCAGATCCTCTTTGCTCGGCTTTTGTTTCAGATGCGTCCACAATCCCATATCGGTAATTTTAGCAAAAAGTTTTGAGTACCGCCTTTAGGCGGCTGCCAGTGTGGTAAAATCCGGGTGAATATGCCGGCACACCAGGAAACAATGGTCGAATTTCGCGAGGTCGCTTTTGAGATCGGCGGGACGAAAATTTTGCGCGATCTCAGCTTTTCCGTGAGCCGAGGTGAGACACTGGTGCTGCTGGGCGAATCGGGCTGCGGCAAAACGACCACGCTTAAAATGGTCAACCGCTTGCTGGCGCCCACTTCGGGACAGGTGCTGGTGAACGGCAAGGCGACCAGCGAATGGGACGCGATAGAATTGCGCCGCCGCACCGGGTACGTGCTGCAGGAGGCGGGCCTCTTTCCGCATTTCACGGTAGAGCGAAACATCGCGCTGGTGCCCTCGCTGGAAAATTGGAGCGCGGACAAAATGCGTTATCGCACCGCGGAAATGCTCGAACTGGTCGGGCTGGAGCCGGAAAAATTTACCGCGCGTTTTCCGCACGAACTCTCCGGCGGCCAGCGGCAGCGGGTCGGCGTGGCGCGGGCGCTGGCGGCCGATCCGGAATTGCTTTTACTGGACGAGCCTTTCGGGGCGCTCGATCCGATCACGCGCAATAATCTGCAAAAGGAATTTTCCGCGCTCGTAAAACGCCTTAACAAAACGGCGATCTTCGTGACCCACGATCTGCGCGAAGCGCTGACGCTCGGCTCGCGCATAGCGCTGATGGAAAAAGGTAAAATTATCGTACTGGAAACGCCGGAAGAATTTGTTAAATCCGACAACCCGCTGGCGCGGGCGTACCTGGAAACGATCGGAGCCGCAACGGCAGAAGCCACAGAGAACACAGAAGTCACAAAGGAAGAAGAGAAAAAGACATAAACAAAAATACCAGGACAGGTTTTATTCTGTTTTTCTATTTCCTGTATTCTGTTTCCTGTTTCCTCTGTGTTCTCTGTGAACTCTGTGGCAAATTAAAATGAATTTTCTGCAAAACAACTGGCCCGAACTGCTCGCCTTGACGCGCGAGCATCTGGTGCTGGTCGCGCTCTCGACCGGGCTGGCGGTGTTGATCGGCGTGCCGCTGGGAATTTTGCTGACGCGCGTTAAGTCTCTTCGCACGCCGGTGCTCGGTTTTGCCAATATCATGCAGACCGTGCCTAGCCTGGCGCTTTTCGGGCTGCTGATCCCGCTGCCGTTTATCGGCGGCATCGGCGCGCGGACGGCGATCATCGCGCTGGCGCTTTACGCGCTGCTGCCGATCATTCGCAATACGGTCACGGGAATTTTGGGCGTCGATCCAAAAGTGCGCGAAGCCGCCGAAGCGATGGGAATGACCGAGCGGCAGATCCTATTTCAGGTCGAATTGCCGCTGGCGATGAACGTGATCCTGACCGGCGTCCGCGTGGCGGTGGTCATTTGCGTCGGCGTGGCAACGGTCGCGGCGGCGGTCGGCGCGGGGGGCCTGGGTACGTATATTTTTCGCGGCCTCAGGCAAAACGACAATAATCTCCTGCTCGCGGGGGCGATCTCTTCAGCGCTGCTGGCGCTGATCGCCGATTTCGCGCTCGAACAGATCGCGCGTCTTTTTGGGCCCGTAAAAAATACCAGGAGCGTCGCGGTCAAATTAAGAAAGCTGGTACTCGCGGGCGTGGCGGCGTTGGTCGTAATTTTGGTGGCGCTCAGTTTTTGGCCGGGAAATGCATCGAATTCCGCTTCCGCGCAAAAGGTCGTCGTCGCTTCCAAAGATTTTACCGAATCGGTGATACTGGCGGAAATTCTGGCGCAGATGCTGGAAAAACAAGGGCTGACGGTCGAGCGTCAGTTAGAGCTCGGCGGCAATCTGGCGCACGACGGGCTGCTGTCGAAACAGATCGACGTTTATCCCGAATACACCGGCACGGCCTATACCGCGATCCTGAAACACGCGCCCATCACCGACCCCGGGGCCGTTTATGACCAGACAAAAAATGAGTACGCCGCGAAATTTAACCTGACGGTGAGCCCGCAGCTGGGTTTTAGCAACGACTTTGCGATTTTGGTGCGCGGGGCCGAAGCGCGAAAATTAGCTCTGAAAACCATTTCAGACGCGGCGCCGCACGCAAAAAACTGGCAGGCCGGTTTCGGTCAGGATTTTATGTCGCGCGCGGACGGCTATCCCGGTTTTGTCGGAGCCTACGGCCTGAAGTTCGGCAAGCAGCCGCGCGAGATGGATCTCTCGCTCACCTACCGCGCGCTGGCGTCGGGCGAGCTCGACCTGATCGCGGGAAATTCGACCGACGGGCTGATCGCTACGCTCGACCTCTTCCAGCTGGCCGACGACAAACGCTATTTTCCTCCCTACCAGGCGGTCTTTATCGCGCGTCAGGAAATTTCAGACATTTTGAGTGAAACTTTTGAGAAATTAAACAATGCGATCTCGACCGAAGATATGCGGCGGCTGAATTATGAGGTCGATGGCAATAAGCGCGCGCCCAGAGAGGTTGCCGGCGAGTGGGTGCGAAACAAGGGTTTTTAGATTCTTAACTTTACTAACTTCACGGCCGAGATTACGTGGGGCGAAACGGCCGCCATGCCGGGCAAAGGTTTCACGGACAAGCCATCAAACAAAGTCGCTGGCGGCGACTTTCACGTCCATTGATTGCTCAGCGTGTCATGTTCTTCACTTTCGGTAGATCAATCGGTCTTTTTTATTTTTATCCTTAATAAAAAAGCCGGCCACTCCTCCGACAACCGCGCCGACCACCGCATATACCGGAACTGCCGCTCCGAATGCGCCGCCTTCTCCGTCACTGCTTTTCAAAGCTATTAGGCCAATGCCCGCGCCGACCCCGGCGCCAATTGCTGCGCCAATAAGCGTTTTTCTCGCAGAAGCGTTCAGCACGGCAAGCCAGATCTTCTCGATGTCCTCACGGCGCAGCGAAACTTCCGTGGCATTGTTTTTATCGGCGGCGCGAACCGTTATCGCATCGGCGGTAACAGAAGTTAAAATGCCGAAGACAGTTTTTCTGTTTCCGGCTTTGACGGCGATCTCCTGGTTCAGATAAGTATTGAGCGTATCCCAACTGCTCGTCCCGGCGGTCGTCTGCGCCGTAAGTGCCGAAACGGAAGTAAACAAAATTAATGTAGTCAGAAAAAATGCGAAAATCTTCTTTGTCATAATCATCACCTCGAAAGAATTCTGATAACTCATAAGGAGGATAACTCATTTGCCGCGAGAAATACTTTCCGGCGGCAGGATTTACCAAAAGTATCCGATCTCGCTTAGTGATTAATTTTTAGCCATCCAGGGTTATCAACAGTAAAGCGGATGCGCCGAACTTTGAATTCCGCCGGATTCTTTTTGGCTTAGGCGGACGAGCCGTTTGCGCTCCCGGTTAACTGCCGTGTTATAGGGAGATTTTGAAAACCGACGGCTTAATGTCAAAATTATCAGGCTTGTTTTAATTCATTCCTTTTTACAAGTAACCGTACCTTTATGAAAAAGAATATTTCTTTGCTGGTTTTCTGTCTGCTGTTGGTTACTGCTGCCGTTCGCGCGCAGGTAACCCGGTACGACATCGTCCCGAAGCCTGCCTCGCTGAAATACCTCAATGGTAAATTCGAACTGAATAAACAGACCCGGATCATCGCCAGTGACGAAGCCGGTTTTAAGATCGCCGCTCTGCTGAACACTTACCTGCAGAAAAACTACGGCTTCAAATTAGCGCAGCCAGCCGGTGTTCCGCGAAACAACCGAAACGCGATAGTCATCGAACCGCAGTCGAAAATTCCCGCACACTTAACCGGCGACGCTTACGGGATTTACATCGTCGGCGAGGGTGTCCTGCTGGCCGGGCGCGGGGCTGGGCAGTTTTACGCGCTGCAAAGTTTTTTGCAGATGCTGCCGGCGAAAATGGACGGCGGCAAAGCCGTGCTTCCCTCCGTCGATATCGCCGATAAGCCGCGTTTTCGTTATCGCGGGATGCATCTGGACGTCGGCCGCCATTTCATGCCGGTCGAATTCCTGAAAAAATATCTCGACCTGATGGCGCAGTATAAATTCAATTATTTTCACTGGCATCTGACCGACGATCAGGGTTGGCGCATCGAGATCAAAAAATATCCGAAGCTGACACAGGTCGGCGGTTACCGCAAAGAAACCGTCAAAGATCGCCAGTTGAACCCTTATGTCGGTGACAATCTGCCGCACGGCGGTTTTTATACCCAGGAACAGGTCAAAGAAGTAATCGCATATGCCAGGGCGCTGCATATCACCACCATCCCGGAGATCGAAATGCCGGGGCATTCCTCCGCCGCGATCGCCGCCTACCCGGAGCTCGCCTGCAAAGAAGACAAATACGAAGTGATGCCCACCTGGGGAATATTTAAACAGACATTTTGCCCGAAAGAGGAAACCTTTAAATTTCTCGAAGACGTGCTGACCGAGGTCATTGCGCTCTTTCCCGATTCGCCGTACATACACATCGGCGGCGATGAAATTTTAAAAGACCAGTGGAAAGAATCGCCGCTGGTGCAGGAACTAAAACAAAAGGAAAATTTGAAAGACGAGCACGAGGTGCAAAGCTATTTTATCCGCCGGATGGAAAAATTCATCAACGCCAAAGGCAAGCGCATCATCGGCTGGGATGAAATTTTGGAGGGCGGGCTGGCGCCGGACGCGACCGTGATGTCGTGGCGCGGAATGAAGGGCGGCATCGAGGCCGCCAAAGCCAAACATGAAGTGATAATGACGCCGACCGATTATTGCTATTTCGATTACGGACAGGGCGATCCGCGCACCGAACCGCTAAATATCGGCGGTTATCTGCCGCTGGAAAAAGTTTACAGTTTCGATCCCGTTCCGAAAGAGCTCTCCGCCGACGAAGCCAAATATATCATCGGCGGCCAGGCCAATATCTGGACGGAATATATCAAAAATCCGGACAAGGTCGAGTATATGGCCTTTCCGCGAATGCTGGCTCTGGCCGAAGTCGTCTGGTCGCCGCAGGAAACGCGTGATTATAAAGATTTCCTCACTCGGCTTCCCTGGCAGCTTGTCCGGCTCGATAGACAGGATGTGAAATACCGCATCCCCGAACCCGAAGGCTTAAAAAACATCGTCATCGGCAAGGAGCAGGATTCGGCGGAGATCTTCTTGAGTTCGCTGCCCGGCAGCCGCGTCTTTTACACGCTCGACGGCAGCGAGCCGAGCGAATTTTCCAGCGCCTACGCTGGCCCGGTAAAAGTAACGCTTGCGACAAACGCGAGAGCGATCTTAAAAACGATAGTAGTAACGGGCGACGGGCGGAAAAGCTCGACGTATTCTTCGGTTATTCTGCGCCGCGATCTGCTCCCCGCGGCCGCGCCGGCAACCGGCGAACCGAAGATCGAGGGCATGGCCTATTCGCTCTATAAAGGGACATTCAACAGCGTGCAGATCATGGACGGGATCGAGCCCGCCGCAAAAGGCGAAACCAAGCTTTTCGCGCTGCGGCAGTTTAATGAAAAAGAAAATTTCGGCGTGATCTGGGACGCTTATATAAAAGTGCCCGAAGACGGTCTATACGATTTCGCGATCGATTCGGACGACGGCGCGGTGCTGATGATCGACGATGAAACGGTCGTCGATAACGACGGCGTCCACACCAGGAAAACCGCGACCGGCGACATTCCGCTGGCAAAAGGCTTTCACCGGATCCGTGTAAAATATTTTCAGGGCAGCAGCGAGATGCTGCTTAATTTGCGCTGGGGCATCAAGGGAAGAAATTTAACCGGCTTGAGCGGGCTGTATCACTAGTAGCGCCGGCCCTGCGGCTGTCCTGACGGCGTCCCGCCGTCAGATTTTGCGCGGGCGGGACGCCCGCACGACTGCCAGCGAGACGCTGGCGCTACATTCGGAAATATGAATCAAAACATCTTCAGGGAATATGATATTCGCGGGATCGTCGGGCCGGATCTGACGCCGGAAACCGTGGCCATCCTGGCGCGGGCGATCGGAACTTTCTTCCGGCAAAATGGCGCCCGGCGCATCGCTATCGGCTATGACGCGCGTGAAAGCTCGCCGCCGTTTCGCGATCTTTTCGTCAAAGGGCTGAACGAATCGGGCTGCGACGTGCTGGATGTCGGGCGCGTGCCGACGCCTGTTTTATACTTCACCGTTTTTACCAGGGATGTTGACGGCGGCGTAATGATCACCGGCTCGCACAATCCGGCCGACCACAACGGTTTCAAGATCAGCCTCGGCAAAAACAGCATCTATGGCGCGCAAATTCAGCAAATAAAAGAGATCGCGCTTTCTGCAAATTTTACCTCCGGCACGGGAAAAACCGAAACGGCGGACGTACTGGCGGATTACCAGCGCGAAATTCTCAGCCGGCTGCAGACGGGCAAGCGAAAACTTAAGGTCGTCGTCGATGGCGGAAACGGCATGGGCGGTGTCACGGCCGTGCCCGTTTATCGAGCGCTCGGCATGGAGCTGATCGAAATGTTCTGCGAACCCGACAGCGCCTTTCCCAATCATCATCCCGATCCGACCGTGGTGGAAAATTTGCGGGACGCCGTTCGCGCGGTAAAAGAACACGGCGCCGATCTGGCGCTGGCCTTTGACGGCGACGGCGACCGCATCGGCGTGGTCAACGATAAAGGTGAAATTATCTGGGGCGATGAACTGATGGTGCTGTTTTCCCGCGCGCTGCTAAAGGAAAATCCCGGCGCGACCATCATCGCCGAGGTCAAATGCTCGCAAAAACTTTTTGACGACATTGAAACCCGCGGCGGCACCGCCCTGATGTGGAAGGCCGGGCATTCGCTGATCAAAGCAAAGATGAAGGAAACCGGCGCCGCGCTGGCAGGCGAGATGAGCGGCCACATTTTTTTCGCCGACCGCTTCTACGGTTTTGACGATGCCACCTATGCCGGAGCGCGTGTGCTGGAAATTCTCTCGCACACGGACAGATCGCTTTCCGAACTTCTCTCCGATCTGCCCGAAACATTTTCCACGCCCGAACTCCGCGTGGATTGCCCCGATGAAAAAAAATTCGCGGTGGTAGGCGCGATCACCGAAGAATTTCGCGCGACCAACGAAGTGATCGACATCGACGGCGCGCGCATTCTCTTCGAACACGGCTGGGGTCTGGTGCGGGCTTCGAATACTCAGGCGATCCTGGTGCTGCGGTTCGAAGCCGATAGCGACGAGCACCTGCGGGAAATTCAGGACATAGTAGAAACCAGAGTGGCCGAGCTAATTAAAGCGTAAATACCGGGAGCGCGGACGGCTCGTCCGCTGTATCGCCGCCCGTCCCGGCGGCTGTCCTGATGGCGTCCCGCCGTCAGATTTGCGCGGGCGGGACGCCCGCACGACTGCCAGCGAGACGCTGGCGCTACGATTGCGGACGAGCCGTTCGCGCCTCCTACTATTGAAAATATTGATCTCGCCTCAAGCAACTCTTAAAACCTTTACACATCTAACTACGTACTTACCTGATCTCTTTTGGAAAGGACGTAATATGAAAAATCTCTCCGCAAGGTTCGTTTTGGGCCTTTTTCTGCTGTCGGCGATGGCCTTTTCTGTATCTGCTCAATATGTGCCGAATCCGGCTGTGACGCCCGAAATGCGTGCCGAGGCGAATAAATTCTACCAGGCGCAGGATTGGCAAAATGCCGCCAGGTCCTATGAAAACCTAACCAAACTCGAACCGTCCAACGCCAACGCCAAATATCGCTACGGCGTTTCGCTGCTCGGTTTAAATAAAACCGAAGAAGCCCGAGCCCAGCTTGAAAAAGCGTTTGAAATGGCGCCGAATGCGATCTTCGCGCAATTTCTGGCAAAGGCTTATGCGCGCGCCGGTAACAGGGACAAGGTTTACGAAACGCTGGAAAAAAGTCTTCCGCTGGGCGGCATCGCGCCGGAAACCTTAAGCTTGGACAAAGATTTTGACTCGCTAAAAAACGAGCAGAAATTCAAGGACCTGCTGCTAAAAGAAGACATCGCGCAAAACCCCTGCAAAGGCGGACCGGAATTCCGCCAGTTCGATTTTTGGATCGGCGAGTGGGACGCGAAAAACCCGCAGGGTGTCACATCCGGTTCGAGCAGCATTCAGTCGATACTGGGCAGCTGCGTCATTCTGGAAAACTGGTCCACGCCCGTGATGAACGGTAAAAGCTTTAATATTTATGACGCCACCGACAAAAAATGGCACCAGACCTGGGTCGATGACAAAGGCACTTTTACGCATTACATCGGCGAGCTCAAAGACGGCAAACTGGTCTATGTCGCCGACACGATCCAGAGCGGAAAGAAAACACTGGCGCGGATGACCTTCAGCAAACTGCCGAACGGCGATGTGCGGCAATTCGGTGAAAACTCGACCGATGACGGAAAAACGTGGACGACCAGTTTTGACCTGACCTATTCCAGGAAAAAATCCTGATATTCTTCGCAGGGGCAGAAACGCGACAGCTATGGAGCGTGTAATAGACGTCAAAACACGCTCCATAACTGTCGCGTTTCTGCCGCCTTCGCGTTTCTGCGCACGCTTAAATTTGACTAAACCGGCAAATATTGGCTTAATATAGGTTGTGAAAGATTTCTCGAAAATAATTAGCATTATTACCGGCAGGGACTTTGCTCCGTAGGAGCCGAGCCAAGGTAAAACTTGCTCAAAAGTCCCAGGCTAATATAAAAGCCTGGGACTTTTCGATTTGGGATTTAGAATGCAGATTTCGGAATTTTTGGCCGATAAATGTTAAGATTTCTATTCTTTGAAAGGGTCATAAGCACAGGACGCACCTGCTGACGCAGGCGCTACTGACCTCCTGACTTCTGACCACTGACCACTGACCACTAGTTTTTATGACTGAACCTTTAGATTTAAAACAAACCGTTAATTTACCCCGGACGAATTTCGCGCAGAAGGCGAATCTGGGGCAGAGCGAACCCGCGCGCCTGCAAAAGTGGAAAGAGATGCGCCTCTATGAAAAGATCGGCGAAGCGCGTGACGGTGCGGAAAAGTTCGTCCTGCATGACGGGCCGCCGTACGCCAATGCCGACATCCATATCGGTACCGCGCTCAACAAATTATTAAAAGATTTTGTCGTGAAATCGCGCTCGATGATGGGCTTTGACGCGCCCTACGTGCCGGGGTACGACTGCCACGGCCTGCCGATCGAAAATTACGTCGAGAAAAAATTAAAGGAAAAGGGCAAGGACAAAAACCTTCTGCCGGTCAACACTTTTCGCCGCCTTTGCCGCGAACACGCCGAACACGCGATGGACGGCCAGACGCGCGATTTTTCCCGGCTCGGCATTTTTGGCGAATGGGAAAATCCCTATCTGACAATGTCGAACGATTACGAAGCCGCGACCGCGCGGCTGTTCGGCAAATTTATCGAGCGCGGCTATGTCTATAAAGGACTGCGCCCGGTTTATTGGTGCACACACGATCAGACCGCGCTGGCCGAAGCCGAGGTCGAATACCGCGAGCACACCAGCCCGTCGATCTATGTGAAATTTCCGCTGAAAAGCGATCCGGCGCAGATCGACGAAAAACTTGCCGGCAAAAATGTTTTTGTCGTGATCTGGACGACCACGCCGTGGACGCTGCCGGCGAATTTGGGCATCACGGTTCATCCGAAATACGATTATTCGGCGCTCGAAGTGGCCGACAATGCCAACGATGCCAACAATGGAAGCGAAGTTTATATCGTGGCCAGCGACCTCGCCAACGCTTTTGCCGAACTTTGCGGCTTAGCCGGCGCCAAAGAGCTCGCGCGTTTTAAAGGCGAAAAACTCGACCGGCTGGAAGCAAAACACGCCTGGCTCGACCGCGTTTCGCTGCTGATGAACGGCGAGCACGTCACGCTCGGCGAGGCCGACGCGGAGGTCGAGCTCAACGTCCGCTTTGAAAATAAATCGGCCGCCAAATCCGGCACCGGCTGCGTTCACACCGCTCCGGGACACGGCGCGGACGATTTTTACATCGGCAAACAATACGGTCTGGACGTTTATTGCCCGGTCGATAACGCGGGTATTTTCACCGCCGAGGTCGAGCATTTCGCCGGTCAGCATATCTTCAAGGCGAATCCGAAGATCGTCGAATTTTTACGCGATAGCGGGGCGCTGCTTTATACCGAAGATTATAACCACCGCTACCCGCACTGCTGGCGCTGCAAAAACCCGGTCATCTTTCGCGCCACGCCGCAGTGGTTCATCTCGATGGATGAAAAGGCAAAGACCGGCGAAGCGCACTCGCTGCGCGACAATGCCATTCGCGAAATAGAAAAGGTCAAATGGTATCCCGGCTGGGGCGAAGGCCGCATGCGCAATATGTTCAAGGGGCGTCCCGATTGGTGCGTTTCGCGCCAGCGTCTGTGGGGCGTGCCGATCCCGGTCTTTTACTGTAAGGGCTGTGAAGAGGCGATCGCCGATCCCCAGATCGTTGATCACGTAGCCGATATTTTCCAGCAGGAAACGGCCGATGCCTGGTACAACCGCGAGGCGGCCGATCTGCTGCCTGAGGGCTTTAACTGTCCGAAATGCGGTATTGCGGAATTTACCAAGGAAACCGATATTCTGGACGTCTGGTTCGATTCGGGCTCGTCGTGCGTGGCTGTTTTGGAGACCCGCGACAACCTGGGTTTCCCGGCCGACGTTTATCTCGAAGGCGGCGATCAATTTCGCGGCTGGTTCAATTCCAGCCTGATGTGCGGGCTGGCGGCGCACGACCGCGCGCCGTACAAAGAGATCATCACCTACGGCTGGGTCGTCGATGGCGAAGGCAAGCAGATGCACAAATCCGGCGGCAACGCCGTCTCGCCCAATGACGTGATAAAAAACAGCGGCGCGGAAATTTTGCGTCTCTGGGCGGCGACGATGGATGTGACCGAAGACGTGCGCGTCTCCGACGACATCTTAAAACGCATCGCCGATGGATATAGGAAGATCCGCAATACGCTGCGCTACGCGCTGGGCAATCTGGATGGGTTCGATCCTGAGATCGACACCGTGGAGCTGGAGGAAATGCAGGAACTCGACCGCTGGGCGCTGGCTTCGCTGGACGCGACGGTGGCCAGGGTTCGGCAGGCTTATGACGGGTATAATTTTCAGGGCGCGACTAAAGAGCTGACGAATTTTATGAATATCACGCTCTCCGCGCGGTATTTCGACATCATCAAGGACCGCCTTTACACCGCGGCGCCGAAATCGCCGGCGCGGCGCTCGGCGCAGACGGCGATCTACCGGATCGCGAATACTTTGTGCCGGCTGCTTTCGCCGATCCTGGCGTTTACCGCCGATGAAGCCTGGGAGAATCTGCCGGGCGAGAAAAACACTTCGGTGCACCTGGCGGTGTTTCCTGAAGTAGCGCCGGCGTCTCGCCGGCTGTCCAGTGAGCGTCTCGCTCACTCGGAAGAAGAAGATCTGAATGCGGGACGCACTCAGGACAGCCACCGGGACGGTGGCGATACACTGCTCGCGGATTGGGAAAATATCTTTTCCGTGCGCGACGAGGTGCTGAAAGCATTGGAAGAAGCCCGCGCCGAAAAGCTGATCGGTTCCGGGTTGGAAGCAAAAGTGATCCTGACGACGGACGCCAAAACTTTCGCTTTCCTGCAAAGATACAGCGCCGAATTGCGTTACATTTTTATCGTCTCGCAAGTCGAATTACTTCAGGGCGACGCATTAAAAGTCGAGGTCAAAAAAGCCGACGGCGTAAAATGCGAACGCTGCTGGAATTATTCGGCCCGTGTCGGCGAATTTGAAAAATACCCGACCGCCTGCGAACGCTGCGTCGAGGCGCTGGCCGAAATTCAGAAAGCGGCTGGAGTATAATAGAAAGCGAATATTCTTTGCGGCCTTTGCGTCTTTACTTAGCGTACTTTGCGGTTAAAAACAAGATAAACCGCAAAGAGCGCAAAGGGTCAGACGCAAAGATCGCTAAGAAAAAATTTATGATGAAAAGATCCTTTTTAGTTGTAATTTTTATCACAGTGCTGTGCGCTGTTTCTTCATTCGCGCAATCCGTCCGCACGCCGGCGAAGGGCTCGGCGGAACGGACCGCAATTCTTAACGCGCTCCGCGTTCCCGTGGAAAAAGAATTAAAACAAAAGATCGTGTTTTCCCTGCAGCAATTTAACGTGTCGGGAAATTGGGCTTTCTTAAGCGGCGAGCCGCAGGGAGCGAACAACGACAAACCGAATTACGTAAACACTAAATACAAGGACGCGGTCGATGCCGGTATGTTCGACAATAACTTCTTTGCCCTGCTGAAAAAGACGGGCGGCAAGTGGAAGGTCGTAACCCACGCCCTCGGCTGCACCAATGTCTGTTACCTGGATTGGTGGAAAGATTATAAAGCGCCGAAAGCTATTTTTGGCATGACGGAATAATTTGATGGCGGTCGATTTTCAGACAATTCTTTCCTCCCCTGCCGAAGTTTACGCCGAGGGGCTGAGATTTTTTCGCGGTGAAGGTATGATAAACGACGCTTTGAAACGTTTGACCGCCGACCTCGACCGAAACGGGATCGATTACGCTGTGATCGAGGCTGTTGCGCTCAATCAGCACGGATACAGGCGTTTTACCGAAGACATCGATCTGCTTCTCACGAGTGAGGGTTTGGCGAAGTTTCACAAAGATCTGGTCGGCCTCGGGTATCGTCCGGCTTTTACCGGCGCAAAGAGAAAATTTCGCACGACGGAAGAAAATATTCCGGTCGAGGTCATCACCAGCGGTGAATTTCCCGGCGACGGATTGCCAAAGCCGGTGCAGTTTCCCGAACCGGGTGAATTTGCGGTCGTAATCGACGGCATTAAAACCATCTCGCTGGAAAAATTGATCGAGTTGAAGCTGACTTCCGGCATCAGCGCCGGCGATAGATTAAAAGATCTTGCCGACGTACAGGAACTTATCAAGCTGAAAGGCCTGGACGAGAGTTTTGCCGAAAAATTGAACGAGTTTGTGCGTGAAAAATATTTAGAATTGTGTAAAGCGGTTTTGAGCGCGAAAAACAGAGAAGGATCCGAGTTTAATTTTGAATAGAAAAATTCTTATTTGGAAAATGGCTTATCTGATCGCGGCCGGCGCGCTGGTGCTGCTGGATCAGGCGAGCAAGGCCTGGGCCGCCCGCCGTCTGCGGCTGGGCGATCAGTCGTACGAAGTCATCAAAGGTTTTTTGAATTTCGATTATGCCGAAAATACCGGCGTCGCTTTCAGCCAGCTGCAGAACGGCGGCGACAGCGGGCGCTTTGCGCTGTCCGCGCTGGCTTTTATTGCGGCGGCGGCGGTCTTATACTTCTTTTGGCGGACAAAACGCTCGGACGACCGCATTTTGGGCGCGTGCGCTTTGCTGCTGGCGGGGATCGTGGGAAATTTGACCGACCGCCTGCGGCTCGGGTTTGTGATAGATTTTATCGACGTGCAGTTCGGCGGCTGGCATTACCCGACCTTTAACGTAGCCGATGCCGCGATCTGCGTCGGCGCGGGTTTGCTGCTGCTGGACATGTTTTTGAACCGGAATAAAAAGACGCAAACTGAAAATTCCGACAATAAGCAGCCGGCCGTCGATAACTAATAAAAGCTATGTATCCTGAAATTATCGAGATCTGGGGTTATCCGATCTACACCTACGGCGTACTGCTGGCGGTCGCTTTGATATTGGCGCTATTCGTCGCCGCGCGTCTGGCAAAGCGTGACGGGCTTCCGTCCGAGCGGATGTACGATCTGGGTTTGTGGATATTGATCGGCGGCCTGCTCGGCTCGAAACTCCTGCTCGTATTGCTCGACCCCAACGCCAAAATGTTTTCCTGGGATTTTGTCCGTTCGGGCGGCGTTTATTACGGCGGTTTTCTGGGCGGACTGGCGATCGCGGCGATCCTGATCCCGATCTATAAACTTAATTTCTGGAAGGTGGCGGACGCTTTTGCTCCCGCGGTCGCGCTCGGCCAGTTTTTCGGCCGCCAGGGTTGTTTTGCCGCCGGCTGCTGCTGGGGCAAAGCGACCGAGCTGCCGTGGGGCGTGCATTTCAGCGATAAGGGCCATGAGATGACCGGCGTGCCGGTCTATGACGCAACCACCAATGCCGCGATCCACCTGCACCCGACCCAGCTCTACGAATCGTTCGCCATGCTGGCGGTTTTCGCGCTGCTTTATTACCTGCACAAACACAAAAAATTCGACGGCCAGATCATTATTCTTTATATGGTGCTCTACCCGCTGATCCGTTTTACCATCGAATTTTTCCGCGACGATCCGCGCGGCGATCTTTTTGGCATCACGGCCGCGACCGGGCTTTCTCCGTCTCAGGTGATCAGTTTGCTGGTCGCCCTCGGAGCGGCGATCTTCTACTTTGTGCGTTTGCGCCGCATTTCAAATACAACACCACAGGCCGCCGGCCAATGACAAGTGAAGAAAATTCATCGCTGGTTTTTACGCCCGCTCCGGAAGACGAAGGCAAACGGCTGGATTCTTTCCTCGCGGAAAAGATCGAGAACTGGTCGCGTTCGCGCCTGCAGAAACTGATCGACGAAGGCGACGTTCTGGTGGGTGACAAGACGGTTAAATCCTCGTACCGGATAAGCCCCGCCGATGAGATCGAGGTCGAACTGACCGTCGTGCCCGTCGATTCTTTTATTCCCGAAGATATTCCGCTCGACATCGTTTTCGAAGACGAAACGCTTGCGGTCATTAACAAACCCTCCGGAATGGTGGTGCATCCCGGCGCCGGAGTTCACGGCGGCACGCTGGCAAACGCGCTCGCCTGGCACTTTAAGTTCAGGAGCTCGGATCCCAAACTGGAAAATCGCCCGGGCATCGTTCATCGTCTGGACAAGGACACGTCGGGTCTGATCGTGGTGGCGAAAAACGAAGCGGCGCATGAAAGCCTGAGCGCGCAGTTTCAAAACCGCACGGTCTTTAAATCCTATCTCGCGCTGGTTCACGGGCAGTTCGATACCGAAAGCGGCCAGATCGAAGCGCCGATCGCCCGCGACCGCACGAACCGCCTGCGAATGGCGGTGGTCCGCGGCGGCCGGCACGCATTCAGCGTTTGGAGCGTACGCGAAAGGTTCGAAAAATTCACGCTGGTCGAGGTCGAGATAAAAACCGGCCGCACCCATCAGATCCGCGTACATTTAGCGCATATCAAACACCCGGTCGTCGGCGACGACACATATAACGGCGGCCGCGACAAAACCGTCGCCGACATCAAAAAACGCAAGGCCATCGCCGCGCTCGGCAGATTTTTCCTCCACGCCGAGCGGCTGGAATTCGATCACCCTCAGACCGGCGAACGGATGAAGTTTTCCGCGCCGCTTCCGGCAGATTTGCTCGATCTTCTTGAGGTCATTCGCTTACAATAAATCTTGCCAATTTCCCCGCCTAAAAGTTAATATCCTTTAACCTGACTTTTCGATTGCGCCTGCCACTCGCCGGCGTAAAGAATTATTGCAATTCAGACTAGCTTTGCCGAAAGAGTTATATACGAGGTCTGTTTTTGATAGTTGAGTCGCCGTTAACCATTTAAAAGCCGTTAGCTGACGGCTATTAGCTAATAGCTAAACTGGTTTTATCTCTAAATCAAGATTTCTCCTACTTTATAGGCAAAGTCACCCAGACTTAAAAAGGAGAACCTTTATGTTCAATGTTTCGATCACGAATAACTATCTCTACTCTGTGTTTATGGATGGCGGCAATATGATCATTTGTCCGCCCGGAGGCAAAGGCCAGCGCGATAATTGGGGCAGTCATTCACTCCAGATCCAATGGATGGGCGATATAAATTTTATCGATATGGGCGATTATAAGATCCCTCAATTTACCCATAAAGAGATTCCCTGGACAAATTTTACCTGGGGCGGCCTGATCCGGTACCAGGGGCTGGAGGCCTATTTCCGCTACGAAGGCCAGGGGCAGGTCAATCTCACCATCGATCGCTTTGGCGGTGTCAATGTTAATTTCCCCCAGGGCGGAATGAAGGTCAATATCGATGACTTAAGGGTCGTGTAACAAAGAAACTACCTTATAAAAAGAAGGCTGTTCAAAAGGGTTAGACAAACATTATGAACAGCCCTCTTTGTTCATTCGGCTCATTGCCGCCCCTAAAAGGTTAGAAAATTCCTTATTTTTGCTATACTAGATGGTTCCGCGCCGCCGTTAAAAGGCAACAATTCACCGCCCTGGGGCATCGAATTTCACGCGGAAATCGGGTTATATCTGCTTATTTTATGAAAATACATTTCAGGCTTTTTTATTTACAGGCATTATTTGCCGTTATTTTTTCGGCTCTTTCCCTGTCCGTTACGGCGCAGACCGCGAACGGGCCGGTAGTGCCCCGCCCGACGCCTACGCCGGCGATCGAAGACGTAATCAAGGTCTTCGAAGTTCGCCTGCCGGTCGTAGTGAAAAACAAGAAGGGCGAAAATGTTGCCGGGCTGACCAAAGACGATTTTGTCGTGCTCGAAGACAAGATCCCGCAGGAGGTCACTTTTTTCAGCGACGAGAGAACCAACCCGCCGGTTTATGTCGGCGTACTGATGGACACTTCGCCTTCGACGGCGGGCAAGATCAAATTTTCCAAGGAAGCCGCGAAAAACTTTATCTATACGGTCACCCGCCTGCGCAAGGATAAGGCCGCCTTTATGACCTTCGATCACGAAGTCATCCTGCGCCAGGACTTTACCGACAAGCTCGACCTGCTGGATAAGGCCGTGGACAAGGTAGGCAAAACCGGTTCGCAGACCGCGCTTTATGACGCCATCTGGCAATTCTGCAATGAAAAGCTGCGCACCGCGCCCGGCCGCCGGGTGCTGGTAGTGATCACCGACGGCGATGACACTTTTAGCCGCGTCGATATGAATGACGCGATCGATCTCGCCCAGCGCACCGAAACGACGATTTTCGCCATTTCGACAAAAGCCGGATTTTTGGGCACCGTGCCGGGGGTCGAGGCGGGCCAGGTCAGAGACAGGGGCGATTCCGAACTGGTAAGAATTTGCCAGGAAACGGGCGGCGAGGCGTTTTTTACCGGTGATATGATCGCGCTCGAGCGCGCCTTTACGCGTATCTCCAAGGAATTGCGCTCGCAGTACATCATCACCTATCGCCCGAAAAATCAGGAATATGACGGCACCGAGCGACTGATCGAAGTTCGTTTTGTGGATAAGAATAAGCAGGACGATTACAAGATCCGCACCAAAAAGAAATATCGCGCCGTAAAAGACACCCTGAAATGATTTTCCGGCATCTTAATTATTCTGAAGTTTTAGGGGTTTTAGTAAATGAAAAAAATTAACGGTTTGCACATTCTGGCAGTTTTACTCGCGGTCACCGCCTTTTCGTACTTTTCCGGCTACACCGTTTCGCTGGCGCAAACCGGTAGAACCTCTCCGCGCCCGGCGGCCCCTTTGCCCGCTTCACCGACGCCAGCGCCGAAAACTTCCGCGTCGCCCGCAGGTACGCCCGACGATACCGTAGCCGACGACGATGAACCCTTAAAGATCGATACCGATCTGGTAAACGTTTTATTTACGGTCACCGAGGGCCGCCGTTTTGTCACCGATCTGAAAAAAGAAGACATCCGCATTTTAGAAGACGGCCAGCCGCAGGAGATATTTACTTTTTACCGCCAGGTCGATCTGCCGCTTTCGCTGGCGATCCTGATCGACACCAGCCTTTCACAGGAACGCACCCTGCCGGAAGAAAAAGAAGCCGCGAAAAGCTTTTTGGAAGACGTCGTGCGACAGGGCAAGGACGAAGTTGCCGTGCTGACCTTTACCGGTGAAACCACCCTCGAACAGGGGCTGACCGGAAATCTTACCCGTCTGCGCAACGCGGTCGATCGCGTGCGGTTCATTGCTCCGTCCGGTTATATCGGCGGGGGCGTCGGCACCGGCGGAACCCCGCCCATCTCCGGCAAAGGGCAGCAGATATCGGGTTCGACCGCTATCTGGGATGCGATCTGGGTGACCTCCAGCGACGTGCTGAGAGAAGCCCCGCTGGGAACCCGCCGCGCGATCATTTTGATCTCCGACGGCGTGAACACCTACGGCTCGAAACAGTTGAACGATGCCGTAAATCAGGCGATCAAATCCGACGCCCTGATCTATTGCGTCGGCATCGGCGACGATTATTACAGCGGCGTAAATGAAGGCGCGTTGAGAAAGCTGTCGGAAAATACCGGCGGCCGCGCATACTTTCCGCGCAATGAATCGGAATTGCGCAACGCTTTTACCCAGATCCAAATCGATCTGCGTTCGCAATATCTGCTGGCCTACGAGCCGACGAATCCGAAAAGAGACGGCACCTATCGCAAGATACAAATCGAGACGACAAATTCCGCGAGCAAGCAAAAGATAAAATTCATCCACCGCCAAGGCTATTTCGCCCGCGGCGAAGACGCCAAAGCACCGAAGAAATAATCCCCATACATTCAAAGTCAGCGGAGCTGACTAAAGATAAACGGTCCCTCCACCGGGGCCGTTTCGTGATACTTGCTGATTTATGGACAGCGTCTATTTGACTTAAACGTTCAGTTTGAGTCAAATGGTTTGAACTAGCTTTGCCTATAAAATGAAATAAATGGTCATAGTGATGAGGTCAGAACCGGGAGCCGTTAATTTTTGACTTCAACAGTATTTATGGGCAATGCCGTTTGAACTGTTTCGCAACAAGATCATTAGATGCAATTTCCTTTTAAGCTGGCGGACGACAAAGAATTCGATGTGCTCGGTTTTGGCGAGAACGCCGTCGATCACCTGATCGTGGTGCCGGAATACCCGCGGTTCGATTCCAAGATCCGGCTGAGCAGACACATTCAATCCGCCGGCGGACAGATCGCTTCCTGCATGGTCGGGCTGCGCCGGCTGGGATTTAAAAGCGCGTACATGGGGCGGTTCGGCGCCAATGCCGAGGGCCAATTCGGATTGCAAAGCCTGGCCGATGAAGGCGTCGATATCCGCTTCAGCGAATCGGTCGAAGGCGCGCGGTCGCAGGTCGCTTTTATTCTCATCGACGAGCGAAACGGCGAGCGCACCGTGATTTGGAACCGCGACGAGCGGCTTTATTACCATCCCGGCGACGCCCCGCAGGAAGCCGCCGAAACGGCCAGAATATTGCACATGGATGCGCACGATCCGCTCGCCCGGATCGAGCTCGCCAGAGCGGCGAAGGCCGCCGGGGTGATAGTTACCGTCGATATCGACAACGTTTTCGATGGTATTGATGAGCTGCTGCCGCTGATCGACATTATGATCTCGTCGATCGAGTTTCCGGAAAAACTGACCGGAATACGCGACCGCAAAACGGCGTTGACGGAGATCAGGAACAGGTACGGCTGCCCGATCGTCGGCCTGACCAAAGGCGACCGGGGATCGTCTATCCTGGCCGGCGACACGTACATCAAGACGGCCGCCTACGACGTGCCCGGCGGCTGTGTCGATACCACCGGCGCGGGCGACGCCTTTCGCGTGGGAATGATCTACGGCCTGCTAAAAGGCGCCGAGATCGAAGAAAGCCTCAAATTCGCCAATGCCGTCGCGGCCCTGAAATGCCGCCAGCTCGGCGCGCGAACCTCCCTGCCGGATGAAACGGAATTGCTGGCCCTGATTAATTTTTAAAGAACTGGGAGCGCTAAAACGTAGCGCCAGCGTCTCGCTGGCTGTCGTGTGGGCGTCCCGCCCACGCAAGATCTGCGGGCGGGACGGGGGCGATACAGGCGGACGAGCCGTCCGCGCTCCCAGTTTAAAACTTAGTTTTTACCGATCGCTACTGCTCTCCCGGTTCTGACAAAACTCCTTCGCAAAAAAACTCTTGTAAAACATCGTTTAAAAATGTCAAAATAGAGGATAGCGGATTTTCCCTGAAATCCGCTGTTTCTTCCACTGAGTTAAAAAACCGTCCTCCTACTGTCATGGATTCTGTAACGGGAATAATCGTGCAATTTGCGGGTATCTTTTTGATAACCCTGCTATCCGTATTCCTCAAACGCTCGCTAAAATCGGTAACTCTTAATTACTGGGCGATGGCGTGGGGGTCTCTGGCCGTGTCTTTGCTTTGCCTGTTGGGCGGATTTGTCACGCCGGGTGCTTCCCTGTTTCTCTTTTCCGGCTATTTCTTTTTTGAATATGTCTTTTGTTTTTTCCTGATCGCGGGCTGCCGTAATTACGCATTTAACGCCGCCGTCACCAAACGCTTTCTGCTCTGGCTGGTACCGGCGGCAATTTTAGCCGGGGTTTTGGCTTCGACCGGAAAAGACATCAACAACTATTTCTTTCTTCACGCGCTGGCGCTTTCGGTGTTGTTCATCACGGCGCTGTACGTTTTGGCGTTCACCAAAAAGTCGCGGAAAAGGAGTTTCGGGCTGCAGGTTTTTCGCGCCGGCCTGGTGCTGCTGACGATCGATTTTCTTCACTATTTCGTTTTGTTCGGACTGCGGCAGACGCAGTATGCGGTCCCGCTGCCGGAAATTTATCTCACCTACAACAGCCTGATCGATCTGGTGATCGAGGTCCTGCTCGGTTTCGGCATGATCATCGTCCTGCTGGAAAAAGTGATCCTGGAAAGTGAAAAAGCCAATCGAAAGCTCCAGGCGGCTCATTTCCAGCTCGAGCAGCTGGCGCAGACCGATCCGCTTACCACCGCCTTTAACCGCCACGCTTTTTACAGCTTTATCCAAAAACAGCACGAGAAGAAATCGATTCGCGGCTGTGTCTGCGTGCTGGATATCGACAGCCTAAAACCGATCAATGACATTTACGGCCACAGCGTCGGCGATCTTGCGATCCGCGCGGTGGCGACCGAGATCCGCGCCCTGATCCGCGCCGACGATCTGCTGTTCCGCTGGGGCGGAGATGAATTTTTCGTGATCATGGTGGGAATGAACCGCGAGCTGGCCGACCTGCGTTTTGCCACGCTGGAAAGCTCGCTGATGAACCTGCAGTTTCACGGGATGGAAGAAAAGATCACCGTCGGCGTTTCCTACGGCATTGCCGAATTCGGGCATTTTAGTGAGATGGAAAACGCTATCGCCGCCGCCGATGCCGAAATGTACAAGCAAAAGACCGAGCACAAGCAGGCCGTCGAATCGGCCGTGCCTGTTTATAGCGGGAGTATCAGGCATACCGGCATTCAGCCCAATCGATAAAATATTTAGTTTTGAATTTTAGTTTCTGTTTAAGAAACTCAGAATTCAAAACTCAAAACTTTCTATTTAAGAGCGTATCGCTGGATCGTAAAAAGAAGATCGATGCCTTTCTGTGCCAATTCCAGCATGGAATTCATCTGGTCGCGGTCGAAGGGTTCGCGTTCGGCGGTCCCCTGCAGTTCGATAAATTTACCCTGCCCGGTGCAGACCACGTTCATATCCACTTCGGCTGCCGAATCTTCCTCGTATTTAAGATCGAGCAGCGGCGTGGCCCCGACGATTCCGACACTGATCGCCGCCACTTCGCTCAGGATCGGATTTCGCTTCAGATTCTTTGTTTCCCTGATCCTTCTGATAGCCAGCGCCAGCGCGACATAGGCTCCGGTGATCGAAGCCGTGCGGGTGCCGCCGTCCGCCTGAATAACATCGCAATCGACCATGATCGTGCGTTCGCCAAGGGCTGACATATCCACCACGGTCCGCAGGCTGCGCCCTATCAGCCGCTGAATTTCCTGCGTCCTGCCCGACGGGCGCTGAATTTCCCTTTGGGTGCGGGTATGCGTCGAACGCGGCAGCATCGAATATTCCGCCGTCACCCAACCCTTGCCCTGGTTGCGCATGAACATCGGCACTTTTTCTTCGACCGAGGCGGCGCAGATAACTTTTGTATCGCCGACCTCGATCAATGCCGAGCCCTCCGCGTGCGGCAAAAAATTCGGAGTGATCTTCGTCTGGCGTATCTGGTCAAGAGCCCGCCCGTCTGTTCTGGTATAACTCATAATTTTTCAGTGGTCCGTGGTCAGTGTTCAGCAGTCAGTTTGCGATTACGATTGGCTTTGCCTGGAAAGTCAGTCTTTATGCTGTAACTCTTTTTTAGTTTTTTTTCGTGTCGTTTCGTGTAATTTCGTGGTTACTTCTTAAGTTCAATAAATAACAACGAACTAAGACTGAACCACGAAGACACACGAAATCACACGAAAAATGTTCAGACTATGACTGATCGTTCAAGCTGCTTTATAGGCAAAGCCATTACGTTTAATTTTCGGTCAATGGACGCCATTTCGGCAAATATTTCTGCCGCGATCTGGTAACCGTCCACTGAACACCGGCCACTGACCACTCTAAACCAATTCTATCGCTTCCAGTTTAGCAGGCTTTACGCCCAAAAATCTTTCCGCCACGCGGGCAAAGCGTTCCGCCGCGTCGGTCACGTAAAAATGATCGAGGTCGTCGCACAAACGCCTCTCTCCCGCGGCGATCGCGTCGGGGTTGGCCAGCTCTTTGTCGATCAGTAACTGCGCCGTTTCTTCCGCCGCCGCCAAGCCGGAATCTATCAGCATCACATCCGCGCCGACGGTTTCCTGGATCACTTCGCGCAGGATCGGATAATGCGTGCAGCCCAGCACCAGCGCATCGACCCCGGCCATCCCCCGTAAATATTTTTTTGCGATCGAATAGGTTTCCGTTTCTTTTGTCCAGCCTTCTTCCGCCAGCGGGACAAAAAGCGGGCAGGCCGACTGCAAAATTTCCGTTTCGACGCCCGTCCGCCGGATCGCCTCGGCATAGGCGTCGCTTAATATGGTGGCCTCGGTGGCGATCACGCCGATCCTTGGCTTTTTAGTTATTTTGAGCGTTTCCGCGACGGCTTTGCGGGCGCCGGGGCCGATCACGCCGACCACGTCAAGCCCGATCTTTTTGCGGATCTCGGGCAGGGCCAGCGCCGAAGCGGTGTTGCAGGCCACCACCAGCATCTTGATGCCCAGCGAAGCTAAAAAGGAGGAATTTTCCAGCGCGTAACGCTCGACCGTCGCCAGCGATTTCGTCCCGTAAGGCACCCGCGCCGTATCGCCCAGATAAACAAAGCGCTCGTTCGGCAGGCGTTCATGCAGCGCGCGGTAAACGGTCAGGCCGCCGACGCCGGAATCGAAAATTCCGATCGGACGTTTTCTCAGCGGGCCAGATTGTGCCGGATTCTCTTTCACAAAAGGAAAGTGAAAGAATAGTTTCACGCGCCGTAAAAGTCAAAAAACTAAATTCGCTTGCGGTCTATCAAGCTGTAGGGATCGGCTTTGAGCGATTCCCATTTCCTGTGCAAAAAAAGATAAGTGTCGTACCAGGGCGAAGCCGGTTCGTTAGGTTTTGGGATGTTTGCTTTGCCCTTGTCCGATTCCAGGTACCATCTCTGCCAGAGATATCTCAGCAATGAATACACCAGGGTACACTGCCCGCAGACGACCAGCAGCCTCAGGTCTTCTTCGCCGTCGAACCAGAGCGTGGTTTTTACCGCTTCCGCATCTTTTGATATCTCTTTTAGTTTGGCGGTCGGCTCCAGACTGGGATCCAAATCCCAAACGGGAGGATCATAAGGCGGCGCCGTCGGGTTCATGTCGTAAATTATTTCGAACGATACTTTTTTGTTTCTCACCGGGTCGGCCATTATCCCGTCGAACTGCAGCTGCCGGATGCGCTTCAGCAAAACGTTGCTGGCCATTGTTTCCACCGACGAGATTCTCGCCTTCAGCAGGCTGATAAAATCCGTCAACGAAAGTTTTTTAATATTTCTCCACAAGTCGAATGTTCCGCCGGAAAGTTCGATCACCCTGACCTTAAGAAAAAGCCGGTAGAGTTTCCCTAATCCTAAGAGCAGAAAAATAAACAGCGCCAGCGGGATGATAAATTGAAAGATTATCTGGAACCATGACAGGCTGTGCCGGTCCACCCCGGCGAGCAGCCAGTAAAGAAGCGCTCCGGCTGATACGGCCGCTATCACAAAAACTCCCACGGCTATCCAAAACAGCCAATCGAGCAGCAGCCCTCCGGCCTTATCGTCGGTTTCCGGGTCTTTCAGCATTTGGTCGTTGCGCGCGCTGGTATCGCAGATCAGGAAAAGATCGAAAAGCGTTTTTTTAGCATCGTCGGTCGTCCGGTCGGCCATCACGGCGTTCGTTATCCCCTGGTTGTCATAAACCCCGCCATCCATCAGCGGGACCGAGATGCAATTTCCCTGGACGTCTTCAAACCCGCTTTCAAACTCTTTATCTCCGATATGGATACCTTTTATCAACCGGCTTTGCGCGCCTGCAAATCCTTCTTTCCAGACAAAGTCGTCAGGAAAACGCAGCGGCTCAAAACCCGAAGGAAAACACGACGATGCCGCCACGATATCGGCCAGTAAGATCCCTTTTGCGATATCCTCCGCCACTTTGAAATCGCCGTTTCCGGAATTGACGCGCGGATTGTGACTGGCGCGAAAGCGAAATGAATTACCCTTGCGAAATTCGGTGGAATTGTAGATCAATTCGAGAAATCGTTTATCGTCGCCAACCAGACCCATCAGCGGTTCGAATTTTCGGCCTTTAAATAACTTATCGTTGTAAACTTTGGCCGCGGAGCGTATCAGGCTGACATTCTTAGCACCCGAAGGCGACGGCGTCCGGTAAATTTGATCCAGCGCGAGATCGACGCAGTTAGTATCTTTTAGAAATTTGTAAAAGTCGCGATAGAAATCGCCGTAGCTTTTTCCTTCGCTCAACCAGGCCGCGTAACCGACGCCGGTAAAAGTGCCGCCGGAAACGGTAGATAAAAGCTTGACGTCTTTTAAGAGATCGAGTTCGTCGAGCATATCGATCGTGCCCAGCGCATAAGTGGCCGCGCGGTAGCCGCCGCCGGAAAGACACAAAGCGATCTTGCCAAAACGCCCAAAAGAGGCAGCAGACGGTGAAGTCTCAGGAGTCATATTTTTTAGTACCAGCCTATTTTTTTAAAAGTTTTTTCTGAAGCTGTCAGATTATATGACGTTTCGGGTAATTACTAAAAAAAATTAAGCCCCCGGGTGAGGCGGGAGCTTAAATTTTTCTTAATTATTAATTTTTAACTATAAACTTTTAACTGTTAATAAAGGGGGAGAAGGCTTTGTCCGTAAGGCGAATGATCCGTTACCGGATCTTGTGCGGGTTTTAGGCGAATGTCGGATTCATTTCCAGCAGGCGTTCGGAAAAAAGTTGTTCGACGGTCGAGCTGATCAAGCCGATATTGACCTTGGCGCCGATCTCGCGTTCCAGATCGCGGGCGATATCTTCCGTATTGTGTTTGCCGTCGCATCTTTTCCAGACGAATGCCGAGACGGGATTGAGACAGATATATTTTTCGCGCTGCAGGTCGTGGATAAAAAGATCGCCGGTGTCTTGTTCGACAACTAAATTTTCTTTTCTTGCTACAGGGTTCATTTTAGGACTACCTCCGTGTTGAATATCCGCCGGGTGGCTGCCCTACCATTGGCAATGCCTGTGCCAGGCCGCGCCGATTTGCCTAAGTATTGTAATAAAGGAGGTTAATGCGGTTTTATCCTAGTCGGGATCATCTTGCATCCGGTCAAACTGACCGCTTTTCGCTTACGGGCAGTTTAATTCGAACGAGCCGATTGCTGCGGTTTTGTTCTAATGATGCTGCTTTTACGTCGCGCTTTCCATCGTTCTGATCAGCAAGGTCAAAAGCCAATTACTGTTTCCTTTGAAAATATCGGCGCCGATCGTAGTTGCGAATCTTATCGGTTTGGGAATTTATTTGCCGGCAAGAAGAAGGCGTGCTGAATAAGTTTATTCTTCATTATACGGTTCGAACCAGTCGTCATATCCCTCCAATCCCTCATAGATATCATCGAAGAATGAAATTTCTAAAATTTTCCACCATTCACTTTCAAATAAATCTAACTCTGCGAGATTTAAATCATTAAAAGCCAAGCGAACTGATAAAGATTCCCCATTTCTCTCAGATGCCTCGGTGTAATAAAACGCTCCCGAAAGTGTTGAAGAAAGGTTCTCTATTAAATCCTTCTCCAACCAATCATATCCTGAGGGCAAAGCGGGAATTCCATCTGTATTCGTGTTTTTATAAACTGCTTCCAGTTCCAATCCAAACGTAACTACCAACGGATTAAGGGAAGCCGTTGAGTTAGTTACACCAACGCCGAGATTAGAGAAAAAGAGTATTTTTTCCTTTAACTCCTTTTTAGTTATCAGGCCCTTTTTAAGGCCGGTTTCTATCGCGAAAAACAATTCAGTACGAGCGGTGGACTCTACGAATTTGATTTCATTCCTCTTAGCTTTTTCCGATTTAGACCGAGCTATATCAATAAAATGCAACGTTGCCGACTTATCTCTTACCCTAGAGCCTTTGGCCTTGTTACATTTCATATGGGTCGGTAACCAATTGTCATAAGAATTTATGTCAAAGTCCGAGTCAAGCCCATAATCAACTAAAATTTTAAGCAAACGAGGTTTGTTAGATCCAAGGTGTTCCGGAAGAATATGCTCCACCCAAAAATCGCTATAAGAAAGAGGTTCTAAGCAATATTGGCATTTCCTTTTATGAGTTTCCCAAAGAGCCCATCGTTTCTCAGGTGGTATGTTATGTTTCTTCATCTTAGGTCTCTTCGAAATACAGGGCCATACTTTGGCTTATTATACTATGCGATTCAATCGAATTTTGTAGACACCGTACACTCGGTCGTAACGCAAAAGTATCTCAGATAGCAATTGCGGAGAGCCGAGATTTCGACAAATTATCAATCAAGCTGCGTGAAAGTCAGCCCGAAGTGCGGGATAGTTTAACCTTTTTTTTCCGTCCGCATCAATCCATGTAGCGTATCGGTCGGCTCACCTACCAGATGCTTTACGACTTTTTCGACATTGCGCGCGAGCGATTCTTCGGTTTTCATCGAGCCGAGATAGCGGAGAATCTCCTTTTGACGTGAAGGCGAGAGCTTGTCGAATTCGTCTTTGGCGATCTTATTTTTCTTCAGCGCCGCAGCAAATTTTTCCGGGATCGGGGTAACGCGCGGCGCGGGATCGAAATCCAGCTCGACGTCGGCGATGTCGCCCGTACCGTTGCCGCCTATCCCTGCGCTTTTACGCATCGGGCCGTTTAGATACAGCCGCCAGGCGCCGCCGTATTTCACGATATTGTGGATAAATTTCGCGCCGTTTAATTTCCCTTTGACCGGGATCGCGCCTTTCGTTTTGCCCGCTTTTTTAAAGAGATATTCCAGCACGTCCGCCGGCACATCCACCACGGGATTGATCTTGCTGATAATGTAAATTTTTGCGGAGAATTTTTGCAAATTGATTTAAAGCCAAAAGTGATCGCGGCTATCCGCAATCACAGATCCAAAATCATAAAATCAGTTTATGGTGGAGGCGGCGGGAATTGAACCCGCATCCAAGAGTTGTGCCCAGTGGCGTCTACATGCTTAGTTGGTTCTCTTCAAGTTTCGCCGTTAGCAAGTAAGTGAACCGACAAGACCTTGCTAAAAGCTAGCCTGGCTAAATCTCGCTCGCGCCTGCAGACGGAGGGCGCGCGCCAGCTTGAACTGTGTTATGCCTCATTCGGTCGCATCAAGCAGACTTCCGGTGAGACACTTGTGGCTAGAATTAACTAGGCAGCAAGGGCTAATTCTTGATTAGCATTTGTGTTTCTCCTGGTGTTTTAACGAGCTACCCAGAGTGAGCCCGGCATGCATCCAAAGAACTAACGAACCCCTGTCGAAGCCTTTCGCCCCCAAGCAGAGTGTTACATTGTAACAGAGCTTAGATGTAATTGCGCAAGCAAAGGTTTGGCGGTTTTTTAACTTCGGCAATCGACAATCAAGTGGAATGAGGTCAGAACCGGGAACGCAGTGACCGGGTTCTTCGCCCGACGGGCTAGTTTGCTGTGGCTTTTTATTCGCTTCGCTTATTTACCCGGTCACTGCGTTCCCGGTTCCGACTCCATAACCAATCGTCGACGTTTCTGTCCAGTAAATAAATTGTCCGCCAAGATCAACCACACAGCACAATGATGAGGTCAGAACCTCAGAACGCAGTGACCGGGTTCTTATCCGACAGGTTAGTGTTTTGTCGGTTCTAGATAGTACGGATATCTATAGTTAGGAACGTCGGGTGACAGCGCGTGATAATGAGCACACCGGAAACTTTCTTGACAGTTCAAATGGCGCGCGAGTATAGATGTTGTTATGAGAATATTGCTGTCCGCCCTTTTGGTTTGTTTGTTCGCTTTCAGCGCCTTTGCGCAAGGGTCGAAGCGGATCGATCTTCGCGTTAAGGGCGTCGGCTACGATACGACATATTCTTCGGTGATAAGACTTCTCGGAAAGCCCAAGAAACAAAAGGACACGAAAGAGTATTCGACGGAGTGCCGGGACAAGCCGACGACCTTTCGCGTAATGACGTATAACGGTATGGAGATAGGCTTGATGGGCGATATACACGGGCGCGGCATGAAGGTCTATTCGATTGTTATCACTTCTTCGAAATGGAATGCGTCCGGCGTGGCCGTCGGCGCGACGGAAGCCGACCTGACGGCCAAATTCGGCAAGCCTCGCCTGCGGTCGGATCTGGATTATGAGGTCATGATCGAATACGACACGAAGCCTGACTACATCGGCCTCAGCTTTCACTTCAAAAATAAGAAATTGATAAAGATCATGCTGACGGAAGCTATCTGTTAAGGCGCGCTGCAAAGCCCTTCTCTCTCTATCACAACTGAAGTTGGCTGCGTTGTAGGCTGAACCGTCTCCACCGGGTTCGGAGCGGATCAGCGGGCTCTCATTTTAGCAGAGCTGTAAGCAGACAAAATAGTATCGATTTGAGGTTTTGTAGGATCTGTTTTCTTTACCGAGATTTCTGGTGCAAAAGTGGTTCAGGTGGTGCAGTGTCTCACCCCTGAACCACTGCACCACCTAAATAAAAACGGCAGGACCGAATTACTTTTCGCCGAAGGCTTCCAGCACTTCGTCGGCGTGTTCGCTGACATTGACCTTGGTAAAAATTTTGGCGATCTTGCCGTCTTCGCCTATCAGATAGGTGTAGCGAAAAATACCCATATACTTTTTACCGTACATGGATTTTTCGCCCCAGGCGCCGTATTTTTCGGCGATCTTGTGTTCGGGGTCGGTCAGCAGTGTAAACGGCAGGTCGAATTTGCCGATAAATTTCTGATGCGATTTTTCGTTGTCGGGCGAAATGCCCAGCACCCGGATCTTTTTCTTTTTATAGACGGCGTTGGAATCTCGGAAAGAGCAGGCTTCTTGGTACAGCCCGGGGTGTCGTCCTTGGGGTAAAAATAGAGCACGACCTTTTGCCCCTTGAGATCGGACAATTTCACTTTGTTGCCGTCCTGATCGGTGGTCGAAAAATCAGGGGCCTTATTACCTTCCTTGAGCATAAAATACCTCTTATTTTAAATTTAGTAATGCTTTTGTGTAATCATACCTATTGCCGGAAACAACAACAATTTCAGTTCCTTAAATTCTTCGTGTGCTTGCTAAAATCTTTGCATTCTCTGCGGTTAAAATCATCAAATGCAAAGCGGTGCCAGGAATTCGCGAAAGGCTCAAACAGGACATTCGGAAACTTTGGTAATATCTATTAACGATGGCCGCAAACGTACTTCAACTCATCGGCAGCTTTAACCAGGGCGGCAGCGAACGCCAGGCCGTGCAGCTGGCGAAATTGCTGCGCGCCGACGGCGCTTATAACGTCCGAGTCGGCTGTATGAATAAAGAAGGCGTGCTGCTAAAAGAGATCGAGGAAGCCGGTTTTACCGAAATACCGGAATTTCCGCTGACCAGTTTTTACGACGCTAATATGCTGCGGCAGGTGCGTCTGTGCGCGAAATATTTGCGGGAAAATAAAATAGATCTGATCCACACCCACGATTTTTATACTAATATTTTCGGGATGCTCGCCGGCCGGCTGGCGCGTGTCCCGGCGCGGGTCGCTTCGAAGCGCGAGACGGACGGAATGCGCAGCGTCACGCAAAAAGCGATGGAGAAAAACGCTTATATTTTTTCGCACGCCATCGTCGTCAATGCCGCCGCCATCAGGGATCATCTGCTGGAACGCGGCGTGCGGGAAAACAAGATCACGATCATTCATAACGGGCTGGATCTGGCGCGGCTTGCGCCCGATCCGGAAATGAACCGCGCGGAAATTCTGGCGCTGCTCGGGCTGCCGCAGGATAAACGGCTGATCACGATCGTCGCTAATTTACGCCATTCGATCAAAAACATTCCGATGTTTCTGCGCGCGGCGCGAATCGTCTCGGACACTGTTCCCGACGCGGCTTTCGCGATCGCCGGTGAGGGCGAATTGTTGGAAGAATTAAAGGCCGTGGCAGAAGAGCTCGGCATTGCCGGCCGCGTCTTTTTTTTGGGCAGATGCGCACAGGTCGCCGAACTGCTTTCGGTCTCATATGCCGGAGTTCTTACTTCTACCTCGGAAGGCTTTTCAAATTCTATTTTGGAATACATGGCGGCGGGCCTGCCGGTAGTAGCGACGCGCGTTGGCGGCGCCGAAGAAGCGGTCGCGGAAAACGAAACCGGTTTTCTCGTCGGATCGAGCGACCACGCGGCAATGGCGGCGCGACTGATCGAACTGTTAAAAAACACGCACAAGGCCGCCCGGTTAGGCGCGCAGGGACGAATAAAAGCGGAGCGGGAATTTTCGCCCGCCGCGCAATTGCAAAAGACGAAAGCGCTTTATGAATCGTTGCTAAAATAATGAATTCTCCATTTGCGGGCTTTGCGAAAACTTTGCGTCTTTTGCGGTAAAAAATACTAACCGCAAAGGACGCGAAGGGATGACGCAAAGCTCGCAAAAGAAAGAAGAAAATGTCGACAAGGTGAACAGGGAAACTAAACCTAATTTGATCCGCATTTTGATCGTCGCGCCCTCGCTGGATATGACCGGCGGGCAGGCGGTTCAGGCTTCGCGTTTGCGGGAAAAATTCGGCCGGGAGCCGGAGTTGAAAGTAGGTTTTGTCCCGATCAACCCGCGTCTGCCTAAAGCCCTGCGTTTTCTGCAGAAGATAAAATACGTGCGCACGGCGGTGACTTCGCTGATGTACTGGCTGCTGCTTTTCCGCGAAGTGAACCGCCACGACATCGTTCATATTTTTTCGGCGTCTTACACTTCGTTTGTGATCGCGCCGGTGCCGGCGCTAAAGATCGCGAAAATGTTCGGCAAAAAGACGATCCTGAATTACCGCAGCGGCCAGGCGCGCGATCATCTGACCCGCTGGCCCGGCGCGGTAAAAACCATCGAGCGTTTCGACCGGATAGTAACGCCTTCACAGTACCTGGTCGATGTCTTTGCCGAATTCGGTTTGACGGCCCGGGTCGTGCATAATTTTGTCGCCACGGAAAAATACAAATTTCGCGAACGTGTCCCGCTTGGGACTAATTTTCTTTCCAACCGCAATTTTGAAACGCATTACAACATCGGCTGCACTCTGCGCGCCTTTGCCGTGGTCCAGGAAAAATATCCCGACGCCACGCTGACAGTCGCCGGCGACGGCAGCGAGCGCGACAAACTGCGCAAGCTGGCCGCGGAATTAAAATTACGAAACGTGGATTTTCTCGGTTTGGTGGAACAGGAGAAGATGCCGGGGCTTTGCGGCAGCGCGGATATTTTGCTTAATTCGCCGAGCGTGGACAATATGCCCAATTCCCTGATCGAGGCCTATGCCGCCGGGCTGCCGATCGTTTCGACGAACGCGGGCGGAATTCCCTATATCGTCCGCCATGAGGAAACCGGTCTGCTGGTCGAATCGAACGACCACGCGGCGATGGCCCGCGAAGCTATCCGTCTGCTCGAAGATCCCGCGCTGGCGGAGACGATTATTCGTAACGGCCGCGCGGAGTCCGAAAAATATACCTGGGCCGCGGTGCGGGAAGATTGGCTGGCTCTATACCGCGAACTTGCAGGATAGCTATGAGCGAAACGGAAAAACCGAAAGCCGAAAAAGAAGAAAAACTCGTGGAAGGCCGCGATTTTTATTTTGAGAACGGCCTTTTCGTGCTGACCGAGCATTTTTTGCTAAAACGCGGCTACTGCTGCGAAAACGGCTGCCGCCACTGCCCGTACGGATTTAAGGATAAGAAGAATTAAATTTATGTTTATAACGAAAGGCGGAAACGCGACAGTTATGGAGCGTGCCCGGGATCAAAATCATCGCGCTCCATAACTGTCGCGTTTCCGCCTGGATTATCTAATAATTCAAATTTCAACCTCCGATATTTGACAGAAACCGCCGAAAATGTGAAATTTATACAAGTAAGTAAGCACTTACTTTGCTTTTCGGAGGTTCTATGGCTAAATTTTCCCTGATAAGATTAATCTATTTAATATCAATATTTACTGTAATTATTCTGGCTTTTTCATTGGTTCCGGCGCAGAATCCGGCGCCGACGGCGACTCCTTCGGTGGACGATAAGCAGGAAACTACCCCGGACAAGATCATCGGAGTGCCTGAAATTGCGCCGAAATATCAGTCGGACGACCGCAAACTGCCCGATCTGGGCCGGGTCGGCGTCGATATGTCCGAGCAAAAACCGCTGACGCTGCGCGACACGCTGCGAATGGCGCTGGAAAACAATAAGGATATCGAGGTCACCCGCAAAAACGTCCGGATCGCTGAATTCGACCTGCAGGGCGCAAACGGCTTTTACGAACCGCATTTTAGCGGCACCACGTATTACGAACGGGCCGTTACACCGAGCACTAGCTTTTTCGGCGGCGGGCCTGACGGTTCTACCACCCAGAGCAGCATTGTCGGCAACGCCCGCCTGGAAGGTTCCTGGCGCGGGCAGGGGACCACTTACCGGGCGGAATTTTCCAGTTCTAATATCAACACGAATAATCTTTTCACTACGCTCAACCCGCTCTATGTCACCAATCTTTCGTTCAGCCTGGTGCAGCCGATATTTCGCGGCCGGCGGTTCGACGCGCAGCGCCGCAATATCGAGGTGGCGAGGAAAAATCTCACGCTGACCGACACGCAGTTTCGCCAGAAAACCATCGAGATCATCGCCTCCGTTCAGCGCGCTTACTGGGATCTGACCTTTGCGCTGCGTAATCTGCAGATTCAGCGCGACGCCGTGCGCGACGCCAAAGACCAGCTCGAGCATAACAAGCGCCTGCGCGACGAAGGCCAGCTTGCCCCGATCGACGTGGTCGCGGTGGAAACACAGGTCGCGAATTTCGAGCTCGGCGTTTATGACGCGCTCGACAACGTGAATAAAGCGGAAAACGTGCTCAAGGGCTTGATCGCGCCGAACAGGAACGACGCCATTTGGGCGAAGGCGCTGGTTCCCGTCGATCAGGTGGAAAATTATGCGCCGGCGACGGGTTTGGACGAAGCGCTGACCGCCGCGCTGCAAAATCGCCCCGAAATTCAGCAGAGCGACATTTCCAAGGAGATCAACAAACTTGACGTTCGGCTCTACCGCGACCTGACCAAACCGCAGGTCGATCTGATCGCCAGCTATGGCCTCAACGGCACGGCGGGCAGCCTTAATTCCACCGGCAGCAATCCTTTTGCCGGCTCCGGCGAGATCAGCCGCCTGAAGATAAACGAGATCATCGACCGCGTCAACACTACGACACCGGGAGCGCCGATAACTCCGATTCCGCCGACGGTCGCCGGAACCCTGCCGGGAAATTTGATCGGCGGCTTTGCGGACGTATTCGGAAATATTTTCACGAACCGGTACCCGACCTTTCGTCTGGGCGTGCAGTTTAATTTGCCGTTTTTCGGCAATCAAACGGCCAAGGCCCAGCTCGGCCATTCGCTGGTCGAGGGAGAAAGGATCCAGACCCAGCGCGAACAGCTCGAGCAATCGATCCAGGTCGATGTCCGCAATTCGCTGCAAACGATGCGCACGGCCGAAGCCCGTTTGCGTTCGGCGGCGATCGCGCGCGAAAACAGCGAGAAGCAATACGATTCCGAAAAGCGAAAACTGGACGAAGGACAATCGACCATCTTTCTCGTGCTCGAACGGCAAACCGCGCTGGCCAATGCGCGCGGCACCGAGCTTCGCGCCCAGACCGAATTGAACAAGGCCATCGCCGATCTGCAGCGCGCCACGGGAAATTCGCTGACGGCAAATAATATCGACGTGCGGCCGGGCACTCGCAAGGAAACGATCACAAAACTTATCATTCAGGAAAAATAGCCGAAAGTAGTTTATGCAGACGCTCGAACAGTACCGGGAGTTTTTTAAGTTCAATGATTGGGCCAACGGCCTGATCCTGCAGTCATTGGGCGCTTCGGCAGATCCAGGCGGGCCGGCTGTTCGCGCTTTTGCGCATTTACTGCTGGCGGAAAGCGTCTGGCTGCGGCGGTTTCGCGAAAACCTGGATAGCACCGGTTATAATTTCTGGCCCGACGCCGATATCGGGTTTTGCGAATCCCTCTACCTGGAAAACAGGCAAAAGTTTGCCGGGCTTTTCGATTCCCTGACCGAAGAGGCTCTGGAAACCGTCGCTACCTATAAAAACAGCGAGGGAAACGAGTTTTCCAATAACCTGCGCGAAGTCCTGACCCACGTTTTTTTTCATTCCGGGCATCATCGCGGGCAAATTCTCACCTACATCCGCGCAGGCGGTGAAACGCCGCCCTACGTCGATTTTATCGGCTTCCTGCGCAGAAAATAATTTACTGGGAGCGCGGACGGCTCGTCCGCATGTAGCGCCAGCATCGCATCCAATGGTCGGGGCTGTCGTGCGGGTATCTTGCCCGCGCAATCTGATGGCGGGACGCCATCAGGACAGCCGCCGGGACGGCGGCGTTACACTAATAAAAAATACTTCGGAAAACAGTGTTTATTGTTCGTTTCTTGTACTTTGGTAAGACTTAAGGAACGCTCGATATGGAAATGATCCAGGCAATTGCCTCGCACAAGCAGGAGATCGAAAGCGGCGCGCGGTTTGAATTCGGTGAAAACTGGTCGCGTTTTCTCGCATTGTTAAACGAAGACCGTATTAATGAGGCCGAGCGGTCACTGCAAAATATGCTCGGTGTCGAAAGTTTAGAAGGTAAGAGCTTTATCGACATCGGCTCCGGCAGCGGGCTGTTCAGCCTTGCGGCGCGGCGGCTGGGAGCGCGCGTTCACTCGTTCGACTTCGACCCGAAATCGGTCGCCTGCGCAAAAGAATTAAAACGCAGGTTTTTTGTTTCCGATCCGAATTGGACGATCAACGAGGCTTCGGCGCTGGACAAAGATTATCTTTCGACGCTCGGGCAATTCGACATCGTCTATTCATGGGGCGTGCTCCATCACACGGGACAAATGTGGCAGGCGCTGGAAAACGTGGTCGAGCTGGTCAAACCCGACGGTAAACTTTTCATCGCCATTTACAACGACACCGGCAGCCAGGCCGCGCGCTGGAACGGGATCAAGAAAACTTATAACAATCTGCCGCGCATCCTGCGCTCCCCATTTGCCGCACTGATGATCCTGCCCGACGAGGCCAAGAATTTTGCCAAAGCGATGCTGTCTTTTCGTCCCGGCGAATACATCAAAACCTGGACGCAGTATGACCGGTCGCGCGGGATGAATCGCTGGCGCGACATCATCGATTGGGTCGGCGGCTATCCATACGAAGTAGCCACGCCGGACGAAATTTTCGATTTCTATCACGAACGCGGTTTCGATCTCGGCAAAATGCGCTGCGGCCATGTCGGCCTCGGCTGTAACGAATTCGTTTTTACAAAGGAAGATTAGTTTAGAGGCGGTCTTCGACCGCCCCGCGCTTAAATTGACATGGCGGTCGAAGACCGCCTCTAAACTATTCACTATTTTTTACATGACCGAACAACCCCGTCAAATGCAGGTGCGCCGCAGGGAAAAAAAGCCCTCTAAATTAAGCAGCTGGATCTTCCTGATCTCGGGTGTATTTGTTTGTCTTTGCGTGGCCGCGGGAATCGTCGTTTATGCGCAGAAGCGTCCGGCTGTTACGCGTCCGCTGGGAAAAGATGTCGTCATCAAAATCCCCGCCGGCGGCGATCTGCAGCAGGCGTTGAACATGGCGCAGCCCGGCGACACGATCGAGTTACAGGCCGGGGCTTCGTATACCGGGGCTTTTACCTTGCCGTATAAGAACGGGAATGAATTCATTACTATTCAGTCTTCGGCGGTGAGCAGGCTGTCGGAGGGAAAACGTGTCGAGGCCGTGGATGCCGTCAGCATGGCAAAGATCCTGTCTTCCGGCAGAGCCGCGCCCGCTGTTTCAGCCGCGCCGCGCGCGCATCATTATCGCTTTATCGGGATCGAATTCGCCCCGTCAAACGCCGACATCATTTACAACCTGATCGATCTCGGCAGCGACGCCGAAAAACTTGCCGATGTACCGCACCACCTGGAGATCGACCGCAGCTACCTGCACCCATATGCCAAGGGCGGCAAGGTGCGCCGCGGCCTCGCGCTCAATAGCGCCGACACGGTCATCAAAAATAGTTATTTTCAGGGCTTTGCCTTTCCCGGCGAAGAGACCCAGGCGATCTGCGGCTGGTCGGGCACAAAAAATGTCCAGATCGTAAATAACCGGCTCGAGGGCGGCGCGGAAAACGTCATGTTCGGCGGCTCCGATCCGAAATCCGCCGATCTGGTTCCGAGCGATATCGAAATACGCGGCAACTGGATGTATAAGCTGCCCGAATGGAAGGGCGCGGTCACGACCAAAACGCTTTTCGAATTAAAGAATGCAAAGCGCGTGCAGGTCACCGGCAACCTGATGGAAAACGCACCCGAAGGCGAGATGATGCGCATCACCGTCCGCAACCAGGACGGCAGCGCTCCGTTCAGCACGATCGAAGACGTCACGATCAAAAATAACGTCTTTATGCATTCGGTCAACGGCACGCAGATCCTCGGGCGCGACGACATAAATCCGAGCCAGAGAATGAAGCGCGTCCGTATAGTCAATAATCTTTTTATCGATACGGAAACTTATTTCCTGCGCATTGCCGACGGCGAAGACGTCGAGTTTGCGCACAACACCGTCTTTCATCGCGGCAACGCGGTCATCGCCTACGGCACGCCCCCCACGCGTTTTGTTTTTCGCGACAATATTTTTCCCTATAACGAGTACGGATTTTTCGGCGACGGCGCGGGAGTCGGCGCCAGGGGATTAGCGCGCTACATTCAGGGCAGCACTTTTAGAAACAACGCGATCGTCAATAATAACGATCTGAGCGGCGTCTCATTTACCATGCCGAACGGAAATTTCGAGATCAAGGGTTTTAACGGCGTCGGCTTTGTGAATTACGGCGGGAAAAATTTCCGGCTCGCCGCAGGCAGCCGCTTGAAAGGCAAGGCCACCAATGCCGCCGACGTCGGCTGTAATATCGATGAGCTTTTCGCCGCGCTGCCGAAAGATCTGCAAGCCCGAATCAATAATTAGATGATAGTTAAAGAACCTCTCATTCTTCACTAATATCTAATATCTAACGCCTGACATCTTTTCTCAAAATTCCACTACCAACCCGTCTTTTGCTTCGATTACTTCAAATTTTGGTGAAAATCGCCGGCACTCTTCGAGCAGATCGATAGTGTCCCATTCGGGATAAAAATGTGTCAGCACAGCGCGTTTTACTTTAGCGTGCCGCGCCAGGTGCATTACTTCGGCCAGCTCCAGGTGATGCTCGATCGGTTTATTTTTAAAAAATGAGCACTCGATCAGGAGCAGATCGGCCGCGCGCGCAAAATTCGCCAATACCATGTCGAAGCCGGTATCGGCGGTATAGACGATCGACGTGTTATTTTCATCCGTCAGCCGGATCGCCATACTTTCTTCCTTGTGCGGCGTGGAAATGGTGACCGCTTTTAGCGCGGGCAATAGCTCGAATTCTTCGCCGGGCGCGACCTCGGTAATCTCGACCGGGAAGGGCTGTTGGAATAATTTGTAATCATTCGCTTCGTCAAAAGCGGTCAGCAGCTTATTCAATCCCTTTCCGCCGTAAATTCCGAGCGGCTTTCTCCGGTCCCGGGTTTGCGGCGCGTGTTTAGTGCCGAAAAGATACGGCATCACGCCGCCGCAGTGATCGAGATGAAAATGCGATACCCAGATCGCGTCCAGATTCGCCCAGTCCAAATGTTCCTGCGCCATCCGGTGCGCCGTCGCCGCGCCGCAATCGAGCAAAACCGTTCCGCCGCTTTCCAGCCAGTAAGCTGACGACGCTCTCTGCGGATGCGGCACGGAACTGCCTGAACCTAATACGACAAGTTTCATGATCTATTATCTTTCATCTATCATCTCCGATCTATTTCGAAGCCTGATCCCCGGAATAGATGAAAGAGGATAACTGATAGATTAGAACTCCCGGCGTTCTTATGACAAGCTTTTAATAATACGCCCGCGATTATTTCCTTTGTCTGCACTGTGATAAATTTGTTTGATATGGAAGTCGATGTGCTGGCAATTTTTGCTCATCCGGACGACGTCGAATTGAACGTTGCCGGGACGCTCTTAAAGCTCAAATCCCTGGGTTATAAGACCGGGATTCTGGATGTGACCCGTGGTGAAATGGGCACGCGCGGCACATCCGAACTCCGCGCGCAGGAATCTCTCGATGCGGCAAAAATTTTGCGTACCGATGTTCGGCAAAATCTGGATCTGCCCGACGGGCACGTCTGGCTGACGGAAGAAACCCGCACCAAACTTGTCCGCGCATTGCGCGAGCTAAAACCCAAACTTTTACTCACTCACCAGCACGACGATCCGCATCCCGACCATAATCACATCGTCGAACTGGTCCGGGAGGCTTCGCGTCACGCCAGCCTGCGCAAATACGATCCCGTCACCGGCGGCGAACGCATTCCGGCGCCGATCGTGGCGCACACCGTTTTCTCGCGTCACGTCATTCCGTCTTTTATCGTCGATGTTTCCGATTTTGTCGAAGATAAGATGAAGGCGATCGCGGCCCACAGATCGCAATTTTACGACCCGAATTCCAGCGAGCCGGAAACCGCGCTGACCGGGAAAACTTTCCTTGACCGCATTCGCGCGCGGATGGGTTATTACGGCGCGTTGATCGAAACCGATGCGGGTGAGCCTTTTTACGTCCGCGAAGCCCTCAATGTCGAAGACCCGCTGGCGCTGCTTACGCGTTCGATGAATATTTATTCTTAGGTAGTGTCTTAAATTTATGGTGCTCAGTTTTTCTTTGCGTGCTTTGCGCCTTTGCGTGAGATGATTTCACGCCAAGACGCAAAGAGCGCAAGGAATCAAGCAACTTTTAAGCCGGCACCACAGGATTAGGACACTACCCGAGCTACTTATTCATTGACGTGGCAAAGCCGGTTAATAGTTAACAATTTTGGCTCTTTTTTTCTATTTGGGAGTATTATCTTCTATTAAAAAGCTTCGACAAAAACTATGATCGCTTTCACTGCAAGATTGTTTAGTTCCTTTCAGGTATTTTTTGGACTCGAACCCGAAGGACGTCGTCTGACCGAAACCGAGACCGCTGTTTTGGCGAAGGTTTTCGCGGGCGCCGTCGATCTCTCGCAAATACTGATCAAAGAAGGCAGGATCGGAGCATTTAGCGTGAGCGGGCGCGCTTTTACGCTCTGCAATACGGTCTACATTCCCGGCGACGACGGCGGCGGTTGGGGCCCTCCCGGCTCACCCGGTTACCTGCAGCTGCTGGTGCATGAAACGGTTCACGTCTGGCAATTTCAACACGGCGGCACCGATTACATCACCGCCTCGCTCAAGGAGCAAGCCAGGGCAATCTGGAACGGCAAAAAAGTGAACGAGGCATATGATTACGCGCGCGGGATCAGGGAAGGTAAAAGCTGGGCTGAATTCAACCCGGAACAGCAGGCCAAACTGATCGAGGATGCGTACGGTTTTCATTTATTCGACAGCCCGGACGCGCGGCTTGCCAAAAGCGCCGAAGAGGATTTTACCGAGTACGCAAAAGCAGCGATACAGGAATTGTTGGCCGGAAGGGGAGCGCCCTAAATTTGTGGTTCGGATGAAAAAAAATCTGAGATATCCGGCGTTTATTTTGGGTTTTCTGCTAGCCGCAGTCGTCTTTTTTCCGGGCGCCTGTGTTCAGCCGCCGGGTAAAGGAAAATTGGCCGGCGAAGGCCGCGCGGTTTCCGCTCTGATCGTAGGCGCGCTGGAAAACTACAAAAAAGACCACGGTAAATACCCTCGCTATTTGAATGAGCTGGTGCCGGGCTATCTGGAAAGCGATCCGACGCGAAAAGAAAATAGCGAGATCAATTACACCTATTTTCCCGGCGAAGAAAATAACTCCTACCGGCTGAGATTTAGCTATCCGGGATTTATGGGAACCGACGACTGCACTTATTCGTCAACCGACGAAGTCTGGCGTTGCGGCGGGACAATGTGATCCGTCATCCTCATTTTTAATTTAAGCTTTAACTCATTTTAGCTTTTTTCGTGTCGCTTCGCGTGATTTCGTGGTTACTTCTTAAGTGCAATGATAACAACGAATTAAGACTAAAACCACGAAGACACACGAAATCACACGAAAAATATTCGGGCTATGACTGATCGTTCAGGCTACTTTATAGGCAAAGCCATTCGTAATTTTTAATTATTTTCGGTAACGGCTAATATGGCTTGCTTCTTATATTTTCATCTATTTCGAAAAATATTCTTAGTGTAATATCTTGTATACAAGATTTTTCGAGGGGATTTATGAAAACGGAGACTATTCAGATAGAAACGGCCGGCGGCGCGACCACCGCTTATGTAGCAATGCCCGACGGCGGCCCGAAAGAAGCCGGCAAAGCGATCATCCTGATCCACGAATGGTGGGGTTTGAACGACCATATCAAGGACATCGCCGGGCGTTACGCGGCCGAGGGTTTTACCGCGATCGCGCCCGATCTCTATCGCGGCGTTATCGCAAAAGATCCGGAAGAGGCGGGTAAGCTGATGCAGGCGCTGGCGACCGACGACGGCCTGGACACGATCAAAAACACGGTGGCAACGGCGAGATCGCATTACGGACTCAAACATTTCGGCATTTCCGGTTACTGCATGGGCGGGACGTTTGCCCTGCGGGCGGCGTGCGAACTTGAAGGTTTTGCCGCTGCCGTGCCGTTTTACGGCGACATTCCCGGCGACGATATTTTAGAAAATCTGAAAACGCCGGTTTTGTTCGTTTCCGCCAAACAGGATAAGTGGATCAATCCGGAAAAAGTTGCCGGGCTGGAAGAAGCGGCCGCCGAATTCGGGCTGCCCGTGGAAACGGTCGCCTATGACGCCGACCACGCTTTTTTTAACGACACGCGGCCCGAAGTCTATAATGCCGAAGCCGCCGCCGACGCCTGGAAACGGGCGATCTATTTCTTTAACTTGAATCTTTCCTGATGACCAAAATTCTCGATGTCGGCTGCGGCAGTAATAAATATCCGGGCGCGATCGGGGTGGATAATAATCCGCGCACCGCGGCCGACGTCATCCACGATCTCGGCGCGGTGCCGTACCCGTTCGAAGAAAACGAGTTCGAGGAAATAATCAGCCGCCACGTGGCCGAACACGTCCCGGACGTGATGGCTTTTGTCACCGAGCTTTACCGGATCACCAAACCCGGCGGCCGCATCAAGCTGGTCACGCCGCACTACACCAATCCCGATTGGGCAAACGATCCGACGCATCGCAATCATTTCAATTCGTATTCCTTTAACGTTTTTATGCCCGACCGCCGCGTCTTCGATTTTTATTCGCAGGTAAATCTGCGCCCGGTGAAAACTTATGTTTCGCTGCTGAGCCTGTGGCGGGCGCTGGGGATAGAGTTTTTAGTGAATCTCGATCAAAAGATGCCCGGCGCGCGTTTTCTGCGAAAATTCTGGGAGCATTATTTAAGCTACGTATTTCGCGGCAAGGAACTGCATTTCGAGTTTGAAGTGATAAAGCCGGATCTTTTACCCACAGGTTCGGAGGGTAAATAGCGGCTTTGCCTATAAGGTCGATAGTCGTCGAGCAGAAAGACCTCTGCGGGCAAAGATTGCCAAGCGTTTAAATGTTTTTTTCGTGTTATTTAGTGTGTTCGTGGTTCCAGTCTTTGTAGCCGTTAAGTACAAGCCTTAAAATTAGCCACGAAAAAACACGAAATGATATTAACGAGGCCGTTAGGATCATATAGGCAAACTATTTCCTTCCGGCATTCATCTTTTAAGTGTTAAAATGTCCCAAGATTTGAACTTGCTGAGGTTTTCATGATAAATAAGTTTCGTTTTGTCTTTACCGTTTTTTTCGCGCTTCTGCTGGCCGGAAGTTTTTCCGTTGCTAATGCGCAGCAGGCTCGCAAAGTCGCTCCGCCGCCGCCGCCGAACCCGCTGGTCGAGCTGCTTCCGGATTCCGATGTGGTTGTTTCCGTTAATACGCAAAAGCTTATTAACGTTGCCCTGCCTCAATTCCTGGGCGCCAAATCGCCTACGGTTACGCAGCTAAACACCTGGATCAGTACCTTCAAAACCCAAACCGGTATCGACCTGCGCCAGATTCAGTATGCCGCCGTCGGGATCAAATACAAACAGATCTCCGCCACGGAGATGGATTTCGAACCGGTGATCCTGGCCGGCGGGAAAATTAACGCGCTGGCGATAATGGCCCTGCTAAAGATGGGCGCGACCGGCAAATATCGTGAAATACAATCCGGCGGAAAAACCATCTTCGTTTTACCGTTGAAGGACGTGGCGGGCGAATCCAAGGAAGCAAAGGAAGTAACGGTCGAGCCTAAGGAAAATGAAAATAAATCTCCTGCCGCTCCTGCCCCTCCGGCCGAGGCTAAAAATACGGACAAAATATTCGGCGGTTTCAAGGGCGAACTGGCGATCGGCGCGCTGGACGATCACACATTCGCGATCGGCACCGTCGCCCGTGTAGAAGAGGCTTTTGCCGGCGCGGCCGCCTTAAATCCCGAACTGGTGTCGGCGGTTAATGTTAAACCTGGCGCGCTGATCAGCTTCAGCGGAAAGATGCCGGCGGACATTTCGAAATTACTCGGGTTAGGCACCGATGAATTCGCAAAAATGGCGGATTCCGTGCGTGTGGTTTCAGGCTATCTGGACTTGAACGGCGTTAATGCTTCGCTGATGGTGGCGGCAAAGACCGAAACGCCCGAGCAGGCCGCGAGTATCGAGGCCACGATAACCGGCCTCAGGGAAATAGGCAAAGCGATCGTCGGCGGCACCAAAGGCCCGGAAAAAGCCGTCTTTACCCGGATGATAAATAACGCGCTGATCACCCGCACCGGCGGCCAGGTGCAGCTGAAACTTTCGATACCGCAGGCCGATCTGAACGTGCTGGCGAAAAAATTATGACCGAAGAAAAAGCTAAACCGGGAACTATCGGCTGGCACGATCTGACGGTTCCGGATGCGGATAACGTTCGCGATTTTTACCAGGCAGTGGCCGGCTGGAAGGCCGAAGCGCTCGAGATGGGCGAATATTCGGATTACGTGATGATGACGCCTGGCGGCGAGCCCGTTGGGGGCGTCTGTCACAACCGCGGCGTGAATGCCAATGTGCCGCCCGTCTGGCTGATGTATATCGTGGTCGAAGACCTCGAAGCCAGCTCGGCCAAATGCGTCGAGCTCGGCGGAAAGATCCTGAGAGCTCCGACCGGCGGACAGCATAATTTCTCCGTCATCGAAGATCCGGCAGGCGCGATCTGCGCTTTGTATCAGGCATAAAGCAGGTAAAACGCGACGGCATTATTGATTGCGTGAGCTAATATCGCGGGAATGAGAGAATTTGTTTTCCAGTAGGTAAGGGCTAAAACCACTCCAAAAATAAAATAGGCCGGGAACAAGGGAAAGTCGAAATGGATCACGGCAAACATCAGCGAGGAAAAGATAATTCCGAAAGCTAAAAATCCTTTTTGCGCGAAACTTCGCAAGACCGCCCCGCGAAAGAAAATCTCTTCACAGATCGGAGCAATTGCCACTCCTAAAAAAATCACTAAAAATTTGATCTCATTGCTGAAAGTTTTAACTTCCTTCCACATGTCGAGAATTTCCGGTTGAAAACCGAAGAAATATTTAGCAATAAAGTCGTATAAAAGGCCGAACGAGACAAGACAAATTCCGGCAATGAAACCGAATAAAATTTTTCCCGGTAAGTTAAATCTCCGCTCAGCAAAAGCGCCTGTTTCATTCTCTCTTTTTAACTTGCGTATTCGCCATAAACCAACCAGCAGGAAACCTATCTGTGAGCACATCATCACCGGCACAATAAAGGCCGGAATGTTAAAGGACGGCGTAAATCCTTCGCTTAACTTCAGAACCCGGGCTTCTCTATATCCTAATTCCTCAAACTGTAATGCGTTAGGAAAATCCCATTTTTTGGAGTTAAAAATTTCCGGAAACTTTTTCTTATAATTTATTATCAAAGCATTTTTATCACGTTCGATCTCCACCTCTTTTATACCGTTATTCTCATACCAGTTTTCCAATCCAACGTCATTTTCCGGAAGCTGTGAAACCTCACATTCAATTTTTACGGTCGTATGAATCTCATTAAAAAAATAAAGCGGAAAAAAAAGAACCGTTCCAATAAGTATCGCAAGCGTCAGATCTTTTGATCCAAGAAAAATCAGCGCAATTTTTTCGCTACTTCTATCTTTCATGGGAGTATTTTTTCACCGATAGAATGCTATCACTAAAATATTCTTGATATTATATTTATCAGGAATGGGAAAAATCATTGTATATAGGCTTATCCGAATTTTCACAGAGAGAAGCTTCGGTTTGTTATGTTAATGTAATTATCAGCCGATTTCCTGTCAAAATTTGCAAAGCGGAATCTAAAACATGGTTAGAAACAAAATTAATAAGCGGTTATTTGCGGTTGCGGTATTTTGCTGTTTGGCCGTGGCCGTTTCGGGGTTTTCTTTTTTTACCGGCGTGTCTGCCCAACAATCCCCGCAAACTCAGCGCAGCCGGACGACCACGGCGGCGACCCCGACCCCTAAACCGAAAACCACCCCCAAACCATCCCCCGCACCGACACTATCGCCTACTCCGGCAGCGACACCGGTTCCGGTACAGACCTTAATAGAGCTGCAAACGAGTATCCGTTCCATTTTGCTGCGCCCGCAATTTATCCGCAGCCAGATCGGGATCAAGGTTGTCTCGCTCGACACGGGCAAGGTCATGTTCGAGCAAAACGCCGAGAAGTATTTCATGCCGGCTTCGAATATGAAAACGTTTACCGTCAGTACGGCGCTGGCAAAATTGACGCCTGATTTTCGCTTCGTCACTTCCGTTTATGCCGGGGCCAAACCCGATGCCGGCGGCGTGATCAAAGGCGACCTGACCGTGTACGGGCGCGGCGACCCATCGATCGCGGCGGCTTTTAACAACGGTGATTATTACAAGGGAATGGAAAACCTGGCCGACCGGATAGTGCAGGCCGGCGTCAAACGGGTCGAAGGTTCGCTGGTCGGCGACGAAAGCTATTTCACCGGTGAGCCGATCCCGATCGGCTGGGAATGGGACGATCTGCAATGGTATTACGGCGCGGAAATTTCCGCCCTGACCGTCAATGACAATTCGCTGGATGTGACCGTCAGGCCGGGCTCGTCCGTCGGCGCTTTTGCGAGTGTCACGCTCGCGCCCGCCCTGCCCGGCATCACTCTTAAAAACCGCGTCACGACCGCACCGGCGGGCGCAAAACGCGAGAGCGAAATTTTTAAGCCGCTCGGGCAAAACGTTTTTGACGTATCGGGCAGGATCGCGATAAACGATCCGGGCGCGGTGGCAAATTTCGGCTCGGTCGCGATAAATCGTCCCGCACTCGCTTTTATGACGATGCTGCGGCAATTGCTGGAGCAAAAAGGCGTCGTCATCACCGGGCAGACCCGCGTCGTTAATGCCAAAGAAAAAGCGCCGCTGTCCGTTGCTTCTTCGACTCCATGGATCGAGATCGCCAAACTGGAATCGCCGCCGCTCAGCGTGATCGCCGCCAAAACCTTAAAGCCGAGCCAAAATCTCTACACCGAATTGATCCTGCGCGCGCTCGGCGAAACGCTCGGCGATAAGACCGTTCCGAATAAGACCAGCGACCAGCGCGGCATCGCCGTGGTGGATAAATTCCTGCAGGAAATGGGCGTCGCCGACGGCAGTGTGCTGATGGCCGACGGCAGCGGGCTTTCCCGCCACGATCTGGTCACACCCGCCGCGCTCGTGCAGGCTTTCACGTTTATGAGCAGGCATTCCTACGCGGCCGTTTGGCGCGATGCGCTGCCGATCGGCGGGGTTGATGGCACGCTCAAAAACCGTTTGAAAGGCGCCGCCACGATAAATAATGTCCGCGCCAAAACCGGCACGATCGATCAGGTTTCTTCGCTCAGCGGATATATGACGACCGCTTCGGGCGAGAGGCTGGCATTTTCCATCATGACAAATACCGTGCCCTCGCAGACTCTGCGGCAAAACACTATCGACGAGATCGTGCTGCTGCTGGCAGGTTATAACGGGAAGAGTAATTAGTGGTTCAGAGTTACGCCTTTAGGCGTGATGCCTTTAAATTTTGTCACGCCTGAAGGCGTAACTCTAAACAGATCAAAAATGGTAAATTTCTGCAAATTCGAAGGCTTCGGTAATGACTATATCGTCATCGCGGCGGACGAACTGCGCGCGGTGGATTCGGCCGGCGAATTCGCCAAAAAGATCTGCGATCGCAATTACGGAGCCGGCGGCGACGGCATCGCGGTCTGGAAAAAACTCGCGGACGGTACGGCGAATTTCGAGGTACGCATCTTTAATCCGGACGGCAGCGAAGCCGGTTTTTCCGGCAACGGCACGCGCTGCGCGGTGGCGTATCTTTATTATAAAAATATCTGGACGGATACCTCGCTAAAACTTTCTACCCCGAGCGGAATAAAAAATTACACCTTACTCGAAGAAACCGCGCCCGGACATTATTGGTTCAATGCCGAGATCGGCCAGCCGAAATTTGCGAGCGGAGAAATTCCGATGGCCTTGGGCAGCGAGCTCGAATCCGTGACCGGCCTTCCGCTGGAAACTTCGCAGGGAAAAATAGAAATCACCGCCCTCAATGTCGGCAATCCGGTCTGCGTGATCTTTGTCGAAGACTTCAGCGCGGGTGACTGGCGCGCGCTCGGCGCGGAGATCGAAAATCATAAAGTTTTTCCGGCGCGGACAAATGTCGTCTTTGTAAAAGTTTTGGATACACGCAATGTGGAAGTGCGCATCTGGGAACGCGGCGCGGGCGAAACTTCGTCTTCGGGCACTTGCTCGACGGCGGCCGCGGTCGCCGCTGCCTTTACCGGAAAGACGGAAAGAGAAGTGTCGGTTCATGCGCCCGGCGGCACGACCGAGGTCACCTGGCGCGAAGATAACGAGATGCTGCTAAAAGGACGCGCCGACCTGGTCTTCTGCGGTGAATTCCCTGACTAACTTTTAAAGCAGGTTATTCGAACTGACAAATATCCCCACTGCCTGGTTAAATACCTGCGGTTTTTCCATCATCAAAAAATGGCTGACGCCCTGCCACTTATGGAATTTCAGGGTGGTCGTGACCGAGCGCAGATACTCTTCGGTATCGCCGGGCCACTGCCCGGAATCCGCCAGGATCGCCATCACCGGAACGGCGATCTTTTCCTGCGGGTAGCTCTTTTCATCGATCAGGCTCTCCATCGCGCTCAGGGCCACGTACTGCGGCGTCGCCAGCATCGAATTTCTGATCTCGTCCCTTGTTTCTTTTTGCGCCGTAACGGTCATCGTATCGATAAATCCGGGAACGACCGTTTGATATCCGCTTTTCATCTGGGCCAGAAATTTGTCGCCTTCTTCTTTGCTTCCGTACGGGCGCAGGCTGCCGTCCACCAGGATCAACGCCGAAGTTTTATCCGGGTAGAGTTTGTAAAAATTCCTGATCACCGACGTGCCCATGCTGTGCCCGATCAGGACCGCTTTTTTCACCCCGGCGTCGCGCATCACGGCTTCGACGGAGCGCGCGAAATATTCCATCGTATAGGCGGTCTGCGGTTTATCGCTCTTGCCGTGGCCGGGCAGATCGATAAAGATCATTCGTTTTCCCGGCAGGGCGGCAAATTGCCCCTTCCAAAAATTCAAATTACACGCCCAGCCGTGCACATAGATCAGCGCGGTTTTACCTTTGCCCTGATCCTGGTAATGAACTTTTATGTCACCGTATTTGGCGTATTTATCCGTCGCGTTTATGATCCGCGGCTGCGCGGAAACCGCCAGGCCAAATAAAATAAACGCCGCCGGCAAAAGAAAAATATTGCGTATTAATTTCATTTTTGTACTCCAGGTTTTGAGTACCGTCTTTAGGCGGCTTTTTAACGCACGCTAAAGCGTGGACTCAAAACTTACTCTTCTTTTAGCGAAAATCTGACACATCCGGCCGCCGCGATCAATATCGTTAGCGTGGCCGCGACGCGGATGACCCCCGCGACCTGCAGGGTATATTTTAACAATCCGGTTGCGTCCAGCAAATAATTCCAATCGTGAAAGCCGCCTTCGCTGCCGGTCAGTCCGCTGAGCAGGGGAAGCTGCATCGCCACCGCGTCATTGGCATAGACAAAAACATTTAGCATGCTCTGCCCGACCCAAAACAGCACGAACGAAGCGGAATAAAATTGTTTTTGATAAATGAAATAGATGAAAAATACCACCGGTATCAGGATCTGCATTATCGAGCCGCCCGCCACGCCGATGAACTCGCCGAAGATGTGAAATATCGGATGCCCGGCTTCGTGGATCAGCAGATCGACGCCGTCCAGCAGCTTCCACGTAAAAGGGTCGTAGGCGCACCAGAAAAAATACAGCGCGACAAGTATACCCAGGGTCAGTTTTAGCGGGTTAAATTTCATTCGGTTTTATTAAGAGTGTTGAATTCCGTTTTTGAGATCGCGTAAAGCGCCAGATGATGGCCGCGGGCAAAAATATTCTTTTCATACTTCATACCGGCTTTTTCCATGATGTGGCGCGAAGCGGTATTTTCCGGAAATGCGATGGCCGTTATCCGCGGCATATCCAGTTTATCAAAACCGAATTTCAGCCAGGCTTTGCAGGCTTCGGTGCCCAGCCCGAAGCCCCAATACGCTTTTGCCATGCCATAGCCGATCTCGATCTCGCCGGTGTCGTCCAGCGGCTGCAATCCGCACCAGCCGATCGCTTCCCCGCTTTCCCTGTACGTCATCAGGCAGTATCCAAAACCCAGTTTTTCGTAACAATCGAGATACCAGCGGAGCCGCGTTTCGATGCGTTCGCGCTGCTGAACCCCGCCCAGGTAACGCGCGACTTCTTCGTCCGACCGCAGCTCGCAGAGCCAATCCAGATCGGCCATCGTAAATTTTCTGAAAAGGAGGCGTGCGGTTTCGATCATTGCACTGACCCGTTATGAGTTGTGAATAGCGTTGAATTCGTCTTTTGAAATACCGTACATCACGCAATCGGATTCGTAGGCGAAAATATTCTTTTCATATTTCATGCCGTTCTTTTCCATGATGTGCGTCGATCCGAAATTGTCCGGGTGCGCGACGGCGATGATGCGATCCAGCCCGTATTTATTAAGGCCGTAATCGAGCCACCCTTTACAGGCTTCGGTGCCGATCCCCATTCCCCAATGCTCCTTGTCGATGCTGTAGCCGACCTCGATCTCGCCGGCGGCCTCCAGCGGCTGAATCCCGGCAAAACCGATCGCTTTATCATTCTCAGGCTTATACATCATGATGCACATGCCGATGCCGAAATTTTCGTGACACTCCAGCTGCCAGCGCAGCCGGGCTTCCACTTTTTCGCGCGGCTGTACTCCGCCCAGGTAACGCGAGACTTCCGGGTCCGTGCGTAACTCTAAAAACAGGTCCAGATCGTCCCAGGTAACTTTTCTAAATTTTAATCTTTCGGTTTCAAACATATGTATGTAGCGCCGGCGTCTCGCCCGTCTCTTATGTAGCGCCGCCGTCCCGGCGGCTGTCGCGTGGGCGTCCCGCCCGCGCTTATTCTTACTCCTTTAACAAAATGTAGTAACGGCGTCTCGCCGTCAGCTTCTTTCCGCGGGTTCTTTGCGCGGGCGGGACGCCCCCGCCACAGCCAGCGAGACGCTGGCGCTACGTATTTAGATCAAATGGATCAGCAATCCGTCGCGCAGCTTCGGTTCGAACCAGGTGGATTTCGGCGGCATCACTTCACCCGCGTCGGATACTTTCAGCAGGTCATCGACCGAAGCCGGGTAGAGCGAAAAAGCGACCTTTGCCTTGCCGTTATCGACACGTCTTTCGAGTTCTTCCGTGCCGCGTCCGCCGCCGACGAATTTGATGCGTTTATCGGTTTGCAGATCGGTAATTCCCAGCACCGGCTCGATCAGAAATTCGTGCAGAATATTTGCGTCGAGCGCTCTCGTCATCGGCAGAGATCTGACCAGATCGTCCGGCGCGATCAGGCCGTACCATTCGCCGTTCAGGTACATGGAAAATTCTCCGCGCCGTTCCGGTTTCGGCGGCGCGCTTTCCACCACTTCGAAAGTTTCCGCCACCCTGGCCAAGAAATCCGCCTCGCTCAGTCCGTTAAGCTCTTTTAACACACGGTTATAGGCCAACACTTGCAGTTCTTCCGCCGGAAACATCGCGGCCACGAAATAATTGTAATCTTCTTCGCCGGTGAAATCGGATTCACGTTTTTTCAGCTCCTCGCGCACGCGGCTGGCGCTCGCCACGCGGTGATGCCCGTCCGCGATATAAAGCGCCGGAACTTCGGCAAAGGCCTGCGTCAGTTCTTCATCCTGCCCTACGCGCCAGATCGTGTTTCTGATGCTGCCGCCGCAAAGAAAATCGTAAAGCGGCTCGGTCTGCTCGACTTTCTTTACCAGATCGCCGATCGTCTGTGTCCCGCGATAAGCGAGAAAGATCAGTCCCGTCTGCGCGCGCAGCCGGAGCATGTGATCCGTCCGGTCTTTAACTTTTTCATCGCGGGTCTGCTCATGCCGTTTAATTTTGCCAGTGTCATATTCGTCGATCGAGCAGCAGGCCACCACTCCCGTCTGCGAATGATCGCCGACCGAGAGGCGATAGAGATACAGGCCCGGTTCGGCGTCCTGAACCAGTGTTCCCTCCTGAATGAATTGCCGCAGGTTCCGCTCCGCCAGCGTCAGCGCTTCCTCAGGGCCGGCATTCGGATCGGAAAGATCGATCTCCGGTTTGGTCACGCGGAAAAAACTCCGCGTGTTGCCATGCGCGGCGGCTTTTGCTTCCATTACGCTGACCACGTCATACGGGGCGCACGATACTTTTTCCGCAAATCCCGCGCCCGGGCGCAGGGCTCTAAAAGGCTTGATTAATGCCACAAACTTCTCCTATGACGATCGTCATTTCTTTTTCGAATTCGGCAAGGCTGAATTATCATCGGCGCTGTTAGACAGGGGCCCGTTAAAATTCATTTCCTTGTCGGCTTTTTTCATCTCTTCATCGACCTTTTTCATCATCTCATCCATATAGACGTCCATCGCTAATTTCCAGCGGCCGTCTTCTTTAACAAAGTAGAACGTGTCCCACTCCGTCATATCGGCCGATTTTGCTTCTACGGTCGCGATGTCACCATTGATCTTTTCATTTCGATACTCGACCGTTCCCCGGACGGGCGGGGCGCTGACAAGTTTTTCATCAAGCGACGAGCCGTCCGCTAACGCCGCATTTTCCGTCATTTCCAGCGCTTTTTTGCTCGTCAACTGCCTGAGAACGGCCGCGTCTTTTTTACTTTCCGCCTCCTGGTAAGCCTTAAAAGTCTCGGTCGGCGATTTGGCCTGCTGCATCATTTGGCAGCCGGAGATCGACAGCAATAGACCCGACAAAATAATTAATTTATTGAGTTTCATATTTTCAATTATTTATCCGTTTTGTTGCTTTTTTCGTCGGCGTCCTCCGTCGGCATCGCCATATTAGCGTTTTTCATCTGCTCTTCGACCTTTTTCATTATTTCCTGCATTGCCCTGTCCAGCGCCAGTTTCCACTGCCCGTCTTCTTTGACAAAATACATTACGTCCCAGGTTCCGGTGACGTCGTTTTTGATCTCGAGCGTGGCCGAGTCGCCGTCGATCTTTTCGTTCCGGGTGTCGGGCATGGATTTCATACCCGGGGTTTCCCTGCTGCTGAGTATCTCATCGACGGACATGTTTTGAGCTTTAGCATTTTCCTCCGCCATCTTCAGCGAACCTTTACTCAGCATCTGTTTTATGGCGGCGGTGTCCTTTTTTCGGCCTGCTTCGATAAAAGCCTTGAACGTATCGGTCGGCGATTTGGTCTGCGCCATCTGGCAGCCCGCGGCAAATAAAGCCGCCAGTATTAGAACGATAAACAGTTTTGCTTTGGTCATTTTTGAATCAGCCTTTTCTAAATCGGTATAATTAAAACAAACAGTTATTATAGACCAAGCAAAGGGAGTTTATTAAAGTGGAAAGACGAAAATTGGAAACCGAAGAGATAAATACCGCCCTCTCAGGACTAAGCGATTGGACGGTGAACGAAAAGGGTTTTCTCTACAAAAAATTTAAGTTCGACAATTTTGCCGGGGCGCTCGATTTCGTCAATAAAGCGGGCGAGATCGCCGAACGCCACGATCACCACCCCGATATCTGTTTCGGCTGGGGCTACGCCGAATTTTCCCTGACCACGCACGACCGCGGCGGACTGACTGATTTCGATTTCACCGTGGCAAAAGAGATCGACGGAATTAATCAGACCAGATATTAAAAGTCGCCGACCTCGATCTATTTTGAAATAGACTCTTTCAGTTCGCAGAACCTCATTTCAACTAAAAAAGGAATAACTATATAAATGTCGTCTAAAAAACAGCTTGCTATCGGGCGCTTCGTCGTCAGAGGGATCTTATCTATTGGAGTCGTCTTTGCCATCGTAACCTTCAGTTCTTGTAGTAACTCTATGAGTTTTGAAGAGCACCAAAAGTGGGCGTTAGAACAGCAGAAAAAACGCACTGCTGAAAGTGTCGGCACGATCACCGAATTTAAAACGGTCCGGGGAACTAAGAACAACAACTATTACGTGACCTACGATTTTGAGGTGGACGGGAAAAAATACACCGATACAAGCGCGGTGGATAACGGGCACCCGGCTATCCACGGAAAGGGTAAAACAGGAAAGGTTTGTTATGACCCGGCAGACCTCGAAAACGCGAGCTTTACCATTGAAACCAATTACAAGTGCGGCGAGCAGTAAACGCGAAACTCTGGCCTGACAATTTTATGCCCCGTATGCGATTAATTATCGCAATAAAAAACTCCTGGAATTATCCAGGAGTTTTCTATGCATTTTACATTCTAAGATCTTAAATGCTGTCCACAATTCCGTTCAGCGTAGCCGAAGGCCTCATTGCGGCGTAGGCCTTTTCAGAATTAGGATGATAATAGCCGCCAACGTCTTGTGATTTTCCCTGCGCTGCGATCAATTCTTCATTGATCTTTGCTTCGTTTTCGCTCATTGTTTTTGCGATCGGCGCAAATTTAGCGGCAATTTCCATATCCGATGTCTGATTTGCCAGACTTTCAGCCCAGTACATCGCCAGATAGAAATGAGAACCGCGATTATCGATCTGGCCTACTTTTCGGGCCGGAGATTTGTCGGTTGCTAAAAACTTCGCATTCGCTTCTTCCAAAGCATCCGCTAAAATTTGGGCCTTTTTATTGCCCCCAGTTTGCGCCAAATGCTCCAAACTTGCCTGTAACGCTAAAAATTCACCGAGCGAATCCCAGCGCAAATAACCTTCATGCAAAAATTGTTCAACGTGTTTCGGCGCGGAACCACCGGCTCCGGTCTCAAACAGTCCGCCTCCACTCATTAAAGGCACGATTGAAAGCATTTTTGCGGACGTGCCAAGTTCTAAAATTGGGAACATATCCGTCAGATAATCTCTCAAAACATTTCCTGAAACCGAGATCGTGTCTTTGCCTTCTCTGGCACGCTTCAAAGTTTCGAGCATTGCGTCTTTCACATCCATAATCCGCAAGTCGAGGCCGCTCAGGTCATGATCTTTCAAGTATGCTTCAACTTTTTTGATGATCTGCGAATCGTGGGCCCTGGATTTGTCCAGCCAGAAGATCGCGGGCGTGCTGGAAAGTCTTGCCCGGTTGACAGCCAATTTTACCCAATCCTGGACGGGAGCGTCTTTGGTCTGGCACATTCTGAAAATATCGCCGTTCTCAACAGCTTGCTCGAGAAGGACTTTGCCGTCTTCGTCTTCGATTTTTACCGTTCCGGAATCTGAAATTTGGCCTAAAATTTGGAAAGTCTTGTCATGCGAGCCGTATTCTTCCGCCTTCTGCGCCATCAAACCGACATTCGGAACAGAGCCGAAAGTTTTTACGTCGATCGCTCCGTTTTGCTTCATATCCTGGATGATCGCGTCGTAGAAACCGGCATAAGTTCGGTCGGGAATAATGCAGACCGTATCTTCTTCTTTGCCGTCTTTGTTCCACATTTTTCCGCCGCCGCGAACCAGCGCCGCCATCGAAGCATCCACGATCACGTCGGAAGAAACGTGGAAATTCGTGATGCCGTTGTCCGAGTTTACCATCGCAATTCTCGGGCCGCTTTCGATCGTCCTGGCGATGTCGGCTTTGATCTCCGCCTCCTGCGGGTGTCCGGCGATTTTTTCGAAAAGCGTGGCTAATCCGAAGTTTGGATTGATGTCTAATTCAATAAAGGAGGCCGAATATTTTTCAAAAACGTCTTTGAAATAAGTTTCGACGATCGCCCCGAAAATGATCGGATCAGAAACTTTCATCATGGTTGCCTTCAAATGCGCCGAAAGCAAAACGTCTTTCTCTTTGGCTTCACTCATCGCCTCCTTAACAAAAGATCCGAGTGCCGAAAGATTCATTACGGAAGAATCGATCACTTCGCCTGCCTTGAGCGGCGCGTAATCTTTCAAGACTTTTTCGGAGCCGTCATTTCCATAGAAAACGATTTTGAATCTTCCTTCGTTTCCAACTGTGGCCGAGTTTTCGGTTCCGTAAAAATCTCCGGAATTCATATGCGCGACGGAAGTTTTTGAATCCGGGGCCCAAACTCCCATTCTATGAGGATTTGCTTTGGCGTAATTTTTTACGGCCTTCGGCGCGCGCCGGTCGGAATTCCCTTCTCTCAGCACAGGATTTACCGCGCTTCCCAAAGCCTTCGCATATTTTTTGTTGATGGCTTTTTCTTCTTCCGTTTTGGGCTCCACCGGGTAATTCGGCAATTCAAAACCTTGTTTCTGGAGTTCGGCGATCGCTTCTTCCAACTGCGGAACGGAAGCAGAAATGTTCGGCAGCTTGATAATGTTGGCTTCCGGTTTTGTTGCCAGTTCTCCCAGGTTCGCCAGCGCATCAGGAACCTTCTGTTCGTCTCTTAAGTATTCGGAGAAGTTGGCTAAGATTCTTCCCGCGAGCGATATATCCGGAACTTCAATTTCAATATCTGCGGATTTTGTAAATGCTTTGACGATTGGTAAAAAGGAATGCGTTGCCAATAGCGGCGCTTCATCGGTTAAAGTGTAGTAAATTTTTGACATTTTATCGCTAGTTTAATTTCAGAACTTTATTTTAGATTATCGTATTTATTGCGCCTGATTTTGATCGCCAAATAATAGCTCGCGGCCCGAAATCAGGTAAGGCGATCGGTTTATGAATATTATTTTAATCTTCTTTGACTCAACACGTAAATCGGGGAGTTAGAATATCCCTTTTTATTACTCAACTCCAAACCGATATGTCCCACTCATCTCGCTCTTGCATCGCTTCAATAAAGTCGGCCTCGACATGATCAAAGCCGAAAGTCTTTACAACTTCGACGGCGAAAAAGGTTACTCGACGTGAGTCTGTAAAATGTTAGTAGCTCAGAACGTAAGCACTGGCTTATAAAAAGCGAAGCTTCGGCTTCGCCTTTTTTGACTAGGCGGCTTAAATCTCTTAGACTTAACTCAATCGGAAAAGTTCCCAACACTTACAAATTACCTAGTTGGATTAACACGATGTTCTCAAACTGAATAGCCAAATTTAAAATGTGACATGGGTATAATATTTACAATAAGTGGCCCCTCAGGTGTAGGAAAAACGACATTTTTTCAGCATCTTTTTCAGAAAATCACACAGAGTGAGATAGTGTTAATACCAAGATATACTGATAGACCAATTAGGGAAGATGAGGCGGAAGGTTTTGAGTATTACTTTACTTCATATTCTGGACTACTTCAAAAAGTTTATGCTAATGACTTTATTCACCTTGAAAAATGGGGAGATTTTTATTCAGGAATAGACACAAGACTTATTAAAGCAGCAATCAATTCTAACCTAGATGGGTTAATTTTAGCTTCCTCTTTCGGCGCATCTAGATTGAAAGCTTCGTTTGGAGACAAGATACAGCCTTTGTATATTTGGACTGGACATGAAGAATCTTTACATAACCCAAGAAGTTTAGAGTCAAGTTCTCCAGAAATCAAAGAATTGAAATGGAGAATATCTAAAAAAATCTCCGAATCAGCTTTTGCGGATTTTGAAATATCCTCTCTTACTGATGAGGCCTTTCTTGAAAAAAGAATGGTTGATAATTATTTAGACATTGCTTCTGTAAATGGGAGAATACGTTCTGGCGAAGATATTATAATTATTCCCAACCTAAATAATGAAATTAATCAGGCGGTTGAATGTTTTTTGCAAATCAGAAAAGAAGTACAGAAAACAGACTTTCACATGTCTCAGCCAAACAACAATAATTGTTTTGTATTAATGCCTTTCAGCAAGGAGATGCAACCGATTTATAACAACCACATCAAAAAGGTATGTAAAAAATTGAACATAAATGTTAAGAGAGCGGATCAAATATTTTCAACAAATGCCCTAATGGAAGATATAAATAAAGCTGTAATTAACGCTTCCGTTGTAATTGCAGATTTAACTCACAATAACCCTAACGTTTTTTATGAAACCGGGATTTGTCATGCACTTGGCAAAACTGTGATTTTAATAACCCAAGAAGATACAGCACCTTCTGATCTCACCCATATCAAGAGAATACCTTACAAATATGAACCAGTGAAAATTAAAGAATTCGAAAGAATACTCTCTGACACTCTTAAAATTGTTTTAAATATTAAATAGCCTCAAAATAAAAATGAAATTGGAAAATATCAACTTCGATAGTTCTAGCGACTTTCTGCATCTAGAAAGATTCGTTAATGACGGTTCTCCAAGTGGATTTACCGATACATATACGACATCATTTCTAACTTCACCAAGAGAGCGTTTTGAAAGTTTTTATTTATGTGGTCTGAAATTTCATGACGAATCCATTCTACAAATATATGGATCAAAACCTGAAGGATTGTCTGATAACTGGCATTTATTAGTGCATCCGGACATGCTCTATGATCCCAATAATAATTATTTTTTTTCATTAGCTAAAGAAATTAAAATTAATGCCGTAAAAGTTGCACCTACAGCGAGTTGTAGGACTGTAAAAATGCTTGAAAATAATGAATGGTTTATAAAGTTACACTACGCCGGGCTAATTGGAAGAGTAGACAGAGGGCTAACAATAAATCATGCTTCATCGGCCGTTGAAGTAACAGATTTCATAAGAGACGGAATGCAATTAAACAAATTACCGTCATTTTTTCATTTTCAATGCGAGCTTTACGCAAAAGTGGCGCAGTCAAAAATAAATAATAAATCAATCGAGTGGGGTATGGTTTATAGAGAAGCTAAAGCTTGGCCACTAATAGAGAAGAAACACTTTTTGATTCCCGCATTTTCATTGTTCTCTACAGATAGGATTTATCCAAATGATCCTACTTTATTGGAGCAAATTATATGGAGTCAAAATAAAAAAGTTGAGGAATATTTATTTGAAGACATAATTTCCCCTATTTATTCTACCTACTTTAATTTGTTATTAAACCTAGGCATTCAGTTAGAGTGCCATGCACAAAACACCTTATTTGCAATCGATGAAAATTATAAAATAATGGGCATGGTAGCCAGAGATGCTGAGTCAATAGACAAAGATATTTCTTTGATGGAAGAACGAAATATTAACCATAGCTTTCAGACAAATGTGTACAAATGCCGCTATAGGCAAAATTATAAATATTTTATCATGCATAGTTTCATGTTTGACTTTAAATTGGGAGAATATTTAATTTCCCCTATAATTGATAATGCGCACAAAAAATTTGGTTTTAATAAAAGTAAATTAATCCAAAAAATTAAAGAGTTTAATGAATTTTATATTAGACAATTACCACCCGATTTTTTCCCGTCGGATAAGAAATGGTATAAAAACTCTAAAAGAGTTCATAAAAAAACTGGGAAACAAAAATACATTTCTAAGATGAACCCGAAATTTAGAATATATTAACTGACGACGTTCACCCCCCTACGGCAAATTTTTAATTTCTCTGAAAAACTCCCGATCTGCTCTAAAAGCTGCTCCTTTAAAGTATCCAATTTAAGGTAAAATGGAGACGCCCCGGGTCTATCGTGCCTTTGTTCCTTGCCAATTCAAAAAATCCCAAATCCGTGTTTCATTTTTGTTTCAGTGTTTCACTCTGAAACGCCTGAAACACTGAAACACGCTTTAGCACTATTTGACGTGCTCCCTTAAAATTACCCCGTAGATGAGTAGAACACTTTAGAATAAAAAAGTGTGGGGGTAAAAAGATGAGACAGGCAGTGAGTGATGAAGAGATAATCGGTATCCTGCGAGGTTTTGATGAGAGCGGTAAGTCGGTAAGGGTGTATTGCCGCGAAGCAGGTATCAGCGTGGCGACGCTGTATAACTGGCGTAAGCGGTTCGGCCGAATGGAGGTGGCGGAGGCCAGGCAGTTGAAGGTGCTGGCGCGAGAGAACACGAGATTAAAGCGCTTGCTGGCGGAACGTGACCTTGAGATCGACGTGGTAAAGGAAGCGCTGCGAAAAAAGTGGTAACGACAGCTGCGCGCCGTGAAGTGGTGAGGTATCTGACGGGAGCGGGTTTGAGCGAGCGTCGTGCGTGCTGTCTGGTGAAGTTGCGGAGAAAGAGTTTTCGGTACGTGCCGGTGCCGGGTAAGGATGCGGGGTGGGAAGAGAAGATCGGTGAGTTGTCTCTGCGTCATCCGCGTTACGGTTACCGGCGGGTATGGGCGTGTTTGATGAGAGAAGGAGAGCAGATAAGCCGGAAGAAGGTGTGGCGGCTGTGGAAGAAACTGGGCTTGGGGCTTGGCCGCAAGAGGCCGAAGCGCAAAAAAGACGTGCAAGCCAGGGCTAATATGATAATGGCTGAGAAAGCGAACCATATCTGGACCTATGACTTTGTCTTCGACCGGACGATCGGCGGGTGTCAGTTGAAGATGCTGACGCTGGTGGATGAATATACGAGAGAGTGCCTGGCGGTAGAGACGGCCCGCTCGCTCACGAGTGCCGATGTGAGGTGTGTGCTGGAGCGTGTTTGCGATGAAAGAGGGTGCCCGGAAGCCGTTCGCTCGGACAACGGAAGCGAGTTTATCGGTGCAGCGGTGGGAGACTGGCTTCTGGCAAAAGGGATCATGCGGATATTTTCCGAACCCGGCAAACCGTGGCAGAACGGATACATTGAAAGCTTCAACGGCAAACTGCGCGATGAACTGCTCAGCCGGACCTATTTCTACTCGCTCCGTGAAGCAAAAGCTGAGATCGAATTATGGAGGCGAGAATACAACACCAAGCGGCCGCATTCGGCGCTCGGATATCTGACACCAGCAGAATTCAGACGCAAACTCGCCTCTGAAGCAACATAAAATCGTTCTACTTATCGCTGGGGTAAAATTTGGGGGCTGGACATATTTGTTATAAAGCGGCCGCAAGATGAGCGAGGGATTCGTAACTTATTGGGAGAATGCCCCGATAACCCGCCCGTAACCGCAGTGGTACTGACAGGAAGACATTTACGCATCGGCTAACGCCGACGCTACTGACAAGACATGCCTGACACGCAAAAAAGCTATATCTGTTATATTGACGGTATCAAATGCCGGGCCGGCGAAGCGCGTTTTGGCGGCACCCGGGATCCAAATCTATGGCGAACAAAATTGAAAAACCTCTGGTGTCGATAGTAATGGGAAGCAAGTCCGACTGGGACACGATGCGGCACGCGGCGGAGATGTTGGAAAGCTTTGGCGTGCCGCACGAATCGCTGGTAGTCTCGGCGCATCGCACTCCGAAACTGATGGCGGAATTCGCCGATTCGGCCGAAGCGCGCGGTATCGAAGTCGTCATCGCCGGGGCCGGCGGCGCGGCTCACCTGCCCGGGATGGTGGCGGCGCAAACCGTCGTGCCGGTGCTGGGCGTACCGGTTGAAAGCAAGGCGCTCAAGGGATTGGATTCACTGCTGTCCATCGCGCAGATGCCCGCCGGCATTCCCGTCGGCACGCTGGCCATCGGCGAAGCCGGGGCGAAAAATGCCGCGCTGCTGGCGGTCGCTATCTTGTCCAACACCCGCAAAGATCTGCGCCGGAAATTGAAAAAATTTCGCTCCGATCAAACCAAAACGGTATTGAGATCAAAGCTTGATTAAAAGACAGAAAACGCGACAGTTATGGAGCGTGCTTATCGTAAAACACGCTCCATAACTGTCGCGTTTCTGCCTATAGACTAGAAATCATTCCGGACATTGATATACCCGCTATAGAACCAGGTTCCCGCCCCGTAAAATGGATCATCGATGACGAGTTTGTAATAGTTAGTGACCGGCTGGCTCAGACCGTAGGCCTGGCCGGTGCAGCTGCTGCATACCAGGGTGCCGTCGCGATAAATATCCCAGTAACCGGTAATGTCATCGTTTGACGTGCTGGTCGACTGGTTAAGAATGAACTCGTAAAAATGATTATCACAGCCTCGGTTTTCGGATTTAGTGATTGCCGCGCCGCGCCAATGGGCCTGAGCCGGATAACCGGGCGTCGGTTCCGTCCACGAAGTTATCATGCGAAACTTGTAAAAAGTCGTAACCTTGCACCCGAGCTCCGGGTCGGTTACCTGGCGCCCGCCGCTATTGTGTGTCCAGATACTGTGGGTGACTACCTGGCCCATCGCCGATACCGAGATCATTCCGGTGATGATTAAAGCAACCAAAGTTAGTACTGTCTTTTTCATTTTTTCTCTCCTTATAAAATTTGGGGGAATAAGTTTGAGGGATGAACTTTAAAAGTTCGTCCCCCCGCGTCGTCAGATTTGTTAGAAATCTTTACGTTGATCGATGTAGCCGATGTAATACCAGTACGCCCCATAGACCGGATCCCAGATAACCAGTTTGTAATACTGGCCGACCGACTGGCTCAGTCCATAGGCATTTCCGCCGCAGCCGCTGCACATCAAAGTACCGTCGCGATAAACGTCCCAGTAGCCCTTGATATTGTCCGCGTCCGTGTTAACCGATTTGTTGAGTGAAAACTCGTAAAAATGGTTGCCGCAGCCGTGGGTCCATCCTTCAGCCTTAGATATGCCGCGGAAATGAGCCTGCGCCGGGTAGCCGGGCGTCGGCTCCGTCCACGAGGTTGCCATTTCAAAAGAGTATAGGAGTGAGTATTCGCATCCGTTTTCCGCATCGCCGATAACCAGCCCGTTATCGTTTGTCCAAATGCTGTGCGTTTGATATTTAGCCATTGCCGATACCGACAGCAATCCGGTTATCACTAACGCAAAAAAAGTTAAGATAATTTGTCTTTTCATTTTATTTCTCCTTAAAAAAGGCGCGGGGATGAACTAAAGTTCATCCCCTGCGTCGCCAGATACGTTAGAAATCTTTACGTTGGTCAATATAACCGACGTAGTACCAGTAGGTCCCCCAGAACGGGTCCCAGATGACCAGCTTGTAGTAGTTGCCGACGGGCGCGCTGAGGCCGTAAGCGTTTCCCGGGCAGCTGCTGCACATCAAAGTGCCGTCGCGGTATACATCCCAGTAACCCTTGATCGTGTCGGGATCGGTACCGACCGAATTGTTGAGCGAAAACTCGTAATAATGGTTGTTACAAAAATGCGTCCAGCCGTAGGCTTTTGACACGCCGCGGAAATGGGCCTGCGCCGGATAACCGGGCGTCTTTTCCGTCCACGAAGTGGCCATATCGAACCCTTTTAATACGTTGTATTCGCATCCGTTTTCCGCATCGCCGATAACGTACCCGTTATCATTTGTCCAAATGCTGTGTGTTTGCAATTGTGCCATTGCCGACACCGACAGCAGACTGACCATTATCAAAGCAAAAAAAGTCACAACTATTCGTTTATGCATTATTTTCTCCTAAGTGGGTTTTCACCAAAGAAGGGGGGGAAGCATTCGGGGGGAGTTTCTCCTTCGTCATTACTTCTACTTCTTAGGTTTGGTTTAAGTCCTTGTGTTGATCAAATGTTATTCGGACCGCGCCCCGCGATTCCTCACGGATAAGCGTGGTTAACACCGGTTGAGAGACTAAAAAACCTACGGCCGAAAATTCGCAAGTACACTTATTTTGAGAGAGCGAAAGATGCCACATCATTAGGAGTGTGGCTAAACACGTTCAACCAAAATCCTGTTCAGCCGTAATACGGTCGGGATTTCGAAACAGAAATTTTTATGTGCTACTGATAAAATATCAAGTTCTTTATTACTTAAGCAATATTTGACGCTAATGTATTTTGTTTTTTGCGATATATTCGCCTAATTTGAAAGAAATCGGTGAATTTTAAGGAAAATTCCGACCCAAAATTAAAAAAGAGGAGCCGGAACCCGAACTTTTCGGTTCGAGTCCCCGGCTCCTACAAAATAGTTTGAACGAGCTTTTTTGCAGCACTAGAAATCCTTTCGGACGTCGAGATAACCGCTGTAAAGCCAGGTTTGCGGCCCGAAAACCGGATCGTCGATATAGACCTTGTAATAGTTGCCCACCCCGGCCGGAACGCTGAGATTGTAGGCGGTTCCGTTGCAGCCGGCACACATCAGCACGCCGTTGCGATAGACATCCCAGGTGCCGTCGATGTTATCGGGGCCGGTCACCGTCGAGGCCACGAGACGAAAATCATAGAATCTGACGCCGCAAAAGATCCCGGCTCCTCCCGCTTTGGCTACGCCGCGAAAATGAGCGTCCGCCGGATTGCCCGGGGTCGGCTCCGTCCATGAGGTCGCCATGTTAAAGCCGGAAAAAGCGGGATAACTACACCCTGTCTGGGCATCGCGAATAACCAATCCGTTATTGTTTGTCCAGACACTGTGCGTATAGGGTTGGGCCATTGCCGATACCGACAAAAGGCTTGCTGCCATCATTGCGAAAAACGATACGATCAATTTTCTTTTCATTTTTTTAACCCTCCTAAGGTTCGGTTTCACCAAAGAGAATGGAAGAAATGTAGGACTTTCCCTTAGTACACTCTTGCTTTCTTAGGTAGTTGGTATCTGTGGTTGATCAGGGAGTGTTATTCAGGCCGCGCCAAAATTGCTCGCAGTTTACTGAGAGTGTGTCAGGAGACGGCTAACACGGTATTAGAATGCGAAAGGGACAGGTCGGCAAAGCCGAAAGCTCACACCGGTTTAATTTAACCTGAGAGAGCGAATTGATCGCCACGATAGGAGCGCGGCTTAAAATACGTTCAAACAAATTCTGTTCAATCAAAATTCCCGATCGCATTCTGCAATGATTTTTCAATCTGTCTGCGAGGATATCAGATTAAACAATGTTTAGCAAAGTTAAATGCAAATAAATTTAGTTGTTTTTGAATTTATCCAGATCGGGTTCTATAAAGTAGCCCGATTACCAGAGTTCTCGTTTTTAACATAATATTTTGAAACGTTTTATCCGAATAATTCATTACATTTATAAGGGTATAAATGGTGCGAAATCGACTGAAAAGCTCGGCTTACGCCGCCAGTTTTAAAATACGGAGAACTTTATGGTGAATAACGTGTCATCGGCACCGCGTCCTGGTTTTAGACGCTTATATGGCTACAGCTTCGATCCCAGCCTGTCCACGAAGCTGGACACTGCGTTGGTTAATGAAACTGTATTCAACATCCGCTGGGAAGAAAAATTAGCTGACGGCCCGATCGGTGAGTACCTGGAGGTGATCGATTACGATCCGTCGAGTAAATGTTTTTATGCTCCGATAGATCTGAACAACAATTATATTCTGGCACAAGACGGGCTGAGGCCTTCTGAAAGCAATCCCCAGTTTCACCAGCAAATGGTTTATGCGGTGGCGATGACAACTATCCAAAATTTTGAGCGCGCGCTGGGGCGGTCGGCCATGTGGTCAGCGGTTCGCGATAAAAAGGAGGGTGAGTTTTTGCAGCGCCTGCGTATCTATCCGCATGCGCTCCGCCAGGCTAACGCCTATTACAGCCCGAACAAAAAAGCCTTGCTGTTTGGCTATTTTCCGGCTTCCGACAGCGCTCCCGGCGAGCAGTTTCCAGGCGGGATCGTGTTCACCTGTCTTTCACATGATATTATCGCGCACGAAACGACCCACGCATTGCTGGACGGAATGCACCAGCGTTTTATCGAGCCTAGCCACCCGGACACGCTTGCCTTTCACGAGGCCTTTGCCGATATCGTAGCGCTGTTTCAGCATTTTACTTTTCCGGAGGTACTGCGGCACCAGATCGCCAAAACCCGCGGCAATTTGTCATCGCAGAATTTGCTGGGCGAGCTGGCGCAGCAATTCGGCCGCGCGATCGGCAGGTACGGCGCGCTGCGCGAGTATATCGGCGCCGAAGCAAATCCATCGGATTACCAGACCGTTTTCAAACCCCATGACCGCGGAGCGATCTTGGTTGCCGCCGTCTTTTCAGCTTTTCGCGAGATCTATAACTCTCGTGTGGCCGACCTGCTGCGGATTGCCACCAGCGGCTCGGGCGTGCTGCCGGCGGGCGATCTGCATCCCGATCTGGTCAACCGCCTGGCTAAGGAAGCATCGAAGATCGCCCAGCACGTTCTGAATATGTGTATCCGGGCGCTCGATTACTGCCCGCCGGTCGATATCAGTTTCGGCGATTACCTGCGCGCGATCATTACCGCCGATATGGATCTTGTGCCGGATGACGACTTAGGCTACCGCGTCGCGTTTATTGATGCTTTTCGCGGAAGAGGCATCTATCCGCGCGACATTCGCACCCTGTCCGAAGACAGTCTTTGCTGGAATGTACAAACCAGAAAAAGCGATGTCTTTAAGGAGATAGGCAACTTCCTGCTGAGGAACTTTGTTTATAAATTAGAGTATGTCTCCGACCGTAAAACTATCTTTAATTTCACCAAAGACTTTCGTGAAAAACTTCACGCGGAAATAAGACGATTAATTGATAGTGATGAAAATAAATTTAAAGAGTTTGAGAAGATAACCGGCCTTTATATTTCCACTGAAGAAAGTAAAAAGGTCGAAGGCCTGCGCCGGGATGACAAAGGAAGGCCAAAATTCCAAATTCACTCGCTGTGCGGAGCGCGGCGTATCGGGCCGGACGGCGACAATATAACCCAGGTCATTGTCTCCATTATCCAGACGCGGTTGATTCCTTATAAGAAGCCTAAGCCGGGAGATGAGACAAAAATTAATATGGAAGAGGCCGAAAAGCGAGAAGACCTTTACTTTAAATTTCGCGGCGGATGCAATTTGATCTTCGACTTGAACGTGATGTTTAACGAGAAGGATAAAAGCGGCCTGCGCTGGGTAATTAAGAAAGCGATCGATGACGAAGCGCGCCTGCAGCGGCAGCGCGATCATCGAACAAGCGAAACGGGCTTGTCGCTTCGCGCGACCTACTCCGGCCGGCACGGACGGGAAGTGGAACCGTTCGCTTTTTTACACAATGAATTTTGAAATTTTGGAGACTATCCTTTATGTCCGAAAATAATAAAGATCTATCAATCAACGTTCGAATGTACCGCCAGGGCCTGGGCGATTGTTTTCTGCTTTCGTTCAAGCGCGAGGAAAAAGTTGAATATAATCTCCTGATCGATTGCGGTTTGCTGCAGGGCACAACGGGCTCGACCGATATTATGAAAGAGGTCGTAACCGATATTCAAAATGAGTCATTGGTGACCGGCGGCCTGGACGCGGTCGCTGTCACCCACGAACACTGGGATCATATTTCCGGCTTTTCGCAGGCGAGCGATATCTTTGAAAACATTCGTTTTAAGGAAGTTTGGCTGGGCTGGACCGAAGATCAGAATCACCCTCAATCGAAACCAATGCGCGAGCGTTTCACCAAACAGATCACCGGGCTGAAAAATGCGCTCAAAAAAACCAAGGAGAGGATAGACAGGAAAACCGCGAAAATGAGCTCCGCCGGAAAAACCGAGAAAATTGAAAAAATAAAAAAAGGCCCGGGTTTTTATCAAACCGCGCAGGCACTCATGGATGAGTTTGTTGATGAAAACAGTTTCAATCTGAAGGGCAAGGGGCGCTCGGCCACCTGGGAAAATATTATCGAGAAAAGTGAGAAGCGGAGATATTGTTCGCCGAAAGCGCCGGTTTTTTCACCCGTGGGCCTGGAAAATGAGATCCGTATATATGTTTTGGGCCCGCCGGAAGATTACGCCTTTTTTACAAAGACCGAGCCTTCAAAAAAAGATGCCGCTGCGGAAACCTATCGCGAAGACTCCAAATTCGCGCTGGTTGAAAGCTTTTTCGCTTCATTTGCCGATGAGAGCGATAATCTTTTAGCCGATGCCTGCCGCCCGTTTGAAAAGGATTCGCCGTCGATCATCTCTCATGATGATTTCGAAGCTCCGTGCAAGGATGTGGAGGAAATGTTCTCAATGTATTTCAACGCGGAAAATGAGTGGCGGCAGATCGACGACGACTGGCTGATGATGATCGAGCCGCTGGCGCTGCATCTGGATTCCTATACCAATAATTCCTGCCTGGCATTCGCCATCGAACTGATCGAAAGCGGCAAAGTCCTGGTGTTTCCGGGCGACGCGCAATTCGGCAACTGGATCTCCTGGAAAGACCTTTCCTGGGACGTAAGAGATAAAAACGGAAATATAACCGAGGTAAAGACCGCTGACCTGTTGGCCCGCACAGTGCTGTATAAAGTAGGCCATCACGGCAGTCACAACGCAACGCTGCGCGAACACGGCCTCGAGCTGATGAACAGCTTGGAGCTGGCCGCGATGATCCCGGTCGATCGCGAAAAAGCCAAAAGTAAGGAATGGGAAATGCCCGAAGGCCACCTTTTCGAACGTTTGAAGGAGAAGACCCAGGGGCGAATCATCATTGCCGACGAACCGGATCACGACGGTCTTAATGAAAGATGCAAAAAGGATGGCGATTTTATCAAGCGGGTCAAATTTGCCGAGACTAAATTCACCATTGCGGGACAGGCCATTACCGGACAGCCTCTTTACGTCGAGTATGAAATAAAAAACTAGGTAAAGCTGTTTATTTTTAATAAATAAAGTCGAAACAATTATTCTTCTGTTATAAAATCCTCTCGTGATCCGAAAACGCGTTGTATTTATTCGTGTTTTAGGATTTTCGTGCGGATTCCTGATGATTCCTCCAACTTCAACGATCGGCGTTCTGGGCAGTGGGCAGCTCGGGCGAATGTTTGCCATTTCCGCGCGCCGGATGGGTTACCGCGTGCATACTTTTTCACCCGAAAGCGACACCCCGACCGGCCAGGTAGCCGATCATGAAACCACCGCTGCCTACGAAGACTTAGACGCCGTGCGCGAATTCGCCCGCGGTGTGCAGGTGGTCACCTTTGAATTTGAAAACGTTCCTTCCGCCACAGTCGAAGCGGTGGCGGAGATCGTCCCCGTCCACCCGCGCGGCGAGATACTCCATATCACCCAGCATCGCCTGCGCGAAAAAACCTTTCTCGCCGGCAGCGGTTTTCCGGTCACGCCCTTTCGCCACATTAAAACCCGCGAAGACCTGCAAAACGCCGTTACGGAGATCGGGCTGCCCTGTGTCTTAAAAACCGCGGGTTTCGGTTACGACGGCAAGGGGCAGGCAAAGATCGCAGCGGCGGATGATATCGAAAATGCCTTTAATAATTTAGGCGGCAAGGAAGCCGTTCTCGAAGCATTCGTCGCTTTTGAAAAAGAAGTTTCGGTGGTGGCGGCGCGTGACGCGCAGGGGAATTTCGCGCATTACGGCGTGATCGAAAACGAGCATGCGAATCACATTCTGGATATAAGTTTTGCGCCCGCTCTGGTCTCTGAAAAAGTTTACCGTGAGGCGGTCGAGATCACCCGCAGCGTGCTGGAAACCCTCGGCGTGGTCGGCGTGATGTGCGTGGAATTCTTTCTTACGCCCGCTGCCGCCGGCGAAAAACTTTTGATCAACGAACTGGCGCCGCGTCCGCACAATTCCGGCCATCTTACTTTCGACGCCTGTGTCACTTCGCAATTTGAACAGCAGCTCCGCGCGGTCTGCGGCCTGCCGCTCGGCTCGACGGAATTTTTACGCCCCGCCGCGATGGCAAATCTGCTCGGCGACGTCTGGAATAACGGGGAGCCTAATTGGGCTGCCGCCCTGGCCGATCCGTCACTGAAACTCCATCTTTACGGTAAGGCCGAGGCCCGTCCGGGTAGAAAGATGGGGCATCTGACCGCGCTGGGAAATACCGCCGAAGAAGCCGTCAGGGCCGTCCGCGCCGCGCGCGTCAATTTGTCCGCCTAGTGCAACCGGGGAAACCTTTTCCCGCATCCCACGTAAAATTAAGTTATAAGAAATTTAGGTTTTCGAAACTCTTACCCGGCGGCCCGGTCTTCAGGTAAGGCTGCCCCGGATCCGCACTGGCGGTACCTACATATGAAAAAAACATTTTTAGCAGTTTTGCTGGCGGCGTTCGTCGCGATTGCGGCCGGCGCGGCTATCGCTCAGGTCCCATACAGTTCGGTCGTTCCGAACGGCTATTCGCGGGAAGCGGTCGTATCCGAACAGATCGGCATCACCCAGGTGACGGTGAGCTATCACCGCCCGGCGGTGAATGGCCGCGAAGGCAAGGTCTGGGGAACACTGATCCCGAAGGGATTTACTAAAACGGGTTTCGGCCCGGACAATCCGTCGCCGTGGCGGGCCGGCGCAAATGAAAACACCGTGATCGAATTTGAGAGCGACGTTAAGATCGAAGGACAGCCGCTGCCAAAAGGCAGATACGCGCTGTTTGTCGCTTATGATCCGGCGGAATGCATCGTCATTTTTTCAAAGAAATTCGATGCCTGGGGTTCTTTCTTTTACGATGAAAAAGACGACGCGCTCCGGGTAAAGGTAAAGCCGGTGACGCTCGACAAAAGCGTCGAGTGGTTAAAATACGAGTTTGCCGCTCAAAAAGATAATTCCGCGACGCTCGATCTGCAATGGGAAAAGCTTTCGATACCGGTCAGGATCGAGGTTGATGGATTAAAACAACAGTTCGACGCATTTGTCACGGAATTGAAGAACCCCCGCGGATTTACCTGGCAGGGTCTCAATGTCGCGGCGACCTGGTGCCTGACCAACAATTACCAGCTGGAACAGGGGCTGGCCTGGGCTAATTTCGGCATCGACACTTTTGGCGGCAACCAGGAATTTTCCGCGCTGGCCACTAAAGCCCAGCTGCTAAACAAAATGGGCAAGGGCGACGAAGCCGCCGCGATCATGAAAAAAGCCTTGCCGCTCGGCAACATGAACGAGCTTCACCAATATGGCCGCGTACTGCTTTCATTGAAACAATTCAAAGAGGCGCTCGATGTCTTCAAATTAAATTACGAAAAAAATCCGGGCCAATTCACGCCTGTGATGGGCATGACCCGGGGCTTGTCGGCAAACGGCGATTTCAAACAGGCGCTGGAATTTGCCAATAAGGCACTGCCGCTGGCGCCGAATGAGCCGAACAGGCAATCCGTTCAGACAATGATCGATAAATTAACCGCGGGAAAAGATGTGAATTAGTTTTCCGCAAAAAATCGGAAGTAATGTTGAAGGATGTCGCTTGCCTGGCATCCTTCAAATTTTTTACATTTTTCGGCCCAGCCAGACGCCCAGCGCCACGCCGATAAATCCGACGGCAAAACTCAAGCCCACATAGAGGATCGCCGTCAGCAGATTTCTCTCGCGCATCAGGGTGAAGGTTTCGAGCTCGAAGGCGGAAAAGGTCGTATAGGCGCCGAGAAAACCGGTCAGCAGCAGGAGTTTCATAGATTCGTTCATTTCCACTTTTGCCGCTAGTAAACCGATCAAAAAAGAACCCGTTACATTGATGATAAAAGTGTGAAAAGGAAACGGCTGTAAAAAATTTCCGAGCGGGGAAATATTGATCAAATAACGGGCGACAGCGCCGGACGCGCCCCCCAGCGCGACAAATAAAACCTTTACTACTCCCTCGGAAAACATCCCGCAAATATTATCACAAAGCGGGTGATGATTTATCGTTTAGAGGCGCGTCTTCGATCGCCGCGCAAAAAAATCGGCGGTCGAAGACCGCCTCTAAACTTACAAACTAAAACGGCTTCCCTCTTTTAGAGAAGCCGTCGTAGTTATCATGATTGCTTAAGGGGATTAGTTATTAATAAGCCGAAACCAATCTCGGAGCGGCTTTCTTTTTCAGCAGGCGGCGCATTTTCAGGCGAGCCTTGTGAAGCTGCGATTTAGAAGTTCCGACCGAGCATCCCATCATATTGGCTATTTCTTCGTGCTCATAGCCTTCGATATCGTGCAGGACGAAGACCGAGCGGTATCCCGGCGGCAGTTGATCGATAGCGCTGTCGAGCGCGATCTTGTCAACGATGCGCATTTTGTTCGGGTTTTCCGTGCCCGAAACCATCTGGATCGGTGTTTCGCCTTCCTCAGTGGTCTTTTCAAACTTTACGCTGCGCTTGCGAAAGTGCATCAGTACCTGATTCACCGTCATGCGATGCAGCCAGGTCGTAAAGGCCGAGTCGCCGCGGAAGCTGCCGATCTTGCGGTAAAGCTGGATAAACACTTCCTGTGTCAGATCCTCGGCTTCGACCGGATTTTGCAGCATTCTCAGGCAGAGGCTGTAAACTCTGCGGTGGTGACGATTGTAAAGCTCTTCAAAAGCCATCATGTCACCCCAACCGGCTGCTTGGGCCAGCGATACGTCGGTCATCGTACTGTTATCGGACGTTTTATCCGCGTCCGACGATTCTTTGTTTACCGCAACTTCTTTAGTTGCCGTGTCTTGTATTAAAGGATATGTTAAAACTTCAGTCATTTTTTCTAACCCCCCTCGCCCTTATATATTCAATTGTCGTGCCATAATTGAATTCGACCGGCGGCCGGCTTTGGATTTTCGCCGAAATGCCGTGTTTATTAGTTTTTACAGGCATCCCAGCTCATTTACCCGTCATCTGAACGAACGGAACAAACCAAAACGTGTAGCTTTTCGTGCATGATTTATACGCTTGAGTATGTATTCGTTCTTCCTTCATATTTATTTCACGTCGATTAGACAAATTCCGCCTGAAAAAGTTCCTTTTATTATGCTTGGAGAAGTCTCGAGCGGGTGTTACTATCGCCAATACGATGTTTAGTTTTCGGAAAAAAGCCCTGGCAGGTGCGTTTTTATTGCTTATATGTTTAGCGGCGCCTTATGCCGCCCAAACGGCGATGATCGACGAAGTCGTCCAGGAAGTTTCCGAGGCGGACAATATTCCGGTCATTATCAAGCATCTGCCCGATTGGGAAAAGGTAAAGGATAAGGCGGTGGTAACTTCCAGCGCGGATACATTCTTCCAAACCGTCGGCGGCCATGATATCGCCCGGGTGATCCTCTTTACCCCCGGAACCGAAGCCGTCGTGGCTGACTATGACGCCGGTAAGCTGGCAATCGTCGAATTTACCACCCCGCAGATGGCAACGGACGCGGATGCGAAAATTTCGGGTGCCCTAACAGAAGCAGCCGGCGCCGGACACGATGTCCCGGTTTACCGTCGGGTAGGTAATTACGCGGTCTTTGTTTTTAACCGCAAGGATGATGCGGCCGCGAATGCGCTGATCGATCAGGTGAAATACGAAAAGGTCGTGCAGTGGTTAGGGCATAATCCCTACGCACAGCATCAGGCGGAACGCGACACGGTAAAAAAGACTTCCGAGGTGGTGCTCAATGCCATCCAAATCACCGGCTATATTCTTTTATTTACTCTCGGGATAGGCGGCTTTGCCGGGTTTTTGGTTTTTCGTACTCGCAGCCGGCAGCGCGCAAGCGCCGATTCCTATACCGATGCGGGCGGAATGACCAGACTTAATCTGGACGGTTTTTCAACATCGTCTTCGACCGACAGACTGCTAAATAAGTAACGCCGCCCTCAGGAGCGCCGAATTTATTCGGCACTTGCTTTCATTGCAGACTAAAGTCTGCGCTCCCGTCTTTGCGCTCCGTCTTAAGGCAAAGCCTCGACCAGCCTGTCGATATCTTCCAGATTATTGAACAAATGCGGCGCGATCCGTACCCGTCCTTCACGGTCGGAAACCACGATCTTCTTTGCTTTCAGATGGCGATAGATCTCGTTTGAGCTCATACCGCCGCGGTGCGTCAGACAGACGATCTGCGATCTTTCGCCCGGCACGCGCGAACTGACGATCTGGTAATTTTTGCCCTGCAGGCTGTCGCAGAGATGATCGGTCAACTGCGCCAGGTGGTTTTCGATATTTTCGATGCCGATCGTCCGCAGCAGCTCCAGGCTGTTTGCCAGCCCGTAATAAAGCGCGGTCGGGCCGGTGCCCGTTTCCCAGGCCAGCGCATTGTCGTACCAGAGACTTTCGTTATTGCCCATCTGCTCCCAGCCTTCGATACTTGTCCAGCCCACCAGCGTCGGCTTGATCACTTCACGCGCGCGCTCCGAGAGATACATTATTCCGCAGCCCTCAGGCGCGCAGAGCCATTTGTGGCTGCTGCCGGCGGCGGCATCGACAAATTCCATATCGAAGATTTTCGCCCCGAACGCCTGAATAAAATCGACGATAAAAAGCGCGTTGTGCTGCCGCGCCGCCTGGCCGATGCGCCGCAGATCGGCATTGTAACCGGAGCCGTACTGGACGGCGCTGATCGCCACCACGCGCGTTCGCTCATTTATCAGCGAGATAAATTCATCCAGGTCGATGCGCCCTTCGCGTTCCGGGCAGAGCCTTAATTCGACGCCTGATTCGTCGCGCATCCGGCGCCACGGGTAGAAATTCGAAGGGAATTCCCGCTCGAAGGTGACGATATTGTCGCCGCTTTGCCAGGTAATGCCGTTTGCCAGCGAAGACAGGCCGTCGGAGGTATTGCGCATAAAAGCGATGTGTTCCGGCTGGACGTTCAATAATTCGGCCACCAGTTCGCGGGCGCGTTTTTTGGTTCCCAGCCAATGCATAAAATTGGTCGAGCCGTTATACATTACGTCCTGCAGCGCGGAATTCACTTCCTTGACGGTCGTCCACGGCAGCGGCGCGTTCGCCGCGCAGTTCAGGTAAACATAGTCTTTTGTGATCGGGAAAAGATGGCGAATATTATCGTTCATAAAAACTTCTTCTTAATTCCCCTCCTTGCGAAGGAGGGTGGCGCTGCTCTGAGTGCCGGGGCGGTTCTCTTCAGACCATTTGCATCCTTTGCGTGAAATCTACTAATACGAAGACGCCGGAATTTGACCCCCGCCGCATAGTTTAAAGCCGCTTTTTGACTTATAATAATTCTTTGACAAAACAGCTCGAATGGTGCAAATTTTGAACTGTAAGAGGCGGTTTCCAACCAAAACTTGCCGTTTGTCATCAAACACTAGCTATTATGTTCGGATTTAATAATAAACCAAAATCACCGTTCGGTTCCATCTCGATAGAAGACGATCCTTCAATCGACGTCCAGCGCCTGCGAAAGGATTCGCGCCGCGGGCTTTGGACCGAGGTGTTTCTGCTTTTCCGGGATATTTTGCTGGTGCTGACGATAATGATCCTGTTCGGCGTTTTTGTCGCCCAGCCGGTGGTCGTGGACGGCGAATCGATGCTGCCTAACCTGCATAACGGTGAGCGGCTGCTGGTCAATAAACTGGTCTATTACAAATTTCCCGGCCTCGAACCCTACGGCTGGACAAAGCTCGAGCGCGGCGACATCATCGTCTTCTGGTATCCGAACGAACCGGATAAAAGTTTTGTGAAGCGGCTGATAGCATTTCCCGGCGAAACGGTAGAGATGCGCAACGGCGTAGTTATGATCGACGGCAAGGAACTGACCGAACCTTACCTAAACGCGCAGTACACCGGCCGGCATGAAAACTTTCAGCCGAAAAAGGTCGATTCACATCATTATTTTGTCATGGGCGATAACCGCGACAATTCCTCGGACTCGCGGGTCTGGGGACAGGTTCCGGAAAAATACGTTTATGGCAAGGTCTTTTTTCGCTACTGGATGCCGTCAAATATCGGATTTATCGTGCGCGGCGAGAGTAATTTTAAGGATCAGCCCGATCCGGAAAACAACAAATATTATCCGCCCCGAGGCGACGATCCTTATCCCGAACAATGAGCCTGAACAAAACCGCACTGCTGGTACTCGAAGATGGACGTGTGTTTCGCGGGCGCTCATGGGGAGCCGACGGCGAGATCTGCGGCGAGGTCGTCTTTAACACTTCGATGACCGGCTACCAGGAAATTTTGACCGATCCTTCATATGCCGGGCAGCTGGTCTGCATGACCTACCCACTGATCGGAAACTACGGCACCACCGAACTCGACGCCGAATCGCGCCGCCCCTGGGTCGAAGGCTTTATCGTCCGCGAAGCGAGCCCTGTCGCCTCCAACTGGCGCAGCGAAGAATCGCTCGACGCTTATCTGAAACGCTGGAGCATCCCCGCGATCGAACATATCGACACCCGCGCGCTGGTGCGACACATCCGCGATAAAGGGGCGATGCGGGCCTGCCTTTCTGCTGTCGATCTAAATGTCGAAAGCCTCTTGGAAAAGGCGCGCAGGTCGCCCGACATGGCGAATCTGGAACTGGCGAGCCAGGTCACCACACCGGAAAGCTACGGTTTCGCAGCAAGCGGCGCGGAAAAATATCACCTGGTTTGCTACGACTTCGGCGTGAAGACCAATTCGCTGCGCGAATTTGCCAAACACGGCTGCCGTCTGACCGTCGTGCCGGACAATACCAGCGCCGAGCAGGTTTTTGCGCTTAAACCCGACGGCGTTTTTCTCTCGAACGGCCCGGGCGATCCGGCTGCCATGCAGCCCGTCGTGGATGAGATCAAAAAAGTGGTGGATTCCGGCGTGCCGACCTTCGGCATCTGTCTCGGCCATCAAATTCTGGGACAGGTTTTTGGCGGAAGCACTTACAAACTCAAATTCGGCCACCGCGGCGGCAACCAGCCGGTGATGGACGTCCCCAACAACAAGATCGAGATCACCTCGCACAACCACGGCTTTGCCGTCGATGCCGAAAGCCTGCCCGACGATGTCGAGGTCACGCACCTGAACCTCAACGACAAATGCGTTGAGGGAATGCGGCACAAGGACCTGCCCGTCTTTTCCGTGCAATACCACCCCGAAGCCGCCCCCGGCCCCCACGACGCCGAAGATTATTTCAAACGGTTTGTGGATTTAATAGAAGCGAAGAAAAATTAGTAGCGCCGACGTCTCGCCGGCTGTCCTGAGGGCGTCCCGCCCTCGGTTAATTTTATATCCCGTTCGCTACCGCAAACGGTTCTGACCTGCGGCAGCGGGACGCAGCCGTGACAGCCACCGGGACGGTGGCGATACTTATACTTTTAAGTTGGTTCCGGCGGTACCGCGATGGGTTCGCCTTCGAGGAAGTTTGACATTAGGGTCGTCCGGCCCGTGATCCAGAGAATGTGTTTGTAGAGCACGGCGAGGATCGCCACCACCGGGATCGAAAGAAATACACCCAGCACGCCGCCGACCTCGGCTCCGGCCAGCACGGCCAGGATGATCGCGATCGGGTGCAGGTGAATGCCTTCGCGGACGATGCGCGGGTAGGTAATGTAATCGTGAATTCCGCGCAAAATAAGTAAAAAGATCCCGACATAGAGCGCCTGCCACGGCGAATAGAAAAGACAGATCGCGATCGCCGTCAGGCCGATGATCAGCGGCCCGACCAGCGGAATGAACTCCAGTATTCCGGCCATCACGCCCAGCATCAATGCATACGGAACGCTGAACGCGTAAAACGCGATGGTGCAGATCGTGCCGATCAGCATACAGGAAATCAGCTGCGCGCGGGTATAGGCCGCCAGCGTGCGGTTGAGGTCGTAAAAGAAAACTTCCGCCTGGTAGCGCCAGCGCCCGGCGGGAAACATCCTCAGCGCCGACGATTTAAAAATATTTATATCCTTTAAAAAGAAAAATGCGATCACCGGTATCAGTATGATCCACGGAATATAAGGCACCAGATTCGTCAGAAAGGTCCCGACGCCGGCGGCGACGCTCTCGCCCAAACCCGTCAGCATGTTCTGCGCGTAGTCATTTATTCTTTCGCGCACCTGATCGGGAATGGCGTAACTTTTGTAGCGCTCGTTAACGTCGTTTATGCGATTGCGAACGGTTTCGGAATATCCCGGAAAGGCCCTGGCAAACTCTTTGAACTGATCGCCGACCAGCGGCGCAAGGTAAGAAATAAACAGCGCGACCACGATAAACACCGCCAAATAAGCCACCACGATCGCCAGCCAGCGCGGCATATATTTGGCCGCGCCGCGTTCCTTGAACGGGCGGCGAATGAGTTTTACCAGCGGATCGATGAGATATCCGAAAAATATCGAAAGGATCATCAGCAGGATAAGGTTATGAAGCGAATAGATCAGAAAGCCGAGCAGCGCCGCCAGCCCCAGAATGACCAGCGTCACGGTCACTACCCGGCTGATCGAACGCGCAGCCGGTGTCGCCGGATCGAAAAAGATCCTGTTCTCGTTTGATTTATTTTCCTGCGGGTCGGTTCCGGTCATTAATTAAAGTGATCTCGTGCTTATTTAAAAATCATCGTAATCTTCGGCCGCGTGCAGCGCGGCGATGCGTTTAGGAGCTTTGTCATAAAGCTTCTTTTGCCATTTCTCGATCTCGCTGGTCAGCTGCAGGGCTGCCTGCGGGTGCGCCGCATTTCTCTCCAGCCGCAAAACCTCGGCCTGCACGGCCACTTCGCGATTTTTCTCGTCGATCACATAAAGGTTTACCTGGGTGCCGACGTCCGGCAATTCCCGGGGCAGATGGATCAGCGTGCCGGTGGCCCCGATATTTTCCGTCAGCCCTTCTTCGACCTTTGCTTCGCCGTTACTGTCTTTCCATTCGACCCGCACGGGCATGGCCAGCACGTACCTGTCACCTTGTCTTCTCTCGTCCACCAGCATAATTTCCTTCCTTGCCGTTTCTGCGCCGTTTCCGCCGAAACTGCAAACCCATTGAAATATACTTAATCTGTACGCTGCCCGTCTATATAAAAAATACGTTTTGGAGAATAAAGCCGGAAACGGCTTCTTTTGCTCCGCCGGAGAGTCGTGAAGCAGGCCTATCATTGGTGGCGTCAATTTCAGAAACACCCGCTCCTCACAAAGGTTGCCCGGCCCTCTGTTTATGATTATTTCACCTGGCTGAAAAAACTCTTCGCGTCCTTTGCGTCTTCGCTTTGCGCTCTTTGCGGTTCTTTCTTATCGTAAAAAAGCTAACCGCAAAGTACGCCAAGACAAGACGCAAAGTTCGCAAAGAACTATGAGAGCTCTGTCGCGATTCAAAGTTCGGCGCAAGGGTATCGCCGGGGGCAGCTGGGTGGTTCTCTCTTGGCTCAAAAGATTTTGCATAAATAAAATCAAACCGCTGCCGGATCTTTTTAGCCGCTTCATCAAAATTAAAACTGTCTTGAACCGCGCTCTCGATAAACAGCGTTTAACACAGCCATCCCGCAGGATGGACAAGAAGGTCGGTTTTTGCTACTATAAATCTACATGTGACAAACATAACCAAAATACAGTCGCACAGTACCGTGACCTAATCCCGATAATTCCAAGCTTTACACTGTGTGCATTTGCCAAGGGGGCGAATTATTTTGACGTGTTTTCATTTTTAATTTTACAAGAAAGGAGAATAATGGATGATTAAAACTTCAGTGAAATTCAGTATCTTATTTACTTTATTATTCGTTTTAATTAATATTTTTTATATCCAGCCTGATACCAAAGCATTCCCTATTCAACAGGAAATGGTTTTACCGATAGAAGCCGCGACCCCGGTCAAAGCAACCGATCAAGAAGCTGTACTTATCCCCCTGGTTGACACGATAGCTTCGACCAGAGCGGTAAATACGTCTTCGGCAACAGCCGTGGCGGCGACGGAAAGCAAGACCGAAGCCGGTTCCTTAATGGGCGCTTTTCGCGCTACGGCCTACTGTCTGAAAGGACGGACGGCTTCCGGCGGCGGTGTTCGCCGCGGTATCGTGGCGGCCGACCCGCGGGTTTTGCCGTTGGGTTCGAGAATTCAGATCAACGCCGGAGCGTATAGCGGCAGCTACACGGTTACCGATACGGGCGGCGCGATCAGAGGCCGAATTCTGGATATCTGGGTTCCCAGCTGTGCCGAGGCAAATCGTTTCGGACGCCGTACAATTACGGTAACGAGAATGGGAAGCGGAGCAAAGAAAGCTAAAAAGTAATTTTTATTTATTATAATTACGCGGCCGTTACCCCCAGGGTAACGGCTTTTTTGCGCTCTAACGTAAAGCAAGCTAACATTATCCTTGAATGTCCGAAGAGAATTTTACACACCCCGGCGAAGTTCTGGTACACGTAACCCGCGGAGGCACGCTGGAATCGATCCATCGCGGCCACCTGATCGTGATCGACGGCGACGGCGAGACGATCGCGTCGCTGGGCGATCCGAAAACGGTCGCTTTTATCCGCTCGTCGTCAAAGCCGCTGCAGATAATGCCGCTTTTGGCCAGCGGCGGGGCCGAAGCATTCGGCTACACTGACAAAGAGATCGCGCTGGCCTGCGGTTCGCACGGCGGTGAGCCGGTCCATACCGAGACAGCGGCGGCAATGCTGGCCAAGATAGGCCTCGACGAAAGCGCGCTGCGCTGCGGCACGCACACGCCTTTTAACGAAGATGCCGCCCGCGCGCTCTGCGAAGCTCGCCAAAAGCCGAACCAGCTTCACAATAACTGCTCCGGCAAACATGCCGCGATGCTCGCCTTTGCCAAACATATCGGCGCGCCGCTCGATAATTACGAACATCCCGATCATCCGATCCAGCAGCGAATGCTGGATCTGGTGGCGCGGTTTAGCGATCTGCCCCGCGACGAGATAAAGATTGGGATCGATGGTTGTGCCGCGCCCAATTTTGCCCTGCCGCTGGTCAATATGGCGCGCAGTTTTTTGCGGCTGGTCTTTCCGCCGGAGAGTTTTGACGACGAATTGCGCGAAGCCTGCCGCCGGGTCGTTTCGGCAATGATGAGCTGCCCGGAAATGATCGGCGGTACCGAGCGGCTGGATACGCTGATAATGCAGGCGCTGCACGGGCGGATGATCGGCAAGATCGGCGCCGAAGGCATCTGGCTGGCCGGCATACTTCCAAGCCCGCAATTCAAACGCGGCCTCGGCATCGCTCTCAAGATCGAGGACGGCAACGATAACCGCGCCCGCGCCGCCGTCGTCATAGAACTTTTGCGGCAGCTGAATATTTTAGACGATGCGAATTACGAAAAACTGCGCCGCCATTCGCCTTTGATGATAAAAAACCGCCGCGGCGATATCGTCGGCGAAGTGGAAACCAGTTTTAAGATATTTTAAGGTAACGCTGCCGTCCCGGCGGCTGCTTCTCGCTGCCGCTTATCAGAACCGTTTGCGGTAGCGAACGGGATATAAATCACCCGAGGGCGGGACGCCCTCTAAGGACAGCCGGCCGGGTGCCGGCGCTACGAAAATATATGAACCAGGCAGCACAACAGGAAACACCGCCGAAATTAAGGCTCACGCCGCAGGGCACGCTCGAGGACAACTCCGTAGCCGATCTGTTGGAGTGGTTTTTGGCCAACGACCACAAGGTGACGCATATGCGCCATCAGCAGGTACAGGAATTATTCGAATGGAAGCAGCAGGACGATAAAGTGAACGGCGCTAACCCCGCTCCATTCGAATCGGCGGAGGCGCGTTTTGCGGTTGGCATTTTTTTGGCGCTTCAGGAAAACAATTCCCAGCCGCTGCTGCAGATGTGGATCACCGATGTGCTGGAGGCGCTGGGCGCCGCCAAGGAAACGAACGAGAATATCGCGCAGAGCTATCGGCTTGCGACCAATCAAGGCAAGTCCGCCGTCACCGAAGCCAACAATATTCCTTCCAATACCGAGAAGCGTTTATATTTGAGTTCGTGCTGGCTGGAAGCGCTCTGTACCGCCGAGGCGCGCGTGCTGGGCTGGGTATATCAGGAAATTTATCACACCCCCTTTCAACCGTCGGCTCCGCCCGCCTAAACCAGAAGACGTACAGGAGATGTTATGAAACGATCCGTTCCGCTAATAATTTTGCTTTTGTCGTTCTCGATTTTTCCGCTTTCGGCCTTTGGCCAAAGTGCCGGGCAGATACGCTTTAGCGTAGTCGATAAAACGGGAATGGCGGTTTCCAGGATCGCTAAAGAAGACCTTTCTCTTTTCGAAGGCAATACACAGCTTACTATCACCGGCATCGAACCCGTCGGCGAGAAACCTATCGCGGCCGTTTTTTTGATCGACAACAGCATCTCGCAGGAAGCGATCTTTTCCGATACAAAAAAAGTCGCCGTCTCGATTGTTCGCAACGCGTTTCAAAAAACCGATACGGTTGCCGTGCTGAAATTTTCCGATTATGCCGAAGAAGTAGAACCCTTCACGCAGGACATCGAGCGGGCGACGGCGGCAATAAATAAAATTCAGCTCAACATTCCCGCGGGCTACATCGGCGGCGGGATTGTTTCCGGCGTGCCGAGCGGTGTCCCCCGGCCGGTAATGGGCACTACTTCCGGGACAAACCTGTGGGATAGTTTGTTTTTGATCGGTGAAAGGGATTTTTCGCGCCTTGAGGGTCACAGGAAAATTGTCGTTCTCTTGACGGACGGCGTCGATACGGAAGGGAAACGGAGTATCTCGGACGCGATCGCCTCTTTGAGCAAAGCGGGGATCAGTGTTTATGCCGTCGGCCTCGGAGATGATTATTATTCAGGCATCGACAAAAACAATCTGAAAAAGATCGCCGAGGGCACCGGCGGCCGGACATTTTTCGTTACCGAATCCAATAAGGGCAAAAAACAGGCAAATGATCTATCCGACATCGACCTCCTGAAAGAGCGATTTAAATCCGAATACCTTTTGAAATTTACGGTAAACGGGCCGGTTCCGAAAAAACCCGGAAAGCTGAGACTGCAAATAGTCAGCGCTGATAAAGAAAAACAAGCCCTCGTTGTTTCACATCCGCAGGGATACGTGACCGTTAAATAGCTTACCGGCGTCGCTTTTAAAACCGTTAGCTATCTCCCGCCAAAAGTGTTGCACTGGCGCACGTCTCCGGTTTTAAAGCCTTGTGAAAACCAGGTCATCCTGTCTTTTGCCGAGCCGTGCGTGAAAGATTCCGGCACGACGTACCCTTGCGCGCGGCGCTGGATCTGGTCGTCGCCGACGGCCGAAGCGGCTTTTAGCGCTTCCTCGATATCGCCCGTCTCCAGCAGCCCTTTTGACTCCGCGTATTTCGCCCAGATGCCGGCAAAACAATCGGCCTGCAGTTCGAGCCGCACGGAATACTGATTTGCCTGTGCCTGGCCGGAGCGGGCCTGCGCCTGAGAAACTTTGTCCATCGTGCCAAGCAGATTCTGCACGTGATGGCCTACTTCGTGAGCGATCACATAGGCTTCGGCAAAATCGCCGGAGGCTTTGAATTCGTTTTTTAATTCGCGGAAAAAAGCGGTGTCGAGATAGAGTTTTTCATCACCGGGACAATAAAAAGGCCCGGTCGATGATCCGGCCGTGCCGCACGCAGAACGCACCGCGTCGCTAAAGAGAACCAGCGTGGGTTCGTGATACTGCGCGCCGCTGCGGCGAAAAATATCGCGCCAGGCATCTTCGGTGCTGCCCAGAACCGAAGCGGTGAAGGCGCGCATTTCGTCGTTTTGCGGCGCCGTCTGGGTTTGCTGCGGCGGAGCGCCCTGATCGCCGCCCGGCAGCTGCTCAAGCAGAGCGCGCGGATCCTGGCCGCACAGCAGGGCAATAATGATGATGACCAGCGTTCCCAAACCGCCCCCGCCGATAGCGATATTGCGGCCCGACATCCCGCGGCGGTCTTCGATATTCGAACTCTCTCTTTGCTCTCTCCAGCGCATAAGTTATGCCCCCCCTTGATATTATTGATAGTCAGTAAGTTATTATAGCTTTGCGTAAATCAAACTACTAATGATTTATCGTTTGGAATTCTGCGCAATGAATTCGTGCCTTATGAAATTGGTCGACTGGAAACAAGGAGGAGATTTTTTCGCCTACGGCGAGCACCGGGTCTTTTACCGCCGAAACTCCGACGGCGTTGGTGAGGTTACGCTGCTGCTGCACGGTTTTCCTTCTTCGTCTTTTGACTATCACAAAATTTGGGACGCGCTCAGCGAAAAGTTTCCCCTGCTGGCGTACGACATGATCGGTTACGGTTTTTCCGCCAAACCGGCAAATTTTAATTACACGACCTTCGACCAGGCGGATCTGCTGCAATCATTACTAGAAGATCAAGGCATCAGAAAGATCCATATTCTCGCGCATGATTATGGCAATACGATCACTCAGGAATTGCTAGCCCGCGCGGAAGAAGACCGCCTGAATTTTTCGATCGAGTCGATTTGTATGCTCAACGGCGCGCTTTTTCCCGAAACTCACCGGCCGGTGCTGGCGCAGAAAATTCTCATCTCGCCCGCAGGGTTTCTCTTTGCGAAACTGATCCCGGATAAGAAATTCGAGCAAAGCCTTTCCGCGATCTTTGGTAAAAACACCAAACCGGCAAAAGACGAGCTGGCCGACTTTCGCGCGGTTTTCAAATACAACAACGGCAAGCGTATCGCTCACAAATTGATCCGCTATATGCGCGAGCGAAAAATTTACCGCGAGCGCTGGGTCGGCGCCCTGCAGAAAACAAAGGTTCCTTTTCGTTTTATCAACGGCCTGGACGATCCCGTCTCCGGCGCGCATCTCGTCCGCCGCTTTCGCGAGATCATGCCGCAAACCGACATCGTCGAATTACCGGGCATCGGGCATTACCCGCATTTCGAATGCCCGGACGAAGTGTTGAAATTATATTTTGAATTCAGGCAGATAGATTAGCGATTTCCCTTTACGAGCTTTGCGTAAAAACTTTGCGCCCTTTGCAGTAAAAGACCTTAGAATGCAAAATTCATAGAAAACTCTTAAAGAATTTCAGGATTTAGCCACAGAGAACACAGAGTTCACGGAGAATTTTACGCATAAAAGTAGAGAGGATAAAAAGTTACAACCGTTTTAATTTTACTCTGTGACCTCTGTGTTCTCCGTGGCTAAATCCTTAACCACGAAACGCGCAAAACAATCGTTATAATTTTACATTCCGCAATCGCAGCGCGTTCAAAATTACCGAAACCGAGCTGAAGGTCATCGCCGCGCTGGCGATCATCGGCGAAAGCAGCAATCCAAAAAATGGGTAAAGCAAACCAGCGGCCAACGGCACGCCGAGCGCGTTATAAACAAAAGCGAAAAATAGATTCTGGCGAATATTTACCATCACGGCGCGGCTCAATCTTCGCGCGCGTACGATTCCCCGCAGATCGCCTCCGAGCAGCGTGATCCCGGCGCTTTCCATCGCCACGTCCGTACCGGTTCCCATTGCAATGCCGACATGAGCTTGCGCCAGCGCCGGCGCGTCATTGATGCCGTCGCCGGCCATTGCCACGATCTTTCCTTCGCTTTGCAATCGCTTTATCGCCTCATTTTTCTGTTCGGGCAGCACCTCCGCGATGACTTTGTCGATGCCCAGAACGCGCGCTACCGCTTCGGCGGTGATGCGGTTGTCGCCGGTCAGCATCACGATCTCCAGGCCTTCTTTATGCAGCGCTTCGATGGCCGAACGCGCGGATTCTTTGACCGGATCGCTCACGCCTAGGAGCCCCGCGTGAGTATTGTCTATCGCGACAAATATTACCGTCTCGCCCTCGGTTCTGCGCTTTTCGGCTTCCGACTGCAGCTCCGGGTCGAGCGTTATCCCCAGCTCATGCAGCAATTTATCATTCCCCAGCGCGACTTGTTTTCCGCGGACGAAACCGATCACGCCCTTGCCGGTCAGCGATCTGAAACCATCGGCGGGATAAAGCTCGATGCTTTTTTCCCCCGCTCCGCTAACGATCGCTTCCGCCAGCGGGTGCTCGCTATTTCTTTCCAGGCTTGCCGCAAGACTTAGAAATTCTTCCGTTCCGATTTTAGAGATTACCGAGACAAGCCGAGGTTTGCCTTCAGTCAGGGTGCCGGTTTTATCGACGACCAGCACCGTTACTTTTTCTAAAATTTCCAACGCTTCGGCGGTTTTGATCAGCACACCGGCGGACGCGCCGCGCCCGGTTCCGACCATGATCGACATCGGCGTCGCCAATCCCAACGCGCACGGGCAGGCGATTATCAGCACGGCAATGGCATTTGCCAGCGCATAGACGAATTGCGGTTCGGGGCCGAAAAACATCCACAGGGTAAAGGTAATAATTGCCGCCGCGATCACCGCCGGCACAAAATAAGCGGACACCAGATCGGCCAGCCGCTGGATAGGCGCGCGGCTGCGCTGCGCTTCGCCCACCATCGCCACGATCTGCGCCAGCAGGGTTTCACTGCCGACGCGTTCGGCGCGCATTACAAAGCTGCCGGTGCCATTGACCGTGCCGCCGGTGACCTTGCTTCCCGCGTCTTTTTCGGCCGGGATCGGCTCGCCCGTCACCATCGATTCATCGACCGTGCTGCGGCCTTCGATCACACTGCCGTCAACCGGAATTTTTTCGCCGGGCCGCACCCGCAGCGTTGCGCCGGCTTCGACGGAATCCAGCGGCACATCATGCTCGCCGCCGCTGCCGGGGAGTATTACCCGCGCGGTTTTAGGTTGAAGGCCGAGTAATTCCCTGATCGCGCTCGAGGTTTTGCTGCGCGCGCGAAGTTCCAAGACCTGCCCGAGCAAAACCAGCGTGGTGATGACGGCCGCCGCTTCGAAATAAAGCGCGACTCCTCCTGAGTGATCGCGAAGCGAAACGGGAAACGCCTGTGGAATAAAAAAAGCGACGACGCTGTATATCCAGGCCGCGCCCGTGCCGATCGCTATCAGCGTGAACATATTCAGGCTGCGGTTAATTATCGAAGCAACTCCGCGTTCGAAGAACGGCAGCCCGCCCCACAGCACGACAGGCGTCGCCAATAAGAACTGTGTCCAATTCAATGCGCCCGCCGGGAAAATTTTCATCAGCGGGTCAGCGGCTGATATCGGGGGCAGCATTTCCGCCATTGCCAGCAGAAAAATCGGCAGGGTCAACACCGCGCAGATCCAAAACCGGCGCGTCATATCGCGCAGTTCGGAATTATCCTCTTCCGCGTCGAGCGAGAAAACTTTCGGCTCCAGCGCCATCCCGCAGATCGGGCAGCTTCCGGGGCCGATCTTTACGATCTCCGGGTGCATCGGACAGGTATATTCGACGCCCTTCGGAACCGTTTTTTCCTGCTTTGGAAGGAGAAAGGATTCGGGGTCGCGCTTGAATTTGTTGAGACAGCTCGTCGCGCAAAAATAGTAAGTCTGGTTTTTATAAGAATAACTGCCCGCCGCCGTCTCGGGCGACACGGTCATGCCGCAAACCGGATCGAGCGCGGCCTCATTTTTTACTGCCAGTGTTTTCATTTATTACCGACCTTATTTTTTGCGGGGTTCTTTTTGGCAGGGCCGCCGAAATTTACACCTTCGATCAGCCCGCAGACGTGGCCTTCGGCCTCGCCTTCTTTAGCCCATTCTTTTAATACCGATCTCAGGTCGTCGCGATATTGCAGCATCTCCGCGATCTTTTCATTTAGCTTGTCGAGCCGTTTAGCGACAACCTCGCGAACCTCCGCGCACGGGCTCTCGCCGGCGCGCTTGTGTAATATCAGCTGTCTTATTTCGTCGAGTGTAAAACCCAGGACCTGCGCTTTTTTGATAAACGCGACGCGTTCGAGCACGTCTTCGCGATAGAGACGATATCCGCTGTAGGTGCGCGCCGGACGGTCGAGCAAGCCGCCCTTTTCGTAAAACCGCAGCGCCTCGATCCCGACGCCGGTCAGTTTTGAAACCTCGCCGATCTTTAATTGCCTTCCATCCGTTTCCGCGCCGTTTAATTTAAATGCTTTTTCCATATGACATCCCTTCCCGAACGATCTACAAATAAAGTATAAACTCTAGAGTCAACTACAGAGTCAAGTCTTAAATTAAAAATAGTATTTAATTTACTGCGTGTGTTAAGGGGTTTCTTGTGCGGGGAGTGGAAACAGACAAATCTTTCTGTAATTTTTAGCAATGTCTAAGTTAAATGTTTTTTATGCGGAAAACGAACATTTACCTATGTTAAAACGCGGTTTAACCAACCGGTCGGCAGTGAGGGCGCTTATTTTTGCGGATTCCGCGTCGATTAAGTCTTGACAGCTACTAAGTATAATTTTTATTATGACTTACAGAGTCGTAGTTGTCCTCGTCGTTTTTTGTTTTCCAACTTCAGAACTTTAGAGGAATAAGCCATGATCAAACTCGATATAGTTAACCGTTTAGCCGATCAAACCGGCGTTTCCAAGCAAAAAGCCGAACAAGTGGTTGACTCGTTATTTGACGCCATGAGGGAAGGTTTGGCCCAGGGCAAGAGAATCGAACTGCGCGGGTTCGGCGTGTTTGTGGTAAAGCCCCGCAAGCGCGGCATCGGACGCAATCCCCGCACCGGGCAGGAAGTAGCGATTCCGGCGGGTAAAACCATCCGCTTCAAACCGGGTAAGGATCTGCAGGCGGCCAGCACACAGGACGAATCCGAGAATTCCGAGAAATCCGAGAATTAAGTTTTACCTAAAGGATCTGCGCTCATTCGTCGCCTAAATTGCTGATGTCCGATCTAGAATTTTCACCGGTTATCGATCTCCCGCGACGAGTAAGCAATCCGCCCGTTAAAGTCTGGCTTAAGCATCTCTTCTGGTTTTTGCTGACCTTTGTTACCGCCACTCTCACCGGTGCGGTTTCGCTTTTTTCGCTTCCGCACCTTTTGCCGCAAATCGCCGATCCGGAAAACCTGCAGCAGTGGTTCTTTCTAATTCTCTCGATACGCAGCTTTTACCTGGAATCGATCTGGAATCTTTTAACGTTGATTTATCTCTACCCGGAACTGCTGCGCGACGGTTTGGTCTATTCGGGCTCTCTGCTCTTTATATTGACCTGTCATGAATTCGGGCATTACATTGCCTGCCGGATCTACCGTGTGGAATCGACACTGCCTCTTTTTCTGCCTTCGCCGCCGCTGGTAGGAGTCGGCACCTTCGGCGCATTTATTAAAATGCTGTCACCGCTGCCTTCGCGCAAAGCGATCTTCGATATCGGCGTGGCCGGGCCGATCGCCGGTTTTATCGCGCTGGTCCCGATAGCGATAGCGGGCGTTTATCTGGCGCAGCCGGCGCCGGAAGGTATAACGGCGGAGTATGTCTTTAACGACCCGCTGCTGATGCGCCTGATCGCGTGGTGCATGGGCGTGGATCTGGCAAATTCCGTTTCCAACTCACTGTATATGTCGGCGTGGATAGGTTTGCTGGTGACAAGCCTAAATTTGATCCCGGCCGGACAGCTCGATGGCGGGCATGCGGTTTTTGCGGTTTTCGGCAGGAAAATTCACGGAGCGATCGCAAAATTAGCTTTTGTCGCGATGCTGGCATTGACCGTTCTGGGATTTATTCTTTACAACAGCCCGAGCGGAATTCTTTTCGTGCTCATCCTGGCAATAATGATCCGGATCGGCCACCCCGAACCCTATGACGATGCGCCGCTGGATAAAAAACGGCTGGTTGTCGCCGCCCTTACACTGCTGATATTTATCCTGTCTTTTACGCCGTTTCCGCTGCAGATCAATCTTTAAGTGTTTTACCGGGAGCGCGAACGGCTCGTCCGATACGAAACTATAGCGCCTAATTTTCAAATATCTGCTTGTCATCACGCTAAGTGTTTCATTGAAACTCTTAGCGTGAGAGTGAAACACCTGGAACACTGCGTCACCGCAAACCCAAATAGAAACAGCAGCTGCGAATTTTGGGATGAAACGCATAAAAACGGCCTTTTGGGGCAGTAATGCGAATCTTTGAGCCTGTTTTGCGGTAATTTGATCTTTTGACGCCACCTGGATGTTCCACCCTGAAACACTTATTGAACGCCGCAGTAACGGGAATTAAACTTTGCAGAAACACCTGGCGGTATCCCGGACAAACTGCGCCGTCCGTATTATAGTTTTAAGGCCGTGAGTGATGAAGAAGAGATTTTAAGAGAAATAAAAGAATGCGTATATTCATTACTTACATGTTAACCGGAAGGCTGCCGGGTTACGGAAATCCGAACGATCAGCACTATCCGTAACAAGCGAGTCGTTTCTTTTTTCCGCCCACCATTACCCCGGGGGGAGCGCGGGCACCTTGCCTGCCCTGACCTTGTGTTTGCGGTCAGACTCCCACAGTGCAGGGCAAGTGCTCTCGGCGCTCCCGAACGATCAAAAACTCTGCCTGCCCGTGATATTTCTGCTATCCAGCCGCAAACTGTTTTTACCCGGCTTGATTTCAATCCGGACGTTCCAGATACCGCTTTTCCGGCCTGTTTCACCTATGCCGCAAATATAATAAGTCTCCGCCTTCAAGCCTTCTACCTTGGCTTTCCCTGCCGAGTCGATGATAAAAAACTTGCTCGCCTGAATTCTTAGCGTGTCGATCGCTTTGGCGTAGCTGGCGTTGATCAGCGGGGTCATGCGCGCCAGTTTGTCGGCGGTACAAATAAGCGCCGCCGGATATTTACGCGGGTTATCGGGAGAGCGCAAAATCTCCTTGATAATTGTGCTCCGCGCGCCGCCGGAAAACACACTATTCTTTTTTAACAGATCTCCCCAAATAGCTTTCTTATGCTCTTTTAATACTTCGGAAAGATCTCTGTCTAAAAGATAAAAAACCTGCCCGGCCAGCGAATTGGCTTCAAAGGCCAGGTGAACCGGCACCGCTTCGACTTCTACCGTCAGACTGGCAGTAGTACTGTCATTTTTTTGTTCTCTCATGGTTTTGGGAGTCCTCTAAGAGTGTTATATTTATGTTCATCACCGCCGAGACGGTGAAAATTGACAGGGATGCTTACAATTCTTTTGTCATCCCACATCTTTGAAAACGAGCATCGAAAATGCCACTGACCTTTACGGGCGATAAATCTTGATCTATTCGCACAGCCAGATTCAGAAGAATACGGCGTGCGTAGTAAAGATTAAATTGCCTCTCTCATCTGGGAGAAGTTTAAGTGAAAGCCGACCACCTGTCAAGGAGAATTTTTCTTGATGAGACACGGCAAACACGAACAGCCTCAACGTCTAGCAGAAAAGCTGCTTAAAATCCGTGCGAAACTGGGTTTGTCACAACCGAATTTGGCGAAGGCATTGGAAGGACAGGGCGTAAAAGCTTATCCCGGTTACGTGGCTCGTTATGAATTAGGAGAGAGGGTACCGGGACCTCTTACAATGCTTGCTTATGCAAAGATAGCCAGAGTGTCCGTAGAGCAAATTATTGACGACGAATTAGACCTGCCTGCGAAATATAAATAAATCCTAAGTCCCGTAGGGACGTCATATTTATAGATCAAGATAATTAAAAAAATTCCCAGCTCCATTAGGAGCGAAATATACCGTTCCTACGAACTCGAAAAGATCATTCCTAAACTTATCGCTATAAATATTGCGTCCCTACGGGACTTAAGAAAAGCGCGGGATAAAAAGTTTAGAGTTCAAACTTTAGTTTGTCTTTGATCTTAAAACAAGACAAGCTAAAGCTTGAACTCTGAACGGTTTACCCAGTCGCTACTGCTTCCGGTTCTGACAAGGCACTTCGAATCTATCAAGCCGCTACCGCTTCGGGGAGCATTCCCTTGATCTCGCGGACTATCCGCTGTACTTCCTCGTTATCGTCGAGCGCGATCATAAAGAATTCGTAGCCGTATTTAAAGCAAACGATGCCGTTGCCAAAAAGCCAGATGCCTTCGAGCACCGGATTTCCGCCGAGGATCCAGCTGATCGGCGCGCCGGTAATGCGCGCGGGATTAAAGATCTGCCACCACATCGCCGCGCCGGCCGCGCAGCTAAAGGCTCCGAGCAGCGGAGCGCCGACATATTTCACGATGTCGCGTTCGAATTTTACGCGTTCCTGTTCGGCCTGCGTAAGCTCGCCTTTTCTGATCAGGTCTTCCTGTCCGGTGAGGTATTCGAGATAATAATCGCTGACTTTTTTCACGCCCCAAACCGGCAGCGCCGAACTAAAAAGCCAGTGTGAACCGAGGCCCGTAAAAACCAGCCCGCCGATCGAACCGGCGACAACAGAAACTCCCGAGCCGGCGGCTTTCAGCGGATAATCCTGTATCCACTGCCCGGCGTTGCTTAACCCGGTGTAGGCGGCGTCAAAAGTGCGCGTCCAGCTCATCCCGAAATTAAAAATACCCGAGGCGCGGTTGGCCGTTTCTTCAAAAGAGCTTTTGGTATCGTTAAGAACCTCGCCCACTTTTTCGACCGCGGTATTGACCACTTCACCGGCTTTTTGCCCGGCATCGGTGGCCGCGCCGCGCAGCGGCTCGCTCGCTTCCCAAACCTTTTCGGCGGTTTCTTTTGCCTGCTTGCCGAATTCAGTTTCCCCGGTCAGCTTTTCCGCCTCGGAGCGAAACTTTTCCGCGCCGTCCTTTAAAACCTCGGCGCCCTTTTCCGCCGTTTCATACACGGTTTTTGCGCCCTCGCCCAGCTTTTCGCTGATGCCGAACTGTTTATCTATATCGGCCAATTTTTCCTGCGCCGATTTCTGTAATTCTTCGAGTGTTTCTCTATAGCTTGCCATCTGAAAACTTCTCCTCCAGTTGCTGTGAATAAATACGCTTTTTCGCGCGGTTTTGTTCACCGAAGGCATAAATTATATCACTCTGCGCCGTTCAGAGTTACGCCTTCAGGCGTGATCACGCGTAAACGCGTAACTCTCAACTTCCGATATGCTAAAATTCTCTTAGTTATGCCTTTAGTAAAATGTCCAAACTGCGGGAAGCAGATCGAATGGTCGGAGAGCGATTATCGTCCGTTTTGCTCGGAAAAATGTAAATTGCTCGATCTGGGCGAATGGATCGACGGGAATTACAGCCTGCCGGACGAAAGCGCGCAGCTGAGCGAAGAAGATATGCAAAAAATAGAAGACGCGCTGGAAAATGAAGAACATCGCTAAGATTTTCGCGTAAGATAATAAACCATGGAAATTATCGGAATTATAGTTTTACTGCTTGTGCTGGGGGCCGGGGTGGTGGTCTTTTTTGTCGCGCGGCGGGTGCTGAAAATGGCATTTCGGATGACGATCGTGGTGGTCGTGCTGCTGGTCGTGGCGGTCGGCGCGGTCTCCCTCTGGTATTTCGGCACATCGAAGGCTCCGGTAACTCCGAACCGCCCGGCGGTAGTAAAACCCGCGCGTTAAAAAGCATCAGGGCTGCTGTTCCTCGGCGATCTGAATTTTCAGCTGCTCGATCATGGATTTGATCGCGCTGATATCCTTGCTCTGCGGCGCCGCCTTTACATATTGCTCATAAGTTTTGATGGCTTCCTTATAGTTGCGCATCTTTTCGTAAAGATCACCGAGCAGTTGGTACAAGACCGGCTCGGTATCGAAAAGCTGGCTGATAGCGGCTTTAAACTCCTTGATCGCTTCGTCGTATTTTTCCTGCTCCTTATAGATCAATCCCAAACCGGTGTGCGCTTCGGGCTGATAGCCGCGCCCTTCCTTTATTGCCCGATTGTAGGCTTTGATGGCGTTTTCATCGTCGATATCTTCGTGATAAATACGGCCTTCGACGGCGGTCGCCTCCGGATAGACGGGGCGATATTTTCGCGCCTGTTTTACCTCGATCAGAGCGTTGTCGGTATCTTTCAGATCGAAATAAACGCGCGCCAGCCCAAGATGCGCTTCGGGAAAATTCAGGCGAAATTTTAGAACTTCGAGATACATATCGACGGCTTTTTGCCGTTCCGTGTCGTCGATGGTGCTTTCGCGTAATGCTTCGGCTTTTTGAAACAGCAGTTCGGCATTGTCGCCGGTCACTTCCAATTTTACTTTGACCGTGCCCTTTGCAGCCGCGGTCAAATTGATCGTCGCTTGTTTGAAACCGCTCGCGCGGACCCGCAACACCCTGCTGGCCGAGGAAAGTTTCACGCCGGCGAGTTTCCCATTCGCATCGGTCACGCCGCGCTTTACATCATCCACCCAAACGGCCGCATTCGGTTCCGTGGAAACGGTGACCGTTCGCTGCGCGGCAGTGGGTTTGGCGGCGGGCTTCGTCGTTTTTTGCGAAAATGCCGAAAAAGAAAAAACAAGAATCGCGGCCGCCGCAAATAAGATCGATCTGCTTTTAAAATTCATAAACTCTCTCTGCCGTTATTCTAATTCAGTTCTGATGAAATTCCATAGAAATTAGCAGTCTGTGAAATCATTTTGGAAATATAGCCGCAAAAAGGCGCAGAATACACAAAAAAGAATACGAAATATCTTGTGCTTTTTGCCTAACTTTTTGCGGCATTTTCTATTTATTTTAAAGCAATAGATTTATATTTTTGTGTCTTTTGTGCCTCTTTGCGGCAATTTCCGTTTTTAACCTAAAGCTCCCAGGTCTTCTTCGCCATTAAAAGCAGCGGTTTTTTCACCGGCGAAGGCGAGCTTGATAAAAGGCGGCGCGATCACCGTCGTCGCGATCGCCATAAAAAGCACCGCCGCAAAAAATTGGCCGCTGATCACACCCAGCCCCAGGCCGATCTGCGCCACCACGATGCCGACCTCGCCGCGCGGGACCATTCCGACGCCGATCTGTGAAGCGCGGCGCCAACCCATTCCCCACGCGCCCAGCCCGCAGCCGATAAATTTGGTCAGCACCGCGACAATGGTTATTACCACTGCCAGCATTACGGCCAATGAATTCGCAAAAATGCTCAGATCAAGCTGCATTCCGATATTGACCAAAAAGAACGGCACGAGAAATTCCGTCACGCCGCTCGTCTGACGGCGCATCTTGCGGTTGTCCTCGCTCACTTCGCCAGTCTCGGTCGCTTCTGCTAATGCCATTCCCGCCAGGAAAGCTCCGATGATCGCCGCCACGCCGATATAGGCCGCAGCCGCCGAAAGTCCGAGACACAATATCAATCCCGCCACGAAAAACGGATGTCCCACGCGTAGTTTTTCGATCCGCGGCGCGATTCGGGTAAAAAGCGGCGCCAGAACCAGCGCGGCGGCCACGGTAAAAAGGATCGCCAGCCCGGCGGTTTTTAAAAGTTCGAAATAATCAACAGTGCCTTTGGACAAGCTGGAAACCACGCTCAATATCAATAAACCCAGAATGTCGTCGATCACCGCCGCGCCGAGAATTATCCGGCTGGTCTGCGCATCGAGCAATCCCATATTACCCAGCACACGCGCCGTAATTCCCACCGACGTCGCCACCAGCGCCGCGCCGATAAACATCGCTTCGACCCGCGAGCCTTCCCACGCCAGCGCGATAAAAAATCCCGCGATAAACGGGACGGCCACGCCCAGCACGGCGACGATAAACGCCCGCGCGCCAACCTTAAAAATGGCTCGCGGTTTTGTCTCCAGGCCGACTGTAAAGAGCAGAAAAATAACGCCGATCTCCGCCAGCGTCGAAATAATTTCCGATGGCGCGACCCAACCCAGCACACTCGGCCCGATCAATATTCCCGCGAGAATTTCACCCACCACCGCCGGCTGCCGCAGCCGCTCGAAGATCTCTGCCATCAACTTTGCAGCGGCAAGGATGATCAGCAGCTTGAGCAATACTCCCGTGTCGGTGGCGGCCGCAAAGACCGCGATGTGGCTGAGGACGTCCATGATTGAAGATGTTTATTAACTTTACCGCAATAGCTGTTAGGTGGAAATATATTTTAGCAATAAATCGCTCGATAAACGGAATCTGTTTTTTTCCGCGGGCGTTTCGTGTTTGTTTTCTGCGTCGTGTCAGTAGCCCGCGCGTTAGCAAGGGCGCTTATTTTCGGTACTAAAATGCGCCCTCCCTCACGGTCGGGCTACCGACACTTTGTCCGTCCAGACCGCAACTCAGAAGGTAGTGTCCTAATTCTGTGGTGCTGGTGTAAAAAATTGCTTGATTTCCTTTGCGGGCTTTGCGTCTTGGCGTGAAACCATTCTCACGCAAAGACGCAAAGCCCGCAAAGAAAAAACTGAGCACCACAAATTTAAGACACCACCGCTCAGAACAAACACTTGACGTTTTTTGCGATTAATCTTAATCTTTAAAGTTCGTGGCTGGGTAGCTCAGATGGTTAGAGCGTGGGATTCATAACCCCAAGGTCGGGAGTTCGATCCTCCCCCCCGCCACCATAGAATCGACTTAAGGCAAGCCCCTCCGCTTGCCTTTTCTTTTTTGCTGCCGGTACGGTATTCGAACTTTAAAGTCTGCCGGAAAATCTTCTCACACGGCGTCGATCGGCGTCTTAAAAATTGAGCAATACCTTTCTTTTTACCTATTACACTAAGTCTTCCCAATATCCCAAAAACCGGCATTTTCAGTGCGAAGAGAAACGCGTAAATTTTATTTATATGAATGACGAGTAAAACCGCTTCAGCCCCGGTCGGTAACGAATCGAACATTCATTTTAAGAGATCTTTGTTACGATCGGGAAAAGAGTAAAACTGCCAGTTCCGTCTCATCCGGCAGGATTCGCTCCCAAGCATACCTATGAGACCCGCCCTGAGGTAGATCGCGCGCGCCCAAAAACTTACCAGACATTTCCGGACGCCCGTAAATCGATTTACCCCGCAATCAAAAAACAATGGAGATATTTTATGGATTCGATACTATTTTGGAATGCAGTCGCTCTCGAGGCCGTTAAGGTCAGCCATACCGACCCGGACAAGAGAGAGCAAAACGGCCCGACGCTTTCGTCAAGGGCGCTGGCGATCGTTCATCTGGCGATGTACGACGCTTATGCCGGCATCATCGGCGGGCTTGGTTTTCCGCGTTATTTAAATCCGCCGCCGGCGCCGGCGGGGATTTCGGCGCCCGATGCGGTGGCCGGCGCGGCTTATCTGTCGCTGATAAGCCTTTACCCTGCGCAAAGGGATTTTTTCGATGCGCAATTGAGCTGTTTTACTCCGGCCGACCCCAGCTTCGGTTTCGGACAGACGGTAGCTAAAACCCTTCTTTCCATTCGCTCGAACGATCTGGACGGAAGAAGCTGCGGCTACCGTTTCTCGAATGACCGCGGCCGTCACCGCGTCGATCCGGATAACCCGGATCAGGGTTTTGATTCGCCGTTTTACGGGGCGCAGAACCGGGGTTTTGGCATCTCTGTCCGGCACACTGTTTCGTCGCCGCCTTTCGCAAACGGAACGGCTGTGAAATACCTGCAGGCCCTGACCCAGGTGCGGGCAAAAGGTATCAAGACGGAGCTGACCGCAAAACTGCCCGTGGTTCTCTTTAACAATCGCCGCATCCCGGTGGAAACGCTGATCGGCGATTACTGGAGCTACGACGGTTCAACCCGGCTGGGAACGCCGCCGCGTTTCTATAACCAGATCATCCGTCAGTTAGCGTCGATACAGGGCAATAACGAAGGTCAAAATGCGCGGCTCTTTGCCTTTGTCAATGCCGCGATGGGCGATGCCGGAATTCTCTGCTGGGAACAGAAATATTGCCACGATTTCTGGCGTCCGGTTGTCGGCATTCGCGAGCATGACGAAACTCTCGGCCCGCTCGCTCCCTATCCGGGTGCCGCGGTCGATTTTAATGACGGCGATCCCGGCTGGCTGCCGCTGGGCGCGCAAAGCACCAATCAGACGGGAAAGAAAAATTTCACTCCGAATTTCCCGTCGTACCCTTCAGGCCACGCCACCTTCGGAGCGGCCGCATTTCATATCGCCCGGATGTTTTACGGTATCCCGGCAAATGATAAGACGGGCGATACCCTGCTGACCAAACCGGTCATTTCCGACGAATTTAACGGAGGCAACAGGGACAATCAGGGAACCGTCAGACCGCGTCACGCGCGCACCTTCAACAAAGGCTTGTGGGAAATGATCATCGAAAATGCCACCAGCCGAATTTTCCTGGGAGTTCACTGGATATTTGACGCGTTCGATTTCACGGTGGACGCAAACGGAAACCTGATCCCGGATCTGACCAACGAAAATATCGGCGGCGTGCCGCTCGGGCTGCGGATCGCCAGGGATATTTTTGCCAACGGTCTGGGCAAGGCTCCGAAAATGACTCTGAACAGTCAGGCCGTTCCCCCGATCATCACGCCGCCGGCAAATTCGCCGATGGTGCAGAATCCGAGACAGCCCTGGTCCATTACCGGCTGCGCCGGGCCGACTTTCGGCTTCGCTACGGTAGATGAAGAGCCGGTCTTAGGCGAAGGTGAAGAGCCTAAAAAAGGACAGACCAGCGAGGTACAGGAAGCCCAGCCTAAAGGAATTTCCGAAGACTAAATCTCAATTCCACTGGTATTTCTATTTACGGCAAGTCTTATGGCTTGCCGTTTTTTTGTTTACTAATGATTTAGGAAATTGAAACGAGAGATTTCTTAGGTTTTGTGCGGTTTTCTTTCCCCGGATATCCGCCGGACTATAATTCTACGATTTGATCGGATTCGTTTTCTTTGATCGCCTGCGCCATTTGGTCCAGCTCTTCGCGGGCCACTATCGCCAGTTTTTTAACCGTGAAAATCACCTGTCCGTTTTCGATGCCTGCCATTCTTGCAGAAGTGATATCGTCCGCGTGCTGCTGCGGCACGATCACCATGTGGGCGTGAGATACACCGTAGCCATGAACAACTAAGCCTACGCGTTCCGGCCGCAGCGCTCTGCGGACAACCTGTGACAGTTCGTGAGTTTTTAAGAATATCTTTAAAGCCAGTTCGTCCTGAATGTCGGAAAAGTGATCGATGTGCTCTTTCGGAATGATCAGAATTTGTCCCGGCCGCACCGGTTGAATGTCCATAAAAGCAAGAATGTCTTCATCCTCATATACCTTGCTCGAGTCGGCTTCGCCGGCAACTATTTTGCAGAAAATACATTCATTCATCGCCCCGATTATACCCTTTGCGCAAATAAAATTTTCCCTGATTTAATGTCAAAAATTTTCTCAGCTGGAAAATCTTTGATCGTTTGAATAACTGCACACGCTCCGGCAAGTCAAGTTGAAGCATGAAATCCGGGTCGAAATTTTTATTTTTGATAGATCAATTGATCTTTTTTATGTTTTTGGCGGGTAAAAAATCCGGCAACGCCTCCGATCAGAGCGCCGGGAACGGCAAAGAGCGGAATTGCCGCGCCGACCAGACCGTCGTCATTATTCGGGTCGTTACGGCTGGCCAGAACCAGGCCAACGCCGATACCGGCTCCCGCCACTGCTCCGATCGCGGCCCCTTTGAGCGTATTCCGGGAAGATTCGTTCAACCGGGCAAGCCATACTTTTTTGACGGCAGCGCGTTGAAAGGACATTTCGGACGTGCCGTTTCCTTTTACGGTTTTGATCTTCAGTTCGGAATCATCGGCGCTTGTCAGCACGCCAAAAACAACGCCCTGGCTATCGGTCTTGACGGCGACTTCACGATTCGCGTAGGAGCCCAGCGATCCCCAGTTGTCCGGCGCGTTTTGCTGTGCCGCGATAAACGGGACGCCGGCCAGTAAAAGAATAACGGTCAAAAACCCTGCAAATATTCTGGTAGTCATAGTTTTATACCTCAAAAATTTAGAGTTGGAAGAGGCGAACGGGCAGCAGCTTGCTCATGCGGCGGCTTGCAATATTGCGGTATTTTTCGTTCGTCCTGTCTAGTAGATGACAAAGGGCAGGATTAAGTATGCCTGAGACGCTGTAATTACATCTATTATTTAGCGATGGCCGAAGATAGAACGAGAATCTCTTCTTCTATTTGCATTTTGGTTTTGTGAAAAGAAAGGTTTATCTTATTCTGCATGAAACTTATTCCGGTTTTAATTACACTCCTTTTTATTTTTCTGATGAGCAACCAAGCGCAAACGCAAACGCCGCAGGACATGGCCGCGATCTGGGACAAACAGCACATCACCACCATGCCGGGTTCGCAGGTCCGTCACGCCGATCTGAAAAAGTATCTCGAAAAATTAAAACAGGCCGGGCTTTCCGTCATCGAAGCCGGGCGTTCGGGTGAGAATCGCGAAATTTACCAGTTGGAATGGGGCAAAGGTAAAACCCGCATTTTTATGTGGTCGCAGATGCACGGCGACGAACCGACCGCCACCAGCGCGCTCGTGGATATGTTTTATTTTCTGCAAAAGAATCGCAATTTAAAATGGGTGGCGGAGTTGGAAAAAGCGGTCACGATCCGCGCGGTGCCGATGCTGAACCCCGACGGGCAGGAGCGCTATCAACGCCGCAACGCGCAGTTCATCGACATCAATCGCGACGCCCGCGATCTGGCCACGCCCGAGGGACAGCTGCTGAAAAAACTCCGCGACGAATGGCAGCCCGAGATCGGTTTTAATCTGCACAATCAAAACTCGCTGACCACTGTTGGTAATAGCCGCAGCCAGGCGACCATTTCCCTGCTCGCCGTCTCCGGTAACGCCGAAAGCAAATTCTCTCCCGAAGGCGAGCGCAACAAGCGCCTCTGCGCGGTGATGATCGCGGCGCTCTCGAATTTTATTAAAGGGCACGTCGCGCGCTATGAAGATGATTATAACCCGCGCGCTTTTGGCGACCGGATGAGCGAATGGGGCACGGCCACGATCCTGATCGAAACCGGCGCGCTGCACGGGCAGGACGAAACATTTTTGACCAGGATAAATTTCATCGCTTATCTTTCGGCTTTTCACGCGCTGGTATCGGGCAGCGAAAAACAAGCCGACCCGGCCGTGTATGACAAGCTGACCTTTAACGATAACGGCTGGCTTTTCAGCTATATCTTTCGCGACGCAAATATCATCGAGCGCCCCGCCGATCCGCCAATTTCTGATGCGAAACCGGTGCCATTTAAAGCCGACGTCGCGGTCAACGAATCGCGCCGCCGCGCCGGCGAAGATCTGGTGCTGTCGGTGCAGGAATTCGGCGATCTGGACAATTATTTCGGGCTTGAAGAAATTGACGTCAGCAAGTATTACCTTGTGCCCCTCGAAGGCAGCGTCCTGCGTCCCGGCTCGCCCGCCGGTTTTCTCTTTTACCGGATCGACAGATCGCAGAACATCGACTGGGCAGAAAAAGACCTGCAAAAGAAATTCCCGCCCGACGCCGTGTTCGATAAAGGCAAATGGATTAAGCCGCTGAAGAAATAATGTAGCGCCCGCGCGATCCCATGACCTCTGACGGCGGGACGTCGTAGGCCGAGACCGCGGCACTACATTTTTCACGCTCCGGCAAATACTTGACACTTTTTCTAATAAGCGCAAAATATTCTTATGACCAGCGACGTGATAAATATCGATCCGGAAATCATGAGCGGCACACCTGTTTTTAACGGCACGCGAGTGCCGGTGAGCATTCCATTCGATTATCTGGAAGATAATCGAATGGATGATTTTCTCGAAAATTATCCAGGCGTTACTCGCGATCAGGTTACTGAGGTCATCAAAATTGCCTCCGATATTTTTTCTCACAAAGAACTAGTTAATGAAAATATTACTTGACGAAAATCTTCCTATAAAACTAAAACGGTCTTTCGGTAACTCTCACGAAGTATTTTCGGTTCGCGAAATGGGATGGTCAGGCAAGAAAAATGGTGAGTTGCTCGGACTGTTGATAGGTGCCAATTTCGAAGTCCTCGACACTATGGATAAGAATCTCTCTTCAGAACAAAATCTCAACAAATATCCGGTTCTATTTTTGTACTTTACGGAATTAATAACAAATTAGAAACGATCGAGAATTTGATTCCACTGGTACTTGAGAAAATGAAATATGGCGTTGAACCGGGAGTAATAACAATAAAAGTATAATTTCAAATGTTTCACGCTTAACACATTCACTTTCCCTTGCAACGTGCCCGCTAAACAACTATACTCAGAAGTCCGATGAATACGGACAAGAATAGTGATGGCTTGCGGTATGTGGCGAATCCGCCGAATCCGTGGCATGCGCAGAGTTCGGAATGGTTGGGAGAGCCGCCGCCCGCGCGGCTTGAGGTCTATGAAGAGACCGCCACTAAGCATATCATCACGAAAAACAGCAGCCCCGACGTCGGTTTCGATTACACGGTGAACGTTTATCGCGGCTGCACGCACGCCTGTAATTACTGCTTTGCGCGGCCGTATCACGAGTACCTGGATTTTGGCGCGGGCACGGATTTTGAGACCAAGATCGTCGTAAAAATTAACGCTCCCGAACTGCTCGCCGCCGATATCAAAGCCAACCGGCACAAAGGCGAGCGGATCATGTTTTCCTTCGCTTCGGATGCCTACCAGCCGCTCGAGGGAGTATATAAATTGACGCGTCAGTGTCTGGAGGTGTGTTTGAAGATGAACCAGCGCGTCGGCATTTTGACCAAGGGGCCGCTGATCACGCGCGACATCGATATTCTGAGCGCGATGTCGGAAAAGGGATTGCTCGCCGGTATTCACATGACGATTCCATTTGTCGATCCCGTTATCTCGCAAGCCTTCGAACCGCATACCGCTCTGCCGGCCAGCCGTTTTCGCGCGCTCAAAAAATTATCGGATGCCGGAATAAAAACCGGCGTCGCCATCGCGCCGATCATCCCGGGCGTAAATGCAAATCAGATCCCGCTGGTGCTGCAGGCCGCAAAAGACGCGGGCGCGGAATGGGCGTTTATGAATTATCTGCGACTGCCGGGCAGCGTCGCGCCGTACTTCGTCGAAACGGTCAGGCGCCGGCTGCCGCTGATGGCGGACAAGATCATCAATAAAGTAAAACGCGAAAGAAACGGCAAATTTAACGATCCGCGCTTTTTCAACCGGATGAAAGGCACGACCGAGGAATATCATACGGCGGTAAAGCTCTTTAATTTATGGCACCGGAAATTGGGATTTAAAGAACGAATCGCGGAGAAGGAATTGCGCGATGTGCTGGTGGTAAAAGATGCATCGTCGGTGCAGCCGTCTTTGTTTTAATCTCGCCTCCGCGTCCTTTGCGTCCGCCCTTTGCGGCCTTTGCGGTTTTTTCTTTTAAGCAAAAACAGCAACCGCAAAGATCGCAAAGGGCGGACGCAAAGGACGCAAAGTATTGCATGCAGAATGTGCGCTCCCTGCAATTTTTGTCTCCAAATTGCTTCTGATCAATTCTTGACAACCCACCCGCAATACTTAATTATAAAACCGTCATTAAACACGAAAATACAGGTGAAATATGGGCGAGATTTTAATCGGCAAGGGCACTGGCGAGGTAAAGCTGAAAAGCAAGATGGCGAACCGCCACGGGTTGATCGCGGGCGCGACCGGAACGGGTAAAACGGTGACGCTGCAAAAGCTGGCGCAGGGTTTTTCGGATCTCGGCGTTCCGGTCTTTATGGCTGACGTCAAAGGCGATCTTTCCGGCATGGCCAAGGCCGGCGCGGCAAACGACCGTATCAAGGCCCGCTATGAGCAAACGGGCTACCCGCTGCCGGAATTTCGCGCCTGCCCGGTGCAGTTTTGGGATGTCTGGGGCGAACAGGGCACGAACCTGCGCACCACTATTTCCGAAATGGGCCCGATGCTGCTCGGCCGCCTGCTGGCGTTAAACGACACGCAGACCGGCGTGTTAAGCGCCGCCTTTAAATACGCCGACGATAAGGGAATGCTGCTGCTCGATCTGAAAGACCTGCAGCAATTGATGATCTATCTTGGCGAACATACCGACGATCTGCGCGCCGAATACGGCAATATCAGCCCGGCCAGCCTGGGTACGATCCAGCGTAATCTGCTCTCGCTCGAAGAACAGGGCGGTGTCGAGCTTTTCGGCGAACCCGCGCTGCAATTACAGGATCTGCTCCGCACCGAGGGCGGCAAGGGGATGGTCAATATCATCGCGGCGGACAAACTGCTGCAATCGCCGATGACCTATTCGATGCTGCTGCTCTGGCTGCTGTCGGAACTGTTCGAACAACTGCCGGAGATCGGCGACCAGGAACTGCCGAAACTGGTTTTCTTTTTTGACGAAGCCCACCTGCTATTTAAAGACACGCCGAAAGCGCTGGTCGATAAGATAGAGCAGATGGTGCGCCTGATCCGTTCCAAGGGCGTGGGCGTTTATTTTGTCACGCAAAACCCGCTCGATATTCCCGAATTGATCGTCGCGCAGCTCGGCAACCGTGTGCAGCACGCGCTCCGCGCATTCACCGCCAAAGATCAAAAAGCGGTCAAGGCCGTGGCCGAGACTTTTCGCGAAGATAAAAGTTTCGACGTCGAAGACGCCGTCACCACCATGGGCGTCGGCGAAGCGCTCGTATCGTTTCTCGCTCTCGACGGCACACCGGAATTCGTTCAGCGTACGCTGATCCTGCCGCCGGAAAGCCAGATCGGCGCGCTGACGCCGGACGAACGTAAAGCCGTCATGGCAAATTCGCCCTATCACAGCTATACGCAGGCGCTCGACCGTGAATCCGCCTACGAGATACTAACCGAGCAAACCCAAAAAGATCAGGCCGAAATAGAGATCCGAAAACAAACCGAGGAAGCGGCCAAAGCCGCCGCTGAGCAGGCAAAGATCGACGAAAAACAGGCCGCCGCACAGGCAAAAGCCGATGAAAAAGCCGCCGCGCAGCGAAATAAAGTGATAGGCAGCGTAGCGACCAGCGTTGTCAGATCGATCGGCGTACAACTTAGCGGGTCATTAGTACGCGGTTTGATGGGAACGCTTTTTGGCGGGCGAAAAAGATAGGTTTTCGAGAGCCATTTTCAGCGGGCGCAAACGCCTTTAAGGAATAAAAAGTTTAGAGTTCAAACTTTAGTTTGTCTTTGGGAAATAAGACACACTGAAGCGTGAACTTTTGAACCTGTCAGCCCATCAGATTCGGACACCCTTGCCCTTGACTTTAACCCCTTGTAAAAAAAGAGTATATTGAATTTATCCGGTCTGTTATAAGACCGGAAAGAAATAAATTCAAGGGGTTAAAAATGAAAAAATTGTTAAGTTACGCGTTAGTTGCGGTTTTTGCATTAGTTTCTTTTGGTATTATCTCACCGGCTTTCGCTAATGCGGGCTCGTCTGAGCCGGCGGCGCAGCAGCATCGGAATCGCGGCAGGCATCACAGCAAAAAGCAGCTGAAAAAATACCGCAAGCATCACCGGAAATCAGAAAGGCATCATAAAAACCGCGGCCGTCATCACGGGCGCAATCACGGATAATTTTTTATCTAAAATAAAACCATTAAAGGCAGATCTTAAAATAAGGTCTGCCTTTAATTATTTTGGTCGGTTGGAATTCTAACTTTCCCTGCTCAGCGACCGCGATCCCAGCCCCAGCATGATCGCTCCTAATAGACAGGCGGCCGGGCAAACCAGTAATCCGTACCGAAGCATTTCCGGGTTGCCGGTCGCGCCCATTTTATCGTTTATAAATGCGATCAGGTTCGAGCCGATCAGATATGCGGCGATGTTTACGCTAAAGAAATATATTGCTACCCCCAGGCCGCGGAGTTTGACCCCGGCGATCTCCGTCACGTCGGCCGCCGCCGCGCCCAGCCAGCCGAGCGCCGCCGCCAGCAAAAATAAATTTGCCGCGACGATCAAATAGACGTTGTCGGTAAATATCAGTATCAGCCAAAACGGGATCGAGACCAGACATAAAAGCATCCCGTAAAACATTCGTCCGCCGCGCCATTTTCGCCTGAACCAGTCGGCGATCACGCCGCCGAAGATCATCGCCGGAATTCCCGCGAGAAGTGTCAAGATACCGCCCCAATATCCGATCGTGGCCAGATCGAATTTATGCAGGCGGTTATAAAACGTAGCGCCCCAGATGGAAAGATTATTGGTGGCAAGGCCGAATAGCGCATAGCCCAGGCAGAGAAAAATGAACGATCTATTCGAAAGCAGTTTTTTCCAATCGGAACCCGAATAAGTGGTTTCGGCCAATATCGCTTTTTCATCGCGTGCCGGTTCGCGCAAAAAGAAAACCAGCACGGCAAAAACGATGCCGGGAAACCCGACGATCATAAAGGCCGTCCGCCAACCGTAGCTGCTGAGCGCGCCGCCGAGTAAAGCGGCGAGCCCGGCGCCGATGGCGATACCCATCGAATAAATACTGGTCACCGTCGCGCGCCTCCTGGCGGGAAAATAATCGCTTAGAAGCGAGATCGCCGCCGGGCCGAGAGTCGCTTCGCCGACGCCGACCATCAAGCGGCAAAAAAACAGTGTCCAGAAATCTCCGGCAAATGCGGTCAGCCCGGAAAAGAGGCTCCACACCGCTACGCCGATCGCAATTATTTTCGTCCGCGAGCCCCGGTCCGCCATCCGGCCGAACGGAATTCCCAGCAGCGTGTAAAAGATCACGAATGAAGTCGTCCCCAGCAGGGCAAGCTGCGTGTCGGAAAAAGACATTTCCTTTTTGATCAGCGGAAATAAAATGTAAATGATCGTGCGGTCGAGGAAGTTTAAAATATAAACGACCATCAACAGCGCGAGCGCATACCAGGCATAAACAGAGGTTGGCGCAGAAGTTGTAGGGGTTTCGTTGTTCATTTTTTAGAGCAGCATTATCACTGCTTCGCCTTTGACCAGCGTGTCGCCGTTTTGATTGGTGCAGACGGTCTCGAGCGTGACGATCGGTTTATCTTCGCGGACACCTGTCACCGTTGCCGTCGCGGTGACGGTGTCGTCAAGAAAAACCGGCGCGGTGAATTTCAGCGTCTGGCTGAGGTAGAGAACTTTGCGTTCGCTGAGCTGATAGCCGAGCACTCCGGAGATCAGCCCGGCGCTCAGCATCCCGTGCGCGATCCTTTTGCCGAACCGTGTTGTTTTGGCAAATTCTTCATCCAGATGGATCGGATTGTAGTCGTTTACCAATTCCGCGAAAGTGCGGATCTCGGCGTCGGTGATTTGTTTTGTCGCGGAGAATGTGTCTCCGATTTTTAGGGTCATATTTCTCCTGGGAGCGCAGATTTTAATCTGCACGAACGCGTAGCGTTCGGCGCAATGAATTGCGCGCTCCAGTCAGATTATTTCTGCTCCAAAAATTTTAACAGCGCGGCGTTAAAGTCAGCGGCTTTTTCGACCATCGGAATATGCCCGCACTGGTCATAAACGATCAGTTCGGAGCCCGCGATCTCCCTTTTAAAACGCTCGCCGAATTCGGCCAGCGGCGTCAGCCCGTCCTGTTTGCCCCAGACGATCAGCGTCGGTTTTTTCAGATCTTTTAATTTTCCATCGAGGAAATCTTCGCCGCGCTTGATCGAATCGACCAGCGCCTGGATGGTGTAGCCGTCGCCGGCGGAAACCCGCGCCGTTATCCCGCTATCGACGAACGCGTCCGTCACCAGCGCCTGATTGTAAATGACCAGTTTCAAGGTTTCGCGCACCTGTTCCCGAGTCGATGGATTCAGGTTCTGTAATGATTTGTAATTGAAATCTTTTGGCGGAGCAAAACCGGCGGAATCGACCAGCACGAGTTTTTCAACCTTGTTCGGATATTTCAGTGTGTAAAGAGCGCCGATCCATCCGCCCAGCGAATTTCCCACCAGCGTCGCTTTTTCGATCTTTAGTTCGCTAAAGAATTTGTCCAGAAAATCCGCATAAGTACCTATTCTATAATTAATAAGCGGTTTGTCGGATTTCCCGAAACCGACCTGGTCGAGCGCGATGACGTGATATTTCGCCGCCAGCGCCGGCGTGTTAAAAGCCCAATTGTCCGTGCTGCCGCCGAGCCCGTGAAGCAAAACCACGGTCGGATTTGCCGCGTCGCCGGCTTCGATATAATGAATTTTCGCGCCGAAAATAGTAACGGTCTTATCCTGCGCCGCCTGTGCTAATACGGCGGACGCGAAAATTATTAACAATAAACAGGTGAAACCGAATTTGCCGATAACCTTATTCATAAAGTGCCTCCAAAACATCCTTAAATTTTTCCGAGATGACATTTCTTTTTAACTTTAAAGTCGGCGTCAACTCGTCAAGCTGCGACAAAAAATCGCGCTCTAAAATGAGAAATTTTTTTATCCGCTCCGACGAAGAAACGCGCGCGTTCGTTTTCTGAATAGTATCATCGACCGTTTGCCATATTTCTTTTTCGCGGGTCAGGCCGGCGAAGTTTTCAAACACGATATTTTTCGCGCGCGCGAACGCTTCGGTTTCATTCTGGTTGAGCGTCACCAGCGCCGTGATAAAACTTTTACCGTCGCCGTATATGAACGCCTGGCTGATGAGATGGTTTTCCTTGACGAAATTTTCCAGCAGCGCGGGCGCGACATTTTTACCGTTCGAAAGCACGATGATCTCTTTCTTGCGCCCGGTGATCCGCAAAAAACCGTCCGCGTCGAGCATGCCGAGATCGCCGGTTTTCAGCCATCCGTCCACGTCAAACATCTCGGCGGTCTTTTCCGGCTCCTTGTAATAACCGGAAAACATCATCTCGCTTTTGACCTGGATTTCACCATCCCCGGCGATCTTTGCTTCGCACATCGGCATCGGTTTTCCGACCGTGCCGAATTTAAGATCGTCCGCCCGGTTGAACGCCACGCAAATATTTTCCGTCAGCCCGTACGCCTGCAGGATCGGCACGCCCGCGTCGGCAAAAAACTGCGCGATCTCAAAAGGCAACGGAGCGCCGCCCGACGTCAGCAGACGAACCCGCCCGCCGAAATGGTCTTTGACGATCTGCGGATCGACATTTTCCGTGCCGTGTTTTGCCGCGATCGCCGCGTGAATTTTTTCAAAAAATCGCGGCAGCGAGGCAAACACCGTCGGTTTTACTTCCAGCATATAACCGTAAAGTTTTGCCAGGTCGTCAACGAAATAGACGCTCGTGCCGTTATACAATCGATTGTAAATGCCGGATATTCTCTCCGCTACGTGACAGCCCGGCAGATACGAAAACGAAACATCGGTGTCAAAGATCGAAACCGAACGGCGCAGCGACTCGACCGAATTCAGAATGTATTTGTGCGAGAGCATCGCGCCCTTCGGCTCGCCCGTCGTGCCGGAAGTATAAACCATGATCGCGATGTCGTCGGGCGCGGCGCCAGCGCCGAGCTCTTCGACTCGGGATAAAAACTCCGGGCGTTTTGCCCGGCCGAATTCCAGTAGATCTGCATAGAAAATCACCTTCGCCTCTAAACCACTCGAAATATTTTTTTCTAAACAGATGATCTCTTTAACTTTTGAGAGATTGCCGCCCGCACTCAAAACTTTTTCGAGTTGTTCCGCGGTATCGACAAACACAAATTCCGCATCCGAATGATCGATGATAAATGCGCACTGTTCCGCCGAGCTGGTGGGATAAATTCCGGTACCGATGCCCCCCGCCGCGATCGCGGCGATATCGGCGACCGTCCATTCGGGAATATTACCCGCCAGGATCGCGACGCTCGCGTCCCTGGTCAACCCCTTAGCCAGCAAAGCGCAGGCAAGATCGTGTACCTGCTCCTCAAGCTCTTCCCAATTTTGCGAGCGCCAGCCATCGTCCGCGCGGCTATAAAAAACCGGCCGGCCGCGGTACTTGGCGGTTTGTTCGCGAAACAAACTGTAGATGTTTTGGAACTTCATCTCGAGAACACATTTTTGTTTAGAGGCGGTCTTCGACCGCCGCGATAAAAAACTTCGTTATGGCGGTCGAAGACCGCCTCTAAACAAGACGTTACTTAAAACCTAAAAACCGCCGCCGCCATATTAAGCCCGCCGCCGGACGCGCACATTACGATCACGTCGCCGGGCGAAACTTTTCCCGCTTCGACCGCATCGTGCAGCACCATCGGAATACAGGCCGAACCCGTATAGCCGTATTTTTGCATGACGGTGTGGGTGCGCTCCATCGGCAGATCCATCCGGCGCATCACTTCTTTGATCGTGCTTAAGTTTACCTGTGTCCAGAGAAAAAGGTTTACGTCGTCTTGTGTCAGTCCGGCCCTCTCCAACAATTCGCCCACGATGCGCGGCCAGCCCTCGAGGTTGACCTCAGGCGGATATTTCGTGGCAAAGCGCACCTTGTTGTAATAGGCTTCGGCCAGCACTTCCGCGTCGATCGGCAGCTTCGTGCCCCCGGCAAGAATACCCAGAAAATTGTGATACGAGCCGTCGGCTTCGAGCTTTGATGCAAGCAGGCCGCGCTCCGTTTCGGCTTCGGCTTTGAGCACGACCGCGCCAGCGCCGTCGGCAAAAATGGTGGCGGTTTTCTTTTCCGTCCAATCCATGAATTTGCTCATGGCGTAACAGCCGACGACCATCACGTAGCGATAATTTTCATCCGCCTTGATAAATTTTACCGCCGTATCGTATGCCGTGACAAAACCGGCGCACGCCGCGTTGATGTCGAAGGTCCCGGCGTTTTTCGCGCCCATCCGGTGCTGTACCACGACCGAGGTAGCGGGCGAAATATATTCCGGGGTGTCGGTCGCGACGATGATCAGATCCAGTTCTTCGGCGGTGATGCCTGCGTCTTTCAGCGCGGCTTCCGCGGCGGCGGTGGCGAGGTCGGCGGCGCTTTCGTCATCGGCCAGAATGCGGCGTTCGAGAATGCCGAGATTGTTTTCGACAAAGTCGCCAATATCTTCGCCGAGCATCGCGCTCAAGTCAGCGTTGGTGACGATCTTTTCCGGCACAAAGCTGCCGGTTCCTGCGATAAGTGCGTTTCTCATTTTCTAGCTCTCGATAAATTCTACAACGGTGCGGTTAAATTCTTCCGCCTGCTCGACAAAAAACATATGGCTTCCGCCGGAGATGATCTTCAGCTCGCTGCCGGGGATCGCGGCGGCAAGATTGCGCGAATTTTGCGGCGGCACGATGATGTCTTTATCGCCGGTCAAAACCAGCGTCGGCGCGGTAATATCTTTCACCCTTCCGGAAGTGTCGAACGCGAGCGCCGCGTTCAGCTGCTGTAAATAAACTTCCTCGGACACAAAATTTTCCGCGCGCATCCGGCAGAAATCTTCTGCTTCCTGGGGGTGTTCCGCGACAAAGGACTGGTTAAACGCCATCAGCAGATTTTCCCGCATCCGGTCTTCGGTGTTCAGCCCCCGGGTCGAGGCAAAAGCCGCCAGCACTTCCATCGCCGGCGGCACATGGCCTTTGCCGCCGTAGCCAGTGCAGGCCAGGATCAGTTTTTCTACTCTTTGGGGAAAGGCGAGCGCAAATTCCTGCGCGATAAATCCGCCGAATGAAGTGCCGAGCAGCACGGCTCGCTCGATCCGCAAGAAATCCAGCAGCGCCGCGGTGTCTTCAGCCAGCGAAGCTATACTCAGGGGCACGGGCGCTTTTTCCGAAGCCGAGATCCCGCAAGGATCAAATGTGATGACGTTGAATTTGCGGGATAATTCGGCTGTCTGCCTGTGCCAGAGCCACGCGCCGGAAGCGAAGCCCGGAATCAGCACCAGCGCCGCACCCGCGCCCTGAGAATCGTAAAAAAGTTCCCTGTCTTTAACTATTGCCCGCGGCATACATAACCCTTCTCTACCGTCGGATTCGAAGATGGAGCGCGGGCATCCCTGCCCGCATCTGTACCGCCGGCGTCCCGCCCGGCTGTGTGGCGGGCATCTTGCCCGCCATTAAAACATGTGAATGCGAGACGCGCTCACGACAGCCGCCGGGACGGCGGCGCTACCTTAAAAGCTGATCTTCGCTCCGAACTGGATGACGCGCGGGCCGGTCGCCGCCGAGGTGATCTGTCCGAAAGTGCCCAGCACGCGATTGTTCACCGGATTGGCGTAGTTCACCCAGTTAAAGACATTGAACATTTCCGCGCGAAATTCGATCTTCATGTTCTCGCGCACCGGAAACTGCTTGATAAAGGAAATATCCACATTCTTTTGGCCGGGGCCGGTCAGAAGATTTCGCGGCGTATTACCGAACGGGCTGCCGGGATCGAAGAACGGATTATTCACCGTGCCGACACCGCCCGTGCCGCAGACGAATCTCTGGCTCGGCGGCAGGGCGGGATTGGTGGAAAGCACCGTGCCGATCGGGCATGACGGAGCGAATGCCTGGGTGCTGAAATACTGCCCCGTGCGTACGGAGCTGCTGCCCGTGGTCATAAGCTGCCCGGTGAAGGCGGTGTTGAAATTAGAACGGCTGATGACGCCGTTGCCGGGATTATCGATAACCGAAAAAGGCAGTCCGGTTTGAAATACGGCGATGCCCGCCACCTGCCAGTTATTTATCAGCCAGCTCGCGCCGCTGTCCCGGCCGACGAGATTAGGCAGATCGTAAACACCGCTGATGACCAGGCGCTGTTCGCGGTTGAAATCGGAGCGCCCCTTGTTAAGCCTCCAGTTGTACTGATCGCCCGGCGTATTGCTCAGTTCGTTGATGGTGCCGCCGGAATAATAATCTATCGAACGTCCCGCCGTGTAGGCCGCGCTTGCCTGCAAACCCTGGTTGAACCTTCTGCTCAAGGTCATTTGAAACGAGTTGTACCGGGAGAGTGAAGTGGTTTGAACCTGCTGCACACCGCCGGTGACATTTTTAAGAACGGAGAGAACGCTGCCGGGGGCATAGGGCGGGGCAAAGCTGTTCGTCGTCGGATTATAGGCCGGCTGGTTAACCGTGATTACCTGTAAAAGATGTGTCCCGCGATTGCCGACATAACCGGCTTCGAGCACCGTGTTTTTCATGAATTCCCATTGCACGCCCAGGTTATATTGCTGAATGTACGGGGTTTGCAGTTCCGGATCGACAAAAACTCCGCTCACCGAAACACCGACGAACGGGGCCAGCGGTGACAGCACTGAAGGGATCGTCGCGACGGTCGGGAACGCCGATGGAGGCGGCAGCGGCACGAACGGGTTGGCGCTGGTCGTGGTCAGCCCCGGAAGTCCGACGCCCAAGGCGAGGTACGGAAAATTGAAAAGCTGCGTATTGGCGTAACGGGTCGAAATACGGTCGTAATAAATTCCATACCCGCCGCGAACCACTATTTTGCCGTCGCTATCGACACGGTAAGCAAAACCGAGACGCGGCGCGAAATTATTTTTATCCGTCGGCACGAGAGTTTTTTCTACCGTCGGTACGCCTGCCAGTTGGCCGCCGGCCGCCTGTACGATTCCGTTCGGCGGAGCGCCGATGCGAAATTGCGTCACGTCGAAATTGACCAGCCGCCCCTCGGTATCGACCGGCAGCCCGTAGTAATCGTAGCGCAAACCCAGATTGAACGTCAGGCGGTCGTTGAATTTGTAATCGTCCTGAATAAAGCCGCTGAGATCCGACACCCGGAACGAGCGGTCGAAAACTCCCGACCCGAGGATCGAAGTTCCGGTGCCGGTTAGAAAACTATTGAAGCTGCTGTAAATTAATTGGCCGCGCGTAAAGGCATTGAAATAAAATTTCACGGTCGAAGGGCGATATTCGCCGCCGATGCGGAAGCGGTGATTTCCCTGTACCCAAGAGATCGTGTCGGCAAACGTGAAGGCATTGATGCGCGATGATTGATCCGCCAGGGTCGAGGAACCGAAAGTGAAATTCGCCTGTCCGGTCGCCACCGTGCCGCCCGCTACCACGATCGTCGGAGCGCCGGGAAACAGGCTGGCCAGTGGGTTGACTATGCCGAGCTGCGCGGCGGTAAAAGGTTCTTCGGGGACGCTGGTCACCAGCAAACGGCTGAATCCGAAACGCGCCTGGTTGACGATGCCGCTGCCGAAAATATGCGTATCGGTAAAGGAAAGCAGCGTCTGCTTGATCGCCAGATCACCGCCGAAACCGATCAGCTGATTGTTGCCGTTGCCCAAACCGGCAAAGTTGTAATTCGCCTGCTTGGTCGGATTATCGGCAAAAAATACCTTGGCCGAAAGGGTGTTTTTGTCGCTGATATTAAAATCGCCGTTAATGGAAAACTGATTTTCGCGAAAGCGCGAGGTGCCCGATTGCGGCACGGTCACGATCGCGCCCGCCGCCAGCCCGGTCACTCCCGATGACGGGACGGCAAAAGAGCCGTTTGGCAGATGGGCGTTCAAAATAAACAGCGCCTGTGGCGAAATATTTGCTATTGGAACACCGAAAGCCGCCGACAATCCGCTCGCGGTGCGGTTGGTATCGGTCAGGCCGGCGGGAACGCCGGGAAACGTCAGGCTGTTGGCCAGCGAAACTCCGTTCACCTCGCGCGTGCCTTGATACGCGCCAAAGATAAAGGCCTTGCTCTTTATGATCGGGCCGCCGAATGTCAGGCCGAATTGATTGCGCGTCCCGATCGGCTTTGCCAACCCCCGCGCTTTGATAAACGGGTCGTTGGCGTTTAAAGCTTTGTCGCGAAAAAAGTAGAATGCGCTGCCGTGAAAATCGTTCGTGCCGCTGCGGGTTATCGCCTCGACATTGCCGCCGGCATTGCGGCCGTTGGACGCATCGTAAAGCGATGTCTGCACGACGAATTCCTGCAGGCTTTCGGTCGAAGGCACGGCGATATTCGGCGTGGAGTTCGTGCCGACGGAATTGGCGTCGATGCCGTTGATCTTGACGCTGTTGCTGGTCGTGCGCTGGCCGTTGACGGAAATGATCGCGTCGCCGCGCCCGAGGTCGGTCGTGTTAGTCACGCCCGATTGCGCCCCGGCGGAAAGCGTCAGGATCTGCTGGAAATTGCGCGACGGCAGCGGAAGCTGGCGGATCGTATCGCCCTGAACGACGCCGCCGTTCTGCGAACTTTCCGTTTGCACGGCCGGCGATTCCACATTGACCACGCCGGTCGCGCCCTGCACGCTAAGCGTGAATTCAACGGGCGTCGTCTGTGTCACGTTCACCATTATTTCGGATGAAGCAGCGGCAAACCCGCTCGCGGTTACCTCGACCCGGTACCGGCCCGGGGGAAGCAGCGAGAAAGCGAATTCGCCGTCATTATTGGTCGTGGCGGTTCGCTCAAATGCCTGGCCGACGCTGACCGCTTTTACCGCCGCGCCCGGAACGACCGCGCCCTGGGGATCGATCACCGTGCCGGAAATTTGTCCGCTCGGGCCCTGTGCCGAAACCGCCTGCGCAAATGCGCACAGCAATATAAAAATAAAACCTAAAGTTATTTGACGCTTTAATACCATCGCTGCATCCTCCACTGAACTTATATCTGAAATAATTAAAAATGAACGTCCGTTTTCTTTTAGAAAACAATAGCTCACACAAAAAGTTTACTATGGGTCACCCCGTTTTGAGTCCCGCCTTCGGGCGGCTTAAAAGAGCAAGCTAAAGCGTGTACTCTAAACGGATCTAACTCTTTTTTATCTGCCGCTTTTTAGCGGCTTTTTATATGTTCCGCGCACGAATATTTCCGTCAGGCGCGAGATCACTTCGTCGTCGGATAATCCGAAATGCGAATTCCCGCCGAAAAGTTTTTCCACCAGGAAATAGTTGAAAAATTGCATATAAACCGCTGAGAAAACCACTGCCGGATCGGTCCCTTCATAGACCGTGCCGCCGGCGGTCAATTTGTCGAAATACTTGCCGAAACGGCGCCGCATCCCGAACGTCAAACCCTCAAAAAGACGGCGAAAGTGGCGGTTTTGAAATTCCAGCACGTCTATGTACATCAGCAGCCAGAAATCATGGTGCGTGTTCACCATGTCTTTGATCTCGTGGCCGAAGGCGAGCAGGTTTTCCGGCTCGAGCGGCGCGTCCGTTTGAGTAAAGATGTCCTGCAGCCTGCCGTTTATAACCTGCAGATATTTGGCAATGATCGATTCAAAGAGCGACTCTTTGGTCGTGTAATAATTATAAAGATTGCCCAGCGACACTTTAGCCTCCCGCGCGATGTCGCGCATCGAGGTGGCATGGAAACCCTGCTTGATGAACAGGGCCTTGGCCGCGCTCTCGATCACCAGTTTCTTTTCTTCAATTACGGCTGGGCTTAATTTTGGCACAGTTATAAAAACGAACGTTCATATTTTATGCGGGTTTTTCGATTTGTCAAGGCTTTTTTGTTGGGCAAGACAACAAACGGTTTATTTTCCAGGATTCTTAAAGGTTTAGAGGCGGTCTGCGACCGCCTTTTTCTTATTGTTTTGCATTATTTGGCGGTCAGAGACCGCCTCTAAACCAAACTCTTAATAGTTAACATTACGCGGCCATCGCATGTTCTTTCCGGATCAGCGCCAAAAAGGCGTCTTTTAATTCTTTATCGTCGATCAGGCGAGCGACGAATTCCGCCGCCTCATGATCCCCGTCGAGCACAAATTGCCAGGAAGAGTTTGCCCGTGTGACGTCGTCGGTTTCCGGCGCAAACGGGACCAGCATCTCACCCATTTTTTTTTGCTGGAGTATTTCCAATTCTTCCGCCCAATCTTTCCCTGAAAGCGGGCGCATCCGAAAAATATTTCTCGTGTAGATTCGCAGCACCGCCTCGAGTTTCATCGCCGCTTCATCGCCGGCTTTATCGGCATCGGTGGCGAGCAGCACGGCTTTATCTTTTAGTTTTGCCGCCAGCCATTTCGGCGCGGTGGTGCCGATCATCGCCAGCGCCGGGATGCCGCAGGTTTGCAAAGCGAGCGCGTCCGCCGGGCCTTCGCAGATCGCGACCACGTTGCCGGACAGCGCCCTCGGTGAAGCAAGAAACACGCCTTTTGATTTATTTCCCCTGGTTATTTTTGAAGAATGAATATGATCTTTATCGATCGCCCGCCCGTGGATCGCGGCCAGATTTTTATCCTCGTCATAAACCGGGAAAACCACGCGCGCGTCCGTCCCGAGCAAATTCCAATCGTCGCCTTTCTTTTCCCAGTGCTCCCAACCCGGCGCGTAGCCGCACCCGGCTTTCAAGGAAATTTTAGGCTGTATTCCGCGCTCCTGCAGATATTTTTGCGCGGGTGAATCCGCAAATTTAAGTGCGTACGACGACATGCGTTCGCGCATCGCTTCCAGGTCGATCTTTTTTTCCTGCTTCGTTTCTTTGCTTATCGCCCTGGCGACCAATGCCGCGACCGGGCGCAGGTGCGTCGTTTTTATCGCCAGATTTTTCGTGGGATTCGTTCCGGAACGTTTTTCCCAAAATTCGCGCAGCCTTCCCTTTTCCCCGCAGCGATGGCAGTAGAAAACTCCGCTTGAATTTTCCACGCAGAGGCTGCGATGAGCGTTGTCGCGCGGCTTGTCCAAACACATGCTAGACAGACCGCAAAGATAGCGCGTACGGCCGCCCTGCCGCACCGGCTGCGGGTCGTAAGTTTCTATCTGAGTTAGAGTTACAGCTTCCATACGGGCTCCACATATTAATTATCGCATTTTAATAAAATTTCATCAATATTTGTTTGTATTATTTATGAAACAAGAGTATCTTGGATTTTAGAGCGATGAAGGAAGAGTTTGAAAGCCTGCGGATAACCGCCAATGTCCCAAAAGCGAGTAAAACTGCGGAAACGAATCTTCTGCCGGAAACCTAAATTTTTGATAATATGCGCAGTGATTTTTCACAACTCCCGCCTTTTGGGATCCTCTCCGCCGGAAACTCATCAGGCTTTTACAAAACATAAAATAAGCGACCTCACCCCTCGCCCGCAGAAATACTAAATCCCAAAAAAAAGGAACTCAAGACTATGTTGAAAAAAGAAGTAATTGATTTCGATATCGACCCGTTATGGAAAGTGTCCGAAGTGCGCGAACTGCTGCGCCGTCACGACATTCTAAAACCCGTACCTACTCACCAGACCCTGATCAACTATGTGCTCGATGGCACGCTCGACGGTTTTCAGACCGACAAGGGCTTTTATCTCGTCCGCCAGAAAAGTATGGTCGATTGGATAAAATCGCTCCAGCAACACGGGTAGATCGATGCGATAAATAATATTGACAAAACGGCGTTTCGGCGTACATTAAGGAATAGTCATCCGACGGTAATTTCACCGGGAATTATTCTTTTTTATGAAGAAATGTGCGCCATTTTTTTCGGCGGCTTCTGCGGCTCTCGTTACCGCCGTTTTGTCTCTTACTCTTTTTGCTCCGGTCGGAGAAAGCCAGGTTAGGGAAAACCAGGTCAAAGAAAGTACGCCGCAAATAAGGCAGAAAACTTTTGAGCAGGTCTGGAAAACCATTAACGAAAAATATTTCGACCGGACCTTCGGCGGGCTTAATTGGAATGAAGTTCGCCTGCGTTATTCACCGCTGACGGCCGCCGCAAAAAATGACGCCGAGCTTTACGAGATTCTTGAAAAAATGCTTGGTGAGCTCCGTATTTCGCATACGGACATCGTCACCCCGGAACAATTGGAAAGAACCAGGGAGCTGCCGGTAACGACCGGGATGGGCCTAAAAGAGATCGACGGGCAAGTCGTCGTTTTCCGTATTTTGAAAAATTCTTCCGCCGCCGAATTCGCGATCCGCCCCGGGTTTGTCGTAAAAACAATGGACGGCGTTCCGGTAAATGACATCGACCACGTCCGCGCAAAACTTTCCGGAAAGATCAACACCGATCTGGCCATCGGCTTTTTAAATGAGCTGGACGAATTGCGGGAAGTAACGCTGCGGCGGCGGCTGATCCCGCCGGGCGATATCGAGAAACAAAGTTTCGGAGAAGGCGCGGCTCTCTACGCGCTCTTTGAATCTAAACGCCTGACGGGCGGCATCGGCTATATACATTTCACCCGTTTTATCGGGCCGCTGCGGATAAAACTCCGCACGGCGCTGCGATCCATGAACGATGCCCCGGGAATTATCATCGATTTGCGCGGCAATGGCGGCGGCGACGATGCGGTCGGGATCGAAATGGCGAACGCGCTTTTTGAAAAGAAGACCCTGCTGATGATCACGCGCACGCGCGGGGGCGACGATTTTTACTACACGGCCAGGCCGCACCAAAAACCCTACACCGGCAAGGTAGTGATCCTGCTCGACAAAGCGAGCGCCTCCGCCAGCGAGCAATTTGCCGCCGGCTTGCAGGAAGCCGGGCGCGCGATCGTCATCGGCAACAAAACCGAGGGCGCTGACATGGACGCCGACGCTCAGTCGCTCCCGACCGGCGCGCTTTTTATCTATCCTTACGGCCAGCCGCGCACCCCAAAAGGCGTCATCATCGAAGGCCGAGGCGTCTTTCCCGATATCGAAGTAAACCTTTCTCGTCGGGATCTGCTGGCCGGAAAAGATTCCCAGATCGAAGCCGCCGTAGCATTTATAAAAACCGGTGAAAAATAAACCTCTTTGAGATTTCCTGATCGAAATGGATCGTGAAAAAGTTCAGTGTGATTTCGATGAACTTGCCCGCTTAAGCGGGGGAGACAGCGGCTCCGACCGTTACGATCGGCTGCTGCTCAAGTTAGTTCCGGACGAAGCTGTAAGTGTGCTCGAGATCGGATGCGGCAGCGGCCGACTCACGCAGCTGCTCGCAGCCGGAGCCGCGGGCGCCAAAGATGGGCGTCAAGTAACCGCGCTGGACCTTTCCGCGGAGATGATCGCCCGCGCCCGGCAGCGGATCGGCGCGACTGGATCGGTTTCATTCCACTGCGGAGATTTTCTTGAACAGAATTTTAATTCTCAAAAATTTGATTGTGTTATTTCCGCGGCCACACTTCACCACATGCCGGAAGACCTCGCGCTGCCGCAAATGAAAACACTGCTAAAACCCGGGGGCACGCTTATCATTCACGACGTTCGCTCGGATTCGGGCTTAGCGGATAGCGCCGGGTCGTATACGGCTTTGGCTTATGACATGTTAAGACGTTTATTAAGAACCGGCCGGACGCGGCAGCCCCGCGCGGTTCGGCAATTTTGGGATCGACACGGCCGTGACGAAACCTACCTGACTTTGAAAGAAGCGCGGAACATGGCAGAACAGTGGCTGCCCGGCGCGCGTGTACTCAATCACCGGTTGTGGCGCTACACGATCGTCTGGAAGAATAGTTTTGAGTCCACGCTTTAGCGTGCTTCTTGCGGATATTTGAAAAGCCGCCTGAAGGCGGCTCAAAACAGCTTGGCGCGTTCGAATTTACTGATAATCAATCTTTTAAGGGATCGATGATCTTAACTCCCTGAAAACGGGAAAAATCGCGGTCTGTAGTGGCTATTTTTGCCCCATGTTCTAAAGCTAAAGTCGCCAAATGCGCATCCATGGTAAGAGCTGCTAACGCCTGTCCCTCTTTCATTACCGAAAGCAAGCGAGGGAAATGATCGTTAAGCGGGTCGATTATACGCACATTTGTATGATCCAGAAACGGTCTCAAAATTTCTTCGACTTGAGATGTATTTAATGACGGAGTGAAAACTTTATTGTTAGTGGATATTCTGATGAATGCAAGTATTACTGTCCATGAAACCGCGAGCGGCTCAAAATTATCTTCGATCGCGGTTTCCAGCCACCGCCTTGCTTTTATATGCTGCGGCGTGGCGTCGATGAATGCGTAAAGTAGAATGTTGGAGTCTAGTAAGATCATCAGGATAGATCAAAAATATTCGGGTAATATCAAGATTCTATTTCTTCCAATAATGCTTCCACGTTGTCGAGAACTATCCCTGGCCGCAGCTTAGTTTTAACGGATTTGACCTTAAACTTTTGTGTGTGCGAAGGAATTTCTTTCAAACCCTTTCTCAGCAGTTCGTTGATCAGATTTTTTTCGCGCAGATCAGGATTCTCTCGCAAGCGGTCTTTTATCGCTTCGGAAACATCGCCTTCAAGAGTTATCGTTGTGCGCCTTCTTTTAGTCGAAACAGAATTAGACATAATAATTCCCATTGCATAGCTTATCACCGCAAAATGAATATTTCAAGAGTTTTGATGTTTTGATGTAAATATTATGATGTAATGATGCGCATATTTTTAAGGCAAATACGCGACAGACACACGTTCTCATAACCGTCACTTTTATAAATAAGAAAGGGCAGGTTTATCACCCTGCCCTTTCAACTTTGCTATTAAATTGTATTAAGCCTTATTTCCGGCCGCTGCGGAGAATGAAGCCGAGCACGAGGCCGACCGCCGCTGAGATCAGGATGGTCTGGCCGGGATTTTTCTTGGCGTATTCTTTCGCATCGCTGGCGAGTTCGCTAAAATCCTTGCCCTGCAGTTCCTTGAACTTGTCGCTGGCCTGTTCGAATTTTTCGGTGGCGAAATCCTTGGCCTTGAGCGCCGCGTCAGACAGTTTCTGGCCGTATTCCTGCGCCGTTGCATTAAGATCGTTCATAAAATCGTGCTCCTTGGCCGCGCCGTTTGTGGGCTCGGCCGGTACCAGGCTTTGTTCGTCGTTATAATTAATATTATCCATTTTAAGTAAATCTCCCTTCCTTTATCTACCCAAATATCTATCCAAAAATACCGGATCTTAGTCTCCGGCTGTTCCTTCAGTTGTCAGTACAAAAATATCAGATGCACTGTCTGCTGCAAAGGTTCATACGAAAATGATAGGTGAAAGTTCGAGAAATTCCGAGCGATTTTGCGTACTGATAATCTTCGCGCCCTTTGCGCTAAATTTTTGCGTACTTTTCGGGTAAAAGTCTAAACCTCAAAGCGCGCCAGGATGTCGCAAAGGTCGGGGGCGTGGGTGACTCGTCCAAATTAGATGGGTACGCACCCGCTTACGCAGGCGCTACTGACAAGAACGGACGAGCCGTCCGCGCTCCGACTGAAAACAAGCTCGGTTTTCTTGACAACAGGCGCGCAAAATGGGAAATTAGTAAGTTAGTAAGCACTTACTTTGCTTTTAATGTATTAAAAATGGCTACTTCAACGACAAATTTACCACACTCGAGCCGGATGGCGAGCGATGAGCGGCGCGTGCAGATCCTGCATATCGCCATGAGATTGTTTGCCGAGCGCGGTTTTCGGGGTACGACGACCAAGGAGATAGCGGCCGCCGCGGGCGTTTCCGAAGCGATGGTTTTCCGGCATTTCGCCAACAAAGACGAGCTTTATCACGCCATCATCGACCACAAAGCCTGCAATCACGCGGAAATGAAGACCCCGCTGGAAAAATTGACGGAACTGGCCGCCGCCAAAGACGATTACGCGCTTTTTTACGGCCTGGCGCTAAATGCCCTCGATCATCACCGCGACGATCCGAATTTTATGCGGCTGCTGCTGTATGCCGCGCTCGAAGGCCACGAGCTGGCGCAGATGTTTTTTGAGAATTTCGTGGTGGATCTCTATAACTTTCTCGGCTCATATATCGCGGAACGCCAGGGTGAAGGGTTCTTTCGCCAGATGGACCCGAAAATTATCATTCGCTCTTTTGTCGGAACGATCATGCACCATTCGCTCAATAATACGCTCTGGGACAAGGAGCAAAAGCTTTTAAAGGTTTCAAACGAAGACGCCGCGCGGCAATTTGCCGAAATTTTGCTGAACGGGGTGTTGACCAAAAAATGATGAGAAAATACTTTTCCCTTTTTACTATTTTGCTCTTATTGAGCTTGCTTGCCCTGGCGCAGTCCGGCTGCGGTTCTAAGGCCGAAACAGCCAACAGCAACAAGAATGCGGCGCCAAAAACGATCGACGTGACCGTGGCCGGTACCGAGGCCCGTGATGTTCCGGTCTATTTCGAAGCCACCGGCACGCTGAACAGCGACGCGCAGACAGACGTCGCCCCGCTGGTGGGCGGCAAGATCGTCGAGGTGAATTTCGACATCGGCAGCTATGTGACCAAGGGTTCGGTGCTGGTCCGCCTCGATGCCCGCGATGCGCAGTTAAAAATCGAGCAAGCGGAAAAGCAGGCCCAGCAGGCGCAGGACGCCGTCGAACAGGCGCGCGCTAATGTCCGCCAAACACAGGCCAGGCTTGGACTTAGCGAAAACGCGGGCTTTAACGTAACCCAGATCGCGGAAGTTAAAACCGCTAAAGCCGCGCTCGATCTGGCGGAACAGGAATATAAACGGGCGGAACGTCTGGTCGAATCCGGGGATATCCCGCGGACGACCTTCGACCAGCGCCGTTCGCAGCGCGACCAGGCGAAGGCCCAGTATGAAACCGCGCTGAATCTTGCCAACCAGAATTTCGCCGGTATTCGAACCGCGCAGGCCGCCGTTCAAAGCGCCATCAGCGCCGCCAAAACTGCGCAGGTAGCCGTTAATCAGGCCAGAAAATCCATTGGAGATATGGCCATCTTAGCGCCGATCAGCGGTTATGTTTCCGACAAAACGGCCGATCCGGGTGAATTTGTCGGCACGGCTAACAAGATCGCCACCATCATGCGCACCAGTACCTTGCGTTTGAAGATCGACGTGCCCGAGCAGGCGGTCGGTTCGATCAGGGTCGGCCAGTCGGTCAGCTTACGCACCAGCGCTTATCCGGATCGTAATTTTACCGGAACGATCGCCAGGTTTTCGCCGGGCTTAAACGCCACTTCGCGCACCCTGACCGTCGAAGCCGAAGTGGATTCGAACGGCGGCGAGTTAAAACCCGGACTTTTTGCTACCGTGCGCATCGCGCAGGGCCAAACGCAAAAAGTAGTGCTGATCCCGGCTAATTCCATTCGCGTGGACGGCGGCACAAACAAAGTTTACGTTATCAAGGACGGCAAAGCCGAAGAACATATCGTCCAGCTTGGCGAAAATGAAAACGATCGCGTCCAGGTAAAACAGGGGCTTGCGGGCGACGAAAAAGTCGCGGTCAGTAATCTCGATCAGCTTTACGATGGTGTTTCGGTAAATCAGCAGTAACGGGCAGCGGCTAAAATGACGGAGCTTTACACAGAGATCGAGATCGATGCTCCGGCGGAAACTGTCTGGCGGATCTTGATGGATTTTGAAAATTACCCTAACTGGAACCCGTTTATCCGCCGGGTTGAGGGCGAGACAAAACCGGGATCGCAGCTGAAGGTTTTTATTCAGCCGAGCGGCGGCATGGGAATGGCGATGAAGCCGAACGTGGTCGAAAATACCGCGAACCTTAAATTTAGCTGGCTCGGCAGTTTGCTGGTCAAAGGTTTATTCGACGGCAGACATGAATTTTTGCTCGAGCCTAAAGCTGATAATAAAGTGAAATTTATTCAGCGTGAAGAGTTTTCCGGAATACTGGTTCCGATAATCTGGGCTCTGGTAAAGAAAAATACCCGGCGGGGTTTTGAAGAAATGAATTCGGCTTTGAAAGTTTTAGCCGAGAAAAATTTGCAGCAATCTTAAGGTGTTTTTATGCAATGGCTAGCTGAAATATGTGTCAGGCGACCGGTTTTCGCCACGATGATCGTTTTATCTTTGACCGTCGTGGGAGCGTTTTCATTTCTCTCGCTCGGCGTTGATCTGTTTCCGAAGATCGATTTTCCGACGATCACCGTCACGGTGGTAAATCCCGGCGCATCGCCGGAAGAAGTGGAAACCGAGATCACGCAAAAGGTCGAAGAAGCCGTCAATACCATCAGCGGTATCGACGAATTGCGTTCGACCTCGGTCGAAGGCGTCAGCCAGGTGTTCGTTCAGTTTCTGCTCGATAAAAACGTGAACGTCGCTTCGCAGGAAGTGGAACAGAAAGTAAACACCATCATCTCCGACCTGCCGGAAACCGCCGAAAAGCCGTTTGTGCAAAAGCTGGACACCGACGCCGCGCCGGTTTTGCGTTTTGCCGTATCGGCGCCCGCTTCCCTGCGCGAGGTGACCGAGATCGCCGACAAAAAGATCAAGGAGCGCATCGAATCCATCAACGGGGTCGGTCAGGTTCGCATGATCGGCGGACGCGACCGCGAGATACAGGTCTGGGTCGATCCCGATAAAATGCGTTCGTACAATGTGACGACCACCAATGTCACCAACGCGGTCAGGTCGCAGAATCTCGAATTCCCCGGCGGCCGCGTCGATGAAGGGGCCACCGAAAAAACCGTCCGCACGCTCGGAAGGCTGACCAAGCCGGAACAATTCAATAACATCGTGGTCGCCGACCGCGGCGGTTACGGCGTCAAGATCAAAGATCTCGGCTATGTCGAGGACGGCGTCGAAGAAACCCGCACCGAAGCGCGTTTGAACGGCGAACCGGCCGTGACGCTGGTCGTCTATAAACAATCGGGCACCAATACCGTGGCGACCGCGGAGGCCGTCAAGGCTCGTTTAAAGGAGATCCAGGCAACATTGCCCGGCGGATATCGCATTCAGATGCTGGCCGATAACTCTCTGTTTATCCGCGCGGCGGTAGAAGCCATCGAAACCCATCTGATCGAAGGCAGTATTCTGGCGGCGATCGTGGTTTTCATTTTTCTCTGGAATTTTCGTTCGACGCTGATCGCGGCCATCGCCATCCCGACGTCTATCATTTCGACGTTCGGTTTGATGTATGCGATGGATTACACGCTTAATCAGATCACGATGCTCGCGCTGACGCTGATGGTCGGGATCGTGATCGACGACGCCATCGTGGTGCTGGAAAACATCTTTCGCTTTATCGAAGAAAAAGGCATGACGCCATACGAAGCCGCTATCGAAGGCACGCGCGAGATCGGATTAGCCGTGCTCGCGACCACGCTTTCCCTGCTGGCGGTTTTCGTGCCCGTGGGATTTATGGGCGGCATCGTCGGCCGTTTTATGTCGGCGTTCGGATTGACCGCCGCCTTTGCCGTGATGGTTTCGCTGATAGTTTCATTTACGCTGACGCCGATGCTGGCGGCGCGTTTTATTAAGGTCAAGCACAAGCCCAAACCCAAGCTTTCCGAAGAAGAGATCTGGGGCGACGGGATGCTGCGAAACGCCGGAGATGAGGAAATTCACGGTGAAAGCCGCGAGCGCGGATTCTATCGTTTTATCGACGGCACCTATACCAAACTGCTGAAATTTTCCATGGCGCATCGCTGGGTGATATTGCTGCTTTGTATTTTTGCGGTCGGCAGTGTTATTCCTCTTTTTTATTTTGTCGGTAAGAATTTTCTCCCGGTGGACGATCAGTCGCAGTTTGAGATCGCTGTTCGCGCGCCCGAAGGATCGACGCTTGCATCGACGTCCACGCTGGTTGAAAAGATCGCCGCCGAGGTCCGCAAGCTTCCCGAGGTCAGCGACACTTTGACCACTATCGGCGGCGACCAGCAGCAGCTGGTCAATAGCGCTTCGATCTATGTGAAGATGACGGATCTGAGCGCGCGCACCCGTTCGCAGCAGGATCTGATGGTGGCATCACGCGAGATCCTCAAACAATTTCCCCCTGGGCTTCGCACCTCGGTGCAGCAGGTACAGGCGTTTTCCGGCGGCGGATTTCGCAATGCCAACGTGCAGTTTTTTATCGCCGGCCCCGACCTGAAGGTGCTGGAACAATATTCCGCAAAACTTTTAGAAACCTTAAGAACCGTGCCGGACGCCGTGGACGTTGACTCTACTCTGATCGCCGGAAAACCGGAGCTTCGCCTCAAGGTCGACCGGCCGAAAGCGATCGACCTCGGCGTCAGCGTCGCCAATATTTCACAAGCCCTGAACACTTTTATGGAAGGGCAGGAAGTTTCTACCTTCAATGAGAACTCGGACCAATATCCGGTGCGTGTCCGCGCGATCGGCGAATTTCGTTCGAGCGAAGACAAGCTGAAACGGTTGATCGTTCCTTCGGTAAAATTGGGTTACGTCACGCTCGATAACGTGATCAAGATCGAAAGCGGCACCGGGCCCGCGGCGGTCGATCGCGTGAACCGCCAACGCCAGGTAACCGTTCTGGCCAACACCAGACCGGGAGGCTCCGCTACCAGTATTCAAGCCGAACTAGACAAAGCCGTCAAACAATTAAATCTGCCGGCGGGTTACAGCAGCGGCTATGTCGGACAGTCCAAGGAACTGGGCAAAGCCTTGTTCTATTTTCTCGTCGCTTTTCTTCTTTCATTTATTTTTATGTACATCGTGCTGGCGGCGCAGTTTGAAAGCTTTATCCACCCGGTCACGATCCTGCTCTCGCTTCCGCTGTCGATACCGTTCGGCATTTTATCTCTGCTGGTGATGTGGCAGAGCGTGAACATTTTTTCCGGTCTGGGATTGCTGCTGCTGTTCGGCGTGGTCAAGAAAAACGCGATCCTGCAGATCGATCATACCAATCAGCTGCGTTCGCGCGGCATGACGCGCTACGATGCGATCATTACGGCAAACCGCCACCGGCTTCGCCCGATCCTGATGACCACGATCGCGCTGGTCGCGGGTATGATGCCGCTGGTCATCGCTACCGGGCCGGGCAGCGGAACAAACCGCTCCATCGGCGTGCTGGTCGTCGGCGGCCAGAGCCTGTGTCTGCTGCTGACGCTATTGGCGGTGCCGGTGTTTTATTCTTACTTCGACGATCTGGGACATCTGGGGATCTTCAAAAGGATGGAAGGCTGGATCGGGCGCGGCAAACAAAGACTTGCCACGACGGTTTCTTCTTTCTTTGGAGGGATCAAGTAGTCGGGAGTCAGAGTTTAAACTTTACTTCGTTTAGAGGCGGTCTTTGACCGCCTCTTTTTTATTAATTTGGAGCGCGGGCGGGTTTCCTGTTTTGAGTCCCGCCTTTAGGCGGCTTGGAAAAGCACGCTAAAGCGTGGACTCAAAACTAAAGCAAAAACGTTTCGAGTTCCTGTCTTTGGTAAGGCTGCTGCACCGGTTCGGTAGGCGGCTCTTTTTCCTCTGCAAAATAAGTATCTGGTTCTATCTCATCGTAAATATTTTCCTGCTCGAGCTGTTTCCGGCGCGGCGCGGCTGCTGTCTTTTTCGGCTTTACGACCTTATGGGTAATGCCGCCGATCTTTTCCAAATGCCCACGCTCTTTGCGCATTTGTTGCTGTTCCGCCAGCCATTCGAGCAGGCTATCCAGCATTTCCGCCGCGACAGCAGTTTCGGGCTCTACTATCCGGTAATGCATCCATTTGCCGTCGCGCCGCACGGAAACCAGCCCCGCATTTTTCAGGTATGCCAGGTGGCGCGATATCTTCGGCTGGCTTTCGCCTAAAACTTCGACCAGCGAACCGACACAGATCTCGTCTTCCCCGATGAGACTAAGTATCCGCAGGCGGGTCTTATCCGCCAGCGCCAGGAATAGAGATTCGAGATTTTCGTATGATTTGTCGAGTGCCATAAACTACCCATATAGTAACATTCATATTTGCTATGTCAAATATATTATCCATTTGAGATGATTACATATATGTTAATGCGAATATATTATTTAACAATTGCCCTGCATTCTGCTTATCGTAATAAAACTGGTGTTTTTGCTGAGATTTGAAAGAAAAATTTTTGGCCGGTATAATATCGTTAACGCAGGTCGGAAGAATATACATACGGATAATCAAATATGAAAAAGAGCAGATCGGTCTTTACGGATTCGGTTCACGCCGGCGAAGATATCTCAAAACATTACGGCGCCGCCTCGGTTCCCATTTACAATGCGTCGCTTTACGCATTCGAGGATGCCGAGACCGGGCGGCGGGTTCATAATTACGAGCAGGAAGGCTATTTTTACGGCCGGCTCGGCAACCCGACGCAGGAGGCGCTGGAAAGCGCGATGGTCGAACTCGAGCGCGGCGAAGCGGCGCTTGCCTTTGCGTCCGGGATGGCTGCGATCAGCGCCGGTGTTTTTGGGGTTGTGCGGGCCGGAGATCATATCGTCGCGCCCGAGGGTATCTATGCCAACTCGCAAAATTTATTCGATCACCTGCAGGAAAACTTCGGCATAGCGGTCACATATGTCGATGCGGTGAACGCGGAAAACTATGCCGCTGCGGTCCGTCCCGAAACAAAACTTTTTCATCTCGAATCGCCGTCTAATCCCTTGTTGAAAATTACCGATATCGCGGCGGTTGTGGAGGTGGCGAAGGCGAATAATATCAGGACACTGATCGATAATACTTTTGCTACGCCCTATAACCAGACGCCGCTGGATATGGGCGTGGATATGGTGGCTCACAGCGCCACGAAATACCTCGGCGGGCATAGCGACCTGACCGCCGGTGTGCTGATCGGCGGCAAGGAATTGATCGATATCGCCCGCCATAAGGCCTCGGTTTTTTTCGGCGGCAACATTGCGCCGCAGACCGCCTGGCTGGTTTTGCGCGGGATCAAAACACTCGCGCTGCGGATGGAACGCCACAACGCGAACGCGATGAGGGTGGCCGAGTTTTTATCCGCGCATCCGAAAATTTCGGTCGTACATTACCCTGGCCTCGCGTCGCACAAAAATCACGAGGTCGCGGCAAAGCAGATGCGCGGTTTCGGCGGGATGGTATCCTTCGATGTGGGAAGCATCGAGGCCGGTGTGGCCCTATTAAATAATCTCGAGCTTTGCCATATCGCGACTTCCCTCGGCGCGGTGGAAACCGTTATTCAGCATTCCGCTTCGATGACCAATGCCGCTGCCCCGCGTGAAGCGCGCCTCAGGTCAGGCATTACCGACGGGATGATACGTTTGTCCGTAGGTATCGAAGACGCCGCGGACATAATCGCCGATCTGGATAATGCCTTGAGTTATATGATCTAATACATATGCATTAACATATATATTGTTTTCTTCGCGTCTTTGCTTTACCGGCCCCGCGCAAAGCGCAGCGTTACCGGGGGGGGCTGGAAAGCAACTAAAACTCGAACTCGCTGCATCCGAGAGAGCATGACCGCCAAAAAATTCGACATCAATAAAATGCGGGTCGCTTTCGCGGTGATCCTATCGTTGCTGGGCTTATTCTCCATCGGCTACGGTCAGAAGAATGCCGGAGCCGACGAATATGGTAGCAGTGTACGAATAACGACGGAATCAGCGCGAAAAGGTAAAAGTGTGCTCATGGGCACCGTGAGCGACCCAAATGACGCGAGGATCCAGTTTGCCAAAATCGTGCTTTACAGGGGAGATAAAGAAGTTCTTAAGGCAAAGACAAATGAAGACGGAGAGTTCGTTATCTACCCGTCGAAGCCTGGAACGTATTCGCTGAAGATCATGGCCCCCGCCTTCAGGACTAAATTGATAGAAGACCTTAACCTGAAAGCGGGGCAAAAGGTGCGGGTAGAGGCTGCGCTGGGAGTGGGCATCGTGAGCGGACCGGTAAACGTTGTGCCGGCTGAACCACCCGCGACGAAGAAACCCTAACCAATTATGGCCGAAACGAAATTTAATCTCGATAATATCCGGTGTTAAAAGGAACCCTGCAAAAGTTCTTTAACGGCAAAAAATTCCCCGAAACCAGAGTTAAACTTACTTATACTGAAAGGTGCTAAAAGGCATGGAACCGGGAAGTTCCATGCCCTTCGTTTCTTTGAACCGAACGGTTCTTATTGTTCGGTCGGTTTAGATGCCGGAGTGTCCGCTTTCGGAGCTCTTTGCTCTCTCATTTTGCGGCGCTCTTCCATTTTTTGACGGCGTTCCAGCTTCATCGTATCAAGCTGGGTTTTCTGTTCGGCGGTCAGAATGTTCTGCATGCTGCCGCGCAGTCCCTCATGGGCAGATTTCATCTGGCTTTTGAGTGCCTGCAGTCTGGCTTCGCCATCGGCGGTGATGGTTTTGTCGCGCTTTTGCTGCATCAGCGTGCGCGCTTCCTTAAAACTGGCTTCGTTGCTGGTTCTAAAGCTTTCATGCAGATTCTTCATCTGAAGTTTCTGATCTTCGGAAAGATTCAGTTTATGAAACCCGCCGCCGCGCATGCCGCCGCCCATTGGGCCGCCTCTTCCTTCGCCCTTGCCGCCGCGATGGCCGAATCTCTTGCCGCCTCTTCCCTCGCCATTGCCGCCGCGGTGTCCAAAACCATGTTTGCCTTCTTTTCCGGCTTTCGTGGTTTCCTGAGTACCGCTTTTATCCTGGGTCGTAGCCTCCTGCGCAAAAGCAAAAGAACCTACCGCGAATATCATCAGTAATGAAGACAAAACCGTGAATAATTTGTTTTTAGCTGTCATTTCGATAAATTACCTCTTTGATTATATTTTGAGAAGGGCTGATAACCGTTCTCCGGTTCACTTGTTTTGATGCCCGAACTTTTCATAAAGTCTGAATTTTTTTGCCGAATGTTTAATTATCCATTTAACATTTGCCAAATGTAGCGGTAAAATGCGATTTTTGTTGTGACATTATTGCTATAATAATGCTGGTATTTAGTTGATGATGAAATATTTGCCTGAAATAGAATCACCCGCGGATCTGAGAAAGCTCTCTTTGGACAAGCTCCAGACCGTGGCCGACGAAGTGCGCCAATTCATTTTGGAAACGACCTCGCGCGTGGGCGGCCACACCGGCGCTTCGCTCGGCGCCGTAGAACTCGCCGTGGCGATGCACTATGCTTTTAACACGCCGGACGACCGTTTGGTCTGGGATGTCGGCCACCAGGCCTACGCGCACAAGATATTGACCGGACGCCGCGACCAGCTTCACACGATCAAACAATACGGGGGCCTCAGCGGCTTTCTGCGTCGCGAAGAATCGGAATACGACACTTTTGGCGCCGGTCACGCCTCGACGTCGCTATCGGCCGCGCTGGGCATGGCTGTCGCGCGCGATAAAAAGGGCGAGGATCACCACGTCGTGGCGCTGATCGGCGATTCCAGCCTGGCCGGCGGAATGGCGATGGAAGCGCTCAACCAGGCCGGGCATTTAAAGACGCGGCTGATCGTTTTGCTAAACGACAACGAGATGTCGATCGCCCCGGCGGTCGGCGCGCTGGCGCGTTATCTTAACCGCATCAAGGAAGCGCAAAATTATCACTTATTAAAAGAAGGAATCGGCGACACGCTCCAGTCCGTGCCGGGTATCGGCGGGACGCTGCGCAAGGTCGCGAAAACTTTCAAGGACGCGATCGCCGCCGCGGTATTGCCGGGCGCGCTGGTCAACGAGCTCGGCTTTAAGTATATCGGGTACGTTGACGGCCATAATGTCACTTCACTGGTCGCCGCGCTGGAAGAAGCGAAAAAGGTCGAAGACGGCCCGGTCATCGTTCACGCGCTGACCACCAAGGGAAAAGGCTACCCGTCACCCGAGAAAAATTATTACGCCTGGCACGCCACCGGCCCGTTCGATCTGGAAACCGGCGCGGCCGTCAAATCGAGCAAGCCCGCGCCGCCGCAATACACCGCCGTTTTCGGACAGACGATGTGCGAGCTGATGGATAATGATCCGGCGATCGTGGCGCTGACCGCCGCCATGCCGGACGGAACCGGCGTCGATAAAATCCTGGATAAACATCCCGACCGTGCCTTTGACGTCGGCATCGCCGAACAGCACGCGATGACCTTTTGCGCCGGGATGGCCTGCGAAGGCTTAAAACCTGTCGCGGCGATCTACTCGACATTTTTACAGCGCGCCTTCGACCAGATCATTCACGATGTCTGCCTGCAGAATCTTAATGTCACGATCGCGATGGACCGCGCCGGAATTGTCGGCGCCGACGGCCCGACGCATCACGGACTGCTCGACATCGCATACCTGCGCGGCTATCCGAATATCATTTTGATGGCGCCGAAAGACGAAGCGGAAATGCGCGATATGATGCTGACCGCGATCGAACATCCCGGGCCCGCGGCCATGCGCTACCCGCGTGGAAACGGCGTCGGGGTGGACATCAGCGCGCCGCCGAAACAGATCGAGATCGGCAAAGCGGAAATTTTGCGCGACGGCGGGGAAGTGGCGATTCTGGCGTACGGTTCGATGGTCGTTCAGGCGATGACAGCCGTGGAAAATCTGGCTAAAGACGGAATCGAAACGACGCTGGTCAACGCGCGTTTCGTCAAACCGCTCGACGCCGAATTGATCCTCGCGCTGGCGCAGACCAAGCGTTTGATCGTTACCGTCGAGGAAGCGTATCTGGCCGGAGGGTTCGGTTCCGCGGTAATGGAACTGCTGGAAGAAAACGGCTTGCAGACGGAGGTCAAAGTGGTGCGGATGGGCGTGCCCGATCGAATAATCACTCACGGCGACCCGAAGCTCCTGCTGGCGAAATACGGGCTGGACGCCGACGGCATTTATAATAAAGTGAAGGAAAATCTGGACATACTGGAATCGCGCCGGACGGATCAAAAGCGCGAAAAGGTTAAAGCAGCAAAATGAACAACAAGAATTTACCTATTTTGATCATAGTACTGGTACTGATCGTGGCGGTGGTCGGCGGGATCGCGCTTTTTCGAAATCAAAGCACTCCGGCAAAACCGGCCAACACCGATACCAACCAGGCAAAGAAAGCGGCCGATGATATTAAGGTTCTGCTTGATAAGGCCCCTGCCGGCGCGCAGCCTTTAAGGTTCAAGGGCGACCCTAACGCCGTCGTCACGATCGAGGAATTCGCGGATATGGCTTGTCCCACCTGCGCGGGTTTTCACCAGGTTTTAAAAGAGCTCGAAAAATCCTATGGGCAAAAGATCAAGGTCATCTTTCGTCATTTTCCGCTGACCAAGGTCAGAGGGCACGAGAACGCCTATAACGCCGCCCGCGCCGCCGAAGCCGCCGGCATTCAGGGCAGGTTCTGGGAAATGCAGAATATGCTGTTCACTAATCAGAAGACGTGGCAGCCGATGTCCGAAGCCGAAGCGCGCACCACTTTCGAAGGTTACGCGAAATCTATCGGTATCGACGTCGAAACGTTTAAACAGGACATGCTCGGACAGGTCGCCAGCGCCCGGGTCGGCGACGATATGAAACGCGCCGAGGCGATCAGGGTTTCCTCCACGCCGACCGTCATCCTAAACGGCCGGCAGATCGCGAACAACGAGATATCCGATATCGGAGCGCTGCGCCAACTGATCGAAGCCGAACTGCAAAAAGCGCAGGCGCCCGCCGCTCCGTCGAATTCGTCGAATTCAAATGCGGCAAACTCCGCTAATCAAAACGCTAAATGAGCACCGAAGAAAATTCGTTAAATACGTCATCCGAAGTCGCTATCATTCCGGTGATGGCGGCTTTGGTCGCATTGGCCGGGCTGGCTGATTCGATCTACCTGACAGTGGAACATTACAAGGGCGAATTGCCGCCGTGCAGCATCGTCCAGGGATGCGAACTGGTGCTCACCAGCCCGTATGCGGAAGTTTGGGGCGTACCGCTGGCGCTGTTTGGCGGGGTAGCTTATTTCATCGCTTTTGCATTAGCGCTGCTGGCGGCTTTCGGCAACCGGAGGATGTGGACGCTTTTCGGCGTCCAGGCGACCCTGATGTCGGTCTTTACCTTGTGGCTGCTCTATTTACAAGGGGTTGTCATCGGAGCGTTTTGCCAGTTCTGTCTGCTTTCCGCGATCACGACTTTTACGCTTTTTATTCTTTTTATCGTTTCCAGATTCTTCCGGTCTAAATAAACCGGGAGCGCGGACGACATTCCTGTCCGCAGGGTTTGCAAAACAAACTAAATAGCAGAAACGCGACCGTTAAGGATCGTGTAGTTTGCTTTCGTCCAACGCTTAGTTATTAGGTCTCCATCAATTACCGTTCGTAATTAACACGCTCCATGACTGTCGCGTTTCTGCCCTGATTTAAAACCGACCCCGAATCTCAGGCGAATATAACTGTGAGCAAAAGAATGATCGTTTTCTTTTGCCGCAGGTAAGGTTATAGCCGCCGAAAGCATTTAACGAGAGCCGGGTTGGAATTTTACTTTTGATGAGGTAGCTTAGAGATAGACCGAACGAAATTTACAATTGTGGCTCAAGCTATCCTACAACGCATTGCTTCCGGAGATAAGACCGCCGTCCAGGACTGTCTAAAGACATATGGCGGGCTTATCTGGTCATTGGCGCGTAAACTTTCGATCAACCAGGACGACGCGGAAGATGCGGTGCAGGAAGTTTTTATCGATGTCTGGAAACACGCGCAGCGGTTCGATCCGCTGCAGGCTTCGGAGACGACATTTATCGCGATGATCGCGCGCCGCCGGCTGATCGACCGCCTGAGATACGCCAATCGCCGGATATCTACCGATTCGATAGAAGATATGCTGGTCGAACCGGCCAGCCGCTTTGACGAGAAGCTGCAAACGACCGTCGAAGCCCGCGAAGCGGTCAAGGCGCTCGGTACTTTACGCCCTGAGCAGCAGCAGGTTTTAAAACTTTCGATCATCCAGGGTATGTCGCATCAGGAAATATCGGACGCCACTGGAATGCCGCTGGGAACGGTAAAGACACATGCCCGGCGCGGACTGACATTGGTGAGAGAATATTTAGGATTGGCCGGGACATCTAATACAAGGGAGGCATCTGTATGAACACGGAAGAAATATTATTAGACCTCCTGAGTAAAAAAGCCACGGAAGGCTTAAATGAGGAAGAGACGCGACAGTTGGAAATGCTTTTGAACGAATTCGAAGACGATAGTTCTTTCGATCTAACGGCGGCGGCGATTGGTATGATCGATCTGAATACGAATCAACCTCTTCCCGACCACTTGAAGGCGAAAATTCTGGCGGACGCGGACAGAGCTTTAGACCAGCCGAATCAACCGATCAGAGATGTCGTTTATACCGCGGGCCCTAAAACCTCTTTCTGGAATACTAACTGGTTCGGCTGGGCGGTTGCGGCGGCGGCCTGCGCGGTGCTGCTGATAAATATCTGGACGACGCGTTTTCAGCCGGGCGGAGAGATCGCAAAAAATCCGACCCCCACGCCGGCCATTACTCCCGGACGCGAAGAGCTGACTCCAGCGCAGATGCGCGAAAGGTTAATGGCTTCTACGGACGCTATCAAGGCCAACTGGACGTCCGGCAATATGAAGGACGTCAAGGACATTTCCGGCGACATCGTCTGGAGCGATAGTAAGCAGGCGGGTTATATGCGTTTTCGCGGGCTGCCGGTAAACGACAAAAATAAAGAGACCTACCAGCTCTGGATATTCGATGAGACGCAGAGCGATAAAACCCCGATCGACGGCGGAATTTTTGACATACAGGACAATGGAGATGTTATTATTCCTATAAATGCAAAACTGAAAGCGGTTCACCCGAAGATGTTTGCCATAACGGTAGAGAAACCGGGGGGAGTAGTTGTTTCCAAACGTGAAAAGATTCCGGCACTCGCCAAGGTTGAAATTTAAAATTACGGTCAGGAGTATTATAAAAGCCAATATATCGGTTCGGCTGCCGGTTGTTATTCCGCAGGAATAAACATCCGACAGCTTTTCCTGCCCTACAACTGCAATAAAAATAAGGAGTTTGCTATGCGAATCAAAAAGAGTTTTGTCTGTCTGCTGGTTTTAATTTCTATTATGACGACAACTATATTTGCTCAAAGCGGCGATAAGCTGCCGCCGATAAAATACCAGGAATTCACCCTGCCCAACGGCCTCCGCGTGATCATGCACGAAGACAAATCCACGCCGATCGTGGCGGTCAACGTCTGGTATCACGTGGGCTCGAAAAACGAGGTCGCCGGACGAACCGGTTTCGCTCACCTCTTCGAACACATGATGTTCCAGGGCTCGAAAAATTATAACGAAGAGTATTTTAAGCCGCTGCAGGAAGTCGGCGCGACGATCAACGGCTCGACCAATCCGGACCGGACAAACTATTTCGAACTCGTTCCCTCGAATTTTCTCGAGCGCGCGCTCTTTATGGAAGCCGACCGCATGGGCGGCCTGCTCGACGCGATGACGCAGGAAAAGCTCGACAACCAGCGCGACGTGGTCAAGAACGAGCGCCGCCAGAGCTATGATAACCAGCCGTACGGAACGGCGTTTGAAAAGATCTTTGCGCAGATGTTTCCGCCCAGCCATCCTTACAACTGGACGACCATCGGCTCGCTCGACGATCTGACGGCCGCCTCGATGGACGACGTCAAAGCGTTTTTCCGCCAGTATTACGTGCCTGACAATGCTTCGCTCGTGATCGCGGGAGATTTCGATCCGAAACAGGCTCGCGTTTGGGTCGAAAAATATTTCGGCGGCATTCCGAAAGGCACTACGCCGATCGTCCGTCCGAATCCGGCCCGGCCGAAAGTAGCCGGCGAAACCCGCAAAACATTTGAAGACTCGGTGCAATTGCCCCGCCTGTATATGGCCTGGCAGGGATCCCAGTTCTATGCGACGGATGAAGCGGCGCTCGATATTTTAACCACCATTCTTACGTCCGGGCGCGGTTCGCGTATGCAGGGCAATCTGGTGTATGGAAAGCAGATCGCGCAGAACGTAAGTTCGTTCGCGTACACGCTCGAGGCGGGCGGCATGGTCATCGTCCAGGCGACGGCCGCCAAGCGCGACAGTTCGCTCGACGAGATCGAAAAAGAAATAAACGCGGAGATCGAGCGCATCAAATCCCAACCGCCGTCAGCCGAAGAAGTATCCCGCGCGCAAAACTCTATCGAAGCGGACACCATCTTCGGCATGCAGACCGTGCTGAGCAAAGCCGAACAGATGAATAATTACAACACCTACATCGGCAAGCCTGATCATTTTCAGACGGATCTCGATCGTTACCGTAAGGTCACGCCGGCTGACGTTCAGCGGGTTGCGAAAACTTATTTAACGGCCGACCGGTTCATTATGAGCTTTGTCCCGCGCAAGGATAAGGCAGCTTCGCAGGCAAATTCGGCGGCAAACCGTCCGACCTCGGCCCCGGCAAAAAAATCCGGAGACAAAAAAGATTACTCGGCCAATCTGCCCAAGGACGGCCCGGATCCGAAATTCACCCTGCCTTCGATCGAAAAGAAAAAACTTTCTAACGGGTTGAACGTCTGGATAGTCAGGCACTCCGAGCTTCCGATCGTTTCCATGAACCTGGTAATAGGTTCCGGCGGCGCAGCCGATCCGGCGGATCGCGCGGGACTCGCTGCCTTTACTTCAAGCCTGTTGGACAATGGCACCAAGACCCGTTCGGCGGTCGATATCGCCAATCAGACCTCTTCGCTCGGCCTCGCTTTCGGCACCAGCTCGGGTTGGGATTCGTCGGGTGTATTTATGCAGACGCTGACCAAAAATCTCGATGCGGCACTGGATATCTATTCCGACGTGATCATGAACCCGTCCTTCCCGGCCGACGAACTGGAGACTCTGCGCAAGCAGACCCTGACCGGCCTGATCCAGCGCCGGGATAACGCGAACGCGATCGCGTCCATTGCCTACAGCCAGCTGCTCTACGGAAAAAATCACCCGTACGGTAAATCGCTGGGCGGCGACGAGGCTTCGATCAAGGCGCTGACCCGCGACGAGATCGAAAAGTATTACTGGAGCAGCTATCGCCCGAATAATTCGACGCTGATCGTCGTCGGCGACGTGGAGAACAAAACGCTGCTGCCGAAACTGGAAAAAGCGCTCGGCGGCTGGAAGCCGGCGGATGTCACTCAAATGCAGGTTCCGGCCGAGGTCGCCTTCGACAAGCCGGGCATTTATGTCATCGATAAACCCGGCGCGGCGCAATCGGTCGTAACCATCGGCCATGTCGGCGTGGCGCGCAATAACCCGGATTATTTCCCGCTTTCAGTGATGAATTCCATCCTCGGCGGGCAATTTTCGGCGCGGGTCAACATGAACCTCCGCGAAGATAAGGGCTACACCTACGGCGCGAGAACCGGTTGGAGCTTCCGTAAGGGCGCGGGCCCGTTCGATGCTTCGGCCCAGGTGCAGACCGCCGTTACCAAGGAATCCGTGATGGAGTTCATGAAGGAACTCAACGGCATCCGCGGAACAATTCCGGTCACCCCGCAGGAGCTGGAATACAGCAAGCAGAGCCTGATCCGCCGCTACCCGGGTGGATTCGAAACCGTCGGGGGAATTTCCGGGCAGCTTTCGAGCCTGGTGGTGTACGGTTTGCCCGATACCTACTTCAACGATTACATCAGGAACATTCAGGGCGTGACCCTGGGTGACGTGAACCGCGTCGCCAACAAATACCTGACGCCGGACAAGATGGCGATCCTGATCGTCGGCGACCGGAGTGTGATCGAACCTAGACTCAAGGAGATCGAAGGCTGGGGAAATTCGATCATGTATCTCGATACCGAAGGAAACCCGATCAAATAACTGCATTTTGATCTGACCGGAAAAGTGAGAGGGTGGGGTAGAAATACCGCACCCTTTTATATTTTTTGCTAAATGTTTGTTCAGGCGACACGATTTATGACACGAATCATTTAAAATTTCTGCGATTCTTAATATAGAGGTTTCCTGTGTTATGAAAAAAATTCTTTTACTTGTGCTTCTTTTGTTATTGTCGGCCGTGGCAATGCCGGCCCAGACTGCCGCTCAATACTTCAAAACCGGCCTCGCTCACTATGATCAAAAGTCATACGATGAGGCGATAACCAATTTTTCGGCCTCGATAAATCTCAATCCGAATTGGTCGGATACCTGGTATAACCGCGGGCAGTCGTATTTCTACAAGGGAAATTACGATGCCGCCTTAACCGACTATACTCAGGCGCTCAAACTAAAACCTGATTTTGTGAACGGGTATTTCCAACGCGGCCTGGCCTATTCGAAAAAGAAAAATTACGATGCCGCGATCGCCGACTATACTCAGGCACTCAAGCTGACGCCGGCCGATGCGCAGCTCTATCATAATCGCGGATTGGTTTATGTTGAGAAGAATATGTTCGATCAGGCGATGGCCGACTACAACGAAGCTATCCGGCTGGATCCGAAATACGCGAAAGCGATCTTAAACCGCGGCAATGTGCATTACAAGCGAAAGAATTACGATCTGGCGATCGCCGATTATACCCAGGCCGGCAACCTTGACCCGAATATGGTCGAGGCGCGGTTCAATCTCGGGCAGGCTAATTACTTTAACCAGAATTACGACGCCGCGATCCTTAATTATTCCGAGGTGATAAGATTGGCCCCGACCCGCGTGGACGCGTATCTTCAGCGCGGATTGTCCTATCAGAAAAAGCGCGAATTCGACACCGCCATCGCGGACTATACCCAGGGATTAAAGCTGGCCCCGCAGAACACCGACCTGCTGCACAATCGCGGCAACACTTATTCCAGTAAAGAGCAGTGGGACCTCGCGATCGCGGATCTCAGCGAAGCGATCAGGCTGAAACCGGACTCACCAAAGACCCTGCTGGCGCGCGGCAATGTAAATTACCGACGCAAAAATTACGACCTGGCCATAAACGATTACAGCCAGGCGCTAAAATTCGATTCCGGCTATTTCGACGCGTGGGACAATCGCGGCCTGACCTACAACGCCAAGGCGCAATACGACCTGGCGATCGCCGATTTTACCCAGGCTATCAAACTGCTGCCGAAAAACTCCAAGGGTTATAAAGACCGTAGTATCGCCTTTTACAGTCAAAAGAATTACGATCTTTCCCTGGCGGACCTGAATGAATGTATCAAGCTCGACCCTAAAACGGCGCATAATTATGCCATGCGAGCGGAAGTGTACGAAAAGAAAAATCAAAAAGACCTGGCGATCGCCGATTACAAGACGGCCCAAAAATTGGACCCTACCAATATTTTTGCAAAAAACGGGTTGATACGATTGGGAGCGGCCCAGTAGAATCCTCTAAGTCTGTCGCCCGTTAAAACGGGCTGGATTATATCTATCTGACCTCTAAACCCCCAGGCTGACGCCTGGGACTTACTATTTCGCCCGCTACGCGGGCTGCGGCCGCAAATTCAAACTGACCCACTACTCATTTTTTATCATTTTCGGCACTAAAGAAGGTCTATTGAAACCCGGCAGGTAAATATTCCGTAAAAACAATAACAATTGTAACCGGTTTTACGGCAGAAGTGTCTATTCAGCCAGGTACCGTTTTCATTTCAAAACAATATATTTCCATCAAGGAGCGCTATGCGATTTAAAAGAATATCGATCTGTCTGCTTATCATGGTTTCATTGATGACGGCCGTTATCAATGCCCAGAACGGCGACAAATTACCGCCGATCAAAATGCAGCAATTTACTCTGCCTAACGGCCTCCGCGTTATCATGCACGAAGACAAATCCACGCCGGTCGTGGCAGTCAGCGTCTGGTATCATGTCGGCTCTAAAAACGAAGCCGCCGGTAAAACGGGTTTCGCGCATCTCTTCGAGCACATGATGTTTCAGGGCTCGAAAAATTACGAGGATAATTATTCAAAACCGCTGGATGAAGCCGGCGCGAGCTTAAACGGAACGACCGACGAAGACCGCACCTATTATTACGAAGTGGTTCCGTCGAATTTCCTCGAACGCGCGCTTTACATGGAAGCCGACCGCATGGGCGGCCTGCTCGATGCGATGTCGCAGGAAAAACTCGACAACCAGCGCGACGTGGTAAAAAACGAGCGCCGTCAGCGGATCGACAATCAGCCCGGCGGCACGGCCTTCGAGCGGATCGCCGAGATCATGTACCCGGACGGGCATCCTTATCATTGGTCGCCGATCGGTTCGATGGAAGATCTGACCGCCGCTTCGATGGATGACGTTAAAGGATTTTTCCGCCAGTATTATGTGCCGGAAAATGCGGTGCTGGTGCTGTCCGGCGATCTGGATGTAAAACAGGCCAAAGGCTGGGTGGACAAATATTTCGGTACTATCGCCAAAGGAACCAACCCCATCAAACGGCCGAATCCGGCGCAGCCGGCGCTGAGCGGCGAGATCCGTAAAACATACGAAGACGCCGTCCCGCTGCCGCGCCTGTATATGGTCTGGCATTCATCGCCGCTGTTTTCGCCTGATGAAGCGCCGCTCGATATGCTGAGCGCGATACTTTCACAGGGCAGAGGCTCGCGCCTGCAGGGCAATCTCGTTTATGGAAAAGAACTGGCCCAGAGCATTTTCGCCGGAAATAACACCAGCGAGATCGCGGGCGTTTTCCAGGTGACCGCCACGGCCGCCCGCGGCAAGTCGCTCGAAGACGTGGAAAAAGAGGTCAATGCGGAAATTGAACGCATCAAGAAAGACCCGCCGACCGCCGAGGAAATGTCGCGCGCGCTCAACAGCCTCGAATCGCAGGCGATCTACGGCCTGCAGACCGTGCTCGGCTTAAATGGCCGGATCAGCTCTTTTGCCGGTTATAAAGGCCAGCCCGATTATTTCCAGGCCGAGCTCGACCGCTATCGCAAGGTCACCGCGGCTGACGTTCAGCGCGCCGCTAATGCCTATTTGAACGGCAACCGGCTGGTGATGAGCTATGTTCCGGGCAAAACCCCGGCGCAGAAAATGAATCCTGACGCGAACAAGCCTTCCTCGACCAGCGAGAAAAAGAAGGATGACGCCAGATTGGCGCAGCAGACGGCAAATCTGCCCAAACCCGGCCCGAATCCGACATTTGCGCTGCCGCCGATCGAAAAGATAAAGCTTTCCAACGGGCTGAATGTCTGGATCGTGCGTCAGAGTGAGCTTCCGATCGTTTCGATGAACCTGGTGATGAGATCGGGCGGCACGCTCGACCCGGAAGACAGATCGGGCGTCGCTTCGATGACCTCGACCCTGCTCAACCAGGGAACCAAAACCCGTTCGGCGATCGACATTGCCAACCAGCAGCAATCTCTCGGCGTATTTATCAATGCCGGCGCGACCTGGGATTCGAGCAATGTTTCCATGCAGACGCTGACGAAAAATCTGGATCAGGCGCTGGAGCTTTACTCCGACGTGGTGGTAAATCCGGCATTCCCGGATGCGGAACTTGAAAGCACCCGCCGCCGCGCCCTGGGCGCGATCTTCCAGCGTAAATCCAATCCGACTGCGGTTTCCGACGTGGTGTACAACAAAGTGCTCTACGGAAATCAGCCTTACGGGCGCCAGCTTAACGGCGACGAAAAGAGCGTCAAGGCGATGACCCGCGACGATCTGGTGAATTTTTACGAAGCCAACTACCGTCCCAATAACGGAACCCTGGTCGTGGTCGGCGACGTTGACGGTAAAACCCTGAAACCGAAGCTGGAAAAAGCTTTTGGCGGCTGGAAGGGCGGCGACGTGACGCTGATGAACGCCCCTAACGCGGCGATGATGGGCAAACCCGGCATTTACCTGGTGGACAAACCCAACGCGGCGCAATCGTCGGTTTCTATCGGACAGGTCGGCGTTGACCGCAGCAATCCGGATTTCTACTCGCTCCAGATCATGAATTCGATCCTGGGCGGCGGGGGTTCGGCGCGTTTGTTCAATAACCTGCGCGAAAACAAAGGCTATACCTACGGCGCGTACAGCAGGTTTGTGTACCGGCGCGGCGCGGGGCCTTTCTCCGCTTCGGCCGAAGTTCAAACCGCGGTGACCAAGGAATCGATCGTCGAGTTCATGAAGGAACTCAACGGTATTCGCGGTTCGATCCCGGTCACTCAAACCGAACTGGAAAACAACAAGCAGGGCTTGATCCGCCGCTATCCCAGCGGTTTTGAGACGGTCGGCCAGATATCGGGCCAACTGACAAATCTCATTATCTACGATCTGCCGGACACCTACTTTAACGATTACATTTCGAAGATCAATGCCGTGACGCTGGCCGATGTCAATCGGGTGGCTAACAAGTATCTCGATCCGTCGAAAATGTCGATCGTTATCGTCGGGGACAGAAAATTGATCGAACCGAAACTCAAGGAACTCGGTTATTCGATCACCTTCGTGGACGCGGACGGAAACCCGGTCGCTGAATAACGAAAAACCGGTGTACGCAAAATGAAAAAGCGGAGACATGTTCTCCGCTTTTTTTATTCGCGGCGACAGAGAGAACCACCCCGCCCTTCGGGCACACCTCCTTCGTGAAGGGAGTTTTTGCGCGTCTTTCTTAAACTCCCCTCTTACGAGGGAGGGAGAGAAAAATTACCAGTTGTTACCGCTCCCGGTACTAACACGGAACGGGAATTCTTTAAGTCTTAACCGGCTAGAACCGAAAGTGAGGGTTGGTTTATGGCTCTAGCCTACTTTGAAAATCAGTTGGTAAAGATAATTTGTGCGATGTGCTTTTTAGCGTCATTTTTAATTATTTTTAAGAAAGAAACCAAAGTCGATGTCACCCGGACGGATCATCCGTCGAGCCGTTTACTTTAAATTGCCACGGCTTAAAACCTTATTCCCTCCTCCGTCGTATTAAGAACAATTCTCCATCGTATTACTAAAGCTAAGTCAAAAATATTGAAGGTTGAGAAAAACTGTATGGTGAGGTCTGTTTTAATTTTGCTTTTGCTCTCGCTTTTCGTTCATGCGCAGCAGACGCAATCCATTGCGCCGGATTCGCCCCGCTGGATATTGGAGGGAGATGCCAAGCCAACTGAATATCTGGGACGCAAGTGTATCTATGTAGGCGGCGGCGGAGCGACCGTAAAAGATCTGGAAATGCGCGACGGCATCATCGATGTTGACGTCGCAACTCCGGCTAATCGCGGATTTTTCGGCATTCAATTCCGGAGCGCGGGTAACGACGCCGAATGGGTTTATCTTCGCCAGCATAAATCAGGCCTGGCCGATGCTATGCAGTACACACCGGTTATTAACACCGGCCTGAACTGGCAGATCTATAGCGGGCCCGGTTTTATAGGTTCAGTCGAGATACCGAAAGACAGCTGGTTTCACCTGCGCCTGGAAATAGCCGGCGCCCAGGCAAAGTTGTACGTAAAGGACATGGAAAAACCCGCTCTGGTCATGGATGACCTAAAAAGCGGGGTGCAGAAAGGGCAGGTAGCGCTGGCGGTTTTGACCGGGGCGACATATTTTTCAAATTTCGAAGTGCGCGAAACCGCCGCCGTGCCATGGGAGCGCCGCCTGCCCCCGATGCCCGCCGGCACGCTGACAAAATGGAGCCTGTCGCCCGCTTATGACGCGCTGGCGCGCGATCTCGAACAGCCGCTTTCCATTGCCGAACTCAAGGACATAAAATGGCAGGATGTGGAGGCGGAATCACCCGGCTTTGTAGTTCTCTATCGTTACCGCGAAGCCCCGCACCCCCGTGTCACATTCGCAAATGATTTTTCGAAGCGCCTCGACCCGCAGCCGGGGATGAAGGTCGTTTACGCGCGCGCCAACATCGAATCCGAACGCGGCCAGGTCAAAAAACTTTACATCGGCTATAGCGACGACGTCAGCGTATTTCTAAACGGCAAGATCCTCTACCGCGGCCGCAGTGCTCAGAATTTCCGCGATCCAGGATTCTTAGGGATAGTAAATCCTGAAAACGACGCCCTCTACCTTCCGCTAAAAAAAGGCCGCAATGAGTTAATGCTCGCCGTCAGCGAACTCGGCGGCGGGTGGGGATTCATCTGCCGCCTGGTTAACGTAGGGAGCTAAGCTCGATTCACTAAACACAATACAAAACCCCGGTCGCTACTGATTCCAGTTCTGATATTGCCGCGCGTCCTGTCTCTTCCTTTTTTCTCACAAACACACTACTATGTATTGATAACAGCTATAGCGTTACTTTCAGTGATAGCAGTCAAAATGGACGAACAACGTCCGAAATGCATAAATTTTTGGTACACCACTACCATAACTCCTGAACCAATAAATATATGGCAACATTTTATTACGACAGTCTTTTAAATGAGGGAATAACCTCTCAATGGATTAAACACCTTCAAACTCAATCATATATTAAGGACATTGGCGCTATTATATCTCAAAACCGAAAGGAGTTAGAGACAACATTTGAAAACGCATCGACTGAACAGCGAAAAGCCATTCAGCAAGTTTGCGGGAAGCTTGACGAAGGGTTCGAAGAAGTGAACCGTCATCTTCAAGACATAAATTTTAATATCACAGAACTTCGTGGAGAAATTAATGCAATGGCAGCGATGCTTGATTGGAGACTCTCCTTGATGATTGAAGAGCAGCGTTTGACCAATCAATTATTGGGCAACATCGCACAACTTCTTCGTATTCCGGACAGCCAAAAGCAACGAGTTTATCATATTGAGCAGGGCCTGAAATATCTAAAAAATGCAATTCTTGAAGGTACCAATAGCACTTTTTATACTGACGCTTTAGAAGGTTTTCAAGAGGCGGAAAAAATTGAACGCAAAGATTTCATTACTCTTAGTAGAATTGGATTTATTTATCTCTACTCTCAAACGCATTTGAACATTCCACTTGCTGAAGAATATTTTCTTAAATCTGCAAGGGAAGCATTTGCTGAAGCTAATGCTAGTGGAACCACTGCTTCAAATTATTTTGCACCACAAGGAAACTTGCCGCAAATCTATTCTCAAAGCCCATTTCATGCCGCAACTGCGGAAGCGTATCTTTACGCAAGTCGCGCATGCTATTTGCAGCAAAAAATAAACGAGGCATCTGACCTTGCAGGCAAAGCATACAACTTGATTCCTGAATTTGTGGAAGCTGGATTTGAGCAAGCAAAGTATTTAGCCGCAAGCAATCGAGAGACAGAAGCGGCAATGGTTTTACACACTGTAATTGATAAAGACCGATACTTTTCGAGGAAAACATTATTGGACGCAGACCTTCTTACAAAACAACCAATCTTAAATCTCTTAGACAATTTTTATAAGAAAGCCATTTGGAATGCAAAATCCGGCCTTAGTCATTGCAAAGGTAAAATATCCAAGAAGAACATGGTTGATGGAATAATTTCAGATATTGAAAAGAATATTTCTAAAGACAATTTTTTGTCAGCTATGAAAGCAATTGATCTATTAAATGCGGATTATCAATTTGTGTACAAAAGATGTCATAAAGGTAACGAGGGAATTAATAGAAGGGGAGAACCTCTCACTTTGAAACTTGTTGACTATATTGAAAAAGAAAAGGAAAGCATCAAAGAATTTGAAGAGTTAAAACGGGTAGTACAAAGCGAAATTATTAATCAGAGAGTTTTGAACTTTGGGTTTGGGGGTGGTGTAGCTGGTTTTGTGTTGGGCTTTTTTGCTGGTTGCACCATTAGAACGCTCTCAATGAACTGGGGAACATTATTCTTGACTACCATTATTTGTGCACTTTTAGGTGCCGGAATTGGATTTTTAATAGGACAAAACAAGGAACCTTGGATACACGACCAATAGAAACTAAAATGATAGATAGTTATTCTTACTTGAAAACCTAGGAGCTTGAACCTGCGGAGCTTTTAGCACATCGGATGACACATAGCCCGAAGAAAGATACACTCGGTCGCTACCGCTCCCCGTTCTGACGTCTCATCCTATCTTCCTTTTTTCCCCTAAACACACTAATATTAATAGCGTTAATGGATTGATCCGGTAGTATCTACAAAGACAATATGGATGAACAGATGTCCCGCGTGAGTTCGAACGGCGCGGCCCCAAAAATTAAGATCAACGATTTTGTCGTGAGGTTCGCGAATGTGAACGGCACCGGTTCGGCGTCGGCGAACGCGTTTTTCACTAAGGCGATCTTTCGCATGGGTATTCCCGTGACGCCGAAAAATATTTTTCCGTCTAACATTCAGGGGCTGCCGACCTGGTACGAAGTGCGGGTCAGCGAACGCGGCCATCTCGGCCGCCGCGAAGGCGTCGATCTGATGGTGGCGGTCAATCCGCAGAGCATGGCCAGGGATTACGCGGACGTGCGCCCGGGCGGATATTTTCTTTACGACAGTTCGAAGCCGCTGCCGCCGGACTACGGCCGCACGGACATCACGCACATCGGCATTCCGCTGATGAATCTCTGCAACGCCGAATTTACCGATGCGCGCCAGCGTCAGCTTTTTAAAAACATCGTCTATATCGGCGCGCTGTCGGCGCTGTTCGATATCGAATTTCCGGTACTCGAAGCGCTGATCGGCGAACAGTTCAAGGGCAAGGAAAAGCTGATCGCGCCCAATATCAAGGCGCTTAATATCGGAGTGGGTTATGTGAAGGAAAATTTTGAAATTCCGCTCGATATCCGCGTCGCGCGGCGCGATCTGCTGGGCGACAAGATTCTTTTTAGCGGCAATTCGGCGTGCGGGCTCGGAGCGATCTATGCCGGAGCGACGGTCGCCGCGTGGTATCCGATCACGCCTTCGACGTCGGTCGTGGATGCGTACAGCAAATACGCCGCGAAATACCGCGTCGATCCGGTCGCGGGAAAAAATAATTACGCCGTGGTACAGGCCGAAGACGAGCTGGCCGCGATCGGGATGGTCCTCGGCGCATCGTGGAACGGCGCGCGGGCCTTTACCGCGACGAGCGGGCCGGGGCTCTCGCTGATGAACGAATTTTTGGGCCTCGGTTATTTTGCCGAAGTTCCGACTGTGCTGATCGACGTTCAGCGGACGGGCCCTTCGACCGGTATGCCGACCCGGACGCAGCAATCCGACATTCTGCTGGCGGCCTACGCTTCGCACGGCGATACAAAACACCCGCTGCTGTTTCCGGCGACGCCAAAAGAGTGTTTCGAAATGACGGCCGACGCTTTCGATCTGACCGAACAGCTGCAGACGCCGGTGATCGTGATGACCGATCTCGATCTTGGCATGAACGACCACGTGACCGAGCCGCTCCAGTGGGACGACAACCGCATGTGCAATCGCGGCAAAGTTCTCACCGCCGACCAGTTAGAACGGATCGGCGGGGTGGCGGGTAACATCGAGCTGGAAACTCAAACGGACGGTGACCAGGCTCAGACACAGCCGCTGGAACAGTTTCGCGACAAATTCGGCCGCTACCTCGACGTCGATGACGACGGCATTCCGTACCGCACGATCCCGGGCACGCACCCAATGAAAGGGGCGTTTGTCACGCGCGGATCTTCGCGCGACGAGTACGCCGTCTATACCGAGGACGGCGACGTGTATCGCCGGAATGTCGATCGCCTGGCGAGAAAATGGAACACGGCGAAGGAAATGGTTCCCCAGCCGGAGTTTTATTGGGGTGACAAGGCACAAGAGGACAGTGAAGAGAAACAAGTGACAAGTGACAAGAAAGACGATTCCGACTCGTCACTCGTCACTCATCACTCATCACTAAAAGATGGCGTGATATTTTTCGGCACCTCCACCTATTCAGCGGAAGAAGCCATCGAATTTTTGAAAGAAGAAGGAATCGAGCTCGACGCGATGCGGGTGCGCGGATTTCCCTTCGGCAGAGCATTCGTCGATTTTGTAAATGCGCACGAGAAGCTGTTCGTGATCGAACAAAACCGCGACGCGCAGTTCAAAAGTCTGATGATGATCGAACTCGGCATCGATCCGGCAAAGTTAATTTCAGTTTTGAATTATGACGGCATGCCCATCACCGCGGATAATATTTATAGACAGATAAAAGGACATTTGAAATAGTTGCCCGATACTCAGGAAAACCTGGTAATTCCGGAAGATCGACCGCTCTCTGAAAAGGAAGTCGAACTCGTCCGATGGCTTTTAACAAACGGCGACGAATCGGCGGTGGATTATCTGCCGCAAGTAGATGACTTGTGGGTGATATCGCATTGCGGTTACGGCTGTGCGAGCATTGATTTCAGTGTTGCCGGCTCCATTCCCGACCGTAAAGCCGGGATGGAAATATTATCCGATCATAATTGGAGAACCGGGGGTGAAAACTTATGCGGAATCTTTGTTTTCGCCCGTAATAATAAACTTGCCGGTCTCGAAGTTTGGTCTATCGACGGACTGACCCCAGCACCTCACCTGCCTGACAGCGATGAGTTAACGCCATTAACGAAGTAACCTGATAGGCGTCCGCGAAAGGGCATCGCAGGCACGACAGTCACCCGAATGAAATATGATCTCGATTCGTCCAGCCGTGGAAAATGACATTGACGCGCTGTGCTCGCTGGACCTCATCGCGCAGCGTGAAAATGAACGCCGGGAGTTTATCCGCGGAGAAGTCCTGTCCGGCAATTGCTTTGTTGCCGTGGCGGGCGAAAAAGTTATCGGTTACGGGGTGTTAAATTACACTTTTCACCATGTCGGATGTATCGATATGCTTTACATTCAGTCCGACCACCGGCGAAGCGGCGCGGGCGCGGCGCTCGTGCGGCATATGGAGTCGCTTTGCCAAACCCCTAAATTATTTACTTCGACTAACCTTTCAAACTTGCCGATGCAATCGCTGCTGGCGAAATCAGGCTACGTTTTAAGCGGAGTAATTCATAACCTGGACGAAAATGACCCGGAGATTGTGTATTTCAAGCGGCTTCGTTGAACCGAAACTGAAAAGCTCCCTGGCGAACTTGTCCCTAAAACGGATAAACAGTTTAGAGTTCAAACTTTAGTTTGTTGGTTTGAGAAACAAGAGGCGCATCGGCTGACGCCGACGCTACTGACAAGAAAGGCAAGCTAAAGCTTGAACTCTAAACTGTTCACCCAGTCGCTACCGCTCCCGGTTCTGACAAGAACCTGCCCGCTAAATTAAAAGGAACAAATTTTCTCCCTCGCTCGTAGTTGGTAGCAGGACAAAGCAATATTTGAACTGAAGAAAAAGCGCAGATTAGCCTTCGGTAAGGCCGGGGCTGTAGTGTATCTGTCGATCTTCGGTTCAAAGAAAATGCAAATCACCGTCAATTTCACCAGGAAATATTAAGGAGAAAAATATAATGCGAAAACTTTTACCCATTTTTTTGACCTGTCTGCTGGCGCCGGCCGCCGTCGTCATGGCTCAGGAGGGTCCGCCGAAAGCCGTCGCCGCCCCGACTCCTGTCGCTGCCGCCGCGCAGATCGATCCGCTCAGCAAATTCAATAAGCGCGCCTACGGGCAGGTAAAGGATTGGGTGCTGCGCTCCGCTGAAAAAGTGCCCGAAGAAAATTACAGCTATAAACCCACGGAGGCCGTCCGCAGTTTCGGGCAGCTCATCGGGCACGTGGCCGATGCGCAATACCTGTTTTGCTCCGCCGTACACGGCGAGAAAAATCCGGCCTTGAAGATCGAGCAGACCAAAACATCCAAAGCCGATCTGATCGCGGCGCTCAAGGATTCTTTTGCCTATTGCGACAAAGCTTACGACGGCATGACCGACGCAAGCGGTGTTCAAATGGTAAAGTTTTTTGGAAATGACCTGCCGAAACTAAGTGTGCTGTCGGTAAATATCGCGCACGCGTCGGAACACTACGGCAACATCGTTACCTACATGCGGCTGAAAAATATTGTTCCTCCCAGCAGCGAACCGGCTCCGGCGAAAAAACCGTAATGCGTTTAGGGGCCGGCTCCGCCGCCGCCCGGCCCTTTTGCGCTCATTTTAGCTGAGGGAATCACATGACGACCGACCGTATCGACCATATCGACCATGTCAGCGAATCGCAAAGAAAAGCAGCGAAGGTTGTGGGGCTCACCTACCTGCTTGTGATCATCCCGGCCATTTTTGCCGAGTTTTACATCGGCGCCCAGATCCTGGTCTATGACAATGCCGCGCAAAACACGCTGAACATCATTGCTCATGAACGCCTCTTTCGCTTAGGGATCGCCGCCAATCTAACGGTCTTTATACTCGATGTAATTTTGATCGCCGCGCTTTACGTGGTTCTTAAGCCAGTCAACCGGAGCCTCGCGCTGCTGGCGGCATTTTGGCGGCTGGTAGAGACGGCCATTCTGATTAATGTGGTGCTGAGCGACCTTGACGTTCTGCGGGTACTGAGCGGCGCCGGCTATTTACAGGGATTTGAAGCAGACCGTCTGCAGGGACTGGCGCGGCTGTCCGTCGGCGCGCATGACGCGGCGTACGGCGTCGGACTGGTGTTTGCCGGACTTGGAAGCACCGTCTTTTGCTATTTGTGGTACAAGTCCCGCTATATCCCGAAAGCGCTGGCCGTGCTGGGAGTGTTTTCGTCTGCACTGCTCGCGATAAGCTTGTTTTCTTTTATCATCTTTCCCGAGCTCTCTAAGATCGTTACCGTGACCTATTACGGCGCCCCTATTTTTGTTTTCGAGATCGCGATCGGCTGCTGGCTCTTGTTTGCGAAACTGCGCGCGCCCGGGGTCGCTCAACCGGCAGTGAATAGCTTATGACTGAAAGAACGCACCCGCTAACGCAGGCGCTACTGACAAGAGTAAGTGAAACAGGCTTTTAAATTTTGAATTATGTCTGAAAACCAAATTAACCCGATCTCCCTTACGGAGCGCATCGAAGTTCTCGATGTGCTGCGCGGCCTGGCCGTCGGCGGCATTCTGATCGGCAATATGCAGTGGTTTTCCGGCTATGGGATGATGCCCGAGGCAATGGCGCAGCAAGGCCCGCTGGCCGACCGGATCGCGCATTTTCTGGTTCACTTTTTTATCGAAGGCAAGTTTTATTCGATCTTTTCGTTTTTGTTCGGCTTCGGCTTTGCGCTGCAGATTGCGCGAGCCGAAGAACGCGGCGACCTTAAAGCCTCGCTTTTTAAACGGCGTCTATTCTGGCTGCTGGTGATCGGCTTGCTGCACGCTTATCTGCTGTGGGCGGGCGATATTTTGAGCATCTATGCCGTGATGGGATTTCTGCTGATCCTCTTTCGCAAAAAAACAAACAGCTCGCTGCTCAAATGGGCGGCCGTGCTGCTGGCGATCCCGATACTCACATATATCCTGCAGTATGTTTTATTCACCCTGCTTGCGCCGCCGGACCTGGCCGCGTCGATCGATGCCATGAAGCTCGAGCGCTGGAGCAGTTCCGTAGAAAGAGTCTCGCAAAGTAATTTTTGGCAGATTCTGACAGGTTATAACCGGGAGTATGTCGTTGGCAGATATATGGGTTTGATCTTCGACATGCGGCTGCCAAAAATTCTGGCGATGTTCCTGCTGGGTTTTTATGCTTACAGGCTAGGCGTTTTCCAGAATTTATCCGCTCATCAACCGTTCATTCGCCGCGTCCTGATATGGGGGCTTGGATTGGGTATTGCCGGCAATCTGATCTTTGCCGCAATAGCGGGACATGAAACGGTTATTCCGCCGACGCTGGCCGGGATCGGCGGCGTGATCACCTACGCTTTCGGAGTCCCCGCGCTGGCGCTTGGCATTACTGCTCTGGTCGCGACGCTGTGGCTGCGGGAGGGATGGCGGCCGCCGCTTGCCTTTCTGGCCCCGGTCGGGCGCATGGCGCTGACCAATTATCTGCTGCAGACGGTCATCTGCGTCGTCATTTTTTACGGCTACGGCTTCGGCCTGTTCGGAAAATTCGGCGCGGCTGCGGCGACTCTGATCGCGCTGGCCATCTTTCTGTTTCAGATACTCGCGAGCGCGCTGTGGCTGAAGTATTTTGCTTACGGCCCGATGGAATGGATCTGGCGGCAGCTGACATACCGACGGTGGTTAAGTTTGCGGCGCGAAGGATGATGGAAAAGTTTAGTGTTGTTTCGTAGCTCAGAATAAATTTGCAGTTCGGAAGGGCTGCTTGCGCCCGCTCTTACGAAAATATACCGTTCCTACGGAACTCGAAAAGATTATTCTAAACTTACAGTTATAAATATCGCGTCCCTACGGGACTAAAAAGTTCAGAGTTCAAACTTTAGTTTGTCTTTGGTCTTAGAAATAAGACAAGCTGAAGCTTGAACTCTGAACAGTTACCCCGGTCGATGCAGTAGCAGACACCGATTCCCTTTTTCCGGCAAAAACACTATCATACTGAAACGGCCCGCGCGTTTATTCGCCCGCTGCAATTATATGACATATTTGCCAATGCCTCGATGCAAAGGGCGATTGGCAGGATTTGCCGGGAATCTGGTTTCGAACCTCCAGTAATTTGTACCCCCGGAAGAGTTATTGGAGAATAATAGATGTGGGAAGATGAAATAGTAGAAGAGGTACGACGAGTTCGCGAGGAACACGCGGCAAAATTCGATCATGATATAGAGGCAATAATTGAGGATGCCAGGAAGCGGCAGGGCGCCTCCGATAGGAAAGAGGCCTCTTTTCCTCCGAAAAAACCTCAGCCCATCGGTGTATAGAAAGTATGACATACGTTAGATCAACATTCAGGCATCCGGCATTGCCGAAGAACGGCCTTGGCTATACGGTCGATTTTTACGAAGGCTCGCTTTCGACGCTGTGCGCGGGCTGCGGGCACGATTCGATCAGCGCTTCGATCGCCCAGGCCTGCTGGGAGACGAACATTCAGCCGCACCGTGTGGCAAAACTTTCCGGCATCGGCTGCTCGTCAAAAACGCCCGCTTATTTTTTGGCTAATTCTCACGGCTTTAATTCCGTGCACGGCCGGATGCCTTCGGTGGCGACGGGCGCGAATCTGGCCAATCGCGATCTGATCTATTTCGGCGTTTCCGGCGATGGCGATACGGCTTCGATCGGGATGGGGCAATTCGTTCACGTCGTCCGGCGCAATCTGAACATGGTCTATCTGGTGATGAACAACGGCTGTTACGGCCTGACCAAAGGGCAGGATTCGGCGACGGCGGACGCCGGTTCCAAGAGCAAGGCCGGTTCGGTGAATTTGTTCGAATCCATCGACCTCGCCAGTCTTGCCATCGAGCTCGGCGCCACTTTTGTCGCGCAGAGCTTTTCCGGCGATAGGACGCAGCTGGTGCCGCTGATCAGGGCCGCGATGCTGCACAAGGGGTTCGCGTTTCTCAATGTCATTTCGCCCTGCGTGACTTTTAACAATAATCCCGGCTCGACCAAATCGTACGATTACGTCCGCGAGCATATGGAAACGACCGCCACGCTGGATTTTGTCCCGCTGATGCGCGAGATCACGGCAAACTACGAAGCCGGAAGCGTCCAAGATCTGGTCATGCACGACGGCTCGACGATCCACCTGCATAAGCTGGAAAAAGATTGGGACCCGCTCGACCGCGTTTCGGCGATGAACGCCATGCACAGAGCCCGGGCAAAAGGCGAGATCCTGACCGGCATGCTTTATATGGACCCGGATTCCAGGGACCTGCACGAGCTGATCGAAACGTCCGACCGGCCGCTGAATTCACTGACCGAAGCCGAGCTGTGCCCCGGTTCGGGTGCTCTCTCCAAGTTAAATAACAGCCTCCGTTAAACCAAAAGCGGCGTCACCTGTAAGTATTAGCGGCTTTGCTTATAAGCAGCGGAACGATCAGTCATAGCCCGAACATTTTCGTGTGATTTCGGTGTGTCTTCGTGGTTTCAGTCTTAATTCATTGTTATTATTGCACTTAAGAGTAACCACGAAATCACACGAAGCGACACGAAAAAGCTAAAAATAAGTTACAGCTTAAATACTGATTTATAGCCACTTAAAACCAAGAATCACCTCAAACACCGAAAACGTACCGCGTATCAAAGCACACAAAATCTTCTTCCATTACGTTCAATAAAATTTGATAATCGATCTCAGCGGTATATGCTTGGATCAGGTTAAGAAACGAAATATCGAATATCGATTTTCGGAACATCAGCGCATTAGAATAAGTGGGGGAGCGGCATGGCAGGGGAAAACGAGCGCGGGGCATGGGATTTCTTTCCGGAAAAAATGAATCTCACTTCTTTAAGGGAAGCGGCGGCGCATTGTAAAGGTTGCGATCTCTGGAAGATCGGCACGCAGACGGTTTTTGGCGAGGGCCGGGCCCGCGCAAAAGTGGTGTTGATCGGCGAACAGCCCGGCGATCAGGAAGACCTGGCAGGCCGTCCGTTCGTCGGGCCCGCCGGCCGCCTGCTCGACACCGCGCTGGCCGAAGCCGGCATCGACCGCGAACAGGCGTATCTCACTAACACAGTAAAACATTTTAGCTGGACGCCGCGCGGAAAACGCAGAATTCACCAAAAGCCAAAGGCGCGTGAAATAGCGGCCTGCACTCCCTGGCTGGCCGCCGAAATAAGCGTGATCGAACCGGAAGTCGTCATTTGTCTCGGCGCCACTGCCGCGCAAACCCTTCTCGGCAAAGACTTTCGCGTCACTCATGACCGGGGAATGTGGGTCGTCTCGGATTTTGCCGAAAAAGTGATGGCGACAATTCACCCTTCGGCGATACTGCGCGCGCCGGACGCGGAAACACGCGAAAGGGAATACCGCGAATTCGTTAAAGATCTTAAATTTGCGGCTAAGGGAATAAAACAATAGCCCATTTCAGCAAGTATTTTTGCAGTATTTTTGTTGGGAAATGAACCAGCCGCTGACGAATAAAACTTTGACATTCGTTTCATAGATAATATAAACTTTCATCCACGAATAATTCAGAGAGTTTATCTTTATGGCGCAGCTGAGTCTGGTAAAAAAATTATCATATCTTCAGGAAGAACAAAAACATTCCCACGTCTTTCTTGAGATCGGTAGTTTACGGCTTTTGCGCGGCAGCCTGACGGAATTTATCGGCGAACAGACCACCGGGAAAACCAGCCTGACATTCCTGCTTTTGTCCGCCCTGACGCAAAAGGGCGAAATATGTTCGATCGTCGATCTCAATAACAGCTTTAATCCCCGCGCGGCCAAGACAAGCGGTATCGTGCTGGAAAATCTCCTGTGGATCAGGTGCGGCGGAAATATCGAGCACGCATTCAAAGCGATAGACAATCTCATCCAGGCAAAAAATTTCGGCCTGATCTGGGTCGATCTCAGCGACCATCCGCTGACCGATCTGAGCTTTATCCCCAGCTCGTACTGGTATCGCTTCAGGACCAGGATAAAAGACAGCCAGACGCTACTGATAGTCACGGCAAATCGGACGCTGCTGGGCGCGGCCTCGAGCCAATCCTATCTTTTCGACAAACACCGGGTCGGCTGGTCGGGCAGCGGCCGGTTCAAGCTGATAAAAGAACTTCAGGTAGATCTACATACGCAAAAACCATTTTGCGCAAAACCGGAATCCTTAAAGATCGAAGCGAGGTATTAAAAAATGTCTCGTTTATACGCTTGTATCGTAAGCGATGAAAACAAGGAAGAATTAGTGTCGATCGCGCGGCAGTTCGCCTATGGCGTTGAGCTGCTGGGCGATGCGGTTCTATTCGACATTACCGGCACGGAAAATCTCTTCGGTACGCCCGCGCGGATGGCCGGAAAGATCTATGACGAGCTGCGGAGCAAAAAATTTTCCGGCAGCGTCTCCGTTGCGCCCAATGCGGCCGCGGCGCTGCTTCACGCGCGAAATCAAAGCGGCGTCAGCGTGGTAAATGAAAGCGAGACCAGCGATCTGCCGCTTTCAAGCCTCGATATCGATCCGGACACGCTGGAAATTTTTTATGCGCTCGGGTTAAAAAATATCGCGGACGTCAACCGCATCGGCGAAAGCGAGCTGATCAACCGTTACGGCGCGGGGTTTAGAAACACGATCGACCTGGCAAAAAATAAGGGAAATTATGTTCTCACGCCGAATCTCAAGGAAAATAAGATCAGCTGGCATTCGGAGATCGATTTTTTGGTGGCCGATTTCGAACAGCTTATTTTTATGCTGGCCGGCGGATTGGACAAAATATTAGCGAAAACTTCTTACTGCGGGTTTAGCACGGAGCAGATCGAGATAACTTTAAAGCTCGACCGTAAGGCTGCAAAAACCTACAAAATAAAACTTTCATTTCCGTCGCTCGATAAAAAATTCTGGCTCGTCATTATAAATCTGCGCATCGCAAACGATCCGCCGGAAGCCGGGATCACCGCGATCGATCTGACCGCTTATTTTACCCGCCCGCGCTCCGTCCAGCGTGGTTTATTCGCTTCGACCAAACCAGAACCGGAGAGCCTGCAGCTGACCGCCGACAAGATCAAAAATCTGGTCGGCAGGGAAAACGTCGGGGTCCCGGCGCTGCTCGACCGGCGGCTGCCGAAAGCTTTCATGCTCGATCCGGGAGCGCTTCCTCTGGGCAATGAAATGTTAAAGGCGACGGAGCCGAAACCTGTTCTGGTGTTGAATTATTTTGACCCGCCGCTTGAAGCCGAGGTCGTGATCAATAAAAAATCCCTGCTCTACTTGAGAACACAGCTTTTCGAAGGGCGGGTCGCAGAGTACGGCGGTGTCTGGAAAGGGTCTTCGCAATGGTGGAGCCTGCTCGGGTGGCGGAATCTGGAATGGGACATCGAGCTTGAAGACCGCAGTCTTTACCGGCTGCAAAGAAACAAGCGGGATTGGTTTGTGATCGGAAAATACGACTGATGGGTTTTTACGAATTACACGCGCGCTCGGCTTTCAGCTTTTTATCGTCCGGCTCGATGCCGGAAGAATTTGCGCAGCGCGCGGCCGAGCTGAACATCGACGGCGTGGCATTACTAGACCGCGACACTATTTCGGGCGCGGTCAGATTTCATTTCGAAGCGAAACGGGCCGGGATAAAACCGATCGTCGGCGCCGAGATCACGCTGGAAAACAAAAGCGTTCTGCCGCTGATCCCGGTATCTTTAAAAGGCTATCAAAACCTTTGCAAACTTATCACCACGATAAAGTTGCGCGCGAAGAAGGGCGAGCATTTCGCCGCGCGTAAAGACATTGAAGATCATTCCGAAGGCCTGCTCTGCCTGACCGGCGGCGCGGACGGCTTTATTCACCAGGGCGTCAAAAACGAGACGGGGCTAAAAGATCTGGAATGGCTGAATCATGTTTTTGAAAAACGGCTGTATGTCGAGCTGCAGCGGCACTATCTGCAGAATGAAGAATATTTGAACCAGCGGCTTTTAGCCTACGCCAATAAATTAAAACTTCCCTATTTTGCCAGCAACGGCGCGTACTATACCGATGAAAAAGGACGCGAACTGTTTGACGTTTTTACCTGCATCAAAAATAAATGCACCATCGAGCAAGCCGGATTTTTGCTTTCGGAAAACGACGAGCGTTATCTGAAATCCAAAGCGCAGATGCTTTCCCTGTTCGAAGATCATCCGGAAGCGGTCGAGTATACCGGTGAGATCGCCGCCCGCGTCAGTTTTTCGATGGACGAGGTGGCTTACACTTTTCCCGGTTTTCCCGTGCCGGCGGGCGAAACGATGGATTCTTATCTCAGGCGGTTATCGGAGCAGGGCGCCGCCGAAAGATACGACGGAAAAACCGACGGTAAAGTCCGGGAAACCCTTGAGAGAGAATTAGATTTAATCGCTCGTAAAAAGCTCTCCGGGTATTTTCTCAACGTCTGGTACATTTCCGACTTTTGTAAACAGTCCGGAATTTTGTCGCAGGGGCGTGGTTCAGCGGCTAATTCGATCGTTTGTTACTCGCTCGGGATCACGGCGGTCGATCCGGTAAAATCCAACCTGCTTTTCGAACGCTTTCTTTCCGAACGCAGCAGCGAATACCCGGACATCGACATCGACCTGCCGTCGGGCGAAGACCGCGAATCGATCATCCAGCACGTTTATGAAAAGTTCGGCGAGCGCGGCGCCGGCATGACCGCCAACGTCATCAGTTATCGCGGGCGGTCCGCCATGCGCGAGGTGGGCAAAGTTTTCGGCTTCGATCCGGCTTCGCTGACGGAGCTTAACAAGCTTCGCGCGTCTTACGAATCCTTCTCCGGCGAAGAACTGGCGGCGCGTCTGAAAGAACAGGGTTTCGATCCGAATTACACCCACCGGCTGAAAAAATTTTCCGAGCTTTACACGCGCATTTTGGATTACCCGCGCCACCTGGGGCAGCACTCGGGCGGAATGGTCATTTTTCTCGGCCGCCTCGACGGCATCGTTCCGCTCGAGCCGGCCAGCATGGAAAAGCGGAACATCATTCAATGGGACAAAGACGATTGTGAGCAGCTCGGCATTATGAAGGTCGATCTTTTGGGCCTCGGCATGATGGCGGTTTTAAGGGATACGATCACATTGATAAAAGAACATCACGGCGAAGAAGAAAAGATCGATCTCTACCAACTTCCGTACGATGACAAAGAAGTTTTCGCTGCTTTGCAGCGCGCCGATACGATCGGGATGTTTCAGGTGGAAAGCCGCGCGCAGATAGCGTTTCTTCCCAAGTCGAAGCCGGAAAAATTTTACGACATCGTGGTGCAGGTTGCGATCATTCGCCCCGGCCCGATCGCCGGAAACCTGCTTTCATCGTATTTGAAGCGCCGCCAGGGAACGGAAAAGATCGATTACATTCATCCCAGCCTGGAACCTGTTTTGCATAGAACGCTCGGCGTGCCGCTGTTCCAGGAGCAGCTGCTGAAAATTTCGATGGTGCTGGCGGATTTTACCGGCGGCGAGGCGGATGAATTAAGACGCGCGATGGGATTTAAGCGCCCGGATAAAAAACTTAAAGAGATCGGGCAAAAACTGCGCGCCGGAATGGAAAAGAACGGCATCGACGAAACTACGCGCGAGCGCATCGTCAAATGTGTCGAGGCTTTTGCGAATTACGGCTTTCCCGAATCGCACGCGGCCAGCTTTGCCCTGCTGGCGTATGCGTCGGCCTATTTTATGGTGCATTACCGCGCCGCATTTATGACCGCGACGCTGAATAATTTTCCGCTGGGTTTTTACTCCGCCGCCACTCTGGTCAAAGACGCGCAGCGCCACGGGCTTCATTTCAGGGCGCTGGATATAAACAGGTCGCAGTTTCTTTTTACGGTCGAGAGTTATCAGGACGGCGAGAAATTTGTCAGGGTAGGATTGAAATACGTTAAAGGATTGAGAAAAGAGATCGCCGAGATGATCGTCGCCGAACGGGAACACGGCGATTATACGGGCGTAGAAAATTTGATCAGGCGGGTGCCGGCGATAAATAAAAGAGAGGTCAGAGCGCTGAGCCTGGCCGGGGCTTTAAACTTTGCAAACACCGTCCACCGCCGCCAGGCGCTCTGGCAATCAGAGCTGTTTATCAAACCGAAAGGCGAACTTTTCGCCGAAACGAAAGAAAAAACCGCCGAGCCTTCTTTCCTGCAAAAAATGTCCGGCCTGCAGCTGGTCGAATCCGATATTACCCGCACGGGAATGTCGATCGGAAAACATCCGATGAGTTTTATTCGCCGGGAATTAGATAAAAAAGGGATTTTATCGGCGATTCAGACACACGGCCTAAACCGGAAGGACATCGTCTCGGTAGCGGGAGCGGTGATCGTCCGCCAGCGGCCGATGACAGCTAACAACGTGGTCTTTATCACGCTCGAAGACGAAACCGGCCACTCTAATTTTTTGGTGATGCCGGACATTTTTGAAAAATTTCGCCCGATCATCATGCAAAACGATTTTCTGATGATTCGCGGCATCGCGGAACAGGACGGGCTTATCAAAGCGCTGTTTTTTACCTCGGTCATGGAATTTAACGCTAATGTCATTTCTCACGACTTTCATTAAACTCGAATTTTTAAACTAACAAACCAAAACGTTAGACCGATCCGTAAATATTCACACGCAACCAGCCAAAAAATAAATGCTTTCCGCTAAACCGGCAACCTTACGTATACACCGGTTACGATCAACAATCCCAATCAAGTAAATATGCAGCAGATGGAGGAAAACAAGTAAATCTTATTTAATTAGGGCAAGATTTCAGCAGGCGTTCATTTATTCTCCGCCTCAGCTCTTCAAGCGCTAGTCGGCATCAGTAGTTTTTCGTGTCCGAGGTCGAAACGTTCTTAAAGTCATTTGTTCAATGTATGTGACTGTTCTAATAATAACTTCGACACTTATTTCCTTAATATCGTCAGGGTTGTCCAGATAGGTGGACAAGTATTCAGCCGAATTACTTATTAGCCCTGCGCGCACGCAAAGGATATATGAAACGGCTTCGGCTTCCAGTTCTCGTTGAGTCAAAGTCAGTCCAATGCGTGAATTCCACTCCTTTCCGAATGGATCACCGCCTAAATGCCCCAGGAAAAGATGTGCTAACTCGTGACAAAGCGTAGCATATTGTAATTTTATATCGTGATTCCGATTTAATCGCACGATTAGTTTGATGTTCGCATCCTGCGTTTCTCTAATTGCGGATCCAGCGTGACTTTTAGTCAAATTCGCTTCTTTGATCTCGATACCTATTTTTTTGCAGTTTAAGCAAACCTGGTAATAAAAGTCCGTATTAAAATCGCCGCTTATAGTAAAGGGATTTTCGATTTGTGACGGTAGTTTTTCGCCGGTAGTATCCTCTACGTCATAAACCAGCATCACCGGACCCATCGGCCGCAGAATTACAATTGGGAGCGCCTCCGGTTTTACTTCGCGCTTAAATTTTCTTTTCCAATGTGATGCAGTCGCGTAATACCGTGCGGTGGGCCGCTGCAATTTCACCAGCATATTGTTATACGCTGAGTATTCCCGCAAGCGAGCGACAAATTCGATTACTTCTTTTAACTTATCCGACGAGCGAAGCTGCAGTGTTCTTGCAAAAAGCTCATCAAGAGTGCTCTCATCATTTGGCCTTTGTTTTTCGTTTTTACCACGCAGTATCTCCTGCAAGGCGCCAACAGTTAAATGAGCTTTAGCATAATTTCCGATCGATCCGTTCTGCTGCAGGATTTTGACGATTTCGGGCAGGTGAAGACGAATGCCGTATCCAAATTTGCCGGTCAAAATCTCTACAAACTCTTCAGCGGAAAGGTATAATTCGCCGCTCGATACGAGTCGCTGCCGAAGCATCTCGGCGGCAAAATCAGATGCCTCTCGGATGGCATTTTCTTCGTCTGTTAAATCCGCAAATAAACTGCCCTGCGGCAAATTTGGAGGATCGTCCGGGAAGAGTTGTGGTTGTGTGTCTGACATTTTTTTCCGATTCAGAAGAGTTCAAAGTTATTTATTCAGAGCTAAGCTCGTCGATCAATTTTCCTGACCGTCTCTTTGTTCTCGCCATAAATAAGTATGTTTTTGCCTTCTATGTTAAATACGTTATTTTCGCCCCAAAAAGCGCGGTAATTTTTGAAACGGACGTGGGTGATTTTCCGCATAGCGGCATTTTCAAAACCGTACAGTATTGTAAATAACCTGGACTGACGGGATCGATTTCATCGCACTGAGATTAGCCCGAAGCGGATGTGAGAAATGTTCGATCTTTTGGTAAAGCCCTTTTATTTCTTTTAATGTCTTATCTTCACTCAAATTATCCAGCTGGTTAAATTTAGGTAGATTTTTCTTGATGGAAATGTCCGACTGAAGAAAATCTTCGGTCAGAAAGGTTTCCAGGATTAGGGCATCGGAGAGCTGTTCGAAAAACAGGCTCATTGCCAATTCTTCTTTATGATCGTTATTGCTTGTTCTTAAATTTTGAATTCGCCCCTTAAGAAGGGTCAAATAATCAACCAGGGTATTAAAAGGCTTTTGTTCATCGTCGGAGATTTTTTTGACCGGAATTTTGTCAAAAAAGACTTTTCTAAGTTCTCTAGTTCCACCTTGCAGTTCCGGAAAATTATCAGAAAAGCAATATTTGAATAATTTGGAATTAAAGAAACAAGTAAGATACTTCAGATTGTCGCCGACGATAATAAAATTCTTATCATTTGTATAAAATCCGGTTTCGTCATATATGAACGGCAAATATTTGGTCATGTTTGGATAAATAATCTTGGGCAGCTCAAAATCCCGCCAATAATTTGAACCAAATCTTTGCAGCGCGTACCATTCATATCGTATTCCGGTCTCTGCTTGATTTCTTCTGCTCAGATCGGACTTGTATTTTAATAAATGTTCGTAAACGGCACGGTACTGCGCTTTAAATGAAGCTTCTGCTTTCTGCGAAGCCCCGGTAATGGAAGGATCTTCGTGAAGCGGAAAATGCCAGGGAATATAGACCAGCCATAAATCCGAAAATTCCGGAAACCAGGCTTTTATGTCTTTACCTCGCAAAACTCGCTTAAAAACCTGAGCACTCTTATCTTCTCCATATTCTCCAGCTCTGTCTTCAATTCGCTTTTTTGTTTCAGTAGAAACAATGAAAGCATCATTTAAGCCTGTCTTAAGGCCATAATTTATGCGAATATCCCATTGCTCAAGAGGAGTGCCTTGCTCTTCAACTCTTCCTTTAATATCTAATTCATCTCTCTCTCCTATCACCCAGGAATTTTGATTTAAGGCCGTGAGTTGATAGGTATTATGTCGAACGTAATCAGCCAGGTTTTGCGAAGTATCAAAATCGCTGGTTGTTCTGACCGCCGAAACGCTCTTCCCCGTCTCCTTTTCGGCTTTTTGTAAAATCAGGATGTTGTTATCGACAACTGCAGTTTGGAAAACTCTCACATTACCAAAATCAACGATCAATATAGGCTTAGTCTTCTCCGCAAAAAACCGTCGCGTTTTCTCACCGTAATTTGCCCGCATCCATTTATTTGAGGTGATATAACACAGAATGCCATTTTCTTTGAGCAGCTCGAATCCTTTTTCATAGAAAAGCGAGTAGATATCGCCAGTTCTGATAAATGTTTCAAAGCTTTGTTTTTCGTAACGTTTTGCCAGCCGCCCGCCCTCTTTTTGCAATTGAACATAAGGGGGATTACCGATCGCAATATCAAACCCTTTTACGCCGAACATCCAGAGCGGATCGAACCAGTCGACTACCTTATCATAGCTAAAAGGCTCCCAGGTGCTGAGCGCCAGGGATCTCCGATTCTGCCGCGAACTATTTTTTAGCTGACTATGGCGAATTTCATCCTGAATTTTTACAAACTCTTTTTTAATCTTTTCTTTTTGCTTACCGAAGCTCTGAATATATGCGTGTCTTAAATTTTCAAGTTTTTCCAATCGCTCTTTATCTTCGGTATTAAACAGATCACCCTGCACTTCCGCTTCCGGCAGTTTTAGTAAAGCGTCCGCGGTAACGAATTTGAATTCGAGGTTTGGCAGGGGTTTGACGCCGCGATTATCTTTAAGATCGTCCGTTACATCCTCGTCGACGATCAAAGTCAGGAAGCATCTGAGCTTAGATATTTCGGCGGCGATCGGCTGAAGGTCCACACCGTAAAGGCAATTTTCAATCAGGAAAAGTTTGCGCCCGAAATCAGACGAGTCTTTGTCAAAAGCAATCCTTATTTCTTCAAGCCGCCGCCGGCGCTGCTCCTTGTCACCTTCGTCAAAGGCTTTTTCCGTTCCTTCTAAAGCTTTTTCCTTTTGCTGTTTTTTCCATTTCTTACCGTCTTCATCGAGCTTGCCGAGCAGGAAAACCAACCGGTGCAGAACGCCCATCGGAAACGCGCCCGAACCGCATGCGGGATCAAAGACCTTACACCTGTCTATAATATTTATCAGCTTTTTGGTATCGGTCTCATCAAAAGGATTTTGCGTGTCGTCATAGGAGAAAAGCCGTTGTAACGCTTTCTCAAGTCCGACATCATCCCCTTGCCAATGAGTCTGATTTAGTGCGTATTCCAGGTGCGGCTGCCCAACTCGCCAATCGTTTCCACCTAACGTGGCCTGTGGATTTTTTAGAGACTGATAACCCGCCGGTTCTTCCCGGAGTTCTGATTTCAGATAAACCATCAATGATTCGTCAACCATATAATTGACGATTTCCCGAGGGGTATAAAAACTTCCGGTTGCTTTTCGCGCGGTTTCGCCACTGTCAGGATCGATCTCCGCCAGCAAGTTCTCAAAAATCCGCCCAAGCATTTCAGGGTCAACGCTGATTTCTATTTCAACGGGAGAGTTTTCATCTATGGTGAAATTGTACTCCTCAAGTTTTTGGAAAAAACCTTCAAACCATTCATTCGGTATTTTTAGAGCAAACTGCTGGTAATATCCGGTTTTGCTTTCCGAGTTATAAAAATCCTCTGGTTGATCTTCAAAGAGACCACCATTAAGGAATGGTACGGTTTCGCACCCGTCAGGCAGTTCGCTAATTCTCAGGTCAATTGGTGTATTTAGAGTTTGAAAGAACAGAGGCTCTAAAACACTGTGATAGTAGTCATTATTTTTACGAACAGCGTCGCTGGATAATAATTTTTCGGGCAAAAGAGAAACACCGCTTTTGCTTTCTTTCTTTTTAAGAAACCAACAGAAAATCGTCCGGCCGATTAGTCTAACTGCAAATCGCTGGTATAGTTCGCGATTTGCCGGGTCATCTTTAGGGTGGCCGGGAAGTTCAAGGTCGTGTTTATGCGTTTTAAAGTCCTTGCCCTTCCCGGTTTTTGAACCGACCAAATCGTAAAAATACTCCGCTACATCTTTGTAGAATTCGTTATTTAACGCTTCTACACTAAATGCAGTCCGGATATCTTCTAAAGCAATTTTTTTCCCCGCTAGTGCTGCGAGGCGATCGGTGGGAGTTTTGGTTTTCTCGCCGGCTCCCAGGAGATAGGTAAATCGCTTAGGTTCCGTAACTTTTTTATCTACGGAGCCATCATCATTAATCACTCGAATCTCAGAGATAAAAGATAAGCGCCATTTATCATTTTGAACAAAGACCACCAAGGCACCGTCAACGTCATTTTCGTAAATATTTCTAAGGAGTTTGCGTAAACCGACTTTCTTTCGCTCGATTTTGACGCTTGACGTTAGTTCAACTTCATAAAGCCCGATTACCCGGTCGTCACTAGTATTAAAGAAACCTAATTCTTGTGCAGACTCTGCTATATCGTTTAAATGAATATTTATTTTCCTGGCGTGTTGGTGCAAATTTCGAGCACCGAATACATTCACCAACACTTCGCGCCACGATTCATGTCGGTATTCACTGAAGAATATAATTTGAAGCCGTTTTTTATCCATTAGACCGGCGTCGATTCCATCCAAAGAGATTCAAAATATCGGGACGAGCGGAAATATTCCACTGCAGCATGAAAGGCATATAAGTCCTTCACGACATCCAATATCCCAGTGAACTTCTCGAACAGATTGCGTTCGTTGGTGTTTGTAAAGAAGCGAGAAGACATTATGTTTTATTTTAATGTATGTGCCGGTAATAATACACTTTCCTTAGTGGTGTGCAAAATCTTTAGGATCCTAATTAACCGGATAAAAATTTCAATAGGCGGTGACATTGCAGGCTCATGAAATATGAGTATTGGTTCTCTTAAGAAATTCGGCAAAGCCGCTCTTTCCAGGCATAATGACTGCGATCAGATTTTCATTTTGAAAATTAAAAGGCGGCCCTCAAACTGAAGGCCGCCCCGGTTGACCGGTTTTAATAATGCTATTTGTATACGCGGATTTGGCTTCCGGATGTCACCTTACCATCATCAACTGTATGACGGATATAGTTGCTATCACCGGGATCGAGATATTCGAAATCCGATAATTTGCTTCCGGTACCGTTGTATTTGTAAATGACCACCCAATGGCCGCCAAACCTGGTGGAAGAAGCGACCACGTAATGGCCTCCGTCAATAAGCGACTTCAGAAAAGCGGCATTCTTTACGGAGCTGGTACCATTTACACTGGTTCCGATGAATTTAAACCCACTCGTTGGCTGAAAACCTTGTGGTTTAGCCCAATAAATATTTCCGTCGTTTGTGTAACCTCCAACTGATGAACTGGACAAGTAGGCGTTCATCGTCAAAGGTGTAACATTGGTCATTTTACTGGCGGCCGCCATCGTAACGCTGGTCATGGCGCAGCCGATTTGCTTGATCGTCTTGCCGCTTGACCCGACTTTCTTATCGGCCCACCTCGAATCCAGTTGCGAAAAAAAGAATTTCGGCAAACTAACCGCTTCGAGCGCTGAGATTCCTCTCGGGCGTAGAGAAACGGCAATATGGATCGAGTCGATTTCGTAGGTTTTTATATCTGAGAAGACCGCTTGCGGAGCAAACGTCATCCTTGCATCCGGCCCAAATTCGATGGTGGATCGATCTAGTTCGACTCCTTCCTGGTCAAAAGCAACCAGATCCACGTCCCCCGATAAGTCAGTTGGGTTGCGCACCGTAATTGGGATTTCTACCGACGCCGCTTCGACAACGAAATCTATCAATTGTCCTTCGCGGATCGTAACTTTGGATTCTTTAACCTTTAGCGACTCAATATCCTTAGATTCGATTTGAGCCGGCGCCGATATCACGATCATCATCAGCATCGCTGAGATCAGGCTTCCTGTTAAGAAACGTTTGAAGTTTGGTGTTTTCATTTTCTTTCTCCTAATTTATTTTTTCCGCCTTTAAGCGTTTAGATCGGGTTTTTTGACGCACACTAAAAATGCGCTCTGTGTCGCCGCTGATCCCGCTCATTTTGATAAGTGCATTTGCGGAACAAATCGTGCCAAATAAATTTTCAGCCTGATGATTTCGGTAGAATTGAAGGTGGTTAGAACTGTAACCGGGGCGTTCTGATTAAAATCATTCGTTGCAAATATTTCGCTTGCGAATACCCCGCCTTTCAGTTAAACTCCCCGCTAATATTAAAAGTGCAAGTCGATTGTTCTTAAGGAGCCTTTATCCCAGAAGTTCACCTAACCCAACTTCTTCAAGCTTGGCAGCGCGGTGAGTCGGGTGCAAACAGTGAACTTTTCACCCTTGCTTACGACGAGTTGCGGCGTCAGGCAGCTCGGTTTATGCGTCGTGAGCGCCCAAATCATACCCTGCAATCGACCGCAATGGTCCACGAAGCCTGGCTGCAGATCCAAAAGTCGCCTGATATGCACTTTAAAGACAGCATCCATTTTTTCGCGGTGGCGGCAATTATCATGCGGCATATTTTGGTCGAGTACGCTCGTAAACGAAACGCGGAGAAACGTGGCGGCGGCAGACATCAGGTAACGTTGGGAGATGACCTGGTTTCGGAAGCCGATTCGCGCGGTTTGGAAATTCTTGCCCTTAATGAAGCATTGTCCGAATTTGAACGTATCGACCCGGCCAGATGTAAGATCGTTGAGTTGAGATATTTTGCAGGACTTTCAATAGAAATGACGGCCAAGGTGCTCGGTCGATCGGTCCGATCCGTTAATAGAGACTGGTTTGCCGCAAAAGCCTGGCTTTCCGATAAGTTAAACGCAACCTAATGCCTTCCGCAAATTGGGAACACATTGCCGAAATCATAGTAGCCGCCCGTGAACTGCCTGCGGCTGAGCGCGAGCAATTCTTGTCAGAGGCCTGCCAGGGTGACGAGGTACTGCTCGGAAAACTCAAGTCGCTGATGAAAGGCGCGGAGGCCTTTCCAAGCGTTCTCGGCATTTCATCGCCTCCGGATGATGAAGGACTTATCGGTACGCCTTTCAATTCAAAAGTGTCTACGATCGATTTTAACAAGCCGGACGAATTGGTCGGCCAAGTGCTTGAAGGGCGTTTTTTAATAGAGAAAAATTTAACCGACGGGGGAGCCGATAAAGGCGGTATCGGTCTGGTTTATCTTGCACGGCAAATAAGATTGATGGATCGAGAAGTGGTGGTAAAAATACTTCAAAAACAGGCGCAGGAAAACAGTGAAATAAAACGTAAATTTCAGCATGAGCAAGAAGCCCTGATCCTTCTCAAACATCCGAATATCGTCGATATAATAGATGTTGGCACACTGCCGGACGGAAATCCTTTTATTGTGATGGAGTATATTCCCGGATTTTCGCTTCGCAAATTGCTTCGTGAAAGACTGACGCTCCCTTTCGATCTCTCAGCACATATCATCGAGTCGGTCACTCAGGCTTTAGGCGTTGCCCACTCCAAAAAAATATTGCACCGGGACATCAAACCGGAAAATATAATGCTTGCCCCCCAGGAAGGCGATCTCTATCAGGTAAAACTGATCGATTTTGGTATCGCCCGGGTGGTAGGCGCGAAGCTGGCGCCTGAGACGTCGGTTGGATATACCGTGGGTACTTTGAGATATATGGCCCCCGAACAACTGAACGGACAGTTGATACAAACCCCGGCAGTTGATATTTATGCCATCTCTCTTGTTGCGTATGAAATGATGATCGGCTCCCTTCCCTTTATGCCAAGATCTTCCCAACTGGTAGAAGCGGCGATCGAGCTCTACGAAATGCAAAAGAAGGGGTTACCGGCTAAACCGAGTTCTCTTTGTCCCGGCCTATCGAGCGAAGCTGAGGACTTGTTGCTTTCCGGTTTAGAATACGAGCCCGCGAAAAGACCCGCAGACGCGAGAAAATTTGGAAAACATCTGGCCGAAGCCTTGCGCAAAGCCCAGATCGCATCCGAGGGCAATATCCCTAATTCGAGACCGGTTCCGGTCCAAACAGCGGATCAAAAGGACGCGGTAGTAGTTGAAAAGCAAGATAAAGGCTCATTGATCGGCCTGAAAACGGCCCCGACCGAACCGATAGAACCGATTAGTGTCGTGACCATTGTAAAAGCGAAGGAGAACGACCCTGCCGGGGCTAAATCACCTCCAATCACCTCCAGGAACCAGTCCATAGTCACGGCCGGGATACCAGATGAGCCTGATTTCAAATTTAACGATACTAACCATAGCCGTTCCTCATCCGGGAAATCAAAAAAACCTTTCCTCTGGTTCACGCTAGCGCTTTTGGCGGCGGCAATACTCGCAATACTAGCGGTCCCGGCGGGGATCAATTACTGGAACGCGTCAAGAAACGCACCGGCGAATAAAACTGAAATGGAAGCCGGGAACGACAAAAATGCCAACAATGCTGCCGCGGCCGGGATGACGACGGGAACGGATAGAAAGATATCCTACTTTCTTAACGTTCAAAAAATGAGAAATGGGAAACCGTTTGAAGCGCCGTTTAAATCGTTGGGCAAAGAGATCTATGAATCGGGATATAAGTTTAATCTCGTTTTTCAGCCCGACGCGGATGGATATATGTACGTTTTTAATGAAGGGAAAGATGACGCCGGCAAAGTCGGTTTTAACTTGCTTTTCCCCACGCCCAACATCAATAACGGAACATCGCGGGTCTCGGCGGGGCAAAACATCGAAACGGCAAAAAATACATTTAACGGCGGTAAGGGAACAGAAGTTATGTGGATGATCTGGGTAAAACAGAAAAGCGACGACCTGGAATCTCTCATTAAAACTGTGATCGTTCCCCCGGGAACCGTAAAAGATGAAAGCACCGGAACACTCAGGAAATTCTTTGCTGAATATAACGACGGAAAAGCAGATCTAAGTAAAGATCAGGATAAACAGCAAATGATCGTAAAGACCAAAGGGGATGCTGTAGTTTACCGATTCGAACTCGAGCATCGATGATCTGAAATTAATGATTTAAAAACTCCGCTGACTCCGGACAAAAAACGAAAAAAATTGCACCCGATAAACCGCCAATGGCCATGAAATTCACTCGCTTATTAGAAGGCTTCGATTTAGTTTTGCCATTCGCGCTCTATCTTACCGCCGTTCATAACATCTATAGCCTTGTCACAAAAATGCTTTACATACAGACGAGGCATCCCCCGGTGCTCTTTACTCGGTGACTTACAGCCCTGAGGGACGTATTTTGGCGAGCGGCGGTGACGATCAAACGATCAAGATCTGAGACGCGGCTTTCGGCAGGAGATGGATTCATGGCGCGAAATGTCGATAAAGCCAGTTAACAGGGCATTGTAAGTGAAAAAACTTAAAAATCGAGAGTAAATACCGGGAAATTATTTGTAAATTAGCTATTCCAAAGTATTATTAATCCTGTTCGTCTCCCAAATAACAAGCATTTTCCCGATCATTTGTGCCTTTGAGACGCGCCGGCAGTTAGCCTTCAATAAAAAAGACCAGCTAACCCGATAGAATAACGGCAAATGTCGAACCAGAAAATAATCCCACTGAAAAAACAAGGAGAATGTTATGTTGATCATTAACCCCCGGAAACCTGCCCTGACACAATCTCTAAAACGGTGCTACGCGATCGTTTTAATACTGACCCTTATCGCGCCACTTGCTATTTTTGGCCAGGACGCGAGTCAAGACGACAAGAGAAAAAAAGAGGAACAAAAGAAACTGGAAAAGGCCTCGAAGGCTGAAGAAAATGCCAGCAAACAACAGGGTAAGCGTGAGCGCCGCTATCAAAGGATCAAGGTTTATGCTCTTGATAAGTACCAAACCGATCCGGAATTCAAAGATGTGGTCAATGACCGCTATCGAAGTATCAGGCAGGACCAGACGCTCTATGCTTACAATATCAATATGCGCCCGTCGAATCAGAAACTGGTTACGAAAGACGGCGAAAAACTTTTTTTTGATAATACTTTATACGATAATCCGCTAGCTCAGGATTATATTAACCGCCTCGGTCAATCGCTCGTTCCGCGAAGTTCAAAAAAACTTTACGCGTTTAAGATCCTGCAAAACCCCGTTCCCGAATCACGCGCGCTTTCAACCGGTACCGTGTATATTTCCACCGGGTATCTGTCGATCATAGATAATGAGGCGCAGCTGGCGTATATATTGAGTCACGAAATCGCCCATATAGAAAAAGATCATTGGTTTGAGGATGTTCTTGTCGACGTCGGAACGCCGTTGTATATGGACAAGAAGGAAGCGGTGTTGAATTTTCTGCGGAAAGTGGCGGTTTCGGCCCAGCAAGGGTCGATCACTCAGATCGCGGCCGCCAATGTGCTTAAAGTCTACGGACTCGACGAAACGTTTCTATGGGAAGTCGTACAGGAAGATGAAGCCGACATCGAGTCGATGAAGTTCATGTTCGACCGCAATTACGATATCCGGGAAATTCCGAAACTTTATGAGCGAATGAAACAAATAACCTCCGATCCCCGTTCGCAAACCGGTTTCATCGCTGACCCCGATCGTATCAAGGAACGATTAGAGATCTTTAATTCCAGTTCGGCTCAATATACCAAAGCCGGCGCGACCACGGGCGCGGCGGATTTAGGTGAGAGCCACTCAAAGAATCTTGCTCTGACGGGAATGCGGGGTATTGCCAGGATGTTGAACGAGACTCTGGCGCCGGATATTAAAAAGAAACTGGATGCCGGAGAACTGATAGCTTCGTCAGAGGAATTTCAATCGGTAATGGCGCTGGTTAAACGTGATAACGGTATCCGGGCATTTCAATTCGATATGTTCGAAATGGCCCGCAACAATCTGGCGGACTCGATCGCCATTCGCAGCAACGATCCATCTGCCTATTATTATTTTGGCAAAGTCTTAAAGCAGACCGCGCGAAATTCATCGGAAATATCAAAAGCCCTGCAAAATCTTACGCAGGCGATCTCATTGGATAAGCGACAAACCATAGCCGAGCCCTATCTTTTTCGCGCTATGCTGCGGCTCGCAGATCGAAATCCGAATGAGGCGCAGTTAATAAACCAGGATCTGCGCACGTATGTAACTATTTATCAGCGTGAAAACGCGGGCTTCCTACCGTCGAATATGGAGTTTATTTATGATTTCATGCAGGACCTGGGATTTTTGGATTACCGCGCAACTCCGGCAATGAATACCGCCGACGCGCCGAGCTCGGTCACGGGCACGCGGTCAACGACAGTCGGTGAAACGACTTTGCAGGGATCACCCGCGAATAATCAGGCTAATAGCGTTTCGCCCGCGGCCGACCCTAAGCGTCCGGCCGTAAAAAAGCCCTAAAGCGGTGAATGCAGATCTGAGAAGATAAATGCGGGCGTCTCTTAAACATATTGTGAAAGGACAGCCCGCATAGGAAGTTTTAAAATACCCCGGAGCACAGGATGAAATTCTCCATAACGGTTTGGACCTTAATAATTTTTTTATGTTTTTTGCGGTGCCTGCCGGCCTTCTCTCAGCAAACAGAGCGTTTGCCCTTTGCGCTCGAATTCCCGGAACTGAATACCGGTCAAATGACCTCCCCTAAAAACTATGTAACCCGCGTGGACGTCAATTTAATAAAGTTCTGGATATTAAATCCTGCGGCCGATTCGATCGACTGGGACAAAATAAAGGTGCGCATTAACCGGCAATCAGCAAATATAGCGTGCTCGCAAAATCCCGCAACTGTCGGAAAGGTAATGCGATGCGACTTAAATAGGGTGGCCGGTTTCCGATTACAACCGAATAATAACTTTTTTGAGATCGAGGCAGTAAGTCGTGACGGAAAGCGTTTTTATGCATCGTTTATTGTTATTACCGGGGCTAATATGTCCGATACCGCCGCTAACCATACGGAAAGCCGCATGGGCTTTTCGGGGCGTAAATATGCCGTTGTTCTCGGAATCTCTAAATACCAGTATAACGACGTCGGCTTGGGCAATTTAAATTACGCCGATGCCGATGCTGACGAATTTTACAATTGGCTGACAAAGACAGGCGGCTTTAACCCTCAAGACATTCTCTATATGACTAATGAAAATGCGATTTTGGGTGCGGTGCGCGATTCGCTCAACCGGTTTTTGACGAAAGCAACGGAAAATGACTTGGTTCTTTTTTTTCTCGCCGGGCACGGTACGCCCGATCCATTTAATCCTCGCGAGCTTTATTACCTGCTCTATGATTCAAAAGTCGCCGATCTTAAAAATACCGGCTTTCCGATGATCGAGTTAAAACAGATCATCGACAACAAGTTAAAATCCAAACGGGCCATCTTTTTTCTCGATACATGTCATAGCGCAGGTGTAAGCGGAAAAAAGGTTGTGCCGTTGCGCCAGGAAAACCCCGGCTCCATTTCCGGACAGGAAACCCGCGAGGTCGCCGGCAACGAGAACGGCAGGCGGTCCCTGGACAGGGTGGAAGTAAAAAACGATGTGAGTGAAGCCGCAACGCGTCTGTTCGGTTCCAACGGCCGCGCGGTTTTAACTTCGTCCAATGTAAACGAGGCCTCCTATGAAGATAAGCGTTGGGGTGGTGGCCATGGTATTTTTACCTGGGCTTTACTGGAAGGGCTTCGCGGTGGCGCCGATATGAACGCCGACAAAATAATAACCGCCGATGAACTTCTTAATTTTGTAAGTCAAAAAGTTCGTACCGAAACTAAAGGAAAACAAAACCCACGCATATTTTCGAATCTGGGAGGTGGATTGCAGCTCACCATTCTGAAGTAAAATGAGCGAATTTATCGCCCGTAATTTGAAGCGAGAATAGAACCGACACTCACCGCGGTATACGATACTGGAGTATTCGGGATGAATTACGCTAAACATAATTTATGAACTTAATGCAATTTATTACCGCCATCTTGATCAGTTTGCTCACTTGCTTTTCGCTTGCTGTCGGACAGACGAGCCGCGCTCTTGAAGCGAAAAACCTATTTTTGCCGCGACTGCGATAGAGCGTTACAAATAAGACTAATGTTCGAAAGAATCCCACAAAACATGTATTTGTCCCTTGGAAGGTTAAGCCGGACGGTTCAGTCCAAAGCGTATATAAGTTTCAACAACCAGTTGACGATTACCGGAATCTTTTTATTGCTCTCGGTAATTTACACAGGAGCCGGAGTAGCAACGGCGCAAAAGCCCGAACTGTATGTTCAGACGGGACACGCCGGCCCGATCTATTCGGTTGCTTATAGTCCCGACGGAAAAATTCTGGCTAGTTCCAGCGAGGACCAAACTATTAAGCTTTGGAATGTCGAAACAAGGAGAGAGATCCTTACCTTACCCGGCATTGGACGGATTATGTCCATCGCATTCAGCCCGGACGGGAAATTGCTGGCAAGCAGTGGAGATGCGGGCAATCTCAATGTCTGGGACGTCAGAAGCGGTAAGAAGGTTTGGTCGTACAGCCAGTCGATGAGTATTCCGGCAGTTGTCTTTAGCCCTAACGGAAAGTACGTCGCTGCCTGGAGCCAGGACTTGATCATTTGGGATGCTTCCACGGGAAAAGAAATCCGGCGGCTGGATGGAATGGGAAAATATTCAGCTTGGATGGGGCTTAATAATGGCCAGGTATTCAGGCCCCTCGAATTTAGCCCGGATAGCACCAAAATCGCGGCCCTGAATGAAGGGCGTCTCAAACTTTTTGATGTTAATAGTGGCAAGAAGATTCGAGGTTATAGCCAATATTCTTTCAGAGCGATGGCCTTTAGCCCTGATGGGAAAATTATGGCTGTTGATGAGATAAAGCTCTTGGATGAAGGTGAAGGTAATAAGGTTAATATTTGGGATGTGGCCAAAGAAAAACTTCTTGGAACTCTTCCCGGACACTCCAAAACAATCGGCTCGATAAAATTTAGTCCGGACGGAAGGTTTGTCGCCACGGCAAGCCACGATAAAACGATCAAGCTGTGGGATGTTGCTACTCGCACCGAGATAAAAACGTTTTCAGGCCATCAGGATTGGGTGAATTCGATCGCGTTTAGTCCGGACGGAAAAACGCTGGCGAGCGCCAGCGGCTCTCTATATTACTCAAGTAATGACAATAGCATAAAGTTTTGGAACGTCTCGACCGGGGAATCGCTGGGCGGTCTTGTCGGACAGCGTGGCAAGAATTTCAGCCTGGCCATAAGTGCTGACGGCAAAAAAATGGCGAGCTTTGTTACTGACACAAACCAGTCAGTCTTGAGTATATGGGACCTCTCGATCGGGCAAAAGCTCCATACCTTTAAAATTCCCGCGTGGCTGCTCTCGGTGTCGATCAGTCCGGACGGTAATAAGTTTGTAACAGCCGACAGAAACGGAATGGCCACGATCTGGGATATAAACACAGGGCAAAAGCTGGATAGCTTTAAATGTCATGACGATACTGTTTTTTCTGCGGTGTTCAGTCCGGATGGAAACAAATTAGCGGCCGGAGGCGCGGGGGATTTTGGTATCAGAGTTTGGGATTTGGCCAGCAAGCGCCAGTTACAGGTTCTAAAAGGACACAAAGAAAACATCCTAAATCTGGTATTCAGCCCTGACGGAAAATACCTTGTCAGTGGCGGGTTGGACAAGAGGGTTTTAATTTGGGATCTGGGAAGAGGGGTTCAATTAACAAACCTGATAAATATTTCTTCTCTGAAGATTGATGAGGTTCCTGCTCAAAGCTCGTTATTGGACAAGCTCGGTGAGGGACAATTGTTTGGGGGAAGCAATGTCGCCTTCAGTCCGGATGGAAAAATGCTGGCTATCGGTGTCGGCGGGTATGGCATCGCCCGCGTCGGAAACGAGGACAAGGTCGTAAAAATACAGAATGAGGTCAGAGTTTACAATTTCGCCGGTAAAGAAGAAATTTACAAACTAACAGGTCATCGAGCCACCGTCCAATCGATTTCATTCAGTTCGGACAATCAGTTTTTGGTCAGCGGCAGCGCCGACGGAACAATTATTCAGTGGGATATGAAGACCGGACAAAAAAAGAATACATTCACCAAAAACCTTGACACAGATACTTTCGGGGCATTTATTCCGCACAGCGATTTGATCGTAGGGGTTAGCCGGGGAATAACGAATTTGTGGGACGCAAAAACAGGGGATCTACTAGTTACGCTAACCTCCCTTGAAGAGACAAGGGAATGGTTAGCGGTCACTCCCGATGGGTTGTTCGACGGTTCGCCTGTCGCGTGGCAAAAACTTCTTTGGCGTTTTTCGCAGAGTGGAAATGAGATAATGCCGGTGGAATCGTTCTTTAGCGATTTTTTTTATCCTAACCTACTTGCGGAGATCTACGCAGGGCGCCGCCCAAAAGCCAAAGCCCAGATCGAAAGCAAAGACCGTCGGCAGCCGCAGTTGACGATCCTTCCGATAGATTCTTCGTCATCCAGAACTGTAAAAGTAAAAGTTGAAGTTTCGGAGGCGCCGTCTGATCAACTTCACCCGAACGGCGGCGGCGTACGCGATGTGCGATTATTTCGGAACGGCTCGCTGGTAAAGGCCTGGCGCGGCGAAATTATCTCAGCGGGTCAGGGAAAGAAGATATTGGAAACAGATGTCACCCTGATAGCCGGTAAGAATGACCTGACGGCCTATGCCTTCAACCTGGATAATATAAAGAGCCCGGACGCCTCGTTGAAAATCACCGGGAGCGAAAATTTCCGGCGTCAAGGCAGGGCATACATCCTCGCGATCGGCGTCAATGTTTATTCAAACCCTCAATTTAATCTAAAATATGCCGTCCCGGATGCCAAAATATTTGGTTCAGAATTACAGCAGCAGCAGTCGAGGCTGAATACTTTTGAGCGGGTCCAGGTCATTTCCCTGTTTGATAATCAGGCAAAAAAGGAGAATATACAGCGGGCCTTCAAACTCTTTGCGGGAGAAGAGGATGGAAAGCAAACTATACCGCCCGAGTTGAGTAAGATCGAGCGCCTGCAGCCGGAAGATTCGCTGACCGTTTATTTTGCGGGGCACGGGTTTGCCTCAAACGATAAATTCTTTTTAGTGCCCAATGACCTGGGCTACGCGGGTCAACGCTCCAACTTATCGGAAACGGGACTTGAGACAATACTTTCTCACAGCATTTCCGACCGCGATCTCGAAACCGCCCTCGAGAAAATCGACGCCGGCCAAATGCTGCTTGTGATAGACGCCTGCAATAGCGGACAGGCTCTTGAGTCTGAAGAAAAGCGCCGCGGTCCGATGAATTCCAGAGGGTTGGCCCAACTGGCTTACGAAAAAGGAATATCTATTTTAACAGCTTCGCAAAGTTATCAAGCAGCGCTCGAAACGGCGCAATTGGGACACGGCTACTTGACCTATGCTCTGGTAGTGGAGGGTTTGTCACAGTTCTCGGCCGACGGGACTCCGGGGGATGGTCAGATTGAATCGCGCGAATGGTTTGATTACGCGGTGGAAAGAGTGCCCCGCATGCAGCAGGCCCAGTCCCAACGACTTCAATCCGCGACACCCGTCGCTGCGGCTAAGGTTCGAGCAGGTAAGAAAAGGCAATTGGAAAAGGCAGCTTCGAAAGAGACCGTTCCGGTCGTCAGGCAAGCGGAAAGGTATCAAACTCCCCGTGTCTTTTACCGGCGTGAGATCGGAGTGTTGCCGATGGTGATTGCCCGGCATTGATCGGGTGCGTGAAATTGGTATAACTGTGACGGAGGATCGATGTTAAACATCAAGCTCGGAGATTGACGAAGGATAAAATGATAATACGTCTACTTGTTTTGATGCTGATAATTTTAGCATTTCCCTTATGGGCCGTTGGTCAATTGACCCGTCAGATCGAGCGGGAAAAACAAACGCAGGCAGCATCCGCGTCCGGCCGGCGATTGGCGCTGGTGATCGGAAATGCTGCCTACCGGCACGTCCCCCGGCTAACCAATCCAGTTAATGACGCCAATGATATGGCGGCGACGTTAAAGAAGCTGGGTTTTGAAGTTATTTACGGCGAAGATCAAACCGCCGACCAGATGAAGCGTCTAATAAAAGATTTTGGAGAAAAACTGGAAGCGGGTGGTAAAGGTCTTTTTTATTATGCTGGCCATGGTGTCCAGTTAAACAACAAAAATTACTTGATACCGGTCGAAGTTGAGAGATTACGCGAGCAAACCATCGAATTTGACGCGGTCGATGTTGATCGCGTGCTGGCCGAAATGGCCGCCGCTGGAAATGGTTTTAATATCGTCATTTTAGATGCTTGCCGCACCAATCCTTTTTCCCGAAGTTGGAGAACGGTTGAGGACGGGTTGGCCTCGGTCAACGCGCCGACCGGTACTTTCATAGCCTATGCGACCGCTCCTAAGGCCGTCGCCAGCGACGGAAGCGGCCGCAACGGCCTTTATACGCAGGAGCTGCTCCTTCAACTGCGAAATCCCGGGTTACGTCTCGAAGAGATATTCAAAGAAGTACGGAAAGAGGTCAGAAAAAAGTCGAATAATTCGCAGGTCCCATGGGAATCGTCCTCCATAGAGGGAGAATTTTATTTTGCCGGAATAGGAAATTCAAAGGAAGCCAACAATTTACCGAAGATCGAGAACGTCAAGGCGGTTCCCCTCACTTCGTCCGAACTTGTCACTCGTTGGAAGGATCTTTATTACCGTCGGGACCAGGCGGAAGCCGTCATCCTGGAAACCACGGCGGAATTGTCCCTTAACCCTAAAAATGCGATGGCATTAAGGATGCGCGCGCCGGCCTATCACGCAAATGGCGACTTTGAAAAGGTCAGGCTCGATTCGAAGGCCATATTGGAAATATTGAAAGAACCGACCAACTCCGGAGAATTCGAGGCACGGTGTTACGCTGAACGGCGTCTGGAAAAATTTGACGAGGCGGTCCTGGACTGCACAAAGGCTATTTCATTAGACCGGAATTCAAGCTGGGCATATTACAGTCGCGGTAGTGTTTATTTGGATAAAAGAATATACGATCTGGCTATTGCCGATTTTACGCAAGCGCTTGCTATTGACCCGAAATATCAATGGGCTTACAACGGCCGTGGCTGGGCCAAATATGAAAAGCAACAATACGATCTTGCGGTCGCCGATTTTAATAAAGCACTTGAGTTTGATCCAAAGGATGTATTTTCTTATCTCAATCGCGGTGTTACTTACGCAGATCAGGGGCGGCTGGATCTGGCGATAGCGGATTACTTAAAAGTGGTCCAGCTTGAGCCTAAAAATGCATCTGTCTATTATGCTCGGGGCCTTTTGTATGTGAATACGGGCCGATACGACCTGGCCCTGCTCGATTACGCGAAAGTTATCGAGCTTGATCCGAAGAATTTTCAACTGTATAACGACCGCGGCGTTGTTTATTTTAATAACGGACAATTCGATCTTGCGGCACGCGATTATGAGAAAGCTATCGAGATCAATCCTAAATTTGCCTGGCCACATAATAATCTGGGCAATATTTATATACAAAACGAGAAATATGAAGCGGCTCTCAAGGAATACACTAAGGCGATCGAAATAGATTCCCAATATTCGATGGCGTATTTTAATCGTGGTAGGGCACACACATATATGCAGCGGTACGATCCGGCGATAAAAGATTATTCCAATGCAATAAAACTCGATTCGCAGTATGCCCAGGCATACTCTAATCGCGCGGCTGCATACTGGAGCACACAACAATACGATTCCGCCTTAGGCGATTTTGCCAAAGCGATCGAACTTAATCCTAAAGACGCCTTTTCTTATAATGGTCGGGCAGCAATTTACGACAGCAGAAATCAGTATGATTTAGCGGTATCGGATTATACCAGGGCAATCGAGATCGAACCCCGGTATACGGTAGCCTACAACAATCGGGGCAATCTTTATAGCAATAATCAGCAATTTAGTTTGGCGATCGAAGATTACAATAAAGTTATCGAAATCGGCCCTGATGATGCATCTATTTACAACAACCGTGGTTTCGCTTATTGGAAAATGAGAAAGTACGATCTAGCAATTGTCGATTACACCAAGGCAATCGAGCTTGATCCGAAGTTCTCTTTGGCTTATTGGAATCGTGCTTGGGCTTACGATTTAAAGGGCAAGAAAAAACTTGCGCGAGCTGACCGTCAAAAAGCAAGTGAGCTTGAACAAAACCCCCAACCTTAAAAGCGATGGTGAATATGAAAAAATTATCGAGTTATTTTCTGCTGATAACGGGAGCTTTCTTTTTATTTGCCTTCCCCGTTTTTGCGCAAGAGAGCGAGCAGACGCGCTCTATTACGTCGGACGACTTTGCCAGCAAGCGGCCGGTTAAAGTAGGGACGAAGGGGATGGCCGGTAAGCGGTCTGGCACGGGGAAACGTGTCACCTACCGCTATGTGCGTCAGAGCAAGTTGATAGGCAGTAGGAAAGCGGCGCCGAAAAAGCCGGCTCGTAAGATTATATCGGAAACGGCGGCGAAAAAGGTTATCGATGTAGGTGTCACGATATGGAAATTACGTCCGCCGCGGCCCACGGAAACCCGTCTTTTGCTTTTGCCAGTGCTGGATGACTCCAAAACGCGCAGGATGTGGCTGGCGGAACGAGTTGATGTTGACACGATATTTAATGCGGGTGATCTTGTGCGTTTAGCGGTCGAATCTTCAATTTCCGGCTATCTTTATATTTTTGATCGCGAAACCTATTCTACGGATAGCCTTGGCCAACCGCGCCTCATTTTTCCTGAATCGCCCACCGATGACAATTTTGTCGAACCCGGAAGGCTCTTTGACTATCCGGATCAAAAGGACGAATGGCCTTACTTGAAAATCAATCCAAAAAAAGCAAATTACACCGGGGAATTGCTGACGGTGATCATTTCCGCAAAGCCTTTGAGCAATATTAAAACGGACAAAGAGGGCTATGTGAAAAATATCGACGATCTAACGGACCTTGAAACCAGTGCCGAGATTGAAGTGTACAGTCGGACGGACAATGCGGACAGGATTTACTCAAAAGCTGAATCAGAATCGGCCTGCGGTGTAAAAGCTCGCGAGCTTGAGCGCGAAAAAGTACCCAATAATCCCTGCGGCGTTACATCACGCCAATTAACACGCGAGGAGCCTCTTCCGCAATCAATTTATCGAGTGAATGGGGCCACTGATCAACCCGCCTTGGCTTTTGTAAAATTGATTGTTCGGCAATAGAGTCCAATCAGACTGGATACACTGGCTAATCCCTGAGTTGGTTGTGGCACAAATTCCTGATTCAGTAATTGAATTAGAAAAATTAAAACAGCATTTTTATAAATTAAAATGCTGTTTTAATTTTAAATCAGTTGAATCTATCGGTGCCGATAATGAATCGTATTACCGTCCGCCGATCAAGAAAATAACCTTAGTTAAAAACCCAGGCTTATCCACTGCGAATTTCTACAATGTCAAGACTGGCGTTAAAATAAGTCATCATCGTCGCAGTCATAGTCAGATTTGTCACAATTAAGAACATCAAAGATCTTATTTTCCCTTTTACTATTGAGGAATTTAATGACAATTCTTTAGTCTCATTAAAATAGAAAATTACAATAAGAACTAACAAAGTGCGTAGGGCATGTGGATAACCTGCTCCACTTTGTACCTAGCGAGGTACAATTTTTAGTCTGCCGGAAATATTTGGGAATTGTTAAAGTTTTGATGTGAACAGTAATTCGTAACTCAAATACTTCCATGCAACAACTCTCAACTCTTCTTAATTCTTCAAACAAACAGATCCAACTATTCATCCAAAACCGGACGAGACATACACCCAAGTGGTGGACACCGGTCTGGCGAGGTCTGATCGCCGACGCTGAAAGCAAACACCGTAAGGCAATGAGTTCAAGCGTCTGGATGTACCTTTTATCTGCTGACATGTACCAATCGTAAGACCGGTGTGGCCCGGCGCAGACTGCAACAAATCCGAGATGATACCGGATACCCCGTACGGACGATTCAAAGGCACCTAAAACGTCTGATCGAGCGAAATTATATATCCGTCGAACGATCAAACCATTACCTTCACATCCAGATCAAAAAATGGAAATCATTCAATCTCCCCATGACAAAAGCATCTAATTCAAACATTCACCGATAACGGTTTTTGCCAAAACCAGTTTCCGAAATGAACTGCGGCCATTCGGAATAAAAAAAACCGATCGCAGAGCTCATATGTACCTGCTCGGCAAGACCGGCACCGGCAAATCGACACTACTGGAAACTTTAATGTCCTCCGACCTGCAGAGCGGTGCAGGGTGATCCACACGGGGATCTGGTCAAACGGATCAGGGCACAAATTCCCGAAAGCCGCGTCGCTGACATCATCGATTTTGATGTGCCGGACAAAAATCAGCCATACGGCTTTAATCCGTTAGCAAACATTCCGGCAGACAAACGACCATTGGCCTGTTCGGGATGAATCCAAGTTTTCAAACATCTTTGGAGCGATTCGTGGAGGCCCAGGCTCGAATATATCTTACGCAACTGCTTGCTTTCTCTTTTGGACTACCCGCAGGCCTGTCTGCCCGATATCCTTCGTTTGCTCTCAGATCCTAAATTTAGAAAAAAAGTGCTGAGCTTTGTTGGGAACGAGCAAGTAAAGGAATTCTGAATACAGGAATATGACAGATATCACGAGCGGTTTCGCATCGAAGCAATTTCCCCGATCCAAAACAAGGTCGGAGCGTTCCTGTCCGATCCGCTTCTACAAAAGATATTGACCAATCCCAAAAAGCCGTTAAATCTCCGGCGCACGATGGATGAAGGAAAGATACTGCTGGTCAATCTGGCGAAGGGAAGTATCGGCGAGGATACAGCCAATCTGATGGGGTCATTGCTCATTTCCCGATTCGATCTGGCCGCACTCAGCAGGGCCAATGTCGAGGAAAACGAACACAGGGATTACGCCTTGTATCTGGATGAATTTCATAATTTCACCACCAAGTCGTTATTGCAGATGCTCAGCGAACTTCGCAAATACCGCCTGTCTCTCGTGCTGGCCCACCAGTACCTGACGCAACTCGATCCGGTCATTCGCGATTCTATCTTGGGTAACGCCGGCACAATGATCATCTTTCGCATCGGCGCTACAGATGCCGACCTGATCGCCCAAGAGTTCGCACCAACCTATAAACAATCTGATTTTACCAATCTGCCGAACTTTCACCTCTACCTGAAAATGATGATCGACGGCCGTGTCTCCGAACCTTTCAGTGCCGTAACTTTACCACCTGATACCGCAATCTCTGACAGATCATCAAAATAAATCTTCCTTCTTTTATGACTCCCTGTCGGAAATGGATTCCGCTGCGCAACCTAAATTCCTCATTTTCCGGTGGGAATCCGTAAAGGAAAAACAAATACAAATTTGGAGGACAAATACATATGGCTGACATAGACGAGTTCTGTGCCAATTGCCGAAAACCGCTTGAAGGAGCGGTAGAAGTGATTAAAACGACGTTTCGTGGTTCTCAGGTGATTTTGCTTAAGGAAACATCTGACCGGAACTGGATACGGTGTAATGGCTGCGGATCGGTGATCTGCAAATCCTGCTGTCGGTATCCCCTGACTGGCTACTGCAATCGCAGCCTTGAATACATCCGTAAACTATCTTCGGAATTTCCACGGACAACTATATTCACCGTCTCACTGGCGGCATTTCGCATCTGGCATGAGGCCGCAAGTAATCACAACCCAATACAACATACAGGAGGAACGCACTAATGAATGAAACAAGTTCAATTCTTGTGGCGCACTGTGGCGCTCACAAAGTAACAAGGGATGAGTTGATGGAGATCCCGGTTCCCGAAGGAACCAAACCCATCAACCGTTATCGCATTACGAAATAATAAAAGTTTTGGAAGAAGCCTTAGCATTTCGTTACCTAAAAGTGATGAGGGAAGAGTTTGCCGTATCTGCCGACGGTATGAAGATGTTCGGTATCATGGAACTTAACGCCGAATTCAGCGGCTGCCGGTTTTCCATCGGGCTGCGCAATTCAAACGATAAATCTATGCGGCTGGCGCTGACCGTTGGCTACCGTGTATTTGTCTGCGATAACATGGCATTTTCCGGCGACTTCATCCCGCTGTCGCAGAGGCATAACAATAACTTGTTGTTGCAGGATGCTATCTCCGTTGCGGTGTAGAATCCACCGGGGATTTGATCCGTTAAAACAAAAGGTCAAACGGATGCACGACCTTTCTCTCAAGGATGAATCGGTGAGGCTTTTGATCTATGAAGCGTTTATGGATCAAAAGATTAAGGGAATACAGAGACAGATAATGCCGTTGGTACACAATCATTATTTTCATCCGAACCACGAAGCTTTCTATCCTCGCAATCTCTGGTCTCTATCGAATGCCTTCACTTCGGCTTTCAAAAAGCTCTCCCCGGTAAAACAGTTTGAAATTACCGCGAGGCTCGGGACGTTTCTGACCCAAGTGCAGGACGATCTTAAACCGAAAGCGCATGCAGCAGCCTTACCGGCGATGATTGAAGGTAATGTAACGGCTAATGACGCAAGACCGGTGTTGGCCTTGGTTGCTTCAAATACAGCTACGGCTACAGAGGTCGGAAACAACGATTCCATCTTGACTGAGAAAAATGCGGTCGATGGTATGATCGTTGACGATGACGAATTTCCGGAAAACTACCCCTGGGAAGATGCCGATAATTACTACGACGAAGAAGAGCAGCTATTGGCTTCGACAAACTTGAGAAGGAAATGGATGCAGAGTTTATGACTAAGGTTATTAATTGATACACATTTGACTTATTTACCGCTTGATAAACAGTTATCAAGCGGTTTTTTTATAAAATATAGTGTGATAATTAAGACTTGACACTGCTCGAGAAATCACTTGCAATTAGTATTGTTATCTGCTACTCTTCCCCTCGCCGTAATAGTATTATCAATGATCTGGATTGTTTCCCCCGTTTCCTACAATCCATTAAAAACTAGATTTAGTTAATCCTTGCGTTTTTTAAGGGACTCGAAATCTACCCTCTTACCATAAATATATGGATGATTTCACTACGTCTGAAGATAGTAATTCCGAGGAATCGGCAAATTCTTCCTCACAAAACTATAATCAAGAATCAAAAAAATACAATCCTTTTATAGAATTTGAAGAATCTCCTTCTCATTTTACCAAGTTGGGTTTTTGGGCCGCTTTAAACAACGTCGATAATCCAAGAAAGGCCTTTGATGAGCTTATTCAAAGTTATATTACACTTCTCGAAGATAGAAGACTTGATCTTAATTTCTCTCACTCCTTTGATGTAGAACGTTTTGAGGAACAGGTTCTAAATGCGGAAGATCAAACAGATGAAATCGCTGAAAAACTCCGAGAACAGCAAAGTGAAGTTCCAGCTCTGAATAAAGAAGCCCGGAGCATACGGGATCGCATTATAGGGCTTGAGAAGAAATTAACAGATGCTTACCAAAAACTTGGCAACGCTAAAATCAACTTAATAGATAACCGCATTAGGGACGCTTTTAATGAGTTAAATAATTTAATTGATAAGTACCGCGAAATCACAAAAAAACACCGTGAGGTAAATCAAGACGCAAAAGAGGGAAATAATGCATTTGAGATTAAACCTGATTTTCTTGAGCAATTAAAAGCCAGTTATCATAATGCACTTGAAAATATTCAAAAGAAAACCGTTTCCCTTGGATTAAAAGGAAATTGGTTAATGAATCCGTGGTATTTACAAATCTTTGGTCTTTTAGCCGCGTATGCTTCGGGATATTTCTTTTCGATTTTTGCGATCAAGAGCAACTTGGGTAATGTAGATATTACCTTTTTTATTTTAACGGGATTATTTAATTTTGTCGGTGGCGTTACACTGGCGAGCCCTTGGGTGGGACATGCAATTGTAATTGGGCTCATCATATTACTTCCTATAATGTTCCTGCTTATTTCTTATTTCTGTCAAAGGGCCTTGGAAAAACGGGAAGAAAAACAAGAAAAAAAGCTTGAGGACTTAAAAGTTACAGTAAATGAAAATAATGAGATCCAGATAAAAAATATTGCTGAGATAAATGATTTTTATTCTTTTCTACTAAAACGTTTACCTTTTTTATATATTGTATGCGTCATTTTTGCATTTGTAGCATTCGGTTATTTTGGAGCCCTAAATCCCTCCTTTGTGCCTAATCCGACATTGAACAATCTCTCTACTTCTCTTTCGGGATTTATGGTTGGGGTGAATCTGTCTTTAGCATTTTCCGGGATAATTTACATTTACATTCTCAATGTAATCGAACCGAGGCAAGAGAATTCTTCCGATCTTGATCAGGAAGAGGAGTCTAAAAAAAGAAAATATGTCTTTAGATCCAACATCGAATTAATCGCTGTTATTTTATTATCACTTGCCTTGTTTTTTGTTTTACTTATAGGTCTAGAAAAATATTTTCTCTTCGACATTTCTAAAGTGGTTTTGAACAAAGTTGCCTTTATCGCTTTGCTACTTTTCACGCTGTCCCTCCTGATTACGGCATTCACTTTTGGTTACGGAATGTACTTCTCCGGAATCATAGAAGCTAAAGTAAATACCGAACGGCAATTAAGATTTATAACTCAAAAATTGGCCTATAATAGATTTCCCAGCATAAAACCCGCTCTAATTGCGGATAAAACTTTTGGAACAAAATATATAGAAATTGTTAATAAATTACTGGACTTGATTTCAAACAAAACTGATTTAGCTGGTAAATTTGTTCCTAAGAAAGAAAGTCAGTCAAAACAAAAACAAGAAAATGCTGCGCCCTTTTTTAATTTCTTGCCCAGGCGCATTAGAAAATATTTCTCAGATAATCGCTCGGAAGGGGAACGATTACAAGACCATTTAAGGGAGCTCGACGAAAGAGTGGATCTTCCGCCAGAAGATGAATATTATTTTCCGGAAATTGCGAGTGAGATTAATAGCTTAGACGCGCGTATTAAGGAAAATAAAAAAAGATTATTAACGACCGAAGCGGACATACGTAATCGCAAAGAGGAAAAATCCGATCATGTATTGAATTTAAAAGCGGACAAAATCAAATTAGAAGAAAAAACTAGAGAGTGGAATAAACACCTTTCTTTTCTTCATCGCGAACAGTTCAAGGAAGTTGAAAGGTTCAATCGAAAACATCAAAAGGAATTAACGGAATTAAATGATGGCTTCAATCTGGCCTTATGGTTCATCGCGGGCGGGGGCCAACCTCCACAGTTGGAAAGTATAGATAAGGCGGGGGATACCGATGAGTGACAATATCGAAAGTACGGGCTGGTTTTTGAAATTAATAAATAAAGTTAAAGATTATTTAAATCGGGTTCCAGAAGAACCAAAAGAAGAAGACTATTCTTACACGGCACTGGAAAGATGGAAAAGGCTTTCACAAATAATGGGCCGTCTGGCTAATCTCGACTTCGCGTTGTCCGCAATAACAATAAAGCAGTTCTTTTTAATAGAATTGAAAGAAGTTGGGGATCTTTTTGAAGGTTCAGGGGTCGAAGACGGAAAGCTAGAAATTAATCCCCATCTCATTGTCGATTTTATTTCCTACAATGCTAAACAATTACAAAGTTATATCAGCGGTGTTTTTAAAGGCAAGAAAAATGCTGCCCAAACCACCCAACTTGCTCGGGAAACTACTCTGAAAGCCGTTGAAAAGGATCTTGAAAATCAAAAAAAATACACTGAAGCAATAGAGAAAAAATATCGTTTCGATTACAAAGACTTTGCTTTATTTATCGGTATCCTCTATATCATTTTTTCTCTTGGTTTTTTAATTGCGGATTTTCCTCTTTCGAGATTAATCGTAGTCCAAGGATTTGAAATCGAGGCAATAGAATCTTGGCTTTTAACGATTGGGATTACTTTGATCGGGGTTTATTTCAAAATCTGGTGGGATGAATTTATAAACCCTGCCGTCGAAAAATTTATAACAAAGAATGACCCGATAAATTTAGAGGGGTTTGAGACTTTATCCGAGGAAGATAAAAACAACAATAAAACTAATATTTTAGTAATCAAGCGTCATCGTACAGCACGAGTAATTCTTAAAACAAGCATATTACTCCTCGCTTTGGGGACGATCGGAATTCTGGGCTACTTCCGGTATATAGTTTATCTCGATACCACCTTTACGTTAGCCAACAATCCCATTCCACCTGCATTGCAAAGTTTCTGGGCCATCGCGGGTTTTATTTTCATTTCTCTTCTGTTTCCATTTCTAGGGGGAATATGTCTCTCGATCGGAACCGATAAAATTCAAAATTGGAAGGAAAGACGTAAGGCAAAAAGAGAGTTAAAAGAAAAAGAGCGGGAATTTTCACGAGCTTTGCAAGCGAAGGAGGAGGCTAAGAAAGAACTCGATGTTAGCACTGAATATCTAAATTGGTGTACAAGTACTCAATTTACCGAGGATTGCATAAATCTTTTCACTTCGCGGTATAACAGAGGGTATGAAATAGGACTTACTAAACATAATTTGGAGATGGATCTATTAGCAAAAGCCGAAAATGTAAGAAAAAGAATGCTGGCAAAAAATACTTTTATAAACACTCAACCGATAATTTCTAGAGACTATTTCACAGAGGAGTGAATAATGACGTTCCGGAAACAAATTATCATAGCGCACATATTATTTTGCATAAGTGTGTTTTCTGGTTGTAATGTTCCAGGTACAAACCAAAATATTAATGGGACTGAAATCAATCCACCCCCCCCTTCTGATCAGAATAATCCATATCAACCCCGAAACGCCGATAAACCGGAGCAGATATTAATATATTGCGATTTAACAACCAGTATAAAACAAGAAGGAATATTAAAAATAAGCGAAAAGTTAAGACAAGTACTTCTGGGCGTGCCTCGGGGATCGGTAGTCAATATTCGAGTAGTTGAGAAAAATTTACTCGGAGAAAGTCCTTTCCCTGAGATTTCTACACCAAGTCCCTGCAAAATCCCCGAAACGGAAATAAAAAGAAAAATAACGGATGCCCAAAAAGAATGTGAAAAGAACGACCCTTCATACATAGCACAGGTCGAAGAGGTTTCTGAAAAAATAAAGACGCTTAAACCGCAAGTCGATATAAGCTGCATTATTAATACCTTAGAAGCCGCTCATGATTTCTTTATGGGAAAAGACAAGAATAAATACAAGTTTAGACTGATTTATTTCTCCGATATGATTGAACAATGTTATGCGAATTCGATCTTTATCTGCGGCAAAAAGAATCAACCCAAAAAATTGGACATACTGACGAAGATTGAGAAAGGTTTTAATCCGACCTATAACTTAGAATCCTTGCTTGGAGAAGACATATCAATAATTATCACCACCAGCGACAATCCTAGCTATAAATGTCTCTCTCTGTCCGAGCAAAAAGATATTTGGGCTTTGGTATTCTCTAAAACAGCCTATTCGAATTTAGATATTTCTACGTTTAATTTCACACAAGAAATACCCGAAGAATTAAAAAAGGACAATAAGGATGGCCAATAACACCGAACGTTGGTTAACAATAATATCTGCAATCGTCACCCTTTTTCAGGCGATAGTTGGACTACTTCCAGGCACAATAGAAAATAAGCCGCCGTTTCCTGAGGTTAATTTTATTTTTGTCTTTAGTTTTTTCATTTATATATTTGGGGCTTTCGCAAATTACTTACATACTTCGCCTCCGGCTATAAAAGTTGCTTTTTTTCTCATTTCAGAAGCTGCTAACGGTTATTTTTTCGCAGTAATTTTCAACTGGTTGCAGACAAAAAACTCGGGGAAGATCCATCGATTATTTTTGATATTTATTGTAATTGTGTTCACATGTTGTATTAGCATTCTTTTCCTGAAGTTTCTGATTTTCGATGGGATTCGCTCACAAACGATTATTTGGTCTTTTATAGAAATCTTTTTGTTTATTATAGGCTCATTAGTGTCCTTGGTAATTACTTTAGTGCTGTTTTGTTGGGAACATTTTGTAGATAAAACCAAAAGCAAAAAAGGTACAATGAATGAAATATTAGGCAGAGTAGGCAGCATTGTGGAAAAAGTATCCATTTGGGTTTTGATTGTATTCTATGTGTCATTTTGTCTGGTAGAATTGATTCCTTTTATATTTAACTTGGCTTTATAAAACCTATCAATAGGTGTTTCTAGGGAATCTAGCCTTTATAATGATTTCATCTGCTTTTCTTAACTCCCGCGCGGTAAATGTCTCGTAATTATCGTCGTGATAGCCATCGGTTCTTTCGACTACTCTAAATACCGGAGTATCTAGATCCATGCGGCGACTTCGACTGCTTCTCATGCGAAAGGCTAGACAGTTTCGAGGCACTGGTGGTTCCGGAGGGGGGCAAAGGAGTTAGAGTTGGAGATTCATGATTCGCTTGCCCAAATTACTGACGCGCAATCCGGGTTACGTCGGAAGCATGGCTGGAGCGAAGCATTGGAGCCCATTGCATCTAGGTACGATGGATTCACCGAACAGGAAGTTTCGCCGATCCTTGTTCTACAAAACATGGGCTATAGGTGGCGAGTTGAACATGCCATTGGAGGGGTAACACCTGAACCGAATCTCTCCCCTAAGAGGAATGAACCGATTGGTACATGGTTGCATCCCCCGGATACGAATCCGAGACTTGTAGTCCCTAGATCGTAACTCGCATTCATAATGGGCGAGACTAACAGGATTCAAGAACTCACCTGGCAATTTAAATGGTTATATTATTTGTGCGGATCACAGAGATAGTTTCAATTTTGCCAGTATAGATCATCGCGATAGTTCTGCAACCGAAGCCGTTCTTTTGAGTCATCAAAGACGGCTTCAACCTCATCTTGATACGGAGTGTTCATAAACAGATCATTCCACTTTTCCCATGGAGTTTTGCCCTCTAGAGAGCCATTCCGTTACAAAGAGGATTTTATGGAGAGGATATAGGGCTGAATAAGTGGAAATTATCAAATAAATCAATGATTTACGCCGTGTGTGAAAAATTTCAGTTATTCGCTTTCATCTTTATCCATTCATCTTTTAGCAACCATTTGGCAACCAAAGTTATAAAGCTACTCATAGGATTTGCACCCGACAAATTTCTGATATGACTTTAAAAGGCACCCGCGTATTATTAGAACTCTAACCGGTTATTTTACGATTTCCATGCAATAACGTAAGAGCCCTGACTCAGATTTTTACATAGTTGCTCTGATATCGACATATCGACCGCAAAGCAACCCCACGACCGGCCGAGCTTTCCGTTTGCTAGAGCAAATGCATCCGAAACATAATCCGCACTGTGGAAAACAATTTCACGTGTGTTAGCATTCGAGTTTGTTGCCTCGAGGCCTTCTAATCGGAGGGATAGGCCATGTTTACCATCGTACGTTTCGCGGCACCGGTAGATTCCAAGGGAACTTGCGTTAGTATTTGGCTCATTTGTAAAAATTTGCGCGGAACCGGAGTGTTCTGGATCCGAGCCTTTACCATGTGCAACGAGAAACGGAGTGCAGGTCCTTGCTGTCGTGTCGATTAGAAATAGCCTCTTTTCTTTCGACGGCCGATTGAAATCGACAATTGCCCAGTACCTTGGATTGCGTGATGGATTAGTCGACAGCTTGAAATTGGCTAAACGCAATGCTGGTGCCGCTAGTCCGTTTTGTTCTGCAATATCTAGAAACATATCCGTCGTTCCACCGAATATGGTTGGAGCAGCCCGAGTGCCGGCAGTCGCAGGTGCTGCTACCGATGGCGCATTGTTCAGATCAAATTTGCGTAAAGAGTCGTTGACCCACCCGCTGCCGAGAGCAAGACTACCGCGACGACACATTGTTACAGTGTCTCCATTTTCGCTTGCAACCTGCGATCGCAAGTAAGCAAGGATCCACATCTTTTTCTGAACTTCATTCGCTGTCGCAAGAACATTGGGCCAATAGTTACGGTTCTTATTGAAACTCGCCTGTGTCCATCCCTTAGCGGTTCGCATCCATTCGAAAACTTCTTCAGTTGAGACGCCTTCTGAACGTTCAAATGCCACTGTTTCTCCCGTACCGTTCAGAACAGCCTGATCGAACCAATAAGCAAAATGAGAGAAAAGAGGCGCAGGAAGGCCGAAATATTCTTGACCTTCAAGAGCCTTTCTTTTTGCAAATCTACCCATCATTACAAGGGCAACTTCTTTTTGGATCGTTTTCATTTCCGGCGATGACCAAAAGGCTTTGAGCTCATTATGGTAAGGTTGAATCACATCCTCACCATGACTCCAAGATGAAACAGTTTCCGCACCTGCAATTTCGCCCGCTATAACAGCGTCTAGATATTCCTGACCCTTCACGGGCATTAAAGCATGCAACGCCGCTGCTGTATGCCTTTCCACGAATTCCATGACCATCGGTGGCTGATTGTTCCATTTCCACGTATAGCCAAGGAGACCACATGTAAGATATGCCTTGTCAAAGTTGCCGACAGGATTACCCCAGTCGCTTCCATTTCCTTCAAACGAGCCGCTGATAAGCATTGCACGCTCGCTCCAATCGAACCAATTAATTCCCGACGTGTCATTCAACAATGCGCCGGGATCGGGAAGCGTATATCCAACCGGCATCACTTGCAAATATTGGGAAGAAACCCAACCTTGAATCTCTCCCAGGATCACTTCTTTCCACTCTCCGTTAGTGGAAGTTTGGTTTTCATCTACTACTTTTCCCTTGGTAAAGACCCAAATTCTAGAATTATCAGCAGATGGACCATTTCGAACATTTAATGACGGCGTGTTAACGATGAATTTCGACATAGGCATATCCTTTTTGAGGGTAGTTACTGCAATTGAATTGCTCCGGATTTTAGATTTAGCTTCATATTGTTACGAAGCATTATCCAAACTGAGGATGAATCTGCTGGACGAGTGTAGAGTTTGTCTTTCTCGAACTTCTCGAAATTTGCATCGCCATCCCCATTTACTGATATTTTCTGGATTGCTTTGTAGGTGTTTCCGTCTGCGGAAAGCTTGCACGGCTTTTCGCCCGCGCCCGCGCAAGTAAACTTTACATTTTGTGGTAAAGCCACAAAGGCTTGATATAAAGCCATAATTTCAGACTCATTATTAGAAACGTTCTCAACTAACTTAACCTTGAGTTTCCAGCCCGGACACGTTAGTAAAGACCGGACATTTGGATCTGTCAGGTTGATTTCTGCACTGAGACCGAAAGCGTCGCTCGACAACCCTACATGCGTAATAGCAACGTCATCGTTCAGTTGGCAAACGCCGGTTTGCGACGAAGATCCCTTAGTTGTATTTTCAAGCCACGAAACCACTCGAGGTTGTCTTTGGGCGAAGTCATACGTTGTGTCCGGCGAGCTGAAATTGAATTTCACCCGGCTGACATCCGAGGGAATTACTGAACAAGGGTCAAATCCTTCGAAACGGGTGTCCGTCCATTCGGCCCCAACTTCGTTATCGGAAACATCAGTAGAACATTCCGAGGTTTCAAATTTTATTCGAGCACTCAACTTTTTCAGCGTTGGTTGAATTAGAATCTTTTCACCGTCCCTAGTGATCAGCGAAATCTTAGAATTGTTCTTGAGTGTGTTGATATTTATCCCATTGATCGTACGACGCGGAAAATCGAAAATGTAATTAGGATTTCCATCAATTTCCACATGAACGATTTGAGTATCTGAGAGAATTTGCTGCGAAACATTTGTTGGAAATTGAAGGGTGGCAAACGAATCGCCGGGAACATAAATAATCGAATCTGCCAAAATTCGTGGCTGAATATTAATCTTTAGGTCTTGTTGTTTTTGTCCATATTGAAAAATCGAAAGGACGCCGGGTCCACTAGCCATTTGTTCGAATGCGTCTTTTTCGAAAGCTATCTCTAATTGATTCGGTAACCCCTGAATGGGAAGGATCTTAGCGCTGTTTGGGTTATTCACATCCTCCGAAACAACTTGCTGGACGGAGGATAGTATTTCTGTTACCTTTCCGAGACTATCCTTAAACTGAATCTTTTCAAGACATTGCGCCGACGGAGCGGTTATTCTCAAGCGGTTTCGCGAGCCGAGGCGCATTTTGTTATCCGGTTGGGTATCAATTCCCCAATTCTGGGGCTTACTTACTCCAAGTATAAAAATGGGGGACGAATAGGACGCGAAATTATATCGGAAATCCAGCCTAGCTTTAACCGTTCCAGCCTGGACTAATCGATCAAATACGGACGATTGAAAATTTAAAAGCGCTACCGTCTTCACGCTATCGACTGGAATGTCCATTGGTGACACGCCTGAAATTGGCGCTTCGTTAGAATCGAAAAGATTCAGCAAGATACTTGTAGCTCTGGTATTCGACGTAAGGGTTGACGGCATTGTAAATCCATTATCTTGATTGCCGAGACATGGGAGGGTTGGCGATATGCTATTTAAGTCGGTAGCATTTATTCCCGGCGGGACGCCGTCTTCATAAACTCGGAAAGGCACAAAAAATACAGCGTTTCGGAATCCGCCGCTTGGATTATTTTGAGTGGGAGTCTTATCTCTAATGGCAAAAAACTGGTATCCGTTTGAATTTTCGATCTGCGTCGCGATCGCCGAAGTGATTACAATTGGCTCACCACCGAACCATTTATTTAACAAAGGTTGCATCAGATCCATAATGGCCGATGCGATTGCCAAATAACCGTCTAATTTAGGAAACTTAAATTTCAATTGTTGTACAGCGATTTCAGCAATCTGGAGTGTGATGGTTCTCCAATCCAGTTTGTTTTTCAAATCGGGCGAAAGTGATATGGCTTGTAGGACACCCGCATTTTTTTCCACAATACAACGAAGCTGTTTTGCAGCCATTTTATTAAATACAGTCTCAGTATTGGCGCATTCGTTTTTGGGATCTAGCTCGAGATAAGTGATGGCGGTTCTGTATAAGTTCTGAAGAACTTTCCCATTTGAAGCAGCCGGAGTCTTCATTATTCGATCCAGGTCAGCCAAAAAATTTACCTTTTTAGGTGTCAAGGTGTACGAAAAGGAATCACCCGAATAATTAATAAACTGAGAGTGTTGTTGTGTAACAAGATCTTTCAACCGCTCTTTTGCGCTATTTCCTCCTAAATTCTGTGTCCAGGAATCATTTTTCGAAACAAGAAAGAAAAGAGGAATTGAGTCATAACTCGGAACAATAAAAGTACAGTTTAAAGCACATTGTTTTTGATCGTCGGTTTCGTCGGAATCACAATGTTTATCCTGCGGATTGCATTTTTTCAGTTTACGAGCGCTTACGACTAAGGAATTGTTAGCCAGAACCGGATCAAGGCTTCTGATTGGGATGAATATCGCTACAAGTACGTTGAAGCCAGCATTCTTAAAAGAGTCCTCGAAAGGTGCTCGTAATTTCAACTTGTCACCCTGCTTAACAACTGGAACTTGGTTAAATGGAAGTGTTGAACCATCCCTAGTTACGGTCATATCCATTACAAGATTGATTCTTTCTTTGATTAATTTGTTAGTGTCTTGAGCATCGACGTAACCGAACGAAGATATTAGAAAAAACATTGCGATAGCTATATGTACGATGTTTAGCGATTTTACCGAGAGAGTCATTTTGCTTGCTCCTCCATCTTGAGTTTTAGTTCTAATCCGGACTCTGCCTACCTGCGTTTCTCTAATCGAGTTTTCTTTTAATTTTTGACATTATTTTCTTGTTAATTCGCAAACGTTTCTAACAGCAGTTTCCTTAATGCCTTAATCCATATTTGGATAACATTCGTCGGCAAAAGCCATGGCGAAGAGTCTAAGCATTTCGACAAGACACTTTATCCAAGAGATGCTACGAATTCTTTTTATCATTTCCAACATTTTTGGACTTAATTCGGAAAACGACTTCGAACTACTAAAATGGAAAATTTTCTTTTTAGTATCACATAGACAAATGTGCAAAACTCTGCTTTTAGCAGTTATTCTAGTCAAGAAATTTACTAACCACTCGGAAAAGAAATAAACGGTAGACAACAAGCATGCTGTTAGTCGCGAAAATAAAAACTGGATAATTTAGCGTGCTATCCCGCTATGGCACAACTGTTAATTCTGGCAGCAGGATTGGCTTCTCTTTTTTTATATATTCAAGAATCAGGCTTATCCTAACCGCACGATTAACATAAGTATCACCTGATCCGCCTAGTAAGAATCCGAGATGGTGCAGACCTACAACATTAAAATCAGCAGCGTTATCTAATACCGGAGATCCCGAACTTCCGCCTTCCGTGTCGCATGTATGATTAAAATCCGTCAGTTGCTCCGTGACTCCCTTAACCTGAGGAGCAACTACGGAGCAGTCCGTTCTTGATATGAATTTAGGTTTTCCTCCCGGATGTTGGATTATTATCAGCGTCTGCCGAGCGGTTTGTGGGCGATTCGCTAACTTAAGGAAACTTCGTTCTGTATCAACTGCGTTTGTTAACCGCACGAGGGAAAAATCAAGAGCCTGGTTTGTGATTACTAGTTCTCGAAGACGCCGATCGGTTGTAGGCGAGGAAGACGCATCGAAATCAAAATCTACCAGGCATGAACGCATCTCGCTTTCGGTATTGATGCAATGATTGTTCGTCATAAGTAAATCTTTAGATACCAAAAACGCGCTGCAGACATATGCTTTTCCGTTTGAAGCGATGAAACGCAATCTAGCTACCGATTTACCTAACAATTTCATATTATTGGACTGGTTTAAGATTGATTCCAATTGATTGGGCGGAGTGATTGACTGCGGAGTGATGGAAGCGACCATACTAGCAATCTCGACGATCTTTATTTTCAATTTATCGGGGTTTTCAACCGAATTCGTAAAAAGCTCCACTGTAGCATTATTCCCGGAAATTTCATGAGACCAAAAATCTTTACTATCAATATTAAGTGAAGTGTGCTTGGAGGCTATTTTGCCTTGTGCATTAAGAATCCGAATCTCCCACGTCCCCGTTAGGGTCGGTTGTTCGATCTGGAAGTGTATCCTCATAGATAAAGCGTTTTGTTGGGTAAACGTCTTACTCTTCGCTTTACCGGTGCCGATACTTATGGGAAAGAGATCAATCGCTACGGGGACGACGTCGCCTTGACGAAAAAGTACTTTTTCTCGAGCAACACTTATAATATCTTGAGCATTTAAGGGAAACTGCGAAGCCAGTACTAATAACGCTGTAACAATTAACGATCTCATATTCTCTTCTCCATATGATTAACTAAAATTCGAGGTTTTCGGGGACTTTTCTAATATCCGCCACAAAATCGGCAAAATCGGTGACATCTAAAAAGCCGTCGGATGAGCAGCCGGTTGCCGCAGAAAAAGAAAGCGTGGCCTTATTCCAATCTCGCATGCCATTTTTACTGCATTTAATTCGGCCTTCTAAAATTGCATCATAAATGATCCTAAGTTTAAGACTTCCCTCATCGAAGAAAAACACTCTGTAGACATTCTGAGGGCCAGGCTGTCTCCATATTCGATATATATTCCGAAACTTTATTTTAAAATTTTCTTTTGTTGCGCGAGTTGGACTGTCGGGTGATTCAAGACGGCCACTTATAATCGAAATGTTAGGATTGCGCTCGAAGTCTACATTCTTTAGAGTGGCGGGAGAATCTTTTAATCTCACCAAATCCATAGTCGGCTTCCAGGCCGCACGCCGGATATTGAGAAGTCCCCCATAGACCTTATCTGCAAATGAAGCATACCAATCTGAAGTGTACATGAGACGTGCCTTAATGGTGCTGTTGGTCGTTATACTTTGTGCAAATAGTAATGCGACTGCAGCGGTTACTTGAGGCACTGCGAAAGAGGTACCACTCGCCATCTTATAGGTGTTATTTTTTGACGAACTAAATATATTTTTTCCGGGAGCTACCAATTGGACATATTTTTTACCGAATTTTGCTCCACCTTCATTAGACACATCGTCACTAGAAGTTACGGGATTCATCAGCACCCAATCTGATCCTGCTTGCGTTACTGCCGAAACTCCAATGATATTTCGTTTACTCTCTCCCCATTTTATGGGGGGCTCAGCCGAGGTAGTCTTGTCCATATCTTGATCGTCAGTTGAATTTGTATTACCTGCGGCTACAATAAAAAGCTTATCCGCCCAGTCATATTTCATGCTCTGTTCTAAATTGTTACCAAGAACTGAAAAATCAGAAGACTTGGGAAGAGTAAAGCTCAGATTAAAAATAGATACACCCTCGGCAATTGCACTATTAACGTTTTTTCGAAGCTCTGAGGGATTTTCGGTATTGACTAAAATTAGGCCTTTTAAAGTGGGCAGAAATCCCGAGGCAATACTGTCCGTACGAGCAGCAATTAACCCGGCAATATGGGTTCCATGATCAACCTCGCTAAAATTACTGCCCACTTTAGAATCTGACGACGAATGTTTTTCCTTTATCGTGCGGCGCACTATGCCAGTATCATCCGAAGGTATTTCGAACCATACAGATTCGCCATTTTGGGTGAAATCAGGGTGATCAAAATCAACATCGCTTTCTCTTTCCGCTAATGCAACATATATACCGGACAATTCGTCACTACTTAAGAGATCGTCAGAGTGGTGAACATGCGTTTTGAGATCCGTACGGTTTTTGGTAACTGCTGTCAAATCCGATTTATAAGATAAAATACCCTTTTGGCCAGAAACTGATGCCGCGCGCTCTAACTGAAGGTTTTGTGTCGGAAAGAGGTAAACATTATGTTTTTCAAATAATTTGAAGAGGCTTGTATAACTAGTAAGGGTAAGATCGAGCGCATTTATAAGGAGGAATGTCTTCCATCGAAAAACCGGCAGCCGAAAGGATCCTCTAAGCTTTGAAAAAGTGGGTGAATGAGGGTCCGCATCAATTCGAGGGTTATCTTTATAGAATCGATTTTCAATATACCGATCTCGATCTTGTTGATTAGGAAATATTTCCGTTAAATGCTCTTCCAACGTCTTGTCGAAAAGTGAAATCAAACTTGTAGTTTCATAGCGCTGGATAGCAAGATCGGGCAACTTCAATCTCTGTCTTTTTTCGAATTTTCGATTTAGCAGGTCGGATGGTGATGTGGAAGAGTTGCAAAACTCCGGGTTTAAATCACAAATTACGCTAGTTAGAGTAGAAATTTCTTCAGACTTTTCTGTCAGTTTTGAAAAAACTATTTGGTTCTCAACCAAGATGTCCAATAAAGTGGCAGGTTTAGCCGCTTCGTATTCTTTGACTGGTAGTTGTTTACGCGTAATTAGATACTTATAAAGCAATATAGTGACCGTTGTTGTATCTTGCGAGTCGCCGTTAAACTCAACGTTCACAGGAACAGGTCTTGTAAATTGCAATACAGATTGAGTATTTTTATAGAGGGCAACGACATATCTATCCCCCACAGATATGCGATCAGGGTAAAGTTGCTGGTTATTTTCGTAAATAAAAGGTAAAGCTTCTTCCTTCTCCCTAAATTGTCTATTGGCATATAAAGTCGCAGTGCGAATTCCAGCGGTGTCCGCAAGATAAAATATATTCTGAAAAGCGCCCACATCCCGGCCGCGTTCAACACTCGTTTGTTTTTGATGTGGTAAAAAGATTTCTGAAACTTTCAATGACGGGTCTATATGATAAAGTCTTCCGGTTGCGGTCAGAACTAGCAACATCGAGTTTGAATTTATAATCCGAACCGGACTCTCGAATTTAAAATCAACGACTCTATAAGTGCCTCGTGGATTAATGAAAATAATGGAATTTGATTCGCTGTCTGCTACTACCACTTCGCCTTCATCGGAAACACCTAAGGCACTTGGCGAATATAGAGGGCTTCCCTGCATTAAGACCTTAGGTAATTGTGTTATGGGGTCAATTTCGTAAACGACCGCAGCCTTTTTGTCGCATACTAGCAATTTACCGTTTTTATATGCCAAAGCTGATGGATTTCTAAATTGGGAAGACTGGAAAAAGGGACGGAATTCTTTAAAACTGATTCTTTTGGTCGAATAGTCTGTAGTATCGTATGCATAAATGGCTCCAGCGAATGGGTCGGCTAAATATATACTTCTGCGGCCGGGATCTGGATCTTTGTCGTCTTTAACAACTAACACATCGGTCGGAGAAAAAAGTGTATTCTTCTGCCCAAAAAGATTTTGCGTAACTTGTCCTTTGGAAAAAGAGTGGTGATTCTGCCCTAGGCTTGGACAACAGGTTATTACGAAAAAGACGAAAATTAGAACTCGTGAAGGTATGTTCATGGGAAAGTTTGGCGCAAAGTGTTTTAGAACAAGGAAATCCTAGCATGGTTAAAAGCAAAGTAGCAAGAAATTTTTCTAATAAAAAATTTAATTCATTCCTATAGACTTTGATTTAAGAAATTTGTTAGGCAAAAGCTTTTCCTAATTTACTGCAGTCAAAGAACCCGTACAGTAAGGTGCCTATGGCAAGAAAAAAACATGACGCCAAAGGACTTTAGCCTTTAATTGAAATAAGCATAATTGAAGGGTAAGAAGGTTCTGTTTTACGGTCAAAGGGTATTGAAGACCATTCCAAAAACCGAGGTTTGGGGATAAACTTCCTATTACGGATTTTTAAAAGCTTTTTGTACGTTTTATTTACATTATTCCTAAGAACCTTAGAAGGCTTCTTATTGAAATAACCGACAATATATGGCTTAAATTCTGTTACATCGTCTCGTAACTTTTTCAGTACTAAGTTTAAATTTTCATCAAATGTTTCCTGATTTGCAGCAATCGGGAAAAAATCTAATTGGATTTTTTTCGAGTTAATCATTTCATCCGATTCAAGATTGTCCTCAGCAGAAAGTAACCATAATTCCGTTTCTCTTAGCTTATTTTGTTTGTTTTGACACTTAGAGAACCTTGAAAAATAGATTTGATCCGCAGAAATGTTGAACGTTTTCAGCATCTCAATAGTTGCAAGTGGGTTCCCTGAAGCTGTTGCAAGTGTCCATTGCATGTCTTCGACACTACAGATCCTAATAATAATCTTATTTTTAGTGAGATCAGAATCAAGGGCCAGTGAAGCCTTTTTATAAATAAACTCATCAAAATCACCCTTAAGAAATCTTCCTAAAAATCTTGCCGGTTTCGGTGTCGTTTGAGCTAAGGTATAAGAAGCGAGAGTCAAAAGGATAATAATCGACTTAGTTAATCTATTCATATTGCCTCCTATTTATTTGCAGCGAACAGGACTTCCGGATCCGCACGGATCAGTCATATATGGAATCCTAGCAGGATAGTTTACTTTATTGCTTATCATATTATGCACTATACTGTAGTTTTTTAACGGAACAAGTCCTACATGAAGTCCGACGACCTTCGTAACAGTACCTAATATGTCGTGGGCCTTTACCCGAACAGCTTTATTCGTAATTTCACCCGTCCTCTCATTAATAGCCCTCACGCCCATCGGTAGTTTTTTGACTAAAGGACTAACTGAGGAGAAGTCCTTTAACAACACAAAGAATTTTCCATCTGCTGTTCTTATATGAACAGTATAATTGCTAACAAGTCTTGATTTGCCCGTAACGGGATCAACTTCTCGTGTTGTCTCCTGAACGTTCCAATATACAATATGCCCTTGTAAGGCTTTAATCATAACTGCATTCGCGCCTTCCCTATTCCCAACGACATGCACGCCATCATGATTGTATCCAAAGGGAGGCCAGCCCATCTTATCTGAGGATTCCTCAGCATTTCCAACTCTATTTGGCCCCCCGCTGTCAACCATTTCCGATAAGTTGTTGTCGTTTTGGGGCGTTGTGCCTTGATCAGAGGAATCAGTAGATTGCGCACCAAAACACATGTGACAGTTCGCTCCAGGGGGAGGACCGTCTGGTGGAGGAGGCGGATCTGATCTTTCCCCTAAAAGATTGTTCCGACTTTCTCTTTCTAAGGTGTCCGCTAACCAAGGATCATCAGTTTGGACGACACCTATGTCACTCAACCTTAGCCCTAACGGGTCAACAAACTTGTACGGGTTATTAATGACGTAACTATATCTATTAAGGGTTTGCGGATTTTTGATAGTGGCCGAGGCAGCTAAGGGATCGACAGAGGTAAATCTCCCATGACTAGGATTGTAGTACCTTGCCTGAGAATATTCCAACTGGCTTTCTTCATTCTTTTGATAGCCAGTGTAGTCTCGCCGCACCTCATCACTGATGGATGTAAAACTCAATCCCGAAACTCGCTGCGAACTCACAGCCTCATCACCGAAGGCCGCAAAATCTTTACGCGAAATGACCTCGCCGCTTGCGCCGGTCATTATTCTCGGGCTTCCCAGTTGATCGGCAGTCATGTAATTAACTCGTTGGGTCGAAGCCAATGCGGTCGAATATTCCGCGGCCAACTGACCATTTGCATCATAAACAAAGATAGTATCTTCGACGGCTGAGGTTTTCCTTACGCGGTTTCCATTACCGTCGTATGAGTAAACAGTGTCTGGCGTACTGCCACTGTTAGTAGTCCCATAGAATTCCTTCTGACGTTTTCTGCGTCATAGCCAAAGCGTTGGCCGGTTGCGTTCTGGGTCAAGGCCCCGTTCGCATCGTAAGTGTAGCCTGAAGACGAAATCCGATTCGTTGTTGCGCTAAATGTGGGATTGCAAATCGCCGTGGAACAACCGCTCGGAATGGTTGTCGTATTGGTCCCGGAAACATTAAAGCTTCTATTTCCATAGCGGTCATAGTCAAACGTCTGTTTCCAAGTCGTACTACCCGAAATCTTTTCTTCAGCCGATTGGAGCCGGTTAATGGCATCGTAACTGTAAGTTTGAGTCGCGGTGAAACCCGTGTAGTTGCCGACGGTTGGTACGGTAATTTTCTGCTCCCTTAGCGAACCATTGTTGTCATGGCCACTAGTCGTCGTGTAATTAAATTCAAGCTTTAGAAGGTCTTGGGTGCTGTCGGTTAGTCCCAAACCGATCATCGTCACTTGTTGGCGCTCGTTATATGAAGCCGTCTCCCAGTGGCCGTTTCCAAGCTGCATTTTAGTAACGGCACCGGCCGCGTCGTAATTAAATCCACTCGCGTAGGCCCAAAAACCCGCGTTCGAAGTTTTCTTGCTTTGCACCTGAGATAATTCGCCGTCCTCATTTAACGTGTTTTTAACCACGCGTCCGGACGGATAAGCTTCTTCTATTAACGCGCCGGAAAGATTATAGGTATAAGTAAAATCATACGGCGCTTCTGTGCCGGCAAATTGCCCAGCCGTTGTTCTTTGCTCGCTTGTAAGCAGACGACCCATGGCGTCGAAACTGGTGAACCTTGTTTCAGATACGCTGCTGGCAACTCGGACAGTTTTCCCTTTGGAATAGCTCGGCGCCGAGCCTCCCAAACCGGTGCCGTCGTAATAGAAGGTAACATCGGGTGTTGAGTCCGAATAGTTGCGATAAGTCAAACGATTAAAATTATCATAGGTGCCTACTATGTATTCGTTCTTAGCATCGGTAGTTTTAATTATATTACCGTTATCGTCGTACTCATACTTCGTTGACCACTGGTTATTGCTCGTTAATGGATCAGTGTAACTTGAGCCAGAAAAATTGGAATTAGCATCCCGTTCTACCTCGCGAGCATACAAAACTCTGCCCAAAGAGTCGTACATGAAATAGCGATACTGGTTTCCATCCGAGGGCCTCCAGACTGCGATATCCGTCTTACCGTCACCGTCATAATCATTCTGCACCTCGATGTCAGTTGACAGGTACCATCCCACAACAGTGTTCGTTGAACCATCGGAACTTTGTTTTATGACCCAGTCATTCCCGTGCCTGACCGCGAAATCGGTCTTCCCATCGCCGTCATAGTCCCCGGGAACCGGAATATCTCCCGTCGTACCATGGTTTTGGGTTTGAGTTGCTCCGTTGGTGGTTTTTAATACGTAGAAGGCCGCCGTAGTTCCGGATCGCCAGACTGCTAGGTCTGCTTTCCCATCGCCGTCAAAGTCAGCCGGAGCAGGGATGTCGCTTCCCAGGCCGAAGTTAGATACGATTATCCCCCCTGTGCTTTGGCGATCCACCACTGTCCGTCGCGGTATATGGCAATATCGGTCTTGCCGTCGCCGTCATAGTCAGCCGGCACTGTCTTATCACTTGATAGACCAAATTGGGTTGCAGAGAAACCCGTCTGCGAGTTCAGCAGATACCAGATGTTGTTTGCCGGGCGGAAAACTCCGTAATCGGTTTTGCCATCGCCATCGAAGTCGAATGGTCGGGAAACCGGATCGCCGATTAAGCGCCCAACACCGTTTCTTTGTGTTCCGTTAATTGTCGAAAAACTTCCGCTGAGCAAGATCTTGCCGTTTGGCTGCAGCGCTACGCTGGTAACCGGGGCATTTACTGTGGTGGCAAAACCGATGTTGTTAGTCCCGTCGGGATTTAATCTGGATATAAAGGCATTGTCGCTGCCTATGACGATTTTGCCATTATATTGTATGACCACACTGCTGATCTGGAAGGCATTTGAAGGCAATCCTGCGTTAAAAGAGGTATCGAGGGTGCCGTCGGTATTAATCCTGGCAACACCGCGGCGCAAAGTGCCGTTATAGTTCGTGAAATCACCACCAATCATAATTTTCCCATCGGATTGAAATTTGATGCCTTGGATAATTCGGTTGGTTCCACCCTCTATACCGAATCCAGGATTAAAAGAAGTGTCCACGCTGCCGTTCGCATTGAGCCGCGCGATTCTGATTCGATCAATGCCGTTTATCCTGAAAAAGTCTCCGCTTACTATGATTTTGCCATCGGCCTGTATAGCCATTCTGCTGATGCCGAAAGTACCATTGAAAGGAATTGGGCCGGCACTGAAAGAGTTATCAAGGCTGCCGTCCGAATTCAGACGAGTTATTCGAACGCGCGAGAAGTCTTTTTGGTAACCCGTAAAGTTACCGCTGACAAGGATCTTACCATCGGTCTGCACCGCAATATCCGAGATATTGTCGTTTGCCGTGCTGATAGTAAAAGAATTATCAATACTTCCATTGGAATTCAAGCGGGTAAGTTTTGGATCTATCGGCCCGCTAGAGGTGTTAGTAGAAACAAGAATCTTCCCGTCTGCCTGAATCGCGATCGCATTAAGCCGTCCCGGGTTTGGTATGACTCCGGTTGCGCTGAACGAATTGTCTAGACTTCCATCCGGATTCAATCGCAGAAGCGATATTTGATTGTTAAAGAAACTCGATACCAATACTTTACCGTCTGACTGAACGGCCATTTTTTGTATTGCTGCGCCATTCGGTACAGCACTGTTCGGATTGAACCATGTATCAAGATCGCCCGGAGATGCAGAGAGGCTGCTTGTTCCTACGAAGAGCAACACGCCGGCTATAAAAGTACCAATAGTTAAATTGGAAATAAACTCCGGTTTGAATACATTTTTAGACTTTTTCATTGGGATTCTCCTGGATTTCTAAATTAAAACTCCGGATACACACGAGTAAACTGGTTTAAAGGTGACGGATGACAGACCTTTTGTTATGCTAATATCCTCTAATTGGCTTATTTTGATAGCTCTATGACACCGCAAGGAGTACTTACCTACTTGTGATTCAAAGAGCCGAATATTTGCATAAAAAATCGGCTCATTTCTGTTACTTTCACATATCGTCCCCAAATGGGGACTCTAGAAATAGGAAATTACTCTCCTTTTTCCAGATAGTCAAGCCAAAACCAGAAGCCCCATTAGGAGGAAACTTTTAATGGGAAGCACCAGTAGGAGAAAGCCGGCAAAACTCGGAGAGAAATTGAAGTCTATTCGCGAAAACTTTGAATATAGTTTTTCACAGATGGCGGCGGTTTTATCGGATAGAGATATTAAAGTTTTAAAGACAGATGTTCACAAATTTGAAAACGGCGAGAGAGAGCCGAATCTAATTATCTTACTGCGTTATGCGAAATTAGTAGGCATAACAATGGAAGCTTTGGTGGATGATAAGGTTAAAATTACCGATCTCAGAAGGAACACTCAGCAATAAAGAAAAGTTTTCTTCAAGATAACCCCCAAATCCTCTTCGCCTCGGTTTGTAGAACTTTTTCAGCTGAAGTTTGGATAGCATGAATTAGGCTATCAGACTGCGCCTAATCACGGGGGATTCATAATTATTTTTCCTCATCGCTCATCTTTTACGACCAATTTCGCAACGCCACTTGCACCATTATGTGCTGTCGAAAAAGCGAAAGATTCAAGTTATCGGAATGAACGCTATAGAAGGTTTTTGATTTTGTTGGCTACGGACACCCAATTGGGTATTTCCGTAAGATGGCACCATGAAATTCGCACGGCGCCGCGGACGACTTCAGAATCAATGCCCATCGCCGAGAGAACATGACTCGGTTCGTAGCTTTGTGAGGTGCACGCGGAACCATTTGAGATCGCCACCTCGCTTCTCAAAGCCACCATTAGGGCTTCAGAGTCGACACCTGGAAACGAGATGTTTACAGTGGTCGGAAGCATAAGCTCCGGGTCACCGTTGAAAACCGGTTCGAGCGGCAAAAGAGCTGCAAGCAGCTTTTTCCGAAAATCAAGATTCAGACGTGCCCGCATGTCGTATTCGCGGACAGCAATCTCGGAGGCAAGCCCTAAACCGACGACCAGATGAACAGGTAAAGTGCCCGCTCGAAGTCCTCGTTCCTGCCCACCTCCATAGAAAAGGGGCTGGAGTGGGACACGGGAATAACCGCGGCGTCTCGCAATCAACGCCCCGACACCTTTTGGCGCGTAGGTCTTATGTCCACTAATACTGATAAAATCGACACGCTCGTCTTGCAGGGGAGTAATGTCCTTGCCAAAGCCTTGGGCCGCGTCGACATGGAAAAACGCCGGGTGGTCAGCGAGCAGTTCCGCAAGCATGCTTATCGGCTGACGAACGCCGGTTTCATTGTTAACGTGCATCACCGAAACTAATAGCGTATCGTCTCGCACTGATCCCCTCACTTCGGCGAGATTGATTCAGGTACGGGAAAGCAAATCCGGCAAGAAGCGGCTCGTGCCGATGAATGCCACTATCGAAGGTTTGCTGAGTAGCGTGGAACGAGTCAGCGAGTATGTGTTTGCCAGTCCGAAAACGAACGGAAAGCTTACGGACATCAAGCATAGCTTCACGAGGGCACTGCAAATAGCGAATATTGAGCAGTTTTGTTTCCATGATCTGCGTCATACTGCGGCTACTCGGATGGCTGATGCTGGTGCCGATGCATTTACGTTGATGAAGATACTCGGGCATTCGGATATTCGCATGACGACGCGCTATACGCATGCAACGGATCAGGCATTACGCCGTGCGGTAACCAATTTGGACGCTTCGCGCCAGTTTAGCAACCAACTGGCAACCAATAAAAAAGGACACCTTCATGAAGTGCCCTAAGTTATTGATTTTATTGGTGGAGACGAGGGGGATCGAACCCCTGACCTCATGAATGCCATTCATGCGCTCTCCCAGCTGAGCTACGTCCCCTGAATGCCGCTGTCAAAATTCGGCAAACATCGAATTTAACAGAATTCAAGAATCGCATCAAGCCAATTTCAGCGAAACTGGGCTTTGGCGTGTTTTTGCATAGAGTTTAGGATTTTTCAGGCTGCTTGTTTTCGACAGGCTGGTTTGATTCGATCGCAATGATTTCGGCAGTTCCGGCTTGGCGCAAAAGCAACGGGCAACGAATGACTTATTAAGTGAATCAAGTTATCCAGACTTCTCTTTAAGATATCGCAGTTTGCGACGGGCTATTTCTCGACTAACCGGGAGACCTGAAGTAAAATCACGCAGGCGTCGCACCCAATACGGTTTTGACCGCCATTCTTGAGCCAAAGAAACTTGCGTAACACTAATGTTCGAATCTGTTCGTTTTTATGTTGAAGTGTGTTGAAAAAATGATGATCTCTAGACGGTGGTTTTTGATGTCCCCGCATGGGCTTCCGGTATTTATTCTTTGCGCCTTATTTGTAATGGGCGGCCAGGGTTTGGCCGCGCCCCTGACGTTTAATTTTGCCCCGAGGCATCAAATTGGCCTCAACACCATAGACACGGTGTACGCCGATCTGGACGGAGACGGCCTGTTAGACATCACCACGGTCAACGGCGGCGAGGAAAATCCGAGCCCGACCATTACGATACTCTTCGGAACGGCCAACGGGGAATTTAGCGCGCCGCTTGTTCTGCCCTCATATATGATCGGGCAAACGATCGCAGTCGGCGATCTGAATCACGACGGAAAGCCTGACATAGTAGCGGGCAGCTGGTATCAGAATGCGCTCGCGGTGTTTTTGAATCAGGGGAACCGGCAGTTCACCCAGCCGGTATTTTCAATTCCCCCGGATCCGCCATATCCGACCGGTTTACAGGTAGGTGAGTTCTTCGATCTGGCGATCGGCGATTTTGACGGTGACGGAAACAACGACGTTGTCGCGCTGCAAGATCAAATAAATCAGCGACTCAGATTTTTTCATTTTAACGGAAACGGCACTCTGACTGTATTCGCCACTATCAATCAGAATGAAACGGGCACCAGTTACGAGCGCGTAATGGAAGTAGGCGACCTTAATGGAGACAATCGCCCGGATATCGTTTTCGCCGGCGGCGGCCCATTTGGCGTGCGAAACATCAGCTTTGTCTTTGGCCAGCCGGTTGGGGGAACCTTAGCACTTTCATATGGCCCTTTGGTGGAAGATAAGACCGTTGGCATCAGTATCAACGACTTAGACAACGACGGAGATAAAGACCTGGCAGTCGCATTTCTCGATACGACGACGCCGAACCAAAATTCCCTGCGAGTTTTTAGAAACAATGGAAGCGGCAGTTTTACGTCCGTTCCCAGATCCAGCCCGGACTATCTTTTCCCGCCCAATGATATTACGACCGGCGATTTCAACAATGACGGGAAGCAAGACCTGGCGGCGCTGATATCGGAGACGATCGTAACTGTCATGTATGGCAATGGCGATCTCAGCTACAGCGGGGAGAAGAATTACCTGGTTTCCGCTTCGTCATCAATTCATTCCGGCGATTTTAACAGTGACAACAAGACCGATTTGATAACGACTTCGAGTTTTCTGTTGCAAACCGATTACAGTCAGTATGTCGGTTTGTCTAACAACACCGTCAATATTCTGTTCAACGACAATTTGCAGCGGTTCAAGTCTCCTCCGGTCACGCTTTGGGGGCCTAATTTTATCGATGCCGGTGATTTCAATAGTGACGGTTATAAGGATCTTGTTTCCTCATGGGCGACCACTTTCAATAATACTTCGGGCGTTGACATCCTGCTCAACGACACCGCCGGCGGGCTTCTTCCCGAAGTGGATTATCAATCACCCGGCGCTCTGAACGGGATGAAAACGGGAGATTTCAACGGTGACGGAAAATTGGACGCCGTTTCGGCTCATGCTTATACAGGCCTTCGTCTGGCTGTTTACTTCGGCAGCGGCAACGGAACCTTGAGCGCGCCGGTAAGCACATCTTTTACCGAGGGGCTGTCAAATCTGATCGTGGGAGATTTTAATTCCGACGGAAAGGACGATGTATTTATCGTCGATGTCGCGTCCCGCGGTTACGCGATGCTGAGTAACGGTAACGGCACGTTTTCGGTCGCTCCCAATTCGCCGATGACCTTACCCGATAGTATTTTGGAATTTCAAAAGGGAGATTTTAACGGCGATCACAAGCTCGATCTCATTATTTCACGCGATACCCAACCATATTTATGGCTTGGCGACGGAGCGGGCCGGTTCACGCAGTCGTCCGTCACAATTCCGGCATTGGCCCACGTCGTTCCGGGTGATTTTAACGGCGACGGAAAACTCGATCTTGCCGGCACGGCGGGCAGCGGTATAACAGGCATCCTGGGTGACGGCAGCGGCGGATTCGCCGGCAGTTTTTCCAAACCCATCGAAGGAACATATCTGATCCAGCTGACCCGAAGCATCGTAGCCGCCGATTTTGATCGCGACGGTTTTGACGATATCGCCTTAACGATGAGAGAGAATACGTTCGGAAGCCTGATCGTTATCCCCTCCGGCGGCAGCGCGCCTTCATGGAAACAGCCGCTCTTCTATGGCGCGGGGGCGATTCGTACGCTGATAGCGACAGATTTTAATAATGACGGTAAACCGGACCTCGGATACGTCGGCGACAACGTCCGGGGCGTCATTTATAACACGACCGGGACACGATCATCCCGCCCGCAATTCGACTACGACGGCGACGGCAAGGCGGATATCTCGAATTTCCGGCCGTCGAGCGGTGTCTGGTACATTCAGAACAGCGCGGACAGCACATACTTTATCGTTCAGTTCGGGATCGGCAGCGACCGGATCGTGCCGGCAGACTACGACGGCGACGGCAAGACCAATGTCGGGATCTTTCGGGAGTCGAACGGGCTTTGGTATTGGCTGAGGAGTTCGGACGGCGTGGTGGCCGGGAATCAGTTCGGGCTCCCGGGCGATAAACCCGTTCCGCAGGATTACGACGGCGACGGGAAAGCCAATGTCGCCATCTTCCGTCCCTCGACCGGAACGTGGTGGATCTATCGCAGCAGCGACAACCAGGCGCAGGCCGTGTCATTCGGCATAGCGGAAGACATCCCTACGCCAGGAACCTTTGACGGGGACAACAAAGCCGATATCGCCGTGTACCGCCCATCGACCGGCGTCTGGTACCGGCTGAATTCCAGCGACGGGCAGTTTGTCGTGCAGCAGTTCGGCGCAAGCGGCGATAAACCCGTTCCGGCGGATTACGACGGAGACGGCCGGACGGACATCGCGGTTTTCAGGCCCGGGAATGGAGCCTGGTACAGATTACTGAGCGGCAGTTCGGCGGTTTCGGGGGTAACATTCGGCCAAAACGGCGACATGCCGGTCGCGGCGGATTATGACGGGGACGGTAAGGCGGATGCGGCTGTTTTCAGGCCTTCGGAGGCGAGGTGGTACGTGCTCGGAACGACGGCAGGATTCACGGCACAGGCATTCGGGACAAGCGAAGACCGCCCGACCCCAAATGCTTTTGTCCCATAAACTTATTTCCCTTTAAAGACAGGTTTGCGTTTTTCCAGGAAGGCGGCCACGCCTTCTTCCTTGTCGTCGGTCGAAAAGCAGATGGCGAAAAGATCGACCTCGCGGCGCAGGCCCTCGTCCAGGTTAGAGCGCGAAGCGAACTTCACCGCTTCCTTAGACATTTGCAGCGCGACCGGGGCTTTTTCGGCGATCTTCGCGGCAAATTCCATCGTCTTCGCTTCCAGTTCTTCCGCGGTAAAAACGTAATTGACCAAGCCGAATTTCAGCGCCGTCGGCGCGTCGATCATATCGCCGGTGAGGATCATTTCCATCGCGCGGCCTTCGCCGATCAGACGGGTGAGGCGCTGGGTGCCGCCGCCGCCGCAGATAATGCCGAGATTGATTTCGGGCTGGGCAAAACGCGCGTTTTCGCTGCAGATGCGGATGTCGCAGGCAAGCGCGAGCTCGTTTCCGCCGCCGAGGCAAAAACCGTTGATCATCGCGATGACGGGTTTGGGAAATGAATCGATCGTGTTGAAAAGCGTGCGTTCCTGAAACATGGCGCGCTGGGTGACGGGCGTGTGCCCGGCAAATTCGCCAATGTCCGCGCCGGCGACAAAAGATTTCGGCCCGGCGCCGGTAATCACGACCACGCGCACCGAATCGTCTTTCTTCAATTCATCGAGCGCCGTCACGCCTTCGACATGGACGCTGGAATTTAGCGAATTGAGCTTGTCGGGCCGGTTGATGGTAATGACCGCGATCTTATCTTTCTTTTCTACCAGGATATGTTCAAAATTTGACATAAGTAATTAATGAATAATGATTATTTGTGAATGATTAATTAGGAAAGATTATCTGCCGCCACTCAATGCGAACTCTCCGGCGGTCAAGCGGCGCCTTCGGCAGTCTCGCTCGGCTGATCGTCGGCCACCCACGCGACAAAGAGACGCAGCCACGTTTCCACCGGTTCGGTGATCGAAACGCCGACGCGGGCGGTGCCGTAAATGGCGGGAGCGATACGCACGACCTCAGCCGTAACCTCGACCGCCGACCCATCGGGGCGATGTGATCGGATAAAGAGATTTTCCCCGGCCGTCACCTTTTGGTTCAGATGAAACAGGGCGCCGGAAGTAGAAATATCGTCGGTTTCAGTCGGTTCGCTCCAGGCCGCGCCGTCGTCGGCTCTGCCGGACACAACCAGGGGCAAACGCAGAGCCATGCGAAGGGCAAACCGCTTCTCTTCGTATTGAGATTGCAAAATTGTGGACATTCTAAGCTAGTAAACAGGTCTCCCAGAAAAACAACCACAGTTTAACATAGGTTTTACAAAAATAAACAAGGGGTTTAAGGGAAGTTAGCAGGCCAGGGTGAAATTAAATAATATGAGAATGAAAGAAACACGCACAGCGGTCCGGTGTGCGCTCTGGACGAGGCTTGAATTTAGTTTCTGCTGTCCTTATTTTCCCGATTAAGCTCCCTCCTTTTTGAAGGAGGTGGCATCGCCGCGGGCGATGCCAAGGGGGGGTTACTCGTTCAGAATTACGCCTTTAGGCGTGATCTTGTCAGTAGCGTCGGCGTAAGCCGATGCGTCTCTTGTCAGTACCTCAGAACGCAGTGACCAGCTTCTTCAATGCCGGAGTTTGCGGCTTCACCGTTCGATGTGCGGAAAGGCTCTGCCTTTCCAAGAGACTTGTAATTTAAGTATCGCGGCTCCGCCGCCGGGCGGCATAGCCGCATGATAATTAACAGCCTCAACCGGAAAAGCGTAGCTTTTCCGCACATCAATGGGCAGAGCCCAAAAAAGACGCTTCTTATGCTACGGGTCAGTACCGGGAGCGGATGGGTTTCGCCGCAGGCTGACGGGTGGTTCTTTCTCCACGAAGTATTTTTGATTAACAACTATTCAGGAGAGATAAACTGTTCGGAAAGATGTCCAGGAAGATTACGAAAGTACTCCTCTGCCTCCCGAGCGATGTCGTCTGCAGATTCATCTCTATCTTCAAGATTCAAAGCCCAGTGACGCCCAGGATGTAAAACATCCCAACGAGGTCTTTTACCTTTGTGCCGGCCACTTCCGGGATCATGATTTCCAAATCCGGCAATGGTTGTGTTCCAAACAGGTAAAAAACGAGTGATTACCAAGGACTCACCGAGCGGAATCCATATGTCATCGACAACTAGATAACGGCAATAAAAGTCATCGATTTCAAGATTTTCCACCGCATGTATGCTATCCGCGTGTTCGGCCAATCGCTTATAAAGTACTCTACCGGGTTTAGCTTCTAAGTCACCTCCGAGACGGCCTCCCTTAGGAATGGCTTTCCCTACATAGATAGGGAGTTCAAAGAGACCTTCACGATTACGACTAGCTAATTCTGTGTAGGGTGCGAAATCGCCAACGTAATAAATCGCATAAACGCCCGCTCCATCAAATTTAGGTACATTTGAGAGAGGATGAATTTCATTTGCCAGTAACGCTTCAGCGACACTAGCGCCTAAATTCTTTTTATCTAAAGGATTAAAAGGAACAACTTCTCCCATTAGGCGATTTTCCTCTGAAATCCATGTAAATCTTTCAAAAGATCCAACTTGGCTAGAATCAATCGTTCTGCCACTGATGACGCAACTCTTTGAGCCAACATTACGGGTACAGCATTTCCGAGTTGTCGCATAGTTTCAGTCCACGAACCGTGAAATTTGTATCCGTCGGGAAAAGTTTGAAGTCTCGCGCTTTCCCGGACAGTAAAATAACGTACCCCCCCACCATGCAATATCATCATATTTTCTCCGCCTGGAACCCCATGGTCGCCCGCTTTCAACGCTTTAGCGGGAAGGTCGAGCAAGCTGCCGGTATGTCCCGGATACGCACGGGCTCCTAATTGAAGATTGTGGTTCGATATAAATTTTGCCTTTTCTGAGTCTGGATCAGGCAGCCCTACTAAGGCGTCTCTAACCGTCCTCCATGGCAAAGTTGATGTAAAAGACGCCTGCCTTAGCTTAGCAACTCGCGAAGAAAGTTTAACCGGCATCGGAGGTCTTTGGTTTAGCGCAATTTTATGACGGTCCCAATAATTACCTGTAATCCATTGCTCCACCAATAAAGAATCAAAGCTATGAGTTGCCTTAGGAAAAGACCACTCAATTCCTAAGTCAGATCTAAACCCTACCATGAAAACTCGTTCTCGCTTTTGTGGTATGCCATAATCGGCGGCGTTCACCAAGGTAGGTACTACGTTATAACTTAAAGTTTCAGTTCTACCGCCTGAAGATCGTTCAGCCTGCAGACGTCTCATGTGGTTGAACCAAGTTTCGTTAACCGATCGTGGCTGTTCTGGGAATTGAAGTTGGAGTAATATATATTGATAATAGTTGGCAAATGCTGACCGTGTAAGTCCCTTAACATTTTCAACGATAAAAGCTTTCGGGCGTAATTTTCTTACGACTTCCACAGTGGTTGGAAACATATCCCTTTCATCTCTATAAGCTCTATGTTTCCCCCCCATTGAAAATGGCTGACAAGGCGGCCCGCCAGTGACCAAATCGATGCCTTTGGGAATAGATTCCCAGTCGTAATCACGAACGTCACCTTCGTGCAAAATCCAATTTTCGACAAGCGGGTACTCGCGCTTTTTATTTTCACGTATTGTGTCGCAAGCCCATTTATCCCATTCCATAACTATTTCAGCTGTGAAACCTGCTAATTCACAACCCAAAGCCAGTCCTCCAGCGCCAGCAAATAATTCAACAGATCTCATACTCGTATCAGTCCAAAAAAGTCTTAAGTCGCTCCACTAAATTTTCTCGGTTTGGTATTTCGCACTCCCAAATGATCAATACGTCCCAGTGCATTGACTTAAGTTTAGAGATATTTCTTTTGTCCCTTTTTTTATTCGACTCTAATTTAGGCTTCCAAAAATCTAATTTTGACTTCGGCCAGCGTGTTAAAGGACATCTTCCATGTCGATGCCAAAAACAACCGTGAACTAATATAATTTTTTGCTTTCCCCAGAATACTAAATCGGGCTTTCCAGGTAGGCGGCTTTCGTGTAGTCGGTATCGATATCCCATCGAATGAACCAATTTTCGTACTAATAACTCAGGCTTTGAGTTTTTAGACTTAACTCTCGACATTCTCCGGCTACGTTCTTCAGGAGAAAGGGTATCCATACACTATGTATTTTATTAGCAACACCTCGGCACTACAAGTTGTGGTCGTTCAAAATTCGCTAATTCTCCTATTTCAAGCAAAAGGGAAGCTCTCGGTTCTGACCTTATTACTAATCATTCAAATATCTACATTCACAAAAATCCTTTCTTCAAATCGCAACGCAATTCTGCAAAACTAACCGGGATGGACATCGACGAGGCCATTTGGCACAAAGAAAATACCGACATTGAAATATACAAACCGGAAATACAGGACCCTTACAATCTTTTCAATTTAAAACCGGCGAACGAGTGGCTGGAAGCAGCCAAACAGCGTCCGCCGCAGGCAGCGCTGTTTGGCGAGTTTTGGCTGGAGGGCGAGCTTGCGATTCTTTTTTCCGACACCAATCGGGGTAAGAGCACGCTGGCGATGCAGATCGCCGAAAGTCTGGCGCGCGGCGTGCCCATTGCGCCGGTGATGACCGCCGCGCCGGCGCAGAAAGTGCTGTATCTGGATTTCGAGATGACGGAGAAACAATTCGAATCGCGCTACAGCCGCAAGGATAAGGACGGAAACATCCGCCACTACCGGTTTTCCGATAACTTGCTGCGCGCACAGGTAGCCGCGCACAACGAACTTCCGGCCGGTTATAAAACGATGGCCGAATTTGTCCAGCTCTCGTTCACACAGCTCTTGCGAAACACCGGCGCGCGGATAGTGATCGTCGATAACATCACTTTCCTGAAGGGCGCGAACGAAAACGCCGGATCGGCCGCGCAGCTGATGAAGACGCTCAAATATATGAAGGATTATCACCGCCTCTCGATACTGGTGCTGGCGCACACGCCCAAGCTCCCCTATACCTCGCCGCTTTCGCTGAACGATATTCAGGGCTCAAAGATGCTGAGCAACTTTGCCGATAACGTTTTTGCTATCGGCACCAGCAACCAGGCGAAAGACCTGCGTTATCTTAAGAATCTAAAACAGCGTGACGGCTCCGCCAGCTATGACGCGTCAAACGTCATTCTCTACCGGATAAAAAAGACGCGCGGTTTTCTGCACTTCGAATTCGAAGACTACGGCAGCGAACGCGACCACATTGTATGGCACCGCGACTACTCAGACGGAGAGCGCGGCAAATTAATGATCACGGCCAAAAAACTTTATGCCCAGGGCGCAAGCCAGCGGCGCGTGGGTATGATCCTTGGTGTTTCGCATTCAACCGTCAATCGTTATCTCAAGGCGATGACGCCGGGCGACGAAAATATATTAACGGAAAAGGACATTCGCAGGCTGCAAGAGGAAGATGCGTAATTTTGTAGAAATAGGAGACTTTCGAAAGATTTCTGGTGCAAAAGTGGTTCAGGTGGTGCAGTGTCTCACGCCTGAACCACTGCACCACCCGAATAAAAACGGCGGGGATTTTTACTCTATTGACAACTTATCTATAATGTATACAGGTTGATTAAACATATGGCAGCAGAACAAATCAAGAGCAAAGTGGTTATTTTGGGTTCGGGTCCGGCTGGGCTGACGGCGGCGATCTATGCCGCGCGCGCCGAGCTTAGCCCGCTGGTAATCGACGGCCCGCAGCCCGGCGGGCAGCTTACCATCACGACCGACGTGGAAAATTACCCGGGTTTTTCCAAGGGCATCATGGGTCCGGATCTGATGGTGGAATTTCGCGAACAGGCCGTCCGTTTCGGGACGAAGATCATCAATGTCTGGATCGACCGCGTCGATCTGAGCCAGCGGCCGTTCACGCTTTACGGCAAGGAAAGCCACGACACCACGGAGATCACGCACGAGATCAAGGCCGACACGCTGATCATATCGACCGGCGCTTCCGCCAAGTGGCTGGGCATTCCGGGCGAAGCGCCCGCGCCCGAGGGGTTAGGCGGCCACGGAGTTTCGGCCTGCGCTACCTGCGACGGGTTCTTTTTCCGCGGCAAGCCGCTGGTGGTGGTCGGCGGCGGCGACACCGCGATCGAAGAAGCCACTTACCTGACAAAATTCGCTTCGAAAGTGACGCTGATCCATCGCCGCGAAGCGCTTCGCGCTTCGAAGATCATGCAGGAACGCGCCTTTAAAAATGAAAAGATCGAATACCTCTGGAACACCGAAGTCAGGGAAATTCTCGGCTCCAAGGAAGAAGGCGTGACCGGCGTAAAGCTTTTTAACAACCAAACGGATGAAGAAAGCGTGTTTGCGACCGGCGGGGTTTTTATCGCCATCGGCCATAAGCCGAACACCGACCTTTTTAAGGACTGGCTGGATATGGACGAGGTCGGATACCTGCTGACCGAACCCGATTCGATGAAGACAAAGATCCCCGGTGTTTTCGCCAGCGGCGACGCCCAGGACGCGATCTATCGCCAGGCGGTAACCGCCGCCGGTTCGGGCTGTATGGCGGCGATCGACGCCGAAAGATTTTTGGCCGAGCACGGCGAAGAAACGGTGATCGAAGCTCCGGCCGAAGCGACCGCCTCGGTCAGCTAAAGGATAGTTAAAAAAGATACCAGAAAGATCATCCGGCTTACCGACGCTGCTGTTTCTGCTGCCTTTCTTTTTCCCTGCTTTCTTTTAGTGAAGCATCGAAACTGATAGAGAGGCTGACGGCGGCCAGAGATATCAGAACGGCCGCGACGGCGTATATGGCAAGTTGTAAAAAAGAAAATTGCTTAAAGAATTCCTTTATCGGTACCGGATCGTCTTCTTCTTCAGAGCGGGGAGTCTTTCGCTTGGCCGATGAGAGGCCTTTCAATATGTCGCGCTCTCTAAAATGATCCCAGCTTTTTCCTTGTATCGCTTCTTCACAGGCTGCCTTCCAGGTTTTGGCGGCGGCGATCATCGGCATCACCTGCGATTCGCCGCGCAGAGCGAATTGTACGCTGTCGTGCGGAAACAAAACGTCGATCTCCGTCGTCGAATAAATATTATTCACATATAGATGGGTCTGGAGAAAATCGGTCAGCGCCCAGAGTCCCCAATATTTGATCTCATAGCCGTCCGTCACGATCGCGTACATCGGCGTTATCGTAATGTGCGACGATAAGGGGGTCTTGAGCGCCCGCCAGAATAAATAAATACCGTGAACAAAAGCCAGCGATATCACAAACGCAACGACCGTCAAAATTATCCTGATCGAGGGATCGATAATTATCTGCCCGCCGAGCACGACGACCAGACCTAGACAAAGCCCGCCCCCGCCGAGAAATCCTATCAGCTCATTTATATGAGTAGAACTCTTGAGAGAGAATTGGTAAACGCCCGGCATACGGGCCAGGTTTTCGACCAGCTTTTTTTCGTCGCTCTTTAGATCGCGATAATCGAAAACGACGGCGTTTCTGTTTTCGGTTATTTTGGAATATTCGTACGGATCACTCATTTAATTTTTCCTGCAAGCCGGTGCGCTGAGATAGTTGAGATACGAGCAAGATGGTAGTGAATCTCTTCCGACAGGTCAACAATATTTGGCTTAATTTGAAAAATAACCGCCACGGCAGAGCCGGCCGGCATAAGTTATAATCGAGACGGAAAACGTCAATAAGGTAAGGTAAATGGCGGCAAAAAAAGTATGGGTAAACAAAGCGCCGGGATAATGCTTTTTCGCATGAGAGATGACGAGTTGGAAATTTTTCTCGTCCATCCCGGCGGCCCGTATTTTGCCAAAAAAGACCTGGGCGCGTGGTCTATTCCAAAAGGAGAATTTGACGAAGAAGCGCCGCTCGACGCGGCCAAAAGGGAATTTTTGGAAGAAACCGGGGTGGCCGTCGAAGGCGAATTTATCGAACTTACTCCCATCACGCAAAAAGGGGGCAAAAAAGTGTTCGCCTGGGCCGTCGAACAGGACATCGACCCCGCGCAAATTAAAAGCAATACCTTCTTCCTCGAACTTCCGCCCCGTTCCGGCAAGATGGTCGAATACCCGGAGATAGACAAGGCAGGCTGGTTTCCGGTCGCGGCCGCGCTGGAAAAGATAAATCCCGCGCAGGGGGCGTTGATAGACGAACTAGCCGCTAAACTGGGTCGTTAACCCAAGAGTGTAAAAAACCGCTTTAGAATTCCGAGCATCACAAATTAGACACTACCTCCACCAGATTAACTAAAGGCTTCAAAGAAATTTGAGAATTTAAACTATATGCTGACTATCTTTTCACGTATCATAACTTTTGCAGAGTTCATAAATCTTACGCTGCATCCCGTGATAGAAACTGAATTAACTAAGAAAATTTGGACGCAAAAGATTTACGAAAATTATAACGTCAGAGGAGCTTAATGGCGGCAAATGTAAAATTTCGATGTACACTTAACGACCTTATTAAAGTTATAGAACAACAGGTTGGACTTACCAATATTGTCGTCGAATCTGGAGACGATGTCGATGGCTTAGTAAACACACTTTTGGGGGTACTAAATTGTCATTGTACCAAAACAAAACAAGGCTTCTCCGTTTTTAACGGCACGGACGTGACAATTCATCTTTTTAGTAAAGACTATATATACTGTTTAACAGATTGGCGTGAATACGAAGATAAGGAGCGGCAAACCGTAGCGGATCGGCTTTTTGCACAAGAAGCAAAGAAATTTCAAGACCTTATTACCCACCTAGCACCACAGGATTAGACACTACCCTGACAGAGATAGATTCCCATTTTCCCCCGTCTAATCTATAATTTATAAAGAATTATGCCGATATACGAATATAAATGTAAGAATTGCGAAAATCATTTCGAGATAATGCAGAAGATCTCCGAAGATCCGCTGAAGGAATGCGAAAAATGCGGCGGGACGCTGGAAAAACAGTGGTCGCTGTCGGGCTTTCAGTTTAAGGGCGCGGGCTGGTATGTGACCGATTACGCGGCAAACAAAGGCCCGGCGGCGCCAAAGGCGGATGTTGCCCCGAATGAAAAAATGGTGGCGACAAACCTGCTAAAAGACGAGAAAAAATCGGACACCCCGTCAACAACCCCAGCGAAGCCGGATGCATCCAACTCTTCGACGAAGAAAGAAAAGTGAACATTCAAAAACGCAGGCCGGGCTTTCACGCCGGAGCAGCATTAGCCGCTCTGTTGATATTGGCTTGCTCTTTTGCCGTTCCGGCGCAATCCCGCCGTAATGCCAAACCGTTCTCGAACGAAGACGGATTGGTGCTGAATGTCGTCGCGTCCCGCAGCGGCGGCTCCGCCGAGCAGATCAAACTGGAAAACCTGGCGCTTTACGAAAACGGTATCGAGCAAAAGATACAGAGCTTTGCTTTCGACCCGTCACCGGCGAAGATCGTCATTTTGGTCGATAATTCGCAGACCATCCGCGCCGACGTGGAAAAGCTAAAAGCCGCCGTGCGCGAGTTTGCCTACGAGATTTATGACGGCGACCAGCTTTTCATCCTGGCCTATGACGAGAAAGCCGAGATCCTGCAGGAATGGACGGACGATGCCAAGAAGGTCGAAAACGCATTGGCAACGATTCGCAAAAAAGGCAGCCCGTTTTTATTCGACGCTTTACAGGACACGGTCAACCAGGTATTGATGCCGATGATGCCGGGCACGAAAAAAACCGCGATCATTTTGGTCAGCGACGGGCTTGACCGCGGCAGCAAGACCACCTTCGACATCGCCTTAAACTCGCTGCAGCGGGAAAACGTCACGGTCTATGCGCTGCAATTGCCCGACCGCACCGGCGGCGCTTATCGCCGCGACCAGCCGAAAGCGGCTGAGGCGGTTACGAAGATAGTCGAGGGAACAGGCGGCGCGATCTTTCCCTTCGAACAACCGCAGGCCGCCGCCAAAGCCATCTGCGACGAACTGCGAAAAAACAGATATTTTCTCTCCTACAACCCGCTCAACGCTTCTTCGTTCGATGCCCGCCGCGTATTTCTGACCGCCAGCGAAGGCATTACCGTGCGCACCAAAAACGCGCAGCCGCCGAACGTGAAATAAATATTTTTATGCGTATTTTTTATCCGGTTATTTTTATTATTTTATTATTTGCCGTCTCCGCAGTGACTGCGCAAACCGCCGCGCCGAGCCCCGTTAGCGCGGGCGTAAAGCCGCTGACCCAGGCGGAATACGTCCAGCTTTTATATACACTCGAGAAAAATCCGGCAAAGCATGATGAGATCGTGGAAGCGGTGCGAAAACGCGGGATCGGATTTGTCCTGACCGATGGGTTAAAGAGTCTGACGGCGTCGAAGAGCGGCAATGACATCGCGCTGCGCCGCACGCTGGAAGAAGCCGCTCGGAGAAAAGAAAACCCGGTCGCTTCCCAGCTTCCATCGGAAAAAGAGAGCAATGAAGTTTTAGCCAAAGCGCGCGAGCTGACACTGGCGGCCGTCGATGAGATGCCCGATTTTCTCGTCAAGCAGGTCATCCTGCGTTCGATCGGTTACGCCGGAACGAATAAATTTACCTCGACCGACCGGCTGGTGGTCGCCGTCGGCTATCGCGCGAGCGGAAAAGAAGAATACCGGCTGCTCTCGATCAACGGAATTGCGCAGGCTGAGTCCGGCCAAAAAGGTTCTTATGAAGAAGCCGGGGGCACTACTTCATCGGGCGAATTCGTCACGGTACTAAAAACTATTTTCGACCCGGAAAGCCTGACTAAATTCGAGCCGTTCGATACGGACGTGATGCGCGGCCGCCGGGCCGTGATCTATAACTTCAGCATCGAGCGCGCCCGCGCCAAACAGCAGATAGTCGCCTTTCGCCATTTCGAACAGCAGACCATCTCCGGCATGAAGGGCAAGATCTGGCTCGACCGCGACAATTTCCGCGTGCTGCGCCTGGAATCGCAGGCGACCGAGATTCCTGACAGCTTTCCCGTCCGCGCCGCCAGCCGCAATATCGATTACGATTGGGTGACCATCAACAGCCAGAAATACCTGCTGCCTTCGGTTTCGGAAGTCAGATTGACCAGCCGGGAAAATAAGGAAATGTACGAAACGCGCAACGAGATCCGCTTTCGCAATTATCAGAAATACGACGTGGATATTAAAATATTGGATGACGATACGCCGGGCGAAGAAGAAACGCCGGAAAAGAAACCTTAACTTAAAGTTAGCTCAGGGAAAAGTATGCGATCAGGCCGGGAACGAGCAGCCAGAGCAGGCCCTTGATCAAAAAGAACATAAAACCGGCAAAGCCCAGCCGCTTTATCCACTTCATTATTCCTTTTTGTTCTCCGGACTGTCCGGTAATACCCGCCATTTTTAAAAAATACCTTGTTTAAGATAACATTGCAAATATTGTGAGGATAAGGACCGCTTATCTATGAAGAGAAGAACATTTATACCGCCCTGTCTGCTTTTATTATTATTTACAGGCATCGTTTTTTCCCAGGCGCAAGACAGACCCTCAGGCAATTTAAACAAAAAAGAGGCTGATTTGATAGAACTGATAAAACTGGATAAAACCATAAAACTCGATATCCGCTACGCGACCGATAATAATTTTACCGGCCGGACGGTTTACCCGGAAGCGCGCGCTTTTCTGCAGCGACCGGCCGCCGAAGCCCTGGTGCGCGTACATAAAAAACTGAAAAAGCAGGGTTTAGGCCTGGTTATCTTCGACGGCTACCGTCCCTGGACGATTACCAGGCTTTTTTGGGATGTGGTCAGCTTAGACCAGCGAAAATTTGTCGCCGATCCGGCAAAAGGCTCAAAACACAATCGCGGCTGCGCGATCGATCTGAGCATCTACGACCGCAAGACCGGCGCGCCGCTCGAGATGCCGTCGGGCTACGACGAATTTACCGAGCGCGCCTCGCCCGATTATAAAGGCGGCACGGAGCTGCAAAACAAAAACCGCGAGCTGCTGCGCGGCCTGATGGAAGCCGAGGGATTTACCGTCAACCCGAACGAGTGGTGGCATTTCGATTTTAACGGCTGGCAGGAATACACGATCTACGACATTCCGTTTTCGGTCATCGGCAGCCTCGATAAAGAGGGCAAAGATTTTGCCGGGGCGAAAATAAAGGAAAAGAAAAGCTGGAAAAAATTCTTTGACGAGGCAGGCGTAACCGGCGGAATTTATATCTACGACCTGAAGAAAAATAAATTCACCGTCTATGACCGCCGGCGGATGGACACCGGATTCGTTCCGGCATCGACCTCGAAAATATTTCACTCGCTGATCTTTTTAGAAACCGGCGCGGTCAGAGACGAAAACGAGATCATCAAATGGGACGGCGTAAAACGCCGGGTCGAAGCCTGGAACCAGGACCATAGTTTGAAAACGGCGCTGAAAGTTTCCGCCGCCTGGTTTTATGTCGAGGCTTCGAAACGCGCCGGGCAGGGGACAATGCAGAAATATTACGACGCGGCCGAATACGGCAACCGCTCGACCGAAGGTTTTGGCGAGGATTACTGGGTCAAAGGGAAACTGCGCGTCACGCCGCGCCAGCAGATCGAATTGCTCGTAAAATTTTATGAGAACCGGCTGCCTTTTTCACCGCAGGTGACGGCTCTGGTAAAAGAATTATTGATCCAGGAAAAGACGGAGCAGTATACGCTCCGCGCGAAAACCGGCTGGTCGCAGGATTTTACGCCGCAGGTCGGCTGGTGGATCGGCTATGTCGAGCGCGATGACAATGTCTATTTTTTCGCCACGGAACTAGATATCACTAAAAACGAAGACGCGCCGAAACGGCTGGAGATCACGAAAAAGGTATTGAAAAGTTTGAAGATAATTGAATAGCTGTTTAGAGTTACGCGTTTACGCGTGATTCACGCCTAAAGGCGTAACTCTAACCGATCACTTCACCGCATTAATTTCCACATTATTCACCGTCAGGGTAGCGCCGATCGAGCGCTGGTATTCGGAGATAGCTTTGTTGAGCGCGGTCTGCGCCTGGAGCTCGTTTCCGCGGGCGACGATCAATTCATTCTGGCGCTGCTGCACCAGAAAAACGGTCGAGGTTCCGGCGCGGAATTGGCGCTGCTCGCTGGCGAAAACTTCTTCGGCGGCGGCGCGCGAAGCGGCGGCGGCATTCAAGCGCGCCTCGGCGGAGCGCAGCGCCTGCAGGGCGTTTCTTACTTCGGCTTCGATTCCCTGCTCGGCCTTTTTTTGCAGGAGCTGTACCTGATTTCCTTCCGCCAGTGAAGCGCCAAGATTGGCCTTAGCCACGCCGTTTCCAAACGGCAGCGAAATCGTGACGCCGAAGCGGTAGGTCGGATAATCCTGCCCGATAATGTTGGACAGAGATTTTCCGATGCCGCCGATCAGATTGTCGGGCACGGTAGTGCTGACGCCGGTATTCGCGCCGGCCAACCCGCTGGCGGTGTAGCCGCCGTAGAGGTTTACCTGCGGTTTGGTCAGCTCGCGGAAATAACGCGTGGCGATCGCATTCTTTTCGATATTGATCTGCGTCTGTGACAGCTCGGCGCGGTTTTGCAGCGCGGAGCTGACGGCTTCCTGCAGCGTAGGCTGCGGCGCTTCGAGCTCGACCGGCGTCACCGGCGTGAGCGGCCGCGACCACATCTCGGCGGTGCGGTCGGGCAGCAGCAGGGTCTTTAAAACATTTTCCGCGCGGGTGACATTTTCCTGCGCGATATAAACGTTTTGCTCGTAGGTCGTCACCTGCACTTCGGCCGTGTAGATTTCGACCGGCGCCAGCACGCCCTGTTTGACCAATCTTTGATTACTTTCCAACTGGAGCCGGGCGGTCCTGACCGCGTCGATCTGCACCTGTAAATTCCGCAGTGAAAAAACCAGATCCCAGTATGATTGTTCGACCTGGGCGACCACCTCGGTCGCGATCCGGCGAAATTCGGCGTCTGAGAGATTCACGTTCTTCTTGGCGATCTCGATGTTGTAGCGATTCGCATCGAACCGCAAACCGCGCCAGAGCGGCTGGATATAAGTGATCCCGAGCGCCGAGGGAAACTGCGGGTTGAGCGTGGCAAACTGGTTGTTCGTGACCGTGCGCGAAGACGAAAACGTCGCCTGATACGAGCCGCCGCCGAACGGCGAAAATCCGCCGATGTTCGAAGAACTGCTCATCGTTTTCAGCTGGACGGAACCGTTTGAGCCGCCGGAAATCGTCGAACTCGTCGGCGTGGTGCGGCTTTCATAAAAAGTGTCGCTGTTAAAAGCGGGATCGAAAATGCTGCGCGCCGCTCTCAGATTATATTCGGCGATCTGCAGGTCGATACGCGAAGTGCTGATGTCGTTATTATTTTTTAGCGCCAGCGCGATCGCTTCACGCAGCGACAGCGGAAGCTGATTCGCATTATCCACGCCGACGCGGTCGGAGCTGGGAAACGGTCGATTGGGTGAGCTGAAATTAGGCGCCACCGGCGGAATTTCCGGAAATTGTGTTGGAGAAATGGGCCGCGGCATTTCCACTTTAACCTGCGGCGACGGCTCAGGCGAGGGTGTAGAGATCGCATCCTGCGCAAAGACCACGGCGCCGGAAAAGGCCGCAAAAACCAGTACCATCAACAATCGTAGCGCCACCGTTCCGGTGGCTTTCGTGTAAGCGTCCCGCTCACACTCGAAGCGGCGGCAAGATGCCCCCGAAACAGTCAGCAAGACACCCGCCGGGACGGTGGCGCTGCCTTCGGAGCCGCTACTTTCTATTTTACTTACTTGGTTCATGCTCAATAATATCTTCGCCGCCGATATCCTCAATATCCTCGCCCGTTTTTTTCCGGCTAAACATTCCCCTGACGTACGTTTTAAATCCGTGGCTGGCAGTGCGAAACGGCCGCGCGATCTTTCCCCAGACGCTCGATTCCTGAATGTCCTCGAATAAAGAGTAAAAAACCGGCACCGCCAGCAGCGTCAGCAGCAGGCACAAGCTCTGCCCGCCGACCACCAGAATGCCGATCGAGCGGTTTGTCGCCGCGCCCGCGCCGCTGCCTAAAATTAACGGGATCATGCCGGCGATCAGCGCCATCGTGGTCATCAGGATCGGACGCAGTCGGTCGCGGTTGGCGCGGATGATCGCGTCGTAACGCGGCATTCCCTGCGCGTGCAGGCGGCTGGTGTGATCGATCTGCAGAATCGCGTTTTTCTTGACGATGCCGAACAAAAGCAAAATGCCGAGCGCGGAAAAAATGTTCAGGCGCTGCCCGGCGATCATCGTCGAAAGCAGCGCGAACGGGATCGAAAGCGGCAGCGTCAGGAGGATCGTGACCGGGTGAATAAAAGATTCGAACTGCGCCGCCAGGATCAAATACATAAAGACGAACGAGAGCAGAAACGCCAGCGCGAACGAATTGACCGCGCGCGCCAGTTCCCGCGATTGCCCGGTCACGCCGGTCTGGTATTCGGGGTTCATATTCAGTTCTTTGGCGTAACCCTGGATCGCTTTGACCGCATCGCCTTCGGATGTCGTCGGCGCGACACTGGCCGTAACGGTGACCTGGCGCTGGCGGTTGAGCCGCGCGATGGATGCGGCGCTTTTGCCCTCCTGAAAACTTACCAGCTGGTCGAGGCTGACCAGCCCGCCCTTGGTCGAAGAAACCGTAAAATTTTTCAGGTCGTCGCGGGTGCGCCGGTAAGCTTCGTCCGCCTGGACATAGATGTCGAATTGGTCGGTTCCCTCGCTAAAGGATGAAACGCGCTGCCCGTTGGCAAAGACGTTCAGAGCCTGAGCGATACTTCCGGTCGAGACGCCAAGATCGGCGGCCTTGGAACGGTCGATCCCGATCTGCAGTTCGGGGCTGCTGAGATCGAGCGAACGGTCGGCGTCGCGAAAATTCTTGTCCTGTTTGACGCGGTCGACCAGTTTTTGCGAATACTCGTCGAGCTTATCGATATCCGGGCCGCTGATAAAAAATCCGATCCCCGACGATCCGCCGCGCCCGCCGATGCCTAAACTCGCGCCGATGGATGAAGTGCCGGAGACGCCGACGGTATAATCCTTGGAATATTTTTTGACCAGATCGCGCGTCTTGGTGATCAGCTCGCTTTGCGCGAATTTACGCTGTTCGACGGGCAGCAGGCGGACATTGATGTTGCCGGAATTGGGCGAACCGCCGCCCGCGCCGGCTATCGCCAGCGTGTTTTCCACGCCGGGAATCTGATCGCGGATATCGCGGCTGATGCGTTCCAGAATGGATTGCGTGGCGGCCAGGCTGGTGCCCTGCGGCGCGCGAAACGACACCTGGTAAAGCGATTCATCCTCTTCCGGCAAAAAGTTTATCCCGACGTAATTATAAAGCGGATAGATCGACGCGATGACGATCGCGCACAGCAGGATCACGACCCAGCGATGCGCCAGAGACATTTTTAATAACCAGGAATAGGTTTTGTCGATCTTGCTGTAAGCCCAGGATTCCTTGCTGTCGTGATGGTCGTGCTCCGGCACTTCCTCGGCGGCGTCAAGCGTCTCAGGCGTCTCAAACGTTTCATTGTCGTCGAGCTCAACGATTTCGGCGGCTTCAGCAGGCTGGCCTTCGCCATTGCCGTTCTTCTTTTCCTTTTTCTTTTTCAGGCGCGGCTTGATCCAGCGCGCGGCCAGCATCGGCGTCAGGGTGAAAGAGACGATCAGCGAAACGGCGATCGCCGCCGCCGCCGTCAGGCCGAATGATGACATAAAGCGCCCGACGATCCCCGTTAAAAAACCGACCGGGATAAAAACCGCCAGCAAACTGAGCGTGGTCGCCAAAACGGCAAGGCCGATCTCCTTGGTTCCTTCGATCGCCGCCTGAAAAGGCTTCATTCCCTTTTCTTCGACAAAGCGGAAAATATTTTCCAGCACCACGATGGCGTCGTCGATCACGATTCCGACCATTAGCGTCAGCGCCAGCATCGTCATCTGATTGAGCGTGTAGCCGAGCGCGGCGATCACAGCAAAAGCCGAAATGATCGAGGTCGGGATCGCCAGCGCGGCGATCAGCGTCGAGCGGAAATTCCAGAGGAAAATAAATACTACAATAGCCGCGAAAACGCCGCCGAGTATGAGGTGCTCTTCGATAGCGTGCAGCGATGTCTCGATAAATTCGGATTGATCGCGGACGATCGCGATCTTTACATCCGACGGCAGCGTCTGCTGGATCAGCGCCAGCCGCTGTTTGATCCCCTTGATAACGGAGACTGTATTGGCTCCCGACTGTTTGACGATGGCCAGCGAAACACTGGGATTTCCGTTCATCGAAACCGCGCTGTTCGCGTCGGCGCCGGCGTCCTGAACGCGGCCGACGTCATTGATCCTGACCGCGTAGCCGTTTTGATTTTTGACGATGATCTCGCCAAAGCCTTCGACCGAATCAATCTTGCTCAAAGTGCGAAGAGTGACGGAGGTGGCGCCTTCGTTCAATCTGCCGCTGGGCAATTCCTGATTTTGCGAAGCGATCGCGTTATTTACATCGGTGACGGAAAGATTGTACGAGCGCAGTTTTCCCGGATCCAGGTAGATCCTGATCTGGCGGGCGCGGCCGCCGAAGACCTGAATGTCGCCGACGCCGTCCACGGATTCGAGTTTTTCCTGCAGCTGTTTAGTGACGAATTGGGTCAGATCGACGACCGAACCCGGGCGGCTGATGGCAAACTGGATGATCGGGCTGGAATTGGGATCGGCTTTTTGCACGATCGGCGGGTCGGCGCTGTCCGGCAATTGTCGGATCACGCTGCTGACCTTGTCGCGCACTTCCTGGGTCGCAACTTCCGGGTCTTTTTCCAGGTTAAAGGTGATCGTAACCTGTGAACGTCCGAGCGATGAATTGGAGGTCATCTGGTCGATGCCGGTGACGGTATTGACCGCGCCCTCGATAGTGTCGGTTACTTCGGTTTCCATTTCCTGCGGGGCGGCGCCCGCATTGGTGGTGGAAACCGTCACCGTCGGCAGATCGATCTTAGGAAAGCGGTCAACCCCGAGCGTAAAAAAAGAAAAGCCGCCGATGACCGTGAGCAAAAGCACGATGACGGTGGCAAAGACCGGACGATGAACGCAAATTTGAGCTAACCACTGCATAATCCGTTAGTTTTGAATTTTTAATTTTGAGTTTTGATGCGAATTATCGAATTTGAACTCAAAATTAAAACCCAAAATTTAAAAACTCACCTTTGCCCCCTCGTAAAGCTGCGCCAGATTGCTGGCCGCCAGCGTTTCGTCCCCTTGTAATCCCGACACGATCTGCCAGGTGTCGTTTTCCTGCTGCCCGAGCTGTACCACGCGGAGTTTTGCCGTGTCCCCGTCGATCACAAAAACGCGGTAAGACTGAGTGTTGATATCGGAATAAACCGTGCTCGCCGGCACAAATACTCCTTTTGCGCCGCCGGGGCGCAAAATTCTCGCCGTGGCGAACATTCCCGAACGTAGCGCGTCGTCGCTGTTATCGACCAGCGCTTCGACGATGGCCGTGCGCGTTACCTGATCGACCGACGGGTTTACCGCCGATACGGTTCCGGCGAATTTGCGTTCTTTCCACGCCTGCACCGCCAGTGAAACACTCATTCCGTCGTGTATCGAGGGAACGTCGCCCTCACCCACCGAAAGCTGCGCCTTGATCGGATTCGTCCGGACCAGCGTGATCAGCGGGGTCGAGGTTGAAACGAATTCACCGATCGCGATCCCGCGCGCGCTGACATAACCGGAATACGGCGATCTGACAACCATGTCATCGACCGCTTTTTTTGCGATATCGAGCTGATTTTTTGCCGCATCGACCGCCACCATGGCGTTCCTGACGGCCTCATTTCCCTGGCGGGCGGTATTTTTAGCGGCTTCCAGCCCTTGTCTTGCGCTGTTTGTTTTGGCGCGGGCGGTATCCCGCGTGGTGCGGAACTGGTCGTAGAGGATGGTCGCCACGTCGCCGGTCTCAACCAGCTCGCGGTAGCGTTTTTCATTGCTTTCGGCCAGTTTTTGTTCCGCTAAAGCCTGTTCGTAGTTAGCGTTAGCGGCGCGTACCTCGGGAATGGTATTGGCGTCAAAATTTCCCCGGCTGTCCAGTCCCAGCTTTGCTTCGGCCTGGCGAACGGCGGCCTGCGCCTGGCGGATATTCACTTCGGCTTCTTTGACGCGTAATTTGGCATCGCGGTCGTCGAGCCGCGCGATCACATCACCCTGATGGATAAAATTCCCAATATTTACCGGGGTCGAAACCAGTTTTCCGGCGACCTGCGGTGAGACGTCGGAAGTTTCGTCGGCGATCAGATTTCCCGTCACCTGAATAAAGGAAGGCAATTCCTTGCTTTCGGCTTTAGCGGTGGTAATGGTAATAACTTCGTTGGCGGATTTTGTTTCGGAGTTGGCGTTATTGCCGGTTTTCGTCACGGCCGAGCCGCAGGAAACGGACAAAAACGCAAAAATGAGCGCAAAAAAGAAAAAAACGCCCGCCCAAATCATTTTTGAGAACTTAACCACATTCATAATCGGAATTTTTAAGACGTGAGTTATACGCCAAACCCGGATATTTGTTTTATCGCACAATTCTACCTTTTAGTTAGACACAAAGAAAAGCACACAGGTTACACCGTGCGCGCGTCTTTATTCTGAAAGAAATTGAAAGAAAACCATTTAGCGAAATTGTAACCAAGCGCGGCCCTTTCGTGTCTAGGTCAATGAGAGACAAGAAAACTCTTGTGAAAGGTAAGTGAATTTTCCGAAATCCTGCTAAAATCAATGGCTGTTTCGATGCTGATAAAAAAGGGCCGCAATGCCCGGCACAGCGGACCCCAGTCCGATTACGGACAGAGTTTCCGCCCACAGCCGCAGAGGATTTCATTTGCCGAAAGATTATCAGGAACTATCCGATTGGGAATTGGTAGAAAATTCCCGCGGCGATGACGAATCGGCCTTTGCCGAGATAGTCCGCCGCTACAGTCCGCGCGTTTTTCGCTTTGCGGGGCGGTTTTTCCGGCAGTATGCGCAGGTCGAAGAGATCGCGCAGGACGTTTTTTTGAAGGCGTTCACGCAGCTTGATAAGTTTGAGGGACGCGGCTCTTTGGAAGGCTGGCTGACGCGCATCACGGTTAACACCTGTCTGAATACGCTGAGGCACGGCAAATATAATACCGAACAACCCTTTGCCGATCTGACGAATGACGAGGGCAGCTGGCTGGAAGAAAAATTGCTGGACGCGGGTACGGAAAATCAGCTTTCCGCCGAAGACAGGCTGGTAACATCCGATCTGGTCAATCGCGTACTATCCGTTTTACCACCCGATATCCGGCTGGTTCTGACCATGATCGACGGTGAAGGTTATTCGATAAAAGACGCGGCGGCCGTGACCGGCTGGTCCGAATCGAAGGTCAAGGTGACGGTTTTTCGCTACCGGCGCAAATTGCGCGAACGGATGGAAAAACTGCTGGGAAAAAGTTAGAGAGAAGAAAAGATGAAAGAGCATATTATTGAAATATTGGACGGCGCGCCGCTGGGCAGCCTGAGTGAAAATGAACTGCGGGAGATCCGCGCGCACAGCGACGGATGCGGCAAGTGCCGGGACGCTTTTCAGGCGGCGAGTATTTCGGCGGCGATGTTTAAATTCGATTCGGAGCAGGCGCCCGAACCGCCGGCGTTTTTCCAGACCAGGGTGATGGCGGCGCTGAGAGAACAGCGCGGTAACGCGAAAACGGTTTGGGATTTTCGGCGGCTGTGGCAGGCGTCGGGTTCGCTGGTCACGATAATGGTCGCGCTGGTGGCGATGCTGATGTTTGCGGTAGTGCTGGCGCCGTCGAATCAAACGCTTGCTTCATCTACCGACCCGACCGAAGCAGTCATCTTCGAACAGGAAAATACCTCGGATATAGCTAATGAACAGGTCTTCCCTGTGATCTTTGAGAGATAAAACATGAATAGTGATAACAGCAACAAATGGCGGATTCGCGCGGCGACACTGAGTATTTTTCTGCTCGGCGCGATGGCCGGGGCCTTTGCCTTAAATGCGTATAATCTGTGGTTCGGCAACAAGCCGCCGATGAGCCGTGAGGCACGATTCGTCAAACTGGCGAACGAGCTGCAGCTTTCGACACCGCAGACTTCGGATGTAAAGCAGGTATTTAATGAAACCCGCGATAGGATGCAGGCCTTAAAACAGGAAGACGAACCGAAGGTGAAAGTGATCCGCGAGGAAACTGACGTGAAACTGCAGAAAATTCTAAGCCCGGAACAATGGCAAAAGTTTACCCAGATGCGTGAAGCGCGCAAAGCGGAAGAAAAGCAGCGGGAAGCGAGATAAAGGATGTAACGCCTGAGGCGGCAGCGTTGCATTCAGGGTGTGCGAGCTGGGGAGGCTCACACAGAAGTCCGGTTCACACCGGCGCACAAGGGGGCAGGGCGGGATTCGCAAGGATCCCGCCCCTTTTGTTTTTCTTTGCGGAAGCGCGGACGGCTCGTCCACGCGTAACGCCGCCGTTAGATCAAAGTCCGTGGGCGGGACGCCCACGCGACAGCCAGCGAGACGCTGGCGCTACCTTGCGGAAGGGCCGTCCGCGCTCCCAGTAAAATTATTCGATGACCTTGCGGAAATTCCTGGGTGTCAGGCCGGTGTATTGCTTGAAGCAGCGGATAAAATGGCTCTGGTCGGCGAAACCGCATCGGCAGGCAATATCCGCCATCGAGACGGATCGTTTACGCAGCAGGCCGAGCGATTTTTCCACTCTTATTTTCCTCACATACTGGCTGAAATTGCAGCGGAAGTATTTGGGAAAATCACGCGACAGGTGCGCCCAATGCACACCGAGTTCCGTCGATATTTCCAACAGCGAAAGCGGCTGCTCATAATCTTCGTGCAAAATTTCGTCGATCTTACCCACCCATCGCGGCCGGGCGGAAAGAGCGACGCTTTCCACTCCGCGTATCGTTTCAAAAGCTTCCAGCAGCAGCGCGTCGATCGTTAAATTTGCGGTCGGATCCGAAGCTTCGTCGAAGAGGCACGCTTCTTTATAGATATTGTGCAGAAGCAATTTTATACCGGGATGATCGATCTGCGCCGTGGCCGGCAGATCGGCTAACTCGACCTCGAATTGTTCGTACCAGTCCGGGCTGATCTCGACCTGAAATCCGAATGAAGTATCGCCGGATTTTACATTGTAATGAGGCTCATGAGCGTTATGAAACAAAAGCGAATCCGCCGAGCAGTAATAAGTTTTCCGTTTGTTGCTTTCCAGGCAATGCCCCGCTAAGACGAGGGAAAAATACGGGTTTTCGTGATAATGCCAATCGATGAATTTGTATTCGAATTCGGTTTCGGTAACCGCGACGTTCTTAAACGACCCAATCTGACTATTGTGTCCGGAAAAATATCCTGTCTGAAAATTGTTCATCTGGTTTTACTGCTTAGTGAAAAACGATCCCGACTCCGATCCGAAAATTATTCAGTGTTTCGCCGTCGGCAAAGATCGGATTGTAATCGGCTTGGACAACGCGGATGGAAATGCGCTTTGACGCTCTGATATCCAGCCCTCCGCCGACCGCCGCGGCAAACGAGGTATTGGAATAGCTGTACCCGGTGCAGATAACCGCCACGTCATTCGGGCAGTCGCCGGTCAGTTTCTGTCTCAGCGTTGCCCCGCCGGCCAGCGCGTGAAAAAACGGTTTCAGCCTTTTCGTTTTCCTATTATCTTTGATCTGTATTCCTCCCATATATGTGTAGATGGAAGTTTTGATCGTGAACCGGTTGACCGAACCGGGAAATATTCCCGCAAGCGCAAAATCGTCGCTCCGGTAAGCCCCGGAAACAGCGCCCTTTATCCCGAAATACCGGGTGAAGTTTTTTGTCACCGAAGCGTCAAAACCGTTAAACGCGGCGCTGTCGTCAAACCCGCTGGTATCGCCGACACGCTGATGTGAAAAACCGACGCTGCCTTCGATCTTGTCGTAATCACCCGCAGTATTTTGCGAGTACCCGAACGAAACATTTAATACGGCGATCAATGCGGCAATCAAAAATAAATATACGGTATTCATCTCATTATCCTTCAAAGGGGAAATACCCATTAAAAGGCGATGGGCCGGTGCAATTATAAATAACGCCTTCGGCCCATTATAGAACGGATTTAACGTTTGGCAATTAATTTTCGAAAGCGGGTAGCGCCCTGTGAGTCGCCGTCCTGTCTGGAACACTGTGGCGGTTAGCCCGTCTCGGCGGCCTCTGCTTACGCGCGGCTACTGACACGGTTTATACGCCCGGTTAATATGGGCCGCTGACATCGCAATATGTTACCAACTCGCAATGCAGGGTCGATTTCAACGGCGGATCGGTAGCGCAGTCCGAGACCACATACCAGGAACAATACAATTCCTGGTGCGGGGCAACGTTTGTGCATGAACGGCAAAAAAGTATCTGAGCGGATGCTTTCTCCGTGAAAGAAGCCGTAATGAGAAATCCTAAACACGAAAGCATAATGCTTAGCGCGATCAATCTGACAGTGATTTTACTTAATTTGAACATTTGTTTTACTCCTTATATTTTTTGCAGATTTAACCGCGATCTTAATAAAAATATTTTTTTGGAGATAGGATGGTTTTAACGTGATGGAAGAATAGGAATTAGGGTAAGCTAAAACGCGAACAGAGCTTTTCCGCACATCGGACGGCAGAGCCGTAAAATATTTAATCGTTGCAAACGAACTGATAACCGGTCACCCTGGCGTGCGTCTTTTGCTTAGGCAATTCCTCACCTGCCGTGGTAACTCGCAGACGATTTCCATAAACGTCTCTAAAAAGAAAACCGCAGGCAGCTATACCTGTACCGGAACAGAATTCGATTTCTCGATAGCCTCTTTTCCAAAAAATCTGCCCATTCCCATAAGCAGTATTAGGGTCTTTACCCGCCGCATTGTCGGAGATGCTCCGAACCGGCTGCCACCCGGAAACTAATAGTTTTTTTCTTGCCTGAGCATACGTTTGTTCTGATATCACCGGAAGCTTCGCGTGTTTTGCCGGAACGCATGGCTTTTGTCCAAAACCAATGCTTATCGCAAAGATAGAGATCAAAATCGCGAGATAAACTCTTTTCATTTTTTCTCCGGTAATAATCTTTATTTTAAAAACACCCGTACTTAACCTGTCCCGCCTTTGTCACGTTGTACCAGATTTTTTTCACATCCTTGCTATGGATTGATTGCCATTTCCAGGAGACGTTTGCCGTGAATAACTGCGGCTATTGTAATTTCGCCAGCTTCGATGCGATAGACGATCCGATAACTGTAAGCAAATACTTCGCGGATCGCTTCATCACCAAACTCCGGAACAACTCTACCCAAATGGGGAAATTCAGAAAGTCTTCCGGCCTTCACTAAAAATATCGCGCACTACCGACGCGGTGTAGGATTCTGAATCTTCAGCAATGTAAGCGGCCAATGGCTTCAACATCGTCAATCGCGCGTGGCGACCAAACTACTGTATGAGCCATTTTCCAAGCCTCTCTTCGGCCTGCTCTTGCGTTATGCTTCTCTCACTTTGCGCCGCTTCAAGGCCGTTTCGGACTTTTTCAATCACATACAAATGATATTGCACATCCTCTATCGAAGCGTCTTCCGGCAAACGATCCAGCAATGAATTAACTTCATCTCTTACTACACTCATGACATTCTCCTAAATCTACTCCAGATAGCCGTTTCTTTCCGTTATGGCGATGCCTGGCTACATTTACTCCAAATGCCCAATCTCATTACATCCGTATTTCACTTCACCAGCTTTAGTTACGTTGTACCAGAATTTTTGCATATCCCAGGCGGCGGTGGGGCAGCGTTCGGCGCAGAGGCCGCAGTGCAGGCAGACGTCTTCGTCTTTGACCATGACGCGGGTTGTTTTAAGTTCTTCGGAAACGTATAGGTCCTGGGTGAGATTGAGCGCGGGCACCTTGATTATTTGCCGCAGTACGGGTTCTTCGGCGTTCGGCGTAAAGGTGATGCAGCTGGTCGGGCAGATATCGACGCAGGCGTCGCACTCGATGCATTTCGGGGCGGCGAAAACCGTCTGCACGTCGCAATTGAGGCAGCGTTCGGCTTCCTTGTAACCTTCGAGCGGGTTAAAGCCCAGTTCGACTTCCTGCTTACGGTTGATCAGCGTCAGGGTTTTGGGCGCTTGCTGGACGATGTAGCGCGGATCGTGTTCGATCGCGCTGTCGTACGCCCATTCGTGGATGCCCATTTTCTGCGAGATCAGATTGACGTGCGGGTGCAGGCGTTTCATGACGTCTTCGCCGCGGCATAAAAGGTCGATCGAGATCGCCGCCTGATGCCCGTGTGCGACGGCCGTAATGACATTTTCCGGGCCGAAAGCCGCATCGCCGCCAAAGAAAACGCGTTTGTGCGTCGATTGAAAAGTCACCTTATCGACCACCGGCATTTCCCATTTATCGAATTCCACGCCCTGATCGCGTTCGATCCACGGAAATGAATTTTCCTGTCCGACCGCTATCAGCACGTCGTCCGCCGGGTAAACCACGTCCGGCTCACCGGTCGGAACCAGGCTGCGTTTTCCGTTCTCGTCATAAACGGCTTCGACCTTTTCAAAGGTCATTCCGGTCAGGCGTCCGTTTTCAATAACAAAAGATTTCGGCACGTGGTTATCGACGATCGGAATGTCTTCGTGCTGCGCGTCTTCTTTTTCCCAGGGCGAAGCCTTCATCGTGGCAAACGGCGAGCGGACGATCACCTTCACGTCTTCGCCGCCCAGACGCCGCGCCGTCCGGCAGCAGTCCATCGCGGTGTTTCCGCCGCCGAGCACGATCACTCTTTTGCCGATCTTGTCCGTATGCTCAAAAGCGACGCTGCCTAGCCAGTTGATGCCGATGTGAATGTTTGCCGCGCCTTCCTGGCGGCCGGGCAAACCGGGAAGATCGCGGCCGCGCGGCGCGCCGGTGCCGACAAAAACGGCGTCGTAATCCTGTTCGAGCACGCCTTTTAAGCTGTCGACATAATGTTTGAAATGGGTGTGGATGCCGAGGTCTAAAATGTAATCGACTTCTTCCTCGAGCACTCTTTCGGGCAGGCGAAAAGCCGGGATCTGGCTGCGCATAAAACCGCCGCCCTTGATCTGTTCGTCAAACAGATGTATCTCGTAGCCGAGCGGCGCCAGATCTCTCGCCACCGTCAGCGAAGCCGGACCGGCGCCGATCAACGCAATCTTTTTGCCGTTCGGGGCAAACGGCCCCTGCGGCATCAGCTGCCTGACCTCACCCTTGTTGTCGGCGGCGACGCGTTTTAAGCGGCAGATCGCGACGGGTTGTTCATCCTCGATACGGCCGCGGCGGCAGGCCGGTTCGCACGGGCGATCGCACGTCCGTCCCAAAATGCCGGGAAATACGTTCGAATCCCAGTTGATCATGTAGGCCTCGGTATATCTGCCCTCGGCGATCAAACGGATATATTCCGGCACCGGCGTATGGGCCGGGCACGCGTGCTGGCAATCTACTACCTTATGAAAATATTCCGGGTCCTGTATGTTTGTCGGCTTCAAATCGGTTACTACCTGATTCAATGAGTGTTTATAACAATGTAATGATAAACAAAGATCGGCATCTTTGCCAGCGAAATAACGTCCGCGGGGTATTTAGGAAATGCGCAAAGCCCAAGGGCCTGACGATCTAAGTCAGTATCGTGGTCTCGACATAATGGTTTGTCCTCGCAAAAGTTGCCGGGTCGCCGGCCTGGCCGGCCTTGTCGCTTCTGGCGTAATCGACGGGTAATTTCACCAGATCGTCGAGAAGTTCTTTTTTCGGTATCTCGCTGAAGGCCGGCACCGGGTAGACCGACACCATCGCCTTGCAATTAGGCTGTAATACATGGTGCACGAATTCTTTCGGAGTTGCGTTATGGCTCCCGTGGTGGCCGACCTTATAAAAATTTGTCCTGGTCAGCAGCTCGCGCCATTCATCGTCTTTTAAGGCCGATTGCCACGTTCCGTTTTGCGCGTCTCCGGGAAAAAAGAGATACGCTTTTCCGATCTGAAACATCATCATCAAACTGGTTCCGTTCACCGAATCTTCCAGGCTTTTTGCCACACTAAACTCGTTATCGTCCCCGATACGATTTATCGTCCTGCGGTCTCGTTTTGACAGCAGCCTGTCCACCAGTTCTACTTCATCCGGTTTTTTGCTCCAATCCTCATGAAAGGGAAGAATCGGGCGACAGTCGTCCTTTCCTTTATCTTCCATCATTTTGAACCACTGTTCCGCCGCCGGCGGGTCCATGTCCCGGATGACTTCCTTGTCAAACGACGGGCCCATGATATAAACGGTTACTCCCGGCAGGGCCGCCGGTTTTATCGTATTCAAAGCTCTGTCTTTATAAGGCAAATACTGTCTCGGTATCTTATCTCCGTTTTTAAAGCCGTGGTGGAGCGTCTCCATTGCCTTGGTATTGGTCAATGAGTTTTCCGAAAAATCTTTCAGGTTTTCGATCTCCTTGATGTTGTCAGCATGTTCAAGCCCGAAGCGAAGCGGGTTTTGCAGCATCGCGGTCAAAAGAGCGTGCAGTTTTTTCGCCTTCTTGCTTTGCTTCAATAAAATTTCTCTCGCCTGCTCATTCTCATAATCTTCCGTCCACGGCATCCATACCTCGCCCACCTCGACATCCTGCCAGATCGGTTTTTCAAAACCTGAAACATGGTCCTGATGCCTGTGAGTGGCGATCAAAATATCCAGCCTGGACACTCCGTCGTCATCTTTTATGTCTTCGATCAGTCGATCCACCACGTCATTAAAGGTCGGGTCGGGGTTATGGCCGGAAAAATGCACGCCGCAATCGATTAAAACCTTTCGCGGGCGATCGGGCGCGGGAAAAACAAGCAAAAAACAGTCGCCGAACCCGACGTTGTACATTCTTATCAAAACGCTGTCGTTATTAGCAAAAGTGCCGGTATCTGCCATAGTCACCTTCCGAGTGTTTCGTGGATCGCCTTAAAATTTAAGCTCTTTTTAATCCTGTCGTTTAAGTATCCGGATCCTTCCCACGTCAGATTCGTGTCGATCCTGTCTAATTCGCGGACGAATGCTTCCTGCCGTTCGCGCCTGTCTTTCGCCTCAAGATTTTTTTCCGGATTTAATTCTTTTAATCTGTCGGATTCGAGCGGCTTCGAGATGACATATCTTATATCTCCGTTCGCGGAAGCGATCACCGTGGTTCCTCCGCGCAGGTTCAACCCGCCCGATACCGCGATGTTATCTATGAAGTCCTCGTCTCGTTGAGTGAATTGGATCACTAATTCGACCAGCAACTGGCCGCGCGGATTGACCCGGAAAACCGGATGAAAGCCTTCTACGCGGATCTTGGCTTCCGGGTGCAGGTACAAAAGATCTTTAATGGTTCTTCCGTCTTTATCGTCTATACCGTCTTTATCCTTTATGACTTCATTATTATTGACGTATTTATGCAGAGCTTCCACGATCTCGCCCGATAGCTCCGCATCGGTCCGTGAGCGCTTTTCAGCCGGATGTTTTTCGGCTTCTCCGGGCGCCGGCCCGTCTGCCGGCTGACCGGCGGTTTGTCCGGCGGTTTGCTCGCCGGTTTGCTCGTCGGCACCGGCGGTTTTTTGCGCGGAGCTAAATTCGTAAGCGTTTTTTAAGATCGCCCTCAGCCAAAAAGCCGACAGGCATTTTTTCCCCGGCTCCGGGGCTTTTTCTTTCTCATCATATTCGTCGTAGATCGGCAGGCGGGGCAGATCTCCGGGATTAAAGCTTTCCCATAGCAGCGACTCTTCCGCCAGCGAAGAAACATAGTCGGGATAGATTCCCCTGGCGCGAAACGCTTCGATCATATTTGCCCGCAGCCCGTTTTCATCATTAGGCGACAGCTCGAAATCCGCGGTTACCAGCGCTCTGAGATAATCGCCGAAAGTAATGTCCACCGGGGGCAGATACTCGAAAGCCCTGATGCATATGTTAAGGACCGATTGGGCGGTGCGCGACGCTTCCGAAGCAATCCGATTGACCAGATCTGGGTGCAGGTCGCCATCGGGCAGCTTGCCCGTGCCGCCGGTGGCTATCCTGATCAGATCGGCGATGCGGGCCTGATAGGTCTTGAAAAAAGCGTCAAAAACGGCGGCGACCAGGATCGAACCCCGTTCGTGCGGTTCGAGCAAGGTCTGGTAAAGTGTCGGGTCGGGAACAGGCACCGCTTTCGGATTCGTCCCGTTCTGATCTTTCGTTTCAGCGACCGGATCGAGCGCGGAGCGCAAAGCTTCCCCCTTTCCGGTGGCATAGCCGAATTCGCTGGCCAGCATAATAAGATTGTTGGGCGAATGAAGATCGCCCCGCGTTTCCCTGATGTGCTCGCGGAGAATTGCCGGAAATGTAAAATGCTGAAAGATGGCGATAATATCCGCGAACCCTTCGTGAAAAGCGGCCACGTCTTTATTCGTCGGTTCGCCAAAATATTCGCGCAGGCGATCGACAATAGCGTGGGTCACTTCATGGGCGATGATATCCTGTGACAGACAGGTAAAGACGTTTTGTCCCGGAATATTAGGGCCCGGATTTTTTTCATCGGCGCGAAAATAACCGAATAATATTGCCTTCATGTCAGGGTCGTAAAAAGCGTTTTCACCCTGAAAAGCATGAGGAAAGATCCGCAGTTGAGGCTTACCGGGACTGGGCCGGAACCTGATTTTCCGGCCGAGAGCGATATCGAAATTTTCCAGTACCTTCATCGCCACGGCGTATACCATTTGCTGGTGAAATCTCGGGTCGGATTCGGTCGGCTCCAGCCCGTTTTGCATCAAAATGGCTTCGTCATTGAGATTTACCGGAGCGTAAAAGATCTCGTTCGCGCCGTCATAATCGATGACATGGATCCTCTCACCGTACGGGCCGGGTTTCAATGAAGTTTCATTGGGAATATCGATCGTTATCCGCCCGCCCTGTCTTCGCCCGATCATTGGATCGAACGCATATACTTTTAGCGGCCGGCGCGGAGAAGGGGGCTGTTGGTAAGTGTATGAACGTTTCATAATGCTGCGACTTTTTCTGCTGATTTAGCTTTGGTAAAAGAAACGAGTTATATTTTCTAAGGCATTTACCGGAAAAACGATCACCCTTCACGCAGGGAAATTTCTCATTTTAAAAGTGAACTTAGCACGGCCCTTCAAAACCCGTCAAGCTTTTTGGTCATCAGAGGTTGAACGTGACGCGGCTATCGACTCCGAACGCGCGGCTATTCATTGTTTCCGGCATGTGTCAGTAGCCTGACCGTCATGGAGGGCGCATTTTCAGGCAACAAATAAGCGCCCTTGCTTACGCGCGGGCTACCGGCACGGTGACGCGGTTTCCGCTGTCCCTGGAGTGGACCGCTCAAATTAAGACTTCACCCCTCTCGGCGAAACTTTGCCGCCGCTGTTGAAAAAAAGACAAAAAGAGTTTATCTATTACATTGTTGGTTTTTACAACAAACTTCGAATTATCCCTGTCCGCGGGAAATTCCGGCCGCAAAAATGAAAAGAATTTACCTGCACAAGGCAAAGGCCCAGATCGCCCGGCACAATACGATCCGCGACATCAATAAGCAGATCGTTTTGACGTATATCCGCGATCTGGCGCCGATCTCGCGCGCTGACATCGCCCGCGAAACCGCCCTGCAGCGTTCTTCAGTTTCCGCGATAGTTGACGACCTGATGCTCGACGGCCTGATCGAAGAGATCGGCGCCGGCACTTCGACCGGCGGGCGCAAACCGAACCTGCTGCGGCTTAAAACCGGCGTTCCGGTCGCGATCGGAATAGACATTACGCCGCGCAAAACAACCATCGCCCTGGCCGACCTGGCCGGCCTGGTGCTGCAAAAAGAGACTTTTCCGACATCGCCCAATGCCGACGTCATGTCGCGAAAGATCATCGAAAGACTGAACAAATGCCTGGCCGAAAACAAAAAACATAAGCTGGAAGTAGGCATCAGCATCCCCGGCGTGGCCGATAACGCGACCGGAAACGTCCGCTACATTCCGTACTTTAACTGGAGCAATTGGGACATCGCAAAACAGATCACGAAAAAAACCGGCCTCAGGGTAACCGTCGATAACGACGCCAACGCCATCGCGCTGGCCGAATTGTGGTTCGGCGAAGAGATAACCAAAAAAGCCAGAAATTTCATCACCGTCCTGGTCTCGGAGGGCGTGGGTACCGGAATTATTTTTGACGGGCAGGTCTATCGCGGCGACCGCGGCGCCGCCGGGGAATTCGGCCACATGATCATCGGTGAAAATGCTCCGGTACAGTGTTCCTGCGGAAACCGTAATTGCTGGGAAGCGCACGCCTCGGAAAAATCCATCATCTTTCGCTATCAAAGCCAGCTGAAGAAAAACGGCGCAAACCCCGAAGCTACCATGGAACAATTACTCAAGCTGGCTAAAGAGGGCGACAAAAAAGCCGTCAAAGCGTTAAAAGAAACCGCTAAATATCTCGGTATCGGCATCTCCAACCTGATCATCGGCTTCAGCCCGCAGGCCGTGGTCATCAGCGGGCAGATAACCCAGGCCTGGGAACTGATCAAGGATGAGATCGACCGGATGACCGAAAGAACACTCAGACAGGGCTTTCCCAAAGTCGCCATCAGCGCCTCTTCCCTGGGCGACTCCCCGACGCTGATGGGTTCGCTGAGCCTGGTGCTCGCCAAAAAATTCGCTTCCGCCAATTAATTTCCGCGAAAATGCAAAAAAGTCTTGACAATGTTATTAAAATGTAATATTACTTTGTTTGTTTGCACAACAAACTATATTTTCTCTTTTTAATTAGACTATTAGCTCGCTTTAATTAATATCTGCCCGATTTTAACCGGATTACGTTCCGGTTAGGGATTTGTTGCATGCAGGCAATTCAAAAGTAGGAAGAAAGGAAGTCAACCAATGTATAACGCAGCAAGTGTATACAAACACAAAATATTACTGGCGGCGATATCTGTTTTGTTATTTGCCTTTTCGGCAATGGCACAAACCGAATCCGCAAGAATTCAGGGAGCCGTGACCGACCAGGCCGGCGCGGCGATTCCCGGCGCAACGATCACGGTCACCGATCTCGGCACCAAACGCGAGGTTACCGCCCAAAGCGACGACGAGGGAAACTTTTCCGTTTTATCGCTGCAGCCGGGCAAATACCAGATCTCGGTCAGCCAGACGAACTTTAAAACATCAAAGCAGGATATAACGCTCGAGGTTGCCCAGAACGCCAAGCTCGATTTTTCTCTCGAAGCCGGCGCGGTAACCGAAACGGTGACGATCACGAGCGACGTTCCGCTGGTTGACGCCACTTCTTCATCCCTCGGCGCGGTCGTGCAGGGCAGGCAGATCGTCGAATTGCCGCTCAACGGCCGGAACGTGCTGGAGCTGGCCAGGTTGACCCCCGGCGTGACCCAGGGCGTGGTCGGCGGTTTTGCTTCGGGCGCGGGCGGCGATGCGGAAACCTACCGCGGCGGCAACACCGGCGGCGCGGCGCTTTCCGTCAACGGGCAGCGGACACAGGCGAACAACTTTTTGCTCGACGGCGTCGATAACAATGAATCGCTGGTCAATACGATCAATATCTTTCCGTCGGCCGATTCGGTCCAGGAGTTTCGCGTGCAGACCAGCGTCGCGGCGGCTGAATTCGGGCGCGGCGGCGGCGCGATCATCAACAGCGTCGTAAAATCCGGCAGCCAGGCTTTCCACGGCAGCGCTTACACTTACCTGCGCAACAACGCGCTCGATGCGCGCCCCGCTTTTTACGATTCCGATGCCAACGACCGCAGATTGCCCTTGTTCCGCCGCAGCCAGTTTGGCGGAACGGTCGGCGGCCCCGCATGGACCAACAAAAAAGCCTTCTTTTTTGCCAGTTACGACGGTTTGCGGCAGTTTTTACCGCGTTCGACCGATACGGCTACCGTTCCGACGGCGGCTTTTCGCACCGGTGATTTTTCACAGCTTTTAAATCCGGCTTCGTCCGGATTGGGCAGCGCCATCCAGCTTCGCGACCCGCTGTCCGGCGCCATCATCGTCAATAATCGTCTCGACCTGCTTCCGGGAAACCGCCTGAACGCGGCGGCTTTGAATTATTTGCGGGCTTTTCCGCTGCCGAATAACGGATCGCAGGTTCAGGGCAATTACATAACCACCCGCGACGAGATCGACGATCAGGATGTGCTCGATTTCCGGGTTGACGGCAACATCAATGACAAGAACCGCATTTTCGTCCGCGGAAATTACGGCCGTTATAATCAGACCGTCACTTCCAGGCTGCCCGCGCTGCCTGCCGGATTCGGTTCGGGCTCGAACCCGACCCGCACTAAAGCCATCGCGCTCGGCTGGAACAGTTCCATCACCCCGACATTTTTTAACGAGCTTCGCCTGCAGGCAAATCGTCTGCAATACGGCTACGAGCCTCCTTTCGGCGACCAGGCGGTCTCTGCCGACCTCGGCATTGCCAATGCCAATCGCGATGACAGCCTGGGCGGCGGCGCCCTGATCGGCGGGTACAACGGGCAGCTCGAATACACCGGCGATTACGGCCCCTATCGCGTTCCGCAGAATACGTATCAATTGGTTGACAGCCTGGTCTGGGCCAAGGGAGACCACACCTTCAAATTCGGCGGCGCCATCCTGAAAAGAAACGTGCAGCTGTTTCGCCCGATCGCGGGCAAGGGATACTTTTTCCTTTACGGAAACGGCGATGCCAGCCAGTGCGGCGGCGGGCCCGGAAACGAAGGCGGAACCACTCGTTTCGAACAGGCCGACCTGCTGATCGGTTTTGTCTGCCGTTACGATATCGGATTTCAGAACGGGCTGGTCGGCACGACCAACTGGGAAAACGCGGCCTTCTTTCAGGATGACTGGAAAGTCTCTAACCGGCTTACCTTAAATCTCGGCCTTCGTTACGAATTACTCACCAATCCGGCGGAGCAGTACGGACGCCAGGCCAATTTCGATCTGGCCACCGGCCACTTGGTCCTGGCCACCAGCAGCAGCGACACCCTGACGGATACCGATAAAAATAATTTCGGCCCCCGTCTGGGATTTGCTTACGATCTGAGCGGCAAAGGCAAATCGGTGCTGCGCGGCGGTTACGGGCTTTTCTACTTCCTCGACCGCGGCGGCATCAACAACCAGTTGGCGCAGAATCCGCCTTATTCGGGAAATTTGAGCTACAGCTATAACTCCGGTTACCGGATCACTCTTTCGGGACAGGGCCCGCTGTTTAATCCCAATAACACTTTGGCGACGGCTCCGCTGCCGCTTCCGGGAATAAACACCGATCCCGCTTTCCTGAACAATCCGGTGAACGCGAGTGTTTTAGCGGCCAAGCCCGATAACAAGACCTCCAACGTTCAGCAGTTCAATGTTCAATTCCAGCAGGAGGTCTTCGCCGATACTTCGATCAGTGTCGGGTACGTCGGAACGCGCAGCCGTAACCTGATCGTTTACTATAATTTGAACGGAACCGCGCTGACCGCCGATACCTCCACGCCGTGCCCGATAGCCGGCCGGACTCTCGGAGCGTGTTACCCGGGGCTGGGTTCGGTCAACGTCCGCGACGATGCGGGCCGGTCGCAATACGATTCGCTGCAGATTCAGATGGAACGACGCTTTTCCAGGGGCTGGCAGTACATCGCCGCTTACACCTTCTCAAAAACGAAGGACAACGGCGAGGGCGCATTCGACAAGACGGCCAACGGCGGGCTTAACTACATCGAACGTTACAGCACATCGAGACTGGATTACCCGCACGTGTTCTCATTCGCGACCGTGTATGAAATTCCTTACGGCCGGGGAATGGAGTATGGTTCCGATATTCCGTATGCGCTCGACCTGCTGCTCGGCGGCTGGCAGATCAACAGCATCTTCCGCGCGCAGAGCGGTAATCCGTTCGACGTCAGGCTTAATGACCGGCTGGTGGATCTGACCGGTGAACCGTACGGCGGCCCCAACGGGCAGTTTTTGAACCGGGCGGCTTTTACGCCGGTGGCGACGGGTCTGGGAAATCTCGAGCGCAATTCGCTGCGTTCGCCTTCGACCTATCAACTCAACTTCGGCCTGATGAAAAAGTTCAGCCTGCGCGAGAGGTTCAAGCTGCAATTCCGCGCCGAGGCTTTTAACCTGACCAATAAAACTCAACTCGGATCGCCGAGCACCGATTACAATAACACCAGCACCTTTAACGGGTTCGGTACTATTCGCGGCACCTCGCCGTTTAGTAATCGGCAGATTCAGTTTGGACTTCGTTTAGAGTTTTAGAACCAGACGATGGGTGCCCGCAGGTTGACCGGGCACCCCTTGTTCTTTCAACGGGCGTGGGACAAAATATCTCTCACGCCCATTTTTATCTTTAATGAGAGGTCAGCGGTAATGATTCGGCTAATGTCGCACATCATAATTTTTTTCGGACTGATCGGCGTTCTGCTTGGCGCGGTCGGCGCGGTCGGCGCGGTCGGCGCGGTCGGCGCGGTCGGCGCAATCGATATTGCGCAGAGCCCGGCCGGCACCGGCCAGCTCCCGGCGCCGCTGGTGGAAAAGGTCGAGCCGCCGAATTGGTGGGCGAATCACTCGCTTAGTCCAATCCGCCTTTTGGTGCGCGGCGCGAATTTCCGCAACGCAAAAGTCGTTTCTAAAAACGCGCTGCTCGCAGTTTCGAATATCAGGGTAAATGAACGCGGCGATTATATTTTCTTTGACGTGACCATTGCGAAAAATACCAGGCCCGGCAAATATGAATTCGAAGTTTCCACCGCCGGCGGGAAAACAACTATTCCCTTCGACGTGTCGGGCCCGCTCGACGGAAAAACCAATTTTCAGGGCATTACTAACCACGACATTATTTATCTGATAATGACCGACCGGTTCGCCGATGGCGACGCGGGGAATGATAAGGACATCGACCGCCGGAATCCGCGCGCGTGGCACGGCGGCGATTTTAAAGGCATCACGCAGCGGCTTTCGTATTTAAAGGAACTCGGCATTACCGCGATCTGGCTGACGCCCTGGTACGACAATCCGAACGAAGCCAACCAGTGTGACAAGCCCTGGTGCCCGAACACGAATTATCACGGCTATCACGCGATCGATTACTACGGCGTCGAAGATCATTTCGGGACGATGGCCGATCTGCGCGAGCTGATAGAAAAAGCGCACGCGGCCGGTATTAAGGTCATTCAGGATCAGGTGGCTAATCACGTCGGGATCCAGCACCCGTGGGCGCGCGCAGCGCCGCTGGCGAATTGGTTTAGTAAATACCGGCAAAACTCTTTTAATAATTCGGCGCTGCTGTCGCCGAACGCTTCCCCAGCCGAACGCGATAATTTATTGGCCGGCTGGTTCAACGAGCTGCTGCCCGACATGAATCAAAACGAGCCGGAAGTTTCGCGCTATGAGATACAAAACGCGCTCTGGTGGATCGGCGCAACCGGGATCGACGGCATCCGCCAGGACACGATCCAATATATGCCGCGCGAATTTATCCGCGACTGGTCGACGGCGATCAAAAAGCAGTACCCGAAATTCTGGATGGTCGGCGAGGTTTTCGAACGCGACTCCGCGCAGACCGCTTTTTTCCAGGGCGGCAAAACCGGCTGGGACGGCGTCGATACAAAACTGCCGGCCGTTTTCGATTTCCGGCTCTGGGACGTCTCGACCGAAGTTTTCACCGGCAAAAAGCCAATGCGGGCGCTGCGCGACGTCCTGAAATACGACGGGCTTTATCCGAACATAAATAACGTCACCGTCTTACAAAATAATCACGACACCAAACGTTTTATGTCACTCAGCGGCGCGACCGTCGAGGGGGCGATGCTGCATACCGGTTTCACGCTTACGACGCGCGGGATCCCGCAGCTTTACTACGGCGAAGAGATCGCGATGCGCGGCGCTGACGACCCGTTTAACCGGGCGGATTTTCCCGGCGGCTGGAGCGGGGACAAGGAAGATGGATTCGATCCTGCGAGTGAGAAAACCGACGCCGGGGTATTGTACTGGTTCACCAGAAACTGGATCGATATCCGAAAGAGCTACCCGGCGCTCAGGCTCGGGAAAACCATCGACCTCAAATACGACGACGATATTTATCTCTTCGCCCGCATGTACAAAGGCGAGATAGTGATCGTCGGGATCAATCGCGGCGGAAAAGACGTCTCGGTAGAATTTGCTGAAAGCGATCTCGGGCTGCTGCCGGGAAAATATTCCTACGGCCTTAACGGGGCGCGGCTGCCTAAAAAAATAGACGAAATTTTATTTGGCGGCGGCGGGACGGCTAAATTATTTTTGCCTGCTAAAAATATCGTCGCTTATGACGTTAAGAAAGTGCTGAATTAGTTTTTAACATTTATGTCATTTCCCCGATCAAGCGGAATTTTGCTGCACCCGACCAGTTTGCCGGGCGATTTCGGCTGCGGTGATCTCGGGCGTGAAGCCTACGGGTTCGTCGATTTTTTGGCGGATGCAGGGCAGACCTACTGGCAGATACTGCCGCTCGGGCCGACCGGGTACGGCGATTCCCCATATCAATGCTTTTCGGCGTTTGCCGGAAACACGAATCTGATCTCGCCGGAAAAACTTTTTGACGAAGGTTTGCTCTCCGGCGAAGAACTTAAGCAGCGTCCCGATTTTCCCGAAGACAGGGTCGATTTCGGCGGGGTTCACGACTGGAAAAATGTCATCCTGCCGGCGGCTTACGAGCGTTTTCGCGTCACCACCAGCGTCGATCTGCGCGGCAAGTTTGAAACTTTTTGCCAGCAGAATGCTTCGTGGTTGGACGATTACACGCTCTACCGCGCGGTAAAATTATCGCAGGGACAGCGGGCCTGGTACGAATGGGACACGCCGCTGCGTCTGCGCCACGAAAACGCGCTGGACGAGGCGCGCGAAAACCTGCGCGAAGAGATACAGGCGCAGAAATTTTATCAATTTCTCTTCTTCAGCCAGTGGGCGCAGTTAAAAGAGTACGCCGGCGGCAAAGGCATCCGCATCATCGGCGACGTGCCGATCTTTGTCGCGCTGGATTCCGCCGACGTGTGGTGCAATCCGCGCGAATTTAAACTGGGCAGCGACGGTTCGGCGCAGGTGATCGCCGGTGTCCCGCCCGATTATTTTTCCCGGACCGGGCAGCTCTGGGGCAATCCCATTTATAACTGGGAGCGGATGCAGCTCGACGGGTTTCGCTGGTGGATCCGGCGCGTGCGGGCGACCCTGCGGATGGTCGATATCGTGCGCATCGATCACTTTCGCGGATTTGCCGCCTCGTGGGAAGTGCCCGGCAAAGATAAAACCGCCGAAAACGGGCGCTGGGTCAAAGTGCCGGGCAAAGAGCTTTTTGCCGCGCTGCAAAACGCGCTCGGCGAATTGCCGGTGATGGCCGAAGACCTGGGCGTGATCACGCCCGATGTCGAAGATCTGCGCGATTCGTTCGGTTTTCCCGGGATGCGAATTTTGCAGTTCGCCTTTGGCGGCGACACAAAAAATCACGATCTGCCGCACAACTATATTCGAAATTGCGTGGCCTACACCGGCACGCACGACAACGATACGACCGTCGGCTGGTTCAATTCGCAGGCCGGTTCCGGCTCTACCCGCGACGATTCGCAGATCAGCCGCGAGCATAATTTTTGCCTTGAATATCTCGGCAGCGACGGGAACGAAATTCACTGGGATCTTATCCGCGCGGTTTGGGCTTCGATCGCGGACACGGCCGTTGCGCCGGTGCAGGACCTGCTCGGCCTGGGAAATGAGGCGCGGATGAATCTGCCGGCGAGCACCTCGGGAAATTGGCAGTGGCGCTGCCGGAAAGGCGAGCTCTCGGAAGAGATCGGCCGTCGCCTGAAAAAACTGACGGAAGTTTACGGGCGGGCCGGAAATTAAATTATCTCTTATCTATTCCGAAACGAATTATGAAACGTTCGATACAAATAAGTTTGCTGCTTTTGTTGTGGGGTATTGCTGTCTGCGCGCAGACGCCGGTCGTGGAAAAGATCGAGCCGCCGAATTGGTGGGCGGGCATGACGACGGGCCCGGTGCGCGTGATGCTGCGCGGAAAAGATCTGCAGGGCGGCAGCATTCTGACAAAACAAGGCAGCGGATTAAAAGCCGGAAATATTTGGGTCAATCCGAACGGCCATTATCTTTTCTTTGACCTGGCCATTGCTCCCGGCACGAATCCCGGAAAATTCAAGCTCATCGTTACCAATCAAAAAAGATCGACGAATTTCGATTTTGAAATTTCGCCTAGGCTTGCCCGCGCCGTGCGTTTTCAGGGCTACACGCCGGACGACGTTATTTACTTTTTGATGCCCGACCGCTTTGCCGATGGCGACCGCGCAAACGACGACCCGGAAAAATCCAAAGGGCTATACGACCGCGGGAAGGGCAGGTATTATCACGGCGGCGATCTGCGGGGCGTGATCGACCGTCTGCCTTATCTTAAGTCGCTCGGCGTGACCGCGATCTGGACGACGCCCGTCTATGACAACAACGACAAGCTCGATTACCAGGAAACCTACGCGGACGAAAACGGCGTGAAGCAGCCGACGACCGGTTATCACGGCTACGGCGCGACGGATATGTACGCCATCGACGAGCACCTCGGCAACCAGGCGCTGCTGCGCGAGCTGATCGACAAAGCGCATGCGCTCGGGTTAAAGGTCATCCAGGATCAGGTGGCAAATCACACCGGCCCTTCTCACGTCTGGGCGGCCGATCCGCCGACGCCCACCTGGTGGAACGGCACGGTCAAAGATCACCTCTCCAACAACTGGCAAAAATGGACGACGATGAACCCGCGCGCCTCCGCGCAGACGCAAAAGCGAAACATCGACGGCTGGTTCATCGACATTTTGCCGGACTTTAACCAGGACGACCCCGAAGTAGAAAAGTACCTGATCCAGAATTCGATCTGGTGGCTGGAGATGAACGGCTTTGACGCGATCCGCATGGATACGCTGCCGCACGTCCCGCGCTCGTTCTGGCAAAAATGGGGTACGGCGATCAAACGCGAGTACCCGAAGGTAAATATTCTGGGCGAATTGTTCGACGGCGACCCGGCGCTGCTGGCGTATTTTCAAACGGGCAGAAAAGGCTTCGACGGCGTGGATACTAAGATCGACACGCTTTTCGATTTCGGCTTGTTTTCCACGATCCGCAGCGCGTTTGCCCGAGGAAGAGATATCCGCGAAGTATCGCAGATGTTCGCGCACGACTGGCTGTATCCTAACCCTTCCGTGCTGACGACGTTTATCGGCGTTCACGATATGCCGCGCTTTATGAGCGAAGAGGGCGCGACCGTCGCCGGGCTGAAAATGGCGCAGACGCTGATCATGACCTCGCGCGGCACGCCGCTGCTTTATTACGGCGACGAGATCGCGATGCGCGGCGGAGCCGACCCCGACAACCGGCGCGATTTTCCCGGCGGATTTCCGGGCGATAACCGGAACGCTTTTGCCTCCGGCGGCCGAACGGCGGAAGAAAACGACGCCTGGGATCACCTCGCGCTGCTGGGAAAACTTAGAAGCGAGCTTGCCCTGCTCAGAACCGGGCAGACGCTCGACCTGCTCGACGAGGAGCAGCAAATGGCTTATGCGCGGTACGGCGAAAACGGCGCGGTGATAGTTATCTTTAATAACGACACCAAAGCGGCAAAAGCCGATTTCGGCATCGACAGGCTGAAGCTTTCCGAGGGACAAATTCTGGCCGACCGGCTCGGCAAAGTCTCCGACGTGAAAATAATTAACGGACGGATAAGCGTAACGATCCCGGCGCGGACGGCAGGCATTTTTGCGGCTAAATAAAGGCGAATTTTTATGGAAAATAAACCACGGCTAAGTTTTTGGCAGATCTGGAACATGAGTTTCGGATTTCTCGGCATTCAATTCGGCTGGGGCCTGCAGATGGCGAATATGTCGCCCATCTATAAATACCTTGGCGCCGAGGAAAGCTCGCTGCCTTATTTATGGCTGGCGGGGCCGCTGACGGGTTTGCTGGTACAGCCGGTCATCGGCGCTTTATCGGACCGCACCTGGACGCGGCTTGGACGGCGGCGCCCCTTCTTTCTCGTCGGGGCGATCATCGCCAGTATCTGTCTGATATTGATGCCGAACTCATCGACGGTTTGGATGGCCGCCGGGCTTTTATGGATCCTCGATGCCTCGATCAACATTACCATGGAGCCGTTCCGCGCTTTCGTCGGTGACAATTTGCCCGAGGAACAGCGGACGCTCGGCTTTGTCATGCAGTCGTTTTTTATCGGTATCGGGTCAACGCTGGCAAATGCGCTGCCCTATATCCTCACCATACTCGGTGTTGTCGGCGTAATGAATAGCGGCATTCCGTATTCGACTCTGATCGCTTTTATCGTCGGGGCGGGGTTCTTTCTCGGCGCGGTTCTCTGGACGGTTTTTACTTCAAAAGAGTATCCGCCGGCCGATATGGAAGAATTCGAGCGAAAGAAAAAAGAAGGGAATATTGTCGGCACTTTACTCAAAGAGATCACGGAAGCGATAGCGAACATGCCGTCCACCATGAAGCAGCTCGCCGTAGTTCAGTTTTTTACCTGGTTTGCGCTTCCGTGTATGTGGCAGTTTTACGGATTGGCGGTAGCCAGGCATGTCTACGGCGCGACTGACGACAAATCTCCGCTCTTTCAACAGGGGACGGAATGGGCCGGGCTCTGCTTTGCGATCTATAACATCGTCTGTTTTCTGATCGCATTTGCGATACCTCCCCTTGCCAATGTAACCAGCCGAAAAACGGTGCACATCATTTGTCTGGTTTGCGGCGGTTTGGGATTGCTTTCGACGGCATTTGCGACAAACCCGTATTTTCTCTGGATAGGAATGGCCGGGGTCGGGATAGCCTGGGCGTCGATCCTTTCAATGCCCTACGTGATCCTGGCCGGAGCCATCAAACCGGAGAGAATGGGCGTTTATATGGGGGTATTTAATCTGTTCATTGTTATTCCCCAGGTTGTGATGTCGTTTATTACTCCGCAAATATACGAAAGCTTACTGGGCAAAAATCCTTTGAACGTTGTCATGCTGGGCGGTGTGATGCTGCTGCTGGCGGCGGTCAGCGTTGTAATTGTAAAAGATATCGGCGCGGCCAGGATCGAGGCGGTTCAGGAAAAGGCTGCTGATTAAAGGCGAAATATGGCTTACAAAAGATTCTCCATGTTCGGCAAAGTGTTTTGGTTGTGGCTCGCTCTCGCCGCGCTCGGCGGAGGCGCGATGTCGCAGGAACCGCCCGCCCGTGATTTTTCAAAAGAGAACGCGCGCCCTTCGCGCGAGTGGATCAAGGACGCGGTCATCTATCAGATCTTTCCGCGCCAGTACTCTGCCAAAGGTGATTTTAATTCGATCACCGCCGACCTCGACCGCCTGAAAGACCTTGGCGTAAACGTCCTGTGGCTGATGCCGATCCACCCGATTGGAAAGGAAAAAGCGAAGGGCACGATCGGTTCGCCCTATGCGGTAAAAGACTACTACGCGATCAATCCCGATTACGGCACGAAGGAAGATTTCCAGCGCCTGATCGCCGAATCCCATAAACGCGGCCTGAGGGTCATTATCGACATCGTCGCCAATCACACCGCCTGGGACAGCGTGCTGATGAAAGACAAAGGCCTCTACACGCACGACGATAAGGGCGAGATCGTCCCTCCGGAAGCGGATTGGGCCGACGTTGCCGATCTGAATTACGACAACCTGGGATTGCGTAAATACATGATCGAAATGCTCAAGATGTGGATCAGGGATTACGATCTGGATGGTTTTCGCTGCGACGTGGCCGCCTATATCCCGACCGCTTTTTGGAACGCCGCGCGCGCCGAGGTCGATAAGATCAAACCCGACACCGTCTGGCTGGCCGAATCCGAAAAACCCGAATTGCTGCTAAAAGCTTTCGATCTGGATTATTCGTGGGACATTCATTCCGCCTTAACCGAGGCCCTGCAGGGGCAAAAACCGGCTGCAAATATTCGCAAAATCTGGGAAGAGCAAAAAGCCGCTTTTCCGAAAGACGCGCTGCGGATGCGCTTTTCCGATAATCACGACGAACGCCGCGCGATCGCGCGTTTTGGTGAACGCGGCGCGCTGGCCGCGCAGGCGCTGGTCTTTACGCTCGACGGCGTGCCGATGCTTTACAACGGGATGGAAAACGGCGACACGACCGAATCGGGCGCGCCCGCTTTGTTTGAAAAAATGCCCATCTTCTGGCAGATAAAAGCTCGCCGCCCGGAATTTCCCAAATTTTACCGTTCGATGATCGAGCTCAGAAAAAATTCGGCGGCGCTCAGACGCGGTGAACTTTCCTGGGTAAAAAATTCCGGCGAAGACAAGGTTTTAAGTTTTCTCAGAAAGGCTCCCGGCGAAGAACTTCTCGTCGTGATCAATTTTGCGAACTCACCTTTCCAGGGCGCGGTCCAGGCGGGCGGAGATTTTACCGACATCACTCCGAATGCGGAAAAAATTACCGTTTCCTTACCGGCTGTTTGGCTTGATGCCTACGGTTTCAGGATTTTTAGAAAAGTTAAATGAAACGTTCGTTAGTTAAAATTTCATCTCTCGCTTTCGCCGCGCCCCCTGTACTTGTCGCACTCGTCGCGCTGCTTTTGCCCGCCGCTTTTTCCGCGCAGACCATAGCACCGGGCGGCCCCGGGCTGGACGCGCAATGGGCGAGCGCGGGCAAGCAGGGCGTGGGAACGTCGAATACGCTGGAAAGCAGGGTCTGGTTCACCCTTCAGGGCGGCGCTCTGACGGAAGTGTATTACCCGGATGTGACGATGGCGAATGTTCATCTGCTGCAGTTTTTTGTCGCGGGTCCCGCCGCGAAAAAAGTCGAAACCGAAAGAGACGATTCCACCCACCAGATCAAAATATTGCGGCCGGATTCATTGAGCTTTCAGCAGATCAACACCGCCAGATCGGGCGCGTGGCGGATCACCAAAACCTATACCACCGATCCCGCGACGGATTCGATCCTGATCAACGTGCGGTTTGAGACGCTTTCGAAAACTAAAAATTTAAATCTGTTTGTTTACTACGACCCTTCGCTCAGGAATTCCGGGATGGGCGATACGGCCTGGACACAGGACGGCGCGCTGCTCGCGCGTGACGGCGACATTTCTTCGGCTTTGATCGCCGGCCCGCGGCTAAATAGAAATGTCGAAAATAAACCGGGCGCAACCGGGCTTTCGACGAACGGCTTTTTGGGGAAAAACGATGGGCTGACGCAGTTAAAAAATAAACCCGGCGAGCTGAATCTGGAAAGTTACGACCGGGCGGAAAACGGAAACGTCGTGCAGGTTTCCACCATCATGCCGACGAAATACAAATCGTCATTTAACCGGAATGTGTTGACCATCGCCGGGCAGCCGCTGGAACCTTTCACGCTCGCGCTGAGCTTCGGCAAAACTCCCGAAGAAGCGTTAAATAAAGCGGAAGCGTCGCTGAAAAAAGGCTTTGCCGCGTGCCAGGCTGAATATGACCGGGGCTGGGCAGGTTACGTGAAAAATTTGCCGCAGGTGGATAAAAAGTACCAGGCGCAATTTAACATGGCCGCGATGACGCTCAGGGCGCACGAAGACAAAGCGCATCGCGGCGCAAATATCGCTTCGCTGAGCGTGCCGTGGGGCGGAGGCAGCAATGCCAATGAAAATAATGTCGGCGGCTATCATCTGGTCTGGGCGCGCGATCTGTACCAGGTGGCGACGGCTTTTATGGCGCTCGGTGACAAGGATGCGGCCGAGCGGGCGCTCGAATTTCTCTTTAAGGTGCAGCAAAAGCCGGACGGCAGTTTTCCGCAAAATTCGTGGCTCGACGGAAAGCCGTTCTGGGGCTCGCTGCAGCTCGACGAGGTCGCTTATCCGGTAATTTTAACTTACCAGCTCGGATTTTTTGACGCTGCCACTTACCGCCGGCACGTAAAGCCCGCCGCCGATTTTATCGTGAAAAATGGACCCGTTACTCCGCAGGAGCGCTGGGAAGAAGAAGGCGGTTATTCGCCTTCGACGATCGCGGCGGAGATCGCGGCACTGGTTTGCGCGGCGCATCTGGCCGAGGTAAATGGCGACGAGGCTTCCGCGATCATCTACCTGGCGGCGGCTGACGATTGGGCGCGAAACGTCGAACGCTGGACGGCGACGACCACCGGAAAATACGGCGACGGAAATTATTACCTGCGCATAACGCAAAACGGCGAACCCGACAAAGGCGAAAAGATCGAACTAAATAACGGCGCTGGATCTTTCGACGAACGGGACATCGTAGATGCGGGATTTCTGGAACTCGTCCGGCTCGGCATCAAATCTCCCGATGATCCGCTGATCGCAAAATCGATCGGGATCATCGATCAAAAGATCAGGGTCGCAACGCCGAACGGCGACGCTTTTTACCGCTACAACAATGACGGCTACGGCGAAATGAATGACGGGCGGCGCTGGAATTGGGACGGCAAATACAGCGGCAGGGGGCGGCTCTGGGCGCTGCTGTCGGGTGAACGCGGCCAGTATGAGCTGGCGAAATGCCCCGGCTCAGATGATGCCGCCGTTAAAAACGCCATCTGTCCTTCGCTGGCCGCCGCGAGATCGCGGCTGGATGCGATGCTCGGTTTTGCCAATGAAGGCCTGATGATCCCGGAACAGGTCTGGGATAAAAAAGCCGCCCCGGCGGCCGATTCGCAATTTTCGCCAAACCTGAAATTCGGCGAGGGCACCGGTTCGGCGACGCCGCTGGCCTGGTCGATGGCGCAATTTATCCGGCTGGCGGCCAGCCTGAAAGAAGGAAAAAATCTCGACACCCCTGGCGAGGTTTACTGGCGCTACGTTAAAAACGCTGCTCCGCAGCAGGCGGGCAATTTCGGCAGCGGCGATCAGGAATTCATTCTGCCGCCGGTAAAAGCCGGTGAGATCATCAAAATTCCGCGCCAGGCAGCGCCTAAGACACAGCTCGCCTACAGCATCGACGGCGAAACGCGCCTCGTCGAAGCGGATGAAAAAGGCCAGGCCATCCTGGAGTTTAAAATGCCTGCCGCCGATACCGTCGGCCTGCTTGGCGTGCGGACGCCGGACGGCGCGACGGCTTTTGAACGGGTGACGGTGCGGATCAAGCCCCCCGTCCAGGAGTTTTCCGCCGCTCTGGTCGAAAAAATTAAAAACGCCAAACAGAGCCCGCTCTTCGACGGCGGCAAAGCGATCCTGTTTTATCGCGGCGCGGCCGCGCAGGTCAGCGTGGCGGGCGACATGACCAGCTGGAATCCCGGCCGGATCGTGATGCAGCAGATCGGCGAAAACCTGAAGGCCGTCCGGCTCGACCTTCCCCCGGCGGCGCGCGCGGAATACAAGCTGGTCGTAGGTGACAAATGGATCGCGGATGAATTAAACCCCGCCCGGCTGGATAACGGCGTCGGCGATGAAAATTCCGTGCTCGCCATGCCGGGCTATAAAGCTGCTTCATTTACCAATTCCCCGCCGGAAGACCCGGCGCTCCAAACCCGGGAGATCGACTCTAAAATCTTTGGCGATAAACGGAAAATTCAGATCTATCTGCCGCCCGGCGCGCTTTCGTCAAAGAAGCGTTTCCCCGTTTTGTATTTTCAGGACGGCGCCGAATATATTAAGCGCGCCGGAGCGATCGAGACCCAGCGGAATTTGGTGGCCGCCGGAAAGATCGAGCCTTTCATCATGGTTTTCATCGATTACAAGGATCGCACCGCTGAGTATTGGGCCAGCGATAAATACGCTGAATTTCTCGCCACCGAAGTCATCCCCGTGGTCGATAGGTATCAAACGATACACACGCGCGAAGGCCGCGCTATAATTGGAGCGTCGCTGGGCGGTGTCACAAGTTTTTGGGTGGCGCTGAAATACCCGGAATTATTTTCGCGCATCGGCGGGCAATCGTCTTCTTTTTGGATAGACAACCAGCGGGTCGTCAGGGAACTGGCCCGGCTGGATAAAAATAAGCTGGATAAAAATAAAACGCCGTTTCGCTTTTATCTCGACGACGGCGTTTTCGAGAGCGCGGACGACAGCCGCCGCGTCAATGTGATGCTGCGCGGCAAAGGTTTTCCCGTCGTCTATCGCGAGGGCGACACCGGCCATAACTGGACAAGCTGGCGCGACCGCCTGGCCGAAGCTTTTATCGCGCTGATGAAAGATTGAAATTAAGTAGCGTCTTGATCCGGTGGTGCTAGTGATGAGATTGGCTGGTTTCACTTTGCGGCCTTTGCGCCTTTGCGTGAGACAATTTTCACGCAAAGGCGCAAAGGCCGCAAAGAAGAACATTGTCAACATTAAGATGTTTTTTAAGTAGCTTTTGAATGTTATGGGTAAAGAAATAGTTTTAGCGGCCGATCTCGGCGGAACGAATTTACGAATGGCGGCGATCGACCGTCACGGTGAAATTCTGTATCGCACCAAATGCGAGACTCCTCGCGCCCAGTGCCCGCACGAGGTCACCGGCGCCATCGTCAGGGCGGCAAACGAATGCCGGCAGCATTGCCCGGACAGCGAGGTAAAGGTAATTTCCGCGGCGATACCGGGAACCGTCAATGCCGCCGGCGGCGTCATCATCACGGCGCCGAATCTGCCCGCCTTAAACGATTTTCACATCGTCGAGGCGCTGGAAAAAGAGCTCGGTATCAAGGCCGGGCTGGAAAACGACGCCAACGCCGCGGCCGTCGGCGAGAGCTGGTGCGGCGCTTCGAAAGGTTACGCGAATTCGATCTGCGTGACGCTCGGCACTGGCGTCGGCGGCGGGGTCGTGGTTGACGGGAAAATACTGCGGGGAGCGGAAGGGATGGCCGGAGAGGTGGGCCACGTCTGCGTCGAAGCCTACGGAGCAATATGCGGTTGCGGTTCGCGCGGCTGTATCGAGCAGTATTCTTCGGCGCTGGCTATCGTCCGCATGGCCAAAGAGTTAAAAGAGAAATATCCCGGCTCGGTCCTCAGCCAAAAAGAGCAATTCGAAGCCGCCGACGTTTTTCACGCCGGAAAGGCCGGCGACGAACTGGCGCTGGAAGTATTCGGCAAGATGGGGTTTTACCTCGGCGTCGGGCTCACCAGCCTGCTTAATATTTTTAACCCCGGAATCATCGTCTTTGTCGGCGGGGTCAGCGAAAGCTGGGAATTATTTATGCCGCACATGCGGGAAACGGTTCGCGACAGGTCGCACGGCGGCACGGCGGAGCGGGCAAAGATCGTCAAAGGCGAACTCGGCGACGACGCCGGTATTTTAGGCGTCGCCCGGCTCGCATTCGATTCCCTGAATTAAACCTATCTCAAAAAATAGGCGCAGAAGCGCGGAAATGTTTTTTTCGTGTTATTTAGTGTGGGTTCGTGGTTTCAGTCTTTATCGCCATTAGGAATAAGACTTAAGAAGTAACCACGAAATTACACTAAACGACACCAACAAAAACCGAATCTGCGACTTTATGGGCAAAGCCGGTAAAGACATCTCCCTGCCTTCCTCTTCCCTTATTTCCTTCTTCCTATTTCCTATTTCCTCACTTCCTCATTCCCCTATTCCCCGGAGAGAAATTCCATTAAAAGAGGGTAGTAAAGATCGGCGTCGCGCGCTCCCTGTTCGATGATCGCTTCGACCAGATCGGGCCTGGTAAAATCCCAGCTTTTTACCTCTACTTTTTTCGACGGGGCAAGCAAAAGCCTTTTCCCCGCGCCGGCCGGGTGATCTTCCCCGTTATTACCTACTCTTTTATCGACGCGTATCACCAGATGATGAGTTATCTCTGGCGCTTCGAATGAGAGAAAAGCCGGAACATGATCGATGATCCCGCCGTCCAGCAGGCACTTGTTTTCAAACTTGCCCGCGGCCGTAAACGGCGGGGTCGCCGAGCTGGCAATGATCAGGTTGGATAACTCGAGCGCGGAGCGGGACTCGCGCGCGTCGAAAACCATCGGCTTGATGCCTGTCACGCGATTAAAAGCCGGATAAAATCTTTTGGTTCTTTTCCTGCTTCGCAGATTGTATGAAAAATATCCGAATGGCATCGCGATCAGCGACGGCATACCGGACGGGAAAGCGGTGGTCAGGATCAATACCGGGAACGGTCGGGAACGGATCCGTTCGAAGCCGTCGCCGGCAAAAGTTGTCTGCAGCAGGTCGCGGTAGATCTCCTCATGCAGCGCCGGGTTTCGCCCGGAGAGCACTCGCCGCCAGGCAAAATTTTTTTGCTGCCCGGAGTATTTCTCGCGGTAAAATTGCTTAACGTTTTCTTCCCGTTCGCTCAGCCAGATCGACGCGACAAAAGCGCCCGCGCTGCAGGTGGACAGCAGTCCGATGCGGGGCAGCAGCAGTTCGCGCCAGCGGCTCATCAATCCTAATTGGTAAAACGATTTCACCCCGCCGCCCGCGAAGGTGATCCCTAACCTGAGATCTTTCATAAATCTTCCGGGCAGTTTATTTGGCGTTGCCCATAAATGTAAAATCGCCGTCTGAAGGTTGGAGTTGTGATACGTTTTTAGTAATAAAAAGCTGTTAGCTGACAGCTATTAGCCAACAGCTGTTTCGATTTATCTAAATCGCGTAATTTATAGGCAAGGCCGTTATTTTTTGGCGTCGGCGAGGATAACGTCGCTGGCTTTTTCGCTGATCATGTAGATCGCCGTGACGATAAAAAAGCCCGGGATGCGCGGGAAGACCGAGGCATCGACGACCCGCAGATTTTTCGTTCCGCGCACCTTGAAGTCTTTATCGAGCACGGCCATCGGGTCGCTTTCTTCCCCGATCTTGCAGCTGCAGGAAGCGTGATGCCCCCAGGCTTCCTGCCGGATGAATTGTTTGATTTCCGCGCGGGTCTTAACATCCGGCCCCGGTACCAATTCTTCCTTATCGACGGTGACATAATCATTTATGCTGCGCGCAAATTCGACGCCGTCGGCCACGGCTTCCAGATCTTCCCCGACCGAATCGTTCCCCTCGTCGAAATAGCGAAAGTTGATCAGCGGCGTATCGAGCGGGTCGGCCGATCTGAGCTTTACCTGCCCGGCCGTGTTATTGGTGTGCGCTTTTAAGATCGCCCAGGTAAAGACATCCTTGTGCTGCTGCAGGGCTTTTGAATAGCCCCGGTAATATCCCTTAAAATATCCCGGCACGCCGAAAATATACAGGTCGGGCAGCGGCTTATCGGGCTGCGAACGTTTGATAACGCCGATCACGACGCCGTTCGTCGTATAAACTCCCTTGTTGGTAGTCTGCCACTCGACAAAGCAGGGATCGCCGGTTTCGCCCTCCAGCGGGGCCATAAAGGTAGCGTCCTGAAGCAGGGCGAAATCCTTGTTCATCCGCGAAACCACTCCGACCTCGTACCTGTCCTGTAAATTTTCACCGACGCCCGGCAGGTCCACCCGCACCGGTATTCCGAAACTCTCCAGTTCCTCTTTCGGCCCGATTCCCGATAGTTTTAATAGCTGCGGCGTATTGAACGCCCCGGTCGCTAAAATAACTTCTCGCTTAACAAAGGCTTTTTTTGGCGTGGGATCGGGTTTGACATCCGGCTGGCCGGCTCTCGGATCGGCTTTATAAAGATGCCGGCCTTCCAGGTATTCTACCCCGATAGCTTTTTGGTCGTCGTCAAGTAATACGCGCGTGACCAGAGCCCCGCTTTTTAAGATCAGCCGGTCGGGAAACTTTTCCATGATGCTGCGAATATATTCCCGCGGCCCGTTTCGCCGCCCGTCCTTGGTAGCCAGCGGGGTAAAGATCAACCCGTCGGCATTTTTACTTACCGCCCGCCAGTCGTTGGGATCGAAATAAGTTTCCAGATTCGTAAAAATGCTCTTATCGTCGATAAAGGCTCGTTTAGCCGCCTCAAAGACGATCTCGATCAGCTCGAAATCTTTTAGGATCAATTTGACCTCGGCCAGCCCGGTGGAAAGCCACCCGGAAAATCCGTGCCGCGAAGGATTTTTCGAGACTATTCCGAACCACGATAAAAAACGCAGGATCGGGCCTGAGATCGGGCCGTGGTATTGCTTATTCTGATTGAGATAGCGGCAATTTTCCAGGCGCTCGAAGTAACTCCGCATGTTGCCGCTGCTCCAGGAATTATCGCCCGTCAGCTTTGCGATCCGGTCCCAATCGTCGTTATGGGGATAGACCGTGATCATCGCGTTATGGGCCGTACACCCGCCCAGCGTGCCGGCGCGGGGATAATATATTCCGCCTTTTTCGTCGTCAAATTTCGAATCGAGTTTCTGTTTCTCTTCGTCCGCGTAATGCTGGACGAAGTAATCCCACTTATAACACTCGTCTTCGGTGGCGAGGCCGTGAAAACAGGGCACCTGGTAGTGAAAATTTTCGTCCTCGCCGCCCGCCTCGAACAGCAGCACCCGAAAACCCGCTTTGGCTAAATTGCCCGCCAGCGGGCCGCCTCCGGCCCCGGAGCCTACCACGATATAGTCGATGTCGTTATGCTCGGCCAATTCAGGATTCGTCATTTTCGGTCTCCTCGGCAATTAAAAAAGCGATCAAAGCGTTTTCAGGAATTCTATCAGCGCTTTTTTATCTTCATCCGGCAGCTGCGTTCCGAAGTAATGCCCGCGGTCTTCGATAAAATCCGGGGATTTACTGAATTTCAGAAGATCGGGCGCCAGTTCGGTGCGCATCAGATCCCGGGCGGCGTTATCGTCCAGGTTTCGCTCTCCGATCTGTCTCAGCACGCGTTTTATTTTAAGCAGGAGCGAGACTCCCTCGCCCGGGCTGATGCTGTTGGAATTGATATTGGCCAGCAGGTTGATCGGAGTTCCCTTAGGAATCGGGCCGAGCACCAGGTCTTCGCGTTCGCCCGCTAAAAAGTAACTGAGCATCATCAAACCGATCGCCGCGACCACGATCGCCACGCCGCCGAAACGCATCAGGCGATGACGGTTTTTATATCCGATCACAAACAGCACCACGCCGACGATGGTTAAAAGCAGCGGGATCAGCCAGGGATAAACCAGAATTATGCGGCTGCGATAACCGGTGACCGAGGCGATAACTTCCGGCAGATATCTTGCCGAAACATGCAGATTGCTAGTTTCCTGCGTTACCCAGATCGAACCGGCGCCCTTTCGTTTTTCCGGCCACAGCAATTTTTGGATCCCGTCGTCAAAAATGCGCATTCGTCCCGCGACGCTCGGGTCGCCGGTATACTCGCCCAGCGCGTTATTGTGAAAATAGGGGCCGGTCGCCCAGATGCTGATCAGGGTCGGAACCCGGTAATAGCCGGGGCCGCCGCTGGGCATCTTGAATTTACCCGTCGTTCCGTCCAGCGGATTATAGACCTCTATCTCGCCGACCGACGGTAAGTTCTTGTAGGTGCTGGAAGAAAAATTATCCCATACGTGGCCGCGCGTGGCGTTATCGCCCAGCGAGCGCCCGGCGTTGGTCTGGATCTGCGTAACAGGAATTCGCTGGTCGGTGGAAAGATAATTGTTGTCGCGAAAATCCGGTTTCATTACTTCCGTTCGCGCCCAGGTCTTGTATTCTTCGGAGTTACGATCCGTGATGCCCGCGGGTTGATTGCTGGAGTGGCAGGTCATGCAATTTTCCGCGAACACAGTTTTTCCGCGATTCAATATTGCCTGGTCGGTCGTGATATAAGCCTTTCCGCCCGGGGCGTCTTCGAGATGCATCGGCGGAGTCGCCTTCAGGAAAAATTTCGCCAGATTATCGACCCGTTTTTCCGTCACCTGCCAATAGACGGAATCCGCCTGCATCTTTGAAATTTCGATCGGGGTCTGCGGCCTCGAACCGACCAGTAAATTGTGGTGTTTCAGCCATTCCTCGTGAAACTCGCCGATATTGATAAAAACGCGGTCAAGAGCGCCGTAAATACCGATCGAATCGGCGCCGTCCACCAGAATATGCGGTACTTTTCGTTTATTGGAACCGTCCGTCGCCAGCGGCGGCAGTTTAAGGGCGTTCGGTTCGATCTCTTCTTCGGTCCCCGCGCCCAATCTCGCCCCGACATTGAAGATCGGGTTCATCGCGTTCGGGTTGTTATTGTTGTCCGTGGCGATCAGCGAGGTGTCGATCGTGCCGCGCGGGGTCGCATTCAACAATTCATAGAGAAAATCCCCCGATTTAAGCTCGACGCCAAAGATCGGCTGCACTCTCAGATACTGATTGCCGATACTCGAAGACAAATTCGTCCACTCGGGATTTTCCGGATCGGCCGCCGGAAATATCGGGTTCATCGTGACGTGGCACGCCGCGCAGCTCATCCCGACGCGGTAAGGGCGAACCAGCGTCGGGTCGTTAAAATAGCTCTGGTCTTCGTAGTAACGTTTTCCGTCCCAGCGTTTTTTTGCTTCATCGTTAAAGTCCGGGTTAGGGTAAAGCCGGAATCCGATCACGCCGCTTGGCGCGCCATAGATAGCCGGGTCGGGCTCTTCGGTGGTTCGAACCTTTTCATCCAGCCAGAGGCCGTATTGATCCGGTTTTGCCGCCTGCTTGAATCCCGGTTCGTTCACCAGCCCCGAATCCTTAAAACGGCTGCCTCTTTTTCGCGAATCGATCGTCTTCAGCAGATCGGTCAGCCCGAAGCTGTGCTGGGCCATATAATTCCAAAAGCCCTGGTTACCGGCCGTCCACATCAGCCAGGTATTGCGGCCCTTTATCTCATCCTCGGAGAGCTGGATATTGCCGTCCATTCCCTTGAACAGGTCCCTGGATTCTTCCGGGTAGTCGGTAAGTTTTTTGTCGTACCTTTTCGCTTCGTCCACCGCGCCGCTGTAAGCGCCGTTTCGACAACCGGTGATGACCAGAAAAGTAAGCGCCAAAAAGCAAAAAACGCTCAGTAGCAATAATTTAATAAAATAAACTACGCGGCCCGTCTTAAGTATTTTCATCTCTACTCCTCTGATTATCCTGTCGAACCTTACTAGTAATGCATGACGATCTGCCCAAAACGTTTCGCAAAACATTTTTCAGGTCCGGGTTTAGTGCTTATAAGGGACAAAGAAAATTCACGCCTGCAGCCTCCCAGTAGATCTCTACTTATGAGGAAGCCTGTCTTTCGCGGGTACTAACTTTTATGGCAATAATCATTGCGAATTATAGTTCAGAACAGCCGTATATCCAAGGTTTTTTCTAAGTTAGTAGCGCCAAAACTCCTCCTCCTTACCAAGGAGGGGTGGCGCTGCTTTTGAGCGCCGGGGTGATTCTCTCTTTAAATGTCGTTTCGTGTAATTCGCGGTTACTTCTTAAGCTTTATTTTTAAAGGCGATAAAAGCGGAACCACGAAATTACACCAAGTAACACGAAAAAACATTGATGCTGCCGTTCTCTATAAAGCTTTCGCCTGCTCTATCTCGCTCCGGGTCGTCTCTTCCGGCGGATCGGCGTCCGGCGCCGGCGTTGCGATCGAAGCTTTCCGGGACCTGACCGGCGCTTCGATCAAAAACGGTTTATTTTCTTCGCTCAGTTTGACGGGAGTAATTCGCGGCTCACCGGCGCCGGTATTTTCCTGCCAATTTTTTACCACCCGGCGGACGCCCATGGGAAATATCAGCAGGTCGCCGTTTTCTTCGATCTTAAAGCGCACGAAATTTTTAAAGTCGGCTGATTTTATCGCCGAAAAAGCTTCATTGTGATGACGGCCGAAAACGTTCAATGAAATGAGCAGGTAAATTCCAAAAATGAAAGAGCCGATTATCCAGCCGCCGGCAAATATCAAAAGCCCCGCCAGCAGCAATTGACAGATCGAAGCGGGATGGAATCCGCCGCCCCTCAGCCAGTATGAAACCTGCCACGAGATAACAAAAATGGCAAACAGGTGAACCAGCGCGTGAACCGGCCCGGCGGTATAACGGTACCACCCGGCGCGTTTGCCGGTAAAAAACGCAAAACCGAGAAGGATGGCCAGCACCCAGAATATGGCGAACGGTTCGACCAGCGCATCGCGGGCGACCACTGTCAACGCCTGTCCGATGTCCCCCCACTGGAATTTTCCCAGATCGGACATAAAGGCTTTTGCCGTCAGCAGATAAAGCAGCCCCGTGACCACGCCGAACCACGGATTCCAGACGGGGAAAAGTAAATTCCACCAGCACAATTTCGCTGAATCCCCTGTTTCGGGAAAGCTTTTGCGCAGCTTGAATTTTCGCCTCTTGCCGATCTGGTCGAGATCCTGTTTGTGTGTCGGGTGCAGAAAAGCGCCCCCGCCCCCGGCCGTGATCTTTTGCTTCGGGTTTTCGATAGCGGCGCCGTCGCCGGACGGGATCTCCTCATGCCGCCGGTAGTAATGAAGATCGCCAGCGATATAAACGGCCACCTGGTGGCGCATGACTTGCCCTTCGAAAAAACCCATATTCCGGTCGTCGAAATCCGGATTGTTGGCATTGAGCGCCGCCTTTATCCAGTGCGGTTCGGCGTTGCAGAGAATGATCCTTTCATCCTTTTTAACCTTTTCCATCACCTTGCCGAAGTAATCCATCTGCGGTTTATCGAGCGACGAACCGAGCTGCATATCCGTGCCGAACAGCCACCAGCCGTGCGGTAAGCTGAGCGCAAAGTAACTGCGGTTTTGCATCGTCTGCCAGCCGGCGAATGTTTGCTGCTCGCAAAATATCCGGGTAAAAGAGACGAGGCTGTCGTACCAGTCGTGATTGCCGGGCACGGCAAAAACCGCCGGTAGATTATCGCCGTCCGCACCGCCGGGTTTTTTTTCCGGAAAGGCGGCGTTATAGGGCGCGATCAGGCGTTCCTGGTACAGCTTTTTGTCGCCGATGGGATAAACCTCGTCACCGCCGAAGACCAGGATCTGCCCTGATTGTGTCTCGTAAGATGTCTGTTCGTCGCCGGGTACGGCCACCGTCAGTTGGGGACGGGAAAGATGATAGGCCATGGTGTAGGTCGAATCGAAACCGTCACCTACGTCGGAGATATAATCGAACCAAAAATCCTTATCTCCCTTCTCGGAAAAATCGTAGTATAACTTTTCCTTCAGATCGCCCGGATCGGTCAAAGCTTCCAGCAGCCTGCGGTCGGAATGCCGTCCGAAAATCGATGAGATAACGACTTCCAGGCCGGTGCGCGCAAGCTGGCTGGGATTGAACCAGCCGACCATGGAGGCTCGTGTGATTTCTTTTCGCGGCATTTACACCTCTGGATCGGTCGCTGGAAGTTTCTGGTTATTTGTTTGAGAAATTTGCTAAATGCCTGCAGCCGAAACTTCTAACCGGACTTGGACCCTTACCTTGTGAACTTGAAAGACTTATACGCCCGATGCTTTTTTTTGTCAATAAAAACGTATTGCGAGTAGCGGACCAGTTAAAATTCGCTGATCGGAGCCCGCGTAGCGGGGCGGCATAGTGGTAGCCCCAGGCGTTAAGCCTGGGGTGGCGATGTTTGCCTCCGTGATCCCGGGTTTCGCTGCGCCCTACCCGGGGCGACCGTTATGCCGTCAGCTCCGCTGACTTGTTGAACATAAATTAGAGTCAGTGGTCTGGCTTTACCTAATATAATTATCAAACTGATCCTTTACCGTATCGCGTATCACGAAAGCCTCAATTATCTATGGGAAAATAGTATGAAACGTTACTTGCTTAATAAAATCCGGCTGCCTATTCCCGGGAAGCGAGCAATTCCGCCAGGTGCATCGTTTTAACCTGCGAATTTAAGCGGGAGAGGCGTCCGCCGATCTGCATCAGGCAGCTGCTGTCGCCGGAAACGACCGCGCGCACGCCGGCCTTTTCGATCGCCTCGATCTTGTGGTCTAAGATCGCCACGGAAATTTCCGGGAACTTGACGGAAAATGTCCCGCCGAACCCGCAGCAGACATCGGCGTTTTCCATCTCGACAAACTCCGCGTTTTTCACCCCGCCGATAAGTTTTCGCGGCTCTTTTTTCAAGTTCAGATCGCGCAGGCCATGACAGGCGTCGTGCCAGGTTACCCGTCCGTGAAAGCTCGCGCCGAGGTCTTCGGCGCCCAGCACGTTCACCAGAAAACCGCCGAATTCATGCGTCTTGGCGGCGATCTTTTCCGCGCGGCCGCGCCAGGTTTTATCGTCGGGAAAAAGCTCGTAAAAATGCTTGACCATTGCCGTGCACGACCCCGAAGGGCTGACGATAGCTTCGGCGTCGGTCTCTTCGAAAATTTCGATAAAGCGTTTGGCAAACTTTTGCGCCTCAGTGCGATAACCGGTGTTAAAGGCCGGCTGCCCGCAGCAGGTCTGCCGGTCGTCAAAGACAATTTCGCAACCCGCGCGGCGCAGCACCTCGACCGTGCTCGCGCCCACCTCCGGGCTTAGCTGGTCTATCAAACAGGTAATAAAAAGTGAAACCTTCATTTTCTTACTTTTTCTTCCCTTCGTATCTTAAACTCCCCTCCTTACGAAGGAGGGTTGGCGCCGCTCCGAAGCGCCGGGGTGGTTCTCCTTTTCGGCTATTTGCTTTGCGTCCTTTGCGGTTTTTCTTAGCGCGCTTTGCGGTTAACTGCATTTATTTAACTGCAAAGCTCGCCGGGTATCCGAGTATAAAAGTAGTTACAGCCTATTTTAAAACCAACTCGAACTCCCCGGTCAGTCTTATATCTTCTGACGAAGAACCTATCATAACTTTAAACACACCCGGCTCGGCGACAAAACGCATATTCCCGTCCCAGAGGGACAGATCGGCCGGCGTCAAGGTGAACGTGACGGTCTTTTTCTCGCCGGGCCGCAGATTGATCCTTTCAAACCCGCGCAGATTTTTTTCATACGTCGTGACCGTGCTGACCATGTCGCGCGTGTAAAGCTGCACCACCTCGTCGCCCGCGCGCGCGCCGGTGTTTTGCACGTCGATGGTGACGGTGACATTGCCGTTTATTTTCGGTTTCGCGGGGGTGATCTTCAGATCGCTGTAAGTAAATGTGGTATAGCTCAGTCCGTGTCCGAAATAATAGAGCGCGCCGGGGATGCGCGTCTTTTCGCCCTCGGCCTGGGCGCCCGGTTTGGTCGGAAAATTCAGCGGGATCTGCCCGACGGTTTTCGGAAAAGTTATCGTAAGTTTTCCGCCGGGGTTGTAATCGCCGAACAAAACATCCGCGATCGCCGTGCCGCCGTGCGCGCCGGGAAACCAGGCTTCCAAAATGCCGGGCACGTATTTCTGCGCAAAGTTAATACTCATCGGGCGGCCGTTCATCAGCACCAGCACGACCGGTTTTCCGGTGGCCTGCACCGCGCGAAGCAGATCGTCCTGCCTTCCGGGAAGATCGAGGCTCGACCGCGAAGCGCTTTCGCCCACCGTCGCCGCCTGGTCGCCCAAAACGACCACCGCGGCGTCCGATTTTTTTGCCGCGTCTACGGCCTTTTCGATCTCGTCTTTTTCCGCGTCGGTCAGCGGCTCCGGTAAAATTTCCGATTCCGGCCAGCGTTTATCGACAATATCGCAGCCTTTTGCGTAGCTGACTTTTACGCGCGGGCCGAGTTTGTTTTTGATCGCTTCGACCACCGTCGCGCCCGTCACATCAGACGGCCCGTAGCGGTATTTCATATTCGAAACGTCGGCGGCGTTGGGCCCGATCACGGCGATGGAATCTATTTCCCTGCTCAGCGGCAAAATATTTTTTTCGTTCTTGAGCAGCACCATGCTTTCGCGCGCGGCGCGCAGCGCAGCTTTTTGGTGCTCGGCCGAATTGACCAGCCTTTCCGTCGCGGCGGCGTCCGTAATATACGGACGGTCGAAAATTCCGAGCGTGAATTTTACGCGCAGAACATCGCGCACGCGGTCGTCGAGCGTTTTCATCGTGACCTTGCCTTCTTTGACCAGTTCGCGCAGCGGCAGGATGAAATCTTCGGGCGGCGTGAAATTCGTTTTTACATTTAACCCGGCGTTGATCGATTGCCGGACCGCGTCTTTCATATCGGCGGCGGTGCGGTGCTTGTTATACAGGTATTCGACCGCCGCGCTGTCGGAAACCACGTAGCCTTTAAAACCGAAATCTTTTCGCAAACGCTCGGTCAGCCAGTAGCTGCTGCCGGTCACGGGAATGCTGTCATAATCGTTATAGGAGCTCATCACGCCCAAAATTCCGGCTTCTTTTATCACTGCCGCAAACGGCGGCAGGAAGATATTTTCCACCTCGCGCGGCGAAGTCTGCGGGTCGGTGCGCGCCCCGCCTTCGCGTCCGCCCTTGTTGTAACTATGTACGGCATAATGCTTTGCGGTCGAAGCCACAGTGTAATTCTGCTGCATCGCTTTAGCCATCGCCACGCCCATCCGCGAAGCATGATAAGGGTCTTCGCCGTAGGTATCTTCGATCCTGCCCCACCGCTGGTCGCGCGGCACGTCCAGCGTCGGCGCGTAAATATTCGTATAGCCGAGCGCTCTTGCTTCGAGTGCGGTGATGCGGCCGAGCTCGCTTTCCAGCGCTTTATTCCAGGTCGAACCCATTCCGATCTCCGAGGGAAAACTCGTCGCCGTGGTAAATGCGACGCCGCGCAAACCTTCGTTGGTAAAATCGGCCGGAATGCCGAGCCGCGTTTCCTCGATAAAAAATCGCTGGGTCTCGTTCATCGCCCAGACGTGTTTTTTGATGTCGGTCGCATATTCCACCTGCCCGCCCGGGCCCCAGCCGTTTAAATGCTCGTCGATATTTGCGATACCGTCTTTCCAGATCTTATTTTTCCATTCCGGCGTCGGCAGCGGATCGCGCAGCACGCGGTTAAATCCATAGAGCGTCGCCGTCTGGCAGGTTTTTTCTTCCAGCGTCATCTGCGCCAGCAAATTTTCCACGCGCAGATCTATCGCCGCTCTGGGATTTTCGTAAATATCCCTACGCCCGTTTTTATTCAGATCGGTCCAACCGTCGCGGTACATGCTGGATAGTGTCGGCGCATTTTGCGCGAAGCTGCCGCCGCCGACCGAATTTACAAAAATTGCCAGAATGAGGATGAAACTTATCCGCGACATGCTTGTTCTCCAATGATTTAATGTTTATTTCTGCTTTTTGTTTTCGAAATAGTTGATAGATCAGAGATGACGGACCTAATCTATCCGTTATCATCTTTCAGCTATTATCTATTTCGAATAGGTAATTTATTTTGGGTAGTCCTAACCTCTAGTACTGGTTTAAAGAGTTGCTTGATTTACTTTGCGCTCTTTGCGTCCTGGCGTGAAATTTCCTCACGCAAAGGCGCAAAGCCCGCAAAGAGAAACTGAGTATCACAAATTTAGGACACTACCTTTATTTTGTTTTATAGACCAGATATTCCCTGTCCGCCCGGTCGGCCGCCGGAATTTTTGCCAGCATCGTCTTAAATTTTTCGTCTGTATATTGGCCTGCCGCGCGGCGCATCAGGGGAAATAAAATTTGCCCGGGCCAGCCTTCTATCTGCTTGTATTTCCATTTTTCGCCGCCGTTTATCCCGCCGCTGACTGATGCAAAGGGATAAAGAAAATCCATTGCTTTTCTGATGCCGCGACCATCTGCGGTTTGATAATTCCAAAGCTCGACGCCCGCGTTTTGCCCCAGGCGGGCGAGCGCCATGAGTCCCTCGAGATTCATCACGCTGTAGCTCCAGCTTTTTGTCCGTTCCAGTTCGAGCGGCTGGCCGCCGTCGGGTTCGATCTGCCGGGCAATGCGTTTTTGCTTCGCCGTTTCGAGAATGTTTTTCGCCAGCTCTTTTTTGCCGGTAAAAAGCGCGAATGAAACCACCTGAACGTCGTAATAAGTTCCGTGATTATTTAAGGCGGCGGATTCATCGCGCCCGTTTTTGCTTTCCTGCATCCACTGCAAAAATTTGCCGAACCAATCTTCCAGTCCCCGCCTGTCCGCACCAGTCAGCGCTTTCGAACCCGCCAGCAGCCCGGCCGCATCGACCACCCGTACTAACCCGCGCGTCTCGATCAGCCCGATGCCGCGTCCGGTATTGACACCGGGGATTGCCTGGGCAAATTGCAGGTTCGGATTCATCCTGGTGGCGGAATCGAGAAACCAGGCGCGCAGCAGCCCGACGGCCTTTGCGGCGTAGGTCTCGTCGCCTTTGAAATAGTAAGCCAGCGCGAGCGTTTCCGTAGCCGCGATCATCTTGTCCAGATTTTGATGATCGGGATATTTTTCGATCTCGGGATTGCGCTCTCCGTCGCGCCGGATGTAGGGAAGCCCGCCCGGCGATTTCGGATCGGCCCAGAAATACGGCGCCTGGCTCATATAATCGTGTTTGTCGCCGCTCGGCGGCGCGGCGGATTTTACCGTGACGGAATATATCCCGCCTTTGACAACCGCCTGCGCGTCTTTTTCCAATTTCGCCAGCGCCGCGTCGTAGCTTTTATCACCCGCCTTGATATTTTGTTTTGTCTGCCGCATCTTTTGCCCGTCAAGCAGAAAAACACGCGGCGCCTGGCCGAAGACGGAAACCGCCGCCAATAAGTAAAAACCGATCAAAAGCCCGGGCCATATTACTTTCTTCATATTCTGCTGATTTATCACTAAATCTAATTTACTCAACATTTAATTAATTTGTTTGGAGTTTTAACAAATTAGTTAAATGGAATTACGGTCGAGTAAAAATAGCGTTTCAAAATTTGTTTATTGCTTTAGTTTGAGACGGAAAACAGTATACATATTTTTGCGGCCGGTATCCATCAGGAAAAGGGTGTCGGCAATTTTAGATTTTTTTGGAGTTAGCCACAGAGAGCACAGAGGACACAGAGAATAGGAAACAGGAAATAGGAATAGGAAATAGAATATTACTTTTTGGCTGTCGTCTCCTGTCTCCGTTTCCTGTCTCTTTCTCTGCGCCCTCTGTGTTCTCTGTGGCTAACATTCCCGTTTTTGCAGCCGGGAGGCGGCTTTTTCTTGTATCACACGCCAAGTTAATTTTACGCGGCGATCGCGGTCTCTGCGGTTTCGGCAATTTCCAGCGCGGGGTAATCCGTATAGCCTTCTGCTCCCTGCGAGTAAAAAGTTTCCTGATTCCACGGTGTCAGTTCCGCGCCTGTTTTTAATCTTAGCGGCAGATCGGGATTGGAAATAAACAGTTTTCCAAAAGCCGCCGCATCCGCTTCACCGGCGGTAAGGATCTCTTCCGCGATTTCAGGTGTGAAGCCTTCATTGACGATATACGCGCCGCGGAAAATTTCGCGCAGTTTCGGCCCCAAGCGAGGTTCGCTCATGGATTCGCGGGCGCAGATAAAAGCGATGTTTCGTTTATCGAGTTCGCCTACCAGATAGCCGAATGTGGCGGCCAGATCGGAATCGCCCATGTCGTGGCTGTCGCCGCGCGGAGCCAGGTGATAGCCGACCCGTCCCGCTCCCCAAACGGAGATCACCGCATCGGCCACTTCCAACGGCAGCCGCGCGCGGTTTCGGATCGATCCGCCGTACTCATCCGTCCGGTGATTACTGCCGTCCTGCAAAAACTGGTCGAGCAGGTAACCGTTCGCGCCGTGAATTTCAACCCCGTCAAACCCGGCGGCTTTTGCATTTGCCGCGCCGGTGCGAAATTCTTCGACCACGCCGGCTATCTCCGAAGTTTCCAGCGCCCGCGGTGTGACAAATTCGCGCTGCGGCCGCAGTATGCTGACGGTTCCTTTCGGCGCGATCGCGCTCGGCGCAACCGGCAGCGCTCCGTTGTGATAGCTGGGATCGGAAATGCGCCCGACATGCCATAGCTGAAGCACGATAGTGCCGCCCGCGGCGTGGACGCCGTCCACCACTTTACGCCAGCCTTCGGTTTGCTCATCCGACCAGATACCCGGCGTCTGCGGATAGCCGACGCCCGCCGGCGAGACGGACGTCGCTTCGGTAATGATCATTCCCGCCGAGGCGCGCTGCACATAATATTCCCGCATCAATTCATTCGGCACCCGGCCCGGCATGGTCGAACGATTCCGCGTCAGCGGCGCCATCACTACGCGATTCGAAAGCCGAAGATCGCCGATCGTTATTGGTTCAAAAAGTTTTGACATAAATTTCAATTTTCCAATTATAACTAATTATATTTAAGCCATTCCGCTTAAGTTTAGAGTTCGCGCTTTAGCGTCAACTGTTTAAAATGGCGTGCCCATAAAATGAAATAGATGATTGTAATGAAGTCAGTACCGGAACGTAGTGACCGGCTTCCGGCATAAAACAAACAGTTGTATCACTAGCCGATCACTGCGTTCTGAGGTACTGACCCGTTATCTTAATTCAACCGATATTTATGGGCAAAGCCGTTAAAAATTACCAGGGCAGTTCCTGCCCGAGATGGACGAATCTGCCGGTGTAGCCGTCCGCCGGAAGCGTCGCCATATCGACCAATGTTTTCGCGCCTTCCGCCAGTTTCAGTTCGCCGCCCTTGTTCATGTCGGTTTCGACCGAGCCCGGGTGAACGGCGTTGACCTTGATCGGCGTATCTTTCAGTTCATAAGCCAGGTGGATCGTGAACGAATTAAGCGCCGCTTTTGAAGCGTCGTATGCCGGAACCTTAAAATCCCACAGCGCGCTGGTCGGATCGGCGTGTAAGGCGTTCGAACCCAGCCCGCTCGACAGATTGACTATCCTGCCGGCGTCGCTCTTTTTGATCAGCGGCAGAAACTTTTGGGTGACCGCGATCTGATCGAAAAAATTGGTGTCGAATGTTTTGCGAAAGATCTCGAGCGGAACTTCGCTCGCCGGTTTGATCTCCGGCCCTTCGAGCCAGATGCCGGCGTTGTTGACCAGAATATCCAGCTTGCCGAATTTTTCCCCGATATATTTCACCGCGTCGTCATGCGTTTTCGCGTCGCCCAGATCGAGACGGATGAATTCGGCGTCGATGCCTTCACCTTTAAGTTTCGCTTCGGCTTCTTTGCCGCGTGTTTCATCGCGCGCGCCGACCAGAACCTTTATTCCCTGCTGGCCGAGCTGTCTTGCCGTTTCAAACCCGATGCCTTTATTTGCGCCCGTAATTAATGCTACTTTTTGCTCGCTCATTTTTTTGTTTCCTTTTCTTCTTTCCTGATTTGAATTTATGATTGCCGAATATTTACTGCACGATCTTTTGCACGATAAAATTGAACTTATGAAACCACAGATAGACACTCACCAGCTCCGACAACAGATTCGTCAAGATCAGCGATCTTTTTTCGTCCGAAAACATATCGGAAATAATTTGTAATATCTGTGGTTTCATTTTGTCCTCCCGCCCCTTGTTCGCTCCGTCCCTTGTTCGTCAAACTTTTTTAATTTCAGCTCCAGCTTTCCGCCGTCAAACTCCGGCCGCCATCAAGCTCCGGCCAAACGCCATCATTCGCGTCACCTGTAATTCTTTTTCCGGCGCTTTTACGGTTTCTCCGGCACCGAATTTATCCGGCTGCGTAAATTTGAACGGCTGGGTGAATTTGTATGATTGAACGCCGAAATCCGCCGCAGTATTATTTTTCACGGCTGTACCGGAAACTTTTGCCGGATAGCACCAGCTTTGCGGCGCTTGAACCGTTTCATTTGCTGTACTTACGTTATTCATCTCGTTTATCTCCTACTCTTTCGATGTTGCTATATATATACAATTATCTATATATACGAGCAAAAAATATATGCCTTTATTTAACTGCCGTCATCGTCGATAAATGCAGGCGATTTTGCAGTTCGGCAATGTATTCGTTCAGGATCTCGGTATTGACGGTCAAATATTTTGACTGCCCCTCGGTCCTTACTTCCAGCAGATCGGCTTCCTTCAGTTCCTTGATGTGATGCGAAACCGTCGGCTGCGATACGGTACAGTTTTTTTCAGAGACCGCGCCGCAATTCATCTCCTGCTTGGCCGCGGCGATCGTTTGAAATATCTCAAACCTTCGCGGGTCCGCAAGCGCTCTGGCTATCTTCTGAAATGTCTTGTTATCCATCGGTCATTAACCTCTGATAGATATATTGACAAACATCTATATATTTGTCAAGTGTTTTTTTTTTATTTTTTTCGGACATGCAATTTTCTCTAAATTGTGGTGCCGGTATCGAAAATATTATTCCGAAATAGATGATAACTGATAGATAAGAGAGGATAGATCGAATCTTTCAGCTATTATCTCATCTACTCCGAACGATACATCCCGGCCTGGCACCATACTTTTAGGACACTGTTAAAATTGCTAAATACCGGCTGACTGAGCCGGTAAAATAGTGTAATTTAGATTCGCGCTTATACATACCTTATGCCGTCTGATCTGAAATTAAATCCTTACGCCGTACTCGCCGTTGAAACCAATGAAACCAATGAAACCAATGAAACCGGAGGCGCGGGAAACTGTACGCTGATCGCTCCAAAGGTGGGGGAGGGTTTGCAAAAGCTTAACCTCAGCGAAGCGGAACATCCGGCGCTTTACGGCCTGCTGGCCGAATTATCGAAGATCGGACTAAACCTGCTTGACGTGGAAAACGACCTCGACGACCGGGAGCGCGATCTTTTCGCCCGGTTCGGCGTGCTGGTCACGGCGGAAAACATCCCGCAAAAACCTCTCTTTTCATGTCTGCTTGACGATCTTAAGGCCGGTCAGGCCGCGAGTAACGAGCGAGCGATGCGGGTCAATCCTGCCTTCCGGTTCGAGCCTTTTGATCTTTCAAATTTCCGTACGCTCTCGGTCGATAAACATTTTTCTCCGTATCTGCCTACCGCGTGGATAAAAAGCCCCGGGGTGGAACTAGATCTGGGCTATTGGATAAGTCATCAGCAGGCTGCCGCTGTTTTGCATTTGCGCGCCGGCGAGCCGGTTCCGGCGGGTATCGATCCCGGCCTGAGCGCAAAACTCGAAGCCGCGGGGATAATTATCGATTCCGCGTCATACAGTGAAACCGAAGAAAACGCCGCCGGCCGTGTCGCCGAAGCAAAAGAATCTTTTTCCCAAAATAAGTACGCGACGCTCAAAAACGTGATACCGGGTCCCCACATACGCGCGATGCAGGCATTTTACCGGTCGTATATCGGACAGGGTTTTATGTGGTTCGGAGACACGCGGGTCGAGCGCAGGTTTCGCGACGGTAACGAGCCGCTGGCCCGTTTTTTTCACCTCAGCTTAACCTCTTTGATGAGCAAGCTCGTCGGTTGTGAGGTTAAACCGTCATATTGCTATGCCGCTTCCTACCGCGGCGGGGCCGATCTTAAACCGCACGTCGACCGCGAAGCGTGCGAGTATAGTTTTTCTCTCCAGGTCGATTATGAACCCGAACCAACGGACGGTGTCTCGCCCTGGCCGCTCAATCTTTCCATTCACGAACCGGGCCGCGAACCGGGCGGGGAAACTGAAAGAGCTATTTACCTGGGCAACGGTGATTGTCTCGCCTACCGGGGGCGCGAACTGCCGCATTATCGCAGTCCACTGCCCGAAGGCCACAAATCTACCTCACTCTTTTTTCATTACGTTCCCATGGATTTCGACGACGCGCTTATCTGATCTCACCTTCACACAGCGTTATCCGTTCGCTCTTCTTTCCCTGCGCCATCTTCTCCGCCGCCTGGTCTCTCTGCCGCCGCCGAAATAGGTCAGGATCATCACGATCAGGTGCGCGGCAAACCAGATATTTTCGTAACCCATATTCTGGTAAATATAGATCAGGATCAAAACGCGCGGCACGAAAACTCCCAGCAGAACGTCGGCCAAAAACGGGACCGTGTTTTTCGGATACCAGTCCTGAACAAAATACACCAGCAAAACGATGCGCGGAAAAAACAAAGAGAAGATCAAAAAATAAATATCCATATTCGAAAGTTTCCCTGATCAAATATTTTACGCCTTTGTGACGGCATTTGTTCCTTTATAAAATGAGATGTAGCGCCGTCCGTCCCGGCGGCTGTGGCGTGGGGTCCCGCCCGCGCGGTTTAAAATTGCCTCTGGGGCGGGAGGCTGCGGTCGAGCCTTTTCTGTCTGATCGCGCGCATGAGATCACCCTGCCATAGGATATTAAAGCGTGTATTTTATTCCTTTTATCTCCTTTATCCCTGTAAAATATTCCCCGCTTTGAATTCTGTGAGCTCTGTGGCTAAAGTTCGCGCGGGCTTTACTTTTTGCCTGTTACTTCTTACCTTTGTTTTTTGCCGTATATGTCCGAGCAAAACCCAACCAAGCTCCAGCTCCTGAAGATCCTGCTTCATGCCGGATTTTTTGTTTCGGGGATCGCTACCGTTTTGATCGGGCAGGTCCTGCCGATCCTTTCCGCAAAATTTTCGCTTAACGACGAGCAGACGGGAAATTTTTTCCCCGCTCAGTTTGCCGGCTCGCTGCTGGGGACACTGCTGACCAATTGGTTCGGAAAGCGAAACCGCTTTTTGCTCGCTACTTTGATTGGTTGTTTTTTGATGGCGGCCGGGGTCTTTATGCTCAATTTGAACAGCTTCGAGCTTTGCCTGGCGGGCTTTTTCATCAATGGCATCGGCATCGGTTTGACGCTGCCTGCGATCAATATGCTGATCCTCGAGCTTAATCCCGCCCGGACGGTTTCGGCGCTCAGCATTTTGAATTTCTTTTGGGGATTCGGCGCGATCTTAAGCCAGCCTTTTGTCGATCTTTTCAGCAGCGGCACGAATATTTTGGGCCCGACCCTGATACTATCCGTTTCGCTTTTGATCCTGGGTGTGGCCTTGGCATCGATGCCAAAAAACATCGAGCAGAAACCGGTCTCAAGCGAAGCCAACGCCGCCGATTTTACGATGTCGATCTGGACGCATCCGGTCGCCTGGGCGATCGCCGCTTTTAATTTTATCCATGTCGGGTTTGAAAGCGCGATGGGCGGGTGGCTGAAAACCTACACCGGGCGGATCGAAGGAACCGACGCGCCCGCGCTGCTGTTTCCGCCGATATTTTTGTACTACGTATTTTTTGTCGCCGGGCGCGGCGTGGCGCCGGTATTTTTTCGTTTTCTCAGCAAAAACACGATGCTCTTTTTAAATCTCCTGATGATCCTCGGCGGGACGATCGTTTTGCTTTTTGCCCGGGACGTAGTGACGCTCGGCATCGGCGCAGGGGTCGCGGGTTTCGGCAGCTCGTCGGTTTTTCCGACGAACGTGTCGCGCTTTACCGGATTTTTCGGCCCTTCGGCCAGCCGCCGCGCCACCCCGTTCTTTATCTGCGGAACGCTCGGCGCGGCGGTGACCACCTGGGTCATCGGCTACGTCTCTAATTATTCCAACAGCCTGCATACCGGAATGTTTCTGCTTTTTTTCAGCGTTCTGATCCTGATAGCTTTACAGATCGTGCTCGGATTTCAGAAGCCGCGATTTCCCGGATAACGCCCCCCTGTCAGAACCGGGAAACGTTATTCCCGGTTTCTGCGTAAACCAATTTATTAAAGCATCGATCCTTTTGCGGTCCGAACGGGCGGAAGTGTGGCGTTATGAATTTTAATATTTTGCAGCTAAGAGCTTTGTTTTATATCGCGGCGCTGCTGCTGTCGAGCCTTTCCTATTGCGCGCAGAAAGCTGCGGCGCAGACCGATACCGCCGAGCTCAGGCAAAAACTGCAGGGCCAGATAGACGAATGGCATAAGGCCGGGAAATTCGCCGGGGCAACGGTCGGTGTCGCGCTGGCGGACGGCACCTCGTTCGGCCTGGCGGTGGGTTATTCCGACCGCGACGCCAAAACCCCGATGCTGCCCTCAGACCTGATGCTTTCCGGCAGCGTCGGCAAAACTTATTGCGCGGCGGCGGCAATGCAGCTAATAAAAGAGGGCTATTTTAATCTCGACGACCGGGTGGAAAAATATCTCGGCCGGGAAAAATGGTTCGCGCGGCTGCCGAACGCAAAAGACATCACCATTCGCCAGTTGATGAATCACACCAGCGGGCTGGTGCGCTATGAATTTAAAGACCAGTTCACCAAAGATCTGACCGCTAGCCCCGCGAAGGTCTGGAAACCCGAAGAGCTTTTGGCTTATCTTTTCGACACCAAAGCCGATTTCGCCGCCGGTAAGGGCTGGGATTATTCCGACACCAATTACATCGTGCTCGGGATGATAATGGAAAAAACCACCGGCGAGAAATATTACGAACTGGTCAAAAGCCGCGTGCTGAAACCGCTCAAGCTAAAAAACACCGTGCCTTCCGACAAGCGCGAAATAAAGGGACTGGTGCAGGGTTACGCCGGAAAAGACAACCCCTTCGGCGGCAAGGATGCCGTCCTGGAAAACGGCAAATTCATCATCAACCCGCAATTTGAATGGACGGGCGGCGGGATCGCCTCCACTACCGAAGACCTGGCCTTTTGGGCCCGCGCAATGTACGAAGGCCGCGCTTTTCCGCCTGAAATGCTGCCGCAGATGCTGGACGGCGTTTCCGCGCCGATGCTCGGCCGCGAAACAAAATACGGGCTCGGCGTGATCATCCGCCCGACCCGTCTGGGTGTGACCTACGGCCACAGCGGATTTTTTCCCGGCTACATGACCGACATGATGTATTTTTCCGACAAAAAATTCGCGGTCGCCGTGCAGGTCAATTCCAGCGTTCCGCAGGACCTCGGCAAACCGCTCGGCAGAGTTCTGGTCGAACTGGCGGAAACCATCTCAAAAAATTAGCTTACTAAAGTTGTGGCGGGCATCATTCGGAGTAGATGAAAGAGCATAGATAATAGCTGAAAGATTCGATCTATTCTCTATGATCTATCGGTTATCACCTATTTCCGAATAATATTTCCGATACCGTCGCCACAATTTTAGATAACAGTTCAACACGCCGGCCGTAATATGTACCGCATTTATTACAGCGATTTCCAGATCGGCCGCGACGAATTCTTTTTCGATAAACTGCGGAAGTTCGTCATCAGAAGGGAAAATAGCGCAGACAGAGTGTTTTTTTCTCTAAATCAGCCTCTCCGACACTTTTATTTCTATTGATAACAAGAAACAATGCTATTATGCTTATCGTAAATTTGTTCGTAAGTATTGTTTCTGATCTTATTGGATAAGAGGCACACTTCGAGGGTAACGCCGGGCCGGGAGAAATGCCGGCGTTAGTTTCTAATCCTCTAAGCAATTGAAAATTGCCGTTAAAACAGATCCGTATTCTGCGCAAGGAACTCCCAGAATCCGTTCAGAAACTGGTAATCACTTCCTTCAGATGGATTTGTGTTGTCAACGGCCGGGGCTACATTACGGCCTGGTTGCGGCGGCGGCGGTGAAGTAAACGGACATTGAATATCACCGGCAACGCCAAAGGATGCCAGGGCCAGGGTGAGTAAAAAGGTTGCGAAGTAAAGTTTAAAGGTACTTTTTGTCATATTGAACTCCTGTTTTTTATTTTAGGGAGAGATCTAATTAGCAATGATATTTGCAAAAGGCGGGTCAAGCAAATTATGAATAAACTAAAAACACTCAACGAGCCGAAAAATTCGGTTATATCGGGCATTATAGGCATATGTGAATCCGCCAGGCAATTGGAAGATTCCGGCGAATATACAAAAGCGGCGGAAGCCCTGGGTGACTGGTGGCAGGACGTAGGGATCAGGCCTGACGTGGACGGGTTGCCCGACAACCAGAAGGCCGCGGTCTTATCGCGGGTCGGAGCCCTTTCCGGTTGGCTGGGAAGCATGAAACAGATTCCCGATTCGCAGGAAAAAGCTAAGGATATTCTCAGCGAGAGCGCTGATCTTTTCGAGACGGCAAAGGATTTTCAGAACTGGGGCGAGACCCGCAGTGATCTGGCGGTTTGCTATTGGCGTGAAGGTTCTTTTGAAGAAGCCAGAGTCATTCTCCAGCACGTTCTGGACAGCGGTTTTGAGTTTCTGCCCGAACTTTTAGGGAAAATACTTCTCCGCCTGGTTAATGTGGAGATTTCGACCAAACACTATGGTAAAGCCATGGAACTGGTGAACCGGGCCGCTTCCGCCGCGGCTAAAGGAAGCGCGCTGCTGCGCGGCAAACTTTATTTTCACCGGGCGCTGATCCAGCGTGGAGAAGGGGAAGATAAAAATAACCCCGGTCTGATCCGCGCGGCGATAAAAGATTACCAGCAGGCCGGCATTTATTATAAAAAGGCGAAACACTATATTTACGCCGCAGCCGCCGAAAGTAATTTAGGCAATGTTTACCGTCTGTTGGATGACCATAAGAATGCTTATTCTCATTTTGACCGGGCCATTTATCTTTATACAAAAGTTAAGGATCAGACCCACGCCGCGCAGGTTTATGATTCTAAAGCCCAGGCCCTGTTGTCTGAAGATCGGCTAAAAGACGCCGAGATAGCCGCCCGCAAAGCAGTGGAAATAATGCGCGCCGGCGATGAAAGATCTCTCTTATCCGAATCATTAACTACTTTAGGTGTGATTTTAAGCCGGAGAGATGTGGTAAAGGAAGCGATAGATACATTTGTCGAAGCGAAAGAAATTGCTCTCGGGGTCGGCGATAATGAAAGCGCCGGAAGCGCGGCGCTAAGCTGCATCGAAGAGCTTCAATCCGGCCTGACGCCGATAGTTTTTCGCTCGCTTTACCTGGAAGCCGACGAGTTATTGCAGCAGTCGCCAAAGATCAGCACCCTCGATCGCCTGAAAAGAATTGCCAGAAGACAGTTTGAAACCAGCGGGTTCGAAATGGCGCCGGTTATGAACTGGGAAAATTTTTCGCTGTCGGAAGCGGTTCTAACCTATGAAGGAGAGATCATCCTGAAAGCCCTGAACGAAACCGGCGGGCGCGTGACAAGGGCCGCCAAACTGCTCGGGCTTTCTCATCAGGGCTTAAGCCTGATCCTGCACCAGCGGCACAAGGAGCTGCAGGAATTTCGCGTGCGGCGAAAATCGCGCGGCAAAGCAATAATCAGCGCCCACTAGACGGTCAAAGGCCGTCTCTAAACGTCAACTGTATCGCAGGCAGCGATCGGAACGCCCGCGCGTTCATGCGGACGATCTGTCTCCGCATTTCAAGTATTCGCCATTCACTATTTACCAATCACTATTCACTATTCACTATTTATTGCTATACTATTCTTCCTTATGAACCTGCCTTTGCATATACTTAGCTGAATTGTGCCTTTATGTCAGAAGAAGATATCCATATAACCGCATCCGACCCGGTAACGCAGGATCTGCTTGGCGATCTGCGCGACAAATCGATAGCTTCCAGCTGGCTGGCGGCGATCATCGAATCCGCCGACGACGGCATCGTCAGTAAAAAGCTGGACGGTGTGGTCACCAGCTGGAACAGAGGCGCGGAGCGTATCTTTGGCTACACTGCCGAGGAAATGATCGGCCGGCATATTTCCCTGTTGATCCCGTCCGACAGCCAGGACGAAGAATCCGTCATCCTGCAGCAGATCAGAAGCGGCCGGCGGATCGACCACTATGAGACCGTTCGCGTCAAAAAAGACGGCACTTTTATCGACGTTTCGCTGACCGTCTCTCCCATTAAGAACGCGGACGGCAAGGTCGTGGGAGCTTCCAAGGTCGTGCGTGATATCACCGAGCGCAAGCGGGCGGAAGCCGAGCTCCTGGAACAAAAAGAGATAATCGAAACGATCCAGGGTCTGGGGCAGTTATTGTCGGCGGAGCTTGACCTGCATAATCTGGTTCAGGCCGTGACCGATGCCGCAACCGAGCTTTCCGACGCGGAATTTGGCGCCTTTTTCTATAACGTCCTTGATGAAGACGGCGCGTCCTATATGCTTTACACGCTTTCGGGCGTTCCGCGCGAAGCCTTTGCTCATTTTCCGATGCCGCGCGCGACCGAGCTTTTCGGGCCGACGTTTCGCGGCGAATCGCCGATCCGTATCGACGACGTAAAAAAAGACCCGCGCTACGGCAAAAGCTCGCCCTATCACGGAATGCCGCCGGGGCATCTGCCGGTCAGCAGCTATCTGGCCGTTCCGGTCATCTCGCGTTCGGGCGACGTGATCGGCGGGCTATTCTTCGGCCATTCCAGGCCCGGCGTTTTCAGCAAACGCCATGAGCAGATCGTTGAGGGGCTGGCCGCCCAGGCCGCGATCGCGATGGATAACGCCCGGCTGTACGAAAGCGCGCAGCTGGCGATCAAAGATCGCGACGCGCTGTTGATCAGCGAACAGGAAGCCCGCAAACAGGCGGAGATAGCCAGCCGCACCAAGGACGATTTTCTCGGTTTGTTGTCGCATGAGCTGCGCACGCCGCTTAATGCGATCCTCGGCTGGACGCGAATGTTGAGCGGGGGCGCGCTCGACAGCGAAGCCTTTACCCGCGCGATCGAGATAATCGACCGCAATGCAAAATTACAGTCGCGGCTGATCGAAGACATGCTCGATGTTTCTCGCATCATTTCCGGCAAGCTGCGCCTCGACGCGCAGCCGACCGATCTGACCATGGTCATCAATTCCGCGGTGGACACGCTGCGCCCGGCGGCGGAAGCAAAAGAGATCCGCGTCTATGTAGTGCTGGATTTTGGCGCCGGAACCGTGCTGGGCGATTCCGTCCGGCTGCAGCAGGTAATATGGAATCTGCTTTCGAACGCGATCAAGTTCACGCCGCGCGCCGGCAGCATCCGTATCTCTCTCGAGCGCATCAATTCGCATGTCGAGATCACGATCAGCGATACCGGCAAGGGGATCGAGGAAGATTTTCTGCCTTATGTTTTCGACCGTTTTCGCCAGGCCGACAGCACCAGCAGCAAAAAATACGGCGGTTTGGGTTTAGGGCTTTCGATCGTGCGCCACCTGGTCGAACTTCACGGCGGCACCGTCGAAGCCTCTAATCTCGAAAATAGCCGGGGGGCGGTTTTCACCGTAAAACTGCCGGTCATGGCGCTCCGCAAACAGGCCGAATCGATCACGATGGAGATCGAAGGGCGGGTTCACCCGGTCGGCAGCGGCGCGGTGCCCTTTGACTGCCCGCCCGAACTGAAAGGAATCAAGATACTCGCGGTCGAGGACGAACCGGACGCCCGCCGTCTGATCGTCGCCGTGCTGGAACAATGCGGGGCGCAGGTCAAAGAGTGCGAATCCGTCTCGCAGGCGCTCGAACTGCTGAAGGATTTCAGGCCCGACGTTTTAGTCTCAGATATCGGGCTGCCGGAAGAAGACGGCTACAGCCTGATCCGAAAAATCAGGGCGGCGGAAGAAGGTACCGGCACCCGTCTCCCGGCCGTTGCGCTGACCGCCTTCGCCCGCGTCGAAGACCGCCTCAAAGCACTTTCCGAAGGCTATAATATGCACGTCGCCAAACCTGTCGAACCCGCCGAACTCGCCCTGGTCATCGCCAGCCTGACAAATTCCAAGGGTAAAGTGACGCAATAGAAAACAAACGTTAACCTGGGAGCGCAGGCATCCTGCCTGCAAAGCGCGGCTTGCTGCGCTACTGGTTAAAATAGCGATTTTAGATAATATCTCGCTTAACGAAAAGCCCGGCGCAAATAGCACCGGGCTTTTATCGTGAGCTTGATATAAAAAGTTCGTTGTTAACCGAAGGTTTTTTTGATCCACCAGCGCAGGCCGACGAAGAGAAAGCGCGGGTCTTTGAAAAATTCGGGCGGCTTGCCTTCGTAGGCGTGTCCGATGAACTGGAATATCCACCCCAGCACAAAAAGCGTCGTCGGCAGTATCCAGAACCACGGGACGAAAAACGCCACCAGAAACAGGGGCAGCGCAACGGCGATCATCGGGATGCCGATCTTGTGCGTCAAACGGTTCATCGGGTGTTGGTGCCCTTCCGAATATTCCTCGATCCACTGTTCCCAGGGTTTTCCGCCTAGCATAGCTTCGCGCTCCTTTTCGGTGGTTTTCGTTATTCTACTGTATTAATGGCGATAATTGAAAGATTTAAAACTCCGCTTCCGCTCCCGCTCTGACACGCATCGGCTGACGCCGACGCTACTGACTCCGTAATCGATAGACTCGATAGACCCGAAAGACTGGATAGACAAACTTCAGGACAAACTAAAGTTTGAACTCTAAACCGTTAGCCGCCGATTTCGTGTTGCTTCGCGTGATTTCGTGGTTAAATTCTTTTTGCGTTATAAACTTAATTGCGGGTGAAAAACCTGACTTTTAATCCGTCTTCCAACTCTTTGGTATCGACTAATTTAAATCTGGCCAAAAGATCGGCGGGCATAAAAGTGTCCGCGTCTTCAACCTCGAGCGGGATTTCCGTGACGATCCATTTTTCTATCGCGTCGGCGAAATTTTCGAACGTTTTCGCGCCGCCGATGATATAGACGTCGCGGCCTGAGGCGCGCGCAAATTCCATCACTTCTTCCCTGCTGCGCAGCATTTTCACATCAGGCTGGTTTTTGATATCTTTCGTGCGGCTAAGCACGATGTTCAGGCGGTTCGGCAGCGGTTTTCCGATCGAGGCATAAGTGTTGTACCCCATCACAACGGCGTTTCCGGTGGTGGTTTGCTTAAAAAATTTCAGGTCGGCGGAGTAGTGCCAGGGCAGTTTGCCGCCGCGACCGATGGCCAGATTTTTCGCTACCGCCACGATGCCTATTATCGCCATCTTACGCCATCCTCTGCCCGCGATAAACGCTGATCTCCGACCCGCGCGCAAACAAAACCGAATCCGGTTCGATACCGGTGAGAAATCCGAAACGCTCGCCGTAGGTTTCCGCGAAATCCACTTCGATCTCGGCGTAATTCACTTCGAACAGTTCCCATTTCGGATGCTCGACCAGGTATTCGTCCGTGCGCCGTTCGCCGCGCCTGGTATAGCCCCAGTAGTGCTCGATGATAAACGCCTCGAGCGAAGAATCAGCCGGCACGCCGAGCGAACCCATGTACTCGACGGAGAACATATTTTCGCAATCGTCGCGCGACCAGAAATAACCGATCTCGTCTTCGCCCTCTTCGTGGCCCATCGCCCAGGCTTCGTAATTTTCGCCATAGACGGTGTTGGCAACCCAGCAGATGGCTGAGCGCGGCACGATCTCTTTGACAAAAACCACGCCGCGGCGAATTTCTCCGGCGACCTTTCGCTCGACATAAAAACGGAGGTTCACCTCTTCGAAATTGGTATGAAAAGGTATCCTCATACCCATCACCGCAGTATCGGCAAATTTAAAAGCGACCAGGCTCAGATAACAGTCGCCCTGGTAAAGGTCGAGCTCGGTCCCGTGCGGGATCAGACCGTCTAACAGGTGCGGATCGACCTTGTAATTGGCCATGATCAGGTCCTGCCATTTTGCCGTGAGAAATTTTCTCATAATTTTTTAGCCACAGAGTTCACAGAGAACAACAAAAGAAATGCTCAAAACAATTTTATTTTCCACTCTCTCTCTTTTCTTTTCTCTCTGTGTTCTCTGTGAACTCTGTGGCAAATCTCTTCTTATCCGCGTTTATCCATGTCGCGGCCAATTTCTTACACCGCGACCGGAGCGGCGATCTTTGCGTGCGACTTATACCCCACCAAACTCAGATTCTCGTACTTGAAGTTCAGCAGCCCGTCGAGACCTTTCAGATCGTCGGCGCCGATAAATTCCAGTTTCGGCAGCGCCAGCGGTTCGCGCTGTAATAGTTCCTCGACCTGCTCCAGGTGATTCAGGTAGATATGGCAATCGCCGAAGGTGTGAATAAATTCGCCTGCCTTCAGCCCGCAGGCGTGCGCGATCAGGTGCGTCAATAGCGCGTAGCTGCTGACATTAAAAGGCACGCCGAGAAAAGCGTCCGCGCTGCGCTGGTAAAGCTGGCAGTGCAGTGTTTTCCCAGAATCGACCTTAAACTGAAACAGCGTGTGACACGGCGGCAGATCGACCTGGCCGGCCTGCTCCGGGTTCCATCCGGTTACGATCAGCCGGCGCGAGTTCGGATTTTTTTCGATCTCATTCATCAACCACGCGATCTGGTCGAAACCGTTTCTTTCCGGATAGTCACCGCCGAAGCTGCGCCAGAGATAACCGTACACCGGGCCGAGATCGCCTTCTTCGCGGCCAAAGCGCGCGGTGTGTTCCGCGTCCGCCCATTCCGCCCAGATATCGACGCCCCGCGCGCGCAGATTTTTCTCGCTCGTATCGCCGGACAAAAACCAGAAAAGCTCTTCCGCCACCCAGCGAAAAGGCACCCGCTTTGTCGTCACGATCGGAAATCCCGCGCTCAGGTCGAAACGCATCTGGTGGCCGAAATGCGAGATCGTGCCGACGCCGGTGCGGTCTTCGTGCCGTGTGCCGCGCGTCAGTATGGTTTTGAGCAGTTCCTGGTACTGTTTCATCTAGTTAAGCGTCCAGTTAGATTCGGCTTTCGGGCAAGGGCGCGGCTCGCCCAGATCGATCCCGATCGCTGACGATCCCGAGTCTTTTATCATATCAATTAATTTCATCACATCGCTAAACGGGACGGCCGGGTCGGCGTTTATATACACGGTAGTTTCGATCTCATTCGTGCCGCCGCGAAAAACGCCGTTAGCGTCCCTGTCCTTAAATATCTGCTTTAAGCGGTTATAAATTTGCGAGAGGTCGTTCAGCGATCCGTTAGGCTCCCGGTTCAGACAGACGTTGGACGCTTTATCCAGCCTCGCCAGCAGGAACATCGGGTTCGGTTTCAGATTGGCGGGCCGGTTATCTTCCTGATCCGTAAAAGCATAATACCCAGGGCCAACCTCGACCTTGATCCTCATTTTGGTCGAATTCCTGATCTTTTTTATGACGTCTAAAACGTCTCCGTAAATAAGCGAACTGTCGGGTTTTATTATCACTATCGGCTGAAAAGCGGGCTTTGCGGTTTTGCCGCCCGCCGTGGCCGAGATCCCGGCAAAGAGATCGCCGAGAGGTTTTACATCGGCGGTATTGGTCAAAAATTTTACGTCTTCGGACGTCTGCGCGGTCACGCTGATATTGGAATTTTCATCTATCTCCACCACATATGCGAAATCCTTGAGCGGCGGAACCTGCTCCGTGTTTTCCCGGGTCTTCGCGTCTTCCATCACGGAAACAGCGGGCGTTTTAGGTTTGGTTTTGCCTTTTTGGGCATAACATAAAATCCCGCCGCAAAGTATCAAAATAATTAGGATCGAAGTTTTAACTTTCATATAGTGGTGCTTAAAAATTCGTTACGGTCTTTGTGCAATTCGAACCTAAAAGTTACCATATCTGTTAGTCGGAGACTATAAACCGAAGGATTTTTTCTCTGGGTCTCTGTGCTCTCTGTGGCTGATAAATTCTTATGCCCGACAATTTCGAAGTCAGTTTTAATTCCCCGCAATGCGGCTGGATGTCGATCGGTTTTAACGCCGGCGCTGCCGAGTTTCACACCACCACCGCCCACGCGCCGCACGAAAAAGCGCTGCCCGAATTACTCGATGTGCTGGCCGATCTGCTCGACCATAATAAACCGGCGCTCACGCACATATTGAAATGGAACCGCGACCCGGAAGAATTCGATTTCGTTTTTCACAAAACTGGCGGCCGCGTCAGGCTCGAGATCATCCAGTATCCGACCGATGAACGCGCCGCCGCCGAAGGCGAAACCGTCTTTTCCTACGAAGGCGACACCGGCGAGCTCGCCCGCGCATTTCACGAAACTTTCTCTCAACTCCACGCCGACCGCCACACCGACGAATTCGAAGCAAACTGGCGGCAGCCTTTTCCCGCCGTCGAATTCGAAAATTTTGAATCCAAAATCAAAGAAACACGAACTGTTTAGTATGGAGCGCGTTCCGAAAACTCCCCGCCTTTTCAAGGAAGGGTGGCGCACGTTTCGTGCGACGGGGTGGTTACTCTTTGTCATTATCGCCTGCGGTAGCGGGCAGGTTAAAAGCGGCAAACTAAAGTTTGTACTCTAAACTAAAGATCCTTGTGCTGCACCGTTCCTGGTGTTAGCGGAGTGCGTTAATGCGGACGAGCCGTCCGCGCTCCCAGTAAAACTTGTCACCGATAAAATTGGCCTTCCGGGAATGAAACAATAAGAAAATAAGGTTAAAATTTACCGAGGATTAAGGGGATACATGGGGATAAATGCAAAAATCCCTTTCATTCCCTTTATCCCTGTAAAATTTCTCTGTGTTCTCTGTGCCCTCTGTGGCTGATTTTTAGATGAAAGAAAAACTTTTGAACCTGCTCGCCTGTCCGGTTTGCGGCGGCGATCTTTTATTGGCCTACGCTTCGGAATACGACGGCAGTGAGATCATGGCTGGCGTGCTGTCGTGTAAAAAGAATTCGCATGAGTACAAGGTCGCGCGCGGCGTGCCGCGTTTTGCCGACCTGTCGAAGATCGAGCAGGACAAGGCCGACACGGCGGCAAATTTCGGCTGGCAGTGGCAGCATTTCACCCAGGAAGATACAAAATACGCCGAGCAATTCCTCGGCTGGCTCCGCCCGGTCAAGCCTGAGTTTTTTGCCGGCAAACTAGTGCTTGAAGGCGGCTGCGGTAAAGGCCGCCACACGATGCTGGCCGCCGAATGGGGCGCGAAAGAGGTGGTCGGGATCGACCTCAGCGCGGCGGTCGAATCCGCTTTTCAGGCGACCAAGCACCTGCCCAACGCGCATATCATCCAGGCCGACATTTTCAAGCTGCCGCTGAAACGTGAATTCGACTACGCCTTCAGCGTCGGCGTGCTGCATCACACGCCCGACCCGAAAAAGGCTTTTGTGTCGCTGGCTTCGAAAGTAAAACACGGCGGCAGTATCTCCGCCTGGATCTACGGCGCGGAAAACAACGAGTGGATCACCAATTACGTCTCGCCGCTGCGCGAACGCTTTACCTCGCGCCTGTCACAGCCCGTTTTGCTCCAGCTTTCCAAAGTGCCGACGCTGGCGCTTTTTCTCGGCACCAAAATGGTTTACCGGCCCGCTAACAAACTCGCCCCGACCGCCGCTAAATCCTTGTTTTATAACGATTATCTGAATCATCTCGGCGGGTTCGGCTGGCGCGAACAGCACAATATCGTCTTCGACCATCTGGTCGCCCCGACCGCGTTTTATATTTCAAAAGCGGAATTCGAACAGTGGTGGAAGGAAATTCACGCGGAAAATGTCGAGATCACATGGCATAATCAAAACAGCTGGTGCGGGTTTGGAGTTGTGAAATAAACTATTAACTATCAACTGTGAACTATTCATTGTTACCAAATGGAAACCGGTGAATGGTTTGGTGGTTTCTAAATGCTGAAAAAATCTAAAAGTCTTTTGGTTGGGATATTATTTTGCTTGTTTTTGACGGGCAGCGGCCTTGCGCAAACCGCTGCCTCGGAAGGGTCTTTTAACCAAGGCATCGCTCTGATGCGGGAAGGTAAGTTTGAAGCCGCCCTGGCCGCTTTCCGGAAAAGCGCCCAACTCGATCAGGGATCCGCCGCCGCGCGTCATAACGCCGGGTTAGCTTTGATCTTTCTTCAGCGTTTGAGCGAAGCCGTGGTGGAATTTAAAGAAGCGGTTAGATTGGCCCCGGCGGACGCAAAGATGCGGCTCTCGCTCTGCCAGGCTTTGTCGGACGGAAAAAATTACCCGGAAGCCATCGATCAGTGCCGGGAAACGATCCGGCTCGATCCTTCGCTTAGCGAAGCTCACAGCGCTTTAGCATATGCTTTGTACCGGTCCAAAAAGATCGATGATTCGTTTACGACACTGCAAAATGCTCTCGCAAAGTTTCGTAATGATGAACGACTTTTAAACCTGGCCGGGGAGCTTTATCTGGACGCGGGCCAATTTGGCGAAGCGCTCCAATATTATGAGATCCTGGCCGGAATTTACCCGGAAAAGATCTACTATCAGATAAGGCTCGCCCATTGCTATTTACGCACCGAGCGCGACAGCGAAGCCGTGGCCGCGGCAAATAAAGTAATTCAGGCTGAACCGCAAAATTCCGAAGCATATTTGATCTTAGGCCGTGTTTATTCGGAAATAGGTTTTAGCGAGGAAGCTTTGGCGGCTTTTCAAAAAGCCTGGGAGCTTAACAAAAATAATGCCGAGGCTTTTTATTACCTCGGCACAGTGCAGGAACGCCTGGGAAAACGCGCCGAAGCAATAACTTCACTGCGCACCGCGGTCCGCTTGTTTCCGGACTCATTCGCGTACAACCTCGAATTGGGTAAAATCTTAAATGGCAGCGGCAAATTCGAAGAGGCCATTGCGCCTTTGCGAAAGGCGGAATCCCTGGATCAGCGCGACTTTTATACAAAGATCTCACTTGGACTGGCCTTGATGGAATCGGCGCACTTTGACGAGGCTTTAGAGGTAATAAACAAGGCCGATCAGATGAAGCCGAACCAACAAATTGTAATAATGTATCTGGACGTAATTAAGGGAAGATCCAACGCCGTTACTCAGATCGATTATTATAAAAAAAGGATCGCCGACGATCCGACGCTGGTCAATAGCCGGCTTAATCTGGCAAGTATCTACGGTTTTTTGCGCCGTCCCGCCGAAGGCGAACCATTATTCTTGGAAGCGATAAAACTTCAACCCAATGACGGCCAGCTTTATAATTTACTTGGGATTTTCTATTCCGATTCCGGCCAACTGGAAAAAGCCGCCGCTGCCTATGCTAAAGCGACGGAGTTTCTAAAGCATCATGTTTTATATTTAAGCCTGGCGGGAGCGCTGGAAAAACTCGGCCGTAATGACGAAGCAAAGGCAGCCTATCAAAAAGCCCTGGCAATAAAAGCGGATTCGTTTGCCGTTTTAAAACTATATGCCGACCTTCTCAACAATACCGGAAACCGTCAGGAAGCTATCAGAACATATCAGCAAGCTCTTTCCATCGAACCTCTGAATTCGGCGGCGTTAATAAATCTCGGCATTCTCTATATAAAAACCAATAATATAGAAAGCGCAAAACAGTGCTATGAATTATTGAAAAGGGCCGATCCGCTGGAAGCTAAAAAGCTTGCCCGCTGCTTGAGATTTAAGGCATGGCTTTGATCAAAAAGTGAATGAGAATAGGGAATCGCAGTATTAAGTAGTATTAGTAAGAGAAATTTTTGAATTATTAATGTCTGAAAACACGCAAAAATCGATTCACGATCCACAACTTACTGCTTCACTTTCGAAAGAAATGGAGCAGCACACCTACGGCATTATGCACGAGGTGGAAGATTCGCATTGGTGGTTTGTCGGGCGGCGCGCAATTCTGGAAAGTTTTTTGCGCGGGATCGTGAAAACTGTAGCGCCGCCCTCTGGGCGGCTGTCGCGGGTGCGTCCCGCTCCCGCTAAAGACGATCTGAGCGCGGGACACACTCAGGACAGCCCCATCGGCGGAAGCGACGGTAGCGCTGCCGTAAGAATTCTCGACGTTGGCTGCGGCACGGGCGCGAATCTTGAGATGCTCTCGCAGTTCGGCGCGGCTGAGGGTGTTGACGTTTCGGATGACGCGCTGGAGTTTTGCAGGAAAAAAGGCCTGAAGGTGCAGAAAGGCCTGGCCGAAGAAATGCCTTTTCCTGATAAGAGTTTTGACGTCGTGACCGCGCTCGACGTGGTCGAGCATCTGGATGACGATATCGCGGGACTAAAAGAAATGCGCCGGGTGATGAAGGGCGACGGTCGGGCGCTGATCTTCGTGCCGGCGTTCATGTGGCTCTGGGGCGTGCAGGACGACATCTCGAACCACCGCATCCGTTACACCAAACGGCAGATCGTCGAACGATTGCAACAAGCTGGTTTCGCGGTCGAACGCGCCACCTACGCCAATATTACTTTTTTTGCTCCCGTTCTGGCCGGGCGCACGATCATGAAACTCACCGGGCTAAAACCCGCCTCGGAAAACAATATAAACATCTCCGCCCTCAACGGCCTCTTCGGCAAAATATTCAGCGCCGAAAGCATCTGGCTAAAACGCGCCAATATTCCCTTCGGAGTCTCGATCGTTATCGTCGCTAAGAAAAGTGAGCAGTGAGCAGAAAAGAACATTCAGCGCTATTTATTACTATTTACTGGCTTTGCCTATAAAGTCTCGGTACTGATTTGTTCGTGTCGCGCTCGTGTAATTTCGTGGTTACTTCTTAAGTCTTATTTCTAATGGCTATAAAAGGCGGAACCACGAAATTACACTAAAAACACAAAAAAAACATTGAAACGTTTTACACACTCCGCCGCACTTATTCGACTTTATAGGCAAAACCACTATTCACCGCTCACTATTTCATAACCAGCCAGAAATCCCTCGGGTAAAGCCGGTATAGTTTTGTGTCCGCGCCTTCCGCCGATTTCAGATACGCTTCATAGGCCGTCATTTGTTTTTCCGGGCCGATCACGAAAAAGTTCGATCCGGCCACGTCTTTGCCGCGCATTCCGTAACCCGGCATGATGCGTTCATAGACCTTGTCTTTGCGCTTGTACAGTTCCGCCGAGAGGTCGGGCATTTTCCGAGCTTCTAAAATGGCGCGGCGGAAATTCGACACCACGTCGCGGGTAATGCCGTCGGCCATGTTGGCGGCCATTGCTTCGCCGCGGGCTTCGTATGGCGACGACGCGCGGGAATTGAACGACAGCGCGATCACGTATTCCGAGAGCGGCGTGTCCAGTGGCCGCTTCACCTCGCCCATCGCAAAGCGCAGTGTTTGCGGTATTTCCGGGGTTCGTTCGGCGTAATAGCCCATTAAGCCGGTTGCCGGATTACTCGAAATACCGTTGCTGTACGCCAGCCCCGCGCCGATGGTTTTGGAAAAGACCGAGTGCGCGCCCGATCCGCCGTAGAGTTTCGAAGCGAGAAAATTCAGAATTTTTTCGCGGTCGGTGTCGGCATAGGTAACCAGCGAAGCGCTGTTGATGATCACGCCCCCGCCCATATTCGGCGCCATCAGCCCGACATAGACAGGCTTTTCCGTGCTTCCCCCGCGTCCCGCCAGTCTTTCTTCCACGCGGCGCGTCGAGCCGTAGTTTGCCTTGACCGGCGCGGCCGTTTCAAATCCCGCGAGCAAATTCGTATAGGCCGGTTCGAGTTTTTGCCGCGTCGCCGTCGAACCGATATAGAACATCCGCGCGTTTCCGGTATTGAGCAGACGGCGGCGGACATTATCCAGTTCGGCCAAAGTTTTTTCCGGCGTCTGCGCCAGATCGCGCCGCATCTCGTTGCATAAATACTCCCAATCCGCCGCAAGCGATGAATCCGGAATGTCGCCCAGTGTCTGGCTTAGATCTTTCGCCGCATCCATCGCCAGCGCTTTTGCCGCCGGCAGCATGTTCGCCGGCATTGCGGCGTAACCTTTCAAGTCGGCTGAAACCTTACTCGCCTGCGTACTATCACCGTCGAGTACGGCCAGCAAGGTTTTCAACTCCTCACGGGTCCCCCGGGCTTGCGACAGAGCGGTAAAAAAGGCTTCGATTTGTATGGTGTTTGCGGAATCCTGCCCGCCTTTAAGCATCCAGCGCAGCCGCTGGGCGTTATGCGCCTGCGTCAAAAATGAAAAGGTCGTCAGGTAAAGCGGACTGCTCTGATTGCGATACGCATCGGCCGGGTTATTGACCCAGCTTTCTTCGGAACCCTGCATACGGCGGCGCAATCCGCTGAGCTGCTGGTCGATCACGTCGCGGATGCGCGGCAGATTTTCCTTGCGCCAGTTCGGATTCTGCAGAATGAGTTTCATCCACGCGACGGCGCGTTCGGATTCCGCCGGGTCGTTTCCGGAACCGCGCGCGGTCAGTTCATAACGGCCGGCGGGAGCGGATCCGCCCAGATCGACGCTGAGATTCAATATCTCTTTCCGCAGCATTTCGGACATTTCTTCGTATGAGAGCGCTTTGCCGTCCCTGATCACGCCGGTGCTCCTGAGCAGATCGGGCATCGAGGAAAGATAGACCAGCTCATTTTCCGGAACGGTATCGAGCCGCAGCGCGAGGCCGGTCGTCGCGCCGGTCATATTGTCAAAGGTCGATGCGCCCAGCTTTACTTTGCCGACCATTGTTTCTTTATAATCCAGCTGGTCGTCGAGCGTCAGCGGCGGATTTTCGATAAATTTCGCTTCGCTGCCTTTTTCCAGTTTTTCCAGTTCGGCGGTGGTGGCGTCGTATTCGGCTTTATAACGGCGGATCGCTTCCTGGTCGTCGGCCACGCTGTATTTTTGTTTCAGATTGGCAACTTCGGCGTCGGCCCGCGCTTTGCGTTCGCGCTGTTCCTGTTCGATCAGTTTCGGATTGGCGTGGCCGATCGCGGCGTACGGTTTATTTTCCGCGAGTTTCCATTTGGCGATATAGTCGCGCCAGAAATTTTTGCCGCTGGCCAGCAGCTCCTGGGCTTTTGCCATCGCCGGTTTGAGCGTGACCGATTTGCGAAAGTCCGGCTCGGCGTTCAGATAGCGTGTCTGCCACAGCCAGCCGTAGCCGTTGCCGCCATTGCGAAAACCGAATCCCGGCGGCGTATTGACGAACTTCGAAAGTGAGCGGCGGTAATCGGTCAGCGAATTTTTAAAGCGGTCGTTGAATTCTTTAAGCTCAGGCGAATCGTCCTTAAAGGCCGCCACGCGCGCGAATTCTTCCATCATCTTTTGCCGGATGACCCCCGCCTTATCGGCATTCAGATTTGCCGCCGGCACGTCCGACAGCACGACCCAGATCGGCGATCCGGGCGAATCCTCGACATAGCTGTACATTCCCTGCGCGCCGGTATCGATCTCGCGCGTCTTGCCGTCGATAAATTTTTTGTAAAGGTTGGTGTTTGCGTCGCCCGCGAAAATGCCGAGAAAATTATCGAGCAGCAATTTCTCCGTCAGGTCGATCTTCAGCGTCGCCGGATAACCGAACATTATCGTTGACGGCTGCTGTTCGTTTTCGCTGGGAAATTCGATGATCCTCATGGTTCCCGGTGCGGCCGATTTCATGGGGGGCAGTTTGTCCACGCTCATATAGTCGCGCTTTTCCGTTTTCGGCTCGGCGCGCACCAGCTCGGCGTCGAGCCGGGTCAGCACCGCATCGAGCGTCATGTCTTTGGGCAGGGAAACGACCGCGCCCATATTTCCCAGGTGATAATTTGCCTCGTGATAGCGCTTGATGTCATCGGCCTTCATTTGGCGGATGCCGTCCGGCGAGCCGCCCGCGTTAAACGACGATGGATGAGCGTCGCCGTAGATCATCCGCAGCGAGGAATCGTAGATCCGCCAGTCGGGATTGTTCATCGAGCTGCTCATCTCGTTATAGACCGAGCCTTTTTCTTCCAGGCGCAGCGTCTTGTCCGGATTTTCCGTGATGCCCCAGTTGCGGACCTCGCGGCGCACTTCCTCTTCCGTGTAATCCGGGTGCAGCAGCACTTCCATGTATTCGCCGAATATTTCGTAAAAAGCCTCGGCCCCGCCGGCCGTGTTGAACTGGTAATTCGTATAGGTCTGGTAGGTCGAAGCATTCGATTGCGTCAGCGACATGCTTTGGCGGACATTGATATTACGCCCTTTGTTTCCCTTGCCGATCAACAGGTGCTCCTGCGTGTGCGGCTCGCCCATGTCGGAAACCGTAAACGTGTTGGCGTAAATATAAGCCTGCGGCACGGATTGGATCTGCAGCAGGTCGAGCGTAAAACCCGTCCGGGTGTGGATAAAGCGCCCGCCGATCGGTTTGTCGGCATCGTCCAGATAGACGGCGTCGGCGCGAAAACCGTGAATCATCTTGCCTTTGGCCAGGCTGTCGAACGGGTTGGCCGTACCCTGCGCCAGCGCCGCGGGAATCTGCCCGCAAATAAGCGTTATCAGTAATAAGATCGTCGTTAAAAACGTCCGGTTTCGTGCCTTCATTTATCTATTTCTCCTGCTATTTTAAAAAGTCAGATAGTAAACACTTCAAATCAGTTATTTATGACAGAGGTTTCCTGTCATTTTACGCGATTCATCGAAGTTTTGTTTCCTAACCGCAGCGCTGCCGTCCCGGCGGCTGTCCTGATGGCGTCCCGCCCACGCTTTTTCTTACTGGGAGCGCGGACGGCTCGTCCGCTTTGTAGCGCTGCCGTCCCGGCGGCTGTCCTGATGGCGTCCCGCCGTCAGATTCAGAAAAGCGCGGGCGGGACGCCCGCACGACAGCCAGCGAGACGCTGGCGCTACGATAAAAGAAAATACTTATCCCTCCAGTGTCCGCGTTAATTTATCCAGATTCAGGCTCCGCGCCGAGGCGTTGAATATCTCGTGATAGGTGCCTTCGCGTTCGTAAAGTTCTTCGTGAGTGCCGATCTCGACTACGCGGCCTTCTTTTAAGACATAGATCACATCCGAATCTATTATCTGCGAAATGCTGTGCGAGATGACGACGACGGTGCGGTTTTCCTTGATCGCGTCGAGGCTGTTCTTGATTTGTTCGGTCGCGACGGCATCGAGGCTGGCGGTCGGTTCGTCCAGAAAAATGATCGGCGGGTCTTTTAAGAATAAACGCGCGATGGCAATGCGCTGCTGCTGCCCGCCGGAGAGCGATTGTGCTTCCGATCGATATTTATTCGGCAGCTTTTCGATCTGGTCGTGCAGGTAGGCTTTTTTCGCCGCCGCTTCGACTTCTTCAAATGTTGCGCGCATGAAACCGTAGCGGATATTTTCCTCGATCGAACCGCGAAAGATGTGATTTTTTTGCAGCACGAGGCCGATCTTTCGCCGCAGCAGGTGAGTTTCGTATTCCAGGATATCCTTGCCGTCGAGCAATATTTGCCCGCGTGTCGGCGCGTAAAATTTACACAGCAAATTGAGCAGCGTCGATTTTCCCGCGCCCGACAGCCCGACAAAGGCGACGGCTTTTCCGGCCGGAATGGTCATGTTCACATCGAACAGCGCCTTGGTCCCGTTCGGATAGGTGAAATCGACGTTTCTTAGCTCGAACTCACCCTTAAGGTCTTCGGTGGTTATTTCGCCGCTCTCTTCGATCGCGTCATCGGCGTCCAGGATCTCGAAAAACCCTTCGGCGTAGGTCATTGCCTCGTTCATCTGGTCGTAGATGCGGTGAAGCTGGCGGATCGGCGCCGAAACGTTATTAAAAAGCAGGATGTGAAACATGATCGCGCCGATCGACATCTGCAGATCGAGCACGAGATAGGCGGTCAGAATAATTATCAGCACCACGCCCACCTGTTCGATAAAGGTTTTGAGCGCGTCGAAGAGATAATTCGTCTTGCGCTGTTTTAATTGCGCTTTGATCAGTTCCCGCTGCAGGCCGTATTGTTTTTCGCGCTCGTATTCTTCACGAACAAACGACTTAATGACGATGATCGATTCGATGATATTAAACAGCCCGTTGGTCTTTTGCTCTCGCAGCGCGCGCAGGCCGCGGCGCACTCCCTTCAGCAGACCGGCCTGCCGCCAGCTCAGAACGAAATAGACCGGCATTATTATCGATGCCACCAGCCCGACGTAAAAATTGGCGGAAAACATCAGTACCAGCGCGAGCATGGCATTGGCGAAAAGCGGCAGCAGGTCGATAAAGATATTCTGAACAAAGCTGGTCAGGCTTTCCGCGCCGCGGTCGATGCGCACCTGCAGCTTGCCGGTGGCGTTGTCGTCATCGGCAAAAAATGAATATTTATATGTCAGGATGCGCTCGATGGCGTACTGCGCCAGCGCGCTGGAAAGATTTACCCGCAGGCGTTCGCCGATCATGCTCTGGCCGTATTTGACCGCGATATTGATCAGTTCCTTACCGAACAGGATCGCGCTGATGAACAATAATAACGAAATGCCGTCGTGCGCGGTGCGGCCCTCGCGGACCAAACGTTCGATGGTATCGACGGTGTATCGCAGCACCAGCGGATTCACCTGCGCGACGCATGCGCCGATCAAAGTTAAAAACAGCGAAACAAAAACCAGCGACCGGTAAGGTTTTACGAAAGGAACAAGCCGCCGGATGATCTGCCAGATATTCATCGATAGAAAGAGTTTATTATCCGTGGCGGTGAGTTACAAAAGATATGTACGGTTAGTTTTGAAATTCCTTAAAAGTCCCGGAAGGGGACGCGGGATATTAGCCCCCGGGTCAGTGAGCGAAGCGAACGCAGCCCGGGGTGTGCGTTACCAAAATATTAAAGCCCTGAAAGGGCAACAGAAAAATAATTTAAAGTTGCGTGCTTCAAAAGGCAACCCGGTCACTACCGTTCCCGGTTCTGACCTCATTAACACTGCGATGTCGATACTTTTGATATAAACTCTTGGCCTGCAAACTGTATTTTTCACCCGAAAAGCCTTACATTATTAGCTTCGTAACCGCGAATCATGAAAACCAGCCCAAAACAGACCGACCCCGCAGCCCCCGAGATATCGCTTTTCCTGCCCGTGCTGGACGAGGAAGAGAATCTGCCGCTGATGCATCGGAAGATCGGCGCGGCGCTCGACGCGCTCGGCAAAACGGCGGAGGTCATCTATGTCGATGACGGTTCGACCGATAAAAGCCTGCAAATCTTAAAGGAGATCGCGGCGGGCGACAGCCGCGTGCGCGTAATATCGCTGCGCCGCAATTACGGCCAGACGGCGGCTATGTCGGCCGGGATCGATGCCGCCCGGGGCGAAATTCTTATCCCGATGGACGCCGATCTGCAAAACGATCCCGCCGATATCGCGCGGCTGCTGGAAAAGCTGGACGAGGGTTATGACGTCGTCTCCGGCTGGCGCAAAAACCGGCAGGACAAACTGATAACGCGTAAAATTCCTTCGCAGATAGCGAACAAGATAATTTCCTGGATCGGCGGCGTCCCGCTGCACGATTACGGCTGCTCGCTCAAAGCCTACCGCCGCGAGGTGCTTCAGGACGTAAAGCTCTATGGCGAGATGCACCGCTTTATCCCGATCTATGCCAGCTGGTCGGGCGCGCGCGTGGCCGAGATCCCGGTCGAGCATCACGCCCGCACGATGGGCAAATCCAAATACGGGCTGTCGCGCACGGTCAAGGTCGTCTTCGACCTGATCACGATCAAATTCATGGCGGAATATCACACGAAACCGATCTATGTTTTCGGCACTTTCGGGCTGATCGCTTTTCTGGTTTCGATCCTCGCCGGGATCTACGCGATCTTCTTAAAGGGCGCGAATGTTTTGGGCCTGCCTCAATATCACGCGGATTTTGTCGAGACCCCGCTGCCCGTGCTTTGCATAGTAATGTTCGCGATCGCGGTGCAGTTTTTCCTGATGGGCCTGCTCGCCGAACTCCTGGTGCGCACCTATCACGAATCGCAGGACAAGGCGATCTACGCCGTCAGGGAGAAGATCGGATTTGAAAACGGTGGTCAGTAGTCAGTGGTCAGTGAGCAGTTATTTAAATTACCTTCTGCCTACTGACTACCAACCACTGACCACTGACCACTAACATTATGTGTGGAATTACCGGCTGGGCAAATTTAGACTCTGGCACCCCTTCGGGAGCGACTGACGAGGCGGTGCTGCATTTGATGTGCGAAGCGATCCGCCATCGCGGCCCCGATTCCGAAGGGTTGTGGACGGACGCCGGCGTTGCGCTCGGCATGCGGCGGCTTTCGGTGATCGACCTCCACACCGGCGATCAGCCCGTTTTTAGCACCGACCGTTCGGTCGTCGTGATGATGAACGGCGAGCTTTACAATTATCGCGAGGTCCGCGCCTCCCTGGAAGCGCTCGGCTACAAATTCACCACCAATTCGGACACCGAAATTCTGCCGCATCTTTACATGGAATACGGCGATGCGATGCTCGAACACGTCGGTGGAATGTTCGTTTTCGCGCTCTGGGATAAACGGAAAAAACGGCTGTTGATCGCGCGTGACCGCTTCGGCGAAAAGCCGCTTTATTATGGCGTTTTTAACGGCAAGCTTATCTTCGGTTCGGAGCCGAAAACGCTGCTCGAACACCCCAATGTCACGCCCGCGCTCAATCTCCAGGCGCTCCGCTCGTTTCTCTCTTTCGATTACGTGCCCGCGCCGCTTTCCATTTACCAGGGGATCAGCAAGCTGCCCGCCGCGCACAAAATGGTGCTGGAAAACGGTGTGTTGAAAATAGACCGTTATTGGTCGCTGAGTTTTAAAAAGCCGCAAAAGACGCCTTCGATCGGCGAAGCTTCGGAGCATCTAAAAGACCTGCTTTCTGCTGCCGTCAAAAAGCAGTTGGTGGCGGACGTGCCGCTGGGAATTCTGCTTTCGGGCGGGGTGGATTCATCGACCGTGGCGGCTTTTGCGGTGCGGCACGCGAGTGAAAAAGTGAAAACTTTTTCCATCGGTTTCGAGGAAGATTCATTCGACGAATCGAAATTCGCGCGCCAGGTAGCGATGCATCTCGGCACCGAACATTACGAAGAGAAGTTAAGCGTAGATACCGCCGCCGGCCTTACGGCCGAGATCGGTCACTGGCTGGACGAACCCTTGTCGGACGGTTCGCTGCTGCCGACTTTTTTACTCTCACGCTTTGTCAGGCAGCATGTGACCGTCGCGCTCGGCGGTGACGGCGGCGACGAAATTTTCGCCGGTTACCCGATGTATTATGGGCACAAATTGGCGCAGATGTATGACAATATTCCCGGCTTCCTGCGCAATGGCGTGATCGCGCCGCTGGTCAATAATCTGCCCGTCAGCTCGAAAAATCTCTCGTTCGATTACAAGGCGAAACGCTTCGTTCGCGCGGCGAATTTCGACCCCGTCACGCGGCATCATTCATGGTTCGGCTCGTTTTCCATCGACGCGCAAAATCACCTGCTGACCGAAAATGTTTTGGCTAATACTTCGGCCGACATCTATCGCGGAGCGAAAGATTTGCTGGCCGACTGCGACGCCGAAAACCGGATCGAGCAGATGCAGTTTCTCGATCTGAATTACTACATGGCGGAAGATATTTTGACCAAGGTCGATCGCGCCTCGATGGCTGTCTCGCTCGAAGTGCGCGCGCCCTTTCTCGACCCGCGGGTGGCCGAATACGCCGCCTCGCTTCCGCCGGAATATAAACTGCGGGGCAGCAAGGGAAAATACATTTTAAAGGAAGCGGTCAAAGGCCTGCTGCCGAAAAATATTTTAAAAAGGCCGAAAAAAGGCTTCGGTATTCCGGTCGCCCAGTGGCTGCGCGGAAAACTGAATCCGCTGCTGCGCGATATGCTCGCCGCCGAGCGTCTGCGTGAGCAGGGAATTTTCGAACCCGCGTACGTCGAAAAACTTTTGACCGAGCACGAGCAAAACAAAGCCAGCCATCACAAAGAACTCTGGACACTGCTGGTTTTTCAGTTGTGGTATGAGAGCTTTCTGCGACGCGGGCGCGCGGACAAAAAAACTCCCCTCCTTACAAAGGAGGGGTGACGCATCCTCGCGGCGGGGTGGTTCTCTCTTGATTTTTAGCGTATGCGAAACCAAAAATTCCCCTCCTTACAAAGGAGGGGTGACGCATCCTCGCGGCGGGGTGGTTCTCTCTTGGTTTTTTATTCCTTATATAATATTTGCCGCGTACACCGTTTCCGAATAAGAGAGAACCACCCCGGCCTTCGGCCACCCCTCCTTTGTAATGAGGGGAGTTTTATTGTTTTATTTTATTCACTTTATACACATAAAATTTCCCCAGATCGTCGTATTCCGAGCGCACCATTTTCATCCCGCATTTTTCCAGTACTTTGATCGAAGCCTCGTTGTCGGTATCGACCGTGGCATACACGGCGTCGAGTTTTAAGTCGTCGAAACCGATCTCGATAAGTTTTTGCGCGATCTCGGTAGCGTAGCCGTTTCCCCATTCGGTTTTCGGCAGCACATAGCCGAGTTCTACTTCATTTTTATTTTCCGGGCGGGGCCGAATGCTGGCGTTGGCGATAAAGCGCGAATCTCTTTTCGAGATCACCGCCCAGATCGTCTTGATGCCGCTCGGGTAAAATTCGTGGGTGAGTTTTTGCCACAGAGCGCGCGCCGCTGCTTCGCTGAGTACGCCGCGGTCAACGTATCTCATCACCGCGTCGTCCGTAAACAGCGAGACAAAATCTTCGAACGTCGATTCGTCGTAAAGCTTAAATATCAGTCTTTCGGTTTCCGGATTTTTCATAAAAATAAAAGCCTCTGCTTTTTGACGGCAGAGGCTTAGGGTATCAGTTTTCAGTGAAATTTACTGGATGATAGTAAATTTCTCGCTCGGTTCCTGGATCTGGCCGGTCACCCGGTCCTTAATGCGAACCTTGATCTCGTAATCGCCGGTTTCCATCCGCGTCGTCGGCAGCAAACGAGCCAGCGTCAGCCGCTGTCCCGAATCGCTCAAGCCCGACCAGTCTTCCTGCTGCCGCAGAATTTCCTTGCCGCTTCTGGTCAGAATGTACTCCACGTCGACCGCCGGCCTCAGCGTGGTCTGATCGATGCCGGTATTATAAACCTGCATATAAATACCCACGTCCTGGCCTTTTTTATAGCTGCCCGAAAGATTCGGGATCACTTTTTTGTCGCCGATGACGAACTGGCCGCCGACCTCGCGTTCGGAAGTGGTATAAAGCCTCGAAGCCAGGATCAGGGTCGAAGTTCCCAGTTTGGCCGGATCGTATTTCGGAACGGTGAAACCCTTGCTCAGAATTCCGCGGTTTCCCGAAGCCACGTCGCGCACCACCACATCTACCTTGTAGGTGCCCGGCGCCAGCACATAGCCTTTTTGATAGACCGACTTGCGGTCTTTGACCTGCGCCAGTTCTTCGGCGGTGGCATCGGCCGTCACGGAATCTTCGAAGATGCCGGTGCGTTTATTAGAAACGCTGGTGATGCGGGCAAAGATGTTCATTCTCGCCGTCGGTATCCCGCCTATGTCTTCAAACACCAATTCCTTGTTGCTGGCCTGAACCGTAAAGGTCGTCATTACGCGGTCGTCCGACTGGCGAAAGAAATCGACGCGCAAACCGAAATCGAGCGGGTTGTTATCGATCAAACCCGAATCCGACAATGACGCCTGCAGGTCATTAAATTTCACTTGCGGCGGGCGCGAAAGATTGGCAATAATTTCCAGCCGGCGGAAAGGCTGATCCTGCTCGCGCGAGAAACGGCTGTTATTGTTTAAGCCGGAAATTCTGTCCGATTTATCGGAAAGGCCGAGTTCCTCAGCCAGCGTCAGGCCCGATCCGGGCACCATCAGCAGGGCGTCTTTTTCGTCGGGGTTGCGGGCAATGCGGTATTCGCCGGAACCGGTCGGATCGACGAATTCGATCTCGATGCCGTCGCCGACATTATCGAGGTGGCGGTAAAACCAGATCTCGAACGGGTAGGTCGAAGTAGAGCCGCCGCCTTCATAGCTCGGCCGGGTATAAGAACCTCCCGACGGGTGCGATTCCTTTTCGTCCGGTTTGCCGAAGGTGATATAAATTCTGCCGCGGTCGGTTTTCCATCCCGGAATGCCGGAGCTGAAATTTTCGTTGGCGTAAGCGATCCGCTCGTAATATTCCTCGCGAAACTCATTCTCTTCCGTATCCGGGTCCGGATCGCGGCGGCGCCAGAAATTCTCGATAAAGTTTTCCCGCTCTTCATCGGTCGCCAGCTGCTTAAAAGCCCTTTTTTCTTCCGACGTGATGATGTAGGCCACGTCTTTTTCCAGCCATTCCTTGTAGGCCTTTTTCAGTTCAGGCTTTACATTGCGCGGCTTGTCTTCCGGGTTGATGGTCGGCTTCGCCTGCGGTTTCTGCGCGATCGCGAAACCCGCGCTCAGCGAAAGAAAGGCCGCGGTAAAAACAATGTTTCGAATTAATCCTCTATTAGACATACAGTATATCTCCAGCGTAAGTCTCGGCGGTTAGCCCAGTTTGATTCTATTTTATTCTTTAGAAAAGAGTTAATCAATAAATTTAGACACAAATGTCGTTATAGTCAAGATGCTTTACAGCGTATTTCAGGTTGCCTAAAGTCAATAAACACCGATTCAAAAGCTATTTTTACAAAGCGGCGACCTCGGCGTCGGTTTTTCGCTTTTTCCCGAACAGCCATGCGATCAGGATCGACACCAGGTAAAGAAATACCATCGGGGTGGAAAAAAGCATCAAATTCGGAATGTCGCCGGTCGGCGATACCACCGCCGCGATGATCAAAATAGCCACCAGCGAGATCTTCCAGCTTCGCAGCAGCAGCCCCGCCGAAACTATGCCGATCCGTGCCAGCACATATGTGATCGCCGGCATCTGAAAGATCAATCCCATTGCCAGCATTATCAGCGTGATCAGGTCGAAGTAATCGGTCGCCTTTAACATCAGCTGAAAATCCGCACCCAAACCGAGCAGATAGGCCACCGATGGCGGGAACAAAATATAATAGGCAAACGCCGCCCCGCCGACAAAAGATATCGACGAAAGCAAAATGAACGGCGTGACATAGCCGCGTTCGTGTTTGTAAAGCGCCGGGGAGATAAAACCCCAGACCTGCAGCAGCAAAAACGGGATCGAAAGCGCGATTGCGGTGTAGAGCGAAACCGTCACGTAAAGCGTGAAAGGCTCGACCGCCGTGGTCACGATCAGCTGTCCTTCCGCGCCCGGTGATTCCGCGGGCTTCACCGACAGGTCCAGCGGCAGGCGCACCCCTTCGGAAATGATGGCGTTACTGGTAAGAATGCGTTCGATCGTAAAAATGCCGAGTTTGCCTTCGTTATCCTTGCCGACCTCGACGTTGACGGAAGTTCCGACCGGCACCGTACTCACGCCCAACCTCGAAACCTTGTCGAAAACGAAACGTCCTTTGTCGCCTTCACGCAGATTGGCCAGCGGCAGTATCAGTTCTTCGCCGCTTTTTCCCTCGACCTTTATCTGGCGGGTCTGCGCGTCGGCCAGCGCTTTTTGCACCGGGACGGCGAGAAAATTATAGATGCGGTCGGACACGAACCAGCAGAACATAAAAGCGAGGGCGACAAAGATTATCGACCGGATCAGACGTTTGCGGAATTCGTCTAAATGTTCCAAAAAGGACATTTGTCCGCCTAATTGGTCGTCTTTTTTGTCGGTTTCATCAAACATTATTCGGTATTAAAAACGGTGAGATTATAGCCAGTCTTTTTTGCTTTCTTTGACAGGTTCGGCCGGCATGGTTTCTTCCGCCGGGTTTAACTGAGCCGCATCCGATTCCGATTCCGGTGGATCTACCCGTCTTATCACCGGCGATTCTATTTTGTTTCCGTTGGTTAAATTGCCGTTCTCTTCCGCGACACCGGCGGCGTCGATGTCAGCCGTATTTCTGCCGATCGAATTTTCCACCGGTTTCGGAGTTTCCAGGTAAGCCAGCATCCGCATGTCGTCGTTAGTATCTTTCAGCTCGTCCTTGAAATCTTTCGAGATGGTGGAAACTTCGCTTTCCCAGGTCGCTTTGAATTCGGCGGTGGCGCGGCGAAATTCCGCCATGTACTTGCCGATCTTGCGCCCCATTTCCGGCAGCTTTCGCGGGCCGAAAATTATCAGCGCCAGGATGCCGATCAAGATCAGCTCCTGCCACCCGACCGATTCTCCAATGAGTAAAACCAATTTCTTTCCTCGCGAGATCAAGCAGTTCTGCTTAATTTTTCCTAACTTACTTCGATCAAAAATTCCTGAAAGGCTTCGGCCCGGCCGATGATCTTTGCGTCGGGAATTTCCTTTAAAAAGCGTTCGGCTTTTTCTTCTTCCATGCTGATCAGCAGCCCGCCCGCGGTCTGCGGGTCAAAAAGCGCGCTTTGCATTTCCGCTGAAACACTCCCAGCTATTCTAACAGTATCGCCCACGTAAACACGATTGTTGCGGTCGCCGCGCGTCACCATTTTTTGCCGGATCAGATCGATCACGCCCGGCAAAAGCGGAACCTCGTCCGAATTTATTTTCAGCGTTACTTTGCTCGCCCGGGCCAGTTCATACCCGTGCCCCATCAGCGAAAAACCGGTCACGTCGGTACAGGCGTTCGCGCCTATTTCCTGCATTGCTTTAGACGCGCGGCGGGCCGAAGTCGTCATCGCCGCGATCGCCGCGTTAATGGATTCTTCGCCGGCCTTGCCGAATTTCACGCCGGTGCTGATCACGCCCGTTCCGATCGGCTTGGTCAGGATCAGCACGTCGCCGGCTTTTGCCCCGGCGTTGGTCACGATCTTATCAGGATGAATGGTTCCGGTCACCGCGTAGCCGAATTTCATTTCCTTATCGTCAACCGAATGCCCGCCCAGCACCACTACGCCCTCTTCGTGCATCGCTTCCATGCCGCCGCGCATGATCTCGCCCAGCACATTCATGTCCTCGTCGCGCGGGTAACAAACCACCGACAGTGCCGTCAGCGGAACGCCGCCCATCGCGTAAACGTCGTTTAATGAGTTATTTGCGGCGATGCGTCCAAAGGTCGCCGGGTCGTCGGCGATCGGCGTAAAAAAATCGACGGTCTGCACCAGGGCCAGTTCATCGGAGATGCGAAACACACCCGCATCGTCCGAAGTGTCGAAACCGACCAGCATATTCTTAAAAGCATCCTGCTTCGGCATCGTGCTCAAAACCTGCGCCAGACCGTGCGGCGGCAGCTTTGCCGCGCACCCCGCGCACGACACCATTTCTGTCAGACGTTTTGTTGCTTCCATGAGTTATAGTGACTTTATAAATAAATGCGAGTATTTTCTTTTTGCTTCTTCATCGGATAAATTGATCAGCGAAGGCGGGCCGCCCCCATGCATTTCACCATGAGGATATACACGCTCCCAGTAACGTCCGTCGCCGGGGTCACGAAAAAGAGTCTTCCATGCGCCGTCTCCGACGCTCACACCGATTTTATTAAGGTAATTCTCTGTCAGAAATTGAACTCTCTCACAAGTGTGATCTCCGATCACTCCACTTTGAGCCACAACCCACTTACCTATCAATTCCTTTTCATTCGGTTTTGGATTTTCTATTTTCATCTGGTAAATACAATTTAACAGTTTTATTAATTCAGCTTTGATTCGCCGCGCCTTCTTCTCCCTGCATCAACAGCTGATAAACCCGATGCAGGTCTGATTCGCTGTAATATTCGATCTCGATCTTTCCGCCGGTGCCTTTGCCGTCGGGAATGATCTGCACTTGCGTGGCCAATCTCCGCCGGAGTTTTACTTCAGCGGCTTTGATATTTGCGTCGGGTTCTTTCCGGGCCGCTTTGGCCGGGGCCGATTTTCCGCCGATACCGTTAATGCGTTTGGCGATTCGTTCGGCTTCGCGAACCGAAAGCGAGCGGTCGATCACCTCTCTCGCCAGCCGCCGCTGCTCGGCGATCTCGACGATGCTCAGGATCGCGCGGCCGTGGCCGGCGGTCAGCTTTTCTTCCTCGACAAGTTTTTGAATATCCAACGGTAACTTCAACAATCTTAGGTGGTTAGCGATAAGCACCCGGTCTTTTCCGATGCGTTCCGCCAATTTTTCCTGGGTCAGATCGAAGGTTTCGATCAGTTTTTTATAGGCCTTGGCTTCCTCGATCGGGTTTAACTCCTGCCGCTGGATATTTTCGATCAGCGCCAGTTCGAGCGTCTTTTCGTCGGCCACCTCGCGCACCACCGCCGGGATCTTTCGCAGGCCCGCGCGCTGCGCCGCGCGCCAGCGGCGTTCGCCCGCCACCAGCTCATAGCCGCTCCCGGAGCGCCGCAAGACCACCGGCTGGATGATGCCGTTTTCGCGGATCGACTGCGCCAATTCTTCCAGCGCGGATTCGGTAAAACGCGAACGCGGCTGCTCCGAATTCGGCTTGATCAGATCGATTTCTACTTCGCGAAAATGATCTCCGCTAATGTTAGCCCCACTAATGTTAGCTGCAGCGGCCGGCTGTTCAGGCACCAGCGCGCTCAGACCACGCCCCAGGGCTTGTCTGGTCGTCATGACTTAATATCTCCTTTGCCAGTTGCATATAGCTTTCCGCGCCTTTTGAGCGTATATCATACAAAATAATAGGTTTACCGTAACTCGGCGCTTCCGCTAAACGAATATTGCGGGGAATCACCGTCTCCAAAACCGCTTCTTTATAAAAGCCGCGCAGGTCCTGCGCCACCGCCGAGGAGAGATTCGTCCGCTCGTCGAACATCGTCAGCAGCAGCCCCTCGATCTGTAAATAAGGGTTCAATCCCTGGCGCACCCGCGAAAGAGTGTCGAACAATTCCGTCACACCTTCCAGCGCGTAATATTCGGTTTGGATCGGCACCAGCAGGCTGTCGGCGGCGGTCAGGCCGTTGATGGTCAAAAGCCCCAGCGAGGGCGGGCAATCTATAATGATGTAATCATATTCGTCCTTGACCGTGTAGAGAATTTCGCGCAGGCGGTATTCGCGCCGCTCGATATCGACCAATTCGATCTCCGCCCCGGCCAGATTTTTGTCGCAGGGAAGGACGAACATCATCGGCAGCTCCGTCGGAACGATCAGTTCCGCCATAGGCTCATTCAGGATCAGTGCATTATAAAGACTTTTTCTCTCCGGATTACGCTCAACCCCGGCTCCGGAAGTGGCGTTAGCCTGCGGATCGGCATCCACCAGCAGCACTTTTTTCTCATTAATTGCCAGCGCTGCGGAAAGGTTTACTGCAGTAGTGGTCTTACCGACACCGCCTTTTTGATTGGCGACAGCTATGATTTTGCCCATTTTTTGACTCTAAGAGCGGAATTTACCTAAAAAGCTCTGTTTTTCGGACTTTTATAATAACATGTCAGAAACAGGGAGCAATAGCGGAAGGCGGTTGAACAGCCCAAATCTCCAAATTGTTTCACGTTTTACAAAATCAGCCAAAAGACCCAAATTCACAAATTGTTTCACGTTTTACAAAATCCTAATGTACCAGGCTCACTTTGATCCTTATTCTGTTTTTTTGTCTTACGCTGCTTTTTGCTGTTGAGCTGAGAGATGCACCAGCACAGTAGAAATTGCTGCGGGAGTAAGTCCGGGAATTTTTCTCACATGGCCGAACGTCTGCGGGCGCGCGCGTTCCAGCCTTTCGACCATTTCATTCGAAAGCCCGCTGATCCCCTTGAAATTGAAAATGTCCGGCACGCGCATGGCGTCATGCTTATTCACGCGCTCGGTGGCGATCTTTTGCGTTTCGATGTAACCGCGATAGAGCGAATCCGCCAGCGCCGATTCCAGATCGACGGTCGAAACTTGCGTCCGGACATTTTCCGGTAGTAAGCGGTGGATGAAATCCGGTTTCACCCCGGCGCGCTGCGCCAGCTGCCCGAGCGTGAATGAATCTCCCAGATCGGCGCCGAGCACTTGCGCCGCGGTTGCATAGACCACGTCCGAACGCTTAAACCTGATATTGTCCAGCGAATTTCTGATCATCGCGATCCGGTCGCGCCGGGCGCCGAATCTCTCCCAATCGGTATCCCCGACCAGTCCGATCTCCCTGCCGTATCCCGTCAGCCGCGCATCGGCATTGTCATGCCGCAGGGTCAGCCGGGCCTCGGCTCGCGAAGTAAAAATGCGATACGGCTCGTCCACGCCGTGTTGCAGCAGATCGTCCACCAGCACCCCGATATAAGACTCGTCCCGCCGCACTCGGAAGGGTTCGCGCCCCTGCGTCTGCAGCGCGGCGTTGATCCCGGCCATCAATCCCTGGCAGGCGGCCTCTTCGTACCCGGTCGTGCCGTTTATCTGTCCTGCAAAGAAAAGTCCTTTAGTTACAGTAGTTTCCATAAACGGTGTAAGCTGCCGCGGATCGACAAAATCATATTCGATGGCATAGCCGGGCCGGATGATACTGACATTTTCAAAGCCCGGCACCATCCGCAGAAGGTCCTGCTGCAGCTCGGCCGGAAGCGACGTCGAAAAGCCGTTCAGATAGACTTCGTTAGTGTGGTGACCTTCGGGTTCGAGAAAAAGCTGGTGCCGGTCCTTGTCGGCAAACTTCACCACCTTGTCTTCGATCGACGGGCAATAGCGCGGGCCGACGCCCTTGATCTGGCCGGAATACAGCGGCGACTGATCCAGATTTTCGCGAATTTTATTATGCAGTTCGCCGGTCGTATAGCCGATGTGACACTGGATCTGCGGCTGCGAAATTTCGTCGGTGGCAAACGAAAAAGCGACCGGTTTCTCATCCGCCGGCTGCGGCTCGAATGCGTCCCAGTCGATCGAGCGCCCGTCCAGCCTCGGCGGCGTTCCGGTTTTCAGCCGCCCGACCGGAAAGCCCAGCCGCTTCAAACTCTCGGCCAGCTCGATCGACGCCGGTTCGCCCGCGCGCCCCGCTGAATAGGTTTTCTTGCCCGTATGGATCTTGCCGTTTAGAAAAGTCCCGGTCGCAATCACCACCGCCTTCGCACCCAGGCGGCGCGAATCCTGCATCTCTACACCGATAACTCGTTTATTTTCAATAATTAAATCGACAACAATGCCCTGGCGCGGGTGCAGATCCGGCGTCGCTTCGAGCACGGCCCGCATCTCCGTCCGGTAAAGCGAGCGGTCGGCCTGCGCCCGCGGCGATTGCACGGCCGGCCCCCGCGAACGGTTCAGCAAACGAAACTGGATGCCGGTGCGGTCTATCACACGCCCCATGATGCCGCCCAGCGCATCGACCTCGCGCACGATGTGCCCTTTCGCGATTCCGCCGACCGCGGGATTGCAGGACATCTGCCCGATCAGATCCAGATTGATCGTGACCAACGCCGTCCGCGCGCCCAGCCGCGCCGAAGCAGACGCCGCCTCACAGCCCGCATGCCCCGCGCCGATCACGATCACATCAAATATTTCGTCAAAACTACCTATACTCATTGCCTTGAATCTGTCAGGAAACAGAACTGTCTATTTTACATAAAACAAATCTTTAAAGCACCAGGACAATTCAGAGTTACTTTTTCAAACGGCAGCGACCGACTTATGATCGAAGCGAAAAACTTTAGAACGCGGATTATAAAGATAGAATTGACTTGCGCGGATAAGCCGTTCAGAGTTCAAGCTTCAGCTTGCTTTAAAGCCCGTCTATCGAGTGTCTCGAAGTCTATTGAATCTGTCAGGTATGAGGTCAGTAGCGTCGGCGTCAGCCAATGCGTTCCTTGTTCAGAGTTCAAGCTTCAGCTTGTCTTGTTTCTAAAATCAAAGAACAAACTAAAGTTTGAACTCTAAACTTTTTTTATTCCCGCGCTCCTGTCAGTAGCGTCGGCGTTAGCCGATGCGTTCCTGTCAGAACCGGGAGCAATAGCGACGGGGTTGCGGACGAGCCGTCCGCGCTCCCGGTAAATTCACCAATCTTCCCCAACCCTCCAAAACCATTATCGCCACACACGACTTACTTAATATATGCTGGCATTCTCTAATGCGGTGCGGCAGGCGTGACCTGGAGCGGTCAAGGCCTGAGCACGCCGGGCCCGCTTGACGGCCCGTGACACGGCAGCAAGACAGTGCCGTCTCTGAATAAAGTCAGGCGCCCCCGATGCCGTAAGCTTGAATCGAGCCGGGGTCCAAAAAGTCAGAAGCTAGCAGCGCCACGGGTCCGCGGCGCGATGCGAAAACAAAGCCGGGCCGGACGCTGCGAGGCCTATGGTCAGTTCCTACACTCGCAGGACAGAGGCTGATTTCGCTAAAGAGAACTGGCTAAGCATGTAAAACTCAGCGCCGATCACCGCCTAAAAGCCGTTCTGGTCGCCGCTCCAAGTTCACCCCGCCGCCCGCATTAGAGACAAAAACATAAACAGTGGTCAGTAGTCGGTGGCCAATGGTCCGCAGCGGTTCAGAGTTGCGCGTTCACGCGCGATCTTCACGCCTAAAGGCGTAACTCTGAACACGTGCGCGCGATTTTAAAAAACTCCCCTCCTTACGAAGGAGGGGTGGCATCCACATCGGATGACGGGGTGGTTCTCTCTTCAGACGAATCGTTCAGAGTTCAAACTTTAGTTTGTCTTAAGTTCAGAGTTGCGCGTTCATGCGCCATCTTCACGCCTAAAGGCGTAACTCTGAACACGTGCGCGCGTGATCTTGACTTTAATGACAAGCGCGGACGAGCCTATCACTCTCCGGCGTCATGCTCTTGGAATGCAGCAAAAAGTTTTCTTCATCCGAGGATCGTTCGGGTTATAACGCAGGCGTTCCGCTCCGGAAATGTTGAACGCCGTTTCCGTGATTTCGAGGCTTGTTATACTTAGCAGCTCATACAACTTCCAGCCGAATCTCCGCGACGAACTATGCCCGCCGGTTTGAAACGCAAGCAGGATGTATTTGCCCGTGACACCGGCGCCGCAAATATACGGCTCTACTATCCGCAGCTTATCTTTATACCGAAACTGAATTATTTTCCGTTCGCTGATCGCCCGGCAAATCTCATCTTTTGCTTTCTCGATGTCCATAAACGCTTTCTAGATAATAACAAAAGGGAGTCAGTCGCGCCGGTGTGAACCGAGGCGTAAAAATGAGTAGCTAAAACTTAACCCCTAAAGAACGCATCGCGCTAACTATTGTTCAGAGTTACGTCTTTAGGCGCGATATGTGACTAATCACGCCTAAAGACGTAACTCTAAATCGTTTACCCGTTAAGCAGCACGACGATCCGGGTATACGCGCTCGACGCCGATTCAGCTTGAGCGACTTTGCAATAGATCTCCTTCATATGCGCATCTAACGGATTAAAAGGGCTTAGAGTCCTCTGTGTACTGAATTCATCTCTCGTAACGCCGAGATATGACATTTCGCTGAGTTCGAATAAACGCCAACCCCAGTTTCTGATCGGAAAATCGCGCTCTTCCGTCTGATACCCGAGCAGCATCGCTCTATGATTGCCGTCGATTCCGCAAATATATGGTTCTACAACCCTTTCCGTGCCGCGATAGTAAAATCGAATGATCTTTTTCCCGCTGATCGCCCGGCAGACCCGGTCCGTGGTCGATTCCGCGGCTGTCTCTGAAACTCTTCCAAAACTCATGATTTATCCACCCCTTGTTCATAAAATATCTTAGATTTTAAACAATAGCATAAGAAATGCTTAAAATAGTACCTTTTTTTACAAAAATCTTAAGCACTTTTATTTTCTGGTACAATACTTTCATGCAGCCGTTGGCGGACAGGATCAGGCCGCGTACTCTCGATGAGTATGTCGGGCAAAAACATCTCGTGGGCGCTGGGAAACCTCTTCGCCTGGCGATCGAGCAGGGGCACGTGTTTTCGTTCGTCTTATGGGGCACGCCCGGCACGGGCAAAACGACGCTGGCGCGTATCTACGCCAATGCTATCAACGCGCATTTTTACGAGCTCTCCGCCGTTTCAGCCGGCAAGGACGACATCCGGCAGATCGTCAAACAGCCCGCCGAAGAAGGCCGCGCGCGTGTTCTCTTCCTTGACGAAATTCATCGCTTCAACAAAGCCCAGCAGGATTTTCTGCTGCCGTTCGTCGAAAGCGGCGAGCTGGTGCTGATCGGCGCGACCACCGAAAATCCCAGCTTCGAGGTCATCTCGCCGCTGCTGTCGCGCCTGCGCGTTTTTACCTTACAGGAGCTGACCGATGAAGACATGCGCGAGATCATCGACCGGACCGGTTTTAAGTTGGATACGGAAGCAAAAGAGTGGCTGGTTTCGATGGCGAACGGCGACGCGCGCCAGGCGATCACGATGCTGGAAAATACTTCGAATCTGTATGATGAAATAAATCTCGAGACTCTAAAGGAAACGCTGCAGTCGAAATTCCTGCGCTACGATAAAAAAGGCGAAGAGCATTACAACGTCATCAGCGCCTTTATCAAATCGATGCGCGCCAGCCAGCCCGACGCCGCGATGTATTATCTCGCCCGCATGATCGACGCCGGCGAGGACCCGAAATTTATCGCCCGCCGGATGGTCATCTTCGCTTCCGAAGACATCGGCCTTGCCCAGCCGACCGCGCTCGTCGTCGCCAATGCCGTCTTCCGCGCCGTCGAAACCATCGGCCTGCCGGAATGCGTGCTGAACCTCGCGCACGGCGTCGCCTATCTCGCAAACGCTCCGAAAAACCGCGACGCTAACGATGCTATCGGCGCCGCCATGGAAGACGTAAAAAAACTCGGCAACCTGCCCGTCCCAATGGAAATTAGAAACGCGCCGACCAAGCTGATGAAAAATCTCGGCTACGGCAAGGGCTACGAAATGTATCCGGAAGACACTAACTACCTACCGGAAAAACTGAAAGGGAAAAAATATTTGAAGAAATGACCTATATTACAATCATCTACAGTAACGGAATCCCCTTCGCTAATTTATTTATCCCAAGCATACTGTGAAAATTAGCAACAGAATGGCCGTTTGACTTTTACATCAACAGGAGAATTCACATGTCTATTCCTGAATCACAACTTGAAACGTGGAGTAATCAAGGGGCAGTTACTAAGTCTTCACAAACTTACACTTCTGTCAAAGCTGCCCTTTCGGCATATAATTGGCCTTCTGAAATGTCTTATGAAGTCTTTTTACAAGGATCCTATGCAAATACTACTAACATTTACGCTGATAGTGATGTTGATATCGTAGTAAAGTTTACTAACGGCCATTATCATAACTTATCCTCCGAAGAACGTCAGAAATTCAAACTAGTTCCAGTTGCTCACACTTATGAAGACCATAGAAGTCATCTGATTGCTGCTTTAACTAAATATTATGGCTCTCCTCAAGTAGATAGCACTGGTAATAAAGCGCTTGCCGTCTTAGCCTCCGATAATCGTTTGAAAGCCGACGTTTTACACTCTCATGTTTATAAATACTATAAAAATTTGACGGTTCAGTTTGAAGGAATTGCCTTTTACAGTAGAAACCCAAAAAAACAAATAATTAATTACCCTAAGCAACATCGCGAAAATGGAGAGAATAAAAATGCGACCGGCAGAACTAAAGGACGGTATAAGCCTTCAGTAAGAATGTTCAAAAACGCTCGTAAAATTATTGTCAGTGGGGATGAGAAATTACGTCAAAAATTTCCCTCTTATTTCATAGAGTGTTTATTTTATAATGTTCCCGATGAGAATTTTTCAATTTTACTACAAGATACATTTATTAACTCTGTAAATTATTTGTCAGCAGTACTCAAAAAAGACGAGTCGAATAAATTTGTAACTCAAAGCGGGAGACACTGGCTTTTCGGAAATGGTGCTGTTCAATGGCCAAAAGAGAGTGCAATAGCTTTTGTTCAATCTTTAATACATTTGTGGAATAAATTTTAAATTCAGAAAGATATTATGATTGAAAATAAGGATTTTAGAATTCTATCGCTTGACGGAGGCGGATCAAAAGGTGTCTATACCTTGGGCATTCTTAAACAAGTTGAGGCATTAGTTAAAAAACCTCTGTATAAAGAATTTGATCTTATTTATGGAACTAGTACCGGTTCCATAATCGCCGCATTGCTTGGTCTAGGATTTTCCGTTGATGAGGTTGCCGAAGCCTACTTTGGTTTAATTCCAAAGATAATGACTCGGTGGACCGCAGGAGGAAGAACAGAAGCATTAAAGCAGGAGGCTTGGAATCTTCTAGGAGAAAAGAAATTTGACGAGTTTTTAACTAACATTGGTATAGTAGCCATAAATTATGAGCTAACTAAGCCAATGATTTTTAAATCTTCAATTAATCAAGCCCATGGTAGTCACAGTACATTTCAACCCGGTTTTGGCTGTCCTATTGCAGAAGCAGTCATTGCTTCGAGTGCGGCTTATCCATTTTTCAATAAAGTAAAAATTAGTACCAAAAATCAAGGAGATGTCACGTTAATTGACGGTGGTTTTATCGCGAACAATCCTACATTACTGGCAATTGCTGATGCCGTTCAAGCCTTTAATACAAAAGAAGAAAATATTAAAGTTCTAAGTTTAGGTACCGGATTATTCAAAGAGAGAGTCCCTTTGAAGTTAAAACTCCTAGGTAGATTTAATTATACGAAGTTGTTTCTCAAACTATTGGAAGCTAATACAACAACTATAGAAACACTAAGAATTATTCTATTTCGAGACATCCCATGTGTCCGTATAAACGGAACTTTTTTACAAGACGACTTCGCCACAAACTTATTGGAATCAAATATAGATAAACTGAAAAAAATAAATGCACTCGGGAAAGAATCATTTTCGCATCAGGAAGTTCAGCTAAAAACTATTTTTGGCTGGTAATTATTGTCCGCTACCTAAGGACAATACAGAAAAGAACACGGTCCTTACGGTCGTATTTCTGTTTGGATGCCCGCATTCCCGGTAAAAGTATTGTGTTTCCACTTCTATTGTAATAAAATCGGCGGGTTCCAACCATTCAATACATTACATCCGAGCCGCTGCTTTTACTGAGCGGAAAAAAGGAAGATTCTTATGAACATACGATTCTGGATCACGGTCGTGGTGGTTTTTGTGCTGACGATGGTGATCGGGTTTGTCGTGCACGGCACTTTGTTAAAGCCGGAATATGACCAGCTGCCGGGGATCATGCGCGGCGATGCCGACGCGATGGCGCATTTTCCGTATCTGCTGCTGGCGCACGTATTTTTTGCTCTTGGCGTAGCCTGGATCTACCGGCAGGGAGTTAAGCCCGGTGTAGCGTGGCTGACTCAGGGAATCCGTTTCGGCATCGCGTTATCTCTGGTCACTTGCATTTACATGTACACGATCTATTACGCGGTACAGCCCACACCGCCGGGCCTGGCCGTCAAACAGATCGTCTTTGAATTTATCGGCAATATTATTGTCGGCATCGTGGTGGCTTTTATCAATAAACCGGCGACGGAGGCGTGATCGAAGACGGAGAAGCGGGCAGAGATGCCCGCGCTCCGTATTAATCTACATGCGGCATCAGCCTTGTACGGCTGACTACCCTGATGAGTTTATAATTATAGACCGGAGCGTTCGCCGGAACGTTTGGTTTTCTGGTGCGCAGCACCCGGATCAAATAATATTTGCCCGGCCGGTATTTAAAGCCCGCGATCGTGCCGTAAAAATTCTGCCACTCTTCAAAGTCCATATTCTTAACCTGCAGGCATTTCTGCGGCGCGGCGCTTCGGCAATCGACCCGTTCTTTATTTACTATCCAGAGCAGTTTTTTCTCGGCGGGTTCGGGCGGTCTGGTATCCTCGCCGGGTTTTATCCAGTCTTTAAATAAAAAGGTCAGCGTATTTTGCGAGCCGCTGTCGGTCAGCAGCAAGCTGCCTTTGGACACGCGGTATTGTGACGCTTTTTCCAGGATGGCGAAAAAGTTTGCCTCCTGCGTATTGGCGCCGCCGTCCATACAGGCCATTTTGGTCGAGCGGATCGCACCCGCCAGCCATTTGCCGCCGCCGGCCAGCGTATAAGACCCACTGTAACTGTTACAGCTACCGTTGCCGCTAAAGCCTTCTTTGGCAAATTTAATGGTCGGCGTTTTGCCGCCCGTCACCAGCGGAATTTCCGCGCCGTCTTTCACTATCTTCATCAGCTGCCACTCGCCGTAAAGCGGCTCCTGGGCGAAAACGGGCATCGAAAATAAAATTGAAAATATAAATATTGCGGTAATTAAAAATGTCTTTTTCATGTCGCGTATTACTCCCTCCGGGTATCATCAAATCTATAATTTTCTCGCATGCCAAAGCAACGCTTTTCTCAGCGCGCTACTAATAGAACGAATTTGCCGGAAAAACATGCGGGAAATTTTGCGCGACCCCGCCTCCAGGTGCCGGGTAGAGTAAAACATATTATCTTTTCTCTCTAAATCGCACACCAAAAGGTAAAATACCCCTATAATGTTCTCTCAAAATGAATAATCAGGACGTCCCACAAACCGTGCTCGAAATAGCCCTCATTGAACCGAAAAAACTCGCGGCTGTTGAGTCTCTCGCTCTGGAAGAGAGCAAGGCGGAAGTCCAGGAACTAAATCGTCAGATCATCCAACAGGCCCGTTACTTCGATGCGATACTTTCGTCGATCAGCGATTTCGCCTATACCTTTGATCGGGAAGGGCGTTTTGTGTTTATCAACCAAGCCTTGCTGGACCTCTGGGGATTAAAGCTGGAAGACGCCATCGGAAAGAATTTTTTCGATTTGCAGTATCCGGATGATCTGGCAGTCCGGCTTCAGCGGCAGATAGAACAGGTTTTCACCACTAAACAGCGCGTTACGGATGAAACCTCTTATACGAGCCCGACCGGGGTCACCGGATACTATGAATATATCTTCAGCCCCTTCTTCGGAACCGATAATTCCGTGGAACTCGTCGTCGGAACCACGCGCAACATCACCGACCGCAAACAGGTACAGATAGAACTGGAAGACGCGCGCACCCGGCTTGAATCCACTTTAACCGCCGGAGAGATCGGCACCTGGACCTGGGACATCGTCAATGATGTGGTGATCGCCGATAAAAACCTGGCGCGGATGTTTGATCTGTCCGAAGAAAGCGCCAGGGGCGGCGCGATCGAAAATTATTTGAGTTCAATTCATCCGGACGACCGCGGGCGCGTAAATGAGGCAATTTCCGGCGCGATTGAAAACAGCGGGGATTACAGCGTCGATTACCGGCTGGTAGCGGCGGACGGCAAAATTCGCTGGGTCGTCGCGCGCGGACGGGTCGAATGCGATGCCGCTAACAAGCCGGTAAAACTACCCGGTGTCGTGCTCGATATTACCGAGCGCAAAGAGGCGGAAGAAGCATTGAGAACTTCCGACCGGCGAAAGGATGAATTTTTGGCGACCCTCGCGCATGAGCTGCGCAATCCGCTCGCGCCGATTCGCTCCGGCCTGGAGATCATCCGGCAAATGGGCAGCGGCGGCGTAAAACTCGGCGAAGTTCTGGATATAATGGAGCGGCAGACCAATCAGGTGGTACATTTGGTTGACGACCTGCTCGACCTTTCACGTATCACACACGGCAAGATCAAGCTCCGGCGCGATCGAATAGAGCTTAAAACCGCGATCGAAATGGCGCTCGAAACCAGCTGCGGGCTGATCGCCGAAGCAGGTAATTCATTGACCGTAAGCCTTCCCGATGAACCGGTTTATCTTGACGCCGATCTCACGCGCATTGCCCAGATTCTCCTTAATGTTTTAAATAACGCCGCGAAATACAGCGATCCGGACGGAGAAATTTCGCTCTCCGTTAAGACAGCGGAAGAGGAAGTTTTTATCAGTATCAGGGATCGGGGTTTGGGAATTGCCCCCGGCATGCTTTCGAAGATCTTCGATATGTTTGGCCAGGTCGAGACTCCTGAAAAACAGGGACGGGGCGGGCTTGGCATCGGTTTGAATGTTGTTAAAAAGCTGGTCGAAATGCATGGGGGAACCGTTCAGGCTTTGAGCGACGGCCTCGGCAGGGGAAGCGAGTTTATTATCCGGCTTCCGCTGGCCCGTGAACAAGCGCCCGCCGCCCTCGAGCTGACACCGGAAACACGTGAAAAAACTGACTCCCCCGCTGATAAAAAATCACGGCGGATCCTGGTAGTTGACGATAATCAGGATGCGGTGGAAATGATGGAAACCCTTTTATCTATGGAAGGCCATACTATCCGCTCCGCTTTTAATGGGAAAAGGGCGATTGAAATTGCCGGGGAATTTAAACCCGATATCTGTTTGTGCGACATCGGTTTGCCCGGTATGAACGGCTATGAATTAGCCGCTCATTTGCGTGAGCTTTTGCCAGGCACTCTGCTGATCTCGCTTTCCGGCTGGGGGCAGGAAGAAGACCGCCGCCGCTCGCTGTCATCCGGGTTCGATCATCATATGGTAAAGCCGGTAGAGTTTAACGACCTTCTCAAATTAATCCAAAACACCGAATAAATTTACCGGCGATTCTGATTTGAGCGCCGGTAATCCCAGGGAGGCGTGGCCGGGCCGTCGCGCCAGAGCCCGAGACGCGAATCACGCGCCGAATTTTCGGCGGCCGTATAGGCTCTTTGCTCTTCCGGCGATTGTTCTTTCTGATACTGCTTGAAATGCCAGACATAGCCGCCGCCGGTCATTTCCAGGCCGATATCTTTTCCGTCCAAAAAAACCGTGCCGACGATCCGGCGATATTGGTCTATCTTTTGCTTGCGGACTTCGACCGTTTGGTTAGCGATCAGCGCGCGTAGTTGTTCCCGCGACTGCTTGCCGAAAGTTTGCGAAAGTTCGGGGGCGTCGATGGCGTGAATTCTGATCGTCGTTCTTTCACCGCTATTACTTTCGACAATAAAAGTATCGCCGTCCGAAATGTGAACGACCTTCCCAACTATTCGCGCCCGGTCCTTTTCCGCCGGCGCGTTTATTTTGGACGAAGCGTTGTTACTCTTATTATTGCCGGAAGAAAGCTGAAAGGAGCGGCACGCGCCCGTCAGCACGGCAAAGCCGGCAAGCAGCAAAAACAAATATAAAATTAAGTGTTTACGCAAAGTTATTTCCTAAACGGAACAAAGCTGAAGAGAATTTAACCTGCTTACCGGCTAAAACCAAACTATTTAAAAAGCCGACGCTTGTTTTCGGTGACCGATACCGGTTGAACGCATACCATTTACGTCCTGGACGGTTTCCGGCTGAAACTTAAACTCTACAAACACAGCTACTTACATTTTTGGCACGGTCATTGCGCTATATAAATGTGGAGAGATCGAATATGGTTTTCGATTATCCGGGACAATTATACGGAGGCAATCATGAAATTATTTAACTTAAAAAGAACGTTAGCAGTATCCGCTTTGGGACTCGCGACCTTGCTCGGCACGAGCCAAATTGCCAGCGCGCAGTACAATGACCGCGATTATAACAAGCAGAACAAAAAGATAATCAAGCAGCAGCAAAAAATTGCCAGGCAGCGTCAGAAGATCGAAGATCAGCGCCAGCGCAGCAGCGCGAATCGCTATCGCGTGTATCGCAACGGCGGCTATTACCAAACCGATAACCGGGGCGCGGAGCTTTTAAAACAGGCCGTCAACCGCGGTTACCAGCAGGGCTTTAACGCCGGAAAAAACGACCGTTCAAGCCGCAGAAACAACGGCTATAATAATTCGTCGATGTATCGCAGCGGAAACTACGGCTACCAGAATTATGTCGATTCCAGCCAGTATCAATATTATTTCCGCGAAGGTTTTAGACGCGGTTACGAGGACGGATACAACAGCCGTTACCAGTATGGCTCGAACAACAACGGGGGCCTGAATATCCTCGGAACTATTTTGCAGCAGGTGCTGAATATTCAGTCGTACTAAAAACGATCGAAGTAAGATCGATCTGAATTAATAGCGCCCGGCTTTTTATCGATAAAGCCGGGCGCTTTTATTTTGGTCTAGGCTTCGTAAGAGCGAATATGCTGTTTTTGCGAAACTCGAAAAACCATTCCTGAAAGTCCCGTAGGGACGATATATTTATAGATTGAGATCATTAATAAAAATTTCAAGCTCCGTTAGGAGCGTAATATGCCTTTCCTACGGAACTCGAAAGTTCCCCAAACTTGCGGCTATAAATATCGCGTCCCTCCGGGACTAAGAGAGAATGTTCAGAGTTCAAACTTTAGTTTGTCTTTTTTACCCGGTCGCTACTGCTCCCGGTTCTGACAAGATTCGCTAAACCACCGCCTTTTTATTTTATAGACCATGCGCGAAGATAAGGCGTATACTATCTAAACCTAAAAACAAGATCATGAGTGACGGACGCGCACTTCGGCGGGCAGCACCTGCCGGGAAACTTACCATCCTCTGGATCACGGCGGGCCTCGGCTGTGACGGGGAATCCGTCGCGCTGACCGCCGCCACACAGCCGGGCATCGAAGACATCGTGATGGGCGGCATGCCCGGGCTTCCGCAGGTACATCTGCTCAATCCTTTTTATTCATACGAAAACGGCGATGAGTATATTCGCTATCTCGAGCTCGCCGCTGCCGGTGAACTCGAACCTTTTATCCTCGTCGTCGAAGGCTCGCTGCCCGATGAGTCCAACAAAACCGAGGGCTACTGGGCGACGCTCGGCGCGGACAAAACTACCGGCCAGCCGATCCCGACCTGCGACTGGATCGACCGCATCGCGCCGCGTGCCTGGGCGGTGATGGCGGTCGGAACCTGCGCGGCATACGGCGGAATTCACGCGATGGAGGGCAATCCGACCGGGGCGATGGGGCTGCCCGATTATCTCGGCTGGGACTGGAAGTCTAAGGCCGGCATTCCGATCGTCTGCGTGCCCGGCTGCCCGACACAGCCTGATAATATTACCGAAATACTTCTTTACCTGATCTATCAATCCGTCGGGCGTTCGCCGATGATCCCGCTCGATGCGGAGCTGCGGCCGGTCTGGCTTTTTAGCGAAACGCTTCACGAGGGCTGCGACCGCGGCGGGTATTACGAACAGGGACAATTTGCCGAAGAGTACGGTTCGAAGCTCTGCATCGTCAAACTCGGCTGCTGGGGCCCGGTCGTTCAATGCAATGTCGGCAAGCGCGGGTGGATCAATGGCCTCGGCGGCTGCGCCAATGTCGGCGGCATCTGCATCGGCTGCACCATGCCCGGCTTTCCGGATAAATTCATGCCGTTCATGGATCAGCCGCCGGGCTCGCTTTTGTCTTCGCAGGCGGTGATGACCTACGGCAAGGCGATCCTGGCGCTGCGGCGGTATACGCAGTCGTCGCTTAACAAAGAACCCGTCTGGCGAAAACGGCAGTCGAAGATCGACGCAAAAAGAATATAATGAAAAGATAACCAGCATCACCGGCAAGGGGGATTGAACATGCGGGGGGAAAGAGAAAATTCGGCGGCTGCAGGGGCGGCATCGACAGCGGCAATAGTACCCGGCGAATTAAAATACGATCTATTGAACGGCGAGGATTTTTCGCCCGAATTGTCTCAGGCGGAAAGCGTGCTGGCACAGCTGGCCGGTGTTTTTTTTAATTCAGGCGCACCGAGTAAAATTTCCGATGCTCAGGAAATTCCCACGCTTGCCGACACTTACAAAATTCTCGTCGAACAGATACCGGCGGTCGTATTCATCGCGTTTTTCGACCGGAGTTTTGGCGAAGCCTATGTCAGCCCGCAGATCGAAGCCTCGCTGGGATTTACCCAGGAAGAATGGCTCAACGATCCGATCCGCTGGTTTCATCAGATACACCCTGACGATAAGGATAGGTGGAGCGAGGACGCCGCCAAAATATTTCTCTCCGGCGATCCGCTGGTATCGGTCTATCGCGTTTTGTCCCGCGAGGGCCAGGTCGTCTGGTTTCACTGTGAAGTAAAAATGGTGCGCCGCGCGGACGGCCACCCGTGGTTCATTCACGGCATCGGGTTCGATATTACCGATCTCAAAAATGCCGAAGAAGCCCTGACCAAAAGCGAGGAAATGCTGAGCGGCATTTTTGAATACGCGCCGGACACGATGATCGTGGTCAATAGCGAAGGGCGGATCGCGCGGGCAAACGCCCAGGTTTCGCGCGTCTTCGGCTACGACCCCGACGAACTGATCGGCCGGCCGGTGGAAATTCTCGTTCCCGATCGTTTTCTCGCCACCCGCGCGGTAAATTCCGGAAGCCATATTGCCGATTCATATTTTCCGCCGGTCGGGGCCGGTCTCGCGCTGCACGGCCTGAGAAAAGACGGCAGCGAATTCCCGATCGAGATAATGCTCAGCCCAGTTTCGGCCGGCGGCGGCGACATGGTCATCTCCGTGATCCGCGACATCACCCGGCGAAAACACGATGAAAAAGCGCTGCGCGAATACGCCGAACGGATGAAGGTGCTCTCGCAAAAACTGATCGACATTCAGGAGGCGGAGCGGCGGCAGATCGCGCTCGAACTGCACGATCAGATCGGGCAGATCCTGACCGGGCTAAAACTAAAACTTGAGATGCTGGCGCGCGACACGACGGAAAGATCCAGGGGTCAGTTTGAAGAGGCGCAGGACATGGTCAACGAATTATTATTTCGCACGCGTGAGCTTTCCCTCGATCTGCGGCCGGCCACGCTCGACCATCTGGGGCTGCTTTCCGCGCTGCTGCGCCACCTGCGCCATTACACTTCGCAGACGAACGTGGTAATCGATTTTCAGCACGACGGCCTCGAAGGCACGCGTTTCGATCCCGAACTGGAGACGGCCGCCTTTCGCATCGTGCAGGAGGGTTTGACGAATATCGCGCGGCACGCCGAAGCCGATAAAGCCAAAGTCCGCCTTTGGGCGAATGAACACACGCTGACGATCGAGATCGAAGACAAAGGAAAAGGTTTCGATCCGAGCGCCGCCATGGCCGTCGGCCAATCGAGCGGCTTGACGGGTATGCGCGAAAGAGCGATGCTGCTCGGCGGCGAGTTCACCGTCGATTCGCGCCCCGGCGAAACCCGTTTGACAGCCGTCTGGAATCTTTCTACGCTCAAGTCGTAGTTTTGCCTATAAAGTTTATACAAGCAGTTCGTTTTTGAGGCAGAGTTACCATGGATTATTAAAAGCTGTTGGCTAACAGCTATTAGCTAAATTGACTTAGCTTGTAAATCAAGATTTTCCTGCTTTATGGGCAACCACGAAAAACGTATTACGTATCGCGTATTACGAAAAATAGAATGCCTGACAGAAAAAATATCACCATCGTATTGGCCGACGATCATTTGATCGTTCGCCAGGGTGTGCGCGCGCTGCTGACCGCTGAGCCCGACTTTCAGGTGATAGGCGAAACCGGCGACGGGCTGGAGGCGGTGGAGCTGGTAAAAAAGGCTTGTCCCGACGTCGTCATTCTCGATCTGATGATGCCCGGCTTAAACGGGATCGAGGTCGCCCGGCAGCTTAGCAAACAGGCCCCGCAGACCAAGATAATTATTCTCTCGATGTACGACGACGAAGGTTTTGTGCTCGAAGCCCTCACCAACGGCGTTTCGGCTTACGTTCTTAAGGACACCGGTTCCGGAGACCTGATCAATGCCGTCCGCGAGGTAAAACGCGGGCACCGTTACCTCAGTCCGCCGCTTTCCGACCGCGCCATCGAAATTTACGAACAGATGAGCCGCGCCGTCATCTCCGATAAATATGAAACACTGACCACCCGCGAGCGCGAAGTTTTGCATCTTTCCGCCGAGGGCCTGACCAACAACGAGATCGCAAACCGGCTCGGGATCAGCGTCCGCACCGCCGAAACCCACCGCGCGAACGTAATGCATAAGCTTGACGTCCATACCCAGGCCGACCTCACCCGGTACGCCCTGCGCCGCGGAATAATTTCGATGGAGTAAATACGGGCGTAAACCTGGGAGCGCAGGCATCCTGCCTGCAAAGATCGCGCAGCGATCTAAATTTACTTGCAGGCAAACCCTACCAACTAAAGAATTTCAAGTAAAATACGTAGTCTTTCCCAAAAAAGTACGTAGGTTTGCGTATAGACATTGCCGACAAATCCTTCCAATAATATTAACTTAGTGGTTTCTCTGTTTATTCAATTTAATGCGCTAATTGGTCGTACCAATATGTGAGCCAATATGTAAGGAGGGTTTAATGGCAGAAGAAATTCCGTATGGCCGGAAAACACAAAAGGCGCCCGCCATCAGCGATATCCATATTGTCTGGATCACGGCCGGTTTGGGATGCGACGGTGATTCGGTCTCGATCACGGCCGCCACCCAGCCGAGCCTCGAAGACGTTGTTATGAGCGCCATTCCCGGGCTGCCGAAAGTACACCTTCACAACCCCGTTTTGGCCTATGAGGTCGGCGACGATTTCATGAAGTATTTTTACCAGGCCGAACAGGGTTTGATAGATCCTTTCGTGCTGGTGGTCGAAGGCTCGATCCCTAACGAAAAGATCAAGGAAGAGGGCTACTGGGCTGCCTTCGGGACCGATGCTATGACCGGCCAGCCGATCCCGACCTGCGATTGGATCGACCGGCTCGCGCCGAAGGCCGCTGCCACCATTGCCATCGGCACCTGCGCCACCTACGGCGGCATTCACGCCATGGAAGGAAACCCGACCGGCGCGATGGGCCTGGCCGATTATCTCGGCTGGGATTTCAAATCCCCGCTCGGGCTGCCGATCATCAACGTTCCGGGCTGCCCCGTCCAGCCGGACAATTTTATGGAGACGGTGCTCTACCTTCTCTACCAGGTCGCCGGGCTGGCCCCGATGATCCCGCTCGACGCGCAGCTCAGGCCGACGTGGCTGTTCGGCAAAACGGTCCACGAAGGCTGCGACCGCGCCGGTTACTACGAGCAGGGAGATTTTGCCGAAGAATACGGCTCGCCGAAATGTATCGTCAAGCTCGGCTGCTGGGGGCCGGTGGTTAACTGCAATGTGCCGAAGCGCGGCTGGATGATGGGTATCGGCGGCTGCCCGAATGTCGGCGGTATCTGCATCGGCTGTACGATGCCCGGTTTCCCGGATAAATTTATGCCGTTCATGGATGAGCCTCCCGGCGCCCGCGTTTCGTCAGGCATGATCGGCATTTACGGCGGGATCATCCGAAAACTTCGCAGTATCACCAACACCACCGTCAACAAGGAACCGAAGTGGCGGCATCCCGGCGAAAAACTTACGACCGGTTACCAGCCGAAAACTTACGGCCAAAAACTTACGGACGATTAAGGAGATCAAATTAATGAACCCGACAGTAAATACCGCATCATCCACTAAGCCACGCACATTGGTGGATATGAACTGGGATCCGATCACCCGTATCGTCGGCAGTCTCGGTATCTATACCAAGATCGATTTCGAAAATCGCGAGGTCGCCGAATGCTGGAGCACGTCGTCCATCTTTCGCGGCTACAGCATTTTTATGAAGGGCAAAGATCCCCGCGACGCGCATTTTATTACCAGCCGCATCTGCGGGATCTGCGGCGATAACCATGCCACCTGCGCCTGCTACGCCCAGAACATGGCCTTCGGCGTCCGGCCGCCGGCCATTGCCGAATGGATCGTAAACTTAGGCGAAGCCGCCGAATATATGTTCGACCACAATATCTTTCAGGATAATCTGGTCGGCGTCGATTTTTGCGAGCAGATGGTCAAGGAAACCAATCCCAGCGTCTGGGAAAAAGCGAAGGTCACCGATGCGCCCCATGCCGAACAGCACGGTTATAAAAAGATATCGGATATCATGACGGCGCTAAACCCTTTTACCGGTGAGTTTTACCGCGAGACGCTGCACGTCAGCCGCTACACGCGTGAGATGTTCTGCCTGATGGAAGGCCGCCACGTCCATCCGTCCACGCTCTACCCGGGGGGCGTCGGCACCGTGCCGACCGTCCAGTTGTTCACCGATTACATGGTTCGCCTGATGCGTTACTGCGAATTCATGAAAAAGGTCGTGCCGCTGCACGACGACCTGTTCGATTTCTTTTACGAGGCGCTGCCGGGTTATGAAAAGGTCGGCCAGCGGCGCATTTTGCTCGGCTGCTGGGGCTCTTTCCAGGATCCGGACTCCTGCGATTACAAGTACGAGAATATGAACAAGTGGGGCAACGATATGTTCGTTACGCCGGGCGTGATCGTTGACGGCAAGCTGGTCACGACCGATCTGGTCGATATCAATCTGGGCATCCGCATTCTCCTCGGAAGCTCGTATTATGACGACTGGCAGGGTCAGGAAATGTTCGTCAAAACCGATCCGCTCGGCAACCCGGTCGATCCGCGCCACCCGTGGAATCAGACCACCATCCCGCGCCCGCAAAAACGCGATTTCAGCGATAAATACACCTGGGTGATGTCGCCGCGCTGGTATCACGAAGGCGAACAGGGCGGCGGCAGCAAATATCTCGCGCTCGACACCGGCGGCGGCGCTATCGCCCGGCTGTGGGCGACCGCGCTCGCGGGCAAGGTGGACATCGGCTACATCAAGGCCACCGGGCACAGCGTGAAAATTTACCTGCCCAAGACCGCGATGAAAGACGAGGTCGAATTCGAATGGAAAGTGCCCCAGTGGTCGAACGCCATCGAACGCGACCGCGCGCGCACTTATTTCCAGGCTTACGCCGCCGCCGCCGCGCTGCATTTCGCGGAAAAAGCGCTGGCCGAGCTGCACGCCGGAAACACCAAGACCTGGACCGATTTCAAGGTGCCTGACGAAGCCATCGGCTGCGGATTTCATGAAGCGGTTCGCGGCGTGCTGTCGCATCACGTCGTCATCCGCGACGGCAAGATCGCGAATTATCACCCGTATCCGCCGACGCCGTGGAACGCCAACCCGCGCGATATTTACGGCACGCCCGGCCCCTACGAAGACGCGGTGCAAAACACGCCGATCTTCGAAGAAAACGGCCCCGATAATTTCAAGGGCATCGATATCATGCGGGCGGTCAGAAGTTTCGATCCCTGTCTGCCGTGTGGTGTCCATATGTACCTGGGTAATGGAAAAGTGCTCGAAACGCACCATTCACCGATGTTCGGGGTACAGCATTAAAAGTCTGGTCGTGGGTTTTGGGATTTAGGGCTTAGGTCTTGGACTTAGCAAAAACCCAAGACCTAAGCCCTAAAACCTATTTTTTGATATGAAGCTTGAAGAAACAAAATTCGGGCAGCAAATGCGCCGGGTCGAGACTCTGGTCGAAGAGATCGAAAACTCCGCCGACCCGGTCGTCCGGGCAAAAACGCTCGAGCTGATCCAGACCCTGATGGATTTTCACGGCGCCGGGATCGGGCGGATGATGGAAATTACGGCAAACACCGGCGCGGCGGGCTACGCTATCTTCGGCGATTTTGCCGGCGACGAGCTGGTCGCCAGCCTCCTGCTGCTTTACGATCTGCACCCGCGCGGGATCGAAGAACGGATCGAGCAGGCCATCGAAAAAGTCAGGCCGTCGCTAAACCTGCACGAAGGCGGCGTCGAGCTGCTGGGTGTCAGCGACGGGGTGGTGAAATTGCGTCTGCAGGGAAGCTGCGACGGGTGTCCCTCGTCCGCCCTGACACTCAAACACACCATCGAGGAAGCAATCTACGCCGCCGCGCCCGACATCGTCGCTATCGAGGTTGAGGGAGTGGTAGAAACTAAGTCGAGCACGAATGGTTTCGTGCAGATCGAAAAACAAAGCGCGGGCAAGTACGCCGATTGTGAATTCGCGGCGGCTTAATAAAACGAACAAGGAAGGGTAATTTAGAATGAACGACGAAAAAGAAAACGATATTCCAGGTCAGGATCCCGGCAGCGGCTCAGGCGGTAATGGCGACGATGAGAATGGGAATGAAGGGGGCGGAGGCAATCGTCCCCGCGGCACGCGCACTTCGGAAGAAACCACCGGGGTCAATCCCGAAGACGAAGAACCGATAGATCCCGCAAGCCCGCCCATGCCGCCGGCTTAAGAGTATTTTATATGGATCAATCGTTTAGCGCGCTTCGCCGTTTCGTCCGCCCCCGCGTGGCGGTGGAGCGGTGTGATCTGTGCAGCATCCAGCTTGCCCCGGAACACCCGCATCTGGTCGAGCTGCCGGCCAGGCAGCTTCACTGCGCCTGCGACGCCTGCGCGATACTCTTCAGCAATCAGGGCGAGCATCGCTATACACGCGTCCCGCGCCGGATATTATTTCTTCCCGAATTCGACCTGACCGACCTGCAGTGGAACAGCCTCGTGCTGCCGATCCAGCTGGCGTTTTTTCTTAACAGCACCCCGGACGATCGGATCGTCGCGCTTTACCCGAGCCCGGCCGGCGCGACCGAATCTTCGCTTCCCCTGGATTCCTGGAACGAGATCGTCGCCAGTAATGCCGCGCTGGAAAAAATGCAGCCGGATGTCGAGGCGCTGCTGGTAAACCGCGTCGGCGACAAGCGCGAATATTTTATCGCGCCGATCGACGAATGCTACAAGCTGGTCGGTTTGATCCGGATGAAATGGCACGGGCTGTCCGGCGGCAGCGAGGTCTGGCAGGACATCGACGCGTTTTTTACTTCGCTAAAAGACCGGGCCTCCGTCGCGTCCGTTCTGGGGGAGGTGGCCCATGCCTGACCTGAATTTCACGGTCGAGCGGGCAGAACCCGTCCCCTATTCGGTCACGCCTATCCTGAATTTTAAAACGCGGGTGACGAACGCCGATCCGTCCGAAGTCATCCAGAGTGTGATGCTGCGCTGCCAGATACAGATCGAAACCACGCGGCGAAAATACCGTGAAGAAGAGCAGGCAAAATTGCTCGACCTTTTTGGCGCGCCCGAACGCTGGGCGCAGACATTAAAAACGATGCTGTGGACGCATTCGAGCGTGGTCGTGCAGCAGTTTACCGGGAGCGCTTCGTTTGAATTGCCCGTCCCGTGCACCTTCGATTTCAACGTCGCCACGACCAAGTATTTCGGCGCTTTGGCAGACGGCGCGATTCCGCTTTGCTTTCTGTTTAGCGGCACGATGTTTTATCAAAACGAAGCGGGAGTTTTGCAGGCGGCGCAGATATCCTGGGAAAAGGAAGCTTACTTTTCGCTGCCCGTAGGTGTCTGGAAAGAAATGATGGAGCTTTATTATCCGAACAGCGCGTGGCTCAATATTCGCCGCGACGTTTTCGACCGGCTGCAGGATTATAAAATGCGGCGCTCGCTGCCGACCTGGGAGCAGGCGCTGGAATCTTTACTGGCAGACGGGGAAGAGGTAAAAGCGGCCGCCGCTAAGAATGAGTAAGTCAGATTATGCGCGGGCGAGACGCCCCCGCCACAGCCAGCGGGACGCTGGCGCTACAAAAAAAAGAAATGAATCTGAAACTGGTTGAAAATATTGCCGACGCGGTTTTGTATGAGGGCTACATGCTCTATCCCTACCGCGCGTCTTCGGTCAAGAATCGCCAGCGTTTTAACTGGGGGGCGCTTGCCCCGCGTTCCTACAGCGAGGCGCAAAACGGAACCGAGGCGTGGACCATGCAGACCGAATGTTTAGCGCGGGGAACGGGCGATACCACACTTAACGTAAAGGTCAGATTTTTGCACCTTTCGTCGCGAGAGATCGGCAAATTGAACGCACCCCTGGCTGAATTGCCGGAAGATTTTGCCGGTGAGCTGCAATTTGTCCGGTCGCTGGAAATTAACGGAAAACTTTTGCAGGCGTGGCAGGAGGCCGTCGAGCGCGATGTGATCTTACCCGGGAAAACTCTGAAAGAATTAGGTTCGTGCGAATTTCCTTTTTCATTTCCCGCCACCTCCGGGCGCGAAGAAGTTCGTGACGAAAACGGCCTGATCGCCGCCGTTATCATTCGCACACAGCGGGCGATCACCGGTATCATCCAGGTACAGGTAATCAAACTTGAAGAACTTTTCCGTGTCACCGTGCAGATCAGAAACGAGACGATCTTTGAAACGGGTGAAGCGACCAGCCGTGACGATGCGCTGCTCAGGTCGCTGGTTTCGACGCACACTATCCTGAGTGTCGAAAACGGCGAGTTCGTTTCGCTGCTCGACCCGCCCGATGAATTTAAAGAGCACGCCGCGGCGTGTAAAAGCACCGGCACTTATCCGGTGCTGGCCGGCGCCGAAGGCTCGCTGGATTGCATGCTGTCGTCGCCGATCATTCTTTACGATTACCCGCAGATCGCCGCCGAAAGCGGCGGAAATTTATTCGACGGCACCGAGATCGACGAGATACTGACGCTGCGCATCATGACCATGACCGACGAAGAAAAACGAGAGATGCGTTCGATCGACGACCGCGCGCGAACGATCCTTGAACGCACGGAAATGATGCCGGAAGAACAGCTGCTGAAAATGCACGGCGTGATCCGCGGCCTTAATAAAGTTAAGTCGGAAAAAGTGAAAAAGGCAAATCACGTTTAATTTTGGTTGGCTGATTATGGATGAAATGGAATGGCAGCTGCTGGAGGAACGCGTTAAGGTCGAGGCGGTGAACGTCGGCGGAATGGAGGTCCGCACCGGCGACCGGGTGCTGCTGCGACCGCGCGCGGGCGGCGATATTTTCGACCTCGCGCTGGCCGGCCAGATCGCCATTATCGAAGCCATCGAGCAGGACTATGAAAACAATATTCATTTTGCCGTCGTGCTCGAAGACGATCCCGGCCGGGATCTGGGAATGCTGCGGCAGCCGGGACATCGCTTTTTTTTCGCGCCGGAAGAGGTCGAACCCGTCATCCCGTCGGAATTTATGGAGGCCGAGAAATGAGCGAACAGATTGTCCGGCCGCGCATACTCATCGCCTGTATCGGCAACATCTTTTTGGGTGACGACGGCTTCGGCTGCGAAGTGGCGCGGCTTTTGGCCGGGCGAAATTTGCCGGAAGAAGTAAGGCTGGTGGATTTCGGGATCAGGAGTTTCGATCTCGCCTACGCGCTGATGGACGGTTACGAAACGGCCATTTTTGTCGATGCCAGCCGGCGGGGCGGCGCGCCGGGAACGATCTATGTGATCGAACCCGACCATGACGAAATAGCCGCCGAACTTAACACGGACGAAATGTCTTTTGAACCGCATTCGATGAATCCCCTGAAGGTTTTGCGCATGGTCAAATCACAGGGCGGCAGTTTTAACCGGATCATTGTCGTCGGCTGCGAACCGCAATTCACCGGCGAAGACGGCGAAGGTTTTATGGGGTTGAGCGCGCCGGTCGAGGCGTCGCTGGAAAAAGCGGTCGAGGTGATCGAATCGCTCGTCGCGAAATGTCTCACGGAAAATAGGGCCGCCGCGACGGCTTGAAATTGTAAGATATTGAACAAGGAGGTGATAAGAGAATGGAATCAAGAGAATTAGCTCGGAGAAACGACGAACAGGTTCGGCACCGGGAGAGAAGATCTCCGGAGCTCGGCATTTTGCACGTGATCGGCGGGATCGCGCTGATCGGGGTAGCGGCTCTGGTGATCGTAACCCTGCCGGATATAAAGCGTTACATAAAGATCAGCACGATGTAACATCAACAGAGAAAAAGAAGGAGACCGTCCGCCATGAAACAAAATTTTTATTTGATACAGACCGATAGCGAATCCGGATTTGGAGTGTGGTCGGCCATTCTCCTTTTGGCTCTGATAGCGTTCATTGTGCTGGCGGTGATGAAAACGATCAGCATCCTGGCCGCCGTGATCGGCTTTGTCGCGGTTGTGATTCTCGTGATGTTTTTTGCAACCCTGCCGGACATGATCCGGTATGCCAGGATCAGCAACATGTAACAACACAGATGCGAACAAGGGGGTAATATGCAAAATAATTCAGCGGAAAACATGCCGCACCGCGCTAATTTATGGAAGGGGTTGGTGGTAGGCGCGGTCAGCGGGTTGGTCGGCGCCTGGGTGATGAACGAATTTCAGGCCGCCTGGCAAAAACTGGCCGAAGGCGAAGAGCGGGGCCACGGCGCCCAATCCATGCAGCACGGTTCTCCGTCGCACGGCGTCGGAGCGGAGCTAAAAGAGCGCGGCACCGAGCGCGAAGACGATGACGCCACCCACCGGCTGGCAGAAATAATTTCCGAGGAAGCTTTCGACCAGACCCTGACCCGGCGCGAAAGAGAAGCGGCCGGAACGGCGATCCATTACGCTTTTGGCGTTTCAACCGGAGCAATGTATGGGGCCGCCGCCGAATACGTGCCGCAGATAACGGGCGGCGCGGGCCTGCCGCTGGGAGCCTTTGTCTGGGTGGCGGCGGATGAAGTGGTCGTGCCGTTGCTCGGCCTTTCGAAAATGCCGGCGGAGTATCCGGTCTCGACACATGCGTACTCTTTAGCGTCGCATTTTGTTTATGGCTTGACGGCGGAAATGACGCGCCGCGCCATCAGGACAATTTTATAAATAGGCGCGCGGTTTTCGAAAAAAGTAATGCACGAAATGTCCATCGCACTTAGTATCGTCGAGGGAGCTTCGGAAGAAGCCCTCCGGCACCAGGGCAGCAAGGTCGGCGCGGTTCGGCTGCAGCTCGGCCAGCTTTCCGGCGTGGTAAAGGAAGCGCTGCTATTTTCCTATGAACTCGCCTGTCAGGGGACGATGCTCGAAGGTTCGGTGCTGGAGATCGAAGAAATTCCGGCGACGATCTTTTGCCGGAAATGTAATGAAGAAAAAACTCTCGTTTCTATCCAGAATTTTTCCTGCCCCGTTTGTCATATGCCGACGGCGGACGTACTGCAGGGACGAGAGCTATTGATCACCGGATTGGAGCTAACAGAAGAATATGCAGCCGCGACTGGTTGAAGTCAGAAGAAATGTCTTAAAGCAGAACGACGTGCTGGCGGCGGCGCTGCGCGCGCGTTTTGTTTCCGCGGGCGTGTCCGTCATCAGCCTCGTCTCCAGCCCCGGCGCGGGAAAAACGGAATTCCTCGAAAAGACACTAACACTTTTATCGGCCGATCACCGGATCGCCGCGCTGGTCGGCGATCTGGCGACGGAAAACGACGCGGCGCGGCTGGCGCGGTCGCAGGTTCCGGTCAGGCAGATCACCACCGGCACGATCTGCCATCTCGAAGCGCAGATGATAGAAACGGCGCTGGACGGCTGGGATCTGAACGACCTCGATTATCTCTTTATCGAAAACGTCGGAAACATGGTTTGCCCGTCGAGCTACGATCTCGGCGAAGCGATGCGGGTGGTGCTGATGTCCGTCACCGAGGGCGAAGACAAGCCGCTGAAATACCCGACCATTTTCAACACCGCCGACATCGCCGTGATCACCAAGATGGATCTGGCCGATGCCGTCGAATTCGACCGCGCGACCGCCCACGCCAGTATTCAGGCGGTGCGCCCGGGAATGAAGATCATGGAAGTTTCCGCCAAAAGCGGCCTCGGGATGGAAGATTGGCTGTCTTTCTTAAAAACGAATATAGCAGCGGTGTCGGCGGCAAACGCTTGAGGGATGATTCGAAGAATATGGGAACGCGAACTCAAATTTTGGTGCGCGGAATCGTCCAGGGCGTGGGTTTTCGGCCGTATATTTATTCGCTGGCAAGCAAGCGGGAACTAAGGGGAAAGGTCGTCAATAACGAGACAGGCGTACTGATCGACGTCGAAGGCGACAATGCCGACATCGACCATTTTATCGACGAACTCAGGAAAAATCCGCCGCCGCTTTCGCTGGTCGAATCCATCTCGCGCACCGACGACCTGGAATTTTTACATTTCGACGATTTTCAAATTTTCCCCAGTGAAGCGAACGGCACCGCCAGCGCCGCCGTCTCCGCCGACACCGGAACCTGCCGGGACTGCCTGGCGGAAATGTTCGACCCCGCCGACCGCCGTTACCGCTACCCGTTCATAAACTGCACTAACTGCGGCCCGCGCTTTACCATCGTCGAAGGCGTTCCCTACGACCGCGCGCGGACGACCATGCGCGATTTCGCACTGTGCGCCGCGTGCCGCGCCGAATACACCGATCCGCTCAACCGCCGCTTTCATGCCGAACCGACGGCGTGCCACGATTGCGGGCCGCAGCTGGTTTTAAGTCCCGGCATCAGCCGGAGCCGCCTAAAGGCGGGACTCAAAACTGATCCGATAGCAGATGCGAAAGAAATTTTACTGGCCGGAAAAATACTTGCGATCAAAGGGCTGGGCGGGTATCACCTGGCCTGCGACGCGTTAAACGATGAAGCCGTCGAAACGCTCCGCCGGCGCAAATATCGCGAGGATAAGCCCTTTGCCCTGATGGCGAACTCGGTCGAGACGGTCAGAAAATATTGCGTCGTCTCCCGGACGGAAGAAAAATTGCTGCGTTCGGTTCAGCGTCCTGTGGTGCTGCTGGAAAAAAGGCCGGACGCCGCTATTCCGCCCGCGGTCGCCCCCGGCGTTGGCACGCTCGGTTTTATGCTGCCTTATACGCCGCTGCATCATTTGCTATTCGAGGGTCTCGAGCGCCCGCTGGTCATGACCAGCGGAAATATTTCCGATGAACCGATCTGTTACGAGGACGCCGATGCCGGCGAGCGCTTAAAAAATATCGCCGATCATTACCTGCTCCATAACCGCCGCATCCATATTCGGACGGATGATTCGGTCGTCCGCGTCATGCGTATAGGCAATAACCCATTCGCTGCCGCGAACGGTTCTGACAGGACGACCGTCCTGCGTCGTTCGCGCGGTTACGCCCCGGCGCCGGTAAAAACTTCCTTCGCTTTTGAGCGGCAGATTCTCGCTTGCGGCGCGGAGCTAAAAAATACTTTTTGTCTCGCGCGCGACCGCCACGCGTTCATCTCGCATCACATCGGCGATCTGGAAAATCTGGAAACGCTGCGTTCTTTTACCGAAGGCATCGAGCATTTCAAAGATCTCTTTCATCTCCGGCCGGAAGTCGTCGCCTACGATCTGCATCCTGAATATCTCTCGACAAAATATGCCCTCGCGCTCGACGGGCCGGGCGGACCAGCGACGAAGATCGGCGTGCAGCATCACCATGCGCATATCGCCAGCTGCCTGGCCGATAACTCCGCCGAAGGTGAGGTCATTGGCGTGGCAATGGACGGGCTGGGTTTCGGCGCCGACGGAAAGCTCTGGGGCGGAGAATTTTTCGTTGCCGACATGAAGGACGCCGAGCGGATTTTTCATCTCGATTACATCCCGATGCCCGGCGGCGCAAAAGCCATCCGCGAACCCTGGCGAATGGCCGCAAGCTATCTGCACCGCGCCTACGGTGATGAGTTTTTAGATCTGGATCTGCCGTTCGTCCGCGAGCTGGACCGCGCCGGTTGGGCGACGATGCGGAGCATGATCGCCGCGCGGACTAACAGCCCGGAAACTTCCAGCGTGGGCCGGCTTTTCGACGCCCTGGCGGCGCTGCTAAGTCTTAAGGATACAGTTAATTACGAGGGACAGGCCGCGATCGCCCTGGAAACCGCCGCCGCTAAAAACACGAGCGAAAATTATCAGTTCGAGATCGCCGATAGGAGTATAATCAAAGCTGAAGGCGTAATCAGACAGGCGGTCGATGATCTACTTAACGGCGTCTCGGCCGGCGAAGTTTCGGCGAAATTTCATCTCGGCGTGGCCGATCTGATCGCCAGGGCCGCGCGGCAGATCAGGGACGAAAGAAAGCTCGCCCGCGTAGCGCTGTCGGGCGGGGTCTTTCAAAATATGTTTTTGCTTGAGCGGACGGTCGGCCTGCTCAAGTCCGATGGGTTTGAAGTTTTTACGCACAGCCGGGTGCCGGCCAATGACGGCGGAATATCGCTCGGGCAGGCGGCGATAGCCAACGCGCAAATTGCGACAGGGAGAATTTAATTTATGTGTCTAGCTATACCGGGCAAAATTGTCGAGATCGTCGATGCCGAAAATCATATTGCCAAGGTCGAGATCGGCGGCGTTCGCCGGGCGGTTAACATCGGAATGCTCGATGACGTGGTACTCGGCGATTACGTGCTGGTTCACGTCGGTTTCGCCATGAGCAAGATCGACGAAAAACAAGCCCATGAAACTTTGCGCCTGCTGCAGGAACTGGGCTCGTACCAGGAAGAATTCGAGCAGTTTGAAATGGCGCTGGAATAGGCAGAAACGCGACAGTTTATGGAGCGTGTAATTTGCCTAGAAAAACACGCTCCATAACTGTCGCGTTTCTGCACCGAAAATTTTATGACCAAAACGATCGACGATTTTTCGCAAACCTTTTACCCCTTCCTGCACGAGGACAATGCCCGGCCGCAGGAACTGATGAATGGACTGCGCTTTTCCTTGATGGAAAAGGCGCGCGAAAGCGTCGAGGTCAAACAGCGATTTTTTGAAGAAAACAAAGACGCGATCCTTGCGGCTTCGCTGGCCATCGCCAAAGCTTATCATCGCGGGCGCAAACTGCTGGTGTGCGGCAACGGCGGTTCCGCGACCGACGCTCAGCATATCGCGGTCGAATTTATGCATCCGATAACTGTTGGCCGCAAAGCGCTTCCGGCGATCTGCCTGAACAACGACATGGCGATGGTGACGGCGGTCGCCAATGATGTCGGTTTTGCCGACGTTTTTGTCAGGCAGCTGATCGCGCTCGGACAGGAGGGCGACGCGTTGATCGCGATCTCGACCAGCGGCAATTCCGAAAATCTGCTGCACGCCTTCGCCACCGCGCAGCGGATGAATATGACGACGATCGGTTTTGCCGGCGGCGAGGGCGGCAAAATGGAAGAGATGAAAGCTGCGGGGCTGATCGATTTTTGTTTTACCGTGCCGACTTCCAGCATTCACCGCATCCAGGAATCGCATGTCACGCTTTATCACATCTTGTGGGACCTGGTGCACGAATTTTTGCAGCATAAGTCGCTGCTTGAAAGTTAGTTTTGAGTTTTGAGTCCCTGCTTTAGCAGGCCGCTTTGACACGCCGGCTACTGCGGGCGATACCGACAGGAGGCCGCCTAAAAGGCGGGACTCAAAAACGATGACGCGAGACGACATGAGGCAATATGAAATTCATTGACGAATACCGGCAGAGCGATCTGGCAATGAAGCTCGCCGACAGGATCGCCGGCATGACCGACCGGCCGTTAAAACTGATGGAAGTTTGCGGCGGCCACACCCACACCATTTTTAAATACGGTATCGAGGATCTGCTGCCGCCGAATATCGAAATGATCCACGGCCCCGGCTGCCCGGTTTGCGTCATCCCGCTCGGGCGCACGGACGATTCGATCTCGCTCGCGCTTCAGCCCGACGTCATCTTTACCACCTTCGGCGACATGATGCGCGTGCCGGGTTCGAAAACCAACCTGCTGGACGCCAAGGCCGCCGGCGCCGACGTGCGGATGGTTTATTCGCCGCTCGACGCGCTGAAGATCGCCCGGCTCAATCCGGAAAAGCACGTAATTTTTCTCGCGCTCGGTTTTGAAACCACCTCGCCATCGACGGCGATGACCATCCTGCAGGCGGAAAAAGACAAGATCGAAAATTTCAGCGTTTTCTGCAACCACATCATGATCGTGCCCTCGTTAAAAGCGATGCTCGATTCGCCCGATCTGCAGCTCGACGGGTTTGTCGGCCCCGGCCACGTCAGCACCGTGATCGGCACTCGATGTTACGAATTCGTTCCGCGGGAATACGGTAAACCGTTGGTGGTGACGGGTTTCGAGCCGCTCGATGTGCTGCAGTCGGTTTATATGATCGTCAAACAGATCGTCGAGGGCCGCGCCGAGATCGAAAATCAATACGGCCGCGTGGTCGAGCGCAATGGTAATCGAAAAGCGCTCGAAGTCCTCGGGGAAGTTTTCGAGCCGCGCGAATTTTTCGAGTGGCGCGGCCTCGGTTCGATCGCCCACAGCGGGATGAAACTAAAGGAAAAGTACGCAGCTTTCGACGCCGAGCTGAAATTCGCCGTGCCAGGCCTGCGCGTGGCCGACCCGAAAGCCTGCCAGTGCGGCGAGATCCTCAAAGGTGTAAAAAAACCCTGGGAGTGCAAAGTTTTCGGCACCGCCTGTACGCCCGAAACACCGATCGGATCGTGCATGGTTTCAAGCGAAGGTGCCTGCGCGGCGTATTATAATTTCGGACGGCTGTCAAAAGTGGCGCAGCGTTCGGGTATGTCGGAAAAAACAGCGGTTTAATCATTGCGATCGATAACGAGCAAGGGGTATATGATGAGTGAGACGAGTACGGAAAAAACAGCTGAAAAAATAGTCAAGGGAGCTGTCGCTGGTTTGATCAGCGGATTGATCGCTTCCTTTGTTATGGAAAAATTTCAGGCGTTATTAAGCGAGCTATCGAAAGAGCAAGACTCGCCGGGTTCGACCGAAAAGAAAGAAAAGGAAGAAGAGCCGGCAACGGTAAAAACGGCAAAGCTTATCTCCGAAAAATTGTTCGATCATAAACTCTCGGAAGATGAAAAAGAAGCGGCCGGCGAAGCGGTTCATTACGCGATGGGCGCAGCGTCGGGTTTGATCTACGGAATAGCCGCTGAAGTCGAACCTGCCGCGACGGCCGGTTTAGGGATGCCCTTCGGCGCATCAGTTTGGCTGATCGCCGACGAGGGGATAGTTCCTGCCGCGGGCCTTGCAAAACCGCCATCGGAATATCCGCTTTCGACCCACGCCTCTGCGCTTTCTTCGCATCTGGTATACGGATTAACGACGGAATTGGCGCGGCGCGGTTTGCGAAAATTATTATAAAATGGCAAAAGAAGAACAACCAAAAGAGCACGAGATCGGCACTGGCGAGGAAACCGTGGTCGAACAAGTGGTCAGCAATTACATGGCGACGGGAATTCACCTGTTTCTTTCCGTTGTCGCGCTGCTGCTGGTGGTCGCCGCGATCATTACCACTTATGATACGGTCGTGCGCGGTTTTCCGCTGCTCTGGCAGCCGCAGGACCAATACGTCGTATTGCAGACGATCGTGGAAAATCTCTTGCTGATCGCGATCGCCGCCGAATTTGCGCTGCTGCTGCTGTTTCGCCGGATGAGCGCCGTGGTCGAGGTGGTCGTTTTCGTGCTCGCGCGCAAAGCCGTCAATCCCGACATTCACGCGTTCGAACTCGTACTCCTGGCCGCGGCCATCGCCGGACTCATCGTGCTGCGCTTTTATTATTTGCCGGGTAAGACGACATAAGATCGGTTTCTTAAATTCACCATGACCAATGCCTTTACATCCAGCCCGCTTTTCGAGCGCGTCGAACGGGCGCGGCGGCGCAAGCATAAAATTCGCGAGACGAATATCACGCTGGCGCACGGCAGCGGCGGGCGCGCGATGCACGACCTGGTCGAGGGCCTGTTCCTGGAATACTTTTCCAATCCGATGCTCGACAAACTCGAAGACCAGGCGGTTTTTGAAGTTCCCTACATTAACAGCGCGCCCGCAAAGCTTGCGTTCACCACAGATTCCTACGTCGTCGATCCGATCTTTTTTCCCGGCGGCGACATCGGCGCGTTGGCCGTTCACGGCACGGTCAACGATCTGGCGATGAGCGGCGCGCGGCCGCTGTATCTCTCGTCGGCGTTTATTTTAGAAGAAGGTTTTCCGCTCGAAGATTTAAAGCGCATTCTCGCCTCGATGAAACAGGCCGCGGGTGTTGCCGGTGTGCAGATCGTGACCGGCGACACCAAGGTCGTGCAGAAAGGCAGCGCCGACAAAATTTTTATCAATACCGCCGGCATCGGCGTGATCGAACACGCCGGAAATATTTCCGCTGCGCGCGCGGCGGTCGGTGATAAAGTTATCGTCAGCGGCACGATCGGCGATCACGGCACGACGATCATGATCGCGCGCGGCGAGCTAGATCTCGAAACCGATATCGAAAGCGATTCCGCTTCGCTTAACTTGCTGGTCGCGGATATGATCGACGAAGCCGGAAAATTAAACGCGATAGATTCGATCCACTGCCTGCGCGACCCGACGCGCGGCGGTGTGGCGACCACGCTCAACGAGATCGCGATGGATTCGAACGTTTATATCGAGCTGAAAGAAGATCTCATTCCCGTCCGCGAAGAAGTAAAAGGGGCGTGCGAAATTCTCGGGCTCGACCCGCTCTATGTCGCCAACGAAGGAAAACTGATCGCCGTCGTTTCCGCCGAAATTGCCGACCGCGTCGTCGCGCGAATGAGAGAGAATGAGCACGGCCGCGGCGCCTGTATCATCGGCGAGGTCAAAGCCGAACCGCAGGGGATCGTTTCCCTGACGACCGGTTTCGGCGGCACGCGCATCGTCGATATGCTGGCCGGGGAACAACTGCCGCGGATATGCTAAAATAGAGCGCTAAACACGCGAAAAACGTATCGCGTATTACGAAATATGCCCGATCTATCTATACTCTCACTGCTGATCGTCAGTTTTGGCCTGGGGCTGAAACACGCCACCGAACCCGACCACCTGGCGGCGGTTTCCACCATCGTCAGCGAACGCAAAAATATCTGGAGCGCTTCGCTGGTCGGCGGGCTCTGGGGCGTCGGCCATACGATCTCACTTTTTATCGCCGGAATTCTGGTCATCCTGCTGCATTTCGAGATCAGCGAACGCGCGGCGCAGATCCTGGAATTTTGCGTGGCGCTGATGCTGATCGGGCTCGGCCTCGATGCCCTGCGAAAACTCGCGCGCGGCGGGCAGCTCCACTGGCACGTCCATAAACACGGCGGCATCACTCACGTCCACCCGCACGTTCACGACGAAGCGACGGCGCATGTGCCGGAGAAAACGCCGGCGGAAAACACGCATCACGGGCTCAAACTCAGCCCGCGCCCGCTGATCGTCGGGATGATACACGGCATGGCGGGCAGCGGCGCTCTGATGCTGCTGATACTTTCGACGATATCTTCGCCGGCGGTCGGCATAGCTTATATCCTGATCTTCGGGATCGGTTCGATCGGCGGGATGATGCTGATGAGCATGCTGGTCGGATTGCCGTTTCACTTCACCGCCAACCGCTTTGTCAGAGCCGATTGGTTCCTGCGCGGCGCGGCCGGATTATTCAGCCTCGGATTCGGGCTTTTTATGGTCTATCAGATCGGCTTCGTCGATGGCTTATTCCAGCTTTAACAATTGGTAATGTTATAAAGTGGAGCAGCGCAAAAACGGAAGCAAGTGCTATGTATCGCCACGAGATGCCAGGACGGATATGATGCCGGTAATCCGTGCGAGGAAGAGGCGCTGACTGTTCGGCATTTCAAAATAAGTAATCTGGTTACTTAGTAATATTATTGGGATATAGATCGGGAAACCAGTAACCTGCTACCGCAGTTGGAAAGCCAAGCCTCACCGGTTCTCTGTCTGCATTTGAAACTAATAATCCTTCGTTCAGCAGCTCCTTCAAAACATTACGGCCCGTCCGCTCACTCATTCCTATAACACTAAATGCTTCTCCTCGAGAAATCTCTCCTTTGATCGCGACACTTTTCAGCAATCCGGCAACATTAGGGTTCAGAGGAGAAAACTTCTCACCTTTCTCGTTAACAATTATTCCTTCATTGCGAAAAAAAACGTATTTTTCCAGGCGATCAAGAAAAGAATTTAAGGCCAGCAATTCATTCATAAAGCTAGCCTGATCTAAGCAGGTTTCCAGGAAGAACCGACAAAATTCAGTTAAAGTTTTATCTGACAAATTACCCCGGCCATCCAGATCTCCTGCCCTCGGAGCGTCCGCCGCAGCCAGATATTCTCGATAAGCATCTCGTTTGCGGGCCAATCCCCTGCTGACATTCCATAAACCGTATCCTGCCAACTTAATCCGGGTAAAATAAGCGTCGGTAAAAAGCCTCGCAACACGACCGTTACCATCCAGAAAAGGATGAATCCACACTAACCTGTGATGCGCAGCTGCTAAAGCGACGATCGGACGCGCGCCATGCCACCGATCCGGCTTGTAAAACTCCTCAAACCGGGATAAAAATTTATCAAGTGACTCAGGTAAAGGCGGAATATGCTTACCAACCGCAACTGTGCGTTCTCTGATTTGTCCGGCTCCGACAAAAAGGCGTTCACCGTTCGGATCTTTAATCCATTTCAGACGTTCAGGTATGTTTTCGTAGAATTCATGGTGAAGCCAGAGCAAAAAGTTTGCCGAAACGATATTAATTTCAGGCTCCTGATGTAATCGAGCTGAAATTTTTTCCTGAACTCTTATGTGAATCAGACTTTCTAACTGTAGATCACGTTTATCCTGATCGGTTGAATAATCATCTCGCATTGCTCTTTCTACATCGATCGGGTGGGTGCTGTGACCCTCAATTAAATTACTATAATAACTATTAACGATCCTTAGTAATTTTCGAATCTCCGTTAAAACGACTGGAGCAAGTCTTCCCTCAAGTCTTGAAGAAACCGCTATAATTTCACACGCAATATCTTCAAGCTCATTTGCCTGGGCGGGATAGAGTGGCTCGAACTGATTAATTGAATTAAACATTACCAATGTAGTTGCCGGTGCAATTGCCGGTTGATAATTCTATTAACCGGTCTATTTAGAATAACATAATAAATTATAAATGAAAGATAAAACGTATTTTTGCCGGTGCAATTGCCGGAGCTTTTTTACTTTCCGATGCAGAATGTCGAGAAGATGCGGGTCAGCATATCTTCGGTGGTGGTTTCGCCGGTGATCTCGCCGAGGTAGCGCAGCGCGTTGTGCAGACCGATCAGGGTGATCTCTTCGCTGGTTTTTTGCTCCATCAAATTTATCGAAGAAACTATTTCCGCCTGCGCGCGCAGCAGCAGGTCGTGATGCCGAGCGTCGGAGATCAGAAAGCCGGGCGAGTCCAGCTCCCGGGTTGAAAAAGGAGCGACGATCGCGGCTTCCAATTCCGACAAACCGTCTCCTGTTATGGCCGATACCTCCACCATCCTGGGTTTCAGGCCTTTAGTCTCGTCCACCATTGCCCCGTGACCGTGATCGCCTGACGCACCCGCTGACACCGGCGCTGACGACTCCGTTCCCCAACCGTTTCCCGTTTTCCCTCTGCTGTCTTCATCGATCAAATCAATTTTATTTACCGCGACGATGTAGCTCTGATCTTCAACGGATGAAAGAATTTCCTCATCTTCTTTCGTCAACTCCTGTGACCCGTCGAGCACGACGACGACCAGATCGGCGTCCGCCATCGTCCGTTTCGAGCGCTCGACGCCAATGCTTTCGACCGTGTCCGAAGTCTCGCGCAGCCCGGCCGTGTCGATCAGCGAAACGGGAATATTTCCGATCGTGAATTTTTCGCGCAGCTGATCGCGGGTGGTTCCGGCGATCTCCGTCACGATGGCGCGGTCGTGTCCCAGCAAAGCGTTGAAAAGACTTGATTTACCAACGTTAGGTTTTCCCACCAGCGCGACCTTTATCCCCTCGCGCAGGAGTTTTCCGGCGCGAAAGGTTTCGGCCATGCGGCCGGTGTTTTCAGCCACGCCGGAGAGTTTTTGTCTGACATTTTCCGACTGTATTTCGGGCAGATCGTCCTCGACAAATTCGAGCGCCGATTCCAGCACGACGATACAGTCGAGCAGCGCGTCTTTCAGCGGCTGAAGTTCGTTCGAGAGTTCGCCGCGAAGCTGGCGGATCGACTGCCGCGCCGCGGCGGCGCTTTGCGCGTCGATCAGGTCGCGCACGGCTTCGGCCTGGCTCAGATTCATCCGCCCGCCGGACAGCGCGCGCAGGGTAAATTCACCGGCTTCGGCCATTCGCGCGTCCAGCAGCAGGCAGAGGTCTATCACCTGGCGCAGCAGCACCGGCGAGCCGTGGCAGCTTATTTCGATGACGTCTTCGCCGGTGAATGAATGGGGCGCGCGAAAATAAGTGATGACGGCTTCGTCGATGACTTCGCCGTTTTGGATATCGTGAATTTTTTTAAGATGAGTCTGCCGGGCTTCGGGGGAAAAGTTTTCGTCGCCGGTCAGCTTCCGCGTGATCTCCAGCGCGAGCGCGCCGCTGAGGCGGATAACGCCGATCCCGCTGCGCCCCAGAGGAGTTGAAAGTGCGACGATGGTATCCATAAATTAAGTTCTAACAGGGATAAAGGGGATGGATAGGATATTTCTTCTTTATCCCATTCATCCCCTCCATCACTGTAAAAGTTTTTACTTAAGCCGAACCTGCAGGCGGCGGTCGCGGCCCGCGCCAACGGATTCGCTATGCAGATCTTCCTCTTCGGCCAGCACCATGTGGATGATGCGGCGCTCGGTCGAATTCAGCGGGCCAAAGGTAAAAGGCATGCCGTCCTTGCGGGTTTTGTCGGCGGCAAAACGCGCCATCGCCACTAATTCCGTCCGGCGCGTCTGGCGAAAACCGTCCGCGTCGCAAACGAATCGCTTATCTTTATCCAGTTCGCGGCCGTAGATCTGAAAAGCCAGGTACTCGAACGCATCGAGCAGTTCGGCGCTTTCGCCCAGCAGTAGCGGGACGTCTCTTCCGCTGAAATTGAACAGGTAGCCTTCGGCGATCTTGTCCGCCGAAACCTCCAGGTCAAAGCGGAAATCCTTTACCAGGCCCGATAAAAATTCATGTGTTTTTGTGCCGAGTTCGTCCATTTTATTGTCCGCCTTTTACGAAGCAGAAAGTTTCGGATTCATCTTTTTCGCAGCCGGAGTTTTCTTTCCTTCTTTCTCCGCAGGAGAATCGTCCGATTTGTTCATCCGGTTCAGCACCATCTGCTGCAGGAAAGTGACCATGTTACCGACGAACCAGTAAAGCAAAAGTCCCGCCGGCGCGCCCCACAATACCCACAGCATCATGACGGGCATCATATAGCTCATCATTTTTTGCTGCATCTGCTGTTCCGGCGTCACCGCGGGCGTTGCCGGGGCAAAGACCATCGAGAGCACCATCGAACCCGCCATCGCGAATTCCAGCAGATGAAACGGGTCGCCCGCCGAAAGATCGGGAAACCATAGGAAAGCGGCCTGGCGAAAATCGGCCGAGATCGTGATCGCCGTGTAAAGCGCGATAAAAAACGGGATCTGCAAAAGCATCGGCAGGCAGCCGCCGATAAAATTCGCTTCCTTCATCAGCCGGAGCTGTTCCATCTGAAGCTCGCGCATTTTCGGATCGTCCGATTTGAGCTTCTTCATCTGATCCTGGATCTCTTTCATCCGCGGCTGGTGCTTCTGCGCTTTTTTCATCGCTTTCGAAGACCGCATTTTGAGCGGGAAGAGCAGGGAGTAAAGCAGGATCGTAAAGAGTATGATCGAGATGCCGTAGCTGCCGGTCAGCGCATTAAGCTTGGAAATGCACCATAAAATAGGAACAGCGATCTGTCGCAGAACCATTCTGACCGCCGAATACCAGCCGTAATTGATCAGGTTTTCCAGATCGACGGATCGGCCGAGGCCGTCATTGACCTGGGCGTTGATGTCCGGAAAGGCAAAGTGGTCTTTCTCGCCGACAAATATCTTGTTGGTCGAGCCGTCCGCCGCGATCGGCAGCAGCGCGGACGTCAGATGGCGCGTTTCCTTGCGGTCGTTATAGCGCAGTATCCATTGAAAGAGCGTCTGCCCGTCGTGCGTGCCTTCCGGAATTTCGACTTCGTATTTAGTGCCGGTAAATTCCACGCCCGACGCTTGTTGCTGCGGAACGGCCGCCATCGCGAAATATGCGTCGCCGATACCCGCCCAATCGGTCGGGCCGCTCGCTACCAGCCTGCCCGGCGAACCGCTGTTTTCTGAAATTCCGGTCGGCAAGTGGCGGCTGTTGTCGCCGCCGACGATCGCGATCGCTTCCGGTTCGGAGCGATAAAAGGAATGTTTCTTGATGCTTTGATCGCCAATGCTGGGGCCGATCACCAGGCGTGTATTCGGCACCACCTGGCCGCCCTTGGTCAGTTTGACTTGCAGGTCGGAAACGGGGCTGTCGGCGCGGAAAGTAAATCTTTTGACCGCTTCCAGGCCGGTGGCCGGATCGGTCTGGATAAATTCGATCGTCTTTGCCGTTTGGCCGTCGAGCTGAATGTGGTCGCTTTCGGCATTCACCTGGTAGGTGTTTTCATTCACCGCCGCGTCGGTGGCGGGATCACCGGTGATGATTCTCAGCGGAACTTCGCGCGGGGTGCTTTCCAGGCCTTTTTGCGAGATCAATTCCAGCGGAATCCGGTTGTCTTTGGTGCTGGCGATCGAGGAAAGTTCTTTTTCACCCTGTGAGGTCTTGCTTTTCTTGAGGATCCAGCTGACCGGGACGGCTCCGCGCGCATCGAGCTTGACGCTGTAGAGCGGCGATTCGATGGTGATGATCTTTTGCGGCGCGCTGAGAGCGGTTTCCGGGATCTGGTAGGGCGCTGCCGGGGCGGGTGCGGCCGTTTGCGCCGGAGCCTGCTGGTTAGCGGCCCCGGCCTGATTGGCCTGATTGGTATTTGAATTATTTGCGTCGGGTTTAGGTTTAGCCGGCGTAAAAAAGTATGTCCAGCCAAATAAAATGGCTATCGAGAGCGTGATGGCGATCAAAAACCGCCGCTGAAAATCCTGTTTGTTGTTATCGCTCATTTAAAGTAAAACTCTTGATTTGTCCGTTACAGAAACCGGCCTTACGGAATCGGCCATTATGGAACTGGGTCATAACCGCCCTTGCAAAACGGCTGGCATCTCAGCAGCCGGTACATCGCCATGCCGCTTCCGCGGAGGGCGCCGTATTTTTCCAGCGCCTGCATCGCGTATTCCGAGCAGGTCGGATAAAACCGGCAGGCAGAAGGCAGAAATGGCGAAACAATCGTCTTGTAAAGCTGCACCACTGATATCAATAATGCCTTCATTCCTTAGTTCCTAACGCTTTACCGGACTCTTTTGTTTCGCCAACCTCTGACTGAACTTCGCTTTTCCTGACTTCCGCTATCACCCGTTTAAGGTCCTGTAACGCGGCCTCCATTTTCACCTTCAGCAGGCGGCGGCGGGCATTAAAAACCCAATCGTAGCTTTTACTTAAGGTTTCGAATTCGGCCCGGTTGAGCCGAAACGCCTCACGTAAAAGCCTTTTCGCCCGATTGCGGGCAAACGCCTTGCCGATGCCCTTCCGCGACGCCGTAATGCCTAAACGCTGCACTTCCGCATCGTTAGCCACGAAGAATACCGTCATGAACTCGCTCTGAATACGGTTTCCGGTCTTGTAAACAACCTGAAACTCGCTCGAGCGGCGCAGACGGCACTCCTTAGGCAGCCGGAAGCCGGCCCTTAATAGTGAAACGGAGTCAATCTCTTGCGTCCCTTGGCTCTGCGGCGCTTCAAAATTGCGCGTCCGCTCTTGGTCGCCATTCTGGCGCGAAAGCCGTGCTTCTTCGCACGGCGACGATTGTTCGGTTGAAATGTTCTTTTTGGCATACTTGTCCATCCTTTCACCGTTAAGTGAAAAGGGTTAGTCTATAGATTTTAGGGGGCTCTGTCAAAGCAAACGACGCAAAAACGGGAACCGCAAGCTGCTCTCCTACCCGGCCGGGAGCGGTAATTAGTGGTCATTTCAGGTCATTTGTGAAATTTTCCACAACATCTTGTGCCGGATACTAATTTCAGGTTTTTTAAGGTTTAGAGTTCAAGCTTCAGCTTGTCTTCTTTTGTCAGAACCGGGAGCGGTAGCGGCCCGGGTTATAGTATAGAGCCGTTCAGAGATCAAACTTTAGTTTGTTCTTGATTAATAAGTGAAGAGCGGCCGTCCAGCGGGATCTCGCCGGCAACGATTTTGGCGACGGATTCGACATAAAGCTTATGTTCCTGCTCCAGAATTCGCGCGGATAAGGTTTCGGCGGTGTCGCCTTCGCGCACCTCGACGGTTTTTTGCGCGATGATCGCGCCGTGGTCCAGTTCTTCATCGACGAAATGCACGGTGCAGCCGGTGACCTTTACACCCTGTTCGAAAGCCTGTCGCTGTGCATCGAGCCCGCGAAAGCTCGGCAGCAGGCTCGGGTGAATATTCACGATCCGGTTAGGAAACGCGCGGATGAATTCCGGCGACAGCAGCCGCATATAACCCGCCAGGCAGATCAGCTCGACGTTTCTTTTCTTAAGTTCGGCGGCAATTTCCGCGTCGTGCTCCGCCCGTTTGCGGCCCCTGCGTTCGATCACTTGCGTGTCCACGCCTCGTTCCCGCGCTTTCTGCAAACCCGGTGCCTCAGGCTGGTCACTGATCACGACCGCAACCTCCGCGTTCGTGATGCGTCCAATCTGCACGGCGTCCAAGATCGCCTGCATATTCGAACCGCGCCCGGAAATAAGAATTCCTAGTTTCATATAAAATTTAGCCACAGAGAGCACAGAGTTCACAGAGAAAAACAAAGTTTTGAATTCTTCTTACTCTGTGTCCTCTGTGAACTCTGTGGCAAAATGTCACAGAGAAATTCGCTTTATGCCATCAACCAGTCTCGGTGCGCCGAAATTAATAAGAAGCCCTCTTTTCAATCCAGTGGCTTTTAAGTAAGACAAAGTTTGAGCGGTTGCCACTTCGGGCAGTCTGGATAAACTTTTTATTTCTACCACCACCTCATTGTCCACTAATAAATCAATTCTTTGGCCGGTGATTATTACTCCTTTGTAATCGACGCCAACCATGAATTGCCTTTGGAATGAAATGCGGCATAAAACAAATTCATGACAAAGCGATTTCTCATAAATATCTTCCAATAATCCGCACCCCAGGTGCCTATGTACTTCAATTGCAGCTCCGATAATTTTCTGAGTTGTGGGATCACTCATAAAATTCTCCTTTTTGATTTGTTTTTTCTTCTTCGCTCTGTATCCTCTGTGAACTCTGTGGCTAATTTATTAAAACCTCTTTTCCACCTTCCACTACTCTACCGATCTCTTTGCATTCTTCGCCGAGATGTTCGGTAATCGCGGCTTTGTCTTCCTCAGCACAAACTATCACCATGCCGACGCCCATGTTAAAGGTGCGGAACATTTCTTTGTCTTCGACATTGCCGAGAGTTTGCATCACGCCGTAGATAGGCAGTTCGTGCCAGGTGCCGCGATTTATTTCGACGGAAACGCCGTCGGGCAGAATGCGCGGGATATTTTCCAGCAGGCCGCCGCCGGTGATATGCGCCAGGCCTTTGATCTTGCCGCCGTCGAGCAGCCCGTCCAGATCTTTTAAATAACTGCGATGGGGTTTTAATAAAAGTTCGCCGAGAGTTTCATCGAACCCATCCAACTTCGTGTCGACCTGGTAGCCGCCGACTTCAAATAATAATTTTCGCGCGAGTGAATAGCCATTGGTGTGCAGCCCGTTCGAGGGCAATGCTAAAACAATATCCCCGGCTTTGATCCCGCGCCCGTCGATCACTTTTTGTTTATCGACCACCCCGACGATAAAGCCCGCTACGTCGTATTCCCCGTCGGCGTAAAAGCCCGGCATCTCGGCGGTTTCGCCGCCCAGCAGCACACAGCCGTTTTCCTTGCAGCCGGTAGCCATGCCTTCGACGACCGCCGCCGTCACATCGGGCTCTACCCGGCCGCAGGCGAAATAGTCCATAAAAAACATTGGCCGCGCGCCCTGCACCAGAATGTCATTGACGCAGTGATTGACCAGATCCTGCCCGACGGTATTGTGAATGCCGGACATAAACGCGATCTTGAGTTTGGTGCCGACGCCGTCCGCCGAAGCCACCAGCACCGGTTCCGCCATCCCGGGAAACGAAGCGGAAAACATCCCGCCAAAACTGCCGATATCGGTCAGCGTTCGCTCGTTAAAAGTCGCTTTGGCCAGGTTTCGGATCTTTGCCACCGCCAGGTTTGCGTTGTCGATGGAAACGCCCGCGTCGCTGTATGAAATGGAATCCGTCATATTTTTATTAAGCCGATTATAAACCATCGTCTCGAAAACGTCCCTCTATCGGTTCGGCAAAGCGCATCGATCTCAACTTGTTATTACACCTCCTAAAAAAAGACCCGCGGCCGCCCCCCGTGTAACGTTTTTGCCTAAATCTCATTCTTATATGTCAATACGATTTTCTGAAGAACGAATTTAATACAGGAAAGATGATTTTGCCGGGTTGAATTTTACGAAAAGATCTAATTGATCGGAAAGGCCTTTGATATGTCTCATATAGGAACTGAAAAAGATTGGAATGGCTTGCTGGAGTTTTACGCTTTCTCGCCGGATTATGTGCCCACTTTAAAGCGCGTCACCATTGCGCAATGGATTCACAAATCGCGGGCCAATGAAAACAGCGCTCCCGGAACGAGTGAGTTGGCAGTCAACGCTATCAACTTCGCGGGATTGATGTTCAACGAAAGAATGAGGCTGTTCGGCGCCGGTAAATTCGAGCTTAACGGAAACGTGTTCTGCAAGTTCGATGATGTGGAACATTTTATCGACGGTTTTTTTCATTTTATAGCTTCCGGCGGCTACGATAAATGGCATTTATTAGCCCATCGCCCGCTGGATTTCGTCGCCCATCTGGAAGAAAAAGGCTTCGCCGGAAGTGATGACCAGTATGCGGAAAAGATCAAGGTTATTTACGATCAGCTGGAAACAAAATTCGGCATAAACATCCCCGAGGTAAAAGCTGTTCAGCACATCGTCTCGCACGGCGATTTCCTCAGCAAGATCGCTTCCGATCTCAACGCGGACCTGGACGATATTTTCAAGCTCGGCCGCGACGGCGCTATCCACAAAGGCAATGATATCGGCACGCTTTTTACCGGCGATATAGTTTATGTTCCTACCAAAAGAGAGACTCTGGGAGGGGGTCAGGTCGGAGCCGATCCGTTGGCCGGGCTGGTGGCCTGCGACCGTCCTAAAGGGGACTGCGCCGGGCGCACCCACTTTGTCATTCATCAAACGGTTGACGGCAATTTAACAAAGAATTCCGTGGTGACGCGGTTCGGCGGGTTACGCAACAAGGGACACGTTTATCTTTTAAAATCCGGGGAGTCGGTTTTTATCTGGCCTTTTACCGAAAAATTGGTCAGGGCAACCAAAGCGGAATCTCCGAATGCCTTTCGCCCGATCCACGGGTCATTCCCCGACTTTCCAATCGCGGGAAAATTGATTCACGTCGAGGTGGATTATGGTGAGCAGGGAAAACCTAACGATGCTCAATACAAGGCGCTGGCTGGCCTCTATATCGAAGCCTGTAAAACCGTGGGCAGAATCTTAACGATAGTTCCGCATATCGAGGTCGACCGCGGCATTCGGAATGGGCATAACGACCCGCAAAATTTCGATTACAATTTGTTTTACAGCATTTTAAGCGGTAAAGGCATCGATATTACGAGAATTCCCAAATTTGATCATGAGCGGTATTTTGGCAAGCCTAATTTCAGGACGCCGTTCGATACCGACACGTTTCATTTTCCGCCGATCCTCAAAGGCAATCCGCATACCGGGTAAGCTACGCGGAGGCTCTTTCATCACGGATTCGGCCGGATACCAAATTCGCGTCTTAAAATTTCGTTGAATTGTGGCGGCGAGGTGACCGGCGTTTCCGTTCGCTCGCCGCTTTTTGTTTCGATAAACATATCGGAGGTCAGGGTCTTGCGCCCGGTTTCGGTCATCAGCGAGCATATCTTCTTTTTCACAAAATTAGATTCGGGCGAGGTTTGTTGAAATTGACACATTCCCGTGTAGGCGGAAAGTTCCCTCGGATCTGTCGTGAAAATATTTTCGCTGCGCCAGCCGCTCTCGTCTTTTTTTGAGATCTCAAAATACTCGCTGCCTTCAAAGGGAAATTTTGTAATGCGAAATATGCCGGCCGGGTCCTGCTGCTCGATATCTAAGATAAATTTCAGCGGCTCGGCGGTAAATTCTCCGAAGCCGACATCCGTCACATATTCTTCATCTTGTATCTTTACCACGATCGCCATATGGGCAAAATCCGGGCTGAAAACGCCTTCCTCGCGGGCGACCCGCGCGGAGATCATTTTGCTTTCAAAGCCCAGTTCGTCCAGCAGTACCTTAAACAGGCCGTTGAGTTCATAACAAAATCCGCCGCGATTTTCGCCGACGATCTTTTGATAAAAAGAATCCGTATCTAAAACGATCGGCCGGTTCCAGTGAATGTCCAGATTTTCGAACGGCACGGTGAGCAGGTGCCGGCGCTGCAGGAGCCTGAGAGTTTCCACCGTACACTCCGGTGATTTTTTATCCGCCCACGCGTCCAGCCCTATTCTTTGTAAATATTTTTTTACGTTCATTCTTTCGTTTGATAGAGTATACTTTTATAAAAACGGTTATACCAAACCAACCTTTTCTGAAAATGACTCACAAAGAAATTGGGAGCGTATAAACCAAAACTTCGTGTTTTCCACGATTAACTTTATAAGGAGATTTTAAATGGCAGAGATAGCGGATATGCCCACCGGCATCGATGTGTCGAAGTTTCAAGGCAGTGTAAATTGGCAGGAAGTTAAAAATGCCGGACATTCTTTCGGTTTTGCCCGCGCCATCGACGATTCGACGGGAACGACCGCCGACCCGGAATTTTTGCACAACTGGCAGGGAATGAAGGACAGCGGTATTTTTCGCGGGGCTTATTATTTCCTGCGCGCGAGCAGAAATATGAAAGACGCGGCCGACCTGTTCGTTTCGCTCGTTGGGCAATTGGGCCCCGGCGACCTGCAGCCCGTCATCGACGTCGAAACGGCTGATGGCGAAAGCGCCGCTACCGTACTTGATGCGATACAGGAATGGATGGACGCGGTCGAATCAGCCGTGAACCGCCAGATCATAATTTATACCAACGCGTCTTTTTGGGAGAACACACTGGGTAATTCTACTCGTTTCAGCGACCGCGCGCTTTGGATCGCGGAATACACCAGCGCGCCGCAGCCCAAATATCCCAGCGCATTTCCGACATATTCTTTCTGGCAATACAGCGAATCCGGAACCGTGCCCGGTATTTCGGGACAGGTCGATATGGACCGGTTCAACGGCTCGATGACCGGGCTGAGGGCTTTTGCCGGTTTGCCAGCCGATCCGCCGAGTTCATAAAACGGAACCATTGTAGCGCCAGCGTCTCGCTGGCTGTCGTGCGGGCGTCCCGCCCGCGCAAAGAAGAATCTGAAGGCGGGACGCCTTCAGGACAGCCGCCGAGACGGCGGCGCTACATTTTAGGTACGGTTAACTACGCAGAAGTGATTGACTTGCGTCCGGTGCGCGTTTAGCATTTTAATTGTCTGAACTATTGAGAAAATTATGAGTTTCACTTTTACCGATTCTGGTTCTCCGAACAACGAAGTGCGCACCAACGTATGGAATTGGAAGCCGACGCTCGAGATAATCCGCGATCTGGACATCATCAACGATATGCGGGTCAAACAGCTGCAGTACAACGCGACCGGTTTTACCGTCAGTGAGGACGAGGCGTTGATGCTGGGAAACGGAATAAAGTCGAGATATCTGGCGAAAATGACTCCGAAAAGCCGGGTCAGGACCGATCTTTCCGTCACCGATGAGCCTGACGACGGCACGCTCTACCGGGGCGACGACAGCCAGGCCTGGAAAAATTACGGCGCGACTTATGCGTGGCTCGAAGAGTTTTCCGATTTTTGCCTGAAGTGTAAAGGCTTTCAGATATTTTAATTACGGGGTGAGCGTATCGAAGGCTTTTGGGAACAACTCGGGTTTATTTACCGCAATATCTGGTTTCAGCTGGGCGCGATGGTTTTGCTCGCCACCGTGCACGGCTACGGCGCGGCCTGGCTGGCCGTGCGAATGCTTTTCCGCCCCTATCGTCCCGTTAAACTTTTCGGCATCACGATCTTTCCGCAGGGGATGATCCCGCGCCACCGCGACCGGCTGGCCGCCGCGATCGGCCGGGCCGTCGGCAACGAGCTGGTCTCGCAGGACACGCTGGTCGAAGCCATCTTCGGCACCGATTTTTTCAGCCGCAAGATTTCCGGCGTGGTCGATTCATATCTGGATGATCTGGTGCATCAGGATCTGCCGTCCGTGATCGAATCGCTGCCGCCGCACGCGCGCGAGGTTATGCTGGAAACCATTGCCACGCTCCAGCACAATATCGCCGATTACATCTCGGAAAAATTAAAGAGTGAGGAAGCCGCCGAGTCTCTTTCTCAATTTGTCGATGAACAGTTAGACAATCTGCTGTCGCAGCGCGTGTCACAGGTCATCGACGAAGACACTTTCTCGCAGCTTCATTCGTTTTTGGAACAGCGCCTGCGCGGCGTGCTGAGCGAAAAAGCGCTCCAGGAAAAGGTGCGCGATTTTGTCAGCCAGCAGGTGGACGATCTGGCGCACACCTCGACGCCGCTCGGCGAGATGGTGACGCCGGAAGCCGCCGCCTTCGTCAAAGAGCGCCTGAAGGGGCAGGTACAGCCGATCGTGCATCACCTGGCGGAGATCGCGACTCAGGAAAATACGCGTAACCGCATCGGCACGCTGGTCAAAACCGAGATCAACGATTATTACAACCAGCTTTCTTTTTTCCAGAAATTTTTTGTCTCGCGCGATAAGATAAACCGCGAAGTCGATAACCTGGTCAACAAATCTCTCCCGACCAAGGTTGATGAATTCCTGCGCGGCGAGGTCTTTGCCGATGAAGCGGAAGGCTTTTTGACCTCCGCGGTGGACAGCGTGCTGTCGCGCCCCCTGCCGGAACTCACCGGCCAGATCGCGCCGGAAAAACTAGCGGAATTAAAAGAACAGATCTCCGGCGCCGTCCTGCAAATGATCGACAGCCCAGATATGCAGACGTCGCTGTCGGCTTACCTGGGCGACATGCTTTATAACGTCCGGCCGCATTCGCTCAAGGCGATCATCGAACGCATCCACCCGGAAGCCGCGCCGCGCCTGCGCGGGATCATTACCGAGGGCCTGCTGGGTTTGCTCCAGCGCGACGAATCGCTGAGCCTGATCAATTCCACGCTCGCCAACCAGATCGAGCATTTTCTCATCATGCCGATCGGAAAACTTTCCGACCGGATTCCCGAAGCGGCCCTGCGCAGCGCGGCCGACGCGCTGACCGAAAGCATCGTCACCGCCGCCAAGGAAAAACTGCCCGCCGCCATCGCCGAACTCGACCTCGGCAATATCGTGCGCGAAAAGGTCAACAACTATCCGGTGGAAAAACTCGAAGAACTGGTGCTTTCCGTCGCCAAAGAGCATTTGCGTAAGATCGAGCTTTTCGGCGCGCTTTTCGGCCTGATCATCGGCCTCGGGCAGGCGGTCTTCACTTATTTCGCGTTTGTGAAGTAGCAGTTTATCGGGTCTGTTGAGTCTATCGAGCGGGTAAACGGTTCAGAGTTCAAATTCTAAAACTCCCTCCTTACGAAGGAGGGGTGCCCGAAGGGCGGGGTGGTTCTCCGTATTACGTATCGCGTATTCAATACTGCGTATCGCGTACTACGTATTACAAAACTCAAAAATAATTGAAACTTTCCGTTCTCTGCGCTCGTTTTCCATTGTGATTACTTTTCCTTTTGGAAATCCCTGGAGGCATATATGAAAAAACTCGCACTTTTAATCTTTATCGCAGCCGTTGTCGTCGGTATTTGTATATCGTATGCCACCGGAAGTGTCGGCCCGTCACGTTCATGGTTCAATATTAGCTTTGGCGGTGTTAAAGGCTCCGGCAACATCAAAACCGAGACCCGCGATCTGCCCAAATTCACCAAGATCGACTTTGGCGGCGCGATCGAAATGGATGTCACCGTACAAAAATCACAGAATGTTGAGATCGAAACGGACGATAACATTCTTCCGCTGATCACGACCGAGGTTAAGGGCGACACCCTGTATATCTCGAATCGGCAAAAGATCAGCTGGCACAATCCGGTGCGCGTGCGGGTAAGTGTCGAAGATCTCGACGCGCTGCATGTTTCCGGCGCTTCAAAAGTGAATGCGGTGAACATCAAAAACGACAGCTTTAACCTGGACGTCAGCGGCGCATCGAAGGTGAAACTCCAGGGTGAAACGACAAACCTGGATGCCGAAGCCAGCGGCGCCAGCAAGGTCGAAGCCGACAATCTCAAAGCCGTAAAGGTCAACGCGCACGCCAGCGGCGCCAGCAAAGTTTTGGTTTTCGCGACCGACTCTATCGATGCCGACGCTTCCGGCGCCAGCGGCATCACTTTTTCCGGCAATCCGAAGACCGTAAGAAAAAATGCGTCCGGCGCGAGTTCCGTCAAGCAAAACTAGATTGATCGGTCCCGCTCCTGCGCTATTTCGTGCAAAAACAAACCATCTCGTTTTTTAACGGGATGGTTTGTTTTTGCCCGCTAAGCGGGAAATCGGGTTATTTCGCTGATCTTATTTCAGGATCGGGTGGCCGCCGCCCCTGCTATGATCCATCGTTTCCTGATAGCGCTTGCGGTCGTTGTGATACAGCACCAGATGCTCGCCTTCGTACCTGACCACTTCCGACACGCGGTTCAATTCCCTGGTGTGCTCGGCAATCAGAAAAGCCATCGGATTTACCGCCAGCACCATTCCCGCCGCGTAAATATAGCCGCCCTTGTCATAGATCGTTCCGGCGTACTGCGCGGCGCCAATGGCAATATCGGGTGAATAATTGCCGTCGGAGTTCTTCGTCCTGTCAGCCTTGCCGATAAAGACGGTGTATTCGGAGTATTTCAGACGCTTGCTGTAGCCGTTTTTTTTCGCCACCGCAAAAAGGTCGGTCAATCCCTGGTCGATCGCCTGCAGCACCGCGGCCGAGGGCTTGCTCACGCCATACACGGAAGCGCCTTTCGGTGTGCGCGCCGAAAAGGTAAATTCGTCGCCCGTGACGCGGCGCGCTTCGTTTAAGATAGTGCGGCTCTGCGCGTGGCCGATCTGGCTAAATCCCAGCAAGAGCACAAAAACTATAATGGCTTGTTTGATGTTTTTCATAAAAATTACCCCATGATACCATTAGTAAATTAAGCAATCAGCGTGCCAAAGTACCGTATACAGTATCTTACTTTTGGTTCAAAAACCTGAAACCCGTGTTTAGTTCGGACGTAAATAACAAAATGAAAAAATCACTACTGGCTCTGACGATCTGTTTCTTTATTTTCCAAACGGCGATGGCGCAGGGCGAAAGCAAAACTCCAGCTCCGGCTGCCGTGCCGACATCACCCGCACCGCCCGCAACAGCCGTAACAGCCGCAACACCGGTCGTCCCCGCTGTGCCTGCCGCCCCGGCTGCTAATCCGGCGGACGTTTCCACGCTGGACGGCATCATGAAGGCGGTTTATGACGTTATCTCAGGCGACGCCGCCGCGCCGCGCAACTGGGATCGCTTCCGCAGCCTGTTTCACAAGGACGCGCGAATGATCCCGACGGGTAAAAATGCCAAGACCGGCGCGGTCGGCGCAAGCGTCCTGACTCCGGAAGATTATATCAAGCGCACCGAGACCTTTTTCGCCAAAGAGGGGTTTTATGAAACGGAGCTCGCCCGCCGCGTGGAAACCTACGGCCATATCACCCACGTCTTTTCCACCTACGCATCGTTTCACAGTAAAAAGGCCGACGAAAAACCGTTTGCGCGCGGCATCAACAGTTTCCAGTTGATGTACGACGGCACCCGCTGGTGGGTCGTGACCATCTATTGGGAAGGCGAAACGACGGAAAATCCGCTGCCGGAAAAATATCTTAAGAACGGGAATTGATCTGTTTTAATTGATTAACCACAAAGACACCAAGATTTGATCTTCTTCGTATTCTTGGGGTCTTTGTGGTTAAACTACATTTATGGCCGAATACGTTTTAACGCGCGAAGCCGTCATCGCTCTGCCGCGCGCGGAAGTTTTCGAGTTTTTTGCCGACGCCGCAAATCTGGAGCGGATCACCCCGCCCGAGCTGAATTTTCAGATCGTCACCCCGCAGCCCATCGATATCAAAAAAGATTCGCTGATCGATTACAAATTAACCCTGCGCGGATTTCCGATAAAATGGCGCACGCGGATCTCCGATTGGAATCCGCCGTTCGATTTTGTCGATGAACAAATTTCCGGCCCCTATAAACAGTGGATCCACGAGCACACTTTTACCGAGCTTCCCGGCGGCGGCACCGGAATAAAAGACGTCGTGCGCTACCGGCTGCCGCTGGAACCGCTGGGTGACCTGATGCATTTTCTGGTGCGGCGAGAGCTTAATTATATTTTCGATTTCCGGCAAAAGGCGGTGGAGGAAATTCTGACGGCGGACTAGTTAGAGGCGTAAACTCCCTCCTACGAAGGAGGGGTGCCCGAAGGGCGGGGTGGTTCTCAAATTTATAATGCTTTAGCGCCGGGTGAAACTTTAGCTTACCGGTTGACAGAAAAATCTTCGCGTTCGCGGGTGAGGTTCGGATTATAGTAAGGGTCGTTTTCGATCACGCCGGCCCATTTTCTTTGAAAAGCTTTTACTTCTTTTGAATCTTTATTTTCGACCGCCGTTTCCGTGGCGGTTTTTTCGTCGATAAAAAATTCTGCGTAGGGCGTCCAGGTAATGCGATAGCCCCGCTCCCCCAGCCGCAGGCAATAATCGACGTCGAATAATCCATTTGCAAAATGCGCTGCATCGAATCCGCCCGATTCTTCGAACAAGTCTCTGCGCGTCGCCATGCAGGAACCAGAAACGGCCGAAAAATTATTCACCACCTGCGCGCGCAGCAAATTTTCGGCAAACCAGCCCGGCAGCCCGCGGTGGGCAAATCCGGCCGAGCCTTTGATCCCTAAAACGATCCCGCCATGATGAATAAGGCCGTTTCGATATAAGAGCTTTGCGCCCACGGCGCCGATCTCTTTTTGCAGCGCAAGGCTCGCCATCTCGCGCAGCCAATTTTCAGTCGCGGCCTCGATGCCGTCTTCAAAAAAAAGCAAAACATCGCCGGTGGCTTTTTTCGCCGCCGCATTCAGCCGTTCGGCGTCGGAATCAGGATCGGTGTTGATCGGTATCAGCTCGACATTTTTATGGCCGGCTTTTTTTAAGATCGTCCCGGCCGCTTTCTCCATTTTTTCCGTTCCGCCGCCGAAGATCAAACTTACCTTCACTTCTTCGGGCAGATCGTAATTTATCCGGTGCAGCACACTGTAACCTTTTGTAACAGTCGCGGAAATGCCTTTGCGCGCGAAATGTTCGCTGAGGGCTTTTTTAGCGCGGTCGTGCGCATAGGGTTTTTCTTCCGGGTCGAGCGCCACCGAACCGCTGATCGCGCGCCAGTGATACAAAATTTTCGGGATGTGCCGGATCGCGGCGGCGGGAATTTGTTCGGTGATACGGAGCGCGAGATCGTAATCCTGGCTGCCTTCGAACCCGGTGCGAAAGCCGTCGTTATTTTTTAGCAGCTCGGTGCGGTAGGCCGACAGATGCGTGACCAGATTGAGCGAATAGAAAAGATCCGGGCTCCAGCCGGGCTTGAATTTCGGATCGCGGCGCTTGCCCTGTTCGTCGATCAGGTCTTCGTCGCTATAGATCATCTGCGTTTCCGGATGCTCGTTGATCTCGGCGGCGACGTGATAGAGCGCTGGCGCTGCCAGTTCGTCGTCATGGTCGAGCAGTACGGTAAATTCACCTGTCGCCAACTCGAGCGCGGAATTTGAGGCGGCTGAGATATGGCCGTTCTCCGTGCGAAAAACGACTTTGATTCGGGCGTCCCGCGCCGCGTATTCTTCCAGGGTCTGGCGAATGTGAGGCTCGGTCGAAGCGTCGTCCGCTACGCAAAGCTCCCAGTGCGGATAGATCTGATTAATCACGGATTCGATGCAAAGCCGCAGCCATTTGTCGTTGACGTTATAAACCGGAAGCACAACAGAGATCAACGGTTTATGCGGCAACTCGCCGGCTTTTTGTTTTAGGGTTTGTGTGTCCGCCGGTGACAGAGTGTCTTTCTCGCGGATCCATAGCTGATAATCCGCGGCCTGTTTTTGCTTCCAGGAAAACACCTGGATCTGCTGGAGCAATCCGCGCAAACCGCTCTCCCGCAGCGACTCAAGGGAACGTTTGATAAGTTTTGGGATTCCTGATTTCACGGCGGATCAATTGGTCAGATATTTTTCGATCAGTTTTAAGACGCGCGGCGCCGTCGTTTCGATATCGTGCCTTTCGCGCACTTTTTGCGCGGCCCGCTCGCCCAGCGAATTTTTTATCGCCGTGTTTTCGTAAAGGTAAATTATTTTCTCCGCGGCTTCGTCGATGTCTAGATAGGGAACGGTAAAGCCGCAGTCTTTCTCGATAAACTCCGGCATGCCGCCGGAGTTTTCAAAACAAATTTGCGGTTTTCCCAGCGCGGCCGTTTCCAGGCAAACCAGCGGGTAAGGGTCTTCGCGCGAGGTCAGCAGAAACAGGTCGAACGCCGCGTAGTATCTGGCCGGATCGGCCGTGTGTTCCAAAAACCGCACCCGTTTTTCCAGGCCGAGTTTCCGCACGTCGAAATTCATTTCATACAGGTGAATGTCGCCCTTCGGCGCGCCGCCTACCCAGATGAAATAAACCGGCGCGTCCGGCATCTTTTTGCGGACGGCGTTTGCCGCCAAAATAAAAAGCTCCGGCGCCTTCCGCCAATAAAGCGTTCCCGACCCGCCGACGACAAAGGCGTTTTCTGGAATTCCCAGCTCGGCGAAAACGGCGGCCCGCTTTCCGGCGATCTCTTCCTCCGGGACATTTTCTATCGGGATAAATCCGTGGATCACGTCCACCGCGTTTTCATCGATCCCGTGATTTTCCACCAGATTTTTTTTCACCGCTTCCGACACCGCGACAAAGTGGTCGGTTAGCGCTTTGGTTTTTTCGAAATCTTCCTGCCCGGTTCGTTCGATCACGCTTTCCAATTCGTGACAGTGAGAAATGACGGGCGCGCCCGTTTCCGGCAGCGCCGAGAGAACCCGGTAGTTCGTCACCGCGTTCGAATAGACCAGGCCGAATTTCCGGCGGCCGAGTATTTTTCGAAGACGCCGGTTGCGCAGATCGAGCTGCTGCGAGACGCGCGTGAGTCCCTTCTTTAAAAGGTTTTCCGCGGAAACGTCGTCGTCATCGAATTGATACGCTTCGCCCAGGGCTGCGAATTCTTCGGCAAGTTCGCCGCCGTGGGCATAGATGGTCAGGAAAGGAATGTCGCTGTGGCGTTTAAACCATTTCAGAAAGTTAAGAAAAACAATATTACCGCCGACCCGCGAAGCGCCCGGTGTGATAAATAATATTGACCGCTTTTCTTCACTCATTAATTTTTATACGTGTCGGTAGCCCAAGCGTCAGCGCGGGCGCAGATTTTTGCAAATAGCGCGCTCCCTTACGGTCGGGCTGCTGCTGACGCGTGAAACTCGGTTTCCCAGTTAAGCAGCGGGCGCATCACGCCGATCATTATTCCGGCGAAATCCCCGCGCGCCGAATCGCCCTCCATCGGGTCATAGACCATAAAGGCGATCGCGTCTCTTTCGACAAACGGAGTTTCGTGGGTGAGCGGGGAAAAAAGCGCGGCGGTGACATAAAATCTTCCTTCGGCCAATAAATTCGCGGGAATTTCCACGCGGCTGGAATAAACGCCTTTTTCTCGCCGGGTAGTGCGCCATTCGGGGGTCACGTCGTTGGTTCCAAATAGACAAACGCCTTCGTCGTTATAAATATGAAACGCGGGCGAGAGGATCGCTCCCCCCGTCAATATCTCGTAGGACATTTCCAGAAACAGCGGTTTGCGAATGTCGAAGGCCGTCCCGTCGTTTGCCCCGGTATCGCCGGAAACCTGTATCCTGGTCAATTTAGCCATGTCGTCGCCGGGGGCATTCGCCGGGTCCCAGGTTTTTTCCGTACCCAGATTGGCTTCGGAATTCAAATAGGCCCCGACCACTTTGGGCGCCAGGTCGTCTTCGCGGATTCCGCCTTTTTCCAGCCAGAGGGCCCGCTTGCAGAGCCGGGCGATCGCCTGCATATTGTGCGAAACGAACAAAACCGTCCGCCCCTGATTGTTTATGTCCTGCATCTTGTTCAGGCATTTGCGCTGAAAGGTCATATCGCCGACCGCCAGCACTTCGTCCACGATCAGAATTTCCGGCTCCAGGTGCGCCGCCACCGAAAAAGCCAGCCGCATGAACATTCCGCTGGAATAATGCTTGACCGGGGTTTCCAGAAAATTTTCGACCTGTGAAAAGGCCACTATCTCGTCGAATTTTTGTTCGATCTCGCGCCGCTTCATTCCCATGATCGCGCCGCTTAGGAAGATATTTTCCCGGCCGCTGAGCTCCAGGTGAAAACCGGTTCCCACTTCCAGCAGGCTGCCGACCCGCCCGCGAATTTCCGCCCGCCCGCCGGTCGGTTTGGTGATGCGGGAGAGTATTTTCAGCAGCGTCGATTTACCCGCCCCGTTTTGCCCGACGATCCCCAGCGTTTCGCCGTCGTTGACCTCGAAGCTGACATCGCGCAGCGCCCAAAACTCCCGCTTCCTGCGCGAAGCCATCGGATTTCTGGCGAAGCCGGCCAGCGCGTCGCGAACGGAATTATGTTTTTTTCCCGCGCCTAAATGATAAAGCTTCGATAAATTTTCGACTTTTATAACGTTCATCAGATCACGTCCGCAAAACTGTCTTCCATTCTCTTGAAAATAAACAGCGACACTATCAGCAGCAGGAAAATAATTATCACCGCGACGCCAATCGCCGGCCATTCAAAATTTCCGCCCAGAAAAGACGCGCGAAACCCCTGCAGCAGGCCGTACATCGGGTTTAACCAAAACAGCACCCGCCATTTTTCCGACAGCATTTCCGCCGGATAAAAAACCGGCGAGGAAAACATCCATACCTGCAGCGCGAACGGCAGCGCGTGTTTGACATCGCGAAAACGGACATTGAGCGCGGAAAAAAGAATTCCGAAACTAAGCGCGAGCAGGATCGCCAGGATGATAAAAACCGGCGCCAGCAGGATCGCCCCGGTAAACGGCACGCCGTACGCGACCAGCATCCCGAGCAGGATCACCAGCCCGATCAGCAGATCGACCAGCCCCGACAAAACGATCGACAGCGGAACGATCACGCGCGGGATATAAACCTTTGTGACGAGCGACGGGTTACTGATCAGCGCGATGCTGGAATTGCCGACCGCGTTATAGACATAAAGCCAGAGCAGCAGACCGCTCATGGCAAAGATGGGATATGGAATCTCGCCTTCTTCAAAACGCGCGAACCGGCTGAAAACTATCGTAAAAACGACGGTGGTCAGAACCGGCTGCAGCAGCGCCCAAAAAACGCCGATGGCCGTTTGCTTGTAGCGGATCTTGACCTCGCGCTGAGTCAAAAAATAGATCAGCTCACGGTAATGCCATAATTCCTTTAGTTCGAAATTTATCCAAAACCGGTCCGGCCTTATCTCCACCAGCTGCTGATTTTCTGTCGCTTCTTCGCCCATTTTAGATCTCTAATTTGCCGTGCTTCCTGATAAAACGTTCTTTCTTTCTTTTTCTGTTCCAGGCAAAAAGGCTTTTCGGCACCGCGAGCCTCGCCAGCAGCTTTGCCACCTGTAACGGCGACCGCGCGCCGCCGAGATTCTCCCGCATCAATGCGAACGCTTCTTTTTTTCTGCCGTGGCGGACGTAATAAAAAGCGGTTTCGAATCTGAGTTCCGCTTGAATTTCGTCAAGCTCCGCGCGGGTCAGCCGCATTTTATCCAGCGTGCGGTTTTGCGCCGCGATCCATTCTTCGATCATCAGCGGAAAATCCGCGCTGGTATTCCAGCCGTGCTGCCGCCACGCCGATAAAACACTAGAATCTAACGCAAATTCACCCTGCTTGCAAAGTTTGAGATAAAGCTCGTAGTCTTCGAGCGCGGCGTTTTCGTTCCATCTTTCGTTTTCCAGCGCGCGCCGGCGATAAACCACCGTCGGGCTGGCCGGTATTTCGCCGCGTAAAAGAAACGGCAGCAGGTCGCCGTCCGCAAAATCCGTCCAGTTCTGAGTGTTGTCGATGATCCGGTCTTTTTCGTCGATCAAATAAGCGTGCCCGAAGGCCAAAACCGCTCCCGGCCGGGAATCGAGCAGCGCAGCGCGTTTTTCCAGAAATTCCGGCAGCCAGACGTCGTCCGATCCGAGATAGGCGAAATAATCGCCTTCAGAGAGAGCGAAACCTTCGTTTAACGTCGCGCTTAAACCCTTATTTTCCCGCAAGATAAAGCGGTTTTCAAACGGGCATTCCGCCAGCACCCGTTCGATAACGGCGGCGGATTCGTCTTTTGAACCGTCGTCTATTACAATCAGTTTTTTCGGCTGCAGGCTCTGTTTGAAAATAGAACGAAGCGTGCGCTCAATAAAAGGCGCGTGATTATAAGATGGAACCAAGACGGTAACCGAAGGGATTGTCATGCCGGTCAAAATTAGATTTTAGCTTTTTTCTTTAGCCTGCGGAAACCGCGTTTATCGCTTTTTCAGCTATTTATTATGAAAGCCTTACATCTACTCGATACCCTCGGCCGCGGCGGCGCGGAAACAATGGCGCTGGACGTCTGCCGCAGCGCCGCGCGTCATGGTATTGAGCTGACCTTTGTCACGACTCAGGGCGGCGAGTTGGAAGAAGAATTTCGCGCGAGCGGCGCGGACTTTATCAAGCTGAAAAGGCGTCTGCCCGTCGACCCGGGCGTGGTCCTGGCCCTGCGGAAAATAATTAAAGCGCGCGGGATAGAGATCGTGCAGGGCTATCAGCCGGTCGAGGGGCTGCATCTTTATCTTGCCACGATGGGGCTCGACGTAAAACGCGTGCTCAGCTTTCAGGGCGGCATGGAGCCTTCGTGGAAAAATCTGCAGGCCGCGCGTTTTTTGATCCCGCGCATGGACGCAAATATCGCTGTCAGCCGGGGAATTCTGCACCATCACCGCGACGTCGATAAATTCGATACTTCGAAAAACTTTCACATTATCTATAACGCCACCGACGCCGAAAGAATAAAACCGACCGGCAGATCGCTCAAACAGGAATTAGGACTGAGCGAGGACACGCGGCTGATCGGCATGGTCGGAAATTTTTACCGCGACCCTCGCAAAGATCAATTGGCTGTTTGCCGCGCGCTGCCGGCGGTCTTTGCGAAAGTAGAAGAGGCGGAAAACTTACATTGCGTTTTTGCCGGTGCCGTTCAAACCGGCGCGGAGCATAAGCTGCAGGCATGTAAAGATTTTTGCCGCGAAAACGGCATAGCGGAAAGGGTGCATTTCCTGGGCGCGCGTACTGATATCCCGGATGTGCTGGCGGCGCTCGATATTTTTGTTTTTTCTTCCCTGCACGAAGGGCTGCCGCTCGCCCTCACCGAAGCGATGCTGGCCGGCGTGCCGTTGATCGTCTCCGACATCGAGCCGCTGCTCGAAGCCACGGACGACGGCAACGTGGCCGAGGTGTTTCCCGTCGGCAACGCCGAAATTCTCGCGGAAAAAATACTGAAGCTTTTGAAAAATGACCGTTTGCGCGAAGGTATGAAAAAAAGCGCGCTGGATTTCGCCCGGGAAAATTTCAGCATCGACGCGCACCTGCGCCAGCTCAAAAAACTTTACGCTTCCATGATTTGAGTCTTTATGGAGCGCGGCATCCCTGCCCGCTACGAACGCTCCACGCGTTCGAATACCGCATAAACTGGGAGCGGCAACGAACGCATTTGCGTTCGAACCCGGTCGCTACCGTTCCCGGTTCTGACAGGAACATCTGTCCGCTTATGCAGGCAGTTCCGACATTGCGCTTCCGATTTCGCACATTTCGTGTGATTCGCGGTTCTGTCTTTTTACTTTTAAAAGTTAATCGGAACTAACCACGAATCACACTAAACACACGGGAGCGCATCACCGACCTTGCCCGTTTTTAATTATTGGTAAACACCAGGTGCTTGGGCGTCCCGTCGTAAGGGTCCGGGATGATTGCGTAAGTCGCCGTCTGATAAATATATTGGTTAACCTGGGCCGGTGTAGCGGTCGGGTTGGTCTGCAGATACTTGGCCGCGACGCCCGAGACAAATGCCGTTGACATCGAAGTTCCCGTTTTTATTGCCGTCGCGGTCGAACTCGAATTGCTGGCGGACAGGATAAAGACCCCGGGCGCGTAGAAATCGAGATTCCCATAAGCCGAATTCGGGTCTCTCTGATCGTTCCAGTCCGACGCCCCGACGGTTATCGCTTCCGGCACCCGCGCCGGGGAAAAGGCGCTGACGTCGTCGGCGATATTGCCGGCGCCCACCACCACCGTGACCCCCAGATTATTCACCAGGTTTTTTATCCGTTCTTCGATCGCCTGCTGCTTAGGCGACACGAACGGAAGGCTGCCGAACTGTTTCAGATACGTGGCAAAGCTCATATTGACCACGGCGGGTTTGACGTGATTAAGCGCCACCCAATCGAGCGCCCGGATCACGGCGTCTTCGGAAATGTAGGGCTGCGAGCCGTTGCAGGACGCCACCCTGACGGAATATAAAAGCGCTCCTTTCGCCACGCCGTAATTAGTTCCGCCGATAATGCCGGCCACGTGCGTTCCGTGATCGTCGCACCCGCTCAGAATTCCGCCCTCCAGGGTCGCGTCATAGGCGTGAACCGCGCGGCCGCCGAATTCCTGGTGGGAAAGATTAATGCCGTTATCCAGGACATAGACATGTACTCCCGCGCCGGTATTGGTATAGGTGTAGGTTCCGCTCAGCGGCCGCAGCCTTTGATCGATCCGGTCGAGCCCCCAGTTTGAAAAGTATTGATTATTGCCGATCGTTTGCGTCGTGCTAAAGCCGTTCGTCGCAAGTAAGCCGGTCAGTACAAAAAAAGACAACAGTTGTAATATTGATCTTCTCATTTTATTTTTACTCCTTTTATTTTGAGTGATCCTTGGTGTTCTTTCTAAAAACACATTCCTCTTCGGAGAAAAAATCTTAGCGGAGCACTGCTTTAAAAGTCATAAAAGAACCGTGAAATTTTTCTTTTACATTTTTAAAAGCCCGCCGTTTGGAGTTCAAAGTTGAAGCGGGAGCGTTCGAATACCGCCTAAAGGCAGGACTCTAAACTTGTTGTGAAACAATTTATATTTCGGGGCGTATATCCTGTATTGAATCTTTCACCTAAGCGTTTTTGCAGTTCGGTGCATAAGTATCTCCTCTTGGTCGTCTCATCCGCAATCACCTTTACCGAAAGATTTTCCAGTAGATCTTTAAAGCATTGGAGATCGGGATGGATAAGCAAATAAGAAATTTTTACCTGTTCGAAGATTTCACTCTGGATATTCCGCGAAAGTGTCTGTGGCAGGACGGCCGTCTGGTTTCGCTTACTCCGAAGGCGCTGGCGACTTTGGTGGTCTTGATAAAATACCGGGAAGGCGTCGTCGAAAAAGACACTTTGTTAAACGAGGTGTGGGCTGACACGTTTGTCGAGGAAGCGACACTGGCGCAAAATATTTCGACCTTGCGGCGGGCGCTCGGCTCCCGGCCCGATAAGCAGTTTATCGAAACCATCCCTCGGCGCGGTTACCGTTTCGTGATGGAAGTAAGAGAGATCGCCGCAGCCGAAGAATCCGGTGACATCGAAAAACCTCGAAAAGAAAAGATCATCGCCGCCCGGCCTCTGCCCACGGCGGAAAGCGGAGCGGACAGCATCGCCCTCGTCAGCATCATCATTCAGGCCACCGTCCCCGCCCGGGGGAATTACATCTTTTCCATCATCCGGCGCGGCAGCGATTGGGTACTGCAAATGCGGCAAATAGAATATTAGGCGATTACTGGGAGCACAGACGTCTCGTCCGCAACGAACGCTCCCGCGTTCGAACCCGGTCGCTACGGCTCCCGGTTCTGACAGGAACATCATATTCTCAGCGGCATGACGACGTATTTGTAATCGTAGCCGGTTTCGCCGGCGATGTTCATCTGGGTTTGGCCGTTGCTGTCCTTGAATTCGAAGGCGATGCGGGCGCGGCCGTCCTTGACCATTACCTTGTCGCCGGCGGTTTCTTTTTCGCCTTCCTTGGTTGGGGCGGCGGTTTCGCCTTCGCCGCTGGCCACGGCCAGGAATTCCTGCAGGTAGCGGCTGTTAAAACCGATCTGGACCTCTTCGCCCTGGTAATCCGAAGTTATCACTTCGACGGCCTCGCCTTCGTCGGCGACCTGGGCGTTGATCTGGATCTCGTTCGCTTTAAAAGTGATCTTGACCGCGCGGTTGCGGTCGTCGGCCATCAGCGAAACTCGCGCCAGCGCGTTTTTCATTTCCTCGCAATCGAAAACGGCGGTCTTATCGTTATTTTTCGGGATGACCATTTCGTAGTTCGGGAAAGTTCCGGTCAGTTTGCGCGTGATCAGCAGCCGCCCGTCGGATTCGAAATAGATGTGATTTTCGTCTTCGCCGAAGCTGATCGTGCTTTCGATGTCGCGGGCGATCTTGACCAGTTCGGTCAGGGCTTTTTTCGGGATCAGGCAATCCATCGTGCCTTCCGGGATCCCTTCGCCGAGGTCGTTTTTCTCGACATAGGCCAGCCGGTGGCCGTCGGTCGTGACCATTTTCACGGTGCCGTCGCCGATCATGAATTTCGCGCCGGAGAGTGTAAAGCGCGACTGTTCCTGCGTGATGGCAAAGGCCGTGTGCGACACGAAATACTGCATCACGCGGGCGGGAATTTTCATCGGGGCCGATTTAAAGCTCGGAACTTCCGGATACTGGTCGCGCGACACGCCCGCCAGCCGGTAATTGGACTTCAGACAATCGACCTTTACCCAGTCGTTTTCTTCCTTGGTAAATTTGATGTCGGCGTCGGGCAGCAGCCGCACGATGTCGAATATCTTACGCGCCTGGATACACATCGCGCCCGGCGTGATGATGTTGGCTTCAGCTTCGCAGCGGATGGTGACGTCCAGATCCGTGCCGATGATGCGCAGCGTGTTTTCACCGACCGATTCGATCAGAATGTTGGACAATACCGGGATGGTATTTTTCTTTTCCACGATCCCCTGAACGAATCCCAATTCTTCCTTCAAAACACTTTGCTTGATGACAAATTCCATTTCTTGACTCCGGTTGTTTTTATTTTTACTGAATTAATACAAAAAAACTTATTTAAATTTCTAGTAGTACTAGTAGATGCCTGTGGAAATGTGGAAAAGCCGGTTTGACGTATAGCAGGGCTCATCTTTTCTGTCCACAGGCGGCTGTGCGCGCAGCCCGAACAATTTTTGGCGGATGTGGAAATCTTACCACATCCCTAGTTTTCCTCGCACGTCCACAGGCCAAAATATCCGATGCCTGTGGATAAGTGGAAAACTTTATTTAAATCAAAGAACGACAGGGTAAAAACGAATTCCGGCCCTGTGGATTATTCTCCGCAGAGAGAATCGATCAGCTCACTGACGGTGTTGTGCAGATCTTTATCGGTTTTGAGCAGATTGCCGATCTTTTCATAAGAATGCATCACGGTCGTGTGATGTTTGCCGCTGAATTCGCGCCCGATCTCGGGAAAACTGTGCTTGGTCAGACGTTTGCACAGGTACATCGCCACCTGGCGCGGCACGGCGATCTGCCGGGAATTGTTTTTCTCTTTTATTTCCTCGACCGACAGGCGGTAATGCGCGGCCACCTGGCGCGCGATCTTTTCCATTGTCAGGCTGCCGGAATCGTCGTCGTCGATGATGTTTCGCAGGGCGTCCTGCGCCAGCATTTTGGAGATCGGTAGTTTGCGCAGCGACGAGATCGCGATCAAACGGACCAGCGAGCCTTCGAGTTCGCGAATATTATTCTTAACCTTACCGGCGATAAAGAGCGCGACGTCATCCGACAGCGTGAACCCGTCCAGATCGGCTTTTCTTTTCAGAATGGCGACCTTGGTTTCCAGGTCGGGCGGCTCGATATCCGCGATCAGCCCCCATTCAAAACGCGAATGCAGCCGCTCCTCGAGCGAAGGTATCTCGCGCGGAGGGCAATCCGAAGAGATCACAATCTGTTTCTGATCGTTATGCAGCGCGTTAAAGGTATGGAAAAATTCTTCCTGCGTGCGCTCCTTACCGGCCATGAACTGCACGTCATCGATCATCAGCACATCGATCGAGCGGTACTTGTCGCGAAAGTTTTGTGTCTTGTCGTAACGGATCGCGTTGATCAGTTCGTTCATGAACTTTTCCGCCGACAGGTACGCCACGCGCATGTGCGGGTTGCGCTGTTTGATCGCGTGCCCGGCCGCGTGCATCAAATGCGTCTTACCCAAACCGACCCCGCCGTACAGGTAAAGAGGATTGTAGGTTTTTCCCGGGGCTTCGGCGATCGCCAGCGCCGCGGCGTGGCCGAATTCGTTGCAGGAGCCGACGACAAAATTGCCGAAAGAGTATTTCGGGTTAAGCGAATTCTCGATCGGATCGACGTCGCTGAAATTATTCACCGCGGCGCGCGCCGGAATTTCCGCCGCGGTTTTGTCCGGATAAGAAAGGTCGTTCCGGGAATGCCCTGAATGTCCGGTAAAGCTGTTTGCCGACGGCTGGATCTCGAAAAAGAAATCGACGTCGTCCTCGATCACGCTGTCGTCGTCGGCTTTGCCGTCCTCTATCTCCCAGGTCAGGCTGTAGGAAGGCAGTTCGATCTCGTCCAGTGTTTTGTCGATCAGATCATGGTAATAAGTGTTGACCCAATCATGCGTCACCTGGCTCGCGCGCAGGCGCAGCACGCGTTCGTCATGGTCGCATCCGTCAAAATGTATCGGGCGAAACCAGGCATCGAAAATCTGCTTGTTCAATCGCCGCTCTACCGATTGTAAAAAATTATTCCAGACAATACTATTGTCAGTAGTAAGGTGCATAAACTCCCAACGAGTGATCCAAATCTAAAAGATTGTGTTCCTGAGACAAAGAATCGCTTAAGCTTGCGGAAGTAAAAAAAACAAAACAGAACGGATAAAAAGTGGAAAGTGTTTAAATTTTCCACAGGGTTTTCCACAAAGCTGTGGATAAACCGCTTAAACCCTTAACCAAAACATCAACTGTCTTATTTTTCAATAAGTTACGAGAAAACAAATTCTCTGGAACGAGGCAGAGATTAACAAGAAAAAGCAAAAAGCGCAAGGGAAATCCACAGGTAAACTGCAGCCCCCATCGGCGAAAAAAGAGAAGCGCCTTTTTCCATAATGACTTAGCCTGAGAAAAAAATTTAAGAAAAATTTAATGTTCGATTTCGAACAGATCGAATCAAAAAATTACCGCTTAAACACCCGGGCGGTTTCCGCGCGGATAGGATAAAATCATTATAGATGGAAATCTTGGTTCACGCGCAGGGATTAAATAAACAGGAACTGGAAGCGCTCACCGGCGAGCTCGGCGAGCCGAAATACCGCGCGGCCCAGATCTTCAGCGGGCTGCAGGGAAGACGCGTGCGCGACATTTCAGAACTGACCGATCTGCCGAAAAGCCTGCGCGAAAAACTCGGCGGTGCTTTAAGCACACAGAGCCTGACCGTCGAGTCGCGCTATGTGTCGGAAGACGGCACGCGGCGCTTTTTGATGAAGACCCACGACAATTTTCCGGTAGAGACGGTTTTCATTCCCACGGACAATCGCGACACGATCTGTTTTTCCTCGCAATCGGGCTGCCCGCTGCAATGCGATTTTTGCCTGACGGCAAAGCTGGGCCTGCTGCGCAACTTAACGGCCGGCGAGATCGTCGAACAAATTATAATCGTTTTAAATGACGTCTATGGCGTCGGCGTGGAAACTCCGCACGGCACGAACCTGGTCGGGATGGGCGCGGGCGAACCGTTTCTGAATTTCGACAATCTGCTTAAAGCGTTAAGCATCATGGCGGAGCCGAGCGGGCTTCATATCGTGCCGAATCGCGTGACGGTCTCGACCGCCGGAATCGTGCCGCGGATCTACGACCTGGCAAACGTCGAACAGCGCCCGCACCTGGCAATTTCACTTTCCGCGCCCGACGACGAGCTGCGCAATAAGCTGATGCCGGTCAATAAAAAATGGAAGATCGCCGAGCTGATGAAAGCGTGCCGGGAATTCGAAAAGTCGCTAAAGCGCGGTGAGCGTTTTACTTTTGAATACGTCATGCTCGGCGGCGTCAACGACACGGACGAGCACGCCGCGCAATTGGCGAATCTGATCAACCGCCACAAATTGAAAAAAGTAAAAGTAAATCTGATCCCGCACAATTCGGCGGAGCAGCTGGATTATCACCCTTCGGAAATTGAACAGGTCGAGCGGTTCAAGGAGATACTGGAAGCAAAAGGCGTGTCGGCTTACATTCGCCGCCCGCGCGGGCGCGACATCTACGCCGCCTGCGGCCAACTGGCCGCGAAGACTTCGCCGAATCCATCGTTTTGAGTTCCGCCTATAGGCGGGACTCAAAACGATTGCTAAAATGCGGCAACCGTTAATATAATCGGCGCAACAAAGATATACCTATTCACATAAAAAACAGGGGAAGTTCAGAGAATGAATAAAAAAAGTTTCGCAATTATTTTCACGGCCGTTTTTTTATTGGCAGGAGCGGTTTCTGCCGCAAGCGCCCAGTCCGTCGCCCTCAGCGGTTCGATCGGTAAGGGCGCGGTTACCCGCGGCCAGGCGGCGCGGGCTACGGTGGTGATGAGCATTCCCGGCGGCCTGCACGTAAATTCGAACCGTCCCGGCAGCGAATATGCGATTCCGACCACCCTCAGGGTGACCCTCACCGGAGCGAAAGCGGGCGGCGTCAGCTATCCGCCGGGAAGGTCGCGGAAATTCAGCTTTTCCGACGACAGCATCCGTGTCTATGAAGGGCGCACCACGTTCAGCTTTAACATTACCGTCCCGGCGAATTTCAGAGGCAGCACGCTGCGCGTCCGCGCCACCGTGCGCTACCAGGCCTGCACCAACGAGGTTTGCTATCCCCCGACCAGTAAAACGGTGAACCTGACCGCGAAAGTGAACTGAGGTAACTCCGCGTCGGTGGCCCGACCGTGAGGAGGGACGCATTTTTTAGCCCGGAGAATAGGCGCCCTCCCTCACGGTCGGGCTACCGACACGATTAATTTTCCATCATCTCAGGGGCACGAGGACTAATTAAGACACCACCGATAGAGCCGCCTAAAGGCGGGATTCGAAACATTTTAAACTAAAATTCTTACGGCAGTTTAAAGGTTCGCGGAACGTATTCCACCGCGACGATATCGCCGTTTTCTTTGGCCTTCGGATTGTTGTCAGGGCGAAACGTGATCACGGAAGTCACGGGGTCGGGTTTTAGCCCGCAGCCGATCTGGATCCCGGAAATTTCATTGGTAAAGACATTAAGCTTAACGTCCTGCAGCGAGGCGGCGCGGAGCCGCAGCGTTTGCGTGTCCGTTTTGACATAAAAGGTCATCTTGTCTTTTACGCACTCGATCCTTTCCAGAATCCCCATCACCCGTTTTTCGTCCGCCTGCGGTTTTCGCAAACTATCGCCGATCCGTTTTAGTATCGCGGCCCGTCTCTGTTCGTCTCTCTCGGCCTGCGTTTCGCCGCCGGCCGGCGGAACCCCCGGCGGAACCGCGGCTTCCTCAACGATCTCGAAGCTTTCCTCACCGCCGCGCGCCTCATTGATCAGGGCATCGTTTTTGGCCATCTCTTCGGCGGTTTTCAGCTTAAAGTTTTTCGGAACGAAGGCCATCGACAGCAGGGTGCTTTTTGCCTTGGCGCCATTGGCGGGGCGATAGACGATGACGGTCAAAATATCCTGTATCTTTGCCGCACAGCCGAGCGCCAGCGCCTCCGCCTCCGGTGTCATGGCCAGCAGGTCCAGCGACGCGAAATCTTTGCTGGCCAAGGTCAGCGCCTCGCTTTCGGTTTTGACCGAGTAGGTCACCATTCCGCCGGCGCAGGTGATTTTCTGAACGTAGCCGACCGCTTGTTTTTCGCCTTCCTTCGGTTTCTGCAGCATCCGGTTCAGCCCATCGATAACGGAATCTTCCTGCAGCTTTTTGATCTCCGCATCGCTTAAGGTTTTTCCCTCTTTTAGAGCCGGGCGGCCCGGCCTGCTCGCGCCGCTTTCGTACTGTTTACGCATGGCTTCATTCTGTGCCATGGCATCTTCATACTGCTTGATGGAACGCAGGATGCTCTCGGCGCGCGAATGTATCTCGGTTTCAGAAGCGGCCCGGACCAAGTTTTCCGCGATCTCCCTGGCTTCCTTAAATTTTTGCTGCCGCAGGTAGATTTCCGCCGTCTGAAGCACGTATTCCTGCTTGCCGGGCTCGACCGCCATCCCTTTTTTCAGATAGGCGATGGCTTCATCCAGATTTTCATTATTGACCATGCCGATAAAGGCAAGCAGGCTATAACTTCCACTAAAATTGGGGTTTATCTCGATCGCTTTGATCAGCGACTCGCGCATTTTTTTTACTTTGTCGGCGGGAAAGCTCGTCACATAGTTAAACTCATCCATGCTTTCACGGCTTAAAACATAAGCGTAGTTGTAATGGGCGAGGTGATTTTTCTGCCCGCCGGCGATAGCCGTTTCCAGGTATTTTTTGGCTTCGTCAAATTTTCTCTGTCTCATCTTGACCAACCCCAGAGAGGTATTGGCGATGGCCGAATTCGCGTCCAGCGCGAGCGCGTTTTTCAGGTAAGTTTCGGCGTCGGTATATTCGCCGGTGTGGTAAAGCAGATCGCCGAGATAAGCATTGGCTTCCGCTTCGGAAACCGGCGCGGCCGTCATTTCCGTGTCAAAAACCAGTTTTTGCGGAAAGGTCACCAGCGTCGCCATAAACGTGCGCTGCGCGACATATTTTTTCAACGCCGCTTCCATCGTCGCATAGTCGTAGCCGAAGGCCTGCTGGAACGCCTGTTCCGGCGCGACCTTGCTTCGCTGCAGCGACAAAAATTTATCCAGCGAGCCGAGGTTCGCGCCTTTATTTCCCTGGATCAGGTAATGCATCAGCGCCCATGACTGGGCGTAAAAAATGGTGCGCGAATGACTTCCGTTTTGATACAGCTGGTAATAATCGACCCCGAATAATGTTTTTAGCGGGATCAGCTGGGTTCGCTGCAGGATATAGAGATGTTCACTCTGGACGTTTCCCAGCGTGGCCCTGATGTCGTCTTTGATCTGAAAGGTCTGGTAATATTCCGCCAGTCCTTCATTGAACCAGGGTGGAATATTCGAATCTCCCAGGTTGTTTCGCAGCAGGAAATGCACGTATTCGTGAAAGATCGTGCCGTAGGTATCTTCTTTTTCACCCTCGGTCGAAAGCGTAATGTAATTTACGTCTTCGCCAGCCTGAAAATATCCCGCCACCCATTCGTCCGCTTTGCCGTCGGCGCGTTTCGGTTTGAATGGTTTATAGGCAGAAGCGCTTTTGAAAACCACCACGTTGGTTTGCACGGAATTGTTGAATTTCGCGCGCGGAAACACCTGGCGGAAAGTCTCGCGAAACTGCTCGAGCTTGGTCGCGACGGCGCGGATCTCTTTTTCACTCGCGTTTCCGATCAGGAAAAAATTCTTCGAACGGACGTTGACCCAGGTGTCTTTGGCCGCGGCGGGAATCGCTGAAAATAAAACCAGGCAAAAAAGTGTGAGCCAAACAAAACGCGTTTTCATGGAATAAAACCTCCGAACATTTCCGCGAGAAGATTAAAGAATAAGCGGCGTTAGGTCAATGTTTTTAACAATGGTAGTGGTTCAGTTCGAAAACTATTAACTTTTAACGGCCTATTAAGTGAGAATTTTCTAGGACTTTATGGGCAAGACCCTTTCATCAACAAAAATGCGGTAAACCTGGGAGCGCAGGCATCTTGCCTGCAAAGCGCGGCTTGCCGCGCTAAACTCCAAATAATACAGGCTATCAGATCGCTGCGCGATCTATTGCACGCAGGATGCGTGCGCTCCCAGGTTTAACTCGTTATTTTTATTTTGGCCTACTTTATGTGCAAACCGGACTTTATAGGCAAAGCCGTTAAGAGTTAATAGTGATTTTACGCTCACACTGTATCCTACTTAGCGCCTGCCGATCACGGACATCAACCTTCCTGTTTTACCGGCGGTTTTATTTTCCACCCGGTAGGAAAAGAAAAGATCGGTGCGTTCCATCGTGCAGAATGGCGCGAGATAGATATTTTCCGGCAGCACTCCGGAGTCGATCAGTTGTCGTTGGTTGGCGAGATGCAGATCGATCAGCGCGTGGTTTTCTATTGTCGGAGTAAAAAGCGAAGTGGCGTACGGAAAATTTTTGGTGAATATTTCGATCACCTCGCTTCCCACCTCATAACAGCAGCCGAGTGCCGCCGGGCCAATGGCGGCGATCAGATCTTCCGGGCGCGTGCCAAAAGCCTGATACATTTTTTGCAGAGCTTTGATCGCTATTGAAGACGCAGAGCCGCGCCAGCCGGCATGGACCGCAGCGTAAGCTTTGGTACGCGGGTCGCCGATCAGCACCGGCACACAATCGGCTGTCTTTACTCCCGCCAATACTCCGGTCAGATCGGAAATTACACCGTCGCATTTTTCTTCGTCGTTTTTTACTTCGTCATCGGTATAGGCGATACGCACTTCGTCGCTATGTATTTGCCAACACGAGGCAAGCTTCCAGTCACCGCCGAAAACATTTAAAAAGCGCCGCCGGTTTTCGTAAATATTCTCCGCCGTATCGTCGTCAAAACCCGCCAGGCTGAGTGCGTTTTCCGGAAAGGGGCTTGTGCCGCCAACGCGCGTAGAAAAACCGTTGGTAAAACCCGCCGCTTCGAGCGGCAGGCAGGCCAGCACTTTTACGCCGTCTTTCTCCCCTGACTCTAGCCACGCAAAGCCTTTTTCGGCTAAACTTTCATTTGTGATAATTTCCATCGGAACGGACATAATAGAGGTTCATCGTATCAGGGAAACGATAGAGCGTACCCCCAGATTTGTCGAGCGGGTCTTTACGGAAAGTGAGCGTGCCTACTGCGACTCGAAAGGCGCCGCCGCGCCCCAGCATTACGCCGCGCGTTTTTCCGCTAAAGAGGCCGCGCTAAAAGCGCTCGGGACCGGCTGGAGCGGAAAGATCGCCTGGCAGGATATCGAGGTTTGCTCCGACGCGAAAGGCGCCCCTTTTCTGAAAATTACCGGTGGCGCCCGCGAAGTAATGGAAATTCTCGGCGCGACAAACATCCACGTATCGCTGTCCCACACCACCGAACACGCCACCGCGCAGGTGATCCTGGAAAAAATTTAAGTTTCCGTTTAGAGTTCACGCTTTAGCGTGTCAGAACAAACTAAAGTTTGAACTCTGAACGGTTGATGTTTCCGGTCACGGTTTTTCAGGAATCTTATCGGTAGTCAGGCGATCCGAATCAAAAACGGGCCTCGAGATCGCCGGGTTGTCAGGTGAAGTATGCAGGTGCACCACTTTCCATTCGCTTCCCGTCTTCTTAAGAACCAGCGTCATCCGGCCCGAAGCCGTTTCCAGCTTGCCGTTAAATTCCTGCTGCTGGCTCCATTTGCACGAAACATAAGCTGCCGTCGGGCTGAGTATCTCGACGCGAACGCCGGTTACATCGAGGGTGACATTTTTGGTCTTGGCATAACTGGCTTCACGATTGGCTTTCATCGTTTCCCAGCCGATGGTCGCCGTCCCGTTGTTATTAAAGAAAAGCGTGCGGTCGGATTTGTCATAAACGCTCATCACCTTGACCGCGTCGGATTGCTTGATCCCCTCGACCAGGCGATCGAAAACCGCGCGGACGTCTTTTGCCGGATCGGCCTTAGTTGCCGCCGCCGCGCCTTTCTGTCCGAAAGCGGTAAAACCGAGACTCAATATTATTAATGAAAGAAAAAAGACTTTTTTGATCATATAAAACCTCTTAAGAGAAAAATCTACATAAAATTATGCCATAAAAAAGCAGCATAAATCCTTATTATTAATTCCAATTCGATAGCAATAACCTGCGATCCCCGGTTTATTCAAGCTTCGACAGAGAGTTTCTTGCCGTCGTCGTTCGCTGCGCCTAGATTTTTTCTATCGAACTTCCCCTTAAAGACCATGCCGTACTGGTTGAAACAACGGCAGGCTGGACCCGGAGAAAGCGCGTGACGTAATTACCTACGATGTTTGGATCGTCAGTTAATAAGCGCAGGATAATATCCGGATTTCCTCCAATAACGATATCGATCCCGCCAAATATCAGCCCATCGACAAGTTTACTATTTTCGCCTTCTTGAAATGACTTCACGATCTCATCACATAACTTTTGTTGGTAGTCGTGTTGTTTACCATCCTGTTCCGGGAAACGGGTCTCAATAAAGATCCAAAACCGGTACTGCTTTTTGATTTTAGTCTCCGCCACCGTAAAAGAAGGGACTACAATCTCCTGAGTTAGCAAGATAAGAAGATGCTTTTGAACCGATTGGTAGCTTATTCCCAGCTGCTTACTCAGTTCTTCCCTGGTTACAGCAGGATTTTTAAATAAAATCGATAATATTTTTTCAGGAATGTTTGAGCGCTTAGGCATTCTTTTTTCTCTCCGAATAACGCAGACGATTTTGTCGGATCAAGCAAGCGATCTGCGATATATAAGGATTATTTTACATACACATACAATTAAAAGCAATGTTTAGCTGTAAAAATAAATACATAAAAGCCAAATTGAGATTTGAAATATCCGATATTAAGAATCTACTCAAGCTATAAACATCAGTTTGAGAATCTCTTCCAAATTGATGTAAGATTTCCAGCATCCAAAAAAGTCTTGCATTCAAGCAACTTTAGAACTATATTTGTACTCATAGTATCGTTACATATTTATCGTAGCGTTACTTTTGTAAAGGTGGAGTAAATTATATGTCAAACAAAATGATGCAACGCCAATCGAAAACATCCATTCTTCTTAAAAATAACCAGGCGACTTCTATCATCGCGCATGAAAAACGCTCTACTTTTTTAAAGATGAGCGTAGTTGAAGAAGGAAATCTCGAGAATTTGGATTTAAGCTGCGCCGACTTTATAAATTGTGAGATCTCAGACACCACTTTTAATGGCTGTGATCTAAGAGGAGCGTCTTTTCGAAACTCTAAAGTTGAGCGAGTAACATTTGTGAACTGTTTTATCTGCGATATGGAATTACCTGATAATGCCAAAGACATAGCATTTTACAATTGTTCCGAGGAACCTTCCGGGTCACAGTATTTCAATTTAGAATTTGCCGAAGCTGTAAAAACCCATCCGGAGACACTTTATGGAAAAATGGTGAGTTTGATCGAAGCTACCGCCAAAGCGGCTAATTCCTTGTCAACGGAAAAACTTCACTCCGTAGAGATCATGTTAGCTTTTGTGACCATAATAGTAATTGCAGTTTTTATTTCGAAATAGCCGCTAATTACAGAGTGTTTTATTTTGCGGTATAGCCAGTGTTCTGTCTTTACGATCTAAACCTTCGATCCCTCTTCACCTCTCTGTCTCATCAAAACAAAATCATTACGTCTCACATTCGACATCGTCTAACCCGATTTGCCACAAACTTGACAAAAAAGTAAAGATTTCCCATACTGAACGATGGAGTTGTAACGATTTAAGATGCCTAAGATAGCAGATATACAGGAAACACCGAATCCGAACGCGGTAAAATTCATTTTAAAAGAGCCGGTCAGCAGCGGCACGTCGCATTCGTTCAAGGCCGCGGTGGACGCGGCGGAAAACGCGCTGGCCAAGTCTTTGTTCGATGTCGGCAAGGTCGTATCCGTGTTTTACATGGACAAGATGATCACGGTCGAAAAGGACGACGAAACCGATTGGGACGAGCTGCTGCCGGAATTGGCGGTGCCGATCCGCGCGGCCGAAAGTGTCCAGCTAAAGGCTTCGCTGGCGGGAACCGGCGTGGGCGGAGCGATCGGCGTGGCGCTGAGCGACAACCCTAAGATCGCGCAGATCAATGACCTGCTCGACGAGCGCATCAGGCCCTACCTGGCGAGCGACGGCGGCTGGGTCGAGATCGCGAGCCTCGAAGGAAATCAGCTCAAGATCAAATATCAGGGCGCGTGCGGAAGCTGCCCGAGCTCGCTGACCGGAACGCTGATGGCGATCGAAAATATGATCAAGGAAGAGATCGATCCCGATATCGAAGTGACGACGGAATCGGATTAGGAAATAATTTATCGAATTAACGAAACGGGAAGGAACTTAAAAAGTCCTTCCTTTTCACTTTTCCGGTGTCTAATAAATAATGAGTAGTTTCGAAATAGATAATAGATGACAGATGATAAACGGATAGATTCTGAATCTATATCTTTCGTTTATCAGTTCTCATCTATTTCGAAGAATTAGTAAATGTACTTGACCGGTGAGGCAAAAAAAGATGCCAGATAAAATTTTCAGGATCGCGGCGCATTTGGTTATTTGGATCAACATATTCCTTTTGAGCGCATACGCTGCTTTTGACTACGGGTACAAATTAAAGTCTACGGATTGCCCTCCTGAGACGATCGGGGGCTATGTGATCGTGGGCGATCATAACTATATGTACCGTGTCTTTTTTCTTTTTCATCTATGTCTTTTACTGCCTTTACTGTTTTTAATAATTGGGAAATCGATCAGGAAGGAATTTTGGTCTCAGGTTATCGGGTTCGCTTCGTTGATAGGCGCAGGTACAATTTATGGGCTTATCTATTACGCAAAAATGTCACTCCTGACTAACTACGAGACGAATTACGTTCTGTCAGGCGACGGAATTCCGCCCTTTAATTCACTGTTATATGAAACTATTTTCCTTGACCGGGTTTGTCTCGGGCTTTTATCGCTTTTATTCATTTATCAGATCTTCGCGTTGGCTGGGTACATCGGACGGCGCGAACAACCAAAATAAAATTAGCCGCATCGAAACCCCGCTTATGATGAGTAATGAATTGGCTGAGAGGTATTTTTAACATATCATCCAAAAACGCAAAATTAGCGAAAGTCGTATTTTGGACTTGCAAAGTTTTTACGAAGTGGCGTAAGTATTAAAAAGAGATGTCGAAAAATTTAGTAATTGTAGAGTCGCCGGCGAAGGCGAAAACCATAAACAAGTATCTGGGCAGCGACTATCATGTGATGGCGTCGATCGGGCATATCAAGGATCTGCCGACGAAGGATCTCGGTGTGGATATTCAGAACGAGTTCGAGCCGACCTATGAAGTAATTCCCGATACGCGCAAACGCAATAATAAAAAAGTCGTTTCCGAATTAAAGAAAGCGGCCAAGCTGGCCGAGAACATTTATCTCGCGGCTGACCCCGACCGCGAAGGCGAAGCCATCTGCCAGCACCTGGCGGAAGAGATCGTACCGAAGGCAAAGAATTCGACGCGCGGCGTATACCGCGTGATGTTTAACGAGATCACCAAGAACGCGGTTAAGGAAGCCTTTAATCATCCGAAAGCGATCGACAGCAACCTGGTCGATGCGCAGCAGGCGCGGAGAATTCTCGACCGTCTGGTCGGGTATCAGGTCTCGCCGCTGCTCTGGAAAAATATCGGCGGAAAACTTTCGGCCGGGCGCGTCCAGACCGTCGCCGTCAGACTGGTCGTCGATCGCGAACGCGAGATCGAAGCCTTTAATAAAAATGAATACTGGACGATCGGCGCGAATGTTTCGGCCAAGCTGCCGCCGAAATTCGACACGCGGCTTTACAAGATAGAAGACAAGACCGTTAAAACTTCCGGTTTCGAGGACGAACCGAAGAAAAACGAAACTCATATTAAAGATGAGGGTTTGGCGACGTCGATAGTTGACGAGGCGAAACAACAGACCTTCACCGTCGATTCGGTCACGACCAAGGAACGCAAACGTAATCCGGTACCGCCCTTTATCACTTCGAAATTGCAGCAGGAAGCGGCGCGCAAACACGGCTTTCCGGTAAAGAAAGCGATGATGGTGGCGCAGAAATTGTACGAAGGCATCGATCTCGGCAGCGAAGGCGCGGTCGGCCTGATCACCTATATGCGTACCGATTCGACCCGCGTGTCCGATGCCGCGCTGGCCGAGGTTCGCGATTTTATCGGCGGCAGCTACGGCGCGCAGTACATGCCGGAAAAACCGATCTTTTATAAATCGAAAAAAGACGCGCAGGACGCGCACGAAGCCATTCGCCCGACCGACGTCAACCGCACGCCGGACAGCGTCGCCGGGTATTTAAGTGCCGATGAACTGAAGCTTTATCGCCTGATCTGGCAGCGCTTTGTCGCTTCGCAGATGATGCCCGCGATCTTCGACCAGACCACCATCGACATCGCCGCGGGGCGTTTTACTTTCCGCGCGACCGGTTCGGTGCAGAAATTCGACGGTTTTCTGAAGGTCTATCAGGAAGGCCGCGACGACAAAAAACAGGACGAGGAAGAGGACGACGAGGACAAAAATCTGCCGCTGGTGGAAAAAGGCGAGGTCCTGACGCTCAACGAAGTGACGCCCGAACAGCACTTTACCGAACCGCCGCCGCGTTACACGGAAGCGACGCTGGTCAAGGCGCTGGAAGAGCGCGGCATCGGCCGCCCCTCGACCTACGCCGCTATTTTGACCAATATTCAGGAGCGCGAATACATCGAGCGGGTCGAAGGGCGTTTTCACCCGACCGCGCTCGGCACCACCGTCAACGACGTGCTGACTTCGAATTTTACCGAGCTCTTTAACCCGGACTATACGGCCCGGATGGAAGATCAGCTCGACGAGGTCGAAGACGGAAAACTCGGCTGGCGCATCGCGCTGAAAAATTTCTACGATAAATTCTCGGTCGATCTGAAAGCCGCCGAAGAAAATATCAAGAAGCAGAAGAAACAGGAAATTCCAACCGACGAGATCTGCGAAAAATGCGGCAACGGAATGGTGATCAAATTCGGCCGCTTCGGGCAGTTTCTCGCTTGCTCGAATTACCCGGAGTGTAAAAACACCCGCGAGGTCGCAAAAAAACGCACCGATGCAAACGGCAAAACGGTCGAGGGCGAAAACGGCGAAGCCGCCGCGGAAGAAACTATCATCTGCGAACTGTGCGGCAAACCGATGGCGCTGCGCAAGGGACGCTTCGGTTCGTTCTACGGCTGCACCGGCTACCCTGAGTGCAAGAACGTGCGCAAGATCCCCAAGGGCCAGGAAGCCCCGCTGCCGGAACCGATCCCGCTGGACGAAAAATGCCCGGTCGACGGCGCGAATCTGGTGCGGAGGTTCGGACGCTTCGGCGAATTTATCTCGTGCGCCAATTATCCGAAATGCGATTACGTCAAGCGCGAGACGGTCGGCGTCACCTGCCCGAAAGACGGCGGCGACATCGTGGTGAAAAAATCCAAACGCGGCAAGGCCTTTTACGGCTGCGCGAATTATCCGAAATGCGACGCGGTCTATTGGGACAAACCCGTCGCCGTTCCCTGCCCGCAATGCCAGGCGCCGTTCGTGCTGGAAAAAACCACCAAAAAAGACGGTACGATCCATTACTGCGCCAAGGAAGACTGCGATTACAAAGCGCCGAAAGACAGCGCCGTAACTGAAGCAAAAGCCGAAGGCGCGGGCGCAGAAACAGCTAAGTAGAAATGAGGTCAGAACCGGGAACGGTGGTTATCGGGTTCTTATTCGGGGGGACTTGGTGATTACCGTTCTTACATGGGAAGAGAGAGAGCCTTGGTCCGCTTCGCTCAATACCCCGGTCGCTACCGCTCCCCGTTCTGACAAAGACAAACTAAAGTTTGAACTCTAAACATTTCCCCTTCTTGAAACAATTTACCCGCAGGCGTAGTATTAAGTTTCTTTTCTAATTCTTTTTAAATTCAGGGAGACTTCAAAAAAATGCTGCTGCGCAAACTATCTGCTTTGCTGCTGCTGGGCGCGGTTCTTTTGCCCGGCCTTACTTTCGCTCAAACCGTTCCGGTCGCTCCGCCAAAATCCGAAACCGAGATCCTCATTGACAAGATGAAGGACGAGGGTCTGAACCGTTCGCAGGTGATGCAGACGCTGATGTATCTGTCGGATGTGATCGGGCCGCGTCTGACGGCTTCGCCCGGAATGAAGCGCGGCAACGAATGGACGCGCGACACGCTGACCAAATTCGGTTTGGAAAATTCGCACCTGGAATCATGGGGCCCGTTCGGGCGCGGCTGGACGCTGAAGAGATTTTCCGCGATGGTTGACGGCCCGACGGCGTTTCCGCTGATCGCCTATCCGAAGGCCTGGTCGCCCGGCACGGACAGCCTGATCCCGCCGCCTCCGCCGCCCTCCGCGGCCGACCCGAAAGCAAAGAAAAAGAAAACGGCTGCGGCGCCGCCGACTATGCCTCAAAGCACGGTTTACACCGGCGAGGTTGTTCGTTTCTATCCGACGACCGACGCCGAGCTCGAACAATACAAGGGCAAGCTGAAAGGCAAGATCGTTTTGGTCGGGGCGCTCCGCGAGATCAAAGCGCACTTCGAGCCGGAAGGCACGCGCGAAAACGAGAAGGATCTGCTCGACCTGGCAAATGCGCCCGACCCGGCCAGCGTGCGCCGCGGCCCTTTTAACCTGCCCGGCAACTTTCAGCAGCAGCAGCAATTTCTTGCCCGGCGTTTCAGATTTTTGTCTGAAGAAGGCGCGGCCATTTTGATCGATGGCGCGAGAGGCGACGGCGGAACGATTTTCGTGCAGCAGGCCTCAGCCGTGCAGCCGCCCCCGCCGGCTCCGGGCGCGCAGGCCCCGCCCGCGGCACGCATCTACGACAAAGGCTCGACGGTTCCCATTCAGATCAGCGCGGCGGGCGAACATTTCAACCGCCTCGCGCGGATGGTCGATGCCGGTGAAAAGGTCACGATGAGCGTCGATCTGGCGGTGGAATACCAGGATCAGGATCTAAACGCCTATAACACGGTCGCGGAAATTCCCGGCAGCGATCTAAAAGACGAGATCGTAATGCTCGGCGGCCACCTCGATTCATGGCAGGCCGGAACCGGGGCGACCGACAATGGCGCCGGCTGCGCCGTGATGATGGAGGCCGTCCGCATCATCAAGGCGTTGGGCTTAAAACCGCGCCGCACGATCCGGATCGCTTTGTGGACGGGTGAGGAGCAGGGACTGCTTGGATCGCGCGCCTATGTGAAACAGCATTTCGGTTATTTCGGCGACGGCACCACTCCGGCAGGCGGAGGCGGCGGAGGTCAAAATGCCGCGCCGCAAAAACTGACGACGCTGTCCGAATACGACAAACTCTCGGCGTATTTTAATATCGATAACGGCACGGGCAAGATCCGCGGCGTTTATATGCAGGGCAATGAAGGCGTGCGTTCGATCTTCCGCAAATGGCTCGACCCGTTTGCCAAAGATATGGGCGCAAATACACTGACGCTTTCAAATACCGGCGGCACCGATCACCTCGCCTTCGACGCGATCGGACTTCCGGGCTTCCAGTTCATCCAGGATGAGATCGAATACAGCTCGCGGACGCACCATTCGAACATGGACGTTTACGACCGCATTCAAGGCGACGATATGAAACAAATGTCGATCATCGTGGCGGCTTTCGTTTATCAAACCGCGATGATGGACGCAAAAATGCCCCGCAAACCGCAGCCGGGAGCACGATAAATAAATTCCCGCAAACGCGTTTAGAGGCGGTCTCAGACCGCCTCTCTTTATTTAAAAAGTTTAGAGTTCAAGCTTTAGCTTGTCTTTTTTCTAAGTAACAGACAAGCTAAAGCTTGAACTCTAAACCGTTTTATCCATCATTCTTTCCACGTACTTAGCGATAATATCGACCTCAAGATTGACCGGGTCGTCCGGCTTCAAAGAGGAAAGATTTGTCAGCTCCCAGGTTTTTGGGATCACGGCGATGTCGAAAAAATCCGCGCCGAGTTCGGCAATGGTCAGGCTGATGCCTTCGACGGAGACGGAGCCTTTATGCACCAGGTAACAGGCCAGCTCCGGCGGAAAGCCGATCCGCACGGTATAAAAATCCTCCTGGCCGCCCCCAGAGATTGCAGAAATAAATTTTCCCCGCCCGTCCACGTGTCCCTGCACGATGTGGCCGCCGAGCCGCGACGCAAACGTCAGCGCGCGTTCCAGGTTGACCCGCGAGCCGGTCGCCAAACCGCCCAGAGTGGAGCGCCGCAGAGTCTCTTCCGAGACGTCGGCGGAAAAACCATCCGGCGTTACTTCCCGCGCCGTCAGACAGACGCCGTTGACCGCGATCGAATCGCCGTCTTTGGTGTCTTCCGTCACAACCTTAGCCGCGATGGAAATTTTCGCGCCGTCCGCATGGAGGTCGAACGAACTTATCGAGCCTAATTCTTCTACGATCCCAGTGAACATTTCTTTTAGTTTATAACTGATAGTTGATAGTATTTGTTTTTAAAGTTTCATGCGGAATAGATTAGAGATTTAATCTATCCGTTGTCATCTTTCAGCTATCACCTATTCCGAGTTACATCTTATTCCACTTCTGATGGAGATGAAAAACACTTCGCGTCCTTGGCGTCTTAGCTTTGCGCTCTTTGCGGTTCTTTCTTCATCATAAAAAGCTAACCGCAAAGTACGCCAAGACAAGACGCAAAGTTCGCAAAGAACTATAAGAGCTCTGTCGCGACTCAAGGTTCAGAAGGGATTGCCCACATGTCCGCGGTCTATAATTTCGATCTCTGACAGCTTTCTGACATCGATCGCGATCGGATCGCCTTCCAGCATTTCGGTATAGATGGTGGCAAATTTTGCGTTCCATCTGACTTCTTTCGGTTTATAGGAGCTGCGCGCGTGGACGGTTTGGGCAAAGGCTTCGTCGATGCCGGTCAGCAGGACCAAAAATTCCGCGTCCGATTCGTTCAGATCATTTTCGGTCATTCCGTAAAGAGGGCTGGCGGAATCGATCGGATGAACCACGGTCCAGGATAGCGGCAAAAAACTCACCTTGCGGCGCTCCAGGTCGAGCAGGTCAAAGCGGCGCTGCGTCACCCCGTTCTCGATCTTTTTGTAAGCGACCATCAGCTTGACCTCGACCTCGATCAGCTGATTGCTGCGCGCGTTGACCAGGCGAAACATAAAACCGGTGATGCCGCGATAGGGCGCGACCACCGCCACGCTGCTGAATTTGATCGCCGCCGTCGGGCGCGAGAATCGGGCAAAAACCACGCCGGTGATCAGCGCGTTCGCCAGCAGGCTGTAATACGATTCGATGGTGACCAGCAGGTTAGGAACCAAGCCGACCGGGTGGATCGTGCCGTAGCCGATAGTGGCAAAGGTCTGCACGCTAAAGAAAAATCCGCGCACGAAAATATTCGTAAAAGGCTGGCTCGAGGTATCGACGATCGCTTCCGCGCCGAATCCGGAATAAGCCAGGCCGAACAGGACATTGCTCAAAAAATACAGCAGCAGAACCAATCCTAAAAAACGCGTCCACGAAATAAACAGCAGCCAGTGATAGAGATTGATCGAAGTCAGCCTGGGGATGCCCGATCGCTTCACATTAAAACTGCCGTCCTGGTTCAGCAGGCGGTCGCGGCTTTCACGCGCGACGACGGCGCCGAAGCCGAGGTCGCGGTTCTCTTTTTCTTCGACAGTGACCGTTGTGACCGGCGTCACCGGGCGGGGCTGGATCTCATCTTGCATTTTCGTAAAGTTTATCCGTGTCGGGTTTCTGAGGCAACCTCCGGCAACGGCCCGGGAAAAAGAGGCGGCGTAACAAAAACCTCGATAACTACATATAAGTTAAGAGACCAGATCACAATTTTCGGTTTCCCACGTCGGGCCCCCTATTTTGCACCCGATAATAATCCGTAACTACCAGCAAAAGAAAGGAAGAATCCCATGCCAGACAAAAGTAAATGGACTGCGGCTCAGGTCAAGGAGATCATTAAAAATATTGAAAAGGCCGCGGAAAAACACAAGAAAGAAAGCAAAGAAGAGCACTTCGAAGCTATTACGCCGGAGCAGATCGAGAAGAAACTCAAACGAGTCAATTCACCTATGATCACATCTCAAAGTTTCGGTTTGAGCACTACGCCAGGCGGAACAATGAATTACAGCGTCGGCATCTTCAATCCCGACCCGGTAGCCGCGAGCTCTTTGTGGGCTCACATTTTTGTCGGATCGGGCAATGTCGATCCCAACGTAGGCACATTTTTGTTGAATGTCGATGCGCGCTTTCCCAGGCTGACAGGGCCGGGGACACACACCGGTTTGACCCTGGCCCCAGGAGCATCGACATCGATAAACTTTACGATCAAAGCGCCTTCTACCATCGAACAGAGCCTCTACCTCGGAAATTGTTGTCTGATGAACATAAACATTTTTGATGTGGGGACATATTTAGACAGAAGTTGTTTCCGATTTATTATTACGTAAAACTGAATTAATAACGCTGAGCTTTGCGGCTGCAATCATTTGTAATTGAGACGCGCAGCCGCAAACTTTCAGCGTTAGAAATGAAAGGTGTTAATCAAGGGGTGTCGATATTTTTCAGCACTCTATCCAGCCAGAGGTTGGAAAGTTTTTCCTGGATGCTGTTCATCCGCAGGCGGTCGCTCAAGTTGCGGAAATCGACGCTGTCCAGATCCTGATCCTGGTTAAAACACGAGAAGACAAAAAATTCTTCGCCGGTGTGCGGGTTGATGTGGCGCTGCAGGCATTGCGCGCAAACTTCTTTCATCATGCACTGCATCGGTGAATTGATCGAACCGATGGCGGTGTGATTCGGTTTTAGGTAAGGCTTGAGCGCGGAGGTGCGCGCTTCCTTGACGCCGTTCATCATCCGGTCGGAACCGATCGCGATGATGCGATCGACGTCGGCCAGATCGACCGTCCGGTCGCCCTGCTTGCCTTCCGCGTAAGAGATCATCGCCTGGACGATGTTGCCGCGGAAGTGGCTGTCCTGCGGGCGGTGGGCCGCGATCTCGTCACCGAAATCCGTCGCCCAGACGACCTTGTCGGTCGCGTTTTCGATCTCTTCGCGTTTGAAAATATCCGCGCCGTTTTTATATCCGGCGAAATAGATGACGTGGTTGTTGTTTTCGCGCATCGCCTTGGCAATGGAAAACAACACGGCATTGCCGAGGCCGCCGCCGGCAAGCAAAACGGTTTCGCCGGTCGGGATCTCGGTCGGTGTTCCGGTCGGGCCCATCACGACCACTTCCTCGCCTTCTTTCAGCAGCGAACAAAGCCGCGAAGACGTGCCCATCTCGAGCACGATCATTGAAAGCAGGCCTTTTTCTTCATCGACCCAGGCGCCGGTCAGCGCCAGCCCTTCCATCACCAGTTTGGTGCCGTAAATGATCGGCGCGGTCGTTTCAAAATTCTGCAGGCGGTAAAACTGGCCCGGGCGAAACTTACGAGCCTGGATCGGAGCCTTTACGATCACGTCCACGATCGTCGGCGTAAGCCTTTCTACACGAACGACATACGCGCGGAGCTGTTCGTCGAGCGTGGCTTCGAGTTTATCGTAGATCGCATCGCGTTCTTCCTGCGACAGCGTGCCGCGCTCCGCGATCTCCTCAGCAAAGATCCGCGCGACCTCTTCATAGCCGTGCTTGGCGCTGGCCATCGCTTTTACGACGTTACCGGCGTATTTCGGGTGGTTGTCACCGTAATAGGAAATGAATTTTCCTTCGTGTTCGTAGGATGTAAAAAATCCGGTCTCGCCTTTTTCGGCTTCGACCGCGTGGTATTTTCCGTCGCCGTTTTTTAAGACCTTGAACGGCTGAAAATACTGCTGCCACGAATCCAGTTTGAACGTGCCTGGATTTTCTTTTTCATAGATCACGTTCGGCGCGGTTCCGGCGGCGACGCAAACGGTGCGCGCGGGGAAATTCACCATCTTGCCGGTGTTTTCGAATTTGTGCGTTTCGGCGTCATGGGCGACGCGTTCGAAAATAAGTTCGCTGACCGCGCCGAATTCATCGGGCACGGCTTCGGCCGGATTCATCAGCTCGATAAAGTCGATTCCTTCTTCCAGCGCTTTTTGCACTTCTTCGTGATTCAGGCGGTAAGCGGGCGAATCCTGCAGCCGCTTGCGATAGATCAGCGAGACGCCGCCCCATCTGCGCACGAGCGAGATAAAATTAGGCTCTTCATTTTTCGCGGCGGCGCGTTCGCGTTCGCTGCGGACCGCGCGCCCGTGTTCGAGAAATTCGCCGAAGACATTTTTCTCTTCGTCGTCAAAACGCGCCCAGACTTTGTCCTCGCCGAATTCTTCCGAGAGTTTTTCAAACATCCCGAGCATTTTTTCCACCTGCACCGGGTAGTAGGCAAAAAGCTCGGTCGCGGTATCGATGCCCGTCAGCCCGCCGCCGATCACGATCGCGGGCAGGCGCACCTGCAAATTCGAAAGATTATTTTTCTTAAAAGCGCCGGTCAGTTGCAGCGCCATCAAAAAATCGGACGCTTTCCGAATGCCGCGGATGAGATTGTTTTTCATCTTGACGATGGTCGGGCGTCCGGCGCCGGTGGCGATCGCGATATGGTCGAAACCGAAATCCCAGGCGTCCTCGATGGTCAGCGTGCCGCCGAAACGCACTCCCCCGTAGGCGCGAAAACGTTTGCGCCGCGCCAGCATCAATTGCAGCATCGTCAAAAAGTTTTTGTCCCAGCGCACGGTGATGCCGTATTCCGAAACCCCGCCGAAGCCCGAAAGGATGCGCTCGTCGAGTTCAGCGGTAATATCGGTGATGTCCTTAACAGGTTTCGGACAGACCTTGCCGTAATTTCCGGTCAGCTCCGTCGCGGGCGGTTCGATCTTCAGCCCGTCCATCCCGACGACGCCGAAACCTTCATTCAAAAGATAATGCGCCAGCGTATAGCCCGCGGGGCCGAGCCCCACGACCAGAATATTCTTGCCGTTATACGGCAGCGTATAGGGGCGCTTGGCGTTGAGCGGATTCCAGCGCGTCAGCAGACTGTAGATCTCGAAACCGTACGGCAGCTCGAGCACATCCGTCAGCACCGAAGTTTCCGCCAGCGGGATATTGACCGGTTCCTGTTTTTGGAAAATGCAGGCCTTCATGCAATCGTTGCAGATGCGGTGGCCGGTGCCGGCGCACATCGGATTGTCGATCGCGACCAGCGCCAGCGATCCCAATGAATCGCCGTGCTTTTTCAGCAGGTGCATCTCGGAAATTTTTTCGTCGAGCGGGCAGCCGTCGAGCTTGATGCCGAGCGGGTTGGGTTTGGGCGTCAGGTCTTTTTCGCGCAGCCCTTTCGAGCAGGAATCTTTGCCGCGTTCGTGGCAGATCAGACAGTAATCGATCTCGTAAAGCGCGTCGCGCTGGGTGCCGCGGTCGTCGGTCAATTTAAAGCCGTCGCGGCGGCGAAGATGGCTGTCCGAACCGCGGATATCTTCGGGCACGGCTTCGCTCGGGCGAACGATGTGAACGAGGTTCTGATAATCCAGCGTGTGCGGAACCTTCAGGCTCTTCCACTGGTCGGGTTTGTGATAAAAACGATACGCCGACCAGGCTTCGAGCATTCTTAAGACCGCCTGAACTTTTAGCAGATCGCTGCCTTCAGCAGCCGCCGCCGCGCCGCCGAATTGCGAATTGACCGTTTCGTTATGAAACGCCAGCACCACTCTTTGCGTATGCTCATTTGCGACCGGCTGCTGCTTGGTCAGATCTTCTTCCAGTTCGATAATGAGCGTAGTGATGGCCGCGGCGGAAAGCTCTTCATCCGTTCCGACCGAATCGAATAAAGTTTTCAGTTCGTGATAGGCGGCGTCGATCGCCGCGAAGTCCAGCAGCGCGACCGCATCGGCGTTGAATTTTTTGATCGCGCGGCGCTGGACGAAAAATTTATACTTCCAGATCGGGTCCTGAATCTTGACGGAAGATATCTGCGCGGCGTATTCCTGTTCGATCTGAAAAAGGCGGGCGATAAAATCCCCCAGGTAGGTGGCGGCGTGAACCAGGATCTCGGATTCCGCTTTTTGCTCGTAACCCGCCCCGCGCGCTTCGATATACGGAATTAGAGCGGCGTGCAGGTTAGGGTCGGTTTTGCCTAATTCGGCGTAGAAAGCCTCGCAGAGCTCTCTTAATTTCTCCGGCTTATAGAGGTCTGAATAGTTGAATCCCGCAATGCCGAGGGGAAAATCGTAGTTTCCGTCAGGCTGATCTTTAAACGCTGCTGTATTACTTCTCTGTGTCATCGTTAAACTGACAAGCGCTTCTTTACCGCCCCTGTCTCTATTAAGTTACCCCGCTTACGGCGTAATATATTAGATTAATGCACAAAATGGTTTTTTACAATCGCGCGAAAAACTGGAAGCTTTGCGTCGGAAGATACGATCCGCTTCGGGTTTGAGTCCCGCCGTCATATCGAATCGTGGGCGGGACGCCCACCCGACAGCCCCAACAGTCTTACGCGACGCCGGTGCTACTTTCGCGGACGAGCCCGTCCGCGCTCCCAGTTTTAAGCCCGCATAATTTAATAAAACAGCTTCCCGGCTGCGGAAAAAAATCCTCTTTCAAGCTGTAATTGCAGGGCAAAACGTGAAAAACTTCTTGAACAACGTATAATAAAGGTGTATTTTTCATTTGCTCTTGTGTAAGATAGTGAGTTCCGCCGGAATAAACCAAAATAACAGAGGCTAATATCCGTTTACAGAAGAGAAGTTCCGGTTTTTCATTTAGAGGTTTAAAAAGCAGTAAATATGGCTAAAGATGAAAGATTGCTCCCGTTGCCCGGGTCGGGAGATCTGCCGATATCGACAAACGATATTCCCCCTGGTTATTCGCCCTCGTATGACGAAGACCCTTTTGGCGAAAAGCGGTCGCTGCGTGAATATTTCAATATCATTTACAAGCGCCTTTGGCTGATCATCACCCTGGCGGTGCTGGCCACCTCGGCGGTCTCGTTTTATATGTTTCGCCTGCCGACGGTTTATGAGGCTTCGTCCGAAGTGCTGATCGAGCCGAAAAAACCCAAGACGACGGCCAAGGACGCGATCAATATCAATTTCGGCAGCGACCAGTTTTACTGGAACACGCAGATCAAGCTTATTCAAAGCCCGGCCATCATGCAGGGAGCGATCATCAAGCTCGGCCTGCACCGCGACACGGGACAGATAAACGAAACCGCCAATAAAGGAATTCTCGACAAACTGAATACCGCCGTCTTCGGCGAAAAAACGGAAGCCGCCAAACAGCCGACCCTGCCGACCTTAAACCAGAGCGCTGAGGAAACCGTCGTTGATAACGGCATGGACTCGCTTTCTCCGCAGGAGAGGAAAAGGGTCGAATCCCTGGCCGGAAGCTTTCTCGGCGGGCTGACGGTTGTCAGGATGGAAAACACCAATCTTTTTGCCATCAAGCTCCAGCATACCAACCCGGAACTCGCGCCGAGGGTTGCCGAAGAGGTAGCCAACGTATTTATCGAGAGCGAAGTAAAGCGGGAATTGCAGAGCACACAGAAACAGTATGACGATCTGGTCAAATCCGTTGAGGATCTAAAGGGCACGATCGCCGCGCAGGAACAGGAGCGCGTCAGCTATATGCAGTCGAGCGGGCTGCCGCTGTTTGAAGGGAAAGGCCAGAGCTTAAACGCCGACCGGCTGCAGACGCTCAGCCAGCAATGGCTCGGCGCGATCGAAGAGCGGCGAAAGCTCGAAGCCAGGTATGAGGCCGCCCTCAGCGCCAACGCCAAAGGCGAGGCCACCAACATTCCCGACATCATGGACAGCAAGGTCTATCAGGATGCGGTGCGCCTAAATATCGAGCGCCGTTCCAAACTACAGGATCAGATCCGCGAGATCGACCGGCAAATTCAGGACGCCGACGCCGAAAGGGCGAAAGACGCCACCAAATATACCGACGAGCATCCGAAGATGAAGGAGTGGACGGCCAAGATCGACCGGCTGAAGCAGGCCCGGACCGATACGGAAAAAGACGTCTCCGGCATCATCGACCGCGATCAAAAGAAACTGCAGAGAGACGCCGTCAGCGGAGCGCTGGTCGGCCTGAAGGCGCAGCTCGATACCGTGCGGCGGCGCGAAGGCGAATCCCAGGGCGCTTATAATCGCGAAGTTGCCTCCGCCAATCAGCAGGGGCAGGCGGAAACACGCCTGATGACCCTGACCCGCGAGATCGAAACCAATCGCAACTTGCTCGACACGCTGACCCAGAGACAGAAGGAAAAGGAACTGGAGCTCAACACCAGCCGGCCGGACAATATCTCCGTCTCGAAACATTCGGAAGGCGCCGGTGTCGTCGGGCCGCAGCGGATCAGAAACATCCTGGTCGCGCTGCTGGTATCGCTGGCCGCGGGAGTCGGTCTGGCGTTCCTGCTCGATTATGTCGATGATTCCGTCCGGTCGTCGGACGACATCAGCCGCTACGTCGGGCTGCCGACGCTGGCGATGATCCCGCATTACAAGGGGATAGAAAAACGCGCCAGCAAACACCTCTTAGCCGAAAACGGCAACGGCGCCTCACTGGCGCTGGCCACACTGGACGATAACCGTTCGGTGCTGGCTGAATCGTACCGCCACCTGCGCACTTCGCTGTTGTTCTCTTCGGCGGGCAAACCGCCGCAGGTCGTGCTGGTGACGTCGTCACAGCCTTCGGAAGGAAAAACGACCACGGCGATAAACACCGCGGTCACGCTGGCACAGGCCGGGGCCGACGTGATCGTGCTGGATTGCGATCTGCGCCGCCCGCGGCTGCATCACCACTTCCAGCTCGACAATGTGCAGGGGATTACGAATTTTCTCTCCGGCGACAGCGACGCCGATTCACTGATGAGAAAATACCCGCGCGTTCCGAATTTGCGGGTCATCACCAGCGGCCCGATCCCGCCCAACCCGGCGGAGCTTTTAAGCTCGAACGAGATGCGCCACCTGCTCGATCACCTGCGTAAAAGCTATAAACACATCATTATCGATTCGCCCCCGGCGATCTCTTTTACCGATGCGGCCATTCTCTCGACGCTGGCGGACGGCGTGGTGATCGTGGCGATGGCTAACAAGAGCTCGCTGCACCTGATCCGCCGCTTCAAACAGAGGCTGCAAAATCTGGGCGCGCGGATCTTCGGCGTGGTGCTCAACGGCATCAAACCCAATTCATTGGAATACGGGTATTACGGCTACAATAATTACAACGATTATTACAATTCGACCGACGACGACAGCACGCCGCGGATGGACCGGGAAGTAGAAGATTTCATCCAGAGCTCGAAAAACTAAAGCCGGAGTTGGCAACCCGACCGTGAGGGAGAGCGCTTATTTACAACTCTGAAAATGCGCCTTCCTGATGGCCGGCTACACTCGGCTTTTCAGAAATTCTGCCAGCGCCTTTTCCCAATCGGGGAGAGGCGCTATTTTTATCTTTTCAATTCGCACGCTGGCCAGTTTAGAACTGCGCGGGCGCGGCGCCGCTCTTTGCAGCGAATCGTTGGAAATATCCTCGATCAGATCCTGATCGTAGCCGCCAAGCCGCGCCGCCTGGCGAGCAAAACCGGCGTAGCTCGTACCCGCGCCCACGTTTGCTATGTGATAAGTGCCGGGCTGGTTCAACGAGGCGAGTTCGCGCAAGCGTTTTGCCAGGTCGCCGGCATAGGTCGGCGTGCCGTAGGAATCTGAAATTGCTTTGATCGATTTTCCCTCGGCTAAAAGCAGGTGAACTTTGCTGAGGAAATTCGTTCCTCCGTCGCCGTAGATCCAGCCGGAACGCACGACGATCGAATCCGGATTTACCCGCCGCGCGCGAATTTCCCCGTCGAGTTTTGCCTTGCCGTAAACACCCAGCGGATTCGGGGCGTCGTCTTCGGTGTAAAACCCGTCCTTTTCACCGTCGAAAACATAATCGGTGGAAATGGTGACAAAAGCCGCGCCGATCTTTTGCGAAGCGGCGGCGAGATTCTCCACCCCATCGGCGTTCACCGCGTAGCAAAGTTCGCCGTGAGTTTCCGCGCCGTCAACGTCCGTATAAGCGGCGCAGTTTATCACGGCATCGGGACGCGTCCGCGTAAAAATTTCTTCCACTGCAGCCGCGTTGTAAATATCCATTTCCTGCCGCGTGTACGGCAGGACTTCGTCGCTGAGAATGCGGCAATGCGCGATCGTTGACCTGGCGACCATGCCGTTTGCGCCGGTGATCAGAACTTTCAAAATGCGCCGGCCTCCGTGCCGTATTGTTTCAGATAATAATCGCGGTATTCGCCGCTTCGCACGCCGGCCACCCAGTCCTGGTTTGCCAGGTACCATTCGATAGTTTTACGCAAGCCGTCTTCCCAAGACGTTTCCGGTTTCCAGCCCAGTTCGTTTTCGGCTTTCGCCGGATCGAGCGCGTAGCGGCGGTCATGGCCGGGCCGGTCGGCCACGTATCCGATCAGGCTGTGCGGTTTGCCGAGCGCGTCGAGCATTGCCTTTACGACTTCGATATTTTGCCGTTCGTTGCGCGCGCCAATGTTATAGATCGCGCCCGGCGCTCCTTTTTCGTAAGCCAGCCGGATCGCGCGGCAATGATCGTCCACATAGATCCAATCGCGGACATTTTTTCCGTCGCCATAAACCGGAAGCGGCTGGTCGTTCATCGCGTTTGCGAGCATCAGCGGGATGAGTTTTTCGGGAAACTGACGCGGGCCGTAGTTATTGCCGCAGCGCGTGATGACCGTATCGAGCCCGAAAGTGTGGCGCGCCGCGCGGACGAAATGTTCGGCGGCCGCTTTCGAAGCGGCGTAAGGGCTGTTCGGCGCAAGCGGCGAATCTTCGACAAAAAAAGCCTCGTCGTTTTCCGGCAGGCTGCCCATCACTTCGTCCGTCGAAACCTGGATAAAACGGCGGACATTTTTCGCCCGCGCGGCGTCGAGTAAAACCTGCGTGCCGAGCACGTTGGTCAGCAAAAATTCGTCCGCCGAATGAATGCTGCGATCGACGTGCGATTCGGCGGCGAAATTAAAGATCGCGTCCGCAGCTTCCGGCAGCGCCGCCATTACTTCTTCTTTGCGGCAGATATCGCCCTTGATAAACGTGTGGCGCGATTCGTCCAGCCCGGTGATATTTTCCAAATTTCCGGCATAGGTCAGCGCGTCGAAATTTATGATCTCGACGTCCGATGTTTCGTCTAAAACCTGCCTGACAAAAGCGGAGCCGATAAAACCCGCCCCGCCCGTGACGAAGATTTTTTTCATAATTTGCGCAAACAAACTACCTGTTAAATTGCCGCAGCTGTTTCAGCAGCAAATCGGCGTAATGACGCGGCGAGCTGATATTTTTCAGCACGATACTGCCGGAGGTCTCGCCCGCGTTTTCTATTATCAGATTGCCGAATCCCATCATCCGCTGCATCATGCTGGCCGACACGGTTACGTCCTGCACCTTCCCCAACGGGATATTTCGCGTCGTGCGCGAGATAAAACCCTTGTCGATCTCGATCTTGGAATCAGTCAGGGTGTAGAGGATCATATTCCGCATCAGATGGTGATAGGCCGGAATCAGCAGCGGCGCCAGGCCGAGCAGAATGGAGATCCACCACGGCACGGCGATCGGCATCAGCGACAGCAGGATCACCAGAATAATTCCCGCCAAAACCGCCAGCACATAACCGATCTGAATAAAGATCGCGGTCGGGCGGATCGAAAAAATATGGACTTCCTCCAACTGCCCGGACTGGAAAAATTGCGGTTTATTGGAATGCCCGCCGGACTGTGATGCCACCCGGGTGACTTCCTCGTCGCCGGCGGCAAAACCGCACCGGGCGCAAAACTCCGCCTCTTCATTCATCGTCGAACCGCATTTGATACAAAACATAGACGCTCTCCAAAAACTATCTGATATCTTAATCGTTTTACTCCGGCAGCCCAAATGTACGAAAACGTAGCGCTGGCGTCTCGCCGGCTGTGTGGCGGGCATCTCGCCCACCAAGGTGAGCGCGGGACGCACTCACGACGGCCGGCGAGACGCCAGCGCTACAAAAACAAAAAAGCGGCCAGCTACTACTGGCCGCGAAGTCTTTAAGACTAGGAGGAGAAGACCCTTAAAAAATTATTGGCTGACGAGGCGCATCCGGCCGTCCGGCATTTTCACCGCGTAGATCGCTTTTTCGTACATGCTTAGCGGGGTAGCCTCCTGCTTGCTCAGTTTTGCCACGTTGGTCGAAGAAACCCTCATCGCGCTGCGCGGGGTGTTCGGGTTGCGCAGCATATCGTAGCGCGCGCTGATCCGGCGGACATATTCGCGCGTCTCGTTATAGGGCGGTATCTGCCAGCCGTATTTCATCACCGCGCCTTCGCCGGCATTGTATCCGGCAAGAGCCAGGGAGACGTCGCCGTTGAATGTGTCGAGCAGCCAGCGCATATATTTTACGCCGGCATCGATATTCTGGCGGGGCTCATAAATATTTGTCACGCCGAAGCGCCGGGCGGTGGCCGGCATCAGCTGCATCAAACCGCTCGCGCCCTTGTACGACGTCGCGCGCAGCTTGAAGGAAGATTCCTGGTGCATCTGCGCGTAGATCAGCAGCGGGTCGATCCCGTAACGCCCGCTCGATTCCACGATATAACTGTCGATCATCGTATCGCCGGTGGTAAAGCCGTGCATATTTTTGACCGCGCCCGACGGCTTGACCATCGCGTTGCTAACCGTCGCAGGTTTGTAAATATCCGCCAGGGCCAGTGAATCCTGAACATTGGATGTTCTCTGAACCGTTTTCCTGAGCACCTGTTTGACAGGCCCTTTTTTCGCTGTCAGCGAAGCTTTGATAGTAGGTTTCGCCGCGGGTTTGCTGGGCGAGATCACTGTAATTCCGCCGGAACTGAAATTGTCGAAGGAATAATTTGAACGGATCTGGGCCGCCGCGCCGAGCGCGCCGGTAAGGATCATCAGGGTTACCAGGGATACTTTTTTCATTTTTTGTTCGCCTTAGAAAATTAGATTTCGCAGAATTTCGATCGGGCGGGAAACCGATAAAACAAACCTTGCTAATAAAAATTGCCTGAGCAAAAATCACGGTTAAAACTACTTGACAGCGCGGCTATCCTGGGTAAAAAATGCTTACACAAAAGTTTTAAATCTTTTACTTCCACGGAGGATTTAGTAATGAAAGTTTTAGGGTTACTCCTACTTACCCTGTCGCTCTCTCTTTTCATCTCTGCCCAAAACACGGCCGCAAGCCAGACGCCTTCGGGTTCCGGCACGGGCGCCGCGAAAAAGCAGAGCACGATATTTCGCGCGACCAAAGACCAGGTCAAACAAGCTCAAGCAATTCTCAAAGAGCGCAATCTGTACGGTGGTGAGACAAGCGGAAAACTTGACGACGCGGCGCGCATCGGGCTTCAGAAATATCAGCTGGCGGAAAATCTCAAAATTACCGGAACGCTGAACCGGGAAACAGTGGAAAAAATGAACATCCCACTGACCGATTCGCAAAAAGGGATTCCGAAACAGACTTCCAGCGATACGGGAGATAAGAAACCCGCAGTTTTTCGCGCCTCCAAAGCACAGATCACCGAGGCCCAAAACCTGCTTAAGGAAAAGGGCTTTTATCACGGCGAAGCAAGCGGCAAGCTTGACGATCCCACCCGGGAGGGCCTGAGAAAATACCAGGCGACAAATGAGATCAAAGTAACCGGAACGCTTAACCGTGAGACACTCGAGAAAATGAGCATCCAATTAACAGAAAAGCAGAAAGTGTTGCAACTTCCACAAAATCTATAAACAATGTATAACAAATATACATCTGAAATGCAAAAGTGCTGAATGTAAAAGGTTTAGTGCTTCGCGTTGAGGATGTATTTCTGTTTAACGAAACTTAATCCTGAAAAATTAAGCCCTATCTAACCTATTCCAAACAATCCGCGTAATTTATTATCATAAGCCGAAGATAATTCTGCTTGACATGAGTAAGTAGAGATATTATTCTGTTACTGGATGATTATTAAGAATGATTAACGAAACTGACAAACAAATTTTGAAGATAATTCAGCAGGACGCGCGAATTACGAATGTCGAGATAGCGCGGCAGGTAGGATTGGCGCCGTCGGCGGTGCTCGAACGGGTCCGCAAACTGGAAGAGCGTGACGTTATCCGCGGCTACGCGACGGAGATCGATCCGCGTCAGGTCGGTTTTGGCCTGACGGTCTTTGTCTTTGTCCGTACCAGCGAATGCAGCAGCAGCGAGGTAGAGGAAGCCCTGACGGCGATCCCGGAAGTACTCGAAGCGCACGAGGTGGCCGGTGAAGATTGTATCTTGCTGAAAATTCGCACAAAAGACACCGAATCGCTCGGGAAACTTTTGCGGGAAAAGATAAAGCCGGTGCCCAATGTTTTATCGACGCGGACCACGGTCGTTTTACACACCTTTAAGGAAACCACGGAACTGCCGCTGGACGGGATCGAAGCGAGCGGCGGTAAGAAGAAGTAAAAAGAAGAAGTAAGGATTTAAGGCAATGAACGTACAAGCGGGAACGGATCCGAATAATAAACGCAATCTTATTTTATTGATCGCGGCTTTTGCGGCCGTCTATATCATCTGGGGTTCGACGTATCTGGCGATCAAATACGCGATCGAAACCATGCCGACCTTTTTGATGGCGGGATTCAGATTCACCATCGCCGGCGGCGTGCTTTATCTCATCGCGCGGCTTTCGCCGAGTTATGAAAAACCGAAGCTCGCGCACTGGCGCACCAGCCTGATCGTCGGCGCTTTACTGCTGGCTGGTGGCAACGGCGGGGTGGTCATGGCTGAGCATTATGTTTCTTCCGGTCTGGCCGCGTTGCTGGTAGCCACGGTGCCCTTTTTTGTGGTTTTGCTTAATTGGCTTTTACTGCGGCAGGAACGCCCTAATTTAAAGGTCGCCGGCGGGTTGCTGATCGGCTTTATCGGCGTCTGGCTTTTGATCCCGAAAAGCGGTGCCGGCGGGGCCGGTACGGACAATCAATTTTTGGGCGCGATCCTGCTGATCGCGGCATCGCTGTCATGGGCGCTGGGGTCGCTATACGGAAGCCGCGCCGAATCGGCAAGATCGCCAATTCTCGGCGCCGGAATGCAGATGCTGTCCGGCGGGCTGCTGATGCTTTTGATCGGCACGGCGTCTGGAGAATGGTCGGCTTTAGATCTGGAGGCCGTTTCCGCGCGTTCCTGGATCTCACTGGCATATCTCATTGTCATCGGGGCAATCGTCGCTTACACGGCGTATAGCTGGCTGCTGAAAAACGCGCCGCCGGCAATGGTTTCGACCTACGCCTACGTCAATCCGGCGATCGCCGTGTTTTTAGGATGGGCCGTCGCGGGTGAAACCCTGACCGGACAAATGCTGATGGGCGCGGCGATCATCGTCGGCTCCGTGGCCCTGATCACATCGCACAAAAAAGAAAAGAAAGAGATCGTTGAGAAAACCGATTTGCCGGAATGTTTTGTAGGGGCGGGTCTTATGCCCGCCCGTGAGCGGAGCGAACTGATTTAAGACGAATTTCACGATTATTTTTGGCAAATTAAAAAACGAACCTTAACCTGGGAGCGCTAGTCCGCGCTTACTCGTTTAAATAAAACAACTTAGATCGCTGCGCGATCTCTGCAGGCAGGATGCCTGCGCTCCCAGGTTTAGTTGCATTTCCAAATAATCTGGGTTAACTCAACATTTTCTCGATCACGCCGTAGCTTGCCTCGAGCGCTTCGGGAAGTTTTGCCGGATCGGTGCCGCCGCCTTCGGCCATGTCGGCCTTACCGCCGCCGCGTCCGCCGACGATGGGCGCGATCTCCTTGACGATATTTCCGGCTTTCACTTTACCGGTCAGATCGTCGGACACGCGAACGATGAACGCGACCTTGCCTTCTTCATCTGTTTTGCCGAGCACGACGACCCCGGATCCCAGTTTTGCCAACAGCGTGTCGGACAGATGGCGCATGCCGCCTTTATCGAGGCCGTCCACCGCTTTGGTGATCACCTTTACGCCGTTTATGTCTCTTGCCTCGTCGGCGCCGCCCGCGCCGGTAGCCATCGCGCCCGAAGCGATCTTGAGTTTCAGCTCATCGACCTCTCTGCGCGCGCGCTTTAATTCTTCCTGCAATTTTTCGATCGCCACGGGAAGCTGGTCCCGCTGGGTGCGCAGCGCGCTCAGGCTGCGGTCGATAAGTTTTTCATCTTCGCGAAAACGTTCGAAGGCGTCCAGACCGGTGACCGCGCGGATGCGCCGCACGCCGGAAGCGATCGCTTCATCCGAAGTAATTTTAAAGCTGCCGATATCGCCGGTCGCCCGGACATGCGTGCCGCCGCAAAGCTCTTTTGAAAACACGCCTTCGCCGACGCTCAGCACGCGCACGGCCGATCCGTATTTTTCGCCGAAGAGCGCCACCGCGCCGCTGCGCATCGCTTCCTCGATATCCATCACGTTGGTCGTGACCGGCTCGTTACGTAAAATATAGCGGTTGACCAGATCTTCGACCTCGGTGATCTCACCTTCGGACAGCGGCTGGTAATGCGTAAAATCGAAACGCAAATAATTTGGCGCGACGACCGAACCCGCCTGCTTGATGTGCGAACCGAGCACTTCTTTTAATGCGGCATGAGCCAAATGCGTCGCCGTATGATTGCGCCGCGTGGCGTCGCGTTTTTCCGCATCGACCACCGCCGTGACGGTATCGCCGACCTTGATAGAGCCGCGCTCGATCTTTGATTTATGCAGAACGATGCCGGACACGGGCGAGAAAGTATCGAAGACCCGAACGAACGTATCAGCAGCACGACCGTCAGGAACTGCGCCCGCGCTAACGCCTGGGCTACTGACACTGACAAGCGTACCCGTATCGCCGACCTGCCCTCCGGACTCCGCATAGAACGGGGTGTTATCGAGCACAATCAAGCCTTCGTCGCCGGAGGCCAGCTCATTAACCTGCGCATCGTCTTTGACCAGCGAAATGACCCGGGCGTTTTCAACCTCAGTGGTATCGTAGCCGTGAAATTCGTTTTTCCCGGTGGCTTCCAGAACAGTGCCGTAGATCGGATTGATCTGCTCGTTGCGGTGAGTTTTTCCGATGCCGCTTTGGGCTTGAAGTTTTTTAATGGAATCTTCTAAAAAACCTCTAAATTTTTCTTCCTCTAATTCACTTACAGCAAATAACTCTATACCTGTTTGTGGATCAATTAGTTGAGCATTTTTACTACCTAAAACCACATACATCAAGTCGATAGGAAGCCCAAAAGTATCGTAAAGGTATGCAAGGTTATCTGCAGAAACTTGGATTGGAGTGTCCGCGGATATTGAATTTTCTATAGTCTTTCTATTTTCGACTAAAAGGTCTTCTAACTTACCAATTCCCACAGTCAACGTCGCGCCGAATCTCTCTTCTTCCAGCCGCACCATTTTTTCGATAAAGCCGCGCTGGGCTTCGAGCTCCGGGTAGGCTTCGCGCATCTCGCCCACGACGAAATTGCAGACTTCGTGAAAGAATAAGCCCTTTAAGCCGAGGTGTTCGCGGCCGTGATAGATCGCGCGGCGCATTATTTTGCGCAGCACATAATTGCGGCCTTCGTTGCCGGGCAGGATGCCGTCGGCGATGGAAAATACGGTCGAGCGGGCGTGATCGGCGACCACGCGCATCGCAAAACCTTCCGGTGAATCGTATTCATAAGTTTTGCCGGAAAGCTGGGATGCGAAATCCACGATCGGCCGCAGCAGCGAAGTATCAAAGATGGTTTTCCTGCCTTCCAGCAGGGTAGTAATTCGCTCCAGCCCCATCCCGGTATCTACCGAAGGCGCCGGCAGCAGCTCGAGTTTAAATTCACCCGGCGCGGTCTCGATGCGGTTGTACTGCATAAAGACCAGGTTCCAGAATTCCATCGTGGTGTCGCCTTCGCCGTTCACCCACGTAGCATTGTTATCTGCGCTCTGCGGATCGTCGCCGGTATAATAATGGATCTCCGAACACGGGCCGCACGGGCCGGTGTCGCCCATCTGCCAGAAATTATCCTTGCGTCCGAAACCCAAAATTCTTTCGGGCGCGGCGCCGGCCTTTTCCCAGAGCGCGCGGGCTTCATCGTCGGCGGGAACATCGGCGTCGCCTTCGAAAACGGAAAACCACAGGCGTGTCGGGTCGAGCTGCAATTGGTTGATCAGAAAATCCCAGGCAAAATTTATCGCGTCTTCCTTAAAATAATCACCGAAAGAAAAATTTCCTAGCATTTCGAAAAAAGTACCGTGGCGCGCGGTCTTGCCTACCTCGTCCAGATCGTTGTGCTTGCCGCCCGCGCGCAGGCATTTTTGCGAGGTGACGGCGCGGGTGTATTCGCGTTTGTCGTTGCCCAGGAAAACGTCCTTAAACTGGTTCATCCCGGCGTTGACGAATAGCAGCGTCGGGTCATTTGCCGGCAGCAGTGGCGAAGAGTGAATGATCTTGTGCCCCTGCTTTTCGAAGTATAAGAGAAATTTATTTCTGATCTCGTGTCCGTTCATATAGTTAAAAAGAGAATTTTATCACAATGTCGATATGAACAGCATTAGAAGGGGAAAAGCCGCTTCGGAATAGATGATGGCGAAGGGTGCAGGTGAGAGATCGAATCTATCCGTTATCAGCTATCAGCTCTGATCTGTTCCGAAGAAAAAATGCCGGACGCGTTCCCGGCGCCCGGCATCAACACAGAGTTCTGCAGCAAATTGCGTCTAAAAACAATTTGCCAGGATCAGAATGTATAAATTGTATTCGCGCGGAATCCGAGATTGGATTTGATAATGCGTAATGTGATAAGTAATACGTGATACGCAATACGCGATAGGCAACGTGATACGTAAAGATCGCGGTTTTAGCTTCGTAGGAACGTTATATTTATAGAATTCAATATCTATTTTTACAGCCGATTTCTATAAATATGACGTTCCTAACGGAACTGTACAAACGGAAATTATGACCACATAATTTTACCGACCACCGACCACCGACCACCGACCACCGACCACCGACCACCGACCACCGACCACCGACCACCGACTACTGCGTCTCGCCGTCTTCCATTTCGCCTTTGGCGATCTTGTCCATTTTTTCGCGGACGAGTTCGTAATTAAAACCGCGCCGCATCAGGAAGTCGAAAAACTTTTTGGCGGCTTCGCGGGTTTCCGGTTTGCCGTGCAGGCGCAGACGGTTGGCGATGGCGCGGTCGATCAGTTCGGATTCCGGGGTGTCGATAAACGCCTGTTCCAGCGCTTTATCGACCTCTTCTTTACCTAATTTCTTTTTGGTCAGGCTTTGCCGCAGACGGATCTTGCCGACCGCTTTCTGCCGCAATTTCGAAGCCGCCAGATCGAGCGCCAGCTGCCCGTCATTGAGATAACCGTAAGAAGAAAGTTTTTCCAGGATCTCATCGACGATGCCTGCGTCGGCCCAAGGTTTTTCCAGCAAGCGTTCGCGCAATTCCTTTACCGAGCGCGGTTTGTAGGTCAGCAAACGGATCGCGCGGTTCATCGTTTCCACGCGCGCGCGTTCCGGATCGCGCGGTTTTTTTGGCGCTTTGTCTTCATCTGCCGTCCGCCGCTGTTGCCACTTCTTGTACACACTAAGAATTTAACCACGAAACGGCGATTAATAGTTAATAGTGAATAATTAACAGTGCGTATTCGCAGAGTTTCTGGTTTACTTAAAAAGATGGACGGATTTTTAATTATCGATAAACCGGAAGGTTTTACTTCGCACGACGTGGTCGCCAGGGTGCGCAAAATTTTGGGGATAAAGCGCGTCGGGCACACCGGCACGCTCGACCCGTTTGCAACCGGCGTGCTGGTCGTGATGGTCGGGCGCGCGACGCGGCTGGCGCAATTTTTAGATAAAGACAGAAAAAGTTATCAGGCGTTGATGCGTCTGGGATTTTCCACCGATACCGGCGACAAGACGGGAACCAGGAAAGAGGAAGACGAAAAAGGGCGAAACAGAAAGATCACCGAAGAAGAATTAAAAACCGTGCTGGGCCGCTTTATCGGCGAATCCAACCAGACGCCGCCGATGTATTCCGCTAAAAAGATCGAAGGTAAAAAACTTTACGAACTCGCGCGTCAGGGGATCGAGATCGAACGAAAACCCGTCCGGATAAAGATCTATCAACTTAAATCTATCCCGCGGGAGAGCGGCGAAATTTTTTCTTATAACGAAGACGGAACGGCCGATCTGTCACTCAGCGTTACTTCTTCCGCCGGAACGTATATCCGCGTTTTGGCCGAAGATATTGCCAAAGACCTCGGCACATTTGCTCACCTGGTAGAACTGCGCCGCACCTCGGCGGGGGCGTTCGATATCGCACAGGCGATCACACTCGACGATCTCGCCGCGATGAAAGATAAAGGCGGACTGGGTAAAGTGCTGCTGCCGCTGCAAACGGCGGTGCCCCATTTGCCTGAGGTCATTCTGTCGCCGGAGGACACCGGACAAATTTTGCACGGGAAACAGATCGTAATTCGTGAACGATTTAAAGACGGCCAACAGGTGAAGCTGCTCGATGGCCGGAGGCAAATGATCGCGGTCGCGACTTACGACGCGGCGACAAAAAAATTACAACCGGCGATAGTTTTTCTCGGCTCCGACGAGTAATTTCGTGGTAAATTTGTGATGTAAAGTTTTTGGACCCTTGGAGTCGTTATGAAAAAGAAATACATAGCCGCCGGTGTTGGCCTGGGCGTAGGGGCGGCGATAGCGTGGAAATTTTTGACCCGCGCCGCTACCGTTCACTGGGAACAGGTCGCCGGCGATATGCACCATGCGGGAAATTCGAGCTTTGCCGAGGTGGACGGCCTGCGTGTGCATTACCAGGAATTCGGCGAAGAAAACAAGCCCGTATTACTGTTGATCCACGGCTACAGCGCCTCGACCTTTACCTGGAAAACGGCCGCGCCGATGCTGGCGGAGGAAGGCTTCCGCGTGATCGCGGTCGATATGATCGGCTTCGGATTTTCCAGTAAACCCGGTTGGTTTGATTACGCCATCTCATCACAGGCGCGGATCATTGAAAGATTTATGGACCGGCTCGGGATCGGCAGCGCGCTGGTGGTGGGCAGTTCGTACGGCGGCGCGGTGGCGGCGATGCTGACGCTCGATTACCCTGAGCGGGTCGAAAAACTTGTCCTGGTCGATGCCGTCTCGAACGACGAAGCGATGAATCACCCGCTGATACATCTGGTCAAAACGCCGATCGTCGGCGAATTGCTCGGCGCTTTTCTGGTCGATTCAAAAGCCTTCGTGCGCCACCGGATGAAAACCTCGCTGGCGGCGGCGAATTACCACCTGGTGACGAACGAGCGGGTCAATTCCATTCATCGCCCGCTGCACGCCGCCGACGGGCATAATTCGATGCTGAGCAGTGTGCGCAACTGGCAGGCGCAGCGGATCGAAAACGACGCCCATTTGATCTCCGCACCGGTGCTTTTGATCTGGGGCGAGCATGACGTAGTGATCCCGCCGCGCAACGGCCGGACGCTGCACCGTCTGATACCGCAGTCGCGGCTGGTGATGTTTAAAAATTGCGGCCACGTGCCGCAGGAAGAATGCCCGGCGGACTTCGTCAAAGTGGTAAGCGAATTTTGTGAAAGCAAAACGCTCGAACCCGCGCAGAAATGTGTGACGAATGTGACTTCTATTTCCGAAGCCAAAGAGTTAAAGGCGAGCTAGGCTTTGTCCACTTGTTCGACAATGCCGCAGCGCGGGCACATCAGAGTTTGTTTTGCTTTGTCCGCCCATTTGGCGAGCGCCTGATTCGAGAGGCGGGGCTGTTTTGATTCGGCCTCGCCTTCGCGCATTATGCGGTTCAGCTTTGTGGCATTCGTGCCATCTGTGTCTAGGGGAGATGCGGTTTCAGCCAGTTCGCGTTCGCACGCCTTGCAAACCCAGCCGAATCCGTCGTTGTAAAAATTGTCGATCTCGATCATCGTTTAGAGTACAGCCTTTAGGCTGCTCTTGGTTTCGAACGCTGCGCGTTCATTTTCGGACAGGATGCCCGCGCTCCATAAAACAAAGAGGATGCCGAAAAATATCCGGCATCCTCTTACTTTAACATGAGCGGGGTTTAGAACCTGCGCGGCCCGCTGCGCGCCGGCTGCTGCGCCGGAACATCCTGCAGGCGAACAGGTACGGTTACGGTCTTGCTGTCGCGATAGACCTCGAGCTGGATGGTGTCGCCGATCTGTTTTTTGTCGAGCAGGCGGAAAAGATCATCCTGATTTTTGACTCTTTCGCCGTCCACCGCGGTGATGATATCGCCCAGCAGCACGTCACGATTGGAGTTTTGTGAAAGCCCCTTGAGGCCGGCTTTATCCCCCGGGCCGCCGGGCTGCACGTTTATTACCAGCAGGCCGCTATCGACCGGCAGCCTGGCGCCGTTATTTACCAGCGCGCTGACGTCGCGGGTATTGACCCCCAACTTCGGACGCTTTACTTCGCCGAATTGAAGCAGCTGCGGCACGATCCGTTTGGCGATCGAAACCGGGATGGCAAAACCGACGCCGACCGAACCGCCCGCCGGCGACAGGATCTGTGAATTGATGCCGATCATTCGTCCGTATTTATCCAGCAGCGGGCCGCCCGAATTGCCGGGATTGATCGAGGCATCGGTCTGGATCGCGCCTTCGATCACGCGTCCCTGGGGCGCGGATTGCGTCGGGCGCGAACGGATCGGGCGCTGCAGCCCGGAGATGACGCCGGTCGTCAGAGTCCGGTCGAGGCCGAACGGATTTCCGATCGCCAAAACTTTTTGCCCGACCGTCAACGCGCCGGAATCGCCGAACGGGATCACGGTCAAACCCTCAGGCGGCGTGGTTATCTGGATCACTGCCAGATCGGTGTCGGGATCGGTCCCGACCACTTTGGCCGGATAGGTCTTTTCGCCGCCAAAACTGACGGTGAGTTTTTGCGCGCCTTCGACCACGTGATAGTTGGTCAAAATATGCCCCTGGGCGTCGATCACCGAACCGGAGCCGGAGCCCTGGCCTTCTTCGACCTCGCCATACCAGTTTTGCGAATAAGAAGTAGAGGTAATAAAAGCGACGCCGGGCGCGAGAGTCTTATAGACCTCAATATTGTTTTTCTCGTCGCTGACGGTATCCGGATTGGTAATGCCGGCGAGAGGTTCGGCGGATGTGCCGGGTTCGCCGTTTTCAGGCGAAGCGGAAATAAAATTTTTGCCGAAATTGCTCAGGCAGGCAACCGTCCCGGCGGCAATAAATGCCGAGGCAAATGCGATCAATATGATCTGGCGGGCGCTGAGCTGGTAAACTGATGATTTTGACATGGTAAAACTCCTGGATCTCTTAAAGAGCGTCTCTATAAGATGATTTTAATGCGAAACAAAGTTGTTCGCTAACTCGCATGATGTAAGTACGAATAAAAGAGACAGGCAGTTTCAAGGTTTACTGGGAGCGCGGACGGCTCGTCCGCCAAAAGTAGCGCCAGCGTCCCGCTGGCTGTGTCGTGGGCGTCCCGCCCACGGATTTCAATCTGACGGCAGGACGCCGTCAGGACAGCCGCCGAGCCGGCGGCGTTACAGCGGACGAGCCGTCCGCACTCCCAGTAAAAATCAGATAAAAAGCAGATCGGGGCGATTATTTAGAAATGAAAGGTCTCCGGAGAGGAATTGCAGAACGACTTCGGGGCCGTAACCGACCGCCGCGAGCGCGGTGACAAAGTGAATGATCATCAGTCCCAAATAAGCGCCCAGCGCGACCGAAAGGCCGTAACGGGCGACTTTACGGTTTCCCCACATGGCGATAACGGCAACCGTCAGGGCTCCCATGCCGATCTTTACCGCCAGGAAAGGCGCGTCGCCGATATCGAGCAGGCCGGCCATCAGCGCATTTGCTTCCGTCGCAACGCCGGATCTAACCCAGACGATCGTCAGTAAGCCGTCCAGCAAATTTAGCCCGAAAAGAAGAAAGCTAGCCTGTAGTAATCCCATAACCGAGGAACCCCTAAGTAAAAATTCGATGTCACCGGCGCCGGGAACGTTCGCATTAAGATTTGCCTTTCGAGCGTTCCTTCAGCAGGCAACCTGCTTTAACTTGATGGTTAGTTATAGTTTTAAAAGGGTATAAATTTCAAGCATTTACGGAAGTTTTTTGATAAAATTTCAGGTATATATTTGAAAGCGTTACAAGAGAACAAATTAAAACTTGTTTAACCCGGGCGGCGGGAAACTTATAATTAGGACAACTATCGTTGTGGAATGAACGTCTGACGCAATCGTAAGCCTTTCGGGGGCTTAAAATGCGGTGTTGTAATGTAAGTTGTCCGCGGAAGATCGTAATAGCGTGAGAAAGGAAATAGAGAAAATGAAAAACATTCTGTTATCCAGGAAAAGCCTGCTGGCTTTGTTCATCGCATTAACTTTTATTTTAGCCACCGGCGGTTCGGCCATGGCGCAGGTAAAAAAGAAAAAACCGGTGCTGAGAAAGAAACCCGCGGTCGTAGTGGTTAAAAAACCGGCGATCAAATACTATACGATTCCGGCAGGCGAAACTCTGCGGGTCCGCATGGATCAAACGCTGAGTTCGAAAACGGCCAGGATCGGCGACACTTTTACCACCACCACCATCGACCCCGTTTACGGCAGCAGCGGCGGCGTATTGATCCCGTCGGGCAGCAAGGTCACGGGGCGCGTCGATCAGGTTACTGCCGCCGCCAAAGGCGGAAAACCGGGCACGATCGATGTCACCTTCGTCGAGGTCAGGTTGCCGAATGGAACCAAAAGACTGATCAACGGATCGCTCACCGATCTGGACACCAAGAAAGCCAAGAGCGATTCCGAGGGCACTGCTTCGGGCGATAAAATGGCGCATCGCAAGATAATCTTTATCGGCGGCGGCGGCGCGGGCGGCGCGGTGCTGGGCGGAGCGATCGGCGGCGGTAAAGGCGCGATCATCGGCGGTATCGCCGGGGCCATCGGCGGGCTGATCACGGAAAACCAAACCAAAGGCGAAAACGCCGAGGTCAGATCCGGTACGGAATTCGGCATCTATGTAAACAAGGCGTTTTCACTGCCGAAATTCGTCGAAACGGATAACTAAGCTTCATCCATTTAAGTAAAAAAAGACGCCGGGATCCTGGGTTCCGGCGTCTTTTCCTGTGCGTTAGTTTCAGTCTTAATTACCTCGAAATCCCGCCAACACACGAAACGTATTCCGTATTACGTATCACGAATCGAGTCGGGCAATATTAGTTAATTGAATCAGTGTATGTTTTCAAACTGAAATCTTTCTCCCAAATCCTTAAAATCTTTACAAAAACTTGGTTTGTTGCAAAAGTGTTTGCTAGTATCAAATTAGAGTTTTACTCAAATCATTTAAAAACCATAAGCCGTTTTTTTCTTATCTTTGGATAAGATTTGATAACGGATTTATGTCTGAATTCCGACGCACAGCCGGAATATTGATTTCCCAATTTACACACAGGAAATTTGTACCAGTTCCTAACGAACACAGGAGGAGAAATAAATATGGGGGAGAAACACTCCAAAAGAACCCTAAAAGAGATAGCGGAGGCTACCAAAAACAGGAGACAACTGATCGAAGCCCGCCTGAGCAGGAGAGAATTGATCAGGATGGGTTTAATGACCAGCGCCGGGATGCTTATCCCGGTAAAAGGCATCAGCGCGAGATGGGCGGACCCCAATCACCGGGTGCCGCTGCATCAATCCATGAGCCCGCCATTGGTGCCGTTTCAGGAGCCGCTCAATACGGCCATGAACGGCGGCATGCCAGTCAAGGCCAAAGAAACACCGAACCCGAATCCGGCTTTACCGCCGGCTTCCCTGGGCCCGGCGCCGACCATTGCGCCGAACACGGGAGCGGGCGAAGGCAGAACGAGAAACCATCAGTACCCGTTCGATTTCGCCAACACGGATTTTTATAAGATCAGCCAGCAGCCGGGGTTTGCCAATATCCACCCGGATCTCGATCCGCAGTACATCTGGGGATTTGACGGGATCACGCCGGGGCCGACGATCGTGGCGCAATACGGCCGGCGGATCCTGATGAGAAATACCAATAATCTTCCGGCCGGGCCGCCGCCGGGCGGGTTCGGACTTCCTTCGGTTACGACGCACCTGCACAACGGGCATACGCCATCGGAAAGCGACGGGTTCCCGTGCGATTTTTACGGCGTCGGCCAGTTTTACGATCATCATTACCCGAATGTGCTGGCCGGTTTCGCCTCGACGCATCCGCCCAACGGCGATCCTAATGAAACGCTCGGAACGCTGTGGTTTCACGATCACCGGCTCGATTTTACGTCGCAGAATGTTTATAAGGGGCTGGCCGCTTTTTACATTTTGTTCGGCGCGCAGGACACCGGAAATGAAAATACCGGTTTTCATCTGCCGAGTTTCCCGGATTACGACATTCCGTTAATGCTCGGAGACAGGCTGATCGATCCGCAGACGGGGCAGCTTTTCTTCGATTTTTCCAGCTTCGACGGAATTCTGGGAGATAAGTTCCTGGTCAACGGCAAGGTTCAGCCTTTCTTCGACGTCAAGGCGAGACGGTACCGTTTCCGGATACTAAACTCCGGCCCGTCGAGATTTTACGATCTCTATCTGACCAATCCTAACAATCTGAACCAGCAGATCCCGTTCCATATCATTTCCTCGGATGGAAACCTGCTGCCGAATCCAATTCAGACGACCCACGTGACGATCAGCGTGGCCGAAAGAAACGATATCATCATCGATTTTAAAGCGCTCAAGGATCTGGGCATCACCACCCTTTACCTGGAAAACAGAATGGAGCAGGAAGACGGCCGCGGGCCGACCGGCGACACTCTTCCGGCAGGTTCGGGCGATTACCTGATGAAAATAAACATCGGCGCGACGGTCACCGATAACAGCGTGAATCCGACCACGAACCCGAGCTTCTACGCATTGCCCTCGACCACGGCGACTCCCCGCATTACGCGTACCTTCAGATTTGAAAGAAAGAGCGGTATGTGGGCGGTCAACGGAAAGTTCGCCGGGCTTTGTTCCGATCCGTCGCGGTTTAAGGTACAGAAAAACTCGGTGGAAAAATGGATCTTTCAGAACAATTCCGGCGGTTGGGAGCATCCGATCCATGTCCACTTTGAAGAGATGAGAATGCTCAAGCGAAACGGCGTTGCGATCCCGAGCAATTCTTTCGAGTTCGGGCGCAAGGACGTCGCGCGGCTGGGACGAAACCAGACGATCGAGGTCTTTTTCCGCTTCCGCGATTTCGAAGGTAAATATCCGATCCACTGTCACAACGTCGTGCACGAAGATCACGCGATGATGGTGCTTTGGGAAATAGCCGCTACCGGTGACAACAAAACCGAACCCTAAACTAAAAACGAAAGGAGAAAATAAAAATGTCTAACATAAACAGAAGAAACTTTTTTTCGTTATTAGGGGCGGCTTCGACCGGGTTGGCGCTGGGCCAGAGCGTACCGGCGCAAACGCAGGCCGGCAGCGGCACCCTTATTAGTAACGAGGAAAAGATCAAAAAAATGATCACGGATTCGCGCGAAAGACTGCGCGAACGATATTTTCCGAACGTGGAGCTAACCACTCACGAAGGAAAAAAAGTCAGATTTTACGACGATCTGATAAAGGACAAGATCGTCACGATCAATTTCATGTACGCCACCTGCGACGGCATTTGCCCGATCATTACCAAAAACCTGGCGAAGGTTCAGCAGATGTTCGGCGATATGGTCGGCCGGGATATATTCATGTATTCCATTACCCTTAAACCCACGCTGGATACGGTGGAGGTATTACAAGAACACGCCAGATCGATGAACGCAAAACCGGGCTGGCTGTTTCTGACCGGTAAGCCGGAAGATATAGAATTGATCCGTCGCCGGCAGGGTTTTGTCGATCCCGATCCGGAGGTGGACAAAGATAAATCGCAGCATACGGGAAATGTCCGTTTTGGCAATGAACCGATGCAGTACTGGGGAGCCTGTCCCGGTCTGGGAAAACCGGAGGCGATAATCGAATCGCTGTTCTGGATGGACGCGGGGCTTAAGGCAAAATACATGGCGCAGCAGGAAAAGATAAAAGCGGCCGGCGAGCGCCCCGTGCCGGAACACCAGCATGACCACAAATCAGTGGGCGGCGCGGCGCAGGACGGCAAAAAAGGAGGCAGAAAATGAAAAAGAATAGCTTGAATATTCTGGCGGTTTCCCTGTTTCTGGCAGGTATCTGGTTTTTATCGCCGGCGGGCGCGCTTGCCCAGCAGGCCCCGGTCAGCGACAGAACTGCCAATTACGCGATCGGAAACGGAGCCGAGTTTTCCGCTTTTGACGGAACTTACATCTGGGTGGCAAATCAATTCAGCGACACGGTGATGAAGCTTAATGTTTCCAGCGGAAGTGTTGCCGCGACTTATGCCGTCCCCGGAAATCCGCTCGGGATCGCTTTTGACGGGCGGAGCATCTGGGTCAGCCGCTACGCGTCTAACGACGTGGTGGCGCTCGACCGCTTTACCGGAAAGATCACCGCCACTATCAAGACGGAACAGGGGCCCGGTTTTCTTCTCTACAACGGGAAAGATATCTGGGTGGCTAACCGTTTGTCCGCATCGGTTCAAAAAATAAATCCCGCGCTCGGCCAGGTCGAGGGCACTTACGCGGTCGGAAAAAAACCGGCCATGATGGCCTTTGACGGCACAAATATCTGGGTGGCCAACAGCCAGAGCAATTCGGTCAGCCGGATCAACGCGTCCAGCGGAGCAAAAGCCGATTTCAAGATCGCCGGCGGCCAGGGAGCTTTTGGCGTTGCTTTCGACGGAAAGGATATCTGGGTCAGCAACTTTTTCGGAGGCACACTGGTTAAAGTCTCTCCGTCCGGAGTTGCGGGAACCGTTTATAAAGTTGGAGACGGCCTGGCGGGTATGTACTACGCCAACAATCATATGTGGGTCGTCGCCAACGGCGATGATCTGATCTACCGGGTCAGGCTTTCCGACGGCGTGATCGTAAACAGGTATCAGGTTTCCGATTCGCCGTACGGGATTATCTTCGATGGGCAGCGGCTCTGGACGCAGGCTTCGGGAGCAGGCAAGGCCTCGGCCGTAAGCCCTGTTCTCTCGGACTCTCTCGTCCAGTAAAACGCAGGCTGATAGAAATAAAAAAAGAGCGTGCCTTGGTGCGCTCTTTTTTGCGGGTTTTTAAACTCACCTCCTTACGAAGGAGGGGTGGCGCGCTTTGCGCGACGGGCTGGTTCTCTCTTCAGACGATTACAAACAGTTTAGAGTTCAAGCTTTAGCTTGTCTTAATTCTTAAACCAAAGACAAACTAAAGTTTGAACTCTAAACTATTAGTCCCGCGGGGAAGTAATTATTTTCCGATGTCGTTAAGTTTTTCCACGACCTGATCGATCAGCCATTTCGGTGTCGAGGCTCCGGCGGTCACGCCGACCGTCCTGACTCCGTCTAGATCGGCCGGATTTATTTCAGCCGGAGTTTCGATCAGAAAACTTTTCGGGCATTCTTCCTGGCAGACCGCCAGCAACTTAAGGCTGTTCGATGAGTGACGCCCGCCGATGATATAAAACGCATCGACCTGGGTCGAAAGCGCCCGCGCCGCGTCCTGCCGGTCTCTGGTGGCGGAGCAGATGGTGTTGATGATCTGGGTTTCGCCGTCGGAATTTAATTTTACCGCTTCGGCGGCGTCGTAAAAGGTCTGCAATTTTATCGTCGTCTGCGAGACGACCAGCGGATTTCTCAATCGCGGCAGCGTTGCCACTTCTTCGGCGTCGCGCACGACAAAAGCGTGTTCCGGCGCATACCCCTTGACCCCGATCATTTCCGGGTGCTTCGGGTCGCCGATGACGACGACGTGCCGATCCTGCGCGGCGGCGCGGGCGGCCAGTTTTTGCACGCGGGTGACGAACGGGCAGGTCGCATCGACTACTTTCGAAGCGCGCGTTTCGAGATCGCGCTGAACTTCGGGCGTGACGCCGTGGGCGCGGATCACCGCGGTTTCGCTGTGTTTGATCTGGACGGGCTCGGAAATGGTGGCGACGCCTTCGGCTTCGAGCCGCTCCATCTCCTGCGTGTTGTGGATCAGCGGGCCGAGCGCGCGCACCGTGTCGCCCTCGCCGATGGCTTTTTCCACCATCTCGACCGCGCGTTCCACGCCAAAACAAAATCCAAACTCATCCGCAAGTAAAACTTTCATAGGTCAAATCGGCCGTCCGACAGGAAAATCATAACAAACTTTGACTCTAAATGTCAGTTAATAGCCTTTGAGGAGAGATTTCCAGCGGCTTTCGCGCACCGGTGTTTGGAAAACACTTTGGTAACCCACTCATCCGTTAGCAAGATTTTTATTTTGATTCCCGGATAAAACCAATATAATCATTAGGATAATGGAGAGAGGGAGAGAAAAGTCGGCGATCGTGTGCCGTTTTTTAGGCGAGAGTGATTTCGCCGAACTGCACAAAACCTTCCTGGAGGCCTTTTCTGATTATGCCGTTCCGTTCCAACTCTCGGCGGAACAGCTTCAGAGACATATCTTAGTTAACGCAGTGGCGCTGGATCTCTCCGTCGGATGTTTTGCCCCCGGCGAAGCGGATGAAAAAAAGGAAAAGATGGTCGGTTTTACGCTCAACGGATTTGGCGAATGGAACGGCAGACCGACCTTGTACGATGCGGGAACGGGTGTGATCCCGCAGTACAGGCGTCTCGGCGCCAGCCGCGCAATGTTCGAATTTATGCTGCCTGTTTTTTACCGGCGCGGCATCCGGCAATGCCTGTTGGAAGTCATCTCGATCAATGAAAAAGCGGTAAACCTCTATCGCGCGCTGGACTTTCAGGAAACGAGAAGACTGCTGGTGCTAAAAACCGCGCAGCCGCTGAAATTCAGCCGGCAACTCCGGACGGATCTGAAGATAGAAAAAATATCGCAGCCCGATTGGAACTATCTGCAAACCTTTTGGGACGTCAAACCTGCCTGGCAAAATTCATGCGAAGCGTGCGACCGCACCCAGGGTTTCAGAAATATTATCGGCGCTTTTAAGAATGACGAATGTCTCGGCTATATAGTTTTTTCCGGCGATTCCGGAAATCTCAACCAGATAGCGGTCGAAAAAAATAACCGAAACCGCGGCGTAGGCTCGCTGCTGCTCTCGCAAATGCAATCGGCCGCAAAAAAAGAAAATCCTTTACAGGTAATTAATCTCGACCAGTCTTTAACCGAAAACTGCCGGTTTTTTCACAACCGCGGTTTCACCGAAACTCTGAATCAATACGAAATGCTCAAAACCTTTGATCTTCTTTCCTGAATAGTGCTTCACTTGAGTGATAAAATCGAAGTCTAAGAAATTGCAGTCCGGAAGGGCCGCTTGCGCCCGCAGAGGCTGCTTTGCAGACTGATATCAGTAGTATTTTGGTCAGCAAACGCGTTCGAACGCTACGCGTTCATGCGGACGAGCGTTCGCGCTCCCAGTTTAGAAAAGACGCGCCGAAAGCGCTTTGTCATACCTTATCTTTCCACCATATCCGGTTATCCAATAACAAGCCGTTTTTGCCCGGTTTCAGGTTTATCCGAATATTCCAAACCCTGGTTTCCCAGTTAACTTTACGAATACCGCAAACATAATAAGTTCCCGCCGTCAGATCTTTTATTTCCGCTCGTCCCTGCGGATTTGTGGCAAAGATTTTGATCGCATTGTTTTCCAACACTTCAATCGCTTTTTTATAGCTGGCAGTGATCAACGGCGTAAAGCTCATAACCTGAGTTGCGGTATGCATAAGGGCAAGGGCATATTTGCGCTCGCCATAATCGGTGTAAAATTTCAGAATATTTTTAATTTTTTTGCCCAGCGCTTTATCGAGGTTAGAACAGTCGGAGTCTACTCCTTCTAATAGCTTGGCCCAAATAGAATCCTTGTTTTCTTTTAATACTTCTTCGGCGCTCCTGTCCAGGATATAAAAGACCTGTCCCGCCAGCGGTTCAGTCTGTCCTATTTTGTATATGCCTTCGATATCGGTTTTCAGTGCTGGATACGAGATAATGTGAAAGTCGATGTTGAGAGTGCATTGAGCAACTTTATTCTGTCTCACGGTTTTGGGAGTGATATAAGAATGTTATATTTATGTTGCTCACCGCGTTAGCGGTGAAATTGACAGGGATGCTTAAAAATTTTTTCGACATCCCACATCTTTGAAAACGAGCATCGAAATGCCACTGACCTCTACGGGCGATAAAGTTTGATCTACTTACACTGCCATATTCAACAGAATGTGGCGTGGAAATTTCAAGTTGAATTGCTGCTGTCAAACGTTGGCAACTTTAGCCTAATCCGGAATGCCTGTCAAGGAGACTTTTCTTGATGAGCAATAAAGGTAAAGTTGAGCAACCTAAAAGACTGGCTGAGAAACTGCGCCGTATTCGCCTGAAATTAGGCTTATCGCAAACTGGAATGGCTGAAGCTTTAGAAAAGCGCGGCGTGAAAATACAGCGTGGATATATCGGGAATTATGAGATTAAAGCTCGCGTACCTTCTTTTCTAATATTGTTCGCTTATGCAAAACTCGCCAAAGTTTCCACCGATGTCCTTATAGATGATGAAAGAGATTTGCCTAAGGGATTTTGAGGATAAGAATTTTATCCGTTTTATGACTAATGTTAACTGTTAATCATTTTATGAAATTCAATCATTCTAGTAGAAAACTCATTATCCATGATAAACATCAGAGCATCCGATAGGATATTACAAATTTCGATCACGATATTAGGGTCAGTCTCGTCGGCATTTGGTGTTAACGTACCATGAGCGGTTAAGTGACGAATAGCTGATGCCAAATAAGTCACATTAGCAGGGTCAGCATTAAAATAGTTTTCTAATTCGCCCTTATGTGTAGAATTCACTCGTTCGTATATAAACTTATAAAAATTATTGCCGGCATCGGTAGCGCGTATATGATTCATCCAACCTTCAGTATCATGGGCAGCTAATGACGCATCAAAATCTCTTTGAGATACACCAATTGCTTTTAAGAAAAATTCAAAAGCAGACCAAGTTAAGAGAACCCTAAATAAAGCGCTATAACCTTCCGCCGTTCCTTGCGTAAATGATTCTAAGATAATACCTCGATAACACTTTGCGACACGATATCGCGCCGCAAATCTGTTTACGTCTCCAATTGTTGAAGCAAGACCAAACGCACTTAATGGGGCAATACACGCGGAACCATTAAAAATATGCCAATTAGGAGGATGATCTTTATAAGGGTTAGAGAGTTTCATAGTAAAAATAAACTATCTCACCGGCTCTCGCAGGATCATCGCCGCTGTTTCTCTGGCCGCTTCGGCGGCCTCGGGTTGTGAATCTTTGAGTGCGGCTATCTGCAGCAGCGCTTCTCCCGTACGCGATAATAATCTGACCAGGTCGCCTTCTTCGGCGGCGGTTTTTTCGACCAGTTCGTCCCAGTCTGTTGCTTCGCCTGTTTTATTGGTGGCCCAGAGTTCGGCGGCGGCGGCGGCGCTAAAATTCAGGTCGGGCGCTGCTTCGACGCCGTTTTCCCATTCGACCTCGGCGACCGCGTCGATCAGCTGAGTCAGCTTGCCCAGACTGGTCGTGACGCTGTCGGAAATTTCCAGCTCGCCGTAATTTCTATCCGGGTCGGCGGCCAGCGCCGCCATCAGCGCCGCCATGCCTTTGACTTCAAGTCCGCTGAACAAATTATGTTTGAGCGCTTCGCCGACCAGCAGCGGGCGATCGACGCGCACGTCCGCCAGCCACTTGCCGCTTTCGGTAACCCGCTCCGCGTTAAAATCGAGATAGCCGAAATGATGCAGCACGCGGGCGCGCTGTTCGAACGGCAGCCAGATCTCTTCCGTCAGATTATTGATATCGCGCGCGGTGCGCTGGATAAATTCGGCCTCGTCCCAAGTCTGCCAGAGAGAACCGAGAGCGGCTTTTTTTTCTTCTTCCGAAAGCCCGCCGGGCAGAAGCCGGTCCATCGCTTCCTGTAAAATATTTACCGCTTCCGTTTCCTCGTCGCGGTCTTTCGGCATGCGCGGCTCCTGCAGCGCGGGATTTTTCTTTTCGTAAATATCGTCGAATGCCAGGTCGAGCGAATCGTCCTTGATCGGATATTTTTTGGCATAGACGCGGTTTAAGCGGCCGAGGGTAAGGGTCGCGCCGACGCCGTCGTCGCGCATCGCGGAAATTTTTTCTCCGTTGACCTGCAAAACCAAAAACAGACGCTTGCCGCTTTTCCCCTGGCTGACGATGCGGCCTTTTTCCACCACCTGTTCCAGCCAGCGGTGGCGAATTTCGCTGCGCGTGACGGGCAGTTTTTCCTGCAGCCGCGCCTGCGCGCCGGCCAGTCTTTCCAGCGCCAGGGCGCTTTCGACCGGCAGATCGAAACCGCTCGTTTTAAGTATTTCCGCGATCTGAATTTTTTTCTCGTCGGCTTCGTTTTGCAGACCCGTTATCTGCCGGGCGGTTTCGCGAAAGGCAAAACTTTTTTCGGCTATTTCGCGCACGCGGTCGAAACTTTTAAAAGCGTCGAGCAGATTTACCAGCGAGGTATAGGTCGCGCGAAAACGGCTCTCGAGCGGGTCGGGCTGCGTGCGCAGCAAATAGGCGATGCGCCCCGGATTTTGAAAACGCCCCGGCGCGGCGACCGCGAAACCGACCTTGTCTTTACCGCGACGCCCGGCGCGCCCGGTCATCTGCTGGAGTTCCGAAGCCTGCAGCGGACGCCAGCCGTCATTGCCGCGCGTGTCGGCATTTGTAATCACCACCGTGCGCGCGGGAAAATCGACCCCGGCGGCCACGGTCGAGGTGGCAAAGATCGCGTCCAGCAAGCCGGTGGACATCATTTTTTCGATCAGCAGTTTCCACGCCGGAATGTGCCCCGCGTGGTGCGCCGCCACGCCGCCGCGCACGATCATCCGGCGATGTTTATGCCCGGCGATCTCCGGGTATTCGGCGGTAAATTCGTCGAGAATTTCGCGGCGTTTTTCTTCTTTTACATTCGGAATTTTTGCGGCTTTGTTAGCGAGCGATACCTCCATCGCCGATTCGTCACACCTCCGGCGCGTCGGCAAAAAGACGATCGCGGGCAGCAGGTTGTGTCCGCGCAGGCTGGCGATAAGTTTCGATGGCGGAATTTCAGTTTGTGATGGTTTCAGTTTCGTTCTCCTGTTTTTTGACTTCCATCAGATAGCTCGTAAGCTTCCTGATCTTGCCGCCGCGCATTTCCATTACGTCGCAAAAGACCGCGTGAAAGGGCGTGCCGTCTACCAGTTTCGATCTGACCGAGCCTTCGCAGATGACCACGTCGTCTTCTTCCACCATCCGCAGACAATCTATCTCAGGATGCCCGATAAAACATTCCGGGTTTTCGATCTCGCCGTCAAATTCTTCCTTGCCATGCCAGTGAAATGCGCCGGGCATGATCCACTCGACATCATCTGTCAAACAAGCGAGTATCATCTCATGATTCCCGCGCCTGAATCCCTTAAGATATGTTTCTACCGTTTGTTTATTTTCGGTCATAACCTTAAATTCGACTATCCGCCTGGAATTGGTATTATTTAGTTCACAGCCGATCGATGTTTATTTAGAAATAATAGCAGAAACAAAAAGGACTATTTAAATGGCGGAACTTTTTAATCAGGAGATATTTAAAGACGAGCATGTTTTGGTGACCGGCGGCGGCACGGGCCTGGGCCGCGCGATGGCGCTGCGGTTCGCATCTCTCGGCGCAAAAGTGACCATCAACGGCCGCCGCGAAGAGCCTTTAAACGATACGGTCAAGGAGATCCGCGACCTCGGCGGCACGGCCGAGGCCGTTCAGTGCAATATCCGCGAACAGGAAAGCGTCGAGGCCTGTATCACCGAGGCCGAAAGCCGTCAGGGCGACATTACCAAGCTGGTCAACAACGCCGCCGGGAATTTTCTCGCGCCGACCGAGCAGCTTTCTGCCAACGGGTTCGACGCCGTGGTCAAGACAAATCTTTACGGCACTTTTTATACGACGCAGGCCTGCGGACGCCGCTGGATCGAGCGAAAACACAAAGGCGTGGTGATGTCGATCGTGACCGTCTATGCCGAATACGGCAGCGCGTTTCTGATCCCGTCGGCGGTGTCTAAGGCGGGAATTTCTTCGCTGACCAAATCCCTCGCCGCGGAGTGGGGTTATCATGGCATCCGTTTAAACGCCATTGCGCCCGGCCCCTTCCCGACCGAGGGCGCATGGTCGCGGCTGATGCCTAATCCGGCGTTCGGCGAAAAAATGGTCAACCTGATCCCGCTGCGCCGCACCGGTGAGCACCATGAACTTTGCGACCTGGCGGTTTATTTGTTGAGCGATCTCAGCTCATACCTGACGGGCGAAATTATCACGCTCGACGGCGGCGCGAGCCTGACCAGCACCGGGCAATTTAATTTATTTACCGAGCTTCCGCGCGAACAAGTGATGGCCTGGTTTGCCATGATGAAACCTAAGAAGTAGGAGTTAGTATGAGCGAGATCAAAAAATGGATATATAACACCGCTCTCTGTCGATGGATCAAAACCTCGGGTGGTCTTTTTGAAGAAGCTCAGGGCTATTGGATTATTGATGTTGGTAAAGAATTGCCATTGGCAGAGGGATTAAACTATGTTGGAGAATTGGGTTATGAATTGGTCGGATTGCAGATAGCGAAAAACTTTTATGGCGGTGAATACGGTGGTATAGATCATCCCGATTATCTTTACATCTTCAAAAAGCCGCTCATTGAACAAAGTGAAGATACTCCGAAATAAAGTTTTATTAATAATTTGAAACGATAAACAAAAAATGAACGTCGAAAAAACATTAAAGCGCTGGCACGATTTCGTCGCTAACCCGAGCGCGGAAATTCTGGAAGAAATAATTGCCGACGGTGTTAAATTTCATTCGCCGTTCGTCTGGAAACCGAAAGAGGGAAAAGAAGCGGCGATCGTACTGCTGACGACCGTGGCCGAGGTTTTTCAGGATTTCGGTTACATCCGCCAACTGGTCGCCGGCAATCATCTCGCGCTCGAATTCGAAGCGCGGATCGGTGACTTAAATCTGCGCGGCATCGACCTGATGGAGCTCGACGCGGACGGCAAAATTATAGATTTCGAGGTAATGGTTCGCCCGGCCAACGGCCTCCAGGCTCTGGGCCTGGAAATGGCGAAACGGCTGATGCAAAAAAGCGCGGCGACGCAGGAAATGCTGACAAAAAGTGATAGTTGATAACGGATAGTGGACAGTAGCTAGTTTAAAGGCGGCCTGTGACCCCGTTACAAAAAGTATCAAAGAAATATTCGAAATAGATGATAGTTGAAAGATGATAACTGATAGATCGAATCTCTGATCTATCAACTATCATCTCAATCTATTCCGGGGAATTGTCTATCTGTCGCCCGTTAAAACGGGCTTTTATTTTTAGAGATCGTATCCCCAGCCATGAATGGCCGGGCTATTCTCGATTTCCGCTTCGCGGAAACAGGCGGATTCTTTTCGGATCGAACTATCCACTATCAGTTATCAACTCTCAACTATCTCCTTGGATTATAAAACCTGCTGCGGCGCTGCATTTTTTCTTCCTTGGTCAATCTTTCCACTTCCGGATTTAATTTTTTATCGTCGCCGAGCAGCGGCATGAGTTGGAGCTCTGAGCTGAGATAGGCGGCGCGCAATTCCACGGGACGCGCGCCGGGACGCGCCACCACCCTGACATTCACCCCGCGAACTTCCGATATCCAGCCGGCAAATTCACCGGCGTTTCCGATCGTGGCGGAAAGCAGCAGCAGGCGGATGCGCGGCGGGGTCAAAATGATCGCTTCTTCCCAGACGTGCCCGCGCTCTTCGTCGGCCAGGTAATGGGCTTCGTCGAGGATGACAAAATCCGTTTTTACGTCTTCGCCGGTGCGCAGAGCGTCGAAAAGCTGGTTGCGGTAAATTTCCGTGGTGCCGACGATCAGCGGCGCATTCGCCTTTTCCTTGCGGTCGCCGGTCAGAATACCGACGTTTTCCTCGCCGAATTCCGCCTGAAACTCGATATATTTTGAATTGGTCAGCGCTTTGAGCGGGGTCGTGTACCAGGCTTTTTTACCCTGTTCCAGCAGTCGGCGTATCTCTTCGCGGGCGATCCAGGTTTTGCCGCTTCCGGTCGGGGCCGTTACCAGAACATCTTCATTTTCAATAGCTTCCAGAGCCTCAAGCTGAAATTCATCTGGTTTAAAGGGCGCCGGTTCGGGCGTTCCGATGCCGGAAAGCAGTTTGTCCAGCGCCCGTTTCTGCGATTCGCTGGAAAAAACCGCCGTCTGCGGCGCCGCGCCGCCCTGCGGGCCTTTTTCCGCAAGTTCGCCTTTCGCGAGACGTTCCTTACGGCGGTCGATAAAAGTATCGACCGATCTGGTTTTGGAATCACCGGGGCTTTTTTTGCGTCTGCGGCGGTCTTTATTTTGCGGTGCGCGGGCCATATCCTAAATGTTAAAGGGAAAGAAGTTTAATGTCACACGGACTTTTACGGAAAATAGTGAGTAACCTCGAATGCCCGGATAATTCAGAGAACTTTTGGGTTTTATAAGCGTTTGAAAAATGTTATTGTTTAAAGTTACTCTTCGCAACGTTTTGGAGAGTTCAGACGTCTAAACGGATAGTAAGTTTATATATAATATCTGTTTAAGTACTAAATGCAGTGGAGTTATGGAAGAGAAAGATTTACCAACAAGCGGGCCGATAACGCCGATAAATGAGCAGGACACGGCGGAGTCGATAGTTCAGCCGGAAGAGTTCGTCGCCGACGAACCGGTCCCGGTTTTCCAAATCTCGGAACCTGTTGCCCCCGCGGACGAAAATCCGTGGACGCAGCCTTCGGCGCGGGAACGGCTGAGAGGAGCGGTCCAGGAACAAAATCCGAAGGTTTCGGATTTTATGCGCCGCGGCGGGCTTTTCGAAGGGTATGAGGTCAGCAGCGCCAAGGAAATGCCGATCTTTATGCGTGTTTTCGCGGCTTCGGCGTTGTTTCATCTGGTGGTTTTCGCGGTCGGGCTGCAGCTTCCGGCAGTAGTGGAAACGACCTGCGAGAGTACCGAATTTACCCAGCAGCTCTGCGATACCATTTATGTCGCCAGTCTGATCGGTGGTTCCAACCACGGTTTTGTAGATGAAGATTACACGCCGAGCGAGATCCCGTCGGCCGAAGACGTCACTTTTATTACCACCGACAGCTTTCAGTACCCGGATGGTTATTGGACGCTGCAGGACGAAATAAACGGCATTCCCCAGGGCGATGAGCTGGGAATGATCAACCCGACGCTGTCGGACGTAAACGGCATCAATAATACCGGTTCTCCGACCACATTGGACCTGACCGCGCCGCCGAATCTGCCGAAAAATAACCCCGGAGCGCTGAGCGGTAACCCGGCAGATCTGAATTCGCTTTTTCCGTCCTCGGGTGGTGGCACCGGTAAAACGGTCAGGGTCCCGAAGAACGGAAAAAGAACTGTCGTCCCGGCCGAAAAAACGCAGGAACAGGGCGAGCAGGCAGAAACTCCTGATCCGAAAAAGGGAAATGATACGGCGGCCGTGAAGCCGACCCCAAAACCCGCCGATCCCGATATTGAAACTAATGCCGACGGTATCGAGATCAATAAAAAACCGCTAAAGACCCTGGCCGGTTCGATCAGCAAAAAAGTTAAAAATAATGAGGTCGATATCGCGGCTCCGTTTACCGTCGTGGCTGAAGGCGTTTTAGGCAAGGACGGCAAATTCGACCTGACGAAAACTGTTTTTACCAAGAATGAAGGCGACGAAAAAATGGTCGGGGTCGCCAAAGAAGCCATGCAGGCCGTCAATGACAGCGGGTGGCTCAGCTATTTAAAAGCCCTCGGAAACAAAAAAGTTGTCTTCTCGATCCAGCAGGATCAGGACAAAATATCGGTGCTGATCCAGTCGGAAGTCGATACCGAGCAAAAGGCGGCCAGCGTCGCAAGCGGGCTGAATACGATAATCTCGATCGGCAAACTGGCCAATAAAGAAACGGACGAAGGAATTTTGCTCTCGGGCGCGATCGTGACCAATCAAGGCAAAACATTTGTCCTGAATTTTAGCCTGCCGCAGGACATCGCCCAGCCGATGATCAAGCGAAAGCTGGCTGAGGTTGAAAAAAAAACTAGCGAAAACGGTCTAAGCACCGCCGTAAATAAAGCGGCCAAATAATTAACAGGTAAATGAACTCAGGCAAACGCTACAACCAGATACTTTTCTTGACGACGCTGTCAGTCTATCTGGGACTGGTCCTGGCCGGCGGCGCATCTCCGGCTCTGGCGCAGGCCGCCATGGCCAAGAGTTTCGAATTTAAAACGGAACTCGAAGCCAAAGACGATCTCGATAAAAAGCCGAATGACAAAGAAGAGATAAAGCGGCTTACATCCGTTCTTGATAATTATTTTAATAACAGCGCGGAATTCATCGAAGGACTGCGGGAACTTTACAAAGCCGGAAATTTCACTCCGGTTTATGAAACGTTTTCCCTGATCGAGTCCAGCGGGCTTCTTTGCGGTCCGGAAGTTAAGGTTGATCTCAGGGAAGCCACAGTCAGACATCAGATCGACAATCAGTGGCTTGAGCCGGAAATCGATCTCCTGCGAAATAGGCTTTACAGTTATAATTACTTGTCCGATTGTCTGCGGGGAAATAAACCTGGCGGAAAAACTACCTTAGACACCGATATAGAAATAAGCTATGGGGGGTCTGATGTAAAAGTTAAGTTTTCCGCAAGGAAAGGGTCTCCGCAAAAAGCAAAACTGCTTTTAGACGGCCTGCAGACCGCTTATAAGTTTTATGAACCGGATGAAGACGAGCCGGTTGAACAAGCTCTCTACGAAAATACAAAGATCACTTCTGAAAACGATCAGGTATTTATAGTTACCAATTTACCCCGCGCCGGGCTTGATGCTCTGCTTACCGTTAGTAAGTAAGCAGTCAGGCCGTGAGCAGCCTTTTCTGTTTTTCTCATTAATCAATTACAATTTAAGTTTTCGCGGCAGGCGCCGGCCATTTGCTATTGCTCACTGGCCGCCGCTTTTCGCCAATTAATCATATGAGTAATTTTGCAGATAAAGTTTTAACTAAAGTTTTCGGCAGCAGCAACGACCGTTTTCTGAAAAATGTTGCGCCGGTCGTGGCCCGGATCAACGAGCTTGAGCCCTCAGTCAAAAAATTGAGCGACGACGAACTGCGCGCCAAAACGGCGGAGTTCAAGGAAAAGGTCGCCGCCGCCGTCGAAGGCATCACCGACAAAAAAGAACGCTTCTTAAAAGAACAGGAAGTGCTGAACGAAATTCTGCCCGAAGCATTCGCCATCGTGCGCGAAGGCTCCGTACGCTCGACCGGCATGCGCCACTTCGACGTGCAGCTGATCGGCGGCATGGTGCTGCACCAGGGCAAGATCGCCGAGATGCGCACCGGTGAAGGTAAAACGCTGGTCTCGACACTGCCTGCCTATTTAAACGCGCTGACCGGGCGCGGCGGCGTTCACGTCGTGACGGTCAATGATTATCTCGCCTCGCGCGATGCCGAGTGGATGGGCCGCATTCACCGCTTTTTGGGTCTGGAAGTCGGCTGTATCCAAAACGATATGGACGACGAGGCTCGCAAGGCCGCCTACGCCGCCGATATCACCTACGGCACGAACAATGAGTTTGGCTTCGATTACCTGCGCGACAATATGAAGTTCGACATTAATACCTGCGTCCAGCGCGGGCATTACTTCGGCGTCATCGACGAAGTCGATTCGATCCTGATCGACGAAGCGCGCACCCCGCTGATCATCTCCGGCGCGTCGGACGAAGCGACCGATAAATATTATCTCGCCAACGAGATCATCCCCAAGCTGGAAAAAGGCCACAAGGACGAAGAAACAAAGGTCACCACCGGCGACTTTCTGGTTGATGAAAAAAATCACTCCGCCGTGCTGACCGAGCAGGGCGTTTCGAAAGCGGAAAGACTTTTGGGAGTAGGAAATCTCTACGACCCGGAAAACATCGATATGCTCCACTGCGTCGAGCAGGCGCTAAAAGCTCACACGCTCTACAAGCTGGATCACCATTACGTGGTGCAGGAAGGCGAAGTCATCATCGTCGATGATTTCACCGGGCGTTTGATGTCCGGACGCCGCTGGAGCGACGGTTTGCACCAGGCGGTCGAAGCCAAAGAAGGCGTCAAGATCGAGCGTGAAAACCAGACGATGGCGACCATCACCCTGCAGAATTATTTCCGCATGTATGAAAAGCTCGGCGGCATGACCGGTACGGCCAAAACCGAGGAATCGGAATTTCTCGCCACCTATAATATCGAGGTAATCACCATCCCGACCAACCAGCCGATGGTTCGTAAAGATCATTCGGATCTGATCTACCGCACGCTGGACGAAAAATGGACCGCCGTGATTGAAGAGATCAAGGAGCTTCATGCCAAAGGGCAGCCCGTGCTGGTCGGAACGGTTTCGGTCGATAGCTCGGAGCGCGTCGCCGCCAGGCTGAAAAAAGATAACATCCCGCACAACGTGCTGAACGCGAAATATCATGAGCGTGAAGCCGAGATCATCGCCCAGGCCGGGCGTAAGGGCGCGGTCACTATCGCCACCAACATGGCTGGCCGCGGTACCGATATTTTGCTGGGCGGAAACCCGGAATTCATGGCGCGCGAATTTCTGAAAAAACAGGAGATCAATCCCGACGAAGCCACGACGGAACAGTTCGAAGCCGAGGTCGAAAAAGCGAAAGAGATCGTGGCCGCCGAGCATAAGGAAGTGGTCGCCGCGGGCGGGCTGCATATTCTGGGCACCGAGCGCCATGAATCGCGCCGTATCGACAACCAGCTTCGCGGGCGCGCCGGACGCCAGGGCGACCCGGGCGATTCACGCTTTATCATCTCGCTCGAAGACGATCTGATGCGCATTTTCGCGGGCGACAAGGTTCGCGCGATGATGCAGTGGCTGGGAATGGAAGACGGCGTGGCGATCGAATCGAAAACCGTCACCAAGCGTATCGAGGCCGCGCAAAAAGCGGTCGAAGCCCGAAACTTCGAAACCCGCAAACACGTTCTGAAATACGACGACGTGATGAACAAGCAGCGCGAAACCATTTACGGTCTGCGCCGCCAGGTAATGGAAGAATCCGACCAGCGCGATTACCTGATCGGCGATCAGGGCATGCCGCGCGATCTGCTGCTAGACATGACGCACATGTATCTCGACCTGAAGACAAGCCCGAACGATTGGGACATTGTCACCTACGCGGCTGAGATCAAGGCCCATTTCGACGTCGATCCGCTGACGGAAGGGGTCGATGTGGACCGGCTCAACCCGGCCCAGATCGCCGACGCGATCTGGGCGCTGGCAAGGGGCAAATACGAGAAGAAGGAAGAGATCGTCGGCGCGGAAAATCTGCGCGCGTACGAACGCTACATTTTGCTCAACATCATCGACGCGCAGTGGAAAGACCACCTGCTCTCGATCGACCACTTGAAACAGGGCATCGGCCTGGTCGGCTACGGCCAGAAAGACCCGCTGGTGGAATACAAAAAAGAGAGCTTCAAGATGTTCGAGGAAATGCTCGACCGCATCGACATGAACACGACCAAGGCGCTCTTTAACCTGGAAGTGGTGGTTAAGGACGAACAGGCGGAAATGGAACGGCTCGAACGCGCCCGCGCCAAACGCCGCGCCGCCACCATGTCCTACTCGGCCGCTTACGAGACGGCGACCGCCGCCGGCGAAGAAGCCGCCCGCTCGCGCCCCTTCGAACGCGAACAACCCAAGGTCGGACAAAACGACGCGTGCCCGTGCGGCAGCGGCAAGAAATACAAAAAATGCCACGGCGCGGGAATGTAAAACTTAAGTTCAGAGTTACGCGTTTACGCGTGATCACGCCTGAAGGCGTAACTCTGAACTAAGGCGAAAGTTGAATAGTAGGTCAGTTTGAATTTCTTTAAAGATAATATATTTATCTTCATCGTAGAAAGCACAACATAACCGCCTCTCAGGTCAGGAAGGGTTGCTTTGCGCCCGCCCCAGGAGCAATACTAGGTAGTTCAGAGGTGATCTAAAAACCTTTAGGCAAGTCACGTTCGTCGTCGATGAGCAGATCCATTGAAACTTTGGCGAGCCTGGCATAGGCGAGCACAACCAGTAAGGGAGGCACTCGAATATCATTCTCATAAAAACTTATATAGCCTCGATGCAGCTTCACGCTATACTGTTCCAAAGCCTCGGCCATTTCGGTTTGAGAAAATCCTAATTTGAGGCGAACACGCCGCAATTTCTCGGCCAATCTTTCAGGTCTTTCGGTTTCATTTGTGGCCATAAGGAAATCTATGCTTCTTTCGGACTCCCGTCCCTTCGCCAAAAAAGATGGCTCCGCTCTTTGTCTTTTCGGATTTGGGAGATAAAGTTTATCTGTAATTCATCTATGCCAAAGGATTCTACAAATTAAGCAATGATGAAAGCCGCTAGATTTCTGAAACTATCGGCCAATGTTTATCAGAACGAAATTATAGTATCAAATGGTACTATTGTCAATATAACTAGAACAAATTTCCCATTGGAGGCAACGATCTAATGGGACGTTCTAACAGAGCTAAACCTGAGCGGCTCGCGGAAAAATTGCTGCAAATCAGAAAGTCGTTAAACCTTTCTCAAAATGAAATGCTGGCGAGACTGGAGCATGATGAGGCCCATACTCGCAGTAATATTTCTGTTTTCGAAAGAGGTATCAGAGAGCCCTCCCTCATTATGTTGCTTAGTTATGCAAGAGTGGCGGGAGTTTCCACAGATATTTTGATCGATGATAAGTTAGATCTGCCAAAGAGACTTTTGAAGTAGGCGGCGGGGCAAACAACAACCTGATGGGAAAAGCTTCGAGAGAGCGTCCGGTATAGTTTCTTTGCGAACTTTGCGTCTTGTCTTTGCGTACTTTGCGGTTAGCTTTTTATGGATGAAGAAAGAACCGCGAAGAGCGCAAAGCGAAGACGCTAAGAACGCGAAGAATTTTCAGCCCCATCAGGAGTGGAATATTAGAAACGGCGGGTGCTGGGCAGCCCTTCCGAACCTGAGAGGCTAAAAAGGTCGGAGCTCACGCTTTAGCGTGCTCTTTGCATTCATTGAAAAGACAAACTAAAGTTTGAACTCTAAACTTTTCAACCTAACACCCGCAAAAATTCGAAGAGGACAGTATGAATACATTCCCAGGTTCTAAAGTTCTTCCCGGTGACCCGAGGTATCCGGCGCTCATCCGCGGTTTTAACCGGCGCTGGGTCGGCACGCCGAAATATGTCGAAGTTTGCGCCGACGCGCGGCAGGTTTTAGATACCGTGCAGTACGCCGTTGATAATGGCCTGCGGGTAACGGCGCGCGGCGGCGGGCATTGCTACGAGAATTTTGTTTCCGGCAATCACGGCGGAGTCATAATCGATCTCTCGCCGCTGACCGCCGTTTATAAACAGGATGAAGAAAAAGACATTTACTGTGTCGAAGGCGGCTGCACGCTTTGGAATGTTTACACCCAGCTCTTCAAGGAGTACGGCAAAACTTTTCCCGGAGGTTCGTGTTATTCGGTCGGCGCCGGCGGCCACATCATCGGCGGCGGTTACGGGCTGCTCTCGCGGCTGCACGGCCTGGTGATCGATTACCTGCACACCGTCGAAGTGATTTACGTGAACAAGGAAAAGAAGGCCGAGCTCATCACCGTCAGTCCGGACTCACCGACCGCGGACGAGCGCCGGCTTTTCTGGGCGCACCAGGGCGGCGGCGGCGGAAATTTCGGGATCGTGACTAAGTACTTTTTTGCCGATCTGCCCGAAGCGCCGGCCGAGGCCCGGCTGGCCACAATGGCCTGGGAATGGGCCGATATGAATCAGGATCTTTTTACCGAACTGGTAAATAAATACGGCGCTTTCTTGCAGGAAAACAGCCAGCCGGAAAGCCCGTATGCCGGGCTTTTTGCGCTGCTGCATCTGACGCAAAAAGCCGCTGAGCAGATCGTGCTGACGATCCAGTACGTGGGCGACGAGCCGGAGCTGCTGGATAATTTCATGGCATACATGCAGCTCAGCGGGCTCGGCCACGTCGCGCAAAGGGTGCCGGTCGGATATCACCACATGATTCGCAACGCCGACAAACCGTTGCGGATGCCGTGGATCGAAGCCACCCAGACACTCAACGGTTCGGGCCCCAACCAGCGCGGTAAATACAAATCGGCTTATATGATCGAGCCTTTTCCGCCAAAGCAGATCGAGGTGATGTGGGAATATCTCTCGACTGATAAATACTCGAATTCGCAGGCGCTCGTGCAGGTGGATTCTTACGGCTGCCGGATCAACGCGGTCGCCCCGGACGCAACCGCCATCCCGCAGCGCTCCTCGATAATGAAGCTCCAGTACCAGACCTACTGGACCGAACCCGGTGAAGACAAGGTAAATCTGGATTGGATAAATGATTTCTACCTGGCTATGTACGGCCCCGAAGGCCCATACCCCGACGGTAAAGTGGACGGATGCTATGTCAATTACCCGGACGTCGATCTGAAGGATTGGCAGTATCTTTACTACAAGGAAAATTATCCGGAATTACAAAAGGTAAAGCAGAGATGGGACCCGCATAATGTTTTCAACCACGCGCAGTCTATCGAGATGCCATGAGAGGTAGTTCAGAAGTGATCTAAAAACCTTTAGGCAAGTCACGTTCATCGTCGATGAACAGAGCCATTGAAACTTTGGCGAGCCTGGCATAGGCGAGCACGACCAGTAAGGGAGGCACTCGAATATCGTTCTCATAAAAACTTATATAGCCTCGATGCAGTTTCACGTCGTATCGTTCCAAAGCCTCAACCATTTCGGTTTTTCTCGTGCCCATCAAGTTTTGCTCCTTAGCGGCTTTGCCCTATAAATGGAATAGACGTCCCGGTACTGACCCGTGCTTTTAACCTCACCGACATTCGTGGGCAAAGTCCTCAGCATTGCCAAAAAGTTCATTTCCGCTCTTTGTCTTTTCGGATTTGGGAGATAAAGTTATCTGTAATTCATCTATGCCAAAGGATTCTACAAGCTAAAGCAATGATGAAAGCCGTCGCGTTGTTTACACTCAAAACGGCTCAATTATTCTTCAATTCCACCCTAGGCGTCGTAACGCCCAATGTCAAACCAAGCTCCGACTTTTTCCCATTAGGAGGTTTTTTCTAATGGCAGGAAGAGTAGCGAGAGAAAGACCAGAAAAATTGCCTGAAAAGCTCCTACAGATAAGATTAAGTTTACGCTTGTCTCAAAATGGAATGCTGAGAGCTTTGGATCTTAAAGTAGAGCGCAGCGCAATATCCGGTTATGAGTTAGGCATCCGAGAGCCGACGCTAATAACGCTTTTAAAATACGCCCGCCTGGCCGGAGTTCATGTGGACGCACTGATCGACGACGAGTTGGATTTGCCTAAGAAGTTTCTAAGATAATGACGGGCTTGGGGCGACCCCTTCGAACCTTGAGTCGCGACAGAGCTCTTATAGTTTCTTTGCGAATTTGCGTCTTGTCTTGGCGTACTTTGCGGTTAGCTTTTTTATGATGAAAAAGAACCGAAGACGCCAGGACGCGAAGAGCTTTTCATCTCCATCAGAAGTGGAATATTATAGACTGCGGGCTTTGGGGGCAATCCCTTCGAACTTTGAGTCGCGACAGAGCTCTTATAGTTCTTTGCGAACTTGCGTCTTGTCTTGGCGTACTTTGCGGTTAGCTTTTTATGATGAAGAAAGAACCGAAGACGCCAGGGACGCGAAGAATTTTCAGCCCCATCAGGAGTGGAATATTAGAAACGGCGGGCGCTGGGCAGCTCTTCTGAACCTTTCGATCACCTCAGGGTCAGCTGCCTCTATTTTCTCTCAGCTACGATGATCGGCGAATTTCTTCCTTCGCTTCCAGCGATAATAAATTTTCCGTCCGCACTATAGCCGATGGATTCGCCGGTCTTGCGTGGGCCGAGTTCGATCACCTGCGGCGTTTGCTTCCAGATCTCATCGAAACCTTTTGCCGTACGCGGCAGCACTAATTCATAAGCGTTAAAGTAATCGCAGATCACCACGCGCAGGCTGTCGGGCGAGATATCGCCGCCGGTCAGCGTCCCGTTCGGAAAGGCGGGCACGCTGATCGTGCCGAGCAGCTTCAGCGGATTAACTTTTTCCGGGTCGTAAGGCGCGGAAAGTTTATACAGGGAAGCTTCGTGAGTGTAGCTTTTGGTCAACACATAAATATCGCCCGTTTTCGGATGCACCATCAGAGTCTCCGCGTCATGACGAATTCCGGGATATTCAACATTGATCGCATCGGCGGGCGCGGTCCAGACCGGCCGCGATCTGTTGGAATCTTTGTCGCCGGGCGAGACGACGGGTTCAGGCACTTTATAGATCGTCAATTCGCCGCGCGCGCGTTTGTTATTGCCAATGTCGCCGACGTAAAGAAAACATTTGCCCTCCTGATCGCGAAAGGCGGCGATGTCTTCCCAGTCGATGCTTTTAGCGCCGGGCACGCGCCAAACGCCCAGTTTTTCCCCCTGCAAATTAAACGCAAAGAGAAACGCATCGTCGCCGGAATCGTTGTGCGTCCAATACACGCCCGTATTACAGCGCGAAGCCGCCACGCCGCTGCTTTCGGTCACGGCGTCGTCCTCGATGTGGGCTGCGATCCTGGGGGCGAGATAATCTTTCGATCTTTCGGCCTCATTTAGGGTGCCGTTGCTGTTTGAACGAAAAGCGTCTTGTGGGAACACTCCGCCGCAATTTGCCGTAAACAAAGAAACGAGGCAAATCAGTATGACAAACGCGCAGAATTTGGTAATATTTTTCGTCAGCATATCGCCCTGGGGCATAACCTTACCAAATGCATTATAACGCTGAGCCGAATGATAAAGTTCGGCGAAAACGTTAAAACGATGATTTAGTTTTATGATGCCAGTAATTGTTGGAACGGAATGGATAATTGACGCTTTTGGCTGCGAAGCAGAGAGTCTGCGCCAGACAGACCAGCTGCGCGCCGTTTTTGCGCGTTTGATTTCCGATCTCGGGCTGAAAACGATTGGCGAAGGCAGCTGGCACCAGTTTCCCGATGAACAGGGCGTCACGGGACTGGTAATGCTGACCGAATCGCACCTGGCCTGCCACACCTATCCCGAATACCGCACCGCCACCTTTAACCTCTATTGCTGCCGCGAACGCCCGGAGTGGAATTGGCAGGAAAATCTAAAAGAACTGCTGGGCGCGGAAAAAGTAAATGTATCGAAAATTGTCCGCGGCTCCGAAAGTAGCGCCACCGTCCCGGTGGCTGTCTCGGAGGCGTCCCGCCTCCGCTCTTCATCGATGCCTAAAGTTAGTTTCGGTGAAGTAAAAATACGGGAACGCGGACGGTTGCCGCATTGGGAAAAAGAAGACGGGATATACTTCGTCACTTATCGTTTGGCCGATTCTCTGCCAAAAGATGTTTTGGAGAGTATTAAACTTGAAAGAGAAGCGGCCTCAAAAGCGTTGGAAAATTTAAGCAGGGAGCTTTCCGTTATTGAAGAGAAGAAGCTCGACGCCTTATTCTCGGAAAAAATCGAAGAATACCTGGATAATGGATACGGCTCCTGCATTTTGAAAGATCGGGAAATCGCCGAACTTACTGCAAACTCGCTCAAATATTTCGACGGACAGCGTTATGATATTTTGGCTTGGTGCGTGATGCCGAATCATGTTCATGCAGTTCTTCGCCCGAAAAACAGGCATAAGTTAGAAGATATCGTTCATTCGTGGAAGTCTTTTACCGCGCACGAGATCAATAAGGTCACCGATAGCGAAGGTGAAGTCTGGCAGCGCGAATATTACGACCATTTGATTCGCGATCAGGAAGGACTTGAACGGATCATCAGTTACGTTTTAAATAATCCGGTTAAGGCAAATTTAGCTGGTTGGAATTGGGTTGGCGGCAGGAAAATTGAAATGAAAGCCGCTTCTTAGATTGCAGCGCTACCGTCGCTTTCGCTGACGGGGCTGTCGCGAGTGCATCTCGCGCTCGCTGAATTTAAGAATGTGTGAGCGGGACGCTCACACGACAGCCGGCGGGACGCCGGCGCTACGATTAAGGTTACCGGGACGCCGGCGTTACAAAAGAGCAGTCGCTATAAATTGATGAGCGTACTTCAAGCATCATGTCCCTCATGTGCCGGGCCGATCGAATTCAGATCCGGCGCGACGATAGTGGTTGTATGCCCGTTTTGCCGTTCGGCGGTGGCGCGGACGGACAGGTCTTTGCAGGATCTGGGAAAAGTTGCCGAAGTCGCCGAGACAGGGTCGCCGTTGCGCGTCGGCCTTAAAGGCGTATTTAAAGAGCAGCGTTTCGAGCTCACCGGCCGCGCCCAGATGGGACACGAGCTGGGCGGCGTCTGGGATGAATGGTATGCCACATTTTCAAACGGCTGGGTCGGCTGGCTCGCCGGAGCGCAGGGCAAATTTTATCTCACCTTTTACCAGCCGACGCCGACGGGCGTGATCATTCCGGCATTCGAGCAGCTGCAGATCGGCCAGCCGGTCACCGGAATGGATTCATTCATCGTGGCCGAACGCGGCGCGGCAACCACACTTGGCGCGAGCGGCGAAATTCCTTATCAATTGACGCCCGGTGAAAAATTTTGGTTTGCCGATCTTTCCGCCCAGGGCGGGGCTTTTGGGACGATAGATTACAGTACGAATCCACCGTATCTTTTTACCGGCCAGGAAGTTACACTTGCTGACCTGGGACTGGCGGACGCCCGTCCGGCCGAGCGCGAAGAGCGCAAAGTCAGCGCTATCGGGATGGGATGCCCGAATTGCGGCGGCCCGATCAACCTGACCGCGCCCGACAAAGCCGAGCGCGTCACCTGCCCGAATTGCGATTCGCTGCTCGACGTAAATCAGGGAAATCTGACCTGGCTGCACGCGCTCGCGCCGCAGCCCGAAGCCTATCCTTTTGTGATCGAGATCGGCGCCGAAGGCGTGCTTAAAGACGATGTGCGTGTGAAGATCATCGGCGGCGTGACCCGCAGCGTGACGGTCGATGGCGTTAAATATTTCTGGAACGAATACCTGCTTTATAACCCGCGCATCGGTTTCCGCTGGCTGGTGCACAGCGACAATCACTGGAATTATGTCGAGCCGCTGCCGGTCGCCGACGTCCAGGACAACGGCACCACCGCTACCTATAACGGGCAGACCTTTAAGATTTTTCAGGATGCGATGGCGGTGGTCGAATACGTCAAGGGAGAATTTTACTGGCGTGTCGAATTCGGCGAAACGGTGCGGGCGCGTGATTTTGTAAAACCGCCGCTGATGCTTTCCGGTGAGATGACGCAGAACGAATTGAACTGGTCGCTCGGCACCTATATGAAAAATGCCGAAGTCGAAAAGGCCTTCGGTATTTCCGGTTTGCCCGGCACGTGGAATGTCGCGCCGAACCAGCCCTTTCCGCACAAGAGTTTTCTGCGCTACAGCTGGCTGCTGGTTTTAGTATTGATAATCGCCGGCATATTAATGATCCCGCTCGGGTCGATCAGCAGCACCGTCACTTCGCAGGATATTCAGCTTCCGCCGATGACGAATGCCGAGACCGATCAGGTGGCCTTCAGCCAGCCGTTCGACCTTAAGGGAAACCGCAATGTTCGGATCACCGCCAGCGCGCCGGTCGATAATTCCTACGCCGAACTTGATTTCGATCTGGTCAATGAGCAAAACAGCGAGGTCGAATCTTTTCCGCTCGATATTTCCCTGTACCGGGGCGTGGACGAAGGCGAGGCCTGGACCGAGGGCGGGCAATCCAGCGAGGCGGATATTTCGGCCGTGCCGGCGGGAAAATATTCGATGCGTATTTCCGGCAACTGGCAAACCTGGCAGCAGCCCCTGCCGGTGAAATTCAAGGTCGAGCAAAACGTTTTGCGCGGGGTGAATTTCTGGCTCTGCTTTATCCTGCTTTTGATCGTGCCGTTTTTAACGCTGATCTGGAAATTTACGTTCGAGTCGCGGCGCTGGAGCGAGAGCATGTTCACCGCCAGCGGCGGCGGAAATACCGGCGGCGATGATGAATAAAACAGTTTTTAAAGAACGATATGTTTAAGAAAATTTACCTGGTTTTGGGAGCTGGAACGATCCTGCTTTACGTGGCTGCGTCGCTGATGGGTTGGGAATTTGCCAATTCCAGCAGCAGATCGCGTTTGGGTACGCCGTTCTTTTATACCGGATTTCGGGGAGGAAAATAATGCTAAGTACTGTATTTGCTTTAGTTGTTAAATGGGACGAACTGCTTCCGGCGTTGATCAACACAGCTATTTTTGTCGGTATCGGGCTGATAGTTTTTGCCATCGCCTTTTTGATCATGACTAAGGTCGCGCCGTTTTCGGTCAGAAAAGAGATCGAGGAAGACCAGAACACGGCGCTTGCCGTCCTGATGGGTTCGATCATCCTCGGTATCGCGATCATCATTGCCGCCGCAATTTCCAGCTAAATGCAAAGTGGCCGGTGGTCAGCGATCGGTAGTCAGAAGAACCGCGAGGTTGCATTCAGCTACTGACCACTGACCACTGACCACTGACCACTGACTACTTTACAATGAACCGCGTTCCGCTTCTTTTCCTGAATGTTTTGGTTATCGCCACCTGCGGTTTAATTTATGAATTGCTGGCGGGAACGCTGGCGAGTTATGTTCTGGGCGATTCGGTCGCTCAATTTTCCATCATCATCGGGATCTATCTTTTTGCCATGGGCGTCGGTTCATGGCTTTCCGGTTTTATCGAGAAAGATCTGGCGGGAAAATTTATCGAGGTCGAGATCGCCGTCGCCATCCTCGGCGGATTTTCGGCGCCGCTGCTTTTTCTCAGCTTTGCCAAGCTCGCATATTTCAACCTGGTTCTTTACGGTGTGGTCTTCGGTATCGGCACTCTGGTCGGCCTGGAGATCCCGCTGCTGATGCGGATTTTAAAGGATCAGTTGGATTTCAAAGAACTCGTTTCGCGCGTGCTGGCTTTTGATTACATTGGCGCGCTGGTCGCTTCGCTGCTGTTTCCAATTTTTCTTGTTCCCCGGCTGGGACTAAATCGCACCTCGCTGCTTTTCGGAATGCTCAACGCGGGAGTGGCGCTGTGGGGCACCTGGCTGATGCTTCCGCTTTTGCGGCGCAACGTGAATTTTCTGCGTGTAAAAGCGATCGTCGTGCTCGCGCTGCTGCTGATCGGATTTATCAAAGCCGACTCCCTGACCAGCCTGGCCGAAGATTCCCTGTTTGCCGACAATATTATTTACACGCAAAGCTCTTCGTACCAGCGCATCGTCGTGACCAAAGGCAAGACCGGCTATTCGCTTTTCCTCAACGGTAATCTGCAATTTAATTCCTTCGACGAGCACCGCTATCACGAGGCGCTGGTTCATCCGGCGATGATGGCTTACAGTGCCAGCGGCGCGGGTCCTAAAAGAGTTTTGGTGCTCGGCGGCGGCGACGGCCTGGCGCTGCGTGAAATTTTGAAATACCCGTCGGTTGAATTTATTCAACTGGTCGATCTCGATCCGGAAATGACCGGGCTTTCGAAAAAACTGCCCGCGCTGGCGGAAATGAATCGTCATTCTTTTGACGACCCGCGCGTCGCCGTCACCAATGCCGACGCTTTTGTCTGGGCGGGCAACACAGAGGCGGAACCTTTCGATGTGGCGATCATCGATTTTCCCGATCCGAATAATTTCGCGCTCGGCAAGCTTTATACCACGCGTTTTTACCAGCTTTTAAAAGCGAAATTAAAACCCGATTCCGCGGTCGTGATCCAATGCACCTCGCCGTTGATGGCGCGCGAATCCTACTGGTGTATCATCAAAACCCTTGAAGCGGTTGGATTTACGGTCAAGCCTTACCAGACGACCGTGCCCTCGTTTGGCGTCTGGGGTTACGCGCTCGCCAAATTACAGCCGTTCGAGCAGCCGAAAACCGTCCCCGAAAATATCGAACTGAAATTTTTGAACAACGAATCGATACCGCTGCTTTTTGCTTTTACGGCAGACACCTCGCGTGTGGACGACGTGGAAATAAACCGGCTCGACAACCAGGCGCTGGTCAGGTATTACGAAGCCGAATGGCGCAGATTCGAACGGGAGTGAAATGTTTAGAGGCGGTCTCTGACCGCCACTTCTGAGATCTATTATGGCAATTCCAGAATTATTTGCCACAGAGTACACAGAGATCACCGAGGGAACCAAAGGATGATAGGCGAAATCTTATTCTTCAAGACTCTCTGTGATTTCTGTGTTCTCTGTGGTTATCCGGTACCTTTATTATCCTGTGAATAAATTTACCAGACGCGAAATTTTAGCCGCTTTTCTCGGGATGCCGTTCGCTGTCGCCGCTTGTAAAAATGAGCCGGAACAAAGTTTTCCCGCCGGCGAGATCGTCGGCGCGAATGTCGATTTCGGGCACAAGCTGCGTGACGGGCTGCTGCGTGTCGAGGTGGCGCCGGACAAATGGGAAAACGTCGGCACGGCGATCGTCGGCGGCGGCGTGGCGGGGCTGGCCGCGGCGTGGAAATTTCAGCGCGAAGGCGTTAAAGATTTCGTCGTGCTGGAGCTGGAAAAAGAAGTCGGCGGCACCGCGCGCAGCGGCGTGTCCGCGGTCAGCGCTTACCCGTGGGGAGCGCATTATCTGCCGGTCCCGTTCGCTGAAAACACCGAGCTCATTTCACTCCTCGACGAGATGAAGCTCACCGAAGGCCGCGCGGCCGACGGCGCGCCCGTAGTCGCCGAGCAGTTTCTTTGCCGTGAACCCGAAGAGCGTGTTTTCTACAAGGGCCGCTGGTACGAAGGGCTGTATCTAAAGGCCGGCGCCAGCGAAGAAGACGCGCGGCAGATGGCCGAGTTTCAAAAGCAGATCGATTATTGGGTAAATTTTCGCGGGCGCGACGGCCGCCGCGCTTTTATGGTTCCGGTGGAAAAATGCTCAAACGACGCAGCGGCGACGGCGCTCGATAAAGTTTCCTTTGCCGATTGGCTGCGGCAAAAAGGTTTTAATTCCGAGCGCCTGTTTTGGTATTGCGACTATGCCTGCCGCGACGATTACGGATTGACAGCGGAACAAACCAGCGCCTGGGCGGGGATGTTTTATTTCTGCTCGCGGGTTAGAAAAACGGGCGACGAATCTCAGCCTTTTATCACCTTTCCCGAAGGCAACGGCCGTTTTGTCGCGCACCTGCGAGACGCCTCAAACTCCAATATTCGCGCGGGCCTAGGCGTGGCGCAGATAGTTCCGATGATAAGTGGCGGTGCTGATGTTGTTTGCATCGATCCGCAAACAAACGAGGCGCGCGGTTTTCACGCGAAAAACGTAATTTTTGCCGCGCCGGTTTTTATGGCGCCGTATTTCATTCGCGGCTTTCGCGAACATGCGCCGTTCGATGCGAACGCGTTTCAGCACAACGCCTGGTGGGTCGCGAACCTGACCTTAAAAGACCGCCCGAAACCGCGCTTTAAACAGGATTTTCCGCTGGCCTGGGATAATGTGATCTATGAAAGCCCTTCGCTTGGCTATGTGACCGCGACGCATCAATCCGGCGTCGATTACGGCAAGACCGTGCTGACCTATTACTACCCGATGTGCCCGGACGATTACCAGACCGCGCGGGCGAAACTTTTTTCCTACGATTGGAAACACCTGGCGGAAGTTTGCTTGAGCGACCTGGAACGCGCGCACCCGGAGATCCGCCAGCTTACCGAGCGGATCGACATCATGCGCTGGGGCCACGCGATGGTCAGCCCCCGCCCGAATTTTATCTGGAGCGACATCCGCGGAAAAGCCGAAAAACCGTTTCGCAATATTCACTTCGCGCATTCCGATCTGAGCGGCATCGCGCTTTTCGAAGAAGCGTTCTATCATGCGCTCCGCGCGGTGAATGAAATTTTGGGAAAGAAAAATTTACAGGGATAAAGGGGATGAAAGGGATAAGACGGAAAATAGGAAATAGGAAATAGAAAACAGAGGAATTGAGGAATAGAAGTGCATCTTTCTTACATCTCTTTATCCCCGCCATCCCTGTAAAATAATTTCTTAATGGCAGAAGTGATCAGACAACAAAAATGGCTATTTTCACCGTCTGTTGACCTGAGTGTTTTCTTAGGCAGCGCGGTGGTGTCGCTGCTGCTTTTGCTGGTCGGCGCGCAGTATGGGCTGCTCGATTCCGATTCGCCGGATTGGACCTGGATCTCGGCGGTGCTGCTGATCGACGTCGCGCATGTCTGGGCGACCAGCTTTCGCGTTTATTTCGATACTGATGAATTAAAGCGTCGCCCGTTTCTTTACGCGCTCGTTCCGCTGTTCGGCTATCTGATCGGGGTCGCGCTTTATTCGGAATCGGCGCTGACGTTCTGGCGGGTGCTGGCCTATTTGGCGGTGTTTCATTTCGTGCGGCAGCAATATGGCTGGGTCGCGCTCTACCGCGCAAAGCTCGGCGAGCGAAACCGCGTGACCTGGTGGATCGACGCGGCCGCCGTGTATCTGGCCACGATCTACCCGCTCGTTTTCTGGATGACGGCGCTCCCGCGAAATTTCGAGTGGTTCGTGCAAAATGATTTCGCGCATGTGCCGGCGCTGCTCGCGCAAATACTTTTTCCGGTCTACGTTTTGTCGCTGGCCGTTTATTTCGGCAAATCCATCTATTTATATTTCGCGCGAGGCTTCGCAAATCCCGGTAAGGACATCGTCGTCGCAACCACCGCCGTTTGCTGGTATGTCGGCATCGTGGCGCTGAATTCCGATTACGCTTTTACGGTGACAAACGTCATCATTCACGGCGTGCCCTATTTCGCGCTGGTCTATTGGTACGCCCGGCAGCGCAGAGAAACGGCGCAGCCTTTTTACCGCGCGCTTTCCGGCAACTGGCTCGTATTTCTGGCGACGCTCTGGCTGCTGGCATATGTCGAAGAGCTTCTCTGGCATCGCGGCGTCTGGCATGAGCGAATGTGGATTTTCGGGGCAAGTGAAAACGGCGGCTGGAACTGGACCGATCTCAGCGTCTATCTCGTGCCGCTGCTGGCGATCCCGCAGCTAACGCATTATGTGCTCGACGGTTTTCTCTGGAAGCGAAAGTATAACGAGAAATTTAAGCTGATCTGATATGGAGCGCGGGCATCCATAAAATCTGCAAGAAATAATTCTTCCCTCCGTTCATTAAAGCGGAGAGGAATTTATGACTGACTTTAACAATCCCTTAAACAACGTAAAAATCGCTTCGCCGTGCCCGGCAAATTGGGACGCGATGAACGGAGACAATAAGGTGCGCTTTTGCGGTGAGTGTAAACTCAATGTTTACAATCTTTCCGGAATGAACAAAGCCGAAGCGGAAAATTTACTGCGTAATACCGAGGGGCGTTTATGCGTACGCTATTTTCGCCGCGCGGACGGCACCGTCCTGACACAGGATTGCCCGGTCGGATGGCGCGCCGTCAAACGCCGCGTCTCCAATTTAGCGGCCGCGGCCTGCACGCTGGTGTTGGGAATTCTCGGAACATTTACTTTTACGGCAGGCAGCAAAAGTAACGAAAAACTGATCGGCAGTTTGATACCGGTATTGACCACGCCGACTCCTACTCCGCCGGAATATCCTTTAATGGGGGCGATAGCGATGCCTTCGCCCACTCCGAAACAGACGCCGAAACCAAGCCCCTCGCCTAAGGAAGAGAAGGGTAAATATATGGTCGGAATGAAAATGCCGATGTAATTTATGGAAGCAGACGACTGATTGACCGGTTTCAATGCGGAGTGATACCATAGCTGCCCAACGTAGGGGAGCTAAATTATGAGAATTCTTCGCTTTTTCCCGGTGCTTTTTGTACTCGCTATTGCGTCTACCCCGATCCGGGCAGTGGACTACAAGATAGATCCGACATTCGCTCCACGTTTTAGCGCCACCGGCGGAAAACCGGTCAAGGCATCATTTGTACAACCTGACGGCAAGATCATGGTCGCCGGGTACTTTAACATCCTTAATAGTGAGACGGTCTGGTACGTCGCTCGCTTGAATGTGGATGGAACGAGGGACCAGACATTTAACTCGCCCTTTAATTTTCCTACCGACCACCAGGGCAACGTCAGCAGCATAAAACTGCTTCCGAATGGACAATATCTGGTAGCGGGCCATTTCAAGATCGGTTCGCAAACTGCCGATTACGCGCGCCTCAATTCGGACGGCAGTTTTGACGCCGCCATGGCTGTGGGCGAAAGCAATGGTGAGATCATACCTCTGCCCGATGGGAAATACATCGTTTGCGGAATACGTGATTTTAACTCCCAAAGCTATCAGATCGCTTACCGGCTCAACAACGATGGCAGTTTCGACCCCGGCTTTCGGGTGACGTTCGCCACCGGCGGCTGTCAGGATGTGAAATTGCTGCCAAGTGGAAAGCTCCTGGTCGCCGGCGTTTTCTTTACCACCGGCGGGCAGATCTTAAAACCCATTTACCGTCTGAACGCCGACGGAAGTTTAGATTCGTCCTTCGATCTGGGCAGCGGCAACGGCTCACAGGCCTATGGGCTGACCCTGTTGCCGGACGGCAAACTGCTCGCTCATATTGCCTTTGAGACAAGTAACCGCTTCCTGCCGGACGGCGGTTTGGACCTGACGTTCCCGTTATGCAACGGAGAAGCTTTTCTGCCGATAGAAAATGGCGCCGTCATAATGACCGGTTGCGAAAAGTGGCCGGGTGCTTTACTCGGGCTAGATTTTGCCAGGGTATTTCCTGACGGCACCGTTGACCCGACCATGGACATTCTCCATCTCGCCGGCAGCGAGGTTGCCGGATTTAGTAAAGGGGCAAATGAAAGCTATTACATCTTTGGCGACCTCCGGGACGCCGCCCCCGGCGATCTGGCGCGGTTAATTCCCGATACGGCCCCGCCAAAAGCGAAGTTCGATTTCGATGGAGACGGAAAGTCGGACATCGCGGTTTTTCGCCCGAGCAACGGTTACTGGTACGTCAACCAGAGCACCGCGGGGCCGGCCTACGTGCATTGGGGACTGGCAGGAGACAAACTCTCCGCGATCGATTTCAACAGAGACGGAAAAACTGACTACTCCGTATTTCGCAACGGCGATTGGTATGGGTATTCGAACGCGTCGGGAATCGTTAAATCCGCCACGATGGGTCAGGCGGGCGACAAGCCGCTGGTAGGAAAATATTATGACTATTCATTTTCGGATAGTACGGAAAAATGGACCGGCCGCGGAATTCGAAACGGGTCGCCGGTATGGTTTATTTATTCGGGGCCGCTTTTAGGGCCGGGCATGACATTAAGCGGTGAGCTGCCGACGGATAAACCGGTGATAGGTGATTTCGACGGTGATAGTCTGGAGGATATTGGATACTTCCGCGATGGTTTCTGGTATAGCTGGCCTCCGTCGGACAATGGGCCGGGCAAATCATTTCAATGGGGGATAGCGGGTGATATTCCCGTGCCGGCGGATTACGACGGCGACCGGCAAACCGACTATGCCATTTTCAGGCCGTCAACCGGCGTTTGGTGGGTAAACTTAAGCTCGGGTGGTTATTGGGCAGTCGGGTTTGGACAAAACGGCGATATTCCGGTGCCCGCCGATTATGACGGCGACGGCAAGGTCGATATCGCGGTCTATCGGAATGGCGTCTGGTGGCAGTATCTCAGCGCCAGCGGAACCGTCGGCGGCGCTTATTGGGGTTTAGCGGACGATCTGCCCATCCCGGCGCAGTCGCAGTAAATTATCGTCTCAGATCGAATAAGAAAGCAGGGTGATCTTTACCCCTGCTTTTTTCATTAATTTGCGGGAGGCGGCTGTTTAGCGCATGGCGCTGGGAGTCATACCTGTTTTGCGGCGAAAGTGGTGGGTAAAATGCGCGGGGGTGGAGAACCCGAGCAGGTAAGCGATCTCGGTGATGCTGATGTCGGTTTTTTGCAGCAGGTCCTTGGCGCGTTCGATGCGCTGATTGATCACGTATTGATGCGGCGTGTAGCCGGTCGATTGCTTGAACATCCGCAGGAAATGATACTCGCTCAGGCCTGCGGTGTGCGCCAGAACGCTGAGCGGCAGATCTTCCGCCAGATCGCTTTCGATCAGGTCCAGCACGTGGGTCAGCTTTCGGTTCGTCAACCCGCTGACATAGCGGCGCTCGGCGGGCATCTTTTCCGACGAATATTCGCGCAGCAGCTGGACGGCGAGCAGGTTGGCGAGTGAATCGGCATAGAGGTTTCCGGCCATCACTTCCGGGCCGCGCTGCAGCTCGTCAAAGGCCATCCGCGCCATCGTTTCGATCACCGGGCTGCGCGAATCGAGCGTCGTGATGATCTCCACCTTGTCCGGATTCATATTCGCGCCCGCCGCCACCGATCTGATAAATTCCGGTTCCAGGTGCAGGTAAATATCGTCCTGCTCGGCTTCGTCGTACCAGGACTGCAAAGCCGTGGCAGCGGATATCACGGCGACGTTTCCGCACGTTTGCAGAATGTTGAAGTTGCGCCCGGAAAGACAGGCCTGCTGGCGCGAAGGCGCGCCCATATAAACGGTGATCAGATGATAGATCAGCTTGTCCGGCTTGATGTAAGATTCGCGAATATGGTGGCGGTTGCGGATGACCTTCAGATTCTGCCAGCGGTCGCGGCTGTTGACGATCCAGTCGCCGCGCCAGTTGTAGCTGCTTTTGATCCTGCCTTCTTCAATGTTTTCCGTCTTTTTTCGGCTCATATACTACAGCCTGTCCGACCGGTTTTTCTGTGGGGGTGTTTTGCGTGGTCTGATAACAGTATTATAAACGATATATTGATTTACCTGTTAAATCCGCAAATGTAAAGCGCTTTTTTGCTCTTTGCCCTGCCCGTTTCACCCCTTTTCGCGCGATTTCCCAAGGTCGGCGCAACAATCCGACAGGATTAGCAATTTTGTGATAGTTTGCCCGGGACCCTTAATGCTAACTTTGCAGTACAACAAACGGCGGAGCCTTGCTAGTCAAGGAGAGGTTCCGCCGGGGAATAATTTGTACGGGTTCAATCCTAAATATGTTTCGATTAAACCCTTAGAGAGGTAGTAAATATGAAAATTCTTCGCTTTTTCCAGGTACTTTTTGTACTCGCCATACTTTCGGCCCCGGTCTGGGCCGTGGATTACGATGTTGACACGACGTTCGCGCCGCAATTACCGGCATTAGACTATCTTTACGAGACATATGTCCAGCCCGACGGAAAGATCGTGATCGCCGGTGTTTTTTCTCAGATCAACGGCACGCCCCGCAAATATATTGCCCGTCTTAATGCGGACGGGACCACCGACCTGACTTTTACTTCACCGTTTAGCGCTCCGGTTACTGCGCCGGGCTATGTTGCCGGAATTAAACCGCTTGCTAACGGGCAGTTTCTTATCAGCGGCCAGTTCCGGGTCGGTTCGCAATATACGACCTATGCCAGGTTGAACGCGGACGGCAGTTTCGATTCGACGATGACAACCCTGGGAACGCAGAGTCAGGAGGATAACCAGGTACTACGCGGGGTTGCCGAACCTTTGTCGAACGGGCAGTTTCTTATGTGCGGCGGCCGTTCTACCGCCCAGGATACGTTTAGCCTCATTTACCGGCTTAATGCTAACGGCACGGAAGACACGGGTTTTCATCTTGACACCTTCCTTGGTTTTTGCGGCGGGATAAAGCTGCAGTCTGACGGCAAAATACTGATGACCGGCGCATTTATCCAAAACAACGGCAACCCGATGGACGAGCCCATTATCCGGCTCAACCCGGACGGTACCAGGGACACCTTTCATCCCGATGTTCCGGCCGGCGGGGTTTACTTTACCCAGTTGGCAAACGGCCAGCTGGTCGTCTCGAACGGCACTTCGCCTGCCAGGCGGATCAATGCCGACGGAACTCTTGACGTCGTAATTCCAAACTGCACGGGTTCGGTCCTTTATGCTTTTAGCGACGGCAGGCTCCTGATGAGCGGCTGTAAAAGGTGGTATGGCGGCGAAACATGGGACTTTGCGACCGTCCTTCCCGACGGAAGTCTTGATATGGATATGGCTTGGACGGATTTCGATCTCGGTGTGGCCGGTTTTCGTGATGCCGGAAACGGAGACCTGATCGGATACGGGCGGTTCGCCCGCGTCGATAATAAACAGCATTTCAACCTTGTCCGGCTCAAGCTGGATACGGCCCCGGCCAGGGCGCCGTATGATTTCGACGGTGACGGAAAGTCGGATGTGGCCGTTTTTCGCCCCAGTGACGGCACTTGGTATATCCTGCAAAGCACTGACGGCCCTCGCTACATGAGATGGGGAATTTCGACGGATAAGCCGGCGGCAACCCATCTTGATACCGACGGGAAAACCGATGTTGCTATTCTGCGCGACAGTGTGATCCATGCGTACTCGGACAGCACGGGCTATAACGTGTGGGGATTCAACAATGTCACGAACGGTAAGCCGGTATTCGGAGATTTTGATGCCGACGATCTGGAAGACATGGTTGTGCGCGGTCTTCTGAGCGGGAATGTGCGCTGGGTCAAGCGCCTGTCGTTCGGTAATTTTTACCAATCTCCCGATCCGCAAGGCATCGGCGGCGAACAGATCACCGACTCGCCGGTACTAGCGGATTATGACGGCGACCGGCGGGTTGAATTAGCATATTTCCGTGACGGCACCTGGTCCATTACCCAATCGTCATCAGGCCCGGCTTACACTATTCAATGGGGAATAGCCGGCGACATTCCGGTGCAAGGGGATTATGACGGCGATTTTAAGGCCGACTATGCCGTTTTCCGGCCGTCAACCGGCGTCTGGTGGGTATATCTCAGCTCGGGCGGTTATTGGGCGATCCCGTTCGGACTGAATGGCGATATTCCGGTGCCCGCCGATTATGACGGCGACGGCAAAACCGATATCGCGGTCTTTCGACCGTCAACCGGCGTCTGGTGGCAGTATCTCAGCGCTACCGGAACCGTGGCCACGGTTAATTGGGGTGTCGCAGGCGATATCCCGATTCCCGCCCAGTCTCAGTAAATCGTTTAGAGGCGGTCTCTGACCGCCCTAAACAGGTTGGTAAAAATATGGCGTTCAGAGACCGCCTCTAAACGGATTGAACGATACCTTTTATTGGTCCTTTACAAAATAACCCTGGCGCGCGCGAATGCGAACCTGCGGCCTGCCGGGCACCTCGACCTTGAGGTTGACATATTTACCGACCGGGAGTTCCGCGTCGGTATAATATTGCAGTAAATACTGCGCTCTGAGTTCGCTGGTAAGCTGGCGGAAGATCAATTCCAGATCGGTGTCTTTTTTCATCAGAAAAGCGTTGCCGCCCGTTTGATCGGCAAAGATACCCATCGTTTCCTGCCCGAACTGGCTGATAGTATTAAGGTGAAAAGAGTTTCCCGCCGGGTTGATCGAATAAAAGACCACGTCCGCATTTTGCATCGAGCGAAGGATGCTGTCCTTGATCTTATTGCGGGCATCGGTGCGCGCGCCCATCAAAAATTCCTTGCGCTTTTTATCCGACATATTCGGTTGTCGGGAGAGCTGCACGTCCGTTTTTACCATCAGATTCTGCATCACTTCGCTGTAGGAATCGTCACCGTCGGAAATGACCACGATCACTTTGCGGCTGGCCGGCGGCGCATTTTTGCGCAGGTAATCGGAAGCGCGAATGACGGTATCGTAAAAAGCGGTATAACTTTTTTGCGGATTGAGCGAGATCATTCTTTCCGCCGCTTTATCGGCAGTGTCGCGCGGCTGGTAAAGAAACGGCTTGGTGCCGATGGTAAAGATCGAAGCCCGGTCGGCCGGACGCATCACATCCTTGAGAAATTTTGCCGCCGCCAGTTTTTCCGATTCGAATAAGGAATCGACACTGCTGGAAATATCGACCAGCAAAGCGATCTCCAGCGGAACCTCATCGGCGGCGCTCAATTGCTCCAGCTGCTGCTGTTTGTTTTGTTCCAGCAGACGAAAATCCGTGATCTTTAACCCGGTGACCGGAATCCCGAGCGCATCGGTGACCGAGACCGGAACCACTACCAGCCGGGAATTGATCTTGATGACCTCATTATCATCTACCACGTCTTCCGGTTTGGGCGTTGGCGTCGGCGCGGGGATAGTTTGTGCAAAACTGTAGAAGGTGAGAAGCAAAAGGACAAGCAGACTTTGGAAAGGCTTTAACACGGCAGTTTTACCCCTTGTCTAGTTATTTCAATGAACAAAACAGTAGAAAGCCGCGCGGCTCCCTACTGTTTTGTTCGCAAGATAACATCAATTATTCGTCGTTGTTGCTGGTGGTTTCCGCCGGCATCTGCTCGGTCGCTTTAACTTCGACCGGCTGATTCAATCCGCGGCTCATCAAAAGTTTGACTTCCACGCGGCGATTTTGCTCACGGCCTTCGCGGGTGGTATTGTCGGCAACGGCCTGGAGTTCTCCAAAACCATACGACGTACCGATCCGGCGAAGCGGGATGCTGTGATTTTCAACCAGATAATCGATCACGGCCTGCGCGCGGCGCTGGCTCAGGGCCTTGTTCTTTTTGACGTCTCCGTCCGACGAAGCAAAACCTGTGATCTCGATGGTGTAGCCTTTCAGCCCGGTGGCCGTCTGCGCGACTTCATCCAGAGCCTGTTTGGCTTCCGCCGAAAGCACGGCGCTGGAAACCTTGAAATTCACCGTCGCGGTCGATTGCACGGTGTAATCGTCAAGCGAAGAAATTCGGCTGTTGGTGGCGTTGACGCCGGCGATGGCCGCATCGGCGCTGTCCTGCGCAGCCTTGGCGCCGCCGCGGGCGGCATTGGAAACTGCGACTAATTCATCGAGCTGGCCCGAAAGGCGCTGGGCATTTTGCTCGGCCTGGGTCAGACGCTCATTTGCTTTGCCGATCTGCTCTTCCGCAGGCGCGACACGGCTGTCGATCGATTGCGCTACGCGCATATCGTCTTTATCAAAACGGATCTTGTTAGCTGAGAGCGTACCGTCGCCGCTGCCGACGCCTTCGACCTCAACATAGAGGCCGCGCACGATCGCATTGGCCGGGGTGGCTTTGCTGCCGCCGAAAATTCCGCCTTTGCTTTTAATGCTGGCAGAGCCGAGCGCTACCTGGGTATCGATTCCCAGATCGTCGCGCACTACAATTCTATCGGTGTCTCTGGCTACGACCACACCTTTTAACTTCATTTTTTGGCCGGCTACGACATTACGCGTCTGCGCTCCATTGCCGTCCGTACCCTGGGCAAATGTAACCGGGACGCTCAAAACCAAAGCGGCGAGCGCCGTTAATACAAAAACATTCAATTTCCTGACTTTGTTCTTCATAAATTTACTCCCTCTAAATAACGCGAAATCTTATTGCAAAAAACAATCATTTCTGAGAATGAACAGATAAATACCCAAGTTTAAAGACGCTCAAGGTATGGATCTGGTTGCAAAAAGTTTGTCATTCTTTGAGAAAACACGGTTAACACAGGCGTATACTACTACAAAATAAGGGAATATGGAGCGCCGAATTCATCCGGCATCAGCAAAATACACAATAAATTGTGCGCTCCGTTAGACACTAAACTGCGTAGTTTCCAGATACTCCTTCATAAAGGCCAGGAATCTTTCGCCGTCGGCGCCGTCCACGATGCGGTGATCGTAGGTCAGCGCAAAATAGGCCATGCTGCGGATCGCAACATAATCGTCGCCATCGGGCGTGGTCAAAACCTTTGCGCGTTTTTCCACCGTGCCGACGCAGAGGATCGCCACCTGGGGCTGATTGATGATCGGGGTGCCGAAAAGCCCGCCGAAAACGCCCGGGTTGGTGATCGTGAAAGTGCCGCCGGAAACTTCATCCGGCATCAGTTTTTTCATCCGGGCGCGGTCGGCCAGATCATTTGCCGCCAGCGCCAGGCCTGACAGCGAAAGCTGGTCGGCGCGTTTGATGACGGGAACGATCAGCCCCCAGTCGAGCGCGACCGCCATTCCCAAATTCACATCGCCTTTATAAATTATCTGCTCGCCGTTTACCTGCGCGTTTATCACCGGCAGCTTGCGCAGCGCCTGGGTCACCGCCTGGAAAATGAACGGCATAAAGGTCAGCTTCGTGCCGAATCGTTCCTGAAAAGCAGCCTTGTTGGCGTCGCGGAATTTCACCACGTTGGTCATGTCGATCTCATAAACGCTGGTGACGTGCGCCGAGGTCTGCTTGGAAAACGTCATGTGCTCGGCGATCTTTTTGCGCATGATCGACATCGGTTCGACCCGGTCGCCGGCAGCGGCGGTAAGCGCCGGGGCGGTGTATGAAGATCTTTGCGCGGGCCCAGAAACCGGCGAAACCGGCTGTGTGGTGGGGGGCTGGCCCTCCGGAACCGCGGGCGCGGCTTTGCCGACCAGCAAGTCCTGCGGCGTGACGGCGGCGCCGGAATCGATAAAGGACAAGATGTCTTTTTTCGTTACGCGGCCGCTGATGCCGGAGCCCGGAATTTTCGTAATATCGACATTGTTTTCCTTGGCAATGTTGCGCACCAGCGGGCTGCTTTTTGTCCGGCGCAGATCTTCGACAGTGGCGCCTTCGCCGTCACCGTTGGTTTTTGCGGGAGCGGCCGAAGTTTGCGGAGCCCCGGCAGTGGCGGCCCCTGAGACAGCCGCAACGGGCGCGACAGGTTCGGCTTTTGGCGCTTCGGCGGCAGCCGGAGCGGGTGATTCTGTTTTTGCCGCTGCTGCCCGAGCAGCGCCTTCAGCGCCGATCAGGGCGACTATCGTGCCGACCTCGACCGTTTCGCCTTCGCCGTTTTTGATCTCAAGCAGTGTTCCGGAAACGGGCGACGGAATTTCCGCGTCAACCTTGTCAGTCGAAATTTCGAAAAGCGGTTCGTCACGTTCGACCTTGTCGCCGACCTGTTTCAGCCATTTGGTGACAGTGCCCTCGGTAATGGATTCGCCCATTTGCGGCATTACGATCTCGGTCGCGCCTTCACTGCTAACAGCGGTGGACGGGGCAGACGGAGCAGGAGCGGCGGATTCCGCCGGGGCCGCTAGTGGCGCGGCAGAAACCGGTTCGGCTTGGGTTTCTTCTTCGGGTACGGGTGTCGTGACGGCGGTTGGAGTGCCGTCGGCTTGCGGAACGTGCGTCGCGTCATTACCGGATGCGGCAGATGCGCTCGCAGGAGCGGCCGTTTCAACAGGTTCTTCCGCCGGGGTTTCCGGTGTGGAAGGCGCGGGCGCGCCGGCTTCGCCTTCTTCGCCGATGACGGCGATCACATGATTAACTTCGACCGTTTCGCCTTCCTGGTTGCGGATCTCGAGCAAGATGCCGGCGGCGGGGCTCGGTATTTCGGCATCGACCTTGTCGGTCGAAATTTCCAGCAGAGGTTCGTCGCGCTCGACCTTTTCACCGACCTGCTTTATCCATTTAGTGATCGTGCCTTCGGTAATGGATTCGCCCATCTGCGGCATCACAACTTCTGTGCTCATAAAATCTCCGGTAAGTTCCTCTTAAATAACCTGATAAACAATCTATTATAATCGCTTTTTCCGGCCGCAGACGCAACTATATAATTCCTGATCAGTAGTGCCTTAATTTGGGATTTCCCGCGCCGGCGACGGCGGCTGCCGTGTCAGTAGCCCGCGCGTCAGCAAGGGCGCATATTAACGATCTGGAAATGCGCCCTTGCTCACGGTCGGGCTACCGGCAGATTGTTCTGCCAAATCGTCAACTCAAATTTAAGACGCCACCCTCATTTTGAAACTATTAACTTTTAACTGCTTTGCTGTAAGGTCGAAATGGCCGGCGAGGGGGGGATATCTTGAGGCATAAAACGAGAAGCGCTTTAAGTGTTTTTTTCATGTTATTTATTGTGTGTTCGCGGTTTCCGCCTCTATCGCCATTAAGGAAAAAGACCTAAGAATTAACACGAACACACACGATACGACACGAAAGTTGAACTCTAACTTTCTACGTGAATTTTGCGGCCGATAGTTTTGATAATGTCTTCGAGGCCCTGAATGGTATCCGGCACTGAAATATTTTCGCCGTCCCTTTTTCTGATCTCGCATTTCATTTTTTTGCCGAAAGTTCCGCCGTCGGCGGTGGTATAGATCGATTCGATGTCTTCCCAGCGGTAGATGTGGTCTTTGTAGGTAAAGCCTTTTTCAAAGATGGTAAATTCCGCTCCGCGCTGGCTGTACCAGCCGACAAAAGTCAAAATTTCCACCACCAGGAACCCGGCCGCCAGCAGCGCATAACCGAACCACTGCCTGACCGCAAAAGCCACCAGCATCGCCGAAAAAAACAGCAGCGCCAGCCCCGCCACAATCACCATTCGCTGGCTATAGATGGCGGAAATTCCGTGAACGCTTTGTACTTTGCCGAGATCCGGTGTTTCAGAATGCATCGTAGGGTTAGTACGCATTTTTTAACAAAGAGGTTTGTTTAAAGTAAATTCCCGCAGTTTCAGCTAACGGCGATAGTCCCGCACGATCACTCGACAACCCGCACGGTTTTGGTAACGGTTAGTCCGCAGAGGCCGCAGCCGTCATCGACGGCTGCCGTGATGGTATAGCTTCCCGGAGCCGCTCCCGACAAATTCCAGATCACCCGCGGGCCGCTTCCGATAATTTCACCGCCCGAGATCTTATAAAAATACAGCAAAGTATCGCCGTCGCGATCGTATGCTTCGGTGGAAACCTTGATCTCTTTTACCCCGCCGGAGGTAATTTCGCTTTGATCTAAAGTGAGCCTGGTAACGTTCGCGGTGAAACACGCTATTGCCTTCGGGTCTCTTCTGAAAAGCTTTTTGACCCACTTTCCGAACTTCGTAAATGGATCGAAATTTTGTGTCTGGGAGGTCCCGGCGGTTAAAGACGGACTTGCGGCCTCAGCCAAGGCAAACGGCGAGAACACAAGACAAATACAAAAGATCGAGCCTAAAAATCTTTTCACAGCAGTATCCTGACTATTACTCGACCCTCTACTCGGCCGTTGTCGGGTCGATAATGTTTTTGACCTCGGAAATTTTGTTGGCCGGAAAACCGCCGCGGGTGGCGTGTTCGCGGACCATTTCCTCGTTCGGCGCGATATAGACGCAATAAATTTTATCGCCCGTCACATAGCTCTGCACCCACTGGATCTGCGGGCCTAGTTCGTTTAGCACGTTGCAGGAAGTTTGCGAAACGCCCTGTAGTTGCTCGGCTGACAGATCGCCGGCGCCGGAAATTTCTCTTTCGATCACATATTTAGGCATAAATTCTCCTTTTTAGTTCTTCCGCGATTTTATCACTTCCGAGAGCAGATCGGGCTTGCTCCCGTCGCGAACCAAATGCGGGTAAAGCGCGCCGCCGTGATAATCCAAATTATAGGTTTCTTCAAAGCCGCCGTTATTCACCGTCAAAACGATCGGCGACGATCCTTTCTCGGCATCGGCAAGCGCCCTTCGCATCCCCAGGCCGGAAAATTCATTACCGCCTATCCTCTTGATCGTCATTCCGGGGGCCAGTCCTGCCTTGCCCGCCGGCAGGTCGGGATTGACGTCGCGGATCTCGCCGTCACTATTTAAGGACATTCCCAGCGAGTAAGAAAAACTGAGGCTGCCGTGTAAATTTTCCATGACCTGTGATTGCAGGTTCAGCTCGGCGGTATAGATAAGTTTCCAGCCGCCGTTGGTGATTCCGCCCATCGGCGCGTGCGGGGCGATCGTGTAAATGCGTTCGTCAAAAAATCTTTTCCAATCGTAAGGCACGACCGAATTAAGCGTCGCCACGATCTCGTCCAGCTCGTAAGGTTTTACCGCGGGGCCGCTGTTCCCTCCGCCGTGAAATTTGCGGCAAAAATCGTCGAGCGAAAGTTTTCCGTCGCTCTTTTGCCGGATCAAAATATCGGCATCCATCCAGACCAGCATGCCTTCGCTGTAGTAATCGGCTCCCCGCCGCGCATTTCGCCAGCCGCGCGCGCCGGAATAGGTGAACTGCACCGCCCGCGCGGTATCGACTAGCGGACGCCAGCCCCTGCCGGATTGGTGGTCCATCTCGGCGGCGTTTGAGGCGATCGATTCACGAAACATCTCGGGCGTCCAAAGGCCGCTGCGCGAAGGTAAAACTTTGCCGAGATATTCGGTCAGCCCTTCATAAACCCAGAGCAGGTCGCTCTGCATCGGGCGCTCGAAATCCAGCGTGGCCAGTCGGGCCGGGCGGCGGTATTTGCCGTTCCAGGAATGAGCGTATTCGTGCCCCAGCAGATCGCTCAGGTCGAGCAAACCGTATTTGTCGCTGAGCGCTTTTTCGCCCACGCCGTCTTCGCTCGATTCGTGATGTTCCAATCCCTCATCGCCCCCGGCGTCGCTTAGCGTCAGCAGAAAACGATAGCTGTTGTAATGCCGCGCGCCGAACATCAGGTTCGCCTGGCGGACCAATTCTTTCCAGCCGTCGAGGGTTTCAGGTTTTATTTCCAGCGCCTCCGCATTGTCGGCGGCGATGTCCATCTCATGCAGCGCGCCGTCATTTGAAAGCGGCACTTTTTTGAAAAATTTGCCGATAATGGCGGGCGAATCTATCAGGGTGGTCAGCGAGACGGGTTTAAAATCAGCCGCCGCGGCCGTTTCGCGTTCGACCGGCAGCGCGGTCGCGTATTTCCACCCGGCGGGCATTTTTAATGAAGCCGTGACCTGCACGTCGTCGCTTTTTGCGCCGCGCGGGTACAGCAGCAAACGGTTCCATTTTATCCGCGCAAGCTGCGCGCTGGAGGTCGTTCCCGAATCGGCCCGGTCGTCGAAGGTAATTTCGATCTGCTCGACACCGGCGGGAATTTCGCAGGAAAATGCAAACATCTCTTCATCGTCGCGCTGCCAGGCGATAGCCTTTCCGCCGGCGCTGATGCGCAGATTGACCATATTATTGAGCGTGCCGGTCGGTGAATGTTCGCCCGGGATCCATTTCGGGTAAAAGAGAGAAAATTTCCCCGGGATGACGCGCACCGTTTCCTTCACATGCAGAATGCTCTGCGCGGCCTGCGAAGCATCGACGCTCACATTAATCGCCGCGCTTTGCGCCAAAGCGAAAGAGGCATTGATAATGAAAAGTGAAAGAAAAAAGAGAAACTTTTGCTTACTAAATCTATTCATAAGACTCCTGATACGTTAATGAACATACGACGATTCAGCCGCCTGATCGTTGGTAATTCCGAATGACTGAATTTGAACTGCGCCATTTGAGCTTTGCACGATGAACCAGTTTCCGTTTCTAAAAACCGCAATGTCGGCTTTACCGTCGCCGTCGTAATCGGCCGGAGCGGGACTGTCCGTTGAAATACCAAAACTCATCCCGGAAATTCCGGCCTGGCTTTGCAGCAGGTACCATACTCCGGTCGAAGGCCGGAAGATCGCAATGTCCGTTTTGCCATCGCCGTCAAAATCTCCGGAGACGGGTTTATCTTCCGCCAGTCCGAAATTAACTATTGAGAATGAGCCGTTAGAGCTTTTTAATGTATACCAATTGCCGTCCGCGGGACGATAAACCGTCAGATCGGTTTTGCCGTCGCCGTCATAATCACCGGCGACCGGTTTATCCCCGTTAGCGCCCCATTGAGTGACAAAAACATTATTATCGTTACTTTGCCAAACGTACCAAACGCCGGTCGAGGGACGAAAGACCGCATAATCCGCTTTAAGATGATATTAATTTATTCCTGGTTGTTTATGTTTCCCGCTTCTGAAGCATCATTCCAATTCTTTCGTCTCCGCCTCGTCGCCGAACAGCGTCCTGACGCCGGCCGGCGGTAATTCTTCCTCTCTGCTTTCTTCAAGCTGCGATTGTTCTTCCAGCGCGGCGACGGCGGCCGCGGCGCGATCGTAATCCTGACGTTGTATCTTCATCACGATCTTTCCATTTTTGGTGGGGATCTCGCTCATGATCTGGTAATTATTTAGACGGATGAAGAGCTGGGTGTAAAAAAGTCTTTCGAATTTTGTATTAAAAACGCCGCTTACCAGCTTAACGTCCATGATCTCGTTTTTTGGAATGCGGATGTCTTTAAAGCCGGTTTTCATCAGCCCCAAAAACTTCGTCTCGAATTCCAGCACGATCCCGTGAGCGCTGAATTTCGCGATGCCCTCGGCATGGGTAAGGCCGCTGTTTTCGCCTTCGATCTTGAATGGAACACTGATGAATCCCGGTTTCATAATTTGTATCGCCGGCGTCTCGCCGGCTGCCCGCGAGCGCGTCCCGCGCTCGCACTTTCGAAGAAGAGTGAAGGCGTCTCGCCTTTACGACAGCCGCAACCAAAAGAAAGACGCCGGCGGTACCACCGAATTGCCGCATACATTATGCGCCGCGTGTTCGCCGACGGGTTCGGACCGCGGTCTTTGTAAAGAAGTTTTAGCCATGCTTCAGTAAATATTTTCCGATACCAAATAGACTAATCAAAAGCCAGAAAAATTCAACTATAAATGATGGAAAATTAAAGCTGTAAAACAGGGAGACGAGGATCAGCGCCGCTCCCAGGCCATTGACCACGGAATAAAGCAGATCGGTGCTGCGGAGCTTTTCCAGCTGCAGCAAAACGTACATCAGAATTATAAGACCGACGCCGATAAATCCGAGAATATCGAACCAGGCATATTGCATAACGTGAATTATACACTGGAAGCGCGGACAGCTCGTCCGCAAAAAGCAGCGCCGGCGCTCCGCCCACGGGCTTCGATTTTGACCGCGGCGTTACCGATACCCCGGCTGCCTCTTGCAAAACTATTCCCACCCGGCGTATCATGCCGCTGTCCAACGTAAATTATGCGACTCCCGCGTTGTCGATGGCATCTTTAGCATTTCCCGGATACCTGATCTTCCCGCGCAGGAAAAGCCCGAAAATTTAGTTGATATTTGCCCTGCCTGGGAAACGTGTCCGTGTCTTTATTTCCAGGCTCCGGCGACCCGTCACAAATTGAAGCCCGGCGAATATCGGACCGGCGGGCTTCTTTATCAAAGATGACTTTTACATCATTACCTCTAAAACTATGGCCACTAAATGTTCCGCAACTATCTATCTAACAAACAACACCGGCGGCAATGCCTTTATCCAAATGTCGCATAGAAATGCCGGATCGGCCCCCGAAATCGGCAGCTGGCAGGCGGCGTCCGGCGAGACCGTCGGCCCGTTGATCGTGAACTATCTGACCGATACCGATTCGGACTCCGACGATTACTGGTACTGCACCGCCTCCGTGCAGGACGGGGCCAGTCCCGGGATATATACCACCGGCGGCATGCTTCTTAAGCCGTCGAAGGAATGCACGCTGGGCAGTTCTAACAACGGCGGAACCTATACCAACACGATCGACACCGGCGCCTTCGATGTGCTTCCGGGAAATGGCGGCAGCGGTTTCAATGTAGTTAAGCTGGCCGAGTATGCCGAGGTCACCAACGTTTTTGTTTTTATGCTCGAAAATCACTCGTTCGACCATTTGCTCGGTTTTTCCGGCCTCGACGGCGTAGAGGGACTCACCGGAACTGAATCTAATTCCTATGACCACACCACCTTTACCGTGAAAAAGGGGGCGGTCGATCCGATGCCGATCGGCCCGGGACATGAATTTGAAGACACCCTGACCCAGCTCTGCGGCCAGGGAACCAAGAATCCCTTTCCGAAGGGTTCATATCCAACTATCAATAATTCCGGTTTTGTCGCCAGTTATGTAAAGGCGGGCGAGACGTCAACCAAAGACGCCGGCGACGTGATGGATTGCTGCTATTCGGAAAAGCAGGTCCCGGTGCTCTGGAACCTGGCAAAGGATTTCGCCGTCTGCGACAACTGGTTTTCGTCGATGCCGGGCCCGACCTGGCCAAACCGTCTTTTCGCGATGGGCGGATCGTCGGCGGGCCTCGATGACAGTCCGACAACAACGGAGGAGGTCGATTGGGAAATAGTCGATGGCTTTAGATACCAGAACGGTTCCATTTTCCAACAGATGCGCGGCAGCCAGGTGACATACCGCCTCTATAACGACCTGAACGATCAATTTGCCAAAGACCCCGACGATGTCTTCGGCGGTTATTCGATCGTCGGGGGGCTGGTCGGTGTTTCGTCCGACGACGTCCATGATTTCGCGGAATTTTTTGACGATATCAACGCATCCTACCCGTTTGCTTATACCTGGATAGAGCCCAACTATGGCGACGCGGCGGGTGATTTTCACGGCGGATCTTCACAGCATCCGGTCGATACGCTGCGCGCGGGCGAAGTAATGCTCGCGAATCTCTATAACGCGATCCGCACGTCGCCCTACTGGGCCACCAGCATGCTGATCGTTACCTATGACGAGCACGGCGGGTTTTATGATCACGTAGCGCCGCCGCCGGCCGTCATACCAGGGGATAATTACGGGAAAGGACTCAACACCAACGGATTCAATTTCTCCCAGTACGGCGTCAGGGTTCCGGCGGTGATAGTTTCGCCGAAAATACCGGCCGGAACCGTCAGTCACACCCTTTACGATCACACATCGATCTTGAAAACCGTCGAGACGCTTTTCGATGTTCCCTCTCTGACGGATCGTGATGCGGGCGCCAATGACTTTATTAACCTGTTGTCGCTCGACCAGCCCCGGGCAGACGCATATCCTCCGTTCGGCAAGATAGGCAAATGGATCCAGACGGATTCGGAAACAATGTCACTGGCAGCGGTTCCCGGTATCGATCCTGAACTCGACGCCTCCCCGCTGCCCGAACGCGGTAATGTTCACGGGTTTTTGCGGGTCGCGGCCAAAACGGATTTCGAGCTTTCCGACGGCAGTCCGGCGACAAAGGCCGCCATTAAAGCAAAGGTTCAGTCGATCCAGACCAAGGGCGAGGCGAGGGCTTATATCCGCTCGGTGTTCGATCGGGTCAAAGCCATTAAAGCTGCGCAAAAAGCGAAACCTGCCGCAGGCTGAATTACGGTATAAACGGGGCGCATAAAACTCCCCTCCTTACGAAGGAGGGGTGGCGCTGTCCCAGCGCCGGGGTGGTTCTCTCTTTGGATTGGCTTTGCCATAAATATCGGTTGAATTAAAGATAACGGGTCAGTACCTCAGAACGCAGTGACCGGCTAGTGTACAACTGGTTTATTAAATCTTTATCTGTCAATAGGATGGTAAAGTTTTATGCCGGAAAGCCGGTCACTACGTTCTGAGGTACTGACTTCATTACAATCATCTATTTTTCATTTATGGGAAACGCCCTTTGAACTAAAGATCTTCTAGCTGATAAATAAGTCCAAATCACTACTATTTCCCGGGCAGCGAATATTTCGCCACCATTCCTTTTTCGCCGACTGCCCAGATGCCGTTTTTACCTTTTGCCTGCACGGCGTTGTAGCTTAGCGCGTCGATATTCTGCCAGGTTTTCCCGCCGTCCGAGGAAATGTCCGAACCCGATGAACCGACGGCGATAATGGTTTTAGCGCCGATATAAGCCGCGCCGGAGCGATAGCCGCCCAGGCCCTGGCCGAGCGTCCATGTTTTTCCGGCATCGGCGGTAAAAGCAAGATTATCCAGTACGGCCCGGGGTTTTTCGTAATCGCCGCCGACGATCACGCCGTTATTCGCGTCGCGCATGGCGATCCCAAAAATGCCGCTCCCGTCCGTGCCGGATACGATCGGCGAATCGGAAACGAACCACGACAGCCCGCGATTATTCGAACGAAAAACGCGCGCGGCGCGTCCGCCGGTGACGAGAAAGACGCTGGTTTTGCCCTGGGTGATCAGACAGGTGCCGCTGGCGGCAAAGGCGGCTTCGCCCGGTTTGGCCGGCGCCATTTTATCGGTGTCCATTTGTTTCCACGTTTCGCCGTCTTTCGTTCCGATCAGCAAATATTTTCCGTCAACCGGGTCGGACATCGCGATACAGTTGTTTTTATCCCAACACGCGATCGCGTCGAAAAAGGCTTTCTCGTTAGTATTTTTAAATTGCAGTTTCCAGGTTTCGCCGCCGTCGGTGGTTTTGTAAATGCGCGAGGCTTCGCCGTTGCCGATGCTTAAGACATAGGCCGTGTTAGCGTCGAATGCTTCGATATCGCGAAAATCCAGTTTCTCAGCCCCGGAAACCGTTCCGGTTTTCCACGCCGCTCCGCCATTGGTAGTGCGCAGAAAAGTTCCGCCCGTGCCGCTTGCCCAGACTATTTTTTCACTCACGACCGACAGCCCGCGCAGGCTCGCCGTGGTATTTATCGTCTGCTTTTGCCACTGCGCGCCGGCGGCCGTAACGGAAATAAGAAAAATAGCAGCAAAAAATATCGGATGTTTCATAATGATTCTTCCCGCAAATTTTAACATCAACTTTAAGGATCGCGGCTTTAAAATGCGAAAGCGCCCGATAAAAATGGGCGCGCCGCATCGCGATCGAATTTAAGAAAGCCGTTATCAACCGGCCGCTGCCATTGTAGGCGCCGGAGTCGGCGAAGGCCCCGGTGTCGGCAACACTCCGGGTGAAGGTGACGGCGCCGGTTCCGGATCGGCCGGGGTCGGTGCCGGCGAAGGCGCTGGCGTCGCCGTAGGCATCGGACTAGGCATGGGACTCGGCATCGGACTGGGCGCTGGACTTGGGGTCACGCCCGGTATCGACGTTGCGCTCGGTGTCGGCAGTATCTGCCCGCTGATCGGAGTTTGTTTGGTGTTATTGGCATCCGCCGAAGTGAGCAGCGGCACCCCGATAAAGATAAAAAGTAAAAATAGCGAAACGTAAAAACGTCCGGCAAATTCGAATTTCATATAGCCCTCCTTGAATGGTTGAAAAGATCGTCTTTGCAGGTTCAATTACTATGATATGCCTTTTAGCGGGGTAAAAGCCAGTTAATAGACCATTCGTGTTTTTACAGTGCCTTTGATCTTTTTTAGTATCTCGAAAGCTTCCTGTGAAATTTTGGTATCGACGTCCAGGATCACATAGCCGATATCTTCGTTGGTTTTCAGATATTGCCCCACGATATTGATACCGCGTTTTGAAAGTTTTGAGTTTATTTCGCCCAGCACGCCGGGGATGTTTTTATGGATGTGCAGGATGCGGTGCGCGCCCGCGTGCAGCGGCAGATCGACCGGCGGAACGGTGTGCGAACCGTGCGAAGCGCCGAGCTCGAGATAGCTGATCAATTTCGAAGTTACATCCAGCCCGATGTTCGCCTGCGCTTCCTCGGTCGAACCGCCGATATGCGGCGTCAGGATCACATTCGGCAAATTTTGCATCACGGTCGAAAACGCGTCGCCGTTTTTTTCCGGCTCGACCGGAAAGACATCGACTGCCGCGCCGCTGATCGCGCCTTTTTCGATGCGCTTTTTCAGCGCGTCGAGATCGACGATATCGCCGCGGCTGTGGTTGATCAGGACAGCGCCTTTTCTCATTTGGCGCATCGTTTCGGCGTTGAGTAGATTGCGCGTGGTCGCATCCGACGGCACGTGGAGCGTCACGATGTGCGATCTTTTCAATAGTTCTTTCAGATCGCGAATTTGCCGCGCGTTGCCATGCGGCAGTTTGGTCGAAATGTCGTAATAAAGCACGTGCATTCCCATCGCTTCGGCCATGATCGAAACCTGCGAACCAATGTTGCCGTAGCCGATAATGCCGAGCGTTTTCCCGCGCAGTTCAAAACTCCCGGCGGCGTCTTTCATCCAGGTGCCGTTGTGGGCGGCGGTATTTTTGTCCGCAATTTTGCGGATCAGCATCACGCTGAGCCCGATCACCAGTTCGGCGACCGAGCGCGTATTCGAATACGGCGCGTTAAAAACCGCCACGCCGCGCTCGGTGGCGGCCCTGAGATCGACCTGGTTGACGCCGATACAAAAACACCCAATGGCGAGCAGTTTGTCAGCCGCCGCGATCACATTTTTCGATATTTGGGTTTTCGAACGGATACCGAGCAGGTGAACGCCGCGCACGGCCCCCGTCAGATCGGCTTCGCTCATCGCGCCTGAGATGCGCTCGATCTCCGCATAGCCGCCGGCTTTTAATTCCGCGGCCGCCGCGTCCGAGATATTTTCCAGCAGTAATATCCTGATCTTGTCGCGCGGGTATGATGTCTTTGTGGTTGCCATAAAGAAAAGGAAATAATAACAAATCGTTCAGAGTTACGCATTTATGTGTGACCCGCGTTTACTTTTCCTCTGAAAGATATAATTTATTTCCGTAGAGATCCTTGAAGAAGACGAACTTCCCGTACGGCTGTTCGATCAGGTCGCTTGTCATCTCGACTCCTTTTGCTTTCAGGGCGGCGATATCCGCTCTGATGTCTTCTGTAACTATTCCAAACAAAGCGTTATCGGCATCGAGCTGGTTGCCGACGCGCGATTTCGTGTCGTCGTTTATGGCCGGCGAAAGCGCGATCTCAAGCTCGGGCTGCTCCGGCAGACAGATTGTCAGCCAGCGGTTGCCTTCGCCAAAAGCGGCATCGGTGTGAACTTTAAATCCAAGTTTCTCGGTGTAGAAATCAAAGGCCCCCTGCTGATCGTGAACCAGCAAAACAAATAATTTTATTCTTTTCATCGTTCGTAACATTTCCTTTCAGGCTTTCGGGTTTAAAACAAAGTTGATGTTACAAGTCTAGCTATCCCCAGTTTCGCGCGATTGTAAAAAAACGACATTCTCGCGGTCGGTAAAAGTTTTCGCCATTCGCCTGACGCCGCCGGCAAATTCCGAGGGCGTACAGCCGCAGTAGGTTTTAAAATCCTTGATAAAGTGCGCCTGATCGTAATAACCCGATTCCTGCGCCAGCGCGGTCAGATCGGCAAACGGATCGTGAGTAAGAGTTTTCTTCGCTTTGTCGAAGCGCACGTTCGAGGCATAGGATTTCGGCGACATGCCCAGCTGGTCGTTAAAGTTTCGCTCGAGTGTGCGCTGGGTGGTAAAGCACATCCGGGCAAGTTCTTCTATTTTACATTCGCCTTTTTCCCGGTAAAGGATCTGCGCCGCTGCGTTCACCGTTTTCCTGTCGAAATTCGCCTGCACGTATTTTTCCAGAAAGAATTTTCCCAGGTCTTTTACCGCAGTCTCGTGTTCATGAGTTTCCAGCAGTTTTCCCAGCTTTGTTTTTAACTCCTCCGGAAGATCGAAAGTGAAATCGGTGTTGATATTTTGTTCAAGTTTTATATCGAAAAAAGAAAGCAGGCCCCACGGATAAAAACGCGCGCAAAGCAGTTTGACCGTCCCGTCGGCGTAAGCGGGCAGCGGCTGCTTGAGCAGCCCCACCATAAAAGCGAACGGCAGCTTTCTTGTCAGTACCGCCGGCGGCAGCGGGCGGGTTAGCTCTTGCTTGTCTTTTAAATAATAAGGAGCGCCGAAATTTAGAATAAATTCGATGTAGCTGTCCGGCAGGATATTTTCACACGGCGTTTCAGCATCGTACGTCCGCTCCAGCACCCAAAAGCATTTGATGAACTCTGCGAGAATACCGGCAGGCTCAAATTCTTTGTAGATGATCATTTCATTTCACGCCATTTTTCGCACAGATCTTTCGCGGCTTCCGGCCAATCGGGAAAATCGAATTTAAAGCCCGATTCGAGCAATCGTGTGGGAATTACCCGCCGGCTTTTTAAGATCAATTCGGTTTCGCTTTGCATCAGCAGAGCGCCTAATTTCAGCATCCATTTTGCCGCCGGCAGCCCGAAAGAAATTCCGTATGCCTGGCGCAGGATGCGCATAAACTCCGCGTTCGGCAGAGGATTCGGCGCGGCCAGATTTACGGCGCCGCTAAGTTCTTCGCGCTCGATCAGGAAACCTACCGCGCGGATAAAATCCTGCTCGTGCAGCCAGGAAATATACTGGCGCCCGTCATGCGATCTTCCGCCCAGACCGCGCCTGACCAGGCCGAGCAGGGTATCGAAAATGCCTCCCCCGTCTTTGTTGCCGGGGCTAAGTACCAGGGCCGCGCGCATCTGCACCTGCCGGGTGCGGGGCGTAACGCAGTCGGTCTGCGCTTTTTCCCAGTTTCGCGCCACCTCGATACTAAATCCCCACTCCGGCGGCGCGTCCGGCTCGTTTCCGCCGATGATTCCCGTTGCTTCGTCATTCGGGGCGTCGAAGCGGTGAGAATAGATCGTCGCCGTGCTCATCTGCAGCCAGGCTTTTGGCGGGTTTGCCGCGTTTGTGATCGCCTCGCCGACGACTCTGGTCGAATTCACGCGGGAATCCATTATCTGGCGGCGATTCTCCGGCGTGTAGCGGCAATTAACATTACGGCCCGCGAGGTTGATGACTACATCCGCGCCGTCGATCTCATTCGCCCAATCGCCTAAATTTTCTGCGTCCCAACTGACCATGCGCCATTCGGCTTTTTCCGGTCGGCGGCTCAGTATCACGACTTCGTGGCCGCTTTTCTGAAACGCGCTCGCAAGGACCGTTCCAACCTGTCCGGTACCGCCGGGAATTACGATTTTCATAATTTATAGTTTAAGAGTTACACCTTCATGCGTGATTCTTATCGCATGATCACGCATAAACGCGGCGTTTCCCATAAATGTAAAATCGCTGTCTGAAGTTTGGAGCTGTGATACATTTTTGGTATAAAAAACTGTTAGCTGAGAGCTATTAGCTAACGGCTGTTTCGATTTCTCTAAATTGCGTAATTTATGGGAAAGGCCCATAAATGCCTGAGCTCTAAAACTTCACTTAACGTTTTTCTTAAACAGATCTTCCAGCGTCTTTTGCGGATCTTCCGTCAGTCCGGTATGAACGGGTGAGATCTGGATGATCGTGCTGCGCTGCGCCGTCAGGTAATAAAAACGTTCGCGCTGGGTAAAAAATTGTAAAAAACCAGCTTCTTCTCCGCCCTTGCATACTTTCGGAAAAATATCTAAAAAATGCCGGATGGAACTCGCCGAATGATCCGGCGCAAAAACTTTTCGCTTTTTTTCGCTTAACATGATCCGGCAGTCGAGGAATTTGAATGCGGGACAGGAGAGGATCACGCCGACGTTAAAAAACTCTTCGCGTTCGACGCGCGGAACGAGGCGGATAACGGCGTAATCGAACAGGCAGGCTTCGCTCATACGGCCGCCTCCATTATAAATTTGCGCGGAGCGTTTAATCTGTCGATAAAAAATTCGAGATAAGTTTTTCGCTGCTCCGCCGGATCGTCCAGCCACTCGTCAGGGATCAGCTCGACGATCTCCGCTAAAATTTCCGGCGTGAGCTTTGCGGCGAGTTCCGCATCCGCTTTTTCGATCTCACTCGCAAACGGGAAGAGAATATGCTCTTTTATCATCGTGAAATGATTGCGGCTATTCGTCGCAAAAGTATCCCAACTGTGATGATAATAAAGCGCGGCGCCGTGATCGATCAGCCACAATTTCTTATGCCACAGCAGCATGTTGGCGTTGCGCGGCGCGCGGTCCACATTTGCGGTAAAGGCATCGAACCAGACGATCTTCGAAGCGAGTTCGGCGTCCGGCTGTTCGATCGCCGCGTCGAACATGATCGAGCCCGGCAGGTAATCGAGCGCTAAATTCAGCCCTCCGCTCGCCTTGATCAATTCCTGAATTTCCGGATCGGGTTCCGTCATCGCCAGCTGAGCGTCGAGATCCATAAACACGATCTCCGGCACCGGCAGCCCCAACGCGCGCGCAATCTCGCCCGCGACCAGTTCGGCGATCAGCGCCTTCGCACCCTGACCCGCGCCGCGAAATTTCAGCACATACAATCCATCGTCATCGCCCTCGACAATAGCCGGCAGCGATCCCCCCTCACGCAGCGGCGTTACATATCGCATAACTTTTACAGTGCGAAGATCCATTGCACTAAATTATCGTATTAATCTGATTGGAAGTTAAATGTGAATATTTAAATTGTGGAGATATTCCGAAGACTTGCCTATGCGATTTAACACCAAATATTCAAACGAGTCAGTAGCGTCTGCGTGAGCAGATGCGCAAAGTTCCGAAGTTATGCGTTCACGCATGATGAGCCATGATTGAAATAGCTTCGTTCACAAAGCTTAGTTTTACATATCCACGCGCTTCAGCGCGTGGTAGGTTCGCGAAAAAAATCACAGCCCGTTTTAAAGGGCTTCAAAACGGCTTAAGCACATACAAAAGGCATTGAAACGCCCTGCTGGAATTACTGTTACGACCACGTGTTAACGAGGCGAGATCGGAAATTTTAGAACTAAGTTTTAACAGCAAATTAAGAGACTGTCTTATGTTTTTCAAAAAACTCAGCAAACATTTTTACCACAGAGACGTTGATTATGAGAGTAAACCAAGCTCCCGCATTTAGTATGGTAGGCATCTCATCATCGGTAATTTCCAAATCCGCGATATTTTTAGGATGAGTGATTCTATCTCTAATTTTTAAGGCGTTCTTAAAACATTGCCAATCATTTCCACTCTTATCAATATCAAAGTTTTGACTACAGCTTTTAGCGAACATTTTAATACTAAAAAGCATGTTATCAACTGTTCTTAATTTTGCTTTCGAAGTGTCGGCTTCTCCTCTCGCATTTAATGAGTAGGATAGCTCTTTAAGCAGCGTAATTTCCGCGTCACTAAATTCGACCTGCGTAATTTCACTTATCTGTAAAGCCACTTTTTTATACTGATGACTTATGCCTTCCACTAATGCAAAAATAGTTCTAACAATAGTTCTTCGCCAAAACTGATTAAGATTGTGTTCAGCTATTCCCGCGAGGAAAGTGTCGGTACAGACTTTCAAGTCTCCGTTCAGTACCATTGTTACTTCTAAAATTTCTCCACTTGCAATTTCAAGTTTCTTTAATTGTTCAAGATTCAACATACATTTATCAAAATGAAAAGGCGGGAATCAAACCCCGCCTTTGTTATAGACTTGCATATTTTATGCCTGACCCACGCATAAATGCGTAACTCTAAACATTAAATATGTATCGTCATATCGTGCACTCCCTCAGCCGCTTCCATCACGCTTTCGGAGACGGTTGGGTGGGCGTGGATGGTGTTGCCCAGTTCTTCGGCGGTCGATTCGAGCTGCATGGCGACGCAGGCTTCGGCGAGCAGTTCGGTGGCGTGCGGGCCGATGATGTGGACGCCCAGTATCTCGTCATATTTCTTTTCGCTGACGATTTTCACAAACCCTTCGGTATCGCCAATGATGCGCGCTTTACCCGAAGCCGAAAAAGGAAACTTGCCAACCTTTACGTCATAGCCCGCTTCTTTCGCCTTGGCTTCGGTCAGCCCGACGCTGGCAACTTCCGGGTCGCAATAGGTGCAGTTCGGCACGTTGCGCTGGTTGATCGGCTCGACCTTTTTGCCCGCGATCTTTTCCACCACCAGACAGCCTTCTTTCGAAGCGAGGTGCGCCAGCCAGGCGGTGTCGATCACGTCGCCGATGGCATAGACGCCGGGCTCGCCGGTTTCGCAAAATTCATTGACCTGGATCGTGCCGCGCGGGTTGGTTTTGATCTTCGTGCCTTCAAGCCCGATCTTGTCGATCAGCGGCATGCGGCCGACGGCGACCAGCAGCATTTCGGCTTCCAGATTTACGTCAATACCCTTGGCGTCTTTGCCGGAAACTTTCACGCTCGTTTTGGTTTTTTCCATCTTGTCCAGCTTTACGCCGGTCATGCATTTGATGCCGCGTTTTTTAAACGTGCGTTCGAGCTCCTTGGAAACTTCGGCGTCCTCTACGGGGACGATGCGATCCATCAGCTCGACCACCGTCGTGTCCGTGCCGAAGCGCGAATAGACACTGGCAAATTCCACGCCGACCGCGCCGGAACCCATCACGATCAGCGATTTGGGAACATCGGTTAACTCTAAAATGTGATCGGAATTGACGACCTGTTTGCCGTCGCATTCGAATCCGGGAATGGGCCTGACGACGGAGCCGGTGGCGATGATGACGTTTTTGGTTTGGATGGTTTCTTTTTTGCCGTCTTCATAGGCGACCTCGACCTTACCCGCGCCGGCCAGTTTGCCGAACCCGTTAAAGACCGTGACCTTATTCTTCTTCATCAAATAGGTCACACCGGCGGCATTTTTGGCAACGATATCGCCTTTGCGTTTTTGTACCTGCCCCCAGTCGAACCCCAGGTTGTCCACCTTGATACCGTAATCGGCGAAATGCCCTGCCTTTTCATACAGATGCGCCGCCATCAACAGGGCTTTGGTCGGGATACAGCCGCGCAGGCCGCAAGTGCCGCCCAGCCGCGCGTCTTTTTCTTTTTCGATAATTGCCACCTTTAAACCGAGCTGCGCGCCGCGAATGGCCGCTACATAACCGCCCGGGCCGGATCCGATAATTGTTACGTCAAATGTTTCTGCCAATGTTTTAACCTCATTTGTGAAATAAATATCAATATAGAACCCATTATAGGAAGTTCCCGCGTTTCTAGCCAGCGGCGACAGTAAAACGTAATTTTCCAAAGTTTCTTGGCGGCGAATATTCTTTCTTTTTGCGCGGGTAATTCATTTACCCGTCCGCGCATTAAAAAAGCGGACAGGAAAGCCCCGCCCGCTCTTCATAATTAACTACCAATACGCTTACTTCGCCCCGGCCGGGGGAAGGAAAATTTCCTCATACTCTTTTAGCAGCGATTGAAATTTTGTCGAAGCCTCTTTATCCATCTCAAACTTTACGGAAACATTTTTCAGGTCGCTGATATTTTTTATCACCGTCTCTTTCAGTTTTTTCCTGACATCGGCGCTGACCTGCATTTCCCTGACACCCTTGATACCGTCCAATTTTGCTTTCAACGAGGTTTTTTTGCCGTCAAAAACCTTCTGCGCGTCATCGATCCCGGCCGCATTCGGATTCGCGTCGATCTTTTGCAGGATCTCTCCGGTGGTCGAATTACATTCGGCAATAAAAGCGTTTATTTCAGCATCCCTGCTGCAGCCGGACAGGTAAAAGCAGCAGGCGATCAGTAGGAATAAGGCAACTTTTTTCATTTACAGTTTTTCCTGATTGTAATTTTTTCTTTGAAGAACTTTAATAGTGGCAAGTAATTGTCCTCACTTTTGACCGCTTTGTAAAGGATTTATGACTAAGACGTCGCATCACCGTGAGATCACTCACATCATTCAAAAAGAATTTAAACAGGAACCGCAGAACATCGTCAGAATGGAAAACGGGATCTGCAATGAAGTTTACCGCGTAAAGATAAATGACAAAGAAGTTTTTGTCAGGCTCAACACGGCGGAGAGATTCCTTTTAGGTTCGCATAATAATATCCCTTTATTTAAGTCAAAAGGGATCAAGGTGCCCGATATACTGGCGGAAGATTATTCCAAACAGGATATTTCTTATGCCTATCATGTTCTGAGCAAACTCGAAGGGCGCGATATTCACGATGTGATCCGGACTCTCAGCGACGAGCAGCTCAGGGCCGTCGCCGGAGAGATAGCTAATGTTTTCAGACAGCTCGAAGATGTTCCTAACAACGGCAGGTTCGGCGTGCTCTGGGGTGACGATCGCGATCTGGTGGATTCCTGGGCCGCCGAAGTCCGCCGAATGAGCGACGTCGTGCTGGGCTGGGGCAGGCAAACCGGTGTGCTCGATGACGAACTCCGGAATATACTCGAATGGCTGAATAAAGAGTACGGATCTTACTTCGAGAGCGTAAAGCCGGTCACGTATTTTGCCGATATTTGCGCAAAAAACGTCATGATCGATCAAGGTAATTTTAGCGGCCTGGTCGATCTGGACAGCCTAGCTCAGGGCGACCCCCTGGAAGCCGTCGGAAGAATAAAAGCGAGCTGGCACGGCACCCATCACGGGCGGGTCTATACGGAAGCGATCCTGAATGAACAGCAATTAAGCGCCGAGCAGCGCGAACTTGTCACGATGTATGCCCTGCTCAACCGAACCTATTGGACGTGTGAGAACGGCATCGAGTTCAACCAAAATACCAGGGCTGAGGTGGATCGCGAAAAAGACAAAGAGAATAAAGCCATCGTGCGGGCGCTCTTCGCCGAATTGCGTTAAACTGTGATCGATATGAAACATTCCGAAGAGTTTTTACAGATAGTTAAAGACGCCAGATCGCGCGTTAAGGAAACCGACGTGGCGAAAACGCTCGAGCGTCTAAACCACGGCGCCAGGCTGATCGACGTCCGCGAGGATAACGAATTCGCGGCCGGACACGCTAAGGACGCCAAACACATGGGGCGCGGCATTATCGAACGCGACATCGTGCAGACTTACCCTGAAAAAGACACCGAACTTATTCTCTATTGCGGCGGCGGCTACCGCTCGGCGCTCGCGGCCGAAAACTTGCAAAAGATGGGTTACACGAATGTCTGGTCAATGGACGGCGGCTGGGCGGCGTGGCAGGAAGCCGGCGCGCCGGTGGAATGATAAAAATGATAATTAGCCACAGAGAACACAGAGTTTTGAAAAGAAAAAGGAAGCCACTCTGGTTTTGAATTCTTTCTGTTTCCTGTTCCTAACCTCCTCTCTCTGTGTTCTCTGTGAACTCTGTGGCAAATATAAAAATATGACAGACGAAACTTTTGATCCGCGGGCACGCACGCGCGAGATCGCCGCCGAGTATCTCGAAAAAGGCGACGCAACGGGCTGGTTCGACGCGCTTTATAAAGAAGCTGCCGGTAATAATGAGCTTATTCCCTGGGCCGACCTGGAGCCAAATAAATTTCTCGCCGCCTGGGCCGAACAGGTGAATTTGCAGGGAAACGGGCGGACGGCCCTGGTCGTCGGCTGCGGGCTGGGCGACGATGCGAAATTTCTCGCCGACCGCGGCTTTAAGGTCACCGCCTTCGACATCTCTGAAACCGCGGTCGAGTGGGCCAAAAAAATTCACGCCGAAACGGACATCGAATTTCGTATTGATTTTCATGTGGCCGATCTTTTCGACCCGCCGCCTGAGTGGAAAAACGCTTTTGAATTCGTACTCGAAGTTTATACCATCCAGCCGCTGCCGCTGGAAATGCGTCCGCAGGTGATCGACGCCATCGCCGGTTTCGTGGGTGGTGACAGCGAACTCCTTATCGTCACGCGCGGCCGCGAAGACGATGAAGAACCGCTCGAACTCCCCTGGGCGCTCTCTCGACAAGACCTCTCGCGCTTCGAACATAACGGATTAAAACAAACCGGTTTCACCGAAATGCCCGGCGACGAAGAAGAACCGATCATAAGATTTGTGGTTGAATATAAAAGAAAAGATTAGCCGCGAATCATACAAATAACCGGATCAAAAAAGGTTATCGCGGCAAATATTCAGATCTCTTTTTGCGCCAGCTTGCCCCATTGCGTAATCTCGTGGCGGCGGTGGCGCGGCGCATTTTTGGCGGATTCGACGGCCTGTTCAAAGGCTTCGCGCGCTTTTTCGTTTTCGCCCTGCTGCTTTAAAACTTTTCCAAAATAATACAGCCCTTCGGTGTCGAAGGGGCGGCGCGCGGTAAAAGTTTCCAGCGCTTCGCGGGCTTCCTTTAACATTCCCGCTTCCAGGTAGGTCGCGCCGATCTCGCGCCAGATCTCGCTCAACGCGTGCTTATCATTTTGTTCGACGACGACTGAAAAATGGTTCAGCGCTTTTTGCAATTCGTTTTTGCCGCGCGCTATTCGTCCCAGTTCGTAATTGGCGTCGATCTCTTCCGGGTCGATCGCAAACGCTTTGTTCAAATGCTCCATCGCCTTGGCGTCCTGTTTTCTCTGCAGGTAGATCAGGGCCAGCTGGACGTGCGCATCGGCGTCTTTCGGATTGACGGTGGCGCTGTGCAGATAGCGTTTGAAATTTTGCCGCTGCCGGAAAGCGTTGCCGAATCCGCGCGCTTCGCTGCTCAGGAAACCGCCGAAATATATCACCGCCATGATTATCAGAAAAGGCGAAAAGAGGTACGGCGAAATATAGCGGAAGACATACATTCCGACCGTGAAAGCAAAAGCCGAAACGGCGACGATCATCACCGCCGAACCGTAACTTACTCCCATCACCGTGCGCACGGCAAACACCGTCAGCAGGCCGAAAAGCAAACCGCTAACCAGCCACAGCAGTAGAAATATAGCGCCGTCCACCGGCTGCCAGAAAAGCGCGAGCCCGGCGGCGGCAAAAGGCAGGTGCGCCGCCGTCCAGGCCATCATCGTACAGGCGGCCAGCGGCAAATAATTGTTGCGCAGATTGGTTCCGGCATAGCCCGCCGCGCCCAGAATACCGGCCATTATAAGCAGCGCCGGAACAAAGAAAAGCAGCAGCGAGATCAGCGGCGAAACAAAGAAAGATTCGAATGAAACAAAATACAAAATATTTCTGCCGAGCAGCGGGAAAGGCTTCCGGCGGATCTGCTCCTCGACATCCGTCCCGGCAATGTATTCCGCCTCTTCCAGTTGAGCTTCGGTCAGGCGGCCGCTTTCGACCGTTTCCGGGTTAAGATCAGAGCTTTGCAGGTGTTGATCGAATTTTGTCACCGCATACGTTTGCGCGATCCGCGAATTGACCGTGTATTGAAAAGCGAACGACACGACCAGCATCGCCGCCGCCGCGAAAAGCCAGCTGCCTCTGTCGATGATGTCGCTCATCGCCGCAGCCGGGCGAAAATAAAGCTGAAAAAGAAGTTTGATATTTTCCATTTATGAATCGATCGAGAAAGAAACCGATTTTAAGCGTAAGTCGGCAGGGAAAAATCTGTCAAGGGTTTTCTGTCGCTGGAGGTGTCTTAATTTGGCTGCTCAAGCCGGCGGAAATTGAGTCGCCGTGTCAGTAGCAAGGGCGCTTATTTTATTACCTGAAAATGCGCGCCCTCCCTTACGGTCAGGCTACTGACACATTGCCTTGGCCAAAGACGTCAACCAACTTAAGACATTTCCTGTCGTGCGGGTAATGTCCTGATCTTGTGGTGTTAAATCTTTGAGATCAGCCTAAGAACCGAGGGCCTCACTGTTTTTACTATTTACCAATGAACGAATAGTGGATAATGAAAGTTCAAATGCGGATGAGAAGCCGTCTCGTGTTTCGGCTTTCCCACCCGCAAAAAAGATCTTGTCGATCTTATGTTTAAAGTGAAGTCGGTCAGTGGTCGAATCTGAGCCTGACACGTGTTCTGGTGGCCGATACATTCGTCACCGTCATCTCACGGTAATTCGACGCGGAGTCGTAACCGATAACAAAGACAACTTTCGAATTCATGCTTTGAAGCCGGACGACGTCCTGGATAGTGGTGGTCGGGCTTGATACAACCGGCGATAATTTACAACCGGTGAAAACATGGTTGAGTGTGACCACGCGGAATACCGTCCCGGCCACCGGGACAATCGTACCGGTATTTTCTCTTGTAAAAGGTCCTGTTTGAGGCAGCACCGAACCGGAAAAATTGGCGAACGAGGGGCGCTTGATAAAAAAATCCACATATTCAAAATTTCCGGCGCGAAATTTTCTCACCCGGACAACGGAACCGTCGGCCGTACAAATAGAGAAAGCTGTGCCGGCAAAGACAAACAGTATGCCAAGAGTGAGGATGGTCAGGGTAATATATCTTTTCATTGAACGTCTCCTTATTTACGGAATCTGAACTCTTTGGTTCGAACATTGTCCCGGCCTCTTTTGTATGAGTTACGTTGAGGTGAAAAGAGAGCGGGACCGGTAATGAGTTTGAGAACTGAGCTGTAAAACCGGGGTATGCTTTACAGTTGTTCTCCTTGCTTATATTTAATATGAGAAAACACCTAAAGCGTTACGCAGAAAAAAATATCGGGAAAATATCGGGAATATCGGCGGCGGGAAAAATATAGAGAAATGCTGTTGCGCCGGAGGGAAATTATTTTGAAACGATCTGCGGGGCGTAAGCAGAAAAACCTACGCCCTGGAAAGTGATGAGGTTTTATTTCCGGCAAACTTCGGCGCGTAAGTCGGAGAGGAAAAAATCTGTTAAGGATTTTCTCGGAATTTTCCGGGAAAGAAATAAAATTACGAAGCGCAGACGGTTAAGCCTGCGCTCCGGGGAAGTTTTTTTACTTTTTTGAAGACCGCGGCGATCGCGGTTTTACGGCGCGATCCTGAATATCGAATAATAATACACGATCAGGTGCCTCGGGAACCCGCCGTCACTACCGGACCAGGTGTTAATAAAATCGCCCTGATTCAATCTGTAAGCAACGGTGTAAGTGCCTGTCCCGCGGGGACTCCCCTCACCAGCCCATCCATAACCATGACTAATGGGATCGCCTGGATCGAGGTTCCTGGAAAAATACATCGTCACATCGTCCGCTGTCGCGGGCGGATAGTAAGCATCTTTTTGGAAAGACAGGGTAAGTACATAAAGCCCGGAACAAGGGACGACATATGTTGCGGGTTTAAGCCAACTGACGGCGGCCCCTCCGTTTTCGTTCGTTATTATCTTGTCCGACTGTTTATTGTAATATATCACTGTATATCCTCCCGATCCACGGTGACCGGTTCCTGATGTACTAAAAGCAATCGGAGTTGTTGGCGTACAAGCTGCCGGGGAAGCCATTACCTCATCTCGCGCATCCTGAATTTCTTTCAACTGTTCTTCGGTAAACTGTGATAGAAATGCTTTTTTGTCGAGAGCTGTTTTTTCGGTATTTTTGCCGATTTTCGTCTTGCTGTCGCCGCCCACGGCCGGGTTTTCGGCGTTCTTCGTTTGGAATTCCGTAGTTTGCGCAATCGCGCCAAACACTAATAATAAGACGACAAATATCGCCGACGACGATTGTCGAATGAGGGAAAGTGTTTTCATTTTTTTTCTCCTAGGCTAAGTTGTTAGACATGTGGGTAGTACAACGAAACGGGAGTTTCGTATCCGAAATTGTTAAATTTGGGATTAGGCGTATTATAATCTGGAATCTGGAAATAAAGAAGAAAATTTCTGAAAATAAGAACAAGATGACAGCAGAACAAAATAACGTAAAAACCCGCATTGAAAGCGATTCGATGGGCGAGATCGATGTCGCCGCTGACAAGTATTGGGGCGCGCAGACTGAGCGTTCTTTGCATCATTTCAACATCGGTTTCGACCGGATGCCGCGCGAGATGATCCGCGCGCTCGGCGTGCTGAAAAAAGCCGCCGCGCTGGTGAATTTCGATCTCGGGAAACTGTCCGAGGATAAAAAAGACCTGATCGTCCGCGCCGCCGATGAAGTGATCGAGGGCAAGCTCGACGAACATTTCCCCCTGCGCGTATGGCAGACAGGCAGCGGCACCCAGACCAACATGAACGCCAACGAGGTCATCTCGAACCGCGCGATCGAAATGGCCGGCGGCGAGATGGGAAGCAAAACTCCCGTTCACCCGAATGACGACGTCAATAAATCGCAATCGTCGAACGACACTTTTCCGACCGCGATGTACATCGCCGCCGCCGAGCGGATGCAGGCGCTGATCCCGGCGGTGCAGAAAGTTCATGACGCGATCGACGCCAAGGCAAAACAATATAAAGACGTGGTCAAGATCGGCCGGACGCATTTGCAGGACGCGACGCCGCTGACCGTCGGGCAGGAGTTCGGCGGCTGGGCGAGCCTGATCGCGCGCGACGTCGAGCGCCTGAAAATGGTCATGAGCGGTTTGCTCGACCTGGCCATCGGCGGCACGGCCGTCGGCACCGGCCTCAACGCGCATCCCGAATTTGCCGACCGCGCGGCCGCAAAAATTGCCGAACTCACCGGCCTGGAATTTAAAGCGCACCCGGATAAATTTGCCGCTTTGTCGGCGCACGATGAGATCGTTTTTGCCTCCGGCGGGCTGAAAACGCTGGCGGGCTCATTAATGAAGATCGCCAATGACATTCGCTGGCTGGGTTCGGGCCCGCGCTGCGGCATCGGCGAGCTGGTGCTGCCGGAAAACGAACCCGGCAGCTCGATCATGCCGGGCAAGGTCAACCCGACCCAGTCGGAAGCGATGACCATGGTCGCGGTGCAGGTTTTCGGAAACGACGCCGCGATCGGTTTTGCCGGTTCGCAGGGTAATTTCGAGCTCAACGTTTTTAAGCCCGTGATGATCCATAACCTGCTGCATTCGATCCGGCTGCTGCATGACGCGTGCTACGGCTTTGTCGAATTCTGCATCAACGGCATCGAGTTAAACACCGCGCAGATCGACGAATACCTAAACGATTCGCTGATGCTGGTGACCGCGCTCAACCAGCACATCGGTTATGACAACGCCGCTAAAATAGCGAAATACGCGCACAAAAAAGGGCTCAACCTGCGCGAAGCGGCCGTCGAACTCGAATTGCTGACGGCGGAAAAATTCGACGAGTTGGTCAAGCCTGAGGAAATGACACACCCGTAATTTGATTTTCGATTGCGAGAGAGTAATTGTAGCGCTGCCGTCCCGGCGGCTGTCCTGAGGGCGTCCCGCCCTCAGTTTTACCGGTAACTTATATGACCAACGAACTATCACTCCAGGAAATTTACGCGCCCGACGGGATCTGTTTCGGCTGCGGCGTGAAAAACGACAAAGGCCTGCATGTAAAAAGCTATCCTCGTAAAGATGCGCGCGACGCGCAAGAGGCTGGCGACGCCGGGCTGGTGGCCGAATTTCGCGCCCAGCCGCATCACCAGGCTTTTCCCGGCGTGGTCAATGGCGGCATTATCGGCGCGCTGCTGGATTGCCATTCAAACTGGACCGCCGCCTATCACCTGATGAAAAAATCGGGCTCGGACGAGCTGCCCTGCACCGTCACCGCCGATTACGCGATCAAACTCCTGCGCCCCACGCCGAGCGACGCGTTGATCACGTTAAGATCGCGGGTGGCTGGTTCGACCGATACCAGCGCGATAATCGAAGCCGAGCTGATCGCTGACGAGAAGGTCTGCGCCACCTGCCGCGGCACCTTCGTCGCCGTTCGCGAAGGCCACCCGGCTTATCACAGATGGTAGTTTTTTCGTGTGATTTAGTGTATTTTCGTGGTTCCGGTTTTTATTATCCTAATTTAAGCTGGCGTTGCCCATAAATACTGTTGAGCCATAAAGCAACGGGGTCAGAACCTCAGAACGCAGTGACCGGGTAAAATCCGATCAGCTTGCTAAACTATTATCTGCAAAGGATATTAAAAGTTTTTGAAAAACCCGGTCACTGCGTTCTAAGGTTCTGACCTCATTTAAGATGGCCATCTGTTTCATTTTATGGGCAACACCATCTATGCTGTAAAAATTAACCACGAAATTACACCAAATTACACGAAAACAGCGACCGGTTAAATTTCGCTCGAATCAATAAATTTATGAAAAACATTCTGATACTAATTTTCCTTCTCACCTCAACCGCGTTTGCCCAGCACACTTTCGAACTCAAAGATGCCTCGAAATATTTTGACGTCAAGGTCCAGGTGGCCGAGTGTGACAGCAGTTCCTGTCGGGGCGCGGCGACTTTTTCATTTTACAAAAAAGGCGGAACAAAAGCCTACCAGGTCATCAAACTGCCGGACAGTTATGTCCAGCTTGGCGACGACGACGGCAAGCCGCTGGTGAATACGACGCGGCTCTATGACGATCAAAGCATCGTCAATGTCAATGATTTTAATTTTGACGGCATGGAAGACGTCGCCATCTGCGACGGGACGAACGGATCGTACAACGGCCCTTCGTACCGCGTTTATCTTTCGTCGAAAGCGGCCGGCAAATTTGTCTTTAATCAAAAGTTCACCGATCTTGCTTATCACCTCGGAATGTTTGAAGTCGATAAAAAGAAAAAAGAATTAGAGATATTCGATAAATCGGGTTGCTGCTGGCACATCACCGAGCGCTACAAAGTGGTTGCCAACCGCCCGGTAAAGGTTTATGAGTTGGTCGAAGACGCCACCGGTTTTGACGAGAAAAAGAATATGCGGATAGTGACCACAACCACAAAAACTCTGCTCGGCGGTAAATGGAAAACGACCGTGAAAACCGAAAGAGTTAAGGATGAGAATTAAAAATAACCGGGACGCTTTTGGCGAAAATCTTTTGGCGCAATATCACAGCGGGATAATGTCGTCGGAGCTGATCGAAAGAGACGACGGTTATCTCGATACCGGTTCCGATCCCGGCGACTATTTTTCCGAATACGAAGACTGGTCGAAAGGCGAGCGGCAAGCCGTCGCCCGTGCCCGCGGCAGAGTTCTCGACGTCGGCTGCGGGGCCGGACGGCATTCGCTTTACCTGCAGCAAAAGGGATTCGACGTCACCGGCATCGACAATTCGCCCGGCGCCGTCAAAGTTTGCAAGCTTCGCGGGATAAAGAAAGCCCTGGTTTTACCCATCGAATCCGTGGATAAATTCGCGGCCGGTTCGTTCGATACCGTTTTAATGATGGGTAATAATTTCGGCCTGTTCGGAAGCCGTCAGAGAGCGATAACCCTGCTCAGGAAATTCGCCAAAATAACTGCACCGGATGGAAAAATAATCGCCGGAAGCCTTAACCCTTATCAAACCACGAATCCTGACCATCTGCGCTATCACAAGCGAAATAAAAAACTCGGCCGCATGGGCGGGCAGATCAGATTTCGCATCCGCTATAAAAGCGTTACCGGAAAATGGTTCGATTATCTTTTCGTCTCGCGTGAAGAGATGCAGGACATCCTCAGCGAAACCGATTGGCGGGCCGAAAAATTTATCAAGTCTTTCGGTGATAATTATCTGGCGATAATTGGCAGGAAGAAATAGGCGATCGCCCGGCGGCTGCGGAAAAAGCAGAGATACTTACCAACGACCGATCAAGGCAAATGGAATTTCGGAAAGGCGCTTTTCCGCAGCGTTTACAAAGACGGTTCACCCCGCCCGCCCCTGCCAAAAAATACATTGCAAATCTTTTCCGGTTCGGGTATCTTTCCAACGTCCATGATCCCACAGAGGAGAAAAGTAAAAAAATGAATATCACAGAATTGGAAGCAAAACTAAAAGAGATCGACGCTGTCTCGAAAACCGGGGATATTAAAGTCGGCGTCAGCGGTAACGCGGAAAGTAACGGCACGCTTAAGATTGACCTGAGCAAAAAAGGGCTGGGAATTGCGCCCATTAAGAAAACCATGCTCGCTCTTGATATGGCGAATGTCGATGTTCCGGACGATTACATTAAAGAAAAAATCGATTTCGCCATCCAAAATACTAAGGCTTCGGGCATTCCCGATGTCGTGATACGCGAAGTCGATCCGTCCGGTGTTTATGAATTGATCCAGGGCTACACTTACGAAGCTAAAGATTACAAAATAACCGCAAAAGAAGGATTTAAGTTTGACCGGGCCAGCATTCCCCGCATCTTTTGGGTGCTCATTGCCAAGGATGACCTTTCAAATGTCGCGCCGCTGTTTCACGATATGCTTTACAGAAGCGAAGGAACGCTCGAGCAGGATCAGGTAGTAGATTACCGGAAATTTACCAAAGAGGACGCGGACCTTCTTTTTTACGAAATAATGTTAAAACGCGGCGTTAAGAAATGGAGAGCTTACGCGGCGTATCTGGCCGTTAGTAATTTTGCGGGATTTGCCTGGGGTTCAAAATTGAATAAGACATAACGGAGGTTCTTACTTAATTCTCGACATCTGTCTTGTAAATTCCGCCGATAGATTTAATTTTTCCATCCATGCGTTTTGCTCCTGCATCAATTGCGGCAGGTGGATCACATCCGACAGGGCGTAGCTGACCAGTTCGTCGGTCCAGATGCCGTCCCATTTTCGCGCGGAAAATTTTTCGCGCTGGCTTTTGTCCAGATCGACGGCGAAATACCGGTAAAGCGTTTCCGCCAGCGAAGCCGATTGATAAGCGCCTTTGGTGAGGACTTTTTCGGCGATCATGGTGTCGAAAATATTCGCGACCGTGTAGCCGCTCGCGTTTAGAAATTGCAGGTCGAATTTAGCGTTGTGAAAAATTTTGATAATGCCGGGCGAAGATAAAATTCCCGCCAGCGCGCCCAGCTGTAAGCCTTCGCTAATGGGGACGAGCACGGAAAAATCGCCGTCGGAAAACTGCACGGAAAACAGGCGGCTCTTGCCCGCCATCAGGCCGGAAGTTTCCGTGTCACAGCCGATCTCGCGGCACGCCAACAGCCGACAGTAAGCCGAATTTATTTCATCCGCGGTGCGCGCTACTAAAATCTCCATTGCTCCAAATTGTAAAGCATCATCGAAATAAGCTGAAATTGAGTTCAGAGTTACGCCTTCAGGCGTGTTTTAATATTATAATTCACGTCTAAAGACGTAACTCTGAACCAAAGATATGATCGAAATAAACGAAACGGAAGCGCGTGTATTAGGTTCGCTGATCGAAAAACAGCTGACCACGCCGGAATATTATCCACTGACCTTAAACGCGGTAATGGCCGCCTGTAATCAAAAAACCAGCCGTGACCCCGTCGTCTCGTATGACGAGCAAACGGTGCAGGGAGCGCTCGACAGTCTGCACGACAAGTTTCTCGTCTACCTATTTCACGGCAGCACCAGCCGGGTGGTGAAATACAAGCACATGCTGCCGAGCGTCTATGAACTCGAGCCTTCGGAGGTGGCGGTGATCTGTGTGCTGCTGCTGCGCGGAGCCCAGACGCTGGGCGAGATCCACACGCGCACCGGGCGGCTTTATGATTTTAAGGATCTAAACGACGTGCAGGAATCGCTCGACAGCCTCAGCCGCCGCGACGAGCCCGTAATCGTCAGGCTGGAACGTCAGCCCGGCCAAAAAGAAGCGCGCTTCGCGCACTTACTATCCGGCGCGGTCGCGGCGGATACCATCGCCGTTTCTCGTCCGGCGGGCGCCGGTCTAAAAGAAGCCAATAATGAACGCATCGAAAAATTGGAAGAAGAAGTTTCGACGCTTCGCGAAGAATTCTCCACGCTGAAAGAGACGTTTGAAGAATTTAAGAAACAGTTCGAATAACTAAAGTCTAGCCGCTGAGGCAACTGCCTTTGCCATAAGTCCATCCAAGGACATGCAGGTTAGATTTCCATCCAGAATTTGTTCGTTTTTTCCGATAGATCAACAATTTGGAGCGACTACAATGAAAAAGTTTATTCTTGCATTGACCCTTACACTTGCGTCGAGCATTTGCGCCATGGCGCAGTCGAATGACGATTTTAAGAAAGCGGAATTTTTTGTCGGTTACACGTATGGACAGGCCGACGCGCATTTCAGTCCCAATCCCAATATATATAGGGACCGCACGCCCCTTGACGGATTTAATGCATCGGCTGTTTTCAATGTGAGCCGCTATTTCGGCATCAAGGGAGACGTGTCGGGAGCTTATAAGAAAACGAACGTTAGCTTTCAGGTAATACCGGTTTCAGGACCTTCCACCTCGACGATCTTACTTACTGCTAAGAATTCGCTTTATAATGTCCTTGGCGGCGTTCAGATCAAGGACAATGCTTCCAGCACACGTTTTAAGCCGTTTGCCCATGCACTGGTAGGGGCAGCGTTCAGGAAGAATTCGACGGATATAGGCTGCATCACTACAATTATTTGCCCCGGGGGCACCAGCGAAACCGGTCTGGCCATGGCCTTCGGCGGCGGTCTGGACATCCGGTTAAACCGACGTGTCGATATTCGCGCTTTCCAGCTAGACTATAACCCGATCAAATTCGGCGGCGGGTTCGACGATAATTTCCGCTTCAGCATAGGAATAGTTTTCAGGTAGAAAATCAAAAAAGAGCGGCAGATTTACTGCCGCTCTTTTTGCCCCTCCTCATATTCCCGGATAAAGTTTTACTTCGAGCGTTAATACCGCCGATTGGCTGCTCGCGGTATTCTGCGCGTCCTGTACTATGATCTGAAATGTAAAGCTTCCTTTGAGCGCAAGTTTTCCGCCGATCACGCCGGTCGCCGGGTCGAGATATAGTCCCGGCGGCAGTGTGCCTGCCGGTATCGTCCAAATATAATTTCCCGAACCGCCCGTGGCCTGCAGCGTGTGGTGATAAAAGCGGCCTTTGATCGCCGGGGGAAAATCGCTCACAATTATCTGCACCGGCGCCGCCGCGGCAAACTCATACGCGCCGAGGTCGAGCGCTCCGCTGATCGGACGCGCTTCGCTCAGCTGATGTTTGACGTAGTGCCGCGCGACGTTGTTTGCTGAGGCATCTGCGTGCAAAACCGTTCCGGCATTGATCGCCGCCGACGTGGAAGTCAGCCGAAAATCCTGCGTCGCGGCATCGGTAAATCCCGGCGCGGTGCCGATGATGAAAGCACCGGCGATGGTGACGCTGCCGCCAAACCCGCCGCCGCCTTCGTGCGAATTGCGCCAGCCCGATTTTATCCAGTTGTTGCTGACCGAAAGCGTACCTGCCTCGGCCAGCATCGCCAGATTCGCTCCCGCCGCGGTGTTGTAAAAAATGTTATTGCGGGCGTCGCAGGTTTCGTCGTTGGTCGACAGCCGAAAGAGCGTCGTGTTTCCCGCGCGGGTGGAAACGACGGTGTTGTTATAGAAATAAAGTTTTCCTTTACGGTAAGTGTCCTCCGCGCCGCTGTCGCCGCCGTAATGCGAAACTTGTGAATTTCCCGCGCCTTCGGGTTCGATCAAAATATTTCCATAGACAAAAGTTTTGTGATAGCCTGCGTCGTTTCTGATCTGCGCGCTGTCTTCGGCATCGACCAGGTCGAGCTGGCGATTGCCGCTTTCGATCCAGTTGTAGCGAATGACGGTTCCGGCCGAACGGTCCTTCAGCGCGTTGCCGTTTGCCCCGGCGCGCAGCGGGCCGAAGCGGTTGTATTGAAACGTGATGCCGATCGCGGCGGTGTAATTATTGTGCTGAAAAGCGCTGCCGGTGATGCCGTTGCCGTAGATATAATTTCCCTCCACCAGAACATCGCGCGAAACCGTTTCGTCGCTCGAAGCGACAAAAAATCCGTTGGCGCTGTCGTGCAGACGGCAATTACGGACGACGATGTTCTCGCCTTTTTCCACATAGATCGACGATGCCGCGCTGGTATAGGTTTGCGTGTTTCCGCCGTCGTCGCTGAATTGGTAATCGGGATGCGCGCTGCGGATGTCGAGATTTTCTATCGTGATATATTTCGGCATCGTGTCCGCCGGAACATTGGCGCTGCCGACCTTGATCACGCCGCGCTGCTCGCTGGCGAAATTTAAATTCGGCGGGGTTACCGCGCCGCTGCCGTCGATCACGGGCAGATCGCCGTTAGTATTCGGCACGCCGCGCACGGTTATCGGCAGGGCGGCCGTGCCCTGGCGGCAGATCACCCATTTTTCCTTGTACGGAGCCGCCTTCCAGTGGATCAAGACCGTATCGCCCGGCTGGAGCGTCGCCCAGGGAACCTCGGCGATGGTATCGAGCGGGGTGTCGGGCTTGACCTCATAAATGGCTGCCGACGCGCTGCCGATAGCAAAAACAAAAAGGAAAGAGAAAAACACGACAAAGAAAAATGGCTTCTTCATAACAATCTCTCACTACTATCTGTACCGGAGGTTCCAAAAGATTTTAATTTGGAAAGATTTACTTCAAGAGAACCAATTGCCGCGCAATGGTTTAAAAGATGTTTAAAACATATCACACGGCTTTGCGCCGCGTCCATAGAAATTATCGGAGTGGTTTTAGTTTTGTCGGAACGTAATATTTTGTAGTTACAGATCGGGAGAATTGTTTCGAGTTCCGTAGGAACGGCCGTATCCCTACGGCGCCTTAAACGCAACTTTTTAAAGTTTAGAGTTCACGCTTTAGCGTGTCTTTTTGTCAGAACCGGATAGCGGCCGGATTAAAAGACAAACTAAAGTTTGAACTCTAAACTTTCTACTGGTTAGCTATCAATGAGGCGTCAGTTCTTCGGATGATACGACCAGTAATTTATCGGCGTAGATAGCCTGATAGAGCCTGTCCGCCAATTTCGCATCCAGCGAGCTGACGGCTTCGTATTGCGCCAGCGCGGCCGGTTTATCCTTTGTCGCGAGATAGAGCCCGCCGAGAAAAAACTGCGCCAGCGGATTTTTCCCGTCGAGCTCCGCCGCCCGGCGCATTTCCGCGATGGCTTCGTCGTAACGCTTCACGCGGCTCAGAGCATAGCCCAACAGAATGCGAAATTCGGCGTTGTCACCATCGAAAAGCACCGCCTGCTGAAGGGCGTCGATCGCGGCTTTGTATTTTTCCGTTTGGATGTAGGTGAATCCCAAATTGCGAAAAGCCATCGGGTTGAGCGCTTTCAGAGTGATCGCTTTTCTAAAAGCCTCGAGCGCTTTGTCGAACCGCCCGGTTTCGGCATAGAGCACGCCGATCTGGTTATAGCTTTCCGCGTACCGCGGATAAATTTCGACGGCTTTTTCAAAAGCGCTCAAAGCCCTGTCGAATTGTTTTAAACTAAGATATGTAGTGCCGAGGTTATAATAAGCCGTCGCATATTTTGAGTGCAGGCCGATGGCCTGATCAAACAGCTTGCTCGCCGCTTCGTAATTTGTAGCTTCGTATTCGGCTACGCCCTGATCGTTAAAAAAATTGCTTTTTGCAGATCGCCTTGTGCCTGTGCTGCCCCAATCAGCGTGAAAATTATCAAACAAATCAGAAAATATTTCATGATCGTCTCCTTTTTCAACGCGGTTATTTAGTTTTAGACAGCTCCGCCCTCCGGTACGTAACCGGAAAAAGCGGAGCCTGATTCGTTGCGAACAATTCTGCGGGAAAGGTTTATTTTACTGCTCACGGTCGACGCGAACGCGCGGCGCGTGAATTTTCATGCGGACAAGTTCTTCGACGGTGATGTTAGGATTTTCGGCTTTTGCCTTGCGGATAAATTCGCTGTCTATTTTGAAGATTCTGAATTTTGTCGCTTCTTCCACCGAAAGCCTGTTAAAGCCGAGAGATTGAAGCTCTTTCATAAATTCCGGCGTGACCTTAAAGATGCGCAGGTTCACCGCTTCTTCGGATGTCAGGTTGGGAAAATTCAGCGCCTTCATCTCGCGCAGGAATTCCGGCGTGATCTTAAAGATGCGCAGCTTGACCAGGCCTTCCAGTGAATCTTTGGCAAAACCCATTTCCGTGACCTGGCGGACGAAATCCGCGTCGATCTTAAAGATGCGCGCTTTCACCAGATCTTCCATTTCCAGATTTGGGAAACCGGTCGCTTTCATTTCGCTCATGTACTGCGGCGTGATATTAAAGATCCTGGCCTTAAAAATGTCGTCTATCGTGAGCTCGCCAAAACCGGCCGTTTTCAGATCATCGACAAAAGCCAGCGTCAGATTCAGGGTCGCGGAGGTAAAGAGCCTCTCGTCGCTGAGCGTGGTATAGCCGCGGCTTTTCATGCCATCGACAAAGCCCGAATTCGGCGTAAAGGTAAATTCGCCGGTGCCCCTGCCGTTGGTAAAAACCCCCCGGCATTCGATGGTGCCGGCTTCGCGAACCAGGCGAAAGCTGACGGAAGAATTCGCGCTGTTGATCTGATCCAGCGACAAACCCTGAAGCTCGCCGATAGGATAGCTGCTGCCGTGATTGTTGACCCCGTTCCGCTCGGTGCGGCGGGTGAAGTTCAACTGGATCTTGCCGTCTTTTATTTTTTCGTCTTTATCGTCTTTGTCGTACCTGTCGCTGGCCGTCCAGGTGCCCTTGATGGTTGACTGCGCTTCGGCCGCCGGCATTGAATGATGTGCAAAAGTTAGAGCAAATAGCGCCAAAACGGCGATTTTGATTATTTTCATGGTCGATGTCCTCTAATTAAACTTTGGAATTATTTCCGTTTTCTAACTAATAAAACACCGTAGAAAGGCATTTTGTGACAGTTCGGCAGAAACCGGGCAGTTATCGAGCTGTTTACCCTGCCAGATCTTTGAACGCTTCATCAGTGAATTTGAAATGCCGCTCGGAATCGTCGATCTCGGCGCCGAGCTTTTTGTAAAAGCCGATCGCGGCCGCATTCCAATCGAGCACCATAAAATCGATCCGCTCATAGCCGCGCTCTTTGGCAAGCCCGGCGATATAGCGCAGCATCACTTCGCCGGTACCGCCGCGGCGAAAATCCGGCTTGATATAAATGTCCTCCAGATACATTCCGCGCTGTCCGCGAAAGGTGGCAAAGTTCGGGTAAAAGATCGCGTAGCCGATGGTTTTCTCATCCGCGACTGCGACAATCGCCTCCGCCACCGCGCCTTCGCCAAACAGTGCGGCGTGAAAGCGCTCTTCGGTTGCTTCGACAAATTGCGAGAGATTTTCGTACTCGGCAAACTCACGGAGCAATTCCAGGATGGCGGGAATGTCCCCTTCGCCTGCTTTTTTAATCTTAATATTCATATTTTTTATGAAGCGCCAAATTTAAGTAAGCGTCAAAACTCCCCTCCTTAACTAAGGAGGAGTGCTGCTGCAAGCAGCGGGTAGTTTCTCTTTTTTGGGTAGTGTCCTAATTCTGCGATACTGGTTTAAAGAGTAGCTTAATTTTCTTTGCGGGCTTTGCGCCTTGGCGTGAAATCACCTCACGCCAAGGCGCAAAGCCCGCAAAGAAAAAATCTGAGTACCACAAATTTAGGACCCTATCCTTTTTGAGCTAAATTCCGCTTTGGCAATAAGTTTAAAACGCACTTCTATATTTTAGCCGGCCTTGCCTGTAAAGTCGCGGATTCGGGATTTGTTAGTGTCGTTTAGTATAATTTCGTGGTTACTTTCTTTAGTCTTATTGGCGTTGCCCATAAATGTAAAATCGCTGTCTGAAGGTTGGAGCGATGATACATTTTCAGTAATAAAAAGCTGTTAGCTGAGAGCTATTAGCTAACAGCTGTTTCGATTTCTCCAAATTGCGTAATTTATGGGCAAGGCCCAGTCTTATTTATAATGGCTATAAGGCAGAAACCACGAATTTCATCTTGTATCCTTATGCTTTCAGCGAAGCCATGTCGATGGAGAAGCGGTACTTCACATCGGATTTGAGCATCCGCTCGTAGGCATCATTAATTCCATCCACTCCGATGACCTCGACGTCGGCGGTGATGTTATGTTCGCCGCAGAAATCGAGCATCTCCTGCGTCTCGGCAAGGCCGCCGATCGGTGAGCCGGAAAAACTCTTGCGTCCGAAGATGAGGCCGAAGACTGCTACTGCCAGCGGTTTGTCGGGCGCGCCGACCATCGTCAGGTTGCCGTCGCGGGCGAGCAGGTGGATGTAGGCGTTGATATCGTGTTCAGCGGCGACGGCGTCGAGAATGAAATCGAAGCTGCCGGCGTGTTTCGCCATCTCGTCGGCGTTTTTAGAAAGCACGACCTCATGCGCGCCGAGGCGCAGCGCGTCTTCTTTCTTACTTTCTGAAGTGGTGAATACCACGACGTGAGCGCCGAACGCGCGCGCAAATTTCACGCCCATATGGCCCAGCCCGCCGAGTCCCACAATGCCTACTTTCTTGCCCGGGCCCACGCCCCAGTGGCGCAGCGGCGAATAGGTTGTGATACCCGCGCATAGCAGCGGCGCCGCCCCGGCCAGATCGAGATTGTCCGGGATGCGCACGACAAAATGCTCGTCAACTACCACACTGTCCGAATAACCGCCGTAGGTGACCGGCGCGGTGCCGTGCTTATCCGGGAAGCCGTAGGTCAGCACCATGTTCGGGCAAAACTGCTCGAGCCCCTCTTTACAGCTCGGGCAGGTGCGGTCCGATTCGACCAGGCAGCCGACGCCCACCTTATCGCCCGGCTTAAATTTGGTGACGGCGGAACCCACCTCGGTGACACGGCCGACGATCTCATGGCCCGGCACGCACGGATAGACCGCGGGCATCACGTCGTGCCATTCGTCACGCGCGTAATGAAGGTCGGAGTGGCAGATGCCGCAGAAGAGGACCTCGATCTTGACGTCGGTTTCCTTCGGATCGCGGCGCGGGATAGTTGTTTCGGCCAGTTGCGAGATCGCGCTGGCTGCTGCATAAGCTTTTGCGTTGTACATGATTTTTATTGTTCCTGTCCTTAAATTTATTTTCGGTATATGTTCTTGTTTTCAGTTTGCCTTACTCGCCTTGTCGATAGCGAGCGACGATGACAATTCTCGGTAAGCGTCGGCTTGAGAAAGTAGTTCGCGAGCTTTCTTCTCGAACGTCTCGATCGCGTCCGCCCCGGCCGCCCAGCGCAGCGGAGGCTCGTCCTGACTTATAAGCCGCATCAGCGCACTGGCAAGTTTCGCGGGGTCGCCGCCCTGTAAGCCGTATAAAAAGTATTTTGGCGCGCCGCCCCAGCGCGACATTGCCAGGTTCCGCGAGACCGTCTAAGGAATGTTCGAAGATGCCACAAAAGCAAAGCCAGCGCAAAGATATAAACTACCGAACCGATCCCGATATGCTGCGGAAATATCGCGCGCGAATTGTCCCAGTAACGCCCGATCCCGACGATCCAGGTGCAGGCAACTCCAAAGGCCAGATGCCCGGCGCCAAACTTTGAGATCGCGTCCCGCGTGATGCGAAAAGTGAGCAGGTTGAAAGTGTCTTTGACTATCTGCAGCATTTACAGATTCCAGGCGACCTGACTTCTGAGCCGCAGGACCGATCTGTCTTTACCGAGCATGACAAAGATCATCAGCATCGACGGGCCGACGGCCTGCCCGGTCAGCAGCACGCGCGAAGCGTTCATCACCGTGCCGAGCTTGGTGCCCTTACTTTCGCAAAATTCTTTTATCACCGTTTCCAGATTGTCGTGCGAAAAATCTTCCGTGTTTTCCAGCACGCCGGCCAGCTCCGGCAGCCATTCTTTCAGCAGCGGTTCCTTGCTCAAATGCTTAGCGATCGCCTCTGGATTAAAATCGTAATCCTCGCTAAAAAAAGCGCGTCCCTGGCGGGAAAAATCCTTGAGCGTGAAAAAGCGCTGGCGGATCAGATCGGCCGTTTCCTCGAACCACTGGCGATCCTCGTCTTCGTATTCGTCGCGCCAGAGCTTTTCCGACTTGAGTTCGGCCTTTACAAAAGGAATTAAGTCGGCCAGCGGCATGGTGCGAATATATTCGGCGTTCATCCAGAGCGCTTTGTCATCCGTCCAGCGGCGTTCGTCATTTGCGTCGAAATTGAAAACGGCGTTGCTGCGGTGGATACCGTCGAGCGTAAAAGCATGGGTGAGTTCGGCGAGCGTCATTATTTCCTGCTCCGTTTTCGAAGACCACCCGAGCAGCGCGAGAAAATTCACAAAAGCCGCCGAGAGAAATCCCCGGTCGCGATACGTTGTCATCGAAACCACCTCGCCGTGTTTACGCTTGGAAAGCTTGCCCTTGTTCGGCGCCATGATCAGCGGCAGGTGCGCAAATTCCGGCGGCGCGACACCGAGCGCTTCATAGATCAAAATTTGTTTGTGTGTGTTGGTCAGGTGATCCTGCCCGCGAATGACGTTCGTGATATCCATCTCGATGTCGTCGCACACGACCGCCAGGTTATAGAGCGGATGAGAGTCCGAGCGCAGCAGCACCAGATCTTCGGTTTCTTTATAGTCGCGTTCCTGCAAACCATAAACAGCGTCTTCGAATGAGGTCTTGCCTTCGGCGGCGACTTTTAAACGGATCGCAAAAGGCTCACCGGCTTCGGCGCGGCTGTCGGATTCTTCCCGGGAAAGATCGCGGAAAGGATTATCGCGCATGTCCTTTTCGCCCTGATTGGCGCGGGCGCGGTCGGCGATGGATGTTTTGATATCGCCCTCGGCGCGTTCTTCTTTCGGCGTGAAATCGCGATAGGCTTTGCCTTCCTGCAAAAGCTTCAGCGCGGCGGCGCGATGCTTCGGCGCGTTGTCGGATTGGAAAACGATCTCTTCGTCGTGGCTTAAGGCCAGCCATTCCAGGCCCTCGAGGATCGAGCGGGTCGATTCCTCGGTCGAACGCGCCAGGTCGGTGTCTTCGATACGCAGCAGAAATTTTCCGCCGGTGTGGCGGGCGTATAAATAATTAAAAAGCGCGGTGCGGGCCGAGCCGATATGTAAATAACCCGTTGGTGACGGGGCGAAACGAACTCTTGTCATAGTAGTCGGTGGCCAGTGATCAGTGGTCAGTGGAAAGCCCAGACTGACATAACTACTGACGAAATATATTTGAAAATGATTATAACACCGGGAGCCGTCCGCGCTCCGACAGGAACACTATCGTGATTTTATGGTTAGATCTTATGTTCCGGCTTCGGCCAGTTTTTGTCCGGGGCGACCGGGTCGGGCTGGGTTGAACTGAGGTTGTCCGTGCTGACATCGGCCAATATAAAATTTTCCGAAGCAACCGGTGAACCGGACAGCCGGCGCAGCATCGCTATTTGTCCCGCATGTGTCATCGCATCGGAAAACGGGCCTTGCAGCATGCGTTCCTCGGTCGTGTTTTGCAGCGGTGTATCGGATTTAACGTATCTTCCCAGGTCGTCCAGCATTTCGTGAAATCCTTCGATGTCCTGTTTCCAATTCACCGGCACGGGCCGCGCGTATTCGCCGCCGATAAAAAAAGTGCGCGCATAACCCAGTACGCTCCGCATATGAACGATCAGCTCGTGCGGCGTCCTGGTATGTGAACCCGCGCTGAAATCCGCAAAACTTTCCGGCGCGCCGCGAAGCGCTTTCTGCGTTCGGTACGCCAGCGCGGCTAAAAAATGAAGCAGCATTTGCCTTTTTTCATTCATAAATAACTCAGTAAGTTTCGGTAATACTTTGACGGATTCCAGCAGTAAAATTATTCATTATAAATTCATCATTCTTAATCCGTCGGGCAGTTGCTGAAATAAGATGTTGCCCATAAATGTAAAATCGCTGTCTGCAGGTTGGAGCTGTGATACATTTTCAGTATAAAAGCTGTTAGCTGAGAGCTATTAGCTAACAGCTTTTTCGATTTCTCTAAATTGCTTAATTTATGGGCAAGGCCCGAAAATAATTAACAGTTACGAACTAATAATTAATAACTACTCAGTCGTTATTTTCTTTGCCTGATATTTTTTCCATGCCCGATAATTTTTCGGGCAATCCAGTTTCTTTAATTCTTTCCACGCCGCTATCGCCTCTTCTTTGGTCGATTGTTTTTCCGCCGCCAGATAATCGCTGAGAAAATTGATATATCTTCCATGGGGAATTTGCGCAAAAGGCTCTTCAGTCTGGTTTAACTTGATATATTGATCGACCAGATCCCGGTAGGTGATTTTGACGCCCTTGGTCAATTGTTCTTCGCGCCAGCGATTTAAACGGTAGCGGGCGCCGGATTTTCTTTTTAGGCCCGGAGCGATCTTCAGCGCCTCTTTCACGATGAAGTCTTTTGTTTCTCTATTGCTGGTGTAATTAATAACGGGAAGTTTAAGATCTAAACCTTTTTCCAGGTCTTTTTCGCCCGATCTCAAAAGGTTTCGCTTGACCGGATTTTTGACCTTTCCGGTGCGAAAGAAGATCACCAGCGCTTTTTCAAGCTCGTCTTTTCGCAGTTTGCTTGCCGATGGAATTCCGATCGCTCTGGCAAATTCCCTCAGCTCGTCGGCATACCAATACCCGTTCTCGAATTGCGTCACTGTCATCGATCTCGAAAGCTTCATATGTCAACGTTTCTAATGTTGTCCGCTGAGACACGCGCGGCAAAATTAAACTCGCGCATGAAGGCCGGCAGTCTTTCTTCGTCGGTCTCGGCAAAAAATTTGGGGGTATACATTTACATCCGGAGGTACGGGATATTTCCCGGCCGTCCCGGAGACAGGATAAAACAAACGCGCGGATAATTAAACTCTATTCGTAGATCAGCCGGTAAGCTTTCTCGTCGGGGAGATAATCTTCACGCGCGGCGGCGAAATAGACGCATTCGGTGTTGTAAAACCGTTTGCTCACTTCGCGCTTTTCCAGGCCGATCTTTTCCAGCACCTTTTGGGAAGCGACGTTATCGGGAAGGGTGACTCCGGCAATATTTTCCAGCTTTACCTGCTCAAAACCGAATTTGATCACGGCGCGGGCGGCTTCGGTGGCGATCCCCCGGTTCCAGCTGACCTTTGATAACCCGTAGTAAATTTCCACTTCCGGGGTCCCATCCAGGTACTGCAGGCCGCAGTATCCGACTAATTCGTCATTTTCTTTTATGGTCACGGCAAAGATCCCGAAGCCGCGTTCTTCCCATCGCTGCAGGGAAAGCGCGATAAATTCACCTATTTCTTCGGGCGTGCGGAAGAGGACAACGGGGATGTATTTCATTACCTCCGGGTCGGACCAGATGGAATGAATACTACTCACATCCTCAGGCCTCATTGTACGCAGACGTAGCCTTGCAGTTTCGATTACGGGGAGATGTATACTCATGGTTCTAATAGCTTTATAGCCGATAATCAAAAGTCAAAGACCGGGTTTTACCGAACGTTTACTGCTGACTAACGGCTATACATTAATCTGGCGGAGACGACAGGATTCGAACCTGTGAAGGACTTTTGATCCTTAACGATTTAGCAAACCGCCGCTTTCAGCCGCTCAGCCACGTCTCCACATTGGCAATAATCATTCTAGCCGAGAGACAAACTTTGTCAAGTTTTAGGCATCGAACCTAGACTGAGCAGACCGCTTCTCGTCTTGACACGGTTGACGATAACCACGAAAATACTCGACAGACGCGATTAGTCTTAAATTCGGGGTTACCATCAGCTACATAACATACGGCTCAGTCAGGTTGTTCGACCGAAGGCTGACAGATTGATTGTGGAGAGAATTTAGCTCGATAAATGTTTTTATCCAAAACATTAAAAAAGATCATCCTTAACTTTTTAGTCTTTACTTTGCTGGGCACTGCTTTTGCCTACCAGGTCATGGCTAACAAAGTCGTGGAGCAAAAAGGTTCGTACGGCGTCATCAAAGGCATCATTATCGACGACAGCGGCAAACCTCTGGCCAGCGCATTGATCTCCATCTTTCGCAGAGGAACGTTAAGGGTCCTGAAACAAATTAAAAGCGCCGCCGACGGCAGCTTTATCACGCGGATAGTTCCCGGCACTTACACTCTGCTGGCAAAAGCCAATGGGTATAACGAGGTTTCCCTGAACAATATTCAGGTGAACCAATCGGGCGAGGCCTACTACGGCCTGCGGCTGGAACGCGCCGGCAGCGGCCGAACGTTTTCCGAGAAAAAGGCCGACCGCAATAATCCAAAATGGGCGATCCGCGCCGCGCAGAGCCAGCGTTCGATCTATCAGGCCGGTGAAGGTGAAGACAGCACCGTTGCCGCCGTTGAAAGTAGGGGCGAGAGAAAGAATCAGAATGTCGAAGAAAAAATCGGCATTGCCGATGATACTGGCGGCGATGAGGATGAAAAGCAGGGCGGCAGACTCCACGGGCAAAATCTGATCGAAACCTATGCCGCGAGCACAGCCGGCGGCGAATCTTTTGTCGGGTTCAATTTCGCCACCGTTCAACCGATAGGCGGAAACACCAAAGTCATCTTTGCCGGGCAGACCGGCACCTCAAAACTCGCGCCCAACAGATTTGAAGCGGCGATAGAAAGCCGCTTGAACGATTCGCACGAAGTTCGCCTTTCGGTCTCAGCCGCAAAACTGGGAAGCTTTACGCCCGCCGGGCAGACGGACTCCAGGGATCTCGGCCAGCTTTCTTTCCAGGCGTTCGATCAATGGCAGGTGCGCGAAGGTTTTATCTTTGTCTATGGGTTCGATTACGCGCGCTTAGTCGGCGCCGGCGACGACGCCGCGATCTCGCCGCGTTTAGGCGTGCAGTACGATCTTGATTCCAAAACCAGGTTGAACGCTTCATATACCGGCGCGACCGAAGAAAGAACCTGGCAGAGCGCGATCGATATGGAAGGGGAATCGGTGCTTTTCCGCGGCGCGATGCCGGCCGAAAAAGTTGCCGAGGTGGGCGACCGTCCGGTGCTCAATCGGAATCGCCGTTTCGAGATCGGCATCGAAAGAGTGCTCGACAATAACTCTTCGCTCGAAGCCGCCGCCTTCTTCGACACCTTCAGCGGCAGGGGTGTGGGGCTGGCCGGTTTGCCGATGGGATTTTTGTCCGGTAACAATGACGAGAATTCACCGGTACAGACCGTTAATCAAAGCGGCAAAGCGCAGGGCGTCCGGATCGCCTACAATCGCCGTTTCGGTAAAATGTTCAGGGCTGGCGCGGGCTACGCATTCGGGCGCGGGCAAAAGCTTTCATCGGCCGGATTAAAAGATCCGCAGGCTATTTTTGCCAACCAGCTTTTTCAGACATTTGTCGCTCAGGTCACGGCGGATCTGAAACGCGGCACCAGCGTTAAAACGGTCTTCCGGCTTTCGCCGGAGGCAACGGTTTTTGCGATCGATCCCTTTGCCGGAAAAATGGCGATCTACGACCCCTCGGTCAGCATTCTGGTGATCCAGTCGCTGCCGACCTGGGGACTGCCTTTCAGGGCGGAAGCGGTGATCGACGCCCGCAACCTGCTCGACTATGCAATACAGGCGCAGGGCGAAGACGGCACGATCAGGTTAAACTCGGCGCGGCGCGGCCTGCGCGGCGGAATTTCCGTAAGATTTTAGAGGTTAAAGAATTTAGATTTATCACAAATCGCGGCGGGAAGTATTTTACGCCGCGATTTTCTTTGTCCGAATGGCTTGCCCATAAATATCGGTTGAATCAAAGATAACGGGTCAGTACCGGGAACGCAGTGACCGGCTAGTGATCCAACTGCTTTGTTAAATCTTTATCTGTCAATAGGATGGTAAAGTTTTAAGTAGGAAGCCGGTCACTACGTTCCCGGTACTGACTTCATTACAATAATCATCTATTTCATTTATGGGCAACGCCGTCCGAAATCTTGGATAAAGACGGAAAAGCTGAACAAAGGATTTTCCCGCCCGCATTGCGATTTTTTCTGAAACGAGCCGTCGTTTTACCGATAAAGGCTTGTTAAAACAGGAAAAAGATGCCCGCCGGAAATGTCGCTAAACATTACGGGAAAAACGGTTTTCTGGAACATATTTTGCGTATAGAGATGATTAAGGTGAAATGTGTCCCGCTGCCCGTGGGGACGCGCGCTTAAAACTATGCAAAGAAAGGTGCTGACAACGTGGAGTTGGATACTGCTGCTGGCGACGGCGTTTTTCTTTGTCGGCGGAGCACTCAATCTTTTGCAGCGCGCCACGCAGCCTCTTATGCCGACGGACGGGGTGGCCTGGGTCCAAAAAGATGACGGCATTTATGCGGAAACGGTAGAGCCCGGTTCGGCGGCGGACAGGGCCTATATTTTACCCGGCGATAAACTTTTATTCATCAGTTTTAACGGAAAAAATTTCGATGAGGTGACCTCCACGGCGGACGTGCAGATGTACCTCGATCAGGCAAAAGTTGACGGCAGCCTGACCTACTTTTATCAGCGGCCTTCCTATTCTTTCAGCAATAATTACTACGCCGATCTTTCGCATATCGGCACCCGGATTCAATGGAGCACGCCGATATTGCTGATGGCGTTCGTCGGGTTGATCTACCTGGCGGTGGGGCTTTTTGTTTTCTTCAAGCAGGGTGGCAGCGTACCGTTCATCCTGCATTTCAGCGCGCTTTGTCTGACTGCCTTTGTCTTTCATCTTTATCGGCCGATAGGAACCGGGCAGGACCTCGATCTGGCGATCCAGCTGATCGACGATGCCGCCTTTGTTTTCTTTGCGCCGCTTTTCCTTCACTTCTGCCTGCGCTACCCGGTTCACAGCGAAGTATTTGTCGGCTCCCGCTGGAAGACATATTCGCTCTATCTCCCGGCGGCGCTGCTGATGGCGGCGAATTCGTTCCTGTCGCTGGCATATTTCGTCGTGCCCGAAAGTGTGGGCGCGGGGATCGCCGAATTCAACAGAAGCCGCGATCCATTTGGAATTATTAATCAGATCAGCCTGATCCATTTTATCGCCGGTATGGTGATCGGCTCGCAGGTGCTGCTCTGGAGATTTTTCAAAAATAAACAAACTGTCGTGCGGCAGAGACTGAAATGGGCGGTCTGGGGCACGATCGGCGCGACCTTGCCGTCGCTTACATTTCAATTGGCAAAGATATATTTTGCCCTGCCTGACGACGGCTGGTATTCGGCACTGGTAATTCTGCCGATGGCGCTGATCCCGCTGACCTTCGGTCATTCGGTCATTCGCTATCGCCTGATGGACGTGGACGTGGTCGTGCGGCGCGCCTTCGTCTATGCCGTTACCACGATCGCGATCGCGATGATGATCGGCAGCGTCGCGCTGGCTTTGATGTTCCTGGCGATCGGCAACGGGCTTTCGAATTTCGAGATCACGCTGCGCGTGCTGGTGGCCGTGATCGCGATGTCGGTGATCGTGATGATCTCCGAACCGATCAAAAATTTTCTGCAGGAGAGGGTTGACCGTTATTTTTACGGCGAGCGCTATGACCTGCGGCGCGGCCTGCTGGATTTCGGGCGGACGCTTTCCGCCACGACCGCGCTCGAGCCGCTGCTTAACGCGCTGGTCAGCCGCCTGCAGCAGGTGTTGAATGTCGAAAAGGTCGCCGTCTTTATCGAAAATGAAAATGACACCGCCCATTATCACATGGCAAAATCCGCCGGCCTTAACACCGGTTTTGTGGTGCCGGCCGACTTTCGCCAGATGATCCGCACGCTGTCAGCGCAAAAGAGCGTCATTCGCGCCGACGATCTGGACCTCGGCGAAACCGATACTAACGGCAGCGGTTTTAACCCGCAGGAACTTCATTATTACGTTCCCTGCGTGGTTCGCGGACGGATGGTGGCGGTGATCGGTTTGGGCCGCGGGATCGACGGCTCCCTGCTTTCGTCGGAGGATATCGACATTTTGCGCACCGTGGCCGGTTTTGTCGCGGTGGCGATCGAAAACAGTCTGCTCTACCAGGAACAGCGCGGCCGCGCCGAGGAACTCGCGCAGCTCAAGGAGTTCAACGAATCGATCGTCGAATCGGTCAACGTAGGCTTGCTGGCGGTCGATGAAGCGGGCCGCGTCAGAAGCTGCAACACTACCTTTGAACAGATGTTCGGGATCAGCCGCGAAAAAGCGGTCGGCAGCCGGGTCGAAAAACTCTTCGATGAAAGATTCGCGCAGAGCCTGCTGCAATTGATCGGCAAGAGAAGCTGGCACCTGACGGAACTGCGAAACGCCTACAAACTCTTTGCCGAAACCCGGCATGGCGAAAATTTGATCTTAAATGTCGCGATCGCTCCGCTGCGCTCGCCGTCGGGTGAAAACACCGGCGCGATACTGGTGATCGAGGACGTCAGTTCGCGGCTGAAACTGGAAGAACAATTGCAGCAGCGCGAGAAACTTTCCAGTATCGGTTTGCTGGCTGCCGGCGTCGCGCACGAGGTGAACACGCCGCTGACCGGCGTTTCCAGCTACACGCAGATGCTGCTCGGGATGCTTTCCGAAGACGATCCGAAACACGCGCTGCTGGAAAAGGTGCATAAGCAAACCGAACGGGCTTCGAATATCGTAAACAACCTGCTGAATTTTTCCCGCGCCGGGGGCTCCGCGGAGTTCAATGAGTTGAGCCTCAACCGCATTTTAGAAGACACCATCCAGCTGCTGGAAGTTCAGCTCCGCCGCAACCAGATCGGGCTGGAAAAAAATTACGACGATAAATTGCCTAACATCTACGGCAATGCCGGAAAGCTGCAGCAGGTATTTACGAATCTGATCCTCAATGCCCGCGATGCGATGCCGGACGGCGGAAAGATAACCCTGCAAACGCGCATGACCGATGACGGCGTCGAGATCACCGTGACCGATACCGGAGAGGGCATCGCGCCGGAAAATCTGACCAAGATATACGATCCGTTCTTTACCACCAAGGAAGTCGGGAAAGGCACAGGGCTGGGGCTGGCCGTCAGCTACGGTATCATTCAGGAACACTCAGGCGAGATCAAGGTCGAAAGCCGCATCGGCGAGGGAACCACGTTTCGGCTCATTTTCCCCGCCGCCGAACCCATCAAGAAACGCAAGGCCGCTAATAGTTAGACGCTGCCGACAAAATGCATAAGTTCATATCCTATAACAGCGAAATTTGTACTTCGACAGAGGCGAACATTCCGGCTCTCTCTTCGGCCGCGCTCTACGGCTGGGGTATCTTCACGTCGATGGGAATTTATGACGGGCATCCGTTTTTGTGGAAAAAACACTGGCAGCGGTTAGGCGAATATGCGATGGCGGTCGGCATCGACATGGGCGAGATCAGCGAAAGAGATGTTTACGAAGATCTGCTGGCGGTGATCCGGGCTAACAAGCTAAGCGATGCGCGGGCGCGGATCACCTGCTTTGATAATGCCGCCGGTTTTTGGAATTGCGCGGCGACCGACAAGACCAACATCCTGATCGCGACCGCTGATTTCCGCGAGATGCCGGAAAGGTTCACGCTGACCCGTTCGCCGTTTCCGATAAATTCGGCTTCGCCGCTGGCGGGCATTAAATCGTGTAATTACCTGGAAAATTTATTAGCCTGGGAGAGAGCCAAAAATGCCGGATTCGACGAAGCCCTGCGCCTTAACGAACGGGGAGAAATAACGTCGGTCTGCGTCGCGAATATTTTTTGGGTCAAGGGTGATAGACTCTACACCCCTTCGCTCAGAACCGGCGCGCTCGAAGGCACGACCCGCGCATTCGTGCTGGAACAGGCCGGCATTAATCACATCGAATATTTTGAAGTCGAGAGCCGCGTCGAAGATCTGCTGGAAGCGGATGAATGTTTTCTCACCTCGGCCGGCATCGGGATCCGCAACGTGGCCGCGCTGGACGGCACCCGGTTTGAAAGCAGCGAGCTGACCAGAGTTCTGAGCGGCGTTTTAGAGTTCCAGGTATAGCTTCTCCGTCGCGCCGATCATTTTTTCCAAAGCAAAATTTTCCCTCGCCCTGAGCTGCAGATCCCCGCCCAAATTTTTACGCGCCTCGTCATCGCCTAAAAGCCCGCAGACGGCTTTGGCAAGTTTTACCGGATCTTCCAGCGGCACCAAATTCTTGTCCCCGAGCAGTTCTTTAGCGCCCTCGGTTTCGCTGGAAACAACGGCGCAGGCGGAAGCCATCGCTTCCAGGATCGCCAGACCGAAACTCTCCGAATGCGAAGCCGAGACAAAAACGTCCAGCGCGTGGAGCAGCGGCGCGGTATCTTCTACCCAGTCGAGCCAGATAAATCTATCCGCCGCGTCGATGGCTGCGGCAAGATTTTGCAGATGCGCCAGGTATTCGCCCGCCGGGGAATTGTCCCGGCCGACGATCACGAAATAGGCGCCGGGAAATTTTCGCAGGATCATTTCCGCCGCCAGGATCAGGTCTTCCTGCCCTTTGAGTTTTTTTAACTCACCGACCGTCCCGATCAGAAAAGCGCCGTCAGGTATTCCGTGGCTTTGCCGGAAAGCCCGGCGCGTATCTTCGCGCGTATTCGCGCCGGTGCCGCCGGTGTCGATGTCGGCGTCGCGCGCTCGCGGGAAATGCATCCAGTGCGAAACGTCGATCCCGTTCGGAATAGTGACGATCTTTTCCGCCGGAAATATTCGCTGCCCGCGAAGCCCGGTTTCCACCGCCCTTGAAACCGCGATCACGCGAGAGACATTCGAAAGCGCAAATTTTTGCAGGCCGTTCATCGGAAAAAGGACGTGGCGGGTCAGCACCAGTTTTGCCCGCGGGCTGAAACGCGCCGCCAGCGAAGCAGGCACATAATCGCGCGCCAGATGCGCGTGAACGACGTCGATATTATTCTCTCGGATGAATTTGGCGATCCGCCGGGCGGCCGGAATATCCAGCGCGTGGCGAATTTTGATGTCAAGAAAATTTTCACCCGTCAGACTTGGCGCCAGCTTGGGAAGCCTTTCCCGCAGCGCCGTATTTCCGGGCGCGGCCAGAAAGACCTCGTGCCCCCTGGCGGCCAGGCCGCGCATCAGATCCACCAGGTGCTTTTCGCCGCCGCCGAAATTTTTTGCCGATGATACCTGCAGAATGCGCATAGGACTTGAAATAGCTTAACCTGGGAGCGCAGGCATCCTGCCTGCAAAAGCGCGGCTCGTCCGCGCTAACTCGTTCATAAAATAAAGTGCATTTAGATCGCTTCGCAATCTTTTGCAGGCAGGATGCCTGCGCTCCCAGATTTAGACGCCTTTTTATAAATAAACCGGCTTTGCCTGTAAAGTAAAGCCGGTTTATTTAACTCTTATCAAAAAAGGCACGCTTCTTAGAAAAAGAAACGTGCCTGTCAGTTTTCCTGAGAAGGAAAGTTAGAATTGGAAACGCGCCGCGAACTGAATCTGTCTTTCGCGATAGAGCGTGCTGTCCGTGGTCGTAATATCGCCGAACGGCGTGTTGTAGGTCAGAACGGTTCCGCTTCTGGTATAAAGCGTGCTGTTTCTGGCAAACACGTGCGTGCGGTTCATAACGTTAAAGGCTTCTGCCAGGAATTCAAGATTCAGCTTTTCCGTGAATTTGAAGCGTTTCGAAAGCCGCAGATCGAGATTGATGATATTCGGTCTGCGATACGCATTACGGTCATTGAGCGGGAAACGGGCATCGCCGTTTGATCCGTTCAAGCTTGTTCCTGAAACCGTTCCGTCATACGGAGCGCCGCTGTAGAAGTTAAAGATCGGAGCGATCGACCAGCCATTGGCGAGGTAGTTAAGAAAATTGTTCTTATCGCCTTTGTACAGGGTCGGCGCATAAACTGCGCTGGCAACGAATTTATGGCGAACGTCGAAGTTGCTGGGTCCGTTGTCATAGCTGCGATCGAAAAGATCATACGGGCTGTTCGTCTGGGTAAAGGTCGCCGAGTTCTGGTTAGAGTCGGTGGATTTTGCCAGCGTATAGCTCATCTGGAACTGGAATCCATTGGTAAAGCGGCGATTCGCCTGAAATACAAGGCCGTTGTATTCCGAGTTCACCGTGCTCTGGATCTGGGTCATCGCGCTGGCGCCGGTTACGCGGCTGTACAGCGGCAGGTTGAAGGAAGCACCGGCAAACGGGCCGCCGACGACGCTGTACGTCGTTGACGCTCCGCCTACGCGCTGGTAGTTCTGATCGACGAAGGTCGGAAGGTTGCGTCCCAGGCTGCCGATATAGGAAACCGAAACGACTGTATTCTTCATGATCTGACGTTCGAAGACCAGGTCATACTGGTGGATCATCGGAGCCTGGAAGGTTCTCGCGAAGAATACGATGGCGCCCTGGCTGAATGTCAGCGCGCTCGACGGAAGAACGTTCGGAAAGATCGGACCCGTCGCGACCGGAATGCTTACCTGCGCCTGGCCGCCGGGGTTGCCGGTATTGACCAGCGCATTATAAATGGTCGAGTTTTGAATGCGTCCGAAGTAGATCCCGTAGCCGCCGCGGAAACTCGTTTTGCCGTCTCCCGTGACGTCATAGGCGAGGCCGAAACGCGGGCCGAAGTTATTCCTGTCTTCCGGAATCGTGTTCGTGGCTTCGGCGATCGTTCTGCCGTCATTCGGAATGACCGTGGTGGATGAATTCGGAATTTGCGGCGAAGGCAGGTCGATGGTTTCGTATCGAATACCCAAATTCAACGTCAAACGGTTGGTGACGCGAAAATCATCCTGGGCAAAGAAGTTATAGTCGGTGGAAACCAACTGCAGTCCCGGTGAACCGACACCCTGCTGGTAGTTGCTGGTGTAGCACTTGCCGGGGTTACGGGTGCTGGTCGCGCATCTGGCGTTGGTCGCCGTCGGCGACAGGAAGTTGATGTAATCGGCTACGAAATCGGCCAGGTTATTATAGGAATAAGCGCCGGCTTCAAAACGCAGGTTAGCGATGTCGTCTCCGACAGTGTTGTAATCAACGCCGAATTTGAAAGTGTGACGGCCGCGGACATAGGTCATCGTATCGGCGATCTGCTTGCGCGTTTCATCCGGGAACGAAGGACGTTCGAGGAACGTCGGGGTTCCGAATTCCAGTCCGTTGGTGATAAAGACATTCGGTGAGCGGGTTCCGCCCAGAGCGGTCTTCGGCTCGCCCGCGATCGGCGGTGAGCTTCTCTGGCTTTCGAAATCGCGTCCGTACTGGTAACGCAGTTCATTTACCAGGTTCGGGGTGATGGTCGATTGCAGACGGGCATTGACCGAATCCACTTCGACAAAATCGTCGCCGAAGTTATCACGGCCGCGATTGTTCACCGCCTGGGTCTGAATGCCGTTGGGCGATTTCCAGCGCAGGCGATTGTAGCTGATCGAAAAAACGTTGCTGTTATTGATATGCCAGTCGATCTTCGGCAGGTACAGGGTCTGGTCGCCTTTACGGGCAACTTCACCGGTCAGCGAATTCAGAAAAGTCTGAGCGGTGTTGATCTGCGCGGCCGTTAAACCGGTTCCGCCCGTCGGCGTCAAAGGCGTTCCCGCCGGCGCGTTGGTCAGAATGGTCAATTGGGCCGGGGTTATCGTATTCAGGAAATTCGGGTTGGTAAAAGCGCCCAGGCCGGGGAAATTACGGCTTTGCTGATCGTAGCTAAAGAAGAAGAATAATTTGTTCTTGACGATCGGGCCGCCGATCGTGCCGCCCCACTGCTGGCGCAGATCGATCGGTTTCGCGGCCGTGATCACGGTGACACCGCCGACAAAAGCCGAACCGAAAGCACGCGGGTTGCGCGCGCCGTTGCGGTTGTTGCGGTTGTAGTAGAAAACTTCACCGTGAAATTCATTGGTGCCGCTCTTGGTCACGGCGTTGGTCACGCCGCCGGCCGAACGTCCGTATTCAGCGGAGTAGTTCGACGTGTTCACCTGAAACTCGCGGATGGCGGCCTGGCTGATCACGTAATTGATGCGGGTGCGGCCGCGTTCTTCAGAGAAGAAGGCCTGGTTGTTGTCGCCGCCGTCGATCGTGTTGTTGTTCAGCAAACCGGAGATGCCGCGGAAGCTGATCAATCCGAAGGTGCCGTCGGGAACCGTGCCCGGCGTCAGCAGGGCGAAGTTCGACCAGCGGCGTCCGTTGATCGGCAATTCGTTGATCGAGGTCTGATTGATGTTGGTAGAGTTGGAATTGTCGCTGTTGTTGACGACCGGCGCTTCGGCCGAAACATCCACGCTGACCTGTCCGGCGGTGATGCTCATCGGAACGTCGATGTTAGTACCGCGTCCGACCTCGACCACGATGCCCGGCACGGTGAAATCCGCAAAACCCTGCGATTTCACCACCAGCGTATAGGTGCCCGGCTGCAGGTTTCTAATGTCAAAACCGCCATCCTCGTCGGTATTGGCGGTGTCCACTTTATTGGTGCCGGTGTTGGTCGCCGTCACGGTTGCGTTTGCAATGTTAGCGTTTTGCGGGTCAGTGACCTTTCCGCGGATACCGCCGGTCACTGTCGATTGCGCCACGATGCTTGTCATGCCGATGGCAAAACAGAGCATAAAGAGCGCAAAAATCTTTATCGAACTGAAAAATAAATTTTTAGTCATTCTTTCCGACCTCATTAAAGTATTGAATTTTGGATCTATTGCTTTTTTGTGCGTTTTTTGCAAAACATCTCGAATTTTGGATTTTGCATCTCAGATTTTGGATTTCAGAATCACCTGGAACTTAAGGACTCTTAAATTTAAACCATTTCGAACTGCTGCTTTACTGGTTATGTCCTTGAATTTCACACGGTTACGGACTTATCCCCAAACCCGTGCCTAAAAGTAAAAATTTTCGAAGAATTAACTAATCCAGATGTGAAACAATAAGGCAATTAGAGTTCCTTAAACCGGGATCGGTTCAATTAATAGCAGACCGCCATCAAAATATTGTTAAAAAAGGATTAAATAGATGTTACGGCAATTTTCCGCAGGCCGTAGATCCGCGAAATTCCACTATATTTGTAAAGTTTTAACAGCCTTAAAATGCCAGAAATCCCGATCTTCCGGGCACCGCTTCTACCGTCCGGGGCTAAGCCGCCAGGCCCGCGGCGGCTTCCCCGACGGACTTCTCCGCCTGGTTTTTCTCTCTCCCGGCCAGGATAAGATAGGAAAATAGCGCGACCCCGGTCAAAATACCCGTGCCGATCTTGAAAAACGCCGGCAGCGCCGAGGGCGAGATAAAACCTTCGATGGTGCCGGCGACAACCAGCACGCAGGCGCTCCCGATGACCAGCCGCACCGCCTCGAGGCCGTTTTTCTTGACCGCTTCGACCCGCGAGAGATCGCCCGGCACCAGGATCGAATAACCGATCAGCATTCCCGCGCCGCCGCAAAAGAAGATACAGGAAAGCTCCAGCACGCCGTGGCCGACGACAAAGGTCGCCAGAGCGTCGCCGAAAGCGGGTTTTAGCTGGTAGCAAACCGCAAAGATCGACCCGAACCTGGCGCCTTCGAACGCCATGTCGTAAAGCGCGCCGACGCCGAAAAAAGCGCCCATCGCAAACGCCCGAAAGGTGACATAGATATTATTGGTCATGATGGCGCTGGCGCCGATCTGATTGCCGGACTCGTTCAGCCCTTCCCACCAGTGGTGGTCGGCCTCGACATTGTAGCGGACGTCGCCGAGGTATACGAATTCGGCAAACTCCATATCCTGCCAGGTCGCAAAAAAAGCGAAGACCGCCGCCAGCAAAAAAGTGCCGAAGGCGGTAGCGGTAAACTTCCACGTGCGGCGAAACGTCTGCGGGAAATCCTTCACGAAAAACTGCTTGATCATGCCGAGCCCGTGGCTTTCGGCGCGGTAAATTTTTCCGTGCGCGCGGATCACCAGGCTGTTGAGATAATTAAGGAGTTTGGGATCGCGCGTTTCGGCGCGGGCGATCGCCAGGTCGGAAGCCGCGCGGCGATAGAGCTGACCGAGCTCGCGAACCTCCTCGCGCGTCAGATGGCGCAACGGCGCGGTCTCGATCATCCCCAGCAGATCTTCCAGCCGCTGCCAGTCATTTTTTCGTTTATCTATAAAACGGTTCATTTAGCTATTGTTGTAGCGCTGCCGTCTCGGCGGCTGTCCTGACGGCGTCCCGCCGTCAGATTCAGAAAAAACGCGGGCGGGACGCCCACGCGACAGCCGGCGGGACGCCGGCGCTACAATTCCTACCGCGACAAGATACCATATGCCGAGAGCCGGCTGCCATCCGCCGAGTAAAGAAGCCCCTCGGCCTCGTCGGTGATAAAGCGGGCGTCGGGATCGCTTACCGGCACATATCTCTGGGTCGCGCCGTTATTGACGTTCACCCCGGCCAGGCCTTTGCGGTCATAGGGGCGCGGCAGGTCGGTGTAAAAATACATGAACTGCCCGCGAAGTTCGGAGAGTCGTTTGCGGCGCAGAAAATAATCCGAGAGTTTTTCCAATTGCCGCGCCGGGTCCAGCCGGTCGAGCAGTCGTTCTTTCACATCCGACCCTGACGGAGCCAAAATAGACGGGCGAAAACTGGGAAGCTGCGGCCGGACAAACGTCTGCCCGTTCTGAATATAATTTCGCAGCATACCGAATGTGCGAATGCCGGACGGGATATAATTCTGTGCCTGATTTGCCGCCAGCTGTGTCAGATTCAGCGAGGAAAAATGAGCCCGCAGGCCCGACCAGCGAAATGAATTTGCCGCTCTCGCGATATTCAAACCGCTGCGGGCAAAACTGTAGGCCGACGAAGCCGCTCCGCCGTAGCGAAAATAAAGCGCGGCGGCGCGCGCGGCAATTCCGGCAACGATGCGAAAAACGCCGCGGTCGGGCGATTTGTATTTCACGCGCCAGGCGGCCGCGTCGCGGTCTTTGGCCGCCGGTAAAAAGCCGTTTCCGATTTTTAGTTTTGAATCTTGAGAAAAGCTTTGCCCATTACCTGCACTAGGTGTAATGCTTTGTTTTGAAAACGCGGCGATCTCGTTCCTGCCGCCGACCACCAATTCACCCCGCTCATTTACCAGCAGAAAAGCGGCTTTTTCAACATCGTGTTTCGCCTTTCCGGTCCGCTTGCCGGTGTTTGCGTCGATCGCGGTCATTTCGTTCTTGTCGGCAAAAACGATCGTGTTCTGATCGGTAAAGACAAAATTCGTCAGCCCCTCGTCCGCGTCTTTATAGCGCCATTTCGTTTTTCCGTTTTTTGTGTCGAGCGCGGAAATTCCGTTCGCGCCTTTTTCGTCCGTCTCGCCGTCTTTTAGCCGGGTGAATTGCCCGCCGGTGCGCACGTACAGCGTCTGCCCGGCCAGCGCCATTTCCGGCGTTACGCCGAGGTCCTTGGCTTCCCACTCGACCTTGCCCGTATTGCGCGACACGGCGCGAATTTTTCCGTGCCCGGACATATAAACATATCTTTCGTCAAAGACCGGATCGGCTTCGGTCAGCGCCAGCCCGTCTTCGTTTACCTTGAATCTGTCGCGTTCGATCTCTTTGCCGCTGCGCGCATTATAGATGGTCGCGCCTTCGTAAAAAAGATAGAGCTTGCCGTCGAGAAAAAGCGGCGCGCGATAATTATCGAGCGTGAAAACCGTTTCCTTGTCCGCGTCGAAATTAGCGGGGATCATTTCGATGTCGCTGTCGAGGTCTTTTTTCCAGAGCTCGTCGCCGCTCGAAAGCTGCAGCATATGCATCACCGGCGTGCGCTTGAATTCGTCGCCGGGCTTGCCCTTGGCTTTTTTCACCAGCACGACACAGAGCAGGTCGTTGTCCGGATCGACCGCCAGCTGCATCACGTCGCCCTTGACCTTGTCGCTGCGCCAGAGCGCGTTTCCGGTCGCAATATCCACCGCTTCCAGCCGCGATCTGTCGCCGGCGTCGAGCGTCAGCAGGATCAGATCGGTATCGGGAATAGGCGTGATCGCGGTTTCGTCCAGCCCGCCGTGCGCGCGCCGCCAGAGGGTCTCGCCCGTCTTGCCGTCGATGGCATAGAGGCTCCGCTCCGTGCCGGCGATCATAATGCCGAAATCGGTCGTCTGGTAAAACTGGACCTTACTATCGAGGCGCGCTTCCCACTGAGTTGACTGGGAACAGACCGGCGCCGCGAGCAGACACAAAAGACACAAAAGACATAAAAGAAAAAACGCTTTCATGCTTCTATTCTAACGTTTGCCGCGGAATATCTAAAGAATTCTTGGGGAAATACCGAAAGCTCCCCTCCTTACGAAGGAGGGGTGGCATCCGCTTCGGATGACGGGGTGGTTCTCTCTTCGTCGCGGCCGTGCCGTTTGCGTGTTACTCCAGTTTCCGCGGCTGTGCCGCTCGATGTGCGGAAAGGCTCTGCCTTTCCGAAAACCTGTTATAAGATTTTTTAGCTGCTACGCCGCCACAATAAGGTGGGGGGATACCTAACGGAAAGCGAAGCTTTTCCCGCGCATCGACGGGCAGAGCCCGGTATTAAGCGCCGATTTATTTGTATTTCGCTGGCAGGTCTAAGTCGTCATCAATAAGTTTATCTGTCGAAATTCCGGCTACCTTGGCGTAAGCTTTTATGGTAAGGAGTCCAGGAACCCTTAGTCCTAATTCATAGCGAGACACATAACCGCCAGAAACCTTCACACCATGTCTTTCCAACGCGCTTGCTATGCTTGTTTGTGATAATCCTAATTTCATACGGATCTTTAGTAGCTTCTCCGCAAGGCGATCAGGATATTCTTGTTTGCCGGTTCCCATCAAGAAAATTTCTCCTTGACAGGTTTTTGGCTTTCATCTACACTACTTTCAGCTGAAAGGGGTAACTTGATCTTTATCCTGCACGCCGTATTCTTTTGAATCTGGCCGCGCGAGTAGATCAAGATTTATTGCCGGTAGAGGTCAGTAGCATTCGATGCTCGTTTTCAAAGATGTGGGATGGAAATATTTTTTAGCATCCCTGTCAATTTCACCGCTTAAAGCGGTGATGAACATAAATATAACACTCTTACAGGACTCCCAAAACCATGAGAGAACAAAAAAATGACAGTACTACTGCCAGTCTGACGGTAGAAGTCGAAGCGGTGCCGGTTCACCTGGCATTCGAAGCCAATTCGCTGGCCGGGCAGGTTTTTTACATTTTAGACAGAGATCTTTCCGAAGTATTAAAGGAAAACAAGAAAGCTATCTGGGGAGATCTGCTAAAAAAGAATGGCGTGTTTTCCGATGGCTCGCGCGGCACAATTATCAAGGAGATTCTGCGCGCTCCCGATAACCCGCGTAAATATCCGGCGGCTCTTATCTGCACCGCCGACAAGCTGTCGCGTATGACCCCGCTGATCAATGCCAGCTACGCCAAAGCGATCGACACGCTAAGAATCGAGGCGAGCAAGTTTTTTATTATCGATTCGGCAGGTAAAGCCAAAATAGAAGGCTTAAAAGCGGAGACCTATTACGTCTGCGGCATAGGTGAAACGCACCGGAAAAGCGGTATCTGGAACGTCCGCGTTGAAATCAAGCCGGGTAAAAACAGTTTGCGGCTGGATGGGAAAAATATCACGGGCAGGCAAAATCTATGACCATTTCAGGAGCGCCGAGGCACTTGCCTGCAACTGTGGGAGTCTGACGGCAAACACAAGGTCAGGGCAGGCAAGGTGCCCGCGCTCCCCCGCGTTGAAGGTAAAAGAACAATTATTTAGGTATCGGAACAAGTACTAGCCGCGCCCACCATTACCCCGGCCATCCGACAAGCGATAGCGTGGTCGGTTGGCCGGGGTAATGGTGGGCGGAAAAAAGAAACGACTCGCTTGTTACGGATAGTGCTGATCGTTCGGATTTCCATCACAATGAATGTCATCATTCTTTTATTTCTCTTAAAATCTCTTCTTCATCACTCACGATCTTAAAACTATAATACGGACGGCGCAGTTTACCGCTGCCAGGTGTTTCTGCAAAGTTTAATTCCCGTTACTGCGGCGTTCAATAAGTGTTTCAGGGTGGAACATCCAGGTGGCGTCAAAAGATCAAATTACCTCAAAACAGGCTCAAAAGATTCGCATTACTGCCAAAAAAGACTTTTTAATGCGTTTCATTCCAAAATTCGCAGCTGCTGTTTCTATGGGCTTTGTGGTGATGAGGTGTTCCAGGTGTTTCACTCTCACGCTAAGAGTTTCAATGAAACACTTAGCGTGATGACAAGCAGATATTTGAAAATCGAGATAACGGTTAGTGTTTCAAACGCCATGCTTTCATACGCGGACGGGCCGTCCGCGCTTTCAGTTTTATACTTTATTGGATGCGATAGGCGGTTTCTTTCCAGACGACGATCACGGCGCCGGTGAATTCCTTGGCGATCTTGCGCAGCCCGTCGTCGAGCTTTTTGAATTCTTTGGATTCGCGGGCGATATTGACCGTCGCTTGTCCGCGGTAAGCGGTATCGACCCAGACCGCGCCGTCTTTTCTAAACTGCCTGCCTTTGACGAGTTTCTTTGTCGGGGCGGCGGGAGCGTTTTTGTCCGCGTCGTCACTGCGCTCCGCGTCGCGCGCTGCGACCGCGCCCGAAACCGATGCCGGGGGAGGGTAAGCTCTCTTGCGATCGGCGCCGTCGGGAGTAAGTATGTTGTTGCCCGAACGATAATTGTCCTTACCTCTTTGGGCTTCGTCCAGGATCTCGTTGCGCTGCCTGTTTTGAGCCTGGTCCACGCGCGTCACCGGGGCGGGCGCTTCCTGCTGAGACTTTGCGACACTGAGAAGAGAATCCTCTTCCCGCTTTTCCTTCGGCTTGGCTTCCGGCTCCGGCATTGCCCCGGATTTTGCTAGTTCGGAAGAGCTGTCCGCTGCATTTGCCGCCGAATTAGCCGTTAGCCCCGGCTGGTAAGGTGAATAAGCCCCGGAGGTTACCGCGTTCGCCGTCGCGGCGGTATTTGCCGCGCTGAGCGATGAATTTGTATCGGCCATCGGAACCGCGGACGGTATTTGACCGCCGCCTTGATCCGCGCCTTTGTTCAATGATTTTTCCGCCGGGGCGGCATTACTCTGCGCCAATTGCATATCGCCTTGATTGCCGCGATACACGCTAAAGACCAATAACCCCGTAAAAATTAAAACCAGCCCGCCCATTCCGTAGGCCAGCATCGGCACGGTAAAGAAGGCGCGGACGCGATCGAGTAAAGAGGCGCTTTCTGTCGCGATAACAGGTGCTATGACACGATGCGGCGCGGCTGCGGCGGACTCTTCCGGCTGATTCTCAAAAAAAACCAGATTCGATAAAACGGTGCGGCAGTTTCCGCAATCGACCAGATGTTCCATTGCGCGGGTTCGCGCCTTGACCGGAAGCGCGTTACCGGCAAAAGCCGCCAATTCATCCGCGTCAAGATGCCCGCTAAAATGCGCCGCCGCCGCGGGCTGAACAGGCTTTTCCTGCTGCGCCGCCGCTTGCCGCAAAAGAGCATCCATTTCCTTGTCGAAGTTAAGTTCCATTAATATCCGTCACTATCCAAGTCGCTTACCCAATCTAAGTATAGTATTTCTACCATCCACACTCATCCGCCGAAACATCCCTAAAAGAGTGTTCCCTTACCGTTTTAAAGAACGTTTTGCCAAAAGCTTTCTTGCAGCAGCACCGTAAACATAAGCACGACAAACATTTTCTCAAGATCGATGCCCAATTTCGCGGCCGTTTCCGCCAGGTAATTTTTGACCTCTTCGTGTTTCCAGCCCTTCTCGCTGAGCAGCAATTTTTCCACGCCTTTGCGCATATCGGCCTGTATTTTCACCAGCCGGCGGCTGGCCGTGGCTTCGTGAAAGCCAAGCATCTGCCCGATCTCCTTGAGCCGTAAATTATCGAAATAATAGAGTTTGATGATCAGGCGGTCTTCGGTTTCAAGGCCCGCGATCGCGCCTTTTAACGCGTCCGAAACATCCGCCATCGCTTCCTTGTCGGTAAAAGCCTCCTCGGGATTTTCTATCGCCGTGATAAAGTGCGCGTTATTGCTGTTTTCCGCCGATTCGGCGGCCAGGTTCTCGAATTCCCGGTCTTCTTCTATTTGTACAAAACGAGAGAGTTTACGGTGCTGGTCGATAGCCAGTTGATGGACCACCGCGCGCAGCCAGCCGGCGAGCGAGCCGCGCCCGGAATAATACGCGATCTTTCCCGTCGCCTTGCCGTCGGCGTCGGCTTTTAAGCCGTGCAGTTCGGCCCAGATGGAATTCGCCAGGTCGTCAACGTCTTCGGTATTCGAGCAAAAATTCCGCGCGGTCGATTTCACTACCGAGCCGAAGCTCGTCACCAGATCGCTCCACGCGCCCTCGTCGCCGCGTTCGCAGGCCGCGATCAGACACAGGTCGTCGGCTCTGAGCGCTTCGATAAATTCTTTGACGTCAATTTTTGCGGCCTCGGGCGTGTCGCGCAGGAGATATTTTTTAAGCGCCCTGTCGATTCGCGGCAGAATATCTTCCGCTGTCAGGCCGCGCGAATTTTCCGCCATGGAAAGCAGGCGTGAAACGCTTTCGCGTATCTGGGTTTCGTATTTTTGCGGCGCAGCGGTCACAGATTTGTTTTCAGCGAGAGTTTACCACAATTTGGCGTACTTGCGATGAGTCTCAATACTATCTAGGATAGAGACTTGTTTGCCGCCATAGGTTGCCCCAAAATAATAGGCGATATAGACGCAAAATGCTAAAGAATTACATGCACCGCCGCGAGCGTTATCTCGCCATGCTCAACGACGACCGGACGGTGCGGCCGTTCGCATGGGGCGGCGAATATGTCGGGTTTAATACCAACGGCGGCGAGCCCCCTAAAGCGCCGAAAACGACTGAAGCCGCTAAAATAGCTGAAACTGCCGAAGCCGCCGCGGTCAAAAAATACGCCGCCGAAGCTTTCGAGCGCAGCGACCGATTTTTTCACCTGCCGGAGATCGCCGATTTCAATTTGCGCGAGGGTCTCCTGACCTGGACCAGCGCGATAGAGACGCCCTCGGCGGAAAACAATCTCGTCCGCGCGCATTTTTTCCCCGCAAAAAATAGACGCTCGGCGGTCGTGATTTTGCCGCACTGGAACGCGCGCGCCGGCAGCTACAATGATCTTTGCCGCATTTTTAACCGCGTCGGAATTTCGGCGCTGCGCGTCACGCTGCCCTATCACGAAGACCGCCGCGCCCCCGAAGAATCCCGCGCCGAACATTTCGTCTCGCCGAATATCGGGCGCACGCTGCAATCCGTCCGCCAGGCGGTGATCGACACGCGCGCGGCCGTGCGGTGGCTAAAACAGCAGGGGTACGAGCGTGTTGGCATCGTCGGCACGAGCATCGGTTCCTGCACCGCGTTTCTGGCGATGGTGCACGAGCCGGATATCGACGCGGCCGTTTTCAATCATGTTTCGGGTTACTTTGCCGACGTCGTCTGGCGCGGTCTTTCCACCTATCACGTCAAGAAAGGTTTGGAAGAGCAGGTCACGCTCGAGGAACTGCGCCAGTATTGGAAACCGATCAGCCCGCTGCCTTATATGGCAAAACTGAAAATGCTCGCGCCGCGCCCGATGCGTTTTATCTACACGCTCTATGACCTGACATTCCCGCACGACCTTTCAATACAGGTGCGCGACGAAATGCAAAAAGAGGGGATCAAAGCCGATTTTTCCTGGCTCCCCTGCGGGCATTACACGCTCGGCGAAAAACCGTGGGTTTATCTCGACGGATGGAAAATAATTTCATTTCTGCGAAGGAATTTGCGATGAATACTTGGGTTTGCCTATTTTATCTCTTCGATCTCGAAAATAATAATTCCAGCCAATATCCTGTCAGTAACCACTGGAAACTCGACACAATGAGCCCGATAATAATCTGAAGAAGAACGTTTTCATTAGCTGCATCCGGACCAAGAATTCCAAAAGTCAATGGGATAAAAATAAGTCCGGCGATTAATATAGCAGGCAGATTTAAAAAGAGTAGGATGAGGAGTAATAGAGGTTCATAATGGGCGTGAAAAGGCCGCCCAAAACCTTCTCTCTGCCAACAGGCAAACGCGAACAGCAATAGATTTATTAGAACGAATATTTGTCCGGTTTTCGCGCTAAACACTTTTTTTAAGAAGAGCAACATGATCCAATCCTCTCACTGCCGGCGCGTTATAACGAAGAACCGGTCGAGTAATTCATCAGGCTTTGAATTAGACAACATACACGGCGATTTTGTTCCGTCGTCCGTTATGGTAAATTTCTCTACGTAATAATCCAATAAAAACCTGGGAGTCAAAAATGAATCTGCGTACCGCTGGAATTTTCGTTTTGATCTTACTTACTTGTCTTTCTGCGTTTGCGCAAAAAAAATCCCCCGCAAAACCAGGATCCAACCCCGGGATCACAGTCATGTTAAAAGAGATCTCGGCGAAAAATATCGAAGCGACGATCAGAAAATTGGTCAGCTTCGGCACGCGCAACACTTTGTCTGCGCAGGATGATCCGAAGCGCGGCGTCGGCGCGGCGCGCGATTGGCTGTACGGTGAATTCCAAAAGATCAGCCTGGATTGCGGCGGGTGTCTGCAGGTGGAAAAGCAAACTTTTCTCCAGGCCAAAGCCAACCGCGTGCCGGAACCGACCAACCTGACCAACGTCGTCGCCACGCTCAAAGGCACGACTGACCCGGTGCGCGTTTATGTCGTTTCCGGTCATTACGATTCGATGTGCACTTCGCCGACCGACGCCAAATGCGACGCGCCCGGCGCAAATGACGACGCTTCCGGAACGGCCACCGTGCTCGAAGCCGCGCGTGTGATGTCCAAACGAAAATTCGACGCGACGATCGTTTTCATGGCCGTACCCGGCGAAGAGCAGGGTCTGCTCGGCGCGACCTATTTTGCCGAGCAGGCAAAGCTCAACAAGATGAGTATCGAGGGTATGTTTACCAATGACATCGTCGGCGGCGTGACCTCGCAGAAAAATATGCCGGACAGAAATGCCGTGCGCGTTTTTAGCGAGGGCGTGCCGTCTAGCGAAACCCCGGCCGAGGCCAACACCCGGCGCGGCGTCGGCGGAGAGAACGATTCGGATTCGCGCCAGCTTGCCCGGTTTATCAAAGAGGTCGGAGACAAATATCTGCCGCGCTTTCCCGTGCGGATGATGTACCGGCGCGACCGCTATCTCCGCGGCGGCGACCACATCCCGTTTCTCGAACGCGGCTTTACCGCCGTGCGCATTACCGAAATGCACGAAGATTACACGCACCAGCATCAGAACGTGCGCAGCGAAAACGGAGTGCAGTACGGCGACCTGCCGGAATTTGTCGATTTCCAATACGTGGCGAATATCGCCCGCATCAATACCGCCAGCCTGGCCTGCCTGGCGATGGCCCCGGCAAAGCCGAAAAACGCCGGGATCGTGACCGCGCGGCTGACCAATGACACTGAGCTGAAATGGGACGCCAACACTGACGCCGATATCGCCGGTTACGAGATCGTCTGGCGCGACACGACCTCGCCGGTCTGGACGAAATCGTTGTACGTCGGCAATGTCACGACTTACATAATGAAAGCGATGTCCAAGGACAATTTCTTTTTCGGCGTCCGCGCGGTCGATAAAGCCGGAAATAAAAGCCCGGCGGTTTATCCGAAACCGGTGAGGTAAGTTTTGAGTCCCGCCTTTAGGCGGCTCGTAGCGCCAGCGTCTCACTGGCTGTCTCGCGTCCCGCCTGCGTATCTATAAGACTGAAGGCGGGACGCCTTCAGGACAGCCGCCGGGACGGCAGCGTTACAATCACCTGTATGTCCTTTTTCCGGCGATTCGTTCGTCTAGTTAATGTGCGAAGTTCAGAGTTACGCATTTATGCGTGATCTTCACGGCTAAAGCCGTAACTCTAAACCCGGAAACATTAAAATATTTAAGGAGAAATTTTATGCCGAATTACATGATGCTGCTGCACGAAGCCCCGCCGGATTTCAGTAAATTTTCCGCGGAGGATATTCAGGGAGTGATCGACGAATACAAAACCTGGAGAAACGGCGTCGCCGAACAGGGCAAGCTTGCGGGCGGCGCAAAATTGCGGGACGAGGGCGGTAAACATATCAGCGGGAGTAACGGGCAGCTGCGCGTGACCGACGGCCCGTTTGCCGAAGCCAAAGAAGTGATCGGCGGTTATTTTACCATCACCGCGGCCGATTATGACGAAGCCGTGGAGATATGCCGGGATTGCCCGCATCTGAAATATGGCGGCCGCATCGAATTGCGCGAGGTCGAGCCGACGGCCTAAACAATGCCGGAAGTTCAGCAAAATACGATCCATGAATCCGTTGACCATCTGTTCCGTCATCATGCCGGGCAGATGGTTTCGGTTTTGTCGCGCATTTTCGGACTGGAAAAACTTGATCTGATCGAAGACGCCGTCCAGGACGCGCTGGTCGCCGCGTTAAAGATCTGGCCTTATGCGGAGTACCCGGAAAATCCCCGGGCGTGGCTGATCGAAACGGCAAAAAATCGCTTGCTCGATCGTCTTCGCCGCGATAAAAAACTCCCGCATGACGAGATCGACGCGGCTGATTCCGGCGAAAATTCTTTACTGGAGATAGCGGCCGCCCCGGAAGTTTATTTTGCTAATGAAATTTCCGAAGATCAATTGCGGATGATCTTTGCCTGCTGCCACCCCGTAATTCCGCCGGACAGCCAGGTCGCCTTAACTCTTAAGATCGTCAGCGGTTTCAGCATCGCGGAAATTGCCCGCGCTTTTCTGGCAAAAGACGATGCGGTGGCAAAAATGATCACCCGCGCGAAACAGAAGCTGCGCGAAAATAAAGTCCAGCTGGAAATGCCGCCGCCGGCGGAAACCGCGGCGCGGCTGGGTACGGTGGCAAAAGTTTTGTACCTGATATTTAACGAGGGCTACACCGCCTCCCAGGGCGCGGAACTGGTGCGCAAAGACCTATGTTTCGAAGCGATCCGCCTCTGCACTTTTCTCGCCGGCCACCCGGTGACTAACACGCCAAAGATCAATGCGCTCGCGGCGCTGTTTCTCTTTCAGGGCGCGCGGCTTTCTTCCCGCTACGACCGCGAAGGCGAGCTTTTGATCCTCGCCGAACAGGATCATGCGCTCTGGGACAAAACGATGATCGGCCGCGCGCTGGGATTTTTGCGGCGTTCGGCCAGCGGCGACGAACTGACCGATTACCATCTCGAAGCCGAGATCGCCGCGGCTTACGCGCTGGCGGAAAATTACGAATCGATCCGCTGGCCGCAAATTCTCGATTGCTACGAGCTGCTGCAAAAAAGAAAATTCTCTCCCATCGTCGAACTCAACCGGATCATCGTGCTGGCAAAAATTCACGGCGCTAAAAGATCGCTCGACGAGCTGAATAAATTCGCGGAAAACCACCAGCTAAAAGATCATAATTTGTTTTATATTACCCGCGCGCATTTCCTCGCTGAGGTCGGCGAAACTGCGGAAGCCATAAGTTCCTACCGCACGGCCATCGGACTGACGCACAACGAACCCGTCCGCCGTTTTCTGCATAAGAAAATAGAATCATTATCCTCATAATTGTTTAGAGGCGTCCTCTGACCGCTTCTAAACGCTTAATAAAATCATTGAAAGCAAAAGATAATTGATTTAACCTGTCGGTCAGGAGAAAAACTTTGTATGAGTCTTTTCAACGCGCAAAAGAGAGCAGAGATCATCGCCCGGATCAATAAGCTGCAGCCGGATGCGGCGGCGCAGTGGGGCAGGATGAGTTGCCCGCAGGCGGTTTGCCATCTGACCGACCAGTTTCGCGGGATGTTCGGCGAAAGCGAGCCGACGCATCTGAACAGCTTTATGAAAAAAACGGTGATCAAATGGCTGGCGTTATACGTGATCTCGGTGCCGAAAAATATCCCGACGCTGCCGGAATTTGACCAGGATAAAAAAGGCACGAAGCCGGCCGATTTTGAGAGCGACCGCCGGTTGCTGATCGGCTATATCGAAAAGTTTGCGGGTGCCCCGGCGGATTTCAAATGGGCGGCGCACGGCGCGTTCGGAAAACTAAACCGGAATGAATGGAACATTCTCGCCTACAAACATCTCGACCATCATTTAAGACAATTCGGGGGATAAATATGTGGTTTGAGATCGCGGTCGTTGCCCTACTCCTGTTATTGGGACATATTCTTTTCGAGCCTTTCGAAGAAAAAACGCCGCGCTGGCGAAAGATCGGCAAGAGCCTGATCGGCCTGATACTCTTCGTCTCCATTTCTTACTTTTTCGGCCGCTTCTGGTTTTACGTTTCCATGGCGGTGATGCTGGTGCCGCTTCTGATCGTTCACGCGTGGTGGCTGCCGCGAAAGGGGATCAACGGCTGGACGGCTAAGCCGAAGGATAAATACTACGAACTTCGCGGCTGGAAAAACGATTGAAATTTTCCGAAAATCAAGTTATAAATAAAACCGCCTAATGTTCGCTCTCGCACGGAGTTTTAGGCGCGTTTTTGCTATAAGTTAAACCTAAGAAACGAAAATACTTAAACGATTATTCAGAAAGATCTTCGGGTCTTCTTTAACAGTAAAGGAGGTTAGATGGGCAATCGCGGAAAGAAAATCGTTTTAGCTGCCAGCACCTCAGAATCTTCCGAATACCTACGCAGCACCTGGCGCCAGATGCTTCTCGGCACTCTGCCCGCGCGTTATTCGCGATTTCCGTATTACATGGTCGATGTTTCGTGGAAGAATGAGGTCCATGCCGACGGGCAGGCCGTCGCCGTACCGAACGGGCTGCGCGTGGTCGAATCCATCCTGCTGGAGAAATTTTCGGCGGACGATATCGCGGTTTGCTATCCCGATCAGCTGGATATGTTCGTCGGCGAAGACACAAGGGTCGTCGGCGTTCACGCGCATAATCCGCTGGGGATAACTTTTGCCACCGACGTCTATGTGCATTTTTACGGCAAGGCGACCGAGCCGATCAACGCCGCCGAATTCAAACGCCTGATCACGCATGAAGCGATCCAAAAACACAAAGATCATTTGCAGGTGATCGTCGGCGGGCCCGGTTCCTGGCAGATCGAAAAAAAACATTTGCAGGATGAATGGGGGATCGACTGCATCGTCGATGGCGAAGCCGAAGACATCATTCTCGACCTGTTCGAACGCGCCGTGCGCGGCGAGAGCCTGCCGCGAAATATCGAGGGGAAATCTCCCCGCATGGAAGACATTCCGACGACAAAAAATCGCTCGACCTTCGGCGTGGTCGAGGTCACGCGCGGCTGCGGGCGCGGCTGTCAATTTTGTTCGATCGCGCTCCGCAAAGGCCGCAGCCTGCCGCTCGAACACATCCTGGAAAATGTTCACATCCAGGTCGAAAACGGCGCGGATACGATCATGATCACGACCGAAGATGTTTTTTTATACGAGCAGGGCCCGAAATTCGACACCAACGTGCCGGCGCTGAAAAAACTTTTCCGTTCCATCACGGAAGTTCCCGGCGTCAAGCACGTGATGCTCTCGCACGGCACGATGTCGCCGATCGTGCGCAACCCCGAGGTGATCGAGGAGCTGACGCCCTACGCGGTCGATTACTCGACCCACACGCACCCGCAATCGACCCACCCGGATAAAAAATACGCCAGCTTATTCATCGGCCTGGAAACCGGCAGCCCGCGTCTTTTCAACCAGTTTATGAAGGGCAAAGCCTACCCGTACAAGGCCGAGCAGTGGCATGACGTGATCCTGAAAGGGATGGACATCATGAACCGCAGCAACTGGTTCCCGTTCTGCACCTGGATCGTCGGCCTGCCCGGCGAGACGGAAGACGACACCAAGCGGTCGCTCGATCTGCTGCACGCGATGAGGGGCGCGAAATGGGTCGCGATCCCGACGCTTTTCGTGCCGCTCGAAGAAACCCGGATGGGCGCGAACGAAAGCGCCAAGCTCGCCCGGCTGACGGAGCTCCAATGGGAATTTTTCTTTACCTGCTGGCGCTACAATATCGATTTTTACCGCAGCGACCCGTCGTTCCAGCGCCGCTTTAATCTCGGCGTGCCGATCTATTATTACCTGATGGGCCGCCGGCTTTTCGGCAAGACGATGAAATACCCGATCATGCGCCTGGCGCATTTTCCGGAAAATATTCTCAAACGCCGCCTCTACCTCGATCTGCGCAAACCGAGCAAATACGGCATACCCGATCATGTCGAAATTCCGGCGGCAAAAGCGCGCCCGGAAATTCCGGTGCTGGTTGATTAGGTTTAAAGCGGCACCACACAAAACTCCCCTCCTTACGAAGGAGGGTGCTGCCGCAGGCAGCGGGGTGGTTCTTTCTTTGATTTAAAAATCTTTGAGCCAAAGCCCTTCCTTATTAAATAAATCCAAAACCGGCGCACTATCGATATTTGGCATTAGCTTTGCATCACAATAATCTCGTTATGATATTCATGGCTATTCAGGGGATTTTTGTATGAATTTATAGACTTAGATGAATTGAATCAATACGAAAATGGGACTGGAAATTTATAACAAGAAAAGAGATTTTAAGGGCACGCCGGAACCCAGGGGAAAAGTTTCTAAAACGAATACTCACCGGTTCGTCGTTCAGGAGCATCATTCCTCGAATCTGCATTTCGATTTTCGCCTGGAGATCGGCGGCGTCTTAAAATCCTGGGCGGTGCGCAAGGGGCCGTCGATGGATCCGGCGGTAAAACGCCTGGCGGTCCCGACGGAGGATCACCCGCTGGCATACGCAAAATTCGAGGGACTGATTCCCGAAGGCCATTACGGCGCGGGCATGCACCTGATCTGGGACGGCGGCACTTTTGAACTCACCGGCGGCAGCAGCGGCGATGACGCGGAAAAACAATTTACCGAAGGCAAACTTAAATTCGAACTTAAGGGCGAACGCCTGAAAGGGATCTTCAATCTTTTTCGCCTGGGCGGCGGCGGCCAATGGCTGCTGGTCAAAAGTAAAGACGAATACGCGCAGGAGAACTGGAAGCTCGAACTGCTTCAGCCGGACAAAGACGGCCGTAAGGTTATCGAAGAAGAAAGCCCGGCGCGGGAGAAAAAAACCAAGCAGCGCTCAAAGGTTTCCCGGACAAAAGCCAAAGCCGGTAAAGATGAGAAAGTCGTCTCGTTAAGCGGCTTGCTAAAAGAACAAAAACCGGAAGGCGACAGGGCGGTAAAGGTCGGCGAGTACGTGGTAAAGCTGACCAGCCTCGGCCGCGTTTATTGGCCGGGCGAAGGCTACACCAAGGCCGATCTGATCCGCTATTACAGCGAAGTTTCCGAATACATCCTGCCGTTTTTAAAAGACCGCCCGCTGATCATGCGGCGTTTCCCGACCGGGATCGGCGGGATCTCGTTTCACCAGCACGACGTTGACGAAGCGCCGGAATATGTCCGCACCGCTTCTCACCGGGTGCGGGACGAGGACCGGCATGTCGTCGATCTTATCGTCTGCGATAATCTGCAGACGCATCTTTACCTGGCGAATCTCGGCGCGATCGAGCGCCATATCTGGCATTCGCGCGTGGGCAATTTGAACCGCCCGGACTGGTTCGTTTTCGATCTCGACCCGGGCGCAAAAGTCGCATTTGAAACGATCTGCGAAGCCGCGCTAAAAACGCGCGATGTGATCGCAAAATTCGGGCTCGAATCTTACGCTAAAACTTCGGGTTCGCGCGGGATACATTTGTACGTGCCGGTCAGGCCGGAATACTCCTACGAAGAAATTACCGGACTTGCGAAAAAGATCGCGACCATCGTGGCTGACGAAAATCCGCAGATCGCGACCGTGCAGCGCAGCAAAGCGAAAAGAAAAGCCGGCCAGATCTATGTCGATTTTATGCAGAATAATATCGGGAAATCGGTCGTCGCGCCGTATTCCGTCCGCCCGCGAAAGGGCGCGACCGTTTCCGCTCCGCTGGAATGGAAAGAGGTAGAAAAAAAGAAAATTTCGATCGACGATTTCACGATCAAAAATATGCCGGCGCGTTTGAAGAAAAAAGGCGATCTGTTCGCGCAGGTTTTAACAAACAAGCAAGGTTTGGCAAAGGCTTTTGAGATGGCCGGCATCGGCCGAAAAAAGAAACAGAGCAAGGAGGTAAAATGACGACCAAAAAATCCAGTGACCGCGAATTGATCGATACCGGTACTGATAAACGTTACGTCCGCCGCGATGAAAATGGCCGCTTTGGTGAGAGTGACGATGTCGGACGCAGCCTAAGTCAGGATGTGCGCCAGCACGCCAAAACGGAGGTCAAAAAAGGCCAGGGTGACCGCGGCGATCAAAAGACCAAATAAACTAAAAACAAGAACAAGGAGGAGTATTAAAATGCCAAGAGGAGATAAATCGGCTTACACCGATAAACAAAAACGCCAGGCCGAACATATCGAGGAAGGTTACGAGAAAAAAGGCGTCTCGCACGGGGAAGCCGAAAAACGCGCCTGGGCGACCGTTAATAAAGAAGACGGCGGCGGCAAAAAGAGCGGCTCCGGACGCAAGAAGAGCGCTAGTAAATAGTCGGAGCGCGGACGGCTCGTCCGCAAAAGCCGCTTGCGGCTTAAAACGTTAGATTGCTGCGCAATCTTGCGGACGAGCCGTCCGCGCTTCCAGTAAAACGACCGCGTTATTATAACTCTAGAGTCTCAAACCTCGATCTTCGTTGTCGGCTGAAAAGTTAATGTCAGGTTGATGCCGCCGTTTCAGCCATTTCCCGAATCGCCGCAGCGCCAGGGAAAATCCGGTCCAGACCAGAAACGCTCCACCGACACAGGCGATAAATCCGATGAACTGCCCGACGATGCCGCCGCTTTCGCCGGTGTGCGTAAAACGAAACCATGAGCGTAATTGACGCGCGGAGTTTTGTTCGGCATAGGGTTCCCATTTTGCAGCCTCGCCGGTTTTGGCATCCAGCGTCAGGGTCGAACGCCCGAAAATGTTCAGAGATCTTCCTTCGTCAATAGTAAAGACCGCGTCCCTGGCCGGCGGCAGGCGCAGGCTGATGGATTTCCAGCCCTCCGCCTGGCTTTCGCTTTTTGCCCAGAGCGCATTTAAATTATCCGGCAGCGCGAAGGGCGCCTCACTTTGCGGCTGTCCTCCGGGAGGGCCTTGCTGCTGTGGTTGTGGCGGCGGAACCTCGTTGCCGGTCAGCGTGTAGAGCAGATTTCCCGCCCACTGGTATGAAATGACGACCGCCGTCACGGTCAGAATTATCAGGATCAGAGAGGTCCAAAATCCGATCGTGTTATGCCAGTTAAAATTTCGCGCTTTTCCGCTTAGGCCGCGGCGAAACCAGAGAACAGGCTTGATCTGCCGCCAGTTCAGCTTACGCGGCATCCAGATATAGATCCCCGAACAGGCGAGAAATAAAAACAGGATATTGCACACGCCGGTGACGGCTTTGCCCCACGGACGCGCATCGCCGGAAAGCGCGATGTAACGGTGCAGATCGGTATTGAAACGAAAAAAAGCGCGGACATTTTTATTGCCTTCACCGGTGATCGCGCCGGTATAAGGATCGACGAAAAGCTGGCCCTCACGCCCGAGCGCGACAGTTGCGGCGGCGTTCGGCCGGTTTAATAAAGTGATCGCCGATGGTTTCGCATTCGGTTTTGCTTCCAGCACTCCCGCGAGTATTTCCCGCACGCCGAGCTTTTGCGCATTCTCCGGCGCGGCCCCAGGCACAGTGACGTAGCGCATATCCCTTTCCAAATACTCGGTGATATTTTTTTCGAAGGAAAGCAGCGCCCCCGTGACGCACATGATAAAGATCACCACACCCGCCAGCGATCCGAAGATCAGGTGCAGCCAAAAAAGAATTTTGCGAAAAAGTTTCATAAGTTGGTAATAGTTACCGTGAACAGTCGGAGCGCGGACGGCTCGTCCGCAAATGTAACGCCAGCGTCCCGCTGGCTGTCGTGCGGGCGTCCCGCCCGCGCATAATCTGACGGCGGGACGCCGTCAGGACAGCCGCCGAGACGGCGGCGCTACGGGCGGACGAGCCGTCCGCGCTCCCAGTTTAAACATCCGCCCAGCGGCGCAGCAAGTTGTGATAAACGCCTGTCAGTTGAACTACTGATGGGTGATCGGGCACATCCTGGCCGAGGCGCTGGATCGACATATCGAGGTCGAAAAGGATCGCGCGCTGCCCGTCGTCGCGCACCATGCTCTGTACCCAAAAAAACGAAGCCAGCCGCGCACCGCTCGTCACCGGCGTGACATGATGCAGGCTGCTCGCCGGATAAAGTATTAGGCTCCCGGCCGGCAGCTTTACGCGCTGCACGCCGTAATTGTCTTCCACGACCAGCTCGCCGCCTTCGTATTCATCCGGTTCCGAAAGAAAAAGTGTCGCCGAAAGATCGGTGCGCACGCGGTGCTCGGTGCCGCCCACCTGCCGGATGGCATTATCGACGTGCGTGCCGAAAGCCTGGCCGCCCTCGTAGCGATTAAAAAGCGGCGGAAAAACTTTTAGCGGCAGCGCCGCCGAAACAAAAAGCGCGCTGCGTTCGAGCGCCGCCAGTATCCAATCCCCCATCTGCAGCGCCGCCGGATGATCTTCGGGCAGCTGCATATTGTTTTTGGCGCGGCCGGATTGGTGCCCGGCGGTCGCCTGGCCGTCTATCCACCGGGCTTCGCCCAGCAATTGCCGGCACTCAGCGATCCGCCCCGGAGTCAGAATATTTGGAATTTGAATCAGCATGATTTAAGTCGGAGCTTGTTTTGAGTCCCGCCTTTAGGCGGCGTCTTTTTATTAAAACTAAGCCGCCTAAAGGCGGGACTCAAAACTACCGGCGCTACTAATTAAAAGTTAAACCCGGTGCTGATGCTTATTACCCGCGCCGCGCCGGGGACGATGTGTCCGCCGCCGATGCGGTCGATATAATATTTATCGGCCAGGTTGTTCATATTGAGCCGCAGATCGAAATGCTTGTTGAACTTGTACGAGGCCACGGCATCGACCGTCCAGTAGCTATCTGCGATGCGCGTGTTGATGTTATTTCCGAATCGCCTATCGACAAAGCGCGGGCCGCCGCCAAAGAAAAATTTCCCGTACGTATAGGTCGTCCACAAATTGAAAGAGTTGCGCGGCGTGTTGATCAGCTCTTTGCCGAGCTCGTAGATCGGCACGTTGTTCACGAAGGTCGGCAGCGTGTTCGACCTCAGAATTTCGCTGTCCAGCAAAGTGTAACCGGCGAAAACCTGCCAGCTTCTGGTGATATTTCCGGTCGCGCTCAGTTCTATTCCATCGACGCGCTGCTGTCCGTCCAAAACCTGCAGCGGAGCGCCCGGATCGATTCCCAGCGTGCGCGCGTTGGTCTTGTCCACGCGAAAGATCGCGCCGCTCAGCAGCAGCCTGCGCCTGAAAAGGTCCCACTTTGTCCCGAGCTCGTAATTGTAAGTTTTTTCCGGCCCGATGGCGGTATTGGCGGTGCTGTAAGAAAGCCCTTCGAGCGACGGATTTGCCGAGGTGCCGAAGCTGCCGTATATACTGCCGTTATCCAGCGGGTGAAAGATGATCGCCGCGCGACCGCTGAAAATGCGGTCGATACGGCGGATCGGATCCAGCCGGTTGGTTGGTGCGGGTGTAGTAACCAGAACGGTTCCATCGGCGTCAAAATAATCCCAGCGCAGCCCGCCGACGAGCTCCAGTTTTTTGGTGAATTTGACGGTATCGAAGGCATAAACGGCGTAGGTTTTTCCGGTCACCACCGGCACCAGCGGATTGGTCGCGATCACGCCGGTATAGATGTCGTTCGGATTTGGATCCAGCAGCGTGGTTGTCGCGTTCAGCGCGGTCCTTGTGACGCGCAGATTTTTTTCATAGGAAAGGCTCGCGCCCCCGACCACGGAGTGTTCGATGCCGCCGGTTTTGAATTTCGCGGTGAAATCGGTCTGGTTATCCCAGATGTCGTCGTTCGTGACCCAGGAACGCAATTCGCGGTTGATCACCGTCGAATTATTGCTGTTAAAACGCGGCGGCGTGGCGATCGAATCCCGCCGCGAATACCCGTAGCGAAATTGATTGCGGACAGACATGTTGTCGTTAAGATCGTGTTCGATCCGGAAGGTCACCAGATCGGAGCGCAGTTTTTCTTTGTCGCGGTCGAGAAATCCGTAAAAAGTACCGCGCGGAACCGGCGCGGGACGGTCGTGATAATCGGCCAGCGCAGTATTGGTCACCGGCACCCAGGGAATCCCGTAATCGGAAATATTGTCCTGCTGAATATAAAAATAGCTAAGCGAATAGCGCGTCGGCGTACCCAATCCGAAACTGATCGACGGCGCGGCGCCCCAGCGGCGGTTTTGCACCGCTTCGCGTCCGGGATAATTCGAATCGTGCGCCATCGCGTTCAGGCGAAACGCGATGCTGTCGTTTATCGGCAGGTTGATATCGGCCGTGCCGCGTTTGGTTTTGTCGGTGCCAAGGGTGAATGAACCGCCAAAGGTTCTTTTCAGATTCGGCAGCTTGCTGACCAGATTGATCGTGCCGCCGGTCGAACCGCGCCCGGTAAAGGTAGAACTCGGCCCCTTTACCACCTCGACCTGTTCCAGGTTAAAAGAGTCGCGCGATTGCGGCCCCAGATCGCGCACGCCATCGACGTAAATATCGTTGCGCGCGCTGAAGCCGCGAATCGTCAGATTGTCGCCCGCCGGCGCCCCGCCTTCACCGGCGGTGATGGTGATGCCCGGAACGTTATTTAAAACATCGCGGAGCGTGGTCGCGCCCTGCTGTTCGATCACTTCTTTCGGGATCACGGAAATGGTCTGCGGAATATTGCGCATGATTTCGGTGTATTTCGGCGAGGAAACTATCTTTGCCTCAGATTGCTCGACGTCAACGACCGCCGAGTTTGCGCGGAGTTCGAGCGCCACCAGCTTCGCGCCCTTAAAGGTGTAACTGACGCCGGTTCCGGCCAGAATCTTTTGCAGCGCCTGTTCGGAAGAAAGCATTCCCGAAACACCCGGCGAGGCAACGTCGAGAATGTCTTTGTTATCGACGCCCACGGCAATGCCCGTCGTTTTTTCAAAACTTTCCAGCACCGTTTTCAGCACCCCGGGCGGAATGTCGAAACGATAAACGTCCGCTCCGTCATTCACCGTCCGATTCATCGTGTGGACGATCTCGAGCGTGCCGTTATTTTCCTGCGCGTAGGCGGTCATCAGATCGCGGCTGCCGCCCATGGTAAAAGCGACGATCGCGCCCATCGTTCCCATCGCAATGATCCAGTGACGCGGCCGGCGGCGGGCGCGGTTTTTTCTTTGTTTATTATTTTTCTGTAATGTGCTTTTCATAAATTCTTCTCCGGCAAAAGTTTGTCTGCAAACGGATGAAGAACGCCAAAAAGAGAGTAAAGTGTGACCGGCCTTTACGGATGACGGCGATTCTTCGGGTTTTTTGGAACGGAAAAGGAAAGCGTGTTAGGATTTAGCCTGCACACCATCCGCGTTACAAACTCAAAAGTGTCTCTCGTATGTGCTGTGTAAATGCCTTCGGCGCTGCAACGCCGGAGGCTATTATTTTTATCTGCAAATGAAATTGAAAACCGATTTCAATAGAGAAGTTTAGAGAAGTTTCAGAGATGTGTCAATACCTGTTTGAAAGAAATTGCAAAATTTTTACCGGAAGCGCGGACGACCCGTCCTCAAAAAGTAGCGCTGCCGTCTCGGCGGCTGTGGCGTGGGCGTCCCGCCCACGGATTTGATCTGACGGCGGGACGCCATCAGAGACAGCCCCAACAGGTGAACCGGCACTGCTTCGACTTCTACCGTCAGACTGGCAGTAGTACTGTCATTTTTTTGTTCTCTCATGGTTTTGGGAGTCCTCTAAGAGTGTTATATTTATGTTCATCACCGCCGAGACGGTGAAAATTGACAGGGATGCTTACAATTTAGTTCTCATCCCACATCTTTGAAAACGAGCATCGAATGCCACTGACCTCTACGGACGATAAATCTTGATCTACTCGCGCGGCCAGATTCAAAAGAATACGGCGTGCAGGATAAAGATCAAGTTGCCCCTTTCAGCTGAAAGTAGTGTAGATGAAAGCCAAAAACCTGTCAAGGAGAAATTTTCTTGATGGGACACGGCAAACCAGAACGGCCTAAGAGAATAGCGGAAAAGTTACTTAAGATCCGTGCGAAACTAGGCCTATCACAGTCAGGAATGGCGAGTGCGCTAGAAAAACATGGCGTAAAAGTTGATGGCAGTTATGTAGCTCGTTATGAGCTGGGATTAAGAGTTCCCGGACTGCTTACTGTGAGAGCCTATGCAAAGATTACCGGGATGCCGATGGATAAAATAGTTGACGACGAATTAGACCTGCCCGCGAAATACAAATAAAACAGCAACCCACTCAACCAGTTTAGAGGCGGTCTTCGACCGCCATAAATATTATACGCGGCGGTCGGAGACCGCCTCTAAACAAATCAAGTTTTTTGTTTTTTTCGCGGGTGCAAGCAACCTTCCCGACCTGAAAGGTGCTCAATTTGAATGATAAATCTGAAGCCCGATAAATTTGCAGTCCGGAAGGGGCCGCTTGCGCCCGCTCTTACTTTCAAAAGTCCCGGAGGCTGCAGTTCAGCTTTTTTGCTAACCCTTTACCGCCCCAGCCCATGATGATGTCGTGGTTCCAGCGAAAGAACGGTTTGGCGAGCGGGGCGAGATAGTTCATCCAGCCTTTGGTCGTTTTTACCTTCCAGTCGTAGCGGACGCGGGTGTTTTCGTTTTCCGCGCTGAGTGTCCAGAGCCCGACGCCTTCGAGTTCGCCAAAAGCGCGGGCTTCCAGTATATTCGGCGCTTCGATGCGGGTCACTTCCAGATCGAATTCCAGCCTGTAGGGCAGAGCGCTTTTCCAGGTCGAGCGGCGAATGCTCCCGAGGCCGTCCGCGTCGCCGGGTTTTAACTCGACTACGCGGATCACGCCCGGCCACCATTCATGCCAGTGCTCGGAAAGTTCCGAACCGCGACTTTATCGGCAAAGCCGTTTTCTTTTTCAGGATATTAACTTTAAAACGGCCGAAGAAAACCCCGAATGAAAAAAACTTTGAAAATTCCCAAAAAAATCGCGATTGACTATTGCCAAATTATTTATAAAAAAGTTAGATTTTAAACACAGAAGAAAAGAAGCTCCCGCTCCAAAACCGCGTCGGGCTTTTAGCAATCATATTTACGAATAAGCGGAGGTTAGAAAATGCCAACAGCGATTTGCCCGGAATGCGAAACAGATGTCTTTGTCGAAGCCGATTCGGAACAGGGAAGCATCGTCACATGCGACGAATGTCATACAAAACTGGAATTGGTCGGTCTCGATCCGATCGAGCTCGACGTCAGCGAGACTGAAGACGTCATTGACGATTATGCCGATGATGAGGTAGATGCCTACGATTACGCCGAGTAATGTAGGTTTTGGTTTACAAATAAAGCATGAATAAGGGAATTGGTGTGCCTGCGGGCGGGTCAGTTTCCTTTTTCTTTGGGTGAGTTGTAACCGGCGCGGTTTTGTTTTAGCTGCAATCCCTTTAGCGTTTCTATCCTGACCAGGTGAAACCGCCCGTCCGCGCGGCTTTTTTCGTCCGGGTAAAACGCCAGCAGGTAAGTAGAAGTGATCTCTTCCGCCAGTTTGCCGAAGATGGCGTCGAAATTATCCCCGGTCAGATAAAAACTGCTGCCGCCGGTCTTATCCGAAAGCCCGCTCACGTCGAGCGGCGTCGGCAGCGGTTTGCTGCCGATCTGGCGGCGCGAATAAGAAGGAAGAATAAGATTGAAAACCGACACTTCCGAGGCATTGGCGCGTTCGACAACGGTCGCCGGCGCGACGGTATCGCCGACCGGAAAGCCGTCCGTGACCAGGATCACTACCTTGCGCATCGGCACTTTTTGGCGTGAAACGGCCGGCGCCTTTTTGTTCAGCATCCGGATGGCGTCGTCCACCGCGTCGTAGGCGTGGGTGGAAAGCCCGTCCGCTTCGCGCAGGATCTTGTCAAAAGATTTGCTCAGTTTCTGATTGTTATTGGTAAATGACTGCAGGGTCTTTACTTCCATGCCGAAAACCGTCACCGCAAAGTAAGAGTCGGAATTTGCCAGCCGGTCGGTAAAGATGCCGAGCGCCGCGCGCAGCTTGAGCAGTTCCTCATAGGTCACACTGCCCGAAACGTCCAGCGCAAAAACTACCGACATCGGGCGCGCGAAATTTTCGCGCCGCTGCTGCTCGAAAAAAGCGACCGGGCGTTCCACGCCGTCTTCCAGGATCTTAAAATCAGCGGACTTAAGTCCTCGCACGGGCTGGCCCTTGGCGTCGGTGACGGTGGCTTCGAATGTGATCAGATCGGTATCGATGCGGATCAAATCGTCATCGGGTTTCTGGGCAAAGCTAGAGAAAACGAGAAACAAAACGAAAGAGGCGCCGAGGGTGAGTTTGAAGAAATTAATAATAGATCCTAAAACCATAACATGCCCAGTAATACTCTTAGTCAAATAAACCTCGGCGAGCTTTGCGAAAGACTTTGCGTTCTTTGCGGTTAAAACCTCTTAGCTGTTAACCGCAAAGATAAGACAGACACCGGAAAGAAAACGTTGTCCGATATCCGCTTATTTTACAAACTCGAACCAGCCAAAGGCTTGCGGCGCGTGAAAATTCGGCTCCGGCGTAAAAGTCGGCTGCCAGGCCAGGTAACCCCGATTTTCCCCGCTCCCGACGCAGCGAAACAGGTTTCCGCGCCATTTATCGCCTGCCTGCGGCATTTTACCAAAAGCCGGCCACGGTATCCGTATCGCTATTATAACCTTGTCCTGCGCGATCTCCGCGGCGCATTGCATTCCGGAGGCATAATCCCAATCGGTCTCGCGTTTATCGGGCATTTGGTGAATTTTCAGGTCCACCCATTCGCCGGTCGGGGCGGCTTCGAATTCGAAGTATTTCTCCGGTATTTGCGGATTTGGCGCAATAAATACCTCACAGACATCTTTTTCCCACAAATTCCTTGTTTTTTCTGTTAAAAATAGTTTATCATTGATAATCAGAGGTTCACTCTGCTTGCATTCAAAGCGGGCAAGAAAAGCCTCCGGTGTAAAAATAAGTCTAGCCTCAGCATGCCTTCCGTCCTCGGCATCATCGCCGGACCAGTATTTATCCAGCAGGATCGCTTCTGCCTTCTGCCAGAAGTTATTTGCCAGATCCCGCGGATCGATCTCGCGGCCGGAGAAGATAATTTTTGCCGTTGCCATAACTAAAACAAAGCTGACAGGATACGAATTTACCGCAAGCCTCCTAAAAACGAAACCTTCTAAAGAGCATAATACGTGAATCTAATCGACCTAACAGGATACACCGCAAAAGCCAAGATATTTTGGATAATCATGGCTGTGTGTGCCCTTATTTGTCTCGGCGGCGCGGTATTTGAAGCTTTTTATCTGTCCACCAGCCAATTTGCGCTGCTTAGTATTTTACTCACCGCCCGGTATCTGACCGGCAATTACAAATTCAAGATACCGTACTCGAACGTCAATGTAACCTGCCGCGAGTTCACGATCTTTTTTGCCGGGATCTGGCTCGGGCTGACGGGGGCCGTTTTTGTCTGCCTGGTCGGGGCCATCATTAAAAACCTGCTCAAGACCGAAGAAAGAAGACAGGGATTACTAAATATCTTTACCGCGGTCGTTTCGATCGGCGTGGCGGTCAAGCTCTCGTATTTAATTCTTTATCTCGCTTTTGGTTTTACCGGCCTGCAGCTGGCGGACAGCGCCGTTTTTCTCGGCGTCACGGCATTTTTCCTGCTTTCGATGGGCGCGATGAACTACATGTTCAGGCTGGGCTTCGAACTGATCGGGCAGTTTCTCAACGGTAAAAGCATCGAAGACGAAGGCTGGCGCGAAAAACTTTCGCTTTTCACCGCAAACCTGATCCTGGGATGTGCCGGCGCTTTTATTCTGCATATCGCCTTGCTGCAATTCGGTCTGGCGGTAGCGTGGATCAGCCTGCCGCTGCTTTTGATCGGGCACCTGACCGCGCACGATCATTTCCGCCGTCTGCGGGAAGAGAACAGGGAGCTTTCAGAATCCGGCACCATTCACCTGGCCACCGTCGAAGCGCTCGCCACCGCCATCGATGCCCGCGATCAATTGGCTCACGGCCATGTGCGCAGAATGCAGATATTCGCCGCCGGGATGGGAAAAGCGCTCGGTTTGAGCTCGGATGAATTACAGGCCCTGCAGATCAGCGCATTGCTGCATGACATCGGCAAACTGGCCGTTCCCGATAACATTTTGAATAAGCCGGGAGAATTGACAGCCGCGGAAATGGACAAGGTCAAGGTTCACCCGGCCGTCGGCGCGGCTATCCTTGAGACGATAAATTTTCCTTACCCGGTCGTGCCGGCGGTTCGCTCGCATCACGAAGCCTGGGACGGCAGCGGGTATCCCGAACAGCTGCAGGGTGAAAATATTCCCCTGCTCGGCCGCATTCTGGCGATCGTCGATGCTTATGACACGATGCGCTCAAAATTTACCTACGGCGCGGATTACACCAAGGAAGAAGCGCGCCGGGCGCTGCAAAACAATGCCGGCAAAAAATTCGATCCGAAACTGGTGGATGTTTTTCTACGGCACCTGCGCGAATTCGAAAACGCCGTCGTCGTGCGCGGGCTCAGTTATGCCGATGAAAAACTTCCCAAGAGCGGAAGCGAATACTCTTACGTCGATCAGATCAAGCGCGTCAACCGCGAGATGTTCATTCAATACGACCTGACGCGGGTTTTCGGTTCGGCGCTCGACCTGAAAGAAACGCTCGCGCTGTTCGTCGAAAAAGTTAAGGAAAATATTCAGTTCGATACCTGCGCCGTATACCTCTATGAGAAAACCCAGGGCTATGCCGTCGCCGCTCACGTCGAAGGCAAAAATGACGCGTTCTTAAAAGACCGCCGCGTCAAACCCGGCGAAGGCGCGACCGGCTACGTGCTGCAAAAAGAAGAACTGGTCAACCAGGTCAATCCGGGTCTGGATTTTCCGTTTTATTATTCCGAGGCCGCCGAAGAATACACCACCATGGCTTCGCTGCCGCTGATCAATGAAGGCAGGCTGATCGGCGCGCTGTCGCTCTACTCGTGCGAAGTGGAATGTTACGAAGAGGACCAGATCAAACTTCTCCAGAGCATTTCGTTTATCGCCGCCGAGGCTATTTCTAAGGCGATGTACCACGCCGAAACTGAAACCCGCGCCCTGACCGATCCGATGACCGGCCTGCCGAATGCGCGCTGCCTGCAGGGACAATTTGAAAAAGAAGTCGCTCGTTCGAAGAGATCGGGCAATCCGTTCCAGGTTGTGATGCTCGACCTCGACGGTTTCAAGGCCGTCAACGATAACTTCGGCCACAAGGTCGGCGATCAGATGCTCAAGGACCTCGCCAAGATCATGCGCAAGCAATTGCGCGATTACGATTTTCTGGCGCGCTATGCCGGCGATGAATTTTTGGCGATAGTGCCCGACCTGACGGACGAAGCGGTCAGGGATCTCTGCCGCCGCATCGAAGAAGCGATTAACGGGCACCGGATACAGGTTACCGAGGACACTTTTGCCCGCGTCGGGGTCAGCATCGGCACGGCCGCCTATCCCGACTTCGGCGAGACGCTCGATCAGCTTATCGTCGCCGCCGACAGCAAGATGTACTCCGTCAAAGCGATTCACAAAAAACGCGCCGAAAGCCCCTCCATCATGGAAGGCATTATCGAATCCGTCGAAGACCCGATCGACGACGACAACTTCGTATTGGAACTCGACGAAAGCCACATCGTCTCAAATGCGGTGAACTGATCCTGTCAACACCGGGAGCGCCATAATGTAGCTGCGCCGGCAGTTCAGAGTTGCGCGTTCACGCGCGATCTTCACGCCTAAAGGCGTAACTCTAAACGCGTGCGTGATCCTAAAACTCCCCTCCTTACGAAGGAGGGGTGGCATCCGCTTCGGATGACGGGGTGGTTCTCTCTTTCAGACGATTACCCGGCGCTCCCAGTTTTAAACTCCCCTCTTATACGAAGGCGGATTTAAAGATAGAAAAAGGCAGGCCGATTAAGCCTGCCTTTGTATATTTTATCTCTTATAACTAAACCGCGGAGAGCCCGAGGGCTTTGTTATAGTGGCGATAGATCTCGTTGAAATCGCGCAGCGCGCGGCCCAGCACCATCGGTATCTGGTCGAGGTCGGTGACATTTACGACCAGGTTCAGGTTCTTGAGAAACGCTTCGTGAGCGTTCATCGTGGTGCCGTTGTCGTCGATGCAGGCGACGAATAAGCGGCGGCGTTCGGACGACGCCAGCGAGTTCACTTTTTGCTGTACCATTGCGGCCCCGCCAAAATCGGCGGCAAAATCCGTCGAGTAAAGCAGGATCTCGATCCGGCCTTCGCGCAGGCGTTCATTGGCTTGCGCCGGGGTTTCCGCGGCATAAACCTTGTACCCTGCCTTGATCAAAATTTTGCTTGCCAGATCGCGTTTTGCCGGGTCGAGACAAAGCAGTATCCGGCGGGGCCTAATTTCTTCATCTTCGTCCAGATCGACGGCGGTGGTTTCTTTTTTCAGCGCGCCGAGCAGAGACCGCAGCGCGTGATTGATCTCAAAATCGCTTTCCTTTTGGGCAAATCCGGCTTGCGATTCTTTATCGACCGCCGGCGCCGGGGCGTTCATTTTCATTTGCTCGACGGCGGAATTTCTTCCCGAGCCGGCCTCGGCGCGCAGCAAATTCTGGCAGCGCGGGCAGCGCACCGTGAATTTACCTTTCGGCACCTTGGAATCGTCTAGCTGTAACGAAACTGAGCAATTGTCGCAACGAATTATCATAATTATTTTCTACTCGAGAGAATGTTTATTCAAGCATATCCAAAACCGAGTTAGGATTTTTCTTACCGACCGGAAGGGCAAACTCGTCCAGCGACTGGTCGCGCGGAGCCTGGTAATCTTCTTTTCCGGAAAGGCCCTTGAGCATCAGCAGCATATTGTTCTGATTGGAGGCAAAGGACAAACCGTCTTCGAATTTGACCAGGCCTTTTTCGATAAACTCCTGCAGCACGGAATCGAAATCCTGCATCCCGTCGATCCCGCCGTCGCGGATCGCGTCCAGCAGTGATTTGCCGTTCTCTTCGCCTTTTTCGATGTACTCGCGTGTGCGCTGGTTCGATTTCAAAATTTCGATGGCCGGAAGACGGCCTTTACCGTCGGCTTTGGGGATCAATCTCTGCGAGATGATATAGCGGAAAGTTTGTGCCAGGCGGTTGCGAATGATCCGTTCTTCGTTCTTGGGGTAAAGCCCGATGATACGGTCAACGGTTTTCGAAGCGTCGATCGTGTGCAGCGTCGAAAAGACCAGGTGGCCGGTTTCCGCCGCTTCCAGTGCGATCTCGGCCGTTTCCAGATCGCGCATTTCGCCGATCAGGATCACCTTCGGCGCCTGGCGCAGGGCGGCGCGCAGCGCGGAAGGAAAATCTTTTGTGTCAGACCCAATTTCCCGTTGATTGACGGTCGATTTTTTATGCTTGTGCATGAATTCGATCGGGTCTTCGATGGTCACGATATGATAAGCCTTGTTTTCGTTTATCTGATCGATGATCGCCGCCAGCGTCGAGCTTTTCCCCGAACCGGTCGGCCCCGTGACCAGCACCAGGCCGTTTCGCAGGCTGCCGATCTCTTCCAGGTGCGGCGGCAGGTGCAGGCTTTCGAATGAGGGAATATCGCGCGGGATCACGCGCATCACGATCGAGTAAGAACCGCGCTGCTGGAAAATATTGACGCGAAAACGGCAGCGTCCGGGCAAACTGTAGCTGAGATCGGTCGAACCGGTGCGGGGCAGGATCGCGGACGCCTCCGGATTATCGCGCAAGAGCGCCATCGCGATCATCTCAGTCTGAAAGGAGGTGAGTTTCTGCAAGCCCAGCGGCGCTACCGGAAACAGCGCGCCATTGACCTCCACTTGCGGTTTTTGGCCGACCGAGAAGTTTAAGTCACTGATATCTTCGGATACGAGCAGCATTTGCTCAATAATTGGCGTAACGTCAAGCAGACTCATTTAATGAATTCAACTCCTGATGGATAATACTTTGTGGCTGAGGATTAGGAGATCGTGGCTTAAGAAAAACATACCGAGCTTTAGCTCAATAATTATTTTACTCTATTTACAAAGAAAATCAAGTATTTTTTACAACAACTAAGATTGTTTAATAAATTTTAATTTCACAGGAGAAGCGATTTAAGCCGCTCGGCGATCCTGTCTGGGTTCGATAAAATGGCGCTGACCATTGCCACGGAGTCGGCTCCGGCGGCCAGCACGTCCCGGTAATTTTCCCCGGTAATGCCCCCGATGGCTGCCAATGGAAAGTCCTCCAAAGCCTGCCGTATCTCGCTTAACCCGGCCAAACCGACGACCGGATCGGGGTTTTCCTTGGTGGAAGTGGCAAAGACCGGCCCGAAAGCGATGTAATCGACCGGCAGTTTCAGAGCCTCGGCCGCTTGTCTCGGATCGTGCGTGGAAAATCCGATAATCGCATTATTTCCCAGTAGTTTTCGGGCTTCTGCGGGCGGCAGGTCGTCCTGCCCGAGGTGAACTCCGTCGGCTTTTACGGCCAGCGCGATGTCCGCCCGGTCATTAATGATTATTTTTATGCCTTCGCGACGGGCGATTTCCATCGCTTTTTGCGCTTCGGCGTAAAAATCATCGGGCAAAGCGTGTTTTTCTCTTAACTGGATAATTTTCGCGCCGCCGGCAGCCATTCTTTTGACCTGTTCGGCGTGTGAAAGGCCGCTTAGCCGCGTATCGGTAATCGGGTAGATCTTTGGCAGGGTAAAAGGCATCAGGAGGCTTGGGGAATCAGCGATTTGACCATTAGAAAACCGTCGTCGCCATTGACGTAGTAATGCGAAAGCCGCTGGACGGCCGAATATCCCAGATTTTTATAGAGCATCTGCGCGGCGGTATTGCTGACGCGGACTTCCAGCCTGACCAGGTTGATCTCGCGTTTTGTGAGTTCGGCTTCGGCCCGCGCCAGCATCTGCTGCGCCAGGCCGCGCCGCCGGTGTTCGGGGGCGACCCCGAGCGTGGTGATATGGCCGGCGCCGTCCTGATTTACCATGGTGACGATAAAAGCGACCATCGTTTCGTCCGGCATAACGGCGCAATAGCCCAGGCCGTTCGGCTCCGACAGGAGAAAGTTAAAGGTTTGGCGGGTATAGGAATCGCCAAGCGGAAAGCAGCGGCGGTTGAGTTTGCACACTTCGTCAAGATGTTTTACCGTCAGCGGCGTTATTTCATACGAAGACCGCGGCGCAGGAACGATCACATCGGGCTCTTCGTCACCGCGCCAAATCTCACGAATTTTCTTTAACACCGCCATGCTTGAACTTATAAAGATACTATAAGCATCCGTTTAGAGTCCACGCTTTAACGTACTGTTTTGAGTTCTGCCTTTAGGCGGCTCTTAAGAAGCACGCTAAAGCGTGAACTCTAAACTATCAGCATACAATCTCCATAACTATAAAACCGGTAACGCTCCCGAACCGCATGCGCGTAGGCGTCAAGAATAAATTCGCGCCCGGCAAACGCCGAAACCAGCACCAGCAGTGACGATTGCGGCAGGTGAAAATTGGTCAGTAGTTTATCGACAAAGCGAAACTTGTAACCCGGCGTGATCGTGACGTCGGCCAACCCGGCGCCCCCGCGTAAAATTCCGTCATCGCCGGTAAATGATTCGAGAGCGCGCGTGGTCGTCGTGCCGACGGCGAGAATTTTCGCGCCGCGCGTTTTTGCCGTATTTAATATTTGCGCGGTTTCCGGAGAAATTTCACAGCGCTCGGCCGAAACCGTGTGCCGGGTCAGATCATCCACGCGCACCGGTTCGAAAGTTCCATAGCCGACGTGCAGCGTGATCTCGGCAACGGTGATGCCGCGCGCTTTTATTTGTTCGATCATCTCCGGCGTGAAATGCAGCCCGGCAGTCGGCGCGGCGATCGCCCCGCGCTGGCGGGCGAACACGGTTTGATAACGCTCGCGGTCCCTGTCAATGTCGCCGATCTGTTCGGCGTTTCTTTTTATATAGGGCGGCAGCGGAGTCTTTCCCAGTTCGTCTAAAAGCTGTTCAAAATTTTCACCGCTTTTAGGTGTCTCGAAACGGATAAAAACTTTTCCGTCTTCCGCGCGATCTAAAACTTCCGCCGAGAGTTTTTCGCCCCGTTCGCCCCATTTGCTAAAGATAATTTTTTTCCCCGGCTTCAAACGCTTTGCCGGACGCGCCAGCGCTTCCCACGTCTGGTCTTCGTTTTCCTTGACCAGGAAAATTTCTATTTTCGCGCCGGTTTCCAGTTGACCGAAAAGCCGCGCCGGAAAAACTTTGGTGTTGTTTAAAACGAGAACATTGGTCGGTGATAAAAATTTCGTCAGATCATAAAAATGCGCGTCCTGCCACGATTGTTTTTCCCGGTTCACGACCAGCATCCGCGAATCCGCGCGTTTTTCCAGTGGAGTTTGCGCGATCAATTCTTCGGGCAGCCTAAAATCAAAATCTGAGATGAGCATAAATAGCCACAGAGGACACCGAGGTCACAGAGAAAGATTATATTATTTTGGTTTTGCCTCGAAATCCGACTGTCTATAAAATTGCCGGCGGCGGTTACGTCTGCTTATTTTCACCTGCATCCAGCAGCGCATAGATCGATTCCAGCGAATCCGCTTGCTCGATGGTTTTGTCCTGCCGCCAGCGGGCGATACGCGGAAAGCGGACGGCGACGCCGGATTTGTGACGGGTCGATTTCTGGATCGCTTCGAAGGCGAGCTCGAAAACGAGCTGCGGCGTGACGCTGCGGACGGGGCCAAAAGTCTCTTTGGTATTTCGCCTGACAAAATTATCCACCTGGCGGATCTCGGCGTCGGTCAACCCCGAGTATGCTTTGGCAAACGGGACGAGCTCGCCGTCTTTCCAGACGGCAAACGTGTAATCGGTAAAAAGATTCGAGCGTTTCCCGCTGCCTTTTTGCGCGTAGATCAGCACGGCGTCGATCGTGTAAGGGTCGATCTTCCACTTCCACCAATCGCCGCGGTGGCGGCCTGTCCGGTATGGCGACTCGCAGCGCTTGAGCATAAACCCCTCGACTTTGCGCGCGCGGCTGTCTTCGCGAATGGCTGCCAGCTCGCCCCAGCTTCCCGCCTTTATGAGATCGGTCGGACGCAGAATTTGCTTACTATCGTCCTCTAAATCGGAGAGGGTTTTCTCTAAAAGTTTTCTGCGTTTCTGTAACTCTTCCGGGCGGACGTCCGCGCCCCCATGTTCCAGAATGTCGTAGCACTGCAGGATCACCGGAATTTCCGCCAGCATTTTGGCCGAGAGATTTTTGCGGCCGATGCGCCGCTGCAGCACGGTAAAGGGCATCACGCCCTCCGCGTCCGGCTCCTTAGACCAGGGCAGAATCTCGCCGTCCAGCACAGTCCCGTCCGGCAATTTTTCGGCCGCCGCCGCGATCTCGGGAAAACGCTCCGTGATCAGCTCTTCGCCGCGCGACCAGATAAAAACCTGGCCGGCGCGTTTTATCACCTGCGCGCGGATACCGTCCCATTTCCATTCCGCCTGCCAATCGGAAACGTCGCCCAGATCTTCAAGCGGGAAATCGGCCTGATACGCCAAATGAAACGGAAAAGGCCGCGCGATCGGCGTGTCGCCCTCTTCGAGTTTTTCGTTCGTTACTTTTTCAAAAAATTCGGGCGTCGGTTCCCATTCGCCCATCAGCCGCTGCGCGATGATATCGGTTTCAAGGCCCGTCAGATTCGACAGCGCGCGCATCACCAGCAGCTGCGAAATTCCGATGCGAAACGCGCCTGAGATCAGCTTGTTATAGACCAGCCGCTGCGCGTAATCCATCCCGTGCCACGCTTTTAACACTTCGCGCTGCTGGGTTTCTTCGTCGGATTTACGCAAGGGGAGCAGGCGCTGTTCGACCAGCACGTGCAGCGGCGTTTCGTCCATCGCCGGATTGCTCGGCAGCAGCAGCGCAATGGTTTCGGCGGTGTCGCCGACCGTGTCGCGCGATTCCAGAAACAGCCATTCGGGAATGCCGCTTTCTTCCATCGCCCACTGCCGGATCAGTTTCGAAGGCACGATCTGGCGCGGCTTGCGCCCGCTCAAAAAATACAGCGCCCAGGCGGCATCAGCCGGGCGGGCAAGCGCAAAATAGTCCTTTAGCGCCTGAACCTTTTCATTGGTCTTGTTCGTCTGATCGAGTCTGGTGTAAAGCTCGGTGAAAAGTTTCATGACACTAATATAAGGCCGACGACGTTTCCGTTTAGAGGCGGTCTCCGACCGCCGTTTGGAGCATAAAAAGGCGGTCGGAGACCGCCTCTAAACTATATCAATTACTTTGTTTTAAATTCTCCTCCACAAAATCGTCTTTCAGCACGTCGTCCAGATCGCCCTCGCCGTGGTATTCGGTCTTGAGCGGTTTCGCGTTAATGCCCGATTCGTTTAGCCAGCGCACCAGTTCTTCGGAAAAACCGTGCGTGACGTAAACCATTTCTGCCTTGGTGGCTCCGATGGCGGTTTGCAGTTCCGGCCAGTCGGCATGATCTGAGAGAACGAATCCGCGATCGACCGCTCTGCGGCGCCGAGCGCCGCGCACCATCATCCAGCCCGAAGCGAACCCGGTCGAATGTTTGCCGAAACGTCTTAACCAGGTCGATCCGGCCGCCGATGGCGGCGCGACGATCAGTGACCCGATAAATTCTTTTTTGTTTTCGACCGAGCCGACATAGGTCGTGGAGGGAAGATCTACGCCCGATTCGCGGTATGCCTGCGTCAAACGTTCGACCGCGCCGTGCGTATAGATACGTCCGATCGAGCGGTCTATGCCGTTCATAATGCGCTGCGATTTTCCCAGCGAGTAGGCAAACAGTACCGAGGCCTTGCCGTCCTCCTGGTTGCGCCGCCACCACTCGTTTATTTCTTCGAAAATTATTTCCGTCGGCTGCCAGCGATAGATCGGCAGTCCAAAAGTGGCCTCGGTAATAAACGCGTGACAGCGCAGCGGTTCAAACGCCGCGCAGGTCGCGTCCGGCATCAGCTTGTAATCACCCGAAGCAATCCAGACCTCGCCCTTATGTTCGACCCGCACCTGCGACGAGCCCAGCACGTGCCCCGCCGGATGAAAAGAGACTTTCACTCCGTTCATCACGACCGTTTCGCCATAGGCGGAAGTTTCGATCACGGCTTCGTCGCCGAGGCGAATGCGCGACAGCAGCTTGCCCTCTTCCGGCACTAAATAATGTTGATTTCCGCGATAGGTGTGGTCTGCGTGAGCATGGGTCAAAACGGCGCGTTCTACCGGCTTCCACGGGTCGATATAAAAATCGCCCGGCTCGCAATAAAGCCCCTTACCCGTCAAATGTATCAACCCCTTGTTCTTCATCCTCAGATTATTTTACAGGAAACAAGGGGTCGAATGAACCATAAACAACTGCCTTCCCTTTTTTATTTCAGGTGAAACGGTTTAGCCGCTATTTTGGGCGGAAAGGCTTGATGCGGCGGTAGTTATTGATTCTGGTGTTTAACCAAAGGGTATCCATTCTGAGACTATTGTTACAGGAAAGGGCTATCATTCGATAGAGCTGTTATTAAGTGATAAGATATCTGGCAAGTTTTATAAATCTCTTTAGCAGAGATAGAAAATGCGATGATAGATTTTTCCACAGTTTATCTTTACTCTGAGCAACCAACGACATGTCCTAGATGCGGCCTTAGAACAGAAATAGTGATTGATTTATCACCCACAAACAACAATACTCAAGTTCACAAATGCCTTAATGTATATTGCAGCCATAACTTCATAGTCCAGTCCGATCAAATTTTTGAGAATAAACTTCACAACGACTTTAAGGAAGACTACAGATATATCTGAGGATAAATAATGAAAGAAGGTCAGAAACTCTGGACAAGAGACGAATTGATTTTAGCAGTCAATCTTTATTGTAAACTTCCTTTTGGTAGATTACACGGTCGAAATCCGGAAGTTATTCATCTTGCCCATCTTATAGGCAGAACGCCCAATTCAGTAGCTTACAAACTTGTGAATTTTGCGAGCCTGGACCCAAGTCTCCAAGCACGCGGAATTAGAGGAGCTTCGAATACCAGTAAACTAGACAAAGAGATTTGGAATGAATTTTTTAATCACTGGGATGTTTTGCCGTACGAGAGCGAAAAGCTACTGGCAAAGTTTGAGCAAACAACGGTAGAACAACTGAATCACATCTCTGAAAATGATCTATTAAAAGAAGGAAAGACGAGACAACAGCTTGTTAAAGTTAGAGTCAATCAATCTTTCTTTAGAAGTTCTATTTTAGCTTCTTACAACAACACCTGCTGCATTACCGGGATTTCGCAGCCGGAATTATTAGTGGCCGGACACATCAAACCGTGGAGTGTCGATGAGAAGAATAGATTGAATCCTCGAAATGGAATCGCTATCAATGCTCTGCACGACAAAGCCTTTGAGAACGGATTGATCACGATTACTCCTGACTATACAATCAAGATTTCACCAGTGTTGTTAAAACAAAAGAAAGTGAAAACAATCGAAAATTACTTTCTTAAATATAAAAATCAGAAGATAATTTTGCCCTCCCGTTTCCTACCAGACATCGAATTTCTCAAATATCACAATGAGGTTAGGTTCAAATACTAACTTATCAAAAAAAGTGAACCTGCCGCGACTTGGCAATATTCTAATCTAATGAATCATTGGAATAGGAAGCATGCTCAGGCAGTATATATTCCGTCAATCAGCAGAACATCTGACGAACGGCGTGAATATCGATACGGGCAGTTTGTCAGATTAGGAGAAGGGACAGATTTTCTTCGTTTCTTAAAGGCCGTTGCGTTAGGAGCCGTCTATTATGATCCGGGAATAAAAGTTGAGAATATATCGACAAATCCTAAACAAAAGACGCGAAGCCAATTTCGAATTAAATCTGGAAGCATTGGACAACTATACGATTCATTTACTACAGAAAATTTAGAAGATTAGCATATGGTGGATGTTCATACACCAAAACAACGAAGCTTTAACATGTCCCGGATCAAGAGCCGGAACACCAAGCCGGAATTGATTGTACGTTCTCTCATTCACGCGATGGGATACCGATATCGATTGCACAAAAAAAACCTTCCCGGCACTCCGGATCTAGTTTTTGCTAAACATAAAAAGATAATATTTGTGCATGGTTGTTTTTTCCATATGCATAAATGTCGCTATGGTTCGGTAACACCCAAAACGAACTACGAATTTTGGCAAACTAAAAGACAAGGTAACGTGGCTAGAGATAAAAAAAATCAGACGGAGCTCAAAAAAAATGGCTGGAACGCCATGATTATCTGGGAATGTGAGGTAAAAGATACTGCAAAATTAGTGAGAAAAATAAGAAAGTTTTTAGCAGTTAAGAATTAAGCACAGTAGATCATTCTTAAACAGGAATGGTGCCGAGGGTCGGAGTCGAACCGACATGGGCGTTAAGCCCGCTAGATTTTGAGTCTAGTGCGTATACCAATTTCGCCACCCCGGCGTGGATTTCAAATAATAATAGGGTTTGGGCGGAAGGTCAAACATCTGGTTACGCGGACAGCGGATCGTTCGGGGCATTTTAAATTTTGAATAGCGGTTTTTAGCCCGTTTTTTTGCCATGGCGTGCATCATTTCGGAATAGCTGAAAGAGGATAGGTGATAGTTGAAAGATTCGATCTATTCTCTATTACCTATCAGTTATCATCTATTCCAAATGACATTTCCATACCGGCACCACAAATTATGTCCTATCGCCGCTACTAACTCTTGTAAAACTGTATTTAACTGTGTTAAATTTAACTGTGGCCGGTGTCGCTAGCGCTTGTCAGACATGCAAAATTTGATTCTCTTGCTCGCCTTATCAGCGCGATCGTTGCGCCGGAAAGCCCTCTATGTTTGGAACCAACCCCATTCCTATTCGCTTATTAGTGGTCAATGACGATCCGGAAGCCGGCAGTGAACTGCTCGAGCTTTTGCTGAAGGAATACGACTGTGAAAAAGCCCTGACGCGGGAATCCGCGCTGGCGCGCATCCGATCGGAAGATTTTGCCGTCGTTATCTGCGACATCAAACTGGCCTCGGCCGACGATTTCGAACTCATCCCCTACATCAATTTTAATTCGCCGAAAACCGTGGTGATCCTGACCGGCGGCCAGCTGGACTCAGACGAAACCATCAAGATATTTCGCGCCGGGGCGTTCGATTATTTTCCGCAGCCCTTCGATCTGGCGCAGGCCCAATCGGCCGTTCGCCGCGCGGTCGAACAATTCGAATTAAAAAGCCTGAAAGATCATTACCAAATCCACCTGGAAGAGCTGGTTTCCGACCGTACGGTCGAGCTCGATAAGGCGCTGCAGGAAGTAGAAGCTTCGTACCGGATGGCGCTCAAGGCGCTGGTGCAGGCGCTGGAAACCAGGGATTTCGAAACGCACGGGCATTCGGAGCGCGTAGTCACTTTTAGCCTTCGGCTGGGGCACGAGTTGGGGCTGGACGCGGAAAATCTGCGCAACCTGGAACTCGGCGCCTTGCTGCACGACATCGGCAAGATCGGCGTGCCGGATGCGATCCTGCGAAAACCCGCCAAGCTCGACGAAGAAGAATGGAAAAAAATGAAGCTGCACCCGCTGCACGGGCAAAAGATCCTGCGCAGCATTCCTTTTTTAGACGGCGCGGCGCGGCTGGTCGAACAGCATCATGAGCAATGGAACGGCAGCGGCTATCCGCACGGTTTGCGCGGCGAAGAGATCGACCACAACGCGAGAATCTTCCAGGTCGTCGATGCCTTTGACGCGATGACCAGCGACCGCGTTTATCGCCGCGGCACCACCTACGAAAAAGCGCTGGAAGAATTGGAACGCTGCGCCGGAACGCAATTCGACCCTTTTATCGTGCAGGCCTTCAAACAGATCGCGCAGGAAGATTGGGAACAACTGCGCAAACATTCCATCACCGAAAACCAGGAAATTTCTTCGTTCCAATCGATCGTCGCCGAATTGATAAATTCCGCCGACCGTTACGAAGTAGTGCATTAAGAATTCTGGCAGGAAGTGATTAGCCGCAAAAAGACACCAAAAACACATTCGTTTTTTATTAAAGTTTAGAGTTCAAACTTTAGTTTGTGCTTTGATCTTAAAAAATAAGAAAAGCTAAAGCTTGAATTCTGAACACAGAGAAACGACTTCTTTGTTTAGAGTTCAAACTTTAGTTTGTGATTTGATCTTAAAAAACCAGACAAGCTAAAGCTTGAACTCTGAACAAGAGGCGTATCGCGTATTACGTATCGCGAATCGACTATGGTTTCTTGCCGGACGGTTCCATCACTTTCGGCGTGGTTTTGACATCGGGTTTTTTATTGGCGTTAGGAGCCGCGGCGTTTGTCGCTTTATTTGCGTCGGCGGCGGTATTTGAATTCGTATTGCCGGTTTTTCTGTTCGCCCCGGCTTTATTGCCCAGGTTTGCCGGGATTCCCTGTTCTACGCGGCGGCGGCCGTCCTCGGCTTTTTCTAAAAGTTCTTCCGAGCGCGAATCGTCCGGATCTCGTTCGAGCGCTTTTTTCAAAAAAGTTATCGCTTCCGGGTATTTGGCGAGTTTTATCAGGATCGCGCCCATTTCGGTGTTATAACCGGTGTCGTCGGGTTTTAATTTCACGGCCCGGCGCAGCGCGTCTTCGGCATCTTCGTCTTTGTTGAGTTTGTTATAGGCGCGCCCGAGATTAAACTCCGCGGCGGCGTCATCCGGATTTTCCTTGATGATCTTTTTGTAGGCATCGACTGCCGCTTCAAAAGACTTTTCCGCATCCTGATCTTTTTCCAGCATCGAATATGCCATCGCCAGTTTGAAATGAGCGTCGGCCATATTCGGGTCGAGCGCGATCGCCTGATTTAGCGCTTCGATCGCGAGCAGCTCCTTGCCGGATTCGAAAAATTTCGAGCCCTCGTCATAGGCCGTTTTAGCATCCGTGTATTGCGGCCCGGTGGGCTGGGTATTTGCGCTGCCGTTGGCATTTGTATTGTCGCCGGAGGAAGTTCCGCACGCAGGCAGCATTGCCGCGAAGATAAGGATCAGGATCAAAAAATAATTTCGCATTTTATGAATTAACAGATGTTTCCGCTATTACCCCGGCGGAAAAGCGAATTGCCGTCCGCCGAGTAAGTGCGCGTGCAAATGAAAAACCGTCTGACCGCCCTTGTCGCCGGTATTGATGACCACACGGTAACCGTCATCCGCCAGGCCCTCGCCGCGCGCGATCTCCGCGCAGGTAAGTAAGAGATGCCCGAGAGTTTCCTTATGTTGCTCGGCAGCGGTGGCGAGCGAGGCAAAATGCTCGCGCGGAATGATCAGAATATGCGTCGGCGCCTGCGGGCTGACGTCATGAAAAGCCACGCAAACGTCGTCTTCATAAACTTTTTTCGACGGGATATCACCCGCAATAATACGGCAAAATATGCAATTTTCCTGACTCATAAGGGATAAATTATTAAAGCATATTCAGGGGAGTAAGACAAAGGGTTGACCGTTCAGAGTTCACGCTTCAGCGTGTCTTTTCTTTTCAAAAAGACAAACTAAAGTTTGAACTCTAAACTTTCTCTTCAAATGGATGCCTGCGCGGCTTCTTCGTCTTCGGGCCGGTCGGGGCGGTCGATACTTTCCTTAATACGTTCGATGTCGGCGCCGAGCGAGCGAAGCCTGCGGACGATCGTTTCGTAACCGCGGTCGATGTGATAGACGTGATCGATGGTCGTTTCGCCCGCTGCCGCCAGCGCCGCCAAAACCAGCGAGGCTGACGCACGCAGATCGGAAGCTTCTACCCGCGCCCCGCTAAGCGGCGTTTTACCATGAACGGTGGCGATGTTGCCGTGGATCTGGATATTGGCGCCCATCCGGATCATTTCCGAGGCATGCATAAAGCGGTTCTCAAAAATGGTTTCCGAGATCGCGGACGGCCCATTAGCCTGGGTCATCAGCGCCATATACTGCGCCTGCATATCGGTCGGGAAATTCGGGTGCGGTTCGGTCGTGACGTCTTTGCCCTGCAAACCGGTTTCGCAGCATTTGACCAGCAGAGTGCTGGGATTTAGCTCTTCGATAATTACGCCGGTCTCTCTCAGCTTACCGATGACGGCGGACAGGTGACGCGGTTCGCAGTCGGCAATTTCCAGCTCGCCGCCGGTGATCGCCGCCGCGATGATAAAAGTGCCGGTTTCGATGCGGTCGGGAATGATCGTGTGTTCCGCGCTGCCGAGTTGTTCGACGCCGTCGATCTCTATCTTGCCGGTTCCGGCGCCGCGAATGCGCGCGCCCATTTTATTGAGCAGATCGGCCAGATCGACGATCTCCGGCTCGAGCGCGGCATTATGGATGGTGGTTTTTCCTTTTGCCAGCGCCGCCGCCATCATCACGTTTTCCGTGCCGGTGACGGTGATCTTTTCAAACTGAACATCGGCGCCGACCAGCCGCCCCTGCGGAGCGCGCGCGACGACATCGCCGGATTCGAGCGAGACGACCGCGCCGAGCTGTTCGAAAGCCCGCAGATGAAGATCGATCGGGCGCGTGCCGATGGCACAGCCGCCGGGCAGCGAAACCCGCGCCTGGCCGAAACGCGCCAGCAAGGGACCTAACGCCAACACGCTGGCGCGCATGGTTTTCACCAGATCGTAGGGGGCTTCGAAACTTTCGATGTTGCGCGCGGTGATCTTATGAGTGCGAATTTCCGGCGTCAGCACGGTCGCGCCGAGGTCTTCGAGCAGGCGGCGCTGCGTGATCAGATCGCGAACGTAGGGCACATTGTGCAGCGTGACCGTTTTTTCGGTCAGCAGCGCGGCGGCCAGACAGGGCAGCGCGGAATTCTTCGCGCCGATGATGGAAATTTTCCCGCGCAGCGGCGTGCCGCCGTGAATTATAAACTTGTCCATAAAAGTAAGAAATAAGACGTTAAAAATTATTTATAGAAGCTAAAAGCAAATGTTATCACGAGTCGGTTAAAAATCAAGACTTTTGTACCGCCAGCGTCTCGCTGGCTGTCGTGCGGGCGTCCCGCCCGCGCAAAAAACTGACGGCGGGACGCCCTCAGGACAGCCGCCGAGCCGGCGGCGCTACATTAAACCTTTTGCAGTTTTACCGCCCGCGGAATTCCCTGCAGATCGGGCAAAAAGTCGAGCGAAGCCCAGACACCGGTATCGGCCATTTTTCGCACCGCCGGAGATTGGTGAATACCGATCTCGATCAGCAGATAGCCGCCGGGTTTAAGGAATGCGGGCGATTCGTTTATCAAATTTTGGGTAATGGACAAGCCGTCCCGGCCGTCGGTCAGCGCGCCCGGAGGCTCATGCTCGCGGACCTCGGTTTGCAAAGTTAGCATATCTTCGGAATGAATGTACGGCGGGTTGGAAACGATCAGATCGAATTTGTCACCGGCACTCAAAGCGGAAAACACATTTGAAACTCCCAGTTCGAGTCTTTCGGCGACGCCATTATTGACCGCATTTTGTTCGGCGATATCCAGCGCTTTTTGTGAAATATCAAAGCCTGTGGCGCGGGCGGTTTTTAATTCGTGCAGGATCGAAACCGAGATACATCCCGATCCGACGCCGATCTCGCAAAAAAATAAATTTCTTGTTTCCCGAAAAAGCCCGATCGCGGTTTCGACCAGCAGTTCGGTTTCCGGGCGCGGTATCAGCACGTCGGGCGTGACGATGAAATCCAGCCCGTAAAATTCCCGGCGTCCGGCAATGTACCCGAAAGGTTCGCGTCCGGCGCGTCTTTGCAGGTACTGGTCAAAAAGTTTTTGCTCGTTTTCGTTAAGCTCGTATTCGGGGTGCGCGATCAGAAACGTTCGGTCCTTGCCGAGCGCCAGGGCTAACAGAGAGCCCGCTTCGCGGCGCGGGTCGGCAATTTCGCTTGCGCCTAAAACTTGTGCCGCGTGTTTAAGATGTTCGGTAAGGGACGTCATCTAGGGTTTTATCGCTTTTGTCGCAATAAAGACGGGCATGAATTTATTGAGTGCGATGGCTTCGTCAGACCAGTTGTCTTCGTAAAATCCGGTGATAGAAAATCCGGCCTCTATTTGTCCGCCGATCTGCTGCTCCAGCGTGTGCCCAAATTCGAGCGGTTCGTTCTTGTCGATAACATTTTGCAGATCTTCTTTGCTTAGAGAATTAATGTCCGAATAAGGGAGCGGATATTTTACTTCCAAAATTCCCTTTCTCTCCTGGTTCGCTGCTTTGTCGAACATAAAGAGGATCGGGTTGGCAAAACCGGCGAGCAGCGTCCCGCCGGAACGCAGCACCCGGAAACATTCCCGCCAGACAGGCTGGATATCCGGAAAAAACAGATTGGAAACGGTGTGATAAATAAGATTGAAAGAGGCGTCCGGAAATCTGGACAGATCGGCCGCATCCCCTTTTTCCAGAGTAATTTGCAGACCCTCTCTTTCCGCGACCAACTTGTCTCGCGCGAGCTGTTCCGCCGAATTATCGAAAGACGTCACGTTCGCTCCGGCCGCCGCCAGGATCGGCGCCTGCTGCCCGCCGCCCGAAGCCAGGCAAAGAACGTCGAGGCCTTTTAGACCTACGGGAAACCAATCGCGCGGCACCGGTCTATTGGGCGATAACCTTATTTCCAGCTCGCCGTTACGCGCTTTTTCGATCCGCTCCGGGCTGACCGGAATACTCCAAGGGCCGCCTGCGTTTGCTTCCTGATCCCAGGCCGCGCTGTTGTGTTTTACGACATTCATAAAAGATTTACCGTGCAAATTTTATCTGGCCCCGTCGCCGCGTAAAACGGCCGGCAGTGTCAGCAGAATTATTTTCAGGTCGAGCCAGAGCGACCAGTTTTCGATGTAGTAAATGTCTATCCGTACCATCTCGTCAAAGCTCAGGCGGTTTCTCCCCGAAACCTGCCACAGCCCCGTGATGCCGGGCTTCATATCCAGGCGGCGGCGATGCCACAGTTCATAGGCTTCGACCTCGTAGGGGATCGGCGGGCGCGGCCCGACCACGCTCATATCGCCGGTCAGAACGTTCAACAGTTGCGGCAGTTCGTCAAGACTAGAACGGCGCAAAAATTTTCCGATCCCGGTCACGCGCGGGTCGTTTTTTACCTTGCCGAAAACCGGTTTGTCATCGCTTCCAGCGTTTGCTTCCCCGGCGCCGGCGATATTTTTTTCGTAGGCTTCGCGGTGCAGATTTTCATCGGCGCCGCGGTGCATCGTGCGAAATTTGTAGCAGAGAAAAATGCGCCCGTCCATGCCGACGCGTTCCTGCCGGAAAAGAACCGGGCCGCGCGAGCCCGATTTTACCAGCAGGGAAATTACCAGCCAGACAGGCGAGGTCACCGCGATCGCCGCCAGGGCGATAATGATGTCGGAAACGCGCTTGATGATCCGCTCGGCGTCGGAAAGCGGCTCGCAGAAAAGCGTCACCATCGGCAGCACGCCGATCTGTTCGATGCTGGTTTTGTGCGGCAGAAAGTTAAACAGATTCGGCGCCAGGCGAAACTCGACGCGCTGCTTGCGCCCGATCTTCATCATCGCTTCGAAAAGCGTTTCGCGCGGAATTTTACTGTCGGTAATGACCACTTCCTGGATCGCCAGTTTGTCGATCAGTGACGGCAGATCGGTTAGTTCGCCGACCACCGGAACATCGAGCAGAGATCTTTGCCCGCTGCCGTCGTTTATCACCCCGACCACCCGGTAGCCCAGATCGGGGCGTTCTTTCAGCTCGCGAATGCAATTTTGCGCTTCCTCGCCATGGCCGACCACCAGCGTCGGGATCAGGTTGATGTCGCGGTAGCGGAAAAAAGTCTGCGCGTAACGCAAAGCGAGATGAAAGCCGGTAAAAGCAAAAAACGCCAGCGCAAAATCGAGCAAAAAGATCGCGCGCGAATAGGAAAATTCACGATAAAGAAAACCGCCGCGAAAAAGAAAAGCCGCCGCCACGATCAACAGCGAGCCGACCGAGACGGCTTTGAAAATCTTGACGGCTTCTTCGGTATAGCTGAAAGCGCCGCTGAGCCGATAAACCTGCTGGTAGAGCAGCATCGCGGCGCGGATCGGGATCGCGACATACAGCACCGCGGCGTACGGCGCGAATTCACCGCTCAGCTGCCAGCTGCCGGGTACAAAAATCGGCCCCTCGCCGCGCAGCAGAAAAGCGCCGGTAAAACAAAGCGCGGCCAGCAGGGTATCGAAAAAGAAAATACCGAATTGAACCGCCGGCAGCACCCAGCGCGGCACGCGATTTTCCGCGCGCGCAGGGGTAATGCGGCTTTGCTGAGACATTTCGGCTTTCATGCGTTTGGGATATTTAAATCCGCATTGTTATAAAATTTTTTCTTTGCGTTCTTCGCGCCTTTGCGTGAGATAATTTCTCGCCAAGGCGCAAAGAACGCAAAGAAAAATTGAATTTGCAGCATAAAGCGCACTTGCTAATTTCATCAAACTGACAAATCAAACGCTTTACGTTATTGTTTTTACGTGCCGTACGGCTAAATTACCTTAACATTTACGCCGGAAAAAGCTAAACAACGATGAAGATACTGATCACCGCGCCCAGCCTGGACGAAAGCCAAAATGTCAGCGGCATTTCGACCATCGTGCGCCAGATAATCGAACACGGCAGCTTCGATTACCGGCACTTTGCCGCCGGGCGAAAAGACGGCGAAAAGGCGAATGCCGTCTGGCTGGTGAAACAGGCGGTCATGCCGCTGAGATTTTTTTGGAGGTGTCTCCGGGAAAAACCCGGCGCCGTTCATATCAATACCGCGCTGACGGATCTTTCCATCTGGCGCGACGCGGCGCTGACCTTGGCGGCAAAAATGGCCGGGCGCCCGGTCGTGCTTTCCGTCCACGGCGGTAAATATTTGTGGAATGATTTTGCCAATGCGCGAACCCTACGCGTGACCGGCAAAATGCTGCGCCGCGCCGGCGTCGTGGTCGTTTACAGCGAGCTGGAAAAAGAAGCGGTGCTGAAGCGTTGGCACAATTTGGGGCCCGATCTGAAAGTGGAAGTATTAGCGAACGCGATCCCGTTTGCCGAGGTGCCTATTGTCGAGCGTAATAACACGGAACCCGTGCTGGTTTTTTTCGGGCGTTTTCACGAATCGAAAGGGCTGCGCGAAACGATCGAAGCCGCGCGGATCTTAAACGACGAAGGCTACGGGTTTAGGTTCAACGCCTATGGCGAAGGCCCCGAGCGCGAATTTTTTCTTTCCGGAATGCGCGGCGCGCTCGGCGACAAATTTCATTACGGCGGCATCATCGCCGGAAAAGAAAAATGGCGGCGGCTGGCCGAAGCCGATATTTTTGTGCTGCCGTCGCGTTATGGCGAAGGCCTGCCGATGGCGATGCTCGAGGCAATGGCCGTCGGCTGCGTGGTCGTCGTGGCCGATGTTTCTTCGGTCGCCTCGGTGATCGAGGAAGGTAAAAACGGCTATATGGTCGAACCGAAAAACACCGCGCAGTTAGTGGAAAAATTAAAATTTCTTTTAGAGAATCGCGCGGCGTGGAAAGCGGTGCAGGAAACGGCCGTCGCCACGATCAAAGAAAAATTCGCGATCGAAGATTATATGAAAAAGCTGGAAGATATTTATAAAAGTATCGTTTAAGTGTCGTTTAGAGGCGGTCTCAGACCGCCATTTAAAGATCAAGACGGCGGTCTGAGACCGCCTCTAAACAAGATGAGTGAGACAGAGAAAAAATCCGAACGCGCGCGTGTCGTCAGCCTGGACACCACCGTGATAAATATCGATGACGCGATTAACCGCATCGTGGAAATGGCGCGCGCGGGGGAGAGCCGCTATGTTTGTTTTTCGACCGTGCACATGGTGATGGAATCGTATGACGACGCGGAATTCGGCGCGAGGGTGAACGCGGCCGATATGGTCGTCACCGACGGGATGCCGCTGGTCTGGATGCAGCGGCGGCAGGGAAGAAAAGACGGCGGGCGCGTCCGCGCAAACGATCTGATGACCAGGCTCTGCGAGATCGCGGCGGCGCAAAATATCAAGATCGGTTTTTACGGCGGGCGACAGCAAGTGATCGACGCGATCATCGAACGCGCGAAAAAAGAATTGCCCGGCCTGCCGATCGCTTATGCTTACTCGCCGCCGTTTCGCCCGCTGACCGCGGACGAAGATGCGCAGGTCACCGGAGAAATAAAAAATTCCGGCGCGCAAATTTTATTTATGGGGCTGGGCTGTCCGAAACAGGAAAACTGGATGGCGGCGCATCGCGGAAAAATCCCGGCGGTGATGCTGGGCGTCGGCGCATCGTTTGATTTTTACGCCGGCAATGTGAAAGAGTCGCCCGCGTGGCTGCAAAATATCGGGCTCGAATGGCTTTATAGATTGCTGCAGGAACCGCGCCGCCTCTGGTATAGATATTTAATTCTAAATCCGCGATTTATGTTTCTCGCCGCGATGCAGTTGCTAAGTCAGAACCGCGAGCGGTAGCGACAGAACTGGGAGCGCGGACGGCTCGTCCGCATGAACGCGCAGCGTTCGTAAATGAACCTTAACAATCTTGATCTATAAATATAGCGTCCCTATGGGACTTTTGAAAAATAAGAGCGGGCGCAAGCGGCCCTTCCGGACTGCAAATTATCGGACTGTAATTTTTATCATTCAAGTTGAGCACCTCTCAGGTCGGGAAGGGTTGCTTGCACCCGCGAAAAAATAAAAACTTGATTGTTTAGAGGCGGTCTCCGACCGCCGCGCATAAATATGTATGGCGGTCGAAGACCGCCTCTAAACTGGTTGAGTGGGTTGCTGATTTATTTGTATTTCGCCGGCAGGTCTAATTCGTCATCGATGAGTTTATCTGTCGAAATTCCGGCCACCTCGGCGTAAGCTTTTATGCTAAGTAATCCGGGGATTCTTTCTCCTAGTTCATAACGAGCGACATAGCCGCGGTAAATTTTCACTCCTTGTTTTTCCAGAACATCCGCCATACCAGTTTGCGATAATCCCAACTTTACTCGGATCTTAACTAACTTTTCCGCTAGGCGTTTAGGCTGTTCGTGTCTCATCAAGAAAAAATCTCCTTGACAGGACTTGGGCTTTCGCTTAAACTGCCTCCGAGAGGGAGCAATTCGTTAATCTTTACTCTACACGCCAAATTCATTTGAATCTGGCGGTGCGAGTAGATCAAGATTTATTGCCGGTAGAGGTCAGTAGCATTCGATGCTCGTTTTCAAAGATGTGGGATGGAAATATTTTTTAGCATCCCTGTCAATTTCACCGCCGCTAGTTTTATCGCCGCGGTAATGAACATAAATATAACACTCTTACAGGACTCCCAAAACCATGAGAGAACAAAAAAATACCACGAAGCCGCTTGCAGGCGGAATTCAAGAGCCGCCTAAAGGCGGTACTCAAAATGCAAGCCTGACAGTAGAAGTCGAAACAGCGCCCATATACAAGCCGTTCGATGTTCCTTTGCTGGCCGGGCAGGTTTTTTATCTTTTAGACAGAGATCTTTCCGAAGTATTAAAGGAAAACAAGAAAGCTATCTGGGGAAATCTATTAAAGAAAAAGCCTTCATTCTCGGAGGGCGCAAGAGGGGAACATATCGGAGAAATTTTAAGCCTCCCCGATAACCCTCGCAAATACCCGGCGGCGCTTATTTGTACCGCCGACAAGCTTGCGCGGATGACCCCGACGACCAATGCCAGCTACACCAAAGCGATAGACGTGTTAAGAATTGAGGCGGTCAAATTTTTTATCATCGACTCGGCAGGGAAAGCCGAAATAGAAGGCCTGAAAGCAGGAATTTACTACATTTGCGGCGTCGGTGAGACAAGCAGGAAAAACGGGGTCTGGAACGTCCGCGTTGAACTAAAGCCGGGTAAAAACAGTTTGAGGCTGGACGGCAAAAATATCACCGGCCGACAGAATCTCTGATCGCGTCAGATCGAAATCGTGGGCGGGACGGCCCCAACCATTTGGGTGCGACGGCAGCGCTACATGCGGACGAGCCGTCCCGCGCTCCCGGTTTTAACGCGTTACAAATTACAGGCGAGGCAAAAGAAAGCTGAATTTCGAGCCGTGTCCGACTTCGGATTCCACTTCGACGGCGCCGCCGTGCTGTTCAACGATCTCTTTGACCAACGGCAATCCCAGGCCGGTCGAGCCTTCCTGTTTGATACTGCTTTCGCTGCGGTAAAAATTTTGCCAGATCTTGTCCAGCTCGTCGGCCGGAATGCCGAAGCCGCGGTCTTCGACCACGACGCGCAGATGCTCATGTTCGAGCAGCGTCGAAACCGAGACGGAAGTTTTTTCCGGGCTGTATTTGATCGCGTTGTCCACCAGGTGGCTGACCGCGCGGACGATCATGCTGCGATCGACCACGATCGGCGGAATAAACGGATTTGCGGTTTCCACCAGCCGGATACGTTTTTTCTTGGCGTTTTCCTGCATCTCGCCGACCACTTCGTGAACGATCATATCCAGCTTGACCGGGGTTTTGACTACTTCGCGCTTATCGGATTGCTGCAGTTTTGCGACCGACAGAAAAGTCGTCAGCATCTTGGAAAGACGGTTCGATTCGCCGGCGATGATATTGAGAAATTCGCGCGATTCCTCGGGGATGGTTTCGTCGTCGGCCAGCAGTTCGGCAAACCCCTTGATGCTGGTGATCGGCGTGCGCAGCTCGTGCGACATTAGCGAAACCATATCGCTGCGCAGTTTTTCCAGTTCCTTTTGCGAAGAGATATCGCGCAGCGTCATCAGGAAACACAGGGGTTTGGTCGGAACATAAGTTTCGTGGATCGATCCCCCGTCGGGCGGAGCCTTGACCAGCGACAGCTTGAAAACGAGCGTCAGATTTTTTTCCGGAAAACTAAGCTCTTTTTCAAACCCGTCTTCGGACTGCAGCACCTTGCGAACGATAAGTTTCGGTTCGCCCAGAATGTCCGTCTGAAAGCGTTCCATCAATTTAAAGATGTCCAGCTCCGTCGCTTCATAGCTATTCGCATTCGCCAGCTTTTTCATTTGCGGGTTGAGAAAGAGCAGCGTGCCGTCGAGGTGCGCGATGGCGTGCGCGTCGTTCGCCTTTGAAAGCGCCAGCAGGCCGATGCTTTGTTCGCTGACAAAACCGGTGGTCAGATCGCAGAGCTCGAGGCGGTTCATCGCCGCTTCGAGCGAAAAAGATTTCCACCATTTCCAGGTAAAATCTTTGTCGCGGGTCAGCTCGCGCTGAAAATCGCAGGCCAGCTGTTCGCTGAGCGATTCGAGCAGCGCCAGGTCTTTAAATTCAAAGCGTTCCTCGCTCTTGGCAAACAATGTTCCGACGGCCGTTCCGGCGTGAACCAACGGCAGCGCGATCTTGGTGAAATCGCCGGAAACTTCCTTTTGCACGACGACCGTATCCTTGGTTGACAGCGCCTGCTCGCAGAGCCTGATACCGTCGCGCCAGGAAGCGTTTCGCGCGGTGATCGTGCCCGCCTGATTTTCGTTTTCACGGGCGCGGCTGACCGGCGTGAGATTTCCCTGGTTGTCGAGCCGGAAAATTATTATTTCGGTGATCGGCAAAATGGTCTTGAGCAGATTGACGCAGCTATCGGTCCTCAGGATCGCGGATTTAGGTTCGTAGGAAAGCGTCTTTAGTGAAAGCAGCCCGAGCTTTTCGTGGAGCGTCATATCCGTCTGCCAGAGACGGGTAAGCTTGATGGTAACAAAAACTCCCAGCGTGGTGAGAAAAACCGGGATAAAGAGCAGGTCGTTATTAAACCGCGCGGTCACGATACAGGTGACGAACCACAAAACCCAAAAAATGCCCAGGTAAATAAAAGTCCGCTTGAAGCTGAGTTTTTCGATCAGCAGCCCGACCAGCGTGCCGGAAAGAAACAAGAGAAAAAACTCCTGCCAATAGTAAGCCGAATAGTGTTCGGAGGTGGGTGAAAGCACGCCCGACAGCAAGGCGACAAACTCCTGCCCGTAAAACCAAATGGCGAAAACCCCGAGCGAGATCATGATCGGCAGGCCGAGTTTGAGCGTATAAGTATCTTTTTGAGTAAAGGTCTGGTTCAAGAGTGCCTCCGAGAGGATTTATACTGGGAATAAATTGTAGGTTGACGGGTGGCGCAATTGTGTTTAACATTTCACAAAGCTTTTAAAATTATGCAATATTTCAAGTGGTTATAGCAAGGGTTTTCGGTGGAAAATATGCGATAATTGCACGATTTACGGGCGAAGAGGGTTTGGAAACGCCGGATTAAGTTTCCGGGGCTTGCAAGTAAGCCGAAATGCGTTGAAAATTAAAAACTGAAATTACACAGGAAAATTAGATCATGATGGCTCAAACTGCTGAAGGAATTTCCATGGATATACTCGAAGGCGCGAAAGAATGGTCGTGGCATTACTCCAAATGGCCGAAAAATGAAGACTTAAAGGATTACCCGTTCGTCAGAAACGACGCGGCGCCATTTACCCCGGCGCGCCGCGCGCTGCCGATGCTGAACCTGGCGCTGATCTCGTCCGCCGGCGGCTATATCGACGGCACGCAGGCTTTTGACACGACGGCGGGCGACGGCGATCTTACTTTTCGCGAGATACCGATCGAGGTCGAAGCGGCCGATCTGAGATTTGCCGCCCGGGGCTATGACCCGGCGGCCGTGCTCGAAGATATGAACGCGCAGGTTCCGGTTGACCGGCTGCTGGAATACCAGGCCAACGGCGTGATCGGCCAATTGAACCCGATCTGGTTCAGCTTCAACGGCTATATTCCGAACGCGGGCCGCATGGCCGAAGAGATGATCCCGAAACTGGCCGCGCGCGTCGCCCGTTACGAGGTCCAGGCGGCGCTGATCATTCCGGCTTCGCGGCTGTGCCACCAGTCATGCGCGCTGCTCGCCCGCGCGATCGAACAGCTCAATATACCCACCATTATGCCGACCGTTGACCGCGCCGTGGCGGAAATGTCCCGCGCCCCGCGCATCGCCTACTACGACGGCGAATTCGGCTGCGTCGCCGGCAAGCCTAACTGGAAACAATACCAGCACCGCATCCTGGACGAAAGCCTGCGCTGGATCGAAACCTACGACCAGCCCGGCTCACGAAAACTTGTCGTAGATCTGGAAACCGCCGTCGAAAACGAACGCGGGGAAAGATAGTCTACCTTCACCAATTTAACCAATTAAAGACCCGGAATTTACTTTCAAACCGGGTCTTTAATTGGTGGTGTCTTAATTTCGACTCTATTTTAAAAAAGCAAGTTTTTACCGGGAGCGCGGACGGCTGATTTATTTGTATTTCGCCTATAGTCCCTACGGGACTTTGAAGGTAAGAGCGGGCGCAAGCGGCCCTTCCGGACTGCAAATTTATCGGACTTCAAATTTAATCACTCAGGTTGAGCACCTCCCAGGTTAGGAAGGATCGCTTGCGCCCGCTGAAACTAAAGTTTGAACTCTAAACTTTTTTATCCCGCGCTTTTCTTAAGTCCCGTAGGGACGGAATATTTATAGTTATAAGGCAAGAATCTTTTCGAGTTCCCTAGGAACGGCCGTATCGCTTCTAACGGAGCTGGGAAATTTATATGTGCTCCTGAACTACAAATATGGCGTCCCTACGGGACTTAGGAATATGCTGATTTATTTATATTTCGCAGGCAGGTCTAATTCGTCATCAACGATCACATCCATCGAAATCCGAGCCACTTTTGCATACGCTCTTAAAATCAGAAGTGACGGTAAGGAATGTCCTGTTTCATAATTCCCGACATAACCTCGATAAATCTTTACGTCTTGGCGCGCCAAAGCATCGGCCATTTCTGATTGCGAGAAGTTAAGAGCAATCCGAATTTGCTTAAGTTTCTCCGCTATTCGTTTAGGTTTTTCTTCTTTAGCCTTACCCATCAAGAAAAACTCCTTGACAGGTAAATTCAAATGCCCTAAGATTGCCTGTAGATACAGGCAGAAATTTGATCTTGAAATAGCACGCCGTATTCTTTTGAATCTGGCTGTGCGAATAGATCAAGATTTATTGCCGGTAGAGGTCAGTGGCATTTTCGATGCTCGTTTTCAAAGATGTGGGATGACAAAAGAATTGTAAGCATCCCTGTCAATTTTCACCGTCTCGGCGGTGATGAACATAAATATAACACTCTTAGAGAACTCCCAAAACCATGAGAGAACAAAAAAATGACAGTACTACTGCCAGCCTGACAGTAGAAGTTGAAGCAGTGCCGGTTCACCTGGCATTTGAAGCCAATTCGCTGGCCGGGCAGGCAAAATCTATGACCCTTTCAGGAGCGCCGAGAGGACTTGCCTGCAACTGTGGGAGTCTGACCGCAAACACAAGGTCAGGGCAGGCAAGGTGCCCGCGCTCCCCCCGGGTTGAAGGTAAAAGAACAATTATTTAGATAGGCGTTGCCCATAAAATGAAACAGACGACCATCTTAATGAGGTCAGAACCTCAGAACGCAGTGACCGGGTTTTTCAAAAACTTTTAATATCCTATTTGCAGACAATAGTTTAGCAAGCTGATCGGATCTTTTACCCGGTCACTGCGTTCTAAGGTTCTGACCCGTTGCTTTATGACTTCAACAGTATTTATGGGCAACGCCATTTAGATATCGGAACAAGTACTAGCCGCGCCCACCATTACCCGGCCATCCGACAAGCGATAGCGTGGTCGGTTGGCCGGGGTAATGGTGGACGGAAAAAAGAAACGACTCGCTTGTTACGGATAGTGCTGATCGTCGGATTTCCATCGCAATGAATGTCATCATTCTTTTATTTCTCTTAAAATCTCTTCTTTATCACTCACGGCCTTAAAACTATAATACGGACGGCGCAGTTTGCCGGGGATACAGCCAGGTGTTTCTGCAAAGTTTAATTCCCGTTACTGCGGCGTTCAATAAGTGTTTCAGGGTGGAACATCCAGGTGGCGTCAAAAGATCAAATTACCTCAAAACAGGCTCAAAGATTCGCATTACTGCCCCAAAAGGCCGTTTTTATGCGTTTCATCCCAAAATTCGCAGCTGCTGTTTCTATGGGCTTTGTGGTGACGCGGTGTTCCAGGTGTTTCACCATCACGCTAAGTGTTTCAATGAAACACTTAGCGTGATGACAGGCAGATATTTGAAAATCGGGCGCTATGGTTTCGTATTCGGATGAGCCGTTCGCGCTCCCCCGGGATTACATATTATAAAAAACTTTACCTTGACGCCGGAAAATCCAGCACGTCGGCGCGGGTGATGATCCCGGTGATGCGTTTGAAGTCTTCGACCAGCACGGCGGGCGAATGTTGCAGCATCGGGATTATCTTGTCGAGGTTGGTATCGACGTCCACCACCGGAAAGCTTTGCTCCATCACATCGGAAACGGGCGATTCCATCAGGTCGCGGTTTTGCAGCAATTTTGCCAGCACGCGGCTTTCTTTGAGAGAGCCGACGGTGGTGCCGTCTTCTAAAACCGGAAGCTGGGTGACGCGATTATCATCCATGTATTTTAATGCTTCGCCGATCGTGGCCGCCGGCGTAACGGAAAGAAGCTCGCGCGGCGAATCGGCATTTTTTGTTTCGACGATCAGCCGGGCGGTCACGCGCTGCGGTTCGAGCAGCAGTTTTTCTTTCAGCCATTCGTCCGAATGGAATTTTGTCAGATAATGTTCGCCCGTGTCGCAGACGATGAAAACGACGATCGCATTTTCATCCAGATCTTTGGCCGCCTTTAAAACGCCGGCGAAATTCGTCCCCGTCGAGCCGCCGCAAAAAATCCCCTCGACGCGGGAAAGCTGGCGCGCGTAATCGAAAGATTCGCGGTCGGTGATATTGATGATCTCGTCGATAATTTTCATATCGGCGTTTTCCACGGGCTGGCTTTGCCCGATGCCTTCGACCAAGTAAGGCGTAGCTTCCGGTATAAAGCCTGAGTCTTTATACGATTTGTAGATCGAGCCGTACGGGTCGGCGCCGATGATCTTGATGTTGGGATTTTTTTCCTTCAGGAATCTGCCGGTGCCGGAGATGGTTCCGCCCGTGCCGATGCCGGAAACGAAGTGCGTGATCCTGCCTTCGGTGTCTTCCCAGATCTCCGGGCCGGTGGTCAGGTAGTGCGCCATCGGATTTGCCGGGTGCCGGTATTGATCCGGGTAAAACGAATTTGGCGTTTCCTGGGAAAGACGCTTGGCGACGGAGACGTAATTATCCGGCGTGCCGTGCTTGGCCGCCGCCGGGCAAATGATCACATCGGCGCCGAGCGATTTCAGATAACGGTTCTTTTCCATCGAAACCTTGTCGGTCATGACAAAGATGCATTTGTAGCCTTTAACGGCCGCCCCCAGCGCCAACCCGATACCGGTATTGCCGGAGGTGGCTTCGATAATGGTGCCGCCGGGTTTTAGCTGGCCTTCGCGTTCGGCGTATTCGATCATCGAAATGCCGATCCGGTCTTTGACCGAATAGCCGGGATTGAGGCTTTCCATTTTGGCGAAGACCTGCGCCCTGATGTTGTTTTGCTTTGCCAACTGGTTGATCCTGACCAGCGGCGTATGGCCGATTAACGATAGAATATTTTCGTGATAACGCACTATTTGCTCCGATAAAATTGTCGAATATAGAAATGAAACCTATGCGGTAAAGAGAAGTTTAAGGGCTATTTGCGCTGACCGCAAGACGATAAGAGAAATTAATGCGGTTATAACCGTTCCGGACAGCCTGACAGCCGGCCGAACTTCTGTCTTCCAATGTAATTACGTTGTAATTATCTGGCAGCTATTTCACAGGGCTTTTGCCTGGAGCTCGTGCCTGCGAGCCAATAACCGAGCCGGATTATTGGTCACAATGGCATGGATTCCCAGATTTTCGGCTCGTTTTACCCAGGCCGGGTGGTCGGCGGTCCAAATTGTGATCGGAAAACCGTAGGCTGCCGCTTCGCGCACGGCGTTAGGGGTCGCGAGCGAATAATGCAGGGAAATCTCATTGGCCTGAAGCTCGAGCGCTTTTGTTACCAGGCGGTTGCGGGGTTTGATCAGGTTAGTAAATTTCGGGGAAAAAAGTACGGCGATATGGGCTTCGGGCAATCTTTTACGCAATTTTGCCAGGGCTTCGAGCTTAAAACTCTTGATTATTATCCGGTCGAGCATGCCGGAATTTTCGACGACGGACGCGATCGCCTCGACCAGCGGCTCATATGTGTCTTTGGAACACTTCATTTCCAGATAGATCAAGCCCTTGTGTCCTCGCATATACTCCAGCAGAGCAGGCAATGCGGGAACGGTTTCGGCCGAAAAATCCTTGCGGGCCTTACGCGGGTGTTTTTGATTGAACCACGAACCGACATCGACGCGGCTCAGCTCCTGCGAAGAATACCGGCTGACCCGGCCGCTAAAACCAGCCGTCCGCTGCAGCGTGGCGTCGTGGATGACGACGGGCACGCCGTCGCGCGCCAGCCGCACGTCAAACTCGATTCCGTCGGCGCCGTCCCGGATCGCCTGGCCGAACGCCGCAAAAGTGTTCTCCGGCGCGATCAGTGACGAACCGCGGTGGGCGATGATCAGAGGCTTATGATTTTGTTCGAGTTCGGACATTAAAAATATTTTGCCGCCACAGGAAATATGCCGTTAAGGTTACCGTAAAGATCATCGGATAGGAAACACCGATGATCCCGGCTTATCCGGTTAGGCCCGACACTATTCTGTTCCGTTCCGCAGAAACACCGCCAGCCTGGTAATGCCCTGCGGCAGTAAGATAAATCCTAAGTACGTTTCTAAAATTATTACTGCAATTATTGCGGCCTGCCAGCGGCCGGGATATTTCGTCTTAGATAGTAGCGCAAAATGTAAAATTATTTAAGGAAGCGATCTTGAAGAAGTAAGAAACCCCGGAACAATGTGGAACAAATGTAGAATAAATACAGCTATTTTTCCGCCAGAAGTTTCTCGATCATTTTTGCCGTTTCGTCATCGCGGGTGCTGTTGGCTCCGGTAGTGATGTAGCGGATTACCCCCTTGCGGTCAATCAAAACCGCCGTCGGCAGGGTGACCACCCCGTAGAAAATATGATTGTTGCTATCTTTTGCCACCGCCGTTTCATACGGCAGCCGATGGGTTTTGACGAAATTTTTTAAGAAGGCCGTCTCGGCGGCTTCGCTGGCCGGCAGCCCGTAAGCCGATCCGTAATAATGCGTGACGCCGATGACCTCTAGCCCTTGCGTCCCATATTCCCGCTGCCAGCGAGAAAGGGTGGGAAAAGCGCCGATACAGGGGCCGCACCAACTGGCCCAAAAATCCAGCATCACTACCTTGCCCTGCAGATCGGCGAGCTTGATATCATTGCCGGAAAGCCAATTATCGACCTCCAGCACCGGCGCTTTTTCCAGCATGATCCTGTATTGCTGGTCGCGTTTTCTAAACAGCCGTTTTACTTCGGCCAGCGCGCCGGCATTACTAAACAGCTTGTCAGCGGAAAGTTTGGTTTGGCGGAAAAACTCGAGGGCTTCGGGCTTACGGCCGGTCTCGATCATCAGCGAGACGATCTTGTCCGTGGCGCTGAAATAAAGGTCGGAAGCGTCGTTCTTGGCGGAAACCTTCTGCAGGTCTTCCATCGTGGCGATCGCCTGTTTATGGCTGCCGCCGTCACGGTAAAGCGAAAACAAAAGCGCCGCCATCTGATAGACCTTGTAGATCTCGGCGGGCCGCGTCGCCGGGTCAGCGAAATAGCTTTTTATCGCGCGGTAGGCTTCCTCGCCGTGGGCGGCGGCGCGTTCAAAATTTTTGCCGTCGCCGTACGAACGCGCCAGCATAGCCTCTACCTCAGCCCGGTCCTTTAGCTTGACCGGAGAATTTTTAATGTATTCGGCCAGCAGATTTTCCGCCTCGGCCATATCTTTTCTTGCGACAAAACCGGCGGTGAGCAGAAAACGCGCCCGCTGCGCTTTTTCGTTATCGGGCTTTTCCGAAGCCAAAAATTTCCGGAACGAAACAAGCGCGCCATCGGAATTGCCGGACAAATTTTGCAGCAGGCCGAGAAAATAACTGTCTTCGGCGGTCAGGTCGGTGCGGGCGAAAAGCTCGGCCGCATAACGCGCGGCAAGTTGTTTTTGCTCGCGGAGAATCTGTTCGTGCAGGGTCTGGCTATACGGGGTGCTGCTTTTTTCCAGTTCCTGGAATTTTTTGACGGCGTATTCACTGGTTTCATTAAAGAGTTTTTCAGCGCTGGGCGCGTCGCTGGCGGTGGCCGCGTCATCCAGTGAAGGCTGCGGGACGCGGCCCGACTGTGCCGGCATATTTACGGCCAATATCAGAAGAAAAACTATCGGGAAAAACTTCTTCATAGATACAATGTAATTACATTTTAGCCCTATCAGGCAGAAACGGCATTAATAAAACGATTCGGACTAAAAGTTTCCAGATATTTCGAGGTTTTACCTTCCAATATCTGCTCTGCCAGGATATCAGCAGTCAGCGGCGCCAACAAAATACCATCACGGAAATGGGCCGTAGCAATATATAACCCGTTAATATCCCTATATTTACCCAGTATCGGCCGCTCATCGGCAGCGCGCGGGCGCAGCCCGGACCATTTTTCGCTGATTTCCAGCCCTTTAAGCCGGGGCGATATCGCGTATGCGCATTTAAGGAGATATTCCACTCCTTCTTCGGTTACCTCTTTTGCAAAACCGGCATTTTCTACGGTAGCGCCGACCAGGATCCGGTTGCCCGCGCGCGGCACCAGATAGCCATCGCCGCTATGAATAACCCGCGTAAATAGTTTTTCGGGGCTTAAAAAACTTAACATTTGCCCGCGAACCGGCGCAACCTCGACCAAAGGAGCAATGTTTCCGCCGTATTTGATGAACGAAGTCCATGCTCCCGTTGCAAGGACGACCACCGGAGCGCGAAAGTTCCCACTAGCGGTTTCCACACCACTGGCGCCGCCGTTTTCCATCAATACTTTATCAACCGCGATATTTTCAAAAACCGTCACCCCGTAAGTTTTGATAGACCCGGCCAGCGCGCCGACCAGCAAGCGATTATCGACCTGCGCATCACGGGGAAAAAATGATCCGCCGCGCAGGCCGGGATCGATCCCCGGTTCCAGCGCCAGGATATCTTCGCGGGATAGCTTTTCGACCTCGAAACCGGCGGCTTTTTGCCACCCGTAAATTCCGTCGAGCCTTTCCGATTCTTCGTCACTAAAGGAAATGCAAAGCGTTCCGCTGGTTTCCAGATTTACGCAGGTGCCGGTCTCTTCCCGGAGTTCCGCGGCAAAGTTTTCGTAAAGAGCGCGGCCCGCGCAGCAAAAATCGAAGAAGGGCGTGCGTTTTTCCGCTCCGCTCTGCGGCGAGAGCATTCCGGCGGCGGCAAAAGAGGCTTCCTGTCCGAGTTTTCCGCGCTCAAGCAGCGTCACTTTCCCGGCGCCTCTTTTCTTTAATTCGCGCGCCAGGCTCATGCCGATCACGCCGCCGCCGATGATCAAAACATCCGAAATTTCTTGCTTGTTGGAAAACACTTATTGTCTTAAGTCTAAGTACGTTGTAAATTTAAAGTAACGCGAAATTTTTGAGCTATTAATCTTAACTTATGAAACATACTATCACACTGATTCCCGGCGATGGCATCGGGCCGGAGATCGTCGCGGCGACCGTTCGCATCATCGAAGCCGCCGGCGTCGAGGTCGATTGGGAGACGCAGATACTGGGCGCGCAGGCGCTGGAAAAATTCGGCTCGACCCTGCCGGAACCGGCGATCGAATCGATCCGCCGCACCCGCGTTGCGCTAAAAGGCCCGCTGATGACGCCGATCGGCAAAGGCTTTACTTCCGTCAATGTCGGCCTGCGCAAAGCACTCGATCTATATGCCAACGTGCGCCCGGTCAAAGCTCTGCCGAATGTTCCCTGCCGCTACCCGGAACTCGATCTGGTGATCGTGCGCGAAAATACCGAGGATCTGTATGCCGGGCTGGAGCACATCGTGGTGCCGGGCGTGGTCGAAAGCATCAAGATCATCACCGAAAAGGCTTCGACCCGCATCTCCCGCTACGCCTTTGAATACGCAAAAAATTTCGGGCGCAAAAAAGTTACCGCCGTGCACAAGGCGAACATCATGAAACTTTCGGACGGGCTTTTTCTCGAATGTTTCTACAATGTGGCCAAGGAATACCCGGAGATCGAAGCGGATGACAAGATCATCGACAATTGCTGTATGCAGCTGGTGATGCGGCCCGAGCAATTCGACGTGCTGGTGCTGGAAAACCTCTACGGCGATATCGTCTCCGATCTGTGCGCGGGGCTGATCGGCGGGCTGGGACTTGCGCCGGGCGCAAACATCGGCGAACAGGGAGCCGTTTTCGAAGCCGTTCACGGCTCGGCGCCGGACATTGCCGGTCAGGGCATCGCCAATCCGACCGCGCTGCTGATGTCGGCGATCATCATGCTGCGCCACCTTGGCGAAATCGACGCCGCGAAAAATATCGAAGACGCGATGATGGAAGTTTTTATCGAAGGAACGGTCCGCACCAAAGACCTCGGCGGAACGGCCAAGACCGCGGATTTTGCCGGCGCGATCATCGCCAAGATGAAAAACTGAATTACTCCTATTTTTTGAGCTTAGAAAAAGGGGCTTTTAGGGAGTCCCTTTTTTACTGCAACTCGGCGGGTATTAAAACGTTCTAACTATGAGCCGGACATTTTGTTCGAGCGGGAGGCAATGATGAAAAATTTTTTATCGCTTTTATTTTTAGCTTTAGTATTGGCAGCGGCGCAGACCGCATTTGCGCAGGCTCCAAAACAGGTGCAGCTTGGCATTGGACAGCAGAAGACGGTTGTAGCAGGCGACAAATTCCGGATCAAATTTATTTCGGTACTTGAAGACTCGCGCTGCCCGAGAGACGTGAAATGTATCTGGTCGGGAAATGCGAAAATCAAAGTTCAGGTAACAATGGTCGGCGGCCCGGCCAAAACATTCGAATTTAATACCACCACCGGCGGCCCCCTGGGCGGCCAACTCGACAGCTACTCCATCAACCTCGTTTCACTCACACCGCATCCGAATGGAAATAGAAAAATAAGACAGCGCGACTACCGCGCGACGATCTCGGTTAACCGATTGACGAGATAAAAGTTCCTGGCTGTAATCCCTGAAAAAGCAACAATTAAAAGAGGATCAAGTTAAACACCTGACCCTCTTCAATTTTAAATTCTTAAAGTTGTTTATTAGCGATGAGTTTCTACATAATCCCGCAAGGCAGAATTAGCAACATTTCTGATGTCGATGCCTTTTTTCTGATACCACTCTAAGATCTCTTCGTCTACATTTAATAAGACAGGGACTTTTCCTTCCGGCATCCGAAGTTTTGCTTTAGAAAAGAAATTGTCGTCCAAAAAAGGAATATCTGAAGTATCAATTTCTTCATCAGACATCATTTTCAGACGTTCCCAATTGGTTTCGGAGGTACTCTTTAAATCTTTCTCGTTCATGTTGTGCCGCTCTTCGTAAAGAGATAATACGAATTTATCATTATTTCTCTCCGTATAAACTATCACCACGGCAAAGTTTTCCAACAAAACAATGCTTATATAACGCATTTCACCGTAATCTCTATGCCTATCAATGTCGACCAACATTGGCTGGTCAAAGATCCCACGAGCTCGGCAAAATCAATATCATGTTTACGGACTTTCTTTATTCTTTTCTGTATCCCATTCAAAGTTCATCGTTGTGAGTAATTAATCAGCAAATGGAAAATAAATCATAAACATTACCGCTGCTTCAATTAATTCGAGAAGCATTCGTCAGCCACATCAAAATTAGCAGCAGGATAAAATAGGGAACGAGTACGGCGGCGCCGGGATAATCTTTGGCGACGCGCTGGCCGAAGAACAGCGCGGTGATCGAGGCTGCGCCGAGCGCGGCGGCGTAAAAAATTAACACGAGTGAGCCGGTGGCGAGAAAATAGATGATCCCGGCGGCAGCGAGAAAACCGGTCGCCAGTTCCATCACGGTGATGGTGGCGAGCATCGGCAGCACCATTCCGCGCAGAAACGTTTTAGAAAAATGCCCGGTCAGCCATTCCAGATTGCCCTTCCAATCGAACACTTTGTCGAGCCCGGATTGGATGAACAAAATGCTTATTAACAGCGCACTGAAAAGCGCGGGCAGATTTTGGAGGATTTGTTCAAATTTCATAATTTTACTCCCCTCCTTACGAAGGAGGGGAGTTTTGTTGAATTTTGGGAGAAGTCGGCATATCTATTTACCGGCACTTTTAGCTTTGCTTTTACTCATCAACTCTTCGATCTCATCGGCTTCCTTTGGAACTTTTGAGGTCAGATTTAGGTGGCCAGCGGCGGTGACGAGGACGTCGTCTTCGACGCGGATGCCAATGCCGCGATATTTCGGCGGAGCGGTTTTGTCGTCGGCCGGGACGTAGATGCCGGGTTCGACGGTCAGCACCATGCCGGCTTCGAAGGGGCGCGAGTTTTTTGTTTGATTATCGGAAAAATATCGTCCGGCGTCATGCACGTCCAAACCCAAATAATGCCCGAGGCCGTGCATATAATATTTCAGATAGGCTTTCTTTTTGATCAGTTCTTTCGGTTTGCCTTTGAGCAGGCCAATGCGCACCATGCCTTCGGTCAGCATTTCGACGGCGAGCTGCTGGCGTTTGGTATTGGTCGTGCCGACAGTGGTGATCTCGCAGCAGGCTTTTTGCGTTTCCAGCACCACGTCATAAACGGTGCGCTGTTCCGTGCTGAATTTTCCGTTGACGGGAAAGGTGCGGGTGATATCCGCTGCGTAGCCTTCGACTTCGGCGCCGGCGTCGATCAACAGCAGATCGCCGTCCTTCATCCGGCCGTTGTTTTCGATGTAGTGCAGAATGCAGGCGTTCGCGCCCGCGCCGACGATCGAAGTGTAAGCCGGGCCGCCGGCGCCTTTCTGGCGAAAGAAAGCTTCCATTAACGCTTCGATCTCGAATTCGCCCATGCCGGGTTTTGCGGCCCGCATCGCCCTGACGTGCGCGGCGGCGGAGATGTCGGCGGCCTTCTGCATCAAGCCGATCTCCGCGTCGCTCTTGATCAGCCGCATCTCATGCGTGAGCCGTGACGGGTCGATGATGATCGGCGGCGGATAAGCGCCGCTTTGCCGCGCAAAATGCTGGCGGGAATAATATTCCAGCATCTGCAGGTCGAATTTTTCATAGCGCCCGAAACGGTAATAGAGTTTTTCGTGGCCGCCGATGAGTTTGGGAAATTCTTTGGCAAAGTTTTCGATCGGAAACGCCTTCGAAGCGCCGAATTGCTTAACCGCGCCTTCCACGCCGTGGCGTTTTCCGTTCCACGTTTCCAGCAGCGGGTCGCGCGGTCGGACAAAGAGCGTAAAAGGATTTTTCTCGTTCGACGGCGCGATCACGGCGATCGCTTCCGGTTCCGGAAAACCCGTCAGATAGAGAAAGTCCGAATCCTGGCGAAAGCGGTAATGCGAGTCGTAAGTGCGCGTTACTTCGCCGGCGGCGGGAATGATGGCGATGGAATCGGGCTCCATGCGTTTCATAAACTCTTTTAATTGCGGTCTTATCACAGTGAATTTCCTCATCGATAGTAATAGGGTAGTAAAATATTAGCGGGTTTATTTTACCTTAGCGGTAAGAGTTTGGCACAATGACAAGACCACGACTTTTGAAGCTCAGGCATCAAAAGTTCCGGCAGAGAAAGGAAAAGCGGTTTTAATGCGATCATTTTTTTATTCATTCGGGCTTTCGATGGTTTTATTGACGGTGCCTTTATACGTGAGCTGTACCACCTCTCCGTTTCAGAACGAGGCGCAGGCGCTGCAGCAGCTGCGCCAGGCGACAAAAAAAGGAGATCTGCCGCCGGAATCGATGGTCGCGCAGATCGAATCCGCTTACCCGAACACCCGCACGGCGGCGCTGGCGCGGCTCGTCCGCGCGCGGATAAAACTCACCGCGAATGATTTTGCCGGAGCGGCGGCGCTGCTGGACACGAATGTTTTCCGGCAGAAAACCGCGCTGGCGGATTATGCGCTGTGGCTGCGCGGCAAAGCTCTGGCGCAGGCCGGCAGGTTTGCCGATGCGCAAAAAGCTTATGAGCAACTGGTGACGGATTTTCCGAATTCGCTGCACGCGCGCGAAGCGCGGCTTGGCTGGGCGGATGCGGGAATGCAGGGCGGCCAGGCGCCGCTGGTTCCCGCGATCCTTGACGATCTGAATGAAAAAAACGATGCGGCGGCGCTGCTGCTGACCGCAAAATCATACGAAGCCGGGGCGAATCCCACTCAAGCGCTCAGATTTTTTCGCCGGACATATTTCTACGCGGCGGGCTCGGCCGAGGCAAAAGAAGCTGAAGGCAAACTAACCGCGATGGCTTCGCCGCTGACTCCGCAAACCGCCGAGGAAGCATCGGCGCGGGCGGAAAGCCTCTACCAGAAAAAAGTTTACGGGGAAGCGGCCAAGGCTTACAACGATGCGCTGCTCGCATTTCCGGCGCTTTCTTCGCCGACATTCAATTTTCGCCGCGGGGCTTCGCTGGCGCTGGCGAAAAGGCCGGACGAAGCCGCCGCCGCATTTGCGATGGTTCCGCAATCGGCCGGGGAACAAAAAGCGGAAAGCTATTACCAACTGGCGCGCGCTTACGGCGCGGCAAAAAACTGGCTGGCGGCAAAACAGGCCGCCAGTGAAATGGCCCGTAATTTTCCCGGCAGTCCCTGGACGCCAAAAACCATTATCGCGCTCGGCGGGCTGGCGCGCGACGCGAGCAATAAAACCGACGAATCTTATTTCTTTAACACGGCGCTCAATTTATATCCGAACGCGCTCGACGTCGCCCAGGCCCAGTTCGAGCTGGCATGGCTCCAACACGATCAGAAAAATTTTGCGGCGTCATCGCAGATGCTGACGGAGCATTTGGCGCGTTACGCCAATAAAGACACGACCTATCGCGGGCGCGCCGGATACTGGTCGGCGCGGGATTCCGAGCGGGCGGGAAAGATAAACGAAGCGTGCGTGCTCTATGAAGCGATGACCGCGCGCTATGATGCAAACTGGTACGGCTATCTCGCCGGCCAGCGTTTAAGTACGCTCAAAACCAGCGGCAAATGCGGCGGCAATAATTTTCCGCAGGATTCACTCGTCATGCACGCGGCGGCTAATCTGAAAACGGTCACGGTCTCGCCGGAAACCGCCACGGAAAGAGAAGAGGAAAGATTACAGCGCGCGGATCAGCTCGGCGTGGTCGGTTTGTTTGACTGGGGGCTGGACGAATTGAACGAGGCGGCAAAAACCGCGCCCGGCAGCCCGCGCGTAAATCTGGCGACCGCCAGGTTTTACCGCCAGAAAGACGACAACACCTCGGCATTTGTCGCGCTGGCAAGGACTTATCCCGATTATGCGCAGATGGAGCCGGAGGAAATGACGCAGGAAGAGTGGGATATTTTCTACCCGCTCGCGAATTGGAATGACATCAAGATATGGTCGGCCAACCGGCGGCTAGATCCCTACCAGGTGGCTGGTCTGATCCGGCAGGAATCGGTTTTTCAGGTGCGGGCGAAATCCGGCGCGAATGCCTACGGTCTGATGCAGCTGCTGATCCCGACGGCCAAATCGGTGGCGCGGAAATATAATTCGGCGACGACGGAAATTTACGGCGAGACACTGTTTCAGCCGTCACTGAATATCGAACTCGGCACGGGTTACATGCGCGACCAGCTGGATAAATACGGGCGCATCGAATACATGGCGGCGGCCTATAACGCGGGGCCGGGTCGCGTGGTAACGTGGCGGGCGACGCTGCCGCTCGAGATCGACGAATGGGTCGAGGCGATCCCGTTCAAGGAAACCAAAGGCTACGTGCAGGGCGTAACGCGCAACAGCCTGCAATATAAAAGGCTTTATGACATGGATGGGCGGTTCAAGGCAAATGTCGGATCGCGCCCGCTTCGCGCGCTGATAGATTCGACTTCGCGCGAAGAATTGGCCAAACAAATGCCGGAACTAAAACTTTTAGATCCGGCCGTCGGGGAAGAATAAGTAGCGCCGGCGTCCCGCTGGCTGTAGCGTGGGCGTCCCGCCCGCGACTCAATCTGACAGCGGCGTTACGGCGGACGGCTCGTCCGCATCGTCGGTAAAATTTAGTCGCAAAAAGGCGCAAAAGACACAAAATAAAAGAAATATTTTTTGTGTCTTTTGTGCCTTTTTGCGGCAATTTTTTTTTGAATTGTTTGTCTTTACGTACCCGAACAAGAAAGAGCCGGAGCCGCGAATGTTTTTTTGAAATTTAAAATCTGCCTTGTCTTTTTCGGGAACGCTGCAACACTGTCTGCCCGAGGAGGAAATTTTTTACAAACGAAAAAGGGGTAAAATCATGAAATATAATTTGTTCAAATCAAATGCTCTGTTTATTTTTGCATTTGTCATATTCTGCAGTATCAATTCATTTGCGCAAGGGTTTGGTCCGGCGACGGCGGTAGAAGACCTGCGGCCTTTTGATTTTAGCGACGAATACTATGCCTCCAATGGGGTGGTGGCAGGCAAACTGCTCAATCGTCCCAGCGGGGCCGACGATCTTTCGGTTTTCGATCTTAACAGCGATCCGAATCATAATAACGTCCGGATCCTCGCGACCCGGCCGGCCTACGGGCGCCAAGGGGAAACTCTCTATTGGAATCTTTACGGAGATTTCTATAAGGAGAATTTCACCGACACTCCCGAAGGCGAGAGCGCCTACGATCTGGCCAATAATTTTCCGATCTATGTGTTTCCGAGCACGCAGCGCAGAAGAGGCGAACGGCAATCCCCGGTTATCGATGCCGGTGAAGGATATTTCGAGAAAAACGTACTCGGGTTAAGCGTGGTAATGCTGGTCGAATACAACGGCAACGTTCTTACCAAAGCGGACGCCGCGTATCTTTCGGATCTGGCCAAACAAAACGGCCTGTCCGCCGACGGAGATCCGATAATTCGCACCGTCAAACAGATCGGCCAACTGCAGCGCAGAAACCTGATAACTGTCACCCAGCGCGGCATCATTGACCCGTCGGCGACGTCATTTATCGCGGGCAAGATAATTCAAAATCCGAGCGCCGGCGCGCTGACGCCTGATTCTTTCCTGTTATACATTAAAGATGTTTATGGGAAACCGCTTGCCGGCGAAGCGGCCTTTGTCAGCACTTTCGAATGTTTGAAAAGCGGTAAGTGTTTTTAATGAATTACTGAAATTTTGGCCAAGGCGGCGGACCTGATATCTGCTGCCTTTTTTTTTGTCCGGTCGGGGGAAGATTCGATCTTAATAGTAGCCTGATGGACCGGGGGAGCTCAGGGAATCCGGATAAAAGTTTAGAGTTCAAACTTTAGTTTGTCTTTCGCTTGAGAGCTAAGACAAGGGTAGTGTCCTGAATTTGTGGTGCTCAGGTTTTTTCTTTGCGGGCTTTGCGCCTCTGCGTGAGGTGATTTCACGCCAAGACGTAAAGGGCGCAAAGGAAATCAAACAACTTCTAAACCAGCACCACAGAATTAGGACACTACCAAGACAAGCTAAAGCTTGAATTCTAAACTTTACCCGGTCGCTTCCGGTTCCGGTTCCGGTTCAGGTTCTGACAAAGATACGCGCTAAATATTCCGGTTTTGTCAGCTTACCTGTACGGTCGCTTTTCTTTCAATTTTGCCCCAGCTGACGACCGCGCCGTGGATCGCGGTATAGACCGATTTTACCATCACCCAGTACATCACCTGGCGATAGCCGAAACGCTGCAGGAAAAGCCACCAGAGCAGATTCTTTTGCTCCCTTTTCTCCAGCATAAAGGCGAAGAAAGCCGCCAGCCAGTCAACCAGCAAAAACAGCGCGTAGTAAAACATAACTGCGCCGATATTTGTCGGCGTGTATTCTTTTTGGTGCTGGAAATAGACCATTATCTCGGAGAGAAAAGTCCAGATGAACAGCAGGTCCATCAGCGGCGAGATCAGCGGAAAGACGACCTGAAAGATCCAGACATTCGGCATCGCGATAAAACCGAGCGTGCCGTATTTGGGATTAAGCAGCGCGCGTTTGTGTTTCCACATGCATTGCAGCGTGCCGTACGACCAGCGGAACCTCTGCCCGGCCAGGCCGCGCAGGGAGTCTGGCGCTTCGGTCAATCCAATGGCGTTTTCTTCGTAGCCGATCCGGTAGCCCTGTTTGCGAATTTGGATCGTCAAGTCCTGGTCTTCGGCCAGCGTGTCGCCGGAAAAGCCCCCGGTTTTTTCCAGGATTTCCCGCCGCCACGCGCCGACCGAGCCCGGCACCACCGTGATGCAGTTCAGGCTGGAAAACGCGCGGCGATCCATATTTTGCGAGGTGATGTATTCCAGCGCCTGCCATCTGGTGACGATGTTGACGCGGTTGCCGACCTTGGCGTTTCCGGCAACGGCGCCCACTTTTTCATCGGCAAACCGGTGAACAAGTTCCGTGACCGTGTTCGGCAAAAAGAGCGTGTCGGCATCGAGCGCGATGATTATTTCTCCCTTTGCCTGACGCCAGCCGAAATTCAGCGCGGAGGCTTTGCCGCCGTTCTCCTTGCGAAAGATGGCGACCCGCGCGTCGCCCGAATATTTTTCCCTGACAATTTCATAAGTGGAATCGCCCGAACCGTCATCGACCAGGATGATCTCGAAATTCCGGTAGTCCGAACCCAGCAGGCTATCGATGGTTTTGCAGACGACCTTTTCCTCGTTGTATGCGGGCACGACCACCGATACGAACGGCGCGTAGCCTTCCCCGAAATGATCGTGCTCTCTTTTTCGCGAACGCAGATATTGCGCAAACGCCAGCCCGCCGATGATCAGCGAACGCGAAATGCCGAGCACGATCCCGAGCATAAAGATCAGTCTGATCAGCCATCCGCCCATTGCCAGCGAGTAAAAAACCAAGCCGTCCACGCGGACGTAAAAATTCTGCTCCTGCGGCACGGCCGGCATTGCCTGTTCGTCGGAGATCCCGGCCAGTTCCGCGACCGTGGTGAATTGATACCCGCGCGCCTTAAGCTCATGAATTATCTTCGGCAGCGCATCGACCGTCGCCTGGCGGTTTCCGCCGCCGTCGTGCAGCAGCAGGATCGAACCGCGCTCTTCCGGGTTTGTTACCGCAGCGGCGTTTAAAGTAGCCTGAACCATGTCGTCCGCCGAGCGCGGTTTGCCCTGCTCGTCCGTCAGCTTCCAGTCGTCCGGGTCAAGATGCAGCCCAACGGTGATATAACCCAGATTTTGCGACACGACGGTCGGCTCCACTTCGTCGGGCGTGCGCGGTTCGGCGTCGCCGAAATACGGCGCGCGGAAAAGCCGCGTCGAATGCCCGGTGAGTGATTCGATCAGCCGCTGGGTGGCGTTAAGCTCGAGGTCGGTGATCGCGTCTGAAACATCGCCGAGATTGGGATGGGTAAAGGAATGATTTCCGATCGCGTCTCCCTCGGCAAAAATACGCTTTACCAGATCGGGATTCGCCTGCCCGTTTTCGCCGACGATAAAAAATGTCGCTTTGACGTTTTCCTGTTTCAGAATGTCGAGAATTTTCGGCGTCCAGGCCGGGTCCGGACCGTCATCGAAGGTCAGCGCGATCTTGCCGGCCTTATATCCCGTGCGCATCATCACATACGACGACGGTATCTGCCGGTAGCTCTCGCCGGTGATCCGCTGCCGGTCGTCGGTCTTGAATTCTCTCAGGCCGGGTTTGGGCTGCGCGACCACCTGCAGAATTTCCCCTTCGCCCTCGAAATCGACGTCGTACCCGTACTCGATTGTTTTTATCTCGTCGATGGAATCGGACTGACTGCCGTTTCCAAAAATTTTCCATAACGAAGGGTCTTCGCTGCCGAGCCGCCACAGCGCCAGCCCGGCGACTTTTTTCCCGCGCGCGCCGCGCATTTGATTGTAGGCGGTCGCGGCGTCGAGAAACCAGATGGTGTGAGTTTTGCCGTCTTCTTCGTCGTAGCTGAAATAGGGATTTTGCGAAACGGGATCGAACTTAATGTCGGCCGGGGAATCGAGCGAGTCGCGCGCGGCCAGCACCGCTTCCTGAAAACTGACGTCCTCGGCGTCCTTTTTGCCCCCCGTCCAGTCGTAGCCGTAATTCCCAAAACAAATGATGGTTTTTGCCGGCGACAGATCTTTCATCCGTTTTTGCAAAACCGAATCGTACCAGTCCTGCCCGGCGATCGGCCCCGGCTCGCCGGTCGACCAATGCTGGTCATAGGCCATCAGCATCAAATAATCGTTGACCCGGGCGTAGGCGGGATAATCCCAGTCCGGATTGTCGAACGGAACGGTCTGCGCCAGCAGCAACCCCTTTTGCCGGAAGACGTTATGCAGTTCCGTCATAAAGGCAAAGAGATCGGCCTGTGACGAGGGCGGAACTTCCTCAAGGTCGATGGTCAGCCCGCCGAAGTTGTTTTTTTCTACCGTATCGAGCAGCGACTTTATCAGATTCGCGCGGGCTTCCGCGGTGGCGACGGCTTTGGCCAGAACGTCCGAATTCCACTCTTCATTTTTGTAATTCTGCACCAGCGGCAGGATCGGCATGGAAGGTTTTTTCTGCTGGATATAATCGATCGCGTTTTGGTCGAAATCCAGCACCAGCGGATCTTTTTCGTCGCCGGAAAGCCGGATCCATTCCGGCACCATCCAATCCAGCCGGTCGATATTTCGCTTGAGAGAGATATAGCTGGAATCGTCCCAGTTGACATAAAAGCCGATCGCGAGTTCATGGTCAGGCGCTTTCAGCAGCGCGTTTTGTTCTGCCTGGTCGATCCGGGATTTTTCTATTCTGGCTTGCTCGGCACGTTTTTGCCGGGTCATTTTTTCGCTTTTCACCTTTTGGGTGATCTGCTGTAATTGGGCTTCGTGCCGGCTGGTCGGCCCGAGTTCCAGCAGATTGGGTTTTAGATTGGCCAGATCGGGAGCGGGATAGACCGGTTTGAGTTTTACCTGGGGCAGAAAGGGATTGACGAGCAGGCTGAGCGCGAAAAACAAAAACAGGATGGTGGTAATTATCGTCAGCAAAAGCCAGGCGATCCGGAATATCTTTCCCCGTTTGCCCTTGGAATCGAAAAATACCGGCCTATCTTTAATGTGACCAAGCAGATCTGGAACGTTACTCATATGCCATTACACCGCCAAGCCTTATACGTGCTTATTCGCCGCTTTGTTGTAACAATTTTGCGACCAGCCCGGTCCAGCCGGTTTGATGGCTGGCGCCCAGCCCCTGGCCGGTGTCGCCGTGAAAATATTCATAGAAGAGAATATAGTCGCGCCATCTTGGATCGTGCCGGAATTTTTCACCCCTGACCTCATCATCGCTGTCGGCATAGACCGCGCGTTTGCCTTCACCGTCTTTGAGAAAGATATTCGACAGCCGCCGCGAAAGCTCCTGGCTGACCTGCCAGAGATCGAGCGTATTTCCCGAGCCGGTCGGGAATTCGACCTTCAGATCGTCGCCGTAGTAATAATGAAATTTTTGCAGGGATTCGATCAGCAAGTAATTGACCGGAAACCAGACCGGCCCGCGCCAATTTGAATTGCCGCCGAAAAGCCCGGAACGCGATTCCCCAGGTTCGTAATCGACGGTGTAATCGGTGCCGTCAAAAGGAAAAATGTAAGGCTCGTCTTTATGCCGGCGCGACAGCGCGCGGATGCCGTGGCCGGAGAGAAATTCCGCCTCGTCCAGCATCACCTGCAGCACCTTTCCCAGACGCTCGCGGTTGACGATCGCCAGCAGGCGGCGGTTATTTTGGCCCGGCAGCGCGAGATCGGCGCATTTATCGGTCAGATCGGAGCGGTGATTGAGAAACCACTCCATTCGTTTTTTGAAATCGGGCAGTTCGTCGAGCCATTCCAGTTCGATCGTCTCGACCGCGCACAGCGGCAGCAGACCGACCATCGAGCGCGCCTTGAGCTGTATCTGTTCGCCTCCGTCGATGTGCAGCACGTCGTAGTAAAAACCGTCGCTTTCGCTCCACAATTCCACGTTGTCCTTGCCGAGATTATTCATCGCGTCGGCGATCTGCACGAAGTGCTCGAAAAATTTACTGGCGACGTCTTCGTAAGCCTTATCGTGCCGGGCCAGTTCGAGCGCGATCGCCAGCATGTTCAGGCTGTACATCGCCATCCAGCTGGTGCCGTCGGATTGCTCCAAATGGCCGCCGGTCGGCAGCGCCGCGCTGCGGTCGAAAACGCCAATGTTGTCCATCCCTAAAAAACCGCCCTCAAAGACATTATTGTCTTCCGGATCTTTGCGGTTCACCCACCAGGTAAAATTCAGCAGCAATTTGTGAAAGATCTTTTCGAGAAATTGATAATCGTAATTCCCGGTGCGCTTGCCTTCGATCTTATAGACGCGCAGCGCGGCCCAGGCGTGAACCGGCGGATTTACGTCAGCGAATTGCCATTCGTAAGCCGGAATCTGCCCGTTCGGATGCATGTACCATTCGCGCAGCATCAGGATCAGCTGCTGCTTGGCGAATTCAGCGTCAACCAGCGCCAGCGTGATGCAGTGAAACGCCAGATCCCAGGCCGCGTACCACGGGTATTCCCACTTGTCCGGCATTGAGATCACGTCTTCGTTAAAGACATGTTTCCAACCGGAATTGCGGCCTTTTTTTCTGCTTTCGGGAGGCGGAGAAAAAGCCGGATCGCCCTCGAGCCAGGTTTTAATTACGTAATGGTAATACTGCTTCGACCAGAGCGTGCCGGCCAGTGCCTGCCGCATGACGGACCGCGCGTCGTCCGATAACTGCGCGGGGATTATTTCCGCGTAAAATTCATCGGCTTCGGCTTTTCGCCGCGCGAATGTTTCCCGGCAGATATCGAGAAACTTATCGCGCGTGGTATCTAATTCCTTATCGGTGAAACGCAGGTAGATCGTTTCCGCGTCGCCGGCCGGAATATCGAACCGGTAATGCGCCGCGGCTTTGGTGCCGCGCTGCTGCGGATCGACCGCATCCGCGTTTCCCTCGACGACCGCATCACCAATGCCGTCTTTTACGAATTGCGATTTATTTTCACCGCCATAAATTTGGGCGTAATTGGTTTCGTTTTCGGTAAACAACAGCGCCCCGGCATCTGCGCAATACAGGCGGCGGGTGCCGCGCAATTCTTCTTCGAGGTGAACGACGGACAGCCCTTTGCTTCCTTTTTCCGCCTGCAGCAGCGGCCGCGCCGAACTTGCCGACCATGCCCAGGTGTTGCGAAACCAGATCGTCGGCAGAATGTGCAGCGGAGCTTTATCGGGGCCGCAGTTTTCGGCGGTGATCTTTATGCAGATATCTTCCGCGTCGAACTTGGCGTATTCGATGGTGATGTCGAAATAGCGGTCTTCGTCAAAAATTCCCGTATCAAGCAATTCGAATTCCCGCTGGTCTTTGCCGCGCTCGCGATTTTCCGCGCGCAGCGATTCATAGGGAAACTCCGCCTGCGGGTACTTGTACAGGTATTTCATGTAGGAGTGGGTGGGCGTGGAATCGAGATAAAAATAATACTCTTTGACGTCTTCGCCGTGATTGCCTTCGGGGCCGCCGAGGCCGAAAAGCCGCTCTTTTAGAAACGGGTCTTTCCCGTTCCAAAAAGCCGGGGCAAAACAGATGCGCTGGTAGCGGTCGCAAATTCCGGCGATGCCGTCTTCGTTCCAGCGATAGGCATGTGAGCGCGCATCGTCGAACGGCAGGAAATTCCAGGCGCTGCCGTCGGCGCTGTAATCTTCGCGCACCGTACCCCACGCCCGCTCGCTGACATAGGGCCCCCAGCGCTTCCAAAAGATCCGGCGTTCCTTGTCTTCCCGCAGCCTGTTCTTTTCAGCGTTCAAGAATTATTCTCCTTAGCAAAATCGGCGTATAAAAGAATGGCACACACTTACCCCGCGTTCAAATGTACTTTGAAAAACCGGAAGGATCGATTGCCGAAAAAAGTTTGACTTTGAGATGTCCGAGGAATAGAATCGTGCCGTTTTTAAGGATTCTATTTTCTGTTAAAGAAAGCTCGCATCTCTACCAACTCCTAAGCTACAAACGGCTGTCTTATTAGGAATAGATCTAACAGCGATGTTGCTATGCCTTAAGTTTAATTAAGTTATTCGAGGAAAATATATGGCTGAGGGAGAACCAGGCGTTACACGGAAAGAACAATTAGTGGAATCAATTAAATTGCTTCCCGTGATAGGAAATCCTCTTGCGTACTTAATTAAGTATTGGGGGATAAAAGAACTTATTTTTTTACTGGCCGGTTTTATTGTCGGGTGGGGCATTGTTTATTTCGGCAAGTCGCCTGAATTTGTCATCGCTGTTTACCGGGTCACGCAGCCCCCGCCGAAGATAGAACCAAAACCGGATCATATCGACTACAAAGTAACGGAAAACGCCCCGGAGTGGCCTCAACCATATATCTTTTGGCTGGAACAGGAAGGCGACGATCTAAAAAGCCAGGGTCTGATCCAGGATTATAAAATGTGTTTCCTTAATTCGAAAGAAATAGACCCTAAATCGAAGGCGAACGAATGGATGTTTGAGAAATTTACCTGGGAACTTTCAACCGAGCGCGACTCCGAGATCAAGGGTTATGCTTTTACTTTAAATAAGGAAGATTTTTCCCAGCTTTTAGCTTCGAGTAAAGAAAAACCGGCGTCGATCAACTTCGTCGTTCCCGCCTATCAAAAAGGTAGTAAACTCTTTTCGATAATTCGTATTTCCTGGAACCAGAGCAACGACCCGCCCTCGTGCGAAAGCATTCGGTCGGTTGTTAAGTAAGCGAGATAATTATGCAAAAATTAAAAACGGTATTATTTTTAATATTTTTTGTTATTTGTTTTCTGGGCAGCTATGGGCCGGTAAATGCGCAAGAACAATTTAAGATCGAAGGCCAGGTATTAGATAAGGACAATAATCCGCTTCCTGGCGTATTAATAAGGCTTTATCGCGGTTCGACGCCTCTTACCGATCATAAACGAACCGGCAGGGACGGCACTTATTCCATCTCTTTTCCGCCGGGTATCCCCATTAGCAAAGTGAGATACGATCTGACGAATTGGTACCCCAGCCTGGTCGAAAACATTTCGGGAATGAGGGATCACAGGATCAATAAGGTTCTGATGCCTTCCGGAGGAAAAATGTCGGTGCCGGAATATCAAGAGGTATACACAACATTCGTTAAGCTTAAAACCCTCGATCTGGAAAACGGTATAACGAATGAAAAATTTTCAAATGAATATGGCGAACTCTTTGAGACATTAGGTGACGAGCAGAAAAAGCTTCACACCTCTACGACGGCGGCCGGGCGCACGACCGGAGTCACGGCCGGAGGCTTTCCTGGTGTTCGGCCCCGACTCTCCGATTCAATCGATCCAATGGGTTCATTTATAGGTGGCATCGACAAAAAAGCATCTTTGGTCGACATTCATAAAAGCCAGGCCCAACGTGTCACCGGCAGCGCGATTCGTATAAATGTCGAGGTTCAAACAAATTCAGGCGGATGGAAAGTGTTCACAATTCAATCCATTATCGAAAACCAGTTGCATGTTTATGTTGTCGGGCAGTCTGCATCCAATAATTCGTCCGAAGCGCCGGCTAATTATTCGATATCGGAAACTTACAACCACCTTTTAGATGTGACCCAGGTGGTATTTCACGGAAGCAAAGGCAATACGACAGTGGATGTCGCTAAAGGCAAATAAGAAAATCCCTTCGGACATCAGTAGCAAAAGGTATACAACATTAATAAAATCCCCTGAACTCAATCACTGGGAGCGTGTACGGCCCGTCCGCATACGAGCAAAGAGGCGCAAAAGACACAAAAATTAGAAAAGTTGTTTTGTGCTTTTTTTGCGCTTTTTTGCGGCAATTCTTTTTTTGTTCTGATGATAAAACAGGCGGACGAACCTTCGCGCTCCGATTGAATGTGACTTTTGTTCATTCACAAATATCTTGACAGAAAATCGAAGTGTATATAAGGTATACACGTATTTAACATTAATAATCCGAGCGTATTCCCGGGTTTGATCTGAGCGGAAACCTAAGTGTTTCCCTTTAATTAAACTGAAAATAGTCTCTGATTGTCATTTTCTTCTTACTTAACATAAATAAATGAAGAAAAGCCTTTTATCGGCAAAGTCCAAAGTGTCTTCCTCAGAACAGGCCGGAAACGGTGTGCAGATGCCGGGGCTTGCGCTGACGATCAAAAAGTCGAAACCCATCGAGCGTGAGCAGTTAGACAAATTTTACGACGAGATCCAGGAAAAGCTCGATCTCGGGCTTTCCAGCGAAGCCGAGGAAAAGGTCGAGCAGATACTCGATACCTTTAACCTGAAGCTTCAGGACAGCGCGACGCTGCATTACTTTCTTTCGATGGCGCTGGAAATGCGCGGCAAAAATCAGGACGCGCTGGCGGCCGTCCGGCGTTATGAGGATGACGACCTGCTGGAAGACATCGAGGAAGAATCGGCCATTCCGGTACTGGTGCAGTTAGCCCTCTGCTACAGCAATACCGGTGATTATCCGAAAGCCGTCGCGATCCTGAAAATAGTTTTAGAAGAAGCGCAAAGCCTCTCGCTGAGCAAACTCTACGGCAAGGTTCACACGGCGCTGGCGCGCGTCTATCGCAAGCTGAATGAACATTCCATCGCGCGCGACTATGCGCAAAAAGGCCTGACCGAATACCGCGAAGCGGGCGATTGGCGCGGCATGGCGCAGGCTTACTACACCATCGCCACTTCGTATTTTTTCGAAGGCAAAAGCGAACAGGCTGTCGATTATTTCAAACAGGTGATCAGCATCATCGGCGACCGGCAGGCCCCTTTTCTGCTCGGCATCGCTTATTCCGATCTGGCCGGAGCCTTCTGGCTGCTGCGCCGCCCGCACGACGGAATTCAATCGCTGATCAAATCGATCGATTTTTTTCAAAGAACCGAGCATAAATCTCACGCCATCGGCGCCTACAATAATCTGGGGCTGAACCTGATGCTGATCGGCGACTGGCAGCGGGCGCACGACGCTTACCAGCACGCGCTCGAGATCGCTACCGAAATAAACAGCCCGCACGTCGCCGTGGTAATGGATTCGCTGGGTGAGCTGAAATATATGCGCGGCGAATTTGAGGAAGCCCAGGATTTCCTCGACCGGGCGATGGCCGTCGCCACGGAAACCAAACGCGATTGGTACCGCATTCAGATATTGCAGAACCTGGCGCGCTGCTACCTGGCGCAGGGCAAAATTCCGCAGGCGGTAAGCACCGCGCAGGAAACCGTCGCGCTGGGCGAAAAACTCAGCGACGGGCAATGGGCGAGCGTGGCAAATTCCATTCTGGCCGAAGCCTATGTCGAAGCGGGCGAAATGATGAAGGCCGAGACGATCCTGCAAAAGCTCGAAGAGATCGATGTCTCTTCCGATTTTGCCGTGTCCGGCGAGGTGCAGCGGGTTCGCGGCATGCTCGCCCTGGCGCAGTCCAAGGAAGATCTCGCGGCGCATTATTTCAGCCGCAGCCTTTCCGTTTTTGAAACGACCGGCGACGTTTACCGCAGCGCCCGCGCCAACTATGAACTGGCCAGAGCGCTCGCGAATTCCCAGACGGAAAAAGCCATCAAATCGCTGACGACCGCGATCGAAACCCTGCGCAAACTGGACGCCCGGCCGCTGCTAGAAAGAGCCGAAGCCGAGCTGGAAATAATAAAGAATCTGGCCCCGGTCAAAAAACACGAGGCGTCGGCGTCTTCGCAGCTGCTGGTTTTACGGCTGGCCGAAGCGGTCGCGTCGCGCGAGCTTTTATTCCGCGAATTACAGGCCGTGATTCTGCAGGAGACAAAAGCCAAAAAGGTTCTGATCCTGCAGTCGAATGAAGAAAAAGGCCTGTCGATCGCTGTCTCGCACGGTTACGATCTGAACGCCGGAAAAGACCTGGCCGTTAAATTCCAGGAATCCAAAGCAGCCGACGATCTGGAAAATTTCAGCCACACGCATAACGTAGCGTTATTCCGCCTGCATTCGCCGAGCGCCGCCCCGGCCGAACTTTTGGTTTCTCCGCGTACGGCGACGACCACTTTCGACGGTTCGTCGATCCAGCCTTTCCTGCGGATCGTCGAACTCGGGATGGACATCTGCGCGCTGCGCGACAAAGACAAAACTTTGCTCGACGAACACGATACCAGCGCGATGCTCTCGCAAAGCACGCTGCCCGGTTTTATCCATTCCAGCCCGGCGATGACCGATCTGGTCGAGGAAATTTACAAGATCCGCTCGTCGAACGTGACGGTGCTGGTGACCGGCGAATCCGGCACCGGTAAGGAATTAGTTTCACGCGCGATCCACGTGCTGTCGGCGCGCAAAGATAAGGCGTTTATTCCGTTTAACTGCACGGCCGTGCCCAAGGAACTGGCCGAGGGGCATTTGTTCGGCTATAAAAAAGGCGCGTTCACCGGCGCGGTGCAGGATTCGCCCGGCGTGATCCGATCCGCCGCGGACGGCACGCTTTTCCTCGATGAAGTGGGCGATCTGCCGCTCGAAGTACAGCCGAAGCTGCTGCGTTTTCTGCAGGAAGGCGAAATTCAGCCGCTCGGCGAAAGAAAACCGATCAGCGTCGATGTGCGCATCATCGCGGCGACAAATATTCCGCTCGAGGAAAAAGTAGAGCAGGGCCTGTTTCGCGAAGATCTCTACTATCGCTTAAACGTTATCCGCCTGCGCGTTCCGCCGCTGCGCGAGCGCCGCTCGGAAATTCCCACCATCGTCAATTATTATGTGAACCACTACGCCGCGAAATTCGGGCGTCGCGACATCACCATCACGCCGCAGGCGATCGACCTGCTGATGGTTTGCGAGTGGGAAGGAAACGTGCGGCAGCTGTGCAACGAATTGCAGCGGCTGGTGGCGCGCGCCGGCGACGGCGAGATCCTGACGCCGGAACACCTCTCGACCGACCTCAAGCGCAGCGCCGTTCCGATGGCCGCGCCGGCGGGCGGAAACGTGGCGAACATCAGTTCCTATACCGGCGGATTTTCAAATTCGTTCAGCATGGACACTTCGGGAGCGACGCTGGAGGAAGCGGTTTCTTCGCTGGAAAGAAATATGATCAAGGAAGGGCTGCGACGCCACAACGGAAACATCTCGCGCGTGGCCAAAGAACTCGGACTCACCCGCCGCGGACTTTACCTGAAACTGGAGCGGTATCAATTAAGTAAGATCGCTTAATTATTGCTCGAATACGAAAGCGCGGTGTTTGAAACACTAACCGTTATCTCGATTTTTCAAATATCTGCTTGTCATCACGCTAAGTGTTTCATTGAAACACTTAGCGTGATGGTGAAACACCTGGAACACCTCTGACGTGCTCCCTTAAAATTACCCCGTAGATGAGTAGAACACTTTAGAATAAAAAAGTGTGGGGGTAAAAAGATGAGACAGGCAGTGAGTGATGAAGAGATAATCGGTATCCTGCGAGGTTTTGATGAGAGCGGTAAGTCGGTAAGGGTGTATTGCCGCGAAGCAGGTATCAGCGTGGCGACGCTGTATAACTGGCGTAAGCGGTTCGGCCGAATGGAGGTGGCGGAGGCCAGGCAGTTGAAGGTGCTGGCGCGAGAGAACACGAGATTAAAGCGCTTGCTGGCGGAACGTGACCTTGAGATCGACGTGGTAAAGGAAGCGCTGCGAAAAAAGTGGTAACGACAGCTGCGCGCCGTGAAGTGGTGAGGTATCTGACGGGAGCGGGTTTGAGCGAGCGTCGTGCGTGCTGTCTGGTGAAGTTGCGGAGAAAGAGTTTTCGGTACGTGCCGGTGCCGGGTAAGGATGCGGGGTGGGAAGAGAAGATCGGTGAGTTGTCTCTGCGTCATCCGCGTTACGGTTACCGGCGGGTATGGGCGTGTTTGATGAGAGAAGGAGAGCAGATAAGCCGGAAGAAGGTGTGGCGGCTGTGGAAGAAACTGGGCTTGGGGCTTGGCCGCAAGAGGCCGAAGCGCAAAAAAGACGTGCAAGCCAGGGCTAATATGATAATGGCTGAGAAAGCGAACCATATCTGGACCTATGACTTTGTCTTCGACCGGACGATCGGCGGGTGTCAGTTGAAGATGCTGACGCTGGTGGATGAATATACGAGAGAGTGCCTGGCGGTAGAGACGGCCCGCTCGCTCACGAGTGCCAATGTGAGGTGTGTGCTGGAGCGTGTTTGCGATGAAAGAGGGTGCCCGGAAGCCGTTCGCTCGGACAACGGAAGCGAGTTTATCGGTGCAGCGGTGGGAGACTGGCTTCTGGCAAAAGGGATCATGCGGATATTTTCCGAACCCGGCAAACCGTGGCAGAACGGATACATTGAAAGCTTCAACGGCAAACTGCGCGATGAACTGCTCAGCCGGACCTATTTCTACTCGCTCCGTGAAGCAAAAGCTGAGATCGAATTATGGAGGCGAGAATACAACACCAAGCGGCCGCATTCGGCGCTCGGATATCTGACACCAGCAGAATTCAGACGCAAACTCGCCTCTGAAGCAACATAAAATCGTTCTACTTATCGCTGGGGTAAAATTTGGGGGCTGGACACCTCATCACCACAAAGCCAATAGAAACAGCAGCTGCGAATTTTGGAATGAAACGCATAAAACTTATCTTTTGGGCAGTAATGCGAATCTTTGAGCCTGTTTTGAGGTAATTTGATCTTTTGACGCCACCTGGATGTTCCACCCTGAAACACTTATTGAACGCCGCAGTAACGGGAATTAAACTTTGCAGAAACGCCTGGCTGTATCCCCGGCAAACTGCGCCGTCCGTATTATAGTTGTAAGGCCGTGAGTGATGAAGAAGAGATTTTAAGAGAAATAAAAGAATGATGATATTCATTACTTAAATGTTAACCGGAAGGCTGCCGGGTTACGGAAAACCGAACGATCAGCACTATCCGTAACAAGCGAGTCGTTTCTTTTTTCCGCCCACCATTACCCCGGCCAACCGACCACGCTATCGCTTGTCGGATAGCCGGGGTAATGGTGGGCGCGGCTAGTACTTGTTCCGATATCTAAATGGCGTTGCCCATAAATACTGTTGAGCCATAAAGCAACGGGTCAGAACCTTAGAACGCAGTGACCGGGTAAAAGATCCGATCAGCTTGCTAAACTATTGTCTGCAAATAGGATATTAAAAGTTTTTGAAAAACCCGGTCACTGCGTGCTGAGGTTCTGACCTCATTAAAATGGTCATCTGTTTTCATTTTATGGGCAACACCTATCTAAATAATTGTTCTTTTACCTTCAACCCGGGGGGGAGCGCGGGCACCTTGCCTGCCCTGACCTTGTGTTTGCGGTCAGACTCCCACAGTGCAGGGCTAGTGCTCTCGGCGCTCCTGAACGATCAAAAACTCTGCCTGCCCGTGATATTTTTCCCATCCAGCCGCAAACTGTTTTTACCCGGCTTGATTTCAACGCGGACGTTCCAGATACCGCTTTTCCGGTGGGTTTCACCGATGCCGCAGATATAATAAGTCTCCGCCTTCAAGCCTTCTATTTTGGCTTTCCCTTCGGAATCGATGATAAAAAACTTGCTCGCCTCGATTCTTAGCGTGTCGATCGCTTTGGCGTAGCTGGCATTGGTCAGCGGGGTCATACGCGACAGCTTGTCGGCGGTGCAGATAAGAGCCGCCGGATATTTGCGCGGGTTATCGGGAGCGCGCAGGATCTCCTTGATAATTGTGCCCCGCGCGCCATCGGAAAACACGCCATTCTTTTTTAGCAAGTCGCCCCAGATAGCTTTCTTGTGTTCCTTTAATACTTCGGAAAGATCTCTGTCTAAAAGATAAAAAACCTGCCCGGCTAGCGAATTGGCTTCAAATGCCAGGTGAACCGGCACCGCTTCGACTTCTACCGTCAGACTGGCAGTAGTACTGCGATCATTTTTTTGTTCTCTCATGGTTTTGGGAGTCCTGTAAGAGTGTTATATTTATGTTCATCACCGCCGAGACGGTGAAAATTGACAGGGATGCTTACAATTTAGTTCTCATCCCACATCTTTGAAAACGAGCATCTATGCTACTGATTTCTAAGGGCGACAAATAATTTTGAATTGCGCTCGCGTTTATATTCAAGAAGACGCGGCAAAGCAATCAAAGATTAAGAGATCGACTCTATACAGAGTCAGTATAAAAGAATGCCTAAAGCCTGTCAAGGAGAAATTTTCTTGATGGCACACGGCAAACAAGAGCGTCCTGAACGTCTGGCAGAAAAGTTAATTAAGATCCGCGCGAAATTGGGATTATCGCAGGCGGGTATGGCCGAGGCGCTGGAAAGACAGGGAGTAAGAGCCGATCGCACTTATATCGGACGTTACGAATTAGAGCACAGAGTGCCCGGGCTGCTCACTGTAAAAGCCTATGCCAAAATAGCTCGAGTGTCTGTAGAGCAAATTATTGACGACGAATTAGACCTGCCCGCGAAATACAAAAAGGTTTAGAGTTCAAACTTTAGTTTGTCTTTCTATATACGAACAAGACAAGTTTAGAGGCGGTCTCCCACCGCCATAAATATTTATGCGCGGCGGTCGGAGACCGCCTCTAAACCAAATCAAGTTTTTTGTTTTTTAGCGGGCTCTGCCCGGCGCTACTTTTACGCTGGTGCGGTATCGATCAAGTAAGACGACGCAAGGTCTTCCTGTTCTTCTTCGACCGGCACGCCGTGGGGCGTCACCACCTTGTCGCGGTAATAGCTGGCGGCGATCCCGATCAGAAAATAAAACACCATCACCACTTCCTGGTCGCCGTAGTTGTAATGCACCATTCCACTGATAAAAAATCCGATCGCGCCGCCCAAAATTCCCAGGATAATTCCCCGGTCCTGCCATAAACTCAGCTGGTTGCTTTTCAGCAGTTTGCGCAGCATTTTCAAATACACCCAGATAAACAAAAGCCACGCCGCCAGCGCCGGAATGCCGCGTTCGACCGCGATCTGCAGGTAGGTGGAATGAAAATGCCCGATCGGAATTTTGCCGCCTTCGAACAGGTTCCATTCCTGCCAATAGCGTTTGATCGAATCCATCCCGACCCCGACGAGCAAATTGCGCGGGTTATCGGTCAGCAGTTTTACGCCTTCGCCATAGACGGTTTCGCGCCAGGTGATCGAAGTATCGTTCTGATCGAAAAATCCGACGCCGCGGCTCTGCTGCAAAATATAAACGCCGATCGCCGCCAGCGGAACCATGATCGCGAGAAATGCCAGCACGGTTTTCCGGCTCGCGCTGAGTGAAACCATCAGCAGCGCCGAAACCGCAAAAGCTCCCTGCGAAGCGCGGGTCACCGTCAGCAAAAGCGCGAGGCACATGCTCATCACCGCGACGATCAGGAACACGCTGTACTTCGATCTTTTATCCGGCAGCGCCAGCCACAATCCTAATGTCAGCGAAAGGAGAAGCTGCAGGACTTCGGAATAAGTAGTGTAGTGGCCGTAGAATCCGGCCGAGCGCCAATTGCGGCTTTTGTGCCAGCTCTCGATACCCAATTTTTCCAGAGCGGTGCCGCCCGGTAAAAGATCGGCGCGTTTTATCTCGACCGCATGATAATAATCGGGACGGTAATATTTCACCTTCGTCGTTTCATTTTGTTCGAGCGCGGCGACGAGTTCGTCGGGAGTAGTGATCTTTTTTCCGTTGGCTTCCAGCAGCGTATCCTGCTCGTTAAGCGAGGCCAGCGTATCGTATTCGTAATTCCGTACTTTGGTCAGCGGGCTTTCGGCGGCGATCCCGTGAATTTCGACCCCGCGCCCGAGCAGGCGCTCGAACGGCGTCCAGACGACGTTTATCATGCACGATCCGATCAGCACGAAGATCAGCAGCCGCGCGGCCCGGCCCGTGCGGACATTAGCGACGACAAAATAGACGATCAAAAACAGCGCCGCGCCGCGCAGTTTGTCGAGCGAGATATCCGGCGCGTAAGAAAGCGCCGAAGAGAGCACGGTCAGGCCGAAAAATAGCCAGAGAACAAAATCGAGCGGCGTGCGCGGACGTTCAGGGCGCGGGCTGACCGCCATCCTGATCAGCCAGAGCAGCATCCCCGTCAGCCAGGCGATCTGCGTGGCGGCGATCGAATGCGGCATCGCCGCGGCCATCAGCAGCAGAAAAATGAACACGGCGCGTTCCAGCGTAACCGCGACCATGCCGTTCGCACCGATATCCGCAATTTTGTCCAGTTTCTGAAAAATCGCCCGCATATTTCGATTCGCTTAATCTTGCCATCTGTCGATACAAATATCAAAACTCTTTGTCCGGAGTTCAAACTTTAGTTTGCTCTTTAAGACGATTCGCTGCGCTCAAACCCCGGTCGCTACCGCTCCCGGTTCTGACAAGATATTCGCGCAGCGGCTGACGCCGACGCTACTGACAAGATCGCCGCGCTCAATGCGAGCGAGCCGTCCGCGCTCCCGGTAAAAACATCAACTCTGCATGGAACAAAGATTTTTCTTGCATGCATCTATGTTATGTGAGACAACATCTTATCGTAACGCCGACGGGTAAGCGGCCGCGACAGCCGGCAAACGCTAAAAACATGAAGCTGAAAACATCGATCAAGACCCTGCTGATATTAGGCCTTTTTATTTTCGCATCGTGCGAAGCCGCGCAATCGGTCAAAGGCGTTATTCCCGGCCTGCTGACCGGTCACGACACGCCGGTGGAAAAACCGCTGGCGCCCGGAACGCCGGAAACCGTCAGGAAAATGCTGGCGAGCGCGGCGGAGCAGACAAAGCTGACAAAAAATTACGATCCGGCTTATATCGTGCTCGATTACCCGAACGGCGACGTGCCGATCGAGCGCGGCGTCTGCACCAATGTGGTAATTCGCGCGATGCGGAAAGCGGGCGTCGATCTGCAAAAAGACGTCCATGACGATATGGCCGCGAATTTCTCGCTCTACCCGAAAAAATGGGGCTTGACCAAAGCGGACCCCAATATCGACCACCGCCGCGTGCCTAACCTGCAAACCTTTTTCACCCGCAAGGGAAAATCACTCGCCATCAGCGACAAAGCCGACGATTACAAACCGGGCGACATCGTTTCATGGGACCTGGACGGCAAAGGCCTGACGCATATCGGCCTGGTCACCAACCTCTGGTCGGAACAAAACAAACGCTATTACATCATCCACAATATCGGCGGCGGCGCGCAGGCCGAAGACCGCCTCTTCGATTGGAAAGTCACCGGGCATTTCCGGTACTTTTGAAAAAGTCTATCGAGTCCGGCGAGTCCCGAGAGTCCGTTGAGTAAACGGTTTAGAGTTCAAACTTCAGTTTGTCTTTTTACTGGGGGCGCGGACGGCTCGTCCGCATTGAGCGCGGCGATCTTGTCAGTAGCGTCGGCGTCAGCCGCTGCGTGAATCACAACCGGGAGCGGCAGCGAACGGGTTTGAGCGGAGCGAAACGTCTTGTTATAATCGGCAAGCTAAAGTTTGAACTCTCGAACACGGAGAATCCGATGAAAAAACTTGTCGTAATTGCATTGCTCGCTTTCCTGCAAATTTCCATTTCCGCCCAGACGGCTAAAATGTCAAAATCCGATGAAAAATCAGCCGCCGCCATCCGCCAGGTAATGGAAGACCAGGATGCGGCGTGGAACCGCGGCGATATCGACGGCTTTATGCAAGGCTATTGGAAATCGGAGCAGCTGATCTTCGTTTCCAGCAAGGACGTCACGCGCGGCTGGCAGGGAGCGATCGACCGCTACAAAAAAACTTACGACTCCAGGGCCAAAATGGGCACGCTCAGTTTTTCCGGCCTGGAAATAACCGTTCTCTCTAAAGACTCCGCCGTGGTGCTGGGAAACTGGGCTCTAAAGCGCGAGAGCGACAATCCCGGCGGAAAATTCACGCTCATCTTTCGCAAATTCAAGGACGGCTGGAAGATCGTCCACGACCACACCTCATAACCGGTGGATACGCACATTCTGCAAATAATTGTCTGGCTGTTTTTTGCGGCTTGCTGGGTGATGGCGCTGCGCTCGATTTTTCTGTCATGGAGCTCGGGGGAGTTCACCTACAGCCGCACCGGCTCGTTTACTTCGCGCAAGATCACGCGGGACGATAACCCCGGCAATTTTCAGCTTTATATGATCGGAATGATCGTACTCAACGCCGCTTTTCTGATCGTTCTGATCATTTCCGGCTGGATGATCTTTCTCAAATAACTTCGTTTTCCCCTGATTTTCCATTATTTAAACATTTTTTAACCTTCTTGCAATTCCCCTTGCGATTTTCTTGACTTTCACCGGTTAGGTGGGATATACCTTTTAAACAATAAATATCTGAGGTCAAAAAATCCCCGTATGGCCGGAACACAAAAAAAGATCGAGCTTGTCGCTAATGTCGCTATTATTTTGGTAGCGGTTATATTGGGTTACGTACTGGTAAAACAATTCGTTTTCACGCCTGCTCCGGCGCTTCCCCCCGGGCAAATAAAGCAGCCCGAAGTGGGAGCAAAGGTCACCCTGCCGGATACCGACTTTTCTCAAAAGGATAAAACCCTGATCCTGGCGATCAAAAAAGGCTGCCATTTTTGCAGCGAAAGCGCTTCTTTCTATCAAAAACTCGTCCAGCTGGCGGCGGAAAAAAATGTCCGCGTGATCGCCGCTTTCCCGCATTCGGTGGAAGAAGGAGAGGGTTATTTGAAAGAGCTTAACGTCCCCGTCACCGAGATGAAACAGGCCGATTTCGCCGCGCTCAGCGTCGGCGGCACGCCGACCCTCATCCTGACCGACAAAAACGGCGCGATCACAAAAGCCTGGCTGGGAAAATTGCCTCCTGATAAGGAAACCGAAGTTATTAATAGTTTGCAGTAGTTTTTATTCTTGCGGGCCGAATTATAAAGACGTAGTTTGATCTTACTTGCGGCCACACGGCGCTTTTGCGTGAGATGATTTCACGCCAGGGCGCAAAACACAAACGTCAGCGTCATTTACATCCCAACTCGGGCTTAACTTGTTCTTTGGACTTATTAAGTCGCACCCTGATTCCCAGGCCAATTCCCGAGGAGAAAAGTATGTTCAGATCTTCCAATTTGAAACTTTATCGAAAGTTCCTGATCCTGGCCGTTCTCGTAGGCGGACTGAGTTTTACATTGACGGCCGGCCGGATAACTTCGGCAAGCTGCTGCGGATCGCCGTGGCCTCCGTGCTGTTCCGAATGCACATATGGTACCAATCAATGCATTAATGAAAACGGGTGCTACAATTATCCGCCCGGAGCGCTGCGGGACATGTGCATATACGATTGTTTTGAGATGTACTACGAGTGTCGTTTGACCTGCGACGGCCTCTGTTAAAAATTTCGCGCGGAAAGCCTTGTGTTTATTTACATAGGGCTTTTCATTTCGGATCGATCCTAAATCGTATCCGAATATTAAGGAGATGAGTTATGTTTAGAATCCTTGACCTGAAACTTTACCGCAAATTTTTGATTCTGGCCTCGATGCTGGGCTGCCTGTCTTTTATTTCATATGGCAAACAGATTGCCCTGCCCTGCTGTGATAGCTGTGATCTGGTCTATGACGTATGTGAAAACAACTGTTATGTGCACTATAAACCGGAAAATCAGCCGGCTTGCCTGACCATATGTGAAAATAATTTTAATTATTGCGTAGGACATTGTAATTATTGCTGATAGCCGGCCTGCTGCCTTAAAGCCTCGTTTCTTTTGAATGAGGCTTTCTTCTATTCGGACTTATTTAAAGTCATATCCCGACAAACCCAAGGAGAGAATTTTATGCTGAAATATTTCGATTCGAAACTTTATCGAAAGTTTTTGATCCTGGCCGTTCTGATCGGCGGCCTTATGGTCGTGTCGTCGATCAACGGAACCCGCGCCGCCGCCGCCATTTGCTGTTCCGCCTGCGATACCAATTATGACAACTGTGTCACGGCTTGCTATAACGGCGATCCCAGACCGATAAATCATTGTCTGGCCGATTGCAGCGATTATTTCGATCACTGCTACGCGGGGCCGCCGAGCTGTAATATCAATTGTTAACTTCAAAGTCAGATTCCCAAAGGAGAGAATTTTTATGTTGAAATACTTCGATCTGAAACTTTACCGAAAGTTTTTGATCCTGGCAGTTTTATTAGGCGGTGTGTTTGCCCTTTCTTCGGTCAACAAAACCAGCGCAATGCCGTGCTGTTCCGAGTGCGACCAGAACTACAATGCCTGTGTCGAAGCCTGCTACAATCCGAATCCCGGTAAATGGCAGCAGTGCATCAACGAAGAATGTAATATTCCTCTTTATCTCAATTGCTACCATCACTGCGATCCTTATTGCTAGGATGGCTTTACGCAAAGGCCTTGCCCGTCCACCGGGTGAGGCCTTGAATTTTTCGGACTTACGCAAAGCCTAAGGAGAATTAATATGTTGAGAGTTTTTAATCTGAAGCTTTACCGAAAGTTTCTGGTCCTGGCCGTGCTTTTATCCGGATTGTACGCGGTGTCTTCGGTCAACCGCGCCGCGACCGCGGGCTGCTGTGAAGACTGCCAGCCGGCATATCTGGGCTGTATTTACGCCTGTCACTCGAGCAATCCCGATAATCCGGGCAAGGCTCAGCAATGCGTCGAGACAGTTTGCGATCCGGCGCGTTTCGCGTGTATCACCAGCTGCGCACTTTGTTAAAAAAAGGAGCGCCTAAAAAGCCTTGTCCAAAACGGCCCGGGCTTTTACTTTTACCCGTTATTTTCAGACTTATCTTAAGTCATATCCCAAATTCAAGGAGAATTATTATGTTGAAGTATTTCGATCCGAAACTTTTTCGAAAGTTTTTGATCCTGGCAGTTTTATTAGGCGGCCTGTTTGTGGCGGCTTCCATTAACCCGACAAAGGCTTCCAACACTTTTTGCTGTTCGGAATGCGATATTCCTCATATGGAATGTATCGCCGATTGCTATGCGCAATATCCCAATGATCCGACCCAGCGCCAGCAGTGTATTCAGGTATGCAATCACCTGCACTATCTCTGCATGCGGTGGGACGATTGCGATCCCGGCTGCTAATGACCGCCCGCGGCCTCTTTCAAAGCCAAAAAGCCTCGCCCTTTTACCGGGCGGGGCTTTTCCTTTTAATTCCTACTTTCTGATAAATTTATCAGAGCCTCGGTAGTCTCCTAAATTTGTGATGTTCCTATTTCCTTTGCGGGCTTTGCGCCTTTGCGCGAGGCAAATTTCAGCCAAGGCGCAAAGAGCGCAAAGGAAATCGACTAACTTTTAGACCGGCGCCACAGGATTTAGGACACCGCTTTGGGTATCTTGTAGATTGACTCCGAATTTTAAATTTGAGACGTTTAAATACAGAGTCTGGATATTTTATGAACAAGGGGAGGGAAAATGGAAAATACGAGAGAAGAAGCGATCGAAAAGCTGCGTGAGCTGATTAAAGGTATCGATATTTGTATGCTCACAACGCTCGACGGCGGCGTCCTGCGTTCGCGGCCAATGAGCACCCAGGAATTTGAGTTTGACGGCGACCTGTGGTTTTTTACCGATCTTAAAACACACAAAACCGAAGAGATTGAAAAAGACGACCGGGTCAACGTCAGCTACGCGGCGGGAAGCAAAACTAAATATGTGTCGGTTTCCGGCCGGGCTTCGCTAATCAAGGATCAACAGAAAATAGACGAGTTCTGGCGCCCGTCACACAAACTATGGTTTCCTGACGGCAAGGACGATCCGGATTTGATCTTACTAAAAGTAGAGGTCGAACAGGCGGAATATTGGGACCTGACTTCCGGTGTGATGGTTCATATCTACAGTTTCTTAAAATCCATGATCACCGGCGCGGAGCCGGACGATAGCGGCGACAGTAAAAAAATAACTTTATAAGCCCCGCACATCGGACAAAAAAAGGGATAACAGCAGAATGTTATTCCTTTTTAGTTTAAACTTCGATTTCCAGTGGTGGATCAGTTTGAAAATTTGCAGATCGGAGCCCGCATAGCGGGCGGCATAGTGGTAGCCCTAAGCGTTAAGCCTGGGGTGGCGATGATCCCTTATGCTGAAAAGCCCGTTTTAACGGGCGGCAGAGGGCTTTCGCCCGTTAAAACGGGCTGATATTTGTTTGCTTTCGTGACCCCGGGTTTCGCTGCGCTACACCCGGGGCTACCATTATGTCGTCAGCTCCGCTGACTTTGTTGAACATAATTAGAGTCAGTAGTTCAACTTTTACCTAATATAATTATCAACTGACCCCTGCTATTCTTCATTTTCTTGACTTGGCCGGTGAAGTGGGATATACCTTGGTCAGCGAACACCCAATATTCCAACGACTTTTTCATAAGTCAACCCCGATCAACCAAGGAGAGAAAGTTTATGCTTGGATTTTTCAATTTGAAGCTTTACCGAAAGTTTCTGGTCATTGGTGTCATGTTAGCGGGTTTGTATCTCGTATCTTCTACCCGTCAAGTCGCCGCCAGCGCTTGTTGTGACGCTTGTTTGGCAACCTACGACAGCTGCATAGATAATTGCTATATGCTCTATGACGTCGATCCGCTATTGGGCCAATGTCTGTTAACCTGTGGAAATAATTACGAGCCGTGCAGCCGGGCCTGCGGACACGGGACCCCGGCTTGTATCGCGGTATAAACGGGAAAAAAGGAGAAAAAATTATGTTCAAATTTTCCGACCTGAAACTTTATCGAAAGTTTTTGATCCTGGCTCTCCTAATAGGGAGCTGTCTCGCCTTATCTTCAAACCGGCCGGTGGCCGCTGGCAGCGCTTGTTGCGATGCGTGTTTAGCGACCTATGATAGCTGTGTCTATAACTGCAATAGAGGGCTAATTCCCCCTTTCCAGGTTCCTGCCTGTTTGCAGGCATGTGACAACAACTATACTTCCTGCACTGTGCCCTGCGCGCCTCCAGTTTGTATTTTGTTCTAAAACTCGAACAGTCCGGATATTTTCAAGAAATGCCGGATTTTTTGAATTCCGAAGGCCCCGACTTAGATCTTAAGTCAGGGCTTTATTTTCCAGAAACGCATCCGATCCGAAAAATTTGTTATTCGTCCCATTTCGTAATAAAGTTTATTTAACATACCTGAATTTTTAATGGAGAATTTTATGAGGAAAGCTGCCGTCTTGTTCGCCCTTTTTGTCTTTTGCGCCCCGGCCTTTTCGCAAAATTACACCATTCAGCAGTATCTGAATATCAGATCGGCCAGCGCGCCGACGCTCTCGCCGGACGGGAAAAAAATGGCTTACCTGACGAACGTCAGCGGCACCTCGCAGATATGGATGGCGGACTTAGCAGAAAATAAGCCGAGGCAGATCACCAGTTATGATGACAATATCGGCTTTGTCAAATGGTCGCCGGCGGGCGACGGGCTGGTCTTCGGCAAAGCTAAAGGCGGCGATGAAAACACCCAATTTTTCTGGATGGCAAATAACGGCATCGAGATAAAGCAGCTCACCAACGATCCGAAAGTGCGTCACAATTTCGGCAAATGGGGGGAAGACGGAAAGAAGATCTACTACGGGTCGAACAAACGCGATAAAAATTATTTCGATATTTATTCGCTGGAGGTCGCCACCGGCAAGGAAGAACTGCTCTACCAGCATGACGGCAGCAATGATCTCGCCGCCGTTAATGGCAGCGGGACGAAGATCATTATCTCGCGCGACGAGGTCGAGCTAAGCCTCGACAACAATCTTTATCTGATCGACCTGCAGACAAAACAGGAAACCCTGCTCACGCGTCACGAGGGCGCCGCGCAATTCGGCGATGCGCATTTTACCGCCGACGGCATCGTCTATGCTCACAACGACAAGCGTGAATTTTACAGCCTGGCGAATATGCGCCTGAAAAACGCCGCGGACAAAAACGATTGGAGCGACGCCAACCGGGTAGTGAAAACGATCGACGAAACGAACTGGGACGTCGGCGGCATCGAAATGCGCGCGTACGGCGGGATGATAGCTTACACGCTCAACCGCGAAGGCTTTTCCGATCTTTATCTGAGAAAAACGGAAACCGACGGCAAGCCGCTGATCACCACGATCGCTGCAAAAGCCGAGAAGGTCCCGCTTCCGGCGCAGGGCATCGTCGGCGGAATGGCGTTTTCACAAGATGACGGCAAACTCGCCTTTACCTTTTCCAGCGCGAAATATAACGCCGATATCTGGGTCTATGACCTGGAAACAAAAAAATTAACGCAGGTCACAAAAAGCGACCGCGCCGGAATTCCGCAGGAATCTTTTGTCGAACCGCAATTGATAAAATTTAAATCGTTTGATGGGCGGGAGATTCCGGCCTGGTATTACGCGCCGGGATCAAATGTTCCGGTAAAGGATTCAAATACCGGCAAGCCGAGAAACGTTACGCCTAAACTGAAAGCCGTGTATAAATGCTGGCCAGGTGACGATCCCGTCATCGTCAGCGTACACGGAGGCCCCGAAGGACAGGAGCGCCCCGGCTTTAACGGGCTCTACCAGTATTATCTTTCCCGAGGCTACGCGATCCTGGCGACCAACGTGCGCGGGTCAACCGGCTACGGCAAAACATTCACGCATCTGGACGACGTCGAAAAACGCGAAGACTCGGTCAAGGATCTTGCCTATAGCGTCGAATGGTTAAAAAATACCAAATGTGTCTATCCGAAACATATTGCCGTAATGGGCGGAAGCTACGGCGGCTATATGACCCTGGCCGCGATCACGCTCTATCCCGATCTGTGGGCGGCGGCGGTCGATACGGTCGGCATCGCTAACTGGGAGAGCTTCCTGAAAAATACCAGCGGTTATCGCCGACGCCAGCGCGAGGTGGAGTACGGCCGGCTGGATAAAGACATCGATTTTCTGCGCCGGATCTCGCCGCTGGCGAAGGTCGATCGGATCAAATGCCCGCTCTTTGTCATCCAGGGTAAAAACGACCCGCGCGTGCCCTATACCGAGGCCGAACAGATCGTCAAAGCCGTCCGCGATAAAGGCGGCATCGTCCAATATAAACTCTACGACGACGAAGGCCACGGCATCGCAAAACTGAAAAACCGGCTCGACCTCTATCCGCAGGTAGCCGACTTTTTGGACAAATATATGAAGTAGGGGTCAGTGGTCAGTGGTCAGAAAATATCGGATGACCTGGTAAAAAGTTTAGAGTTCAAACTTCAGCTTGTCTTATCTCCAGATCAAGACAAGCTGAAGCTTGAACTCTGAGCTGTTTTAAATCCCCGGCAATGGCATAAATCGATTCCGTCTTTCCAAATCTCCGGAAACACCTATCCGTCTATTTTCGATCTTTTGTTAACATCGGGTTTCTTAAGATCAGTAACAAAAAGGAGAAAAATATATGCCCAGCACAATCGAAGACATTAATGCAGCGTTTAGAAACAAGAAGTTTGCCGAGGCGACCCTGGATGACGGAACCTTAGTGCTTTCTTTTCAGGCTGACCCGGAAGCTCTGAACCAGGAAAGCCCGACCATCACCATAGCAGAGGTGGATGAAGGCGATATTTCGTTTAATATACCCGCATAAAAACCGGCGCAGGCCGCCTTTTTACAGCAGTAAAGAATCTACTTAACTCAGGAGAAAAAAACTGTTGACAGGTAAGAACTTATATTCTATTATTTCCGCATCACTGGAAAGGAGGTGATCGAAAATTTATGAGTAATTATTTAATCAGTGAGGTGGCTGCGGCCTGATCCTCGCAAGTTTGTAGAAAGACTTGCGTGCATTAGTTCATACAGGTCAATCCAAACAGTACACCGAAAAGCCGTTCGAAGAAATTCGGACGGCTTTTCCATTTACAAAAAATATTGTTTTATATTTAAATTATGAGTAGTAAAACAAATCATATAACGCCGATACATCCGGGCCTGGTATTGCAGGATGAGCTGGAAGAAATAGGCATCAGCCAGACTGCATTGGCGAAGCACATAAAAGTGCTGCCGAAAACCGTCAATGAAATTTGCCGCGGTAAGCGAGGGATCAGCGCGGAGATGGCGGTTAAGCTTTCACTTGCGCTGGGAGCAAACCCGCAATTTTGGCTCAATCTGCAAAATAATTGAGAATTAAGCCTGGTCAATCTTCAGAAAAATAATCGTATAACTCCAATTGCGGCTTAATATCGGTAATGCCGCGCTGTCTGTCGCGTGGGCGTCCAACCACGGACTTTAATCTGACGGCGGCGCTACAGGCGGACGAGCCGTCCGCGCTCGGGGTTTAAAACTACTTCCTGCTGACAAATGGATTATCTTTCACCCAAAACCGCCAGGGCTTTTCGGCGTCTTCGCCGGCGTAGTCGATGCCGATTCGAGGGCCTGCGGCGATGTCTTCGTCCTTAAACTTTTTACCTTCTTCGATCCAGATCCTTTCCCCTAACAGATCTTCGCCGTTAAGCCGGCGGTCGATATCCATCGCGATGGCTAATTTCCCCGGACCTGAAGTGAGATTTTTGTCCGGCATCGTTTTTCCGTTTTTAATGCGGCTTTTATTACGGCGGGCGCGCATTATCTCGATGCCGCCCGTCGGTTCCAGCGCGCGGATCAGCACGACGTGCGGCGCATCGATGGTGTGCGTCACCACGTTAAACTGAAAATACATTCCGTAAATAAAAAACACGTAGGCATATCCGCCGGCGCCATAAGTGATCTCGTTGCGAGCGGTGCGCCGGCCTTGATAGGAATGCGCGGCGCGGTCGATCCGCCCCATGTAGGCTTCGCATTCGACTATACGGCCGGACACGCGTTCGCCGTCATCGGTGGGCACGACCAGGATCTTTCCCAGCAGTTCGCGGGCAATCTTCACAGTGTCTTCGCGGAGGTAAAATTGGCGGGAAAGTTTTTTCGGCATAAATTCGGCCGCTGATAAACACGGATTTGCGCGGATATTTTTCTTATCCGCGTTTATCCGCGTTTATCCGTGGTGATCCGCGGCATTCTAATCTTCTTTTCCAAACTCCGGCGGGTAATAAACCAATTCGATGGGGTTGCCGCCGACGCCCTTGGTGTAAAAAGAAACCGAGCGGTCGCGGTGTTCTTTGATCTCGCGGCCTTCGCTCGCGGCGGCGGCGCGGAGCTCTTCCAGGCTTTCCACTTTCAGGCCGATGTGCGGCGGGTGGTGCGACCCGGCAGGCAGCAGCGCGATGCCGAATCCGCGCGGGTCGCGCATCATCGCCCAGTCTTCATAGAGCGCTTCCACCGAAAATCCCATCCGTTTATACTCTTCCACATCCCTGGCCAGATCGGTGCTCTTGACCGCCAGGTGATCCACCGTTCCCGAAAATCTCAGATCAGACATTGCCGTAAAACCTCCAGCTAAATTTTACTCCAAGTTTCGTACTTTGCGAACTTTGCGCAGAGCTTTGCGTCCTTTGCGTTTAAAATCTTATAAACGCGAAGACCGCAAAAGAAGAGATAGGTGCCGGTAGCCGCGCGCGTCAGCACGGTCGCTTGTTGGCTGTCTGAAAATGCGCCCTCCCTGACGGCCGGGTTATCGACACATTCTCTGGACGGGTTGGCACTCAAATTTAAGACACTACTGATATCGAATTAACTTGACATAGCCCGTCTTCTGGCTTTCACTTGATTTATGAAGATCGCATCGCTTTTGCCATCGACCACTGAGATCGTCTGCGCGCTCGGGCTGGCGGACAGCCTGGTCGGGATCACTCATGAATGTGATTTTCCCGCGTTTATTACTAACAAACCCGCGTTGACCAAAAGCCATATTTCCCATGAGACCATGACCAGCGCGGAGATAGACCACGCCGTGCGTTCACAGTTGGACGGGCACGGGTCGATCTACGATCTGGATGAAAAGCTGCTTTCGGAATTGAGCCCCGATCTGATCCTGACCCAGGAACTTTGCGACGTCTGCGCCGTGTCTTACAAAATAGTGCAAAAAGCCGCACGCATTTATGCGGCTGACGCCACCGTGGTTTCGCTCGAACCGAACACGATCGAAGATATTTTTGGCAACATCCTAACCATCGGCGAGTTGACCGGCACTAAGGATAAAGCCCACGAATTGGTCGAAAGCCTGAAACAGCGGATCGCAGCAGTGCGTAGTAAAACTGAGAGCGCTGCGCGCCCGAAAGTCTTTATGCTGGAATGGCTTGAGCCGCCGTTTGCGCCGGGCCACTGGGTGCCGGAACAGGTCGAGGCGGCGGGCGGGATTTGCCTGCTGGGCGAACCCGGCAAACCCTCCGTGACGATAAATTATCAGCAGATACACGACGCCCGTCCCGACGTGATCGTGCTGGTTCCCTGCGGTTATTACACGGCGGACATACTCCGGCAACTCGACAGCACTATTTTCCCGTCTAACTGGCGTGATATTCCCGCCGTTATGAATAATAATGTTTGGGCGCTGGACGCGACTTCGTATTTCAGCCGTCCCGCGCCGCGCGTGGTGGACGGCATCGAAATTTTGGCAAAAATATTTCACGCGGAAATTTTCGGCGCGCCCGGCGAACGGGAAGCCGTCAGGGTTCCGCGGGATTCGATCAAATTTGAGACACCAACCCAAACAGGGGCAAAGGTTACCGCATAATGAGTTTTCGTCAGACAACAATCGTCATTTTTCTTACCTTATTTTTTAGCAGCGTTTTTGTATTCGCCCAGAACGAGCCGGAAATTTTGGCCACTGCCGGTAATGTTTCATTCACCGCTTCCGATCTGACGCGCAACGCGCGCCTGGCTTACGAGAATTCGAAAACGATCGCCGCCGGGGCCCGGCTCGAAGGGTTAAATGATATGACCGCCGACATTTTACTCGACGAAGAAGCAAAGCTGCGAAAGATCACCGTCGATAAACTGATCGATGTGGAAGTGACCCGCCGCGTGGCCAGTCCGACCGAAGATCAGATCAAAGCCATCTACGAGGCCAATCGCAATCAGCTGGGCGGCAAAACTCTGGAACAAGCGCGCCTGCCGATCGTAAATTTTCTTCGCCAGGAGCCGGAGCAAAAAGCGTACGACACTCTTATCGCCGGCCTGAAGAAAAAATTCAAGATAGTTCCCGGCGTCGATGTAAATGCGCCCGGACTAAAGCCCGCGGATATTATCGCTACCGTCGGCGCCAGGAAAATAACCGCCGGCGAGTTTGATGAAAAGGTAAAGCCGGAGATCTTTTCAAAGGCTCTGCAAAATTACCGCGGGATAGTTTCCGGCCTGATTGACGTGATCTATGCCAGCCTGGTGCTGACGGAAGCGCGGGCTTTAAAGATCGAGCCGGAAGATCTGATCGCCGGCGAGATCACCGGCAAAATGCAGGAACAGACCGAAGCCGAACGCGCCCGTTTGGAAGCTCTTCTCCGCGACCGCCTTTGGAAAAAATACGAGGTTAAAATTTTATTGCAGGAACCGGAGCCGCCGGTGCAAAAGATCAGCGTCGATGACGACCCCTCGCAGGGAGATATCAAAGCCCCTGTTACTATCGTGATGTTTTCTGATTTTCAATGCTCGGCATGCTCGGCGACCCACCCGGTCGTAAAGGAAGTGATGCAGCAATACGGCAATAAGGTGCGGCTGGTCGTGCGTGATTTTCCGTTAAGTATGCATCCCGATTCGCAAAAAGCCGCCGAAGCCGCCGGGGCGGCCAATGCGCAAGGCAAATTTTTTGAATATATCGAGATCCTCTACAAAAATCAGAGCGCTCAGGATACTGCGTCGCTGAAAAATTACGCGACCCAGCTCGGTTTGAACCGCGCGAAATTCGACGCCGAGCTCGACAAAAGCATCTACGCGGCGGAAATTGAAAAAGATATCGCGGACGGCGAATCCTACGGCATTCGCGGCACGCCGACGATATTTATCAACGGGATGCGCGTCAGCTCCAATACGATAGAGGTAATGAAAAAACTGGTCGACAAGGCGCTGGCACAAAAATCTTCCCCAAATCAGTAAGTTATGAGAGAATTTCAGCTTATGCGCAGTATCATTTTTATTCTTTCTTTCGTTATTCTCGGAATGACGTCCTGCCGCGACTCTAATCCGCCCGTTAGTAACAAAGCGGCCGGTAATAACACCGCTAACGCCGCTAAAACCACCGGCCCGGTGCCCGCCTTTACTTATGAGATAGTAAATACTTATAAGCACGAACAGGACGCATTTACCGAAGGGCTGCAGTTTTATAACGGATTTTTATATGAAAGCACCGGCGGTTATAAACGCAAAGATCCTTTTTCTTCGTCGATCAGAAAAATCGATCTGAAAACCGGCAAGGTGCTGCAAAAATTCGAGCTGGCTGATGAGTATTTTGGCGAGGGTTTAACGATCCTGGGCGACAAGATCTATCAATTGACCTGGAGAGAGCGCACCTGTTTCGTTTATGACCTGGCGACCTTCAAACTTTTGAAAGAATTTAAGTACGACGGCGATGGCTGGGGGCTGACGAATGACGGAAAAAATATCATCATGACGGACAGCACGCACGTGATCCGGTTTTTCGACCCGGAAACTTTTAAGGTCACCCGGACGATGCCGGTCCTCGATGAAAAAGGACAACCCCTGATGGCGATCAACGAACTGGAATATATCAAGGGCGAGATCTGGGGAAATATCTGGCAAAAAGACACGATCGTGCGGATCGACCCCAACAGCGGAAAATTGCTCGGCACTATCGACTTCGGCGAGCTGGTGGACGATATGCACGATAGCTCCGACGTGGCGGAGGTCTTAAACGGCATCGCCTACGACGAAGCGAACGACCGGATCTTTATCACCGGCAAACAGTGGAAAAAATTATACGAGATAAAAATTTCTCCCATCACACAATAAATTTAAAAAGTTTAGAGTTCAGGCGTTAGCTTGTCTTAGTTCTCACGGACAGACAAACTAAAGTCTGAACTCTAAACTTTTATTGCAAAATATCTGCTTTACCGATTCATTTCCGGTTGCGTGGTATCATAAAAATTATGAAAGCAGTTGCGGTAATACCTAAAAAAGCAGGTTCGGTTCACCTGGTCGAGATGGAAAAACCCAAAACGGCCGACGTGCCGGGCGGGCGGGGCGTGCTGGTCGAAGTGCTGCGGGTCGGGGCCTGCGGGACCGACCGCGAGATCGATAACGCCGAATACGGCACCGCGCCGGAAGGTTCGGAATTTCTCGTGCTGGGGCATGAAAATCTCGGCCGGGTGGTCGAAGTAGGCGAAAATGTCACTGAACTGGAAAAAGGTAATTACGTTGTAGCTACGGTGCGGCGTCCGGGACATAGTTTTTACGACAGTATCGGCGAGCAGGACTTTACTTTAGACGAGGAGTACTTCGAGCGCGGAATTTCCAGGCTGCACGGCTATATGGCCGAATTTTACGTTGAATCGGCCGATTTTTTGGTAAAAATCCCGCCGGAGATCGCCAATGTGGCCGTCTTGCTCGAACCGCTATCCATCATTGAAAAAGGCATTTGGCAGGCGTATATCATTCAGGAACGCCTGAAGATCTGGAAGCCGAAATCGGCGGCCGTTTTCGGCACGGGCACCGTCGGACTGCTCTGCGCGATGGCTTTTAGCGTGCGCGGAATCGAAGTTCACGCCTTCGGACGCAACCCGCGCGAAGGCTATTTAAACGCCGAGCTGCTGGAAGCCATCGGCGCGACCTACGATTCGACTGTCGATATCCCTGCGCTCGAGAGCGTGAAAAAATACGGCGGCTACGACCTCGTTTTCGAATGCACCGGGTTTTCGCCGCTCGTTTTCGATGCGATGCAGATCCTCAACAAAAACGGCGTGCTGATCCTTTCCAGCGTGACCGGCGGCGAACGAAAGATCGACGCCGTGCCGTCGGACAAGATCAACCAGCAATTCGTGCTCGGCAACCGCGTGATGGTCGGCACGGTCAATGCCGGCCTGGAAAATTTCGAAGCGGGCGTGCGCGATCTGGCGCTCTGCGAAGCGATGTACAGCGGCTGGCTGGGAAAAATTCTGACGCACAAGGTGGAAGGCCTGGAAAACTTCGCTGAAGTGTTCGATATTCTCAACAACGCCGCCAAATACAACGCGATCAAAGCGTATTTTGAGGTAGGTAACCGGTAGTTGGTAAATGGTAATAAGTAACTGGTAAGTTGGTGTTGGTAGTTAATAGGTTTTTCTGATTACTTATTACTATTTACCAGCTACCTGTCACCAATTACCAGTTACTATCACCATTTGCCAATTACTTTTCTATGGCAACATTCGACACAGATACTCTGACCGAAAGCGAGACCCGGCTGCAGAAACCGCCAATGTTCCGGGTCCTGCTGCACAACGACGATTTCACCACCATGGAATTCGTCATTTTTGTGCTGCGCCGGGTCTTTCACAAATCCGAAGCCGACGCGTTTTATATCATGCTTAAAGTTCACCAGGAGGGAGTCGGCATCGCGGGAGTCTATACCTACGAGATCGCGCAAATGAAAGCCGAAAAAACGATGAGCCTGTCCCGCGAGCGGGAATTTCCGCTTTTATGTACGGTCGAGGAAGAGTAACGGTTTTGTATGTATTCTAGAATTACAAAGTGGCTGACAACCAAACCTGCAACAAAGGCTGCGTGGCTAGGTTTGATTCTTGCTTTAACATTTAATTCTTATGTTACATATCAAAATTCTCAGACAATAAAAAGTTCTCAAGAATCTGTCAGAATTGCTCAAGATTCTTTATTTTTATCAATTTCCCCTTCAGTAAATGTTAAATTTCCAAAGGCTTGGGAAGAACAAAATATACAAATACAAAACACGAGCCCTTTTTCATTGGATAACATTGATGTTTATATCATTCAATATAAAATTGAAAAAGACGAGATAATACAAAGAGTTCAAGCAAGTGGCCCAGCTGAACACTTTGATTATGTTGAATCAAATCACGTACTGGCATTAAAGTTACAAAATATATTTAAATTAATGTTCTACGAACAAAATACCAATCAGTATTATTCACTTGTAATTATTTCCTATAGAAAAATTGATACCAAAAGATTTGTCCATATAGAGCCTTTTGGAGCAGCGATAATAGAAAGTCAAATTACCCTATTTCCTTTATATTCAGGTAAGGGGACAGGAATTACCGGTCCGCCAGATAGAATGGTAAAGGTCATTAATGAAATAGAAACGATTGAGAATACACTGTTTAGATCTAGCAAGAAATAAGATTAACTTTATGATTTATTAATGCATCGAATAATGCGTTATGATTTATTGGATATGTTAACGAAAGAATTAGAAGCGACACTGGGAATTGCGGTTGACGAGGCGGTCAAGCGGCGGCACGAGTATGTCACGCTCGAGCATTTGCTTTATGCCCTGTTGATCGACGAAGCCGCGGTCGATGTGCTGACGAATTGCGGCGCCGATCTGGAAATGCTGCGCGTGTCGCTGGAAGAATATCTTTCAAACGTGATCGAAAAGCTGCCGGAAAATATCAAGCGAATGCCGGAGCTTACCTCCTCGTTTCAGAGCATTGTCAACTACGCAATTTTGCAGGCCGAAGGCAGCGGGCAAAAAGCCGTCGATGGCGGAAACATTCTGGCCGCGATCTTTCAGGCCGAACAATCCTACGCGCTTTTTCTGCTGCAGCAGCAGGGCATCACCCGGCTCGACGTATTGAATTATATCGCCCACGGGATCTCAAAAATTTACGAAGACGGCGAACCTATCTTTGACGGCGGCGACGATGAATTCGACGGCGACGGGATGCCGCAGCGCCAGCGCAACACGCTCGATCAATTCACCACCGAACTGGTGGCCAAGGCCGCCGAAGGCCTGATCGATCCGCTGATCGGCCGCGCGCCAGAGATCGAACGCACGATCCAGGTGCTCTGCCGCCGCCGCAAAAACAACCCGCTTTATGTCGGCGAGCCCGGCGTGGGCAAGACCGCCATTGCCGAGGGGCTGGCGCTGAAAATTCACGAGGGCGACGTGCCCGACGTGTTAATAGGCGCAAAAGTTTTCGCGCTCGACATGGGCGCGGTACTGGCCGGAACGCGCTATCGCGGCGATTTCGAACAGCGTTTTAAATTCATCATCAGCGAGATGAAAAAACAGGAAAACGCGATTCTCTTTATCGACGAAATTCACACCATCGTCGGCGCGGGTTCGGTGCAGGGCGGCGCAATGGACGCTTCGAATATTTTAAAGCCGGCGCTGGGCGCAGGTGAGCTGCGCTGTATCGGTTCGACCACCTACGCGGAATACAAAGCCGCTTTTGAACGCGACCGCGCGCTGGCCAGGCGTTTTCAAAAGATCGAGATCAACGAACCGACCACCGAAGAAACTTACCAGATATTGAAAGGCCTCAAGCGATTTTACGAAAAGCATCACGAGGTGAGGTATTCGGATGAATCTCTCAAGGTTGCCGCGGAGCTGGCGGGTAAATATATCAACGATCGTTTTCTGCCGGACAAGGCCATCGACGTAATGGACGAAGTGGGCGCGGCGGTAAAACTTTTGCCGCCCAGCCGCCGCCCGAAAAAAGTGACGCCGCGAATGGTGGAAACGACCATCGCGCGGATGGCGAAGATTCCGCCCAAGACCGTCGTGGCCGATGAAAAAGAACGCCTGAAAACTCTGCGCGAAGATATCAAAACATATCTTTTCGGACAGGACGACGCGGTTAATAAGGTCGTCGATGCGATCCAGATCTCACGCGCCGGTTTGGGACATCAAACAAAACCGGTCGGCTCTTTTCTGTTCTCCGGCCCGACCGGCGTCGGCAAAACCGAGTTGGCAAAACAGCTGGCCGAGCAGCTGGGTATCGAATTTATTCGTTTCGATATGAGCGAATACGCCGAGCCGCATACTGTGTCGAGATTGATCGGCGCTCCGCCGGGTTACGTCGGCTTCGACCAGGGCGGTCTGCTGACGGAAGCGATCATGAAAACGCCGCACGCCGTGCTGGTGCTGGACGAGATCGAAAAAGCGCACCCTAATCTTTTCAATCTGCTGCTGCAGGTGATGGACAATGCCACGCTGACCGACAACAACGGCAAAAAGGCCGATTTCCGCAACGTCATTTTGATCATGACCACCAATGCCGGCGCGCGCGAACTATCGAGCGGGGGCGTGGGCTTTCGCAACGCGAGCGATACCAAGGGCAATGCCAAGGGCGTGATCGAACGAACTTTCTCGCCCGAATTCCGCAACCGGCTCGACGCCTGGGTGCCATTTAAAGCGCTCGATCTGGACGTGATCAAACTGGTGGTAGATAAATTCATCGCCGAACTCAACGGCCAACTGGCGGAAAAACGCGTGCTGGTAAAATTGACCTCCGCCGCTCGCGAGTGGCTGGCGATAAACGGCTTCGACCCGAAATACGGCGCCAGGCCCATGCAGCGCCTGATCCACGAAAAGATCAAACAGCCGCTGGCCCACGAGATCCTCTTCGGAAAATTATCCGAAGGCGGCAGCGCCGGGGTGGACGAAAAAGATGGGGCGTTGGTGCTGGATTTTTAGATCTCATAGATGAATAACTTTGCTGGAAACAAGTGGTGTCCCGTAGGAACAAATTGATAATAACCCAGCCGTTTATGGCTGGGTTATTGATTTTTAAATGACTTAAGCAGTCGGAACAAGCTGGTTAAAACCGGCTAAAATTAATTTACACTCTCACCACGCGCTAAAGCGCGTGGCAATTTAAAAACACATCTGATCTGATCCCAAAATACAAATAAACGACTTCCTTTGTAACCAAATTCACCAAATATCGGTCTAGTAATATGTGGATATGGCGAGGTTTGCTCGTTTATCTGCGATTAATTGTTACGGTTTTTGACTTAATAAATGTAAAGAAATAGTCGGAAATTTTTAATATAGCGGCAGATCGAATTAGTTAAAAGCTTAATTTACAAGGTTTAGGGATTTATAATTAATATTTATCGGATACGGAATTGATATGACAGGAATAAATATATTTTTACAGGCGAAACGGGTTTTCGGACTCTTTTTAATAGCGGGATTGCTGGTTATTTCCGCAAGCGCGCAGCAAACGGGTACGATCAAGGGGAAAATAGTGGACTCTTTAGGCGCGCTGATCGGCGGCGCCACGGTGACGGCGGTCAATGCGGCCGGTGTTGAAAAAACCGTGCAGGCGACCCAGGAGGGCGCTTTTACGATCGGCAGTCTGGCGGCGGGTAAATATACGCTGCGGGTGGCCGCGCCGGGTTTTGCGCCTTACGAAAACACGGAAGTGCTGGTCGAAGCCGGAAAGAGCGAGTCGCTGGATATCGCGCTCGACATCGCGACACAGGAGGTCAAGGTCGATGTGCAGCAGGATACTGCGATCGGCACCGACCCGGACGCGACCGCCGGCGCGATCGTGCTTAAAGACAAGGATATCGAAGCCCTGCCTGACGACCCGGACGAACTGGCGGCCGCCCTGCAGGCGCTGGCCGGGCCCGGCGCCGGGCCGAACGGCGGTGAAATATTCATCGACGGTTTTTCCAACGGCAGAATGCCGCCGCGCGATTCGATCCGCGAAATTCGTATCAATTCGAATCCGTTTTCTTCCGAATACGACCGGCTCGGTTTCGGGCGCATCGAAATTCTGACCAAACCCGGATCGGACAAATTCCGGGGCAGCGCGCAATTTCAATTCGAAGACGAATCCTTTAACTCGCGCAACCCGTTTGCTTCGAACCGCGCCCCGTTTCAGGTGCGTAATTTTGAAGGCAATCTGGGCGGCCCGATCATCAAAGGGCGCGCCTCGTTCTTCGTCGATATCGAACATCAAACGACCGATAACAACTCGCTGATCAATGCGCGAATACTGGACCCGGGTCTTAATGTCGTGCCGCTGCAGCTGGCCGTGCTGGCGCCCTCGAAAAGCTTTGAGTTCAGCCCGCGCTTCGATCTTAAGATCAACGACAATAACACGCTGGTCGGGCGCTATGAATATTCACGTTCGAACACGGAAAATGCCGGACTGGGCGGATACGATCTGCTCTCTCGCGCCTACAACACCAGCGGCAACGAGCAGAGCTTTCGCCTGACCGAAACCTCGATCCTTTCGCCGTCGATCATCAACGAAACGCGCTTTCAATACATTCGCCGGCGTAATGAACAGGAGGGCAATGCCCTTTTGCCGATCATTCAGGTTAATGACGCCTTTACCAGCGGCGGCGCTAATGTGGGCTTCGGATTTTCCAACGAGGACCGGTACGAACTGCAAAACTACACGTCGATCGCGCGCGGGAAACATTCGCTGAAATTCGGCGCGCGCCTCCGTTTCAATAATATCAGTAATGCGTCACCGAATAATTTCGCCGGCACATTCACGTTCACCTCGCTGCAGCAATATATCGACACGATCAATAATGTGGCAGGCGCATATCCGACCCAATTCACCATTGCCGGCGGCACGCCGGAAGCCGGTGTGAAACAAAGGGACATCGGATTATTCTTTCAGGACGATTGGCGGGTCAGCCCGAAACTGACGCTTTCGACCGGGCTGCGTTACGAAAATCAGAGCAATATTTCAAGCGACTTTAATTTCGCGCCGCGTTTCGGTTTTGCCTACGCGCCGGGCGCGGGCGGGAACAAAACCGCGAAGACCGTTTTTCGCGGCGGTTTCGGAGTTTTTTATGACCGCTTCAGCGAAAATCTGACGCTGCGGGCCATCCGCTTTAACGGCATCAACCAGCAGCAATTCACGGTCACCGATCCGACTATCCTCGATCCGATCGTGTTTACGCAGAGCGGTGTTACCGGCGTTCCGACGGTGAGCCAGTTGGCGGCATTTGCGCGGCCTCAGACCACGGTCATGGTCTCGCCGGAGCTGCAGACGCCCTATACGATACAAGCGGCTTTTGGCGTCGAACGCCAGCTTCCGTTAAAGACCACGTTCAGCGCGACCTACATCCACGCGCAAACTTTTCGGCTGCTGCGTTCGCGAAATATCAACGCTCCACTCAACGGCGTACAGCCGATACCCGACGGCAGAACTATTAATCAGTACGAATCGACCGGAAAATTTAAGCAGAATCTGCTCGTCATAAACATGCGTTCGAATTTTTTCACGAGTGTTTCGCTTTTCGGAAACTACTCATTCGGCGGGGCAAAGAGCGATACGGACGGCGCGGGAACTTTCCCGGCGAATTCCTACGATCTGACGGATGAATACGGCAATTCGACCACCGACATCCGGCACCGCTTTACCGTCGGCGGCAATTTCACCCTGCCCTGGAACGTTCGTCTCAGCCCGTTCATTACCTATCGTTCGGGTGTGCCATTTAACATCACGATCGGTGAGGACCTTAACGACGACAAGGTCTTTACCGAGCGCCCGGCGTTTGCGACCGATCTGACCGAGCCGGGCATCGTCGTGACCAGATTCGGCGCGTTCGATCCGACACCCGATGCGGGCGATGTAATAATTCCGCGCAACTACGGGCGCGGTCCGGAATTTTTCAACGTCAATTTGCGGGCGGCGAAAACCTTCAGTTTTGGCGGCAGCAAAAAGACGGCTGACACCCGAAGCGCCGGTGGCGGAGCGAGTGGTGGGGGAGGCCGTACCGGAGGCGGTGGCGGCGGGCGACGCGGCGGAGGCGGCGGCCCGTTCGGCGGCGGCGAACAACGCGGTGGTGGAGGCGGCAACAGTAATGAAGACCGCTTCAGCCTGGAATTTGCCGTGCAGATCCGCAATATCTTTAACCAGACAAATCTCGGCACGCCGGTAGGAAATCTGCGCTCGCCGTTTTTCGGCCAGTCGATCTCGACCGCCGGAGGCTTCGGTTTTGGCGGCGGCGGCGGACAAGCCGGCAATCGCCGGGTCGAATTCCAGGTTAAGTTTAATTTTTAGGCAGGAAGCGCGGGCGTACTGTCCGCATTCATCTTCGTATCGGCTTTATCTTGGCGGCAAAAAGCGGACAGGTTAAATTTAACCTGTCCGCTTTTCTCTCACTGCGTTCCTGTGTTATATTCTTCGAACTATGAAGATCCTTGTCCGCTAAAACCCGCGCTTCAAAAATGGTTCGTTACCGAATACTCCTGATTCAGGCGAGCTTGTTCAGGCACGATTGTGTCTCATTATTTTCTTAATAATTTAAAATTTTTTTGTATGGAAAACTTTAACAAACCTTTGCCTCCGGCAGAGGTAAAAAATTCTTTTTGGGCGATTTTGTGGGAAGCGGTGATGGGGACAAAGCGCGATCTGACGGAGATCCCGCTCGGGACGGCGATCTTTCTGCTTTCCGTGCCGATGGTGATAGAGATGTTCATGGAGAGCCTCTTTGCCGTCGTGGATATTTTCTTCGTAGCAAAACTCGGCGCGGATTCGGTGGCCGTCGTCGGTTTGACCGAATCGCTGGTCACGCTTATTTACGCGGTGGCGATCGGCCTCAGCATCGGCGCGACGGCCACGGTGGCCCGCCGGATCGGTGAAAAAGATCCGGAAGGGGCGGCAAAAACCGCCGTACAGGTGCTTTACCTGGGGCTGATCGTTTCGGTCGTATTCGGCGTGGCGGGCTCGCTCTTTGCGTACCAGTTCTTACAGCTGATGGGCGCGGAGCCGGCCGTCATGGCGCACGTGAATTTTACGCGCGTACTTCTCGGCGGATCGGTCAGCGTGGTGATGATATTTTTGATCAACGGCATCTTTCGCGGGGCGGGCGACGCTTCGCTGGCGATGCGCACGCTGATCCTGGCAAATTCACTGAACATCATTCTCAATCCCTGTTTTATTTTCGGGCTGTGGATCTTTCCCGAACTCGGCGTGACGGGTTCGGCGGTCGCGACGACCATCGGGCGCAGCACCGGCGTTATCTTTGCCCTCTGGATGCTGTTTAGAAAAAACGGCCGGTTCCAGATACGCGCGCATCATTTCACGCCCGATTTCGTGCTGATCGGAAATCTGATAAAGCTTTCCGGCGCGGCCGTGTTTCAGGTAACGGTGGGGATGCTGAGCTGGATCGGGCTGATCCGCATCATGTCGGGATTCGGCAGCGAAGCGCTGGCCGGTTATGTGATCGGTATTCGCGTGATCATTTTCGCGCTGCTGCCGTCGGTCGGGATGAGCAATGCCGCGGCCACGTTGGTCGGGCAGTCGCTCGGCGCGGGAAAACCCGACCGGGCGGAAAAAGCGGTCTGGAAAGCGGCCTTTTACAACGCCATTTTTCTGGGCACGATCGGGATATTCTTCGTTATTTTTGCGCACCCGATCATTTTGTTGTTCGACAGCAAGGAACCGGCCGTCGTGCAGTACGGGACGGACTGCCTGCGCATCATATCCTATGGATTTGTTCTTTACGCCTACGGCATGGTGCTGGAAACCGCGTTCAACGGGGCGGGCGACACCTGGACGCCGACCTACATGAATATTTTCGTTTTCTGGGTGTTTGAGATTCCATTGGCTTACGTCTTGGCTTACCATACTAGTTTGCGGGAGCACGGAGTTTTTTGGGCGGTCACGATCGCTTTTTCCCTGCTGGCGGTGATCAGCGGCGTGTTCTTTAAGCGTGGAAAATGGAAATTGCAAAAGGTGTAAACCAGGAAAATATACATTTTCCTGATCTGGCGACATACAGATTTCCCCGGTGGCTGGTGGTCGATGAATCGCATTTCGACGCCGCGGACATCGTTTGTTTCGGCGTTCCGCTGACGGTGGAAACGCTGCGCGAAGCTTATTACAAGGGCATCTTTCCCTGGGACATGGGCGAGTATGTGCCGCTGCCGTGGTTCTGCCCGGCAAAGCGCGCGATCCTGGAATTTGCCGATCTGAAGCTTCCGCGCAGTCTGCGCCGCGAGTGGCAGAAAACGAAGTTCACTTTTTCGATCGACCGCGCCTTTCTCAGCGTGATCAGAACCTGCGGCGGGGTCAGCCGCAAGGGGCAGAGAGGCACCTGGATCACCCCGGATTTCGTGCGCGCCTACGTGGAACTTTACCAGGCGGGAATGGCGCACAGCGTCGAGGTTTGGGACGGCCAGGAACTTGTCGGCGGGCTTTACGGCGTTGACGCCGGCGGGATATTTACCGGCGAGAGCATGTTTCACTTTCGCTCTAACGCGTCGAAATTTGCCGTGCTTTTTCTGGTCGAACATTTGCGGGAACGCGGCGCGGCGTGGCTCGATATCGAAACAATGACGCGCCATTTTGAAATGCTCGGCGCAAAGGAGATCGAGAGAGATGATTTTCTCGATAAACTAAGGGCGACACAGGAATTGAAGCTGAAAATATTTTAGGCTGGTATGGACAAGCAAAAAGAACTGCGCGCGCATTTGCTGGAACTGCTCGACGGCGGATCGGCGCATATCGATCTGAAAAGCGCTTTAAAGGATTTTCCGCCGGATAAGATAAATACGCGGGTGAAAAATTCGCCGCACACGGCGTGGGACCTGCTCGAACATTTGCGCATCGCGCAGTGGGACATCGTGGAATTTAGCCGCGAGGCGGAACATGAGTCTCCCGAATTTCCCGACGGCTATTGGCCGCAAGAGAAAGGAAGCGAAGATGACTGGAAAAGATCCGTCGGGCAGATTCATAAAGACCTGAAAATAATGCGCGATCTGGTGGCGGACGAAAAGAACGATCTGCTCGCAAAAATTCCGCACGGCAGCGGGCAAACCCTGCTGCGTGAGGCATTGCTAGCGGCCGATCACAATGCTTATCACCTGGGCCAGATCATGCTGCTGAAAAAGATTCTGGAAAAATAAAGGCCGCATCGCGAACGCAAAAATATCCGCGCCGGAATAAAAGTGGCGATCGTCTTGAAACAGGATCAGCGCACCGGCCGGCAAACCGTCGGCGTGGTCAAAGACCTGCTGACAAATTCTTCGTTTCATCCGCACGGAATTAAAGTAAGATTGACTGGCGGCCAGGTCGGGCGGGTGCAGGAAATTCTGGAAGAAGACAAATAAAAATTATGGCGAATTTTCTGATCTATGGCGCGAACGGGTACACGGGCGAGATAATCGCGCGTGAGGCGGCAAAGCGCGGGCTGAAACCTATTTTGGCGGGGCGCAAAAAAGAAAGCGTCGAAAAACTGGCGACGGAGCTCGGCATGCCTTTTCGCATTTTCTCGCTCGACGAAACCGAAAAGCTTGACGCCGCGCTAAGCGAGGTCGATTTCGTGCTGCATTGCGCCGGGCCTTTTTCCATCACCTCGAAACCGATGTGTCAGGCCTGCCTGCGAACCGGCCGGCACTATCTGGACATCACCGGCGAGATCGCGGTTTTTGAAGCGATGGCGCGGCTCGATGAAAAAGCAAAAGCCGCCGGGATAATGATCATGCCCGGCACGGGTTTCGACGTCGTGCCTTCGGATTCGCTGGCGCGGCATTTGAAAAACCGGATGCCGGCGGCAACCCATCTGACGCTGGCTTTTTTCGGTATGGGTAAAATTTCGCACGGCACGCAGGCGACCATGACGATGAACGTCGGGCGCGGCGGAGCGGTGCGCAGAGACGGCGAGATCGTCAGCGTTCCGGCGGCCTGGAAAGTGCGCCCGATAGATTTCGGCGCGGTGCTAAAGCGCGGCGTGACCATTCCGTGGGGCGACGTTTCAACCGCGTATTACTCTACCGGCATTCCCAATATCGAGGTCTATACGGTCGTGCCGCCGCAGGTGCAAAAGATGATGGTGCTGAGCCGTTACATCGGTTTCCTGCTGGCGTGGGGGCCGGTGCAGAAATACCTGCAAAGCAAAATTCCGCCCGGGGGCGCTTCGGCAGAAGAGCGCGCCGCCGGGAAAACCTACCTGTACGGCGAGGCCGTGGATGACGAGGGCAACAAGATCGCCTCGCGCCTGTTCGGCCCCGAAGGTTACGATTTTACCGTGCAGACCGCGTTAAAAATTTGCGAAAGAATTCTCGGCGGCGATGCTCTGCCTGGATTTCAAACCCCGGCCAAAGCCTACGGCGCGGAGATGGTGCTGGAAATTCCGGGCGTTACCCGCGAGGATGTCGAGAATATAATTTAAGTTCAGAGTTACGCCTTCAGGCGTGAAAGATCACGCGTGAACGCGTAACTCTAAACAAAGCGAGCCGCCCGGTCAGGTCCGAACGGCTTTCTTATTTTAAAGATTTAGAGCTGATGAAGATTTATTCGTGGGATTCGGCGGTGTAGAGTTCCATGATCTGTTTGCCTTCGCTGGAGCGGGGATCGATGGTGCGCAGATGCTTGCGCCCCTGCATTTCCCAGATCGCCGCTACATGGCCTTCTTTTTCTACCGCGTGATACGAAATTTCTTCGGGCTCTGCTGCTGCTTCGGCTGGCGCTTCGGCAGGTGCTTCAGCGGGCGCCGCTTCGGTTTCAGCCGCCGCAGTTGCTTCGGCCGTTTCTTCCGCTTTTGGCGCCTCCACTATTTCCGCCCCTTCAACCGCCGGGGCAGTTCCGTTCTCTTCCATTACTTTAAAAAGCTCCTTCTAATTGATTGTATTACGAATAAAGTATTAATAATAGTGAATTTTGGCACAGAAAGCTTGGTTTTGTCGAGTTTGAGCCTTTGAAAGTGGATTTATGTGGGAGACCACTCATTTAAGCAATACTTTTTATTCTTCTTCCCGCGGGCACTCTGTGATATTGCCGTAAGCCACGCCGCCGATGCCTACTATCTGGATATCGGTAATAGGCTCGCCGGGGTCGCCGCTGCCGTTGCCTATCAATATCGCCGTCCCATTATTGCTGGCGGACGCGGCCGCGCTCTTAAGGTCCTTTTCGTTCGCAAGGGCCAAAGCGCCGGTGTATTGAAATTCTCCGTTCGAAGCATTGATAACGGTTCCATAAAATGCGTACAGGTTAGCATCGCGTTTTTCCGGCTTTGAAACTATAAAAACAGTCACAGCCACTAAAACAAGAACAACAGTGGTAGAGATCAAACGTAATATTTTCATTTCGTGGACTCCTTTTTGGGATTTAAACTACCGTGTGGACGGCAGGCTGATTATAAGCCGTTGCAATCTTTTAACCTAAAATAAATACGATAAATTTCGCATTTGTTTTTATTGGTTTTTTTAGCATATTTGTCAGAACCGGGAGCGGTTAACGACCGGGTTATTTAGTCCCATAGGGACGGCTGTATTTATAGCTATGAGCAGAGAAACCATTTCCAGTTTCATAGGAACGTATATACTGCTCCCACTGAGCTTTAAAGACAAGAGCGGGCGCAAGCGGCCCTTCCGGACTGCAAATTTATTGAACTTTAAATATTACCTTTCAAGCTGACGACCTCTCAGGTCCGGAAGGGTTGCTTGCGCCCGCTAAAAGCTATGTGGATTTAGACCTAGTCCCGCAGGGGCGACATATTTATAGCTTTGAGCAGAGAAACCATTTTTGAGTTCTATGGGAACGACATATACCGCCGCTTCTACGGAGTTGATAATCTTGAGCTATAAATATGGCGTCCCTACGGGACTAAAGAAAAGTCTTACCTACTTAGAATTTTTTTCGGCAGATCTAGATCATCGTCGATTAACACATCCGTTGAAATTCCAGCGACCTTGGCGTAAGCCAAAATGACTAATGGAAGCGGTGTGCGTTTACTTAATTCATATAAGCCAATATAACCATCATAGATCTTTACTCCCTTTGCTGCTTGTTCCCGGAGCGCCGCAGCCATTTGTTCTTGCGTAAAGCCCAGACTCAGACGAATCTCCGTTACTTTTTTGGCTATTCTTTTAGGCTGTGCCGGCTTCTTGCTACTCATCGGGTTTTTCCTCCCCGATGGGTGAGCGCTTGATTTTGCTCTACATATGCAGGTAGAATATGTGAAGCCGTAAAATACGCCAAAATTGCTTGAACGTATGATCCGGCTTCGTTCAACAGGAATTATCCTTACGCGGTTTCATTAGTGATCTACTTATTGTCAAAGAATAGTGTGGGCAACCATACTTTTGATTGAAAGATTAACAGAATTTCAGTAACTGACAAAGAGCATAACCTTTACGTAACTCCCAAAACCGTGCAGCGAAATAAAATCACAAAATGCTCTCTCGATATCAGCTGCCGCACTGTCTTAAATCCGACCCTATTCGCCGGGCGAGAGATTTACAAAATTCGCCAGGACGTGCCCGTTACCGGGCAGACTTTTTTTCTGCTGGATAGAAGCGCCTCGGAAATTTTAAAAGAAAATAAAGAGACTATTTGGGAGGGCTTGCTAATGAAGGCGGATGCCGCACCTCGGGACCCGTTTAGAATAGACGCGGACAGGATATTGAGTAAACACATTAGCGGATTTCTAAAGGACGCCGACGCCGATCCGCGCAAATATCCGTTGGCGCTAATGAATATTGCGGCGCTGACCTCGAGCCTTACTCCGTCGATCCGCGACAGCTATGCAATGGCAATGATCGTGTTGAAAAATAATGCGGTTAGATCCGCCAAGACCGACTTGTGGGGAATAGCCAGAATAGGAGATCTGCCCGCGGGAACTTACTATGTCTGCGGCGTCGCTGAACGCGGCCGAGGAACCCGGGTTTGGAATGTTCGGATAAATCTGAGGCCGGGCAGAAATAGCTTGCTGCTGGATGACAAAAATGTGATGGTGACAAAAACATGATCTGTCAGATACCGAAATATTCCACCTTAACTCCCGTAATTTCATTGCCCGGGATTTTTTAGCGGTTTCCGCCTTAAAGTGATATTTTATTCACGCTGATTCAATCCCAAAATTCGGAGCACTCACTTGAGCAATAAAAACTACGCCGAAAAAATCCGCCAAAGAAAACTGCGGCTTAAACAAATAAATACCGAACTAAATTCGGCTTCAACAAAAAAACGAAACTCCTGGCTTTGGGTGGTAATTTCAGCCGCGCTTCTAGCGGCCGCAATTTTTCTGATTTTCCGGTATAAAGATCAACTGTCCGAAGGATGGCCGCATTATGAAAATCTGATGCTTCCGATAGCTCTTGTTTCAGCACTGGTTTTACTTTTAATAATGTGGGTTTTGCCTAAGCTTTATGTCAGGTCTTTGCGGAATAAATCCCTGGGCGGAGGCCAATCCGAATTTGACCGTGAAAAAGAAAAGCTAAAACTTGAAGACGATACGCGAAAAACTCTCGCCCAGATCATCGGCGGCGCAGTTTTTCTTTTTGGATTGATCTTTACCTACAACACATTTGTCTTAAACCGCGAAGGACAAATCACCGACCGTTTTACCAAAGCGGTTGAGCAGCTTGGGGATGAAGATATAGCGGTTAGATTGGGGGGGTTATATGCGCTGGAACGCATTGCTAAAGATTCACCCAAAGATCACTGGACCATTATGGAAATCGTCTCGGCTTACGTGCGGGAAAAATCTCCCAAGGCCAAAGCAGCCAAAGTTGCCGAAAAGTCCGTTCAGAAAGAACAGGACGGATTGACGCAAAATAAAAAGCCCGAGAGCGACAAGATCAAAACCGACATACAGGCCGCCCTGACCATAATCGGAAGAAGGATAATCAAACAAGACCCGCCCGGATGGCGCATTGATCTAAAGGATGCGAGCCTCAGCCGGGCAAACCTCAGCGGGGCATATCTCATCGGGGCAGACCTCATCGGGGCAGACCTTAGCGAGGCAAATCTCACTGGGTCGGATCTCAGCGGAGCAAACCTCAGCGGAGCAAACCTCAGCAGGGCGATCTTATTCCAGGCAGATCTCCTGGGGGCAAACCTCAGCCTGGCAGACCTCAGCGGGGCATACCTCAGCCGGGCAATCCTTCGTGGGGCAGACCTCAACTGGGCAAAGCTTACCTATGAGCAAATAAAAACAGCAACAATTGATGAAAGGACGATATTACCGGAAGATTTGGAATCTTACAGACAAGAACTTTTGGGGGGGGCTAAAAAGCGATTAAAGGAAACTAATCCTTAATAAATTCCAAGAACAGATTGATCGCCTCACGAATATTATGTAAGGCTTCGTCACGGGTTTTGCCCTGTGTCCAGCAGCCTTTGAGCGAAGGCGCCCTTGCCACAAAATAGCCGTCCTCGCCGGGTTCAATAATAACCTTGATGCTCATAACTACTCTGATTTTAGCAAATATTTATATCTACTTACTACGTTTTAATTCCAACTGGCTTTGCCTATAAAATAAACTGAAGGACAGTCATAGCCCGGAGCATTTTTCGTGTGATTTCGCGTATCTTCGTGGTTTTAGTCTTAATTCATTGTTATTATCGCACTTAAGAAGTAACCACGAAATTACACGAAACTTCACGAAAAAAACTAAATGAGTTACAAGCAAAGTCTCATGGAGCCTTAAATTCATATTCCAGCGAACCGGAGACCGATGCGGAATTTGGTTTGAATTTTGCCTGTCGCGCGGCTGCCTCGGCGGCGGCTTTTAAGAGCGGGTGGCCGCTTTCAGCTTTAGCGCTTACGACGCTGCCGTCGGGTGCCACTTCGATATTTACTACAACTTTTCCTGCTGCTCTGACCGCGCGAGCGGTGGGCGGATATACCGGCCGGGGCATTTGGGTGGCTTTATCATTTAACACTCCGCCCGCGACGGTTCGGCTATCGCCCGTTCTTCCGCTGTCGCCGGCGCCGGCTTCGGAGCTATTCTTTTCCGCAGCGGTATTGTTTCCGGCACTGGGTTCACTGGTAGTAGAACTGGTCCAGTTCCTGCACGCCAACCCGGCACATATGAGCATGGAAATTATCAGAAGTGTTCGCGGCATAGCTTACTTCGTCCTTTTCAACTCCAGCTCATAAAACCAGAAATCGTTGTTCGGCTGGTCGATCTTTAGCTGATCGGTTTTGCTGTCTTTGTCGCCATCTTTAATAATGGTAAAGGTGACGAAGCCGCGCGGGAAGTTGTAAGAAACGGTCGGACGCCAACGGATGCGGAAGGTGTCATTTTGCCAGTGTTCGAGGTCGGCGACGAAATTCGGCGCGGGAATCATGCGCAGGACAAGCTTGCCGTTTTCATCCGCGATAGTCACATCGCCGTACATCTGGCTGGAGTAGGTTCCGGCGTAATTTTGCAGTTCCAGTGTCGGCTTGGTATCGGTCTTGCGGGCTTCGTCGCTTTTCTTGTCGGCGGCAGCGTCGGCTTCTTTGGCGGCGAGAGTTTGTTTCATGACCTCGGCGCTGCGGTCGCGTTTCGGCGCGCCGGTAAAAATGTCGAGCATCGTACTCATCATGATCGAAAACGCCGGGCTCTCGTTATTGGTCAGCACGACAAAACCGAGATTGTCTTCCGGCAGCAGCACCGTGTAGGAAAGCATGCCGTCCAAGCCGCCGCTGTGATTCATCACCCGGCGTCCCTGGTAATCGCTCAAAAACCAGCCCATCCCGTAGGCGTTAAAATGCCGCGTCGGGTTGGCGCGAAATCCTGCTTCGCCGAGCGGGATCATGATGTTCGGCTGCCACATTTCCCACGAACGCTGTTCGCTAAAGATGGATTTGCCTTCGAATTTGCCGTGCCCTAATTGCAGGCGGATCCATTTGGAAAGATCGGCGACCGAAGAGTTTATGCCGGCCGCGCCGATCGCGCCGTCGATATTGCCCAGCGGCAGAGCGCGCATTTTGCCGCCCGATTCATTGTGCGGCCGCGCAAAATTATCTTTGACTTCCGTGACGCTGGTAGAGGTGCGCGACATCCCTAATGGACCCAGAATGCGTTCCTTGATAAACCCGCCCCAGGATTTGCCGGAAACTTTTTCGATCACCCGTCCCGCCGCGATGAACATCAAATTCTGATAGCCGAAGCCCGCGCGAAAACCCGCCGTCGGTTTCAAATAACGCACGCGGCTGAGCGCCTGATCGGCCGTATAGGTCGTGTCGTACCAAAGCAGGTCGCCGCTGAAGGTCGCAAGCCCGGAGCGGTGGCTGATCAGATCGCGGATCGTCATTTCGCTGGTGACATACGGGTCGTACATCTGAAAATCGGGCAAATATTTTACGACCTTGTCGTTCCAGGCGAGCTTTTTTTCGTCAACCAGTATCGCCAGGCTGGCGGCGGTAAAGGCCTTCGAATTCGAAGCGATGGCAAAGATTGTGTTTTCGTCAACCTTGTCCGGCTTGCCCAGTTCGCGCACGCCGTAGCCTTTGGCAAAAACAACCTTGTCGTCTTTCACGACCGCGATCGCCATGCCTGGCGCGTCCCAATCCGTTAAAACTTTCTGCGCATAGGCGTCGATCTCTTTGAGCTTGTCGTCAAGCGATGCGGTTTGCGCAAAAGAGACGAATGAGAGAATGAAAATAAGTGCGAAGAGTTGAAGAAAATTACGGCGCATAAAAAAGGCTCCTGTGAAAAGTTCTACGTATTAAATGACAAAGCGGTTTCTACCCGCAAGTCAAAATATTACCATCCGTTAAAGCGCTGCCAGCGGTCTGCGATCCGCCCCTGTTCCAGCACATTGTAATGATCGTATTGCGCCGCGGTAAGACAGGAATGGTTCGCTAAAATTCGCAGCCGCGTTCCGACCTTCAATTTTTTGAGCATCGCGTCATCCCGGACGCTGATCTTGCCGTGTTCCTGTGAAACACCGTCAACATGCAGCTCAAGCGCGTTTCCGGTCAGGTCCAGAACACTGCCGTAACCGCAGGCGGCACCAAATTCAACCGCGCCGCGATCTTTGGATAGGGCGATAGCCCCGGCATCGACGATGATCTGACGCTTCGCAAAACTGCGGTGCACGACCGCCGTCAGCACCGTCAGGGCGCAGTCGGCAAAAGAACAACTTCCCAGAGCCGCCTGAAAAGCATCAAAGAAAATATAATTTCCCGGCCGCACTTCACTAACGCCGGCCAGATGGTCAACGGAAGTTATCGTCGGAGTCGAACCGATACTGACCGCCGGAACTTCCACACCCAAGCCGGTTAATTTTGCCGCCAGATCGCGCATCGTATCGCGTTCGGCGCGGGCGATCTCGAGCCGGCCCGCGGCAGACGGCGCGTTATAGGAATGCCCGGCATGGGTCAAAATTCCGGCAAAATGAAGATTTTTCGCCGCGGAAATTTCGCGCGGGATCAGCGTCGTCTCGTTCGCATCCGGCGCGACGCCGCTGCGGTGATCGCCGCAATCGACCTCGAGAAAAGCGGAAAGTTTAACACCCGCTTTGCCGGCTCCCTCGTCGAGCGAACGAGCGGTTTCCAGATCGTCGGTCAAAACGGCGAATCGCTCACACTTCTTTGCCAGTTCAAAGACTTCGGCAAATTTTCCCGGCTCGATGGGCACGCCGTAGGTGAGGTCGGTAAAACCCGCGGCTAAAAACATACGGGCCTCAGCAAGCGTCGAGACCATAATGCCGCCCGCGTGTTTAGCCGTTTGCAGGCGGGCGATCTCTACCGATTTGTGGGTTTTGACATGCGGGCGAAGCTCGACGCCGAGCATTTCGACCCGCTCGTCCATGCGCTCAGCGTTTCGTTTCATTCTTTCAACGTCAAGCACCAGCGCAGGAGTTTTTATTGTCTCAAGATCCATGAAATCATCCCTAAATTTAGAAAGAGGAAACGTGAAACCGAAAACGTATTCTATCCGAAAAATAACCCGTCAAAAAAAAAGGCTGCTCAGGTATTTTTCGCGGAAGCGGGAATCATGTTCAGGGCGCCTTCGACCGCCATTCGCGGATTCATCACGCCCCATCCCTGGCGATCGACTTCGTAATGCGGCAGGCGTTCAGACGTCGAGATCAGGATGCGTTTGATCTGCTGCGGCGTCAGCGCCGGATTGGCTTCCAGCATGCAGGCGATCACGGAAGAAACGATCGGCGCGGAAAACGAAGTGCCGTCCACGTATTTGTAATAGCGCGTGATGACATTTTCGTCGCGCAGATGCAGCGAAATGATCTGCCGCAGAGCGTACACGGGATTATCGAGCGCGGAATCCAGTTCTTTTACCACGCCCGGATTTACGCGGATGATGCTGTGCAGATCTTCGTCGCGCGCTTTGTCCAGCACTTCGAGCAGCGCGGCTTCCTTGGCGGTCGGCGTGTTGGGCAGGATCGGCGCGGGTACCCAGATGCTCGGCGCGATGATCTCCGGTTTTTGAAAACCGTCCAGCGTCGGCCCGAAAGACGAACGGTACATTCCGCGTTTAGCGCGGTTAATGGAATTTTTATCGTCCAGCCCGCCGACCGCGATAGATGAGGGCGCGCTGGCCGGCGGATAAACCGGGTGATCCGGCATGTGGCCGGCATTGCCGATGGCGCAAACCACCGTGATGCCTTCCTTGACGCATTGTTCGACCGTTTGCGAAAGCGGATCGGTCAGATACGAGTTTTCGTAATCGCCGCCGGCGGAAATATTCACGATCCGGATGCCGTATCTTTCACGGTTTTCCAGGATCCATTCCAGCCCGGTCTGAATGTCGAGTTCGGAGATGCGTCCGGTGCGGGCGAGTTTTACCAGCACGACACTTGAATCGGGTGCGATGCCGCGATAAAAGCCGTTGGAAAGCGAACCGTTGCCGGCGGCGACGACGCTGGTCATCATGCCGTGCCAGCTGGCGACGTCGGGCGCAAAGAGCGACGAGAGATCGTCTTCCTCATCGAGCAGGCTGCGGTAACCGACGATGCGGTTTTCCGGGGAGGTCAGATCGACGTGCGGGTAAAATCCCGAATCGAGAAAAGCAATGGTCACGCCCCTGCCGGTAAAACGGTCGTCGGCATCCAGCCGCAGCGGCGTGGACAGCACGTGCGAGCCGTCCTTGGCCATGGCGGCGTCCTTGACCAGCTGCTCCTGCGCGCGTTCGAAAAGCCGCACGCAGCGGGCGCAGACGGCTTCGAAAGTGGCCGTGTCCGGCGCGTTGGCGCGGATCAGCCGTTCCAGTTTTTCGGGCAGCGCGCGCAGCGGCACATACTCGTCCGTCGTTTCGCGCGAGCAAACCGGGCAAACCTGTTCCCCGGCCGCAATATCCGCACTGGTCTTATGTCTTGGAAATGAAAGTGTTTCTAGTGGAGCCATTCTACAATTTTAAGTTTTTCATAAGTAAGGGCTAAAATCAATTTACCGAAAATGTGAGTAGTGTCCTAATTTGAGTTGCTAGCAGTGTCGGTAGCCCAAGCGTTAGCGCGGGCGCAGTCTTTTGCAGCAGCGTCCTCCCTTACGGTCGGGCTACGGACACGTCATTTTCGCTCAAAGTCCCGGCAACTCAAATTAGGACACTACCAAAATGTGGGAAGTATCTTAATTTGACTTTATTGTTGTTAGCATTTTCAGTGGTGCAGTGGTCCAGGGGTGAGACACTGCACCACCTGAACCACTTTTGCACCAGAAATCTTTAAAATTAGTGATCCTGAAACAAATTTCCCAAAACCGTGATTGAGCCTCTTCTTTAATGTGTCCCATAATGATGTGTCCATAGCCCATTCTTCAGACTGTCAGCGCTAGTATAGGTTAGCCCTTACGAAGATCTTTCGCCCGTTAAAACGGGCTGATATTCTTTGCCTGCGTGACCCCGGGTTTCGCTGCGCTCCACCCGGGGCTGCCAATACGTCTGTCAGCTCCGCTGACTGGTTGAATATAATTAGAGTCGGTAGTTCAACTTTACCTAATATAATAATCAACTGACCCATTGCCGAAATGTGAAGCAATTAGAGGCGGTCAGAGACCGCCTCTAAACATCACTTTATTAGGCAAAGCCAAAATTTTATATCAATCTCCTTTTTCAACTTTTGCCAATGGTGAAATAGCCGGAGTATTGATCGGGTGCCCGTCCGTGCCGAATCGCGAGCCGTGGCAGGGGCAGTCCCAGGTTTTTTCCAGTTTGTTAAAGCGGACGATACAGCCCATATGCGTGCAGACGGCGGAGCGTTCGAAAAGCTTGCCGTTTTCATCGCGGTAAGCAGCGATCTTTTCCACGCCGCGGCGGATGATCGCTCCGGAGCCGTTTTCGATGTCTTCCGCCGAGGAAACCTCACCGCCTTTTAACCAATCGACATAGGGAACGGTCGAATCGATAATTTCCGGCACGGCTTCCGTTATCGATTGGGTAAGGATACGCGTCGGTTCATAAACCTCAGCCCAGGGATTTTCGCGCCCCAGGACCAGATCTGATACCAGCATCCCTCCGATCGTGCCATGCGTCATTCCCATCCCCGAATCGCCGGTGATGAGAAAAACATTCGGCTCGCTGCCGGAAAATCTGCCGATAAAAGCCAGGCCGTCATGCGTTTCCAGGCATTGCCCGGACCATCGATGCAGCACTTTTTCGGCAGCCGGGAAATGCGCCTTTGTCCAATTCCACAAACGCTCGAAACGCTCTTCGCCGTCATTAGCCTGTCCGGTGCGATGATCCTCACCGCCGACGATCAAAATGTCGTGGTCTTTTTCTTCCTGGATGCGAATGTAATGATAAGGGTCGCCCGTGTCCCAGAGCAGCATTTTTTCGATCGCGCCTTTTGGCACCCGCGCGCCAATGGCATAAGTACGATAAGCCGGAAGTTTGGCAAACATCTTGCTCATCAGCGGATAATTTGTCGCCAGCACGATCATGCCGGCGCTTACCGTCATGCCGTTTTCGGTTTTCACCTGCCGGTCATCGCCGCCGCTCCATTCGGTGACGCGCGAGTTTGAGAAAAGCTTCCCGCCATTGTCTTCAATGGCTCCGGCTAACCCCGCGAGATATTTGAGGATATGAAATTGTCCCTGCCGGGGAAACTTTAAAGCCGTGCCGGTGTCAAAACTATCGCCGGGGACGCGATCGACCAGTTCAACCGGGAGATATTTTCTCGCGGCTTCAAATTCTTTTTGCAGATCGTCGCCATTATCGCCATTATCAACGGCTTCAAAGAGATAGCCGTCGAGGCGGGAAAAATCGCAATCAATATTTTCTGTGGTCACGATGCGTTCGATCTCGTCGATCGCGCGGCTATGGCTTTCGACGGCCAGCCGGGCTTTTTCCTCGCCGTGCCATTTTTCGATGCGGTAAATACGATCGTCGATCGCATTGGAGAGATGGGCGGTCGTCCGGGAGGTTTCGCCTCCGCCGATCACACCGTCATCCAGCACCGCCACGGTTTTGCCCGCCTTACTTAAAAAATAGGCTGTCGTAAGTCCCGCAATACCGGCGCCGACAATACAAACATCCACCTCGATCGAATCGTTCAACGGCCCGGTTTTCAACCCGTCTTTACTTGCCTGCCAATAAGAAACAGTGTTTCCTTCGTCGCTCTGCCACATACGCCCCCCCTTGTTCTAATGATCTGCGTGAATTTAGATTATAAGATAAATCGCCGCGTCCACCCGAATTATTTCACTTTTTGCGACAAACTGGTAAAAAAGACAAACCGCTTTTTATGTAATTTAATGCTTGCAACGCACCCGCTAAATGTGCATTATTAATGTTGTTAATCCTTCTCTCGCGCATCAACGGTTGATGCGCCAGTCCGATAGAGTTTCATTTGACGGCGTTGGGATAGTTCGAGAGTTGGCTGTTATTTGGTTAAAGAAGCCACGCTTATTTTTTGAGTGATTCGAACGCGACACCTTCGATGCAGACCGTTCCTCCGAAGTTAAATCCGGTTCCGACGCTTCTTACAGAATATTCCCAAAACATTTAGGGAACGAGGATATATTAATGAAACTTTACGTAGGAAATCTTTCCTTTCAGACTTCAAACGAAGAATTGCAGGAACTGTTTGCCTCAGTCGGCACGGTTGAATCGGCCAATGTCGTCGAAGACCGCGACACCGGCCGCTCACGCGGTTTCGGTTTTGTCGAAATGGCTTCACAGGCCGAAGGCGAAGCGGCGATCGAGCAGCTCAACGGCAAGGAAGTCAACGGCCGTGAACTGAAAGTCAACGAAGCCCGCCCGCGCGAAAATCGCGGCGGCGGCGGCGGTGGAGGCTACGGTGGTGGTGGCGGCGGTCGTGGTGGAAATCGCGGCGGCGGTGGTGGTGGCGGAGGCTACGGCGGTGGCGGTGGAGGCCGCGGCGGAGGCGGCGGAAACAGCCGCTGGTAGTTCGCACAGAAACCTAAAAAGAATGCCCCCTGAGATTTCTCGGGGGGTATTTTTTATTTAATAATGTTTTGAATTTTCTCTCGCAGAGCTTCCATCTCACCGGCGGCAACGGTTTCGATGCCTGCGACCTGTGAGACGCCGCAGGCGGCGGAAGCGATGACGGGAATTTTGCGGGCGGCGGCTTCGAGCAGGCGGCGGGGTTTGTGCTCGACAAAGGCGGGCAGCACGACCGCGCTGGCGTCGCTTAACCAGCCGTTATTTGCCGCGCGTTGTTCGGTGTCGAAGCCCTGCCAGAAATCGGCGCCTTCGATCTGCGCGCCGACGGTAACCAGCGTGACATCCAGGCCGCGCAGAGCTTCGCGGAGTTCATAAGCGCCTTTGCGCCCGACGGTCGAAGCGGGAAAGACGATCTTCGGCTTGCCGGTCTTTACCGCAGAGTTAGGCTCGCGCACCGGGATCTTCCATTCTAAAAGCTCCGCTTTATCCGGGAAAAGTGAAGCAATTCCGGAATGCGGAGTGATTATTTTTCGCGCGTGTCGCAGCGCTTCGTTTTCCGCTTCGATCAGGGAAGCGTCGGCGCGAAAATCTCCCAGAGTTTTGCTTTCCGGATGCAGGGATTTTGCATGATCCAGACGGTTTTGCAGTTCCGCCATCGGCAGCGACGTCATCAGCACGTCGAAGGTGCGCCCGCCCAGTATCCCGCTGCGCCAGAGATACGGTAAAAGATTTTGCTGCGCGACCACATGCAGGGCGTCGTATTTCAGCCGCGCCGCGAAATTTGCCGCCAGTTTTTCCGACATCGAAAGCAGGTTCAATTGCCGCGCCGCGCCCTGTGCCGCCAGCCTGCGCGAACGGTAAGCGCGCTCGGCGGTGACCAGGTAGCTTTGATCTATCCGGGAAAAACCGTCCACGCTCCAGGCGTAGTTCGCTTTGCGAAAACGCTTACCGTCGAGCGGAATGAACAGCACGTCCTTACGGGCGCGCTGCTGCCGGACATATTCATCCAGCTCCGGCATAAATTCGTCCAGCAAGAAAGCCGTCCGGCCGAAATCCTTCGTCTTTGCCGAAGGCTTCACCACGCGAAAACAATCATCGACACCGCACGAAGCGCAGCTGTTCGGATGGGCCCCGGAATTTTGAGTTTTTAATTTTGAGATCTGGATCAGCGGTTTCTTTTTCGGCGTGTCGCCCTTAAACCTGACGGTCAGATCTTCTCCGTCCAGCGCGGCTTCGATGCGAAACGCGATGGGCGAGCGAAAACGCAGATCGACATAATTCCAAAACACGGTTGCGTCGCGGCCCTGTTCGGCCAGCGAGCCGGCGACCACTTGCGTGTGGGCGTAGCGTTCGACGATCTCGAAATTTGCCTGCAGCGCGGCGTCGTACAGGGCGTTGGAGATCTGGCAGAGCCCGCCGCCGACATTGGGAATGATACAGCCTTCGCGCAGCTCGCGCCCGGCGACGAACCCGTGCCGCCGACCGGCGCGGCCGACGTGCTTCCAAAAACTGAAAATCGCGCCCGCCGGTATTTCCAGCCCGTCAAGATTTTTGACCGCCAGCCTGAGATTGTGAATTTTACCCGCCTGCAGAAATTGTTCTTCCGGCGCGCTTTCCGTCCACAAAGCGGTTTTCGATTCGGCGACGACCGGAAGCCCCGATAAGTTGCCGGCAAAAGCGAAACGCTTAAGACCCGGATCGAATAGATTTTCGGTGCCGCGTTTTATTTGCAGCAGGGCCGCTTTTCCGCGAAATATAGCTGAACCGATCCGTGTCGGCAGACGTTCTTCTCTCATATCTACACGCAATTTACACGAAAAAAATAATAAGTCGAAGGCATTAGGGAGTTTTTTCCTAAAACGGGCGGAAAATCGCAAATTAAAACAAAAAAGCCCTCTGCGGTGTTCAACAAAGCGTGAAACCGCAAAAGGGCTGATTTTGAGGGAAGAAACTCCTCTACTTGGTAATATGGATCTCTTCCTGTTTATTCACCCTGCCGAGCATGAAGAAAATACCGCAGATAACGGCGATAACAGCGGCCACGATGGCGATGATCAAATGGGAATTGCTGACGTCGTTAGCTTTTTGCCCCATATAGACCCAAATCTGCCACACAGCCACGCCTGCGGCGATCAAACCGACAAGAATACTAAGCATATCTTTCATAATGTAATTGCCCTCCGGGAATTGAAAAGGTCTGAAAAGCTTTAGCCGATCACTGCCGAGTTGCCGCAAACCGTAATAAATCGTAGGAATAAGCCAATTTAACTGTAAAGATAACGCTCTCTAAGTTACGTTTCAGGACAAGCTCGTCTTACCTCGGTAAAAGGAAATTTAGTAACCGCCTAAATCAAATAAAACTTTCAAAAGTTCAAAATTCGGCTTAATGCTGACTTCTTCGGAATTTGGTTTTATGGTAACGCGTTTCTGCCGGAAAAGGCAAGATGTTTTTTACAAAACGAGCCGTTTGTCGCCCGCGCGGCGGGTAATTCTCTCGCGGTCGAAATATTCCAGCAGCGGAATGGCGTACTTTCGCGAAATTCCGGCAAGTTCTTTGAATACAGCGATATCGATCAGGCGGTCGGTCGTTTCGCCGGCGTGGTCCCTGACTTTTTGAATCGCGGCGTTTAGCGCTTCACGGTGAAAAAGCAAATCGCCCGCGACAGCGATCAACTCACCGGAATCGAGCAGTAATTGCAGAATTTTCCGCGCATGCTGCGCAGAAAGGTCCGCCTTTGCGGCGGCTTCGCCGAGCGCGGTCTCCGTCGGCGGAACTTCCAGCCCGGCGGCCAGGTAAATTTCCCGCAAACTCTCGCGCAAATTTTCATCCGCCGGCGAAAGCTCCAAACCGTGCGCCGCCGCGCGGACGATATCTTTTTCACCGGCGATCTTTCCGTCGGCTTCCAGCTTGTCCAGCGTTTTGCGAAATACTTCTTCCGGCAGATGCGCAAACAGCTTTTCCCGCAAAGTTTCGCGAGGAAGCCCGCGCGACAGGGGCGAACTTTTGTGATGAGCTTCGATCTCCGAAAAAGTTTTCGCGGCCAGGCTTTCGAAATGTTCAGGCGAGAGAAATATCCCGCCGGCGTCCGTGACTAAAAGACCGGCGACAAGTTCCGCCAGAACCGTGCGGAGAACCCCTGTCTGCCAACCGGTTCGCGCCTGCAGATCGTTTTCGCTCAAGCCACGTTCGCCTGAGTTTTGTAAAAGCAGTTTCAGCTGCAGATTTTTGTCGCGGGCCCGGGTCGCGCCCGCCATCTGCGCGAGCCACTTTTCCGCCGCCGGGAAATCCCTCCGGCGATGCCGCGCGGCAGAATTATCGAGCACTTTTCCCCCGGCGATCGTGACCTGCGGCGAATAGGAACGGATGACAAAACGCTCGCCCGGAACGGCCGCCGCGGGAGATTCCAGCCGCAGCTGAACAAAGCCTTTTTGGCCCGGTTGTATTTCGCCCGCCTCATTTATGATCTGCACACGGGCGAGGACTTCGAGCGTGCCCAAATGAACGCGCACGCGCTGGCGCGATCTGAGCGGTTTCGCAGCGCTCGGCAAAATTTCGATCTCGGTATCGATGCTTTGCGTCGGAAGCAAAGCGCCGGCGGTTGCCAGCATCATTCCGCGCTCGATCCCGGCGGTTTCGATCCCGGCCAGATTGACGGCGGTTCTTTGTCCGGGCCCGGCTTTTTCCACGGCGCGTTCGTGCACCTGTACACTGCGGACGCGCACTCTTTTTTGCGCCGGTAAAATTTCCAGTTCATCACCCGCGGCGATCTCGCCGGAGACGAGCGTTCCGGTCACGACCGTGCCAAAGCCCTTGACCGAAAAGATGCGGTCGATCGGAAGGCGCGTCACGTTTTCATTTTGACGGGCGGGAATTTCGAGCGCGGCGCGGCGCAGGGCATTTTTTAATTCCGGGATTCCAGCGCCGGTTTTGGCGCTGACGGTGATGACGGGCGCATTTTCCAGAAAAGAATCTTTGACCAGTTCCGCCGTCTCCAGCTTTACCAGTTCGAGCAGTTCTTCATCGGCCAGATCGGCCTTGGTCAGAATTACTAATCCGGATTTTATTTCCAGCAGACGGCAGATATCGAAATGCTCGCGGGTCTGCGGCATTACGCCTTCATTGGCGGCGATCACCAGCGCGACCAGATCGATGCCGTGCGCCCCGGCCAGCATATTTTTGATGAATTTTTCGTGGCCGGGAACATCGACAAAACCCAGCGTTACACCGTCAAGGTCGAGTTCGGCAAATCCGAGATCGATGGTGATACCGCGCCGCTTTTCTTCGGGCAGACGATCGGCGTCAACGCCCGTAAGCGCTCTGACCAGCGCGGTCTTGCCGTGGTCGATATGCCCTGCTGTGCCGACAATTATTTCCAAAGTTTAAACCTGTAGCGCCGCCGTCGCATCCAATGGTCGGGGCAGTCGTGCGGGCGTTCCGCCCGCGCAAATCCCTGACGGCGGGACGCCATCAGGACAGCCGCCGGGACGGCGGCGCTACAGGCTATTTCACGATTTCAAAGTCCTGCCACTGCGCCTTGACCCGGTTATTTCCTTTTACCGACAGATCGGTGACCAGTATCTGCAAAACGTATTCGCCCGGGGCCATCTCGGCGCCCAGCTGGATCGCGCCGCTGAGCGGAAGCGATTTCAGATCGGCGTCGTCTTCGAGCGGGTAATCCATTTCCTTGCCGGTAAAGATCATTTTTCCATTTTGAAACAAATTAAGCCGGGTCTTTAGCTTTGGGCGGCCCGATGTTTTTTCCGGCATGGAATTATAGATCATCAGGTTGTAGGACAGCGCCGTCCCGGCCGTAAACCGTCTGAGCGCGGTATCGTGGCGGGCGTCCGAAGCGGAAGCCTTATTTGCGGCGAGAACCGTTTCCGGTTTTGCGTCCTGAGTGTTTTGAAAAATTATGCCGGACAAAACCAGCCGGTTCTTTTTCAGATCCGGCACTTCGATAAACTGATTCGCGGAACCGATCCGGGCGGTGACGGCGTCGCGCAGCGCCACCCGCATCTGATAGGCCCCGGGTTTTTTGATCGGAAACGCGACGGTATAGACAAAACCTTCCTTCAGAATATGTTCATAGACGTCCTTGCGCACCTTCATCGTTTCGACCTGGTGAAGCTGATCGATCACCTGGCCTTCGTCTCCAAAAGCGACTGCGACGATGTCGAAAACCGTTTTCTTCCAGCCGCCGGGCTCATCGGAAAAATTCAGGTCCGAGGCTTTTACATGGACGAACGAATTGATATAGGAACCTTTCTTATCGTCCTGAGAAAACAAAGGCGCGAGTTTGATGGCGATATCACCGGTGGCAAACGGCGAACTGAGAGCATTGATGATCTGCTCCTCGGCAGTTTTTAGAACCGGCCTGGTTTTGTCATCCGCAATGCCGAAAAAACCGCTCCGGGTGCGAACCTTTAAACCCGGCCGCGTGACCTTTACCGTCAGGGTATTAAACCTTCTTCTGACGGGATCGAAGGTAGCGTCGTCCGGCTGGTATCCCACCAGATAGTAGCCCTGCTGGTCGTTCAAAAATTTTTGAATACCCAAACCGATATCGTTGTTGTTGATGATCGACATCCCGCCGGTGATCCGCGCCAGGTAGATCAGGCCTTCCTGGCCGAAGACGAGATCGTCTTTTCTTTTGGACAGCTGCTCTTCGATCTCGTTATTGGTCAGGCTGGAAACGTCATCCGCCGCGGTCAGGGTGGTCGGCATTAGACCGCGCGCGTCCATCGTATAAATTACCACCGCCGAACGATTGGCCAGATCGGCCAGGCGTTTTACCGAATCGAGCACCCGCGAGGAAAATCCCTTGTACCGTTCAATGTTGAATCCGTCGGAAAGCAAAACGATCGACTTTCGTCCCGGCAGCTCGCGCATTCCCTTGACGACGTAATTGACCGCCCCGAGCGTGCCGACGGCAAAAAGGTCTTCGCGAAATTGCGCGTTGTCCTCGTCAAATTCCGTGGCTTCCTGCTTGGCGGCTTGGGTGGTTTCCGTCAAGGCGGAAGTCGCCGCACTGGAACCGATCGACGTAAACGCATTAACTTCGCCGCTGCCCAGCGGATTCCAGCGCACCTTTTCGATGGCCGCGTAAAGCTGACGCTTGTCGGAGGTAAATTGCTGCAGCGCGCCGATGCCGCTGCCCGTGCGGATGATCGCGACCAGATCGTTAGGCTGCATCTGTTCGTCGACGAATTTTTTCAAAGCCTGGCGGACGTAGGCGGTGCTGGTGAATGAAAGCGAAAGATCGTCCACCACCAGGGCGATGGTTCGCCGCACCTGATCCGGGCGCAGGGTTACCGGCGGCGATAAGACGAGCGGATTTTCTTTACTTTTTGTCTTACCGGCCGTTTGTTTTTCGATGGTGCCGGCCTGGATATTGATAAAGGAAAAATTCGTGATGTTTTGTTTCTTGTCGTTTTCGTAGATTTCGAACTCATCGGGCCGCAGATCGGTGACGATCTTTCCTTTCGCATCGGTTACCGTGACGTCGATCTGGATCAAATTCGTGGTGATCTTTACCACGTCGCGCTCATCGTCGATAATTTGCGGCGTCGGTGAAGCGGCCGGGACAGTTTGGGCGATAACCCCGATGACCCCTCCTAAAACTAAAAAACAAAGCAAAATAGCCCTTTTCATATCACTCCTAAGCCAAAAACTTGTGTGAATTAATATTAACCGAACAATGCCGAATTAAGAAGAACTCGATTTCGTGCTATCTAATACGCGATACGTTTTAGTGTGTTTCATGGCACGGTACTGACACGAATGACCCTATACTGTGTCAACTTGACATCCACGCATCAAAATTACACAGTTATCTAAAAGTATGGCTGCTAAACCCAAGGAAAACCCGGAACTTTCGCTCGAACGAAAGATCAAGATGCATGAGGCGCGCGAAGGCATCATCAGCCGCCTGTCGCGCGATCTGCCGACCAATATCGACCTCGAACGCTTTCTGAACGTGGTCGTTTCGGAGATCGGGCGGATGATGAATGCCGACCGCTGCGATCTTTTGCAGCTGGCGCACGGCAGTGACCTGCGCATCAGCCACGAATGGCGCGCGTCCGACGAGATCCCGCCCAGCGAGGGCACCACCATCCCGATCGATGCGGCAAAACTTTCCGAGCATTTCGATCTAACCAAACCGATCCGCGTCAATGACACCTCGGCGGCAAAAGATCCGACCGTGCGTTTTTTCAGCAAGGCGCTCGAAACGCGTTCGCTGCTGGTGGTGCCGATCATGCTCGACGGCAAGGTTTTCGGCTTGCTCGGGCTGCACGACGTTCACGCGCCGCGCATCTGGCTTGACGAAGAAGTGGATTTTCTCGAATCGATCGCGCGCGAGATCGCGACCGGCTACCAGTACACGCGGCTTTACGTGACGCAGGAGCAGGAAACAAAACGCACCAACGCGCTGCTGGAAATAGCCAACATTTTAAATTCCCACTCGGATTTCGGCGAAGTGTCTGCGAAGGTTTTGGAACGCGCGATCGCGCTGGTCGGCGCGGATTACGGCGCGCTCGGCGTGCTCGACCAGAGCGGGAAAAATATTTCGCTCGCGTCATTTAAAACCGCGCCGGACGTGCTGCCGCTGGCCGTGCTGCAAATGATCGAGGAGCATAATCAATCGCTCGACATCGAACCGTTTCCCGCGCTGACCGATATTTTGACGTCGGGAAAAACCCTGCGCATCGTCGATTCGCAGCTTCCGTTCGCGATCCGCCTGATCTTTAATTCGCAGCTCAACGGTAAGGCCGCGCTGGTTTCGCCGGTCAGAGTGGCGGGGCAGTCTTTCGGTTTGCTCGGCTTCGTCTGGAGCGTAGAGCGCGAGGAGATTTTCGAAGATCACGAGGTAGCGCTGGTCGAAGGCATCGCCGACCAGATCGGCACCGCGCTCGAGCGCGACCAGCTTTCCGCCGAAGTGATGCGTCTGAAAAGCGAGCTTTACCAGCGCCAGGACGGCAGCAAGATAATCGGACAGGCCGCCGGAATTCGCCGCGCGATCGAGCTCGCCCTAAACGTCGCCAATACGCAGACTTCCGTGCTGATCCAGGGCGCCTCCGGCACCGGCAAGGAATTATTCGCCAACCTGATCTATTACAATTCCGAGCGGAAAAATAAACCTTATATCAAATTAAACTGCGGCGCGATCCCCGAAAGCCTGCTCGAATCCGAGCTTTTCGGCCACGAAAAAGGCGCTTTTACCGATGCCCGGCAGCGGCGCGAAGGGCGTTTTGAAGAAGCCGACACCGGCACGCTTTTTCTCGACGAGATCGGCGAGATGTCGATGTCTGCGCAGGTCCGTTTGCTGCGCGTGCTGCAGGACGGCGAACTGACGCGCGTCGGCGGCAACGAAGTCATCAAAACCGACGTGCGCGTGCTGGCGGCTTCGAATGTCGATCTGGAACAGGCGGTCGAGGAAGGAAAATTCCGCCGCGATCTTTATTACCGCTTGTCGGTTTTTCCGATCAAGCTGCCGCCGCTAAAAGAACGCGCCGAAGACATCCATTTGCTGGTGCTGCACTTCCTGGAATTCTATAAGGAAAAGACCGGGCGTTTTGTTTCCGGAATTTCAAAAGGGGCGATGTCCGCGCTGGTAAATTACGAATGGCCGGGCAACGTGCGCGAACTGGAAAACGCCATCGAACGCGCGATCATCATCGCCTCCGGCCGCCAGATCGAAGCCGAAGATCTGCCCGAAGCCATCGCCAAAAAAGCGCTGGAAAATTCCGCCGAAACACGGCAGGAACGGCTCCGCGCTTCGAGCGAAGGCCGTTCGGTGGGGCTCGCGGTCGAGATCCCATCGACCCTCGGTGAGATCGAGCGCATGCTGATCGAAGCCACCCTCGAATACGCCGCCGGCGATAAAACCCGCGCCTCGAAACTGCTCGGCATCGGCCGCAAGACACTGTATCGAAAGTTGGATGAGTATAGTGAAAAGTAACGCCGCCGTCAGATGGAAAGGTTCGTGGGCGGGACGCCCACGCGACAGCCAGCGGGACGCTGGCGCTACTTTAGCGGAATTTTCATTTTTAATTGCCCCCTTAATATTCTTTCTGTTAATATCTAGCTATAGAAAAGTTTGATGATGTTAAACGGCTTTTAAGGCCGGGAAGGAAGTGTTGACTATGGGATACGATAGAGACGACGATTCGGGCGCAATGACAAAACTCACTTATTTGGTGATCGGCGGCGGCATCGGCGCTATTCTGGCGCTGTTATTCGCGCCGAAATCCGGTGTTGAACTGCGTGAGGACATTGCCGACGTTACCCGCAAGGGGTTGGAAAAAGGCCGCGAAACGGCCGGCCAAATCGGCGACTATGCCGGCGAGTATTACGAAGTGGCCAAGGATAAGACCGGCGAGCTTTACACCGCCGCGCAGGAAAAAGCCGAAGAACTGGCCGGGCGCGCCAAGGAGGTCGCATCGCGAACCGCTAATCCTTTTACCGCCGCCATCGACGCCGGAAAAAAAGCTTATTACGAAGAGAAGCATCGGACGGAATCCGATATCGCGGAACGCCCGACCTATCCGGTCAAGGATGAAGGCGAAGAAACAAACTAAAGTTTAGAGGGAAAGTATGAATGCCAGTGAGCCTCTATTTTGGATAATGATCGCCTCGATCGTGATCGCCGTTTCTTTTGTGGTGATCGCGCTGGGGGTGATCTTCATCGCGGTTTTGATCAGGCGGACGGTGCAGACCGTTCACCGCGTCGAAGAACGTTTTGAACCGGTGATCGATAAAGTGAACCTGATCAGCATTCAGGGCAAAGAGATCTCCGAGCAGTTCACCGCCGTTTCCGGACACCTGTCCACGGCGGCGAAAAATCTTTCGGAATCCACCGAACTGATCAGGGAAGAAATAACCGAACTGAAGGAACTGGTCGGGCACACGGCGGTCGTGGCCAGGGACAAAGTAGCGCTGGTCAGCCGGACGATCGATAAAACGCAGCTTCAGGTGACGAACACCACCGACTTTATCCAGGCGCGGATCGTGGAACCGGCGCGTGAAGTAGCGGCCATCATGGCCGGCCTGCGCAAGGGCCTGGAAGTGCTGCTGGCCCCGTCGCCAAAACCGATCGACCGCGTTTATGCCGATGAGGAAATGTTTATCGGTTAAGCCGCGCGAAATTTGATGAATGAAAAATGCCCGGAGAAATTCGGGCATTTTTTGTTTTAACTGGGAGGGCGGACGGCTCGTCCGCATGAACGCGGCAGCGTTCGAAACGCATCTGCTAACGCATACGCTACTGACATTAGGCTGCTGCGCAGCCTTTGCGGACGAGCCGTCCGCGCTCCGACCGGAGCGTTATTTTTTTTCTTTAAACATCCGCGCCAGTTCGCGCTTGAGCAGTTTTCCGGTCGGGCCTTTGGGAATGTCTGTTAAAAAGTGCACGGATTTGGGGCATTTGAAATCCGCCAGCCGCTCGCGGCAGAAATTCATCACTTCCTCTTCGGTCGTTTTCGCGCCGTCTTTTAAGACGATAAAAGCCGCCACTTCTTCGCCATAGAGCTCGTCAGGAACGCCGATCACCGCCGCCGAAGCAACTGCCGGATGGGTAAAAAGAAGCTCGTCTATTTCGCGCGGGTAGATATTTTCGCCGCCGCGAATGATCATGTCGGATTTGCGGTCGGCGATGTAAAAAAATCCGTCGGGCGAGCGATAGCCAATGTCGCCGGTATGAAACCAGCCGCCCCGGAACGCTTCCCGCGTGGCTTCATCGTTCTTGAAATAAGCCTTAAAAATATTTTCTCCGCGCAGGACGATCTCGCCCAGCTCGCCGTCGGGCACTTCGCGGTCTTCCTCGTCAAAGACGGCCATTTCATTTCCGATCGGCTTTCCGCAGGAACCAGCGCGGCGATTTTCATCCGGCGGGTTAAAGGTCGAGCGGCAGGTCGATTCCGACAGCCCGTAGCCCTCGATAACGGGACAGTTAAAGGTTTCTTCGAATTTTTTCATCACTTCGGCCGGAACCGGCGCCGAGCCGCACATGGCGAAACGAAGCTGGCTGGTACTTAGCCCTTCGGGTACGCCGCCCGGATATTTTTGCAGCAGCATCGAGAGCATCGTCGCAACCGAACCGAACGAAGTGATCTTGTAATCGGAGATTATCTGCCAAAAGCGCGAAGCGGAAAATTTCGGGCTGACGACGGAAGATCCGCCGGCGTAGAGCGGCGTCATCGTCGTGACCGAAACCGCGTTCATGTGAAAGAGCGGCATGATGGTCAGCAGGCGGTCTGCTTCGGTATATGCGAGCCACTCGGAGATCTGCCGCGCGTTAGCGATCACGTTGCCGTGCGTGAGGAGGCAGCCTTTCGGTTTCCCGGTCGTGCCGGAGGTATAAATAATGATCGCGTCGTCTTCGCCGGCCAGTTCGGTTTCTTCCAGGATCTCGCTTTGATCTTTGGTGACGGCGGCTTCGTCGTCGAAAATAATTATCTCGCGAAGCATTGGCAGCGCTTCGCGCCGGGGCAGATCAAAGTCCGCGCTCCCAAGCAGCAGTTTTGCTTCCGAATTATTAATCACATACTCGACCTCTTCGGCTTTGAGCAGCGAATTGACCGGGCCGGCCAGCGCGCCGAGCTTGAAGCAGGCAAAATAGGCAATGATGTATTCGACGCTGTTCGGCATCAGCAGGCTGACCACATCGCCCTTGCCGATCCCGTGGTTTTTGAGCAGATTCGCCGCCCGGTTCACCGCCGCGTCAAATTCCCGGTAGGTGTAGCGGCGAGCGTCAGCCTCTGAAAAGAGAAAGTATTCGCTTTGATATTTTTCGACGCGATCTTCCAGCAGCGCGCGCAAAGTTTGTGATTCTGACATCGGGTTTTATCTGACTTTGAATTTAAGAAGACGACCGCATTTCTGCCCGGCTTTCCTTAGAGCGACGAGACCTTCCGTAATTTTTATTCTAATAAATTCGAAAGTACAAAGACGCTTTTGGTAGAGTTTAGCTTAAAATTTTTAAAACAAAAAAGGCCGGGCGATTTTGCGATCTCAGGAATGCCGCGCCGGGATTTATGAATAAAAGATATTTTGTGTTGAAATGGTGTGATAAATCGAGATTTTCAAATGGCGTGATACATCAGCACTGCTAAATACCGGCTTATAAATACATAACACAAAGAGATATAATCAAATATATGACTGTTTATCGAAATTTTATCAACGGACAATGGGTCGAATCCTCTTCGGACAAAACCGCCCCCAATATCAACCCCGCCTGCACCGATGACATTATCGGCACGGTCAAACTCGCCACCCGCGACGAAGCAAAAATAGCGGTGGAATTTGCCTGGGAAAATTTCAAACGCTGGCGCGATACGCCGGCCCCGCAGCGGGGGAAAATTCTCGCGCGCGCGGCGCTGTTGATGGAAGACGATAAGGAAAATCTGTCGCAGATATTGACGCGCGAAGAAGGCAAAACCCTGGCCGAAGCCCGCGGCGAACTGACCCGCGCCATCAACGTGATGGATTTTTGCGCCGGGGAAACGCGCCGCATGAACGGCGAAACGATCCAATCGGAGCTGCCCGCGAATTTTGCCTATACCGTCAAAGAACCGCACGGCGTGGTCGCGATCATCACCCCGTGGAATTTTCCGGTGGCGATCCCGGTCTGGAAAATCGCGCCGGCGCTGGCGGCGGGAAACACGGTCGTTTTTAAACCCGCGACGAATACCCCGGCGACCGCCGTTCGGCTGGTGGAGATCTTAGCGGAGGCCGGCATTCCCGCGGGCGTGCTGAATTTAATTTTAGGATCGGGTTCCGAAGCCGGTGACGAGATCGTAAGTCACCCGGCGGTCAAGGCGATCTCCTTTACCGGCTCGACCGGGATCGGGCTAAAGCTGTATGAGCAGGCGGCGCGGCGCGGCGCAAAAGTGCAGTGCGAAATGGGCGGAAAAAATCCGGTCGTCGTGCTCGAAGACGCCGACATGGAACTGGCGGTGGAATCCACCTCGCAGGGGGCTTTCGGCTCGACCGGCCAGCGCTGCACGGCGACCAGCCGCGCGATCGTGATCGATTCGGTGGCCGATGAATTCGTCGCAAAGATCGTGGAAAAAGCAAAAAGCATCGTGCTCGGCGACGGCGCAAATCCGCTGGCGCAGGTCGGGCCGTCGGTCGATGAAAGCCAATTTAACACGGTGATGAAATACATCGAGATCGGCAAGGAAGACGGCGCGGCGCTGCTCTGCGGCGGCAAAAAAGGCGAGGGCGAACAGCTGGAAAAAGGCTACTTCGTCGAGCCGACGGTGTTCGATCACGTCACGCCCGACATGCGCATCGCGCGCGAGGAGATCTTCGGGCCGGTGCTGTCGGTGCTGCGCGTGAAAAATTTCGAAGAAGCGATGACCGTCGCCAATGACAGCGAGTTCGGGCTTTCCTCTTCTATTTTTTCTAACGACCCTTCGCGTATCTTTAAATTCGTGCACGAGATCGAAACCGGCATGACGCACATCAATTCACCCACCACCGGCGGCGAAGCGCACATCCCGTTCGGCGGAACAAAAGCGACCGGCGTCGGTGCCCGCGAACAGGGCTCGACCTCGCTCGATTTCTACACCGAACTCAAGATCGTCTATGTCGATTACACCGGCCGCAAACGCGAAGGAAATTTGTATTAGATCTTTGAAGAAATACGATCTCCCAAAAAGAAATAATAAGTAAAATAGGCATGGGATCAGCAGTCTGTTTAGGATTTTGGAGGGAGGATCAATCCCATAATGAGTATTCTTCTCTACACAAATTAATATTCAGGAGGCAAAGATGCAGGACAAAGTAAGAAACATTCTCAAGGAAGCCACTCTAAGCGATAGTTTCAAACACATAGAAGCCTACAAAGAAATAGCGGGACCTTATCAATTCGAATTAACAACTGCGTATTCAGAGTATGGCCACCGCACCTTGTTAAGATATGAGCCAACTGGCGATATGAAATTCATCCGGATAGAGATAAAACATAGATTCGGTTTCCTCGACTTGGACGGCGAATTTGACGTGGTGGCGAAACAATTTTTGAGATTGCTTGGAAGCAACATCGGCGGGTTCAACGGAACAACTGCATTTTTGGGAGTGGAGTTAGAGGGCGATACATTCTATGCGACACTGGGTAGCTTTCACCATTTCGTAGCGGCATGGAGCGATAAAGATATTGCGAGTGCTTTGACTCTTCACATTTTCGACATAATAACGGGATTGATGGCTACAGACTCTTCATTAACGATTTTGAAATTCTTTGGCGACTAATGTCTCCACATGAAGGAATGATTATGGCGGAATGTAAAGGATGCAAAGGAACAGGAAAATGTTCTCGATGTAAAGGAAGCGGCAGGGACGGGCTTATTAAAGGCTGTCCAATGTGTCACGGCAACGGCAAATGCACGGTTTGTAGAGGTAAAGGCGTGCAGCCAAAATAATTCGGCGATCATGAGAAAAATTGCATATACATTTTGGCAGGAAGATGAATATTTTCTTGGTTATTTAAATGATCATCCCAATTATTGGACTCAAGCGCTTTCTAAAGAAGAACTGATGGAGAATTTACTCGATCTGCTTACCGATATTAAATTACTGAAACTAGATTAATGGGAAAAAATTATACCGCAGTTTTGAAACAAGACGGCAATTGGTGGATCGGGTGGATAGAAGAAATTCCCGGTGTAAATTGCCAGGAACGCACTCGCGAAGAATTACTGGAAAGCTTGAAAATTACTTTACTTGAAGCATTAGAATTTTAAAAACATTCTAAGGGAGAAGAATGAATCTTCTTAAAACCTAACCTACGCGCCCGCTCTGTATTTAAACGCGCGGATTTGAATTTATTTAAGCAGCGGGCGCAAGCGACCCTTCCAGACCTGAGAGGTAGCCAGGTTGCTTCTTTCAACGCAGCGGCGCGGTATAAAACTGTTAAGTTCACGTAAGGAGAAAAATGAACTTTCTTAAAAATTTAACCCTCCGGTTTTTGTTTCTCACCTTGGTTATTTTTCCGATTACGGGGCAAATTACTTTCGCGCAAGCCAAGCAGACTATCACGCATGAATCGATGTGGCTGATGAAGCGGGTCGGCGCGCCGGTGCCGAGCCCGGACGGGAAATGGGTGGTGTTTTCGCTGATCGAACCGGCCTATGACGAAAAAGATCAGGTGTCGGATCTGTGGATCGTACCAGCCGATGGCAGCGCAAAACCGCGGCGGATGACTTCGACCAGGGCGGGCGAGAGCGGCGCGGCCTGGTCGCCGGACGGCACGCGGATCGCTTTTAGCGCAAAGCGCGAAACCGATGAGGCTAATCAAATTTATGTGATTGACGTGGCCGGCGGCGAAGCGGTGCGGGCGACGAACATCTCGACCGGAGCGCGCAATCCACAATGGCGTCCCGACGGCAAGGCGATCCTTTTTGTCAGCGGCGTCTATCCCGGCGCGATGAATGACGACGACAACAAACGCGCCGCCAAGGAAAGAAAAGACCGCAAATACAAGGCGCGCGTGTACGATACGTTTCCTATCCGCAATTGGGACCGGTGGATCGACGAATTGCAGACCCACGTCATCGTTCAAGAATTGACGGACGGCGCAAAGCCGAAAGACCTGCTGGCGGGAACAAAACTTATTGCAGAAAAAGGCTACGGCGGGCGCATCGGCGCGGGAAGTGACGACATCGACGCCGTCTGGTCGCCGGATGGCAGCTCGGTAGTTTTTGTCGCTTCGACGGATAGAACGAATGCCGCCTTTGCCGAAACCAGCCTGCAGATCTACCGTGTTTCCACGGGCGGCGGCGAGCCGGTGCAGTTGACCTCCGCTAAGGGGGATCATGGGCGGCCGACGTTTAGCCCGGACGGGAAAACTCTTTACCTGACATACAACCCGGTCGGAGAAAAAGTTTATACGCTGACGCGGCTGGTTTCGCTCGACTGGGCAAATCCCGGCCAGCCGAAAATTCTCACGGCGAATTTCGACCGGTCGGTGGGCGGCTTTGCGGTCACGCCGGACAACAAAACGATCTACCTGACCGCCGAAGATTCGGGACACGAAAAAATTTATTCGCTGCCCGCCGCCGGCGGCGAAGTACGCGCGTTCACTGAGCTCAATAATGGCTGCTACACGAATTTATCGATCGCGTCCAGGTCATCCGTACCGCAGCTTTTCGTCAGCTGGGATAGCGCGATAAATCCGCCGGAGATATATCGCCTGGATCTCGGCAATGAAAAATCGGGAAAAGCACTGACTAATTTTAATTCGGAGGCTTTGGCGAAATGGGATGTCGAGCCGGTAAAAGAATTTTGGTTCACCAGTAAGGGCGGCAAGCGGATACATAATATGTATGTCACGCCGCCGAATTTCGACCCGAACAAAAAATACCCGCTGCTGGTCGTGATGCACGGCGGGCCGTTTAACCAATGGCGCGACAATTGGGGCCTGCGCTGGAATTATCACCTGCTGGCCTCGCCGGGTTACGTGGTTCTTTTGACCAACTATACCGGCTCGACCGGGTTCGGCGAAAAATTTACGCAGGACATTCACGGCGACCCTTTTATCACGCCCGCCAACGAAATAAATCAGGCCGCTGACGAGGCGATCAGGCGTTTTTCATTTATCGACGGCACGCGGCAATGCGCGGCCGGGGCCAGCTACGGTGGCCACCTGGCAAACTGGATGCAGGCTACGACCACGCGCTACAAATGCCTGATCTCGCACGCCGGGGCGATCAACAGCGAATCGCAATGGGGAACCAGCGACATCATTTATTGGCGGGAAAGAAATCTCGGCGGGCCGCACTGGGAAAACGGCGCGAAATGGAACGAGCAAAACCCGATCCGCTTTGCCGCGAATTTTAAGACGCCGGTGCTGGTGACGGCCGGTGAAAACGATTTTCGCGTTTCGATAAACCATTCGCTGGAATACTGGTCCGTGCTGCAGCGAATGAAAGTTCCCAGCCGCCTGGTAATTTTTCCCGAAGAAAACCACTGGATATTAAAAGGCGAAGACAGCCGGTATTTTTACACCGAGTTTCATAGCTGGCTGAAAAAATGGTTGTAAAAAGGAGCGCAGACTTCAGTCTGCATTATTAGCCCAATAAATTGGGCGCTCCCAAGTGACACTGAAACAAAATCAGCCGTCATCCGTTTACAGTTTTAATTTCGGCGAATTATTTTATGAGGAGTAGGAAGAGACATTATGCGCTTTAAATTAGGGTTTATTTTCTTTTCGACATTGGCGGTTATTGTCGCGGGCTGCCAGCAGCCGGCGCCGCCGGTAAATCAGACGGCAAATACAAATACGAATATGAGTAATACAGCGGGCGCCGGGTGGGACGCTTTTGTCGATAATTTTCTCAACGGCTATTTTGCCGCAAACCCCGCGTTTGCCGTTTATCAGGGCAAACATGAGCATGACGGAAAGCTTCCCGATTGGACCGACGAAGGCCTGAAGAAAGAGATCGGCCGTCTCAAAGCGGAACGCGACAAGGCATTGGCCTTTAAAGATGAACAGCTCGACGAACGCCGGCGTTTCGAGCGCGATTACCTGATCGCACAGATAGATAGTGATCTTTTCTGGCGCGAGATCGCCGACCAGCCGCATACCAATCCTACTTTTTACGGCAATTCGATCGACCCGGACGTTTATGTTTCGCGCGATTACGCCCCGCTGGAAACACGCATTAAATCCTATACGGCATATGCGAAAAACGTCCCCGGCGCGCTCGAGCAGGCGAAAAAGAATCTGAAGTTTCCGATGGCGCCGACGCTGATCAAGATCGGCCATACCAGTATCGGCGGGCTGGCGGATTTTTACGCGACCGACGTGGTCAAGGTCTTCGAACCGGTCAAGGACGAGCAGTCGCAAAAAGATTTCAAGGAAGCGAACGACGACGCGATCAAGGCGGTCAAGGATTTCGATAAATGGCTGGACGAGCAGGAGGTCAGCAAGACGGACAATTTCGCGCTCGGTGAAAAGAATTTTTCGTGGATGCTAAAAGCGACCGAGGGCGTCGATGTCGAACTGGCAAAACTCGAAGAGATCGCCAAACAAGACCTGCAAAGAAATCTGGACGCGCTCAAGCAGGAATGCGACAAATACGCGCCGGGTAAAACACTGCAGGAATGCAGCACCAAGGTGTCCGCCAGCAAGGCCGAGGGCAAAGACGTGGTGGATATGGCAACTAAGCAGCTGGACGGGTTGAAAAAATTCATCCAGGAGAAAGATATAGTCAGCATCCCAGGCACCGAAGAATGTAAGGTAGGCCTCGCCCCGGCTTACAAAGCCTCGAATTTCGCCTATATAAATATTCCCGGCCCGTACGAAAAAGGCATGCCCTCCACCTATTACGTGGCGCCGCCGAACCCGAAATGGCCGAAGGAAAAACAAGAGGCTTATTTACCGGGCAAGGGCAGCCTGCTTTTTACTTCGGTTCACGAAGCCTATCCCGGGCACTTTCTGCAGTTTCTGCACGCCAACCGTTCGCAATCGAAATTCGGCCAGGTTTTTGTCGGCTACGCCTATGCCGAAGGCTGGGCGCATTACACGGAAGAAATGATGTATGACGCGGGCCTCGGCGCGGGCGATCCGGAAATGCACATCGGGCAATTACAGGAAGCGCTGCTGCGCAATGTTCGTTTTCTCTCGACGATCGGCCTGCATACCAAGGGAATGACCGTCAAGGAGTCTGAGAAAATGTTCATTGAAGATGGGGTGCAGGACGAAGGCAACGCCGAACAGCAAGCCGAACGCGGGACTTACGATCCGGCTTATCTGAACTACACGATGGGCAAGCTGATGATCAAAAAACTCCGCGACGACTGGTGCGCCAGCCGCGGCGGGCGCAGCGCCTGGAAACAATTCCACGACCAATTCCTGTCATACGGCGGCCCGCCCATCCCACTGGTGCGTAAGGCAATGATGGGCAAAGACGATAAAGGCTCACTTTTCTAAAATACTCGTCGAAGGGGCGGGGCGGAGAAGTTCAGGGTTCAAACTTCAGTTTGTCTTGTCAGAACCGGGAGCGGTAGCGGGTGAGTATAGTCTGAAGAGAGAACCACCCCGTCATCCGAAGCGGATGCCACCCCTCCTTCGTAAGGAGGGGAGTTTTTTAGGATCACACACGCGTTTAGAGTTACGCCTTTAGGCGTGAAGATCGCGCGTGAACGCGCAACTCTAAACTTCCGGCCACTATTCACCGGATCACTGTTCACTATTCACTATTTAATATTGGTCTCTGTTGCGGGCGGCGGGTTGACACTTCGCGGCGTGCTCGAACGCCTGCGCGGTGGGCGATCCGTGGTTTTTAGGCGGGGACCGCAATACTGGGTATTTACATGCTTAGCCAGTTCTCTTTACTAATCAGCCTCTGTCCTGCGAGTGTAGGAACTGACCATAGGCCTCGCAGCGTCCGGCCCGGCTTTGTTTTCGCACTGCGCCGCGGACCCGTGGCGCTGCTAGCTTCTGACGTTTTTACCCCGGCCCGGTTCAAGCTTTACGATATCGGGGCTCGCTATGACTTTCAAAGACAAGTTATCTTGCCTTCCGGGCTGCCAAGCATGCCCGGCGTGCCCAGGCCAAACCGTGTGTCCGGCCTGCCGCACCGCATCAGAGAATGCCAGCATATCTTAAGTAAGTAGTGTCTGGCGATAGTGGTTTTTGAGGGTTGGGGAGGTTTGGCGAATTTTCTGGGAGCATGACATGTCGTACACGCCGGATCAATAAAAGTCTGTCCGGCGTAAAGCAAGAAATAAACCGCAAAGAGCGCAAAGAGAAGACGCAAAGGACGCGAAGTGATGTTTTCTTTGCGAGCTTTGCGTCCGCAACTTGGCGTTCTTTGCGGTTGCCTCTTTTTACATAATACCGGAATCCGGTCAGTCCCCCTCCCGGTTCTGACATTTTGTGACTCCGGTTTTGTATGTGGTTTGACAGAGCTTTAAGAAGTAACCACGAAATAACACGAAAAGGCACGAAAAAAACAGAGAACCACCCCGTCGCGCGAGACGCGCGCCCTCGCCTCCTTTGTAAGGAGGGGAGTTTTGCAGATTTGCACTTAAAAACATTCACTTGTCGGGTAAATTTTGATATCATTCGCAGAGTTAATTGCATATCCTATCTGTATTTAGGTTTAATAGTTTCTTAAATTACAAGAGTTGTGTTTCCTGTTTTTACAGCCGGCAAATTTTCCGGTGTCGAATTGTCTTTTGAAAAAGATCCGCCAGGGAACAACCGGCAGCAAATTTCAATTTCGTTAGGAGTATTATGAACGCCACAGAACAATCCATCGACCCAAAGATCAACGATCAAAAAACCTCCGACCAGGAAAGCGTCGGGCAAAAAACCGCCGTGCAAAAACACAAGGAATTTCTTTTTCCGGCAGTCGCCACCTATTACCAGGAGCCGATCGCGCTGGTAAAGGGCGAAGGCGAGTACGTCTGGGACGACACGGGCAATAAATATCTGGACTGCTTCGGCGGGGTGCTGACGGTCAGCGTCGGGCACGCCAACCCGAATGTGAACGCGGCCATCATCGAACAGGTGAAAACGATCGCGCACACTTCGACGCTGTATGCCAACAAGCCGCAGGGCGACCTGGCGGAAAAACTGGCGGAGATATCGCCCGGCGAATTAAAGAAATCGTTTTTTACCAGCACCGGCACCGAAGCCGACGACACGGCGATCATGGCGGCAAAGCTGGCGACCGGCAGGCACGAGATCGTCGTGCTGCGCCACAGTTATTCCGGCCGCAGCGCCACGGCGCTTTCATCCGTCGGGCATTCGAGCTGGAAACCGCTGCCTTCGCAGGTCGCGGGAATTTCTCATGCTCGCGCGCCGTACTGTTATCGCTGCCCGCTGAGCTTAAATCCGAAAAATTGCGGGCTGGCCTGCGCGGAGGATGTCAAGGAAGTGATCATGACCACCACGACGGGTGAGATCGCCGCCTTTATGGCGGAGCCGATCCTGGGCGTCGGCGGATTTATCGTGCCCCCGGCGGGATATTTCGAGCGCGTCGAAGAGATCACCCGCGAGCACGGCGGGCTCTTTATCGCCGACGAGGTGCAGACCGGCTGGGGACGCACCGGCGATAAATGGTTCGGCATCGAGCACTGGGACGTCAAGCCCGACATCATCACTTCGGCCAAGGGAATGGGCAACGGAATCCCGATCGGCTGGACGATCGCGACGGCGGAAGTGGCTGACAAATATCCGGGATTGACCTTTGCCACCTTCGGTGGAAACCCTGTCTCATCGGCGGCGGCGCTGGCCGTCATCAAGGAAATAGAGGACAACGACCTGCGGACGAACGCCCGTGTGGTAGGCGATTATTTCCGCGGAAAACTGGAAGAACTAAAGGAAAAATATCCCGTCATCGGCGACGTGCGCGGAATGGGTTTGATGCAGGCGGTCGAACTGGTCAAAGACCGCGAGACAAAAGAACCGGCGCCGGCCGCCGTGCTGACGGTTTTCGAGGAAACCAAACGCCGCGGCGTGCTGATCGGCAAAGGCGGCCTCTATGGCAACGTCATCCGCACTGGCATGATGCTCAATTCGACCAAAGAACACGTGGATGAACTCATCGCCGCCATGGACGCGGGATTCGCCCTTTGTTAAGAATTTTGCCACAGAGAACACAGAGTTCACAGAGGGAGAATTTAACAGGGATAAATAGGATGAAGAGGATAAAAAGCAGTATCAAATGTTTTCTTTTAATCCTGTTTATCCCCTCTATCCCTGTAATGTTTTTACTCTGTGTTCTCTGTGAACTCTGTGGCTAATAAAATAATGAAGATAATAAAAATATTTTTACTGACAATGTTATTGGCGACATTATCTTTTACGCAAACCCCGGCGGAAAAAGTTCAAAAGATGGCCGATCTGTTCGTCGCGTCTTACAACGCAAAAGACTACGCGTTGATCGAGCGGCAATTTAACGCCGAGATGAAGGCGGCGATCTCAGGCGATAAACTGAAGGAATTTTTAGACGGCTGCCATAAGGATTTTGGCAGGATCGTAAAACTCGGCGCGCCTGATTTCCCCGCCCCGTCGGCCGGAGTTTTTCCCGCGGATTTCGAAAAAGCGAAATTGGAATTGCTGGTCGTGCTGGACGGAGAAGACAAGATCGGAGGACTGAGCATAAATCCGCCGAAACTGGTCAAGCCGCGCAACACCGCGCGCAACAAGACCGCGCTCGGGCTGCCGTTTAAAGGCGAATGGTTCGTCTTCTGGGGCGGCGACACGACCGCGCAAAATTACCACGTTGATGCGGCGACCCAGCGCTTTGCTTTCGACATTTTAAAGGTCGATGCCGAAGGCAAAACTCACATGGGCGACGGCGGCAAAAACGAAGATTATTACGCCTTCGGGCAGGAGATCGTGGCCGACGCCGACGGTGTAGTGACCAATGTCGTCACCGGCGTGCGCGACAATGTGCCGGGCGTGATGAACCCGCTGATGGCCGTGGGAAATTTCGTGATGATCCGCCACGCGAACGGCGAAATATCCGTTTTTTGCCATCTCAAATACGACAGCACCCGCGTGCGTGTAAGTCAGCCGGTAAGACGCGGGCAGGTGATCGGCCTCTGCGGCAACTCTGGTAATTCCAGCGAAGCGCACCTGCATTACCAGGTACAAAATACGACGCTCTGGGAAGCCGAAAACAGCATGAAAGTTTTCTTCGAAAAGATAACGGTGCGGCGCGACGGCAAGACGGAAACGAAAACCGAATACTCGCCGGTGAAGGGCGACATCGTCAGCCAGGATTAATACCGGAAATTTTGCCACAGAGAACACAGAGAAAATTGACAGGGATAGAGGGGATGAACAGGATAAAACAGGACCGAATTTTTCTCTCTTAATAAGGATGTAGATGAAAGATCAGAAAGACCTAAATGTAACACGCCGGGAATTCATCAGCGGTGTATTAGGTACGGCTGCAGCGACTGTCGCTGCAGGGGCGATCTTAAGTTCGCCGGTGACTGCCGCCGAACGGCCGAACATCCTGTTTATTCTGGCCGACGATCTAGGGTGGGGAGATCTGAGTTGTTACGGGAGGCCGGATTACCGCACGCCAAACCTGGACCGTCTCGCGCAGCAGGGCATGCGGTTCACGAATGCTTATTCGGCAGCCCCCGTCTGTACCCCGACGCGGGTGGGTTTTCATACCGGACGCTACCCGGCCCGGCTGCCCGTGGGCCTGATGGAGCCGATAACGGAACGAAAAGAGCTGGGCGAACTGGCGAAAACCACGGGACTCTCGCCTGATCATCCCACGGTCTCATCCCTGATCAAAGCCGCCGGTTACGACACCGCGCTGATAGGAAAATGGCATCTCGGCTACCTGCCCGAATTTGGGCCGCTGCGCTGTGGTTTCGATGAGTTTTTCGGGATCATGAGCGGCGCGGGAGACTTTTTTTCGCACAAGGATATGGCGGGTGATCCGGACCTGTTCGAAGGCGACGTTCCGGTTGACCGTGTCGGGTATATTACCGATCTGCTGACCGGCCGGGCAGTAGAATATCTGCGTCGCCCGCACAAAAAACCTTTTTACCTGAGCCTGCATTACACCGCCCCGCACTGGCCCTGGGAAGGCCCGAAGGACGAAACGGCCAGCCGAAAATTAGGGCTCGGCCCCGAAGCTTTTAGAAGCGGCGGCTCGCTGAAAATTTATGCCGAGATGATGAAAAGTCTGGACGACGGCATAGGAAAGGTGCTCGCTGCGCTAAAGTCGGCGGGCCTCGACCGCAACACACTGGTAATTTTCACCAGCGATAACGGCGGCGAGCGTTTTTCGTACAATTGGCCTTTCACGGGGCAAAAGATGAGCGTTCGCGAAGGCGGCATACGCGTGCCGGGGATCGTCCGCTGGCCCGGCGTCGTCAGCGCGGGAAGCTCAAGCGATCAGCCGATCATCACGATGGACTGGACGGCGACCATGATCGCCGCAGCGGGCGCAAAACCGGCGACCGATCATCCATTAGATGGTGAGGATATTAAAGCTGTCCTCAGCGGTAAGCGCGGCCTGTTCGAGCGAACGTTCTTTTGGCGAACGCGCGCGCAAGGGGCCGTGCGAAACGGAAAATGGAAATATATCCGCGAAGGAAAAACCGAATTCCTCTTTGATCTGTCGGTGGACGAACGCGAACAGGCCAACTATAAAGACGCCGAACCGCAAACATTCGAACGCCTGCGCGGCGAATTTAACAAATGGGAATCGGGTGTTTTGGCTTACCCGAGTTGAGCAGAATTAACCTTAGACCAACTGAAATAATAGTACCGAATAAAAAAGCTATAAAAGTAGAGGTTGAAAAATGTTGGAACTTTATTCTTTAGTAGGATCTACTCATCTTACCAAGATTTTAATTAATTATTTAAAAAATATTTTGGGGGTAGAACAGTATGAGCTAACGGCTGGAAAGCAAGACTATGAACGTTTTATTAAAGAACTTGAAAGTGCAGAAAAACAAATATCCTTAGGGAAGTCCAGTAAACTTGAGTTGGAAAAGGTACTAGGTAACCTGGAACAGCAATTACCTAAAGAACTATCGGAAAAAATTGAGAGCGATTTTACCGAAGTAGCTTATGCAAATTTGAAACAGATACAAGAAGAACGTCTGAGACAAGCAAGAACCTCTTTTAACGTAGCGTTAATTTTAATGATAATAGGTATTCTCATCATCTTTGCAGGCATCGTACTTGTTTTTCTGGAAAAAACATCCACCGGAATTATTACTTTAATCGTTGGCGCGGTTACGAATGCGATTAGCGCTTTAACGTTTCGATTCAGTAAAGAAGCCAATGACAGACTGGACAAGGTCAATCACGATTTAAGAGTTATTGAAAAAACCCGATGGGCGTCAAAGATGATTGACGGAATAAGTGATAGTAAAGTGAAGGACAAAGCTAAAGCGCAATTGGCCGAAACTTTAAGATCCGAGAATATTTAATATGAAAATACTAATTAAAAATGGGCGGGTGGTGACGGCGGTTGACGATTATCGCGCGGATATTTTGATCGAGGGCGAAAAGGTTTCGGTGATCGGCGCGAGTCTGGATATGGAAGTGGACCGGGTGATCGATGCGTCGGGCAGGCTGGTGATCCCGGGCGGGATCGATCCGCACACGCATATGGAACTGCCGTTCGGCGGCACATCTGCGTCGGACGATTTTTTCACGGGCACGCGCGCGGCGGCTTTCGGAGGCACGACCACGATCATAGATTTCGCGGTGCAGTATAAAGGCGAATCGATGATCCAGGCAGTTGATAACTGGCACGCCAAGGCCGAAGGCAAAACCGTCATCGACCACGGCTTTCACCTTATCACCACCGATTTCGAAGACGGCCGCGAGACCGAGATGTACCAGCTGATGGATGAGGGCATCACCAGCTTTAAACTTTTCATGGCCTATCCGGGCGTTTTTCTGGCGGACGACGCGACCATATTTCGCGCGATGTCGGCGGCCGGCGCTCGCGGCGGGCTGGTCTGTATGCATGCCGAAAACGGCATCGTGATCGACGAGATCGTAAAACGGGCGCTGGCGCAGGGACGCACGGCGCCGAAATATCACGCGCTGACGCGGCCGACGGTCGCCGAAGCCGAAGGCGTTCACCGCGCGATCGCGATCGCCGAAATGGCGGAATCGCCCGTCTATATCGTCCACCTATCTTGTTCCGACGCGCTCAACCAGGTACGCGAAGCGCGCGACCGCGGCATTCCCGCTTTTGCGGAAACCTGCCCGCAGTATCTTTTCTTGTCGATCGACGATTACGGCGAAGATTTTAACGGCGCGAAATATGTGATGACGCCGGCGCTGCGCGAAAAATGGAACCAGGACGATCTGTGGAAAGGCCTGCGGACGGACGATCTGCAGGTGATCTCGACCGACCACTGCCCGTTTTGCATGAAGGAACAAAAGGAACTGGGCAAAAATGATTTTTCGAAAATTCCGAACGGCGCGCCCGGTGTCGAATACCGCATGTCGCTGATCTATAACGGCGGCGTGGTGGAAAATAGAATTTCGCTCAACCGCTTTGTCGAGCTGACCTCGACGGCGGCGGCAAAGATGTTCGGGCTGTTTCCGCGCAAGGGCACGATCGCCGTCGGGTCTGACGCCGACATCGTCATCTTCGACCCGGAAAAAGAGCACACGCTGACGCTCGAGGCGCAGCACATGAACGTCGATTACTGTACCTACGAAGGCAAAAAAGTAAAAGGCGCGGTCGAAACCGTGCTTTCGCGCGGCCGCGTCGTGATCGAAAACGGCGAATGCCTCGTCGATAAAGGCAGCGGACAATTCTTGAAGCGCGGAACCTGCGTAAATAAGTTTTGAGTCCCTGCTTCAGCAGGCTGTTTAAGATAAAGCCGCCACTTTAAATGAATATTTTTTCCGACAAGTCTCTTTCGCAAAAACTCGAGCGGACCGAGGCGCGGGCGAATGCCGGTTTTGTCGAATCGCGGGCTCAGCTTTACCCGGAGAGCGGCGCGCAATGGATCGAGGTGGCCGGCGCCTACGCGATGTTTGACGGCGTCGAGTCGCCGTGCACGCAGACTTTCGGCCTCGGGCTTTTTGATGAAGTGGGCGACGGCGAAATGGAAAAACTGGAAGGCTTTTTTGTCGCGCACGGGGCGCCGGTTTTTCATGAAGTAAGCCCGATGGCCGACCCGTCACTGCTTGCGCTCTTAAACGCGCGCGATTACCAGCCGCTGGAGCTCTCGAACGTTTTGTTTCAGCCGCTGGAACGGGCGCTGGAATCGACGCCGGAATTGGGTGCGATAAATTCTGGGCCTCACAATGGACTGATCTCGACGCGGGTAGTTACCGGCGATGAGATAGATGTATGGGCGGCAACGTCCGCCGGCGGTTGGGCGACCGAAGCCGAAGGCCTCTCGGAATTTATGCTCACATTTGGCAGGATCGGCGCGAACAGTGCCGGCGCGCTGCCCTTTTTGGCGGAATATGAAGGCAAGGCCATCGCCGCCGGAATGCTCTTGATCTACGGCGATGTGGCTATACTGGCCGGCGCCAGCACCATCCCCGAAGGCCGCAACATGGGGGCGCAAAACGCTCTGCTTCGCGCGCGTCTTAAGCATGCCGGCGAGAACGGATGCACGCTGGCGATGATGGTAACCGCGCCCGGAAGCCAATCGCAGAGGAATGCGGAAAAGAACGGTTTTCGCATCGCTTACACACGGACAAAATGGCAATTAAAAGTTTAGTAGAAGACGGCCTAAAGTTGGGATGCCGGGCGGGATGCATCATTCGGAATAGATGATAACTGATAGATAATAGTTGAAAGATTCGATCTATTCGCTATTACCTATCGGTTATCTTCTACTCCGAATAACATTCAATAATAATTACAGGAGTAGCTCAGTCAATATGAATCAATGTGCGGGCTGCGGGGCGAGAAATGCTCCGGGAAATCAATTTTGCAGCTATTGCGGCGACGCTTTTTTTCAGACGCAGATGGGCGCCCAGCCGGCGCCGAAGAAAGGTAATTCGACCCTGATCATAGTTCTGAGTATTTTAGGACTTATCATCCTGTCGTGTTTCGGATGCGCTGTTATCGGGCTCATTTCCGACAAGCTCGATCCGAACAAAGCCGTAAACAACTCTCCCGTCGCTAATAAACCGGCGGTGAACACCGCTCCAAAAAAAGATGAAAGCAAGCTGATCGTCAATATCCCGCAACTGGCAAATAAGTCTGCCGGAGATGTCGATCAGATCCTCGGGAAACCGAAAACGGTCACGACAGCCAAGGAAAAAAATAAATCCTATCGCAATTACACCCTGCTGAAAATGGGCGATACGATGATGGTCACTTTTGAAAATAACAAGGCCGTCCAATTCGATCTGCTAAAGCCGAAGGAAAACACGGCCACGCCGCAGGAATACGCGGAACTGGCCGGTTTCGAAGTTAAGGATGTTAAACCCGCCGAGGCCAATTCCGTCAAAACCGAATGGAAGGGAAATTTCGGGGGCGTGGATTTTTACAGCATCATGGTTTTGGGCAACACGCTGACCGCCAGGGTGCTGGATGAAAAGACCAGGGCCGAGCTGGATATCATCGGTGAAAAACCGGAAAGCAGCGGCTATGACGGCAGGGTCGCGCCGGTGGTCGAATATCTGAAAACGGCTCTCCACGATTATGACAGCAGCGAATTCGTCAAGTGGTATCCGGTCGTCAAAACCACCTACAAAGGCAAGCCCTGCTGGGGCGTCAAGATGCAGCTGCGCGCGAAAAACGCCTTCGGCGCTTATGTTAATTCCACGCCGTTCTTTTACATTCAGAAAGGCCAGGTAGTGGGCGTTGAAGGGTTGAATTAGACGGGTAAATGGCGCGAGGCGCAGCCTCGTCGGGTTATTGCGCATCAGGCGGCATAGCTGCGAAATGTATATCGGAGCATAAACGTCTGCCTTACAAACTGTGAAACGTTTAATGTTTTTTTGGTGTTATTTAGTGTAATTTCGTGGTTTCCGCCTTTATTGCCATGAGAAAATAAAGTCTTAAGAAGTAACCACGAAATTACACTAAATAACACGAAAAAATCCAAATCGCTTTATAGATAAAGCCACTTAAACATTAAAATAACTAAAGCTGTTTTAGTTCTGATAAGTAAAATCTATGTCCGAAACCATTCAACACGAAGACGGCCGGGTAGAGCTTCAGCCGGAGGCTTTGCAGGAAATTTCCGCGAGCCCGCTGTATAACGAAGACCTCGCGCCGGTTCCGATCGAAAAGCGCAACTGGACGACGTATAACTATGCCGCGCTCTGGGTCTCAATGGCGCATTGCATCCCGACCTACATGATGGCGTCGGGGCTGATCTCCGCCGGGATGAACTGGTGGCAGGCGCTGCTGACGATCCTGCTCGGCAATACCATCGTGCTGGCGCCGATCCTGCTCAATTCACACCCCGGCACAAAATACGGTATCCCGTTCCCGGTTTTTGCGCGCGCGGCGTATGGCACCTACGGTTCGAATCTGCCGGCGCTGATGCGCGCGATCGTCGCCTGCGGGTGGTTCGGCATTCAGGCGTGGATCGGCGGCCAGGCGATACATATATTTTTCGGTTCGATCATTCCCGGCTGGAATGATCTGCTGGGAGGCGCGATCGGCGGACACACGCCGACCGAATGGCTCTCGTTTTTGATCTTTTGGGGAATGAACATTTTTATCATCTTTCGCGGGATGGATCTGCTGCGCCACGTGGAAAACTGGGCCGCGCCGTTCGTGCTGGTGATGACGGCTATTTTACTGGCGTGGATATTGTGGCAGGCGGGCGGCGTCGGTTTTCTGCTGAAAGAGCCGGGCAAATTTAGTTCCTGGTCGGAGTTTTATCCGGTCTTTATCCCGTCGCTGACGGCGATGATCGGGTTCTGGGCGACGCTCTCGCTGAACATGCCGGATTTCACCCGCTTCGGGCGCAGCCAGCGCGAACAGGTCGTCGGGCAGACGGTCGCGCTGCCGACGACGATGGTGCTTTTTGCCGCGATGGGAATTTTGATCACTTCGGCGGCGGTCGTGGTCTTTCCGCATATGAAACCGGACGAGCTCTGGGACCCGGTCAAGCTGGTCGGGCAATTTTCCCAGCCGCTGGTGGTGGCGATCTCGATGTTTACGATCATTGTGGCGACGCTGTCGGTCAATATCGCCGCCAACGTGGTCTCGCCCGCCAACGATTTTGCCAATGCGTTTCCGCGCTGGATATCTTTCCGCACCGGCGGGCTGATCACCGGGATCATCGGCATTTTAATGCAGCCCTGGCGGCTGCTGGCCGACCCGACGGGTTATATCTTTTCCTGGCTGCTGGGATATTCCGGCGGCCTGGGTTCGATCGCGGGCGTGCTGGTGATCGATTACTGGCTGGTGCGAAAAAAGGGACTGCATCTCGGCGATCTTTACCGCACCCGTGGCGTTTACACCTACACCGCCGGGTGGAATTTTCGCGCGGTGATTGCCACGCTGCTGGGCTGCTTTTTTGCCTGGGTCGGTATATTCATTCCCGCGCTGCATTTTCTCTACGACTATGCGTGGTTTGTCGGCTTTGGCGTGTCGGCGGTGACGCATTATATTTTGATGAAAGTTTTGCCGCCGCAAAGCGCGGAAAAAGAGATCTGACTATGGACGCGCAAGACATCCCGTTTCAAATAATCGATTGGGAAGCGGTCCCGAAAACAGAATATCCGGGCGAAAGCGGCACGGCTTTTTGGCAGACCGTGGAACTGGGAAATTTACGGATCAGGATCGTCGAATATTCGGCCGGCTACCTGGCCGACCACTGGTGTCAGAAAGGCCACATCGTTTATTGCCTGGAGGGACAATTCACCACCGAAGAGAAAAACGGCAGCGCGATCGTGCTCGAAAAAGGCATGACCTATGTCGTGTCGGACGATGCGAGTTCGCACCGTTCGATCACGGAAGGCGGGGCTAAATTATTGATCGTCGATGGAGATTTCCTCGCACAACCCGCACCCAAAGAAACATTATGAAAACTATCGGGTTGATCGGCGGGATGAGCTGGGAGAGTTCGGCCGTGTACTATCAGATCATCAACCGCAAGGTAAAAGAGCGGCTGGGCGGTGTGCATTCCGCCAGATCGCTGATGTTTTCGGTTGAATTCGACGAAATTGCGAGACTGCAAAATGGCGGCGATTGGGAAAAGCTTACCGAAATAATGATCGACGCGGCGCAGCGGCTGGAACGCGGCGGGGCGGATTTTGTCGTTATCTGCACCAACACGATGCACAAGCTGGTGGACGAAATGGCCGCCGAAATAAATATTCCGATACTTCATATCGCCGACGCCGTGGCGGATGAGATAAAAAAGAAGCAGCTTAAAACCGTCGGGCTGTTGGGAACCCGTTTCACGATGGAGGGAGATTTTCTAAAGAAAAAATTTGCCGACGAACACGGGATCGAAACCGTCATCCCCGCCGCCGAAGACCGCGAAACCGTCCACTCCGTCATTTACGAAGAACTGGTCAAAGGCATTTTTAGCGAAGATTCTAAAAAGAAATATCTGCGGATCATCGACGAACTAACGGCAAACGGCGCCGAAGGCATCGTCCTCGGCTGCACGGAAATTCCGCTGCTTGTAACCCGTCAGAACACGAACGCGATATTGTTTGACACGGCGGCAATTCACGCGGAAAAAGCGGTAGAATATTCATTGGGATAGAGCACGTAGTGTAAAATTAAACACCTAAAAATGGAGGAACCATGGAACCGTTTACTCTCACAGCAATTGCAGTTTTCCTCGCGCCATATTTACAAAAGGCGGGCGAAAAGATCGCCGAAAAAACCATCGAAACTTTGTTTGATTCCCGTAAAGATCTGGCGGAGAAATTTACCGGGCTTTTTGATCAAGAGATAATCACGCTGGGCTTGAATGATTCGGCTACAACCGAAGAAGTGGTTAAACAACTGGAAGCAAAACCGGAAGTTAAAGCGGAGATTGATAACAAAGTTGTCGCGAATCAAAATTTGCTCAACGAAATGGTCGAGGCTTTTAAGCAAATGCCGCAAAGTGAATTTAGCGGGATAACCATAAACGCAAAAAATATCGGTGCGATAATAAATAATCCCACCGGCCCGATAACTTTAAACAACACATTCTCCTAGAAATATGTCAGACACCAATGCCGAAAATCTTGGGGCTCAAGTAAACGACCCAAAAGGCCCGGTTAATATAACCAATGTATTTAAAGGTGAAAAGCCCCGGTCTTTGCCTTCGAATATTCCGGCGGCTAAGGGTTTTATCGGGCGCGAAGATGATTTGAGCTCTTTACATAAAGCGAAACAAGAAGGTAAAACGTCTTTTGTTTTGCATGGAACCGGCGGCGTCGGCAAAACCGAACTCGCTTTGAAATTTATTGAAGAGTTAAAAGGCGAATTTCAGGGGCACATCAGGGTCGATATGCAGGGGTTGGCAAATGCTTTGACGCCGGACGATGCGATGCTCGAAGTTATCCGGGCGTTTAGGCCGGATGTACCAAGTTTGCCGCCCGAACAAATTGAGAGTGCTTACGTTTCGCTTTTGAACGAGCATAAAACACTTCTTTTTTTCGATAACGCCAGGGATCGCGATCAGGTTGAGCCGCTAAATCAAAAGATGGCGTTTGTGATAATAACGTCGCGCACAACTTTTAATGTGACCGGGGGATTTAGCAAAGAAGTCAGGCAGATGTCGCCACAAGATGCGCGAGACCTGCTTTATTCGATTGCCGATGAAGCGCGTTTTGACGGAAAAGCCGACGAACTCGCTTTTATTACAGGTTATTTACCGATGGCATTATCTCCGCTGGCAAGCATTCTAGTTGAAGACATAATGGAAGATGCGGCTAGTCTTATCCAGCGATATTCTGACAGAAAAGAGCGGCTGCGGCTGGCCGATCCGAACCGGGAAAATTTATCGGTCGAGGCCTCATTTGATTTGAGCTACGAGCGTTTAGGAGATGAGCTGAAAGAACGTTGCCGGAAACTGGCAGTCTTTCCGGCGGATTTTGATCTGCAGGTGTTAAAAACTCTCTGGGAAGATGAAAACGCGAAAGAATCATTATCAGATTTGGTTGAGAGTAATCTGGTTATATTCGACGAAAAAAGCAAACGCTCGCGTTTGCATGATCTTGCCCGAGATTACACCCGAGAAAAACTAAGCGATGAAGAGTTTTTCCAAGCCGAAAGACTTCATGCAGCTTATTACGGGCAGCTTATGGCAACGTTTGAGGATGTTTCGTTAGAAAATCTTGCAATCTTCGACATTGAGCGAATCAATATCGAAATAGGTTTTACTTGGGCGAAAAAGAAGATTCAAATTTCTATTGATTTTGCCCATATCTGTTACAATTACACGGGTTATGTTCATGCAAATAGTATTCTAGGACTTCGACATCATTCGAGAGAATATATCAAATGGATGGAAGCCGGACTCTCTGCTTCTCGAAAAATTAGTAAGCGGGAGGGTGAAGGTAATCATTTAGGCAATTTAGGGACTGCTTATTATAATTTAGGAAAATATGAAAAGGCAATCGAATTTCAAAAAAAAGCACTGACAATTTTAAGAGAAATTGGCGATCGGCGAGGAGAAAGTTATGACTTAGGGAATTTAGGAAATGCTTACGCAAGCTTGGGTAACCAAAAGAGAGCAATTAAGTATTATGAACAAGCCTTGGCGATTGCTAAAGGAATTGGCGACCGATATGGGGAGGCAGGTCAGTTAGGTAATTTAGGAAATGCTTACGCAAAATTAGGGGAATATAGAAAAGCTATTGAGTATCACGAAAAAACTTTGGCAATTGTTCAAGAGATTGGTGGCCGGAAATTCGAAGGGCAAACCTTTGGTAATTTGGGAAATAGCTACCAAAATTTAGGAGATTATCAAAAGGCAATTAAATATCAAGACCAAGGTTTGGCAATCGCGAGAGAAATGGGCGATTTACAAAGTGAAGGTTACCGCTTAGCTAATTTAGGAAATGCCTTTTACGGATTAGGCGAAAAAGACAAGGCTATTGATCTATGGAAAGATTCAGTACGAATTTTGGAGGAGATTGAATCTCCTATTGCTGAAACATATCGTCAGCTTTTAGCAAATTTTGATCGGGAGTAATTTCGCCAATTGTACTTATTTATGAAACAAAAGTTAAAAGTTTTAACCTTAATTTTAATGCTTCCTTTGGTGGCTTTGATTATTTTGCCGAAAGTACAGAGCCAGACGGCGCAGGTGGAGACCGCAGGGCAGAAGTTTAAGAACATAAAAGCGCTGAACGATATGCCGGCGGATCAGCTGGGCAAGGTGATGAATATTTTTTCGGCGTCGCTGGGGGTGAACTGCGCTTTTTGCCATGTTTCGGGCGAAGCCGATTTTGAAAAAGACGGCAAGGAAGAAAAAGAGGTCGCGCGCAAGATGATCGCGATGACCTTTATGCTGAACAAGAATTATTTCGACGGTAAGCTGGAAGTCACCTGCAACACCTGCCACCAGGGGCACGCACATCCGCAGTCGGCAATCAATTTGACGCCGGCAACCCCGGCAGCGCCGCGCGTCGCCGAAGCCAAAGAGAAACCGACGATCGACGCCATCCTGAACAACTATGTTAAGGCCGTGGGCGGAAAAGAAGCGCTGGAAAAAATTAAAACGAGAACGATCAAGGCTCAGCGGGTGGAACCGGACGGCAAAACCATCGAGGCGGAAGACGTCTATCAAAAAGCGCCGAACAAATCACTGGTGATAACGACTTACGGCAAATACGTCGTGGCCGAAGGCTATGACGGCGTTAATGCCTGGAAGCGCGGAAACGCCGAAGAGATCGCGCTCAACAAAGATGAAAGCGAACAGATCAAGCGCGAGGCCGAGCTTTTCCAGCCGGGAAATATCAAAGGCATGTATGCGCAGATCGGTTACGCTCTGACCGACCGGCTGAAGGACCGCGAAGTCTATGTCGTCAGGGCGACGACCGCCGGCGGCGTGCGCGAAAGGCTCTTTTTCGATGCGCAAACTGGCTTGCTGGTACGGCGCGTCGCTACTATTATGACAGTGTTGGGCGGTTTTCCGGTGCAGGTCGATTACGAAGACTACAAGGATTTCGACGGCGTAAAAATACCGATGACCACGCGCTGGGCGATGCCGAATCTGAGTTGGACGCGCAGGGTCCTGGAAGTTAAAAATAATGTGACGATCGATGACGCCAGGTTTTCACCGGGCGCAAAATGAACGCTATTTGTGGTAGCATTCTTTCGCGTTTTCAACGCGAATATCATATTTCCCGACTTTTCAGACGTTTCACGTCTGGCTACTTTCTAACGGCGTCTTCGATGCGCAAAAAAATAAGTTATGATCGTGCGGCTGGCAGAGAGAAAATTAAAAACGAAGTTCGGGGAATTCCGGGAAATTCTCTATTACAACGGTAAAAAAGAATCGGTCGCGCTGGTGATGGGCGAGGTGGCGGGCAGGGAAAACGTTCTTTGCAGAATTCATTCGGACTGCATGTCGGGCCATATCTTTAACAGCATCGAATGCGATTGCCGCGAGCAAATGGAACTGGCGCAATTCTGGATAGAACAGGGCGGAGAGGGTATTATTATCTGGCTGGATCAGGAAGGCAAAGGCAACGGGCATCTGGCGTTGATAAAAAGCGCGGAGTATAAACTCAAGGGCGCCGCGCAGGCCGAAGCTTACGTGGCGGCGGGTTATGAAAAAGACGCGCGCAGCTACCTGGAAGCCGCCGAAATTTTACGAGACCTGAAAGTGAATTCGATCACGCTGCTCGCAAACAGCCCCGGTAAAACGGATGCCCTGGGCAAGGAGTCAGTGAAAGTTTCCGGCATTAAAAACCTCGGAATAGAAGATGAAAAACTGTGGAAAATTTTTGAAGAAAAGGTCAGAGGCAATTATTTGATGACCGATCTATGGAGAAACTATGTCAAGAATTATTAAAGGCGGTTTGATACAAGCGCACAACGTCGCGCCGACCGACGCGCCGATACCCGAAATCAGAAAAGCGAATCTCGACCACCAGATGAAGCTGGTCGAAGAGGCCGCCAAACAGGGCGTGCAGATGCTTTGCTTTCAGGAAATTTTTACCACGCCGTATTTTTGCGCCGAACAGCAGACGCGCTGGTACGAAGCCGTCGAAAAAATTCCCGACGGGCCGACCGTCAAGCTGATGCAGGACGTGGCAAAGCAATATGGGATGGTGCTGATCGTGCCGATCTATGAAGAAGAAATGTCGGGCGTCTATTACAATTCGGCGGCGGTGATCGATGCCGACGGCAAATATCTGGGCAAATACCGCAAGACGCACATCCCGCACGTCGCGCCCGGCTTCTGGGAAAAATTTTATTTTCGCCCGGGCAATCTTGGCTACCCGTGTTTCGATACGGCCTTTGCGCGGATCGGCGTTTATATCTGCTACGACCGGCATTTTCCGGAGGGCGCGCGCTGTTTGGGTCTAAACGGCGCGGAGATAATTTTTAACCCTTCGGCCACGGTCGCCGGCTTAAGCGAATATTTGTGGAAGCTCGAGCAGCCGGCGCACGCCGCCGCCAACGGGTACTTCGTCGGCGCGATCAACCGCGTCGGCACGGAAGCGCCCTGGAACATCGGCGAATTTTACGGGCAGAGCTATTTCTGCGATCCGCGCGGGCAGATCATCGCCGAAGGGTCTCGCGACCAGGACGAGCTGATAGTCGCCGATCTGGATATGGACAAGATCCGCGAAGTGCGCAACACCTGGCAATTCTTCCGCGACCGCCGGCCGGATGCCTACGGGGCGATCGTGGCGGATTAGGAAACAGGCGGCTGACGTTTAGTAAATTATCCGAGGAGGTGACATAAATGAAACTGCTAAGAACAGCGCTTATTGTGATAGGTATTTTACTTCTGATCGCCGGAATTGGAGGAGGGGCATTAAGTATGATAATGCCGCTCTCAGATGATTGTTATGCCGCCGAACAGCTTGGCAGAAGCGCCAATGAGGCAGCGAAAGCCGCCGAAGCCGCTAAAGGAACGCCTCAACAGGCTGTACTTGAAACAAAAGCAAAAGAAAGCGCGGAAAGCGCAAAGCCCTGGATACAGCGTTGCGCAGACGCGAAATCAAAGGCGAATACTTTATTTTATGCGGCTTTAGTAACGGCGGTGTTGGGGGTCTTCATCTCTATTTTGGGATTTTTCGTTTTGCGAAAAAAATAATGAGCTGACGAAATATGTGGGAAAGACAAAAATATTCTTCGGGAGCGAAGTGGGAACCGATCGTCGGCTATTCGCGGGCGGTGCGCGTCGGCGAGCGGATCTATGTGACGGGCACGACCGCGACCGGTGAGAATGGCGAGATCGTCGGGCCGGGCGACGCCTATGCGCAAACGGTTCAGGTGATCCGCAATATTGAAAAAGCGTTACGGGCTTTAGACGCCGGTCTGGAAAACGTGGTCAGAACGCGGATGTTCGTGACCGACATTTCGCGCTGGGAAGAATACGGCCGGGCTCACGGCGAATTTTTTCGCGAGATCATGCCGGCGACGACAATGGTCGAAGTCTCGAAATTGATCGATCCCGAGATGCTGATCGAGATCGAAGCCGATGCGGAATTTTAGGAATTAGCCACAGAGTTCACAGAGGACACAGAGAGAAATTTTTACAGGATATACAGAATACAACAAAAATGAATTTATAGTGTTTTTTCATTATCATTCTTTGAACTCTTCTTCTCTCTGTGAACTCTGTGGCAAATAAAAAATAATATGTCGATAAATCATCATTCACCGCTCGACCTGGCGCAGATCGAACGCAATTTTTCGGAGATCAATCCGGCGCTGACCGAGGCGGAAGCGCTGCACGAAGCGAACCGCTGCCTGTATTGCTATGACGCGCCGTGCACCCGCGCGTGCCCGACGCATATCGACGTGCCTTCGTTCATCAAAAAGATCGCCAGCGGAAATTTGCTCGGGTCGGCGCGGGTAATTTTCGACGCCAATCCGATCGGCGCGACCTGCGCGCGGGTCTGCCCGGTCGAAGTTTTATGCGAAGGCGCCTGTGTGGAAAAAACGCTGATCCAGAAACCGATCGAGATCGGGCGGCTGCAGCGCTACGCGACCGATTACGCGATGGAAAAAGGCCGCCGCATTTATTCGGCCAAGGAGCCGAACGGCAAATCGGTCGGCATCGTCGGCTCCGGCCCGGCCGGACTGTCGTGCGCGACATATCTCGCGCGGCTGGGCTACGCGGTGACGGTGTACGAACGCAAAGCGCTGGCCGGGGGACTGGATACTTATGGCATGGCGGAATACAAAATGCCGCAGAAAGTTTCGCTTGACGAGGTAGAGCATATCAGGGCGATGGGCGTGGAATTCAAGACGAATACCGAGATCGGAAAAGAAATTCCCTTCGCCGCTTTACAGGCGGATCACGATGCTATTCTGCTCGCGGTCGGTTTGGGCAGCACGAATCATTTGAGCATTCCGGGCGAAAATCTGCCGGGCGTATATGACGCGCTGGAGGTCATCGAAAAGATCAAAACCCGCGATTGGCAGAGCGTGCCGCTCGGGAGAAACGTCGCCGTGATCGGCGCGGGAAACACCGCGATCGACGCCGTGACGCAGGCCAAACGGCTGGGCGCGGAACGCGTGATGATGGTCTATCGCCGCTCGCAAAAAGATATGTCGGCTTACCATTATGAATACGAGCTGGCGAAAAAAGACGAGATAGAATTTTTCTGGAACAGCGCGCCGGTCGAGATCATCGCCGAAGGGGGCGACGAATCGGTGACCGCGCTGCGCTGCAAAAAGAGCGATTCCGGTGAAACTTTCGACATCCCCTGCGACATGGTTATCAAGGCCATCGGGCAGCAAAAGATGCGCGGATTTTTGGCGGCCGCCGGAGTCACGCTCGATGAAGCGGGCCGCGTCGCGGTCGATCCCAAAACGATGCAGACCAGCAACCCGCAAATTTTCGCCGGCGGCGATTGCGTCAACGGCGGCCGGGAAGCGGTGGACGCTTCGCAAATGGGAAAACTGGCCGCGCAGGGAATTCATAAAAGTTTGACCGGGGAAGAAGTAAAATTTGCGGGAAGTAATCAATAAAGAATGGCGACTCCGTTTAGAGGCGGTCTTCGACCGCCGGAAAGAGTAAGATATTTAGAAAATGGCGGTCGGAGACCGCCTCTAAACGAAGTTAGAAGATGAATTAGGAAAGATGGCGGTTGGAGACCGCTTCTAAACGGGATTAATGTAAAGATGACAACGTTCAACTCAAAAGAACCGAACATTTTTCACTATTTAACGATGGTTGCGTTTCGTCGTGTGCCTGTATTTAAAAGTGAGAAAATTTGTCAATTTTTTGTCGAGGTTTTAACCGAAACCAGAGAAAAACATCCCTTTAAACTAGTCGGATATGTAATTATGCCCGATCATGTTCATCTGATATTAAATCCGGTTGAGTGTGATATAAGCCTTATCGGAAAAGAATTAAAAGGAAAAGCCGCAAAAAAAATTATCGGCTGGTTAAAAGAAAATAATTACCAGAACTCTCTTGAAAAGATATCCTTATCTGTATCCCAAAAGCGAAATCATCAATACGCCGTGTGGCAGAAGAAAGTAAAGTCTATCGATCTTTTCAGCCCGAAGTTTATTCGCCAGAAGCTGAATTATTTGCATTTGAATCCGGTTCGCGCTAATTTGTGCGACCACCCGGCGAAGTGGAAGTGGTCAAGCTATCGCGCGTACCTGCCTCATAGTGAAAATGAAGTACCGATAGAAATGGATTTGCGTGGTTATTGGAGCGAGGAAGAGTTAGATAATAAGATGGCAAGACCGTTAAGCAAAAACAGGAACTCCGTTTAGAGGCGGTCTCCGACCGCCGGAGATAGAAGATGGCGGTCGGAGACCGCCTCTAAACTGGAAGAGAGAATTAGAGGATGGCGGTCGGAGACCGCCTCTAAACTGGAGAGAGATTAGAAGATGGCGGTCGGAGACCGCCTCTAAACGAGATTAGAAAATGTTAGGGTAAATCTTATGGCAGATCTAAGTATAAATTTTGCGGGGATCAAATCGCCGAATCCTTTTTGGCTGGCGTCGGCGCCGCCGGCGAATATGGGTTCGATGGTCGAGCGGGCTTTTGACGCGGGCTGGGGGGGCGCGGTGTGGAAAACGCTGGGCGAGCCGATCACGAATGTTTCTTCGCGGCTGGCGGCGATCGACAACGGCACGAACCGGATGATCGGCTTGAATAATATCGAGCTCATCACCGACCGTTCGCTCGAGGTTAATCTGAAGGAGATCGCGGAGTGCAAAAAGAAATATCCGAACCACGCCGTGATCATTTCGCTGATGGTCGAATCCAATCGCGAAGCGTGGCACGAGATCGTGAAAAAATCCCAGGACACCGGCGCCGACGGTTTCGAGCTTAATTTCGGCTGCCCGCACGGAATGAGCGAGCGCGGCATGGGCGCGGCGATGGGGCAGGTGCCGGAATACACCTGCATGGTGACCGAATGGGTCAAGGAAGTTTCCAATCTGCCGGTGATCGTGAAACTGACGCCGAACGTGACCAATATCATTCCCCCGGCGCGCGCGGCCAAAAGCGGCGGAGCCGACGCGGTCTCGCTGATCAACACGATCAATTCCGTGATCGGCGTCGATCTCGATACGATGATCCCCTACCCGAACGTCAACGGGATGGCGGCGCACGGCGGCTATTGCGGCCCGGCGGTCAAACCGATCGCGCTCAACATGGTTTCGGAGATCGCGCGCGACACGGAAGTGAATATTCCGATCAGCGGCATCGGCGGAATTTCCAATTGGCGCGACGCGGTCGAATTTATGCTGCTCGGCGCGGCTAACGTTCAGGTCTGCACGGCGGTGATGCATTACGGCTACCGCATCGTCGAAGACATGATCGACGGTTTGAATAATTATCTCGATGAAAAAGGCTATGCGAGCGTGAACGACATCGTTGGCAAGAGCGTAAACCGGATGACGGATTGGGGAAATCTCGATCTGAATTACCAGGTCATCGCGCACGTTAATAAAGAGCATTGCATCCGCTGCAATCTCTGCTATATCGCGTGCGAGGACGGCGCGCACCAGAGCTTCGAATTCGAAGAAGTGGACGGGAAAACTTACCCGCGCGTCATCGAGCAGGAATGCGTCGGCTGCAATCTCTGCGCGCTGATCTGCCCGGCGCCCGGCGCGATCTCGATGGTGAGACACGACGACGGCAGCAACCCGCAAACCTGGAGAGAACGAACCGAAGCGGCCCAGTGATTGTCGAGCATGAATTAGGCCGCGGATGTTTACCAGGAGATCATGTTTTCAAAGGATCTATAATACCGGGTGTCAAATTCTTCAATTTTGTTTATTTTTTCAAAGCCCCTGCACCTTACGATCTTATCGGGTGTGCTTTTATCAAAATGTTTGGCAACGGTGAGATTAAGCCCTCTTTCACAAAAAACATATTCGGCGGCATAGGCCTTATCGACCAATATCTGGTGAGGCAATATCGTATCCGGTTCGGGCAGGGCATTTAAAATGTCCGAGCCGGGAAGTTTTTTTGTTTCAATGAGAACGACATTTTGCTCCCTGGTATAGGCGATCAGATCTCCGTGGGCATCGCCGGCGGCAAAATCATATTTTAGCGCCGGGTAATAACCCAATGTTTCCTCGCCGGTTTTTGCCGGCTCACCGAAAAGCTGTATCAGTTCTTCTATTAAAAGATCTTTCGGAAGGCCCGGCCAACTTGCTACCTCACCCTGCGAAAATAATATGATCGAGCTTTTATCCATACATTAAATACCGATGAGATCGGTCCTTCCTAAAAAATACGCCGCCCTAAAGTTGTTATCGCCGACGGTGCTTCTGATCGTTTCGGCGCCGCTGCCGGCGTCTCTATATCCGACCGGGCGCGTTGTCGGGGCGGTACAGGAAGGAACCGACAAACCGGCTTCCAGGCTTGTTTTAAATGCGGGATCGCTGGCGGCTTTAGTAATTACGCGGCGATTAAAAAGCTGATTGCCTAAAACTTCCGTGAACCCTTCAGTTACCACCAGGCCGGAACTGACCCTGATAACCGCATTATCAAAATCAGGATGAGACAGAGCATGCAGCACCTCATGGCAGAGGGTGTAAATAGTTTTCCAGCGCGCCGCGCATTCCGTCGTGTTCGAAGAATCAAATTCGGGATTGATGCCGATGCGGGTGGCGGCCCCTGAGCCGACCTGAAAACCGGTATGCTGGATCAGCCGGTCCACGATCGGCTGAATAAGGGGATCGGCCTCCATGGTTGTCATTATGCCAAGTAATGCGGTTTGATCGGCAGTTCTCGATCCGTCGTAATTGGTGTCGGCATAGATGTCGGTATCGGAGATCAATAGTGAGGGGGTAGAATTTCTTCCGACAATATTGGCGCGGTTCGTCAGAAAGCTTATCCGCTCCGCGGTGCCGGGCGTTAGTGTCGTGGTGTCGGAAATATTTGCGGAAGCCACCCAGGTCGGGTTTAAATTAAAGACATTAGATCGTGACGCGTCGGAATAGGGGCTAAAGAAAGAGCGCGCTTCGGCAAAAACCAGATCGCCGATCGCCCGGATAGTGCCCATCGGCTGAGTCGCCACCGTAACCCTTCGCGACGGATCCTGCGCGCTTAATAAAGTTGTCAGCGCCGGAACTAACCTGGCTTCCAGGGCGACCGCATTTAATGTTCCGGGAGCCGCTCCCCCGGTAGCAGGCGGGTTTAAGATCGGAGTGATGACCGACTGGCCGGCGGCGGTGGGCGCGGTCAAACCTGCCGTTAAGGCAACATCGGTCCACCCGGAAAATATCAATACTTCCCGGGCAAATTGCTGAGTGCTGGCCGGGTTTCCACCCAGCGGCTGCGTCGTAGCGGAGGGCGCAAACGTGATCAGGCGATCGACCGCGTCCGTCCGGTTTAACGCCGAATGCGCCGCGGTGGTATTGTCACTCAAAATATCGAGCCCATATAAAAGCCAGCGCTGCTGAGACTCCGATAAAGCGGTAATTCTGGCGATGACTGCCGGTGTCGGGGCGGTTCCGGTAAAAGACGTTATTTGCGCCTGAGCGCCGGCTAAATAATCTGTCTCATAAATTATATTGCTATAGTCGATCCTGACCTGCCGGCCATTTACGGTCACCACCGCCCGGTGAATTCTTTTTGGCTGGATCGCGCCCGATCGTTGCTGAACTACGTGCGCCAGCTCGTGCGCCAGCAATTGTTTCCCGGACGAAGTCTCCGGCTGGTATTGGCCGCGGCCGAAGACAATATTATGCTCCAGAGTATAGGCATGCGCGTTAAGGTCTTGCGCCGATCCGGCAGCCCTTTCGCCGGTATGAATCCGGACGCCGCTAAAATCACGCCCGAATTTCGGCTCGAAAAAATCGCGGGTTTGGCTGTCGAGCGCCTGCCCGCCGGAATTTATCACCGAATTTATCTCGGACATCCCCGTGCCGGGCTCTGCGTCCCCGGCGACGTCTTTTTCCCGGCGAGAAACAACGTCTTCTTCCGTCTCTTCCGTCTCTGGCGCCTCTCCGCAAGCGCCGCATTTTGCCTGCAGCTTTTCCGGATCGGATCTTTGAGGAGTGACCGTGACCGGGGCGACCTTGACGGGAGTATCGGCCGGCATTCGCATCACCCGGTCGGCGATCTGATCGGCTTCGATCTCGGCGGCGTCATCGGGACTGGAAACTTTCAGATCGCTGCTCCCGGCACTTTTTGCCTGGCACGACGGACAGCCGCCGCCGCAGGCGCACGAAGCTTTGCGAAAGAGGCGAAGGTCGCTGCCGGCAAGAGCATCGGGAAAATACGCTTCGGAATTTTGCGCAGGTTCGGGCTTTTGACGCTTTTGTTTTGCGGCATCATTGGCATGAACCGGGGCCTGAACTGATTTTGCGACTCGCTCGCTCATATGCTTCCCGTTTGGTATTCATCCGGCCGGTCGATCGGCCGCGTCATTTCCCCCTGGCGCTATCTCCTAAAAGTAAATTTATTTAGCGGATAATTTTCCAGTTTCTCCGTCGGTATGTCTTCAAAAACGTGTCCGGTGCTGTCGATCTCGCGGAGCCTGATCTCGAGCTGTTTAGCGGCGGCCCGCGCCATGCCCCTTTTTAGTTCGAGCGCCGCCTGGGCGGACTTATAGTGTCCGAGCGATCTCGCCAGACTAACGTTCATTCTGCCGCCGGCGTCGGCAAAGGTCATCGCGTCTCCCATTTGCAGGCTCATTACCGGCATCCAGGTTGCCGCGATGATCTTGTCAGCCATCCCTTCCTCCAGATCCCGGATCTGTTTATTGATGTCCGAGATCGCGCCTTTGACCGACTTTAAGGAATTGTTCAGATCCTGTTCGATAAGTAAATACCCGAGCTGCATTTGCTGAAGCTGGTGCCAGCTATTCCATCCCGGCTGCGACTGCAGCGCCCAAAGCTCTTCGCTAAGCTCGAGCGAAGTGTAATACCGATCGGCCTCTTTAGCGTCAGCTTCGAATGCGTATGTCTCCTGGAGCGCCTTCCAGTAAGGGGAGCCGTGATTGAGTATCGTAAGCGCCATACTCTGCGCTCTCAGAGCATCCATCAAAACGTCATAGGCGTTCCACGCGCCCAGAGCGTATCTTACCCCGGTGATCGCTATATCCATGTTGCGCACAAAAGATTGCTTTTGATTCAATTCCGCCAACAGGTTCTTTGCCGGACCCGGCGAAACAGGCAAAGCGGGCGCGGCCGCAGCAGCCCCGGCCGGTGGCGGCGTCGTCGCCGTCGCCGGGGGTTTGGTATTCGTTTCTCTGATGCGCGCTTCCAGCGCTCCCAATCGGGGCGGACCGGCCGGTACTTTGGCAGTGCCGCCTGCGGGCGGCCGCGTCTGCGGCTGGAAAACGGGCAACTGCGGCCCCCGATCCGGAAAGCCGCCGTCCACCGCTTTGAAGCGGCCATCGCCCCAGGGCAGCCCGTTAGCTTTTGCGATAGCTTCCGCGGAATCCCGTACCGGCGCATAATGGCCCGACGCGTTTGTCCATTCCCTAATTGTGCCGCGCCCCGCCTGGCTGCTGCCGAACTTTATCGTACCCGCGTACTCGACGCGATTACCGGCGGCCGCTTCTGTATGCCCCGGGTTCGTTTTACCTATTTGACTGGTGCCTTTTACCGCCCAAATTTTTCCATCCTGCACGACGAAATCATAGGTGCCGCCGGCGCGGAATTTCTGCCCGTCAGGCCGCTTTTCGTACCAAACATCGCCTTCCTTTACGAGCATTACGCGTTTTTTCATGCCCTGTGCGTCGGGCGCGTCCCGGGGCAAATTGCCGAAGGTGGGACTGCCATCGTCGTCCGGGCCTTTCAGCGGCACGGTCAGACCGGCCGCCGAGCCCGATACCGGCGGCATCGGGGCGCCGCTGCTGATCGCGCCGGCGACCTGCCGCGCTTCATGCTCCAGGGATTCGACCGGCGCGGGCGTCTGCGCCGGGTTTGAAGCATTGATGCCGGACTGCATCACATGCGTCAGTTCATGGGCCAGCAAATGCCTGCCGCTTTCGCTATCGGGGCGGTATTCGCCGCTGCCGAAAACGATATCGCTGCCGAGCGTATAGGCCCTGGCGCCTGCCGCTTTGGCGGACTGGTCGGCCGTGCCGCCGGTGTGGATGCGGACGCCGCCGAGGTCGTAACCGAGACGCGGTTCGAAAAAACCGCGGGTGTCCGCATCGAGCGGGCGTCCCCCTGAACCGATCGCCTCCGGGACGCCGGCGGTGCTGTCCGCACTTTTTTCACCTTTTGCATCTTTTTCACCGTTTGTTTGGCAGGCTGCGCACCCGCCGCCGCAGGCGCAGGACGCTTTGCGGAGCAGCACCGCATTCTGGGAATTGCCCGATGCGAAAAAGTTTTCCGAAGGCCGGTCAGAAGATCTTGACCGGGCGAAACCGGTTTCTTTTAACTCTGATTTTAAGGATCGCTTCGCCATTTCTTTTACAAAACCTATACCTGCTTAGGGAACAGCCGGAGCAGCCGCTTTCTCCAGATCCGGTCTTTTAAGGCTCGGATCTGAACTAAAAAAAGCAGAAGACATTTTCCCGGTTGCGTCGGCATCCCCGTAGAAAATATCCAAATCGGTGGGTTTGGGCTCACCATAACCCTCTGCCAGGCCGCCTTCCATGAGCTTTACGATAGCTTCCGCTTTCTTGTCATCGGGCAGCTTAGTGTCGGCAATTCCCGTGTCGAAGATATCTTTGTTATTGATAAAAGAGTATTTATTACCTTTTCTGACCAAAGCTACGACATGGGGGGCTCTGCCGGCAAATACTCCTTTCGGATAGAAGCCTAAATAACCGATCGGTGTAAATCCCCCGCCGGTTAAAAAGCGCATGGCATAAGTGGCAAAGACATCACAGTCCGCCTCAAACCGCATTTTGGACGGGAGCCCAGGCTTTAAGTGGCCGATCCCTCCGGCCATATCCGGTTGAACGTTTCTATCGTGCGGCACGTGATAGAAAAATATATCCGCAATATTCCGGTACACCTCGAATATTTCTTCCTGCGTGGAGTAGGTTGCCGCCGCCGCCGCCGCTATTTTGCCGGTATTGGTATCGAGCCAGGTTTTTAAATCGGCAAAAGCCATTTTCTTCGGCCTGGGAATAACTACGGGCGGAGTCTGTTTGCTTGCCATGTCTATCAAAAAATCAACATAATATTTTTGTTTGAAGGTATAGACCCAGGGCATATCATCCTTCATTCGTTTCTTTTCATAATCCTCAACGCTGTCCGTACCCTGTAAAACAGGTAATGTCGATGCCCCATATTCGGGTTCGATAAAAAGTTTGTGTTTCAAGACTTTAAATAAGAGAGCCGGCGAGCCGCCGAGTTCGCTTTTCATCAAAGCCTCGGATATTTCATTGCGCAATTTCGGATTGAACATCAGCAACTCGGCCAAAGCATCTACCAGCTCCGGCGCATTGGGATAAGCGTGAATCAATAACTTGATCATCGCTTTGCTGCGGGCGATATCCATAGTCTTGAGCGGATGCTTTTTACTATCGGTCAGGATCTGAATTACGAGACAGCCGGACGCATCCTTGGCGGCGGCGCAAAAGAAACTCACGATCCTTTCAATGTCGTTCACGGTCGCCGATTGCGGAGCGTTGAGTATGGCTTCAAAGATCCGTTTCTTATTATCGGGGTTGAGATCATTCGCTCTGCTCATAGCAGGGGTCAAAAGGTCGGCCTGCTGCATAAGATCTAAAATTCCCGATAACCGCGATTCAGCGGCAGTTTTCACGGAGTCATTGGCGGCCGTCTTTTTGAGGTTTATCAACCAGTCGGCTACTAATTCCGCTTTTTCAAAATCTTCCTGCCATTTTTTGAGTTCGGCGGGTTTCTGAGGTTTTGCCTTGGGGCCGGCTGTTTGCGGATCACCAACCATTTCAAAAATAAAACTCCAAAGCTGGTGCGGGTAATCAACGCCGCCTTTGTTCACCTTCTCCTTGTGATCGGCCGCCCATGTCTGAAATTCCGTTTCCAGCTGGGCATCGGTAATTTTTCTTTGGATGACCGCGCGACCGAGATTTCCTTTCTGCTGTCCCACGTGCGCCAGCTCATGCGCCAATAACTTTTTGCCCTGCTCGGTACCAGGCGCATATTGACCCTGATTAAACACGATATGATCGCCCGCGGTGTAAGCCTGGGCATTGACGGACCTGGCCGATTCAGCGGCTTTGCCGTCGGTATGTACCTGGACGCTGCTGAAATCATGCCCCATGCGGCTTTCCATAAATTGCCGCGTCCCTTTATCAAGCGAGCTGCCGCTGCTTGAGATCACATCATTAACAATGGGCGGAGCCGCCATATCGCCGCCCGCACTGCCGGACTCTTTACGCTGCAGCGGCGAAGAAGATGCAGGCGCCGACTGCGTTTTTCCATCTTCTGCCGGGGACGCGGGCATTCCCATCACTTTATCGGCGATGTGGTCGGCTGCGATCTCGGCGGCATCGTTTGGCTGAGAAACCTTAAGAGCGGCGCTGTTTGTACTTTCCGATTGGCAGGCGGCGCATCCGCCGCCGCAGGCGCACGATGCCTTGCGCTGTACAAATGAGGGGATAAAAGGAGGTATAAAAGGCCGGCCGGAATCCGAACGGGCGGATTCGGCCGAAAAAGCACCCGCCTCCGGCCTTTGCCTTTCCGGAACGGCGCGTTCGATCATCGATTCTTCGGCAAAGGTTTTTTTCATTTACATCCTCATCGAAAACAATCCGCTCTCAGCGACCGGCCATATTTACCATGCCCTAGCGGCGCGCCGCGCTGCCAGGAATGCTCGTTGGCAGCCCGGTCACCGCCGTGTCCGGAACCGCGGGGATCGTACCCTGTTTTTCCTGCGCCTGCCGGAGAGCAAGATCGCGAAAGGCGCTGTCTATCCATCTGACAAAACGAAGCTGTCCCTTGCCCGCAACTTCGGTCGCCAGCACCAGGACCTCTTCTTTACCGATCCTGACCCAGGCAACCGCGGTTCGGGTTTCCAGCGGCGCCCCGACTCCGGTTGACGGCGCCTCGCTGCCGCGCGTTCCGATACTCAATATCTGTTTCTGATAATCCGCCCACGTTCCGGGAACATCAGGGCACTTGTACTGGTACATCGCTTTTATCAGAACTTCATTAAGATGCTGCTGCCGCTCGATCTCATTCGTCACCCACTGAACGTGGAAAAAATGATCATCCCCGGTAAAGCCCCAGAGCAACCGACCCATATGCTGAATTTCTTCAAGCCCAAAACTCTCTACTTCCGCGATCGCGTCCTGCACAACTTTCGGCAGTTTCTGCCCCTCGGCGGTGACTCCCTGGGCGGCGTTACCGACCATCTTAATTTGACTCTGCACATCTTTCCAGGTGACGGCTCCGGCGAGAAATTTGCGGTATAGGGCGATGACCTTACCGCTATTTTCCATCTGCGATTTGAGAGCCTGGCAGATCGCTGCAGCGGCAGCGGCCTTCGCGGCGGCATCGTCATCCGCGCGCTGTATTTGCGATCCTGTTTGCCCTCGCTGCTGGACGACGTGCGTCAGCTCATGCGCCAGCAGATGTTTTCCGCTGTCGGAATCCGGGCGATATTGGCCTTCCTTAAAATAAATATCGCTGCCGACCGTGAATGCTTTAGCGTTTAGATCGCGGCTCATTTCAGCGGCATGATTATCGGTATGAATTCGCACGCTGCCGAGACCTGTGCCGAAACGGCTCTCCATAAAACTGCGGGTATTGCTATCGAGGCCGCTGCCGCCGCCGCGCGAAGAATTTATCCGGCCGCTGATATCACCATCAGCCGCGACGCCGACGGACGCGCCGCCACTTCCCGCGCTTTTGGTTTGGATCATCGGGAGAACAGCGTCCGCTGGGGAATTCGCGTTTGTTTCAACACTGCCCGCGTCCGGCATCCGCATCACTTTACCGGCGATGTGATCGGCTTCGATCTCGGCAGCGTCGCTGGGGCGGGAAACTTTCAGACCGCTGCTGCCTGCACCTTCTGCCTGGCAGGCGGGACAACCGCCGCCGCAGGCGCACGACGCTTTGCGGTGGATCGCCTGAAGCGGCTGAAACGAATTATTATCGGTTTCGCGGCCGGCCGCCGTTTCCGGTGAGGCGAGAGTATGATGACCCTTTGCAAAGTAGGTCTCATCAAGCTGTTGTCGTGCCGTAATTCTCATAAACCGATCTTTCTGCAACCTTACCCGGCTTTCAATAATTTACAAAAAATCCCGCCATTCCGGGTACAGGTACTTTGGCTATCTAACAGGGTTTCCGGAAACATCGTATGTCGGCGTATAGGTGTAAGTTTCGCTGCCGGGACTTCTCACGGCGCCTCTCGACGTGCCGTCTCTCATCACTTCGATCCGCACGTCGCCGACGTGTATGGTCGAACCCGCCCTTCTGATCTCGATCCGGTATTCGATCGCCTCAAGCCTCAGCGTGCCGGTATGAGTTTCGGTGACGGTGATCATGTGGACGGCATCCCCGTCCCGCAGGGTCCAATCACGAAGGTCGCGAAGAAATTGTTCGACTCCACGGTTTTGTAACGCCTGGTTAACAAATTCCGGAGCCAGCCGGATCGCCTCGCCGGATTCGACGCCTAATCCGGGCCCCTGGGAATGCGCCCGCTGCCAGCCCTGTATTTCGGTTATCGCGTATTGGCCCGCGCTCGCCATGTGCTGCTCTAACCGGGCCCTGGCCTGCCGGTAGCCGAGCAGCGATCTGATAACGATCCTGGGTTCGCCGAGGACGGGATGCTCAACCGCATAGACCCCGGTAGGTATAGCCGCCGCAGCGGCAAAGGCCGCCGGGCGCGCGCCCAGCGCCTGAGCCTGGGCCACTGTCATTTGCCGCCAACCCGGAGCCGTGTGGCCGAAGTAACGGGTTCCCTGAGAGTAAAAAATAGTGCCGGCAGGATTCACACTGACCATCGCATTCGGGTTAAGCACGGGCGCGGGCGCCGCGACAGGCGCTGCGGGTGCGGGTGCCGCAGCCGGTGCCGGTGCCGGTGCAGGAGCAGGAGCAGGAGTTGGAGCCGTCGCTGCCGGAGCTGGGGCTGGTGCCGGTGCCGGAGCGGGCGTGAACGTCCCTCCGAGCGCGGAGATCTGCCGCCGCAATGTTGCCAGCATTTCCTGCTGGCTGCGCCTGCCTTGAGGTGTGCTGGCCAGCTCCCGATCTTCTAAGACCATTCGCAGGGTTTGCTGCAGTTGTGCCACGCGGGCCAGGCGGGCGTTTCCGGTCGGGTCGGCAAGATAGCTTTCGATAAGCCGGCGCTCCATCGCCGCCGCGGGCGATTCCGGTACTGCGGCAGGCGCAGCCGGTGCGGCCGCCGGGGCAGCGGGAGTTTCGGCTACCGGTGCGGCCGGGGCAGGGGTTGCAGCCGGAGCTTCGATAGTCGGCGCAGGAGCCGGGGCCGGAGCGGGGGCAGGTGTCGCGGCCGGAGGTGCCGCAGGAGCCGGGGCTTCGATAGCCGGCGCAGGAGCGGGGGCAGGTGCCGCGGCCGGAGCTTCGATAGTCGGCGCAGGAGCCGGTGCCGGTGCCGGAGCATTACCCGTTGCTGTGGGTTCCACGAACGCCGGTTTGGACGAAGGAACTTCCGTGATCGGCGTTTCGATCCGCGCCGGCCCGCCGATCGACCCGGGCCCGCCGCCGGTTCCGCGCGTCGCCGGAACAGCCTCTGCCAGGCCGAGCATGGAAGCCGTCAGCATATTTCTTCCCCAGCGCAGCGCGGCTCCTTTGACCGTCGAGCTGCGAACGGCGCCGGTAAAGGCGACACCGCCCATCGCTACCGCGGTGTTGATGATAAGGTGGCGGATCGGTTCGGCGGCGGCGGCGAGGTGATAATTCGAAAGCGCGGTAGGCTTGCCTTTTTCATCGTCCTGGACCCGGCTGATATGAGAACCGGCTTCCAGCAGCACCGACATCGTATCCGCCAGGAAGCCGATGCCTAAAATATACCCGGCGGTGCGGAGCGCGATCTCTAGCCCGGCGCCGACCAGCATGAAAAACGCGTTTCCGCTGCGCATCATAAATCCGGCGGCGGCATGCCCGACCATGAACCCGGTCAGCACCACGGCGGTTTCGCCCAGCGCGGCGAGTATTTCCTTCGGCAATCCCTTTCTTATCCGCATGGCGACTTCGTCGATGTGCCGCATCGCGATGTCCACGGCCTGCCCGATCATGGCCGCATCCTGAGCGCCAAACGTCTGTAAAAACATATTCATGGTGAGAAAGTCGATTTCCTCACGGCGGGTCACCTGCTTGCCGCTCGCCCGCCCTTTACGGACGTCCTTTTCGGAAACGGCGGTGGCAATATAACCGTGGTCGCGATAAGCGTTTCCGGAGAGGCCGCGCATCGGCTGGCCAAACTCGTCATACATTAAAACGCCGCTAAAACGATGCACGATACCGAGAATTTCGGTCTCGGGTATTCCGTGGCCGATCCGCAGCCGGTTTGCCGTCGCCTCCGGATTGCCACGCTGGTATTGTTCGAGAATTCGCTCGATCAAAGATCCGAAAACGTCGTGGCTGGCGCCGCCCGCTCGCTGGAAATCAACCCATCCCTGGGTAAAGAATACGGTCAGCTGGCGCCGCAGATCGTCGGCGCCGATCAGGCCCTCCAACTCCAGCGCGGTGATCCCGTCGCTGGCTATCGCCCGGTTTTCATCGTTGAACTTGAGGCTGGTGAAATGCTGCATCATCATCAGATAAAGCAAGCTTAAGGCCGGGTCGTGCTCGAAAACGGAAAAGTCTGCGCGGGTAGGCACGATATTGCGATCGGTGCCCTTCCCGCCGGGGGCGGCTCCTTCTTTTGACGGCGATTCCGCGCCTTTCGCCGGCTCGGCCCCGCCCGGTTTATCACCAGGTTTATCGGCGGGTTTATCAGCGCTCTTATCAGTGCCGCCCAGCGGAACCGGCGGCGCATTGGATATTCCCGTCTGCACGGGCCGCGGGCGAATGTTGGGATAATTTGCCGCGATCCATCCGGCGATCTGCGTTTGGAATTCAGGGGATACCGAAAGCGGGATCGGTTGTCCCGACCTGGCGGCGGCGACAGCATCGGGCCCGCTGTAGGTGAGCCCACGGTTTTGAGTCAGCAGCGCCCTGACGACGTCATCGGTCACACCGGCGAACGCCTTATTTACATGAACGGTGAGAACATGCTCGAGCGGGTTTTGCCAGGAAAGATAATCCTTGGGATTAAAGTAGTAATAAAACAGCCCGTCCGGCGTTTGCCCTGAGAACACCTGGCCGGGGCCCGGCAGCGTCGACGGAGGCGGGATGACCGTACCTTCCGGTTGATCGCCTTTACCTTTTTTCCGCATCAGCACCGGCGCGCCGTCCGGCAATGGCGATCCCGCGCCGCGATCCCCCTGCATCGTATGCGCCAGTTCGTGGGCGATCAATTGCCGGCCCTCATGAGTTTCAGGCGCAAACTGGCCGGCGCCGAAGACGATATCGCTGCCCAGGGTATAGGCTTTTGCGTCGATCGCGGCGGCGGACCGGCCGGCGTTCGAATCGGTGTGGACGCGGACGTTGCCGAGATCATATCCCAGGCGCGGTTCGAAGAAACCCCGCGTCTCGCGGTCGAGCGGCCGGCCGCCGGAACCGATAGCATCTCGCACATGCGCCGGGCTTTGAGCGGGCATTCCACCTCCGGACGGCAGTTTTTGTCTTTGTATCGTTTGCGTGTCACCGCCTGCATCGCCTGGGCGGCGGATCGCGCCCGGCGGATCCAGGCTGTTTGCAGGCGCTTTTGTTTCGCCCGGCGGCATTCCGATTATTCGTTCGGCGATCTGGTCGGCTTCGATCTCGGCGGCATCATTGGGGCTGGAAACTTTCAGATCATTGCTTTTTGCCTGACAGGACAGGCAGCCGCCGCCGCAGGCGCATGACGCCTTGCGCTGCAGTACTGGTCCGCCGGTTGTGACTGAAGATATTTCCCCCAGCTTGTTATAAGACGAATTATCTCTTTTTAATTCATGCTCTCCCGACGAATCGTAAGGTTTATATTTAGCCGCAAACGATCGCATTTTATATTCTGCTTAACCCGGCCGCCTGGAAATAACTGGTCATTCTAACAATTTCGGGCAGTTACCGTTCCCATTAAATTCGGGCTGTTGTCCGGGCTGATAACCTCTACTCTCACCGCATAGCTTTTACATCTGCCTACCTGAAATCTTTGTGTTTCACTGCCGACATTATACCGCCGGGTAATGGTACTTCCAGACATGCCCCTGCCAAAAACGTGCAATAACACTCTGAAATGTTTTGCCGCGTGCTGCGATGCCCAGTGAGAGTTTATCGTGACACTGACACAGCCGGTGGAAGAGCAAACTTCACCAAACGAAATGTCACTATTAATATTAAAAGGTGCGCCGTTCATACTGGAAGCCTGGTCATTCGTACAACAAATTGGATTGTTCTGTAACTCATCCGCCGGCGGCGTATCACCGGTGTTATCCGTCGTTCCGGTTTGTTCCTGAGGGGTTTCGCCGCTTTCCGGTGATTGTTCCACGGGCGGGGTATCGCCGGTTTCCGGGGCAGACGCCGGTTCTTCCTGATCGATCTCCCGCTGAATCAACCGGCCCGAACCGGACTGCTGCGCGGTGTGCGCCAATTCGTGAGCCAGCAGCCGTTTGCCTTCGTCGGATCCGGGATTATATTGTCCCGCGGCGAAAACTATATTTTGTCCGACCGTGTAAGCCAAAGCGTTAACCGAACGCGCCGACGCCGCGGCATTTTCGTCGGTGTGTATTTTTACCTGGCTGAGATCGCGCCCGAACCTTGGCTGCATAAAATCCATAGTTTCGGAGTCAAGCGCCTGCCCGGATGAATTTATACTTTTATTGACCAGCGAAGACGCGTCTTTTCCGGCCCCGGCCTTCGATGAGGAATTATTTTTTCGATGGATCGACTTAGCTTCTTTTTGCCGGACGCCGGGCCGGCTGACATTTACGGTTTGATCGACCGGCATCCGCATTACTTTGTCGGCGATCTGATCGGCTTCGATCTCGGCGGGGTCGTTGGGGCTGGAGACTTTCAGGTCATTGCTCTTCGCCTGACAAGTGGGACATCCGCCGCCGCAGGCGCAGGCAGCCGCGCGGTAAATTGTTGCCGGGGTATTTTGAAACGTCGTGGCGAAGTCTGATTGTAAGCCAGCTACAGAACTACTCTGCTTGTTGGATCTCGCTTCATTCTCTGAACTCTTTCTTTCTTTAGCAATATCCATTGTTCAAATTAAGCGCCTTTCGCGGTTCCATTCGGAAATTGCGGACTCACGGTACGCGGGCAAAAACATTAGCCGGGCTACTTTCTGCTGTCGGTGTTGAAGCAAACGCTCTCATTCTGGACCTTCCCGAATTATAGTCCGGTTATTCCTTACGGCGTTTCTTCGGGCCGGCTTTTCGACCGAGCCGCTGGCTTTGACGCCGGCTTCTGCCTCGGGTTCTACCGCGGGCTCAGGCTTTGCTTTACGAGCCGGCTTTTCGACCGAGCCGGTGGCTTTGACCCCGACTTCCGGCCTTTCGACAGAGCCGGTGGCTTTGACTCCCGCTTCCACTTTAGGAGCGGGTTCTTCCTGTTTCGGATCTACTCTGGGCTTAGGCTCCTCTTTATCCGGCGGCGTATCCTTCGGCGGTGTTTTTCCGCCGGAGGGAGGGGCGCATTCGCCTTTTTCCGTGGTTCCGCCGAGAATTATTTCGACCCGGTCGGTCGAGCCCGGTATGGGAACGACCTGGGGCGCGTTCGACGGCTGTATTTTCTTTTCTTTCGAAACCTGCATCAGCGCGGGCGCCGGCAGCCTGTCGGAAAAATTGGCCGCGACCAGTGAAAAATAACCTTTGTCGTCGGTACAGGAAAATCCGAATTTCTCATACCAGTTATCATCCTTATCATAGGCGGCGACGGTCACGCCCGGAACGGGAACGCCGTCAGTCGTGCGGACAAATCCATCCACTCCCCAGCCTTTTCCGGCAGCGGGTCGCGGCGTCGCGGCGGCGGTGTGTATTATCGAGATGCCCTGGATATGGTCGCGGTTTATTTGCATCTTTTCCGCCATCGCCGTCGTGCGCGGATGATCCTTGCCGTATTTACGCTCGAGCCGGTCGTGTTCACGCGCATAGACATGATCTTTCGCGCTCTGCACACGCATTCTCTCGCCGAGCTGCATGGCGCGAATTTCATCCAGCGCTTCTATGCCGCGGTCGAATCCTTTTGCAACCTCATCGATGCTGACCCTATTTTTCATTTCCATAATCTAAACCTCGTAATTTTTTACCTGCGCTATCCGCCGGTTTCAGCGGACGGCGAACACCTGAACAAACCGGCTTCGTAATTACGAGCCGCTAGAGTTTTGACCCGCTGGGTGTTACCGTGCCGCTGGCGGGTTTTGGCACTCCGCTGGTTGTTACCGTGCCACTGGGTATTTGTACGCCGCTGCCGGTTGTCATCGTACCGCTGCTGGTTATTAACGTGCCGCTGGGTATGTGTACGCCACTGCCGGTTGTCATCGTACCGCTGCTCGTTATTAACGTGCCGCTGGGTATTTGTACGCCGCTGGTCGTTATTGTGCCGCTGGCTGTCGCGGGTTGATTGGGAATTGTCGTAACGGGTGGCAGGCCGCCCGTCGAACTACCCGTCGAACTACCCGCCTGGCCAAAGCCTCTTAAAAACAAATTAAAACGATCGCACTTGTGCTCGGCTTGCGGATTTGTGACATCTCCATTGATTCCGTCGGTAAAACTGAGATTGTATTTGTCCAGATAGATCGCCCCGGCAATGATAAGACAATGGATCGATTCGTTGTCGGTCGTGGCATTCATCAGGCCCAGGGTAACGGCCGAAAATAACACTCTGGCGGCCGTTTCGCGGAACCGGTTGTCGCTGACCCGTATCATGAAACCGAAGAGCAGGGCATTCGTCAGCATGAAATCCCGCTGAAAATCGCAATCGCATTGATTATTATGAAAGCCAATGTCATCCAGACTCAGGATAACGATCGAAGCCGCCGCATAACTAGATTCGTCGGCCAGCAGATTTTGCCGGCATTGATTGTTGGTAAAAAGCACCGTGCCGTTGTCAAAAAAGCGATTATAGCGGCCCGCCAGCCCATGGGAACTATTTAAATTCGAACCGCTTTGAGACAGTCCGGCGGGGCTGCCGCTGGTCATTGAGTTTACGTTCTTTCCAGCTTCGCCGCCGCTGATGTACCTGAACCCGGCAGCGGAAGAAGGCAAAAAGGCCGGCGAACCCATATCTAAAATGAGAATGTTTCCGGCGAGCAGAGCAAGCAGCTGCAGCACGGAAGCCTGATCGAATTTGCCTTTCGAAGTAAGCAGCGCCGTGACGATCTCGTCGAATAAAACCGGCTGGATACCGGAACTCGTAAACTGGTTGCCGACGACGGAGACGGCGCCCGTCGCAAACAAGGTCAGAGAGCGGCCGAGCGGAGCGGTGACGACATTTTCCTGGATCTTAGCCGCCGGCTCGCCGCTGGAAAACGGTAGAGTATCGACATGAGTGGTTCCGGTGGCGTCGGTAGTGGTAAATTTAACGCCGATGGCCGGAGTCGTCGCCTGCGCGATAAAGATACCGCCGCGCGCGCCGTTTCCGACCGAACTTCCCGTCAAGGGCGCGTCCGTCCGCATTCCATTGTTGAGAATATGATTGCGCGAAATTTCCAGCCCCTCGGTCTTCAAAACGAAAATGCCGCAAATGGGTTCTAAATAATCGGGGCCGTTATCGGCGATAAAATTATCGCGGATGACCAGCCCTTCGGTATCGGCCAGAGCGATCCCCCCGTAACCCATCAGACCCGACATTTTGCCCGGGATCTGCTGCGGCGAAATGTTCATACATTGCTCGATCCGATTTTCGACGATCACCAGGTCGATGACGGATATTATCCCGCGGCTGGCAGCCGCATAGACTAACTGGCTTTCAGCGGGATCGATCCGGTTGCCCATACTAAAGAAAGTAGCTACGCCAATGCCGTTGCGCCCCATGTTAAAAATGCGGTTGAACTTGATCAAAACGTCTTCGAGCGGAGGCCCGGCGACTGGTATCTCACCATCTTCCGTTTCGTCGTCGTCATCGGTATGGCCGCCGCCGGGATGGCAGGGGCCTTTGAGTTTCAGCTTTCCTTTAAAAGGATCGTGGCTGGTCCGGAGGCCGCCATCGAGCAGCTTCAGCAGGTCAATACTGCCGAGCGTAATGCCGTTTCCGGTGCCGCTGACGATCAGATTATCGATGATGCGGACACGCTCCGAACCGCCGCCGATCTGCAGTCCGCCGGGGGCTTCGCTCGCCGGGATAAAAAAGCCGGGATCATTCGTGATCTCGTCATCACCGGGGGCGGCGATAGCGCTAATGGACGGATTGCCGTTACCTGGCGAACCGCCGGCTGCCGGGCCCGCCGGGCCGCGCGTGGTCAGGACACGGATCTCGCAGCGCTCGATCTGCATATCGTCGCCCGCCAGATAGACCGCGGGCTTTTGGGTTTCGACGTCCTTTATCCGGATGACGGAATTGCTGAGCGTCAGGAACTGGGCGATGTGCCCCTTGATCGCGCTATCTTTTGCCGCGCTGACGAAAAGCTGTGAAAGAACGATGTCTTTCAGGTATTTTTCTTTTTGCGCGGGGCCGTCCTGCGCGGCTCTTTCCTCGCCTTCGAGAAAGATGCCGAGATTGTTTTCATGCGCTTCGATGGCGAGCGATTCAATGGTGATATTCTGCCCGTACTGAACATGAATGACCGGGGCGTCGGTCTTGGACCGGATGACCGTCCGCCGTCCGCAGCCTTTTAATATCACGCCCCGGTTATGCGGCGCTTTCAGCACGATATTTTCCTCATACACCCCCGGCAGGATGCAGACCTCGCCGCCGTCCTTGGGCAGGGCATTGATCGCATCCTGAATTTCGTTGAAATCGCCGTGCGAATTTATGCCGTCGCCCACGCGATAGGTACAGCAGGTTTTGAGCTTGGTCAGCGGCTGAAAGATACGGCGGCAGTCTTCGATCTTGTCGCCGAAGGCCGGGTTGGCGTCCCAATAGATCTCGGCCAGCGGGACGCGATGATAAAAGATCCCCTGCGGCCGCCGGTTATCGATCAGGGTCAGCGGATTTTCGCCGACCCGCACCTGGAAAGTCCAGAAATCGGCAGGCGTATATCTTACCGCGGCTTCGGCCTCGAAGGTTAATTTGATGCCGACCAGATCGGGCAGGTCGGTTCCGGCGGCGGCGGTAAAATCAGTGACGCGCTCAATGCCGTTCCAGAGCCGGAAAAAATAAATTTTTTCGGTTCCCATCGGTGAAGAAGGAATAGCGCCGATAAATTTATCCGCGACGGCGGCCGGCAGGGTCAGTGTATGATCGGCGGCCAGCGTGACATTTTTTGCGCCGTAGATCACGCGCCAGGTTCCGAGGTCCTGGTCTAATTCCAGCGCCTCGAGATAAAAACTATTGATCCCGGAATGAACGATGGCATTTTCGTTTGCCTTAATGACGACCTTTTTACCGGCGGCGTCAAAAAAACCGCGCCCGACCAATCCGCCGTTGAACTGCGACCATTTGAACCAGTTTCCGGCTTTTTCGGTTTCGGCGATCTCGACCCGGTATAGCCGGTGTTCGAAGCCGGTGTAGCCGCCGCTTTCGACGACCGGGCAATCACCGTCGGTATTTTGCGGCGGGTTGAGCTTCGCGGTGAGTGCGCCCCCGTATGGGAGATCGTCCTCTAGCTTTGGAACGACCGAATCGCAGGTCTCGCCCGCTGCCATGCGGTAAAGACGAAAACGGTATGCCGTCTGGACACGCTCCGTCGTATCGACGCCGCCGAGCGCGGGTTCGAGCAACTGGTCTGGAACCTGGAACGGGCTCAGTTCCTCGAGCCATGCTTCCAGTATCACGGCATCGCGAAGCCCGGCAGCCGGAACGTCGGCAGCCGATCCCGGAGGCGGATTGAAATAGGTCGCCGTGCGGATCATATTCAGACCCGATTCGACCAGCAAGCCATCCGCCCAGACGCGGCCATTACCTACCGAGACGTTGACATGAACGGGCACGGTCGGGGTCGCGGCGATCTTTTCCGCCTTGGTGATCCTGAAGCCCGAAGGAGTCTCGGCCGGAACGGCCGCCACACCGGCGCCAAAAGCATCGCGCCCGGCCGTCTCCTGCCACTCACCAATGATCTCGGTCTGCGCATTCCAATCGCGGTCGAGCAAAACCCTGCCCTGCTGGTGAAGAGTTCCTCTAAAGTTTCGAGACCTGTCTTTGTTCCAAGCGGAAAAATCGCCTCTCATTGGTTGCCTCCTTCTAAGTTACGGGAATCAGAAGCGGTCTGATCCCAACCGGCATAAATTCACGAAATCTGATCTTTAAATTGCGCCATTTGTGCGCCTCTAACAAAAAATTGTATGCGCCCATCTGGTCGCTGCCCGGCCCCTGTTCGAGAATGCGCGGATCGCACTGGAGCGAAAGCTGGCAATAGCCGGGGTGGCCGAAAAATTCGCTGGTAAAAATAAGCCGCGCGTCCCGGCCGGTAACGCAGGCAAAGTTTTGCGGCAGAAGATTCTTTACCGCGTCCGGCGGCGCGGGGCTCTGCGAATCGTCGGCAAAATAGCAATATTTCAGACAGCCCGCCTGCTGGTCGAATGCTTCCAGCACGCCCTTAAATATTCCGCCGCCGCCTTCGATCGCGGCCGCGCGGGTGCGCCCGAGTATGGTCACGTTTTTGATCACCGTCTGCCCGGCATAGCCCGTCACCGGGTCGGTCGCGCCTGAAAGGGCAAAGGGATCGATGCGCGCGCCGCCGCCGCTAAGCGGAACGGAGACGGGAATTGATTCGACGATCGAATCGGTGATGCAAAGCCGGTAACCCTCATCGGTAAAAACCGCCCCGGTGATCGAACGCTGGATGTTGATCTCCGGCGTTTGTTTGAATTCGAGCTCCTCGGCGGCATCGGCAAATCCGTAGGGTTCGGCGAGCCTGATGCCGGGAAGCAGCGGCGCGCGCACCGGAACGGGGTCGGTAATAAACGTCTCAAAACCGCCCGGATCGAGCGTGCAATTTAATATCTCGAGCCGGTTTAAAGCGGCGCGGGCGATCAGCGGCAGAAAGCGCCTCTGGGCGACCGGCAGCGCGGACGCAAAATTTTCTGCGCGAGCGACGTACAGCCCTTCGAGCCGGACGAACATCGCGTTCATCACCGCGTCAAACTGTTTTTGTTCCGTCGCATCCACGCCGACCACCTTAGCCGGGCGAAAGGCGAGCGGGCGGGCCAGCTCGACGATCGGGCGTTCGCCGTCGGCGGCGCGAATGATCAGCGGGGCATTCAGCAAAATACTCATCAGCCCGCCTTCATTAATGCGGTCGGCCGCCGGGATCGCGCCGATGTTAAGCGGATGTGTGCGGCTGTCCGTGATCTCGATCACGATGGGAACTTCACCGAGTATTGTCGGGTCCAATACGACGGCGGCGCGCGCGGCCCCCAGCGCATCTTCCACCGCCTGCTGCAGGGATTTGCCCTGGCGCAGATTTACTTTTTCGTAGATCACCGCCGGCGTCAGATCGTGATCGAATTCCGCGGGCAGCGCCGGGTAGGAAATGGGCTGCGCGCCGACCTCGCCCACCGCACCGTAGGTAAACGTGACGAGCAGATCGCTGACCATGGCATCGGCGTCGCCGCCGGCCTGGCCGAAAGTCGCGGGATTAGCCAGATCGCCGAATCCGATGCAGATGCGGCCGCGCACCGGGTCGATCGCGATCTGCCGGTCGGCCAGCGGCGGATTGAGGCCGCGCTCCCAGGCGCAGAGATTCTCGCCGCGGATCGTCCAGTTTCTCGGCGCCGCGGTGTGCAGCCAGCTCTGGTTCGGAAACGCGGAATTCGGAATATGAAGCTGCAGGCCGACGTCGGAAACATCGAGCGTCGAAAGATCGGCGACTGCCGCGTTGTAAGTTTCGACCGCGACATATTCCTGCGGCGCGGTGTAGGAGGCGTTGGCAAAAGCCTCGAAGGGCAGCGGGATCGGCGAAGCCAGCGAATCGTCATACGCTTTCGCGACGTCGAGATCCGAGATCCGCTCCCTGGGTATCGGCCCCGGCACCTGGTCGGAACTGGAAACCCGCGGCGCGATGGCCGAAAGATTCAGCTTGTCGGTGCTGGTGCGGCCGCTGCTGAATAGTTCGAGGCGGTTAGTGTTAAAGAGCGTTACCGGACGTCCCTCGGGCCGGTTGTCTTTCGGCACGATCTTGACATACGGCCGCGAAAGATCGTTGACCGGAACGGGATCGACATTTATCCGGACGGCGCGCGCGGCCTGGGGATGGGCGAGGGTCGTCAGCGGATGAGCCTCCGGCGTTACCTTTCTCATCAGCGGTTTTGTCACACTCAGGCGGTAATCCTTTAACCGCCAGAGATAGATCGCCAGGTTCGGCAGATTGTAGCGAACCTGCCCGGTCTCGTGCGGCTGAACGTCGGCCACGTGAGCGAACGGATCGAACGGAGTATTTAAAAGCCCGAGCACGGACGGGTCGCGCAGCGTAACCGTCCCGCCGCGGATCGGCGCCGACCGCAGAACCGTCGGCAGGCTGTAGGGCGGCGTGCCGCCTTCGTCGGGGCGCTGGTGATTGAGGTGTTGATTCCAGACCATATTTTCCAGCAGCTCGACCGAATGAACGCCCCATTTCGTCAGGATAAAGGCAAGCAGTTCGACCGCGCCGAGCGTACCTTTGCGGCGGCGGAGCGCGATCGTATCGGCCACGTCGGCGCGCAAGGTCCATTCATCGCCGGAAAGATGGCTGGTGCCCAAAAGATCGGCGATATACGGGATCACCCATTCGTCGCAAGTTTCGATAAACAGATCGTGGTAGAGCGATTCGATATTCTCGTGAATGGCGGAGAACATGTCTTCCACCGGTTCGAGATAGCTGCGCAGTTGATACGCTTCGACCCGCTCGCCCTCGTAGATATAACTTTCGGGCAGGCCCTCGTCCTTGATCCGGTAAATTTCCGGAAGCCGGCGGTAGAGTTCGACGCGTTTATTTTTTGTCATATCAGCTTGCCTCCGCTACGGCCGTCAGGAAAAGGTGTTTATCGTAAAGGCTCAGAATATGCTCCGCATCGCAGGGAACTATCGGCCACAGCACGGAAGGCGAAGGCAACACCAGCGCTGCGGGATCGTCGCCGTCCGCCAGCTGGCTGAAAGCGGTCGCCTTAGCCCACAACACCCCGTCCACATTTTGCGTCACGCCGGCGATCGACGAAGCATATTCGCGCCCGCCGAACTTTCGCTGCCTGAGGCTGAAAAGCCCCGTCTGATCTTCCTTGCCCGTGGCCAGCGCAAAATTTACTCCGAGCGCGCGGCGTATTTCGGGTTCGACGAGATCGGCGCGGTATCCCGCTTTGAGCGCGTATTGAACCGAAACGGTGACGTACATCCGCTTGCCCGGATGCGCCAGAACCGAAAATCGCCCGGCCCCGCGCAGCGTGTTATAACTGCGCAAGGTATCGCTGACCGCGCCGATTTCCGCGCCGCGTCCCGTTTCCATCAGCAGGGTGACGACCACCGCCGGAGCGTTTTCGACCAGCTGCCAGGCGGCCGAGGCGGAAGCGACGCCGGCGATCGCCGAGGCTTCGGATTCGAAATCCTTAAGGCTGACGATCCGCCCGAGGCTCTGGACTTTTCCGGGCGCGGCATAACGCGCGTTTTCGCCGTCTTCCTGTTCGCTGCCGCCGCTGACCACACCGGGCATTCCGATCTTGTCCAGATTCTTGATCTTTGCCGAAGCCTGAACTTTTGTGTCCGCCTTCAGTTCGCCGTAGGCACCGGAGCCGGTGCGATAGATCGCGGTCACATTCTTAACGCCGCTGGGGAGCCGCGCGCCGGTTTTGCCGTCCCCGAACTGAACCCAGCTATTGCCGTCGGCGTCTTCGCGGATGATGTAGATCTGTTCTTCGGCGCCGCGCCCGAAAAAGCTGTCAACTTTTGTCCACATCCGGCCGTCAACATAAATTTCGGCTTCGGGAGTTTCGGGCGGAGTATTTTCCGGCACGATGTGATAGGTCAGCGGAGCTTTCGGCACTTTGAAATTCTGGAAGATCTGCGTCGCATTGCCGCTGCCCAGAGACACCTCGGGCAGAGTTTTGCCTTCGTCCGCGTCAGCCAGGTTTCCAAAAACGGTAACGGCCGGGTTTTCATTCGGGAAATCGGCGTAGCTGACATCTTCGGAAAGGGTCAGCGGGTAAAGCTGGGGAAACTCTTCGGTAAGAGGATTGAAAGCGGCCGGTATTCCCGTGACCGTCACGATCTGCGGTTCTTCGTCAGGGCGGTCGAACATGATCCGGCGGCCGTCGAGCGTTTTGACCTGCTCCGCCGTGCCATAAAAATTCAGCGTATTGCCGGCGGCCGCGGCGGTTTCGGCCTTGGCGCGCTGAAGCACAAAAATCGGGCTCAGAACCTCATGAAAAACCGCGTCGGACATATACATAAACGCATCTGTGCCGCCGTAATAAGGATCGAGGATGGTGTTATTCAGTGAACTTGAGATCGTCATGATGCTGGTTGTCCCGCTCAGCATCCCCCAGGTAAGCGCCGAGGAGCGAATATCCGTGATCGACCTGATCATGTGAACGTGCGGCAAATTCGTTTGGCGATAGGAATTCCGATAGCCGAACTCGAAGATCATCGCGCTGCCCGTGGCAATGTCTTTTACTTCGTAATCGAGAGGAAACTCCAGATTGCTGAAATTCATACTGACCGTCGAATCGGGGTTATACAGAGAATAATAGAGAGACCGGACCATCGGCACGTAAACTTTGGGTATCGTTGACGTAGTAGTTGTGGTATTCGTGGTCGTGTTTACGGTCGCGGTCGATGTCACCGGCTTAGTGGAATCTATCATCAGCGTCGAGACCGAGTTCGCGCTCGCGCCCGGATGATTACGGGCAAAATGATTGAACGACCTGCCTAAACGATAGGCATACAGCGAGCCGGCATTTCCGGTCCGTTTCAGATTGCCCTTGATCTTGATCGTTTTCCGGCCGTGCAGCTCAGTGATCGAATCCACGATCGCCGTTTCCGCATTCACCAGGCTCCCGGTGAAAAGCAGCGAGATCCAATCCGCCTCGCTGACCAGCAGCCGGTCGCCCACTTTCAGCTCGATCGGCTCGGTCAGCTGTTCGGGATACGAAATATAAAAACTCGTCGTGGACGGCGTGATGTCGCCATCGAGAAGCGGGCGATAAAGATTGAAACGGCTGAGCGACGGATACGCGGTGATCTCTTCGCCGGTTTCGAATTCGGCCGGTTTCGGCAATTCTTCAAGCGTGGCTTTGAGGGGGAACCCGGCCGGTATCACGACGGCTTCGTCCTTTTTTAACTCGAAGGCAAAGGTGGCCTTGCCGCCGACGGCGGGCGAGAGTCGATAACCCAGCAAACGAACCAGGTCGGCGATGCTTTCACGCCCTTTCGCCGTCCGCAGGAACGCTTCGTTGGCATAGGCTTCCTGGTAAAAGGTGAGAATGTCGCCGAGTATCGATGCGCCCTCGAGCAAAGCGATCGCGGGATCGTCGGGCGCGCGGTGCGTCCAGTTTCGCAGATTCGGCGTCTGGTCTATCCGGTTGAGCAGCCATTCGCGGATCGTGCCGTAGCTGCCGATGCGATAATTGAAATGCGGCAATGCCGGGCGGTTATCGGAGCTGATGCGGGTTTCCGGCGTGCAGCAAAAACACCCTTCGCCATGGGCCGAAGGCGGATTTTCACCGGGCCTGCGCGGAAAGCTCAGCGGTAAAGTACAGCCGTTATTGCATCCGTCGTCGCTCATTGCCTTCCTCCCTTAACCTCGAATGTGATAGAGCCGCGTTCCATATGATCGGGATCGTTCTGCACCTGGATGATCTCGTTATAATTGACCTGCGTCAGCGATTCGACCGGCGCGAACGGCGAATCCCAGCGCTTGATCGAGACGCTGATCGTGGGCGCAACAAAGGCCGGATATTTTCGCTGCGCGACTACGTGCTCGACGCCTTTGATCTTCATCGCGCGGCCGATGATCTGGCTGGCATAGAGCGGCTGCCCGAAGGTCCAGAGATCGGGATGGAAAAATCCCATCCGCCCGTCGGGCGTCCAGCCGTCGGAAAATTCCTGTTCGAGAATGAATTTAATATCTTCGGGCCAGACATCGGGGACGGCGCAGAGCTTTACCTTTACCTCGAGCGGGACAAAGATGGGCGGGCGGATCTCGAGATCTTCGCCGATCAGACGAACAGCGTCCAGATAAGACTCGACCTGGTTTCTCAGCTTGTAGGAAAGCACGCTGGTGCCGGCCGGATCGATGGTGACGCGAACTGTCCGCCAGCTTCCGGTCCAGGCGTACCTGGCGGCGGCGCGGGAAACGCCGGGAATCTGTTCGGCGCGGGCGACATAATCGGCCAGCGTGACGGCGCGCAGCTGGCGCTGGCGATAGGCTTCGGGAACGCGGCGAATTATCTCGGCGACGGGTTCGCGGTCGCGGCCGTTCGTGACGTCGAACGGATTCCAGCAGGCGCGGAGAATGATAGGCGGGGCGGCCGGGTCAGCGATCACAGTCGTATCGTCAAAATTGACCACCGTATCAGCGCCGACATTTCCCGCCAGCGGATCGCCATATTGATACGTGCAGGTGACCTCCGCGCCGTCCGGCAATTCCATGCCGTTCTTGCCGTTGCCGAAACGGATCAGGCTGCGGCGATTCTCATCGGTTTCGACCGCGAAATGATCGCCGTTTTCGGCGGAGTCGTCGCTGTGGATGAGGCTCGGCACTTCGTCCCAACTGTCTTTTCCGCTCCCGGTATCGATCTGTACTTTAAGCGTCGAGACGGGGGCGACGTCTCCGCCGGGCTCGGTGCTGCGGTAGGCGAGCGACACTTCGGGCAGACGGCAGAGCGTGCCCCAGCGGGTTCGTTCGTAATGGAATTCCAGCGGCTTTAAGGGATCGATGACGAGCTCGACATCGGGCTCCTTAAAGATCGTCGTTTCTTTCCGGCCGTGAAAAACCTCGACCAGATTGCCATGGAAAAGCGAGATGTTTTCGACCTGGCCGATGGCAGTGCCGGCATTATTCGCCGAACAATCGATCGTAAAACAATAATCCCGGCGGAGCGCATCCGTCTTTTCCCAGCGGACGCGGACGAACCATTCGTTATTGACCGGATCGTGCCGGGCCTCCGCCCCGTCATTGCCCGGTAAAAGCCGCAGCAGTTGGCGCTTTGACGGGTCGCGTCCGGCAAACAGACCGGTTTCGGGGTTCAGGTGCTCTTCGATCAAAAGCTGCGTGACCCGGCCGGTGCGGATCAGATCGCGGACTTCCTCGGCGGCGGCTTTTGTTTTAACGTCGAGCGGCGGCGTGATATCGCCGAGATAAAGCCGCTTATAAAGTTTCAGGTCGGCGCGGGTGCTGCCCGCCTTGAGCGTGGTGATGGTATCGCTCCAGGTATAAAGCCCCATGCTGTTGAGGAATTGATGCGCCTTGACGGTTCCCGCGTGGCGCGACATAAAGACGACGGACGCATCGGTTTCTTCATCGAAGGCGGCGCCCCCGCTTTCGCCCGCCCAGATTTTCAGGCCCGGTTTCAGCTCAAAGGATCTCTGCCCGCTCGGGTGATCTATTTCGAGCGCGAGCCACGTCGAGGCCTGGTTGCCCTGGTGAATGTGATAATCCATCAGCCGCGAATGCCGCGCGAGCGAAACGCGTTTGCGGGCGGCGGCGATAAAGGCTTCGTTCATCACGCGATCCTGGTAATCGCTTAGTTCGTCGGCCGCAGCGCTGAAGAGATCGGCCAAAACCATATCGAGATCGGCCTCGCTGGTCGGCTCCCATTCGGGAACGCGCCCCATCATGGCGGTGATCATCGTCTGGCGGAAAGAGCCGTAATCCTTGGCCAGGTAATCGATCCCGGGTTCGGGCAGCGGGGGCAGCGCGGTTTCCCATTCCGGCGCGCAGTTAGTATTAAAACAACCCGGACGGAATTTAAAACTGATCTCCGCAAAGAGCGGATCGAAGAGCGTACCCGCGAGCGAAGAACGAGTCTCGAGCGTGTAGGTGGAATAATCGCCGATCGGTTTGACGACGAGCATCAGCACCGGTTTTGTCGCGTCCGGCATGGTGATCGACGCCGGGGCGGGCAGCGGCAAAGTGCTCACCTGAACCTGTCCGAGCGCGCTTCCGGCGCGAAGCCGCGCGCCGCCCGAGATCGGAAACAACTGCTTTGCCAGCGACCTGTTTCCGCTGTAGGCGGCCACGATGTCCGCGAGATAATTGAGATTAAAGAAATGCACTTCGAGCCGGGCCTGATCCAGCGCGGTATCGACCGAGACGCGCACCAGCTTGATGCCGTTGGGGGCGTTCGGCCCGGGAGAATCGGTCATCAGCCGCGCGCGCTCCGCCAAAGGCTCGCTAAGCGCCAGTTCTCTCAAAGGTTTTTCCAGTTCGTCGTACATGATTTAACTAACTCCGCCGCGCTGAAAACGCAGCACGCGTGAATCTTCGGTTCCGGCCAGCCGGTAACGGATATCGACCCAGATCGTCGAATCTTCTACCTTGACGTTGATGTATTCCAGCGTGACCCGGTGCCCCAGCCAGCGATTTATCGCCTGGGTAATGGTCGCCTTGGCGACGGCGCCGGTCGCATCGTCAGCCGCTTCGAAAACCAGCCGCCGCACGCCCCCGCCGAAATCGACCAGAAACGGGCGCTCTCCCTGATTGGTCAGGATCAGCTGGACGATCTCGTCGCGGACATGTTCGTCCAGCGTTTTTACCGTCGTCATCCGCCCGTCGCCGCCGACGCGGAATGGAAATGAAAGATGTTTACCGTTTTGCAGTTTCATTTCTTTAGTTTGCCTGCGCTTTCATTTGTGTCACCAGAACGAGCGCCATCCCCTGGGTCGCGCCCTCAGCGCTGATGCATTTTCCGACGCTCGTCTGGATCAGCACTTTTGTTCCATCGCTCTTACACATGGCCGCGCCGGCCGTCCATTCGATCTTGATACAGGGCGAAGGTTTTCCCGGCGGTATCGTAAACGGGCAGCCGGCAACGGGATGAACATCCGATTCGAGCAGCGCGGCCGCATTTTCCACCTTCAATTTCGTGTTCGAGGTGGTCAGCGTCGCCTGTCCGCCGTGCATGCACATGACCTGGCTCTGTGTTGTCAGAATGTATCCCGGCATATATTTCTAAGCCCCTAATTTCATCGCCCCGTTTGCGATGTCCACACCGCCCGAGGTCAGCTTTACCGATCCGACCGGGCTGGCCGCGATCGTGATCTCGCTCGACGTGATCTTGATGTGCGGCGCCGTCGGGGAAGCGCCCACCTGCAGCGTGATATCGTCCTTGGTCAGCTTGATGCTCGAATCGCCGATCTTGATGGTGACGTCGCTGTCGGTCATCGTCATTTCCGCGCCGTCGGCATGGAGCAATTTAGTCTCGTTGCCGTCATCGTCGAGGATCAGCTTGTGTCCCTTGGTGGTGATAAAGCTGCGAACGAGCGGCCCTTTCGGTTCCGGCATCTCGCCGTCCGCCCACCAAAATCCCGACCAGATCGGAAGCGAAGGTTTGCCTGCTTCGAATTCGACCCAAACGCCGTCGCCCACTTCGGGAATCGCCACGAAGCCGTGCTTGCTTCCGGCAAAGGGCGAACAGGGGCGCGCCTTTTCGACCACGAAATCGGCGCCGAAAATTTCCGGTACTTTTACCGAGATGAGACCGAGCTTATCGCCTTCTTCGACAGCGGTCACCATCCCGCGGTATTTGCCGAAGTAGTGCTGGTTTTTCCATTCGGAAAGCCCGACTAAATGATCTTCGAATTCGCTCATTAAAAAATATCCACCTGAATGTTAAAACTGATCCCCACCGCCGCCGCGGCCGCCGGCATCGACGCGCTGGCGCTGGCCGCCGCCGACACGGCGTTTCCGCGCACCGAAAAACTCTGGGTATATTCCGAAATACCGAGCGTATGAACCACCCGGTAGATCACGTAATCAGAACTGTAACGGCTGTTCGAAAGCCTGACGGAAATCATCCGGTAGGGGCTGAGAACCGCGGAAAAACACGACGGCAGCACGCTGCCTTCGGCGCTCAGCGTATAAGCCGCTTCCTCGGCCGCGCCGGTGGCGGCCTGGCTAAGATCGGTGTGATCGCCGATTCCGGGCGGCAGCCGCTGGACGCGGACATCCGTCGCCTCGCCGCCGGTAGCCGATTCGCCGGTGGCCGGCGCGGCATCGCCATGGGCGGAACTTGCGCTCGTCACGCTCTTGTCGCTGGTGTTGAGATGCGAGCCTTCGACGGTGGCCGCCCGGCCGGAATTGCGCTGGATGCGAAAGCTGCTGATATTCTGGCCGTCGCCGCTCAGGTACATGACCGGCAGCGCCGGGTCGGGTTCGGTCGGCAGCTTCTTAAAACACGCATCGCTCGTTCCGGGACCTGCGCCCGGCAGGACATAAACCTGGTACCCGGGATTGCGGGCGGTGATCTCGCGCAGCATCTGCATTCGCGTCCCGTGGCGGTTTACGACCGATTCCGTATCGGTTCCGGCGGGTATCTCATCCACCTCGACATTTCCGCCGAGCTCGGCCGATTCCAGCAGCGAGCGGGCGATATCGCTGTCCGTCTGTCCGGGAGGAAAGCTTTCCGATCCTGCTTCGCGATGCAGCATATTCGTATCGTCATGGACGACGATCGTGATCGAGCTGAGGCCGGGCGAGGCGTTATAATCGGGCTGCTGCTCGACGATCTGGCCGTCGATCAGCGGGACAAAATCACCGTCCCCGATCAGCGCTTCGACACGGACGCGGGCAAATTCCGCATAGGCCGGTTCTTCCTCATTTTCCCAGGAACCGTCTTCGGCGATGCAGACGGGGATCTTGATCCGCGCTACCCATTGACGGCCTACTTCCTGCTCGACGACGATCTCTTCGATCGCGTCAAGCTGTTCCTGGGTAGCGGCGGTGCCGCCGTAAAAAACTTTGAATTCCTTGTTCATAAAACTAATTTTCGGGAACCAAGATATACTCCGTCTGCTGCTCTTCGAGCGGGTTTTCCTGCGGCTTTTGCGCCACCAGATCGTTCGCCTCGAGCTCGGTATTGGCATCGGCGATGTGCCAGAATTTTGTGCCGTCCTTGTATTTGCGATGCGCCATGATATCGAGCCGGTCGGTGCCTTTTACCTCGGTCAGATTTCCCGGCGCGTAGGGGATCCGCCTCAGCTTGACGGCGTTCGCTTTTTTGCCTTTCGCCGTTTCAACCTCGACGATCGGGCTTTTTGCATAACGTGAATTTGCATCGAACATATTCGCACCTCACTTTTAGAACGGTATCAACTCCACTATCTGCTCGGCCGTATTTGCCAGGTTGGCCATCGCCTGGGCATCCTTTGCCATGTTGGAATAGGTCAGCGCGCCCTTGGCGATATCGTCGTCCGAACATTTATCGCCGGCATTGACCGCCATCGTAAGCGAAACTTCCGCCTGAATCGGATTGAGCAGAAAATCGTACTGCTGCTCCGTAATGCTCATCGATTCGAGAATGACGGGCAAAATTTTGTACGGCCCCCAGATAAACAAAATGCGCGGCAATTTCTGTCGCGGCATCGACTGCCGCGGGTCGTCGCCCGAATCGCCGCCGAGGCCGATCGCGGCGCCGATCGCCGCCAGCAGGTCGTTTGACGGATAAACCATTTTTTCCAGCGCGGCCAGACGCGTTCCGACTCCGAAGAGCCGCGCTAAAACCTTGTTGTCGCCGAATTCATCGGCGGCGCTAAAACTCGCCTTGAGCGTGATCTTTTCCACCGCCGGTTCGCCCGCCTGCGTGGTTTCGCGCGAAGTGGCGCCGGTGGAGCGCGGGGGTATCTGCACCGTCCGTGACAACGTCTCAGGATTGAATTGGAAAATGACAACGTTAGGTATCGGCCCCATAAAATCGCTGCCGTATTCGATCAACGCTCCACGCATTAGAAAACCCATTTGCCGCTCTCCTTTCTATCCGATCTTTTTCCGAAGCTCGTCCGCTACCCGGCGGGCGATCTGTTTTTGCAGATCCTGCGCGCCTGCTCCGCCGGTCGAAATTATTTTTCCGGCGGATATCTGCCCGACTCGTCTCGTGCCCGTCTTGCCGGACGTCGATTCGGCGATGCTGCGTAATATCTCCTGCCCTAGCCCGCCGGCGATCGTCCGCGCTTCACCGGCTGCGCCGCGCGGGAGCCGGATCTGCAAATTCTGAATGTGAATCTTTCTCTTACTCATTTTTACGATCCCACTAAACTAACCTCTAATCACTAATCCAGGGCCGCGATATCTTCCGCGTACTGCCCCAGCTGGTCGAGGCTGATCGAGCGATTCATCTTGTCGTATTCGCGTTTGACGGCGACCAGAACGTCTTTCATCATCAATTCTTTTTTGCCGTTTCCGCCGTGCGCGGACTGCAGGCAGGCATTGAACACGATCGAGCGAATATGCCCGCCCGAAAGCGGAAACTGCCGCGCCAGAAAACCGATATCTATCTGTGAATTTTCCGCGACAGCGCCCGGGATGATCTGTTTCCATATTTCGGCCCGCAGGGTTTCATCCGGCACCGGAAAATCGATGATGTAGCGCAGGCGGCGGAGGAAAGCTTCGTCCAGATCGCGCTTGCGGTTGGTGGCTAAAATAGCCAGCCCCTTGAACCGCTCCATGCGCTCGAGCAGGTAGCTGACCTCAAGATTCGCGTACCGGTCGCGGGCGTCGCTGACGTCGGTGCGTTTTCCGAAAAGCGAATCGGCCTCGTCAAAAAAGAGCACCATGTCCGAAATTTCCGCGGCATCGAAAATGCGCTTTAAATTTTTCTCGGTTTCGCCGATATATTTATTGACCACCTGCGAGAGGTCGATGCGGTACATCGGGAGTTTTAGTTTTAGCGCCATGATCTCAGCCGCCATGGTTTTGCCGGTTCCCGGCGGGCCGGCGAAAAGCACGGTGATGCCGCCTTCGTTCCAGGCGCGCGCGGTGCCCCAGCCGTAATGCACCTCGGTCAGCGAGGTCATCGCGGCCAGCTGCTCTTCGAACTGGCGATTCTGTTTGTTGGGCAGGATCAGGCGTTCATCGATAAAGCGCGGCTCGACATAGGCGGCGAGCTCGCCGATGTCGAAGCTGAGTTCGGCGCGGCAGGCGGCGATAAAATCATCTTCGGTGGGACTTTCGGGAAGCGCCTTGAGCTCGGCTACGATCTGCCGGATGCTGTCTTTTTCGTAACGAAAACGCCGCGCGATCTCAGTTAATATATCGCCGTATTTTTTTGCTTCGCGCCCGAATTCCTCGCGCCAGACGGCGAGCCGCTCTTCGTACGTCAGGGCGGGAATTTTGACAACGTGCAAGAGCAATTCGGGCTCGATGTGATTTACCTGCCGGCGCTCCGAAATAGCTAAAAAAAGCGTGATCGGCACGGACACAAGCGGCAGGCCCTCGTTGCGGTCGCGATGTTTTTCGGCAGTGTCGAAAAGCTCGTGATGGATAAACAAATCCCGGTCCTGCAGCCAGCAGAACGTGACCAGCATGTTCAGATAATCTTCGCCCGCGAGCAGCGCCGGATCGCCCCGGAATTCCCACGAAGTGCGTTTTGAAAGACGCAGAATATCGAGCGTCGTCTGGCGATAGGCCGAGCGTTTATTTCCCAGCAGGGGAACGATCCGCAGCCTTTCGGGTTTTTCTTCCTGCAGCCGATAAGAGATGCGTTTGCCGTCCTTTTCCAGTTTACCTTTTTCGGTCTCGGCGGGATCGAGCAGTTTCAAGCCTGCCGGAAAGACCGGAGAGGCTGACAAAAGCTCGCGGGCCACCATCGAAGGAACCGAAAGCGGCTGTTCCCAAAAAGTCTCGGCATATTGGCGAACCGCGACCGCGCTCCGCCGCAGCAGCCCGAAACTAAATATCGCGTGCATCGGGTCGGCCAGCGAAAGCACGTCTTCGGGAAATCCCCAGAGACGCTGGATCAGCATCAGATTCGGGTAGATGCGCGAATGATCGTTGAGACAGGCGGCGATGACCGCGCCGAAACTCCCATCGAACGCCGAAGCGAGGCCGAGCCCGAGCGCAAAGGCGGAAACATCGTCGAGCGCGAGTTCGTTCACCACCCAGCTGAATGAACCGCGCCTCGGGTTCTTGATCTTAGGCGGTTCGGCTGCGAGCTGTTCGGTCAGATACCGGGCGGCGACGTTGTCGGCAAAAAACTGCTGTTTTTCCGCCCAGTGGCGCGAAAGATCGAGCGAATCCGAAGCTTTATCGACGACGGGCGGCAGTTCGCCGGGCTGGGGCTGCGCGATCAGGCCGCGCTCATACCAGATCCAGGCGATCTCGCGGCGGGCGCGGAACGTCGCCTGGCGCATCCAGTAATTCGCCAGATCATCATCCGCCCGCAAATTGGGCGAGAAAACGACGGATTCAATTTTTGCCTTTTTCGCTTTCATTACTAACTCATTACTACTTCACTGCTAACTCAGGCTCACGACCGGACTCTGCGGAGCCTGCTGTCCGTTTACTCTCAGGATCATCAAATAATCACCGGCTTCGACCGCTTCGCCCACCGTCATGACCAGCTGCCGCGCGGGCTGGAGCGGCGGCGGCGCGCCGACCGGCGTAAATACGTCGAACATCCGGGTGACCGCGCCGTCGCGATAAAATGCCAGGATCACATCGTCGGCGTCTTTGCCCAACAGCACGCCGGCGAGGTCGATGGTTCCGTGCGCGGTGTCCGGCATACCAGGGGCGCCCGGAATAACCGTGACGGCGCTTGGTATCGCGGTGTTTATCGTCGGGACGAGGTTGGCGATGACCGCGTTGCTGGGGCGTTTTTTGCCCGTGCCCGGCATCGTCAGAACGACCGTCAGCGGATGGCTGCCGGCGGAGATGCCGCTCGCGCCGATGATCGCGGAATCGGCCTTAAAGCGAAGCTCGTCCGGCTGCTGCATCGTTATCGGAAGCTCGACCGGCCCAAGCATGACCGAAAGGTTTGCCAAGTGGAGATCGGTTCCGCGAACGATGACCTCTTCGCCAACCTCGAAGCCCGTCGGCGATATTTCGGAGATGAACGAACCCATCGAAGGGATAACATCCATCCCGACCGGGTTCGGCGTCAGGGTGACCGGCGGTTTCGTATAATCCACACCGACCAGCAGCGAATAATCCGGGGGCTCGACGGAAGCGATCATCACCGGCCGCACCTGAAAGGTGATCGAAAGCCGCATTTTTTCATCCGTGCTCTGCATCAGCCGGGCAAGCAGTTCGGACGGCGCTTCGTCAAAAGTAACGTGCAGCTCGCCGGGGTTGCTGTCGAGCGCCCTGGTGATCGGCACGGCCAAGCCGCTGAGTTTTAAAAGATCGTCCTGGTAGATCGCGCGGAGCGCGGCGCCGAGATGCTCATGCGCCTCGGGAGAATCACTGTCGTCCGCCGCCTCAAAAGCCGTCAGCAAATATTTCAAAACCATCCAGAGCGGCGCTTTTTCACCCTCATTGAGCGGGGTATTTTTCAGGTGCGGGTCAAAGACGATCTCATACAAAAAAAGATTCAGGCGGGGATTGATCGCGCTCGTCTGATCCGGCCTGCCGACCGTGACCGGAATCGTGCTGAAGAGATCAATTCGTTCCTTCAGCGCCCTGGTCACCGCGCCTATCGCATTTTTTGTATCTGCTAATGACATCTTTTTATCTTCGTGTGCGCCGGTTTACGGGCGGCGCCCGGTTTTACGTCCTAAATGTAATGTCTGCTCAGGCGGGAAAATTCACGCTTTGTCTCCCCGGCTGCATTTTGACGGGCGGTTTGCGGAGGCTCCGGCTGCCTGGGCATTTCCGGCTCCTCGATCACGACGCTGATCATGCCGATCGAAAGCTCGAAAGTTTGCTCGGCAAATTCGCCGCGCCCGGCCTTTTCAGGCTCGGCTTTTTCGCGAAGGGTAATCAGCTCCGGTATCAGCACCTGCGGGGCCTGCTGGGGCCGCAAAACTTCCTGGGTCAAAACGGCCGCGGTCTTTTCGCCTCTCTCCGGTTCGGCGGCATCGAGCGCGGCGGGAGAATCGGCCACCCATTGCTGAACTTCCTGAAAGAGAATTTTGTGAACCTCTGCCGCTTCAGCCCCTTTAGCCGCCTCGCCCTTTTCAATGATCTCCGCCGTTTTTACAAAATATTCTTTTCTTTCGGTTTCATGCCCGGTTGAAGAATCAGATCGTTCCGGTTTTGTTAAATCCGCCGATTCTTTTAGCACGGGTTTCTCGTTTTGCTCCGCAGCCTGAGAGAATGACTCCCCGGTTCGTCGGTTTTCGGTAAAAACCGTTTTCTCGATAGCGGAAAATTCTTCCGAAGACTTTTCTGCCTCGATGCTGTTTTCCGACCTTACCGACTGTATAGGAGCCGAAAATTCCTCTACCTGTGCCGGGGAAGTAAGCTCCGGCCGGTCTTTAAGTTCAAAGCCTGCATCCGGTTTTTCTTCTACGCTGTCCGGCGCAAGTTCCCGCGTTTCCGCGCTCGCCGTCCGCCGCTTCTTTTTTCGCCCGCTTTCCGGAACGGCCGCTTTTTCTCGCGGGGCTTCGGGAGCAGAGGGACCACTATGTGCGGCAGGGCGCTGCGTTTCGGTTTTCTCGCCGGACAAATGCGGGGGGATCATTACTCTCTCTTCCAGGTGGAGCGGCGCGGATTCGGCGGCCACTTCGTCTCCCAAAAACGGATGCGACGGGCGCGGCACATCCGGCTGCCCCGAAAAACGAAGCCCGCTCTGTTTTGCGATCCGAGAGAAGTACCCTTTCATATTTACCTTCCGATTTATCTTCCCCGATTATCTGCCCCGATTATCTGCCGGCGGCGATCAGGCCGAGATATTCCTGCCGTCGCCAATGCGGAACCTCGAAAACTTCTTTTTCGCTCCAGTGATAATGCGAAGCGAGTTTATGAACCATCACGATCAATTGCCGCTGGAGCCGGCCCAGCACCCCGAGCGCCACGTCCAGCAGATCGACGAGAAATTCGTTTTCTGCGCCGCATTCCGAACAACCTATGCGGCAGAGAAAATTAACCAGCGGGTCGGCTTCATCCATTGCCTCATCGATCAGGCCGAGTTCTTCGGCGCCGAGGTTTTCCGCGATCCCGGGGCTGGCGGCGAGGGTGCCGATCATAGCCCAGGCCGCTTCCTTTTCATCGCGAAAAACCATCTCCGCCCATTTTTCCTGATCCTCGCCCGACGGTTTGCGGAATAAAAGAGGCCGCCCGCCGATCCCGACCTCGACGGTTTCGACCAGGTCGGCTTCCCGCTGCATTTCCGCTATCTCATCGAGGGTCAATTCCATTTCAAGTTCCTGCCCGCATCCCGAACAATGAAACGGAAAGTTAAAAGGCGAACGCTGCTCACCGGCCGCGAGCGCGAGCAGGCATTCGAGCCGTTTGCCGACCGACAGCCCGCGAAAAAAACCGGCGGGCAGACGGCCTTCGGGACCCGCCGCGCATTGTTCGAGAATACGGGTAACCAGCGCGGGAATATTGCTTCCCGTAAAATCGACCGCGAGGTCGCTTTCAAAGATCCCGAACCGGCGCATGCCTATCCCGCCGGCCGGAAAAGCGGCGGCAAAGGATGGAGGCAATTCCGGAAGCGGAATCGTCGCGGTTGTGCTCGATGCCAGATTCATGCGCTGATCCTTAATTAACTCTGCGGAACGTCATCGCTTTCCTTCGGCTCCTTGGTATCCATATCGCGATCCCAGCCTTCGAGTTCGATCTTGAGCGATTCGATGGCGACGGCGTTGGCGTTGGCGTTTAATTCCGGCATCGCCGTGTATTCACTGACCCAGCAGTAATACAGGAAATAGCGGTAAACGACGTGGCCCTTTTCGTTCATCATCTCGAGGACCAGGTCTTTTTTGTATTCCGCCAGATCCATCGCCGTGTCGCCGGAATACGGATGAACCTTGTTCGCCCATTTCTCGAATTCCGGATCGTGCGTCAGGCCGCGCTCAAGCGTGATGGCGTCGTAGCTCGTCCTGCCCGGTGATTTGTGGTCGGTGCTGTTATCTCCGCCGTCGCGATGCTTGACCACTTCGGTAGTGCGCTTGAGCGCGCTGATCTTGCTGACCCCGAGTACCGGTTTGCTATCCCACAGAATACGGAATTTAAAATTCTTGTATGGGTCAAACCGCTTTGCGTTCTTTTCAAATCCTTTTCCCATTATTTCCTCCTCTTACTTTCTACACGTCCGGAATTTGCTGAATGCTGATGATGACGAATTCCGCGGGTTTTAACGGCGCGAAACCGACCTGGATATTGACGATGCCCAGATTGCGGTCGTTTGCCGTGGTGGTTTCCCCGTCGCATTTGACGAAGAACGCTTTGTCGGGCGTGCTGCCCTGGAAAGCACCCTGCCGGTACAAGGACATCATGAACGCGTTGACATTCATTCTGATCTTTGCCCAGAGAGGTTCGTCATTGGGTTCGAAAACGACCCATTTCGTTCCGCGGAAGAGCGATTCTTCGAGAAAAAGAGCCAGCCGGCGGATCGGGATATATTTCCACTCCGAACCGAAATCGTCGTTTCCGTCAAGCGTTCGCGCGCCCCAGTTGACGATGCCGTTCGGGAATTTGCGGATGCAGTTGACGCCGAGCTTGTTCAATACGCCGTTTTCTCCGTCGGTCATATTAAATTCGACATCCACGACGCCGCGCAGATCGGCATCGATGCCGGCGGGCGCTTTCCAGATACCGCGCTGCGAATCCGTTCGCGCCATCAGCCCGGCGATCATGCCTGAGGGGCCGATGTATTTTTTAATCCCGGCGTCGCTGTATTGAACCCGGGGGTAAAAGATCGCCGAGTACTGCTTGCTGATGCCGACCCGGAACGTGTTCACGACGGTTGCGTCCGCCACCGGGTGATCGTCATCGGTCCACTCGACCGGAGCGTCAAGCAGAAGGAATGCCCGGTGCTTTTCGCAATAGGAGCTGGCCGCTCCGCGAACGACCGCGACATCGAATTCACGATCGGCCGGCAGGGCCATCAGGTTGAAAAGATCAACCTTGTCCAGCGCGTAAAAACCGGTGTGCGTGACAGGGTCGCCTTCGTATTCTGTCTGCTGCGGGGCGGTTCCGTCGGAGCCGGAAGAAAGCGCCGGCCAGGGCAGCAATTCGAACGGGCTGGTACTCAAATTTCCGAGGCTGTAACGCTGTGAATTTTGGGTAAAGCCGGTCGCAAAAGCAGCCGCGCCGGTCGTCGCGACGGTGGTGGTTTCATTGATGGTTCCGCTTTTTCGCTTGAAAACCAGACGGTAGCCCCAGAGTTCAGCGGTGCAGACCGCATTGGGATCCGAGTTTACGGCCAGCGCAATAAGGCGAAGTTTTTCGATCAAACCGCCGGTCCCGCCGGAAGAGTCGGTAAAGTTGGCGCTTATCGGCGGCGTCGGCAGCGTCGTCACCAGATTGACCGGGATCGGCGCCGGAGGCGGCAAAAGCGCGGCGTCGAAAGCGACGGCCGTCATCGCGTTTTGCAGCAGGCCGGAAAATACGCTCAGGCCGTTCGCCCCGGCAGTAAGATCGTTAAGGGTGCCGCCGGAGAAAAAAGTGCCGTTCGGAACCGGGCGCATGTTACTGAATCTTCCTACCTCGATGCCGCCGTTATCGATCCCGAACATCATCGGCGAGGCAAAATCGTTCGAGCTGGCGCTTCTGATCGAAATGTTTGGCCCGTCGTTATGATTGGAAGCGATCCGCAGCACCCCGCCATTCGTGTTCGGAGCCGGTGTTGTAAAGGTATCTATTGAAACCGTTACAGTTACGCCGGGCAGCACGGGGGCTATGGCGGCGTCGATCCGATTTTTGATCGGGGTTGTCAGGGCGCCGTTATTTGCCGGATTGTTCGGTATCACGATACCGCCGAGATCGACCGGAATATCGGTTTTCCCGTCAAGGTTCAGAATGAACATCGACCTTTTATTTGCCGGGATCGCAATGTCAACCAGCGGGCGGATCGCGGCGCTCATGGCGTCCCTGAGGGTCTGAGCGTCTGTCCCGCCGAAGACGCGGCGGCTTTGCGAAAATCCGCGCGGCGTATTTACTATGTCATTAATAAAAGACGGTGTGGTGGTATCGGTCGGATCGCCCATGTCCGCGTGAAGATCCAGATCGATCAGCTTGGAAGACTGGGTGACAAAAATCGGCGCAAACCGGGCCGAGGTGGGATTCATCGAAAGATTCGAGAAGGTTTCCGTGCTGACGACGGCGCCCCCGGCCTCGCGCGTGACCTTTAGATTGAAAGAATCCTCGGGGTTTGTCGTGTTGTAATCCACTTCGAGCTTTACACCCTGGCCCCACGTGCCCTCGGCTTTTGCGGTGGCGATCAGAACATTTCTGTTATTCGCCACATTTCTCAGCGTCACGCTGGCCGCGGACGCCCCCCTGGCCAGGCGGACCACATAGCAGTCCGTTCCGCCGTTATCGAAGAATTGCTTGACGCTGGTTCCGAGATCGCTTAAAGGATGTCCGCCCTGGAATTCCCGCAGGAAATCGGAATAGCTGAGACAGCGGACGGCCTTGTTGATCGGGCCTTTTAAAGTTCGCCCGAAAAAAGCGGCAATCGAAGTGGACACACCTGTAATTGCCCTGACACCGCTTGGAACTTCCTGGATATAGACTCCGGGATAGGTAGGTTGAATCGGCATATGTTTTTCCTCCGTTACCTTTGCCGAGGCCGGCAAATGGCTGAAATATCGTCAAAGAAAATTTAAATGTTGAAAAGGCTTTTGATCGCGACTATGTAAAACAAACGCATGTATTAGAGAGGACGGAAAATTGCATCATTATTTGCGAACTTTTGAGCAATTATTTTTGCGTTCGAAGCAATGACTAAAATCCGATGAACATGAATCGCAACAGGGAATTGCGATAAACTGCCGCTCTGCTGGGTCTAACACGCACAAATAAAATCCGGCCATCGGCATATTTTGTCGGCAGCCGGATCGATTATTTTTGAATTACCGGGAATCATGATGTAAAACTCTGCTCAAGCCATCACTAAAGCTCACGAAGCTTCAGGAATCAAGTATTGAAAGAATTAAAAAAAATCCGGACAATACATCAATAAATCGATCGATAATCTCCTTCTGCACTTTAGAATCACCGGGAGGGAAATTACCAACCTTGCGAAAAACTAAACTTGCAACATCATTTGCTATAAGTAGTTAGTTCGCAAGATAACATAATGATTTTAGTTAAGTCAATGTTTTAATCTTCCGGCGGCGTTCAATCTGAAATTATCAGAAAATATTTGCTTATATTCTTGATTATTAAGTCGCGGCTGGTTATCCGGGTTATCCTCGGCTTTTAGCCGCAGCGATTAATTCGGCGGTTAGGTCATTGCTACGAAATGTGAAGGTGGGTTCGCTCATGGCGCTTTCCGCCTCAAAAACTGCTTAGCTTACTGCGTCCTTCGTCAATCCATCCTTCGATTCGCTCGATACTCTGTTCTATATCGGCGATCTTGTCGTTTGCTTCGTCAAGCCATCCTTCGGCCCGGTCCCGAAAGCTGTCGCTATAGGCAGATGAGATTTTATCTTCCAGGTCGCGGCGATGCGCTTTCTGCCGCTCTAACGCGTCTTCTGCCTTTCGCAGTTGCTCCCTGTTCTTTTCCAGATTGCGTTCGATGCTCGCACGGGCATGATCTTTTCGCTGTTCGAAATCTCGCTGCTTTTGTTCCCAGATCCGTTGTTTTTCTTCATTGGCCTCGCGGACGCGGCCCCAGAATATATCGTGCTGCTCGCGAATCTGTTTTATTCGTTCGAACACTTCCTGTTTATGCTCGGCCGCCATCTCGTGCTTGTATTGCCCTAAGAGCTGCCCCGCCTGGTGAAGATGCCGGCCTTTTTCCTTCATATCTTCTTTAGTGGTCTGCATCGTATAGAACGTGATCATGTCGCCGAGATTATCCATCATTGCATCCCAATCGGCCGCGCGTAATTCCCGGTTTATTTCGATCATCCGAAAATCCGACCGCTCCTTGTTTCTCTTGCGGCTTTTCTCATGAGCTTCGGAACGCAGAGCGCAGAAAGTCTGCCAGGCAGTCTCGCGCTGTTCTTTTGTCGGATATTTGACCTTCTTATCAAAATCCGCCTGTATCTCTTTCATCAAAGAGAAAACAGGTTCCCATTCGTCCCGCGTTGTGCCGGTTAAACCCCACGTTGAACTAATGAGGTTTTCGAGCTGGCGGATTTTCTTGTCAAGGTCATCGTGGGTGGTGTCCCAAAACATAGGTTTAAATCCTCCCCGTGTATTTACTATTCCTATTAGAATGGAAACAATAACGCCACTAAGCAGCGCTTCGTCCCTGAATCCACTCGGCCAACCTTGCGCCTTCCGGCTTTTCTGTCCTGTTGCCTACGCGAACATAGACATCTTTCCCGTCCACAAAAGTTATCCCGGGGCTTGGTTCAACCTCAATTTTACAAACATCGCCTTCGGGAAGATGTTCGAAACTGACGTTTACCTTTCCCACCGCCGCCTTAAGTCGATCTTTGATAAGATCCTGGATTTTAAGTTCGAAGCTGTCAATATTTGGTTTCCTGCAAAGTTTGAGATCCAGCTCCAACCCCTTAATTCCTCCCGAATCCGCAACCCCGATAAGCAGCGTGCCGCCGTCAGTATTCAAAAAAGCGGCAATCGTTTTAAGCACGCTGAGAACCAACCCCGGATGCTTGTCGCCTGTCTGATTATTTGCTTCTAACGTCTCTTTAAACTCAAGCTTGGAGCTCTCACCCCTGGCGATTATGCCCAGCGTCGGATGAGATTCCCAAAACTCACGCGGCTTAGAACGCAAGAGTTCAAGACGAGCAATGTAATCCTTATATTTTTCCCGAATCCTCTGTGCAAAATCGCCCGCCGATTGATTAGGATATTGATATAAATACCAAATTTCTATTTCTCTGATTTCGTCTTCATCGAGTCCGTAAAGCTCATAAACCAAATAGTCAACTGCGTCTTCAAGGATTGATGTGTCCATATTCGGGTCTTGTTTTTTTGCATTTATTATATCGTCAACTTTCTCAGCAATCTGAGCTCCAATCGAATCCTCTTTTCTAATCGGTATATCTAAAAGTGGTTCTTTGTCAATTTGAAACAAATTTCCTTGTAGCTTGCCTCGATGTCTTAGCCAAAATTCAATTAGTTTTGAATTTAGAAGTCCTGTAAGAAACTTGTTGTCGAACCTTTCGGTTTTGATCACGAAGAAAGTCTGAGATACATAACAGTCAAAATCGGTGTAGGTGAAAGTGGGGTGTTCACATTTTCGAACGCACATAATTTTGGTGCCGAAAAAGAATTTTTCATCGCGAGCCCGGTGTAAACCGTACGGTGCAAAAGTTGACGTATTGACCTTCTTGAATCTATCGAGGTGAGCTTTTATGTTCGGGTATTTTTTTATCGACTGCGCAATGTTAGATTTAGTGTAAATGATCCACTCATTTGATGACGATTTTCCATAATATTTGCCAAGTTCAGTTGTCGAAAAAAAAGGTTTAACCAGCTCCTTTTCTAAGATTGATAAGCTGAGTCGCCGCTTTTCCTGGGTCGAAAGCTGGAAAATGCCTTCCCCGACTACGTAATTTGCGCCCAGTTTAGCCTGATTCTTTTGGTTGAGTTTGTCTTGTGGTGCAACAATACCTTGTGCAATCTCTGATTCAAGAAGGAAATCAACTTTGTCAGCTTCCCGGATTTTAGACAATAGGTCTGCGTTCACCGATTCGTTGAAGTATATAAAGCCATCCGCATAAGCACGCGGTTCCGTTAGATGCGGGAACTTTATATAGTGCTCGTTTGACTCTAATGAATCTGCCCTGAGAAATCTCTGAAGATTTCCCTTGTCAATTTGTGAATTCCGCAGTCGTCCATATCTTGTTTCGTAGAAATCTTTGGGCAGAAGATTTTTTAGCTGGTATATCATTGTTTGAATACCAGCAGATTCGAAAACTTTGTAATCTCCAAAGTCGGTGAAAATAGAAATCTCAGTACGTTGTAACACTTGCTCGCGGAGAATCGAAGCACCGGCGCTTGTTATCCAGTTGTTCTGGGCGATAAAACACTGTATGCCGCCATGCTTCAAAAGGTCTAAACAAAAGCAGGCAAAGAAGTACCAGATGTCCATTTTGCCTTTGTAATATTGCGAATCACGCAGGCCGTCAAAGGCTTTTCTATCTGTGTACTCTTTGATATATGGCGGATTGGCGATAACTATGTCGAAGCCACCGCGTTCGAATACGTCCTGAAAGTATAAATGCCAGAGAAAATAAGGTTTATTGTCCGGCCGCAGAGCTTGTAGCCGTTCCTTGCTTTTCCCAATGTCTTCGAGCTGGTCATCGAGCTTACTGAGTTTTTTGAAGGTTGATAAAGGAATGATTTTGTCGCGTTGTTCCACACGAACGGCTGCTTGCTTACGTGTTATGTCTGCTTTTATGTTAGCGATGTCGGAGCGAATTGAAGATTCTTTTGCCTTGATCGCCTGTTCGATAACCAGGCGTTCGAGGCGGTTTAACTGTTCGCGGATGTGAGCTTTTTGCTCGGCGTCTTCGGTTCCGAAGAATTCCGATTCGAGTTTGGTAACGTCAAATTCGCCAAGTTCCTGCTGAACCCGGAGAACATCCATCAAACTGGTCTGAGCGTTGACGGCATCGCCGAATAGATTTCGTTCAACATAATAGTCCGGAGACAATTGGCTCTTGTCGAACACAAGCGAAATATCCTCGAACTGTTCGAGCAGGCTGTTGCCCTGCATTATCTTGTAGTCAAGATTCGGTAGAGGCGCGGGTACGATCTCATCAACCACGAGAGCAAGCCAGAAACGAAGTCTAGCTATCTCAACCGCTCCGTTATCAATGTCAACGCCGTAGATGTTGTTCTGAATTATTTCCTTCTTGATGGTAGCTGGATTAAAGGATTCGTTGGTTCGCAGGTAAGGATAGACGAGACGGCGACATTCGAAAATTTCCTTCAATAGTCCCATCGGGAACGCGCCGGAGCCGATCGCGGGATCACATATTTTTACATCGCGGAGCAGACGATTTATCTCGATCGCCTTTGCACGGTCGGTAAAGTTCTCCGCGATCTGATTATCGCGGACAAGCCTTTCAATTCCGGGGCGGTCGTCATTGGGCAGATGCGTAGCAAGATATTCGATCAGGCTTTCCTGACACATATAATGAACTATCTCTTTCGGGGTGTAGAATGCTCCCTTTTCCCGATTTTCTTCAAGCAGATTCTCAAATATATGCCCCAGCATTTCAGGGTCGATGCCAACCTCGCGATCGTAAGGATCGTCTTCGTCAATCGTGAAATTATATTGTTCAAAGAAATCAATAAGTTCAGCGAAAAGTTCTTTTGGAAAATCAACCGCATTCCGGGTTGAAATATCCGTATCAAAAAGCCCTCCGTTCAAATACGGAATGCGAATATTCAATCCTAGCAATGTATCAGCCAGATCACCTTTGCGCTTGCTGTTGAGCGTTTCAAAAAATAAAGTGCGTAATGCTCCGCTGTGAAAATGATCTTTATCTTTTGTCCGGGCAAATAGCGTTTGCAAAAAGCGTGCATCGCCGTTTTCCCAAGCAGTTTCATTCGCAGGTACACCCATCCACCCTTTCTTTTGCAAAAATTGAAGAAATACCAAGCGGCCAAGCAATATCTTGGTAAAATCACGGATCGGTTTGGCTGACAGGTCCTTCCAGCCGTCTTTCGGTTTCTGCTTCGAATTCAGAAAAAGTTCGCGGTATTGAGTCGAGGCCGTAAGATGTTCGCAAAACTCACCGAATAACTCTTTGTAGCGCTTAAAGAATGCTTTTGTTAGTTTCTCAACAGAAAAAGCGTCGATCAGTTTATCGAGCGTAAAACTTTGTTCGCCCAAGGGCAGCAGACGGTCAGTGGCTGTTCGAACAGTTTCATCTACACCGAGAAGATAAGTGAACCGTTTGGGCTCGGTTTTTTGCTCAGCCGGATCGCCGTTATCATCAAGGATGCGAATTTCGGAGATAAGTGAAAGCCTCCATTTATCGTCTTGAACAAAGACCACAAGTGCAGCGTCAACGTCGTATTTGTATATATTTCGAAGAAGCGAGCGAAGGCCGACGCGATTTTGGCCGATGCGAACATTTGGTTTCAGATCAATCCGATACAAACCGACAAGACGTTCGTCGGTGGTTTCAAACGAGCCAAGTTCGAACGCAGCTTCGGCAAGATCATTAGCCGGCAAGATGATCGGCTGCGGCTGCTGATTGAGGCGTGTCACGCCAAAGACATCGGTTAGAACTTGCCGCCAAAACGCGGGCTGGTAGCCGGTGGAGAGAATAGATTGGAGCTGTTTTTTATCCATTATTCGATAAAGGTTTCCGACAAGACGATTTCAGGTTCGACGTTCGCTATCGGTTCTGAGAATGAATCCGAGTCCGATTCGTCGTCAAGAGCATCGAATTTATAAGCAAAATCTACAAGTAGATTCTCAACCTGGCCATAAGTGAGCTGTTTTTTGTCGAGCCTTTGTTTTAGCTTCTTGATCTCGTTTGGAAGTTGGGTATATGTACCTCGATCGACCAACTCCGAAAGATTAGTGCAGATCGTTTTAACTTCATCATATTTCGTGATCCCGCGAATATCACGCAGAAATTTCTTGGCCTGATTCGACCTTGCGTCCGCTTTGTCAGTCGTGGTTACAGTTTCCGTTGCCGATCCAAAAAAATCTTTTTCAAAGGCATCGAGAGCGGCCTGTACTTGCGTGTAATGAACCTCCGGCAGGTCGAACGCCGGTTCACTTGCTAAGGCTGCAAAATAATCGGCAGCTTCAAGAAAGGTCAATGATTCTATATTGTCTTCGCCCCGCGATCTATAGAATTCGCTCTTGTAAGGCGATTTTAAAAATACGACGGTCGAGTTATCCGCATTTTCTTTTTTTGACCGGGAAACACTGCGAGCGGTCCGGGCTTTTACCGGAAAATGTTTGATGCGTTTGAACTCGGCCGGATTGGAGTCCTTAAATTCACGAATGATCCGCAGATAATACAGTCGTTTGTCTTCTTCGTCCTCGAGACCTTCCTTAAACAACTCAAATTGCTGAACAAGTTCTTCATGGGTATAGATCTGTGTGTCTTCGCCAAAAGCGGAATGGAAACTCTGGAGTTTAACCAATGCTTTGTTATAGAGCTTGATTATGTAATCCCCTTGTGGTGACGGATAGAAATTAAAGCTGTAAATTGTATTTGCAACACTACCAATGCGGTTGACCCGTCCGATCCGCTGCATAAGCCGGGTAGCGTTCCAGGGAGTATCGTAATTGATAATCACATTTGCGCGATGCAGGTTTACCCCCTCCGCCAGAACGTCGGTTGTAACCAGAACCCGGTAATCGTCTTTTTGTACGCCGGTGTAATTTGCGTCGAAATTATCGCGAATCGTCTCAAATAATTGGCGTCGGTTTTGCGCGGAAACATTTAGGATCTCAATACCCAACCGTCGCTCTATTTCTTCCTGTAAATAACCCGCTGTATCCTTGCTCTCGGTAAAAATAACGAGCTTGCCGGTCTTATTTATTGAAAGATCGAGGAAATCACGCTGTAAGGCGTCAAAAAAAGTTTCGAGTTTCGGGTCCTGGTCGATCGTTGACCATTTCTTTATCAACTCTTGCAGAATCGCATGATCGCTTCTAAGGCCGTCAACAAATTCCGGCCCGAAATCATCAGCAGCAAATACTCTGTTATTTGGCTTCTCTATGCTTCTTTCGAGAATATATTCCTCAATCGCTTCGACGCTCCAACCCTTTTCCATAAGATCGTTTATGTTAAGGTCGGGAGCGATAAAGACCTTGTCATTCTCGAACATCTGAATCATTCGATCAGTAGCTTTCGCGATGTTTCCCAAGGACTTTTTGAATGCAAAAAAACTGCTTTCAAGACGTTTAACCATCAAGGTTTGCAGTATCCTTGCCAACGATGCGGAGACGAGGTTCGCCTGCGGGTATAGCTCCTCACGAATATTGGCTTTTAAGGCAGAAATTGCCTGATAGCGATGATATTTGACCTCTGTAGTAAGGCTCACCATCGTATCGGTAAACAGCACCCCCAGTTCACCTTCGAGGGCATAGTTCTTAGAGCGCGGGGCGGCGATGGCGGGAAAATCAATTCCTTGCGCTTTCAGATCATCTTTATACTTCGGGTACTTTTCCAGATCTTTTCGGGTTCGCCGGACAGTGATCGGTGAAATCACCTTTTCACGAATAATTTCGTATATTTCACGAATACGGTCAAGATCGGGGTTTTCATCTGCAATGATGTCCCGGTACTCCCGAATGATCGGGCCGAAAAACGTCTGCAAATTAGTTTCGGTGAGGGTGCTGCGCCTGGCATCCTGAAATAATAACAATTGGTAATAAAGATCTTGGGGCCGGTTATTCAGCGGTGTTGCCGATATAAGAATAACTTTCTTTTTTTCCCCGGCGATCAGGCCTTCGCCATCCCGGGAAGCTTTGCAAATCCGCTGAAGGTTGTCGAACATGATCGACGTGTGATTGCGGTAACGATGGGCCTCATCGACGAGGATCAGGTCGTAATCTTCTTTAGGCCAGTAATCTATGCTCTTTCCGTCTGCTATTTTGTCGAGGCGGCCGTTCGTAATGAATTTTGTGTGACGGTCGATGCCGAACTGCCGAAATGTATCTTTCCAATTCTTTTCCAATGCCGGTGGATAAACGACAAGTATTTTCGAATTCTGCGTCCCATTCGCTATCAGAAACCGTTTCGCGATCATTGCCGCCACAACGGTCTTACCTAAACCGACGACATCGGCGAGAAAGAAACCGTTGTGTTCCATCAGCATTTGAAAGCCCTCATTAACCGCGTCGATCTGATAACTCAGCTTCTTGTAGGTCGCCGGCAAATCACCAACGGTGTCCGGATCGTAATCGATGTTCTGACCGAAATATTCGATGAGGAATTTGATATATAGTTCAAAGGGAGTAAACACCTGGCCGATATGAGTTTTTTCCTTGAACTGTTGGATGTCAGCCGGTAGGATGGGCGTCGATTCTTTCCAGAGAGACTCAAACTCGTCACGGGTGAACTTAACATCGTCATAGTCCTTTAGCGCTATATTCAATTCATAATTTGGCGATCGTTTGATACCGAGTCCGGCTTCGGTCAAATTGGACGACCCCATAATTACCCAGCCGTCGGAATGTGAAGTGTGCTGCTCAGGCAAGAAAAGATAGAATTTGGCGTGGATTGCTTTTGAACTGTGCGCCCGAACCTCGATCTTTCCGCTCATCATGTCTTCGAGAAATTGAAGGACGCCTTTTTCAACCTGCTCCGAATACTTAGCCTCACGAATGTCTTGAATGAACCATTTAAGCAAGTCAGCTTTTGCCCTTTGGTCGTCGCCAAAATGGAGCAATCCCTTTCGCTGAGTTTCAGCAAACAATTGATCGACATTTATGCCAACGAGGATCTTGATTTCTTTTACGTTCTGAAGATAAGGCCGGAGCTTAAAGTAGCCGGACGAACGGAAGTAGCCCACCACGGCATGAAACGCGTAGACGTCCTTCATCGCGTCCAGGACGCCGGTAAACTTATCGAACAAATTGCGTTCGTTGGTATTTGTAAAGAATCTCGATGACATTATGCTGTAGTTTCAGTGCTCGTGCGGTAATAATACACTTAAGGATGATTCTGACAAAATTCCAACGATAAACCCAGAGGCCTTTGAACAGCAAACAATAGTTAGCGTTAAATCTAACATTGTTGTTCCACCTCGGGACGTGCGTCCGGCATCGTCATCTGATGTGGTTCCGGGATTTAATATGGCCAATATCATCAATGAAAGACAGGTCGGAAACCGATAGCGAAGTTTTTGCGGTTCTGCAAAAAACATCTAATTACTACTCGACTTTAAGACTATTTGAGGTCAAAGTAGCATTAGAGATTAAGGCCGACATTTCAGAAAGTGTTCCGGACAATTTATTAGTAATATTACCGAGAATATATATATAAATTCTGAAGTTCACCAGTCAGGGATTTGAAAGCGAGTGATTTTGGCACAGAAGTTTAATAGGCCTAATTAAAGCATCTGTATAGTTCAACGCGTTGATGGATTCTCAAATGGTTCTGTTTCTTTGAATATCTACCGTCTTCGAAAAGAATCATTCTTTCAGGCCGGAGTCGCGGGAAATTTAATGGCCCTATTATTTATGTGTCTTCCTCTTTCTTAAACAAAATCAATCTATTTATCCAAAAGCCTACGTTATGGAAATCAAAGATACAATTCACACCCGGATAACTCATCGTAACGGCATACCCGGTATAACACAGGTGATTCCAATCAGGATTGGTGTTACAGGGCACAAGGATTTTGTTGCGTTTTGTGATGATGAGAGCCCGAACGTAAAAAAGAGCGAAGCTCTTCTTAAAGAAATATTGTCAAGAAGAATCAACGCCGTGATGAATTATCTGGATGCTCTGCTTACTGCCACACCTCGAAAATATATTATCATCTCATCCTTAGCTGAAGGTGGGGATATTATCGTCACTGAAACCCTGCTAAAGTATAAGTCCCCTTCGATAGAATCGCCTGAGAGCTCGCCTGTACTTCAAGTGATTTTGCCTATGCCGGAAAATGAGTACTTCAAGGATATTAAAAGGGAAAAACAAAAGGATATTTTCAGGAGCTTAATAAATTCGGCCGAAAGTACCCAGGAGGTCACTGCCATTTCCTCAGCGTCGCCCGAGGAAGTGAAAAGAAACGCTTATAAATCCACTGCTGAAGTTCTAATTAAAAACTGTGACATTTTGATAGCCGCCTGGGACGGTAAAGAATCGGAAAAATCGGCCGGAACGGCGGCGACAGTTGCCGAAGCCCGACGGCAGGGAAAACCCGTAATACATATTCACTCACTTCGATTAAAAGAATTTAGAGATCATAAAAAAGGCATGAATTTTAGAAATCTTTTTGAAAGACTCTTTCTTCCAGGGATCTCCAAGTTTCGTATCGGGCTGCTCTTCAGACGTTTTTTTGGTGTGAATATTTTACATTATGAAGACTCCTCAATAACGGCATTGAGGCATTTAAACACTTTTAATACGGATATTGAACAACAACTGTGGAATCCTTACTTTACTGGAATCAACTCCCCGGAACCTGCAGAAGTTACCCGGGAAATGGAGAAAAGTTATAATTTATTCCGCGAGTCGCTAAGTGATCAGAAAGCTATGGAATACTTTGATGCCGTGTTTGGCGATGAACTTAAGCACGGAATTTTGCCCATTTGGAGTAAAGCAGAGATGCTGACTACCCGCTTTCAGCGTCGTTACAATTGGTTTCGCGGTACGTTAGTATATATATTGGCAGCCTCCGCCGTAGCAACCGGAGCATTTATACTATTGTTTTTCCCACATGAATACAATTTATACTGGATAGAAGTAGGTGAAGCAGCGCTCATTGTATTGACATTGATCTGCTCCTGGTATTATGACTGGCATCGCAAAAGAATAGAATACAGAGCGCTCTCCGAACGGTTGAGAGCGGCAACATTATTGTCCATCGCGGGTATCATTCCTGTAGAAGTTTCCAGCGGCACGGGTTCTGAAAATGTCAGTGCGTCAACTTCATGGGTTGAGAGTATCTTTAACGCTTTTATTAATCACCTTCAGGGCGAAAGGCGGAAACGTTCCCTCGAATTTGAACCACTTAAAAATCTTTTGTTAAAGTCCTGGCTGGAACATCAACTAGGTTATTACCGGAAACGGGCCGCAGAGCTGCATTACAACTACAAATTACTTGAATTAGCGGGTTTGTCGCTATTTTCTCTGACGATTTTGATCGCGGTACTTCATGCCACGAAATCTTTTGAAGGGGAACAGCTCACGGCTACTTTGCATTTATTATCATTATCTTTTCCGGCAATAGGCGGCGCGATCGGAGGTATATTGGTGCATCGGGAGTACCGTCGCAACTACCACCGCTATCGACAGATGACCAAAGCCTTGCAAAGCCTCAGATTTCAGGCGCAAGAAGCCAATGACCTGGACTCATTGCAGAATATATTTCGCACTGCTTATTACCTTATGCTGCGGGAACAGCAGACCTGGTTCGCTACGGTCGAGGTAGAATCTCCGAACCCAACTTAGGAGGGTTCGGCTTCAACGTTTTCAAATGCTTCCTTGATAGTATTTTTTAATTCGTCAAACAACTTCGAATCGCCTTTATTTAAATAGTCAAAGATGCCGGTTTGAAAACACTTCCTTCCCAAACTGGGGTCGGAATAACCAGTTAATATTATGGCGCGAAGACGAGTGGAAATCTCCCGCATCTGCAAAAAAAGATCCAGTCCTGAAATACTGCCGGGGAAGTTCATGTCGAGAATAGCCACTGAAAAATGGCCTTCCCGGAAAGTAATCAGAGCCTCCAGAGGATCGCTTTTTAACGTCAGATCGTAATCCGGCTGCAGTAAATTATTAATAGTACTTAGCCATCCTTTGTTATCATCAACGACCAGAATCTTCTCCTTACCTTTGCTTGACATGTTTAGGACTTTCTTTTTGAGCTAAGTCTGAAAACTAATTTATTCCACCACTCTTCAGAAGTTGTGTCATAGGTTATGTATTGGATCTTTCGTTTGTTATAAGCCGGCATTTGGGTATCGTCGAATAGGATCGGGATAATAAAAGGCGGACCTTTGTCGTGTTTTGCAATGGCAAGTTTTATCTCTTTCCGGAAATGACTGTCTCTTTTAACAGCTACGTCGGACAAACAGGAAATAAAGAAGTCGCTATTATTTATGGCATCTTCTATTTCTTTATCCCAGGGATCGTTGCTGCGCAGATCCTTAGCCATCCACGGGAAAAATCCATTATCCTTTAGCCTATTATAGATCACCTTAGCTGTTTCAATGTCGGGCTTAGTATAAGAAATAAAGACCTTAACACGATTGTGATGGCGCTCAAGAACCCAATCTACTTTTTCTATTAAAGTTGGGTCAAACGCAGATTTAAGAATAAACCATACCGCCATCCTGGCAAGCTCCGTCTCATCAGCATCGGAGAGGTAAGAGCCGCTAACAATTATTGCCGCCTGATCCTGGTTAAACACTCGTATCTTCGTCAAAACTTCGAGGCCGGTGCTATCGGGTAATTTTTGATCCAGGATGATCAGATCAAAATCGGAACTTTTTGCGCGCGTTATAGCATCCTGGGAATCAACGGTTAAGACCAGATCGGCATTACTGTCTTCCAGCAGATTTTTTATTGTAGTCAGCCAGGTGTTCTCATCGTCAAGTATTAGTATTTTTTTTCGTGGGGTTTGCATCTTCTTGTTAAGAATTTATGAATAGTCAATCTGCTTGCTCGTTTGTTCCACTCTCAGATATCCAGGGCTACGGAATTTGAACAGTAAACATAGTTCCTTCATTTACGATACTTTCTACTTTAATATCTGCGTTAATACTCTTAAGGTGTGTGTGCGCCAGCCAAAGGCCGATGCCGCTGCCTCTGCCTTGTTTTGTTGTGTATTCGGGATCGAATATTTTTTCCATGATCTCGCTCTTAATACCATGACCGGTATCGAAAAACTCAATTTTTACCAAACCGCTGTTAGTATCGTCGTAACTGGTAATTGTCAGGTTTTTTTCTAGACTTTTCTCCATTGCCTGATAGGCATTAATGATTATATTCCGGAAAACTTGGATCAGCGGTGTTTCATAAACATATCGAATTAATGGTTCTTTTGATAGGTTTATGATCAACCGCACCTGGTCATGCAGTTTATTATTTTTAAAGATCGGCTCCAATTGTTTCAGCGCTTTATTAATAATGTCATTAATATCGCGCGCTTCTCTGCCTCCTATACGGCTGGCGGAAAAGGCCTGGACATTGTTGGCAAAATCTACCGCCTGTTTAGCAGAATCTTCTATTACATCCAGCATTTCTTTTATCTCATAATTTTCCTGAGCGAGTTTATGTTTGATAATTTGGACATTGATCGGTATCAGAGCCTCAGTGTTATTGATCTCATGGACAACCGCCCTAAGCATAAAAGATAAAGCAGCATTTTTTTCCGCGTTTGCAAGTTTTTTATTCGTCAATTCATAATGGCGGGCATTTTCGATAGCGATACCGATATAATTCCCGAAGGCTTCGAAAAAATTCAGATCTTCCTCGTCGTACCCTTCACCTTTTTTCTTAATGGCCTTGATCGCTCCAAGGATTTTGTTCTTAGCCCTGATCGGTACTACCATTAACGATTCTAACTTCGTCTCTTCTTCACTCTTTCCTTTTTTATTTAAGTGGGCAACGATCTCTTTGGAAAATTTTCCATCCGGCATTTCCGATGCCGACTTTATCAATACCGCTTCCCCGGTAAGGGCCACCTTACCGGTTATTCCTTCACCCAGTTCGTAATAAGCTCCTTCCAGGAATGAATCTTGTGGTATTCCATATCGTTGTTTAAGAGTCAACCGCCTTTCGCTTTCATCCAGCAGAAACAATAAACAAATTTCTGCGTTCAAATCGTGAGCGGCTTCTTCGATTATTTTTTCCAGCAGCTCATCCAAAGGCATTTCGGTGCTGGTGTAGCGGCCCACGCCCTTAAGAGTGTTTAATTGGCCGATCTTTCGCTTTAGTTCTTCGAACAGATTTGCGCTTCTGATAGCGACCGCAATATGGCTGGCGGCGATGCCAAGCACGTTTTCGCAGTCTTTGCTAAAGCCGCGGTCCAGCAGCCACATCTTTTTATCTTCAGTAGGATTCCCGTAATAATGAGATTTCTTGTTAAGGAGTTGGATCGCACCGATCGGTTTTCCGCCGATAAACATTGGAACTCCCAGGTAATGTTCCGCTTGTCCGCTCGGCAATCTTCTGACATATTTTTTGGCAAGTTCTTTGCTATATTTGCCAACCAGCTCTTTGAGTTTACTGCGGTTTCCCCTCTGAATATCCGGAATCCGAAGCGGTTTTCCTTCTTTAAACACCCACCCGGTAAGCCCCATATCGATAGGATGATTGTCGTCAAGAGAGTTTACGAATTCGTTGCCGATATATTCGGCGACGTTATCCAATGCGTTGGTTCTTTTGTTGAACAAAAATATCGTAATAGCTTCAGGGTTGATTATTCTCGATATACCTTCGATGGCCGCGGTGTATATCCTGTCGCTGACATTTTCTCCTCTCAGCTCTTTGCTGACGTTTTCGAGAACCTTGTTTATGCCGAGGTAATCCTGATGGGCTTCCTCTTTTCTTTTTGCCTGCCAGGCTTTGGTGATCGCAATAGTAGCCTGCGTCACAAATTCATCCACGATCTTCTTTTTTTCCTCGGAGAAAAAATCTGTATGATCGCTGCTGACATTAAAGATCGCATCTGTTTCGTCATCGAATATCCGGGTTGTGAAGGGGACTATGTAAACTGAGTTTATCGTGTCCAGATACTGACGAGTTTGGCCGAGAAGTGCCAGATGTGTTAAAGCCTCTTCTTTAAACTCTTTGAATCTTTTGTCTTTTTGCAGATCCTTGTAAGTTTCGGCTTTTTTGGTTATTGCAACCTTTCCCGAAAAACCCTCACCTAATCTTCTCCGCCCAGTAAAAATCTCTTTTATTTCATCCGCAGGGCCGGCAAAACCGGCTAAGACGAAATCCCCTTTGGATGGATCAAAAAGACGAATATGACAGGTGTAGGCTCCGACGATGTCATTTACCGATTTGCATATAAGATCCAGGACGTCGTGTAAAGATTTTATGTTTTGAGCTGAATTGGCGCCTTCGTGAATCTCCTTGTTTATTTTGTCCTGAATTTGTATAAGGACATTATTTTTCTCTTCCAGGTGCTCTCTTTCGAGATCCTTAAACGCCTGAGCAACGGAGAATTGTAGTGACTGTGTGAGAGAATCTTCCGTCTTCGGAAGATAATTAAATACTCCGTAAAACTCGGCTTGCCTTGCAGAGAGTTCTTTCTCGTTTCCGGTCAGAATAATTATCCGGTATTTCGATGAATGGCTCTTTATTTTTTCTAAGAAGCCTTCAACTTTCTCCCGTCTCAGAAAGAGGTCGAGAAGTATAACTCCAATATCCGGGTTTTCTTTCAGGATATGCAGCGCAGTTTTTACCGAATCGGCCTCAAAGAATTTATACTCCTTAAGAATTGATTTTACTTCCTTACGAAATGAGGCGCTGTCCTCTATTATTAAGATCTTTTTGGTTGTCATGCTCGCTTTTCTATCCGGCAATATTTACGGCTATTCAAAACACTTTTGAAATAATGAAACCACTAACCCTCTATTTCGAAAAGGTAACAAGATCAATTTTGCCAGCGGGTTCTAACATAATTGATTGCTTCACTAGTTGAAAGCGATCTGGTCGAGTTTCCTACGCGAATATATAAACGATCGTTTTTATCCTCAACGACAAAAATAGGTTTTGTGGAAGGCTTTGCGTCAATACGGCAGATATCCTTACCTTGAATTTCATAAAATGAAATGTGTAAAAATAAACTAAGATCTTTACCAAAGGCATTAAGTAAAAGATTATTCAAAAAATTTTCGTATCCATCCCGATTTTTTTTACTTAAAGTTTCATAGTCGGGTTGGAGGCCGACGATAGCTCCCCCGTCATCTACCCCGATCAAGGCGGTTCCGCCTTCGGAATTTAAAAACCCGGCGATAGTTTTAACTATTACTTTCTCGAGGTCTTTGTTAACCTGATTTGCACGGATGTCCCAACGAGCTGAAGACTTGAACTCCAAAGCTTCGCCTTCACCGCCGGCAATTAATACTTCAATGTCAGTTGTGGCACTGCTTCCAACGGTCTCTTTGACAGCTTCTTTTAGTTCTTCGCGCAGATTTGGGTTACCCTTTTCCAGGTAGTCGAGAAACCCGGTTTTGAAACTTTTGCGCATTGATCCGGGATCGGGATAAGCAGTCAAAATTATCGCGTGCAAACCCGGAGATATATTTTGCATTTCTGAGAAGAGATTTAGGCCTGACACACCACCGGGCAGTTTCATGTCGAGAATAACAAGAGCATAGGGAGAAGATTTTAATGCTTCCAGGCCTTCTAACGGATCGGTTGTAAGAGTTAAATGGTAATCAGCCTCCAGGATCCTGCTGATCCGCTTAAGCCAGCGCGCATCATCGTCAACTACCAATATCTTTTGTCTTTCTTCATGTTCCATAAGGAATTGTTTTCACTTTTTTGAAAGGAGCAATTCAACTAATTTGCTGAACCCGCCTTTAAATAGATCCACTGCATGAAAGTCTTTCAAAGATTCCGGGATCTCACATTCGTCTAATCGCAGGGGGATGATATATCCGGCATCTTCATTAAGCTCATCCTGTTTTTCCAGGGCAAATTTGATCTCTTTTCTGATAAATCCCTCTTTTCTATTTGAATTCTTAGAAAGGCAGGGAATAAAAAAATCAGCGGCTCTAATAGCTTTTTTTATTTGCAACTCCCATCTTCCGGCGCCCATATCATTCCTGTCGATCCATGACAAAAACCCCTGGGCCGTTAGTTTTTTGTGAAGACTTGAAACTTCCTTCGCATCAGTATGCTCATACGAGAGAAAAACTTTTATCAATTGGACCTTTTTGTGTTTAGCAATAGACTCTTTCAACCTGTCAGGCAACCTCGGTTGTTTGGTAATGTAATCAAGGGCACCCGCTTGCATACTGGCCACCGCCAATGAGCTTTGATTGTATCCTGTGAGTATGATCGCTCGAAGGTCCGGTTTTTTTTCGCGCATTTTAATTAATACATCTATGCCCGTAGTCCCTTCGGTAAGCTTCATATCCAGTATAACCAGGACGTAGTTATTAGATTTTACTTTATTGATCGCTTCCTGATTATCCTGGGTGAGGGTTAGGTCATATTCCGGCGCTAGAATGTTTTCCACCGTCTTCAACCATTTGGGATTATCGTCCAATACAAGAATTTTTTCTTTTTCTGCCACTCGTTATCCTCATTTAATCAGGGCTTTTTTGAAAACCTCGATTATCTTATTTCTATCCAGGGGCGCCTTGTCCAGATAAGCAAATGCTCCCAGCTCGTTTGCTTCATTGCGAATACTATCTTCCAGCCATCCGGTAAGTATAATTACCCTGCCAACGTTCGGACGAATTTTTTTTGCATTTCTATAAACATCGATGCCGGTAACGCCATAGGGAAGTTTGATATCCAACAAAATCACATCGAAAATGTTCTCCTTGATCAGGGTTAAGGCGCTTTCCTCATCTTCGGCTTCAGAAAAAATGCAGTTAAACTCAGCCAGAATGCTCTTAAGTCTCCGCCGCGCATGCTCGTTATCATCAACAATTAAAACTTTTGTTTGAGTATCCATAAAATTTGAATAGATCTATTGATTCAAAGGAATTTCAAGAGCAAATGTCGTTCCCTTACCTTCAATACTTTCGAATGTGATAGAACCCCCTATCAAATCCATATGTCTTTTCGAAAGCCAAAGACCGATCCCGGATCCGCTTCCGTGTTTGGTCGTAAACTCAGGGTTAAATATTTTCCCTTTATACTCGTTTTTAATGCCGTATCCGTTATCGGAAATCTCAATAATTGCTTTTGAGTTTGAAGCATCTTTTCGCGACGTAATTGTGATCCTTCCTTCTCTGCCTTTTTTGTCCCCTAATGCCTGGTAAGCATTGACGACTATGTTACGTAAAGTTTGAGCAAACGGGGCAAGATAAAGATTACATTCAATAGGTGATTTCGATAAACCCTTCAGATCTAAAATGATCGAATCATAATTAGCTGGCTGCCTGAATGACGAGATTTGGGTTGCAGCTATTTTGATCACTTCATTAAGATCAAACGGTTTTTTTTCTCCCTTTTTACCGGGGGAATATCCGCTAATTTCATTGGAGTAGTAAACCATTTGCATTGTCAAATCATTTATTTCGGCCAATAATTCACTAGCGTTTGCAGGGGTTGGGGAGAGAAGCAATTCTATTTCTTCAACGGCAGATGGTATTAATCCGTAGGTGTTATTAATTTCATGGCTTACCGAAGCCACCAGATTCGAAAGGGTAGCGCTGCTATCGGCTCTGGCCTGTTGTATGATATAACTTTTAGCGTTTTCGATAGCGATACCGACGTAATTCCCAAAGGCTTCGAAGAACTTCAGGTCTTCCTCGTCGTACTCTCCGCCTTCTGTTTTGTTGATGGCTTTGATCGCTCCGAGGATCTCGTTCTTAGCCCTGATCGGCACCACCATTAACGAGTCATACTTTGTTTTCTTTCCACCGTTCCGTTTTTTATTTAAATGAGCAAGGATATCTTTGGAAAATTTTCCATCCGGCATTTCTGCCGCCGTCTTTATCAATACCGGTTCTCCAGTCAGGACCACGTTACCGGTTACTCCCTCACCCGGCTCGTAGGAAGCCCCTTCCAGGAAATCCGCCTGAATTCCATACCTTTGCTTAAGAATTACTCGCTGCTTGCTTTCATCACGCAAAAACAACAAACAGATCTCCGCTCCCAGGTCTTTTGCGGTTTCTTCGATTATTTTCTCGAGCAGCTCATCCAGAGGCATTTCGCTGCTGGTGTAGCGGCCCACCCCCTGCAGCGTATCCAGCTGTCCGATCTTTCGCTTTAGTTCTTCGAACAGAGCCGCGTTTCTGATAGCAACCGCAATATGGCTGGCAGCGATGCCAAGCACGTTTTCACAGTCTTTGCTAAAGCCGCGGTCCAGCAGCCACATCTTTTTATCTTCAGCGGAACTCTTGTAATAATGAGATTTTTTGTTCAGCAACTGGATTACACCGATCGGTTTTCCGCCGATAAACATCGGAACTCCCAGATAATGTTCCGCTTGTCCGCTCGGCAATCTTCTGACATATTTTTTGGCAAGTTCTCTGCTATATTTGCCAACCAGCTCTTTGAGTTTACTGCGGTTTCCGCTCTGAAGATCCGGAACCCGAAGCGGTTTTCCTTCTTTAAACACCCACCCGGTGAGTCCCTCATCTATAGGATGTTTGTCATTAGGAGAGTTTACGAATTCGTTGCCGATATATTCGGCGACGTTATCCAATGCGTTGGTTTTTTTATTGAATAAATATATCGTAATAGCTTCAGGGTTGATTATCCCTGATATGCCTTCAATAGCGGTGGTATATATCCTGTCGCCGGCATTTTTCCCTCTCAGCTCTCTGCTGACGTTTTCGAGAACCTTGTTTATGCCCTGGTAGTCCTGGTGGGCTTCCTCTTTTCTTTTTGCCTGCCAGGCTTTGGTGATCGCGATAGTAGCCTGCGTCACGAATTCATCCACGATCTTCTTTTTTTCCTCGGAAAAGAAATTTAACTGGTCGCTGCTGATATTAAATACAGCATCCGTTTCATCGTCGAATATTCGAGTTGTGATTGGAACTATGTAAGCCGAATGTATCGTATCCAGATATTGGCGAATTTGCCCGCGAGGGGCCGGGTGACTTAAAGCTTTTTCTTTGAAATCTTTGAACCCCTTATCTTTTTGCAGATCCCTGTAAGTTTCGGCTTTTTTTGTCTGCGCTACCTTTCCTGAAAAAGTCTCACCTAATCTTCTGGGAGTCATAAAGATCTCTCTGATTTCATCCAAACGGCCCGCAAAACCGCCTAAAACGAGGTCGCCGTTAGGCAGATCAAAAAGACGAATATGACAGGTGTAGGCTCCGACGATGTCATTTACCGATTTACATATAAGCTCCAGGACATCGTGTAAAGATTTTATGTTTTGAGCTGAATTGGCGCCTTCGTGAATCCCCTTGTTTATCTTGTCCTGGATTTTTATAAGGGCATTATTTTTCTCTTCCAGGTACTCTCTTTCGAGATCCTTGAACGCCTGGGCAACAGAGAATTGTAGGGATTGATCGAGGGAGTTTTCTGTTTTCGGAAGATAATTAAACACTCCGTAACGTTCGGCTCGCGTGGCAGAAAGCGCCCTCTCGTTCGCGGTCAGAATGATTATCCTGTATTTAGAGGAACGGTCCTTTATTTTTTCTAAAAAGTCTCCGCCTTTTTCCCCCCTTAAAGAGAGATCCAGAAGTATAACTTCGATATCCGGATTTTCCTTCAGAGTATTCAGTGCAATTTTTACCGAATCCGCCTCAAAGAATTTATACTCTTTAAGAGTGGATTTTACTACCTTACGAAACGGGGCGTTGTCCTCTATCATAAGGATTTTTCTTTTGGTCATATTTTTTATCATTGAGTGAGATTTCAATTAGTATATTTTCCGGGTTTTGAGTTTTGTCGATCAGAATGACTCCCGGCACCTTCTGGGCCTCTGTCCATTCTTTCGTGCCGGGCCGCACTGACATAATAATTACACGGACCTCGGGGTCTATTTTTTTTACCTCATGGAACGTATCGATGCCCATCATATTTGGCATAAACAGATCGATGAATATAAAGTCAAACTTTTTCCCGTTTTTTAATTCTTCAATGCCTTTTTTTCCCGAATCTACATCGATAACGCGGGTCTTGTATTTTGTTTTAAGTATTGAACTGAAAGTGTGTCTAAAACTATCCTCGTCATCTATTAAAAGGATCTTGTATTTTTTCTTTTTGATCTCCTCTATTGTCGAAGTATTGTTACCGATATTTTCCGCAGACGCTAACGCCAATAAAAAAAACCGAAAGAGAGATTTTCGCGATATAGATTTCAAATTTCTTGCGTAACTTTTTCCGATGTAATTCACTTTAAGTATTTTCTCCTGAAGAAATATTTCTTTTTATTACATTATGTATAGGAAGTCTTATTGAAAAGATCGTTTTGACTCCAACCTCTGATTCCACGTAGATATCACCTGTATAATTTTTGATAATATCTTTAACCATATACAAACCCAAGCCGTTACCCATTTGCTTTTCATACGTGACGAACGGCAAAAATATCGTCTCAATATTTTTAGAAGGAATTCCGCAGCCGTTATCCTGCCAGATTATTAACAGATTTCCATCATGAGCTTTAGCAGAAAGCTTAATGTAAGGTTTTTCTTCCTCGGTATATTCTTTTGATTTTATGGCGTCGATTGAATTATGTAATAAATTAAAAAAGACTTTTTTGATATCCGCTATATCTACTTTCAATAAATGATCTTTGTTCAGGGAAGTCACTTCAAATTTAATTTTCGCCGATTTGGCAGTAAAACGTGCCGACTCTCCTATAGTGCGAATGATTTTCCGGGCACTGACAGGTTCTATCGTTCTGGTCGGGTCAAATGGCTGAAACTCTAATGTATTAGTAATTTTGCTGAGAGCTTCATCGATAGCCGACTTAAGATCCTGACAGATAATTTTAAATTCCCTCTCATCTTTAATATCCAGATATCCGTCAGTCAGCCTATTGATATAAAGACGGGCCACGGCTAAATCCGTTTTGATATCATGTCCGACCGAGTGACCAAATTTGTTCAATGTCGCCAATGTTTCGGCCGTCATTTTTTCAGTCAGCAATTTTATGGTTTCCCGCTGATCTTTAAATACCCCAATGCTGGCGACCTTTTGCTCATTGTCGATAAGATCTGAGGCCGACAGACTAATTGGTATGATGTCTCCGTCTTTTGTTTTTATACTGGTGAGATAATCTTTTACCCTGTGTTTAGGCGATTTGCGCAGCAATCTTCCTACTTCTTTCGCATGCTCTTCCGATGCATAGTATCTTGTTACCAGAGTATCTATAACCTCGTTTTCTTCGAATCCCCAGATTTTTTCACAAGCCTTATTGAAAACTTTCACATACCCTTCGGCATCGATCACAATGATCGGGTCGGGCGAATTTTCCACCAGTGCCTGGTAACGTGTTTTCAATTCGAAAAATTGAGCGGTCAGGGTGTTTAACTCGGTCTCCTTTTCTTTTTCAATTTTCGAACTCTCCTGAAAAAGGTCATTATTTTTAAGCGCCATCCCGATGAAAGGCGCATAATATTTTAGTGTTTTTATACGTGAGTGATGAAAAGTGCGTACATAGGACAAAGCGATAATAGCTTTTACTTGATCTTTCAGAACAATGGGCACAAAGAAAAAAAATCCGCCAATGTTATCAGTTTTTTCCAGCATTTCCCTTAACTGCGGAAAACGCGGAACCAAAAATTTGTAGAGTGGAATCATAAAGTATTTATCTCTAAGTTTTTCCGACTCCATTTTATAAACTGTTAATCTTTTTTTAGTCTCCAGGACTTTCGCGTAAAATTTATCGTTAAAATATTCAACGCCTTCCTGTATCTTTAGCACGGTATAATCATAAAACTGGGCTTTGACGAGACGTTTTTCATCATCATATATTCTTATTTCACCAATGTCCGCCTCATGAAACTTCACAACTTTCTCGAGTATAAGTTTTATAGCTTCATCAGGCTCAGCGTCTTTTAGCGACTCGTTGTCAATTTCTCGGAATATTTCCAGAAGGCCTGCTTCTTTATCGGGTTCTTCTTCATCAATTAGTTTAATAGTTGTAAGGTTTCCGGCAACAAAAGCGATTCCCAAAAGAATTAAGCATTTTAATGTCAAGGAATAAAAATCGACGTTCTGAATCGGAGCAAGCTCATTACTGGAAGGGTATGCTAAAACGAGAATAACGGTCGCATACCCCACTATTGCCAGAAACGCCAGAAATACGCTGCCAACGTAACCTAAATATCTGGATACTGAGACAATTGGAAAGACGTACAATAAAGACCATGGGCTATTGGGGCCACCCGTAAAGTAAATAAGAAGAGAAGTGAAAATAACATCAAGAATCGCAGGGAAGATTTTGACGCGCTTCTTCCTAAGTTTTTCCTGTTTCCAACCGCCCAGGGCAACATTAAAAAATATGTATATCGCTGTTATAGTGAACAATCGCGATATTGAAATTGCAGGATTAAACAGTGAAGACAGAAATACTACAAAGCACAACACAAATCGGGTTTCTACAACCTTGAGCCAAAAAGAAGAAAACCTGTTTCTCCGATTCTTAAACAGATTTGCAAGTGAGTATTTCATATGCGGAGTCGTTTGAGTACGGATTAGATCATGCTACTCGAAATATTTTATGGCTTTTAGTATGATTGCCTTTAAAGTCAGATCTATCAATTACCTAATCCAAACCTGGAAAAACATCCTGACAAAGTCGCAACGCTTTTGTTGAGCGCGTTTATCCTAGACCTAGGAGATAACAGACAGCATAATAAATTTAGTTTATTCAGAGAGATTTACGCATTTGACCATTTCTAATAAGACGGCCTCAACAGGATGATTTAATAATATCCGGGAAATTATTAAACATATGAAAAGAGAATCTTTGCTGGCCTAATCTACACGACAATCACGTCAGAATTTTATAGTCAAGGGTGCCTAAAATTATCATACCACCGGAAGTTCTGTCAATATTCTTGAAAGAGAGGGTCGTGTCCTAACTTTTACGATGATCTAAAAAGACTATGTAATGAAGACCGCCCCCGAGATATATTTTTAGTTTTTAAAATAGCGAGATATTATCATAAAATTTTTTGCTCGATTCAAGCTGCGAGTAAAGCAAACGGGCACCTTTTTGAGTGCCCGTAACTTGTTGATTAAATTGGCTCCGCAGGTAAGACTCGAACTTATAACCCTTCAGTTAACAGCCGACTTATGTTTGTATAACTCCATTTCAACAGCTTCTAAATCTATTTCTATATCATATATAACTCTTTACTTTATGGCATTTACACGTATGACTCGACCGTATTTGTTTTCACGCGATAACATATATTATCGAACATTTTGGTTAGAAAACCATTCGCAGACTGAAAACCACAAAAATTGAAGCCTATAAACAGAAGCGACTGGGTACGCCAGCTGCTCAAGGTACTCAGCGGAAAGTTGCGTCTGTGAATCGCGAACTTGAATTGCTGCGGGCAATATTGACCGTATGAAGAATTTCAATCACTCAGCTTTAATCGTGTCTGTTCAATTTTAGCAATAAATTGAAAAATGAATGTTGAAAGCTAGATTTAATATATGAGATCGTAGAGTGCTATTTCAAGATAGCACTCTACTTCCATCTGGGTTTATATAACCTGGCCCCAAACATAAATTAGCCTGCTTACCCTTTAACGCTCGATGCTAAGGACTCGTAGAGTCAAACAACGGACCCCCATCAACGGGCGTGGCGGTAATAACGTGAGGCACCCCCACCTTAACAGTTCCGCCGCACTGCCCCCCTCGCCCATCGGTGGCTGTAAATGCAATATGATATACACGGCCATTTCCCGTGTACGTCGTCCCATTAACTTGGACCGTACCAAAAATTCTTTCAGCCTTGAGCGATACTGCGCCATTTTGGACCATCGCATCAGGAGTGTTTGGGTTCGCCCCTAAATGATTAGTAGGTTCATCTTGTCTAATGCTGACGACTGAAACGATAACAGGATCATTATCAGGATCAGAAAGTCCCAAAATATTTACTGCGACAAACCTGTTATCAGGAGGACTGATTAAATTAATGGACGGACTCGCTTGTGTGCAAAGCGGAGCGGAATTGTCGATCCAGGTCGCCGTCGCCGTCGCCGAATTGAACAAAAAGTCGTCAACCGTGACACTAGCTCTTAAAGTGTCGGTTCCGACGACATTTCCCGTGTAAGTAAAAGAAGCTTTACCGGCCGCATTGGTTGTCTTTGAAGTCAGTAAGCCGGAATTAGGCCCGCTTAAGATTCTCAGAGTCACAATTCGGCTTGCAACAGGCGCGGAGCCCTGATTCACAGTTACATTTACAGTATGGGGTTGACCAATTCTAAGATTACCCGCATTTGTCGGACTTAAGCCAATTGATACGTTCGGGCCGCCTTCTTCAAACTCGGTAAAACTGTACGCGCGGGTTTGTCCGACCTCGGTTGCTACAATCGATTTAGGACCAAACAGAAGCAGGTCAGTTATGCTGTACGGGCCGTTCGACTCGGAGCGCCTGATCTGAGCGCCGTTAAAATCGACGACTATATTATTCAATCCGCTTGTCAGATTACCGCGAGCCGAAGCGAAGCTGATATCCTGCGACTCAGAATTAGCGATTTTCATATTCCAGTCATAGAGTCCCGGTGTCAGGACATCTACCTGAACTGAAACGCGCAAAATATCAAATTTGCCGTTACTATTTGTGTCGATACCGTTTTCTGAAAATACGCCGGTTAATATCAACGGAGGCCGTTGAAATTGACTTAGCTGATAGGGAGGCGTTTGGCCCAGATTTATTCGGTGATCAACTTCCTGGCTGCCCTCAGTATCGATAATCTGGTTGAGTCGTATGCTTGCAATTGTATATGGGCCGTTTTCATTTGCCTTTAAAACGTTGGATGCGGGTATATCAGCTATGATCTCACCTGTACCGCTTGCTAAGTTTGCCGCTCCGTTTCCGATTATGGTGCGCCCACTCGCAGTTCTTAGTTCTACAAAAGCTTGATACTGCCCGGCTAACACCGTTTGAGTTCCTAATCGAAATCGAATTTTATCGAATAAACCATCGGCATTATCATCTACTCCTTGATTTGTGAGCGTACCGGAAAATTGACTGGCAGCGGCTCTCGTAAAAATCGAAGCTAACGAATTTCGTGTGAAGCTTTTCTTCCCAACTTTTCCATTTATCACCGCAATCAGGGAATAGCTGCCTACTTCAGTAGGCGTGAAAAGTGTACTGTAGATACCGTCACCAATGCGATCATCCGATTCTCCGTCACCGTTGTCAAGCAAACTAATAGTACTTCGTAAGTGAGACGGAGCGCGAACAAAAAGCTGTACATTTGCATCCACAACCGGACTTTGAGCCCTAAAGAGCGCTGCGGAAATAACCATAGGCTTGCCGACAATGGAAGACGTTTTCGTCGGAAAAAGCTTAACTACAATATCACTGTCCCATTCAATCTTGGTCAAGATCGGTAACTGACGGTTAAGACCGGCCGGCGCTTGAAATTTAATCGTATATTCCCCCTCACCCGCCGCGATTGGAAATTGGTAGATATAGTGAAAATTTCCCGTAACCTGGGGAAGAATAATTAAAGGATTACCCTCCCCAGCCGGTATTCCACCTGCTTGGGTAAAACTTCCGCCTATAATATTTATATTTTGGGGTGTAATTATCTGTCCCTGTGGCGTGATTATACTAGTTTGAATAGTCTCTACGAGAGAGATAATTTCAATAGTAGCGAGTGTACCTCCCCCATCTATTACTACGCGTGTTTGATCCTGCATCTGGTCGGGAGCCAATCGATTAATCTTGTAAATCACAGAATCTAATTTAGAGTCGAATGAGTTTGACTGGCCATAAACCTCATAGGTCTGAAAGGTGACCAAAAAAAAGAAAGCGATCAAAATAATATTAGATTGAAATATCGTTCTGATTTTGCCGTTATGCTTTGAGAGAATTAATAAAATGTTTTTAGACATGTTATTTTAGCCCTCCTTTTGCGGTATCTAGCTCAATCAACCAAGGTATAATAATGTTTCCTACTTCCTCATTTGCGATGTTGGAATGATTCCGTCCGCCCGAACCGTCAAAAGTTCGGGAATGAGAAGTTAAAAGTTGAAAAGAGTTTTCTCCGAGAGCGCTTGGGATCGTTACCAAAGTGTCATTCTTTAAAGGTAGGGGATTAGGATCCGGCTTAACTATTAGGATATCCCTGCAAATTACAATTCCCGGACGAATCTCAGAACATCTTTCTACAATCTGTCCGAAAATTACCGTTCTATTAAGTCGCAAGTTTTGATACATCGAATTTACTATGCGTCTAGCAAGTGCTCCTGGAACAAAAACACGGAGAGATCGATTTTCGGTTTCGAGTTTTTCGTACTCCGCAAAACTGTCAATATCCAAGGACTCATTGATATCCGCATCGCCACCAATGGCATGGAAAGCGATACCCCGATTAAGATAAGGCAGATTATTCCTGTTAAATTCCGCAGCCTTAAATGTTCTTAAATCCTTTCGTCCTTCATCGACCCCCAAAAAATTAACGAGAAATGTTGAAGTTTCCGTCCAGCCGGGAAAACCTTCGAGATCGACGCCGTCCGCTAGAATATTTGGGTCCTCAAATGCTGTTATTGAAGCGAGTGAGATATCCGCTAGGACGCTTCCGTTGTGCGGAGTTCCCAATGTAGTCAAGGAGAGAATTTTAAAATCAGCATCATGAAATGGTTGATAGTTGGCTAGATACTCCCTCGCGTCGAGTCCACCTTTACTATGCGCGATCAAATGAATATTACGCGCTCCGAGTTGACGAGCAATCTTGGGAATTAATGTATCTAGTTTCTTTCCATTGGTGGAAATTGAACCCGTTATTAGGGTACCGGGTCCCTTGAGACTCGGACACGGATTTGTCGAATCTTCGTTAGGGTTTAGTTGGATTGATCTGTCATAAACAATTCCTTTTTCATCAAAAGGTACCGTGAGCTTCTGTCTGTCGAAAAAGCAGCCATCTGATCCATTTCCATGTATCAATATGATAGGAGACATCGCTTTAAATCTTACATTCCCCCAATCAATACTAGTGCACCATTCTTCGCCGGAATTGGCAGTGTCAATATCAATTTGGATCTCATTAATACCTGGAGCCGGTTCGCTTCCATCGATCCCCATTTTCGCGAATTTAATTTTGCTTATGGGTATAGGAACGGCATTCTGAACCCATTGATTGTCCTGTCCCTTAAGAAAGCCATATTCGATGCCATTAACCGTAATTCTATCAAGTTCCGGCTGGACTCCTTGCCCTCCGCCGGATGAATCTACATCGAAGGTCTCCATAATAAGCATTACATCTTTCGATACTATCCCAGCATCTATTAATTTTTGCGGATACATCAGAGTGCCATCTTCTTTTAATGGACCAAGATACCGTTTGACTTCAATATTGAATTTGATCGGCCCCTCGTTCCTGAAAATGCAGCCGGTATCGAGTTTTGGACCCTTATCGGTTGAAAATGACCGATCGGTGTCTTCAGGGGGAGCGAAAGGAGAGGTCCTGGTGTTGAGGATTCGCCCTTTAACCGGGGGAGTTCGAATGTCTTGCGCGAAAGTTAAATGACAACTCGCCAATATGACCAAAACTAAGATCGATTTTATATTATTTTTGCGTTGCATATTTTCTCCTTCTCCATAGGTGCCTGGTTATAAAAGTTAGCTTCGAAAGTTATCAAAACCTGGAAATTAAGTCAGTGGCTATCTAAAAACAATCCCCGCGCCGATACGGAATTCCTGTAACGAATTGTTATTGAGTGTGGTCAAACCCAAATCTGCCTGACCAGGGGGCGGCGCCGTCAGCCGGGCTTTCGTGCTTCCGGAAAAAGTGGGAATGTAGTCAAACTGTAGGATCCTCAAAGCAAATCTTTTGCTGACTTTAATGTCGATTCCACCGCCAATGCTGACGGCAAATGCGGTGTAATTATTGTGCAAGCGAAAAGATTCAACGCTTGAGGAAGTGTTTCCCGGATCGCTGATAGACATGGAGATTCGATTTTGACTTCGCAGCACGCCGGCCATGGCCCGCAGAAACGGTTCAACTTTATGTTTTCTATGTTTCCACTGCACTCCGCCTAAAAACGTGTATCGTGTTCTTCGCGCTTGTGAAACATCCTCAAAAAATATCGGATTATTAGTGACGGTACGTTTTTGTTTTCCGTCCGTAAAACCAAAATCAGCGACTACAGCAAAACTCTTGTTAAAATAAAAACTGCCGCTTGCATTAACTCCGCTAAGATATTTAGTTGTTCCAAAAGCGCCGTTAAAACCATTTTCCAACTGGGTCTGCGTTGCTTGAAAATTATTTGGAATTTGGGCGGCAGGTATTCCAGCGAAGGAATTAAAATCCGAAAACTGTTCTGTTTTTACTTTACTGACGATATATCCGATCGATATTTCAATACGTTTATCCTCAGATTGGGCCAAAACGGAAATCTGACCCAAAAATGCAATTAAGAACATCATGGATAGCTTTTTCATTTTTCTCCTTTGCAAAAAGCGGCAATTTATCTGTGTGAAGTAAGTCTCATTCAAATCGTTGATGGAAAAACAAAAAGCCGACTATCTGCAGCATTCAGATAAATCAGCTCGGCCTCAGTTATTAAGTTTTTTATTGCGTTAAAGGCGCAGTTTAGACGTGCGTGGCTTGAGAGCGGCAACAGAAAAAAACGCCGTTGAAATACGGAAATTGTGGGACGCAAAATTTTCATCGATTGTAGGAGTTAATCGAAGTAACAAAATTTTAAATTCGTCTGAACGAGTAATTTTTAGATCCAGACAAAGACTTAAAGTGTGCCCAACGTATCACATACAAAAACTAAATGTCAATAGTTTTTCTTGTGAATTTCCTGGCATCATATACGCCGCTCTGTCGCTTGTGAAGAAATTCAGCTATTTTGTTTTTAGATTTATCTCTTCTGCGTTAATAAGAATGAATTTGTAATGAAGTTAAGTGGTTTCGAACGAAGTTGATGTAACCTTGGAATGTGGAAAGATTATTGAATTGCCAAATGTAATTAAAGAATTTTCGCCCGCTATTCTCTAAAAAAATAACAAAAATCAGGTTAACGTTCTTATCATTTTACTGAGATATTCTTACTCTTCCTTCAGAACCTGAAGAGTCCAATTCTATATAATATATAGGTCTTTTATTTCTATCTTTTGAAGCCAGCCACCTGGTTTCCCTTTCAAAAGGATATTTGTCAACCCCGATCACCCATTCGTTATCAAAGAGTCCGAGACTAATAGAAGGGAATGTCATATCGTGCTTGTTCCAAATAAGTCGCAGAGATACTTTCTCTTTTGAAAGCAGGTGTAAAGGAAATACAAAATGGTCCTTCCGAAACTGCAGCTCAACTTTACGCCCGTCATTGAAGTAAATAATCGCCTCGCGTCACGAAGAGCAAGGTCTTTACCGTCCTCCACAAAATAGGCTTTTATCGATTTCGACTGCGGCTCCAATAAATAACCAGGTATATTTGCATTTCGGGGGAGTTGCTTTTTTGAATCTGCAACAATGTTCGATCTATCCAAGTTTTGCCCTATTGTGCCGATCGAAGTACCTGTTTCATTTTGTTTTTGTTGAGCATAAATCCCCTCTTTATAATCAGCTTTTTCTTCGGAAACAAAATTTTTTTCGTTCGATTTATCTGCTATTAAAAATCCAGTTTCATCATCAACAACTATTGGAATTTGCCAATCAAAGAGAATATTAATTACGGCTGCTTTCTCTTCCGCATTTAGGCCTTTAATTATCACTCCATGATCATCGTTCGGGAAATAGTGATGGAGAAATTCATGTTTTCCCTTGAGTACATAAGGAACGATTCTGCCGTTTGCGCAGGAAGCGCAAGGGACGTAGGCTTCGGTGAAAGATCGTTTTGAGCTGCAAGCCAAGTGAGATAGGAAACTTTCCAGGAAACACGCAAAAGCCCGACTCGCATTGTCGGGCTAAGTAGTTGATTAAATTGGCTCCGCAGGTAAGACTCGAACTTACAACCCTTCGGTTAACAGCCGAAAAGAGGCTTTTTTCAGCACTTTTCACAACTCGTCAAAATCCGCTAATTTCAAGTAGTACCGCTATTTAATCTATTGCCTAGTTCTCCCTGATTTGCTAAGATTATCCTGAAATATCACTCAAGGTGTGAGTAAAGGTGTGAGTATAAATCTATGGTAAACACAACAACAGAAAAGCCTTTTAAGGATTGGGGCATCATAAAAAAGGTTAAAAAAGACGGAAATGAGGCTTGGTACGCCCGAATTATTCGTTTCGACGGCAATGGCAAAAAGAAGCAATATACGGCCAAAGCCGACAATAAAACCCATGCTCGTAGGCTGCGCGACGAACTTGAACAGAAATATACCGAGCGCGGCGAAATGGCGATCGCTGGCGATAAGAGGCGCTTCCGCGACCTAGCAGACATTTATACCAAGAGAAAGCTATTTGAGGCTGAATATCACGGTACCGGCAAAGCCCGGCGCAAGGTCGCGGGCGTGCGTTCTCTGGGGCCAAGCCTGCACTATCTGAACATTCTGCGTGACCATTTCGGAGCTAAGTTGCTCAAGAATATTACTCACTCCGAAATTGAGGATTTCAAAGCCAAACGGCTCAAAGAACCCTCGAAACGTGGGGAGAGAAGCATCACCGATGTGAACCGGGCTTTGGAATTACTAAGAACAATTATGAGTTTTGCCGTCCGCAGTGATTGGCTTTCCAAATCACCTTTTGATAGGGGCAATCCTTTGATCTCAAGGGCCGACGAGGTGAAGCGCGAGCGCGTGCTGACTTTTGAAGAAGAATCGCGTCTCTTGGACGTTTGTACCGGCGAAAGGCTTATGACTTACCTTCGCAAGGGAAAAGAGATCCAGGCGAAGCGTAAGGGCGGTCGTGAGTATCTTAAAGCTCTAGTTATAGTGGCTCTCGATACCGCGATGAGAAAAGGCGAACTTCTCAAACTACAATGGAAGGACGTGAATTTTCCTATACGACTGATCACCGTCACAGCCATGAATAGCAAAACTTCAAAGGAACGCAAAATCGGTATGACGCAACGAGTTTTTGAACAGCTTCAAGATCTGTGGAATAAAAGCCCACAGGATGAAATGAATTTGGTGTTCGGTATCAAGGACAATTTTCAGAATGGCTTTACCAACATTCTCAATGAGGCCAGGATCGAAGATTTTCGCTTTCACGATATTCGCCATACCGCAATAACTCGAATGGTCAATGCCGGTCTTCCGCCGATGGAAATTATGAAAGTATCCGGCCACACACAATGGACTACTTTTGCTAGATATGTTAATCCCAACGAAGATTCGGTCAAAAGAATTGCGGATGTACTAGGCGCTTATCACGCCAATGCCACGCTGCAAACTGAGGAGGATGGTCAGGTAATTCACTAGATAAATCTAACTTTTGAGAATTCTAACTTATGCCGGAAAAAGATAGGAAAAGTCAGTCGACCTCTGATCAGTTTGAAAAAAATGAACGACAAGGGGATATTGCGCTCGAGGCCGCTCGAGGCCGCTCGAGAGGCAATCAAAAGACTCAGTATTACAGAATTCTCAACTGATACATACAACCGCTCTGATTCGCTATGGAGCGTATTATTTCAAGATGTGGGTAATGACATAATTTTACATATTGAACTGAATCCAGATATGTCTATCGCGAATGTGACGTGTACGTTGCGGTATACCGCCGCGGAGTGTTGGTGATTTGGAGAGAATTTTTTCGACTCCCCAAGCTTTAGAGCTCTTTGACTTCGATCCGTCAAAAAAAGATGAATTATCTTAGAAACATTGATAGAATGGTTGATGAACTATATTAACCACCTTCCTATAGTTCTTTTCCATTCGTTCTACCAATCGGTCAAAGGATCCTTGATATCTAATATCAAGACGATAGTCGAACCAAACTACAAAGAAAGTTGGGCGATCGCAGGAAAGCCTAAGGCCTTCACACTTCTTCTTACAAAACGCCTGACTGATCTTATCAAACTGTTTCCGGAACCAAGATATGAACTTCTAAATTACGTTGAATCCATCGATAAGGAATTCGCGGAATATCGACACAATTCATTGAAAAGCATGCGGCATGCGAGAACACCGGAACGAATGTCTAATTTACACCTCGAATACGATCAGATCCGCATAAACTACAAGCGAATAAAGAAAGATTACAAATTGCAGAGAGATGCATACTTTAGGGTCAACGTTAATGCGCATGAAAATAGCGGGTTGAAATACTGGAAAGCTTACCTCCATAAAAACTTTCAGACACTCTCTTTTTCACAAACTGATTTGGAAAGAACTCCAGGGGAACTAGCATATATTCATTTAGGAAAACAACTTGGATATAGTTCTGGAACGGTCGAAACAAAAGTAGGTGATTCCCGCACCTCGGCTAAGGAAAGAAAACAAAGAGCAAACCGTAAGGAGTTCTAACCTTTCAAAAATACCTACAATGTAAAATATATTGTAGGTATTTTTCATAAAAATTCACCCCTATAATATTCCTGATTATCAGCAGAAATGTACTAAACACCTCTGGTGTAATCAATGGCATACAGAAATGACTTCCTGATGTCTTTAATTATATGGAGGAAAAAATGAGTTCAGAAAAAATCACGTTTGATCGTAAGGAAGCCGCAAAGATTGGGGATCTCCGTTGTCACGTTGGATCGAGAAGTGGCTAAAAGAAGAATGCCACATCTCCGAGTTGGCCGCAGAGTCCTTTTTACTGCTCAATTGCTTGGGCAGTAAATAGAACAACAAACCAAAAATTCCAATAACAAATAGGCAACGGGCGGATTTGTTTCAGTTATATGATCGATACTGTTGCCATGGAACTTGGATACCCCGGGGAATTGACCTTGGAGGCCATCTCGAGATTTAATTGGCGGCCTTATTATTACCCCAATACTGAAGTCACTCGCGGATATATGCAGCGTTGTGAGAAGGGAACATCCCTACCCCGATTAACGTTTTTGCAAAGAGAAAACGGCCTATGGTATTTGCGAGTGGAAGTTTCTCTTCCGAAATTCTTAAAAGGTTCAAATGTCATTACTTTACCAGAACAGGACGTATTTTGTGCTTTGGATAATCTCTCCGCATATGTGACGGAAACGAGCGGTAAGACATTTGACGCACAAAAGGCAAGCATTTGTAGAGTCGATTTTGTTGAAGATACCATAATAAATGAGAGTGATATCTACTCACTATTTCGCAGACTTTCCCAAGTACAGCATCCAAAATTAAAAAGACGAACAGACGAAGATACGGTGTATTTTGAACCTCGAACCAAAAAGAAGTACATCCAGGTCAAGATCTATAGTAAATATCACGAAGTAATTAGCAAAAAAGCTCCGCTACAAGACGTTGAATTGGCCCGGGGCCGCGTGCGTCTGGAAGTGACACTGCGAACTCCAGAGATCACTAGAGTCAAAAATAAGCTGGGATTGCCCTCCCGGGATGCGGAAGTATTTCTAATAGCTCAAGCCGGAATGTATGTCTTAAAACGAGAAAAGAAGCGAATTAACTATAATAAACAGTTTGTCGAAGATGATACCGACGTTTTTCGAAGGGTACTAAAAAACGTTGACGACCCATCCCCAATTTACTCGTTAGGTTTTTTACTAGCCTTGCAGTTGTTAGGTCCTAAATTTTACGAATTGCCTCAGCCGGTGACGTGCTCCCTTAAAATTACCCCGTAGATGAGTAGAACACTTTAGAATAAAAAAGTGTGGGGGTAAAAAGATGAGACAGGCAGTGAGTGATGAAGAGATAATCGGTATCCTGCGAGGTTTTGATGAGAGCGGTAAGTCGGTAAGGGTGTATTGCCGCGAAGCAGGTATCAGCGTGGCGACGCTGTATAACTGGCGTAAGCGGTTCGGCCGAATGGAGGTGGCGGAGGCCAGGCAGTTGAAGGTGCTGGCGCGAGAGAACACGAGATTAAAGCGCTTGCTGGCGGAACGTGACCTTGAGATCGACGTGGTAAAGGAAGCGCTGCGAAAAAAGTGGTAACGACAGCTGCGCGCCGTGAAGTGGTGAGGTATCTGACGGGAGCGGGTTTGAGCGAGCGTCGTGCGTGCTGTCTGGTGAAGTTGCGGAGAAAGAGTTTTCGGTACGTGCCGGTGCCGGGTAAGGATGCGGGGTGGGAAGAGAAGATCGGTGAGTTGTCTCTGCGTCATCCGCGTTACGGTTACCGGCGGGTATGGGCGTGTTTGATGAGAGAAGGAGAGCAGATAAGCCGGAAGAAGGTGTGGCGGCTGTGGAAGAAACTGGGCTTGGGGCTTGGCCGCAAGAGGCCGAAGCGCAAAAAAGACGTGCAAGCCAGGGCTAATATGATAATGGCTGAGAAAGCGAACCATATCTGGACCTATGACTTTGTCTTCGACCGGACGATCGGCGGGTGTCAGTTGAAGATGCTGACGCTGGTGGATGAATATACGAGAGAGTGCCTGGCGGTAGAGACGGCCCGCTCGCTCACGAGTGCCGATGTGAGGTGTGTGCTGGAGCGTGTTTGCGATGAAAGAGGGTGCCCGGAAGCCGTTCGCTCGGACAACGGAAGCGAGTTTATCGGTGCAGCGGTGGGAGACTGGCTTCTGGCAAAAGGGATCATGCGGATATTTTCCGAACCCGGCAAACCGTGGCAGAACGGATACATTGAAAGCTTCAACGGCAAACTGCGCGATGAACTGCTCAGCCGGACCTATTTCTACTCGCTCCGTGAAGCAAAAGCTGAGATCGAATTATGGAGGCGAGAATACAACACCAAGCGGCCGCATTCGGCGCTCGGATATCTGACACCAGCAGAATTCAGACGCAAACTCGCCTCTGAAGCAACATAAAATCGTTCTACTTATCGCTGGGGTAAAATTTGGGGGCTGGACACCGGCGTGCCAAAAACGTTCCTACCAGAGTCATCTGTCTAAAGTGAGAAAAATGGGTTATTTTCCTTAAGTAACTACTGTTTGTTTAAAGTGCAGAATATTGCACATGCCGACAAGGGATAGGGTCGCGCGATCGCAATAATTGAAAGGTGAGGGCATGCTTCGTGTTCCGATCAAGAAGTTTCAATATTCTCGGAGTTAATGGGACGCTAAAATAATTCAGGTATTTTCGGAAACCCTATGGCGAAAAATAAGACAGACACAACTAGCCCGCGTGAAGCCCACTGCGGGAACTGTGGCAAAATGATCGTTCTAAAAGAGGGGAAATCCAAGTTGCCGATGGATCCTAATGATTCGTGCGAAAAATGCGCGAAGTGCGATAAACACCATCCATTCTGTTTGGCCCATAAGCGCCGAGGATCGAACGCGCCAGAAAATATGCCGTTCCAGCCTTGCTTTCAGTCGCCGGCGAAAATGAGCGCGACCAATAAATGCCGGAACCACGGGGGAGAAACTCCGTCAGGTCCCGCCAGCGCGAATTTCAAAGACGGCAAGTTCACCAAATATTCATTCTTCAAAGACAAAAACTTTGTAGGTCGCCTCGAAAAGCTGGCCGGCGACTCGCTGGATAACCTCGAAGAAACCTTATTAGTGATCCAGGGCATTCAAACTCTGCAATATGAAAAGTTCGGTTCCGGAGAATCTACCGGGGCGTGGATAAAGCTGCGCGAGGCGGTGTCCGAGTATAAAACCGATGAAAAGAATCGCCAGTCTTATCATTTTGCGATGATAGAAAGGATTGTGAACGAAGGGTTGGGCGATGCTTTATTGATCCGGGACATGCAAAACACCGCCCAGACCGAACGTAAATTGGTGGAAACGATCGAGAAGGTCAGATTGGGCCGACAAAAGAAATTTAACCCGAGAACAATTTGAAATGATGCGCCTAGTACTGATCGACTTTTTAATCAATTCGTTATTACGTCATGTCACAAACCGAAAAGAAATCTCAGCCATTGAAGCCGATTTCAGACTTCTTCTTCAAGATGAAAGTCGGGCAACAAACGTTTGTCACAGATCATAAACCGTCGGCGAACGGGTCAAACGGAACATCTCCATAAACTAGAATTAGCTAAACTCGAATCAAATGGTGAAGCGTGATATCAGTATTTTTTACGCCCAAGCGCTTCAACCGGGCCCAATACTGCCTATCAGACTAATACTGGGGATGAATACGTTGTTGTGGGTTCTTGAGCAGTTTACAGCCGCACCCGCCTGGGTTGAATGCGAACCTCGCGGGACCGGCAAGTCCACAGGACTCAAAGCAATTTTCTACTTGTGTAGAAAATTTCGGAAATTGGAGAACGAAAGCCTAAACCTTAACCTACGCTATATCTAGCGATTCTGCCTTATTTAAGATTGTACAAGCTGCCTTTTTTTTAGATACGGGGCCCGGAGCAAATCATATATTTAAAACATCCGGCATTTACGGCCTCACCCGAATCGGTATGAATATAGCTCTGTAATATTTGCCGAAAAGCAACTATTGTGAATGTTTGGTAAAGTTCACTTCTTGCAGAAAATCATGACTGGACAACAACCATGAGGGCACAGCGCCATTAAATTCAAAAAGGGTAGCCCAGACATCTTCCTCGTTCATGTTTACTCTTTTTGGGGGATGAGGCCACCCGCCAAAATGTAAGCCAATAACACTTTTCGTTTTCAAATCAATAATACACGAACCGGAACTTCCAGACAGAGTGGTGCAATCATGAAGAAGTAAGTCAACTTCTTTGTTCCGCCATTCTCTTTTTTGCAGATATTTGGCTAGTCCCAATGACAATCTCTTTATCCCGAATTGATCTCCAAACCCAAAAAGTCGTGGAAATGGATCTCTATTACTGTTAAATGATGGGTGTCCAATAACCCCAATCTTTAGATCTTCAAAATCGACGGGTTGTTCTGCGTTTACGTTAAGAATCTGAAGGGAATCATCGATGTTTTCTTTTGGCAGATATACTATTCCCAGATCATAAACGTCATGAATAAAATATTTTCCCGTAAGTTCGTAAAAAGGGCCCGCTAATTCACTATCTTCGACGGCAAATCCGCACCTTAATTTTAACTGATCGTCTCTTCGCCAATAGTTATTTAACGCCCCTTCGATAACATGGGCGTTTGTGAGAATAACATAATGTTCACTATTTTCGCCGACAACAAATCCTGTCCCTAAATGGCCCAGATAGTCCAGATCTATTCTACACACCGATGCGCTTTGAGTTTCGAAAATGTCGGCTTCCACGTCTTTCCAGATCCCGTTCTGCAGTGTTTCTATTCTTCCGTTTTTTATCGGTAAAGCGGGCCTTAATATCCACTCGATTGTATATAAAGAAACGATTCCCTCCGCAGTCTGCCGAATTTTATCCGGATCATTAATATTTTTGGCGGTTTCGAGTCCGTCTGTTATCCTCTTTCGAATAGTATCCCGATCGTTAATTGCGGTAATTCCCATAGAAATTGGACTACTGCCTTTAAGTAAAGAGAGTAAAGTCTCCGTGAGAAACTCCTTTGGATCATAAGGCTCAGGAACGAGCCGTTTGATTTTCTCAATTTGATTTTTTATTTCGTTTTCTGTCATCTTCACAAAGTTGTCAGGAACTCTAGAACCGTTTCGGCTTCCTTTCTAACGGCATCATCCGTCTCAGATGCTAATAATGTCTGGATAGGCTTCCTTCCCTTTTTCTTGTCTGCAAAAAGCTTTATTGATTGAACTGCCGCTATTCGAACGTCTTTATCTTCATCGTGCAATAGTGAAAGAATCTTCGGAAATGCGGCTTTAATTTTTTTGGCTCCAGCAGCTATCGCACAAATGGCGCGGGTTCGCTCATAATCATCTTGTAATTGCTCGACTAAGAATGAGTCGTCAAATTTAAGTTCGTAATTTGCAATAAATATGAAGAGAGAAGTTAATAACGAATCACTTTGATTTGATTCGGCGAGATTTGAATACGCCTCGATCAGTGGATTCACTAGATTAAAGTCATCAGCTTTATTCACCAAAAAAGTTATAAATTCTTGTGTAAAAGGGCAGGTTCCAAAGGTTACGAATTCGTACACATGATATATCAATCGATCATTCCAGTGAAGTTGTTTTCTCAATTGTCTAAAAATCTCTCCGCGAATTTCGGAGATAGGGTTTCCCTGATAGAAATAAGAAATTAGTAGTACAAGGGCAGAATTTTTTGCCGACTCATTTGTTTTGCTGTTTCCAATCACCTCCACAAGCTCTTTTTTTAATAATTCTTCATTGGGGCGGCCCACAAATGAATTGTGCTGCAACACCAGCAGAAGTGCGAGAACCTCCTTTCTGTATTCCAAAGTCTCTTCCAAAAACCCGTGAGTAATTCTTTTTATCAGATCAAGCTTATTCGTGGATTCTTCCCTGGCTTTTATTAATGCTCTCTTACTTAAACTCAATGTCCCAACTACACTTTTAACTATCGTAAAGTCGTCGCTCCAGGAGATTTTATTTAACACTTCGGTTAACACTTTTGTAGTGGCGGGATCGACCTTATCGAACCTTTTTAACATTATCGGAATGGCCTCGGTGCATTTGAGGTCTCCCAGGGTTTCAATCACCGGTTTTAGAAAACGAAGCTCATTAGATTCGTCGTAAAGAAGTTCTATCAATGCCTCTGTAATTTTATCTTTGTTCTGGTCGTTACAAAGCGTTCTTAGAACTTTGATGCTGGGTTCAATAGAATGGCTGGGAGTTGAGGCAATTCTTTTCAAAAGACTGGGCACCAGATCAGCACATCCGAATTTTGCCAGCGCTTTTAGCACCCCCTCCAATGTAGCGGTAGTATTACGGGTATCTTCTACAGCTTTCAAAAGCGATGAAACTATATCTTTTTGATTATTTTCGTCACATAGATCCAGCAGTTTTGATGTAATGTCTCCGAAATAAGCAGAGTTTTTATCGCTCTCGATAGAACCTTGAAGGAGTGAAACAATTTCTTCCTTAACATCTTCACTGCTCAAATTTAGTATGGTTTCCGTTACATCCTTAGAATAAGAAGGCCTATTGTTCTTTATTAAGTTTAATAATGGATCGACAGCTTGTTTTAAAGATAACTCATTAACCGCTCGAACAGCGGAAACGATCTTTTTATCGATAAGAGTTGCATCTTTTGAGCTTAAAGCCCCTATCATTGCCTGGGATATTTTATTCAGATTGTTTTCATTTGCAATAGCGACTATCGCCTCAATTACTTCCTCCGACATGTAATCGTTTTTTTCTTGTCGATCCAATATTTTTATAAGAGAATCAAGTGAATCTTCGCCTTTAAGGACTTTGAACTTATTTACTAAGGCACGCAAAACATTCTTATCATCGGTGTTCGAGAGATTTTCCAGAAACCTTTTAACTGATGGGGAGTGATATGAGTTTTCAATGATCGATATAGATTTGCACAAAATTTGCGGGTCAGTAGCTTCAGTAATTTCTAATAGCGAAATTAATCTTTCAACTAGATTTCTAGTTTCCTCAATAACACACAGAGATAAAAGCGCATGCGTTTTTGTTAAGTCATTCATTTCAGAATCTATAACAACATTAAGTTCATTAATTACTTCGGAACTCCAGAATGTCTTATTATCGGAATCGCTTACGAGTTGAATTGCGTTTAAATCCCCTTCTCCAATTAAACGAGCTATTTGATTATTTAATAGTTCTGTTTGCAGACCATTATCGATTATTTTAAACAGTACGAGTTGGGATGCCTGCCTCACTTCGGCGGTATCACTTCTTAAGTTGTTGATAAGCGGCAAGACATATTCATCTGAGTAATCGGTGTACTGTAAAAGTTCGATCGCCTGAAGTTGTACATCAGGATTTGGATTCGAGATGCCATCGGAAATAATAGTTATCACCTTTGGTGATCTTAATTCAGTTTCTACATATCTAAGTAAACGTAGTGGGTCTAATCGGATTCCTCGTTTAGAGGAGCTTCTATGAAAGATTTCACCACCGATATCTCTGCTGCTCTCCCTGGTTTTCAAATTACCTAAATGCTGGGCAGAATCTAGGATAGCTATGACTATGTGAGGCAATTCATTTTCGCTAATGAAATTTTTTGTTCTTGTCCACTCCGAAAGGTTAAGAAGATACCATAGGCGATTAAACCTTGAAATTTTCGTTGCCGCAAAATCTCGTACGAGCCTATGCATATACCACCACTGTTCGTTGGTATTCTGATCTTGGACGCGAGAAAGAATTCCATAACCATATAACTCTAAAAAGATCTCATCGAAATCATTAGAGACAAGTTCTTCCTGGTATTGTAATTGGTCGTATAACTTCTCATCTTCATATTCGTATTGGCTAATATCTCGAATTTCCCGGCTCACTTGTTTATAGCCCTTGAAAATACTACAGAGAAGATCACGGCTGGCTGAGACTGGCGCAAACATCGAGGCATATATCCATAGCTGTTTTGAAGCATCGCTTAATCTATCCCACGTTTGTAACAGACATTGTTCTACTGTTCTTTGATGCTTTGTTTTCAGCAGAACTTTTTGTGGGTCGGTCTTAGATGTTTCAATTCTCTTTAAGTATTCCCTGACTGTAATTGCTAGGGTTTTAATGTTTAACCCTGCCAATTCCAGTGCCAGAGCATGGCCCTCTAATCTTTCGATTAGTTCTTCAATGTCATTATCACGTGATAAACGGGGTTCGATGGCTAGTAAAATTCTCTTTGCCGCTTCGGTAGTCAGAAAACTGAGTTCTTGATGCTTGAAGACATTTCCGCCGAAATCAATGGTTCTTGTAGTTACTAGTAGAGGAATATTAGATGGGAAAAGATGGGTGATTTCATTCCATTCATTGGCATTATCTATTATGACAATGGCCTTTCCTCTTTTTCTCAAAAAACTCTCGATTTCTTTTATAATAACGCCTATATCAGGAGATTTCGGTTTTAACGACAATAACTTTGAAATATTTTCCCACTGCGCCTCTATGGCCCCGGAAGCGTCGATCCAAATAATCGTATTAAAATAACTCTGTATTTTTTGACTATAAATAAATTGTAAAATTAACTCTGTTTTACCTATTCCTCCTAAACCTTCTACCGTGGCGCAAACAGCGACATTACCTCCTACCAGAATAGTGTCGGTCAATGTATTTAATTCTGCATCCCGGCCTTCAAAAATTATCGAAGGCTTGAATGGCACGTTCAAAACCAGGCAATCACTGGAATCTTCAACAAGCGACAACCTTTCCTCGAGCTTTTTAAAGCCCTTGGTGATAATGCACAATCTACTTCCGGTTTCAGAAGCATTAAAGACCGGGGTCTGGTCCCAATCAGAGATGTTTCCGGTAATATAGTTACCCAGATTACTGCATCTAACTACCCCTTCGCTGCCGATAACCTGTTCGATTTTGCCGCTTAGGGCGTCTGTTACGGCGATCGACAGCTTACCCAGGCTTCCATAGTTCTTGTCTTCAATTTCAGACGCGGATTGACTCTCGCTGCAGGCTGCGAGGAAACCTCTGCCATGATCACTCGTGACAGGCCCCTTTAAAGTATCGAAGTACGAATTTAATGAAGCGCCTGCGTGACAACAATCCAGTATCACCATTATTTCTCTGGCTTTGGATTTTGATACGGTGCTAGCAATTTCAAGCATTAAAACGCCGTAATCATCGCTTGCATAGTCGGATGTCACAAATACACCGAGGCCGTTTTGTAAGATGCCATGGCCGTAGTAGTAAAACAATAACTCCGTACCTTCATCGTCAGAAAAAAACTTTGACAACGCTCCACGAAAGCCTGCCTTAGTTACTTTTCCGGATAATTGCTCTACTTGATATCCACCATTTTTTTCTAAACACACATTTAAGTGCTTAGATAAGCTAATTCCCCCAAGTAAATATTGGAACTGATTTCCGTCATAGGTGGGCGAAATAATCAGGGCTCTTCTGTTACTCATATTAGACTTTCATCATCAGCCGTAATTTTAATAAGATATGACCACACCAAATCGGTTAGTAAAATCACGCCGAAGAAAATTAAACGGGGATGTCCGCTTTATAGTCTTCTTTCAAAATTAGGCTTAGTACACTCTGACACACTTAACAAAAAGGATTAATTAGTGAAAGACTAAAGGGATTTTTGTGCCAAAGCTTTGCGCTAAATATGGGCTATTTTATATAAAAAAACAAGTCTTTTAGGGAAAATGAAAATAACAATTTAATCGATTGGAATTATAAAATGAAGATATTTCGGCTAATTAAGTTAAGGTGAAGCCACTAGTTTTTTAGCTTCGGTAATATTTTTTTCAGCCTCGGCAAAATACTCTTTTTTTAGCTCAATACCAAGATACTTCCGTTTATGCATGGTCGCCGCCACGGCAGAGGTCCCTGACCCGAGAAACGGATCCAACACAACGTCTCCTTCTTTTGTGAATAATCGAATAAACCAAGAAGGCAATTCAATCGGAAAGATCGCGCTATGGTTTTTATGCGAAGAGTCAACCGCTGTCTCAACTACATTGCCGAGATATAAGCGGTGTTCCTCTTCAAAAACTATTACATTATGAGGAAAAACCTTTTTCTTATTTAGCCAATTTGAAACGTTTCTGGCTAGATGAGAATTATTCTTCGATACGTGCCGCACAAAATCATTTTCACTCATTGACTTAAAACGTTTGCCGGCCCAGTCACCTATTGGAACTTTAACCGCATCCTGATACATCTTGAAATTTTTCTTTTTCGTAAAGTGCAGGCATCGCTCCCAGGAATCTCTAAATCTATTAGGCCATTTACCCGGAAAAGAGTTTTTCTTATACCAACAATATTCTTCAATCCATAGCCAGCCCTGTTTTTTCATGGCTAGAATTAGTTCTAATACATAGGTTTCCCTTTGCCCGTTTTGAGGATGTTCTTTTATATTGAGGATGAAAGATCCATTGTCTTTTAATATCCTTTTCAACTGCTCCGAAATCGGCAGGAACCATTCAACATATTTATCAGAATGTACGCCGGTGTACGAATCCTTTCTCTTGTCCGCGTAAGGTGGTGACGAAACCACCAAATTCACGCTTTTATCTGGAAACAGCTGACTGTTTTTCAATAGCTCAGCACTGTCTCCATTGTAAATCTTATCTATCTGTTCCAGATTCATTCCAGTCATTTAGTCCTAAATTAATAAATACCAGGTCATTTCTTGTAGCGTTTGTTTTTCCAGCGTAACTTTCTCGATTTCTTCTATTAAAAAAGTGTGCGATTCCATTGTCAAACATTTGTGTGTGGATATGCTTTGTTCTGGATTTTGGATCATTATCGGTAAGGAATCTTGCGGGCGATTTTCGTTAAATTCCCGCATCATATAGATCCAATAATCATTTCCTCTTTTTTTAGCTACTGCCTTTTCATTTCGCGTCCAATAAAACCGAACTCCCTTTCCCCTTGTTGCCTTAACTTCTATAAATCTATTCGGAAAAATGTCGTCTGAAGTGCCGTTGAAGGACTCAATATCATAACCGGCAGCAGTGTTTATCGTACTAATTTTCTTTACTAATGCTGCTTGGGCCATTTTCCCCAGCTTTTCCAACCGCTTTCTTTCAAATTCTACAACCGCATTTTCAGCCTTAGCTCCAAGTTTACGATTTTCCATCAAAATCTTCTCAAGTTCAGCTTCTGTAATAGCCTTCCCGTCCGCGGTCAATTCATAAACTAATTGGGAATACTTTCTATCAACCTGAAAAATATGCTTTTTTTGCGATAGAACACCTAGATATTTAAAGAAATGAATAACTCCCTCTAAATTTTGTGTAAGCGGAGTTTCAACGATTGAGTATTCGTAAGCTTCAGTTGATTGGTTCAAATAAAAATTTCTAAACAATTCCCTGGCATGATTACTCCAAGGACCCCTAAAAATAATTTTTTCGGCTATTAATTGTTTTTGTGACCCCGTTATCTCGAAGAACTTTTCTCTGTTTGCCGACAGGAATTTGTGACCTAAGGAGGAAATACGAACTCTAACATCCTTAATTTGAACTAACCCCGAAAACTGACAATGACTTAACAGTGAATCGTAATCTTGCCGCTGCCCTCCCAAAACAACAGATTGACATTGATTAATGAGAGATTCGATTGAGCAAAAATTTCCCTCAGGGCTCAGTTCAACAAGGGAGATCAAAACCTTATTAAAGAAGTTGAGCATACTTGTTTCAGGTAAATCCATGGACGATTGTTGTTTTTTTGTTAGAAGTTAGTTTTTTAAAAAGCTATTAATATCCTTTACAGTGGCATCAAAGTCTGCACGTACCTCATTTTCATTTTGCTCCATTTCGTAATCATCGACTTCTAAGCCGCCTATTGGAATTTCATCTTCTAGAACTGCAATCATAGTCTTGTGTTTTTCATCCAATCTCCGATCAATAGTTTCGTCTATAGTGTTTTTGGCAATCAGAATGTGGTAGTTCACTAATTCGTGTCTATCTAAACCAATTCTGTGAATACGATCCAGAGACTGGATGAACTGTCCGCAATTAAATGTTCGATCCAAATAGACCGCATCATGGCAAACCTTGTGGAGTGAAATGGATTCAGCACACGCTGCCGGATTTGCTATCAATACTGAAGGTTCTTTTGTGGCCTTGAAATCACGAATCTGTTTTTCACGGTTAAATATTTGATCTTGCTTATCGTCTCTTGGAACAGCACCGTGAATTGTATAGTAATTAATTCCTTTGAGACTATTCTTTAACATCGCAATGTTATGTACAAAAGTGGTCCATAAAAGAACTTTCTTACCGGATTCCACGAGATTTTTCACCAGAATAACTGCCGCATTAAATTTCGCCGGCGTTTCATATTTTGAATATTTTTCTATTAATTCCACTAGGGGAGTTCCATCTGAGTCCATGGGAGGAACTTCAAACTCTTCTGAATACTTGCTAAGCAAAGTTGGATTTGACGCGGCTTGAAGAAGGCGAACCATTTTTGCCTTTCTCCATTGCTTGAGTTTTTGACGATCATCTATGCGTAAATTCATTTCCGAAAGCAATCTAACCGACAAAGCACGGTAGATTTGTTCTTGCAGAGGGTGCAAAGAGAATCGAGTTCTCTTAAAACGTGGTTTCGGGAGGTGCAGATCCGATTTCTTCACGCGAAAGAAGTAAGGTCGAATATCAGTCTTAATTCCTTCGTGCATCGCTGGATTGTCACAACGTACTTTATAAAAATTTCTTTCTCCCAAAAGTTGTTTTCCTGGCCATAAAAAGGTCATCTGGGACCACAAGTCTAAATACCCGTTTGGCATAGGAGTCCCTGATAGAATAGCTCTTCTCGTAGCATGCGGAGCTATTGAAAGCAGTGCATCGGACCACACGCCGCCAGTAAATCTTTTCACATAGTGAGACTCATCAACAACGAAGAGTATTTTATTATCATTGCATAAATCGATAATGAGATTCCTATCATTCGCCGCAGTTTGATAGTGACACAGAAACAGTTCGTATTCGGAAGATTGCAAGTAATAAGAGGTACGTTTGGGGCCCACTAGTCGAGCCGAGTTTAACTTTTTCCCGAAGCAATTTCTAGCTTCATCTTCCCAAGGAGCAAAACTGCTAAAAGGCCCCACCACGAAAAGTTTATCAACCAGTTTTTCCTTTTTTAGTTTTGCATAATAAGCTAATATAACCGCGGTTTTGCCACTACCTGGTACTGAAAAGTTAGCCCCATGTTTTACTCGAAATAGGTGTTCAAGTCCTTTTATTTGATAAGGTTTTAACGGCCTGTTAAAGGCTGGTAAATCTGAAACAGTATTAACCTTTCGATTAATGCTTTTCTTTATTTCAACAAATTCCGAATCCTGAGATTCTATATTTGCAATGAATTCGGAGACCTTGCTATCTACAGTAAATTTAATTTCTTCATCTTTAAGATAAGCGGTAATTTCCTTAATTAAATCTTGAAACTCATTTCTATCGGCACTGATGTAAGTTCTTAGTTTCTCATTTATCTCTAAACCTAATGATATATTGAAAAATGATCTGTGCCGCCAATTGAAAATTTCTTCGGTTGTATCTTCAATAGCTAAGTTGCCTTTTCTGATAAAGATATTAATCATTTACTTTATGTTAAGTTCGTTTTTCATTTCCTTAACGAGTTCTGCAAGTGTTTTTAGTTTTCCTTTTACTTCTAAATCAGACTTAAAATGTCCACTTTTTCTGTCGATTCCATTTAATGCTGCAATAGCCCTATCGATAAGTTTTCCCGGTTTTGCCTGGTCTTCTCGATTTTTCCTAACATCACTAGCATGATCGAGATTATCCACTAGTTTCTCATAAGGTATTTTTTGTAGATTTTTATAGTCCTCAAAAGTATCAGTTAGAGCATGACTCGCCTCTTGATCTTGCAGAATTTTGCAGATATTTCTTACATCGTAATGAGTAATACTTGCCAATTCCGGGGTTAAAATATTAGCTCTTAAAAAAAGAAAAACAATTTCTAATTTACTTGCTAACTGCTTTTTGGGTAATCCAAGAGTTTTTAATTTTTCAACTAACCCTTTTTGAATATCAATAAAATGTTCGTGCAATCTAAAACGTTTGATCAAACCATAATTATTTGGCTGACCAAAAAAGCTTAAAAAAGTATCAATTAGATTCAAACGCTCCAGATCTAATACTACCTGTTTCTCCGTCCAGCCATACATAGATGCAGCTATTTCTGCCGGAGAAAGCCCCGCTTTCTTACCTTCGTTAATCATTAATAAGTTATTTACGGGCCCATAATCCGCAACCTTTTCTTTCGACAATTGAAGTCCAGCTTCAATTCTCCATAAATCTTTTTCAGATATGTCTTTGGGTAAGCGGACTACCCACAGATTTTCCCACTTCTTATTTGGCAGCTTGTTATAAAGTTGTTTAATAGTCGCCATTCGGCGGTTTCCATTAATGACTACTCCATCAAACGATATTGCACCTACATCCGTCTGCTCCCCTATCCTTTCTAAATCATCTTTAAGCTTTTTTGCTTCAATTTGGTCCAACAGCAATAACTCTTCTATTTTGCGGACATCGTCTGGATCTGTGGGATCTAGACTTCGGCCCAACCTCTGCTCTTCCTCGCTAATTTCAAGATTAAACCTGCTATTTTCGTGGTTATATTGTAAAAATGAAATCGGAAGAGAATATGATTCCAAGGCTTCCACTTTACCGTTAATTACGACTTTTTGCTTTCCCTTGTTACAGTCATGAGAAGCGATGTAAGTTTCTATTTCATTCGCTCGTTTGCTATTTATAGGCATAAAGTTATTCCGCTTTTCGTAAGGAAATCCTAATAACGTTCGTTTTTAGTAAGAGATAGTTCATCTCTCTTGAGACCAGGGAAAAAACCAGAAAGATATATTTGTGAAAACGAAGGCATTATTACACAAATAGATTTAGATTTAACAGATATAATTTGTTATGAAGGTGTGAGTAAAGGTGTGAGTAAAGGTGTGAGTAACGTAAAACGGGCACCTTTTGAGTACCCGTAACTTGTTGTTGAATATGGCTCCGCAGGTAAGACTCGAACTTACAACCCTTCGGTTAACAGCCGAATGCTCTGCCATTGAGCTACTGCGGAAAAGTCGAAACCGCCTTTTACGGCGGAACTCCTAAAATAATAATTTCCCCTATCTAAGTCAAGCAGGAAAGGGCGTTTTGCGCCTTGCGGCCGAGATTTAAGGTTCGTTCAGTATTACTACCTCGGCTCTTTCGCGCGCGTTGTCTAAAAATCTGTCCAAGTCGCTGCTGATCCTGGAGGTCGTTAGGTCCTGGTTGATACGGGGGCGAACGTCGCCAATGGGCGGCGGCACGACACCCGGATTGCGCGCGCGAAAGGCGGGCACAAAAACGTCTTTGTAATAGCTTTCTTCCTGCTCAACGGTGATTACAACGAAGGAACGAAAGCGAAAATCGAGGTATTTTTCGATCGCCACGCGCTGTTCCATCAATTTTTGAAAGTTGTAGTCGGTGATCGATTCAAAACCGACGGCGCGCAGACGCTCGACAAATTCCGACGTCGATGAAAATTGGTCGAGGACCTGTTTTATCTCAGCCTGTGTTTCGGCTTCCGTCACGGAAATGGACGGCAGGCGGCGGGTTTCCAGTGTGATAAGGCGCTGGTCGATGACCAAACGGAGCGCCTGATCGAGATCGTCCTTACCCGGCGAATCGAGCGGAGTCCGCGGCTGTAAAGCTAATTGCCACATCAGATCGGAATATGTAATAAGCTCCGTCCGGACGTTATCGCTGACAGTGGCGACGGTTTTATCGACAACTTCCTGGGCATTTGCCCGCTGCGGCATTAGAAACAGGGAAAAAACGAAAAACAGCGCACCGCAAGCAAAAAGACCGAATTTTAACCCTGAAACTCTCATCGTTTCTATAATCATATTAAAAAACCGGCCTTTTTGCGATAGTTAAATTCATAAAAATCTTAATTTAACGTTAAAAATCATTGACTAATGTTCAACATTCTTATTTAATAGTATAGGAGTCTTGTTGTCTTCTCTCCAATCTGTTTTAACTTCACCGCTGACGACGAAAACCTAACAAGCAAGTTTGCCCGATAAAAAATGCTGTCCACACCGAAAATCGTAAAGAAAAGCTCAGGCGATTTTTTAAATGAACCGGCTGAACTATACGCCGAGCTTCAATTTATTTCCGAATTCGCCCAGAGTGTTTCCGGACAATCGGACCCGCGCCACACGGTGCGAAAAACGGCCGAGCTGTTGTCTGAAATGCTGGACGCGGAAGTCTGCGCGGTGGCCGCCGATCCGGGAAAAGGCGAGATGATTTCTTTTCTCTGCAACAAAGACAAGGAAGCGAGAGTCGTGCTCGAGGAAGACCAGGTTTCGGAATGGATCGCGGCTACGATGATCGCCACGCCTTTTTCGCTCAAGAAAAATCTCTGGCTAAAAAACGGGATGCACCAGGCGGAATTTGTCACTCCGCTGACGATCGGCGGAAAAGTGGGCGGCGCGATCATCATCGGGTTAAGTGCGGATGAAGAGCTGTCGAGATCGCAAAGATTGATCGTCGATACGGTAGCCCGGATCGCTTCGATGTCGATGAGCCTTAATGTAAAGGACGATTCGGCGATCAAGGCCTCGCTCAAACGCGCGCGCGAAGAGCACCAAAAATTTACCGGCGCAATTTTAGATACGCTGCCACTTTCGCTGTATGTGATCGACCGCGATTTTAAGATCGTGGCCTGGAATAAGCATCGCGAGATCGGTTCGCAGGGCGTGCCGCGCGACGAAGCGCTGGGGCGAAATGTTTTCGAAGTGCTGACGCGCCAGCCGCAGTCGAAATTGAAAAATGAATTCGAGAGAGGATTTCGCCTCGGCAGGATCGAGCGGATCGAACAGCGCACGACGGATGAAAGCGGCGCTACGCGTCACTGGCTGATCAGCAAGATCCCGATGCGCGATGAAAAGACGGGTGAGATCACGCACGTCATCTCCGTCGGCGAAGATATCACGATGCGAGTGGACGCGATCCATGCCGTTTCGCGCGCGGAAAAACTGGCGGCGGTCGGCAGGCTTGCGGCAGGCGTCGTGCACGAGATAAATAATCCGCTGGCGACGATCTCCGCCTGCGCGGAATCGCTGGAAGTTCGCGCCGCCGAGGGCGCTTTTGCCGATTCGCCGGAAGTGGACGACTTGAAAGAATATCTGGGGCTGATCCGCAGCGAAACTTTTCGCTGTAAATCGATCACCGATAATTTATTGAATTTCAGCCGGCTGCAATCCGGCAACTGGGCTCCGGTGGAAATGGACAAAGTGGTATCCTCGTCCGTCCGGCTGCTGGAGCACCAGAAACGCAAAAACAATATCGAGATCAAACTCGAAATGCCCGCAGATCTTCCGCCGGTCAACGGTGACGAGGGCAAACTCCAGCAGGCTGTCATCGCGCTGGCCAGCAACGCCATCGATGCGATGCCGGACGGCGGCAACCTGACGTTTCGCCTCTTAAGCCAGGCGCGGCAGGTCGTTTTAGAGATCAAAGATACCGGCATGGGAATTTCGGCGGAAGACATGCCGAAAATTTTTGAGCCGTTCTTTACCACCAAGGAAGTCGGCAAGGGAACGGGCCTGGGGCTCGCGGTCAGTTACGGCATCGTGACCGAACATCGCGGCAAGCTCAGTGTCCGTTCGAATTTAGGCAAGGGAACTACTTTCACCATGTATCTCCCAATTACAGCGGAAAACTCACCGGAAGAAAAGGCACGCTAAATTATGGCGCGATTTCTAGTCGTCGATGACGAAAACAATTTGCGGATGGTAGTTCAGAAAGAACTAAGCCGTCTTGGGCACGAGGTCGAAACCGCGGCCGACGGCGAAGCCGCATGGGCTTTGCTCGAGGAAAAGGATTTCGACGTAATGCTGTGCGATATCAATATGCCCAGGTTAGACGGTATCAGCCTCCTGCGCCGGCTGCGCGAAAAACGGCAGAATCCGCCGGAGGTGATTATGCTGACCGGCCACGCCTCGGTAGAAACCGCGATCGAGACGATGAAACTCGGCGCCTACGATTATCTCACCAAGCCTTACCGTATCTCAGAACTAACGACGCTGGTAATGAAGGCGGCCGATAAAAAGCAGCTTCAGATGGATAACCAGCGGATGCGCGCGCAACTGGAACGCAGCTCGACGCTGCCGGAAATGATCGCTGAATCGCCGCAGATGAAGGAAGTGCTGCGGCTGGCGCAGCGCGTGGCGGCCTCGGAAACTTCGGTTTTGATCACGGGGGAATCTGGCGTCGGTAAAGAGCTGGTGGCGCAAACCATTCACCAGCTTTCGCGCCGGGCAAAATCTTCGTTCGTCGATCTTAACTGCGCCGCTTTGCAGGATACGCTGCTCGAATCTGAGCTTTTCGGTTATGAGGCCGGAGCTTTTTCGGGTGCGCGGGCGCGAAAATTGGGATTATTCGAGATCGCCGATCACGGCACACTTTTCCTCGATGAAGTAATGGAAATGCCAATGCCGCTGCAGTCGAAACTGCTGCGGGCGCTGGAAACCAGATCGTTTTTCCGCGTCGGCGGGGTGAGAAAAGTAGATGTGGACGTGCGGCTGCTGGCGGCGACCAATCGCGATCCGAAAAAAGCGATCCACGACGAAAGCTTTCGCACCGACCTCTTGTACCGCATCAACAGTTTTGAAATTTATGTGCCGCCGCTACGCGAGCGCCCCGAAGATATCGAACCGCTCTCACGCCATATTTTGCAAAAACTGGCCGGGGCAAACCCGCCGGAGATCGTGCCGTCGGCGCTCGACGCTTTGCGCGCGTATCACTGGCAGGGAAATGTGCGTCAACTGCGCAACTGCCTGGAAAGAGCCGTGCTGCTGGCGGACAACGGCCGCATCACGCCCCGCGAACTGCCGCCTGAAGTGCTGACCGGCAGATCGGAACCCGTTATCACGACCAGCTACCAGCCGCCGTCGGAAAATCCGACGATGTCCTTTGTCAATGCCAATTCCAATTCGCTGCGCGAAACCGAAAAACAGCAAATTATGAAGGCTCTCGAACAAACCGGCTGGCACCGCGGAAAAACCGCCGACATCTTAGGCATTTCGCCTTCGACGCTTTACCGCCGGCTAAGAGATTACGGTTTGGATAGGTAAGATTAACTAAAAAGGACAAAGCACTTACTTTTGGCGTTTTGACTTGCTTGATATTTTGAGGCAAATCCGGTTTATTTGAGAAGGCGGGCGCAAGCGGCCCTTCCAGACTGCAAATTTATCGGACTTATATTTTTATCATTCAAGTTCAACACCTCTCAGGTAAGGAAGGGTTGCTTGCGCCCGCACTACTCAGAGCAAGCCAAGATATATATAACGATAATTACTTCTTCAGATTCTCGTCGACGCATTTTGTATACGAATCCAGAAATTTTTCTCTTAAAGGTTTCCATTCGTCGATAGTCTTAAAATGTTTTCCGTAAAGTTCGGTCGGCATATTGAGAAAATAGATGGTCGTGATTATTTTGTTCGCATCGTCAAAGATCAGGGATTGGCCCAGCGTATTGCCGGTGAGCGCGGGCCGATAGATCGAGTAAGTATTGAAACCGTTGTATTGTTTTTCCAGCGGTTCCTGGGTCTCCAATGATTTGTCGATGGAGATAAAATATTTGAGATTACCGATCACCACCTGCTTGTCGTTCGGATATTCTTCGGGTTTTGACCGGTCGGGACGGACGTTAGCAAAATAACGGACCAGACCGCCCAGAAAAGGATCGTTTTGCTTTCCGTAGTCTTCCAGAAATCCGATCATCACCCTGTAGCTGTCCGTGCGGGAAATACTTTTATCTCCTTCCGGTGTCTGCCGCGACAGGCTTTCTTCTTTTTTCTTCGTTATCCGATCGGTTTTCAGGATCGCCAGGTCGCTTCCGGTAAAAGCGCAGACGGTATATGCCTTGAGCGCTTTTTCAATTTCTTCTCTTTCCTTTTCCCGCGCGGCTTTTTCCGCTTTTTTATCCGGCTTGCCGTTTTGAGCGGCGATAGAACCGGCGAGCGAGCATCCGAGAAATATAAAGAGGAAGCAAGCTGCGGTTATTTTTTTAACATCAATACTACTCAACATTCTTTTTAATTAATTACCCGTAAAATCCCATAGCGTTATCGCCGTTTTATCGCCCTCGACGACGAATAGAGTCTTACCGTCGTCCGCCCATCCGGCGTCGGCAACGGGCGTTTTTTCCCTGATCGTATATTTTTGTTTGACCAGTGATAAAGGCGGCCGCACGACTGTTTCGAGAAACTCGCCATTTTGAACATTGTAAAGTTTTACAAACTGCTTACTGTAGGTGAGAAATATTTTGCTGTCCGGGTGCGGAACCACCGTTGTCTGATCCGTTATCACCGTTTCGGTGCTGTCCGAGGTGTTTCCGTTCGCATCCGTCGTTGAACTGATGACGTTTTCGTAGGATTCGTAGTGAAGCGGATTTTCGTAGATCTTACTGCCGCTTGAGGCATTGTAGGCGCGCATTTTACCCAGGAAAACATTTATCAGGATCTGATTGTCGGCGAGCCAGTAATCGGGCAAATTAGCGTCTAAAACCTCGCCCCTTTTTTGCCCGTTTTCGGATTGATATATTTGGATATTTTTGCCTGCGTCCACGGCGAATAATTTTTCGTCGGGGCTGTAACGGATGTTTGAATCACGGATCCGCGGGTTTGCCCTGAGAGTATATTTCGGTGAATCCTTCCCGCCCAATTCCCAAAAAATTATTTTGTGCTCTTCGTCTTTGGATCTGTGTTTGGAAACCATCGCCATGTATCTGCCGCTCGGGCTCGGCATCAGTTTCCAGGTCAGCACGGCGAAATCCTCGCCGCCGACGGAGAGGTTCTTTTCATTCTCCCCGGTTTTGGTATTCCAGATGCTGATCAGATTTGCCATCCCGTTGCTGTACGGAATTCCGAAGAGCCATTTTTTTGTCGGCACGGAGGTCGTGAAAAACTGGCCGCCGTCCGGCGTCAGATAATTCCAATCCAGATCTTTTACCTTGATCGCGTTAAGCGGCTCGAAGGTATCGCCGTTTAAAAATAAAACCTCGCTTTCTTTTGCCGGCGAATCGTCGTTTAGTTTGACGCCTTCATTGATCGCGACAAAGACCGAACCGTCCCGGCTCCAATAACCGCGCTGCATTATTTTATCGAAAACCCTGGCGATCTTAAAGGTCGTCAGATCGACCACGACGGCCGGGTGAAAGACCTTGTTTTCGTCTTTATAACTCTCGGTCAGCAGTTTCCGCCCGTCGGGGCTGAGGCTTTTAAAGACCCCGTAAGAAAGACTGGCGATATCGTGGCGAGTTGATGAGATGACCCTTTTCTCCGGCACGTCCCAGACCTGGATGGTGCTTTTCCCGAGAAGCCAGAGTTTTGCGCCGCCGTCCAAAAAGCGGTAGGCGATGATTTTTTCCGCCGGGTTTTCGAAATCGAATCGGCCTTTGAGTTTGACCAGCGACGTTTCCGGTTGAGCGAAGGCGGCAAAGGTAAAAACGACGATAAAAAACAGTACGAATGATAATTTCATATATCTCGCTGAGCGTAAAAAAATAAATTTATTTGGCCTTCCACAACAGGTACGTTCTGTCTTCGCTGCCGAAGACATAGACCGAATCGCCGTCGCCGATCCAGCCGGCGGTCAATCCGTTCAGCCCGTCGCTTTTTAATTTGCCGCTTTCCTTGTACTTTGCAGTTTGCGGATCGAACAGGGTCTGAAGTTTATCTCCGGTTGAGATGTCAAAAATGTCGACTTCGTTGTCGCCATAAATCATGATGAATTTGCCGTTGGGGCTGATCCGCAGCCGATCCAGTTCACCCGAACTCGATACTCCGCCGTACGGGTCGTCCGAGGTATAGGTGCCTAGCCCCAGCGTGTAGAGAATTTTCCGAGTTTCCAGGTCATAGACCGTCGCCGAACCGGTGGAACGAAAGATCGCATATTTACTGTCCGGGGAAAGGCCGAACTGCGCCTCATCCGGGATCGGAAATTCGCGGAATAATTTACCGGTTTCCAGTTCGTAGGCCCAAGCTTCCTTGCCCTGGGCGGCGACCACGTATTTTCCGTCTTTGGTGATCTCGATCAGACGCAGTTTGCTTTTATTAGCCTGTGCCGGGATCTCGAATTTTGGCGCGCCCGTGCCGCTCGTATCCCAGACGACGATCTTGTTTTCAGCCTTCGCCGCTAAAAAACGCTCGTCTTTGCTTACCGCCGGTTCGGAAATACCGGCCGCGCCGATCTTGATATTCTCGGCAGTAAAAGTTTTTTCTATCTTGCCGGTCGCCGTGTCCCGAAGCTCGATGCGGCCGGAAGGCGCATAACTAATCACATTGCCGAACCATTTTTGCGCTTTACCGGAGGCGAGAAAAATCTTCTCGCCGTCAGCGGTCAAATGATACCAGCTGAGGTCACCAATAAAAATGGAATTTTTTAGGGAGAATGTTTCCGCGTCCCAGAAAGCGATCTCGGCATTGCTCAGATCGCCGTGGGTAGAGATCAGCGATCTTCCGTCCTCGCTGAAATCGGCGGTTCGGATCGGGTTTGCCGCCCTTTGCAGCACACCGGCGCGTTTTCCGGTTTGCAGATCCCAGACCGCGGCCGACCATGATTTTTTGACGGCGCCGGGAAGCAGCACGATACCCCGGGAACCGTCGGGGCTAAAGCTCATCGGAAAGCTGATTTTTAGAAAGCGGCCGACAAGATCGCCCGGCGTCATGCCAATTATTTCATGCGGGTACGTTCTGACTATTTTGTTCGAAGCGATGTCCCAGAGCTGGATGCTATTTTTGCCGATCAGCAAAAGCCGGTTCTCGTTTCTCAAATAGCTCGCCTGCAGCAGCCCCTCGGAAAAACCTATCCTGGTCCTTAACTGAAAATTGTCGCCGCCCGCCTGTGAAACGGCGAAACCGGACAAGATAAGACCTAACAGCGCGATGCGAAAAAAATTCATAGCAAACCCCTCATTAGCATAAAAAGTAATGACAAAACGAAGCGGGCAGGCTAAATGAGCCTGTCCTAACTTCCGCGATCTTTGAGGAGAGTTGCAAAAAAAATGCTTCTAAAAATACAGACACCCAATTATTACTAAAAGTTAAAATAATATTCAAGAATTTTTTTGTGTCCGGCGATATTTATGCGTGACGGGCCGGCGGCGGCCGACGCCGATCGCGTTTTTTGAGATTATCAGTGTCGGCGGAAGCTGGCGGCGCTTGAATTCATTGGCCGGCGATTCGACCTTGTTTAAAATGTTGTAGGTCAGATCGCGGTCGTTGCCGTAGGCGATGATCTCTTCGGGTGAAAGCTTCTGCTCGAAATAAAGCTTCAGGATCGGATCCATCGTTTCGTAAGGCGGCAGGCTGTCCTGGTCGAATTGATTCGGCGCGAGTTCGGCGGAAGGTTTTTTGTCGATAATGGCGTTTGGGATTATCTCGCGCCCGGCGGCTTCGTTGATATGGCGCGAGATCGCCCAAACCTCCGTCTTTAAAACGTCGCCCAGCACGGCCAGCCCGCCGTTGGTATCGCCATAGAGCGTGCAGTAGCCGACGGCGAGTTCGGATTTGTTGCCGGTCGAAAGCACCAGGCGGCCTTCGGCGTTTGAGATCGCCATCAGAATTACACCGCGCAGGCGCGACTGCATGTTTTCCGCCGCGAGCGATTCGCCGCCCTTGGTCGGCTGATGCAATTCAAGCTGTTTGACCATTACCTCGAACGTATCGGATATGGGCTCGATGCGGCTTTCGCAGCCGAGATTTTTTATCAGGCTTTCGGAGTCCTTAATACTGCCTTCGGATGAGAACGGCGAAGGCATCATCACGCAAAGCAAATTTTCCGCGCCGATGGCTTCGGCGGCCAGCGCCGCGACCAGCGCCGAATCGATCCCGCCGGAAAGCCCGAGCACGGCTTGTTTGAACCCGTTCTTATTGGCGTAGTCGCGGATGCCCAGCACCAGCGCCTGCCGGATGGTTTCGCATTCGCTGCCGGTGATGCCGCGGCTGTCGGGTTTGCGCGTGTCGAGCTCGACGGTTTCGACAAATTCTTCGAACGCCGCCGCCTGTAAAATAATGTCGCCCTCTTCGTCGGCGATCAGGCTGGCGCCGTCAAAAATTATCCCGTCGTTGCCGCCGATCAGATTGACGAAAACAATGGGCACTTTGGCCTGCCGCGCGCGATGCGCCACCATGTCGCAGCGCAGCGCGATCTTACCTTTATTAAACGGCGAAGCGTTGACCGCGACGATGAGACCCGCGCCCTGCCGGATCAGATTTTCCGCCGGGTCGTCCGTATAGAGCTGAGCCTTCCAGAAAGTTTTGTCGTTCCAAAAATCTTCACAGACGACCACGCCCAGTTTTAACGAACCGATCTCGAATATTTTTTTATCGCCGCCGGGTTCGAAGTAGCGCGGATCGTCAAAGACGTCGTATTCGGGCAGCAGTTCCTTGTCGGCAAAGCCGAGCAATTCGCCGTTGTGAATAACGGCCGCGGAATTGAACAGGCGTTTTCCGTCTTTGTCGCGGTTCGGGCGAATGGTGCCCAGCACGGCGGTGATGCCGGCGGTGGCCGGGATGATCTGCTCCAGCGGGTCGAGCGCGTGCGCGATGATGTCGCTATCCTGAAACCAGTCGAGCGAGGTATAGCCGTGCGTCACGACCTCCGGGAAAACGATCATGTCCGATCCCTGGGTTTTGGCTTTTTCGATCGCTGCCAGAATTTTGACAACATTGCCGGCGATGTCGCCGTTGGTTGTGTTGATCTGTCCGATGGTGACTTTCATCTGTTTGTTACTCAACTGATATTTTCCAACATTTTTTTGCGTTATGCCATCCGGCGATTGTCGCAAAATGTCACACGGCGGTGTTTACATATCAGAAAGAGCATTTCTACAGAAATCAAAATCGTTTTTGGAGGATCAAAGGATGAAAAATCTAGTAAATATGCGTTTATATTTCAGCGCCTTATTGTTCGTAATAATAGGTTTATTGGGTAACAGCGCCTGCCTGGCACAGGAAAAGGCCGCCGCCCAGGTTAAAACCGACGAATTTTGCCAGAATTGGAACGACGGCGACCGGCACAATACCAGTGAGGTCCGTGAATACACGGTTCCCAGCAGCGGCACGGTAACGGTCGATGGCGGGCGGAATGGCGGCGTCAGTATCATCGGCGCCGACCGGGCGGACGTCTTTATCCGCGCCTGCGTTCAGGCCTATGGCAAAACGGTGGAAGACAGTAATGCGCTGGCGAAGGGCATCACTATTCAGACCGGTGCCACGATCAAGGCCGAAGGCCCTGACGACGCCAAAAAAGGCTGGGGCGATAACAAGGGCTGGGGCGTTTCCTATCGCATCTATGTGCCGCGCAATACCAATCTGAAATTAAACACGTATAACGGCGGCATCAAGATCAGCTCCGTCAACGGAACGATGGAATTCGAAGCCTTGAACGGCGGCCTCAAGCTCAGCGGCGTTTCCGGCAACGTAAAGGGAAGAACCACCAACGGCGGCATCAAGCTCGAACTCGCGGGGAAATCGTGGAACGGAAGCGGCCTCGATCTGCAAACGACCAACGGCGGAATTCACGTTTCGATGCCGGAAAATTACTCGGCGCGTTTCGAGACCGGAACGGTCAACGGCGGCTTTAAAAGCGACATTGCGGGAATTGCGCCGCCGGACGACGGCGAGCAAAAGAACCGGGGCCACCGGGCGACACGTATCAATACCGATCTGAACGGCGGCGGCGCGCCGGTCCGTATCATCACGACCAACGGCGGCGTGAAGATCAATTCGACAAACGACGATAAAGAAGATTAGGTTCGTTCCTCGCGGAGAGGCTTTGTCCGGGGGTCTGTGATGATTGCTGTCTGACAGGCTCCTGGGCAAAGCCTCGTTTTTTACGAGAATTCTCTCCGGCACAGGTGAAACTATATATAAAAACAGCCCGGTTACCGCAACCGGGCTGTTTTCATGCTTAGGGTTAAATGATCAGTCTTACTTTCAGGGCAGAAATGCGTTCTCCACTGCCTTGTCCGTGGTTACGCCGTATTGCATTCCGGTAAATCCGGCAGTCGATTGCAAAATAAACCAAACTCCGCTCGAAGGCCGCCAGATGGCGATATCGGCTTTTCCGTCACCGTCGTAATCCGCCGCTACCGGCTTATCCCCGTTCAGTCCCCACGAAACGGCCGTGTAGGTGCCGCTGCCGCTGTTAAGGATATACCAGGCTCCGGTCGAGGGACGGAAAATCGCCGCGTCCGTCTTGCCGTCGGCATCGTAATCTCCCGGAACCGGAACGTCGCCGTTTTGTCCCCACTGGATCGCCGTGTCTATCCCGGTCACGCTGCTGCGGTACCACCACGTGCCGCTCGAGGGCCGGAAGATGGCCGGTTCTGCGCGGCCGTCGCCGTCCATATCCGCGACCAGCGGAATATCACCCGCCATGCCAAACTGGATCGTCGAGGCCGCGCCGGTCGAACCGCTGCGGAACCATTCCCCCGTCGAGGGACGGTAATAAATGAAATCAGCCTTGCCGTCGGCGTCGAAATCGGAAGGCAGCGGGATGTCGCCGGCGGTTCCCCAGCTCTTGAGGCCGACACCGCCGGTGCTGCTGTTGAGACACCACCAATCGCCGTTGCGATAGATCGCCAGATCGGTCTTGCCGTCGCCGTCGTAATCCGCCGCCGCGACCTGATCCCCGTTAATTCCGAAATTCTGGTTCAACTCGCCGGCTGAACTGCGCCGCAGGTACCACATGCCGTTAGCGGGACGGAAGACACCGAGGTCGGCTTTGCCGTCGCCGTCGAAATCGAATCGCGTCCCCGAATCCGTCAGCCGCGCAACATACGAGCGACTCTCGCCCCCGCCATTGGCGCCGATAACGGTAAAACTGCCGCCTACCAAAACGCGCCCTTCGCCGTCTATTGCCAGACTTAAAACTTCTTCATTGAGATTGTAGGCCGTCGTCTCAAAATTACCGTTCTCGCTGAGTTTTAACAGATTCTTGCCCGGCTGTCCGTTAACTGTGACCGTGAACTTACCGCCGACAAAGATCTTTCCGTCGGGCAGAGCCAGCAGCGCGTTGACGATACCCCCAGGGATCGACACCGTGTTAAAAGAACCGTCCGGGCTTCCGTTCGGATTCAGCCTTTTGACCGTGCCGGGCGAACTTCCGTTTGCGTTTTTACCGACCAGAATTTTACCGTTCGGAAGCAAAGCAAGCGTTGGCTTCAGCCTGCCTGCTTCTTCAGTATATGGAAAGGTCGGGTCCAGGCTTCCGTCAGCGTTGAGACGCGCGACAAAACTTAGACTAGAACCGCCGCCATTCGGTTCATGCGTGCCACCGACAAGAATTTTCCCGTCGGGCTGCAGCTCGATGTCGTCGATGTACATTTGCGAAGATGCGCTGTTTAGCAGCGAGATGAACGAAGTGTCGCGCGGGCCGTCCTGGTTGAACTTTAACGGGCCTACCGGTCCGAAACCGTTCAATCGCGAAATTCCGACCATCAGCTTGCCGTCGCTGAAAGTTATCAGGGGGTTCCTTCCCGCTCCGACGATCTCGGACCAGTCATTGATCGTCTCCGTTAAATTAAAAGAGGTATCGATGCTGCCGTCTGAATTAAGACGCACCAGATTTTTCTTCGCCACACCTTCCTGAATATAATCAAACCAGCCGGAAACGACAATTTTGCCGTTAGCCAGCGCGCGAATATGATAAACGTCGGTAATTAGCGAAAAACGATTTCCACTTCCGCTCGTATTGATCTGAAACGATGGATCGACCGACGAATCGGCGTTCAGCCGCGCTATTTTGGGGCAAGCGATATTGTTTATCAGATCAAATTTTCCGCCGAGATAAATTTTTCCATCCGGCTGCGGTTCGATCGCCCTGATACTTCCGGGCAAAATAGTTTGAAATCCGATGCCGCCGGGGTTAAACGCCGGGTCCGGCGTGCCGTCGGGCTTTAATCTTACAAAATTATTTAAGGGAATTATGGCATTCGGATTGGATCCATCGCCGAGCACTAGGCCGCCGTCGGATTGAATGGTAAAAGCCCTGCTAAACGCCATATGTGTATATTGATTGAATGAAGGATCAGCTGCGCCGTTTGGCAGAAATCGGTGGAATATTGCTCCTCCTGTAGGGCTGCCCGTCCAAAGAACTATTTTGCCGTCGCTGGCGACCTTGAGCTTAAACCCCGAGCTTAGCGGTTGAAAACTATTATCGTTGCCGCCGTTTTCATTTAACCGCCTGACACTATCTGTCCTATACAAGATCTTATTGTCCGGCTGGACGACCAGTTCCTGGACCCAATTCCGGGGGTCAGCAGGGGCGTAAAAGAGGTGTCCTCCGAACCGTTTTCATTTATACGGAAAATTCGCGCGTTACCGGAGCCGGCTATCAGCCGAGTGCCCTGCGCCTGTATCAATCCGGCATTAGCACCGTTGCCGATCGTGAAGTTAAAGGAATTGTCGAGTGAGCCGTCTCCGTTAAGGCGAATAACCCAGCGGTTCCCTTGCGGAGTCGGAAAAAGTCCGTTGAGTAGAATCCTGCCGAGAGAATCCATGGTAATTTCCTGAACTGTATTGCTAAACGTGTAATTGAAGCTTGTGTCTAACGTACCGTCGGCGTTAAGACGAACCAGATTTTTCGGGCCTTGCCCGTTTACGGTCATATCAGGGCACGCCACAATAATTTTCCCGTCCGGTTGGCGAAGAATCCCCCCGTTATCGCAATTGCTCGGCGAAGTAATGGTTTGGTTGTTAAAGCTCGTGTCGAGCGAACCGTCGGCGTTAAGGCGAACGAAGTTTCCGGTCGGTACGCGATTATAAGAATTAAAAAGTCCATATGCCAGGATCTTTCCGTCCGGCAATGCCTGCAGCTGATTCACGATCTTAATGCCGTATAAATTCGCTACGATCTCCGGGTCAAATGCCGGATCGACCCGGTCTAAAATGCTGTGTCCGGCGTAGATGGGGCCGCCGCTAACGATAATCACGAGAAACAGCAAAACTATCTTTATATATTTGCTGTCGAGAGTGGAAACTCCCTTTAAAACACTTGTCCTGCCGTTGTTTGCCGATTTCATAATTCTCATCTTTTCCTAATAAGTGTGACGTAAGTTTAGTGTAAGTTTAATTTCTGCCCAAAGCTGGCCGTCACTGCAGCGCAGCGCCGGTTTGTTGTACTGCAAAGTTAGCATTAAGGGTCCTGGGCAAACTATCACAAAATTGCTAATCCTGTCGGATTGTTGCGCTGACCTTGGGAAATGGGGTGAAACGGGGCGAAACGGGCAGGGCAAAGAGCAAAAAAGCGCTTTACATTTGCGGATTTAACAGGTAAATCAATATATCGTTTATAATACTGTTATCAGACCACGCAAACACCCCCACAGAAAAACCGGTCGGACAGGCTGTAGTATATGAGCCGAAAAAAGACGGAAAACATTGAAGAAGGCAGGATCAAAAGCAGCTACAACTGGCGCGGCGACTGGATCGTCAACAGCCGCGACCGCTGGCAGAATCTGAAGGTCATCCGCAACCGCCACCATATTCGCGAATCCTATATCAAGCCGGACAAGCTGATTTATCATCTGATCACCGTTTATATGGGAGCGCCGTCGCGCCAGCAGGCCTGTCTTTCCGGGCGCAACTTCAACATTCTGCAAACGTGCGGAAACGTCGCCGTGATCTCGGCCGCGACGGCTTTGCAGTCCTGGTACGACGAAGCCGAGCAGGACGATATTTACCTGCACCTGGAACCGGAATTTATCAGATCGGTGGCGGCGGGCGCGAATATGAATCCGGACAAGGTGGAGATCATCACGACGCTCGATTCGCGCAGCCCGGTGATCGAAACGATGGCGCGGATGGCCTTTGACGAGCTGCAGCGCGGCCCGGAAGTGATGGCCGGAAACCTCTATGCCGATTCACTCGCCAACCTGCTCGCCGTCCAGCTGCTGCGCGAATATTCGTCGGAAAAGATGCCCGCCGAGCGCCGCTATGTCAGCGGGTTGACGAACCGAAAGCTGACCCACGTGCTGGACCTGATCGAAAGCGATCTGGCGGAAGATCTGCCGCTCAGCGTTCTGGCGCACACCGCAGGCCTGAGCGAGTATCATTTCCTGCGGATGTTCAAGCAATCGACCGGCTACACGCCGCATCAATACGTGATCAATCAGCGCATCGAACGCGCCAAGGACCTGCTGCAAAAAACCGACATCAGCATCACCGAGATCGCTTACCTGCTCGGGTTCTCCACCCCCGCGCATTTTACCCACCACTTTCGCCGCAAAACAGGTATGACTCCCAGCGCCATGCGCTAAACAGCCGCCTCCGAGAAAGCGGCATAAAACGGATTCACATAATGATTCACGGGGGAGGATAAAATTAACTGCCGGTGACGGGTTCTTTTTTCTTGACCATGGTCAGGCGGTTGCCGCGTTCGTTGTACTGCACTTCGTCCATGATGTTGTGGATCAGGAGAACGCCGCGGCCGGAAGTTTTGAAGAGATTTTCGGGATTTAGCGGATCGGGGATTTCGGTTAACTTAAAGCCGTCGCCTTCGTCCTCGATGGTAAAGCTGACTTCTTTAGTAGAGACGTCGGCCGAAATGCGGACGAGTTTTTGATGATCGAAGCGGTTGCCGTGTTTGACGGCATTTACAAACGCTTCATCGAGCGCAATGAACAGATTGGAATTTTCCACATCGCAGACGCCGACTTTTTCCACGCGCTTCATCAGATAATCCAGGATATCGTGCATCAGTGAAAGGGCGCTCGGAAGCTCGAATTCGATCTTTTCACGCATATGCCGGAGCATTTCTACTTCGTCGATGAATTGCGCCTTAAAATCCAGGATCAGATCGAAAAGCTGTTTGAGTTCGGCTTCATCAAAATCCGTCCGGGAATAATTAGCGGCGGAGATCTTAAAAGCCTTGATCACTTCGCCGGGATTTTCCACAGACAGATTCGACGGCAGGATTGCCGGGGCATTCCCGTTCAGGTTCATTTCACAGCAATGATCGACGTTATCAAGATCGGTGACGATCAGGTCGAATTCTTTCAGGTTTGATTGTTTCAGGGCGTCCGGGCGGTTATCCAGGATCGTTACTTCATGGCCAAGCTCGGTAAATTTGCCGCAGATAGCGGTGCAAAGGTCGTCGTGGTCATCAATTATCAGAATTTTTCGCTGCATTTTTTTAGACAATTCAACCGTCCCGGGGAAAGCAGTTAGAAACTTTTACGTTAATATATTTACACTTGTTGCAAATAATATCACTTTTTCGCATCATCATTGCAAACGAATCCTGTGAAAGAACAAAAAGCCGAAAATTTAGAAAAAGCCTACGAATTTGCCGATCTCAGAGATTACCCATGGCAAAAACGGCTGATGGTGCGGGCGATAGCCTGGACGGCCTACTTGATGATCGGCCTGTTCGCGAGAACGATCCGGCTCGAGTCCACCGGTGAGGAGCATCGTGAAAATGTGGTGAGAAAAGGCCGGCAGCCGATCTACGCTCTTTGGCACGACCGCATTTTTTTAGGGACGTATTTTCTTCGCAAACAAAGGATCGTCGCCATGACATCGCAAAGTTTTGACGGTGAATACATCGCGCGTCTGATCCAATTGCAGGGCAATGGGGCGGTGCGCGGATCGTCCACGCGCGGCGGGGTCAAAGGCCTGGTGGAAATGATCCGCCTGGCAAAAAACGGATCGGCGACGTGTTTTATTGTTGACGGGCCTAAGGGGCCGCGTTATGTGGTAAAAGAAGGCGCAGTGATGCTGGCAAAGAAATCGGGAAACCCGGCACTGCCTCTTTTGGTCGAGGCAAAACATTTCTGGACATTAAACAGCTGGGATAAAATGCAGATACCGCGCCCGTTTACCCGGGCAAAGGCCTTTTTCGGCGAACCGGTCTATGTTTCCGCCGATGCGGACAACGCCGAAGTCAGCCGCAAACAGCAGGAGCTGCAGGAGGCTCTGGACGGATTGGTAAGCCTCGGAGAGCAATGGCGTAATTCGTAACGTCCGCGCCCTGGCGGCGGCGCTAAAAAATTATTGAAAATACCAATGGGTTAGAGTAAAGTTACATACATTCTAAGCTATTAAAAAACCGATAGTTACCCGACGAAAGAGAGAACCCGATTATGAAATGGTTAGCGCCGCTTATTATTCTCGTTATTTTGTTGATCTTTGGAGCCTGGTTCTGCAGCAAGCATGAAGAACCCGCCCCGCCGAAAAAACCGCCCGTTGCCAATACGAACGTGAACGCGAACACGAACAGCGCCAATCTGGCGAATGCGAATACAGCGGTACTGGTAAATGCCAATACGGTTTCAAACGGCAATTCCAATACGAACACGGGCAACGTAAATAAATAATAATTTTCGCACGACTGGCCCGTGCGCAAAAGTGCCGGGCCGCGCGCAAAAATAAAGACGGGCGAGCTTTTTTATGCTCACCCGTCTTATCTCAGCCTTTCCTTCGTTTTGACTAGCTAACTATGAGTCAAACTCCGGGGAACGGCTTATTTTTTGTTCATATTGGCATTGCGCTGGCCGGTATTTCCGTTGACCATTTGATTGGTCATCGAATCGTTAGCCGAAACCTTGAGTTCGTTTTTCACGCTTTTCACGCCCGTAATGCCTTTGGCCACTTTTTCGGCGGACGTCTTCTGCGCGGCATTGGCAACTGTTCCGGACAGGGTCACGACCTCATTCGAGACGCTGACGCCGATCGTCGAATCGCGCAGATCGCTGGCCGTAGCCAAAGCCGAACGCGTCTTGAACCAGAGCCAGCTATCGTTAAGGCCCGTACCGATAGTTTCGGTGGTGGATTTATCCTTTTCATAACCCGCCCTGTCTTTATCATAATCTTCCTTGCTGATATTGGAGTTCCAGCGGTTGGTGTTGGAATTTGTGTTTGTGCTGTTGGCGTTGACTACTACCGCCGTGTTGTTTGCGTTCAGATTGGCATTGTTCGCCGCGCGGTTCGCATTTGCGTTGATGGCCGGCGTCGTTTCGCTGCAGGCGGTAAAACCTATCGAAAACGCTAACATCCCGATCGTAAATAATATTAATTTAGACTTCATTTATCCCTCCGTGTTTTTTGCCCTGTGTTTTATAAGGTGTAATAAATACATACACCTCGCTTCAAAATCTTATTAACGAGCAAAAGTTATACCAGTCTGAATAGTTTAAGACATTTAAACTTCTAAATGCAGTATCAGCAAGAGTTTACCGTGCTAAAGCCGATTCTCATATAGTTATTTTCAGATAGCGGCAAAAGATCGAACGCGGACTAAAGACGTATTTTTAAGAATAAATTTCTCAGGTATCAAAGTTGCTGGAGACGAACCACAAAGGAGAATAAAACAAAATGTCAGAACAAGATAAAACAACTGAAAAATCCGGCGAGAGCAGGGAAACCACCGACCTGTTAGGCAACGAGAAAACCAACTACACCGATACCGAAGGTGATAAGACCGGCGAAAGCCGTGAAACCGAGGATCTGTTAGGCAATGAGAAAACCGTCTATACCGATGCCGAAGGTGAAAAGGCCGGCGAAGGCCGTGAAACTGAGGATCTGCTCGGCAACGAGAAAACCAACTACACCGATGCCGAAGGTGAAAAGACCGGCGAAAGCCGTGAAACCGAGGACCTGCTCGGCAACGAGAAAACCAACTACACCGATACCGAAGGTGATAAGACTGGCGAAAGCCGTGAAACCGAGGATCTATTGGGTAACGAGAAAACCGAATACAGCGGCACCGGTGAGCCGGGCCTGGGCACGGATGATGACTCCGACGAAGAAGATGAGGAGGATGATGATGATTCAGAGGACGATGACGACTCTGAGGATTCTGATGATGACGACGATTCTGATGATGACGATGATGATGACGATGACTCGGATGAAGATGCCTAAACTATGGCGGGCGCAAGCGGCCCTTCCGGACTGCAAATTTATTAGACTTTAAGTTTTACCACTAAGATTGACTACCTCTCAGGTCGGGAAGGTTGCTTGCGCCCGCTGAAAAACGTCCTATGAGACTAAAACTCTTGTGTACTCTCACTTCCGCGGCTGTGCCGCTTGATGTGCGGAAAGGCTCTGCCTTTCCGATAACCTATTATAAGATTTAGCGGCTACGCCGCCGATTCATAGAAAAGCGGCGGCGTAGCCGCGAAAAGTTGAGAGCAACCTAAACGGAAAAGCGGAGCTTTGCTGTCAAAAATCGTGGGTGATTACAACGTTGGAAGATTAACAGAATTTCGGTAAGTGATAAAGAGGCAAGAGACTTACCTGTCCCCAAAAAACCATGAAATTAGGCTTAAACCCGACACTGGATGTCGAGGCATCGATCCTTAACAACGCCGGCGAAGCCGAGCCGCGGGCCGGACAGGTTTTTTATATTTTAGAAAGAAGCCCGGATGATCTGTTGAGGGGAAATGATGTTGCCAGCGAGATCGGGTACGCGAAGACGATGAACGCGCTGAGAAACCATGCCTTGACATTTTTTATCACCGATTCGCAGGGCAAGGCCGAAATAAAAAAACTAAAAGCGGGAACTTATCATATCTGCGGCATCGGCCATACGCGGCGGGGAGTTGTAATTTGGAATGTTCCGGTAGAACTGGGATCCGGCAAGAACAACCTGGTATTGGACAACAAGAATATGACTGGAAATACCCATTCGGATAGATAAAAGATCATAGATGATAACGGAGAGATCTGATCTATTAGCTATCATCTGTCCGTTATTATCTATTCCGAAATGATTCTACCGCAAAATCGGGAGCGCCCGAGCACTTCCTGCACTGCGGGAGACTGACCGCAAATACGCGTCAGGCAGGCAAAGTGCCCGCGCACCCGCCCGGGATAGAACAAATCATTGAGTAAATTAACGGAAAGAGTTAAACTTGGCCTATGTTGAGTCAATACATTCAAGCCGCAATGCAGAAGGCAAAATACGAAATACTTGAAGACGACAAGAGTTTTTACGGTGAGATACCGGGTTTTCAGGGGGTGTATTCAAATGCCGTTAATCTTGAAGATTGCCGAAACGAGTTACAGGAAGTTCTGGAGGGATGGATCCTACTGCACCTTTCAGACCACACTCCGCTTCCCGAGGTCGATGGCTTAAAGTTAGAGACCAATAGGATGCCGGAGCCTGAACTGGTTTAATACTGTACACTCAAAGTTTTTCCCAAGTTTTAATATCCACGCCTGCCTGACGGATCAAAATACGTTTTAAATACGAGACACCGATATCATAAAAAGGGAAGTTAGCAAATAAACCGCCTATTCTTGACACTTTTACCTTATACCAGTAGTATTTATAGTTTCGGCTCTTACGGCTGGAAGTGTCTTTAGTATGTTCGAGTCATTATCCGATAAGCTCAAGCGAACGCTAAAAAATCTGCGCGGGGAGGGGACGTTAACCCCTGAGCACGTGGATGCCGCGCTGCGAGAGATCCGGATGGCGCTGCTCGAAGCGGACGTGAATTTCAAGGTCGCGAAAGACTTTATCGCGTCGGTGAAGGCAAAGGCCGAGGGGCAGGCGGTTTGGACCGACCTGAAACCTCATGAGCAGGTGGTCAAGATCGTCTATGACGAATTGGTCGAATTGCTCGGCGGCACATCGTCGCGGCTGGTCTTTACCAAGCAGATCCCGAACACGGTGATGATCGTCGGCCTGCAGGGTTCGGGTAAGACGACCTCGACCGGTAAGATCGCCAGCTGGCTGGCGAAAAACCAGGAACGCAGGCCGCTGCTGGTTTCAGTCGACGTTTATCGTCCCGCGGCGCGCGCCCAGTTAAAGGTTGTCGCTAACGCCGTCGGACAGGCGATATTTGAAAATTCCGAAACGAACGACCCGCTGACCCTCGTGCGCGAAGCTCACAAGTACGCGCAGGAAACCGGGTACGACACGCTGATGATCGACACCGCCGGGCGTCTGCACATCGATGACGACCTGATGGCCGAACTCGAGCAGATCAAGGCGGAGACGAAACCGGCGGAAGTTTTGTTCGTGGCGGACGCCATGACCGGGCAGGACGCGGTCAAATCGGCGGAAGAATTTCATCGCCGGGTCGGACTCACCGGCGTGATCCTGACCAAGATGGACGGCGACGCCCGCGGCGGCGCGGCATTATCCATCAAACAGGTGATCGGACAGCCGGTAAAATTTGTCGGCGTCGGCGAAAAATACGACGCGATCGAACAGTTTTATCCCGACCGCGTGGCGCAGCGAATTTTGGGCATGGGCGACGTGCTGTCGCTGATCGAAGAAGTCCAGGACAAGATCGATCAGGGGGAAGCCGAAGCGCAGCTGGCGAAAATGCAGCGCAACGAATTTTCGCTGGAAGATTTTCGCAATCAGCTGCGGCAGTTCAAGAAATTAGGTTCTTTCTCAAAAGTTTTGAACATGCTGCCCGAACAGATGACGGGCGGTATCAAGATAAACGACGAGCAATCGGAACAGATCGAAGGCCAGATGAAAAAGACCGAGGCCATGATCGATTCGATGACCCGCGCCGAACGCGACAACGCCAAATTGATCGGCGCCAGCCGCAAAACGCGCATCGCCAACGGCTCCGGCACCACCATCGCCGACGTCAACGGCCTGCTCAAGCAATACGGGCAGATGCGGCAGATGATGACGCAGATGAATAAAGGCGGATTGCTCGGCAAGATAGGAAAAGGCATGATGGGCGGCCTGGGCAATATGATGGGTATGGGGGGCGGAATGGGAGGCCTCGGAGGAGGAATTCCCGGCGGGCTGCTCGGAGGCATGGGCGGCGGCGATTCGCCCGATGAAACAGATTCGTTATCCAAGCGGATAAAGAAAAAGAAGAGACACAAGAAAAAGTAGTTGGTAGCGGGTAATAGGTAAGTGGTTGTTGGTAACAGGTAACAGGTAATTGGTTTTTCGTGGTACGCAATACGTAATACGCAGGATCGGGTGCCGATTATAAAAGGAAAAAACGAACAACGATCGACGAACAAATAAACCAATTACTAATTACCAATAACCAATTACTTTCGACGACAGGAGAATTATGTTAGCAATCAGTTTAATGAGAATGGGCGCGAAAAAGAAACCGTTTTATCGCGTAGTAGTCAAAGAAAAACGCAGCAAGCGTGACGGCGGGTATTTGGAAAACGTCGGCACCTATGACCCGATGACCGATCCTTCGACAGTCAATCTGAAGATCGACCGCGTCAATTACTGGGTCAGCGTCGGCGCGCAGCCGACCGAAACCGTCAAGCGTTTGATCAAAACCTTCAACAAGCTGGAAGCTGCTCCGGCAGAGGCAGTTGCGGCGGAATAGTTCGGCATTTTTAGCTTTTGGTTCGACACTCGGTGAGCGGGGGCGGTTTATGAAGGAAGCTCTGGAAAATCTCGTCAAACATCTGGTCGGCAACGCCGACGCGGTGACGGTAGTGGAAAAACAGAACGGTTCGACGACCGTTTTAGAGATCCACGTCGAGCAGGCCGACATCGGACGTTTGATCGGACGCGAAGGGCGCACGGTCAAAACGCTTCGCTCGCTGCTGTATGCGGTCAGCCATAAACAGGGACGCCGCTACCAACTCGAGATCGCTGAGTGAGCACAGGCGAAGAATTGATCACGGTCGCTTATACGGTCAGGCCCCGCGGTTTGCGCGGCGAACTGGTAGCCGATCTGCTGACCGATTTTCCCGAACGGTTCGATGAATTAACTGAAGTAATTCTAAAAAAAACCGACGGGAAACAAGAGAGTTTGAAAATTGAAGATTTCTGGTTTCAAAAGAATCGCATCGTGCTGAAATTCGCCGGTGTCGATTCGATCGAAACAGCGCAGGCTTATATTAATTGTGAAGTTTGCGTGCCGGAAGGCGATGCCATAAAGCTGGACGAGGGAGAGTTTTACGACTGGGAACTCGATGGCTGCGCGGTAAGTACGCAAGATGGCAAAATATTGGGGCGAGTGCGCGAAGTAATGCGTACCGGCGGCACCGAGATCCTGGTAGTGGCTCGCGAAGATGAGCCGGGAAAAGATTACCTGATCCCGTTTGCTGAAACGATTTGTCTGGATGTCGATATCGAAAATAAGTCGATAAGGATTAACCCTCCCGAAGGTTTATTGGATTTTTGATGTTTTGGTTTTCGGCTTTTGGTCTTAGGTCCTGGATTTACGGAGACCCAAAACCTAAGTCCTAAAACCTAAGACCAAATGAAAATTGACGTCTTAACAATTTTTCCCGAGTTTTTCCGTGAGGTCTTTGACTTTGGGATCATCCGACGCGCGCGGGGCTCAGGTATCTTGCGGATCGGCGTGCATGACCTGCGCGAGTTCGTCGAAACCGAACGCAAACAGGTTGACGACCGGCCGTTCGGCGGCGGCGACGGAATGGTGCTCAAGCCGGAACCGATCTTTGCAGCGATAGAAAAATTGACCGGAACTCTGAAAAGAGCCGACTACCCGGACGGGACGAAAGTGATACTGCTTTCGCCGCAGGGCAGGCAGCTGAAACAGGGCATTGTCAAGGAATTTTCCGAAACCGCAAAGCATGTCATTCTGATCTGCGGGCGGTACGAGGGCGTGGACGAGCGGGTGAACGAAGCGCTGGTAACGGACGAAATATCCATCGGCGATTACGTACTCTCCGGCGGCGAATCGGCCGCTTTGGTAATGGTCGATGCGGTAACGCGGCTTTTGCCCGGCGCGCTGGGCAGCGAAACCTCGGCGGAGAATGAGTCTTTTAGCGCCAGTTTGGGGGGCCTGCTGGATTATCCGCATTATACGAGGCCGGCGGAGTTTAAGGGAATGGAAGTCCCGTTGGTGCTGCAGAGCGGCAACCATAGTGAAATTAATAAATGGCGCGAGGAAAAAGCGCTGGAAAAAACAAGATCGAACAGACCCGATCTTTTGAAAGGAAAAGCGGACGTTGAAAGTTCAACCTCTCCGCCTGAGATAGAGAAATGAACCGATTAGATTCAGTTGAAAAAACACAATTAAAAACCGAGGGCGATATTCCCGAATTTAAGGCGGGTGACACCGTTCGCGTCCAGGTACGGATCAAGGAAGGCGGCAAGGAACGCCTGCAGGCTTTTGAAGGCATCGTGATCGCCCGCAAACACGGCGGCGTCCGCGAGACCTTTACCGTGCGCAAGGTCAGCGCCGGCGGCATCGGCGTGGAAAGAATTTTCCCGCTGCACGCGACGATCATTTCCAAGATAGAATTGATCCGCCGCGGACGCGTCCGCCGCGCGAAGCTTTATTACCTGCGCAATCTGCGTGGTAAAGCGGCCCGTATCCGCGAGCTCGATACCCGTAATAAAGACGCTTCGGGTAAAGCGATCAGCAAAAAGAAAACCAAGTAGTCCTTAAAGTATTATGGCGGTCAGGCTTGATTTTGAAAAACAAGCTTTAGCTGACGGTTACCGTTTCGTCGCCGGAGTCGATGAGGTCGGGCGCGGATGCCTGGCCGGCGCGGTCGTGGCGGGGGCGGTCATACTCGACCTGCAAAAACCGCTGCCCAGGGGGTTGAACGATTCCAAACAACTCACGCGGGAGCAGCGCGAAACGATCGCGGTAAAGATCAGGCAGAGGGCGGTTTGTTACGCCGTCGCCGAAGTCGATGCCGAAGAGATCGACCGCATAAACATACTTGAGGCTTCGAAAAAAGCAATGCGCCTGGCTGTTGAAAAACTACAGCCGGGCGCTGATTTTTTGCTCGTCGATGCGCTGCAGTTAAAAGATGTGCTCCTACCGCAAAAAGGCATTATTCGAGGCGACGCGATCTCCGCTTCGATCGCGGCCGCTTCCGTGATCGCTAAAACCTACCGCGACGGCGTGATGCGCGAACTGCATGAAGTTTATCCCCAATACGGTTTTTCATCCCACGTCGGATATGGCACAAAAGCCCATTGGACCGCTTTGCGCGAACATGGCGTATGTCCCCTTCACCGCATGACCTTCAAAGGCGTTCTGCCGCCGACCGATCTTTTATTCGAGCTATAAAGAATTTCTCGTGTCTTAATTTGTATTTCTACAGGACTGGGGGAAGTGAATAGTCTTGATACCCGGGTTCACCGTTTCGGCAGCCCGCGCGTCCGCAAGGGCGGTTATTTTATTGCCTTGAAGAGGCGCCCTCGCTGACGGTCGGGCTACTGACAAAGTTAGTCATAGTGGAATAGATCTCTAGTTTCCTGTTGTTCAGGAAACTAAAAGTGTCGGATTCTAATAAGATAAATCCGGCGCCTCTTTTAGCAAGTAAAATTTTTATTGACACACGCCTTTTACAGGCGTATAAACAAAGCTCTATAAACAAATTTTGTGTTTTATTTTCCTGACAGGATCTTGGCACAGGATTTAGCCTGCAACTACTGATATCTGAGGGTCCGGGTTCAACGACAGCCGAACAGTGATTATTTAAAAGCTTTAAAAACCCTTATTTTATAAGAGTTTATTAAAACTTTTAAAAAGTCACGCAAAAAACCAAAAGAGCCTGCGTCTCTATTGATATGACGCTTTGAAAGAAGTATAAACACAATACATAAACAACGTGCGATTATTTTTCGCATTAACCATATACCCTGTAACTATTAGACACATAAGGAGATACTCTCGAAATGAAGACACTTTTACGCTTTTCCATTCTGACAATCATTATTACAGCCGGCGCTACATTTGCTTCGGCACAGGCTACACGCACTTGGGTTTCCGGCGTCGGCGATGACGTCAACCCGTGCAGCCGCACCGCGCCCTGCAAAACGTTTGCCGGCGCGATCTCGAAAACTGCCACCAACGGTGAGATCAACTGTCTCGACCCGGCCGGCTACGGCGCGGTGACGGTAACCAAATCGATCACGATCGATTGCGAAGATACGCAGGGTTCGATCCTGTCGGCGGGAACCAACGGCGTCATCGTCAACATCACCGCCGTCACCGATACGAAAAAAGCTTTTAAATTACGCGGTGTCAGCATCAACGGAGCCGGAACCGGTATCAACGGTATTCGCGTTCTTTCAGCCCTTCAGGTTGACCTCGACGAAGTCGTGATCCAGGGCGTAACCCAGCACGGCGTTTCTTTTGAAAACACCACGGGAACCACGAAAGCTTCTTTGAGCGGAGTCACGATCAACAACAACGTGGGTAACGGTATCAATGCCTTTATTATCGGGGGCAATCTGTCACTGGGTATCACAAACTCCAGACTGCTCAACAACGCCACGGGCCTCAACCTCAGCAACGGCACCAAGGCGACGATCATCAACTCGTCCGTTACCGGCAACGCCACCGGCGTCCTGGCATTCAATGCTGAAATGGGCGTGTCGGGATGCAATATCTCGCACAACACCACCGGCGTCAACGCCAGCACGGGCGGAATCATCAGGCTCACCGGCAATATGATCACCTTTAACGGCACCGGCCTGACATCGACCGGCAACATCACCTCATTTACCAGCAATATGTTCCAGGGTAATACGGTGAATGGTACGGCGAACTTTACTGTCGCATTGCAGTAAAAATACAACTAAACGGTCAGCTCCCTCTGACTGAAGTGAAACCACGGATGCTTTGAAAAAGGTATCCGTGGTTTTCTTTTTGCCGTATAATTCCCGAATCCGCAGAAAGAGGTCGAAAGTGAAAATTATGAGCGAAGAAATAAACGGTTTGGGACGGCCGCGCGCGTTTGAAACTATCCTGTACGGCTGGCTGGCGGTCGGCATTCTGGACATGTTTGACGCGGCTATCTTTTTCGGGCTTTTTTATTGGATATCCCCGGTACGCGTATTTCAGGGTGTCGCTGCCGGAGTGCTCGGGCGTGAGGCGGCGGTGGCCGGCGGCCTGCCGACCGGACTGCTGGGACTCGGCCTGCACTATGTCGTGGCACTTGGAATAGCCGTGGTTTTTTACCTGCTCAGTACACAGCTTAAATTTTTGTACCGCCAGCCCTGGATATGGGGGCCGGTTTACGGCATCCTGGTACATTTTTTTATGCAGTACGTAGTGGTGCCGAATTCGGCTATTGGAAGGTACCCGGCGCTGACCTTCGACTGGCCGTTCGTAAACAGCATCGTCGGCCACGCGCTGCTGGTCGGCCTGCCGGTGGCACTGATCGCGAGGTGGTCGGCGAATAAAAACCGAGTTTAAACTAAATGCTCAAAAACGGAATACATCGCCGGATATGGTTTTATGACCTTGAGTGGGTGCCGGACGTCGTGGCGGCGCGGCGGTTGTGCGATCTGCCGGAAGGCGCAACTGAGCGCGAGGCGTTCGAAGCGCTCTGGAAGGATGCGGGCGCGACCGAAGAAAAGCCGATGCCTTTTTTGAAGTATCTTTTCTCGCGGGTGGTATCGGTCGCTTTTCTCTCGCGTAATCTGGAAAGAATAGACGATGAAAACCAGGTGGTGTTTCGTCTTTATTCATTTCCCGAAGATGCGAGCGAAAAAGACGAAGCCCTGTTGATCTCAAAATTTCTGCATTTCGTCGGTGAACGCAAACCACAGCTGGTCGGCTATAATTCATTGCCCGCCGATCTGCGGGTGCTGGTCCAGCGCGGGATGGTCAATGACGTCGCGGCAAAAGAGTTTAACCTGCGGCCGGACAAACCCTGGGAGGGGCGCGATTATTACTCCGATTACGGCGAATGGCATGTGGATATATTAAAGCTTTTGTGCGGCGGGAATATGCGCGACGCTCCCTCGCTCGACGAACTGGCGAAGATGTGCGGCTTTCCGGGTAAATTAGATATCGAGGGCCGGCAGGTGGCCGACCTGTGGCTGGCCGGAGATATGCCGAAGATTATTGCTTACAATGAGATAGACACGCTGAATACTTACCTGGTCTGGCGGCGGCTGGCGCATTTTTGCGGCTTTTTCGAAGACGAAGAATATGCTGCCGAGCAGGAAAATTTTTACTCGTTTCTGCTGGCCGAATCTGAAAAACCAAACCGCGCGCATATCAAGGATTTCCTGGCCAAATGGGAGTATTAATCAGCCACAGAGATCACGGAGGACACAGAGAAGAATAAGAAAATTAGTTTTAACTTTATATTTCTTTGCTTCTCTTCTCTTCTGTGAACTCTGTGTCCTCTGTGGCAAACTGTCTTGATCCGCCCTTGCCTCCGTACCCGGATGTTACGATAATGTAATCGCTATGGCTTTTACTTTAATTACCGGAGCTTCGAGCGGCATCGGCGAAGTTTTTGCCCGCCGGTTGGCGGAAAAAAAACACGACCTCGTTTTGGTTGCGCGCTCCGAAAAAAAATTGCACGAGCTGTGTGACGAGTTAATGCTCCAGCACAAGATCATCGCCCATTACGTGCCGCTCGATCTGTCGGAACCCGGCGCGGACGCGCGGCTTTTTGAAGAAACCGAGAAGCATGGTTTTGAGATCGATTGGCTGATCAACAATGCGGGTTTCGGTTCGATGGGTGACTTCGCCGAGCTTCCGCTCGAGCGCGAACTGGAAATGATCGATCTGAATTGCCGGGCTCTGGTCGCGCTGACGCACCGCTACCTGCCGCAGATGCGCGAACGAAAACGCGGCACGATCATCAATACTTCCTCGACCATCAGCTTTCAACCGCTCCCTTTTATGTCCACCTATGCCGCGACAAAGGCTTTTGTCACTTCATTTAGCGAGGGCATCGCGGAAGAGAACCGCCCCTACGGGGTGCAGGTAATGGCGCTCTGCCCGGGCGCGACCGAGACCAATTTTTTTGCCGCCGCCGAAATAAAAGATCCCTTTAAAATGAAGGGAATGCAGACCGCCGAACAGGTAGTCGAGGCGGCGCTGCGCGGGGTCGGGCGTAAAAAGACGCGTGTTATCTCCGGCGCTCTGAACGCATTTGTGGCATACGCGGCGACGATCGCGCCGAACAAATTGATCACGCGCGTGATCGGAAATGCGCAGCGCGGTAAATTTGGTAAGAAGTGAGGGGTAATAGGTAAATGGTAGTAGGTAACTTCACTATTAACTTTTAACTATTAATAAATGGGAGAAACCGACTCGCGATCGAAGCAAGTAACGATGCAGGTAAAAACTTCAACGGAAAGAATTTTCAATTTTAGCGCCGGGCCGGCTGTGCTGCCGCTGCCGGTGCTGGAAAAAGCGCAGGCGGAATTGCTGTCGATAAACGGCTCCGGAATGTCCGTGATGGAGATCAGCCACCGAACAAAAACTTTTGACGACATCATCGAAAGCGCCCGGCGCGGCATCCGGGAATTATTGCATATTCCGGAAAATTACCAGGTGCTGTTTTTACAGGGCGGCGCTTCGCTGCAGTTCAACATGGTGCCGATGAATTTTTTGCCGGCGGGCGCGTCGGCGGATTACATAGTCACCGGCGCCTGGGGTGTAAAAGCGGCCAGGGAAGCGCGGCGATGCGGGAATGTAAATGTGATCTTCGATTCCGAAGAAACCGGTTTCACCTCCGTTCCGGCGCAGGAAGATCTGAGATTCGATAGAGACGCCGCCTTTATTCACTACACTTCGAATGAGACGATCGAAGGCGTCGAGTTCAAATACGATCTGGACGGGAACGGGATGCCGGTAATATGCGACGCTTCGTCTAATATCATGTCCAAATCTCTGGATGTTGCAAAATACGATCTGATCTACGCCGGGGCGCAGAAAAATATCGGGCCGGCGGGGGTGACGCTGATCATTATCAGTGATGAAATGCTCGGCCGCGTGCCGGCGGATCAGCATACGATGCTGGATTACAGATATCACGCCGCAAACGGTTCGATGGGAAACACGCCGAATACTTTCGGCATTTACATCATCGATCTGGTGTGTAAATGGCTGGCGGAAAAAGGCGGGCTGGCCGCGATGCAGCGGGAAAACGAAGCGAAAGCAAAAATTCTCTACGACGCGATCGACGCCAGCGACGGTTATTATAAAGGCCACGCCGATCGCCCGGCGCGTTCGCTGATGAACGTGACTTTCCGACTGCCCTCGGAAGAACTGGAAAATAAATTCTGTCTCGAGGCGACGGCGCAGGGTTTGGACGGGTTAAAAGGGCATCGTTCGGTCGGCGGAATTCGCGCCTCTATCTACAACGCCTTCCCGAAGGAAGGCGTCGAAAAATTAATAGAATTCATGAATGATTTTTCCCGGAAGAACGGCTGACCGGCCTACTGTCAGGCGGGAGATTCCTGAGCGAATTCCTGACCGGCAACGATACTGCCGATCGTTTCGTTTATTTTGGTCAGGCCGTCAAAACCCGGAAGATTGCTGATGCGCTGGGTGACGGTTTTATCCAGCCACTCGAGCCCGCCCTGTCCGCCGAATAATACCCTGGTCATATAATTCGCGTCATCCGCAGATTTCGCTCCCTGTCCCACCGGCACCCAGGTATGATCTATCACTAAGCGCGCCATTTTCTGCGCCAGACCCGATCTGCGAAGCTCCAGCCGAGCCACGCTCCAATAGAACGTCGAGTGGACGGATTCTTCACGAATAATGCCTTTAAGAATGTATTGCAGGACGGGATGATCGCACAGCGTCATCAGCCGGCGATAACCCTGGGTGGTGGTCAGTTCGTTGATCGCGCCGAAGGCCATATGAGTGGCGGTGAACCTCTTTCCTAAAAGGGTCGCCAGATGGGCGATCAGCCACACGTTCATCTTGTAAGCGCGGCCAATGCCATGCTTCATTTCCTCGTACCAATTTTCGCTGGTGGGATACCCCGCTTCGTTGAGAAAGCGGTTGAGCACGTCGCCGTGAGTGCATTCTTCCACGCCCCAGCGTTCCATAAATTTGCTGATGACCCGGTCTTTGCCGGTCGGCGTCCGCAGCAGGTGATTATGGTATTCCTCGGTAAATTTTTCCACGTCGCGCATATACAGCAGCACCCGCGCAAACCGCTCGTCCAGCGGGTGATCTTTTACCTCATGCCAGGGAATATTGCGGATAAATTCATCGGTCAGCACCCGCGGCTGCCGTTCATACCAATCCAGTACCTCTTTATTTGTCTCAAAAGTCATAGAAACCTTTTTTATATTTTCAGCGAATAAACGATCAGTAATTCTTAACTAGATAATTCGACAAACTTATACTTCCAGATTCAGGGAAAAGCTGCCCGTAATGCTATTATTGAGGCCATGAAGCAACTGTATTTTTTATTATTTATCATTATAACCCTTTCGGGCAATCTTTACTCGCAAAATAATTCGCTCTCGGTGGACGGCGAAAAGCACCTGAAGAATATCAAACAGCTCACTTTCGGCGGTGAAAACGCCGAAGCCTACTTCTCTTTCGACGGGAAACAGCTGATATTTCAGTCAAAACGCGACGGGCGCGGCTGCGATCAGATCTACCGGATGAATACGGACGGCTCGAATGTGAAAATGGTCTCCAACGGCGAAGGGCGCACCACCTGTTCTTATTTTTTCAAGGGCGGTAAAAAAGTTCTTTACGCCTCGACCCAGGGCGGAAAAAAAGAATGCCCGCCGAATCCGGATTATTCCAAAGGCTATGTCTGGGCGATCTATCCCGATTACGATATTTATACTGCGAAACCGGACGGCGCGGACATCAAGCCGCTGACCACCACCAAAGGCTACGACGCCGAGGCGACCATCTCGCCGGACGGGAAAAAGATCATTTTTACCTCGACGCGCGATGGCGACCTCGATCTTTATTCGATGGATATCGACGGCAAGAACGTCAAACGCCTGACCACGGAGCTGGGTTACGACGGCGGCGCGTTTTTTTCGCCCGACAGCAAGACCGTAATTTATCGCTCGTTTCATCCCAAAACCAATGCCGAGATCGCTCGCTACAAAGACCGTCTGGCAAATAACCTGATCGAACCGACCGTGTTCGAGGTCTGGACCATGAACGCCGACGGCAGCAATAAACGCCAGGTGACAAAATTAGGCGCGGCTTCCTTTGCGCCGTTTTACACTCCGGACGGCAAGCGCATCATTTTCTGCACCAACTATTTCGCCACTGATGCGCGCAAACGCAATTTCGATCTGGCGATGATAAACACGGACGGCACGGGGCTGGAAAGAGTTACCTTTAACGAATCGTTCGACGGGTTCCCAATGTTTTCGCCCGACGGCAAAAAACTGGTTTTTGCCTCGAACCGCAACGCCGCCAAGCAGGGCGACACCAACGTGTTTATCGCCGACTGGGTGAAATAGCAGTGAGCGGTAAGCGGTAAGCAGTTCAAAGTTCAGAGTTCAAACTTTAGTTTGTCTCTTACCCGGTCGCTGTCGCTCCCGGTTCTGACAAGACACGCTGAAGCGTGAACTCTGAACAGGCTTTATTCATCCATATATGAAAAAATACCTGATTGGGTTAATTCTCGTATTATTTGCCGCAAGTATGGTTTCGGCGCAGACGGACAAAACCGTGGAAAAGATCCGCGCTGTTTACAGCGAGATATCCGAAAAAGCCAGGGCGGCCGAAGAAGAAGACGATCAGGGTGAATTCGGCGACTTGGTGATGAACGAATTGGTCATCAACAAACGCCGCCACCAATGGCGTGCCGTCGGTAGTTATTTTCTAACCTATAAATTCTTCTACGGCGGCGGCGACAGTGAAGCGCATCCCTACCCGGACGAGCTGGTGATGGTAAAAGTACGAAAAGAAATTTCTTCGCGCACATACTCGGAAGAATTTCTCTATGACAACAAAGGCGCGCTGATCTTTTATTTTCAAAAAGCCGAAAACGACCCGCAGCCGGCGGCGGAGCGGAGAGTTTACTTTTCTCTCGGCAAAGCGATCCGGATCGTCGAAGACGATAAAAAACGCGACAAGCTGACAATTAAGGATTTGGCGACGGTGAAACAGATAGCGACGGACAGCGCCCGGATCAAAGATATTTTTATTAAGTCGATCAAGTTATGAAAAAGCAATTATTTAGTTTTCTCCTGTTAGTTTCTTTTGTTATCAGCGCTTCGGCGCAAAAGGCGCAGGTCGGGCCGAAATCCACACCAAAATCCGCGCCGAGATCCGTGTCGAAAGTCACGCCGAAATCCGACGCCGATCAGGCCAGGCTGCGCGCTGACATCACCTATCTGGCTTCCGATAAACTGGCCGGACGCCGCACCGGAGAGCAGGGAGCGATCTCGGCGGCGGGTTATATTGCGAACAAATTTGCCGCGCTCCGGCTCAAGCCCGGCATTACGGAAACCGTGAACGGCAAAACTAAAAAAGGCTACATGCAGCCGTTTCCTTTTTATTCGGGCGTCGATCTGGGAGCGGATAATCTGCTGAAGATCACCACGCCGCAGGTGACCATCACGGTAAACCTCAAATCGAATTGGATGCCGGTGGGGTTTTCCTCGAACGGGGCACTGGCAAACACGGATATCGTTTTCGCCGGTTATGGTATCGTGTCCGAGGAGGCAAAAGTAGATGACTACGCCAAGCTCGACGTTAGGGACAAGATCATTCTCATCTTCGACGGCACGCCGGACGCGGGCAACCCGCATTCGCCGTTTCAGCGTTTTTCCGACGTGCGGGTGAAAGCAAAGATCGCCCACGATAAAGGCGCGAAAGGCCTGCTGGTCATTTCCGGCGAAACGAAACTGCCGGACGATAAACTGGCGCAGCTCAAATTCGACCAGATATCCGGCGACACGGCAATTCCGGCGGCCGTCATCGCGCGTTCGGTCGGCGCATTGCTGTTGGGAGATAAAAGCGAAGAAGAACTAAAACAGGACGAAAGTTTTATCGCGCTGCGCAAGGACGCCGACGGTATGCAGCTAAACCTGACCGGCCGCCCGAAATCCTCGGCTGAGATGAAAGTGAACCTCGTCAAAAAACAGGCCGAAGCCTATAACGTGATCGGAATTTTAGAAGGCACCGACCCGATCCTGAAAAACGAGGCGATCGTGATCGGCGCGCATTACGATCACCTCGGGAATGGCGGCGCGGACAGCCTGGCGGCCAATTCAACCGAAATTCATCACGGCGCCGACGACAACGCTTCGGGCGTCGCCGCGGTGCTGGAACTTGCGCGGCGGTTTGCGGCGGAAAAGAAAAATAAACGCACCCTGATCTTTACTACTTTCGGCGGCGAAGAAGAAGGTTTACTCGGCTCGAAGTTTTACACCGATAATCCCGTCTTTCCGCTGGGTAAAACCGTGGCGATGATAAACATGGATATGGTCGGCCGTTTGAAGGACAACAAATTGACGATCGGCGGAATCGGCACGGCAGGCGAATGGAAAGCCTTGATAGAGAAATTAAATTTAAACGAGGCGGCGGTAATTCCCTCCGCCAATGTGTTCACTACTCCGCCGCATATTAAAACTTCCTTGCCGCCGCTGAATAAATTCGATATGTCTCTAAGCGAAGACGGTTTCGGGCCTTCGGATCATTCTTCGTTTTACGCTAAGCAGATCCCGGTGCTGTTTTTCTTTACCGGCACCCATGAGGATTACCACAAACCAACGGATACGGCGGACAAGATAAATTATGAAGGCGAAAGCCGGATCGTGTACCTGATCGCTGACATCGTCAAAAGCCTGGATCAAAATCCTGCCAAACCGACTTACGCGGTGGCAAAAAGCTCCGGCATGGGCGGGCGAGCGAGCTTTAACGTCTCGCTGGGCACTACTCCGAATTATGCGGACGGAAACAACGACGGGCTGCTGCTCGACGGCGTGCGCGACGGTTCGCCGGCGGCAAAAGCCGGTGTGAAACCGGGCGACAAGATCGTGATGCTTGCCGGTAAGGAAATCCGCAATATTACCGATTACACCTATATTCTGGGTGAAATGAAAGCCGGCCAGGAATACGAGATCGTGGTCGCGCGCGGAACGGAAAAACTGACGCTGAAAATAACTCCGGCGGCGCGAAAGTAATTCAGGTCAGAAACGCGACAGTAATGGAGCGTGTACATTGGTGTAAATGCACACGCTCCATTACTGTCGCGTTTCTGTCTTTTTATTTATCCGCACGCCGAAATAATACGCCCACAAAATAAAGAAAATTTGCAGCGGGATGCGGAAATACAGATAGGCCGCGCCGTTTTCCATTCCACCGAGAGGAACCTCCTTTAAACTGCCGACGATATTGGCGGGCAAAATGCCGAGAAAAAATATTATCAATATCACGGCCGTCAGTTTTGAAGTGCTCCCGATCAAAAGTCCAACGACGGCCAGCAGTTCCAGCACGCCCGTTAAGTATACTATCTCTCTTTTCATCGGCATCACATCCGGCATCGTCGCGATCAGCAGATCGGTCGAAGTAAAATGCGCGGTGCCGGTAACGATCAGCATTATCGCCAGCGCCGTCCGGCCGATAAAAGAAAGGCTGAACCTGTTTTTGAGAAGAAATTTATTCGCGAGCAAGAATAGAACGAAAGAGCCGAGCAGGAAAATTAACGGTGTCATATATCCAGATTAACGAAAAAGTATCTCTGTGAAAAGCGACGGTAATAAGTAGCGCCGCCGTCTCGGCGGCTGTCCGGTGGGCGTCTCGCCCACCGCAGTTCGAAGATGCGAGGGCGGGACGCCCTCACGACAGCCGGCGAGACGCCGGCGCTACAAAAGCGTGCTACAAATTCACTTTTACAAAACACCCGTTAGCGTCGGATTTCCGCGCTGCGTCGAGCACGGCCTGGTTGCGGTAGCCGTCCACGAAATCCGCCGCGTGCGGAATTTCGGTTCGACCTTCCAGAAAAGCGTCTTTTATCTCGCGCGCAAAATTAAGAAAACCGCGCGACCAGCCGCCGACTTTGCTGCCCGGCGGCACGTCGCCCAGATCGACCTCGATATTTTGCCAGGCATTATCGGTGATGCCGGCAAATTTTAATTCGCCGCCGTCGTCGATCATCACACCGCCTTTGTCGCCGTAAATTTCCATCCGGTGGCCGTATTCTCCCGCTTCGGTCACGGAAAGTGAAACGACCGCGCTCGTGTCGCGGGTAAATTCGCCGTCCGCGATCTTCAGGATCATATTGACCTCGTCATCGCTGGTGACGGCGCGGCGCATACCCGAAGATTCGTCGAGACGTTCCTTAAAATTAGTTTTCAACAGGCAGAAAACATCGGTCACTTCCGCGCCCGAAAACCAGCGCAGCGAATCGACTGCGTGCGAGCCGATCGCGCCCAACGCGCCGCCGCCTTTTTCGATATCGGCCCACCAATTCCACTTCACGCCTTCGTGCCCGCGCGAGGCATTGCGAAACCAGACCTTCATATGATTTATCTGTCCTAGCTCGCCTTGGCGGATCATCTCGAAGGCTTTGCGGCGGCCGCCCAAAAAACGCAGTTCGTGATCGATCAGCGCCATCAGTTTTGCTTCCCGCGCTTTGCCCAGCATGGCGAGGGCTTCGTCCGAATTCATCGCCGTCGGTTTTTCGCAGAGGACGTGTTTGCCCGCCGCCAGCGCGGCGATCGCTATTTCCGCGTGCAGGTAGGGCGGCGTAACGATGCTGATCAGATCGATGTCGTCGCGCATGACGGTTTCGCGCCAATCGGCGGTGAAATGCGGAATGTTAAAATCACGCGCGGCTTTTTCGGCATTTCCCAGCGAGCCGCTCGCGATCGAGACGATCTCGACCTCATCGGGAAACATCTGAAATGCCGGGATCTGTATCAGGCGCGTAAAACCGGTGCCGATAAAACCTAATCTGAGTTTTTTAGTCATAAAAATTTAGCGCGAAAAAAGCGGAAACGCGACAGTTATGAAGCGTGTCTTTTTACGTTGACCGACACGCTCCATAACTGTCGCGTTTTTGCAATAAATCCTGACAGTAGTTTACCAGCGGCCCCCACCACCTCCGCCGCCGCCGTTGTAATTGCGGCGTCCACCGCCCCCGCCGCCGCCGCCTTCGCGGGGAAGCGCTTCCTTGACCGCCAGGCTGCGGCCGTCGTAATCCATGCCGTTGAATTTTTCTATCGCCGCCGTCGCTTCATCGGCGGAACCCATTTCCACAAAACCGAAACCACGGGAACGCCCGGTGTCGCGATCTTCGATCACGCGCGCGGATTCCACGGTTCCGGCCTCCGCAAAAAGATTATGCAAATCGTCGCTCGAAGCGCGAAAAGACAGATTGCCTACATAAATTTTATTGTTCATTTCCTCAGTAATTTTTTGGAAGAAGCCAGGAATGGAAAAAGCCTGCCTGCGTTTTCTTTGGTACTGCTAAAACCCATGTGCTAACTTGTGCGGCGCTACCAACCTCCGATCGTTACAAATAACAATTGCTTCCCTGGTAAAACCTGGATCCTAACTCTCTAAACCCCAACCGAAAAACGCCGCTTTCATGCTCGTGTACGGGCGCAGACACGCATCTGCTCTGAGAGGCTAATAATTTGTAAGTTTGCAATTTTTTGAAAAAGAAATCAAGAAAAATCACGAAGTTTTTGGCGGGTATTTTACGGCGTTGAAAGGAAGAAATTTGCGGTTTTGAATTTTTCTCAAATCAGGGCAGAAAACTTTACTAAGAAATATGAAAAGGACCGATTTATTACAAATCGGCATTAAAATGGCCCCTGAAGATAGTAATGTCCTAATTTGAGTTGTCGCGTCAATACCGGGCAATGTGTCGGTAGCCCGACCGTCAGGGAGGGCGCATTTTAGGGCCGAAAATAAGCGCCCTTGCTAACGCGCGGGCTACTGGACACTCGATTTCTATCATCCTTGATTCTGTCATCCCGGAAGCGGCAACTCGAATTAGGACACTACCCTGAACATGAAGTTCCTGACTCCTATGATAATTTCATAAATATACGAATCCTTTAAATATTGTCAGGAACAAAACTCAGGATCCGGTGTCTAAGTAAGTGAGTGGAAAAATGTTCCATTCTTTGTTTGGCACCGGATCTTTTATTTGTCCCTGGCCCAAGGTTGGCACCGAGAAAAAGGGAGGAAGTTATGTTAGATAGATTGATCGAATCCGGCGGCGACCGGAAGCAGAGCAGGAGTCTTCGCCTATTTTTTCTGGGTACCGCCACGCTGATCTTAACGGGATGTTTTTCGGTATTCGTCTGGAGCATCATGGCGATGGAACCGGTGCTGACCGAAGACGGCCTGGAGCTTTCGACTCTGATTGCGCCCGTGCCGATCCCGGACGCCGAACCGCCAAGACCCGAACCTGTCGAGGAGCAGCAGCAACAGCAGCCTGCAAAGAGCGAAATAGCCAGCCGCCAGAGCCTGATGGAGCGGGTCGATGAAGGCAAATCGATTCCCGACACTGTTTCCGTCACACCCAATACGCAAAGGGCGCGTCCCCCGCACGGAGCGGTCAAAGTAGGCCCGGGGGCCGAAACAGACGGTGTTTATTCCACGACGCCCGGCCGCGGAACCGGCGGCGATCCGAACATAACCATCAAACCCGGCACCATTGCCCGCAAAGTCGAGGATGACGAAGCGCCCGTAATGGAGAATAAACCGGTTGAAGTAAAGAAACCGGTCACGATCATTCATAGCAGCGTTATCAACGGCAAAGCGACCAGCCTGCCGAAACCTTTTTATCCGCCGACTGCCATTGCGATCAATGCCGGCGGTGAGGTAAACGTTCAGGTGACGTTGGATGAAGCGGGGAATGTGATCTCGGCCAAGGCGGTCAGCGGCCACACTCTGCTGCGGCAATCCGCCGAGCGGGCCGCGCGCGACGCAAAATTCAGCCCGACGATATTAAACGGCCAACGCGTAAAAGTAACCGGATTAATAGTGTACCGGTTTTCGCGAAACGGATAGAAGCTGCGGTAGAAACGATATTTGTAGTTTAAAAGGCTTCGCTTATAAAGTTACGAATGAGATCCGTTGGTGTCGTTTCGTGTGATTTCGTGGTTACCTCTTGAGCATTATTCTAATGACTGTAAAGACGGAAACCACGAAATTACACTAAATAACACTCTTAACTATTAACGGGGGAGGGAAATTTTTCTGATCAGGTCGATCACGTCCATGTCATAAACCGGGACTTTGAACTGCGCCCTGACATCTTCTACGCTCATGCCGTCCAGAAAGATCGGCTCGTCGGATTTGATGGTATTTTTTGGAATGATGGCAAAATCGCCTTTGACGCTGTCCTTGACGGCGAGAAAATCCTGCCCCGTCAAAAGTCCCGCTACGGCGACGTCGCCGCCGAAATAAGTGTTCGGCACCCCCATCACGTGAAGCCGCGCGCCGGTCAGCAAATTGAATCTTTCGATCTGCCGGGTGAGCACGGGCGCAAACATTTCGCCGGTCAGGATGGTGCCGTTAAGTTTTTGATGCGGGCTAAAGTCCGCGCTCCCGGGCTTTTTCATCACTCTCTCGAATTTATTCAAAAATGTACGGACCATGCCGACGCCGTCTTCGATCTGCGGGTATTTCCCGTAGTGCGCGCGCGAAGGGATCGGCAGGCCGGCTTTGAGATAAATCTCATCACCGAGAAAGGCGAAAGTGACGCCGAATTTTTTACGAAACTCGCGCTGCAGCGGCGAGATTTCCCCAATAACCTGCCGGCAAAATTCCGGTGTGACGGCGGTCAGGCGCTCGTCGGTGTTGTAACGCGTCAGGCCCAGAGGAACGATCGCGGTGCTGATAATTTTCGGATAATGCGCGGCCAGGTCGTGGACGGTCTTTTGCAGCACCGCGCCGTCGTTGATACCAGGACAGAGCACGACCTGGGCGTGGATCTCGATATCGTTGTCGAGCAATCTCTGCAGCTTATCGGAAATATCGGCGCGTTTTTTATCGACGCCGAGCAGGTAAGCGCGCACGTCGAGATCGGTCGCGTGGACCGAGACATATTGCGGCGACAGGCGCTGTTCGATGATGCGGTTCATCTCGTCCGGCGTGATCGAACTCATCGTCGTGTAATTGCCGTAGAGAAACGAAAGCCGGATGTCCTCGTCACGGACAAAAAGCGACGGGCGCGCGGTTTCCGGATTGCCTTTGCAAAAACAAAAGAGGCATTCATTGGCGCACTGGCGCGGCACGATCTGTTCGAACATCATGCCGAAATCTTCGCCCTCGTCGCGTTCCAGCTCGATCTCCCAACTCTCGCCGTTCGGTTTGCGGACGAGCCAGGTCATCTCCGTTTCGCCGGCGGTCTGAAAGCGAAAATCGAGATAGTCGCGCACCGTGCGGCCGTTCACTTTAACGATGCGGTCGCCGGGGCCGAGCTCCAATTCTTCCGCCAGACTGCCCGGCTCGATCTCCGTCAGCAACACGCCGGGACGGCGCAGCTGGGTGACGGCTGGTGTGACTGCAAATTCGTACATCTAAAATAAACGAAAACAAACTAAACTAATATCCAAAGCATCTTACTGATGATTAAACGTATTTTAACACAAATACGTTTGACAAATAGAAATCGGGAAATTAAGCTAGGGGCGTGCTGGAGGTATAAGACTTACTGATAGTTTATATAAACCGGCACTTTACCTGTTTCAGGCTGACGTAATTTCCCATTCCCAAACTGAAGAGTTATGAGTATTTCTCACAAAAAAATTCTGCTGGCAGAAGATGATGCACCAATGCGTAATTTTCTGACATTGACGCTAAAACGCGCCGGATATGAGGTCTTCGCCGTCGAAGACGGGCTGGCGGCTTTTGAAGCTGCCCTGGCTGATGATTTCGATGCCGTGGTAGCCGACGACGTAATGCCCAATCTAACCGGGCACGATCTATGCCGAATGCTGCGCGGAAACGAAAAGACGGCCAAAATTCCTTTTATCATTTTGAGCGGAAGAGAAATTTCCTTTGAAGAGGACGGCGAAAAGAAACTGGCCAACGCTCATCTGCTCAAGACCGTAAACTTAAAAGACGAACTGGTTTCGGTTCTCTCCGAACTTCTCCAGCCCGCCCTGGCTTCAGCCTAAAACTCGTAAATAGCATTAGAGGCGGACGAGCCGTCCGCGCTCCAGTTTAAATAAGAGCGGGCGCAAGCGGCCCTTCCCCACTGCGAATTTACCGGACTTTAAATTTTATCATTCAGGTTGAGCACCTCTCAGGTCGGGAAGGGCGGGTGGTTCTCTTCGTTCGCGGCTGTGCCGCCTGATGTGCGGAAAGGCTCTGCCTTTCCGAAAAACTGTTATCGGATTTTATCGCGGCTACGCCGCCGGTTTCATAAAATCTGCGGCGTAGCCGCTAAAGCTGAAAGGCATACCTCAACGGAAAAGCGGAGCTTTTCCGCACATCGACGGGCAGATCCCGCTGAAAAACAAAAACTTGATTTGTTTAGAGGCGGTCTCCGACCGCCGCGTATAAAATATTTATAGCGGTCAAAGACCGCCTCTAAACATTATGTTGTTAAAGGTGCTAATTCAGAAATCCTCTTTTTATATAAGCTCATAGCCTGACCTAATATATTTGTAAAAGATGTAACTTGTACAAAGATGGAAGAGGAAAAATTATCTTTTTTATTAGAAGTCAGAGTAATAACGCCAAAAGTGATATCTTGACTATCTTCTACAAGACTTGATACTGGAGCCGATAATATCGATTGAACCGTTTCCTTCGCGCTACATACAATATCATAAAAGGCTTCAAAGAAATGAATGAGCCTATAATTTCCAAAACTATCATTTGCAAAGACAACTCCTGATTTTTTATTAATATCGGGGACTAATGCTATAGATGCACGCTCATAAGCTAAGATCGTCGAGTTGATGTGTTTTTCGCCAGTTTCAGAGGTTCCGAAGCTAATTTTTTGGGAATCGAAGACCTCATTGGTGGATTTAAATAGAATCAATGACTTTTCTTCTTCGGAATAAAGAAAAAAATTAGCGTGAATAACACTTTTGTCTTTTAGGACAGCCACTAAGATTTCAAGTATTTTCTCACTGAAATCTTTTAATGTAGATTCTATTTCGGAAGCCACATTAAATTTTTCTAACTTTAAACAAAATTTTTCAAATTCTCTTTGGGCAGCATTAATTGCTACTACATATCGAATTGTTATTATTGTTTCAGGAATTAAGTAATGAAACACTTCCCATACGGCGGCCCCAACGGTAAGCATATAAATTACTATAGCTAGAAAATGTTCCGAAGGATTTAGAAAAACGCTGTTAAGTTTTTCACGTTGCTCAACGGTTACTAATATTACAAGTATGATGGCAAAAAGTAATGATAAATGACGCTTAAGAAATGATTTGAGATATTTTTCTAATATTAAAAGAAGGACAGCATCCGAAATTACAGTGGTTATACTCATAAGTGGAAGACTATAATATTAATTTAACGGCTGACAATATATCTATAGAGGTTAAAGTTATTGTCAGCCGTTTATATTTATTATTTAAACGACCGAATCGAACGACGTGTAATCCAACCCCTGGGAAGCGGCGACAGCTTCATAGGTCAGTTTTCCGCCGTAGGTATTGACGCCTTCTTTGAGTCCGGCATCTTCGCTGACCGCTTTCAGAAATCCTTTATTCGCCAGATCGAGCGCGTAGGGCAGCGTTGCGTTCGTCAGCGCAAAGGTCGAAGTGCGCGGCACCGCGCCCGGCATATTCGCCACGCAGTAATGCAGCACGCCTTCTTCGTAATAGGTCGGGTTAGAGTGAGTGGTGGCGTGGGTGGTTTCAAAACATCCGCCCTGATCGACGGCCACATCCACCAGCACGGAGCCCTTCGGAATGTCCGGCAGCATATCGCGGGTGACCAGTTTGGGAGCCGCCGCGCCAACAACTAATACCGCGCCGATGACCAGATCGGCGTGCGAAATGGCTTCGTGAATTTGATCGCGGGTAGAAGCCAGGGTAGAAACTTTGGAAAGGAAAATATCGTCGAGATATCTCAGGCGATCGAGATCCCGGTCGATGATCGTCACGTGCCCGCCCAAACCGATCGCCATTTTGGCGGCCTCGGTTCCGACCACGCCGCCGCCGATAATGACCACGCGCCCGGCCGGCACGCCTGGCACACCGCCGAGTAAAATGCCTTTGCCGCCGTTCATTTTTTCCAGATAGGTGGCGCCGACCTGGACGGACATTCTGCCCGCCACTTCCGACATCGGCGTCAGCAAGGGAAGTTTTCCATTTTTAACAATGGTCTCATAAGCCACGCCGGACACTTTTCGCTCCAGCAGCTGCTTGGTCAATTCCGGTTCCGGCGCCAGGTGCAGGTAGGTAAAAAGCAGCTGGTCTTCGCGCATCCGCGGGTATTCCGGCGCGATGGGCTCTTTGACCTTGACGATCATGTCGCCTTCGCCCCAGACGTCATCGGCGGTTTCCAGGATGCTGGCTCCCGCTTTGACGTACAAAGCGTCTTCAAAACCCGAACCCTCGCCGGCGCTTTTTTGCACGAAAACCTTGTGCCCGGCATCGGTAAAAGCGCGCACGCCGGCAGGTGTCAGGCCGACGCGATATTCATTATCCTTGATCTCTTTCGGTAATCCGATTTTCATTGTTTTCCTCTTCAAATTAATAGTAACGTCAATAAAACTTAATTCTCGATCGGCGGATCATCCGCATTCGCCGGCGCTCCGCCTCTATCCGCGCCGCGCACGACCCCGGTCTGATCCGTATAATATGAACGAAATCCGCTCACCCCGTAGGTTACCGGAACCGCCTGTACCCGATAGGTGGCCGGTGTAGCTGTCGCCGGTACCGCCGCAATAACAATGACCGTAAAGCGATAACCGCATTTTTCGCCGCTGGCGAGATATCCGTCGATCAGGTACGCATTCGCGAGCTGTGTCGGCGTACCGTAATTAATATTCGCCCCCATGGTCGAAAAATATGTCGCTTCCGCCCCGTTAATTCCGTACATGGTCGGGACCACCCTGCTCTCCCCGCAAAGCGGCGGCACCAGCGGGTCATTCGCTGTTGCCGGCGCGCCGTTTCGATCCGCGCCGCGGATCACACCGTACATATCTAGATAAAAAGATCTTTTTCCGCTCTTGCCGTAACGCTGCGGAGCGGCGGTCACATAAAAACTTCCCCAGGTAGTCTGGGTTCGCGGCGTCACCGTCACGATGAATGAATAACCATATTTTTCACCCGAAGCAAGGACGGCGTCGATATAGCCTTCATTTAAGAGCTGCGCCAGGCTTCCGAAGTCCGCATTGCCGACGGTGCTGAAATATGTCGCCTCGGCCGCGCCGATCTTTTCCAGCCCGCCGAGCACGAACTTTTCATTAGCTACAGTTACCGAATTTTGCGCGCCGACGCCGGCGGCAAAACCTGCAAACAACAAAAAAACAAAAATCTTGACAAGGGATCGTGTGAACATAGGTTTGGTACTCCGTTGATTTGAAGAGGAATAAGAAATGTAAGCCAGAAGCTACTGTTCTTATTTTACCAAACAACCACCCGTCATTGTCTATAAAAATCTCGCCAGATGTTAGATATCAGATTTTAGATGTCAGTTTTTAGCAATTGACCGAATTAGTCCATTTAATGAAGTATTCAAGCTCACGGATCCTCGCTAAAATCTAATAACTAATATCTCCTAAATTTCTACTTCGTCGATCTGCGCCTTCTGGAGTTTTCCGGAGTAATCGACATAGATGGATTTCCATTCCGAAAAAATGTCGAGCACCTGCGTGCCTGCTTCGCGGTGGCCGTTACCGGTGCCTTTGGTGCCGCCGAAGGGCAGGTGGACTTCCGCGCCAATGGTTGCCGAATTCACATAGCAGATGCCGGTGTAAAGCTCCTGCATCGCGTGAAAGGCCTGGTTCACATCCTGCGTATAGATCGCGGATGACAGGCCGTAGGGCACGTCGTTGACGATCGCGATCGCTTCATCGAGCGTCGAAAACGGAATGACCGACGTAACGGGGCCGAAAATTTCTTCCTGCGCGACGCGCATTTTCGGCGCGACGTCGCTGAATACGGTCGGCTCGATAAAGAAGCCTTTTTTATACGCGCCGGTCGTCAGCTGGTTTCCGCCGCATGCCAGGGTGGCTTTGTCCTCGTTTTGGCCGATCTCGATGTAGCCGAGAATTTTGTCCACGGCTTTTTGATTGATGACCGGGCCCATCTCGGTTTTTGCGTCGAGGCCGCTGCCGACGCGAAGCTGTTTAACTTTTTCCACCAGCCTGGCGACAAACTTTTTATAAATTTTCTTGTGCACGACCAGCCGCGACGAAGCGGTACAGCGCTGCCCGCTGGTTCCGAAAGCGCCCCACAGCGAGCCTTCGACCGCGTTGTCGATATCTGCGTCGTCCATCACGATGATGGCGTTCTTGCCGCCCATTTCCAGCGAGACGATGGCGTTGCGCGCGGCGCAGGCTTCGGCCACGGTGCGCCCGGTTTGGGTCGAGCCGGTGAACGAGATCAGCCGGACGTCCTTATGATTTGTCAGCGGCGCGCCGGCATCGGCGCCGTAACCGTTGACCAAATTAATAACGCCTTTCGGGATTCCGGCTTCCTCGCAGGCCTGGATCAGATTGATGGTCGAAAGCGGGACGTCCTCGCCGGATTTGATGACGACGGTATTGCCGCACACCAGCGCCGGAATGAGTTTCCAGCTCGGGATCGCCATCGGAAAATTCCAGGGCGTGATCAGCCCGCAGATGCCGACAGGCTGGCGCACGCACATAGCGAATTTATTCGGCATTTCGGCCGGGGTGGTAAAACCGTGCAGGCGGCGGCCTTCGCCGGCGGTGTAATAGGTGCAGTCGATCGCTTCCTGCACGTCACCGCCCGCTTCCTTGAGCACCTTGCCCATTTCGCGGGTCATGTCGCGCGTGTAGCGATCCTTGTTTTTTCGCAGTATTTCGCCAAGACGAAAGAGAAGTTCCGCGCGGTGCGGCGCCGGTGTCAGACGCCAGCGGTCGGCGGCTTTTTTTGCCGCCGCGACGGCCAGGTTGACGTCCTCCGCGCCGGAACGCGGAAAGCGCCCGACCACGTCGGAAGTGTCCGCCGGATTTACATTCTCAAACCATTCGCCCGAAGCGGCCTTTACCCACTCGCCGCCGATATAGTTGTAGTAAGTTTTGGTAGAAGTTTTTTTAGTTGTGTTTACAGTAGATTTTTTTGCCGGTTGTGCTTTAGCCATAAAGATTATTTATATGTAAATAATATAAACCGTTTTTACTGAACGGTAAACTGCACAAGTCGGGTCACGACCTTTTGCGCCCGCCCGTCGTAGCGGGAAATATGCAGCACGACCGCGTCACCGGCTTTTAATTTGTTCACGATGGCGGTAAATTCGGCGACGTTCGCCACCGGGGCGCGGTTGACCCGCTGGATCAGATCGTTCTGCAGCAGCATATTCTGCCCGTTGAGCTCGCCGACATCGGCCAGGAAGCTGGCGGGGTCGATACCCTTGACGATCACTCCCTTCAGGCCGTCGAGCTTTCCGGTCACCGCCAGCGCCGGGGTCAGATCGACGATATTGAGTCCCCAGGGTTTTGTTTCGGCGGGCGTGAGCTTTTTCGGTTTGTCCGGCGTGTCGGAGGTGGAAATACCGGCCGAAGGCCGCTCGCCCAGCTTTACCATGACGGTGCTTTTTTCCAGTTTAGAATTTATCTCCCGCAGCAGCGTTAGCGGAATTTCGCGGCCGGGGGCGATCAGGGCCACTTTTGAGATCAGATCCTGCGAACCCATCACCGGCTTGCCGTCCACTTCGGTAATAATGTCGCCGGCCCTGATGCCGGCTTTTCCCGCCGGGCTTTGCCTATCCTGAACGCTGGATACGATCGCGCCTTTTAGGCCGGGCATCTCATAAACCCTGGCGAATTCGGGCCTGACGGATTCCGGGCTAACGCCCAGATAACCGCGCTGGACCTTTCCGGTAGCGAGGATCTGCTGGTAAACAAAGGCGACCTCGTTCGACGGCAGGGCAAACCCGACACCGTTGAAATCACCGTTGACGGAGACGTTCTGCGAATTTATCCCGATCACTTCGCCCTGCATATTTACCAGCGGGCCGCCGGAATTTCCTTTATTTATCGCCGCGTCGGTCTGAATGAATTTTTGAAAGGCCGTGGTGTAGGGGGTTTCGCGCTCGACTTGGGAAATGATGCCGGCCGTCACCGTCTGCGCCAGTCCGAAGGGCGAACCGATCGCCAGCACCCAATCGCCGACCAGGACGGATCCGGAATCGCCGAGTTTTACCGATGGCAGATCGCGCGTGGCATTGACCTTGATCACCGCCAGGTCTGTCTCTTCGTCGGTTCCGATGACGGTCCCAATATACTCTTCGCCGTTTTGCAGCCGGACGCTGATCCGGGTGGCTTCCGCGACCACGTGACTATTGGTCAGGATATAGCCCCTGGGATCGACGATAAAACCGCTGCCGACGCCATAAACGGGGCGCGGAGGGAATTGTTTCTGCAGAAAATCGTAAAGGTCGCCGTCGCCTTTTTCGTCGGGCGCGGATTTAACCGCGATGTCCGGAATTTTTCCTTTAACGTCGATATTTACCACGGCCGGCTCGACCGTTTTGGCGACTTCGGCAAATGAAGCGGAAAGATATTCGGCGGCCAGGGCCGAATCAGGCGATGCGACGGCCTGGGCTTGTCTTCCGGCGAATAAATAACCCAGCGCGCCTCCCAGAGCCAGCGTTCCCACGAACAAAACTAAAATAAGAACCGTTAATTTTCGCAGGATGCGGTTTTCCGAAACGCCGCTGTTTTCTTTGTTAGCCATAATACGAGCCACTCCGGTTGATTGACGAAAGTCCGACAGATAATAAGTATAGCCAATCGCAGATGGCGCGGCAAACTATCGTAGCGCCAGCGTCCCGCTGGCTGTCGCGTTTAAACTAATCCGCTCGTTTTGCGTAAAAATCCAAAATTAGTATTACGGAAAACTCTCCGCGATAAATTAAACTTTAGCTGAATCGTTTTTCCACAGTTAAGGCCGCGCGGCCTTCAACTCATTCGCTTTTCCGTTTATTCATTAACACGGGAAAATTGCTGAAACTCTCGATCCCATAAGGAGAAAAATCATGAAAAAATATTTTGGCTTGATGGTCAGAGCATTGGTGCTGTCGGGTCTTGTCGGCGCGGTAATGTTTGTGCAAAAATCTCCCGTCCTGGCTTTCGATCCTTGTCCGGATATCGACGTCAGGGTTTGCTGGCTTGACGGCGGAGTATACAATTACGAGTTTTGTAAATGCGAACTTTAATTTTGCTGCCGGTTTAGAGTACAAACTTTAGTACCCAGTCGCTACCGCTCCCGGTTCTGACAAAACGGCACGCTGAAGCGTGTACTCTAAACATTTTTAAGCAAAACTTTCATCACGCCTGGGTCGGCGGCGCGGTTCATGGCGGTGACTCCGGCGGACAAGCCGAATTCTTCGCTGATCAAACTTTCCACATCTACCAGACGGTTTTTCAGAATGTTCAATGCCGGGGCAAATCTGCCGCAGCGCGAGCCGATGATCGTGATCTCGTCCACGACGACGCGGGCAGCCGCCCATTTCGGTTCACCATGAAAGGTCGATTTCAGCACCAGCTTGCCGCGCGGTTTCAGCAGGCCGAGCGCCAGCGCAAATCCACTTTCCGAACCGCTGGCCTCGACCGCGACGTCAAAAGCGCGGCTGATCTTTTCCGCTTCCGGCAGCAATAGAGTTTCGATACCTCGGTTTTCCGCCAGCTTTAATTTCTCTTTATGTTTTCCGATCAGCGTGATATTTGGATTTATGATCGCCAGCGCCTGCGCGCACAAAATGCCCAGCTTGCCGTCGCCGATGACGGCAATTTTATGTTCGGGGTCGGGGGTTAATTGCTCGGTGATGCCGAAAGCCGCGGCCAGCGGCTCGGTAAAGACGGCCTGCGCATCGGAAACTTCAGCGGGGACTTCGAGCAGATTTCCGGCAGGCAAATTCAGGAATTCGGCGTGAGCGCCTTCGCGCCCGACGATTCCAAGCACGGTACGGTCCGGACAGTGGCGCGGGTCGCCTGAAAGACACAGCGGACATTTTCCGCAGCCCGCATTTATCTCGCCGACCACGCGTTTCCCGACCAGGTGCGGCGCATCTTCGGCGCGCTCGACCACGCCGACAAACTCGTGCCCGATCGTCCCGGAAAATCCCGCATACCCGCGCACGATCTCCAGATCGGTATTGCAGATGCCGGACATGATAACGCGCACCAGCGCTTCGTTTTCAGCTTGCGGCTGCGCGATGTCCGCTAGATGCAGTTTATTATTTTCAAAACGAAGGGCTTTCATAATTCCAAAAAGAACGCCTGGTCGCAGCGCTCTGAGTGCATTCCTTCGCAAGTTTGCGTAAAGCCGAAGCTCCGGTATAAACCGATGGCTTCTTTAAGCGGGCTGGCGGTTTCCAGGTAGATGCGTTTAAAGCCGAGTTCGCGGGCGCGTTCGATCATGCGGGTCAGCGTTTCCTTGCCCCAGCCGCGTCCGCGCAGTTCGGGAGCGAAATACATTTTGCGCAGCTCGACGGTTTCTTCATTTAAAGAAAGCATCGGGTAAAGGCCGACCGTGCCGAGCAAGTTTCCCTGCGCGTCTTCCAAAACTTCGAAGACACCGCCGCGCCGGAGATAATTTTCCTCGACGTTTTCAATATCGGCGTCGGTTCCGCCCGGTTCCGGCACGAGCCCGTATTCTTCGAGCACGGAATAGATCAGCGCTCTGATCCGTTCGCCGTCGGCATTGGTCGCCGGGCGCGCATCTATTTCCGGAGCGGGGTTCATTGGTTTGAATTCGAATTGCTGCTCGGCGACTGGCGGTTGTTCACGTTATAGGTCTGCAGATCTTTTTCGATCACGATGTACCATTTGCCGTCGCTTTTCACCAGCCCCATTTCCTGCTGGACGCCGCCGGACGAAAATCTATCCTTACCGCGAAAGACCCAGGTCTTGTCGAAAACGACTTTGGCAAAACGGTCGGATTCCGCCGTGACGGTGATATTCGTCAGATCGAGATTCAGCGTATCGTAACGTTCGATCGCTTTTAGCCGCTCCGCGCGAACGTGATTCTGATCCTTGTCGCTGTCGCGATAAAACGTCTCGAGGGTTTTGGCGTAATGACGCATCTGGTCATTGATATCGCGTTTTTCGATCGACGTTTTCCACGAGATAAGAAAATCGGTGATCTCTTTTTTTATCTGATTTTCCTGCTCCGGGGTCAGCGGCGACAATAGCTTTTTCGCTTCGATGGATTTGATCACTTCGTGCGGCGGATCGTACATCTCGCGAAAGCGGTCTCTAAAACCCCACCAGATGCCGCCGCCGGCAAGGGCGAGCACCAGGACAGTGAGGAACACCGAATAGATCGCGGTTTTGGAAGAGTGGCCGCGATTTACCGCCGCATCGGTCGCGGTCAGAAACTGGGTTTGCTGCGTATAGGACTGCGGGTCGGTGGTGTGCGAAAAAGTATTGCGCAGGGTCGTGTCGCTGTCGAAAACGGTGGCGGCGTTTGAGAATTCGGTGGAGATCAGATCGGGATTGTGGTCTTTTTGGAGTAAGGGGGTCCCATCCGTCAAGCAGAAACTCAACGTCTCATCCGTAAAGGTAGAATGACACTTAGGGCAAACTTTCATTACAGGGACTAAAATACACCCAAAAAACTATGAAAAACTCAATAAACCGTCAAAACTCAAAGCTATGAGGAGGCTATGTCTTAGTGTAATAGACTTTCATTTCTTTTTCACTAAGAAACTTTAAGTTTCAATGATTTTAACGAAAATTCAGAGCGGGCGGTTCGAAAATACCGGTGATCCCGTACGGATAATTTTGTTTCGGCTCAAGAGAATGTTCCTTTGGTAACTTAGCTCCGGCCGGGATTTTGTATATACTTACAAAAAATCTGAATTAGGATGGTTATGAAAAAAACATTATTTCTTTTATTAGCACTTATTATCCCGATCTTCGGCCTGACAGCCTGTCAAAGCTCCGCCAACCAGTCGAACGCCAATTCAGGCGCTAATTTAGGCAATGCCGCCGATAAAGGCAGCGTTCCGAATTCCGGCGGCGAATGCTCCGAGGGCGGCGGCGAACCTGCCGCGGCGATCAATTCGCCGATCGAGGCATATTCGTTTTTGTTCGAGGCGGTGAAAAAAGGCGATGCCGACGCGGTAAAGAAAGTGTCGTCCAAGGCAACGCGCGAACTGGCCCAGTTCATGTCCAACAGCTATAAAAAATCCTGCTACGATTCGTATAAAAATGGGTTTACCGAAACGACCATGCAGGAAACGATGCCTGAAACCCGCGACCTGCGGATCGACGGCGACGTCGCTGCGATGGAGGTCAAACACTCGAGCGGAAAGTGGGAAAACGTTCCTTTTGTAAAAGAAGGCAACGGCTGGAAGTTGGCGATCGGCGACCTGTTTTTCGGAAAGATCAAATCTCCCGGAAAACCGCTATCAGTGATCGAGCAGGAAAATGCGAACGCCCGCGGGTTGAATAACATAACCATGAATCCGATGGGCAACAAAGCGGCTAACGCCAATAAATTCCAACCTGATCCGGTGCCGAACGAAAAGATCGAAAAGCCGCTGCGAAAACCCAAGCCCGGCGAATCGACCGGCCCGGCGAATCAATAATGGGGCAGCCAGCCTTGATCGAAGGGATACTGGCCCTTTACCGGAAACACGGGTGGGCTCTGCGGCAGGTACTGCTGACCGAAAAAAGCGGTAATGCGCTGGCCGGCTTGCTGGATGTATTATTCGGCGAAACTGAAATATCCGTGTTTCAAAAAGACGCGGCCTGGTTTTCCAGGCCGTCAGGCAAGGACGGCGAAGCTTGGGAGATACGGCTTTTTAGCGAAGCGCCTTATGCACTGATCGAGGTTTTCGGCCCGGATCAGGACGAGCGCCAGCGGGAAGAGATGCGCCGCGGCATGCAGCAGCGGCTGCTGGACACCGACCCGGTGAAAATAGAGCGAAAGCCGTAAATTAGCGGCGCATAGATCACGATTTGCGATCGGCTGTTCATTGTTTTTTCTATCCTGTGATAATCTATTGGCAGAAGATGACGATAAAAGATCTAGGAGCGCGTGTCGTCAGTGTTTGGGAAGGCCTCAGGCCGATGACGCGCAAAATGATTGTTCAGGCCCTGCAGGATGTCTCAGGCGCTGCGGGCCCGGCCAGCCTTACCGCCCCCAACCTCAGTAAAAGCTATTCATACGATGCTCATGCCGATTGGGAATTGAGCCGTCTGCTGACCGCGCTCGATGAGCAGGCCCTCGATCCGGAGGTTCGGAAAAACCCGGAAAAACTGGCGGAGATCCGCCGGATGGCGGAAACCTGCGCCGACGTGCTGCAGGCTCAAACCGAATCCGCCGAGGTTTTTATTCAGCTCGCCGAACGCGCGCTGAGGCTGGCGGATTACAACAAACTGGACAGCCTGGCGGATATGCTCACCGAAAGATTTTCGGTCGGGGAAATTTGTGAGATCGCCCGCCAGACGACCAATGGCGCCGTCCGCGCGCTGGCACAGGAAGCGCTGGCGCTGATGCCGATCCAATCGCTGGTCCCGCTGCTGGAAGACCCGCTCTACAGCGAGATTGTCCGCATGGCGCTGGAACAGCAGGCCTACGATTACGAATCCGAAGACGCGCAGGAACTGCTCGACGAACTGGATATGGAAGGCAACGGCTAACAATAAATTTGCATTCAGGAATAAGGAAAGCCCGGCAGATCATTGCCGGGCTTTCGTGTAATATGCGGATAAATCGAAACCGCAAAGTACGCTAAGTTCATGACGCAAAGATCGCAAAAAACAATTAGACTAAGCTTTGCGTCCTTAGCGTCTTTACTCTGCGCACTTTGCGGTTTTCTCTTTACCCAAACGCTAAACTATTCCACACTGACCGCCTCGGCTTTATTTTCCTTATACCGGCCGGGATACATCGGGAATTGCGCTGTAAGTTCGATGACTTCCTGTTTCGTTTTTGTTTTTATTTCCTCGGACTGCGGTTCGCGCAGGATACCGGCGATCATCCCGGCGATCTTTCGCATATCGTCTTCTTTCATTCCGCGGGTGGTCAGCGCCGGTGTGCCGATGCGGATGCCGGAGGCGATAAAGGGCTTGTTCGGGTCGAAGGGAATAGTGTTTTTATTTACCGTGATATGCACTTCGTCGAGCGCTTTTTCGGCTTCCTTTCCGGTGATGCCTTTACCGTCCATGAAAACATCGACCAGCATCAGGTGATTATCCGTCCCGCCCGAGACTATCCGCAGCCCTTGATTCTGCAGCTCGGCGGCCAGCGCCTGGGCATTGTCCAGCACCTGCTGCTGATAGGCTTTGAAATCCGTCTGGAGCGCTTCGCCGAAAGCAACGGCTTTGGCGGCGATGATATGCACCAGCGGGCCGCCCTGCACGCCGGGAAAAAGTCGTTTGTTGACATCGCCCGCAAATTCTTCTTTGCACATGATCAGACCGCCGCGCGGGCCGCGCAGTGTTTTGTGCGTCGTGGTAGTGACGTATTCGGCATGAGCGATCGGCGACGGGTGCAAGCCCACCGCGACCAGCCCGGCGATGTGCGCGATATCGGCCATCACTTTTGCGCCAATGCCGCGGGCGATCTCGCCGATGCGCGCAAAGTCGATAATGCGCGGGTAGGCGCTGGCGCCGCAGATAATAAGTTTCGGCCGGTTTTCCTCGGCGATCCTCTGCAGCTCGTCGTAGTCGATGGTTTCGCTCTCACGATTAACGCCGTAATCGGACACTGTGTAATTTAAGCCGGAAAAATTCAGCGGGTGCCCGTGCGTCAGGTGGCCGCCGTGCGAAAGGTTCATCCCCAGAATTTTATCGCCGTGTTCGAGCGCGGCCAGCAGCACGGTCATGTTCGCCTGCGCGCCGCTGTGCGGCTGGACGTTGGCGTGATTGGCGCCGAAAATTTCCTTCGCGCGGTCGATGGCGAGCTGTTCGACGACGTCGGCAAATTCGCATCCGCCGTAATAGCGTTTCTGCGGGTAGCCTTCGGCGTACTTGTTGGTAAAGACCGAGCCCATCGCCTGCAGCACGGCTTCGGAGACGAAATTTTCCGAAGCGATCAGCTCCAGCCCGTTCACCTCGCGGCGCACTTCATTGTCGATCGCTTCGCTGATGATAGGATCGATTTCCGTTAAATTTGCAGTGAAAAAATTATTCATTTGCTTCTGTAAAAATATCCTGAATTTCCCTTTTTAGAATAGATAAATTGTTTTCGATTATACTCCAAACTACTTCATCTGAAATCGCATCGTAACCATGCGCCAGTATATTTCTAAAATCAATTATTCTTCGGCCATCTTTTAATAAAACGAATTTATTCGGGAAATCGACATTCATTCGTTTTAATGCTTCGCCGATAATTTCGAATTCACGCTCGACCGCCATTTTTAGCATCCGGTCACTTTGGTAGTTTGTCAGTACTTTACCGGAAGTAAATTCTTCCAGTTCTTCAATTGCCTGGAGAATATCGAAGCAGATTTTTCTTATATCACGCCGCATAAACCAGTTGTTTGGTATCGTTCGTTTCCTGTTTGAAGTATGGATTGCGAATGGCATTTTCCACAACGAGATCGACATTTCGTCCGAATAATTTTTCCAGCTCATACTTAAAATCAAAATAACGTTCAAAATGTCCGCCGCCGTTTTCGACGAAATTAATTAAACAGTCAACGTCGCTGTTGGCAGAAAAATCCTCGCGCAAAGCTGATCCGAATATTTCAAACCGGGCGATGCCATATTTTTGGCAGAGGCGGTTGATATTTTCCTGATGTTGGGTAAAATCAAACATTTTATTTCTCTAGTTCGCTTATTTTTTCCACCTACGCTCGTGCCAGCCGCCTTCGAATTTGTCGTCGAAACTAGCCTTATGTCGCTTCTATTTAACATTTGAGCGCAGCCATTGTTCGATCTCGTCAACTTTCCAGCGGTCGGATTCCACGGCTAAAACCATTTCTACTAAACCCTTCGAAGTTGCATCTAATTCATTTCCGTTACGAAACAGGAACTCATCCATCAGAAAACTTGCAGTTCTCTTATTTCCCCCAGTCCAGGGATGACTCTTTATAAGTCCAAAACATAGCGTTGCGGCCTGGCGTATTAAATCAGCATTTTCATACACTGCGGCATTTCTCGGACGAGCCAAAGCCGATTCGAGCAGCTCCCGAAAGTCCACTCCATAACGTTTTTCACCCCATATCGCCATCAATTCAAAATGAAGCCGAACAGCTTCGGGGTAATCAATGTAAGAGACGTCAGTCGCCAATCTCTTCCATCTCCTTCATAAAATCGCCGTATTTATCAACAAATCTTTTGGCGGAGGCTTTTGCCTCACCGGACGGAGGAATATAGGACGTTAAAATACCGCCATTTTTGAAAGTCAGGCTAATGAGTGTTCCTTCGGCAAAACCTTCGTGCCGGCAGATCTCCACCGGAACTTCTAATATCCAAGTGTCTTTTTCTTGCTTAACGGTTTTTAGCTCATCGGTTTTCTCGATAGTCTCACTCATCAGTTTTCTCCAGTTCGCTGATCTTCTCCACTCTTCGCTCGTGCCGGCCGCCTTCGAATTTGGCGTCGAACCATGCTTTGATTATTTTTTTGCTTTCCTCATCGGAAGTGAAGCGCGCGGGCAGGGAAAGGACGTTAGCGTTATTGTGCTCGCGGGCGAGGCGGGCGATGTCTTCGTTCCAGGCGACGGCGGCGCGAACGCCGTGGATCTTATTGGCGGCAATGGCCATTCCGGTGCCTGAGCCGCAGACCAAAATTCCTTCGTCCGCGTTTCCGGAGGCAATAGCTTCGCCGACTTTTTTGGCGTAGTCGGGGTAATCGACCGAATCGCATGAATTCGTGCCGAGGTCCTCGTATTCAATGCCGATCTCGTCCAGAAACGGCTTGATCTTTTCTTTTTCCTCGAAACCTGCGTGGTCGGCGGCAATGGCTATTTTCATAGGCCACGATTTTATCACAAAAACGCGCATGCTTACGCCGGCGCTGCCGACAAAAGGGCCGTAACCCTGTCTTTATAACCACAGATTCAATAGCGGCAAATATCCAGCTGCAATTTCGGATTTATAATGCTCCGGCCGGTATATTATTCGACGCAAACTCTTTTGCCGGTTGGATTTTTACTAGGCTGTTTCAGGTTTACAAGTTTTCAGATCGTCTCCGAGTCCGTCCAGCGAATCGATATTTTCGATCACCGCGGGCAAAGATGCGCGAAACATTTTCTTCCAGCCGCTGCCCAGCATAAAGCTGACCATGATGGCCTTCAAGCCACTGAAACCCGTCTGCTCGAAAAGTAGTTTTGTGCCGTTCGGAGCCGGTTCCAGGGAAAATTTCACGACCGTGCTGATCGGGCCGCCTTGCCAGCTGATCGACAGAAGCCTCGGCTCTTCCATCTCCAGAACTTCGCAATGAACGATGCCGTCAAAGCCGGGAGCCGGTTTAGTATGGAACTTAAACCTGTGGCCGATCCTTGGCTCAAAGTCGTTTGGCATCAGCCACTTTGCCATCGCTTTGCTGTCGGTCATCGCCCGCCAGATGCGCTCCGGCGGGTAAGGATAGAAAGCCTCGAGCTTTATGTCTCTTTTCATTCGTTTTCCTCCAGATATTTACCCAGGTTGTCCAGTTTGTCCTGCCAAAACCGGGTATAATGAGCGACCCAGTCATAGACGGTTTCGAGCGGTTCGCTGCGCAGCCGGTATCGCTGTTCACGCCCGACGCGGTGAACTTCTACCAGGCCCACGTCGCGTAAAATTTTCAGGTGCTGCGAAACCGCCGGCCGCGACATGTTAAAAGGCTTTGCCAGGCTGAGCACCGACTTTTCCTCGGTCGCCAGCAGATCGAGAATTTTTCTTCGCGCCGGATGCGCGATCGCGGTAAAGGCATCGAAACCGGCTTGCTGCGATGTTTTTGTAACAGGGTTCATAATTCTTTAATGATTATACGTAAGCGATGGCTTACCTGTCAAGGAGAATTTTTAGAAGTTTTTACGCCATTGATAAAATCTGTTTAGAGACGGTCTTCGACCGCTATACTAATTTTCATCCACGGCGGTCGAAGACCGCTCTAAACTATCAAATCTTGCTATCGGCAAATTTCACGGTTAGACTAATATGTTACCCGTGCCTATGCAGTATAAAAAAAGCACAATTCTGGCAGTTTTGATCGTTTCGGCATTTTGCTGCGCAAACGTATGCGCGCAGGAACTGCTGCCCGAACTGGTCAAGCGCATTAAGCCTTCGGCCGTGGCGATCGAAACATTTTCGGCGAAGGGCGAAAGACTGGCGCGCGGAAGCGGCTTTTTTATTGCGGCGGACAAGGTAATTACCAACCGCCACGTGATCGAAAACGCGCAGCGGGTAGAGATCAGCCTGTTCAACGACAAACGCTACACGGTCAAGGGCGTGCTGGCCGTCGATGGCGAGGGCGACCTGGCGCTGCTGCAGGTCGATGTGCCGAAGGAAAACGTCGTGCCCCTGCAGATCGACAAGACCACGCCGCTCGAAGGCGAAAGCATCGTCGTGATCGGCAATCCATACGGCCTCGAAGGGTCGGTTTCGAACGGGATCGTTTCCGCCGTGCGCGAAATTCCCGGTTACGGCAAGATCATTCAGATCACGGCGCCGATCTCGCCAGGTTCGAGCGGCTCGCCGGTGGTTAATATGCACGGCCAGGTGGTCGGCGTCGCGACGCTCCAGGCCGCCGAAGGCCAAAGCCTGAATTTCGCGGTGCCGTCCGAACGCATTTTCCAACTCAAGATCGGCGGCCTGCAGACTTTTGCCAGCCTGAATTCCGAATCCAAACGCAGTAAGCGCAGCAGCGCGGAAAAACTCTATTCACAGGGCCTGGGCGCTCTCTCACGCGACGACTACAACCGGGCGGTGGGACTCTTCGAGCGAGCGTACGAGATCGATCCCGATTATGCCGAAGCGTGGTACCAGGCCGGTTTTTGCTACGGGATGCTGGGCCGGCATACGGAAGCGCTGAAAGCTTCGCGGCAGGCGGCAAAGCTGCGTCCCGATTGGGCGGAAACTTTTGTCAATATCGGCGCGTCTTCGTTTGCGCTGGCGCAGTACAAGGACGCGGCGGACGCTTATCGCAGCGCTACCAGGCTCGACGCCGACAATCCAGATACGCAGTATGCGCTGGGGCTGAGCTACAACAAACTGAATCGCACGGACGAAGAAATTCTCGCCTACAAACGCACGGTCGCGCTCAAACCCGATCACATGAACGCCTTCGACCGGCTCGGGCAGGCTTACTTCAAACAGAAACGTTACGCGGAAGCGCTGGCCGCATTCGAACAGCTGAGGAACTATAAGCCGGAAGCCAAAACCTTTAATTATCTGGGTGAATGTTATCTGGAGCTGGGAAAATTTAGCGAGAGTATCGACGCTTTCAACAATGCGCTCGGCAGCGACCCCGATTTCGATAAAGCCCGTTTCAATCTGGGGCGCTCTTATCTGAAACAGGGCGACCGCGACCAGGCGGAAGTGCAGTACACCATCCTGCGAAACAGCAAATCGGACTGGGCCGACCGACTGTATGTGCTGATCAATCCCTGATCAACCTTTAATTGAGCTTGAATAGTTCTTCGATCAAACTATCCAGCAGTATCTTGTTATTGAGCAGCGAAGCGTGAGCTTCGCAGGCAAAAAACGGAGCTGCCGCATTGCCGACCATAGAACCGCCTTTTAACGCTTCCCGGTAGAGATTTTCCACCATCATGGAGCTTTTCGTGACCGAACCGTCTCCATTCGTGTAGATCACTTTTTTAATATCCTTATCCGAAACTTTCTCGCCCTTTGAATTACGAAACGATTCTCCACGGGTCAGGGTCAGCCATTTGGCGCCGTCTTTTTCTTTGTAAACGACCGCGCCGTCCAGCGTGGTTTTACAGTCGCTGCCGTAATTGTAAAAAAATAACGACGGCGGCGGAACGGTTTTTACCGCCAGTGCGGCGTGGAATTTTTTGGCGCGGCCCAGCGCCGCGGCAAAGTATTTGTCCATCTGCAGTTGGCTGTTCTGACTCATCGTCGAACGGAATTTCTCGTCGAAAGCGGCCGACCAGCCGTAGTTTTTCCAGGTCGCCGGATCGTAAATATCTATCTTCATCGGCTGGAGGTCTTCGTCATAAAAATTGAGCGCCTCCGCGTGCGGCAGGAGTTGAAAGATCGAAGGGGCGGTCAGGGCGACCTCATTATCCAACACGCCGATATGCCGCCGGCCCGCAATGGTGGGGACGGAATAACCGTTCAGGATAGTGTCGAAAGCTTCCATCGAGCCGTCGTTCGGTACGCCGAAAAGACATATCTTGTGAAAGTATTTTGTTCCTTCCCAAGTGGGTTTCGGCGCGTCGGCCAGATCGGCGCGGCCGTACATGGCGGCGTAACGCGCTACCAGTCCGCCCATCGAATGAGCGATGACGTCGAATTTAAGATCCGGTTTGCCGAGTTTGCGTTTTAGCTGATCGATCTGCTGAATAAGTTTTTGGGCGCTTTCCACATTGTCCCGCCGCCAGTCGTAGGCAAAGAGATAATATGTGTCGCGGTCGCCGAGCGCCCCGTCCAGATGCGGGTTTTCCCAGTCGCCGCGCTGGTAGCCGGACTTTTCAAAAAAATCCACCACACCCTGATAGACTGATATCTGCGGAAAAAATTTAAGGATCTTGATCTTTTCCAAAACCTGGTTGGCGACGAGTTTGTCGCGGTTGGCAGCCAGGTTCGGCGACATCGGCAGCCGCAGATCGTCGATCTTCGAGCGATTGACATTGACCCAGACGTTTTCGCCCGTGTCGCTATTGATCAGCCTCGAACCCAATACCCCGGGAATAAAGATCACGGGATGTTTATCCTTCGCCACGACGGTCGTTTGCGCCGAAATGAACTGCGAAGCGAGGAGGATTAAAACAAGGACGAAAAGAAATCGTTTCTGCATAGCTTGTTTAGATGCATCAAATTAGCTGCCGTTGCCGCCGGAAAAAGTTTGCTTGAGATAAACTCTAATGAAGGTAGCATCTGTCGCGCCGGATTTCAATTGTTTTTGCCCCGGCCGGCCGCCGCGATTTTGACCGTAAAGCCAAAAAGGAGATAATTTAGCAGGATAGAAAAGATGGAACTTACACTCGCCATTACCGGAGCCTCGGGCAGTATCTATGCCTATCGCGCGCTGCAGCTGATCGCTGAAAGCGGCGCCGTCGAAACAGTGAATCTGATCATGTCGGATTCCGCCGTGACGGTCGCGCAGGTCGAAATGGGCGCTAATCTGAAAAATGCCGATCAGCAAAAAATAAACGAATGGCTGGGCTTGAGCGCGGACTCAAAGCTTATCCGCCTGTGGCGTCTGGATAATATGGCGGCAAAACCTTCGTCGGGCTCGCACCCGCAGGCGGGAATGCTGATCGTTCCCTGTTCGATGGGAACGCTGGGCGCGATCGCGAGCGGCGCGGGAACGAACCTGATCCATCGCGCCGCCGACGTCACGCTCAAGGAAGGCCGCAAACTGGTGCTGGTGCCGCGCGAGACACCGTATAACCAGATACATTTAGAGAATATGCTGCGGCTTTCGCGCGCGGGCGCGCGGATACTTCCCGCCAGCCCCGGTTTTTATCACAAGCCGAAATCGGTCGGTGAACTGGTCGATCATCTGGTCTATCGCATCCTCGACCAGTTCGGCATTCCGCACGCCAGTAAAACGCAGTGGACGGGCGAAGAAGTGCCCCAAGAAGATCGGAAAGAAGATTGAACCGCAAGATTGATATGAAGATTTTCAGAGATTGCCAAATTATTTTTCTGACGATAGTGATAGGGGTAGCGGCGGTGGTCGCGCTGGCAGCGAGCGTTTCCCCGGCGCAGGAAAGATTCGTGCTCCCGGTCGATGAAGCGAAAAAAGATCCGGAGTTTTTTGCGTTCCGGGAAAAATTGATCGCGGCGGTAAAAAAGAAAGACGCCAAATATTTTCTCAGCGTGGTGGATGAAAATATCAAGAACGGCTTTGGCGGGGAAGACGGTATAAAAGAGTTTAAAGCGAGATGGGAGTTCGATTATGCCGACATTGATTTTTGGAAAATATTTTTGCCGGTGATCACCGGCGGCGGCAGTTTTGCCAAAGAAGGCGCGCCGAAAAACTCTCTCTTTTTTGCCCCATATATTTTTCAGGCTTTTCCCGATGATCTCGACGTTTTTAAAAACCGCGTCGTGATGGGGAAAAACGTGAATCTGCGAAAAGAGGGAAGTCCGGGCTCCCCGGTCGTCGCCGTGCTTTCTTACAATATCGTCAAGGTCGATGAGGACAGCTCCGTCGAGGGCAGAGGCAAGGACGGCGAATTCGACTGGTTTGCCGTGGAAACGCTCGGCGGAAAGAAAGGCTTTGTCAAAGCCGAGTACGTCAGAAGCCCGGTCGATTACCGCGCCGGTTTTCAAAAAGTAAAAGGCAAATGGAAACTGGTCATGTTTGTGGCCGGAGATTAAAAAGCCGATTAAAAAATCCCCATGAAAGACCCTACCGAAAGATTTTCCAACCGCGTCGAAAACTACGTCAAATACCGCCCCGGCTACCCGAAAGAGATCCTGCGGCTGTTTCGCGATAAAATGGGTTTGCGGGAATCTTCGGTGATCGCGGACGTCGGCTCGGGAACCGGAATTTCCACCCGGCTCTTTCTGGAAAACGGCAACCGCGTTTTCGGCGTCGAACCGAATGCGTCGATGCGCGCCGCGGCGGAAGAGTTTTTAAAAGATTTTCCGAAATTTACCAGCATCCCCGGCACCGCGACGGACACTTCTTTGCCTGACGATTCGGTTGATCTCGTGATCGCCGCGCAGGCTTTTCACTGGTTCGAGGGGAATCAAACGCGAGACGAATTCGCGCGTATTTTGCGCCCGAACGGATACGTGGCGCTGATCTGGAACGAACGCCAGACGAATACTAATCCGTTTCTGGCCGAATACGAAGGTTTTTTGCTGAAATTTGCCACCGATTATATAAAAGTGCGCCACGAAAATACCGGCGAAGATGAGTTGAAAAAATTCTTCGGAAAGGATTTTGCGGTCGAAGTCTTTCAGAATGAGCAGATATTGGATTTCGCGGGGCTTAAGGGAAGAGTTCTTTCATCCTCATATATGCCGGCGGCCGACGATGCCGGGTACGGGCCGATGATAGAAGAATTAAAAGCGCTTTTTACTAAATATCAGGAACAGGATAGAATAACCATTCTTTACGATACAAGGGTTAATTACGGACAGCTTTAATATGGATTTAACTACTGAAAAGAAAACGATTACAGTCGCGCATTCGCCCGATTCGGACGATGCTTTTATGTTTTACGGCCTGGCGACCAGCAAACTGGACACCGGCGGATTAAAATTCGAACATACTTTGACCGACATTCAAACACTCAATGAAAAGGCCAGGGAAGGCGTCTATGACGTCACCGCGATCAGCTTTCACGCGTATGCCTATATCGCGGATAAATACGCCCTGCTGCCCCATGGCGCCAGCATTGGGGACAAATACGGCCCGATCCTGGTCAGCAAGGAACCGCGCTCTGCCGACGACATCGGCAAAATGACGATCGCCGTTCCCGGCGAATTGACCAGCGCTTTTCTGGCTTTGCGCATTTACAATTCCGACTTCAAATACAAGGTCGTTCCTTTTGACGAGATCATCGACGCAGTGCTGGCGGGTGATGTCGATGCCGGGCTGCTGATCCACGAGGGGCAGCTTTTTTACAAGCAGATGGGGCTGGACAAGGTGCTCGACCTCGGCGAATGGTGGTTTGAAAAGACCGGGCTGCCGCTGCCGATGGGCGGAAACGTCATCCGCCGCGATCTGGGCGAAGACCTGATGAAGCGCGTTTCGAAATGCCTGAAGGACAGTATTCAGTATTCGCTGGACAACCGCGAAGACGCGCTGGCCTATGCAATGCAGTTTGCGCGCGATATGGAACCGGGCATGGCCGACCGCTTTGTGGCGATGTGGGTCAACAATATGACGCTCGATTACGGCGAGCGCGGCCGCGCCGGGGTAAAGCTCCTGCTTCAGAAAGGTTACGAAAAAGGCATCATTCCGAATAACGTCGAAGTGGAATTTGTCGACTAAGCGGTGAACCAAAACGTCTATTTGAGCATCTATCTGATGAAAGTTATCGGTTAAAATACGTTTACGGTGTTCAAAATGAAAAAATTCCTGCTCGCAAGCTGTCTTCTCGCTGTCCTGGCGCTGACCTCATTCGCCCAGACCGGCGATCAAATCACCAGGGTCGATCTTCCCCAGGCGGAGATCGACAAGATCATCAAATCTTTTACCGACAAGGAAAGTATCTTTCGCGAGGCATTAAGGAATTATTCATTTAAACGCGATGCGATAGTTCAAACCCTCGGGTTCGGCGCCGGACAGATAACGGGCGAGTATCACCGCACTTCACTTTTTACGTTTGACGACAGTGGGAGAAAATACGAAAAAATACTTTTCTTTCCGATCTCCACGCTGAGGGAAATATCCGTGACGTCGGAGGATCTGGAAGATCTCGGAGGGATAAACCCGTTCGCGCTCGAACCGCAAAACCTCTCTTTGTATAATCTCACCCTGCTCGGCAAGCAAAAGATCGATGAACTTGACCTGTATGTCTTTGATGTCAAACCGAAAATAGTTCCCGACCCGAAAAAATCGAAACAGAGAGTTTTTAGCGGGCGGGTATGGGTGGATGACCGCGATCTGCAAATCGTCAAATCAAAGGGCAAGGGCCTGCCCGAAGACAAGAACGCTAAATATCCGGTGGTTGAAACCTGGCGCGAAAACATCGGCGGCAAATTTTGGTTTCCTACCTTTGCTACCTCCGACGACCAGCTTGAATTTGAAAGCGGGCAGACCGTTCGGATGAGAGTCAGGGTTCGCTACACGGATTACAAGGAAGCCGCCGCTACGGTCAAGATACTGGACGAAGTAGAGGAAGAAAAACCGACGCCGTCACCGACGCCTGCGCCGAAAAAACCGTAAGATTTTACTGGGAGCGCGGACGGCTCGTCCGCAATGAGCCCATCGCGCGAATAAAACAAATTGCCGCAAAAAGGCGCAGAAGACACAAAATATTTGTCCTTTTATTTTGTGAATTTTGTGCCTTTTTGCGGCGATTGTTTTAGAAACCACGTTTAACTGCTCGTAACGTTGTCAGATTAAAGTTCGTGGGCGGGACGCCATCAGGACAGCCGCCGGGACGGCGGCGCTACGCGGCGGACGAGCCGTCCGCGCTCCCAGTTTTTGTACGTTTTAATTTTGCAGGTGCGGCGCGCTGCCGAACAGCACATAGCTGATAAGCGGAGAATTGGCCAACAGTATGGTAAGCCATGTTGTCGGCCTTTTTATATCTTCGGCTAGAAACAATATTCTCGGCGGAAAATAGATCAGCAGGGCGACAAAACAGAGCAGGAAAAGCCTGCCGAAAAAATCTTCTATGCCCGACAGCCTGCCGAACCCGAGACCGGCGAAGAAGGCGTTTATCACCACCTGGTAAAGGATCATATTTACAAAGACGCAAAGATCGCCGATAAGTTCGGCTTGCGGGCTGCGGAGAAAATCCCAGCGCGGCTCGCGTTTCGGCGGAATAAAAAAGCGATAAACGAGATATGTCTGAAAAATATTAAATGCCAGCCCGCCTAAGAGCAGAAAAAGAAAAAGGCCCGCGCCCGGATCTTTGTGCGGGTACAGGGCCTGCAGAATAAATGCATTGATGGCCGAGATAATTACTACGTTCAGGCAGAAATAAAAGATGGGATTAAAAAGACAGCCGATCGCAAAACCTCCGCCTTCGATGGCCTTTCTGCCTTTAAGGCGCTGGTGAAAACGATAGCGTTTTAATATCGCGCCGAGCGGGGGCAGAATAAATATGCCCAGACAAAACAGCGCCATCACAAATCCAGCTTCCGGATCGCTGTCCACGCTGCCGGCGATGGAGACAAATCTTTCGGTGAGCAGACGCATCAAAAACACGTTCGCCAGAAAGATCAGAATGTCGAAAAGAATGCCGCGATTTTCGGCAAAGAGACGTCTGAAAGAGACAGGTGGTTTGCCCGCGTTGTTTTTCGGGCTTCGGGCCATAGCTTAGCTGTAAATAAAACGGATGATGAGCGGCGAATTAGCCAGCAGTATCGTAAACCACGCCAACGGCTTTTTGATATCTTCCGCTGAATAGAAAATGCGCGAAGGGAAATAGATCAGCAGCGCCATACAGACCAGGAAGAATGTTCTGACCATATAATCGCCGAGGGTGGTCATGCTCTGGGCGGGGATCTGGCCGACGATATTCCACAGGATCTGAAAGAAAATTATATTGACGAATAAGAGTATGTCACCGATAAATCCCGACGAAGGGCCGTAAAACACCTTTGTCTTGGGCTCTTTTGTCGGAGAGGAAAAGTAACGGTAAACCGCCAGCGAATGCACTACGCTGATCAAAAATCCCACCAGCACAAAAACAATAAAAAGAGAATCGTCGTCGCTGATATTTTTGCCGATGATCAATTCATTGGTAAATGAAATGATCACCATGGAAGTAAAAACCAGGATCGTGAAATAGAGCAGCGGGTTGAATAAAAGAGCTAAAAAAATACTGTCCTTGAAAGTAAAGACATATCCGTCCGAGCTTCGTTTTCTCCGGCGGCCGGCGCGCCTCCGCTGGTGAAACTGCCAGCGCTTGAAATTCGCTCCGAAGGGCTGCAGGATGAACAAAAGAGCAAAGAATAAAAAGACCAGCAGCTGTGACAGCCGGTTGCCGTGGTAAGCCTCCCGCGCAATGTTGGTAAAGGCCGGGGCAAGCAGCGGCATCAGGGAAAGATTCACCAGGAAAACGATGATGTCAAAAAGCATCCCGCGATTCTCCGGAACAAAAATGTTCCATGAACTGCTTTTAACGACCGATAAATTTTCCTGACTATGTGATTGTTCGTTGGTCATAGTGTCTAAGCTCAAAAGTAAAAAAGTCGCCAGATTCAGAGTGAATTCGCCCCGAAAACTTAACCCTGAGCGCGTTCGTTAATTTAATGGCAATTCCAATTTAGGTATCGAAAGATACGAATAAAACAAAACCGAATTAGCCGGTGAGCAGCAAGCTTATCATAAAGAGGAATTTGAGAAAGCCGTCCGGTAAATGTTTTCGGGAGCCATTCCCTCGGCTACGCTTCTGCAAACTCCACCCGCCCCCGCTTACTGATGAAGAATATAATATGCGAAAGCAATTGTCCTATCAAAGTGATAATGAGTATCTTTCAAAAAATCTCCGCGCCTGCCTCACGGCAGCGGCGGCTATTCCCTGGCTAATTCCCCGGCGACGGCGGCCCGCACACGGTTAAGCAAACCTTTCAGATCGGTGTCGGCGGAAAGACCGTCGGTATCGACGGCGGGAAACAGCACGACCTCGAAAGTGCCGGGAAAAGCCAGCCCCTGTTTTTTGCCCATCAGGCGGTCGGTGTGTTTGATCGCGACGGGAATGATCTTCGCGTCAGTCTGCATTGCCAGGTGAAACGCGCCTTTTTTGAACGGCAAAAGCTCGCCGGGCATCGCGCGGGTGCCCTCGGCAAACACGCCGAAGGAAAAGCCTTCGGCCAGCACGCTGCGGGCTTTATCGATCGTTGCGATGGCGCGCTGCGGGTTGGAGCGGTCGATCGCCAGCACGTTAACAAATCCCATCCCATAGCCCAGGACCGGAACTTTTAACAGCTCTTTTTTTGCCACCAATCCAATGCGGCGGCCGGTGCAAATAAAAAGCGCCGCGGTATCGAGATACGAGCGATGGTTCGAGATCAGCACGTACGATCTTTCCGGATCGAGATTTTCCAGGCCCCTGACCTTCATCTTCGCGCCGCAGCATTTGAGCCAAAATCCGGCCCCCCAGTGCGCCCACGGGTAAACCCAGTAAGGGCGGTTAAAGATCTGCGCCGTCAGCAAAACCGGCGGGGCGATGAGCAAAAGCAGTGTTCCGGCGACCAGCCAGCACCACCAGTAGCGCAGTTTTCCGGCCAGCCTGTCTGCGCCGCTTATGTTAAACTGTTGCTCAGAAAAAACGATCTTCGCGTTTTTATCGATTAATTCACGCAATTCGGGCATTTCCGGGAACAGGTTTTCTTCATGATCAGCCATTTTATTCGCTTATCTGCAATCGTATTGTTTTTTTGTTTGCCGGCCGTTACAGCTTACGCGCAAAAAAAGGCCGAAGACAAGCCGCGCGACATTCCCAGCCCGCAATCGGTGCTCGGTTTTCATCCGACCGATGATAAAACCATAGCCGATTGGTCGCAGATCACCGGCTATTTCGGAAAACTCGACGCCGCCAGCGGACGCGTTTTGGTTCAGACGCTCGGCGAGACGACGATGAAAAAACCGTTCATCGTGGCCTTCATCAGCTCCGAGCAAAATATTCGCGAACTCGACTCGCTCAAACAGATCAATCAGAAACTTGCCGACCCCCGCCAGATCAAAGACAAAGCCGAACTGGACTCGCTGATCGCAAAAGGCAAGACGGTCGTGTCCATCTCCTGCTCGATCCATTCGACCGAGATCGTCGCCTCGCAGATGTCGATGAACCTGGCCTACGAACTGGCCGCGGCCAAAGACGAAGATACGCTGGAAATTCTTAACAATACGATACTCATTCTGATCCCGTCGGCCAATCCGGACGGCGTCGATATCGTGGCAAACTGGTATCGGAAAACGCTCGGCACTTTTTACGAAGGCTCCAATCCGCCCGAACTTTATCATTATTACGCCGGGCACGACAACAACCGCGACTGGTTTATGATGAACCTTCCCGAAACGCGGATGGTGACCAAACTTTTTTGGCAGGAGTGGTTTCCCGAGATCGTTTACGACGTTCACCAGATGGGACAAAACGGCGCGCGGATGGTGATACCGCCGTTTTACGACCCGCCGAATCCGCAGATACCTTCGCTGATACTGCGCGAACTCGGCGCGATCGGCTATCGCATGGCCGCCGACCTGCAGGCGGCGAAATTCGCCGGCGTGGCGACCAATACGACTTTCGATACCTGGTGGCACGGCGGTTTTCGCTCCGCCCCGTATTTTCACAATTCGATCGGCATCCTCTCCGAAGCGGCCAGCGCAAATCTGATGACGCCGGTGCGCGTCACCGACGATAAGATGCGCGCCGCGCCGCGTGCCCGGGGGCTAAATTCGCCGCTCGAACGCACGACCAGCCAGCCTTCGCCGTGGCAGCCCGCCTACTGGGGGCCGAAAGAGATCGGCGACATGGAAATGATCGCGACCCGTTCGGTCCTGCGGATGGGCGCGAAATTTCGCACAAATTATCTCAAGAATTTTGCGGAGCTGAACCGCGCGGCCGCTCAGGTCGCCGCCAATCCCGAGCACCCGCTGGCTTACATAATTTTGGCGGGCCAGCCCGACCAGGAAAAAGTAGCGCGCTTTATCGAAATTTTGCTCTGGCAGGGAATCGAAGTTTATAAGATGAACCGCGACCTGAAAACTTCCATTTCCGGCAGCGGCGAACGCCACATCGAAATGCCGCTCGGCAGCTACATGGTTTTCACCGACCAGCCGCAGCGCAATAATGTCGTCGCGCTGATGGACAAACAAGTCTATCCGCAGCGCCTGAACGCGGGCGGCGAAGCCGAGGTCCCGTATGACGTCGCCGGCTGGACGCTGCCGATGCAGATGGGCGTGGAAACGTATCCGGTAACACAGATCATCGAATACCCGCACAGCGCGCGAAAATTAGAGAGAGCGGCGGATATAAATAAAGTCCGCCGCGATCTGAATCTGCAGCCGAACGCCGAATCATTTGCCAAACTGCCGAACCCGGTTAAAAAACAATTGCGAACCGGGGTCTACAAAGGCTGGGTGCCGTCGATGGACGAAGGCTGGACCAGATTCGTCTTCGATAATTTTCAGATACCCTACACTTCAGTGCGCGACGCCGACGTTAAAAAAGGCGATCTGAAAACAAACCTGGATGTATTGATACTGCCTTCGCAATCGGAAAACGAGATCGTGAACGGGCTGAAAAAAACCGATTACCCGGATGAACTGACCGGCGGCATCGGTGACGCGGGTGTGGAAAATCTGAAAAAATTTGTCGAAGACGGCGGGAAAATAATCTGCTTCGACGATTCCTGCGAAATGTTGATCAAGCGTCTGAATCTGCCGATCAGAAACGTGTTAAGCGGGCTCAAGCGCAGCGAATTTTACTGTCCCGGTTCGATACTTAATCTCGAAGTACCCCCGTCGCACTCCATGGCGCCGGAGATGGCCATGATCTCTCCGGTGTATTTCATCAACAGCTCCGCCTACGAGATCACGGACGGCGAAAAGGTAAGATCGCTCGCTACTTACGCAAAAAAAGACGTGCTGCTTTCCGGCTGGCTGCTCGGCGAAAAATATCTGCAGGGCAAAACGGCGCTGGCCGAAGCCGACTACGGCAAAGGCAAAATATTGATGTTCGGCTTTCGCCCGCAGCACCGCGGACAGACCTGGGCGACCTTTCCGCTGATTTTCAAAGCGCTGGAGCAATAAGGTTCAGAGTTACGCGTTTACGCGTGATCACGCCTAAAGGCGTAACTCTGAACGAAAGAAATTTGTTATCATAAAACACTATGAACCTACGGGCATTATCTCTGCTAACCGTTTTATTTTTCTCGATCACGACGATTTCCGCTTCAAATCCCGCTCCGGGCCTGGCGTTAAAAGGCGAGCCGCTGATCCGTATCGGTTTGGCGACCGGCTCCCGTTCGGTCTCTATTTCGACCAGCGACCCGCAGCTCGTTTCGGTCGCCGCCGGCGAGCAGCCGAAATTTTTGGACTCGGCGAAGGTGACCGTTTCCGCGCGCTCGTACCAGCCGCCGACGGTTGAATATTACAATTTCGAAATTCCCAATATCGCGGCCAGCGACGAGGCCGAATCCATTGCCAAGGACGCCCGCCAAGCGACCGGCGAAAAGGCTGAAGTTTTCCCCGGCGAAAAAGCGGGGACGTGGAAGGTGCGCATCGGCGAGCGGAAAGAAACGCTCGAGGAAGCCAGCGCCTACAAGGAATTCCTGAGCGACAAAGGCTTTGACGAAGCCGAGATCGTCACCGATAAAGTGACGCTGCCTTCGCCGGATGCGGTAGCGCTGACCCAGCAATTAAAAACCGGAAAAACCGGGCAGGTCAGGAGTTTGATATTAACCGATCAGAGCGGGGCACCGGCGAATACCGGCGGTGTAAAAAACACGGTGATGACGGACATCGTCCGACCGGCGCTCGATCCGAATCTGCGCGAGGTCGTTGTCTCAGGCGCGGGGCCGGCGTCGAAATTTTCTTCGCTGAAACCGATCGCTTTCGGTTCGACGAACGAGCGGATGACGCCCGTGCGCGTCGATGGCAGATCCTATCGCGGGCGGATCGAAGTTTTTGTCAACGACCGCGGCAGCCTGACGGTGGTCAACGTCGTTTCACTGGAAGATTACCTGCGCGGCGTCGTGCCGAATGAGCTTTCGCTGCCCGCGCTCGAAGCGCAAAAGGCGCAGGCCATCGCCGCCCGCACCTACGCCGTGGCGAATATCAACCAATTCGGACGTGCGGGATTCGACCTGCTGCCGACTACGCGTTCGCAGGTTTATCGCGGTTATTCGTCGGAATCGCAGATGGGCACGCTGGCCGTGACGCAGACCAGCGGCATCGTCGCCACTTATCAAGGCAAACCGATAAACGCTCTTTACACATCGACTTGCGGCGGGCGTACGGAAGATTCCGAAAATATTTTTGAGTTTGCCGAACCATACCTGCGCGGCGTGGAATGCTCGCTCGAAGGCCGCCAGCACTTCGATCCGTTCCTGGTAAAAAGCTCGCGCGAGATCGCGCGGGTCAAGGAAGATATGAACCTCGACCTCGCGCGCCAGGCGGCCGCGCTCAGCGTCAACGGTTTTCAGATGGCGACGCCGCGATTTTCCGATGAATGGTTTGCCGCGTCGCCGACACAGAGCGAGCTGGCGAATTGGGTAGGCCAGCTGGCGCTGCGTTTCGTAAAACCGACGCCGCTCGTCACCGCCGATTCGGCGCGCCCGGCAGAACTGGCGCGGATACTGGCGACGCTGATGTACGCCGATGCGTATGCCGATACGCTGCTTAGCGAATCAGACATCAATTACCAGCTTTCATTTACTGATGCCGGCGAACTCCCGCGCGAGGCCCGCGCCAATGTGGCCGTGCTGCTGCGCGACGGATGGCTGTCACTCTATCCCGATATGACCCTTAAACCGGCAAAGCCCTTTTCCCGCGCGAAAATACTGCGGCTGGTTTTGCAGATCTTAGCTAAGAAAAAATGGACGCCCGCGCTGCAAAGCGCCGTCACCCAGGCAAGCGTCGATGGCAAGCTGGTATTAAAAAGCGGTAAGACGACTAGGCAACTGACGGTGCGCCCGGACGTTTTTCTCTTCCGCCAGTTCGGCGACGATTTTTACCAGGTGAAAGAAGCCGCGCTGATCGGCGGCGAAACGGTCGGCTATCACACCAACGCTGCTGGCGAGGTCGATTATCTCGAGATCAAGCCGACGACTGCGACCACCACCGCCGAACGCGCGTCGAGCTTTACCCTGTGGAACACGAATTTGTCGGCCTCGGCGGTGCAGGCGCGGCTGTCGCGTTACGTGCGCGGCATCGGAACGCTGATCGACGTGCGCATCGCGAAAAAAGGCTACTCGCGCCGCGCCACCGATCTGGAGATCGTTGGGACGAACGGCACGTTTCACTTAAAAGGCGGCAAGATCCGCTCCGCGCTGCGCCTGAACGAACAGCTTTTCGTGCTCAATAAACGCTACGAAGGCAACCGCGCCGTCAGTTACAGCTTCACCGGCCGCGGCTGGGGCCACGGCGTCGGCATGTGCCAATACGGCGCCTACGGACTCGCCAAAATGGGACAGAAATACGATGCAATAGTGAAGCACTATTACACCGGCGTCGCTCTGACAAAGGCTTATTAAATTAAAGTGTAGTCCGCTTCAGCGGACGACAGCGTGTAGCCCCATGCGTAAGCATGGGGCTTTTATTTGCGGTTTAAGAGAGAACCACCCCGTCGCGCGAAGCGCGCGCCACCCCTCCTTCGTAAGGAGGGGAGTTTAAAAACACACTGCTCTTATCGGTCGATTTATATTTTCCCGCCATGCTCGGCGATCAACTTCATCGCCGGTTTGCTGACGAAAACTTTTGCGTGAAACCTCTCGCCCCATTCGAGCGCCGTGACGTTGCGATACTCAACCGGAAATGAGTCAAGATGAATTCAGGTAGTGCCCGAAGCGGTTATTAACTCTTAAAAAATAGTGAGTGATCAAGAGTTAATAACCGCGTGGTATTTCGAAACCATTCCAAATTTAATTCAGCGCGAAGCTGACCGTAACCTGCGCTTCGATTTTTATTGCGCCGGGAGCAAAAGTCGCTACGCTTTCGGAAAAAGTGCCGCTGGTATTGAATGCATTGCTATTCGACGCATTGCTGCTGTAGTCCCGGTTTGCATTAACGCCCTCGATTATGCGGATCGCTTTGCCGATCGATTGGCTGACCGCGCCAGCCATGGCAGAGGCTTTTTCTCTCGCGGCCTTCATCGCCATTTCACGCGCTTTGTCCCTGTTTTCGCGCAGCTTAGATGTTTCGAATTTCACGCTGTCGATCCCTGTTATGCCTGACTTGAGCGCCTCGGAAAAAAATTCCTCGAATCGCGAAATGTCCGTCAGCCTGACAATAACGGTCTTGGAGACCTGATAACCTTTGAAGGTCTTTTTGCTGGTTTCGTCGCCGTCCTGATCATAGACTCGCACTTTCGGATCGCGGATCGTTTCATATTTCATCTCGACGGAAATGTAATCGGTCTTGACGTTTTTCGGCTCGACCGAAAAGCGGCGGGCCAACTCCAGAATTTTACCCACTGCCTCGTCGTTCAGCCGCTTGGCGACCTGCAGATCCTTGTCGGTTTTTGTGACGTCCAGCGAAAAGACCGCTTCGTCGGGCGCAACCATCACCTCGGCAGTTCCGCTGACGGTTATCAGCGGGGTTTTATCGATGTCCTGGCCGGAAACGAATACGGCAAGAGACAAGCTTATAATAAGCAGGATCAATATCATTCTCATATTTTTCACCTCAATATTTTAAAATGCGGAAATCAGATACTAATTTCCGAGCATTGTAACAGGATATTAAAAAAGAATTTAACTCGATGAATCGCGAAAAGCGCCGGGCGTAATGCCCGTCAGGCGTTTGAAGACGCGGGTGAAATGGCTCTGGTCGGAAAAGCCGCCGGAGAGAGCGATTTCGGAAAGCGGTATTTCCTTTTTCAGCAGGAGTTTTGAAGCGCGCGCGACGCGCAGGTTTTGCACGTATTCGCCGATCGTCTGATGATAAAAACGGCGAAAGGCCGCCGCCAGGTGAACCGGGTGGACACCGGCTTCGGCGGCGAGTTCATCATTGGAAATATTCGCCGTAAATTCAGCGTTTAATTTATCGACCACGCGCAAAAGCCAAACGGGCGGTTTCTTATCTACCGGCGCATTCGCGCGCGCCAGATTTCCCAGCATTTCCAGGGTAATTCCTTCGGCGATCAGCGGCGAAAAGGCCCGCCCGCCGGCCATCTCATTGCGCAGCCGGTGGGCATTCGAAACGGCTGACACAGGATCCTAAGACCGCTTTTTACAACCCCATGTTTTCGCCGGACGGGAAAAAGATCCTTTACTATGTCGATAAAGGCGACCGCAAAGACCAGATCTGGGTGATGAATGCCGACGGTTCAGGCGCGATTATGCTGACCGGAAATATCGGACACAACTTTTTTCCATGCTGGTCGGCAGACGGAAAAAAGATCATCTTTACCTCGATCCGCGAAGGCGATCAGCGCGGGCTCTATCTGATGAACGCCGACGGCACAAACGTCACCCGCTGGGGAACAAGCAACGGTTTTATGGCGCGTTTTTCGCCCGACGGCAAACGCGTGGCCTACGTGGTCGGCGAATTTCCTAAGTCGGGAATTTATATCGCCAACGCCGACGGCTCTAATGTAAAGAAATTGACGAATGATGAGTAAGGGGCAGAAGACAGGAGACAGAAATAGGAAATAGGAAGTAAGGAAATTAGGAATAGGAAGTAAAAAATGAAAGTTTTAATATTTACGTTGATAATTTTTTCTCTAGGAAGTCTTATGGTATGCGCGCAGACAAGGGTCCCCGATCAGGAAAAGCTTAATGTCGCGATCTTCGTTTTCGACGGTGTTCAGATCATCGATTATACCGGCCCGTATGAGGTGCTCGGCTCATGGAGCAGGCGAAAGGTTTTCACCGTGGCGGAAAAACCGGAGGCCATCACCACAAATATGGGAATGAAAGTCGTCCCGAATTACAGCTTTGAAAACAGCCCGAAAATAGACGTGCTGGTGCTGCCCGGCGGCGGCAATATCGAGATCGGTGGGCGCGGCGTCGGCCCGCAGCTTGGCAGCGAAAAGGTCATCAAATGGATCCAGGAAAAAGCGAAAGGCGCCAAATACGTGATGTCGGTCTGCAACGGCGCATTTTTCCTCGCCAAGGCCGGTTTGCTCGACGGGCTGCCGGCAACTACGACATCCGGGTTTATTCCCCGCCTGCAGGAATTTGCGCCAACGGTCACGCCGGTCTATGATAAACGCTTTGTCGATAATGGCAAGATCATGACGACGGCCGGGCTTTCCTCCGGCATCGACGGCGCGCTGCACATGGTCGAAAAACTGGACGGCCCGGGCTGGGCGAAATATATCGCGATGAGCATCGAATACAACTGGCAGCCCGATTCGGATTACACCCGCGCGTCGCTGGCGGACACAAAAATTCCCGACAGCATTTACGACCCTTTTATCGCCACTTCGACGCCATACGATTTTCGCGGTGACAAAAATTCCTGGGAAGACAAATGGCTGGTGAAAACCACCGCTTCGGCGGAAAGCATCATCGAAGAAGTTAACAAGAAATGGGCCGCCGCGCCCGGCTGGACGATCGTGAAAACCGGTAAAACGGAAAGCTCCTGGAAATTTACCGACAAGGAAGGTAAGGTCTGGAACAGCCGGATAAGCATCGAACCCTTCACCGCGCCAAACGGCAACCTGATCGTTTCGGTCAGGATCGCAAACGGCAACCAAAAGAAAAGTTGACCTATAAAATATGCGTTTCTCCCGCAATCAGATCATCGGTTCCCTGATACTGCTCGGCGCGATCGTAGTGATCGCGCTGGCGCGCCTTGCGGCAATTTAAAAAGATAGAAGATAGGTGTCTCGCTTTCACAATTGGCCGATTTAGGATTTAGTTTTTTTCGTGTTGTTTAGTGTGATTTAGTGGTTACTTCTTTTAGTCCCGTAGGGACGAGATATTATAGCTACAAGTTAGAAAAGTATTTCGAGTTCCGTAGGAACGATATATGCCGCTCCTGACGGAGCTAAGATTTTTATTTAATCTTTTTCTACAAATATAACGTCCCTACGGGACTGAGAAGATAAGAGCGGGCGCAAGCGGCCCTTCCGGACTGCAATTTATTTGTCTTTATATTTTACCTTTCGAATTGCGCTTTTCTTAGGTGCAATATATCAGACTTTTATATTACCTTTTGAGCTGCACTTTTCTTAAATGCAATTTATCGGACTTTTGATATTTACCATTCAGTCAAACACCTCGCAGGTCAGAAAGGGCCGCTTGCGCTCACTAAAAGCGTTATTTCTATTTCTTTACAGATAGCTTGGCAGGTAAATTTATATTGTCATCTACTAATGCTTCCATCGGAATGCCAACCGCTCTCGCGTAAGCTAAAGTGACCAGCAGCGTAGGAATTCTTTCATTGATCTCATATGATCCGATATAACCAACGTGAATTTTGGCCCCATGACGTTCGAGAAGTTCAAACATCTTTTGTTGTGTAAATCCCAGCCTAAGCCGAATCTCGCGAACTTTCTCGCCCATTCTATTTGGTTTTACAAGTTGTTTGCTGCCCATTTAGAAGTCGCCTCCTAAGTGGGTGATAATTTCTACTTGACTTTCTACCCTGTCACGGGGTAATCTCTTTGAACTCGATAGGTACGCCAAAATTGCTTGAATGTAGAATCCGGCTTCGTTCAATTGGAATTACCTTTACGCGGTTTCATTGCTTGGTGTCAAAGAATAGTGTGGGCAACCATACTTTCGATTGAAAGATTAACAGAATTTCAGAAAGTGATAAAGAGAAGGCTTCTTTAATATCGGGAGCGCGGCAATACCTGCATGGTGGGAGGCTGACCGCACACAGAGGTCAGGCAGGTAAGGCGCCGCGCTTCCCCCGGGTTATAGATCGATGTTTATTTTCCTAAATCTCTTTGTGTTAATCTGTCTTGCTGTGTCTGAAAGCAAACCAATTTATGCGATCGCCGGGCCGACGGCTTCCGGTAAGAGCGAGCTGGGGATCGAGCTTGCGCTGCGCGCAGGCGGTGAGGTGATCAACTGCGATTCGGTGCAGATCTATCGCGAGATAGAGATCGCCACCGCAAAGCTATCGCCGGCGGAGCGCCGCGGCGTGCCGCATCACCTGCTGGATTATGTCGATCCGCGGGTGAATTATACGGCGATGGACTGGGTTAAGGACGCGGTGGCGAAGATCGCCGAGATCGAATCGCGCGGCAGTACCGCGATACTTGTCGGCGGCACGGGATTTTACCTGCGGGCATTGCGGCAGCCTTTTTTCAACGGCCCGAAGACGGACGAAGAATTGCGGGAAAAGCTAAAAACGATCCTGGCGAAAAAAGGCGCCGAACATCTGCACAAAATGCTGCGGCGGGTGGACGGCAAATCGGCGGAGCGGCTTTTCCCGCGCGATCACGTTCGCGTGCGCCGGGCGCTGGAAGTTTTTTTTCAGACGGGAGCTCGTTTTTCCCAGCTTCAGCCCGACCGCGAAGCGCCGCCCGAATGCGCCGCCCGATTGCAGATCTTCGTGCTCGATCCCGCGCGCGAACTTCTTTACGAAAAGATCAACCGCCGGACCGAGGCGCATTTTCAAAACGGACTGGTCGATGAGGTAAAAGCGCTCCGTGAATCCGGGGTGCCCGATTCGTCGAATGCTCTCGGTGCGCACGGCTACCGGCGGGCGGCGGAGTTCCTGCGCGGCGAGAGAACGCTCGAAAGCACTATCGAACAAACCAAACTCGACGTGCGTCATTATGCAAAAAGACAGCTCACCTGGTTTCGCCGCGAAGAGGGCGTAATTTGGCTCAATTTCTTCGGTAACAGCCCTGAGGCGCGGAGTAAGTTATTCGAAATATTGAGGTTAGCATGAAACCTTGCTAAACTTTTTTGCAAAAACCTTGTCACGAATTGTAGTTTTGATGTAAGATGCATTGCGGCAGAATTTAGTAAAGTAAGGATCAAGACGCGTGGATAAAGCTTCTCCTCAAAATATACAAGATGCGTTTTTAAACTCATCACGACGGGAAAAATTGTCGGTCACACTGCACCTTTTGCATGGAGCGACACTTTCCGGACGAATTAAAAGTTTCGATAAATTCTCAGTATTACTGGACGACGGCACACAGGATGTTTTGATCTTTAAACACGCCATTTCTACCATCTCCTTAGCACGAAAGAACGACGAAGCTAAATAAGAGCAGGTCATTTGTGATGGCTCATCAAGGACTCTTTTTGACTCTGGAAGGCATTGACGGGAGCGGAAAGTCCACCCAGATGCACCTGTTGGCGGAAGCTCTGCGCGCGCGCGGGCTTGAGGTGCTGACGACCTTCGAGCCGGGCGACACCAATATCGGGCGGATCGTGCGCCAGGCCGTGCTCGAATTGCACGAAGAAGTGGACCCGATGGCGGAAATGCTTTTGTTTGCCGCAGACCGCGCCCAGCACGTCAAACACCTTATTCTTCCCGCACTCGAAAAAGGACAAATAGTGATCTCCGACCGGTACGCCGATTCGACCGCCGTTTATCAAGGCGCGGCGCGCGGATTCGAGCCGGAAATGGTCGGGCAGGTGATAGAACTCGCGACCGGCGGGTTGCGCCCCGACCTGACGCTTTTTTATGATATTTCTGTCGAGGAAGCGATCCGGCGAACCCAAAACAGGGTCGAAGCCGGGAAGGATCTCGACCGCCTGGATAAAGAGAAATTTAAATTTCACCAGCTTGCCCGGGAAGGCTATCTGGGTATCGCGGAGCGCGAACCCGAAAGATTTCGCGTGATAGACGCCGATCTGCCGCCGGCTGAGCTTCATTTGAAAACGATGGCGATCGTGGATGATTTTCTGGAAAGCAAACAGTAAAATAAATGCCGGCAAAATTGATCGGAAACAATCAGGTAAAAGAATTTCTCGCGCGTATTCTGGCGGCGCGGCGGCTGCCTGGCGCGATGCTTTTCGCCGGGCCGGACGGCGTCGGGAAAAAACAATTTGCGTTGGAAATTGCCAAAAGTATTTTGTGCCGCGATGCGGACGGTTTTGGCGGCTGCGGCGAATGCGGTATTTGCGACCGGGCAGGTAAATTCGTTTTTCCCGCGTCGGAAAAAAAAGACGACCACGAAAAAATATTTTTCAGCGCTCATGCGGACGTCGGCCAGGTGATACCGTTCGGCAGAAATATTCTGGTCGGTGCCATCCGCGAACTGGAACGGGAAGCGAATTTTCGTCCTTATGAGGGCAAATCGCGTTTTTTTATCATCGACGATGCGGACAAGATGAACCCGGGCGCGGCCAACGCGCTGCTCAAAACACTGGAAGAGCCTCCCGCGACCACGCATATCTTTTTGTTGACTTCCCGTTTCGATTCGCTGCTGCCGACCGTCATTTCCCGCTGCCAGGTGCTGCGTTTTCAACCTATCGACATATCTGACATCGAAAGCTATTTATCGGAGACAAAAGAGTTTACGGCGGAAGACGCCGCGCTCGCGGCGAGAATTTCGCGAGGCAGCCTGGGCCGCGCCCTGCAAATGAACGGTGAAGATTTTCGCGGGCGGCGCGAAGCGATGATCGGCGTTCTGGAAGCGCAAACCGCCGCGCCGAATCGCGCCCAGCTGCTCCGCGCGGCCGAGGAAATGGGCGATGCGAAAATGAAGGACGAATACGAACCGCGCCTGGACATTCTGCAAAGCCTGCTTCACGATGCGTGGCAATTAAAACAGGGCCGGGCAAAAGAGTCGCTGGTAAATTTCGATCTGCACGAAAGGCTTGCGAAATGCGCGGCCAATTCGACCGCGGAAAATCTCACCTTTTGGCTAAGCGAGATAGAACGCCTGAGGGGAAATCTGCTGGTCAATATCAACCGCAAGATCGCCACCGACGCGCTTTTTATGAGCGCGGCCAAATAATTCCGGGAACAAAATCATGTTTGCGGTGTCTAATGAACGGCAATATCTTTTCATTTCAGACACAAAAACGGAGGAACCGCGATGAAATATCGAATTTTATTGGCCGCGCTGTTTTCGCTGGCACTTGGCTGCCTGCCGATCGCCGCTCAGACAAATGAAACGGCAAATACGATCAAAATAGCACAGGGCGGAGTGCTGAACGGGGTGGCGATCTCATTACCGAAACCCGCATATCCAACTACGGCGAGGGCAGTAGGCGCAAGCGGCGCGGTAAACGTTCAGGTAACGATCGATGAAAGGGGGAACGTCATTTCCGCCAACGCGATCTCAGGGCACCCTTTACTGCGGGCAGTAGCGTCAGACGCCGCAAAACAGGCAAAGTTCAAGCCGACCCTTTTATCCAGCCCGGCGCTTAAAATTTCCGGGATCATTGTCTATAATTTTGTAAGTGGAAATAACTCATCGGCGGATATTTCTCCTGCTGGGGATCAGACGGAAAACATCCGGACGCCGCCAACAATAACGAGCAACAGCGTAATAAATGCAAAGGCTTTATCATTGCCGCGGCCTGAATATTCTCCCGCGGCGATCGCGGTCAACGCCGGCGGAGTGATTAATGTCCGAGTCACGCTTAATGAAGAGGGCAATGTCGAATCCGCGGAGGCGGTTTCGGGGCATCCATTGCTTCAAGCGGCATCGGTGGAAGCAGCCAAACAGGCTAAATTTCAACCGGTGATCGTGTCAGGAAAACCGGCAAAAGTTTCCGGTATAATTGTTTATAATTTTGCCCGCAGCGAAACATTTCTTAACTGGAGAACGATCGGATACGAAATGGCCGTGGCCGAACGATCGCCGGAATTACCGCTTAAATTTCCCGCCGGTTCGATCAGCATATCTTTCCCTGAAAGCTGGAACGATGAAAGAGCGGAGATCTTGAAACTCAGGGCGCTGCAAAACTCAATAAATAATTCGGGCACTGCGCGGGGGCAGTTCGTTTCCGCCAGTCAAACTCTCGACATTGCCTCGATCGATCACCGGCAGGTAATAGCGGGATTAAAAGCCTCATTTGAAAATCGTCTCAGCTCACAGCCGAATGATCTCTGGAATTTCAGTCTCGGTTTGCTGCTCGGAAAAATATCCAGGCAAATAAGCGATGACAGCGCTTTGCGAACGAATCTGGCGGAATTAATTCAACTTGGGGCGAATGCCCCGACCGATCCGGCGGGGCAGCTAAATTTATTGAGCGAATTTGCGAATAAAAATGAATTTAGCGCCGCCGATAAAGTCAGGATATGGGAACTGGTCGAAAAGCTCAAAGCAAACTGATCGCGGCTGAGAAAAGTTTAGAGTTCAAACTTTAGTCTGTCTTTCTTACCCGGCCGCTGCTGCCTTCGGTTTCTGACAAGAACCAGGAGAAGTTAAAATTTGATTTATCGGCGGGCGACCGGTGCGGATTTAGGGTGATATCGTCTATAATTTTAAGTAGCTTCTTTTTAGCGGATTTAAATGGAACAGGTATTACCAGGCAAACTTAAAGCTTCGACCTACGAGCGCATAATGACCGGCGGCATACTTTTGGCCGGCGGCGCGGTGGTTTGCGCGGTCGCGTTTTTCAATCCGGTGACCGCTGGTTTTTTCCCGGTTTGCCCGCTTTTTGCGATGACGGGGATATATTGTCCGGGCTGCGGCATGACGCGCGCTTTCCACGCTCTTTTTCAGGGCGATATTGTATCGGCGCTGCACTTTAACGCGATGCTGCCGTTTTACGCGTTCATTTTCGGGTATGTATTTATTTCGACCTTGCTGATCGTGTTAAGAGGGCGGGGATTAAATTACAAGGTTTTTCGTCCGTGGGCGATGTACGGATTTTTAACTATCGCGCTGTTGTTCGCCGTGCTGAGGAATATTCCGGTTTACCCGCTGAATATGCTGGCGCCCTAGGCGCTTTTTAAGTTATGGCCACGAGTTGCGGGGCGGAGTTTAGCGGTTTTGCCTTTTCGCCTTCTGCGAGCAGTATTTCTACTTCTTTTACAAATTCATCGACAATATTCTCGCCGCCCACTTTTCGCATCGGCACGCCGTTTTTAAAGATCATTCCGACATTGCGTCCGAAGGTCACGCCAAGCTGCGAATCGTGCGCTTCGCCGGGCCCGTTCACCGCGCAGCCCATGATCGAAAGATGTAAAGGCTCTTCCACATGGGCCAGCCTTCGTTCTACTTCCGTTACTATTTCGACGAAATTATCAATGTCGAGCCGGCCGCAGGTCGGACAGGCGATCACCGTCACGCCGCGCTTTCGCAGCTCCAGCGATTTCAGGATCTCCCAGCCGACGCGCACTTCTTCGTGCGGCTCGGCGGCAAGCGAAACCCGGATCGTGTCCCCGATGCCTTCGTGCAGCAAAACTCCCAGGCCGATAGCCGATTTGATCGTGCCGCCAAACGGCGTACCGGCTTCCGTCACGCCTAAATGCAGCGGGTAATCGACCTTTTCCGCCATCAAACGGTAGGCCGCGACCATGCGGTTCACATCCGAAGCCTTAAGGCTGATAATGATGTCGGAAAAGCCGAGGTCTTCCAGAATACGCACGTGCCGCATACCGGATTCGACCATCGCTTCCGGGGTGGCGGTGCCGTATTTTGCCAGCAGGTCTTTTTCCAGCGAGCCGCCGTTGACGCCGATGCGGATCGGTATCTTGCGGGCCTCGGTTGCGCGCACGACCTCGCGCACGCGTTCGATACTGCCAATGTTGCCGGGATTGATGCGCAGCTTGTCGATACCGGCGTCGAGCGCGATCAAGGCTAGTTTGTAGTGAAAATGAATGTCGGCGACGATCGGCACGTCGGTCAGTTTCCGGATGGCGGGCAGCGCCAGCGCTGCGTCTTTATCGGGCACGGCGATGCGAACGATCTCACAGCCCGCCTTGACCATTTCCTCGATCTGCCTAATGGTTCCGGCGACGTCCGTGGTATCGGTTTTGGTCATCGACTGGACCGCGACCGGGGCGCCGCCGCCGATCTGAACGCTTCCGACCTTAACCGCTTTTGAAACTCGTGTCATAAATTACTTTACTTACCGGGCGCGGGGGAAGCTTCGGCCGCGGGTTTTTCCGGCGTGCTAAAAGACGAAGCGATGCGCGAAAAATCAAGGAAGAAGACAAAAACCATCAGCAGCAATATCACCGCCAGGCCGGTCAGCTGAATTCGTTCACGCGCCACCATGGAAAGAGTTTTGCCGAACCACGACATGACCTTTTCCACGCCGAGCACAAATATCTGCCCGCCGTCGAGCATCGGGATCGGCAGCAGATTAAACACGCCCAAACTCAAGCTGATCACCGCCAGGATGGTGAAAACGCCTTCCCATCCCATGACCTTTGCGACTTCGCCGGACTGCTGAAAGATTCCCACCGGGCCGGAAAGCTGCGAATCGCGCACCGAGCGTTTTCCGGAAAAGACCTGTCCTAAAACAGTGCCGGTCATTTTCAAATTATCCAGATTAAAGTTTACCGCGTGGCTGGCGGCGGTGGATACGGTCGCCGGTTCCATCGGAAGAATTGCCCGCATAAAACCGATTCCCAGCCTTTCGGTGCCGTCGGCCAGCTTGCGTACGGTCGCGGTCAGTTCTTTGGTCTGCCCGCCGCGTTCGATCATGATCTTGATCGGTTCGGCCTTGTACTGCTGCACCAGCCCGGACATCTGCTGTGAATTGCGAACGTTATTTCCGTTTAGCGCCAGCACCTTGTCGCCCTTTTGCAGGCCGGCTTCGGCGGCCGGCGTCTCCGGCGTCACATCGCCGATAATGACCGGCTGCGCTCCCAGATCGGGTTCGATATCGAGCACGCCGATCTCCTGTCCGGCTAAAACTTTTTCACGGCGCGGGGTGACCTCGAATTGGGTGCGCTGGCCGCTGCGGTCAACCGTGATCGGCAGCGCTTTATCGGCGCTCAACGCCGCTTCCATCTGGATGTTGCGCCAGGTCGGGTTTTCCGTGCCGTTAAAATTAACGATCCGGTCGCCTTCCTTAAAGCCCTGCTTTGCCGCGTCGCTGTCGGCCTTGACCACGCCCACGATCGGGGCGGGCATGGCCGGGATGCCGTATAACAGGGCGCTGGCAAACGGGATCGACAGCGCAAGCACGATATTCATGAACGGCCCGCCGAGCATGACGAGAAATTTCTGCCAGCGCGGCCGCTTTTCATAAAGCTCGGATTCGGGTACCTGTTCGTCGTCGGATTCGCCGCCTTCGAGCGCGGAAGTCGCTTCGTCGCCGTAAAGCTTTACATACGCCCCGAGCGGGATCGCGCTGACGCGATAATCGGTGTGTCCGACCTTAAAACCGAACAGGCGGGGGCCGAGTCCGAAAAATGAGTAAGCCTCAACCCGCATGCCGAAGAGCCGCGCCACCATAAAATGGCCGAATTCATGAATATTAATGGCAATCCCGAGCACGAAAAGCGGGACTAATATGTAATAAAAAAGAAAATTTAAAACGTCCATTTATAAAGCCTTTTCCGGGACAGATCCAAAATAGCCCCAATTGCCCCAATAGCACATTGGATCTCTCCAACCCCTTAAAGTTTAAGTCCCACCGCATAGATGAGTCAAATTAGATGTTCGGAGCTGCGGTATTGGTTTGCGGGTAAAAGAATTCAGCCGCTTTTGTCCTGGCGGTCCGGTCGGCCGCCTGAATGGTGTCGAGATCAGCCGCGGGAACGGCCTGGCACTGATCCAAAACGCCGTCAATCAGCCGGGGTATGTCACTCAGCCTGATCCGCCCGTCAAGAAACGCTTCAACCGCGACCTCGTTGGCGGCATTGAGCATCGCCGGCATCGTTCCGCCGGTATTTAAGGCTTTATAAGCCAGCCCAAGACAGGGAAAACGCTCAAGATCGGGTTCTTCGAAAGTAAGCTGCGAAAGTTTGGCGATATCGAGCGGGGGCATGCAGCCGGGCTTGCGTTCCGGATAGGTCATCGCGTATTGGATGGCGTGTTTCATGTCGGTCACGCCCATCTGCGCGATAACGGAGCCATCGACCAGCTCGACCATCGAATGAACGACTGATTGCGGGTGTACCACTACGCCTATCCTGTCCGCCGGAAATCCGAACAGCCAATGCGCCTCGATCATTTCCAGACCCTTATTCATCAGCGTCGCGCAGTCGATGGTGATCTTGTCACCCATATTCCAGGTCGGATGATTCAAGGCTTCGGCTACCGTCGCGTTTTCGATCTCTTCCTTCGTTTTCGTCCTAAAAGGCCCGCCCGAAGCGGTCAATATCAGGCGGCGCACTTCAGCGCGGTTCTCGCCGCGCAGGCATTGGTGCAGGGCGTTGTGCTCCGAATCGACCGGCAGGATCTCAGCGCCGGATTTTTCGGCGGCGGAGGTCATCAATTCGCCCGCCATTACAAGTGTTTCCTTGTTTGCCAGCGCGATACGTTTGCCGGCTTCGATAGCGCGCAGCGTCGGCACAAAGCCGATAGCCCCCACGATCGCCGAAACTACCGTCTCCGCCTGCTCATGCGTGGCGACGGCGACCAGGCCCGCTTCGCCGAGCTCGATTCGCGGCGGTTTTGCGCCCAGCCCGTGCAGCGCATTCAGCAGCTTTTCCGCGCAATCTTCATTTTTTACCGAAACCAGTTCGGGCCGGAATCGCGCGACCTGCTCGGCCAGCTTCTCCGTATTGCCGCCCGCGCCCAGCGCCACGACCTTAAATTCCGGTTCGCGCAGAAATTCGACCACCTTTAGCGTGTTACAGCCGATGGAGCCGGTCGAGCCTAATATTGAAATTGCTTTGGTCACAGCTAATTGAAATATACCCTGGCGAAATAGTATAGCAGAGGAGCGTTGAATAGCAGGCTGTCCAGCCGGTCGAGAAAACCGCCGTGGCCGGGCAGGATGCTGGCGGCGTCCTTTTTGCCCGCGCCGCGCTTGATCGCGCTTTCCGTCAGGTCGCCGAGCACGGCAAGGACGTTCATCACCGCGGCCAGCGGCAGCGCGGCCGTTAAAAGCAGTTCCGGAAAGAAGGTATAGGCCGAAAGCGCCGCCGCGCCCAGCGCTCCCAGCATTCCGCCAATGCAGCCTTCCCAGGTTTTACCGGGGCTGATCGTGGGCGCCAGTTTGTGTTTGCCCAGCAGCCGCCCGGTGTAATACGCGCCGCTGTCCGAGATCCAGATGACGAGAAAGAAAAACACCAGCAGCTTGGTGGACAGCAGCGGCTGGTTTTCAAATCCCATTCGCAGGGCCACGATGTGCCCGCCGAGAAAAAAAACATAAAATACCCCGAGCAGCGTGACGCCCGTGCCGGCGAGCATTTTGGCGAAATCCACGCGAAAGCGAAAAACCTGTGAAACCAGAATTACCAGCAGAGAGAAAGCGAGAGAAATTCCCAGAAAATCCGGAGCTTTGGCCGGCGCGTCAAAGAAAAAAGCGATAAAGATAACGGCGGAAGCCAGAATGCCGACGGCCGCGTCGCCCTTTAGCTCCATCTTTTTTGTCAGCAGGAAAAATTCGTATAACCCCAGGATCAGGGCGATCGCCGCGATCACCGCGAAGGGCACTTTTGCCAAAAACTCGCCGGGGAAAAAATACGGGGCGATGATCGAAGCGATCAATATCGGCAATGCGGCAAGAGCGGTTAAGAGTCGGTTCATAATCGGGTGGTCAAAATTATTTCGCGTCTATTTCGCGGCGGTAATGCCGCCGAAGCGGCGCTCGCGCCGCTGGTAATCGAGCACTGCCTCTAAAAAATTCTTCAGGCGAAAATCGGGAAAAAGCGTCGGCGTGACATATATCTCGCTGTAGGCCAGCTGCCAGAGTAAAAAATTCGAGATGCGAAATTCGCCGCTGGTCCTGATCAGCAGATCGACTTCGGGCAGCCCATGCGTGTAAAGATTTTCCGCGATGGAATCTTCGGTTATCTTTTCCAGGTCGCCGCCGTTCAGTAATATCTTTTCCGCCGTCTTGCGAAAGGCGTCCACCAGTTCCGCCCGCCCGCCGTAATTGAGCGCGACGCTTAAGGTCATATCCTTGTTACGCGCGGTTTTTTCCATCGCCCGCGCCAGTTCCTTGCGCACTTTCGGCGACAGTGCCTCGAGCCGGCCGATCGCCTGAAAGCGGATGCCCTGGTTGTGAACTTTGTCCAATTCTTTATTCAGGTAATTGATCAGCATCCGCATCAGCGCGCTTACTTCATCTTCCGGGCGCTTCCAGTTTTCGGTGGAAAAAGCATAGAGCGTCAACGCCTTAACGCCGAGCCGCGCGGCGGAATCGACGATCGCGCGAACGGACTCCGCTCCGGCGCGATGTCCGAATACGCGCGGTTTCCCACGCTGCGCCGCCCAGCGCCCGTTGCCGTCCATGATGACGGCCGCGTGCTGCGGAATGCGCGCCCAGTCGATCCGCGCCAGCAGTTCCGCTTCGGCGGAGCCCGGTTTTACCACTTCTTTAAAATTTTTCAGCATCGAAAAGAATTAATCGTATCTGACCTCATGCAGCGTCAACCCGTTTGCCGGGGCGGTCGGTCCGCAAAGTTTCCGGTCGCCGCTGATGATCGCTTCGGGGACGATATCGGGTTCCATCGCGCCGCGCCCGACCTCGATCAGGGTGCCGACGATCGAACGCACCATGTAGCGCAGAAAACCGTCCGCCGTGATCCTGACCTCGATCAGGTTGGCGCCCGCGCGGCTTTCCCAGCGCGATTCTACCAGTAATTTTGTGATCGTGCGCACGCGCGATTCGGTATCGGTCTGGGCGGCGGAAAAAGCCGTCCAGTCATGCGTGCCCAGAAAATTCCGGCCGACTTCGTTCATCAGCGTCACGTCCAGCGGCCGCGGCTCGAGGTGCGAATAGCGGCACCAAAACGGCGATATCACCGGCGCATTGATGATGCGGTAAATATAAGTTTTTTCCTTGGCCGAAAAACGCGCGTGAAAATCGTCCGGCACTCTCTGGACATTAAAAATCCGCAGGTCGTACCAGAGATTTCCGTTGATCGCCAGCCGCAATTTTTCCGGCGTAAACGACCGCGTCATTTTTACGCTGGCGACCTGACCGTCGGCGTGAACACCGGCGTCGGTCCGGCCGGAACCGCTGACGTGAACGTCGGAGCCTTCGAGCATGGAAAGAACGCGGGTCAATTCACCCTGCACGGTTCGCAATCCCTCCTGGACCTGCCAGCCGTGAAAATCAGTGCCGTCGTATTGTAGCAAAAGGCGGTAATTCATTTAAGAATAATTATGAGTTTTTAATTTTTAATGATTATTTCCGAGATAGCTAAAAATTCAAAACTCGAAATTCAAAATTACGCCGCGGGCGTCGTGCGGCTGCCGGGCTTTACGGCTTTGTCGCCGCGCGCGCAGAGCGGGCAATTTTCCGGCGCGAAGCTTTCCACATTCAGCGATACAAGGGCCGTACGGGGCACGCCAATGTCCGCCGCGCCGCCGGAGCGGTCGATGATCGAAGCCCCGGCTGTGACCCTAGCGCCGAGCGATTCGATCGCCGTGATGCATTCCCGGGTCGAGCCGCCGGTGGTGATCACGTCTTCCACCACCAGGAAACGCTCGCCCGCGCCTACGGTAAACCCGCGCCGCAGCGTCATCACGCCGTCTGCGCGCTCGGTCCAGATAAAACGCAGCCCAAGCGCCTGTGCCGCCGCGAAACCGATCACCAGCCCGCCGATGGCCGGTGAGACCACGCCGTCAAATTTCCCGGGGGCGAATTTCTGCCCGGCGAATTTTTCCGCGATCGCCGCGCCGAATTTCGCGGCGTCGGCCGGAAGCTGCAGCGCCAGGGCGCATTGCAGGTACTGAGAGCTATGCAGCCCGCTGGACAAAATAAAATGCCCTTCGAGCAGGGCATTCGTCCGTTTGAAATGATCGAGAATTTCTTCCTGGGTCATGTTAGTAATCATTTTCCATAAATTTCCATCCTTAGTCCATTCTAAAGCCCATCATCAACACATTTATTGACACTTTTGCCATGAAGATATAGCATTTACGCTATCTTGGCGATTTTGCCGGATCTTGACAAAGTACTCAAAGTACTTCCACAAATTACAGTTAGGAGCTACATTATGTCTGGATTATTCTCTCTCAAATCAAGAATTACTCTCTTGATATGCTGCTTAGTGTTTTCGTTAACTCTTGTTGGCCTTATTCTCACCATTGAAACAAGAAGTCAGAATAAGAGCTTAACGGGCGGAAACGATAAAAACAGTCTCGTCTCAAAAGTTGAAAATTACCCTGCTTCCCAGCTGCGGATATTGGAAAACAGCAATACCCCTTTACGACTCCTGGAAGCAAAATCCAAAGAGATATCGGCTGCGGAATTCACCCGCCTGACGGGCGCCGCGACGACTCTTTCAAGTATCTCCAGCTTCCCGGAAGCTACGGTACAAAATACCTCGGATAAAACGATAAATATGTTCATGCTGATCGTCAGGGATCCTGCCGCGCGAAGCATGAGATCGCAGGTTTTTAAGGGATTGTCGATTCGGCCGGGTGAAAGTTTTTCCGTCACGTCGGAGCGTTTCATCACCCCTGAAAAAGTCACTTACACGGACAATAAAGGCGTCGCCGTAACCGCGGAAAAATCACCCCTGGAGTCGGTTAACAACTGGATACAATTTGCCGAACGCTCAAACTTCTTTGTGACTGTCGGGATGGTCGTTTTTGAGGATGGCACTCGCTGGACGCTCACAGAGGAGGGCGAGATAAAATGAAAAGAGTGCTCCCACTTTTGATTCTTTTGGTCTTATCTCTTGGGGTTTTCGGCCTTGTCGGTGTTAACTCTCACAAAAAAACTTGCGGCGTTTCCCTTGAGGACGCTTGCGGGTGCGGCTGCGCGGTCGGAGGTTCGGATTGCAGTTGCGGTTGTAATTGTTCCGACTGTACTTTGGGAGACGCTTTAATAAAGTGCACTCAGTGCTGTGTGGGCGCGTGGAAGGCAACGCCTTGCACTCCTGAAAATAATTAAACTTTGATCTCTAAACAATTGGAAAGCGGCAGGACATTTTGTGTTTTGCCGCTTTTTCGCGGTTTTATCAAAGGGCTCGGAGCCGTCGGTTTTATATTCCGGCTGGCTTACATGTTAATATATCGACAGGATGCCTTTATACTCTAATCTGATCTCAAATTCGGTACTGGTCAATGACACCATCGCGCTACTGCAATCGTCCGAAGGGCCGGTCACGGCGGTCGATATCGTCGATTGCGTGCTGAAAATTTCCCGCCCCGAGCCGAATTTTGCAAAACTGCTGGTTTCGGATCTGATTCAGATCGATCCGCGATTGAAGTTTGTGGGCGATGCGACAGATGCGGCGGTGGAATTTATTCCGCTCGATTTCGGCTCGCGCGAACTGCGCGAAACGGATTTCGTGGTCTTCGACCTGGAAACCACCGGCGCAAAAGCCCCGCCGTGCCGCGTGACCGAGATCGGCGCTTTTCGCATTTCCGGCGGCAAGATCGTGGCCGAATATCAAACGCTGATAAATCCCCGGATGCCGATCCCGTCTTTTATCGTCGAGCTGACGGGAATTTCGGACGACATGGTAAAAAACGCGCCGGAGTTTGGCGAAATAGCCGAAGAGTTTTTGGAATTTGTCGGCGATGCGGTGCTGGTGGCCCACAATTCGCCCTTCGATATGCGTTTTATCAATCACGAGATCGGCCGGGTTTTCGACGGCTACCGGCTCGGCAATCCTCATCTCTGCACCGTGCAGCTTTCGCGAAAATTACTGCCCGACATCGAAAACCACCGCCTGCATACGGTGGCCGATTACTATTCCATCGTGATCGAAAACCGCCACCGCGCGGCGGACGACGCGCTGGCTACGGCCAAGATCTTCGTGAATTTTCTCGACCACTTAAGCGAAAAAGGCATTAAAGACCTGGAAAAAGCCAGAACGTTTTAAGCTCACTCAATCGACATAGACATAGAGGATCGTCCCGCGCATTTTCTGCGTTTCGCCCTTGTAGGAAAACGGGCGGAATTTGGATTGCATAGCCGCTTTTTCGATCACCGATTTGTCTTTGATGTCTTTTTCCACCGTCGCCTCGACCACATCGCCTTTTTCATCGACGAGGATATTCACCAAAACACTCATGGTTCTGAAGCTTCCCATCGGCGATATCAGGCCGGCGCCGGTCGAATAGGAAAAAATATAACTAAAATCGTTGGCCTTTTCCGGCGGCAGAAATTTTGCCGAGCTTACCTTTTCGATCTTTTTCGCCCGCAGGGCAAGATTCGGTTTCGGAGACATCAGCGCTTCCTGTCTTCCGGTGAGCAGGTTCACTCTTTTGATCAATTCCTGGGCCATAGCGGGCCGGTCGGTGACGACCATGATCTCAGCCACGCCGCGCAGGGCCGGAACCAGGGCTCTGCTCGTCACCCCGGCATTTTTTTCGTAGGCGGAAATATACCGCTCATAAAAAGGCAGCGCTTTTTCAAAATTGATCCACCGGGTGTAAAAATCTCCCAGCGCGAGCACGGTTCTCAGCGCAGTATCGGATTCATTTCCGGCCGCTTTTTCCTGTACCGCCAGCGCTTCGGTGTAAAGTTTCTCGGCTTCGTCGATCTTGGCGCGAATGTTTTGCGGCATTATCACGAAGGTCTGCTGGTTGCTGAGTATCCAGGCCAGTTCATATTTTAACGAGGCGACCGGAAGGCTTTCATTCAGTGAAAGCCCGGCATAAACTTTCAGCGAATCGCGCATTAGTTCTTCGGCCGTCTTGATATCGTTGTCGATCGTTTTATAGGTTTTGGACAGGTCGTCGCCCGGCAAAGTTCCTATTTGATATTTTAATTGTTTGGCTCTTTCCTTGTGCAGCATCGCCAGATTAAGCAATGAGATGGCGTAGGGTTCGGCAGTTTTTGAATCCTTTTTCTCGATCTCGACGACTTTTTCCGCCAGCGGGATCGCCTCGGCGAATTTACCCGCCTGGTAGAAAGCGGCGATCTGCGAGCCGAGTTTTTGAGATTCCGAAAGCGGACCGTCCTGCGCAAAAACGAGCGGCATCGTAAAGAGGGACAAAAGAACCAATAAAACAAATCTTTTCATAAAACATCCTGAACCGAAATTTCCTTACATTCTACTCCACTTCTTTTCTTTCTTAAATTTTTTTATCACCATTTCCCGGCGCATTTTAGGTAGATGGTCGATAAAGAGCTTTCCGTTGCAATGATCCGTCTCATGCAGAAAACAGCGCGCGGCGTAGCCTTCGGCTTCCTGTTCGAACCACTCGCCGTCCAGGCCCTGCGCGCGAAGTTTTACCTTTTCGCCGCGCACAAGCACGGCAGGAACTTTGCCCAGCGAAAGACAACCCTCGAGGCCCGACTGTTCGCCTTCGACGGAAAGGATCTGCGGGTTTGCCGCGACCAGCTTGACGTCTTCGCAATCCATCACGAAAAGCCGCAGCGCGAGGCCGATCTGCTGCGCCGCCAGCCCGACGCCGTCCGCTTCGTACATCGTCTCGAACATATCGTCCGTCAGCGCTTTTAATTCAGCGTCAAATTTCGTAACGGGTTCGCCGGCCTGCGCCAGCACCTTTTCCGGGTATTCGGTTATTTTTCGGATCGCCATCTATTTTCTGCGGTATAAACGAACTCTTTCCAGATAAAAATCTTTGCTATCGACAATAGTGTAGCGGGAATTGAAATATTCTTCCAAGGCCTGGCAGGCGCTCCGTGTTTTCGGATTATCGCAGAGTTCGCCGGTCAGGAGCCAAACTTCATTTGTCTCCGGCGGCAGTTCCGAAAGCAGCGAATCGATCTGCTGGGGCAGGGTGTCCTGCGCGGTAAAATCGTTTTTGTGCGCCCAGGTAAAAAAACCTTCGCGCGGCAGCGTGGAATTTACGCCGGTATAGTAGGCTTCGAAACCGATGGTGTCGTACGAATCGAATACCAGAACCGTTTGTCCCGGTTTTTCATTCGCCTGCACGTAGGCCGCTACGTTTTGCCAGTCACCGCGTTTTACCATTCCGGAAAATTGCTGGTACAGCGAAAACGGGACAAAGAAAAGCAGCAGCGCAGCCCAGACGATCAGACCCTTTTTGCCGAAAACTTCGGACAGCAGCGCCGCTAAAAAAAATATCAGAGGCAGCAGCAGCATCGAGCCGTGACGAATATTGGCGTAGCCTATCCCCATCAATGTCACCACCGAAAGCAGGAAAAGCGCGATCAATAAACTGACCGTTCCGAGCGCGATCGTATTAGCGGAAATGCCTTTGAATTTTTTGACCGCCAGGCCGATAATTACCGCCGCGGCACCGGCGCGAAAGATCCATAAACGCGCAAAAGCCGGCCAGATCTTTTCGTCGGTAAAGATGTTTACCGGAAGAATAAATGTCTGGATGTGCTGCCAGGTATTGCGGATGCCTTCGAGCAGCGACTTGTCGCCCATGTCATGCCGCTTGCCGAATTGCTGGCTGAGCACGATGACCAGCGGCAAAAATCCCAGCCCGACGATCGCCATGTGCCCGATATATTGCGCGGCCTGCTTTGTTCGCCGCAGCGCGGCCAGTGCGCAAAAATTTCCCACCAAAAAAAAGCCCAAAAAGTAATTCGTATAAAGCGCGATGATGGCGATTACGACGTAAAGAATTTTTGCTTTTAAAGGAGGATTTTCTTCGAGGTAGGCGTCGTAAAAATAACGAAGCAGCAAAGCGGAAAGCAAAATGATCAGCGAATAGCCGCGCGTTTCCGTGCTGGCCCAGAATAAAAAAGGATGCAGCGCAAAAACGGCGACGGCAAGTTTCCGCGCATTTTCCGGCAAATACCGACGGGTCACGTCGAATGAAACTTTGATCGTCAGCAGGCTGCACCAAATAGAAAAGATCCGCGTCCAAAATATCGAGCCGTCGATCATCCGCCAGAGGCTGAGCAGCACAAAATAAAGCGGGCTTTGATTTTCGTCGCGCAGGGCGCCGGTTAGGGCCGGAAAAAATCCGTTGGCGGTAGTATGAAGAGTCGAGGCTTCATCTACCCAGGCGTTTAAGTAATACCCGAGCGGCAGGGCAATGGCGAGATGCAGAAAGATCAAAAGGAAAAGAAATTTTTTCTCATCGAGTTTCAGCATTTTATTCGGCTTATTCAGCGGCGTGTGAACACTTTTTAAGACGCTGCGAGAAGTTTACGCACTTTTTTCTGCGTGCGCCAGTATACGTCTTCCATAAAGATATGGGCAAATTCCCCGTTGCGGCCGATGCTGAGCAGATTTTCTATTCCGGTGGACACTTCGAGATCATGGCGCGCCTGTTCGTACTCGTTTGAAAAAACCGGGTAGGCGATCGGCGTCCGCAGCACGGTTGCGCCGAGGAATTTGTCTTTAACGCCGGGCAGAACTTTTCCCAGTTGTTCAAGACAGAGTTCTTTTAGTTTCTCTTCGTCCATCGACCAGTATTCATCATTCTTTTGACAGCCGATATCGGCGGTGATAATGGTTTTGCCTTCCGGCGCGAGCCACGGCATCGAGATCGGCGCTTCGGTCAGGCGAAAGAAGGCAAACTCGTTTTCCGGCAGCCAGAGCACGGTATCACTCAGCAGCCCGCGGCCGTCAAACCGCATATTGACAAAGATCATCGGGCGATAGCGAAAGCCGGCGAATTTTTGCAGCGCGTCGGTGCCTTTGACCAGTTTGGCCAGAATGTTGACCGGCGCGGTGCTGATGACGGCGGAAACTTCCTGAGTCACGCCCTTGGCGCGGACGGCGGTGACACGGCCGTTTTCGGCGATGATCTCTTCGACCGGGGTTTCCAGTTTTATTTTATCTTCCAGCCCCTCGGCAAGTTTTTCGCAGAGCGTGGAAATACCGCGCTCGGGATAGACGTGCCAGACGCCGGCTTTTTCCGGCATCTCGCGGTTGTAACCGATGGCGACCGCGCGGCGGGTCAGTCTGCTTGCCGCCTTCAGCATCAGGGTTTTTCCGATGCTGCCGGGCAGGCTTTCACCGACCGAAGGCGCCAACTCACCCGCGGGCATTCCCGACCAGGCTTCGATCAACGGCAGCGCGACCTCGTCGGCCAGCGCCGCGCCGTATTTTTTGCGAAACCATTCGGCGGCCGACTCTACCGGGTGCCCGTTGTTTAACGCTTTGATCTGGCTCATCACGCCGCTCATCGTCATGCGGGGAATTTTCATCAACCCGAAAGGGTAGGAGTAAGTCTTGTTTTTTAGCCGGACAGTCTCGCCGTAATATTTTACCGTGCGGCATTCCGCGCTGACGCCGATCGCCGCCGCTAAACGATTAGTAATAAAATGCGCGCCGAAATCATGGCTGAATCCTTCCGCGTCTTTAAAACTCGAAGCCAGCCCGGCGATCTTTTTTCCGGCCTCATAGAGCACGAAATCCACGCCCTGACGCCGCAAGATACTTGCCGCCGTCAGCCCCGCGAGTCCCGCTCCGATAATCGCAATAGGTTTTTCCATAAATCAGTCAGCCGCGGATAAACACGGGTTTCACAGATAATTTATCCGCGCCGATCCGTGTAAATCCGCGGCTACTTTGTTTTTTTTAAAATGGCTCTTAATAATGCGCCGCGCCCCAGTTTCTGCAAAATGATATCCAACACGGTGAACGCCGAAAGCGAGACAAAAGATTTAAGTGTAAAGCGGTCGATCAGCCACTTCGGCGCCCGCGCATCGACCAGCGCGTTATGGACCGAATAAACCCAGTTGACCGGCGAAACCGCCGTGGTCAGATCGGCGACCTCGAAACCCGTTTTCTCGGCCAGTTTGGTCAGCGAATTACGGTCAAATAAATTCCAATGGCGCGGAAAATGATAACCGCCCCAATAGCTCCCGCTAAAAACTTTAAAATCGGGTGAACCGGTGTTGTCGGTAACGATTACCAACCGGCCGCCGGGTTTGAGCAGACGGCGAGCTCCAGCCAAAACCTCGTCGGGTTTTTCCACGTGCTCGATGGTCTGGATCATAAAAGCGAGGTCGTAGGAATTTTCCGGCAGAGCGATCTCTTCGACCGTGCCGACGTGGACTTTTATATTTTTCCGCGCGGCTACGGCGGCCGCGCGCTCGCTCAGATCGATGCCCTCGGCCGTCCAGTTTTTATTGCCGTACCGCTTTAATAGATCAAGATGAAAACCATCACCGCAACCTATGTCTAAAATTTTCGCGTCGTCCGGCAAACCTTTGCACCATGAAAGCAGCCGGCTGGCTTCCAGCCGCGAACGCACTTTGTGAACAAAACCGAAATCTTCTTCGGAAAAATCGAACGCGTGATAGCTGTCAGGATAAATGGTGTCGAGGTCATCGACTGACGGGCGCGGGTTCAGGTAAATCAGCCCGCAGGAATTGCACCGCATCGCCAGAAACGTGTCGGGCGACGTATGATATTCGTAATCGCGCCCCAGCCCGACGGGATCGGCGTCGCCGCTGTCACAGACACAGCACTGCGTGTGCACCAGTGTCAGCGCACACATCTTTTCCGGCTTTTTGACCAAAGCCAATTTAGCGACCGCTTGAGCCATCACCGTTTATAAACGGTTAAAAAGGCCGCGCTTCCAAAGTAAATTTTTCGCTATTTTTTGCGGTAGAGTACCCAGAAGAGGTCTTCGGAAGGGTAAGGAATGCTGATCCGGTCGGGAATCAGCGAAACCAGCGCGCCGAGCAGCAAAGTTTTGCCTAAACGGAACTTTATCAACGACTTGGCGTGAGCGCCGCTGATCCATTTCGACGGCCGCCCGGTAGCCACGCGCTCGAAACCGTGCTCCTGCGCCAGCTCGTCGATCCGCTCGCCGGTAAAAAAATGCAGCACGCTCGGCGGTGAATATTCGTGCCATTTGGTGCCGAATATTTTTTCGGAGAGGCTTTTCCGGTTCCAGGTTTCGACCAGCAGGTGGCCGTTCTCTTTGACGACACCGGACACGTGTCCGAAAACGTCCTTCGGTTTGACGAAATGCGCCATCACCTGGATCATCGTGACCATATCGAATTGTTCGTCGCTGTGATAATTTTCGACGCTCGATCGGTGCATTTCGAGATCGAGATTCCGGCGGCCGTATTCCGCCATCGAAGCATTGGGTTCGACGCCGACGCCCTTCCAACCCGAATCCACCAGACCTTTCAGCACAAAACCCGCCGCCGCGCCAATGTCCAAAACTTTTCCTTTGCGCACGTATTTCGCCAGCAGGCGGCCGTACCATTTGCCGCGCTGCCGCAGGATATCGGCTTCCCGCAGATAATCCGCATAGCCCGCGCCGCCGCCGTCGAAATAGGAATCGTCGTAAATTTTCTCTACGTGGCCTTCGTCGTCGGTAAGCTCGGTAAAACGATGGCCGCACGCGGCGCAATCGCGTATCCAGTAATTTTTTACTTCGAAGACTCTTTTAGAGTCGGCTTTACACAAGGGGCACTGCATAAATTTTCGGGTATTAACGGGAAAATGGTAAGTGGGACTAAAGGAAATACTACCTTAAAACTTTTACCTGCAGGCTGTTCTTTGCGGCCTGATCCGCGTGAGCGCGAACATTAGTAATAGAGAACGATTCGGCAAACATTTCCATTATCTCACTAACGAATTCCAGCTTTTTCTCGAGCGGCAGATCCATCGCGGGAAAGAATTTTAGCTCCGGAGCGTCGTCGCCGCTGAGAAAATCGAGCGGGTGCAGCAGCAGCGAAAGCTGCGTGCCCGTGGCGCGGCACATCTCGAGCGCGGTTTTCCAGTACGCGCGGGCGAGCGTTTTGGAAAACGTCGAAAGATAGATCACATAGCTGGCGTGGATCGGGGTTTTAAAGAGCGGCAGCGTGGTAACGGGAATTTCCACCAGCGACCGGTCACCGATCTGCCAGCGGTAAGGCTTGAGCGGCTGAAAACCGTCGGAAAATTTACCGAAAAGCTGCTTGCGCTTTTCCTTTTCCGCGGCAGTCATATCTTTTGAAGCAAAGAAATAATACGCCCGCGCCAGCGGCCCGATATAGGTCGGCAGCGTCGAGCAATCATAGAGATAATCGCGCTCCGCCAGAACTTTTAAGACAGTCGGGGAAAGGCTGTAACCCGGCCCGCGAAAGCCTCGCGGCATTTGCCCGGTCGCTTTTCCCAGCGCGTCTTCGGTGCGGGCAAATTCATCGACGATCTCCTGCTCGCTGTAAAGATGCAGCCAGGGTTCGTGATTAAAACTGTGATTGCCGATCTCATGCCCGGCAGCGGAAATTTGCGCCAGCGCTTCGGCATTTTTATCAAGCGCGGCGTCCTGTCCGACGATAAAAAAAGTAATGTTCAGCTCGCGTTGTTTTAAAAAATCAAGCGCCCGCGGCACCACCGTATCCAGATACGAAGGAAAGCTCTCCCACCCGGCGTCGCCGTGGGTTTTCATATAGGACCACTTGTTGTCGAGGTCCAGAGATAAGCTTGCGATCGGTTTCATAATAATTCAAAAGTAAAAATTAAAAATGCAAAAAGCTAGCTTTTCTTTTTAGTTGATACAATGATTGCTCCAAGTATCTTTTTTAGTTCTTCAGATTCATCAAGCAAATTGGAGACTTGCTCTTCAGAGACTATTTCCGTGGCTTTCATCAACCGTAACCAATAATTTGTCTCTCTGGCTTCTTTTAGAGCGATTGCCATCTTGCTAATGAAATCAGCGCGACTTTGACCGGATTGCGCTTCTTCGACATTTGCGCCGATAGATGTTCCGGAACGAAGTAGTTGTCTGAGCAACACGTTTTTATCCGGCGAATAATTCTTTGCCAGGAACTGACACAACCTCACAATTCGAACTGAGAAATTAAATGTTCTTTCGACAATATCGTTCATAAGGGAGAAAAGTCTTTTTTCAATTTTAATTTTGAATTTTTAATTCGCGCAATGCGCGTTCTGCCAAGAGAACAGTTTCGTTGACGTTCAAGGTTCCGTTAACGATATGGGCGGAATTTACTACGTACACATTCTCGATCGAGGTTTCAATTTCCGGCAGCCTTTTCGAATAATTTACCACCGGGATCGGAAACACCTGTCTAACGCGCGAGACTTTAAATTCCAGCACGTCCTCGCGGTTAAAATGCGGATACATTTTTTCCAGTCCGGATAAAAATATTTCTTCGATCTCGGCATCGGATCTTTCGAAAAGCTCGTCGTCCGGCGCGACATATTTCGGCAGATAGACCAGCGCGTTTCCGCCGAATTCTTTTTTATCGACCAAGGCCGACATCTCTATGATACCCGTAAAAGGCGTTTCATCGGTTACGTTTGTCACGTAAAATTCCGACAGCGCGCTTTTCATCAGCAGCGAGGCGCAGACGATACCCTGATATTTAATGCCGTTAAGTTTTGCTTTTTCTTCGGCGCTCAGTTGTGGAATGACCTGTGCGGCGATGTTGGACGGCCCGGTAAAGATGACCTTATCGAATTCGTCAAAGGAACTCGAAACCGCAAAAGGCGCCAGGGAAGAATCGCCAGAATTGCCAGCAGTTTCTGCTGTGACATTTTGCGATCTTTGCGTCTGCGCTTTTGCGTCCTTTGCGGTTTTTTCCGAAAGTTGAACTGTAATTCTACCGTTAGATTTCTTGTCGATACTTTCAACTCTGGAATTCAGCCTAATTTCCACACCTTTTTCCCGCAGCGCTTCGCCGAATTTTTGCAGGATATGCGCATAACCGCCGCGCACATAGCCGAACATTTCTTTTTTCAGTCCCGATTTTCGCGCGGAATACATTCGCTGGATCGTCGCCCAGATAAACGCGGCGGAGGTTTCGCGGTAGGCGTCGCCGAGTTTGGCTTTAAGCAGCGGCAGCCACATTTTCTCGAAGGTTTTTTTACCCGAATACCGGATCAGCCATTTTTCGACCGGGATCGTTTCCAGTTTTTTCCAATCGTTTATCTTCGACGCCAGAAAGATCGTGCCGCCGAGCCGCAGTTTTGAGATCAGCCCGAGCGGCGGAAATTTCAAAAATTCCATCGTGTTGGACATTGAAACCAGCTTGCCGTCGGTATAAAAACCGGTGCGGGTTTCGACCCATTCAAACTCGTCGCCCAAACCGATCTCTTCGACAATTTTTCGCGTGTATTTATCCGAAAGAAGCGTGACGTGATAATGCTTGTCCCACGTGATGGCGGGATTGTTGCCGATTTGCCAGGCGGCGGCCAGCCCGCCGATCTCGCCGGCGGATTCAAACAGCGTCACCCGGTGGCCGGAATTTACCAGCCGCCACGCAAGGGTCAACCCCAGCATTCCCGAACCAATGATCGCGATATTTGTCATTAAATTTGTAGGGGCGACACGTGTGGTCGCCCGCCAAATACTTCTAATCCGTAATGCAGGCGAGGACAAGCCTTGCCCTTACGATACTTCTTTTACTTGTCGATTTTCAATTTCGTAGCTTAATTCACAGGCGGGACATTTGATCGTTCGCTTTTCAGCCGCATCGTCAAATTTGTGAAAAAGCTGGCCGCATTTGCAGACCGCGCCGACCGAGCGCGCGGGCGCGCCGATTGCCAGATGGAAATCGGGCACGCTTTTGGTGACCAGCGAACCCATGCCGATCATGGCCCAGCGGCCGATGGCCAGATCGTTGCCGATGGTGCAGCCGGCGCCAATGGTCGCGCCTTCGCGCACCAGGGTCGGCAAGGTGTGTTCGTCAGGGGCGGAATCGCGAAGTGTTTTAAGATCGGGTGTGGTCGCGCGCGGAAAACGGTCATTGGTAAACGTGGTCGAGGCCGAGATCATCACGCCGTCTTCGATCGTCACCGCCGCGCAGATATAGACCATCGCGTTGATCTTTACGCGGTGGCCGATCTTTACGTCGTAAGCAATATAGGATTTTTCACCGACAATGCACTGCTCGCCGATCTCGGCGCCGTGGCGAATATGGACATTGTCCCAAACGCTCGAGCCTTCGCCGATCCGGACGCCTTCTTCGATGATCGCTGTCGGGTGAATTCGTATCATAGGAAATTGAGGAAAGGAAGGAAAAAGGAAATTAGGAAGGGGAAAACTTGATTCCTAATTTCCTGTTTTCCTCATTTCCTAGCTTCGTGCAGTTGCCGCTTTCTCAACCACCATTTGCCAGAGGTTCTGGTTAAGCGATTTGTAAGCGGCTTCGATGACCTGGACGGAAGCCAGCGCGTCGGCGGGCTTGATCAGCAGTTCTTCCTTACCACGCAGCGCGCCGGCGAAGTTTTCGATCTTGCCTTTAAACGATGCCGTTTTATCATAACCGCTGCCGAAAACGGTCCAGTCGGGGCTGGAATTCAGCTTGTATTTCGATTCGCGCCAGCCGATATGCAGTGTGCCGCCAGTGCCGTAAATGCTAATAAAATAAGGCAGTTCTTTATTGATGCCCCAGGTCAGATCGACGCTGGCGACGATACCGTCTTTTGTTTTGGCAAACATTTTGACGTTTTCGTCAACGGACAAATTTTGCGTGCGGCCCGCATCCACGACCAGCACGGATTCGACGCCGCCCAGTATGTAACGAATGATATCGACCGAATGCGTTCCGTTATCGATCAAAACGCCGCCGCCGGAAATCTCCGGATCTGAGTTCCAGCGTTTGGACATATCGACCTTGGCAGTAAAGGCGTTTTCGAATTGGACGACTTCGCCCAGCGTGCCCGAAGCGACAATTCCTTTTGCTTTGATGACGTCGTCGCAATAGCGGAATTTCGAAGCCATCGTAAAGAGCACCTGGTTTTCTTCCGCCGTGCGGATCATCGTTTCCGCTTCGGCCACCGTGGTGCAAAGGGGTTTTTCGCACAGCACCGGAATTTTGCGCTCCATGAAATAGCAGGCGATCTCGGCATGAGTCGTCGGGGGCGTAGCGACGATCACGGCGTCGAGCTCCGTTTCATTTTCCAGCAGTGATTGATACGAACTGTAAGCCTTGCCGCCGACGATCTCCGCCAGCGCTCTGGCCGATTCTTCGCGCACATCGGCAACGGCGATAAGCTCGCAGCAGATGCTTTCATTAAACGCCTGGGCATAGGCCTGAGCGATACCACCCGCTCCAACTAATCCAAATTTCAATTTTTTCATAATAAGAATTTGGCCGCGGATAAACACGGATCTCACAGATCTGAAAATTTCTTATCAGTGTTTATCCGTGAAAATCCGCGGCGATATTTATTTCCTCAATTTCTCCGCCACAGCGCGGACGTTATCGGCGATATATTCCACGTGCTCGTCGGTGTATTTTTCATTCCACGGCAGCACCAGCACGTCGTGCAGGGCTTTTGCCGTGTCGGGGTAATTTTCCATCTGATAATCCAGCGCTTCGGGGCGCGCCAGGTTGAAAGGGAACTGGCTGTCGCCGAGCGTTTTCTTTTCTTGGAAGACCTGGCACATAAAGGCCGGTTTAACTATGTAACGAGGGGCTGAGAAAATATTTTTTTCCTTGAGCAGGTTGGCCATGCCGACCGAACCGCCTTCGATCTTGCTGTCGTCAACCGTCAGGCAGTATTTCCAATAAACGTGTTTCGCCTTATCGGCAATGACCGGCGTTTCGATGCCGTCAATACCGGCTAGCATAGCGGTCAATTTGCCTGCCGTTTCGACGCGGTTGCCCACGCATTCTTCCAGTTTTTCCAACTGGCCGAGCGCGACAGCCGCCTGCAGTTCGCTGACGCGGTAGTTAAGCGCCATGAAATAATGATCCGGGTTGGCATCGCCGTAGCCCCAGGCCTTGTTGATATAGAGAAACATGTGGCGCGCCAGTTTTTCGTCATTGGTCACGACCATTCCGCCTTCGCCGGTGGTCATGTGTTTGCCCTGCTGCAGGCTGAAACAGCCGATGTCGCCGATCGTGCCGGCCATTTTGTCGCCGTAGTTGGCTAGAAAAGTCTGCGCGGAATCTTCGATCACGGGCAGGTTGTGTTCCTTGGCCAGCGCCATGATGTCATCCATTTCGCACGGGTTGCCGAACAGGTGCGTGACGATGATCGCCTTGGTGCGCTCGCTGATCCTGGCCGCGATGGTCTTGGCGGTGACGTTTAAGGTTTTGGTATCGACTTCGGCAAAAACCGGCACCACGCCGCGATACATCAATGGCGCCAACGCGCCCATGTCCGTGATGGACGTGGTGATGATCTCGTCGCCCGGGTTAGGGTTGACCGCCGCGACCGCGATATGGATCGCCGCCGACCCGGAAGTGCAGGCATAAGCGTATTTCGCGCCGAATTTTTCCGCGAATTTCTGTTCCAATAATTTTCCGAATTTACCCTTGGTGGTGGTCAGCGTTCCGCTTTCCAGTACTTCGATCACGTACTCGATCTCTTCGGTTCCGAAGGTGCGCCCGCTGGCGTCCTGATCGGAAGGCAGTGTCATTAGTTTTTCTTCTTGCATTAATGCTGTCGTCATAATTACTCCGTTAAAATATGTTAATCCCTGTATTGTATAGCTTTAATCGTTTAAGATTTCCGAAATTTCGAGGTTTTGCCCTAATTTAGTTTGGTGGGCTCTTTTTTTAGTTCGACTACTGGATCGCTGACCGGTTGTTTCGTTCCCGACCAGCGCAGCCGCAGCAGATAAGAGAGAAGTTTGAGATGCCCGAGGATGGTCCGGGCGGTTTTCATCTTGGAAAAACCGAAGAGGCGCACTTCCAGCACCGCCGGGTATTCGACGATCTTGCCGCCGTTCAGATCCACCTTACCGAGTGTTTCCGCCACGCCGAGAAAGCCGTTTTCCGTTATTTCCAGATCGGCGACCGCGCTGCGGCGATAGATGCGAAAGCAGCTGGTATAGGTGCTCAACTTCGAGCGCAGCACGCGGCGGTAAAGAAACGAAGCGCCTTTGGACAGGAACAAGCGCCACTCCGGCACGTTTCGCACGCCTCCGTTCGCGTGATAGGGCGATGCCGTCACCAGATCGACCCCGTCACTTAAAAGCGGGATCATTTTCGCCAGCTCGTGCGGGTCGTAGGTGCAATCGCAATCCATCGAACAGACAATTTCCGTGTCCGCGCTGCGCAATCCGGTCAGAATGCCGGCGGCGACACCCTTATTCTGTTCGTGTTTGATCAGGCGAACGTTCGGCCGGTCGGCAAAGAGCTCGGTTATTTTCGCGGCCGTGTCGTCGGAACTTTTGTCGTCGATAAAAATAATATTGACCGCGTATTTTTCGCTTAACTCCTGTTCGACGCTGCGCAACGTATTTGCCAGGTAAGGCAGCGCCGGTTCCTCGTTATAACACGGGATGACGATGGTCACCGGCGTCAGCGATCCGCTGGTTTTCGCGATCGCCTGTTTTTCGGTAAATATCTCGATTGGCGGTTTTTCGGCGATCAGTTTCACGTCCTCTTGTACGCCCAGATATTCCGCGCCGCTGACAAAATCGTAACGCCGCAGATATTCCTTGATGACCCACTCCATTTTATCGAGCTTCCGGTAATGACGGATGCGGTTGTATGACGAAGCGGCGCTGATACGCGGCTGTTCCGGGTCCAGTTCCCAGACGTGAAAATACAGCATGAACGGCGCATCGTAACGGTCGTTCCAATCGCGCACGGCGTATTTCAGCATCGTGTAGGGGATCTGGCGAAAATAATTTCCGCCTGAGATCGGCAGCAGATAACCGCCCAGATTTCTGGTCGAGTAGGGGAATTCCCAGATCACCCGTCCGTCCGAATGGTGCTGGTGAGCAAATCGTTTGGCGTTGGGGTCTTTGGCTTTCGGCAGAAAGCTGGCGTCATAGACCATTCCTTCTTCGGCCAGCACGTCCAGCACCCAGGAATCGTTTTTATATGACAATTTTTCCGCCGAACGGTAACCGATGACCTTTTGCCCGCAGGCGTCCTCGAGCGCGCGGTTCGTCCGGCGCAGGTCTTCGCGAAATTCTTCGTCGGTCAGGTATTTCAGGCTGCGGTGATAAAACCCGCGGCTGGCGACTTCGTGGCCGCGCGCGGCGATCTCGCGGATGAGTTTCGGATTCTGCTCGGCGATCCAGCCGAGCACGAAAAAGGTGGCTTTGACTTTGAAATCGTCCAGCAGGTCCAGTGTTTTCCGTGTGTTGCGTTCGTACCTCGGGTCAAAATGCTGCCACTGGCGCTGCTGAATGAGTTTTTCAAACGCGCCTACGTGAAAGTAGTCTTCCACCAACACTGTTAGCAGATGCTGTTTTTTTTCAGGTATCGAAGGCATTAAAAAGGTTTAGCTGAGGGCAGCCGTTTCCAGCTCCAACGCTTTAGCGTCATCCGGGAGAGAGTGGTAAAAAAGTGAGTTTTTCAGAATTTCTGCGATGTTTGCGGCGGCTTTGCCATCGCCGAATGGGTTGGCAATTTTCCTGACAGAATTTATCCACGACTCGTCGCGGTAATTCTCCTCCAACATTATAGCAAATTTAGCCGGGTCATTGCCTACTAATTTTGCCGCGCCGCTCCAGAGCGCTTCGGGCCGCTCGGTATTTTCCCGCAGCACCAGCAGAGGTTTACCCAGGCCGGGCGCTTCTTCCTGCACCCCGCCGGAATCGGAAACGATCAGCCAGGCATTTGCCAGCAGATACACAAAATCGGCGTAATCCAGCGGGTCGATCAAGTAAATACGGGGGTGATCGGACAAAACTTCACGCGTAGCGGCGCGAACCGAAGGGTTTGGGTGCACCGGAAAAAGCAGGCAAACGTCCGGGTTATTTTCAATAAATCTGCGTAAAACGCCCAAATTTCCCGTCATTACCTCGCCAAAACTCTCGCGGCGATGCGTGGTTAGCAGAATTCTTTTCAGGCCTTCGGTTTCCGCCAGCAGATCTTTTATCTTTTCGCCGGCCGTGAAATTTTCCAGGATATGGTTTAGCGAATCGACCACCGGGTTTCCGGTGACAAACACCGATTCAGGGCTAACTCCCTCGTTTATAAGGGTTTCGAAATTGTGTTCGGTGGCGGCAAAATGAAAAGAGGCGACCTGCGAGATCAGGCGGCGGTTCATTTCCTCCGGAAAAGGGCTGAGCGGATTACCGGAACGCAGGCCGGCTTCGACATGCCCGACCGGGATTTTCCGGTGAAAAGCCGCCAGCGCTCCGGCCAGCGCCGAGGACGTATCTCCCTGCACCAACACGACATCAGGCATTTCCTTGGCCAGAACGTAGTCGAGCGCGGTCATTACGCGGGCGCAAACGTCCGACGGCGTTTGCCCGGCGGTCATTACATTTAGGTTAAAATCGGGCTTAATACCAAAAACTCGTAAAAACGGGGTCAAAAGATCCGTGTGCTGGCCTGAAGAGACGATGATCGTCTCAAAAAACTCCGGGGCTGCCTGTAATTCTCTAATGATCGGGGCAAATTTGATCACCTCCGGGCGGGTGCCGAAGAGGATCAATATCTTTTTTTTGCTAATAAATATGTCGGACATTTTTGATTTGAGTTCCGCAGGAACGTAATGTTTGTAGAATGGTAATAGAGCGATAATTCCGAGTTCCGTTAGGAAATGACATATAAAACTGTTGAAGTCAAAATAACGGGTTAGAACCTCAGAACGCAGTGACCGGTAACGATATGATAATTATCTGTAATAGAATAATGTGCTTTTCTGCGGAAACCGGCCACTGCGTTCTGAGGTTCTGACCTCATTATTATGAGCATCTATTTTATTATAGGCAACGCCACCAAATAACAACGACTGCTCTGTTATTCAGGCGCAAAAATGCCGTAAACCCTAGACGCGGGTTCACGGCAAATAATTAGAATTAAATTACGGCTGATCCGGTCCGGTGCAGCCCGGCCCTTTCAGCGAGGGGATCTTGGTGCTGATAATAGGATAATTTTCCGCTTCGGCATTGATTCCCAGCCATTCGGAGTACTCTTCCGGCAGAGACATATCGGCAAAGATCGCCTCGACCGGGCATTCCGGCAGGCAGGCGTCGCAATCGATACAGGAGTCGGGGTTGATCAGCAATCGGTCCGAAAGTTCGTGGAATGCCTCGACCGGGCAAACGGCCGCGCAGTCGGTATATTTACACTCAATACAGGGTGGGGTTACCACGTAGGTCATCGAAATCGTCTCCTTAGCAAAGCTATCCAAATAAAAGATATAATTAAAACACCAAAAGCATATACTTGTCATATCCGAATAGACAAGTGATAGAATGCAAGCAAATAATATAAGTGTTTAGTCGATAAATTCAAAGGACAACCAACAATGACAAATTTGAAAGCCGAAAGAGAACTTTCACTGGATTTTCTGCGAGTGACCGAAGCCGCCGCCATCGAATCGGCCCGCACTATGGGCCAGGGCGACCGTAAATATTCCGACCACGTCGCCGTCGAAGCGATGCGCGAAGCGATGGACACCGTGCCGATGCGCGGCCGGATCGTGATCGGCGAGGGCGAACGTGACGAAGCCCCGATGCTGTATATCAATGAAGAAGTAGGCGGCGGAAGATTCGCCGAAGAAGAGCGCGTCAATTTTCCCGAAGTCGATATCGCCGTCGATCCGCTGGAGGGAACCAACCTCTGCGCGCTCGGCGCGAACAACGCGATCGCCGTGCTCGCGGCGGCCGAACGCGGCGGGCTGCTTAATGCGCCGGACATTTACATGGACAAGATCGTGGTCGGGCCGTCGTGCCGCGGCGCGATCGATATCGATGCCCCGGTCAAAGATAATTTGAAGGCCATCGCGCGCCGTCTGAACCGCGACATCGAGGACCTGACCGTGATGGCGCTCGACCGCCCGCGGCACAAAGAGCTGGTGGATGCTATTCGCGGATCGGGCGCGCGCATCCGGCTGATCTCGGACGGCGACCTTTCGGCCGGAATTTCGGCGGCCGTGGCGGGGACGAATATTCACGCGCTGATGGGGATCGGCGGCGCGCCGGAAGGCGTGCTGACGGCGGCGGCGATGAAATGCCTCAACGGCGAGATACTGGCAAAGCTGGTGTTCGATCCCGATCGGCTCGGAGTGGACAAGTCCAAGGTGCCGCCCAGGGAAGAAGTGATGGAGAGACTGCTCTCGATGGGGATCACCGACCCGAACAAGATCTATGACACAAACGATCTGGCGCCCGGCAAAAAGGTTATTTTCGTCGCGACCGGCGTGACGGACGGATCGCTTTTGCGCGGAGTGCGTTTCTTTGGCCATGGCAAGCGGACGCACTCGCTGGTTATGACGACCGAATCACGGCACATACGCTTTGTCGATACCGTGCATGTCGAGGGCGGGCCGGACGCGGTCATTAGATTTTAGTAAACCGCCATACCGATAAGAAACGGGCCGATGAGAAACGGGTCAGTAGCGTCGGTGTTAGCCAATGCGTTCTTCGATCTTAAGACTGTTACGCATCGCCTGACGGCGACGCTACTGACACTTGACGCTGATAAATGGCTGAAACCATAGAAAACTATATACCGCAGGTGGGCACTACGCCCGCGGCAAATAAAACCGGCTTGAAAGTTTGGCTGGTTTTATTTTTTCTGAGCGCGTTTTGGCTGGGGCTGATCGTATCGGCCCCGCTGCTAAAACAGGCGGGTTTCATCGAAATTTCTGCGAACCTCTATTACGCCTTCGGTTTTATTTGTCACCAGATTCCGGAGCGGAGCTTTCACCTGCACGAAGACAAGCTCGCGGTCTGCGCGCGCTGCGCAGGCGTCTATGCCGGAATTTTTCTCGGCTTTCTTTTTTACCCGCTTTTCCGTTCGGTCAATAACATCGAGCCGTTTCCCCGCGTCTGGCTGATACTCTGCTGTTTTCCGCTGGCAATAGACTGGAGCCTGACCTTTTTCGGCATCTGGGAAAACACGCATGCTTCGCGATTTTTTACCGGCGCGATCCTCGGCGCGGCCTGCGCGGTTTTTATTTTGCCCGCGCTGGTAGAAATAAGTTTGCGGGTTTTTAGCAAAAGTATCCGCAAGAAAGTTTCCTGATTGTCTGTTTTGTAAAAATAATTTTATTGACGAGATGATTTTATAGGCTTACCTTTATAACACTTGAAGTTTACGGTTTGCGCTGTATTTAGCCCCCAAGCGATCTTTTCTTAGAACCGCTCCCACGAGCAGAAAGGGCACGTAATGAAAATAATTAAAAATTTTGAACTTTCGCTAATTTTTGTTCTACTGTTTTATCTAGGCCAATTTCCCGTCTACGGCCAGTTACCCGATCTAAATAAACAAAAACCGGTCGTAGTAGAAATTGTCCCACAACCCGAAAGTCCTTTAGTTATTACTCCAATCGGTGTTGATACTTCCTATCAGTATAATTTGAAAATAAATTATAACGTTAAAAATGTGGGTGAAAAAAAAGTTAAGGCATTTATAATTACGCAGCAGAATTCCAGTTCGGAATATAGTAGCGGAATGGACTTTTTTTCTCCCCTTAATTTAGGACAAACTTTAGATAGTTGGAATGTAGAATCTAAAGTAAATGTAAAGCCGGATTCAAAGATATTTTTGTCAGTAGATTTTATCTTGTTTGCTGATGAAACTTCCTGGGGTAAGAGCACAAAAAGCGAAGCTGAGTTTATTTACGGATTTATCGAAGGCCAGAAAAAGATGCTATCTGAACTTAAGATAATGTTAAAAACAGATAAAGCAGGTGTATCCAAATTGTTGGAACAGAAAGATATCGTTATTGATATAAAAAGTCCCAAGATAGATAAAACCAAATCGGAGGATTGGAAAGTTGGGTACGTGGTCGGATATAAAGTGGTTTGGGTGCAATTAAAAGATATCTCTGAAAAACATGGAGTAGAGATGCTCCCGCTCGAACCTGAAGATTTTTACAATACGATAGAACCAATGAGGATAGCTCACTAGAATTGATATATAAACTTCATTGCCCCAACCTAAATAAAGAGTCTTTCTGTTAAATATTCTCCCGCTCTTCCACGAGCAGAAAGGAAACATAAATGAGGAAAATCTTCTATTTCATTGTTCCACTAGGAATTTTTATTGCATTGTTCTTCTTTTTTCAGAACAACACTCATCAAATAAAAGCTACATCAAACCCATCTGTTTTCGATGAACAAACAGATTCAGAAAAAGAAATATTCGAACCGGCAAAAAAGATGCTTTTGGAAAAGGGCGTATCTTTCGATCCTGATATTTTACTTTCTGCCGACTGGAGAGAGAGATTAGGGTCTTCTTTTGCGGACAGCTATGAAATGCAAACCACTCTCAGAACCGGAAATGAACTCAAAGGTGTTCAGATCGCCGATACTGTAGTTCTTCCTGAAAAAGTCGAACTTACCGGTGACCTCGTCATAATAGCGAAAACACTTATTTACGAAGGCAATAATCCGGTGATAGAGGGAGTAGGAAAAAATGTTTATGTTTTTCCAATCCATAAAGCTTTCCCTATAGGAAAAACTTTTGAAGCAGCACTCCGGGAACAAGGCATTGTCAGAGAGTCAATACCGAAAAAAGGTCAAAGAGTAAATGAAAGGTATTTATTTAAAGACAAGGCCGAGGGCGTAATTACGATCAGAGTAAACGGACAAGGCCCGGCAGAATGGCGTAAAGCATTTGAAAAAAGTCTAAAAGAAAATTCTATGAGCCCTGAAGCCGTTTGTCCTCCCATTTGTAACGGAGACGGCGGCGCAACAGGCGGTATAGGAGATTTTGGTACTTTTAGTGGAAATTATCCGCCTGAACCTTCTAACGGCTTTCCTGCAATGTGCGGGGTAAATTCTAGCGGCGGCGACGGCGATCCAGGGGACGATATTCCCGTTGTAGGCCCTGATAATGCCGGACGAGGTAAACAGGGTTACCAGGGAGGCACGGGAGGAATAATTGTAGTCGATTTAACTCCACCGTTTTTACCTTTTTATCGTTTTGAAGCGATGGGAGGCCAAGGCGGGGACGGCGGCCGCGGGGGAAAAGGAGCTCCGGGAGACGATGCGCAAGCCGGCGGTTCAGGAGGCGATGGTAAAGATTGTTTCTGTAATAGAGGTGGGCCGGGCAATGGAGGCAATGGAAAGCAAGGTGGACGCGGTGGAAAGGGTGGGATTGGTGGACCAGGTGGAATAGGAGGCCCTGGCGGTCCGGGAGGAACTATACGATTAAGAGCTTCAGTCGGATTTAATTGGACTCATGTTCAGACTTTTGTAAACGGGGGACCTCCGGGAATCAAAGGTGAAGGCGGAATCGGAGGAGACGCAGGCAGATCAGGTGCGCCGGGAAATCCCGGCCGAGGCGCTAGTAATTCGAATTGCAATTCGCAAGACCCCGGACATGATGGCCATCCAGGCGTGCCGTCCCCGCCGAATCAAGGAACTGGAGAAAGAGGGCCGCAGGGTGAGAATGGAACAATAACAGGGCCGCAAGGATATGTTTATCCTCCTGAAACTTTGCCTGGAACGATTGCAGGCGGTTGCAATGGATTTCCTGATTACACTCAATATCCAACTTCCGGTTGCGCTTCCGGTTTTATATATAACGGAAATACTTGCGAGCGGAGTGGAGGCTTTACTAACCAGTGCAACAGGTTCGGCGGCTATGATCCCGATTCGTGCGAATGCATGGGCGGGTGCGATGCGGGCGGATGCTCGCCGATCGTGATCGATACATCCGGCAACGGGTTTTCCCTGACCGATAATGCGAACGGCGTGGATTTCGATCTCGACAACGACGGTTTTCCGGAGCATATTTCCTGGACGTCTCTTAATTCCGACGATGCCTGGCTGGCGCTCGACCGCAACTACAACGGGCAGATCGACGGCGGCCGCGAACTCTTCGGCAACGTCACGCCGCAGCCCCCGCCGCCCGATGGCGAGGACCTGAACGGCTTTCTCGCGCTGGCGGAATATGACACGGCCGGGTTCGGCGGCAACGGCGACGGCAAAATTACCCAGGCCAATGCAATATTCAGCCGCCTGCGACTGTGGCAGGACAAGAGCCGCAACGGGGTATCGGACGCGGGCGAGGTATATACGCTGCCGCAGCTGGGGCTGAAAAGAATCGACCTCGATTACCGCAGCTCGCGGCGGACGGACGAATTCGGCAACCGGTTCAAATACCGCGCCAAAGTCCGCGACGCGCAGGACGCTCAGCTCGGCCGCTGGGCCTGGGACGTGTATTTGGTAATTCAAGAATAAACCAGTGAAGTAAGGCGAAATTAAAGCGGGCCGCGTGTCCGCTTTTTATTTAGGCTTGCTTTTTAAATTTCCTTTATTATCTTAGTTGTATGCTTTACCTTTCGCAGATATTGGGCCGCCCGATCTATGATGTCGAAGGCGAAAAAATGGCCGCTATTCGTGATATCGTGGTGCGCTTCGGCGAGGACGATTATCCCCCGGTGGTGGGGATCGTGGCGCGTTTTAACCGCCGCAATTTTTTTATTTCCCGCAAACGCCTGGCGACGCTCGATGAAACCGGTATCCGGCTGATCACCGACAAGATAAACCTGCGCCCTTTTACCCGCCGCGACGGGGAAGTACTGCTGGCCAAAGATGTGCTCGATAAGCAGCTGATCGATGTGGACGGCAAGCGCGTGGTGCGCGTAAACGACGTGCAGTTTTTCGATACCAGTGACGAATGGCGCGTCAGCGGCGCCAATGTCACCTTTCAGGGATTCCTGCGGCGGCTGCTGCCGAATGGTTTTTACGGTTCGGCCCGGGCGGTCGAGGTGATCGACTGGGCCGATGTCGGTTATCTCGCGACGGAAACGGCCACCGCCGCCGTCCAGCTTAAATCTTCCAAGGGAAAATTATCGCGGCTCCACCCGGTCGAGATCGCGCAGCTGGCTGAATCTCTCTCGCCCATCCACCGCACGGGAATCGTGGAAAGCCTCGACAACGAGGCCGCCGCCGACATGCTCGAAGAAATGTCCACCGAAAATCAGGCGCGCATTTTAGAGGACATGGACGAAAATCGCGCGGCCGACATCCTGGAAAAAATGGCGCCCGACGAAGCCGCCGACGTGCTCGGCGAACTGCCCGAGGAAAAGGCCCAGGAACTCCTAGACCTGATGGAAGACGAGGAAAAAGCCAATGTCGCCGAGCTGCTGTTTTATGACGACGATACGGCGGGCGGGCTGATGACGACCGAATTTATCGTCTTTCCGCGGCAGTTGACGGTCGGCGACGCGATCGCCCGGCTGCGCTCGATGGCGGAAACGCCGAACATGATCTACACGTTTTATGTGGTCGAAGAAGAAAACTCTTGGCGGCTTTGCGGCGTAATATCATTGCGCAGCCTGATCCTGGCCGATCCGCTCTTTCATTTGGCGGAGGTAATGCGTGACAATTACCAGCAGGCGCACCCGCAGGATTCCGCCGAAGAGGTTTCGCAAACCGTTGCGGATTATAACCTTCTGGCGCTGCCGGTGGTCGATGACGAGGGCGATATCGTCGGGATCGTAACGGTTGATGACGCGATGGAAATACTTTTACCGAAAAACCTCGGTAAACGTCTGCCGCGAATATTCAACTAAAATTGTAGTTTCCGCATCTAATTTTAGATATAATCGTTCAATCTTTTATAAATAAGGAGTTGTGAAGACAATGAGACGTAAAGGCTTTACTTTTTTTCTGCTGCTGGCGGCCGCGGCGCTGGTTATCATACCTTCTTCGATCGGCGTTAAAGCCGACGAAGCAAAACTACCGATCGGTTCGGCTCTGGAAAACTTTTCGCTTACCGATATCAACGGCAAAAATAACTCGACTAAGGACCTGAAAGGCAGCAAAGGCACCGTTGTGGTTTTCCTCTCGGCGCAATGCCCCGTGGTCAAGGGCTATCTGGAAAGAATCCAGATCGTCGCTAAGGATTACAGCGGCAAGGGAATAAATTTTGTCGGCATTAATTCCAACAGCACGGAATCGCTGGACGGGGTCAAGACGGACGCGGAAAAGAATTTCAAATTCCCGGTGCTGATCGATACCGGAAACAAGATTGCCGATAAATGGGGCGCGACCGTCACGCCGGAAATTTATTTCTTTGACGCCGAAGGCAAGCTGGCGTATCGAGGAGCGATCGATAACGACCGTCGCGGCGACAATATTACCAAAAATTACCTGCGCGACGCGCTGGACAATGCCTTGGCCGGTAAGGCGATCGCCGAAAAAGAAACCAATGCTTTTGGCTGCACCATCAAACGCGCCGAAGCCAAACAGTAAAGTGGCCGGAAAACCAGGGCGTTTAAGTAAGACGAAAATGGCAAAAATGAATGCGGCATTTCTTTTAATGCCGGCGTTCGTTTTCGTTCTCTGTCTCGGGAGCGGCAGTACGGCGTACGCGCAAAAAAGTAAAGCTAAGCCGGCGGGAAAAACCGCGCCCGTTGCCGCTCAAACTTCGAATCCCGACCTTCCGAAAGTTACCCAGATCAACGAAGCCGATTTCAGCGGCCTGATCAAAAAAAGCTCGGCCGCTTCGCGCCCGGTGCTGGTGAATTTCTGGGCTACCTGGTGCGATCCCTGCCGCGAAGAATTTCCCGACCTGGTCAAGATCGACGCCGATTACAGCGCCCGTGGGCTGGATTTTATCGTCGTGTCGATGGACGACCTGGCGGAATTAAAAACTTCCGTGCCGCGTTTTTTAGTGGAGGTAAAAGCAAAAATGCCCGCCTTTTTGCTGATGGCAAAAGACGAGGCGGCTTTTCTGGAATCGGTCACGATAGTAAATGATAAGGACGACGCCGTGGTCGGCCTGCCGGTCACGGTTTTGTTCGATGCCGCGGGAAAAATAGTTTATAAAAAATCCGGCAGGATAAAACCCGAAATCCTCAGGGCCGAGATCGATAAATTATTTCCGGCCGTCCCGGCGCAGGTTCCAACCGCGCAATAATTTTAAGTTCAGAGGTACGCCTTTTAGCCGTGATCGTTAATATCTGTCACGCCTGAAGGCGTAACTCTATACAAGATTCGTAGCCCACTCCCTGACCACTCTTGCCATCTCCACAAAAATATCTTCTTTACTCTCTCTCGAACGTTTAAGTGTTTTGTAGCTGTGATCGGCGGTGTCCAATAAATGCAGCGTGGCGTTTTTGCCTAATCCTTTAACGACCGGTTGTAATAATTCGAGTTCCGCCAGCGCGTCGCGGGTGCCGCTCAGGAAAAGCATCGGAACGGCAATCGAACTCAGATGATCGGCGCGTTTTGTATCGGGCTTATCCGGCGGGTGAAGCGGGAAAGAAAAAAATACCAATCCTTTAACGCCCGTGATCAGAGATTCCGCGGCCGCATGCGAGGTCATTCGTCCACCGTAAGAATGCCCGCCGGCAAGCATTGGAAGTTCAGGACAAATTTCCTGCGCCGTCGCGACTGCCGAACATACCGTCGTCACTGCGGTATCCCGCGAGCCGACCGGTTTGCGCTGTTCCATAAACGGGAAATTGTAGCGAAAGGTTGCAATGCCCGCTTCGGCCAAACATTCAGCGAGCGCCTGCATGGTCTTATGTCTCATGTCGGCGCCCGCGCCATGCCCGAGCACAAGAAGATGACTTGCATTCTCCGGCCGGAACAGCAGCGCGGAAACTTCGCCTTTTTCCGGCGTGGCGATAAATTTTAATTCTTTTGTCGTATATGGCATAAAAAGAAATTAAGCAGGTTGTATTTCCATAAAACTTCCCGGCGAAGTTTTATTTAACGCTTCGTCTATCTGAGGAAGCAGAGCTTTAATTACGGGAATCTGATTGCCAGGTAAAAGAATAATGCCGAGTTTTAGCTCTCCAAGGTTTTGTTGAAAGCGAAGGTTTTTATCGGAAGTTATAAAAACATCAAATTCAGCAGCGGCCATTTTTAGAAGTTCACCGTTTTTGACGCCTGACCAGCCCATTTCCTGAACCGTCTTAATATCATGATCAGGAAGCTCTTTTTTAACTATGTGGGGAACGCATTCATCAATAATAATCTTCATGCGGCTTTTTCTAATTTGTCCAAAAAAGATTTAAAGTATTCCAAAACCTGGATCGCCTGTTCTTTGGTTACGGATGGAAAATTCTCCAAAAATTCGTCCAGCGAAACACCTGCTTCCAAATTGTCCACTAATGCAGATACGGGAACCCGAGTTCCAGCGAAAACGGGCGTCCCGCTAAGAATCTCTTTGTTTATATTTATTGGTAAGCTTTCCATACGCTTATTATATTTCAATTTCGCACGCTTCCGCTTATTTCTACAATACTTTCCCGCTCAGGCCGCCGGCCTTTCACTCATATAAAAAGTGATCTTTCCGCCGCCAGTGATCTCCGCGTGCGTGATGTAATTTCGGCCGAGCGTTTTTCCGTTCACGACGACCTTTTGCACATAGACTGCTTTTTCGCTTTGATTTACAGCTTCGATGGTCAGCGTCCGTCCGTTTTCCAGTTTTAAAACCGCGTTTTTTACCGCCGGGCTTCCCAGCGCATATTGGTCGGAACCCGGCGCGACCGGGTAAAATCCCAGCGCGGTGAAAAGATACCAGGCGGACATCTGCCCGCAGTCGTCATTACCGCCGAGCCCGTCCGGCGCCGGCCGGTATTGATTTTTCATGATCATGCGCACGCGCTCCTGCGTTTTCCACGGAGCATCCGTCCAGTTATAAAGATAGGCGACGTGGTGCGAAGGCTCGTTGCCGTGAACATAATTTCCGATGATTCCTTCGCGGGTGATGTCTTCCGTTTCGGCAAAAAATTCGTCAGGCAGGTGCATCGTGAAAAGCTGGTCCAGGTGCGCCGTGAATTTTTCCTTGCCTCCCATTGCCGCGATCATGCCGTCCGGGTCGTGCGGCACATAGAGGCTATAATTCCAGGCGTTCCCCTCGATAAATCCCTGATCGTGCGTTTGCAGCGCATCGAATTTTGCGCGGAATTTTCCGTCGCTCATTTTCGGGCGCATAAATCCGGCCGAGGCGTCATAAACATTTTTCCAGTTTTCCGAACGCTTGATAAATTCGTCGTAGATCTTTTTCCGGTCCAGTTTTTTCGCCATCTGCGCGATTGCCCAATCGTCGTAGGCATACTCGAGCGTTTTCGAAACTGACGAAGAGTTTTTATCCTCCGGCACATAACCCATCCGCATGTAATATTCCAGCCCGTCGTAATTTTTATGCCGGGCCGTGGTCACCGCCGCATCGAGCGCCTTACTTGCTTCGATCCCGGTAAGATTACCTTTTACCACCGCATCCGAAATAACCGAAACGCTGTGATATCCGATCATGCACCAATTTTCGTTGGCATAGTGCGACCAGACAGGCAGCATTTTATGCACGCTCTGATCGTAATGCGCCATCATCGAACGGATCATATCGCGGTTTCTGGCCGGCTGCGCGATATTAAAAAACGGGTGCAGCGCGCGGTAGGTATCCCAGAGCGAAAAGGTCGTGTAATTGGTAAAACCCGCTGCGAGGTGAACGTTTTGGTCGAGGCCTTTGTATCGGCCGTCCGTATCCATATAAACCGTTGGCGACAAAAATGTGTGATAAAGCGCGGTGTAAAAATTAACCAGGTCACCGCGCGAACCGGCTGTAACGGAAATCTTACCGAGCTCCTTATTCCAGGCCGCCTGGCCTTCGCGTTTTACTTTTTCAAAATCCCAATGCGGAATTTCCGTCTGCAGATTTTTCATCGCGCCTTCGGTCGAAACGGGCGAGAGCGCAAATTTTACTTTTATCTTTTCATCTTTCGCGGTCTTGAAATCGAAATAGGCGCGGATCTGTTTGCCCGCCATCTCCGGGAAATTTTTTGTCTGGTCGAATTTTCGCCAGAAGCCGCGGTAAGTTTGATTATCGAAATTTTTGAGGCCGTAATTGGTAAAAGGTTTGGAAAACTCCATCGCGAAATAGACCGTGCGCGTGCGCGCCCAACCATTCGTCTGGCGATAACCGACGATGGTGCGATCGTTTTCGACGCGGGCGAAAGTCCAGACGTTCTTGTCGTCGTAATTATAAATGCCGTGCATCAGGTCGAGAATGATGTGCGCGTTGTCGGACCTGGGGAAAGTGTATTGATGAAACCCGACACGCGTCGTCGCGGTCATTTCCGCCAGAATATTGTCGTCAGCCAGCAGCACTTTGTAATAGTCGGCTTCTGCTGTTTCATTCGCGTGTGAAAATGCCGAGCGAAAACCACTTTTCGGATCGCCTTTGCCGCCGGGTTCGAGTTGCAGTTCGCCGATGGTCGGCATGATCAAAAAATCGCCGAGATCGGAATGTCCCGTCCCGCTAAAATGCGTGTGTGAAAACCCGACAATAGTTTTGTCGTCATACTGGTAACCGGCGCAGTATTTGTAAGTGTCGGGATTGTATTTGCCGCCGATCGAGTAGGGCTGTTCGTCGGTATCGGGCGAAAGCTGCACCGAACCGAACGGCACGGTCGCGCCGGGATAGGTGTGTCCCATTTTCTGCGTGCCGATCAGCGGGTTGACGTATTGAATGAAATTGCCGGTATTTTGCGCCGGGATAGCTAGATAAAGGTTTAGCAGGACGAGACAGGCGAGTATCTTTTTCATTTGTTTTAGATAATATATGTATCCGTAAATAATTGAAACAACAGAGCAGATACTGGGAGCGCGGACGGCTCGTCCGCAGTGAACGCGCAGTGTTCAAATGGCATTTAATTTGATTCGAGTCATAGTTTATAGACGGAACTTAGATCGCTTCGCGCCCCTGCGGACGAGCCGTCCGCGCTCCCAGTGAACGCACATTCGACACGCGCCCGCTAAAAAGCTAGAATATCTGTTTCATTTACAACGCCGGAAATACACAGATGAACCAAAGCGCTATCACACCTGAAATCATTGCCCAACACAACCTTACTGCCGAAGAATACGACAAAATAAAACAGATTTTGGGGCGCGAGCCGAACTTTACCGAACTCGGCGTTTTTTCCGTAATGTGGTCTGAACATTGCTCTTACAAATCTTCGCGGGTGCATTTGAAGCGGCTGCCGACACAGGGCGAGCGCGTGATCGTGCCGCCGGGTGAAAACGCCGGGGTGGTTGATATAGGCGACGATTGGTGCGTCGCGTTCAAGGTCGAATCGCATAATCATCCCAGCTTTATCGAGCCTTTCCAGGGGGCGGCGACCGGCGTCGGCGGAATCCTGCGCGACGTTTTCACGATGGGCGCACGTCCGATCGCGGCGATGAACTCGCTCCGGTTCGGCTCTTTGGATCACCCGGAACACGGCCAGCGCAACAAATCCATTTTGCGCGGCGTGGTCGATGGCATCGCCCATTACGGTAATTGTTTCGGCGTGCCGACCGTCGGCGGCGAAGTGGTTTTCGACGATTCCTACGGGCTGAATCCGCTGGTCAATGCTTTTGCATTAGGTCTGGTGAAAAAAGACCAGATATTTTTTGGTAAGGCGACCGGCGTGGGAAATCCGGTGCTCTATGTCGGCGCAAAAACCGGGCGCGACGGCATTCACGGCGCGACGATGGCGTCGGCGGAATTCGACGAGGAAGCGCTGGAAAAACGCCCGACCGTACAGGTGGGCGACCCGTTTCTGGAAAAACTTTTGCTCGAAGCCTGCCTCGAAGCGATGCGCTCCGGCGCGATCGCCGGCATTCAGGATATGGGCGCCGCGGGCCTCACCTCTTCGTCGGTGGAAATGGCGGCGCGCGCCGGCACGGGCCTGGAACTCGATCTGACGCTCGTGCCGCAGCGCGAAACGGACATGACCGCCTACGAAATGCTGCTTTCCGAATCGCAGGAACGGATGCTGATAGTGGCGCACGTCGGGCGCGAAAAACAGGTCGTCGATATTTTCAAAAAATGGGATCTGGATGCGGTCGTGATCGGCAAAGTGGTCGAGGGCGACCGGCTGAAAATTCTCCATCACGGCGTGCTCGAAGCCGATCTGCCGGTGCTCGCGCTGACGGATGAAGCGCCGAAATACGAGCGCGAAATGTTTAATTCCAGACAGCCCGCGCGCAAGCCCGCTCCGCGCGCACCCAAAACGAACGACTGTACCGAAGCCTTAAAGCTTTTATTGTCGTCACCGAATATCTCTTCCAAACATTGGGTTTACGAGCAGTACGACCACATGGTGCGGACCAATACCGCGATCCTGCCGGGCGCCGATGCGGCGGTCGTGCGGGTGAAAGAGACGCGCCGCGCGGTGGCGATGTGCCTCGACGGCAACGGCCGTTATTGCGCGGTCGATCCGCGCGAAGGCGCCAAGCTGGCCGTCGCCGAAGGTGCCAGAAACGTAGTTTGTGTCGGCGCAAAACCGATGGCCGTCACGAACTGTTTGAATTTTGCCTCGCCGGAGCGCTCCGCCGTAATGTGGGCTTTTTCCGAAGTGATCGACGGGATAAAAGAAGCCTGTGAAATGTTTGAAACTCCGGTCGTTTCCGGCAACGTTTCCTTTTATAACGAAACGGACGGCAGCGGTATCATGCCGACGCCGGTCATCGGCATGGTCGGGCTTGTCGATGACGTGCGCAAAATAATTACGCAGGGATTTAAGAACGAAGGCGATCTGATCGCGCTGCTCGGCACGACCAAAGACGATCTTTCCGCCAGCGAATACGCGCAGACCATTTTGGGTTTCACCACGGAGGAATTGATCGGCAATTCACAGGTGCCGCGGCTCGATCTCGCGCTGGAAAAAAACGTCCAGGATACCTGCCTGCGGCTGATCGATCAGATGCTGCTGCGATCGGCGCACGATTGTTCCGACGGCGGGCTGGCGGTGGCCATTGCCGAAAGCTGCTTTTCATGCCTGAATCGCGAAGCGCTCGGCGCGGAAGTGAATTTGTCTGAAAGTGAGTTTTCAAAGGAAGTTCAGTTTTTCTCTGAATCGCCTTCGCGGATCGTCGTCAGCCTTGCGCCGGAGAATCTGGAGAAGGTGAAAGAAATTGCGAAGGATTGTCCGTTCGAGGTTATCGGTAAAGTCGGCGGTGAAAACCTTAGCATCGGCTTGAACGGCGGGCAGGGGATCTCCGCCAGGGTCGCGGAATTAGAAAGCGGCTGGAAAAATAGCCTTGAGCACAGACTGGAAAACTAATGATTTACGATCTAATTCGATCGTTTTAGCGCCTGGTAAAACTTTGAGTCTTTCAGGCGCTCATTTATTGCAGCGCGAGTTTTTTTCTTCATCAGTCCCGAGTAGTATTTATCAAAAATTTCCCACGCCTTTTTATCATCTCCGAAGTAAAGAAGATTGATGATGTGAGCGTTGAGATCCCGATAGAACTGATTTTCCAAAGACGGATCACCACGCTTTATTTTTTCAAATTCCTCTGTGAATCGTTTGTCTCTTTCCGCAAAAGGTTCGAGGAAATCCTGACGTAAGCCTTTTGCCGGAAAATAGCTGCCTGCTCTACTGTTGAATTTAAAAACTCCCCTCGGTTCCGGCGAACAGCTGCCGCAATCGTCCATAAAATACCGGAAGGCAGAGTCCCATTGAACCAGTTCGTATATTCCGTCGCCGTTCGCGTCAAAGATCTCCATCCAATCCCGAAACGCGCCGAAATCTTCGCTGCGAAAAATATTTCCCGGTGTTTCGGAAGAAATATCGGTGATCCAGTAATTCGTACAACAAACGCCACCCGGCCCGCCGGCCATCACATATATTTCCTTTGAATCTTTACCGCGCAGCTGCGAAACGCCAACCAAACTGGAATGATAATCGCCGGGCGTACGGGTCTTAAAACGGAATACCGTTTTACCATCTTTATCGATCGTCAGCGGCGCAAAATCTTTGAACTTGACCTCAAAGCCTTCGACTTTTACCGAGAATGCTTTGTCATTAAAATCTTCTTCCGTGAAATCGTGGCTCTCTATTACCGGAAAAATTTGGTCGATCGATCGGCCTTCGTACGGTGGTTCGGATGGCGTGAAATTTTCATTTGCAGCCTCGTGCGACAGGTTTGAAGTTGTCTCCGCCGCGACAAGCGGATTACCGCTTTGCGACGTTGGCTGAGACTGCGGCTGGTCAATGCATGAGATCGCTGCAAGAAGACAAAGCGAGAGAAAAAGGAGCTTGTTCATAAGCTAAATTCACATCTGCGGAATTTGAACATAAGCCGGGGGAAATAACAATCATTTTCTCAGTTAAAACGATGTGAAATGATAAAATTTATTAGTGACAGCCGGAATCTACATTCACATCCCGTTTTGCCGCTCACGCTGTTCTTACTGCGACTTCGCTACCGATGTATTTAAAAGCGAAGAAACGGTCGAGCGATATGCTAATGCGCTGGTAAAAGAGATAGAAGGATTTGAGCTCCCGACCGGAGCGCGGACATTCCTGTCCGCGCGAACGCAGGGCGTTACTCAACTCAGCGCCGACACGATCTATTTCGGCGGCGGAACCCCGTCGCTGCTTTCTCCGAAACAGCTCGAAAAAATTCTCAGCGCCGTATATGACAAATTTTCGATTCTGCCCGAATCCGAACTGACCATGGAAATGAACCCGGCGACCGTCACGCCGGAGACGCTGCGTGACTATCGCTCGCTCGGGATAAACCGCGCCAGTTTTGGCGCGCAAACTTTTGACGATACTGAACTTAAGAGGCTCGGCAGAAAGCATACCGCCGCCGCCGTGCGCGAAACTATCGAGATGCTGCGCGCCGCAGGATTCGATAACACGAGCTTCGATCTGATCGCGGGGCTGCCGCGGCAGACCCTCGCCGATTGGGAAAGAAACCTGGACGAAGCGTTAAAACTCGCGCCGGAACACATCTCGCTTTACCTGCTGGAAATTCACCAGGGCACGCCGCTGGCCGAACAGATCCGCAGCGGCCGCCAGCCCATGCCCGACGAAGACCTCTCCGCTGCGATGTATGAAACGATGCTGGAAAAAACCGCCGCCGCCGGCTACGAGCAGTACGAAATTTCCAATTTCAGCAAGCCGGGTTTTGCGTCGCGCCACAATTCGAAATACTGGAAATTCGATCCGTATTACAGCTTCGGCTGCTCCGCGCATTCTTTTGACGGCGTTTCGACCCGCTGGGCGAACGAGCGCGACACCAACAGCTATGTTTCGCTGCTGGAAACAGGGGCTTCGCCGGTAACTGTACGCGATGAGTTGAGCGAAAGCCAGGCGCGCGGAGAATTTATTTTTTTACATCTGAGGTTAAACTCCGGCCTGGATACGGCGCATTATCGCGCGCGTTTCGGCAGAGAGCTGAGAGATGAATTTGCCGCCGATCTGGATCATCTGCAGCAGGCGGAATTGATCGAGTTTGCCGGCGACGATCTGAAACTCACCGCTAAGGGCAGATTGTATTCAAACGAAGTTTTTGCGGTTTTTGCTTAAACCCGGTATGCAACCTAACGCGCCCGCCCGCCGTCAAAAAAGAAAGTTCTTGCCAACTAAAATCAAATCGGAGAGAATTGGTCGTCACAAACGCAGCCTTTTGAGGAGTTAAATATGTATTTGCCATCCGTTCAGAGAGCGGGAAGTTTATTACTCGCCTTTATTTTTCTTATCGCCCTCCAAAATTTTACCCCGGCGCAGGCCGAAGACTACGACGCTCTGAAATTACAGGCCGCCACGCTGGTTCAGAAACACAACATTACGGATGCGTTTCCGATCCTGGAAAAACTGATCAAATTAAATCCGAATGATGCCGACGTGCAGTTTATGTACGGATTTTCACTGCTCGCAAAATCCGCTGAAACTAAAGACGCAGACCTGCAGAGACAAATGACGATCAGGGCGCGAAACGCGTTTCTCCGGAGCAAGCAGCTCGGTAATACCGAACCCGTGCTGGATGCGCTGATCGCTTCCATCCCGGTCGAAGGGGCCGTCGATACCGGCCGCAACGCTTTTTCCAAAAGCAACGAGGCGGAAACCATGATGAAGGAGGCCGAAGGATATTTTGCCAAAGGCCAGTTCGACGAAGCCATCGCAGCATATCAAAAAGCGCTCAAATTAGATCCGAATATTTACGAAGCCGCCCTCTATAGCGGGGACGCCTATAAGCAGAAAGAGAATTTCGAGCAGGCCGAGGTCTGGTATCAAAAGGCTATCGCGATAGATCCGAGTCGCGAGACGGCTTATCGTTATTCAGCCACCCCGCTGATGATCCAAAAGAAATACGATCAGGCCCGCGATCGCTATATCGAAGCTTTTATTACCGAACCCTACAGCCGTTTTTCTTCCGCCGGGCTGGGTAATTGGGCGCAGGCGACAGGCGCGGTTTTGGGCCACCCGAGAATAGACATTCCGGCCTCCGTCGGAAAGGGAAGCACCGGAAACACCACCATTGCTTTGGGAATGGGCGATTCGGACAACGGCTCTTTTGCCTGGACCGCCTACGGTTTGTCGCGCGCGCTTTGGGTGGGGGGAGAAACCGGCCTCAGCGAAAAATTCAAAAAAGCCTACCCGAATGAAAAGGAATATCGCCACAGCCTGGCCGAAGAATACGAAGCCCTGAAGCTGGCGGTTTCTACGCTAAAAACGCGGATGAAGGAAAAAGACAACCCGGTGAAAAAATTGCACCCGCAATTAGAAGTTCTGATAAAACTTGCCGACGACGGCATGCTCGAACCGTTTATCATTATCTCCATGCCGGACCGGGGAATAGTGCAGGATCACGCGGCCTACTTAAAACAAAACCGGGAAAAAATGAAGCAGTACGTGCTCAAATATCTGATCAGGAAATGAGGAAGAAGGAAGGAATTGAGGAAATAGGGAAGTGAGGAAGTGAGGAAGTGAGGAAAGCAGGAAATGAGGAATAGCTGAGAGAAGAAGCTAATTCCTATACCCTAATTTCCGCATTTCCTGATTTCCTTTTTCTTCCTTCCTTCCTCAAAGTATCTTTATCACTATTTTTCTTTCCCTTGCGCCGTCGAATTCACAAAGATAAATACCCTGCCAGCGGCCGAGTTCGAGTTTACCGCCGCTGAATGGAATGGTGACGCTGGTGCCGACGAGCGTGGTTTTGATGTGCGCATCGGAATTTTCCTCGCCGTGGCGAAAGCCCATTCCGTGCTGGGGGATCAGCGTGCGCAAAGCGTGCAGCATATCGCGCTGGACGTCGGGGTCGGCGTTTTCATTGACGGTCAGCCCGCAGGTCGTGTGTTGGGAAAAGGCGATCAGGGCGCCGTCTTTCGCTTCCGAATCGCGCAAAACTTTTTCGACCTCGGCGGTAATGTCGATCATTTCTTCGCGACGGGTGGATTTAACTTTGATCGTTGTCATTATTCGGCTTTCGGTTCGGCTTTAGAGTCTAAAACTTCCCGCACTTTTGTCGCCAGCGTGCGCGGGGTAAACGGCTTGCCCAAAAAATGCACGTCTTCTTCCAGGATGCCCTGCCGGGCGATGATATCGTCGGTATAACCCGACATGAACAGCACGGAAGTTTCCGGATGTGATGAGACAAGTTTGTCGGCCAGATCGCGCCCGTTCATTTTTGGCATCACCACATCGGTCAGAAGCAGATGTATCGGTTCGTCCATCAGTTCCGCCACTTGTACCGCCTGTTCGCCGTTGCTCGCTTCAAAAACCTGGTATCCCAGCACCGTCAAGACTTCGATCGCCACCCGGCGGATCTGAATTTCATCCTCGACCAAAAGGATAGTTTCGCTGCCCTGCGGCATGGTATCGACGGTCGTTTCAAAAGCGTCCGGCCTGACCACCCTCGCGGGCTGGCTGATCCGTGGGAAATACAGCGTGAATTTTGCGCCTTCGTCCGGCTCGCTCTCGACCCAGATAAATCCGTTCGATTGTTTGACGATACCGTACACGGTCGAAAGCCCGAGCCCGGTTCCTTTTCCCGCATCCTTGCTGGTAAAAAACGGTTCGAAAATGCGCGCCCGCGTCAGGGCGTCCATCCCGATGCCATTGTCCGTCACGCTCATTTCGATGTAAGGCCCGAACGGCTGCGCTTTGTGAAGCTGCGATTTTTCGGTAACTTCCACATTCGAGGTTTTAAATTTAATCAGGCCGCCCTTCGGCATCGCGTCGCGCGCATTCACGGCCAGGTTCATCAGGATCTGCGTTATCTGATGCGGGTCGACGAAACACACCCCGAGGTCATCCGCCAGCGACAGATCTACTTCGATATTTTCGCCGATCAGCGGTTTGATAATCTTGGTAAATTCCTTGATGACCTGGTTCAGCACCGCGGGGTGCGGCTGCATGGTTTGCTTGCGTCCGTAGGCGAGTAATTGTTTGACCATGCCGGCGGCATTATTGGTGACGGATTTGATCTCGCTCATCCGGTAGCGCAGCGGACTGTCCACCGGCAGCTGCAGGTTGAGCATATCGACGTGAAGCATGATCACGGCGAGAAAATTATTAAAATCATGAGCGACGCCGCCCGCCAGCCGGCCGAGAGCTTCGACCTTTTGCGATTGGCGCAGCTGGACCTCGGATTCCTGGTAGGCGTGTTCCGCCTGTTTGACGGCGGTGATATTTTCGCGCGTTCCCCAGATGCGGATCAATTTTTCGTCTTCGACGATGCCGGTCAGATTGTTGAGGAAAAAGTGCTGGTCGCCGTCGTCATCGATAAAGCGCGTTTCGAAAGACGCCAGTTGATAACCGCTCCTGACAAAAGATTCCAGCAGCTGCGCATTCGATTCCTCGGAACGCGGCAGCAGCGTTTGAATGGCGGAACCGTCGAGTTCTTCCAAACTCGCAAGCCGGTATTGTTTTGCGATCGCCAGATTACATTCGGCCAGGTAACCGTCGCGGAATATGCGCTCGACCTGCGTGGAAAGGGGCAGCCCGATCGCCACCGGCTCATTGATCTCGAACCGCCAGATGCCTTCGGAGCTTTGCTTTACGAACGCCCGGTAACGCTGCTCGGATTCACGCAGCGCTTCTTCGGTGTTTTTTCTCCGGGTAATATCACGGGCTATCTTGGAAGCGCCGATTACCTGGCCGTCTCGATCGTTGATCGGCGAAACCGTCAGCGAGACCGGCACGCCGGTGCCGTCCTTTCGCAAACGGATCGTTTCATAATGATTTACCCGCTTGCCTTCCTTGACCCATTCCATTATCTCGATCTCTTCTTTCCTCCGGTTAGGGGGGATCAGAAGCGACATATGGCGGCCGACGACCTCGCTCGATTCGTAACCGTAAAGCAGGGCCGCGCCTTCGTTCCAGCTTTCGATAATGCCGTTTAAATTCACGCTGATAATTGCGTCCCCGGACGAGGCTACCAGCGAAGCCAGCTTGAGGATTTCCTTTTCATAAACCAGCATCGTCGAAATATCGATACCCATTCCCACCATGCAGGGTCTGCCGTCGTAGGTTATCCGGCTGCCGGAAAATAAATACGGGATGCGCGTGCCGTCCTTGCTCAAAATATCCCGCTCGGCCGTGGCTTCGCCTTTTTCAAAGACCTCCGCCATTTTTTCCAGGATATAGGCGCGGTCGTCCTCGGCGAAAAGCTGCCGCGGATGCATCTGCGCTATTTCTTCGTCGGTGTAGCCGGAAGCATTTTTAAAATTGTGATTCCAGCGCAGAAAACGCCCGTCAGGATCGATCAGATAAAAAATTCCGGGCAGGCTGTTGATGGCGGATTCAAAAAATTCCTTCTCCCGGTTAAGCCGCTCATTTTCCTGTTTTAGTTCCGTAATGTCGAAGGCCAGTAATTCCAGCGAGCCGCTCGAGCCGCTGCGAAGCAAAACCGGATAAATTTCCGCCCAGACGGCCGCGCCATCCGAACGGCGCAGTTCCACTTCAAGTTTTTTGACGCCGGGTTCGGAAAGTTGTTTTAGGGATTCGGGGGCGATTACCGTTGAGGCGGATCTGCCGAAAAGATCTTCTTTTGCGTATCCGGTGTAGGCGAGCGCGGCGTCGTTGGCAAAAAGAAAACGCCCGTCGGCATCGATCACGAATACGGGTACGGAAACCGGTCCGGTGATCCTGTATTCGTTATCTTCGCTCGGTTTTTGTCCGGTTGCCGCCCCGCTTCCGGGAGCGGCGTTAATATTGCCTGACCTGTTTTCCATTGCAGTTGGGGTAGTAAATCAATTAAGGCAATTATATAACAGACTTTTTGAGATAACGCCACTATTAATTCTCAACTATCACCTATTCACTATTTAGTGTCCCTTTTGCCGGAAGACGTAGGCCAGCACCTCAGCCACCGCGCTGAAAAATTCGACCGGGATCATCTGGTTCGGTTCCACCGATTTATAGAGCGCGCGCGCCAGCGGTTTGTTTTCGATCAGCGGCACATTATTTTCTCTTGCGATCGAGCGGATCTTGGCCGCGATATTGTCGGCCCCTTTGGCGACGACGACCGGCGCCGCGTCCTTATCCCGGTCGTACCTGATCGCGACGGCAAAATGAGTCGGGTTCGTGATCACCACGGATGCGGTCGGAACGGCGGCGAGCGAGCGTTTTTGCACCAGGTTACGGGCGAGGCGCCTTCGCTGGCCTTTGACCATCGGATCGCCTTCCTGTTCCTTGTATTCGTCGCGGACTTCCTGTTTGGTCATCTTCATCGACTTCTCGTTCTTGTACCATGAGTAGCCGTAATCGGCCCCGGCCATCAAAACCATCACCAGCCCGCAGCGAAAAGCCAATCCGTAAATGGTCTCGCCCAGCTTGAGTGCGAGGGTGGCGAGCGGCGCATTCGTCAGAGTCGGAGCGTCCGCCACAACCGGCGCGAGCACTCCGTAAACCACCCAGCTCAAAAGCAGAAATTTTACCAGCGTTTTTGCCAGGTTAACGACGGAATCGAGCCCGAATATTTTTTTGACATTTTTGGCCGGGCTGAATCTTTCGGGCTTCGGCATCAGCGCCTGCGGCGTCAGCGAAAAACCGCCCTGCGCAAAATTTCCCGCCAGTCCGGCCGAGAGGGCGACGATCACGATCGGAAAAAATATCAGGGCGAAAACCTTGGCGGCGTCGAAAAAGAGCATCTGGACGTCGGCGATATTAAGCTCGTTATTGCTGAGTACCCGCGAAGACGAGCTGCCGATATATCTTCCGAGCTCACCGACCACGTCGGGGCCGATAAAATTGATCACCATTACTCCGCCCAAAAAAGCGGCGGCGGCGGGCAGTTCCGGCCCGCGCGCGATCTGTCCTTTTTTCCGCGCGTCTTGCCGGCGTTTTGGAGTAGCCTTTTCGGTGCGTTCCATCGACATAAATTATTTACATTGTTCCCCTACATGGCTCCTAACGCCTGGGACAAATTGTGATACATCGTTTCCATCACTCCGCGAAAGGCCAATGGCATCAGGTACACGGAAGTTCCCAGCAGCCACAATCCGATGCCTATTTTTAACGGAAAGCCGAGAAAGAAAACCTGCAGCTGCGGCGCGGTGCGCCCGAGAAAATCCAGCGCCAGCTCGACCGACAGCAAAACGATTATCGCCGGCGCGGCCAGCGTGACGCCGACGGTCAGCGCGTTTGCCGAAAGCCGCAAAAACAGGTCGAGCAGTTCCGGCGAAAACGAAAAAGCCCCCGGCGGGGTGGTGGTAAAACTTTTAACCGTCGCCATCAAAAACCAGTGGTGGCCATCGACGGAAAGCAGCACCATCAGCGCCAGCATTTGCGCGACGATCCCGAAAACGGCCGTCTGCGCCTGGGTCGAAGGATCGATCGTGCCGGCGAGCGAAAATCCCATTTGCGAACTGATTACGTGCGCCGCCATCTCGAACGCGCCGAACACCACGCGCCCGACGAATCCCAAAACCATCCCGATCAGTACTTCTCCCAGCAGCACCAGTGTCAGCGCGCCGATCTCCGACGGCGGCGTGGCGATCTGGGTCATGATCACCGGCGTCAGCGCCAGCGCCAGCACAAAAGCCATGATCACGCGGATCTTCATCGCGGCGGCTTTGTGCGCCCAGAATGGCGCAAAAGTCACCAGTCCGCCCACCCTGGCCAAAACGACCAGGAATATAAGGATCGGGCGCAGGGGGACGATGAAAGTTTCCAAGATTCGTGTTCTCCGGTCTTTTTTAGGCTGAGAAGGTCATTTTATAAAAGGGGTAAAATCGCCGAGGATCGATTCGGTAAAAGAGGTCAGTATGTGAAGTATCCAGGGAAACGTGAACAGGAAGACGGCAAAGATCGCGACCACTCGCGGCGCGAATGAAAACGTCTGGTCCTGGATCGAGGTCAGCGTCTGTATCAGGCTGACCACGATGCCGATCGCGATCGCGACGCCCAGCATCGGGGCGACGATCCAGAGCAGGGTCGAAAGCGCATTTTGTATCAGGCTGATTATCAGGGCGTCGGACATAGTTTCCTCACATCACACTTTTTACCAGTGAACCGACAATTAAATACCAGCCGTCCACCATTACGAAGAGCAGTATCTTGAGCGGCATCGAGATCATCACCGGCGGCAGCTGCATCATACCCATCGAGAGCAAGACGCTCGATACCGCCAGGTCGATCACCAGAAACGGCAGGAAGAGAACGAATCCGATCTGAAAAGCGGTCTTGAGTTCGGAGATCATATAGGCCGGAACCAGCGCCGTCGTCGGAACGTCGTCCACGGAATTCGGGCGCGGGCTCTGCGACAGGCGAAGAAAGAGAGCGAGATCGCGTTCGCGGGTGTGTTTGATCATGTAGCCGCGCAGCGGAACCAGCGCTTTTTCCAGCGCGACGGTTTGCGATATTTCATTGTTCATCATCGGCTTGAGCGCGTCGTTATAGACATTTTGCAGGGTCGGGCCCATGACGAAGATCGTGATAAAAAGCGACAGGCCGAGCAGCACCTGATTATTCGGGGTTTCCTGTGTCCCGAGCGCCTGCCGCAAAAAATGAAAGACCACGATCAGCCGGGTAAAACAGGTCATCGAGATCAGCAGCGCCGGAATAAAACTCAGCACCGTCAGCAGAACCATTATCTGCAGCGGCATCGAACTGCCGACGGTCTTGCTCAGGTCGATAGTTTCTTCCGCTTTTACCGGGGTCGCGGGCGGCTGTTGCGCGCGGGCCTGGGCGTAGGAAACTGCCGGCGTGAAAAGTGCGAGCAGGCCCGCCAGGTAAATAGCCAGAAAGATCTTTTTGAAGGCGATGTTTTTCATTATGAACGGCCTCCCTGAAATAATGAGATGAGTCCCGCGTCGGCTCTGGCCAGCTCGTCTTCGAACGAATCTTCGGCGGCGAGCAGTTCCGCCACCGAGCGCGGATTCGCAGTTATCAGAGGCTCCTCGTCGGCGCCGTCTGCCAGCAGGGTAAAAGATTGCGGGGTCGAACCGACCAGCAGAATACGATTGCCGAATTTAACGCTCGAGATGGTTCGCCCGTTTCCGACCGTGACCGATGAAACTATCGACAGTTCCGGGGCGTCCGCATTTGCGCCGGATCTGAGCCCGCCGAAACCGAATTTTTTCAGCCCCCAGGCGCCGAAGAAAATAATCCCGATCACTATCAGCATCGCTCCCACCGTTTTAAATATGAGGCCGCCGGTGCTGACGGAGCCGGGGTCGCGGCTTTCTTCTGCCTGCTGCATAAACGGCAGCTTTTCGTCCGCGGCCGCAGCTTCGGAATTGGCGTTAGGAGCGGCGGTGTCGGCTGGGCGCGCCGGGTCTGCGCTTTGCGAAAAAGCCAGCGGCGTAAAGACGGCCGACGTCACTAACAGCATCATTAATTTTAAGATGAGCGTTTTCATTTAGTTTTCTTTGGCGATGATCTCCGTCACGCGGACGCCGGCGCGGTCTTCGATCACCACGATTTCGCCGCGGACCAAGGTCCGGTCGTCGGCCAGCACGACCACGCCTTCGCCCGTGGAGCGGGAAAGTTTGACGATGGAATCTGCCCGGAGGTCGAGAATATCCTGCATCGTCAGGGTCGTTCTGCCCAGTTCGATATCGACCGACAGGGGAACGTCGAGCATATCGTGCCAGGATTCAATAATTTCTTCGCAAGTTTTTTCCATAATTTCTCCGTGAGTTTGCCGGGTTGGCGGAGTAATTGTTATTCAGTGAACTCAGCGCACTCGGTGAATTCAGTAAACTCAGTCAACTACAACTGAACGATAAAATCCGTGATATAGATCGCTTCCACTTTCGGTTCTTCGGAAGCCGCCTGGGCCGCCTGAAGCAGTTCCTGGCGCAGTTTTTGTTTACCCTCGACGGTCAGCACGTCATTGGACGTTTTCGTTGTCAGCACGGAAAGCATCGCGTTTTTAACGCGGGTCAGAAAAAGGGAATCCGGTTTTTCCTCGCCGCCTTCGTCACCTATCCCGACGCTGACCGTCAGGCGCAGGTAACGAGCCTGTTCGGCGTCCGCCAGGTTGACGATAAAAGGCGGTAATTCGACGACGCTTTTTACCTCGCCGTCTTCCGGCAGTGAAAACTTTTCTCCGTCTTCTTTTTTAGCGGCGTGTTTTTCTTCCTTGTGGCCGGTTTCGGCGCCCTTTGCCTGCACATGCGTCGCGCGGCTCCAGAAATAAAACCCGCCCCCGCCGCCGATCAATAACACGATCAGCAGCCCGACGATCAGCAAAAGTTTTTTGCCTTTTTTCTTTGGTTTGGTGGATTCGTCCAATTCGATACTATCAATTTCAGTTTCAGCCATAGAAACCTCCTGCGGGCACTATTGCGAAACTCGTGCCAAAACGAAAACGCCGAAAAACCTTTGTTTTCGGCGCTTTTAGCGTGATTTTTCGACTCTGAACGACTGATTCCCGACAAGCAGCGTCAACAAACCGTCACTCAATTTAAAATATTAATTCGATAGTGTTTAGTAAGAGCCACCCCGCCCTTCGGGCACCCCTCCTTCGTAAGGAGGGGAGTCAGCAAGAAGCGCGAAAACTCCCCTCCTTACGAAGGAGGGGTGCTGCTTTTAGCGGGGTGGTTCTCTCCTCATTTATTAATTACCGGAACTTCGTCAGGATCGCCCACCGTCACGCGGCCTTCTTTGGCGAGTTTGGCGCGGGCCGAATCCATTTCTTTTTTCAGCGAAAGGTCGAGATCGGATTTTCCCGGTTTGGGTTTGGCGTCTTTATTTTCCGGCTCGCCGGGTTTTTCTCCACCCGCTTCCGGGTTTGCCAGCTTGCGGATGGTAATGCTGATCCGGCGATTGGCCGGCGCGTACGGGTCGCCGGGAACGAGCAGCTCGCTGTCGGCGTACCCGATGATGCGGTTGATCTGTTCGGGCCTGACCCCGGCGCTGCTCAGGAACCGGCGCGCGGAATTCGCCCGGTCGGCGGATAATTCCCAGTTCGTATAACCTTTATCCGATTGAAAAACGCGGCTGTCGGTATGCCCGCCGATCACGATCGGATTGGGCAGGTTGGCGATGGTCTGCGCGATCTCGGCGAGGATGGTTTTGGCTTCCTCGGTTAGTTCGGAGCTTCCGACGGGGAAAGAGACGCGTTCAGCCCGGTCGAGTATCTGGATCTTCAGCCCGTCTTCGGTGATCTCGATCTTTACCTGATCCTTGAACTTGGAAAATTCCGGGCGCGTTTCAAATTTCTTCTGCAAGGTCTGCGCGACGTTAAATAGCGCCTGTTCTTCTTCTTTCGAAGACAGGTTGCTCGGTTCCTTGCTGACCTTTTTCGCGGCCGCCAGGATGCCGCCTTCCATCGTGTCGAAAACACCGGGCGAGCGAAAATAGTTGGCGATCGATTCTTTCAGCTTGGTGTCCGCCTGCGAGACGAGCCACAGCACCAGAAACAGCGCCATCATCGCCGTGACAAAGTCGGCGTACGCCACTTTCCACGCGCCGCCGTGATGACCGCCGTGCCCGTGTTTTACTTTTTTGACGCGGCGCCGGCGGGGTTTTTGTTCCGGCTCTTTTTCTTTACCTGATTTTTTTACCGGGCTGCTCATCTGGGTTTGATCTCCCGCAGCAGCGACTCGATCTCGGCCGAGGGCGGACGGTCGAATGAAAAGATTGTTTTGCGGGCGAATTCAACCGCGGTCGAAGGCGCGGAGCCGTTGACAAAAGCGACGATGCCGGCTTTCAGGCAGCTGTAATAACGCGCTTCGTCGTGAGCGAGATTTTCCAGGTTGGCCGCCACCGGGGCGATAAATCCGTATGATAAAAGAAGGCCGAGAAAGGTGCCGACCAGCGCCGCGCCGACGTGATGCCCCAATTCTTCGGGAGGCCCGTCAAGGTGCTGCATCGTGACCACGATACCGAGCACGGCGGCGACGATACCCAGACCGGGAAGCGCGTCGGAAACGCGCTGGAGCATCGCCGGGACAAGCCCGTTTTCCTCATGATGCGTTTCCATTTCGGAATCGAGCATGATCTCCAGTTCGTCCGGCTGGCAGGCGCCGTTGACCATCATTTTCATCGCGTCGCAGAAAAAAATCGGTCGCATGATGATTTGCCAGAAATTTTGGATATTTGGTAAAGAGCGAAGATGTGTGCGGTTCGTTCACGTCTTCTTCCAGCGAGAGAATGCCGTTTTTCTTGGCATTCACAAAAATGTCGTACTGCATCTGCAGCACTTCCAGGTAGCCGATCTTATTATACGAAGAACCCTTTAGCGCGGCCGGAATCTTCTTCGTGACCAGCATCAGAAATTTAATCGGGTTGGCGGCCAGGGTCGCTCCGAGCGCGGCGCCGCCGATCACGACAAATTCCGACGGCTGCACCAAAACTCCGAGCGGCCCGTTGATCATCAAAAAGCCGCCGATAACGCAGACAAAAACTACTACTATGCCGATTATTATAAACATGATCTTGGAGTGTGCCGGCTGGAAAATAGCCGCTGGAAAAATCGCTGCGGGAAAATCGCCGCTTGAAAAAAAGTCCACGGAAGGTCTTAAGTCCCAGTTAAAACCCTCCGTGGTAAGCCTAAAACAGGTCAGTCATCTTGTTTTCATTCCTATTTTGCTTGTGGAGTTTTTCAACCCCGCTGTACATATCGGACGAAAACAAAAAAACTTTAGACTATCTGTAAAAGATCCTGAAAAGTTTGATTTAGTGTCGTGATCACGCGCGAATTCGCCTGAAAACCTCGCTGAGCTTCGATCAGATCGATGAACTCATTGGTGATGTTGACATTGCTTTGCTCGATGTAGCCGCCGGCGATCAGACCGCGCGAACCGCTGCCCGGCGCGCCAATGGTCGGCTGCCCCGAACCGGTGGTTTCGGAAAACATATTTCCGCCCATGCGGCCTAACCCCTCGTCCGCGTTAAAAGTCGCCAGCGCATACTGGCCGATCACGCGGGACTGGCCGTTGGAAAACGTTCCATAGATCATTCCCTGGGCATCGACCGCCGCGCCGTTTAATTCACCGGCGCTGTAACCGTCCTGCAGGGTCGAAGAAACGGCCGACGGGATGGCGAAACTGGTGATATTGAACGCGCCCGGCGTATTGTCCGGGTTGGTCTGGCGCAGGTTTATCGTGACCGACGGCAGCGTGGCGTTACCGAGCTGCGTCTGGTCCGGGACGACCACAAGCGTGCTGGGCGAGGTCAGGTTTCCGCCCGAATCGAAGACGAAGCTCACCGGAGCGGCGGATGGGCCCGCGCCGTCAGCGTTAGCCTGAGCGGCCTGGCCGTCGAGCGTGGCGGACATCTGGAACGAACCGTCTGCCTGGCGGGTATAGGTCATATCCAGCGTGCGCGAAGTTCCGAGCGAGTCATAGACCTGCATCGTCGAATGAAAGGTCGCCCCGGTTTCGGCAGCCGAATTCAAATTCATCCGGAAGGTTCCTTCGGCGGTAGTGTGCGGGGCCAGCATCTGCCCGATCGGGATCTGCAGCTGGCTTAGTGCCGCGCCCTGGGGAATAACGCCGTTCTGCGCCATATAGCCCATCACGTGGCCGCCGTTCGACGCGACCAGTTGTCCCTGGTTATTGACGGTAAAATCGCCCGCGCGGCTATAGGCCTGGGAGCCGTCCGTGTTTCTCACGACGAAAAAACCGCTGCCCTGGATGGCAGCCTGAAGCGGCGAACCCGCCTCGTTAAAATTTGCCTGCGAGAAATTCGTGTGGACCGCGCCGACGCGAACGCCGTTGCCGATCTGCATTGCATTTCCCGCGCCATTTAAACGCGCGCCGTAGGAATTGGCGAACACGTCCATAAAAGTGACATGGCTGCTGCGAAAACCGATCGTGTTCGCATTAGCGATATTGTTTCCGACCACGCCAAGCGCGTTGGAGTTGGCGTTGAGCCCGGAAAGCGAAGCATTGAATGAAAATGACATTGTCTTAAGTTCTCCTGTTTATTAGGTGTTGGCGGGAATTTTGGTTTCCTGCCCCTGCTGCATTGCCGCAACCAACTGATCGATCGATTGCCGGATGCCGACAAGCTGATCGAGCGAATTAAATTGCGCCAGTTGGGCGACGAACTGGGCCCCGTCCTGCGGCGCCAGCGGGTCTTGATTTTTCAACTGCGCGACCAGCAACGTCATGAATACATCACGTTCGGAACTGCTGCTTGCGGCGGCTGAAGTTGAAGAGGAAGAAGCGGTATTCTCCCCTGATATTGCCGATATTGCATTTATGTTCATGGTTTTTACCTCTACTAGCGGGCCATTAAGCCCGCAAACTTACCAGACGATCCCCGGATTGCCATGAAGGATCGTCAGCTGTATTGGAAGATCGTTCGAAACCGGCGGCGCCGGCAGCCTGCGAAAACGTCTCGGACCCGTCCCGGGCGTCTTTTTGGTTTTGGCCGTCGCCCTGTGAAAATGGGCTGCTGGAAATTTCCATCCGGCCGATCTGCCAACCGGCGTTTTGCAGCGATTCACGAAGCTGGTCGAGGCTTTTGGTTAGAAGATCTCGCGCCGCGTCGTTGTCGGTTTTAAAATGCGCGTCGAGCACGCCGGCGTCGTTTCTTTCCAGCCTGATCTCGACCGTTCCCAACTCGGCCGGGTGCAGCCGCATTTTCATTATTTGTTTGCCGCCCAACGGGGTTGCTGCCGCCAGCGCCATCATTTTCGGTTCGATCTGCTGCTGCAGCATGACGGAAATTTTAGGAAGCGCGGGACGCTCCATTTGCGCCGCAAACTCGCTGCCCGAAACGGGCGCTTTCCCGTTCGCGACGATGTCCGTCACTTCACTGATGAGTTTGGAGAGCTTGCGCGGCGACCAGTTTTTCGCGTCCGCCGCTAACCGGTCGGGATCGGCCACATAGTTGTGATCGAAATGCGTGGCCGCCTGGCCGGCCAGATCTGATTGCGTCTGGGAAGTGCCGGTTTCGAGCTGAACCTGTGCCCGCACCCCGGCGAACTGGTTAACGGCGGCGGTTTTGATCTTTGTCATGGCCGCGAAATTGTTTGCTCCGGCGATCGGCCCGGCGGGCTCCGGTAATGTATTTAACCGGGGCTTTAGATCTTTCACGATCGGCTTTACATCGCTGGTAACGGAAGGAACGAATTTGATATTGCCGTTAGGCCCGCCTGCCAGCTCCGTTTCACCGCCACTGTTGGTTACGGGTTGTTCGGCTTCGCTGCTTTTAACGTCAGGCGGCAAAATGCTTTCCGCGGGATCTGCGTTTGGCTGCGGGGGTTGGAGAAGCCCGTCGGGCCGGGGAACTTCCGTACCGGAAAGAGCGTCCTGAGCAATGAAAGCGTTCTCCGGCGGTTTCTGAAACGCCGGATTTTCTTCCGTCGCGTTTTTGACAGTTTCAGCTTTGATCGTTTCGGCTTTGATTATTTCGGCGCAACCGGCAGTCGCGGCATCTTCAACTGGTTTGACCGGCGGTTTGACGGGGGTGGCGGGATCGGGCGGCACGTGGCATAAACCGGCCAAAAGCTGCATGAATTCGTCGGGCTTTACATCTTTTTCCGGCGGGTCGCCGGCGGAAACATTTTGGTTTTCCTGTTTGGTAAAATTCGCATTGATCATATTCATCATCTGCTTTCTCCTAATTTGCGCGCGAAACCGATCGTCACCATTTCGTCGAGCGTGTTCTGTTCGTGTCTGGCAGTCGTTTGCCGGTGGGTGGTCACCTGATTTTCGCGGAGGCGGCCGGTAACCTTGACCTGCTGCGCGGCGTGGGTGACCAATGTCGCCTGGCGCGCGCAGGCGCCCAGCCTTTCGACCAGTTCTTCGCGGGCCGCTGTTTTTTGGCGTTCGAGCGCGGAAATATGTTTGGAATTGAGTTCCATTTCGATCACGTTTATCGGCTCGCCAACCGCCATTTTGCGGTTATAATTTTCGACCGCGCCGCGCAGCGCTCCTTCGACCCGGGCGAGGTGTTCGGACGCCCGCTCGGCTTCGAGGTTGAGCCCGGAGAGAACCATCAACTCTTTTTCCTCGCGCATCTCGCGGACGTTGTGAACGCTCTGCAAAGTGAATTTAAATTTTTTCATATGGTTTTAATATTCATCAGTTGTTCGATCGATTGCGGCAGGTGCGATTCCTGGTCGGCCGTCTGTTTTAGAAAGGAAAGAATTTCTTCGTGACGAGAGATCGACAGGTCGATCTTTCGGTTGCTGCCCATCTGGTAGGCGCCAATGTTTATCAGGTCCTCGGCTTTTTGGTAAGCGGCGATCAGCTCGCGCACGTCCCCGGCGTGTGTCCGGTGCTCTTTCGATGTCAGCGTCGAAAATAGACGCGAAGCCGAATTGAGCACGTCGATGCAGGGATAGTGATTCTGCGTCGCCAGTTGCCGCGACAGCACGATATGCCCGTCGAGGATCGAGCGGACGGCGTCGGCAATGGGTTCATTCATGTCATCGCCTTCGACCAGCACGGTATAGAAACCGGTGATCGAGCCTCCATCTGAAAATTTTCCCGCGCGTTCCAGCAGTTTCGGCAGCATCGCGAAAACCGACGGCGTATATCCTTTCGATGAAGGCGGCTCACCCGCGGCCAGACCGATCTCGCGCTGCGCCATGCAAAAACGCGTGACCGAATCCATGATCAGCAAAACATTCGCGCCGCAGTCTTTGAAATATTCGGCGATGGCGGTGGCGGCCAGCGCGGCCCTGATCCTGATCAAACCCGAATCGTCCGAGGTCGAAACGATCACCACGGAGCGTTTCATGCCTTCTTCGCCGAGCTCTTTTTCGATAAATTCGCGCACCTCGCGGCCGCGTTCGCCGATCAGCGCGATCACGTTGACATCCGCCGCGGAACGCTTAGCCATCATCCCGAGCAGAGTGGATTTGCCTACGCCCGACCCGCCGAAAATGCCGATGCGCTGCCCCGCGCCAACGGTCAGCATGCCGTCGATCGCGCGGACGCCGGTTTCCAGCGGCATGTCGATATTTTCCCGCGCCAGCGGATTTGTCGCTTCGCGATTGAGCGGGTAGGAAAGAGAAGTTTTTATCTCGCCGAGATCGTCCAGCGGACGCCCCAGCGCGTCGATCGTTCTGCCGAGCAGTTCGTCGCCGACGCCGATATCGCTGCGCACGCCGGCCGCGACCACGGTATCGCCCACTCTTACCGGGGGCATCTGCCCGAGCGGCATCAGCAGCACGCGGTCGTCTTTAAATCCGATGGCTTCGAGCATCGTTTCGCGTTTGCCCGTTTGTCCGGTTTGTGAAGCCAGGTAACACAGATCGCCGACCGATACGCCCGGCCCCTGTGATTCGATGGTCAGGCCGACGGAGCGCGTGACCCGGCCGATCGATTTCATCGTTTCTATTCCGGCAAGTTTTTGTCGATAAGCGGCAAGCATATAGTTTTTAGTTAGATCCGTTTTCCAGCAGCCCGTGAGCGATCTCGTCGAATTGCGATTCGATCCGGGCATCGATATCGCCGGCATCGGTGTGTATCAGGCAGCCGCCCGGCGTGATCGATTTGTCCTCGATCAATTCCAGGGAGCCGTGAAAATTCAATCTGTCCCGGTTTTCCTGGACAAAGACGAGGTCGTCCGGGTGCAGGTGAACCGAAGCCAGCGTTCGCGCGTGCAATTTTGTCAGCGCCGTTCGCGTGACGGCCAGAACGACTTCCCGGTCGGTATTTATCTCGCGTGCAACTATTTTTTTGGCGATCTCCAGCGCGAGCTCGACGACCTCGGATTCCAGTTTCGCGGTCACTTCTTTTGCCAGGCTGGAAATACGGTCTATCGTCGCGGTCAAATTTTCCCGCAAAGAACCTGTTTCGGCGTGTAACTCCGCTTCGATGGCAGCGCGGGATTCCTGTAATTTTTTTTCATAGACCGCTTTTTCGAGCTCGGTTTTTTCGTGTTCACTCGCCGCGGGATCGGCAAGGCCAGCGCCGGTAATTGCAGCAGCGGCGACACCAGATTGATCGATCACCGGAAAGGAAAACTCCGTATTTCCATTTTTTACTTTGACCGGAGCGAGGGCGCCCGCGCCGAGCAAAAGGTCCACGCTGGGAAATTGATAGGAAAGCAGCCCGGCGGATGGAGTGCCGGTGTTTCCCAATTCCTCGGGCTTAAAGGACACGACCACCGACGCGCTGTCGTTTCTGATGACCCTAGCTAACGTATTCGTTTGCATCGCTGCCTCCTCCGCCTAGTGAGATCACGCCCTGCTCGTCCAGTTCGCGCAGGACCTCGACGATCTCGCGCTGGGCGCCGTTTACTTCGATCAGCTTGACCGGCCCCATGAAATCCATTTCCTCTTTCATCATTTCCACGGCGCGGCTCGACATATTGGTAAAGAACCGCTCCTGCATCTCCTCGATCGTTCCCTTCAGGGCCAGCGCGAGCACTTTCTTGTCCACCCGCTGGATGATCTCGCGGATGCCCGGATCGTCGATCAGCAGGATGTCTTCGAAGGTCACCATCAGATTTCTGATCTCCAGGGAAAGCTCGGGGCTGCTGCTTTCGATCTGTTCCAGCAGATTGCGCATTCCGTCCCGGTCCAGGCGGTTGCAAATTTCCGCCACCGATCTGATCCCGCCGACACTGGTGCGGCTGATGCTGCCGACACTGGTAAGTTTTTGGTTAAAGACGTGAGAGATGCGTTTGACGACGTCCTGTGAAACCGTCTGCAAACCGGCGAGGCGCAAAATTACGTCAACCCTGACGTCGTCCGGCATCTGGCGGATCACGGCCGCCGACGTCGAAGAATCGAGGTATGCGAGCACGACCGCGATCGTTTGCGGGTGTTCGTTTTGAAACAGCTTTACCAATTGCTGCGGCTCGGTTTGTTTGAGTGCTTCGAAATTTGCCGGCGATTCGATCGAATGAACGACCTTGTCTCCCAGGCGCTTGGCGGTTTCGCTGCCGAAGCTCTTGTTCAAAAGACGTTTTGCGTATTCCACACCGCCCGTGGCGACATAGCTTCTCGCCAGCAGCAGCTGGTTGAACTCTTCCATGATGCCGTTGACGATCTCCGATTTAACGTTCGGCAGCATCGCGAGTTCCTTTAAAACAAGCTGTACTTCGTCCTCGTCGAGATGCTTAAAGACCTCGGCCGCCGCATCCTCGCCCAGTGACAGGCAAAAGATCGCGGCCTTGCGCGCGCCGGAAACGTCAGGCTTGCGGGGAACGGGCAGAGCAGAGCTTTCGTGGCGCTCATCCTGGACGGGCTGGCCAGCCTGACCGGCCTGAACGGCCTGAACGGGATGCGAGGTCCGCGTCGATGAAGTTTCTATGATTGTTTCTGATCCGAGTGACATATTTTATCTCAGGCTGCCGGGAGCGGTGACAAAGTTTAAGATCAATCGCGCAGCCATCCCCGCAGGGTTCCGGCGACGAGTTCGGGTTGGGTCAGCGTCTGGTCGACCAGGTTTTTTCTGATCGATTCCACGCGCTGTGCCGTGTGGCTGATCGCATTGGAGGGATTTTCCGCGCGCATTTGGGCTTCGAGTTCGGCCACGGTCATCATCGACTGGTTCGTATCCAGCAAGTCCTGGACGTCGCCTGTCCGCCGTCCGCCACCGGGCGCCGCGGCAAGCTGCATCCGTCCGCTTCCGGGCGCGAGCGCGACCTTCAGCGCTTTTTTCGCCGGGCGGATCACAAAGAAAAGCACCAGCAGCGCGACGACGATCATGGCGAAATATTTAGCGATGGTCGTGAGAAACGATTTGTTGTTATCGAGCCAGGAAACAGGCGCGGCGTCTAATTGCGGTTTATCGAAAGGGATGGTCTGAACGACGACCGAATCGCCGCGGTTCTGATCCGTTCCGACGGCCGCCGCTACCAGCTGCTGTATCTGCTGCAGCTCGTCATTGGTGCGGGCGACGGTCACGTCATTGACGGTCTTATGATCGACCAGGACCGAAACGGTCAGGCGGTTGACGCGCCCGCCGCCGCCAATGGTGCGGCGCGTGGTCTTGTCGATCTCGTAATTCACGGTCGAAGAAGTGCGCTGGTCGGCCCCGGCCAGGGCGTTTTGCTGCGCCGGGGGATTGGCCGCGGTCGGATCGTTGGATCTTGCGCCGGCTACTCCGGCCGGATTTTTCGAATTCGTATTTCTGGATTCCTGCGCGGTCTGCTGCGAGCGTATCACCTGCGATTGAGGAGTGTATTTTTCTTCGGTCTGCTCGACCTGGCTGAAATCCACGTCCGAAGCGACATCGGCCCGGACGCGGCCTTCGCCGGCGATCGGTTCCAGCAGGGAGATGATCCGCGCGGAAGTTTCCGTTTCGAATTTACGCTTGGAGTCGAGCTGCGCGTTAAAGGCTCCGGTTTCGCCGGCCGATCCTGTCTTACCCCGGCCGGAGGTCATCAGTCTTCCGCGGGTATCCAGGACGGAAACGTTTCCGGCGTCCAGCCCCTCGACGGAGCTGGCGATCAGGCTGACGATCGCATCCGTCCGCTCGGCCGATAATTCTTTGCCTTGTTTGACGCGCACCATCACGGACGCTTTTGCGCCTTCTTCTTTTTCGGTAAAAACGGATTCTTTTTTCGGCGTGATGTGAACGCGCACGGCTTCCAGTTCATCCATCGCCTCGAGCGTTTTGGAAAGCTCGCCTTCGATGGCGCGGCGGTAATTTACTTTTTGCGCAAAATCGGTCGCGCCGAAGTTCGTCTTGTCGAAGAGATCGAAACCGACGTGGCCGCCGGTCAAAACTCCCTCGCCGGCCATCTGCAGCCTGAGTTCCGGCACGCGGTCGGCCGGGACGCTGATGGTGGTGCCGCCGTTTGAGAGCGAATAGGAAACGTTCGCCGTCTTTAATTTTTCCACGATGGTCTGGGCTTCCTCCGGCTTCAGGTCGGAAAACAAAACGCGGTAATCGGGCTGCGAGCCGTAATAAACTATCGCCGCGATCATTCCGATGGTTGCCAGAACGGCGACGGCTGTCGTCAGGCGTCCCGACATCGGCATGCGATTCCAGATTTCTTTTGCTTGTGTTAGAGGAGAACTCATCTTTTTTTGCGACCTTGTCCTTCAGGGATTCAGTTGATTTCAAATTACGGGATTAAATGCCGGGGAGGCTCAAACCTGCATGCGCATGATCTCTTCATAAGCGCCGATCAGTTTATTGCGCACCTGCAGGCCGAGTTGAAATTTCAGATCGGCGGTCTGCAGCGCAATGATCGTTTTGTGAAGATCGGGTGATTCACCGCTGACGGCTTTGGTTATTTCCTGCTCCGCCGCCTTTTGCGACCCGTCGAGCGATTCGAGCGAATTTTTCACGAGCGAACCGAAAGATCCGTCAGACGAACTTGCGCCGCCGATCGGCGATTTACCGCCGGCGGGAAGCTGTCCGAGAGGGTTAGGTGAATTTATTCCGTTAATGGTCATGGTGTTAGGTGAAATTAGGCCCGCAATTACGCATCGCCGAGATTGAGGCTGATCTTTGCCAGTTCCTTGGCGGTGTTAAAAACGGTGGCGTTGGCCTCAAACGATCTGGCGGCCGATATCATGTTCACGGTTTCTTCCAGCGGATCGACGTCCGGCATTTTGACGTAGCCGTTGGCGTCGGCGTCGGGGTGTCCCGGCTGGTACTGCATCTGAAATTGGTCCTGGCCGGCGACCACTATTTCGGAAGTGACGCCCTGCGAAGTTTCCGAACCGGAACCGAACAGCCCGCTCTGCGCAGCGTTCTCAGACCACTTGTCGTTAATTTCCTGCGCGGTAAAAACCACGTCGCGGCGCTGGTAGGGGGTGCCGTTAGCGGTGCGGGTCGTATTGGCGTTGGCCAGATTGGCGGAAGCCGCTTCCAGCCGTTCGCGCTGCGCGGTCATTCCCTGTGAAGATATTTTGAAGATGGAAAAAAGCGACATAATGTGTTCCTTTTGCGAAAGGCTATCTGCCTTCGCGGATGGCGGTGCGCAGGAGCCGAAGACGGGATTGAAGCATTTTAGCGCCGAAACTGAAGGCGCCGCCGGCGCTGGCCAGATCGGCCATTTCCTTGCCGAGATCGACCGTGTTGCCGTCCAGGCCGACCATATCCGACGGCTGATCGACGACACTGAGGTTTGAGGCGGAAAGCGGTTCCTGTTGTGACGGCGGAAGGGAGGCCTGCTGCGCGGCATCCCGCAGGAAATTTTCAAATTCGAGTTTTTTCGCGACATAGCCCGGCGTATCGGCGTTTGCGATATTGCCGGCGGTCACTTCGGCGCGTTTCGAATTTACATCGAGAAAAGTTTGCAGCAGCCCGGTTATGTTATCTGTTGACAGGGGTGTCATAGGGAACCTCCGAAGTCCCTAGTGCAAGCTACGTGCCGCGATAAAAATTGCGGGAAATCAGCGGAAAATCGGCAAAAATGGGAATTTTTGTTCTTTACCGTCAAAAAAAGGGGTAAAATAATAGGAAATAGCGTCAAGTTGTTGACACTATAATTTGCAAAAAGGGGGAATTACTGTATATTAGCCTCGTATTTTGCTAAACTCCCCTACTTGAGTTAACCGATTAAATTTAAACAAATTAAATCGATAATACCTGATTGCTCTTTAATATGAATGTTAAAATTTTGGTCGTTGAAGACGACGTGTCGCTGCAAAGAATTTTACTTGAAGCGATAGGTTACGAAGGTCATAAAACACAAGGTGCCGAATCTCTCGAAGAAGCCCTTGAAATGCTGGAAAAAGAAAAGTTCGATATTCTCCTGACAGACGTAAAGCTGAATGGGAAAAGCGGCCTCGACTTACTTCCGGTCTGCCTGCAGCACAATCCTGATTGTTTCATACTGGTCATGACAGGGCATGGCACCGTCGATATCGCGGTGCAGGCCATGAAGCTTGGCGCGTCTGATTTCCTAAGCAAGCCGATCTCGCTAAATGATCTGATCAGCGCGATCCGGGTCGCGTCTGAGCATGTTTCGGAGACTGCTGCTCCAAAATCGACCCGCAAACCGCCGAATGCCTCGATCATAGCTAAATCCGCCGTGATGCAGGACCTGCTCGGGCAGATCAAGATCATTGCCGAATACAAATTGAACGTGCTGGTAACCGGCGAGACCGGAACCGGCAAAGAGCTGGTCGCCAGGGCCATTCAAAAGAACAGCCCGCGCGCCGACCAGCCTTTTGTCGCGCTCAATTGCGCCGCGGTTCCCGAGCAGCTGCTCGAAGACGAACTCTTCGGGCACGTTAAGGGAGCTTTTACCGGGGCCGAGAAAGACCGGCAGGGACGATTCGAGCAGGCTCACGAAGGCACTCTTTTTCTCGACGAGATCGGGGATATGAATCTGGCGCTGCAGGCGAAATTGCTGCGCGTGCTGCAGGAGCATGAGTTTGAAAAAGTGGGTTCGTCAAAAACTATCAAGGTCGATGTCCGGGTCGTCGCCGCGACCAGCGCCGATCTCGATCAAAAAATTAAGGACGGCAGTTTCAGAGCCGACCTTTACCATCGTTTGAACGTGGTGCACCTACGCATCCCGCCGCTGAGAGAGCGCCCGGGCGACATTATGCCGCTGGCAAAAGGCCTGCTCGACAATTTTTGCGGGAAAAGCGGCCTTCCGGATAAAACCATCGCGCCGGAAACCGAAGCCGCGCTAAACGCCTATCACTATCCGGGAAATGTCAGGCAGCTGCAAAATTGCATGGAACGGGCGGCGGTTTTTTCCGGCGCTAAAACCGAGATCCTGACCGAACACCTGCCGGAAGAACTCAGAAGTAGTCAGAGCATTTTCGAATCTTCCCCGATCCATCCCTTTGTCCCGAGATCCATCCCGGACGAAGGCATCGACTTCCTGGGTGTGGTTTCCAATATCGAAAGGGAATTGCTGATCCAGACACTGGATAAAACCGGCGGGAACAAAATGCAGGCCGCAAAACTCCTTAATATGAAACGCACCACGCTGGTGGAAAAGATCAAACGGCTTCATATCGAGGAAGACAACGGCGATTCCATCGACGATAAAAAAATGTCGGCGGCTTAAAAGTAGCGCCAGCGGGACGCTGGCGCTACAAGCGGACGGGCCGTCCGCGCTCCCAGTTTAAAAATCTAAATACTTTCGTTATAACTCAAACCTTTTTGCGCTTCCTGCATATAGACGCTGACGCTGCGTTTTCCGGCGGCCAGATTTCTTAGTTCGACGGAGGTCTCTTCGCGCGCTGAGGTCAGCAGCAGCCTGGTTTTGCGATCCTGCGCCAGGGTTTGCTCGGTCAATTCTATAATTCGCGCGGCGATCGGAGTATTGTCGAGCGCGGTTTCGGATCTGCCGAGAAATCCGCGCAGCTCGGCGATCTGCCGCTGGTACGTCTCGAGCTTTTGCCCGATGGACGCGCGCTCTGTGACGATGTTTAAAACCGATTCGAAATCTCTTCGTTCAGCCGCGACCGTTTCTCTCTGCGCTAAATTTAAAAGAACTTCGAGGTCCAGGCATTGAGCGGCCAGCAGGCCGATCAGCGAGTCCGAATTTTCTTTTAGTTGATAGTTCTGGTTCATAGCATTTTCCGGTCGATCTGCTGCTGCGACACTTCCAGTTTCCGGTTGATCTCGTCGCGCCGGGAAACGATATTGGAAACGGCGTCGGTGTCGTCCCGGCTCAGAGCCTCGATCTGCTTACGCACCAGGCTCATAAGTTCTTCGAGGTGGTCGCATTGATCGATCAGCAGATTGATCATCGAACTGGGTTTTTCGCTTTTGTCCTCAAAATATAGCATTGCGTTAAACGTCCCTTTAGAACATCTGACTGAGCTGAATTCTCTGTGTGTCGGCGTTTTCAGGCGCCGGGCTAAGAGAAGCGGCCGATGTGCGGGAGTTTTGCGCATTTGTTTCCCAGGCGTCGCGCACCGGGATCAGAAGTTCCGCCGCGCGGCGCATAAGCGCCGGATCCAGTTCCGAGCTCGCGCGTAGAACCAGTGCGATAATGCTGCGGTAGAGTTTGTCCAGGCTGACGGCGACCGATCCGCCGCGTTCGAAATCGAGGATCGAATGCAGGTAATTGACGATGTCGAGCGCGCGGTTGGAATGTTCCGTTTTTGCGATGAGGTTCCGCGCCTCGATATCCTGAGCGGTAAGATTGAGAAACTTTATCGCTCCGTCATAAAGCATCACTACCTGGGTGAGCGGATTCGATTCGATATTTGCTACACGGCTGTAGCTGGCGATGGCTTTTGGTTGGGGATACATGATTTTCCTTTTTGCCGGCCCTTTAGCCGTCTGCGAATACCAATTATCTTATCGGCAGTGTCCGGAAAATCTTAAGCCCTAAAATCAAAGAACATTCAATAACCACTATTCACTGTTCTTACCTATTACTGCCGGCGGCGTTTTGCAGCGAGGTAATGATACTGGTCAGCGCCGTGCCTTGCGAGTTTATCTGCCCGATGGCGGCATCGACGGCGGAATACTGCCTGATCAGCGATTCGCGCAGCCGGGCGATCGATTCGAGCTTGCTGGAGATCGAGCTGTTCATGCTCTTGACCGAAGATTCATAACCGCTGATGGCGGTTTGGATGCTGCCCGTGGTGGAATCGCTCATGCCGCTGGTGATCGAATGCACGCTCTGAAAAATTCCCGACTGGCTTTCCGTTGCGCCGTACAGCAGCGCGCGGACGTCGTCGGCATTCGTTTGCAGCTTGCTGTTAAAGACGGCCGAATCCAGCGACAGGTGCCCGTCGTCCGAGGCGGTGATCCCGATATCGGACAGCGATTCCAGCGAGCCGCCGTTGTCCGCAGAGATAGCGCCGTAAGCGCCGCGCAGCTGCTGCTGGATGTTACGCAGCGTTGCGTCGCCGGCCAGAATTCCGGTCGGCCTGCCGGTAGCGTCCTTGTTGTAATTTGCGGCCACGAAATCCTGCACCGCGTTATAGGCGTTGACGAAACCGCGCAGCTTGTTTTCGATATCGGTCGATTGCGTCACGGTGACGGAGGTCGAGCCCGCTTTTTTCAGATTTATCGTGACACCGGTGACGGCGTCCGAGATCGTATTGGTCGAGCGCGTCATGCTCAAACCGTTGACGGAAAATTGCGCGTCGAGTTTGCTAAAATCACTGTCCGCTGGATTTAGCGAATTTACATTGAGGTCGGCCAGCGTCCCGGTGGCGGTAGTTTCGGCCAGTTCGACTCGTCCGGCCGCGCCGGTTTCTTTCGAACTCAAAACCAGTTTCTGCTGCGTGCCGTCGCCCGTGACATCGACGATCGTCGCGGTCACGCCGGCGTCGGCGGCATTGATCGCGTCGCGCAGCCCGCTGAGAGTGTTGTTGGTGGAATCGATCGTGATCGCGGTCCCGGTGGCGGCGCCGCCTTTTCTCAGTTCGAATGTCGCGCTTGCGGCCGGGCTCACCAGCACCGTCGCGGACGGCGAACCGAAAGCGCGCGAGCTTTGCGCCAGTGCCGAAGCAACCTTGGTCACGCTGAGATCGAAGCTTCCCAGCGACGCCGCGCTCGAAGCGGAAGTCGTCACCACGGAAGAATCTCCGGTCACGCCGTTGCGGCCGTTGCCCAGATCGCGATCCGTCAATAATTCCGAAGCGGAAGTGAGCGAAGCCAGCAAAGTGTTCATTTGTTTGAACGCGCCAATGCGGCTGCTGTAGCTGCTCACTTTGGTTTGCAGCTGCGTGATCGGGGCGGATCGCTGCGCGATGATCGCGTCGCGGATAATGCCGAAATCTATCCCGCTGCCGACCCCGCTAAAATTTACTGTGCTTGCCATAGGAATTTTTTTGCAGATCAGCGGCTGCCCGAATTTCTCCCGGCAGCCGCGTAATTGTTAAACCGTTTCGTCCAGTATCCGGCCTTGCAGCTGGATATTGGCGGCGGCTAGTTTTAGTGAAACTTCATTCGGTATTTGCCGGATGGCTTCACCCGTCCTGTCATCGACCAGTTGGACGACGACCTCGTCGGTTTGTTCGTTCCGGCTGAACTTCATACTGATGTTGTGCTGGGTTAAGACACTTTGCAGTTCCGCCAGTTTCTCGGTTTTGACGTGTTTATGCGGTGCGGCGTTATTCGTCGTTTCCCGTTCGGTTCCGGCCTGGACAGGCGCCGGTCTGACCCCCGGCGCCTGTATTGCTGAGACCGGTTCGATGGTTGATATGGAAGAATTAAGGTACATACTGTTCTCCTTTTATGTTCCTTTTTCTGTAAATGCCCGAAGGCGAAGAGCGATGAAAAGATCACCGATCTTCGCCAACAGGCCGAAAAAAGAATCAACCCCTTGATTAGCGTAACAGTGACAACAGAGCCTGGCTCGATTGATTCGCCTGTGCCAGAGCAGAAACACCAGCTTGCTGCAAGGTGGCCAGACGAGCCATGTTCGAAGCTTCGGCAGCGATGTCCGCGTCACGGATCGACGATTCAGCCGCCTGGTAGTTGGTGATCTGCGCGGTGGCGAGGTCGATCGCCTGGCTCAGATTGTTCTGGCCGGCACCGACTTTGCCCTGCACCTGTCCAAGTGAAGCAACCGCCGCTTTCAGAGCCGCGATGGCATCTTTCGCACCCTGCTCGCCGCCGGTAACGACGCCGTCAGTGGCCGCCGTCGGGGTCTGCAGGCTGTCGATGTTGTTGGTTGCGTTGGCCGCGCCGGCGCTGCTAGAGACAGCCGCGTTGAAGTCCTTCTGCGAGACGAATCTCACTTCCGAACCGTCGGCTTTCGTGCGAACCGCGAAGACACCAGCTGAGCGAAGCGCGGAATCGCCATTCACCGTATCGACGATCGTGTCGGTGTTCGAAGCCGAAACCGCGACGAAGGTGTTGAACGAAATGTTGTGCGAAGAATTCGCAAAACCGATCTGTTCACCGGTGAAGCTGACCGTCTGGGTCGAAGTGGCCAGACCGGCACTGATGGTTTTTGCCACCGAGTAAGCGGAGCCGGTCACGGCGACGTCGTCGGCCGCTGCGCCTGCTCCGCCAACACCCGTCTGGCCTGCGCCGTCGGCGGTGTCGGAAGACACGGTGAAGAAGCTGCTGGAGCTGAGCACCAATTTGCCGCTGTTGTCGAATGAAGCCTTGATACCGGCATCCTGCGCGTTGGAATCGTTATTGATCGTGTCCAGCACGTTCGAAGCGGAGGCTCCGGCCGACAGGCTCACGGTAAAGGACGAAAGCTGACCGCTGGAACCGACCGTCTGGAAGGTGAAGGTTTCGGCGTTGGTGATGCCGCCGGAGATGTCCTGGTTACCGGTGATGCTGCCCGCGCCCTGGCCGATATTCAGATTGTTGATGTTTAAGCCGACCTGGTCGACGCGGCTGTTCGACAGATCCACCGCGACCGAATTTCCCGCTGCCGTCGCCGAAGCGCCGCCGCCGATGAATACTTCGATGGACTTGTTGAATTTGCCTTCATCCGTTCCGCCGGCTCCGCCCAAACCGATGTTCTGCGCCTGGCGCGAAACTTCTTCGAGAACTTTCGAAAGTTCGGCCTGAAGCGTGTCGCGGTTACCGGCAAAAGTACCGGAAGCCGACTGTGCCGCCAGCGAAGCTGCGCGATCGAGCAAACCGGAAATGGTGTTCAAACCGCCGTCGATGATCTGCAGGGTCGAAAGGCCGTCGTTGGCATTGCGGACACCCTGTGACAGAACCGAAGCGTCGCTGCGGAAGGAGTTAGCGATCGCCAGTCCCGCGGCGTCGTCGCCGGATCTGTTGATGCGCAGGCCTGAAGACAAGCGCTGCAATGTTTTGTTCAGTTTTGAGCTGGTAGCCGAGAGGCTGGTCTGTGAAGATGAGGATGAAAGATTGTTTACTAAAGAAAAGTTAGACATGGTTTTTTAGTTCCTCCGTGAACTGGGGTATTTGACCGTTCGCGTCCGTGCGTTGGTCTGGTTAAAGGGGTTAGGTTTTCAAGATTTCGGGGACGCTCGTTGCGTTCCACATTTGCTTATCGGTCGTTTACCAAAAAACTTTAGAAGTTTTTTCGGGAGCTGAGATTTTTCCCGGTGGGAAAAGCCGCTTTGATAAAACTAGCGGTTCAGAATAACAATATCCACCCGGCGGTTTTGGGCGCGTCCCTCGGGGGTGGTGTTTTCCGCGACGGGCTGGAAACCTCCGTACCCGGCGGCGGAAAGCCTTTCGGGCGGAAAGCCGTACTCGACCAGTTTTTGCAGCACGGACGAAGCCCGCGCGGTGGAAAGTTCCCAGTTCGACGAATAGCGCGAATTCGAGATGGGGATCGAATCGGTGTGGCCTTCGACGCGGACGGGAGTGCCTTCGTTCTTTACGGACTCGGTCAGAATCTGGATCACGCGGCCGGCCTCGGCGCTGATCGAAGCGTCGCCCGGGGCAAAAAATCCCGCTTCGGACATCGATACGACCAGGCCGCGTTCGGTCTGGCGGATCTTTGTCTTTTGCATCAGCACGGGATCGTTCATCAAGGCATTTCCCGCTTCGTGCTTGTTTGCTTCGGGTTCGGGGTTGCCGGGAAGAATTCCGTTTCCGCCAGTGTTCTGAGCCGCAAAGCTGGCGGCGATCTGCCGCGCTCTTTCATGATCGCTGGCCGCGTACAGCACGATGAACAGCGCCAGCAGCAGCGTCACCAGATCGGCATACGACAGCAGCCAGCGGTCGCGGTGCCGGTCTTCAGGTTCGCTTAAAATGTGTCGCCTGCGGATCATTTATTTTCTCAGATTGAATTTGTTGATTATCGCGCGCGGGGATTCTTTGGTGCCGAGCGCCAGGATAACGGCTGCGATCTCTTCGCGTCGTTTCATAAACGCTTCATGACGTTCGCGCAGGCGCGTGGCCAGCGGAAAGAAAAGCAGGTTTGCCAGGCCGATGCCGTAAATCGTTGCGACAAAGGCGGTTGCAATACCGACGCCGAGCGCGTCCGGGCGGTCGAGCACGCGCAGAACGCCGATCAGTCCGATCACCGCGCCGAGAATTCCGAAGGTCGGGGCGAATCCCCCGGCGGCTTCGAGCGTGGCGGATTCCCGCAGCCCTTCCTGGTCTTCGTGTTCCAGCCGGCGCATCAGCGCGGTTTCCACTTCGGCCAGTTTGGTATTGTCCGCGAGCAGGATCAGGCCCTGCGCGATCAGCGCATCGTCGGATTTATCGGCAAAATTTTCGTAGGTTTTGACACCGCTTTTTTGCGCGGTGCGCGAAAGCCAGGCCAGCTTGGCAAGCTCCATCGGGTGGTCGTTCGATACGTTGTCATTGAGGCGCAATTTCCAGACCGCGCCGACCGCGCTGGTGACGCCGCCGATGCCGCGGCGAACGATTACCGCGCCGAGCGTGCCGCCGCCGACGATCAGGGCGGCCGTCGGATGCCAGAGAAAGCTTAAGCTGAGGCCTTCAAACCAGGCGCCGCCGGCGATCGCCGCGACACCGGTAAAAAGTCCGATCCAGATTGTCCAGTCAAAGCGTTTCATTTATCGATTCCTTTACCGATCCCTGCTACGAAGATGGGCGGAAAGATTTTCCAGGGCCGAATTGCTGATCTCATCCAGCACGACCTCGGCCGCCAGGTTCGCCGCTTCGATCTCGGCGAAAACTTCGAAGCGATGCACCGATGTTTCCCTGGGCGCGGAAATGCCCAGGCGCACGCCTTCGCCGCTCACCGAGAGTATCTCGATGACGACCTCATTTCCGATCACAACTTTTTCACCGGCGCGGCGCGATAAGACGAGCATAATTTTTAGTTCAGCGGAAGCGCTTCCTCCAACTGGTATTCGCTTTCGGAGAGAATGATCTGCGCGGCGCGTTTTGTCGCGTAATCGACAAAGATCGGCGCGCGTAAATTGACGGTGGTTTTCTGCCAGTCCGAAGACACTTTTACGATGGCGAGCAGCAAAACCTTTCCGCTGTCGGGCTCGCCCGGCGGCAAAAAAGCTCCCGCGTCGTAATCGGCGTAAACTTCATCCGGATCGACGACGATAAAGCGAACGCTTTCGTCATCGATCGAGGCGAGCCAGCGAAACGGCGCGTACTCGGCGGATTCGATCAGCGCCGCGCGGCGCAGCCGCGGCATTCCGATCAGCCCCTCGGTAAATTCGATGATCTGGTGTTCTTCGTAAGAGTGATCTTGTCCGTTTATTTTGATAGCAGGCATAAAAAACTAAGGAGAAAAAATGTTTCTATTGGAAGTAATCGAAAAGTGAGCGGCGGCTGGCGGCGGCGGTTTGCAGCGTCGCTTCGAGCGCGGTCTGCGAGTCGGTCAGCTCGAGCGCGGTCTGGGCAAAATCGGCGTCCTCGATCGATCCGGCGCGCTGGTCAAAAGAGATCGAATCATTCGTCAGGCGGTCGAGCGCGAGTTCCGTGACCTTCATATTCGCGCCGATCACGGCGTGGCCGAGCGAGGCCTGATCGCTGTAAATTTGCAGGCGCGACATCGTGGTTTGCAGCGTCGCGTGATCGGCCGCCGGGTTTCCCGTACCGCGCAGCGCGGCCGCGGCCGCCGTCAGGTCGGCAAAAATATTCGAGGTAACGTCGGAAAAAACCGTTTCGGCGGTTACTCCCGCCGGGATGGCGTTTGCGCCGGGCTCGATCTGGATATACTGTCCCATCGTCGGCGTCGCATTGGGAATTCCGCTCGCGGGATCGAAAGGCGCGGCATTTTGCCGGGTTCCGCCGAAGAGATACTGATCGCCGTATTTGGTATTGGCGACATTCAGGATCCGCGCGCGCAGGGCGTCGATCTCGGTCGCCAGCGCATTTTTCGCGGTTTGGGTACTGGTGTCGCTCAGGCCCTGCGCAACCAGCGTGCGGACTCTTTCTAAAATATTTTCATAACCGGTCAGCGAATCGTCCGCCGCGACCAACTGCTGGTTAGCGGTTTGCGCGCTGCGCTTGAATTGCTCTATTTCCGTCTGCGAAGTACGCAGGTTAAGCACGGCAACGGCCCCGCTCGGATCGTCCGATGGGCGATTGATCCGCTTGTTTGTCGCCAGGCGCTCCTGCAGTATGCTCATCCGGCTTCGCTGCGCGTTGACGCGCGAAATGAAGTTAGAACTGGTCATGTTTTCGGTTATTCGGTAGGACATAATTTTTCACCACTGTGGAAGTCGGCTCAGTTACGGTATTACTGCGCGAGCGAGAGAATGGTCTGTGTCATTTCGTCGGCAACTTTTAGAAAACGCGCCGCGGCTTCATAAGCTTTTTGGTATTGCAGCAAATTGATCGCTTCTTCATCGAGCGAAACTCCGGAAACGGCGTCGCGCTGCTGGAAAAGCTGCGACATTATCGCGGCCTGCGTTTGCAGCCCGTCGTCCGCCGTGCGCACCTGGTCGCCCGCTTCGCCCAGCATCGAGCTAAAGATAGAGCTGAAAGAACCTGTTCGCGCGCCGACGGTGGTGTTCGGGTCGGTCAGCAAATTGGCGATCTCGCCCGCGACCGTTCCGGCCGCTCCCGGCGCTGCCAGTGGAGATGCGACGACCAGCCGGGGATTTCCCGCGACCGCCGCGCTGAGTGAAATATTCGCGCCCGTTACCGGAACGCTTGCGTCAAAGAAATTTACCCCCGCCGCGCCGTCCAGATCGGTGCCGGACGCATGGATCGTATTAACGCGAGCGACGACCTGCGCCGCCAGCCCGTCGAGCGAATCTATCTGCCCCGTGACCGAAGTAACGGCGTCCTGCAGGCCGCGGATGGTGCCTTCGTCAAAGACCGCCGGGTTCCCGTCAAGTGTGATGCCGGCCAAACCGAGCGGCGGAGTATTTGAAACGCCTAATTGTTTGGCAGTGTCGCCGATCACCAGCGCCTGGCCTTCGCCGATGGTCAGCGTGACCGTGCCGTCGCTGTTTTCGGTCGAACGCGCTCCGGTCATTTCAGAAATTTGTGAAACCAGCACGCCGCGTTCATCGCGCAGCGTAGAGGCGTTGCCGCCGTTCGCTTCAGCGAGGCGAATTTGTTCGTTTAAGCCCGCGACCCGTCCGGCCAGCGAATTTACCTGATCGACGGTCGCGCGAATTTGCCCGTCGGTGCCGCCGCGAATATCGTCCAGCCGGTCGCGGGTCGTATGAAAAGCATTAGCCAGCGCCGCGCCGCGCTGGGCGACGATAGCGCGTAATGGCAGGGAAGTCGGGTTTGCTTCAAGGTCGCGAAAAGCGCCAAAAAAACCGTTCATGGCGCTCTGCAGACCGCTGGTTTCGGTGCCCTGCAAACCGGTTTCCACAGCCGACAGCGCATCGCGGCGCGCGGAAAGGCGTCCCGAAATACCGGCTTCGACCTGCATTCTGGATTCGATGAATTGATCGCGGAACGATTGCACGCCGGCGATCGAAACACCGGTTCCGACCGCATAGCGCCCGAACTGTGTCGGGTGCGATTCGGTCAGCTGCACGCTCTGCCGGGTATAGCCGTAAGTGTTTACGTTGGCGATGTTTTGACCGGTCACGCCAATGCCGAACTGGTTAGCCAGCAGGGCGCGGCGGCCGATCTCGAAGGCCGAAAAGTTTATGCTCATCGCGCTGACACTCCTTCCGCGTACTTCAGGACCGGAGCGCCGTAAGTGGTCGGGGAAATCCCGCAGACCTGGATACAGGCCGACGAAAAAGCCGAACCGCCGAGCGCCAGGCTGGCGCATTTGGTGGCGACCGTTTGAAAACTCCGCGCGGCGTCGATCAGCTGTTTTGCCGCCGTATCGAATTGCTCCCTGATGAATTTTTCCAGCGGCAGTTTTTCGGGATCGTCCGCGCGCATTTCCGAAAACTCGGTCAGGGCTGAAATGATCTCGAGCAGCCGGGCTCTCATTCTCATCAGCTCCGTTTCGCCCGATCGCGACAGCGAATCGATCGTGTCGGTTTCGCCCTTCACCAGCGCGGTTCCCAATTGGTCCGCAGTCAACTGGAGCCGGATATAAGCCGAGGTTTGTTCCCCCATCAAATTCGCTACCTTTTCGATCAATTCATTTTGCATAATGGTTTTATCTTAAAGCGATGCGCGTTCTTATTTTTCGTCTTTTAAGATCGCATCGGCTATCTCGTCACTCGCAGGGTTGTATTCGCCCGATTCGATCTTTTGTTTGAGCGAATCGACCCGGTCCTGCCTGACGTCGGGAAACTGTTTGAGCTGCTCGACAAGCTTGCCGACCTCCGCGCTGCGGCTGGAAAATTCAATTTTATCTTCGGAAGCCGAAGCCTTTTTGCCGCCTGACGAAATCGATTTTTTGTCTGCTTTTTCCGCGCGGTTATTTTTAGCGGCCTGTACCGCGTCGCTGCCGTGCGTATTTTTGCTGTTTATTTTGACCATAATGTTATTCTCCCGAAAATCTGGGTTTATGCCTTTCTACCTATCGGCACTTTTCGGCAATACATTAGATAAAAATTTCAGGGGATTCACAACCTGCCCGTTCTCACGGATCTCGAAGTGAAGGTGCGGCCCGGTCGATTTCCCGGTCGAGCCCGAAAGGGCGATCTGCTGGCGCGGGCCTACGCTCTCGCCTTCGCCGACCAGAATTTTTTCCAGGTGGCCGTAACGCGATTCCTTGCCGTCCGGGTGGCGGATCACCACCAAATTTCCGTAGCCGCCTTTTTGTCCGGCGAAGACCACCGTTCCTTCGGCGGCGGCATCGACCCGCGTGCCTTTCGGAACCGCGATGTCGAGCCCGGCGTGAAATTTCGCCACTTTATCTATCGGATGAAAACGGTTTCCGAAACCGGACGAGATACGGCCTCTGACGGGAAAGTTATAAGCGACGGTCTGGGAAACATCTTGGAAAACACCTTGGGAAACAGTTGCGGAGTCAGTGACCGGCGGCACTCCCGTCGTCTGCTGTGGCGTCTCCGCCGCGATCGCGGGCCTGGTGCCGGCACCGCCGACGCGTCTGGGCCGGGTGGGGGCGTAAGCTTTTTCTTCTCTGAAGAGCGGGCTGATGGTGTCGTCGCCGGATTGTTCGGCAAGCCGGTCGGCATAAGTTGAGACGATTGTGGGTTCATTGGCGTCACCTATCATGGGTTCGTCGGGAATCGGCACAGCACGCGCCGACCGGTTGATCAGCGGCGCTGAACCCAACGAATTATTTTTCCTGAGCTGCGCGACATTCTCGGCGGGGGCCGAATTGTCCCGGATGTCCTTGATGGCGGTCATCATTTTGACCAGCCCGTCCGCTTTTTTCGCCGATCCTTTGACGGCGTTCAAACCGAATTTCTGCATTATCATGTCCGACAATCCGACCCCGCCGGAATCGGCCATCGTTGTCGCCATCTGCTCGCTGAACATCTGTTTTGCCAGCGAAGAACCGCCGTCGCTGCCGAAAAGCGAATCCTCGTCATCGTCTTTCGTGCCGTTGAGCGCCGAAGTAAGCTGCATCAGCAGAATCGCTTCAAACTGCCGCGCGGCTTTTTGCAGCGCGTCCGGCGACTGAGCCGACTGCGGCGAGCGGTTCGGGGCGATGAGGCTGTTTATTTGTTCGAGTGCGTTCATTATTCTTCGTTTAGGCTAATTTATGCCTGGCTTATAATTTTCTGACCACTGACCACTGACCACTGACCACTGACCACCGACTACTGCATTTCCAGATCGGCGTTCATCGCGCCGGCCGATTTTATCGCCTGCAAGATGCTGATGATGTCGCGCGCCGAAACTCCCAGTGTGCGCAGGCCGCGAACTACTTCGTCAACGGTGGCGCCGTCCGGCAGCACGACCGATTCCGGTTTCTTTTCAGTGACATCGACGCTGGTGCGGGGCACGACGGCCGTTTCCGCTTTGCGCGGCGATAAAATATTGGGCTGATAGACGTCGTACTCGGTGCCGATGCGGATGGTCACGCCGCCCTGTGAAATGGCGACGGCGGCGATGCGGACCTCGCGTCCCATAATGATCGTGCCGGTGCGTTCGTTGATGATGATCTTGGCGATCTTGTCCGGCGTCAGGCGCAGATTTTCCATTTCGGCGATAAAGCCGACGCGGTTGTCCGCGTACGAGGCGGGCAAATTTACCTCGACGTTGCGGCCGTCGAGCGCTTTGGAAGTTCCCGCGCCGAATTTTTTATTTATCACCTGGTTCAATCTCGCGGCGGTGGAAAAATCTTCGTTGCGCAGGACAAGCGTCAGACGATTGCCGGCCGCCAGTTCGGTGGCGACCGCTCTTTCGATATTTGCGCCGTTCGGAATGCGGCCGACTGTCGGGTGATTTATCTCGACCGAATTTCCGCTGTCACCGGCTGAGATGCCGCCGATCGAAATAGAACCCTGCGCGACGGCATAAACCTGGCCGTCAATTCCTTTGAGGGAAGTGAGAATTAAAGTGCCGCCCTGCAGTGAGCGGGCGTCGCCGATCGAAGAAACGGTCACGTCGATCTTCGAACCCTGGCGAATGAACGGGGGCAGCGTCGCGGTCACCAGCACGGTGGCGACGTTTTCCGGTTTGAGCGCGGCAGCCGCGGTCGAGATCCCCATTCTCTCCAAAAGATTCTGCAGGGTCTGCCGCGCGTAAAGATTTTGCTGGACACGGTCACCGGTGCGGTTTAAGCCGACGACCAGCCCGTAGCCGATAAGTTGGTTCGAGCGAACTCCCTCGATATCCGCCAAATCCTTGACGCGGATAGACATCGCGTCGTCGGTTTTCTGACAGTAAAAATTAAGCGGCAAAACCGCCAGGATCAGTGTCAAAAGCCACAGGATCCGGCGGGTGCAAGCGTCGTATGATAGCGTAAAGTCTTTGTTTATCGAAGGTTTATTCATTTTCTTAAAAAATGTCAGCCGCTTGTAGCGAGCGGCTGACTAAGGGGCATTGACATTAGAAAGGAGAAATCTTGTCAAACAACCGGAACAACCATCCGGGTGCATTATCTGCTGATGCAATTCCCTTGCCATTGAATTCGACACGCAGATCGCCGATGGCGACAGTGGTGATCGAATTGTCTCCGGCAAGGTCGTTTCGGCGGACAATACCCGTTACAGCCATCTGTTCTGTTTCTTTATTTATCTTTACCAGCTTGAGCGCTTCGATCCGCAGATCGCCGTTCGGCAGCACTTCGACGACGCGGGCGGTGATGCGCGCGCGGACGTTTGACTTGCGCTGGGTCTGGCCGTTTCCTTCGAATTTGCGTTCGCCGAGCGCGCCGGTCACGGTAGCCGCGGCGGCCGCGCCTGAGATCGGCAAAGCGCCGATCAGGGTCGTCAGCCCGCCGAGCGTTCCCGAATCGCGGTCGCGTTTTGCGCCGGAGGTGACGGTCGCGGTCGCGGTTTCCACCACATCGACAAAAACCAGATCGCCGACGCGCCCGGCCTTAAAATCTACCAGCAGGCTGCCGTTTGCCGCGCCGTCGGTAAAGAGCGAACCGTTCGCCGGTTTTTGCGGCGGCGGAGCCTGCGCGGCGGGCGGCACGTCTTCGATCTTGACGACCGTCAGCGCCGGCTGATTTTTATTTTTTTTCTTCTTGTCTTTTTTATCCTGCGCCGGGGCGCTGACGATAAGAAGAAGCACCATGGAAAAGATTGTAAATGCTTTGATTTTCATATTTAGAAATTTAACTTGACCGTGCCCGCGTCAACGACGATGGCTTGAAGTATTACTCCCGATTGAATGTTTTTGACGGCGATGCGGTCGCCGATGCGCCCCGATGCGCGCGCTTCGCCAAGGATGGCGATCTGCATACGGCCGGAACGGGCCATGACGCTTACGCTGTCGCCCGCTTTGATGACCGCATCGGCGGTGACCGCGTCGGTCGTGAGCGGGGAAGATTCGGTGAGATTTTTGAGCAGTTTTTTACCCGCAAGCTCCGACGGATCGCGAAAGTAGCTGGAAATAGATTTTTCCAGGCGGACGTTTTTTGTCTGCACATCGGATTCTGTGATGCGGGTACCCGAAGTCAGATCGCGGGTCAGCGCCAGCACGTCCGCAAACGCTTCGACCGTGACATTGGCGGATATCCGCCGCAGAACTTTTCCGTCCACACGTATCTCGAGCGAGATAATGGACGGCGCGAGAAAATTCGTGATGCCGGGAAAATTCACGACGCGAATTTCAACGCCGCCCGTCGGCAGCTCGGTGTTTTCCGGCAGCTCCAGTTTGGTGATCTTTGCCGAAACATTTTCGTTTTCGAATTGCGGCAGAATGGCCTTTTCCACCGCCGCTCGCAGCGCGTTTTGCGGCACCGACTGCGCCGTGCGCTTTATCAAAATTTTCGCGGGAGCGTTGAGAGCAATTTCACCGATATGAAAACCGGCGGCGGCCATCGCGAGCAAAATACTGTCGCGCGGGATTTCCCGCGTCATTCCCACGCGCGGCGAAAAACCGAGCGATATTTGGCGGATGCGTTCCGTGTTTGCGTCGTCGCCCTTGATCACGGCGATGTCTCCTAGCTTCACCTGATCGGCCTCGACGGAAATTTCCGCCGGAATGCGAACGGTTAATTTCCCCTGCCCAAAAACTGCCGAAGCAAAAATACATAACACCACAACGGAGGTTAGGAATAATTTCTTCGTCAATTTTTCCGGAGATAAAGTCATGTTAAAAAGCTGATAGTTATTAACTGCTCACCGTTCACTGTTCACTGCACACTTTCAGGTTATGAGACTGCCTGGTTGATGGTGCCGAGCATGCGGTCGGCGGTCGAGATGACCTTGGAATTGGTTTCGTAGATTCGCTGGGCTGAGATCATGTTGACCAGTTCTTCGACGACGTTGACGTTCGAGCCTTCGATATAACCCTGATTGACGCGCCCGATGCCGTCCGAATCCGGCGAGCCCACGGTCGCCTGTCCCGATGCTCCTGTCTCTTTAAATAAATTGCGTCCGAGCGCCTCGAGCCCCGCCGGGTTGGCAAAGATCGCCAGCTGGATCTGGCCGACGTTCTGCGCGGCCGATTGTCCCGGAAGGGTCACCGAAACCGTGCCGTCCGTGCCGACGGTCAGCGAGGTCGCCTCGGTCGGGATCGTGATCGCCGGCTCCAGCGTTTCCCCGGTCGCGGTGACCACCTGTCCCTGCGCGTTCATGTGAAAAGAACCGGCGCGGGTAAATGCCAGATCGCCGTTTGCCTGGCGCACCTGAAAAAAGCCGTTGCCCTCGATCACCATATCGAGCGGGTTTTCCGTCTGCTTGAAATCGCCCTGCGTAAATATCTTTTCGCTGGCGATCGAACGCGCGCCCAAACCGATCTGCAGCCCGACGGGCAAATTGGTCGAAGCGTTGGATGCTCCGCCCGCCGCCCGCATGTTCTGGTACAGCAGATCCTGAAATTCCAGCCGCGTGCGTTTAAAGCCCACGGTCGAAGCGTTCGCCAGATTGTTGGCGATGTTGTCCACGTTTTGCTGCTGCACCTGCATGCCGGTGGCAGCCGTTAGTAATGCTCTGTTCGGCATATACTTATCCTCCCATTTTTCCTATCTCGCTCGAGATCTTACGACCGATATCGTTCATCAAAAGCGTTACCGATTTTTGCAGTGATTCAAATTCGCGATTGTTGTTGATCATCGCGACCATTTCCGAGATCGAATTTACGTTCGAAGATTCGAGCGCTCCCTGTACCACCCGCGAATTTACATTTGCCTGCGGATTTTCCGCGCCGGTCGGCGTAAAAAGGGAATCGCCCGATTTTTGCAGCGCGGCCGCCGGATTATTAAAACGCACCAGTTTAAGTTTATCGACGATCTGCGTACCGCTGCCGATCGTCCCGTCTTCGCCGATGGATATCTCGCCGGTTTTCGGCAGTGTGATCGGGCCGCGTTCGCCGACGACGAGGTAGCCGTTCTTGGTCACCAGCTGGCCGTCCTGGTTGAGCGATAAATTTCCCGCGCGGGTAAAACGCGTGCCCTGCGGCGTCTGCACCTGCAGAAATGCGTCGCCGTCGATCGCGACATCGAGCGAGCGTCCGGTCTGCTGGATCGGTCCGGTCGAAAAATCGACTGCTCCGGACGCCAATACGCCCGCCACCAGATTTTGCCTGCTGCCGTCGCCTTTTTTTCCGGCTTCCGCCGAGCTGTAAAGCATCCGCTCCGCTTTAAATCCGGTCGTCGAGGCGTTGGCGATATTATTCGCCTGCGTGTCCAGCGTGCGCTGGCGCGAACGCATTCCCAAAAAAGCGTTATAGAGTCCGTAGTTCATATTTTTAGCCGTGCGCGCCGCTGTAAGCAGGTGCGGCAAAGTTCGCCTGGTTCAGATTGATGATTAGTTCCACTTCGCCGGGCATCATGCCCAGCGTGGCGGCGATCTTGTCCGGGGCCTGCCCGCGTGACGAAAGCGTCAAAACGCGGTGGCGGCGTTCGGTCATATTCCATTTGACCGGTTTGGCCGGCGCGCTGTCGTCGATGATCTCTTCTCTCACGATCTTCGGCTGGCGCACGCGCGATTCGAGCCAGGCGATGCGGCGGGATTGATCCGCCGATCTTGTTTTGCAGCTTTCGACGGTCTCCTGCAGGCCGTTCGCAAATTCCGCTACTTCGCTCAATTGCTGCTCGGTAAATTCCAGCAGCCCGCGGCAGTGGCGCGCCTGCCGGTAACTGCAAGCGGCGGAAACTATTCCGATAAACGAAATAAAGAATGCGGCCAAAGCAATAATCATTTCAGTATTCATCATTGAACCTCACTGGTAGTTTCGTCATGCGTGATCAGGGTATTCGTACGGTCGCAGGGAGAATTGATCTCGCTGATCCGCACTCCGTAATAGCCATCGACCACGACCACTTCGCCGCGGGCGAAAGGCGCGTTATTGACCAGCAGCTCGACGGGTTCGTCCACGCTGCGGTCGAGTTCGATCATGGAACCGACGCCGAAATCCGCGACTTCGCGGAGCGGCAGCTGGGTCGATCCGAAGCGCACGGTGACATTCATTTCGACGTCTAGTAATCGGGTGATATTGGTTTCGTTTTCCATAGGTTTAGTAATTTGCTTAAACTTTGTCGGAGATTTTCGGTTCGGTTCTTTTGGTCACCTGGATCACCATCCGGCCGTCGTAGGAAGCGACGCTGCCGGCGAATTTGGCGAGGCCGCCGATCGTTATATTGACCGCTTTATCGACCCGGTGATTGGTGCGGATAATGTCGCCGACCGTAAGCGATGCCAGGTCGGAAACCGCCGCCGGTGTTTTTGCCAGCTCGGCGGTGACCGGCAGCCTGACGGCCGAGAGAACTTTTAAGAGAGACAGCGTCGCCGCCGGATCGGGCTCCGCGCTGGTGGAATACGACAGCTGGTTAAACTTGTCGATGACCGGTTCGAGCATGACGAATGGCAGGCAGAAACTCATCGTCCCGCGCGCGTCGCCGATCTGTATCTGATAGGACGCAACCACCACGATCTCGTTAGGCGCCACGATCTGCAGCATTTGCGGGCGGGTTTCGCGGCCGACGAATGAGGTTTTGGTCTTGACCAGCGGTTCCCAGGCGGCGCCGTAATTTTCGATCACCACCCCGACAAAGCTTTCCAGGATCTTCATTTCCAGATCGGTCGCGGCTTTGTTTTCGCCGCTCTTTTCCGCTCCCTTGCCGCCGAGCATCCGGTCGATAATAGGAAAAGCGATCGTCGGGCTGAGATCGACCGCAAATTTTCTTCCGGCCGGTTCCACCCCGATCACGAACAGCGTGGTGGGATCGGACAGGCCGCGCATGTGTTCGCTGTACGGGATCTGCTCGACCGAGATCAGATTGACCTCGACCACGGCGTGTAAATGAAGCGGCAGCGCGGACGAAAGGCCCTGCGCAAACAGATCGTGGAGCATATAAAGCCCGCGTATCTGTTCCTTGGACCAGCGGTCCGGGCGGCGGAAATTATAAGAGACCGCGCGGGTTTTTTTGTCCCGATCCGAAGCCGTTTGCCCGCTGCTTTCCGGCAGCAGGGCGTCCATTTCTTCGCTCGTCAATAAATTTTCTTGCTCGTTCATGATTATTTGGAAAGGCTGGCCCGCATCCGGAGGATGGCCTGGGTTCGTAATTGGGAAACACGCGATTCGGAAACGCCCAACACTTGTCCGATCTCTTTCATATTTAGTTCTTCGAGGTAGTAAAGAGCGATCACCTGGTGTTCCTTCGCCGGAAGCCCGTCGATCGCGCCGGCCAGCAGGCGGCGGTGTTCGCTTTCTTCTAATTCGTCCAGCGGCGAATTCGCCCCGTTGGAAATAAGCTCGGAAAAGCTGAGTCCCGTGGCGGATTCTTTTTCTTCCAGGTTCATCACGGTCAGGTCGCGCATTTCGCGCATCCCGTCACGCAATTCCGCCAGCGGTATCCGCATCTGCTCGGCGACCTCTTCTTCGGACGCGCTGCGTCCCTTTTCTTTTTCGATGGCGGAAAAGGCTTCCTGTATCTCACGCGAGCGCCGCCGCGAACCGCGCGAAGCCCAGTCGAGCGAGCGAAGATTATCCAGAATCGCGCCGCGCACGCGCATTTCGGCAAAGGTGGTGAACGCTACCCCGCGCGATGCGTCGAAACGTTCGACCGCGTCGATCAAACCGACCACGCCCGCCCCGTAAAGATCGTCGCGTTCGACGGACGGCGGCAGTTTGGCGGCCATCCGGTCGGCAATATATTTCACCTTGGGCAGGTGCTGTGTGATCAGAGCCTCGCGCGCGTCGGTGGAAAATGCGTTGGCCGTCGCGTAGCCGCTCTTTTGGTAGGTCATTGGTGATGAATAATTGAGCATCATAGTGAATGAGGCCGGAAATAAGAATGAAATAAGAATGAAACAGGGTGGATCAATTCGAAGTAAAAGCGCTCCAGAATGAGACGAACTGCCGGGAGGTGTTTTGAGCCAGCGATTCCTGTTGGCAGAAGTGCCTTGCGATCAGGCGGGTCGCCCGGCTTGCCGGGCATTCCGGCGCATACTGCACCACCGGAATTTGTTCGCGCACCGCTTCCTGCACCCTTGGGTCGAGCGGAACCATGCCGAGTAGATCGAGCTGGCGGTGAAGAAAGCTGCGGCTGGCGGAATCGAGCTGCAGAAAAACGCGATTGGCTTCCGCCAGGCTGGTGGCATTGTTGATCAAAACCGAGATCGGTTTTTCCGGGGAATATTTCAGCACCACCTTGATCGTCGCATAAGCGTCCACGATCGAGGTTGGCTCCGGCGTGGCGACGATCACCACTTCGCTTGCCGAGGTCAGCACGTCGAGCACGTTATGACCGATACCGGCGGCGGTGTCGATCAGCATAAAGTCGTTGCCGGTTTCCATCTCGCGCAGTTTCCGGTAGGTATCGGTCCGCGCGGAAAGCGAAAAATTTACCAGCTCTTCGATGCCGCTGCCGCCCGGCACCAGGTGAACGTTTTCCGATACTTCGAGAAAGATGTCTTCCAATTCCTTAATGCCGGAAATGACGTGGCCGAGATGAAATTTAGGCGTTAGCCCGCAGAGAAGGTCGGCGTTTGCCAGGCCGAAATCGGCGTCTAAAAGCACCACGCGCTTGCCGAGTTTTCCCATCTCGATCGCCAGGTTAACGGCGAAGTTGGATTTTCCTACACCCCCTTTACCGGCGGTGATGGCAATGCTCCGCGTTTTTCGCTGGGAGGTCGTAGCCGCGCCGGTGCGGGGCATGACCGCGCGGTTCGAAGAAATCAATCGTAGTGTTGAAGCTTGGTCTCTCATTTGGGTATTTCTTTTCTGTATGTGTTTAAGAGTTTAGTTTTTGGTTAGCTATTCTTTGGGAGAATACGTGAAACCAGGTTTCCCAGGGTCGCTTCCTGCAGGTCTTCGGGGACGCGCTGTCCCATGCAGAAGTAAGCCAGCGGGAGTGAGCTTTCGGCCGCTACCTCGAGCAATGCGCCGGGCCTCTCGGTTTCGTCGAATTTAGTGATGGCGAGGTAATCGGGGCCGTAGATGTTGAATTTTCTGACTGCGGACGCGGCATCGACCGGGTGAGTGTTGGCCTGGAGCACGAGACATTTTTTGATCTCGTCATTGTGCCGTAAATATTCCGCGAGGGTGTATTGATCGGCCAGATCGTGCGGGCTCTTGCCGGTGGAATCGACCAGTATCGTCGCGTCCTGGGGAAGTTTGCGCAGCATCGCGTCAAGCTCCAGCACCGAGCGGACGGTATGGCAGCCGGCGCCGATGATCTCGGCATAAGTTCTTAATTGCTCGACCGCTCCAATGCGGTAGGTGTCGAGCGCGATCAGTTCGACGCGGCGGCCTTGCTGCAGGGCGACACGGGCGGCGAGTTTTGCGATGGTGGTCGTTTTGCCGACGCCGGTGGGGCCGACGAAAGCCAGGATTCGTTCGCCGTCCGGCTGCAGCGGACTTACCGCGAAGGTCAGGCGGGACGACAGCGCGCTGGTCAGCGCAAGACGGGCAATGTCTTTTTCACTGCTAATGCTGCCGCGAAAATCGGGGATTATTTCGAGCACGATATTTTTGGCCAGTTCGGAAGGAACGCCCAGCGTTGCCAGTTCGATATAAGCTTCGTGAAAAGGCGAATCGTAATTTCCGCCGAGGAAATCGAGATCGACGTCTCTTTGATATTCGGCGGCGTTATTTCTAAAAGCGACCTTGCCGAGCGCGAATTTTACTTCCCGCAGCTCGGCGCGCAAAAATTCGAATTCGCTGCTGTCGATGGTTTGACCGGAGTTGCCCGCGGAGTTATTGGCGGAATTGCCGGTAGGCTGCGCCGTCGCAAATTCATTTTCGGCAGAGATAGTGGCGGCAGCTGCGGCGGGATTGGCCGTTTCTTTTTTCGGGTGAACGAACTGCGGCGCTTCCGGAGAAATCTCGGCCGTTTCGAATTGCGCGGGGCGCGCGGCAAAGATCGAGTTCATCGAATACGATTGCCCGGCGCGTTCATTTTCAGTTTCGTTTGCCGAAAAACCTTTTGCCGCCAAAATGCTCATCAAATCGTCGGTGGTGGTTTTCTGACCTGAATGTGTTGCGGGCGCGGGCGGCGCGGCCGGTGCGGCAATCGTGTCGTCTCGTAAAAACAGGGTTTGCGGCGCGGCGGCGGACGAACGGCGGGGCGCGGGGGCCATTACCTGCGCTTCATCATTTTGTGCGGTCGGCTTTTGCGAATTGGGTGCGGCGGCGGCGCTGATCTCGATCTCGGTGGCGGAGCGGCCGAGGCCGAAAAATCCGCTTTTCTTAACCTGTTTCGTTTCCAGCACGAAAGCGTCCTGTCCCAGATCGTTCTTGATCTGCTCGAGCGCTTCTCTGGTCGTGGCTGCCCTGTATTTTTTTACCTGCATCATAATATTTTTCCTGAAAGAAATTTGAGAATGTTTTTTGTTAGCTGACCGTTCCCATCGAAACTAACCTGACGCTCGGAGCGACTTCGCCGTGGGCGATCACTACCAGTTCAGGCAAGAACCGTTCCGTTAGCTTTCGCAGGTGCGGGCGCACCATCGAAGAGCACAAAACGATGGGCTGTGACATCACCGCCGCGCGGCAGGCGGTCTCGATCTTTTCCAGCAGATTGCGGCCGAATTCGGGCTCGATAGGCTGTTGATTGCTGCCTCCGAAGAGCCCGAGGCGTTCCGCGATCTGGGCTTCGAGCGTCGGGTCGAGCGTTAAAACCGACAGCTCGCCGTTCTCGTTCGCCAGGCCGGACGAGATCGTCCGCGACAACGCCGAACGCGCCGCTTCTGTCAAAGCGTTGACATCGCGCGTCACGACGGCGACATCGGTAATGGCTTCCAAAATTGTCGCGAGATCGCGGATCGGAACGCGTTCGCGAAGGAGGTTTTGCAGCACGCGCTGGGTCTCGCCGAGCGACAAAACTTTCGGCGTCGCTTCCTCGACGGTTTTCGGATGCGTTTCGGCCAGCGAATCGAGCAGGGCGCGGGTTTCCTGGCGTCCCAGCAGTTCGTAGGCGTGGCGTTTGATGATCTCGGCCAGGTGCGTGCAGACGACCGTGGTTGAATCCACCACCGTGTATCCGGCGGCGACCGCTCGGTCGCGATCTTCGCTGCGGCGGATCCAGACTGCCGGCATGCCGAAGGTCGGATCGGTCGTTTCGATACCGGTTATTTTCTCGCGCACGACGCCCGGATCGATGGCTAAAAAGCCGTCGGGGTGGATCTCTCCGCGGGCGACACGCTCACCCTTGAGCAGGATCGCGTATTCGCGCGGGCCTAATTGCAGATTGTCCGTAACGTGAACCGATGGCACGATTATGCCGAGCTCGATGGCCGCCTGCCGTCTGATTTCGCGGATGCGGTTGAGGAAAGAATCGCCGGTGCTGACCAGCCCGACCAGGCCGTAACCGACCTCCAGCGCCAGCGCATCGACCTTGAGCAGGCTTTCGATCCTTTCCGGGGTTTTCTTTATCTCGTCCTGTTTCCTGGCGTCTTCGTCGTGCGCCGCCTGCATGGTATTTTGCTGCCCGCGCTGCCGCGAAAGATAGCCGACGCCGCCGACGCCGATCGCCAGCGTGATAAACGCGAAATGCGGCATCCCCGGCAGAATCCCCAGAAAAGCCAGCACACCGGCGGCAATAAAAAGCGGCTTGGGATTGCCCAGCAGCTGGCCGCTGGTGTCTTTACCCATGCTCGCCTCGGTGGCGGAACGGGTAGTGATTATCGCGGCCGCGACTGAAATAAAAAGCGAAGGAACCGCCGCGGCCACGCCGTCGCCGACGGTCAGCGTGGTGTAGGTTTTAATGGCTTCGGCCAGGGTCAGCCCGTGCTGGAACACGCCGATCAGAAATCCGGCGCCGATATTTACTATCACGATAATTATCGAAGCCACGGCGTCGCGCTGGGTAAAGCGGATCGCGCCGTCCATCGAACCGTGAAATTCGGCCCCTTGGCTGATATCCTTGCGGCGTATCTGGGCCTCTTTTTCGTCGATCATGCCGGCGGCCAGATCGGCGTCCACCGCCATCTGTTTGCCGGGCATCGCGTCGAGCGTAAATCTTGCGGTCACTTCACTTGAACGAACCGCGCCGTGGTTGACCACGAGGAATTGAATGGCCAGCAGGATCAAAAATATCACGATCCCGACGACGTAATTACCGCCGATAACAAATTCACCGAAAGATTTGATGACCGCGCCGGCGGCCGATTCGCCGAGGTTGCCGTGGGTCAGGATCAGGCGCGACGTGGCGACGTTTAACGCCAGCCGGAAAAGAGTGGTTAGTAGCAGCAAATTCGGGAAGGAAGTGAATTTCACCGGCTGGAGGATGTACATCGAAACCATCAGTACCAGCACGGAGATCATCAAATTAAAACTGATCAGAATATCCAGCAGAAACGGCGGGAGCGGCACCAGCAAAACCAGCAGGATGATGACCGCCGCGATCGGAACGGTCAGGTGGGAATAATTATTGGCTTGATTTAAAAAGCGGTTGGTCGGTGAATTTGTCATAAGGGTAGGGGTGTCGCTTTTATGACAGAAAACGACAACTCCGAACCCTTAAATGCAAATTAGGTGCCAGATCGTAGCGCCAGCGTCTCGCTGGCTGTGGTGGGGGCGTCCCGCCCGCACTTCTTGACTGACGCCGGGACGGTAGCGCTACAAATAAAAAAGCCCGCGCTTTCGCACGAGCCTCTTTAATCCAACTGCACAATTTCGTTTATAGACTCTTTTCGGTCAGGACTTGTTCCGTCGTAACCTGGGGAGTTATTTCTGTTTTGTGGTCAGTTCTATTCACATTAATATGCGGGGCAATGATCAGGGCCACGATACACATAAGTTTGATCAGAATATTCATCGAAGGGCCCGAAGTATCTTTGAACGGATCGCCGACGGTGTCGCCTGTTACGCTCGCTTTATGAGCGTCGCTTCCTTTATATTCCATTTTTCCATTGATCTCTACGCCTGCTTCAAACGATTTTTTCGCGTTATCCCAGGCTCCGCCGGCATTGTTCTGAAACATTCCCAGCAGCACGCCCGAAACGGTAACTCCTGCCAGCAAACCACCGAGAACTTCGGGCCCAAAAGCGAATCCGACTATAAGCGGAGTGATCAGAGCGATCGCCCCCGGAAGCATCATCTCTCTCAGAGAGGCCTGAGTAGAAATGGCGACGCATTTATCGTATTCCGGCTTCGCCTTATACTCCATGATTCCCGGAATTTCTCTAAATTGCCGCCTGACTTCCTGCACCATCGCCATCGCCGCTCTGCCGACCGCCGCGATCGCTAAAGAGGAAAAGATAAAAGGGATCATTCCGCCGACAAATAATCCTGCCAGAACATCAGCTTTGTAGATATCGATCGAACCTATTCCCGCCAGGCCGACGTAAGCGGCAAATAGCGCCAGCGCCGTCAGCGCAGCCGAAGCAATTGCAAAACCTTTACCGGTTGCGGCGGTGGTATTTCCGACGGCATCTAAAATATCGGTCCTTGCTCTGACCTCTTTCGGCAGGCGGCTCATCTCCGCGATGCCGCCGGCGTTATCGGCGATCGGTCCGAAAGCGTCGATCGCAAGCTGCATAGCGGTCGTTGCCATCATACCCGTCGCCGCGATCGCCACCCCGTATAATCCGGCAAAATAATGAGATAAGTAAATTCCCGCCGCCAGAATAAGGGTCGGAACAAAAGTGGATTCCATCCCGACCGAAAGGCCGCCGATAATATTTGTCGCCGCGCCGGTATCGGATTGCCGCACGATCGACATCACCGGGCGTTTCCCCATCGCGGTGTAAAATTCAGTAACGAGGCTCATCAGAGCGCCGACGATCGATCCTATTAAGATCGCCAGGAACGCGCCCGTATTGGTAAAACTATGTCCCCTTAAGGTCATGTTCGCCGGAAGCATCCACATAACGATGAAGTAGCAGGCGATCGTCGTGATAATGACCGAGGCCCAGTTCCCGATATTCAGCGCCTTTTGAACGTTACCCTTATCATCTGAAATTCTAACGAGTGAACAGCCGATAATTGAAAAGATAATTCCGAGCCCCGCGATCAGCATCGGCAGAATTATCGGAGAAAGGCCGCCGAATTTATCGACCGCAACTATCTCCCTTCCTAAAACCATTGTCGCGAGAATTGTCGCCACATAAGACCCGAAAAGATCGGCTCCCATACCGGCCACGTCGCCGACATTATCGCCGACGTTATCCGCGATCGTCGCCGGGTTTCTCACATCGTCTTCAGGAATTCCGGCTTCGACCTTACCGACCAGGTCAGCCCCGACGTCAGCCGCTTTCGTATAAATACCGCCGCCGACTCTGGCAAAAAGAGCAATCGATTCGGCGCCGAGAGAAAAACCAGCTAAAACTTCGATAGCCTTTTCCATCGCCACGCCATTGGCCGTGCCGCCGGTGCTGACGACGAAAATATTGTAAAAAAGAATAAAAAGCGAACCAATGCCCAAAACCGCAAGTCCGGCTACCCCGAGCCCCATCACGGTTCCGCCCGTAAAAGCCACCTGTAATGCGCCTTTCAAGCTGGTTCTGGCGGCCTGGGTTGTTCTGACATTCGCCTTTGTCGCGATATTCATTCCGAAGTATCCGGCAGTCGCGCTAAATACCGCGCCGATAATAAATGAAAGCGCGATGACCGGAGAAGAGGTCGCGACCAATGTTCCCGACCACGCGAGAAGAGACGCGGCAATGACTGCAAAAATAGCTAAAACTTTCCACTCTGCTTTTAAAAACGCCATGGCGCCTTCGGCAATATAAGTCGATAGCTGGACCATATTTTCATCACCGGTAGGTTGTTTCCTGACCCATGCCGACTTAAATGCCATCACGACTAATCCGAGAATCCCTAACGCCGGGACCAGATAAAGAATTGTAGATTCCATTAAAAAACCACCCCTATTTTGATAACGAATTGATTAATAATATCTGCCTGATACAGCCACCCATACAGGACAAAAGGGTAATTATTGCCGATTTTGTTCCCATTTATCAAACACAGCCGTTGCTATTTAATTCAGGCCAGGTGTTTGCGGGGTGAAAAGCCGTCGGAAATCAGCCTTTTTGACGCCGCCGCGCAGGGAATTACGTCGCTTTTAACTCGCGCCGGGCAGCGAAAGTGGCCCGATTTGATTTACTCGCCAGCAGGGCGTAAACTTGCTTTACTGAGAGCTTTGCTTAATTCTTCCATTCGAATTTACTGAATTCATCGGGCGATTCGGATCTTCCAACCAACCCTAAGCGGGCGACAACACGCGATTCGCCCAAGGAGCAAATCATGAAAAAGATCAATAGATTGTACCCCGTAATTTTGATCATCGGCTTGTTTTGCCTGCTGGCGTTTGCGGGCCTGATTTACAGAGCGTACCAGACGCCCGCCGCCGCCCAGTCAGCCTCCTCCACCAACACCGCCGCGACCTTCGATTTTGACCGGTTTACCAAGGGTAAATCCTTCACCCTCAACACGCTCCCGACGACCTCGTATGGCCCTCCGTGGGCAGACATTATGGTGCAGCCGTCGAATATGCTTACCTGCAAAGGCGCGGCGGTCGCGCTTTGTTACTATTCCGGGCCGGGGCCGCTTACGCCCTGCAATCCGGACGGGCCTGGCCTGGCAAACTGCACCTGTTATGAGATTCCCGCCGGGCAGCCCTATATGGTTGACATCAACTCTATCCTGAACCGTGACGTGTATCTTAAAACGGTTGCCGAGTGCGGAAAGGACGGCAGCAAGTGCCGCCCCACCGGCGCTCGCGAAGCCCCGGTCTGCGACGCCGTCAACAACAACACCCTGATACCGGGTGCGGACCTGATCTCGGCCTTTAGCCTCTACCTTGAAAAGCAGATGCCGATCAGCCCGACAACCTGCGCAACCCCCGCGTCATATGCCGGGTGCATGACCGCCCCCTGCAAGAGAATAGGTAAAAAAGATCCGAAAACCGGCCTGCCGCTGGTGCAGTGCGGGTGCCCGACCTTCACCGGCCCTTATCAGGTCGGAACAAAGATCGATCAGGATGAATGCGTTCTAGGGAGCACTAATGTCTGGTCCGCCGCATACACGCCGCCCAGCCCCACACCGACTCCGGCTTCAAGTCCGACGCCGGGAGGTTAGCGTGACTTACCGCTGAAAACGATAAATAAAGACAGGGCGGGTGAAGATTCTTCATCCCGCCTTTTTTCCCGTCGCCACGATCTCTCCCGCTTAATGATAAACTGGGGCGATAGATTCCGAAGCCGGAGAAGAATATGAAAAAACCCCAGGATGTAGCGAAACATCTGCTGAACAAGGAATGGGAAGCCCTCGATAATGCCGAAAAGAAGGTTATCGAGCAGTTCATCGCGCGCAAGCCGATCAGTCACGACGTTCAAAAAGACTATAGCGAGAAACGGACGTTTGGCGAAAGGATCGCCGATCAGGTAGCCGCTTTCGGCGGTTCGTGGACGTTCATCATCCTTTTTTTCGTGATCCTTTTTCTATGGGTAATTTTAAACACCCTCATCATTTACACCAGGCCTTTCGATCCTTACCCTTTCATTTTTCTTAACCTGGTTCTCTCGATGCTGGCGGCGGTGCAGGCGCCGATCATCATGATGTCGCAAAACCGCCAGTCGGCCAAAGACCGCATCAACGCCGAGCACGACTATGAAGTAAACCTCCGCGCCGAGCTCGAGATCATCGGGCTGCATCACAAGATCGACGAACTGCGCGAGATAAAATGGCTCGAACTGATCGAGATCCAGCAAAGACAGATCGCATTGCTGGAAAAGATCGTCGCGGAACGGTAACCAAATAAATTAAGTCAGAACTGCCTGCGTATGCGGGCAGGTGTTTGTCAGAACCGGGTAACTGTTTAGAGTTCAAGCTTCAGCTTGTTCTTATGTTCCAACTCGTTACCAGATATTGGAAGTTTTTCCGGATTTCGTCTTTGTTATGTTATCTTCTGAGCAAAACAGATATGGCATCATTGTGTTTGACGGTCCGCCGTCTGTAACACCTGATCTTTTGAGCAATTAATTATGAAAAATTTTATTTTCCGTTCGCTGGCGGCGGTGGCGCTGACTTTCGTTATCATTTTCTCGTCTTACGTTGCGGCCCGCGCGACCGCGGTGATCGATCCGACATTCGGCGTTAATGGATCGGTAAATATCGGTTCGGTTGTTCACAATTCCGGGGCGGTGGTCGTCGATGTGACCACGCAGCCCGACCACAAGATCGTAGTCACCGGGTATGTAAATCAAAGCGGCACGGGCGTCGATATTTTTGTCGCCAGGCTGCTGCCGAGCGGGGCCGTCGACAATAGTTTCGGCACCGGCGGCTACACCATTACCGCACTCACCGCCGGCGACGAGGTCATCTCGGATATGGAGCTTCAGAATGACGGGAAGATCGTTCTGGTCGGCAGTGTTCCGGCTTCCTTCCCGAGCGTCTTTACCGATTTTTTGGTGATGCGCTACAACTCGAACGGGCAGCTCGATTCCTCTTTTGCGAATAACGGTGTACTGATCGTCAACCAGGATCAGTTCGAGTCGTTCAAAAAAGTTGCGATCCAGACGGACGGAAAGATCGTCGCCGCCGGAACCTGGAACAACACCCAGGCCGTGATGCGTTTTAATCCGAACGGAACTTTTGACAGCGAATTTGCCGCCGGCGGTTTTTTCTATTACACGTTTCCGCCTGAGAGCGGCACCGTCCCGGGACGCTTCGGGCTGCTGGACGTAGAAATTTTGTCCGACTCTAGAATACTGGTCGGCAGCGTCAGCCATCTCGATCGCCCGGATAATAACGACGAGTGGGGCTATTACATCATAAAGCTGCGGCCCGACGGTTCGCTCGATCCGGCTTTTGGAAACCAGGGGGTCGCCGATTTTTTAACTCCCTATAATTCCGGCTGGCAGTACGGCCCGAAGTTCGATATGGAGCCAATGTTTGATGGCAGCGTGGCGATCGTCGACAGCGCCGGCTTCAGGTTTACCAGATTCGACGGGCATGACAAATATTTTCCCCAGGACGGAGCGACCGTCGCGGCGGGGCCGGGCGGCGGAGCGGTAGTGGGCGGCGGGGTCGTCGGCGGGGTGCTGAAGCTTTATTCGAAAAACGCTTTTATCGGGTCTTCGTGGAATGGCGGCAGCGTTAAATTTGCCGTGCAGTTCGATGGCAGGATCATCATCGTCAATGAAGGCCTGACCCGGATCAGAAATCTGACCTCGCAGGGGACGCGGCAGGTAAATTACAACGCAAATTCGCCGTCGTTTAATAATAACGACAGGGCCGATCTGGCGATTTACCGGCCCGGCGAAAAACGGATCTACGTCAAACAGGAGATCAACGAGTTTCAGCGCAATATAAGCGCCGGCGCGACCAAGATCTTTCCCGAATACACGCCGTTTTCCGTGGGTTCGAATATGTATCGCCAGACGATCGCTTACTGGAACAACGGAGTTTCCAGCGGCTCGCCCAGTTTCTTCAATTTTGAAAGAACCAATACCGACAGCCCGTTTTTCCGCTCGTTCTGGGGATTAGCCGGCGATCTGCCGTACGGCGGCGATTTCAATGGCGACGGGCTGCTGGACATCGGGGTGTTTCGCCCGTCGAATGGTATCTGGTGGGGGCTTAACGAACCTACCGTCAGCCAGCAGAGCCCGAGTCTGCAATGGGGCGCAAACGGCGACAAGCCGGTGCCCGCCGATTACGACAACGACGGCATTACCGACTACGCGATCTATCGCCCGTCGAACGGAACCTGGTGGGTGCGGCGCAGTTCGGATGGCGGCTTCAATGTCTTCAATTTTGGGATCTCGACGGACATTCCGCTGACCGGCGATTTCGACGGCGACGGTAGGGCCGACTTCACCGTTTATCGCCCGAGCGAGGGCGCCTGGTACCAGCTTCTGACCACCGACGGTTTCCGCTACAACAGGTTCGGCATCTCGACCGATATCCCGGTTCCGGGTGATTACGACGGCGACGGAAAATGCGACATCGCGGTCTATCGCAGCGGCACCTGGCACCTGCTGCAGAGCCGGGACGGCTACACGACCGTCAGATGGGGAGAAGCCGGAGACATTCCGATCACCGCGCGCTACGACCAATAAGATAGGCTTTGTAAATTTTATACAAGCCGTGCGTTTTTGCGGGAAGAGTTTCAAAAAGCTGTTAGCTGACAGCTATTAGCTGATAGCTAAATTGATTTAACCCTTTACACACTTTCCGCCGGTGCTAAATTTCGGCGCTCTTTTCTGAGTTTGACGGCCGCCGTAATTATCAGATAGATCGACAGCACGACCAGCGCCAGCGCGGCCGTCGCGTTGATGAATTTCATATCGAATCCCGTCGCCGCCGAATAGTTTCCGATGGTCAGCTTGACCAGCGCCCAGAGCGTGATCACCAGCACGAAGGCCATCGGCAGCAGCGTAAAGGCGATCCGCTGGCGAGCGTGATACAGCCACGCCGAGATCGAAAGCAGCGTCAGTCCGGCCAGTAATTGATTCGATGCGCCGAACAGCGTCCAGAATTCGAGATAGGCTCCCTTGGGCGCGGTAAAGACCAGAAAGAACGGGATCGCCACCGTCGCCAGGGTTGCCACGATCGCGCCAATGCGGCCGGGAATGCCGATCAGCTCCTGCACGATATAGCGCCCCAGCCTCATACAAACGTCCAGTGTATCGAAGACAAAAGTCGAAAAAGCCATCGCGCCGAAAGTGATCGCGAACGGAAGATTTTGTTTGCCCACGATCAGGGTCAAAAAATTGCCGATGCCGTTGCCATAGACTTTACCCGCCGGCACGCCTTTGACCGCTTCGGAAGTGACGATCATGATCGTGACCAGCGCAATAAACGCCACGAAGCCTTCGGCCAGCATCGCGCCGTAGCCGACCGGGCGCATGTGCGATTCCTTGTCTATCTGTTTCGAAGTCGTCCCGGAACAGACCAGCCCGTGAAATCCCGAACAGGCCCCGCAGGCGATGGTCACGAAAAGAAACGGAAACATCGTTCCCGTCATCCCGCCAATGTCGAAAGATTTAAAGGCCGGCTGCTGGATCTCGTACCCGCCGAAGAAAATTCCCATCACGCCGACCGCGATCGCCGCGTACAGGACAAATCCGCCGAGATAACCGCGCGGCTGCAGCAGCGCCCAGACCGGCACCACCGACGCGGCGCAGCAGTAGAGCAGAATAATGATCGACCACGTCATCTGATCGAGTGTCAGCACGGTCGAAAGATGAGTGCCGAGATACGAGAGCGCAAAAGTCGCCGGGACAAAGATGATGGTCGTCAGCAAGAGCGGCGGTTTGAGAAATCTATCGACGATGCCGAGCACGATCGAAAGCCCCAGGTACATCACGCTTGCGATCGCCACCGCGCCGCCCGGATTAAAACGTGTTTCGCCGAGCAGCGATTCGTCGCCGGAGACAAATGTGCCGGCGGTGATGTCGGTAAAAGCCACGATCACGTAGATCAGCGCGATCCAGATAAAAGCCATCATCGCGCGGCCCGCGCCTTTTCCCAGTTCCTGCTTTGTCAGTTCCGCGATCGAGCTTGCGCCGTGCCGGACGGAAGACGTCAGGCTGGAAAAATCGTGCACCGCCCCGATCAGCACCACGCCGAGCGCGATCCAGATCAGACACGGCAGCCAGCCGAAACTCTGGCAGGCGATGATCGGCCCGGCGATCGGCCCGGCGGCGGCGATGGCGGAAAAATGCTGCCCGAAAAGATAGAAAGGCTTGGTCGGCACATAGTCTTCGCCGTCGTTGACCGTATTGGCCGGCGTCTCCACGGCGTCGTTTAATTTGAACTGCTTTGCGATCCAGCGCCCGTAGGCGAAATAGCCGAACACAAGCCAAAAAAGAAAAATGACAGCTAAAAGCGCTAGTGACATCTAATACGCTCCGTTTTTTATTTAGAATCTTCTGTCAGAACCGGGAACGGTAGTAACCGGGTTCTTTTCAGTTTTATAAGTTGCAAAAGCGCTTGTAGCGCTGCCGTCTCGGCGGCTGTCCTGACGGCGTCCCGCCGTCAGATTATGCGCGGGCGGGACGCCCGCACGACAGCCAGCGGGACGCTGGCGCTACTAATTCTCGACAGACTCTCTAGACTCAAGACTCCCCAGACTGTCTAAGGCTCGATAGGTTCCTTCTCGCCGCCGATCGGTTTAAAAGGCACAAAATTCATTTCGTACCACGCGCTGGTGACGGAAAAGAATTCGCGAAATCTCCAGTGCCGTTCGTCTTCGTACGGGCGACGGTCGGCGGTGATGCCAATGCTGTCGATGCCCATGTTGCTGCAGAGGTACAGTGCCCGCGCCTGGTGAAATTCCTGGGTTACGAGCACGGCTCGGTCGATCGCGAATATTTCCTTTGCGCGATAGCAGGTGTCGTAAGTCCGCCGCCCGGCAAAATCCGTCACGATATCGCTTTCCGGCACGCCTAACTTAACGGCGGTGTCCTTCATCACGGTCGGCTCGTCGTACTGGTGGGTCGGGTTGTCGCCGCTCATCAGAATTTTCCTGACCCGGCCGGCGCGGTAAAGCTCCACCGCGGTCACGATCCGGTCGTACAGCACCGTCGAAGGTTCGCCGTTATCCCAGACCAAGGCGCCAAAAACTATCGCGACGCGCGGCGGGTCTTCCGCCGGTATTTCGGTGATCGACGTCTGCAGTTTTTGCGCGGCAAAAGAGCGCACGTGCCGGTCGATCAGATAAAGAGCGAGCGCAGCCGCAGCAGCCAGCACCACTAAAACAACGACCGACCGGAAAAACCACTTTTTCATAAATTTACGACAGGGTCTCGACGATGGCGATATTTCGCCGCGCCAATTCTGCCACAAATTTGTCCGGTTGGATAGCTTTTTCTTGCGGGGTCGCGCCGCGCCTGATCACCTCGCCGCGCGCGGCCATTTGCGCGATGATCGAAGCCGGAAAAGCCGTCGTCCGCATCATCGCGCTCAAGCCCGTTTCCTCGTCGTGGCGGTCAACGATGTCGTAACGCAGCGTTTGTTTCCGGCCGTCTTTTGTTCCGGCAAAATCCAGCCTGACCAGCACGTAATCCGGCTCATCGGCGGGCAGATTTTTTTGCAGGAGTTCACCGAGCACGCGGCGCGGTTTTACCTTTACGCCGTCAACGTCGATCTCTTCGCTTTCGCACAGCCCGAGGTCGATCATCGTTTTGAATTTGTCGCAGTGCCCGGCATAGCGGATGGTTTTGTAATCGAGCTCGCGAATTTTGCCCAGAAAACTATCAGGCAGCGTAGAAGTGCCGCCGGATGTCTGAAACGCTTCGAGCGGCGGAAAATCGTCGAATGACAGGCTTTCGATCTCGGTCATCGATTCGACTTCGGCGATCTCGCCGGCGCGGATGACGCGCGCGGCCTCGATGTATTCATTGATCAGGCCCTCGACGGAAAAAACAAGCTGGTAGTTCAGCGGCGGCTGCGGGTTTTGCGGCAGCCCGCCGACGCGGATATGAATTTCCTCTATCTCGTCGAAGCGGTTCGCGCCGTGCATTGCCAGTACCGAAACCATTCCCGGCGCCAGTCCGCAGTCGGGGATGATATTGATGCCCGCCGCTTTCGCCTCATCGTTTAGCGCAAGCTGTTCATCGACGATGTAATTGTTTCCGCCCAGGTCGCAGAAATTGGTTTTAGTCTCTATCGCGGCGCGCGTGAGCCCGACGTTATACCAGTAATTGACGCAGGAAATAGCGGCATCGTGCCCGCGCATTAATTCGACCACGTCCGAATAATTTGCCGCGTCCAAATGCCGGGCGGCGACTTTACCCGGATCGATCGCCGCGACGGCTTCCGCCTTTTTCAGATCGAAATCGGCAACGGTGACGCCTTCGACATTGGGTGAATTATGAACCAGGTCGTAAACCGCGCCGTGGCCCATTCGCCCGGCGCCTAGAACTAAAATTTTCATAAAATTAAAAATCGGTATTTATCTATCAGTTATCATCTCTCAGCTATGATCTATTTCGGAATAGATTATAACGGATAGATAAAAGATGAAAGATTCCTGTGTGGATTACAAAAGAGGTTGGTAAAAACAGATGCGATTTCCCGCCAAAACAAAGCGCGAGAGCTAAAACTCTCGCGCTTCGCGTTCCGGAAAAGTAGCGCCGGCGTCCCGCCGGCTGTCGTGTGGGCGTCCCGCCCGCACAAACCTGATCGCTGGCTACTTAGTCTTTTTAGTGAAAACCATTTCCGCCGACTGCGTGCCCTGTGTGGATTCAATGTCGCGTTTTACTTTTAGCGAGCCGTCGGACTGCAGCTCCCAGGTTTCTTTCGCGGTTACTTTCATTTCGCCCATTTGCGAATTGAAGGTGCGCGAATTGGTCAGGTTCAGCTTGCCGCCCTCCATTTTGGCGCTGGTTTTGACCGTGCTGGTTCCCATGCCGCCGGCCACTTCGGCCGAGGTCTCCTTGCCGTCGAGGGTATAGGTCAGCGTCTGATCGCCCATACCGCCGCCGCCGCCCATGCCGCGTCCACCGCCGCCGCCGCTACCGGGGCCGCCAGCCGGAGGAGCTCCGCCCGCCGGAGGCCCGCCCGCGCCTTGCGGCGGAGCGCCGCGCTTGGACGAGGTCGTGATCTTGATATCCTTATCGGTTTGCGCGACCGTCATGGTCATGCTTTCGATATTTTTCATCCTGTCGGGCAGGGTGCTTTTGGCTTTGTCGAGCGACCATTCACCGGAATAATCCGCCGGTTTCGCCTGCCCGAAGGCCGCGATCGAAAGCAGGCAGAAAACCGCAGATAAAACTACAAATCTCTTCATTGCAAATGTCTCCTTAAAAAAATAGAAAAAGTTCCTATACGTTTAGACGCACAGGAACTCTTTTCGGTTACATAAAGTTGAAGAAATCGGTGATCTTAATTTTTGGGTCACCGTGTCAGTAGCCCGCGCGTCAGCAAGGGCGCTTATTTAGCCTGAAAATGCGCCCTTCCTGACGGTCGGGCTACTGACACACTTACTTTTTCTCTCTCAGTTGGGTCAGAATTTCCAGGGTAATGGCGATCCCGGCGGCAACTACCAGGTACACCAGGCCCATATTTGTCAGGCCGAACAGGTAACCCGCCAGCGGGAAAATAAAGAATCCCAGCAGCACGAAATCGGCCGCCATGCTGGCAAATTTCAACAGCCACATACCCGAAGGCATTTTCTTATCCGGGTTCAGATTACTATTGCGATAGCCGAAGAAGCGGTAGATCCTGATGCCGACCAGCAGCCAGACCCCGAAACGCATCCAGTTGGTCGGGCCCAGCTCCGTCATCAGATAGGTGCAGAGCAGCAGCCCCATCGTCGGAATCAGCGAAAGTTTCTTAAATACCGACAAGACCGTGATCGTGATGCAAAGCAGGATAAAGACGAGCATCGGGATCTTGTGCGTGATGCCCATCATCATATCGTCCGCGCCGGGATCGAGTTTGAAAAAGTTTTGGATGCCCTCGGGATAAACCCATGCGATCAGGGCGAAAACTATCAATAGCAGCGCCGGAATAATATATTCGCCGTTAATGTAGGGAACGTACCGTCCTCCGCGGCCGAATTCCTTGTCTTTGAAAAGCACCCCCGCGCAGACCACGACAAAGGCGAACAGGGTTCCGATGCTGGCCAGATCGGTCACTTCCGTCAGATTCATGAACAGCGCCGGGACCGCGACCACGATGCCGGTGATGATCGTGGCAAACCACGGCGTGCGGAATTTCGGATGTATCGAAGAAAATATTTTCGGCAGCAGCCCGTCGCGGCTCATCGCCATCCATAGACGCGGCTGTCCGATCTGAAATACCAGAAACACCGTCGCCAGGGCGATCACCGCGCTGATGGCGATAATTCCCGCAACCCACGGCAGATTGCTGTTCGGCTGGGTGAAAACGAATGCCAGCGGATCGCCGACATTGAGCTTGGTGTAGCTGACCATACCGGTCAGCACCAGTGCCAGCGCGCAATACAGTATGGTACAGATTATCAATGAGGCGATCATCGCCTTAGGCAGATCCCGCCGCGGATTTTTACATTCTTCGGCCGTGGTTGAGAGCGCGTCGAAACCGATATAGGCAAAGAACACGGCGGAAACGCCTTTCAGCACGCCGGTGACGCCGTTCGGGGCAAAAGGCGACCAGTTTTTGGGATCGACGTAAAACGCGCCCAAAAAGATCACCAGCAAAATGATCCCGATCTTTAAGATCGTCATGCCGTTTCCGGCCCATTTCGATTCGCGAATACCGATGAAAACCAGCGCGGTGATGACCAGCGTGATCATCAGCGCCGGCAGATCGGCAATTATCGGCACGCCGCTGATCTGGGGCGCCGCCGCCCAGGCCGTATAAGCATCGATCTGTCCGCAGTTGACTGTGGCGTCGGCATTGTTGCAGGCCGTCGTCAAAGCGGTCAAAGGCTTACCGCCGGCGATCGCCGTCTGAACCGCATCGTATCCCCGGCTGGCGGTCAGATAATCCATCGTGAAATGCTCCGGTATCTTGATGCCGTAACCGTTTAGCAAGCCGGTAAAATAATCGCTCCAGGAAATGGCCACCGCGATATTGCCGATCGCGTATTCGACGATCAGATCCCAGCCGATTATCCAGGCGATCAGCTCGCCCAGCGAAGCGTATGAATAGGTATAGGCCGAGCCGGCCACCGGGATCCGCGCGGCAAATTCCGCGTAGCAAAGCGCCGAAAATCCGCAGGCAAACGCCGTCAGCACGAACAAAAGGACGACCGCCGGGCCGCCATTATAGGAAGCCTTGCCGACCATCGCGAAAATACCCGCGCCAACGATTGCGGCGATTCCCATCAGGGTCAGGTCGTAAAACCCCAGCGTTCGACGCAATTGTCCGGGTTGATCGTGATCGGCTAACCCGGCTGCGGCGTCGTTTTGAATTTGCTCAATAGATTTTCTACGAAAGAGACCGGCAATGTTCATAATGTTTATCTTCTTTAAGGACAAAATTTGCGGAAGTCGAATGGCAAAATTTTGCACGAAATTTTCGTCTAACGCAACAAAAAGTCGCTTATTTAATGATAATTCCTTGAAAAAACAGGGGTATTAGTCTTTTTTAATACAAAATTGATAAATAGACAGGTGATCGTCAAGCTTGATTCCGAGGCTCTAAGGCCAATCGATCTGCCACTTTAAGCTAAAATGAAAGTTCGCCCGCTGCATAAAAATCTGGATACCGGTTTCGTGAATTTGTCCGCCCTGCTGCGATATTTGCGGCAGAATTCTTTCGTCGGCCTGGTGCGGGTCGATATCGGGCAGTACCGGGCTGAAATGATCTTCGACGAATCTCATCGCGTCAGGCTGCGGGAATTCGAGCGCGGCTTTGCGGCGGCCCTAAATACGGAGGGCGAGAGTTCGGGCGGGCTGCAGCGCTTATTGGTTCGCGCCACGTCGCCCGGCGGCTTGGTCAGCGTCTTTGAGGCCGTCAATCCCCCAAGATCTGAATTGAAACTCAACGGCAAAGCGATCGAGCCGGAAGAAATTCTCGACCTGGATCGGAAATTATCCGCTACTGAAAGCGCAAAGCCGAAAATAAAGTCAGACGCAAAACCGGAAATAAGCCCCGCTCCCGCAAAGATACCAAAACCTGCGGAAAATATTTTTGCGGTCGCAAAAAACGGCAATGGTAATGGAAACGGCAGCGGAAGCAGCGCCAACGGATTTCGCCTCGACATCCCGCGCCAGCCTCAGGTGAACGGCAACGTCGATGATCAGGGCGATCATCGAAGCGAGGCCGCGCCCCAGTCCACTCCACCGGCTTCTTCACCGGCTGAAGAAGATATTTTTCCGCTTTACAGCCATCCGGTCGAAGTGGTCGAAGACCAGCCCGAAATGAAAAAGAAAGTTTCCGCCTTTAAGCTGCCCGATTGGGAAGAGCTTATCTCGGTGACTGCGGCGCTGCTGGGTACGACCGACGACGTTTTGAGATCGGCCGGGCTGGGTTTCTCCGACGCTTTTAACAAGGCGCGGGTCGAAGTTTCAAACGAATATCCTTTTTTACACACCGGCAAAAATATTTTTCTCTATGCCGACGGCAAGGTGATCCTGAAGGAAGAAATTCCGCCCAACCTGTTTGTCGCCGGTGTCTGCGAATGTCTGCGCCGGATACTCAACAAGCTCGTTTCCAATCCCAAATTCTTTGGCGTTTATAAACACGTCACCCAGCAAATGCTGATTCTCGTTCGCCAGCGCCAGCCTCAATTTGATAAATTCGGGTATACTCGACAGCTCGAGAGAGTTATCAAATTCTAGTATTTTTTTCATGTTTCAAAGGTTTAACACCGGAAACAAAATGAAACACTAAAAGGGGCATTATAAATGGAATGGAAAACTTTTCTGACGGCGTTCGGCGTTCTTTTTCTGGCCGAGCTCGGCGATAAAACCCAACTCGCGGTTATCACCATGACCTCGGAGACAAAATCTCCGCTTTCCGTTTTTCTCGGCGCTTCACTGGCATTGGTGTTGGTTTCGCTGCTCGGCGTGGTCTTCGGGTCGCTGCTCGGTCAATATATTCCGACCGAGTGGCTGCAAAGAATAGTTGCGATCGCCTTCATCGCCATCGGCGTGCTGATGCTGCTGAAAATTCTTTAGATGAGTACGCAATATGGGATACGTGATACGGGATACGCAATACGTGATACGCGACAGGCGACGCGTTTATGTTTGATGCTTTTAAAGTGAATTGGAATTAATTACGAAGTACACGAGTGCACGAAACGTATTGCGTATCACGTATTGCGTATTGCGTATCACGTATTGCGTACCACGTATCACGTATTCCGTACCGCGTATTACGTATCGCGCTACTACGGTTTCTTTACTGCTGTTCCCTCCATCGGGTAACCCGCGTTTCTCCAGCCGTCGGTTCCGCCCACTAAAGCCGCCGCATTTTTCAAACCTTTTTCATTAACGATAAGCACCGCCCGGGCGCTTGTATGTTCGCTCGGTCAGGAACAATAAAATATCAGTTGTTTATCGGCCGGCAGTTCGCCGTATCGTTTAGCCACTTCATCGACCGGCATATTGAGGGCGCCTTTTATATGTTCGCTGTCATAGGCGGCTGAGGCGCGGGTGTCAATAATGACAGCCGTCCCGGCGTCAAAGGCTGCTTTGGCGTCTTTAAGATTGATCCTCTTTGCTTCCTCCGGAGTTTTTGCCGGAGCGACGTTAGAGTTTTTCGCCTGATTACCTACGGTTTGGGTGCTGGCATGCTGGCATGCCGTTAATACGCCCAGCGCAAAGATCGTTAAAACTAATATATAACGCATATTATTTCTCCCAGGTTTCTCTTATTAGAATAATCATTCTCCCCCGGCTTCTTCAAGTTCTTCCGGCTGTTTTTTCGGCGCCAGCCGCTCGTACATTGCCGCGGTCAGATTGCAGATGCGTTCCGATTCGCGGGTCAGGACCGGCCCCAGCACGGCCAGTATCAGCACGTAAAGCGCGGAAAACGGCTGAATAATGTCCAGCAGCCCGCCGTTTTTAGCCAGGTTTGCCATGATGATGGAAAATTCCCCGCGCGACACGATCGTAAAGCCGATATTGTACGAAGCCTGCCGCGATAAATTCGCCAGCCGCCCGGCGATCACTCCGGCGGCGATGTTTCCTATTAGTGTCACGACCACCGCCGCCAGCGCCAGCCAGACAGCGCCGCCCAGTGAAAAGGGATCGATCGTCAGCCCGAATCCGAAAAAGAACAGCGCGCCGAAAAAATCCCGAAAGGGAACGACCATGCTCTCGATCTTTTCGCCGTGCTGGGTTTCCGCCAGGATCAATCCCAGCAGCAGCGCGCCGATGGCTTCGGCGACGTGAATTCTCTCGCCCAGCCCGGCCAGCAAAAAAAGGCAGGCGAAAAGAACCAGGATAAAAACCTCGTTCGACGAAATGCGCAGGATGCGGTTAAGCACCGGCGTCGCCAGCCTGCCGGCGATAATAAAACCGAGAATAAACGCGAGCGAAAGCCCGGCCGAGCCTAACACTCCCAGCACGGAATCAGCGCCGCTCAGCACCACTCCCGAAACCAGCGATAAGTAGAACGCGAGAAAGACGTCCTCGAACATAATGATGCCGAGAATCAGTTCGGTTTCCGGGTTTACCGTGCGCTTTAGATCGAAGAGAACCTTGGCGACGATCGCGCTCGACGAGATGGTCGTGATCCCGGCGACAACCAGAATTTCCTTCAGCGGCAGCCCCGCGCCCCAGGCAAAGATCAACCCGAGCGCAAAATTGATGGCGATATAGATCGAACCGCCGATAGCGATCGATTTGCCCGATTTGATCAGGCGGCTGATGGAAAATTCCAGCCCGAGATAAAACAGCAGAAAGAGCACGCCGATGCGTCCCATGAAATCGATCAGCTCTTTGGTTTCGATAAAGCGCAGATCGATGATGTCGTAATGCGGAGCGTGCGGCCCGACCAGCATTCCCATCAGGATCAAAAACGGCGCATTGGAAAATTTCAGGCGCGCGGCGACGACCGCCGCGATCGCCGCGAGTCCCAGTGCCAGTCCAACCTCGAAAACCAGGTGGTTGTTCATCTCTCCTTTTACTTTCCTTTATTCAGCAGATTTTTAGCGGTGTCGATGGTTTTCCGGTCGCCCGCCAGGATCAGGGTCGCGCCTTCGTTAAGCACGGTGTCGGCTTCCGGGTTGGTGCGTTTGGTCCGGTTCACTTCGATTATCGAAACTATCGAAGCGCCGGTCGCGGTGCGCACCTGCAGGTCGCGGATGGTTTTTCCGATACAGGCCGAGCCGGTTTCGATCTTGAACCATTGCAGCAGCAGGTCGTCCAGAATAAGTTCGGCCGACGGCAGCGCTTTCGGCACGTAGGAAAGCCCGCCGAGGATGCCGGCGATCTGCCGCGCCTCAGAATCGGCCAGGGTCACGACCGAGGCGGCGCGGTCGAAATTCCGGCGTTCGAAATGATATATCTCGCGCGTGCCGTCATCGTAGATCACGATTATCAGCCGGTCGCCGTTGGCGATCTCGATCTGAAATTTGCGCCCGACGCCGGGCAGATTTGCTTCGCTGATGGTGGACATACACTTCTCCTACAAATATTGCGGTTGAAATTTTTTGTGATTTAAAACGGAACTTGTTAACTATTTTCCACGGTCGGCAGCCCGTTGGCAATCGGGGTAGGGTATTTTCCCCGCCAGCAGGCGGTGCAGGAACTGTCCTGATCGATGCCCATCGACTCCAGCATTCCTTCGAGCGAAAGGTAGCCGAGCGAATCCGCCCCGATAAAATCGCGCACTTCTTCGACCGTCATCTGCGCCGCGATCAGATCGGCTTTGAGCGGCGTATCGACGCCGTAATAACACGGGGAGATCGTCGGCGGGCAGCTGATCCGCATATGAACTTCTTTGGCCCCGCATTCTCTTACCATCTGCACGATCTTTTTTGAGGTAGTGCCGCGGACGATCGAATCATCGACCAGAATGACCTTGCGGTCTTTGATCAAGTCCTTGACGGGATTGAGTTTAAGCCTGACGCCGAAAGAGCGGATCGATTGGCTGGGCTCGATAAAAGTGCGCCCGACGTAATGATTTCTGATGATCGCCTGGCGAAAATTTATCCCCGATTGCCGCGCGTAACCGATCGCGGCCGCAACGCCGGAATCCGGCACCGGCACGACCAGGTCGGCATCGCAGGGCTGTTCGATGGCGAGCTGTTTGCCCATTTTGTGGCGCGATTCATTAACTGAGCTTCCGAAAATTATCGAATCGGGACGCGAAAAATAGACGTGCTCGAAGGCGCAGACCGAAAGCTTTTTCTCTTCAAGCGGAAAACTGGAATGCAGCCCGTTTTTATCTATCACCAGCATCTCGCCGGCCAGCACTTCGCGAATATATTCCGCGTCGATCAGGTCGAAAGCGCAGGTTTCCGAGGCCACACACCACGCTCCCTTGTGTTTGCCGAGCACCAGCGGGCGAAAACCGCGCGGATCGCGCACGGCGATCAGGGCCTCCGGCGTCAGAAACAAAAGAGAGAAAGCCCCTTCGGTTTCCTTCAGCACTTTTTGCGCCGCTTCGATGGCATTTGCCGCCGGTGTCCGTGCAATGCTGTGCAGGATCGTTTCGGTATCGGAAGTGGAAGAGAAAATCGCCCCGGCCTGTTCCAGCTCGTCGCGCTTTTTTTGCGCAAAGGGCAAATTGCCGTTATGGCAAACGGCGATCTTTCCGTGCTGGCAGGTGACGGAAAAAGGCTGCACTTCCTTGATGGTATTTTTGCCGGTGGTCGAATAGCGGGTGTGCCCGATGGCGCTGGTGCCTTTGAGTTCTTTCAGCACCGGCTCGTTCAAAACGTCGGCCACTAGCCCGATTGAGCGATATTCATACAGCTCCACGCCGTCGGATGAAACTATCCCGCAGGCTTCCTGTCCGCGATGTTGCAGGGCGAAAAGTCCGAGTTGGGTCAGGGTCGAGGCTTCCGCGTGTCCGAAGATGCCGAAGATCCCGCATTCTTCGTGAAATTTATCTAAAACAATATCCACTGCATCTATTTTGCCACATGGAAGCCGGAAAATCACTGAGAGCGAGTTTTGAGTCCCGCCTTAAGGCGGCAATTATTAACTTTTAACTGTGATCGTTTAGAGGCGGTCTCCGACCGCCGGGTATAAAAATGGCGGTCGGAGACCGCCTCTAAACGGGATGGTAGTAAGTATGATTACGCCCGAAGGCGTAACTCTGAACCAATGCCTTGGGTTTTTTCCAGATCTTCCGGGGAGTTAAGATTCAAAAAGAAATTTTCCGAATCAGGCAAATTGTTCAGTTCATCAAATGTGACAAAACGTGTTCTGACATTTTCCAAAATCGCGCGCAATGGAGGCAGTTTTCCCTCATTCCCTAACATTTCCTCGATCACACTCAAACACGGCGCGGTTTTATACAGCCCGCATAACGGCTGAATGCGCCCATCAGGTTGGACAGGGACAATGGCATCTAACGTTCCTTGGATCAGACCGGCAAGATATTTTAATAACTCAACAGACACGCCGGACAGGTCGCACGCCAGCGCGAATATCCAGGAACTGTTTGCCGTACTCAAAGCCGCGTGCAGCCCGCCGTAAGCGCCGCGGTCTTGGTAAATGTCATAAATTACGGAGATATTTTCCGGCAGATCGCCGGCGGCGAACTGGTTCGCATTCCGCGCCACCAGGTAAATTTGTTTTGGTGAGAGAGCGGTTTGAACGGTATTTACCGCTCGCTGCGCCAACGTTTCGCCGCCGATTTTCAGCAGCGCTTTATCGCAGCCCATGCGGCTCGATCTTCCGCCGATCAGCACAAATGCTTCGAGGTCGTTCATGCCCCTCCTGAAGCGGCCGATTCCTTCATATGGTCATATGCAAAATCGCCGACGATCTCACCGGTCGGCTGAATTGAAATAACCACGCATTTCGAGGTCGGCGTTTCGCTTTTTTCGGCGATGCTGCCGATCGGGATGAGCGGGTTGGCTTCCGGAAAGTAGGTTGCCGCGCAGTCTTTCGGGATCGGGTAAGGCACGGCGATAAAACGATAAGCGTAACGTTCGCCGTCGTCGAAATGGCTGGTCAGATCTACCACCTGCCCGGCCTGCAGATTTATTCCGCGCATATCGTCCGGGTTGAGAAATATCACGCGCCGCTCGCCGCTGATGCCGCGATAGCGGTCGTGCAGATCATAGATCGTCGTGTTGAACTGGTTGTGCGCGCGGATCGTGGTCATCAAAAGCTGCCCGCTTTTCAGGGCGATCTTTTCCAGCGGTTCCGATCTGAACTCGGCCTTGCCCGATTCGGTGTGAAACTCTCTTTGCGCCGGCAGGTTCGGCAGGTAAAAGCCGCCCTCCTGTCTGACCCTTTCGTTGTAATCTTCGCAGCCGAAAACCACGCGCGAGATCCCGTCGCGAATATTATCGTAATCCGCCGCCATCGCGTCCCAATCGACAGTCGTTTTATCGCCGAGCGCGGCCTTTGCCATTTTCGCCGCGATCCACGGTTCGCTGCGCAGGCATTGCGAGGCGGGCTTAAGAATGCCTTTCGACATCTGCACGTTCAGCATAGTGCTCTCGGTCGAAATGAATTGTTCGCCGCCCGCCTGGATGTCGATCTCTGAACGCCCAAGACAGGGAAGTATCAGCGACTGCTCGCCGCAGGCGAGCGCCGTGCGGTTGAGCTTGGTGATGACCTGCGCCGTCAGCCGGCATTTTTGCAAACCCTCGGCGACGTAATCGGTATCGGGCGAAGCCGACAGAAAATTTCCGCCCATCGCAAAGAAAATTTTGGCGCGCCCGTCGTTTAATGCCCTGATCGTTTCGACCGTGTTAAAGCCGTCCTTTTCCGGTGTCTTAAAACCGAATTCTTTTTCCAGGTTCGCGCGAAATACCGGATTCATTTTTTCCCAGATGCCCATCGTGCGGTCGCCCTGCACATTCGAATGCCCGCGCACCGGACACAAACCCGCGCCCGGTTTGCCGATCTGCCCGCGCAGAAAATGCATATTCGCGATGTCCTGGATGGTGGCGACGGCTTTTTTATGCTGTGTCACGCCCATTGCCCAGCAGGTGATAACGCGTTCGGCCGCCATGAACATCTCCGCCGCTTCTTCGATCTGCGCTCGTTCCAGGCCGCTTTCGGAAATGATGTCGTCCCAGAGTGTGGCGTCGAGACATTCGATCAGATATTCGTAACCGCTGGTATGTTCCGAAATGAATTCGTGATCGAAGACCGTACCGAATCCAAGCCGCCGCTCGCGCTCCCGCATCGTTTTCATCATCCCTTTGAGCACGGCCATGTCGCCCCCGATGCGCAGATGCAGGTAGAGATCGGCAAATTTGGTCGGCGCGTTGGCGGCTAATTTAAAGGGAAACATCAGCGGGTTTTTGTAATGCTGCGGATTCGGATTGACGAAATTCATCAGCCCGGCTTCGGGCAGCGGGTTGATCGCGATGATCTTCGCGCCCGCTTTCTTGGCGTCCTCGAGCGAAGACATCATCCGCGGCGCGTTGGTGCCGGGATTTTGCCCGATGATTATGACCAGATCGGTTTTCGTAAAATCTTCCAGCCGCACGGTCGCTTTGCCGAGCCCGATGGATTCTGTCAAACCGACGCTCGAAGATTCATGGCACATATTCGAACAGTCCGGCAGATTGTTCGTCCCGAATTGGCGGACGAAAAGCTGGTAGAGAAATGCGGCTTCGTTCGACGTTCGCCCCAATGTGTAAAAAACGGCTTCGTCGGGCGAATCGAGCGAGTTTAATTCCGCGGCGATCAGCGCAAAAGCGTCTTCCCATGAAATTTGCTCGTAATGCGTCGCCCCTTCACGCAGCACCATCGGATGCGTCAGGCGCCCCTGCGCGTTTAGCCAGTGATCGGTTTTTTCGGCGAGTTCGGCGACGCTGTAACGGCGAAAAAAGTCGGCGTCGATCCTTGCTTTCATGCCTTCGTCTGCCAGCGCCTTCGCTCCGCTTTCGCAAAATTCGGCGACGGTGCGGTGCTCGTCCGGGTCGGCCCAGGCGCACGATTGGCAATCGATGCCGCCTTTTTGATTCAGCTTCAGCAGGGTTCGGGTGCCGCGCCCGACACCCATCTTGCCGTAGGCGTTGGTCATCGTTTCCCAGATCGCGCGCATCCCGGCCGCGATCTTCAGCGGCTTTGTAACGCGAAGATCATTCAGCTTTTCAGGTGAGCGATCTGGTCTGATAGATTCTTTTTTTTCATTTCGGCGCATATTAAAAGCTTATTAGATCAAGGCTTTTTCGTGTAATTTCGTGGTTAATTCCTAAGGCTTTTTAAATGGCGATAAAGCCGGAAATCACAAACACATACTAAACAACACGAAAAGATTTCACGCTATTATCTTTTTAGCAATTGGCTTTCGGATGCGGAAAGGCATCCAGATTGTCCGGATCGTCCGCGCGTTCCAGACAGACAAAATCCTTTTCTATTAATATTTTTAAGGTATTTCCGTCTTCGTCGATGCTCTGATCTTTTTCGATACTGACCTGAGAGGAATTCGCCCAATTCCTGATCACATCTTCCGGCAGCAGGAGCAATATTTCACCGCCCGAAAACCGCGCCATCACTTCTGCAATTTCAGGTGAAGAAGATATCGTATAGCTCAGCGCCGCCGCATTGCCGAAAGAGATCTTTTCGCTTATCGTCCCGGTTTCGGCCAGCGCCGTCACTTCCGTTTGCAGCAGCCGCAGCCGGATCGAATTTCCGCGAATTCGCAGCTTCATATGATCCGCTCCTCGCCGGTGTAAATATTAAAGCGGTTGTCGCGGACAAATCCGGCCAGCGTCATGCCGAATTCTTTTGCCAGTTCGACCGCCAAGCTCGACGGCGCGCCGACCGCCGCCATCAGCGGAATTCCCGCCATCAGCGCTTTTTGCACCAGCTCGAAACTTGCCCGCCCGCTGACCAGCAGAATTTTATCTTTCAGCGGAGTTCCGCCGGCCAGGAATTTTGCGCCGATCACTTTATCCAGCGCGTTATGCCGGCCGACGTCTTCGCGCACGATCTCCAGCTTTCCCTGGGCGTCAAAAAGTGCCGACGCGTGCAGCCCGCCGGTCTGCGCGAAAACATTTTGCGCCGCTCGCAGAATTTCCGGCAGCTCATGGATCAGTTTCGAGTCGAATTTAAACCCGTTCGCGTCGATCTGCCGCGCGCCGGTGCGTAGCGCTTCGATCGAGCTTTTTCCGCATACACCGCAGCTTGAGGTGGTATAAAAATTTCTCTCCAGCCGTTTCAGATCGACGTCGATGTTTTCCGCCAGCTCGGCCACGATCGTGTTTTGGATATTTTTCTCTTTGTCGGGCAGCCCGCAATGGCGAATGCGCGCGATCTGATCGGGCGTTTTAATTATCCCCTCGGTAAAAAGAAAACCGGCGGCGAGCTCCGTGTCGTCACCGGGGGGGCCGGGCGTGCGCATGGTGATGGAAATAGCTTTATGCTCTCCGGCAGGAAAACCGAGTCGAATTTCCAGCGGTTCCTCGACGGCAAGAGAGTCGCTCTCTACCGTACTCGTTTTACCTACGGAAACCCTAAGGATGTCCGTCTGGAAATACGACTGATTTTTTTTGGCGGCCTTCACAGGAGAAATTTTACAGGAAAGCCCGATGAAAGTCGTGTTTTGAATATCGCCTTCGGGCGGCTCCTTGTCAGTAGCGTCGGCGTCAGCCAATGCGTTCCTTGTTCAGAGTTCAAGCTTTAGCTTGTTTTGCTTCTAAGATTAAAGACAAACTAAAGTTTGAACTCTAAACGTTTTACCCGCGCTTTTCTTAAGTTTCGTAGGGACGAAATATTTATAGCTGCAAATTCGAAAATAATATTTTTTGAGTTCCGTAGGAACCGTATATGCCGCTCCTAAAGGGAGCTAGGTCTCTTTATTAATTTCTTGATCTATAAATATGACGTCCCTACGGGACTTAGATTCTCAGGGGGAAGGGCAAAGCACACGGCAGGGATGATGAAGTCAGTAGCGTCGGCGTTAGCCAATGCGTTCCTGTTAGAACCGCGAGCGCTATAAGTAGCCGCGACTGGGTTTTCTTTCTCTGGTTGGCTTTGCTTTTTTTCGTGTCTTTTCGTGTTGTTTCGTGGTTCCAGTCTTAAAACCTATATTAACCACACTCAAACTGGAACCACGAAATAACACCAAACCACACGAAGCAATCAAACCCTCAAAAACCACTATCGCCACACGTCGCCCACTTGAGATATGCTGGCATTCTCTGATGCGGTGCGGCAGGCCGGACACACGGTTTGGCCTGGGCACGCCGGGCATGCTTGGCAGCCCGGAAGGCAAGATAACTTGCCTTTGAAAGTCATAGCGAGCCCCGATATCGTAAAGCTTGAACCGGGCCGGGGTAAAAACGTCAGAAGCTAGCAGCGCCACGGGTCCGCGGCGCGATGCGAAAACAAAGCCGGGCCGGACGCTGCGAGGCCTATGGTCAGTTCCTACACTCGCAGGACAGAGGCTGATCAGTAAAGAGAACTGGCTAAACGTGTAAATACCCAGTATTGCGGTCCCCGCCTAAAAACCACGGATCGCCCACCGCGCAGGCGTTCGAGCACGCCGCGAAGTGTCAACCCGCCGCCCGCAACAGAGACCAATTAAATAGTGAATAGTGACCGGTGAATAGTGGCCGGAAGTTCAGAGTTGCGCGTTCACGCGCGATCTTCACGCCTAAAGGCGTAACTCTGAACGCGTGTGTGATCCTAAAACTCCCCTCCTTACGAAGGAGGGGTGGCATCCGCTTCGGATGACGGGGTGGTTCTCTCTTCCGACTATACCCACCCGCTACCGCAGGTGGTACTGACAAGAACCCCGTCGCTACCGCTCCCAGTTAATCCGCCGGCAGAATTATTCCGCGGCATTCGCCGAAGCCGATGCGGCGAAAACCATCGCGTTCGCAGTAGCCGCGCATGATGACCTCGTCGCCGTCTTCTAAAAATCTTCGCTCTTCGCCCGTCGGCAAAGTCAGTGGTTCCTTGCCGCGCCAGGTCAGTTCGAGCATGCAGCCGCGCTCGTGTTTTTCCTTGCCGGAAACCGTGCCCGAAGCGATCAGATCGCCGGTCTGCAGGTTACAGCCGCTGGAGGCATGGTGCGCCAGCATTTGCCCGATCGTCCAGTAGAGATCTTTCATGTTCGAGCGCGACAGCAGCATTGGCTCAATATTTTCATCGCGCATTTTTTGCGAGGCAATAAAAACTTCGAGCTGAATGTCTAATCCGCCGAGCTTTTGATTTTGCTCGTCGTTAAGATACGGCAGCGGCGCGGGGTCGCCCTCCGGGCGAGCAAAAGCGGCTGCGCGAAACGGCGCAAGCGCTTCCATCGTGACGACAAAAGGCGAAATGCTGGTCGCGAAATTTTTCGCCAGAAACGGGCCGAGCGGCTGGTATTCCCAACCCTGAATATCGCGCGCCGACCAGTCATTGACCAAGCAGAGACCGAAAATATGTTCCTCCGCGCGTTCGATCGGAATTGTCTCGCCCATTTCATTTCCGCGCCCGACAAAAAATCCGACCTCCATTTCGTAGTCGAGATTTTTGCAGGGAATATAGACCGGCGGCGCTTCCGGATCGGTGCGGTTCTGGCCCTTGGGGCGCTTGATCTCAGTGCCGGAGATCACTATCGACGAAGCGCGCCCGTGATAGCCGATCGGCACGTATTTATAATTCGGCAGCAGCGGATTGTCCGGGCGAAACATCGAACCGACATTCGTGGCGTGAAAAACCGAAGCGTAGAAATCGGTGTAATCGCCGATCACGGCCGGCAGATCTTCGAAAGTGCAATTCGATCTGGGTATCAAAAACTCGGCGGCGATATCTTTTTGCGGAAACCCCTCGGCCAAAATTTCGCTGATACGCGCTCTGAATTCGAGCCGTTTTTTCGCGGAAAATTCCATGATGCCGTCCAGCCAATCCCACATGTTGTTGCTGCCCAAAAACTCGTCGTAGGAATCGTCGAACAAGCCGGTCTCGAAACAGCCGTCGAGGTCTAAAACCCCGTCTCCGATCGCGACCCCGTGATGAACCGAGCTCGGATCGTCATTGATGTAAAACACACAAAACGGCAGATTCTGGATCGGGAAATCGGTGTTCGGATCGTTGGCTGATTCGACCCAGCTTTTCAGATCGGGCGAGTGAGTTTTATTGATTTCGTAAGTCATAAATATTTTGTTTAGAGTTACGCCTTTAGGCGTGAAACTCTTGGAAGATCACGCCTAAAGGCGTAATTCTGGACGTAAATTACAAGATCCCCAATTCCTGCAATTCCTCGGCCGGTTCGGTGAACGAGCACGAGCCGAATGAGATCAGGTTGGATTCGCGCAGGCGCTGAAGCTGCGGCAGGCCGAGAAAATATTCCTGCCGCCACCAGATGCCGTTATTTTCAAAAGTAAAAGCTTCGGCAAATTCTTCTTCCAAAATTTCCTGCACCAGCGCCGGCTTAAAGCCTTCGCGGATAAAAGCCGCCGCTAAAAAAACATTGAGAAAGCCGTGCATTTTGGCTTTGACGGAGCCGGGGTCGTAGGTCAGCGGTTTTACGCAGCGCAGCGGATGATGCAGCCCGGCCGTCGCTTTAAAGGGCACGCCCGCCGCCAGACAGGTTCGCATAAACCGGGCAATGTCGTGGCTGGAAAGAATTGTTTCGGGTGTGATTCCGCCGGTGCGGATCTTTGCGCGCTGCCGGGTCAATAGCAGCGCCGGCACGGTTTCGCTTAAAGATTCGTCCACCGCGATCTCGAAATACGGCGTCAGATAGCTGGGCAGAATTTCCGCGGCGCGTTCGATCTCGGCTGCGCCGGCGGCTTTTAATTCCAGTGTGTCGCACCGGGCATAAGCGCCGTTTGCCGCATTGAAATCTTCGATCCGGCGGATGGTTTCAAACAGGTCGCCGCCGTCGAGCGCGCTCAGTTTCCAGGCGCCGTTATTTTTCGCCGTATAGAAATCCTTTGCTTCCGCGACGAATTCGTCCAGCCGCGCCGCCGGCACGACAAATCTGCCCAGCATCCAGTTCAGATTGCTGTTGTGATAAGTGGCGTAATTGAGCACGGCTTCGCCCATCGACAACTGCGACGGCGGAAAAAGCCCCGCGTAATCGACAATGCCGGCCAAAAGCGTGCGGACAGAGGGTTTGATATTTTCACTCATGCAAAACGAATACCAGTAGTATAAGGAATTAGCCGAAAAAATGCACAGACAGTATAAAGAAGGGAATGTTTTTACAGGAATGGCCGCAAAATTGCGCAAAGGCACAGAAGAAGGACTCTTAAATCAAAAAATCTCTTCCTTTGTGCCTTCTTGCGGCTAATTTAACTCTTAAAATTTTTCTTCAATCCCTGCCAGCATTCGAAATAGTCGTGCTGCAGCGAGGCGGTTTCCATCGCGAATTTTGTCGGCCGCAGGATATAGCGCGTCTCGAACATAAAGGCCAGCGTGTCGGAATATTTCACCGGGGCAAGCTCCGCGCTGGAGGCTTTTTCAAAGCCCTGCGCGTCCGGCCCGTGCGCCGACATGCAATTATGCAGCGAGCCGCCGCCTTTGACGAAGCCTTCTTCCTTGGCGTCGTACACGCCCGATATCAGGCCCATGTATTCCGACATCACATTGCGGTGATACCACGGCGGGCGAAAGGTATTTTCCGCCACCATCCAGCGTTCGGGAAAGATGACGAAATCGCAATTCGCCACGCCGGGCGTATCGGAATTCGAGGTCAGCACGGTAAAAATACTCGGATCGGGATGGTCGAACGAAACCGAGCCGATGGTATTAAAACGGCGCAGATCGTAGCGGTAGGGCGCATAGTTTCCGTGCCACGCCACCACGTCGAGCGGTGAATGATCCATTTCCGCGCTCCACAAATTTCCGCCGAATTTGGCGACGATTTCCATCTCGCCTTCGCGGTCTTCGTACCAGGCTTCGGGCGTTTCAAAATCGCGCGAGTTCGCCAATCCGTTAGAGCCGATCGGCCCCAGCTCCGGCAAACGAAAATTCTGGCCGTAGTTTTCGCAGATGTAACCGCGCGCTTTCCCGTCTGCTAATTCGACGCGGAATTTCAATCCGCGCGGAATTACGGCGACCGAGCCGGGACCAACCTGGATCGCGCCCATTTCCGTCAAAATTCCGATCCGCCCGTCTTCCGGCACGATCAGCATTTCGCCGTCGGCGTTATAGAAATAGCGATCGCCCATGCCCTTGTTGCAGGCGTAGATGTGAACGGCGATGCCAGCCTGCGCAAAGCTGTCGCCGCAGCCGGCAATGGTCACCAGCGAATCGATAAAATCTTTTTCGGCGCCGGGATCATGGCCGGGAAATTCGACCGGGTCCCAGCGCAGTTGATTCGGCGTGGTTTCCAGGTCGAATGGCGTCGAGCACAGCAAGCCGTTGTCGATGCGCTTAAAAGGCTTGTGCGCCGCCGACGGCTTGATGCGGTAAAGCCAGCTTCGCTGGTTCAGCAAGCGCGGCGTGGTAAACGAAGTTCCGGAAAACTGCTCCGCGTAGAGTCCCAGCGGAGCTTTCTGCGGCGAGTTTCTTCCGACCGGCAGCGCGCCAGGCGCAGCCTCCGTGGCAAAACTGTTGCCAAAACCGGTTTGATATTTTAGGTTCATAATTCGTGTCAGTAGCCCAAGCGTCAGCGCGGGCGCTTATTTTTAAGTAAACTCCGGAACATCATCATCCTGTCCATATAGTACATAATCAATCGCAGCCTCGATATGCTTTTCCGTCCAAAGATATCTTGTGCTTCCATGCCTCGACCAAATTTTATCTTGTGCGCCGAAAAGATTTCCTTTCCGCAGCCTGCGAGTGGCGTATGCCTTAAAACCGTTCATTATCGGTTCAGGCTTCAAGTCCGCAGCGACAACAATATGAACGTGATTTGTACGAGCGTTAATTGCTATTAAATCGTATTGACGAAAACTGCAGACCTCTTTGATCGCTTCTTTAACTATTTTACGTTCACTGGAGCCAAACTTAATAGGTGGAAATTTTAGCTGCGATGCATCGCTCTTTCGTAAGCTTATTTTCGCGGGTATTTTAGGCGCGCCGTAGCGATTGAATGCTTTCCTATCCATCGACTCGCGCTCGTCTCCATGCAGCCACGTGCCATAACAACGAATAGTTATCAGGTAAGCCAACGGATGCGAACGATCCTGAAATTCGATGTAGTCACGTTTCATATGCTCAACGTGTCAGTAGCCCAAGCGTTAGCGCGGGCGCTGTTTTAGATAATCGGCTTAGCCAAATAGTGCGCCCTCCCTCATGGTCGGGCTACCGACACGTGCTCATCACCTTTGGGGCAGTAGCCCAGGTGTCAACGCGGGCGCTATTCATTATTTCTTCAAAGTTTGGAAAATCTATTTTGATATTTCCAGCCGCTCTTTGATCTTATCGATCTCGTCTTTGCCCCGGCGCTTTCGGCGGCTATTTAGAAACGAAAAAGCGCGTTCGCAAATTTCCGCTTGAATTAATTCCTTTTACTTAGCCGGTCTGCCGTCGGGGTCAAAGTGCCGGAAGCCAGGAACATCAAACCGAAGAAATACTCTTTAACCTCCAGATCCTCGACGTAATTTGCCAGGACGGGACAGGGTTCGTAATCCGGCCGGGGCGTTGTCGAAAAAGAGAGTTTCATCATCATTCTTAAGAGGGGATTTAAGATCACTCCCAAACGATTCCGCGAAAATTTCGCGCCGAATAAAACGATCCGGGCGTTGTCTTTTAAATGCGGAAAAATATTTTCCAGCGCCGCTTCCGAAGCATAAACGTCCGGCGCGGCGAACATCAGAAGCCCGTCAAAAGAACCCTCTAATTCCACTTCCTGCGCCGCGGCCTCGATGATTTCGACATTTTTCCAGCCGTTTCGCTCAACGCGTCTCCGGGTATTTTCACAGATCGCGGGACTAATTTCGACGCCCACCACCTGGCCCAGCGGCCCGACCGCTTTTACCAGATAAGGAAAACTGCCGCCCGGCCCACAGCCCGCATCCAGCACACGATCGCCCGGTTTTAAATTCAGCAATTCGACCGCTTTTTGACGAACGGGCTTGATGAACGAAAAATCGAAATTCGGAAAAGGTTTCGTCAGCCGAATGAGATACCGGCCGTAGGCGGGAGTAAGATGTTTGCTTTTTTCTTTCATAGCAGCCTATGTCTCCAGGTCTTGTCCGAAGCCAATTATATAGCCCGAATCATCTTCCACGTCAAAATCCCGGCAGCCGTACGGGGCGTCCTCGATCTCACGGGTGACCTTAACGCCACGCGACCGCAGCTCCTGATACAACGCGTCCGCATCCTTAACATAAATATACGCGTCCCAACAGCAATCCGGATGAACCTGATGGTTAGGCCGGCTGTGGCCGGCAGATCCGATACTTTTAAGCATTATACTCGCGCCATCGCGATGAACTATGACAAATTGCGGAGGTTCTCCCCAAACGCGGTCGAACCCGAATCCAAGTTTATCGCGGTAAAACTCAGCGGACTTCAAAACCTCATCGACTATAAAGTACGGTACAACGCCATATAATTTTTGATCGGCAGCGGTGTCTGGTTTTTTCATGGTTTTCCGTGAGTGAGCAATGTCTTCGAGAACTCACTCATGTTACCTGTAGCCGGTCACGTCGGCCGGCAGGCCTGCGTCCTGCACCTCGACCAGGTATCGCCAGGCGTCGGGACGGGAACCGTCCGTGTCGGTAAAATTATAAACTTTTGCCAGCTGCCCGCTTGAGAGCGATTGGCCGTTCCAGCGCGCGGCTTCCGTGTCGGCGGCCAAATGCGCGACGGCGCGGCCGACGAAATGCGGCGATTCGGAAATGGCAAAATGCGGCTGAATTTTAGCTGCGTCTAGCCAGTTTTCTTCCGTCACCTTGTAATTGTCCAGCATTTGTTCCGAACGCAGCCAGCCCGGCGTTACCGCGACAGCCGTACAGCCATGCGGTTTTAATTCGCGCGCCAGCGCAAAAGCCATCCGCAGGTTCGCCGCTTTTGCCATGTCATAGAAAAATGACACCCGGTAGTTTTTGTCGTTATATTCCCTGGTGCCGTCGGTTACCTCGACGACCAGGCCGCCCGGATTTTTGATCATCAGCGGCAGCGCGAAATGCGCGGTGATGGCGTGCGTATCGATTGCCTGGCGCAGCGTGCGCAAACCGTATTCGAGATCGGATTCCCAGACCGTTTTGTTCCACTCCATTTTAGTGGCGCCCCAGATGTCGTTGACCAAAATGTCCAGGCGGCCCTGCTCGCGCTCGATGCGTTCAACCAGCGCTTTGACCTGATCCGGTTCCAGATGATCGGCCTGCGCGGCGATGCCAACGCCGCCTGCTTTATTTACGAGTTCGGCCGTCTCTTCGATCGTTTCCGGACGCTGCATTTCCGAGGGCTGCTCACGCGTCGTGCGGCCGGTGCAGTACACCGTTGCGCCCATGGCGCCTAACTCGACCGCGATGCCGCGTCCCGCCGCTCGCGTCGCCCCGGCAACTAATGCGATTTTGTTTTTTAGCGATTGATTCATTGTGTCAGTAGCCCAACCGTTAGGGAGGGCTCAAAATTTATTATTATATGAATTCGGGTATTCCATCGCCTGACTGCCTGTAAGAATTAAAATTACTTTTATCCACCGAACCTCGTTCATCTCCATGAAGCGAGGTTTCCGTAGCAGCGAATTGTTATCAGATAAGCTAACGGGTGAGAATTGTCTTGAAATTCTATGTAGTCTTTATATCCGGGTATCGACCCGGTATGCTTAAACACGAGTCTGGGAGCCTTCCCTAACGGTCGGGCTACTGACATGCTCGATTAAGATTTCCGCGTCTTATTTGCCCGTCTTCGATCGAAACGAAGAGCGCTTTGAAATTGCCTTTGCGCTGGAGAATTTCAAAGAACAACGTCGGCCTGTCTTCGACTCTGACTAATCTGATCTTACGCAAACTCCGTCACACTCTATAAATCTCACTTAGACTGCAGCGTATGTTGAATCATGATGTTTTCGGCGTGCTCCAGATCGGATTTTGTGATCTCCCAGATCTGCTTATCCTTAAATTCATCGTAAAGCTTGTCAAAAAGTTCGAAGCTCAAAAACGGGGTAATGTTATCGGTGTCATATTCGCGCTGTTTTTCACCATAAAGCCCGAGAAAGGTTTTGTCTCTAAACCAGGATTCCTGATTCTGCGCCTGAAGTTCCTGTAGGTGAGCTTCGCTGGGATTTCGCTGGACAAATTCGAAAAACATACCGCTCGGTTTCGTTCCCGGAAAGTACCATTCGCCGCTGAAAACCTGGATCAAATTGTCTTCGTCATCAGTCAGGATCGGCGTGATAAACTGCACCCCGCGCTCCATTGCGTACTGATGAAAGGCCAGTAGATCCGGCGTGCGCAGGGCAATATGCTGCCACAGCGCGGCCGAACTGTGACTGTCGAGCATTTGCCGGACATGCGACGCCTGCGACTTGGGCTCGCTCGGCTGGACGACCGCGATGATCGTGTTGTTCAAGTCCGGGTCCGGGTGCGCGCCTTTTCCGATCCGCACCGCAAAAGTCATCGACTGTTCGTCTTCACCCTCTTGCCACTGTTTTCTTTTCTCATACAGCAGATCGTCCGGCCCGACACCGAAAATAACGTTAAAAATAACGTAAGCGACCTTGTAAAGCTCCGGCTGAAGCAGCAAGGTCATGTGGTCAACCTGGAAATTCTGGAAAGTTTTTTTTGCAAGCATATTAACCGTAATTTTATTCGAAATTATTTCACTTATTACTCAAAGAATCGATTTCAATTTTACTTGAAAAATTCTCTAAACTATCTCACATTATCCGCCCAACGCGCTGTATTTTCTAAACGTAAGGATCTTGTTTTGTCCGTTATTACCTACTCGAATTGATCGAAATCGATACCACCCTTACTAAAGAAATCTTCCAAATGGGACCGGTTGCCTTCGTCGCTGATAATACTCTTATTGTATCTTACGGGCGCCGGACTATAACAGGCCAGTCCTCGTCTTAAATGAGTAAGGAGTTCAGCGGCCCCCGGATCCGTCTGGTCGGCGAAATCGTTTCCCATAATATACTTCGCGGCCTGCCGCGGTCCCCCCATTTTTGCCGAACAGTAGAGCAGCATCGATATATAGGGCAGCACGGCGCCGCCATGAGCGACCGAGGCTTTTTTGGGTTTGTGTTTGGGCAGGTGGTCGTCGGCAATATACCTGATGTTCTTGCTTAATTTTGCGATCGTGTCGCCCACCTTTTTAACCACGTCCGGGAGCGAGAAGTCTTCTTTTACAAAGTCGTCGATCTTAATTCCACCGCGTTCGTCGATCGAGACGTCAACGATGATGGAGCTGTTGGACATAAGCTTGATATTTTCAATCGTCAAAACATCGGGGGCCGACTTGCCCTTCACAAAGGCCGTCAGGATCACGGCATTCGCATCCCGCACCAGATCGTCGGTCAAAACCGAACCCTGAAGGATCTCTACTTTCGGTTCCGCTTCATATTTCCGGCTGAGGGTTGCGACCGTATCTTCGTTACGCTCGACCAAAGTGATCTTCGCGCATCGTTCAAGGCCTTCATCTACGAGCAGCTTGAGAGACGCCTGGCCGACTACGCCTCCGCCGGAAATTACGATCCTGGCATCAGAGGCGCCCTCCTTGATGAAATGATCGATTGAAAATTCAGAGGCTATCTCACCCGCGAAAACGGACATGGCCCCGCGAATCGGTATTTTCCCGTCGGCAGTACCAATGTTGGAGCCGTCAAAAATAGCGCAAAAATTTCGCTGCTCAAATAAAAAAGCCACCCCGCTCTTTTCATCGAAGGCCCCCGAGTGAAGCGCTCCGATCCGTAAAAAGGGGCCTGGTATAAATGTTTCGTAGGCCGAGGGTTCTTTAAGGGCGTGTACCACATGGGGCGCCGGCATGGATGAAAGCTGGTGTTCGAAAAGCAATTGTCCGCCGGTTTTCAGATACGCGCTGTCGAGAAAATCAGCTCGTGTGCCGGCGCCCTTAAGGAAAAAGAAGTCGAGCGCGACGCCTTTCGACTTGAGCCAGTTTCTCATTTCTTCGACTTGGTCCGGAACTACCCCGACTCGAGTTTCGCTTTCCTTTGGAAGGCCGTTCTCATCTAAACCCTCGCCGATATATTGATCAGTTCCGAGAAGAAAGATAGCTTTTGCGCCATCGAGTTTTGCTACGTTAGGTAGTGGGATATTCATAGTTTTATTAACTTAAATTTATCAGATAATAATTTCTCTTTCCTTTTCTCACCACGATGTATTTATCCTCAATCGAAGTTTCTTTTGAAACGTTCAGGTTTGTCTCGGATACCTTTTTATTGTTTAGATAAATACCGCCATTTTCGATCAAGCGTTTTGCCTCTCCTTTAGAAGGAGTAACATCGGTAACGGCTAAAAAATCGGTAATATTTACGCCTTTTTCCAACTCCGAAAGCGCGAAATCGGAAGAAGGGACGTCATCGAAAATATCCTTAATTTCACTCGCGGAAAGCCCGGTCATGTCCCCGCCGAATAATATCTGCGAAGCAGCCTTGGCTTTTTCCAGCGAATCTTTACCATGCACCGTAGCGGTAACTTCTTCAGCTAAAGCCTGTTGAGCTATTCTCTTCTCCGGGTTATTGGCAGTTTCGGTTTCTAAATTTTTAATTTCCTCTTCGCCGAGCCAGGAAAAGTATTTTAAATATCTGATCACATCGGCATCGGCGGTGTTAAGCCAAAACTGGTAAAACTTGTATGGCGAGGTCAGATTTTCATCCAGCCAGATCGTGCCGGATTCGGTCTTTCCAAATTTCACGCCGGTTGAAGAAGTCACTAGTGGAAAGGTCAGACCGTAAGCCGACTTGCCCGTTTTTTTTCTGATCAAATCTATTCCGGCAACGATGTTGCCCCACTGATCGCTGCCGCCCATTTGCAGAGTGCAGTTGTGCTGCTGACATAAAATGTAATAGTCATAAGCCTGCAAAAGCATATAACTGAACTCCGTAAAAGAGATTCCGTCTTCTTCGCGTCTTTTTACGGATTCCTTGCTGCGCATATAGTTGGTTGTGAAATGTTTACCGGCATCTCTTAAAAAATCGAGTAATGTTATCGGCAGCAGCCAATCGGCGTTATTGATTATCCGGGCGGCGTTATCTTTAGCTTCAAAATCAAGAAAATGCGCAAGTTGATTTTTTATGCCCTCCAGATTTTCCTGGATCTTTTCATGAGTTAAAAGCTGCCTTTCAACGGTTTTTCCGCTCGGGTCACCGATCATTCCGGTACCACCGCCAATGATCGCAATAGGTGTATGCCCGAATTTCTGAAGCCTTGCCAGGCACATGATCGGCAGCAAAGAGCCAACGTGCAAACTCGCCGCCGAGGGGTCAAATCCGATATAAGCAGTTACCTTTTTGTTTGCTAAATGCTCCTCGGTTTCATTGGCGAAGTCTTTAACTACGCCGCGCCAATTAAATTCCTGGAAGATATTCATCTTTTAACTCCAACTTCAGCCAATACTTGCGCAATTTCTTTTCGGCCCTTGAGAATAATATTTTCGAACTCACTTATAACTAAAGAATAAACCATAAAAAGCATTTTTACAGCCTGATAGTATTCATTAAGTGAGATAAAAAAGACAGCTGCGGAAGCCATCTTTGTTAAATTCGAAATCCTCGCTCATTTTAAAACGCTCAAATCTTAGCTGTTGAAACTTTCGATATATCGGCGCGTTACGTCTTTTAATTCCGTGTACGACGGGATCACATATAGTATTTTCTGCATATCGGCATAATTGTAATCGGTGTGGATGACCTGTTCCAGGTCGAACGGGCGGCGTTCCACTTCGTCCCCGAAGGCGTGTTCGAGCTCGCCGAAGCTCGACAGCAGCCCGGCGCCGTAGGCCTTGAGTTCGCCTTTTTCTTCGATCAAACCGAATTCGACCGTGAACCAATAAAGGCGGCCCAGTTCTTCCAGCTGCTGGTCGGTCGCGATGCGCGCGCCGTGGCCGATGAACTGCGAATAATCGGCAAAATTTCTATTGGTGAACATCGGGATATGGCCGATGGCTTCGTGCACGATGTCCGGTTCCGGTGTGTATTCCGGCCGCGAAGCGTGGCGGATATACTGCGTGCACAGCATCGTCCGGTATGAAAGCCAGCTCAGAAAAGCGCGCGTTTCGACCAGCCCCTCGATCGGCGCCAGCCTGAAATTCGAAAGCTCTTTCAGGCGGCGGTTCATTTCCGTCAGCTGCGGGATGCGGTCGTTGGAAATTCCCAGATCGCGTTTCGCCTGTAAATAAAATGCCGAGGCCCGCCGCGCGTGAATTTCTTCCAGCTGGCCGGCGACGATTTGCCACACGCCCTGCTCCTGAGTGTTGTAATCGACGTCGGTAATGGCGCCCGTCTCGCGAAATTTTTTCGAAAGGCCGGCGATGTGGTCGCGTCGGGTGCGATAGGCCGGGTCGTTTGCGCCGGGATGGTCGAGGTGAAGCTGGTTGATCTCCTCGAATTTCATGTCCCTGAATTCGGGCAGGTCTTCGTCTTTGACCTCAGAATTCGAGAGGCTAAAACCGGGTTCGGAAGCGATGGTGTCGGTGGTCATAAATTTGAGGACTCCCCTAAATATTCGATGCGGCGCAAAAGCGCGAAGTTATCCGCACATAAGACATTGTAATAAATGCCCCTACCGGGCGGAATACCGAAAATTTGTTTTTTGCTGGAATAACTTTATATCTTAAGTTAAAATCGCGAATAACTTTAAATTATATATGTTAGACCGGATAGACTGGAAAATTCTTAAAGAGCTGCAAGAGGATGCCCGCACCAGCTTTGCCGAGCTCGGGCGGCGCGTCGGCCTGACCACGCCTGCCGTGATAGAGCGCGTGCGAAAGCTCGAAGACGCCGAGATCATCACCGGCTACCGCGTGGAGATCGACACGGCAAAGGTCGGCCTGCCGATCACCGCTTTTGTCCGGATGAGCATTTCCGGCGTCGATTACAGCCATATAATCGAGGTCGCGCAGGAAGCGAAAGAAGTGCTGGAATGCCACCGCGGCACGGGCAATGATTCCTTTATCATGAAAGTCGCCGTCAGCGACGTCAGCCACCTGCAGATGCTGATCGACAAACTCACTCCCTACGGCATCACCACCACCTCTATCGTGCTCTCTTCCCCGGTCCGCCGCCGCGTGATCGAAGCAACAAAAAAATAATTTTCCGCAAGGGTCGCATCCGCCTTTCGTTCTATCCACGGAGCAGCTTCGAAATTTAAAGGGTAAATAAATTGTGAGGCGTTCAATGTTTTTTTCGTGTTATTTCGTCTAATTTAGTGGTTCCAGTCTTATAGCCTTTAAGAATAAAAGTTTAAGAATTTAACCATGAAAACAATACGAAAACTGCCCCGCTGCGCGAGGTTTCGATATGAAAGCATTCTGTTTAGTTATTTTGCTGCTTTTCTCCATGAAAGTGATATGCCAGGACGATCAGATCTTAACCCTTCCGAAACCGGAAGAGATCGAGCGCATCGAGATCAGCAATACCGGCATGGTGAACTGGTACAAGCCGGAAGAACTGCTTGAGCTGCTGCCGAAATTCGCTCCGTCCGAAGGTTCCTACATGACCAAAGGCGCTTTTCAGCGCGGAATTTTTATTCTGAAAAACGGCAAAAAGATCGCCTGGATGGTGGGCGACAAAGGGTCGATCCTGCTTTACGGGGGCGGGAAAGAACAGTTGTATGTTTTGCCTGAGTCGTCCTGAAATAGGTTGACATATTTTTAATGGTAAGTTAGAAAGCCTGTGTGGTTCGCCGCGCAGGCTTTCTTATGTATAGCGTCCGGTGTGTTCATTTTCAAACTCAGATGCGGACGTTTTCGGTTATAAGTATCGATCGACTGTTCGATCAGTAGGTGAAGTTCTTTGCCGGTATTGCATTTCTCAGTCAGGAACTCCTGCTTTAGAATGCCGTTGATGCGTTCGGCCAGAGCGTTCTGGTAACAGTCGTAGCCGTCGGTCATCGAAGGCGTGATATTATGCCTGCGCAGTTCGTTTTGATAAACAGCCGAAGCGTATTGCAGCCCGCGGTCCGAGTGATGTATCAGCGGACGGTCGCCGATACTGCCGATACGGTTCTTCGCCGCCATCTTGAGCGCCTCGACGACGCTTTCCGCGCTCAGGTCGTCGCTTAGATGATAGCCCATGATCTTGCGGCTGAAAGCGTCCGTTACCAGCGACAGGTAATGTGTCCGTTCGCGGCTCTTCACATAGGTGATGTCGGAGACAAACACTTCTTCCGGACGCGTCGCCTTTCTATCTGCCAGCAGGTTCGGGTGTTTCCTGAGCCAGTGCTTTGAATAGGTCGTTTTCGTGTAGTTTGTCTTCCGTTTGATCAACAGATGCTGTGATCTGAGATAAGAAAACAAAGCGTCACGACCGACTTTCAGGTCTTTTGCCGCAAACTCTTCCCGCAACAGATAGTACAGTTTGCGCGTACCCAGGCGCGGCAGTTCCATCCGCACTCCCATCACCAGTTCCTTCACCTGCGACATCCGCTCCTTGCGCTTCGACCAGCGCTTTTCCGACTGGTACACTCCCTGACGGCTCATTCCCAGCACACAGCACATCCGGCTCAGGCTTGTTCCTTCTTCACGCTGTCTTCGCCGGAGCGACCCTCCAAATACTTTTTTCGCAGACCAGCCCCATATTGACTATCCATCACATCGATCACCTCGTTGAGGATGCTATTCTTTAGCCGCTCGTCCGACAACTCACGCTCCAAACGCCTGATCTGCTGCGACGGCGTTTCCTTCTCTTTACTGCTCATCCCTTGCACCTCCGGCCGACTCCAGTCTAACGAACCGTGCTTTCGCAGCCAAACCAACACCGTACTTCTACCCTGGATACCGTAACGACGCTGCGCCTCCTGATACGTTAGCTCCCCCTTTTCTACTTGCGATACCACTGCCAATTTAAAAGCCATTCCGTAATCTCGCTGGCTCCGCTTAACTCTTTTATTAACTCTCGCTTCCATAAATAAGTCACCTTTCCGTCAACTTATTTCAGGACGAGACAGCCTAAAGAAAATAAGCAGGAGACGGCCGGGCCGCTTTTTGCCATTTGGGACGCCGACGGTAAAGAGGGATTTATCGACATCAAGGGCAATGTAGTTTACAAACCATCCGAGAAAGTTCGACGGTTCAACGAAGGGTTGGCGCCGGTAAAGATCGGCGACAAATGGGGCTACGTAGATCTTACCGGCAGGATCGCGATCGCGCCGCGCTGGAAAACCTTTAACGAGTACGCCGCGCCGGTCACCGATTTTTCCGAGGGGCTGGCGGCGGTCTATGAATCGGCGGAGGGACATAGCTCGGGGGATGGCGATAACGAATACTGGACGTATGAATGCGGCTACATCGATAAGACGGGCAAGTACGTCATCAAACCGGTGCGGCGCCAGCAATGCGGCCCCTTTCACGAAGGCCTGGCGGAAGTGAATGTCGATCCCGGCGGGCCGGAAAACTTAAAGAACGGCGGCCTCATCGGCTATATCGACACCAAAGGCAACTGGGCGATCAAGCCGAAATTTATCCGCGGGGGCAATTTTTGGAAAGGCCACGCGCTGGTCGCCGACGCCGTGATCGATAATTATCCCGGATACGATTTTTACCTGGTAGATAAAAACGGCGAGAGAGCCGCCGGAGTGAAAGACTGCCGCTGGCGGTACCGGTTTTCCGGTGGCCTGGCGCTCGCGTTTTCTCAAAAGGAAAAAAGGTTCGACGGGTATATCGATGAAAACTGCGAATATGTCATAAAGCTTCCGGCCGACGTTTTTGCCGACATGGGAACTTCGGATTTTTCGCAGGGCCTGGCGGCGGTGTACCGACAGCGCGCACTTTTGCCCAATGAAGAATCGTATTCCGCCCACCGCCCGAAAACGTGGGGTTACATCGACACCACGGGCAAAATAGCGATTCCGATAAAGTACCGAAACGCCAGCCGGTTTTCCGAAGGCTTTGCGATAGTCGGGCGGGAAAGAGACGGCGATACCTATATCGACCTCAAGGGTAACGCGGCTTTTGAAGGACGTATCGGCTCCGCCGGGACATTCGAAAACGGGCTGGCTTTTCAAATGCTTCATCTCTGGACCATCGGCGAAAAACCGAACGCCCGCAACATCTACGGCTATATGAATAAGCAGGGAAAATACGTCTGGCTTTCACCGCGCGCGGAAGTTTATCTCAAAAAAGAATGGATAAAGGAAAACTACGTCGGGCCGCAGAAGTTTTGATACGCGGTACGTGATACGTGATACGTTTTTCGTGTGCTTAGTGTGACATGTGGTTTCGGTTTTATTGGTTTGTTAATAATAAATTGGACTAGATAACGGGTCAGTACCGGGAACGTAGTGACCGGCTGGCGATACAACTGGTTTGTTAATTTTTATCTGTCAATAGGATGGTAAAGTTTTATGCCGGAAGCCGGTCACTGCGTTCTGAGGTACTGACTTCATTACAATCATCTATTTCATTTATAGGCAACACTATCCACTATTTTTCATTACTACCGCCAGTTTCCGATCAGGATGAACGGCGACCAGTAATAGGGGTGGGCAAACGGTTTCGCTTCGTCGAAGGCAAACGCGGGCGAGGGGGTTTTGTTTTCCGGCAAACTCATATCCGGCTTCATCGATCTCGCCAGCGCGGGGTCGATCTTCGCCTTACCGGCGATCAGCGATCTTTGGGCCGTTTGCAAAGCCTCCGCTTTGGTCAACTCCGGAGCCTCTTTTCTGAGGCGGTAAAATTCACCCATCAACAGCGAGGTTCCTTCGTCGGATATCGACCAGAGCGTCGCCAGGATGGCCTTGCCGCTTTTGGTCTGGATCGCTTCCGCCAGCGAATCTATTTCCTTGCCGTTCGAATCGGAGGCAAATGCGGTATTGCAGGCCGAGAGCGTGACAAGTTCCATCTCGCCGAAAGATATTTCCGGGGAATTGCTGAGCTGTTCGAGCGTCAGAATATTTCCATCGCCTAAAAGCAAAAACGAATTCGACCAGTCGCTCCCGAGGCGGAAATGGCTGGCGATATGGATCACGGTAAACTTTTTCTTCCCGTCCTCGTTTTCTTTGGCCAGGGAATCGGAGAGGGTTCGCATCGTGAAATCTTTGTCCAAAAATCTGCGGCCGGCCAAAATGCCGGTTTCCGCCGGCACATTTTCTTCGCGCACTATTTCGGTCAATTCTTTTTTTGCGCCCGGCAGCGCGCGGAAGCTGATCTTTTTTTCCGGGTCGTCGGGATTTGCCACGCTCAGAGACTGCGATACGCCAAAACCCAAAATATGCCATTCACCGGAGGGACCGAAAACGTCGTCCCGGGTTTTCGGCGTCAGGATCGTGTTGGTGTATTTTTCGATCAGATAAGATTTGCCGTCGGGCGACAGGGCGGCCAGCGGAATGTAGCGCAGAGCGCCGTCGAGCGACCAGAGGAGAGTTTTGGCGCCCGCCGCCTGTAATTCTTTTTCGATAGGTTTGACCAGAATGTCGTAAAGCTCTTTGGCCGGCGGGCGCGGATCGGCCGCGCGGTTGCGCAGGGCTTCGCGAAAGGCAAAAATTTTTTTGTTCAGCTCGGCGATCTTTATCTCGGATTTTCCGTCGATCTGCACCGTCGGCGTGGTCAGGATCACCCGGTAACGATCCGGCGTGACCACGGTGTAAAGCGCGACCGTCCCCTTGCCCCATTTTGCGAGCTTGGTTTGCAGGTTGCGGTCATACTCGATCTTGTTTATTTCAGCCTTGCCGAGTTCGCGCAAAAGCTGCTTTTCCAGAAATAATTTAAAGACCGAGTTGGCGTCGCTTAATTGCGCGGAAAGATCGTCGTAGGTTTTTTGTTCTTCGGCGGGCAGGTTTTCGTCTCGCCGCGAAAGCCGGCGTTTCTTTTCATCGAGCCTGGAAAATTCCTGCCCGATCACGGTGATGCGGTCGGCCAGCAGCGAGTAGCGCTTGATCACTTCGTATTCCTTCAGGCTCATTTCCACCCGCTGGCCCAAATTTTTGATCTCGCTGGCGTCGCGCCCGACAAAATCGAAATACTCTTCCTCCTTTAGCATTCGCAGGATCTGTTCGGCCTGCGCGAAAAGCCCGGCTTCGATCAGCAGATCGGCCAGGGAACGGTAATTACCTTCGACCGTATCGAGATAGCTTTTTTGCGTTTGCGGGTCGAGGCTCTGGATATACTGGCGCAGTTCCTGGTATTTGTTAACGGATTGTTTGCCGTAGAAAACGGCCGTTCGCAGCTGGCCTGCTTTTTTGGAAGCGTGCATCAGATTGGCCAGGATCAGCGCTTCCAGCTCTTTTTCCTGCGAAGCCTTTCCGAACACCAGCGCCTGATTCAGATCATTTAAGGATTGCGGAATATTGCCGAGCTCTAAATTCGCCCGTCCGATGTTTGAGAGCGCCGCAGCGGCGCCGCCTTTGTCGCCGGACGTCAGATGAAGGGAAAGCGCCCGGCGGCTATACTCGAGGGCTTTTCGCGGTTCAGCCAGGTTTAGATAGGCCGTGGCGATGTTATTTAGCACAGTGGCTTTAACGGTTTCCAGGCCGAGCGATGAATAGATATCGATCGCCTGCCGCAGATATTCGATCGCTTTGGCGGATTCTCCGCGATTGTAGGTCGCCAGCCCGATATTATTTAAGACGACCGCTTCGCCGTTTTTGTCGCCGACGCTCCGGCGCAGGACAAGCGACCTGTTAAGAAAATCGAGCCCTTTTTGTATTTCGCCGAGATCTTCATAAACCTGACCGATATTATTGAGTGTGATGGCCTGCTCGTATATCTCGCCGAGTTCCTGGCGGATGGCGAGCGACTGGGTGTAGTATTCGAGCGCTTTTTGCCGTTCGCCGGTCCCGGAGTAAACCGCTCCGATGCTGTTAAGCGTCAATCCCTCGCCGTGCCTGTCGCCGGTTATTTTCCGCAGCGGCAGCGCCTGAAAATGATATTCGAGCGCTTTTTGTTTTTCACCCGCTTCGTCATAAAGTCTGCCGATATTATTAAGCGTTCTTGCTTCCAGCGCCTTATGGCCGACCTCGCGAAACACCGCCAGCGCCTTTTGATAATTTTCCAGGGCGGCCGCGTTCTCATCCAGCAGGCTTTGAATAAAACCCACACCCAGTAAAGAGCTGGCGGCGTTGCCCCGATCGCCGATCTCTTCGTAAAGCCGGGCGGAAAGCTGAAACTTTTCAAGCGCCGCTTTGTACGATCTAAACGTGTTTTCGTCGCGGAATTTTATGCCCTCGTCATAAGCGGCTTTGGCCTCGATCTGTTTCTCGCGGGCGGTCGGCTGGGCGGACGCCGAAAAAACCGCCAGCAAAACGATCAAGGCAGCAAGAGAAAAATTCAATTTCAGGAAAGCCGGTTTCATATGTAATTGAAGACACTACGAGAACGAACACCCGGAAGAAAATTGCGCGCGGGGTATCTTAACAAAAAGTAGCGCTGCCGTCTCGGCGGCTGTCCTGACGGCGTCCCGCCGTCAGATTAAACTCCGTGGGCGGGACGCCCACGCCCACAGCCAGCGGGACGCTGGCGCTACTTTTTGCGGACGAGCCGTCCGCGCTCCCAGTTTGTCTTACGAGGTCTTCTTTTTCTTCTCAGAAAGATAAAAATGCCACAACAGTCTGGCCGCCACTGCCCGGTAGGGTTTCCATTTTTCCGCGAGCTCGATAAATTCGTCGGCGCCGGGGCGCTGGGAAAGCTGTTTCAGTTTCTGATAAGCGGCGTGCAGCGCCAGATCGCCGCGCGGCATCACGTCCGGCCGCAGCAGCACCATCAGCAAATAAACGTCCGATGTCCAATCGCCGATGCCTTTTAATTGTTTTAGCGTCGCGCGGACATCGTCGTCCGGCATCAGCGCCAGCGCTCCCAGTGAAAGTTTGCGGCGCAAAATAGTTTCCGCCAGGTTTCGCGCGTAAGCGGATTTCTGACGGCTGAATCCGACCGTTTTTAATTCGGCGTCGTCCAGGGTCAAAAAAGTTTTCGGTGTCAGCTTTCCCAGCCTCAGGCACAGCTTGTCATGACACGCCCTGGCCGAAGCAAGCGAAACCTGCTGTTCGAGAATGATATGCACCAGCGTGGAAAACCCGTGGGGCCGCGCCCAAAGCGGCGGCGCGCCGCAGCTGCGATAGATAAACGCCAGTTCGGGATCGGCCGCCGATAATTTCCGGCAGGCGGCGGCAATATTTTTTTCGTCGAGGGTTTGAATCATCTAACAAACAATAACAAACGACGCCGCTTTCGCGAACCCAGGTTAATAGTTGAGGGTCAATAACGTCTTAAATAGATAATGGGTCAGTTTAATAATTATATTAGGCAAGGTTGAACCACTGACTCTAATTATGTTCAACAAGTCAGCGGAGCTGACGGCATAACGGTAGCCCCGGGTGGAGCGCAGCGAAACCCGGGGTCACGGAAGCAAACAGATATCAGCCCGTTAAAACGGGCTTTCTCCAGCGTAAAGATCGTCGCCACCCCAGGCTTACGCCTGGGGCTACCACTATCCCGCCCGCTATGCGGGCTCCGATCCGCAATTTTCAAATTGATTGACTACTCTTAAATAAGACATTACAAAAATCGACAGCAAAGAAATAAGATTGAAGCGCCAAAGCGCATGAATTTCATACACTCCCGCCTCGGTTCTGAAAAAAATATAATCGACTATATTAGGTAACTTCATTAAAAACAACACTTAACAGTGCGGCACTCATTTTGCTCTTGTTTCAATCGAAGTATCATTTCAACAGGAGGAAAATATGGCAGAAATAGTAGAAAAGGAAAGCACAGCAAGTAATTTTATCTGGGCGATAGCATTGATAGTAATCGTCGGGATCATCATGGGAGCTTTATATTACGGCGGAGTTTTTACTAATTTAAGAAAAGATAAAAAGGTCGATGTGGATGTTAATATTTCGGCACCGGCGACCCGGTAAATAGCGGTAAAAGAAATCTCTCCCACAAAATTGTTTAAAAAGATTTAGTTGAGCTTATAATTCTCCGGAACTTTCGTTTTACCGGAGAATTTATGAGCATTATCGAAAAACTCGCTACCTCGCTCGGCCGCCGCGACGAAGTGCCGAATCAGGAACTCGCCCGCGACATCGCCGCCCGTGAAGATTTGGACGGCGTCAGGGAATTGATCGCAAACCTCTCGCACAAAAACACCGCAATTCAAAACGACTGCATAAAAACGCTGTATGAGATCGGCGAGATAAAGCCGAAAATGATCGCGCCGTATTTAAAGAATTTTCTGGCGCTGCTCGGAAGTAAAAACAACCGCCTGCAATGGGGCGCGATGACCGCGCTGGAGTACATTGTTAAAGAAAAACCCGCCGAAATTTTTGCCGTTTTAGGAAAAATAATCGACGCCGCGGATAAAGGCTCGGTCATTACCCGCGACCGCTGCGTCAATATTCTTATTTCGCTAACCGCCGAGAAAAAATACCGCGACAAAACATTTCCGCTGCTGATCGAACAGCTGATGACCTGCCCGACCAATCAATTTCCGATGTACGCGGAAAACGCCTTGCCCGTGATCGACGCGGGCCTCAAGGATAGATTCGTGAAAACTCTCGTCGGCAGGCTCGACGAGATCGAAAGGGAAAGCGGCCGGAAACGGGTGGAGAAAGTGATAAAGAAATTAGGTAGTGGGTCAGTTTGAATTTTAGGAAGACGGCCGCGTTGCAGCCGGGCTTTTCTTAAGGCGACGACACCCCCCTCAATTATTCATTATAAATTCGTAATTTTTAATTCTTTAGCAATTATTGAAAAATAATTACAAATTATAAATTTATAATTTAGAATGCGCGACGATATATCTAATAAATTCAAACTGACTACTAGAAATTAAACAAGAACTAAGTTTTGCACTTAGTAAGAAGCTACGCCGCCAGATCGTTTTTAATTTCGCTCAGGATCTCGGAAACTTCTTCTTTGGATTTCAGATGTTTGGTTAAGACCTCTTCGGTTTTCTCCAGCACATTTCCGGCGAAAAGGTTGGTAACATCCTGCCGCAAGCCTTGCCCGATATAAAATTTAACTACTGCCTCCAAAGGAAGGTCGCGTTTCGCAGCAACTTTTTCCAACGAATCCAGAACTCTCTTGGGAATCTCAAGATTCAATTCGACAGTTTCTATTTCTTTGAATTTTAATGTGTAACCTTCGGGCGTAACCAAATTATCGTTTTCTTCTTGCATAATTCTTTTGTTCGCTTGTTGTCGCCAAGCGTGCCGATATTATTCTTATCCGTTCACTTCTTTCTATAAAAACAGTGAATAAAAGTTGAAAATCGTAAGAAAATCCTACTACAAAATCTCGCTCCTCTGCTTCGACCGACGCGTTTCCAAATTGACTAAACGAATCAAAGAAAACTTCGGCGGCTGTTTCAAATTTTACACCATGTTTGCTCAGATTCGCCGAATATTTTTCCTCACCCCATTCAAATTCAACGCCTTGTAATTTAAAGATAGTGTCCATTATTTATTCGATATTAATGACGCAATAAAGGTTTTATAGCAGTAAATTATACAGCAAATGTCCTATTCGTAAGATGCTTTATTATTCTGTCGCCCTCTTATTTGCAAAAAATCTTGACATGGATTGGAAGATAGATTAAATTTTGTCCACTTTAGTTAATAAAATCTAACAGGCCTGCGATTGAACGTTAAAGGCAAAATTCCCGGTAATTATCCAGTCACCAAAGAGATCAATGTTTTGACCTTTTGGCGGAGAATTTTGACTTCTCAAAGCCTGAAAATAAGAGGAGTTATTTATGAGAGCGAGTTTGACCGAGGATGGATTGACCCTGCGCATCATCGCCGGAACCCACAATGCGATCCTGGGAATGGATCTGGAGGAAGCTAAAAGAAAAGGCTGTTTAGGCTTTTCCATACGCCGGACCGATCTGGGGCCGGTTTCGGCCCCCTTTGCCGAAGCGGATAGAGAAAGCCGCTGGCTGCCCAACATGCTGCGGTTTCCCAGCGACACCAGCACCGGCGCGATCACCACTGAAACAGCGCCGCTGCAAAAATTCCGCTGGGGCGATTACACGCTGACGCCGGCTTCGAAATACCGCTTTCGGGTCGTGCCCCGTTACGGAGCGCCGGGCAGTTTAACGCCCGATCCCGATACGGATCAGGCTGCCGGCATCGAACTCGAGATTACGACGGAAGATAAATCGTCGCCGGAAACCTGTGTGCATTTCAACCGCGCCGCCGCCGCCAGCCGCGCTTTTGAGTTAAAGTTCGGCGATCTGAAAAAAGAAGGCGACATCCTGGCCGATACCGCGCAGGGAGCGAAGGCGCGAGCCTGGCTTTCAAACGGCCTCGAAGAAGCCATTCTGGATTTTCTCGCGCAGGCGACCGACGATTCATTCGGGCTTCATGCCGCGGTTTACGAATTTCAAAAGCCGAACCTGCTGCAGGGCCTCAAGGAAGCGCAGGATCGCGGCGCCGAACTAAAGGTCGCGTACCATCACCGGCAAAAGAACGAAAAAGACAAGACCGCGCCCGAAAACGACGAGGCGGCGAAAAATGCGGGATTTAAGCCCGGCACCTGCGTCCAGCGCGGGCATAACCCGCAGAACGCCATTATGCACAACAAGTTCGTCGTGCTGCTGAAAAAAGACGCCGGCGGAACGCTGGTGCCGCAAGCCGTCTGGACGGGTTCCACCAATTGGACTGACGGCGGTGTTTACGGGCAATTGAACGTCGGGCATGCCATCTACGACGCCAAAGTGGCGGAGGTTTACGAAAAATATTTCGAACTGCTTTATGCGGACTCCGACGCAAAGACGATGAAAAGCACGCTCGCCACATTAAGCCCGGTGCCGGCCGATCTGCCGGCCGAAAATTCGATCCTGCCGATCCTCTCACCGCAAAGCGCCGACGATATGCTGCATCTTTACGCGAGCATCTGCGACCGGGCAAAGTGCCTGATGGTTTCGGCGCCCTTCGAGCTCTCGAGCATTATTCGCGATAAGTTGACCGATAAATTGGGCGACGAGCTTCGCTACCTTTTGCTCGATAAAGATTCGAGCCTCGGAGATGCGGCGACGGTCGAGGTGGTCGAAAACGACCCTGATAATTCGATCGCCGCGGCGACCACGCTCTCTTCGCCGCTGCACGATTTTCAGGGCAATTTGCTCGAAGGCAAAGAAGGATTTCACCACGCCGGAATTCACATTCATTCGAAAATAATTTTGGCCGATCCCTTTAGCGACGATCCGATCATCGTTACCGGCTCAGCTAATTTTTCCAGCAATTCGACCGAGACCAACGATTCCAATACGGTCGTCCTTCGCGGGTTTCCGAAGATCGCCGATATTTATGCGACCGAATTTATGAGAATGTTCGAGCATTATCATTTCCGGGCTTCGGAAGCCGCCGCCAAGGATAAATCCAAACCGATGGGCCTCGCGACGGACGACAGCTGGGCCGATGAATACTATGTTCAGGGCAGCAACGAAGAAAGAGACCGGCAGACATTCGCCGGCACGTTGTAAAGAAAAACCGGGCGGCTTGTCAGAGCCGTCCGCGTTATCGAGCAGATAGGATTTCGCACGCGTCTAAGTGTCGCGTTCTGCCTTAATTCTTCGACCGCGTGGGATCGGAACTTAAAATAAGCGTAGCGGGGCGGATGCGATACATTAGCTAGTTTTTAACATCTCTTCAATAGAGAGGTCTATATCCTTAGCTATTTTACGAAGAAGAGCAGGAGAAATATCTCTGCCCTTATGCATTGGAACCGTAGTTCCGCGTCCGTCGGCGGGTCGAAATTGTTTATGCGAACCGCGCTGACGGACTTACACAAATCCAGTTTTTGCAGGATAGAAATTACTTCGGTTGGCTTAAGAACGGGAGTATTGCCCATTGGTTACGCGACCATTACGGTTTGGGTGCCGATGAAATCCGCTTCGATCTTTGGTTCACCATCTCCCAGTAACATTTCGATTACTTCACGCAGATTTTCATTAAGTTCTTTCCAAAGTTTCGCCCTGGCTATGCGCTCCGGCAAAGCCGGGCACATAACCGACGAAAAGTCCGGTTTCGGCACATTTTTCGATAACATAATAAAAAGTCTTCATAGCACTAGAATTATACAGCAAGTATTTCTATTTTGCGGAGGCTTTTATTTCCTCGATCGCGCCGGGGTTTTCGAGCGCTGAGAGGTCGCCGGGGTCTTCGCCTAAATAGGCGGCGCGGATGACGCGGCGCATCACTTTGGCGTTGCGGGTTTTGGGCAGCGCGCGGACAAAATGAATGCGCGAGGGCGCGAGCGGCTTGCCCATGTCTTTGGCGACGAGGGCTTTTAGTTCTTTTTCCAGATCGTCGGGAGAATCACCCCGGCCTTCGTCAACGGAATAAATGGAGTCAGTAGCGCCTGCGTCAGCGGGTGCGTTTGTGTCTTGAGGCTGAGAACCACCTCGCCGCGCTTCGCGCGCCACCCCTCCTTCGTAAGGAGGGGTGTTTAAGGAAGAATCAGGCAGACTAAAGTCTGCGCTCCCGGTGCTCCCGGTAAGCACACAGAACGCGACCATGGCGGTGCCTTTTAGTTCGTCGGGGACGCCGATGACGGCGGCTTCGGTGACGCGTTCGTGGGCGACGAGGAGCGATTCGACCTCGGCGGGCCCGACGCGTTTTCCCGCGACCTTGAGCGTGTCGTCCGAACGCCCCAGAATATACCAATGGCCCTCGTCGTCACGCAGCGCCCAATCGCCATGCACCCAGATGCCCGAAAAGCGCCGCCAATAAGTATTGAGATAGCGTTCCGGCTCCTGCCAAAAACCGCGCGCCATCCCGATCCAGGGTTTTCGGATCGCCAGTTCACCGACCGAGCCGCCGGGGGCGGAATTTCCCTGGTCGTCCAAAATATCCGCATCAATTCCTAGGCACGGCGCGGGAAACGAGCAGGGCTTTATCGGCAGCAGCGGATTCCCCATCAGGATGCCGCCGGAAATTTCCGTCCCGCCGGAATAGTTGATGATCGGCAGTTTTGAGTCGCCTACTTTTTCAAACAGCCACCACCACGGCGCGGGATTCCAGGGCTCGCCGGTCGAGGCGAATGCCCTTAACGAAGACAAGTCATGTTTTTTCGGCAGCTCGTCGCCGCAGACCGAGATAGCGCGTATCAGCGTCGGCGAAATACCGAGAATTTCCACTTTGTGTTTCGCGCAAAATTCCCACATCCGGTCGGGCGCGGGAAAATCCGGCGCGCCGTCATAGATGACGATCGTCGCGCCGTTTATCAATGCGCCGTAGATCAGCCACGGGCCCATCATCCAGCCGAGATCCGTTACCCAGGAAATACGCGTTCCGCGCCCGACGTCCGTGCCGAAGGCCATGTCCTGCGCCGCCTTGAGCGGAAATCCGCAGTGCGTGTGCGCGATGCCTTTGGGTACGCCGGTCGTGCCGCTGGTATAAAGAATTATCAGCGGGTCTTCGGCCAGGGTAGGTTCGGAATGTGAATCCGAGTTACCCGGGTTACAAAGTTCAGAATAACTGACGACCGGCAACTGAGAATCGATCACCTGATCGCCTCTTTTAACAACAAAAACTTTTTCGATCGTCGGGCAATTTGCGACGGCCTGTTCGGCGATCTCAAAAGCGTTAAAAAATTTGCCGCGCCTGAAAAACCCGTCGCAGGTAAAGAGAGCTTTTGCGCCGACGGCGTTCATCCGCGATTCGATCGCGGAAACTCCGTACCCGGAAAAGACCGGCACGGCGATCGCGCCGATACGATTGATCGCCAGCATCGCTACCACGGTCTCGATCATCATCGGCAGATGGATCCCGACGGCGTCGCCTTTTTCGATCCCATTAGCGCGCAGCCCGGCCGCGCAATTTCCCACCCGTTCCGACAATTGCGCGTAGGTGACCTGTTCGGCTTTGCCTTCTTCGCCTTCCCAAATGACGGCCGGCTGATCGCTTGTTTCACCGTCCTGCCAGCGGTCGAGACACATTTCGGTAATATTCAGCCCGCCGCCCCGGCACCACTCCGCCCACTCGATGCCCTTGGAAGTGTCGAGCAGTTTTTCATAGGGCGGATCGAATTCGATATCGAGAAATTTCAGCAGCTCGGCGGTGAACCACTCCACATCGTCGATAGACCTTTGGTAAACCTCGTCGAAATTCGCCGCGCCGACCTGCCGCATAAATTCGGTCAGCCGCGCACGGTTGACAACATCTTCGGTGGGTGTCCAAGCGACGGACTGGTGTTCAAAGGTATTGATGTCGTTCATTTTGTTTTGATTTTATACTCAAACAATAAACATCCAAAACTTTGAAAAAGTATTCTGGTCTCGAAAAAAATACGGCAAAAAAGGGATCGGAGCCAATACTCTGATCCCTTTTGAGACAAAATGAAAAACTGTTATTTGAATTGCCAGTTAATGGCTTTAAATCCACCGGATTCATTTTTACCCTTGCCAAATGTAATTTTCGATAAATTTAATTCGATGGACGAGCGAAGAGCAGAAGGGTCTGAGGATCTTACCGTCAGGATCACGGAATTGGATGAGACATCTTCGGTAATCGAGACTTCGTATAAAACGGGAGTTCCGCCGGCTTTAAGCGCTTCCCCGGCTTTTAGTTTTAAGGCTGTAAAATACGAGGAATTGTAAGATTGTGACAGATGATTTTCTACGTCGTCGAAGGTGTATTCGATCGGCGAAAAGCTGATCCTCGCCTGGTTAAATTCAACGGCGATCTTCCCGACATTGATCAGAGCTATTGCCATTCTGGGGTCGTAACTCGCAACATTCATGATGATCTTATCGGAAATTTTCACCTGAACATGTCCTAATATCTTCGGTGAACAGAGAGTGTTGTCGCCGCTGCCACGATCATTATGCGCTATGCAGGCGCCTGTCAGAGTGCAGGTTCCGCCGTCGCCGGTGGCGCATGAATCTCCTCCGGATGTGGCTGCCGTGCAGATGAATCCAGGAGGAGCCGGTGTACAACCGACACACTGAGCATTGATTTCGACAGTAAAAAATAGGGAACACAGGAAAAGGCCAACAGCAAAAAATACTGCTTTATTAAGGAAGTTCATTCTAATTCTCCTTGAATTGTGGGACATTTAAGGCGATATTAGGCTCGCCGGGGTCGAAAAGCGCTTTACCGCCGGGCAGCCGTGTATCACTTTTCCGAAAACTGAACGGGTTTGCTAACGCGATTTTCAGTGGGGGAACTTTATCACGGTTTTTAGGGCAAGGTCAATATTTTTACAAAGTTCAAAAGCCTAATCAAAAATGTTAAGTTTATGCGTCTAACTTGACATCTGAATCAGATTTGCTTGAATTACATTCAACGTGACTGAACGAAAAATTCCAACAGTAATGAAATTCGGCGGGACTTCCGTGCAGGACGCCGAGGCTTTTGCGCGGGTGGCGCGGGTAGTGGCCGGCGAAGGAGAGAATTCGCCCGTCGTCGTGGTCTCGGCAATGGCAAAGATGACGGACGCGCTTCTTAACGCTTTTGAGGTTTCGAAGAAAGGCGATTTCGAGGCGGGTTTTGCCTCGCTGAGCGAACATTTCGACAGGCATTCAAGTGTTGCGGGGGAACTGCTCACGGAAGACAGGCAAAAAGCTTACGCCCACGAACTGGATCTATCGAAAAAAGAACTGGCCGATCTGCTCGAACGCGCCTCGCGCCGCTCGCTGCCGCTTTCGATGCTGAAAGACGCGGTCGTTTCCTACGGCGAACAGCTTTCGTCGCGGTTGCTGGCGGAAGTTTGCAAGGCGAGCGGGTTAAACGCGAGACAGATGGACGCGCGGCGGCTGATCGTAACGGACGACGAATACGGCGCGGCCACTCCGATCTGGGACGAGACCGAAAAACTTGTCCGGCTCGAACTCCAGCCGCTGATCGACGCGGGCGAAGTGCCCGTGATGGGCGGTTTTATCGCCGGCAGCCGCGGCGGTGAAACGACCACCCTCGGCCGTGGAGGCTCGGATTATTCGGCGGCGCTGGTCGGCGCGGCGCTGGGGGCCAGGGAAATTCAGATCTGGACGGACGTGACCGGCGTGCTGACCACCGATCCGAGGATCGTGCCGGAAGCGCGGACGCTGTCCGTTCTAAGTTATGAGGAGGCGGCGGAGCTTGCCTATTTCGGCGCCAAGGTGCTGCACCCGAAAACCATTCAACCGGCGGTCGATTTCTCGATCCCGGTGCGCGTCTGCAATTCACACGCTCCCGAAGAGCGCGGCACGATGATCCTGGCGCGATCGGAAGTTTCGGAAAACAAGATCAAATCCATCGCTTATAAAAAGGGCATCACTATTCTGCGTATCTCTTCGGCGCGAATGCTGGGAAGCTATGGTTTTATGTCGGCGCTGTTCCAGGTTTTCGAACGCCACCGGATGGTGATCGATGTCATCTCGACCTCGGAAGTTTCGCTTGCGCTGACGGTCGATAACACTCATTCGCTGGAAAATGTGATTGCCGATCTGGGCCGGCTCGGCGAGGTCGAGATCGAAGACGGCAACGCGGTCGTTTGTGTCGTCGGCGAAGGGCTGCGTGAAAGCTCCGGGCTGGCTTCGAAAATATTTTCCACGCTGGAAGACGTGAACATCTCACTGATCTCGCACGGCGCGTCGAGCGTGAACCTGACCTTTGTGGTTAAGGAAGAGCAATTAGTGGGAGTGGTTAAGAGGCTGCATGATACATTTTTTAAATAGGAACGATACAGTGACAACGAGTCAGAACCGGGAGCGGTAGCGACCGGGTTTTGGAAAGTCTAATTTACGATATTTTGAAAATATTTAGCCACGTGCTTTAGCGCGTGGTCAGGATAGAAGAAATCGAATAGGGCGTTTTAACGTCCTTCAAGGCTCGCTTAAGCTTTTTATTATTAAGGCTTTCAAGGGCGTTAAAACGCCCTTTTATCTGATTATGATTTGCATACCACGCCGCACGCGACGTGGCTAAAAGCGAAGCGCAGGAAGCCTCGTGAACGAGGCTAACATTTATGAATCTTTTTGAATTAACAAAACATTTGATGAACATCCCTTCGGTTTCCGGTGATGAGGAAGCGGTCGGATTTTTTCTCCGCGACCATCTCGAAAGCCTCGGCTGGACGGTCGAACTGCAGGCTGTTTCGGAAAATCAGAATAACGTCATCGCTTATTTAAATGATACGCCGCGAATTTTTCTCTCCACCCACATGGACACCGTGCCGCCGTTCATCGCGCCGACCGAAGACGACGAGAAAATTTACGGACGCGGCTCCTGCGACGCGAAAGGGATCATCGCCTCGCAGATCATCGCGGCGGAGGAACTGAGAAAACAGGGCATAAGCGACATCGGGCTGCTTTACACCGTCGAGGAAGAGCAGGCCAGCACCGGCGCGAAAGCCGCTAATCAGCACAGGCTGGCGGCAAAATGCCAATACATGATCAACGGCGAACCGACCGACAACGATCTGGGCGTCGGGTCGAAAGGCGCGCTGCGCTTAAAGATCACGACCCGCGGCAAAGCCGCGCATTCCGCTTATCCGGAGCAAGGCGATTCGGCGATCGAAAAGCTGCTGGATATTCTGGATGACGTGCGGAAGCTCGAATTTCCGCACGGCGAATTTTTCGGCAAGACGACCTGCAACATCGGCACCATCGGCGGCGGCATGAAGATCAACATCATCCCGGCCGAAGCCGAAGCCGGCCTGCTGATCCGCCTGACGACGGAAAAAGAACCGGTCCTCGAATTACTGGAGCGCGCCATTGACGGGCGCGGCGAACTGGAAATCACCTCGTTCAGCCTGCCGGTGAAAATGCTGCCGGTCGAAGGCTTCGAGCAAAAGGTCGTGCGCTTTACCACCGACATCCCGCACCTGCCGAACTGGGGAAAGCCGCTGCTGCTCGGCGCCGGATCGATACTGGTCGCGCACACCAAAAACGAATTCGTGCCGAAAAAAGAACTCGAAGAAGCGGTTGGATTGTATATCGACCTGGTGAAAAAGCTCTTAGCGACAGAGAACACAGAGTAGGAAGAGGAAGGAAGGAAGTAGGAAATCAGGAAATCAGGAAATGAGAAGAGGGAAACGGAGTGGCTCTTATTTATATATGCCGTTAACTTTTTGGCAGTTATAACATCTGAGTATTTTCTCTGTGAACTCTGTGCCCTCTGTGGCAAAAAAATAAAATGAAACGGCGTAAATTTCATCAAACTGTTTTTATCCTCGCGGGTGTTTACAACATCGGCTGGGGGCTTTTCACCGCGCTTTATCCAGAGTGGCTGTTCAAATTTGCCGGTATGCCGCCAATGAACTACCCGGAAATTTACGCCTGCGTGGGAATGGTGGTCGGGCTTTACGGGCTGGTATATTTTGAGGTGGCGCGGCGGCCGGAACGCGGGTTCCCGTTTGCGGCGGTCGGGTTGATAGGCAAAATTCTCGGCCCCATAGGGATGGCGATGCTGGTCGCAAAAGGCCAATGGACACCGGCGGCGCTCATCATAAATGTCGGGAACGATTTTATCTGGCTGATCCCGTTCGCTATTTATCTGGCGGATTCGTGGGGGTATTATAAAAAAGATCTGTTAGCCACAGAGGTCACAGAGAACACAGAGTAGGAAAGAGGAAAGAAGGAAGGAAATCAGGAAATAGGAATTAGGAATGGGAAATAGTAGTGGCTTTCATTTATGAATTTCGCTGACTTTTCGCAGCTATAATATCTGATTGCTTTCTCTGTGAACTCTGTGCCCTCTGTGGCAAAAGAAATTATGAAAATAGCTCTGATAGGTTACGGCGCGATGGGGCAGCTGATCGAAACGCTGGCGGAAAAAGCGGGCGATGAGATCGCGGCCGTCATTGACGAAGCAGATGCCGCGCTTCCGGCCGGCGAGCTTGCGGAAAAATTAAAAGGCCTATCCGTCGCGATAGATTTTTCATCCGCGTCAGCCGTTTGGCGAAATATCGAAGCCTGCTGCCTGGCGGGAATTCCCTTGGTCGAAGGCACCACCGGGTGGAACGACGAAATAGACGCGGTGCGAAAACTGGTCGCGGAAAAAAACGGCGCGCTGGTGTATGGCGCGAATTTCAGCGTTGGCGTGAACCTATTTTACCGGATGGTCTCAGCCGCGTCGGAGCTTCTCGCGCAGTTTCCGGAATACGAGCCTTTTATCGAAGAACGGCATCATTCGCGCAAAAAAGACGCGCCGAGCGGCACGGCGTTGAAATTAAAATCGCTGGTCGCGGAAATCGTAAAACGCGATCTTAGCGTCAGCTCGACCCGCGCTGGAAACATTCCGGGCACCCACACGGTGGGTTTTGACGGCCCGGCGGATCAGATCACGCTGACCCACACCGCCCGCTCACGCGAAGGCTTTGCCGCCGGCGCGCTGGTCGCGGCGCAGTGGATCATCGGGAAACGCGGGGTGTGGGAATTTACCGAGGTAATGGATGAAATTTTGGAGAAAAATGTTTCAAGAGGCAGACAAGATTTTGTACCCGTGGAGTAAAAAATATGGGTTGCAGATTTCTACAAAGTATAAAGAAGTCGAAGTTCGTTCTATAGGTATAGTTGACGACTCAGGCAACATATATCAGTTGTGGCTGGATTTGGCTGATGAAGGTGAGGAAATTACTGTGAACATTTTTCAGCAGAGGCCTCGAAATATTAGATCGTTTATATGCCATCTGCAAAATCTGGAAGAGACTCTCGAAGATGCCTACCGTCAGATAAATGATTGGATCTCTGAAAGAGGAAATACAAGAACCCCTGTCTAATAAAGAGAATTTATGGTAATGAAAACTGATTGGATTCGCGGATGCGGCACAGCGTTAGTGACGCCGTTTAAAAAAGACGGTTCGATCGATGAGGGCTGCTTTAAAAAGCTGGTTGAGCGGCAGATCAGGGGCGGCGTGAAAATTCTTATCCCCTGCGGCACTACCGGCGAGAGTGTGACGATGAGCGAAGACGAACGCCTGCGCGTGATCGAAATGACAGTCGAGGTCGCGCGAAAAAAAGGCGGCCACGTGATCGCCGGCACCGGCGGCAATAACACCGCCGCGACCGTCCAGTTCACGCGCCGGGCAAACGAACTCGGCATAGACGGCGCGCTGGTCGTGGCGCCGTTTTATAATAAGCCGACGCAGGAAGGGATGTTCGCCCATTTTTCCGCCGTCGCGGAAGCCGTGCCCGATCTGCCCATTATGCTTTATAACGTGCCGGGCCGGACGGCTTCGAATATTTCCGCCGACACGACTTTGCGGCTGGCGGCGGCGAATGAAAATATCGTAGCCACCAAGGAAGCCTCCGGGAACTTTTCGCAGATAATGGAAATTTTGCGCGGACGTCCGAAATATTTCAAAGTCTTTTCCGGCGACGATGCGACCACACTGCCTTTTATTTCGCTGGGCGCGGACGGGCTGGTGTCCGTTTGCGCAAACGAGATCCCGAAAGAAACTTCCGCGATGGTGGAAACCGCGATGGCGGGCGACTACAAACGCGCGCAAAAAATTCATTACCGTATTCTGGCGCTGATGGAGGCGAACTTTATCGAATCTTCGCCCGCGCCGTGTAAATTCGTGATGAAGGAAATGGGCCTGCTGGAAGAAAACCTGCGCCTGCCGCTGGTTCCGGTGACGGAGCCGACACGGAAAATACTGCGCGACATTCTGGCGGAACTTAAAGGCAAATAAGAGGCGGCATGAAAAAATATTTTTCGGTGTTGTTGATGGTTTTTAGCCTTCAGATGATTTCTTTCGGACAAGCCGGTAAACCCGCTGCCCAAAAGACCGTCAAAAAGGAAAAAGAAATTCACGCCGCGCTTAAAAACTGGGCTGACGCGGTAGTGAGCCGGAATATGAACGCGCTCGGTAAGATTTTTGCCGACGACCTGATCGTCACCGATCAAAACGGCGGCACGCGCGGCAAAGCGCAGGAACTCGAAGTTTTAAAACCCTCGCCCGAAGTCAAAACGGTTTCGGTGGTTAATGAAGAAGTCCGCATACGAAATTATGGGAAGGCGGCAGTCGTCACGGCGGTGACAAAAATGCGTTTCGTGATCGGCGGAAAAGACGTAAATACGGTTTTTCGCTACACGGCTGTTTTTGTCCGGCAGGGCGGCCGCTGGCAGATAACGGCGCTGCAAACGGCGCGCGTCGCGCCTGTTAAACAAAACTGACAAATGAAAAATTTAATATTGACGGGCGTGATAATGCTCGCGGTTATTTTTGGCTGCGATCTGTCGCCGTCACCCGATTTTAAGCCGCAGGGCTGGCGGCCGGCGGGGCCGGGCGCTTTTCAGGGCGTCTATGAAAAAGTCTCGATCCTGATGCAGCACGGTTTTTATGATGAATCCGGCCATCATTTGAAAAAAGATTTTTGCATTGGAACCAATTTTGAGAAACCGGCGAATATACTGGTGGAAAGTATCGTTGTCGAATCCGGTGGAAGTAGTTACCCGGCTGTTTGGGAAAATAACACGACCCTTGACGGCAAGCGCGCATACGCCAGGAAAGAATGCGGCCACATATTCGTTGAGTGGGATTTCGGAAAATCGCAGAGCGAGATCTACAAACATGGCGCGAAGATGATCTTTAATCTCAAGCTCGATGGCAGCCCGGAATCGGTCACGATGAAGATCGTGCCCGCAGAAGAATATAAAATAGGAATGCCTGAGTGAATTTAAGCGAAAACATATCGGTCGCGGTCGGTGAAAGAGCGCCGGATTTCTGTCTCCGGGCTCAGACCGGCAAAGACTGGCGTTTGTCCGAGCAGCGGGGAAGCGTCATCGCGCTGCTTTTCTATCCGAAGGACGAAACCCTGGTCTGCACCAAACAATTATGTTCGCTGCGCGATCACTGGTCTGATTACCTGGAAACCAAGGCGATGGTTGTCGGCGTTTCGCCGGGCACGGTGGCCGAGCACAAAAAATTCGGCTTGCAGCATCGCCTCCCGATCACGCTGCTCGCCGACACCGGCAGAAATGTCACGGAAACTTACGGTTTTCACTGGCTGCTGCCGACGATGTTCATGCGTTCGATCGTGATCATCGACGCCAAAGGTTTTATCCGCAACCGCCGGGTGATGCTGCGGACGTTTCGCCCGTCGGATCGTTCGGTGATTGCTTCGATCTATGCGGCGCGCGCGGACCATCTTAACGACACCTTCGAGTCGATCAAAAAACGCCGCGGCGGAACGGAAAATTAAACTTATGGAAAGCCGGATATACACTGCGAGGCATTCGAGTTTTAGGCGATGAATCAGATTTATTGTTAGAATATCCTCACGATGAAGAGCCTGAAAAATTATCTCCAACAAATAAGCACAATTCGTCGCTCCGGTGCTGGTGTAAAAGAGACATCTTATTACGGAACTCTTGAAAATCTCCTTAATGAAATCGGCCATACCCTAAAGCCAAAAGTTCGCTGCATTATTAATTTGCAAAACCGGGGTGCGGGCATTCCGGACGGGGGGTTTTTTACTCCAAGTCAATTTCAAAAAAAATCGAACGAACTTATTAAAGGATTACCTCCTGAACGCGGCGCAATAGAAGTAAAACCGACTAATGGTAAAGTCGAAGAAATTGCAAAAAGCGCGCAAGTCGTAAAATATCTAAAAACTTACAAACAGGTTTTAGTTACTAACTATCGAGACTTTTTATTGGTTGTTGATGATAACGGTACACCTCATTTCTTGGAAAGCTATTCACTGGCGGCGGATGAAAGAGAATTCTGGGATAAAGCCGATAGGCATTCAGCAGTGTCGGATATCGAGACAGAAAGATTCACTGAATTTTTGAAGCGAGTGATGCTTCATTTAGCACCATTGGAAAAACCGGAAGATGTGGCTTGGTTTTTAGCTTCCTATGCCCGTGATGCGAAAGCGCGCGTCGAACTGACGGACTTATCCGCACTTGATACGATACGCCATGCGCTGGAAGAGTCCCTCGGCGTCAAATTCGAGGGTGAGAAAGGTGAAAACTTTTTTCGCTCGACATTAGTGCAGACACTTTTTTACGGAATTTTCTCGGCGTGGGTACTGTGGCATAAACGCAATCCTAATACTAAAGACGAGTTTCGGTGGAAAGAAGCTGTTTGGGAACTGCGCGTCCCGATGATCTCAGTGCTGTTTGAGCAGGTGGCTACGCCCTCCAACTTAAAACAGCTTGATCTTGTTGAAGTTCTTGATTGGACGGGAAACGTTTTAAACCGAGTTTCGCGACAGGAATTTTTTTCCCGCTTTGCTGAAGAACATGCCGTTCAGTATTTTTACGAACCTTTTCTCCAGGCGTTCGATCCTAATTTGCGTAAAGAACTAGGTGTTTGGTACACACCACCTGAGATTGTCGAGTACATGGTTGAGCGTGTCGACAGGGCGTTGCGCGAAGAACTGAATTTACCTGACGGACTGGCGGATGAAAGTGTCTACGTGCTTGATCCGGCATGTGGAACCGGAGCTTATTTAGTTGAGGTTTTGCGGCGAATAAATAGGACTTTAGAAGAAAAGGGCGAAGATTCCATCCGCGGACAAAAGCTTAAAAAAGCGGTGCAGTCACGCGTCTTTGGATTTGAGATTTTATCTGCCCCGTTTGTTGTATCTCATTTACAAATTGGTCTCTTACTGGAGGAATTCGGCGCTGTCCTGCGGGAGGGAAAAGACGAACGTGTTGGCGTTTTTCTCACGAATTCTCTGACCGGATGGGATGAAACGCCGAAAAATAAATTACCGTTCCCGGAATTTGAAGAAGAACGCGACAGCGCTAATAAAGTCAAGAAAGAAGCGCGCATCCTGGTCGTTTTAGGCAATCCACCCTATAACGCCTTTGCCGGCGTTAGCCCCGAAGAAGAAAACGGACTGGTCGAGCCATATAAAAAAGGTTTGATAAGCGACTGGGGTATAAAGAAATTCAACCTTGATGACTTCTATGTGCGATTTTTTCGGCTTGCAGAAAGGAAAATTGCGGAACAGTCCGGCAAGGGAATTGTTTGTTTTATTTCTAATTTTTCTTATCTGGGAGATCCGTCTTTTGTTGTTATGCGGCAAAAGTTTCTAAAAGAGTTTAACAAAATTCAGATCGACTGTTTGAATGGTGACAGCCGTGAAACCGGCAAGCTGACTCCCGAAGGTAATCCCGATCCGAGCGTTTTTTCAACAGAATTCAATCGAGAGGGTATTCGCAAGGGCACGGCAATAAGTTTGTTGTTAAAAAAAGAAAGTAATAGTGATGATTGTAAGGTATTTTTTCGTCAATTTTGGGGTACAAATAAACGTAACGATCTGCTTGAAACCTTGAACGAAACTGATTTCAATGCAAATTACAATATTACAACTCCCGACAAGTCTAATCGTTATTCGTTTCGCCCGAGTGATGTATCTAATGCCTACCAATTGTGGACAAAACTTTCTGATTTGGCTGCTGAATTTTCTAACGGGGTAATGGAAAAACGTGGCGGTGCACTGTTTGATATTGATAAAGGTGCTTTAGAACTACGCATGCAGATGTATTTTGATAAGGCAGTTGATTACGAAACTGTTGCTCAACTTGATACTGGACTAACTAGAAATGCTGCTGGGTTTGAACCAAGAAAAGTTCGTGAAAAACTACAAAAAAGAAGTTTTCAGTCTGACAGAATTGTTCCTTATTCACTCCGTCCTTTTGATTCTCGCTGGTGCTATTACAGTGAAGTGAGCCCATTATGGAACCGCTCACGACCAACTCTTTGGCAGCACTTTGAAAAAGGGAATTCCTTCATAGTTTCGCGCCCCGGTGGAGTCGCGAGTCCAGAAGGGGAACCAATATATTTCACTAATTCGCTTGGCGATAATGATTCCCTAAAAGGGCACGCTTACTATTTCCCTTTTTTCTTGCATCATTTTGTAAATGCAAATACTGATAAAGACCAGCGAGGATTGTACGGAGAACTACCTGAACAAGCATCTCCAAATCTTTCTACTCAAGCACGCGAATATCTGACGGATTTAGGGTTCGTTGGTATTGACCAATCCCCGGAAAAAGCTTCACTTGTCTGGTATCACGCTTTAGCCGTCGGTTATTCTTCAGATTATTTAAAGGAAAATGAAGACGGTATCAGGCAGGACTTCCCCCGCATACCTCTACCGGCAGAACGCGGGGATTTGCTCGCTTCGGCGGAATTAGGAAAACAAATTTCCGCATTACTTAATACGGCAGCTCAAGTTGTCGGGGTAACCACCGGAAGAGTTTCCGATACTTTGCGTACAGTTGGAGTGGAGGCTAAAACGGACGGCAGTCAATTTCAGGAGGACGATTTTATCTTAACCGCAGGTTGGGGACATGCCGGAAAAGAGGGTGTGACGATGCCGGGCAAAGGCAAATCCGAAGTGCGGGAATTTAGTGAGACGGAAAAAATCGAAGGCTTAGGCAGTAAAACTTATGACGTTTATCTAAATAATATTGCTTATTGGCGAAACGTGCCGGAAAAAGTTTGGGAATATTATATTGGCGGGTATCAGGTCATAAAAAAGTGGCTCAGCTATCGCGAGTTCGAACTTTTGGGCCGTGCGTTGACTTTAGATGAAGTCACCGAAGTTACTAATATGATCCGGCGCATTTCTGCCATCGTATTACTTGAGCCGCAATTGAACGAAAATTATCAGAAAATTAAAAAGAACTTTTACAAAGCATGAGCGAATTACAAGAAAGTATCGAACAATTGTTTGCTAAATCCGAATTTACCGCTGGTGACCGCGCGGTTTATGAAGAATTCAAGAGCGCGCTGCGAAAAGGCGAGATCCGTTCGGCGGAAAAACGCGAAGATAACAACTGGTATGCGAATCCGTGGGTAAAGCAGGGAATTCTGCTCGGCTTCCGGATGGGCAAGATGGTCGAGATGTCGAAGGAGACCGAGACTTTCCGGTTTTTCGACAAGGACACTTTTCCGCTGCGCCCGATGACGCTGGACGACGGCGTGCGCATCGTGATGGGCGGTTCGACCATTCGCGACGGTTCGTATGTCGCGCCGGGCGTGGTCGTCGTGCCGCCGGCTTATATCAATGTCGGCTCATACGTGGACGAAGGCACGATGGTTGACAGCCACGCGCTGGTCGGTTCGTGCGCCCAGATCGGCAAACGCGTTCATCTGTCGGCGGCGGCGCAGATCGGCGGCGTGCTCGAACCCGTCAATGCCGCGCCGGTCGTGATCGAAGACGACGTGCTGGTCGGCGGCAACACCGGCGTCTATGAAGGCACGGTCGTGCGCGAAGGCGCGGTGCTGGCCTCGGGCGTGATACTGACGCGTTCGACGCCGCTGTTCGATCTGGTGAATGGAGTGATCATTAAATCCGACGGCGAAAAACCGCTCGAAGTGCCCGCCGGCGCAGTGGTCGTCCAGGGCTCGCGCGCCGTCACCAGCGAACAGGGAAAAGCCTGGGGCCTGTCCATCTACGCCCCCATCATCGTCAAATACCGCGACGAAAAAACCGACGCGGCCACGAAGTTGGAAGACTATTTAAGATGAAAAATGTTGGAAGGATTTAGAATTATTGGTAAAATCGAGCAAATAGAGATTATTGCCGTTGGCAGTTCGATCCGAATCTTTCCATTTTTGAACAAACAATTCGGTCATGGGCGTTGGAGAAAATTAAAGGGCGTTGCTACGGTGGAAAGAATTTCAAATGGCAGTGTCAGATTGGCGGAAATTCATTGGTATGAAGCGCATGGCATCGGAAAAAGAAACGGTAAAATAAAGCGTTGGCTTGATTGAGTATGAACAACAATTTCGCAGTTTGCATTCACAATAAAGGTTTTGAAGCTTCGCTGGAGGTAGGAAAATTATATGAGGTCGTTGCAGACGCCGAGGCCGAAGCCGAGAGCATGATCCGCGTCATTGACGAAGACGGTGAGGATTATTTGTTTGAAGCGAAAAATTTTTATCCTCTTATTATCCCGACCGATCTCGCAGTTGTTTTACAGGAAAAAGTTTAAAAACAATTTCTGCTATCGCGACGAAAAAACCGACGCGGCAACGCGGCTGGAAGATTATCTCCGCTAGCCGCGTTCTTTTGTTGTTTCAGATCGAGTTACCCGAGCTAAAGTCAGGGCCCGATGACCGTGAAGCCCGGATCGCCATCGAACATAACCGGGCGGGTGGCTAACTGGTAACGTTTCGACTTGAACGCAAAGGTATAGGTTCTGATCGTCGGCATGTTATCAAACCGGAAGAATCCCATCTGATTGGTTTTCGTGCGATAGATATTACCGAACTGGTCAGTCATCGTGATCTCCACGTTGTCAGCGCCGCGGCCGCGCGCGATCAGGCGGCCGTTCATCATCTGAATAAACGAATCCCCCTCAGCCATCGTATAGTCCGAAAACGTAGTGATACCGCTGATCGTGGCGCGATTCGCGGTCGGCTGAAATGCCGTCGGAACGCGCACCGCGGCACCGCCGCTGATGCTGAACACGCGATAGTAATCTTCGGTGCCGACGATATCGGCATTGGCATAGTTAAAGGTGAGATCGGCCTTTGTGATGCCGCCGTTCGTCGTACTCCACCAGCGCTGCAAACGATTGGCGGAAAGACCGCTCGCGGTCCCGTACGGGCCGGCATGGGCTTCGACGGTGAAATTCGCGCTGCCAGCTACATTCGCCAGTTCGGCTGGTGAATAAACCGAGCCGGTGCCGACCGGGAAACGGAAGATGCCGGAGCTGTTGACGCAGCGCGTAAGCGGCGAAGCGATGAACGATGTAGTGCTGCCGCCGGTAAGCGCGGTTACCGAGCAGGAAACTACCGTCACCATACCGGTTCCCGAAATGTTGCCGCCGTTTAGTGCCAGGCTACGCGTAATTGTCAGCGACGGGGCGTTTGAAATAGTACCGCTGTTAATAATAAGGTCGTTCTGGACGGTAATCGCGCCGGTTCCGGAGATATCGCCGCTCAGCACGAGATTGCGTTCGACGGTGAGCGAAGTAACGTTTGAGATATTGCCGCCAGCGTTGAGATCGCCTTTAACGGTGACCGTTCCGGGTCCGGAAATATTCCCCCCGTTTAATGTCATATGCCGATCGACAGTGAGCGAAGCAACGTTTGAGACACTGCCGCCGTTCACGTTAAGATCGCCTTTCACCACCAGAGTTCCCGGGCCGGTCACGAATCCGTCACGGAGATCGAGGTTGCCGTCCACGGTCAGCGTGCGTCCCGCGCCAATGGTCAAAGTTCGGGTGTTCATGACGATCAGGCTGCTGAGTGTCACGTCGGCGGATGTGATAGCAGCATCGTTTGCGCTGATGGTGACGCCCGCGTTCCCGCCGGGAACCGAACTGCCTCCCCAGTTTGCCGCGGTGTGCCAATCAGTACTGGTCGAAGCTGTCCATACCGTTTGTCTCCAACGAGCGAAATAGGGCGAGAGATTGCACCCCGCCACCGTGAAATTCCCGCCAAAATAAACGTCACCGCCCACCGGCACGATCGTCTCTGCGGGAGCGTCTAATCCCGCGCCGAGCGTGGACCAGGCAGTTCCATTCCATTTCGCGACGTAGTTCGCCGGAGCTCCGGCGGCGGTCGTGAAATCGCCGGTCGCGATCAGATCCGAACCAGCCGCCGCTATTTTGACATTATTTGAACCGAAGCCTCCCGGCAGCCCGCCGCCGAGGGCGGACCAGGTCGAGCCGTTCCATTTGGCAATGCGGTTGACGGTAACACCGCCGATCGAACTAAAGCCGCCGCTGATATAAACGTCCGTTCCCAATACGGCCAACGTTCTGACGCCCCTGCCACCCATTCCGGCTCCGAGCGGGGTCCAGGTCGTCCCGTCATATTTACTGATATAGGTATCGCTGTCCACTGCCGTGGTTTCAGAGGCCACATATAGGTCGCTGCCGGAAACTGCGATCGTGTGAGGTGTCGTCCATAATACCCCGGAACCCAGGCCCACCCACGACGTACCGTTCCACTTGGCTATGCGGTGCGCCGGTGCGCCGCCGGCGTTTTCAAACGATCCGGCAACATAGATATCCGGGCCGACTACTTTAATAAGGTTGACCGGCCCGTCCAGGCCTGAGCCGAGAGCCGACCAGGCGCTGCCGTTCCACTTGGCGATGCGATTAACGGTGATGCCGCCGGCGGTCGTAAACGACCCTCCGACATAAACGCCCGAGCTGGCGACTGCAATGGCGCTGACCGTTCCGCCGCTTACGCCTGAACCGAGAGCTGACCAGGCGCTGCCGTTCCACATGGCAATGTGATTGACCGTAATGCCGCCGGCGGTCGAAAACGATCCCCCGGCATATACTTTATTACCCGATACCGCAACGGTACCGACCGAAGCAGTTCCGAACGGAGTGACCATCCCGGATCCGAGCGCGGAAAACGTACTTCCGTTCCATTTTGCGATACGGTTGACGGTGGCCGGCCCGGCGGTGAGAAAGGAGCCGCCGAGGTACAAATCGGAGCCCAGAGGGGTCATCGTTAACGGCCTGTCGTCCAGACCGGTACCAGAAAAACCCGCCCATGTCGTCCCGCTGGTTAGCATCGCGATATTCCGGGCGCCGACACTGCCGGCCGTCGTAAAGTCGCCGCCGACATACATCTTGGTTCCATCGACCAGAATGTCATTCACCCGGTGGCTGCCGCCCGTCGTTCCGGTGCCCAGGGCGGTGTAGTTGGTGCCGTCGAATTTCACAATGCCGTCAGTAATAAATTGACCGCCCGAACGTGTGAAAGTGCCGCCGAAATAGAGGTCAGAGCCACTGACAGCTACCGCACTGACCAGCTCATTATGGAAATAGGCGACATAAACCCAGGTCGTGCCATTCCATTTCAAAACATTCATGTAAGTCGGATCGCCGGCGTTTCGCGCGCTGCCGACCGCCCACAGCTCCGTTCCCTTAAAAGCTATGTCACTAATACTGCCTTCCAGCGAACCCAGGATCGTCCAGGATGTTCCATCCCATTTCATTACTCCCCCGCCGCCGGCGGCATACAGTATCCCGTCTTTGACGACCAGCGCATTAGCGGAAGGGCCGAATGGACCTACATTTGTCCAGACTGAACCGGTCCAGCGGGCCACACCAGATGCCGGGGATCCGTCGGCGACATTAAAGCCACCCCCTGCATACAGATCACCGCCAAAAAAAGCGAGAGATCTGACATCGTGCGTGCCGCCGCCCAGGCCGGAGCTCATGGCCGACCAGGAAGTGCCATTCCATTTGGCGACGTTTTTGGCAGCGATGCCCCCTGCCTGGGAAAAGCCCCCTCCGACATATACGTCACTTCCGGAAATTGCGATCGCATTCACGGTGCCGCTTACACCCGACCCCAGCGCGGACCACGTGGTTCCGTCCCATTTCGCGATGCCGCCCGCCGGAACACCCTGCATCGAGGTAAAGTCACCGCCGGCGTAAATATTTCCCGCGCCGTCCGACACCAGGACATAGACGTCATTGTTCGCGCCATTTGTGGTAAACGTCGTGTCCCATCCGTCGCTGCAGCCCCCTTCGGTCTTCCGATCGGCAGCAACAAATCTCGGCTCGCCCTTCGGGCCCTGGGTCAACTTGAAACCGCTCGGGTCGAAACTGCCGCTAATGTCCGGTTTTATCGAACCGTCGGCGTTGAGGGCATTTGAAAGCGAAGCTTTACTGGACTGTGATTGGGCAGAAACGCCGATCGCGGTGAAGAGCACCAATACCGACACCAAACCTATCAATAACTCACTATAATTTTTTTTCTTCATGGATTTATGCTCCCTAGTTAGGGTTCCGACGGGGAGGTGCCGATTTTTACGGTAACTATACAGCGGGTTTCCACTGGGGTCAAGGAATTTCAGCGCGGCATCGCAGAAGGTGACAGCCTGTCGATTCGCTTTCTATCATGGTAATTACCGCGCCGAAAAACCGGTGCCGCGCGAAACTCGAAGACTATTTTGCGGTAAGATGTCTTTATGCCAAAGATCGTCACCCTCATCAACGCCGGTTCCGGAACGGAAAGCGACAATGACGCGTTGATAAAAATGCTGGGCGAGGAATTTGCGGCGCACGGCGTAACGGCCGATATCAAACTGGCTAAGAGCGGCGAAGAGTTGATAAAACTTGCCGGGGAAGCCGTAAAAAGCGATTATGAAACGATCGTCGCCGGCGGCGGTGACGGCACCATCAGCGCGGTCGCGGCAAAGGTCTTAAGCTCCGGCAAAACGCTCGGCGTGCTCCCGCTCGGCACGCTCAATCATTTTTCCAGGGATCTGCAGATCCCTCAAACCCTGCCGGAAGCGGTGCGCGTCATCGTCGAAGGCCGCACTAAAGAGATCGACGTCGGCGAGGTCAACGGCCATATTTTTTTGAATAATTCGAGCATCGGCCTTTACCCGCGCATCGTGCGCAAACGTGAAAGGCAGCAGGAAAGACTGGGGCGCAGCAAATGGGTTGCCGCTTTTTGGGCGTCGTGGATGATTTTGCGCCGCCACCCGTTTCTAGATGTCAGGCTCGAGCTTGAAAATGAAACATTACGCCGCCGCACGCCGCTGATCTTTATCGGCAATAACGAATACGAGATGGCGGGTTTCAATATCGGACGCCGCGCGAGCTTAGACAGCGGCAAATTGAGCCTTTATATCCTGCAGCGCACCAGCCGGTGGAAGCTGATAGTTTTGGCGATACGCTCGCTGCTGGGAAAATTGCGGCAGGCGAGGGAATTCGAAGAAGTTTTGATCGAAGAATGCGAGATCGATACCCGGCGAAGAAAGATCTTGTTAGTCGCTTTTGACGGTGAAGTAACGGCAATGAAAGCCCCGCTGAAATACAGGGTGCTGGCAAAAGCGCTGAAGGTAATTGTTAATGGTGAGTAGGTAGTTGGTAATTGGCGATTGGTAAATGGTTAATGATTAATGATTAGTGTGAATGATTATTTAATGATAAATAAAAAACGCTGCTTAACCATTCACCATTAATCACTAACCATTAACCATTAAATTCTATGAAGATCATCGTTCAAATTTCAGACACGCATTTCGGACGAATAGATTATTCGGTCATCGATAGTTTGCGTGAAAAAATATTAGAGATCGCGCCGGATCTTCTAGTCGTTTCCGGCGATCTGACGCAGCGGGCGCGTTCGCATGAATTTGCCGAAGCGCGCGCGTTTTTGGATTCGCTGCCGAAGCCTCAGATCGTGGTTCCGGGAAATCATGATGTGCCGCTGCATAATTTACTGGCGCGTTTTCTTTCGCCGCTGGCGAAATACAAAAAACACATCACTAGTGATCTGCAGCCTTTTTTTGCCGATGAAGAGATCGCCGTCATGGGCATTAATACCGCCCGTTCTTTTACCGTCAAGGGCGGGCGCATCAACGAAGAACAGGTTGCCGCCGTCCGCGAAAAATTCTGCGGAATGAGCGACGAAATTTTAAAAGCGGTCGTCACCCATCACCCCTTCGAATTGCCCGAAGGCTTTGACGACGGCGATGTCGTCGGCCGCGCTAAAAAGGCGATGCGGCTGATCGCCGATTGCGGCGCCGACCTTTTTTTGGCCGGGCACATGCACATCGGCCATACCGGCGAGATGGCAAAACGCTATGATATCGGCGCGGCGCGGCCGGCGCTGATCGTGCAGGCCGGAACGGCTACCTCTACCCGCGGGCGCGGGCAAACCAATTCATTCAATGTGATCGAATTCGAACATCCCAATCTCATCATCAAGCGCCTGGACTGGCTGCCGGAACAAAACATGTTCGCCTTAGCCGAAACCCGACGGTATCACCAAACCGACGAAGGCTGGCAGCGGGGCGAAACGGACGACTAGCATTAAAAGTTCCTTTGCGCCCTTGCGGTTGAAAAAACTTATAACCGCAAAAAGCGCTAAGACAGCGCAAAGCTCGCCAAATTTTTTTCAGGCATTTTGACGGAGAAACCGCCTTATTTGCTCTTTATTTAAGCGGAAGTAAGGTTTTGGAGGTTTCGATGGTTTCACAAGTACAGGCAAACAGGCCGGAGCTGAGAGGCGTTTCGCGCAAGGCTTGTCTCGCGATGACGAATTTGTTCACTACTACGCCGCTGAGAAAATTCGGCTTTAAGACCGAGACGATCACCCGTTTCGACAGCATGGAAAATTACATCAGCGACCGGGTCGAACAGATCGACGATTATCAAACCCTTTTCAAACAGTTTTGTTCTTTTGCCGGAAAAACGGTGCTCGAGATCGGCTGCAATAAAGGCTATATGCTGGATTCTTTTCTGCAGCACGAAGACTTTACCGCGATCGGCGGCGACATAAATACCGATGCGCTGGAATACGGCAGAAATAAGTTCGGCGAAAAGATCGAGTTCATCCAGACCACTCCGAAAAGCATTCCGCTGCCCGATGCCAGCGTCGATATCATTTACACCATCGACACGGTCGAGCATTTGAGCGATCCGAAAAGCATCTTTCTCGAAGCCGAGCGAGTGTTAAAACCCGGCGGCTGGTTCCTGGTGCATTTTCACCCGTGGTTCGGGCCTTACGGCACGCACCTGGAAGACATCATCCCCTATCCGTGGGCAAACGTGGTTTTTTCGATGGACACGCTGCTGGATGTCGCGGCGCATCTTTACGACCGGCCGGGTTACGACGTGCCCTGTTATTTCCAGGATGAAAAGACCGGCGAGAAATGCCCCAACCCGTACCTGGACCGCGAAATGTGGAGCGAGTATCTCAACCAAATCACACTGCGGCAGTTTCGCGGGATGTTAAAAGGCCTGCCGTTCGAACTGGTGCATAAAGAGCAGATCGGATTCGGCGGAAAAGTCTTCCGCCTGGGAAAATACATGAGTGCATTTTCACAGGTTCCCGTGCTCGATGAATTTTTTACCAAGGCGTATTTTTGCGTGCTGCGAAAGAAAGCCTAAACTCTTCGCGCGCTTTGCGTCTTCTGCTTAGCGTTCTTTGCGGTTAAAAAAGGCGAAACCGCAGAGGCCGCAAAGACCGGACGCGAAGTACGCAAAGGAAATATGATTTGAAGCCACAGGGCGTGGATGAACCTTCGATGTGTTTATGCTACCCTGTGGTTTTGGAGTTTTAAAGACATATGAAAGCAATAACTGAAGTAGAAGGTTTTCGTGTGCCTCAGCGGCTGCAGGGGCTGGAAAAATCAAAGATCAGGCAGGTGGCCGACCGCGCCTTGCCGGGCAGCATCAGCTTCGGGCTGGGCGAGCCCGATCTGCCGACGGCCGCATGCATCAAGCGCGAAGCCGTCCGCGTGATCACCGAAGAAATGAATGGTTACACGCTGCAGGCAGGAATTCCGGCGCTGCGCGAAAAGATCACCGGTGAATACCCGCATTTAAATCTTGGCATCAACGATTGTTTTGTCACCCTCGGATCTTCCGAAGCGCTGTTTTGCGCCATCATGACCCTGGTCGAAGACGGCGATGAAGTGCTGGTGCCTAACCCCGGCTTTCCGGCCTATCCCGGCATCACTAAAATTGCCGGCGGCGTGACTAAATATTACAAGCTGCCGAGAGAAAAAGGTTTTGCTTTCGACATCGAAGAATTCAAGGCGCAGTTGACGAATAAAACGCGGGTCGTACTCGTACTCAGCCCTTCGAATCCGACGGGTAGAACGCTTTCGCGTTCCGACCTGCAGGCGATGGCCGAAGCGCTGAAGGACACGGGAATTTACGTTATTTCAGATGAGATCTATCGCGATGTTTATTACGGTGAGGAACGCCCGGCGTCGATCTCGGAATATTACGATAAGACGCTGATAGTAAGCGGTTTATCGAAAATAATGAGCATGACGGGATGGCGTTTGGGCTGGCTCGCCGGGCCGACGGACGTGATCAGGCCGGCCTGGGTTCTGCACGGCTACGACGTGACCTGCGCCTCGGCAATTTCGCAAAAAGCGGCGCTTGCCGCCTGGACGGATGAAGGCAGGCAGGCGATGGCCGACGCGCGCGCCGTCTATCAAAAACGCCGCGACCTGATCGTCGATCTTTTTAACGCCGAACTCGGCCTGACCGCTTTTGTTCCCGAAGGCGCGTTTTACACCATGCTCGATATCCGGCATCTGGGCGAGGAAATGGCGATCGTCGAGAAATTTCTGCAGGCAAAAGTAGTGACGATTCCCGGCTCGGCCTTCGGCAGCGAAGCCGAAGGTTACCTGCGTATCTCTTTCTGCGCCAATGAAGAAAAAATTATCGAGGGCGTGAGAAGAATGAAAGAGGCATTGCGAGGGTGAGTGGCAGTAGGTGATACGAATTACGTGATACGTAATTGGTGATTGGTAGTTGGTAATGAGGATTGGTATTAGCAGCATTTTTCGTATCACGTATTACCAATTACCGCTTACTAATCACCAACCAACCGCCAACTACCGATCACCAGTTGCCAATTACCTGATTAACAGCCGAAATCGCACCAGTGCCAGCAATTATAAACGCTGTTGATGCAACTGTTGTAACATGAGCCCGAACTGGCGCCGCATTGAGCCGTACAGTATTCCTGCGGTGTCGGTTCGACGTCAAAAGGGCTGATCGGGCAGTCCGAACAGCATGGCCGTGCCAGCGTCGATTGTACGGCCGGTGCAAACATAACGAATCCGAGGGCGAGCGAGAGAACCGCTAAAATGCCCAATCTTCTGACCAATCCGATTTTATTTTTCATCTTTGTCTCCTATATATGGTCTGTAATTCGAACGCTTCCTTTCACGGGCAGGAAGTTTTCCCATCCATACCGGAATCCGATTATCCTTCGCTATTTGCGGGCAATAATCGCAGGAGTTCCGCCTTAGTTAGCCGGCCGCACGGCGCGGATCGGCCTTCAAAATCCAACAGGTTCATTTAGATTATGGAAGATCGATAGGTTCAATAATTCGTTTCTATCATTTTGGAACAGGCCAAGTCAATAAAAGGCGAACTAGGTTTACTGGGGGCGCGGACGGCTCGTCCGCCCGTAACGCCGCCGGGACGCTGGCGCTACTTTTTTGCGGACGAGCCGTCCGCGCTCCGACCGGGACCCTCCTTTTTGAATAAAAATACTTTTTCATGGCTGCTCAAACCGATACACAAAGACATTCGCGCTTTGGTTTTTTACTACCGCTCAATTACACTTACTTTTTTGTGCTGTTATGAGTAAAAAGTATCGTGTAGGAATTTTAGGCGCGACCGGGACGGTCGGGCAGAGATTTATTCAGCTTTTGGCTGATCATCCGCAGTTTGAGATTGCCTGTCTGGCGGCTTCCGACCGTTCGGCGGGCAAGACTTTTGTCGAAGCCTGTCCGTGGAAATTGGCGGCGGCGATGCCGGATAAGGTCAAGGATATTGTGGTTGAGCCGATCGAACCGCCGCTCGAATGCGACCTGATCTTTTCCAGCCTGCCTTCGGGGATAGCGCGGCAGACGGAGGAAGCTTTTGCCCGCGCCGGCTATCCGGTGATCAGCAATTCTTCTTCGTTCCGGATGGATGAAGACGTGCCGCTGCTCATTCCGGAGATCAATCACGAGCACCTGGGCTTAATCGAGATTCAGCAGCGTAACCGCGGATTCGGCAAAGGCTTTATCGTGACCAATCCTAATTGCGCGGTCGTTAGTTTTGCCCCGCCGCTGGCGGCGATGCACGAAAAATTCGGTGTCGAATCGGTCATGATCTCTACCTATCAGGCGATCTCCGGCGCGGGTTATCCGGGCGTGGCGGCGCTGGACATCACCGATAACGTGCTGCCCTATGTCGCCGGCGAAGAGCCTAAGGTAGAGATCGAAGCGCAAAAGATACTCGGCAAATTTAACGGCGAAGAGATCGAAAAAGCGGATTTTATCGTCAGCGCGCAGTGTTTTCGCGTGAACGTGATCGACGGTCACACGGTTTCGGCGCGGGTGAAATTAAAGGAAAGCTCGACGCTGGAAGAGATCACCGACGCCATCTGCAATTACCCGGTGCTGAAACTTTATTCTTCGCCGGAGCATTTTATGGTCGTGCGCGAAGAACCCGACCGCCCGCAGCCTCGGATGGACCGCGACACGGGCAAGGGAATGACCGTCACCATCGGGCGGCTTTTTCCCGATAACATTTTCGATTACCGTTTTGTAAGCTTAAGCCACAACACGCTGCGCGGCGCAGCCGGAGCCGCGGTGCTCAACGCCGAGCTTTTGATCGATAAAGGCCTGATTTGATTTATGCAGTGTTCGTAATTTTGCGGCTTTGCCGCAGAGTGATGTTTGAATGGTTTCATTGCGGCTCAGCCGCAGTGCTGTGCGGAAAGCCTATGGCTTTCCGGCAAGTGTAAAAAGAATTCAGAGGCTACGCCTCGGTAATTAATAAAATTTAGGTAGATGCCATCGGTTTCAAAGAATAATCCGTTTTATTTCATCACTTCGTCACGCATAAGCGTTTGCCGGTTTTTCGCACTGATAAATTAAAAGAAATCTTATGTGGAGCGCTCAGTGAATCAAGAAGTTCAGCAGGTTTTCTGATCGTTGCCTATGTTGTAATGCCGGATCACTTTCATATAATTACTGATTCAATGCTAAACCAATCGGAAACGCTTAGATATTTGAACGGAGTTTCCGCACGGCGAGTAATAGGCTACTTAAAAGAAAACGGATTTGAAGAATCGCTCTTAAAACTCAGGACGGAAAACAAGGACCGAGGTTACAAGTATTCTCTCTGGGAGCATCATTCGAATACGTTCGATATAAAAACCGAAGATGTTTTGATGCAAAAGGTACACTATATTCACCGGAATCCAATTAAAGATGGCTTGTGTGATTTATCTGAAGACTATCGCTGGTCAAGCAGTAGATTTTGGAAAGGCTGTCCCAGCGAAGATGAGCCTCTTAATGTTGATTTCAAAAAAATTGAATGGAGACGCGGTTGAACGAAGGCGTAGCCTCCTTTTAATATTAATATGACAACGGAAGGGCATAGCCCTTCCGCACATCACTGCGGCAGAGCCGCGAAAATTAGCGGCACTCAAAATATAAAATGATCACACGTTACACATTGCCCGAAATGGGCGCGATCTGGTCGGAGCAAAACAAGTTTCAGAAATGGCTTGAGGTCGAAATTGCCGTTTGCGAAGTCCACGCCGAGATGGGCACGATTCCCGCCGAAGCCGTCGCCGAAATAAAAGCAAAAGCGGCTTTTACGCCTGAGCGCATTTCGGAGATCGAAAAGACCACCGACCACGACGTGATCGCCTTTACCACTAATTTGGCGGAAAACATCGGCGAGGCCGCCCGCTTCGTTCATTACGGGCTGACCTCTTCCGATGTGGTCGATACGGCAAATGCGCTGCTGCTGAAAGAAGCCTGCGAGGTTTTATTAAAAAAGGCGGACGGGCTGCTGGAAGTTTTAAAACGCCGCGCCTTTGAATTTAAAGAGACGCCGCAGATCGGGCGCACGCACGGTATTCACGCGGAGCCGACCTCGTTCGGAATGACCTTTGCGCTCTGGTATTCGGAAATGCGGCGCAACCGCGCGCGTTTGGCCGCGGCAAAGGAAGCGGTTTCGGTCGGCAAGATCAGCGGCGCGGTCGGCGCCTTCGCCCACCTCGACCCGGAAGTGGAAGAGCGCGTCTGCGCAAAGCTCGGTTTAAAAGCCGCGGAAGTTTCGACGCAGGTGATCCAGCGCGACCGGTACGCCGAATATCTCTGCACGCTGGCGATCGTCGCGGCGAGCCTTGAAAAATTCGCGCTGCAGGTGCGCCACTGGCAGCGCACCGAAGTGCGCGAGGCGCAGGAGAAATTCAAGACCGGGCAGAAAGGTTCGTCGGCGATGCCGCACAAGCGCAATCCGATTCTGTCGGAAAGAATTTGCGGGATGGCCCGGACGGTTCGCGCCAATGCGGTCGTCGGGCTGGAGAACGTCGCGCTCTGGCACGAACGCGATATTTCGCATTCTTCGGCTGAAAGAATAGTCCTGCCAGATTCATCGGTCACGCTGGATTATATTCTGGCAAAAGCGACTTCGCTGCTCGACACGCTGGTCGTCTATCCCGAACGGATGCTGGAAAATATCAGCCTCACGCGCGGCCTGGTCTTTAGCGGGCAGCTGCTGCTGGCGCTGACGCAAAAAGGCGTTTCGCGCGAAGACGCTTACCTCTGGGCGCAGCGAAATGCGATGAAGGTTTGGGACGCGGGCGGCGAGTTTAAAGATTTAGTAACGAAGGACGCGGACATTTCTTCCCGTTTGTCTCAGGAAGAAATAGCCCGCGTTTTCGATCTTAAACATTACCTGCGTAACGTAGAAAAGGTTTTTGCAAGAGTGTTTATTTAAGCAACCTCAAGTAATACGGCTTTCGGCTCGGGAAGAGGAATACCCTTTTCTTTATAAGTTTCCACCATTACATCCAGGGCTGTTTGTGCTTCACGCAAAGCGTCTTCGTGGCTGCTGCCGAAGGCTGAAAGACCCGGAAATTCTCTGCAAATGGCGATAAATGCCTCGTCCTCTTCGCTCCAGGATATCTGAAATGTGTACTTGTTTTTCATCTCTGTAAAAACGAAATCGCTTTTAACAATTGTTTTAACTGGTACGGTTTTGCTTTTCCATTGAAATCCTGGAAATTCATAATCCGATTCTGCTCCAACTTTAGATAGTGGTTTTCATATATAAACATGCGAACCGCTCTGTCGTTGAAATTGAAAGTCAAAACACTCTGCTAATTGACAAATTTCAGTAAAGCTAAAATTATTCTGAGAACGTTTAGCTTTTTCCAGCAGTTTATCACCCTTACTCATTTTAAAATTAAAATAGCGAGAACATAGTCCTCGCCATCTTAACTAAAATTACTGTCCTACAGGCGAGGGAGTTTGCCCGCGTTTTCGATCTTAAACACTACCTGCGTAACGTAGAAAAAGTTTTTGCAAGAGTTTTCGGCCCGGCTTAGTTAGACCATTTGTCAGCCATATCGCCGACGACCGGGAGTTTAAATATGCTGCCCTGAAATGCCTTGATGCAGCAGATGATAAACACGATCAGAAACCCGATAATAACGCCAAACCAGAGCAGTGAACCCAGCAGGGTCAGAGCTCCGGAACCGCTGGCGGCGGCGGCTGAAACCACTACTATCGCGACGATATACAGAACTATAAAAAGCCCGTGCAGCAATAAGGATTGAAACGCATAAAAACGCGGTAGTTTGTTGGTTTTATCCGATACCAGGATGATTATGCTAACGATCAATCCAATTGCGCATATCGGAATATTTGCGAGTAAAGCAGCCACATTCGAATCAAGTCCTAATGCAGATTTACCGCCAGAATTATTTTCCATTTCCAATTTCTCCTTTAGGGGTCAAATAAGTTTTACAGAATAAATTTCAAATGAGATGACGGAATAGTATAACAATAATTGCATAAGGACAAGAGATTTATCGGCTATTTTGAGGTAAAATAACAAAATGAAGGCAAAAGTTTACGTGAAACTGAAACCGAGCGTGCTCGACCCGCAGGGTAAAGCCATTCAGCACTCGGTAGAGCTGCTCGGGTTCGATAAGATACTGGATATCAGGCAGGGTAAATACTTCGAGATATCGCTGGACGCGGGCCTTTCCGAGGGCGAAGCGACCGCGGCGGCGGAGAAAATAGCCAAAGATGTGCTGGCAAATCCGGTAATTGAAGACTACAAAGTAGAAATAGTTCAATAGTGGCCGGTGGCCGGTGATCAGTAAGCAGAAATGCCACTGACCACTGACCACTGACCACTGACCACTGCTTATGAAATTTGGAGTAATTGTTTTTCCCGGTTCGAATTGCGACCACGACGCTTATCACGCGGTGTCGAAATACGTCGGCCAGCCGGTCGATTTTATCTGGCATCGTGACACGGATCTGAGCGGCTATGATGCGGTCATCGTTCCCGGCGGTTTTTCCTACGGCGACTATTTACGCGCCGGGGCGCTGGCCCGGTTTTCGCCGGTGATGCAGTCCGTCAAAAAATTTGCCGCCGGGGGAAAGTTCGTTTTCGGCATTTGCAACGGCTTTCAAATTCTCTGTGAAGCGGGGCTGCTGCCGGGCGCGCTGATGCGGAATGCGGGGCTTCATTTCATCTGCAGACACGTCAATGTCAAAGTCGAAAATAATAACACGCCTTACACCAGCGAGATCGGCGCGGAGAAAGTGTTGTCGATCCCGATCGCGCACGCCGAAGGAAATTACGTCTGCGATGACGACACCTATAACAAGCTGGAAGAAAACGGGCAGATCGTTTTTCGCTACTGCGACGAATCGGGCAGGGTCACGGACGAGGCAAATCCGAACGGAGCGCGTGCGAATATTGCCGGTATCTGCAGCCAGGATAGAAATGTGCTGGGGATGATGCCGCACCCGGAAAGAGCCTGCGAGGAACTGCTCGGCTCGACTGACGGCCGCGGCATTTTTAGCTCGCTGACGAGAGCGATCACGGCAAGTTCGACTTAAACGTCGCGACGTTTGAAAAACATTCAGCCGCGGATAAATGCGGATTTACGCAGATCGGAAAAATCCTGATCCGTGTTTATCCGTGAAAATCCGCGGCTGAATGTTTTTATTTTATTTCCAATAAATTTCCAGTTCGTATTCTTTGGCTCCGCCGTCGGTGTCGCGAACCTCGATCACGGCGCCGTAGTTATTAGACGCGTTCGGCTGCGAAATTACCTTCACGGTGCCGCGTCCCTTTTTCTTGACCACATAGACCTTGATACCGGGGCGGCGCGGCAGCGGGGAAGTAAAATTATACAATCCGTTGCCGTAAGGATTTCCCGAAATCGTCCGCACGCCGAGTGCCTGGTTCAAAATATCGATCTGAATGACGTTATCCACCGTTCCGCGCCAGGTCACGCTGCCGATCGCGTCGCTGCTGCCGTCACCGGGATAGTTTCCGCCTCCGCCTCCGCCCCCGCCCCCGCTGCCGCCGCCGTTCCCGCCGAGCTCGCGATCGATGTCATCGATCGACCTTTTCACGTCGCGCCAGAGATAGTTTCCACCGTACGAAGGCGCGCGCCGCGTCAGGTCGCCCATCAGCGCGGATGCATCGCGAAGCTCCTGCGCCGGCCGGTTGTCACGCGTCAGTTGCTGAAACATATAAGCGGCGGCATCCATTTGCTGCGCCAGAAAAAGCTGCTCCGTATCGGCCCGGCTGTTGGCGCTGTAGCGGCCCTTGTAGTCGCGGTAAACACGGTCGGCCAGATCGACGGTTTGACGTTTCAAGGCGCTCGCCAGATTGTCCAGGCGGGACGAAGAATATTCGGCATTTTGAGCCGGGACGGATATGCCCGAGATCAGCAGCGCGAAAACGGAAAGAAGAAATAATTTTTTCATTTTTTTGTCTCCAAAATAGAGTAAGGGGAGAGACAAAATCTCTCCCTTAGACGAATAAAACAGGAATAGGTTTGCCCCAAAATTAAAGCTATTTATAATTCTTTTACGATCAAACCTTCCGCCGCCAGATTCCAGTTGAGAACTTCACAGCCTTCCTGCGCTGCTAAAGCTTTTTCGACCTCGCCGCGTTTGCCCTCTTCGCAGAAAAACGCGATGCAGCCGCCGCCGCCCGCGCCGCAGACCTTGGCCGCGATCGCGCCGTTTTCCAGCGCCGCGTTTATCAGGTCGTCCATGTGCGAAGTGGTAATGTTCGGCGAGAGGCGCCTGCGCAGCGGGTAGGCTTTTTTCAGAATTTCCCCGACGACATTCCAGTCGTTTGCCAGCAGGGCTTCGCGCAGTTCGAGCGAGCCGTCGCGGATGCCCTCGAAAATATCGAAAAGCTCGTTGTCACCGTCGATGTGGCGCTTAGTGATCTCCCAGTTATTGGTGCCGGAATTGCGCGGCTCGCCGGTATAGCAAACGGCGATCCGGCTTTCCAGCATCGCGGTATCGGTTTCCAGCCCCTCGCGCCGGAACCCGTCCGGGCGAAAATGAATGCAGGCTACGCCGCCGTATTGCGCCGAGTAGTAATCCTGAAAACCGGCCGGAACCCTGATCACCTGGGTCTCGATCCCGGAAGCGATCTGGATAAATTCTTCCGGCTGGTAACGATTGCCAACCAGTAAATTTAAAGCGCCGACACAGGCGATATTGAGCGTCGATGATCCGGCGAGCCCGGCGCCGGCCGGAGCTTCGGATTCGGTGACCATGTGCAGGCCGGTGTCGGGCTTGAAGAAATAAACCAGCTTGGAAAGCAGTTCCAGGCGAGGCTCGTGCGCCAGTTCGTGAAAATGGTCGAGGTCGGTTTCGAATTTCACGCCGCGGTCGACCGATTCCAGAATTATTTTATTGTCGTCGCGGGTTTCGATGCGGCAATGCGCCAGCAGGCTGATGGCGAAATTGACCGTCGCCGCCCCTTCATGAAACAGGAAGAGAGGCGGAATGTCGATCGTGCCGCCGGCGAGATCGACCCGGGTTGGAGCAGATGATTCGATTATCACAATTAATAGATCCTTTTAATACTGGCCTGCAAGGTCGAGCGATTTACCTTTGCGCTCTTCGCGCCTTTAGGCGTGAAACCCGCGTGAAATTGCCGCAAGCAAGCCCGCAAGAAAATCCGAAAGCCTTACCCTCAGGGCACTATTCTTTTTTTAGCTACCCGTCCTTTTCGGTTGTAGAAACGTGTTTTGGCGGCGCGGCGGGTACGATTTCCTTTTCCGCCTTCTCAACCCTTTCAACTTTTTCAACCTTTTCAGGGCTTTCCTGAATTTTCGGTTGCGGGTGCTGGGTCAGGTGCAGTTTTTCCTGGATATTTTCCGAAACGGCGTGAAGTTTTTCTTCGATATTATGAATGGTTTCCGGGTTGGCGCTTTCAACCTTCTTCGACAGCCAAAACCTTTCCAGCAAATAAAATCCCAGCACTCCAAAAACTATCACACCCAAAAGCACGAACCCTATTTGTTGAAAATCGCCGATGATACCGGCGATCGCGCCGCCGAAAAAATAACCCGTGGTGCTTAGGATCAGCGCCCAGATCGAGCAGCTGAGAAGATCGGTATAAAGAAAGCGCAAAAACGGCATTTTACCGACGCCGGTGGAAATGCACATCGCCGCGCGGATGCCGTAAATATATTTGGAAATGACCAGCGCGTACCCGCCAAAATTTTCTATCAGGCGTTCGATTCGCGGCTGTGAACGCTGGTACCACTTAAAACTCTTGATCGTTTTGGCAAAGATCCGGCCGATCAGATACCCGACCGTATCGCCGATCACGCCGCCTAATATACCTGCCAGCAGGACCTTAAAAAAACTAAACGGGCCGAAAAAACCGCTGTTGGCCATTGCGCCCGCCAGCAGAAGAGTAATGTCTCCTTCGACCATACAGAGCCCGAATACAGCAAAAATGCCATACGCATCGATTATCCATTGTATTTGCTGAAGCGGATTATCCATTTATAAAGCCGAATGAGTTAACAGTATGACAGAGTAACCATATGAGACAATTCAGTCAAAACGATACTAACTATTAAGCAGGTCGATTTCCAAAATGGCATAACATAAATTATAAGACAAAATTAGCGCGGCCGGGCAAAAAATCTTTGCAAAAGTCCTTATTTGACAGTTTGTTGGACAGTGCATAGAATCACTCTAGCTTCCTTTCCGAGAGTCAAACAAGTTTAGCGGCTGCCAAAACAAAAATGGGTGAACCAAGTCAAAATTCTGGAGTTATGGTCGGGGTCGAGCTTTCGGGCGCTGCCCTGCGCGGCGCCATCCTTTCCGCCGACGGCGCTTTGATCGACGTGGTCGAATCCCATTTCTCGAAAGAAAACGACACCGTCGCTCAACTGGCCACATTTATCAACAATAATATTAAGGGCAGGGCCGGCAGCGCGTCGAGCATCGGGATCGCGGTTCCGGGATTGATCCATTTGAAAACCGGGCGCGTTGCCGTTTCCAAGCATTCGCCCGAACACGAAAGCGTGGACATGGCAAATGAGATCTTTCAGGCTTGCGGGTTAAAAGCGCACCTGGAAAACGACGCTAACGCCGCCGCCTTTGCCGAATTCAAGCTGGGCGCGGGGCGCGGCGCCGAAGATATGTTTTACGTCACGCTGGGTAAGGGAGTGGGCGGAGCGATCATTTTAAACGGCAAGCTCCGGCGCGGCGTTTCGGGTTTTGCGGGTGAATTCGGCTACGTCGCCATCAATTCCGAAGGGCTGCGGGTCGAAGATATGGCTTCGGCGGAAAATATCGTGCGCCGCACCAAAGACCGTCTTTACCAGGATCACACGACGTCCCTGCAAAAGATCGGCGAGGAAAATCTGACGGTCGCTGACATCGTTTCAGCGGCAAACGCCGGCGATGATTTCGCCGTGATGATGATGGAACGGACCGGTATGTTCGTCGGCACCGGGATCGCAAGCGTAATAAATTTGCTCAATATCGAAAGAATAGTTATCGGCGGAGAAGTGATGAAGGCCGGAGAGCCTGTTCTTAAGGGGATCACTGAGCGGGCGAGAAGTCTTTCGTTCGCCCCGGGATTCGAAGAAACCAGGATCGTCGCCGGTGAATTAGGCATCAACGCCGCCGCGATCGGAGCGGCATTATTATCAGGTGAATAAGGTAAAAAAACAACCGGCAGTTTTTCCTATTAATCTCCGTGATCAGACTAATGAGGAAATCTTATTTTGTGAAAATTTGCACAAAAGAAGAAAAATTTGTATTTTTATCTCGGAGTGATTGAAAATTATTAAGATAGTAAGTTATTCTTAATATAGGTCTTAGTTTAAGAAAATTGAATATCCAGTTGCTCAGAAAGAAGTAGTACCCTCTCTGTTGGGGGCAAAATGTAATTTTTTCGCAATAAGTTTATTGTGAAGGTCGAGAAAGCGATGGCTCAAGTATTTCACCGCAGTGCGAACAACATAGCCAAGGCCAGCATCGTGGCCGCCATACTTTTAGGCGGAGTTGCTTTTTATGTGGCCACCCAGATCGCGCGTTCCTCGTATGTCACGGGACGCTATCTGGAAAAGCAGCAGCCGATCCAATTCAGCCATAAACATCATGTGGGCGATGACGGCATCGATTGCCGTTACTGCCATACGTCGGTGGAAACTTCTTCGTCCGCCGGGTTGCCGCCGACTCAGACCTGTATGAATTGTCATAGCCAGATCTGGTCGGACAGCCCGTACCTGGAACCGGTGCGCGCGAGTTTTCGCGAGAATAAACCGATCCAGTGGGAGAGGGTTCACGATCTGCCTGAATATGTTTATTTCAATCACAGCATTCACGTAGCCAAGGGTGTAGGCTGTTCGACGTGCCACGGCCAGATCGATGAGATGGCAAGCGTTTATATGGAGAATACGCTCCAGATGGAGTGGTGTATCTCATGCCATAAAGACCCGTCGCAGTTCATTCGCCCGAAAAGCGAGATCTATAACATGGCCTGGCACGATAGCGATATCGAACCGGCCGATAGAGGTAAGCTTAAGGAAGAATATCGTATTCGCAGCCGCGAGCAGTTGACGAGCTGCTCTACCTGTCACCGGTAGAGCGGTAAGATCGTAGATTTTGTAGAAGACTTTGAAGACTTTAAGGAATTAGAAAAACATGCCGACTCAAGATAGTCAAAAGAACTTTGCTCTCTTGCGTAATAAAATTTTAGACCAGCAAGGAAAAGAATACTGGCGCAGTCTGGAAGAGTTTGTCGATCAGCCGGAATTCGAAGAGTTCGTTCAACGCGAGTTTCCCCAACACGCCGAGGAGTGGCACGATCCGGTCAGCCGCCGCAGTTTTCTTAAAGTCATGGGCGCCTCGCTGGCCCTTGCCGGCATCAGCGGGTGCGTTATCCAGCCGCCGGAAAAGGCTATTCCTTTTGTCAGCCAACCCGAAGAATACACTCCCGGTAAACCCGATTTTTACGCGACTGCGATGACGCTGGGCGGCATCGCGACCGGCCTTTTGGTCAGAAGCAACGATTTTCGCCCGACCAAAATAGAAGGCAATCCGCAGCATCCCGGAAGCCTCGGCGGCACCGATGCGCTGGCCCAGGCGTCGATCCTCGGAATGTACGACCCGGACCGTTCGCAGGAAATAAACTTTCGCGGCACGGCGCAAAGCTGGGAATCTTTTGTCAAAGCTTTTCGGCTGGATCTGGAAAAACACCGCTCTACCCAGGGAGCGGGAATTCGCTTTCTGACCGAAACGGTTACTTCGCCGACCCTGATCACGCAGTTCAAACAGATCCTGACCGAGCTGCCCGGCGCAAAATGGTATCAATACGATCCGGTCAATCACGATAACGCTACCGCGGGCGCCAAGCTGGCCTTCGGTTCGCCGGTAAATACGATCTACAAATTCGATCTGGCGGAGAGAGTGTTTTCGCTCGATGCCGATTTTCTGAGCGGTTTTAATGCGCGCTACGGCCGGGATTTTGCCGTCCAGCGCCGCATCAGCGAAGAAAAACATGAAATGAGCCGCCTTTATGTGGCGGAAACCAGCCCGAGCATCACCGGCGCAAAGTCCGATCACCGGCTTTCCCTTAAACCCAGCCAAACAGAGGGGTTTGCCAAATCCGTCGCAGCGGCATTAGGCGTCGCCGGGGCAAATTCCGATTACACGGATAAAGACGGCTGGATCGCGGCGATGGCAAAAGATCTGCTGGCGCATAAAGGCAGATCCATCGTGATCGCGGGCGATTATCAATCGCCGGCCGTTCATGCGCTGGCGCACGCGATGAATGCCGCGCTCGGCAATGTCGGCCAGACGGTCGTTTATACCGACCCGCTGGGTGCCAATCCGGAAATCACGCAGATCGACGGTTTGCGCGAACTGATCAGGGACATCGACGCCGGCGCGGTCAAAATGCTGGCGATCTTCGGCGGCAATCCGATGTACAACACGCCTTCGGATCTGAGACTGACGAAGGAGAGAATGGACAAGATCGAGCTTCGCATTCAGCTTAACTTGTACAAGGACGAAACCAGCGATTATTGCCACTGGCATATTAACGAAAAACATTACCTGGAAACCTGGAGCGACACCCGCGCTTATGACGGCACCGTCACCTTTGTCCAGCCGCTGATCGAACCGCTCTACGGCGGCAAGAGCGCGCACGAAATGATCCAGCTTTTTGCGAAGGAAAATTTCGACCGCAAAGACGGCGATATCTTAAAAGACATGTGGAAGGCCGCCGGTTCGCCGATGGCCGGAGCGGATTTTGAAAAGAACTGGCGCCGGGCGATCCACGACGGATTTCTTCCCGGCACGGCCCTGCCGGCAAAAACGATGGCGGCCAAAACCGATTTTCTCGGCCAGCCGGCAGCAACTCCGGCGGCTCCGGCATCTTCCGGCGCTTATGAATTCGTGATCCTGCCCGACCCGAGTATTTACGACGGGCGTTATGCAAATAACGGCTGGCTGCAGGAACTGCCGAATCCGCTGAATAAGATCACCTGGGAAAATGTCGCGCTGATCAGCCCGAAAACGGCCGAAAAACTCAACATCAATCAGAACCGCAAATACGATCCGGAAACAGGCGCCGAAGAAGGTATAGCTTTTATCAATGCGACCGGCGGAAATTTGATCTCAGAAGTGCTGGAAGTGACCGTCGGCGGACAAAAGATCGGCGCCGGCGTGCCGGCCTGGATCATGCCCGGCCAGCCGGACGACGTGGTCACGATCTATCTCGGCTACGGCCGCACAAGGGCGGGAAAGGTCGGCAACGGCAGCGGGTACAACGCTTACGAGGTCGTCAGATCCGATGCCCGCTGGTTCGGTTCCGGTGAGATCAAAAAGACCGGCGCTCGGACGAGTGTTTCCTCGACCCAGACGCACTTCAACATGGAAGGGCGCGATATTCTGCGGGTTTGGGATTTTAACAATTTCGAAAAAGAGGTCGAAAAAGGCCACCAGCACGACGAATACGACAAGTCGATGTACCCACGTTACGAGTATAAGGATCATAAGTGGGGAATGAGCATCGACCTGAATGCGTGCAACGGCTGCAATGCCTGCGTCGTGGCCTGCCAGTCGGAAAATAATATTCCCGTGGTCGGCAAAGATCAGGTCGCCCGCAGCCGCGAAATGCATTGGCTGCGGCTCGACGCTTATTTTGGCGGCGACCCCAGCGCGCCGGACGGGATGCATTTTATGCCGGTCCTGTGCCAGCAGTGCGAGCAGGCCCCGTGCGAACCGGTCTGCCCGGTTCATGCCACGGTTCACAGCGCCGAAGGGTTAAACGACATGGTCTATAACCGCTGTGTCGGCACGCGCTATTGTTCGAATAACTGCCCGTACAAGGTGCGCCGCTTCAATTTCTTACTTTTCCAGGATTGGTACACGCCGCAATATAAATTGATGCGCAACCCGGAAGTCACCGTCCGCGGTCGTGGTGTGATGGAAAAATGCACCTACTGCACGCAGCGAATTTCGGCGGCGCGGATCGAATCCGAGAAAAAAGGCGTTCGGATCAAGGACGGCGATGTAATCACCGCCTGCCAGGCGGCCTGCCCGTCGGAAGCGATCGTGTTCGGCGATCTGAACGACCCGGAAAGCAGGGTTGCCAAACTTAAAAAAGATCACCGCAACTATAATTTGCTGAACGATCTGAACACACAGCCGCGCACCACCTATTTGTCGGCGCTGAAAAATCAGAACCAGGAAATGCCGGATTACAAGCAGAAGACGTATCCGGCCGTCAAGAGTGAGCACGAAACGCCGAAACCGGCAGGAGAGAGTCACTAGGAGTTTCAGGTTAAATTATGCAGGACGCACAGGATATTCGTAAGAAATTTTATCCGCCGATGGTGGAAGGCGATTATTCTCTCGGCGAGATCTCCGACAGCATCGGGGATTGGTCGCTGAGCAGGAAAAAGAAGTTTCCCCTCGCCTGGTATATTGGCTTTGCGCTCGCGTTTATGGTGATGCAGCTTTTGCTGGTCACGGTAACCTACCTGGTGACGACCGGTATCGGTATCTGGGGTAATAACCAGCCGGTCGGCTGGGCTTTCGACATCATCAATTTCGTCTGGTGGATCGGTATCGGCCACGCGGGCACGCTGATCTCCGCGATCCTTTTACTGCTGAATCAAAAATGGCGCACCTCGATCAATCGTTTTGCCGAGGCAATGACGCTCTTCGCCGTGGCCTGCGCCGGTATGTTTCCGCTGCTGCACACCGGGCGCCCGTGGGTGGCCTACTGGCTGCTGCCTTACCCGAATGTGATGGGGATGTGGCCGCAGTTCCGCAGCCCGCTGATGTGGGACGTCTTCGCGGTTTCCACGTATTTGACCGTTTCGCTTTTATTCTGGTACATCGGTTTGATCCCGGATCTGGCGACCCTGCGCGACCGCGCCAAAAACAAATATTTCAAATTCCTTTACGGCATAGTTTGCTGGGGCTGGCGCGGTTCGGCGCGTCACTGGCACCGGTATGAAATGGCCTATCTGATACTGGCCGGGCTTTCCACGCCGCTGGTGCTTTCGGTTCACTCGATCGTCAGTTTCGACTTCTCGGTGTCGCAGGTTCCGGGCTGGCACGCGACGATCTTCCCGCCCTATTTCGTGGCGGGCGCGATCTTTGCCGGGTTCGCGATGGTTTTGATCCTCTGTATCCCGCTGCGCCACTGGTTCCACATGAAGGATTTCATCACCAAAACCCACTTGATCTATATGGGCAAGGTGATGCTGGCTACGGGTTTGATCGTGGTTTACGGCTACGCGATGGAAGCCTTTTTCGGCTGGTACAGCGGCGCGGAATACGAAATGTTCATGGTCAAGAATCGCATCTGGACCGGCCCCTATTGGCTGTTTTACTGGATGCTGATCTTTTGTAATTTTTTAAGCATTCAGCTGCTCTGGATGAAGCGTTTTCGCGAGAGTGAATTCTGGCTGTTCATGATCTCGATCGTCGTCAGTATTGGAATGTGGCTGGAGCGTTTCGTTATCATCGTCACCAGTTTGAACCGCGATTTCCTGCCCTCATCATGGGCGATGTATTCGCCGACGATCTGGGACCTTTCGATGTTCACCGGAACGATCGGGTTCTTCTTTACCCTGATATTTTTGTTCGTGCGGTTTTTGCCGGCGATCTCGATCTTCGAAATGCGCACGCTTTTGCCGGATGCGGAGGTCAAAGGCGGCCATCACGGAACACACGGTATCGAACACGACATGAACGATATTCCCGAAGGAGCGGAAGAGCCGGTTTAAGTTTTTTTGCGAGCATTCGTCCGAGCTCTGCTGGGCGAAACTAAAGATGGTTATGAAGGAAAATCTTTACGGATTATTGGCAGAATTCAACACCCCGACCGAATTGGTTGCGGCCGCGGCAAAAGTGCGCGAAGCCGGATACACCAAAACGGACGGGTTTTCGCCGTTTCCCATTCACGAAATGGACGAGGCGCTCGGGATCAAACGCTCGAAGCTGTCATTCCTGATCTTCGGCGGCGGCCTGCTCGGCCTGCTCGGCGGCCTGGGAATGCAGGCTTATCTGCTGGCGGTGGAATATCCCTTAAATGTCGGCGGCCGCCCGTATCTGAGCTGGCCTTCATTTATCCCGATCACCTTTGAATGCACCGTGCTGCTGGCTTCGGCCACGGCGGTGTTCGGAATGCTTTTACTAAACGGGCTGCCGATGCCGTACCACCCGGTCTTTAACGTGCCGCGTTTCGCGCTCGCGTCGAGAGATAAATTCTTTCTCGTCATCGAAGCCGCCGATCCGCAATTCGAACATGGGAAAACGTCCGAATTTATGCAGAGCCTTCACCCGCAGGAGGTCTATGATGTCGATGAATAGAATCAGACTCTTCTCGTGGTTGACGGTATTGGCCGCCATCGTTTTTTCGGCCGGCTGCCGCTACGATATGCAGGATCAGCCGCGTCTGAAATCATTTAAGAAGAGCGACTTCTTTTCCAATGAAATGGGTTCGCGTTTGCCGGTGACGGGCACGATAGCGAGAGGTTATCTGCGCGAGGATAAAGCCCTCTATACCGGAAAAAAAGACGAGGTTTCGACCGAGGCTCCGCAGACGATGACCGATCCGGACGGGAACATTCTGGTTACGACGTTTCCCAACGACATCGATTATTTCCCGGTCCCGGTCACCCAGGAATTGCTCGATCGCGGACAGGACAGGTTCAAGATCTATTGCGCGGTTTGTCACGGCCCCCTGGGGATGGGAGACGGAATGATCGTGCGCCGCGGATTTTCCAAACCGCCCTCGTATCATGACGACCGGCTGCGCAACGCGCCCGTCGGGCATATCTTCGATGTGGCGACCAACGGCTCCGGAAAAATGAACGGCTACGCTTCGCAAATTCCGGTGGCCGACCGCTGGGCGATCGTTTCCTATATCCGCGCGCTGCAGATCAGCCAGAATCCGACGGGCGCAAGGCCCCTGCCGGCGGGAAACAACGCTAATCTGCCGGCGGCAAACACGGCAAATACAGCTAACAGGCAAACTTCAATGAACACAAATGCAAACAGCGCAACTGGTGTCAGACCCAATGCGAACGGAGGAACTCATTAGTGAGAGAACGTAACTTCTCAGCACCGGAAGAGATCGGCCGCTTGCAGATGCTTTCGCTCGGGGTAGGCGTGATCGGCGCGATCGCTTTGCTGGCCGGCGGCTATATTATCGGGCCGGAACAGGCGTTGAGGTCGTACCTGATCGGTTTTATTTTTTGGGTCGGTATCGGTATCGGATCGCTCGGCGTGCTGCTGCTCCAGCATCTGACCGGCGGCGCCTGGGGACTGGTTCTCCGCCGTATCGCCGAGGCCGGTTCGCGCACCCTTTTACCGTGGGGATTGATCCTGGCGCTGCCCATCCTGATCGGTATTCCTTACATATACCACGAGTGGTATCATTTCGATCCGAATGACAAGGTGCTGCTGCATAAGTCCGCCTACCTGAATTACTGGTTTTTCTTCGCCCGCACGTTTATTTATTTTGCGCTCTGGGGCGGTATCGCTTATTTGCTCAACAAATGGTCGCGCCAGCACGATGAGACCGGCGACTGGAAACTGTTAAAGAAAATGACCCATTTCAGCGCGCCGATCATGGTGCTGTTTGTCCTGCTGGTCACTTTCGCTTCGGTCGATTGGGCGATGTCGCTCGACGCGCACTGGTTTTCCACGATCTTCGGATTGGTATTTTTGATCGGCTGGGGGCTCAGCTGCCTGGCTTTCTCGATATTGCTGCTGTCATGGCTGGCCCAGCGCGAACCGATGAATCACGTTCTCGGGCCGAAGCATTTTCACGATATCGGCAAACTTATGCTGGCCTTTGTGATGGTTTGGGCTTATTTCAACCTGTCGCAGTATTTGATCATCTGGTCGGGCAACCTGCCGGAGGAAACACCGTGGTATTTGGTTCGGTCGACCGGCGGCTGGGGGGTGGTCGGGGTGATCGTGATAGTTTTTCACTTTGCCTTCCCGTTCCTGATCCTGCTCTCGCGCGACGTCAAACGCAATTTCCGCTGGCTTTCATTCATGGCGATCTTCATTTTGATCATGCGGCTGGTGGATCTGTTCTACCTGATCGCGCCGAATGAAATGGCGAGCATGCCGGGAACGGCTTTTCGGATCAGTATTCTGGATTTTATCGCGCCGGTCGCGGTCGGCGGGTTATGGCTTTGGTGGTTTTTCGGGGAACTAAAACGCAGGCCGCTAATGCCGCCTAACGACCCGTTCCTGGAAAGCGCGATCGAACACGGACAGCATCATTAATTTAAGGAAGTGTTATGTCTAAGCCTAAGAAAGTAGAAATAGACCTCAGTAAATCGTACGAGGAAAATGACATCAAACTGCGCGGAACGGTCATTTTCTGCTCGGTTACTTTTGTGATGATCGTTTTCTCGTTCGTTTCGATGTGGTACATCGACAAATGGGTCAATGCGGGCATGAAGGATTACGAAAATAAAAATAAAAGCCCGATGGCAATGGACAAGCAGCAATTATTGCCGCCCGAACCGAGGCTGCAGCTGGCGCCCGGATTCGGCGTCGGCGAAGGCGAAAACCGGATCAGCCTGGAGCTGGTAAACCCGCACGCCGAGTATTGGGAAATGCATAAGCGCTGGAAAGAAATGGAAGAGAAGGGCGTGAAAGACCCGCACACCGGAGCGGTGGTCGCCCTGCCGATGGACGAGGCGAAAAAGAAATTGTTGGAAATGGGAGCCAAGCAGCGAACTCCCGAAGAAGCCGAAAAAGCCCTGACCGAAGCCAAGTCGATGTACTCCGGCTCGAGTTCGGGCAGGGGCACGGTAACAAGGTAAGAAATGAAAAGAGTTTCAGCAGTATTGAAACCTGCGATGTTTGCCGTATTTACGGCGGCTATTTTAGCGATATCGGCGACCGGCGGGCAGGCGCAAAAGCTTGAGCATTATAATTCGCCGTTATATTCGCCGAAAAATTACGACCCGAGCCAGACGAGCGTAAACGGGCTGCCCCCGGCGTTGGAAAATATCGGGATCGAACAAAAGCTGAACGAACAGCTTCCGCTGGAGACGGAATTTAAGGACGAAAGCGGCAACAAGGTAAAGCTCGGACAGTTCTTTGGAAATAAAAAACCCGTCGTTTTGGCATTGGTCTATTACGAATGCCCGATGCTGTGCAACGAGGTGTTGAACGGTCTGGTGGGCGGCCTGAAGGGAATGTCCTTTACCGCCGGGAAAGAATTCGACGTGGTGGCTATCAGTTTCGACGCGAGAGAAAACGATAAGCCCGGCCTGGCGCAGAATAAAAAGGAAAATTATATCGCGCGCTATGACCGCAAAGATTCCACCGGGGGATGGCATTTTTTAACCGGCGACCAGGCCGCGATCGACGCCGTGACGGGAGCGGTCGGGTTCAATTACCGGTTCGATGAAAAGACCAACCAGTTTGCCCACGCCGCCGGGATCATGGTGGTAACGCCCGAAGGCAAACTGGCGAGATATTTTTACGGGGTCGATTATGCGCCGAAGGATATGAAATTCGGCATCATGGAAGCCTCGCAAAATAAGATCGGCAATCCGGTCGATCAACTGATGCTTTATTGCTATCACTACGACCCGGCGACCGGCAAATACGGTTTGGTGATACTGAATGTTATCAGGCTGGGCGGCATTTTTACTTTACTGGGGATGGGTATCATGTTCGTTGTTTTCTGGCAGCGTAACAAACAAAGAAAAACGGCTCTAGCCGAAAATTTATCATAATGGCTATGCAGACTTTTCCATTAATTCCCGATCAGGCGTCATCTTTTGCGTGGCAGGTCGATGCTCTGTTCGTTTATATCCTGCTGATCTGTTTATTCTTCGGATTAGGATCGGTCGCGGCGGTGGTTTATTTTGCCCTGAAATACCGCGAGAAAAAGAAATTCGCCGTGCCCGACCCGATCCACGGTTCCGATCTGCTGGAGATCGTCTGGACGGGAATTCCTTTTCTGCTGGCGATGACGATCTTCGTTTTCGGCACGATCGTTTTTTATCAGATCTACTCGATGCCGGCGGACGGGATGGAAGTGTATGTCGTCGGGAAACAGTGGATGTGGAAATTTCAGCACAGCACCGGCCAGCGCGAAATAAACGAGCTTCACGTTCCGCTCGGGCGCAAAGTGAAACTGACGATGACGACCGAGGACGTGCTGCACGATGTTTATATCCCGGCCTTCCGCACCAAGGCGGACGTCGTTCCCGGCAGGTATACGTATCTCTGGTTCGAAGCGACCAAACCCGGCAAGTACAGATTGTATTGCGCGGAATACTGCGGCCTTAATCATTCGGGCATGGGCGGCTGGGTCTATGTGATGGAACCGAGGGATTTCGACAACTGGCTGAGCGGAAACGCAACTTCGCAATCGCCGATCGAAGCCGGTAAAGAATTGTTCCAGGCGAAATTGCAGTGTTCTTCCTGCCATCTCGATAACGGCACGGGACGCGGGCCGAAACTGGCGGGCATCGTCGGCAAACCGCAGAAATTAAACACCGGCGAAACGATCACGGTGGACGAAGCTTACCTGCGCGAATCGATCCTGAATTCGCAAAAACAGGTGGTGGATGGCTATACGCCGATCATGCCGACCTTTAAGGGACAGGTCAACGAAGAGCAGTTGTTGAGCCTGATCGCATATATCAAATCTTTGAGCGGCGACGCTTCGACCGCGGCTCCGGCAGCCCCGGCGGCGGCCCCAGCGGCTCCAACGGGGGCGGCGAACGCGGCGGGTAATTCGGCGAGGCCGGCAGGTAATTCAAATACGACGGGTAATAGAAATATTTCAAGGAGTCAGACGGTATCTCCTCATGCAAAAGAGGGAAGGTAGTATATGGAAAGCATATTGACAGAGGCGCAGATCGCGGCACAATCATCTCAGGACGCGCCAAAATTAAATTACCTGACAAACGGGCACAGCGTCGCGTCGTGGCTCTTGACGCGCGACCATAAACGCATCGCGATCCTCTACTTGATCAGCATCTCCATTTTCTTTATGGTCGGCGGCATGTTTGCCGCGACCATCCGTCTGGAACTGCTCACGCCGCACAGCGACCTGCTCGACCCCGCGACATATAACCGTGTCTTTACCGCGCACGGCATCATCATGATCTTTTTGTTCCTGATCCCGTCGATCCCGGCGACATTGGGAAATTTTCTGATCCCGATCATGATCGGGGCCAAGGATCTGGCCTTTCCGCGGATCAATCTCTTGAGCTGGTATTTGTATTTAGGCGGCGCGGCGTTTGCGCTTTACGCGCTGATGCAGGGCGGCGTCGATACCGGCTGGACATTTTACGCGCCGTATTCGACCACGTTTTCAAACGGCTACGTGATCGCCACGGGAATGGGAGCCTTTATCGTCGGATTTTCTTCGATCCTGACGGGGCTGAATTTCATCGTGACCATTCACACGATGCGCGCGCCCGGCATGACCTGGTTCAAGATGCCGCTGTTCGTCTGGGCGCATTACGCCACCAGCCTGATGATGCTGCTCGGCACGCCGGTCATCGCCATCACGCTGCTGCTGATGATCCTGGAAAGATTCGCGCACATCGGAATTTTCGATCCGGCTATCGGCGGCGACCCGATCCTGTTTCAGCATTTGTTCTGGTTTTACTCGCATCCGGCCGTATACATCATGATCCTGCCGGGAATGGGCGTCGTCAGCGAACTGATCTCGTCATTTTCGCGTAAGAGAATCTTCGGCTACGTGTTCGTGGCCTTCTCCAGTATCGCGATCGCGGTGATCGGATTTTTGGTCTGGGGACACCATATGTTCGTCAGCGGCCAATCGCCCTACGCCGGCCTGGTATTTTCGCTGCTGACGCTGATCGTAGCGGTTCCGTCGGCGGTCAAGATATTTAACTGGGCGGCCACCATGTATAAAGGCTCGATCTCGTACGATACGCCGATGCTTTACGGTTTCGGTTTTATCGGGCTGTTTCTGGTCGGCGGTTTGACGGGTCTTTTTCTCGGCACGGCCGGGATGGATATCCACCTCAGCGACACATATTTTATCGTGGCGCATTTCCACTACGTCATGGTCGGCGGGCAGGTGATCGCATATCTCGGCGGGCTGCACCTCTGGTGGCCGAAAATGACCGGGAAAATGTATTCCGAATTTTGGGGAAAGATCTCGGCGATGCTGGTTTTTATCGGTTTTAACCTGACGTTCTTCCCGCAATTCGTGCTCGGTTATTTAGGGATGCCGCGCCGCTATGCCGCTTATCCTGAAGAGTTACAGGTTTTAAATATTTTCTCAAGCGCCGGCGCCGCCGTGCTCGGCGTGGGAATGCTGCTGCCGGCGATCTACCTGACGGCGTCGCTTTTCAGCAAAAAGAACGCCGGCGCGAATCCCTGGTTTTTGCCGGGGCTGGAATGGAGAATTCCTTCGCCGCCGCCGACCGAAAATTTCGAGGTCACGCCGGTGGTAACGTGGGAAGCCTACGATTTCGGTAAGGACAACGGTTTGGAAAGTAAAGAGGCGGAAGATTTTTTTAGTTAGCCGAACGATTAATGTGAAACTGCCGTTTTGGCGGCGAGTTAAATTTCTTTAATAGGTTTAAATAAGCATGTCAGAAAAAGTCGAAGCACACGGTGCCGAACATCATTTTCATCCTCCGGGGCTCCAGCATCAGTTCGATGATATGGCGCAGCAGAAAGAGTCCACCACGATCGGAATGTGGGCGTTCCTGGCGCAGGAGATCATGTTCTTTGGCGGGGCATTCACGGCGTATTTGGTATACCGCTCGAAATTCCCGATGGCTTTTGCCGCCGGCAGTAACCACCTGGATGTAACGCTCGGCGCGTTCAATACGGTCGTCCTGATCGTCAGCAGTTTGACGATGGCGCTGACCGTTTATTTTGCGCAAAAGAACAACCGCAACATGCAGGTGCTTTTTATCATTCTGACGATGATACTCGGCTCGACGTTTTTGGTAGTTAAATATTTCGAATACAAGGAAAAGTGGACGGACGGCTTAATTCCGGTGTCGGGCTGGAACCACAAGATCACCGGAGGCTCCGAACATCATGAAGGCGAAGAGCATCCTCTAAACGCTGAATCCGCCGCCTATAAGGCGAGCGAAGAGTACAAAGTAAAAGAACGGCGCGGGGAATTCCGCTGGGCCGATACTTCGCTGGCCCGGTTGGCGGAACACGGCCACGAAGGCAAAGGTTTTCTGACCAGCGATGAAAAGAACGGCTATTTTACCAACGGAGAGATCGATCCGCAGAAGTTCGAATCCAAGGTGCGTATCTTTTTCTGGATATATTTTGCGATGACCGGGCTGCACGCGCTGCATATGATCATCGGTTTGGGCATCATGCTGTGGCTCTTGTGGCGGGCGTGGCGGGGCGATTTTTCGATCGATTATTATGCGCCGATTGAAATATCGGGCCTTTATTGGCACTTTGTCGATATTGTCTGGATATTCCTGTTTCCGCTGCTTTATTTGCTCGGCAGACATTTCCTGGGAGGCCATTAATTATTATGTCAGCAGAAGACAATCACGCTCACGCGGCGCCGCACATCGTTCCGATACCTCATTATTTGCTGGTCTTCGGGATTTTGATGGTGGGCACGATCGCCACCTATTTCGCCGCTTTATATGACATGGACGGGATCTTTCCCGGGGCCAATACGCTGGTCGCGCTGGGAATAGCCTTTTTTAAGATGATATGCGTGGTGCTGATATTCATGCACGTATATTACAGCGGGCGGCTGATCAAGCTGGTCGTCGTCGCCAGTTTTTTCTGCCTGGCGATAATGTTTGCTTTTACCATGCAGGATTATTTGACCAGACACACGGGAACTTTTTAGCTGTTATAATAGTAAACAACATAAGGGACGCGGCGGGAAATGCAAGTAACTTCCCGGCCGCGTTTTCCGCTAATAAAGAAAGCTAAATTGACACGAGGGGGCGGACTCGGATAAGTTTTTTTAAGAGGAAAGATAGACAACAAGTATTAATATATAATCATCAGACTTTACGCATGTTGGTATTAAACCTTACATTAGCAGCGAAAAATATATACAGATTTTTTATCGTAGCGATCATAATTTCAGCGGCCATTTTTCTAAATGGATGTTTCGCTGTCCGAACTCCTAAGGAGATCGCGGTTTTACCTACCTTTGAAAATGCTTCTAAAGAGCAGCTGATCGAAGAAGCCAATCGCCTGTCCAGGATAGTTTCGATGAGAGCGTCGATGAAGGTGGTCTTTGAAGACACCAGTGCTGCCAACATCGGAAAATCGGATAAATACCAGGCCGCCAATGGCGAGATAATCGTCCAGCGCCCTTCGAATATTTATTTGAAGATCGAGGCCCCGGTGGTCAAGATAGACATCGCCCAGATGACCTCGAACGGCAGGAATTTTCGCGTCGCCGTGCTCGAAGACGGCGGCAGCGGTAAATTGAAAAAATTCGTGACCGGCTCCAATGACGCCGATTATTCGATCCTGCAAAAGGCAATCACCAGCATGGACCTGTCCGGGAGCGATAAGGAAAAGACCACTCAGAAAAACGCCAGCGCTTTTTCAAATCTGCGGCCGCAGCATTTTACCGACGCGCTTTTGATCAAACCCGTGGAGACCGATTCGAGCCGGTTCCTTTACGTGCAAAGCGAAATTTTCCAGGAAGAAAGCAATACCAGCGGCCGCAAGGATTCGCCGCTTGCCCGGGTCAATCACAGCTATTATTTATTGGACGAATTAAAGAAAAAAGATAATAACGAGCTCGGCATTACCCGCCGCTTCTGGTTTAACCGGATCGGCAGCATCAGCCTGGCGCGGCAGCAAATATTTGCCGAAGACGGCAGCCTCGAATCGGATATCGTTTACGGAAATAACGGCAGCTTTACCGCCACCGGGCAATATATTCTTCCCCTGCGGGTCGAACTTACCCGGCCCAAGGAAAAGTATAAAATGACCCTTACCTATTACGATCCGAAAGCGGTCGTGATCGGTAAAGAGTGGAAAGACGAAATTTTTACCCTGCAAAACAGGTGGAATTTAACCGAGGTCGATCTGGATAAAAAGCTGGAAGAAATGAAAAAGAGCGGCGCTCCGGTAACGGCGAAGGAATTACAATAGAAAAAGATAGATGAGTATCATTCTTCAAACGGAAGATCTGACCAAAAGTTACCGGATCGGCAAAATGGAAGTGCCCGCTTTGCGCGGCGTTTCGCTCGATATCGAGGAGGGCGAGTTTCTCGCCATCATGGGGCCGTCGGGCTGCGGGAAATCGACGCTGCTGCATTTGCTGGGCGGACTGCTCAGCCCCACCAGCGGCAAGATCGTGATCGACGGCGACGACCTCTCCGAGGTGTCCGACGCCAGGCGCACCGAGATCCGCCGCCGCAAAATAGGTTTCGTGTTTCAGCGATTCAATCTTTTTCCGACCCTGACCGCGGAAGGCAATCTGCGGCTGGCGGAGCGGATCCATTTGGGTAAAACGAATACCAATTCCGAGAATCGCAAGGAAGTTTTGCGGCTGCTAAAACTGGAAGGAAAGATCCATCACAAACCGCTCGAGCTTTCCGGCGGCGAACAGCAGCGCGTGGCGCTGGCGCGGGCGGTCATCAACAGCCCGGCGATCATTTTGGCGGATGAGCCGACCGGAAACCTGGACACCGAAAATTCCCGGATCGTGCTGGATATGTTTAAGGAATTGAATCGAAAGTTCAAACAAACTATTATAATGATCACTCATAACCCGGAAGCAGCGGCGGGCTGCACCCGCATCATACGGATGCGCGACGGGCTGGTGATCGAGGAATAAAGCCGCTTTCGGGACAACTTAAGGAATGCCGAACACCATCAAAAGAATAGTCTTGTGGGACTATGCCAGGGCCAGTTGGCAATGGGATGTTTTGTGCATTCTGATCATGTGTTTTATATTTTTAACACCGAAAAGCTGGTATGAGAATAAAAAAGCGCCGGCCCGGGCAGATATCCAGGCGACAGCCGCCGGGAATTATTCTCCTTATTAAATGCAATTTTTTTAGAGAAACTGTCAATAAAACAATAGTAGTGACAGGGAGTTTTTATGAGTAAATTTTTTAGCGCAGGCGGACGAAGAGTATTGTTCGCATTAATGTTCGTAATATTTGCTTTTGCGGTACAGGCAAATGCCCAGGTGCTCAATGAGATCCTGAACCGGGTCGAGGCTCATCGTAAATCGCTGGACTCGCTTCGGGCGGATATCAAAATGGGAAAATATAATCCCGATCTGAGCGAGTGGAATTACAGCAACGGCAAAGTGCTGCTGGCGGCGAAAACCAACAACATTAAGGACGCGCTTTTGAGGATCGATTGGAAGGATCCGCGGGAGGAAACCCTGGTCATCGCCAATGGCAGATATATCGCATATACGCCGGCGCTGAAAGTGTATTACACCGGAGAAGCCAGCGCGAAAAAAGCCGAACAGGACGGCGGCAGCGCTTTCTCTTTTCTGTCGATGTCTAAAGCGCAGCTGAACGCCAATTACACCCCGGGGCTTGCCGGGCAGGAAACTCTGGAAGGCGGCCCGGCCACCTGGCATTTAACATTTTCGCCCAAGACAAAAGCGAAATATAAAAACGCGGACATCTGGGTGGATCAGAACGGAATGATCCTTCAGGTCAAAATAGTGCAGAACAGCGGGGACGAAAGTTTTATCAGGCTGACGAATTTAGAGAAAAACCCCAACCTTACCATTCAACTGTTTAAGGTGAATTTACAGGGAGCGAAGGAAATTAAGTCTTAACCGGTGTGTTTTCAATGTTTAGCAAGGTTCTGCCGGTAAAGGCAGAACCTTTTCATTTGAAAAGATGCGTGCGCGAACATATAATCTAAGGTTCACCCCCGGTGAAGCCCGCAGTAGTTATGACAAAGACCAATAAGATCAGCCGCAGGGTGCGCGAACTCAGCTTTATCGGCAAAGGTTTGCTCAACACCAAACACGTCGTGCTGGCACATATCGTGCCGATGCGGCGGTGTAATCTGGCGTGTACTTATTGCAACGAATACGACAAGGTTTCCGATCCCGTGCCGCTCGACGAAATGAAGGCGCGCATCGACAAGCTGGCCGAATTCAAAACTTCGATCGTCACGATCTCCGGCGGCGAACCAATGATGCACCCGGAAATTTATGAGATCATCAGCCACATTCGCTCGCATGGAATTATCGCGGGAATGATCTCGAACGGTTATTATTTCACGCCCGCCAAAATTCAAAAATTAAACGACGCCGGGCTCGAGCACCTGCAGATCAGTATCGATAATGTCGATCCCGATGAAGTTTCCAAGAAAAGCCTTAAGCTGCTCGACAAAAAACTGAAATGGCTTTCGGAGCACGCCGATTTCCACATCAACATAAATTCCGTGCTCGGCAGCGGCGTAAAAAATCCCGACGACGCGCTGGAGATCGCGAAATTCGCCGTGGCGCAGGGATTCACCAGCACCGTCGGCGTGATCCATGACGGGATGGGATTGCTCAAACCGCTGAGTGAAAAAGACCGCACTACTTTTAACGCGATCAAAAAGATCGGCGCAAAAAGTTACGCGCGTTTCAACAAATTTCAAAACAGCCTGGTCAATGGCGAATCATACGATTGGCGCTGCCGCTCCGGCGCGCGCTATCTCTATATTTGCGAAGACGGCCTGGTGCATTGGTGCTCGCAGCAGCGCGGCACGCCCGGCACCCCGCTCAGGGAATATACCTGGGCTGATTACGACCGCGAATACAATACCGAAAAATGGTGCGCTAAAGACTGCACCATCCAATGCGTCCACCAGGTTGCCTTGCTCGACAACTGGCGCAACCCGCAGATCTCACTTTCCGATTACAATAAACGCAACGGCAACGGCCTGAAAAAAGAAACCGTGGCCAGCGTCTTAAGCGCGAAATAAGTTAATAAATGTAAATAAGCGGTTAAGGGTTTTATGCCCTAAATCCTCCTGAACAGGTCTCGCCTGTACCCGTGATCGATCTTCCAGTAACAGATTAGAAATTTTTATTGCAATTTACAAAAAAATTGTTATATAGTGATTTACTCCAAGTGATTACGATGAATGTGCTCCATAACACGAGATCTGAGTGTTATGCCGCGCTTCCACACAATACCCAATAAAAGCTGTTTTGGGGGGATGATCTATCCCCATCATAGTCAGGCGTGGTGTCTTTAAATTTAATTGAAAAGGGAGAAAAAGACGATGAATGATCCTGCAGATGAAAAACCAACTACGAGCTTTTCGGAGACATTAAAGGCAGAGAATCAGCCCAGTCAGACCGGCGAGGTTGAACCGCAGCTGCCGTGTGGCGACTATTCCAACGGTTTTAGGATGGCATTGTATGGCGGTGGTAAGCGATTGGGTTGGATGGGCCAAAACAGCAAGGAATGGGCTATTTTGGTTACCGATGTAAATAAGGCTTTGGTCCTTGAGCCCTATCCCTGGAAAGACGTGATGTATTACCGGATCAAGGGAAGCAAGCGCTATATGTCTCGCAGCAATGGGTCCTATATCGGCTTTTACGATTGGATCAACGCCCGGGGGTTTAAACTGTCAGGCAATTATTTCGTCTCCGATACAAATGGCCAGAAACTCTCGTACCAAACCGGCGCGGATGATCTGTACTGTTGGGACGCCTATAACGTGCTGGAGGTGAAGTTCGTACCGATCGAAAAACCGATCATTCCAAATCAGCCGCTGACCGACCTGATCGAGCATATAGTAGTGGTAATGTTTGAGAACCGGTCGTTCGATAATATGCTCGGCGGATTGTACCCGGAAAAATCCAAAGCCGGCACATTTCGCGGCTTAAAGGGCGATGAGAGCAATCCCGACCCCAACAATCCCGGCCAAAAGTTAACGGTGTTTCAGGGGCCGCCCGATGACGCGACGTGGATCATGCCTTATCCCGATCCGGGTGAGTACTTTCTTGATATGAACGAGCAAATTTTCGGCACTGCAAACCCGGCGCCGGGCGCAAAGCCGACGATGCAGGGTTTTACCGCGAACTACGCTAAACAACCCGGCGCGCCGCTCAAAAAACATGAGCCGGATGTGATGCCCGACCCCCAGAATATAATGCAGTATTATTCAGAGGAAGCGGTACCGATAACCCATTTTTTGGCCAAACAATTTGCCGTTTGCGATTGGTGGTATGCGGCCGGGCCGGTCCAGACCCTGGCCAACCGAATGTTTGCGCAAAGCGGGACGCCCGGACTGATTCCCGGAACTAATCAGGCCCGTATCAACAATCCCGATTTTACCGATAAATGGTCGAAAGTGCCGCCTTTTGAGCCGCCCGTTCACGAAGTAACCATCTTTCAACTCCTGGACGAGGCTTATCAGGGACAGATCAACTGGAAAGTGTACCATGACGACGTAGCCCCCATTTGCGCGCTGAATTCCTATGTCTATGACCGTTGGGACTGGTTGAGCTGGGACGGGGGAAATGTATTTAGATTTAGGGAGTTCGATAGCGACGAAACTAATTTCGAGTTCGACATCAGAAATTGCCGGCTGCCCAAATACTCGGTTATCGAGCCGCGCTACGAAGATAGTTTAGGGGGGACGGTAAATTCATATCACCCGGGCGGGGCGGGAGTCGATATTCATAATCCCAACGGAGATTCGCTGCCTCCGCCGATCTCGGTCAAGGACGGAGAGCCTTTTCTAAGGGAAATTTACGAGATCCTCGCCAAATACCCGGAGACCTTTAAGAAGACGCTGCTGATCGTGACCTACGATGAGCATGGAGGCTTGTACGATCACATCCCACCCGGCGAGGCGGTTTCGCCCTTTGTGATCCCGCCGGATAATTTTGCTTATGACCGGTACGGAGTGCGTGTTCCCACGATATTTGTCAATCCCTGCATTAAGCCGGGAACGATCTATCCGTCGCGCGATGTGTCCGATCAAATACACTTTGACCATACCAGCCTGATCAGTACGGTCATTAAACAATTCGGGTTGACCGGAACATTGACGCCCCGCTCGACGGCCGCGCCGACGCTAAAAGATCTGATCCCGTTTAATCACCAGGTCTATCCGGCGCCGCCCGCGCCTCCGCCTCCCCATTCTGAGGGAGAACCGGCAGAAAATGACGCGGCACCCGCGCCGGAGATAGATGTGACTGCGATAGATGTAGAAGCAGCGCTGGCGGTGATAGAGCAGCAGGAGCACCCACACGCTCTCGCCCCAACGCTTTTTGGGCTGCTTGCCTCCAAGCAAAGAGGTCGCAACGAAGGTTGCGATTGAGGCGGGTAGAAATTTGAGGCGCTGCGAAGCGCCAATGCGCCAGATCGATCGCGTCTTTTCGAGAGGTCACAACTTATGCGGCGGCCTGGAAACCGCCGCGCTGGGTTTGTCAGCGTATAACTTGAATAATGTCCTAAAGTTATTGGGTTAGTTTGTGGTTCCCATTCGGAATAGATGATAGATCGGCTCTTTCAGCTATCATCTATACCGAATGGTTCTTTGATAGAGCCAAAGCTTAGGACACCACCATAACTTGTAATCAGCATAAAACCCTGCCAAAATGCCGCCATGCCTGAGCTGTCCGATACAAAAACCGAAATTGTCGCGCGGCTAATCAGGCAGTTTCATCCCTTTAAAATAAACAAATTACTGGTGGTCGGCTGCGGCTCTGGACTTGAGGCCGCGATCCTGGCGCAGCAATTAGAGGCGGAAGTCTCAGGCGTCGATCTCAAAAACGAATTCGATCCCGAAGCGGCAAAGATCGCCACCCTGCAAACCGGCGACGCCACCGCCCTGAATTTTGCCGATGAGACCTTCGATTTTATTTTTAGCTATCACGCGCTCGAGCACATCGAGAATCCGGTCAAGGCGCTGGAAGAAATGCGGCGGGTGATGAAACCGGGCGCCGGTTTTTGGATCGGTACGCCCAACCGTTCGCGGATGGTCGGTTACATCGGCGGTAAAAATACTTCTTTTTCCGAAAAGGTACGCTGGAATATTCTGGATTGGAAACAGCGCGTCAAAGGCGAATTTCGCAACGAGCTGGGGGCGCATGCCGGATTTACTTCGACCGAGCTTGACGGATTATTGTCCCGTGTATTTTCAAAGGTCGATGAGCGCACCGGCGAATATTTTCTCTCGATCTACGAAAATAAAAAAGCCGTTGTCAGGGGCATCGAATCCTCCGGGCTGTCGCGCTATATCTTTCCCAGCGTCTATTTCAGCGGGGCGAAATAACTGGGAGCGCGGACGGCTCGTCCGCACGTTTAAAGGTTTAAGACTAACCTAAAAAGGGGCTGGACGGATGAAAACCGTAAGCATCGGATTCAGAGCTAAAACGGGCAAGGCCATCGCGGTGGCGCTCGCCGCCGGTGATACCGTTCCTGAATTTGTCGGGCGTTGGAATGTTTTGCTGCACGATCCTGATATCCCGGCGACCTTTCAGCCGCATCACGAAGTGATGGAATTGCCCTGGCCCGAAGCGCAGCGCGCCGTCCGTCCGTTTCAGCGCCGGATCGAAAAGATTGCGGCCGCTGTTCTGGCCGAACTTACCGGCGATCTTAAGCAGCGAGGTTTTCAGCTTTCAAGTGTTGGTGTGGCCGGTTCGCCGGATCGGAATCTGGAAAAACTCGGCAACTTTCATATCAGGGCTCATGCCGCCGAAGGTATACTTTTTCGCAAGGTGATCGAAGCGGCGGCGGCAAAGCGCAGGCTGCAATGGCGCGGTTTTTCCGACCGCAATATTCTACAAACGGCCGGTGCGGAGTTGGGCCTGAAAGACGAACAGATCGGCAGTGTGCTGGCCGGGATCGGGCGCGCCGCAGGCCGGCCCTGGCGTCAGGATGAACGCGCCGCGGCCATCGCGGCATGGCTTGCACCGGGAGCGCCGCGTTAAAAGATGCGTCAGCGTCCCGCTGGCTGTTGCGTGAGCGTCCCGCTCACGCATCTTCAGGCTTTGATGGCGGGATGCCGTCAGGACAGGCCCCAACAATCTTACGCCGCGGCAGCGTCACGTTGCGGGCAAGCCGTTCCGATTAGAAAGGTAAAAATTATGTCTTTAGCAAATGCAAAAATAATGGCTTTTGCGGCCACCACCGACGCCGAAGCGGCCAAGGATTTTTACGAAAATAAACTCGGGCTTCGTTTGGTCGAAGACAGTCCATTCGCGCTGGTCTTCGATGCGAACGGAATCATGCTGCGCGTTCAGAAAGCGCAAAAGATCGACCCGCCGCAATTTACCGTGCTCGGCTGGGAAGTCGCCGACATCCGCGCCGAGATAAAAGATCTCACCGGGCGCGGCGTCGAATTTAACCACTACGGCATGGAATTTCCCAAACAGGACGAGCTCGGCGTCTGGACCACGCCTGACGGAGCTCAAATCGCCTGGTTCAAAGACCCTGACGGACACACGCTTTCACTGACGCAGTTTTGAACCTTCAGATAGATCATATTTTACATTCAGACTCACCGGGAACGGATCGATCTAACCCCGGCAATTTTTCGTCCGCTCTTTTGGAAAAAACTAACATAAAAGAAATCGCGTAACATTTTGTAGAAATTTCGCATTCTAATTAGATAAGGACGCTTTCAGTGGAGTAATTTGTATCTGCACTCCCGCAAATCATAGTTGACAGGCTAAATTCTCGTCCTTTTCACTCCCGGCTCCCGATAAGTCGGAACAAACCGGCGCGCAAGCCGGGCCGGAATCGTCTGTGTAATTTCTAACCATCGGCCTCACGGGGCCTTGCCATTGGCATAAGAAAAGGAGCAAAAATGCCTGAGAATATAAAACCGAACATTGCCGTGCTTGGCGCGATCAAAGAAAGACTTTTGGAACGCGAACCGCAGCGGCTGACAAAAACGAACTATTTTCTACAGCAATCGATCTTCGCGAAGGACGAAGGTCTGCCTATCCCTCGCCAGAAGGTTAAAGCAAAGCAGTCCACTATAATGGCGTTTGCGGATGACGCGCCAAATTTGAATTGGGCGCATCCCTGCCGTTATCTTCTTCACGATGCGGAAACCGGGGAACTCTATAAAGAAATCCCGGCACAATTTCCTCCCTACGCGGGGGAACGCGATACGCCGGAAAGCTTTCGCGTATTTCATGAACCGGTCGTATTTGCCCGGAAGAATCCCTACCGGCTCCAAACCCAATATAACTTCAAGCCGCTGGCGTCTGGGAAGCGTTATGCGATCCTGTTTTCCGGTATGTCCAACAATCGTCACACCAACGATCTGGAATTTTTATACCGCACCCTGCGTGACGTATACCAGGTTCCCCAGGCAAATATCGTTGTTCTTAATCAGAACGGCACCATCAATTATGACGGCAACCCGCAGCCGGTGGGAGCCTGGCCGGGCGACAACACTCCCTACCGCATGACCGTGAACGGAGCGGGCAGCAAGACCGCTTTACTCGGCGCTCTGGACGGGATGAAAAACAAGCTCAAAGCCAATGACACGTTGATCATCCATACCAATAATCACGGCGGCCATAACGGAATCGAATCGGACCTCTGTTGTTTCCCCAATTGGGACAGCCTGGGGGTAAAAGATTTCACCAACAAGCTGGCCGAGCTGCCGAAATACTCCTGCCTGATGGTGATGATGGAACAGTGCCACTCGGGAGGGTTCAATCAATCCATCATTAACAAAAGCACCGCCGTTAACACCAGTGTGGCGTCGGCCTGCACGGAGTTTAATAATTCCATCGGCGGCTGGGATTTCGACCCCTTTGCCCGCGACTGGATAGCAGCGATGGCAGGCATCGACCCGTACGGGCACACTCTCCATCATGACGCCGACACGGATGGCAGCGGCCATGTTTCAGCCAAAGAGGCGTTCGATTACGCCGATAGCATTCATGACCCGTATGACACGCCGGTCTTTAATTTTTCCGGCACCGGGAACAAATGCCGGGTAGGCAACGACCTGTTTTACACGCTCCCGCCTTACCTGCTGAAAAAATTCATCAAAAGAGTGTGGCCGGAGCCCAATCCGGTGCTAATCCGAAAAGGGCTGGAGCTCGTATTGCCTGAGATAGAAAGATTAAACGCGGAATTCGAACCTCAGACATTGGACTTACAGCAAAAATACGAAGAACGCGCGGCCGAAATATTAAGCAGGGCGAAAGTGATAAAATAACCGCATATGTCTGAACCGGAGCAAATCGTCGAAACCGCATTGGCCACTCTTTCTGAAAAAGAAAAAAGAGAGAGTGCCGTGTATCTGAAACAGAATGTTCTCGAAAAAAGCGCGTCTGCCAGGATCGGCCGACGCGCCGTTCAGATCACCACGCCGTGTATGATGGTATTTGTCGATCTATTTCCCCGCGCTAATTGGGGGCATAACTGTCGTTATTTGCTGATCGGTCTCGACGGGAAAGTGCTGGAGAAGATCGACGACCAATTTCCCCCAGGCGCGGATGATCTTCTGCTTGCTCATAAAGGCGATGAGGTGGAAGATTGGATGCTGCTAAGTAATAAACCCCTCAACGAAACACCGCAGTCAACCGGCTAAGAAAAGGTAAAAAGGCGATAGTGAGAGTTTGAGTAACCGGGCGCGGACATGCGCGCAGATTATTTCTGGCCGGTGCTGGCCGACACAATTATGATGGTTTCGCGGTTATTCACTCCATGCCCTCCGCGGCTGACTTTTTCAAATAGCAGCTGAAATTTAAAAACTGCCAAAAACTCCATTTCAGCAATACACAGAACGTCCTATAATGACTTCCGCGAGGTTGTTATTTGAAAACCGGAAGTTCAAAAAAATCCCAAAATTCCGAAAAAGTGCGTTCCATTTCCGTTCCAGGTGTTTCAGTGTTACAGCCGCCGAAGTGAAACGGTAGAATTATGAGAAATCGAACTTAATGCTGCGTTTAGCCGCTTCAAAAGGTGTTCCATTCGCGTTCCATTTGCGTTACTTCCGCGACACGTCTTCGCCGATCGTCCAGATGATCACCGAGCTGGAAAGGCCAAGGCCTGAGAGGCGGCCGGCCATCATAATGAGAGTTTCATGTTCTTCCACGACTCCGGCGTCGAGCAATATTTTTTCGCCGATCTTGAGCATTTCCTCGGTCGATTTAGCGGATTTGTGAAAGTACGGGCGGACACCCCAGATCAGCGCAAGCTGGTGATAGGCGTCTTCGGAAGTGGTGATGGCAAAGGTGTTAAGTCCCGACCGGAACGACGAAAGCCGCCGCGCCATCAAGCCCGATTCCGTTACGACCGCCACTTTTCCCGTGCCTTTTTCTTTCGCCGCGTAGGCGGCCGCGACACATAGCGCCTGGCTGGTGCGGCCCGTCGCCTCCTGCGAAAACTTGACCGGCTTTTTCAAAAATTTGGGTGTGATCGTTTCCGCCGAGGCGACAATTTTCGCCATCGTCGCCACCGCCTCGACCGGGTACTTTCCGGAAGCCGTTTCCGCCGACAGCATCACGGTGTCGGTTCCGTCCCAGACGGCGTTGGCAATGTCGGAAGCCTCGGCGCGGGTCGGATGCGAATGCTCGATCATCGATTGCAGCATCTGCGTGGCGGTGATGACAAAGCGGTCTTTGGCGACGGCTTTCTGGATGATCATTTTTTGATAAACGGGAACCAGTTCGACACTGGTTTCGACGCCGAGATCGCCGCGCGCCACCATCACGCCGTCGGTGGCGTCGATGATCGCGTCCAGGTTTTCGATCGCTTCCGCTTTTTCGATCTTTGCCACCAGCAGCGTGCGCCCGTGTTTGCGCAGCTTGAATTTCTCGCTGTGTTCCCTGATCAGTTTTTTGGCGTCGATACAATCCTGAGCCGTGCGGACAAACGACAGCCCGATGTAATCGACATTCTGGCTCATCGCCCATTCCAGATCGTGACGGTCTTTTTCCGTTAGTGAAGGGATCGGCAAATGCGTGCGCGGCAGATTGATGCCTTTGTTGTCAAAGAGCCAGCCGCCATCGATCACGCGGCACATCACGTCGGTTTCGGTGACTTCCTCGACCTGCAGGGTCAGCGCCCCGTCATCGAGCAAAATAGATTCGCCCGGCTGCACGGCTTTTGGCAGGTCTTTGTAATTGGTCGAAGTTTGTGTTTCATCGCCGACGATATCGCGGCTGGTGATGGTAAATCGATTACCTTTGACAAGCTGCGCCGAAGATTTTTCCAGCTTTCCGGTCCGGATCTTCGGGCCGCAGAGATCGACCAAAACCGCCAGCGGTTCGCCCAGTTCCTCGGCCGCCTCGCGGGCGAGTTTAATCGCCGCCGTGTGTTCTTCCTGGGTGCCGTGCGAACGGTTGATGCGGATCGCGTTCATGCCGGCCTTTAGCAGGCGAATGATCGTTTCCTTGTTGTTTGAGGCCGGTCCGATAGTGGCCAAAATTTTTGCTCGACGCATAAGTAAACTCTAATAAGTTATTTTATCATTAAAAAACAAATGGATTTAACGGCGGTTCAGTCTGAGCATTTAGAATCGTACGACTTTTACCGGCAAACCCGATCCTTAATTTATTAATAGTTAATTTAATAGTGAATCTGAAACTGCCTATTATTCAAATAACTCATATTATTCCGGAAATTCCCGGCGTTTTCTCATATAGCTCATCACCGTCGCGACAAAGGTGGAATGCGACCACGTCAGCGGCGAAACGGAAACCGGCGCGCCGTCCAGCGGATCTAGCTGTTCGGCCAACACTCCTGATGGCAGCGCCTTACTTACCGTCCATTCTAAAATTTCCAGGGCTCCCCGCAAATCCTCTTTGCTTTTGGCAAGCGCGATGCGATGATCCGCCAGCCACAGGGTGCAGATGAACCACGGGTTACCCGCGATCCCCGCTTCATTTGCGACGCGCATATAGCCGTCATTTTCAAAGCGCGCGATGCCGCCGATATCGCCTTGTACCCACAATTTTTGCTCGATGGCGGCCATGGTATTTTTTACCATTTCATCATCCGGAGAAAAAGCGCCAAAGTAAAACGCCCCGAAAAGGGAAGCATCGACGGTAACGTCGGCTTCGAAATGTCCATCGTCATGAAATTGCAGTGAACGCAGAAATCTGCCGGCGCTTTTGCTGTAGAGATTTTCACGCATCGCGGCGACTATTTCTTCAGCCGCGGATTCGTATTTTTCCGCACGCTCGTTTTCGCTAAACAGACGAGCGAATTTTGCCGCGGCGCGCAAACCCCCGACGATCGATGCACAGGTAAAAGTATGAATGCCCTTGCGGTCTTCCCAGAGATTCCACGACGGCCGCGGCAGCCCGGTTTCTTCATCGCGAAAGCCCGCCATGAAATCGGCGCATTTTATTATCAGTGGCTGGTAAAGGCGCAGCACGAATTCGATGTCGCGAAATTCATCGTAATGCTGCCACAGCGCCCACAGCACCAGCGCGGTCTCGTCTTCCTGGATCGGTATCAGCGGCATTTTCGCGCGCACGTCCCATGATGCGTGCCAGCCGGAAGCGACGGCCCCGTCCGGCCCGTACTTTTGCAGAAAATACCCGTCGCGATGCACGATGCGGCGGCACAGGTCAAAAAAAGCGCGGGTCAAACCCGGATAGCCCGCGATGTCCAGGGCGTGCGCGACAAAAGCGCCATCGCGCGGCCAGAGATAGCTGTAATGGTCGGTAGCTCTTTCCGTCACATCGGAATCATTGGCAGCGATAATTGCCCCGCCGCTGTCGATCTGGGTGCGGACGATCAGCAGCGAGCGTTTATAGAGACCTACGATCTCCGGCGACAGGTCGTCGAAATGAATCTCGTTTTTGTTCACCCAGGCGCGCCAGTAGTTTTCAGTTTGCGCCAGCGCCCCGCCGGGGGAATGTTCCTTAATATATTTGCTAAGCTCGGTGACCTCCGCGTGGGAAGTTCCGGCGGCGATCCAGTAAAAGAACTCTCCTTCGCCGTTCGGTTCGAGATGAAGCTCGATCCCGATGGTCGAATCAACCGAGCCTTCGGTGATGGCAGCGCCTGAAAGATAACCGTCCTCGGCGTCGCGCCAGGTTCCTTCCTGTTCGCGAAAAGCTTTGCGGCCGGTGGTAAATTGATCGAAGTGCGGTTCGCTGTTGATCAGAAAATAGCGGTTACCCTTGTAATGTATCAGCGACAGGGTTTCCGGATCGTAAAAGGCGGTATCGCCGACCTTGTTTTCCAAAATGCGAAAATCCTGATGCAGGAAAACGCTTAACCCGCGCGGCTGGTCAAACAGATTTTTTACCCTCACGCGGCGGAGAAAAATATTCTGATGGCTGACGACGGTGTCATTGGAAACGATCTCGAGGCCGAGCGCTTCGTTGGTGAGTTTTACATCGGTGACGAGAGTTTCCGGTAAGTAGCGCAAGTCGCGCTGCCAGCCTTCACCGTCGATCCAGGAAAAATTATCGTCCACCTTAACGCCGAAGCGGAACGGATAGCCGTCCGTGTGATTTTCCTTGCCGACGTGCGGAAAATAAATGTCGCGGATGCGATATTGTTCGTCAAAGGTCACGAGCAGCGAACCGTTTCCGACGGGAATGTCACGCATAAAATAAAGTCAACAAATAATAACTCAGAAACATTTTAACCACTAAATTACACGAATCAACACTAAATAAAGAAATAATTCGTGTTGATTCACGCGCTTTAGTGGTTCAGTTTTAGCTGCCGTTCGAATCGGAACATAACGAAACAGAAATGCTTTACCAATTGCACGCGCCCCAATCCCACGACGTCAGCGAGCGGGTGCCCTTCCAGTGGCGATAGACGACGGCGGTCGCCCAGCGGGTTTTCCGGCCGTCACGCACTTTCATGCAGACCCGGTAATTCATTCCGGATACGACCTGCTGTTCGGCTTTGCTGATCGAGACCAGGGAAATGCCTCTCTTGACGCGTTTGGCTTCGGCTGCGACCGCGTATTTCGCCGCCGCTTTGACCTGGGCGTCATTTTTATTTACGTGACGATAATTTCCCGTCATCATTTCCTGCGCCGAAGTGTTGGCCGCCGCAAATACAAGACAACAAAAGACTAATAAAAATATAGAAGTAACCGATCTGGTCATTTTATTTCTCCATGAAGCTGAGATTTGAAGTATGAATTTTGCGCCTAAACGCGCGGAGTGTCAAAAACGTTTCTTAATTTGCCAGCGCCTGCCGCACGGCTTCGTCCATATCCGCTTTGATCTGCGGGCTGTAGCCGAGAAAACTTTTTACCAGGCTGCCGTCGCGCCCGAAAACAAAAGTTTGTGGGATATCCGTGACGCCGCGAAAGAGAAAGTCCACCAATTCCTCGTCCGGGTAACCCAGGTCGTATTGAATGTTCAGTTTTTTGACGAAGTTCGGAATGTAAGGACGGTCTTCATCTCCACCGACGTTCAACCCGATCACGGCCAGCCCTTCGTCTTTGTGCTTATTCTGTAGTTCGACCAGATCCGGTATCTCTCTTAAACAGGGATCGCAGTACGTCGCCCAGAAATCGAGCACGATAACCTTGCCCTTGTGATCGGAAAGTTTTTGTCTGGCGCCGCTCTGCAGCCGCCACCCCAAGTCCGGTAAATTCACCGTTTTTCCGTCGCCTGATGTGGATGACATGGGCGGCATCGGGCGGCCAGTTTGCGGCGGGCGGTTGCCGGACGAAATTATTTTCGGCGCGCTGCTCGGCTGGCAGGCGGTCAGAAATATTCCTAAAAAAAGGAAAGCCGATAATTTGCAGATCAGGCGATTCATAAAAATAAAACATCTAATTCTATGCCAGCCCGCCGGATGAGTCTAGCACTACCGGCTTTAATAATCGAACGGCACATCTAATATTTAGCTAATATTGAGCTAAAATTGAGCCGTGAGCTTTTACCCGCCGAAAATACACGAAAGGTTTCACTCGCCGCGTTTTGCCGGTGAGGCGGAAAATGCCGGCGAAACGGAAAATACTAATGCCGCCGGAGTGGACGCATCGTTTTCCTGCGGGTCGGTGGTGCGTTTTTCTCTAGCGATAAACGCCCGGACAAAAGAAATTCTGACGGCAAAATTTTGTACGAACGGCTGTGGTTACATGACGGCCGCGGCAGATCTTTTAGCGGAAAAGATAACCGGAAAAAAATTGGTCGAGCTGCACGGGCTGCATGATGAGGTGATCAGAGGCTGGTTGGCCGCGGAATTAGGGGAATTTCCGGAACCCCGGCAAGATTGTCTCAATATCCCTATTTCTGCTCTACATAAGGGTTTAGCGGATTTTCGCGCCCGCCAGATCGAAGAATGGCATGGTGAAAAAGCCCTTATCTGCACCTGCTTCGGCGTTTCGGAGGAAGCGATCGAATTAGCCATCCAAAACGAAGGGCTTTTGACGGTCGAACAAGTGACCGACCGCTGCAATGCCGGCGGCGGCTGCGGCTCATGCCAGCCGCTGATCCAGGAAATCTTAGACTCCGCGCGGCGTGAAGTGATATAATTTTTCAAATTGCCGGTTAAGATAGAAAGGTTTCGACCGGCCAAATTGTTTTCGATCAACTATGGACGATCCTGCCAGTAGCGCCTTATTTCTTTTCGCCACCGAAGCAACGGTGGCCGATCCTTCCACTTGGGCTTTTATCCTGTTAAAGCTTTTTCTGGTTTTTCTTTTGGTTTTTGCCAACGGTTTTTTTGTCGCGGCGGAATTTGCCTTTGTCGCCGTGCGCCGTTCGCGGATCGAAACGCTTGCCAATGAAGGCAGCGCCAGCGCAAAACGACTGCTGCAAATTCTGGGTAATATGAATGCCTATCTTTCAGCTTCACAGTTGGGCATTACTTTGACCTCACTGGTGCTGGGTTGGGTAGGTGAACCGGTCGTATCGGAGATGCTGGCACAGCCGCTGCAATTTTTGTCGGAAACGGCGCGCCATACGATCTCATTCATCATCGGGTTTGCGGTCGTCAGCAGCCTGCACATCATTTTAGGCGAGCAGGCGCCAAAACTTATCGGTTTGGAAATGGCGGAGAAAATAGCGGTGTGGGTTTCGCTGCCGATGAAGATCTTTTACACGGTATTTAAGATTCCGATCCATGCGTTGGATTGGGCCAGTGCCAAGGTGGTCAGGCTTTTCGGCCTGAAATCCACTCCCGAACAGGCTTCCATTTATACCGAAGACGAGATCCGCCAACTGGTCAAAATTTCCGAGGAAAGCGGGCATTTGAACAAGGAAGAACGGCGACTGATAAACCGCGTCTTCGAATTTTCCGACACGACCGTCAAGGAGGCGATGATCCCGCGCACGCAGATCGCCGCCATTTCCGCCGACTCCACGCTCGAAGAAATAGCGCAGTCATTTCGCCAGCACGGCTATTCGCGCCTGCCGGTCTATCGCGAATCTTTAGACGACATTGCCGGGGTCATTCACAGCAAAGACGTGATGCCGTTTTTGCTGCGCCCGAAAAGTTTTCAGCTTCAAAAGGTTTTGCAAAAACCGCTTTACGTGGTGGATACCGCCAAACTGGAAGAAGTTTTGCGCCAGATGCAGACGGCGAAAGCGCATTTCGGTTTTGTGGTCGATGAACACGGCGGCGTCGAAGGCATCATCACACTTGAAGACCTGCTGGAAGAGATCGTCGGCGATATTTCCGACGAACACGACGAAGAAGTAAAAGAGCAGATCCGCGAGGAGAAGGACGGGTCTTACAGCCTGGACGGCGGAGTCGCCATCCGTGACGTGAACCGCAAATTCAAATTGAATCTGCCAATTTCGGAAGGCTACACTACCATCGCCGGTTTTCTAATGTCGGAAGCCGGGCAGTTGCTGGAAGAAGGCGCGACAGTGCCGTTTAACGGACATATCTTTCAGATTGAAAAAGTGGATAAGCGGCGGATTACGAGAGTTTCGATGAAAAAGACTCAAAAAGAGCCGGAGGCCGGGACCGAGACATAGTTTCCGCATAATTTAAATTTTCCCTGAAGCGAAATGAAGAACTCGACGTTCATCAAATCCCTGGTGGTGACGCTGTTTGTCGCCTTCGGGGTTTTTGCGTTAACGTCCGCGATGCGCCCGACCTATATCGGAACGCGCGCCGGCAAAGCGGACGAAAATTATATTAAGTCTGAAAACTGCCTGACCTGCCATGAAAGCAAGTTCCGTTCGTGGGCGCACACCTATCACAGCAAGATGACCCAGGAAGCGACGCCGAAAGCGGTCACCGGGGATTTTACGAAAAACAACACGATCGAGTATCTGGGCGTTAAGGCGAAAATGGAAAACCGCGGCAGCGAGTTTTTTATGAACTTCGAATACCCGGACGGTAAAAAGGAAACCAACAAAATTTACCGCACGGTCGGTTCGCGCCGGATGCAGCAATACGTCACCAAAAGAAACGGGCAATATGTCCGCCTGCCGGTTTCCTACGACCTGGTCAACCGGCGCTGGATGAGCCTGAACGGCACTTTTTTTTATCCCGACAATGACAATTTTTCGAAACACGAAGCCCAGTGGGACCTGAACTGCGTTTTTTGCCATAACGTCAAAGCCCAGCCGAATTACAATCGGCAGACGCAGTTGGCAAATACCGAGGTTGCTGAGATCGGTATCGCCTGCGGCGCTTGCCACGGCCAGGGCGCGGAACATGCGCAGATGGCCGGCTCGCCGATTGTTCGCGCGGGCTGGTTTTTAAATGAAAAAGCCGATCGCAAGATCGTGCTGCCGCCAAAACTAGATTCCGACCGTTCGCTGATGGTTTGCGCGCATTGCCACGGGCAGCGTGTGCCGTATCCGGCCGAGCGGATAAACGAAATAATATCAAAAGGCGACCCGTTCGACGCGGGTGAAGACCTTTCCACTTTTTACTCGCCCGTTCAGCGAGACACGCATGTCGGTGATTTTTCATTTGCCGCGCGTTTTTGGAACAACGGTTCGCCGCGCCTGACCGCTTTCGAATACCAGGCGCTGACGCGCAGCGCGTGTTTTGTCAAAGGGAAGCCGGGGAACAGGATAAATTGTCTGAGCTGTCACACGATGCACCAGGGCGACCCTGAAGGCCAGCTGACTGACGACATGCGCACCAACCAGGCTTGTAATCAATGCCACCAGCAGTTCAATGAGCCGGAGAAATTAATCGCGCACACGAAACACGCGGCAAATTCCGAAGGCAGCAGCTGCTATGCCTGCCATATGCCGCAGGTGGTTTTCGGCGTGATGACATTTCACCCGACGCACGACATCAGCGTGCCGAATCCGGAGATGACGGCAGCCCAGGCGGTGCCTAACGCCTGTAACCAATGCCATGTGGACAGATCGGTCAATTGGGCGATAGCGCAGTCTAAAAACTTGTGGCCGGACCGGTTCAAAAATTCGCAGGTTAATTCCGACCCACAATTTGACGAAGCGGAAGGCGTTCGCGCATTATTTGCCGGTGACGCATTGACGCGCGCGCTGGCGGCAAACGCTTTGACCGAACACGCGAGCGCGGATTATTATCTGCCTTTTCTGAGCCAGGCTTTTGCCACGGAAAATTATCCGATCGTTCGTTTCTTTGCCGCCAACGGCATGGCGGCGTCGCACTGGAATTTGCCGAAGCCCGATTACCTGGCGGATCAAAATCAGCGTAATAATATTTTGTCTTTGTGGATGGCGCAGATCGGCTCGGCGAAAACCGGCCAGGCAAAACTGCAGGCCGACAAATTGAGACAGAAACGAAAAGACGTTGATCTGGAGGTCGGCGAATAACACCTTCACCCAATGCCGAAAATGCCGAAAATGCCGAAAAAAGAAGAAGAAAAGATTCCGGTGCCGCAAACTATTCCTACGCCGGTCGCCGGCCTGCTGTTTCAGGCGTGGCTGAGCATTGCCGTTTGGATCAGTTTCGGACTGCTGCTGGAAAGCCTGATCGGTTACCGTGTTCCGGCATATCTGAACGACCCCGTCCGTCGCGAGCTTTTTCGCCTCGCGCACATTCACGGCGCGTTTCTCAGCGTCGTCCTGCTCGGCGCTTCGCTTTGCATCGACCGGCTGTTAGTCGCGCCGTCACTAGCGGCGGTTTGGCCGCTTCGCATCGGCGCGGTCGTGATGCCGCTGGGTTTTTTGCTGGGCGGGATCTGGCATTTCGAAGGCGAACCGGGCCTCGGGATCTGGTTAGCGCCGCTGGGCGGGCTTCTGGTTATTTTTGGCGTGGTTAATCTGGCGATCTCTGCCTTGAGAAAAAATTGACATTATTAGCTAGGTGGGAGGCGGTCTTTGACCGACACGGCAAAAATTTATACACGGCAGTCAGAGACCGTCTCTAAACAAGCGGGCTTTTGAATTACCCCCTAAAAAGAGTTACATTTACCTCAGCAGTTTTAAAATCAAAATTTATTGGAGCAATTTATCAAATGAGTTTAATCGAACAAGTTTGGGCGCGTGAAATTCTGGATTCGCGGGGCAATCCGACGGTCGAAGCGGAAGTTATTTTGGAATCGGGCGAGACCGGACGCGCGGCCGTGCCGTCCGGCGCATCGACCGGTGAAAATGAAGCGGTCGAGCTGCGCGACGGCGACGATTCCCGCTATCTGGGCAAAGGCGTTCTGCAGGCGGTCGAAAATATCAACGAAAAAATTTCTTACGAGCTCGAAGGATTGGACGCGCTCGATCAGACCCTGATTGACGAAATACTGCTCGAACTCGACGGTACCGAAAATAAATCCAACCTCGGCGCAAATGCGCTGCTGGCGGTTTCGATGGCGAATGCCCGCGCGGCCGCGCTTTACCAGGGGCTGCCGCTTTACCGATATATCGGCGGGATGAACGCAAAGACGCTGCCGGTGCCGATGATGAATATTTTAAACGGCGGCGCGCACGCCGACAACAACGTCGATTTTCAGGAATTTATGGTGATGCCGGTCGGGGCTGAAGATTTCTCGGAAGCGCTGCGCTGCGGCGCGGAAATTTTTCACCATTTAAAAACGGTGCTGAAAAAACGCGGCTACTCTACCTCCGTCGGCGACGAAGGCGGTTTTGCGCCGAACCTGACCTCCAACGAGGAAGCAGTCGAAACGATCCTCGAAGCGATCGCAAATGCCGGTTACAAAGCCGGCGAAAATGTCATGCTGGCGCTCGATCCGGCCGCGAGCGAATTTTTTAAGGACGGCAAATATATTTTTAAGAAGTCGGATAAACGTGAATTGACCAGCGACGAGATGGCAGCCTATTGGACGGATTGGTGCGACAAATACCCCATCATTTCCATCGAAGACGGCATGGCGGAAAACGATTGGGACGGATGGAAAAACCTGACCCAAAGGGTTGGCGACCGGGTTCAGCTGGTCGGCGACGACCTGTTCGTAACAAACGTAAAATTTCTTCAGCGCGGCATCGACGAAAACGCGGCGAATTCGATCCTGATCAAGGTCAACCAGATCGGCACGCTGACCGAAACGCTCGACGCGATCGAACTCGCCAAAACGCACAATATGACGGCCGTCATTTCGCACCGGTCCGGCGAAACCGAAGATTCGTTCATCGCCGATCTGGCGGTGGCGACCAATGCCGGGCAGATAAAAACCGGCAGCCTGTCGCGTTCCGACCGCATTGCGAAATACAACCAACTGCTGCGGATCGAAGAAGACCTGGGTGATGCGGCTGTCTATCCGGGACGCAAAGCGTTTTACCAGATCAAGCCATAAATCAAAGTTATGAAAATTCTGATGATCGGCGGGCCCAAATCTCTCGGGCGTCATTTAACCACGGCCGCGCTCGCCGCCGGTCACGAAGTTACGCACTTTAACCGCGGCCATTATTCCTATTCCGATTTTCCCGAAGTTGAAACGATCCGCGGCGACCGCTACCTGGATCTCGATAAGCTTGCCGGCCGCAAATGGGACGCCGTGATCGACACTTGCGGCTATCTTCCGCAGAACGTAAAAGCGACGGCCGAAGCATTGGCCGACTCGGTCGAAAGATACGTCTTTATTTCCAGTATCTCCGCTTACTCGGATTTTTCCCGCGCCGATTTTGACGAAACCACTCCGCTTGCGGCCTTGACCGGCGAACAGCAAAAAAGGGCCGATGCCATCGATCTGTCGGGCGACATAACCGCCTTTAAATTAGGAGATTTGTACGGCGCGCTGAAAGTCGGGTGCGAGCAGGCGGTCGAGAGTGTAATGCCCGGAAGAGCCGTTATTATTCGCCCGGGACTGATCGTCGGCCCCTTCGACACGACCGACCGGTTTACTTACTGGGTAATGCGCATCGCAAAAGGCGGCGAGGTTTTAACGCCCGGGCGTCCGGAGCGCTTCGTACAATTGATCGACGCCCGTGATCTGGCCGAATGGACGATCGAAATGACCCAGGATCGGGAAACGGGGATTTACAACGCTAACGGAAAACCGTTCGAGCTGACGATGGAAAAGATGCTGGCTGAGATCAGGGACGCGACCGGAAGCAACGCCGCTTTTACCTGGGCTGGTGAAGAGTTTTTATTTGCGGAAAGTATCAAACCCTGGAGTGAAATGCCGCTCTATCTGCCCGAATCGGACGAAACCGCTCAGGGTTTTCTCTCGGCGAACATCGACCGGGCAATGCAAAAAGGACTAAAACATCGCCCGTTAAAAAAAACCATTAACGACACGCTGAAATGGGCAGAGCAGAATCTTACCAAAGAAGATCTAAAGGCGGGAATCACTGCTGAAAGAGAAGCGGAACTGCTCGAAAAACTAAAATTTCCGGCCGCGAATTAACATAAAGGCATGGACATCGGCGCGGCACTCAGGAGCGAGCATTCCAAGGAACAGACGATGCGAATCGTCCATTTTATCGGCGCTGACGCGAAAAAGTTCAAAGAGCTGATGACAATTTTTTTCGGCGCGGAATACCGGATGACGCAGCGCGCGGCCTGGCCGGTCAGCTATTGCATCAAAGACCACCCGGTATTGATCGAGCCCTACCTGGAAAAATGCATCGACCTGCTGACGGATAAAAAAACGCACGATGCGGTCAGGCGAAATGTCGTCCGCCTGCTGCAATATGTCGAGATACCGAAAAACTTATTAGGAAAAGTTTATTCGCACTGTATCGATCTGATCGACGACGTGAACGAGCCGGTCGCGGTCCGCGCGTTTGCCGTAACGGTCGCGACAGAGATCGCAAAATCCGAGCCCGAGCTGATAAAAGAATTGCAGCTGGTAATAAAAAAACATCTGCCGCATACAACGATCGCATTTCATAAACGCTCGCTGGATATTTTATCGCGGTAAAAGTTTAAAGTCCCGGTTCAGGTTCACGCTTTAGCATGCTAAACGCAGAGCAGCCTGAAGACTGCATTCTTAAACGGTTCAAACAGTGATGAAAAGAATTTTGATAATCGGTTCGGGCGGCTCGGGCAAATCCACGCTTTCGCGCCGGTTGGGTGAAGCGACCGGTATCGAGGTCGTTCACCTCGATAAATTGCATTGGAGAGCCGGCTGGGTCGAACCCGACAAAGCGGAATGGGGTGAAACGGTCGGGCAAATTTTACAAGGCGATTCGTGGATAATCGACGGCAATTACAGCGGCACTTTGGAAACGCGAATGGCGGCCGCCGACACCGTGATATTTCTCGATCTTCCGCGAACCGTCTGCGTATGGCGGATCCTGAAAAGATTGATGCGCTATCACAACGCGAACCGGCCCGACATGGCCGAAGGCTGCAATGAAAAATTCGACCTGAAATTCCTGAAATGGGTTTGGGAATATACCGCTCGAACGAAACCTAAAGTTGAATCTTTGCTAAAAAAGTTTCAGGATAAAGTAAAGATAATTCGATTAAGATCGTCGAAGGAATTGAAAGGTTTCATCGAAAACATTTCGAAATAACTCTATGGAATGGCAACACGAAGAATTTGTTATCAGCACCGATCCCGGCCGGCTGCAGCTGGACGTGATACATAAATACTTGTCCGAAGACTCTTACTGGGCGCAGGGGCGCGCGCGGGAAACTACCGAACGCGCGATCGAAAATTCGCTCTCGTTCGGAGTTTATTCGGGTGAAAAACAGGTCGGTTTTGCTCGTATAATTACTGATAAAGCTACGTTTGCGTGGATCGCGGACGTTTTCATCCTGCCGGAGCATCAAAAAAAAGGCTTGAGCAAGAGGCTGATGGAGGCTATACTATCCCACCCTGAACTACAAAATTTGCGGCGCTGGGTTTTGGCGACAAAAGATGCGCACGGGCTTTACGCGCAATATGGATTTACGCCGCTGAAATTTCCGGAGCGATGGATGGAGCTGGCCGCTCCGTGGGCGTATTAAAGGTATATGCAGCTTGTCGGTAAAAAAAGGAAACCTCTGGTGCTGTTGATACTCGACGGCTGGGGATATTCTCTGCGGGCGGAAGGCAATGCCATCGCGGCGGCGAATACGCCGAATTACGATCATATTTGCGCGCGCTACCCGATGACTTTGCTGCAGGCATCGGGTGCGAGCGTCGGTTTGGCGGAAGGCGCGGCGGGAACTTCCGAATCCGGTCACATGGCTATCGGCGCCGGGCGGGTGATGCAGACGAGCCTGGGCGAGATCGACAGGGCGATCGAAACAAAAGATTTTTTTTCCAATCCTACTCTATTAAAAGCCGTGCAGAACGCCAGTGAACGCGGCACGTCGCTGCATCTGATCGGACTGCTCTCGAACGGAAAAATCCATTCTTCGCAGGAGCATCTTTTCGCGCTGCTGCGGATGGCTAAAAAACACGGCCTGGAAAAAGTTTTTATTCACTGCATTCTGGATGGGCAGGACGTCGCCTGGAGCTCGGCGGACGTGTTTGTCGAGGCGCTCGAGATAAAGCTTGCCGACATCGGCGTCGGCCGTATCGCGACGCTTTGCGGGCGTCATCTGGCGATGGATAAAGATCAAAATTGGGACAGGACAGCCCGCGCCTATACGATGCTCGTCCACGCCGAAGGCGAACGCGCGACCGATCCGGTTTCCGCGGTGCGCGCTTCATACCTGCGCGGGATCGGCGACGAGATGATCGAGCCGGTGGTGATGGAAAATGAGACCGGCGAGCCGGTCGGGACGATCGGTAACGGCGATTCGGTGATCTTTTTTAATCATCGCGGCGACCGGATGCGCCAATTGGTTCGCGCCGTCACTTTCCTGGAGCTCGAAGATGCCTCTCTGTCGGGTAAGCCGAATCTGGATATATTTTGCCTGACCGATTACGACCCGCTGCTGAATTTGTCCGCCGCGTTTCAAAATCGGGACGAAAAAAATCTGCTGGTGCAGGTTTTCGCGCAAAACTCCATCCGTAATTGCCGCCTCACGGAAACGGAAAAAGAACTCTACGTGACGCATTATTTCGACGGCTGTCCGGAAGAAAAAAATCTGTTCGAGGAGCATTTGATAATCCCTTCGTCGGGCAATGCCGCGCAGCTCGAAGCGCCTGCCGCGCAAATAACCGAGGCGCTGCTGCATAAACTGGAAGCCGGTAAAACGGATGTCCTGGTCGTCAATCTGGCGGCGGCCGATCTGGCGGCGCACGCGGGAAATTTTCAGCGCACGGTCAAGGCGATCGAGGAGATAGATATTTGCCTCGGCAAGATACTGGAAAAGCTGCGGGAATCGGACGGTACTCTGCTGATAACTTCGGATCACGGCAATTGCGAGCAGATGATAAATAAGGAAAACGGCCAGATAGACCGCGGGCATACGGCAAACCCGGTCCCGTTTCATTTTGTCGATACGGAAGCAAGAGGCCCGCGATTGCGCGACGGCGGCACACTTGCAGACATTGCCCCGACGATCCTGAGTCTTTTGGATATCAGCAAACCCATTGAAATGACCGGCCGCGATCTGCGCGACATCAAAGAAGCGGCAATAGCGGCCTGATCATGAAAAAAATTGCCGTCATAATTTTTTTCGCATTATTTATTTCCTCCTGCAGATATCCTTCGACAACGACGCAAACTCCTTCTCCTGCTGAAACCGACACGCAGATCGAGCTTTCCGCCGCCGACTTTAGGCTGCCGAAACAATTAGAGCTTTCCACGCGGCCCGAAGACATTGCGCTGGCGCAAAAGATCGACGGAATAATCGACGGCGGCGAATTTAGAAACGCGCGATGGGGCGTTATCGTCATCAGCCTGAAGGACGGCAGAGTGCTGGCGGCGCGCGACGCGCAAAAACTTTTTTCTCCGGCCTCTACTTTAAAATTGATCACGACCGCGGCGGCGCTCGATAAATTGGGCGCGGATTTTCGCTGGAAAACGTCGATCTATTCAGGTGAAAAAATCGGCCCGAACGGCAAACTCGCCGGGAATCTGACCCTTTACGGGCGGGGCGCACCCGATCTGTCTTCCGAAAAACTGTCCGAACTTGCCGGCATTTTACAAAAGCAGGGCCTGCGCCGGATAGATGGCGACGTTGTCGGCGACGGCAGCTTTTTTCGCGGCGACGGTATGGGCGAAGGCTGGCTCTGGGGCGATGCGCAGTGGTATTACGGGGCGCGGGCGGCAGCGCTGACCTTTAACGATAATCGGATCGAGATCGAAGTTTCCGCCGACGGCGCAAAAGCGGAAAACGACCAAGTCTCGGTTGAAAGCGACGCCAAACCGCTGGAAACCGGCAGGGTCGAAGCCGTCGGCATTAACCGCGAACCGGGATCGAATTCGGTTTATGTCTGGGGCGACAAACAGCCCGGCAATGTTCAAAAAGTCAGGATCGCCGCGCCCGATCCCGCGATCTGGGCCGCCGGTGAATTAAAAAAAGAACTGGAAAAACGCGGGATAAGCGTGAGCGGAAAAGTTCGCGCCGTCGATTGGAGATCGAAGGACAAGCTTAACGAGAACACGGGTGTTGAACTTGCGTCGATCGAAAGTAAAACCCTGGCCGAAGTGGTGAGAAAAACCAATAAAGACAGCGTTAACCTGTACGCGGAATTGATACTGCGGACGATGGGCAAAAAGTTCGGCCCGGACGCGCCCGACGAAGACGCAAAAATAAATGCGCTGCGCGGCGACGATCAGGCCGGCGCCGCCGTGATAAAAAAATGGTTACAAGAAAAAGAAATTGATGTTGGCGAAACGGCCATTCACGATGGTTCGGGGCTTTCGCGGCTGGATCTGGTCTCACCGGAAACGATGGCGCGGGTTTTAGTGCTGGCGCTGCAGCTCGAAAATGCCGGCGTATTCAAAAATTCATTGCCGATTGCGGGAACTGACGGAACGATGCGCGGCCGGTTATCCGATCTGGCCGGGAAACTATTTGCCAAAACCGGCTCGATCACTTATGTAAACTCGCTTGCCGGGTACGCGAAAACGCCGGACGAGACGCTCGCTTTTGTTATCTTTTGCAATAACGAAACCCGCAAGACGGATATCACACCGACTATCGATGCGGTCGCCGCCGCGATCGCCGGCAATTTAGGGAAACGGTGAGCGCGGGACGCACTCACGACAGCCGGCGAGACGCCAGCGCTACGATACGCCGTCTTGTTTATATACAAAAGCGGTGAGCGCGGGACGCACTCACGACAGCCGGCGAGACGCCAGCGCTACAATGCACGAGACGCCGGCGCAACGATACGTTACTTAGTGGAAAAAGAATCCTAAGAAAAGAAACATCCAGAAGATCATCATCAAAAACAGCCCGACGACGGTTATCAGGACACAGCCGAGCGCGCCTAAGCTGTCTTCTTTTGTTTCAAACGTCGGACGGGGGCAGCGTGGGCAAAACTCTTCCGAATCGAGGTAAGGCTTTTCACATTTCGGACAGAGTTTAAGTTCCATCAACATCCAGCATATCAGAAAATCGCCTTTTAGACTCACGCGGTTTTTTGTGTGATAATCTCTGCCATCCTGTTAGCAAAAAAGCGAAAATTAATTATCAATGGTTGAAGAACATATTCACGATATAAACGAAGAGCGCGTCAAACACCGTCACCCGGAGATAGGCTGGATCGAAGTGATCGCTGGTTCGATGTTTTCCGGCAAATCCGAAGAACTTATCCGCCGTCTGAATCGCGCGCGCATTGCCCGGCTAAAGGTCCAAGTCTTTAAGCCTCAGATAGATAACCGCTACTCCGAAGCCGAGATAGCGTCGCATTCGGGATTAAAGCATATGTCGATCCCGGTGGCGACGGCACGGGAACTGCTCGAAAGAGTCGAAAAAGAAGTAGATGTTATCGGCATCGACGAAGGCCAGTTTTTCGATATGGAATTACTGGATGTGGCCAACCAGCTGGCGCAGCGCGGGATCCGCGTGATCATAGCCGGATTAGATCAGGATTACACCGGCAAACCGTTTGAGCCGATGCCGCAGCTTCTTTCGATCGCGGAATTTATCACCAAAACTCATGCTATTTGCGTCCGGTGCGGCAGCACGGCAAATTATTCGCAGCGCACGTTCGAATCGGAAGAACGCGTCGAAGTCGGCGCCAGCGGTAAATACGAAGCGCGCTGCCGCAAATGTTTCGTGCCGCATTCGGACGCGCCGACCGTTTATTGAGGTAGTGTTATGAAAAAGGCTTTCGTGTTTTTAACATTTGTTTTGTTGTTTTCCGCCTGCGGAAAAGAAAGCCTGGTGCCCGATTCGCCGCACGAACAATACGAGGAAGCGGCCGCCAAAACAGTGCCGGACGCGAGAGTTTTAACGGAAGTGCCCGCTTCACCCGATCCCCAAGCCCGGTACATTTTCTACCTGCACGGCCGGATAATCGAGGAAGAAGGCGCGGAAGCCGTCAGCCCCGAATTCGGCAAATATGAATATGCGGAAATTTTAGACACGCTGGCCGACCGCGGGTTTATCGTCATCAGCGAAGTTCGCGCCAAAAATACCGACGTTAAGCAATACGCGCAAAAAGTCGCCGGCCAGGTGAATGCGCTGCTCAAAGCCGAGGTGCCGCCGGGAAATATCACCGTCGCGGGCGCTTCGAAAGGCGGCGCGATAACGCACCGAATTTCTTCGGTTTTGCATAACAAGGATCTGAATTTTGTTCTTCTCGCCGGCTGCGGCGAAGGCTATCACGAAGGATTCGAGGTAGACCTCGTCGGCAATGTTCTTTCGGTTTATGATTACAAAGACAATAAAGGCGCGGGAAGCTGCGCCGGCTTCTTCGCAAAATCCAAAGGCCTGAATCAACACAAAGAGATCGAGCTTAAACTCGGCCTGGGCCACGGAATTCTTTACCGGCCGATGGAAGAATGGGTCGAGCCGACCATCGAGTGGGCCAGCGGGAAATACTGAGATGCCGAAACAGGACACCGGTTATGATCTGTTTGTGAAAAGGTGGATGTGGCTGTTTCCCGCCATTTATCTTTTTCACATGCTGGAAGAATATTACGGGGGATTTTACACCTGGCTTGCGCGCTTGATCGAAGCGGAACCTCCTCCCTTACAATTTCCGGTATTAGACACATTTTTTCTGATAGTTATGATCGCAGGCATTGCGGCGGCAATAGTAATGCCGTTTTGCCGCTGGCTGGCGGTGACGTTTGCTCTGGCGTCGGCGATGAATGGCTTAACGCATTTGATCGCCGGTATCCTTACGATGTCGTATTCACCGGGCGTGATAAGCGGCGCGATATTTTGGCTGCCGCTGGGCGGTTATGTCTTGTACCTGGCATATAAAGACCTGCCGCGAACGCAATTAGCCCTGGGTATAATATTGGGACTTGTTTTGCACGTGTCGGTGTGTTTGCTTGTCCTGAATGCGTTCGGCACAAAGTTTTTAAATTTATGAGTTACATTCTCGCACTCGATCAGGGCACGACCAGCAGCCGCGCGATCATTTTTGACACGCAGGGAAATGTGATCGCGGCCGGGCAAAAAGAATACACGCAAATTTTCCCCAGCGCGGGCTGGGTCGAGCATGACCCGAACGAAATCTGGGAGACGCAAATTTCAACCGCCGTCGAAGCGCTGCAAAAAGCAAACCTCAGCGCGAAAGATATCGCCGCCATCGGCATCACCAACCAGCGCGAAACCACGATCCTCTGGAGCAAAAAAACCGGCTTGCCCATTCACAATGCCATCGTCTGGCAGGATCGCCGCACGTCCGCATTTTGCGACGAGATCCGCCGCGAATACGCCGACTTGATCCGCCAAAAAACCGGGCTGGAAGTCGATGCTTATTTTTCCGCCAGTAAAATAAACTGGCTGCTGAAAAATATCGACGGGGCGCGTTTGATGGCAGAGCGCGGCGAGCTTCTCTTCGGCACGGTCGATACCTGGCTGGTGTGGAAACTGACCGGCGGCCAAAAAGATTCGCAACATTTGACCGACGTTTCCAATGCTTCACGCACGATGTTGTGTAATATTCACACGCTTGAGTGGGATGACGAACTGCTCGAAATCTTTGACATTCCGCGGATTATTTTGCCGGAGATTCGTTCTTCATCGGAAATTTACGGCGAGGTAACAGCGGTCGAAGAGCTTAATTCCATTCCAATTGCCGGAATTGCGGGCGACCAGCAAGCCGCGCTCTTCGGGCAGCTTTGCATGGAAAAAGGCCTGAGCAAAAACACCTACGGCACGGGATGTTTTATGCTGCAAAATATCGGTACCAAAGCTGCCCAGTCGAAACACCGGCTGCTGACGACCGTCGCCTGGCAGATCGGCCCTAAAACGGAAAACGCGACGGAATACGCGCTCGAAGGAAGCGTCTTTATCGGCGGCGCGGTGGTGCAATGGCTGCGCGATTCTCTGGAAGTGATCGAAGGATCCGCCGATGTCGAAGCGCTGGCAAATTCCGTCACCGATAACGGCGGGGTTTATTTCGTTCCGGCGTTCGCCGGCCTGGGGGCGCCGCATTGGGATCAGGACGCGCGCGGTCTAATTACCGGATTGACGCGCGGAACAGGCCGTGCTCACATTGCGCGAGCCGCGCTGGAATCCATTGCTTTTCAGGTCGCCGATCTGGTCGATGCGATGCACGCCGATTCCGGCATCAAGTTGACCGAGCTCCGCGTCGATGGCGGCGCGACAATGAATGAAACGTTGATGCAGTTTCAGGCGGACATTTTAGGTATTCCGGTTGTGCGCGGGAAGAATACCGAAACGACCGCGCTCGGCGCGGCTTTTCTCGCTGGGCTTGCGGTCGGATTCTGGGAGTCGAAAGATGAACTTGCCAAAACCTGGCGGGAAGATAAACGTTTTGAGCCGCGGATGCCGCCGGAAGAGGTAAATGCATTGCGCGCGAAATGGAATGAAGCGGTAAAGCGCTCACTCAGTGGCCAGTGAGCGATTAGCGGTAAGCAGTATATGAATCGTGAAGAAATGATCAACCGCGTCCGGGAACGCGCCACGCCGTGGGACATTGTCATCGTCGGCGGTGGCGCGACGGGCATGGGCTGCGCAGTCGATGCGGCCTCGCGCGGTTACGAAGTGCTGCTGCTCGAACAGCATGATTTCGGCAAGGGAACTTCCAGCCGCTCGACCAAGCTGGTTCACGGCGGCGTGCGCTATCTCGAGCAGGGAAATATTTCGCTGGTGATGGAGGCGCTGAAGGAGCGCGGAATTTTGCGCCAGAACGCACCGCATCTCGTCCACGATCTGGCGTTCATCGTGCCGAATTACGATTGGTGGGAAATGCCTTTTTACGGCGTCGGGTTAAAAGTCTACGATCTGCTCGCGACGAAATACCGCTTCGGCAAATCTCAGATCATCTCCAAGGAAGAAACTCTCAGGCGGCTGCCGACGATAAAGACCGAAGGTCTGCGCGGCGGCGTGATCTATTACGACGGGCAGTTTGACGATACTCGCCTGCTGATAAACCTGGCGCAGACCGCCGCGGAACACGGCGCGACGATCCTAAATTACACCCGTGTCTTCGGCTTTAAGAAAAATGCCCACGATATGATCGAGGCCGTAAATTTTAGCGGCGAAGAAACCGGGCAGGTCTTTCAGGTCGAAGCCAAAGTCGTGATCAATGCGACGGGCGCTTTTTGCGACCGGGTCAGGCAGATGACCGATGAAGAAAGCGAAAAACTGATCGCGCCGAGCCAGGGCGTGCATATTGTTTTGGACAGGTCTTTTCTGCCGCTCACGAGCGCGATCATGATCCCGCGTACGGACGACGGCCGCGTGCTTTTTGCGATTCCCTGGCACGGTCACACGCTGGTCGGAACGACAGATACGCCTATCGACGGGGTAGAACTGGAACCGAAAGCGCTCGATGAAGAGATCGAATTTATTCTTCATACGTCGCAGAAATATCTTCATAAGCCGCCGACCCGCGCAGATATTCTGAGCGTTTTCGCCGGAATTCGCCCGCTGGTAAAAAACAGCGGCAGCAAAAATACGGCGGCGCTTTCGCGCGATCACACCATCGAGATAAACAACGCCGGATTGCTCACCATCACCGGCGGCAAATGGACGACCTATCGCCGGATGGCCGAAGACGCGGTAAATCAGGCGGTGATGCTGGCCGATCTGACCGAACATTCCTGCCGGACGAAAGAACTGAAAATTCACGGCTTTAACGAAGACGCGGCGCAATACGACGAACTCTCGGTTTATGGGTCCGATGCGGTAGAAATTCAAAAGTTGATCGAGGCGGACAAAAAGCTGGGAGAAAAACTGCATCCCGATCTGCCTTACACGTCGGCAGAGGTCGTCTGGGCGGTGAAAAACGAAATGGCGCGAACCGTGGAAGACGTGCTGGCCCGCCGCACCCGCGCGCTTTTTCTGAATGCCGGGGCCGCGATCCAAATGGCGCCGAAGGTTGCCGCGATCCTGGCGAGCGAACTTAATAAAAACGAAAACTGGCAGGCTCAGCAGATAGAATCCTTTACCAACACCGCACAGAACTATCTTGTCGCCTCCTGAGAATTATTCCTAAAAACTAGCCGCAAAAAGCGCAGAAGTTTAGAGTTTACACCTTCGCTTACCGTTCAAACACACCGGCCTCCAATAACGATAAGCCTCTTAAAGGCGGACTCAAAACTTTTTCTGCAAGATAATTTAACCCGCTTCGTTCTTCAATCAACAGTTAAGATTCTTTCCCCGAATCCACTTTAGATAGGAGTTCATTTATGTATTTAAGAAAAATTTCACTAGGCCTCGCGTTATTGACGCTGATGTTGGGCGCGGCTTTCACCGTGCAGGCACAAAAAGGCAACACCGTTTCGGCGCCGTTCGTTCATAAAAATCTGACGGTTTATTTGATCTACGGCAAAGACGAGATGGCGCACAAAAATCTTCTGACGCTGCAGGAAGCGATGGAAAAAGATCTGATAATCGTGTACGAGACGAGTTCGGTCAACGAGCTCGAGGTGGAAAACGTTTCACCCACTTATGAGATATTTATCCAATCGGGCGACATCGTAAAAGGCGGCAAACAGGATCGCGTGTTGGCGGTAGATATCATTCTCCCGGCAAAATCCGGCCGGATCAAGATCTCGGCTTTTTGCGTCGAAAGCGGACGCTGGACGCAGCGCAAGGGCGAGGACAAAGAAAAATTCGGATCTTCTAATGACCGGGTAGTAACCCGCGATCTGAAGCTGGCGGCGAATCTTTCCAAATCGCAGGGCGAGGTCTGGAAAAGGGTTGCCGAAGCGCAGGACAAGCTGAGTTCCAATGTCGGGACGAAAGTAAACTCAGCCGCTTCCAGTACCAGCCTGCAATTGGCGCTCGAAAACAAGGTCGTCGCGGCGACGATGGACGAATACGTCAAGAAATTCACCAGCATTGTCGCCGGCAAGAATAACGTCATCGGCTACGCTTTTGTCATCAACGGCGAGATCAACAGCGCGGACGTGTATGCATCGAGCGCGTTGTTCAAAAAGCTCTGGCCCAGGCTGCTGCGGGCGACCGCGGTCGAAGCCGTCGCGGAATTGACCAAGGGCAAAACTTTCGTGCAGTTAAAACCGGAAACGGTAAAGGGATTTCTCGATAAAGCGGACGGCGCCACCGCCAGCGAGCAGCGAGTAAATTCCCGCGTTACAACCGTCACGCGCGATGAAAAGGACGCGGTCGTTTTCGAATCGCGCGACGACAAGCAAAAAGTCGTGCTGCATAAGAGTTACGTTAAGAAACAATAAAATGACCGGCAAATGAGCCGCTTATAACTATCAACTTTTAAGTGTTAATAAATAGTGTAGTTCATAGTTAGAGTTAATAGTGGCTAAACGCTCCAAAAAGGCATTCGGAATACATCGATATTCCGAATGCCTTTTTCGATGTTCCTGCCGGACGGGATCTTGTCGAAAAATATTTTGATATTGAGGCGAAGTGCATTAAAATTTGAGCCAAACCATAAAAAGAGCGAGGTTCCAGTATGAGGTTGGGTATTTTTACTTTACGAAGTTTAGTTTTGGCGGCTTTAGTGTCGGCCTTTCTGATCTCGACCGCCGCCGGGCAGGATGAGCCGATCGCGATCAATACCGATCTGGTGCAAACCGACGTCACCGTGGTCGATAAAGACGGGCGTTTCGTCAACGGCCTGAAACCCGATCAATTCGAACTTCGGATCGACGGTAAACCGACCAAAATAGATTTTTTCGAGCAGATAAATTCCTCTTTTACGAAAGCGTCTCCGGGAACCGGGCAGGACACGCAAAATGATGTTTCCGGGACGGGCTTGTCTCTTCGCCAGCGTAAAATAATTTTCTTTATCGACGATATACATCTTTCTCTCGACAGTTTGGGCCGGACCCGCTCCGCCATTCGCCATTTTATCGATACCGACATGATGCCCCGCGACATCGCGGCAATTATCACCAGCAGCGGGCAGCTCGGCTTCCTGCAGCAATTTACGGACAACAAAGCCGTTTTACACGCGGCGGTGGAAAAATTGCGGGCGGTCCCGAATAGTACCCGCGATACCGAACAGCCTCCGATGTCGGAATATATCGCGGTTCGCATCCTCAACAACGACACGCAGGCGATGGAATTTTACGTTGATAAGATCAAGGAAGGCTATAACACAAAAAAATATCAGGCTGTCAACGAAAATGCCATCATGGAAACCGTCAAAAGCCGGGCCAACGGTATCGTCAGCATCATGGCGGAGTCGAGCAAGGTCACGCTCAGATCGCTGGAGAATCTGATGGCCCTGATCAACCAGACCAGCGGGCGGAAACTGATCTTTTTGATGTCGGACGGTTTTTATCTTGAATCCAAAAATACTCCGTACAGCACGAATAACGATCTGCAGCGGGTGATAAATCTGGCGGCGCGGTCGAATTCTTCGGTGTACACGATCGACGCGCGCGGGCTTTTCAGTTTATCGGGCAGCGACGCGACGAATGAACGCCCCGCCGACACCAAGGGAAGATTGGATAGAGCGGCCATCGGGGAAAGCCAGGCCAGCCAGGAAGGGTTGGATACGCTCGCCGGGCAGACCGGCGGCAGATTCCTGAAAAATCAAAATTATTTTGAAAAATGGGTTGATCGCATGCTCGATGAAAACGCTAATTATTATGTGCTGGCGTGGACTCCTGACAAAGCGGAGCAAACGAACAAAAAATTTAAAAAGATAGAGGTCGGCGTGATCGGGCAGCTCGACCTGAAGGTTCGCATGCAGCGCGGCTACCTGACCAGCTGGGACAGGCCGGACTCAAAGGGAGACGGCAAGGGAAAGGAAAATGCGAATAAGAACGCGGACGGGATAACACCGATCGATCCTGTAAAAAGCTCCGCCGCGAAAAAAATACTGCCGGTCGAATTATTGCTGAGCTACCTGGATATCCCGAATGTCGGGGGAGTGCTGAGCAGTTCCGTGCAGATCGGGGCCAACGAACTGAAATACGGTGATAAAGGCGATCAGGCGGCAAAATTATATATCGAGGGGACCGTTTTCAACAGTGAGGGCAAACAGGTCGCCGGTTTTAAGAACGGGGTCACGCTAAACCCGGCGCCGGCCGGCACCGATGCTTCGACGCGCCAAAGTGTTATCTACGGGGAAAAAACACCGCTGGCGCCGGGCGTCTATCAGGTCAGGGCGCGGGTCGGCGAAATACAAACCGGAAATTCGGGCACGGCTACACAGTGGGTCGAGATCCCGGATCTTTCCAAACGGTCGCTGACGCTCGGCAGCATTTTTCTCGGGGGAAAGCTGATCGAAACCGCCGGTAAGGAAGGGACAACGGCCGCGCAGTTTCAATTCAGCGTGGATCATCGTTTTGGCCGGCCGGTCACATTGGATTTTATGTCCTTTATCTATAATGCGGGCCGTGCTAACGGGAATGGAGATACGAATCTGGAGACGCGGATCGAGGTGCTGGACATGAACGGAAAGGCCGTGGTCGATACCGCGATGCGCCCGCTTTCAACCAAAGGGAATCCGGATATGGCGCGAATCCCGCTCAGGGGCTCGATCAAGCAAAATTTAGGAACGCCCGGAAGCTATCTTTTGCGAATAACCGTAAAAGACGGCATCGCCGGCACGACCACCACGCGAGAGGCGATTTTCACGGTCGAATAGGTAAATCGCGCCTGCCTTCACCCCGCTGAAGACCGGTAATTTTGCACATATCATTGAAAGAAGATAGTCACTTATTATGCTTATTAAACTGCCTTCGATTCTAAAAAGACCGGTGTGCTCGCTTCTTGTTATAACGGCCATTGCCGCGGGAGCTTTCTCACAGGAGAAACCCGATGAGCCGATCAAGATCGATACCAATTTGATCCAGACGGACGTCACGGTCACGGATAAAGCGGGCCGTTTCATCGACGGCCTGACGCCGGAACAATTTGTTCTAAAGATCGACGGCAAACCCGTCAAGATAGACTTTTTCGATAAGGTAGTTTCATATGCGGATGAGAACCGCGAGAGCGCGCAAAAAGATCCCCAGTCGGGGCCGCTGATTTCGCTGCGCGAACGCCACATCGTTTTCTTTTTAGACGACGTTCATCTAAGCCTGGACAGCCTCGGCCGGACGCGGTCAGCGATTTCGCATTTTATCGATAAAGACATGATGCCCCAGGATCAGGTGGGGATATTTACATCGAGCGGCAACCTTGGTTTTTTGCAGCAGTTCACTAACAACAAAGCCGTGCTCAGGATAGCTCTGGCTAAATTAAGGGCTGTTCCCAGCGCGGTGCGTGACGGCGATTCGCCGCCGATGTCGGAATATATCGCGGTTCGTATTTTAAATGGCGACGTCGGCGCGGCGAATATTTATATCGATAAGATATTGGAAGCTTATAACACCAAGATGGTGCAGCCGCTGACCCGGGCGGCGGCACTGGATATGGTCAAGGTGCGGGCTAACAATATCGTAACGATAATGACGAGCACGACAAAAAATACGCTCGGCTCTCTCGAAAACGTATTGCAGTCCGCAACGGTTTATAAAGGGCGGAAAATATTCTTTCTGTTTTCAGACGGATTTTACCTGGAAACCAAGCAGGTGCCCTACTCCACTACCGAGGTGCTGCAGCGAGCGATCAATCGGGCGACGCGCGCGGGAGCGTCCATCTATACGATCGACGCGCGCGGATTATTCACCCTGATGGGCGGCGATGCCGCCGGCGAACGCGCGGCGGATATGACCAGCCGCGGATTGGACAGAGCCAGAGCGGGAGAAGCGGCGGACAGCCAACTCGGGCTTTTCTCTCTTGCGAATGAGACGGGCGGAAAATTTCTTAAGAATCAAAACTATTTCGAACGATGGGTCGATCGCGTCATCGACGAAAATTCCAGCTACTATGTCCTGGCGTGGACTCCGGAAAAAGACGAACAGCTATCAAAGAAATTCAAAAGTATCGACGTCGATATCGTCGGGCGAGACGATCTGAAAGTGCGCCAGCAGCGCGGTTATCTGACGTCGTGGGAAAAGCCCGGATCCAAAGAGAAAGAAAATACGGCGGCGGCAAAAGAAGCGGTAAGCGGCAAACCTTTACCGACCGTGCTGGCGGTAAGTTATCTGGATGTGCCTAATGTCGGCGGGATCGTGAACAGTTCCGTCCAGATCGCCATCGGCGGGCTGGATTACGGCGAGAAAAACGACAAACCGGCGGCGCTCGGCCTGTCCGGATTTATTTTCGATCAGGAAGGCAAACAGGCCGGTTCTTTTAAGACGGGATTGACCGTCGCTCCGCCAGGGGAAGGAAAGGAAGCACCAGCCGAACAGAGCGTTATCTATACCGATAAAACGCCGCTAAAGCCGGGAATCTATCTGATCAGGGTTGGCATTCGCGAAGGCAAAACCGGCAGCACCGGAATGGCCAGCCAGTGGATCGAGATCCCCGATCTGTCTAAAAATCAGTTGACGATGGGCAGTTTGTTTCTCGGCGGACAGGCGGTCGGAAGCGGGGCGGGGGCGGCGAATTCGGCGGCGCAGGTTCAGTTTAGCGTCGATCATAATTTCGGCAGGCCTATTTCACTGGATTTTATGTCGTTCGTTTATAACGCGGCGCGCGGCGGCAGCGGGGAAGTGAACCTGGCAACCCGCGTCGAAGTTTTGGGCGTCGACGGGCAAATGTTGATCGACACCGACCTGCGCCCGCTGGCGACAAAAGGAAATCCCGATATGGGGCGAATACCCGTGCGCGGCTCTATCAAACAGCAAACGATCTCACCGGGGAATTATCTGCTCCGCATTACGGTGGCCGATAATATCGCCAACACGAAAACGGTACAGCAGGAATTTTTTACCATTAAATAAAGGGACGATTCGCCAACTCGAAACTCGATATTCCATGCCGAAATATTGTAAATTCCCGATGCAGTTCGAAGCGGCGCGGCTGCAGTGCGACCTTGAGGCGATCACTTCGGGCGAATGGGTGCCGCATTTTAACCAGCAGTATTACGAGGGCGATTGGAGCGGCGTCTCGCTGCGCTCGGTCGGCGGAAAAGCCGATGCGATCTACCCTAATCCGGTGGCCGCAGAACCTTATCTCGACACCGTGATGCTTGCCCGCGCGCCTTACGTGCAAAAAATCCTGGACGAGATCGAATGCGAAAAAGAATCCGTCCGTTTTCTGCGCCTTGCCGCCGGCGCGAAGATCAAGGAGCACAAGGATTACTTTATCGGTATCGAAGACGGCATCGTCCGCCTGCACATCCCTGTCATCACAAATCCGCTGATCGAATTTTATCTCGATGGCGAAAGGGTCGATATGGGCGAAGGCGAGCTTTGGTATCTCGACTTCGGGCTGAAACACCGCGTCGAAAACAACAGCAGCCGCGACCGCATTCACCTGGTGCTGGACTGCAAAGTGAATGACTGGCTGCTGAACTTTATCAATTAGCAAACAGCCGGGTCATTTATTTCCTATCTTTTTTCACGCTCAAATAAAACTCTCGCTGCTCTTTGTCGAGTTTTTCGATCGAGTATCGCAGCATAACGCGCGGCATCGTCGCGGCATATTTGTCCAAAAATTTCAACAGCCGGTCGCGATCGACATCGCCGGCCGCGCGCAGCATCCACCCGGCTCCTTTATGAACGAAGTCTTCCGGGTCGTGAACCAGCATCTCCGCGATCTTAAAAGTGTCATCGACGTTTTTCTGCTTCAAAATAAAATGCGCGGTGGCAAGGATCGCGGTGCGGCGTTCCCACTGATCTTTAGACTTTGCCAATTTATACAAAATATCTCGGGGTTTATCCGCCAGGTAACGTCCGACCACGTAATAAGCGGCCAGATCGACCAGATCCCAATTGTTGATCCGGTCGTGGCGGCGAATGTAAAGATCGTAAAGTTCTTTCAGGCGGCTTTCGGCCACTTTTTTGACCGACGCCGATTTACCCATAATACTCAGCGCCCCCGCGCGCACTTCGTGGATCGGGCTTTCCATCAGCTTTTCGATCTCTGCAGGCGGCATTTCGATAAACTCTTTTGCCAACTCAAAAAGATGTCCCATCCGCACACCGATAAATTTGTCGCCGTTACGTTTTTCGCGCGGGAAATAACGCTCGTATTTTTTTAGCTCTTCGTCGGACTGCAGTAGTTTTAGCCGTTTGACGAATTCTTTCGCATTAATGTTAGTTTCTTTTGGCATTTTATTTAGTCGTGACGGTCTGCCATTTCATAATATTTTTATCTTATGCGGCTGATTCTTCGCCCAAAACGGCGTCGAGCTTCTCATAACCCTCGGTTACGCCGCGCTCCATTCCTGATTGGATCATACCGTCACGGTCGGCAACCGACTGGAACACGGATTGATGCACCAGCCGGGTGCGGCCGCCGGACAGCTCTTCGAATTTTGTCGTCCCGAGAATGACGTGTCCCTTTTCCGGCAGGCCGTCAAATTCGAATGTGCCAATGATCCGCTCCGGCGCGAGCACTTCGTGGCTGACGCCGTGAAACTCGTATTTATGGCCGTCTCTTTCATGCGTAAATTTATACGATCCCCCGTCATGCATATCGAATTTCTGGATCGTCATCGTCAGATCGCGCGGGCCGACCCATTTGATATATATTTCCGGATCCACATGCGCTTTGAAAACGAGCTCCCGCGGAGCGTCGAATTCGCGGATGATAAAAAGTTCCTGCTTTCCGGGTTCCGCGGTAACTGTAGTTTTATTCGTTGACATGATTTTTCCTCTTTATTTATTTGGTTCTTAATTTTCCGCCCAGCCATACGCTCGGGATCGCCAGCGCCGCCAGTGCGACCGGATACCACATCGGCCCCAGATTTAATTGCGCATTCATCGCAACGCCTAACGCACCGAGAAGCGTTCCGATCATTCCCAGGATAAGCACATAGCGCATCTTCGGCTCCGGAGCGATCAGCGCCGTCAAATAGCCGCCCGCGATCGTAAAAATGGTGCGATAAAACAGCGCCAACGCGAGCATCCAGGTGACGTGAAGTCCCGCGCTGGGCGGCGGTAAAATCCCGAGGCTTTCCAGGATGAAATCAGTTACCGTGTGAGTGATGACGATAAAGACGAGCCCGGCAAGGATCGCGCCGACGGCTTTTAGAATGTTCATATTTTCCTTCTATTTTTTCTTCTTTCGCCCGGGCTTTTTCTGCCCGGCCTTTAGCTCGTCGAGCAGGGCGTCGAGGCGCTGAAAATTGTCTTCCCAAAACTGCCGGTAGCGCTCCAGCCATTGGGTGGCTTCCTCAAGCGGTTTGGGCTCGAGCCGCCGCGGCCGTCGCTGCGCGTCGCGCCCCCGCGAGATCAACCCGGCGCGCTCCAGCACCTTCAGATGCTTTGAGATCGCCGGCTGGCTCATCGCGAACGGCTCGGCCAGCTCATTCACCGACGCCTCGCCCGACGCCAGCCGCGCAATGATCGCCCTCCGCGTCGGATCCGCCAGCGCCGCAAACGTCGCATCCAAGTGATCGGGAGACGTTTGTCTATAACCAACAAGTTCCATAACTAGGAAGTTATATAAAATTAAAAAGAATGTCAAGAGGAAATCTATTTTTACTGATGCAAAAAGTTTAATCCGGAGAATTTCCCACTAGATTCCGCTGCCTTTCAAAATGCTCGACAATTTTCGCGGCGGTTTGTTTGCCGACGAAGGGTGAGAGTTCTTCAAGTTTGGCGACGGCGATGCGTTCGATCGAGCCCAGATTTCTCAGCAGGCGTTTTTTGCGTTTGTCGCCGACGCCTTCGATGGCGGTGAGTTCGGAGGTGAAGTCGCGGATCTCGCGGCGTTTCTGGTGGTAGCGGACGGCCGTGGTGTGCGTCTCGTCGCGGATCTGCTGGATCAGGCGAAAGGCGGCCGAATCCGGATCAAACGGGACGGGGCCGTTTTCGATGCCGCGCGGCAGCAGGTGCGAGATGGCGTTGTGTTTGCGCGGCGGTTTGACCACGCCGAAGAGCGGGATAGCTTCCAGGTCGAGCTCGCGCATCGCGTCGCCGGCAAAAGCGACCTGGCCTTTTCCGCCGTCAATTAAAATCAAGTCGGGCAGCGGTTTATTTTCTTCCAGCAGGCGGCGGTAGCGGCGAAAAACGGCTTCGCGCATCGAAGCGAAATCGTTTGCCCCTTCGACGGTTTTTATCCGCAGGCGGCGATATTCGGAACGGTTCGGTTTGCCATTTTCAAAGACGACGATGCCCGCAACATTTTCCGCGCCCTGAATATTTGAAATGTCGAAGCTTTCGATGCGTGCCGGAAAACGCGGCAATTCGAGCACTTCCTGAAGTTCTTCGAGCACGCGCTCGGTGTCGGGCTTAAGCACGCGGAAGCGCTGTTCGAAAGCGAGCTTGGCGTTTTTTTCGACCAGCGAGATCATGTCGCGTTTTTTACCGCGCTTCGGATCGTAAATGCGAACGCGCCGTCCGCGCCGCTCGGTCAGGGCTTTTTCCAACGTCTCACGGTCTTCGAAATCGTGCGGGACGTGAATCTCGCGGGGCACGTAATCGGTCGAATAATATTGCGACAGGACCTCTCCCAAAAATTCCGAAACATCGAAACCGTCGGGGCTTAAGTCTTCCCAGAAAAATTCGCGGCGGCCGACGATCTTGCCTTCGCGCATGGTGAAAAGCTGGAGCGCGAGCCGCGCGCCTTCATGATAAAAACCGAATATGTCTTCGTCGCGGTCAGGTTTCGCCGCCATCTTTTGATCGCCCGCCAGGTCGAGCACGGTTTTGCGCAGGTCGCGGTATTTTCCGGCCATCTCATATTTCTCGTCCTGCGAAGCCTGCCACATGCGCTGCTCGAGCGTGACGGCGAGTTCCTTATTTTTACCTTCGAGCAGCAGGCGAACGTCTTCGACCGCCGCAGTGTATTCCTGTTTTGTGCAGAGGCCTTTGACACACGGGCCGAGGCAGCGCTTGATGTGATATTCCAGACAGGGGCGCGGCAATTTGCCGTCGATCTCGATGTCGCAGGTGCGAAGCTGAAATGTGCGGTTGATCAGGTCGAGCGTCCGCCGTGCCAGCGCGGCCGGCAGAAACGGCCCGTAATAAAGCGATCCGTCGCGCAGCACTCTCCGCGTTAACACGACGCGCGGAAAAGGCTCTTTAATCGTCAGTTTCAGATGCGGGTATTGCTTATCGTCGCGCAGCAGAATGTTAAAGCGCGGCTTGTGCTTTTTGATCAGATTCGATTCCAGAACCAACGCTTCGATCTCGTTATCGACGACGATGAATTCAAAATCGGCGATGCGGGCAACCAGTTCGCGGGTCTTATGATCGTGATTTTTCGAGCTTTGAAAGTAAGAGCGCACCCGGCTGCGCAGGCTTTTGGCCTTGCCGACGTAGATGATCCTGCCTTGCGAATTTTTATGGAGATAGACCCCGGGCGATGCGGGCAGTTGTTTTAGCTTTTCCTGCAGTTCGTCTCCAAATGACACAGATGAAATGTAACAAAGCGGGCGCTTGCAAGCAACATTACATTTTACGGCGCGTCTTTTTTGACTTTTTCCCAGACACCGGCCGGGTTTAAGACCTGTATTTCCGTGGCCGCCCCTTTTTCATCCCTGATGAATCTAATGCGGGCGGCCGGCGCTTGTTCGAGGGTGAATTCGTCTCCCGAAAGCCGGACCAGTTTTAGTTTCATTCCATTCGGCCTTTGAATAAAAAGATCGCCGCCATTAAAGGAAACGGTGCGATCGCCGTATTTTCCGGTGAAATCTTTCGGATCGATCTTTACCGGATCGGCGGCCTGCGGCTTTATTTCCAAGGCCGGTATCGTTCCCCGTAATTTCAGGCGTTTATTTTTCTGGTCGAAGGTAACGGCAAATTCGCTTAAAATTCGGCTGCCGATATTTGCGTCGGACAGAGCGGGAAAACTGACCGTCGGTTCGGGAAATTCAAAACTTCCCAACCGGATCGAGTCTTTCAGCCTGACCTGTTTTATCTCGATATCATTGCTTACCGTGCTGGCTCGTCCCACAACCACCGGCTCTGAAGCCAGTTTCGATTTTTCGACAACGCTCACAGGCAGAATAAAACCGCCCACAATATTTCCCGAATCGATATGAGCTTTTACTTTTTGGTCTCCTACCCGTATTTCGACGATCGGAATTTCCCTTGAGCCGTCATAGGTTAGAACATCTTTTTCGTTGGCCGCGGGAAGGTTTCCCTTTTCCAGGCGGACGCGTTTTCCCGGGTAATCCAGGGTCAGCAGGTGCGCCGAGAAAAGTCCGAACCCAAGTATTCCGTCAACATGCGTGATGCCGGGTGAAACGTTGTAATTACGAGTGATCGCAGTCAGCTTACTGAATTCGACATCGCCTATTTTGACCGAGGCCACCTCGACCGTTTCCAGCGTTCGCAGGTTTTGCCCGGAACCGTCACCTGCCTGCACCTCGCCGTTTTTCTTGAGTTGAAGTTTTTCCACCAGCGAAGTATCGACTCTCAGCGTGCCCTGCGCTCCGGTATCGATAGCAAATAAAAAAGGCCCTTTACCGTTCACCATTACCTCGACCGCCGGCATCTGGCCGCGAAACTGCATCGGCAATTCCGTTACTGAATTTTTTTGTGCGAAAATCGTTATCTGATAACAGAGCAAGATCAGAACAAGGAAAAGTAAGCCGGGAATTTTATTCATTTTATAATGCCTTTCGGGTTTATTACCGGATGATTCTTGCATACTTTTTGCTCTCTTTTGTTAAGGTAAGGAAAAGAGTTTGTTAAGAATGTAAATTTAGGGGTTTATGCAAACTGTTCTGACCAGATCGGCGGCGGAGGCTGCGGAAGTAATTAAAAAAGGAGGGCTGGCGGCTTTTCCTACCGAAACGGTATACGGACTGGGCGCGGACGTGTTTAACCGGACGGCGCTCGAAAAAATATTCCAGGCAAAGGGCCGCCCCTCCGACAATCCGCTGATCGTTCACGTGCGGGATCTGGAACAGATAGAACATCTGGCCTCCGGCATTCCGGCGAGCGCCGCGAAATTTATCGAAGCGTTTTTTCCCGGCCCGCTGACGCTGGTGCTGCCAAAAGCTAAAGAGGTTTCCCCGCTTGTTACGGCCGGGCTTGCTACCGTCGGCGTTCGGATGCCCGGCAGCAAACTGGCGCTTGAATTTTTAAAGTTATGTGAAACCCCGGTCGCGGCGCCGTCGGCGAATCTTTCCGGCCGTCCCAGCCCGACGACCTGGCAGGCGGTTTATGAAGACCTGAACGGCCGGATCGACTGCATTTTACAATCGGATGCGGCGGAGGTCGGCCTGGAATCGACTGTGGTGGATTGCACCGGGGAAGCGCCGCTGGTCTTGCGCAGCGGGGCGATCGCGCTTGAAGAACTGCGACAGGTCGTTCCGGAAACGCGGCTAGCTGAAAGCAACTTAACCGGCGCTCCAAGAAGCCCCGGCCTAAAACATAAACACTATTCGCCGAAGGCAAAAGTTGCGCTTATTGATGACCTCTCGGAAGCCCGCGCGATCCCGGAAAATGCTTATATCGGTTTGTCTCAGGTTTCGGCACAGGGCGGGTTCGGGCTGGTCAAAGTCTGCCAATCGGTGCCAGAATATGCTCATGCGGTTTTCGAATTTTTTCGCGAATGCGACCGGCGGGGAATTGCGACCATCTTTTGCCAAAAAATTGCCGCCGAGGGGTTAGGCGCGGCGCTGATGGACAGGCTCGAACGCGCGGCACAAAGCTAATAAATGCATATAGTTGACGTTAAATTAGAGAATATTAAGTCCTATAAAAACAAGGACTTTCATTTCGAGCGCGGCACGACCGCGATCATGGGTGAAAATGGCGCCGGCAAGACCACGATCATCGAAGCTGTAGCCTGGGCTTTGTTCGATCTGCTCGATTATAAAAAAGACGATTTTGTCCGGCGCGGCGCAAAAAAAGGCACCGTGCATATTACTTTTGAAAGCGGGTTGGACGAGCGAAAATACACCGTTTATCGCGACACCGGAACCGGCTACAACATTTTTGATCCCGAACTCGGCACGAAGATCAGGGACAAGAAAGAAGACGTCACAAATTTTCTGCGCCAGCACCTGGGCGTCGAACCGGGCACCGATCTTGAACTGCTTTTTCGTTCCGCGATCGGCGTGCCGCAGGGCACATTTACCGCGATCTTTCTGGAAACCGCCGCCCGCCGGAAAGAGACTTTCGACAGATTATTAAAGGTCGAAGAGTATCGCCAGAGCGCTGAGAAACTGCTGGCGACCTCGCGTTACATAGAAAATCAGCAAAATGAGGTCGAGAAAAAGATCGCCCGCGCCGAAGGCGAACTTGCGCGTTTTGAAGCGATCGAAAAAGAGCACAAGGAGATAACCGCGGGCCTAAATGAATTACGTGTAAGCCTCGAGGCATTGCAAAAGGAGATCGCGGAAAAACAGGCGGCGGCGCAAAAATTCGAAGCCGAAGAAGCAAATATCAACAACCTGCGAACGGTTTTTGAACGGCTGAGATCGGACCTTGTCAGGTCGGAAATTTTGCTTGGGCAGAAACAAAATGAACTGAGTGCGGCCAGGCTTGCCGCCGAAAAATTGAAAACCGTTGAGGCCGACAATGAAATTCATCTGTCCGCACAGGCGGCTTTGAAAATTCTGGAAAGCCAGCGCTCGGAACGCGACAAGCTGCAAAGAGAACTGACCGGTATCGAAACGTCATTGGTAAGAAACGATGCCGAACGGAAAAATCTTGTCAGCGCGCTGGAGCGGGCGGAAAATGCCGCCGGGGAACTGTCAGGACTGGGGCCGCTGATTGCGCAGCAAAACGAGTTAGAAATAAAGCGCGAAACGCTCCGTAATACACAGGCGCAGGCAAAGGCCTATATCGAACAGGCGGCGGCGGTAGACGGCAAACTTGTCGCTCTCCGCGAAAGCTTTACGAGGACGACCGCGGAACTCAAAGAGGCGGAAGAGAAAAGCAAGATAGCGGAGCAGGCAGAAGCGCTCGGCAAGCGGGAGCTCGAATTGACCAATCGTTTGGCCGGTCTTCGCGCAACGCTCGAACACGATGAAAATTTTCAGAGCCAGATTCAGGGCGGCTTGTGCCCGGTGATCTCCGAAAAATGTCTGAACCTGAAAGAAGGACAAACGCTGCAATCCTTTTTGAGCGGGCAGTTTAACGAGTTAAGATCGGAAATAAAAACGGCGGAACAAGCGCAGCGCGAACTCGCTGTTTCATTGCGAACCGCCCGCGACGCAAGCCAGTTTCTCAAAGCCATCGACACATTGCGTCGGCGGCAGAAAGAAATAACCGCCGAGGGCATAAGCCTGAGAAAAGAAAAAGACACGGCCGAAAAACACTTTGCCGATCTGCCGAAAACTGAAGCCGATCTGGCGGAGACCGAAAAAATTCTGGCGAAACTGAAAAATCCGCGCGAGCGCGCCGAAACTTTAAAGCGCGAAGCCGAAACCGTAGCCCCGGTAAAAGAAAAACTAGGCGAGCTTGAAAAAAGCCTGGCCGTCTTTTCAGAGCAAAAAACGACTGTCGCGAAATCTTTAGAAGTTTTTGCCGCGCTCGATGCCGACTGGACAAAATTTTCGACGGAAAGAGACCGGACCGCGGGAGCGCACCGCGAATATTTAACGAATGAGTTACTCGCCCGATCTTTGCCGGAACGCGCGGCGGAGCATGAAAAACTCGTAACGGAAAACGCAGCTCTAAAGACCGGGACCGAAAGCGCCGAAAGTACATTTAACGACGCGGCCAAAAATTACGATGCCGAAAGACACCAGGCGCTGAAAGCCGAACTTCTTTCAGCCGAGAAAGCACTGGCGGAAACCAGCGCGCGGCTGACGATCATGCAGCAGAGACAAAATGAACTGGAAAAAGAGATCGGGCGTTTAGAGGGAATTCGCATTTCGATGCAGGCCGAGTTCAAGGAAAAAGATCGGCTGGAAAAAACCGGCGAAGCGACAAAATTTATCCGTGATACGCTGAAAGAAGCCGCGCCGCGTGTGGCAAAACTACGCGTTTACCAAGTATCGAATGAAGCCAACCAGCTTTTCCGTGAGATCACCGGAAACCAGATCCGCAATCTGAAATGGGGCGAGGATTATGCCGTCATGCTGGAAGAAGGCGGCTACGAACGCCCGTTTCAGAGCCTTTCGGGCGGCGAGCAGATGGCCGCGGCCATTAGTATCAGGCTTGCGCTGCTCAAACAATTATCCGACGTCAGGCTCGCATTTTTTGATGAACCGACCACCAATATGGACGAAATCCGCCGCGAACGCCTCGCCGAACAGATTAGCCGTATCACGGACAACCATACCTTCGACCAGCTATTTGTAGTTTCTCACGATGATACTTTTGAAGGTTATGTGGATAATGTAGTGACGGTTGGCACCCGGAGCGCGGACGAGCCGTCCGCAATATCGCCTGAGGTGCTCCAGCCCACTTTGCTTTAATACGATTATGAAAGAAGTCACCTTAGTCTGCGACGGTTCGAGTCTGAGCAACGGGCGCGATAATCCGCGCGCGGCGGCGGTGGCGCTGCTCGGTTACAAGGGGATCTGGCGCGCCTTCGGCGAATATCTTGGCGCGGCGACCAATCAGCAGGCGGAGATCGCCGCGGCTACCGTCGGCCTGAAAAATCTGAAAGAATCCTGCCGGGTCAAAGTGATGTCCGATTCGCGCTACGTGGTCGAAACGATGAAGGGCAACTTTAAGCGCAAAACCAACCACGAATGGTGGGAACGTCTGGACGCCGCCGCCCGTAAGCATCAGATCACGTGGGAGTGGTTAAAAGGCCACAACGGCCACGAAATTCAGGAGATCGCCGATAAGACCGCGCGCAAGATCGCTTCTTCGGGAAAAGCGGATAAAGACCTTTTAGAAGACGCGGTGGTGGATATCGGAATCATCGAGATTTGAGCGATATTCAGAAAAGTGGAAACGGCTAAATCACGCTAAATAAAATTCGTGTATTTTATGGTTTCAGGTTTAAGCTCAAATCAAAACGCCATATGTTTGCGGTAAGAAGTATTTATAAAAGACCTGGATCAGTAAAGCTTAAAACGCTCGTTGCCGGCGTTTTTTTAATGCTCTGTCTGGCTCCCGTTTTTACCGCGCAAAATAAAAAAAGCGTTTTGGGCTGGGTTTGGCAAAACCCTCTGCCGCAAGGAAACTCTATTTATTCGATCCATTTTCTGCCCGACAAACAAACCGGCTGGGCGGTCGGCGCGGGCGGTGTCATCCTGCACACCAAAGACGGCGGTTTTACCTGGGTACAGCAAAATTCGGGCGCGGCTTCCACGCTTTCCGGCGTTTTTGCAGGCAGCAAGCAGCAGGCCGTCGCGGTCGGCGCGCGGGGTATGATCCTGACCACCGAAGACGGCGGAAATAATTGGGTCAGGCGTGCCGCAAATATTAAGGATCATCTCTACGGGCTAACTTTTAGCAAAGAGTGCCCGGCAAAAGGCTGGGCCGTCGGCTCGTACGGCCGTGTCATCTTTACCGAAGACGGCGGCCTGAACTGGCGCGAGCAGACCAGCCGCACCAACGAACATCTTTACAGCGTTAATTTTTCCGATTGCCTGCACGGCGCGATCGCCGGGTCGAATGGAACTATTCTTGTCACTTCGGACGGCGGCGCGACCTGGAAAACCGGCAACCCCTGCGCGGTGCTGCAAATGTCCGAAGCGGCGGTGCTTGCGCCGAACAAGATAGTCGCCGCCGGTTCGAGCGGGTGTTTAGCAAAGAGCGAAGACGGTGGTGAAACCTGGCATCGGGTAAATATTTTCAGCCAGGCCGACCTGCTTTCGCTTTATTTTGTTGACGACAAAAACGGCTGGCTTTCCGACAGCAATGGGATGGTCTGGCTGACCGGTGACGGTGGAAATACCTGGCTCCCGTTTGCGCTGCGGACGAAACCTCGTCTTGTTTCATTATTTTTTACCGATAAATTCACCGGCTGGGCGGTAGGAGAAAACGGTCTGCTGTTGCGCACGGACGACAGCGGTTTCGGGTGGCGGCGGCTCTCCGGCGGCGGCCGCGAAGACATCAATGATCTTGCTTTTACCGACAGCTCGAATGGTTTTGCGGTCGCTGCGAAAGGCCGGATATATTTAACGGAAGACGGCGGAGACATCTGGATACCGATCTTTTCGGGCACAGATGAAGACCTTAACGCCGTCAGTTTTGCCAACCCGGACAAAGGCCTGGCGGTCGGCGACGACGGAACGATCCTGCGCACGGTCAACGGCGGCGCGAGTTGGGGCCGGGGAATTTCCGGCGCCGAAGACGATCTTTACGGGGCGCATTTTGTGACGGAAAAATCAGGCTGGGCGGTCGGCGCGCGCGGGATGATCCTGCATTCGGCGGACGGCGGCATCACCTGGGAGATGCAGGAATCCGGGACGCGCGAATGGCTGGAAGACGTGCGTTTCATCGACGAAGAACACGGCGTCGCGATCGGCTCCGGCGGCACGATCCTTTACACCGAAAACGGCGGAAAAGCCTGGCAGAAATATAAGGACAGCTTTGCAAAAACGCTCTACGCGGTTCAGTTCGCCGATAGCAAGACCGGTTATATCGTCGGCGCGGAGGGCACGATCCTGCGCACGGACGACGGCGGCGTAACGTGGAAAGACATCGAGTCTAATCTCGATCAAAATCTCTATGCGGTGGCCGTCTATAAAAAAGATAGTGCGATCGTTTCCGGTGAACAGGGCACGGTTTTGCGCACCGAAAACGGCGGCAAGACCTGGCAGACTCAGCCGAACATAACGGGAAATTCGCTGCTGGCGGTGGCGTTTTTGGGCGGTGAAGACCTGTGGGTGGCAGGCCGCGGCGGCACGATCCTGAAGCGGGCCGATCGGCTCTCGACCACCGACATTCTTTTTCCGAAGATTGCGCCGATCCTCCGTCTCGGAGCAGGAAAAAAACCGAGGTTGAAAACTCCGCAAGTGCCGATCGTCGATGACGGCGATATCCCTCAGGCGCGGCCACCGGAGAAACCGCCTGAAGAGCCGCCCGGGAAAAAGCCTTAAAACTTTTCGCCGAAATTTTCGATAAATTCCGGCGATTTTCTTCGCACCGCGACCCAATTTTCAAATAGTTCGGGAGTTTCGAGCCAAAGAGTAAGCCAGGCGGCGATCTCTTTTTTTTCTTTGCGCTGCGGCTCAGAGGCAGGAATGTTTTGCGCGGCCGAGACTGCTTCGGTTTTGCCGCGAAGCCCGATCTCACGCACCCGACGCAAGCCCGTTTTGTCATTATTCGCGAGAAATTTACGCCGGAAATTTTCCAGATTTTTGACGGTAGTAAGAGTTTGTTTCAGAGTTTCGGTTTTCAGCACACCGCGAAACATCGCGTCGTAAGGGTCGCTTTGCTCATACTTTACGAACAGTTCCATGATCTCCGGGTGGCGTAATTCCGCTCCCTCATCCGCCAGCAGCCGTGCTATAATCATGGGGTTTTCAATTGCGCCGTCGCCGAATTGTTCGCGGACGGCTTGTTCGATAGCTAAAAGCTCTTTTGCGCCGATCGACTCGCAATCGAGGTGTTCCCACACCTCGATAATAAGGTCGTCTTTTGCCCGTGATTTCCAAGCGGGTTTTTCCATAATGGGAAATACTAAATATGGCGTCGCCACCCGCGGCAAATATCCAAATGGCCGCCAGAATAAGAGCGACGCCAGCGATACTATAAAATAGGATAAATTCGGGCGTAAGGCTAGTAGGGGCTGGTGGCGAATTTTAGTAATGTCACGGAAGCGGATGAAGAACGTAAAAAATCAAAAGAGAGACCTGCGGCCGACCCTCGTATTTCTCAACGGCGATTCGCTGTCCACCTCGGTCCCGCTCGAGCGCGAAGAAGTTATTTTAGGCCGGGCGTTGGGCGCTGATGTGCGCCTGAACGATTTTAAGGTTTCGCGCCAGCACGCCAGTATTTCCACCATTCACGATGCGGAAAAACGCGAAACAAAATATCTGCTGACCGATCTGGATTCCAAGAACGGCACTTTTATCAACGGCGAACAGATCGAGCGCGAATGGCTGCACAATGGCGACAAGATCAGTATCGGCCAGCACCTGCTGCGTTTCGAGCTGCTTGACGAGATCGACCGTGAGTATCACCGCCAAATTCGCCGCCTGGTCACGCACGACGATCTGACCGGGCTACATTCCAGCCGCTCCTTTTTTTCCGAGCTGCGCCGTGAAACCGCCCGGTCCGGTGCGGAAAATCGCGCATTTTGCGTGCTGATGCTGGATATAGATCATTTTAAAAGCGTTAACGACACCTACGGCCATCTGACCGGAAGCCACACACTCGAAGAGATCGGCGGCTGCATCACGCAAAATCTGCGGGCGGGCGACGTTGCTTCGCGTTTCGGCGGCGAGGAATTTTCGGCATTTTTGCTCGATGCGGAACTTACGCAGGGGCTGGTCGCGGCGGAAAGAATACGGATCTCGATCGAGGAAACACAGTTTTCCGTCATCCGGCAGGCAAAACCGGCGGAAACCCACCAGGTCACTGTCAGCATCGGTGTGGCCGCTTTTCCGGACGATTCCACCGACCCTATCGAACTGGTCGAAATGGCTGATTCCGCACTCTACAGGGCGAAAAGATCGGGTAGAAACCGGGTTTGCGCCTATCACGACCTGACACCCGAGGAGGCGGCTAAACCGCTTCCCGCGCGCAAAGATTAAAGGTTTCGCAACCGTTCCCCCCGTTTAACGTGAAATCTATGTTTTCAGGTCTGATTTTGCCGATCTATTTGGGTAAAATAAGCATCAAATAAGCATGTTTCGGGACTTTGAAGTAAAATAGTTTCAAGTGTATGCTGTGGACTCTACGCTTGAACGCAATAGTTTTCGCTGCCGTATCAGCAATTAAGAGAGTTTCTAATAGTGATCAATAGACTTAACCTTGCCAGTAGCCCTTTTCGCAATCGTACCATTCCGTGGGTGCTTTCGGCCTGCATTTTACTTGTTTCGGTATTTGCCTCGCTCTTAATGTATTCGCAGTGGGCAAGTGTAAAAACCGAAGCGGAAATGGTGAAAACCAACACTCAGACCATCGATGAAGAATTGAAAAAGTACCAGGAGGAAGAGCAAAAAGTCAGGCAGCTGCTCACCCCCGACCAGGAACAGATCCTGATCGCCGCGCATAAGCTGGTGCTGCGCAAGCAATTTTCCTGGTCACGCCTTTTTTCCGATCTGGAAAATGTTCTGCCGGGCGGTGTCAGCGTCTCGCAAATAAACGTGACCGACATCGAGCGCCGGAACGAGCGCACCGAAGCCGAGTTGGACTTCGGCGTCTTAAGCCGGAGTTACCAGAGTGTCGTCGGGATGATAGATAACATGAATTCCTCCGGCCTGTTCCACGCCGAACTGCGCGGGCAGGATCGGCAAAAAAGCGAGGGCGGCGACTTTACCGAATTTACCCTGCATGTGGTTTATACGCCGCACTATTACGTCGTAGCTCAGCCGGTTGACGATGCGGCCCAATCCGCTTCAAGCTCTATTCCGGGGGTGACGCAATGACGCCTGACGATAAGTTTGAGACGGCGGAGCAGATCGAGATCCGGGAAACCGCGGTAGACCCTGTGGCCGATACGGTCATTATTGACGATATCGCCGCTGACGGCGCTGAGGTGGACGAAGTGCTGCTGACCTCTCCGCAGGGGGCCACCGTGGTCACCAACATCGATCGCAAAGTACAGGGAGGCATGTTTGCCGTGCCTGAGATCGTCGGGTTAGCGGTCAGCGGGCTGGTGCTTTTAGCCGTGCTCGCATTTTACTTTTTGGCGCTGGCTCCGGCGCAGAGCGATCTGAAGGCCAGGAAAGCGAAGCGCGACGATCTGGAGAAAAAACTCACCGATACTAAAAGCCGGTTCGGCGACATCACCAATACCGAGGTAAAGGTCGCCTCGCTCGTTCAAAGCGTCGATGATTTCGAATCCCGGTTTTTGCCCCTCTCCAGCATCGGGAGAACCGCGCTCTATGACCGGCTTAACGGATTAATGCTGGCTTACGGTTTAAGAAACACGGCGGGTCCGGAGTACACGCCGTTGGAGATTAAGGAATTCAAGAGCGATCAGCCGCAGCAGGAAAGAGGCCGGGCAAAATTTGAAAGCCTGTTTCCGGGCGATTATATCAATATGACCGTCGAGGGTTCGTATGTGAACATGCGGCGCTTTGTCCGTGAGATCGAAGCCAGCCAGCAATTTGTCGTGATCAGCGCTATCGAGCTCGAGGCCGCGGAAAACAAGCCGGATATCAGAAACCCGGCGCTGCCGCCGGCTCAGGCCATTAATCCCAACAATCCCAATGGCGGCGCAGGCGGCGGTTTCGACCAGCCGGCCCGGACCGCGCCAAAAGGAAAAACTCACGGAGAGATGGTAAGCCTGCATTTGGAATTGGCAGCATATTTTCGCCGCGAGGCGGCGCCGGCAAGAATTTTGGTGCCGGCCCAGACATCGGCGACAGGGAAATAGACGGGAGATAGAGATGAAATTTTTGGACGGAAAAACGCCTGCTGAAAGAAACAAGATCATTATTGCCATAATACTTGGCGGAGTGGCGTTGATAGCTCTGAGCTATACGCTTTCCGGATTTTTCTTTCCGCCTGCGACGGCCAAAGCCGGGACGCAAAAAACGCCGACACCCAGCCCGTCCGCGGGAAATCAAAATCAATCCGTAGCGGCGAATCCTAACGATCCGACGAGCATGGCGGATCTGGCCTGGATGCTGACCACTCCGGTCTCATACTCGCCAAACGCTTTTTCGGGCGACGCCGGCAGAAATATTTTTGCTTTTTACGAGCCGCCGCCGCCGACGCCGTGGGTGCAGCCGGCAATACCGGTCCCGGTCGTGACGCCGCCGCCGACTCCCGTTCCGCCGCCGCAATTGCTTGCCTACGTAACACCGTCGTCGGTTTATGCGGGTTCGAAAGGTTTTCGCCTTGAGGCCATCGGGGACAAATTTACCGCCGACACCCGGATTCTGTTTAACGGCAGCGAACTTCCGACAAATTTCGTCAGCACGCAAAAGCTGACCGCCGATATTCCGGCCGGGCTGATCTCATCAGACGGGTCGAAGCAAATAATGGTGCGCACGCCGGACGGCAAGCTATATTCCAATCCACTGATGCTGCAGGCACAGGCTCCCCCCAGGCCGAATTTTACCTTTGTCGGCTTGGTAGAGAAAAAACAGCGCAACAACGACCTGGCTATTTTGCAGGAAAAAAATAAGAGCGAAGTGTCGAGTTACCGTCTGAACGATAGTGTCGGCGACCGTTTCAGATTGGTCAGTATTTCTTCCCGCGAGGTCATCCTGGAAGATCGCAGTCTCGGTTTCCGTTACCCGCTGCCGTTTTCGGAGAAAAGCGCCGGAGGTTCGAGCAGCGGCGGCAATACGGTCACAAACGGTGGCGGTTTCGGGCGCGGCAATCCGGGCAACGGGCTGCCGACATATATCCCCTATAACCCGAGCGGCGGGCCGAATCCGGTCAATCCGCCGAGCGGGGATATTCCGGGAATTCCGGCGAATATACAGCGTTACGTTCCGCCGACGGTAATTAATAACAATTCCAATAAAGGCCAACAGAAGAAGGATTATGAGGACGACGATGAGGACGGCGACAACCGATAAAAACGGCGAACGCGGAGCCGGCCTGATCGTTTTGATGGCGTTGATGACGATCATGACCATCACGCTCCTGGCGCTGGCGCCGAGCGTCCAGCAGCAGGTGCAGCGCGATAAGGAACTGGAAGAGATCCGCCGGGGCGAAGAAGTGGCCGACGCCATTCGTGAATACGTCACCCACTACCAAGGGGCTAAACTGCCTAATTCGATCGACGATCTGCTGGAAGGTCTGCCGGCCGGTACGAAAAAACGCCAGATACTGCGCCCGTCGGCGGCCATCGATCTGTTTGCGGAAGACGGCAAATGGCGTCTTGTCCAGGTGAACAGCGGCTCGCTGAAAAATTTTGCCCGCCGGGTGCAGATCTATTACGGCGGCATGCTGCCTTCGAATCCCGAGCCGAAATTTTTTGACCGCTACACAATCAGCGCGTTGGTAAATGTGCTGGACACGGACAGCGCGGAAGACATGACCTCTTCGGCCGAAGAAACCGACGAGACCTCAGAGGACGCCACGGACAACACGCCGTTTATCGCCGTCGTCAGCGGCAGTAAGCAAAAATCCGTGATCGCTTATTACGGAATTGAAAATCACAGCAAATGGTTATTCACTCCGCTTTTTCGCGGCAGCGGCGTGCGCTCCGTCACCGGTACCCGCGTCACAGCGCAGCCGCAGGCCCAGGGGATCGACAATAGATAATTCCGCAACATACAGTCCGCCAGAAACCTGAAGCGGCAGCAGCGACTTGTCAGAAACCGCGAGCGGTAGCGAACGGGTAGTAAACGAATCCTGATAAAAAATGCATGTCAGCTAAAATTCCAGAGTTTTATTATTTCGACCGCTAAATATCAGCCCGCCAGGGATGTCATATTTATCGCAAACGGTTTATTAGAATTGGTGGGAGCTGGTATATCTATTACGTTCCTAAAAAACCAGAAACAGCGGAAAATATTTTACTGTTCTTTCGATGTTACTAAATTGTGAAAACTTAAGAGTTTACCTTAACTAATAACTCTATTTGCACTTTTTAATAGACTAAGAACACAAGATATAGTGATTTTTTTGTTGACAAATACATTTTATGGTGTAAAAATGCTTCTCATTCTTGGGAGCAAACCCAAAAATAAAAACCAAACAATTTCTGAGATAATTTAGGCGGTATTGAATTCCCAGTCCTAAACTGCACTTTGAGTCAGGCAGAAAAAGAGTAAAATAGAAGTTTACGATATCTATCAGGGAGGGCGTCCCTGTTATAGAAAGGCGAGTCTAATGAGTCAATTTTTCGATCCTGTCGCGTCCGGCGATTTCGTCATCTCCAACGGCACTTCAAACGGTAACAGCCACAGCAGCAATGGCACCGCGACCGCCATTGCGCAAAAGTTTCATACAAAACCGATCGGACTGAACGCTCAGAAAGTGGTGAGCAAGCGATACTCCATCAAGGATTTCAACGGCAACCCGGTCGAGGAATGGTCGGACATCGTTTATCGCGTGGTCGGACATGTGTCGAAAGCCGAACAGGATCCGCAGCGCCGTGACGAATTTTTCACCGCGATGGCGAAAGTGATGCTCGATCGAGAATTCATTCCGAACACGCCCTGCCTGGTGAACGCCGGAAAAACCAACGGGCAGTTGGCCGCCTGTTTTGTCCTGAAGGTGCCGGATTCGATCAACGGCATTATGGAACACGCGCGCAGCTGCGCCGTCATTCACCAGACGGGCGGCGGCACGGGAATGACCTATGAATTTCTGCGCCCGTCGGGCTCGATGGTTAATTCCACGCGCGGAGTCGCTTCGGGACCGGTGTCGTTTATGAACATCGTCAACCAGGTGACCAATGTGGTGAAACAGGGCGGCGTCCGCCGCGGCGCGAACATGGGAATGATGCGCGTTACTCACCCGGACGTGCTTCGTTTTATCCACGCCAAAAACGATCAGACGAGCCTGACAAATTTTAATATTTCCGTAAACGTCACCGACGAATTTATGGCGGCGGTTGATAACAACGAGTGGTTTCAAACAACCTTTGACAACGAGCCGTGGACACAGGCCGTGCTCGATCCGGTGACCGGCGACGCGTACGCCGTTTATCGCCGCGCTACGGGCGAGACCGTGACCTTTGCCGACAAGGCGGCATTCGAGGCGACCGATCTGTCGGATTGCACGATCGAAAATCCGCCGCAAACGGGCATGATCTATGCGCCCGATATCTGGAATCGCATCATCGCCAGCGCCCACAAATACGCCGAACCGGGCATCGCATTTATCGACGAAGTGAACCGTCACAATCATATGAAGTCGTCGATGGGCGAGATCTATTCCTGTAATCCATGCGGCGAACAGTTCCTCCATTTTTCGAATTCCTGCAACCTGGGTTCGATCGATCTTTCCAAGTTTTACACGCGAGTAGGCGACGGCACCGATCCGGATCACTGCATCGATTGGAACCGGCTGCGAAAGACAACGCATCTCAGTACGCAATTTTTAGATAATGTAATCGACACCTGCCAATGGCCGCTGCCGGAAGTGGAAGACGTGGTCAAACGCACGCGCCCGGTTGGTCTTGGCATCATGGGATTTGCCGATCTCTGCCTGAAGCTGAAAATTTCTTACGGCGAAACGGATTCTATTGCGCTGATGAATAAGGTAATGGGTTTTGTCCGCAAGGAAGCCTGGGTGGCCTCGATGACGCTGGGCGCGGAAAAAGGTATTTTCCCCGAGCTCGAAGCCAATCGCGAAGCCTATGCGAAATTCATTTATGACGAGATCGGTATCTCTCGCGATCTGCCGCTAACGTTGCGCAATTACGAAGTCACTACCATCGCCCCGACCGGGACGATCTCGCTCGTCGCCGAGACTTCATCCGGTATCGAACCGAATTTTTCCTGGGCTTATGTCCGTCAGGACACGCTCGGAACCAGAACCTATGTCAACCCGCTGGCCGCCGAAGCGCTGGGAATGACGGTCGATATGAACGACGAGGAATCGGTCAAGGCAGCGGCGCAACTCGTGGTGGATAATGAGGATAAGCTGCCCGATTATTTTATTTCGGCGATGGACATCACCGCTAAACAGCACGTGCAGGTGTTGGCGGCCGCGCAGCACCACGTCGATAACAGCGTTTCCAAGACCTGTAACGGGGCAAAGAACGACACTGTCGAATCTGTTGACGAACTCTACCGGCTGGCGCGCGATCTCGGCTGCAAAGCGGTCAGCTATTACCGCGACGGCTCGCGTGAGGGACAGGTTTTGACTTCGATGAAGGCGGAAGAAAAGAAACCGGAAGCGGAGTCGGTGGCAGACGCGGTATCGGAAGAATTCACCGAAACCCCGCTGGAACACGGAAATCTGACAACAAATCGCATCGAAAAGGGCCAGCGTGTCGAACGCCCTCGCGAGCTGCAAGGCTCGACCTGGGTTATTCCCTTTGAGGAACGCAAACTTTATGTGACGGTCAATCATGACGGCAATCACGTGCGGGAAATATTTGCGACGGGGCCGATCAGCGAAGGCGTAGGCCTGCTGGCTTCAAAGATGCTGCGCGGCGGTTTTACGGTCAAAGAAGTTTCCCACAGCCTCAATAAGGTGACGGGGACTAACTCCGTCTGGTTTAACGAGCGGCTGCTGATGTCCCCGGAACAGGCGATCGCCGAATGTCTGCAGCTGACCGAACGCCGCTTGCAAAATATGCCCGATTCGCACCGGCAAATTCAAAAAGCAATGGCAGCTTATTCCGCCGAAGCGCACCCGGAACCCGTCATGTCCAGCCTGATCGGCAGCTGCCCGGAATGCAAGGGACAGCTCGAGCACGCCAGCGGCTGCGATTTCTGCCGCGATTGCGGTTATTCCAAATGTAAATAGAGCCGAAAGGCTAATTCGGGAGAAAAGCCTGCTTCGCATCCCCTGCGGAGCAGGCTTTTTGCGTTTAATTCTTCAATACAATTTAATTATTTTCATTGATTAAAGGTTAGTAAATTAGACCGCGTAAAGTCGAATATCATTATAAGTTCCTCATTTTAATTCTTTAACCATTGCTGAAAAATAATGAATAATTACGAATGAATGATTTAGAATTTCAATCATGTTAAGAGATAGCGCGTCGCCTCTTCTCCAGAGAGAAGAGGCGACTGGGGGTGAGGCGCTTTTTAACTGGTGATTTTAATTTCCGAACTGCCTGCTCGAACAAAGGTTTTAGAGGCGGTGGAAGTCGCCTCTAAAACAACGAGCCCTCCCTCCCTTTCGAAAGGGACGCTCCAACCCCCTGCGGGGAACCATTTAACTCTTAGCTATGAACTATTTGCCGCTTTTACTGTTTATTAACAGCTAATAGTCCATAGTTAAAAGTTAATAGCCGGAGCCGGACACGAGCCGAGTTTGCTCTTAATGGTTTTCTGCTTTCAAACTGCCGCGCGGTTTTCGCTGTATCCGGTGTTGCTGTAGATCCTTATGCCGTTGATGCAGGGTCAGGCTCAGGCTTTGATGCGATACCCCAAGTAGCCCGGCGGCCTTCGTCAAACGCCCGCCGGCGTCACTAAGCGCTTTTAATATAAGCTCTCTTTCGTAAGCATGAACCGCGTCCGGCAAAGAGAAATTTTTCCATTTAAAATATTTTTCTCTTTTAAATTGAGGGGTGAGATTGTCGTTAATTTCAAACTGTTTTCTTGCAACTCTTCGCAGACGATCAACGGTTGCTTTCTTGTGCGAGTCCCATAGCAACTCATCCGCCTCCAGGTAAAGCGCGCGAAAAACTATCGGCGTGAGGTCGGATTGAAGTTCCTCTAGATGTGTCAATATTGCATTTCCGGCGCTTTCTTTATCTCCCACCCTAAGGGCTGTTTCTTTGGCTTCGACAAATGTACGTATGGCTTTGTTTACATTCCCTCCCCGGCTTAATACCGCACCCAAAGTAGTAAGAGATTCGGCCAGCGTGACATTTTCACCGCCTTTGCGCAGCATACTTACCGATTTACAAGCTGCCAATTCTGCATCCGATATATTACCCTGCGCGATAAAAGTTCTAGCTTTGTTGTCATAAACAGCGGCTGCAAGTCCCATATCGTTTTTGTGATTTAATATTTCTAAAGCCGCATCGAAATGCAAATGAGCTTCGGTATATTTATCAAGAGTTAATAAAAGAAAGCCTAAATTAATTTCAACACTTGCTAGAAATTGCAAATGTCCCGCTTGTTGATAGAATTCGGCTGCTAAACGGTAATCCTCAACAGCAGAATTTAAAAAATCTGGACGATTTTCCTCTTCTGCCTTGTGTCTCATTATGAGCGCCCGGTGAAAATAAAGCTTACCACGAAGCACATCGCTTCCCTCATTTTCGATAAGCGGCGTAGCCTGATTTATAAAACTCAGAGCGTAATCATAGTACCGAGTTGAAATTTCCACATTAACTGAACGTAGAAGTAATTTTCCTTGAAGTTCTGGGGAAAACTTGAAGCCACTTCCTAAAATGTCTTGAAGAATAATCCTGGCTTCGTCATAAGCGCCTTCGCGCCAATAGCAAATCGCCAGATCGCTGGACGCCTCGGCCCAATTTGATCGATCACGGGTCAACTTAAATAAACTGACACTTTCACTTATCAGGTCTTTTGCCATTTCTTGAGAATTACGTTTTTGCTGCATACTTCCAATCCAGCCTGATAACACTCCAATCCGTAATAAAATCATTGCCTTTTCACCATTGGGTAGGTTGTTTACGTTGGGCCTAACCCCAATTCCTTGCCACCACTCTCCCATTGTCTGAGTCGCGCGTTCATATTCGCCTAAATCTTCAATTTCTTTAACTTTATTGCATATAGCAATAACGTTGGAAGCGATAGTAGATTCCAACTCTTTCAGTGCTTTTGAAATATTCATAATTTGCCCTGACCCGCCTTTTGCAAATATTATTGCTATCTAGACTTTTTCCAAAATAATAACAGGAGCTTAACCATGAAAAAAAGTTCATTTAAACTTTACTTCGCAACTTTTGTACTCACTCTGATCTTAGCGTCACTCAGCTTCGCCGGTGAAGTCCAATGTCCATTCGCTTCACCTCCTCCAGGAGAAGGTGAGCGCGCAACAGTTCCAGTCATCGTTGACACAAATCTTTCTGTGAATAACAACTACCAGTTTCTGAAAGGATTCTGGGAGTTCCTCGCGCAGAATACGGATCTGTTTTAACGGCAATTTTTAATTGCTCTAAAGGATAAATTCACGTGCCAAATCTCTGTTTGGCGCAACACTGGAAGTGTGTCTTTTTTTATCCTGTAAGAAAGATCAATATTTAGTAATTTTCAGGCAAGATAATAGCATGAATTTTTGGTATTAAAAGCAAAAAACAACGAGTTTATGAATTTTTAGCAAGATTTACGGCTAATTAGGCCTTTATGAATGGAATCAGGGGTTTAGCTATACGAAAAACTCATTAAAACACCATTTTTATGCTGTCTTTAGGTGGTAGGTCATTTACTCTTTAGAACGTTGGATACAGAGGATAATAGCGGTTGCTCTGCTTATTAAAGACACGCCATGTCGAAAGCCTCATAGAGTGCCATCTAACAAAAGATCCAAGATCCTGCAGGACGGACGGAATATGTGGTTCCTACGGAACTTAAAAGATTTTGCCGATTTATAACTACAAACATTGCGTCCCTACGAGACTAAAAATAGTTGTAAAACTCCTTTAATCCGTTAATTAGGCACGCCACTTTAGCGCTTAAATACTTGACCTTGGACGGCTGGAGTGATATCAATATAGATTGCTGTTATCTTCTTTGATTTCGCTGTATTTCACATACATTTGGAGGGCGGATGCTAAGCTTTATAAATCGCAGGTTTGCGGTCTCGTTATTGATTGGTGCCGTGTCGGCAGGAATGTGTCTGGCGGGCGAAAATTCGCCGAGGCGTACTAAAAGGCAGGAAGTGCCGGTCAGCATCAGAGTGGTGCCGGTCGGCCCAACGCAGGAAATGTTTGACAAGGCCGGGCTCGAGGCCGAACGAAGCGCCGCCGTACAGCAGGAGCTTGCGGGGCACAGCTACCGGCTGATCGAGGTCTCTTATATCGAAAATGAAGATAAGAGCCTGACTGAACAACTGCTTCCCACTCGTTACCGCGCGGTCTTTTACGATTACACCACTGACCGCACACTTGTCGCCGAGGGCAGTTTCGACGGAAAAGAAACCATTACCGTTCACCAGGAATTCTACCAGCCGATCCCGAGCCCCGACGAATTCGAAGCGGCGCTGCGCATCCTGCAAAAAGACAGAAATCTTGCTTCCCTGATCAGGGAAGAAAAATTAAAGACATATCATCCAATGCCGGACACGACCGTTTTAAGCGGAACGACCGAGCGTCTGGTAAACGTCGGCCTTGCGCCACAGAGCGCGGGTGGGACGCCTGAAGTCCTCAGCGTCAGTCTTAGACGCGGCGTAGTGATTCGCTATCCGGAAAGAGCGCCCAGCACTTCACTGGCCGCGCCTGATGCCTGTGGTATTCCGAATGCCGGCCAGGCGACGACTGCCCGTAACACCGCTGGACAGTACCAGATGACCATTACCCAAGGGCCAACCACTCTTTGGGAGATGCTGATCATTCGCCCGTCTGCCTCGTCCGGTACGCGCGCCTCTGGGATCGAGGTTCGCGATGTTAAATTCAAAGGCAAATCAGTGCTCAAGCGAGGCCACGTACCCGTCCTGAACGTCAAATACGGCGCCAATGAATGCGGCCCTTATCGCGACTGGCAATATCAGGAAGGACAGTTTGAAACACCGGCCACGGGAAACACCGATCCGGCGCCGGGCATCCGGATAGTCGCCACCGGCCAGGTCGCCAGAACATCGCTGGAAAACGGCACGGATACCGGAAATTTCCGGGGCGTGGCGATCTACACATCCGGGACGGACACGGTTCTGACCACGGAACTCGAAGCGGGCTGGTACCGCTATATCATGGAGTGGCGTTTTGATAATAATGGCACGATCCGCCCGCGTTTCGGATTCGGCGCGACCGATAACAGCTGCGTTTGCTTCGTTCACGATCACCATGCTTACTGGCGCTTCGATTTCGACGTCGTGCAGGCGAATAATAACGTTTATCAGATGGAACGGGGACGCCGTTTCCAGCGGCCGATCGAAACCGAGGCCAAGCTTAACCGCAATTACCAGCTCAACCGGAGCCTTTTGATACAAAATGCGGCCGGTGACGAAGCGTACTTAATGACGCCGAATCTTTCCGACGGAGTTCCAAATAGCTCTACCGACAGTTTTCCCTCGGGCGATTTCTGGGTTTTGAGATATAAGAGTGTAGTTGGCGGAACCGCCCTGCAGAACGAACTTGACGACGGTTTTAATTCAACCACCAGCGCAAATTCATTTATTCAGATCGACCCGTTCGTAAGCGGGGAGTCGGTCAAAAACCAGGATGTGGTCGTCTGGTACGGCGCCAGTTTCCTTCATGCCGATGGAGCGAATTTGCTCAATCCCAGCCGAGGCGGCGAGATCATTACCGGCTCGCACGTGGTCGGCCCCGACATTCTTCCGGTTCGCTGGTAGCGGAGAAGGAAGAGAAACGCTGTACAACAACCGGGCTAATCGGCCAGAAACTGGCCGTTAGCCCTTCTTACCGGCAATTTTATTTTTACAAAATCAGGATAGGCTCAAATGAATATTTTTCGTAATAAACTTTTTGTAATCGGATTGAGTATTGCTTTAACTTCCAGCGTGGCTATTGCCGGTGGAGATTCTCCGAAGCGCTCCAAGAGAGCGAACAGGCCGGTCGAGATCAAGGTAGTTCCAGTCGGCCCGACCCAGGAAATGCTGGACAACGCGAAGCTTGAAGTCGAGCGCAGCAGCGTGGTCCAACAGGAACTGGCCGGAGTGAAGTACCGCATGATCGATATTTCGTATATCGATAATAACGATAAGAGCCGCGGCGACCTACAGATGCCGACCCGCTACAAGGCGGTTTTTTACGATTACACCAACGACCGGGTTTTCGTGGCAGAGGGCAGCTTCGACGGGAGCGAGTTGATCACGGTTCACCAGGAATATTTCCAGCCGATCCCCAGCCAGGAAGAATATGACGCCGCCGTTCGTATTCTGCAGCAAAATAAATCATTCGGAGAATCGCTCAAAAAAGAATCGCTGAAAGCCTTTCGTCCGATGCCGCCGGTCACCGTGCTGGACGGCACGACCGAGCGCCTCATAAACATCGGCCTTGGCGCGCAGGACTCTTCGGCGCAAAACGAGATCGTCGGTGTCAGCATCAAGCGCGGGGTTGTGATCCGTTACACCAATAACGCGCCGCCGACCGCTGCCGCGGCCCCTGAGGCTTGTGGTCTGCCTTCGTCCGGCGGTTCCGGTTCCGGTGCCGGACAGTACCAGATGACGGTCACGCAGGGCCAGACCACGCTGTGGGAAATGCTGGTGGTTCGTCCTTCTGCGTCCGTCGGCACCAACGGTTCGGGTATCGAAGTCGACAATGTCAAATACAAAGGCAAATCCGTCTTAAAACGCGGGCACGTGCCCGTTTTGAACGTTCAATACGTTAATAACGCATGCGGGCCGTATCGCGACTGGCAGGATGAGGAAGGGCCGTTCAACGCCCCGGCAGCAGGCGCGCAAAACCCCGCGGGCGGGATCAGGGTGCTGGCCGCCGATCAGGTCGCGACCACTATTCTCGAATCCGGCACGGATGCGGGAAATTTTAATGGCGTGGCGATCTATACGCAAAACAACGAGACCGTAATGGTCACGGAAATGAACGCCGGCTGGTATCGCTATATCATGGAATGGCGTTTTGGAAATGACGGCACGATCCGCCCGCGCTTCGGTTTCGGCGCGACCAGCAACAACTGTGTCTGCAATGTGCATAACCATCACGTTTATTGGCGTCTGGATTTCGACGTGGTCAATACCAATAACCGGATCTATCAAATGGAACGGGGCCGCCGTTTCCAGCAGCCGATCACCACTGAGATCAACCGCAACAAAAATATTCAAACTAACCGCAGCCTGTTGATCCAGAATTCGACCGGCGACGAAGCTTATATGCTGGTTCCGAATATTTCGGACGGTAATGCCGATACCTTTGGCGTGAACGATTTCTGGGTGCTGAGGTATAAAACCGGCGGATCGCCCGTCGCCAGCGAGATCGATGACGGCCGCGTCTGCTGCGGTTCCAATGCGGAAATTACCGCTAATAGCTGGGTCAACGGCGAATCGGTGCTGGATCAGGATCTAGTGGTATGGTACGGGGCGCATTTTATCCACGCCGACGGCGCTAACTTGCTCAATCCCAACCGCGGCGGCGAGATCATTACCGGGTCGCACGTGATCGGCCCGGATATTTACCCCGTTCGCTGGTAAGATCCGGAATCAAAACTACTTTGAAAACAGCTTGGCAAATAAGATAGAATATTGCCAAGCTGTTTTTTTTGAAAGCTTTCCATCCTTTAAAATCGGACAAAACATATGAAGATTCCGCTAAATAATTTTTGGGCCGCCGGGCTTGGTATCGCTTTGTTTTCAATTACGGCATTTGCCGGCGGAGACGCGTCTAAACGCGCTAAAAGAGCTGATCAACCGGTAAAGGTAAGGGTCGCCCTTTGGGGGCCGTCACAAGCGGACGTCGATGCGGCCAGGCTGCGGGTCGAGCGCAGCGAAGCGGTTCAGAAAGAGCTGGGCGGTTCGAAGTACCGCCTGATGTCGCTTCAATATGTCGAGTTTGATTCGAAGACCGGACAGGCCCCGCCGCCGACTCATTTCCGCGTTTTCTTTTATGATTACACCAGGGATCGCTCCGTGGTCGCGGAAGCCGATTTTGCCGGCCGGGAAGCGATTAAGGTCTCGCAGGACTTCACCACGCCCTTCTCGAATCCGGAAGAGTACCAGGACGCGGTACGGCTGCTGCAGGGCGATGCGCAGTTCGGCGCGATGCTAAGAAATCAGACGCTCCGCACTTTTGAGCCAATGCCGCCATTTACCATGATCGACGGCGAGCGGATCGTAAATATCGGACTGGAATCCCAGGACGCTGCGGTCAGAAACGAAATAGTCGGTGTCAGCTTTAGGAATAACCGGATCGTGCGTTACGAAAACAATGCGCCGCCCACTTCCAAATCGGTGGAGGGTTCCTGCGGAATTTCCAACGGCACCGGCGGCAGCACATCCAACGGCACGGCGGGACAATTCCAGTTGACGGTAACACAGGGTGCGACGACCCTCTGGGAAATGCTCGTGATACGTCCGTCGGCTTCTTCCGGAAATTCGAGCGAACGTTCGGGGATCGAGGTCCGCGACGTTAAATACAAAGGCAAATCCGTACTCAAGCGCGGTCACGCTCCGGTGCTCAATGTGCATTACACACCCAGCACCTGCGGGCCGTTCCGCGACTGGCAATATCAGGAAGGCGCTTTTAACGCTCCCGATGCGGGCGCCGTCGATGCCGCTCCCGGCATCAGACAGCTGGCAACCGGGCAGATCCCGACCACAGCAATGGAAAGCGGCAACGATTCGGGAAATTTTCGCGGCGTGGCGATCTATACGCAGAATAACGAGACCGTGATGGTTACGGAAATGAATGCCGGCTGGTATCGCTACATCATGGAATGGCGCTTTGCCAATGACGGCACGATCCGCCCGCGCTACGGCTACGGCGCGACGAATAATAGCTGCGTCTGCGACGTTCACATTCATCACACTTACTGGCGCTTCGATTTCGATATCGTTCAGCCGAATAATAACGTCTATCAGATCGAGCGCGGCCGCCGTTTTATGAAACCGGTCACGGCCGAACTGAAAACGTTCAAGAATTTCCAGACCAATAAAGGCTTTATTATTCAAAACGCGAACGGCGATGAAGCCTATCAACTCACGCCGAGCATCACCGACGGCCAGGTAGCGGATAGTCTGGGAAATGTGACCGATACATACGGCGTGGCCGATCTGTGGCTGCTGCGTTTTAGCGGCACCGCCGGGTCGCCCGGCGAACTGGACGATCCTAATTCCGGTTCCGCGATCAATATCGACCCGTGGCTGACGGGAGAATCGCTGGCCGGTCAGGACGTGGTCATCTGGTACGGGGCGCACTACCGCCACGCTGACGGCGCTAACCTGCTCGATCCGAACCGCAGCCCGGAAATCATTTCCGGCACGCATGTGGTCGGGCCGGACCTTCGTCCGATCAGGTGGTGATGATCAGTGGCCAGTGGTCAGTGGTCGGTAGTCAGTGGTCAGTGGTCGGTAGGCAGTATCAGTGGTCACTATTAAAGTTCTGCGATTAGAAATGACAAAAGCAGGAAATAGGTTTCTATTTCCTGCTTTTTTACTGACCACTGATCGCTGACCACCGACCACTGACCACTGACCTCTATCTCGGTACTTCCACATTTTGCAGAATATCGGTGATGATCGTGTCGGTGGTTGCGCCGTCCAGCTCGGCTTCGGCGCGGAGCGTCAGGCGGTGGCGCAAAACGGGCCGGGCGATGTCGCGGATATCGTCGGGGGTTGGAAAGTCTCGCCCGCGGATCGCCGCCAGGGCTTTTGCGCAGAGCAGCAGCGCGACGGATGCGCGCGGGCTCGCGCCGTACATCACCGAAGGGTGGCTGCGCGTGCGGCGCACTATCTCGACCGCATATCTCTGCACGCCCGGTTCCATTCTCATGTTTTTGACCTCGGAGCGGCACATTATCAGCAGGTTTCTGTCCTGCAGCGGGTTTAACTGAATATTTTCCAGGTTGCGCGAATTGAATCCGGCATCCCAGCGCGCGACGATTTCAAGCTCGGCATCGACCGAAGGATAATCGATCAATATCTTCAGCAGAAAGCGGTCGAGCTGCGCTTCCGGCAGTGGGTAGGTGCCCTCGTATTCGATCGGGTTTTCCGTGGCGAGCACGGTGAATATTCGTGACAGCTGATGGCGTTCGCCGTCGATCGTCGTCTGCCGTTCTTCCATTGCTTCCAGTAGCGCGGCCTGAGTTTTCGGCGGCGTGCGGTTGATCTCGTCCGCCAGCAGAATGTCGGTAAAGATCGGGCCCTGCCGCAGGGCAAACTGCGATGTCTGCATATTAAAAACGTTCGTGCCGGTGATGTCCGAAGGCATCAAGTCGGGCGTGAACTGAATACGCGAAAAACCCGCGCCGATGATCTGCGACAGTGTCTTGACGGTCAGCGTCTTGGCCGTGCCGGGCACGCCTTCCAGCAGCGCGTGGCCCTCCGCCAGCAGCGCGACCAGAATCTGTTCGATAACCTCATCCTGGCCGACGACGACTTTGCGCAGTTCGTTCAAAATATGTGCAATGGTTGGGGGAACGTAAGTAAGCATTTTTTATTTATATGTCAATAGATCGAAAATCGTTTTAACGGCTAAAAGTACGACCGTGGTAAAGAAAATTCTTTTTAGCCAAAGGTCGTTCATTTTTGTCACCACCTTGGCGCCGGCAAAAGCGGCGATAAACATCGTCACGCCGAGGATCAGCCCGAGCTTGTAATCTACCAGCCCTTGCCACATAAAGATCAGCGTGGCGACCGACGACGAGAAAACGTTGATAAGCTTGGTATTAGCGATAGCCTCGGTAAAGGTCATCCCTAAAAAAGCGACAAAAACAGCAGTCAGCATAGTAACATAACCGCCGCTGAAAAGGCCGCCGTAGATACCCAGCACGAACGTCAGGCCGAGCGCGGTGTAGGCCGCAGCCGCGGTTAAATTATCGGCTTTCTCTACCCCGCTTTTGCGCCGCACCAGGGTGAAGATCGTCATCAGGATCATCGAAGCCGACACGATCAGCGATATCGCGCGGCTAGATAAAATTCCGACCAGCAGCGCTCCCAGTACCGAACCGCATACCGTCAGCACCGCGAGCAGGGGCAAGCGCTTGCGATCCAGCACGCCGCTGTTAAGAAACGGCAGTGTGCCGCCCACCGCCATAAAAGTCAGCCCGAACATATTCGTCGCAACAGCCACTTTTGGATCGATCCCGAATTGAAACATCACCGGCACCGCGATCAGCGAATTGCTGCCGGTGACCACGCCGACCGTGCTGGTGGCAAAAAACACGAGTATCAGTACCACCCAGGCAAACGTCGATAAGGTGTCGGATGACATTTATTTCTATTTCCTGCCCGCAGATTTCCCGCCCGAAGATCTCGTGCGGTTAAAACCGAGCTTTTCTTCCAGCGCGCGCAATTGCGAGATCAGATTCATCGTTTCTCTCGCGTTGGTCGGTTCGCCAGCAATGATGTCTTCGCATTTCGACATCAGAATATAAAGATCTTTGGCTTCAAAGCCTGAGCGTTCGGCCACGGCTTCCGCCAGTTGTTTCTTCGAGACAGTATTGTCTGCGCTCACCAGCCGCACCATATTTCGTTTGGTCTGGGAATAGATATTTTCGATCGCCAGATCGTAAGCCCGGGTGCTTTGCTGCAGATCCGCCATGGCGGCAACGTATTCCAGTTTTGAGCGGCGGTCTTTAGCAGGCAGCGGCAGCGGGCGGGCGAACCTTTTGCCCTGCGTCCAGAGCAGCACCAGCACCAGCAGAAACCCCTGTGCCAAAAGCGCGGGTATCGGCGTGCCGGAAAAATAACGCAAAAAAGTATTTTCCCCGCCGAATCCTTGATGATACTCGTCGAAAGCGATCGTGCCGCCTTCCCCGGTGACCAGATTTATTCCCAGGATGGCATTATCGGCCAGTTTGATCCCGGCGTTCGATACGATGTAAGGGTCGCTCAACAAGAGAATGCGCCCCTGCCCGTAGGGAATATCGACCAAAATATTCTTATCCGGATTAGATAAATGCACTACCGGCGCCGTCGCAGCTTCATAGGGCGGGGCGGTTTCCACCAATTTTCCCGGTCCGATCCCGGCGTCCTTAAAAGGCGTGCCTAATTTTACCGGTGTCGGTGAAAAACCGGGTATCACTGCCTTTTCCACAATAACTTTATTCGGCGCGGCGACCGGCGTCGGAGTTGGCGTTTTTTGCGGCGGGGGCGGCGTTGCCGATACCGGCGGCCCCTTGGATATTCCGAATTGGGGTTTTTCGGTTGACGGCGGAGTCTCCGCGTACTCGATAGATATTTGCGAAGCCAGCCGGGAAGGCTGAACAGAGTTAATATCCTTCATCAGTGTCGTCGGCTGCGAGGGCTTCGCCGCGACGACCTTGTCGATCAATGATTCGGAGTTGGCAGTGGTGGAAGGAAAAAGAGATTGCGGCGGTATGACGGTTGAAAGTTTCCAATTGCTCTCGCTATTTAGTAATTCTGCCGGCGGTTCGCGGTCGATCAGAACCAACCGTCCGCCGCGCTCTACCCACATCATTATTTTTTGCGCATCTTCCTCAGTGACCTCTCGCCGCGGCTCGCCGATCAGCACCAGCGTCGTCACCCGGCTATTGCCGGAAGCCAGCAGGGCTGAAACCGGCTGCTGCCAGCGGGTGACCTTGTTGCCGGTTTCCGCCAACAAACTATAAAACACGCTGGATCCGGTCGCGCCGAAATTGTAAGAAGACCGGTTAGGGAAAAATTCGGAATCGGGAATTTCGTCTTTTTTGGTATACGAAACGGCGTTTAAACCGATCAGAGCGGCTATCACCAGCGCTAAAAATATTATTATTAAGATCCGCTGTCTCATATACAAATCGTTTTAGATCACGCGCGTGCTGCGGCGATAATTTTCCCGAAACGCGCTCCATTCCTCGTCGGAAGCGCTGGCCAGCCCGTACCAGTGATTTTCGAACATAAAGGTGAGATCCCTCATCCCGCCGTGTAATTCCTGATTCTTGCGCACGTCAGACAAATAATCGCGATTGGTTTTATGCTGCGCGATACGGACGATCTTGCGGTCGCCCAGTTCGCACAGCAAGGCTATGTAGCCTTTTCGGATCGCGCCGCGGAAATTTCCTTCGCGCGCCATTTGTTCGGCCTGGTCAAAAAGGGTCGAGGAAGATTCGTCGATGCCTAATCGCTCGCCGAGGATGATTCTTTCTTCCCTGCCTTTCTTTTCTTTTTTTCGCGATCGGCGGTTTCCGAGCAGGGGAATTACCCGCCAGATCACAAAAGCGATGAGTGCGAACGCCAAACCGAGGACAAGTATCTGCACTACGGTCGGGGAAATACTGGGACCGACGGACTGCGGCTCCACGGGGTCGATCTCTCCGCCCCTGGGTAAAAGATCGCGCAGCCAATCGAGAAAAGCTTTAACCCAGCGCTGCAGGGCGCTTTCTTCCTTGGGTTTTTCGTCGGTCTGATACTCGATCCGTTTCAGGATCTGCTCGAGTTTTTGTTTTTCCTCATCTTTGTTGCGGGAGCCGGACGGCAATCCCTCGAGCTCTTTGAGTTTAACGACCAGCGCAGAAAGCCGCTCCGACAGCTCACTAACCACTTTCTCATCTTCATCTTGCTGGAGCGGTCCGCTCGCAGGCCTATTAATCGTGTTCAAGCGGTCGTGCAGCCAGCGATTATCTACTTCTATCTTTATTCCCTGCCATTCGACCTCTTCCCGGAGAGGCAGGTAATTTGAAACTTCTTCGAAGATCTTTTTTTTGGCCTCGACCTTTTCACCAAACTTTTCCGGATCGATTGAATTGAAGTAGGCGAGTCTGCCTCTGATATATTCGACGTCCTCACGATATTTTTGCAGTGTTTCCGCGCAAACCGTTAAACTGCCGAACTGCAGCAAAAAAAACAACAGAAAGAAGCTGAATAATGTACGAAGGATGGAATTTGGGCAGGCACGGCGCATAAGGATTTTGGCAAGTTTAACCAAGAATTGGAATTAACTCAATTCAAACCCAGCAGGGAAGTAGGTTTGTCGCGGGGCGGCGCGGGGGCCGCGGCCATGGTTTGCGCCAGTGCCGGATGCAGCGGATTTTGAAACTGCCTGGGCAGCGAGGGTATCTCACCCAGCTGCCGCGCGGCCATCAATTCGATATCGTAGCCTTCGTGCCTGACCCTTTCGTCCACATAAAGCAGCGAGAGGCCGATCATCCAAACCGGGGTGAGCAGAATCCAGCTCAATTGCCAGACCACCTGCCAGCCTATCAGATACCAAAATGGAGTGAGGTCGCCGCCGAAGGTGAAAAGCTCGATCCCGTTTAGCGACGCATACCAAACCAATGGCAGCAGCAGGATCATCAGCGCCGACAGCGCGGCAAAGATCGTGAAGACGACCAGGGCCGCCAGGCGTAAAACGTTGCCGCTGGCAAGGGAAGTGCTGCGTCCGAGCGCGGCAAAGACCCCCTGGCCCTCGACGAGCATTACCTGCGGTATGTAGGCCAGCCGCGAAGCCACCAGGAAAAATACCCAGGCCGTAAAGAGACTGCAGACGCTGGACAATATTACCGCTATCAATAAAGGTACAACCGAAGAAATAGGGCTGAAAGCGATCGCGATAAAAAATACTATGGTGATCAATATCGCTAAAATGTAGGCAAGTACTATAAAAGTGAAGTAAAGGGTAATACTGATGATGATCGAAGCCGTCAGCAACCCGAAAAAGCGCGACAGGGTGTTTCGATAAGTCTCCCGAAACGTGATCGCTTCGCCCCAGAGCAAATGTCTCACCAGGTTGCGAGACGCGCCGCCCATAACCATGATGGTCATCAACATGCCGAGGATGGAAAGCGCGCCACCGACCATGATCAGGCTGATATAACCAATGGCGTCAAGATCTTTGGAGGCCACGATCGCTTCCCGCCACCCGATCGCGAATATCATCGAACCGAAAGCCGAGATCAGGATCGGAGGGACGGCAATTTTTATCAACGTCCAGAAATTTTTGGCGTAGAGCCGCACTGCGCGGTCGATCAGATCGCCCGCGCCGAGAGGGTTGATGTTAGTGAAATTTACTTCGGCCGCCATCGATTGTAATTATGTCACAAAAAAAGGGAGAAGATAGTATCTTCTCCCTTAGTCTATCGTAATTTATCCAATTACTAGAAGAGGAAGCGCAGACCGAACCGGAGCGAGCGGATGGCGCCCGCATTGAATCCCGGATTCTGGAACGAACTCACTACGAGGCCGTTGTTTGCATCTTCGGTTAAAGCATCGGGAACACCAAAGTTACGCGAATTGAGCACGTTGTTAGCTTCAACGCGGAATTCGAGTTTGTAGCGTTCCGTTATCTTGGTGGATTTGAACAAAGCCAGATTTACTCCCTTGAACATATTACCGAAGAAGGTATTTCTGCTCTCTCCGAAAGGAGTGCGGTAGTATTCAAAGGCTTCAGTCCAGCCATTGCCCGTGTCGTTTGCCCGATTGTAGCTGAACGTACCGGCCGCGAAGTTGGTCAACAGGCCAAAGTCGTTATAGACCAGGCGAGCCTGCTGCTGCGCGGCGGCGGCGTTCGCCACCACAGTTCCGGTCGAACCCGGGTTGAGCGTATTGTAGATAATAAACTCGCCCGGTTCGGCAAGAGCAGTGTTCGGGTCGCCCGGATTCGGATAGTTGCATTCCGGTCCGCCGAAGAACACTTGGCAAGCCGCCGTCCAGCCGAACGCGATCGTGCCGACAGGAGCGGTGGGATTGCCCACATAAGGACGAAGCGGACCGACCGAGCTCAGGAAGCCGGCGTCGAATCCGATATCGTAATTTCCGAAGAATTCAAACGGCGAATACGGACGTCCGCTCGCCAATCTGACGATACCCGAGATCTGATAACCACCCAGAAGCTTGCCTGCCAGGCCTTTTTGATCTTTAAAGAAAGGACTCTCATAGATGAAATTGGCCGTGAAGTTATGCCGCTGATCAAAAGCCGATAATCCGCGCTCTTGAGTAGTAGTATTAAAGGGATTTTCCGAGATCGCGACGGTCTGACCGCCGGCGAACGTCGAAAAGATCTCCGAAGCGTTATCCATCGTCTTGCTCCAGGTATAGTTGGCGCTGATGAGGATATCGCTAAAGCGAGTGTCAAAACGGGTCTGCAGGCCGTGATACGAACCTGAAGCGCCGTTGGTGCGCGTACGAACCGGACCCTGGGTAGGATCGATACGGCCATTCGTAACCGTATTAGCGGTGTTGTTGAAACCGCCGCCGACGCAGTCAGTGCCTGCGCCGCCCGAGGCTCCTACTACCTGTCCGCCGGTGAAAGCACCGGGGCTCAGACCGAGACAGGCCGCGGCGTTGTTGAACATGCGGATGCTCGGGTTACCGTTGACGGTCTGGAATTGACCAATGATCCTGGTTCCGACGTAACGCGCTTCGACAACCGTATCCTTGAAGATCTCCTGCTGAACACCGAAGTTCCAGTTCAGGGTGTAGGGGTTATAGAAGTTCGGATCGACCTTGGTCTGATTGAACAGACGCGGGTTACCGCCGCCCGTGTTAGGCGTGGTTGCCGCGCTGAATCCAGGACAAGTGCTGACCGGGTTGCAATAAGGCACCGTGCCGGTACCGGTGATCTGGCCTGCTACCGCAAACGGAGCAGCCGTTACGGTGTTCAACACGATGTTAAAGAAGCTCGGGTCATAAGAGACACCGAAACCGCCGCGGATAACGGTCTTTCCATTGGTGAAACGATCACCCAGAAAATCGAGATCCGGCGACCACGCAAAACCGACACGCGGAGCAAAGTTGTTGTTGTCGGTCTTCAGTCTCGGAACCGTACGGTCTGAGAGCGGGAAGCTCGTCGGGAACAACGCCGTCGAAGCATTGGACTCACGCTCGATCAGATCGTCAATGATCGGATTGAACGGCGTGCTCGAATACTCGTAACGAGCACCGAGATTAAGTGTCAGGTTTTTCAGAATGCGCCAGTCATCCTGGAAAAAGAAAAAGTAATCGTTCTGATTGGTATTCACTGCCGGGTTGCCAAGCGCGAAGGACAGACGTTCCGGACGCTGCAGCAGCAGATTTTCAAATGCATTTGCCGTGCCCGAACGCTGTGCGCCGGTCAATGTATAGAACGTATTACCCGTTCCGGTAGGCAGCGGCAATGTGCCGGTGTTGCGGAAACGATATACGCCAAGGAAGTTAGGCAGGAAGAAGTTGCTCACCTGCTGTTGACGCAGATCGAAACCGGTTCTGATCGAGTGGTTACCAAGAGTAGCACTCAAGGTATCCTGTTCCTGGAACACATCTACTTTACGTGACTGCGGAAGAGTATTACCCGTTCCGAACGCTCCGCTAAGGGTGGTTCCGGTCAGATCGCGAGTTCCGGTAAAGGTGATACCGGGACCCGGAAGGGGGCCTTCGGGATCGCCGAATCGGACATCCAGTTTTGAGAAGTTAAAGCGGAATTCATTGGTATATTTAGCCGAGAGAGTTCTCGTATAAGTAAGACCGAGGTTGTTGTTCTTTGAAGGAACATCGAAAAACGCGCCGGTAAGAAAAGTGCCGGTTGCGGGCGAATCCGGGAATTTCGTGGTGTCATAAATGTAACGGAAGCTAAAAATATCCTTATCCGTCGCATTGAAGTCTTCACGAGTGATTATCTGATGTTCGGTAAATCTGTTCGGAGCGATGCGGATAGCCTCACCTGTTTGCAGGATGACGCGATTCGCCGCCGGGCAGGGAACGCCTACGCCGGGAAAAATACTACAGACAACCAAACTGTTGGTGAAGGCGCCGCCGGGATTGACAAAAGCATCCGGGGTTCCGTCACCGTTGCTATCGGTCAGAGCCGGAACGACGATGAACTGTCCCGAGACATTAGCTGCCGTCGGGCCGCCGCCGACCTGGGTGTTGCCCAGGATGTTGTTGGCGCCGGTAAAGCCGAGAGCTCTGGCCGCCGCAACGCTTTCCGGTCTGAAAAAGACATTGCCGCTGCCGAGGTTGTTAGTATCCTGTTCGCCGGTCTGAATATCACCCTGGTAGGTGAAAAAGAAGAACGCTTTGTTCTTGATGATCGGGCCGCCTAAGGAACCGCCGAAACGGTTGTAGCTGTAAAGGTTTTTACCGTCGCGAGCCGCGAGGCCGGCCAGGCCCGGGAATCCGTTGGTCGCCAAAAAGTTGTACACTTTTCCGGCCTGGTCTTCCACGTTGCTAAAAGTATCCAGAGCGGAATTCTGATAGAAGTGGAAAAGCGAACCGTGAAAATCGTTGGTACCGTTTTTGGTGATAACGTTGACCTGAGCGCCGGAGTTGCGTCCGAATTCGGCCGAAGGATTGTTCGTCGTAACCTGGTAGTCACCGATAGCTTCAGCGTTTGTCAGCGTCAGCGTCGGGCCTGCGACCGAGTTATCGTTGTTGTCCTGGCCGTCAATTTGGAAGTTGTTCGAACGTCCGCGGTTACCGTTGGCGGAGATACCCACGCCGTTGGTAAAATCGGTATCGCCCGGCGTTACCACGCCAGGGGTAAGCAGTGCCAAATTGTCGATGGAACCGCCGTTATAAGGCAATTGCGTTAATTGCTGAGGTGAATACGAAGTGGAAAGCTGATTCTGCGTTGAGTTGATCAGCGGCGCTTCGCTGGTTACGACGACTTGTTCAACCGCGCCTTTAACGCCGAGCTGTACGTCGTAAGCATTTTCCTGCCCCAACCGGACACCAACACCTTGGACTTTTTTGCCTTCAAATCCGGATGAGGCGACTTCTATTTGATAGGAGTCTCCCGGAATCAGGTTGGTGACACGATAAAAGCCATCGCTGTTAGTGGTTGTTTCTTTAACTGTTCCTGTTTGTGTGTTGGTGATCTTCACAGTTGCTCCCGCTACGACCGCGCCATTTGGGTCAACTACGAGACCCTGAATGCTGCCGGTGGTTTGGGCGAAGGCAAGAGTGGATGCCAATAAAACTACACAAAACAAGGAAAGCAAGCCAAAGATGTTTTTTTTACTAAACATTATATACTACCCTCCAAGTTTTAATAATCGTTAAGTGTTATAAGCTGAAAAACAAAAGTTTTTTCCAGTAAAGACGCTATCGCTGAACCGAAAGAAGTATGTCAGGGGCCATACTCGCCTATATTCTTCAACTCAATAATTGCCAATATCTTATAAGGCAAGCGCTATTCCAGTACTTTAAATTCGCTAAATCATTGATTTTATTAGTGATAGCGTAGAAAATAACGGCGGCTGCATCCATTTTTTTGAATAATTGCACGATAAAACATAAATTGCCAAATGCCGTTAAATATAGGTGATAACGCCGTAAGGCCTTGGATCGGACGGCAGGAAAACTGTCAGAAGGATTTCGCGGGAACTGAAAGAAAAAGGGTGACGCCCGCGAGGACGTCACCCTGGTCATTTCAGAAATTGAATGGCAGATGTCTGCCGTTTCAATTCTAGAAGTTAATTCGCAGCATGAACTCAATGATACGGCCGCCCGGATCGTTCGTCGTCGAAACATCCTGGTAAGCCGAACCGGTAGCCAATTGTCCGAAGGTAGCACCGCCGGCGCCAAGCAATACGGTATCAGCTCCCCAACCGCCGATGCGGAAGTTAGGCATGTTCAGAACGTCGAAGGCCGAAACCTTAAGTTCGATGTTACGTTTTTCGTCAAACTTAAACTTCTTAGCTAAGCTTGCATCGAATTTAAAGAAGCTCGGTCCGGCAAGCGCCAGGTTGGCGAAGCCGCACTGGCCAGGATAAGTGGAAATACAATTGTTGATGCCTGCCGGAGCAATGTAGCGTCCGGTCGGGGCACCGCCAAAGGTGGTTCCATATCCATTAGCGTTCAGAACGTTGATATCAAACGCGCGGCGAGTATTAAGAATGATGTCTTCCGGCAAATAGGTGACTACCTGAACGCCATCGATGATGGTGTTCTTATAGACTCCAATCGCTTTCTGAAGCTCTTTCTTGGTCATTCCTACCAGCTGGATGTTCTGGAACAGAATCGGCGAACCGCTCTGCCAGCGAATCACGGGAAGAATGCTCCAACCGCCGATGAGAGCGTTCACGACGCCGTTGGAGCTGGAGAAGAATTGTCCTCCCTTACCGAACGGCAGATCGTACGTCGCATCGAATTTGAACGCATGTCTGATATCGTGCTGAGAGCCGACCTTGTTCAGGTCGGGATTTCTCAGCGTGAAGTTGCTGTAGTTGACCTGATCGTTACCGGCAGCCGTAGCATAAGCATTCGTGAACGCCTTTGCATAAGTATAACTTGCCTGAACGCGCAAGCCTGCCGACAAGCGGCGGCGAAATTCGATAACACCGGCGTCATACCAGCTCTTCTCACTGTTATCAATGATGAACGCGCCGTTGACGGCGACGGTCGGATTGACATAGAAGAAGTTGGAAGGAAGACCGTTTGCCAATGCGTTGGCTTTGCGTGCCGCGCTGTTTTCGATATTGCTGGAGAAGCCGAGCAATGCCGGGTTATTGCGCGAAAGCTGGGCCAACAGGGTGGTGTTGGTGAACAACGTGCTGTTATAACGGGCAGTGTTGTTCGGATCGTAGGTAGCTGCCGTATTGATGTACGCCAATATTAGCGGCAGGGGCGAGGTGCCCGCGCCGGTATAAGCAAACGTGTTGCCTCTACCGTTTGCCATATTGAAATACAGATTGGCCTGGGCCAATTTATACTCGTCGGCAAACTTGTTTTCAATGGTGTTCAGTTCGTTGATGTTCCACTGGCGCCAGAGATCAACGCCGCGGTTGCCAACGTAACGCACTTCAACTACCGTATCCTTATCGATCTCGCGCTGGTAACCGATGCTCCACGAATGGACAACGCCGGTTTTCAGATCGGGATCAAAAGCATTCGCGCTGTCCGCTGAGGTCAGAGCAAATGGATAGCCGGGAGTGGTCGGGAACGGAGCCGGGGTCAGATTGGGGTTACCCGGAGTTCTCAACAACGATCCGACTGTCAGATTGCCAAGGGCGACCGTTCTGCTGGCCGATCTTTGTCCGCCCGGATTGGCGGTCAAAATGCTGGCTGCCAGAACCGTGCCTTCACGCACGAACGACTGTGAATATCCGCCACGGATAACACTGCGTCCGCTTTCGCCGAAGAGCGATCTCATCATCCCGCCTTTAAAGTCGGGGCTCCAGACCACACCGACGGTCGGTGCAAAGTTGTTCATATCGGTCGGCGAAGCTTTTTCGCCCGTCTGAACTCCTACCACGGTCGGGATCTGACCGGTCAAGGTGCCGGGTTTATAAACGTTTCCAAGGCCGGAAACACCATAAATATCGGCAAAGCTCGACAGTCTCGCATAGTTTCCGGTAAGCAGAGTATAACCTTGCTGCGGCTGCCAGCGAACGCCGTAATTGATGGTCAGATTCGGGCGCGCGCGCCAGCTATCCTGGACGAATGCGCCGAAGGTGTCCTGTCTCAGTTTTCTGAACTGCGGAACCAGCGTTTTGTAGGTGCCGTCTTCCGTCAGATAAGCAGTGTAAGTGGCCGATGCGATTCTTCCCGTCAAAGTAGCGTAAAGATTCGCCGCTTCCGTCAATTGAGCCGCGGTAGCTCCCGGGAAGTTCGCCACGCTGAACATGGCCAGCGCCGGGTCAGTGGCGTCTATGCCGAATCCGTATGCCGGAACGACGGCGGGGAAGTTGTTGTCAAGTAATTTGACACGCTTGTACTGGCCGCCGAAACTAATGCTGTGCGCGCCCCAGAGCAGCGTCATCGCATCGGAAATATCTCCGGTCGGAGATTCTCTGACCTGCGTGCTGTTTCTGATGGTCGCGTTGGTCACGCCTGCCTGCGCGATATTCAAGCTGAATCCGCCCTGGTTGGCAAAAGACGCGGTCGTGATCTCGGGGAAGAAGTTTGATTGTCCCCCTGCGAACGTGACGCGAAATTCGTTGATCAGGTTATTCGTAAAGCTTGAACGAAGCGAGGTCGAGCTCGACCAGCGGGTGGATCCCTGCGAACCGAAGTTCGGGAAGCCGGGGAATGCCGGATCGGCATTGTTAAGGAAGTCAACGATCGAGTTGAACTTCTGATAGTTGATGACGGTTGACGCCGAATGCTTTTTAGAGGCATTCACGTCAAAACGCATGGTTAGAAAAGTTCTCTTCTGACCGCCCTGATTTATAAAGTTGAAATTCTGACGATTCGGCACGCCCGAAATGGCGGATACCGTACCGGCGCCGGTCGTGGCGCGGATGGCTGCCAGCAGTCCGCTGACGGTCGGATCCGGTGTTGACGGGAAGGCGTTAGCGGCCGCTATCGTATAAAGATTTCTCGACTGCGTTACGCCGCCGACCACATACTGGAAAACGCCTGACTGAGCTTCCGGGCTCAGGATCACGCGAGGTCTGGAAAGGCTCTCCGGATAGCGGAATTCTTCGTAATTTACAAAGAAGAACGCTCTGTCTTTGCCGGAGTGGAAAGTGGGTACGCCTTCGCCGAAATTAAGGAACGGGATCGGGCCGCCCAGACGTCCGCCGAATTGATTCAGCAGGTTTCTGTTGCGGGGGGCTTTTCCGTTGGCGTCGCGCTGGGCAGTATTGTCACGATTGTTATACCAATAGTTGGCATTCAGATCCGTGTTGCGATGCTGCCAGAAACCGCCGCCGCTGTAGGCGTTGGTTCCGCGGCGCGTGGCAAACTGGATCTGGATCGCTCCGTCACCCGATGCTTCGGCACCCGGTACCGCCGTCGAAACGGTAACTTCTTCGATCGCGTCAACACGCGGGCGAACATAAGTGAAAAATCCGTCAGACGAACGCAGCAGGTTGTCCTGTACGTCGACACCGTCGATGGTGATGCTGATCGAACCTTTCGGTAATCCGTTGATCGCTGAACGGCGCGGGGCACCGGTCGTCGCCGTTCCCGGCAACAGGGTGACCAGGTCGAGCGCGTCACGCGATGTGATCGGCGTTTCCGTGATCTGTCTTCCCACGATGGTGGTTCCGACAGTGGCAGTTTGCGTCTGCAAAACTTCACCGCCGCTGATCACTAAAACTGTTTCTTCGATCTTGCCTGCTTCCAGGGCAACATCTACTGTCGCCGGAGTTCCGACGTCGACTTTTACATTTTTAACAACGGACGTTTTGAAGTTCGGCGAGGTAACGGTCACGGTGTAAACACCATTGCCGACCGCCGGAACGACATACGTTCCGTTACTGTTCGTCGTAACGGTATATTCCTGGCCCGCTTCACCTTTTACGGTGATGGTAGCTCCAGGAACAAGCGCGCCGTTAGCGTCAACGACAGTTCCGCCAATAGCTCCTGTTTGTGCTTGAACAGACAGTTGAACTAATAAGACCAACAGCCCGAGAATCAAGCTATTAACAAGCTTTTTCATTTTTTTCCTCCCAATAAAGTAGTATAACTGGTTCACTTAAAAGTGCTGGTTATTTGGTTATGACAATGCCGGCAGGGCGGTTTTTCTAGCATTCGATAAAGCTAAAATCGCATTTAAACCCTTGTTTCCTGCCGTTCCGAGACCTTATTTAATTGTGGATTTGGTACAATTTCGGTCAAAGTATCTGTATAAATTGCAATCATTATGCCACTCTCAGCGGGAATGGCGATAAATTCTATCAAAAACTCATTTATCGGGGATTAATGGCTTTAATTGATACCCGTCTTTTCCTTATATAAAGAGAAAATTTGAATATAATTTCATTTATTTGGATAAAATTCACGACCTGGAAGGGATATTGTAGGTTTTGATCTTTGAATTTAGGGTCGTCGCGTTCAGCCCAAGCAGCCGGGCGGCGCGAGACTGATGCCCGCCGGTTTGATCGAGGGCGCGGCGGATCAGGTCGATCTCGAAACGGCGCACCTCGTCGTAAAAATTGATCCCGCGGGTAAGGTCGATATTTTCCGAAGCGCCGGCGGTATCGCGGATCATCGCCTGTGCCGCTTCCGGATCGCGCACTTCCGGACGGAGGCAGTCCGGCGTCAGAAAATCATCGGGAGCGATCACTACCGCCCGCTCGATAATATTCTCGAGCTCGCGGACATTTCCCGGGTAATAATAATTTTCCAAAAGCGAAAGAACATCGGGCGTGACCTGCTCCGCGACCGCGCGCGCATTTTCGATATTGTATTTGCGAATGAAGTGCTGCGTCAGCGGCAGTATGTCTTCGCGTCGTTCTCTGAGTGAGGGAAGTTCGATCGGCACGACCGACAAGCGATAGTAGAGGTCTTCGCGAAAAGTTCCGTTCCGGACGGCTTCCTTCAGATCGACGTTGGTCGCGGCGATGATTCGCACATCGACCTTGCGCGATGACGTTTCGCCGAGTGGAGTGAATTCGCGCTCCTGTATCACGCGCAGCAAACGCACCTGTGTTTCCGGCGGAATGTCGCCGACCTCGTCGAGAAAAATGGAACCGCCGTCGGCAACTTCGAAGAGTCCTTTTTTTGCTGCGACCGCGCCGGTGAACGCGCCCTTGGTGTGGCCGAATAATTCGCTCTCTAAAAGCTCCGAGGGAATGTTCGAACAGTTGACCACCACGAAAGGTTTATCGTGTCGCGGGCTGGCTTCGTGGATTGCTTTGGCGACCAGTTCCTTACCGGTTCCGCTTTCACCGGTGACCAGCACCGTCGAACGCGCAGGGGCCACTCTATCGACCATCCGGAAAACGACGTCCATCAGCGGCGAGCGCCCGATGATCGCATCGCGTTTTACCGAACGCGTCATCGCCTGCCGCAGGGTCTGGCGTTCTTCTTCCTGGCGGCGCTTGCGAATGCCTTTGGTGACCAGCGCGAGAATTTGCTCGTTTTGAAAAGGTTTGCGGATGCATCCGTTCGCGCCTTTTTCCCAGGCGGAAACGGCGGTCTCGAAAGTGGCGTAAGCGGTGACCATCAGCACCACCGCTTCGGAATCCATTTTGATGATCTCTTCCAAAGTGGTAAGGCCGCCGATGCCCGGCATCGAAACATCGAGCAAAACGACGTCGTAGGGTTTCTTGCTGTAAGCATCCACTCCTTCTTCACCGGTTTTTGCCAGATCGACCTTATAACCCGCGCCGGACAGGATGGTCTCCAGCACGTCGCGCATTATCTCTTCGTCATCAACTACTAATATCGAACCTTTTCTAGCCATAAGCGAAAAATTCTAACACAAAATCTTATCTAATGTAGCGCCGGCGTCTCGCCGACCGTCGTGACGGCATCTTGCCGTCACATTCCTTAACACAGGAACTTTGCTAAAATTCAAAACGTGGCCAAACCCATTTACGATAAGCTCGCGAAGAGGTACGAAAAAGCATTTGCCCCGTTCGAACGATGGTTTCTTTCCCGCTGGCGGCGGGAAATGATCTCTTATCTTCCGGCCGGCGTTCGAATACTCGAAGTCGGCGCCGGAACGGGTTTGAATTTTCAATACTACCCCGACTGCAAACACGCGATGGCCGGCGAATTAAGTTTCCGGATGCTGGAGATCGCGGCCCGAAAAGAAACCGCTCAAATCTCACTGGTGCAAACCGACGCCGAGTCTCTGCCTTTCGCCGCGAACTCTTTTGATGCCGCTTTTGCCACGCTGGTTTTCTGTTCGATAAAAGAACCGCTGCGCGCTTTTGAAGAATTAAAGAGAGTGGTGACGGGCGGCGGTCGTGTGGTTTTTCTTGAACACGTGCGTCCGCCGGGAATCCTGGGTTACGCGTTCGACGTTTTAAATATTTTTACGATGGCGCTTATCGAAGATCATTTTAATCGCCGCACTGCTGAATTGGCGGCGCAGTCAGGATTAAAAATTCTTGAAGTAAAACAAAAGGCTTTCGGTATCGTAAATTTGATCGTGTGTGAAGTAACCAAATAAAAAGTTTAGAGTCCGGGGTTTTGAGTCCACGCATTTAGCGTGCTTATTCAAAATCCCGGACTCTAAATGGATTCAGCTATCCTTCTATTGGACCAGCGAACCTGGAACGGGGAGGTCCTGGCTGAGCCCCCAGTGCTGGACACGGAAGATACCGCTCGCGCTCTGCAGCACGTACCAGTTGCCGTCGCTTTGCCTGAACACCGCCAGATCGTTTTTGCCGTCGCCGTCATAATCTCCCGGTGAAGGAAGATCCGTCGAGATACCGAACTGGTTGCCGCCGACGCTTCCGTCACTGCTCTTGAGGAAATACCAGACCCCGGTCGAGGGACGGAACACAGCCATGTCGGCCTTGCCGTCGCCGTCGTAATCGCCGACGACCGGTTTGTCTCCTGAAACGCCGAACTGCGCGGCAGTAAGTCCGTCGCGGCTGCGCTGGATGTACCAGATGCCGTCGCGATAGATCGCGATGTCGGTCTTTCCGTCACCGTCATAGTCGGCCGCAACCGGACGATCCGCAGAAAGCCCGAACTGCATGATCGCCGCCCCGTCACGGCTGCGGTTGAGATACCAGGTGCTGTTCGAAGGACGAAAGACCGCTACGTCGGCGATCCCGTCGCCGTCGTAATCTCCCGGCTGGGGTTTGTCTCCGGCTAAGCCGAAGGAGACCCCGGCGAAACCGTCGCGGCTTCTCTGCAGGTACCAGCCTCCGTCGCGATAGACGGCCACGTCTGCCTTGTTGTCACCGTCATAGTCTTCGGGAACGAGCGTATCGCTGCCGATCCCTAAAGCAACCGCGTTAAAGCTGCCGGTCGAGCTGTTGAGAAGGTACCAGTTGCCGTCCGACGGACGGAAGACCGAAACGTCCGTCTTGCCGTCGCCGTCGAAGTCGGCGTGTTTGGCCCGGGCGGCAAAAGTCGCTTCGCCAAAGACCGTGAACCGGAAAGCCTGAGAAACGGCTGCTCCGCCGGCCGCTCCGGCGTCACTGACATACCACCTGCCGGTAAAGGTCTGTCCGACCAAAGCCGCGCTGTCGGGGATCGCGATACTGACCGAACCGTAGCCGTTTCCCGCCCCGCTGCCGTTAAGCGTGATGACGCTGCGATGAAAAGCACCTGTCGCCGGAATACCGCTCGTACCCGGATCGTTGGTATCGATCACGAGCGTCGCCTGGGCGCTGCCTAACCCCCCTGACATGGCCACCGTGAAACCCGGATTGCCGACCAGCGGAGGTTCCACTGCGATCGCCTGCGGCACACCGCCCCCCGAACCGCTCACACCCGTTCCCGTGATCAACGGCACCCGGTTCGACTCCGTATACAATGTCGGACGATCGAACGGCGAGCTTTCGGTCGCAACGCGCGTGTCCGTTAAAGGCCGGCGCAAAAATGCGACGAGGTCTGATTTTTGCTGCGCCGATAAATTGCGCGGGCGGATCAGATTGCCGGGGAAATTATTTGCATTCGGAAAGTCACCGCCGCGATTATAAAACTCGACCACGTCCTCAAGAGCGGCGAGTCTTCCGTTGTGCATGTAGGGCGCGCGGAGTTCGACGTTGCGCAGGCTCGGCGTGCGAAATTCACCCAGATTTTGCGGGTTGCCGGTGACCTGAAAACGTCCGGTGTCTTCTGTCTGCGGGCGCAGGCCAATATTGTGAAACGCGCCGTCGGAAAGCAGATTTCCGCCGTGACACACATTGCATTGCGACTGGTTAAAAACATTTCGTCCGCGATTTTCCGCCGCCGTCAATTGCGCTCCCCCGCCATTAGCGACATCGAGCGGAGTCCGGTCGGAATAAAGCGTTCGTTCAAAAGCGCCGATCGCCATCGCGATTCGGCTCGGCGTGACCTCAGGCGTGTCGAAAGCTTCCTGGAACAACTCATCGTAACGCCGGCCACCCACCCAATTCTGCAATCCGCTCGGCACCGTCGGCGCCAGCGCCAGCGGTTTGGACGCGGCCATCTGCGCCGCCGCCTGGCCCCAATCGCGGCCGGAATGCGCCATTTCCGCCGAACTTACCGGCGGCCCGATCGACTGGCTTTCGAGCGCGGCCCCGCCGTTTAAAACGATCGCCTGGGTGATCGGATCACGGAAAACTCCGGTCGCGCGGCCGTCCCAAAAGAGAAGTCCCGGATAAGCCGCGTTGATATAGGAAGGCGATTTGCGGCTGGTGACCTGCTCTCTCAAACCGTAATTTGCCGACCAGTCATACAACCCGGCGGCGGTAGTTAAAGATACGCCCGGCGAACCGTACACATCGTCCGCCGTGCCCGCAATATTATCGAAGCCCGGATTGGTCGAACGCGCGTTATTGAAAATCGAACGGCTGTCCGAGCCGCCCTTGCCGCCGCTGTGGCAGGTGCCGCAGGAAACGGTGCGGGTCGATGATAGCTGCTCGTCCCAAAACAGCGTTTTGCCGAGATAGGCTTTGGCGGCGGTCGTCGGATTGGCGGCGGGCGCCGGGGGCGGAGGTTCGAGTGGCGGAACCGGGCCCTGGACTGCTCCGATGGCGCGAAATCCCTGTTCGGCCTGGCTCAATCCGCTGATGATCGAACCGTTTTCGGCCTGTACCCAATAGAAGTAATTTTGCCCGGCGACGGCGGTATTATCGAGAAAAGTATTTGCCGCCGTGGTGCCTACGCTGGCCGCGCCGGCGGAGTCGTTGGCGGTATTGCGTAGTATCCGGTAGGTTGTCGCGCTGCGGATCGTGTCCCAGTTAAGCCCCACCTTATTTATATAGGAACCATCTGAGGCGATAACGCCGGTCGGCGCCGAAAGCCCGCTTTGCCCGGTGACATGGGGGGCAAAATAGCGGGTGCTTAAAAAACCTACGGCCAGCAGGACAAATAGTCCCGTAACGAGCAATTTAACGTGTCGCATGAGAATTTACTTCTTTCCAAAGAGAGTCGGTAGAGCTTAAACCAAACATTAGACGCAGGGCTATCCGGAAAAGTCTAAATTAATACAAACTGATAAAAATATTTTTGAGGTCTTAAAATAAAGTTTAGAGTCCACGCTTTAGCGTGCCTCTCTATTGAACCAGTGAACCTGGAACGGAGAGGTCCTGGCTGAGTCCCCAATGCTGGACACGGAAGATACCGCTCGCGCTCTGCAGCACGTACCAGTTGCCGTCGCTTTGCCTGAATACCGCCAGATCGTTTTTGCCGTCGCCGTCATAATCTCCCGGTGAAGGAAGATCCGTCGAGATGCCGAACTGGTTGCCGCCGACGCTTCCGTCACTGCTCTTGAGGAAATACCAGACCCCGGTCGAGGGCCTGAACACCGCCATGTCGGCCTTGCCGTCGCCATCGTAATCGCCGACGACCGGTTTGTCTCCTGAAACGCCGAACTGCGCGGCAGTAAGTCCGTCGCGGCTGCGCTGGATGTACCAGATGCCGTCGCGATAGATCGCGATGTCGGTCTTTCCGTCACCGTCATAGTCGGCCGCAACCGGACGATCCGCAGAAAGCCCGAACTGCATGATCGCCGCCCCGTCACGGCTGCGGTTGAGATACCAGGTGCTGTTCGAGGGACGAAAGACCGCCACGTCGGCGATCCCGTCGCCGTCGTAATCTCCCGGCTGGGGTTTGTCTCCGGCTAAGCCGAAGGAGACCCCGGCGAAACCGTCGCGGCTTCTCTGCAGGTACCAGCCCCCGTCGCGATAGACGGCCACGTCTGCTTTGTTGTCACCGTCATAGTCTTCGGGAACGAGCGTGTCGCTGCCGATACCTAAAGCAACCGCGTTAAAGCTGCCGGTCGAGCTGTTGAGAAGGTACCAGTTGCCGTCCGACGGACGGAAGACCGAAACGTCCGTCTTGCCGTCGCCGTCGAAGTCGGCGTGTTTGGCCCGGGCGGCAAAAGTCGCTTCGCCAAAGACCGTGAACCGGAAAGCCTGAGAAACGGCTGCTCCGCCGGCCGCTCCGGCGTCACTGACATACCACCTGCCGGTAAAGGTCTGTCCGACCAAAGCCGCGCTGTCGGGGATCGCGATACTGACCGAACCGTAGCCGTTTCCCGCCCCGCTGCCGTTAAGCGTGATGACGCTGCGATGAAAAGAACCTGCCGCCGGAATACCGCTCGTACCCGGATCGTTGGTATCGATCACGAGCGTCGCCTGGGCGCTGCCTAAGCCTCCCGACATGGCCACCGTGAAACCCGGATTGCCGACCAGCGGAGGTTCCACTGCGATCGCCTGCGGCACACCGCCGCCCGAACCGCTCACGCCTGTCCCAGTGATCAACGGCACCCGGTTCGACTCCGTATACAGCGTCGGACGATCGAACGGCGCTGTTTCCGCCGTGACTCTCGGGTCGGTCAACGGGCGTTTTAGGAACGCGATCAGATCGGCCTTTTGCTGTGTGGAAAGATTCAAAGGGCGGATCGAATTTCCATTCGTAAAGTCGCCGCCGCGATTGTAAAATTCGACCACGTCTTCAAGCGTCGCGAATCTCCCGTTGTGCATGTAGGGCGCGCGGAGTTCTACGTTGCGCAAACTTGGGGTGCGAAACTGCGCCAGTTGGTTTGAGTTTCCGGTTACTTCGGCGCGGCCTCCGTCTTCGCTGCCGGGGCGAACGCCGAGATTGAAGAAAGCATTCCCGGTAAATAAACTGCCAAGGTGACAGGTAGCGGCGCATTGGGATTGAGTGAAAACTGTCCGCCCGCGCAGTTCCGCATCCGTCAAAACCGGCGCCGAAGTTTGCACATACTTGTCCCACGGCGCGCGGTCGGAAATGAGAACGCGTTCGTAAGAAGCGATCGCAAAAGCAATGCGGCTCGGCGTAACCTCAGGCGTGCCGAAGGCTTCCTGAAAAAGTTCCGGGTAAGTGCTGCGGCCGATCCAATCCTTTAAACCGGCGGGTATCGACGGCGATAAAGCCATCGGTTTCGAGGCAGCCAGTTGAGTAGTGACCTGATTCCAATCGCGCCCCTGATGCGCCATTTCACTAGATTCGAGCGGGGGAACCACTGACTGGCTTTCGAGCGCGCCGGCAAAGTCCACCAGAATCTGATTCGTCAGCGGATCGCGAAAAACCTCACGCGCGCGGCCGTCCCAAAACAAAAAGTCGGAAATAAAAGCGGCATTGATAACGGAGGGAGATTTGCGTCTTGTGACCTGTTCTTTAAAACCGAAAATACTCGACTTTTCATAGAATCCGGCGGCGGTTATCAGCGATACTCCGGCCGAACCGGTCTTATCGTCTCCGGTTCCAAAAACATTATCCGGGCCGGGATGAGTAGAGCGGGAATTTCCGATAACAGAACGCCCGTCGGAACCTCCTTTGCCCGGCTGATGACAGGTGCCGCACGATACGGTGCGGGTCGATGACAGCTGCTCGTCCCAGAACAACGCCTTTCCCAGAAAAACTTTGGCTGCGGTGACGGTGTTTTGAAATGGAACCTGCGGCTGTCCCAGCGGGCAGCAAATACCGGTATCCGTACCGGAAACGCTAAATCCCTGATCCGGCTGGCTCAGCGGACTGACGACACTGCCTTTCTCCGCGCGCACCCAGTAAAAAAAAGTCACATCATTTGTGGGGCTAAAATCGAAATCGATCACAGAGGCGCTGGTAGCGACATTTACGGCGGTAGCGGGATCGTTGATCTGGCTGCGAAATACACGATAGATGGTCGCACCGCGAACGGCGTTCCAGTTCAGTCCTACCTTATCTTTATAAGAGCCGTCAGAGGCGATCAATCCGGTCGGCGCGGGAAGGCCGCTTTGCCCGCTAACGGTGGGCGCAAGAAAACGGCTGCTGATAAACACCGCAGCCAGCAAAACAAACAGGCCGGTAATGGCCAATTTAACCAGTCGCATCGAATTTTTGTTTCTTTCCAGAAGATGGAACCGGAACTTAGGTTCCGGTTTTCACGGTAGTATAGTCCAAAAGTCGTCTTGAATACAGAAGAGAGCGCAGCAAAAAGGCTAAAATCAGATTTGAAGCTGTAATTATACAATGTCAAAAGAAAATTCAAAGGCGCAAATTTTAGTCGGATGCCAGGCATGGACCTACGACGATTGGAAAACACAGCGCGGTGGCGCGGCGATCTTTTTCCCGCTTGGAACCAGGCCGGCTGAGTATCTTTCCTCTTATGCGAAGATATTCGACACCGTCGAAGTAAACACGTCTTTTTATTCGATCCCGAAACTCAGCATGGTCGAAGGCTGGTACAGACAAACCCCCGACCACTTTATCTTTTCGCTCAAAATGCCCCGCGAAATAACGCATGACCACCAAATGAGCGAGCCCTCGTTTCCCGTTGTCGAAGATTTTTTTTCACGCGTCGCCGCTTTGAAAAACAAGGCCGGGGTTATTCTGATCCAGCTTCCGGGCAGTTTTAAGATGAGGGATGGAACGATAAAAAGCCTGCATCGTTTTCTCGAATTTCTGCGGCTTCAACAGCAGAGTGAATTGCGCTTCGCGATCGAACTTCGCAGTCCGGAATGGTTCAATCCGGAAATATTTGAATTGCTGGCAAAACAAAATGTTGCGCTCTGCCTTGGAAACAGCGAGTTTATTTCGCGGGAGAAAATGCTTGAAGCGCTGGCCGCTCCATCGGCGGATTTCGCTTATCTTCGTTTCAGAGGCCCGCGCGATCTGACAGGATTGTTCGATCACATTCGGCGCCCGCAGGATGAAAGCATGGATTTCTGGTCGAAGCGGGTAAAAGATCTGCAAAGTCAGGGAAAACGGTCCTTTGTATATTTCAGCAATCATTTCGAAGGACATTCGCCCGGCAGCGCGATGAATTTTCGACGGATGCTGAACCAGCAATTCACCACTCCCGAAGACCTCAATCAGGCGCCAAGCCTCTTCTAATCTCACAAATCTCTTAAAACCCGCCGGTTTCTCCTAAAATCAACTATTAAACGGCTTACGGTCGTGTCAAAGATATTGACTCGTTCAATTCAACCACAATCGGAGTATAAAATTTGAAAACTGCTTGCCTAATCACGCAAACGTCGTTAAACTTTGCAAAACAAATTGCTAAGTATTGAATTTTTATGCTTGGCGCTCCCACCGTTTTTCTTTCTTGAATGCTTTTAAAACGCGCATTTGCTCCCATACGAGCAGATCAATAACTGATTTCCCGGCAAAATGCCGAGAGTCAATAGGAGAAACTTTGATGAATAAAATGAAAAATCCCAATTTCCCCGGACTGTTCACAACTTTCCGCACCGGAATGCTCTTTATCGGCATTCTGATAATTACCGGACTGACAACCTTTGCTCAAACCAACGAAGGTTTCGAGGGCGGCGGCAAAGCCGCCTATGCCGCCGCCAATGTCACGCTCGGCTCCGGCAGCTGGTATCTGGACGAAGCGCTGACGGGCAATCTGGCCTCGGACGTCAAGATCGGCTCGTATGCCGCGCGCGTTCGCGGCAGCGCCGGTAAGGTTCGCATGAATTTTAACGTCGCCAACGCCGGAACGGTCGCAATCAGCTACGCCGTGTACGGCTCCGACAGTGTTTCGAACTGGGAGCTTTGGAAATCGACCGATAGCGGCGCGAACTGGTCACAGGTCGGATCCACCATCACCGACAGCTCGACCACGCTCAAGACAGCTTACTTTGCTGTCAACTCCGCGGTCGCGATCCGTTTCGAAATTCGCAAAACATCCGGCGGCACTTCGAACCGCCTGGATTTCGACGATATTTCGCTCGCCGATAATTCCGGTTCCAGTTCCGTGCATCTGACGATGGGCAATCCGTCGGACGCGGTCACCAATACATCCTATCCGGCGAATTACCTGATGGAAAAAGCCCAGTACGTGATGTCATATCACCGCGACAACGGTGGCCCAAACTGGGTGTCGTGGCATCTCGATACTTCATGGCTGGGCTCGACGCCGCGGCAGGACGATTTTCGCGGCGACAGTTCGCTCCCGGCCGGCTGGTACAAAGTCGTCAGCACGAGCTATTCGGGGTCGGGTTATGATCGCGGCCACATGTGTCCTTCGGCCGACCGGACGGCGACCGTGGCGGACAACAGCGCGACGTTTTTGATGACCAACATGCTCCCGCAGGCCGCGGATAATAACCGCATCACCTGGGAAGGTCTGGAAGAATATGCGCGCGATCTGGTGATAGATGACGGTGACGAGCTTTATATCATCGCCGGCGGGTACGGAAACGCCGGCACGATCAACAGCGGTCACGTGCTGGTTCCGACCTACACCTGGAAAGTGATCATCGTGCTGCCCGCCGGCAGTAATGACGTGTCGCGGGTAACATCGAGCACGAGAACGATCGCCGTTTTTGTTCCCAACCAAAACAGCATCAACCACGATTGGAAAACTTACCGCGTCTCGGTCGATTATGTCGAAAGCATGACCGGGTACGACTTTTTCTCGAACGTGACGGACGCGACGGAAAATACGATCGAAGCCGTAACCGACAATTTGTAATACAGAATTGTTATTTGCTTAATGCATTTATGAAAAGGGTGTGAAATATTTGCCTTTTCCATCAATTAACGAGAAGGAAAAACTAAAAGGTGCCGGAATTAATTCGGCACCTTTTTTATGAAGCGCGGGCATCCTGCCGGCGCTCCATATCAAAATATCTGGCTGAAGCGAAAATGCAGCTGTCCCTGCTTGACGCGGTAGATTGTGTCGGGCGGTACCAATTGGGGAATGATGAATTCCGGCGGGTTTAGCAGGTGGCCGTAGTCTATCGCCAGCGCGCCGCCAAAGGGCGTTTTTATTCTAACGCCGAGCCCGACGGTGTTTGTCCAGATCGCGCGCAGATTGGCGCCGAAATTATCGCCCGGCAAGACTTCCGGCCGCTTGAAAATGTCGCTCACGTGGCGAAAGACGTTTCCGCCGTCATAGAACGGCACGACCTGAATAGTATTGTTAAGCGGCAGGCGGGCCTCGAGATTTACCACCGCCAGAGCGTTGCCGCCGAGCGGCACGGTAAAGGGATTCAGAAACTGCTGCTCGCCGCTGGAATTAAAGAAATTTCCCTGGGGCAGAAACGCGATACGCGGCCCGGCGGATTCGAATTCGAAGCCCCGCAAACTGGTCGAACCGCCCGAGAAAAATCTTTCGCTGATTGGCAGCATGTCGTTGAGCGCCGCGAACTGGCCCTGGCCGAAATTGGTGCGGCGGCTCCAGACATTTGCCAGCCCGAGCGTGGTTCGCCCGGCCAGGATCAGCCCGTTGAGTTTTGGAAAATAAAAATAGGTTTGGTAATTCGCCTGAAGCTTTTGAAAGGAAATATTTCCGCCAAGTTGTTCGAGCGAGATACCGTAATCGACCGTCAGATAGTGGCCGTTGGTCGGTTCGGTCGAGCTGTACGGGCATTGCTCGGGCGGTTCGCCGCGGGCAATTATTTGCAGCAGGGTATATTTCCGGTTGCAGTTTTTGCGCGTGTCCCGGATCAGCGTAGCGCCGAACCCGGAGGTCCGGACCTTGGAATCGGGACGCAGCAGATCGGCGATCAGCAGACTGGAAATGTTATAAAGCCTGACATCTTCGAACTTGTAGCGGAAAAACGCGATCGTGCGCGATTTCAGGTCGATGGTGCGCTGTGTTTCCGCCGTTATCGAAAAGCGGTTGATGGTCGGATCGCCGGCCGGAGCGCCGAAAATATCCACCGGGTTTCCGTCCGCATCCAGCCGTTGGACGATGCCGAAAGTGCCGCGGTCGATGGTCGTGCGAAAGAAACGCGTGACGGTCGAATCCCGCTGGTATTGCGCAGTGATGGTCAGCGGCGCAAAGCGATCCTTGCCGTCGCGCATAAAGCGCGGGTTGAGAAAATCTATCTGTGCCAACTGCTGCCGCTGGCTGACGCGCAGGCGGGCGCCGCCCTGATAGAGCTTGCCGAAGAGATTGACATGGCGGATATCGACGGAACCCGAAGCGCCGTTATCAGTGGAAAAACCGCCACCGTAATTCAGTATCTTGGATTCCTTTTCTTCGAGGTTGATGATGACGTCGCGCAGCTCGTTGCCGTCCTTGTCTTCGCCAGCAAGGTCGGCTTCGATGGTCACGCGGTCGAATGCGTCGGTCGAATAGAGCGATTGTTCGCTGGCGGAAATGTCCGCCGCGCGCAAAACGTTTCCCGCCTTAAGAAATATCGCCTTGCGAATGGCCGCTTCCTTGGTGTTTTCGTTGCCGTTAAGAAAGACGCGGTTGATGATTACCCTTTTGCCTTCGTTTTCGACGTTGTAAATTATCTTGACCTGTTTTTCTTCCGGGCTCGCCTGCGGCAGCTCGACAAAAGAAAAATAGGATTTGACGTTGAAATAACCCTCGCGCGAATAGAGTTCGAGAATCTTGTCATTGCCGTTACGCATTCGCGCGCGCGAAAAATTCTTGCCGATCAGCTTGGGTAATTCCTTGTCGATCTGGTCGGTGGAAAAAGCCTTGTTTCCGACCACTTCGACGGCCGCAATTTTGGTCGGCAGCCCCTCGACCACGACAAAAGTAATGAGCAGATTTTCGCCTTCGGGCGAGACGCCCTGCCGGACGTTCACCTTCGCGTCGCGATAACCCAGTTCGAACATGAAAGAGCGGATGGTTTGCCGGTCGCTTTCCAGCAGCTCGACGTTCGTATATCCGCGCCCGTAGCCGAGCTTGGGAATAAACCCGAGAATGTTCGCTTTTTGCGTTTCCAGCACGGAAGAAATTTCCGGAACGGTGATCTTGTCCGTGCCCTCGATACGGATATCGACCAGTTTCAGGCGGCGGTTCAGATCGACCTGGTAATTGATCTCGACCTCGCGCCCCTTCAGGTCGTTGCTGCTGAGCGCCCGGCATAATTCCTCGGAATTGTTTTGCAGGGCATTTATATCGTCGATCGGGATCGGCGGATTGACCGTGCAAAGCGGTGTGATCTCGGCAAAGAAATAACCGCGTTCCTGAAAATGATTGCGCAGCCGGCGCTTGCCTTCTTCGATCGCGGACGGGTCGATGGTTCCTTCGCGTTTGATCGGGAGCAGCTTGGTTTGCGTGCTTTCGCTGACCTTTAACGGGTCGGAGGTGACCTTTACATTTATCTTCGGGCCGCGGTCGCCGGTCAGGGCGATGGCGATGGTATTTTTATCGGAATCGAAGGTCGTTTTCGGCTCTTCCAGGGAAGGGGCCAGGTAGCCGTCGTCGATCATCGCCTTGCGAATTGTGGCGACGTCCGTCTGAAGTTTTTCCTTGGTGTAGGATTCGCCGGGCAGCAGCTTCAGATCTTTTCGGATCGAGGCGTCATCGAAATCCTTGACCGTGATCTGAAAACTTTCCACCCGCGCCTGCGCCCGCGGATTGACTGCAAAGGTGACAATGACCTGCGCGCCGCGATCGCCGGGACGGGTCGTATAGGTGACCTCGGCATTGTAATACCCGTGTTCGCGCAGGTAGGTCTGGATCAGGTCGGCGTTGGTTTTCAGGCTCTCATCGGTAACGGAATTTCCCGGCGTGAGCAGGTTGAGCCTGACCAGCAGGTCCTGTTCCGTGACCGGATCGCCGATCGCGTTCGTGACATTGACGATCACTCTTTCCGCCTGAACTTTGCGCTTGATAAAATAGCGCAGGCTGACGCTGTCGGGCGGCGCCATGCTGGCGGTCACTTTCGCCGAGACGATCTTGCCGGTGTCGTACAGGGCTTCGAGCGATTCGCGGATCTTTATCGTGGAGTATCTTTCACCCACCACGGAGCGTACAAGCGTGCGAAACTGTTCCGAGGTGGTCGCATCGTCGCCGGTCTCTTCAAAAGTGATCTGGACGTCGGCGATCTTTAGGGACTCAAACTTACTCGGGGAATTTTGCGCCGAAGAGGCGAGAGAGATACACAGGCAAAAGACCATCGTCAAACACAGACGGGCGAGTGTTTTATGAAATTTGTTGATGAGATCCCCTTGTATCATTTTGCTCGTCGCGCTTTTAGAATCTTCTCCTCAACCTGATTTCAAAACTAAAACTATTGTCATTGCGCGTCACGTTCTGCGCCGAATTCTGCTCGTACTGCGCCACAAAAGAAAGCTTGTTTGAGACTCGGTATTCCAGCGCCAAAACCTGATTGCGTTCCTGCGAGAGATTGGTCGAAAAAGTCACCGCCAGATTTTTATTGATTTGCCTGCCGACGGTCAGCCGCGCGGTCGGCGTCAGCCGGCGGCCGGAAAGGATCGGGTCGATCTCAAAACGGTTCAGGCCGAAAAGCTTGTCGGTCGCTTTTCGCGCCGGATTGTTGATCAGCGTGTCGGCCAACACTTTGGTCGCGGTGTTTATGCCCGATTGCGCCAGCGTCGGAATGCCGGTATCGGTATTGGAAAGCCCGCCGGTAGTGACGAGCGAAACGACGTCGGCCTGCGGCAGCGCGGGGCTCGAACGCAGCACCACATTCAATGTATCGAGATCCGAGAGCGAGCCCGCCACGCTGGCAAAGACCTGGTAGCCCTGAATTTCCGTTTCGGCCTGCAAATTAATGATCGCGGATTCGTCGGCGCGGGCGGGGAATTCCAGCGAGCCGCGCTGAATGTCATAGCGGTCATTGCGGAAAAACAGCGTGCCGCTGGTGGCGGTGATCCTGCCGCTGAGGATCGGATTATCCACGTCGCCGGTGATGCGCATCGAAACCGAGGCCGTCATATCGGCCAGGTTGTTGCGTACGACCAACGCGTCGCGCCCTTCGAGCCGCAGGTCGAGCTGCGGGGTGCCGAGAAAGGGCTGTGTACTGGTGCCTTCGGAAATGGTTCCTTCGCGCCGCGCGCCGAGGAAATCCGCCAGGTCGATGTCTTTATTATAGAGCGCGCGTTTGCCATAGATCGTGCCGGAGATGATCGTGTTGTAATCATTTCCGCGCAGTTCGCTGCTGATCTCGACCTCGGCATCGCCGGTGGTGACGAAACCTTTGGGAATCGGCGCGGTTACGTCGTTGCCGCGCAGGTTTATGCGCAGTCTTTGCAGTGTCAATCCCTCGACCACGGCGCCCCCATTTGCGACCACTCTGCCGCCGCCGAGATAGCCGGTCATGTTAACCAGCTGGGCCTGATTCGCATTAAACAATATGCGCCCGCGAACGCGGTCGAAATACAGACGCTCGTTGCTGACGATGGTCGAGACGGTGGCGCCCTGCGTGCGGGCGGAACCGTTAAGCCGCGCATCCTTGTTCGTGCCTACCAGGCGAATGGAAACGTCCGCTAACCCGGCGAAAAAAGTGTTTCGCGAAAGCGCATCTAAAATGCGCAGATTGATCTGCCCGTCAACGGTCAGATTATTGAGGCCTTTATCGTTGAGAGCTTTTGTCCCGTTGACGACCACGTTGGAACCGGCGCCGGCAAAACGCACGCTGTCGATGGTCACTTCTGCCGACGAATAACGGATGACCAGCGGGCCGGTCGCATTAAACGGCGTTTCATTTATCAGTAAACCGAACTCGCTGAACTCCGCCAGCCCTTTCAGATTTTCATAAGACAAAGTGGATTTTCCGTCCTCGCCCTTGACGGCGAGATTTCCGCTAAAGACAACTTTGCCGGTTGCTTTGCCTTGAATGGCGACCGTTTCCGGCGGCTGAAAGATCGCGATGAACGGAGCCAGCTCGGTTTGATTAAAACTGCTCTCGACGGTGAGCGGCAGATCTTCGCTGCCGAAATTCAGCGTCGCATTGATGACCTGCTGCTGGCCGGAAAGATCGGCGGTAAAAGCGGCGGTCAAAATTTGGTTGACGGTCTTTCCTTCAAAATTCAGCGTGCCGACATTATTTTGATTGACCGCGATGCTGTTGCCGGTTCCGCTGAAATTAATATCGAACGTTTCGTATTTGCCGAGTTCGCCGGTACCTTTCGCCTGTACGTCCACGATGCCGCTGATGATCGGAAAATTCGGATCGTCGGTGATGAATTTACGAAAATTTTCGACCTGGATATTCGTTGCCTGCAGCGTGACGTCGAACCGCGAAGAATCGAGCGAATAATTACCGCCGATCGTGAGGATCCCCTGGCCCTGCCGCAATTCCAGTTTTTCGATTTTCGCGATGCGGTCTTGAATGGTAAAACGCGCGCCGAAACTATCGAACGAAACGCCGGCCAGCGTCCCCTGGGTCGCCGTCAGATCGGCATCACCCGCGGCGGCGTTGGGCAGCCCGGTAAGATTTATTTTCCCCGAAGTTTCGGCATTCAGATCGCGGATCTGCGACGGCAGGTATTCATCGATCGGCAGCGCCGCGAAAAGGCTGCCGGTATTTAATTTATCGAGCGTCGCATTGACTGAAATATTGTCGGTCCCGGTACGTGGAATGATCAGGCCGAAATTCGCGCTGCCGCCCGTTTTTTGTTTCAGCGTACCCTCGGCGATCTCGGTGGTCAGCGGCGAAACGCGCACCAGCGCCGCCACCGCGCCGACGTCCTGGCCTTTCATATTTAAGGCGTCGAGCGTGACGCGCCCTTCGACCGTCGGGTCGGTCAGATTTCCTTTCAGCGTTCCGGTAAAGGCCAGATTGCCGCCGAGCTCTACCTGGTAATCGGCCAACTGCTTGTTCAGGTCGCTGGAAATTTGCAGCGAAGTCGCCAGCCTCTGCACCTCGGATGCGTCGGTGGAGTTTAGCGCAATGTTGAGGTTCGAATCGTACCCCTGTAGATCGAAAGTGCCGCTGGCTTTGGCGCTGGTTTTTTCCGTCTGGAAATTGGCGGTGTCGATATTAAAAAGCCCGTTGGCGGCGCTGGCCGCCAGTTTGCCGTTGACAGGGATAAAACCGCTGTCGGCATTACCGGCGTTGGCGGTGAAATCGGCATTGACGGTTCCGGTCGCGGTCTTATAATTCGTTCCGGCAAAAGTGAAATCGGCCTTGCCGTTGGTTTTTCCTTCTATGGGTGTGATCTGTCCGCCCTGCAATGCCAGCAGCTTTGCCAGATCGACGCTGGCAAAATCCGCCTGGACGCGCGAGGTCACTTTTGAATTTCTGCCGATCACGGCATTTCCCGTAACCTGTCCATCCATCAGATCGGCGGTCAGATCCTTGAGTTCGATCGTGCTGCTGGTAATGACCGCGTTCGCGCGAGCCGCGCCGATTCGCACACTGCCGACCACGCCGCCGCCGAGGCTCAGATCCATGCTCGCGCGGTAACGTCCCGAAGGTTCGAGTACGAAAACCGGGCGCGCCACTTTTACGGCTTCCAGTTTCCCGCCGTCCGGCGTGTATTCCGATCTGGCCAGCGTAACGTCACCGGCGTCGATATCTTTCGAGGTTGCTTCGACCCGGCCCGAACGAATACTCAGCCGCACCCCGGCAATATTCAATTTACCGAGGATCACTCCCTGCGCGTCTAAGCTATTGACGTTCACGTTATCCGAAGTAACTTCGGTCAGCCCGCCCCGGCTGTCGATCACGACATTTTTCGCGTCGAGCGAATCTACCTTTGCGCCCTGGGCGTTGAGCTGATCGGCTCTAACTTCGGGCGCGGTGGTTCTGAAATTATTGCCGTTAACGGCGACCTTGACGTTATTCGAGCGGAGATTTTTCAGCCGCGTGCCTTCCGCATTCAATTCGCCCGCCTGCAGCGTGGCGACATCGACGTCCGTTTTCTGGCCCTGGTTGCGAATTTTTACATCGCCGGCATTGAGCTTGCTTAACTGCGCATTTGCGGTTTTCAATTTATTGGCGCTGGCGTTCGGCAGGGTAACAGTGGTCACGCCGTCCTTGTTTGTAAATTGCGGCTTCGTCGCCTCGAGCCCCTGCACTTCCACGTCCGGCAAAATAAAGCTGCGCGCCTTAAACCTACCAACGGTCGCGCCTAATTTTTCGTCCTCGTATTCCGCTACGACGTCGGAAAAGATCAGATCCATAATCGTGCCGCCGGTGAATTTTGCCGCCGCCGCGCGAAGCTCACCGAACCAGCGAAAATCACTGCCCGTGCCGCGAACGTTCCCCAAAATTTGCAGCCAGTTGATCTCGAAATCGCCGTAGGTCAAAAGTTCTGCGATGGCTTTGCCGTTGGCGTCGTACTGCGCGCCCTGTCCTGTGCCGGAGCCGGTGACGTTTAATGCTTTGAGCCGGATATTGTCCGCCGCCAGCGCGTCGGAATGTATCTGGCCTTCGATCTTGTAATTTTCACCTTCGCCGGAGACGTCCCCTTCGAATTCACCGGTGCCGCGCAGCGATCCCACGGTCGGCAGAATATTAGCCGCCTGCGTCAGATCGACGGAGGAAGTGATGTGAAAGTTGTAGCGAAGAATTTCCCAGTCTTCGACCTTGCCGGATAAAACGGATTTGCCGATTGGCGTGTCGATCACCCATTCCTGGATGTCGGCGCCTTCGCGGGAAGCGACCCCATGAGCGCTGATATTTACGGGTTCGAGCGGGTGGCCTTCGTACTGAAAAACGGAATTGTCGGCGCGAAGTTCAAAGTTATATTGCGCGGGTTCGATCTGTACCGCCGCGACCGGAGTCAGCACGACGCTGATATTTTTCGCCTCGCCGCCGATCCGGCGCGAAACGTCGCCGTAATGGATCAGCGCGTCCTTAAGCGTAAAATTTACCGAGGCAAAAGAAACTTTCAGGTTGGGGTCTTCGTCGAATTTAAAATGCAGGTTGCTGAAATTCGAATGGCCCTGCTCATCAAAACGGATCCAGACTTCCAATCCCTGAACGTCCGTGGAATTTATCGTGATGGTTCGGGCGGCGCGCAGCGCGATAATATTGGTAATGGTCAGATCGATATTCAGGACGTCGATCTTGGCCAGCTTTTCTCCGCTCTGTTCGTCATACAGCACGACGTCCTTTAATTTCGCCGTGGTCGGGAAAAGCGTGGTTTCCAGCCGGCCGATCTCGGCCCGGATACCGAATTTGGAGAAACGGTCGAGCAGGGCATTTTGAATAAACCCGTCAACATAACCGGTCTCGAATGCCAGAATTATCAGGAGAAAAGCGACCAGAAGAACCCCGGTCGTAAAACCGGCGGCAATCAGCAGGCGTCGCCGGAGCGGACGCCGAGGGCTCTGCGGAGCAGGTATTTCTTCCCTCTGATAGTTTTCCGAATCAGGCATGACATCTACGGAGGAGAACTGTACAGAAATTTTAACTTAAGTCGTTACCTTTTAACAATAAATTAGTTTGCCGGATTATCCCAGCGGGATCGAACCCACTACTTCCAGGTCAAAACCCTCTAGCGCATTGACCTTTGGCGGGTGATTTGTCAGCAGCTTGATCCGCCTCAGCCCTAGATCGTGCAGTATTTGTGCGCCTACGCCATAGTCCCGGCCCGCGCCGTAACCCGTCTCTTTGCGCGCCTCGGCAAAATCGACCTGCTTTTCCTGCATCACCGCATAAGTTTCAAGCTGGTGAACCAGATCGAGATTATGTTCGCGCTGGCGCAAATAGAGCACCACCCCGCGGCCCGCCTCGGAGATCTTTTTCAGGGCTGACTGGATCGCATCCGAAGCCTCGCCCAATTGCGAGCCAAACATCGCGAAGGTGATGTTCTCGGTTTGGACGCGCACTAAAACCGGTTCGGTTGCTTGTGAAATTTCTCCCATTACCAGCGCGACGTGAACTTCGCCGTTGATAATATTTTCATAGGCGACGGCGCGAAAAATTCCAAAACTCGTCGGCAGGTCCGTCTCAACGCGGCGCCGGACAAGCTTTTCCTTGTTCATACGGTAGCGAACGAGATCGGCGACGGAAATAATTTTCAGGCCGTGCTTTTCGGCGAAGATCTCCAGATCGGGCATCCGCGCCATCGTGCCGTCGTCGTTCATTACCTCGCAGATCACCCCGGCGGGGTAAAGCCCCGCGATGCGCGCGATATCGACGCTGGCTTCGGTCTGGCCGGGACGAACCAGCACTCCGCCGTCTCGCGCCCGCAATGGAAAAATATGTCCCGGACGCGCCAGATCGGCGCCGTTTTTGCCGGGATCGACGGCGGTAAGAATGGTTTTCGCGCGGTCGGCGGCGGAAATCCCGGTAGTGACGCCTTCGCGCGCTTCGATCGAAACGGTAAAGGCGGTGCCGAAACCGGAAGTGTTATTGGCGACCTGCATCGGCAGATCGAGCTGGTCGCAGCGCTCTTCGGTCAGCGGCAGGCAGATCAGCCCGCGCCCATGCACCGCCATAAATGAAATTATCTCCGGCGTGACCTTTTCCGCGGCGCAGACGAGATCGCCCTCGTTTTCGCGATTTTCATCGTCTGTGATGATGATTATTCTGCCTTCGCGGATATCGGCGGCGGCATCGTCAATTGTTGCAAAAGACATAGCTTAATGTTATCCAGAAGGTCTATTTTTGCGGTTACAACAGGAAAAAGCAAACTGCGACCATTAATTCATTTATATGCGTTTTGAATTCGCACTCGCGCGGCGATACCTGAGGTCGCCCGGCCAGAGTATGGCAAAGATCACCTCGCGGCTGGCGATGGTGGGTATCACCTTTGGCGTGGCGGCGATGATCTTTTCGCAATCTCTTGCGCGCGGTTTCCACGAAGAAGTACAGGAAAAACTACTCGGTAATACCGCGCATATTACCGTCAGCAGGACGGACGGCGGAGGCATCGAAAATTGGCGAGAGCTAAAAGATGAGTTAAAGGACGAGTTAAAAATTGGCGGGATCGCAAGGACCGCCGCCGCCGCATATCAAAGTTCATTGCTGGTAACGCGGGAAGCGAATGTCTATGCGATGCTTCGCGGCCGCGAGGAAATACCGCCCGAAGGTAAGGACGGATGCGTCGCCGTTTCGGTCGGCGGCGAATTAGCGGCTAAAGCGGGACTAAAAAGCGGAGACACGGCCAATGTGATCTTTGGTTTAAATGATAGCGAGCCGCCGAAAAAGAAATGTGTGTCGGTCAAGAACACTTTTTCCACTGGGCTTTATGAATACGACTCGACGCTGATAGACCTCTCGCTCGATGATCTGGTGCGGATGTCAGGTGTTCCGCCGACCTCGCTTGAGATCAAAGTCACCGATATTTACCGCTCGAAGCTCATCGCCGAAAAAATAAAAGAAAAGCTGGGAACCGATTACAAAACCCTCGATTGGCAGGAAGCCAACAAGCCTTTTTTCGCGGCGATGAGTTTTGAGCGGCAGATTGTCCTGATAATTATTTCGCTGGTGATCTTGCTGTCGGCCTTAAACATAACTTTCACTCTCGCCCTGGGCGTGACCCAACGCCGGCAGGATATCGCCGTCCTGCGGATCGCCGGAGCAAAGACCCGAAAGATAGTTTTAACCTTTCTGCTGGAAGGGCTTTTGCTAGGCGCGGCAGGAATTTTCTGCGGAGTGGTGTTGGGTTTGTCGGCCTGCTTTTTAGCGAATTATTTTAATTTGATAAGCCTTCCGCCGGAAGTTTACGTGCTCAGCAGGGTCACGCTCAGGCCCGATCCGGTGGAAATACTGATAATCGTCTTGGCAGGGTTTGCGCTGACTTTGCTGGCCACCGCCTATCCGGCGTTTTCCGCCGCGAAATTAAAACCGTGGGAAAATCTGGCAAGATCTTAGTTGGAGCGCGGGACGAGCCGTCCGCATGTTTGTCGTTAGACAAAACGAATTACTTTTGTTTTTTTTCGCGCTTTGCGCTTATTGCGGACGAGCCGTCCGCGCTCCGCCTTTAGAGAAGCAATTCTTTAGGATTTGTCGTCCCGTTAAAGATTTATTTAAATTGACGAGAAAAAGACGTAAAAACTTGGCAAGTAGCCCTCGAATTCATCTATAATAAAATTTCAGCGAGACATTCGAAAGAATTCTTAGATGAAACAGTTCATGCCAACCCCGTTTTATGTTTGAACGTTATACTGAAAAAGCGCGCCGGGTGATATTTTTCGCCCGCTACGAAGCGCTACAATTTGGGTCGCAAACCATTGCGCCGGAGCACGTGCTGCTCGGGCTGATGCGCGAAGACAAAACCATGTCGGCGCGGTTCTTTGCCACGCGTTCGGCGTTGAGCGTAGAAAAAATGCGCCGCGAGATCGAAGAACGTAGCGTGATCCGCGACAAAATACCCCAATCCGCCGAGCTTCACCTGGCTCCTGAAACCAAGAAAGTTTTGGCTTTTGCTCACGAAGAAAGCGAACGGCTGCAAAATCGCCATATCGGCACCGAGCATTTACTGCTCGGGCTGCTGCGCGAAGAGCGCTCGATGGCGGCGGAGATTTTGCTGGAATACGGCCTTAATCTTTCGTCGGTCAGGGAAGAGGTCGCCAAGCAAAACGGCTACCCGTCGAATTATTCGGCGTCGCTGAAAAAAGAGTCGCCGCATCTGAGCGAGTTCACGCGCGATCTGACCGCCAATGCCGCCGCCGGAAAACTTGACCCGCTGATCGGGCGTGAGCACGAGATCGAGCGTCTGGTCGAGATCTTATGCCGCCGCACCAAAAACAATCCGGTGCTGATCGGCGAACCCGGCGTTGGTAAAACCGCCATCGTCGAAGGTTTGGCGCAAAAGGTCGTCGATGGAAATGTGCCCTCGTTTCTTGAAGGCAAGCGGATCCTGATGCTCGATCTTTCGCTGATCGTCGCCGGCACGAAATATCGCGGGCAGTTCGAAGAGCGCCTGAAATTGATCATGCGCGAACTGGCGGATAATAAGCAGTACATTATTTTTATCGACGAACTGCATACGCTGGTCGGAGCCGGTTCGGCGGAAGGCTCGCTTGACGCGGCAAATATTTTAAAACCGGCGCTTTCGCGCGGTGAGCTTCAATGTATCGGAGCGACCACGCCTACGGAATTTCGCAAGACGATCGAAAAAGACCGCTCGCTCGAGCGCCGCTTTCAATCGGTAAAGGTCGATCCGCCGACGGCGGAAGAAGCGCTTTCGATCATCGAAGGCATCTGCACCCGTTACGAAGCTTTTCACCAGATACGCTACACCCAGGAAGCGCTGGAGGCGGCCGTCTATCAATCGAATCGCTACATTCCCGACCGCTTTTTACCGGATAAGGCCATCGACGTGCTCGACGAAGCCGGAGCGCGCGCCAAGCTGCGCAGCCAGGCCGATTCCGATACGGAAATTTCCTGGAAACAGACCGTCAACAGCTGGAAGCGCACCACGACGGACGACCGTAAATTTTCTCTGGAATTAAATAATCTGGAAAGTTCGTTTTTCACCGTCGAGGTGACCAAGGACGACGTCGAATCCGTGATCGCGCGCTGGACTGGCATTCCGATCACTTCCATTCAGCAGAAGGAAGCGCAGAAGCTTCTCGGCCTGGAAAAAGAACTGCACCGCCGCGTTATTTCGCAGCGCGATGCGATCTCGGCGCTGGCGCGCGCCGTGCGGCGTTCACGCGCGGGATTAAAGAATCCGTCGCGTCCGATCGGGGCATTTTTGTTTCTCGGCCCGACCGGCGTCGGCAAAACGGAAGTAGCGCGTTCGCTGTCGGAATATCTTTTTGGATCGGAAAAGTCGATGATCCGTTTTGATATGTCGGAGTTTATGGAGAAACACTCGGTCGCCAAGATCATCGGTTCGCCGCCGGGATACGTCGGTCATGAAGAAGGCGGGCAGTTGACCGAACGCATTCGCCGCGCGCCGTATTCGGTGGTGCTTTTTGACGAGGTCGAAAAAGCGCATCCGGATCTTTACAACATTTTGCTGCAGATATTCGAAGACGGCATTTTGACCGACGCGCAGGGAAACACCGTCGATTGTAAAAATGCAATTTTCATCATGACCTCGAATATCGGCGCTCGTTATATCCAGAAACGCACCGCGATGGGTTTTCAGGGCAACGCCGAGATCTCGCGCGAGCGGATGGAAGATATGGTGATGTCGTCGGTCAAGCAGACCTTTTCACCGGAATTTATCAATCGTCTAGATGAGATAATCATCTTTGACGAATTGACGGACGAGGATCTGTTGCAGATCGTCGATCTGCAGGTCGGCAAGCTGAACGAGATATTGGAAAAACACGCGCTGCAGGTTCGCCTGACCGCCGAAGCCAAGCAGTGGCTGGTGGATAAAGCTTGCGCGGATCGCATTTATGGAGCGCGTCCGCTGCGCCGCGCCCTGCAAAAATATGTCGAGGACGAGCTTTCCGAAGCGCTCATTCGCGGCGATCTGACGGAAGAAACGCTGATCGAAATATTCTGCGAAGAAACGAAGCTTAGCTATCGTTCTATCGGCATCGAGGAAAACGAGGACGCGTTGATTATCGGTTAAACATCGAAAAGCGCCGTTAAATGGGAGCACGAAGGAAACGAATTAGTCTTTCGTGCTTTTCGCTTTTTGAAGTTTTCCTAGTATAATGCCGAAGTTTGTAAGGATTTTTAGCGGTTTTGCTCAAGGCAACCTGAGCAGGGTATAGGGAATCAAAATTTTGCAGTTACAGATTAGAAAGCCACTTTGAGTCTATTTTAATACCATTTAGTTTATTTCATTGTCTGCGGATTCGGGTGAAATGGCTCTAAATTTGTCACAGCAAAGCATTTATACGCATACGTTTTATCAAGGGAAAATAGCATTTATGAAGGTTTTTCGCACGTTTGGGCTGACTTGTTTTGTCTTGGCCGTGACGGTTTTTACTGTGTCCTCGGCCGGGGCTTCGACGAATGACGTGCCAAAAGAGGTTAAAGACGCAGCCAAACCGGCCGCCGCCGTCCAGCAGCAATTGGTCGAATCGGTCGATATTCAGGGCAACCGGCGCCTGCGTGACGACGACCTGCTTTATTACATCAAAACCCGCCCCGGCGATGTTTATAGCCCCGCTCAGCTGGAAAGAGACCTCAAAGAACTTCTGGCGCTCAACTTTTTCGATAAGACCGCGACCCGCGTTTTAACCGAAGACGGCGTCCGCGGCGGCGTCAATGTGATCTTCGAAGTCAAGGAATTGCCTATTATCCGCGACCTGCAATTCGAAGGATTAAAGGCCGTTCCGGAATCCGACGTCCTGAAAGAATTTCGTGAAAACCGCGTCGGTATTTCAAAAGAAGCTATTTACGACCCGGTCAAGGTTAGGAATGCCAGCCGTATCCTGCGTGAATTGCTTGCGTCCAAGGGCTTTCCGAACGCCAAGATCGACATCCGTGAAGAAGAAGTTTCCGCGACCTCGACGGCGATCACTTTTGTGGTTGAGCAGGGCGAGCGTTCGCGTATCGTCGAGATCGATTTCGACGGCAACAAAGCGTTTAAGGACGGCGAACTTCGAGGCCAGCTGCAGTTGGTCAAACAGAGCGGCCTTTTCTCGCGCTTTAAAGGGCAGGATATTCTCGACGTGCGGAAGCTTCAGTACGATCTGAACAAGAACGTCCGCGAATATATGTTTTCCAAGGGTTATTTTCAGGCCCGCATCGGCGAACCGCAGATCGTCGGCCTGGGAAATCGCCGCACCGGTTTTTTCCTTCCCCTTCCTTTTCTTTCTTCAAAAGATGACGCGCTCAGGATCGTGGTTCCTGTTACGGAGGGTAAGATCTTCCGCGTCGGCGAATTAAAGGTCGAAGGAAATTCCATCTTCACCGAAGAACAGCTCTTGGCGTACGTCGGCTTGAAAAAGGGCGAAATAGCGGATGGAAAACGTCTGCGCGTCGCCTTGTATGAAAATCTGAAAAAGGTTTACGGTTCGCAGGGCTTTATCCTTTATGACGCCGAAACCGATACCGATTTCAAGGATAACCCCGCCAATCCGCAGGAAGGCATTGTCGATATCACCATCAGGATCGACGAAGGCAAGCAATTCAGCCTGCGCAGGATCGAGTTTGCCGGCAACACTTTTACGCGCGACAACGTATTACGCCGTGAAATGCTCATCAACGAAGGCGATATCTATAATCAGCTGGCTTTGGAAACATCGGTCGTCCGCCTGAATCAAACCCAGTATTTCGACCCGATCGACAAGGATAAGGACGTCGAGGTAAAAACCGACGACGACAACGGCCAGGTCGATATGCTCGTCCGCGTCAAGGAAAAGGGCAGACAGCAAATATCGTTCAACGGCGGTATTTCCGGCATCGGCGGATCGTTCTTCGGATTTGAATATTCGACCAACAACTTGTTCGGCCGCGGCGAAGTTTTCTCGATCCAGGGAGGCTTCGGTAATCGTCAAACCAACCTGCAGTTGTCATTTACCGAACCTTATTTTCGCGAACGCCCGATCACGGTAGGATTTTCGATCTTTGCCTACACCCAGAAATTTTTTGGCGAGGGAACTTTTCTTTCACAGAACCAGCAGCTGCTGGACGACGTTAATAACCCGTTCGGCACCATCGTAACGGACGAGAGCAATCTGTTCACGCGCACCAGCTATGGCGCCAATGTTTTTGCGACGGCGCCGCTTTCGGAGATCTTCTTTAAGAAACGTCGCTTCACGCAGTTTTCCCGCGTCGGGCTGTCGTATCAATTCTCGGCCAGTACCGTAAAAGACCCGGCGGTTAACAGCCTGGGTGATGTGGCCTCGACTATTCCGGTCGTATTTTCGCAGCCTAATATCATAACCAGCCGGATTACACCGACTTTTGTTTACGATTCGCGCCAGCCCTCGTCGAACGGGATCGACACGTTAAAGGGTATGCAGTTGTCGCTTTCGCTTGCGTTTTCCGGCCTTGGCGGCGATGTCCGAACTTACCAGCCGAGCATGCAGTGGACGCAGTTTATTCCGATCCGAAAGAAAAAATCGAAAAATGCCGAGGTTTTCGGCTTTCGTATATTAGCGGGCACGATCGGCAGTTTCGCCACCACCAATGCGGTGCGTAATTCGAATTCACTCGCTTTTGTCAATGGCGTTCCGATCTATGAACGCTACTTCCTGGGCAGTGAACAGGATATTCGCGGCTATGACGTTCGTTCGATCTCGCCGGTCGTACCGGTGAATTCGTACATTACGTCGCGAAATGTCGTGGCGGCGCTGAATCAAACCGGCACTCCGGTGCCGATTCCCGGATTAAATGACCGCGATCGCGCCGAACTGGCCGCCCTCGGCACCTTTACCGGCGCAAGCGGAGCCAACCCTGGCCTGGTGTCGAAATCGTTCAATTATATCGGCGGCGATACGCAGCTGCTGGGAAATTTCGAATATCGCATCCCGATCTACGGGCCGGCGAGCATGGCCTTCTTTGCCGATATCGGCAGCGTTTTCAATCTTCAAAAGGGTTCGGTTCAGGAGATCAACAGTAATTTTCTGCCCGATCAGCCTTTTCTAGGCCAGTTCAACGATCTGAGCGTGGTCTTTTTGAAGAATCACCTGCAGTATCAACCGGCGAGCCCGTTTTTCGGCGGGCTGGTCGTGGGACGTGAAGTGCGACCGATCACGCGCGCGCAGTTTGCCAATATCTTAAGCGCCGGCTCGCAGATCGACCCCAGGAGCGGGCTGCCGCTGGGTTTACAGGCGATCTACCTGCGCGGTGAAGCGCAGACCAACGCCCAGATCAGGGTGGATGACACCCAGTTCGGAAAATTAAAAGACTACAGATCCAGCGTCGGGGTGGAATTAAGAGTTCAGGTGCCGATCGTCAATGTTCCGTTTCGCCTGATCTATTACATCAATCCCAATGCTAAATTCGGATTTTATGATAACTTACCCAACTTCTATTTTGCGGAAAAGAAGAGAGGTTGGCGCTTTACAGTAGGAAGAACATTCTAGGAAGCATTCTTTCTTGCATTTTTTTACATCTAACGGCAAAGTTAAGAAAAGAGAGCTTAACCAGCCTGTTCAATTTTAAGGAGTATTTCAGGAGATATGAAAAGAGTTAATTTTATAGCCGCAACATCTTTGTTTATGCTTATCTTTGCCTTGCCGCTGTTCGCTCAGGCGGTACCGGCACCGACGAAGATCGGTATCATCAATACGGAAGCTTTCTATTACGAAAAAGTCGGAGTCACCAAATTGTTGAATGCTTACGCTGCCCTGGATAAGGAATTCGAGCCGCGCCAGCAGGAATTGGTGGGAATAAACACCCGCATCGAGAATCTGGCAAAAGAGATCCAGGCCCTGCAGGCGCAACTCAATAACCCGGCCGCCGGCCGCGCTGTCGATGCCAATGCCGTGCAAACCAACATCGCCAATAAGAGCGATGAAGGCGCCCGGCTGCAGGTCGAATTCAAGCGAAAACAAGAAGACGCCAAAGCGGCTTATGAAAAGCGTGAAGCTGCGATGATCGTGCCGATAAAAAGAGAGATCGGTACTGCCGTTACGGAATATGCCAAGCAAAGAGGTTTCGATCTCGTGCTGGACGGAGCCAAAATGGATCAGGCCGGAATTCTTCTTTCCATCGACAAGGGCATGGACCTGACGGAAGAATTTATCAAATACTTTAACGCGAAACCGGCAACCACCGCGGCGGCAAAACCGGCGACGGGTACGGCCGCAAAACCGAACTAAGCAACCACGTTTGATAGCAATTTTATGAACGTTGAGCGGGCAATTGGTGCCTTGCTCAACGTTTGTGATTTAGCATAAAAATAATCCATGACCGTTTTAGATATCCGCGCCATCCAGGAAATTTTACCCCACCGCTATCCTTTTTTGCTGGTGGATAAGATCATCGAGCTTATCCCCCGGGAAAGGATCGTCGGCATCAAACAGGTGACGATCAACGAATATTTCTTTCAGGGGCACTTTCCGGGCGCTCCGGTAATGCCGGGCGTGCTGCAGATCGAGGCGCTGGCGCAGGTCGGCGCGATCCTGGCCCTGCGCGAATTCGAGGATCGCGATAACAAGATCCCGTATTTTAGCGGCATCGAAAATGCGCGCTTTCGCCGCCCCGTCGTGCCCGGAGATACTCTGGTGCTGGAAGTTATTCCCATCCGGATGGGAAACAAGGTGCAAAAGATGCGCGGCGAAGCTAAAGTGGACGGAAAGATCACTGCTGAAGCAGAGATCATGTGCGTGCTCGGAGATAGAATAGGGTAATTGGTAGATGGTAATTAGTAATTAGTAATTGGTAAATTCTTAATTGTTATTAGTTGTTCCACCAGTTATCCATTATTTACTATAAACCAATAGCCTATTACCGATTACTAATTACCAATGACCTTCATTCATCGAACCGCGATAATTCACGAAAATGCAAAGATCGGAACGAATTGCCATATCGGGCCGTTTTCCGTTATCGGCGCGGAAGTGGCCCTGGGTGACGGGGTTCGGCTGGATGCTCATGTCGTGATCGACGGTAAAACTTTCGTCGGTGATGAAACGCACATTTACCCGTTCGTTTCGATCGGGCTCGCGCCGCAGGATCTGAAATACGGCGGCGAACCGACCGAAACCCGGATCGGCAAACGCAATCATATCCGCGAATTCGTGACCGTCCACCGGGGCACTGCCGGCGGCGGCGGCCTGACCGAATTGGGTGACGATAATTTGCTAATGGCGCAGGCTCACGTGGCGCACGATTGCCGGATCGGCAGCGGCGTGATCATGGCGAACGCCGCGACGCTGGCCGGGCACGTCGAGATCGCCGATAAAGCCAATGTAGGCGCTTATTCGGGTGTGCATCAATTCTGCCGTATCGGGTACGAAGCTTTTGTCGGCGGGTATTCGGTGGTGGTCAAGGACGCAATGCCTTTCGCGATCATCCAGGGAAATCACGCCAAATGTTACGGGCTTAACAAACTCGGAATGAAACGCCGCGGCTATTCAAAAGAAACGGTCGAAAAGGTCAACCATGCCTTTCACCTGCTGCTCTCTTCAAAGCTCAATACCACCCAGGCGGTAGAAAAGATCAAAACAGAAATTACCGGCTGCGCCGAGGTCGATCTGCTGGTCGAATTTATCGAAACTTCCAAACGCGGCGTGGTCAAGTAATGCAAAGGCGGAAAACGCGACAGTAATGAAGCGTGTAGGTTGAAATAACACGCTCCATTACTGTCGCGTTTCTGCCTTCTTAAGCTGACCTGAAATGCAACTTTGATCCTTTCTCTGCGTATCAATTATTGAATATGAAAAGATACTGGGTATTTATTTTTGTTATTGCGTTTATAGCGGCCTGTTCTTCTGACGTATTTGCCTGCACGACCTTTTGCCTTAAGAACAAAGGCGAAGTTCTCTTCGGCAAAAATTACGACTGGAATATCGGCGACGGCCTGCTTTTCGTCAATAAACGCGGTGTTTCAAAACAAGGCTCCGCCGATAAAGACGCCGCGAAATGGGTCTCGAAATACGGCAGCGTGACCTTTAACCAGTACGGCCGGGAAAATCCGTCGGGCGGAATGAACGAGGCCGGGCTGGTGATCGAATTGATGTGGCTCGACGACACCCAATATCCGAAAGCCGACGGAAGCCAAACGGTGGATGTGCTGGAGTGGATACAGTACCAGCTCGACACTGCCGCAACGACCGCTGACGTCATCAGAAATTCTGAAAATTTGCGGATAGACTCTGAAGTAAAACTTCACTATCTGGTCAACGATAAAAACGGGAACACCGCCACCATCGAATTCCTCAACGGCAAATTTGCGCCGCATACCGGCGAGAAACTTCCTGTCCCGGCCCTGACCAATGACACTTATGACAGGTCGCTGGATTACGCGAAAAAGACCAATGCGGCAAAAGCCCGGGGTGTCGGGTCGCTGGAGCGTTTTGCCCGCGCGGCCGAAAAAACAAAAGAATTCGATAAGCAAGATCCGAAAAGCGAAAAAGAAGCGGTAGATTACGCTTTTGGGATTTTGAGCAACGTCGCGCAGCCCGGCGCGACACAGTGGAGCATCGTCTATGACCAGAAGCGCGGCAAAATTCATTTTCGTTCGCTGCAAAGCCCGCAGATCAAAAGTATCGACACTCGCGTCTTCGACTACTCCTGCGGCAGCCCGGTCAAAATTTTCGACGTCAATGCAAAAGACGGCGGCGATGTGAGCGCCCTGTTCAAAGATTATACGCGCGCGGCAAACCGCGACCTGATCGAACGCGCCTTTAACGGCACGGATTTTCTGAAAAATATCCCGGCAGGAGTGAAAGATCTGCTGGCTTCTTACCCGGAAAGTTTCGGATGCGCTGCGGGCGTGAAATAACTTGGCTTGTTTAGAGGCGGTCTTTGACCGCCTTCTTTTACTCCGGCTGTCGGAAACCGCCTCTAAACTGCAGCTTTTCCTCTTTACGACATTTACAAACAATTCGCTTCTTCTTCATAATAGGCGTTTGTTTTATGAAATTCGGACTTATCGCAGGTAACGGAAAATTTCCTTTTCTCGTCGTCGAAGGCGCAAAAAAGGCGGGCGCCAGCTTGTCTGTGGTCGCCATCAAGGAAGAGACCGACAAACGCATCGACGAGGTGGCGGAAAATGTTCTCTGGGTCGGCATCGGCCAGCTCGGCAAGATGATCTCTTTTTTTGAAAAAGAAGGCGTCTCCAAAGCGATCATGGCCGGCCAGGTCAAACACGTACAGATCTTTAGCGGCGCGCTGCCCGATCTGCGGATGATGAAAATGCTCTTCGGCCTGAAGCAGCGCAACACCGACGCGCTGATCGGCGGCGTGGCGGACGAAATGGCAAAAGACGGCATCGAGCTGATCGACTCCACCTATTTTATTCAGGACCAACTGGCGCAGCGGGGCGTTTTGACCAAACGCAAGCCTAGCGACGTCGAACTGGAAAACGTCGAATACGGGTTAAAGGTCGCCGGTGAGATCGCGCGCCTCGATCTGGGTCAAACGATCGTGGTGCGCGCCAAAGCCTGCGTAGCGATCGAGGCGATGGAGGGAACCGACGCCACGATCAAACGCGCCGGGGAACTGGTTCGCGGAAAATTGACCGTGGTCAAAGTCGCCAAGCCTGATCAGGATATGCGCTTCGACGTGCCTGTTGTCGGCATTCCGACAGTTCAAACCATGATCGAAGCCGGGGCGACCGTCCTCAGCGTGACCGCCGGAAAAACACTGATCTTCGACCGCGAAGAAATGCTTGACCTCGCCAACCGCAACAAGGTCGCGATCATTGGCTCCTGACAAAACTAAAACTAACAAAATCACGTATACACCACATCGCTTTTCGAATTATCCCCGGAGGAAGAATGAAAAAGACCTTTATTGCGTTTATTTTAGCGGCGGTTATTTTGATACCGTCATTATCTTTTGGCCAGGCGGCCGCGGCCAAACCGAAATCGCCTGCCCGCCAGGCGTCGGAGCAAATTACCGCCGCGCAGCTTAAAGATTATTTATATTATGTGGCTTCCGATGAAATGGAAGGCCGCGATACGCCTTCGCGCGGTCTGGATCTGACGGCGAAATTTCTCGCCCTGCAGCTTTCGCGCTGGGGTCTTAAACCGGCGGGAGACAACGGAACTTTTTTCCAGCGCATTGAGCTCACCCGTTATTCGGTCAACCCGGCTACCACCATCTTCCAGATAGGCGGCAGGCAGTTGGCCTACGGTACCGATTTTATGGCCGGCCCCAGTACCTCTTCGGTATCGAACGCCCCACTCGTCTTCGCCGGCAACGGTTGGTTCATCAAATCTAAAAATATCGACCCGCTTAAAGATATCGACGTAACCGGTAAGATCGTGGTCGTTTATGCCGACGCTTTTCCGCGCGGGATCACCAGATTTCAAGAGCTGCGCGCTTTAGGCAAACAAGGCGAAGACTGGATGAGCCCGGTCAATTATGCCAAGAAAAAAGGCGCTGCCGGGGTTATATTTATCAACACTCCGAATACGTTAAAAGATTGGGGCCAGCTGCGCACCCAGCGCGAACGCGGCGCTCTCTACCCGGAAAAATTCAGGAAAAGTGCTGATAATTTTCCCGTTACTTACCTGTCTGAGCAAGCTGCCGAGAATTTATTTGAAGGCGAAAGCATGAACCTCAGCAAAATAGTTGAAGCCTACGGCGGCCCTAATGCCGTGATGCCGTCTTTTAATTTCAGCGCCGGTAAAAACGCCTCGATCACGCTCACCCCGCTTAAAGAGGTCGCTTCGACGCAAAACGTCGTCGCTTTGTTCGAAGGCGGCGATCCCGTCTTGAAAAATGAAATGGTCGCGGTTGGCGCGCATTACGATCACGTCGGCACCAATCCGAATTCGCAAAACGCAGACAAGATATGGAACGGCGCCGATGATGACGGCTCCGGTACGGTCGCGGTGCTTAGTATAGCCGAGGCCTTAACAAGATCAGCGAAAAAGCCGAAACGCTCGATCCTTTTCGTCTGGCATTGCGGTGAAGAAAAGGACTTGTGGGGGAGCGAATATTTTAATAAATTCCCCACGGTCGATATCAAAAACGTGGTGGCGCAGCTAAACATCGATATGATCGGTCGGGGGCTCGATCCGAATAATATTATCCCGTGCGATCCGAAAAAGCCGAAACCCTGCAACTCGGACCTTTCCGGCCCGAACGGCGTTTATGTGATCGGCTCGGAGATGATGAGTTCGACATTGGGCTCGATCGTTAAGGGAATAAATTCGGCGTATCTTAATCTCGGTTACGATTACAAATACGACGACCCAAAAGACACGAATCGGTTCTTTTTCCGTTCGGATCATTTCAATTACGCTGCAAATGGGATCCCGATCACGTTCTGGTTCGACGGCGTTCACGAAGATTATCATCAGCCCGGCGACGAACCGCAAAAAATAGATTATGCGAAAATGGAAAAGATCACACGCACGATCTTTTTGACGATGTGGGAAGTTGCGGATTTAAAGGAGCGCCCGAAGGTGGACAAGGATCTGCCGCCGGAATTAAAGAAAGGTAATTAAGAGCTATTAATTCATTTAGCGAGCGGTCGTCGGCCGCGAGTTTTAGAGAGGCGGTCAGAGACCGCCTCTAAGCTAAGGAATGACCCTGGATCTGCCGAATTTAGCCAGCAGCGGTTTAAGGGTTTCGATGGTTTTATCGTGCGCCGCGCCGTTTGTCGCTGCCACGCCGTTCAGATTTCTTACCTCGGCAATGTCGTAGGACAGAGGATAGCCGAAAAGGTCGGTCATTTGACCGCCGGCTTCTTCCAGGATTATTTGCGGCGCGCAGGTGTCCCAAAATTTAGTGCGGGGCGAAAGATGCAGATACAGATCGCATATCTGCCGCGCGATCAGCCCAATTTTTAATCCGACCGAACCCCGGCCGGTTTCATTCCTTAGACCCAGGCTCTCAAAGATAGTGCTCATTTTCGGGCTGCGGTGATCGCGGCTGACGGCCAGATTCATTTCGGCAAAATCGATTTTGTCCGAGACCATCAGTTTTTCGGTTGTACCGTCGCTTGCCGTCATCCATGAGCCTTCGCCTTTTATCGCGTGATACAGCACGTTTTCAAACGGCAGATAGACCACGCCGAGCGCCGGCGTGCCGTTTTCGGCCAGCCCGATCTGCACGGCAAAATCGCCGTCGTGATTGATAAAGCCCTTCGTTCCGTCGAGCGGATCGATGATCCAGACCCTATTTTTACTTAGACGCTCGCGGTCGTCCGGAGTTTCCTCGGAAAGAATTCCATCGCCGGGAAAAGCTTCCCGCAGCCCCGCCATGATCACGTCATTCGCAGCGTGATCGGCAGCCGTGACTGGCTCCCCAAAATTATCGTCGGCAAGTTTTTCCTTGATAAGAAGATCGGTATCGTAAAATTCCATCATCGCCGCGCCCGCCCGCCGGGCGAGCAAAACGGCCGTTTCCAGTTCTTTTTCCAGCATCACTTTAGAATTTAGCACAAGAAATCCGGTGACGTTAGAACACCCCGGCGTTTTCTGCTAGACTCGTGAATATGGCCGAAAGTTTAGCTGTTTCGCAGACCTCGGATCGCCGCATTATTTACGAAGAGATCGCGCCGCAGGTCGCCGCGCTGGTCGAAGGCGAGCCGGACCTGATAGCCAACCTGGCGAATATCGCCGCCGCGCTAAAAGAGGCATTCGGATTTTTCTGGGTCGGATTTTACCTGGAAAAAGATGGCGAACTGGTGTTGGGGCCGTTTCAGGGACCGCTGGCATGCACTCGTATCAAATTTCACGAAGGCGTTTGCGGGCATTGCTACACGACAAAAGAAACTGTGATCGTGCCCGATGTCGAGGCATTTCCGGGGCATATCGCGTGCAGCTCCGCATCCAGATCGGAAATCGTTCTGCCGGTATTTCGTAAAGACGGCGTCGTTGCAATGGTGCTCGATATCGATAGCGACAAACTCGATGATTTTTCCGGGGTCGATGCCGAAGGACTCGGGAAAATAGTAAAAATTATTGAAAATTTCATTTGATCACTGGGAGCGCGGACGGCTCGTCCACCCGTAACGCCGCCGCCGTCGTCGCGTAAGGCCGTCAGGACGAAATCCGTGGGCGGGACGCCCACACGACAGCCAGCGGGACGCTGGCGCTACTTGTTTATGAATAAAAAAATTACCGGCTTTGCTACAGCAGAAGGAACTTCAAAATACGCCGCGCGTTTTCCCGCCGCCGCCGAAGGGCATTTTCGCGACGCGCAGGGGTTAAAGATATCTTCGCTTGGTATCGGAACGTATCTTGGAAATTTTGACGCGGAAACGGATGAAAATTATGCCCAGGCCATCACGCGCTTCGTCGAGCTCGGCGGAAATGTGATCGACACGGCGGCAAATTATCGTTTTCAGCACAGCGAGCGCAATATCGGCAAAGCCGTGCAGGCGCTGACAGAAAAAGGTTTTGCGCGCGAAGAAATTCTCATTTGCACCAAGGGCGGTTATTTACCGTTCGATGGTGAGCCGCCGCAAAATGTGCAGCAGCATATCGAAGACGCTTTTGTAAAAACCGGCATCGCCGAGTTTGCGGATTTCATCGGCGGCAGCCATTGTATGACGCCGAAATATCTGCAAAGCCAGATCGAGCAATCGTTGGGAAATATGGGATTGGAAACTCTGGATGTTTTTTATCTCCACAATCCCGAATCGCAATTGTCTGAGATCGAAAAATACACCTTCGAAGCGAAACTGGCACAAGCTTTTGAAAAACTTGAAGAAAATCGCGTCGCGCAGAAATTGCGATTTTACGGTGTGGCGACCTGGAACGGTTTTCGCGCGCAACCCGCTGAACGCGGCTATCATTCGCTGGAGCGGATGGTAAGCATCGCCAAACAGGTGGGCGGCGAAGGCCACGGTTTCAAATTTATTCAACTGCCGTATAACCTGGCGATGCCCGAGGCATATTTGCTTCCTAATCAAGCCAGCAGCGGTAAGGCAATTTCAGTGATCGACGCAGCCGGCGCGATGGGTGTCACGGTTATGGCCAGCGCTTCGATCATGCAGGGAAAACTGGCGGGCGGTTTGCCGCCGGAAATCATCGCAGCGATGGGAAATCCGGCAAGCGAAGCTCTGGCGAGCATTCAATTCGCGCGCTCGACGCCCGGGATCACGACCGCGCTGGTCGGCATGAGCCGGGTAAAACACGTCGAAGAAAACATGGCGCTGGTGAAGATAGCGCCGGTTCTCGAAGAAAAATTTCAGGAACTTTTTCAGCAAAATTGATTTTGCCGATCAAACGGAATTTAGAATTCAGGTCTTTCGGTTATGCTTGCTCTTAATGGGCTGTTTGTTTACAGTTACTATCTGCCAAAATGCTCAACGGAAAAAAAATCATTGTGGTGATGCCGGCATTTAACGCCGCCAGGACGCTGTCGCAGACGGTCGCCGAGATACCGCGCGAGGTAGTTGACGAAATAGTGCTGGTTGACGATGCGAGCAATGACGATACCGTGGCGCTGGCGCGCACGCTCGATATCACTACTTTTCAGCACGAGAGAAATTTCGGCTACGGCAGGAATCAAAAAACCTGTTACCGCGAAGCGCTGAAATACGACGCCGATATCGTGGTGATGGTGCACCCGGATTATCAATATTCACCCCATTTGATCGTGCCGATGGCGGGAATGATCGCTTTCGGCGAGTACGACGTGGTGATGGGATCGAGAATTTTGGGAAAGGGCGTGCTCGAGGGCGGAATGCCGCTTTATAAGTATGTCGCAAATCGTTTTCTCACTCTGGCCCAGAATCTTTTGATGGGTTTTAAATTGTCCGAATACCACACCGGCTTTCGCGCGTTCAGCCGCGACGTGATCGAAGCGCTGCCGTTGGAAGAAAATTCGGACGATTTTGTATTCGATAACGAAATGATCTCGCAGGCGATCTTTTTCGGCTTCCGGGTCGGTGAGATCAGCTGCCCGACGCGTTATTTTCCGGAAGCGTCCTCGATAAACTTAAGCCGCAGCATTAAATACGGGTTCGGCGTTTTGGCGACCTCGATGAAATTCCGCCTGCATAAGATGGGTATGATCAAATCGCGTATCTTTCGCCAGCGGGGACAAAAACTTTTCCCCGGTTATTACAAGGAAATAGCAAAAGATTAGAGATGGCAAAGAAGAAAAAAGTGAAAGCCCCGGCGAAGCAGTCCTCGCCCGAAGCCGAAAAGCCTGTATCCGCAAAGCCCGCATCCGGGGCGGGGGAACAGTCGGTTTTCAGATCCGACGGGCTGCGGGCGCTGTTTGCCGACCGGATGAATCTGTATATAGCATTGGGGCTGGCGATAGGTTGTCTGATCCTGTACGGGCAGACCGTCGGGTTTAACTTCATCGGTATCGACGACGGGGGTTATGTTTTTGACAATACGGTCGTCACACAGGGGCTTTCCCGCGACAGCATCAAATGGGCTTTTACGACTTTTAGCCAGGCAAACTGGCATCCGCTGACCTGGCTTTCCTACCTGATCGACTCTACTATTTTCGGAGCCAATCCGGGCACCTATCACCTGGTAAATATCCTGTTTCACGCGGCAAATTCCGCGCTTCTCTACCTGGTCCTGAAATATATGACCGGGGCGACCTGGCGCAGCGCGATGGTTGCCGGGCTTTTCGCTTTTCACCCGACGCACGTCGAATCGGTTGCCTGGATCGCGGAAAGAAAAGACGTTCTCAGCACGTTTTTCTGGATCTTGACAACGTATTTTTACGCTCGTTATGCGCGGTTAAAAAACGGCGACGGGCTGGGAGACAGCAAGTGGCGGCGAAATTTTTATATACTGGCGATCGTCTCGATGGCTTTGGGGATCATGGCCAAGCCGATGATCGTTACCCTGCCTTTCGCGCTGCTTTTGCTGGATTACTGGCCCCTGCGGCGTCTGGAAGAATTCAGGCTCGCAAATATTCAAAAGCTGGTGGTCGAAAAGATTCCGTTTTTCATTCTCAGTGCCGTCTCATCCGTAGCCACTGTGATCGCGCAAAAACAGGGCGGCGCGGTCGTGTCGCTGGAAGCGCTGCCATTTTGGCTTAGAGCCGAAAACGCGGTCGTTGCTTACGCTAAATATTTTGTGATGATGTTTTACCCGGCAAACCTGGGGATCACATACCCATATGAACTGACGATACCCGTTTGGGAGATCGCGGCTGCGAGCGCCTTGCTGATCGTGATTACCGTTTTTTGCATCCTGCAGTTCAAAGATAAAAAATACCTGCTCGTCGGATGGCTGTGGTTTATCGGCACTCTGATCCCGGTCATCGGGCTGGTGCAGGTCGGCGCCCAGGCACTGGCCGACCGTTATACTTATGTACCGTACATCGGGCTCGGCATCATGATCGTGTGGTTTGCCGCCGATCTGCTAGAAAGATTAGACCGGCGGATGGTGACGGCCGGGGCGGGCGGGGTCCTGATCCTTCTGGCCGTGCTGACATTCCGGCAGACCCAATACTGGCAAAACAGCGAGCCCCTGTATCTTCACACCATTGCGGTAACGGAAAAAAACGGCTTTATCGAACAAAATCTCTGTCTTCTTTATTTAAATCAAAACCGGCTGGACGAAGCCGAAGCGCAGTGCCGCAATTCGATCGAACACGCGCCCAGCTATTACACTCCGCATAAATTGTTGGGCGTGATAAGTTTCAAACGCGGCAACATCGATGAGGCGGCCGCTAATTTTGCCCGGGCGCTGCAGCTCAGGCCGGACGATTTCGGCTCTTATACGGATTTTACAGTGTCGCAGCTCGTTCAGGGCAAGGATCTGGACAAAGCCGGTGAAATGGTGGATAAGATCGCTACGGCTGTCGATATGGACGACGTGGTCAGACAGGTCTTGCTGCAGAATTACAATTTGTTGGGTTGGGGATATTCCAAGCAGAATAATTATGAAAAAGCCGCGCACTATTTTGGCAAGGCGCTGGAATTAAACGGAGACGATTCAGATCTGAGAACCAATTACGGGTTTATGCTTTACCGCGCGGGAAAATCGCAGGAAGGCATTCAGCAGATAGAAGAATCCATCAAACAAAATCCCGACAAACCCGAAGCGTATAATATACTCGGCACGGTACTGTCTGCCGAAGGCAGGCGCGATGACGCCATTAGGCAATTTGAAAAGGCGATCGAGTTAAAACCGGACTATGCCGCGGCAAAGAATAATTTGCAGAAAGTTCAGAGCAGAAAGTAGAATTGGGGGACAGGAGGTAAGAGATAAGGATGAATAACGAACCGGCCAATTTTGCGGATTTTTGGGATCTTTACGTTCATGAACACAGCCAGCCGCTAACGCGTGTGCTGCATTTTATCGGCACGTCGCTGGCGATCATTCTGCTGGCATGGTTTATCTGGCGCGGCACGTGGTATTACTTTCTGCTTTGCCCGGTAGTTGGGTACGGTTTTGCCTGGGTTTCGCATTTTTTTGTCGAGCACAACAAACCGGCTTCCTTCAAATACCCGCTCTGGTCGTTTATCTCCGATTACAAAATGATGTGGTATATGCTCACGGCCAGGATGGGCGGCGAGGTCAAGCGAGTTATTAATTCATAGGGTAAAGGAGAATTCACAGGAAATTTACAGGGAGAGGGGATGAAAGGGATAAAATAAGAATAAAGAAAAATAGTAATCCTTTTCCTATCCTTTCCATCCCCTCCATCCTTGTAACTTCTATCCAAAATTCTCAGAAATCAATTCCAGCGAGCGGTCATAGCGATAAGCCATATTAAAATGCCCGCCTTCGAATTCTTCATGTATGTGGTCGATGCCAAGATCCTTTAATCTCGAAACAAAGATCCGCGCGCCGATATCCAGGGCGAATTCATCGCTCGTCCCGGCGTCCAGATAAAGCAATCTCAAACTCTTCAAAGCATCCGGGTATTTTTCCACCATCCGCACCGGGTCGTGTTCCAGCCACCTGTTAAAAACGTCGAATCTGATCTCGCCGGTTTGAAGATCGAACGGCAGGTCAAAGCCGAGCCTGGCGTCAGGATTCGGCGAGTAACACGAACTCATCCCCAGAATATTCAGCGCCGGAAAATCATTTTTGCCTTTGATCTCTTCGGCCCAGAATTTTTTAATGAATGCTTCCGGATCGCCCTGCGTCGAAAGAAGGGCGCGAAAAGCCTTCGGAATATCGGAGAGATAAGAATGCTCGAAATAAGCATCTCCGGCATGTGAAGCGCACAAGCCGAAAACGTCCGCGTGACGCATGCCGTGGATGAGTGCCCCGTAGCCGCCTGACGATTTTCCCATTACCGCGCGCGAATTTTTGTCGGCAATAGTGCGGAAATTTTCGTCAACGAACGGTACGATCTCCGTTATTAAGTAATTCTCGTAATTACCTGTCGCGCTTGAGTTTATGTATTGCGAACCGCCGTAATAGGTAAAGCAGTCCGGCATTACGACGATCATCGGCTGAATTTTACCGGCGCCGATAAGTTTATCCATTCGCTCGGCCAGATTGGGCGCCAGCGCGTTGTCATTAAGCAGCATTTTGCCGCGCCCGGTAAAACCCGTCAGGCAGTACAGGGCCGGAAAACTTTTTTCGCCATCGTATTGGGGCGGCAGATAGACATAAAGCTCGCGCTCGTGCTTATCCCCCAGTGGATTTCCGCGCAAAACTTCGCTTTTATGATTTATGATTTTAATGGTTCCCTTTAATGGGTGTAACATATGATTTGAATTATACCGTCACTTTTATGAACAGCCTATTCAATGTAAACCCGAGCGGACTTTCGACGATCATCGAATTTCTGACGGCGATGATCACACCGGCGTTGTTGATCTCCGCTTCGGGCAGCCTGGTGCTTTCTACTTCGACGCGTCTCGGCCGCGTGATTGATCGCGCGCGGGATCTGATAGAACGCCTCGATATACTGATACTGTCGGAAAGCAAAGATACCATTCCCTTTTACACGCGCCGCCTGGAAGCAAATTTCGATCTGCTGGATAAGGTTACGACTCGCGCTCGCATCCTGCAGCGGGCGATGGTCGCGTTTTACCGCGGGCTGGCGCTCTATGTTTTGACAAGTGTATCGATCGGGATTTCGGTGCTGGTTCCATTTGCGATCTGGGTCCCGATACCGGTTGGAATAATTGGTATTCTTTTTACTTTTTACGGCAGCGTGCTGATGATGTATGAAGCCGGGATGGCAACCAGCACCGTAAACAGCGAGATGGATTACACCTGGGAGATCGCGAAAAAGCTTGCGCCCAAGGAATTAGCGGGAAAATACAAAATGGGCAAAAATCACGAGTTGGAGCGCACCGACGGGCAATGATCGAACCTGGATACTTAAAACTTCTCCGCACGGGCGAACTTGAGCGGCGGGTCGTGGCATTGGAACGCCTGCTCGCATCATGCACCGTCTGTCCGAAAGATTGCGGCAACGACCGCCTGAAAGACGAGATCGCCGCGTGCTATTCCGGGCGGCTGCCGATAGTCTCCAGCTACACGCCGCACTTTGGCGAGGAACCCGCGCTCAGCGGCACGCGCGGGGCGGGAAATATCTTTTTCGGCAATTGCAATCTGCGCTGTGTCTATTGCCAGAACTACCAGATCTCGCAGACCTGGAAAGAGCAAAAGCGCAATGAGGTAACGCACGAGCGGCTGGCGGAAATGATGCTCGAACTGCAGGCCAAAGGTTGTCATAATATCGGCTTTGTCTCGCCCACGCATTTTGCGCCGCAGATGGCGCGCGCTATTCTGATCGCCGCTGAGAACGGTTTACGGCTTCCCATCGTATACAATACCAATGCCTATGATTCAGTCGAAGTGCTGCGGCTGCTGGAAGGCATCGTCGATGTTTATCTGCCCGATCTGAAATATGCCGAAGACGAAGCCGGTTTTACTTATTCCAAAGTGCGCGGCTACGCAAAATTTGCCCGGCTGGCCGTAGGGGAAATGCACCGGCAGATGGGCGCGGGGTTGGTTTATGATGATGACGGCTTGCTGAAACGCGGCCTGGTGATTCGACTGCTCGTGCTGCCGAACGATATGGCCGGGATCGCGGAAAGTTTGCAATGGATCCGCGAAGAAGTTTCACCGCAAACGGCCGTTTCGCTGATGGCGCAATATTACGCGACGAACAAGGCCGCGACCGATCCGCGCTATATTTTGCTTTCGCGCCGTATTTCCGAACGTGAATGGTTTGGCGCGGTCGAAGCGCTTGAGGAAGCGGGGATCGAAGAAGGCTGGCTGCAGGAGTACAATTCCGCGTCGCATTACTACCGGCCGGATTTTACCGACAGCGAAAAGCCATTTAAAGACATTAGAGATTTTCAGCAAGTTTGAAGATGACTGAACAAGACGAACAATTTATGCGCCGGGCGATCGAACTGGCACAGGCCGGTGTTGACGCGAATGCCGGCGGGCCTTTTGGCGCGGTCGTGGTAAAAGATGGCCGGATAATTGCCGAGGGCTGCAACCAGGTGACATCGGCCAACGACCCGACCGCCCACGCTGAAATTAACGCGATCAGAAACGCCTGTGAAGCGCTCAGTTCTTTTCAATTGGAAGGCTGCGTGATTTATACTTCGTGCGAACCGTGCCCGATGTGCCTCGGTGCGATTTACTGGGCGCGGCCGGAAAAAGTTTTCTTTGCCTGCACCCGTGAAGACGCCGCCGGGATCGGCTTTGACGACCAGTTCATTTACGACGAGATCGAAAAGAAATTCGAAGACCGTCAGGTCAAATTACTCAACATCTCCCGCGACGAAGCCCTGAAGGTTTTCGAAAACTGGGCAAATAAAGCGGATAAAATAGAGTATTGAGACAGGTAGTGGTCAGTGGGACAGCAGTCAGTTGCCAGTGGATTTATGCTCAAGTTTATTTTGAACGATCAAACGATCGAGACCGATCTGCCGGCGGGAATGACGGTGCTCGATTTCGTTCGTTATCGGAAAGATCTGAAAGGGACAAAGATCGGCTGCCGCGAAGGCGATTGCGGCGCCTGCACCGTGCTGGTTGGTGAATTAGCCGGCGATTCGGTAAATTATCGCTCGATGACCTCGTGCCTGATGCCGCTGGCTAACGCCTACGGCAAACACATCGTCACCGTCGAAGGCATCAATAAACCGGATGGCGGCCTGACCAGCGTCCAACAGGCAATGGTTGATGAAAGCGGCACGCAATGCGGTTTTTGCACCGTCGGTTTCGTGATGTCACTGACGGGATTTTGCGTTGACGATACACCGAAAACCTGCGAAGCGGCCGTGTCTTCGGTTGACGGAAATATCTGTCGCTGCACGGGATATAAATCCATTGAGCGCGCGGCGGAGTCTGTCAGCGGTCGATTGTCAGTTGTCAGTGGTCAAAAGAATCCTACCGAAAAGCTGAACTTTGCTATCGAGAATGATATGGTACCTGCATATTTTTCCGATATAAAAGATCGACTGGCTCAGCTAGGGGAAACCGATTTACCAATCACTAATCACCGATCACCATTTCCCATCGCCGGCGGCACCGATCTCTACGTTCAGCGGCCGGAAGAAATGGCCGAAACATCCGGGAACTACGTTTTCGATACTTCGGAATTAAGGAAAATAACTGAGGATGAAACGCACGTCGAGATCGGCGCTTCGGCGGTGGTGACCGACCTGCTGGTTTCGCCGGTTTTTCAGAGAATATTTCCGCAGCTTTACCCGCATCTTAAGCTTATTTCTTCGACGCCGATCCGTAACATGGCAACGCTCGCGGGTAATTTTGCCAACGCTTCGCCGATCGGCGATATGACAGCGTGGTTTTTAGGCCTCGATGCGGAGATAGAATTGTCTGAGGCTGCGGATTTGTCAGAACCCGGAGCAGTAGCGACCGGGTTAAATAAGTCTCGATGGTTAGCCCTTAAAAACTTTTATCTCGGCTACAAAAAGCTGGCGAAAACGGAAGAAGAATTTATTACAAAAATTCGTTTTCGCAAGAGCCTGACGCATTTTAATTTTGAAAAGGTTTGCAAACGCACGTATCTCGATATTGCCTCGGTCAATACGGTTATCTCGCTTAAGATCGGTAGCCCGAGCGTCAGTGGCGCATTGTCAGTAGCGTCTGCGTTAGCGGATGCGTCTTCAGTAATTTTAGAAGCGCATGTTTCCGCCGGCGGGGTCGCGCCGATACCTCTGTATTTAACAAAGACCTCGGAGTTTCTGCGCAGCAAAGAGATCAGCGAGGCGACCGTTGCCGAAGCAAACGAGATTCTTCAAACCGAGATCAGCCCTATCTCGGACGTGCGCGGTTCGGCTGAATATAAAAGGTTATTATTGCGGCAGCTTTTCACGGCGCATTTTGTGGAATTATTTAATATTTGACCGGTAGAAGATTAACTAAACGATCTTTTGGATGTGAAAGAAAAAATACAAAAAGCTATCCGTAATAATAACGATTTATACGAAGCGATATTGGGCAGCAAAAAAATAAGATCCGAGCGGACGGAATCGATCTGGTATTGCCTGGAAAAAACTCCGCCGCTTTATTCGAATCTGGTTACTATTTCAAAAAAGTGGATTCCGGACGACATTTTTCGCAGCATCGATCTTAGTTATGAAAACGAACGGTGGGACAAATGGTCGATCAAGGATAGTTTTGCAGTGCTGGATCTGGACGAGTATGGATTTACCAAACTTTTCGACGCCCGGTGGATCTACCTTGAAGCCGAAAAGTTCACACCGCGTGAAAAAAGTGCTGAACTGCGCTTTGAAATTGTAAAAACGGAAGACGCTTTATCAGCGTGGAGAAAAGCCTGGGACGCGGACGTAAAACTCGGCCGGGAAATTTTCGCTCCCGAATTATTAAATGACGCGCGAGTTCATTTTATTGCCGGATACAAAGATGAGGAAATAGCAGCCGGGTGTTTTGTAAATAGAACCGGCGGCGTTCTGGGTATCTCGAATTTCTTTGCGCCCGATGAAAATATTATTTATTGGACGGGTTTGCTGGAATTTATTTTTGACCGGGTAGAACATTTGGATATCGTCGGTTATGAACGTAAAGAGACTGTCGATAAGTTGCAGACATTGGGCTTCGAACCGACGGGTAACCTGGCCGTATGGTTAAAGAAACGAAATTCATAGAATATTCGAATGCAGTGGCATCTTGCCGCTGAAAAACAGCCGGCGGTACGCCGGCGATACTGAATGAAAAATCTCGACTCAAAATCACACGTCCGCGGTGAATCGATCTATCTGGACGATATTCCCTTGCTCAAAGGGACGCTGTTTGCGTGCGTCTATGATTCGCCGGTCGCGCACGGAAAGCTGAAGAGTGTTGACCTGACAAAAGCCGAAAAATGCCCGGGCGTGCATCGCGTTATCACCGCAAAAGACATTGTCGGCGAAAACGAGATCGGCGGGATCGTCCCCGATGAGCCGCTTTTGGCCCATACCGAAGTCCATTTTCAGGGAATGCCCATCGCGATCGTACTGGCCGAGTCGGAAGAGCAGGCAAGGCACGCCACCCGGCAGATCACGGCCGAGATCGCGCCGTTGGCGGTAGTGACCGACCCGCGCGTGGCCTACGCAAACAACGATCTGATCGTGCCGCCGAAACGTTTTAAACTCGGTGATACTGAAACAGCTTTTCAAAATTGTGAACATGTTTTTACCGGCCGCGCCGACCTTAACGGGCAGGAACATCTCTATATAGAAACGCAGGGCGCATACACCGTGCCGGCGGAACACGGCGGCATGAAGGTTTATTCTTCGACGCAGGGGCCGACGGCTGTCCAACGCGCGGTTGCGCGGGTGACCGCGCTGCCGATGCATCAGATCGAAGTCGATGTCACACGGCTCGGTGGCGGTTTCGGCGGCAAGGAAGATCAGGCAAATGCCTGGGCGGCCGTTTGCGCGGTCGGGACGCAATTGACCCGGCGGCCGGTAAGATACGCGCTGCACCGGATGGAAGACATGCGCATGACCGGCAAGCGCCACCCGTATTCGGCGGATTACCGTGTCGGGCTGGATAAGAACTTAAAGATCGTCGCTTACGAAGCCGAGTTTTTTCAGAACGCCGGCGCTTCCGCCGATCTTTCGCCGCCCGTGCTGGAGCGCACCTTGTTTCACTGCACAAATTCCTATTATATTCCGAACGTGACCGCGGCGGCCTATTGCTGCCGGACGAACCTGCCGCCAAACACCGCCTTTCGCGGATTCGGCGGGCCGCAGGGAATGTTCGTGATCGAAGCCGCGATCGCGCACGCGGCTGATGAGCTCGGTGTTGCGGCGAGCGAGATCCAGCAAAAAAATCTTTTGGAGAACGGCGACGAATTTCCTTACGGCCAGCTTGCCGAAAGCGAGGCGGTGACTTCCTGGACGCAGGCCGATGAAAAGTTCGATTTTGCCGAATTACAAAAAGAGGCCGCCGAGTTTAACAAGACAAGCAAGTATTTGAAAAAAGGCGTGGCGCTGATGCCGATCTGCTTTGGCATTTCATTTACAAAAACGCCGATGAATCAGGCGCGTTCGCTGGTGCATGTTTATTCCGACGGCAGTGTGGCGGTTTCGACCGGCGCGGTCGAAATGGGGCAGGGCGTAAATACCAAGATGGCGCAGGTGGCGGCAAAAGTTTTTTCTCTTCCCATCGAAAAAGTTCGGGTACATACGACCAACACGCTCAGGATCGCGAATACTTCGCCGACGGCGGCTTCGGCGGCGGCCGACTTAAACGGTAAGGCGACACAGATCGCATGCGAAGAAATTCTCGAGCGGCTGAAAAAAGTTGCCGCGCGGCTGGTCGAAGCTAGAGGCGTGGAAGACGTCACTCTGGAAGACGGTTTCGTTTTTCGCGGCGGTGAAAAAACCAGTCTCGATTGGCACACTCTGCTTAACGAAGCCTATCTGCAGCGCGTCAATCTGAGCGAACATGCGCATTACGCAACGCCGGGAATCGGTTTTGATTGGGGCACGGCCAAGGGACATCCGTTTGCCTATCATGTCTACGGCACGGCGATCACCGGCGTGACGGTCGATTGCCTGCGCGGGCGATACGTGGTCGATTACGTCAAGGCGTGTCATGATTTCGGCAGCTCGATGAATACATCGGTAGATCACGGGCAGATCGAAGGCGGCATCGTGCAGGGCATCGGCTGGATGACGATGGAAGAGGTGGTTTATGACGCGCAGGGCAAACTGCGCTCAAACGCGCTTTCGACCTATAAGATTCCTGATATTCACTCCGTGCCGAAAGAAATAAACTTTATCCCGCTCGAAACCGACCGTGAAAATCTTGCGATCTTTAATTCCAAGGCTGTCGGCGAGCCGCCGCTGATGTACGGCATCGGCGCTTATTTCGCCATCCGCAATGCCATCAAAGCATTCAAGAACGACGCATTACCGCTCTTCGATGCGCCTTTCACGCCGGAAAAAGTGCTGATGAACTTATATTCCTGATCAGGTGTTTCAGTGTTTCAGGCGCTTCAGACTGAAACACTGAAACAAAAATGAAACAGAAATCTCACCAATTTGCCTTGAGCGCGTCATTCGCCAAAAAATCCATTTTTCATCAAAAATGCTTAAGTTTAGAAAGAGCTGCGATCCGGGACCGGATCGGACAATGGTAAGGATAATTCAGCAGCGCGCGCTGCGCAACGATTGATTTTGGCAGAAGACGCTTATTGTAAATCGTTGCTGAATATTCGGCGATCTTTAACTCCAATGCCCGCCGGCGAACCGCCGCTGATGTACGGCATCGCCGTCATTCGACGCGCCGTTCACACCGGAAAAAGTGCTGCTGAATTTGTATAAAAAAGGTGAAAAAACTTCAGAAAAGGGGAAATGAAAATTACCACTCCGAGGTTATTCCACAATAAAATAAAGATCTTTCTTTTCTCGCATTTTTCCTGGCTTGATCGATCATTCGTACTAGATCATTCGTTTTTGAATAAGCCAAATATGGAGCGATAGCCACCCGGTTTTCTGGTTCGTTAAGAAAAATCCCAAATTTATTGATGTTGCCTTTAGTATAGGGATACGCAGCTTCCATACAATTTTTTATTTCAACTTCGCCATTAGCAATGTAGTTATCGGGAAGCTGGTCAAATGGCCCGTCATACCAGGAGTTTTTACTTTGCTCATTTTTATCTACACCGATCAATATCTTTCGATTATTTTCAGGGTCGTCATAAAAGGCAAAGGCGGTTCGATCACCGATCAAAAGTTCACTATTAATTCTACTCAGAGTTTCAGGTAAATCCTTTTCTTCATCGAGCAGCCATAAGAAGTGGTTATATTTTTTGTTGAAAATCAGGGAGAACTTCAGTCCTGACTCGTCGAAGCTTCTTCCAATAAAAACTTCATCTTTTGTCAGGCGTACTTTTTCATCCAATTTCTGTTCGAGCTGAAGCAGATTGAATGAAACAGTTTTGCCTTGAAATGTAACTAAATATTTAAAAGGAGAAATCTTTTTGATATCCACTCCGTCCTTTGATGACAGAATGGCTACCCCATCTTCCGGATCAGCTTCCGGGAAAGCCTTGACCTCTTCATAACCGATTGTAACTTCCCCTCTTTCACGATAATCGACCGTAAATCCGATATTTCCCTTAAGCAGTTTTCCCTGAACCGGCAACTCAAAATAGTAGTAATTTTCCGTTGGATAGACGGTTACTTCATCATCCAAATTTGCAAAAACCAATTGAAAAACCTGTTTTGGGTTGCTTACGTCTGCTTTAGATTTCAGCCCATTAATGAAACTTTCATTTGTGGAAATGATCTTGAAGATCGGGTTTCCGGCATTTGCCGACAGGCCGAAGATGAGGCTGACAAGAAACATCGAAATCATAATTAAGCTGATGGATAAATTATGGGTTTTCATTTGATTCCCCCTTTTAGGTGGTGAAAGTGGATTTTTTTTCAGAATTACTACCACCTTGGGCAACGACCCGTTCTATATTGTGTCCGATGAAATAACCAACGATGATCTCTCGCGCGCATCTGGACGTCAATAATGATCTTGGGATTTCTTGTATTTGCATTACTTACCACATAACGGGCATTCGCATCACTACAAACGTCTTCTAAAGTTTCAGAGGTCCCCTGATCGCCGATTATGCGGCCAACTGTTGTTACTTCCAATGTTGGTTCTTTCGATACCGGTCTATCGAGCTCCAAAATTAATTTTGTGTTCACAAAGCTGGCTTTCGCTTTGAAAACATCCCCGCTTGCTGCTTTTTCCGATCCATTGGCGCTTTTGATCGATAAAAGCCGTCCGTCTTTTATTGTGACCAGAACCGGTTTGGAAGACATTTCACCGACCGACTTTTTTAAAGTCGCCGGTTTGATGGTTAGCTGGACCTGCACTTCATCCCGATCCTGAGTGCATCTCGACACCTTTTCTTTTTTACAATCAAGGCACTCTACGGTCACCTTGTCTCGATATACCTGGCTTTTTAACCCGGCTGAGTCAAATATTGCCGTCAGCGGTCTATTAGACCCCGGCCCGATCAGCATCGACTTCGTTGGCTCTGTAAAGCTGAGATATTTGATACTGTTTTTGATACGGAAATTATGCGGTTCCAGGCAGCGATTGATAATTCTGAGAGTAGCGTTGGTTTTTTGTCCCTCTTCGACTTGAACCTGCCATCCGGTCACAGACGCCGGAGGGGGCGGCGGGGGAGGCTGGCCGGCAGCTAGTCCGGTGATACTTAAGATGAACAAACAAATTAACAGCGATCGCCGGGCGCGATAAGATTTATGTGGAAGTACTTTCATTTTTTGATCTCCTTTTATAATTGTGGGAGGAGGTAAAGGTTCAGCAGGCATACATTTTCTCCGGCATACAATTTATCTCCTTTTCAGTTAATTCTTTTTCCGGTACGAGCGTTACGATATAGAGTGATATCTGTCCGCAAAAAGTAACGCTCTTTATGAAAATTTGAAGTTTAACGGCGGAATTCTATGCGTCCGGGCGGGCTGTATGATAAAAAATAGCTGGTGAATAAAGAACTCGAAATATGGCAATTTGCCGCTAAAAGGCTGGAGCGGAACGAGGCGGTGATGCTGCTCGTCGTGGCGGAAAGCTCCGGCAGCAGCCCGGGCCGGCGGGGCTTTAAAATGATCGTCGCCGCGGATGAAATATCGGGCAGCATCGGCGGCGGCGTGATGGAAGTGAATCTGGTAGAAGAGGCGCGGAAAGTTTTGAATAGTGGCCAGTGGCCAGTGGCCGGTGATCAGCAAAACAAGTTCGCTGTTTCATCTAACTATTTTATAAAACAACAAGTTCATCAGAAAAACTCTCTTGATCCGAGCGGGATGATCTGTTCGGGCAGACAATCCGTAATTTTTTTCCGATTGTCGCCGCCGCATCTGAGCACCGTAAGTGAAATTATCAACGCTCTCGATAGTTATAAACCGAAAACTTTGCGGGTCACGCCGGACGAGTTTGTCGTGTTTGATTTAGCGGGAGAAGAGCCGCCTGAAGGCGGGACTCAAAACGAGGATTTTTTTTACGAAGAAATGCTCGGCTGCAAAAATCGACTTTTTATTATTGGAGGCGGGCACTGCGCATTGGCTTTGTCGGAGCTGATGTCCCGAATGGATTTTTATATTTCGCTTTTTGACGACCGCCCGAATCTGAACACGCTTGCCAAAAATAAATACGCGCATGAAAAAAGTGTCATCGAATCCTACGAAAATATCGCCGATTTTATCCCGGCTGGCGGGAATAATTTTGTCGTGGTGATGACGCTGGGATACAAGTCCGACGAGATCGTGATAAGAAAACTTTTGGATCGGGAGTTCAAGTATTTCGGTGTGCTTGGCAGCAAGGCGAAAATGGCCGTTTTGCTCAAAGACTTGCAAAAAGAGGATTTCCCAAAAGAAAAACTGGATCGCATTCACACGCCGATCGGCTTGCAAATAAACAGCCAAACACCTGAAGAAATTGCAGTTAGCATTGCGGCAGAGATCATCGCCGTGAAAAATTCCGCAAATTGAAATAGAATACACAGTAATGGGATCACAAGGCACAAAAGTAGGAAGCAAGGAAGGCGACGCCGCTCCGGATTTTATGTTAAAAGACGGTGACGGGCTGGATTGGAAACTTTCCGGGCATCGCGACAAAATCGTCGTACTGCTGTTTTATCCCGGTGACAACACACCGGTCTGCACGAAACAGCTTTGCTCCGTGCGCGACAATTGGGATCAGTATGTCGAAAGCGGCGCCGAGGTCGTCGGTATCTCGACCGACTCGGCGGAATCGCACGGCAGCTTCAGCGTAAAATATAATCTGCCTTTGCGGCTGCTGGCGGACGTCGGCCGCGAGGTTTCCGCCGCTTACGATGTTAAATCGTGGCTGCCGGGACGCTCGGCGCGCGCAGTTTTTGTGATCGATAAAAACGGGATCATCCGGCATCGGCAGGTCCAATCGCTGAGCATTTTCCGCCCGAAGGACGAGGATGTTTTGGCGGCGATAAAAAAAGCGAATGCTTAAATGGTAATTGGTAGCTGGCAGTCGGCAAATACGTGATACGTAATACGTAATAGGTAGCAGGGTAGGGTAATGGGTATTAGGCAACTGGCAGTTAGTTAGTAATGGAAGTCGTATTACCAATTACCAATTACCAATTACCGGTTACCATTTCGACGACAGGAGAAATCATAAATGGGTTTATTTTCAAGCGACAAATTTACATGCGCCAGGTGCGGAAAGAAAACCGAGCCGATCGGTTACGCGCCGATCCCGACGGATCTGGGGGCGAAGATCGGTGCCGAATGCTGCCAGGATTGCTGGAAGGAATGGCTGCAAAAGCAAAACCAGTTGATCAATCATTTCGGGCTCGACGTATCGGATCCCGATTCGCATGGTTTTCTTTTCGACAATATGAAAATCTTCTTTTATAACGAGGGCGTGGATCTGACCCAGATCGATACCACTAAAGAGGGAAGTGTTCAGTGGTAAGGGGTTGGAGCTAAAAAGGCTTTTTTGCTTGTCAGGAAAGCGGGCTGTCCCCTATACTTGTTAATGGTATTACTAGTTTTTTGAGGAGCTACTTTTGCAGCCTAAGGTTCACCAGGGAAAATTAAGCGCCGAAGGCTTTCGTTTCGCGATAGTTGCCAGCCGCTGGAATGAACTATTGGTTTCGCGCCTGATCGAAGGCGCTCTGGAAGCCCTCGAAGAATATGGCGCAGATGAAGATTCGGTGGCGATATTCAGAGTGCCGGGAGCATTCGAACTTCCACTGGCAATAAAAAAAGTGGCTCAGTCCAGATCGTGGGATGCGGTTATTTCACTGGGGATCGTAATTCGCGGAGACACGCCGCATTTTGATTTTGTCGCCGGCGCGGCGGCAGAGGGCGGTACTCAGGTGAGTTTGGAAACAGGTATTCCGGTCTTGTTCGGCGTGATAACGGCCGACAACGTACAGCAGGCGATAGATCGCGCCGGAAAAAGAGCGGACAACAAAGGTTTTGAAGCGGCCACAGCCGCCATCGAAATAGTAAATTTATATAAGGGAATAGCCTAAAAGACAGTAGTTTTTGATCTGTCTTTTATTTTTTGGTTTTTGAACAAGGATTTATGGGAACCAGGCGTAAAGCGCGCGAATGCGCTTTGCAGATGTTATTTGCGGCTGATGTAACAGGTACCGATCCGTACCTCCTTACCAGTGAATTCTGGTCGGAGTTGGACGACGCGGACGCCGATGAGGCGACCCGCGATTTTGCCAATAATATCGCCAAAGGCACGCTGGAAAGAGTGAACGAGATCGACGAATTGATCCGCTCGCGCGCGGAGCATTGGCGTATTCCGCGGATGGCGGTGGTTGACCGGAATATTCTGCGGATGGCCGTTTATGAGTTTGTCTATGAGCCGACGCCGCGTACCGTGGTCATTAACGAAGCGCTCGAGATCGCCCGCCGTTTTTCCACCTATGAGGCGACCCAGTTCATCAACGGGATACTGGACGCCGTAAAACACGATCTGGATAGCAAATCCGAGGGCGACGAAGAAAGCGAAGAAGCCCCGGTCAAGAAAAAGAAAAAAGGCACTTCGGCATAAATTACTTTGCAAAAAAGGTCTGATGGAAAACATTCCGGCAGAATTTCTCAGTGATGCAATTAATGATCTGACAGAAATATTAAATGAACTCAGGCAGATAAACGCCGCCGGCCAGGCTTCGCTTCCCCCGCATTTTTCACAAAAACTTTTCCGGACGCTTCATACTATTAAAGGCTCGGCGCGGACCTTCGGGTTTGACGTCGAAGCGCGAATCGCGCACGAAATAGAGACGTTTTTGACGACACAGCGCGATTTCGGGACGGAAAGCTTGCTCGTAAGATCGCTCGAGGTTTTAACAGAGAATTTTCATCTCGCTTCCAGGGGCGGGATCACCGCGCTGCCGGAGAATTTGATCGAAGAACTGAAAAGTTCGATCGGAGAAACGAGCGAAATCGAGGGAGGGCTATCGCTGCCCGACAATTTTCCCGCCGAATTGTCAGGCAGGCTCAGCGCTTCGGAGATAAAGTCGGTTAGCCTCGCCTGGAAAAAAAAAAAGAGATCCTGATCCTTGAATTCAGTTTCGAACGCGAAGGATTCTCCGTCAGTTTCAAGGAGTTACGGAAACGTTTGGATAACGCCGCCCGAATTTTCGCCGTTATCGCCGGAAGCGGCGCAGCGGCGGAAAACAAAACGACTTTTAGGTTCATCGCTGCTTCAAGTGAGAACCAAAAAATGATCGCCATTTTGCGTGAATTCGGCGGAAGAGTGTTGTTTCAAAGACAAAAGAGCAGCAACAAAAAAAATGCGAAAATCACGCCGGCGCCCGGTGAGAGTGAAAGCGAATTGCAGTGGGCGGTTTCGCATGGTGAAATAACCGCCGACATGACGGGTAAAGACGTCCGGTTCGTGTTACCGGAAAACCGCGCGCAGGTACCCGCGCGGCTGTCGCGGACGGTATCGGCCATCCTGCTCCATTTGGTTCGCAATGCGGTCGATCACGGGATCGAATTCCCGCTCGAAAGGGCTGCCCGGCAGAAACCTTTGCGGGGCACGGTGGAAATAAATATCAGCGTGAAGGAGGGCGATCTGACGATCGAAGTTTGCGACGACGGGCAGGGAAGCGACGGCGGCGACCGGATCTTTGCGGCCGGGTACAGCACGGCACCTTTTGTAACTGAATTTTCCGGCCGGGGTATCGGGCTCGACGCGGTTTTAGAAACCGTCAATCAGGCCGGGGGAACTATCCGGCTAAAAACCGAACCTGGCCGCGGTATGAGTTTTGAGATCAATTTGCCCTTAGAAGGATCAACGAAATGAGCGGTAAGACTTGTCCGGTAATTTCAGGGCGGCAAATTATTTTTCTGCTCGGTTTGTGTTTCAGTCTTGCAGTTTTTTCCGTCGCGCAAAACTCCATGGAAACCGGATTCCCGAAAAAGATCCGCGGTTACAAGGTTTATCAGGCCAGGGTCCTGGTGCAAACGGCAAAAGACAAGATGCCTGTTGCTGCAGGCAAATCTTTTGATTCGCTGGTAAAGATCGGCTCGCCGCAAAACTTTAAAGTTTCGCTGTCGGGCGCTACCTTCGAACTGCCGCTCTCGATGAATATTTACAAAACCGGCGGGCAGGTGGATTCGATCGCGTTCGAAGATATGCGCATTAACGGCATCAAGATGCAGGTCGAAGAATTTAACGGTCCCTTTCAATTTGTCAAAGGCGTCGATACCGACCTTCCGAAACCACTGAAAGTTAGGATCGTTTTATTGAACTTAAAGCCGTCGTTGACCGAATTCGAAGTAACCGGCAAGGTATATGTTTTTGGCACCTTCAAAAAATTCGGGATGAAATTCAAGCGGGTGATTCCGGCGGACTTTAAGCTAAAGACAAAATTCAGCCTTCCCCTGACCGGTGCGAATTAGCCAATCCCGCGTAAATATCCGATAATACCGCCATGAAAATCGCCACCTGGAATGTAAATTCCATCAACATACGTTTGGAGCCGATGCTGCGCTGGATCGCCGAAGAAAAGCCCGATGTGCTTTGTCTGCAGGAAATAAAATGCGTCGATGAGAAATTTCCCTATCTCGATTTTGCCGAGATCGGTTACCAGGCCGTCATTCTGGGACAGAAAAGCTACAACGGCGTGGCGATACTTTCGCCGATGAGCATGGATAAGGTGCAGTACAATTTTCCCGGCGACGACCGCGAAGCGCCCTCGCGGCTGATCGCGGCGACGGTGAATAACGTCCGCGTGGTGGACGTCTATATTCCGAACGGCACGGAACTCGGCACCGATAAATTCGTTTTCAAACTCGACTGGATGCAGCGGCTGCGGCATTTGTTCGACGATACCTGCGAGACGAATTCCGATGTGCTGCTCTGCGGCGATTTTAATATTGCCGAAGACGAGCGCGACGTTTACGATGTGCCGACCTGGCGCGGCAAACTGCATTTCACTACCGCCGAACGCGCTTCGCTCGATTACCTCAAACGCTGGGGCTTTGTCGATGCGTTTCGCAAATTCAATCAGAACGGCGGCCAGTATAGCTGGTGGAATTACCGTGAGGGAGCATTTCAGCGCGACAACGGGCTGCGGATCGATTATATCTGGGTTTCCCCCAGCCTGGCAGCGAAATGCACGCGCTGCTGGATCGACAAAAATCCGCGCATGTGGGAGCGTCCCTCGGATCACGCGCCGGTCATAGCGGAATTCGATATTTAACCTGGGATGAATTTACCCGAAACATTATGGCTGGTACGGCACGGTGAAAGCATCGCTAATGTCGCGCGTCATAAAGCCGAAGCGGAAAATCTGGCGACGATAGATTTTCCTTACCGCGAAGCCGACGTGCCGCTCTCGGACGCCGGCATTCAGCAATCGGCGGTGATGGGTAAATGGTTCGGCGCCCTGCCTGCCGCGGAAAAGCCGACGCATATTTTTGCTTCGCCGTTTGTCCGGACGAAGGAATCGGTAAAGATTTTAGTGGAAACTGCGGCGCTCCCGGCGGAATGGATCGTCACCGATGAGCGTCTGCGCGAGCGCGAATTCGGTATCTTCGACCGTCTGACCAAGATCGGATCGATACAAAAGTACCCGGAAGAATGTGAACGACGCGAGCGCCTGGGAAAATATTATTATCGCCCGCCGGGCGGCGAAAGCTGGTGCGATGTTATTTTGCGGCTGCGGAGTTTTTGGGACGATCTGTGTCTGAAAATGGGCGGGCAAAAAGTGCTGATCGTAACCCACGAAGTGGTCATTCGTTGTTTTCGCTGCATTATCGAAAATATCGGTGAAGAAGACATACTGGCGATCGACCTGGCTTCGGACGTTCATAACGGCGCAATCACCGGGTACAAATTCGCAGAAAGCTCCGGCAGGCTTCTTTTGTCGATGGATAATATTTTACCGGGTTCTGAGCCCTAAGCGCCGGCATTGTCGAATTTCCCTGCTCTCGATCTGATCGAAGTCAGGGATCTTTTATTTTACGAGATGTCCTAAAAGTACCGACTGGCGGAATTTGTCGGTGATTGCCGTCAGATCGGCCAGCAGTTCATCGGCTTTTTCCGCCGGGTAGGTATTTAAGACGGAGCCGTTTATTTCTTCTTCAGAATGTCCCTTTAAGAGATTTTCCAGCACCAGCAGTTCCGGATCGCCGAAACTTTCGATGCCGAGCGCATTCGGCAGATTCATTCCCAGCACTTTTGTTTCGGCTAGTTCCAGCGACCAATCCAAGATTTTGTCGATCGGTTCGGCGTCCGGGAAACGTTTTTTTATTAACGAGAGCACCCGCTTCCGGTCGGAAACGTTCAGCAGCAGGGCGAGGAAAAAACGATGCTCCGGATCGGAAATAAAAGAGCGGCGGCGGACGATCTCGTCCAGACGGTTTTGCTCGGCGAAAATAACGGGCAGCGTGGTTGCCGTCGCGCCGTGTTTTTTGGTGACTATGTCCAGAAAATTCTCAAAACGATCCTGCGAATCGCCGACCTGGAAAAGCTGGTCGAGCTCGCTTCTGCTCAAAAGCCGCTTTACGTTCGAAAGAATGAAATATGAGGTTTGGAAATCCGAAGCCCCCAGCAGAGTGGCGATCATCTCGTCGGTCTGCGGATGTTTTGTCCGCACCAGCATCGAAATGCTCTGGAGTTTTTTGACGATGTTGGGCTCTTCGAAAAAAGGATCGATCGCCAACGTCGGTTTGCGATAGGAAAACTGCGGCAGGTAAAGCGGGCTTTTATGCGTTCGCACGACGATCGTCGCCGATGGGTAATCCAAGTGAAACAGGGCGTGAATGAATTGCCGCCCGGCCAGGATCTGCCGGATATCGCCTACCTGAAGCAATTCGACATCGTCGAGCTCGAGCCCGCCGAGCTCGGTAAAGGTGTTGATCTTTTCCTGCACATCGAATTCATAATTACTGTGAATGCTCGAACCGAGCAGCACCTGAAACGCGCCGCAAAAACCATGCTGGTGAATTTCGGTCGTGCCCTCGAGCCAGAAATAAATATCGATGTGAAAACGCGGCGAATTATACAGTGTGATCGGCGGGTCGCCGAAACTCGCCGGCAGATCGCGCTGCTCCGGCAGATAAGTTTCGCCGAGCGCCCAGTGAATTATTTCCCAGGCGGAAACTTTCGCCGGCAGATCGGCATCGCGCAGCGCCTCTTCGCAAATGGCGGCAAAAGCGACCTCATTGTACCCCTTGTCACGCCAGAGGGTTTCGACTTGTTTTCCTAGTTGTTGAAATACTTCCATTTTTTAATACGAAGATATTAATTAAAATCTGAAGGCGGGGGAGGCGGCGGCATAAAACTGTCGGTATCCGGTACCTTGCTTAAGTATTTAATGAGTAGCCAGATCGCAAACCCATTTATTATTAAGGTCAGTATGTTGATAGGCCAGATCATGGTGTCAGCAATGGTGTCAGCCATGTTCTCCGGCCAGCCCCAGAACTCGGTACCGATAACAATAAGGAATCCGACGCCCACCCCGATCATAAGCTGCAATAATAACGAGCCGAAAAACGCGATTATTACCCACAAAATGCCATTCCGGCCGTTTTCGCTGGCGGCCTTATATACCTGCCAAAGCAGCACAATAACTAAAATTAATCCCAACATATCAACATTCGCGTTTTGGAGAGTTTATTGAAACAGACTTAAGCTCGAAAAGCAATATTGGCTGATTTACAGCGGCACAAGCGGCTAAATTTCTAAGCTTTCGGATGCGCTTTATCATAGACGTCGATCAGCTTTTCCATCGAGACCTGGGTGTAAATTTGCGTGGTGGAAAGCCGCGCGTGGCCGAGCAGTTCCTGGATATCGCGCAGGTCGGCGCCGGAGTCGAGCAGGTGCGTGGCAAACGAATGGCGCAGGCTGTGCGGGCTGATATTGTGAATGTCGGCACACTTTCGGATGTATTTATCGACCATTCGCCCGACGGAGCGCGTGGTGATACGCGTGCCCTGGTAATTGAGAAAAACCGCCTGGTCTTCGCGCTCTGCCGCCGGCGCGTTGTGCAAAAAAATCAGGCGAATATTCAGGTAATTATTAAGCGCGCCGAGCGCATGATCGCCAAAGGGAACTATCCGCTGCTTGCGGCGTTTTCCGGTCACGCGCGCGCTTTTATTCTCGTAGTCGATGTCTTTCAAATTCAGCTTTACCAGCTCGGAAACGCGCACGCCGGTAGCGTATAGAAATTCCAGAATGGCGCGGTCGCGTTTGCCCATATCGCTGTCGGCGTCAGGCGATTCGATAAACCGCACGGCGTCTTCCATCGAGAGATGATTGGGCAGCTTGCGCTCGATGCGGGGCGTCGAGACGAGCTTTGCCGGATTCATTTCCAATCTGCCTTCGCGTACCAGAAACTGAAAAAAAGTGCGGACGCTGGCAAGTTTGCGGGCGATCGAAGTTTTCTTTTTATTCGCGTCGTGAAGGGCGGACATCCATTCGCGGATGGTGATATGGTCGATGTCCTTTAGGTTGAGCGCGCGGCGTTCCAGCGTTTCTTCATTTATTACGGGCGCGAGAAAATCGTGAAACTGCCCGAGGTCGCTGGCATAGTTTCGCAGGGTGTGTTCGCTGACATTGCGCTCATAGCGCATATGTTCGAGAAATTCTTTGAAATATTCTTCAAACATATAGAAAACAGTGAATAGTAAATAGTAAGTCGTGAATAGTTGCCATTTGTTTAGAGGCGGTCTTCGACCGCCTTGTACGACGTTTGCTATGGGCGGTCAAAGACCGCCTCTAAACACAATTAATAGTTAAAGTCATTTCAAACCGATCTATCTTTTCCTGGGAACGTAGTAACCTTTTCGGGTGCGCACTGTCAAGCCGGGGCGATTTTTTACCTTTAAGGCGATTGCGTGGAAATCTCCGCCGAGCGCTTTATCGTCCGGATAATAATTCAGGATATATTGCTGCGAAAGCTCGGCTGAAACACGGGCGAAAGCGGCTTCCAGTTCCTTTTCATCGAGCGGGGAATAGACCGCGCCGCCGGTTTGCCGGGCCAATTCCTGCATCCGGTGTTCGGCGGTCAAATTCATGATATTGGCATTTCCGCCGCGGCGGCCGGTATTTTTATAGTTCTCGAAATCGGTGGTTTTCACTACATATATCTGGCAGTTTCTGGCCTGCACTCTCAGCACCACTTTTTCCAGCGTCGTTTCCAGATCGCTGATCGTATCTTCGCCGTCGGAAACGATCACGATCACGCGCCGGCCATCGCTTTCGCCCAGATAATTTGCGGCCTCGATGATCGCATCCAGGAGCGCCGTGGCGCCGGACGGCGGCGGTAAATTTTCCGTCGCGCTGATCAGGCTGCCGACATTTTTTGTCAGCGGCTGTTCCAGATTGACGGTCGTGGAAACGCTGTAAAGCGCCGCCTGATCTTTATCTGGGCGTAATACGCGCCTGAGAAAACGGGTCGCGGCTTTAAGCTCGAATTCGCGGGCATTGGTCAGGCTCGAACTATTATCGAACAGCAGCGCCAACCGTACCGGGGCGTCGGATCGCGAGAAATCGGTGATCTCGGCCGCCCGGTTATCCACCAAGAGCTCGAAATCTTTAAGCTGAAGATCGATGATCGCCCGGCCGGTTTCATCGGTGACCGAAACCGGGATCGGTACTAATATGGAATCGATACTTATCAGGCTGTTATCGTCATCGGAAGGTGTCGGTAAAGGTTTCGGTGTCGGCCTTGGGGCCGGAACCGGCGTTGGAGACTTTTTCGGAATAGACTTGACGCTGCGCGGACGGTTATCGGCGGCAGCTTCTTCAGGCGATTGCTTGTTGCGTCCCGATTGCGCGACACAGATGACGCACAGCATGAGAATGCAAAACTTAGCGATTAAAAACTTCATCGGATCAGGTAAAAATCAACTTCACTCCGGCTATTACCAATACCACCGAAAGTATCCGGCGCAGCGTGATTATAGCAAAATATCGGCTGCCGAGGGTCGAGCCGATAATACCGCCGGCGATCGCCGCCGCCAGCCAAAACCAGACGTCCGGCGGCAGGTTTTGTATCAGCGAATAACTTCCCAAAAGCCCGGCGATGGAATTGACCAAAATGAACATCGCGGAAATTCCCGCCGCCTGCCTGGTTTCCGCCCAGTTAGCAAATAGCAGAAGCGGTGTTAGAAAAATTCCCCCGCCGACGCCGGTCAGGCCCGAAAGCAGCCCCATCAAAGCCCCGATCACCAGCGCGAGCCGTAAATCGACCTTTTTCGTTTCCCCTGAAGCGGAAAATTTCCAGAAGAAACGAAACGCGGTGAATAACAAAACCACACCGAGCAGTTTTTTATGCCAGGACGTGGGTAATTGGATCAATCCTCCGATAAAGGCAAAAGGAACCGAAGTTACCGCAAAGGACAAAAACGTTCGCCAGTCGAAATATCCCGCGCGGTAAAACTGCGCCGTCGCGATCATCGCGACAAAAATATTCAGCATCAGCGCGGTCGGCCGGGATATTTCCGGCGCTACGCTCAGCAGAGCCATTACCGCCAGATAACCCGAAGCCCCGGCGTGACCGACCGAAGAATAAAGTATCGCAACCAGCAAAATGGCCGCAATTATCAGTATCTGGTATTCAGCCATGCGCGCTTTGACCTGAAGTTTTTAATTCGCGTAAAAACTCATCCCAGGTCTGCAATGCCATATCGACCTGTATAAGATGCCGCTCACGCTTGTTTCGATGCTTTTTACGAAGTTCGGCGGGCAAAGGTTCCAGCAGCGCGAAAGTGATGTTTACCGGCTGGAAATTTTTCGTTTCGGTATTTGAAACATAATTGCAGAGCGCCCCGGTCGCGCTGGATATCGGGGCGGTGATCAGGGAAGCTCCCTGCGCCAGCCGCGCGGCATTCAGGCCCGCCAGCCAGCCCGTCGCCACCGATTCGACATAACCTTCGACCCCGGTGATCTGACCGGCGAAAAAGAGGCCGGCTTTGTTTTTAACCTGCAGCGAAGCGCTCAAAACCTGCGGAGAATTTATGTACGTGTTACGGTGAATTTGCCCGAATTGCAGAAACTCGGCATTTTCCAGCCCCGGCACTAATTTTAAAACCCGTTCCTGCTCGCCGTATCTCAAATGATTTTGAAAACCGACCAGCCCATAAGCATCGGCCATCAGATTTTCCTGCCGGAGCTGCACCGCCGCGTATGGCTCATAGCCCGTTTTCGGATCGGGCAAACCCTTGGGCTTCATCGGGCCAAAACGCAGGGTATCGACCCCGCGCCGCGCCGCTTCTTCGATCGGCAGGCATGATTCGAACCAGCGCGTGTCTTCGAATCGTTTCAGCGGGACGGATTTGGCTTCGATCAGCGCGTTGTAAAAAATTTCGTACTGGTCCCGGTCAAAAGGGCAATTGATATAATCGTCTCCGCCTTTGCCGTAGCGCGCTGCCTTGAAAGCGATATTCATATCGATCGAATCCGCTGACACGATCGGCGCGATCGCGTCGTAAAAATAAAGCTGGTCGTTTCCGGTCAACTTCATGATATCGGCGGTCAGCGCTTCGGACGTCAGCGGCCCGGTGCAGATGACTGAAATTGCGTAAGATGGAATTTCCGTTATTTCTTCGCGGACGATCTCGATATTCGGGTGTTGTTCGATCCGTTCGGTGATCAGCGTGGCGAATTTGTCGCGGTCAACTGCCAGCGCCGCTCCGGCCGGCACCTTGGTTTGCGCCGCGGCTTCCATGACGAGCGAATCTCCGCGCCTGAGTTCTTCTTTTAACAGGTAGGGCGCGGAGCCTTTTTCATCGGATTTCAGCGAGTTCGAACAGACGATTTCCGCCAGTTTATCGGTCCGGTGCGCCGGCGTCGAGGTAACCGGGCGCATCTCGTAAAGCCTTACTTTTACACCGTTTTCCGCAGCCTGCCAGGCCGCTTCGACACCCGCTAATCCCCCGCCGATGACAAAAATTTCCTTCACGCCTTAGATGATAGCAAAAGTTTGTTATAATTGTTCCGTTAAGGGATTTGAGAGCAATAGCTTGACAGCGGCCTAGCGTTATTCTTATAGTCTTTAACTTGGCGCTTTTTGGTGCTTTGAGCCATCCTAGCTCAGCTGATAGAGCATTCGATTCGTAATCGAAAGGTCGTGGGTTTGAATCCCATGGATGGCTCCACAATATCTGCATTTATTTCAATGATTTACGCAAATCAAAAGGCGCTCCTCACCGGCGTCTTTTTGTTTTACTCACACCTTCGGGTTTGAATTACTTTGTTTCATAACACCAATAAGGATATGAAAAGAACGCGAAGGAAATTTTTTTCAACGAGATTCCAGCTCTGGCTAAAAGATGAAATTGGTCGGTTATACGAACCTAAGCTCTCATAAATATTAAACACTACACAGAAAAGGTTACAGCAAATATAGCAAGAATGGATTACTTAAGATTGAAAATGACGAATTCAGGCTGATCGGATTACCAATGTTCGGTGAAACATCAAAAACGACTTTTCGAACTGCGTACAATCAAACTTGGGTAATCAAACTTGGGTATTGAATGATTCTGTCTAAAAACTATTTTATCTGCTCAAAAAGTCGAGGGTATTTGGGCAAGCCATTAACAAAGATAGAATCTTGCAAAAATTATTTGACAGCACTTTCTTTTTAATCTATAAGACTTAACCATAGTTAAGAATTATCCTGGTTTCGCACATTGGTCTTATACTTTGTAGTAATTTTATTTACTAAAGCTCCCAGGTATTGCTTTAGTTAAGCTCAACTTTCACGAACCCCAGATCACGAAAATAGAAATTAAGACTGATCTCAATTAGAGAAGTTATGTCTAAAAATAAAAAGAGCCAGAGGCAGAAGAATGCCCCTGTATATTCAATTCCCAATCAGCCTGCCGGCCTTGAAATCGGCGAAAACGCAGCCGAAAGTTATCAATATCTAAATATCCGCTCTTATTGGTGGGTTATCGCGCTGGTTGTCCTTTTGTCCCTCGGTGTGCTCGGCGGGGGCCTGAAATACCTTGAAGAGTCAGCCCGTGAGGAAACCGCGAAACAAAAACAAAACCCGCTCGCGGTCAGAGAGAAAAGCCTTTTATCTCAGGTAAATCCGTTTACGCCTGCTCCGACGCCTACTCCTCCACCATTACAGTTATCAAAACAATACGTATATGCCGGATCGAGATTGCTGGCGGTCAAGGACGCGGGAGCAGACGCCGTAGCGCCTTCCGATCTGGCCGTTTGGCGACCTTCGAGCGGGGTCTGGTGGGTGCTGGGATCGAGTAATCAAGCCACTTCCCAGCAATGGGGTTTAGGCTCGGATATCGCCGCGCCGGGTGATTTCGACGGCGACGGCAAGACCGACTTCTGCGTATACCGCCCGAGCGAAGGCAACTGGTATGTGATGAGAAGTACGGACGGCGCCTATTACGTAATAAATTTTGGAACCAGCGAGGATAAGGTCGCACAGGCCGATTACGACGGTGACGGCAAAACTGATATCGCGCTTTTCCGTCCCTCGAACAAGTACTGGTATATCCAGCGTAGCGGCGATTCCCAAATGGTGATCGAAAGCCTCGGATCCAAGGGCGGCGATCCGGTTCCGGCGGACTATGACGGCGACGGCAAGAGTGATAAAGCGGTCTGGCGCTCCGGCTCGGCAACCTTCTGGGTAATGCGCTCGATGACCAGCGAGATCGTCTCAGCACAGTTTGGGCAAAGCGGCGACCTACCGGTGATCGGCGATTATGACGGCGACGGACGGGCGGACATTGCCACCTGGCGCAGCGATAACAGCTGGCGCATCCAGCAAAGCTCGAATAACCAGATTCTCACTATCGGCTGGGGTGACAGAGCAACAGACCAGGCGGTTCCGGGAGACTACGACGCGGACGGTAAATGCGATATCGCTGTCTGGCGCAAAACAGGACCTTATACGGGTTACTGGTTTATCCGCAAGAGCGGCGATGGGCAAACCCGCACCGAATTGTGGGGACAAGCGGGAGATATTCCGGTTCCCAGCCGGTATCGACGATAAACCATACACTTAAGAAAATAGACTTTCTGCGATTGTTCGGTTCGAAGAGTAAATATATGCAAGTCAAAAATTCATCGTTTGTTTTAGCCAGCGCGTTGTTTTCAATTAAGGCCGTGATCATCACTGCATTTCTTTTGGCTGGCTGTGGTTCCGTTTTTACGCAGACGAGAGCCGAGGGCATGACCCCGAAAATGGCCGAGCCTGGATCGCCTGTCGGCAGCTACTCGTTAAGCGGATTTGAAACGGTAAACCTTTTCAACGGAAATCTTAATTTCAACCTGCCCTTGATAAAGGCAGGAGGCCGCGGCAAGAGCAGGTATTCGATGAATTTAAATATCGATAGTGCCAGGTGGAATGTAGAAAAAGACGCCCTCACCTTCGGCGAGCCTGTCGTCGGACTAAGCCCTAATGCAATGAGAACCATAGCCCGGGTTAACGGCACCACTTATGATATGCCGTCCCTGCCTGACGCCTGGAACACCTGCACCCTAAGCCATACTAATTTTTGCCAGCCGGGCGCTCCAATGTGCGATGTCGGCCCGGCCGTCACCTGCGAGCAGTCCGCCCTGGACGACGAAATATCCGCCAGCGACATAGTTCAGCATTACGCGCCTGAGGAGGCCGGCCTGATGATTCCCAGCGGTTTTTATTATCCTTATTATACGATCAGGGAAAATCTTCAGGAAGCAATCGTCGGATATGGCCCCGGCATGCTGATCGCGCGCGGTGGAAAGATAGAACCTTTATTCTCGAGACAACCCAGCGGTTACAGAATCAATTCCTTGACGCGCCTCTTTTTCGTTTCCTCGGAAGGCACGGAATATGAGCTGCGGGATGTTTTGACGGATGGAAAACCTCGACTTCACTGGGCCAGCGACCCGGTCGATCGCGGAACTGTTTTTGAAGCGTCGGACGGAAGCGGATTGAGGTTCGTATCGGATAATCCGATCATAGACTTTTGGGTCTCGGACAATACGGATTTACCGCCCGTAACGTTTCCCTCCGGAACTCTTTATTTTCCGGACGGTACGCAATATAGGATCGTAAACGGCAATGTCATGTCGATTAGGGACGTTGACGGCAACAAGATCGTCTTTACCTATAATTCAGAAAAACAAGTGACGGGAGTAGTAGATTCGATGGGTCGGCAGATCACCATCGTTTACGGCCACGAGACAAATGACCCGGAACTTAGTTACGACGAAATAAAAACACAAAAAAGCGCCGACACGTGGCAGACGATCAAGGTCTATAGGACGAAATTAGGAAATGTTCTGCGCAGCGGTTACGAATTAATGACGCTGGAGCACATGTTTCCGGCTTTAGGGCAGTTTCCTCCGGTAAATCCCCCACTTTATAATCCCGAAAAAGTCGTAAAAAGGATCGAGCTTCCAGACGGCCGGGGATATAATCTCTTTTATACTCCATACAAAGAGATCGCCCGCGTTGAATTACCAACCGGCGCAGCTATGGAATATGATTTCCCGGTTCCGTCGCAAAGCAGTCCGGCCGATAAAGTTTTCCGTCCGGTCTCGGAAAGAAGAGTGTATGTCGAGGGCGGAAGCAAGGCGGCGGGAAGCCAATACGAAAATCGTCAAACATATACCCGCGAAAACTTCGTTTCCAATTTTTCCACTTTCACTGGAATTGTCCGCGTTAATGAATGCAAAGGAAAAACAAGTTCATCCGAATGTGACGTAAATGCCAAAAGTGACCATTATTTTCATGGCGCCGCCAACAGTTTCAGCCATAGCTTTTACCCTAAATGGAATGAAGGACGGGAGTACAAGACTGAAACTTTCAGCTCCAGCGGCACGACGGATACTCTAAAAGGCAGAACGGAAACCGAATGGGAATATCTATCAACGGCCGGTTCGGCAAATCCGAGCGCGCCTAAACGGACGCGGGTCAAGAGCGTTACGGCCACTATATTCGAAGCCGGCCAGTCACTTACCAGCAAGGTCGCGTACGAATATGACGATACCAGTCTGACAAACAATCGAACGGATGCAAGGACGTACGATTATGGTGTCGGCGCGCCCGGTAGAATAATCAAGCACTCGAAATCAATATACCTCAAGGTCAATGAAAATCACGGCAATGTGGATTACACCGACCCCGGCGTTTTCATGCCGGCTTTACTTAAATCTACGGAGATCTACGATGTCAATTACGATAACGTGGAAACCCTAATAGCCAAAAATGAATTCCTGTACGACGAGACGAATTACACTCCGTTAAGCTACGGGCAGACGACCGTGACAGGATGGGAAGACCCCGACGCGGGAAAACCGCTATCTCTGAAAAATATCAGGGGAAACGCCACTACCAGCCGGTTATGGAACAAGACCGGCAATACCTGGACATCAACCGAAACGCATACCCAATCCGATCAATTCGGTAACACCAGAAATAACTGGGATGCGAACGGTAACCTGTTTCAGACCGAATACGATGCCGTGAACCTTTATGCCTACCCGACGAAATCGATCAGCCCGGGTCCCGGTGATGGTATTCATGGATCAAACTCGGAGTTTCAAAGCACGAGCAGCTATGATTTTTATTCCGGACGCCCTCTGACAGTCAGAGATGCTAATAATCAGGAAACTAAAACGGACTATGTCGATCCTTTGCAGCGGCCGACCAAGGTGACCGCGCCGAATGGCCAGCAAACCATTTTCGAATATGGCGACACTGTCGGCAACCTTTACGTCAAGGTCAAAAAACAAATCGATGAAATTAATTGGGACGAGACCACCACCGAATTCGATGGCCTGGGACGCGGCAAACGAAAAAAGGCCAAAGACGCGCAGGGATACGTCTTTATCGATACTTCATATGACAATCTCGGCCGCGTTGAAAAAGTAAGCAGTCCCTATCGGGACAGCGATCCGATCTACTGGACGAAGGTGCGGTATGACGCGCAGGGCAGGACGGTGGAATCGTTTGCTCCGGCCATCGACCCGAATTCCGCTCAAAGTACCAGCACGACGGAATTTTCTCTTTCGACCACGCCAGGCCTCTTGGGTATGGTGGCGGTGGTAACGGATGTAAACGGCAGAAAAGGGCGATCCGTCACGAATTTGCTGGGACAATTGATCCGAGTGGATGAGCCTGCCGATAACGGCAGCCTGGAGCCATTGCCGACGTCCACGCCTGCCCCTACCTCGACGCCCGGAACCGGGCCTACGCCCAATCCCACTCCGGACCCGACGCCGACGCCCGATCCCGGCGGCTGCGGCGGATCGGGACAGCCGGCGTGCGCGCCGGAGATGGTCGGCCATTACCCGATGGAATCGACCTATTACAAATACGACCCGCTCGGCCGGTTGGTGCAGGTAACGCAGGGAGTGCAAAAACGCTATTTTCTCTATGACGGTTTGGGAAGATTATTAAGGGTCAAACAACCCGAACAAGAAGCCAGGGCGAGCCTCGCTTTAAGCGATGCCGTAACGAACAATTCAAGCTGGAGCGCTGGATTTATTTATGACAATGCCGGCCGGCTCGTCAGAAGCACTGATGCAAACGGCGTAAATATCATAAATGAATTCGACAAAGCCGGCCGGCTGATAAAGCGCTGCCACACAAAGCCGGAAGTTCAGACGACCGCAACTTTATGCAGCCAGATCCCGGGCAATCAGATCAGCGAAGATACGCCCGCAGTAGAACATTTTTATGACGGCAAGGGCCTGAGCGAGCCGACGCAATTTGCTTTAGGACAGAAAACCAAAATCGTCTCTTCGGTTTCTACGACCGAATATTCCGCTTTTGATAATATGGGACGGCTTTTAAATCATAAGCAAACCACCGACGGTCAGAGTTTTACCACCAGCTATAAATACGACCTTTCCGGAAATCTGATAGAAGAAATCTACCCCTCGGGCGAGGTCGTAAGAAACTTTCTCCAGTCTGACGGTAACCTGTCGCGGGTAGCGGTGTCCGGTCAAACCTATGCCAGCGATCCGGTATATACCGCAAGCGGGGGTGTCGCTAAATTAAGGCTCGGCAACGGCCGCTGGGAAACTGCGCAGTTTAACCCTTCACATCAGGTTACGCAGCTGGCGTTGGGGACCTCGGCGAACGACACGAGTCTGTGGAAGGTCGATTACGAATACGGTGAATTGCGGGCCGACGGCTCGATCGACAGCACCAAAAATAACGGCAATATTGCCCGGCAGACGGAAAATATTCCGGGTACCACTTTTGTTCAAACCTTTAAATACGACTCTTTATCCCGCTTAAAGGAAGCTGAAGAAAAAACCGGCCAGGAGCAAAACTGGATACAGCATTTCAGCTATGACCGCTTCGGAAACAGGGAAACTTTTAATGAGCAGATCGGGCCCCTCGCCGAAACTTTTACCCCCGAGGTCGATCAAGGTACTAACCGGTTCAAGAGCGGGCAGGGATTTCTTTACGACAAAAATGGAAACGTCGTCCAGGATGGCCAGGAAGGTTCCACCAGGACGTTCACTTTCAATGGCGACAACAGGCAAATTCAGGTAAAAGACAATGCCGGCCATTCGGTGGGAACTTATTTTTACGACGGCCTCGGGAATAGAATAAAGAAGACCCTCCAGGCCGGCGAGACGACCATTTTCGTCTATGACGGAACAAATAGATTGATCGCGGAATATTCGAGCCAGGTTTCCAGCGATCCGGCCGTGTCATATACCACTACCGACCACCTCAGAAGCCCCAGAATAATCACCGATAAAAAGGGCGACGTCACCTCGCGGAGAGACTTTATGCCCTTCGGCGAAGAACTGGCGGCAGGAACACCGAACCGAGGCGAAACGGCAAAATTTTCATCGGGAATGGACACCTTAAGGAAAAAATTCACCGGTTATGAAAAAGATGAGGAAACAGGTCTTGATTATGCCCAGGCCCGGTACTATAACAATGAGTATGGCCGTTTCACGGCTGTCGATCCGCTGCTGGCGTCGGGCAGGGCGTCCGCGCCGCAGTCTTTTAACAGGTATACGTATGTCCGAAACAATCCACTGATCTATGTGGATACCAACGGTATGGATCTGTATATCAGTTTTCAGGAGAAAGGCTCGAGTTCATACACTGTACTTCAATATAAGATTGATAGAAACGAAAATGGTGTAATAGTGGGGGCGAGAATTGTTGATACCGCTAGTGGTAATGTTTTTCAGGGACAGGGCCCTAATGGCCTCGCTATCGTTTCCTCTATCAACAAACTCGCCGGAAAGACAGGTTTTGCGGGCGCATTCATAAACCTGGCGGAGAACGGGACTCATATCTTTGACTTTACGATAGTGTCGGGCGCACCGCCGGTGATGAAGGGCGTCGATGCCGCAGGTTATACACGCCTGATTTTTCCGCAAAACAATAATTCCATTTCATCTATCGCCTATAGCAGCGATCCCGATCAGCAATTGAATTCGGATTACCTTTTCGGTACCGAGATACTGGTAGCGGATACGTATCAAAATCTCACAAAATATACCAGCCCTGAATGGTATGGCCCGGCCGGTGAAAGGAACGGCTTTGAACACTCTAACCAGGCTCTGGTTGATGAAAACGGGACGACTGAGCCGCAATTTAAGTGCCATGTTTTCAATCAATCACAAATAACGGCCGCGCTCATCTTGGGAATAAGTCCACCCAATCACCTGGGGGTTTTGAAACCGGTAGAGAAAATTTTACTTACCGAGGAAGAACAGGCGGCGGAGGCCTCGCTACAGGGACCTAACCACGGCGATTCGGACGGGGAGTTTATAGAACTTGTTATTCCTCCGCCCCCTCATGACGATGACGACGACAAGCCGTATCCGGAAATGACGCCGAAACCTAAAAAGCCGTGAGGCAAAATGACTCGCGGCTATGTGTGATATTTACCGCATTTTTGTTGACATTTTATTGCTTTTTGTTGACAAATGTATTAAGTTATCTTGGTCTTTACATAAGCTACCTATCATCCCATAGGACTATGAAACAAAATAATCGTATCTTTCTGACTCTGGCGACCCTTTTTTTAGTGTTTTTTGGGGGTGCTATTTTGCACGGCCAGGCGGCCGCGCAAAGCGCTGATGAAACAAAAGAAGACGTTATTCCTTCCCCCGCGCAGGAAAAATTCCAAAAAGTGGACGCGCTGGCCACACCCTGGCTGGATAGCAGTGATTGTTATTTGAGGACGCCGGATGTAAGCCGGTATCCTAACTGTACAGTGACGCCGTTATGGGGACCGAACCGCGTTGGTGCACGGCGGTTTGTCATCTATGATTCCGCCGGTCTGGTCTGGCACGATTTTAAGTTGAGCGGCGACGATGAGCAGTTTCTTCCCTGGAAACCGAGAGAGAGTTTCGAACCTCTGGCAGTTAATCTGCTATCGATATCCGATAGTGTGATACTGAGAATGGTCGGGGAATCAGAGCATTGGTATGAAGTGGAGATTAATGAAAACACCCGCGAAACAAAATATCTGCTGAAAAACACGCCGAAGATGTGGGCAAAGGTTAGCTGGGATCATTGGCTTTCTCAAGGTGGGGAAAGGCACGGACTTACAGGCAACTTAATAGCGGTAAATAAAACTGACCGTGAACTGCTCAAAGATAAGCCGAATGGAAAATTCATCGAAAAACCCGGTGAATATAATGTCAGTTTCCTGGGGTTTCTGAAAACGGAAGGCGATTGGGCTTATGTGAAAGTAGGCTCCACTGAACCGAAGATAATCAGAGGCTGGATCCGCTGGCGCAATGGGCGTGAATTTCTCGTAGGATGCATTTTTAATGGTTTTAAAGTTCCCCAACATCTGCCGGATGAAGGCGATCGGGCTTTCCTCTCTCAGAAACCGTAGTTTTTATCATTATCGCATTACAGGAAATCATCCTTAGCTGTACGAGGCTTCTACCAGCCGAAAATCGACTTGCATTTACAAATCTCACGAGTCTCACTCAGAAACATACGATGTTTTGATGAACTGAACCTTTCGTTTGAATAAGAAAGGAATTTGTAATTTCGTTCTTCTTTTTGGATAACCTAGCAATACTTTAAAGTACCAGATTATAATAAGTTGACCGTTAAAAGATTATTTGGGATGAGCGGAGAATTTAGGTGTTATTCGATTCGTAATCGAAAGGTCGTGGGTTTGAATCCCATGGATGGCTCCATAATTTCAATAAGCTGGCGGTATTTCTAAATTTTGAAATACCGCTTTAACTTTAAATTCCACTTTGCGGTGTGCAACACATTAGGGTTTCAAGGTTTACATCCAGCTTGGAAGCCATGCGCTGTTAACCGAAGGATTGCAAGTTCGAGTCTTACCACAGCTAGCTTCATCCGATGGTTTTAGTAGAAAATCAAATCTGTTTTTTTTCCTTTTGATGCTAAAATGTTTGCTAGTCCTAACATTTTCCGAAAATATACTCTAAAACGATGCCCAAAACGATGTTAGTTAAATCTTGCATTGCATTACTCTCACTTGGATTGCTTTTCGGCCAATTCACTTCGCCCGTATTTGCCCAAAACCAGACCACGGGAAGCATTGCCGGTTCAGTAAAGGATCAAAATGGTGCTCTACTGGCTGGCGCAGACGTAAAGATCAGCAATAAGGCGACCGGCGAAAAGAGGAACATTGTTACCGACAATGAGGGCAGTTACGTAGCGCCCCTTCTCGCACCTGGCACATATTCCGTTAGAATCGGATACAGCGGTTTCGCTGACGCTGCATTTGAACTGGTTCAGGTCGTCGTCACTGAGACGACCCGTGTAAATGCGGAGCTGGCGGTCGCCGGCCCGGACGCCCAGTCCGTATTAATCGATCCACTGATCCATGACGCCGGACCCGGGCTCGGCCGTGTGGTCGATACGCGCGCGGTATCAGGGCTGCCGCTCGCGACCCGCAACTTCACGCAGATTCTCGCACTCTCTCCGGGGACCGCTGTATCCCTGCCCGATAACACGGCGCTTGGCCGGAACTCACAAAATGTATCGGTTAACGGAGCGCGCGTCACGCAGAACAATTTCGAGATCAACGGCATCGATGCGAATAATCTGGCGACGAATGCGGCTTCGCTGGTGGCCGTGCCGGCGCCTGAGAGCATTCAGGAATTCAAAGTCCAAACCTCGCTTTATGCGGCGGTTTATGGGCGCGGCGGCGGCGGCAGTATTCAGGCGATAACTAAAAGCGGGGGCAATAATTTTCACGGCGCGGCCTATGAATATTTCCGCAACGGGTCTCTTAACGCCAACAACCCCTTCCTGACCGCAGCCGATGTTCGCCGTCCTACCCTGGACCGCAATGTCTTCGGCGGCATACTTGGAGGTCCGGTCAGGTCTGATAAATTATTTTTCTTTGTCTCGTACCAGGGCACGCGCGAAAGCAATGGCGCCTCGCCCAATAGCCTGACATCGAACGTCTTTATCGCACCAGGCCTGACGGACGACCGCTCCGAGCAAACGCTTCTGACGACTTTCGACCCGCGTATTTTGCCGACCTCACCGCCGGCGACGTCGATCCATCCGGTCGCGCTCGCCCTGCTTAATACGAGGCTATCTAACGGTCAATTCCTGATTCCGACGCCGCGCCCCAATGGCCGTTTTTCGGGGACAGCTGTCTCCACGTATCGTGAGGACCAGTTCAATGCGAACATCGACTACCGCGTAAGCGAACACGATTGGCTTGCGGGAAGGTTTTTCTTTTCAAATGCGCCGCAGTTTTTTGCGCTTCCCGCTAGTGGCGCAAATGTTCCCGGGTTCGGCGCCGATCAAGAGCAGGACAATCGCCTGTTCTCGCTTCAGCACGTGCGCACGATCACTACAAAAATCATAAACGAGGCGCGAATCGGCTACAATTTTATTCGAGCGGACACGTTGGGGCAGATACCTGTTAACGACTCGGCGGTCGGCATTACGCGGGCCAATGCCGATGCTTACCCGGGCCTCGGGATAATCAGGATAGGACCCGACGGAACGAACGCGGTCGCGATCGGAAATGCCGGCACAAATGTCGATACCGGAAATGTCCAGTCTTCGACAACGCTAACCGATATTCTTTCGGTCATCCGCGGCCGGCATAACATCCGAATGGGTGCGAGCTTCATCTTTTACCGGAATGATCTGGTCGCGAACAATAATCGGCGGGGCACGATAACATTTCGGGATTTTAATAGTTTTCTGCTCGGCCGGGCCGCCAGCTCAGTTTACGGAGATGGCATCGGGACCCGCAATCTAAAGGCGGCGGACTACAGTTTCTTTGTCCAGGATGACTGGCGGGTTTTCAGCCGGGTGAATCTTAATCTCGGCTTGCGCTACGAATTGGATCTTCCCCCCTTTGAAACGAGCGGAGCCATGTCGACGTTCGATCCGGCGCTTTACAGACCGCGGATGGCGCTCGACGGCAGCGGAAACCCGGTCGGACCGCCGATCGGCGGACTTGTCCAAGCCGGGAATGTAATTCCCCAATACGATTTAGCGGAGATTCCCAATGTCGGCAAGCGGATCCTGACAGGCATCGATAAAAACAATTTTGGCCCGCGGGTCGGTTTTGCCTACTCGGTGTTAAAAACGGGCCGTCTTGTCGTGCGCGGCGGCTACGGCATCTATTTTTCGCGTCCGTCGAACGCCTATATCGGAATCTCTATCAACGCTCCGCCGATGTACACCATTCGCCGCAGTCCTACCGGCGCGGTGGTTCCATTGTCGACGCCGTTTTTTCCACTGCCGCCGCAGAGTCAATTTCCGGCGATCGTGACGGGCGTCGATCTGACCGGCCAGGTATTCGACCGAGGCCTTCGTACTGCTTATATTCAACAGTATAATGGCGGCGTTCAATATTCCCTGAGCAAAGATCTTTTGTTAGAAGCGGCTTACGTGGGATCGCGCGGAATCAACCTGATCCGCGACATTGCCATCAATCAGGCACGGCTCGCCAGCCCGCAGAACCCGATCTTCAACCCGGTAACCGGGCAGATTATCACCACAAACACGCCCGCTAATGTCGCACGACGCGCGCCCTTTCAGGGCGTCGCGGTTGGTAATTTTCTGCAGATCCAGTCGACTGCCCAATCCAGCTACAACTCGATGCAGATAAGTTTGACCCGGCGTCTCTCGAAGGGGCTGCAATTTCTCGCTTCATATACCTACGGCAAATCACTCGACAACGCCTCCGGCGGCAGTGACAGTACCGGAGAGGCTCGAGATACGATCAATATCGCCGGCGACCAGACAAATAACCGCGCCAATAGGAGCGTATCGGATTTTGACCGGACCCATCGTTTTGCCTTTAGTTATTTATGGGATCTGCCGCGTCCCGGTTTTGCCGCCCGGTCAACTGTCGCGAGATGGGTGTTATCCAACTGGCAATTAACGGGGATCGCGACGATCATGTCCGGCTTACCGATCGATATATTTGACGGGGGGGCGGGTTCTTTTTATGGTTTGAGCGGCGGCAATAACGGGCTCATGCGGCCAAGTTGGGCGCCGGGCGCAACTGTCAGCACTGCGACCCACAACGTACCAGCGGGATATTTCTTTAATCCGTCCGCCTTTGCCCGCCCTGTTGTTCTGCAGGGCAGGATAATTCCTAGTTCAAACGGGACGGCCACGGCGGGTGCAACGGGAACGGACTTTGGCAACGTCGGCCGCAATGTCCTTCGCGGGCCGGGACAGAAAAATATGGACCTTGCCGTCATAAGGCGATTTCCCATCAGCGAATCGAAAAATATTGAGCTGCGCGCCGAGTTTTTTAACCTCTTCAATATCTCCAACTTTGCAAATCCGATCAGTAATCTAAGCGCCGTTCCGACAACATCGTTAGACCCCGTCACCGGGCAGATCATCGGCGATCCGGGTGATTTTGGCAGGATTCTTTCGACGAGCAGCAATCCACGCCTGATCCAGTTGGCGGTAAAGTTCAATTTTTGACGGCTAAGCCGTTAAATACTGCACCAGACAGCGTTTTTCCGCTAACATGTTGACATCAGATCGGCGGAGCAATAGAATGTGCTAGTAACACTTAGCAAGTTGTATTGACATGTAGCAAGGAATGTTTGAGACGCCCTTGGTACTTGGCGTCAAAGCTCCACTCATATCCTGCATCCAAATATTATTACGAGGTTTAGCCTGAATCCGGGTCCTTCCCGTGTTGCGGTTAGGGAATCGGGCACTTAGGTACGAGTCACAGGGCAACCGATAAATGCAAGACCGAGAGGACTTGAGGATTCGATACCTCCTGACGCAGAAAACCATCTGCTTGTTACCGGCGCTAATTTCAAATGCCTCAAATGCTTCGCGGCCAAATCCTAAGGCGGGAGAAACTTCAACTCGACAGGAAAATTCTATGCAACAGATCAAAATAACGAGAGACAGCAACAATAACGTCGAATTCGAAACCGTGTCGGTCGATAACACCGAGAACGTGTTTTTTCTCAATCTTGACCCTTTAGAGGCGCATTGGCCTTCGATTGCCTCCAATCAACTTGGAGCGGCGCCATCGGCGCCATCAAGCCAGTGCCAGCCCGATCCCACAACTCCCCTGCCGGCTCAGGTTACTTATACGTGCCTGATTCCGGGACATACGACCGAGCAGGGAATCATTAATGTCGTCACTCAACTTGCTGCCGCCAACACAGCCTTGGACTCGGCAAGGGTCGGCAAGCCGATCGCGAAGCAGCAGGTTGTAACGGGTGGAGTTTCTCCCTATCAGATCACGGGCGAACTCTTTGAGGTTACCGGGCTTGCATCGCAAAGCGGCTCCGGCATCGGGCCGGGACTCCAGTTGATCCCGACGACGGACAACACCGGGATATTCGTGAGCGGTACGCCGACCGTGTCCGGCACCTACAATTTCACGTTCACGGTGGACGACGGGATGGGAGCGAACCTCCAGCAAATTCAATATTCGATGGTAGTGAGTTGAAAAACGCGTGCGGCCTTATAGGTCCCCCAGCGACAGGAAAGAGGATTTAGAGGATTTATATGAAAACAGCTAAAGGTAAAGTATTTAAGAATCGCCGCTATCCAAATAGCCGCGCTACACGCATCATTACGATGGTAACGATCGCCGTCGCGATCGCATTTGCCGCGCTGCTGCAATTCCCATTCTCAACTACGCCTCCGGCCGAAGCTCAGTTAGGGAGTCCCGCATTCCAAAATCCGCCTGTGCTGGCCTCCGACCCGGCGAAGAAGCGGCTGAGGGCGGTGATGGAAATCATCAACGGCACGTTTTCGGTCCCCGGCCTGAAGACGGAGCAGTACCGGCAGTTTCGCGGGCACTATCCCGGCAGTCCTGTCGTTCCGGGTTCCGCTGTCGGCCCCGGCCCGACCTTGCGGGCGCGTCTCGGAGACCAGGTGCAATTGGCCTTCTTAAATAAGGTCGATGAGAGTCAGTTTCCATACACTTACGTCACCGGCAGAGATAAACCGCCGTTCTCAGGTCTTGGCTGCGACCAGGCAGGCCTGCCTAACATAAACGGCGAGTTTCCATACCCGGCAGAAGATATTTATCCTAATTGCTTTCACGGTTCCAACACTGCCAACGTCCATTTTCACGGGACGCACACCAGTCCGGATGGATTAGGTGACAATGTGCTCGTGCAGGTGCTGTCCGAGCCTAAGCAGCCTGACTGGACTTCCGTTTTTAACCGGATGTATGACACCGGCAAAATTCCGCAAAAATGGGCCGACCTGCCGCTTGCGTTCCGTAATGCGCAGATAGCGATGGTCAAGAAGCGTGATGAGACCGATATGGCAATTGCGATCAAGAACAACTTGCGGCCGCCTGAGTCCATGTCGATGGCAAATCATGAAGCGATCGCCGCAGGTGAATGGCCGCAGTATTTCATAGGCGCGTTTCCCAACTTCTTCGACATCCCGGACTACAGTTCGGGTAACTATAAGGCTGGTCAGGCGCCCGGCACCCATTGGTATCACGCGCACAAACACGGCTCGACTTCACTCCACATGCGCAACGGTCTCGCGGGGGCTTTCGTCATAGAGTCCAGTGAGGAAGGCGGTTACGATCACTTCATCCGCAAGTCCTTTGGGTGGGGCGCAACTTACGGAGATCACGAAAAGATCCTCGTCATTCAACAATTCGATCCGACGTCAAATCTCGAAAGAAACCCGCAAGGCACCGGCAAGGGCGGCGCTCAAAACCTTGTTAACGGCCTGCTCACACCGACCATTACTATGAAGCCCGGTGAAGTGCAGCTCTGGCGTTTGGTGAACGCAACTGAGGGAAATGGGGCCGGAGTAATTAAGGCCGGAACTACCAGCAGCGGAGTGTTTGGGGCTCCGACGTTCAAATTTGTCCAGACCGCGCAGGACGGCGTACAGTTTAGCCCGGGCAACTATACCGGACAACCGTATCTCAACCGCACCGCGTCAAGTGCCGGTCTCGTTTTAGCGGGCGGCAATCGCGCCGATCTATTGGTCAAAGCTCCACTCGAGCCCGGTACTGTGCCATTCCTATCAGGCGGAAAGCTTCTTTTCTATGTCAAGGTCGAAGGCAACCCGGTTCCGGACATACCCTTCCCCACGACATGGGCCAAGATGCCAAAGTTCCTGCTCGACCTGCCCGTTCCCGGGCCGAATGACGTTAAGAATCCCAATTCGCCGGTGCAGTTCCAGTGGGAAGCGGGCAGGACCGGACCCGGGACGACGACGCCGCCGCCGCCGCCGGCGCCGCCGGAGCAGCCAGCCGGGCCGCACTTCATGATCAACGGTAAACAGTTTGGGGAAAGTGGGCCGATAGTCGACCAGTGCATGCCATTGGATGGTTTGCAGGATTGGGTGCTCGAGAATTATACGTCGGTTATTGCCCATCCGTTCCACATTCACATCAATCCTTTTCAAGTGATCCGAATTGAAACCCCGATCGCAGTGAACCAATATGCCCCGCCTTATGAACCGAAGGACAACTTCCTCTGGCAGGATGTGATCGCCGTGCCTGCGGCGAAGATCAGCGCGGACGGAACGCAGATTACTCCCGGCAGGATAACGATCCGGCAGACGTACCTGGACTTCACGGGCACTTATGTACTTCACTGCCACATCCTTGCGCATGAAGACCGGGGTATGATGCAGCTCGTTCGTGTTGTGCCTGTAGCAAATTATCCAAAGGGTTGTCAGGACAATCCGCCTGAACACCATTGAGAATTATGCGTTCAAAGTTAACAAACTCTAACGGTGCGGCATGAGGCCGCAATTAGAGGAGTGTCTAAAACAACTTGTCGAATTGCACATTATCCAAATAAAAGGCGACCCTCACCGTCGTCTTTTTCTTATTGTGCGTGCTCTAACTTTCCAAGATCATTTTTGGATCGACGTGAGCTGATATGGCATAAAGGGTAATTCTTTAAGTTTTAAGGCAGTGAAAAAGAGCACCATTTTGGTGTTCTTTTTTGTATACTTATTTTTATACAGAAATCGGAGCAGTTGAGGAACAAGGGGGAGCAATGGAAAATAAGAAGATACAGGCCGAAGTCGAGGAGTTGAAAAAAAATGAAAGCGTCCGCCGCGAATTAGAGCAGGCGGCGGAAAACAAAGAGCCGCAGCAGCCGGTGACTAAAAGCCGGTATAGATTTTTGTTCGTGACTTATATTTTGCTGCTGCTGGGATTGGGCGTTGTTTATTATTTGCTGCGTCTCGGGTTTTTCCCTTTAGCCGATAATTATGTCTTGCTGCTGAGAAGGCTGGTCGCGGGCACGATCATGGTCGTGCTGGTGCTGCTGCTGGCAAAACTCGTCAGGGCCTATCTAATAGCCCGGCTCGATAACAGCGTCGCGCGCTACAATCTCCGCCGCATCGTAAATTTGATCGCCGGGCTCGGTATTTCTTTTATCGTGCTTTCGGTGCTTTTTGCCGATTGGTATACGGCGGTCGTTTCCTTCGGTTTGATCTCGTTGATTTTGGGTTTTGCTTTACAAACGCCGATCACGAGCTTTATCGGCTGGATCTATATTCTGGTCAAAGCCCCCTATCAGGTCGGCGACCGGATAAAGATCGGCGAAGCGACCGGCGACGTGATAAGCGTCAGCTATCTGGACACGACGCTGTGGGAATTCGGCGGGCAGTACCTGTCCACCGACCATCCCAGCGGCAGGATCATCAAATTTCCCAATTCGAACGTATTAAGCACGGCGGTTTATAATTATTCCTGGTCGCTTTTTCCGTATATCTGGACCGAGATCAGATTTAACGTCGCATATCAGAGCGACCTGGAATTCGTCGCTCGGGTAATGCGTGAGACGGCGGCCGAAGAAGTCGGCGAGGCGATGATGGAACGTGTCCGCGTCTATCGCGAGCTGCTGGAGCAGACACCCGTCGATCAGGTCGAGGTCAAGGAATATCCGACCGTCGTTTTCCGGGCTAATGCCAACACCTGGATAGAAGTAATCGTCCGCTACCTGGCCGACCCGAGAGGAGCGAGTCAAGTTAAATCCCGGTTGATCTCGAAGATGCTGGAAAAACTTAACGCGGAACCGGAGCGCGTGCTGTTTCCAAAGGGGGATTCGCGCTAGCTTTCAGAAAAATTTACCTGAAATTCAGGATTTGTGGCATTAAAAATGCTTTCTCGTCTTTGATGAGCGAAAAAGGGAGGAATTCATCTTATGTCACTAGTAAACTGTCCTGAATGCGGACACGAAGTTTCCACAACTGCCGCGGGATGCCCAAATTGCGGCCGTCCTTTTCCAATGCCGGTTACCCAGCAGGAAACGGTGATTACGCGCGACCGGGAAAGTTTCCCGAAGTGGGTTTTCATTCCGATCGGTGTTTTAGCCGTCGTGCTTTTGATCGTATTTTTTGCGATGTTGAATCGGAACAACGACGACACCGCCAATGGCGTTAACGTAAACATTTCCGCGAAAAGAGCGGCGACGGACAACCGTCCCGCAAGCCGAACCGAAACGCAGGTCGTCACCGTACCGCCGGCTACCGACACCCAAACGGTTACGGTGCCTCCTTCGCAGACAACGACGACTACTACAACGGTTCCTAACGTTCCTGTTGACGACAAAGGCACGGTCGTGCTGGATGCGAAAATTGCTACCCGGACCGGTTCGCCGCAGGCCGTCAGAAACGAAAAATTCTATCTTTTGGATAAGGATCTGGAGATCATTTTAAGCGAAGCCGATCTGGAACCTATCAACGGGCAGAGCCTGATGAACAGCTTTGGCTTATCGGTCCTTTATCCGGAGCGTTACGGAGAATTTCACCGCGACGCCTTGACGGCGATCAACCGTCATGTCAAATATTCCGCGCTGACGGACGGTTCAGGGAAAGCGCAAATGAAGGGCATCGATCCCGATGGTTATTATCTTTTCGGCGTGACAAGAACTGGCAAAGGGTTTGCGGTCTGGAGCTCGCCGGTGACGATCAACGGGGGACAAAACGTGCTGAATTTAAGTCCTCAGCGATTAACTGAGATACAAGAACAAGAATAGGCAAACAAAAAGGCGACTTCCACCCGGAAGTCGCCTTTTTACTAATTCCCCTCCTTACAAAGGAGGGGTGCTGCTGTAAGCAGCGGGGTGGTTCTCTCTTTAAGCTAAAGGGATTTCTTAGGTGCGATCATTTCATGATTTTTTATAAGTATCGTGGGTGGTATTTTTACCGCATTTCGGACACTTCGATCTGGTGACCGGATTTCCGGCGGCTTTCCAGCGGATCCCGCCGCGTTCCCAGACCGAAAGTTCGAAATTACATTCGCGGCAGCGCGCCATCCATTCCCTCGATTCTTTTTCCATCGACGCCGCCCACGAAGCGGGCAGCAGCTTTTTAAAGAAGTCTTGTGTTGAGCTCATATTTTTATTGAACGCTAAAACTCAGCCAGTAAATCCGAAAGTCGTGCCTGTCTATTTAGTTTGCTCCATTTCGGCGAGCAGCCTGGTTCTTTCAGCGGCGTATTGATCGCGGGCCTGCCGGTGAAATGAATATCTATTTTCGTCGTTCGCCTGTTGATACAAGGTCGCCAGATTTCCGTGATTTTTTATCACGGCTACCAGTATTTCTAAATTATACTTGTCCTCATTATAAATGCCTTCCTGAATACCCAGCGCTTTTTCCCGCGCGGCTATTTCCTGCCGTGTTTCGCCCAGTGATTTCCAGATGTTAGCGATCGACTCATGCGAGAAAGCGATATCTGAGCGAACTTCTTTATTATTGGGGTCTTCGCTTTCCATTTGCGTAAGTGTCGCCAGACACCGATCGATCATCGCCAGCGATTCGCCGCGTTTCCCATTCCTGGCATAACTTTCAGCAAGGTTGATTGCGCCCATCGCAAAATTTCGTTTATACGAAACATTGTCCGGTTCGGCCTGTAGGAGTTTTTTGGTCATCTCGAACGATCTTTCATAATAGGGAAGTCCCAGCGCATAATGTTCGGCGGCTTTTTGTTTGTCCCCTTTTTTTTCCGCGTCCTCGCCCAGCCAGCTGCGAGTCGATCCCAATCTCTGATTTATCCGCATAAAGTTTCTGATGATCTCTTTATCGTCGGGGGCGGCGCTGAACAACTCATTACTGACCGTCAACGCATTTTCATAAACGGGAAGTTTTGCTTCGACCTTGCCCGTGGAATCGCCGGAAAGAACCAGCAAACCGGCTTTTTGCAGCTTATAAGCCATGTTGCCCGGATCGGCGGAGACTACTTCGTCCTGCAGCTTCAAGGCCCTTTCCAGCGTCGCCTGTTTATCGGGATCGGAAGTTCGCATGTAGATCTGAAACAGCGCTTCGTACCCTTTGACCAGATCGGATTTGAGCGCGTTATTCTTCCCGTCGAAACCCACGGCGCGTTCCAGCAGCGAGACCGCTTTGCGATAGCTTTCCACCGCGCCCGCCGTATTGCCGACATTTGCCGCGTAGGCCTTCCCCTGAACGTCGCCCAGTTTGATGTAGGCGAGCGCAAGCTCGCGCTGGAGCACCGGGTCTTTGTCGGATTCTTTTGCCAGGCTGTCGAGATATTTGGTCGCATCCTTTACCAGCATTTCGCGCGTGGCGGTCGAACCCGGCAGCGCGGCGATGGCGTCGTGATACTTAAAGATCACGGAATTTGCCAGCTCGCGTACCTCGGAAAAACGATTTTCGGCGAGGGCGCGCTGCTGTTCCGCCCGGCGCGCCTGCCACAGCGCGACCGCAATTCCGGCGCAGAGTGAAAGAAAAATAAGCGCGGCGGCGACTGCCGGAATTTTATTGCGGCCGACGAATTTCCGAAAACGATAAGAAGCGGTATCGGAGCGGGCCGAGACCGGCTGGCCGGCCAGATGACGGCGAATGTCTTCGGAAAATTGCTCGACCGATTGATAGCGGCGTAAAACGTCTTTTTGTAGAGACTTGAGAACGATATTATCGAGATCGCCCTTGAGATTAGGATTTTTAAGATTCGTTTTAGCAGCCGTCAGGGCCACGGCGGATGCCGTGTCGCTCGGCCGGCGCGGCTGCGTGTGGCAGATCAGCTCCAGCAATTCCGGGTAACTTTTGCCTTCGGTTTGATAGGGGCGCTCGCCGGTGAGCAGCTCATACAAAACGACGCCGAGTGAATAAACATCGCTGACGGTGGTGACCTTTTCTCCGCGCACCTGCTCCGGCGAAGCATAGGCGGGCGTCATCATCCCGAGCTGCGTCGCAGTTCCGTCAGGGCCGGGCGCTTCCTGCGAATCGGTGTTTAAAACCTTAGCAATGCCGAAATCGAGCAGTTTTACCGCGCCGTCTTTTGTGATCAGAATATTGGAAGGCTTCAGATCGCGGTGAACGATCAATTGCGAGTGGGCATAAGAAACCGCCGAGCAGGCCTGGCGAAAAAGTTCGAGTTTCTCCGGAACGGTGAGATTTTTTTCCCGGCAATAAATGTCTATCGGCGCTCCCTCGATAAACTCCATTACATAGAAAGGCGAGCCTTCGTCGCTGACGCCGCCGTCAAAAAGCTGCGCGATATTCGGATGCTGGAGCTCGGCCAGGATCTGGCGTTCGTTGCGAAAGCGGCGCAGGATGTCGTCCGAATCCATCCCGCGCTTGATGATCTTGACCGCCACGCGCTGGGAAAATTCGCCGTCATCGCGAACGGCTTCATAAACCGCGCCCATACCGCCGCGCCCGATCTCACCGATGATCTTGTAACGGCCGATCTTTTCCGGCGCTTTATTGCCGTTTTCCAAAAAACCGGAAAAAGGCGAGTGCTGGATCAGACTTTCATTGTCGGCGGCAAACATTTTTCTGACTTCCGCCAGAACTTCACCACCCACGCCCACCGAAGCGAGAAAGTTCTCCCGCTCCTCCGAACCGAGTTCGACGGCTTCATCGAAGATGGATTTTATTTGCTGCCAGTTCTCGGCGTTCATTGGTAATTAGTAATCGGTAATTGGCGGCTGGTAATTGGTAAGAATTGGCAGGTGATCCTGTATTGAAAATTAACCATGTAATAAACCTGTGACCAATTACTATCTACCAATTACCCGCCACCTATTTCATCTGCGCCAGTATCCATGCTTTTGCGCTGCGCCATTCGCGGTTGATGGTGGCTTCGGAGACTTGCAGAACTTCCGCCGTTTCCGGAACCGAAAGCCCGCCGAAAAATCTCAGTTCGACGATCTTCGATTGCCGCTCGTCCAGTTTCGCCAGGCGCTTTAAAGTCTCATCGAGTAAGACCACGTCAAAGCCGGATTCGCCCGCGAATCCGCCGCTGATCTCTTCGAGCGAGATCATGGTTTCGCCCGCGCCGCGTTTTTGCGCTTTTTTTTCGACGGCGTGGTTGACCAGGATCCGCCGCATCATCTCCGCCGCGATCGAAAAGAAATGGGCGCGGTTGCCCCAATCCACGGAATGCTGATCGATCAGCCGCAGGTAAGCTTCGTGAACCAGCGCCGTCGGCTGCAGCGTATGATTGGCGCGCTCGTTGGCCAGCTGATGCGAAGCCACGCGGCGCAGTTCGCGGTAAACGATCGGAAAAAGCTGGTCGAGGGCGTCCTTGTCGCCTTTCTGCGCCTTGTTCAAAAGCTGGGTAACTTCCACTTGCTGATTCATTTTTATTTATTGCGGCTTACACTCATCCCGATCTTCGGTTGGCTGATTATACCAATCCAAAAAATCAATTTCAGCAGATTTTCCCATAGTTTTTACCGCAACGCCAAAAATGCCGATTTTTTCTGACAGGTTTTGCCGCCAAATTCTGCGATTGATATTAAAGGCGAAATTTCGCGTAAAAATCTGTTTCCGGGAGAACCTGCAAAATGCAAAACAAAATGCAATTTCTGAAAAGTGAAAATTCGATGAGAAAAAACATCTATCTCGCGCTGATCCTGGCCGTGTTGGTTTTTATTGTCGCCGTGCTGACGGCAAAAGCCGACACCGCGCTTTGGTCGTATAAGGGAGCGAAATGGTATTCGATGATGGAAACCGGGAACGTAATGGTCGGATTGCCGAACGGCGTCACGATGCTGGACGGCGCGACGGGCAAGCAGCTCTGGCAGCGGGGCGATCTCGGCGAGATCAAGGAAACGGAATACACCGAACTGGCGGGAACGCCGCTCATTCTTATCTCCGACAATTCGGGCTTTGCCCAGCGCAAGACCAAAATGACCGCGCTCGACGTGCTGACCGGCGAAACCGTCTGGCAGACCGACAAGATGCTCGGATTCACGGTCGAAGTCTCGCCGGTTTACAGCCGCGACATGATCGTTTTTCTCACCATCAAGGATAACCGCATCAACAAGGACAAGCCCGATATCTTCGCCTTAAAGATGTCCACCGGCGAACTGCTCTGGCAAAACGAATACACCGAAAAGGTCGATCTCTACGGCGTGGTAAAGAAAACCCGTTCCGGCACGAGCGCGATGTTTCTCGGCAGCGGCGGCGGAGCCAGCGACCGTTTCGACCTGAGCGGGGAAAACCCGCCGGCCTTTGACGGCGATTCGATGTACCTGACCTATGCCGGGCTGCATCGCTATAATTTGTCGGACGGCAAACTCGCCTGGAAAACTCTCTATGACGTGACGGACGGCTCGCTAAAAAACACCAACGGCCAGGCGATCATCGACGGCGACACCATTTTTACTTCAGCGCAGGGGATCATCCGCGCGATCGATAAAAACAGCGGCGCGGTGAAATGGACCACGAAAGATTTCGGCAAAGGCGGCATCGCCGAAATGCAGCTTCACGGCGACGTGGTTTACGGGCGCATGGGCGGGCAGTTTTTCAGCGCCAAAAAAGGCGAGTGGCAAAAGAAAACTCCGATCGGAGTGGTCGCGCTGAATAAAGCGAGCGGCAGCACCAACTGGATCTACGAGGGCGCAAAAAATTCCATCACCAATATGGTCGTTTTGCCCGAGCAAAACGTTTTGATGATCGGCGATGAAAAAAATCTCATCGGGCTGGATCTTTCCAGCCAAGGCAAGGTCAAAGAATCTTACAAGATCCCGCTAAAATTCAAGTTCAAGGTCGGCGCGGCGGCGACGGCCGGAAAAGTGGCGGCGGTCGCGCTCGGCGGGGTCGGCGGATTTTTCAAAAAAGGCGCGGATACGACGGATGAACCGATCTCGCTCGTGCGCCAGGAAAACGGCACGGTCGTTGCCCGCGGGCGCCAGCACCTGCTTGCCTTCGACCCCGCTTCGCGCCAGATCACCTGGTCGACCAAATACGAAGCGCCGGGTATCGACGGTTGGCAATCGATCGTGATGACGGCGCTCACCGTCACTGCCGCCGCGCTTTCACAATCGGTTGAGGCGGGTTATTCACAGCGCGGGCAATTTAATTCGGCTTTCCGCGAAAATGACCGTTTTCTAAACCTGATGACCACTTATCAGAAATTTATGTCCACGAAATATTCCGCTTCCAAACAAAGCGGAAATATTTACTACGTGCTGACGACCATCAAAGGTAAAGACGACAAAGGCTCCGGCCTGATCGGCGTAAACCTGATGTCAGGCAAGGGCATCAATCAGATACTTTTCAAAGACAAATCCCCGGATTACGAGGTCGATGAAACCGCCGGACGACTGTTCAATATGAACAAGGGCGAGCTTTCCGCCTACGGCATCAGCGAGCAGGCCGAACAGAGCGCAAATAATGACGATGACGACGACAAAAAGGGCGACAAAGACTAAGTAGATAACTTTCATGGTTTAGGGTGTTTTTTATGTTGAGTAATTGAGGGTTTTTTTGGCCGATCGAGCATTCTATACTTCGCGTCCTTTGCGAAAAAACTTTGCGATCTTTGCGTTTTCTCTTTTAAGCAAAAAACGGCAACCGCAAAGGCCGAAAAGGGGCAGACGCAAAGGACGCAAAGAGCGAGTTATGTGCTTTCGTGGTTATGCCTTTGCTACAAATCGCGCGCGCGAATACGCGTTGGAATGTAAATCAGGATGAAACTAAAGAATTTTTCGTGTCAATCTTTGCTGCATTAATTTCCTCTGCGCCTATTTTTCGCAAACGGCGCTTTTACCTATAAAGGCAGGGAATTGATGACACCGGAAATGTTCACGCAGGCGGCCTTATCATCCATTCTTACAAAAGTATTACAAATCGAAACGTGAAATTTCTTGTTCGCGCCGGTAGTGAAGAGTAAGCTAAAAGAATAAGAAAGAAGCGTGAGATATGAAAGTTTTGCTCGTCTATCCGATCTTTCCCGATACTTACTGGAGTTTCAAATACGCCCTGTCGTTTGAAAACAAGCAAGCATCATTTCCTCCTCTGGGATTATTGACCGTTTCCGCCATGCTGCCCGATTCGTGGGAGAAGCGTTTGGTGGACATGAACGTCGAGGAGCTCGACCCGGCCGATATCGCCTGGGCCGACATGGTGTTTGTCAGCGCGATGATCGTCCAGCAGGATTCGCTGATGGATGTCGTCAAAATCAGCAAGGCAATGGGCAAACGCGTCGCCGTCGGCGGGCCGTACGTTTCGACCAGCGCCGACAAACTATCGCACGCGGATTTTATTTTTATCGGCGAAGCGGAAACCACGCTGCCTGAATTTATTCACGACCTTGAGATCGGCGCCGCGAGGCATACTTATGAAGCCGCCGAAAAGCCTTCGCTGCTAAACACCCCGGTTCCTGATTTTTCCCTGATCGAACACAAAAATTACAGCGCGATGAATGTTCAGTATTCGCGCGGATGCCCTTTTAATTGTGAATTCTGCGACATCATCGAAATTTACGGGCGCGTGCCGCGAACCAAGTCGAACAGTCAGATGATCGCCGAACTCGAAGCGCTCAAGGAAACCGGCTGGCGCGGGCTGGTCTTTATCGTTGACGACAATTTCATCGGCAACAAGAAAAACGTCAAACTTTTCATGCCCGATCTGATCGATTGGGCGCGAAGCAACGACCATCCCTTTTCATTTATCACCGAAGCCAGCGTCAACCTGGCCGAAGACGAGGTGCTGCTGAAAATGATGCAGGACGCGAATTTTAACCGCGTCTTTCTCGGCATCGAAACCCCGGTCGAAGAAAGCCTCAAGGAAGCGCAAAAAGGGCAGAATACCCGGCGCGGCCTGCTCGATTCCGTGGCGCGGATCCAAAGCTACGGCATGGAAGTAATGGCGGGCTTTATCGTCGGATTCGACAGCGATCCGGAAAATATTTTCGAACGGCAGATAAATTTTATCCAGGAAAGCTCTATCCCGCTGGCGATGGTCGGACTGCTGACGGCGCTGCCCGATACACAGCTCTGGAAGCGTCTGGAAAAAGAGGGCCGGCTTTTGCAGGACAGCAGCGGAAATAATACCGACTGTTCGCTCAATTTTATCCCGAAAATGGATAGGACCGTACTGGTCGAAGGCTACAAAACCATCCTGCGCAAAATTTACGGCTCGAAAGAGTATTACCAGCGCGCCTTGGGCTGTCTGTCGCGCCTGAAACAGGAAAAATCGGTCGCGCGCCAGGGCGGTATACTCAGCGATCTTAAAACTCTTGGCAAGATCATTCTGACGCTGGGAGTGCGCGATAAAGAGCGGGTCGAATTTTGGCGCTACCTGATCCGCGCGGTAACCCGCTATCCCGGCAACTTTGCCCACGCCATGACACTGGCGGCGATGGGATATCACTTTCGCAAAGTGACCGCGATATACTGCGATTAAAAATTATCCATTTGTCCGTAAACTTCCAGGTCTGCCATAAAACAGGGGTTTACCCCGGTTTATCTGCAAAGCTGCTTGAATTTTTTGAAACGACAGGATACTCTTTGTTATCAAGGTTTAGCTTTATTACTGAGAACTGTAAATGACAAAGATTTTTTCGATCGCAAAGGTTTCCTGCCTGTTTTTAATTCTTGCCGCCGGGGTAACCGCATCCGCTCAAATGAGGCCGGCCAAACCGAAACCGCCGAAACCGGCCGTTCAAAAACAGACCATAATCCTAAGCGGCGGCGTCTATCGGCCGGCAAGTTTTCGTTTGAAACGCGGCGTCCCCGCGCGGCTGACCATCATCCGTAAAAGCGCCGATGAATGCGGCGAGGAAATAGTTTTTCCGGCGTATAATATCCGTCGCCGACTGCCGCTGGGTAAGCCGGTCGTCGTCAGCTTTACTCCGCGAAAAACGGGCGCGTTCGGCTTTATGTGCGGGATGGATATGATGTACGGAAAAATTATCGTGCAATAAAATTTTTCACGTCGCGGGCGGATGTGATAGAGTATTGCCCAACCTAAGCAAATGTTGACCCACAAACACCACAAAAGATCGGATCTTTTCGCCAATGGTCCAACTAGCGGCCTGACACGCGGCGTGACACAATGTCTGACCGCGGCGGTGCTTCTGTGTGTTTATTTAACTACTTTGCATTTGCCCGGGGGAACCTCAGGCAGTTTTTCCGGTGAAGTTTTTTGCCCGCTGCAGAAAACATGGGTAAAAAAGAATCCCGCTGCCATCCTGACGACAAAACAGCGTGAGCCGCTAAAAGATATTTGCGCGCGGGATGAACGAAAATCCGATTTCCTCTCCGAATTTATCGAGAGCCTGCGTTTCATCAAATTGAAACCGACCGGCGAAGAAACGGCAAAATTATTTTTCGCTTATTTTTCCGAGGGCAAACCGGCGCTCACCGGTTTTGTTTCTTCCCATAAAATTCCCGAACCGCAATTTATCAGTTCGGTGCGAATTGAAAAAAGCGCAAAAAATTCCGGATTCGATCTCGCAAAAAACGCGGCGGAATTTATGGTTTCCGCGCTGCGGCCGCGTCCTCCGACGGTTTCGGCTAAAGGTGATTTTGTTTCCCGCACCGCTGCCGAATTAAAAAATATCTCACGTTGCATCAAGCCCCGCGCCCCGCCTGTCCACGTCTAATAATCGCTAATAATTTAACGCTTCATCAGGCAGCTTTATTGAGGCCCTATTTGAAGCCAACCGCTATCGGCCGGATAACTGTCAGCCGAAACACATTTTTAGCTTTTACCGGTGGGGGAATAATGAATACTAGTAAATTTACCGGATCCTTTCTCACGGCATTTTTGTTCGTGGCGGTCTGTCTGCTGTCACATGCCCAATTTGTCAATGCGCAGCAAAATATGTCGGCTGCAACTTTGAGCGGCGTTGTCGAAGACCAGAACGGCGCGGTTATTCCCGGCACAAAAATTTCCGCAACCAACCAGGAGACGAATCAGATTCAGAACACGGCCAGCGATAAAGAGGGGCGTTTTCGTTTTAATTATTTACCGGTGGGCAATTATGAGATAACGGCGGAATCGACGGGTTTTGAAATTTTTCTTCGGAAAATTACAGCCACGGTCGGGCAGGCACTTGAGATAAAACTTGTTTTGAGCATAAAAACGTTGTCGACAAAGGTCGTTATCGGAGATGAGACGCCAATGGTAGAGATCACGCGCGCGCAGGTAACGGAAACCATCCGGCCGAAAGATGTGGAAAATCTGCCGCTCAACGGGCGCAATTTTCTCGACCTGGCGCTGCTGATCCCCGGCGTTTCGCGCACCAATACCGGCAGCGTGCAGAAGTTTGCCGAAACCTCGGCGGTTCCCGGAACGGGAATTTCCGTGGCCGGGCAGCGCAATTTGAACAACAGCTTTATCGTTGACGGCTCGTCGGCGAACGATGATTCCGTCGAGCTTGCCGGAACCTACTACAGCCAGGAAGTGATCCAGGAATTTCAGGTCGTGACGAGTGGCGCGGCGGCGCAATTCGGCCGGGCTTCGAGCGGTTTTGTAAATATCGTGACTCAATCCGGCACGAATCGATTCGACGGCAAAATTTACGGGTTTTTGCGAAGCGATAAACTCGACGCGCGCAATCCGCTGGCGGGGAGCAAAGACCCGCTCACACAGGCCCAATACGGCGCTTCATTCGGCGGCCCGATCGTTAGGGACAGAACATTTTTCTTCGGTAATTTCGAGCAGACCCGCCGCAACGATTCAAACATCATCACTATCTCACCCGCGAATGTAATGGCGATAAATAACCGCCTGACGGCGGCCGGGTACCCCGGCCCGCGGATCCAGACCGGTTTAGTGCCCGGAGGGTACGACACGACAAATTTCTTTGCCCGCGCCGATCACCGGATAAATGCGCGCAACTCTTTTTCGGCTACTTATAATTTCTACGATATTTCCGCGCAGAACGCCCGCACGGTCGGCGGCCTGAACGCCGTCAGCCGCGGCACCGACCTGGAAAATAAAGATCACACGATCAATACGCAAAACGTGACGACGATCGGCACCCGATCGGTCAACGAATTTCGTTTCCAGTTTCGCAACAGCAAGCTGGGCGCTCCGGCGATAGACGGGACGGGCCCGGCGGTGAATATTTCCGGCGTGGCGAATTTCGGCACGGCGACGAGCTCACCGGTCGCGCGCGACATCGATCTTTATCAATTGACCGACAGCCTCAGCTGGGTTCTGGACAGGCATTCGCTAAAAGGCGGCGTCGAGTTTATTTACAATAAACTCGACATCGAATTTCCCGGCGCTATTCAAGGTTCTTATACTTTTACCAGCCTGGCGAATTTTCTCGGCGGCGCGTACAGCCAATTTCAACAGGCATTCGGCGCGCCTTTTCAAAAACAGGAAAATCCCAACCTCGGATTTTTCGCGCAGGACGAGTTTAAGGCGCGCAAAGATCTGACGCTCAATTTCGGGCTGCGTTACGATCTGCAGTTTTTGCCCGCCCCGATAAACACCGACCGGAATAATGTCTCGCCGCGTTTTGGTTTTGCTTACGCGCCGAATGATAAAACGGTGCTGCGGGGAAGTTTCGGGCTGTATTACGACCGCATCCCGACCCGGGCCACGTCTAACGCGCTCCAGCGCGACGGCGCGAAATACATCGTCATCCAGCTTGCGCCCTCTTCACCCGGCGCGCCGGTTTTTCCGAATGTTTTAGCGGCAGCGCCGCCGGTGCTTTTGGTCAAACCGAATATCACCCGCATCGACCCCGACATCGAAAACAGCTACACCGAGCAGGCCAGCCTGCAGATCGAACGCGAATTGGCTTCAGGCGTCTCCGTTTCGCTAGGATATATGTTTGTGCGCGGGTTGAATTTGATCCTTTCGCGAAATGTGAACGTGCCCGCGTGCGCGGCACCGGTAGATCCGAACCTCTGCCGTCCCGATCCGAATTTCGGCAATATCGGTCGATTCGAAGGCTCCGGCGAATCGAGTTACAATGGGATGATCGCGTCTTTTAACAAACGGCAGGGACGCTGGGCGGACGTCCGCGTTTCTTACACTTTTTCCAAAGCGCTCGACAATTCCGGGAATTTCTTTTTCTCGACGCCGCAAAATAATTTCGATCTGAACGACGAGTGGAGTTTGTCCGACAACGACCAGCGCCACCGCCTGACCGTCAACGGCAGTTTTTACACGCCCAGGATAAATAAAGGCGAATCGCTTGCGCGGCAGATCTATGGCAATTTCGGATTCAGTTATATCTTTACCTACGCATCGCGGCTGCCTTTTAATGTCGTGACCGGCAATGACCGCAACGGCGACACCAACAACAACGACCGCCCCGCCGGAATTGGACGCAACACCGGGCGCGGTTTCGATTACGCTTCGCTCGACCTGCGCCTGAGCCGCCGTTTTGCGTTCACGGAAAAAATCGACCTTGAGCTTTTGGTAGAAGGATTCAACATGCTTAACCGGTCGAATTTCTCGGTGCCGAATAACACCTTCGGGACGGGAACCGCAGCGCTGGCTGCCTTCGGGCATCCGACGGCGGCCTTCGATCCCCGGCAAATTCAATTCGGATTTAGATTTAACTTTTAAGTGACAAGTGAAGAAAATGAACTTTAAATCGTTGATATATGTTTGTTTAGTGTCGATCCTGAGCGGCTGCGCTCTGCAAGGCCCGGCTAATGTTTCCCCAGATAAAGGTGCTGCTAAAAGCGCGGCCCCTTCGGCCGTGATCCGTGTTTCTTCAGCGGGCACGGACGCGGCGGAGCCGGCGGTGGCGGGCGACGCCGACGGCAGCATTAATGTTCTGTACGTCGAACACGGCGCGGGCAAAGCGGCCGACGTGTATCTGCAGAAATTCGACAGCGGACTTAAAGCGTCCGGTGAACGGGTGCGCGTAAACCCCGAACCGGGAACGGCTGCGGCTTGGCGCGGCGATCAACCGACGATCAAAACCGGAAAGAACGGAAACGTCTATATCGGCTGGAACCGGAAGATAAAAACCGACGGTACCCCGGGCAATGATCTGGTGCTTTCCGTTTCATCGGATGGCGGGAAAAGTTTTGCCGAGCCGGTCAGGGTCAATGACGATACCATTCCCGCGTCGCACGGAATGAGCGCGATGGCCCTCTATGAGGAAAAGGTTTATTTCGCCTGGCTCGACGAAAGGTATTTGAAAAAAGAGCAGTCGGGACCCGCGCCGAAAACGGGTGGCGATACGGAGCACTCACACGCCGAGCCGAACGCGGAATTGTACTTTGCCGTTTCTAACGACGATGGCAAAACTTTTTTACCAAATAAAAAGGTCGCCGGGGACATCTGCCCCTGCTGTAAAGTCGAGATGGCGGCGGCGGGCGGCAAATTGCACATCAGCTGGCGGCAGGTGCTGCCCGGTGATATGCGTCATATCGCGGTCGCTTCCAGCGCCGATAACGGTGAAACGTTCGGACAGACAACGATTGTCAGCGATGATAAATGGCACATCAACGCCTGCCCGGTTTCCGGCGCGCCGCTGGCCGCGGGCGAAAACGATACATTGAAAGTGGCATGGTACACGGCGGGCGAAGCCGGGGCCGCGGGCCTTTACTGGGCGGAATCAAAGGACAGCGGCATGACTTTTTCCCCGCGCGTTCTGTTAAGCGAAGGCGTGATCATGGGGACAACCGTGATGCTTTCGGACGGTAGAGGCGGAAGCCGGCTGATCTGGAATGCGAACGGAAAACTCTTCACGGAAAATCTTTCGGCAGAAAAAACGGCCGGCGCGGTTCAGGAGATCGGCGAGGGCGAATTTCCGGCAGCGGCCCTGGCTAAAAACGGCCTCTATATCAGCTACGTAAAAAATGAGAACGGCAAACGCTCGGTTTGGCTGCAAGGAATAAATAACTGATCTGCCAAGGCAGAGAGCGCCACGCAAGATCAAATACTTCCTTAATTATTCATTGTAAATGGCTTTGCCTATAAAGTCAGGATTTAAGCTGTAATTTATTTTAGCTTTTTTCGTGTCGCTTAGTGTAATTTCGTGGTTACTCTTAAGTGCAATAATAACAACGAATTAATACTGAAACCACGAAGACAAACGAAATCACACGAAAAATGCTCGGGCTATGATTGGCCGTTCAGACAACTTTATAGGCAAAGCTGTTGCCTGTCCGAAAACAGTAACTCGAATTAGGACACTACGATATAAGTGGCTCGCTTGATTTATCGCGGAAAATCGCGTAAAAATTAAAGCGGCAATCCGAAAAAGATCAGATTTTCAAGCGCGATGACATTTCATTCCGGAACTCATAAATTGAAATTCAAATGAGGTAATTCCGGGCGGCACCCGCTGTCATGGAAAACGTCCGCGCCGGAGGTGAGAACAACTTAATTATGGCTACCGCGTTGGTTCAACTTAAGCGGCGTTCTTTCGGTCAGACAAAGCGCAAAGGCGCGTGGTGGGTGACGCCGCTGCTGACGTTTTTGGGCCTGGGAGCTTTTGTGGTTTATTCCACCTGGGCGGCTTTTCAGGGCGATCATTACCGTTTCGGCCACTATCTTTCGCCGTTTTATTCACCGGAGCTTTTCGGGTCGGTCGCAACCGCCTGGTTTGGCGCAAAGCCGGTCTGGATACCGGACTGGGTCCCGTTTTCGCCCGCGCTGCTGATCCTGTGGGCGCCCGCCGGGTTTCGCTTTACCTGCTACTACTATCGCGGGGCGTATTACAAGGCGATGTGGGCTGATCCGATCTCCTGCGCCGTCGGCGAACCGCGCACCGGTTATCGCGGCGAGAAAAAATTCCCGCTCGTGCTGCAAAACGTCCATCGCTATTTTCTCTATATCGCTCTGCTGTTTTTGATCGTGCTTGCTTACGACGCTTTTGAGGCGATGTGGTTTACGGCAAACGGGGTGACTTCGTTCGGTATCGGCCTCGGCACGATAATTTTAACGGCAAATGTGGTCTGCCTGGGTTTATACACCTTCAGCTGTCATTCGCTGCGCCATTTGATCGGCGGCGGCAAAAAAGAGTTATCGAAAAACAAAACGCAGTCCGCCTGTTACAACTGTGTCAGTGGGCTTAACCGCAAGCACATGCTTTTCGCCTGGATCAGTCTCTTTGTCGTCGGATTTTCCGATATTTACGTGCGTCTTTGTTCGATGGGTATCTGGCACGACTTAAGAATATTGTAGCGCCGGCGTCTCGCCGGCTGTATCCGCAGCGTCTCGCTGCCGCAAGTGAGAGCGGGACGCTCTCACGACAGCCACCGGGACGGTGGCGGTACGTACGAAATTTATGACAGACTACACAACATTTGAACACGACGTCCTGGTCATAGGCGCGGGCGGTGCCGGATTGCGCGCCGCGATCGAGGCTTCGGCGGCCGGAGTTTCCGTCGGCCTGGTTTGCAAATCGCTGCTCGGCAAGGCACACACCGTAATGGCCGAAGGCGGCATGGCGGCGGCGATGGCTAACGTCGATGACCGCGATAACTGGAAAGTGCATTTTGCCGATACCATGCGCGGCGGCCAGTATATCAACAACTGGCGCATGGCCGAGCTTCACGCTAAAGAAGCGCCCGACCGCGTTCATGAACTCGAAGCCTGGGGCGCCGTGTTCGACCGCACCAAGGACGGTAAAATCCTCCAGCGCAATTTCGGCGGACACCGCTACCCGCGTTTGGCTCACGTCGGCGATCGTACCGGGCTCGAACTTATCAGAACGCTGCAGGACCACGGCATCCACCAGGGCATCCAGGTTTATATGGAGGTCACCGTCGTTACGTTGTTAAAAGACGGCGACCGCGTGGTCGGCGCTTTGGCTTATGAGCGTGAACACGGCAGATTTCGTATCTTCAAGGCAAAAGCCGTTATTTTGGCGACGGGCGGGATCGGCCGCGCGTACAAGATCACCAGCAACAGTTGGGAGGGAACGGGCGACGGGCACGCGCTGGCATACGATGCCGGTGCCGAACTCGTCGATATGGAGTTTATTCAGTTTCACCCGACCGGCATGGTCTGGCCGCCAAGCGTCCGCGGAATTCTGGTGACGGAAGGCGTTCGCGGCGAAGGCGGTATCCTGCGCAACAGCGAAGGCCGCCGCTTTATGTTCGATGACATCCCCGACAATTACAAAGATCAAACCGCCGATAACGAAGAAGAAGGCTGGCGTTATGTGACCGGCGATAAGAACGCCCGCCGCCCGCCGGAACTGCTGACGCGCGATCACGTGGCGCGTTGTATCAACCGCGAAGTAAAAGCCGGGCGCGGCACCCCGCACGGCGGCGTTTACCTGGACATCGCCTGGATCAAGGAAAAGATCTCCAACGCCCCGGAACATATCAAGAAAAAACTGCCGAGCATGTATCACCAGTTCAAGCAGTTGGCCGATCTGGACATTACCAAAGAGCCGATGGAAGTCGGCCCGACAACGCACTATGTGATGGGCGGCGTCCGCGTGGACGGCGATACGCAGATGTCCACCGTACCCGGCCTTTTTGCCGCCGGGGAATGCGCCGCCGGAATAAACGGCGCGAACCGCCTGGGCGGAAATTCGCTGTCCGATCTTTTGGTTTTCGGCAAACGCGCCGGGGAGTACGCGGCTATTTACGCGAAAGAAAATACGGCGGGGCAGGTGAATGACGCGCAGGTAGAAGACGCCATCCGCGACGCGCTCGCGCCGTTCGAAAGAGAAGGCGGCGAAAATCCGTTTGCGATCCAGCACGACCTTCAGGATATGATGCAGGCTTTGGTCGGCATCGTCCGGATCGAAGAAGAAATGGAACGCGCGATCGAGGGTATAGAAAAATTGAAAGCCCGCGCCGATAATGTTTTTGTTCCGGGAAATATTGATTTTAATCCCGGCTGGCACACGGCGCTCGACCTGCATAATCTGTTGACAGTGTCCGAAGCCATTGCCCGTTCGGCGATCGAAAGAAAAGAAAGCCGCGGCGGCCAATTCCGCGACGATTACCCGGAGAAAGACCCGGAATTCGCCAAATTCAATCACACACTGAAAAAGGCCGAGGACGGAAGTATGCGGATCGCCCGCGAACCGATACCGGAAATACCCGCGGAACTGAAACAAGTTATCGAGGAGATGGGTTAAATCTAAAAAGAAAGATCAAAACTAAATGAAAAAATTACACATCATCGCTGTCCTCATTTTATGCGCGCTCTTTGTTTCGTGCGCGTCGAGCTCGGTCGCTGGAAAGTGGCAGCGTGCCAATAGCAAAGAAGTAACGGAATTTACTTCTGACGGAAAGATCGCGTTTTACAGTGACAAAGGAGAAAAGACCGAATCCGAGTGGACCTATGTAACGGATGCGGCGGCCTCACCGGCCAAAATAACGATCACTGACGGTAATATGAACCCGAAATGCATCTATAAGATAGAAGGCAGCAAGATGACCATGAATTGTTCTACGAACAAAGGGGGCGATTTTCCGAAAGACTTTTCGGATACCAGCAGTACGCAGATGACCTTTGAACGAAAATAAGGCGTTTGCCGATCATAGGTAAAGGATAAAGATGGCTCAAGCAACATTTAAGATCTGGCGCGGCGAGCGCGGCGAAGGCAAATTCGTCGATTACGACACCGAAATTTCCGAGGGCATGGTCGTGCTCGACGCCGTGCTGCAAATTCAGGGCGAACAGGCCAACGATCTCGCCTGCCGCTGGAATTGCAAAGCGGGTAAATGCGGATCATGCTCGGCGGAGATCAATGGCATGCCTAAACTGATGTGCATGACCCGTCTCAATACGCTGCCGATGGATGAGCCCGTCACGGTCGAGCCGATGCAGACCTTCCCGTCGATCCGCGATCTGATCACTGATGTTTCGTGGAATTACGAGGTCAAAAAACGCATCAAAAAATTCACACCGCGCACGCCCGACGCCGAAGACGGCACCTGGCGGATGCAGCAGGAAGACATCGACCGCGTCCAGGAATTTCGTAAATGCATCGAATGCTTTCTTTGCCAGGACGTTTGCCACGTGCTGCGCGATCATCACAAGCACGAGGAATTCATCGGGCCGCGTTTTCTGGTCTATGCCGCGGCGCTGGAAATGCATCCGCTCGACACGGTGGACAGGCGGCAGGAACTCAAAGACGAATTCGGGCTCGGTTATTGCAATATCACCAAATGCTGTACTAAAGTTTGCCCGGAGCACATTACCATCACCGACAACGCGATCATTCCTCTAAAAGAACGCGTGGTGGATGAATTTTTCGATCCGGTGAAAAAACTGGTGCGATTGTTCAGGAAAAAGAAATAAATAGGCAGAAACACGACAGTTATGGAGCGTGTATTTAAATTGCCACTAGCTTTAGCTAGTGGATAAAGATTTAAAAACTTTAACGGCTTTAGCCGAATTAAGATATATTCGGCTAAAGCCCGGAGCACTACGGTGTTTTGAGCTAACCACTAGCTGAAGCTAGTGGCAATTTATTAAAACAGCAGTAAAATTGAACATTAACCTAGCTGATGACGCAGGTAGTTCTGATAAGAGTTATGTTCGAATTAAAACCGCTATCCAGGGAAGCCGTACCGGCGGCGCTGGAAAAGGCCAGAATTTACCGGCTGCTCAATGAACCCGGCGCGGCGGAGAGTATTTGTCTGGATATTCTGGAGGTCGAGCCGGAGAATCAGGAAGCGCTGGTAGCGATCGTGCTGGCGATGAGCGACCGTTTTTCCCGCGATTACGCCATCGGAGATTCGCGGATCCAGGATTATTTATCGCGCATCACGGACGAATACGAACGGGCGTATTACACCGGCATTACCTACGAACGCCGCGCCAAGGCCGTGCTGGACAAAGACGGTTTGAATGCCTACGAATTATTTATCCAGGCCATGAAGTGGTTCGAAAAGGCCGAAGCCCTCCGTCGTCACGGCAACGACGACGCGATCCTGCGCTGGAACGGCTGCGCCCGTGTCATTATGCGCAACAAACTCGAGCCGCGCGAGATGGGACTAGATTTCCTGGAATAACCCGATCAACGTTTGCCGTTTTTACCTCAAACCCATAAAAAGAATTTATAGATACATCAAAAAAAACCTTGACTTTAGCAAAGTCTCTTTCTACACTTCGTACACACTGGAATTGCCGAGTTTGTTGAGCTTTTCTGCCGCCGAGTCTTCCCCGTGTTCAGTTTCGGTTTCGGATAAGGCTGAGTGTTCAAATGACCCCTGATATTTTGGAGACTGAAAAGTTTGAAAAACTTTTGAGCTGGCTTAATCCTGACCGGGAAGCGGCCGGTCAAAGATACGAGTCTATCCGAACGCGTCTGATAAAGATCTTTTACGCCCGTGGTTGTTACCAGGCGGAAGAGATGGCGGACGAGACGATGGACCGCGTCACAAAAAAGATCGACACCCTTTTCGGCAATTATGAAGGTGATCCCGCCCTCTATTTCTACGCAGTAGCGAAAAATGTCTTCCTGGAATTTTCGAGAAACCCTAAACACACCGAACTGCCTGAGAACTTATCCATAACCGAAGCCGACCCCGTCGATACAAAAGAAGATTATTACGTCTGTTTGGAGAGATGTCTGCAGAAGCTCGGCGCCGATCAGCGGGCGTTTATCATTGATTATTATACCGATACCAAGGGCGCCAAGGTCGAGCGGCGAAAGAAAATCGCCCTGTCTTTGGGTATTTCGGCTAAAGCATTGAGAATACGGGCTTTTCGCGTCAGGGAAGGGTTACGGAAATGTATCTCGATCTGTGTCGGTGGGCAGAAAACGGCGTAACGTTTTGAGAAAAAACTCATAATTGATAGGAACCTGCTGTAAGGAACCGAGATGAAAGAAGAAATACAACAGCTTAAAGAAATCAAAGAATATTTACTGGGATTCGCGTCTCGCCCCGAGGCAATGGAAAAAGTCGAGGAGAGACTGATGACCGACGAAGAATACCATAACGAAATGACCGCCGCGGAAGAAGAATTGATCCAAAATTATGTTGACGACGAATTGTCCGTCACGGAAAAAGCCGCGTTTGAGCGGCATTTTCTGCTGTCGAATGAAAGACGTGAACGGGTCGAATTTGCCCGGGCTTTTAGAAAATATATTGACGAACAGGAAATGCCGCCAGCCGTGAAAGCTCCGGCCAGGAAAAGATTCAGTTTTGCGGAATGGTTTGCCGTGTCGCCTGTCATTCGGGTCCCAATGGCTTTCGCCGCGACTTTGCTCATCGTTTTAAGTTCTTTTTTCGGATGGAATGCTTACCTTGCATATTCCCAAAAACAACAATCCCTCGCTCTGCTTAATAAAGCCTACAAGAATGGGCGGCCGCTGGAATCCCGTATTACGGAATTAGACTACGCCGATTTTGATAAACTGCGGGGCAATGACCAGGATCGGATCGATAGGCTGGCGCTCGAGAGAGCGAACCAGATCATCAAGGAAAGAGCCGACGAGAATCCTAACGTCACAAATCTGCTGCTGCTGGGCCGCTTATACCTGGCGCAAAAAGATTTTGAGCAGGCGAGTAAGCAACTGGAAAGAGCGAAAACACTTGATCCGAATAATGCCGAGATCTTCAACGATCTCGGAGTGGCGGCTTTTGAGCAGGGCCTGCTGCTCGAAAAAACCGACTCCGATGCCCGGATGAAATTCTTCCGGCAGGCAAATGAACATTTCTACAACGCGCTCAAGATCGATAAGAGTTTACGTGAATCTCTTTTTAATAAGGCCCGGTGTCTCGAGAGATTAAGTTTGTTTAATGAGGCTAAAGAAGCCTGGCAGGAGTATCTGAAATACGACTCTACTTCCGGCTGGGCCGCTGAAGCCAAAAGTAATTTGGAGGCATTGGAAAATCACAATTCGCAGGACATGACCTCCGAGGATCGGGAAGGGTTTTTTTTGTCCGCGTTTCGTAATGGCGATGCCGACGAGGCATTTAAGCTTGCGAGTCAAAACCGCGAACTGATAACAAAGCAATTTCTGCCGCAAAAATTAGCCATGTCGCTGATTAAAGCAAGTGGTGAAAAAAAAACTGAAACCCTTCAGGCACTCACCTATTTAGGCGAGTTGGAAAAAGCAAGAAACAACGATAATTATGCTTCCGATCTCGCCGATCTTTATCGAAATCTTCCGAACGATAAAATCGAGATCTTAAAAAAAGCCCAGTCGGCGGTGGAGGAAGGCTACGAACTTTGCCAGAAAGACAATTTTTCTCAAGCTCGTCTTAAATTTATCGAGGCGCGGGAGCTGTTTTTACAGGGCGGCAACGAGATCGAAGCCAAAGCCGTCTGTGATTATTTCATTGCATATTGCCTGTATTTCTCAGACCGGCGACAGGAAGGTTACGAAGCATTTACTCAAGTTGACGCATTTTACACGGAAAAACACTATGAGTGGTTTTCCCTGATGAATCAGGACTGGCTTATCGGCGGCCGGCACCTCCTGCAATATTCCACCTCCAGTGAAACCATACAAAAATGTGAGGCCGGCCTGAAAAAAGCGGAGAATATGCGCGATGTTTACATGACGCAGAAATTTCTCACATCTTTGCTCAGCCACATTGTATTTGACGGCCAGAATGAAAAGATCTTTGCGTATATCGGGAGGATCATAGAATATGCCGGCATGCCGAATGGAAGCCTGCGCCAGAAAGCGCGTGGATTTGACTGGGTCTTTCGTAAGCTGGCCTTTCACCCTAAATTAATGGGCCTGTCTCTGATGATACTCGGTGAAGGTATTTTAATTGGCGAAGCCTCAAAAGACCAAGACCCGCTGTTCGTTCTTTATCGCGAAAAAAATGCCGGAATGGTCTATACCCAGATCGGAGATCTTCCGGCCGCTGAAAAATGGCTGACGGCGGCTAAAGAGAGCGTCTCCCAAATAGAAGAAAAAACCAAGCAAAATCAGGAATTAAGCGACATTTTCTATCGGCTCGGCAATCTGGAGAGCATGAGGGCTAACTTTGCCCGGTCGATTCAATATTACGATTCTGCGCTCGACATCCAGCGGAGTCTAAATACACAGTCGCTGTTATACCAGATAAAAAAATCGAGATTAGTGGCTTACCGGGTGCTGGGAGACGATGACCGGATCGAAAGCGACCTGCCGGAAACGATCCAATTAGTAGAAAAGTATCGTAAAGAATTAACCGGCGAACAGGAAAGAAATATCTTTTTTGATAATCAGCAGGAAGTTTATGATATCGCGGTCGAACACAAAGTACGCAGAAATCAATATCAAGAAGCTTATAATTACGCCGAAGCTTCAAGCTCGCGCTCACTCTTAAATTCGCTGCAAAGAAACTCGGATGCTCCCGTCGATCAATATAACGGAGAAGTTGTCTCCCCCGATTACTCACAACCACTGAGAATAAATGAAATACAGGAGCAAATGCCACCCGGCGTGCAGATACTGCAATATTTCGTTCTGGACAAGAAGCTTCTCATCTGGTTGATCTCCAGGGACACGTTTTTACCGCTGGAATCGGAAATAAGCTCGTCAGACCTTAAGGCAAAAGTCAGTAAGTACGCGGAGTTGATCAAAGCAAAAGACAGGGAACAACAAGATCAGGCAAAGACAAAGTCAGCCGAGTTGTACGATCTGTTGATCAAGCCGGCCGCGCCGTATCTGGATAAGAACAAGGATATTTGTCTGATTCGGAATAAGAGTCTGTTCGATCTGCCTTTTTCCTCGCTTCAGTCACCGGAAAGCAGAAGTTTTATTGAGGATTTCAACCTTTTTTTATCGTCCAGCGCAAGTGTCTTTATTATGTCCACGCGGGAGGCGAGTAAGAGAAACAGTTCAGGCTACGAGCGGATCCTGAGCGTCGGCAACCCGGCTTTCGATAAGAAGAAACTGCCTGACCTGGCGGATGTTTCCGAATCCACCGATGAAGCGCGTGTAATAGCGGGATATTATCAGGACCCAAAAATTTTACTGGATAAGACGGCGACGAGATCGGCTTTTCTAAATGCCATTAAAGATCACGAGGTCATTAATTTTGCCGGCCACTACCTAATTAATCTCGCCTCCCCCTCATTATCCCAATTGGTGATGGCTAAGGTCTCAGACAACGACAGCGACAATTTTCTGACAAATGCCGATCTGATGAAGGAAAAACTTCCGCTGACAAAATTAGTGGTTTTATCCGCCTGCCAGACCGGCATCGAAGGCGATTTCAAGGGCGAAGGTTCGGTGGGGCTGACCCGCACGTTCCTGGCTTTGGGAGTGCCCCTGGTCGTTGCCAGCGCCTGGCCCGTCGATTCTAAGGCCACTTCGATACTTATCAAGAAATTTCACTATTACCGCAAGCAGGAAAATCTTTCGACCGTCCGCGCTTTGCGCAAGGCGCAGTTGGATATGATCCATTCTGCCGGCGGCAAATTCAGTGATCCTTATTACTGGGCGGCATTCGCCGCTTTCGGGGGCTACGCGGAATTTTAGATCATGATCACGCCGGCCGCATAACGGCCAGGGCCGCAGTTTTTTGAACAAGGGACTTCACACATGAGACAAATAAAGGAGATGCGTAATGGAAAAACAATACAATACCTTCAATGTTTTTATTGAAGGCGTTGCCGCAAGCTATAACATAGATAGTGTCTGGAAGATTTTGTTCCCCCTCGATGATTGTCATATATTAAGGCTCAGGACAGACACGAACCACCCCAGCGAAAACTTTGGCCTGCCTATGGGAAAAAAGGGTTTTCGAATGGACATTAGCGTGACAAACCCGGTTTCAGATTTTAAGGTGACGAAAAGTTATGAAAAATTTGTGGATCTGACAGGCTCGACGGCTCATAGCGGGGGAGTAAAATTAAAAGATATTGGGCTCTCCCGGTTAAAAGCGACTTTGGTATCGATCGAGAATGGCGAATTTTCGAGCGCGAAGGATACTACACGTAAATTCAGATTGTTAGATAAGGCAGGCGCGGCTGTCACGAACACATTTGAAACTATCGGCGAGCATGGCAAAGTTACGCTCATGGGCGATGAGCTTAAGATCCGTGTTAAGGGCCCCGGAGCCGACTTTTCCATTGTCTTTCCGGAGAGCGCCGACATATTTCTGGACAACGATTGCGAAAACAAAAGTACGAACGACATTGGGGATCTCGAGATGCTTTACACACTGATCGAGGATAAAGTTGCGCCGGGAATCGTAAAATTCAGGCTCGAATCCGAGATCGATCTAACCCCCGATCCCACGGGCACCTCGGGTGATCCGAATGGGGGGCTTCCCTGCAACATCTACCAGATAAGCAAGCCGGGCGACCCGGGTGACCTTCCGGGATAATGTGACAGTTTCTTAGGAAACAGTTAAGCTAAATTTTTGAGGCCGCGTATCGCTTATGAATACGCGGCCTTTTTTTCGGACGGGAGCGATCGGCCGGGGAAAATAAAGCTGATCGGATTAAGCCGCAAATATTGTTCTAAATATAAATTTCCAGTCGATCCCGCAAATCTTTTCCGGGAGTACGCAAAAATAAATAATTTGGATCGTGAGTAATGTCATCGCCAGTTTTAGCGAGGTCCGGTAAAAATAGTCTTTAAAAAGATCACCGAATTGTGCGTTTTCCATAAAGGCCTCTTTTTTAAGCTGCGGCGGCTTTTCCAAAAGCGCCGAGGCTCATGATCTCGCGCATGCGGTTAAAACCGCGGCGGATATGTGTTTTCACCGTGCCGAGCGGAATACCGGTAATTTCCGCGATCTCGCCGTGCGACATACCGTCGAAAATGGTCATCAGCATCAGGTTCCGTTGTTCGGGGCGCAGCTGTTTCATTGCCTTGACGGCTTGTTTTGCCTCGATTCTGGTCTGAAGCTGCCGGTCGCTATTGGAAGACGGCGATTCGAAAAAATTATCGATCGATTGCGTTTTCGGCTGGCGATACGATTTTCTCAGGCGGTCGATCAGCCGCCGGCGGGCGATCATCGAAATAAAAGTGCTTTCGGCCGATTTGGCGCTGTCGTAACGTCCGGCATTTTGCCAGATCTCGAGAAATATTTCCTGCGCGGCATCTTCGGCGTCCTCGGACGTATTAGTGAATCTTTTTGCCAGCGCCCACACCAGATTTCCGTATGAAGCCATAAATTCATCGACGGCAGACTCTTCGCCCAGCGCGATGCGGGTCAGAACGGGACTAAAAACGGCAGCTTTATTATTTTCAGATAATAGGAAATTCATTGTCTTTCACCTTCAAAATGTTTATATTTCAAGCGGAACTGCGAAAAAAATTGCGTTCGACCCATAACGCGGGATTCGCAGGCAAAGACCACCACGAAAATGATTTTTTTTTACAAACAAGATCGAATTTGGCATTTTTGCATCTGAAATGGCCGACAGACCGAATTCACAAGAGCTTAGCTCGCCCGAGATAACGAGGCTTTTAACGGCGCTCAACGAAGGCAACCGCGACGCGGTGGATGCTCTGATACCGCTTGTATATGCGCAGTTGCGGCGTCTGGCGGCGCATTATTTAAGAGGCGAGCGCGGCGATCATACCCTGCAGCCGACTGCGCTGGTGCACGAGGCTTTTCTTAAACTGATCGAACAGGAAACACCCTGGCAAAACCGTGCCCATTTTTTTGCGATGGCCGCCAGCCTGATGCGCCGCATCCTGGTGGATTACGCCCGCAGTCATTTGGCGGAAAAACGCGGCGGCACGGCGGAAAAGGTATCGCTGGACGAAGCGTTTTTATTCGCCCGCGAAAAACCGGCACAGATGGTGGCGCTGGATGACGCGCTCAAACGCCTGGCCGAGAAAGATTCGCGCCGCAGCCGTGTCGTCGAACTAAAATTTTTCGGCGGATTGAACAACGAAGAGATCGGCGAAATTCTCGGTATACATTCCAATACAGTTTTGCGCGACTGGAACCTGGCGCGGGCATGGCTCAAAACACAACTTTAGGAGTTTTGAATTTTGAGTTTTTAGTCAGAGAGCGATATTCATGAAACTTAATCCGATGCACGAGCTTAAAATTTTCCAAGGTAGTTTTTGCAGTGACGATGAGCGCGACAGCGGGCTTTTTAACTCAAAATTAATAATTAAAAACTTCTTAAAGTGAGCGACAAGAATTGGGAACAAGTCAGCCGGATTTTTAATACGGCATTAGAAAAAGAGCCTTCCAGCCGGGATGCCTACCTGGACGAGGTGTGTGAAAACAATCCTTCGCTGCGCCGGGAACTTCAGGACCTGCTGTCGGCCAGTGATGAACAAGACAGTTTTATCGATTCCAATAAAGCCTCGATCACAGGACTAACGGGTGAGCCGAAGCTCAAGCCTGGAGACAAACTCGGTCTGTTCGAGGTGATCCGTTTGCTGGGGATCGGCGGTATGGGCGAAGTTTACCTGGCGAAAGACCTGCGTCTTAACCGACAGGTGGCGCTGAAAATATTGCCTCCTAATTCCATCACCGACCCGAATGCCACGAAAAGATTTCTGCGGGAAGCGCAAGCCGCCGCCTCGCTCGAACACACGCATATCTGCACCATTCACGAGATCGGGGAAGAAAACGATCTGAGCTTTATCGTGATGCAGTTTTTTGAAGGCGAAACATTGGCCGAGAAAATAAAACGCTCGCCGCTCAAACCCCAGGAAGCTTTGCGTTTTGCGCTGCAGATCGCCGACGCTCTCGACGAAGCTCATTCGCACGGTATCATCCACCGCGACATCAAACCGGCAAATATCATTATTACTCCCAGCAATTCCGCGCAGGTGCTGGATTTCGGACTCGCGAAAAAAGTCCTGTACGATCCGGCCGACAGCGAATCCAGCCTGAAAACATTTTTGAGCCAGCCGGGGCTGATCATGGGTACGGTCAGCTATATGTCGCCGGAGCAGGTTCGCGGCGGGGAAGCCGACGTGCGCAGCGATCTTTGGAGCCTGGGGGTGGTGCTCTATGAAATGCTGACCGGAAAAACTCCGTTTACCGGGGCTAATTCGGTCGAAAAACTTGCCGCCGTTCTTTACCAGGAGCCGGATCAGCAGGACGTGCCGGCGGAGATCGCGGGCATTCTAAAAAAGGCTCTGCAAAAAGCCCCCGAAGACCGGTATCAAACTGCCGACGAAATGATCGTGGAGTTAAAACGCCAAAAACAGGAACTGGATTTTGAAGAGCAATTAAAAATGCACGTTTCGATCGCCCCAGGCGATAAAGTGCTGAGCGAAAAAATGAGCCAGATACTCAGCGGGCAGGCCGGCCGGAAAATATCGTCGGGCAAGAAAAAACAAGCGGTAAAGATCGGGCGAATGATCTTTAGCGGAGTTTTGGCGGTCGCGCTGGTGTTTGGCGGCTGGTACCTATGGAAATTTTGGCGCGTCATGCAGGCCCAGGAAAATTTGCGCCGAATGGAAGAACTGGCAAAAGAAGAAAAAAACTTTGAGGCCTACGATCTGGCCCGCCAGGTAGAGCAGGTGCTGCCCGGCAATGAAAAATTAGCGATGCTGCTGCCGACCATATCGGATTCGCTTTCGATCACTTCGGAACCGGCGGGCGCAAAAGTTTATCTTCGCCGGTTTTCACCCGACGCCAACGGCAAATTTCCGCAGCGTGAATTTGTCGGTGAAACGCCGATCAGCGACCTGCGTATCGCTCGCGGCCAGTATGTGCTGCAGGTTGAAAAAGAGGGATTCGCGATCTTCGAGCGTTCGATCTCCGGCACCATTCCGCGCATCGGGGGAAGTTTTATCGAATCGCCGCCATTAAATCTGTCGGTCAAATTATTTGAAAACGAAAAGCTGCCGGCGAAAATGGTCTTTGTTCCCGGAGGCGATTATAGCCTGGTCAACTGGTCGCGCCCGACCGAAACAAAAGTCGCGTTGAATGATTATTTTATCGATAAATACGAGGTCAGCAATCAGGATTTCAAAGAATTTATTTCTGCCGGGGGTTACCTGAAAAAAGAATTCTGGAAATTCCCGATCAGAAAAGACGGCCGTCTTATCACCTGGGAGGAAGTGCTGCGGGAATTCAAGGACAAGACCGGGCTGCCCGCGCCGCGCAGCTGGTCGGAGCAAAATTTTCCCGCCGGACGGGCCGATCACCCGGTAACGGATATCACCTGGTACGAAGCGGCGGCCTACGCGGAATTTCGCGGTAAAAAACTTCCGACTGTTTTTCAATGGGAAAAAGCGGCCCGCGACGGCGCTTTCGATGCGCGCTACAACGCGCTGCCGTGGGGATTTATCAAGCAGGGCGAAACCACCGATCGGCGCGCAAATTTCCGGGGCACCGGGACGATGCCGGTGACCGAAATGGAATTCGGAATGAGCCCGTTCGGGTGCTACAACATGGCGGGAAACGTCTCCGAATGGTGCGTGAACCAGAGCCCGGAAGGTTTTGTCACCAGCGGCGGCGCATGGAACGACCTGACGTATTCATTCGGAGATTACGGTGAATATCCCGGAATTTATTCCTCTAACCGTATCGGATTCCGCTGTGTTTTGAATTCGTCCGATACCCAGGGCGATCAGGGCGGTGGAGTGCTGCCGCCGGCGGAGACGCCCGATTATCAGCCTTCGAGCGAGAGCGATTTCAAGGTCTGGCTGACCCATTACAGCTATGACAAAACGCCGCTGAGCGCCAAGATCACCGAGACGCTGGAAACTAACGATTGGCGGCGGGAAACTATTTCGTTCACCGGCGAAGACGGCGAGCCGGCCATGGCGTATCTCTACCTGCCGAAAAATTTTGCCAAACCGCTGCAAGTGCTTCATTACGTTCCGCCGGGCGACGTGGTGCGCGGCCTGCGTCCGCTGCCCGATTCGGTCGAGATGTTTCTGACGCCGCTGATCAAATCCGGCCGCGCGGTTTTCACCGTGGTCTTAAAGGGATATGTCGGCCGGCCCTATCCGCCGAATTATTCGCCGCCGGATAATTCCACCGTCGAATCCCGCAAGCAGGTGGTCAATTGGATCACCGATCTGCGGCGCGGCGTCGATTACCTGGAAACGCGCGATGACCTTGACCGGCAGCATTTGACCTTTCTCGGCATCAGCAACGGCGCGAATCTCGGACTGCTGTTGACGGCGGTGGAAACGCGCTATAAATATTCTGTTTTTGTCAGCGCCGGGCTGGAACCGCAAGTCAAAACCTGGATCGCGGAAACCAATTACATCAATTTTGCTTCCCAGTCACGGCAGACAAAACTTATCGTGAACGGGCGTTACGACGAAACATTTCCTTACAATTCTGACGCCCGACCGCTATTTAAGCTGCTGCGCGAGCCGAAAAAGATCATGACCTATGACGGCGGGCACATCCCGACGGTCGAATATTTTTCGACGACGGTCAATAGCTGGCTGGACGAAACGATCGGAAGCGTGAATAGGTAAGTTCAGAATTACGCATTATGCCTGGACCACGCCTGAAGGCGTAACTCTAAACAGAAAAAGGCAGCCCTGCGGACTGCCTTTACTCTCTAGACTCAACAGACTCTCTAAACTCTTAGCTTTCCATACTGTTTTCGCCGTTGGATTTGCCGCGGCTGCTGGCGGCCGCCACCTGCGGTAATATTACGGCAGCTCCACCGGATTTAGCCTGGGTGTTATCTTCTTCTTTCTCTTCCTTCTCGCTCAGTTCGGCCACGATCATTCCGCCTGATTGTTTCGAAAAGATAAGTTTATTTTCATCTTCATTGAATTCGACCGAGACGATATCGCCGTTCGAAACCTGTTCCGTAGCTACCAGGTTCGAGAGGGGATAGACCAGAAAGCGTTCGATAGCGCGTTTCAGATGGCGCGCGCCGTATTTGAAATCGATGCCTTCGTGCAGCAAAAATTCTTTGGCTTCGGTGCTGCAGGTAAAGACGAATTTGGTGCCCGCCGAATTCGTGACGCGATTTTGCACTGCCTGCAACTCGATCTCGAGTATTCTGCGCAGGTGGTCTTCCTTCAGGCTGCGGAAAACCACGACCTTGTCGATGCGGTTCATAAATTCCGGCGAGAATTTACGTTTCGAAGCCTCGAGCGCCGTGCGATATATCTTCAGATCGACGTCGCTGTCGTTCGGATTCTTGCCGCTTTTAGTGGGGGCAAAACCGATCCCGCCTGAGATCATATCCGACATCTCTCTCGCGCCGAGGTTAGAGGTCATCACCACGATGGTTTTGGAAAAATCAACCCGGCGATTGTCGCCCAGCGTCAGTGTCGCCTTATCGAGAATGCCGAGCAAAAGCTGCCACAGCGAATCCGAGGCTTTTTCGATCTCGTCAAAGAGGACGAAGGTCACCTTGTTGTCATCGGTGTGATAACGGTCGAGGTTTTCCTGCGTCAGCATCGGCGAAGTTTCGCGGTGCCCCAGATATCCTGGAGGCGATCCGATCAATTTGGCGATCTCGTGCGAGTGTTGAAACTCGGCGCAGTCGATCTTGACCACTGCGTGGGGTTCGCCAAAGAGAATTTCCGAAGCGGCTTCGACCACGCGGGTCTTACCCGATCCGGTCGGCCCCAAAAACAAAAGCGTGCCGATCGGGCGTGACGGATTATTGAGTCCCGCCAGGTAGATCTGGTACAGGCCGCTTAGACGGCGCACGGCACGTTCCTGCCCGACGATAAACGAAGATAAAGTATCTTCGAAATCCGCCGCGCGGGGGCTTTTTTGATCCGGGTCCAGGAAGACTTTCGCTTCCGCCGATTTTTTCGATTTAACTTCGCTGCTATTCATGGCACTCCTCTCGAGGTTACTTAAACCTCTAAAAGCTATGAGCAACAATTTCATACGCTTTTGCGTAGAGAAAAGTTGCTCATTCAAGGAACGTTACAAGCTGCAATACTTGCAGCTGTACTCTAAAGATGTATAGGGTGGCTTCTTTAGTTGGCTGGAAACGCCAGATTGAGATTTCAAATTTTAACGGATTGAGTTTGGCAAGAAGTTAACCAAACCCTTATGGCAATTTTTATTGTAGCAATTGCTTTGCCACAAAATCAAGATTTTTTTGGAATTTCCGGGGGATTAATTATTTACCGGAATCCGGCAGCGTCTAACGAGCTGCGTTTACTGGGTTTAATCGTAAGATTCCGGGTCGAGGTGCGTGACCACATCTTCGCCCTTTAAATGCCGTAAAGTATTTTTGAGTTTCATCAACTGGATAAAAATGTCATGTTCGGGGTAAAGTTCCGGGGCAGATTGGGGCGCTTTAAAATAAAAGGACAACCATTCCTGAATACCTTTTAAGCCGGAACGCTGCGCCAGATCCATAAACAGCGCCAGGTCGAGCGCCAGCGGAGCCGCCAGGATCGAATCGCGGCAGAGGAAATCCACCTTGATCTGCATCTTGTAGCCGAGCCAGCCGAAAATATCGATGCTGTCCCAGCCTTCCTTATTGTCGCCGCGCGGCGGATAGTAATTAATGCGGACGACGTGCGAAAAGCCTTTGTAAAGATCGGGGTACACTTCCGGCTGTAAAATGTGTTCCAGCACGGAGAGTTTCGATTCTTCCTTGGTCTTGAAATTTTCCGGGTCATCCAGGACTTCGCCGTCGCGGTTGCCGAGGATGTTGGTCGAATACCAGCCTTCCAAACCGAGCATTCTCGATTTCAGTCCCGGCGCGAGAATGGTTTTCATCAACGTCTGCCCGGTCTTGAAATCCTTGCCGCAGATCGGCACGCCCAGATCGTCAGCCAATTTTGTCAGCGCGGGAATATCGACGGTCAGATTCGGCGCGCCGTTAGCAAAGGGAACTCCCGATTTTAGCGCGGCGTAGGCGTAAATCATCGACGGGGCGATGTTCGGGTCGCTGTCGTACAGCCCTTTTTCGAAACTTTCCAGCGTCTCATGCACCGCCGATGCTTCCAGAAATACTTCGGTCGAAGCCGCCCAGACCATCACCAGCCGATCGCAGTTATTATCGGATTTGAATTTTGCAATCTCGGCGATAAGTTGCTCGGCCAGATCCATTTTGCTCTTGCCGGTTTTGACGTTTTCGCCGGTGATGCGCTTGACGTAGCTCTGCTCGAAAACCGCCGCCATCGGTTTAAGCGAAGCCAGCTGCTCGGAAACCTGGTTGAGCAGATCTTTTTCCAGCACGCCGGCGTTCATCGCGGCTTCAAAAGCGTTGTCGTGAAAAATGTCCCAGGCGCCGAACACGATGTCTTCGAGTTCCGCCAGCGGAACGAATTCCTTGATCCTGGGCGAATTGCCTTCCGAGCGCTTGCCCAGACGAATAGTGCCCATCTGGGTCAGCGAGCCGATCGGCTTTGCCAGACCGCGCTTGATGGCTTCCACGCCGGCTACAAAAGTGGTGCTCACCGCGCCTAAACCTACCAATAAAATACCCAGCTTGCCGCTTGCGGGCGCGATCTCAACGCCTTTATTCACTATTTATTCTCCTTAGAAATAGTTCAAACAAAAATGATAACTTTACGGGCAAGGTAAGGCAACCGGGGAAAGGCTTTATAATATGGGGCGTCGGACATCGAATGCGGGTAGTGACGGAAAAGGGATCGGTGGGGTCTTTTTCGTTTATCAATTCGGCCGGGCAGCCGAGAAGATAAACCGGTTCCGGTTGCTTTCGTGCCGCAGGGAAGCAACTATACGGACGAAAAAAAAACGCACTCCGCAGGGCGTCTATCTTAATTTAAAAACTCATATTAAGTCAAAACTAAATTAGAGGTCTCAAAATAGCGGGTAAGAATTGTTTCCGCATCAGGGTTCAAGGTGACCAACTGAAAATATTTAGCGGGATAAAGATAATCTTCACGGCTTTCATCGACCACTCTTAAATAATCTTGCGGGTCGTTTTCTATCGGTTCAAGCACCGGATAAAGTTTTGCGGGAACAAAATCATTTCCTTATCGGTATTATCCAGACATAAAGCAAACGCAATTATTTTCAAGTTCATTTCTTATCTTTTTCGATCTGCTGCAATATTTTTGCGGCGCGATTTCGCGCGATCAGTGGGATGCGTTCGTCTTCGCTGAGGTCTTTCAGGAGCGGCGCCATTTGTCGGGGGTCGGAAATTTCGTTGCGCTTTAGCATGGCTTCGAAATTTTCCATCAATTTCGGCGCTTCCAGCGGCTGATTTTCCCGCGACAAGGTGATGTCGAATATCCAGATGTATTGCTGGCCGAGATTACGATACTCGTCCATCAGGGCTTTTGCGTCTTTGTTGTCCGTCCAATTAAATTCCGCGGTACGCTCGCGCTTGTCTCTTTTTAAGCGCAGCTTGATCGTACCCATGTGCGCAAAATCACGCTCCGCCTGGTAACTCTCGTTTGATTCTAAAAACTTAAGATTATCCCACCAGGTCTTTAGTTTTTGCATCGTCGCCGGGGAAAGCTGTACCGGATCGGTAATTGCTTCGTCGAAATCCCGTTTGGTGAATGTGATGGTGCCTTTGCCAGTATCGTCGTGTTCGATGGTCATCCGGTTGATGACAAAAGCGGGCTGGGTGAATTCGTAAAAGAACGGGTACGAAGGCTTAGCCGGGGCTTTGCTTTCAGCCGGACGATTAGTTTTTTTCGTATCGCCAGTGGCGGGGGTAGTGGCCGCAGAACCCGCGGGGCGCTCATTTTTCTTGGTCGGATCGGGTTCGGTTGTGGTCGAAGCGGCCGGTTCGGCTTTGACCGCGGCCGGTTTCTTGACCGGTTTTTTCGCCGTCTTTTTACCCTTTGTTTGAGTAAATACTGCTAAAGGCAAAACCAATAACAGGATCAGAAGTATTAATTTTCTGCTCATCTACTCAAATCTTACCGAAACAAGCTTAGATACGCCAGCCTCTTCCATCGTTACGCCATAGAGAGCCCTGGCCGATTCCATCGTCCGCTTGCTGTGGGTGACGACGATAAACTGGGTTTTTTCGGACATTTCCGCGATCTTACCGACAAAGCGTCCGATATTCGCTTCATCCAGCGGCGCATCTACTTCGTCCAGCAAACAGAACGGCGAGGGGCGGTATTTGAAGATACCCATCACCAGCGCGATCGCCGAAAGCGCCTTTTCACCGCCCGAGAGCAGCATCACGCTTTGCAGGCGTTTACCCGGCGGTTGGGCGATCACTTCGATCCCGGCGTCTAAAATATCTTCGGCTTCGAGCAGCGTCATTTCGCCCTTGCCGCCGCCGAAAAGCTCGACAAAAAACTCGCTGAAATTAGCGTTGATCTGGGTAAAGGCATCGCGAAATCTTTCGCGCGAGCGCATTTTTATCTCGCGGAGCGCTTCGTCCGCTGATTTGATGCTGTCGATAATGTCCTGGCGCTGGCTGGTCAGGAACAGGAATCTTTCTTCGACTTCGCCGAGCTCTTCGAGGGCGAGCAGATTGACCGCGCCGTAATTTTCCAGCCGCTGGCGGAGTTCGTCGAGCCGCGCGCGGCCCGTCTCATATTCAAAATCCTCGGCAAATTCGATGCTCTGGGAAAGTTCCTGCAGCGATTGCGAAAGCTCCTGCTGGCAGGTTTCCTTCAGGTTTGCCAGCCGGGTGGCGACCTCGGCCTGCGTGATCTCCAGTTCGGCGCGCGCATTGCGGGCGGCCGCCGCTTTGTGATTGAGTTCGGTCAGATTTTCCGACATTTGGTCGGCCGATGAGCGTGCTGTCTTTAACTTATCGGAAGAGGCTAAAAGCTCTTCGTGTTCGCGCTGCTGCTCGTCTTCGACGGAGGCGATTTTTTCCGTCAGCGAGGTGATGAACGCGCTGGTTTCTTCCAGCTTCGTTTCATTTTCGCGTTTTTCGAATGTTTGTCGCGCGATGCGGGATTCGAGTTCGATCTGTTCGACCTCGACGCGGCGCAGCGATGAAGCCAGCGCCCGGCGGCGTTCAGCGGCGGCGGCGGCGGTGGCGCGTTTTTCGCCGAGCTCGCTGTTTTCCTGTTCGACCTCGAGCCGCATTTCGTTCAACCTGGCGGAGAGTTGATTCAAGGTTTCCTGGGACAGCGCGCGTGACAATTCGGCTTCTTTTGCGTCGCGCCCGATCTTTTCCAGTCTTTCCCTGACGGATAAAATTTCCTGTTCGGTCTGCTGAATTTCTTCGGCGACGACACGGGCGTGTTTTTCGGCGCGTTCCAGTTCCTGCGCCAGCGAACGGCTCTCGGTTTCGCGCTCAAAAAGCTCGCGTTCGAAGGCGGCGATCTCCGCTTTTAAGGCGGTGGTTCTTTCTTCTTTTTCCAGCAGCTCGAAGCGGGTCTCTTCGACCGAGGTCCCGGTGACCCTCAACTGAGATTCCATTTCCGCCAGCGCCGCCGTCAGCTCGCGGATCTCGCGTTTGAATGCCAGCAGGCTCGAATCCGGCCCTTCGTTCGGCGTTTTTCCGGCGGTGAAAAACTTTCCGCCGGCGATCACATCACCGTCAAAAGTGACCCAGAGATTAGAATCGTTCAGATCAACTTCATCAAGCGTTTCCACGACCCGCGCCGACATTTCACGCGGAAATACCCGCGCTAAAGTTTGGGCGAAATCGCCGGAAACGCCTAAATGTTCCGCGATGTTTCCCAGCGACCGCTGGAAACCATCTCCATGACCGGCCAATACCATGACGGAAACGCGCCCGATATGATTTGCGTTAAGCCATTTGGCTGCCCTGACCGCGTCGGTTTCGGAATCGACCATCACGGTTTGCAGCAGCGGGCCGAACAGGTTTTCCACCGCGCGTTCGGCTCTGGCGCTGACGTGAAATTTATCGGCCAGCGTGCCGGCGAATCTCACGCCAACCTGATCTCCGGCGGCGAGGAGCTTCTGCACCGGCGGCTCATAGATCGCATGCCGCGCCTCGAGTTCCTGCAGGCTTTCCAGGCGGTGCTGGGAGCGGGATTGTTTTTGCTGCAGGCCCTGTAAAGTTTTTTCCAGCGCCAGCAATCCGGCCCGCGTTTCTTCGGCTTTGGCGGATTCGTCCTTTTCCCTGTTCCGCATTTCCGCCAGGCCGTTTTTCATCTCGGCGAGTTTATTATTCAGCGCGGAGCTATTTTGCAAAACTTCCCGGTGAGTCGCGGTGGCGCGCTCGCTTTCCTGCCGGAGGCCGTTGCCGCGCTCGTGGAGTTTCTGACCGGAATCTTCCAGCTGGCGTTTTATCTCCACAAAACGCTCGATGGCGGTGGTGTGCTGAAAAAGTTCGACGCGACGGGTTTCCTGCTCATCTTCCGTGGCGCGAAGGCCCGCGAGTTTGGTTTGATATTTATCTTCGGCGACGAGTAATTCTTCGGCCTCCCTGTCGCTTTCGCTGCGATGCGTGCCTTCTTCTTCGCGGAGCCGTTTTACCTCTTCAAAAACCTCATTGATCCTGCTTTGCGAAGCCTCGGTGTCACCTTGCAACGCGGCGAGGCGTTCTTTCAGGCTTTCAAGCTGCTTTTCCTGAAACGCCAGTTCGCGGGCGTCGCGGTCGCGCTGCAGCGCTGAATCGGCGTGGCGGGCGCGTAAATCGGTCAATTCTTCTTCGACCCGGCGGGCGGCCTGTGTCGCGGTGCGGAAATTTTCTTCCAGCCCGGTCACGTCCGCGGCCAGATTGGTTTCCTCTTCCTGCGCGGCGGCTAATTTTTCGTGTAATTCTTCCAGCTGTTTGCCGAATCGCTCGCCCTCGGCGGCGAAAACCTGCCCCAGCAGCCCGCGAAATTCTTCCTGCATCACTTTATAGCGGCGCGTTTTGGCTGCCTGGCGGCGGAGGCTGTTTGCCTGGCGTTCGATCTCATCGACGATATCGGAAATGCGGCGCAGATTGGTGCGAGCGGTTTCCAGCCGGACCTCGGCGGCGCGCTGGCGGGTGCGGAATTTGGCGATGCCGGCGGCTTCTTCGATCAGGGCGCGGCGGTCGGCGGGCTTGGCGGAAAGGATCTGCCCGATGCGGCCCTGCTCGACGATGGCGTAATGCGCGCCGGAAAGCCCGGTCCCGGAAAAGAGGTCGTTAATGTCGCGCAGGCGGCAAGGCTTGTTATTAAGCAAATATTCGCTCTCGCCCGACATATACAAACGGCGCGTGACGCTGACCGATTCGCCGGGCGCGAAATCGAGAGCGATCCGGCGCGGGCGCCAATGTCTTTTATGCGCTTTTTTAAGGGTGAGCGCGGTTCCGACCGAGGCTTCGACAGGCGCTTCGGCAGGCTCGGCTTCAGGAGCTGCTTCCGGGTTTGCTTCGATCTGCGGAGCGATTTCCGGGGCCGCCGGGGCCATTGCCGTGGCGGCCCCGCCATTCTGATGGCCGCTGCCGTGGGCTGCGGGTTCAATCGTTTCTACTATTCCGGTAGTTTCAGGCCCGGCAGCTTGAGGGGAAGTCTCCGGTTCCGCCGCTTCGACTGCGGACGGGTCGAAATCTTCCAGATGGACCGCGTGCTCGTCATATTCACTGAGCGTTTCGTCTATCTCATCCAGGTCCGACTCCTCGATCACGTCGTCCGTGCGGACCAGGTGCAGCACCACCTCAGCCATGCCGCTGGGCTGGCGTTTGGCGGTTCCCTGAAAGATCAGATCCTTCATTTCGTCGCCGCGCAGGGCTTTGGCGCGCTGTTCGCCGAGCACCCACGAAATGGCGTCAGAGATGTTTGATTTGCCGCAGCCGTTCGGGCCGACGACCGCAGTTATTCCGTTTCCGGTAAATACCACCTCGGTATAATCGGCAAAAGATTTGAAACCTGTTATTTCTAGGCGTTGAAGTCTGAACATAGATATAGCGCTAATCACAGAGTTTAGCACTATATTTAGTAGTTTGTGAAGGTCTCAGAAGCGGAAAAACAAGCCGCGCTTTTACTTATTTACAGGCGGGAAACACACGGTTTGATAAATACAATAAAACTATATATTTGGAGAAAGCGGCAAAAAATCACACCCGATCGGCAGAATGGTAATAAATCGATAATTTTTCGATCTCGTGATGCCCGGGTTCGTTTTTTTGGTAGTGTCTTAATTTGGTTGATGTCATTGCTAAGGCCAATGTGTCAGTAACCCGACCCTCAGGGAGGGCGCATTTTCAAGCGATAATAAAGTTTTTAACGATGAACGCAATTAACCGCGAAGCCTACGGAATACCTTAAGCGGTTTCGCAAGCTTTGTAATTATCGTTCGTTAAATAATTTTTCAAATTTTTTCTTAAAAGTTAGGTTTAATACACTTATCCTGATGCGCAGTGTGGTAAAGTGTTGCGTCTTCGTAGTCTTTAATAATAATCCGATGAAAATATATTTATTTTTCGCAATACTTATCTGCCTCGCGGCCGGAATTGAAACGATCTCCGCGCAAACCGCGCAGCCGACGCCGAAACCCCTGATCGCCCGGCTTGGCGTGCTCAACGGCAAAGCCACGACGCTGATCAAACCCATCTATCCCGCAGCCGCGGCAAAAAGCGGGGCAGCGGGCGTGGTGATCGTTGACGTCACCGTGGATGAAAAGGGAAACGTGGTCGAGGCAAAATCCGATTACAGCAGCGTGCTGCTGCGCGACGCGGCAATTACCGCCGCTCGCGGGTCCAAATTCGAACCTTACACCTTTCAGGGTAAAGCGGTAAAAGTGATCGGCACGCTGGTATTTAATTTTGTCGCGCCGAAAGATGACTATTTTGATATGTCGGGCCTGGGGGATTTTCTTGAGGGGGATAAGAGAATGACTTCCATCCTGAGCGTGATGGAAGTTCCGGCTAAGGTCGAAGAAGGAAAATATGATGAGGCTATCGCGATCCTCGATCCGCTCATCGCCAAGGATCCCAAATACCCCTGGACGCTCGGATATCGCGCCCTGATTTATTACTACAAAAATGATCTGAACCGCGCCCTCGCCGACGCAAACGCGGCGTTAGCCACAAAGCCCGGCGAAACGCGGGCCCTTAACGTTCGCGCTTTGATCGAGCGGAAAAGAAATCAGACGGATCTGGCAAATAAAGATTTCGATCTCGCCGTTGCCGCATCGAACAGCGCCATAGCCGCGCATCCCGGATCGATGGACGATTATTTCGCCCGCGCCGAAACTTACCGCTTAAGGGGCGACAATGCTAAAGCCGCCGCCGATTACCGTAAAACATTGGAATTATCCCGAGGCTACCAGTTTGCGCAGGCGCACCTCGATCTGGTGACCGGCAAGCAGCCGGCCCCGGCGCAGATCACCATCAGCGGTGAAACGGATGCCGAATTAAAAACAAAATTTGTCGCGCTGATCGAGAAAAATAATGCGCTCGGCGCGGTGTATGATCAGAAAAAGACCGCCACGATGAGCCTGCAGGCATCGCATGTGACCGGGGCTAAAATGTGCCAGGCGCTGGCGGAATTCAGCGTGGCATACAATGATCTTGATCCCGTTTTAAATGATCTGATCAACATCCGGGACAAGGTTGCTTCCGTCGCTACCGCGAAACAACTAGAAGGATTAAAAGCTGTCCTGAAATGGCGGGCCGAAACCTTTTTGCCTAACAAAGAGATAATTAATGATATGTCCGCAAGCAACGGCTGCCAGGCGGCAACAGGCGCAGCGCCCGTCTCGGATAATTTCAAAAAATTCAAAGCCCATTTCGAAGAGTTCAACCGTCTCCAACCGCTATTCGAGGCTGCCGGCGACAAGGTGGATAAGCTGGAAGAATCGTTAAAGAAGGACAATGCAAAAAACGGCCGGGGGATGTTTACCAAACCGGCCGACAATACCGCGATCTGCATGGCGCTGAGTGATATCGACACGCTCTATAACAAGCTTTTCAGCGAATATTACGATATGAACGAGATGAAGGAATCGGGCGAATTAGCAGGCCGCCCGGACTTCATAAAATTTGTCGAACAATCGGAAGAGTGGATCGATGGATTGGGGGGCGATATTATGACCCGGCAAATGCTCTGGGGCTGCAAAACGAAATAGTTAGGAGAGTTTGGTTTACAGGGTCAATTTAGCCAAAAGCTGATGGCTGTCAGCTAACAGCTTTTTGAGGGTCAATGGTGCTTTCGCAGTTTAATGCAGCGGCAGTTTGAATAAAAATGAAGCTGCGCGGATGCGGATGGGCGCTTCTTAAAAAATATTGAATATCGTGCTTCCCGTGACGCGCTCTATCATTCAGCAGCACGCTATGAGTACGGACTATTAGAAGACGAATACCTGGCGCGGCTTATTCTTGCAGACCCTGTTCTTGCAGTTAAGCCGCGCTTGGGTTTAAATACAGAATATGTCAGACAACAAGTCCGCGATCGAATCTTTGTCGCACGAGAACCGCGTTTTTCCGCCGCCTGCGGAATTTTCCGCTGCCGCTCATATCGGGAGTTTTGCGGAATACGAAAAGCTCTACGCCGAAGCCGCCGCCGACCCGCAGGCTTTTTGGGCGCGGATCGCCGAAGAAAATATTCACTGGTTCAAAAAATGGGACACTGTGCTGGAATGGAACGAACCGCACGCGAAATGGTTTGTTGGCGGCACGACCAACATTTCCTATAACTGTCTCGACCGGCATCTGGAAACGCGTCCAAATAGAGCTGATAAGAAGGCTTTCATCTGGGAAGGCGAACCCGGTGAGATCAGGACACTAACCTATCGCGAACTGCACAGCGAGGTCTGCAAATTCGCCAATGTTATAAAAAAGCTCGGGGTAGTAAAAGGCGACCGCGTGGCGCTTTATATGCCGCTAGTGCCGGAACTCGCGATCGCGATGCTGGCCTGCGCGCGGATCGGCGCGACTCACACCGTTATCTTCGGCGGTTTTTCGGCGGATGCGATCCGCGACCGAGTTAATGACGGGCAATGCAAATTGATCGTGACAGCTGACGGCGGTTATCGCCGGGGCCGCGAAATTAAACTAAAAGCTCCGGTCGATGAAGCCACTGAGCAGTGCCCGAGTGTGGAAAACGTTATCGTATTTAAACGCACCGGCTCTGAAATCGCGATGCAGAACGGCCGCGACCACTGGTGGCATGAATTAATGGACGGCGCATCGTCTGATTGCCCCGCCGAAGAACTTGGTTCCGAACATCCGCTTTTTATTCTTTACACCTCAGGCACGACCGGCAAACCCAAAGGCATTCTGCATACCACCGGCGGCTATATCACGCAGGCCGCCATTACGACAAAATGGATCTTCGATTTGAAAGAGGACGATATTTATTGGTGTACGGCGGACATCGGCTGGGTGACCGGGCACAGCTATGTCGTCTATGGGCCGCTGGTGAACGGCGCGACGGTGATGATGTACGAAGGCGCGCCAAACCACCCGGACTTCGACCGTTTCTGGGACATTATCGCGCGTCACAAGATCAATATCTTTTACACCGCGCCGACCGCGATCCGAGCGTTTATCAAATGGGGCGAACAGTATCCGCTCAGACACGATCTTTCCAGCCTGCGTTTGCTCGGCACGGTCGGCGAACCGATCAATCCCGAAGCCTGGATGTGGTATCACACGGTCATCGGCAAAGAAAAATGCCCGATCGTCGATACGTGGTGGCAGACCGAAACCGGCTGCGCGATGATCTCGCCTCTGCCGGGCGCGACCCCGACAGTCCCCGGCACGGCGACCCGCCCGTTTCCCGGAATCCTGATCGACATCGTCACCAAAGAGGGCAAATCCGTCGGCCCTAACGAAGGCGGCTACCTGGTCGTTAAACACCCCTGGCCGTCGATGCTGCGCACGCTCTGGAACGACGACGAGCGCTACCGGCAGGCCTACTGGTCTGAGATACCGGGGATGTATTTCGCGGGCGACGGCGCGCGCCGCGACGAGCGCGGTTATTTCTGGATCATGGGACGCGTCGATGACGTGATAAATGTTTCCGGCCACAGATTGGGAACAGCCGAAGTTGAATCGGCGCTGGTCTCTCACGAAGCCGTCGCCGAAGCCGCCGTCGTCGGCCGCCCCGACGATATCAAGGGACAGGCTATCTCAGCCTTTGTCACGCTCGAAGGCACTCATCAGGGAAGCGACGATCTGAAAAATGAACTGCGCGCACACGTCACCAAAGAGATCGGCTCGCTCGCCAAACCCGACGATATCCGCTTTACCGACGCCCTGCCGAAAACCCGCTCCGGCAAGATCATGCGGAGATTATTAAGAGAAATAGCCGCCGGAAATAAGGTCGCCGGAGACGTCACGACACTCGAAGATCTTTCGGTGCTGGAAAAACTACGGGAAGACGCGGAGTAGAGTTATATCAACATACACAAGATGATTCTTTTAGTCGATGTATTCTACGGCTTCGTCAGTCATAGGTTTATTTCCTATTTGGTAATTACTAACCTCTTTTCTTCCTTTGAAAAGTCGAATAAATTTTAACTGACTAAAGCCAGCCTTTTTCAAGGGATCTTCATAATTTTCGTGGTCTTTGAGATTTAAGAGATGGTTAGTAGTATCTGCTCTGTTTTGATTATCGAGTTCCGTTATAGTTAAGACATCACGAGTTGCGGTAATAGTTATGCCCGACTTTGCACGCTGCCGCATGGCTTCTATCAATTTATTTTGTTCTTCAGTGAGCAATAAAGAAGAGTCACTTACAGTCGTTCCTGTGTTGAGACACGCTGAAAAGGTAATAATGAAGAATAAAGAGATAATTAACGTAAATTTATAAGTCCTCATATATCTGTCCAGTTATTATCTTCTTTTGGTTCCAACCGACGGATGGCGGTGATTGTGCACTACAGCGACGACCTTAATTTGGCTTTCAATACAATAAAAAAGTAAGTGGTACGGAAAGCGCTTAAGATTTGCGCGACGAAGCACCGGACTTACTACTGCAAAGCTTTCCGGCCTCTGAGCGATCCTGTTCACGTATACCCTCAATTCGCTAAGAAATTCCCTGGCAGTTTCCGGGCTTGCAATTTCTTTATAGTACTGGAGTATAGATATGATCTCTGATTGCGCTTGTCTGTGGAAGATAACTCGCATCAATTAACGTTCTTCTAGCATTTTCATCAGTTCTTCAAATGGAATACCCATCTCCGGATTTTCTTCCAGTTCGTTCATCCTTCTCGTAGCTTCCAGAATCGCGTCCTCATCGTCTTCGTTAGGGAAGGGTGGCAGCGAACTGAGAAGTTTAGACGCCAATATTCCACGCTGTCGTTCGGGCAGCTCAAAAGCCAATTTCTCTATTTCGGTTAAAGTTGCCATGCATGAATTATACAACGGAAAGTCCAGACTCTAAACTAAAAAAAAGCCCGAAAGTTTTTACACTCTCGGGCTTTCTTGAACGGGGTAGGACTACTCCGCTTTGCATCACTCTATTATCAGAGAGATATTAAATTTCCAGGGGTTCGAAGTTTTCTTCTTCTTCGCCGATCTCGCGGATCATTTTTTCCGTTTCCATTTCGGCCAGCAGGTCGAGCAGGAAATTGGTGTTGGCGGTGACGCTGATGACCATCGGAAATTCGTCTTCCGAGGTGTTGAATTCAAACGAGCCGCTGTTTATTTCCAGCAGCTGGCGAAAGGCCGCCTTGCCGTTGTGGCCGTGGGCCTCGGCATCGACGATCTTGCCTTCGTTAAAAGCGATGCTGCCGTTCAGTTTGTCCGATTTCAGAATGACCAGCCCGGTCATGTTCGAATTTTCCACCACCTGGATCACGTCGAAGAGGCTGACCAGCGAAAGGTTTCCGGCAAACGCGCAATCCTTCCGCACAGCGACCGGGGCATGGCTTCTGCTTATTTCAAAATCCGGGCGGCGCGCGCGGCGGATGGCTTCCAGGCCCGGCGCGACCGAAATGCGCGGGTCGAGCAGCTTGGCTTCCTGTAGCCGGTCATATGCTTTTTCGAAATCCTCGCGGTTGATGTAAAGATTCGCCAGCGCCAGGCACTGCTTCGAAGCCTCGGTCGGCTCTTTCAGCGTAATAAAGACATCGCGCAGCTTTTCCCGCAGCGAGATCGAACGCGGGCTGCGATGGATCGCCTGATTGAGCAAGGCTACCGCCCGCTCGGGATGCTTATATTTCACGAACAGATCCGCATCGAGCAATACTGCCTCGACCGACTGCCCCGTAAATGGCGCTTCTGCTACTGCTTTCATCGTATTACCAAAATGCCGAACAGCGGTCTGTTCAACATTTATAAACTACCATAAACATCTTATAAAATTACGGCCTGTTTTGTCAAAATAAAAGATTATCTTTCTTTTTGAGCGGTCAGATTGATCTATCCGACTAAAACAGTCAGAACCGGAAGCGATAGCGACCGGGTTTCGGAAGATCGTTAGGGAGATAATTAACCGCGAGCTTCAATCTTAGTTTTTTCGCCGCTGCATGATCACCATGCGGGAAATTGGAATGAGCGCTTCCGATTCGGCGGGGCTCTCGCCGGAGGTGGAAAATTCTTTGGCGTGGCTGCGCAGGTATTCGAAAAAGCGTTCGAATTCGCGCTGCATTTCGTCCATCTTTTCGCGCATATTGAGGATGATCTCGACTCCGGCAAGGTTCACGCCCAGGTCGCGCGTCAATGAGAGAATCACTTCGAGCCGTTCAAGATCGGGATCCGTGTAGAGCCGCGTGTTGCCCTCGGAGCGCGATGGTTTCAGTAGGCCCTCGCGTTCGTAGAGGCGCAGCGTCTGCGGATGTATCTCATAGAGTTCCGCCACGGAGCTGATCGTATAGGTTTTGATCCTGCGTTTCATAAACAGTGGTCAGTGATCGGTGGTCAGTGGCCAGTAGTCGATGCGGATCGCTAATTACTGACACCGTTATCCACTCTCAATTATCAATTATCCACTACTCCAGTCCCATTTTCTTCCTGGGATTTTCCGGATTAAGTTTTTCAAACTGCCGTAAAACTTCTTTTGTCTCTTCCGAGATGACATCCGGCAGTGTGATCTGAACTTCGATAAACTGATCGCCCCGCATATCCGGATTTCGCAGCGATGGGACACCGCGGTCTTTCAGCCGGAATTTTTGACCCGATTGAGTTCCGGCCGGTATCTTCAGCTGCGCTTTTCCCTCGACGGTCGGCACTTCGATCTTTGCGCCCAGCGCCGCCTCCGACACGGTGATCGGCACCGTTACATAGATATTGTCGCCTTTGCGGGTGAAATGTTTGTGCTTGCCGACATTGGTGATGATAAATAGGTCCCCCGGGGGAGCGCCCATCCGGCCGCCCTGGCCTTTTTTTGGAATGCGTACGCGCGAACCGGTATCGACCCCGGCCGGAATGCGAACCTTAACCTGCTCAGTTTTCGGCGTCGTGCCCTTGCCGTGACAGACGGTGCATGGCTCGCGCCGGCGGCCCGTTCCGCCGCAATCGGGACAGGTTTGGGCAAACTGCAGCCTGCCGCCTGTGCGCTGTACCTGGCCCGCGCCCTTGCAGGTCGGGCAGGTCACTACCGCGCCGCCGGTATCACCCGCGCCGTTACAGCGCGAACACTGCTCCGAGCGATGCACGGTTATATTTGTCGTTAAACCTTTAACGGATTCTTCGAATGAAAGCGCCAGCGGAATTTCAATATCCGCGCCGCGTTTCGGCTGCACGCGGGGAGGTTCCGGTTCCTGCCGTGCGCTGCCGCCCCCGCTCCCGCCGAAAAGATCGGAAAAAATATCCCGGAAGCTCGATCCGGAGCTGCCCGGCCCCGATGCGCTCGGTTCCCAATTAAAGCCGGAAAAATCAAAACCCTGAGCGCCGCCGGAAGCACCCGCGCCAAAGGGCATCGAATCTTCGGTCAGCTGGTCGGAATAATAGCCGAAGCGGTCGTAGATCTTGCGCTTTTTTTCGTCCGAGAGAATTTCGTGCGCCTCGGTGATCTTTTTGAATTTATCCTCGGCCGATTTGTCGCCGGGATTTACGTCAGGGTGATGCTTTCGCGCCAGCCGCCGGTACGCTTTTTTGATCTCGTCGGCCGTCGCGCCCTTTTTGATCCCCAGGACCTCGTAATAATCTGTCGTGTTTTTTGCCATTTTTCGATAAGTTAAATAAAACAATAACTATCTGTCGAAAATAAAGTTATGTTCGGTCAAAACCGAAAGCGAATTTGATCGCTTCAAAAACTTCCGACATCCTGTCGTCGGAAAGATGTGTGATATATAAACCAAGCTTGTCTTTTGCGACTGTTTGGATCGAATCCAAATTTATCGCGCAGGGTTCTCGAAGGCCGTCTAATTCGTTAAGCCATACAGAAGTTGAATTGTCTCTAATCGTCGTCGTTATCGGCGCGATGGACAGTGCATTCATGTAAGAAATCATTTCGCTACGCGTCAGGATCACAACCGGACGACGCCTATCCGGTTCTTTGATTTATGCCAGACAACATCTCCACGATTCATATACCTTTCCACGCTTCGATCAACTGATCTTCATCAATCTCGTATTCATCCGGCTGCTGCGGATGTTCTAAATAACTTTCCCGATGCCGGCGCACTTTGTCCTCGATATCCTGGCGTCGTAAAGATTCTTCCAGCATTTGGCTGATGAAATCAACGCGGTTCTTTTTCACATTCTCGGCCGCAGCATCAACTTTGGCTATTAATTCCTCATCAAGTTCAAGTTGAATCGTCATAACAAATCACCAAAAAGCGGAAAGTAATTTTGCGCCTCTGATTAAACCATATTCTCAAAGAAAAGGTGAATCATGAACTAGCTTTCCGATTCACGATTCACCATTTTCCATTCACTAGTTACCAACTACTTTTTGTCTTCTTCGACATCGACATACTCGGCATCGATCACATTGTCGTCCGAGGCTGAAGCTCCGCCGTCGGCTCCGGCGCTGGCCGATGAAGCCTGTTCTTCGCCTTCTGCCGCCGGTTGTTCGCCGCCGGCCGCGCTGGCCTGGTTGTAGATAACCTCGGCGAGTTTGTGCGAAGCCGTCTGCAGATTGCTGAAGGCACTGTTGATCGCCTCGACATCGTTGCCGCCGAGAGCGGTCTTGGCTTCGGCGAGGGCCGTTTCCAGTCCACTGACGGTATCCGCGTCCAGTTTTTCCTTGTTCTCGCTTAAGGTCTTTTCGACCTGATGCGTCAGCCCGTCAAGATGGTTGCGCGCTTCCACGGCTTCCTTTTTCTTGGCGTCTTCACCTGCGTGAGATTCAGCTTCCTTGACCATCCGGTCGATCTCGTCCTTGGCCAGGCCGCTGGATGAGGTGATCGTGATCTTCTGCTCGCGGCCGGTGCCCATATCCTTGGCGGAAACGTGCGCGATGCCGTTGGCGTCGATGTCAAATGTTACTTCGACCTGCGGAACTCCGCGCTGTGCCGGCGGAATGCCCACCAGATGGAATTTGCCGAGCGTTTTATTGTCGCCCGCCATCGGGCGTTCGCCCTGCATCACGTGAACTTCCACGCTGGTTTGATTATCCGAAGCGGTCGAAAATATTTCCGACTTGCGCGTCGGGATCGTGGTGTTGCGCGGGATCATCTGCGTCATTACGCCGCCGTAGGTCTCGATGCCGAGGCTGAGAGGCGTCACGTCGAGCAGCAAAATGTCCGTTTTCTCACCGGAAAGCACACCCGCCTGAACCGCCGCGCCGATCGCGACCACTTCATCCGGGTTGACGGATTTATTCGAATCCTTGCCGAAAAATTCCTTGACCATTTCCTGGACTTTAGGGATGCGGGTCGAACCGCCGACCAGCACGAGCTCGTCGATATCTTTCGGAGTCAGTCCCGCGTCCTTGATCGCCTGTTCCACCGGCGGCATCAGCCGCTTTAAGATCGGTTCGACCAGGGCTTCGAATTTCGCGCGGGTCAATTTCGTGACCAGATGTTTCGGGCCGGATTGATCGGCCGTAATGAACGGCAGATTGATCTCGGTTTCCATCGCGCTGGAAAGCTCGATCTTGGCTTTTTCCGCGCCTTCTTTCAGACGCTGGAGGGCCATTTTGTCCGAGGTCAGGTCGATGCCCTGATCCTTCTTAAATTCTTCAATGATCCATTTGATCAGCACTTCGTCCACGTCATCGCCGCCGAGGTGCGTGTCGCCGTTGGTCGATTTTACTTCGACCACGCCTTCGCCGACTTCCAGTACGGAAATATCGAAAGTTCCGCCGCCGAAGTCGAACACCGCGATGGTTTCTTCTTTTTTCTTATCCAAACCGTATGCCAGCGCCGCCGCCGTCGGTTCATTGACAATGCGCTCCACTACCAGCCCGGCTATCCTGCCGGCATCCTTGGTCGCCTGGCGCTGGGCGTCGTTAAAATACGCCGGCACGGTGATGACCGCCTTATCGACTTTCTCGCCAAGATAATCTTCCGCCGACTGCTTCAATTTTTGCAGCACCATCGCCGCTATTTCCGGCGGGCTGTACTGCTTGCCATCGATATTGATGACCACGTCGCCGTTCGTGGCTTTTTCTACTTTGTACGGGACCTGTTTGATCTCTTCACTGACCTCGTCAAACTTACGCCCCATGAACCGCTTGATCGAATAAAGCGTGTTTTCCGGGTTGGTCACGGCTTGGCGTTTTGCTACCTGGCCGACCAGGCGATTACCGTCCTTGGTAAAGGCCACCACCGACGGGGTGGTGCGCCCGCCTTCTGAATTTGTGATCACGACGGATTCGCCGCCTTCCATAACCGCCACGACCGAATTGGTCGTTCCCAGATCGATGCCGATAATTTTGCTCATATAATTTCTCCAATAATGAATTCGCCCTCAGCCGTTGGCGCTTAATAACAATTCAACCAAACTGAAAGTATATTCAGAATAATACTTGAGTGTGTCATTGTCAAGTTTTATTTAGTCGGTTGTATGAAGATTTATCGAAAAAAGTAGAAACGCGATTGTTATGGAGCGTGGCTAAAAATTTACTAAAAGACAGAAAAACGCGGCAGTCCTCGAGCGTGTTCTCATAGTCCCGCTGCGTCTATCAAGTCAAAAGGGCGGATGTTCGGCTCAATGGACTCGTTAGACACGCCAGACTCGCCAGACTCTGAACTGGTCACGCTTTATAACTGTCGCGTTTCTTACTATTACAAATATTTAAGGCAGACTTAATGCTTTTTCCGCCTCGTCAAAATCCTTCAATACGGCGGAATACTTATCCGTAACGGTCCAGATATGATAAAGATAGAGGTTTTTCTTGTCCTGGACGATGAGCAGATGAGTGGTGGTGCTGGCATCGACCGATTTGTCCCGGCGGCTAAAGATCGTTTTGCGGGCCGGATTTGCGCCCATTTGGGTGTCATAATCGGCGATCACGCTGAACGGCCCGGCACTGTTTTTGCGGTATTTCTGTAAAATTTCAGACATTTTTGCCTTCAGATCCAGTCTGGCTTCATCGGCCGGGATTATTTCCAGGGCGGAAAACATTTTTTTGTCGAAATTTACGGCAAACATTTTGGCGTCATGGGCCTGCACTTTTGCCTCGGGCATTTTTGCGGAGACCATATTCCAACCGGCGGGCAAATTCACCTTGACGCCGGACGGATCGCTAAACGGCGTTCCCATCACATGGGTCTTGAGCGCGGCGATCTCGTTATTATTGGAAAAAGAGACAACTTCTTCGTAAAAGACAAAGTTTGTCAGCACGACATAGGCGATCGCTCCAAAAACGCCGAAAACCGCCAGTGTTGCCAGCGCGGTCAATCCGGGAACGCCTTTCCTGGCCGGTTTTGAAATATTCGCATGGTTATGCGGCGTGAAATGCTGCACGGTCTCAAAATCGGCATCCGGCGGCACGGCCAGCGAGGTCAGTTCTTCAAAATAGGTGTGGTCGGAGTTGTCGGAAGTTTTAAATAAAAGGCCTTCGTCTTTGGAAGCGCCATTATGGATTTCACCGGAAAAACCTCTTCGGTTCCATGAATTGATATCGAACATGCCGTTCAGCAGCCGCCAATCACCGGCTTCGGACGAAAAAATCAGCGAATCGTCGCTAAGATGTTTCTCCAGATACCATCTTTTTATCGTTTCCAGATCGACCGCGGGATGCTCCCGGCCATCGGTCGTCACAACCGCGAAGGTTTCGCCGTTCATAACTTATTTCTCCTTACCGCTTAAAAAGGGAAATCACACCTATTTGCTTGTGGAAAGCTGCGAGGCCTTGCTCAAATCTCGCTTCGAAAAACAGATGTTGCCGCAGGACTATCGGCAATCCTTATATTTTATAAGAAATGTTTAACCAATTACAACAAGTTTTTTCAGATTTGAGGTGACGCCGGAGGGTTTTGTTTTGATTCTTCGTTTAAAAGTTTGGAAATAAAGTAGATGTAGTGAAGACCGGAAAGAAAGGCAAAGAAACAGACCAGCCCGTATGCCCAGGGCAGGTAAAAACTATTTATCCAGGGGAAAGCCGCCGTTATCAGCACGAGGCCGATCGTGGCGACCTGGACCAGGGTGCTGATCTTGCCCGGCCAGGAAGGCTGGAAGCCGCGAAAGCCGGTCACGATATGAATTGCGGCGGCCGCAGCCATGATCAAGACGTCGCGCCCGATCACAAGCGCCGTAACCCCGAACCAGATCGGCAGATTATCGACCTTCGGCAGGTTGCTCAGAAATGTCAACAGGATAAATGCGGTAGTCATCAGCAGTTTGTCGGCGATCGGGTCGAGCACCATGCCGAGCTCCGATTGCTGGGAAAACGTGCGCGCGATCAGGCCATCGAGCCCGTCGGAAAATCCCGCGACCAGAAAAGCCGCCAGTGCCCAGCTGAATTCACCGTAGTACAAAAAAATGGCAAAGACCGGTATCAGCGCCATGCGCATAAAGGTCAGCAGATTCGGAATGGTCAGGATCCTACTGGGCATTTTCAGCTCTGAGCTCGATCACGGAAACTTCGGGCGGGCAGCCATAGCGCACGGGCAGCACCACCGTGCCGATCCCGCGCGTGATATAAATTTGTGTCTTGCCGCGTTTATGCAGCCCGCTCGACAAACGCCGCCGGCGGCGCGGCAGCAGCGAGCTTTCATTTGCCTCGCGCAAACGTATCTGGCCGCCGTGTGTGTGCCCGCTCAGCATAAAGTCAACGCCGGCCGGCTGCGCCATTCTGATGATCGCCGGGTTATGCGCCAGCAGCAATTTCATTTCATTCCTGTCCGCGCCCGTTAGCGCGGCCGGCAGATCGGTCAGCCCGACCAGCAGATCGTCGACTCCCGCCAGCCAGATCGAAGCGCCGTTATATTCGAAACGAAAACCTTCGTTGTTAAGCACACGGATGCCTTCGTTTTTCATCATATCCGACATCAGGTTGCCATCCGTCCAGTGATCGTGATTTCCCATTACGGCATAAACACCGTGGCGCGCGCGCAGTTTGCCCATCGCCTCGGCCACCGGCGGAACGTATTTGTCTTCGTGCGAGACATAATCACCCGTCAGCGCGATCATATCAGGTTCCAGATCGTTGGCTATCTGAAAAGCGCGTCCGATGTGATCGAGGCCGGTAAAAGGGCTGTGATGAATATCGGAAAGCTGCACGATGCGAAACCCGTCGAACTCCGCGGGCAAACGCGCCAGCGTGACGGATACGTGCTCCACGATAATAGAATTAGCTTCCGCCAGCGCCTCGCGCGCGACGCTCGAAAGGCTCTGCGCCAGATTGCGAAAAGGCCTCGAAGATTTTGCCGCCGCATTCAACCGCTGCGACAATCGTACTTTTTTTCGACCGGTATAAGCCATAATACATCTACTGCAAGCCGGGCAAAATCTTAGGGAAACCGATAGCAGTCCTATAAATTTAGACTAATTTATTTAGATGATGAAAGCAAAGGAGAGAAATTCCGGATTTCAAATTCAATATGGTTTAGAGGCGGAGTTTAGAGGCGGTCTACGACCGCCTCTGCCTGAGATTCATAAGGGCGGTCAGAGACCGCCCTTAAACAGGTAGATTTAAAAAGAAAGCAAATTAGAAAAACCGCAGCGTGTAACCGAATCTGACGCCGCGCCCGATCCCGGGGGAAATATCCTTGATAAAGGATATGTGGTTGAAATACAATTCGTCGCCCAAATTATAGGCGTTGACCGAAAGGATGTGCGCGTAGTGTTTTTTCAGATAGATATACGAACCGGCAATATTAAACAGTTTGTACCCTTCGGTCGGCGTTTCATTTTCAAAGACGCGGGCCTGGTCGCCGACCAGAATTACTTCCGGACGAACGCTGAATGTTTTGTAATGCGCATCCACGCTGAAACGCCCGCGCAGCGGCGCGATCCGCGGCAGCGCTCTGCCGTCGCTTAGTTCGGCGTTAACATAGTCAAACCCGCCGAGAAAATTCAGATATTTGCTCGCTTTCAGATCGAGGCTCAATTCGGTTCCGGTAAAACGGCTGTCGCCCTGCAGATAATCGGCGACCGGCAGTCCGCTGCCCGCGTCCGTATCGCCGGTCGGGGCCAGGAAGACAAAATTTTTGATGTTGTAATAATAAACGTTGGCTTCGGCGTTGATCCAATGATTCTGCTGGCGCAGCGAAAGATCCAGCCCGTTGGTCGTTTCCGCTTTCAGATTAGGGTCGCCAACTTCGAACGAAAGAGTGCCATCGTGCGGACCGTTGTTATAAAGTTCTTCGAGCGCCGGCGCGCGAAATGAATGCGTATAATTTGCGACAAAAGCTCCGTCTTTCCAAAGGCCGAAGCGGGCGCCGGCCGCGCCGGAAAAGCCGGTGAAATCGCGGGCGATCAAGGCCGGGTCGGTCGGCTGGTAGCGGTTGTTTTCCACCCGGCCGCCGAACTGTAAGGCCACTTTCTCAAACTTCAGTTCTTCCAGTCCGAAAACCGAAAAAGAGTCCTGAGTGACGGGGCCGTGGATCAAAACTTCATTTCCGACCGTGCCGTATTTTCGATGAAACCCGTCAAAGCCGAAACGCCCGCTTAACTTGCCGTAGTTCTTTTGGTCGAACATCCCGCGGTAGGAATACACTTTATTGTGAAAGGTCGTGCCGACCTCGTCGTCTTCCAATTCCTGGTGCTGGTAGTTGCTGTAATCGAAAGTGAGTTTGATCCCGCTGATCGCCCAATCTTTGTCGTTATAGCCCGCGTTGAATTTCAGATCGTGACGGCGCATGCGCAGGCTGCGAAGCTCCGGGTCGGCTTCATTAAAATCCAGCGGGATGCCGTAGCGGTTTTGATAGTAGCTGTACGTGGCGTTGAAAAAAGCCTTGTCGCCGAAATAACCGCCGCCGCCGCTGCCGGTCGCGCTGCGGGTAAATGAATTTACCACCTTGCCGAAATCGCCGCCCGCGCTGTAATCTCCGGTGCGCTGGCCGCTGCCGTTTCCCCAGAGCATCCAGTTCTTCCCGCCGTATTCGATCCCGACGCTGGCCGCGCCCTGGCTGTCGCTTACGCCCCCGAGCGTGGAAAAATATCCGCGCAGGCCGGGATGCGCGCCCTCGTCGTGACCGCTGATGGCATTGACCACCCCGCCGATAGCGTTGCTGCCGTAGAGCAGCGTTGCCGGGCCTTTGACGACCTCGATCCTCTCGGCGGCGAGCGTATCCACCGGCTCGGAATGATCGCCGGATTGCGAAGCGAGCGACCCCAGCCTCACCCCGTCGGTGGAAATCAAAACCCGGTCGCCGTCAAAACCGCGGATCACCGGGCGCGAATTTCCCGGCCCGAATGAGCGTTTTGAAACACCGGGCTGCGTGTCCAGCACTTCGCCGATCCCGACGGCGGCGCGTTCGAGAATCTTGTTCGAATCGACCGTACTGACGGATGCGATGGATTCGAAAGTGGATTGCTGCGCGCCGGTAGCCGTAACGGTGACCTGCTCCTTGAGGCCGCTGATCTGCATTTGGAAATCCGTCGTTACGGCAGCGCCGTCGTCCACCGTGACGGTTTTCACCTGGTCGGAAAATCCTTCGAGGTGGGCGATCACGGTGTAGCGTCCGGGCGGCACGTTTTCGAGCAGATAGTTTCCGTCGGCATCGGCCTGCGCGGTGCGCTTGAGCTGCACGATCTGCACCACCGCTCCGGGAAGCGTGGTCGAATCGGCCGCGAATGTGACCTTGCCACTGATCCTGCCGTCGATTCTGCCGGCGCCGGTTTGCGCCGAAACGGCAAGAGACATTCCGATCGACAAAAATAAAAATAGAGAGGAATTAATAATCGCGTTCTTCATAATTTTCCGGTCTGTAAATGAGGTTTTCTCAATTATGAAGAGTAGCCGAACACTTCTTTTATTTTATGAAGAATTTCACAAGCGGTCGGATTCGGGCAATGAACGGTAATTTGCGGGCTATATGACTAAATCTGGGAGCGCAGGCATCCTGCCTGCATTGCGCGGTCGCGCGCAAAAAGAAGTTTTGATTAAAGTTTTCTTAGATCGCTAGACGATTTTTGCAGGCCGGATGCCTGCGCTCCCATGTTAACTTCATTATTTTATTTTTGCCTGGCCTATAAATTTGGAAAATAGACTTTTTTTGCTCAACTGAAATAGAATAAAACAAGGCGTTACTCAAAATTACTTCGGCTTTCAGGGAATTGATGCACGACAATTTACTGCTTATTCTTTCGCTGCTTTTTGCTATGGCATTGCTCTATATGCTGAGCCAAAAGCTGCGTGTTTCCTACCCGATCTTTCTCGTGGTCGGCGGGCTGCTGATCGGGATGATCCCCGGAATTCCATTTATCTCGATCGACCCGGAGATCATCTTTCTCGTTTTTCTGCCGCCGCTTCTTTTCGAAGCCGCGTGGTTTACTTCATGGCATGAATTTTGGAAACGAAAACGCTCGATCGCGTTTTTTGCCTTCGGGCTGGTGGTTATGACCTCGATCGCGGTAGCGTACGCGTCTAATTTGCTGATACCGGGTTTCACCCTTGCGCTGGGATTTTTGCTGGGCGGCATAATTTCGCCGCCGGATGCGGTCGCGGCCACTTCGATCCTGAAGGACGTAAAAGTACCCAAGCGATTATCGACCATTCTCGAAGGCGAAAGCCTGGTAAACGATGCTTCGAGTTTGATAGTTTTTCGTTTTGCGCTGGCCGCGGTGTTAACCGGGCAGTTTGTTTTTCATAAAGCCGGACTCAATTTTTTTGTCGTCGCGATCATGGGTATCGTGACCGGGCTGGTGGTGGCCGTCATCTTTTACGGTATTTTCAAATTTCTGCCGACGACGCCGAGCGTCGCTACCATCCTGAGCGTGATGGCGCCGTACATCATGTATCTCGCCGCCGAGCAGTTTCATTTTTCCGGGATACTGGCGGTCGTCAGCGGCGGGCTGTTTTTGTCGCACCGCTCGCACGATTTTATGAACTACGAGACCCGGCTGCAGGCGGGGAGTTTTTGGAACGCGCTGTCGTTCTTGCTCAACGGGCTGGTCTTTATCCTGATCGGGCTGCAGTTGCCGGTGATAATTGCCGGGCTGGGCGAATATTCTCTGCTTGAGGCAATTTACTACGCCCTGATAATCACGCTGATAACGATCCTGATCCGCATCATCCTGGTTTTTCCCAGCGCTTACCTGCCGCGTATTTTGAGCAGAAGGATACGGGAAAGCGAGGCTTACCCATCGGTATCGCTGGTATTTCTCGCGGGCTGGGCGGGAATGCGCGGGGTGGTTTCGCTGGCGGCGGCGCTGGCAATTCCGTTGACGCTTTCCACCGGCGAGCCGTTTCCACACCGCAACCTGATCCTCTTTATTACTTTTGTGGTGATACTGGTTACGCTGGTTTTCCAGGGGCTGTCGATGCCGTTTTTGATCCGCTGGCTCAATGTCGCGGAGCCTGATGAGCACATGCCTTCCGATCAGCAGCTTTCCGCGATCCGCCTGCGGATGGCCAAAGTCTCGCTGGCATTTTTGGATCACGAATATACCGAAGACGTCCAGAAAAACGCCAAGCTGAATCGTTATTACGAACAATTGCTTCATGTGATCGGCCGTGAAGAAAAAATTTCATCCGAGGAAGGCGAGATCGAAGATCGCCGGCAGGCCAGAGAGCGCTTTAACGAAATATTTCTCGATCTGGTGGAAAACCGGCGGCGGGAATTGATCAGCATTCACGGGGAAAGGCTTTATGACGAAGAGATCCTGCGCGAGTACGAACACAGCCTCGATCTGGAAGAAGCGCGGATGCGTGTTTAACCCGGGAGAGCAGACATTCCTGTCCGCTCTTTTTATTAATATGTAAAAACGAAAATACGGACAGGAATGTCCGCGCTCCCAGGATTTAGCCGTTTAGAGATTCAGCAGCCGCGAGCGCAAAAGCCTCGACTGCAGGCGGCTGACTGAAAGCTCCTGCTGGTTTTTCATCGTGACCGTGTAGGTTCCGCCGGGCATCGGGCTGATGCGCTGTATCATTTCCACGTTCGCAAGCGCGCCGCGCGATAGCCGGACGAATTTTGCCGGGTCGAGCCGCGCCTCGAGATCTTTCAGGCGATGATTGATAATAAAGCGCTGGTTTTGCGCGGTGGTGATACTGAGCAGTTCGCCGTCGGCCGTAACAGAGGCGATCTCGCGCACCGGCAGCAGGTAAATGTCGTCACGCCGCTTGACCGGAATTCTTTCGAGATAGGTCGGCTGAAAAGCGTGGTCGTAAATTTCCGCCACGGCCACTAATTTTTCGTTTTCCTCCTCGCGCAATTCCTCCTTCTCGAGCCTTTCCGAAGCCCGCTGGAGTGTTTCCCAGAGCCGCGCTTTCTCGACCGGCTTGAGCAGGTAATCAACCGCGTTCACTTCAAAAGCCTGCACCGCGTATTCATCGTAGGCCGTGACAAAAGCGACCAGCGGAAGCTGATTTTTCCTCAGCAGTTTTACAACTTCCAAACCGCTGGCCTCCGGCATCTGCAGATCGAGCAGTGCCAGGTCGGGTTTTGTCTCTTTAATGATCTCGACCGCCTCCAGGCCGTTTTCCGCTTCGCCGACGATCTCGACGTCTTCGAATTCCAGCAAAATGGATCTGAGAAAAGAACGCGCCGGGCGTTCGTCATCGGCAATGACCACACGTAATTTGTTCATACGTTATAGATGCTCATCTTCACAAATACTATCGAAACCATAGCAACGGGGTCAGAACCGGGAACGGTCGTGACCGGGTTCTTTTTTAATGATCAGTTACTAATGATTAACGAACTCTTTGCCATCTCTTAAAATTATTCATTGATCATTCAATTAACACTATCGGAAACCCGGTCACTACCGTTCCCGGTTCTGACCTCATTCCTGAAAACCGATCAGACGCCAAAGGACGCCGAGACCGGCAAAATTATCTTCGCGGACGTGCCTTGCCCGGTATTGCTTTCGATCGTCAGCGCAGCCTTCGCTCCGTAATACGACCGCAGACGCTGCTCGATATTATTTAAACCGATCCTTTCTTTCCGACGCTTCCGCAATTCGTTTTCATCGGCGCCCGCTCCAGTATCGCAAACTAAAAGGATCAGGTTCACTTCGCCGCAGGTATTTTCCAGCCGCGCGGAAATATCGACCCGGCCGCCGCGCGCCGTTTTGGAAATACCGTGCTTGATCGCGTTTTCCACCAGCGGTTGTAAAATTAGAGACGGCACGCGAATATTTTCCAGGTCTTTCGCGATGTCGATGCCGACTTCCAGCCGTTCTTCAAACCGGGCTTGTTCGATCTCCAGATAGGCTTCGATCAGTTTTATCTCTTCTCCCAGCGGGCAAAATTCCCCGGTCGAACTCAGCATCGAGCGCAGCAATTTTGTCAGCCGCATCAGGGTTTGAAAAGCCTTGTCGGGCGTCGTCTGGATCAAATAGCCGATCGTGGTCAGCGCGTTAAAAAGAAAATGCGGGTTGATCTGCGAACGCAGCGAGGTCAGCTGCGCTTCGGTCGCCAGCTTGGAAATTTCCTGCTCGCGTATTTCCTGTTCGTAGCGCTGCTGTGTCACCCGCAGCCCGTCGATCCGCCGCGCCGCGATCAGCGCCACGGTCTCGAGCATTTCCACTTCATCGGAAAGCAGATTTCTGCCGCCGAGAAAGTTTTTCAGGATGATCTTGTAAAATGGAATTTCGACCACCGGGATAAAAACTTCCGCGTAGAAAGCGGTCGAGCTGACGACCGAATCCGCCCTGTTTGTTTCGCCTGCTTCTTCTTCCCAGACCACGCTGTTTGCCGTCAGCGCCGCCGAAAGACTCCGGCAAATGATATCCAGAATGTTTTCGATGGATTCGGTATTTTCGATGTTCTGCGTAATTTCCCGCCGCAGTTCCTCGTAATTTACGCGCCGCAGAATTACCTTATCGATCAACCAGACGGCGAATTGATGCAGTTTCGGATAGACCAGCGCGGTCGCGATCCAGAGCGCCAGCAGGCCGGCGGTCGCCTGCACGTCATTGCTCGGGTGGGCTTCGTGCAGCGCCAGCATCGGCACCGCCACAAAGATATAAAGGCCGAAAGCCGTCAGGGTCAGCAGGATCAGCGACAGCGCTCGTTTTAAGAACAGGTCGGCAAAAGCAAAACGAAAATCCTGTAATAAAATTGCCAACGCCAGCGGCAGCGAACATTGATGCGCGACGAGCTCGATCAGCCACGATTTTTCTTCCGCCCCCCCACTAATGCTGCTAAGATGCAGCGCGGAAACGGCGAATACCGCTAGCGCCGTCGCCAAAACCAGCTTGCGTTCGAGGCTGCGTTTAAAGGAAAAGAACAACAGCCCGACCAGCAGCGCCAGCGATCCGTAGGTCAGCGCCTGAAGCGCAAGATTCGACGGCGCCAGCCCGTAAAAAATAGCGGACTGCAAATGCAGCAGCGCGGCGGCGGTGCTCAACCCATAGGCTAGAAAAGTCAGCAGGTAGGCTTTTGAATTTTCCCGCTGCGAACTGTGCACGACCACCAATGGCAGAAAACCAAGCGCGGAAAAAGAGACGGCGGCGAGCAGCGGCGAAACCTGATCGTGGGCGAAATCACCTCGGATAAAAGTAAACAGCTCGCCGATGTTCCAGAGTATCCCCAGGATCGCGGCGGCCAGCAGGAGAAAGTCAGGCCGGAAACCTTCCTTGGCCTGCCGGTGGCGGATCACCATCCCCAGCAGCAGCGCATACAGCACTACCCCGACAGTAAAGCCGAGCAGGTTGACCAGCGATGCCGCATTCAATGGATTCATCAGCAAAGTATAAACTAGCGGCTAATGCACCTAAAGACAAATATTTTGCGATGAATGGAGGTTTTTGGAAGGCGAGAGGTAGAAATTGGAGCGCAGACGGCTCGTCCGTTTTCGTAGCGCCGGCGTCCCGCTGGCTGTCGTGTTGGCGTCCGCCGACACTGTGCCTAAGCGAGTTCGCTTTCAGTGTAAAGTGTCTCAGGTGCGATGTCCGCGCCGTTGCTCCAGGAAATGGTCCAGCCATCCACAAAAAACTTTTGAAAATAGGATTTATCTTTCAGAGGCTCAAAAACTTCGCCTTTAAGCCATTGGGAAAAATCGGCGATTTTTTTTTCGCCATTATCGAAAGTTATTTTTATTTTATAATCTGAAATGTACTGCGCATCTATTACGACCGGCATGTAATTCATAAGCTACCTCAATCAAGCGGCGCTATTTTATTTATCTGTTCAGCATTTAGCGCCTTTTCCCAATTTTCTAATAATTCCTGGTGGTGCAAATCCGCCCACTCTTTGATAAGTTTTTGCGCGGTTTTAGACTTAATATATCCCCTCAGCAAGTTTCCATGAAGATCGAAAACTCCTCTCTTTGTCCCTGATATTCCGCATGAAAATGCGGAGGATTATGTTCATTATGAAACATAATCCTGATAATAATTCCAAAAAACATTGAGACATAAGGCATAAACTTTAACGTCTTACGACTTTAATACTTCATCAATTCCTGGACGGCTTTTTCCACGTCCCACCACTGCGGAAGAATGTAATCTTCTACTTGCGGCGCGTACGCTACAAAGGTATCCTTCGCGCCGACGCGGCGAACGGGAGCGTCGAGGTATTCGAAAAGCTCGTCCGAAATGCGGGCGGCGATCTCCGCGCCGTAACCCCACGATACCGAATCTTCGTGCACCACGATCGCGCGGCTGGTTTTTTTCACGCTTTCGGCGATCATTTCCCAGTCATAAGGTACCAGCGTGCGTAAGTCTATGATCTCAACGGAAATACCTTTTTCCTTCTCAAGATTTTTTGACGCCTGATTAGAACGTCCAACCATAGCACCGTAAGTAATGATCGTTACATCCGTACCTTCCTGGGTAATTCGGCCCTTGCCGAACGGGATGAGAAACTCGCTCGAAGGGTACTGTGATTTGTTATAAACCTGGCGGTAAAGATGTTTATGCTCGAGAAACAGGACGGGATCGTCGCAGCGGATCGCCGTGCGCAGCAGGCCGTTAGCATCCAGCGCGTTGGACGGGTAAGCGATCATAATTCCCGGCGTGTGTGAAAAAAGCGTGGTGCCCGATTGCGAGTGATAGACCGCGCCGCCTTTGAGATAGCCGCCGACCGGCACGCGCATTACGACCGGGGATTTCCAATCGCCGTCGCTGCGCCACCGCATCAGCGCCATTTCATTGCGGATCTGGTGAAAGGCCGGCCAGATATAATCGAAAAACTGAATTTCGACGACGGGTTTTAACCCGCGGGTCGCCATTCCGACCGCGCGCCCGACGATATTGGCTTCGGCCAGCGGGGAATTAAAAACGCGCGCCGAACCGAAGGTCCGCTGCAGATTTGCGGTCACCTTAAACACGCCGCCCTTGCCCTTGACCGTCTCCAGGTATTCCTCGCGCGAGCAATCCGCCACGTCCTCGCCAAAGACGACAATGCGCGGGTCGCGTTCCATTTCCTCGTGCATGCAGCGATTAATCAGATCGACCATCGTGCCGGCGTTTCCGGAAAGTTCGGCCCCGTCTTCGGTGTCGAAAACATTGCGGTCGGTCGGATCGACATCCGGTGAAAAGACATTTCGCAGAGCGCTTTCAGGAGCGGGCTGCGGCGAAGCCAGCGCGGCATCGGCCGCTTCGTTTACTTCCTGATCGACCTCGGCGCGCAGGCTTTCCAGTTCTTCAGACGATGCGATGCCTTCGGTCATCAAATATTCCGCGTATTTTTTTAGCGGGTCGGTCGCCGCGTCCTTTTCGCGCTCTTCCTCTGGGCGATAAAGTTTTTCGTCATCCGACAAGCTGTGCGAATAAGGGCGAATGACTTTGGCGTGAACAAAAGCGGGGCCTTTTTTTGCCCGGCAATATTCCACCGCCCGCTTGAACGTTTCGTACGATTCGAGCGGATCGGTGCCGTCGCATTTTTGAATATAAAGATTGGGAAATCCGGAAACCAGTTTCGAGATATCGCCGCCGGCCACACCGACCTCGACCGGCACGGAAATGGCGTAACCATTGTCTTCGACCAAAAAGATCACCGGCAGTTTCAGATTGCAGGCGGTATTGAGCGCTTCCCAAACCTCGCCCTCGCTCGACGTGCCGTCGCCGATCGACATATAGACGACCTCGTCGCCTTTAAAGCCAATAACCTTGTCCTGCATTTCCGCAACCATCGAAGCGCGATAGGTTGCTTCGGCGGCGCCGACCGCCTGCAGAGCCTGCGTTCCCGTCGGGGAAGATTGCGAGGGAACGTTAAGACGGACGCTGCCCCAATGCGAAGGCATCTGGCGACCGTGTGAATTCGGGTCGGCTTCGGCACCGACGGCCGATTGCAGCATTTCTTCGGCGGTCATGCCAAGCTGCAGCATCAGCGCGCGGTCGCGGTAATAGGGATAAAACCAATCGTAACCGGATTTCATCGCCAGGGCCGCCCCGACCAGAATTCCTTCGTGTCCGGCGCCGCTGATCTGAAAAAAGATCTTGTTCTGGCCCTTGAGCTGAATTTCCTTATCGTCGATCCGGCGGGATAGATACATCGTGCGGTAGATCCCGACCAGAGCCGCCCGATCGAGGCCGTGATCCGAATTTTCCGCACCGTCATTTACAGCCGGAACGCCCGCAGGGGCTTTGCTCAATTTAACAACCCTGGTGGCTGCTTTTTCGGTTGCTGTTTCCATTGTTAAATACCTATGATAACGATTTTATTCGGCAAATTATCTATATTAAACGCTAAATAGTAAAAGTATCCAGCAGAGGATGTGATTTTGGAAAAAGTTCGGCTTAAGAATAACTCAAATTAATGGAAAGTGACAAAGCTGCACCCAATTAACCAAGGTTTAGGCGGTCTTTGACCGCCGCGCGGATAAAATATTAAGGCGGTCGAAGACCGCCTCTAAACAATAGTTATGTTTGTGAGGGTAAATTTAATCGGAATAATCCAGTTCCAGAGTCATTTTATATTCCGAAGCCATCGAAGGATGGCCGTGGGCATTGGCGACGGAAATGCCTCTCTCATAAGCATTTCGGGCTTTTTCGCGGTCGCCGGACGTTTCATAAGCTTTGGCGAGCATGCCGTAGGCGTTGCCTTCGTCATCGGCTTTGGCCAGGTAATCTTCCAGCAGCGCGATCACTTCACCGGTTTGCCCTAATTTTTCGTACTCTTTTGCCAGCCCGAACATCACCATCGTATTCGACGGGTCGGATTCCAGCATTTGTTTGAAAACTTCGATTCTTTCCTGCATGAGATAAATTTATCACACAGTTTAGAGTTACGCATTTATGCGTGAGAAGGTAGAACGGACGTTTATTTTGCCACAGAGTTCACAGAGAACACAGAGAATACCGTAATATTAAAAACGAATCTTCTTTGCTCTGTGCTCTCTGTGAACTCTGTGGCAAATTTAATACCTTCGCTAGAACAATTTCTGCGGCACGATCTCCGGTTTTTCTTCGGCAGCTTCGGTTGTATCCAGCATTTCCGTTACGCTTCTTCTGGCGAAACCCAGCCGCTTGTAATGAAACTCAAAAAGTTTTTTTGTCATTTCCCATTGCTCGGTTTTGCCGATGCCGCGCTCGGCGTAGGTGCGATGGCGCAGGTTGCCGTCGCGTTCACGTTTGATGTGGTTGATGATCTTGCTCGCTTTGGTCGGTGAAACCCGCTCGTTCAGTTTCTGCAAAAAATAATCCAGGATCGAATCGGTGTCGAAATGCAGCAGCGACATAAACGCATAACTCGCGCCGGATTCGCGCGCCCTTTCCAGCAGCCCGGGGATGTCCGACTCGTTATAGCCGGGAATGATCGGCGCGACGCCAATGCCTACGGGTACGCCCGCGTTGGCCAGGGCTTCCATCGCGCGAAAGCGAACTTCCGGAACCGGCACATAAGGCTCGAAGGGATTTGATTTTTCCTTGGTCAGAAAGGGAATCGAAAAAAAGACCGAGACATTTTTCAGCCGCGTCAGAATGTCGATGTCGCGCGTGACCAGCGGGGATTTGGTGATCACGCCGACCGGTATCTGAAATTCGGCGCAGACTTCGAGACACTGGCGCGTCAATTCGTAATTTGCCTCCAGCGGCAGGTAGGGATCCGTCGCAAAGGAAAAGTCCAGGTGCGGGATCTTCACCCGCAATTTTTTCAGTTCGCTGCGCAGGAGTTTGGGCGCATTCGGCTTTACGATAATCTTTGTTTCAAAATCCGTCCCGCAGCCGAAATCAATATATTCGTGATATTGCCGGGCGAAACAATAAGTACAGCCGTGCATGCATCCGCGGTAACAATTGACGGTAAAGCGGTTACCGAAATCCGAAGACCAGGCTTTGGTGATGATCTTTTTGGTCGCGTATTCTTCGAAAATTTCGAGTTTGGCTTTTTGCGGCTCGCCCAAAAAATCAGCGGAGTATTTGAGGTAGGGATTAGGCGGGTTGCTTATCTGTCGCATAGACGCAACGATAATGCATCTATGAATTTAAAGCAAGATTATTTTAGCAGCGAATTACACAAATAACACGAACATATTTTTGTTTCCTTATATTCGAGTTATTTGTATAATTCGCTGCTAAAGATCCTTTTGCATCAGTAAATCATTTTGCGGATCGGAACCGAGCAGGAAAACGTGGTCGCCGACGAGGCGAAACCCCTGCTTTTTATAAAAAGCCTGCGCGCGCGGATTAAATTCCCAGACGCCCAGCCAGATGACGTCGTGGCCGAGCTCGCGTCCGGTTTCGTAGCATTTTTCGATCAGCGCCGGCGCGATGCCCTTGCCCAAAAATTCCTGGTGAACGTAGAGCCGCCCGAGTTCGATCGGCCTTTCGGCGATCACGCCGGGCTCGATATTGTCACGGGTGAGTTTGGCATAGCCGGCGGGCTTATTTTCAATTTCCGCGACCAGGAAAATATTTTGCGGGTCTGAGAGTTCGCCGCGGACGTTTTCGACACTAAAAGCCTTCGCCATATAATCGGCCATATCCTGCGGCGCATTTTTCGGGTGATCTTTAAACGCATCCCAAAATGTCGAGCGGGCAAGCTCGGCAACCATCTCGGCGTCGGCAACAGTAGCGGTTTGAATCATTATTTCAGACGCAGCCGAATTATAGGATTTCCAGGCCATAAGATTCGAAAACCTTATCGTTCGTGACGACTATTAATCTTCCACTTTGGATTGGGCGACTAATAATCGGTCAAAGGGGTCACGATGATTTAACGGTAAAATGGAGACCTTGATCGTATGCTCGGGTGTTATTGGCAGAATGCTAATGTTTAAACTAGAAAGTTCCTTCACAATCTCAGCCAACGAGCGCGTAAGATTTAATTTACCTACTCCCGTTTTGATAGCGATTTCCCACAGACTTCCAATGCTAACATAAATATAGTTCTCTGCTGCGGTGATGATTTGTCGCCGAGACGCACTAAGAGAATCTTTTGCCTTCAAGAAACCAAAGCAACACGTGTGTGTCGATCAATAGACGCATTACATGTAATCCTTAAAATCTTCAAGTGGTTCGTCGAAGTCATCGGAGATGTGGGCGACCAAACCTTTCATGCTGCCAAACTCGCGATCTTTCTTTTTTTCGCCATTATTCTTTTGCAACCTGATCAGATTCAAATCAGCCAGATCGTCGAGTAATTTTTTTGCTTCCGGTTCGAGTATTTCTACGGTATAGGTCTCCATTGTTTTCACCGACTGTATTTTAACTCAAAAGTCGCAAAACGTGTATAAAACAAATTGACAGGCCTGACTTTTTCCCGATCATCTCGGCGAATTTATATAGGGAGTTGGAGGGCGAGGCTAGAGGTTAGTAGGCGGCAAGTTTTTACCAGCCTCTAATCTCTAACCTCTGACATCTCGTTGCTATTTTCCGCTAGTGATCAATTTCGCGATCGTCTGCAGTTGCATATTCGATGTTCCTTCGTAGATCGCGCCGATCTTGGAATCGCGCCAGAATTTTTCCACCGGGTAATCTTTCACATAGCCGTAGCCGCCGAAAAGCTCGATGGCTTTGGAAGAGACTCTTTCCGCGATCCGCGAAGACTGCAGTTTGGCGATGGCGGCTTCTTTCAGGAAAGATCTTCCGGCGTCTTTCAGACGGGCGGCGTTATAGACCAGCAGGCGGGCGATCTCGATATCGACGGCCATTTCCGCCAGCTGGAATTGCACGCCCTGAAAGCTGCCGATCGACTGGCCGAACTGTTCGCGCTCTTTCGTATAACGCAGCGCCGCTTCAAAAGCGCCCTGCGCGATGCCGAGCATTTGCGCGCCGATGCCGATGCGGCCTTCGTTTAGGGTTTCGATAGAGACTTTATATCCCTTGCCGACCTCGCCGAGCACGTTTTCCTTCGGCACTTTGCAGTTGTCCAGGATCAACTCGGTGGTCGATGAAGCGCGGATGCCCAGCTTGTCTTCTTTTTTGCCGACCGAAAATCCCTCGAAGCCTTTTTCGACGATAAAGGCCGTGATGCCCTTGTATCCCGCCGCCGGATCGACGGTGGCGAACATGACAAAAAATTCCGCTTCGTTGCCGTTGGTGATCCAGAGTTTTTGCCCGTTCAATTCGTAATGATCGCCTTTATCGACGGCGCGGGTTTTCAGCGCGAAAGCGTCCGATCCCGAAGCCGCTTCCGACAGGGCATAGGCGCCGACTTTCGATTCCGCCATTTGCGGCAAATATTTTTTCTTCTGATCGTCGCTGGCCCAGCGCAGAAAAGCGTTTGTCACCAGCGTATTATGCACATCGACAAAGACCGAGATCGAAGCGTCAATGCGGGCCAGTTCCTCGATCGCCAGGATCGCATTGAAAAAGCTCGACCCCGCGCCGCCGAATTCTTCCGGCGTTTCAACCGACATCAGCCCGAGTTCGAAACATTGTTTGATAAGCTCCGGATCGAGTTTGCCGGCGTGTTCCATCGCCTCGACGCGCGGCCGCACCTCGCCCTCGGCGAATTCGCGCACGGAACTGCGAAACAGCTCTTCTTCCTCCGAAAGCACCGTTAAAGCGCCGTGTAAAATTTCACTCATTAAAGTTCACCTTATGTTCATATAAATTTGCTGAATAAGAATTGCTAAGCTAGCATCATAAACAACGCACCAAGGAAATGGCAAAACCTCAAAAAGAAACACCAAATCCGAAAAGTCAAAATTACCGCCGGTTGCGGCTTTTATTTGCAATATTTACGCTGTTTGGCGTCAGCCTTTTTATCTTTTTTCTGACGCAGATCGGCGTCGGCGAAATACTGGAAAACATCGCCAAATTCAGCCTGGCCAGTTTCGGGATCGTGCTGCTGATTTATTTGGGGCGAATAATAGCGCGGGCGCTGGCGTGGAAAATGTCGGTCGCGGCGCCCTATAAGCTGAGATTTCGGGACACTTTGCGAGCGGTTCTGATCGGCGAGGCGCTGAGCAGCATGCTGCCGCTGGGAATATTGGTCAGCGGAACGGCCAAGGCCGTTTCGGTCAGCAACCGCGTGCCGCTGGTGGTGGGATTTTCTTCGGTCGCCACGGAAAATCTGTTTTACAGCCTTTCGACCTGCATTATTATTTTGCTGGGCGCGGTCGCTTTCCTTTTCAGCTTCCCGCTGCCGGCCGCATGGGTCTGGGCGCTCTATGTTTTCATCGGCGTTTTGATCGTCCTGCTGATTCTGGGAATTACGATGGTCGTGCGCCGGTGGCATTGGGCGAGCGCCGTTTTACAGGGACTGTTTCTGCGCGGGTTTGCCCAGGATTTTCTGCGGGATTTCCGTCACAAAGTACGCCAGTTCGAAAACCTGATCTACAATTTTTACCGTCAATACCCGGGCCGGTTCTTGCCGATCTTTTCGCTCGAAGTCGTTTTTCATTTGCTGGGGGTTTTAGAAGCCTGGTACGTGCTTCATAAGCTGAGCGAGATCGCGCCCGATCTTTATTCTTCTTTCCTGCTGGAAACGGTCAACCGCACGATCACCGTATTTTTCAAACTCGTGCCCTTTGCCATCGGCTTTGACGAAGCGGGCGCGCATTTTGTCACGGAAACTCTCGGCCTGGGCGCCGGCATCGGTTTTACGCTGGCCGTCATCCGCAAAGGCCGCCTGATCTTTTGGTCGGCGGTGGGGATGCTGTTTTTGCTCCAGCGCGGGCTTTCGATCGGCGACCTGCTTGGTAATAAAGGGCACGATACCCACGTGCCCGGCGACGAAGAAAGTTGATCCTTTGCCCATAAATTACGCAATTTAGAGAAATCGAACAGCTGTTTATTACTAAAATGTATCGCAGCTCCAACCTTCAGGCAGCGATTTTACGTTTCCGGGCAACGCCATTTCAAATTAATCTTCGGGTATGTCATTGGATTGTGTTTTCACACGTTTTCCGGCCAGCGGAAGCCCGCCGAGAGGGAAGGTTTCCAGAGTAAGCTTTCTGGGTTTATCCTTGCGGGTGTTTCCCTTATCTTCCTCAAATTTGGACCGGGTGAACAGCGTGAAAGTTTTTTTACTCGGATCGGCCAGTTTAAAAGTGATATCGATCCGGCCGGCGTTCGGGTTAGCGTCGGGATAGGTCACCACCGCGCCTTTAACGTTTTTGCTTTTTTCCGGCACCACCACCACGCCGTCGGCATTGCCGGGGCACAGCGGGCTGATAAAGCCGGGCTGAAGAATGTTTCGCGGATTAAGGGTGAATTCGACTACGATCGAGCCGTCTTCGACGAGAAAGATGGTTTGGTCGGTATAGACCTCCGGAAACGCGATAAGTTTTGTTCTCTGTCTGCAGGCTTCCACGGCTGCAGCTGTATTTACTGCCATTGTAATTTCTCCTTTATATTTTTTTGCAGGCAATAATCTGCCGGCGGTTTTTGCCGTTTTTCGTGAAAATGGGAGCCCGTCAGAAAATAGCGATAAGAATCACCGGTAAAACGAACAAGCCAATTAAAAACAGCAAGTACTTTTATAAAAACTTGATCGATCAAAATTGATTTATTTGGGATCAGGCGCGCCAGGGAAGCGTCAACCGTTCAAGTCACGAATTGTCGGTGATATTTTCGCCGTTAAGTTATGGTTGGATTCAGAAATTAACAAAAAATAACAATGAGGCAAATAAGTTGTTCGATAGAAATGCAGCTAAATCTGGGAGCGCAGGCATCCTACCTGCGCTCCCAGGTTTAGTTCGTTTTTTAATTTACCGAGCCGCAATTTAGGCCCCCCAAAATAATAAAGGGCACGAAGATCTCGTGCCCGATCAGTAACAAAATTTGCCTTTATATTACCTGCGCGACATTACTATCTGCAAAATGTACCAGAACAGCAACGCGACACTGGCAAAGAGCGAGAGCGAAGCCGCGACGTGCTGATTCGGATTGTATTTGTGCATCACGTTCGAAGTGTTGTAAAGGATCGAGCCCGCCGCAAACAGCACCATGACCGCCGAAAAGATGATTCCCATGTTGAATCCGATAGCCAGGCTAAGCACGATCACTCCCAGCGCGACAAAGCCGCCGATCATCAGGATCGGGCCGAGAAAAGAAAAATCCCTGCGCGTGACAAAGACCGTCATCGTCAGGGTCAGAAACAAAAGCACGGTCATGACCCCGGCGGAAAGAATAGCTCCGGGATAAAATCGGTTCGCGAGATAGAGCAGCGGCAAAAAGATCACCGCTTCGGCGACGACATACAGCCCGAGCCCCAAATATTGCAAGCCGGTGGAAGCCTGCGAATTCGCCCACCAGTTTGCCAGCATCGAAACGCCCATAAACGCCGCGAGCACGATAAACCAGGAAAACCTGCCGCTAAACAGCGTCCGGGTCAGCGGTTCCGCGATCGGCGAATTTACCAGAAAAAACTCGAGCACGATAAAGGCCAGGATCGCTCCGGCCAGGTGCATGTAGGTCTTGCGGATAAACGCCGCCCGCACCTGCGGTTCGGAATCCGCTACCGAGTAACTGCTGAAATGATCGTTATAACCAGTGTTCATTTTTTACCTCTGTACTTTGATTGAGATTATCCGCAATTAGTTGTCGGAAAACAAATCGGGTTTTCGCGGGGTGACGGAAAAGCAGCGGGATCAGGACAAAAATTAAGAGGCTGTCTGAAATCTTGTTTTCAGACAGCCTCTTTTTATTTACCGCTTCGAACGAGTTTATTACTGGACGCCGGCCTGGATGGGAATGTCGCCGTTTTGTCCCCAGTTCAGGATCTGAAACTGCCCGTTGGAACTGCGCAGGATAAAGTAGTTCCCCACACTCGGCCGCCACACGGCGATGTCCGTTTTGCCGTCTTTATCGTAGTCGCCGGCCGCCGCTTTATCGCCGTTCGTTCCGAACTGGGTGACCGTGACCTGGCCGTTGGAGCTGTTCTGGATAAACCAGGTGCCGGTCGCGGGACGAAAGACCGCCAGGTCGCTGCGGCTGTCGCCGTCGAAATCGCCATCGATCGGAACATCGCCGTTTTGGCCGAAAGTGCCGCCGCCGACCGTGTTCGAACCGCTGTGAAAGACAAACCAGGTGCCGGTCGCAGGCCTGAATATGGCCAGATCGGTGGTTCCGTCGCCGTCAAAATCCGAAGAATGGTGTTCTGTCGCGCGCGGTTCGCCGTAGATAAAATCGTCCATCGCCACCACATCTCCCTCGACGCCGTCATTGACGGCAGCGCTGAGACTGCGATTTCCAATTTCGATCACGACACGCGCTATCCGTTCACCGGCGTTGAACGAAATACCGACAAAAGATAAACCTCCATCGGAAACACCCGCGGAAGCCGCGGAAAGCTGCCGCCCATCCGCGCCATAGACACGGATCAATGAACGGTCGCCGCCGGTCGCTGAATCAACATCGGTGAAAACAACTCCGAAACCGCTGACCGTCGCCGGAATATTTGTTCCCGGTATCAGAAAGTTGACTTCCATGATGTTGGTATTTCGCGCGATAAAAAGACGCTGCGCGCTGAATGTCTGAAAAATATTAGAATAATTTGCATTAAGATTACCGAAGCGGACAGGAACCCCGGAAGCGGCGGTCGCGCTCACGGCAAATTGGTTAAGAGCCGATCCCGTATCGTTTTCTATCGCATTGAAAATAACGCCGCGCGGGCTGTTGACGTTAAAAAAGTCCAGCGGAAAATTATTGGGTTCGGCGGAACTGTCAGGGACGCCGTCCCAGTTTATCTCGCGCCGGCCGGTTATAAATGAACCGCCGACCCCGTTATTTGCGCCTCCCAGATCGGCCCGAAATTGATCGACGATCGCCTGCAGACCGGCGGCGTTTGCTCCCGTCCCTTGTCTGACGACCGGGGCGGCTGAAATTGTGGACGCGAGTAAAAGCAGCGCAAAACTGCTCACTGTAAATAGATTAAATATGGCTTTTATGGTTTTCATTATTATTTTCCCCTTTTGATTTATTAATTTGCGGGATAGCTCCCGGCTAAGATCGAATTCAGGCAAACCAGCGTTTCCGTCCGGTTTTGCCGCTGGATATGCAGGGTGTTCTTGTTTATGCTCAGGCCCTGCTGCTGCATGGCCCGCGCTACTTCCATTGCTTCCGTTCGATCGAGAAATTCCGATTCCGCCCGGCAAAATTCACACCAGATCGTTTTTTTAGAACTCCGCGCCAATGTGATCTTTACCCGGTCGATCTCGATGGTTATGGTTCGTTTTTGCTTCATCTGTTTTCTTGTTGCCAGCCGCGCATTTGCGCTAAACTAGGTTTTATCTTCACCCGGCGCGGCTACTGCGCTCCGTGTCATGTACAGTTATACCGTTTGGCAACAAGTAAAATCTTTAGAAAAGCCTGAGAGTTTTCTGAAGTTTTTCTGAGAAAATTCTGAAAGCGAATATGAAGCGTTTAGGCGGTAAAATTTACAGGTTCGGCCGGTTCAGCGCCGATGCGGATGAGCGTTTGCTCTTCGACGGCAGCGCGACGATCCCGCTCGCGCCGAAGGCCTTCGACACGCTTTTGCTGCTGATCCGAAACTCCGGCCACGTTCTGAGCAAGCAGGAAATAATGGAAAGCGTCTGGGAAGACAGCTTTGTCGAGGAAAACAATCTCGCGCAAAATATTTCCATCTTAAGAAAAGCGCTGGGTGAGGGAAACGGCGCGAAATTTATCGAAACCGTTTCCAAACGCGGCTATCGCTTTATCGCCCCGGTAGAAATTCTCGGCGAAGAAGAGGAAAACGGGTCTTCGGTCACTGTCGAGCGAACCCGCGCCCGCATCGTGATCGAAGAAGAAGCCGAGGGTACTGACGAAAAGATCCTGGGTGCGGCTGTGGTACATGAACTTCCGGCCTTTGTGCCGAAAGTTCGTTACGTGCAGAACGGCGATGTAAATATCGCTTACCAGGTGATCGGCGAGGGCGAGCGGGATATCGTTTTCGTGATGGGATGGGTTTCGCACCTGGAATATTTTTGGAAGGAACCGCAGTTTGCCGCGTTCTTAAATCGCCTGGCGTCGTTTTCCCGGCTGATACTTTTCGATAAACGCGGCACCGGGCTTTCCGACCGCGTTCCTTTATCCGAGCTTCCCACGCTCGAGCAGCGAATGGAAGACGTGCGCGCGGTGATGGACGCCGTTGGTTCCGAACGCGCGGTGCTGATCGGCGTCTCCGAAGGCGGCCCGATGTGTTCACTTTTTGCCGCGACGTATCCCGAGAAAACCGCCGCGCTGGTGATGATCGGCACCTACGCCAAACGCATCCGCGACGACGAATACCCGTGGGCTCCGACGCCCGAACAGCGCGAAGCTTTTTTCGAATTGATGCGGCGCGAATGGGGCGGCCCCGTCGGTATCGAAGAGCGGGCGCCGTCGATGGCGGCCGATGAAAGCTTTCGCGACTGGTGGGCGACCTATCTTCGCATGGGCGCCAGCCCCGGCGCCGCGGTCGCGCTGACCAAGATGAACGCCGGGATCGATGTGCGCAACGTACTGCCTTCGATCCGCGTTCCCTCACTCGTGATTCACCGCGCCGGCGATATGTGTCTGAAGGTTGAAGAAGGCCGCTTTGTCGCCGGGAAAATTCCGGGCAGCAAATATGTCGAGCTCGGCGGCATCGACCACTTGCCGTTCGTCGGCGATCAGAAAGAGATACTCGACGAGATCGAAGAATTCCTGGACGGCATCCGCCCCGAGGAAGAATACGACCGTGTGCTGGCGACTGTCTTAAGCGTGAAAATTAAAAATGCGGACGAAGAGCTTCGCTCGAATATCCGCCGCCAGCTTTTGCTCTTTAAGGGGCGCGAGGTGTCGTTTGACGACGAAGGAGTATTGGCGGCGTTCGACGGCCCGGCGCGCGCCATTCGCTGCGCTTCGACCATGATCGATGCGGCGCGGCATTCGGGCGGCGGGGCGCGAACCGGGCTTCACACCGGCGAGTGCGACGTTCAGGGAAGTACATTCAGTGGATTCGCCGTCGATCTGGCCCGGCGAATCGCGGAAGAGGCCGCGACCGGAGAGATCCTCGTTTCACGCACGGTGAAAGATCTGGTCGCCGGTTCGGGGCTTGATTTTACCGAATTCAAACTCGCCGCTTTTCCCGGTGAATACGGGCAGTGGCAGCTGTTTTCCGTTAAGGTTTAGAAATTTTTAATTATTTTTCAGCAAACGCCAAAGATTAAAGAATAGCGGTTAAAAGCATCAGATCACTATTAGCTCTTAACGGCTTTGCCCATAAATTTCGGTTGAATAAAAGATAACGGGTCAGTACCGGGAACGCAGTGACCGGCTAGTCATACAACTTTTTATGCCGGAAGCCGGTCACTGCGTTCCCGGTACTGACTTCATTACAATCATCTATTTCATTTTATGGGCGACGCCTTTTAAAACAATTAAGACCAACCACGAATCAATACCAAACACACGAAAAACGTACCGCGTATTACGTATCACCAACTCAGCTTTCTTTTTTCTCTTCCATCGGCACCATTTGCGAGACGGCGGCGTCCCAAACCTTCTCCGGCATCAGGCCGCGCGCGGCCGCCATGGCTTTGGCCATCATACCGACGCGGTACCTGGTCTGCGGGTTGTCCGCCGTGGCGGCTTCCACGATGACCTTGGCGACGTCTTCGGGCTGCAGCACCATCGTGCCGTCCGGGCTCAGCATTTCCCGGGTAGTTTTTTTCAGATTTTCCTTGAAGGTAAAATAAGGACTGTCCGGCCCCGTATTCGGAATGCTGTCGATGGCGACCACGTCGAAATTCGTATTGACCGGGCCCGGCTGAATGCCGATCACCTGAACGTTAAAAGCGCTGACTTCCGTGCGAAGCGCGCCGTCGATCGCTTCGATAGCGTGTTTGGTAGAGTGATAAATTCCGCTGCCGGGCTGAGTGATCTCGCCGGCGATCGAGCTTAGATTGATGATCCGTCCGGCTCCCGCGCGCCGCATTCCCGGCAGCACCAGCTGGCACATTCTCAGCAATCCGAAAACGTTCGTCTCAAACTGCTGGCGGACGGCATTGATCGGGATCTCTTCGATCGGCCCGTATTGCCCGTAGCCCGCATTATTCACCAGCACCTGAATCGAGCCGTTGTGACGCTCGGCGGTTTGAACCGCATGCTGCATCGATTCTTCATCGGTCACGTCCAGCGGCAGCGTTTCACAGCCGCGTTCCGAGAAAAATCCCAGATCGCCTTCATCCGGCGCAGTCGCGTAAACTAAAAATCCGGCATCACGCAGGGCGATCGCGGTTGCTTTTCCGATCCCTGAAGACGTGCCGGTGACCAATGCTACTTTATTATTACCTTCAAATGTGTCCATTTGAACCCTCCTTGTTACCCTTATGAATTTAGCGCAAATAAATTTGTGCTTAGACCAATTTTATTCCTTTAAAAATTTAATAGCAAAAAAAATATCGCGGCACTCGTTTTGAAAACTACAAACTTTTAACTATTTAATAAATGGTAAAAACGGCTTACCTAATAAGATAGCGGATTCGGATTTTTTCGTGTCGTTTCGTGTTATTTCGTGGTCACTTCTTAAGTCTTATTTTCTTATGACCTATAAAGACTGAACCACGAAATCGCACGAAAACACTTAGCGTCTTACAGCCATCATTTGCGGAGCAATAAACCGGAACCACGAAGCCTGCTAAATCACACGAAACGTATCGCGTATAACGAAAGAAGACGAGCATGCTCGTCTTCTTCACGTAATTACATTTTTTGGAATTTGAACTAATTCGCCCAATCACCGGTCAGGCGCAGGCTGTCGAATTCGCGTAAAAACTCCGGTTCGAGCGGCGAGCCGTTCGCTAATCTAACCTGAGCCAGCGTGTCTATCACGACGATGCCGCCGTCTCTCGGGTCTTTGATCACCGGGCAGATACCGTACATCGGGCCTTCGGAACCGTCCGGGTTGCGAAAACGCTTGACGGCGAAACCCTTGCTGATCAGGTTGTTAAGCTCGCTCAGTGTTTTGATGATCGGCGTGCCGTCCAGCGCCAGGCCGTTATTGCGCTCTAGTTGAGAAAGCGCTTTTTTGCCTTCGCGGGTACTAAAAGCCTGGTCGGTGTAGCTAATCCAGACGTGCAGCCACAATCCCAGCGGGTCGTTGCTGAAATAGCCGCCGCTCAGATCGACGATGTCCGCCTGGCGGTTGTTGCCCAGCCCGATCGGATTTCCGGTTCTGGTCGGAAAAACATAAAGAATATAGCTATTGGCAATATCCCTGGCTCTTTGCCCGGCGCGGTTATTAAGAAAGCCGCTGTTATTGAGATCGCCCATCACCGCCCAAAAGGTCACGTGGCCGTTGTCGCCATAGGCCGGATTTAAGCGCGAAGCGCGGACGTTTCTTTGAAAAGAAAAACTAGGCGTATCGAATACCGAATTGCCGTTACCGGTCACCTGGCGGCGGTTAATAATCTTGGTTATATCGACGCCGTTCTGTGCGTAATACTGGTCGGTAAAATCGAAAAGACGGTCGCGCACATCGGCTTTTACAAAAGCGGGCACGACGGTCAGCGCCGCCAGCATCGTTAAAAACATTAAACTCTTTTTCATAAACTCTCCCTTAAAAAACTTCTCTCTAAACCGCAGGTGTGTTCCGGTTTCATAGAGACAGTGCGGACAGTCATGGGAAAAAGACATCTTCGCGAAATTTAAACAAAAAAGAACGCGGCTTAATTAAAAGCCGCGCGCTTTACTTTTTATGATCTGACAATTGAGACAGATCGGTCGTTAGTAATTTCTTCTCATGTAGCCGCGATTACCGCGATTGCCGTTACGATTGTAACCGGCCTGGTATCCCTGGATATAGGCGGCGCGATAGCTTTGTTTATAAGCGCCCTTGCTGCCGTAACGGTCTTCGTAACCGTTGGTTCCTTTTTGCCAGTCGCCGGAATTTTGCGGGTGATATCTGTCACCCTCTCTGGCGGCATCCAGCCCGTCTCTCAGCCCGTCGCGATAACCGTATTGCTGCGCTATCCGAGATGTATCGTAGCGTGAGCCGGAATAACGGTCATCGCGCACGTTTCGATTGTCGCGCCACTGCGCCTGGGCGGATGTTCCGGAAATTACTATAAAGCCAAGAATTAAGGAGAGAACTAATCCAACTTTTTTAATTTTGTCTAGCGTATTGTCGTAATACATAACAATTACCTCCGCTATGTATCATCGCAACCACCGTGCCAGAAGCAGGATCTGTCGCAGGTTTTAATCGCCGATAATTACCCTAAATACAGTGCCTCCAACGAGAAACACGGCTCCCAGCGCCAGGATCGCATAGACCAGAACCATATTCCTGCGTCCGAAGATCAACTGCCAAAGCCCCGCTGTCAGAGACACAAAACCGAACAATAGTACGAATCCGAACACGCCGAACATAATTATCATTTGATCTTTCGTGCCGTTGAACCGCGCGGTCACGCCGGGCTTGCCCGTTTGTTGGACAAGAGCGACCGCCCAGAGTGTGATCGCGCCCATCACGACGATCAAAAACCCGCCGAGCGCGACCAGCACCGCACCCGTGCCGCGAATAAAGCCGCGCGTCTGCGTCGGCTTGCGGCAGCGCGGGCAAAGTTTCTCCGCCGATTCGCCTTCCCATTTACATTTAAAGCAGAAGCGGTATTGCGCAGGCAAGGTTGCTGACATGGAAGTAAGGATAGCACAAGATGCTGCCTCATTTGGCGGACGATGGGTCACGCGGTTTCTCGTATGCGACGGGTCAGTACCGGGAACGAAGTGACCGGCTCACGAGCGGAGCGAGTACACTTCTTTTGAAGGTAGTTAAATATGTCCAAGCCAGGTAGAGCGGCGCGCCATCAGAAAAGCAGAGCCTTCCGCGCGGAACCGCAGTACAGCGCGAAGCCATTCACTGATCGCCATACCTATTCACTATTTTTGTTCTGTTGCGCGGCCGGGAAAACGAATACAGCGATCGGTGAGATCGTAAGAGTTTACATGCTTTGGCGGTTTTTCCGGATAGGCTTCTCAGCTCACTAACTGCAGGCTAAACATACCGTCGAATGCCCTGCAGCCGGCTTGCACGTTTTCTAATCTCACCGCGCCCACATGCAAGAGAAGCGGCGCGGCCAGCTTTCATTTCGTCCGTCCGTGAATCCGCTGAAAGCGCGCGTCCACGACTGGTGCCTTCCTTTTATTCCCGGACCCGGAAAGGCTGGCCCGGCATGCTCAGAGTCTACTGCCGACTAAGGTCGAACCCTGACGCACGCAACAGAACGATGTGAGTTTAAAGGTCTTAATGTGATTAGGGTATAGGTGATTTGGAGTGGCTGTGTGCTTTTATGTGATTTATGGTTTTTACGCCCACCATTACCTTGGCCGGCCAGCCTCGCTACCCGCTCGCCGCCCGGCCAGGTAATGGTGGGCGCGAGCCGTGGCTATCGCGCGGTGTTCAGAGTTACGCCATTAGGCATGTATTAGAAAGTCTTACTTTTGAGTGGAATGAGGTCAGAACCGGGAGCGTCATAAATAGACGCAACTGGTAGCACCGCAAACGCATAGGGCGATTTGTTTTAGCGCCAAAGGCGCGTCGGAAATTAGCCTGGGGTAATAACCCCGGGTATGTTAGACATTAGAAATATTTTAGCCCCGGCCGGGGCGACAGAATTACCAATACCAACCCGCAACCCTAGGATGAACATAGAAAAACTATCTATCTTTTTCTTTTTAATCGTTTATCGACTTGCTTGCGATCTTCGATCATCAGCATTTTAACTTCACGTAAGTTGTCATTGATTTCGAAAATTATCCAATGATTGCCCACTCGGAGTTTATAAGTGAAAAACAGGAGCCAAAATGTTATTTTGGCAATTTGTTTTCGGCGCCGATTGGTTCAAACTCATCAGCAAATTCTGTTGTATTGTGTTCGTTCCAAAATTTTACCCCCTCTTCGATACTCAAAAAACTTCTTGGCAAAGGATCGATCGCTTTCCTATAATATATTTTTTCAAGATCACTCATTTCTCGCACTAAAATAGGGATTGCAACCTTGGTTTTATCAATAGTTTTCCTGTAAAAGAAAACAATCATATATTTTTCCGTACCAATTCGACCATAACCCGCAAATAATTCTTTGCCATTGATGTTTCCTTTTCTTAGACGGCAAATATGCGACTTGTCGTCGATGATTTTTTCAATTTCTTTTGAAGTTACAAAAGTTCTTTTGCTGGCTTCCTTCGTTTCTATTCTTGACGTTTTAATTACACGATACAGCTCCTTAGGAGTGCTATTATCTAAGTCTATTAAATCTCGATAATTAGCTAAAAAATCCAAAATACTTGGCCTTGGAGGTTTTAGAGCAGCGGTGTTAGCCAACTTTCTTTGCAAGTCAAGCTTAGTTAATTCTATAGCGTGAGCTCTCCATTCAGTTTCTTTATCCAACTCGTGACGTTTCTTAAGTAATTCTACGTCTTTATCATGCTTCGAGCTTTCATAGAGTTTAGTAAGAAGAACCCCTACGAAACTGACTATGATTGCGGCAATAATAGGACTGATTGCCGCAATCAATGCAATTAAGTCCTTAAAATTGGTTGTAGATTTATTTAAAGTAGTAAGAGCCTCAGCAAGTAAGATAAAAAGAAATTTGGCAATATTTTGTTCCAAAACAATATTTACATTGCGGCAGCCGCAGGGCTGGTGTCGTTTCTAGTTTCCCCTATGACTAATGTTATTTCCGCAATACGAGCAGTGTTATCTCTTGCAATTATACGGAGTTCCTTTCCTTGCGCGTTTTGAGGAATAGAAAAAGCTTCATGACAGGGTTCATCAGGACATCCTGATTCATATATAAGGGAATCATTTAGATACCAGTGTACTTGCACCTTTCCAATAAAATTCTCTACGTATAAATTAAAGATTTTTCCAGGTTCGGGTGGTGCCGGATAAAACAGTTGCATTATCTACTCCTATCAATGTTGATATAGCTTTGGGAAATCAAGCGGCAATTAATAGAAAGAAAATAACCCGCTTAATAGTTGCTGTCAAGTTTTTTAAAAATAAAATGAGGGCAATGTATTTTGCCCTCATTTTATTCAAACTTTGAGTTTATTCCGCTTTACTTGCCGCTTTTACCGCTTCCTGCGGCGGTTCGATGCGGGGAGTTGCTAAACCTTCTTCGTGGTAGCGCCAGAGATTTGAAAGCAGCAGTTCTCTGATAAAAGTCATTTCTTTCGGCAGGCGGTCGTAGAGTTTGAAAAAGAGTTCATCGTGGCCGGCGATCTCCTTGATCCAGAGGTCGCGGTCGATGCTCATTACTTTTTCGAAATCCTCGCGCGAGAAATCGAGGCCGCGCCAATCCAGATCGTCATAGGTCGGCACCCAGCCGAGCGGTGTTTCGACGCCGATCGATTTTCCGCGGGCGCGTTCCACGATCCATTTCAGCACGCGCATATTTTCGCCGAATCCGGGCCAGGCAAAATTGCCTTCTTCGTCGCGGCGGAACCAGTTGACGGAAAAGATGCGCGGCGGATTCGGCACGTTGCGTCCGAAGTCGAGCCAGTGCGCAAAATAGTCGCCCATGTGATAGCCGCAGAAGGGAAGCATCGCAAACGGGTCGCGGCGCACTTCGCCGATGTTGCCGAAGGCGGCGGCCGTCATTTCCGAACCCATCGTCGCTGCCATATAAACGCCGAACGGCCAGTTGAAAGATTGCTGGATCAGGGGCACGACGCTGTTTCGCCGTCCGCCGAAGATGAATGCCGAAACGGGCACGCCCTTCGGATCGTCGAAGTTTTCATCCACCACCGGGCATTGCGTGATCGGCGCGGTAAAGCGCGCGTTGGCGTGCGAAGCCTTGCCTTCGCTTTCCGGGGTCCAGTCGTTACCCTGCCAGTCGATGGCGTGCGCCGGCGCCGGACCCATGCCTTCCCACCAGACGTCGCCCTCGTCGGTCAGCGCGACGTTGGTAAAGATGGTGTTTTCCTTGATCGACTCCATCGCGTTCGGATTGGTTTCGTAATTCGTGCCCGGCGCGACGCCGAAAAATCCGGCTTCCGGATTGATGGCGTGCAGTTTGCCGTGCTCGTCGGGTTTGATCCAGGCAATGTCGTCGCCGACGGTGGTCACTTCCCAGCCCTCTTCCTGGAAAGGCTTGGGCGGAATGAGCATCGCAAAATTCGTTTTACCGCAGGCCGACGGGAAAGCGGCGCAGACATAATCTTTGCGGCCGTCGGGCGATTTCACGCCGACGATCAGCATGTGTTCGGCCAGCCAGTTTTGCTCGCTTCCGAGCGTGGAAGCGATCCGCAGCGCCAGGCATTTTTTACCGAGCAGCGCGTTTCCGCCGTAGCCCGAGCCATAGCTGATGATCAATCTTTCTTCCGGAAAATGGACGATATATTTGTCCTTCGGGTCCGGGCTGCACGGCCATGCGACATCGGCCTGGCCTTCGGCCAGCGGCATGCCGACCGAGTGCAGGCATTTGACGAAATCGCCGTCCTGACCCATCGCGTCCAGCGCTTTTGCGCCCATGCGGGTCATGATCTTCATATTGACCGCCACATACGGCGAATCGGAAAGCTGCACGCCGAATTGCGAAATGGGCGATCCCAGCGGGCCCATGCAAAACGGGATGACATACATCGTTCGGCCTTTCATCGCGCCGTCGAATTTCGGCGTCAGCACCGTTTTCATTTCCTTCGGATTCATCCAGTTATTGGTCGGGCCGGCGTCACCCTTGCTCAGCGAACAGATGTAGGTGCGGTCTTCGACACGGGCCACGTCGGACGGGTGCGAGCGCGCTAAAAATGAATTCGGGCGCTTGGTTTGATCCAGCTTGATAAACGTGCCGCTGTCCACCATCTGCTGGCAGAGGCGGTCGTATTCTTCCTGCGAACCGTCGCACCAGACCACGTCCTTAGGCTTGACCAGTTCGGTCATATCGGTCACCCAGCGCAGTAATTCTTCGTGTTTTACATTGGCGGGCGCATTGATATCAGTCATAAATTTTTCTCCAAAAATGATTACAATAAGATTATATAAAGCTAAATAATTAAACGGGCAATTAAGCCAACCCTTGGGGTTATAACCTTAGTTTATCATAATATAAGGAAAATTAAAGGTAACTTCACATAGATAAATACTTGAGATTATCGCAGCTTTGCAATTTTTGATGCAAAATAGGTCTTGACATCATTTAGCGATTCAATCATTATCAGGATGTTTACAGAAACGTTTCCCAATTCCAAACTTCCCAAGACTGGAGACTACAAATGAAAAAAGGCAAAGCTGTTGCAAAATGGTCTTTGTTGGCAATGAGCCTGACGTGTATTTTAACGAGCTCTTTTTTGCTGTTTACCCCTGCTATCGAGGCGGAAGGCCAGGTCACGGCCCGGTGTGCCGGCGGATCGGAAGTCATTTGTGACGGCTTCCAATGTACCGCAACGGACAACGTCGGCTGCAGCTGCAGGGATTCAAGCGGAGCGGTAGTCGATAAAAAAAATTGTCCTAAAACGGAAGAATTATTGGATTAGGACGCGGAAATAGAGTCGGGATCGAATCCGGTCCGCGCGATAATTTTTTTCAGGAGCAAAATAAAAATGAGTGAAAATAAAAGTAACTTTGGACAATGGTTATTGTTATCGGCCGGGGCATTAGGCGCGAGCCTGAGCCTCATCCTTGTTTTATCACCAGTCGTGAAGGCGGCTACCGCAACGGCCCAATGCAATGCGGATGAGTATGTCGATTGCTGGGGCGGCGTCCGGTGTACCGCAACCAATGATGTCGGTTGCGCCTGCTACGATAGCCAAAACAGAGTAGTTATGAAGCACTCCTGCAGTGAGCTTGGCGAACCGATATTGGATTGATGAATATTTTTAATTTGAGGGAAGCCGTTTAAATTATTCCCTTAACGCCGCATAACGAAAGATAAATTGATGAGAGTTGCTTTATTAACTGCGATCGTTATTTTCTGTTCGATTTTTTGTCCGGGACAGAAGGCCGCCGGTTTTGCATCCGACGTTCAGCAAATAAAAATCGCCAGGCAGGCGGCCATAGACGATCTGGAAAACCAGGTTAAAAATGTGCCCCTGCCGGTAGTGAGAAGTTTTGTCAGGTACAAAGCCGCTTCATGGTTATGGAAAAACGGTAAAGATGAAACAGGCGATGCCAGCGTCCTGGCCTTAAGAGCCTTTGATGAGATATATGAAAAAAGAGGTGAAATACCGGACATTTATTTTTCCGATCTGAGCTCTCATCTTTTGTCTCTTTTTGAAGTCCACTCTCCTGAAACGGCAAAAAAACTGGTAGAAAAATACGGCATCGAGCAGAATCAGGGATTAAACTCCGCATTTTCCCTGCTGGATAAAAAAAATGGGGAAAAGCTGGCTTCGGATAAGCTGATCAAATCGCTGGAAAATCAAACCGAGCTCCCGGCTCAAACCATTCTGCTGATTGAAAGCCTGCAAAGCCGAAAATCTCCCGAGCTTTTTCGGATACTTTCAGAAGTTTTGAGTTTGGAAGAGCGGCGCGCCAGCGACCTTTCGGTCGAATCTCTATTTTACTTTGTCGATGTTTTTAGAGAGCCGATGATCCCGCCGGGTTTACGGGTTCGATTTTACCGGCTGATCTTGAGAAAAGTTAATCAAGCCCTGAGCTCGAATAGCGGCGATATGCTTTTTGCATTCGACCTGATCAACGCGATATCGCCGGATATTCCGGCGAGCGAGGCGGAATTGTCCGCTAAAATCGGCGTTTTGAAGGCCGTCCTTGCCACAAAAATTTCAAAAGCGGCCAGGGAACACCGGGATGTTTATGCCCGGATCGAGGAAAGCTCCAACAAGCTGGAAGCGATGGTGTCGGAAGCGGACGCTGCGGGCGATCCGGGATTGAAGGAAAGTCTGTTAACGGATGCTTCGAATCTGGCGCTAAAGGAAAGAAAATTTCAACTTGCGATCGATTTAACTGAAAAGTTAGCCGAGTTAAAACGGATCCAAAAGAAAGACGATCCGCGATTTAAAGCCCGGTTCGATCAGTTTATGGGAGACGTGGCAATACAATCTCTCAAAGACAATGAAATAGCCATCAATAAAAATGCTTCCGGCAAGATCGGCGATAAGCTGACGAGGGCTGAAATTTTGCGAAAAACGGCAAATTATTTTTTTGAAAAAGAAGACACAGCGGCCGCGTCGACGACACTCAATGAATCCCTGAAAATCACAAACGAGGCGGAAGACGGCGCTAAAAAGATCGGCACATTACTCAGGCTGCTCGCCGCATTTCAAAAGATAGATAAAGATCGGATTTCGGATGTTACGGAAAATATTGCGAAGTTGATCGAGGCTTTTCCAACCTTGAACCCCGACGACAAACCCGGCAGTGAAAATTATCTCAAGTATGTAAATTCGATCATGGCCATCAACGCAAACTTGCTCCCCGTTTTTAATGAACTATTAAAAGACAACCGGATCGAAGCAATGAGTTTTGCCAGCCGGATCAACCGGAAAGAGGTCAGGATCGTCACCGGTTATGCCATCACGATAGATATACTCAATGGAATAAAACCCGCGCAAACGCAAAGTAAGTATAAAAATTAACGCCATGCCGAAGATATTTGGAGCTTCATTAATTTCCGCCGCGAGCTGGATATTGATCTTCATTCTCATAATATGCAACGGATTTCTGATCAGGCAGAATTGGCAGCTCAGAGCCAATGTTGAAAAACTGTCTCTCGAGCAAAGAGTGCAGGTAGGAGAAAATTTCGGCGATTTCAAGGCCGTCGATCCGGAAAACAAGCCGGTAACTATCAACTCCGAAGCCGGGATCAAAAAAGTGATCCTGGTGTCGAGCACCAGTTGTCCCTACTGCAAAAAACAGAATGCCTATTGGATCGAGTGTCTAAAACAGCTTGACCCGGCGAAATACGAAGCCGTCGTTTTATTTAACGAAAGAGAAGAGCGGCAGGCAGTGGATAACTATCTTACCAGGTATGGATATTTTGCCGGCGAGTTATCGCTAAAGGTGTTATTTTCAGCCGATGACATGCTGCAAAAGTATAAGCTGCGCAGCACACCGATGACTTTGGTGATCGATGAAAACGGAGCCGTCGAAAAAGTTTGGCTGGGACTATGGGATCGCCCCAAGATTGCCGAAGCAAATTCTTTTTTTCATATTTCGATAACGGGAAAAGACGGTTAAATTCACAGGGCGATCACAACAATTCCAAATTGAGTTTTGAGAGAACTTCGCCGATGGGGTTGGCCACGCCGTAATGATTGACCTCCATCACGATCACCGCCTTATCTTCAGCGGCCGTTTCAGGGCTGGAATTTTCGATCTCGATCGTTCCGCCGCCGGCAAATATCAGACCCATGGCGTAATTATCGTCATCGACGACGAGCGAGCCGCTGTCGCCTTTTTCGATAAACTTAACCGACTGTTTTTCATCCGGTTTGATGAGAAATTGATCCTTGAAAAAGGCTTCTTTTCCGGTGCGGTCGTATCTGATCCTGATATCCAGGCCGATCGAAAAAACGGTGCCGCGGGTAAAGCCGGTGGTGCGGCCGAATTTGCGGCTGCCCTCGCCGACCTCGACGTCCTTTTTCTTTACAAACCCCTTGATCGCGCCGATCATCGGAATCATCGGCTGGTAGGTCTGCTGCTTCCAGAGCTTTGCCACCGCCGCGTCAACGTGGTTCGCGTCAGAAGTATCGTTGTCGAATTTCACGGCGGCAAAATCCACCAGTTCGCCGATCGGGCGGCTGGTTGCCGATTCGCCGGGGCTGGGCTGCATGATCAGATCGCTGTCCTCGACGCTCATTTTTCTCAGATCGACAAAGACGTGAGAATTGCTCAAGAGTAAAACGTCGCCTTTGCGCGGGAGAAAACTTTTCCGGCGGACGAAATAACCGATCGTGCCGCATTCCCCGTCGAGATTCGTATTCGCCCCGCTGATGCCGCCCATGATCACTTCCTGGTGATCGCGCAGCACGCTGCGGTATTCCGCGGCGGAAAAATGAGCGAGGTTTTCCTGGTCCGAAATAAAAGTGGCCTGCGCCATTCGTACCAGCACGAGCGGAATATTTTTGTAACGGCTGGGAATCGGATCGGGTGAATTTTCAAACGGGTTTGCGTTCAGGCCGTTAATGAATATCTGTATGCAGTGCTCGCCGTTTGCGAGTTTCCCGATACCGATGGCGTGGATCTGTTTCGAAAAACCTTTTTTCAGCCAGTTAGAACTCAATTCGTTCTTGATCTTTTGCACTCTTCTCAGCGGTCTCATATCTTTTCGCCGCGATTTGCGCCGCATGCGTTTTGCCCGCAGAAATTTTTCGATCAAAAACCAGGCCACCCACGCCGAAACCAAAACGGCCACCACTGTAGTTATTTCCGTGTTGTAGCTAACGACGGTTTTGGTAACCGTTTTAGTTTCTTGTGCTAGCAGCAGGAGCATATTTTTTACCTTGGATTAATTTGCGCTTCGCGGCCGATCAATCTACGTTTCGCGCGGCCGATCGATTTATGCTTCGAGGTCGTCGATCGAACGCAGATCGCCGCCTTCGAAGTCGCCCGGATGACAGAACATTTTAACGCCGATCGCGCCGCCGCCGGCGGACGCCGCCATCTTCTTGGGTTCGAGTTCGTAAGTAGTGCCGCTCGGGTTGGCCAGGTATTTATGGTATTCGGGCATATCGCTGAGTTCGGCGTTTTCGTTGTAATCCATATTTATAATCTCGATCCGAAAGGGAATTCCATTTACGCGCGCGAGGTTGTGCGTATGCGTCTCGTCGCCGACACGGATGCTGAAATTCACTTCATCGCCTTCGATCTTTACGCCGATCGTTTCGCCGATAAAACCGAAATCCTCTCTCGCGGTTTCATTCCCGCCGGCGTCTTTTTCGACCTTTTCGAAAAACAGGTTGGTGTCGAGTTTATGAACATAAAACAGGCCGTTATCGATAAATAATTTGCTGATCGGGTAGCGGTCTTCGCGGGCCTGCGTGACCAGGCTTTCACCGTGCAGGCTGGCGAGATTGACGACCCACCGGTAATCGTTCAGGTCTTCGCTTTCCAGGCGGTTAAAATCGCCTTCGGCTTTATAAACTTCGTACCCGGCGACGGACGGATTTCCCTTGGCTTTGATCTCGACGACGACACCCGTCTTCGGCAGGTCCTTATAAACCGCCACGTCTTCATACACGACGATGTCTTTTTCCGCTCCGTCCTTAAAACGCGGCTGCTGAACCTTGACGGTCAGCGTGTGTTTATCGTCACGAATGATCCCGATCTCGCCGCGCTGTTTTTCCTTATTGAAACACACGATCCCCAGGCCGGTGAACCTGACTAATGCAGTTGCGGAACTTTCTACGATTGACATGATATTCTCCTAAAAATTATTAGTACGTTACTTCTGCATATAGTGCTTTCGGACGGGAAAACATAACGCTTAAAAATTACCTGCAGGACCAGTTTCCTCCGTTATTGATACATGTGGCTGTTATTACTCCGCTATACGACGCCCCGTTCCCCTGTGGATTGGCCATCCCGTGGTAGGGAATCCGTATGCTTGCCTGTTTACAATTTTCAGACAGGCGAATTGTAGCCCGGGTTCCGTCGACACTTAATTGACCGATGGCTCCATATGGCTTGTCTTTTATCTCTTTGATTCTTTGGATCTCTTTCATCCAGACATTATTAAAATATCTGACATAGATAGCCGTGACACTTGACTCTTTTTCTTGCGCGGAACAAACGGAAGATGAGTTGTTGCCGTTTCCGTTATTATTGGCGTTGCTGTTGCTGTTACCGTTGCTGTTGTTGCCGCTGGTATTGCTACTGGTATTGTGATTGGTATTGTGATTGGTATTGTCATTCGTGTTCGACCCCAAACCTTTATCGACGGTGTCGGGAGTAACGGTTGGCGATGGTGTCGGCGTCGGTGTCGGTGTTTGCGACGGCGAAGGCGATTCCGCAGGCGTCGGCTCGGTCGACGGCAGCAATGCTGCCCGCATTACCGGCTGCTCGGTTTCGGGCGCCTCAGGATTCAAATAAACGTATGAATTCAGCGCGACGACGGAAATGACCATCACGGTCAGGATCGTGGTAACGGTCGTCGAGATCGTCGTTTTTATCGACTGCTTACGGATCTGCCGGGTAACCGTTTTTTGAGTTTCCCGCAGCGCTTTTGTCCCTTTTTCCCAGAGGTCGTGAGTGCGGTCGAGGTTAAGCAGCGGAACTCCGTCGTTCAGACAAAATTTTACCTTGTCATCGTAGAACATTCGGCATTTGAGGCACATTCGCATATTTTTTTTCATCCGTTACTCAACAGAATACTTCTCTCTATATGCTTTTTAAGTCGAAAACGTAACATCCGGTTCGCAGATAAATTTAAAAAATCTTTTAGAAAAAAACATAGCGTGTTTAGACTTCGGAGATGCAAAAAAGCCGCTGGCTTTTTTTCTGACAGCCCCAATCATCGCCGTTATTACTGCATTGGTAGGAATGCACCCCGCCATACTCCCTCTGCTTCTTCGGAGATTCGATGTGCCATGTGTATTCGATCTTTACGTCCGCTTTTTTACAGTTTTTTGACGGCTTTACGATAATATCCACCGGCAAGCGCAAGGCTGCCGACGTGTTTCGAAAAGCGACGAATTTTTCCCAGGAAAACTGCTTTCTGAGCACCACGCTTTCTCCGCTTTCCGCTATCTCTTTTTCCCACGCGGAAGTGAATCGGTTTTTTTATTGTTTCCTCGATACTGAGTTTATCTTTGACGGAACAGCCTGAAGAAGCGGACGTTTTCATCGAAGTCGGTGCTGACGGCAGCGGGGACGGGCCCCAAACATCTGCAGCGGGTGCCGGTATCGGAGACAGAGCGCGTGGCGGCAGCGGAACATCGCGGAGATCTATCGTCGCCATCGGTTCCAGGGACGGCGGCCGATCCGGTCTCGGCCAGCCAATCGGCATATCGGCCGGCACCAGTTTTGGTAAGATTTTTTCCACGTATAGTTTCGGCGTTGCTGCCGGGATATCCACGGGCTTCGGCGTTTGCTGCGTTAAGGATCTTACTTCAGACGCCGCCTCAGGAACGGGTTTGCCGGGCGGTGTTAAAGGTCGCGACGATTCTTCCGGCTCCCCGGCCGCGGCCGGTGTCGGTAAAGGCGATCCTTCGGCCACGGGCAATGACGACGGCGGCTGAGTATCCTGAACGATCTCCCTTATTTCGGGAGCCAGATAAATGTACGAGTTCAGCGCGACGACGGAAATCACCATCATGGTCAGGATCGTGGTAACGATCGTCGAGATCGTCGTTTTTATACTCCGCTTGCGGATCTGCCTGGTGACGGTCTTTTGGCTTTCCCGCAGCGCGTTCGTCCCTTTTTCCCAGAGGCCGTGAGTGCGGTCGATTTTCAGCAGCGGAGCCCCGTCGTTGAGACAAAACCTCATCGTCTCATCGTAGAAGGTTCCGCATTTGAGGCACATTCGCATGATCTTTAATAGTTTGTATACCCTCCGACCGGATTGAAAGCCGACCAGTAATAAGGAGCGGCCGTGGCCGTATTTTGCAAAAGCTGTAGTTGCGCCTGGCGCAGGCTTTCCGCGCTTTTCGCGCCTTTTCCTTTGCGGTTGCGGTGAAACGCGATCATCAGATCCCGGGTCGCCTCGGAATCCACCGTCCAGCTGCTGGCCAGAACGAGCGGCACCCCGGCGGCCAAAAAGGTCCGGGCGATGCCGATCGCGCCTTCGCTGTAGTTATAGCTTTCGAGTCCGGTTTCACAGGCCGACAGGACGACCAGTTTTGCCTTCGGCAGGCGGTAATCGGCCAGTTCGAACGAGCGCAGATTATCTCCTGAAAAGAGAAGCTTCGAATAGCCGGGCAGCCGGTCGTTGGCGACAAAATGTCCCGCAAAATGGATCACCTCGGCATGGGAAAAGTTACTCAGGAAATTTTCCTTGGTGGCCTGGTCGCCGGTAAACTTCAATGGGCCGGGATAATCTTTTGCGATGGCCGCGATCTCCGCCTCGGCCTGCGGCAGGTCGGGCAGGTTGGGGTTTTCTTCGCGGTCGAAATGCGGGTTGCCGATGCCGAGCAGGTGTTCTTCTTTGACCTGTTCTTTTTGCCTGGCGTTTTCGGAGGTGAGCACCAGCACCGAAGCGCTCGGGCTGTAAAAGATGGGGGAATTTTCGATGAGAAATTTACCGTCCTCGGAAACCAGCGAGGCAAACGGAACCTGGTGCAGGGATTTGTCAGGGATCAGGCAGAGCGTTTTTCCGCTTTCGATATTTCGCGGCAGTAAAAGATCGTAGAGTTCCCGGGCCGCGGGTTTTAGTTCAGCGGCGCTCGCTCTTGAACGCACGGCTCTCAGGTAATCGGAAACCTCTTTCTTCAGCTTATCGGCGGCAATAGCTTTTTCGCTGTATTCCACGCGATCTTTTGTCAGTGTCCAGATCGCCACTTTTTCGGATAAAACGGCATACTGGATCACCTGCAGATCTTCCGGCAGCCGCGCCTGTATCTCGGACAGCGGCAGCGGCTTGGCGACGGCGGCAAATTCCTTTTGTACTTCGGCGATGGGTTTGTCGGATCTGACAAAATCCAGCAGCGAACGCGCCCTTGAATCCTCTACCAGCCTGAAGGCCTTCTGGTTGTCGTTTTGCCGCAGCGCGTTTGCGATCGCCGCATCGAAGACGTCCTGTTCGCTGTTAAAAAATGCCTGGCGCGAAGAATCTTCGCGAATGTTTTGGCGGTATTCTTCCGAAAGCCGCAAAACCGTTTCCAGTTCGGCATCAAACTCGTCCTGCCTGCCCGGCGCCTGGAAACAGAGCAGTTTCCCTTTATGCACCTTATATAAATTGTAAGTCGTCTCGGGAACCCGGTTGTAGAATTCCAGCGACTTATCATAATCGGCCAGCGCCGCGTCGCAGTTTTCCATCTGGTACTTAAGAACGCCGCGCGCGAGGTAAGTATCCGCGATCGTTATATCCTTGTCAGCGCTCGGCTCGCCGCTTAAAGCGATCTGATTCGACTCGTCGGCGAATTTCAGGGCCTCGGCGAACCGGCCCTTTCTGGCCAGAGCCCCGGTCAATTCCCGCAAAGAAGCGTTAATGAGATTCGTTTTTAACAAGGACTTGTCTTCCTTCATGTTAAAGCCTTCCAGGGCAAAATCGGCCGCGGTGGAATTCAATCCTAATTTTCCGAATACCTCGGCGAAGGTTACCAGGTTCCGGGCCGTCTGCGCCCCTTCCGGATAGGTGCCGATCTTGTCGATCACTTTATCGTAATAATCCACCGCTCTTTCAGGCTCTTCGAGATCGTTATAGGCGCTGGCGAGTTCCTGGCCGCTGTGCCTGATCTCGTACAGAGCGGACGCTGCCTCGGCTTTTTGCAGCGCTTTTTGAAAGCTCTTGATCGATAATGAAGATTTTTGCTGTTTTCCTTCGCCGGTGCCTATCCAATAATAGGCGGTGGGCAGCAGGACCTCGAATTTTCGGTCTTCCGAAGATCGGATCAATGAATTTAGGCGAATATTGCTCTCGCCGATCTCGCCGATATCGGGTAAGGTCTGCGCTACCCAAAGATCGGCAACGTATTCTTCCGCGGGATCGTTTAGCTCTCGGAAGATCTTTTTGCTTTTTTCAAATAATGCGATCGCTTCCGCGGCTTTTCCCTTGGGAATAATTTCGCGCCCGACGGCCATGCCGTTTTTCGCTTCCAGCAGTTTATCGATATTTATATCTTCAATTTTTTCGTAAAACGCGGCCAACTCGGCGAAAAAAAAATCGGCGTTCTTCTTTTCTTTCTCGAATTTGCCAATGTGGTTCAGAATTTCCGTGATCTCCCCGGCCTGGCCGTCGTCCCGCTCCTGCCGGGCTTTCAAATAAGCGGCAGTTAACTGCTCGGTCGGAGATGAGTTGTTGAAGGTGCCTTTCGTTTGCGAATGAATGTTCCAGACGGTCTGCATATCTTTTCCGCGGAAGGCGGCACGAATATCGGGCAGGATATCGTCTTTTTTCTTGACGGCGCCCTGTTGTTTTTCCAGTTCCGCGAGATGAGCGCGGGCTTCGTCCGCCCATTTTGACGCCGGATCTTTTTGCAGATACAGATTCCAGGAGTCTTTTGCCTGATTCGGTAAGTTAGCCATTTTTTGTAAGGTCAAAGACCGGTTGAAAAGGGCTTCTAAAAATTGCGGATCAAGGTCCACGGCTTTGCTGAATTCTTCGTTCGCCCGCGCCAGCTGCTCGATCTTTTTGTCGGCCGCGGTGTTTTCCGCGGCTGCCAGGTAAGCCGCGCCGAGATCGTTGTGAAATTTCGCAGTTTTGTCGTCGAGCTCGACCGCCTTACTAAGATTCTTTATCGCTTCCGCGAATTCTTTCTGGGTCAGGCGAAAAACTCCCAACGCGCGATAATTTTCGGCGGTCGGTGAATTCAGCACGGCTTCCAGCAGTCTTGTTTCGATCAGGCGCAGTTTGTTATTATCGGCGTCGCCGGGTGTCGCGGCGCCGCGTGTCGTGGGGCCTGCCGGCGCGTAAAAGAAATCGGAAATGCGGGGTTCGACGGGGCGCTCCGTCTGATAGACACTTTTGAGCTGGGCAAGCGGGTCACCAGCGGGGCTGCGGAGAGCAAACCAGGTGACCGTTAAGATCGCAATCAGCAAAACCGCGAACGCGCCGGCATATGCGGGTGTTTGCAAAAATGCTTTGATCGTTTCTAAAAATCCGGGTCTCTTTTCAGCTGCCGTTTCGTGCCGGGCTTTTTCCTTTAAAGCTTCGGCCATGTCGGCCTTGAATCTCAATTCGGAATTGCCGGCGATCTTTTCATCGAAAGACCTTCTATCCGCCGGGCTTAATTTTCCGAAAACGTAATCGTGAACCAATTCTTCTTCGGCGACCTCTACCTGCGAGCAAAATTCATCGTCGGAAAATAATCGCTCCTCGATATTTTCCAGGGTGGGAGCGTCCGCTATTCTGCCCAGCAGATATTCCCTAATTTCAGTTTTGCTCTCGTTATTCATCGCGTCTCGTCTCGCTATCCAGGGGTTGGGCTTTAATTTCAAGCCGAAGGCCGACGTATTACCGGGCGACGCCAAAACTCATACCTCACTATAGAGTGACTTTTGACGTCAAAACGTAACTCTAAAAAAATAATTAATTCATACAATCTTCGACACAGATCTTAAGTTTTCTCTTGATCCGCACCACGCGCATCCTGACCGCTTCGATACTCGAACCCATGCTTCCGGACATCTCTTTATGCAGGGCCACTTTGGCCGATTTCGATTCTGAAAAATAATCCAGGATAAAACGGCGGTTGTCCACCGGCAGCTGCCCCAGGCATTTATTCAGACAGTCATTGGAAAAACCGGGAGCGGCGACGGGAGCTGCAACATGGATCTCGTCGATATTCAAATGATCTTTTTCTTTCCGCAGCGATTCGAGAAAAATATTTTTCGCGACGCCGTAGATATAACCGAGTTTATTTTCGATGGTTTCTTCGCCGATCTTGAGGATCACCCGGTTGATCGTTTCGTCGGCCAATTCTTCGGGAAAACGCGCGCGCCGGACGGAGAAAAACGTCATCAGGCGAAAGCGCAGGCGCTCGTACTCTTCGCCCGCCTTTTCGCGTTCCTCGCAGAGCCAGTTGAGAAAACTTTCAAAACGCTCTGATGTCACGTCTTTTGCCGTCATAGTCACGACGAAAAATGCCTGATCCTTTTTTTGTTAATTTGGGTATAAATCAGAGCTAACATAACGCAGTTTTGCTTTTCAAACAAGATGTTTTAAAAAAGGGTAGTGTCCTAATTTGATCGACGTCTTTTGCCGGGGGAAGGTGTCAGTAGCCCGACCGTAAGGGAGGGCGCATTTTCAGGCAATAAAACAAGCGCCCTTGCTAACGCGCGGGCTACTGACACGGTGACTCGATCTCCACCCGCTTGGTGGGCAACCGAATTAAGATAACACCTAAAAAAGGTCCTAAAGTTATGGTGCCGGATGCCTCATTCCGTAATAGCTGAAAGATTCGATCCATTCTCTATTATCTATCAGTTATCCTCGATTCCGGTAACATTTCCGACACCACAACTTTAGGCACTGCCAAGAATCCTTTGACTAATCGATCTTGAAAAGCTCGTCATCATCCGGCGCTTCTCTGAGCTGCATCGTAAAAACCGGCAGGCCTTGCTGGCAGCAGCTGTTTTCCCGGTAAGTATCCTGCGCTCCGATGGCATTCAGGGTGGCTTTTAGGGCAAATCCCGTCTGCAAACTTTCATTATTGACCCGCACGCGCATGCAGTTTTTACCGACTTTTAAGCCGTTATGGGAAGTGTATTGAAAAGTGACCGCCGGCCGCGCGGGGTTAAAAGTGTCGTTCGTCGGCGTGGTCAATATCGGATTTCCGAAATATTCGTTAAGAAAAAAGTTTGCCTTGTTGTCCGCCCGGTAGGTGATATCGAGCGTTGCGCCTTTGACCTGCGTCATGCAAAAACATCTTTCATATTCGGTAACTCCGGAAGCATCGGTATTGCCGTAGATAGGAACCGTTCCCGGGATCAAATTCCAGCCCGAAAATACGAACCTTGTCCAGGAAGGCTGATTGACCGGGTTGTTTGCCGGCGGAGTGGTGCGCGTGATCCAGTAATTGTCCCGGTTATCGGGCCCGCCGATCGAATATAACGGATTACCCGGAAGGCCGACGTTTACGCCGGTGCTCAGATCGAGCGGAACGGACGCAAAAACGGAGCTTGAAAGAGCCAAAAACGCTAGTACCGATAGAAGTGCATTTAATTTTCTAAACATGTTATCTCCTCTTTTAACTTTATTTTTCAGCTCAATATGGGAGCTTTCATAGAGGAGTGCTTTTTTGCCGGGAAACGTAACGCAAAAACATATTTTATTTTTGGCAGCGTCTAATTTTATGGCACCGGTCTAAAAAAATTGCTTGATTTCCTTTGCGCTCTTTGCGCCTTTGCGTAAATTGCCTCACGCAAAGGCGCAAAGCCCGCAAAGAAAACCTGAGCACCACAAATTTAGGACACCACCTGTTTTTTAGAGGAATGTCTATCAAAAATAAACTCCCGGGCCTTCAGGGTAAAGGGCCCGGGAGTATTGTGACGTCTATTGCCGGGGAGGCTTCACGTCCGTCACGAGTTGTACTTTGAAGAGCTGTGCCGGTATGGCCGCGCCGCGGGCGGGCGGGTTGGCGATCCGGGAAGCGGATGGCGGGCTGAGATATATCCTCATTCGGGAAGTTTGCGGTTTCGCGCAATCGCACTCGACCCTTAGCGAGATCTCGTACGTTTCGTCGATGTCGAACAGCCCGTTCGGCCCGGCCGTACTCGAGGGATAGCCGTTGAAGTTAAACGCTCCTGAGGGCGCCGTCCACGTTTGCAGGGTAGCGGGATCGGGAGTCATATCGGACTTCCCCAGTTTGACCGCGCTCCAGGTGTATTTGCAGTCCGGCTTGAACGGTTTCACCGGGGTCGTCTGCAAATTATACTGGGTCGGGCTGATCCACGTTCCCGCGAAATTAAACTGCGTTTCATTGGTCGCGAGCGCGTCCACCGTGGCGAGTGAAATATCGTCGATGGCGACGTCGTTGCCGTCACCGTCGGCGTTTTCATCCAGCAGGATCTGCAGATTTACGTTAGTGACACCGGCCGGAACATGAACTTCCGTCGAGACCAGCTGCCAATCGCACCGCTTGTTTCCGGTCGAGATGGTCGTCGTTTGGGCAGCGTTAACACCCTGGGTCTGCGCCTGCATCGTGATCTTCGGTTTTTGGTTGAAACAGCACTGCTTCAGGTCCTTGAACCAGGCGCAGAATTGATAGGTCTGTTCCGTTTTCGTGGCCGGAACCTGGACATTTTGCGACCAGACGAGATGGTTGCCGGTCGTCTGATTGGTCAATCCGTTGACCATCATGAAATTGTTTTCTTTCTCCTCACAATTCGTATGGCCGTTCACGTCCCAGTTTTTGCAGTTCTCCAGGGCGTTTTCCGAATTGCCGACAAGAAAATCCCCGGGCGTCAAAATTTCCGCAAGCTCGAATTTAGTATCGAAGCCTTTCGGCCCGCCGCTAAAATCGCCATTTTTTACCAGGTTTTTTCCGGTGCCGCAGCAATTTTTCGGCTCTCTCGGCAGTCCGAACCCGACGTCGAAAGTGTGATCGTTCGCTCCGGCGGCCCCGGTCGTCAAACTGATCACCGGAAAAGTTCCGGATGGCGAACCGGCAGGGCCCGAAACGTCCGTCGCGTCCGAATCGATCGAGTCATTCGAGCCGGCGTTCTGCACGGTCGAGCCCAGCCCGAAAAGCGGGTCTCCGGCAAGGGCGCGATCGGCCGGATTATCGACGCGGATCTGGTAAGCGGTATTAGGCAGCACCGCCAGATTAAAGATCCTGTTTCCGGTGCTCGTTCCCGCCGCGGATGAGAAATAATATTCGCCGTTGGCGTCGGTCACCGCGGTTGCGCCGGTAACGGGCAGGTTGCCCTTGTATAAGCGAACCGTCACCTTTGCAATGCCGGGTTCGCCCGGATCCTGAATACCGTCGCCGTCGGTGTCCTTCCAAAGGCGATTGCCGATCTCGATCGGCGCTAGGTCGCACATCAATTCAACGTCGCCGATGCCGTTCGATTTTCCGAAAAACTCGACCGAGTTCGAATCCGGATAAATGCTGTAACCCTTATTTTTTCCGGTGGTATTTACCGCCGAATTGTAGAGCCAGGCCGCGCCGCCGGTGTTGACCTTATTGGCCGGATCCATCGCCGTCATAACCACGCTGTTTGCGCCCGGGAGCATTGCCAGCCCGCCTTCACTGGTTTCTGCGTGAGCGGTCGAGTAAAAATCACCGGCGTAAAATTCACCGCCGCCGGGCCCCTGGCCGTTACCGATACCGGTGCCATTAAGGCTTCCCGCCTGGCCGTTTTTCTCCAGCACGAAGATGCCGGCGTTGTTGTAAGCGCGGAGAATATCTCCACCGACCATTGTCTGGAAAACGGTAGTGCCGGTCGTCCCGTAATTATTGGCGCCTTCCTGGTGTCCCATCCGATCCATAAATCCGATTATCATCGAACCGTCGTTGTCGAAAGTGATGTCGGATAAAATGGGCTGGGGATAGATCATCCGGCCGGCGCAATTGTTCGCCGGCGGCGGCGTGTCCTGCCACGGATACCAGCCGGTAGAGGTATTGCCGCAGGTTGAAAAGACAAAGCCTTTCGGATAGTCGAGGGAAAAAGTCAAAACCTGCGTAAATGTATTTGGAACGGGGTCGAACTTATAGATCACCGCCCGTAGGTCTAATTTGGATTGAGAGATCGAGGCATCGCAGACCCCGCCGACATAGACATTTCCGCGATAAACGCCGACGCCAAACGGACGCCATACCCCGCCTGCCTGAGCGCCGGGAGTCGAAGTCTTGGCGCATTGCGGGTCAGGGATCTGATAGCCGGTGATATCCGCCGCAGAAGGATTCGTTGCGGGATTATTATCGGAATCCATCTGGACCTTATAAAGTTTTTTATCATTCAGATTCACGGCGTACAAAAGGGAATCGTCCTCGGAGATGTCGATATCGCCGAGCCCGATCTTGCCGATTTGACCGAACGTCGTCGGATCGTTGTTTCGAACACCGGGAGCCCCCAGGCCGCGCGCAATGTTCGTTCCGATCGTTCCGGGATTAGAGATATTCACGAAGGGCGCGCCATTCGCATAAATATCTCCCAACCCGTTTTTTAATCCCACATGGCGCTTGAGAAAAGCCGCGGAATAAACTTTTTTGGTTTTTTTGGAATAGGCCAGTCCCCAGGTCGAGCCAACCTGAGTTTTGGTGGCGATCGGGGTCTGTGGGCCGGTGGGAAAGTCTCCCTGCGGAATACTGTACGGAAGCCGCCAAATAGTCGTCGGCGAGCCTGTCGTGTCGTTGCTGTCGCCGTTAAAAAATTGGTTCACGCAGATGTCGGGATTATTTTGGCAATAATCGCTGGGGTGATTTAGGCCCAAATTTATTCCCTCGATGCTTTTTTCCGGGATGAACTGGACCGCCGTGCCCGCGCTCATCATCGAAATGGGCGTCGTCGCGATCGCGTCCGAATCGACCGAGCTGGCCGACGGAAAATATCCGGCGGGCAAATTCGTAAATTCGATCCGGTAAGGCCCGGTTCCGGTCACGGTCAGATTATATGATCCCCTGGCGGGGGCGGTGCCGGCGAGCGTGGTGGCGGTGCCGCGGGCGATATTGCCGGGATCGTAGGCCGTCACGGTCACACCGGCGATCCCGGCGTCTATCGCCGGTAAGGCAGCCGATCCTGAGGTGTCGTATACCCCGTTGCCGTTGTAATCCTGAAAAACCCTGCCGAATACGTTTATTGTGCCCGGCGCCGCTGCTGCCGAAACAGATGCTTTAAATATCGATAATCCGGTAAAAACCCACGCGCATACTGACGCGCATAATAAAGCGAGTAATAAGATCCTTTTTATGCCGGTGGTGTGTCTCTTCATCTGAAATCTCCTTAAATTTGTCGAGGTGTAAGCAAAATTTATTTGCGCTTATTCGCATAGGTGTGTCTTTCGCCGGCAAAACGTAACGCACAAAAAAGCCGGAGAAAATTTTTCTTCGGCTAACGGAGATCGAAACGATGTCGAAAAAGTTTAGGTGACGGGTTCGAGCGGGATGCTTTTTGGCTGTTTAATCGTGTGAATGATAACGGCGGCGACGATGACCGCTCCGCCGAGCAGCGCCCAGGTGCCGGGCACTTCGCCGACGACCAGAAACACCCAGACCGGATTTAGTATCGGCTCGATAAAACCGATGATGCTGGCGTCAAGCGAGCGCACCCCTTTCGCCACGCCGAGCGTGAAAAAATAATAAGCCAGCCCGATCTGAAATACTCCCAGAACGGCGACCGCCAGCAGATCCTGCGATGTCCACGCCGAAGGCGCGCTGACGACGAACGGCAGCATAAAAAGTATCGCCATCAGATTTCCGTAAAACACCGAAACGGCCGGGTTCTGTTTCAGCATCTGCGGATGCCGCAGCAGCAGCATATAAACGCCGAAACAAACTCCCGAAGCCAGCGCCAGAATATTGCCCTGGAATTGCGATTCGGGCGACAGATTTCCCACGGTGTTTTGGTCCAGAAAAAACAGCGACATCCCGCCCAGGCAGGCAAAGACCGTGATCAGATCGGTCCAGCGAAATTTTTCCTTCAGGATGAACGGCGCCAGCACCAGCACGTAGATCGGCGCGGTGTACTGCAGAAAGATGGCGTTGGCGGCGGTGGTTTTTTTGTTCGCCAGCGCAAAAAATGAAAGCGCGCCGGTGTAAAAAAGGGAATTGAGCAGCGCGTATTTATTGATCCGCAATCCCTGGCGGCGGGTGAGAAAAAATATCGTCACGACCGCAAAAAGACAGCGCCCGAGATTGGCTTCGTAGCCGCTGACCGAGGTCAGCTTAAAGAGAACACCGCCCAGGCTCCATAGCGAAACACCGAGCGCGACATAGAGCACCGGAGGGAATTTTGTCGTTTGATCTTCGCTCATTTGAAAGATGAAGTTTAGAGGTAGTTTACGCCTTTATCAATTGGCTAAAGTCGCGGTTCAGATTTGTTCGTGTCGTTTCGTGTAATTGGTGGTTACTTCTTAAGCCTAATTTCTCATGGTGATAAGACTGAAACCACTTGCATTACACTAAATAACACGAAAAAAACATTGAGCGTCTCACATTTGCGCCGGCACGACATCCGCGCTCTGCCGCGCTTATTCGACTATAGGCAAAGCCGTTAAAATTAATAGCGAATTCGCATTCGATCAAAAACCGGACACCACCAAAAGTCCCAAAAATCTTGACTTCGCCAAAAAGAATGTTTGATGATTGAATTCTCTTTACTTTAACATTCGGGATGTAGTTTTCCCGCTTGCTACCATCCTGTTTAATTCGATCCCGGATCGAAAACCAGTCCCATTTGTCCGAAGCGGTTTTTAGATAAGGAGAGACTCAAATGTTCAAACAAATCACACAAGTAGTTTTTTGTCTGGCTCTTATTCTGGGGAGCTTGTCTCTGGCGGGCGCCAACACGTTGTCCGGTTATGCACTCAGCCAGAAAGGGCCGAATATAAACGCAAAAATGCCCGGCGCTCTGGTCGAATTCAAAGACGCCGCGACCAATAAAGCGGTCGAGGTCAAGATGAAAGCCGGCGTCGAAATAAAGGGCCGGAGGGACGCTTTTTACGCCATGTCCACCGGCGACATCGGCAGATGGCAGGCCAATGTGAAAAAGGGCCGGTATATCGTGACCATCACCGGAATATCCGGCGGAAAACCCGATGTTTATGAACTGAATTTAAGCACCTGGGTTCCCTGCACGACCACGACGGGTAATTTAAATGTTAAGGATTGCCAGGATCCGGCTAACGGCACCGATTATACTCAGGCGATAATCGACGGCGTGGCCGCGCTCCACGCGATCGGCGGCGGAGTATTGTATTTTCCGCAGGGATATTTCAATGTCGGCACGATCCTCGATAACCCGGCAACCACCAAGGTAAACGAAAGCACGGCGGCTCTGCTGCCGATCGTGCTGGAATCGGGCATCACGCTCCAGGGCACCAACGGCGGCATCAGCGGAACCGATTGGGGCAGCTGCCGCATCACACTGATAAATCCGACGGATCCGACCGCCGTTCACAACAAGACAGTGTTTAAGATCGGCGAAAATAAACGGCATATTTCCATCCGCGACGTAGCCGTGCTGGCGTACAACTATACTGCCCCTACTTCGGGCATACCAGGTTCCACCGGGCTGCTGGCCGAGGGAGATTATCCGAACTCGACCTTTGACATACTATTTTCCAACATGAGTTTTTGGGGATTTGACGTAGGTGTGGATGTGAAAGGATGCACCGCGGCTCACGCGTTCGGGCTTGGCTGCGTGCAAAACCCCAATGTTGACCCGGTCGTTTGGATCTCTCCCTGGCAGTTCGACCAGGTAAAAGCCGACCACGTAAGTTTTGGGAATAAGATCGGCGTGAGAATGGACAGTGAGAACACGGATTGGAATTTTTCCAGCTGCTGGTTTCACATGCCTCCCGACACGACGGCCTCTAATCTGACGCCGGTTTCCAGCGGAATCCATATCAAGCGCGGCGGTTTTATTCAGGTCAACAACACCTTCGGCGGGTCTGCTAATCCGGCTCAGCCGGGAGGGAATTTTATCTGGGCGGGGAGCCTCGGCACGCTGATGATAACCAATTCGCAAACGGAAGCGATAAAAAATTCACTGGTCTGGGGGCGCGATCCCCTGTCGGGAGAGAATTACGATCTGGGATCGACGTCATCCAGGATCATGGTTATCGGCAGCGAATTCGGCGCCCCGGTCAAGCTGCGTTACCGGGTGACATATGTTTCCGAGGGTAACCACTACGGCCCGAACACTATTGTGGCGGATACCGACCTGGTCCGGATCTGGTCCACCGGCGACAAGTTTTGCGATGACGGGTATGTGCCGACCGCCGCATGTACGCCGACAATCAGCGGGGGAACAGTTGTCTTTATGTCGGGCACTCCGGCTGAAGCCTATATTCCGGAGATCCCCGCCCAGTTCGGGGTGAAGTCGGTATTTAAGAGTCTGGTCCAGCTCGGCTCGGCTACCTACAGTGTGCTGACCAGCACTTACGCGTCCGCCGATAACGGATCGCTGCTTTATTGCAGTGACTGCGGTGTGAATACTACTACCGGCGCCTGTACTTCCGGCGGCAGCGGCGCGGTCGCAAAACGGCTCGGCGGGGCCTGGAAATGTAATTAAAAATGTGTAGCGCCGGCGTCCCGCCGGCTGTCGCGGCAGCATCTTGCTGCCGCATTTAAATACTGAGGCGAGACCCGTTCATAAACGACGCGGGCGAGACGCCCCCGAGACAGCCGGCGGGACGCCGGCGCTACAATTGAACTACATCAATTTATTTTTGACCGCTTCACGGACGATGCCGCGGTTATTCTTTGCGGTGGTTGTGTTCGGTTCTAGTTCGACGTCCGCCACGTTGCCGTAAACCTTTTTGCCGAAAACGCCGTTCCAGGGCGGAATGACGACGGAAACCGCGCCGATCGATTTTGCCTGGCAAGCCAGGCGGATCAGCGGTTTTGCGTCTTCGGCGCTGGAGTAGCCGAAAACTCTAAGCTGCTTTTTCTCGCGCTCGGAAACATCGGAAAGTTTTTCCGCGCCGCCGATCACGCCGACCCAGCAGGTTCCGCATGAAGCCGAGCGGCACTCGACCGGGATCGGGCCTTCCGGGCGGCGGGGGTCTATCTCGATCCAGTTCTTCGATTGATCTTTCGCCGCGGCGGAGGCAATCTCTTCCTCGTTCATCAATTTAAAGCGCGCCGAAGGATCGGTCTCATCGTAATTGACCGTCCACTGTTTATCCACCGTGCGCAGAAATCCGAAAAGCCCCTGCGAATCGTCTTTTGCGCGGGCGGCCAGAATTTGTTCCGGGGATTTTTTCAAATGGGCGCGGCTTACATCGATCTGTCCGGGCGCGGCCTTGAACGCTTCGGCGCCCGTCTGGCGCAGGGTCATCAGGCCGGCGGCCGTAATTCCCAGCAGCAGCGAAATATCGGCGCCGGTCGTGACGGTCGCGTCCTTGGCGGCGTGCCTGATCTCTGCCGCCAGATCGAAATCTTCTCCGCCAAAAGCATCGACGCGCGCACTGATCGCATCCTTCACCTGCTTCCAATAGGCATGACCGTAAAAGAATTTGTGCGAGCTGTCGATCTGATCCTTCAGATCGTAAGCGCCCTGCATGACAAATCCCCTGCGCGCGATCTCCTGGTCTTCGGCGGTTTGCAGATACTCGAACAGTGCCAGCGGGTAAAAACGAAACCAGATCTGCGCCGCATTGCGGTCGATCTCGTGAATTTCCGGCAGCAGGCCGTTTATCACCTGTGTCCACTGCGCTTCGTCGTATTTCTCTAAATGTGTTTCAAATGCTGTTTTATCGGCCATAATATCCCTTATTAAAATAATAATCCGTTAAGAAAACAGATAGTCTAGCAATATTTGATTTTTAGCTCAAATCGAGTCCGCGTTTAGAGTTCACGCTTTAGCGTGTTTCCTGGTCTAATTTTAAAGAGCACGCTGAAGCGTGAACTCTAAACAGATCCTCTGAAACCATTCGCGATAGTTTTATCGAATAAGTCATTGTAATTGTGATAATTTGAGTAAACCTCTTTTTTATGGCTAAACAACTGGAAAAGAAACATCCGTTGGCAGTGCGCTGGCTGCACTGGATAAACTTTCCGCTGCTTTTCCTGATGATCTGGAGCGGGCTGCTGATCTACTGGGCAAATGCAGTTTATGGCGTAAAGATATTCGGTTACGAACTGTTTCACTTTTTCCCGCAGTGGTTTTGGGATTACACCGGCATTCCGTTTCGCCTCGCCGAAGGCCTCAGCCTGCATTTTCTTTTCATGTGGTTCTTTCTCGCAAACGGCCTGATATACGTTTTATATACGATAATTTCCGGCGAGTGGCGGGCGCTGCTGCCGGTTCCGGGATCGTTCAAACGTGCGTTCCGGGTGATGCTTCACGATCTGTATCTGGTGAAGGAACTCCCTCCGCAGGGGAAATATAACGATGCCCAGCGGATAGCCTACACCAGCGTGATACTCATGGGCGCGGGCTCCGTTTTGACCGGGCTTGCGATCTATAAACCGACGCAGTTTTCCTGGCTGACCGCCATCCTGGGCGGGTACGAATGGGCGCGCTGGGAACATTTCTGGCTGACCGTCGGCTACGTTTTATTCTTTCTCGTTCACGTGGCGCAGGTGGTGAAGGCCGGCTGGGCAAATTTTCGCGCGATGGTCACCGGCTACGACATCGTTCCGGCAAAAGCGGCGGCAATGGAAATGCCAGTAAAAATGGCAGCAGCAGAAACGGCGGAAGGAGAAATTTCATGAGCGATCAGGAGAAACATGATGTGCCCGGCGTAAGTGACTCCGCTAAAGATTCCGGCGTGCTACCCGATGAAGTATTAGTTGAAAAAGTGCGTGAGCTTGAGTCCGTAAAACGCCGTGAGGAAGAAGAAGCGGAAAAACTGCTTCAGCGCAGAAATACGGCGAGGATACTGGGCGAAAAAATTCATCTTTCGCCGCCGGTGGACGACGCCGAAGCAAAAAAGCTGATGGGAACCTACAGCCGCCGCAGCTTTTTGATCGGCGGAGCGACTGCGGCCGCCGGGGTAGCCGGCTTTTGGTGGCTGCGCCAGCCCGATCAGGGATGGCTGTGGGAAAAAATATTTCAGCGCAATTTCAAATTTAATGAAAACCTGGCCCAGCTTTATTACAGCCCGGCGCGCCTGGCTCCCGAATTTCCGCCGGAGCGCATCGGCGAGCTTCGCATCAACGGCGGCGAGGGAATGAGCGAGGGATTCGATCCCGGTAAATGGCGGCTGCAGGTGATCGGCGTGGCCGATCAGAAAAAATATTCGCAGTACCGGGACGACATCTCTTACGATATGGCTGCTGCGGCGACTGAAACCGAAAAAGCGGAGATCGACACCAAGCGAGCAAAAGACGCCGCCGCTAAAGGCCAACTGACACCGCCGGAAGAGAGCGGCCTCACGTCTGAAAAAATACCGGGCCTGCTGATGACGATCGACGATATCAAGGCGCTGCCGCGCGTCGAGATGATCACCGAGCTAAAATGTATCGAGGGTTGGAGCGTGATCACGCACTGGGCCGGAGCGCGTTTTTCGGATTTTGTCGCTAGGTATCTGCCACCGGCTAAAAATGGCGGCGCTCCCGATCCGAGCCGCCTGCAGGATCTGGTGCGCTATGTCTCGCTGCTCACGCCGGACGGCGGCTATTACGTCGGAATGGATATGCCGAGCATGCTGCACCCGCAGACGCTGCTTTGTTATGAAATGAATTTTGCGCCCCTCACGCTCGAACACGGCGCGCCGCTGCGGCTGGTCACGCCGACCAAATACGGCATCAAACTGATCAAACGAATCGGCCGCATCGAATTTACCGACGAACGCCCGCGGGACTTCTGGGCCGAGAGTGGATACGACTGGTATTCGGGCCACTAAAATGTTGGCTGCAAGCGCTGTGTTTGCGGGACGAGAAACTCAGAAAAAGCTGCCGAGTAGTGTCCTAAAGTTGTGGTGTCGGCCCGGGACGCATTCGGAGTAGCTGAAAGATGATAGATGAAAGATTCGATCTATCCTCTATGATCTATCAGTTATCATCTATTCCGAGTGATATTTCCGGATACCGCATCCCAACTTTAGGACACTACTGCTTGCCGAATTTATTGACACTGCGAATTAACTGTAATAGGCTACGCGGTAAGTTTTGCATCCTGCCAAACTCCCAATAACGTTACGTTTAATCGGGTAAAACCCGAACAGGAGAAAAAATGAATATAACCTCACACGGAGACTCTCAATACTGGGAATCCTTTCTGTAATTCTTGTTTTCTTTACGCTTTTTTCGGCAAATGTGCAGGCCGACGAGGCAGACTGCACAATTATCGTCGATTGCGGAGGGGGTAGAACGATTTCATGCACGGGAGGTATTTGCCAGCATACATCCTCAAGTGTTACATGTACGTCCGGTGGAGTAAAAACCAGCCAATTTTGTAACGGTGGAGAACCCATTTCGGACTGACGAATGAACGTTTTAATCGATGTAATAATTTGTTTGTTCACCTTTGTCATCATCGGACCTTACGCGCCTGTGTATTAAGGTCCGATGAATTTGTATCCAGAATTAACAATATGATCTGTAAATACATTTTGATACTCACGATTACCCTGCTTTGCCTTATTGCCGTCAACGGACAAGCTAAATCAACTGATATAGCCGAAATTTACCAAAAACAGCAGCGAGCATTCAATCTTACGATCTTAAAGGGGGACATAAAACTTGTAGAAGATGCGCCAATGCGATGTTTTCTTCGTACTCAGATCATGCGGTATATTTTTGTAAATGAAATCACTAATTATTACGATTCGGCGAACTCACTGGCGTTAGAATGCCTGGATGATACGGAAATTAACTCGATTCAATTCTTATCGTTGCAGGCAGAGCGGATAAAAAACGAAATTCTTTCTCTGCTTCGGAAATATTCACCCGAAGTGGCGGTCAAAGCCCAAAAAAAATATTTTGCGAACGGCGGCGACTCTGATCTTTCAGATGAATTGGATTTGAATATAAGTAAAGATCCGAATGGATTTGTTAACAGGCTCATTTCAAAACTAAACAAAGATGGAATCTCCGGCTCGGTCGTTCCAATAGTAGAAAGGCTTAAAGGAATCAATAGACCCGCCGCTAACCGGCTGCTTGGCGCGGTTTTGGATTACTACGAATCAAATTATCGTAAAATCTCCTCTGATAACATACTCTTAATATTGAGCAGTGACTATCTGGAAAACACTACCCCTGCAGAGATCAAAAATCGATTTCATAACTTTATGGTTAAACTCGGTGAGGCGGCAATATCGGAGCCGCAAAACAATGAATTAACGCGAGTATTTCTATACGTTATGGTCTATGCGCTTCCGGATATAAAACAATTAAGCCCCGATCTTTATCCAAAGGCTTCAGCTCTTTATCTTTCATTGAACAGCAAAAAATCGACACGTGAAAAAGAAAGAGATGAAATTTTCACCCGAATAAGGGAAAGCAAGGATAAACTGGCACAGGCGATCTCGGAAGCAGAGTCGGCGACCGATAAGGAATTTAAGAACGAACTTTGGCTAAGCGCCTCGCAGTATGCTTTTAACGAGAAAAAATACCGCCTTTCGGCCGAACTCCAGCTGAAAATGGATATGGACGATAAGAATTTCAAGATAGTACAAAATTTCTTTCTGATTGAAAATATTTTGAATCCCGTTCTGAAGGAAAATGATCTTGAAACAGCCGAATATGTGGTGAATCTCGTTGACGATCCGGAAAAGAAAAGTGAAGGCATCTTTAAGATCGCGGCAAAACTTGTCGAATTAAAAAAGCAGGATGCGGCATTCGATAAGCTAAATGAAGGGCTAAAGGTAACTGAAAAAATGGATACCGGTCAGCCTAAGATAAGACAAATGCTTTCCGCAGTCCCGATCGCGCTTAAGATCGACAAAACACGGGCGTTCGACATCGCGAGTGAAGCCGTAAAAGTGGTCAACCGGCTTCCTACCCCCGGCCCGGACGATAAGCCTGGAACCGACGTGCGAAAAAAATATGTCGAGTCGGTCCTTACACCGGTTTCTTATAATCTTGAAATCTCCTTTCGATTATTGGGAAGAGAAAATATGGCGTTGGCGGAACCCATTTCGCAGGGAGTTCAGCTAAAAGAGTGGCAGATCGTACTTCGGGTCGCGCTCGAAAAAGAAAGGCTATACCCTCTTCCGCCTGAACCTGAAGTAAAAACACCCGCCAAAACCAAACAGACCCAAAACGCCCGACCGGCTTGACAGGAAATGCCGAAATACATACAATCTAAAGTTTCGGACTTTAATAGACCGGACTGGTAAGAGTAACAGGCAGTATTTATTTGCCCGTTACTGAAGAAGGTTAGCCTTTTGAAAATTATTGTAGCGTAAAGCCGGTTATGGCGTTTCATCATTGTATGAGGCGTTCAAATAGCCGGTGCGAAGTTGAAACACTTCATATTTACCCCGCCTTTATAACTAACAGGCGCACGCTACAGAAAAGTCATGGACTGACCGGTTAGCTGAACAAAAACAATTTTAGTGCAAGGTAGCCACTTGCGCTTACTGCCGGAAATTTTCCGGTCAGAGGCAGGTCCTGGGGTTACTTTCGTTTTTATTTAGGAAACAAATGCCGACAATCAATCAACTTATTCGTAAAGGTCGCCAGCGCGTGAAGTATAAAACTTCGAGCCCGGCGCTGCAGAGCTGCCCGCAGAAACGCGGTGTTTGCACCCGCGTATACACGCAAACCCCGAAGAAACCGAACTCGGCGCTTCGTAAAGTGGCGCGTGTCCGCCTGACCAACGGGATCGAGGTTACGACCTACATCCCCGGCATCGGCCACAATTTGCAGGAGCACTCGATCGTAATGATCCGCGGCGGCCGCGTCAAAGACCTGCCGGGCGTGCGTTATCACATCATCCGCGGAACTTTGGATTCGTCGGGTGTGGCAAACAGAAACCAGTCGCGTTCGAAATACGGCGCAAAACGCCCGAAAGCGACCAAGTAGGGAATTGGAAACAGGCGGCAGAAAACAGAGGGCACTGACCACTGAAAACTGACCGCCGACCACTGAAAAAGATTATGCCTAGAAGAAGAGTTGCAGGAAAAAGAGAAGTTTTACCGGATCCGGTGTTCAACAGCATCATGGTGACAAAGTTCATCAACGGTCTGATGTGGCAGGGTAAAAAGGCCGTCGCCGAAAAGATCTTTTACGGCGCGATGGAGCGCGTGCAGGAAAAAAGCGGCGAAGAAGCGTTGAAGGTATTCAAAAAAGCGCTCGATAACGTCGCGCCGGCGCTGGAAGTCAAGTCCCGCCGTATCGGCGGCGCTACTTACCAGGTCCCGCTCGAAGTCAGTCGTGACCGCCGCAATACCCTCGCTATCCGCTGGATGGTCGGTTTTGCGCGCAATCGCGGCGAAAAAACAATGCAGGACAGGTTGGTCGGCGAGATTTTGGACGCTTCCGGCGGCCGCGGCAACGCTATTAAGAAGAAAGACGATACACATCGCATGGCCGAAGCCAATAAGGCTTTCGCGCATTACAGATTTTAGTTTTTTGGACGGCAGGCCGCAATCGGTTCTGCCGTCGTTTATTTATTTAGATAATTTTATTTAAAACGTTTTTACAGGCAGTTATGGCTACTATAGCATTAGATAAATTCAGAAACATCGGGATCATGGCGCACATCGACGCGGGTAAGACCACGACGACCGAGCGCGTGCTTTATTATACCGGCGTTTCGCACAAGATCGGCGAAGTTCATGAAGGAACCGCGACGATGGACTGGATGGAGCAGGAACAGGAGCGCGGAATCACCATCACCTCCGCCGCTACGACCTGTTTCTGGACGCGCGATAACGTCGAACACAGAATTAACATTATCGATACTCCCGGTCACGTAGATTTTACGATGGAAGTCGAGCGTTCACTGCGCGTCCTTGACGGCGCGGTGGCTGTTTTCGACGGCGTCGCCGGTGTCGAGCCGCAATCAGAAACGGTTTGGCGTCAGGCTGACAAGTACGGCGTTCCCCGCATCTGCTTTATCAATAAGCTGGACCGCTCCGGAGCTTCGTTCGAACGCTCTTTCGATTCGATCCTCAAGCGTCTGGGGGCCAATGCGGTCGCGATCCAGATGCCGATCGGCGAAGAAGATAAGTTTGTCGGCGTGGTCGATCTGATAAAGATGAAGGCCAATATCTGGAATGACGAAGCCAAAGGCGCGGAATACCAGGTGACCGATATCCCGGCCGAATTACAGGAAAAAGCTCAGGCCGAACGCGAGAAAATGATCGAAGCCATCGCGAGCATCGACGACGCGCTGACCGAAAAATATCTGGAAGGCACGGAGATCAGCGAAAACGAGCTTCGCGACGCCCTGCGCAAGGGCACGATCGCGATGACCATCGTTCCGGTCGTGACCGGAACCGCTTTTAAGAATAAAGGTGTTCAAACCCTGCTCGACGCAGTGGTGGATTATCTGCCGAGCCCGCTCGATGTTAAAGCGATCGAAGGTATCAACCCCAAGACCGATGAGATAGAAACCCGACCGGCCGATCCCAAAGTTCCTTTTTCAGGACTGGTGTTCAAGCTGATGGCGGACAAGCATCTCGGCCAGCTCGCTTTCGTCCGCATTTACAGCGGCACGATCAAATCGGGCTCATATGCTTATAACTCGGTCAAGGACAATAAAGAACGCGTCGGACGCCTGATGCTGATGCACGCCAACAAGCGTGAGGATATCGAACAGGCAAGCGCCGGCGAGATCGTCGCCATCGGCGGCATGAAAAATGTCACGACCGGCGACACGGTTTGCGACGAAACCAATCGCATCATTCTGGAATCGATGGAATTCCCAGATCCGGTGGTGCGTGTGGCGGTCGAACCGAAAACCCGCGCCGACCAGGACAAGATGGGCATTGCGCTCAACCGCCTGGCTCAGGAAGACCCCAGTTTCCGCGTCAACACCGATCACGAAACCGGCCAGACCATTATCGCCGGTATGGGTGAACTTCACCTGGAAATTATCGTCGATCGCATGAAGCGCGAATTCAGCGTCGAGGCCAATGTCGGCAAACCGCAGGTGGCCTATCGCGAAACCATTACCAAGGCAGCGCCGGGTAAGGAAATATACAAGAAACAGACGGGCGGCCGCGGAGCATTCGGCCACGTCGAGGTCGAGATCGAGCCGGCTCCGGGCGAAGGATACGTCTTCGAAGACAAGATCAGCGGCGGCGTCATTCCGCGCCAGTTCATCAAGCCCGTTTCCGAAGGGATCAGGGATGCGATGGCGCGCGGTTACCTGGCCGGCTATGAGCTGGTGGACATTCGTGTCCGTCTCGTGTTCGGTTCGTATCACGAAGTCGATTCCGACGAGCGCTCGTTCCACATCGCCGGTTCACTGGCTTTCCAGGACGCCGTTAAAAAGGCGACCCCGGTATTGCTCGAACCGATCATGATGGTCGAAGTGGTAACTCCGGAAGAATATATGGGATCGGTCAACGGCGATTTAAATAAGCGCCGCGGCCAGATCGAAAAAATGGAACCGCGCCCGGGCGGCGTTCAGGTGGTCACGGCCTATGTGCCGCTGTCGGAAATGTTCGGCTACACCACCGATCTGCGCTCCGCGACACAGGGACGCGCGACCTCGACGATGCATTTTGCCCGTTATGACCAGGCCCCGCGCAACGTGGCGGAAGAAGTTATCGCCAAGGTCAAGGGAGCAAGCAGCTAGGAATTTGCGATTTCGATTGAAAGCAAAATTAGGAGAAGGTTATGTCTAAGGAAAAATTTGATCGCAGTAAGCCGCACGTAAATATAGGAACGATCGGTCACGTGGATCATGGTAAGACGACGCTGACGGCGGCGATAACGAAGGTCCTGTCGAAGCACAATCCGAAGATCGTGGTGCGAGCGTTTGATTCGATCGACAACGCGCCTGAAGAGAAGGCTCGCGGGATCACGATCGCGACGGCGCACGTCGAGTATGAGACGAAGAATCGCCACTATGCGCACGTCGATTGTCCGGGCCATGCCGATTATGTCAAGAACATGATCACGGGCGCGGCGCAGATGGACGGAGCGATCCTGGTTGTCGCGGCGACGGACGGCCCGATGCCGCAGACGAGAGAGCATATTTTGCTGGCCCGCCAGGTGGGCGTGCCTTCGATCGTGGTCTTCATGAACAAGGTGGACGCGGTCGATGATGCCGAGCTGCTCGAGCTGGTTGAGCTTGAAGTAAGAGAACTGCTGTCATCCTACGAGTTTCCGGGAGACGACATCCCCGTGATTCAGGGATCGGCCTTAAAAGCTTTAGAAGGCGACCCCGAATGGGAACCGAAGATCGACGAGCTGATGCAGGCGGTGGATGATTACATCCCGACGCCGGAGCGCGAGATCGACAAGCCGTTCCTGATGCCGGTTGAAGACATCTTTACCATCCAGGGACGCGGCACGGTGGCCACCGGACGTATCGAAAGAGGGATCGTCAAGGTCAACGAAACGGTCGAGATCATCGGTATCAAAGATACCCGCAACACGGTGGTGACGGGAGTTGAGATGTTCAAGAAGCTGCTGGACGAAGGCAGAGCGGGCGACAACGTCGGACTGCTGCTCAGAGGCGTGGACAGAAAAGAGATCGAACGCGGCCAGGTGATCGCCAAACCGGGAAGCATTACCCCGCACACGAAGTTCAAGGCCGAGGCCTATGTTTTGACAAAGGAAGAAGGCGGACGCCACACCCCGTTCTTTACCGGCTATCGCCCGCAGTTCTACTTCCGGACGACGGACGTGACGGGAGTCGCGCATCTGCCGGCGGGAGTTGAGATGGTGATGCCCGGCGACAACATCCAGATGGAGATCGAACTGATCGCCCCGATCGCGATGGAAAAGGGACTTCGGTTCGCCATCCGCGAAGGCGGCAGAACGGTCGGCGCCGGCACCGTGTCCGATATCGTGGAATAGTGGACCGTGGCCGGTGAACGATGATCAGTTATTAAGGAAACAAACTGACCAGTGAGCGCTGACCACCGACAACTGAAAGAAAATTATGTTGAACGAAAAAATTCGCATTAAGTTAAAAGCATACGACCACCGGGTGCTGGACCAGTCAACGATCGAAATTGTTGAAACCGCGCGCCGGACGGGAGCGAGGGTTGCAGGCCCGATCCCTCTTCCGACGGTGAAGAATAAATGGACCGTTCTTCGCTCGCCGCATGTGGATAAAAAATCCCGCGAGCAGTTCGAGATCAGAACGCACAAGCGCTTGATGGATATTCTCGACCCGACCCCGCAAACGGTTGACGCGCTGATGAAGCTCGATCTGCCCGCCGGCGTGGATGTGGAAATTAAGGCTTTTGGCAAAAGTTAAAAATAGCGACACGTGACGAGAGACGGGTGACAGGAATTATTACTTGTTACTTGTTACCGGTCACTTACTACTGAGGTAAATAATGATGATTAACGGAATCATCGGAAGAAAAGTTGGAATGACGCAATTGTTCGCCGAAGACGGCACGGTAACCCCCGTGACCGTGATTAAGGCGGGCCCCTGCGTTGTGGTACAAAAGAAAACTTCCGGCGGGCGCGACGGCTACAATGCCGTGCAGCTTGGATTGGTCGAGGACAAGCCGATCAAGGTCAAAAACGTGACCAAGCCTTTGCAGGGGCATTTTGAAAAGACCGGCGGCGGCATTCCCCCGACCCGTATCTTGCGCGAGGTTCGTCTGGAAAATGAACCCGAAGCCAACGTTGGAGACCAGATCCTCGTCGATCAGTTTGCCGACGGCGACAAGATCGAGGTCATGGGCAAGTCCAAAGGACGCGGTTTTGCGGGTACGATCAAACGGCATAAGTTTCATCGCGGCCCCGAATCGCACGGTTCGATGAACGTGCGCGCGCCGGGTTCGATCGGACAATCGGCTTATCCTTCGAGAGTTATTAAGGGTACGCGTTCATCCGGACATATGGGCGACGAGCGTGTCACCATCAAGGGATTGACGATCGCCAAGGTCGATGTGGAAAACCACCTGATCATGGTTCGCGGCGCGGTGCCGGGAGCAAATGGCGGCCTGGTTATCATTAAGAAAAAAGTGTAGAAGCAGGCAGGAGACAGAAAACAGGAGTCAAAAAAACTGACCACTGACATCTGATCACTGACCACTGAATTGGAGTTTGATTATGCCTACCGTAGAGGTTCGCAATTTAAGTAATAAGAAAGTCGGCGACATCGAATTGTCCAACGCCGTGTTTGGCGCAGAGCTCAATGAAGCCCTGATCCACGCCGCGGTCAGAAATTACCTCGCCAACGGGCGCCAGGGAACTTCGGCCACGAAAACACGCGGAAACGTTTCCGGTTCCGGACGCAAGCTGTGGAAGCAAAAAGGAACGGGCCGCGCCCGTATCGCTTCGCTTCGCTCGCCCCTTTGGAAGGGCGGCGGCAACGTCCACGGCCCCCAGCCGCGCGACTGGTCATACCAGATGCCGAAGAAAATGCGCCGCGGCGCGCTGCGCTCGGCCATCTCGGAAAGACTGCGCGAGGGCAACGTTATCATCATCGACGAGATCACCTTTAAGGAAGCCAAAACCAAAAACTTCCTGGAAGTTTTAAACACTTTGGGTTTGATCGAGGACAAGAAAACGAAAAAAGCGTTGTTCGTCGATTCGCTGGACAACACGAACCTGATCCTTTCATCGCGCAATGTGAAAAAGGCCAAGGTGACCAATAGTTTCGGCGTGAACATCTACGATCTGCTCTATCACGAAAAATTAGTGCTGACACAGAGCGCCGCCCGGGAATTGGCTGAGCTGCTCGACCCGGCAAATGAAAAGAGCAAAGACACGAGCGCTGAAAACAGCGGTGTAAAGGAGGCGGCATAAGATGTTGAATGTTTGGGATGTATTAAAGTCGCCCGTGGTCACGGAAAAATCCGTGCTGATCAAGGAAGCCACCAGCGGCGAGGGCGGAAAACAGGTGCTGACCTTTAAGGTCAACGGCGACGCGGGCAAGGAAGATATCAGAAAAGCGGTCGAAGAGATCTTTAATGTGAAGGTTTCGCATATCCGCACCGTGCATTACGAAGGCAAGCTCAAAAGACGCGGCCGCACCGAGGGCAGACGCGCTTCCTACAAGAAAGCGTACGTCACCATCAAAGCCGGCGAGCCTTTTGTAGATTACGGAGAAGCGATCTAAGTCAGAGATTAGATATTAGTTTTTAGAGTTGATTAATTGATATGGCTATCAAAAAGTTAAAACCGACATCACCGGCAAGACGCTATCAAACCTATTTGACGCGGGATGAATTGACTCCCGGCGCAAAACCGGAGAGAGCCTTGCTGGAACCGAAGATCAGAATTTCGGGACGCAACAACGACGGACGCATTACGGTGCGCCGCCGCGGCGGAGGCCACAAGCGTTTTTATCGCATCGTCGATTTCAAGCGCGACAAGCCCGGCGTGCCGGGCAAGGTCACGCAGATCGAATACGATCCGAATCGTTCCGCGCACATCGCGCTGATCACTTATCTCGACGGCGAAAAGCGTTATATCCTGTCGCCCGTGGGCTTAGAAGTGGGCAGCATGATCGTCAGCGGCCCGGAAGCCGATATTCTGCCGGGTAATACCCTGCCGATAACGAATATCCCCCTCGGTACGCAGATCCACAATATCGAGATCCGCCCCGGTAAAGGCGGCCAGATGGCGCGCTCGGCCGGCGCTTTCGCGCAGTTGGTGGCGAAAGAAGGCGGGTTTGCGCAGCTGAGAATGCCGTCCGGCGAAGTTCGCCGGGTTCCGGTGGTCTGCCAGGCCACGATCGGACAGGTCGGCAATGTTGAGAATGAAAATGTTTCGGTCGGCAAAGCCGGACGCAGCCGTTGGAAAGGCATCCGCCCGCACGTTCGCGGCGTTGCCATGAACCCGGTCGATCACCCGCACGGCGGTGGTGAAGGTAAAACTTCCGGCGGACGCCACCCGGTTACCCCCTGGGGACAACCGACACGCGGCTATAAAACCCGCAACAATAAGCGCACCCAGAAAATGATCGTGCGCGACAGGAGAGTGAAATAGCGTATGCCACGTTCAGTTAGAAAAGGACCTTTTATCGACAGAAGCCTCGTCAAGGCTTTGGCCAAGATCGCGGCAGGCGGTTCCAAACCGCAGGCGCTCAAGACCTGGTCGCGCCGTTCAACAATTACGCCCGATATGGTCGGCATGACCTTCGGCGTGCACAACGGCAAACGCCACATTCCGGTCTATGTCACGGAAAACATGGTGGGACACAAGCTCGGAGAATTTTCCCCGACCAGAATTTTCAAGGGCCACCCGGGAACCAAAGCCGAAAAATCGGCCAAGCGTAAATAGGGGAGTAAAGTAAGGATTTTTAACTTGCACCGGATGAGTGCGGTTTGAAGAGGAATTATGGAAGCTAAAGCAAGTGCCAGAAATATGCGCGGTTCGGCGCAAAAAGCGCGACTGGTAGTGGATCTGATCCGCGGAAAGAATGTTGCACACGCGCTGGCCATTTTGCAGTTCACGCATAAGCGCGCGGCCGATATCATCGGCAAGTGCCTTAAGTCGGCGATCGCAAACGCTAATTTCGCGGCGGAAAAACAGAACATCGCGATCGACCCGGACGATCTTTGGGTCAAATCGTGTTTCGTCGATATCGGCCCGACCAAGCGCCGTTATCGTATGAGGCCCGCTCCGCAGGGACGCGCCTACCGCGAACGCCGCCACTATTGCCACATCACCGTGGAAGTGACCAGCGAAAAACCGGCGGCCGAGGTCGAGAAGGATAATAAATCGAAGGCGGCCAAGGAAAGAAAGGCCAATCGTCCGAAGCTGGAAAAAATGGCTAAGACACAGGTTGAAGCCAAGCCGAATAAAAAATCCAATGTCGAGCCGATAGAGGAAACCGAAACTACGGCACAGGAGACTGCGCCGGAAACTGTGGTGGAAACCGCGGCGCAAGAGAACGCGGCGCAGGTCAATACGGAAGTGGAAGCGGCACAGCAGGAAGCGACCGAGGCAAAAGCTGAAATGAACGCGCCGGACGTTGCGGAAGAAACGATCGAACGCAAAACTGAATCAACCACTGTCGAGAACAGTGAAACTGTGAAGGAACCGTCGTCGGAAAAGAATACCGAAAGCGACAAGAAATAACGGAGTAAATTGTGGGACAAAAAGTTCATCCATACGGTTTTCGCGTAGGCTACAACAAAGATTGGCACTCACACTGGTTTGCCAAAAAAGATTTCGCGGCATTTCTGGCCGAAGATTTGAAGCTCAAGCGCGAGCTGAAAAAACGTTTTACCGGCGCGGGTGTTTCGCACATCGACGTGGAAAGAGCGGCCAACCGCCTGAAGATCATTATCTACACGTCGCGTCCCGGCATCATCATCGGACGCAAGGGCAGCGAGATCGAAAAGCTGAAAGAGGATCTTTCGAATAAGACCGGGCGTGAAGTGATCGTTTCCATCCAGGAAGTGACCAAGCCCGAGCTCAACGCGCAGCTGCAAGCCGAAAAAGTGGCGCAGCAGCTGGAAAAGCGTATCGCTTTTCGCCGCGCGATGAGAAAGATCATGGAAGAGACCCAGCGTTTCGGCGCCCTCGGAGTCAAGGTGATGTGCGCCGGCCGTTTGAACGGGGCTGAGATCGCCCGCACCGAATGGACGCTCGAGGGGCAGCTTCCGCTGCACACCCTGCGCGCCGATATCGATTACGGTTTTGCCGAAGCGCACACCACCTTCGGCGTCATCGGCGTCAAAATGTGGATCTACCGCGGGGAAATTCTCGACCCTAACGCTTCGATGGCGCGCGGCACGACCACCGACCCGATGAACGAAGTAAAAGTTAATGATCGCGGACGCGGAAGCGGCCGTCGCCGTGAAAGACGCGATCGCGAATAGCAGAAATTTTTTAATGGCTGGTTAAGAGGTTATTTAGTTATGTTAATGCCGAAAAAGGTGAAGCACCGCAAGCAGATGAAGGGGCGCATGAGAGGCAGCGCAACCCGCGGTGAAAAAATTAGCTTCGGGGATTTCGCGCTCAAGGCGATGGAATCGGCCTGGATCACCGACCGTCAGATCGAAGCGGCTCGTATCGCGATGACGCGCCACATCAAGCGCGGCGGTAAGATCTGGATCCGCATTTTTCCGGACAAGCCGATCACGAAAAAGCCGGCTGAAACCCGTATGGGCAGCGGCAAGGGCGCTCCCGATCACTGGGTAGCGGTCGTCAAACCCGGACGCATTCTTTATGAGATCCAGGGCGTCGATGAAGCTTTAGCGCGTGAAGCCATGAATTTGGCCGCGCAGAAGCTGCCGCTCAAAACGAGATTTGTTACCCGCGCCGATCAGGAAGGGGGCGTAGTTTAATCGATGAAAAGAAAAGAACAGTTAGACAGATTAAAGGAATTGTCGGTTACTGAGCTTCGCGAGGAAGCGGACAGGCTGAAAGAATCGCTCTTTCGCTTGAAGTTCAAGAGAACGCTGGGCGTGGGACAGACCACCGCCAATGTGAGGCGTGAAAAGAAGACCTTAGCCCGCGTGAACACGATGATCCGGGAAAAGGAAGCACAAGCGTAAGAATTGGTAAAAGAAAATGGCTAAAAAGAAGCAAGAAGAAGAGATAACTGAAACTCAGGAAACGCCGTCAGAAGTTGGCGCCGCCGATACCCCCGCTGCTGATGAAAGCGCGGACGCGGTCCAGGCCGACGCGGTAGAAACCGGGACGGAAGCGCCTGTCGAAGCAGCGCCCGCCGAAGCCGGTGCGGAAGAAACTGAGACGGAAACTGAGACGATGGCTGCGGCGCCGCAAACCGAAACCGCCGCCCCCGGTGAAGAAAAACCTGTCAGAAAAGGCGAGCGGGGCAACCGCGCGCAAAAGGTAGGCACGGTCAAATCGGACAAAATGCAAAAGACCTGCGTCGTGCGGGTTGACCGTTTGGTCAAGCACCCGATCTATCGCCGTTACGTCCGCCGCCGCACGAATTTTATGGCGCACAACGAAGTGGGCGCCGCGACCGGCGACCGCGTCAGGATCGTGGAAACCAGGCCTCTCTCGGCACGCAAACGCTGGAGGGTGGTTGAGATTATTCAAAAGGCCGAGAAATAGGAAAGAGTTCGGATTGCGGCTTTAGCCGCGAAATAAGATCACGCCTGAAGGCGTAACTCTTAACCCGGAACTCAAAACGGAGTGAAATTATGATTCAGATGCAAACCTCTTTAGAGGTAGCCGACAATTCAGGGGCCAAACGGGTCGAAATGATCATGTCGATCGGCGGATCGACCGGCAGGGTCGCCGGCCTCGGCGATAAGATCAAGGTCACGGTCAAGGAAGCTTCGCCGGACGGCACCGCTAAAAAAGGCAAGGTCTATAACGCGGTGATCGTCAGAACGCGCAAGGAAGTCCGCCGCAAGGACGGTACTTACATCCGTTTCGACCAGAACGCGGCCGTGCTGATCAAAGACGACGGAACCCCAATGGGAACCCGCGTGTTCGGCCCAGTCGCACGCGAACTGCGCGACAAAAATTTTATGAAGATCGTTTCGCTCGCGCCGGAGGTTATTTAAGTAAATGAGTAAAGTAGTGAAAAAAGGAACTATCCGCGCCCGTGTCAAAAGCGGCGACATGGTCGTGTTCATTTCGGGCAGAGACTATAACAAGTATGACAACGCCGGTAATCGCAAACCGCATCGCGGCAAGGTGATCGAGGTCGATCCGCGCAAAGGCCGGATCAAGGTCGAAGGCGCCGGGATCGTCAAAAAACACCGCAAGCCCGATACGCAGAGAAATATCGAGGGCGGCATCGTCGAGCAGGAAAACTGGGTCAACATTTCCAATGTCCAGCTGATCGACCCCGAGAGCGGCAGCGCGACCCGCGTCCGCTATGAAACGCAGGACGGCAAAAAGGTCCGCGTGGCGGTAAAAAGCGGCAAAGTTATCTAAAGGATTTAAGTTTGGAAGCGTCTAACGGGCGAGACCCAAACGACAAGAGGAAGAAATGGCTAGATTAAAAGAAAAATATCGCAGTGAGGTTGCGCCGGCTCTGGCGAAACAGTTCGATATCAAAAATCCAATGGCGGTTCCCCGCGTCGAAAAGATCGTGCTCAATATGGGCGTCGGCGAAGCTATCGCCAACCAGAAAGCGCTCGATTCCGCGGCCGATGAGCTGAGAACGGTTTCCGGGCAAAAGCCCGTCGTCACCAAGGCGAAAAAATCGATCGCGGCCTTCAAGCTGCGCCAGGGAATGGCGATCGGCACGATGGTCACGCTGCGCGGCGATCGGATGTATGAATTTCTCGACCGTTTTATCACGGTCGCCCTTCCGCGTGTGCGCGATTTTCGCGGCATCTCGCCCAAGGCTTTTGACGGGCGCGGAAATTACACCTTAGGTATTCGCGAACAGATGATCTTCCCGGAGATCGATTTCAACAAGATCGATAAAGTTCGCGGGATGAATATTTCAATTGTTACCACGGCCAAATCGGACAACCAGGCTTTTGCTTTGTTAAAGGCTTTTGGAATGCCGTTCAGACAGTAAGTATTGGAGAAGAGAAATTAGCTATGGCGAAAACAAGTAAAGTCGTCAAAAATAACATGCGCAAGAAGACGGTAATCGTATTTGCCGCCAGGCGCGCGGAGTTAAAGAAAGTTATCAAACACCCGACGTCAACGCCGGAGCAGGTGGAAGCCGCGGTCGAGAAACTGCAGAAGATGCCGCGAAACGCCAGCCCCGTGCGGGTGCGTAATCGCTGTTCGCAGACGGGCCGTCCGCGCGGATTCCTGCGCAAATTCGGTGTCTCGCGCGTCACGATGCGCGACCTGGCGCGTAAAGGCCAGATCCCGGGTGTTGTTAAATCGAGTTGGTAGTATTCGGTGGCCAGTGAACGGTGGCCGGTGATCAGAAATACTGACCACTGAACACCGACCACAGATCACTTAAAGTTTAGAGTTAGCAGTAGTCGGCTTCCGGTGAAGCTGAAACCTGATAACAAATTATTTGGAGTAAAAGTAGAATGACAGATCCTATTGCCGATATGCTCACGCGAATTCGCAACGCCATCCAGGCGAAGCACACGCGTGTCGATGTGCCAGCTTCGCGTATGAAGGGTGAGATCGCGCGAATACTGAAAGAAGAAGGCTATATCAATAATTTCGTCACCAAGGGCGACGGCGCCCAAAAATCGATCCGCATATTTTTGCGTTACGACACGAAGGGCGTGTCTTCGATCACGCACATCGCGCGGGTTTCGCGCCCCGGCAGGAGAGTTTATGTCGGCGCGCTGCAAATGCCGCGAGTGCTGGGCGGATACGGTATCAGCATCGTTTCGACCTCCAGGGGTTTGATGAGCGCCAAAAACGCGCGCAGGGAAAATATCGGCGGCGAATTGCTGGCGGAAGTTTATTAGGATTTTGGATCTACGATTTTGGATCTTAGATTCTTCTGATCGAAAATCGGCGATCGCAAATCGAAAGTAGAAGAGGGAATATGTCTCGTATCGGAAAGAAACCCATCACAGTGCCTTCGGGCGTTACCGTGACGGTGCATGAAAATGAGATCGAAGTTAAGGGCCCGAAAGGCACCTTGAAATCGCCGATCCCGCTGGGGGTCAGCTTCAAGGTCGAAGAAGGCCAGTTGGTGGCGGAGCGTACCAGCGATGATCTGGCGGCGAAGCACGGTTTGGCGCGCGCGCTGGCGAATAATTGCGTCATGGGCGTGACCGAAGGCTTCGTCAAGGAAATGGATCTGGTCGGCGTCGGTTACAAGGCCGAGGTCAAAGGCAACAAGCTGGTCTTTGCGCTCGGTTACTCGCATCCGGTCGAATACAACCTGCCCGCGGGCATCGACGCCAAAGCGGAAAGAAACCCGGCGAAAACCAGCATCAACCAGTATCAGCTGACGCTTACCTTAAACGGTATCGACAAACAATTGCTGGGCCAGGTTTGCTCCGAGCTTAACCGCCTCCGCAAACCGGACGCTTATAAAGGCAAAGGCATCAGATATGCCGATAGATTTTACAAATTGAAACCCGGCAAAACCGGTAAATAATTGATAGTTGATAATTGATAGTTGAAAATTCCAGAATCTCAAAATTCCATTTGGTTCACATGTGGGATTTGAGATCCGGGATCCGAGAAAAAAGTTATGGCAACCAAGAGCAGAGCAGATATTCGCAAGTCAGTTCATCGCCGCATTCGCACGAAAGTGTCGGGCACCGGTGAACGTCCGCGCCTGGCGATCTTTCGCAGCCTGAACCACATCTACGCCCAGGTGATAGATGACGTTTCGGGCAAAACCCTCGCTTCGGCTTCGACCGTCGAGAAGGATTTGAAAGGCAATACCGGCGGCAACATCGACGCCGCTGAAAGAGTCGGCAAGGCCGTCGCCGAAAGAGCGATCCAGGCCGGCGTGTCGAACGTGGTTTTCGACCGCGGCGGGTATGTTTATCACGGCCGGGTCAAGGCCCTGACCGACGCCGCCCGCAAAGCCGGACTCAACAAGAACGAACAGCAGATCAAAGAGAACGCAGAATAGTAATGAAAGAAAATAAACAGAGAGTTTCCCCGCAGGGGCTATTGTTAAAAGATCAACTGATCTCCATCAATCGCGTAACCAAAGTGGTCAAGGGCGGTAAGAATATGTCATTCGCCGCGCTGGTCGTGGTGGGCGACGAATCCGGTCATGTCGGCTTCGGCACCGGCAAGGCGCGCGAAGTTCCGACGGCGATCAAAAAGGCGGTCGAAGCGGCCAAGAAAAATCTGATCCGCGTGCCCCTCATCAACGGCACCTTGCCGCATCAACTGATCGGAAAATACGGCGCCGGGCAGGTCCTGCTCAAGCCGGCCGAAGACGGAACCGGTGTTATCGCCGGGGGCGCGGTTCGCGCCGTGATGCAGGCGGTCGGCATTCACAATGTCAGAACCAAGGTGCTCGGTTCGGGAAACCCGCACAATGTCGTGCGCGCGACCTTTAACGGGCTGATGCGGATGAAAGATCCGATCGAAGTGGCCCGTCTGCGCGGCAAACAGGTAGAAGAACTTTTATAATTTCAGCCGGTGAGGCATTTGAGATAAAGCTATGGCAGCGAACGAAAAAACAGAATCAACGGGAAGCAAGATCAGAATCCAGTATTATCGCAGTTCGATCGGTTATTCGTACAAACAGAAAACCATCGTCCTGAGCCTGGGCCTGAAAAAGCTGAACCAAATTGTAGAAAAGCAGGATAGCCCTGCGATGCGCGGTGTGGTTAACAAAGTTCCGCATCTGTTAAGAATTATCGAATAATATCTTTACCACAAAGGCACAAGGACACAAGAGATTTTAATAAAACTTCTTAGTGCACTTAGTGTCTTTGTGGTGAAATTTTTGGCAAGTTTACAAGGACAAAGAAATGGCATTAGCACTTAATAACCTGCGCAAGCCCGCGGGTTCAACGCACAAAAAGAAACGTCTCGGACGCGGCCCCGGCTCGGGCCTGGGCAAAACTTCCGGAAAAGGCCATAAAGGACAGAAATCACGTTCGGGCTATAGCGCAAAGATCGGATTCGAAGGCGGACAGATGCCCCTGCAGCGCCGTCTGCCGAAGCGCGGCTTTACCAATATCTTTAAGAAGCAGTGGATCGAGATCACCATCGCCAAACTGGAAAGCAGCTTTAACGCCGGCGACGAAGTGACCCCGGAAATTCTGCACGAGCGCGGGCTGATCAAAAAAGCCAAGCACGATTTGGTCGTATTAGGCAATGGCGAACTGACCAAGGCGCTGAAAATTTCGGCGCACCGCTTTACCAAGGGCGCGGTCAAAAAGATCGAAAATGCCGGCGGCACGATGATCGAGATCGCACAGAAAGCAAAATTCAATTCGCAGGAAAACAAGCGTTCGGCCAAGCGCATCGGCAACGTCGCGAACGAGCCGGAAGCGAAACCCGCTAAAGAAGGCAAAGAAGCCAAAGAGGCGACCCCCAAGGCTAAAAAGGAAAAGCCGGCGGTAAAAGAGGCAAAAGAAGTAAAAGAGGCCAAGCCTAAGGCTCAGGAAGCAAAAGCTAAACCTGCCGACGAAGCGCCTGCCGCCGCTGAAGAAAAAGAAGTGAAAGCCGAAGCGCCCGCCGCTGCTGAAGAAGAAGTAAAAGCCGAAGTTCCGGCCGCTAAAGAAGCCGAAGAAGCTGCGGAAACGACGGAAACCGCTGCTGAACCCGAGGCCGCTGCCGAAGAGACGCCCGAAGCAAAGGAAGAATAGTTTGAAGCGCGGAAGCTGTCCGCGCGCCTGACTGAGAGGAAAAAAATGGAGAAGTTTTTTAACGCCATTCAAAATATGTTCAAGATTCCGGAGTTGAGAAGCCGTATCTTCTTTACTCTCGGACTGCTGGCTGTTTATCGTCTCGGCGCGCACATTCAGGCGCCCGGCATTAACAAAACCCAGCTCGAAAGAGTCTGGAACGACGTCAGCGGAACTTTACTCGGTGTTTTGGATCTCTTTTCCGGCGGAAACTTCCGCACTATTTCGGTTTTCGCCCTCGGCGTTACGCCTTACATTACGGCCTCGATCATTTTGCAGCTGATGACCGTGCTTTCTCCGCAGGTCAAAAAAATTCAGGAAGAAGGCGAGGTCGGACGGCAAAAGATCAACCAGTGGACGCGTTATCTGACCGTCGGCCTTTGCGCCATCCAGACCTTTTTCGTTTCGCAGTGGCTGAAAAACAACCAGGTCATCTCCGATAACTGGTGGTCGATCATGATGATCGTGGTCACGCTGACGACGGGAACGATCTTCGTCATGTGGCTCGGCGAACAGATCACGGAACGCGGTATCGGAAACGGTATCTCGCTGCTGATCTTTGCCGGTATCGTGATCGGTATGCCGCGCGCGGTGCTGCAGATCTCGGATCGCGTCAAAAGCGGCGACACCTTTCAGACCCTCGGCGTTATTTTCCTGGCCGCGGTGATCGTGGCGCTGATCGCGCTGATCGTTTATGTCGAATCGGCCCGGCGACAAATTGGAATAAACTACGCCAGCCGGCGAATGGGCGGGCAGGTTTTACAGGGACGCGAAACGACGCTCCCGCTCAAGATCAACATGGGCGGCGTGATCCCGGTCATTTTCGCATCGTCGGTTTTGGCATTGCCCCAGACGATATTTTCGGCGCTGCCGCCCGACCCGGCTCAGCCCGATTCCACTTGGTCGCATGTCTTTACCTTTTTCCAGCAGTTTCACGGCGGCGACCCGTATTACGAATTGTTTTTCCTCGGGATGATCGTCCTGTTCACGTTCTTTTACATCACGGTAATTTTCAATGTGGACGACGTGGCGGACAATCTGCGTAAAAGCGGCGGGTTTATTCCGGGCGTTCGCCCCGGCGCCCCGACGGCTGAATACCTTAACGGCATTTTGACCAGATTGACCACGGTCGGCGCGCTTTATTTGGCGTTCGTCGCCTTCGTGCCCCAGCTTTTGCTGAGCGGTTTTAAGGTCGGCAGGCTGCCGTTCATCGGCCCCTGGCTCGATACGACTCTTTCGGCAACGCCCGGGCTTAGCTGGATACCGACCGGTTTAGGTTATCAATTTTACTTCGGCGGTACTTCGCTGCTGATCCTGGTCGGCGTCGCGATGGACACCGTGGCGCAGGTCGAAGCGCAGCTGGTAATGCGCAATTACGAAGGTTTCCTCGGAGCGGGTTCGCGTTTGCGCGGCAGACGCTCCTGACCCGAATAGTCGATGGATAAGATCATTGTATTGATAGGCGCGCCCGGCGCGGGCAAGGGAACACAGGCCAGGCTGCTGGAGGAACGCAAAAGCATTCCCCAGATATCGACCGGCGATATGTTTCGCGCGCTGGCAAAATCCGACAGCCCGCTGGCTCAGGAGATCAAAACCATTCAGGCGGCCGGTAATCTCGTCCCGGACGAAATGACCGTCAAGATGGTCGAAGAGAGAACGTCGCAGAACGATTGTTGCGGCAGTTACATTTTAGACGGATTTCCGCGCACCGCTCCGCAGGCTGAAAAGCTGGAAGCGCTGGCGGAAAAACAGGGAAAAGAGATCCAGGCGATCCTGGTGGACGTGCCGCTCGATCAGTTGGAGAAGCGGATGACGGGACGCCGGAGCTGCCCGGTCTGCGGGGAAATTTATAACATATATTTTCAGCCGCCAAAAACCGAAGGTTTTTGCGATCATCATCCCGAGGCGGAATTGAAACACCGTGACGACGACCGCGAAGACAAGGTAAAGGTCCGGCTGGCGAATTACGAAAAAGATACTAAGCCGCTGATCGACTATTACGAAAGATCGGGGCGTTTGAGCAGGATAAACGGCACCGCCGGTGTCGAAGATATTTACACGGAACTCGAAAAGCTGATCTGAAGCGATGGGAAAAGCTGAGATCAATGAGTATTACCGGAGTTTAAGAGAAAAGTTACTGTCTAAAGCGATGATAATCGGGAAGTCCAAAAAAGAGATCGACAAGATGCGGGTGGTCGGCGAACTCGTCGGCACCGTCCGCGAAGCCGTCGCCAAACTGGTCAAACCCGGCGTCACGACGATGGAGCTTAACGACGCGGCCGAAAAAATGATCCGCGACGCGGGCGCTTACCCGACCTTTTTGGGTTATCACGGCTTTCCGTATTCGATCTGCGCTTCGGTCAATGAACAGGTGGTTCACGGGTTTCCTTCGGATTACGTGCTGCGCGAAAGCGACATTATTTCGATCGATCTCGGCGCGACGCTCGGCGGTTTTGTCGGTGATTCGGCCGTGACCGTTCCGGTCGGCGAGATCACCGAAGAGGCTGAGCAGCTTTTAAAGGTCACCCGCGAGTGCCTCGAAAAAGGCATCGAGCAGTGCGTTCCCGGCAAGCACGTCGGTGACATCGGTTTTGCGGTGCAGTCGCACGCTGAAAGATTCGGTTACGGCATCGTTCGCGATTATTGCGGGCACGGAATCGGGCGCAATATGCACGAATCGCCGCAGATCGTAAATTACGGCCGTCCGGGCACTAAAGAAAAGATTCGCGCGGGATACGTTTTCGCGCTGGAGCCGATGATCAACCTCGGAACGCACGAAACACGCGTTCTGGACGATAAATGGACGGTGGTAACGCTCGATGGCAGCCCCAGCGCGCATTTCGAGCATACGGTCGCCATTACCGAGGAAGGCCCGGAAATTCTGACCCTTTCGCCGGACCAAAAGGCGCAGTTAAAGAAGTCGGCTGCGGCCTGAATCGACAATTAAAACGGCGAAACTTGAAAAAATAGACAATAAAAGGTAATATCAATAGTTTGCCGATAGTTAACGGTTGGCTATATACAGTATGTCAAAAGAAGAAGCGATAGAAGTGACCGCCACGGTACTGGAAACTTTACCGAATGCGATGTTCAAAGTGGCGCTCGATGAATCGCAGCATCAGGTTTTAGCCCATATTTCCGGGAAAATGCGTAAGAATTTTATTCGTATCTTACCGGGAGATAAGGTTTTAGTGGAGCTTTCGCCTTACGATCTAAATCGCGGACGCATCACTTATCGTTATAAATAGTAGAGGGAAATTATGAAAGTTCGCCCTTCAGTAAAGAAGATTTGCGATAAATGCAAAGTTGTCCACCGCAAAGGCGTGGTGCGGGTTATCTGTGAGAACCCGAAACACAAGCAGCGGCAGGGATAATTAATATTCGATATTCCAGATTCCAAGATCTGGAACTTGGAATTTGGAATTAGAATTTTAGGAGAATTATGGCTCGTGTAGCAGGGGTAGATATCCCACCACATAAGAGAGCGCAGATCGGCCTGACCTACATTTACGGGGTTGGACGTTCGCGCGCGACCGCTGTGCTGAATGAAGCGCAGGTCAGCATCGACGCTAAGATCAAAGATCTGAGCGAAGACGAGTTAAATCGTATTCGTCACATCCTGGACGATCAGGGCGATATCGAGGGCGATCTTCGCAAACGCGTCCAGATGGACATCAAGCGGCTGATGGATATCGGCTGTTACCGCGGCTTGCGTCACCGCCGCAGCCTGCCTGTCCGCGGGCAGCGTACGCACACCAACGCTCGTACCCGTAAAGGTCCGCGCCGCATGACCGTCGCCAAGAAAAAGGCTCCGGGCAAAAAATAGTTAGTGGTAATTGGTAACGGGTAATTGGTTAAAGCCGATCCGAAGTGCCGATTACTTTTTACCTATTACCAATTACTGGGTACCAATTACTGAATTATGGCTAAAGCAGCAGGAAAAAAGAAGGTTTTTCGGAAAAAGGAAAAGAAGAATATTCCGGTCGGAATAGCGGTGGTTTCCGCTTCGTTCAACAACACGTTGATCTCGATCACCGACCGTGAAGGAAATCTTGTAGCGCAGTCTTCATCGGGCGCGCGCGGCTTTAAAGGCTCGCGCAAGGGCACGCCGTTCGCCGCTCAGCAGGCAGCTTCGGAAGCCGCCCGCAAGGCGATGGAAGCCGGGATGAAGGAATGCGAAGTGCGCGTCAAAGGGCCGGGAGGCGGCCGCGAATCGGCGATTCGCGCGATACACAACGCAGGTATCCGGGTAACAGCTATCCGCGACGTGACGCCGATCCCGCACAACGGATGCCGTCCGCCGAAGCGCAGAAGAGTTTGATCGTTTTATCGTTCGTGGTTCGTAGATGGTTGTTCGCGGCAGCAGATTGTTTGCAGCGAGCGACGAACTACAAACGACGAACATTTGGTTTTTATCAAAAGGATGAAGGACTTTATAGTTCGTAAACTTTTCCGTCAAATAAGAATATTAGACTGGAGGCTTATTAGTGGCTAGATATAGAGATGCGGTTTGTCGTTTATGCCGCAGAGAAGGTGGAAAGTTATTTCTCAAGGGTGACCGTTGTTATAAACCGTCGTGCGCCATCGAAAAGCGCGGCACGCAGCCGCCGGGAATGCACGGCGCGACCGCCAGACGTAAAGTTCTGGTAGGTTACGGCCAGCAGCTGAGAGAAAAGCAAAAAGTTAAGCGGATCTATTTCATTTTGGAAAAACAATTCCGCAATTATTTCGAGAAAGCTTCGAATCAAAAAGGCATTACGGGTGAAAACCTGTTATTCCTGCTCGAACGCCGCCTGGATAATGTAGTTTATCGCGCCGGTTTCTCGACTTCACGCCGCCAGGCCAGGCAGCTGGTCAATCACGGACATATACAGGTCAACGGCAAAAAAGTGGACATCCCTTCCTTCCAGGTGAAGCAGGGGGACATTGTGACCGTTAAGGATACCAGCCATAAGAACCCGCATGTCGAGGGAGCGTGGCAGACCGCCGCCGGGCGCGGCCGCCCCGTCTGGATCTCGCAGGTCGATGGCGCGGATATGAGTGCGTCCGTTTCCGGCTTGCCGCGGCGCGAAGATATCGATCCGAACATCAACGAACAGTTGATCGTCGAACTTTACAGCAAGTAAAGCGGCCATTTTCTATCGGGCAAGGAAACCTTTTTCGGTCTCCTTGCTCATGGGCATTTTTAAGAATTATTTATTTGGATATTTAAATTACGAATATGACAACAAACAGCCTTTGGACAGATTTTCAAATGCCGAGCCGTTTGCAGGTTGATTCGGAAACCATTACCGAACGTTACGGTAAGTTTTTCGCACAGCCTTTCGAACGCGGATTCGGAACTACTATAGGCAACTCGCTCAGGCGCGCCTTACTTTCCTCCATCGAAGGAGCGGCGATCACGGCTGTCAAAATTGAAGGCATCGAACACGAATTTTCCTCAATTAAAGGCGTGGTCGAAGATGCAACAGACGTTATTTTGAATTTGAAGCAGGTTCCGTTCAAACTTCACGGAACGATGCCGAAAACCCTGACCATCACTAAAAAAGGCGGCGGTGAAATCACCAGCGCCGATATCGAGGCCGACGGCGACGTCGAAATTCTCGACCCGAACGTACACATCGCGACGGTGGGAAAAGGCGGAGACTTAAATCTCGAAGTTCGCTTAAAACGCGGCAGAGGTTATGTTTCGGCCGAACAGAACAATGACGAAGACCTTTCCCTCGGCTATATCCCGATCGATTCGGTACATACGCCGGTGAAAAAGGTCAATTACAGCGTGGAGCCGACCCGCCAGGGTTCGAACACGGAATACGACAAGCTGACGATCGAGGTCTGGACGGACGGTTCGGTCAAACCGGACGACGCCATCGGACTGGCGGCGCGTCTGGTCAAAGATCACATGTCCATCTTCATCAACTTCGAAGAAGAGGAAGAAGAGTATAAATACGAGGACATTGCTCGTCCGCCGCTGCTTCGCAACGATCTGCTGGATCGTTCGGTCGATGAACTCGACCTTTCGGTGCGTTCCTACAACTGTTTGAAGAACGCCGATATCAGAAGCATCCGCGATCTTATCCGCCGCTCTGAAAGAGACATGCTCGGCACCAAAAATTTCGGTAAGGTTTCATTGACCGAGATCAAGGATATGCTGCACGGAATGGGACTCGATTTCGGAATGGATTTTGACGAGAACGGCAATCCGATCCCGGGTTCGGGCGGACGCAGCTACGATTAATTATTGATTTTAGAAAAGCGTGAAATGCTTTTTTGGATTTCACGCTTTAGTTTTAGGAATTTGAAGTCATGCGACATTTAAAAGCACATAGAAAACTGGGAAGAACCACCTCGCATCGTATGTCGATGCTCCGTAACCTGGCGACTTCTTTGATCAATTCTGAGAAGGAATCCATCGTCACTACTTTGCCCAAGGCAAAGGAACTGCGTTCGTACGTGGAAAAAGTGATCACGATCTCGCGCCATGCGCAGGAACTCAGCGGAGACGACGCGGCGGCCAAAGCGGTACATATGCGGCGGCGCGCGGCGCAGTTTTTCCATGCCGGAAACAGCCAGCAGAAAACTTCGACCGGCGTCTTCGGCAAGGAGCGCGCGGAAAGAACCGCGGGCGTAAAAGCGATGAAACGTCTCTTCGACGAACTCGGGGTGCGATATCGTGAACGTCCCGGCGGTTACACCCGCATCATCAAACTCGGCAGGCGCTCCGGCGACAATGCGGAAATGGCGATCATCGAATTGGTCGATAACCCGATCGAGCTGGAAGCCCGAAGCAGCAAGTAGTATTGGTTCGCAGAAAAGAGGCTTGCGTATGAACGAAGCAGCTTCTGCAAAAATGCAGCAGGAAAAAGACGAGAAGAACGACGTGGCTGATAAGCATAAGGAAGAAAAAAGCGGCTCACCTTCGCTCAATATGAGTGAACTGCGCGAGCTGGCCGAGCTGATCGATGAATACGGTTTGGTCGATTTCGAATTCGAAAACGACAATATCCGGGTTCATATGCGCAAGCAGATGCCGCACTCAGCGCCGGTTCAATATACTTCCGCGCCCCAGGCGGTTCAGCACGCTCCGGCGGTCTCGCCGGCGGCTGACACCCCGCATCCCGCTTCAAAGGCTGAAACGGAAGCGGCAGCGGACGAAGGCCTTCATAAAATAACTTCGCCGATCGTCGGCACGTATTATCAATCGCCTTCGCCGGACGCCGACGTGTTCGTCAAGGTCGGTGACAGGGTAGGCCCGGAAACGGTCGTCTGCATTATCGAAGCGATGAAGCTGATGAACGAAATTCAAGCTGAAGTTTCGGGTGAGATCGTCAGAGTTTATGTCGAAAACGGTCAGCCTGTCGAATTCGGACAGCCGCTTTTCGCCGTTAAGTAATGTTCAGCCGCTTATCACATTGATACTCTTAATGGGTGATCCGTGTGAATTAGCGGCTTAAATTTTTATGGGAGAGAAACGTAAGTTTCGCAAGATACTGATCGCTAACCGCGGCGAGATCGCCTGCCGCATTATCTGGACATGCAAGGAAATGGGCATTCAGACGGTAGCGGTGCACAGCGAAGCCGACCGTGACGCTTTGCACGTCCGGTTTGCCGACGAAGCTATCTGTATCGGCCCGGCGCAATCCGCGCTTAGTTATTTGAATATCCCGGCGATCATCAGCGCGGCCGAAATTGCCAATGTCGATGCGATCCATCCGGGTTACGGTTTTCTGGCGGAATCGGCGAACTTTGCGGAAATTTGCGAAGCCTGCAATATCAAGTTTATCGGCCCGCGCGCCGAAGTCATTAAGATGATGGGCGACAAGGTCGAAGCGCGGCGCACCATGACCGCGGCCGGCGTGCCTATTCTGCCCGGCAGCCCCGATCCGATCGAAAATCCTGAAGAGGCGGTTAGCCTGGCTAAGGAGATCGGCTTTCCCGTCATCATCAAAGCCGCGGCCGGCGGCGGAGGACGCGGAATGCGTATCGTCCGCCAGGAATCCGAGCTGGCTTCGAATCTGGAAATGGCGCAGACGGAAGCGCTGGCAGCCTTTAAGAACGGCAGCGTTTATATCGAACGCTACATCGAACGCCCGCGCCACATCGAAATTCAGGTGCTGGCCGACGAATACGGAAACTGCATTCATCTCGGCGAGCGCGAATGCACCATCCAGCGCCGCCATCAGAAACTTCTGGAAGAAGCGCCGTCGCCGGTGCTTACTCCGGAATTGCGCAGGCAAATGGGTGACGTCGCCGTAAACGCTTGCAAGCAGATCGGTTACTCCAGCGCCGGAACGTTTGAATTTTTGCTTGATGAGGATAACAGCTTTTATTTCATGGAAATGAACACGCGTATCCAGGTCGAGCATCCGGTGACCGAAATGGTCACGCTGGCGGATATCGTGCGCAGCCAGATCGTCATCGCCGAAGGCGAAGAACTCGGCTACACACAGGAAGACGTGCAGATCATCGGACACGCGATTGAATGCCGCGTCAATGCCGAAGATCCGGTGACCTTTACGCCCTCGCCGGGCAAGATCACCACTTTTAATATTCCGGGCGGTCCCGGCGTCAGGGTCGATACGGCCGCTTATCCGGATTATGTCGTGCCGCCGTATTACGATTCGATGATCGCCAAGCTGATCGTCCACGCGCGCACGCGCGAACTTGCGATAGCGCGAATGAAAAGAGCTTTGGAAGCGATGGTCGTGGAAGGGATCAAAACCACCATCCCGCTTCATCTGCAGATCATGAACGACGAGAATTTCCAGAAGGGTAATTTCTCGACCAAGTTCATGGAGGAATTTGCCGCCAAGCGGCTGGCAAAAGGCGCGGACTAGACACTTGTGTCAACATCTGTTAATTTTTGAGTGAGATTAAATACTTGCGGTTACTGTCTTTATAGATTTAGTTACTGCGATTAAGGAGAGACTGTTAAGAGTTATGCCTACAGCAAAAGAAGTTAAAGAACAAATAGTCACTGATTTTAAGATACACGATTCGGATACGGGTTCATCCCAGGTGCAGATCGCTCTGCTGACCAAACGCATCGTCGAATTGACCGAACATTTCAAGATCCACAAGAAAGATCATCACTCGCGCCGCGGGCTGCTCAAGATGGTCTCCCAGCGCCGCAGGCTGCTGGATTATCTCAAGAAAAAGAATATCGAACAGTACCACGAAGTGGTCAGCCGTCTCGGCCTGCGCAGGTAGCCGGACGTCAGTCGATGCGATTTTTGCAGTAACAGGCTCATAAGTTAGAGCCATTGTATATAGTGATATCTTCGAGTTTCTTAACGACCCTGTTTTCTTTCGAAGAGTCCTTGCCCCTGCTGAACGTGACAGCAATAACCGGGCGTGGACGAAAACCGGGTATCCATACAATCTTAAATCTGTAGGCAAAGGTTTCACGTAAAGAACCTTTGCCTTTTTTTATCGGTTTGTAGGAAGAACAATTGTTGAACAGGGAAGTACCGGCGCTTTTTCACCGCGCAGACGAGCCGGAACGATTCTCTGAAGAATGGAGAAAAAATGACGAAAAAATATTTGAAAGAATCAATTAAATTAGGGGAGCGCGAATTAACGATAGAAACCGGAAAAGTCGCGAAACAAGCCGATGGTTCGGTAGTTATTACATACGGTGACACGAAGCTGCTGGTAGCAGCGGTCAGCGGCAGAACGATGAAAGAGGGACTGGATTTCTTCCCGATGACGATCGAATACCGCGAAGCCGCGTTTTCCGCCGGCCGCATTCCGGGAAATTATTTCCGCCGCGAAGGCCGCCCCAGCGAAAAAGAAGTTTTGACATGCCGCCTGATCGATCGCCCCTTGCGCCCGCTGTTTCCGGACGGATACCGCTTTGAAACGCAGGTGGTCGCTTCCGTGATCTCGGCTGACGATGAAAATGACCCGGACGTGATTGCGATCATCGGCGCATCGGCCGCTTTATATCTTTCGGACATTCCCCTTCCCAATCCGATCGCCGGTGTGCGCATCGGTTTGCTGGACGGAAAATACGTGGTCAACCCGACCTATGACGAACGACGCGAATCGCAGCTCAATCTGATCGTCGCCGGAACCGAAGAAGCCATCGTGATGGTCGAGGCCGGCGCGCTGGAGGTTTCCGAAACCGTCATGGTCGAGGCCCTGATGCTGGCGCACAAAGAGATCAAGCGTCTCTGCCTCTGGCAGAAAGAGCTTTACAAAGCGCTCGAGATCGTCAAACGCGATTTTGCGTCGCCCGTGCTCGATGACGAGTTGAGAGGCGAGGTCGAAAAAAATTACGGCGATAAATTACGCGCCGCGCTCGACACCACCGGCCAGGACAAGATCAGCAGCTACGCGGCGGTCGATGCCCTGAAAAAAGAAGTGGTCGAAAGCTACCCGGAAGACGATCCGGTAAAACGCGTGATGGCGGGCAAGGTTTTCGGATCGCTCAAGGAACATATCTTCCGCGAAGACATTCTGGGCAACAAACGCCGTCCCGACGGCAGGCGTTTTTCCGAGATCCGCCCGATCACCTGCGAAGTCGGCTGGCTGCCGCGCGTTCACGGCTCGTCGCTTTTCACCCGCGGTGAAACGCAGGCGATCGTGACCTCGACGCTGGGAACCAAGGATGATGAGCAGTACATGGACGATCTGGAAAAAGGCGAATTGAAGCGCAAGTTTATGCTGCACTACAATTTCCCGCCGTACTCGGTCGGTGAAACGGGACGCTTCGGCGGATCGAGCCGCCGCGAGATCGGCCACGGGGCGCTCGCGCGCCGCGCGCTGGAACCGGTGCTGCCCGACGATCTCGATTTTCCCTACACCATCCGCATCGTTTCCGACATCACGGAATCCAACGGTTCGTCTTCGATGGCGAGCGTTTGCGGCGGCGTGCTTTCGATGATGGATGCCGGTGTTCCGCTTAAGCGCCCGGTCGCCGGTGTGGCGATGGGCCTGGTAATGGAAGGCAATCGCTACGCGATCCTGTCCGACATTGCCGGCGCGGAAGATCATTACGGCGATATGGATTTCAAGGTGACCGGAACCAGCGAGGGTATCACCGCGCTGCAGATGGACATCAAGATCGCGGGTATCAACGCGCAGATCCTGGCCGAGGCTTTGGAACAGGCCAAGAAGGGCCGCCTGCATATTCTGGGAATCATGCAGCAGGCGCTGCCGGAACATCGCGCCGACATTTCGCCCTACGCGCCGCGCATCATCACCATCCAGATCAATCCGGACAAGATCCGCGACGTCATCGGGCCGGGCGGTAAAATGATCCGCTCGATCGTCGAAGAGACCGGCGCCAAGATCGATGTCGAGGACAGCGGACTTATTCATATTGCGACCGCCGACGGCGAAGCCGCGCAGCGCGCACTGGCCAAGATCAAGGCGCTGACCGCCGAAGCCGACATCGGCGAAACCTATATGGGTACGGTCACGCGCATCGTGGACTTTGGCGCTTTCGTGGAAATTTTCCCGGGCACCGAAGGCTTGCTGCACATTTCCGAGATCGCCGAACGCCGCATCCGCGACGTCCGCGACGAGCTCAAGGAAGGCCAGCAGATATTGGTCAAATGCATCGGCAAGGAAGGCAACAAGATCAAGCTTTCCCGCAAGGCGATCCTGAAAGAAGAAAAAGCCCGCAACGGCGGATCGGACGAAAACGCCGAAAAAGCCGAAGAGGCCGAAGCGTAAATATGGAGCGCGGGCATCCTGCCCGCATCTTATGCCAGTAACACCTGCGTAGCGGATGTTCTTGTCAGTACCACCTGCGGTAGCGGGTGGGTAAACTTAGAAAGCCGGATGAAGAAATTCATCCGGCTTTCTTAATATAGCGCCAGCGTCCCGCCGTCAGTTTCTGCGCAGGGCGGGACGCCCGCACGACAGCCCCAATTTATAAAAGCGACGCTGGGGCTACATAGTTTCTAATAGCTGTCTTCCGAAAACTTTTTTTGCTCCGTGATAGTTTCACCATCCAAAACTTTTGAATTTCTTTGCTCTTCTTCAGTTTGCTTATGTTTCATCCCGTCGCTCGCGTGGTAGCGGATAAATTTCGGTAAGAAAAGCGCCAGCACGACGGTTCCAACCACGGTCAGGATGCCGCCGGTGACGATCGAAAATTTTACGCCCATGTAATGCGCTAAAATTCCGGCTTCGGCATTGCCGAGCATCGGCCCGGTCATATAGCTGATCATTTCGATCCCGGCCAGCCGCCCGCGCAAGTGGTTCGGTATCGTCTGATTCCAGATCGCGCCGCGAAAAATTCCGCTGATCATATCGAAAAATCCGGCAGCCGCCAGAAACAGCAGCCCGATCCAGAGACTGTCGGCAAAGCCGAAAAATATCACCGCCACTCCCCAAAATCCTGCCGCCAGGGTGATGAATAAACCATGCCGGTTGATCTTGCTCGTCCAGCTCGAGGTCATGCTTGCGACGAACGCTCCCAGCGCGACGGCGGCGTGAAACAGCCCGACCGAAGCCGTTCCCCCGTACATTGCCGCCAGCGCCGGAAACAGCGCGACCGGCATCCCGAAGAGCATCGCGTTGATGTCCATCAGGTAAGTGCCGATCAGGTCCTGGCGGCTCATCGCGTAGCGAAAGCCCTCGATAATGGTTTTCAGGCTCGGGCGGTCGGCGCCGGGCGGCGGCGGGACGGCGCGAATTTTCCAGACGGCGATCAGCGTCGCGCCGAAGGTCACCAGGTCGATCGCATACGCAGCCGCGGCGCCTAATTGGCTGACGATAATTCCCGACAGCGCAAAACTTAAGATCGCGCCCAGGCTCCAGCGCAGCGAATTAAGCGCGCCGACCGCCGTCATATATTCGGGCGGAACGATCACCGGGATCAGCGAATCAAAAGCCGGTCGCTGCAGCGCCATAAATCCGGCGTGCAGGATGACGCAAACATACAGGATCCAGATTTGCGGTTCCGCCAGCAGGGAATTGGCCAGCAGCACGGCCGTCACTAATGTTTGTAAAATTTCCGTGATGCGCAGCAGTTTTCGCCGGTCAACGGCATCGGCCAGCGCTCCGCCGACAAACGCCATCGTGATCATCGGCACGAATTCGAAAAGATAGATCAAGCCCACCTGAAAATTCGACTGCGTGAGCTGGTACATCTGCCACGGCACGACCACGACCGTCATCATCACGCCAAAAAAAGAAACCATCTGCCCAAAAAAAAGCAGACGGTAATCGCGGGATATCTTTAACGGCGTAATATCGACAAACATTCAAATGATTTTCGTCGCAAACGGGATTTCAGGCAAGCGGAAATAATGAATAATGGTTAATGGTTAGTGAGATTGATAAAAACTCATATCAATCCGGGATAAGACGCAATTATTCATTTACATTAATCACTAATCATTACTCCCTCACCGCCATCCATTAATATTTACGGTTTTACATAATCCGTCCAGTGAAAAAGCCAGGTGGCAAAAATGTTCGCCGCGAAGGAAAGAATATAGAGCACCCATTCGAGCGCGGAAGTTTCCTCCGTGCTTGTTTCCAGCAGGATCAGGTACATCCACGGCAGCAAGATCATTGCGTAGCGATAGCTGAATTGCCAGCCGCCGGCGTTGCCGTGCGTCCACAGCAGAAACGTCATCAGCACGATCGCGGCCCAGGCGGTGTATTTTAGAATTTTATCTTTCGCGCCGAATCTTAAAAGCAGCAGTAGAAACGGGCTCGACCACCAGATCGCGCCGCCGAAACCGGTCGGCACCAGATAGGGGAAATTGCCGAGCCGCCGCCACGGCGTGTAAAGCATCTCTCCGAAATTGTACGGAATATAGGCAAGCGCGAAAATGCCGTGGCGATACCAGGGCTCTGCGAGCACGCCGGGAATGCGGGCGTAGCCGAAATCCGCAAAGGAATAAAAACGCAGGTAGTTGTAGCCGAGCGTCGCCAGCCCGAGCGCAAATGGAACCAGGCAAAAGAGCGCGACGGGTTTCCATTCTTTCAGCAGATTCAACGGCGCTTTGAAATCGATCCTGTCCCGCGATAAAAGATACATAAAGATCGGCGCGGTCAAAATTATTTCCGTGCGGTTGCCGAATGCCAGCGCAAAAAATAATCCGGCGAGCAGCGGCCGTCGGTCGCAGACGGTAAAGTAGATCGCGCCTAATTCGCCGAGCATCGCAAACCCGAGCGCCAGCTGCCACGCGCCGGCCATCGTCAGATTCGTCCACATCCAGGTGCCGAACAGAATCGCGGAAGCGAACAGAATAATTTTTCCTCTGCTGTATTCGTATTTCCGCCCGATCGAAATAAGAAAGATCGCGATGAAACACGCGGTCAGCGCGGCGATAAAAGCGCCGGGCATATCCTTGATCAAACCGATAAATTTAAGAAATGAGAACGGCAGCATCGTCAGCACGCTGCCCAGCGGAAACGCGGAATAATAAAGACCTTCGAACGGGATCATTTCATTCAGCCACGAAGGCTGTTTGCCGACGAGCCCGATCCGCCCGCGCAGCATATTTTCCCCGACCAGAAAAGTGTAATCGTAATATTGCTGCGGTTTCGGATTGCAGAAAAAATAGACGAGAAACGTCATCGCGGCAAAACAAATGTTCGACACGCCGTAGGTATTTAAAAGCCGTTCAAAAAATGATTCTTTTTCAACCGTTAATTCCATCTGGTATTAATTTACAGTGTGTTCATGACCGCGAAAAAGACAGCAAGTCAAATCATTGCAATTCTTAACCTTGTAACATTTTCTGCGCTTCGGCGATCGCTTCTTCGATGCGCGTTATTTTTCCGTCAAGCTGCATCTCATAAACCGCGGCGAGAATTTCCTTGAATTTAGGCGAGGGCTCCATTCCCAGCTCGAGCAGATGCCGGCCCATCAGGATCGGTTTAGGCGCCTCGTACTCGATGCCCAGCTCGCGCACTTTGGCGAGAAACCATTCCTGCGCGTCGGACGTGAACCATTTTTCGCGCGGCAGCCAATCGCCGTTGCGCCCCATATTGTCGGCCAGCGAAATGCGGCACAAGAGGTCGGGTTCGACCTTTCGCGCAAGACGCCGAAAAGCGCCGTCGCCGATATTTTCCCGCTGCTTATAAAATTCGCCGGGTTTCAAATGATATTTCACCAGTTGAATTATTTGCCGGCGGACGTCGTAACCGTCCAGCGTGTAGATGTTCAGTTTGTCGAGAAAAGATATCGTCGGCTCGATACCGGCTTCGTCGTGGGCGTGCGAACGCCAGCGGCCGTCGAAAAATTGCGTCGTCGCGGGTTTGCCGAAATCATGGCAAAGCGCGCCGAGCATCACCGCCACCTGTTTTGCATAGGGAAGATCGTCGATCAGATCGCGCGCGTAATTTACGGTCAGCAGCGTGTGAATGTCCACGTCGCCTTCCGGATGCCACTCGGGTTCCTGCTTTACGCCGACCAGCGCTTCCATCTCCGGGAAAAGCTGCTCGGCCACGTTCAGACCGTAAAACCACTGCAAACCGATCGAAGGCTTTCGCGCCAGCAGCAAAAGTTTTTCCGTCTCTTTCCAGATGCGTTCGGCGGGCAGATCGGTCAGGTCGATACTCTTACAGACTTCTACTGTTTCCCGTTCGATGCCAAATTCTAAGCGCGCGGCGAACTGCGCGGCACGTAAAACGCGCAGCGAATCTTCGGCAAAAGTTTCCCGCGAAACCATCCGCAGCATTTTTCGACCAATGTCGGCGCGACCGTCGTAAGGGTCAAGTATTTCTTCAGTTAGCGGGTCTTTAAGGATGGCATTGACGGTAAAATCGCGGCGTTTGCAGGCTTCTTCAAAAGACATCGACGGGTCACCCTCGATCGCAAAGCCCTTGTGCCCGCGCGCCGATTTTTGTTCGCGGCGGGGAATTGAAACATCGAGATCGGCCCCGAGTTTATAAACCGTAAAAGCTTCGCCGACGGCGTTGACCTTGCCAAAGCCCGCTAAAATTTCCCGCAGTTTGTCCGGCTCGATCCCATAAACTTCCAGGTCCCAATCCTTCGGCGCGATCCCCATCAATTCATCGCGCACGCAGCCGCCGACCAGCAGCGCCCGTCCGCCCGCAGTTTTGATAACCTCCGCCAGTTGAATAACCTTCTGTTCCATCCGCCGTTTATCTTAACAAAAAAATCCCGCGAGAGATGAATTCCCCCGCGAGACTTTTACCATAAAATTGGCGGTAATTTTACTCCGGCCCGCAGACCCAATCGCAATAAGCGAAGCAAGCGATGAGCAGGTCTTTGCAATGTGTCACACAAGGGCCGTCATCCGGGCATTGTGCCACACAAGCTAAAAAAGCGTCTTTGCAATCTGTCCGACAGTTTTCCGGACAAGGCGGGATCATCCTGGCCTGAGAATTCAGCACCGAAACTGATCCCAGGCAGCCCAGCAAAACCGCCAAGATCATAAAACGGGAAAGTAGCTTTTTCATAGAAGACTCCTTTTTTGATGTAGTTTGCCGTGATTGTTTTTAGAGAGAACAAATCAAGCCGCAGTGTATGAATCGACAAAAAAACAATGCGCTTTTTTTAATTAAAAGGCAAGAATTACTGGGAACGCGGACGGCTCGTCCGCCCTGTAGAGTCGCCGTCCCGCCGTCAGATTTTGTTTGCGCGGGCAGGACGCCCGCACCACTGTCAGCGAGACGCAGGCGCTGCAGTTTTTACAGCAATCTTTTCTGTAAATATTCCTTCAACCGGTCAACGTTTATTCTTTCCTGTTCCCAGGTGTCGCGGTCGCGGACGGTGACGGCGCCGTCTTCCAGTGATTCGTGATCGACGGTGACGCAGAACGGCGTGCCGATCTCGTCCTGCCGCGCGTAGAGTTTTCCGATACCGCCGGTGTCGTCATAGACTGCGCGCATCGCGGGCTGCAGATCTTTTTTTAGACGCCGCGCCATCTCGACGATCTCCGGTTTATTTTTCGCCAGCGGCAGCACGGCGACCTTGATCGGCGCCAGTTTCGGCGGCAGTTTCAGGATCACGCGCACCTCGCCCTTGTCATTGGTTTTCTCCGTGTAAGCGTCCATCATAACTGCTAACAGGGTTCGGTTTACGCCGATGGCGGGTTCGATCACGTAGGGATAGAAACGCTGCTTCGTCGCCTCGTCGAAATAGGAAAGGTCTTCGGTCGAATCCGGATTCAGGCGTTTGCCTTCGGCGTCCTCGGGTTTTTTCGAATGCGATCTCAGATCGAAATCCGTCCGGTTGGCGATGCCCATTAACTCTTCCCATTGACTATTTTCGTCTTCGCGTTCCGGGAAAAAACGGTACATGATATCGATCGTGCGAACCGAATAGTGTGCCAGTTTATCCGCCGGGACCTCGTAGTCGGAGAGATTATCTTCGCCAATTCCAATGCTCTTAAACCACTCCTTGTAATTCTGCACCCACATTTCAAAAATTTCCGAGGCTTGATCCGCGTGGCAGAAATATTCCATTTCCATCTGCTCGAATTCGCGGGTGCGGAAAATAAAATTTCCCGGCGTCACTTCGTTGCGAAAAGCCTTTCCGATCTGGGCGATACCAAACGGCAGTTTGCGGCGCGAAGTATTCAGCACGTTGGCAAAATTAATAAAAATACCCTGCGCCGTTTCCGGACGCAGATAGGCGGTCGCCAAATAATCGTCCTCGGCGGAGATCGCGCCGACGGTAGTTTTAAACATCATGTTAAATTGCCGCTCGTCGGTCAGGTCGGTCGAACCGCAATTCGAACATTTAACCAGCCCCTGGCGAATACGGTCGTTGGCGTCCAGTCGCTCGTGCGGCTCATCGGGAAAATATCCTTCCAGTTTGTCCGCGCGCAGCCGGGCATGACAGCTCCGGCAATCGACCAGCGGATCGCTGAAGGTCGCTTCGTGGCCGGAATATTTCCAGACCATGCGATTTTGAATGATGGATGAATCCAGTCCTTCGATATCGTCGCGTTCGTGAACCAGCCAATTCCACCAGCTTTGCTTGATGTTGTTGGCAAGCTCGACGCCGAGCTGGCCGTAATCCCAGCTGCTGCCCAGCCCGCCGTAAATTTCCGAAGCAGGAAAGACGAACCCGCGCCGTTTTGCTAAAGAGACGATCGTTTCTATATTTGGTGCGCTCATAAGGTAGTTGGTAGTTGGTAATTAGTGATTGGTGAATAGTGATTGGTAATAGGTAAATCGTTGACATTCGGACTAGCCATCGACTTTTTACCAACTACCAACCCCCAATTACCAACAAACCAATTACCGCCAAACCATTAATGTTAATGGTTTGGCCTTAAATGGTCAAAAAGAAAAGGACGGCCTGAGCCGTCCTTAACCGGGATCCGAAAAAATATCGGATCTTATCTTGTTGCCGTCGGTCTCGGCGTGGGATAGCCTGCGCCGGCCGGAATGATCCAGAGTTCATACCCGGTTTTGGCACGGAAGCCTCCGCTGGTAATCGAGATGCGGCGCGGGTCGATACCCTTATTCTTGGTCAGGTAATTGAGCGCCCGGCGGCTGGCTTTTTCGGCCGACTGCGCGTTTTTGCCGGTGCCCTGATAGACGATCAGGTAACCCTGCGCGTCCGGACGATTCAGCAGTTCGACCGCAAAATTGTCGAAGCGGGCTTTTTCGTCGTCGAATGAAACCGAGTCGAATTCGTCGATCGGGATCGGATTGATTGGCGGCGGCGGAATGGTTTTCGTCACGCTGGTCTCAACCGTATTCTGCTGAGCGCAGGAAGAATCTTCCGGGAAGCCCTGATTGACGTCGACCGAAGCCGAGATCGGCTGTCCGCCGAGGCCCGTCGAATCCACCGTGATGCTGTTAGTGCCGAGGCCGCTGATGATCTTGGCGTTTTCCGGAAAAACCTTCCAGATGTAATTCAGAGGAGGATTGCCGCCGGCCATATTGACCGCGGTGAATGTTACCGTGTCGCCTTCGGTGATCTCCGCCGGGGCGTCAACGCGCATATCGTAGGGACAGGGCCGGTCGAACCGCTTGACGATCTTTTTGACACAGACGCAGTTTCTTTGGCCTTCGAAGATCTCGATGTTCGTGGTGTATGTTTTATCCCCGAACTGTATCTCGACCGTATGCACGCCGGGCGATAAAACGAATTCCGCCGGGTTGCCGCGGTCCGAGGTGGACATTCCGACCACCTCGCCGTCAACTTTGACGGGGGCCGGTTCGGGCAAGGTATATACCGAAAGCATACCCATATGTTTGGGGATCTTGCGCCTCGAATCTTTATCGGCAGCCAGTGCCGTCATCGATCCCAGCAGGAAGACCAAACTAAGGACTATGCCCACGTTGTAACTAAGTTTTCGCATTATTCTCTACCTCTAAAACAAAGTGGCTAAAGTAAGTGTCAGGTAAGTATTCTAACCTTACTTACCCGACACGAAAAGTATTTTATTCGATTTCCGGTTTGTCGTCGCCGGTCTCGTTTTTGCGGAAACGGCGTCTGGCGGCCATTCCGACACCGGCCAGGCCGGTTCCGAAAAGCAGCAGCGTCATCGGCTCCGGAACAGGAGTGTTCGGCGGCGGCGTGGTTCCCGGCGGCGGCGTTTCGGGCGGCGTTCCCGGAGGCGGCGTGTCTTTATCGCGGCAGCAGAAGGCAAACGGAACGACGGCCAGGCCAAGGAATACCCAGTAGGGGAATTTCTTTTTCTTGGTCGGCTGCACGCAATCGCAGTCTTCGTCTTTGATGACATCGACTTCTTCTACTGTATACACACGCGTACCGGGCGTGGCGCTCGGCACCGCCTGGCCCGCTGTCGCGGTCTCGTCACCGGTACCGGGAGTTTTCTGCTCATCGCCGGCGACATGTAATTTTGTGGCGTTTCCACCCGATTTAGTGGGTTTGGCATTGATTTCCTGGATAACCTCGGACATCGGAACCGTTCCGGCTCTGACCGGGATCGCGCTCGTGAGCAGGGCTGCCAATCCAACCGCTGAAAGTAAGTTTTTGAGTTTCAAGCTTTTCATGATTCTTTTTCCCAATACCTTCATCTACCTGAAGAATTGATTAACGTATCTTGGAAACTTCTAATCGCCTCCGTTTTTCAAAAGTAAAAGCAATTTTTTTGAAATTAATGTGTCGAAAGCAGCAGTCCAAGCCTCGATCCGGGCTGGAACGATTCCAAAACCGGATGTTTAAGAAAGCTAAGAGCTGCCAGGTCAACTACTTAGCATAAGACACGATAATAATTCAAGTTTTGAAAATGACTAATAAGAAGTTATTTCCAGAAAATCGAAAGAATTTTGAGATTATTTGGAGAAAAATATAAGATTACGCTTAAATCTTATTGTAACAGGCATTTAGCCCCGAAAAAAGTTTAGAGCTCAAACTTTAGTTTGCTTCTTAAAGATAAAGATAAGCTAAAGCTTGAACTCTGAACATAAACCGGGAGCGCGGACGGCTCGTCAGCCATGTAGCGCCGCCGTCAGGTTTTGCGCGGGCGGGACGTCCGCACGACTGCCAGCGGGACGCTGGCGCTACCTTTTGGGACGACTCGGCTCATTTATTTACCATTACCGTTCAAGTGCAGGGTTCGGCGCAGATATTTGCCGGTGTGCGAGCCTTCGGCCTTTACGATCGCTTCGGGGGTGCCGGTGGCCACGACTTCGCCGCCTTTAGTGCCGCCTTCGGGCCCAAGGTCGATAATATAATCGGCGGTTTTAATAACGTCCAGGTTGTGTTCGATCACAATCAGGCTGCCGCCATTATCGATCAGGGCGCGAAAAGCGGTCAAAAGCTTGTTGATATCGTCGAAATGCAGCCCCGTGGTGGGCTCGTCGAAGATAAATAGGGTCTGGGCCTTATTCCTGGTCGCGAGGTGCGCTGCGAGCTTTACACGCTGGGCTTCGCCGCCGCTGAGCGTCGTGGCGGACTGTCCCAGCCGCAAATAACCCAGCCCGACCGCATCCAGCACTTTTAGGCGGTTGGCGATCTTGGCTACCTCTTTAAAGAACATGAGCGCTTCGCGGACGGTCATATTCAGCACGTCGTGGATATTTTTGCCCTTGTATTTCACGTCGAGCACGGTGGATTTGAACCGCGTGCCGCGGCATTCTTCGCAGATCAGCTCCACATCCGATAAAAACTGCATCTCGACCGTGACCGTGCCGCTGCCCTGACAGATCTCGCAGCGCCCGCCCGGCACGTTAAAAGAGAAGTGCGACGGGTCGAAACCGTGCGCCTGCGCCGCGGCGGTCGAAGCGAAAAGCTCGCGGATGGAATCGTAGGCCTTGATATAGGTGACCGGATTCGAACGCGGCGTCCGGCCGATGGGGGATTGATCGACCAGAACGATCGAATCGAAGTGCTCGTTGCCCGAAATTTCCTTGAACAGCCCGACATGCCCCTGCCATTCGCCGCGCTGCTTCATCAGCCCGGCATAGACGATGTCGTGTATCAGCGTCGATTTTCCCGAACCGGAAACGCCCGTGACGCAGACCAGCATATCGAGCGGGATATTCACGTCGATATTCTTAAGATTGTTTTCCCGCGCGCCTTTGATCTTTATTTTGCGGGCGGTCGGTTTGCGCCGGACCTTCGGGATCTTGATCTCGTTTTCGCCGCGCAGGTATTTTGCGGTCAGCGATTCCTTGTCTTTTAGAAGCTTTTTATAATCGCCCTCGAAGATGACGTTTCCGCCCAGTTCGCCGGCGGCCATGCCGATGTCAAGAATATGATCGGCGGCCTGCATCATGTCGGAATCGTGTTCCACCACGAGCACGGTGTTGCCGATATCGCGCAGGTTTTCCAGGATCTGGATCAGCCGCTTGCCGTCGCGCGGGTGCAGCCCGATAGAGGGCTCGTCCAGCACGTACAGAGCGCCCACCAGCGAAGAACCGAGGTTGGTAGCCAGTTGGATACGCTGCGCCTCGCCGCCGCTCAGGGTCGAAGCCAGGCGCGCCAGCGTCAGGTAATCCAAACCGACCGCGATCAAAAATTTCAGCCGCTGTTCTATCTCGAACAGCAGTTTTTCGGCGATGCTGTGATGTTCGACGCTCAGCTCCAGCGATTTAAAGAACTTGGCCGCGTCCTGAACCGATAAAGCGACAACTTCCGGCAGGCTTATTCCGGCGATCTTGACGTTGCGCGCTTCCTGACGCAGGCGGCCGCCGTGGCAATCGGGGCAGATCGTGTAGCCGCGATATTTTGCCAGAAACACCCGGACGTGCAGCTTATATTTCTTGGTATCGAGCCATTTGAAAAATCCCCGGACGCCGCGCCATTTCTTTTTGCCCTCGAGGATCGCTGCTTTTTGCTCTTCGTCGAGATCGACAAAAGGAACATCCATCGGAACGCCGTCCTGCCGGGCGAATTCCTTAAGTTCGTCAAAAGCCCATTTATGCTGCGGTTTCGTCCACGGCTCGATCGCGCCTTCGGCCAGTGTCAGCAGCGGGTTCGGCACGACCAGATTAAGATCGATGCCGATCGTATTGCCGAAGCCCTGGCAGACCGGGCAGGCTCCAAAAGGCGAATTAAAACTGAAAAGCCGCGGCTCCGGCTCCTGAAACACGATGTTGTCGATCTGGCAGATAAATTTGTCCGAAAATTTGAGCGTGCGCGGGGTCTCTTCCTGTGTCAGCACGACCGCCGTGCCGCCCTGGCGAAAACATATTTCCAGCGAATCGACCAGCCGCTGCCTGATATCGCCGTTGACCGCCAGGCGATCGACCAGCACATAGACATTATCGAGGGTTTCGAGCGGAAAATCGTCCGGCGTGCGCAGATCGATGGTTTGGCCCCGGGTATCGCCGTTATCTGATGCGTGAAACAAGCGGGAGAAACCTTTTTGCATCAGGCTCATCAGCGCAGCCGAAACACTCAGTTTTTCCGTCTGCCCGGCAAATTCGGTCGGAAAGAGCAGGTAAAACTTCGTCCCTTCGCCCAGTTTCTCCAAAATCTCGTCGGCGGCGGATTCCGGCGACCAGCGCAGCACTTCATTGCCGCAAACGTGGCAGAAGGTGCGCCCGATACGGGCAAACAGCAGCCGCAGGTAATCGAAAATTTCCGTTTGGGTGGCGACGGTCGAACGCGGATTGCGCGTCTGATTTTTTTGCCGGATGGCGATGGCCGGGGCGATGCCGAGCACTTCGTCAACGTCGGGTTTTTCCATCCGCTCCAGAAACTGGCGCGCGTAGGCGGAAAGCGATTCGACATAGCGGCGCTGCCCCTCGGCATAGACCGTATCGAAGGCCAGCGAAGATTTTCCCGAACCGGAGACGCCGGTAACCACGGTTATTTGATTATGAGGAATGGTAAAGGAAATGTTCTTAAGATTATGAACCCGGGCTCCTCTAACCTCTATTTGATCTTTGGACATCGTAAAACTGCTCTGTGGACACTCCCTGTGCTAAAAATCGCATTAGGTGCAAACATATATGATACCAATTTTCCAGAGTAAACGGAAAGCGGGCGGGGCGGGATTGTGACTGGGAGCGCGGACGGCTCGTCCGCAAAAGCAGCGCCAGCGTCCCGCCCACGTACTTACCTTAAATCTGACGGCGGGACGCCGTCAGGACAGCCGCCGAGACGGCGGCGCTACAAAGCGGACGAGCCGTCCGCGCTCCCAGTGTTAGGTTCAGAGTTCAAACTTTAGTTTGTCTTTAATCTAAAAAAATAAGACAAGCTGAAGCTTGAACTCTAAACTTTCTCCCGACCCGTAAAATGGTATATTAGCCTGCAGAGCAAAGAGGTTTTTATGTTCAAGTATTTGATCACCGCATCGGCTTTAATTTCGCTGGGTCTGGCGAATATTTCCTGCATGACCGGTTCATCGGCCGCAAAAGAGGCTAACGATCCCGCCGACGACGTCAGGTCGCCGGTTTTGGTCGAGCTTTACACTTCGGAAGGGTGCAGCAGCTGCCCGCCGGCGGATCGCGCGCTGGCGTTTTTGGCCGAGCAGCAGCCTGTTTCCGGCGCGGAGGTGATCGCGCTCGAGTTTCACGTGGATTATTGGGACTCACCCGTCTGGAAAGACCCGTTTTCTTCGGCGCTGTTTAGCCAGCGGCAGAAACTCTACGCGGAGAGATATCGTTCCGATCAGGTCTATACACCGCAAATGATCGTCGATGGCGGGCAGCAATTTATCGGCAGCGACACGCTTCAGGCGGCGAACGTGATCCTGGAAGCGGCAAAAAAGGCTAAGGCCGCCATCACCGTCACCCAGGACAAGGAAAAGCTCAGCGTCAAGATCAGCGACATTCCTAAAGCTGAAAATTCTACAGTGTTTCTTGCCATCGCCGAAAATAATCTCAATACCGATATTAAGGGCGGCGAAAACTCCGGCAAAAAACTTTCTCACGCCGCCGTCGTTCGCGAACTGAGATCGCTCGGAACCGTGGGCGGCGAAAGCAAGGGTTTCGAAACGCAAACCGATCTTCAATTAAAACCGGAATGGAAAAAGGGCGATTTGAAAGTGGTTGTCTTTGTGCAGGAAAACGAATCCCGCCGGGTGCTGGCGGTCGGGCAAATAAAGCTGGCAGCGGGAAAATAGCTCAAGTCTCGGTCGCTTCTTATCGTTTTGCAATTTATAAGAAAAAGCCAGGCGTTCGTGCCGAATAAATTCGGCGCTCCTACCACCGCACCTCGAACTTAGCGAAGTTCGCGCGCCAGTCTTCATCGGCGATGGTTTCCAGCCGGAAAATATTTTCTTCTCTGACGACCGACATTTCCGACGCCCGTTTTGTCCAGTAGGTTCTCCCGCTCGAACAGCACACCCGCAGCGCGACGTCCGTTTCCCCGACCCGCGAGATCACGGCGCTGCGCCAGTCTTTTTTCGTGCGGATGAGCAAACGCGTACCGACCGGCAATTCGCTGAGCAGGATCCTCGAGGATAAAACTTCCATCATTTTTTTATTGCTTTCTGTAATCGAAAACCAGATGACAAAATGCCTTGATGCCGACGTCCAGCCGGCTGTCGTCGATATAAAAATCGGGCGTGTGATGCGGCGCCGAATCTTTCGGGTTCATCCCCTTCGGCATTCCGCCGACGTTAAAGAAAAACGCCGGTGCTTTGGTGCCGTAGTAGGAAAAATCTTCCGCGCCCGTTGTCCACTCGGTTTCGTATGCGTTATCTTTTCCGGCGGCTTTTTCCAGCGAAGCGGCCATTTGTTTGACCAGGGCGGGGTCGTTGTAGGTGACCATGGTTTTTGTCTCGATGGTCAGCTCGGCGGTCGCGCCGAAGCTTTCCGCGATCTTTTGCACGACGAGTTTCATCTTTGCATGGACGTCCTTCTGCATCTGCGAATCGAGCGTGCGGATCGTGCCCGCCATCACCAGATCTTCTGGAATGATATTTTCGCGGATCCCGGCATTGATTTTGCCGACGGTGATCACGACCGGGGCTTTGGTCAGTTCCGACTGGCGGCTGACGATCGTCTGAAAACCGGCGATTATCTGCGTCGCGGTAACGATCGGGTCGATCCCCGTCCAGGGCGTCGAACCGTGCGTTTGCTTGCCTTTGACCTTGACGGTGAACCAATCGGCGGCGGCGTAAAACGAGCCGCTCTTGTAACGGATCTTCCCGATCTCCGTCTGGGCGTTGATATGCAGCCCGAAGATAGCGTCGATCTTCGGATTGTCCATCACGCCTTCTTTTACCATCAGCGCCGCGCCGCCCTCTTCACCGGCCGGCGCGCCCTCTTCGGAGGGCTGAAAAATGAAAACTACCGTGCCTTTTAATTGCGCCTTCATCGAAGACAGCACTTCGGCCGTGCCCATCAGCATTGCCACGTGGCTGTCGTGGCCGCAGGCGTGCATCACGCCGACCTGCTGGCCGTTATATTCGGCTTTTTCTTTCGAAGCGAAAGGAAGCGCAACCCGTTCGGTCACCGGCAGCGCGTCCATATCCGCGCGCAGGCCGATCACCGGGCCGGGCAGCGCGCCTTTGAGAATGCCGACCACGCCGGTTTTGGCGATCCCGGTGCGCACCTCGAGCCCGAGGCTTTTCAGATAGTTCGCCACCATTTCCGAGGTCTTGAATTCGCGGTTGGAAAGCTCCGGGTACTGGTGAAGCTGCCGGCGCCATTCGATCACGCGGGGCAGTATCTTTACGGCGGCCGTGTCGATCTGCTCGTCGAGCGTGGCGGTAAAGGCCGGTGTTAAAAAGACTATCAGAATAAAAGCTGCGGCAAATATTTTTTTCATCGATCGCTCCCGGAAAAACCTGACTGTTTTGTATTTTGGCGGAAAATTAAAAAAGTGTAAGAATTCTCTTACACTTTTTACGCTTCGTCAAAATTTACCGAAAGTTTTTATTTTTCAGATGCCGCCGCTATCGAATGCGGGACCCGCATCAGGTGTTTTAGCGGCGCGGCTGACCGAATAAACGCGCAGCGCAAACCATGTGATCAGCACCGAAATACCGAGCCAGATAAACACCCAGAGAATCGACGGGATGTTCGTCGCATTTGCCATGTTGACCGCGTCGCTATGAGCGTAAGGCGTCATCGAAGAGATAAAAAAGAGATTTTTCAGATCGAAAAATGCGTTGAGCAGACACTGCACAGCGAGAAAGCTGAGAATAAAATTAGCCCACCAGCCGTTGGCGAACCGCGCCGCCAAAAACAGCATGACCGTGATAAACGCGCCGGCAGCGACCGTAAATCCGATGCTGAGGATGCCGGCCGAGCCCGAAAAAATATTCAGCGTCGGGGCCAGTAGTCCAAAGACCACCGTTAAAGCCGCGATCAGCACCGAAGAGAAAAAGAGAATAATATTGGGCCGCGTGCCGATCCGGATCAGGAACAGAAGCAGCGCGCCGAAACCGACCGCGCCAATGTATCCCGCGCTGGACGTGATCATCATCGACAGCGAACTGCCCGAGGAAGATACCACCATGCCGCTGCCGTCCGGCGCCACGCTCAGGCTCTGCACCGAAGAGCCGGTCAGCAAGGCCGCCAGCACATGGCTGCCTTCGTGAATAAAGGTCACAAAAAGATTCAGCGGATAGACCAGCCAATTGGCGTACGGAATGAACCACAGCACGAGGCTGATCACTGTCGCCAAAAGCAAAAGCTGTACTTGCGGTTTGGCATCGGCGGCTACTTTGAACTTCATGTTAAAAAAACTCCTTTTCGGCTACTCACAGCATTTTACGACTATTAGCGGGCAAAGTTCAAAAAATGTTCAGAGTTACGCGTTTACGCGTGAGTCTTTTAAACTTTTTCACGCCTAAAGGGCGTAACTCTGAACATATCACTTCCGGCTGAATTCTCCGGATTTGCCTCCGGTTTTGCTTTCCAGCCTTATATCGCTGATTACAATGGATTTATCCAACGCCTTACACATATCGTAGATGGTCAGCGCTGCTACGGAAACGGCGGTCAGGGCTTCCATTTCGACGCCGGTTTGCGCGTTTGTTTTGACCTCCGCTTCCAGGTAGATCCCGAAATCCCTGATCTCGGCTTTGACATCGGCCTTGCTAAGGGCAATTTGATGGCAAAGCGGGATCAGCTCGGACGTTTTTTTCGCCGCCATTATCCCGGCGATACGCGCGATCTCCAGCGGGTCGCCTTTAGGATTGGCCTGGTCTTTCAAGGACTTTAAAGTTTCCTGATTCAGCAATACCCGGGCCGAGGCCACGGCCCGCCGCGCGGTCGCCGCTTTTTTGCTTACGTCCACCATTTTAACTTTGCCGTCTTTATCGAAATGCGAAAGTTTCGCCATAAATTAGTTTTCAGTGGTCGGTGGTCAGTAGTCGGTTGTTAGTAGTCAGTATAAAATAAGCCTGCCATCGACAATTGACAAACCGGAAACGGTAACCAATTACTGACAGTCAGCCACCGACCACCGACCACTGTCCACTGACCACTACTTCTTCTTCGCCCTGAATATCAGAGTATTTCCGCCGAGTAAAACCTCTTTCGAATTCAGCTCGTCGGCCCACCTGGCTTTGCGTTTATTGGCCGAAGTAAATTTTGCGGCGAGTTTTATCAAACCCGCCAGCGGGTAAAACGCCCATGAGTTGCTCTTCGGTTTATCGAGATAGATCTGCTGCAGCTCGAAGCCGCTTTTCTCCAGCAAATAACGCACTTCCGAATACCCGATCGGGTTGACGTGCAGCGCGACCTCCTCCATTTCGGCAAACTTGGCAAACTCGCTTTTGAAGTTGGCGACGGCTTGCCCCGAAAGCGGTTTAAAATGCGACGTGTAACCCGAAAACAGCCATTTCAGGCGTTCTTCGATATTCATAATATTAGGAACGCTGACGATCAGCTGGCCTTGCGGTTTTAAGGCTCTGGCAAATTCCCGGATCGCGTTCGCGGGATTTTCGATATGCTCCAGACCCTCGACGCAGACGACGTGATCGAACGAACCGTCTTCGTAAGGAAGCGTTTTATCCAGATCGCCCTGGCAAATTTCCGTCTCCGGCAGTTTAAAGATCGTCGGGTAAAGATCGCAGCAGGAAACCTCGAATCCCAGATTTTTCAACCGCGCGGCCAGCGCTCCTTCACCGGCGGGCACGTCCAGCACTTTGCCGCGCGGCGCGTCTTTTAAGATGCGCTCCACGGTTTCGTGAATGGCTACGTGCGCTAATGCGATGGGGGTTTCCATGTTCATGAAATTACAACTAACCGCCGAAAATTACAAAAACAGAATTTTGGCGACGTCGCCTTTTTCCAGCGATCTGCCCTGCGGGACAAAAACCAGCGCATCGGCACGCGCAAAAGCGATAAAATTCGACGAGCTGGTAAAACGCAGCGATTCGACGATTAATTTACCCGACTCATCGGTTTCGACCCTGACGGGCAGCAGACTGTCGCGCTCTCTGGCGGCCTTTATCTTTGCCGAAACCACGGCCCGGCCCGTTTTAAGTTCGCAATCGTTAGCGGACTGCATTAATAAAATTGCCGTGCGCACCAGCAGGTTCGACGTGACCGCGACCGAAACCGGATTTCCCGGCAGGCCGAAGATAAGAATTTTTCCCAGCCGGGCGAAAACGGCCGGTTTACCGGGTTTTAAGCTCAGCTTTTCAAAGAAAATTTCCGCGCCTATTTCCTGCAAAGCATTTTTTGTGAAATCGTATTTTCCCACCGACACGCCGCCGGAAATTATCAGCAGGTCGCAATTTTTGGCGGCCCTGATAATGGCTTTTTTGAGCTTGCCGAGATCGTCGCCCGCCGGTGAAAAAATGTGCGCCGTCGCTCCCCATCGCGCAACGCTCGCGCCGAGAAGCGGAGCGTTGGAATCGCGTATCTGGTCGCGCTTCGGCTGTTTGCCGGCCGGCACTATCTCGCTGCCGGTGACGAGAATTCCGGCCCGCGGCTGTCTGAAAACTTTTACCTTTGCATAACCGAACGAAGCCAGGGCGGCCAGCATTCCGATCGTAATTATTTCGCCGCTCTTAAAAACGGTCTCGCCTTTTTTTATCTCCGCGCCTTTTGCGACAATAAACTCCCCGGTCCCGGCCGGTTCAAAGATCTCGACGAATTTGCCGCTTTCTCGTGTCAGCTCGACTTTCTGCACGGCGTCAGCGCCTTTCGGCACCGGAGCCCCGGTCATGATGCGAACGGCTTGTCCGGCTTTTAATTCGCGATGCCAACCGCGCCCGGCGGCGGATTCGCCGGCGATCTTTAGTTTTACCGGAGCATTTTCGGTGGCGTCTTTGATGTCTGCGGCGCGCATCGCGTAACCGTCCATCTGCGAACGGTCGAAAGGCGGCAAGTCGGTATCCGACACGATATCTTCCGCCAGCACACGCCCGACTGCATCTGCTAAATATATTTTTTCAGCTTTCAGCGGCGCGGTTTCGCGTTTGATTATCTCGATAGCGTCGGAAATGGGGATCATAAATCGGTACACGGAATAAGACGGATATAAAACGGATTTACACACATCGAATTAAAACAAAATCCGTGTTCATCCGTGCAGATCCGCGACTTAAACTATTTGATCAGATAAAGCTCCGTCTGCCGCGGGCGGAAAAACTGGTAGCCGTTTTCAGTCAGAAAGGCATCGTCTTCTTCCATGATCGTCACCATCTGGTCTTTCCATTCGGGAACTTTGGTGGAGGTGTTGAGTTCGATCGAAATGTAGGACCCGAGCCGCAGTTTTTCTTCGTCCATGCCCAGCATTTTGCGAAAATCGATCCCGGCGCCGAGCCCGTGTCCCTGCGCGCCGATGGCGTGCGAATAGATCATCGCGCTGATGCCCTGTTTTTTGCATTCCGCGATCGCTTTGTCAAAGACCTCGCCCCCGCTCATCCCGGCGCGGGCGACGCTGAAAAGAATGTCCTGCAAACGATTGGTATTTTTCAGCGCCGCTTTTAACCCGGCGGGCGCGTCTTTTTCGCCTTTGTTTAAAATGTAGCCGTGTTTTTGCCAATCCGTGCTGAGCCCCATGTAGTTCAACCCGAAATCGACGTGGATCAGATCGCCGCGTTCGATCACCACGTCTTCACTTGCAACGTTCAGGAAAAACTGCGTGCCGGCGTTTGCCTTTGCCTGCCGCTGCACGCGCAGGTCGGCCTGAAACCAGGTATCCAGCCCCAGATCATTTATCTGCTGCATCATCCACCAGCGCACGTCGCCGACCGTGGTTCTGCCCGGCGTGATGATCTCGTTTGAAAAAGCGCGGCGGGTAATGACGTCGGTCGCCAAAACGGCGGTGCGGTAATGCTCCAGTTCGTCGGGCAGGCGGGTGTCCAGGTATTCCGTGATCAGCCCCGAAGCCGAAATAAATTTTTTCTCGTTGTCTTTTCCGAGAGTGTCCGCCAGGTATTTATAACCGTCGTGCGTCAGCCCGTTCACCGCGCCGCGCGTGCCGCCGAAATCAAGCGCGATCGAGCCGGGTTTTCGCTCATCGACTATTTTCTTTAAAGTGGCGGCGATCTGACTGCCCGGCGGATTCATCATCGTATAAAATTTCGCCAGCTGTTCTTCCGGGTAGCGGATGACGGCCACTCGGTCGAGCCTGTCGCCGTTATTGATAAAAATAAAGAAATCCCGCCGCCCGACGACCGGAACCGGCGGCACGATATACGGCGTCACCGGGTCGCTGTGAAACTCTTCGTTGACCACGATCCACATATCGATATTGCGCCGTTTCATCATCGGCAGCAGCATCGTGTCCAAACGCTTTTTCAGCCAACCGGAACGCACTTGCAGCTGCTCGCGCTGCGACAGCAGCTTCGGCATCGCCGGGATCTTCTCCCAGGATTTGTTTTGAGCAAAAGAAAGACCCGTGCAAAGAAGGACAAGTACCAGCAAAAATTTAGTTTTTAGCATATATTTCAAGTTATATTTTCGAATACGAGCGCAAACTCTTAACTGTCAACTGATAACTTTTAACTATTTTTAAGGGAAGTGAAAAGTTAAGTTGTCAGTCGTCCGCTTTTAGCACAAATTTTTACAAAATGATAAACTGCCTATTTGTTATTTACCGAAATTTTATCATACCGCAATTTTAAGAGAGGAAACTTATTACAGTGATCGATTTTTCATTATCGGAAGAGCATATTGCCCTGCAGCAGACGGTGCGTGAATTTTGCCAGGGCGAGGTTGCTCCGTATATCAAAGAGTGGGACGAAAAAGCGTATTTCGAACCGAAGGTTTTTGAGAAGATGGCCGAGCTCGGCCTGATGGGTGTCTGCATCCCGGAGCAGTACGGCGGCGCGGGTTTCGACTACATCTCGCTCGGGCTGGTCTGCGAAGAGCTCGAAGCCTGCGACACTTTTCTGCGCGTGGCGATGTCGGTGCATGTCGGCCTGAACAGCTTAAGCGTCTATTCCTGGGGAACCGAAGAGCAAAAGCAAAAATATCTCGTGCCGCAGGCAAAGGGCGAAAAGATCGCCACTTTCGGCCTGACGGAGCCCAACGCCGGTTCCGACGTGATCGGAATGAGGTCTAACGCCCGCCGCGACGGCGACGACTGGATATTAAACGGCGAAAAGATGTGGATCTCGCTCGGCGATGTCGCCGACAATTTTCTTTTCTTTTGCTGGACGGACGAAGAAAAACGCAAGAACCGCGATCATTCCGGCATGAGCTGTTTTATCGTGGAGCGCACTATGCCGGGATTTTCTTCCGGCACGCTGCACGGCAAACTCGGCATCCGCGCCGGAAACACCGGTTATTTTACGCTGCAGGACGTGCGCGTGCCGCAGGAAAATATGCTCGGCCAGGAAGGCGAAGGATTTAAGATCGCGATGTTTAGCCTGGAAAACGGCCGCTACACGGTGGCGAGCGGGGCGACGGGCGTGATCCGCGCCGCGCGTGACGCTTCGGTCGCCTATGCCAATGTCCGCGAAACCGGCGGCGTCAAGATCGGCACGCATCAATTGGTCAAACAAAAGATCGCCAACATGGAAGCCGATTACCAGATGTCGCATCTTTTGTGGCTGCAGGCGGGTTATCTGAAAAACAACGGGCTGCCGTCGGCCAAGGCCGCCAGCCTGGCGAAATGGCAATCCACCATTCGTTCGGAAACGGCCGCTTCGATGGCGATCGAGGTTCACGGCGCCAACGGCTATACCAACGATTACCCGGTCGAGCGTTACCTGAGAAACTGCAAGGCGGCGGTGATCTATGAGGGAACCCGCGATATCCACACCATCATGCAGGCCGACTGGGCCCTGGGGTTGAAACGTGAGAAAGCGGCGCGCGTCACCCTGCCGCCGTACCAGCCGAGCGCCAAGGCTGCCGGTTAAACCTTTCGACAAAACTCGTACACGTAAAAAAGCCGCCTGAATATTCAGAGCGGCTTTTATATTTCCTGAACAAGGAAAGCTGGATCAGCTTACTTGGTCGGGGCCGGTTTAGCGTTGCTGTTCATGTTGGTGTTCATCGGCTTCGTGTTGGTGTTCATCGGAGCGCTGTTGTGATTAGCATTGCTGTTGGTGTTCGTGTTCATCGGAGCCGGGGTGGCGGTGTTCACCACAACGGGGGTCGATGTGTTGATCGGCTTGATATTGGTATTGTTCGCATTGTTAGCGGCTTCGGGGCCACAAGCTGAAAGAGCCAGAGCTAATGAAGCTGCGCCAACTGTAGCTATAGTAAAATTTTTGATTTTCATTCTAATTCTAATCCTCCAAAAAATGTATCGGTTAATATTTCAAATTTTATGCGTGTTCAACGTTTTGTAAAAATTTACCAAAACGCCCCGCATAAGTTGCAGATAATAGCGATTTCTTTGCCTCTTGTAAAGGGAAAAATGCAAAAAAATCGACCTTTTTACAAGATTTTTTCGTGCCAAACTATTTCCCGAGCAGCTTAATATTCTCGCTGGGGGCGGCTAATTTCCATTCGCCGTTCTCTTTAACGAATTTCCACTTGATCCAAATGGCATAACTGCCGCCTTTGATCTCGGCAATTGCCGTATCGCCGTCGATCTTTTCGTTTCTCACCTCGAAGGGTTTTTCCCCTGCCGGTTCGGAAGATTCGATGTAATCGGCCAGCGATTTCTTGCCATCGCTCTTCATTCCGGCTTCCAGTTCCCTGATCGCAGCCTGTGAATAAACCTTCTTCAAACCCGCATCGTCCTTCTTTTTCAGCGCCTCGTAATAGGCTGAAACGACGGGCGCGATGGCCTGGGCGTCGTTCGATTTATCCCCTTCGGCTTGTTTTTTTGTTTCGAAGGCGTTCGCCGGCCCATTGGAATTCGTTTTCGGCGCGGCATTATTATTGGCATTAGTGTTCGGCACCGGCGTGCCTCCGCATCCCGCGAGCGCGCCCAAGACGATTGAAATTATGATAAAAAGTGCGATCTTTGATATGTGCATAAATAAACTCCCAAATTTTGGTAAAGTGAAGTATAAAACAAAGCCGTATTTTAACAAGACGAGAATAATGAAAAAACCCAAATTTCCGGCTCATTCCATTGAACGAAAAAGAATTTATATCCTGCAGGAATTGCCCGCGGCCATCAGCCGCACCGATGCGCACTGGCAAATATTCGACGATTATACGGCCTGGCCGGAGTTTCGCCTGCGCCAGATCCGAATGCCGGAAACAAGGGAGTGGTTCCGCGCAAAAGAGACGCTCGCGGCCTTAAATACCGACAGCGGAGTGACCGAAGAATTCTCACGCATTCTCATTTCGGAAGACGATTCCGCCAACGGTCCCCACCCGGAAAACGAAATTCGTAAGAATCGCTATTTCCATGAATTTGATAAAGACAGGGGAGCGGCGATCGACGTTTTTCTCGGCCGGCTCTGGGGGCTGGTTTTGGCGCAGATCGAATTTGCGGACGATGAAGAAATGGCGCGGTTCTCGCTCCCCGATTTTGCGCTGCTGGAAGTTTCAGGCAGTGAATTTTTCCGGGGAGAAAATCTGGTCAAGGCAAACTTTGATGAAGTAAGAAAGGTGGTTAGTAATCGGTAGTAGGTAAATTAGCAGAAATAATTGGTATTACGGTCTCGGTAGCGGGTCAATTTGAAATTAAATATTGACCTCTTTGGGTTTTTAACATACATTATCTGCACAGAGCCAACCAAGTTACGCCTTAAAAAACCAAACAGCCGCCGCCCCTATTGATGCGAGGATAGTCAGTGCGGATCGCAAAGCTGAACTAATGTTAACTCCTCTGTGAAGAAGCGCGGATTCCCGGTGACTCAGGCGAGTAATAAATAGGAAAGACGGAAGAACGGGAGAACAGGGAAGGGGAAGGCGAAAACGGACGGCAAAGGGAGGAGAACATATGATAAATTTTAAGATAAAATCCAGGACAATTATAGTTTTATTTACGATCGCCGCTATGAGCGCGGCGAGTGTTTATGTTTTTTTAAACAAAGCTTCGGCGGCCGGTTTTCAAGGCAAGATCTTTACAACGACTTTTGACGGACAGACTGTCCCCCAAAACCGTTATTCAAGTAAAGATGCGGTTTATCTGAGCGGTGGACCGCAAAACCAAAACCACGCACTTCCCGACGGCTCATATTATTTCCAGGTAACCGGTCCCGGCGGAAATGATTTGCTCTCGACCGACCCGGCGGTTTGCCGGCAGTTGATCGTATTTAACGGAAGGATCGCCGCCGCGGACGGGCCGTCTTGCCAGCATCCGACCGGCATTCCCGAGTCGGCGGAAGACGGCTCGACGCCGGTAAAACTGATGCCTTTTAACGACACGCCAAACCCGGGCGGCAACTACAAAGCCTGGCTGATCGCCAAGACGAGTAATACAACGGTCGCCGCTGACGGCATACATATCAATTTCAAAAACTCGGATGCAAAGTCTGAGATCTTTAGAGCCGATTCCGTATCATGCCCCGGCTGCGGCCCGACCTCACTGTTAGGCGGCAGGAAGTTTTACGATGCCAACCAAAACGGGATATTTGACGGAGGCGAAGTTCCGGTTGAAGGCGTGCAAATTTATATTCAAGCGGGTGATTTCCAAACCATCGTCACGACGAACGCATCCGGTGCATGGGGCGCCAGCGTGCCGACCGGCGTGGAATACGTCGTCCTGGAGTTCCTCCCTTTCACTGGCCCCGATGGAGAGCCCGGCTCGTACTGGCAGCAAACCGCGCCGGCAGCCGATGGTGATGGATTTAGAAGTTACGGCGGAACCGTGACCGGCGATCAGATCAATCTCAACTTCGGCAATGTTTGTTTCAATCCGGACGCCGAAGGGAACCCGGTTGCGTCGGAAACGCCGTGCCCCGTCAGCAGTGTGCCGCCGCCGGATCCAACACCCGCGCCAACGCCGACGCCGACGCCCTGCCCCGATTGCAGCACGACTGCAGTGTTAAGCGGAAGCAAGTTCTACGATGCAAACGCAAATTCGTCGTTTGACATAGGCGAAGTTCCGGTTGGAGGTGTGCAGATCGCGGTTGTCCTTACCACTGGTGAGGGTACTACTCTGACGTTTGCGACGACGGACGTATTGGGTAATTGGAGTTTGACTGTGCCGACCGGAGCGCAGTACATAATCAGCGAGTACCTGCCAGACACCGATCCCGCGGTCGAACCAGGCGGATATTGGGAGCAAACCGCGCCTTTACCTAACGAAGAGGGATTTCGCGGTTACAGCGGAACGGTGGGCGAAGATCAAGGCGGTTTCAACTTTGGGAATGTTTGTTTCCACGAAGGGAATCCGTTTGCGTCTCCAGCGCCGTGTACCGTCAGGTATCCGGCACCCCCGCCAACGCCGACACCCGACCAATAGAATGAAATAGAGAAAGGCTGCGTGAAAACGCAGCCTTCTTATTTTCGTCAAAAACTAGTTCGAGCTAGAGAAAGTGGTCGCAAACCGCATTAATAAGTAACTGGGCGAATAACCATTAAATAACTAATTTACCAATTACCAATTACCAATTACCAATGCCCAATTACCGGCTACTTAGCTCTTGGCGTCATCGGGACGAATTTATCCAGCGAGGCATATATCCGGTGATAAATTTGTGTTTCGCGCGGAATCAAAGATTTCCAGCCTGCGCCGCCGCGTTTGATGTAGCCCGGCAGACGCGCGGGGTTTGAATTGTAGCCTGCCGACATCAGTTCCGCCTGGGTTGCATATCCCTGGGACATCGCGTCGATAACCGCGGGGCTCGAAGAAAGATCGCTCCAGGTGTCCTGCATATAGAGCAGCATCGCCTGCGCCGCGTTGAGGTGGTTTCTCATTCCATCGACAAAATTCGGCATCAGCCCAACGTTGAAATGCCGGTTGCGCACCATCGCATAGGTCGCCGGGATCATCTGCACCAGGCCGCCCGCGCCAGCCGTGCTGACCGCGTAGCGATAAGTATTGCCTTCGTTTAACGCGAAAAGCGTAAATATCTCGTTATAGATCGCCAGTTGAAATTCGTTGTTGAAGCGGTAATGATCTACGTGCTCGACGGTGCATAAACGTTCGGCGATGTCGGCCACCTGCGGCGAAATAAAAACGCCTTTTTGCCGCAGGTTCGCCCGCGCCGTATCGATTATATTGCGGATGTACATTTTGCCGACATAGGCCATCTCGGCGCTGATCGTGCCCGGATGAGCCGATGAGTAATAGGCCGTTTCGTAAAACGAACCGTTTCTTTCCACCGGGTACTGCACGATCATCGGCAGCAGCGATTTATTTTGATCGTCGATGACCGAGACCGCGGTGTTGACGCCGTTGGCGCGCAATATCTGTATCCGGACGCCTTTGCCTTCCGTGGTGGTGGAAAAAAACTGCTGGCCGCGCGAGAGAAAAGCCGCTTTGCTGAGCATCGCGTAATGAACTTTGAAGGTCGCGGTATCAAGCGCCGCGATGCGCACCACGTCCGTCGTGATCCTGCTTACGCCCTCGACCAATGCCGTCAGCAGCGGGCGCGATTGCATAAAAGATTTCGCCTCGTTTATTTTAGCCCGCAGCGAATTTACCGGCAGAATTTTCCCGTTGTAGATCGGCTCGGGCAGCACCCGCTCGGAAAGATAATCGTCGGCGCTGATAATACTCGGCGTCGGCCTCAGCGCGGGAGTCGTCATCGGCGCGGGCACGATCCGGTACGGCGTCGGAGCCGGAGTCGGGTACGTCTGTCTTTGTCCCGGAGTGATGACAACGGGCGGCAAAGGCGTCGTCGAAGGTCTGGGCGAAGGTGTCGGCGAAGGCGTAGCCGTCGGGGATGTTTGGCGCTCCGTTTCCTTTGCCGCATTCGCCGAATTCGCAGATGCGACGCGCGGGCGTCCTTTTGGCGCGTTTTCCGCCGGCTGTGCAGGCGCGGAAATGCTTATCAGTGAAATTAAAGCTAAAATTAAAAAGGGTTTGTAATTCATCCTGATACTTCTTCTAAGGAGAGCTAAGGCAGCAACTGATTCAAAAACTATTTGCCTAAGACGGCAAGTGAAAGTAAAGATTCGCTCAAAAGGCGAAAGGTTGTCAACTCAAATAGGAAAATATCACAAATTTTTATAGATTTAATAAAGAAAAATTAAAACACCTCAAAATATTATAGATGGAAGCTCAGTCTGCGGAAAAAAAAGGACTCTTTTACGGTTGGACGATCGTCGCGGTTTCGACACTGGCGCTGGTCGTCAGTAACGGGCTGACCACGCTGGGGATCGCTGTATTTTCCAAACCTATCCGGGAAGAATTTGTCGCGGGCGGTCTGGTTCCGGCGAACGAAGCGGAAAGCATGATCGCCACCGCCGGTTATCTCACCTTTCTACTGGCGGGTTTTTTCTCGCCCGTTACCGGGTTTCTGGTGAAAAGATTCAGCCTGCGGTCATTGATGATAACGGGCTGCGTGATTCTCGGCCTCGGGCTTTTGCTTCATTCACAGGCGACGGGGCCGGCCGCGGTTTACGCCGCGCGGATCCTGATGGGTATCTCGCTGGGGTTTGTCGGGGTGATGCCGAATGTCGTGCTGGTTTCTAACTGGTTCCGGCGTCTGCGCGGCACGGCGCTTGGAATCGTTCTGACCGGCACCAGCATCGGCGGCGTTCTGGTGCCGCTGATCGCGACCCCGCTGTTGCTCAGTTACGGCTGGCGCAGCTCGATGCTGCTGGTCAGCCTGCTGGTATGGCTGGTGCTGCTGCCGGCGGTGATCATTTTTGTAAAAAATACGCCCGGCGACAAAGGCTTGACGGCGGACGGCGAATTTCGCGCCCCTGAAATTGCCGAAACGGGTGAAACGGGTGAAACAGATGCCCGCGATCTGCCCGGTCTTACTTTGCGCGAGGCGCTGAAAACTCCTGTTTTCTGGATCTTTGCGTTTTGCGCCGCGGCGATCTTTTACACCATTTTTGTTACTTCGCAGCAATTCATCCTCTATCTGCAGACGCCCCGGATCGGGGTGTCGCCGATGGCCGCCAGCTATTATCTTTCCGCGCTTTTTGCGGTCAGCGTCGCCGGGAAATTTTTCTTCGGCTGGCTCAGCGACCGGTTCCGGCCGCAGCGGGTGATGCTTTTGTGCTGCGCGGTAATGTTTCTGGCGACGTTTATTCTGTTCGGCTTAAACGCGGGCAATGCGATTGCGTTTATTTTAATATTCGGTTTGGGTTACGGCGGCACGTTCGTTCTGCTGCAGCTTTTGGTGGCGGAATTTTTCGGACAGCGCGAATACGGTAAGATACTCGGCGTGATCGTGATGATCGAAACCATTGGCGCGGCGATCGGCGGCAAGGTCGCCGGTTATCTGGCGGACCTCGACGGCGGAGATTACACCCGCGCTTTTTACGGCGTTTTTGTCAGCACCGGACTGGCATTGGTACTGGTTTTAATTTTAAATAGCAGGAAATATTTGGCTTCCCATCGGAGGCAGGGAGATTGAATTTGCCACAATCTCTTTGCGTCCTTAGCGCCTTTGCGTGAAAAATCCTCTCACGCAAAGCTCGCAAAGGCGCAAAGAACGCAAAGTAAGAATTTCTATATACATCATCAATGAAAAAACTTTTTGGAACAGACGGGATGCGCGGCGAGGCGGGAAAATTTCCGCTCGATGAACGGACGGTAAAGATCGTCGGACGTTCGCTGGCGCGGCAGGTAAAGGAAAAAAACGGCGCGGCTAAATTTATCACCGGGCGCGACACGCGTGAATCCGGCGAATGGATCGAGCGCGCATTTCACGCGGGAGCGGTTTCCGCCGGGGCGGAATGCGAATCGGCCGGGATCATCACCACCCCGGGCGTCGCTTTTCTTAACCACCACCTGAAATACGACGCCGGGATCGTCATCAGCGCTTCGCACAATCCGTTTCAGGACAACGGCATCAAGATATTTTCGCCGACCGGAAAAAAGATCGACGAGGCCGCCGAGCGGCAGATCGAAGCCGACATTAATGCCGCTGACGGTGAAATTCCGGACGGTGAAAGCTTTCATGACGCCGCTGCCAAAGAATTACAAAACCAATATTTGCAGCATTTACAGAACGAGTTTTTCAGCCTCTCGCTGATGGGAATGAAGATCGTGCTCGATTGCGCGAACGGCGCGGCGTCCGATCTGGCGCCCGAACTTTTCGAGAGCCTGGGCGCCAACGTCGTCGCGCTCAATAACCAACCCGACGGGCGCAACATAAATCTGAACTGCGGTTCGACCCATATCGAAAATCTGCAGCGGGTCGTAGTCGAACAGGAAGCCGAGATCGGGATCGCTTTTGACGGCGACGCCGACCGCGCCTTGTTCGTCAATGCCGCGGGAGAGATCGTCGATGGCGACGCCGTGCTGTGGGTGATGGCGCAGAACCTGCAGGATAAAAATGAGCTCAAAAATAACCAGGTCGTCGCCACGGTGATGAGCAATCTCGGGTTGGAAGTGGCGCTGAGATCGCGCGGCATCGAACTCGACCGGACGGCGGTCGGTGACAAATACGTGCTCGAAGAATTATTAAAAAGCGGCGCGGCGCTCGGCGGCGAACAATCGGGCCATATTATTTTTCCGCATTACAGCCTGGTCGGCGACGGCATGCTGACCGGCCTTTTCCTGCTCCGGGCTTTAAAAGAAAATGGCAAAACTCTCGCCGGCATGGCCGAAGGCTTCACCCGCTTTCCGCAAATTTTGCTGAACGTAAAGGTAAAGGAAAAATTGCCGTTCGATGAGGTGCCGGCTATCGCCAAAGCCGCGAAAAAAACCGAGGCTGAACTGGGAGAAACCGGCCGGCTGCTGCTGCGGTATTCCGGCACGGAAAATCTGGCGCGGGTCATGATCGAAGGGCAGGATCAGAAATCCATCAACCTTCAAGCCGAAAATCTGGCGGAAGTGATCCGGCAAAATCTGGGGTAACGGCTCAGTGTAAAAGTGGCTTTGCCCATAAAGTCGGAGTATTCCAGCCTTCATAGGCAAAGCAAGTTAATAAATAAAATGCACTAAACCTGGGAGCGCAGGCATCCTGCCTGCAAGATCGCAAAGCGTCTAAAATGCGCTTATTTTATGAATAAGTTAGCACGACAAGCCGCGCTTGCAGGCAGGATGCCTGCGCTCCCAGGTTTACGCTCGTTATTTCAATTTGCTGGCCCATAGTTAGTATAAACCGTCAAAAACAGACTTTATAGGCAAAGCTACGCTTGCCGGTAAAGTTGCGAAAACTTGTTTAACCCGGTAAAAATTCTCTTGCTTTGCCTATTTTCGAAGAGTACACTCTTATCTATTCGAGGTGTGAGGGAAACTTCGCATCTCAGGTGGCTGCTGGGGTGAGGACAGTGGCCACAAATTGGTGAGTGTGACGCACTTCCACGTTGTCATACTCACTTTAATTTTGTCCAAATTTCGCACTTTCAACCAAGGTAGATGGACCAAACCGTTAAAATAAAGACTCCCGGCGATGCGGCGGCCTACGATATCAGGATCAGTTCGGGTCTGCTCGATTCGTGCGGAGAATGGGCGCGGGGCTGCCTGCCTGCCTCCCTGCCCGCTGGAACGCAAAAGATCGCGCTCATTTCCAACCGCAAGGTCTTCAAATTATACGGCGTCAGGGCGCAGAGGTCGCTGGCAAAGGCCGGTTATAAAGTTTCGGTTTCGCTGATACCGGACGGCGAGCAGCACAAGAATTTCCGCTCGCTGCAGCAGGTTTTATCTTTTCTCGGCGAACAAAAATTTACCCGCGGCGATGCTGTCGTCGCGTTGGGCGGCGGCGTGGTCGGCGACCTCACCGGATTTGCCGCGGCAGTCTATCTGCGCGGGATTCCGTTTCTGCAGCTCCCGACCACCATCGTCTCGCAGATCGATTCATCGGTCGGAGGGAAAACCGCGGTCAATAGCGAGCATGGCAAAAATCTGGTTGGCGCTTTTTACCAGCCGCATGGTGTTTTGATCGACGTGGATACTTTGCGGACCCTGCCGCGCCGGGAATTGACCGCCGGATTTTGCGAAGCCGTAAAACAGGGAGCCATCGCCGGTAAAAAACTCTTTGCGCAGACGAGGGGCTTTTTGCGGCATTATCGGATCGATAGATTCGGCGAATATTATGCGAGTGAAAACGGCGCTGATTTTAAGGCTGAATTAATCGATTTGGTCAAAGCGCAGGTGTCATTTAAAGCCGGGATCGTCTCCGGCGATCAAAAAGAAGCTCTGGGCAGAGAAGATAACCGCTCGCGAAAGATACTTAATTTCGGGCACACGGTCGGCCATGCCCTGGAGAAAGTTACTGATTACAAAGCGCTAAAGCACGGCGAAGCCGTCGGGTACGGAATTCTCGCCGCCGCCGAAATATCGAAAAACCTTGATATTTTAGATAAAAATAGTTTAAAATCATTGTCGGATGTTGTGCATTTGGCCGGGAGACTGCCAAAGCTCGATAATATATCCGTTGAAGAGGTTATTCGCGCGATCTCTTTCGATAAAAAGAAAGCGGGACCCGCAGTAACCTGGATTCTCCTGGAAAAGATCGGCGCGCCCGTTCTCGTCACTGACAATGAGATTCCCGTCTCATTAATAAAGAAATCCATCAAAACCATTCTCCGGTAGATCCCATGCGCTTCTGATGTAATTTGACAGGAGGCCGACAATGAAAGAAAGAGTTAAAAATAAGATGAAAGCGAAGTCCTATCGCGGTCAACAGGGCGGCACCAAGATCTATGCGCTGGTTGCCCTGCTCGTGCTGTTTATGTTAATTCATGCGGGCTGGAATTATATTCCGGCGGCCTACCAATCTGAAAGTTTTAAGGCGGAAATGCATAATATTATTGTGCAGGTTCAGGCCGCGCCGCATGGGACGAGCGAACCGCTGACGGATAAGCTGAAAAAACGCCTCCGGATGGTGGCCAGTGAAAACGGTGTTCCGGGGAATGCGCTTATCGAGGTCACGGAAGCCGGAAGTAATATGAAAGCGCGCGTGCGGTTCACCAGACAGGTGGATATTCTGCCCTTCGGCCTTTATAAATATCAATACCAGTTCGACAACACCGCGACCGATTAGCCGCTTTAATTAAAGAAGCGTCAGGTTAAAAGCGCCTGCACTCTGGGACGCAGGCCCTGCAGTTGCACAAAGGCGGGTTCGGCGCTGCCCAGCCAGGTCGAAGGGCAGACACCGCATTTAGTACAGGTATCGGTTGCCGGGCAGGGCGCGGTTGATTTAGCAGCCTGCGCCTTTTCGTGTTCTTCCTTCAAAAATTCAAACGACAAGCCGGAATCCACGATCGACCACGGGAGAAATTCTTCATAGCTGCGGTCGCGCGAAGTATGAAATGCGGCATCGACGCCGGTTTCGCGCAGCGCCGCGTCGAGATTTCCTTTTAACCGGGCGGCGGCTTCGATGACCTTGCCGATCCGGCGGTCGCCGGATGAATAAAGCGCCTGCTCGTGCGCGATGCGCGCCGACATCACGCGAACTTCGACGTTCGGTATCCGCGACAGATTTTTACAGACCCATTTCAGACGCTGCTTTAATTCTTTTTCATCGCAGATCGCGTCCCACTGCAGCGGCGTGTTCGGCTTCGGCACGAATCCGTTGAGCGAGGGAATGATCTTTCCGGCGCGGCCGAATTTTTTTCCGGCTTCGAGCATCCGGTCTTTTATCCGCTCGACCAGCACGATCATCTCTTCCAGGTCCTCCTGCGTTTCGGTCGGCAGCCCGACCATCAGGTAAAGCTTGACGGTCAGCATTCCGCGGTCGAAGACCGCGCCGCAGATATCGACTATCTCGTCATTGGTCAGATTTTTATTGATCACGCGGCGCAGGCGGTCGGAACCGCATTCCGGCGCGACGGCGATCTGCTGGTCGTTTGATTCGACCAGCGCGTCGAGCAGTTCTTCCGAGATTTGATCCAGCCGCAGCGAAGAGACCGAGATGCGAAAATCCATCCGGCGCAGTTCGCTCAGGATCGTCGAAATTTCCGGGTGGTCGCAGACGGCGGTCGAAACCAGTCCGATCTTGTTCGTCTTTCCGCGCCACTCGGCCGCCTTCGCTAAAATGTCTTTGGCCGGGACGACGCGCGGCGGATAATAGTTATAGCCGGCCCAGCAGAAACGGCAGCCTTGCGAACAGCCGCGCGAAATTTCCACCAGCAAACGGTCGCCCATTTCCGCGCCCGGCGACCAGATCGCGGTCGAAGGCGCAAAAACTTCCTGGTTCACCAGTCTATCGACGACTTCCGTTTCGCCGCGCCGCATCGCCCGCCGCAGGGTGCCTTCCTTCGGATTTTCATGCGCCAGCGCGCGTCCGACCTTCGCCGGGATGCCTTCGGCCGTCGGCAGGTAATCATAGACCGTGCCGTCCTCGTTATAGATCACTTCATAGAGCGATGGAATATAAAACCCGCGGCCGATCTTTGCCAGCGCGAGCAGAATATCCTCTTTCATTCCATGTTCGAAAATGGTATCGACCAGCTGGTAAGCGAGAATTTCGCCTTCGCCGACCGCGATCACGTCGGTAAATTCGGCGATCGGTTCGGGATTTAAGAACGAAGCCGCGCCGCCCATCACCACCAGCGGGTGAAAATGATTGCGGTCCCTGGCCCAGACCGGGACGCCGCTCATCTGCAGCATCTTGGCCATGTTCAGGTAATCGGTTTCGAACGAGATCGAAAAAGCGATCACATCGAAATCGCGGACGGGTGTCTGGGTTTCGAGCGAAAGCAGGGTCGAGCGCGATTTTTCGTACTCGCGCATCTCGGCGTCGTCCGGCAGAAAAACCCGTTCGCAGGAAACTTCCGGTATGCGGTTAAAAAGCTCGTACATCGTGTGCATGCCAAGATTAGCCATGCCGACGTTATGGGTGTTCGGATAGCACAGCGCAATGCGCAGCTGCGCCCCGTGCTTGATCGTCCACCCGGATTCGGCGGCCAGTTTCTTCTTGTAGCTTTCGATGATCTTTTTACTCATACAAACAAACTATTAAGTTTATCAAACATCGGCCTATTTAACTAATTTTATTGGGTGCCGGTGGGCATTTTGCCCATGAACCTGAAGTTAAATCAAAACGGCAAGTCTTAGATCCTCTCACAGAGTCAGCGGAGCTGACGCGCATAGTGGCAGCCCCGGGTGAAGCGCAGCGAAACCCGGGGTCAGCTGTGTATTAAAATAAAAGCCCGTTTTAACGGGCGGCAGACAGGATACCGTCAGACCTTTGTCACCTGTTAAAACAGGCTCCAGTAAATTTATCCGCCTTAACCACAGGCTGATGCCTGTGGCTATTACTATTTCGCCCGCTACGCGGGCTCGCGATAAAAATTCTCTCAAAAGCAAATTTAACAGAACACTTGCTCGTTTTTTAACGTAGTACAAATGAGTCGCAAGACTTAAATAAGCGGAAAATCAGGTTTTAGGTTAGTTATGCGGTATCTGATCTCATTTTACACGGACGCCTTTAGGATCGCGCTCGATTCGATCGTGGCGCATAAACTGCGCGCTTTGCTGACATTGATCGGCGTGGTGATCGGGGTGGCGGCGGTCGTGGTCGTGAGCGCGTCGATAAATGGACTGAATTCTTACGTTACGCAGCAGATCGGAAAAATGCTCGGCGCGAATCATTTTATGATCTCGCGGATGGCCTTTACCGGGCAGCGGGATGAGGAAACCTATGAGCGGATGAACCGCCGCAATAAAAAGCTGACCTGGGAAGAATACGAGTATTTGAAGGCGAATTGTCAGGCCTGCTCGGAGGTCGGCGCGGCGACCGGCGCCAGCACCGATCTTAACCAGGACGGACTGGAAATGCCTTCGACCAGGATCAACGGCGTCACCGCCAACATGGAAACGATCGAAGACAAGACCATTTCCGAGGGCCGTTTCGTGACCGATGACGAAGTCGCCCGCTCGGCCAAGGTCTGTGTCATCGGCGCCGATGTCAGGGAAAAATATTTCGGCGATAAAAACCCGCTCGGGCAAAAATTGAAAGTTCAGGGCGTCCCGCTCGAAGTGGTCGGCGTCGAAGAGAAAAAAGGTTCGTTTTTCGGCGAGCCGATGGATCGCACCCTGTATATTCCGGTCACGCTGCACCTGCAGATGTTCGGGCGCGGCAATGGCATCCAGGTCCACGGAAAATCGATGGAAAGGGAAGGCCTCTCTAACGCGATCGAAGAATCCCGGGTTGACCTGCGCAACCGGCGCCAGCTGATCGGCAGTGAAGAGGATAATTTCGGGCTGGTCAATACCGACGACGTCGGCAATCAGATCGACCAGTTCACCAACAGCATTCAGGCCGTCGTGATCCCGATCACTTTTATCACGCTGCTGGTCGGCGGGATCGTGGTGATGAATATCATGCTGGTGTCGGTGACGGAACGCACGTTCGAGGTCGGATTGAGAAAAGCGCTCGGCGCGACCTTCAAACAGATAATCCTGCAGTTTTTGATCGAGTCGGTTTTACTGTGCGCCGTCGGCGGGCTGATGGGGCTGCTGGTGGCGTTCGGCGTGACGCAGCTGATCACCGTGATGGCGGAAATTACCATGAATATCACGCCGTTCTATATGATAATCGCGCTGGGAGTTTCCAGCATCATCGGAATTTTAGCGGGCCTGTACCCGGCGTACAAAGCGGCCAAGCTGGATCCGATCGTGGCCTTGACGACCGGTAAATAAGCGGTAAATAAGCGGACAAATAATATGAGGCTTCCGAATTTTATTCCCTACGAGATCGTGAAAATGGCGTTCGACAGTATTCGCGCGCACAAATTCCGCAGCTTTTTGACGGTGTTGGGAATTGTCGTCGGTGTTTTTACCGCGATCGTGGTGGCTTCTATTTTGACGGGAATGCGCCAGAGCATTGTTTCGATGATAGAAGAATACGGCACCAATAATATTTACGCTTTTCATCTCACCACGGGTTTCGGCCCGGACGACCGCTCCGAACGCTCGCGCAAGGTTTTGACCGATGATGACGCGGAGGCCATCATCATGCAGTCTGACGCGGTGGACGATATCGCTCTGGTGGCCACCGGCATCGGTAATTTCGGGCCCAGCTTTGACGACAACATAGTTTATGAAGGGCGCAATTACCGCCGCGGCCAGACCGACGGCGTCTCGCCGAACTACGACCGGATCGTCAACCTGGTGATAAATAAAGGCCGTTTTATCAGCGAAGCCGACAATCTGCAGCGGCGCCAGGTGATCGTCATCGGCGTAAACGCCGCGACCGCGCTTTTTCCCGACGAAAGGGACGACCCGGTCGGTAAAATGGTGCGAATGAACGGCCAGTCGTGGGAGATCATCGGGGTTTTGGAAAAAAGAAAAGCCGGATTTTTCGGTGAGAACGAAGAAGATTCGAAAGTACTGCTGCCCTACCGGACGGCGCGAAAAGTAGCTCCGCAGCGCGAATACCTGCTGCATATCATCAAGGCCAAATCGGGCCGCGTAACCGAAGCGCTGGAGGATGCCGAGGGGATCCTGCGCCAGCGGCGCGGCGTGCCCTTCGACAAGCCGAACGATTTCGACATCAAGACCGCCGACAAATTCATCGAACAATTCGACGGCATCACCGGCATGGTCGGTTTGATCGCCATCGCCATTTCCTGTCTCGGCCTGCTGGTCGGCGGCATCGGTGTGATGAATATCATGCTGGTTTCGGTGACCGAACGCACCAAGGAGATCGGCATCCGCAAAGCCATCGGCGCGACCCGCCGCGCGATCGTCCTGCAGTTTCTGCTGGAAGCGATGACGCTGACCTTTATCGGCGGCATCATCGGCATCATCGCGGCCGCGGGCATCAGTAATTTGATCCTGCTGCTGATCCCTTCTATCCCGGCGCAAATTCCGGCGTGGGCGGTGATACTCGGTTTGGGCGTGTCGATCCTGGTGGGATTGGTATTCGGTGTGCTCCCGGCGCGAAAAGCCGCCCGCATGGACCCGATCGAATGCCTGAGATACGAATAAAGAAAAATATTTACCACAAAGACACAAAGGACACTAAGAAGAAATTTCTTAGTGTCCTTTGTGTCTTTGTGGTGTTAATTAATTCCTACTGCTTGCCTTCCAAAAACGCTTTCAGTTTTCGTGAACGCGACGGGTGGCGTAATTTTCTCAGTGCTTTAGCTTCGATCTGGCGGATACGTTCGCGGGTGACGGCAAAGTGCTGCCCCACTTCCTCGAGCGTGTGTTCAGAGCCGCTGCTTCCCAGTCCGAAACGCATTTTGATAACCTTTTCCTCACGCGGCGTGAGTGTTGCCAGCACTTCGTTGGTGATCTCACGCAGGTTGGAAACGGTCACGGCCTCGGCCGGGTTTAGGATCGATTTGTCCTCGATAAAATCGCCGAGGTGCGAATCTTCCTCTTCTCCGATCGGGGTTTCCAGCGAGATGGGCTCCTGCGCGATCTTCAGCACTTTACGCACCTTCGATACGGGGATGTCCATTTTCTTGGCGATCTCTTCGCTTGTCGGTTCGCGTCCCAGTTCCTGCACCAGCGCCCGCGAAGTCCGGATCAGCTTGTTGATCGTTTCGATCATGTGCACCGGAATGCGGATGGTGCGCGCCTGGTCGGCGATGGCGCGGGTGATCGCCTGGCGGATCCACCACGTGGCGTAGGTCGAAAACTTGTAGCCGCGACGCCATTCGAATTTATCGACCGCCTTCATCAAACCGATGTTGCCTTCCTGGATCAGATCGAGGAACTGCAGGCCGCGGTTGGTGTATTTCTTGGCGATCGAAACCACAAGACGCAAGTTGGCTTCGACCAGTTCTTTTTTCGCCTGGTTAGTGGCCGATTCGCCCACCAGGATCGACTGCAGCGAGCGTTTAATTTCGACCGGCGGAATGTGATAACGATCCTCGATCACCTGCAGTTTGTCTTTGTACTCGCCTAAACGTTTGCGCAGTTCTCTTTTTTCCGGCGCGGGCGGCTTGGCGTCGATCTTGTTCTGCGCTTTGGTCACTTCGCGCTCGGCGGAGCGGATCTCGTTGCTCACCTTGCGGATGGCATCGATCAAACGCTGTTTCGAACGTTCGGTCAGGTTGAGCAGTTTGATCTCGTCGGCGATCTCCAGCCTCAGGCGCGCCATTTCGCGGCGCAGCCGGATGAGCCTCTTGCCGGCTTTAGCGCCCGGTTTTTGTTTTTCCTGTTCCTTGACCAGGCTGTTAAGCGCCTTGAGCGCTTTGGTGTAATTGACGCTGATGCGTTCGATGCCTTCCAGCGTCCAGCGCATATACTCGTCGGCTTTATCTTCTTCGCCGGTCAGTTCCGCCTGTTCCGAAAACATCACGGTGTCGCGGATGCTCAGGCGTCCTTTTCCCAGCAGGTCGCCGATGTTCAGCAGCGCTTCCACCGCGATCGGCGAACGGGAAATGGATTTCTGGGTTTTGATCTGCCCGCGTTCGATGCGCTTGGCGATCGCCACTTCGCCTTCGCGGGTCAGCAGCGGCACGATACCCATTTCGCGCAGGTAAAGCCTGACGGGATCATTAGTTTTGTCCAGTGTTCCGGCCGAAAGGTCGAGGTCGAATTCTTCGTCTTCGTCCACCTCGGCGTCACCCGCAAGCGGGGTTTCCAGCAGCGGCGAATCCGAATCGCCGACGGAAATGCTGGCACCCTCGATTTTTTGCAGAACGTCTTCGATATCCTCGGGCGAAACCATGCTGTCCGGCAATTCGCGGTTAAGATCTTCGAAGCTAAGAAATTTCTTCTCCCTGCCTAGTTCCAGCAGGCGTTCCACCATATCCTCTTGTGGTTCTTCGTCGTAATCTACCATATTGGATTTTTGATTAAATCTAGCCATAAATAGTTGTCAAAGTAATATTTTATACACAGTTTTAATCCTGCGTTATATTTTGTTCCAGTTCCCATTTCAGACGCGTTAATTCCACTCGTTCGATCGCCAGTTTTTCCAGTGTTTCGGTATCGCCTTTCTCCTGGGCATACAGTTGTTCCTGATGCATCCTGAGAGTGTGTTCCTGGATGGCCATTAATCTTAGTGTCAAAACGCAGCTTTCAGCTTCGGCCAGGATCTCGTCGATCTCTTCGCCGTCCGCGCGCGGAGCATTGCTCATCATGAGCAATGGCAAAAGGTCGTGCGCCGCTGAGTCGTCTTCGTCCAGCAGGGCCGACAGATTTTCCGCCGTAATTTCCAAAGATCTTTTATCCGCCTCTATCAGCGCCTGAAAAACCGATGCCGAAGCCAAAGCGTGGTGATCGGTTTCTTCCAGTGTCGGCAGAATTATTTTTCTTAATTCTTCGTCGTGAACAAGCAATTCCAGCAGCTGTTGCTCGGCAACCGTCGGCCTCGGCATGGTGGCGCGCGCTATCTGGCGTTTCATGCCCGATATATCGGGACGGGTGCCGGCCTTGACGGTATTCCACAGGTCGCCGCGAAGCGACTCATCTTCGACCCGCAAAAAATTCATTGCCTGGTCGAATGTCTCGCGCTGTTCCGTAGGATTACGCACAGCACAAAGCACGGGCATTATTTCCTCGATCGCTTCAGCCTTGTGCCTGGGCACGCCGAGGTTTTTTTCCCGTACAGCTTGTTCCAAAACGAATTGCAGGTGGGGGGCGGCTTGTCCTCTTTGTTTGTTATATGCTTCGACGCCGTTGGACTGGATAAATTCATCCGGGTCAGTTTGCCCGGGAAGAACTAAAATCTTTATCTCAAAATCCTCTGCCAGTAGCGTTCCGATAGCCTTTCTAGCTGCTGTCACACCTGCACTATCTCCATCATAGTTCACTACCACCTTACGCGCAAACCGCTTCAAAAGTTTCGCCTGCGCTTCGGTAAAGGCGGTGCCGGAGCTGGCGACGCAGTTTTTCACGCCGTTTTGGAACGGTGTGATCAGATCGAAGTACCCCTCGACCAAAATAGCGAATTTTTTCTTGCGAATTTCTTCTCGCGCCTGAAACAGGCCGTAAAGATGATTTCCCTTGGTATAAGCGGGCGTTTCCGGGGAATTCAGGTATTTCGGCTGGTCGTCGCCCATGGCGCGCGCGCCAAAGGCAATCGGCTTACCGTTTACGTCCAGCACGGGGAACATTATCCGGTTGCGGAAACGATCGAAAACGCGTTCTTTTTCTTCGTTTATGCTGACCAGGCCGCTGATCTCGATCTGTTTTTCACCCGCGCCCATCTCTTTCAGGTAGCTTTTCAGCGCGTCCCAGCTATCGGGCGCATAGCCGAGCCGGAAAGCCCCAATGGTTTCTTCGGAAATGCCGCGCTGGTCGAGGTATTCGCGCGCCGTTTTGGCTTTGGCGTCCTGCAAATGATTTTCCCAAAATTCGGTCGCCCAGGAATTCAGCTGGATCACTTCCTCGGCGATGCGTTTGCGCTCGTCCGCGGCCCGCTTGGTCTGCTCGTAATCCCGCCCGTCAACCGGCGCCGGCAGCTCGATACCGGCCTTGTCGGCTACCACCTTGACCGCTTCGGGAAAACTCAGGCCTTCGAGTTCCATCACAAAAGTAAAGACATTGCCCCCCTTGCCGCAGCCGAAGCATTTGAACATTCCCTTCGCCGGGCTCACCGAAAACGAAGCCGTCTTTTCCGAATGAAACGGGCACGGCGCCCACCAGTTCTGCCCCTTTTTCTTCAGCGGAACATACCCCTCCACCACGCGCATGATATCCGCGCGCTGCTTTAATTCTTCGATAAAGGTCTGGGGGTAGAGCATTATTGATTAAAACTTTCTCCTATTATAGCATTTAGCCGCGTTCCAGGGCGGGGTTACAAGGGCAGGATTAAGCGGCTTCTCGTAAGAGAAGTCCGCTTTTAGCGGACGATAGATTATAACCTCAGGCGTAAGCCTGAGGTACAGTGGTAAATTATTTCAGCCCGTTTTTAAAGGGCGGCAGAGGCTCTATCCGCCATCTTTCGCCCGCTAAAGCGGCTGCTATTTAAGAGACACCTAACCCCGGGTTACGCTGCGCTCACCCGGGGCTATATTCTTTCGTCAGCTTCACTGACTGCTTCTATCTATTCAGAGATTACTGTTTTAGTTCCACTATTATGCACCTTCGCCGCCCTGATTTTGAGATGATTTAATGAAAAGAAAAGACTTCAAGCACTCTGCATTATTTGCAGGAATTCCGTGGGGTCATAAACTGTTACCGGTGAATTTTTATAATCCGCAAAGTTACGCGTGATGATCGCATCGAGATTTTCCGCCGCCGCAGCTGCGCACTGGACTGCGTCTTCGTAATCACCGATTTCGAGAGAAAAAGCAGCTTGGAGAATATGCTAATCAACCAAACACACCTCGCAAATTTTCAGCAGATTTTCGATTGCATTAAAAGCGATTTCTTTGCCTTTTGTTTTTCGCAAAATATAAAACGCATTAAGCGGAGTAATTGCGGCAATATAGGCAAGAAACTTCTCTTCATCCATGAGATTGAAAATGTTTTCGGCATCACCGAAAAAAGGCTCGCGCTCAAGCAGGAAATCCAGCACTATATCATTATCAAGTAAAACGCGCATTATTTATACTTTTCCGCCAGGTAGTTATAGTAATCTTCTTTCACTTCTTCATCCGACGGAGCAGGTTTTCCTTCAACTTTTCCAATACCGCTCAATCCCCGAATTATTGCGTGTCGCTCTTCTTTAGAAAGTTCCTGTTTTTGTGTGTCGTTACCATTTTTTTGCTTTATATGATTTTGAATTTCCTCGACAATTTCACGCTGCTCGGTAACGGGAAGAGTAAAAACTTCATCCAAAATTTCTTTTTGCGTCAACACAATGAATAGTGCTCCTTTCTATTGTTTCAGTTCCACTATTGTAGCACCTTCGCCGCCCTGATTTTGCGGCGCGGTGGTGTACTTTGCGACGTGCGGGTGGCCCTGCAGCATGCCGCGGACGGCGGAGCGGAGCGCGCCGGTGCCGATGCCGTGGATGATGCGGACATTGGGAAATCCGGCGAGGTAGGCTTCGTCCAGGAAGCGGTCCAGTTCGTCTTCGCCGACGGCGGTGGTCTTGCCGATCAGGTTGAGTTCCGCGCCGCGATGTTCGTCGTTAAAATCCAGTTTTGTCTCGCCGGTTTGCCTTTGCAGATTTTCCAGCCGTTTTGTATTACTTGCCGCGGCGGTGGAGACATTCTGATCGACGACCACTTTTAGATCTTTCAGTTTTTCGCGCAGCCGCATCGATCCCGATAGGATCTCCGCCGTGTTTCCGTCGATCTTTTCCACCGTTCCGATCGAGCCCAGCCCGGTGAGAACTTTCGTGCCGACAACGATCGGGGCATCTTTCACCGCGATAGACTTTTCATTAGCAGATGACCTCTGGCCGCTGACCACCGGTATCTCTCTTTTTAATTGCGCTTTTTTCGTCGCGACATCTTTTTGCAGTTTTTGGCGCAGCTGTTTGTCTTCGATCGTGTTTATCAGGGCGTTCGCCTGGCGTTCGAAATTTGCCACTACGGCGGCCAGTTCTTTTTCGGACTCTTTGCGGCGTTCCAGTTCGCGTTTGCCCGCCTGAATTTCCAGTCCCGCGTATTTCATCGCGACCGCTTCGCGCTCTTCTTCCAGGGCCACGCGCAGGTCGCGCGCCGAATCGGCCTCGCGTTTTAGATTCAGCAGATAAACTTCGGCTTCCTGTGCCGCTTCGTCCAGATTTTCCCGCGCCGCGGCGATCACTTTGTCGGGAATGCCGAATCGCCGCGCGATCTCGATTCCGCTCGACACGCCGGCCAACCCGACCAGCAGGCGATACGTCGGCTGCAGGGTTTTTTCGTCGAATTCGACACTGGCGTTCAGCACGGTTTCGTCTTTCGCGGCGTAAATTTTCAGCCCGCGATAATGGGTCGAAGCGATCAAATGCGCTCCGCAGCGGCGGAATTCTTCGACCACGGCCACGCCCAGCGCCGAGCCCTCCTCCGGATCGGTGCCGGTACCGACCTCGTCCAGCAGCACCAGCGAAGGCGCTTTGCAGACGCGCAGCATCTCGGCGATGTTGGTCATGTGCGAGCTAAAGGTAGAAAGATTCGCGGCGAGCGATTGATGATCGCCGATGTCCGCCAGCACCGTTTGGTAATGCGGAACCTGGGCGGAAACGGCCGGAACCGGCAGGCCGGAAACAGCCATCAGCGAAAGCAGTCCGGCGGTTTTCAGCACGACGGTTTTGCCGCCCGCGTTAGCGCCGGAGATGATCATGGCGGACTTGTCATTAGTCAGGGTGAAACTCGAAGGGACTATGGATTTAACCACCCCGTCACGCTCAAGCGATGCCACCCCTCCTTCAAAAGTAGGGGAGTTTTTTAACCCCGTCACTACTCCCACCACCCCGTCAGCCGAAGCGGCTGCCACCCCTCCTCTGGCAGGAGGGGAGTTTTTTTCCGGTTCTGACTTCACTACTGACCGCCGCAGATTTTCTTCCAGCAGCGGGTGCCTGGCATCGACAAATTCGAGCACGCCGTTATCGGAAATTTCCGGGACAACCGCTTCGAAACCGCGCGCGAATTCCAGCTTGGCGCGGACGGCGTCCAGCTCACCGACGGCCTCGAAGGCGTTTTCGATCGCCGGCAGATTTTCGCGGAGCTCTTCCGTCAGCTCGAACAAAATTTTGATGATCTCGTTCTGCTCTTTGTCGCGCAGCATCTGCAGTTCATTGTTGGCTTCGATGGTTTCCAGCGGCTCGACAAAAACGGTCGCGCCCGACGAAGAAAATCCGTGCGCCACGCCCGCGACCTTGCCGCGAAAATCGGCTTTGATCGGAATCACAAAACGTTCGTTGCGGACGGTGACCAGATTGTCCTGCACCGCGTCGCCGGAATTTCGCATCAGCGCCTCGAGCGACTTTGTCAGCCGCGCGCGCTGCGAGCTGATCTCGCTGCGGATTCTGGCCAGCGCCGGGCTGGCTGAATCTTCCAGGTCGCCGTTCGGCAGGATCTTTTTCGTGATGCGGTTCAGCGTTTTTTGCAGATCGGGCGAGAGGTTATGCACCGTCTGCCAGAGCACCGGGCAATTTTCCCGTTCCTCGGAAATTGCGGCGCGGGCGGCAAAAGCCTGTTCGCACAGCCGCGCGACGGAAACGATCACCAGCGGTTCCAGATTCGCCCCTTTTACTCTGAGCATGGCGATCGCGTCTTCCAGATCGGGCAATTCGCTAAAGCGCCACGTTTTATCATTTTCCTGCAAATAGAGCGCTTCACCGACCGCGTCCAGCCGCTGCTGCAGCTCCCGCCGGTCGGCCAGCGGCTGCAAATTTTCCAGCCGCGCGCGCCCCATCGGCGTTTGCGCGTTGCGGCTGATGAGCGTGAGAAGCCTGCCGAATTCCAGGGTTTCCAGACTGTACATAAAACTAATTTAAGAAGTGACTTCGACGCCTTTCCAAAAAGCGACGTAGTTTTCGATATTCTTGGCGTCGGGTTTTGTCTCCGGGTAATACCAGGCGGCGTCTTTATTGATCTCGTCATTTACAACGACGTCGTAATAGCTTGCCGTACCCTTCCAACCGCAAACGGTGTGGGTTTCGCTCGGCTTAAAATGATCCTGGTTGATCGAATCCGCCGGGAAGTACTGATTTCCCTCGACCTCGATCGTTTCGCTGCTTTCAGCCAAAATGCTTCCGTTCCAAACTGCTTTCATAGATCGTCTCCCTCTTCTGTCAGATGCTCTAAAAATCTTGCTTTGACCTCGGGCGTCGGTATCATGCATTGTTCCTGTTTGCCGAACAGCCGGTAGCGGTTGCTGGCAAACATCCGGTAGAAAAGATCCCGCAGACCGCGCGGCAGATAGATCAGCGCGTGCGCCCACGAATAAATACCGCCCAGATGATGCGCGATCCGCAGCGCGGCCGTCGAATGCGTGTAAGCGCGCCCGTTTTCGATCAAAATTATCGAATCCAGCCCCGGTTTGTCCATCCCGTATTCTTTTACCAGCTTTTGCCCGGCCTCTGACTGCAAAGCGGCGAACCGGAAAATTTTATTCTCATCATGTTTGATAATAAAATTTACCGAACTGTTGCAAAAATTGCAGACCCCGTCAAACAGGATCACGGCGGACTTTCGGGTAATCCCCATAAATACATACTAAGACTTGTTCGGTGAATCTCAAACACTCAACGGGCAGAAACGCGACAGTTATGGAGCGTGTTAATCCGATTTCAAGAATACACGCTCCATAACTGTCGCGTTTCTGCCTTAAGCACGCTAAAAGCGTGGACTCTAAACAAAAATTTGACCGCAATAAACGGATAGAACCCGGCCCGCGCTTTTCCTAGAATGGTGTCTAAGGAGATAAGATTATGTTAACTGAGACAAGCAAAATGAAAATCAACAGCGGTGAAGGGGAAATATTCTGGCACGCGGTCGAAAGCAAAGACGCGCGGTTTAACGGCACGTTCTTTTTCGGCGTCAGCACGACCGGCATTTATTGCAAGCCTTCGTGCGCCGCGCGGACGCCGAAGCGCCGCAACGTGGTGTTTTTTGAAACGCCGAAAACGGCTGAACAGCAGGGCTTTCGCGCCTGCCTGCGCTGTCGGCCCGATTCCGCCGCCGCGGGCGATCCGCAGGTGGAAATGGCGCTGAAGGTCTGCCAGCTGATCGAAGACAACCTGGAAGAAAATCTTTCGCTCGAGTCCCTGGGCGAGCAGACCGGGCTCAGCCCGCATCATTTACAGCGGACATTTAAAAGTATTTTGGGCATCACGCCTAAGCAGTACGCCACCGCGCTCAAGATCAAAAATTTTAAGGAGCAGGTCAATCGCGGCGAGGACGTCACCGGCGCGATGTACGAAGCCGGTTTCGGCTCCAGCCGCGCGCTTTACGAAAAAGCGGCCGACAAACTGGGCATGACCCCGGCGGCCTATAAAGGCAAAGGAAAAGGTATGAAGATCGCTTATACGGTGGCTGATTGCGACCTCGGCAAAATGCTCGTGGCCAGGACCGAACGCGGCATTTGCAGCGTCACTTTTGGCGACAGCGAAAATGAACTGGTCGCAGCGCTCGAAGCGGAATTTTCCGCCGCTGAGATCAGCAAAGATGAAAGCAGCCTGAACGAGGCGGTCAAAGCGATCCTGGCAATGCTGGAAGGCCCCGAAGGCAGAGAAAAAAGATTCGTGCTGCCGCTCGACGTGCAGGCGACGGCGTTTCAACTGCAGGTTTGGGAAACGCTGCGCAAGATACCGTACGGGGAAACGCGCTCTTACAAACAGGTCGCGGAAAGCCTCGGCCGTCCGACGGCTTCAAGGGCGGTCGCTCGGGCCTGCGCAACCAACCCGGTCGCTATCGTTACCCCGTGTCACCGCGTCGTGCGCGAAAACGGCGACCTGAGCGGCTACCGCTGGGGCATCGAGCGCAAACGAGAGATCCTGGCCAAAGAAGCGGGCGAGGCGGCAAAGAAATGAACGCAGTCAAAGAACAGGTAAGTTTCAAAATTGTCGCCATTTCGCCGGAGATCGCGGAAAGTGTCAGGGCCACGCTCAGGTCGTCATGGGCCGGCCTTCCGGCCAGTGTCAGCATTGCGACCGGGTACGGCCCGTGCCGTTCATGCCTGAAAATTTTCGAAACAGGTAAAGACGAGCGGATATTCTTTACTTACAACCCTTTCGAAGGCCGTGCCGGTCTGCCCCTACCCGGTCCGATCTTTATCCATAAAGAAGCGTGCGAAAGTTATACGGGCGGCATTTTCCCGCCCGATCTGCGCGGCCTCCCGATGCTCTTTGAGGCTTTTTTTACGGACGGCGAAATGCTGAAACGAGTTAAAGTAGCCGTATCCGATATCGAAACCCGTATCGAAGAATTATTCGCGATTCCCGCAGTAAATTATATCTACGTCCGCAATGCGGAAGCCGGGTGTTTTATGGCTTTCATCGAAGGTGCCGATCAAAATCGGCTTGCGCGAGAGTGTGCGAAGCTTGATCGTGAAGAAGAAGAGGCTCTGGCCGATGAGGGATTGACATCAGGTGAGGTAGGACAGGCGTATTGACCGCAAAGTCCTGAGATCAGTTTGGGACCTTATAAAGAAAAAAGTATTGCTTCAATGACGTGCATATATTTACCTCTCAGGTCGGGAAGGGTGGCTTGCGCCCGCTTCTTAAGGACTTTCAATATTGCTTATTTTGATAAGAGTCACCGTAAAGAGCGGGAGCAACCCTTGCTGACCTGAGAGATGAGTCAACTTGTCCGGTTTCATTATGCTCAACTTCAAACAGCTGACTACCGACTTCTAATAAAAAAATTAACGATCAATATTTACAATTTCTTATAAATCTCCCGCTAAAACCTTGAAACCCTGTCCTCCTGCCTTGCGTAATGGTTAATTCTTTAGTTTAATTTTCGCATCAATTCACAAAACGAAAAAGTTATGAACAAAGATATCTGGAACTCTTTTTTCAGTGCGGCGGTGTTTATTCTGCTGCTTTTTCTCGTCGTTTCCGACGCTTCGGCGCAATATAAAACCGATGCTTACGCCATCACGAATGCGCGGATAGTTTCCGGTACGGGCGCGACGATAGAGAAGGGCACGATCGTCGTGCGTAATGGTTTGATCGCGCAGATCGGCGAGAACGTGACCGTTCCTGCCGACGTTAAAGTCATTGACGGCAGCGGTTTAACCATCTATCCCGGTTTTTTCGACGCTAATTCGAATATCGGTATCTCGGCGGCGGCGCGTCCCGCCGGGACGGGCGGCGGAGGCGGTGGTGGACAAGCGGCGGCGGCCGCGGCGGCGGCTGCCCTGGCGGCGGCCAACCCGTCGAACTCGAATTATCCATACGGACTGCGGCCGGAAACCGAAGCCGCGAATTTACTGGTCGCAACCGACGCGGGTTTTGAGACTGCTCGTAACAACGGCATCACCACGGCGCTCAGCGTCCCGCGCGACGGGATTTTTATGGGGGAATCGGCGCTCGTCAATACCGCCGGCGACAGCGTTTCGGATATGGTGATCCGCGCGCCCATTGCCCAGCACATTACTTTTAGAACGCTCGGCGGCGGCGGCAATTATCCGGTCTCGCTGCTGGGAACTTTTTCCGTATTGCGCCAGATGCTTTTAGACGCCCAGCGGCTGCAGGAGATCAAAAAGATCTATGCCGCAAACCCGCGCGGCGTGCGCCGCCCCGAAGCCGACAGATCGCTCGAAGCGCTGTTCCCGGTGCTGGGCCGCGAAGTTCCGATCGTGATGAATGCCAATAGCGAACGCGAGATCCTGCGCGCGCTCGACCTGGCTAAGGAGTTCAATCTGAAACTTATCATCGCCGGCGGTATGCAGTCGGGCCGGGTGGCCGACCGGCTGAAAAAACAGGATGTGCCGGTGCTGCTTTCGCTGAATTTTCCGAAACGCACCGCGGCATTTTCCGCCGAAGCCGATCCGGAACCGATGGAAACTTTGCGCGGCCGGGTCGAAGCTCCGAAAAATGCCGGTATCTTGTCAGCCGCGGGCGTGAAATTCGCGTTTCAATCCGGCGGCATGACCAGCATGGCCGACTTTTTGACCAACGCGGGCAAAACCGTGGAAAACGGGCTGGCTAAAGACGGCGCGATCCGCGCGATGACGATCAGCCCGGCCGAACTTTTTGGCGTCTCGGATCGCCTGGGCACGCTCGAAACCGGCAAGATAGCCAATTTTGTAGCGATGCGCGGCGATATTTTCGGCAAAGACCGGGTGATCACTCACGTCTTTGTCGATGGCGTCATGTTCGAACAAAAACCGCCGGAGCGTCCCGCCGGCGGAATTGGCGGTCCGGGCGGCAGGCCGGGCGGGCCCGGAGGACGTCCGGGTGGCGGCGGCCCGGCACAGGCTACGACGGGCGATGCGGCCGGCGCGACGCCGAACGTGGGCGGAACCTGGAAATTCACGATCGAAGCGCCGGGACAGCCGCTCGACGGCACGATGGTTTTGGTTCAGCAGGGGACAAAATTGACCGGCACCGTGCAAACCATGCTGGGAACGTCGGAGATCAAAAACGGCGAGGTCACGGCCGACGGGTTTCATTTCGAGATCAGCGTAAATGCCGGCGGGCAAAATCTGGAAGTGAGCATCAGCGGTAAAGTTACCGGCAGCCAGTTCAGCGGTTCCGCGGGATCGCAAATGGGAGCGTTTCCGATCACGGGCACAAAGAATCCGTAAGCTTAAAACCCGTAAGGTATAAAGACACCCGTAAGGCATAAGGACAGAGGAAAGAATGCGAAAAATAATTTTATTTATCACAGCGGTATTGATCCTGGCATTGCCGGTATTTGCGCAGCAAAAAACGGACATCCTGATCAAAAACGCGACGATCATGACCGCCGTCAGGGGCACGCTGCAAAATACGGATCTGCTGATCCAAAACGGCAAGATCGCCCGTATCGGCAAAAATCTGACGGCTCCGGCCGGGGCGACCGTCATCGACGCGACCGGCAAATTCGTCTCGCCGGGTATCATCGACTGCCACTCGCACACGATGCTCGATGCGATCAACGAAGGCTCTTTTAGCGTGACGGCGATGACCCGGATCAGCGATGTGCTCAATCCGACGGACGTCGATCTTTACCGCGCGCTGGCCGGCGGCGTTACCGCTCTAAACCTGCTGCACGGTTCGGCCAATGCCATCGGCGGACAGAACGCGGTGGTAAAAAATAAATACGGCCGCCCGCTCAGCGAGTTTCTCATTCCCGACGCGCCGCTGGGGATCAAATTCGCGCTCGGCGAAAATCCGAAGCGCACGCATTTTACCCAGCCCGGCGTCACGCCGCGCTACCCGCGCACCCGCATGGGCGTGATGGAAGTGATCCGCGACGCATTCGTGCGCGGGCGCAACTACAAAAACTCCTGGGATGAATACCGCGCTAAAGCTTCACGGGGCGACAAGACGGCCATCCCGCCGCGCAAGGATCTGGAACTGGATGCCATCGTCGAAATACTCGAAGGCAAACGCTACGTTCACAGCCACGGGTACCGGGCGGACGAATATCTCGCGCTGCTGCGGCTGGCTGAAGAATTCGGATTTCGCATCCGGACGCTGCAGCACGGGCTGGAAGCGTACAAGATCGCGCCTGAGATCGCCAAACACGGCGCGGGCGTTTCGATCTTTACCGACAGCTGGGGTTACAAGATCGAAGCTTACGACGCTATCCCCTACGATGCCGCCATCCTGTGGAAAAACGGCGTCAAGGTTTCCATCAATTCCGATTCCGACGAGAGAATGCGTCGGTTAAATCTCGACGCCGCCAAGGTGATGAAATACGGCGGGGTTCCGGAAGAAGACGCGCTGAAAATGATCACGTTGAATCCCGCCTACCAGTTGGGCATCGACAAACGGACGGGCTCGATCGAGGTCGGCAAGGACGCCGACGTCGTGATCTGGAGCGCGCATCCCTTCAGCGTTTATTCACGCGCCGATATGACCCTCGTTGACGGCGAAGTTCTTTTCGACCGAGCGAAGGATATTTCAAACCGCGCGCTGCTCGAAAAAGAACGCCAGGATCTGGAAAAAGCGGAGGTCAACCGCGCTCCCGGACAGGGGCAGCCCACGACCGCTCCGGCCATCCCGAGAGAGAAAAAATCCGGCGACCTCGACGACGCGGAAGGAGATAACGACAATGAATAAATTTATCTTTTCGCTGGCTTTGATCGTCACGGCGCTGATCGTTTCCGCTCCCTTTACAGCGGCCCAGCTCAACAGCGGCGCGCAGCAAAATGTGAACGGGCGCGCCGGAACTTTTGCCATTAAAAATGCCCGTATCGTGACCGTCTCCGGCCAGACGATCGAAAACGGCACCGTAGTTATCCGCGACGGCAAGATCGCCGCGGTCGGCGGCGCCGACACGAGTGTGCCTTCGGGCGCCGAAGTGATCGACGGTCGCGGCCTGAGCGTTTTCCCGGGAATGATCGACGCCGGAACCGCGATGGGCCTCAACGAAATTCCGCTGGGCGCGCCGGGAACGAACGACACGGCGGAGATCGGCGATTTTAATCCGAACGCCAAAGCCGTCACCGCGGTCAATCCTTTCAGCGCGCATATCAATGTCACGCGCAACAACGGCATCACCGCCGTGCTTTCGATGCCGCGCAACAATCTGATCGGCGGACAGGCGGCCGTGCTCGATCTGGTCGGTTCGACGCCGTATGAAATGGCGGTCGTGCCGCAATTCGGACTAGTGGTTAATTTTCCGCGCATTGCGCAGTTCGGCGGCGGAGGATTTGGCGGCGGCGGTTTTGGCGGGCAGCCGATAGATTTTAACGAAGCCGTCCGGCAGCGGGATCGCCGTCTGGACGAGCTGAAAAAATTCTTTCGCAACGCGACGGATTACGGCAAAGCGCATGACGCATATGCCAAAGACCCGACGCTGCCGCGCCCGCCGGTCGATACCAAAATGGCCGATATGCTGGCCTACGTTCGCGGGGAAAAACCGATCATATTTACCGCCGAACGCGAGCGCGATATTCGCGCGGTGGTAAAATTCGCCGATGAAATGAAGGTCAAGGCGATCATTTACGGCGGCAGCGACGCGGCTAAAGCGGCAGCTTTGCTCAAGGAAAAAAATGTCCCGGTGATCTTTACCAATATTTATGCGCTGCCGGCTTTGGATGACAGAAATTACGATTCGCTGTTCGAAGTTCCGGGATTGCTGCAAAAAGCGGGCGTGAAATTCTGCGTCTCGACCGGTGACGACGGCGCCGAGGTCAGGGACTTGCCCTACCATGCCGGCATCTCGGGGGCGTTCGGCCTAACCCCGGATGAAGCGCTAAAATCGGTCACCATTTACCCGGCGGAAATACTCGGCGTAGCGGATAAAATGGGCACGATCGAGGTCGGCAAACTGGCCAACTTGGTGGTCGCCGACGGCGACATTTTAGAGCCGCGAACGAATATCAGATACCTGTTCATCAACGGCCGCAACATTCCGTTGACCAGCCGCCACACGGAGCTTTACGAGCAGTTTAAGGACCGCAAGCTTCCGTAAGAAAGTTCAGAGTTACAAGAAAGTTCAGAGTTACGCGTTTACGCGTGATGTATTACAAGGAAGGTTTAGAGTTACGCATTTAGGCGTGAAAAAAAGTTCAGAGTCCCTTTTTAAGGGTGAATTAGATACAAGAAAACCCCGCTTCGCCGATAGGCAAGGCGGGGTTTAATACATCACGCCTAAAGGCGTAACTCTGAATTTTTTATATCTCTACCTTACGGTGGGCAAAGATCCTGAACAGGCCGGTAATTCCCAAATGCAGCAGCGCATAAATTATCAGCGCGAAAACTATCGGCAGTACCAGGGTAAAGCCGCCCTCGGCGGAAATGCTCGGCATGATGCCTCTGAAGGGCGCGTAAAACGGGTCGGTGATCGCTTTGATAAACTGCACGAATCCGTTGTTCTCCCGCGCCGCGAAAAGCGCCAGCACCAGCCTGATCGCAAGCAGCGAATAGACCACATAAAAAGCGTAATCGACGAATTGTGAAACCCTGGCCAGCCCGCGCGCGCGTTCAACCTCGCGATCGGATTCGACAATTTCATCAACCGCTTTTTCACGAAAGCCTTCCGCCAGGTTTTCGATCCGCCCGGCGCCCGTATCCTGAACGGCGGCGCGAGTCGCCACCTCGGCATTTACTTCGGATTTTATTCCGCCTTTAAGATTTTCGTACTGGGCGTTTCTTTGTGCTTCTTCCTGCAACAATTTATTGTCAACCGACATGATCTTACCTCCGTGATTCTATGGATCTTTTTTTGCATAAAGAAGCGGGTGAACAATTTGACCACCCGCTTCTTTTTTAATCCCACCCCTTGCTCGTATAAAAACCTTAACGCAGGCGTCCGACGTTTTGCGGAGCGCTTGCCGTAATGACAAATTCGGTTCCGCTATCGAGCATCAGATCGTCGCGGCCCTGAATAAGTACCGAACCCGCGCCTGCTCCGGCGCCTACTCCGGCACCGATCGCTGCGCCTGTGCCACCGCCGGCCACGGCGCCGATGAGCGCGCCGATAGCAGCGCCGATACCCGAACGGACTGCCGTTTTGGTGGTCTGGTTACCGTCGCGGACCTCGCCTTCATTGCTGACGGTTACTTTTTCGCCGTTGGGCAATCTGACCTCGCTGGCGGTGCCCGCGAACTTATACGTTCTGCCGTTGCGCAGGCGTACTTCGTCAAAGTTCAGCGACATGTTCGCCCTTCCACTCACTCTTCCCGAACGTTCGGTGCTCGAAACGTAACCGGAAATGACCGCGCCGGAATATTGCGACGGTGAGCTGACGCGCATGGTAAATCTTTCGCCGTTGGTGACGGTTTTAGTATTTAGCGCATTGTCCAGGACGCCGATAATGCGGGTGCCGTCGGGAATGATGAATTCGGAACCGCTGCTACCCGTGCCGCCGGTGTTTTGTCCCGTATTGTTGTAGCCGCCGTTATTTCCGATCGTCCAGTCCGCCGTCGGGCTGATCCGGTCGTAAACGCTGGCCACGGTGATCTGCTGGTTGCTGTTTTCCAGATAGACGCGGCGTTCGACGCGCAGCTGATTTCTTGACGGGATGAATGAAACATAAAAATCGTTCATCCGGTCGCCTTCATAATTGATCGTCAAATTGTTGCCTGACGAAGTAGCCGTCGTGCGGATCGTCCGTCCGTTGGCCGAAGTCTCGCTTCTCGCCACGCCGTCCGCCGTGATCACGACCTGCTGCGCCATATCCGAAGCGATCGTCACTTCGCGATTATTTTTCTGGATCGCCAGGGTCGTCGGCGGCGTCAAACGGCGAACCAGGTTGTTTCTCATCCGGTCGCGGTTAGAGTTGTTAGTCGTGGTGACGCGGTCAACCGCAGCCTGAACGTTGTCGCTGGCCGAGCTGTTGAGGCGGTAAGTTCCCGTCAATGATAAATTTCTGTTGCCGTAACCGCCGTTATTGTTGCCGTATCCCCGATCGTCGTTCATGGGAAGATTACTGGAATTGTTCCAGTTCCACGTCACGCGGTAATAGCGTGCCAGGGTATTCAGATCGGTCCGCAGGGCGGTCCATTGATTTTGCGCCACGGTGGTCAACCGTCTTGAACGCATAAAGCTGTCGATCGACGATGCGCGCGTCAAGACTTCCTGCACGTCATCGGACGCGATGTTGCGCGAGTTGAAACGTTCGCGAAGACGGTCGGTCGCCTGTTCGAATTCGTCGACGTATTCCGTTATCTGATCTTCGTTCCTGCTGCCGTTGATGGCACTGGCATCGAGCGCCATATTCAGGCGATTACGAAAAGTGTCGGTATTAGTTTCGATTCTGGTTAAAAGAATTCTGACCTGGTTGTCACTAGCCCCGTACGGACGTAACTGTCCGTGAGCTGGCTGCGTTAAAGTTATAAATTGTAAACTGAAAAGAGTGAACAATGACATTAATGTCGATAAAGTTTTTCTCATGATTTCCCCATACTCCTTAAAATTAAAAATTTGCATCGGTCGGCCGGAGAGAGGACTAATGCACAACTACCGGAGTTTATAGGGCAATGCTCATGCCAGACTTGGTAACTGGCGCTGATACAACAAGATAGCTAATATTGGAAATAGAGGCTGCGCGGGCTTAAATAGGATTGCAACGTTTTGATACAGCTTTAGTTTCGGTAGCCCGACCGTCAGGGGGGCGCATTTTCGGTCAATAAAATAAGCGCCCTTGCTGACGCTAAGACTACTGATTAATAGAATAAGACCGGGGATTTTTATTTTTCCATGAGCGGAAGTTTCAAAATGAAGGTCGAACCTTTATCCACGCCTTCGCTTTTCGCTTCCAGCGTTCCGCCGTGCAGTTTGATAATGTGCTGGGAAAGAGTCAGGCCCAGTCCCAGCCCGCCATGCCGCCTGACGGTTGATGAGTCGCCTTGTTTAAAGAGATCGAAGATGTAAGGCAGCACCTGCGGGTGTATTCCGTAGCCGTTGTCGGTGATCTTTAATTCGACGTGGCCTTCCGCTCCGCTGGTCGTAACGGCGATCGCGCCTCCCGGGGGCGTGAACTTGATGGAATTCGAAAGAATGCTGTAGATCACCTTTTCGAGTTTTGCTTCATCGCCGGCCACGACCTGCCCGTTCAGCGAATCCTGCCGGGTCAGGGAAATGCTTTTTCTCGCAGCCTCCGGAAACAATTCCTTGAGCGGTTTCTCCAGCAGCCGTGAAAGATTTATCGGCTTCAATTGTAAATAGTCGCTTCCGGTATTGATGTCGGAAAAAACGATCATGTCGTCAACCAGGTGAACCTGCGAGCGCAGATTCTTGTCGATGATATCCAGCGCCTTGCCGCGCGTTTCTTCATTGACGCCGCGATTTCGCAGAATGGTCACGCCCCCGGCGATCGAATTGAGCGGCGTGCGTAATTCGTGCGACACGACCGAAATAAATTCATCCTTGACCTTCTCCGACCTGGCCAGGTCGCGGGCGATATGTTCGAGGCTGGTATGAGCTTTGGATTGTGAAAGCGTGATAAAAAAGAGCACCAGGCTGATCCCCATCCCGAAGAAAAATATGATCAGCGTCCACCCGGTCGATGAATTCGAATGAAACGACGGCAGGGTGTGATATTTTATCAGCCATTTTTCATTGCCGATATCGCTTTCCGTTATTTCCTCGAAACGAAAATTGTCATAGACCGCCTGGCTTAATGCCTGAACCGGCGAGGGATTTTCCGCCGCCTTGTCTTTGTCGCCGGACAGGGATTCGGCCAGCAAATTCTCCGGGGTTATTTGCCGGTCGTAGATCGCAAACGACACATCGGTAACGCCGCTGATCTCTTTTACTTCGTTAATAAAAGTGTTTGCGCGAAACGGGCAATAGAGCAGGCTGTCGATCTGCGCCTTTCTTTTTTCCGGCGTATCCGGGGTCTGTCCCGATTTGTAGATCGGAACGTATAAATGAAAGCCGGGCCGCCGGATGCTCTCCGGAGTCACCGGAAGCTGAACAAGAATTAATTTTTCGGAGATGGCAGGTTCGCCGGTGGATACCGCTTTTTCGATAGCGGCCAGTTTAGACTCTTCGCTCGACAGGATATAGCCAATGCCCCGGCTGTTCGTGTCCTTACCGAGAGGCTCGAGATAAAGTATCACATAGGCTTCCTTCCCGATGGCTTCCGCCGGATAGGGCTTAAATTCCTTGTGCCCTTCGGCCCGCATTTTTTCCTCCAGGGCGGGCAATTCCGGCGGCAGAACCTTTTTGATGTACCCGATGCCCTGAGCGCCCTGGAAAGATTTTTCCAGTTCGAGCTCTTTAATAAAAAAGGCGAAAGAATCTTTATTTACTTCCTTGTCTCCAACCAGTTTGGTCGCTTCCAGAAAACCGCGGCTTGATTTCAGTAAAGTGATATAGGATCTGAGACGATTTTCGATCGTGGCATCGATCTTGGTGATGTCGGTGCCGAATCTGACGCGGTCTTTGGCGTCCGCGTTGTAATAGAAAAGATATGTAACCGCGACAGTCAATAAGATCGCCACCGCAAAAACAAGATACGGAGTTTTTAGATATTGACGGCTGCTAACGTCCCCGAGGACATTATTGCGGAACTTGATGATTTTCTTATCCATTCTCCTGCAAAAAAATACAAGATAAGCGGTTTACCCGCGAAAAGCAACATTCCGTGGTTTGCAACTTTGAGTCCACAGAGCCCTCTTGGATTCGGTTCGTAACTGCCAAAGACTCTTAGGTTTATGGTAACAGTGTTTGATACCATACATAAGTTTTATTTATTATGTATCAAACGTATACGGGGAACCGAACTAAATCAGGTCGAATTCGGACGGATTTTTGTCTCGATTTGACTCGGCGCTTTGTGTACGGAAAAACTAATTATTCAAAAAACAGGGTTTATCGTTGTGGAACGGTTTTTGATATATACACGGCTACTTAGGGAAGATTATTCTGAAGGACACTCGGGGGGAAGCCATTTAACACGGGTTTGATTGAGATCACAGTCGCAGTTATCCTCAAACCAGACTCTTAACCGAACGTTTTTAAATCATAACAGCAGGTTCATAGGAAGGAATGTTCGGTTATGTAAGCCGCCAATAATATTGGCGGCTTATTTTTTTATTTCTTGCTTTCGAGATTGTGGCGCTTGATCATGCCGTACAGCCGCGGGCGATATAATCCCAGTAAGTTAGCGGCCGCCTGCTTGTTTCCGCCGGTGCGCTTGAGCGCGGCCATTACCACGCCGGATTCGATGGCTTCGAAAACGTCGCGGTTGGGGCCGCTTTCCTGCGGCTCCGGCAGCTTTCCGACGATTATTCGGCCGATCTCTTCAAACACATTTTCGTCTTTCAGGCCATCCCCGTCGGCTGCCTCGCCGGTTCCTGCCGCGCTCTCAAAAGAAGTTCCAAAAGCGGGAGACGCAGCGGGAGACGATACGGCAGCGGCGCCCGGCCCGGACATTTCAGCTGAATATTTTATCCCCGCGGAAACGGTGAAAGCCGGCGCGCCGGCCTCGGCCGGAATATTAAGCTCCTGGATCGAATCGCCTTTGCTCAGCAAAACCGCCCGTTCGATCACATGTTCCAGCTCGCGGACGTTTCCCCGCCAACTGTTATTCAGCATCTGGTCGTAAGCATTCTGGGAAAAACCGCCGATGGCGCGTTTATATTTATCGGCATAGATCTTCAAAAAATGTTCCGCCAGCATCGGCACGTCGTCCATTCGTTCGCGCAGCGGCGGAATGCGAATTTCTATCGTATTTATGCGGTAATAGAGGTCTTCTCGCAGGGAATCGTTCCTGATCGAATCGAACGGATCGCGGTTCGTGGCGCTGATCAGGCGAAAATCCACTTCCTGCGGGCGGTCGCTGCCGACCCGGTTGTAAACTTTTTCCTGGAGCACCCGCAAAAGTTTGGGCTGCAGCTCGACCGGCATTTCCGCGATCTCGTCCAACAGCAGGCTGCCGCCGTTCGCGCGGCCAATGTGTCCCACCTTGTCGGCGGTCGCCCCGGTAAAGGCTCCCTTGATATGCCCGAATAATTCCGATTCGATCAGATCCTTAGGCAGGGCGGAACAATTCACTTTTACAAACGGTTTTTTGGCGCGCTGGCTTTTGAAGTGGATCGCGTTGGCGATGATCTCTTTTCCCGTGCCGGATTCGCCCAGGATCAATATGTTGGCGTCGGATTCGGCCACGCCGTCGATCATTTCATAAATATTCTGCATCGACTTGCTGCTGCCGACGATCCCGGCAAAAGACGCCGGTTTGCTCATCTTGCCGCGCAGCTCGCGGATCTCGGCCGCCTGCTGTTCGCGTTCGATGGCCTTTTCTATCAGCACCAGCAGTTCCGGAAATTCGACCGGTTTTTCGACGTAATAAAAAGCCCCGGCCTTGGTGGCTTCGACCGCTTTTTCCGTCGAGCCGTGTCCCGTGATCATTATGATCTCGGTCGCGGGTGAAAATTCCTTCGACTTTTTGACCATTTCGATACCGTCGATATCGGGCAGGTTCAGGTCGGTCAGAATAATGTCGAAATCATTCTCCTTGATCAGATCGATCCCTTTTTGGCCCCGGTCGGCGGTCGAAACCGTAAATCCTTCGGCTTGCAGCTGAAACTTCAACAGTTCCAGCATCGTCACGTCGTCATCGATCACCAGCGCTTTATATGCCATTTGGCCCCTTTTCCTTGTTTATAATTTCGAACACTTCAATCGTATCAAATTCATACATGAAAAATAAAATCGGATTGTGAGATTTGTTGATGATTGCCGTAAACTCAATAAAATCAATCATATTGAATAAAGCATCATCTGTGGCATCTAACTTGCAATTCCAGTTCCACAAGATCAATCAAGGGGAATTTAGTTTATGGGTAGTGCAACAATAAAGGTCATTAAAAAAAGCTCAGGGGTTCTTAGGCCGGACGCTAAAGTCGAGCAAACGAAAGTAAAAAGCTTCACCAAAAAGGCCGTCCATAATATTGAGGATAATATCAAGACCTGGATCGAAGAACTCCAGATTCGAAAGAATGACGAGCTGTATCAAGCTCATAGTTTGCTGAGCGGAATTTAGAGGGGAACATGCTAGGCGCTGTAATCATATTTTTATTATTTTTGTGGGTTCTGGGGATCGCCACGGGCGAAATTTTCGGGGGATTCATTCATCTTCTTCTAATTGGGGCATTCACGGTTTTTGCCATCAGACTTTTGTCGGGTAAGAGGGTTATCCATTAAGATGTCTGTATGGCATTGTATGACGAGCTATTTTATTTCCATGGCCGAATAGACAGACGGGGCGTCTTGCTGGAATTGCAGGGGGAGGCATTCGCAGACGCCCCAAACGGGGGAGAATCTCAGATCGGACGCGAGCTATACCTCGCGGATTTCTGGCAGGGCGATCAGCATACTTCGATGTCCCGCACGCCGGAAATAATTAAAGACGCGGTCAGGGAATCTCTGGCCGGAAAATCCATCACTATTGAAACCGATTTCTTTCCTCACTCGGACAGATCCGAAAAAATAAAACTGCATTTGATTCCGCAGGGCAATGGCAAGCCGAACACCGGCGAAGTTTTTTTTTCCGCGCTGAATATCACGTCTTACTTACAGGAAACCGCATTTTATAAACAGAGAAGCGAACAACTGCTTTACGCGGCGGAAACTGCCGAGATAGGTTTGTTTTTCTGGGATCACTCGAGAGAGGACATTTTTACGACGCCGAAGTTCAATGATTTTTACGGGCTGGCGCCGGATGAGATAATGACCCGCGATAAATTCGCCCGCGTCATTCATCCCGACGATGCCATGCTGGTCCACGAAACGGTCAGCAGGTCTCATGCCGAATATTCGGAGTGCAACGTAGAGTACCGGGTCATTTTAGATACTGGCACCCGCTGGATATGGATTCGCGGGAAGAGTTTTCCCGCCACCGATGCTTACGCCGCTTTTACCATGGGCAGCGGGCGCGACGTGACGGAAAGAAAGATCTCCGATGAAAGGCTTGCCCAGCTTTTTGCTTCGGAAAAACGCGCGCGCGACCTGGTCGAAAAAGCCAACTGGGCCAAAGACCAGTTTATCGCGATGGTGTCCCATGAGCTGCGGGCGCCGCTCAATGCGGTCCTCGGCTGGGTAAATATCCTGCTGACAAAAAAGGTCGATGAAGAAGCTCGTATCAACGCGCTGGAAACCATCGAACGAAGCGCCCGCGTCCAGGCCAAACTCATCAGCGACCTGGTCGATTCCTCAAAGATCATTTCCGGCAAATTAAATCTGGAATTTCACCCGGTGGACGTGCAGCAGGCGCTGGCCTTCGTATTTGAAGCGCAAAAACCGATGGCCGAAGCGAAAAATATCACCTTTAAATATTTTCCCGGCGACGAAGCCGTAAAAATTAACGCCGATCTTTCCCGCGTGCAGCAGATATTTACCAATCTTATTACCAATGCGATCAAGTTCACCCCGGATAACGGGGTGGTCGAGATCGAGTTAAAGCGCGATAACAGCCATGTCCGCGTCAGCATCAAGGACACCGGGAAGGGAATCGACGCCGAAGAATTACCGTTCATTTTCGAGCGGTTTTTTCAGGCGCGAGTCAACGAGTCGGCGGATAAAAGCGGGCTTGGACTGGGGCTTTCGATCGTCTTTTCGCTGGTCAGGCAGCACGGCGGGATGATCACCGCGGAAAGCGACGGCGGCGGCCTCGGCTCTGTCTTTACCGTGACCCTTCCGGTGCTGGAAATGTCCGAAAAAATGTCGGAAGATCTGTTCAGAGCGGAAAACGAACAGCCCGTCGCGCATAAGGATCCGCTGCAAAAGATACGCGTGCTGCTGGTAGAAGATAATGACGATTCGCGCGAAGTGCTGCAGATATTCCTTGAGCAAATGGGCGCCGAAGTAACCGCCGCCCCGTCCGCGGCTGACGCCATGAAAAGCTTTGTTGCAAACGGCTCCCTGCCTGACATTTTGATCTCCGATATCAGTATGCCGGAGGAAGACGGCTACTCGCTGATCAAAAGAATACGAAAGCTGCCGCCGCAAAAAGGCGGCCGTACGCCGGCGATCGCTCTGACGGCTTTTGCTTCCCAGGAAGATAAACGGCGCTCATTGAGTGAAGGATTTCAGATCCATCACCCTAAGCCCTTCGAGCCCGATCTTCTGATCAGGGAAATATTGGAAGTCGTGAAATAAAACGTAAATTTGTCAGCAGGTCAGTTAAAAATTAATATCACTATTAACTTTTAACTGGCTCTACCTATAAATTCAGTATTTAAGCTGCGACTCATTTTTAGCTTTTTTCGTGTTGTTTCGGGTAATTTCACGGTTACTTCCTAAAGCCTTATTTGATGGCTACAAAGACTGAACCACGAAACGACACGAAAAGCATTTGAATGTTTTTGATTACATCGACCGTATGTCTGTGGTAGTTACCGGCTAAAAAGTTAATAGTGACTTATCAATCGAAACTGACCCTTGCCCGTAATAATAAAAAAGGCCACGATCATGGCCTCATTTTATGTATGGAACTTGCGCGGGTTTTAGTGCAGGCCGCCTTCGCTGGTCATTTCCGCGATCTGGATCTTCAGCTGCTGTTTTGAATCTTTCATCGTCGGCGGCGGGTCGGACACGTGTATGTCCGGCGACTCCGACTCGACGCTGAATATACTGGTGACTTCATTCACTCCGTCGATATTGATCACAGTTTCTTCAGCCACCGCGATAATTTCCGGATCGGGCACCGAACCGGCTAATGTGACATGGCCCTCCTCGACATTTACCCAGATATTTGCGGCATCAATCTGCGGGTGATTGATCAATTCTTCGTTGATTCTATTTACAATATTATCGCTTCTCATAATTGCTCCTTATTTTACGCGGCTTATGAATTGAGATCGTCATATCTCTAAGCGCAACTGCCATGCCATGAGAAAAGTCTAACGGCGATAAGGGTTTAGCTTGATTCCCGGATCTGTCTCCGGCAATTAACGTAGTGAAACCATACATAAGGAGACAGATTGAAATGAAACTTTACAAATTTTTCGTATCGTTTCATACAAAACACGCTTCGCACTCCGCTTATCACTCTCCAACACTATCGTAAATCTTGCTATTTCAATAGTTTGGCGTTAAGGCACGATATTCGCATTAACCGTAACAGACTTAAAAGGTCGAGATTTGAAGAAGAGAGGAACGGACTAAAATGCTTTGGACAATCTTTATAATTTTATTGGTTTTATGGGCGTTGGGAATGGTCACCGGAACGACTTTGGGTAACTTTATTCACATTTTGTTGATCATTGCGCTGGCGGTAGTTCTGATTCGCGTGATTCAGGGCCGCAGGCCGGTAGTTTAATAATAAAAAGAATTTCAGGGAGGATGAGAAAATGATTAACAACGGCGCGGAAGCGCAAAGCAATTATAGAAGCGCAGGCAGCAATCTTATGTATCTGCTTATCGGTGGTGGAATAGGCGCGACGATCGGGCTTCTATTCGCACCCAAACCCGGCAGGGAATTACGCCAGGACGTCTCCGAGGGAGTTAAATACGGATTGGAAACGGCGAATGAAAAGGTTTCTCTTCTAAGAGAGACGGCCGGCGAAAAAGTTTCCCAATTAAAGGAAACCGCCGGTGAAAAAGTTTCGCAGTTAAAGGAAGTTGCCGATAATTATTACCACAAAGCTCAGGATAAGGTTTCCGAATTTTATCAGGGCGGATTGAAAACGGTAAATGACGGCACCGAAGAAGCGAAGGATCTGGCGAATCAGGCGATGAGCCAGGCCAATGACACGCTCGATCAGGCCGGCAATGCGATCAATAGTTCACAGGCGGATAACGAACCGCCTCTGTTTGATGCGGGCGGCAAACCGTTTGACCAGCGAAACATCAAAAACGGGATACTTTAATTTCGCGAAAGCGATACTCCGATAAAGTGGGGGCGGATCGTGCTGGAATTACCGCAAGGTTTCAGCACGATCTGCCTTAAATAGGTTTTATATCAACAGGCTTGTTGTTATTTTTTGGCTTTACTACGAACAGGAAATTTCTGTGAGATAACAAGCGTCGGATTGGCAGTTGCATTCACATCTTGAAATTTTTTATTTCGATAGGGGGCTTATGATCATGACCAACTCCATCACCCAGGCAACCAGCCGCAACCAGCTTTTAGCCGCACTGCCCGCCGGAAAGTTTAAGGAATTACAACCGCACCTGGAGCGCGTAAAAATGCGCCGGGGCGAGATCGTGTATAAAGTGGGCGAACCTCTGCGCGATATTTATTTTCCCGAAAGCTGCATTCTTTCCATGGTCACGGTTTTCGAAGACGGAACCTGCGTCGAATCCGGCCTTGTCGGCCGCGAGGGAATGACCGGGATGGCGATCGCGCTTTCGGACGTGACCGCCAATCGCGAAGTTTATGTGCAGATCACCGGGACCAGCCTGAAAATGAAGGCAAAAAAGTTTTGCGAGAATCTGGAACGCGGCGGCGCGCTGCAAAAAGCGGTGATGAATTACACTTCGAATTTTTTCGAGCAGGTGACGCAGACCGGGGCCTGCAGCAGCCATCACTCGCTCAATGAGCGGCTCGCGCGTCTGCTGCTCATGTGCTACGACCGCACCGAAGGAAACAAAATATTTATCACCCACGAATTTATCGCGCAGATGCTCGGCACGTACCGCCCGAATATCACCAGCGCGGCGGTGAATTTCAAGGAAAAAGGGCTGATCGATTACCAGCGCGGGCTGATTACCATCCTGGACAAAAAAGGCCTCGAAGGCGAAGCCTGTGAATGCTATAAGATCATCAAAAAATGCCTGCGTAAATATCTTTCTTCGCTGCAGCGCCGCCCGGGCAGATCGCAGGTCGATTGCGTGAATCCCATCGCCGCATAGCGATCTTTGCCGCTAAATATCATTCGAAACGAACCGGTAAGTTTTCTTTACAAAGAGGATTTATCGGTTTTTAGTATTACGTAATACCTAAACCGCTTTTTTTTCCTGCTACGCTTTTCATCAAAGTAGTACAAATTGAATAGTTACAAAAAATAACAATTTGACTGATTTAAACGAACAGATCGGGCCTGCCGGTATGTCTCCCATGCGAATCCTGTTAGTCGATTACGATACGGATTCGACCGAGATACTGAGCATGCTTTTAACCCTGGAGGGACATCAGGTAAAGATGGCCGCCGACGGGAAAACCGCGCTTGAAATAGCGGGCAGCTTTACACCGCAGGTCGTACTGCTCGATACCTGCTTCCACGACGTCGAGACAGCCCGGATCGTGGAAAATCTCCGCGCAGCACTGCCGCAGATGACGCTGATAGCATTACTGAACTGGCAGCAGGAAAAAGAAAACCCGCTCCAATGGCAGGAAGCGGGTTTCGATCATTGCCTGGTTAAACCCATTAAGTTTGAAGAAGTTTTAGTTCTGATGCGGGAAAGGTAATGTAATCGATACCCAGATTATGGGAGCAACCTGCCATACTCATCTTTTACCACTTGAAAACACTCACACGCTTTTTTCTCCAGGCCTTTTTGATCAAGCAAAGTAATAGTGCCCCGTACGTAGGAGATCAACCCTTGTTTTTGTAATTTCCGCGCGGCCTCATTTATTCCTTCGCGGCGCACCCCCAACTGATTGGCGATAATTTCATGCGTCATGGCTAATTTGTTAGTTTGCAGAAGATCGTGATTTACCAGTAAAGTACGGCAAAGTTTTTGCTCGATGCGGTGAAGGCTGTTACAAACGGCGGTCTGCGAAATTTGCGCAATAAACGCCAACACATAGCGAAGAAGTATTTTTTGCAGACAGCCGCCGCGCAGGCATTCATTTTTCAGTATTTTTGACTGCATGCGAAATGCATCTCCCGTGATCTGCACTACCGTCCGGGTGGACGATGATTCGCCGCCTAAAACGATCGCCAGCCCCACCATTCCATCATTGCCCGTGACCGCCACGCCGGCGGTTGAGCCGTTTTCCATGATGTATAAAACGGAGACTATGGCGGACGTGGGAAAAAAAACATAGTCCATTACTTCGCCGGGTTCGTAGATGAGCCGGTTTCGCTTTAGCAGTACCGGATCCAATTCAGGCAGCAGCCGTGAGAGGTCATCGGCTGGCAGACCGGCTAAAAGATGATTTTCCAATGGGTCATTTTGCTTCGGAGTTATGTTGTGCCTTTTTGGTTGTGAAAGTATTCCTTGCAATACCGGAAATCAAGGAAGCAGGTATTAGCCCGAAATTGTAGCAGAAAAAAAGGAAAAAGTTATATGCGAGTTACCGTACAGATAACATTTTTTCCATGGTCTAAATTCGTGTCCATATAGTAACAAGAAAATGTCTCCCAAAAATAAGGATCGAAAGACAGATTTTTATCACTATATTTTCCACTAAAATCTAATCATAAACAGGAGAAAATCATGGGACAGACAGTTGTAGAAGTTGTCAAAGTTGTCGCGCCGGTCGCCTTGCAGACGCTCGCGGAAGCTGCGGGGAAATTAATCTCCGGCCAGGCCAGATCTACCGCGTCGTTTGCCAAGCTTAACGACCAGAGCAATGGCGGTATTATCTTTGCCGACACGGTAAAATATGTAAACGACCAGTTCTCGAGCGACTATCGTTATTTTTATAAAGGGGCCGGATCTAAGCCGCCTTTTGCGGACCCATTGGTGCCGATAATCGGGGCCAGTGAAGACATAATGGTTTGGGATCCGAGCAAAAACTCAAACGTTGACATCAAAGCATACATGCAAAAGGTGTTTAAGGACACACTGCCCGATTCGGACGCTATTGAAGTGGCTGAAAATATAAGTGATCTGTTCGAGGCCCGCTTTACCGAGGTGGACCTGAGTTGGTCTCCATTTAGTAAGAGATATAATATGTCCGGTACTCCGAATTATATAATCGATCTTGAAATGGTGACTGCCGCCGGTTACGACGAAAACAACAAGCCTTTAGGAATTGCCACCTATTGCTTTGTCGGCTATGCCCTGAAATCGAAATAAGCGATGTTATCCTTTTTAAACTACTCAACCGTCATGACCGGGTTTTTTCTGACGGTTGAGTACTCTCTATCAATATAAAAAGAACAACATACCCCGCCTGATGATCGCCAGGGGGAAGGTAATTCTTTCTGATTTTCTATTCCACCGTCACGGATTTCGCCAAATTGCGCGGCTGATCGACGTCGCAGCCGCGGCGGACGGCGATGTGGTATGCCAGCAGCTGCAGCGGCACGATCGCCAGGATCGGCGCCAGCAGGTCGCTTGCCGGCGGGATGCTGATGACGTGGTTCGACACCCGCGAAGACATCTCGTCACCCTCGGTCAGCACGGAAAGTATCACGCCTTCGCGCGCGTGGACCTCGACGATATTCGAATGCGTTTTTTCATACCGCAGTTCGGAAGCCTTATTGCCGACCTCGCGGGTGTTGATGATCACGACCGGCAGCTTTTCGTCGATCAGCGCATTCGGCCCGTGTTTCATTTCACCCGCCGGGTAGCCTTCGGCGTGGATATAGCTGATCTCTTTTAGTTTCAGCGCGCCTTCGAGCGCCACCGGGAAACTGATTCCGCGCCCGAGATACAGGAAATCCGTCGAGCGGAAAAACTCTTTCGAGAGTTCCTCGACGCTGTCCGAATCGTTCAACAGCTGCTCGATCTTGACCGGCAGTTCCGCCAGCTGCTGCACGTGAAATTTTGCCTGCTCTTCATCCAGATGCCCGCGCAGCCCGCCGAGATAAAGCGCGAAAAGATAAAGCGCGACCATCTGCGAAGTGAACGCCTTGGTCGATGCCACACCGATCTCCGGCCCGGCGTGAGTCAGGATCGTGCCGTCGGCTTCGCGGGTGATCATCGAACCCTGCACGTTGCAGATCGCCAGCACTTTACAGCCGGAATTTTTTGCTTCGCGCAGCGCGGCGATGGTATCGGCGGTTTCGCCCGATTGAGAGATCACGACCAGCAGCGTGGTTTCATCCAGCACGGGATCGCGGTAGCGAAATTCCGAAGCGTAATCGACCTCGACGGGTACGCGCGCCAACTGCTCGATCATATATTTTCCAGCGATCCCGGCATGCCAGCTCGTGCCGCAGGCCGCGATCTTGATCGAAGTTACACCGCGAAAATCCGCTTCGGTAATATTCATCTGGTCGAGATAAATTTTCCCGGTGTCGAGCGAGACGCGCCCCTGCACGGTGTCGCGCACGGCGCGCGGCTGCTCGTAAATTTCCTTGAGCATGAAATGCTTAAAGCCGCCTTTTTCCGCCGCGATCGGATCCCAGGTGATGCGCTGCTGTTTCGGCTCGACCACGTTGCCTTCGAAATCGGTCACGCGCACCGAATCGCGGGTTAGCACGGCGATCTCTTTATCGCCGAGAAAAAAGATATCGCGGGTGTGCTGCAGGATCGCGGGAATGTCGGACGCGACAAAAAATTCGCCGTCGCCGAGGCCGATCACGACCGGCGGGCCTTCGCGCACGGCGATGATGGTGTCCGGCTCATCGACGGAAATGATCGCCAGCGCAAAAATTCCGCGCAGTTCCTGCACCGATTTGCGCACCGCGTTTTCCAGCGACAAACCTTCGCTTTCGATGTAGTGCCCGATCAGGTGCGCCACGACCTCGGTATCGGTTTCGGTTTTGAACTCGCTGCCTAAGCGCGCCAGCCGCTCTTTCAGCTGCAGATAATTTTCGATGATTCCGTTATGCACGACGATCACCTTGCCGGATTGGTCGCGGTGCGGGTGCGCGTTTTCCTCGGTCGGACGCCCGTGCGTCGCCCAGCGCGTGTGCCCGATACCGTACGTGCCGTCGAGCGGCGACAGGCGGATGGCCTCTTCCAGATTGCGCAGCTTGCCCTCGGCGCGGCGGATCGAAAGATTCTTTCCTTCATCCACCACGGCGATGCCCGCCGAATCGTACCCGCGATATTCCAGTTTGCGAAGCCCGTCGATAATGACCGGCACCACTTGTTTATTTCCTACGTATCCGACAATTCCACACATATTTTTCTAGTTAGTGACAAGTGAATAGTGATGAGTAATAAGATTCTCTTGTTTATCTGGTTATTTTACCTATTTCCTTTGGCCCGGTTATGCGTCGTGCAAAGCATTTGACAGTTTTCGATATCGGTTGAACCACCTTTGCTCCATGCCGCAACGTGGTCGGCATCCATTTCAGCTAAAGTCCAAATCCTTTTCTTATTAGCATCGTGGCCGAGCGCGCATAAAGGGCAATTAGACGTTCCGGCCGCCTCGGCCGCTTGCTTCTGCTGTACATAGACTGCCTTCTTTATCGCATCGTCAAAAACTCGGATTTCCAATAGCTTCGTATCGCTTGAACCGCCGAGTACATATTCAAATACGCCCCGGCGCTTTTTCACATACGGGTCGGCATATAGTCCTTTTACTTCCGCCGATACTTGCTTAGGATCGTAAGGTTTATGATGATGCTCTTCATACAAGCGTCCCCATTCAAGTCCGCGCATTTCGTTTTCAACGTCTGAGAAAACGTTCGATACCCAATCGATCACACTGTTGAAATAAGTTTTAAGTTCCGTGAGGTTGTTGTCATAACGATGGCGGCTCATATAATCGCTGACGTTCTCTTTGCTTACCCATTCAAGCGCGCGCTCCAGAAAATCCTGACGGTTCGCGCTTCCTTTAACGTAGGCGCTCCATTTTTGGATGTTTGCGTTCTGGCTGTTGCTGAACTCCTGTTTGGCGAGTGTTACAAACGGACCGGAAAATATTGCGTTAGCTAATTCCTGTTCATTAAGCGGCACACCGGCGATGTTGATCGTTCGGAACCATTCTTTTATTTCGCTCTCGGTTCCTTCGCATTCGTAGATGGTTAGCGGGGTTTGAAGTATTTTCGTCTGCTTATCAGCCGCGATGCCGTGAAAATACTGCTCCATTCCATTTTCGTCCTTTACGGCGAACTTTCCCGTGACATAGCGTCCGAAACTGGTGATGCGCTGCTGCCCGTCCAGCACCTCGAATTTGTCGTCATTTACTTTAACAAAATAGATCAAGCCGAGTGGATAGCCCTGCAGAATTGACTTGATAACCGCAACGTCTTTTTTCCCGTCGGCGTAGATATAATTGCGCTGATACTCCGGCTGAATGGTCAGTTTGCCCGACAAGCCAAATAGGCCCTTCCCTTCAAGTTCGTTATAGACAAAGCCCTCGCAAATGTCCCGCACCGTTATCTCTGTTCGTAGAGTTGTTTTCATGCAGTTTTCTTCTTATGTTGAATCAGGACTCTTTTATAAACTTTTTCTAAAGTTCCATCGCGAACGACCACTCCGGTTGCATTCAAATCATAAGTCCCCTTTTTACCGAATTTCGCGATGTACGCCTGCTTGCATTCTGCCGAGTCATAGACTTTTGTTCTTAGACCATAGAGGTCTTCGTTTTCACACATGCCGACGATCTCAAACTGCTCCGGGGAGTATTTATCAAGAAATCCAATCGGTACACCCATTACACCCTTATAGTCGCTTGGGATCGCATCGGTAAAAGGAACTTCAATAGCATCGTAGTTGTCATATCTTTCGTACGATTCTTTACCTTTGATCTCTTTATGTTTGCTGAATTTGAGATTGTCTTCCATTGTCATCAGCGGCAGCGGTTGATGACGGCGGCCGTGATCGATGTTAGTAAACCAACAAACACCGGGCACACGATTCACTTTTACACCATTCTGTTCCCGTTCGAATTTGTATGACTCAGCATAAACAAAGTCCTTCGGTACTTCGAAATACATTCCTCTGTTGAAATTCGTTGCCCCCAACCACATTTTGTTTTCCTCAATCAAAGGAAAGACTTCTTTGTAGGTGATTGCGTTCATATTGCCTATCATCAAGAAGTCTTTATCGGCTTCCACGATCCACGCCAAAAACTTGGGGAACAATGAAAACGGTGGATTGGTAATGATAATGTCCGCGTCATCGCGCAGCTGTTTTATCTCATTGCTGCGAAAATCTCCGTCGCCGGACAGATAGCTCCACTCGAGGTCGTTCACGTCGATCCTACCGTCGGCGCTCTTATCGTGTGTCAGCGTGTAAATCTTCCCCCTAATTCGCGTCTTCTTTTCATCGTACCGGGGATCGCTTGTTTCGAGAAGCGTCGGCTGATATAGGGCTTTATAAGCCTTGCTATCTGGGGCGTAACTCGTGCTGATCAGTTTTTTTAATCCGAGGCCTGCAAAGTTCTGCGCAAAGAATTTTGTAAAATTGCTCCATTCAGGATCATCGCACGGCAGCAAGATCGTTTTGTCGCGAAAAACATCACGGTTGTATTCCAGATAGGCATTTATTTCTTTTTCTATATCGGGATACTGAGTGTAAAACTCGTCGTTTTTCGCCCGCATCGCGTTGGTTAAATTACTATTTGCCATGCTTTTCTTCTTTAAGATTGACCGTAGACAATAAGAGAGGTATCGGCAATATCATTCTATTTCAAAGTTTTAAGCGTTTCAATATCTTCTTCCAGGTCAGATGAAGAGTAATTCGACGGAACATTCTTGGAATGCAAAAAGTCTTCCGCTTCTAATACAGACAACTCTAATAGCTCAGCGAGTTGGCCAATACTTAGTTCGCCTTCGCGGTAACTTTCGATCGCCAATGCTTCAAGCGTCTTTCGGGATAGATCATTATCATTCACGCCCAAGGTCTCGGTGTTCATAAAACTATTTTACTACAACACTTATATCCCTATTCACTCGACACGTCCCGTATAACGCGCGCCGGATGTCCGACCGCTAGTTTATTCGCGGGGATATCCTTACGAACAACTGTTCCCGCGCCGGTCATGGCGCCGTCGCCGACGGTGATGGGCGCGACCAACAGCGTATCCGAACCGATCCTGACGTTTTTGCCGATGATGGTCTGGTGTTTATTTTTGCCGTCGTAATTACAGGTGATCGTGCCTGCGCCAATGTTGGTATTTTCGCCGATGGTCGCGTCGCCAAGATATGTCAGGTGGCTGGCCTTCGAGCCTTTTCCCAAAACCGTTTTTTTCATCTCGACAAAGTTGCCGACCTTTGCGCCCTCCACCATTTTTGCGTGGCCGCGCAGGTGCGCCATCGGTCCGACCGTGCAGTCGTTTTCGATCTCGGAATCCGTGATCAGGCAGTTGTCCTGGATGGTGACGCCGCTGCCGATCTTCGAATTTGAAATGCGTGTGCCGGAGCGCACCATGCAGTCATCGCCGATGACCGTGTCGCCTTCCAGATAGACGTTCGGGTGAATGACCGTGTCGCGCCCGATGCGCACGTCGGCGCCGACATAAGCGCTTTTCGGATCGATGAACGTCACTCCCGAATCCAGCATCAAATTTTTGATCGTGCGGCGCTGCACCAGCCGTTCCAGATCGGCCAGTTCGGTGCGGTTATTGATGCCCGAAACTTCGCGCGCGTCGTTATGAATATAAAGTGAAACGATCTCGCCGTTTTCGCGCAGCAGCGCGGGCACGTCGGTCAGATAATATTCGCTGGTCACTTCGCTGGGTTTTACTTCTCCCAGCATCCGGTAGAGCAGCCGCGTATTAAAACAGTAGATGCCGGAGTTTATCTCGCCGACTTTTCGTTCTTCATCGGTCGCGTCTTTTTGCTCGGCGATATGGCTGAAGCCTTTATTCTCGTCCCTGATCACGCGTCCGTAGCCGGCCGGGTCTTTTAATTCGACGGTCAGGATCGTACAGGCGGCCGTTTGCCCGTGATGCTGCTGGATCAGGGAAGCGAGTGTTTCCGGCCGAATGACGGGCACGTCGCCTGAGAGTATCACCAGGGTCGAATCCTTATCCTGCAAAAATTCCCGCGCGGAATTTACCGCGTCCCCGGTTCCCAGCTGTTCGCGCTGTACGGCGAAAACGGCCTGCTCGTCGCCCAATTCCCGCTGCACCGCTTTTTTAACTTCTTCGGCCTGGTGCCCGACCACGACGTATACTTTTTCCGGCGCCAGCGCCGCCGCCGTCCGGCAGACGTGCGCTATCAGCGGCCTGCCGTCCAGTTCATGCAGCACCTTTGCCTTGTCGGAACGCATCCGCGTGCCCAAACCGGCAGCTAAAATCAGGATATCGATGGGGAGGGTTTCGGTTGAAGAGGAATTTGGTGACTGCTCCATAAATAGCGATTTTACACTAAAACCTTTGAAAACTTCTGTACCGCGCAGCTCAGCAAAACCTGGGCCAGCTTTTCCGGGTTGTGCCGGACCATTTCACTTTCGTCCAGCAGGTCGGCGCGGACTATCTCAACATTATAAATGATTTCCGGAGAAATCGAACCGCGCAGGCCGATCTGTTTCGCGCCCTCGTCCGCGTAGCGTGAAAACTGCTCTTCGCTGATGATGCGGTCGTTCATAATGATGAAATCGAAATCTATCTGCGGGGCGTACCGTTTGACCGTTTCCAGGTGGCGCCGCGCGTTATAGCCGTCGGTTTCGCCGGGCTGCGTCATCAGATTACACACGAAAATTTTCACCGCCCCGGATTCGCCGATCGCTTCCGGCACGCCTTTGACCAGCAGCGGGGGCAGCAAACTGGTGTAAAGCGAACCCGGCCCGAGCGTGATGACGTCGGCTTCTGCGATCGCCGCCAGAGCTTCCGGCATCGGTTCGCAGTTTTCCGGCTCTAATTTCAGCTGCCTGATCGGCTGGGTCGAGCTCGAGATGGTGGTTTCGCCCTGTACGAACGAGCCGTCTTCGAGAATTGCGGAAAGCCGCACGTCCGACATCGTCGCCGGGTAAATATGGCCTTTGCTGGCGAGAATTTCCGAGGACAGCCTGACCGCCTCGGCAAAATCGCCGGTAATTTCTGTCAGCGCAGCGAGAAAAAGGTTGCCGAAACTGTGCCCGCCCAATTCGCCTTCGCCGCGAAAGCGGTATTTAAATAGCTTGGAAAGCAGGTGCGAATCTTCGGAAAGAGCGACCATGCAGTTGCGAATATCACCCGGAGGCAGCATCTGCATTTCGTTGCGCAGCCGCCCGGAGCTCCCGCCGTCATCGGAAACCGCCACGATCGCCGAAAGTTTTTCCAGCCAGACAGGCTCCGTTTCTCCGGCGCCGACGAATGTTTTTAGCCCGCAAAGCACCGTCGAAAGGCCATTCCCGCCGCCGATAGCAACCAGATTAAGCCCTGCGGCTTCATTTATTTGAGTGAAACTGTTCATCCCTATTTTTTGCAAACTCGTAAAGTATTGCCTTTAACAGAAAGTGCTAATATTAAACAATGTTTTGGAAATCTGCTTCACCATCTCGATAATTTCAATTTTATAAAAAAGAAGAGTAACATCTATATAGGTTTTGAGCAATAGTTATTACTTATGCCATTATCAATAAATGCTTATAGTGTTGGCTGAAAACGTTTAATTTCGTCTAACAGAAAAAAACACTTGTAAGGCGGAAACCGGATGTGTTAAATTAAATAGGAGGCAGTGGTCAGCATTTCTCGCCACACCGGACCCGCCTAATTGCCTCTCTCATAATATACTGAAAGAAAAATCTCATGGCAGAAGCGCCCATTATCATACACGAACATCAGTTCCAAAGGATAAAAACCGTCCTTGTCAGGCTTTGCATAGAGTCTGCCGCAAGGGTGGTCTTTCTCATCGACCGTGACGGCCAGCCGATCGCGGTGCATGGCGATCTGGGTGATATGGACACCACCAGTTTTGCTTCGCTTGCCGCCGGCAATGTAGCGGCGACCAGCAGCATGGCAAAACTGATCGGTGAAGATTCATTCCCGACGCTGGCGCATGAGGGAGAAAACGAGAGCATTTACATCTCCGTCATCGGCCGAAGTTTGCTGGTGGTGGTTTTCGATGACCGCTCGACGCTTGGTCTGGTAAAATTGCGAACCAAAAAAGCGAGTTACGAGATAGCGGAAATTATCCAGGATATTGTCACTTCGTCGGAAAAAGCCGCGCTCGAAGAGACTTCCTTCTTTAATGAGATCTCCGACGATGAGATAGACAGCCTATTTAGTTAAACCTTTCGGATCGAATACAGCTATGACTTTTATCAACTACGCTTCACGCGAAATCAACTGCAAAATAGTTTATTACGGGCCGGGTTTGTGCGGTAAGACGACTAACCTGCAATACATTTACGACTCGACCGCGCCCCAGGCCAAGGGCAAGCTGATCAGTCTCGCGACCGAGACCGACCGCACCCTGTTCTTCGACTTTATGCCGCTCGAACTGGGAACCGTACGGGGATTTAAAACCCGCTTTCACCTCTATACCGTGCCGGGACAGGTCTATTACGACGCTTCCCGCCGGTTGATCCTCAAGGGTGTGGATGGAGTGGTTTTTGTCGCCGATTCGCAGGAAGAGCGTATGGACGCGAACATCGAATCGCTCTATAACCTGGAGGAAAATCTCAAGACCCAGGGCTACGATCTCTCGAACCTGCCCTACGTGCTGCAGCTCAACAAACGCGACCTGCCGAACATCATCACCACCGACGAACTGGTCGGCGAACTCCAGCGCAAAGCCGAACCCGTCTACGAAGCAGTCGCCGCCAAAGGCGTCGGCGTCTTCGACACCCTCAAAGCCGTCGCCAAACAAGTATTGACGGAACTAAGAAAAGGGTAGTCGCTTAATTAATTTATCGAAAAGCCTGATGTTGAAAAACGTCAGGTTTTTTTGCGTTTGGCGGCTCCGGAAACCCGGTCGCTACCGCTCCCGGTTCTGACAAGACAAACTAAAGTTTGAACTCTAAACTACAAATATATCGTCCCTCCGGGACTTTTGAAAGTAAGAGCGAGGTAGGGAAGGGTTCTTTTAGTCCCGTAGGGACGTAATATTTATAGTAACAGTTAGAAAAATATTTTTGAGTTCCGTAGGAACGTCATATTCAGCTCCTAACGGACTGGGAGTCTTTATTAATGATTCTAGATCTATAAATATCGCGTCCCGACGAGACTTAGGAATATGCTGATTTATTTATATTTCGCAGGCAGGTCTAATTTATCGTTAATTAACTTGTCTGCCGGAACGCCGGCAATTTCTGCATAAGCGACGATGGTAAGAAGGCCCGGAACTCTTTGGCCTAGTTCGTAGAGGGCAACATAACCGCGATAGGCTTTTACGCCTTGTCGTTCCAGCGCATTTGCCATACCTGTCTGCGACAGTCCTAATTTCGCGCGGATTTTAAGCAATTTCTCCGCCAGGTGTTTTGGATGTTCGTGTTTTCCGAGTCCCATCAGGAAGATTTCTCCTTGACAGGTTTTCGGTTCTCACGTAAACTGCTTCTATTCCGAGGCGGTACTTCAATCTTTATCATGCGCGCCGTATTCTTCTGAATCTGGCCGTGCGAGTAGATCAAGATTTATTGCCCGTAGAGGTCAGTGGCATTTTCGATGCTCGTTTTCAAAGATGTGGGATGGAAATATTTTTTAGCATCCCTGTCAATTTCACCGTCTCGGCGATGATGAACATAAATATAACACTCTTACAGGACTCCCAAAACCATGAGAGAACAAAAAAATGATCGCAATACTACTGCCAGCCTGACAGTAGAAGTCGAAACCGCTCCCGTTTACAAGCCATTCGATGTTCCTTGCTGGCCGGGCAGGTTTTTTATCTTTTAGACAGAGACCTTTCCGAAGTATTAAAAGAAAACAAGAAAGCTATCTGGGGAGATCTGCTAAAAAGGAATAATATGTTTTCCGACGGCGCGCGGGGCACAATTATCAAGGAACTCTTGCGCACTCCCGATAACCCGCGTAAATATCCGGCGGCGCTTATCTGCACCGCCGACAAGCTGTCGCGCATGACACCGACGATCAATGCCAGCTATACCAAGGCGATAGATATTCTAAGAGCGCAGGCGATCAAATTTTTTGTGATCGATGCGGAAGGGAAGGCAAAGATAGAAGGCTTGAAACCCGGCATTTATTACATCTGCGGTGTGGGCGAAATAAATAGAAAAAACGGCGTGTGGAATGTGCAGGCCGAACTGAAACCGGGCGGAAATCGCTTGTTGCTGGACGGCGGAAATATTACCGGCAGACAAAGTTAGGGAGTACAGAGAAGTTGTTTGCAAGAACAATTATCTAGGTATTCCGAACAAGTACTAGCCGCGCCCACCATTACCCGGCCATCCGACAAGCGATAGCGTGGTCGGATGGCCGAGGTAATGGTGGGCGTAAAAAAGAAAAGACTCGCTGTTACGGATCGTACTGATCGTCGGATTTCCGTCACCCGGCGGCATCCCGGTTAGCATGTAAGTAATGAATATAAGCATTCTTTTATTTCTCTTAAAATCTCTTCTTCTTTACTCACGGCCTTAAAACTATAATACGGACGGCGCAGTTTGTCGGGAAAACAGATAAGCGTTTCTACAAAGTTTTATTCCCGTTACAGCAGCGTTCAATAGGCGTTACATAAGTGTTTCAGGGTGAAACATTAGGTGGCCGTCAAAAGATCAAATTACCGCAAAACATGCTCAAAAATTGGCATTGCTATAGCAAAATATCCGTTTCATGCGTTTCATCCCAAAAATTCGCAACTGCTGTTTCTATTGGTTTTGTATTGACAAGGTGTTCCAGGTGTTTCACTACCGCACTAAGTGTTTTAGTGAAACACTTAGTGCGGTGTCAGGCAGATATTTGAAAATCGGACAGATAAGGGTAGTGTTTCAAACGCCATGCTTTCGTATGCGAAGGAGCCGTCCGCGCTCCGACAAAAAAAGACGTGAGAAACAGGAGTAACTCACGTCTTTTCTTTCATGCCCGATACATTTTATTTAGGCATTAGGACGGTGTCCACGACGTGGATGACGCCGTTTGACTGGATTACGTCGGCGATGGTGACTTTGGATTTGCCGCCTTTTTCGTCGGTCAGGATCACGCTGTTGCCTTCCATCGAAGCGGTCAGCGTGCCGCCCGCGACGGTTTTGAAAGTGGCTTTGCCGTTACCGGCTTCGATCGCTTTGGCGATAGAAGCCGCGTCCTGTTTACCGGCGACGACGTGGTAGGTCAGCACCTTGGTCAGGGTCGCTTTGCTTTCCGGTTTCAGCAGGGTATCGACCGTGCCCTTCGGCAGTTTGTCGAAGGCTGCGTTGGTCGGCGCAAAAACGGTGAACGGGCCCGCGCCTTTTAAGGTTTCGACCAGGCCGGCGGCTTTGACCGCCGCGACCAGCGTGGTGTGATCTTTGGAATTGACCGCATTGTCGATGATGTCCTTGGTTTTCATCATCGGCGCGCCGCCGACCATCGGATTGTCGGAACCGGCATTGGCGTTGGAATTCTCAAGCGTCCCGACGTTGCTCTTCATCGAGTTGTTCATTGAGCTGCTCATTGCGCCGCCCGATCTGGCCGCATTGTTCGTCGAATTCGAAGCCGATTCCATGCAGGCGGTCATTCCCGTCAGGGCCGCCGCCGCGCATAAAGTTAAAATAAATGTCTGTTTCATCTGATTCTAATTCCCCCAAAATTTGTTTAAGTAAACTTTTGGCGCCGTTTAAAACATACAAAGAGAGCGGAAAATTCCGCAGGGCAATGTATAAAACAACACTTGTCCTTAGTTTTCGACGGGAAGGGGAAATTGGATTTAACTTGTGAAATTTCTTTTGGTGAGCGGGACACAAAATCGAAAGCCGCCAGGTCGGCGGCAACCTGGCGGCTTGATTTAATGGCGGAGCCGACGGGGCTCGAACCCGCGACCTCCAACGTGACAGGCTGGCGTTCTAACCAACTGAACTACGACTCCGCAAACTGGATCTCGAATATAAAATTTTCAATAATGGTGGGCACGAAGGGATTCGAACCCCTAACTTCTTCCGTGTAAAGGAAGCTGTCTACCATTGACGTACGTGCCCAAAAATTTCAAACAAACCTTATATGGCACGTCGAAAGTCTGCCTGACAATACGGCCGCTTATAAAAGCGGCAAACTGAAATCTTAAAAAACCTCGCTTATACTTGTCAAGCAACTTAAATTGATTTTAACACAAAGCCGCATAAACGCGACAGTTATGGAGCGTGTGCCGGGATCTGGCAGACACGCTCCATAACCGTGGAATCAGTGCAGGTTGTAATTGGCCACAGGGTAATCGTTGTTCTGTCCCCAATTAAACTCCAGCAATCCTCCGCTGGATTTGTTTACGGTGAACGTGCCGGGATTGGGCTTCCAAATTGCAATGTCGGTCCTGCCGTCGCCGTCATAATCTCCCTGTACCGGGAAATCCGTCGACGAAGATCCTAAAACAGTCTGCGTATAGGGCCCGCCGATGCTGGGCAGCACGAACCAGTTGTACTGTCCGCTCATTGGTCGGACAACAACGATGTCGGTCTTACCGTCGCCGTCATAGTCGCCTGGCGCGATAATGTCCGTCGGATATCCGAAGACAAGCGTATCGCTTGCGCCGGTGGCAAACAGCCTCCAGAAGCGGGCCTGTCCACCGCCGTTGTTACGCTGAATGACGAAGTCGTTCTTACCGTCGCCGTCATAATCACCCGGCCCCGGAAAGTCGCCGTTTTGTCCCCATTGCACTACGGAGTAGGGCCCGTTCGCCGTCGTCCGCCAAAACCAGAAACTCGGATCGCCCGAAGTTGCGCCGCTGCGATAGAGCGCTATGTCATCCTTGCCGTCGCCGTCGTAATCGCCGATCACGCTCGGATCGTCGCCGTTCTGGCCGAAGGCTTCAAAGCGTAAGGTCGCATTGGAGCTTTGCAGTATGTACCAGGTTGCGGTACCCGGACGCCAGATCGTTACGTCGGTCTTGCCGTCGCCGTCGAAATCACCGGGAGTAAAGTTGTCGTTCACAATGCCCCAGGCATCGGTCTGGCCGCCGGCGGGGCCGTTGTATTTGGTGAACCAGGTGACCTGCCCGCTGGGGCCGCCGCCCGTGTTTCTTAGCACCACCCAGTCGGTTTTGCCGTCACCGTTTAAATCGACGACGCGCTGGCCGAAAGGATCGCCGATGGTTATCAGCGTCAGGTTCGCCGCCGTCACCATTCCGGTATCACCCGCCCCGCGATCGCGAAAACGCAGCTTCCACGTTCCGATCGGCGCGGCGCCGTTAAACGCGATATTTAAGCTCGTGGTTGCCGGGGGATTCACGCTGCCGCCGATGCCGGTCACGACCGTGCGGCTGGTGCTGGTCGGGACGGGATTAGTCGCGGCCGTCGTCCACCAGTTGGCCGCCGCCGTGTCGGAAAAAGTATAAGTATTGGCCGTCGTCAGATCGTTCGCGCTTCCGGCGCAGGAATTTGCGACGGTCGTGGTAGTTCCGGTGGCCGAGAAAAGCAGCAGCGACTGCGAACCACTGGGGCTTATCAATGAGACTTCCAGGTCCTGCAAAAATGTATGCGAGGCGTTAAAGGAAACCGCCGCCGCCGAAACTTGCCCGCTTAAACCTGATACGGTAAATGTTACGTCCCTGAACGTGGTTGAATTATTTTGGCAAACGGGCGAACCGACGTCCGAATCGGGAATCGGTCCCAGGGAAGAAGGGTCTGCCGGAAATGTCGCCGCGAAGGACACTGCCGCAAAACAAACGGCGATCAGGGTAAACAGCCGGATCGTTTGCTTCAATAAATAACCCGGAGCCGAGTCGCTCCCCACTCGTAAAAAAACTTTCATATCTCCTCCATTCGAATGCCTGACGGTGCTGTCTAAACACTATTGCTCGGAATTTGAAACACTGGGAAGTTGAAGTAATGATAAGCCTTATCGGCCTGATGGTCAATTTTTATGCAATGTCCGGATTTGAAAATTGAGATAGATCGTCCCCTTTTCCTTATGCTCAACTCCACACTGAACCTCTGCTCACAAAAAAGAGGCCGGATCGCTCCGGCCTCTTTCAGGTTCACTCTATCCAAGGGATTAGTGATTGTTGTAGTTAGCCACCGGGTAGTCGCCGTTCTGGCCCCATTCGAACGTCTGCAGTCCTCCGGTGGATTTATTCACGTAGAATAAATTATTTGTCGGATTAACATCCGGCCGCCAGACTGCAATGTCGGTCTTGCCGTCGCCGTCATAATCTCCCTGTGTCGGGAAATCCGTCGCCGAATTACCGAAGAAGGTGGAGGTATAAGGACCGCCGCCGCTCGGCAGGATCGACCAGAGAATCTGGCCGCCCGAACCTCTGACAGTTGCCAGATCGGTCTTGCCGTCGCCGTCATAGTCGCCCGGAAGGAGCACATCCGTCGGCGTTCCGAAGACCGTCGAGCTGATCGCGCCTGTCGCCAAACGGATCCAGAAACGGGCCTGGCCGCCGCCCGCGTTACGCTGCACGACAAAGTCGCTGCTGCCGTCGCCGTCATAATCGCCCGGTGCCGGGAAGTCGCCATTCTGGCCCCACTGAACGTTGGATACCGGGCCGTTGAGCACCGTGCGCCAGTACCAGAAGCTCGGGTTGCCCGCCGCCGCGCCGCCGCGATAGACCGCTATGTCGTCCTTGCCGTCGTTATTGTAATCGCCAATGACGGACGGATCGTCGGTGCTGAGGCCGAAGTTTTCGGTTCTCAGGGTGCCGGTCGTGCTCTGCAAAATATAGAACGCGGAATTGAGTCCCGGCTGAGGCCGCCAGATAGCAACGTCGGTGCTGTTGTCGCCGTCAAAATCGCCCGGCGTAAATTCGTCGCCGTTGAGCCCCCAGGCATTGGTCTGGCCGCCGGCCAAGCCGTTGTATTGGGTGAACCAGGTAAGCTGCCCGCCCGGGCCGCCGCCGGTATTACGAATAACGTTCCAGTCGGTTTTGCCGTCGCCGTTGAAATCGATCACGTGCTGCAGCGGAGCGGCCGGCGATCCCGTAATAACGATATCGTCAAACCCGATCCATTCATCGCTGCCGATGGCATTGGTAGTTATAAATCTGACCTCGACCTGCGATTGATTGTTTGCCGCCGCCGGAAGAGTCAGACTTAAGGGGGTGAGCTTGGTTAAACTCGGGCCGTCCGATGCGTCCGCAATATAGCCTCCGCTAACGGAAGCATAATTACCGGCGCCGCCCACGCGATACTGCACATCCACCTGCTGGACGGCGTTATCCGCAGTGCTGTCGATATCACGAACATTAAGGCCAACATGAATGTTGCTGAACCCGGTGGTATTCAGATAAATAATAATGTGCGGCGCATCGGCCGTTCCCGATCCCTGTACGGCAACCGTGAGGTCGGGAATTCCGTCGAAATCTCCGACGCCGCCATTGGTCAGGGCGACATTGCTTTGATCCGCGATAACGTCGATATTATTCGTCACGAAAGGGGTCAGTAAAGCACGCGGATCCACCGCCGTCGGGGCGGCCGCATCGTAATCGCCCAAAAATCCTACCACTCCCGGCAGTGTCGACCAGTCGTCGTTGGCGGTAACCGAGCCTGTGGTCCAATTCAGGCTATAGGGCACCGGCTGCGGCGTACTGGTGACTTCGGGCGCTGCTCCTTTTTGAGCGGCCGTCTTGTCCAGATTTATTCCGCCGAATTGAAAGGCCCCGATCGCCAAAACGGCGGCCAGGACTCCAAATAGTCTCATACGGTTATTCAATGTGCGTATCATTAATAATTTCTCCTCTGTAAAACTTTTTTATTTATCAAATACGGGCAAACTCGTTTCCCGTTGTTTTCCAAACAACAAAACGAGCGCTGAGGGGTATTTATGACTCCAATTTGCACGAAGCATATCACAAAATCGTTACAAACAGGTATCGCTGAAGCGCTTTTTGAAAAAATTTCTGAAAGCCGGAAAATTTTGTTAAAATCGACCTCACTGGAGTGACTAATAATGATAACGGCAAAGTTCCATTTATTGCTGATATGTCTGGCTGCGCTAACCGGGATCGCCGCCGCGCAGATCACTAAAACCGACGACGAAGAGCCGATCCGCATCAACACCCAGCTGATCGACGTGCCGATCGTCGTTATGGACAAGACCGGCCGGCCGCTGCAGGGTCTTAAACCCGCGAATTTTACTATTTACGAGGACGGCAAAAAACAGGACATCACCGATTTTGCCGCCACCTCGGCTCCGTTCGAAGTGGCTCTTCTGCTCGACACTTCCGGCTCGACGCGGGCCGATCTCCAATTGATCCAGCGCGCGGCCGAAACTTTTATCGCCTCCCTGCGCACCGGCGACCGCGTCTCGATCATCGGTTACCGGTCGGAAAAAACAGACAAGCTGGATCGTGCGGTCAGCGAAGTTTTGCGCGAATTGACCGACGACCGCGACGGGTTAAAAAGCGCTCTGGCGGAAGTCAGAACCAGCAACGGAACTCCCTATTACGACAGCCTGGTGCAGGTGGTCGAAAGGGTGTTCGACAAAAAACCGCTCGACCAGTTTCGCGGCCGGCGCGCGCTGGTCGCCCTGACGGACGGCGTGGATTCCAACAGCGCGGCGGAATACGAAACGGCAAAACTGCTGCTCGAAAAAGCCGGCATCGTGTGCTATTTCGTTCAGGTCGATACGCGCGACTATTTCGAAAATAACGTGCTGGGCGATTGCCACAGTTCGCTCTGGTTTTCGCGGTCGCAGATCCGCCGTTATTACAACAAATTTTATCCGCAGACAAATTTCGAAAAAATATACGATTTTTGTCAGATCGGCCAATTCGAACGGCTGGACATCAGCAAAAAGCTGTACAAGGTAGCGGATACGGAAATGAGGGATCTGGCGCAGGCCTCCGGGGGCAAGCTTTTTTCGATCACGGATCTGCGCGGAGCCAAGGCGGCCTTCGATAAAGTTTCGCAGGAGATCGGAACCAAATACAGCCTGGGATATTATTCCGACAACGAAACCCGCGACGGGGCGTTTCGAAAAATTCGCGTCGCGGTCAAAGGGCTGCCGGCGGGGGCGACGGTTCGCGCGCGCGAAGGTTATACCGCGCCGAAAGACTAAATTTTCCCAGGCTTTTACTGCGGCTTTTACCATGGCTTTACCACGGCCCCCAGATCGCAAAAGTCATTCCCGGTGTCTGGATATTTACAAACATGGTCGTCCGGCTCGGGGTGAAACAACATCCGGTAAATTCGTAATTCGTAAAACCCGGCACGATATTTTTAGCAAAATCCGAGATCGCGCCCGCCGGGCTTAAGATGCGGAGGTAGTTTTCCACGCCATTGTCTTCGGCCATAAAAATATTTCCTTTGAGCCCGAAAAGAACATTGTCCGGCATGTTCAAAACCGTTGCGGCGGGAGATTCGTACAATAATTTTAAGCGCCCGGAATTGCCCTTCCGGTGACGATATTCCCAAACCTGCCCCATGCTTTTTCCGCCGCCGGTCGTGGAAATAAAAATGATCCGGTCGAATTCCGCAATGCAGCCTTCGAGCCGGGCAAAAACGGCGCCGCCCGCCGCCCAGCCCTGATCGAAAACCGCTGCCGCATTCGTTTCCGCCGCTGCCGGATCGGGATCGGGAATATCCACCCAACCGGCCAGCAAAATATTTCCGACGGTTTGTCCGGTTCTGGTATCGTAATGCGGCTGCCCGTGGACCGCGAGCATTTGCAGTTTGCCGCCCTGATCCAGCCGCCCGTAGTTGTTTGGAACGAAACGATAAAAGCCGGAGTTTCCAGCCGGGTTGTCTTCCGTCATATAAACGACGCCGGTTTTTCTATCCACCGCCGCGCCTTCGTGACGAAAACGTCCCATCCCCGTTAGCGCCGTTAACGCGGCCGGGCTGCCCGGCGAAGCCGCCATCGGCGCGACCTCGAAACAATAACCGTGCGGGCGGGTGAAACCGGACGAAATCCCCAGCGTGGTTTCTTCACAGGTCAGCCAGGTATTCCAGGGCGTGACCCCGCCGCTGCAATTTCGCACCGTCCCGCTCGAGCTGACAAATTCACTGACCGGAAGCCGCGTGGCCCTGTCGATTATTAATGTGGTTGTCCCGCCGCCCGCCGCCGGATCATAAGGGTGGGGAGCGCTGATCGTCCCGTTGGTTCCGGCAAAATCCTGAATCTCGTGGTTGCGAACTATCGCCCAGCCGCCGGGAGCGGGAAACACTCCCATTCCGTCGTGCGCTTTTGGCGTCGGCCGCGAATCGGACATCTGCGCGCCCGTCTTGCCAAAGACGTTGTACTGAAAACCGTTCGGCAGCGCGAGCAAAACTTCGCCGGTGTTTGTTGCCGCCGCCGGGCTCAACGGGCCGTAGATCGATTCGGGCAAGATCGGCTGCCTGCCGGTCTGCGATAATGCCAACCTTGACAGCGATTGCTGAAACAAAAAGTACCCGCCGCCGGCGGCCATTGAACTCTTTAAAAAATTTCGGCGGCTGAATTGAGACATTGCCCGGATTCCTTTTCACGGAAATGGTCGGTAGAATAGTTCTAACCGGAATTTCGGTGGTGATTAGTTTGAAACTTCTAAATGTTTTTTTCGTGGTTTCCGTTTTTATAGCCTTAGAAATAAGGCTTAAGATCAACCACGAAGCAACTGTGTTTTCAGTCAAGTGTGGATCAGCGAGTTAATGGTTTCCAGTAAGCCTGATTTTTGGCCATGGCGTTAAGAGTGACAAGAAGTTTTCTGGCGCAGGCGATGATGGCGAGTTTTTTTGGTTTTCCGGCTGAGCATAGGTTTTGATAGAACTGTTTGATAATAGGATTGAAGCGTGTAGCGGCGATGGTCGCCATGTAAAGAACGCGTCGGACGGAGTAACGTCCGCCCTGACAGATGCGTTTTCCTTTCCAACGCCCGCTTTCTCTGGGGAAGGGAGCGACGCCGGCGAGCGAAGCTATTTGTTTTCCGGTAAGAAGCCCTGGTTCGGGCATCTCGGTGATGAGAGTGGTGGAAAGCACGGGGCCGACACCGGGAACGGACTGGAGCAGTTCGGCGGTTTGGCGCCAGGTATCGGATTCATTAATGCGGCGCTCGATCTCGGCTTCTATCCTGGCGGTTTGGCGCTCGAGCGATGCAATGTTCTTTTTCAGTTCTTTGCGAACGGCCGGATGAGCGAGTTCGAGGCGATTGTTTTCGGCGAGGCGCATTTCGACAAGCTGGCCGCGGCGGGTGTTAAGGGCCTGCAGAGCGCTTAGTTCTTCGGGTTTAAGCGGTGTCGGAGAGAGATCGGCGGTCCGCCCGTAGCGGGCAATGACGCGGGCATCTACCGCATTGGTCTTGGCCATGATCCCTAAGCCCCTGGCGAACTGCCTGACCCGCTTCGGATAAACGACAGCGACCGGCAAAGAGAGTTCGGAAAAGGCCGCAACGGCTGCCCGTTCATAGCCGCCCGAGGCTTCCAGCACGATCATTTCCGGATCGAGCGCCTTAAGCTGTTTGGCCAAAGCGCGAAGTTCTTTCGGCTCATTGGCGCAGATCAGAAGTTGCCCGGTCGAGTCGATGAAAACGTCCAGTTTGTCCTTGCCCGTGTCGATGCCGACGCACGGACGCGCTTCTGAGATGATCGGGTTTTTGTTTTTTGAAGATTTGTTCATATGTTAAAGTAGAGTCGTTAAAGTAAAGGTTGTTCTCTAATTTGCTGAATACGGAATCAAAAGTTCCTGACAACTGTTCGAGATAAACCTACCGGGAGGAGAATGACGCGTCGCGCTTCGTGACGGTTTCCAAAGAACCTAAACACGAACGAGCTGTCATTCTCCCTTCGAATCCAAACCTACTACATTTGAACCCTCTTTCAACATACAAATTACATGAAACGTTACTAAAAAAGCAGTATTCGCGACTTTTAGGCAAAGCCTGTTTTTACGCTCCGAATATTCAAACCGAACCACTACCGAAATTTTACAGGGGTGACATAAGCATAGCAATAATTTATCGGTGAAAGTAATGGCTGAAAAAATTAAAAGTAAATTTAACCGCATCGTTCTGATGGTTTTAGACAGCGCCGGGATTGGTGAAATGCCCGACGCCGCCGCGTGGGGCGACGCCGGAGCCGACACGCTCGGCAATATTTTAAAGTCACGCAAAGTGCACCTGCCGAATCTGCAAAAACTCGGGCTGGGAAACATCCGTCCGCTCGAGAGTCTTCCGGCGATCGATGCGCCGACGGGAAGCTACGGAAAATGCACGCTCAAATCCAACGGCAAAGACACCACCACCGGGCACTGGGAAATGGCGGGAATCATTTTGGAAAAGGCTTTTCCCACTTTTCCCAACGGTTTTCCGCCGCGAATTTTGGATCAATTTGTCGCTCAGTCGAACGTGCCCGGCGTGCTGGGCAATATTCCGGCCAGCGGGACAGAGATCCTCAAAACCCTGGGTGAAGAGCATATCCAGACCGGCAAGCCGATCGTTTACACTTCCGCCGATTCCGTTTTTCAGATCGCCGCGCACGAGGAAATTATCCCGGTCGAGCGGCTTTATGAAATGTGCGAGATCGCCCGGAAAATTCTCGATGGGCAGGACCGCGTCGGGCGCGTGATCGCGCGGCCTTTTCTGGGAACGAACGCCGCCGATTTCAAGCGCACCGAAAACCGCCACGATTACGCCGTGCCGCCCCCTAAGGAAAACTTGCTGCAGATACTCGAAGAAAACGGGCAGGACGTGGTCTGCATCGGCAAGATCGCTTCGATCTATGATTCGATGGGTGTGACCCAGGATTTGACCGCGAAAAATAACGACCAGTCCATCGACCAAACCGTGGGCGCCTTGAACGCCGAATCGACGGGAATGATCTTTTCCAACCTGGTCGATTTCGATATGCTCTATGGCCACCGCCGCGACACCGAAGGCTACGCCCGCGCGCTCGAACATTTCGACACCCGCCTGCCGGAGATCATGGACGCCATGCGCGCCGACGACCTGATCGTCATCACCGCCGACCACGGCAACGACCCAACCAAAGAGGGCTCCGACCACACCCGCGAATACGCGCCGCTGCTCGTCTATGGCAAATCCGCCCGGCAGGGAATCGACCTCGGCACCCGCCAGTCGCTCTCCGACATCGGCCAAACCATCGCGGAAAATTTCGGCGTCGAATTGTTGGACGGCCGGAGTTTCCTGGGTGATATTTAGGTGTTTCACTGCTTCGGGGGTGTGACATTGAAACACCTGAAACACTTTGAAGAAATCGCGGCGCTGTAAGTTTAGCCAGGACACTATTTGCAACGGATTTGAAGAAAAGTGGGTGAAACAGGCATTCTTGCACCCGAGCGGGATTTTTTGGCGATTTGCTGCGGAATTTGGTTTTTTTGAAGATGCTCTGTTCATCATCCTGAAACGCCTCTGAAACACTTTTGTAACAGGAATTGATCTCGATTGAAACTATCCTGCAACGGCCATGGCACACTTCGCCACCGGCATTATAGATTTAAGATTATCGGTGGAGAAGAAGAGATTTGTGCCAAAATAGATGAATCACGATCTTTACCGACAAGTCGGTAGCCCGTGCGCCAGCAAGGGCGCCCAGACGATCGGGCTACTGACACTTGGGTTTATATTGAAAGTTATCAATATGAAAATTGAAGAAATGGTTTGTGATGTATGCGGCAAAGATGGTGCCCGGGTTATTCATCTGACAAAGAGTTATGGCAAAGGCGATAATTTACTCGTCATCGAAAATGTTCCTGTCATTCCCTGTCCGCATTGCGGCGAAAGTTATCTGACGGCAAAAACTCTGCACGAGATCGAAAATATCAAACGCAACCGCACAAACATTGCCGTGGAGCGTCCCGTACCCGTGGCTATTTTTGCCTGACCTCTACACCGCCAGTCGCTCTTGAGCCTCGGCTAGACCTTCGCGGAAAATTTCGGCGTGGAACTAAAAGACGGCGTGAGTTTTTTAGATGAGATTTAATTTACGTTTAAGAAGATGTTGACAGTTTTTTATTTAAATATTCATTTAAAACTTCTCTGGAATAATAGTATGACCTTTGCTTACAGCGTAACCAAGTGATTAATAAAATTGGAATTAGAACTGCGTAGTATATCCAATTGGCATAATTTTGTGTAAGTAAAATGACCGTGCTTAAAAGGGCCGTTGTCAGTAGGCTTCGTGAAAAAGCATACCAGGCGCTGAAGTCTTCAACTCTTGAGTCTTTTAATCCAATGATGTTACGCATTGCAATTGAGAATAATTCGCCATTAGTCGCCTCTTTATTATTTGCTTCGGCTATCAAAAGGTTTTTTACTTCTTCTGCGCAATAAAATTTAACTTTCCATGTATCTTTCCCATCCAACAAGTTATTAGATGGTTTTCCGCCCCAAGTTAAATAATATAATCCTTCCAACCAACTACTAATCGCATTAATTAAATAACCTAATAAAAAAGCAACAGCGATGTAAGCAATGAGTGAGTCTTTGTCATACTGAATTTGAAGAAAATTAAATAGAACAAGAAGGAGTAAGAAGCCGGGGATAACTGACGCTAAAATGTCGTATGTTTTAAAGTTCATAAAATATTATGCGTTTAAAACGAAAAGCCCATATGCTTTGAACTTTTCATAATAATTGGGATCTGACTAATTTCTGTGACTTTTAAAATCTCGAGCAAAATCATAATTTTTCACATAAAAAGTCATCGAATCTGGCAAAATATCAACTTTATTAGAGGGAACATTAGTACGCTTTCTTTTTTCTTCCCGCTGATTCTTTGGCTGCTTTTTCGGCAGGAGTATCTTCGTCGTTATAGGCATTACTTACATCTATAACTGTAGTCCGTCCAGAATTATGCTGAATAATATTACAGTCGCCTTCGAGTACATTTAAGAAGTGGATAGTTGCCATGGGATTGTGGTTTAATTTATAGACTATATAGAATAAGAATTCAATCTAAAAATACGCGCCGAAATAGCTTGCCGTGAGCATTGTGATGTGACACAGCATGTGGGCGATTATGGCTGATTCGAGGCCTTTCTTCCAAAAAAGAAAACCTGCTACAAGGCCGAAAACTGAATTGGCAGTAATAACAAAAAGTATTAGGGCAAAAGTCGGTTGAGGTACGATCATAAGAGCGATTGGCAGGTGGCCGATGCCGAAGATGAATGCGGAAATAAAGATCGCGGCGATAAAATACGCGGTCTTTGGTTTGTCCTGACGTTTTTGAAACACGCGCCAGGCAACTCCCCATATTAGCCACACCAGTAAAGTCATCAATCCCCAGCGCAGTAATAATTCTTCAGTGACGCCGCCGTAGAGCAGGCGGGTCGGAACCGGCAGGAATTCACCCAGCTTTGTGATCCGGGCGGTAACATCGGCGGACAAAAACGGCCTCGCCGCCAGCGAAATCAGAACGATAGCGATGCCGCCGCTCACACCGCCGAGGATGCCCGGAACGATCTGCGGTTTAAGGGCCGGCCAGAACTTTCCGTCTCCGGCGGCAGCTTCCGCCGCGGGCGCATGCAAACCGACTTTTCCGGCCAGCCCGACTCCGATCAGCACCATCACGGACATAATGACCGTCGGCTGGATCAGGCTCAGCAGTTTCAGCGCCGGAGTGAATTCCGGGATTTCCACATCTTCCGGGAAGGGAATGCTTTGCAGCAGAGCGTTTAGATCGACGAACAAAAATGAAAGCACGCCGAGAAATCCCACCGCCCAGAGAATAATAAACAGTTTTGTTTTAGCGTTCATCTTTATATGTAACGTGTCCTGTTTTAATGCAAATCACCTAAAAATATAGAACCCTTTTAGCATAAATCGTAGGTTTTTGCTGCTCTTATTATTGTGGAATGCCTTTTGCTAATGAATATTATGTATTGCAAAAAGGAGATAATATTATGCCGAGAGCTTTTACCAGCGGAGAAAATACAGCGGATATTCAAGCCGAAAAAAAGATAAATAAAAACGGAATGTTGATCTTTGCGGCCGTATTGGCACTTATTCTTTTCGCATTTATGGCCTGGGCGATGATGTTCATGATGGGTCGCCAGGATGGCGGAACTCTGACGCCGCAAACTGAAAGAAGTGATCGCGCACAGCCGTAAGGTATGGACATATAAAGTTGTTCGAAATTGAAGGAGAAGCCATGGCAAAACCGAATTCTACTGACCACCTAATGCCCGACATTCGCGACGAAGGCAAGATCAAACGCTATGGCTTATTTATATTCACAGGCGTAGCGGTTGTCGTTTTATTTATATTTTTCATCTGGACGACATATATCGGACAGCGAAATCAACAACAAGACTTACATGACGGCGGTAATTCCAGCAGGCCTGCCGGTGCGCAGCCTTAAAAATCAAAGGTAATTTATTTTAATACATAGAGCGTTCCTGACCGGGAACGCTTTTATTTTTACACGGCAAATGTTACTTTAGCAGCGAAAAAGCTACAAAAGAAAGGCCATCTAATGCGGCGTGTAAAAACGATAGTATTTTTGTATCTGTTGACGATCTTTGTTTTTAACTGTTTTTCGGTTACCTCTTCCACATCAGCTCAAACCAATAACGACCTGAATGCTTACAACGATCCGCCCAGCCGTCTCAGCGGGGTGATCGACAGGTTTCAGACGGATTACGGCGCGCTCAATCGTTTTTACAGCGCGCAGACCTCGCCTAACAGAACGGCCCGATTCCGGGCGTTGTACCGCGAGCAGCTGGCGCTGCTGGGCAAGCTGAATTTCGAAGCGCTCAATCACGATGAGCAGATCGATTATTTGCTGTTTAAAAATTACATCGACCACGAGCAAAAAGAGCTGAGCCGTTTCGAAGCGCAGCTTCAGGAAATGTCGGCGCTGATGCCGTTTGCGCGGACGATCAGCGATTTGGAAGATTCGCGCCGCAAACTCGAACCGCTCGATTCCGCCAAAACTGCCGCCACGTTAAACGACCTGGTCAAACGAATCGCCGACGCGCAAAAAAATCTGGAAGCGAAAAAAACTCCCTGGCCGAAACCGACCGTCGCCAACCGCGCCGCGCGCACCGTCAGCGCGCTACGTTTTACCCTGCTGGGCTGGAACAGATTTTATACCGGTTACGACCCGGCCTACACCTGGTGGAACGCCGAACCCTACAAGGCGGTCGATACGGCGCTGGAAAAATACTCGACCTTTTTGCTCGACAAAATTGTCGGCATCAGGCCCGACGATAAAACGACGATCATCGGCGATCCGATCGGGCGGCAGGGTTTGATGGAAGAACTCGAATTCGAGATGATCCCATACACGCCGGAAGAATTGATCGAGATCGCGAACAAGGAATTTGCCTGGTGCGAAACGGAGATGAAAAAGGCTTCGCGCGAGATGGGCTACGGCGACGACTGGAAAAAAGCGCTCGAAGCCGTCAAGCAAAAATACGTCGAGCCCGGCAAGCAGGCCGAAATGATCCGCGACCTGGCTTACCAGGCGACGGAATTCGTCAAGAAAAACGATCTGGTCACCGTGCCGAAACTCGCCGAGGAATCGTGGCGGATGGAAATGATGACGCCCGAACGCCAGCTGCAGAGCCCGTTCTTTCTCGGCGGTGAAACGATCCTCGTTTCCTACCCGACCAGCACGATGACGCATGAGCAAAAAATGATGTCGATGCGCGGAAACAATCCGCATTTTTCACACGCGACCGTTCATCACGAACTCATTCCCGGCCATCACCTGCAGCAGTTTATGAACCGCCGCTACCGGCAGTACCGCAATGTTTTTTATACGCCTTTCTGGACGGAAGGCTGGGCGCTCTACTGGGAGTTTCAGCTCTGGGATCTTGGGTTTAACAAGACGCCGGAAGACAAGATCGGCGCGCTTTTCTGGCGGATGCACCGCTGCGCGCGGATCATTTTCTCACTTAGTTTTCACCTGGAAAAAATGACGCCTCAGGAAAGCGTAGATTTTCTGGTCGAACGCGTCGGGCACGAACGCGACAATGCCTCGGCGGAAGTGCGCCGCTCGTTCGCCGGCGATTACGGGCCGCTTTACCAGATCGCGTATATGATGGGCGGGCTGCAATTTTACGCGCTGCATCACGATCTGGTCGATTCCAAAAAAATGACCAACCGCGATTTTCACGACGCGATCCTAAAAGAAGGCTCGATCCCGGTGGAAATGGTGCGCGCCATTTTGACCAAACAAAAACTGGCCCGCGATCAAAAACCGGCGTGGCGGTTTTATACGAAATAGCTGCCGGGAGCGGGGACGGCTCGTCCGCGATGGACGCTTTGCGTGCAAAAAAAGAATTAGCCGCGGATTTCACGGATAAACACAGATAAAAATTCGATCCGTGCAGATCCGCGTTTATCCGCGGCTGAGTTTTCGCTTCGCTTATAGCGGACGAGCGTCCGCGCTCCCGGTGAAATAATTTTGGTGAAATTAGCGCGTTATTTTTGCTAAAATCGCACTATGACGTTCCCACTGCCAAAAAATGAAGAAGCCAGGCTGGCTGCTCTGCGCGAGCATCAGATACTAGATTCTCCCGATGAGCGGGAATATGACGACATCACTTTTTTGGCTGCCCAGGTCTGCGGTACGCCGATGGCTTCCATCAGCCTGATCGATGTAGATCGCCAATGGTCCAAGGCGCAGGTCGGTATCGACATTAAGGAATCCCCGCGTGAAAATACCTTCTGCACTCATGCTATTTTAAGTTCTTCGCCCGAGCCGATGGTCGTGTCCGATGCCAGGCTTGACGCGCGCTTTTCCGGTAATCCGTATGTCACCGACGAACCCTTTATCCGTTTTTACGCGGGCGCTCCATTATTCACCAGGGAAAATCTGGCGCTCGGAACCTTGTGCGTGATCGACCGCGAGCCCAGGGAACTTTCCGCGCAGCAGCTGGGAGCTTTACAGGCGCTGGCGCGGCAGGTGTCGCTCCGGCTGGAACTCCGCCGCGCGTCGCTGATGCTCCAGCAGGCGAATGCCGAACTGGAAGATCTCTCGCTTCACGACGACCTGACCGGGCTTTATAACCGGCGCGGTTTTTTCCTGCACGCCGAGCAGCAGTTAAAACTTTTTCGCGAGCGCAAGGTGGGAAAAGGTCTGTGGCTGATGGTGGCCGACATGGACGGCCTCAAGCTGATCAATGACACCTACGGCCATCTTGAAGGCTCCGCCGGCATCAAACAAATAGCGGCAATTCTGCGGAAAACTTTTCGCGATTCCAATGTCATCGCGCGTCCCGCGGGCGATGAATTTCTCGTGCTGGCGATCAATGCGCTCGATGATATCGGCGAACGGATCCCCGCGCGGTTAAAAATAAATTTGGCTGAATACAATAAGGCCGCCGGCAAACCCTACCGGCTCGACATCAGCTGCGGAATGGTGCAGATCGATCCCGACTCCGATTATTCGATGGCTGAGATCATCAGGCTGGCCGACGCGGCGATGTACGATAATAAACGCGCCAAAAAAGAATTTCTTCAATAATAGTTCCTCAAAAAAAGTGAGTTTTCGGATAAAATAGCTTAAATTAATCTCATACCTATGAAAAAGTTTACGCTGCTCTATATCCCGCTGGGAATTTTGTTTCTCTTCGCCGTCGCGGTCTTCGTGGCCCACTATTCGGAAGCATTTCAAAGGTATGACTACGCGGCGATAAGCGTTCTCCTTCCGTTCACCGTGGACGGAGGCGTAAAGACAATGGAGCCTGAGGCCGAGGCTGCCGGTATGAAACTGGGCGACCGTATCCTGGCGGTCAACGGCGTGGAGATCGACAGTAACAACACTTATTTCAGGGAACTTTCCAAACTAAAAAGCGGCGATACATTTAAGTTAAAGATCAGCCGCAAAACGGAAGGAGACCAGAATGAGGTCAAAGAGCTGGAGCTGCCGGTAAAAGAGGTCCCGCAGGACATTAATTATTCCAGCAAACTTATCGTCGTCGGGATCTATGCCTATCTGTTGCCGACCGTTTGCGCGCTGCTCGGTTTCTGGGTGGTATTTATGCGCCCGCGCGATTTCCTCGCCTGGCTGCTGCTTTTTTTATTACTGGGAATGAGCAGCCTCAGTTTTGAAGGCAACAGGCCGGGAACGCTGTTAGGCGTGTATTTTAATATCTTCTTTAGCTGCTGGGCGCTGGCGATGCTGCTTTTCGGAATTTATTTCCCGGAGCGATGGACCGTAGATAAAAAATTTCCCTGGGCAAAATGGATCCTGGTCGCGCCGCTTTGCCTGCAAATATCTTTCATGTTGTTTGGCCTGTTGAACACCTTCACCGGGATAAATATATTTACTTACGTCGGGCCGTTTGCGGTGTTTTTTCGTGAGCGGCTGGCAATGCCGCTGAACTCCATCGCGATCGGCATATTTTTTGCCGCGCTTGGCTGGAAGAGCGGCACGCAGGAAAATCCCGATGCCCGGCGGCGGCTGAAACTGATGGTTTACGGCACCGCTTTCGGAATGCTGCCCGCATTTTCGATCGTGATCTATCGCGTTTTATCGGGCCGGCAGTCAGGTTCGTTCTTCGATCTGGTTCCGTTCTGGTATGCGCTGTTTGCGCTGGGCGCAATGCTGATCTTTCCGCTGACGATGGCGTATGTGATCGTGGTGCACCGCGCGATGGACGTGCGCATGGTGGTGCGGCAGGGGCTGCAGTACGCGCTGGCGCAGCGGGGCGTGCAGGTGCTCCAGATATTTTTGCTGATCGGAATAATTCTGGGCACGTTTTGGATCATCCGCAATTTCGGGCAGGACGTATCGGCGCAGGTAGGCGCGGTCGCGATCGGGGTGGTGCTGATCCCTTTGATCCAGTTTGTCGCCAAACGGCTGCGCGTCTGGATCGACCGCAGATTTTTCCGCGAAGCCTATAACAGCGAACAGATCCTGACCGAGCTGAGCGAGGAAGTCCGCCGGATGGTCGAAACCCGCCCGCTGCTGGAAACCGTGTCGAACAAGATCAGCGAATCGATGCACGTGCCGCAGATCGCTTTGCTGCTCAGAAACGGCGCCGGTTTTCAGCCCGCGCACGCGCTCGGCTACGACGTTTTGCCGTCGGTCACGTTAAGCGAAGATTCCCGCACGATAGAAAAGCTGAAAAAGAACGAGCCCGTCGTCGTTTATCAGGACGACAAGGATTCCTGGGTGAACGAAGAAGCCAGCGAGGCCGAACGCGACGATCTGCGTGAGCTCAACGCGCAGCTGCTGCTGCCGCTAGGTTCCAAGGAAGCGCTGTCCGGCATGATCAGCCTCAGCCCGAAACTCAGCGAAGAGCCTTACTCGCCAAACGACCTGCGGCTGCTGAAACTCGTCGCGGCGCAGACGGGCCTAGCGCTGGAAAATTCCCGCCTGACCGAAGCCATTGTCAGCGAGGCTTCGCAAAAGGAACGCCTCAACCGCGAGCTCGAGATCGCGCGCGAAGTGCAGGAACGCCTGTTTCCGCAGGAACTGCCGCCGGTCGCGGGGCTGGAATATTATGGCGCGTGCCGCCCGGCGCTGGGCGTCGGCGGTGATTATTACGATTTTATCGAACTGCCCGAGGGGCGTTTCGGCATCGCCATCGGCGACGTTTCCGGCAAGGGGATCGGCGCTTCGCTGATGATGGCGAGCCTGCAGGCCAGCTTACGGGGCCAGGCGATCCATTACAAAAATGATCTGGCCGAACTGATGAAGCAGGTCAACACGCTCGTCTATGAAGCCTCGACCTCGAACCGCTACGCCACGTTCTTCTACGCGCAATACCTGCCCGAAACGCGGATGCTTTCATATGTCAACGCCGGGCACAACCCGCCGTTTCTGCTGCGCCCCACCGGGAGCGCAGACACAAATACTGGGAGCGCGGACGGCTCGTCCGCATCTTTCGAAGTCTTAAGATTAGAAGACGGCGGCCCGGTGGTCGGAATGCTGCCGACGATGTTTACCAATTACACCCAGGGCGAGATACTGCTAAAACCGGGCGATCTGCTGGTCGGGTATACGGACGGCATCAGCGAAGCAATGAACCCCGCCGAGGAAGAATGGGGCGAAGAAAATATGTGCGAACAGCTCCAGGTTTATTACGCTCGCCCGGCCGAAGAGATCCTGCGCTTGATCGTCGAGCGCGCGGACGAGTTCGCCTCCGGCGCAAAACAGCACGACGACATGACCATGATCATCGTCAAAGTGGTTTGAGTAAATTAGCCACAGAGCTCACAGAGCACACAGAGTAAAATAAACTCTTGATATGGAGCGCGGGCGTCTCTGCTCGCATTTTAAGAACTCTCTGTGTGCTCTGTGATCTCTGTGGCTCTAATATTTCCTGACGCAAGTCTCCGCGGCGCAACGCGTTCTCATTGTATGAAACTTCTCCTTCTGATCTTCCTTTTGTCTGTCACCGCCTTCGCGCAGCGCAAGGAAACCTCCGTCTGCGCCGTAGAATCGCCGGCTGCAAAGCCCGTGGTTCTGACCATTTGCGAGTTCGGAAAAGGGATGGCCGGGCTGCCGCGGCTGCGGCTTTTTCTGCGCGTTTATGCCGGCGGTGCCGCCGAATATGAAGAAAACAGCGGGAATTTCACCCTGGTAAAGCGCAAACTAAAAATTTCGGCGAAAAAAGTGGCGCAGATCGTAAAGCTGGGAACGGCCGCCGATTTTCAAGGCGCAAAGGCCGACTATCCCGTGTTTCGGATCTGGACGGATTCTGGCCTTGAGACGACCGTAGCGTTTCGTAATAAAGGAAAAGAGAAAAAGATACTGGTGCGCAATTACAGCGTCTCTAACCAGGAAAATGAAGAGAATTACCCCGCGTCGCTGGTGGCGCTGCTGCACCTCGCCGCGCAGCTGCGCGCGCCAAAGCCGATAAACATCCAAACTGAAACCGAGGCCAACGCCTATACCGGCACGCTCGCGGTGGGAAAGACCTACCGCGGCAAGGTGAATTTCGGCAGCGCCTACGGCATGACACTGACACCGTTTCCGAAACTGCCTTACCATCACTCCGTGCTATACACATGGCCGAACGTGAAAGACTTTCCCGAACTCGACCCCGACAAAAACTTCGGCGCCGCTTGGGTAGTTTTTAAGGTGCTCAATAAAGAAGTCGACAACTACCGCAAAAATAACTGGATCACAACTTTTACCATCGAGATCGTAAGGGTGGAATAGGATAAGGAGACAGCACAGCATTTTCAGTGAAAATGACAAGCTTTTTAGAAGCGCGACTTAATGCGACATAAAGGTGTTTTGGACTATCGAATTGGTGAGCATTTAGTACAGCAACCGTTTCAAATTCTAAGCCTTTAGTTAATAAGGTGGTTCCGATGCACTTTCCGCCTATTCTACGCCCATTTCGACGAAGGCGATTTCGAGTATTTATCATAGCTTCAGTAATGGAAATATCATCAAAAGAAGCTTCCCTTAGGGCATAACAAAGAGATAAAAAAAGTTCCCGTCTATAGCAGCGAATATTTGGTAAGTTTTCAAGTAAATTTAAGATAGCTTCTATCGAATAAGGTTTAAGCAATTTTTTATAAACATCAAAGTGTCTTTGCAATTTCCCCTCAAATCTTTGCGCTTCAACATCTCTTTTACTTTTTAAACCTCTATCACTAAACCATTCTTCAACTCCGGTCTTGTTAAAAATAATTTTAGCAACATCGCCAACGACTTTTTCTACATTGGTTATATTCATTCCATCCAACTGATTTGAAATCCGGTAAAAATCCTGATCATCGATTGATTCAATTATTTGTAATTGATTTGAGAGATATTTAATTAATTTCAGGCGAGGATGTATACTTGATGAAACTGGATGAATTACTAATAGATTACCAGCATGTATGAGTTTTAATAACATCTTACGATAGCGACTTTCTTCAGCAAACAAATTTGCAGCTGGTATTTCAACTAATTCAATTGCTGTGTGTTCTCTTAAATTTATTTTCTCTCCTTTTTCAAGTAGAGCACGGACTTGACTCAAATTATTTCCTAGTTCAACATTTCCGCCGTTTCTCCATCTCCAGGGTTCGTCGAGTTCAAATTTGTTGGCTAGAAAATCGCCCATTTCTTCATCAGAAGTTAAATCAATTAAAGGCTCCACATTAAACTCAAAGATGCCTTGCAACGGGTCTCCGAATAATCTGGTTTTCAAAATATTTGATAATGCGGTAATGAGCTTGTGTTGAATTAAGGAGCAATCTTGATATTCATCGACAAAAAGTCCTGTAAAAGAAGTTTTTATGACATTAGCTATGGGTTTTATTCCTATCAGTAGAGTCGCTTTTTCTACTATAAAAGGATAATAAGTTTGTCCTTCTTGCTGGTTTGGTATGTCATTACCACAATAAAAAGCCTTTACATATCTCTGGCTGAAACTCGTAATTGTTTCGACCTGAAACCGTTTCGATAGAATACCATGCTTCTTGATTCTTTCTTTTAAGGCGGCAACACCAGCATGTGTGTGAGTTAAGATGAGTTGTTTTCCGTCGAGAAACTTCAAACACTCTACAATGGAATGTGTTTTACCATAACCGGCTGGGGCTATGAGCAAGCTTTTCGATCGAGATACAAAATCTTGATAATCAATTGCCATCGCTCCAAATTGATAATGCTTCTAGTCGCTGTTTGAGAACGGTATTTTCTAATTGATCGTAATGCTCAAAAATTAAATCACCCAATAGTTCACCCTTATTTTGCCTCTTAAACCAACCTCCTTTGTTCGCAGCCAAACCAATGGCCTTTCTTAATTCCAGCGAATCTGATTCAGGTGTAAATTTTTCAGGGCAATCTTGGCCAAGTTTCTCCGAAATACTTTGTTTTATCCCGGCATAGACGTCGGCGATCAATTCACCAGTTTCTTCTTGCTTTATGCTGCCCGCCAACACGAGCATTTTTCGCATAACCTCAAGGGGAAGATTTATAGCAAGCACTTCTTCTAAGGATTGGCCTTCATCCCAATCTATTATGTTAATTCCCAACTCTCTCAGTTCATTTTTACGCTTATGAACAATCGACTCATCTGAGTCGCAAAATAGGCATACGTCATAATTTGCGATGGCGAATCCTTTAACGTACTCGACCAGACTATTCCCTTCGCCATTAGCTGTTCTTATGCCTTTACTGGCAAAATTGGATCTTCCATTTTTTATTCTAAATGTATTTAGAGCACGGCAAATGCCGATTTCTGTGGCACCCTCGCAAACAAGAATTTTCTCTGCGAAAAAGGCCTCTGGATTGCTACGCAGACATCCTTGAAGAGAGGATATAAATATTGTTGGTTGTATAGCCGCTTTACGAAGTAACAATAAATTATTGGATTCTAATTCGACTAGAACATCACGGGAATGTGTGGTGAGAAATATTTGACTGTCCTTTTGTTTGGCCAATATATTGGCGGTGTGTTGAGCTCGATCGGGTTCAAGACTTTGTTCCACTTCGTCAATTAAAATAATTCCACCAGATTTGCAAAGGGCGATTTGTATTGCAATCGATATTAAACGTTTCGAGCCTTTACCTTTTAATCGAAACGGAATATTTTGATCGTGAAGGGAAAATCGCCCATCTTTAGATAATATATCTTTGAAATCAATAGAAGTAGATGTGTTAGTTATATCTAAACCGAAGCTGGCTGTCTTTTCTTTAACCGCAGCGATAGCCTGATCGAACTCTTCAAAACCATGCTCGTCAATCCTCTTTTTCGCATCTCTTAAAGCCTTTAACACGACACCACTGTTTTCTGCTCCCTCAATTTTGTGTTGAGTTAAAAGAGTATAAAGAGGATTTCCTTTATTCCAAGAAAAATGCCGATCTATAAAGTCTGAAACATAGCAAACATTAAATTTAGCTCGCTCGGAAGCGGAAATGGGCTTTGGTTCGTGTTGACGTTCATTTGTTACAAACCAATGTGATTCTAAGTCACTACCTACTTCTAATCTTATGGTTAACGCTTGCTCATGATTATCTTCAATTTCATCATGAACTGTATTTGTTTTGGAATTAAATCCTCGAACGTACAAGCCAAATTTGTTTTCGTTAAGTAATTCCGTCGGTATTTTTAGAAGTGTGATTTCGATCTCTATAGGTTTTTCATGATTGCCATTATAAAAATCTCCATCATGAAAAGTAAGATTCCATTGTGGAGATAATGCAGAATATATAGCTTCTAGAATAGTCGATTTGCCAGAATCGCCCCTACCGATGAGACAAAAGAGATTTGCGTCATTAAACGTATGCGAAAAATTTTCTAAGCCTCTAAAATTCTTAATACTTAAACTGTGTATCTTTGCCATTTTATATTTTTTGACGAATGGGAATAACTCAAACCGGTATTTTCTGACACATCTTGCCTTAAAAGTATTAGGAAAAGCAATATTTTTCTATAAGGATAAACAGCGTACACAAGCACAAACGGGCAGGCACAAGACCTGCCCCTACAAATCCGGTAAGCTAGAGCGCCGTATGATCGATGACGGCCGCGATGAACGGAAGATTGCGGTAGCGCCCGGCGGCGTCGAGCCCGTAGCCGACCACGAATTTATTCGGAATTTGAAAACCGGTGTAATCGATCTTTAAGTCTTTGGCGATGCGCGGTTCGGGTTTGTCGAGCAGGGCGGCGATCCGGATGCTGCTGGCGCCGCGCGTTTCCAGCAGTTCGACCAGGCGGGTGAGCGTCAGCCCGGTGTCCACGATGTCTTCGACGATGATCACGTCTTTTTCGCGGATCGGCTTCATCAGATCCTTGATGATCTCGACGTCGCCGGTCGATTTGGTGCCGTCCTTATAGCTGGAAACGGCCATAAAATCTATCTCCATCGGCAGGTCGATGTGCCGGATCAGATCGGCCATGAAAACGCACGATCCTTTGAGTACGCCGACGACATAGAGGTCTTTGCCCGCGTACTCGGCCGTGATCTGCTCGCCCAGCTGGCGGACGCGTTCCCGGATCTGCTCCGACGTGTAAAGGGCTTCAAGATTGGGGTTGCTGAATTCCGTGGTCTGCTGCGCGGTCGAGGTGGACATATATTATTTCCTTTTTTTGCGGCCTCTCACGTAAGGCTTGGCGCGCTTTGCGGTTGGAATTAATAATAACCGCAAAGTTCGCAAAGTTTTTGCAAAGGGCGCGAAGTAATTTGCCTATAAAGATTTCTGAACATATTATAAGAAATTCGAACAGGGATAAAGGTAGTGGAAGGGATTTGAGAAAATTTTGCAGAATTAATTTGTTTTTATCCCTTTTATCTTCTCTATCCCTGTAAATTTTTTATGGCAGAAGAAAAATCTCAACGCGACCGCGTGCGTGCCCTGGTCAGGGAAGTGCTGGCGAATACGCCGTCTGAAAATGATGCAGACGAAGCGGGCGAAGAAACGCCGGCGAGCTATCCGCAGCACATTAAGGTTAATTCGCTGAAAGATAAGCCCGCGGCGGACTACGACCGTGACGAATCTGCGAAGGATCTGATCACCGAAGACGACCTGCGCGGAATGGCGGAGGGAACCAGGCTGCGCGTGGCCGACGGCGTAAAATATACCCCGCTGGCCAGCGATCTGATCCGCGAAAAAGGCATCGTGCTGGTGAAAAAAGATTCGCGGCGCGGGTCAGCGAAGGCGCGCTCGGTCGCCATCGGCTCCGATCACGGCGGATTTCCGATGAAGGAAGATCTGAAAGATTTTCTCGCGGGCTCCGGTTTTCACGTCCACGATTTCGGCACGAATTCGACCGACGCGGTCGATTATCCTGACTACGCACACGCCGTGGCCAAAGCCGTCGCGGAACATGCGGCGGACGTCGGGATCATCATCGACGGCGCGGGCATCGGCAGCGCCATGACCGCCAATAAAATTCCCGGCGTCCGCGCGGCAGCCTGCTATTCGACGGTGCTGGCAAAAAATTCCCGCGAACACAACGGCGCTAATGTTCTGACGCTTGGCAGCGGACAAAACTCCCTGGCGGAAGTGAAAGACATCGTCACCGCTTTTCTCGGCAGTGAACTCACCGAAGACCGCCACAAAAAACGCGTCGCCAAGATCGACAATATCGAACAGCAATATAAAAGGTAAGAGACCTTCACCCAGGTTTAAAAATAGAACGCGGATCACACGGATCGAACAGATTTGCACGGATCTAATCAGATCGGTGTAAATCCGTTTTTTCCGCGTGATCCGCGTTTCTATTTTAAACGCAGCGCTAGAAACGGAAGCCGATCCCGGCGCTGAACTGGAAATTATGTTTCAGCCCGGAGGGAAACGTGACCGGGGTGATCGTATTGTTGTTGAAATCGTAAAAAGTGGTATTTTGGCGTCCGTATCTGACCATGGTATCGCCGAAATCGAATCTGGTGGTAAAACGTTTGGTCGGATAAAATTCAAAAATACCGCCTACGTCCGTGGCAAAATTCGTTTCGGGTTCGTGGCCAAAAACCGGATTTGCGTTTGTCCCGGTGACGATCTGCTTGCCGCGGCTGTACTGGGTGAAACCGGGCCGCCCCTTGGCAAAGATGCCGAATTTTTCCCACTTGCGCCCGATCTTGAGGCCGGCAAACCCCTGAAAAACGCGCCCGTCGCTGCGCGGCGTAAACACAAATCTTTCGCCCGGCAGATAATTCACTTCCGTGTCGAGCGCGGCAACATATTTTCCCCCGCCGAAGGTGGCAAAATCGTAAGTAAAACGACCGCCGAATCCATTGCGGTCGCCGTCGCCGTCGCGCATCAGCGATGTGAACTGGACGCCGAATTCGAACGGACGCTTTTTGGCGCTGCCCGTCTGTTTCTCTTTAAAGGCGGACGGAGTCCGGAAATCGCCGCCTGAATCGGGCGGAGTTTCGATAATGGTTTGGCCGAAAACCGCGCCGGCCAGGCAAAACGCGCACACTAAACCGGCAAAGAGCAGTAAAGAAAATCTCTTTAACATATGATACCTCTCTAAATTTTATGTATTTTTGGAAAACTGCAGTTTTCGGTGTCGTAAATTAGCTCGTTAAAACCTCTTAAGAGAAATTTCGTTTAATGGTAGACGTTAGAATAGATACGGTTACGTGACAATTGGTTGCTTGGGCGACAGGTTTAAGACATACACTTTTTTCGCGGGCGCAAGCGGCCAATGAGATAAAGAAAGGTTTAGAGTTCAAACTTTAGTTTGTCTTTAGCCTAAGAAATAAGACAAGCTGAAGCTTGAACTCTAAACAGGTTACCCGCGCTCCCAGTTTTGACGTTAGACATCGAATTTTTGCAAATTTTCCTCACAAAGGGTTTAATATCTGTGAAACGAATTTATGATCAACGGTAATTACGAACAGCTGGTCGAGCAGATAACGGATCTGGTGTTGTCGCGCCTGGGCGGCGATGATTATTGCCCGACGTTTTGCCATGCCGACGTGCAGCGAATCGTCGATGCCGGCGCCGAGCGTATCGGGATCGTGCTGGGTTCGACCGCGACGGCGCACGATTGGGCGAGCCTGATCGACCACACCCTGCTCAAGGCCGACGCGGCGGAAAAGGACATTAAAAAGCTTTGCGACGAAGCGGCGCAGTTCGGTTTTGCTTCGGTCTGCGTCAATCCGACCTGGGTAAAACGCGCGAGCGAATTTTTGCATGGGACCGGCGTGCCCGTTTGCACGGTGATCGGTTTTCCGCTGGGCGCGACATTGCCCGACGTGAAGGCATACGAAGCGCGGCGCGCGATCTTTAACGGCGCGAGCGAGGTCGATATGGTCATCAATATCGGGGCGCTGAAATCCGGCGACGACTGCACCGTCGAAGACGACATTCGCGCCGTGGTCGATGCCGCGCATGAAAACCATGTGCTGTGTAAAGTAATTATCGAAACCGCGCTGCTGACGGATGAAGAAAAAGTTCGCGCGTCGCTGGCGGCAAAAAATGCCGGGGCGGATTTTGTCAAAACCTCGACCGGATTTTCCACCGGCGGCGCAACCGTCGATGATGTGGCGCTGATGCGGCGCACGGTCGGCTCGGCGCTCGGCGTCAAAGCGAGCGGCGGCGTAAAAGGGATCGAAGACGCGCGGGCAATGTTCGAAGCGGGCGCGACACGCATCGGCGCTTCGGTCGGCGTCAAGATCGCCCAGGAAGCGAGCGGCGAAAAATCCACCATCGTCGCCGGAAATTACTAGACTGGCGCAGATTTTCCCTACCCTGTTTAATATCTTAATTGGCTTTGCCTATAAAGTAGCCTGAACATTTTTCGTGTAATTTCGTGGTTATATTGCACTTAAGAATTTAACCACGAAATTACACGAAGCAACACGAAAAAGCTAAAAATGAGTTAAAGCTTAAATACTGGCTTTATAGGCAAAACCGTCTTAAATATGAGTTACGCCTCTTGAGCGGGCCACCGATAAACGGTGCTTTATTGGCCGGCGAAATTATAGTTAATAAATCCCATCGCCTTGATCGCTTTTTCGCCGACCGTCACGGGATTGAATCTCGATCTGCGGGCGGCTTCTTCGGCGGCAATGCGCAGTGAAGGCGGGCCGTTAATAGCCTTTACCGATAATATCTTTCCCTCTTCATCCAGCGATACTTCGACGGTTACGATCCCTTTGAGATTTCTCTGGCGATCGAGCGCGGAATAGACCGGCATCGCCAGTTTGACCGCGTAATTTTTCAGAGAGCCGATGTTAGCGGGCAGCGTTGACGCGGGCGGTTTTGCCGCCGCGGTTTCAACCGTCCCCGGTTTGGGCGCCGGTTCGGCCGTCACGGGTTTCGGCGCGGGTTTTAATTTTGCCTGCAGCTCGGCCTGCAGCCGCTGCAAATTGGTTTTGGCCGGTTCGTTGGCCGGATCCAGCTCGACCGCTTTCAGATAATCGCCGACCGCTTTTTCCAGCTCGCCAAGTTTTTCATAAGAATTTCCCCGGTTAAGATAAGCCGTCGTGTCCTTCGGATTGAGTTCGATCGCCTTGCTGAAATCGGCCGCCGAAAGGTCGTAATTCTTTTTGTTAAAAAAAGCTATCCCGCGGCTGAGATAAGCGTACGGCTCGTTCGGCTTTAACTCTAAAGCTCGATTGTAATCGCCAATGGCGGAGTCCAGATCGCCTTTTGCGACGGAACCGTCGGCCCGTTTCTTGTAAAAAATGAAGTCCGGCGGAGGCGGCGTAGCCAGCGGCACGGGATCCTGTTTTGGCGGAATGGCTTTGGCTATTTTTTCGTCAGGTTTAGCGTCAAATTTAATAGGCAGATTTTTTTGGCGGATCGCGTCCACCAGAATTATATCAGCGCCGGTGCCGCCGAGTTCTTTTTCGATCTCGGGGGTCAGCGCAAAAGTTATCCCGCGCGATTTGACGGCGTCGGCCAGTATCTTGTTTCTTTCGGGAAGGGTCGCTTTTTTCGACCGCAGCGCGATCAGAATATCGGCCAGGCTAAGCTGCTGCGGCTGAAGGGGCTGCAGCGACTGTTGGGCGGCGATCGTTTGCACAAAAACCGCGGGCGACAGCATCAGCGCCGCAAATAAAAAAATGGGAAGAAGATAAAAACGATTCGGTTCGATTCTAAAGAGGTTTGTCATTTTCATGTTCTTGGTTCCTTGACGGTTATTAGCTGGTAACGAGCTTTTTTGACAGGCCGATCAATGGTCGTTGATCAGATCGTCAACCGTTACCGCTTTCTTTTGCGAGGGGGCGGCCTTTGCCGTCTGGACAGGCTGTTTTTTCGCCTTGTCTTTTTCTTTTTGCGCTATTTGTGCCGGGGATTGTGAAACCGGGCGCGAGCCGGGCGCGGCGGCTTCCGGAGAATTTTCGCTCGTTTCCGGCGTTTCGGGCGAGGCGCCAATCGCCGACGGGATCGTTTCAGGAGCGTTTTCCGTGACCTGTGCCGGCGCGGGGTCGAGGCTCGCTTCGGGCCTGGCCGAATCGGTCAGCGACATTGCGGGCGTTTGCAGGGGCTGATTCGAACCGGCGTTCGAAACCGAGAAACTCCAGATGCCAAAACCCGCACCAACAAACACCGCCAGGCAGGCGGCGACGGCCAGCGCCCGCCACAACATCTTTTTATCTTTCGGTTGATCGCCGTCTGAATTATACGAAAATGCAAAATCATTTACCGGCGCTTCTTTTACCAAAGCTATCGCCGGCGGTTTAACTTCCTGGGGCCGGGTTTTCGGAATATCCAGCATCTGGACATTATCTTTTACTTCTTTTAACGAACTGCGGTCAGGCAGGATATTAGGGATATCCAACACTTCCAATGCGGGTGCGACATCGTCCGCTATCAGTGCGTAAGCGACCACGTCATGAGTTTCTTTTTCGCGCAGCCGTTTTTCCGCTTCGGCGGCACGCTCTTCCGCTTCTAATTTTTGCGCTTCGGCTTCGCGCAGGCGTATCTTGATCGCTTCCATTTGGCGATTCAGATCGGCCTCGGTCTCGACGCTGCTTTGCTTAACGGAATGTTCCGGAACGGGCTGCGTGGGCTGCGACAGCGACATCGCATGCGTCGGCGCTTCAACGGATTTTTTACCTTCTTTAGCTTCGCGCTCCCTGACCCTGACCGCGGCTGTTCGCAGCACCTGCCGCATCATGATCGCGGAATCGAATCTGTTCTCGCGTTTGAGTTCCATCGCCTTCATCACGACATAGGAAATTTCCGGCGGAACATTCGGATTGAGTTTAGAAGGGATGGGCAGGGGGTCGGCTTTGCCCTCCAGGATATCGATCGAACGCTCGAGCGCATCGACCGGCCGTCGCGCCGTGATCAGATGATAAAGCGTGGCCCCGAGAGCGTAGATGTCGCTGCGCGCATCGGGCGGCTGCATCAAGACATCGACCGAGCCTTCGCTATAACTGTTGGCGATGACCTTTTGCGAAGCCAGATCGAGTTTGCCCCAGATCTGTTCGAGCGGCAGATAATGCAGGGTCGAAGCGTCGAAACCCGGATTGGCGATGGCGGCTCCGGCCCGCTGGTCGGCATTTTTTGCGACACTCAGCGCCAGCAGCTTTACACGGCCGTCCGGGGGCAGCTTGATATTTTGCGGCCTGACATCGCGGTGAACTATCGCCGGCGATTGCCCGTGCAGGTAATTCAATGCATCGAGCAGCTGATCGGCCCAGGCCGTTATTTCCAAAAGCGAAAAAGCCCGCTGATCTTTTTCCAGCAGATCGCCTAAATAATCGCCGGCAACCAGATCCAGAACCAAATAATGAGCGTCTATCTCCGAAAAATGATTTTGCACCTGGATAAACGAGTCATGATTTATTTCGGCCAGCAAGTCCGCCTCACCGGCAAAGGCCAGTTTCAGGCTTTCGAGTTGAGCGGGCGTCGTCACCTTGTTCAGCTTGATCGGAATCTCTTTCAGCACTACATTTGTCGCTTGAACATTATCGTAGGCTTCGTACAGCGATCCCGTACCGTTCTGAACTAATCGGTTAACGATGCGATAGCGTCCCTGTTGTAAAACTTCATTTGTATCCGGCATATTAGTGGTGGTTTGGCTCGGTTTAACATTCCGAGGCAATGTTAGTCACATACATTATATCAGTTTCAGGCTTCAATGGAAGAGTTTTATTAAAAATGTAACAACAAAATTTTACACGAGCGTGTTCGAATCTTGTATCTATTGTTATAATTGAAGTAACGAAAGTAACCTTAGTATAAAATTATACGATTCGGGCGGCGGCGTTGTTTATTTGTCGGGTATCGCCCGTGAAAGAGCTTTTCGTGATTTAGTATTTTTTTGTGTGATTTAGTGTAATGCTAGTGGTTTCAGTCTTAATTCGTTGTTATTCTTGCACTTAAGAAGTAATCACGAAATTACACGAAAAATGTTCGGGGCTCTGACTGATCGTTCAGGCTACTTTTTATAGGCAAAGCCTGTTTATCGAGAATAAATTACTGTTAATCCCTGAATTTATCGCCGGATAAAACTTTTTCATCGGCAAAAACGAATACAGTACTAGTGTTGATAAAAAAACCGGAAAATATCAGATCGAGCGAAATTACCGACGAGAAAACCTACCTGAATCGCCGTACATTCTTACGCGCGGGTATTTTAGCGGGAACGACTTTAGCGACCGGCGGGCTTTATCGTTACCTGAATCCGCCCCCGGCGCCGGAAGCGGTCACGGCGGTGATCGAAAATATAACAAAAAATCCTGGCCTTTCGGTTAACGACCCGCCGACCTCTTTTCGCGACATCACCAATTACAATAACTTTTACGAATTTTCCACCAACAAGGAGTTGGTCGCAGCGCGGGCGCAGAATTTCACGACCCGGCCCTGGACGGTCGAGGTCGGCGGGATGGTGCAGAAACCGAAAGTCTTCGCTATCGAAGATCTGCTGAAACTTGATCAGGAAGAGAGAATTTATCGCCTTCGCTGTGTCGAAGCCTGGTCGATGGTCATTCCGTGGATCGGCTTTCCTTTAAAAACACTACTCGATAGAGTTGAGCCGCTCGGCACGGCGAAGTTTGTCGCTTTTCAGACCTTTTACGACGGGGTGAAATCCGACAACCCGGAAGTGAAACTTCCGGCGGATCAGGCGCAAATGCCGAACGGCTTTTACGCCGGGATCGATCTACCCTATGTCGAGGGGCTGCGGCTGGACGAGGCCCTGCACCCGCTGACGATCCTGGCGACCGGGCTTTACGGGAAAATTTTGCCGAACCAAAACGGCGCTCCGCTGCGGCTGGTCGTGCCGTGGAAATACGGTTTTAAGAGCATCAAATCGATCGTCAGGATCACGCTGACCGACCGCATGCCGCCGACGACCTGGAACATCGCCGGGCCGGGCGAGTACGGATTTTATTCCAATGTGAACCCGGACGTTCGCCACCCGCGCTGGAGCCAGGCGAGCGAACGACGCATCGGCGAAGTCGGATTGCGTAGTACGTTGCTTTTTAACGGCTACGGAGATCAGGTCGCGGGAATGTACCAAGGGATGGATCTGAAGAAGTATTTTTAAGGGTGACTGGTAATTAGTAATTGGTAATTTGCGATTTCGTGTTTACGAATCCGGTTTCTTTGAGTGATCAAGAACTAACAGAGAAATCACCAGCTACCGGCTACTAATTACTAATGCATATGAACGATATCAAATTCAATAAAATTCTGATCCTCGTCAATGGCCTTGTGCCGCTGGCGCTTTTGGGCTGGGATGCGTACCGGGGAACGCTCGGCGCGAATCCGATCGAATTTTTCCTGCGCACGACCGGTATTTTGACTTTGATATTTTTGCTCGTCACGCTGTCGGTCACGCCGCTGCGAAAAATGTTCGGCTGGAATTCGCTGATCAAATACCGCCGGATGCTGGGGCTGTATTCATTCTTTTACGTCTGCCTGCATTTTTTAACGTACATAATTTTCGACCGGGGATTTAATCTTTTGGGCACGCTGGGAGACATTATCCAGCGCCCGTTTATCGCGTTCGGGATGGCGAGCTTTTTTCTGATGATTCCGCTGGCGGTTACTTCGACCAATTGGATGATCAAACGGCTCGGCGGCAAGCGCTGGGCAAAACTCCACCGGCTGATCTATTACATAGCGATCGGCGGCGTTATCCATTACTGGATGATCGTAAAATCGGACATTTTTTACCCGGCGGTCTTTGCGATCGTACTGGCGATTTTGCTGGGATACCGGGTTTCGGAAAATAATAGGGCTAAAGATGTACAGACGATAAAGGCGGAGTGAGTAGTGAACAGTGAATAGTGAGTAGCGGCTTTACCTATAAAGTCAGTATTTAAGCTGTAACTCATTTTTTGCTTTTTCGTGTTGCTTCGCGTGATTTCGTGGTTACTTCTTAAGTGCAATAATAACAACGAGTTAAGAATGAAACTACGAAATAACACGAAATAACACGAAAAAAAAACATTGAACGCTGCCTAAGTTTGTGATGGAAGCAGCGGTCTTAAGCGCGCTCTAATCACCAATCACCAATCACGGATTTTCGACAGTTTTTTTCTTCGGGGCGGCGGCGCGGTCGAAATTTTTGCGATAGTCTTTGCCGGTGATGCGGACGGTGGTGCACATTTCATGCAGCCGCGAACGGAGGCGGACGCCGATCCTCTCATCCAGAGTGTCTTCGGTGCCTTTGCGAGTGTCTTTGTCTTCGCGCGCGTCCAGGTAATTCGTGGTAAAGATGGTTAATTTTTTGTCGTTGTAGCGCGTATTGATAATGTAGGACAGCGTATCGCGCACCCAATCGGTCGGTTTCGAAGCGCCCAATTCATCCAGCACCAAGACATCGGAATCGAAAACCGGAGCCAGTAATTGCAGTTCGGAATTTTGCGAAACGGGATTATATGAGTTTTGAATTTCCTTGAGCAAGGCGCCGAATTCACAGAAATAACTGGAAAAGCCTTTTTCCGACAGCGCCTTCAGAATAGAGATCGCGAGATGGGTTTTGCCCACGCCGACCGTGCCCATAAAAAGCAAACCGCGTTCGACAGCGGGAAATTCCATCGAAAGCTGCGACGCCAGCTTAAAGGCATTCCGCTGCGAAGGATGTTCGGCATTATAATTGTGAAAATGACAATCGGCGTACCGTTTGGGAATATTCAGCCGGTCGAGCGAAGTCTCTTTCAGCTTTTTCAAACGGCATTGGCAGGGACGCGCGCCCTGGCCATCGACGATCTCCAGGCCCGAACCGAAACACAGCGGGCAAAGCTCGCCGTCGCCGGCGGGACGGCCGGAATTTTTCGGCACGATAGCGAATTTTCGGATGTTAGTTTCTTCCTGAGACATATTTACGGGTCACGCAAGCGCGGCGACGCGACAGTGCCGGGGGCTGTGAATCAAGATTATAGCCTGCGTGAGGCATAATTCAAGTTGGGAAAATTGATAACATAGCCGGAGCGCGGAGAGCCCGTCCGCCATGAAGGCGCAGCGTTCGACAAATTGATAGCCCGGCCGATATTTTAGGCTGCTGCTCGGCCTTTGCGGACGAGCCGTCCGCGCTCCCGGTAAAACATCACCTTCCCGCCGCGAAGTGTTTTCCATACCATTCTTATGTTATATTGAACGCGAAACGGAACAACGTTTTTTGCGAAATATGGGAATTTGGCGAACTTTATCTATCAAGCTGGGATTTGCTGATTTGCGCTCGGGACGAGCACCGATCAGCGTTTTTTTGTTGGACGACGACACGCGCCGGCATCGCTGGTTCAGAAAAAGATTTGTTAACGACGAGTTGGATATCACCGATCAGATCGAAGAGGCGAGGGAGCTGCTGAGCACGAACAAGTACGACGCGATCTTTCTCGACCACGACCTGATCCCTGAGCATTACGAAACCAGTGACCACGACGACGAACGCACCGGCGTCGCGATCGCTTTTTGGCTGGCGGAAAACCACCACGTTCAGCCTTCGGCGATGATAATCGTCCACACCCGCAACGCCGACGGCGCGATCCGCATGGTCGAAAAACTGCGCGATGCCGGCCGGCAGGTGGAATACGTGCCCTTCCCGATGCTCGAGCAAAGGATCCGAAATTATTGGAAGGATTAGGTTTTGAGTCCCCGTTCAGAGTTCAAGCTTCAGCTTTGTCTTGTTTCTAAAGATTAAAGACAAACTAAAGTTTGAACTCTAAACTTTTTCTTAGGCCCCCTGGGGATGTAATATTTATAACTGCAAGTTTTGCCGGTATCGCTTAAGCTGAGGTCGAAACGGTTGACACTGCCGGCCAAATGTCTATCATGGGAATTTGAGATTTTTTTGTAGTAAAGGATTTTTTATGTATAAAACGCTTTCCGTAATTGTAACCTGTTTGTTGGCTTTGATGGTGTTTGCGTGCGCGAGCAGCCCGACGAGCAACACCGGCAATTCGGCCAACAACACCGGCGTTCTGACCTCCAACATCGACAATAAAAATATGCCGCCGGGGCTTTCGGCCAGCCCGCTGCCGGTAAACGGTACGACGCCGGGCATTCCCGATCCGAGCCAGGTCAACGTCAACATGCACGTCCCGGGAGCAACGCCGACGCCCGGCATTCCCGATCCCAAAAATGTGAATAAAGTGCCTAAGGGCGCGACCCCGACACCGGGAATCCCCAATGCCGCGACGATCAAAAAGCAAATGCAGCCCAACGGCAAACAAACGGTCATGATGGAGGCAAATACTCCCCCGGCCGGCCCCGTCCAGCAGCGAAACAGCATGAAGCAAATGCAGAATAAAAAGAAACCGCAGTAGGAAGGGAAATTAGGAAAGAAGGAAATCAGGAAAAAGGAATTAGGAAAAAGGAAATTAGGAAGTAAGGAAATAGGGGACTGGAAAAGTTGATTTCCAGTCCCCTATTTCCTTACTTCCTAATTTCCTGCCCGCCTATTCCGCGCCGCCTCCGGCTGCTGCCGCCGCCGCTTCGGGTTTTATCATTCCCAGCTTCATCTTGACCGCAGTTTCGATATCCAGCTGCAGCGCTTCGTCGCCTTTTAGCGTGTTCTTGGAATTCTCACGCCCCTGTCCCAATCTTTCGCCTTTGTAAGAAAACCATGCGCCACTCTTATCGACTATGCCGTGATTGACGGCGACGTCGAGCAGGTCGCCTTCGCGCGAGATACCTTCGCCGTACATGATATCGAATTCGCATTCGCGAAACGGCGGCGCGACCTTATTTTTCACGACCTTGACGCGGGTGCGGTTTCCGACCACTTTGTCGCCGTCCTTGATAGAGGCGATGCGGCGAATGTCGCAGCGGACCGTCGCGTAAAACTTCAGGGCCTTACCGCCGGTCGTCGTTTCCGGCGAGCCGAACATGACGCCGATCTTTTCGCGGAGCTGGTTAATAAAGATAAAGCAGGTGTTCGACTGCGCGACGATGGCGGTCAGTTTCCGGAGCGCCTGTGACATCAGCCGCGCCTGCAGTCCCGGCAGGGAATCGCCCATTTCGCCGTCGAGCTCGGCACGCGGCACCAGCGCGGCGACCGAATCGATCACCAGCACGTCGATACTGTTCGAACGCACCAGCGTTTCGGCAATCTCCAGCGCCTGCTCGCCCGAATCCGGCTGCGAGATCAGCAGATCGTCGATGCTTACGCCCAGTTTTCCGGCGTAGCCGGGATCCATCGCATGTTCGGCGTCGATATAGGCGGCGGTTCCGCCGGCCTTTTGCGCTTCGGCGACGACATGCAGCGCCAGCGTGGTTTTGCCGGAGCTTTCCGGGCCGTATATTTCGATGACCCGGCCGCGCGGCATTCCGCCGATCCCGATCGCCGCGTCCAGGCTGATGCTGCCGGTGGAAATGACATTGATCTCTTCAACCGGGCGTTCGCCCAGGCGCATGATCGAACCTTTGCCGAATTTTTTCTCGATATTTGCCAATGCCGCTTCGATAGCCTGGCCTTTGTCAATATTTGCCATATTTGCTCCAAAAGAGTGGTTTTTGATTAATTAGCCAAAAACAATGTAACATAAGTGTTTCATGTATGCAACACAAAATCACAAAAAAGACGAAAATATTTAGTGAACGTGGAAGTTCTTTGTTTTGTGAGAGATTTTATAGCATGTTTCGGGTGGTAAGGTAAAGAAAATCTGATTTTAGTAGCATTAAGTGTTGCGAAAGATTTTTTGTGAACTGGGAGCCGCCGGGTTTTGGTAAACAAAATGGTTTAGAGTTCAAACTTTAGTTTGTCTTAATCATTAAAAATAAGACAAGCTGAAGCTTGAACTCTAAACTTCTTTCCTAAAACTCCGCCAGCATTCGCCCGGTCTTTTCTTCGAGCTGCTCGTGGAGCGAGGGGATGTCGCCGTCGGCTTCGTCGAGCGAGACTTTTTCGACCCGCCACATCGGGAAGAATTGTTCGCCGAGGCCGTAGAAAGTTTCGTTCGCCCGCGCGGCCCGCATAAATTCTTCGAAGACGCCCAGATCGAGCCCGCGAATATGAACACCGGCAGCGTCAATCCCGCGCAGCAAACCCCAGACCTTTTCGCGCGGCGTGTGGAGCACCAAAATCACATGACTGTCCGTTTCTATTTTTCGCATAAATTATTGTTGTTTGGCGGAGTCGAGCGCGACCAGCAAAAACTCGCCGTTGTCGTCCAAGATTGTCGCGTTAAACCACGGGTTGTCGGTCAATTCCCTGATATGCGCGCCGGGTACCAGCACCAGCGCGGGCAGCGCGACTTGTTTATCGACGCCGACGGTTTGCGGGTCCTGGTAAGCGCGAAAAATATCGCCCACGCCCTCGAACTTTTTCTGCTTGCCGTCCTTTGTATTTCTGATCAGCCGCCCCGTCGCGTAAAATTCGGCGCTGTGAAAAGTGTCATGCAGGTTGATGACCTGTGCCCCTTTATACCCGCGCGAATCGGCGTCGGCGACCAAATATTTGACGGTATCGTGTTTGACCGCGTCGGGGACGAAAAATTGCAGCGCGATGACCGCCGCGGCCAGGGTCGCCGCCGCCAGGCCTTTTAGCAGCAGGCCGCGCATTTTATTCTCACCGATAAATTTGATGACTATGTCGGCGATCAGAAGGCAGCACGCCGGCAGCGCCGGCAGAATGTAACCGGGAAGCTTCGACCCCGAGACGGAAAAGAAAAGCAGCGGAAATAATATCCACGCCAGGGCGAAAAGCCTGACGCGGTCCTGCGGCGTTTCCGGCTTCCAAAAATTCCATCGCCGAATCCGGACAAGAGCTGAAAACAAAAACGGCAGCCAGGGAAACGTCAGCGCGGGCAGCACCAGCCAGAAAAAGTAGAACGGCTGCGGGTGCGAATGAACGGTGGTCAGATAACGGGTAAAATGCTGGTTGATAAAAAATTCCCGAACGAATGGCGGGCCGTTATACAAATAAACCGGGCCATACCAGATCGCCGCGACCAGCAGACTGACCACCACACCCCAGGAAAGGCTGATGATAAATTTTTCCGGGAAAAATTTTCGCGTCAGCAAAAAGTAAAAACCGATCACGCCGAACGGCAGCACGACGCCGAGCAGGCCTTTGGCCAGCAGCGACAGCCCGACAAAAAAATAAAAAGCGAAATAAAGCCTGAGATTATCCTCGTCCTCGTTTTCCTGCGCGGCAAAAAAACAAAGCAGCGCGGCGGTAACGGTAAAGGTCAGCACGATATCGAAGCTCGCCCCGCGCGAAAAAACCAGCAGTCCGACCGTCGAAGCGGAGATAAGCCCGAGCCAGTTAGCGAACCGGGAATCGGCAAAAAATTTCGCTCTGCCGAATAGATAAAGGCCGAAGACAGTCAGCAAACCGCAGAGCGCCGGGCCCAGCCGCGCGGAAAATTCCGAAACACCGAAAAGGTGATACGCAGCGATCTGCATCCAGTAGAGCAGCGCCGGTTTTTCGAACCAGCTCCAGCCGCCGAGCGTCGGCGTCACCCAATCGCCGCGCTCGAACATTTCGCGCGCGACCTGCGCATAGCGCGGCTCATCCGGCCCGATCAGCGGAACCTGGCCCAATGCGAAAAAATAAACGGCGCAGATCGCCGCCGCAAACAATAACCACGTGATATTGTCCGCGCGAAAAAGGCTTTGTGATTCGGGCTTTGCCATTTGCAGTTGCTTGACGGAAAATACCAAGTATTACGCAAAAACAGGCACTATTCAAATTATGAAAAGTTTCGGTAGTGGTTCAGTCTGAACTTTGGCAATATCCTAATTTAGTAGGACACCGTTCGGAATAGCTGATAGCTGATAGATGAGAGAGAATAGATCGGAGCTATCAGCTATCAGCTATTAGCTTTCATCTATTCCGAAGGGGGGATTGTCTAAAAGACACTCCTTGCCGATAAATAAATTCAAACTGAACCATTACCAAAGTTTGTTCGTGGTTTCCGTCTTGATAGCACTTAAGAATAAGGCTTAAGAAGTAACCACTAAATTACACTAACGACACGAACAAGGCGAATCCGAAACTTTAAAGGTTAAGAGTTAATAGTGATGCCTGTAACGGACAATAAAAGCGATATAGCCTCGGCTTACGACGGCTGGTCCGGGACGTATGAGAGCATGGAAAATGCGACCCGCGATCTGGCGGCGACGGCGCTGCGCGGGCAGAAAGTCCGGCTTCCGGGCCGCGATGTGCTGGAGATAGGCTGCGGCACTGGAATAAACACGCGGTACCTGGCGGAAAACTGCCGGAGCGTAACGGCGATAGATTTTTCCGAGAGGATGCTTGGAAAAGCGCGCGAGAATGTCGCGGCCGAAAATGTGAAATTCGCGCGGGGCGACATCCGGCTCGGGTGGGAAGTGGAAAATTCTTCGTTCGATCTGGTGGTCTGCGCGCTCGTCCTCGAACATATCGAAAACCTCGGGCACATATTTGATGAAGCTGCGAGAGCGCTGCGTCCGGGCGGCGAATTTTTGCTCTACGAATTGCACCCCATCGACAGCTGCGGGGAGGCCAGGCGCAATTTAAAGATGCTGAGTCAGAAAAGACCGTTTATGTGCCCGCCTACCTGCACGACATTTCCGAATTTGTAAACACGGCAATAAATGCGGGATTTACTTTGACGCGCCTCGACGAATTGCGCGACGAAAATGACGAAGCGAAAAACGCGCTTCCGCGAGTGCTTTCACTGCAACTTCGCCGGAATTGAAATATTATTAGTTTATGGAAAATACCGGAGCGGGCGAAAACGAAAATAAAAAATTACGAACTGCCGTGATCGGCGTCGGCAGCCTGGGAAGGCATCACGCCCGCAATCACGCGGCGCTCGCCGCCGAAGGCAAAACCGAATTCGCCGGCGTCTGCGACACCGACGAAACCGCCGCGCAAAAGATCGCGGAAGAAAACGGCTGTGATTTTTATACCGACCGGCGCGAGCTTTTAGATAAAGCAGACGTGGTTTCGATCGTCACGCCGACTGAAACGCATTGCGATATCGCCTGCGAATTCCTGGAGCGGGGAATCCACACGCTGGTGGAAAAACCGATCGCGCGGACGCTGGACGAAGCCGACCGGATGATCGCCGCGGCGGAAAAATCGGGCGCAAAATTGATGGTCGGCCACCTGGAAAGATATAATCCGGCGATCGTGGCGCTGCGTCCGTTCGTTAAATCGCCGCTTTATTTTGAAATACACCGCGTGTCGCCGTTTCCGATGCGCTCACTGGATGTCGATGTCGTGCTGGACGTAATGATCCACGACCTGGACATGGTGCAGTGGCTGGTCGGTGCCGATATCGAGATCGAAGACGTCCGCGCGGTCGGGATCCCGGTTTTGACCGACAAGGTCGATGCCGCCAACGCGCGGCTGGAATTTACCAATGGCGCGGTGGCGAATATCACTTCGTCGCGAATCGGCACGGAACGCATCCGCAAGATGCGCTTTTTTCAACTGCGCGATTATGTGGCGGTCGATTATGTGACCAAATACGTCGCCGTGACCAGCATGGATCCGAATGCCGAACACCCGCTGGCAGGGATCAAGATCAACAGGCCCGAGATAAACGACGTCGAACCGCTGCGCGCCGAGATCGAAGCCTTTGTCGATTCAATTATTAAGAACGAAACGCCGCCGATCACGGCGCATGACGGCAGGCGGGCGCTGAATCTGGCCTTGAAAGTTCTGGACAGTATCGAACAACACGCGAAGAAAGTTTTCTAAACCGGCAGCGTAGGCATCCGCCTACAAACTGCTTTCAGGCTAAAAAGATTGACCGCAGATAGACGCGGATCAGACGGATTTACACGGATATTTTTCAGATCTGCGTTTATCCGTTTTTCAGTGTTTATCCGCGGTCTATTCTTTTTCGTCAAATTTTATCGGGTAGAAAGGCGGCTTCCTCCGGGCGCGCTTTTGTCATCATCCGCCGCAGCAGGCCGGGCGCAAATTTTAGCAGCAGCAAAACTCCGCTCAGTTTCATTTTATGTTTGAAGGATAGTCCCAATTCTTCGGCCATTTTTTTCGCCTGGGAAAAATACAGGGAGGCTTCTTTCCAGTTTCCGCCGAGAATTTCGATTCGGCCTTTGGTTCGCATCAGCGCGGATTCTTCTACCCGGACGTGGTATTCGATGGTGCGGTTTTCTTCCTCCGTAAAAGGCAGCCTGTCCTGCAGCAGCCGCCAGATAAAAATGTTTCGATTCAGGCGATGGATCATATCGGCTGATTCGCTGGTCGGCACGATGCGGTAACGAAATAAACATTTGCCCAGGTACCCGATCTTCGTTCCGGCAAAGATCAGCCTCATAAAAAGATCGAAATCTTCGGCAGTCGGCACGGTTTCGTCAAACATATCCACCGCCGCCAGCGAAGCTTTTTTTATCACGGTGCCGCTGGGCAGAATATGGCATTTGCCGCCGATGAGAAGCTTGCGGGTGACCGGCCCGGTTTTCGGATTATTGACCCGCATATCGAAACCCTGGCGCGGCGTGTGGCCAAACAGCGTGCAGTCCGTATAAACCATGTCGAAATCGTTTTCTGCGAGAAAATCGATCTGGGTTTGCAGATATTCGGGCAGCCAGACGTCGTCGGCATCGACAAAGGCGATCAATTCACCTCGCGCCTCCCTGATGCCGGCGTTTCGCGCCGACGAAGCGCCGCGATTTTTTTCGTAATCGATAAAAATTATTTTGTCGAGATAGAGGACGAGAACTTTTCTCAGCAGCTCCGTGTCGGGCGAGCCGTCGTTTACGACGATCACTTCATAATCGGTGAAGGTTTGAGCAAGCACCGCGTCGAGCGTTTCGGCAATGTGAGCGGCGCCCTTGTAATTGGGAATGACGATGCTGACGCGCGGGTTTTCGGCCTTTACGCCGGCGCCGGTATGTTTTGTAAAATCGGAAAATTCGGCACCTTTAACATGGGGGGCTCGCGTCATGCTAATAACATACAAAAAACGGCGCTATTTCACAAAATATCCCGGGCGGGTGCGAACGATGACCTCAGGATCGCTGATCTCAAGCTTGATCTCACGCCACTGGCCTTTTTTCCCTTTTTCGTTCGAAGATTGGTAAGCCACGGTGTATAAAGCGCGCAGATCGGCGGCCACCGCGGCGTAGAATTTGCCGAGGTCTTCCAGCCGGTTGATCGCGTTCAACCGTCCGCCGGTGCGGTCGGCGATGATCTGCAGGCGAGCGCGGGAGGCCGTGAACATCGCCACCTGCGTCGGTGTCGGATCGGGCAGAAGTTTGGGGTCGCCGGTCGGCAGCGCCAGCGGAAAGATCGTCACTCCCTGCCGGTCGGCGTTATCCAGAATCTTATTCAGCGTTTCGTTCGCTTCCGGTTTGATCGCCGTAGGCATCGCTTCGTCGCTGACTTTTTCCAGGACATTGCGATCTTTGTCCCGCAGCGCCGTATCGACGCCGTCCGTCAGGACGACGATCGCTTTGCGGCGATTGTTTCCTTCTTTTTGGAGCTTGTCGAGAGCGAAATCCAAAGCCTTGTAAAGCTGCGTTTTTCCACGGCCGTTGGCAGCGGCAACGGAAAAAAGGGCGGCTTTTTTATCGGTCGTAAAATCGTTCAGCAGATGTACCTTGTCGTAAAACTCGACCACCGCGACGCGGTCTTCGGGGGCGAGGGAGGCAATAAAACGCGAAGCCGCCTGGGCGATGTTCTGCCTGAAGGTCAGCGTCGAACCCGACATGTCCAGCAGCATCACGACGCTAAACGGCGCGACCGTCGGTTCGAAAAAATCGACGCTTTGTTTTACCCCGTCTTCAAAAATCGCAAAATTTTCTTTCCGGAGGTTCAGCACCGGGCGTCCCTGGCGATCGGCGACGCCGACATTTAGGCGGATCAAGTCGGTTTCGATGCGGATCGGATCGTCACCCTGGGCGAAACCTTCGGACGCGCAAAAATATAAGCTGCCGATGAGAGACAAAAACAGTAAGGATGGCTTTAGGAATTTTCTAAAAAACGGCATATTTTGTCCCATTAATTTCGGCCCGTTATTTCGACAACGCTGCGGCCTTATCTATTTTAGCGCGGAGCGGCTTGTCAGTAAAATCGCGCCGCAGTCCCGTAAAAAGCTCGATTTTAAGATAAATCTCAGCTTTTAGACGATAGAGTATACGCAGCAGTTGTATGGAGGTTAGAAAACCCTTAACAAAAGCCCTTATTTTTCTTATAATAGCGGCATCACGGTGAAAAATTATAGTTTTTGATCGATAATGCAGATTTTAAGGTGACAGATGGAAACTCCCACGTTTCTCTACAAACCGAATTTTTGCGCTGAGTGCGGCGAAAAGATCGAGCGTCAAAGCTGGCATTTCTGGACCAGCCGCAGCTTTTGCGAAAATTGCGAGACGGTTTTCCGCGCCAGCCGCGTCGTTCCCGTCGCGCTGCTGGGCGTCGCCTTATTTTTTACCGGGATATTTTTCGGACAAGCCGGACAAAGATCTCAAAAGCCGCCGGCAGTTACCACGACCGGAGCCGCCGCCTTGGCGGATAAACCGCAAATCTCAACGCCTAAACAACTTACCGGTTCAAACCAGCCGGCCCAACCTCAAAATTCAGTTGAACCGCCGAAAAATACCCAGCCTGCTAATATCGCCAAACCGGCAGTGCCTGACGGCGGGCGAACGGAGCAGATCCGGGAAGCGGTTTATCTCTGCGGAGCGCGGACGCAAAAAGGTTTGCCTTGCTCGCGCAGGGTAAAAATCCCCGGCAGATGCTGGCAGCACGCAGGCAAGCCCTCGATGCTGGAAAAAAGGACAAGCGAATAGTAAGTGGAGAGTGGAGAATAGTGAATAGTGAATGGTGGTTGGTGAATAGATAATTAGTAATACCAACCATCAACCACCGACCACCGACCACCGACCACCGACCACCGACCACCGACCACCGACACCGGATTCCCACTAAATAATAAGATTAGGTGCGCGGGGCAATTAAATTATGATAAAATTTGTTAGACACGTATGTTTGGTGTCTTCTCCCTCTTTTTGAGAAAGACAAAGCAATAAAATGAAACCTCTTGCGGCGAATTCGTTATTACAGAACCGGTATCTGATCATCCATCACATCGGCAAGGGTGGAATGGGCGAAGTCTATCTATCGGTCGATCAGCGGCTGGGAAACCCCGTCGCGCTAAAACGGACGGTTTTCCGCGACGACGCGATGATGTGGGACGCGTTCGAGCGCGAGGCGAGAATTCTGGCCCGGCTGCGGCACCCGGTGCTGCCCAAGGTAAGCGATCACTTCAGCGAAAGAGAAGAGCAATATCTGGTGATGGAGTACATCTCCGGCGACGATCTCTCAAAACGCCTGGAAGCCGCAAAAAAACCTTTTCCGCTGCAATGGGTTTTGTACTGGGCGGATGAATTGCTCGATGCGCTGCATTATCTGCACACGCACGAACCGCCGATCATTCACCGCGATATCAAGCCGCAGAATCTGAAACTGACCAATGAGAATCATGTCGTTCTGCTGGATTTCGGCTTGGCGAAAAACTCCGTGGCGACAAAAGCGCACCTTTCTTCGTCCGGCAGCCTGGTCGGTTACACGCCGCACTACGCGCCGATCGAACAGGTGCGAGGCACGGGAACGGGGCCGCGCAGCGATATTTATTCTCTCTCCGCTACGCTGTACCAGCTTTTGACCGGAACCGTTCCGGTCGATGCGCTGACGCGCGCCGAGAGCGTGATCGGCGGCAAGGGGGATTCGCTGCCGTCACTGGGTGAGATCGCGCCGGAAGTTTCGCCGGAAATTTCCGCCGTAATATTGCGCGGAATGGCGCTCAATTCGGAACAGCGTTACTCCGACGCGAAGGAAATGCAAAAAGCCTTGCGCGAAGCCTATGCGCAATACCAGGCGCCCGCGCTCGCGCAGGCGGAATCTTTCGACGGCGCGGAAACCCTGGTGCCGGAAGCCAAAGCCGCGGCTCCGGTGGAGGCCATGCCGGGCGATCAGAAAGAAGCGTACATTTTCAGCAAGGACGATGTTGACAATATGTTCAGCGCCGCGCAGGAACCGCCGGTGACGCTGACGGCCGCCGCGCTTGAAGGCGATGCCGCGATTCGCCCGCCCGTCGTAAGTGAAGCCGATTTTACCGCCACCATCCCGGCCGAACAGTGGGGCGAAGGCGAAACCCAGGGCTTTACGCATGACGAGATGAGGCGTTCTACCGTCGATGAAGAGGCTTTTAAGCAATTCGGGTTCGATGCCGCCGCGGCTGACGCAGCCGCAACCGCTGGTCCGGGGCCGCATCCGGAGGCGTGGGGAACGGTTTTGACATGCCGCCCTTTGTCGAAGAATCCGGAACCGACGCCGCCGCCCCGGCGGAAACTAGATTTGAAGTCGCTCACGACACCGTGCCGGAACCCTCTCAGGCGGAAAAACCCACGCCGATCCGCCCCGTCACAAAACCGCTGGAGCCGGTCAAAGCTTCTTCTTCCGGCTGGGGGATAAAATTGGTCGGCATCGCCGCCGTGTTATGCCTGTTGATCGCCGGGGGCGGAGCCGCGGCCTGGTACGCGGTCACCGCGAAGCTGATAAATATTCCGGGGCTCGAACTGGGCAGTAAAAATACGCCGGTGGAAAGCGGCACGGGATCTTCGGATGTTAAACCCGCGGCTAATTCGGTAAATACAGCCCCGTCTGAATCCAATACCGGCGCAAAAGAAGCGCAGGGAGTGAATTCCGGCGAGACAAATTCGGAGCAGGCCGGGGAAGCGCGCAACGCCGCCGGCGAACGAAAAGCGAACCAGCAAAACCCGCAATCAAAAACCCCGCAAAAGACCGAGGGAAAACCGAAGCAGGGAAACCAGAAAACGCAGGGTAGTAGAACCGATATTTTGCAGTAACCTCAGGAGTTGCTTCCATGGAATTTTCAGTTATGTCCCGAATGAAAAATCTTTCTAAATATGATCGTGTTAAAAGCAGGCGGCGCCTGTTTATGCCATTACTGTTATTGGCTTTGCTGAGCCTGCTGCCGGCGGCCGGCGGCTTTGCGCAAACACCGCCGAATAAAAGAGCGGAAAAACTTTCCCGGGAAGCTTTTAGCGAATTTAACAAGCACAATTATAAAAAGGCGATCGAGAATTGCGATAAGGCGATCAAGATCCAGCCGGTTTCTCCATACGCGTATTACATCAAGGGCTGGTCGCATTTTCGTCTGGCTCAATACGAACAATCGGTGATGGCGCTGAATAAAGCGCTGGAACAGGGACACGACCAGTGGGAAGTCGCCGAAGTCCGGGGGCAGGCATTGTTTTTTCTCAAGGACCTGGCCAACGCGGAAAAAGACCTGACGGTTTTTGCCGCATCGAATAAGTCGAACGGCGCGGCCACTTTTGCTTTAGCGCAGGTGCTTTTCGCCCAGAAGAAATACGGCCCGGCGGGCGCGAGCTTTCAAAAAGCCGTCGAGCAGGGCTATAAGGATAAGGACATTCAGTATTACATCGCCGTCTGCCAGGGCCAGATCGGAGATCGCGCCGCGCAGGAAAAAGCCGCCGGTCAGGCGGTGCAGGACGGCACTCAATTTTTGGCAGAGGCTTATTACCAGTCCGGCAATGCGCTCTACAATCAGAAAAAATACGATGCGGCGATCGTTCCTTACGATAAAGCGCTGCAGCTGAAACCTTCGATTACGGATGCTTATTACGAACTCTACCAGATCTATCGACAACTCTATCGCGACGATAAAGCCCTCGATATCATGAGGCGGCGGGCGAAGGAAGATCCGAACGACGTTCAGGCTTATCTCAATCTGAGCTGGATCGCCAGCCTTTCAAATAAGCCGCAGGAAGCGGTAGAGGCCGCCCGTCAGGCGACCAAGCTTAAGCCGACGGAAAGCACCGGCTTTACGAATATGTGCCGCGCCTATAACGATCTGAAGCTGTACGATTCGGCGGTTCAGGCCTGCAATGACGCGCTAAAGATCAGGCCGGGCGACGGCGAAACGTTTCTCTATCTCGCGCGCGCCAAGGATGAGCAAAAGAAATCCAACGAAGCCACGCTTTATTTCGAAAAGGCGGTGTCGGGGCTGGTCGAATTTACGCGGGAAAATTCCGATAACGCGGACGGGTTTTATTTACTCGGCAACGCTTATTATTCCTCCAAGCAGCGAAACAAAGCCATTCCCGCGTATCTGAGAGCGCTGGAACTAAACCCGCGTTATGTCAAAGCCCGCTATAATCTGGGCTACATCTATGCGCAGCTCGGCGATTACAAATCCGCCCGGGAGCAGCATGATTTTCTGATCATTTTAGACGCGGATCTCGCGGCGAAATTGCTGCCGAGCATCGAAAAACCGAGCAAGTAGGATCAATGCCGCAAAAGCTTTTTCTTCCGATCCCGAAAAACTTTAGTTTCCGGCAGACCGTGCGCAGCCACGGCTGGAGCGCCCTGCTGCCTTTTGAATGGGAGCCGGAAAAATCTATGCTGAGCCGCGTTTTTCATGGCGACGAAAGTACCGGCGCGGTCTCCGTCACCCTCAGCCACGACCGGGAAAATATTCAAATCGAGGTAAAGGGAAAACTGAACAAAGGCTCGCGGGAAAAAATTCTCAGGGAAGTAAGCCACGTGCTGCGTTTTGACGACGACCTCGGCGATTTTTACCGCCTGGCCAAAACCGAAAAAGACCTGGCCTGGATCGCGAAACACAAAGCGGGCCGGATCATGCGTTCGCCGACGGTTTTCGAAGATTTGGTTAAAACCATCTGCACGACCAACTGCAACTGGTCGATGACCAAGCTGATGACGCGGAACCTGGTGGAAAAACTCGGCGAAAAAACGGCCGACGGGAAATTCGCCTTTCCCACGCCGGAGGCGATGGCGCGCCGGAAAGTGGATTTCTATACCAAACAGATCAAGGCCGGTTATCGCGCGGGTTATCTGAAAGAGCTCGCCGAAAAAGTCAGCCGCGGAAAACTCGACCCGGAAAGCTGGCTCGTGACCGACCTGCCCACCGACGAGCTGAAAAAAGAAATGAAAGCCGTCAAAGGCGTGGGTGATTACGCCGCCGATAATCTGCTCAAACTCGTCGGCCGCTACGACGGGCTGGCGCTCGATTCGTTTTTACGAGCGGAATTTTACAAGACCCACCGAACCGGCGAAAAGTGCCCCGACAAAGAGATCGAACTGCATTACGAACGCTTCGGCAAATGGCGCGGGCTGGTGATGTGGTGCGACATGACCCGCGATCATATCCACGAAACGGGGTTGTAAAAAAGGAGTTTTTAGATTTGTTTATTGATAGGAATGAGCTAATAAATCGCATGCTGCGTGTCTTCGCGTCCTTTGCGAAAAAACTTTGCGATCTTTGCGGTTTTCTCTTTAAGCAAGAAGAGCAACCGCGAAGGCCGCAAAGGAAAGACGCAAAGTACGCAAAGCAAGGATGGCTACGGGTGTAGCTTCATTTAGAATTTATAGATGGCCAATTTAAATAGACAGTTTAGACGCGATATCTAAATGCTTTTTGCATAAGAACTTATAAGAAAAAACCGGAGAATTTCTTCGGCTTTTTTTAGTTTACCGGCGTCTTAATTTATGGACACTATATTTCAGCCCTGATAGTGCAGTAAAAAGTAAATTGTAAGGGAGAAAATAAATGATGAAACGCAATTTTTTGAAATTCCTGATGGTTTTAGCGGCGGTGATGGTGGTCCTGTCCGTGGCCGATGTCAGCAGCGCGCAGCGCAGGCGCGAATCGCGCGGACGGGCGATGACCAAGGCGCAGGTAAAAGCAGTGATCAACCGGGTCGAAGACCGGACCGATAATTTTGTCAGCCGTTACGATAATTCGCTCGACCATAGCCGCCTGAACGGTTCCAGCCGCGAAGACTGGCTGATGAAACGGGCGAAAGACCTGGAATCGGCGACCGATGAGCTGAGCCGCGAATTCGACCGCCGCGACGCCTGGGCCGAGAATAAGGAAGAAGTCCGCCGGTGCCTGAATATCGCCACCGACATCGACCGTAATATGAAAAATTACCGTTACGGCTCCGCGACCGAGACGAACTGGGCCAACGTCCGCTACGAGCTCAATACGCTGGCCGATATCTATAATCTGGCAAAGGTCGGCGCGGGCGTATATAAATAATGGCGCTATTAACTTTTAACTGGCTTTGCCTATAAAGTTAGTATTTAAGTTGTAACTCATTTTTAGCTTTTTTCGTGAAGTTTCGTGTGATTTCGTAGTTACTTCTTACGTTCAATATTAACAACGAATTCAGACTGAAACCCACAAAGACGCACGAAATCACACGAAAAATGTTCGGGCTATAACTGATCGCTCAGGCTACTTTATAGGCAAAGCCGTTAATAGTTTTTAATGATTCGAAAACCGGGCAGGCTTTAACTAAGCCTGCCTTTTTATTACTGGCTCAGAACGTTATATAATAAATATCGTCTGGCGAATAATAAAAATGATCTTAGAAGGAACAATTTTACAAGACCGCTACCTGGTAGCGAAACAGATCGGCGCGGGCGGGATGGGCGCGGTCTATGTCGGCACCGACCAGCGTTTCGGCAGCACCGTCGCTATTAAGGAAACATTCTTTTCCGACGACAATCTGACCCGCGCCTTCGAGCGCGAAGCCCGCTTGCTCAACAGCCTGCGCCATCCGGCGCTGCCGCGCGTCAGCGACCATTTTATCGACGGCGACGGGCAGTTTCTGGTGATGGAATACATTCCCGGCGAAGACCTTTCGGAAATGATGCTAAAGCGCGGGGAGGCGTTTCCTGTTTCCGAGGTCATGACCTGGGGAGATCAATTGCTCGACGCGCTCGATTTTCTGCACACCCAGGAAATGCCGGTCGTCCATCGCGACATCAAACCGCAGAATCTGAAACTGACGCTGCGCGGGCAAATAATTTTACTCGATTTCGGTTTGGCAAAAGGAAATCCGACCGACTCTGGTCACCAGACGAACACCAAAAGCATTTTCGGTTACTCGAGGGTTTACGCGCCGCTCGAACAGATACAGGGAACCGGCACCGATCCGCGCAGCGACCTGTATTCGCTGGCGGCCACGATGTATCACCTGATGGCCGGGATCCCGCCGGAAGACGCGCTGACCCGCGCCACCGCCGTCTTAAATGGCAACGCCGATCCGCTGCGCCCGGCAAATTCGGTGCGCCCGGAAATATCCGCGCCCATCTCGGAAGTATTGATGAACGCGATGGCGCTCAACGCAAATTTCCGCCCGTCTTCGGCGGCGGCAATGCGCGCGGTGCTGACCGACGCAAAAAATAACATCTCTCCGGCCGCGGAACAGGAAACTGTGCTGAGCGCTCCGGCGGCGGCAATATTCGATCAGAAAACACAGGTGATCGGCGGCGAAAATACCGTTACCGCGCCCGGCGTCATGCCCGCTGCTACCGAGCAAAATCAGCCTACGCGGCTGGAAGGAGCAGCAGGAACGGCAGGCGCAGAAGGCGCAGGAGGCGCGATCGAGATACCGGTGCCGGTAATGGAAGCAAGCGGAGTAAGAGCCTTTTCTTCCGCTTCTTCAGCTTCTTCAGCTTCTTCAGCTTCTCTTGGGGGTGGCGGGCAAAAGAAAAGATCGCGCGCCTGGATGGGATTAGGCGCGGCGGCGGTTTTACTGGTTGCCGGATGCGCGGCCATGATCTACAGCTATAACCCCGGTATCTTTCAAACGGGCGCAGAGCCGGTAAACAGTAACAGTGGCAGCGAAGCCGGGGTGCCGGTGAATTCGAATGAAGAGACCACGGAAACGCATTCTATCGCCGGAGCGGCCGGAGGCGACGCTAAAGAACCGGCGGTAAAAAATACGGACGCGAAACCGGGCAAGGAAGCTTCCGCGACAAAATCAGCAACGAAATCCGGCGCGGCCGTGGTCACGGATGACGAGGGTGTCGCCGCGGACATAAATGACGACGAAATAGCGGCCGAGGCCGCAAAGACCGCCGCGGATCAAAAGGCGCTGGAAAAAGCGGCCAGGAATATGGTTCAGCGGAAGCTGAAACAGGCTAAGGTAAAAAATAAGCAGGTGGATCAGGAATTGGATGAAGAATTCGGCCCGCCGCAGCCGGGAAATCCCGCTTACAGCCCGCAGCCTAATCTGCCGCCGCGGCGCAGGCAGGTCCTGATCAGGAAAAAGCGTAAACCCTAGACTGAAGCTATTATTTCGGCTAGTTGTTCACTCAGATGCTCGGCGTATGTCCGGGCATTCATATTTTCCGGCAGCTTTACCTCAAGCAGCGGGTGAAAGGTAACGATCACTTTACTAAAACTTGGGAAGTTCACATTCCGGGGCCAGATCTTATTGCCGCCCGTAATGGTGACGGGCAGTATCGGCACCCCGGCTTCGAGGGCAATTCTGACGGTGCCGGGTTTAAAGGGCAGCATTTTGCCGTCGGCTAATTCACGCGAGCCTTCGGGAAAGATGACCAGCGTCGAGCCTTCCTTTAAAACACGGATCGCCGTCTTTATCGATTGCTTGCCGCCGCGTTCCAGGTTCACCGGAAAAGCGCCCATCTTTTTGATAAAGGGGCCGATAAGGAACCATCCACAGGCTTTGTCCCACGCCAGAAAACGCAGCACCCGGTGTATCGGCAGCCCGATCCAGAAAGGGTCGAGATAGGTTTGATGATTAGAAGCGACGATCAGCCCGCCTTTTAGCCCCTGCGGAATATTTTCCAGGTTGCGGTACTCAGTCCGCCACAAAAGCCAAAAGAGCGGCCTCAACACGCCCTTGACGATACCAACCATCCAGGGGATGGGAGCGTCGCTGGCGGGCTTTTGGTTCGTCGATTTTTCTATTGCGGTTGATTCCATTTTGCGCCCAAAAGTTATCGAGGTAATACTAACTGAATTCGGGAAACTTTTCATGTTGTAGAGACGGCAGAAACGCGACAGTTATGGAGCGTGTAGTGAAGATGAACTTACACGCTCCATAACTGTCGCGTTTCCGCCGTTCTCAAATTGTTACTTTTCTATTCCCTGGAGCGGAAACTGCTGATCGACAAATTCCAGGTGAAGGCGGGTGAACCCGTCGGTTCCGGTTTCGCGCGAACGCACCAGCGAGAGAACGGAAATATTGTATTCCGGGCAGATCATGCGGACATAGCTGCCCTGTTTTACGTTCAGCGTGGTAAAGACCGAAGCGCCGGTGAGGCTGACATTTTCCGTGACGGAAGATTCGCTGACGGCGACCGAGCCCGATTCGTTCAGTACTTCGATGGAGACGTTTAGCGGGATCATGAAACGCCCGTCGTTGCGCCCGTCGTTATAGTTGTCGTTTCGCGGGTTGGGCAGCGAGGTGTCGGGTTTTCCTTCCTTTACCTGCCAGAGGCCGAGTTTGTTAAACCCAGCGATCTCGTAGGTGGTGGCCGGGTCTTTCTTAAAACTGGCGGGCGGCTCTTTGCCGACGAAAGCGATGCCTATTTCATAGAGCGACGCTTCGCCCTTTTCGTTGTAGGAAACTTTTTCCCAGTTGATATACCTGACCAGCCCCCAGACCTTGTATTGCGGCTCGGCAAAATCGAAGCGGCGCAGTTCCGGCAGCAGCGGCATTGTCAGCATCACCAGCCGGCCGGCTTCGACCAGGTGTTTCAGCTTGACGCCCGCGCCCAGCGGGGAAACCTGCAGCAGGCGGCTGACCTCGTCCCAGCCTCCGGTTTTTCCCGTTTGATACTGAAGCCGGACGGGCATCGACGTCGTGATCCGACGGGCTACCCGTTTTTTGTCGCTATATGCCACAGTTGTTTCCATAGATACCACATTAAATCCTATGTTTGCTTTGATTTACAGATTGATAAAAATCTCGCCGGAATTGCGGGTCGGGAACCAGAAAATCCCGATAGGGAAAGGGCTTTTTAAGGCTCTGGAAAGTTGAAAAAATAGCCGCTTTCCAATATAATAGGATATTACTCCGATGCCGATATTTCAAGCATTAAAACGGAATTTTCCTTTAATTAAGCCGACAAATGTTTCACCTGAAAAAGCATGAGAAATCGAGCGAAAATACGTCGCTAATACTAATAGTGTTTAACCGCGGAAGTATTCCAGAAAATAGAAGATAAAAATAATAATGGATTCATTAATCGACAATAAAAATCAAATAAAGATCGAAGACGAGATGCGGCGTTCGTATCTGGATTACGCGATGAGCGTGATCATCGGACGCGCGCTGCCCGACGTGCGCGACGGCCTGAAACCGGTTCACCGCCGCGCGCTCTGGTCGATGCACGAGCTCGGCAATGCGTATAACAAGCCTTACAAAAAATCCGCCCGCGTGGTCGGCGATTGTATCGGTAAATATCACCCGCACGGCGAAAGCAGCGTGTATGACACCATCGTCCGCATGGCGCAGGATTTTTCGATGCGCTACTTGCTGGTCGACGGGCAGGGAAACTTCGGCTCGGTGGACGGCGACAACCCGGCCGCAATGCGCTACACGGAAGTGCGCATGCAGAAACTTACCAGCGAGATATTGGCCGACATCGAAAAAGAGACGGTCGATTTTCACCCTAATTATGACGAATCGCTGTCGGAGCCGACCGTGCTGCCGACCCGCGTTCCGAACCTGCTGATAAACGGTTCGGAAGGCATCGCCGTCGGCATGGCGACCAAGATCGCGCCGCACAACCTGGGCGAGATCATCAATGCCACCATCGCGGTGCTTGACGATCCCGATATCACCATCAACGATCTGATCAAGATCGTTCCGGGCCCGGATTTTCCGACCGGCGGATTTATCTACGGGCGCGAAGAAATTCACCGCGCCTATCGCGAGGGACGCGGCATTCTGCAGCTTCGCGCGCGCGCCAGCATCGACCGCATGGGACACGGAACACAGGAGCGCGACGCGATCGTCGTAACCGAGATACCGTTCCAGGTAAACAAAGCCCGCCTGATCGAGCGCATCGCCGAATTGGTCAATGAAAAGAAGATCGAAGGCGTTTCCGAGCTGCGCGACGAATCAAACCGCGAGGGCATGCGAATCGTCATCGAACTCAAACGCGACGCCGTGCCGCAGATAATTCTCAACAAGCTTTATAAACTGACGCCGATGCAATCGTCGTTCGGCATCATCAATCTGGCGATCGTCGCCGGACAGCCGAAGATCATGACGCTCAAGCAGATGCTGGAGCATTTCATCGAATTTCGCCGCGAAGTGGTGCGCCGCCGGACGGAATACGATCTGAAAAAAGCCCGCGCGCGCGCGCATATTTTAGAAGGCTTGAACAAGGCGATCGACGCGCTCGATTACATCATCCCGCTGGTGCGAAATTCGCGCTCGACCGATGAAGCGCGCGAATGGCTGACCGCCAAACTGGACAAGGTCGGCGAGATCAGCAATTGGCGCGGTATCACCGGCGGCAAATCGCAGACCGATTTTGTCAAAGAACTGAAAAAGGTGATGGAAAAGCTCGGCTTTTCCGACGCGCAGGCCCAGGCCATTTTGGACTTGCAGCTGCGCCGCCTGTCAGCGCTCGAGCGTCAGAAAATTCTCGACGAGTACGAAGCGATCATCAAGCACATCGCCGAACTGGAAAATATTCTCAATAACGAACGCGTGCTGCGCCAGGTGATCATCGACGAGCTTGAAGGCATCAGGAAAGACTACGCCGACAAGCGCCGCACCGAGATCGTTGACGCGGGCGTCGAGCTTCAGATCGAAGACCTGATCCCGGACGAGGATGTCGCGATCACCGTCACCAAGGCGGGCTATATCAAGCGGACGCCGGTTTCAACCTATTCGCGGCAGGGACGCGGCGGCAAGGGCCGTCTGGGAGCGACGGCGAAGAATGAAGACTTTGTGCAGCATCTTTTTATCGCTTCGACCCACGCTTACCTGATGATCTTTACCGACGACGGCCAGGTCTATAAGATCAAGGTTCACGAGATACCGGAAGCCGCCGCCGCCGCGCGCGGTAAAGCGGTGGTCAATCTCGTCCAGCTTTCTTCGGAGAGAAAACTGGTCGCGGTAATGCCGGTCAGGGATTTCACCGAAGAGATCTATCTGACGATGGTGACCAGACAAGGCGTGATCAAAAAATCCGCGCTGTCGGATTTTCAAAACATCCGCGTCACCGGGATCAACGCGATCAACATCGACGAGGGCGACGAACTGCTCGACATCATTCGCACCGATGGCAAATGCCAGATATTCGTGGCGACGCGCGACGGCATGGCGGTCAAATTCAACGAGACCGACGTCCGCCCGATGGGACGCGCGGCCCGCGGCGTGCGCGGAGTTTCCCTGAGAAAAGGCGACTTTGTGGTATCGGTTTGCGCGGTTTCGCCGGAAGGCAGTGAAAAGATGCTTTCGGTTTCGGAACAGGGCTTCGGCAAACAGACGCAGGTCGGCGATTACCGCCTGACCAAACGCGGCGGGGTCGGCGTGATCAACATGAAGGCGACGGATAAGACCGGCAAGGTCGTGGCGGCGTTCCCGGTCGAGGAAGATTCCGAGATCATGATCATCACGCAGCAGGCAAAACTGATCCGCCTCGGCGTGGACAAGATCCGCGAGACCGGACGCAGCGCCCAGGGCGTCAGGCTGATCCGCACCGACGACGGCGACATCGTCACCAGTGCTTCACTGCTGGCGGCGGCTGAAGACGAAGAGTAACAAAAAGAGCGATAAAAAAAGAGGCTGCCCGGAATTAAATTTCAGGCAGCCTCTTTTTGGTTTATAATCTGCTGCTTACGCTGATTTTATCAGGAGGCAATCTTCAGCCGATCTTGATAAACTGGAAGAGTTGATTTTCTCCGGGATTACTCCGGAAAGGGATAGGGTATTGATTCACCGGCGCCCCGTTGTCCCGACTTCCTCCCTGAATGTCAAAATAAAATCTGCTATGACTGACCATTATCTTATAAAAACAACCGAACTGTTCAAGGACGAATTGTTGATTATCTCCGCCATTACAGTCCCATTGCTGCAACCCGACGACCCGTCTCGAAAAGGCGGGAACATCTAAACATTTGCCGCTGTGCAGGACTTTGATGGAGACGAATTGGTTGCCCGAACCTGTCGGTCCGATAGCAAACTTCTGATCGTCGCCGCTATGATAATCGGATTGTATAAGTGCCCCGTTTGAGGAGGAAAGGTTCACGGTTAAAGCCTTGCCGCTGTGCCGGGCCACGATAAAGTACGTTCCGGCCCCCACATACTGCGCGGCGACGTTAGTCGGCAAAACGGCGCCGGCCAAACCGCAAAGTAAAATAAATAATGAATATCGTTGTATTTTTTTCGTGTTCATAGAATTTTCTCCTGAGTTAAATAGACTTTACCCTTAGTCGTATTTCGGTTCGTTCCTCTCTAGTTAGAACTTAGATATGTGGAAGAGACGGACTGCTCGTGAGTTGGGAATTCAGGTTAAAACCCGGGACAGGTTCAGCCTTTCAAGCAGCTTTTATAGATGCTTCCTCACTTCTATTTTGATATGAGAAAACACCTTAAAGCGTTACACGGGTTACTAAAACTTACATTTAATTTAAACAGGAAAGTTGAAAGCTGCGGGCGGTTCGGAGTTTGCGCCTTTGATTGAAACGTTTAGAGACGGTCTTCGCCGCCTTAACAAATAAGGCGGTCGGAGACCGCCTCTAAACGATTTATTAGGGTTTGCGGTTATTCAGGGTTTTGCCGTTAGCTGCTGCAGTATCTCTTTCGCTTTTTCCGCGCTGGGGTATTTCGGGTTGGTTGTCAGTGCTTTTTGGTAAAATTCTATCGCCTTGTCTTTCATTCCTTTTTTCAGATAAAACTCGCCGATAGTGTCATAGAGATTCGCTTCCGCCGGGTAAAGCTCGATTGCAACCTGCAGCAGAGCCAGCGCGCCGTCAACCATTCCTTTATTAGATAGATCGTACGCCAGCCCGTTAAGCCCGCCGGCGCTGGCCAATCCGCCGCCGTTGATCGCGGCCGCGGTTTTTAGCAGCTGCTTTCCTTTTTCCCTGCCGCCCGCCAGCACGTTCAGCACGCCGGCGTAAGCATTTGTCTGATCGAGCCCGGGGTATAATTTCACGGCCAGATCGCTGATCTTCAGCGCCTTTTCGGCTTGTCCCTGCGGAACCAATTGCCGTATGACCGAGATCATCCCGCCGCTCAAATTCGGATAAACGGCCTGGTTTGCGAAATCCTTTTGCAGCTGCGCGCCCAGTTCGTCAAAATTCGTTCCGGAGCCGAGCGCGAGCCGGCGCATGGCGAGCGTATTTGTTTTCGACCAGCTCCCGTTCCATGCGGTCACGGTCTTTGCCATCTCATCGTTAAAACGAAATTCGGGAGCGGCGCCGGCGAGTTCGATATAGTCGTTAAAGAAACCTATCGCGCCCGTGTTCGAATAGGAATTAAGCCGCTCCGCGCCATATTTCTCCTGCAGCTTCTGCGCCATGTAAGAGCCGATCTTGACCATCGGCCCGCCGCGCATCAGCCGCGCCTGGCCGAGCTTGCGAAAAAGGTCCTGCTGCGTTCCGGTTTGAAATGCCGCTTCGTTCAGCGTTTGATTGAACAGGGTGAAGGCGGCGGCCGTTTCCTGCGGGTTGTCGGTATATGCTTTTCCGGTTTTCTCAAAATGCGCGCGGCCTTCTTCGAATACTCCCTGCATGGCTACGATCAGCGGCACTTTGTTGCGGTCGCCCGCGATATAGGAACTCACGTTCCAGGCTTCGCCGGTCAGGAGTTCGAACAGCCGTGAAACGTAGGGAAAAGTATCGGCGCCATCCTGGTTGATCGCGACCGCTATCACCAGTTTTCGGCCGGGGAAATTTAAAAGATAGGTCGAGGTCTCTTGCTGGCCGCCGCTGTGAGAGAGGCTGTACCGTCCGTTTACCGGAAACGTTCCCCAGCCGGCGCTGTAATTGGTGAGATCGCCTTTTTTGGTCGTCATCGAATTTTGCATCAGGTCGAGGCTGCCGGGGGACAAAACTTTTCCTTCGTTGAAGCCTTTTGCGAATTTGAGCAGGTCGAGCACGGTCGAGCGCGTGCCGCCGGCGGAAAAGCGGCTGCTGATATCGACAAATTCCGAGTTCTTTATTTGGCCGTTCACTATCTCGTAGCCGCGCACGCGGTTCGGGATGATGTCCACGGGACTGTCCATCCGGGTGTCGTTCATCCCCAGCGGCTTCCAGACATTGTCGCGCATGTATTCGCTATAGGGTTGCCCGCTGGCGGCTTCGATCACCGCGCCGAGCAGGTTGTAGCCGTAGCTACTGTAGCTATACCTGGTGCCCGGTTCGGCGATCAGATCGAAATTCTCGAAAACGGCGACGGATTCGCGCGTGGTTTTGTGGTCTTTGAAATGGCCTTCTTTCTCGTAATCTTTGTAATGGCTGATGCCGCCCAGATGCCCGAGCAACTGGCGGACGGTCACGGGAAAATTCTTTTTCGGAAAGTAGGGAACATAGGTTTGGATTTCGGCGTCGAGGTCGATCTTTCCTTTTTCGACCAGCTGCAAAATGGCCGTGGCGGTCATCGGTTTGGTGACGGAAGCCAGCCGGTACATCGACTCCGGTTTGGCCGGAAGCTGATTTTCCAGGTCGGCAAAACCGAACCCTTTAGACCAGACCACGTCGTCCTTCTGATAAGCGATGCTTAAACCGGGAACTTTGTCCGCAGCCATCTGCGCTTTGACGAACTCTTCAAATCCGGCAATTTGTAACTGGCTGGGACCGACCGGCTGCGCGGCCGCAGCGACCGGCATCGTCTGAAAAAGCAGCAAAGAAAGAAGAAAGACGGAGATCAGGCGCATAGATACCTCTTTAGTTAATAAAGATGCGAAGTCGGATACAAACATTAACACTTCGCGGGCCGGAAATTTTAGACAAAGTTAGACTTAAATAGGAAACACCGCGCGGCCATCATTTGTGACAAAATCCGAAGCGAATCGGCCGGCCGGACCAAAGTGTCGGTAGCCCGACCGTGAGGAAGGGCGCATTTCAAGTGATAAAACAAGCGCCCTTGCTGACGCGCGGGCTACCGACACTCCGCTAAAATTTTAAAGGCAGCTCCAGACACTATTTACGACCATAGCGGGCGCGCCGGTTCCGCCGCCCTGGCAGGGCGTGGTGTTGCGCCGGCAGTCGCTGCAATAGACCAGCGAGCCGTTCGTGCTGTTCGCCCGCAGGGCGCTCTGCAGTACCTTAGGCATCTGCGGCGCCGTGCCGAACTGCACGTCGGTGCCGAAAAAAGTCGGAAAGCCGCGAACGTTTCCTTCAGGAGGCTGCCCGGTCATAAATACCACGGTGGCTTTGTCGAAACCGTTTTCTCCCGTTCCCCGGCATCCGGCAATTATCCCGTCCAGACAAAACCGGTCGCCGGTCGAATAAACCCGCAGCCACTGGTTGGCTTTATAGGTATTTCCGCCGTAATAGTTTCCGGTGGAAACCAGCGTGCGCCGCGCTTTAAATTCGATGGTTTCGCCGAACAAATTATTTATCAGCGCGATCGGCGAAGCGTAATCGCCCGCGCCGGGATGTTCGATGGCGTTGTAGCGCAATGAGTATTCCAGGTTCTCGGCTTCGCAATTGATCACGGAAAGCTGCGCGCTGTCCAGAATATTAATAAACGTCCCGCCGCGGTTGCCGCCGACGCCGCCACCGAAGGTATTCTGGATCAGCACCATCATCACTCTTTCAAAATACATCCCGTTGCTTTCCCAGCCGGGCTGTTTTTTCGGGTTTTGAAAGAGGGAATCGGTGATGTTCCAATCGGAATTGCGCGAATTGACATAGATGCCGGCGTCGCGGTTGTAGATAAAACGGCAATGATCGATCCTGATGTAATCGAACTGCCAGCCGAGATCGGTCTGCGGCAATCCGTGGGCGTAAATGCCGCGGAAAAAATTGTGAAAGGTGACCCGCTGGAAATAAAAATCCTGCGCCGAGTTATACGCGCCGACACCCTCGACGCCGTAAGTGTTTTCGTTGCCCTCGCCGAAAAGTTCGATGTCGCGCATGACGATGTTTTGCGTGCATTCGCCGATGCGGAAAAGCGCCAGATTGCTGCCGCGCAATTTTATCCGGGTGGCGTTTCGCTGGGTGTAATTGCCGGTCGGAGCGTTGGACTCCACGCCCGACACGCCCTGGATGGTGATATTCGATGGCAGCGCCAAAGTAGAGGTGATCAGGTAATCGCCCTCGGGAAAAGTAAGCACGCCGCCGTTGCGCCAGGCGATATAGGCAAAGGCGCTTCGCAGCGCGGTGGTGTCATCCGTTACGCCGTCCCCTTTGGCGCCGAAATCCCTGACGTTGTAAAACCCGCGGTCTCTTTCATCGGGTGTGGCGATCCAGTTGTAGGTGACGGGCCCGGTGTAATTGTCGCCCTGAAAAGTGAACCGGTACATTTTGTCTTCGCCCTGGAAGCACCATTTGTAATCCGAATCGCTCGCTCGCAGTGTCGCGGTCGAAGCGCCGCTCTGCGCGATACGCGAGCCGGAACCGGCAAAACCCGCCGCGCCGCTGCACGCGGAAACTTTCATCGGCGTCGAAGGGTTAAGATCGGTGACCGTGATCGGCGTCGAAGGCGGCACGTACCTTAACGCGCAAGTGATCGCTTTTTGATCGGTCGGCGCATTGAGAATGACATTCATTCCCTCAAATTTATTCTGCGCAAAAACGCCCCCGACAAAACATAATAAGAGCGGCAATAGAGTTTTAAATCTTTTCATGACCATCCTTTAAATTAGCAGTAGCTTATTTTAAGAGTTTAGCAGAAAGCTTTGAATTGACTGAACGAATAGTAACGCCGCCGCTACTCTTATTAATTATCGAACAAATTTTGATTCGCGTCTTTTTTCATCAGCGCATTCAGTCCGAAGTGTTCATAGGCCAGCCGCGTCGCCATGCGCCCGCGCGGGGTGCGGTTGAGAAAGCCGATCTGGATCAGGTAGGGTTCGATGATCTCTTCGATCGAATCTTTTTCTTCGTGAATTCCGGCGGAGATCGTTCCCAAACCGACCGGGCCGCCGTCGAATTTTTCGATGATCGTCAGCAGCAGTTTCCGGTCAACCTCATCCAGTCCGTAGGTATCCACTTCCATGCGATTTAACGCGGCGGTCGCGACCTCTTCGGTGATCTTTCCGTCGTAATCGACCTCGGCGTAATCGCGGACGCGGCGCAGTAAACGGTTAGCGATACGCGGGGTTCCGCGGGCGCGGCGGGCGATGCAGTTTGCGCCTGACGCTTCGATCTCGACGCCTAAAATTCCGGCGGAACGCAGGATGATGGTTTGCAGGTCTTCGACCGTGTAGCTGTCGAGATTGAAAATTATGCCGAAGCGCCCGCGCAGCGGAGCGGTCAAAAGGCCGGGCCGCGTGGTCGCGCCGACCAGCGTAAATTTCGGCAATTCCAATTTGATCGAGCGCGCGGCCGTGCCCTGCCCGATCATCAAATCGAGATGATAATCTTCCATCGCGGGATAAAGAATTTCTTCGATCGCGGGCGAGAGGCGGTGAATTTCGTCGATGAAAAGCACGTCGCCTTCCTGCAGGTTGGTGAGCAGCGCGGCGAGATCGCCGGATTTTTCGATCACCGGCCCGGCTGTCGATTTGAACTCCGCGCCCATCTCGTTGGCGATGATCGCGCTGAGCGTCGTCTTACCCAGGCCCGGGGGCGCCGTCAACAGCACATGATCGAGCGCTTCGCGCCGGCGCAGGGCGGCCTTGATATAGATCCGCAGATTCTCTTTCGCCTTGGTCTGCCCGATATAATCTTCCAGACGAGTAGGGCGAAGCGAAACCTCGAATTGTTTTTCCTCACTATCAAAAGAATTTGCGTTAACAGCGTCGATCATCTATTTTGCAATGGAGTCAGAACCGGGAGCGGCCGGATTAATGTAAAAAATTCAATTCCAAGTTCGTTGATAGTGCATAACATTTTATCCACCTCACGTGTAACGAAACAAATTTTCGCTTCGCTCATACCCGGTCGCTACCGCTCCCGGTTCTGACCTCCTGCTTATCTTGATTCTATCAGACCGTGAACTTTACCCCTTCGCCAATAATTGTAATCCACGCCGCAATAATTTTTGGACATTCACTTCCGTGCCGTCATTTACTGCCGACTTCAATGCTTTTTCGGCGGCCTGGCGCTGGTAGCCTAAATTCAGCAGCGCGGATAGAGCGTCGTCATAGACCAGATCGACGGCTTGTTTTTCTTTGGCGTCGGAAAGCCCGGGGCCTTCTGTTTCGGGGGCGAGCATTTTCGTCACCTTGTCGCGCAGCTCGATTACCAGGCGTTCCGCCGTTTTGCGGCCGATGCCGGGAATGGCGGTGAGTTTGGCCAGATTTTCGGTGCGGACGGCGAGAATGATCTCGTCGGCGTTCATCGCCGAAAGCATCGCGATCGCCATTTTGGCCCCGACGCCGGAAACGGAAATTAACTGCATGTACAGCTCGCGGTCGCGCCGGGTTTGAAAACCGAAAAGCTGGAGCGCGTCTTCGCGGACATGCGTATAGATGTGAAGCTGAACCTCGGAGTCCACCTCGCCGACCTCGTAAAAGGTCGAAAGCGGAATGCTCACCTCGTAGCCGACGCCCTGAACGTCGATGATCAGCGTGTCCGGATGTTTTGCCAGTAATTTTCCTGAAAGAAAAGCGATCATATTAGCGAAACCAAGTTGGGGGAATTCTAACCAATAAAGCCGGGCGGGGCAACATGGACGGATTTGGATGAATTTATTTATAAGCCTGAGCTTTTTAACTAATAGTCCTAAGAGAGAACCACCCCGGCGCTGAAGCAGCGCCTCCCCTCCTTCGTAAGGAGGGGAGTTAAGAGAACGCAAAATAAACTCCCCTTCTTACGAAGGAGGGGTGCCCAAAGGGCGGGTGGTTCTTCCAAGCAGCGCTTTAGCATCTGGGGGGTTCAAACTGAACTATTACCAAATTTGTAAGTCTTTTGATTGTTCAATTTTTCACTTGTATCGTTTTGCAGTTATAATCATTTATCGTGAAAAGTATTAAAGCCGATAAGATATCCGAACTCACGACCAGCAGGTTGAGTGTTTACCTGCGCTGTCTTAACGAATTAGCGGCGGAAGGGCTAAAAACGATCTCATCGGAAGGGCTGGCGGACAAGTTTCACCTGAATTCCGCCCAGATCCGCAAAGACCTGGCTTATTTCGGTGAATTCGGCGTGCGCGGCGTCGGTTATTATATCGAAAACCTGCGCGATCACCTGACGAAAATACTCGGTTTGAACGAAGAACACCGGGTGGGAATAATCGGCGCCGGGCGGCTGGGGGCGGCTCTGGCGGATTATTACGGCTTTGCCAGATCGAATTTTCATGTCGCCGCGCTCTTCGATACGGACGAAAATAAGATCGGAAAACGCGTCGGGGAAGCAAAAATTTCGGTTTATGACCTGAATACATTGCCTCAAATGGTGAAAAAAGAGAAAATAGACGTTGCCGTGATAGCAGTGCCGGCGGCGTTTGCCCAGTCGGTTCTGGATGCCGTGGCCGAAGCCGGTATCAAAGCCGTACTGAATTTCGCCCCGACCCCGTTAAAAGCGCAGGGAGACGTGAAATTAAAAACGGTCGATCTGACCATCTCGCTCGAGGGATTGTCGTATTTTTTGGCTAAGCCGACGGCTCAGCCGCGCGGCCCGAAACTAAAAACGTTCGTCACGGAAAAGAATAAGCGGAAATAACGAGGTAGTTTTATGCAGTATCCGAATTTACTTAAGAGAATAGCTCCTTTTGCCCTGGCCCTGATCCTGGGTTTGTTTGCGGCAAGCTTTATTACCGACATTACCCCGAGAGCCCAGTTCAAAAAGGGACGCAAGTGCCGCCAGATGAAAGAAGATCATTTCAATCTCAAAATGGAAAATGAGAATCTGAAACGCCAGCTTAAAGAAAGAGAAAGTTCTTCGAAATGGGAAGACGGCAAATACCATCACTATTATCTTTTGGATAAGGATGGCAAGCCGGTGATGGCCGAATCCGAAGACCGTTCCGATAAAAAAGTGGAAAAAGAGCTGAAGAAAGAACTGAAAAAAGAGCTGGAGCGGCTGGGAAAAGACAAGTAGCACGCATAATCTGTGGACGAAGCGCAAGCACGAAAATTGATCTGCGAGGTCGGCACGTTGTTGTATGACCGGAGTTACGTAGTATCTTCGGACGGCAACATCAGCATCCGCCTCGATGAAAATCGCGTGCTGGCGACGCCGACCATGACCTGTAAGGGGCGGATGACCGAGGACAGCTTGGCCGTGACGGACATGGAAGGCAAACCGCTCGGCGACAGGAAAGCCTCGAGCGAACTGGCGATGCATCTGCTGATCTACCGGGAGCGCCCGGATATCAAAGCCGTCTGTCACGCGCACCCGCCGCACGGGACGGCTTTTGCGGTAGCGGGGCTGGCGATAGACCAGCCTATTTTATCTGAAGTTATTTTAACGCTGGGCTGTGTGCCGCTGACGGACTACGGCACGCCTTCGACCGACGAACTGACCGAGGCGATGCGCCCCTTCGTAAAACATCACAACGCGCTGCTGATGGCGAATCACGGCGCGGTCGCTTACGGAGAAGACCTCTGGCAGGCGTTCGATCGGCTGGAAACGCTGGAACACACCGCGAAGATCGCGATCCTTTCCCGGGCGCTGGGTGGGGCGAATAATTTGCCCGCCGACGCTATCGAAAAGCTCGTGAAAATTCGCGAAAAGGCAGGCTATCTGACCGAATCTGCCCGCTGCCAGGCCTGCGGTTACCTGCACGAAACGAATATTTCATGCGCGAGCGGCGATAACCAGTATCCGAAAGCGTCCGCCAACGGCGCTAAAATTTCATTGACGCGGGAAGAATTGATCGAACTTTTGAATCAAGCGGTAAATTTACAAAACTAGTGGAGAAGAACATTTACTTTATGGACAATTTTGAACCTTTACTTAATAAACTCGACTTAAAACTTTTTGAAAAAGTTGAGAGCCTGCTGACGAATAACGATAAGCAGTCGCTTCTGGCTTGTCAGAAAGGTGTCAGAGAATTATTGCCCGAATATACTTACCTGGAGATCGGTTCTTATATGGGCGGAAGCCTGCAGCCGCACGTTCAGGACGATCACTGCCGGAAGATCTATTCGATCGATAAACGCCCGCCGATAGCGCCGGACGTCAGCGGCTTCGACCGCAAATACAAGGGAAATTCCACCGAAGCGATGCTGGAAAACCTGCGCGGATTATCGGCCGAGGGCGCGGCGAAAATTGTCTGTATCGACGGCGACGTGAGCGAGATCGACCCGGCAAAGGTCGAAGAAAAACCGCAGCTTTGTTTTATCGACGGCGAGCACACCGACGAGGCCGCGATGCGCGACTTTAAATTTTGCTTTCAGGTGATGGCGGAAAACGGCGCGATCATGTTTCACGATTCGGCGATCATTTACAATTCATTGTGGCAGATAATCGACATCGTCAAGCAAAAGGGACTGAAATACCGCGCGTATAATGTCGCCGATTTTGTCTTTGTTTTGGAGCTCGGCGATTTTCCGCTGCACCAGACGGAAAGCATCCGCGAAATGCTTTTGAACAATCACGTCGGCTACCTGAATTCGATGCAGTTTACCGAGCCTTACCGGAGATTCACGATGAAGCCGATATTTCGATTCGCCCGGGCGATCAAGCATAAATTTATTAAGCCGAAATACGTTTAAAATGATCAATGGTGAATGTTTAATGATGAATGATAACGGTTGCTAAAAAGGGAATAGTTAATTATTAACCATTAATCGCTAATCACTAGCCATTAATCATTAAATTTGCATTTTTGGGTTATTAAAGATTAAATTCGTAAGTATTCATTTCAAGAAAACTTTAGCGAACTCATAGACTGAAGGAGAAACTAAATGCAGGAAGCATTAGGAATGGTTGAAACCAAGGGATTGGTAGCGATGATCGAGGCGGCGGACGCAATGGTCAAGGCCGCTAACGTTCAGCTTATCGGTTATGAAAAGATCGGCGCCGGATTCGTCACGGCAATCGTCCGCGGCGACGTGGCGGCGGTCAAAGCGGCGACAGACGCCGGCGCGGCGGCAGCGCGGCGCGTGGGCGAACTGGTCAGCGTACACGTGATCCCGCGTCCCCATGCCAGTGTCGATGATGCTTTACCGATCGGGCCGAAGTAGTTCTTTAAAGTGGACAGTGATCGGCGGTCAGTGGCCGGTAACCGGTGGTCAGTGGTCAGTTTTCAGCGGAAGAGAAAATCTCATTTTCGTTAACAATTAATGACAACTGACAACGGAGCACTGACAATTAACAACCGACTACCGATCACTGACCACCGGTTACCGGCCACTGACCACTGATTTATGATAATTGCGCGCATTTTAGGCTCGGTCGTTTCGACCCAGAAAGACCCGCGGCTGTCCGGCAAAAAACTTCTCATCGTAAAACCGATAAATCTTGACGGCAGCGACCAGAGCGGCTATCTGGTGGCGGTCGATACGGTCGGAGCGGGTTTTCACGAAAAAGTTTTGGTCGTCGCCGGGTCTTCGGCGCGTCTGGCGGAGGGCAACAAGGATTGCCCGGTCGATTCGGCGATCATCGGCGTGATTGATACCGTCGATCTCAACTAGAAATCAAAAGGTTTTTAACAATGCAGCTTGCCCGCGTCATCGGAAATTTGGTTTGCACGGTAAAGAACGAATCGCTCGAAGGGCGCAAGATAATGGTCGTGCAAACTCTTAACCCCGATCTGTCGCCGAAAGGGAAACCGATGGCCGCGCTGGACGCGGTCGGGGCCGGCATCGGCGAACTCGTTTTCTGGTGCCGCGGCAAAGAGGCTTCCTTTCCCTTTAAGCGCGACGATACGCCAACCGACTGCACGATCGTCGGGATCGTCGATTCGGCGGCGCATATAAATCAGTTTTGAGAGTCGAGAGAGTCTGAGAGTCCAGAGAGTGATGAGTCGAGAGTCCAGAGAGTCGTGGGTCGAGAGAGTCTGGAGATTTCTGACTCTAGACCCACCGGACTCTCAGAACTCTCCACTAATTAAATGCTTTTAGCCAGAGTCATCGGTAACGTCGTCGCCACGCAGAAAAATCAGCGTTACGAACAGTCGCGTATAATGCTCTGCCGCCAGATCACCCCCGAAGGCGAAGATACTGAAACCACAATGCTGGCGCTCGATTCGGTCGATTCCGGCGAAGGCGATATCGTGCTGATCGTGCAGGAAGGCTGGGGCGCTTCCACCGCCGCTACCGGAAAGGCCGGCGCGGCGATCGATTCGGCGATCGTCGGCGTAGTCGATTACGTCGATCTGCTGCCGGACGAAAAATGATGAACAGTGGCGGGTGAGTAAGAATTTAAAAAGTAATGTCGAACGAAGATAAAGCAAGAAAAGTAGCGGAGCGGATCGCCGAGCGCCTGCAGGCGAGCGAAAGCGCCAACAGTGCTAACAGTTACGATGGCGGCTGGGACGACCTGCAAGCCAGATTAGACCGGATGTATCAGGAAATGCAGCCGGGAACCAGGAACGCGCCCGCCGCGCCGGTATCTTTTACCCCGAAAACAAAACCGGCGCTTCAAACCACTGGCTCACACTCCAGCCAGGAACGGTTTAACGTCAACGAAGCGGTGGTCGAAGAGCTGGTCGAATTTTTTGAAAAAGAAAAGGCCTGCTCGTTCGAACCGAACGGCAAGCCTTGCGATCATTGCGCGATGTGCAGCTCGCGCGGATTTTAGTTTTGAGTCCGCGTTTTGAGTACCTGCTTTAGCAGGCTGCCGCCTAAAGACGGGACTCAAAACTTGCGATCTATTTATTCACCGGCGGAGCGTTATTCCTTCTCAGCGAATTCGGGTCGCCGACGTCCGGCGCTGTTTTTGCACCCTCGTCAGCCTGGAAGCGAGGCTCTTCCTTGAAGCCGAAAAGACTGGCGGTCAGCACTGCCGGAAATTGCTTGATGGCGGTGTTATAACCGGTCACGTCGTCATTGTAGTCTTTTCTGGCGGTGGCGATACGATTTTCCGTTCCCGCTAGTTCATCCTGCACCTTCATAAAAGCTTCGTTCGATTTTAGCACCGGGTATTGTTCCGTCAGGCTTAGCAAACGTCCGATAGTTCCACCGAAGCTGTTATTCGCATCGAGTACAGCCTGTTTCTGCTCGGGAGTTTTATCGCCGTCGGTTCCCGTGCCCGGGGCTTGCGTTGCGTTCAGCAATTTGGAACGCGCTTCAGCGATCTGCCCGAAAACTTCCTGTTCCTGTATGCCGGACATCTGGGCGGTCTTGACCAGATTCGGGATCAGGTCCGCGCGCCGCTGAAGCTGAGTTTCAACGTTCGACCACTTGCCTTTGACGCCTTGCTGTTTAGCGGTCAACTCATTGTAACTACAGCCGCTGGCGCTCAAAGCCAGCAATAATACCGTTATTAAAAATAAACTTTTTCTCATCATATCTCTCCTTAAGTCGTTAAAGGTCAATTGTCAGGGTTAATCTTCAATTGTTGGTTTTTCAAAACGCTCAACAATCGAGAATTAACGATTTAGGATTTATTCATTTGATCGACCGCATCTATCACGCGCTCGATCTGCTCCATATATTCGGCAAAAAGCTCATTGGCGCCAACGTCGTCAAGTTTCGGCCCGTCTTTTGCGCGTTGGGCGGAAATGCGGGCGAAGACGGTTCCGTCGATTTCCAGATGTTTTACGGTCGCGGCGATAATTTCCGGTTTGGTCACGGCCGGTTCGATACCGCGAAGCAGCAGCACGGCGCGAAACAGGGCGACAAAACTGCCCATGCTGTCGTTCATCAGATCGACAAGTTTTTCCGCCGAGGCCGACGCCGGGATGTAGCGCCGCCGCAATTGGATCAGCTTGCTGCGCAGTTCGTATTCGGTCTGGTGACGCAGGTTTTCATTCGAAATCTCCATCCCGTCCAAAATATCCCTGCCGTAAAGCACTACCCGCGCTTTTTCCATCTGGTGGAATTCGATCGGGAAAACATCGCCCGCGTTCTGTAATTCGGAAACGGTAAAGTACACCGGCACCGGATGTCCCATTCGCCGCCATTCGCGCATCGGGGCCTGGGCGTTGCGCAGGTCTTTCGGAGTGATGCTGGTCAGCGCGATCAGCAGATTATAATCCGAACTATTGGCGACAAAATCGCCCGCCGCCGCCGAACCGTACAGGATCACTGACGCCAAATTGCCGCCGTGCGCCGCTTTTAAATCATCTACCAGGTCTCTGAACTGTTGCTGAATCATAATATTTGTTACCAATCGACGCCGCCCCCGCCGCCGCCGAAATCGCCGCCGCCGCCAAAGCCGCCCCAATCACCACCACCGCCGCCGCCCGAAGAACCGCCCCAGTCGCTCGAACTGCCGGAACTGCTCGATCCTCCCGAACCGAGGGAACCCAGAATGCTGCCGATCAGCAGCGGCAAGGCCGCATCGGCTAGTCCGGAACCGCCGCGTCCGCCCGCGCCGCCAAAACCGCCGCCGCTCCAGCTGGAGCGTTTGCCGCCTTTCGTTCCCCTTGAGAGGCCGGATACGATAAAGATAAAAACGATTATTACTATGACACAGCCGCAAATGGAGCAGATCCCGACGCTGCCGGCGTTCCTTCCCGTGCCGCCGGAAACCGGAGCCGCCGGTTGTTTAACTTCCGTTTTTTGCAGGGTGGCGGGATCGAAGCCCCGTATCTCGCCGAAACGGCGGATGTAGGCTTCGACGGTGTCGTTAATTCCCTTGGAGTATTGTCCGGCTTTAAATGCCGGAACGAGATTATCGCGCTGGATCTTTACCGCCAGCCCGTCCGGTATGTCGCCTTCGGCATCGCGGCTTACCTGGACAAATGCTTTCCGGTCGTCGATCGCGACCAGCAGCAAAAGTCCGGGGTTGTCGCTTTCCTTTGAACCGATCTTCCATTCGCGCGCGACCGCCAGCGAATAATCGAAGATCGGCACGCCTTCCGTGGATCTGATCGTCAGGACCGCGATCTCGATCTTGGCATCGCTGCTGTCGTGCAAAGCCCGCAGCCGGTTTTCCAGAGCCTGCTTCGACACGGCGTCGAAAACCCCCGCATAGTCATTGACGTAACCCGTGTTGGCCGGAACCTGAACCTGCGCGAAAACGGACGAAGCAAAGCCCAGCGTTGCCGTAACGGCAAGCACAACAAGCAGAAAAGCCCGGAATTTAAGACTCATAAAGTTAATACTCTTCATCCGTACACACTTGGGTCATACAACAATTACGAAAAGCGTTTCTTTATGTTCTCAGATTCCCAGTAGAATATGCAAAACGTAATGTAAGAGAAAAAACAGCGCGACCCCGGCAAAAACGAAAAGAGAGACCAGCGGGTGTTTGCCGCCGTGATGATTTACTTCCGGGATCAGGTCGCTGGCGGCGACGTAAAGCGTCACGCCGCTGGCCACCGGAAGCGCGTAAGCGACGGAGATCCCAAGCGCCTTGCCGAACAAAACGAAGCCCAACACGCCGACGAGAGTAGTAAGGCCCACCACATTGGTAGCCAAAAATGCTTCCTTCCAGGATTTGCCCGCTGCAAGCACCAGCGAGGTGGTGGTAAAGCCCTCGGGAAATTTGTGCAGGAAGACCGCGATAAATACCAGCAGCCCGGTGGTAAAATTGACCTCCGCCGCCGCCGCGATCGAAACGCCGTCAAAAAAAGTGTGGATCAAAAAACCGCCCAGCGCCGTGTAAGTCGAGGTAGATGAGATCATCGCCTCGGCGTGCACTTCTTCGCCGAGGTGAAAATGCGGCGCGATGGTGTGTTCGAAAAACTGCGTCAGCAGGTATCCGGCGAGGAAAAGCACCATCGGATAAATATACGGTTCCGGGGAATTAGGAGTGGCCATCTTTTGCCAGATCTCGAAAATTTCCGGCGTCAGTTCGATAAAAACCACCGCCAGCATAAAACCGGCGCCGAGAGCCACCAAAAAACGCAGGTAATGACGATAGGTCTGATGGAGTTTGGAAGGAAGCAGGATCAAACCGCCCAGCCCGTTGGCCGAAGCGGCTAAAATGCCTAATAACAAAAGTTGAAAAAATTCCGTGCTCAAAATTATTCCGCCGCAGCTATCCCAACAAATGGAATCCTAGAGAATAACACGACATAAAGCCGATATGAAATTGAGGTTAAAGACGGCAGTGAGTCATTTTTAAGTGAGCATAATGAAAAAACGGACAAGCCAATCTATCTCAAGGTCGGGAAGGGCCGCTTGCGCCCGCTCCGGTTATACGTTAATTAGTTGAATAAAATAAAGAAATAATTTCAGGCAGCGGGCGCAAGCGGCCCTTCCTGGCCTGAGAGGCGGCTATGTTGCGCTCTTTGAAAACAATTTTTCGCAAAATCCAGCAAAAATGGGCTAAAATCTTAAGCATTTGAATTAAGCACAAAATAATTGAAATTCTTCTTGACTTTGGGGGTGGAAGAGCTTAATATTCCCACTGGTTGGCGCTTTTAAGAAACTATACAATTTTTTCAGATTCAGGCTGTCTGATCTTTTTTTGTCGAAAAATCCATTTTGCTTAAGATTTACTTAAGAAATGCTTAAACATTGATCCCTTCGTCGTATTGAGCATTAAAGAGGTAAAAAAGAGCAAAAAAATCACCGAAAGATCATCTTTCAAGGGATGCTTCGACTGCGAAATTTACAAAGATCCTAAAATTCACGGCTCTTACCCGTTTTTTGCTTGAGCAGCCGTGACCATCGCAACAATTTAATAGAAGTTCTTTTCAATGTTCTTTGAACAACCGGCTGACAATTGTGCAAGAAAAAGAAGCGGAAAATCTTCATTTACCGGTCTTACCGGCGGAAACGCTCGAATTCCTGTCTCCTGAACAGGGAGGGGTTTTTATCGACGCGACCCTCGGTTTGGGGGGCCACAGCGAGGCGATCCTGCAAAGCAATGAAGAAACCCGCGTGATCGGCATCGATCAGGACGCCGCGGCAATTTCTTACGCGCAAAAACGTTTGGAGCGGTTCGGTAAGCGATTTTGCGCCTTTCACAGCAATTTTTCCGGCATAAGAGAGGTGTGGGAAGAGTCGGAAGCGGAAAAGCCGCAGGGCATTCTTGCCGACCTGGGAGTTTCCTCACTGCAGTTCGACAGCGCCGAGCGCGGTTTTAGCTTTCGTTACCCGGCGCCATTAGATATGCGAATGGACGCGGACAGCGACACCGAAACCGCCGCCGAGCTTTTACGGACGCTTTCGGAAGAAGAGATCGCCAACGTCATTTATCAATATGGCGAGGAAAGATTTTCGCGCCGCATCGCCCGCCGCATCGTCGAGCGCCGGGAAAAAGGCGAGCCGGTCGAGACGACAGAGGAATTGGCCGAGTTGGTCAGGGGCGCGGTCAAAAAAAGTAAGCGCGACCAGATCCATCCCGCGACCCGGACCTTTCAGGCGCTGCGGATCGCGGTCAATCATGAACTGGAAATTCTGGCCGATTTTATCGGCGACGCGGTCGATATTTTAGAGACGGACGGCAGACTGGCGATCATCAGCTTTCATTCCCTGGAAGACCGGATCGTCAAACAGACTTTTCAGAAACTGGCGGGAAAATGTTCGTGCCCGCCGCGGCTCCCGCAATGCGTCTGCGGCGCTTTGAAAAAAATAGAGATCTTGACTAAACGCCCGGTCGTTCCGGCCGCGGCGGAGATGACTGAAAACCCGCGTGCGCGCAGCGCCAAGTTACGTGTTTGCAGTAAGTTGTAGCAGTAAGAGTTAAGAGAAGTTTCCCGCGAATCCAAAGCAGTACCCGAGAAAAAAAATGGCGACCCGAAATCAAATCAAAGAACGAAGCAGCGAAAGAGTGCGCCGCGAACGCGCTCCCATCCCCTGGCGTTATTTTCTGCTGAGCATCACCTGCGCCGTCATCCTGGCGGCCGGGTTTTTCTACGCGGCGAAGCAGCATTTTGCTTCGGTCGATTACAGCATGCGCAACAGCGACATGCGTAAGTCGAAAGAAAAGCTGGAAGCCGAGCAGAGAAAACTGAAGGTCGAACGCGAAATGGCGTCATCGTACGCGACCATCGAAAAAGCCGGAGCGAAGATCGGCTTAAGAAAACTCGCGACGCAGGATTTTCAGTATATCGATCCCGCGGGACCTAACGGTAATACGACCGTCGCCGATAATTTCAAAAAATCCGCCGATGCCGATAAAGATAAAGATCAGGCGAGTACGACCAAAAACGGCGCTTTAAAGGACGGCAAGACTGTCGCCGCGAAGACTGCCGCGGACAAGAAAGATCAGCCCGGCGGCAGAAAAGACGCCGTCGCCAAATTAATGCCTAAAGACACCGTCAGACCGGCTATCGCTCGGAGATAATTTTCAGGAGTAGTTAAGATGCGCCGCAATAGAACACAAAGAACCAAACAGGCTCAAATGGTTTTTGCCAGATTTTTGCTCATCGTCGGAATGTGGGTGATCTGGATGGGTGTGATCAGCGTCAGGCTGGTGCATTTGCAGGTAAATCAGCATGACTGGCTGCTGCAAAAGGCCCAGAACCAGCGCCGGGACAAAATTCGTGACAAGCAGCTGCGCGGGACGATCTACGACCGCGACGGAAATCCGCTTGCCGTCAGCCTGGACGTCGAATCGTTATTTATCAAACCGGTGGATATTCAGGACGTCGAATCCACCGGCGCGAAATTGGCTTCGGTGTTAAAGGAAAAAGCGCAGGCAGTTATCGGCCGGATAAAAAAAGCTAAAGAAAGCGGTAAGAAATACGTTAAGTTCGCGCCCGAGCTCGACGACGAAAAGGTGGAAAAGATCAAAGCCTACGGCCTGGCCGGGATCGTCTGGGAAAAAGATCAGAAACGCACTTACCCGCATCAATCGACGGCTTCCCAAGTGGTGGGTTTTAGTAATGTGGATGATAAGGGACAGGCCGGGATCGAATCTTCACATGAAAAATATCTGCAAGGCGAAGTTATCGGCGGTTACAGCGACCACGACCGCCTCGGCCGAATTTATGAGTTTTCGGAAAATGCCAGCCAGCCGGCAAAAGACGTATATTTAACGATCAATTCGACGATCCAGTACGAAGCCGAAAAAGCCCTGCAGGAGGGAATTGAAAACGCCGGCGCCAGAGGCGGCACAGCGATCGTGATCGATCCGAAAACCGGCGAGATACTGGCGATGGCCAGCGCGCCGACGTTCGACATTAACAGGTACAAGGATTCGTCTCCCATTGCCTGGAGAAATAAAGCGATCGAAGAATATTATTCGCCCGGATCGGTCTTCAAACTCATCACCTACGGCGCGGCCCTCGATGCCGGCCTGATCAAACCCGATGAACAGATCGATTGCGACAACGGCTCGATCGTCGTCGCGGGGCATAAATTCACCGACGGGCACCCGCTGGGAATGGCGCCGCTGACAAAAGCGCTGGCGGTTTCCAATAATGTCGCCGCGATCAAGATCGGCCAGCGGCTGGACAGGGACAGATTCTATGATTACGCCCGCCGCTTCGGTATCGGCGCGGAAACGGGCGTCGAGCTTCCTTCGGAAACCGCCGGGAGTTTGCGCTCGCCGAAGAGCTGGGCGGGAGATTCATTGGCCTCGATGTCGATCGGATATGAGGTCGCGGTGACTTCTTTGCAAATGGCTTCGGCATACGCCACTATTGCCAATGACGGCGTGCGCGTGCAGCCGCACGTGGTCAGGCAGATCGGCGAAGCCGGAAAAGCCCCCAGCTTTGTCACGCAGCCGCAGCGAACCCAGGTGGTCAGCGCGGAAGCCGCGCGCACGCTGAGAAATATGCTGCGCGAAGTGGTGGTCAGCGGATCGGGACGCCGCGCGCAGCTCGACGGCTACACGGTTTCCGGCAAGACGGGAACAGCCTGGAAATTCGATCCGAAAAAAGGTTTTTCCGAGGGGAAACGCGTTTCGTCATTTATCGGAATGGCCCCGGCGGATAATCCGGCGGTGGTCATCGCGATCATGCTCGACGAACCAAGCATCGGCGAGCGAAGCGGCGGAACCGTCGCGGCGCCGATCTTCAAAGCCATCGCGGAAAGGATCTTGCCGCGGCTGAATATTCTGCCCGACAAGAGTATTCATCCCGATTTTGCCCAGGCGGTAGAAGCTACCAAAGGCGATAAGGAAGGCACCGAATCTCCGGCGGACGTAAAGAAAGTAACGGCCGGTGATAAGGAAACAAAAGAGGCCGAAAAGGGTGAAAAGAATAAGGACAAAAAGACCGACGATAAACGAGTGGCGGTAGAAACCAAAAAGACGGGAGTAAAACCCAAAGACGAAAAGACAAAGCCGAGGAATAAGACTTGAAACTGGAAACCGTAGCCAAATATACCAACGCCGATACGCGGAAACTATCCCCCGCTTTGCTCGCGACCGAAGTCAGCAATTTCGTTTTAGACTCGCGCGAAACCAAAGCGGGTGAAGTCTTTTTTGCGCTGTCACAGCCCGACTATAAAAACAACGGTTTCAACGGCGATTTCAGCGACAGCCACAGGTTTATCAAAACGGCTTTTGAGAGCGGCGCGGTCGCCTGTGTCGCGCGCCCGGACAAGGTTTTCGGCAACCCGGAGCTGGAAGTTTTTATCGACCGGCTGCTGCTGGTCGAAGACGCGATCGCCGCGCTGCAATCGCTGGCCGCCGGGATCTACCGGGATTGGGGAAAACCCGTCGTCGCCGTGACGGGCAGCGCCGGGAAAACGACCGCCAAGGAATTGACCGCGCACGTGCTGTCGGAAAACGGTTTTCGCGTGCTGAAAAATATAAAAAATTACAATAACGGGCTCGGACACCCGCTGACGGTTTTGCGTCTCGTCTCGGAAGGGGATTATGATGTAGCGGTACTGGAAATGGGAATGTCCACCCCGATGCATGAGATCAAACGCCTCTGCGAGATAACCCCGCCCGACTTTGCCGTCGAATTAAATGTCCTGCCGGTTCATTTAGAACATCTCGGCTCCATCGAAGCCATCGCCGCCGCTAAAGCGGAACTGGTCGAAGGAATGAAACCGGAAGGCACCGCCGTCTTAAATGCCGACGACAGCCGTGTGCTTGCCATGCAGGAAAAGCACAGCGGCAAAAACATCACCTACGGCATCCGGCATCGGGCGGATATTACCGCTTCGGATATCAGAGCGGAAAATTTCGGACTCGTCTGTTTTAAATTGCACACTCCGCAAGGAAGCGCTACAGTTAGTATGAAACTGGCCGGACGGCACAACATCTCGAATGCGCTGGCTGCCGCGGCGGTCGGTTTCGGTTTCGGAATTTCACCTGAAAACATTGCGCGCGCGCTCTCGACCGTAGCGCCGCCGCCGCAGCGAGGCGAAGTGCTGCGTTTTGCCGCCGGGTTCGAAGTGATCAACGATTCGTACAATTCAAACCCCGACGCGCTGCTCAGCATGGTAGATACTTTGGTCGAAGGCGGCGGACACGCGAAGCGCAGGATCGTCGTTGCCGGCGAAATGCTGGAGCTCGGAACGGAAGGCGCGTCGATCCATCACGAGACGGGCCGGAAAATTGCCGCGAGCGGGATCGATGCCTTGTTCGGAGTGCGCGGGCTGGCCGCGGAAATGGTCGCCGGCGCGCGGGAAGCGGGGCTGCGGGAGACAAAATTCTTTGCCGACTCAGACGCCGCCGCCGAAGAGATCGCAGGGGAGGTACGGCCCGGCGACCTGCTGCTGGTAAAAGGTTCGCGCGGCGTGCGCACGGAAAAGATAGTCGCAAAATTACAGGAAAAATTTGCTCTGGCAGAATAGCTCTGCCGCTTTTGTTTAATTCGACCGAAAGACGAATAACCCGATGCTTTATTACCTCTTATACGAGTTGATATTTTTGCAACTGGCGAAAGACAGCGAGTCGTATTTTGTTAAAGCGCTGAACGTCATCCAGTATGTGACCTTTCGCACGGCGATGGCGACGATCACCTCGCTGCTGGTTTCGCTGATCCTGGGCAATTTTGTCATTAAAAAATTGGCCGCATTAAAATTCGGGCAGGAGATCCGCTTAGAGGGGCCCGAATCGCACCAGGCCAAAAGAGGAACGCCGACGATGGGCGGTGTTTTGATTATCGGATCGGTGATAGTTTCTTCGATACTCTGGGCCCGGCTTTCCAGCGTTTATCTCTGGCTGGCACTGGGCGCGACCACGCTTTTCGCAGCGGTGGGTTTTGCCGATGACTTTATCAAGATCAAGAGAAAACGCAGCCTCGGGCTGACCGGCAAGCAAAAACTTATCGGGCAGCTGCTGGTTGCGGTCGGGATCTGGGCGGTTCTTTACCTGGCGACAAATTATCCCTGGAATCTGAGCATACCTTTTATCAAGGCGACGGCCGATTCCAATGCGGTGACGAGCATCAGCTGGATCGGGCCGTGGCTCTATCTCGGGTTCATTGTTTTTATCATGTTGGGATCGTCCAACGCGGTAAATCTTACCGACGGCCTGGACGGGTTGGCGACGAGCATCACTTTTATCGCGATGTCGGCGCTGACGGCATTGACCTATATCGCCAGCGACGCGCGCTGGGCGGAAAGACTCGATCTGACGCACAATCCGCAATCCGCCGAATTGACGGTTTTTTGCGGGGCGATGGTCGGGGCGAGCCTCGGTTTTCTCTGGTATAACGCGCCGCCGGCCGAAGTCTTTATGGGCGACGTCGGGAGCCTGGCGATCGGCGGAGCGCTGGGAACGGTCGCGATTCTGACCAAGCAGGAATTTCTGCTGCCGTTCATCGGCGGAATTTTTATTCTTGAAGCGCTGTCGGTAATGATCCAGGTGGCTTCGTTTAAGACGACGGGCAAACGCGTCTTTAAAATGTCGCCGGTTCATCATCATTTTGAGCTTAGCGGCTGGAAAGAATCGAAAGTCGTTTTTCGTTTTGTGATCGTCGCTATTTTATTTGCGCTGCTGAGTCTGGCGACTTTAAAGCTACGTTGATTTGTAGCGCCAGCGTCCCGCTGGCTGTCGTGTCGGCGTCTCGCCGACACCTGATTGAAATGATGCGCGGGCGGGACGCCCACGCCACAGCCGCCGGGACGGCGGTGCTACTATGGAATTGCAGGGAAAAAAAACTTTGGTGCTGGGCGCGGGCAAAAGCGGCGTGGGGTCGGCAAAATTTTTGGCGGCGCGGGGGGCGGTGGTCGCGCTGCACGACAAAAAGCCGTTGGCCGAATGGACGGCGGAAGCGCAAAGTTTGAAGGAGCAGGGGATCGGTTTGATGGACGGGATGCTGCCTTCGTGGCTGCTGGATCAGATCGAGCTGGTCGTCATCAGCCCGGGCGTTCCGACTTCGACCGTCCCGGCGCGCTACGTTGACCGCGCGGCCCAGCATAGCGGCGGCGAAGTGATCGGTGAGGTCGAGCTGGCCTATCGCTTTATGAAAGGCCGCATCGTCGGCATCACCGGTTCGAACGGCAAAACGACCACGACGACTTTGATCGGGCAGATGCTGAAAGATGCGGGCTTGAAGTGCCAGGTCGGCGGCAATATCGGCACCGCCCTGATCTCGCTTGCGGAAACTTCGACCGGCGATACCTGGACGGTGGTCGAACTTTCCAGTTTCCAGCTTGAAACCATCGTCGATTTTCGCCCGAATGTAGCGGTGGCGCTAAACGTCACGCCGAACCACATGGATCGCTACGATCTTTTTACCGATTACGCCGCCGCCAAGCATCGCCTCTTCATGAACCAGATATCGGAGGACGTGGCGATACTGAATGCGGACGACGAGATCACGGCTTCGTGGGCTGCGGGGTTGAAGGCGCGCGTTTCGCTTTTTAGCACCGGCCGCGAACTCGATGAAGGTTTGTTCATGCGCGGCAGGGATCTGATCTGCAAAGCGCAGGGAAGCGAAAAGATCCTGACCACGCGGGACGAAATGAATTTGCGCGGAATTCATAATGTGCAGAATGTGCTGGCGGGTTTTGCCGCCGGGCTGGCCTGTGGCGCAGACCCTGATTCGATGCGGGAAACGGTGCGGAATTTCAAACCAGTCGAGCACCGGCTGGAACTGGTTACGGAAGTCGAAGGGGTAAAATTTTACAACGATTCGAAGGCGACCAGCGTCGATGCGACGCTAAAAGCGCTGGAAGCGCTGGCGGGCGATGAAGAGGGGCAGATAGTTTTGATACTCGGCGGGCGCGGGAAAAATGCGCCGTACGAACCGCTGGCAGAATTGGTCAGATCCAGAGTCCGCGCGCTCGTCCTGATCGGCGAAGACGCCGACAACATCGAAAGCCAGTTGAACGCCCACGCGGAAATAATTCACGCGGGCGATATGAAAGACGCGGTCGAACGATCTTTTGCGGCTGCAGAAAAAGGGGCTGCAAAAGGGGGAGAAAAAAACGACGTGGTTTTGCTCGCCCCGGCTTGCGCCAGTTTTGATATGTTCAAGAGTTTTGAGCAGCGGGGAGAGATTTTCAAGCGGGAAGTGAGAGCGCTCGGTGCAAAGGCGGACGCGGCAACGTAGCAGAAGTTCAGAGTTACGCGTTTACGCGTGATCACGCCTAAAGGCGTAACTCTGAACGCGATACAAATGGCGAAGAAACTGAGAATGGATTGGTGGCTTTTTGCGATAGCGTTGGCGCTGGCGATGTTTGGCGTAATCATGGTTTACAGCGCGTCGGCGATGATCGCGCTGCGCGAAAGCTCCAACCAGTACAGTTACGTGACCAAGCAATTTATTTTTATGCTGATCGGCGTCGTCGTGATGCTGGTGGCTTCGCAGGTGCATTATCGCCGGCTGCAAAACGATTGGGTTATCTTCGGATTTTTGACAATTACTTTCATCCTGCTGGCGTCGGTATTTGCTTTTTCGCCGATCAACGGCGCGCGGCGATGGATAAAAATTGCGGGTTCGACCTTTCAGCCTTCGGAAATGGCAAAGCCCGCGCTGTCCTTGTTCCTGGCGTATTTTCTGACCAAAAATGAAAAGCAGGTCGGGCAGTTCAGGGAAACTATCCTGCCGTGTCTGATCGTGCTGGGAGTTTTGTCGGGCGTGATCCTGTTCGAACCCGACCTGGGGACGGTCATCGTGCTTTCGGCAATTTTTACCGTGGTTTATTTTGCCGCCGGGGCGCGTCTTTTTCACATTGCCGCGGTGGTCGGCGTGCTGTTATTCGCCGGAGTGCTGGCGCTGGTCATTCAGCCTTATCGAATGGCGCGTTTGATCGCTTATCTCGATCCCTGGCAGGACGCGGGCGGGACGGGCTACCAGGTGGTGCAGTCTTTGATGGCGGTCGGATCGGGCGGCATTTTCGGCGAGGGCTTTGCCCGCGGACAGCAAAAACTTTTTTACCTGCCGTTTCCGTATTCGGATTTTATTTTCGCGGTCGTAGCGGAAGAGTTCGGGCTGGTAGGGGCGTTACTGGTGGTGCTGGCATTCGGATTTTTGCTCTGGCGCGGAACCCGCGCCGCGCTGCTCGCGCCGGACAGGTTCGGCAAACTGCTCGGAATCGGATTGATCACGGGAATTATCGTGCAGGCGTTCTTTAACATCAGCGTGGTGCTGAACATTTTACCGACCAAGGGAATCCCGCTCCCGTTCATTTCCTACGGCGGATCGTCGATCCTGATGACGCTGTTTTCGGTCGGGATACTGCTGAATATTTCGCAGCACGCGGGATTTGTCGAACTGGAAAAGTCGGAAGATCCGGCAGACACCTTGCAGCGAAAACCGAGGCGGCGAAAGATGGCGAAAGCCAGACCGAGAGAGGCTTAAAAAAAGGATGAGGGTCATGATCGCCGCGGGCGGTACAGGCGGACATATATATCCGGGCATCGCCGTGGCAAAAGAAATCACGGAGCGCGCGCCCGAGTCCCTGGTGCGTTTTATCGGCACCGCCAAGGGACTGGAGAAAAAGCTCGTGCCGGAAGCGGGTTTCGAACTCTCGCTGATAAAAAGCACCGGGCTGAAAAATGTCGGTCTGGTGGGAAAACTGAAAGGTATGCTGATACTGCCCCAGAGTTTTTTCGAAGCGTGGAAGCTGATAAAGGATTTCCGGCCCGACGTGGTCATCGGCGCGGGTGGATATGTTTCGGGGCCGGTGGTGATGATGGCATATTTTATGGGCGTGCCGGCGATGGTGATGGAATCGAACGCGCTGCCAGGATTTACCAACCGCCGGCTGGCGCGGTTCATCGATAAAGCGGCGCTGACCTTTCCCGAAGCGCAGGAATTTTTCGGCGATAAGGGCGTGATTACCGGCAACCCGGTGCGAAAAGAGTTTTTTGAAATAAAGCCGAAGCAGAGAGAAGCGGGTGAATTTAATTTGCTGATCTTCGGCGGCTCGCAGGGCGCGCAGGCGATCAACCGCGCGGTGCTGGAAATGCTGCCGCTGCTGGATGAGCATCTGGAAAAAATGCATATCACGCATCAAACCGGCGAGAGTGATTTTGAACCGATCGGCAAAGGTTACGCAAATGCCGGCTGGACGGGAGCAGACGTCCGCCCGTACATTTCTGACATGGTTTCGGCATTTGCCGAAAGCGATCTGATAATCTGCCGCGCCGGGGCGACGACCTGCGCGGAAATAGCCGCCGCGGGAAAAGCGGCGATCATGGTGCCGCTGCCGTCGGCGGCGGACGATCACCAGCGGAAAAACGCCGAGGCGCTGGTTTCGGCGGGGGCGGCGAAAATGATCCTGCAGGCCGAGCTTTCCGGAGAGCGTTTGGCAGGCGAGATAAAAGAGATGATCGATTCACCCGAAAAATTAACCGCGATGGAAGAAGCGGCGCGAAAGCTCGCCAAGGCCGACGCGGCAAAGATCACGGTGGATATGATCGAAGAATTAGCGGCAAAAAATAAGAAGTAGTTTTATTAGTGAATAGTGGGTAGTGGATAATGGGGTCAGAATCGGGAACGGTAGTGACCGGGTTAAATGGATAAGGGAAGTGAGTAGTGATTGTAATCGCGGTTAAAGAATAGGTATTAGGAATACAGAATGTTTCTTCACGTAAAACACGTTCATTTTATCGGCATCGGCGGCATTGGAATGTCCGGCATCGCGGAAGTTTTGTGCAATCTCGGTTTCAAGGTTTCCGGCTCCGACCTGAAAAAATCGAAGGTCACCGACCGCCTGGAAAGTCTGGGCGTCCGCATCTGCGAGGGCCACGCCGCCGAAAACGTGATGGATGCGCAAGTAGTCGTTTACTCGTCCGCCGTGCGTGAAGAAAATCCCGAAGTATTGATCGCCAAGGAAAAAAATATTCCGGTCATTCCGCGCGCCGAAATGCTGGCGGAATTGATGATGATCAAAAAGTATTCGGTGGCGGTGGCGGGCTCGCACGGAAAGACCAGCACTACCTCAATGATCGCGACGGTGCTGGGACACGCGGGCATCGATCCGACCACGATCGTCGGCGGCGTGGTGGATACGCTCGGCTCCAACGCCAAACTCGGCAGCAGCGACTGGATCGTCGCCGAAGCCGATGAAAGCGACCGCTCGTTTTTGATGCTTTACCCGACCATCGCGATCGTGACCAATATCGACCGCGAACATATGGACAGCTATTCGGATATGGACGACGTGCTGGGATGCTATCGCGAATTCGTCAATAAAGTGCCGTTCTACGGCACGGCGATCCTCTGCCTGGACGATCCGAATGTGCAGCGGGTGATCCCGCATATCAAACGCCCGCGAGTGACCTACGGCCTGACGGCGCAGGCCGACGTATCGGCTCACGACGTGCGTTACGACGATTCGTTCGGGTCGATCTTTACCGTCTGGCGGGGCGAAGAGGTGCTCGGCGAAGTGAATCTGCCGGTGCCCGGTAAACATAATGTTTATAATTCATTAGCGGCGATCTCCGTAGCACTGGAGCTGGACGTCCCGTTCGACCTGATCCGCGAGGGTTTGAGCAAATTCAAAAATGCCAACCGCCGTTTTCAGTTCAAGGGCGAGGCGCGGGGAATCACCGTGGTGGACGATTACGGGCACCACCCGACCGAGATCACGGCGACGCTGGCCGCCGCCAAAAACGGCTCCGGCGGAAAGCGCACCGTGGTTATTTTCCAGCCGCATCGTTTCAGCCGCACGCAGGATCTGATGGAAGATTTCGCGCGCTCGTTCAACAACGCCGATATGCTCTTCGTCTGCGACATCTACGCCGCCAGCGAAGACCCAATCGAAGGCGTAACGGCGGAAGTGCTGACTGAAAAGATCCGGCAGTTCGGGCATAAGAACGCTCACTACATCGGCGACATCGAAACAGCGGCGGAAAAAGTTCGCGAACATTTGAGAGAGGGCGATCTGCTGATCACCCTCGGCGCGGGCAGCGTCTCAAAACTGTCCGAGCAGATGCTCGAAATTTTAAATCAATAGATCGAGCAATTTTTTGAAAGGCAAAGAAGAAAATGGTCAAATTGAAAAAACCGGTCAGGCCCAGAAGCAAACGGACGAGAACCACGCTAACCGGCGCCGGCCGCGGCAAGAAAAACGCCACCTGGATAAATTATTACGTTCCGGCGCTGTTTATTTTGGCGATGGTGGGCTGCCTGATCTGGCTGATGGCGGCGGCCTATCAGAAAGTCACGGCTTCTTCGTTCTTCGGAGTTAAGGCCGTCGAGATCTACGGCGTCAGCCGCTCTTCGAGCGATGACATCCGGCGGACGGTGCAGATGGCGGCGATAAAGTCGGGCGTCTGGAACGCAGATATCGGCGAAATTCGCGTCCAGGTCGAAAAATTGCCCTGGGTCAGATCGGCGGTCGTTTCGCGGGTGCTGCCTGACGGGCTGCGGGTGCGGGTGAAGGAAAGCGTTCCCGTGGCCGCGGTAAAGACCGATCAGGGCGAACTTCTCTGGGCGGACAGCGAGGCAAATATTTTAGGCGCGGTTTCAAAGGAAGAGGCGCGTTCGCTGGCGGTACTCAGAGGCTGGGACGAGAAAAAGACCGACGGCGCGCAAAAGATAAATCAGCAGCGGGTAAAGCTTTACCTGAAAATGATGGAAGAGATGAAATTGTCAGGGCTGGAAAAACGCATTAACGCGGTCAACGTTTCCGATCTGGAAGACGCGCAGGTTTTTGTCGATCAGGCGGGAACGGTCATTCCCGTTTCGCTCGGCAAGGAAGATTTTGCCAAACGGCTGCAGGACGCGCTTAAAACTCTCGAGATGAGAGATTCGGGACAGGTCGCTTCGCTGATCTCGCGCGGCAAAAATGTAGTGGTGGTCGCGCGCTAAACAAAACGGTAAAAAGATGAATCGAAATTTACATGCAGTCGGGTTAGATATCGGTACCAGCCGCGTACGCTGCGTCATCGGCGAAGTGAGCGAAAGCGGAATGGTCGATGTGGTCGGCATCGGGCAGGCCGAAGCGCGCGGCCTCAAGCGCGGTATCGTGGGGAAAAGCGAACTGGTGACGGAATCGATCAAGAAAGCCGTCGAAGACGCCGAGCGCATCAGCGGGCTGGAAGTCCAGCTGGTCAGCATCAATCTATCCGGCGAACACCTGCGCGGTGAAAACAAGCACGGGGTGGTGGCGGTCACCGGAATGGGGCGCGAGATCAACGCCGAAGATGTCGATCGCGTGATCGAATCGGCCAGCGCGATGCAGCTTCCGGTTGGCTGGGAGGTCGTCGAGCGTCTCTCGCAGGAATTTATCGTCGATGGGCAGGACGGGATCGTCGAACCGGTCGGAATGCGCGGCGCCCGGCTCGAAGCAAAAGTTCACGTCATTATCAGCCCGGGCGTCGGCCGGCAGAATGCCGTGAAGGCTGTTCATAACGCGGGGCTCGAGATCGAGGGCATGTCGCTCGAACCGCTGGCCGCGGCCGAAGCGGTCATGACGGACGACGATCGGGAATACGGCTCGGCGCTGGTAAATATCGGGGCCGATCTGACCAGCCTGGTGATCTTTCAGGGCGGCACCGTCAAGCACACCGCCGTTTTTCCATTCGGCAGCATGCACTTTACCAAGGACATCGCCGTCGGTTTAAGAGTTTCGATCTCGGAAGCGGAAAGGATCAAACGGGAATTCGGCGCGGTTTCGATGCCGTGGCTGAGTGAAGAAGAGCGGCGTGAGATAATCGAGATTACCCCCGTCGGGAAAAATCAGGTGCGCCAGCTTTCGCGCGAGATCTTGTGCGATATGCTGCAGCCGCGCGCGGTAGAGATCCTGGAGCACATCGCGATCGAGGTAAAACGCGCGACCGGCGAACGGCAGCTTTCGAGCGGGATCATCCTGACCGGCGGCGGCGCAAACCTAAACGGCATGGTCGAAGTGGCCGAGCAGATATTCGACGCGCCGACCCGGATCGGCGTGCCGGAACGCGACCGCTTCGGCGGGCTGGTCGATGGAATGCAAAGCCCCGAATGGGCGGTGGCGGCCGGATTGGTGCTCAGTTCCGTGCGCGAGCAATTGGGCGAACACAAGGAGTCGCGGCGAACGCGGAGCGCGGCGCAAAAGGTGGGCGAATGGTTTTCTTCTATTCGGGACAAATTTCGCTGAAAAGCGGAGATTTTGATTAGGAGATTAAAGCAACTTGTTGTATGATTTTTCGCCAGTAACACAACATATTGTAAGAAACGTCGCCGACCAGCTTATCACGGCGATCTTAAATAAAAGTTAATTTATAGCATTTAATTCAGAGCGCTTATTTAGTAGAAAGAAGGAAAACCATGCCAGTGGAAAGTCAGAATGTTAATAGCCGGATCAATATTTTTTTAGACGAACCGCCTGTCACCGGCGCAAAAATTAAATTGATCGGAGTCGGCGGCGGCGGCGGAAATGCCGTCAATCGGATGATCGAATCCGGCATCAAGGGTGTCGAGTTCATCGTCGCGAATACCGATCTGCAAGCGCTGAATCTTTCCAATGCTCCGATCAAGATACAACTAGGCAGCCAGCTGACGAGAGGCCTCGGCGCCGGCTCCGACCCTGAGGTGGGGCGCAAGGCGGCGCTCGAAGACACCGAAAAGATCATCGAGGTCATCGAAGGCGCGGATATGGTTTTTGTTACCGCCGGTTTAGGCGGCGGCACCGGAACGGGCGCGGCGCCGGTGATCGCGGCGCTGGCGATGGAACTCGAAGCGCTGACCGTTGCGGTCGTGACCAAACCTTTTTCCGTTGAAGGTAAAAAGAGAATGGCGCACGCCGACCGCGGGCTCGCGGAACTCCGCGACTGCGTCGATACGATCATCTCGATCCCGAATTCGCGTTTGAAGGAACTGGAAGGCAAGATCGGCATCACCGACGCTTTCCGCCGGGCCGACGAAGTCTTGCTTCAGGCCGTGCAGGGTATCAGCGACCTGATCACCGTGCCGGGAATGATAAATCTGGATTTTGCCGACGTCAAAGCCGTGATGAAAAATAAAGGCATCGCGCTGATGGGCGTTGGACACGCCAAGGGCGAACACGCGGCGGTGACGGCGATGAAGGCCGCGATCGATTCCAAACTGCTGGAAGAAAATTCAATCAAGGGCGCAAAAGGCGCATTGATAAACATTACCTGTGCCGAAAATATGCCGCTGGATGAGATCGAAGCGGCCATTTCCCTGATCCATGAAGAGGCGGACGAAGACGCCGATATCATCTTCGGCACGGTGATCGATCCGAACATGACGGACGAAGTAAAGATCACGGTCATCGCCACCGGATTCACCCAGGCGCTGCAGGCGCAAAAAATTCCGGAGGCTTTTGCCGTCAATCAATCGCCGGCCGTTTCGCAGCCGGTTAACCCGGGAGCGGCAAATCCGGCCGCTTCGTCATCATCATCGTCATCGTCTTCGGGGGGAACGTCACTGATACAGGACATGGAAATTCCCACATTCATTCGTAAAAAAATGGATTGATCCGGTTTTTCGATCTGGGATAAATTCGAAATTTGAGGACAGCTTCAGATTCGCTGTAACTATATTAACTTTTAACGGCTTTGCCTATAAAGTTCGGATAAGGCGCGGCGGAGCTGGAGACTCCATCCGGCGCAAACTGTTAGAAATGCTCACTGCTTTTTTCGTGTAATTTCGTGGTTCCCGCCTTTATATCCATTAGAAATAAGGCCTAAGAAGTAACCAGGAAATTACACTAAAACGCCACGAACAAATCCGAATCTGTGACTTATAGGCAAAGCCGCCGCGATATTTTAAGATGCTCCCGACCGAACCGCCATCGACTCACCGGTTGGCTTGAAGTAAACAGTTTTATCGTGTAGCATTTGTCAGCTTGGAGGAAGTATTGTTTTATACAGATACTTCGCATTATCAAGCCGACCAGGAGGATCGCAAGTTGAACCGAAAGCTAATCAGGCCAAAACTAACCGAAGTTAATATCATACAGACAGAACAACCCCGCTCCGCGAGTTCTTTCAGGCCTGTGAATAACGGTCACAGCAACCAGGCAAAACCGGCGCAAAACATCGCTAAACCCAATAACCAGCAGGCGCAAAAAAAATCTCCGCCGCAGGATACCAATGCCGAGATCTTTTATTACAAAAAACAGATCGAAAGCCATGTGCCGATGATCATTATTTTGCAGGACGGCGAAAAAGTATCCGGAACTATCGAATGGTACGACCGCCACGCGCTGAAAATAAACCGCGAAGGCGAACCGAACATCATGTTGTTAAAACACAACATCAAATATATGTACAAAGACCCTGAGAAAAATTAGCGCTAAAAATAAGAGATAAAATTAGCGACGGGTTTTCCCACGAAAACATCAAATTTCGGTCTTGCAGTGAAAATAAAGCCTCCATCTTCTAAAAAATCAACCGGCAAAAAAGTTTTACCGCGAATCGGGATAACCATGGGCGATCCGGCGGGGATCGGTCCGGAAATAATCCTGAAAGCGCTCACCGATAAGAATATTTTAAAAAGCTGCGTGCCGGTGGTGATCGGCGATGCGGTCTTTCTTGCCGAAACGGCGGAGCAGCTCAAGTTAAAATTCGATTATCACGTCGTCCGCAAAAGCGAAGAGTTCGTTTTTCCCAATGGCAAACCCGGCATCTACGACCTGGGAAATATCAAGCGGGCAATACCTGCCGGAGCGGTCTCGAAAACAGCCGGAAAAGCGGCCGCGCAATACATCGAAGCGGCGGTAAAACTGGCCCTCGCGGACGATATCGACGCCATCGCGACCGCGCCGATAAACAAAGAGGCGCTCTCGCTGGCTAATTATCCTTTTCCCGGACACACCGAATTTTTGGCGCACCTGACAAACACCACGGAATTTGCCATGTCTTTTTTCGGCGGCAAATTGTGCGTGGCGCTGCTTTCCATTCACGTTTCTTTGCGGGAAGCGATCCGGCTGGTCAAAAAGAAGAGCCTGGTGGATCTGGTGCGGCTGACGGAAAGAGAACTCAAATTTCTTAGAGGCCGCGACGTAAAACTGGCGATGGCCGGATTAAACCCGCACGCATCGGAAAACGGGCTTTTCGGGACCGAGGAAGCCAAGGAAATTATTCCGGCGGTGCGTGAATGTCAGGAAAAATATGGTATAAATATCGCAGGACCTTTCTCGCCCGACACTATTTTTTTGCGAGCTGCCAACGGGGAATTCGACGGCGTAATTTCCTGTTATCACGATCAGGCTACGATCGCGGTGAAATGCCTGACCTTTGGCGAGGGAGTAAATGTCACGCTCGGGCTGCCGATCATCAGAACGTCGGTGGATCACGGCACGGCTTTTGAGATCGCCGGTAAAGGGATCGCCGATCCGGCGAGCATGAAATCCGCGATAAAATTGGCGGCCGAGTTTTCCTTAAATAGAAGAAAGAGTTAGGATTTAGTTAAGTATTAGCTGCCGGAAAAAACCGATGAGTGAAGAAACCGCTTCCAATCCCATGCAAGTATTAGTGGCCGACGACGATCTGGCGATCCTGCGCCTGGTCAAGGCCATCGCCGAAAAAGAAGGCTACACAGTGGTTACCGCGCGTGACGGGCGCGAGGCTTACAAGATACTGCAGGACGACAATAATTTCGCCGTCGCCGTGATCGACGTAGTGATGCCGCACATACAGGGGCCGGAACTCGCCCGTTATATGCAGACGGAAAACCGGCTGAAAAAGATTCCCGTGATAATGATGACCGCCGAACAGAATCCGCGCCTCTCCTCCGACAGTTTTGCGGCGGGGGCCGTGGTATTTCTGCCCAAGCCTTTTACTACCAGTCAATTACAGGTAATGATGCGAATGCTGTCGAGAAAGCCCGACGAGAGTGAATAAGTAAGCTTCAAGGAGATTTTTGGATTGAAAAAAACACTTTTGCTCGCTGACGATTCTCCGACGATTCAGAAGGTTATCAATCTGACCTTTGCAGATGAAGGTATAGACGTGATCGCCGTCGGCGACGGCAATGCCGCCATCCAGCAGCTGCGCGAACTCAAACCCGATCTGGTGATGGCTGACGTGCATATGCCGGGCCTAAACGGCTACCAGATCTGCGAGCGAATCCGCCAAAATGCGGAACTGAGCAAAGTGCCGGTGATACTGCTGGTCGGTTCCTTCGAACCGTTTGACGAGGAAGAAGCCAAACGCGTCGGCGCGGACGATTTTTTGATGAAGCCGTTTCAATCCATTCGCCAACTGGTCGGAAGAGTGGCGGCCCTGCTGGATGCAAACGCTCAGCCCGGCTCATCCGAAACTCCGGCGGCGGATGCGGGAATTGCCCAGGAATCTCCCGCGATGCACATTTCCGATACGCCGTCGATCACGCCGAAAGACATTTTCAGTTCACCCTGGACGGAAACGGCGGTTATTGAAACAGCTGAAACCGTCGAAGTTCCCGAATCCGCCGAATCTGCCGAAATTACCGAAACTGCTGAAGCTGAACTTTCCGCTCCACCGCCGGCGACTGCCGAGATAACCGAAGAAGTCGATGACCTGTCCGATTTTGACAGCGAATTCGAACAAAAGTTTCCCGATGCGGCGGCCCTTTCGTCCGAATTTTCGTTTAGCCGGCCGCAGGCCGATGTCGCGCACGAAGAAACGCCGCCTGAAACGCGTTTTGAAGCAGCAGCGGCAGAAGAACCAGTAGAAGAACCGATGGAAGAATCGGTGGAAGACGCCGCACGGGGACTTTTGCCCGTAGAAGAGGCAAATGTTACTTTTTCGGACGCACCCGAAAGAATTTGGCCCGAAAGAATTTGGGATGAGCTGGATGACGTTGAAGAGAAAACGCCGCCGGTTTCCGAAACTGCTTCGATACTCGATCTGGGCCTTGATCTGGGCCACGCATATGCGCCTACCGGACCGGTGGATGATGACGTTCTACTCGATATCAAAAGTGATGAGACCGATCAGAAACACGACGATGATACTTTGGTTTTTAACCCTGCGGAAACTGTGCCTGCCGAAAAAACGGAGGAAGGCGTTTTCGTGGATGCTCCGACGGAAATAGCCTCATCCGAAATTGCCCCGCCCGAAATAACCTCGTGGGAAACAGCGGCTGCGGAAACGGCGGCTCCCGAAACTGCGCAATACGATTTTCGCGCAGCCGACGCTTTTGATGACGACCGTACTATCGAAGAAAGTTTTCAAGGGATGCCGAGAGTGGAAGAACCTTACCGGGAAACTTCCTCCGTCCCGATGGAGAGAATTTTAGACACCGAACCCGGCGAGGTGTCGGAAGATCAGGCGGATGGTTTTTCCGCCGCGCCCGCTCCGGAAGCCCCGGCCGCCCCGGCCGTCGAGGCTGCTCCCGCTCAGCCGCAGCAGCAGATCTCTCCCGAAGCGATCGAAGCCATCGCCCAGCGGGTTTTGGAAAAACTCACGGCAAAACTCGTCAAAGATATGGCGCCGGAAATGCGCAATATCATCATGAATGAAATTTCCGGCGAAGACGCCCCGAAAGAATAAATACGCTCATAATTAAGCGGCAAATTCCGGTTAGTTTTATCTGTCAGATGAAAACTAACCTTTTTTGTTTTAGAATTAAGGTTTTGAACTTATGGAACTCGCAAAAGCCTATAACCCTAAAGAAGCCGAAGCCACTCATTACCAGCGCTGGGAAACCGCCGGGTTTTTTGCGCCCGAGATAAATCAGGCGTCCGATGCCGAATCTTTTTCGATCGTCATTCCGCCGCCGAATGTGACCGGCAGCCTGCACATGGGCCACGCCCTGCAGCACACGCTGATGGACGTGCTGGCCAGGTGGAAACGGATGCAGGGCTACCGCACGCTGTTTTTGCCGGGCACGGACCACGCGGGTATTTCCACACAGCTGATGGTTACGCGGCAGTTAAAAAAAGACGAGGGCAAAACCCCGCAGCAGATCGGGCGGGAGGCTTTTACCGCGAAGGTGTGGGAATGGAAGGAGCAATTCGGCGGCACGATCACTAACCAGATACGCCGCGAAGGACTTTCGGTCGATTGGTCGCGCGAGCGGTTTACAATGGACGAAAGCCTGTCGCGCGCGGTGCGCGAAGTTTTTGTCACTCTCCATGAAGAAGGGTTTATTTATCGCGGCAAACGCATCGTCAACTGGTGCCCGAATGACAAAACCGTGCTTTCTGACCTGGAAGTCCAGGACGACAAAAAACAGGGTAAGCTGGTTTACCTGCAATACCCGATCAAAGATTCCGATCGCAAACTGACCGTGGCGACCACGCGCCCTGAAACGATGCTCGGCGATACGGCCGTGGCCGTCAATCCGAATGACGAGCGTTACCGTGACCTGGTCGGAAAAACGATCCTGCTGCCGCTGACCGGGCGCGAGATCCCGATCGTCGCCGATGATTATGTCGATGCGGAATTCGGCACCGGCTGTGTCAAGATCACTCCCGCCCACGATCCGAACGATTATGAGGTCGGGCAGCGGCACGATCTGCCGCAGATCGAGATAATGAACCCCAATGCGACGATGAACGAGAACGCGGGCGTCGAATTTGCCGGGCTCGACCGTTTCGCGGCGCGCCAGCTGGTCGTCGAAAAATTTGCCGAGCTTGGGCTGCTGGAAAAAGAAGACGATTACGAAATTTCGCTGCCGCTCTGCGAACGCTGCAAAACTATTATCGAGCCGATGCTCTCCACGCAGTGGTTCGTCCGCATGGACGAGATGCGCGATCTCGCGCTCGGGCTGATGCGCGATGAAAGATCGCCGCAATTCGTGCCGCAGGTTCCGCACGAAAAACTTTACACCGAATGGCTGGAAAATCTGAAGGATTGGACGATCTCGCGGCAGCTCTGGTGGGGGCATCAGATCCCGGCCTGGTATGACAGCGAGGGAAATGTCTTTATCGCGCGTTCCGCCGCCGAAGCGGCAAAACTTGCCGGAACTGCCGATCTGGTTCAGGACGAAGACGTGCTCGACACCTGGTTCTCTTCCGCGCTGTGGGCGTTTTCCACGCTCGGCTGGACGGGAGAAGTGCGAGAAACCGAGGATCTGAAAAACTTTTACCCGACTTCAGTTCTGATCACCGGGCGCGACATCATTCGTCTCTGGGTTTCGCGGATGGTCATGACCGGGATGAAGTTTATGGGGCAGCGGCCTTTTTATGACGTTTATGTCACCGGCACGGTATTAGACAAAAACGGCCAGCGAATGTCCAAGACCAAGGGCAACGGCGTCGATCCGCTCGACGTGTTTGAGAAGTACGGCGTGGACGCCACGCGAATGTATCTGGCCGGCTCCGCCTCCGGGATAGACATCCGCTGGAATGACGCGCAGATCGAAAACTATCGCAATTTTGCCAATAAGATATGGAACGCTTCGCGGTTTTGCCTGATGAATAGCGAAGGCGCGCGGGTCGATCCGGCTTCGCTGCAATTGTCGGGTTCCGATTCGGTCGCCGACAAATGGATCGTTTCGCGGTTGAACAAAACCGCGCAGGGCGTCCGCAGGTCACTGGAGGAATACCAGTTTCATACCGCCGTCCGGCTGCTTTACCATTTTTTCTGGGATGATTTTTGCGACTGGTATATCGAGCTGGCAAAGGACGGTATCACCGGGCCGAGGCCGGCTGAACCGTTAGAAGGCGAGGAACCGCCGCCCCCCGCACCGGTCACCGCCGAGCAAATTGCGGCGCGCACCCGCATCATCACGATCCTCGAACAGGCGCTGCGTCTGCTCCATCCTTTTATGCCCTACCTGACCGAAGAATTGTGGCAGAAACTGCCCGGCACGGATGCCAGTTTGCATCACGGCGCTTACCGCGCGGCGCCGGCGACCGTGATGCTTTCTGACTTTCCGCAGGACGGTTGGGCCGACGAAAAAGCCGAAGCGGAAATGCAGGCCGTGATCGAATTGATCTCGCGCGCGCGTAACATTCGTTCGGAATTAAACATCAAACCGAGTGAGAAAGTCGCGATCCATGTCGCGGCCGATCAGGGCTTGCAAAATGTTTTCCGCGCCAATGAGGCGCAGATACTAAAACTCGCCCGCGCGGCGTCGCTCGCTCTGAGTGAAGCTCTGGACGTGCCCAGGGCATCGGCCCGCGCCGTGATCGGCGGCGCGGAGATCGCTATTCCGCTCGAGGGGCTGATCGATTTCGAAAAAGAATCGGAACGTCTCAGTAAAGAAACGGAAAAACTGCTGTCGGAAAAACAAAGGCTCGACGGACAGCTGGCCAACGCCAGTTTCGTCGATCGCGCGCCCGCCGAAAAGGTTCAGGAACTTCGCGACCGCGTGGCGGATATAGAACAAAGAACTAAATCTTTAAAACAAACTTTAGAGGCGTTAAAATAGACCGGTCAACTTAAGTTAATTTGCCGGTCCGGAAGGGTCGCTTGCGCCCGCTTTATTGAAAGAGTGCTTACTCCCATGGCACAAAAATGGACAAATCGGAATTTGGCCGGCGCCCTGCATTTTGTTACCGGCAGCGTCATCGACCGGCTGGAAATATTTAAAAGAGAATCTGCCTGCGGTGCGTTCCTAGAGGTGTGTCAGGAGTTAAGAACCCAGAAAGAGAGCAAACTGATCGCTTTTGTAGTGATGCCCGATCACTTTCACCTGGTGGTCAATCCGCGAGATGGCAAGATACGCGAATGGACTGGTGCATTAAAGAGTCTCAGTGCGCGGAATTTGATAGATATATTTCCACTTGGCCGGTTTCTGAAAAAGCACGCGGATGAGTCGTAGCAGCAAGTCTGGCAGGAAAGTTTTAAAGCCCTGCCGTTATGGAGCGATTGGATGATTTGGCAGAAGATCAACTATATTCATGCCAATGCGGTTAAGGCAAAATTAGTCGATTCAACCGCGGAATATAAGTGGTCAAATTTTGGCGCTTTCTATTTTGATGAAGAAGACCCGTTACTACAGGTCGATAAGGACTGGTGGTGGCCGGATGACGTGCAGAAACTGAAGGAAGCCATGAAATGAATTTTAAAGCTGCGGGCGCAAGCGGCCCTTCCGGACCTGAGAAATGATCATATTGCGATTAACGGTCGAGGATAAATATTATTCAGGTTAATAGAATTGTTGTAACATATAAAAATACAAATGAGTTGGCTAGATAACACAGAGACACTAAATTCCATCGGCGATTTTTTGAACGAGGATCTCGGCAGGGGTGACATCACCACGCAGGCGACGGTGCCGGACACGGTGCGCGGCGCGGGGCGTTTTCTGGCGAAAGAGGCGCTGGTGGTGTGCGGGCTGGCGATCGCCGAAGCGGTTTTTTTGCATCTCGATCCCGATTGCCCCGAGCTTGAAGCCACCGCCGCGGATGGCGAATTTGTCGAAGCCGGGACGGTTTTCGCTCACATGAAGGGTTATGCTTCCGTCCTGTTGGCGGGCGAGCGCGTCGCTTTAAACTTAATGCAGCGGATGTCCGGCATTGCCACGCTGACGCGCGAATATGTCAAAGCGGTCGAAGGCACGAACGCCCAGATCGTGGACACGCGCAAGACCACGCCGGGCCTGCGGATGCTGGAAAAATACGCGGTCACCGTCGGCGGCGGTAAAAATCACCGGTTCGGGCTCGATGACGGCGTGCTGATCAAGGACAATCACATCGCGCTGGCCGGCGGGGTAAAAGAAGCCGTCACCATGGCAAAGCAAAAGGTCGGCCACCTGCACAAGATCGAGGTCGAGGTGATGCACTGGGCGGAACTGCGCGAGGCGATCTCCGCCGGGGCCGACATCGTTATGCTCGATAATCAAACGCCCGATGAAGCCGCTAAACTTGTCGAAATGGCCCGCAGCCTCAATCCGAGTGTGCTGATCGAAGCCTCCGGCGGGGTCGATCTGGAGACGGTGCGCGGCTACGCCGAAGCCGGCGTCGATCTGATCAGCGTCGGAAAACTTACCCACTCCGTCAGAGCGGTGGACATCAGCTTTAAGATACAGACGTTGTAAGACGGGAGACGGGAGATGGGAGACAGGAAAAAAGGAAATTAGGAAACAGGAATAGGAAATAGGAAATAGGAAACAGAAGGCGGAATCGTTAAGATCCGCCTTTTTCATTTCGGCCACAATTTTTCCGGTTGCGCTAAAACGGCTCGATAATCCAAACCATATTCGGATCGTCCCAACACGGCCCCCAGCTTTGAACCGGAGCGCCGTCGGTATTACCTCCGTAAATACACCGGTTTGTCGCTTTGTGGCGAAGCCGGAACCTGTTGGTGCCGGGAAGGGCATCTTTAATAAAGACCATATTCGGATCGTTCCAGCAGCCCCAATTTTTCGCGACGCCGCCATTAACGCTGTTCCCGTACAGGCATTTGCCGGTGCTTCTGTGTCGCAGCCGAACTTCGTTTCCGGAAATCGTCTCCAGAATATAGCCCATGTTCGGATCTTTCCAGCACGTCCATATTGCCGCCGGCCTGCCGTCATTCGGATTGCCGAACATACATTTTCCCGTTTTCTCATGCCTTAAGCGCACTTCTCCCGGGATCGGCATGTACGAAGAACAATTCGCGGAAATTCCTTCGATCTCACCGACCTTGCGATACATCGTGATCCCAAGGTAGCTTGTTTGCCGGCTTCTGGCCGTTACGTGGAATTTGAAATATGTGCCTTCCGGCCATTCGACCGGGATCGCGGCATCATTCGAAGACTTAACGTCTGTTTGTTCTGTGCGGTCAACAATTCTGGACACTATATAGGTAGGTTTGTTGTTTGTCGGCATGGCTTGCCAGCTGCTGTTAAGAGTAATGTTCAGGGTGATCTTTCCGCACTGGTTCTGCCCAATGGTAACCGAACCGATATCATTTGCCGCATGGGACGGCAGGCTAAGAATCGTTAAATATAGCAGCGTAACAGCGGCCTGAAGGCAGCTGCATTTCAACAGGCTCGTAAACCTGAAGTACTTTCTCATTATTTTTCCCTCCGAAAAGCATTAGTAAAGCGTCAGCCGGTCCGGTATTAAAGAACCCGGATGCGGCCTTACCTCTTAGTGCTTATGCGGAGAAAAACGTAACGCTCTCAAAGGAGGAAATTAGGAAATGGGAATTAGGAAATGAGGAAAGAAGAAATAGGAAATAGGAAATAGGAAATAGGAATATAATCTTTACTGACCACTGACCACTGACCACTGACCACTGACCACTGTCCACTGCCTACTCTTCTTTACTCGTCAACTTCATCATTTCCTCATCGGCTTTTAAACCCGGCATAAAATATATCAGGGCAGTCGAAATAATTATCGCGATGGTGCAGGCGATGCCGCCTTCGAGGCCGTAGCTGCCGCCCGTCAGCCACGCGGGGCCGGAATCGGTTTGCTGCAGCAGGGGAGCCGTAGTCACTTTCGTGATGCCGCTGACGGGGATGCCGAAGATCGCGCCTTGAAACCAGTTCCAGGTGAAATGGGCGGCGAAGGGCAGCCACAGGCTGCGCGTTTTCAGATAAGCCGCGGAAAACCAGAGACCCGCCAGCACGGTGTTAATTAACGCGAGCGGTGAAGTATTCGGGTTTCCTAAATGCGCGACGGCAAAAAATACCGATGTGATCAGGATCGCCACCCACGCCAGATCTGCCCTGGCAAAGGTCTGCATCAAATAGCCGCGAAACATGGCTTCTTCCGCCGCCGCGCCGATGACGAATATCACCGCCGAAACCAATAAAGTTATTCCGATCGCCGATGAACCGGCCTCGTTATTCCAGTGAAAACTCATCCCGCCGAAAAGAGCCGCGATTCCGCAAGCCGCCGTCAAGGTCAGCGCGCCGGCCGCCAATCCCAAAAGCAAATGACCAAACCAGCCGCGATAAAATGCCCAGCCCAAAGCTTTTAACGGCACGCGCTCCAGAAACCAGCCGCAGAGCCAGCCGAGGATAGTCACCAGCACGAGCGAAACGAAAACATCAGCGCTCCATAAAAGCAAGCCGTTTCGGTTGATCCCCAGGGAGCTGATCGAGGATATTATTTCGCCAAAAACACCCCAGCCGATCTCGAAAAAAGCGAAGGCGCCGGTGAATATCCCCGCGCGCCAGCCGCTCCGCAAACGCCCATGATCGTTAAAAAAAAACGTGTTCATAATAAACCGCAAGCTCAGTTTTGCCGTCATCCGGCAATTGCTTTTGTATGCTAAACTAGGGAAAACTGCAAACGTGCGAGAGCAAGAAAAAAAGCATAAAACGAAAACTCCCAGACGCCTGGCGCCGCTTTTGATCATCGGCGGGCTGGCGACATTGTTTTTGGTCACGCTGATAATTTTGCAATCGTCCAACATCTGGAAGAATTTTTCGGTGCAGACGGCCAGCGACACGCTGCTGTTTTACGGGCTTTCTTCGCTTAATTTCATCGCCTTTGTAATTTTTGCGTTCATTTTTATTCGCAGCCTTTTAAAGCTGAGCCGCGAACGCAGATCCCTGCAGCTGGGCGCGAAAATAAAAACGCGCCTGCTGGTTTATTTCATCGCCGTCAGCCTGCTGCCGATCGTGGCGATGGCCGGTTTTTCCTATCTTTTTCTCAATCGCGCTTTGGAACGCTGGTTCAGTCAGTTTCCCGAAGCGGTCATTCGCGAAGCGCGGCAGATCCAGGTCAACGCGTTGGATAATCAAAATCGCGAACTGGATGAAACGGTGCGAATGCTGGCGTTTTCGCTGGAGAGCCGAAAGTCCGAAGCCACGGCCGACGATCTAAAGGGGCTGAACGAGATCGGCGATCTGGCGCGGATAGAAATATTTTCCGTAAACGGCGACAGCAAATTGAAAGCAGAAGATGAACTGTCCGGTGAAGTAAAAGCGGAGCTCGACGCTGCGGTGGAACAATTCAAGGCGGGCAGTTACGACCGGAGCGCGGGCAAGTTTCAGATCGGCGGCGCGGATTTAAGCGGCGGCGGAAAATTGATCGTCGTGCCCAGCCTTAAAGAAGAGGCCAATTATAGCCAGAAGGTGGCAAGTTCGCTGGTGGAATTCGACAAGCTGAAACAGAATCAGCAGGACGTGCGCCAGATCGGGATCTCTACACTCGGTTTGCTCACCTTCCTGCTGCTTTTTGCTTCGTCCTGGGCGGCTTTTTACGTGGCCCGCGGAATTGCGCAGCCCATCAGAGCCCTGGCCGAAGGCGCGGACGAAATCACCAAAGGAAACCTGGCGTACCGCGTGGACGTGCCGGCGGAGGACGAACTAGAGCTGCTGGTCAAGGCATTCAACCAAATGGCCGCGCAGCTGGAAGAGAACCGGGCCAATCTGGAATTGAGATCGGTCGAATTACGCGACCGGCAAAAATATATCGAAACCGTTTTGCAGTCGCTCTCGACGGGAGTGATATCTTTCGACGCCGAAAACCGCGTCACCACGATTAACGCCGCCGCCAAACATATGCTGCTGCTAGACGACAAGGACTGTGAAAAATGCGGCCTCGCCGATCTGGTGGCGGCGGATAATCTGCCCGCGCTCGAAAGATTATTGAGCCGCGCCCAGCGCATCGGGCAGGCATCGGAACAGACGGCGCTCAGTCTTGAAAATGGGGATGGACATGAATCTTTGCCGGTCGCGCTGATGGCGGCGGCGCTGCGGGGCGACGGCGACGATAAAGCGAGCGGCGTCGTGCTCGTACTCGAAGATCTGTCGGAACTGCTGTCGGCGCAGCGCGCGGCAGCCTGGCAGGAAGTGGCCCGCCGGATGGCGCACGAGATCAAAAATCCGCTGACGCCGATCCAGCTTTCGGCCGAAAGGATCGCTAAACGTTTTATTAAACAAAACGGCGGCGAGCAGACGGCGGACGTGGTAAAAGACGGCACTGAGACCATCCTGCGCGAAGTGCATTCGCTCAAATCCATGGTCGATGAATTCTCGCGCTTTGCCCGGCTGCCGAAAGTGCAGCTCGAGATCGGAAACGTGAATGAGGTTCTGCGGAAAACTTTTGCGCTGTATGAAGACCGGATGGACGAGGTAAAAGCGGAAATGTATCTGACGGAAGGTTTGCCGAATTCGATGGTCGATCCGGAGCAGTTGAAACGGGTCTTCGTCAATCTTATCGAAAATTCGCTCGAAGCCTTTGACGGGGCGCAGCCGGAGAAGGTAATTTCTGTCAAGACTTTTTATCACGCGGAAAAAGATCTGATCACGGTGGAACTAGCCGACAGCGGAAACGGCATCGCGCCGCAAGACCTGACAAGGGTGTTTCAACCGTATTTTTCCACCAAAGGGCGCGGAACCGGCCTGGGCCTGGCTATCGTGCAGAGGATAGTGATCGAACACGGCGGGAAAATCCGCGCTTCGGCAAACTTGCCCAAGGGCGCAAAATTTATTGTAGAATTACCTTGTAGTGTGATTTAGGAGATTTTGAGATGACCGATACGCAAACCCTGGAAATAGTAAATGCATTAAGATCGCTCCCTCCCGATAAATTTGCGGAAGTTAAGGATTTTATTTTGTTCCTTCGTGACCGGTACAGCATTAGTGAAACGATCGATGAATCCGACGCTTGGTCTGCTGAAGATCTACAGGATGTCACGGCCGCTTCGATCGATTACTCTGAGAAGACGGCAAGATGAAAGCGGGGACTATTGTAACGGCGGAATTTCCAGGTGTTGTCGCAACAAAAAGACGCCCTGCCTTAGTTGTTTCGACAGCTATATATCATGCAGAACGGCCGGACGTTATTCTGGCGTTAGTTACCAGCCAATTTTCTAAAGCATCAGCAAAAATCGAATTATATCCTTCAGGATTGGCAGCTTGCGGGACTTTATAAAGCCTCTGCTGTTAGAATATTTCTCTTTACTTTACCGCAAAATAAAATAACCGAGATCAGCAAACTCTCGGAGCGCGATTGGCGGGAAGTGCAGAACAGATTAAAACTTTCTTTGCAGGTTTAATGTCTAATTTAATTTTAGTGGTTGACGACGAGCGCGGGATACGCGAGACCCTGCGCGGCGTGCTCGAAGACGAAGGTTTGAAGGTTGAAACCGCCGCCTCGGGCGAAGACTGTCTGAAGGCCGCGGGCGAGAAAAATTTCTCGTGCATTTTGCTCGACATCTGGCTGCCGGGGATCGACGGCCTGGAAACCTTAAAACGTCTCAAGGAAGAAGGAACCGACGCCCCGGTGATCATGATCTCTGGTCATGGAAATATCGAAACGGCGGTGCGGGCGACAAAGCTTGGGGCGTTCGATTTTATCGAAAAGCCGCTGTCGCTCGAACGCGTGGTCGTGACGGTGCGAAACGCTCTGCGCCAGCGCGACCTCGAGCGCGCGAATGTTCAGCTGAGCGAAGAGATCGGGCGCGAGTATGCGATGATCGGCGATTCGGTCGTCATGCGCGCGCTGCGCAAGCAGATCGCGGTGGTGGCGCCGACCGAGGGACGCGTGCTGATCTCCGGCGAGAGCGGCACGGGTAAGGAACTGGTCGCGCGCGCGATCCATTTGGGCTCACGCCGCGCAAATGCTCCATTTGTTGAAGTTAACTCCGCCGCTATTCCCGAAGAACTGGTCGAGTCCGAGCTTTTCGGGCACGTCAAAGGCGCTTTTACCGGCGCTACCGGGGCGAAAAAAGGGAAGTTCGAACTGGCCGACAACGCCACGCTTTTTCTCGATGAGATCGGCGACATGAGTTCCAAGGTGCAGGCGAAAATGCTGCGCGTGCTGGAAGAACAGCGCTTCGAACCGGTCGGCAGCAACACGCCCGTGCAGGTGGACGTGCGCGTGCTGGCGGCGACGAATCAGATCCTTGACGAGCTGATCGAAAAGGGAGATTTCCGCGCCGACCTGTTTTACCGCCTGAACGTGATCCCGTTTCAAGTGCCGCCGCTGCGCCAGCGGCTCGAAGATATACCGCAGCTCGTGGAGCATTTCAATCAGAGATTTTCCGCCGACTATAAAAAACGCGCCAAACTTTTTACCGGCGACGCGATCGAGGCGCTGCAAAATTATGCGTGGCTGGGCAATGTGCGCGAGCTCAAAAACACGGTCGAACGGATCGTGATCATGAAATCGAAGCAAAGGATAACGGCCGAGGATTTGCCGCTGATGAATGACGAAATTCCGCCGGCGTCGTCGTTTCGCTTTCCGTCATTCAAGGAAGCGACCGAGGCCTACCAGCGCGAATTCATTCAGAAAAAACTCGCTGAAGCCGACGGCAATATTTCCCGCGCGGCGGAACTGATGGGAGTCGATCGCAGCCACCTGCACCGGCGCATCAAAAATCTCGGCATTCAGATCAAGGCGGCAGACCAAGGCGGACGGGAAAAATGACAAACAGTGATCGGTTGTCATGAGATTTTCGGATATCCCACCATCCGCCGCGCAGGTCCTCATCAGCGAGCGGCATCAGTGAGCGGCCTGGTCCGCGATGTGACGTTCAGAAATTCTTTTTGTTGTATTTCTTCCGCAAAATCAATATATTCGAGAGCATAAAAATTAATCCCCGTTTAATAGCACATTAATATTCAATAAAAAGTCTTTTCCAGACGTTTTTACGGCTTTATGGCGAGGTGCCGCAGGCCAAATAAGCGGCTGTTTAAAAGATTTTTGTAAGGTTTCATCAAAAAAAATCATATTAATAAATACCCGATTTTTTGGGCATTACCGGTTTGGTATAAAACCGAGGCGGCACGGCCGTTAGTTCTAAAAGAATCATGGTTATTTTACAAAATGAAAAGATCGAGACCAGTGTTACCAAGGAGAAAGATATATGTCGAAAATAAAAGGATTGAATGCCAAGGTTGAGATGCACCCGACTCGGCGTGTTCCGAGCCGTATCTATGACATCGAAGTTAAATCGACTGCGAAAACGCCCGAAAAACAGGCGGAGGTGCTGCTGAAAAAAATAGCTTCAACTCTAAAGATCAAGTCCGATCTCTCGCAGTTGAAATTTGACAAGGTCAAAGAGAGCATTCTAGGCGAGCATGTTCTATACCAGCAATATCATGAGGGAGTCCCGATCACCAATGCGTGGATCAGAATCGATATCGATAAAGAAGGAAAAATCTATAATGTCCAGAACGATCTGGTTCCGGAACCGGTCATAACTAAAGCTGAGAAATCGAAAAGCGCTCTGGCGGCCCCGGCCGCGCCCCAGCTAACGGCGGACGAGGCGAAGAAGCGCGCGCTTGAGACACTCGCGGTTCCCGGCGCAAACCTCGATAACGTTATCTCTTCCGAGTTGGTTTATTACCCGCATGACGGGCTTCCGGTGCTGGCCTGGAAGATCATCACCAAGACCGATAATCCCCCGAGTGAATGGAAAATTTATCTGGATGCCCTAAGCGGGGCGATCCTGGAAAAGATCGATCTTTTAAAGATGGCTGTGGGTGAGGGCCAGGTGTTCGATCCGAATCCGGTCGTCACATTGAACGATACCAGTTTGAAAGATAAGACACAGATCGCCGCGGCCGCTTATCGTAAAGTAGTGCTGCAGGACATCGCGAAAACGGGATTTCTGGACGGCCCTTTCGTCAGCACCAGGGACACCCCTAACCGGGTAAAACGGGTGAATTTGAAATTTCTCTTCCAAAGATCGGATCGCGCGTTCAAAGAAGTGATGGTGTATTTCCATATCGACCGCGTCCAGCGCTTTATTCAAACACTGGGTTTTAATAATGTTCTTAACGGGCCGATCACGGTGCATATAGATGGCCGCGACGATGATAATTCTCATTACAGCCCGGTAACCAAGTCTCTGGTTTTTGGCACCGGCGGGGTCGATGACGCGGAAGACGCGGAGATAATTCTTCATGAATACGGACACGCAATTCAGGACAGCCAGGTACCGGGGTTCGGGGAAGGCAATGAAACCCAGGCCATGGGCGAGGGTTTCGGCGATTTCCTGGCGGCCAGTTTCTTTGCTGATGTTAAACCGGCGAACCTAAGGCCGACTGTCGGCAATTGGGATGCGGTTGCTTATAGCGGGGCCGAGCCTCCGTGCCTGAGGCGTCTGGACAGTAATAAAAAATATCCTAAAGATATTGTCGGAGAAGAGCATGCCGACGGCGAGATCTGGTCCGCATGTCTTTGGGAACTGAGAAATGTCCTGGGCAGCAAAGTCGCCATTCAACTGGTGCTCGCGCATCACTTTTTGATCAACCGAAAAGCCACTTTTGAGAATGCCGGCAACGCTCTCATCACGGCGGATAAAAACCTGAATCAGGGCCGGAACGAAGTGCTTATTCGTGATATTTTCGTTCGCCGGGGAATTTTTCCCAATACTAAAAGGAGTAATAGGCGGGCTGGAGCTCCCTTTGACGACATTGCCGCCGGGGCAAAGAACGCATAGGAATTTGCTCTAACTTTCGCTCAAAGGTGTAAACATGAAAGTTGTACTTTTCGATCTTGGAGATACGCTTGAGCATAATGACGAATTGCTGCCGGGCGCTTTGGAAACGCTGGCGGCAATTCGATCTATGAAAGATCCCGAAGGAAATGCCCCGGTGCTGGCCCTGGTTTCGGATTATTATGAGGCCATTGAGCCCGGCGACGTGCAGCGTCTTCGGAAACAGTATTACAGCCTGCTGGACGATCTGGGGATAAAAAGCTTTTTTGAACCTCTGGCCGGGCGAATCACTTTATCCACCGAGGTCGGAGTAGGGAAGCCGGATAAAAAAATATTCCGCGCCGCGGCCGATAAAATAAAGCCTGGGCTTGATTTTCACCACGTGATTTTTATCACCGAAAATGCCGATCATGTGGCGGCGGCCCGCGCCCTCGGGATGATAGCTCTTCATTTTCACGGGCCCGGCCAGTCTGAGGGGGAGATAAAGAAATTAAAGGACCTGATCCCGGTTATCGAGCGTCTGATAGCTTTTAGCACCTGCGATAAACATCTCAATAAGGCGGCTGGTTTTTTTCCCGGTCAAAACATTAAAAGCAAAAAGATCGACGATAATATCAAAGCCCTGACGGAAAAGGTCGATAAAAATAACCTGCGCGACTCTGTTTTGAACTTGACCCAATTCGGTACGCGTTATTCCTTTTCTCCGAATATCGGTAAGGTATCTTCCTGGGTTTCCGACCGATTTGTATCGTTCGGTTACATGGCAAACTCGCAGGTTGTGTTTCAGCCATTCAATATTCCCGGTTCCCAGCCGCAGCGCAACGTGCTTTGCCGCCACCATGAAGATAAAAGAAATTTTATCCTTATCTGTTGTCATTATGATTCGCTTTCGGAAAATCCTTTCGTCAGCGCGCCGGGAGCCGATGATAATGCTTCCGGTGTGGCGGCTGTTTTGGAGATAGCGCGAATTTTGCAGGGAGTTAAATTAAAAAGGGGGGTGTTATTTGCCGTTTTTGGAGGCGAAGAGCAGGGGCTGTACGGTTCATCTGCCTGTGCCGAAACGGCTGTTAGGGAAAAATGGGGAATCGATGTCGTGATAAATTTAGATATGATCTCCTATAATCCGCCTGGTGAGCCTTCGCGCATTATCGTCGAGTTCGATCAAGGCAATAAACCCCATGGAGATAGTGCCGCCGCAAAGAAATATGCCTCGATAATGGCCCAGGCCGCGGCTGACTATACGCCACTCGAAGTGTCACACACTGATATTTGGAACAGCGATTACATCCCCTTTCAAGCCAAAGGGTTTGCGTGCATCGGCGCCTATAATTTCAGCAAAAATCCTTTTAATCACAAAACGACCGACGGCATAGATGAGGTCAACTTTACCTATTTTACGGAAGTGGTGAAAATGGTATTGGCTACAGTCGTTTCGATCGGCCAGAGTTGACTCTGGGACGATACGTTAAACCTTTTGCGTGACCTCTTCGCCGGCCGGGAAAAATTCCAGCGCGGCCGAATTCAGACAATATCTTTGCCCGGTCGGCGGCGGGCCGTCTTCGAAAACGTGGCCCTGATGGCCGTCGCAGCGCGCGCAGCGGATCTCGGTGCGGACCATACCGAATTTCGAATCGGTCAGATAATGAAGATGGTCTTTGTCGAACGGCGCGTAAAACGAAGCCCAACCCGACCGGGAATGAAATTTATTATCGGAACGAAACAGCGGCAGCCCGCAGAGGCGGCAGGCATAAATTCCGTCTTCCTCGGTATCGGTCAGGTTGCCGCAAAACGGCGCTTCGGTGCCGTGATCGAGCAGCACAAAACGCTCCTCTTCGGTCAGATCCGCCGCCAGATTTTGCCGCAGATCGTCGCCGATCGCAGTGATATCGTAGCCCGATTCCGAAAGTTCTTTAGATTCGTTTTCCATAAAAAAAGTTTAAGACGCGGGAACGTTTAATGCAATTCATAAAAGCTATCGTTCCAGAGTTGTAATACGCAACCTAATCACCTCTCAGGTTAGGAAGGGTTGCTTGCACCCGCTCATAATCGTTTAAAGTTTGGGTTGTAATGGCTTTGAAATTATCGCTTGTTAATTTTTTTGACATGAAGGAGCGGGCGCAAGCGACCCTTCCTAACCTAGAGATAATCAACTTTTCTTTTCTATCTCTTCCAATTTCTTTTCCAGCACCCTGAGCCGCTGCGCCATTTCGCCCAGGCGGCGAAAGGCGGCGGTCGAGCGCAGCCAGTCGCGATTGTCGAAGCCGGGAATGCCTGAGATGACCTTGCCGGCCTCGACATCGTGGCTGGTGGCGCTCTTGGCGGTGACGACGACGTCGTCGCCTAATTTCAGATGCCCGGCGATTCCGACCTGCCCGGCGAGGATGACTCGTTTGCCGATGTGCGAGCTGCCCGCCAGGCCCGTCTGGGCGCAGATCAGCGCGTCTTCGTCCACAAAACATGAATGCCCGATCTGCACCAGATTGTCGATCTTTACGCCGCGGCAGATGCGCGTTTCGCCGACCGAGGCACAGTCTATCGTCGTGCCGGCGCCGATCTCCACGTCGTCTTCGATCACTACGCGGCCGGCTTGGGGAATTTTCAGCCAGTGTTTTTCTTCGTCCTTGGCAAAACCGAATCCGTCACAGCCGACAGTCACGTTATTGTGAATTATCACCCGCTGGCCGATGACGCAATTTTCCCTGACGGCCGTGCCGGAATGAATAACCGTATCTTTGCCGATGGTTGCGCCTTCGTAGATCGTGACATGAGAAAAAAGTTTGACGCCGCTTTCGATCACGCAATTCGCGCCGATGGAAACAAAGGCGTCGATCGAGACGTCATCGGCAACCGAGGCGGTTTCGTGTACCTGCGCCAACGCGCTGATCTGTTTTGCGTATGCCGGTTCGGGATGAAATAAACGCAGCGCGCGGGTATAGGCGACATAGGAATCTTTGGCGCGCAGCACGGCGAGGTCTTCGCGTTCGATCGGCGCGCCGTCGTTCAGGAAGATAGCGCTTGCTTTGGTGTCGGCGATCTGCGGAGTGTATTTGGCGTTCGCCAAAAAAGTGACCTGGCCTTCCCCGGCGATGTCCAAACCGGCGGCGCTGTTTATCTCCAGATCGGCATCGCCGCGCTCTATCGTGGAAAAAGTTTTTTCGGCTAATTCTGAAAGTTTCATAAATTTAATTACATGAGATTTACCGGATCGATCTCGATCTTGACGATCCTCATATCGCAATGCCTTTGCTCGGCCTGGTGCAGCGCATTATCTATTATAGCTCTCAATCTTTTGCGGTTCGGAGCTTTTAGCAGGATCTGAATGCGAAATTCGTTTTTCAGCCGCGCCAGCGGAGCGGGAGCCGGGCCTAAAATTATCACCTTTTTTTCCGCGTTGGCCTGCTGCAGGCATTCGCGCATGATCTGCGCATTTTGCATCGCGTATTCATAGCTTGAATGGTGCGACAGGATCGACGCCAGCGAAACGAACGGCGGAAAATTGAAACGCTCGCGAAAGCCGATCTCCTGTTCGTAAAAACCGAGATAATCCTGGTTCTGCGCAAATTGCAGCGCGTAATGATCCGGATAGTAGGTCTGGATCAGCACGCGCCCTTTACGGTCGCCGCGCCCGGCGCGCCCGGCGACCTGGGTCAGCAGCTGAAAAGTTCTTTCGGCGGAGCGAAAATCCGGCAATCCCAGGCCGGCATCGACCGAAACGACGCCGACCAGCGTGACGTTGGGAAAATCATGCCCCTTGGCCAGCATCTGTGTTCCGACCAGCATGTCGATCTCGCCGTCCGCAAAATCCAGGATCGTTTCTTCGAATAATTTGCGGCGCGAGATCGTGTCGCGGTCAATCCGCGCCGAGCGGATGTCCGGAAATTTCTGCTGCAAAATATCGGCCAGCTGCTCGGTGCCTTCGCCGACGTAAAATAGAAATTGGCTTTCGCAATTCGGGCATTTTTCCGGCACGCGACGGCGAAAATTACAGTAGTGGCAAACCAGGCTATTGACGCGTTTGTGAAAGGTGAGGGTAATGTCGCAATTCGGGCATTTGATCGATTCGCCGCACGAACGGCAAAGAATAAAACTGGAATAGCCGCGGCGATTGAGTAAAATGATCGACTGTTCGCCTAGCGAATGCGTTTCCTCGATCGCGGCCAGCAGCTGATCCGAGAAAATTTCGTCCCGGCCTTTTTCGGTGAACACTTCGCGCATGTCGATCAATTCCGCCTGTGCCAGCGGGCGGTTGCCGATGCGGTGCGGCAGATTCAGGTATTCGTATTTTCCTTTCTGCGCGTTGTAAAAAGATTCCAGCGCCGGCGTCGCGGAACCGAGTATCACGACGGCGTCGGAAAAATTTGCGCGTACGATGGCGACGTCGCGCCCGTGATAAAAAGGCGGCTCATGCTGGCGATAGGACGTGTCGTGCTCTTCATCTACGATCAGCACCCCTAAATTTTCCAGTGGCGCAAAAACGGCCGAACGCGTACCGATAGCAATCCGCGCCTGCCCGCTGCGCAGCCGCCGCCATTCGTCAAAACGCTCGCCGGTCGAAAGCGAAGAATGCAGGATCGCCACTTCGTCGCCAAAGATCGCGCGCAGCCGGCGGGAAAAGATCGGCGTCAGCGCGATCTCAGGCACCAGCATCATCGCCGTTTTGCCTTTTTCCAGCGCGGCCCTCATCGCGCGAATATAAATTTCGGTTTTGCCGCTGCCGGTAATACCGTGGAGCAAAAATGCGTGGTATTTTCCCGCCGAGATAACCTGCTCGATCTTTTCAAATATTACGCGCTGCTCGTCCGTCAAAATAATATCGGTGATCTCCGGCAGGGTCGCGCTCGACAGCGGGTCGCGGAAAACTTCCTCCATGACCAGACCGATCATGCCGCGTTTTTCGAGAGTCTTTAAAACCGACGCGCTCACCCCGGCTTCTTTTACCAGATCGGCGGCGGGCATCTCGCCGTTGTTTTTTGCCAGGGTTTCCAGCACCTTCGTTTGCGATGGATTAAGTTTCTTGCCGCCGTCATCAGGGGCGATAAATTTTGCTACCCGGTGCAGTTTCGGCTTTGCCTTTTCTTCCTTGCTTTGAAGCGTTACCTGCACCAGTCCCGCCGTTGTCAGTTTGGAAACTTCGCTTCGCGCCGATTTGCCGAAATTTTTTACCAGTTCGTCCAACGGGCTTTCGGCGTTTTCCGAAAGGTAAAACAGGATGCGGTTGCGGATATTTTTATCCGCGGTTTCGGGGTCGGCCGCGCGGCGACCTTCGTCCGTTATCGAAACGATCTTTTCCACCGATGCGTTGATACCGGCTGGCAGCGAAGCCTTTAATATCTCTCCCCACGAAGCGGCGTAGTAATCCGCCGCCCAGCGGGTCAATTTCAATATTTCGTCGCTGATCAGCGGTTCGGTGTCCACTAACTCGACGATGTCTTTTACGTCCTCGGGCGACAGCTCCGTGCCGGGATCCAACTCCGCGTGAAAAGCGGCGGCGTAACCGGTCAAAAGCTGCCTGCCGAATGGAACGAGAACTCGCGCGCCGATCTTGATGTCTGAGCGATATTCTTCCGGGATGCGATAGGTAAACGTCTGCCTGAGGGGAACCGGCACGGCCACCTCAGCAAAGATTTTTTCCTGATTTTCCGTTCCCATATTTATATAACTAAAGAAGTTGCTTGGTGCATTTTCGTGTGCTTCGTGGTTAGTTTCAACTTATGACTCTGCTTTAGGGCGAATAAGTCAGCAAGCGGAGACAATTTACCCGGAATAAATCGGGAAACGTTTAAATGTTTTTTTCGTGTTATTTAGTGTGTTTTCGTGGTTTCAGTCTTATTGCCGTTAATAAACAAAGCCACAAGAATTAACCACGAAAATACACGAAACGACACTAACAAATTCGCATCCGCAACGAATGCTTAAACGCCTCAAAACTCCTTCGCTACTCAAGTTTCTCAGAGGTTGTGAAATCAAACAAGCGGGCGTAGAATGAAACAAATTTTGCGTTCGCAAATAGCCGGGTCAATTTACCAAAACAAATTTTGAAAGGTTTTGAAATGAGGAAGTCTTTTACCGCAATTCTGGCAGTGTTTGCCGCTGCCGCGATTTTGTTTTTTTGTTTCCAGGCACAAGCTCAATCTTCCAAGACAAAACCGAAACCGGCAGCGACGCCGAAATCACAGCCGGGTGCGGTAAAAACCGTACTCGACGCGAAATCGAATCCCCAGCCGGGCCTGGAAAACGAAATTTTTGCGGAGATCAACAGCCTGCGCAGCAATCCGGCCGCTTACATCAAATACCTGGAGCAGATGAGGGCAAACTTTAAGGGAAATCTGGTGGCGCTTTCCGATGGGACGCAATTGCTCACCAGCGAAGGCGGGTCGGTCGTCGATGATGCGATCGCTTTCTTAAAGAACACCAAACCGCTGGGGACGTTTAAACTCTCGCCGGGACTGGCCAGGGCGGCATCCGATCACCTGCGGGATCTGATCGGTAAGAACATAACGGGACACAAGGGAAGTGACGGAAGCTGGCCGCCGAACAGGGCCGACCGGTACGGGTTCTGGAGTCTCGAGGTCAAGGAAAATATCAGTTACCGCGCTAAATCCGTCAGGAATATCGTATTGAATATGCTGATCGACGACGGCAATCCGAAGCGCGAGCACCGGAAAAATCTGCTCAGTTCCAATTTGAAATTTGTCGGTTTAAGCGTAGGCGAAGGGCAAACTTACGGACGCCTGTGCGTGCTTGTTTTCGCCGGGGATTTCACCGAAAAACGAAAATAACCTGGCCTATAAATTTTCCAGCGCGGCTTTTACTTTTTTCATATCTTCCCAGACCTCGCGCTTTTTGTGCGGATCGCGCAGCAGGTAGGCCGGGTGAAAAGTCGGCATCACTTTTATGCCGAAATAATCCTGAAAATTGCCGCGCAGCTTTCCGATCGGCGTTTTTACTTCCAGCAGATTCTGCATCGCGGTATTTCCCAGAACCACTATCACTTTTGGACGAACAACGGCGATCTCGCGCAGCAAAAACGGCTTGCACATTGCCACTTCGTCGGCTTGCGGAGCGCGGTTTCCCGGCGGGCGGCAGCGGTTGATGTTGCCGATGAAAACGTCGTCGCGGGCGAGCCCCATCGCCTCGATTATCTTGGTCAAAAGCTGTCCCGCGCGGCCGACAAAGGGCTTGCCCTGCGCGTCTTCGTCCGCCCCGGGGGCCTCGCCGATAAACATCAGTTTCGCCTGCGGATTTCCGGTGCTGTTGACGATCTTTGTGCGGCCTTCGTGCAGACGGCAGAGACGGCAGCCGTCGATGGCGCTGTGTATGCCTTCCAAAGTTTCCTCTGAAGGAGCCAATTCATTCGAAGCCGAGATATCGCCAAAAAGCGATTCGGCCGACTTGGGAACATCAGTATCCATCTGGTTTTTTTCGGAAAAAGAAGGAGCGGGTTTTACCGTTCCGGGTTCGGTAGCGGAGCTGCCCGGCGCGGAAAACCGCGAGAGCTTTGCCGTGGCTAGTTTTTCCCGGAGCGAAGGCGAACCAGCCCGCGCGTCTTTCTTTTCTTCCTGTCTGGTTTCTTCCTGTTTGTTTTCTTGAGCAGGAGGCGGCGCATATTTCACCTGGGTCTGCCGCGTGTCACCCGTGCGATCCGCGTCAGCGAGAGAGATTTTTTTCGAACTTTGCAAAACGGCCAGATCAGCCTCGATACCGGCGACGCCGAGCTCCTGGAGAAAGAGCACATTTTCCCGGACTTCGGCGATCAAATTATCCAATTCACTTTGCATTTATCAACATAATAACACGTGATACGTGATTGGTAACTGGTAATTGGTGATACGTGATAGCACTACCAATCACCAATTATCTCCCCCGCGTATCACGTATTGCGTATCACGTTAAGCTTGGTTGTGGGCTTCGACAAACCACAGGTGCTTGTCCACGCCGCGCGAAATTCCGGTGAAAAGGTCGGCGGTGTCGGCATCCTGTAACTGCGCGGTTCGGTCGATCGCTTCGCGGACGTTTTTGCCGAATGCCGCCAGCGCCGTCGATAGTGCGGCGACGTGCTCCGAGCCTTCGTAAATATCCAGCGGATATTCGTCCAGGGTCGATTTTGCCGCTGCCACGCGGGCCGTTCCCAGGGCCGTGCCGCCGAGCGTGACCACCCGCTCCGCGATGTCGTCAACATAGGTCGTGACGTCGCCCGCAACGGTGTCGAAAAGCTCGTGCAGGGCGATAAAATTTGCGCCTTTAACGTTCCAATGCGCCTGCTTGGCCTGCGTTTGCAGATCGAGCGCGTCGGCCAGCCGAGCGTTCAAGATCTCGATGAGCTGGACTCTTAATTCTTCCGGAAGATCGTTTTTTGTTGTATGTAGCTTCGCCATAATTTATCCTAAAACTTATTTAGAATTATTCTAATTCTAAATATTAAATAAGTCAAGGCTGTGAATGAAATTTTTGGCCGCAAAAATGCACAGAAAAATTTTGTGTCTTTTGCGCTTTTTTGCGGCTATTACCATTTGCGGCCGCGAAGCAGTTCTGACAGAGGCGTGTGAAGACGGAACTTAAAAACCTGCGGGCGGGCCGTCCGCGCTCCCAAGGAAACAACGAATTACTCAGATCACGCGAATAATCCCAAATCGGCTGGGTTGTCACTTCTCTCCTGTCACCTTACACTTAACCCATGCTGGTCTTAGGTATTGAAAGCTCTTGCGACGAAACGGCGGCGGCGGTGGTGCGCAACGGCAGGGAAATTTTGTCATCGGTAATTTCGTCGCAGATCGAACTGCATCGCCCGTTCGGTGGTGTCGTGCCTGAGCTGGCCTCGCGCGAGCACCTGGAAAAGATAGAGCCGATCGTCAGGGAAGCGCTTTCCCGCGCCAACGTGACACTGAGAGACATCGATGCCATCGCGGTGACGCAGGGGCCGGGATTGATCGGTTCGCTGCTGGTCGGCGTGAGCTACGCCAAGGCGCTGGCGTACGCGCTCGGGGTACCATTTATCGGCGTCAATCATATCGAAGGCCATGTTTATTCGGTTAATTTTGAAAATGAAGCGGTCGTCTATCCCGCGCTGGCGCTGATCGTTTCCGGCGGGCACAGCAATTTGTTTTACATTCCGGAAGAAGGCCAGTACAAGGTCGTGGCGCGCACGCGGGACGACGCCGCCGGCGAGGCGTTCGATAAAGTGGCCAAGATGCTGGGTTTGAGTTATCCGGGCGGGCCGGTGGTCGAACGGCTGGCGCTCGAGGGCGATCCCGAAAAGGTCAAATTTACCATGCCCAGGATCAGCGACGGGCGTCCCGATTTCAGTTTCAGCGGATTGAAAACGGCCGTTTCGAAATACGTGCGGGAAGCGGGGATAAAGCCGGTCGCGGACGGCGAAGAGCCTTCACAGGAGATCAAGGATCTGGCGGCGAGCTTTCAATCCGCGGTGGTGCGGCAGCTGGTCGGTACGATGGAAAAACTGGCGAAAACGCTCTGGCCGAAAACGTTGATCGTGGCCGGCGGCGTGGCCTGCAACAAAGCGCTCAAGGAAGCCTCCGCCGCCGCGGCCGAGAGATTGGGAGTGCCGGTGTATTTTCCATCGCCGCATCTTTCTACCGACAATGCCGCGATGATCGCAGCCGCCGGGACGTTTCATATACAGCGCGGCGAGCGGTCGGAACTTTCCGCGACCGCCGATATCACGATGCGGCTGCAGAATTTTCAAGTGGAAGATGCCGAGCTTCGCCGGAAAAAAGTCCGTTACCGGTTGTAATTTATTAAATAGTTCTTGCTTTTACCTTTGCCGAATGTTTAAAATAATTAAACCTTCCGATGGATAAATTTGGGTAATTCCTGCCTGAAGGATTTTGCATCAATGAAAATACGAAAGCTATTATTGGGGGTTCTGGCGGTTTCGACCTTTCTTGCCGCCGTATCGTCTAACTCCGTAATAATCCGGAGCGCTTCATTATCCGATAGCTCATCCGGCAGTTCGGCTTCGGCAAAATGCGCGGTTCCGCCGCTAAAGCAGGCTTACGCCGGCGCAAACTCCGTTTTCACCGGCAAAGTTCTCAGTATTACCCAGAACGAAAGGGCGAAGACTTTCGAATTCGAGGTGGAAAAATACTGGAAGGGAAGCAAGAGTAAAAAGATCAGTGTAAAAGTTTATGAATCTACGCGTTTCCAGGCGTTTTATCGGGTCGGCGGGAAATATCTCGTCTTTGCCCGGGCGGAGGACGAAGGCGTTTTGACCGACGGGCGATGTTCCAGGTCAAAAGACATTTCAGATGCGGCCGACGATCTGAAGGGGTTGGGAAAAGCCAGGAAACCGCGTTAAAAAGAGTATAAGGGAGAATCAGAATGCGACGAATCAGCTTGGGGTCATTAGTTTTACTGGGTTTTATCTTTACGGGGTTGGCGCATGGACAGGCGCTTACCATCCGATTGCAGCCATTTCTATCGGGCCTGTCGAGTCCGGTCCTGATCAGACACGCGGGCGACGGCACAAAACGGCTTTTCGTGGTGCAGCAGCGCGGAATAATTAAGGTGGTACAGCCGGGCCAAACAACCACTACGGATTTTATGAACATCACTTCTAAGGTCAGCCCGAGCGGCAGTGAACAGGGGCTGCTGGGTTTGGCGTTTCACCCGCAATTCGCGACTAATCATTATTTCTTTGTCGATTATACCCGCGCTTCCGACGGGGCGACGGTGATAGCGCGTTACACTGCTAACGCTAACAACACGCTCGGCGATCCCGCGAGTGAAAGAATTCTTCTCACGATCCCCGATCCGTTTTCGAATCATAACGGCGGCATGCTCGAATTCGGCCCCGACGGGTTTCTTTACAGCGGTTTAGGCGACGGCGGTTCGGCCAACGATCCCGGCAATCGCGCGCAAAATGTCAACGAATACTGGGGCAAGATGCTGCGCATCATTCCGGATGTTTCCGGTATCCCTACTACCCCCGCTTACACCAGCCCGACGGACAATCCGTACTTTGGCGCGACGGCGGGACTCGATGAAATTTACGCGATCGGGCTGCGCAATCCGTGGCGCTGGTCTTTCGACCGCGGCGGCACGCACCAGCTATGGGTCGGCGACGTCGGACAGGGCGCGCGCGAAGAGTTCGACGTGGTAGTAAAGGGCGGAAATTACGGCTGGCGTGTTTATGAAGGCAATTCGTGCACGGGTTTGGATTCCGGCCTTTGCACCCCGGCAAATTACATCCTTCCATTGGGTGATTACGATCACTCAGGCGGTAAATGCTCGATCACGGGCGGCTATATCTATCGCGGGGGGCAAAATAATTTACCCAACGGCGCCTATGTTTACGCCGATTATTGTTCCGGTGAAATATGGATGTGGAACAACAACGCGATAACGCCGCTGCTGGATACGACGAGATCGATCACCAGTTTTGGCGAAGACGAGGACGGCGAGGTTTACGTCGTCGGCCAGGGGGGCACGGTGGAGAAGATCGTTCGCGCGCGGGCGTCGGCCGATTTTGACGGAGATTTCAGAACGGATGTCTCGGTTTTCCGCCCGTCTAACGGCACCTGGTATATCTCCAACAGTTCGAACTCCAGCGTCCGGATCGTGGGTTGGGGGCTTAACGGCGACACACCCGTGCCTGACGATTACGATGGCGACAATATTTCGGACATCGCGGTCTTTCGCCCGTCGAGCGGTTCCTGGTATGTGCTCAACAGCAGTAACGGCGGTTTTAGCTCATACAACTGGGGAATCAATGGCGACGTTCCGGCAGTCGGGGATTTTGACGGCGACGCGAAAGCCAATGTGGCCGTTTTCCGCACCGGAACCTGGTATATTCGCCGGAGCTCCGATGCCGCGGCCCAGATCGTCGCTTTCGGTTCGAACGGCGACCGCCCGACGGTGGGCGATTACGACGGTGACGGTAGATCCGATATTTCCGTGTTCCGTCCGTCCAGCGGCGTCTGGTACTCGCTCAACAGCATTGACGGCCTGCTGCGCGCGACGCAGTGGGGAAGCAACGGCGACGTTCCCGCGCCGGGCGATTACGACGGCGACGGCAGAACCGATCTGACTGTTTACCGCGTCACCGGAAGCAACGGAAACTGGTACACGCTGCGCAGCACTAACGGCACTTTCCAGTTTAATGCCTTCGGCAATCAGAACGACGTGCCCGCGGTCGGCGATTATGACGGCGACGGCAGGGACGACATTGCCGTCTGGCGCACGACCGATGGAAGCTGGTACGCGCTGCGCAGTTCGAACTCGACGGTGCTGATCCAGTCGTTCGGCATCGTGGGCGATCAACCCGCGCCTTCTTTTGACGCGCCGTTATAAGTAGGCAAACAGTCGGGAAAAACCTGAAGGATGAGGCTTAAAAACCCTCATCCTTTTTATTTTTTTCAAATTTCTTTCCGTAATGTTCGTAAGGACTTATGGTTTATCGCTAAAAACAGCGCCGGAAAATTCCGCAAAAACCGCTTTGCGCAGCGTCATCACGCCAGATGCCAAAATACGATGTTCATGGGGAGCATCGGCGCATCAGGAGGAAAGAGCTATGAATAGGAATGCACACAAATCGCAACTCAACGGAAAAACATTTTTGCCGGTATTATTTATTATTTTTGTCACGCTGTTTCAAACGGGCTTCGCGCAAAATTCGGCGGCCGGCGCAAGGGCTGCGGATACGCTTGAAGGCACCGTAACTGTCGAAATAAAGACCGCCAAAGGAAGTGTCCACGTAACGCTGCCTGACGACATCCGGGCCGGCGACACGATCACCGGAACGGTGGTAGAAGATATAAAAACCGTCGAGGGCGAGGTCGTCACGGTAAACGGCAAAGACCATCTTTTGAGCAATGGCAAGCTGACCTTTTCCGTGCCCCAGGGCGCTTCAACGATTCCCCTGGTACTGAAAAGCGCGGCCGGAAAACATATCGGGTCCGCCGTGGTCTCCATCAACAAGAATTTTTCCGGCAACATTCCGACCCAACTCAGCGGTTTTGCGCCGCCGCGTCTCGGGCAGGCGGGCAGAGATCTTTCGATTCCCGGCAGTTTCGACGGCAGCGCCGCGAACACCAGTGTTAACGCCGGCGGCCGGAAACTTCCCGTTATTGCCGAATCGCCGCGCCAGGCCGTGGTGGGAATTCCCGCGGACACGCCGGCGGGCCCTTGCGACCTGACGGTCAAAGAAGGTTCGGGAAATTCGCGGACGACAAAATTCAACGTGGTTTCGCTGCAGCTAAAAGCCGACAAACTGAATTTGATGAAGGGCGAAAACACGAGCCTGCATATTTTCGTCACCGGGCTCGAAGGCTTAAAGGACAACAGCGGCAGCATTAAATTGCGCGTCGAAAACGTCACGCCGCAGGTTGTCAGCCTGACATCTTCGCCGTTATATCAATCGAACGGTAATGCCGGCGCGATGCCGACCCGTTCGGTCAGTACCAACGGCGGCAACGAGATGACTTTTACCGAACAACTGACCGGCGTCGCCCCCGGTAATTTCAAGATCAACGCGATCTTGTTTTCGCCCCCGGCGGGCGGGAATGGCGGTTTCGATCCTGCTCAGGTTTCCTTAAAAGATCAGCTTAAAGCGATTGCCGACATGAAAGACAGCGCCGCAAACGCGATCAACGGCAACACAAAAGCCGTCAAGAAACTGAGGGCGAATGCCGAAAAGCTGAGAGGTTGGGCCGACGACAAGACAAAGTGGAAAGAGGACGGAAGCCCGGTGGATAAAGAGGGTTTAAAGAAAGACCTCGAAGACGAAAAGAAAGAGTTGGAAGAGATCAAAAAATCGCTCAGCAGCTCTAACGCCGGCGCGATCGCCAAGATCGGCGAGGCGCTGGACGCAGTGGACAAAGCGCTCAAAGATGCCGCGCTAAAGGACGATAAATAAAAGTTGCGCCAGCGTCCCGCTGGCTGTCGCGGGGGCGTATTCGCCCCCGTACTTTGACTGGCGGCCCCTCCGCGCCCCAGCTCTTTCAAACCGCCCGCGCAATGGTCAATACATTTACTTCGACCGCGCCCGATCTTTTCAAAGCCTTCGCGCAGTTCGATACGGTCGCGCCCGAGGTAAAAATATCATCCACCAGCAATATCGTTTCACCGTCGATCAGGCGCGGCCTGGTTACCTCGAAGGCATTTTTGACGGTTTCCTGCCGGGCCTTTCTGTCCATTCCGGCGCGATGCCGCTCCGTATGTTTTTTGCGGACGAGGCTCAATTCATCGACCGGGGCCTGTATTTTTTTACTCAGATTTTTTGCAATTACCGCCGCCTGATTAAAACCACGTTCTTTTTCCCGCCGGAATGAAAGCGGCACCGGAATTATTTTTGTCACACCGAAAAACGGCGAATCGAGAAATACGTGGTAAATGAGTTTTTCCAGGCGCGCGGCAAGATAGGGTTTTTCCTTCAACCCGATGATCGAAGCGTAGAGCGCGCCTTCATAGACGCCGACGGCGCGAGCCCGGTCGAAATTGTCGTCGTCGCAGCGGCGGCAGTATGCCGGCCGGGCGAACCGTTTTTCTTCCGAAAGATAGGCGCCGCATTTATCGCAGAGAGTTTCGCTGCCGTCAAAGATGCGGGTCTCTTGCCAGCACGACGCGCAGGCCGCTCCGTCAGAATGTTCTTCCACACTCTGCCCGCAGAGACGGCAAGCCTGAGGATAAATTATGCTTAAGAGAGAGTCGGGTAAAAGCATTTCGGGGAGCTAAAATGCGTTTTTTTATTTTAAGATCAAACTTCGTTTTCTTCGAGCATTCCCTGCTCGACCAATTCCTGACAGGCAATGTCGTAACGCGCCCAGGGAACCGCATCCAGCCGCTTGGTGTTTATCTCGTTGCCGCAATTGATGCATTCGCCATACTCACCGTCTTCGATCCGGCGCAGAGCTTCGTCGATCATCGACAGCTGCCGCGTTTCGTTTTCGGAAAGAGCGAGGATCACATTCTTGGAAAATGCCTGCGCCGCCAGATCGACCGGATCGGGCATTTCGTTTCCATCCACCGCAAGATTATGCTCCTGCGAACCGATTTTTTCGGCCAGCGCCGTGCGCTCCGTGGTAAGTCTTTTTTTGTATTCGTTAACTATCGTTTTCTTCATTTTTGATATGGATAACCGTGAATAATTGTAAATGCACGGTAAAGCTGTTCAGCTAAAACCACCCTGGCTTGCTCGTGCGTAAAAGTCAAACTTGATAAGGATAAACTAATATCCGCTCTTTCACCAACTTGGCGGGACACCCCATCCTGTCCCCCAATGACAAAAACCACCTCTTTCAGGCCGCGGTTTTGCCATTTTTCAACCTCTTTAGCCAGTTTATGCGAGCTTATCTGCTGTCCCCCGACATCCAATAAAACTACATAAGAACCGGTGTTAAGGGCATTTATGATGCGCTTGCCCTCGTGTTCGTTGCTCTCGTTCGGCGCGCTTTCCCTGATCTCGACCGTGTCAAGCCGGACAAAATGAGAAAGCCGCTGCAAATACTCATCTTGCAGCGCCCGCCAGTTCTTATCCCTGGTTTTCCCGATCCAGACAAAACGAAAATGCATCTTTTATTCATAAGTCCCGCAGGGACGCTATATTTATAGTTGTAAGTTAAGTAATGTTTTGGAGTTCCCCAGGAACAGCATATTGCTCCTTCTATTAAAAACAATATTCCTATAAATATAACGTTCCTACGGAACTAGCCTCAGTAGAGTTGCAAAAATAAGGGGGGCTAATCGGAAAACTTAGCCAGTTTTTCATAAAGATTTTTCCGGCTGATGCCCAAAAATTCGGCGGCTTTCGATTTATTCCCCTTGGTGTATTTCAGCGTCTCGCGGATATGGCGCTCTTCGACGTCTTCCAGGCTGAGCCATTTTTTGCCTGCCGGGGCGGCATTTTGCAGCGCGGCGGGCAGATCGCTCGCGTTAATTTTGCCGTCGCCGGACAGGATCAGGGCTCTTTCCAGCAGATTCGAAAGCTCGCGGATGTTGCCGGGGAAATCATAATTCTGCAGCGACCTTAAAGCCGACGAAGTTAGCTCCGCGTTCTCAATTCCGTGTTTTACGGCGAAACTCCGCAGCAGGTTTTCCGCCAGCGCGGCGATGTCTTCGCGGCGTTCGCTTAAGCGGGGCATTTTTATCCGCACGACGTTGAGCCGGAAAAACAGATCTTCGCGAAAAACTTTACGGGCGATGGCGTTTTCCAGATCGACGTTGGTCATCGCGATCACCCGCGCGTCGATCCGGTGAGTTTTATTGCCGCCCAGCCGTTCGAATTCATGCTGTTCCAGCAGCCGCAGCAGTTTCGCCTGCGCTTCGAAGGGAAGCAGCGCGATCTCGTCCAGCACCAGCGTGGCCCCATCGGCGGCTTCCACCCGCCCCGCTTTCGCCGCCACGGCGCCGGTAAAAGCGCCTTTTTCGTAACCGAACAATTCGGCTTCGAGCAGCTCGCGCGGCAGCGCGGCGCAGTCGATCTTGACCGCTTGGCCGCTTTTACGTTTCGAGCGATCATGAATGTATTCGGCGAGCAGATTCTTGCCGGTACCGCTCTCGCCGGTGATCAGAACGCTGGCGTCGGTCGCGGCAACCTTGTCCGCGATCCGCAGAATTTCCTGCATCGATTCAGATTTGGCAATGAGATGTTTCACAGCAAAATATGCAACAAAGGGAAATTCTTTGCGAACTTTGCGTAAAAACTTTGCGCCCTTTGCGGTTTAATTTCTTCCACCGCAAAGATCGCAAAGAAGAAGACGCAAAGGACGCAAAGCAACCGGAAAAATTCTTTTATAACTCTTTCGGCAGTTCGACTTTTTTGGAATCGCGCCAGAGCCTTTCCAGGTCATAGACGTCCCGCGCCTTGTTTTCGAAAACGTGTATCACGAAATCGCCGTAATCGAGCAGGATCCATTCGGCGCTCGAATAGCCTTCGATCCGGTAAGGCTTTGCCTTCAATTGTTTTTTCAGCTGCTCGTCGATCTCGTCCGAGATGGCCTGAACCTGCCGCGTATTTAAACCGCTGACGATGACAAAAAATTCGGTGAAGCTGGTAATGTCGCGCAGATCGAGCACGGTGATGCCGATGCCTTTTTTCTCGTCGGCGCAGTGCAGGGCGAGTTTTACGCGCTCATCGAGCACGGAATACGGCGAGAATCTATTGTCTTTTTCTTCGGTGCTTCCGGCTGTTTCGGCCACTTCCGGTTGTAATGATTTTTCTTTTAAAGTTTCTTCCATTATTTATAAATCTGATATTTATCGATATATTTTGCAACTTCGGCAGGCAGGTCTGCCTGCCAGTCAGCCGCGTTTTCCGTTATTTTGCGCCGTATCTCGGTGGCGGAAATATCCAGCCTGACGGCATCGGTAAAATAAATTTTGTCATTCGCCGTTTCTGCCGCTTCCGACGCCTGCCCTTCTGTCGCCTGCCCTTCTGTCGCCTGCCCTTCTGTCGCCTGCCCTTCTGTCGCCTGCCCTTCTGTCGCCTGCCCTTCTGTCGCCTGCCCTTCTGTCGCCTGCCCTTCTGTCGCCTGAACGATTATTTCGAGTTCGCGTTTGCCGCGCAGATCGACCGCTCTTTCCAGAACCTCCGGCGTAACGTGCGAAAAACCTATCTCGGTTCCGGGACGTTCGACGACGATGAAATTCGCCATCGTCAGCAGTTTTTCCCAATCGCGCCAGGCCGTGATATCCATCCATGAATCCGCGCCGATGACGAAAAATATTTTTACATCGCCGCCGTATTCATTTAAAAGCTTTTCCGCCGTTTCGACCGTGTAAGGTTTTTCCGGCGCGTCCAGCTCGATCGTCGAAACTTTTACCAGCGGCTCATCTTCGGTGGCGGCCGTCAGCATCGCAAACCGGTGATAAGCGGAAAGCGGTTCCAGATCCGGTTTATGCGGCGCGTGAAAAGCCGGCACGAAATTAAATTCGTCGAGCACGAAAAGCTCCGGCAATTTTTGCGCGATCCGCAGATGCGCATTATGAACCGGATCGAAACTCCCGCCAAAAAATGCGATCCTTCTCATTCGCTTTCTATCATCTCACACTGCCGGACTATCTCAAGCAAAACATCTTCGGGACAGCCGCGGGTTTCCGCGAAAAACCAGAACTCGCCGTTTTGGTTGTTTATCGAAAATTCGTAATTACGATAGGTAAAATCCACCCATGTTTCGATCACATCATCCGTCACGATGGCGGTTATTTCGAGGTCTTTCAGCTTTTCCAGGCTGTCCAGCAGATCATCCCACGAAATGTCCGTCGGGCGCCCGTAAAAATGACGCGAACCGTCATTCATGGTCATGTTAAACAACTTGTTCGGCATCTATCACGATCTCAACGGTTTTTAATTCATCCAAAGAGCGCATCACTTTCGAGACCAATTCCTTTAGCCCTTTATTCGCGGCCGACGAAATGGCGAGAAAAGGTGTTCCATCTTTTTCCGCTCTCACGCGCAGCGCCTCCAGGCGTTCGGGTTCATCCAGCGCGTCGATCTTTGTCGCGACCACTATCTGCGGCCTTTCGGACATATCCACATTATAGTTCGCCAATTCGCGATTGATGATCTCGTAATCCTCGACCGGATCACGCCCGGAAAGGGAAGAAACATCGACCAGGTGCAGGATCAATTTGGTGCGTTCCACATGCCGCAGGAAGCGATCGCCGAGGCCCGCGCCTTCGTGCGCGCCCTCGATCAGGCCCGGAATATCGGCCACCACGAAGGTCTTGTAATCGCCGACATCGACCACGCCCAGATTCGGCTCCAGCGTAGTAAAAGGGTAATCGGCGATCTTCGGCTTGGCGGCGGAAATGACGGAGATGAGCGTCGATTTACCGGCATTCGGAAAACCGACCAGCCCGACGTCGGCGATCAGCTTTAATTCAAGCTGCAATTCGTGCTCTTCGCCATCGGTGCCGGTCTGATGATAACGCGGCGCGCGGTTGGTGGAGGTGGTGAAATGAGCGTTGCCGAAACCGCCGCGGCCGCCCTTGGCCGCCAAAAAACGCTGTCCCGGCTCGGTAAAGTCAAAAACTATTCCATCCGTTTCGGTGTCGATCACCTGTGTCCCGACGGGAACTCGCACCGTTGCGTCAGCGCCGTCCTTGCCATGGCGGTTCGATCCCTCGCCGTGGCGGCCGCGTTCGGCCTTGTGCTCAGGGTTGTAGCGCAAATGCAGCAGGGTATTTAGCCCCTCGTCGGCTTCCAGCCAGACGTCGCCGCCGCGCCCGCCGTCGCCGCCCGAAGGGCCGCCGCGGGCCACGAATTTTTCCCGCCGGAAAGCCGTCACGCCGCTGCCGCCGTGTCCCGCTCTAACCAAAATTTTCGCGCGATCGATAAACATCAGCTTTTATCTTAAAGGTTAAAGCGGTATTGGTAAAATCGCGGATATGTAAAGAAATGTGTAATTTAAGAGATAGCGGGGCCTGTTAAAACAAAAACGCCGACTTAATTGCTTAAGCCGGCGCTTTCGTTTCCCTGGTGAACACAAGTGCTCATAAGGGGTTGCGATCCCAGCATGCACACGCTCAGATCGCGGTTTTTATATTCCGAAAATTCCAGCGGGTGGTAATTTCCGGTCAGCACCCAGTTTGAATAAACAAAATGTTTGCGCTCAAGGCGCGGTGCCGGTAGGTTTTTGTTCTGGTGGCTTTTCCTCCACCGCCGGTTACGTTTCCGGCAACGAGGCTCCCGTCTTGCAACGTGAGCGGCGTAGCACCACTCGAGTTGATCATTTCCCGAGGGCGTTGCTTCGTTTTTCTTCCGAGCAACTCAGGTCTGCCTTTCGGCAACCCCAGCAAGCCTTTCGGCTTCGGCTCCGGACGTACCAGGCAGTGGCTTTCCGCTCCTTCTGTCCGCGAACGATTGCGTCACCGCATCCGTTCCACCTTCCGGTGCCGGTCGAAATGCCCGTAAGCAATCTCGACTGTTTAGGTATTCTACCGGCTTTATTATTCTTGTCAAGAGAAAAAATCGCGTTTTATGCCCATTTTTATTGAGTTTCCTGTGGAAAAGCCTGTGGAAAAACTGTGAATATCCTGTGGATGTTTTGTGGAAAATCCGGGAAGCTTTTTGACGGCGCACTTTAAAAAGATCTGCCAGACCTGTGGAAAAGTAAGAAAAATATTTTTATTTTTTTGCGAAAAAGTATTTAAATTCTTATTCTGAAATTTCTTGAGGGAAAAATCTGGCAAGTCGATCTATCTCAAGGTCCGGAAGGGCTGCTTGCACCCGCTTGCTCCAATACGTTTCAACCGATATTTACATCAAACCCAAGATATAAAAGAGCGGGCGCAAGCGGCCCTTCCAGACCTTAGAGGTATTCAAGATTCCTTTTTTGTTATGGATAAGATGTTTGGAAATGAAAAAACACACACGCTAAACAAAGCATGTGTGTTTTTCGGTAGAAATTAAGATCTTACTACGCCGCTTCCGCTGCCACTTTCGGCTGTGTCACTTTCGGCTGCAGTTCGGCTGCGCCTTCGGCATAGACGCTGATGTATTTGCCTTTTTGGCCTTTGTCTTCAAATTTCACAAAGCCCTCGATCAAAGCGAACAGCGTATCGTCCTTGCCGCGTCCGACATTTTTGCCGGGTTTCCATTTCGTGCCGCGCTGGCGCGCCAAAATGTTGCCGCCGAGAACTTTTTCGCCGCCGAATTTCTTCAGACCCAACCGTTGGGAATGTGAATCGCGGCCGTTACGAGATGAACCTACACCTTTTTTATGTGCCATTTCTAAACTCCTGAAAAAGAAGCCGGAAAGCAGAATCCCAGAATTTACATTCTGTCTCCTGCCTTCTGAATTCTCTTAAATGCTTTCAATCTTGATTTCAGTATAATTCTGGCGGTGGCCTTTTGTGCGCCGGTACGTTTTGCGACGTTTTTTCTTAAAGACAATGATCTTGTCCGCGCGCCCGTGGCCCAGCACCGTGGCTTTCACCGCGGCTGCGCTAAGATTAACGTTCGAACCGTCAGCGACCATCATCGTTTCGATCTCGATCTTGTCGCCTTCCTGTTTGTCCAACAAAGTCGGCACGCGTATGATTTGCCCAGCTTCGACGCTGAACTGTTTTCCGCCCGTTTTAATAATTGCGTAACTCATTTTATTTGCCCCTTCGTATAGCGGCAGATTTCCGCTAGTCGAAAAACATAGAGTATAAGAAATATTGGGGTAATAGTCAAATTCCGGGAGGGGTAGTACCTGTCCAGGCGCTTTCCCGCCTGTTGGGGGCGGTTGGGTCGTAATTGGCCCATTTATGCTATAATCGCGCCCTAGTCAGACTGATCCCATATGCCTGAACCTGTTACTGTTACAACCATAATGATCGTCGGCTGGGTTTCCTGGTACCTGGCCGAAAAGTCCTTTGGCGCTGTCTTCGAAAAAAAAGTCGAATCGCTTTGGCAGAAATTAGAAGAGTGCCTTAAAGGCGAACCCGTCCTAAGTATTCTGCCTGAAAGTTACGAATCGCCTGAAACTCAAAAACAACTTGCAGACACGTTGGAGAGTAAATTTGCCGCCGATCCTGCGCTGCGCGAAGAATTTTCTCAGTTGTTCAATGCCATCGAGACGGGCTTTGCGCAGCAATCAAAAGAGCGCGCGGAGATGGAAGAGCGAATAATAAGCGAGATCAGGAATATAAACATCGGCGTGTCTCCGGAACCCGCCCCATCGCGGCTTAATCAGGCGCCGGGATTTGTCGGCCGCTCGGACGACATAAATGCGCTGATGGAATTGTATAGTTCGGGGGCCAGTTGTTTGCTGTTACACGGGCAAGGCGGCGTAGGTAAAACAGCATTAGCCGAGGAATTTGCCGGCAAGATCAAAAACGATTTTGACCGGTACTATGAAATTGCGCTGGGAGGCGATGAACAGCCGCTGCCGGCGGAAAGAGTATTGTATGAAGTACTCTTAAAGTTCAACCCGGAACTAAACGTTGACACTTCCTTTGAGGAGATGCAAAAAGTTTATGCGGATATCGCTGCCAAACAAAACATACTGCTGCTTTTAGATAATGCCACCAAAGTTGAACAAATTGTTGCTTTACGAAACGACCGGGCATGTTTGGTAGTTACATCGCGCGACGCGCTGACAGCTCCGGGTTCGGCAAGCCGCCGTGTCGATCAGATGTCGCTGGAAGATGCCCGTAAGCTGCTGTTTGCGAATTGTCCGGAGGAGCGCTGGGAAGGCAGGGCCAACGATATAGCCGCACTTGCAGGATATTTGCCAATGGCGATGCTGCCGTTGGCGGGAGTGCTTGCCGCAAATCCGCGAATGACCGCCGACCGGCTGTACGCTGTCTATTCAGATTTTCAGAAATTGAGAAAAGAAAGCGATCCGAACAGGCCATATCTGACCATTGAAGCCTCGCTGGATCTGAGTTACGCCGCTGTCGGGGCGCTTGGATTGGATGAAAAATGGCGCGCTCTGTCGGTTTTCCCGGGGGATTTTGAAGAAAGAGCCGCCGCCGCCGTCTGGGGTGAATCTTTACCTGACGGTGTTTCGGCTGGCGTTAATTCCGCGCTGGACAGGCTGGTTGTGAAAAATCTCTTGGAATTTTCGCCGGAAACAAAAAGGATGTGGCTTCACGATCTGACCAGAAGCTATCTCGGCAGTACATTAGCAGACGAAGAAAGATTTGAATTTTCCCGGCGCCATGCGGAGCACTTTGCTTTACTGCTAAGAGAAATTCAAAATCCGGGCAGCAGGGATGAATATGACCGGGGGCTAAAAGTACTTGATAACGACTGGCACAATATAATTTTCGGGCAAGAGTGGGCATTAGGTAGTGACGACTCGTTGACAGATGATTATTCCGGTTTTGCCAACGAATACAAATTATTAAGACTTCACCCGCAGCAATTTCTTTCCTGGTGTGATTACGGGGTGAAAGCGGCGAAAAGATTAGGGAATTTGTTATCCGAGGGAAACCATCTGGGCAATCTGGGCGTTGCCTATGATTCGCTGGGGGAATATCAAAAGGCGATAGAGTATTACGAAGCGGCGCTGAAAATATCGCGAGAGATCGGCGACCGGCGCGGCGAAGAAAATAGCTTGGGCAATCTGGGCAACGCTTATGAGTCGTTGGGGGAATACCAAAAAGCGATAGAGTATCACGAAGCGGCGCTGAAAATATCGCGTGGGATCGACGATCGGCTCGGCGAAGGAAACACTCTGGGCAATCTGGGTAATGCCTATTATTCGCTGGGAGAATACCAAAAAGCGATAGAGTATCACGAAGCGGCGCTGAAAATATCGCGTGAGATCGGCGACCGGCTTGGCGAAGGAAACCGTATAGGCAATCTGGGAATTGCCTATAATTCGCTGGGGGAATATCAAAAGGCGATCGGGTATCACGAAGCGGCGCTGAAAATATCGCGTGAGATCGGCGACCGGCGCGGCGAAGGAAACAGTCTGGGCAATCTGGGCAATACCTATTATTCGCTGGGAGAATACCAAAAAGCGATAGAGTATCACGAAGCGGCGCTGAAAATATCGCGTGAGATCGGCGACCGGCTTGGCGAAGGAAACCGTATAGGCAATCTGGGAATTGCCTATAATTCGCTGGGGGAATATCAAAAGGCGATAGAGTATCAGGAAGCGGCGCTGAAAATTTCACGAGAGATTGGCGACCGGCGCGGCGAAGGAAGCGATCTGGGCAACCTGGGCAATGCCTATGATTCGCTGGGGGAATATCAAAAGGCGATAGAGTATCAGGAAGCGGCGCTGAAAATTTCGCGTGAGATCGGCGACCGGCTTGGCGAAGGAAACTGTCTGGGCAATCTGGGCATTGCCTATAATTCCCTTGGGGATAAATCAAAGGCCTGTGATCATTGGCGGCAAGCGCTGGCGATCTTTGAGAAGCTCGGCGTCCCACAAGCAGAGTTAGTAAGCGGGTGGATAAAGGAAGCCGGCTGTGATGGCGGCCCCGTGATCTGAATTAAAGTGACGGTTCGGGCAGATCCCATATTCTAAATTTCAGATCTCAGTTGTAACAAAATTTGTATTGACAACTCTTTTATAAAGGATTAATCTTCGTTAAGATTGCTTGAGAAATATTTCACAATCTCAGGAGGGCTCGAAAATGGCAGAGAACGGAAAAAATATCGTGATAATCGGCGGCGGTTTTGGGGGGCTTTTTGCCGCGCTGGAAACGGAAAACGCAGGCAAGGTCTCGCTGATCAGCAATGAAGATCACTTTACCTTCCGGCCGATGCTCTATGAATATCTGAGCGGGGAAGTCGAAGCGTGGCATATCGCGCCGTATTACAGCGAACTTATCGATGACGGCATCGAATTTTTACACGGCGAGGTGTGCGGCGTCGATCTTGAGAAAAAAGAAGTGGGGATCGATGGCTGGCGTTTCCGGGTTCCTTACGACGTGCTCGTCCTGGCGGCGGGCGGCGTGACGAATTATTGGGGCATCAAGGGCGCCGAGGCGTTTGCCCTGCCGTTTCGCAATATCCGCGATGCGGACGAGCTTCGCCGCCGGATGACCGCGGCCGTGGATTCTGTTCCTTCGGGCGCCGCCCCGCAGGACGTGCGCGAAGCGCTAACCTTTGCCGTGATCGGCGCGGGAGCGAGCGGCGTTGAATTATCGACGAAAATGTCCGACCTGCTTTACGATGCCGTGCGGCAGCGCGATCTAAAGGGCGAGCCGCGCATCCTGCTGGTGGAAATGGGCGGCGACATCGTTCCAGGAATGGGAGAGGAAATACGCGCGCATGCGCAAAAAGGGCTGACCGACGCCCGTATCGAGGTTCACACGCAAACCCGCGTAATGGAAGTAAAAAAAGACGGCCTGGTCGCGGAGCATAACGGCGTGCAGCAGGAATTTAAAGCGGCGGCGACCGTCTGGACGGCCGGTGTAAAGATCAGCCCGCTGATCGAAAAGCTGGAGCTGCCGAAAGACAAGCACGGCTTGATCCTGGCTGAGGGCACGCTGCAGGTGCAGGGGCAGGAAAATATTTTTGTGCTCGGCGATATCGCCAAGGTCGAAGGGATCGATCCCAAGCTGGAAGGCACCGCTCAGCTGGCAAACCAGCAATCGAAATTACTGGCCGGCAACGTCAGGGCGCTGATCAAAGGCAGGCCGCTCAAAACCCGCGAGTTTCATGAGCTGGGCGAGGCGATCAGCTTAGGCACGCAGCACGCGGCCGTGCTGGTCGGCGACAAAGCGTTCAGCGGCGCTCTGGCGCGCGAGGCGCGTTTTGCGCTCTATACGCAGCGGCTGCCGACGTGGCATCACCGCTTAAAGGTCGGTTCGAGTTGGTTTTTTGAGGGAACGCACCCGCGCCCGTTGAAGTCTCTTGGCTAGAGTTGCGTGAGATCGAGGTGAGTTCAGTTGCTGAGAATGTCTTTGATCGCTTTTTCAAAGACCTGCACTTTTTTCCGGGCGCTGATCACATCCGGATGTTTATCGTCGTATTGCCCGCGCAGGGTCGCCAGATCGGTTCCCAGCGCGACTTTGCGAACCATCAGTTTTCCCAGCGCCAAACTCAATTTTCCGCTCTCCGCCGGTTTTACCGCTGCCAGCCGGTCAAGCTCCTTTTGCAGCAAATCGAGTTCCACCCGGGCTTCTTTTACTTTAGGATACTCATCGGTAAATTCGACCATCATCGATTCCAGATCGGCTTCGAGCTCGGTTTTGCGCAGGATCAACTCGGCGTAGGCCGGTGAGGATTTTAAGGCGGAAGACGCCTGCTGCGCCTCGGCGGCGGCTTTTTTTGCAGCGGCCGTTTCCGGCTGCGCGCTGCAGGCAAAGCACAGCATGAAAACGACGGAGATCACGGAAAAAAGTCTGATCATTATTTATTTAAGCTTAATTTTCTTTCGGTTCAAAGGTAAAAAATCCCGGATCCAGTTTCTGGTTAAAGAAATATTGTGAAACCGTAATACCCCATGTCCATTCGTATGTTCCGGCATTGCTGTCGGTCATATATTTTATCCGGTATGAGTGGGGCAGCGTCAAACCCGCTTCGTCCTTGTAGTCGCCAAAAATTTCGGTCATCGAAATTATCACCCCGGTCTGGTCGCCAAGCACCCCGGCTTTTTTGTGTTGAGCTGAAAGAGTGTCGCGGTATTCCGTGCGTAAGTGTTGAAAATTACTCGCGTCAAAAAACAGCCGGATGGAAAATGATTCGCCGCCGCCTTTCGGAAAATAATTCAGCACGTACATTTCCTGCCCGTCCACTTTTTTCTTTCCCACCATCTCGAGTTTGCCTTTTGGCGACTGCAGCCCCCACATAGTGGACATTGTGCCGGTAAAAAGGCCGTCGCTCAGCAGCTTGCTGTGATCGGCGATAAAAGCTCCCAAGGGCGAGCGCGCTCCGGCAATGACGAAGGGAAGGCTGATCTTTTCCGAAAAGATCCCGATCTTTTCAAACGGATACTCTTTCGAGCTAAAGCTGGAGAGATAAAACAGGTTGCTTGCGTCGGAAACGACGATCGCTTTTCCGCTGGTCGAAATGCTCGGAAGCTTCGATTCGATCGAGCTCGTGCCGGAGGCGATCCGGGTTTTTACTTCATCGCGTTTTTGTTTCGTCCCGAGCGAATCCAGATGTTTCGCCACTATTTCCTCGGCCTTTAAGTCCTGGGAATTTACGGTGTTGATTGCCAGTGCCGACAAAAGAACGGCAAATAATAATTTACTGTTGGGTTTGATAAAGATTCTCACAATTTTTCTCCTGGTTTTTTCAGGTTTGATTTGATCGGATGACAAATATTAACACTAAGTATCGGTTTGTCTAGAATATTTTTAGGCTGCCGCCTGAAAATTTCCGCCTTCGGTGGCGGAAATGTCACAGGAGTTGATCTCCGGCGCGCTGGTTTCCACCAGGCCGTCGCCGTATTTTTCACCTTTTTCAAGTGTCAGAAAATATGCGGCGATATTATCCAGAATCTCATCGACCGAATGCGAATGATAAAGCGTCTGGCGAAACTGTGCGCCGCCGACCAGGCCCTTGGTAAATTGCCCGGCGAGCTGTTTCATTTTCCCGAGCGCGGGAAGTTCGGGCATGTCGTCGCGCAGCATTTCAAAATATTCGAGCAGTACCTGCTGCTTTTCTTCGAGCGGCGGCTGGTAAGGTTCGCGGCCGGCGGTCACGTCTTCGATCTGGCGAAATATCCATGGGTTCTGCATCGCGCCGCGCCCGATCAGGATTCCGTCACAGCCCGTTTCCCGCCATTTTGCCAGCGCGCCTTCGATCGTGACCACGTCGCCGCTGCCGGAAACGGGCACGCTCACGGCGTTTTTCACTTCGCGCACCAGATCCCAGTTTGCCAGGCCTTTGTAGCCCTGCTCCTTGGTTCGCCCGTGCAGGGCGATGTGCTCGACACCGCATTGCTCTGCCATTTTAGAGGCTTCGACGCAATTAATAGTTGTATCGGTGTAGCCTGCCCGCAGTTTTAATGTCAGCGGAATGGTGATCGCTTTTTTGATCTCGGTGAGAATTTTTTCCAGCCGCGGCAGGTCGCGCAGCAGCCCCGAACCGCCGCCGTGCTTGACCACTTTTGGCGCGGGACAACCGCAGTTGACGTCCAGAATATCGGCGCCCACCTGCTGCGCCATTTCCGCCGCCATCGCCATCCGTTCCCATTGCCCCCCGAATATTTGCACGGCATAGGGGCGCTCCTCTTCCCAAAAACGCATCTGGCGTTTAGATTTCGGATTGTTGCGGGTCAGGCCCTCGACGGAGATAAATTCGGAAACGGTCAGGCCGACCCCGCCGCGGCGCTTGAGCAAACGGCGGAAGGAATAATCCGTCACCCCCGCCATCGGCGAAAGCACCAGCGGCGGATTTATCTCGATGTCTCTGATCTTGAAGGATTTCATTTCTAGGCGGCGGCCTCAACGGGTTCGTAATGCAGCAGCATAAGCTGTTCGGGACGTAAAGTAAGCAAACCATAAGTGTGACCGTCCTTATCTACGAACTCCACTTCATACGCCTCACCATCGTTATAAATTTCGACCACGGTGCCTACTTGCCCGCTCCAGAGATTCTCTTGAGGCAGGTCAGATGTTAGGGCTACAATGTCGTATTGCTGCAGTTTGCTCATATTACAAAACAAGTGGTCAAAGTTGGAAAATTGGTTCCATTTCTAATTATCCAGCCGCTTCTGATTATGGCCTTCTTATTTCCGCGCTGCCACTCAAAATTGAGAGCATAACGCTGGCCATATTTATCCAACGTACCAATTTTAGCATCTTTGCTTTTTACTGCAACCAGTAAAACTTCTGCCAATTCAGCGGCATTTGTCTCCGTTTATACCAATAACAGAAGCAAAAACTCGGGCTTTATATTTACCGATCCTCATGCCGGGGATTTAAACAGTAATCCGTAAGTTTACGAATATCGACAACGGCATTAGCTGCGTTGGGAATAATCATGGGAGGGTATAAATGTTTTTTACGCCATCCGCGAAAGCGCCAGCGGCGGATTTATCTCGATATCTCTGACCTTGAACGCTTTCATTGACTGTTAATTTTTATCATTCTCAGGGCTTTGATGCAAAATGAAGTAATGTGCCAATTGAATTTATCAGAATATCTATTCGCCTTCTAAATGACTTTACCCATAAGTCGCGATTCGGATTTCGTGTTGTTTCGTGTAATTCGTGGTTACTTCTTACGCCTTATTTTTTAATGGCAATAAGGGCGGAAACCACGAAATTACACGCATCAACACGAACAAAACATTCAACGTCTCAATAGGCAAAGCCATTCTTAATTATTAATTCGCAATTTTTAATTATTTTTCAGTAAGCTAAAATAAGTAAAATTAGGAGTTTATAATACTGAAAGTAGATTAAAGGTGAATTAAATACGGCAAACATGGAAAAGAAAAACGGCCCCTGGACGATAAAGGGAAGCGAGCAAAAGTTCAAAAACGATTTTTTCGAGGTGACGGAAGATAAGGTTATTAACCCGGACGGAAGCGATGGAACATACGCCACCATTTTAATGAAGCGCGGGGTGGCGATACTGCCAATGGATGAGGAAGGCAATGTTTATCTCACGCGCCAGTTTCGTTACGCCTACGAAGCGGAAAGCCTGGAAACGCCGTGCGGCGGCATCGACGGCGAAGAAGAAACGCTGGAAGCGGCAAAAAGAGAGATCAAAGAAGAATTGGGAATCGAGGCTGAAGAATGGACCCAGCTCGGGGCTTATGAAATGGACACCTCGATCGTTAAAGCCATATCGTATCTGTTTATCGCCAAAAAGCTGACGTTCACCAAACCGGAGCGCGAAGGTTCGGAAAATATAAAAACCGTAAAAATGAGTTTGGAAGAAGCGGTCGAGAAAGTGCTAAGCGGTGAGGTTGTGCATGCTATCAGCGCCGTTCTGATTCTTAAGGCCCACTTTTTGAAAATTTAATTACCTTTTAATCGCTTTTTCGAGCACTAAACGAAATGCCGGGGTGTTTTTATCCAGGGTAAAGACGACTTTTTTTATCGTAAATTCATCTTTTTCTTTTTCATCCCCGTAATAATCAACGCCGAAATTATATTTGCCTCCGATAAAGCCGCTTAAAATAAAATTTCCATCCTTATCCGTCTTGGTATACGAAAAAGCGGTATCCGAATCTTCTCTTTGTAAATTAACCGTCATACCGGCAGCCGGCCGACCGTCAGGAAAAACTAGGGTTCCGGTTATTTTCCGGCTCGGGATCGGCGGCGGAAGGCGAAAGACAATATTACGGATCTTTTGCCCTAAGCCTATCTCGATGATTTTGGCTTTTTCGCGCTCGGCCTTGCCGGGATAAAAAGTTGCCGGATAGGGCTGTGACAGCCCCGGAGGGCTGGTAAAATTAACACTCAAAGTATAACGTCCGGCGGGGATGTCATAGATATCGAACTGGCCGCCTTTTTCGCTAAATCCTTCTTCAACGGCAGGGGATATCGGGCCTTCATCTACAGACAGAAGTTCGAGTCGAGCTCCCGAAACCGGCCGACCTCTCGCATCCACGAGTCTGCCGCTTAGGCTGCTGTTATTGCTCAGAGAAAAACTCTTTTCCGCGCAGCCCCGGTCTTTGATGGAAATAGACGATTCCTCGTAAAGCCCCGGCGTGGCGTAAGCCGGGACTACCGGAACTACCTTGTAGGTTCCCGGAGGGAGCATCAGCTCATAATTTCCCTGTTCGTCGGTGACAGCCTGATAGGTTTTTCGTTTCCCGCCGACCTGCCGGATATTCAATTTGACGCCGGCCATCGGGAAAGAATTTTTTTCACGTTTTTTAAATGACTCGGAAACATTTCCGAAAAGCCTGCCGCCGGCACCGGCTTTAGGAAGATCGCGCAGCGCAGCCAGAGTTTCACCGGCGTCGCTTAATTTTTCATTCCCCGAGCACAAACTGGTCTGATAACCCTGAACACCATTTTTGTTGGCAAAAACAAGATACGTTTCACCTTCGGTAAAAGAAACATCACAGGAACTGCCTTCGTTTCGAAAAGCCACCTGCGTCACTTTTTCTCCGGAAATAATATCTTTAACTTCAAAAGTCGTGCGTACCGCGCCCGGTCTGAATTTTTGTTCCGTTTCCGGTTGTACCGCGGTAACTTTTCCGATGAATATCAGATCCGCGTAAGTAAATTTTTGACAAGGAGTGATGTTGGCAACACAAGTACATGCCAGAGTCTGCTGAATAGTTCCAGAGAAAAGTATTAAGAGAAGAGAAAAGATAAAAACGCGGAAATTGCCGGTCATAAAAAAATAGCGACTATTTGAAAAGTTTAATTTCAAAAACTAAAGATTAGCATAATCTTTACGGATTTAAAGCTATCTCATGAACTTCCTTCTGATCGCAAGGGCAAGCAGCGCGGCCTGTAAAGGGCCGAGGATAGTTTCAAAGATGATAAGCCCGCGAGTCCAGTTCGTGGCAGGTTTCGGTTCCGGCCTTTGCAGTGCCATGACCGCGCCGCTATACCAGAGCGCTTTTCCGAACACGAATCTTTCGCCTTCCGTGTCTTCGCTCTGCGCGGGGTTTGCAAATTCCTTCGCGCTCAGAGCTTTCTTTTCCCAGCGCGCGAACCCAATTGGAGCGGGCGGCAGCGGAGTGATAAAAAAAGAGAATCCGGTATAGGCCCAGGCAAAAGCAAACCAGATAAAAAGCAGGATAAGCGCCGCTCTGCCCCAGCTTTCGCCGTAACCGCTCGACAGACGATACCACCAGCTAAGGGTGTAAAATCTGCCATGCCACCGATATTCGAGCCGCTTAGTTTCCATCGCCATATAACGAAACTTCGAGGCGTCTTCGTAGCGGTTGTTTTCCTCGGCGTTTACGGAAAGCTGGCGGCAAGCGATCTCAAGCATGCGTTTTTCTTCGCGGACGCCGCGCTTCGTCAAGGCTTGAAGTTCGGCATTGATATTGGCATTTAACTGCTTTTTATTTTTCCCACCCAAGCGGTCTTTGACACCGGTTTGATCGATATTATCCCAGCGGCAGTCGGTAAAGACCATCTGCCGCGAGTCCGTATTTACAAACCAATTCGGGCGCAAGCGGGCGGTATGAAAGGTAATTCTTTCAGGCTTTTTCAGGCGGGCATTTTGCAGATCGAGAATTGCTTCCTGATTTCCGATACGCGCTTGAAGTTCCTCATAAGACTCGGTTGCTTTGTCTTGCGTGTTTTCCTCGGTATTTCTGAGATCGTATTCCGCCTTATTTATAAAGGCATCGGGAACTCTAAATTCGATCTTCCTTTTAGATAATGTTTGCTTTAATCCACTGAATCTTTCTTTTAGTTCCGCCATAACCTTACTGACATCATTTCTGCCCGGAAATACTTTTTCATCCGAATTACCTTCAAAGCTGACGAAGCCCTCAAACATCGCCTGCTCGAATTTTACATTGCCGCAGAATTTTGTCTTTTTGAAAAAAATTTCCGATGTCTCCACAAACTCAGTTTTATAAAATCCGGCGATTGAAAAGAAGATGCTATCCTCAAAATTTCCTCTTTTCTGAAAGGTTGCAGAGTTGAAAGAAGCGTCACCCGAAAAGGTTGCTTCGCTGAAAGAAGCGTTACCCGAAAAGGCTGCCGAGCTGAAACCAGCGTCACCCGAAAAGGCTGCCGAAGTGAAATCAGCACCCGAAAAGTCTGCCGATCTGAACGAAGCGTAACCCAAAAAGGCTGCCTCGCTAAAAGAAGCGAAAATCGAAAAGGCTGCCGATCTGAAATCGGCGTAACCCGAAAAGACTGCCTCTCTGAAATCAGCGTAACGCGAAAAGGCTGCCTCGCTGAAATCAGAGTTACCGGAAAAGACCGCCGATCTGAAATAAGCGTCACCGGAAAAGGCTGCCGAGCTGAAATCAGCATTTGCTAGATATTTATAGTCGGAAAGATTTACTTTCGATGGAAAGTAGACATAACGGAAGTCATATCTAATTTTTGATAATTTGACTTTGCGCTCTTCTTCCGGCAATTCTTCGAGCTCCGCGACGGCGGCTTCAACCTCTGCAAAGCGCGCTTTTCTGATAGTTTCAAATTCTTTGGCATCTTTTTCTTTGGCGGGGAAATGCAGCAGGCAATAGTGCTTACCATCCGTATGCCCGGATGTTTTAAGATCGCGGCAGACGGATTTGCGGATATCATCGGCATTATTCCCCGGCTTGATTTTGTCGCTGATGTGACAAGGAATTTTGGAAGATTTCGGTGAGGGCATGGCGGCATTATAGATCAAAAGCCGGAAAGAAAAGAGGGAAATTAGCGGAAAATAAGCTGCCCCGCAATGAAGTCAGTACCGAGAACCCCCATTAGTAGCTGAAACCGGCTTCCGGCTTAAAACTTACCATTCTATTACAGCTAAAGATTTAACTAGCCAGCATCTCATTGGCCGGTCACTGCGTTCTGAGGTTCTGACCTCATTACGATGGTCATCCGTTTCATTTTATGGGGCAACGCCCTTTCAAATAACGCGAAAGACCCGGCAATATTAATGTGTCCAAAAAATGTTCTTCAAACTCACCGTCATTTCGTGTAAATTCGTGGTTCAGTCTGTCCGACTGCTCTTTGAAACTCAATTTTTAGCTGTTTTGAGCGGAACAATAGTGCGGATTTTAAGGTTTTGCCGGAATGAATGGAATTCCTTTTATTTCTGTTTCAAAAGTGTTTCAGTGTTTCATCCGGAAACGCGTGAAACACTGAAACACCAACCTCATCGGTTTACAGGTAACGCCATTGGAACCACGGCCTGCGTCTCTTAAGTTACTTATTCGCTTTGCTTAACTCGACACCCGTGGCTTCGAATGAAACTTCGGTGACGGTGCCGTCGGCGTTGCGCTTGTCGAATTTCGCGCCGTCTTCGATCAGGTGGTCAACGTGGTCTTTGGTCAGCGTTTTCACGGAAACGGTGCCTTCGACCTTTGCCTTTAGCCCGGCGGAATCGAGCGGCACAAAAAAGGCGTGGCCTTTCATTTTCACGCGCATCGATTGGCCTTCCGCTTTCGGAGCAAGCTCCATCCAGCAGCCTTCCATTTTGCAGGAACGCACGATGACGCCTTCGACGCGGACGGCCCTGCCGGAATATTTCGCCGGGTCGGCCAAAACCTTTTTCAGCGAAACCTTGTCGGCGCTGCCGATCGCGCCGCCGCGCTTGATCACTTTTGTGTTGTCGAAATTAGCCACTTTGTCGGCGTCGGTCGGGGATTTTTCTTCCATTTTTTCCTGCGCGAAAACCGCGCCGAACGACATCAAAGTTAAAATAATTAAGCCTAAAATTCTTTTATTCATATAAACATTCCTCTTTTGAATTATCCGTCATTAAACAATAATGCACTTAAAGCGTATCAAAACCAAATTGCATCACCCGGCTGCACTCCACGTCCTTACCGTCTATCTGGGCCGGGATGAATTTCATTTCTTTCAAAGATTCTATGACCTTTTCGGTATGGTCCGTGCCGGTGCTGGAAATAACTTCCACTTTTTCGATCTTCCCACTGACAGGAAAATGTATCTTTATCTTTACCGATATGAAAGATCCTCTTTTGAAGGAAAACTTCGGTGTTTTCCGGCGCAAGATTATCAGATCACGCGAATAGACGGCGCTGTCGGCGTCAAAGAAAGCGGCCTTCAGGTTTCCGGAATTTCCCCACTTAATATTTTCGTTGTCGGGTTTGTTCAAATATTCCTCGACCAGCGGATCGTTCTTCAGATCAAGCACCGACAAAGATTTTTCGTCACTGCTTACAGATTCATTATATCGGCGGAACAGAGGGGCGCCGTGAAAGCGCAGCGACCCGAGAAATTTAGTGACGTCTTTTTCAAACTCCGACAATGCCCCCACTACGATCTTGAAATAACCGCTTCCCGAAGCCAGATATATCGTTTTGGAAAATTGTTTACTGTTTTCACAGGTAAAAAACTTTCCGCTATACGGCCCCAAAGTGTAATAGTCATATTTACAATCGCCGCCGTCGTATTTCTCTTCCAGGCCTTTCAAACGTTCTCTGGGAGAGAATTCGCTGGTGATATGAATATTAATAGAGACGTCGTTCTTATATGAAGAAAGATAGGTTTCGCTTGTTTTCTTATTCCGATAAACAAAATAACCTTCGGGCATCAGAAAAGAATATTCCCGCACAAAACCTTCGATCCTTACCCATTCGGAATTTGCCGCCTTTGGCTGCGCAAAGATCGCGGTGACGCTAAGTATTAAGATCGGCAGTATCAAAAGTCTCTTCATACGGCTGCTCCGGAAAATCTTATTTTGCCTGATATACTACTTTCCCGTCCACTACCGTGGTCAAAACTTTTGACTGCGGTATTTTTGCCGGCAGCCCGGTAAAAATGTCTTCGGAAACGATGATAAGATCCGCCAGTTTGCCGGCGGAGATCGTGCCTTTGACATTTTCCTGAAATTCCGCGTAGGCCGAACCGGAAGTATAAGCGCGGACGGCTTCATCGACGGTGATCTTTTGTTCGGGTATCCAGCCGTTAGGATTTTTGCCGTCGGTGGTCTGGCGGGTGACCGCCGCGTATATTCCGAAGAACGGATCTAACGGCGCGACCGCCCAGTCGGTACCGAATGCGAGATGCGCGCCGGTGTCGAGCAGCGTGCGAAAAGCATAGGTGCCTTTTAGCCGTTTTTCATCTAAACGTTTTCCGGCCCAGCGCCCGTCGTCGGTCAAATGCACCGGCTGCATCGAGGCGACAACATTCAATTTGCCAAAACGCGGAATGTCCTGCTGGCGCAGGTGCTGCGCGTGTTCGATGCGAAAACGCCGGTCGCGCGCGCCGTTCTCTTTTTCGACGCGTTCGAAAATGTCCAGGATGGTGGCGTTGCCTCGGTCGCCGATGGCGTGGATCATCACTTGCAGGCCGTTCTTGTCGGCGCCCGAAACGTGCTCATACATCACCGGAATTTCCGCGCCGGAAAGCCCGCTGGTATTCGGCGAATCCATGTAAGGCTCGAAAAACCAGGCGGTGGTCGAACCGAGACTGCCGTCAGCGTACCCCTTCAGCGTGCCAACGCGCAGCATAGCGTCGCCAAAAGCGTAATGAATGCCGGTATTTGCCAGCCGCTGCCAATCGGGCAGCGGCGCTCCCGCGTAGATGCGGGTTTTGAGTTTGCCCTGCCGCATCAGTTCCTGATAGACGCCGATACTCGTTCCGGCGGACATATCCTGCGCGCTGGTCACGCCGAGGCTGGCGGCGAAATCGGTCGCGGCCTGCGCGGCGGCCAGCTTTTGCTCAAAAGACGGTTCGGGTATGACGCGGTCGATCATATCCATCGCGGCGTCTTTTACCACGCCGGTCGGGTTGCCGCCGCCGTCGCGGACGATCACGCCGCCATCGACGTCTTTGGTCTCTTTGGTTACCCCGGCGAGTTTTAGCGCCAAGCTGTTTGCCACTCCCATGTGCCCGTCCAGACGCTGGACGAAAACCGGATTGTCGGGCGTCACGGCGTCGATCAATTCTTTGGTCGGCAGATCATTCGGTTTCCAGTTTTCATGATCCCAGCGCCCGCCGAGGATCCATTGCCCCTTGGGAAGCTTCGCGGCGAAAGCCCTGATCCGCGCGGCAAATTCTTCGGGTGTTTTGGCGTCGCGCAGATCGACCAGCGAAAGCTGAAAGCCGCCTTCGATGAAATGCAGGTGAGCGTCGTTAAAGCCGGGCATGACGAGTTTGCCGCCGGCATCGATCACTTTAGTATTAGCGCCCGCCAAGGCCCTGATCTCGGCGTCGGCGCCGACCGCGACGATCTTATTGCCCATGACGGCGATCGCCTGCGCCTTCGGCTTACCCGGATCCATCGTCTGGACATTCGCGTTTACGATCACCAGATCGGCGGTAAGTTTTTGCGCGGAGCCGTTTATAAAAAGAAAAAAGCCCAACAAGACAGCAAGGATATTTTTTGTCATATTTTAATAAAATTAACGGAGAACAAAACCATATTCAACCACTCTGGCGATATCTACCGCTGCGCCTTCTTTTTCCGCCGGAAGAAACCTGATCCTTATCGCGGCAAAAAAACAACTCCGGCCTAAACCGGCGGGCAGTGGCGAAAGAGCTTCGGCCCGGGAAATGATCCCGGCCCTGGAAAAGTTTAGCCGCAGCCGTCCGGTTCCTGAAAAATAGCGCGTTGCTCTGATGGCGTCGGTGAACGATGGCCGGGGCTGCATCAGGATAACTGCGCTGGTGCGATCTTCGGACGGGGCGATCGGATTTTTTACCACTTTCAATGCCGACGGCGCGTCCTGTGTATTCACCGAGTCGATGCCGATGTCGTCGATCGTCAGCGGTTTCAGATCGGAGATCGAAACTATCTTCTCATCTTTATTTGCTGCCGGCTTATTTTTACTCAAGCGGATGGACGACAAAAATCGCCTGGATTCCTCGGTTTGGCTTCCGCGATTGGCCACCGAGACGACATACAAATGGGTTTTCGAAGCGATATATTTTGTAATGTAGCTTACCTGCAGCTCCGGTACGCTTCGCGGGGGCTTGACGCTGTTTTGTTCGACTTGCCGAATGATAAAATCCGGGTTAGCTTCTTTCGTTGTCACCCCGTCCATATTGTCGCTTCTGATAATCTCCGCGAGATAGGATTTTGGGCCGGAAACGAGATAGCTCTCGACCCTCATGACGGTTTTATTCGCCGAAGCGCCAAGCAGCCGCATCTCCGCGAAATTATATGGCTGGTTGGTGGGGGGAGACAGCGTAAAACCCAGCTTGTCATAAAAATAAAAAAGGTTCGCCGGCATCTCTATCGAAAACTCACCGTTAGAGCTTTGGATTCTGCTCCAATTGTTTTCCGGCTCTTTTTGCGCGGAAACAAAGGTAAACGATAAAAGCAAAAATAAAAGGACTATGGCCGGAGAAGTAAGTTTCATTTCTACCATCCTGTAATTAAAAGGTTCCGCGCGGCTTTCAGGTTTGTCTTTTGACATTTCGCATAGGCCGCCACCGTAGGCTGGGTGCGGTGCTAAAGATCAAGGCCAAAAACAGCAGCTTAAAAATTTGACATTGCCGGGGTCGTCTTCACATTCACTTGTCCGAATTATAACAATGAATGAGAAAACATGACAAAATAATTATCCGACAAAAACCGGGCGGCAAAATGCGGGATCGGCAGAAAAGCGCCTTAGTTCGGCACCTCCAACTGGATATCTAATTTATCGGTCAGGCGCAGAAGATCCATGATAAATTTGTGACGGGCAGATACTTCAAAATCATAATCATCGACTTTGAAGGTTATTTCCACCCGTAATTCCAGCGCCGCCGGCAGCGCATCGAAAAGATGAATTTTGAATTTCTCACTCTCCAAAGTTTCGCTGACCCTGATGATCTCTTCGATCCCGTCGCAAAAGTTTTCCACCTTTGCCGCTCCGTTTTTGTAGGGAATCGACAATTTTATCGACCAGCGCGGGCTGGTCTTAACGCCTTGGTTGATTATATTGGCTTTTGCGATGCTGGCATTGGGCATGGTGATGACGGAATTTTCGGAGTTCAATATCTTCGTGCTGCGAAGGCCGACCTCCTGGATCGTTCCCTTGACACCGGCGATCTCGACCCGGTCGTCGGCGGAAAAAGGCCGCTCGATCAGCAGCACCAGAGAGCCGAAAAAATTACTCAGAGTTTCCTGCGACGCAAGGGCGATCGCGATGCCGCCGATGCCGAGCCCGGCTATCACACTCGTCACATCGAAACCGAAATTTCCCGCCACCCAGATCGCGGCGACTATTATTATTACGATGCGAATAATGGTGGTGGCAAAAGGCACTAAAAGATCGTCTGTTTTGATATTGCTCTCGCGCGCTTTCTGGTTTAGCCGCAAGGCGACGACGCCGACCACGCGGGACACCAGCCAGGTGATCGCAAGCGCAGTCAGGATGAACATTATCCGCTCCACCAGCTTCAGCGCGTCCGGCGCCAAATTCAGGAAGGGCAAACCGAGATGAAAAATAATGATAAAAACAAACAAGCCGACCGGGGAAAATAGTTTTCCTATTTGTTTTTCAGTCAGGTATTGATAGCGCTGCCGGAGAATTTTCCCGACCGTCATCCGGGCCAGGTATTTAACCGCCTGCCAGAAGACCAGCCCAAGAATCACCAAAATGAGAAGTTCGACCCACTGCGAACCAGTAATACTTTCGAGCGCCGCGCGGGCGGATTCACGTTTGGGCTCTGCCGGCGGGGTCGGGGTCTGCGCCGTCGCAGCCGCAGAGACGAAAATACATATCAGAAGAGATAGGAGTCTGGTTAATATCATGGGATTAGGGACTGATCGATTTGCGGGTATTCTTGCACTTATTACCGGCGATTTCAAGAAATTTCAAGATTTTCTTCGCGACCGGACGCTTCACCAAAACGGAACGCCTCCGGCGCCGGATAAAAGAACAAGCTTTATTTGACATAAAAAAACCTATCTTCCAAACTTCTTACACGCTTCATACACGGTTGCAATCGATGAATGAGAAAACATTACAGGTTATAAGCATCTTGATGATCCTGATCTTCGGCGGGCTGATCGTCTGGATCTATGCCAAACAGCCGCAGAATTTTCAGGAAGTGGTGAGCAAAGCCGCCGTTACGGCCGGAACCTATGCCATCGACGAAAGCGAGTTCAAAAGGGGCGTAGAGCTTTTCCGGCAGGACAACTTTACCGGCGCGCGCGAATCTTTTGCCAAAGCCGATCCGGAAAAACGCGACGCAAAAATCCAGTTTTACACGGCTTACAGTTTTTACCGGCAGGGATTCGGTAAAGTTTACGATGACGACAAGCTGTTCAAACAGGGTCTGGAAACGGTAAATCAGGTGATCGCGCTGAAACCGGAGTTTAAAGCTGACGACGAGAATCTTAAAATGAAAACCCCGCAGGAATTAAAAACCGAAATACAAAGCGGGCTGGAAATTACCGCTGAAGATTTTAACCCGCTGAAATTAGCACGGGAGAGAAAATGATGACTTGGGGCAATTTAAAAACTAAGCGGTTGATTTATCTCAGGGTCTGGAAGCGCCGCTTGCGCCCGCTCTTATTTTTATTGACCGAGCAAGAGACCAAATTCAAAGCTGCGGGGCGCAAGCAGCCCTTCCTGGCTTAGAAGTGATTGTGTCGCGCTTTTAGTTTTCAGTACCGGAATGTTGTGAGCAGTAATTTACAAAATAAAAAAACCTTACTTTTCTGGCAGTATATTGCGCTGCCGGTGATCTTTCTCGTTGTCACTTTACTCGGCGGGCTGCGGTTGAGCCTGGAATCGGGCGCGTTTATTTTTCTCGGCCCGACGCTGTTCAATCTGGTTCTGGCGTTGATGCTGGCGGCGATCGTGATCCGCGGAAAACTGGTAAAAACCGGCGAGTGGTTTTCGGCCGATTTCCCGGTGCTGAAAAATTGCGCGAACGGGCTGGTGCTGCTCACGCTGTTTGCGGCTTCGGCGCAGGTAATAAATTCCGTGCTGCCGGAAAAAGGTTTGGCGTTCGTATTGACCGCGTTTTTTCTCTTGTGGACGCTGTGGACGAATCTCTTTGCCGAACTGGAAGCGAACAAGCTCCTGCGAAGCCTGGCGGCGCTCTTCGGACTGGCTTTCGTTTTTAAATATGTGTTTTTGGCTTCGCTGGTTTCGACCGCCGTGGGCGAAGAAAGCTGGACGCGAAAATTGACGGAAAGTCTGCTGCAGGGAGTTTCGCTGGGGCTGCTGGATATCCCCAAATTTGCCGGGGCGACGGGGTATGTCGCGTTCTTTACCTTGATATTCTACGGCGCCGGTTTACTGCTGCTGTCTTCGATCTCGAACGGCAGCTCAAATACCGGTTCAGCCAGCGCTTCCTCGGAAACCACTTCATAAAGAGCCGCCGCGTCGTTTCTTGAAACCTGTTTGGAAGGGGGAATTTGCTTTACCCGAATCGTGATCAAACGGTCGCGGCGGCGAATTTCTATCTCATCGCCTACTTTGATCTCCTTGCCCGATTTGGCCTTCAGGTCGCCCACCTTTACCCGCCCGGCATCGCAAAACTGCTGTGCCAGCGAACGCCGCAAAACCAGCCGGCTTGCCTTGAGAAAAAGATCCAATCGCATTTTAGTAAAGTTGGTAATAAAAAAGGACGGCCACTGTCGCCGTCCCCGGGTGTCGGTTTATTTACCGCCCTTTTCGGCGGGTTTTTCGGTACGCTCGTCGGCGTACAAGACCGGCGAAACCATCGCGCGATAGCCTTCGGAAATTTTTATATATGATTCGCGGCGCAGGGTTACCATATATTTTCTGCGCTGATCACTCCGCCGTTCATACGTGATGACGTTACGGGCGTCGTCCTCGTTAAATTTCGCTTCGGTTCCGGCGCCGACGCGTTCATCGACGCGTAAGATCAACAATCCTTCATCCACTTCTATCGGATCGGTCACCTGTCCGGCTTTCAGGCCCTTTAACGGAACGGAAATATTTTCCTTCAGATCGGCGTTCGTGAAACTGCCGAGCTTGCCCTGGGTTTTCTTGACGTCTTCGCGTTCGGAATTTTCCAGCGCGAGTTTTACAAAATCGCCGCCGGCGCGCAGCTGCTGCACCAGATCTTTTGCCTTGGCGCGCACGGTCGCTTCGTTTCTGCCGGCAAAGCCCAGGAATATCTCGGAAAGCATAAAGGATTCAGGCTTGATAAATTTTTGCTTGTTTTTATCAAAATATTCCTGCAGTTCTTTACCGCTCAAGCTGTGATAAATTTTGGCATCGACCTCGCGGTTCCAAACGGCTTCGCGGGTGGCGTCCTTGCGCCACATGGTACGGATATCATCGGGATTGATGCCGCTGTCACGCATTTTGCGGTAAAGCTCTTCAAGGTTTTTCAGGCCCTGTTCTTTCATGATGTCCAGGAACCGGCGGTTCAGCGAAGCTTCGATGTCCTCGTCCACGCCTAATTCCTTGCCTTTTTGCATTACCAGTTCTTCATTGATCAGGTTGGCGATCAATTCGCCCTGCTTGCTTTCCACTTCAGCTTTAGCCTGGGCCTCGGTTTTGCCGCTCTGCACCATCTGCGCGATCGCTTCCTTGCTTTCGCGCTTGACCCGCGAAAGAGTGATCACGCCGTCGTTGACCTGGGCGATAACCTCGTCCACCACTACGGGCTCGCTTTCCTGGGCGAACGTAAATGAAACTGTAAGTAACGCGAATAAAAAAGCGGTAATTAAATAGTTGATAAACTTCACTATTATGGCTCCTTAAAATTTAACCGAAAGTTCAACTGAGAATCTTAATCTGCGAAAGATATTCTTGCAACGTTGTATTAAGATGCAGGAAATTGCGTCCGCGTTTATCGGATCTTGCAAAAATCCCGTAAGTGTAACGAGAATTTGATGTTAAATACCGATTTCCAGCAGTATTTCCCGCGCCGTCTCGATCGGATTTTCTTTCATTCCCTCGTCCAAGACCACCCTCAACACACCATTCGGCGTAAAAGACGATGCCGGGCTGCGTTCCAGGAAATGCGTCAGGCCCTCGGGTGAAACCGCGGCGTTTTCGCTTAATTTCAGCGCCAGCCCGTTCGGCGTCTTGTCTATCGACACCAGCCGCATCTGCTCGGCCAGCCGCCGCAGCTTCGAATATTCAAACAGATTTTCCACCGAATACGGTATTTTCCCGTACCTGTCCTGAAGCTCGAAATAAATCTGCCGCAGGTCGTCTTCCGAATCGGCGGACGATATCCGTTTATACGTGCGCAGCCGCTGGCCGGTTTCCTGAATGTATTCCTGGGGAATGGAAACGTCAACGCCGAAATTGAGCGAAACGCTGACCTCGTCGTCGATCTCGTCACCGCGCAGCTCGGCCACCGTTCGTTCGAGCATCTTGGTATAAAGATCGAAACCGAGCGCGTCCAAATGCCCCGACTGCTGCCCGCCGAGCAGATTTCCCGCGCCGCGCAATTCCAGATCGAGCGCCGCGATGCGAAAACCCGCCCCCAGATCGGAAAATTCGCGGATCGCCGAAAGCCGCCGCCGCGCGATCGGCGTCAGTTCCAGCTCGCCCGGTATCAGCAAATAAGCATAAGCCCGGCGGTTAGAACGGCCGACCCGCCCGCGCAACTGGTAAAGCTGCGACAGGCCGTATTTATCCGAACGGTTGATGATAATGGTATTGGCGCGGGGAATGTCGATGCCGTTTTCGATGATGGTCGTCGCCACCAGCACGTCGTATTTGTAATCGACGAAATCGAGCATCACGTTTTCCATCTCTTTTTCATTCATCTGCCCGTGCCCGATGGCGATGCGCGCGTTGGGAACGATCTTTTTCACCAGCGCGGCGATGGATGCGATCGTTTCGACCCGGTTGTGAATAAAAAATACCTGCCCGTTACGCGCGAGTTCGAGCTCGATGGCGGATTTCAGCACGCCCTCGGAAAACTGCACGACCTGGGTATTGATCGCCAGGCGGTCGCGCGGCGGCGTTTCGATCACGGACATATCGCGCATTCCCATCAGCGACATATTCAGCGTACGCGGGATCGGCGTCGCCGAAAGCGTCAGCACATCGACCTTCTTTTTCAGCTTTTTGAGTTTTTCCTTGTGCGCGACACCGAAACGCTGCTCTTCATCGACCACGACCAGACCCAGCTTCGGCACCTGCACGTCGCTCGATAAAATGCGATGTGTGCCGATCAAAATATCAACCTCGCCTTTGGCGGCCTGCTCGACCACGGCCTTTTGTTCCTTCGTGCTGCGAAAACGCGAAAGCAATTCGATCTTGATCGGGAAGGCGGCAAAGCGTTTTCGAAAAGTGTCGAAATGCTGGTAAGCCAGCACCGTCGTCGGCGTCAGTATCGCCACTTGTTTGGCATCCATCACGGCTTTGAAAGCGGCCCGCATCGCGACTTCCGTTTTGCCGTAGCCGACGTCGCCGCACAACAGCCGATCCATCGGTATCGGCGCCTGCATATCGTTTTTTACCTCTTCAATGGACGTTACCTGGTCGTCGGTCAGATCGTAGGGAAAAGCGTCTTCGAATTCGTGCTGCCACGGTAGGTCCGCCGAAAAAGCAAAACCCGTCACCAGCTTTCGTTCGGCGTAGAGCTTTAACAATTCGTCGGCCATGTCGCGCATCGCGCGTTTAGCCTTGGCCTTTGTTTTTTGCCAGCCGAGCCCGCCCAGCCGATCAAGTGTCGGCTGCGCGCCTTCGGCGCTGGAGTAACGCGAAACCAAATCGAGCCGTTCGACCGGAACATAAAGTTTCGAGTTTTCGGCGTACATCAGCAGCATAAATTCACGGCTGCTGCCGCCTGTTTCGATATTCTGCAGCCCTTCGAACCGGCCAATGCCGTGATCGACGTGGACGACATAATCGCCTTCTTTCAAATCGCGAAAATCGGAAAGAAAGGCCTTGGTCTTTGATTTCGAACGCTTCGGCGGCGGGCCGGCAGCCTCCAGCTTTTCGCCGAAAAGCTCGTTTTCGGTCTGAATGATCAGATTTACCGACGGGATCTCGAAACCGCTGCTCAAGCTTCCGACCAGCAGCGATTCGCCGGAAAGCACGACGTCATAATCGCGCAGGATATCCGATAATCTCTCCGCCAAACCGTGTGTCTGCATCACGATAATGCTGCCTGATTTGTCCGCAGTCTTAAATGTCTCCGCGAATTCGTTGAGCTTACCGAAAAACTTTCGCGCCGAGCGGGACCCGAGCTCTATCTCGGCGGACTTTTCCCTGGTGGTAAATAAAAATAACTGCCCCGTCAGATCGGTTGCTTCGAGGCTGAATTCTTCATCGGTTCTGGCCGCCGATCTGCCGAGCGCCCGCAGCTCGAGCCGCTTTTTCGCCTCGAGCTTTTGCCGCAATTCTTCCACGGTCAGAAAAAGTTCTTCCGGCGGCAGTCCGATCTCGCCGGCGTTTTCTAGCTCGCCGTAGCGCGCGGCCAGGTTTGCGTAAAGATCGGCCAGCGTGCTTTCGACGATCGTCGATTCGTCGATGACCAGAATATATTCTTTCAAGTGATCGAGAACGCTTGCCCGCCGTTCGCGCAAAATGGGAAAGAGCCACTCCCAGCCGTGAAAGCTCTCGCCTTCGTCGGCAAAGACGGTGCGGTCTTTTAAGGCGCGCGCTTCGGCGTCGCCGGAAAATCTTTCCCGCGCGAGGATCGCCCAATCTTTGAAATCTTCCGCCGTGGCGGGGAATTCGCGCATCGGCGCGAGGCTGACCTCCGTCAGCTGCTCGGTCGAAAGCTGCGTCTGAGCGTCAAATTCGCGGATCGAATCGACCGTATCGCCAAAAAATTCTATTCTCACCGGCGTGCCGGCATCCGGCGACCAGACATCGACAATGCCGCCCCGGACGGAAAACTGCCCGACGTTTTGCAGCGGTTCTTCGCGGACATAACCGCCGGAAGAAAGCCGTTCGACCAGCACATCGGGCGCAAAGTCTTCATCGCGTTTTAGCGTAACGCCCAGTTTTCTGATCTCATCCGGGGTCGAAATTCGCGTGATCAGGCTTCGTGCCGGCAGCACCAGAATATCCGGCGCGGACTGCGCCATTTTCCAGAGCGTCAGCGCGCGCAGTTCCAGCGTTTCGCTGTGCGGCGAAACCCCGGAATAAACATCGCTTTCGGAAGAAGGAAGAGAGAGAATTCGCTGCCCGCCGTCTCCGCCGCCACCGCCGAAAAATTCCAGATCGGAAGTAAAAGTCTCGGCTTCCTGATTGCCGGCCGTCACCACGGCCAGCGTGCGTTTCAGATCGCTTTGCAGCGCCGATATTACCAGCGCCTTGCTGGCGGTAGAGGTCAGCCCGCTCAGGTTTATCACCCGCGCGCCGCCCAGAATTTCGGATTTTAAACGCAGAAACGCCTGAGAATCTTTTAGATACCCCGTTAACTTTTGTTGTTTGGGCGCGTTTTCCGCTACACTACTCATTTACATAAATCGTAATACGCGGTACGCCGAACGTAATACGCAATTCGTAATACGCCGCACGTAACAGGTTATACGATTAGATATAGCATATCACGCAATACGTAATACGCCATGCTGGAAGCGGTACGTGATAAGCAATACGGCGGCGCGGCGATACGTACCACGAACAACGAACTACGTATAACGTACCACGAGCTACGTATTCCGTATCACGAAAACCGTATCACTAACAAAACATGACCGAATACACAGACATTATCGAAACTAATGATCAAACGGAAGCGCGCCGGGCTCATTTGGAAGCGATGCGCGAGCTGGTGGGCAACGTTTATCCGAACAAATTTGCCCGCACCGCCGTCAGCGGCACCGAAGACACGATCACCAATATTATTAACCATCCGCCGGTCGTAGAGATCGTCGCGGAGATCAAAGCCGTGGTCGCCACCCTCGCCGAGCGCGAACGCCCGCCCGTAGAATTAAAAGACCGTTTGAACGCGCAGCTGAAAGAATTCGGCTCTGTCCGGATCGCCGGCCGTCTGACCACACCGCCGCGCGGCAGTTTTGTTCACCTGACCGATGGAATTAATAAATTACAGATATACGCGCCGAAAAAAGACGGGTTTAAATTCCTTAAAAATACCGTTGACTCGACAGGCTCACCAGACTCGATAGACTCGCCAGGCTCTCTTGACGCGACAGACTCCTGGACTGCTTTCGGCCTGCTCGATCACGGCGATTTTATCGGCGTCGAAGGCTACCTGTTTATCACCAATACCGGCGAGCTTTCCGTCCATGTCGAAAAACTTCAATTTTTAGCTAAGGCGATGCTGCCAATGCCTGACAAAATGCACGGCATTGCCGATCCTGAACTGCGCCGCCGCTACCGCTACGCCGATCTGATCGCGTCGAGTCTGCAGGTCGAACACGAAGAAGGCGAAATGCCGACACGCCAGGTTTTTGAAATTCGCGCCAAGGTCGTCAGCCAGCTGCGCCGCTTTCTGGAAGACCACGGCTATATCGAGGTCGAGACGCCGATGCTCACGCCGAAGGCGACCGGAGCCGCCGCGGAGCCTTTCGAGACTTTTCATAAAGCTCTCGGTATCCCGCTCTACGCGCGCATCGCCCCGGAGCTTTATCTCAAGCGGCTGGTCGTCGGCGGGTTTGAAAAAGTGTTCGAGCTCAACCGCAACTTTCGCAACGAGGGGCTTTCCTACAAACACAACCCGGAATTTACCATGCTCGAATTTTACTGCGCCTACATGGACGTTGGCGGCATGATGGATTTTGCGGAAAAGCTGATCAAAGAATCTGTGCAAAAGGCGACCGGCGGGTTGAAAGTTAAATACGGTGAGAATGAGATAGATTTTGGAAAGTTTTCGCGGGTGAGTATGAAGGACGCGGTGCTGAAATGTGATCTTTCCATTGAAATCACTGAATCGAATTTGGTGCCTTTATTTGAAGAGCATTGCGAAGCGAATTTAATCCAGCCGACCTTTATCATCGATTTTCCGAAAGCCGTCTCGCCGCTCTCAAAAGCCTCACCGGAAAATCCTCAGATTGCCGAGCGGTTTGAATTATTCATTAACGGCATGGAGGTCGCGAACGGTTTTTCGGAGTTGAACGACCCGCGCGAGCAGCTCGACCGTTTTAACGACCAGATGAGCGAACGCGACCGCGGCGACAAAGAAGCGATGGTGCTGGACGAAGATTATATCCGCGCGCTGTCTTACGGTATGCCTCCGGCCGCCGGTATCGGTATCGGCATCGACCGGCTGGTGATGCTGCTGACCGGCCGCCAGAGCGTCCGCGACGTGATTCTTTTCCCGCACATGCGCCCGGAAAAGAATACCGCCACAGAGAACACAGAGGACGCAGAGAAATAATTGTAGGGGCAGGTCTTGTGCCTGCCCGTTATATTCTTGTCTTTTCTCTGTGAACTCTGTGTTCTCTGTGGCAAAATAGAATTCTAAGTTTATTTCGAACAAGGGAGGATTTTATATGCAGGAAGAAAGAAGAAACAACGAATCGGTGGAAGACATCCCGCGCGGCGACGGCACGGTTTCCGATGAGGATGTGAAAAAGATAACCGGCGACGATAACGCGGGCGTCGAGGGCGGCCAGGATCACTCGACCGAAGGGCGCGAAGACCAGGTGCCTACCGAGGGAGTCGGCGCGCAGCCCGATCAGAACGATCGGCAGACAAACGTAGCGCACACTGGTGACTAAAGTCATTTTTTACACGGCATTTGCGCTTGTCGGATTTGCCTTTAATTCGATACTTTGCCGGCTGGCGCTGCAATCGGGCGAGATCGACGCGGCCGGTTTTACATTGATCCGGCTCGTTTCGGGAGCCGTCACGCTGGCGGCGATAAATTATTTTGCCGGCGGCAAAACAACAAAAAAGAAAGAGCGCGGAAACTGGATCTCCGCGTTCTTTCTTTTTGCTTATGCGATCTGTTTTTCGCTGGCTTATGTAAGCCTGACGGCCGCGACCGGCGCGCTGATACTTTTTAGCTCGGTGCAGTTTACGATGATCTTTATCGGGCTGATCGGCGGCGAAAGGCCGGGCGTGATGGAATGGGCCGGGCTTATGCTGGCGCTGGGCGGGCTGGTGTGGCTGCTCTTTCCGGGGCTGACCGCGCCGCCGATCTCGAACTCGGCCTTAATGGCAGCAGCGGGCGTTTCGTGGGGAATTTTTACCTTGCGCGGGCGCGGCAGCAAAAATGCGCTTTCGGAAATGAGCGGAAATTTTCTGCGTTCGGTGCCGATGATAGTAGTGACGGTTTTAGCGACGCTGCCGTTTTACCTGCAAATAAAACTTTCGACAAACGGCGTTATCTTCGCGATCTTGTCCGGCGCGGTCGCTTCGGGGATCGGGTATTCCGTCTGGTACTCGGTGCTGAAATATCACACGGCGACTCGCGCGGCGATCATGCAGCTGGCGGTTCCCGTGCTGACGGCGTTCGGCGGGGTGATCGTTTTATCGGAAACGGTTTCGCCGCGTCTGATCCTGGCGAGCGCGTTGATCCTGTGCGGGATCGGCCTGGCGGTTGTAGGAAGAAAAACATTAGCCACAGAGATCACAGAGCGCACAGAGAAAAAAATATAAATACTTAGGCACTTTTAACTTTCTCTGTGTACTCTGTGATCTCTGTGGCTAAATCCAACTCCATAAAGACCGCGCCGGGTTCGGGATTGAACCGGTAAGCCGCGATCTCTTTAAAGCCAAGGGAGCGATAAAGTTTCTGCGCCGGGGCCATTTTCGGCAGCGTGTCGAGCCGCATTTTTGCGTAACCAAGCTCTTTTGCTTCAACAATTAGCGCCTCTACTAATTTCCTGCCGACGCTCAATCCCTGAAATTCCGGTAAGACGTAAAGCCGTTTCATTTCGCAAATATCATCCGCTAATTTTCGCAGCGCAACGCATCCGGCCGCCTTTTCGCCGTAGAGCGCGAGCAGCAGACAACCCTCCGGCGGCGCATAATCGCCCGGCAGATTTTCCAGTTCTTCGTTGAAATTTTGAAATGAAAGATCGATGCCGATCCATTCGGCGTAGGCGAGAAAGAGTTCACGCGCGCGGGCAAGATTTTGGCCCTCCGTAACGCTGACGATCTCAAGCATGCTGAGCTTTCAGGCGAAGTTTAGTTACCGCGTCGAGCACGCGGTGAGCGGCTTCGAGTTTCGACATCAGCGGGAGTTCCTGCGGCTGCTCGTCGTGGCGGGTCAGAATGGTGATGATGTTCGTATCGACGTCGAAACCGGCGCCCTGTTTACCGACGTCATTGGCGACGACCAGATCCAGATTCTTGCGCTCCATTTTACCCCGCGCGTAATTTAAAACGTCGTTCGTCTCAGCGGCAAATCCGACGACCAGCAGACCCGTGTGGCGCCTTCCGGAAACGTCGGAGAGAATGTCCGGTGTTTTGTCGAAAACCAGCGTCATCTGGTCTTCGGTCTTTTTTATTTTCGCATCCGCCTGCTGCGACGGGCGATAATCGGCCACCGCTGCCGCGCCGATAAATACCGTCGCCTGCGGCAATTCACGCATCACTGCCGCGTGCATTTCTTCGGCCGTGACGGTGCGAATGACCTTTACATTTCGCGGCGGCTCCACGGTCGTGACGCCCGCGACGACGGTCACTTCGGCGCCCCTTTGCCGCGCCGCCTGGGCTACGGCAAAACCCATTTTGCCCGATGAATTATTGGAAACGAACCTGACCGGGTCGATCGCTTCGCGGGTCGCGCCGGTCGTGATCAGGATTTTTTCGCCGATCAGATCCTGCTCCGCGTTTGCCGCGGATTGCCGCAATATTTCCAGAGCCTTTTGCACGATGGTTTCGGGTTTGCTCAATCTGCCGGGGCCGATGGTCTTGCAGGCCATCTCGCCCGTGTCCGGTTCGACGAAATAAACGTCGTCGGCTTTTAGCGCGGCGATGTTGCGCTGCGTCGCCGGATGCTGCCACATGGTGGTGTTCATCGCGGGCGCGACCAGCACCGGCGCTTTCGACGCAAGATAGGTCGAGGTAACAAAATCGTCCGCGATGCCGTTAGCAAATTTGGCAATCACATTCGCGGTGGCCGGCACGACAATGAAAAGATCGATATTCTGCGAAAAATTTATGTGCGCGATCGGGTCGGGATTCTCCGGGTCGTAATCGTCAACCAGCACGTATTTTTCAGACAGCGCGCGAAAGGTCAGCGGCCGGATAAATTCCGTCGCGTGCCTGGTCATCGCAACCTGTACGTCACAGCCGGCCTTTTGCAGGCCGCGCAAAACCTCGACCGCTTTATACGCAGCGATCCCGCCGCAAACGCCCAAACCGATCCTGAATTTTTTATTTTCGACCGCCATAGAACCCATATAAATATAACATTTACGTCAAGCGCCTGCGAAATTCGGTAGTGTCTTGATTTGACTGTATTGTTGTTAGCATTTTCAGTGGTGCAGTGGTTCAGGGCTGAGACACTGCACCACCTGAACCACTTTTGCACCAGAAATCTTAAAAATGAGCAGCCCTGAAACAAATCTCCCAAAACCGTGATCGACCTCTTCTTTAATGTATCCCATAATAATGTGTCCCATAGTGTCCTTTCGGACCGTCAGGGCGCTAGTGTACGTTAGCTCTTACGAAGATCCCATCGGCAGTTACCGTGTTGAGCGGGTTTTATGAACAATCGGCTTTTTGCCTCTTTTTTCGACCGGACGGTTAATTCTAACAATCTCCCCGCCGACACAGCATACGCAGCATTCGGCAGCGTCTTAATTTAAATCAAGACACTACCCGAAATTCTTTAGCTGCGCCGGTTTTCACGATATGATAAAATGGCCGTGCACATAAATATCGGTCGAGGTCAAAGAGTAACGGGTCAGTACCGGGAACGTAGTGACCGGCTGATAAGAGTTGGTTTGTTGATCTTTTAGCTGTAAGAGGATGTAAGTTTTAAGCCGGAAGCCAGTCACTGCGTTCCCGGTACTGACTTCATTGCGGTAAACCATCTATCCTATTTATGTGCAACGCCTGATAAAATCCTGAAGTCATTTCTTTTTTTCAGGTTAAACTTCAACTTTACATGGAAAAATCGGCGGAAATAAACTCTGAACAGACCGGGCTTTGGCGGCAGTATGGGGAAAAAATGTCGCCTGAAATCGAGCGCGCTATAGCGGAAAATCTGCCGGCCTCTCGTTCCGATATGGAAACGGTGTTCGTTGCGGATAAGGATCACTTGTACGCGGTCTTGACCTTGCTCGGGGCGGAAATTATCGGCGGCCGAGCGGAGCAGATAATGCCTGCGGCGGCGGCGGCGGAATTCGTTCACGCGGCGGCGCTGCTGTTCGACGGTAAAGAAAAACGGGACGGGACGCTTTTGGCCGCGTTAAGCCTGTTGAATGCTTCTTACGGCTTATTATTCGGGAATACGAATATTCCCGCCGATCGCGCGATTCAGGCTCACAATGAACTGGTCGAATTTATCGGTGCGGGCGGTTTGTTCGAGGTGAAAGAGCAGGAAACCGATCCGGCGACTATCTATGAAAAACCCGGTTCGTCGAGAACCTCTCTTTTAGTAAGATTGGCCCTGCGTACGGGTGCGATCCTGGCAGGCGCCGATTATTTACAGCTGGAAGCGCTGTCGCGTTTTGCCGGCCTGCTTGGGGACGCTTATCAATTAAAGCAGGAAATTTCCACTCTCAAAAAAGCCTCCGGACCCAGCGAAAACGCTTTCACCGCCGAACTTGAGCAGAATGAAGCGAATTACCATTTAAACCTCATCATTACCGAAGCCAGGCGCATATTGTCCGCCCATTTTCCTGACGGTAAACCGGGCAGCGTGTTACTGCAGTTTGCCGACCATCTCGCGGCTGGGTAGTTAGTAGCCCGCGCGTCAGCAAGGGCGCCATTTACCGCTTGAAATGCGCCCTCCCTCACGGTCGGGCTACCGACACGCTACCCTGTCCGAAACAGTAACTCAAATTAGAACACTACCGGCTGCGGATAGGCGTATTTATTTACGCCGTTTGAGGTATAATCTGGGAAACGTCCATAAATTTATTTCGGAGATCGTAATGAAAAAAATTACCGCGTTCCTGCTGCTGGCGACTTTGCTCGTGATGCCGCTTTTCGCTCAAAAGGGCTCGCAGTTTCCCGGCGTAAAACAGCTTCAGTCGCCGCAAAACCCGCCGCTGGGAATTATCATTCACGGGGGCGCCGGCGTGATCGAGCGCGGCTCGCTGACGCCGGAAAAAGAAGCCGCTTATAAAGCCAAGCTGGAAGAAGCGCTGCTCGCGGGCTGGAAAATTCTCCAGGACGGCGGCAGCAGCCTGGACGCGGTGCAGGCGGCGATCGTGATCCTGGAAGATTCGCCGCTCTTTAACGCGGGCAAGGGCGCGGTCTTTAACGCCGAAGGAAAAAATGAACTCGACACCTCCATCATGGACGGCAAAACGCTCAAGGCCGGCGCCGCCGCCGGGCTGCACCATGTAAAAAATCCGATCCTGCTGGCGCGCGCCGTGATGGACAAATCCCCGCACGTGATGATGGTCGGCGACGGCGCGGAAAAATTCGCCGCCGAACAAAAGATCGAGCTAGTGCCGGAAAAATATTTTTGGACGCAGGAACGCTGGGACGGCTACCTGAAGGTCAAAAAAGAGATGGAAGAAAAAGCGAAGCAAAAGTCAGTCAGCATGACCGAAGCGGAAAAAGACCGGAACAGATTCGGCACGGTCGGCGCGGCGGCGCTGGATAAAGCCGGCAATCTGGCGGCCGGCACTTCGACCGGCGGCATGACCTACAAACGCTTCGGCCGGGTCGGCGATTCACCGATCATCGGCGCCGGAACCTACGCCAACAATAATACCTGCGCGATTTCCGCGACCGGTGACGGCGAATATTTTATTCGCTTGGGCGTGGCGCGAGACATCTCGGCGATGATGGAATACCAGGCGCGTCCGATCCAGGACGCGGCGGATAATGTGATCCAGAAAAAATTGGCCGCGCTGGGCGGCACCGGCGGCGTTATCGCGATCGATAAATTCGGCAATATGGGGATCTCGTTTAATTCCGCGGGAATGTACCGCGCCTATATCGACCGGGAGGGAAAGCCGGTCGTAAAAATTTACAAAGAATAAATTTTAGATAAAGACGATCGATTGCGCGGTGGGAATTTCAAACCGCTTGCGGCAGCGATTGTTTTTGCAGTTGAGCGTATCGTCGATGCGGATCATATAATCGCGGGATTTATCGAACTGGGCGCGGTCGCGCTCGTTCATATTTCTCGAATTGGCCTTCTTTTTTGTCCGCTTCAGCCAGCGAACGTCATATTCATCACGTTGACCGCAATACGAACACGAAAAGTTCGCTTTTTTTACTTCTTGTTTTTCGTCAAAAATATCGCGTTCTTCCATAATTACACCGTTTCTTATTTTAAGATAACGGCGGACTTGTGACAATCATGGTTTGCAGATTGCTTGGTTTACTAAGGGCGTTACCGGGAGCGCGGACGGCTCGTCCGCAAAAAAAGTAACGCCAGCGTCCCGCCCACGGATTTCGATCTGACGGCGGGAGGCCGTCAGGACAGCCTCAACAGTCTTACGCGCCGGCGGCGTTACGGTTATTTTTTCTCGCCTATTTCCCGCAGATATTTAAAGCTGAAAATTCCGGTTTCGTGTCCATCGCTAAAATGAAAGTTGAGCGCGTAGCGCCCGACGATGCTGGTTTTCGCTATGGTCAGATCGTCGGCCACGGTATCGGCTTTCAGCATTCGCTCGCCGGTCCATTCGTTTACGCACCCGGCACACGGGCAGAGCCGGCGGAGCTGCGCCGCTTTAAAGCCGGTTTTAATATCATCCGACCAGGTGATGGACAGCTCGGAATCGCTCTCTTCCAGAATTTGGACGGGTTCGATCATTGGGAATATCCTGCGCCCGGATAATTCGCGGGCGACGGCGGTACATTTGAAATCGGCGGGATAAACATCGGCGGAAATATTTTGCGGTACATTACGGTCGTCCCGGCGTAGATGATCGGCAGCACCAGATATGCGCCGACAACAAAGGCCAGCAATCCCAATATGCTAAGGACGAACTGGACGACAATAAATCCGACCACGCCGTTGATATTCTGCCACGATGCTTTGGCGCTAAGTTTTACCGCATCAAAGCCGTCCATTTTTCTGTCCACGATCAGCAGATGAGTGAATACGATCAGCGCATGGATACAGGCAGCAAAAACGCCGAAGATGAACATCAGTATGCACATCACGAACATTAATATAAATCCCAATTCGGGGCTGCCGGAACCGATCGTCAATGCCATTACGAGAAAAAACGGGATGATGATTAAAACGAAAGAAGCGGCGAAGAAAATGCCCACCATTACGGCGGTCGCGATCAGGCCAGGCATAAAATAATCAAAGCCTTTGAACATATCGCCAAATTCCGGCCGGCCTCCATCCGCCTTTTTCAGAAAGCATAAATAGACTCCGCAGAGCATCGGCCCGATCAGTACGATCGGCACCGCGCCGCCGATCAGTAATCCAACTATGGTTATCGCAAAGAAAAGCCAGTAATCACTCTTGATCAGCTCCCAGCCTTCTTTCATGCATTCGATTGGTTGGATCACACCCACGTTAAAATTGTCCGGTTGGTTTTGCATATGTTTCGATCTCAAAAAAAGTAACGAAAATTCCCAGCTATTTATTTAAATAAATGTTATTGACGTAATCCAGCACCATCCGGTCGCTGCTGAATTTATAGGTCAGCGTCTGCAGGGAATTTTTCATCATCCGGATCCAATCCCCCGGCAATCCGTTTTCATCCTTGCGGTAAAAGGCCGGAATAACTTCGCCCTCCAGCAATTTATACAGCGCGTCTGCGTCCTCGGCATTGATGGCGTTTTCGTCGTCGGTCGTGTCTTCCATCGCGCCGACGATCCAGCCGTTCGGTTTTTCCGCATCGTAACCTTCGATCCACCACCCGTCGGCGATCGACAGATTGAGCGCGCCGTTCATGGCGGCTTTTTGCCCGCTCGTGCCCGAAGCTTCCAGCGGGCGAAGCGGCAGGTTCAGCCAAATATCGACGCCCTGCACCAGGTATCTGGCTACTTCCGTATCATAGTCTTCGATAAAGACGGTTCGCGCCGTCCAGGCCGGATTTCGCTCGCGCAGCAGATGCTGCAAAATCATTTTGGCTTTCTGGTCGTGCGGGTGCGATTTTCCGGCAAAGATAAACTGCACCGGGCGCTCCTCGTTATTCAGCATCGCAAACAGCCGTTCCGCGTCATGGAGCAGCAGATTCCAACGTTTATACGCCGCTACGCGCCGGGCGAACCCGATGGTTAAGACTTCGGGGTTAAGAATACCAGCCCGGTCTTCGCCGTGTTTGGCGACGGCGCGGTGCCTGATAAAGGCGACCAAAAGCCGTTTCAGTATTTGATGGGCCTGCCAGACGTCCCCGTCAGGAAGACGGCCGATCGCTTCATTCCAGCCGGTTTCATCCTTCATTACCTCGGCCCAATTCGCGCCGATATTTTTCTCATAGAGCATTTTTAGCGCCGGGGCGATCCAGGTCGGAGCATGTACCCCGTTTGTGATATGAGTGATCGGCACATGCTCGGCGATCTCAAATTCCGGGAACATCTGCACCCACATTTCACGCGATACCTGGCCGTGTTTACGGCTTACGCCGTTGGCGCTGCGGCACATTTTGATCGCCAGCGGGGTCATCCCGAAAAGTTCGCGTTCGTCTTCGGAATGCGAAAATCCAAGATGTACGAATTCGTCAAAAGAAAGGCGCAGTCTGGCCAGCAGGCTGGGCGAGAAATATTTTTCCATCAACCCGACCGGGAACACGTCGTTTCCGGCGGCGATCGGCGTGTGCGTGGTGAAGACGCATTTTTCACGAACGCTTGCGACCACGTCTTCAAAACCGAGGCTCTCGTCTTTTTCCAGGAACTCGCGCGCCAGTTCCAGCGTCAGAAAAGCCGAATGCCCTTCGTTCAAATGAAACACCGACGGTTCGATCTTCAGTTCCCGCAGCAGCCGCACGCCGCCGATGCCGAGCAATATCTCCTGCATCACGCGCGTTTCGCTGTTGCCGCCGTAGAGATAGCCGGTAAGGTATTGATCGGTCTCGGAATTTTCCGGAACGTTCGTATCCAGCAGGTAGAGCGAGGTCCGGCCGGCTTCCACTTTCCACGCCTGGGCGTGTACGGGATGATTTCCCAGATTTACCGTGATACGAATGCGCTCGCCGTTTTCATTCACGACGGGGCGGAGCGGGTATTCGCCGGAAAACACATCCGAGTACGATTCGTATTGCCATTCGTCGGCGCCGAGTTTTTGCCGGAAATACCCGTAGCGGTACATCAATCCGACCGCGGCCAGCGGCAGCCCCAGATCGCTGGCGGATTTTACGTGATCGCCCGCCAAAATCCCCAAACCGCCGGAATAGATCGGCAGGGAATTATGAACGCCGTATTCGGCGCAAAAATAGGCGACCGGACGTTCGGCCGAAATTGTTCTGCTGTCGGCGGTAAAAGACTTTACCCCCGCGGCCATGTAAGCGTCGAAGTCCGCTTTTAACCCGGCAACACGAGCCGTGTAGATCGGATCGCCCGCTTTTTGCAGCAGCCGCAGATCGCTGATCTCGCGCAGCAGGCTGCGCGGATTCTGCTCAACCTTTTCCCAGAGCTGCGGGTCGAGGTCCTGAAAAATATTCATCGCCGCGGCCTGCCAGCACCACCAGTAATTCCAGGAAAGGGTTTCGAGCGCCTGCAGATTGTCAGGAATGTCGCGTGAAAAAGAAAAATCGTCTCTAAAATTATGCACTGTCGCCTGTGAAGTTCCTTGTGTCATTAAATGTTCAAAAAAGCGGGTGAGCAGCCGCCGTTGGCCTCTCGGATTCTAAAAAATTCAAAACGTCCGGTGTTTCAAAAACTTTGCCGCATCGCTTTCGGAAAAGAACACGAGCGATATTTTTTCGATCGTTTTGTCGCCGGAAAGGTGATCTTTTATTGTTTTTGAAACGATAGGGGCGGCCTCGTGCTTTGGATAGCCATAGGCTCCGGTCGAAATCGACGGAAATGCCACGGTTTTTAGCTGCCCGTTTGCCGCTAAGTTTAACGAATTAAGGTAACAATTAGCAAGGAGTTGGGCTTCTTTTCCGTGCTGCATACCATATATTGGGCCGACGGTATGAATTACGTGTTTCGCCGGAAGCCGGCCGCCGGTCGTGATCACCGCTTCTCCGGCGGGTAAGCCGTCAGGAAAGCGGGTGCGGCGGATCTCTTCGCACTCCCTGCGAATTTCCGGACCACCGGCGCGGTGGATCGCTCCATCGACGCCGCCGCCGCCGAGCAAAGTCGAATTGGCGGCGTTTACTATCGCATCAACGGACATTTTGGTAATGTCGCCGACGGTGATTTCCACCCTTCCGTCTAAAAATGTGGATATATGATCTTCGTTGGACACTGGGATGTAAGGGTACAAATAGAGTTTACGGTTCGACCGGCAGAGGCTCGACCGGCAGGGGTTCGATGCTGATCTCGTCAAACATATCCTGACGCCTGAGGGCTTCGGCAAGCAGCTTCGCCCGGTGTTCGTTCAGCGGGCGCCCCGTGTGAGCGCTGGTTATTTCGAAAAGCTCTTCTTCGATCATTGCGACTGCCAAATCGCCCAGTGAGAGTCCGGCGGCTACTTCGATATCGTCAAAATTGTGGATCTTAAAGCTGCCTGTTTCTTCGACCCATTCTTCGATAAACGGATCGCAGAGGGCGTGCTTCGCCTCATCCTCGGTAAAATAACTTCCTTCGACTCTCAAACAAAATTCCCGGCTATTTTGATGATTCATTTCAATTTTTAGAGTTTGTGGTCAAGTGTTTATTACCTCTGCCAAGTCGTAGATCATGTGGCAAATTCAATAAAACTTTACCACTATCTGCTTCAACAACCAAGAATTTTTTTACCATAAGAACGATTCGCCCGCGTCAGTGCTCGACCGGCCTTAATCCCCTACGATGCCAGACGGACACCAGGCCGAAAATGCATCCCAATGCGAAGAAGGCCGCAATTCCCAAAATTCCCGCCCGCTGCACGTTACCGATATTTATGAGCATGAGAAAGCCGAATCCGGCCCCGCCCAGAACGCCCCAGGCCAAACTTTCCCAAAGAAAATGTTTGCCGGGTACCTTTCCGTCGGTCTTATAACCAAAAGACAATAAAGGTTTTAGCTTATCGTAATCCCAGCAGAGCAGGTAAATATTCGCCAGCAGCATCAAACTCGTAATGATCCACGTGCCTCTGAATCCGACCGAGATGGTCAGCAGGCAGATATTCAAAATTATCGGAAAGGAGATAGTCGCGCCGAGTGTCGCCGTCCGGGGAAAGAGCAGCAGAAGCGCGGCAAAAAGCTGCACAAACCCGATAAAATTATAATAAAAACCGGTTTGGTAAAGCGCATCGAAAAAATATCCGACCGGGTTTGAGACCGGCAGTTGGGTAAAACGCGCGCCGATCAGCTTGGTAAATCCTGAAGGCGTAAAGGCCGCCGCCAGCATCAGGCGGTTGAAAACCGTGAAACGCTGGAGCCAGATGTTGCGTACTACCTTGAGATGAATTTCGTCCAGGATCGTCGGGATGATCATTTTATCGTCCTTCGCTGTCAGGCTTGGTTTTCATTTCTTACGGCAAAGAATAGCAAAAAGTTCTACCCTGTGCCTTGTTGCCGAAAAGGTGTTCGCGTAAAATTCATTCAACAAATCTTTTTTAAGAAGGACTTATATTAATGATAAAAGCTGTTGAATGGACAGACGAGGGCATCAAAATGCTCGAACAACGCCTGCTGCCGAATGAGGTGAAATATCTGATGCTGCACACCTATGACGAGGTGGCAAAGGCGATCACCGACATGGTCGTGCGCGGCGCGCCGGCTATCGGGATCTCGGCCGCCTACGGAGCGGCGCTCGGCGCGAAGCAGTTTGTCGGGACTTCGATGATCGATTTCGAAGACGAGTTCGATTATGTCTGTGAAGTATTGGCCAAGACACGCCCGACCGCGGTCAACCTTTTCTGGGCGATCGAGCGGATGAAAATGACCTTCCAAAAAGCTAAAAAGGAAGGGAAGCAGATCACCGAGATCAAACAAATTTTACTGGACGATGCGCATTTGATCTTTAAGGAAAATTTTGCGGCCGACAGGAACATCGGAAAATTCGGCGGCGAATTGCTGGCGGACGGCGCAAATGTTTTGACGCACTGCAATGCCGGCGCGCTGGCGACCGGCGGAGATTATGGCACGGCGCTCGGCGTGATCCGCGGGGCGATCGCGGCGGGAAAAAAGATCGCCGTCATTGCCGATGAGACGCGTCCCTATCTGCAGGGCGCTCGCCTGACCGCGTGGGAGCTGATGGAAGACAAAATTCCGGTCACGCTGATCACCGATAACATGGCGGGACACTTGATGAAAAAGGGCAAGGTCGATGCCGTGGTCGTCGGCGCCGACCGCATCGCCGCCAACGGGGACGCCGCCAACAAGATCGGCACCTATATGGTCGCCGTTTTGGCAAAGGCGCACGACATTCCTTTTTACGTGGCGGCCCCGCTGTCCACGATCGATCTGAAAACCGAGATCGGCGACGATATTACGATCGAGGAACGCGACCCCAAAGAGGTAACGCACGTCCGCGATCAGCAGCTCGCGCCGGACGGCGTGGGCGTCAGCAACCCGGCTTTCGATGTGACGCCGAATGAACTGATCGCCGCAATCATTACGGATAAAGGGGTTGCGCGCGCGCCTTACGGCGAAAGTTTAAAGGCTTTATTCGATTTATAGAGGTGGTTGGTAATTGGTAAGAGGTAATTGGTAAGAGGTAATTGGTAATTGGTAAGAGGTAGTTGGTAAGAGGTAATTGGTAATTGGTAAGAGGTAGTTGGTAAGAGGTAATTGGTAAGAAGTAGTTGGTAAGAAGTAATAGGTAGTAGGCAGTGGTAGATAATAATAGCCGCCAATCACTAGTCACCACTTACTGGTTGCCAATTACTAATTACCAATCACCATTGACCCGGCACCAATTACTAATTACCAACAACCAATTACCCAAAGGTTGAAATATGAAAAAATTGTTCACAAAACAGATAACGGCATTTCTTTTAATGGTGGCGGTTTTCGCTCCGCTGACATTTGCTCAGGACAATGCGGGTGTAAATGCCAGGATCCGCGAAGAGGAAAAAAATAATTCGCAGATAATGAAAACGATGCATTATTTGACGGATGTTTACGGGCCGCGCCTGACGGGTTCGCCGAATCACAAAGCGGCCGCCGATTGGGCGGTCAAGCAGATGCTGGCGTGGGGTTTTGACAAGGCCGAGGTCGAAGCCTGGAATTTCGGCCACCCGGGATGGGTGAACGAACGGGCTTCGGGTTTTATCACTTCGCCCGTACAGGATTCGCTGGTGTTCGAAGTTTTGTCGTGGACACCCGGCACCAAAAAAGCGGTCAGGGCGGAAACTTTCAATATGGTTTTGCCCGATCGTCCGACACAGGAAGAACTGACCGCTTATCTGAACAGCGTGCAGGCCGGCGTTAAAGGAAAAATGGTCTTGTACGGCAAGCCCGGAGTCGTTCCCGTCGCTATTATTCCCCCGGCAAAACGTGTAAACGACGAAGAATTGAAAAAGCGCCTCAATCCGAGCGCGACGCCGCAGGGGCCGGGCGGCCCTGGCGGTCCCGGCGGCAGCCCGCCGCCGCAGCAGGCCCCGAAACCCGGTGCGCTGACCAACCTCCAGATCGCCGATCAGGTGGATAAATTTTTGCTTGATAATAAAGTACCGGTGCGGATAAATGACGCCGGGCGCGAACACGGCCAGATCCGCGCTTTTAACCACCGCGCTTTCGACATTACAAAAACCGTTCCTACCGTTGTGCTGCGCAACGAAGATTTTGGGCGTATCTCTCGTATCCTGGCTGACGGCACTCCGGTTACGCTGGAATTCGATATCCGCAACCAGACCTTTAACGGCGGCATGGAAGAATTTGACGGCAAAAAAGTGCCCAAGGGGGTGCAGTCCTACAACGTCGTCGGCGAAATCGCCGGCAGCGACAAAAAAGACGAGGTCATTATGCTCGGCGGGCATCTCGATTCGTGGCATTCGGCCACCGGCGCGACGGACAACGCCATCGGCTGCGCGGTGATGATGGAAGCCGCGCGCATTTTAAAAGCGATCGGCGTGAAACCGCGCCGCACGATCCGCGTCGCGCTCTGGTCGGGCGAAGAACAGGGGCTGCTCGGTTCGCTGGCCTATGTGAAAAGACATTTCGGTTCGTTTGAAGCGCCGGGCCCGGATTTCGAAAAATTCGGCGGCTATTTTAATATCGATTCCGGCACCGGCCGGGCAAAAGCGATGTCGGTTTTCGGCCCGCCGGAAGCCGCCGCTGTTTTGCGCGACGCGGTCGCCCCGTTCGAAGACCTCGGCATCCTGGGCGCGACCAACGGCCGCAGCCGGGGACTGGGCGGTTCGGACCACACGTCGTTTAACCAGGCCGGCCTGCCCGGCATCGGCGTGCAGCAGGACCCGATCGAATATTTTACCCACACGTGGCATACGAACCTCGACACCTACGAACGCATCATTCCCGAAGACGTGCAGGCTTCGGCCATCGTGATCGCGGCGGCAGTCTATGTGCTGGCAATGCGCGACGAAATGCTGCCGCGCTACACAAGGGCACTAATGCCGGCGCCGCCGCCGGTTCCAACACCGACACCAACCCCGGCGCCGACGCCGAAACCGTAAATAAAAAGTTCAGAGTTCAAAAGAAGTGCGCGATCATTAAAGTTGTGTTATTTTAGACAGCAAAACTGATCGCTCACTTCTTTTCTTATGAAGATAAACTCCTATCTCCTAATTGGTCTTCTTCTTGCTGCGAGTATTGCTTTGATTATTTATATCCCGCGGTGGCAGGAAGAAAACTATAAAAATGACATAAACGCTACAGATATTGAGCAGCTTAAGCCGAATGAGCGTGTGCAACTACAAAAAGATTTTGCAATAGTCGAGAATAGCTTTCGTGCTACTTTAGCCCAAATAATCGGCGGCTCTTTACTTTTACTTAGCCTTTATCTTACTTATCGTAATGTCGAAAATGCTCAAGAAAATACGAGAATAGCTAATGAGACCTTAAGGCTTTTGGAGAAGGGAAATTTTACTGATCGTTTCACTAAAGCTATCGACCTTCTTGCTGATCAGAAATTGGAAAGTCGCCTGGGGGGAATTTATACACTTGAGCATATCGCTCATGGTTCGGAAAAAGATCACTGGACTATTATGGAGGTGCTCACGGCATTTGTTCGAGAGAAAACCGACGAAGAGATCGAGAAAAACGTTGAAAATTCGGCTCTAAAGACAACAATCATAGAGAAAGAACCTAGAGAAGATGTAAAAGCTATTTTCACTGTTTTTGGCAGAAGAAATTGGGTGGAGTCTGAGCCACAGCGAATTAATTTAACAAGAATTTCACTACAAAGATATGATTTTAGGGGTTTTAAGTTTAACCGAATAGATTTAAGTTTTTCAAATCTAACCGGTTCAAATTTAAGTAAAACCGATTGGGTGGATGTTAATCTAACCTACACAGATCTCGACTCAGTAAAGCTACTTGACGCCGATTTAAAGGAATCGAACTTAAACTGTGCAAATTTGAGGGAAGCAAATTTAACAGGAGCGATATTAGAAAAGGTACAAAATCTGACCCTCCAACGGCTTATGACTTCTAAACATTTCAAACAGGCTTTGCTGCCGGCTAAATTAAAAAAGAAAATTAGCGAACTGCCTTTATGAACTAGCGGCGAACCTGCTCGTTTTCCACCAGTCGATGGTTTTTCTTAAGCCTTCTTCAAAATCCACCAGTTTTTCGTAGCCGAGCATCTCGACGGCTTTGCGGTTGTCGGCCTGGCTGTCCTTGATGTCGCCGGGGCGGTTATCTTTGAATTCCGGCCGCACGTCGGGCTTGTCCAGAATTTTTTTGATGGTTTCCAGCACCTGATTAAGCGTGACGCGTTCGCCGTTGGCGACGTTGATTACTTCGCCGACGCCCTGGGTGGCTTGCGCCGCTTTCAAATTGGCGTTGACGATATTGGCGACGAAGGTGAAATCGCGCGATTGTTCGCCGTCGCCGTAAATCACCGGTGTTTTTCCCGACGCGACCGAATTGATGAATTGCGAAATGACGCCCGAATACTGCGAGCTCGGATCCTGCCGCGGGCCGAAGACGTTAAAGTAACGCAGCGAGATCGTTTCAAATCCATAGACATGCGCAAATATCCGGCAGTAATATTCCGCCATCAGTTTTGCCCCGCCGTACGGCGAAGCCGGCATCGGCGACATGGTTTCCACCTTGGGCAGCACCAGCGTGTTGCCGTAGGCGGCGCTCGAAGCGGCGTAGATCAGGCGTTTGACACCCGCATCCTTCGCAGCCATGAGCAGGGAAAGCGTGCCGTTGACACAGGCGTGATGGGTTTCCAGCGGATGCGTGACCGAGCGCAGCACGGCGGGCAGGGCCGCCTCATGAAAGATGATCTCCACGTCATCGAGCGCTTTTTTTAAGGCTTCCTGGTCGTTGATGTCGCCCTCGATAAAATCGAAGTCGCCCTTTAACTCATCGAGATTTTCCCGGTGCCCGGTGGCAAAATTATCCAAAATAACCACCTTCGCTCCCTGGCGAAGCAATTCTTCGGCAATGTTGGAGCCGATAAAACCCGCGCCCCCGGTGACCAGCATTCTGTTTTTCATAATAGTAATTGGTGATCAGTAATTGGTAATGGGTAATGGGTAATTGGTAGTTTAGTAAATAGGTAATTGGTGATCGCACCGGCGATATATTATCACGACGCTAAAAACCAATTACTATTTACCAATTACCAACTGCCATTTACCGTCCCACACCGACGTATTCAAAACCCATGTCCTTCATGTCCTGAGGTTCGTAAATGTTTCGCAGATCGGCGATCTTCGGCGCTTTTAAAAGGCTCTTGACCTTTTCCATATCGAGTGCGCGAAACTGGTTCCACTCGGTGACGATGACCAGCGCGTCAGCGCCCTTGATGGCGTCGTACTCATCCGTCGCGTATTCGATGTCGGGCAGCGAATGTTTTGCCTCCTCCATCGCGACCGGATCGAAGGCGCGGATCCTGGCGCCGCGTTTTTGCATTTCCCTGATTATGTCCGTCGCCGGGGACTCGCGCATGTCGTCGGTTTCCGGTTTGAAGGAAAGCCCGAGCACGGCGATTTTTTTGCCGCTGAGGTCGCCGACCAGTTTTTCGATCTTGGGGACCATCGCCTGGCGCTGGTACTCGTTGGCTTCGATCACGGCATCGACCACGGAAGTTTCCACGCCGAATTTGTCGCCCACCTTGGTAAAAGCGCGCGTGTCCTTCGGAAAACACGAACCGCCGTAGCCCGGCCCCGGGTGCAGGAATTTGCGCCCGATGCGATTGTCCATTCCCATGCCGCGCGCCACGTCGTGAACGTCGCAGCCGATGGCGTCGCAGAGGTTGGCGATCTCGTTAATAAAAGTGATCTTGGTCGCGAGAAAAGCGTTGGCCGCGTATTTGATCAGTTCCGCCGCTTCGAGCGAAGTGATCACGATCGGAGTTTCGATCAGCGACAGCGGGCGATAAAGATCCCGCATCACGGCAATGGCGTCGGGTTCGTTGCTGCCGACGACGACCCGGTCGGGCCGCATAAAATCCTCGATCGCCGCGCCTTCGCGTAGAAATTCCGGATTCGAAGCGACGCCGAAATTCGTTTTAGTTTTTTGATTTTCCGAAACGAAATCGCGCAGCCATTTTCCGGTGCCGACGGGAACCGTCGATTTGGTGACCAGAACCTTGTACCCGTTCATCGCCTCGGCAATGTCTTTGGCGGCGGATTGGTAGAAGCTCATATCGGGCGAACCGTCTTCTTTAGGCGGCGTGCCGACCGCCAGAAAAACGACCAGCGCTTCCTCAACGGCTTTTTTGATATCGGTAGTGAAATGAAGACGGCCGGCTTTATAATTCTTTTCGACAATTTGGTCCAGGCCGGGTTCGTAGATCGGAATGATGCCTTCGTGCAGGCGGTTAATTTTATTTTCGTCAACATCGACGCAGGTTACTTCTACGCCGAACTCTGCAAAACAAGCACCGGTGACCAGGCCAACATATCCGGTGCCGATAACGGCAATGTGCATAAAATTATTAAATCCTAGATATAAATAAAAGCATTATTATAAACGAACAAAATTTTGCGGGTCACGTTACTTTGTTACGCGACCCGCACTTGTTTTCCCTTGCCTCAAAAGAAAGCAAGTAGAAGAGTTGAACTACTATCGACTGGGGCTGATGATAACAGTGCCGCCACCTGAGGTGGGATCGTTGTTATTCGTCGTGCCGAAGAAAATGGCTGCTCCCGCGGCGCCCAATGTGCCCAGAATGATCGCGGCCAATGCGCCTCCGCTCAATCCGGCCACCGGAAATGCTCCCGGCGAACCGCCCGGACGTTTGCAGGGCTGGCAGCCCGTCTGTTCCATATTGCCGGCAATGGAATCGGTACCGGCAGCGATCTGCTTATCGGTGTTTCCGCTTCTCATCGTGACCAAACCGGCGATCGTGTTGGCGTGAGTGTGCGAACACTCCACTTCCACGTCAAAAGTATTTGCCTGTCCGGTGTCGCCGACGATCGCCGCATCCTTTGTGGTAACGGTCGCCGCCACGCCGGAAGCGTTCGATACGCGAACCCGGCCGGCGGAAAGAATGCCGACGATGCTGTTTGCATTAAACTTCAGTTGAATGCTTGATTCTTCCTGAAGTTCGACGCGTCCTAATTTACCGAGACTGACCACCGCGCTCGAACCTTTAGCAGTATTGATTGTGCTGTCCGAAGCGATCGTCGTATTAACGGTAATAGGGTTTCCATTAACCGTAACTTGCCCTGTCACACTAATTTCGGCGGTAGAGTCTTTCGAGGCTGCGAGAGCCACCATCGAAAAAGTTAACCAAACGGCAAGGGTCGTAATTATTGCTAAGGATTTACGAGTCCAATTTTTGCCCAACATTATTATGTATCCTCCTGTATTAAAGCCTGTAAGCTGATTTCTCATTATACTTCAAACGTAATTAACTTCAAGCGAAGTTTAACGGTCTATCTGCTTGGGCTGACCACCGTACCGCCGCCGCCGATCGTGGTTGAATTGTTGTCGCTAAGAGCCGCGTAAAGAATGCCAGTTGCGGCACCGGCGAAAACGAGTGACCAGATCCACCAGGCTGCTCCGCCTTTGTCGCATTCGAGCACGCCGTCTTTGTCCGCATCGATACAGACACAATCTTTGTCGCCATCGCTGTCGCGATCCGCCGAGCAATCTTCATAATCGTCGGTTTTCTGGGCAACAGCGCCGTTTTCCGCATCTGCGCTCACGGTAAAGGTACCGTTTTGAGCAGTTGCCGAGCTTACGCTGCCCTTCAACGTGTTGATCACCGTCGCCGCATCGGGCGAGCCGACCACCGTAACCGTACCCGAGGTAAGATTGCCCGTGATGGATTTTTGATCGAAATTAACCGTCAGGCTTGAGTTCGGCGCGAGTTCCAGTTTGCCCATTTTGCCAAGATTGATGGTGGCAGTGGCATTTTCCGGCGTGGTAATAGTGCTGGCGGAAAAAACAGAGCGTCCGGTTTGAGCGACTTCACCATTGACTGTCACTTGAGCTGAAGATTTGCCATTGATAATGAGTTCGCCGACCGCTTTATCCGTAGTGGCGAATGCAACCATCGAGTAGGTCGCATATAAGGCTAGTATCAAGCACGCAGATAGTGCTTTACGAGACCATAATTTGCTGTTCATATTTCTCCTCTTCTACCGCTTTTGCAAAGATTATTCTAAAAATTAAAGCCTTTTCACTTTTACACGAAAAGTGAGGCGATGTCAATAAAAATTCAGGAAGTCAGAATAATACAACTAAACGACTTGCAGGTCAAAACAAAAATTACAAATTAATGTCCTGATTGATTTTATTTTATCAGAAGACCGTTCGAAATGTCTAAGGCGACATCCAAAAATCGTCATATAGAGGGACGAATCCAGTTCGGGAAATTTGCCCTGATTTAGGATTATTTATCCCTTGATTTGAGTGACGAGCGGACTTTGAGAGAGATTGATCGTGATAAACCGGCATTTTTGCTGCCTTTTAGACAGTAAACACAGGTTCTACAAAGACATATGGGGACACACGGGATTTTTTCAGAGCAGGCGTCGTTATACTGCTCCGAATTTGCTCCCGAATAAGGCCGAAATCGGAAATTTTTGGCTCTGCACGGTAAAAATTATCGAGTTTTTGGCTGCGGATGGCTAAAATTATCGGCAAATATCATTGGTGAGGTGTTTCTTCATCTTTATTCTTTAGCACCTGCCGAAAAATAATTAAAAATCGCGGATTTAATAATTTAGAATGTAGAGACGGTATTTTTTAGTCTAAGATTAAAATTTTAACTGCTACTTAAGTGTTAGATGTGTTAATCTTATGGTCAAAAATCAGGGAGAAAATATGAAACTTGGATTTAAACTTTTAGGGCTGTTGGCGCTTGCGTTCTCGATGTTTGCCTGTTCGCAGACGCCGCCGTCGCAACCGCAGCCGCAATCGCCGCAGCAGGGACAAAACAAAAAGATCAAGATCGGTTTTTCGCTCGATTCTTTAAAGGAAGAGCGTTGGGTGCGTGACAAGGACGCATTTGAAAAGCACTGCCAGGAGCTGAACGTCGATTGCGTGGTTTCGGTGGCGAACAATGTGGCCGAACGACAGGCGTCGGACGTTGACAGCATGCTGACACAGAATATCGACGTGCTGGTGATCGTGGCGCACGATGCCACCCAGGCCGTTTCGATGGTCGATAAAGCCAAGGCCAAAGGCGTGCCCGTGATCAGCTACGATCGCCTGATAAATTCTGACAAGATCGACCTTTACATTTCGCACCAGGTTCCTGTCATCGGGAAAAAGATGGCGGAGTATGCCCTGCAAAAAGTTCCTAAGGGAAATTACGTCATGATCTATGGCGCGCCGACCGACAACAACGCTTTCATTATGAAGAAGGCGCAGTTGGAAGTTTTGCAGCCCGCGATCGATCGCGGCGACATCAAGATCGTTTCTGAGGAACATGCGAAAGACTGGCTGCGCGATGAGGCGCTGAAGATCATGGAAAATGCGCTGACCAAAAGTAATGACAACATCCAGGCCGTGATCGCCTCGAATGACGGTACCGCCAGCGGAGCGCTCGCCGCGCTGGAAAAGAAAGGCCTCGCCGGCAAGGTTCTGCTCACCGGACAGGACGCGGAAAAAGTGGCGCTGCAAAGTATCGCCGAAGGAAAACAGACCATGACGGTTTATAAACCGATCATTCCTCTGGCCAACGCCGCCGTGGAAGCCGCGATCAAGCTGGCGAAAAAAGAGCCGCTGACCGGCACGGTAAATTTTACCAACGACAAACTGAACAAAGACGTGCTGGCGATCCTTTTAGAAGTCATTACCGTGGACAAGGACAATATGATGAGCACCATCATCAAAGACGGTTACCAAACCTATGATGAGGTTTACAAAAACGTACCGGCCGACCAGCGTCCGCCGCGTAATTAGTGACGAGTGACAAGTGACAAGAGTGGAAAGTCCGGCTTCTTATTCTTGTCACTTGTCACTATTTACTTGTCACTTAAAAATTCCGCTGTTTTCTATCCCGTTGTAAATTTCCGGCGCGTAGAGCCCGAGCCAGGGATCGGCGCTCGGCGTCAGGAATAATTCGGCGTAGATCTTTTCGTTGAATTTATTCAGATCGCTGCCCGAACCTTCCTGCATCCAGGTATAGAGCTTCGAATGAAAAAGGTATTCGTTGCGGACGGTATCCAGCGCCAGATTCTGCTCGAACTGATTTACCAGCTTATCGAGTTCCGCGCCTTTGATGCCGAGTTTCCGGCTGATAAAGCCGCGGCTGTTTTCGTCCAAGGCGGATTCATATTTGCGCAGCCCGGCGAGTTTTTTCCATTTATCCAGATCGGTTTCTTTTTCCAGGGTTGTCAAACGATCCTGGATAACGGCGACCGGAAGTATTTTCCATTCCACCGCCAGTTTCGACATCGCGCGCCGCGAAGCAGTGATCGAGCTTACATAAGAAAGACTGTAAGGCGCGTTCGGTAATTTTTTATCCAGAGCAATTTTGGCGGTTTTCAGATCTGCCGTCCAATTTTCGTCGATGGTTTGCAGGCGCTCGCTGTAGTAGCGGGTTTGCGCGTTTTCGATCTGGCTTTGTTTTGCATTCGGTCCCATTGATTTCAGGCTGTTAAAAGCGCCCTCGGCCTGGTAAAGCAATTGTTTGAAAGCCTCGGGCCCGTATAGTCCGGGAATGGCGTCGATAACTTTTCCGCGGCTGTCGAGGATGTAATGAATGCTGTTTCCCGTCAGCGTGGTTTCCATCTTGCGCCCGTCGCCGAAATCGATGGTCACGCGCGGCGCGGGCCTGACCGATTGCCAGTGCATGATGAAATGGCCGCGCAGCATTTCGGAAATTTCTTTATTCGGATAAAGCGCGGTGCGGAAAAAGCGGCTGTTGGCGCAGCTTAATTCCTCATTGAGATTTCCCAGCAGGCGCAGTGAAAGGATCGGCTTGCCGGTTTTTTGCGCTTCGGCTTTGGCCGCTTCCAGATCGGTGTACCAGTAAAGCCCGGAAGCGTAGCTGTCTTTCTGCATCGCGACCGCATCGAGCGCGGCGGCGAATTTCAGCCATTCCGGCGTTTTTTCGCCCGTATCCATAAAGGCCTTGATCCGGTCCGCATGGGTCGCCAGCATGGTTTCCATACCGTCCGTTCCCATCTGACGAAGCTCGGCAATGGCGGCTTTTGCCTCGGCGTCGTTTTCCGAAACCGCGATCCGTGACAAAGAGACGGCCTTGACCAGATCGTTTTCTGTATTATTTTCTTTCCAGGTGTGAGCTGACGAAATAAAGGCAATAAAGAGAAGGGTTAAACCGAATAGCTTGGTTTTCATACCGGAATACTCCTAAAAGTGATGGTCGCGGTAGAAGCAGGCTATGCGGCGTTTGAGAAGGGCAAAAATCGGACTAACTTGACAGTTAATTCTAGCCGCATAGCCTGTTCCAACAATAATGATGTTATCGCCCTTCAATAGGTTGTATAGACTTATACAAAAATACCTACACTGTCAGGAACGGATCGTGGGCGTTTTCTTGCGAAAGGTTTATTGGTAATGAGGTCAGAACCGGGAACGATAGTGACCGGGTTTATAAAGCCTGCGGTTAGATTCCGACGAATATCAGCATTGGCTGCCGCGCAGAAATCAAGATCTATTTTCGCTTCGCTCATAACCGGTCACTACCGTTCCCGGTTCCGACTCCATTGCTAATGTAGTCATTTTCACTGGAGACATTTGAGTTCCGTTAGGAACGGTATAGATCGTTCCGCCGGAACTCACAACATAATCCGCGTTAATCTACTTCTATAAATATGACGTTCCTACGGAACTAATCTTAATCCGGAGGGCACTTCTAAACGGCAGTTTTCGGCTTGCTTTTTCCGCTTATTTTCATTATTATATACGTTTCCTTCGGGAGACGTCTCGGTTTTGGCCTCTGGTGGGTTCGCGCCCACTTTTTATTTTGAGCGGAAAACGGGGGAAGGCGATTGAAGCATTAAATAATGGACAAAAGCTCCGTTGAAAACAAGGTGCAGGAGATAGCGGCCGCGGCCGCTGCGGAACACGGGCTGGAACTCGTCCGCGTCACGGTAAAGGGTTCGGATAAAAGCCCGACGGTAGCGGTTTTTATTGACAAAGAAGGCGGCGTGACCCATGAAGACTGCGTAAAAGTGAGCCGGCAAATGGACGAAGCGCTCGATGCGAACGACTTCATCCCTTCAGCTTACACGCTGGAAGTTTCCTCGCCCGGACTCGAAAGAGAGCTTTACAGCCTGCAGGATTTCGTGAGGTTTACGGGCAGCCTGGCAAAGGTCAAGACCAATACGCCGGTCGAAGGGCAGCGGAATTTTCGCGGCCGGATCCACAGCGTCGATAGTGTTGAAGGCGGCGGAAACGGAGAGATCGTTTTCGACGACCTCACCAGGGGACAAGTGAGATTTCCTTTCGGCTATGTCGCCAAGGCGAACCTGGAGATCGACCTCGAAGCCGAGCTAAATAGAGCGAAGCCCGAGAGAAGTGAAAAGGAAGAAAAGATCAAGTAACAGTTATATGGCAATCACATCTATCGCACAGAATATTGACGCGCTATGCGCCGAACACGGCCTCGACCGTGATCTGATCATCGAAGTGCTCAAGGACGCCATCAAGGCAGCCGCCCGCCGTCACTTTAAGATCAAGGATCCGAAAGCAAAAGAGGGAATCGAGCTCAAGGCCGACGATCCGCTCCAGGTTGACTGGAACATGGAAGACGGCTCGCTCGAGATCAGCGTGGTGAAAACCGTGGTCGAGGAAGTGGAAAATCCGTCGGTCGAACTCACGCTCGAAGAAGTGAATGAAATGGGCGTCGAAGACGTCGAACTCGGCGACGCGCTGATGATCCCGCTGCCGATGGAAGAACTCGGCCGTATCGCCGCGCAGACCGCCAAACAAATTCTGGTGCAAAAAGTCCGCGAAGCCGTCCGCGAAAAAGTTTATGAAGAATATATCGACCGCAAGGGCGATCTGATCAACGGCACCGTCAAGCGTTTCGAACGCGGCGATATGATCGTCGATCTGGGCAACAACCTGGAAGCCGTCGCGCCACGCAACCAGCAGGTGCGCTCCGAACAGTGGTCGCAGGGTGAAAGAATTCGCGTGGTCATCCACGACATCACCAAGGATTCCAAGGGGCCGCAGATCATCGTTTCGCGCGCTTCGGAAGAATTGCTCAAGCGCTTGTTCGAAATGGAAGTACCGGAAATTTACGACGACACGGTCGTGATCAAATCGGCGGTTCGCGAACCCGGCGAAAGGGCCAAGATCGCGGTGGCGTCGAATGAAAAAGACGTCGATCCGGTCGGCGCGTGCGTCGGCATGAAGGGATCGCGCGTGCAATCGATCATCCGCGAGCTGCGCGGCGAAAAGATCGACATTATCGAATGGTCGGACGAGCCTTCCGTCTTTGCGGCCAACGCGCTGGCGCCGGCAAAGGTCAGCCAGGTGCGAATCACCGACATTCAAAAACGCCAGATCGAGGTCATCGTGATCGAAGACCAATTATCGCTGGCGATCGGCAAGCACGGGCAGAATGTCCGCTTGGCGACCCGTTTGGTGGGTTGGAACATCGATATCCGCAGCGAAGCCGAGCTTAAGAAAGAAATTGCCATCCAGATGAGCAAGATGATGCAGGCCGGCGAAAGCGTTCCCGTCTCCGCGCTCGAAGGCGTATCGGCGGCGCAGGCCGAAGATCTGAAAGCTAAAGGCATCGTCGATATCGACGCTCTGGCCGGAACTTCGATCGACAATTTGGTGGACTATCTCGACGTTAGTATGGATCAGGCGGAAAGCATTTTAAGCGCGGCTAAGGCTGTCGTTGAACTGCGTGACGCCCCCGGCGCGGAAGAAGCGGCAGAAGAAACCACCGAAGAAGCCGCGGAAGAAAGCGCGGACGCTGAAGCGTCTGAGGAAGTAACAGCTCCGGGCGAAGGCGAAGAAGAAACTGCTGAGGAAGAAACGGCTGAAGAGACAGGGGAAGAAGTAGGTGAGGAAGTCGCCGAAGCCGCCGACGAGATCGGTGAAAGTGATCCGCTTGAAACCACGGACCTCGCGGACATCGAAGAGCTGGCCGAAGAAATGAAGACCGAAGAAGCCGGTGAAGGCTCAGGTTCTTCAGGCCTTGACGAAGAAACTTTCGAGCAGGCTCTGGTGGACGCTGTGGAAAACTCGGTCGAAGCCGAAGATGAAATTGCGGCTGAAGATATCTCGGACGAAACCGAAGACATGGATCCGGTAGAGGCCGCTGAACTGGCAGAAGAAAACGAAGTGGAAGAATCGAGTGACGAGACCTTCGCGACGGAAGAAGCTGCTGAAAAAGAAGTGGAAAAAATAGCCGAAGAGTTAGATGAAGCAGATGAGAAATAAGCTCTGCACAGGAACAGGGCTTGCGCCCGGTTAGGTTAACTAAAAATAGATGCCAGTTGGAAATAAAGTCAGAGTATACGATTTAGCCAAAGAGCTGAAACAGGACACGAAACGCATTATCGAAGATCTGCGGCGTGAAGGCGCGGATATAGATGTGCCTTCGAACAGCGTCCCCAAGGAACTCGCCGATAAGGTTCGCAATAAATATTTTCCTAAAAAGGAAACGGCTCCGGCGAGGGCGATCAAGGTCATTAAAAAGGTGGCCAAGGTCGAAGAAGAAGCGCCTGTCCTGGAAGAGGCCGCAGCCCCGGTAGAAGAGGTTCCCGAGGTAACGGAGCCTGTCGCCCCTGTCGGCCCTGTCGACACCGAAGCGGAACCGGCCGCCGCCCCCCTCACTGCCGCCGAAGAAGGCGCCCCCCGCACCGAAAAACAGGTTAGAAAACTGAGAAGGCCCGAACCGGCTGTGGTTGAAGAAACACCGGCGACAGCGGTGGCGGCCCCGAAAGAAACTGCAGAGACTGAAGAAACTGCGGAAATTCCGGAAACTGCCGGGCCCGTTGTCGGAGCCGAAGAGGTCGAAGAGATCGAAACGGTCACAGCGCCCGAGGCAAAAGTTGCTGCCAGGCCCGCCGGCACCCAGGTCAAACAGATTCGCATATCAGCCGACGCTTTGAAAACCATCAAGGAATCCGAGCAGGCCAAGGTCGATGCGCGCACCGCCAAACCTGTCGAAACTGCCGCCGCCGGCCGCGACCGCAAAAAAGGATTCAGGGAAGCCGGTCTCAAGGGCACTCCCGGAGAGACCGCGACGCCGCAGCTTAATTATGTGCCGTCGCCTGATTCACGGCGTCCGAAGGGACGTTCGACCGGAAAGGCGAGAGGCGGAGCCGCCGACCGCCGCGGCGGCCGCGATAACAGGTTCGCCGAACAGGATATGTTCGCGCCGCGTCCGAAATCCATCGAAGAGCGCATCATGGAGCAGGCCACCGCAGCGGCGGGCGGTGAGACCGACTCGAAACACGTTCGCCTCGCCGATGGCGCGACGGTGCGTGATTTTGCGGAGAAACTGGGCATCGTGCCGCGCGACATCGTGCAGCTTCTGCTGAAAAGAGGTATTTTCGCGACGCTCAACCAGCCGATCAATGAAAAACTGGCGGTCGATCTGGGCGAGACCTTCGGTTATGAGGTCAGCTTCGTTCCGTTTGAAGAGATCCTGGTCGAAGAAGAATTCGAAGAGCTGATCGCGGCCGACGCGGACGATGCGGAATTAACCAGGGCTCCGGTCGTGACCGTCATGGGACACGTCGATCACGGTAAGACTTCCTTGCTCGATGCGATCCGTCTGGAAAACGTCGCCGAAGGCGAAGCCGGCGGCATCACCCAGCATATCGGCGCCTACAGCGTCGAAGTTTCCAGTTCGGAAGGCAGTGATGAAAAACGCCGCGTCGTATTCCTGGATACGCCCGGCCACGAAGCATTCACGATGATGCGCGCGCGCGGCGCGAAAGCGACCGACGTGGTCGTGCTTGTGGTAGCGGCGGACGACGGCGTCATGCCGCAGACCATCGAAGCCATCGAGCACGCGAAAGCGGCCGGTGTGCCGATCGTGGTCGCGATCAATAAGATCGATAAACCCGACGCCAATCCCGACAAGGTCAAACAGGAGCTCGGCGGGCACGGCCTGCAGCCGATCGATTGGGGCGGCGACGTGGAAATGGTCCCCGTTTCGGCCAAGAAAAAAGAAAATCTCAATACGCTGCTCGAAACCATTTTGCTTACGGCGGACATTCTGGATCTCAAAGCCAGCCCGACCCGCCGCGCGGCAGGCGTCGTGCTCGAAGCCAAGCTGGATAAGGGCCGCGGCGCGGTAGCGACGGTTTTGGTTCAGCAGGGAACGCTCAGGGTGGGCGATCCGTTCATCGTCGGACAAATTTCCGGCAAGGTTCGCGCCATGTTCAGCGACCGCGGCGAGGAGATCAAGGAAGCGCCGCCGGCGACGCCCGTCGAGGTGCTCGGCTTGCAGGGTGTGCCGCACGCGGGCGACGGTTTCCAGGTGGTTGCCGACGTGGTTCGCGCGACTCAGATATCGCAGCAGCGCCAGATGAAAGCGCGTCTCAGCGCGATGGCGAAATCGACCCGCCGGGGTATCGAATCGCTGGGCCTGGCCGAGGTCAAGGAACTGCTTATCATTTTGAAGGCCGACGTACAGGGTTCGGTCGAAGTGCTGAAATCGACGCTCGAAAAACTTTCGACCGAGAAGGTCAAGGTGCGCGTCATCCGCGCCGGCGTCGGCGCGATCGCGGAATCCGACGTGCTGCTGGCTTCGGCCACGCAGGCGGACGACACCAGCACGGCGGTCGTCATCATCGGATTCAATGTCCGTCCGGAAGCCCGCACGGCTGAAATAGCCAAGCAGGAACAGGTCGATATCCGACTGCACTCGATCATTTACAAGATCGAAGAAGAGATCAAGGCTGCTCAGATCGGCATGCTCGACGCGATCGAAAAAGAAGCGATCCTCGGCAAAGCCGAAGTGCAGGAAGTCTTCAAGATACCGAAGGTCGGCACCATCGCCGGCTGCCGTGTGATCGACGGGCTGATCAAGCGCCACGCAAAAGCGCGCCTGATCCGCGACTCGGTCGTGATCTGGGAAGGCGAAATCGATTCGCTGAAACGCTTTAAGGAAGATGCCGGCGAAGTCAGGCAGGGATTCGAATGCGGTATCGGTTTGTACAACTTTAACGACGTTAAGGTCGGCGATCAGATCGAAGCGTACGTGATCGAAAAAATTGCAGCCACGTCATTAGACTAACCGGGTGAGAAGAAATGCGCAGACCGGAGAGAGTGGCAGAACTTTTGCGAGAGGCACTGGCCGAAATAGTCGGCTTTGAGCTGGAAGACCCGAGGGTAGAAGCGGTTACTGTAACCGACGTGCGGGTAGCTGATGACCTGAGAGACGCCAAGGTATATGTGCTGATCGAGGGTGATGAGGCGGAAATAAAGGCGGCCTTAAAGGCACTTAAACATGCCGCTCCCTATATCCGTCAGCAGGTAGGCCTCAGTTTGAATTTGCGTCATGCCCCGCATTTATACTTTATGCGGGACACGGTGGAAGAACAGGCGGTGAGAATAGAATCCGTCCTGCAGGAATTGACGCACGAGAAAGAATCGTAAGAAAGGTTAGCGGTAAGAGGCATTTGTTTTGCCGCTATCTCCCATATTGAAAAGATGTTAAGTCAAGTAGTAGAACTAATTGAAAATAAGAAGTTTTTTGGTATCACGACCCACGCCCGTCCCGACGGAGACGGAATCGGATCTTCACTCGGATTATATTGGCTTCTGCGGTCTCTCGGAAAAGAAGTCGAAATTATTTTCCGCGACGACATCCCGGTTTCATACACCCAGCTTCCCGCTGCCGACAAAATAAACACAGTCGCCACGATCGATAAGAAATACGATGCGGTTTTCGTCATCGAATGCTCGGACGTTTTGCGTCCCGGGATCGAAGGTCTGGCGGAGCAGTTTGTCGTCAACATCGACCACCACGCCACCTGCGAACATTTCGGCGACATCAACTGGATCGATTCTACCGCGTCGGCGGTCGGCGAGATGATCTACAACCTGTGCAAAGCCATCGGCGGAAAGATCAGCCTCGAGATCGCCAACTGCATCTACATGGCGCTGGTCACGGACACCGGCTCTTTTCATTATTCAAATACGACCGAGCGCACCTTCAAGGTTGCTTCCGAACTGGTCAGGATCGGCGTCAAACCGCATAAAATTTCCGAGATGGTTTATAACAGCTATCCCTGGAGCCGGGTCGAATTGATGGCCCAGGTAATGGCCACGATAAAACGCGACCCGAGCGGGCGCGTCGCCCGGATGCGCCAGAACTTGGCGATGGCGGAAGGTTCCGGCTCCGTTGACGGCGACAACAATGGTTTCGTTAATCTGCCGCTGATGGCCGATGACGTGCTGGCGGTAGTTTTTATGAAGGAAATAAGAGCGGGAAGATACCGCGTCAGCCTGCGTTCGAAAGACGACATCAATGTCGCCAAGGTGGCCGAAAAATTCGGCGGCGGCGGACACAAAAATGCCGCCGGCTGTCGCGTCGATGGCGATTGGGATGAATGCGAGCGGACGATCGTCGAGGCGGTGCTGGAAGCGGTCGAACGCTCGCAAAAATTTATCGAAGAACCGGAAGAGATACTCGAACCGGCTCTCGTTTAGCCTGTTATTTTCTACTTTTTACGTTTTATTACTTTCTTTTTTGCCGGGGCGGATGTCCCGGCTTTCCTTTTGCCGTCTTGGAAGATCTTGCTCTTGAGGAACAGATTTCCTTTTCTATCCAGCCGCATCATTTCCGCACCCGTCCGGTAATCCAGGAAGAAGATGTTGTTTTCGTCTTCTTTTATCGTATAAAGCGCTTCGCCGGTTTCTTTGTTGCTGAGCACAACGTCGCCGAAGCTTTTATCGTCACGCTGACCGCGCCGAATTGCGCGCTGTAGTTGGTAGGGTTAAACACTACGCCGTCCAGGATCGGCGTGGTCGAAGTGCAGGTGTCCGCCTGAACGGATACCGCGCACAGTAACAACACTAGACTTAGAGTTAGAACGGAAAAAATTTTCCTGTTAGGCCTCTTTCTGTTTAGTTTCGGTTAAAAACTTCGCGGGAGGGGTTGCTGCGATTGCGATGTAAGTTGCTATTTTTAGTAGAACAGTTTAGTCGCGCCGCGCGTCTTTGGCATAAGCGGCGGTTTTATGTGATTTGAATTGCCGTAATGGAAATCGGGAAAGGTATAATATCTCGGCGGCAATTAAGAGAGATGACTGAAACCAAACAAAAACGTTATAAATGGCGGCGCGAAGATTATCGCGAAAACACCCACGGCCTGTTGATGGTCAATACCGGCGACGGCAAGGGCAAGACGACGGCCGCGCTGGGGCTGCTGATGCGCGCGGCCGGACGGGGGCTCAAATGCTGCCTGATCCAGTTTATGAAATCCAAAGGCGACCGCTACGGCGAGCATGAAGCCGCCGATAAACTCGGCATCGAGGTCCATACGATGGGCGACGGCTTTACCTGGGATACCCAAAACCCTGATCAGGATATCAAAACGTCCGAAGAAACCTGGGCGCTCTGCGTCGAGAAACTGCGCAGCAAGGAATATGAACTGCTGGTTTTTGACGAGCTGGTCTATGTGCTCGATTACAAATTTTTAGATGTAAATACAGTTCTGCAGGAGATAAAGGAAGTCCGCGCCGAACAGCCTCATCTGCATATCGTTCTGACTGGCAGAAACGCTCCCGCGGAACTGGTCGAAGCCGCCGATCTCGTAACCGAAATGAAAGAGATCAAACATCCCTTCAACGCCGGCATCTTCGCCCAGCAGGGAATCGAATTCTAAGCAACGAGGTCAGAACCGGGAGCGGTAGCGACCGGGTATGAGCGAAGCGAAATAGTTTGCCTTTAGTCGAATAAATTTGCCGCAAAAAGGCGCAGAGGGCACAAAAATCGACCCGATCTTATTTTGGATCTGCGCATGTCAGAACCGGGAGCGGGTAGCGACCGGTTTCTCTTGGGGTCTTCAAAAAGGGAAGTGAAGAAAGACGGCCGCTTAATTATCATAAACCCGGTCGCTACCGCTCCCGGTTCTGACCTCGTTGCTGATTTAACTCCCACAGATCCACATCACCTTTTAATCTGGACGACGGGCAGAGGCTTTCCAGCACGCAATTTTGGCACTGCGGGTTTCTCGCTTTGCATACCTGACGGCCGTGAAATATCAGCCAGTGTGAAAACATCACCCAATTCTTTTTCGGCACGATTTGCTGCAGATCGCGTTCGATCTTTTCCGGTGTCGTGTGGGCGGTCAGGCCGAGCCGCTGCGAGAGCCGCATCACATGCGTATCGACCACCACGCCGGACGCGATGCCGAAAGCGTTTCCCATTACCACATTAGCGGTTTTTCGCGCCACGCCGGGCAGGGTCAGCAATTCTTCCATCGTTTGGGGAACTTCGCCGGCGAATTTTTCGCCGAGAATTTCGCAGGTGCGCTGGATGTTCTTCGCCTTGTTGTTGTGAAAATTGATCGAGCGCAGATCGTGATCCAGTTCCTGCTGCGGCACGGCCAGGTAATCCGCCGGCTTGCGGTATTTGCGAAACAGGTCGGCCGTGACGATATTGACACGCACGTCGGTGCATTGAGCGGAAAGGATGGTCGCGATAAGAAGTTCGAAAGCGTTGGTGTGCTCCAGCGCGGTGCGGGCGTCGGGATATGTTTTTTTCAGGCGCTTGATTATTTCCCGGGTGCGGGATTGTAGATCGTCCATATAGAAAAGCTAAATAAACAAACCATTTACGTCAAGGCGGCAACCCCGTCGCGAACAAAAAAAAGAGGCCGGATGAAAACATCCAGCCTCTTGGTCTATGCAGTCTTTTTAGAGACTACTGTTGGTATTTGTTAGGTATCGCGGTGTCGGATCCCAGACCGAAGGTGCTGATCTGAATTCCCGAAGCGGTGCCGTTGACGTACCAGACGCCGTTGCGGTACACGGCCGCGTCGCTCTTTCCGTCACCGTCGTAGTCACCCGGAACCGGAACATCGGTGTTTAGTCCCCAGTTAATGGTCGTGTCGGCGCCGAGGCTGCCGTGAATCAGCCACTGGCCGTTGCGGAAGACCGCCTGGTCGTCCTTGCCGTCACCATCATAGTCGCCCGGAACAAGCTTATCTCCCGCCTGTCCGAAGTTGACCGTGCTGGTGCCGCCGGTGCTCTTTCTGATCGTCCAGACGCCCGCGTTGAACATCGTCAGGTCTTCGATGTCATCGCCGTCGAAATCCCCGCTGACGGGAGTTCCGGTGGTGCCGACAAAGGTGATCGTGACGATGCTGCCTTCCGGCCCGAAGGTCGGCAGGCTTGCCGGATTGGCGTAGGTATACCAGTGTCCGGTGCTCTGACGATAGACCGCAAAGTCATCCAGGTCGCCGCCGGTAAAATCGCCAACGATCGGGACGTCGCCCACGAGTCCGAAGTCGATTCCGAAAACAGTAGAGTTACTGCTTCGCAGAATGTAGAAGTCGGGCACGCCGGCCGTATTGCTCGGACGAAAGACCGCGGTATCCGTTTTATCGTCGCCGTCATAATCGCCGGGGATCAGCGTGTCGCCGCTGAGGCCCCAGTTGATCGCGGCAAACCCGCCGGTGCTGCGGTTGAGATACCAGGTGCCGGTGCTCGGACGGAAGACCGAGATATCAGTCTTATTGTCACCGTCGAAGTCGGCTCTGGCATCGGAATTGGCGATCGCCGGACCGACGACGCAATTGTAGTCGTTAGACTCGAACGTCAAGGTCCATCCGCCGTCGATTCTGCCCGGATCCTGGCCCGCGTCGTCAACGATGTAGAGACTCCACGTTCCGTTTAAGGCCGCGCCGCTGGTTCCGAACACGGAAGCAAAGGTCGACGAGCCGGCCGTCGCCGCGTTGTCATACGGAGCCGCCGGAGCGGGAGCGGCGAACGTATCGCCCGCGCCCACGTTGGAAGGCCTGAATTCGCTTCCATCCGGGATCGCCGCTTCATTCGGCAGGATCGCCGCCGCACCGTCGGTAATGCTAAAGGTGATCGGCGTCAATTGTTCGGTGGTGCCGCCCACATCGGACATAAAGATATACTTCTGCCCGCCGGGTCCGACCAGCAGCATATCCAGATCGTCGATGAATTCATGATGGAATCCGTTGAATCTGAGCCTCATCACCTTGTTGCCGGTCAAGCCCGAAACGTTGATAGTGGACGGGTAGGGATTTCCCGGGCCGCTGGTCGTCGTCGGCTGTCCGCTCGGCATATCGATCGGCGTCGCATTGGTGAACGAAACCGGAGCGCCTCCGACCGGTACACCAAGGCGGAACGATTTGACCGAGGTATTCGGTGTCGGAACCTCCGTGGAATTGACGTTCAGCGTCACCGAGTGCAGGCTGCCGCAAGGGGCGTCAGCCGGTATCGTGTAAGCGATCTGCTTGGTTTGGGACGTGGCGTTTGCCATTGTCCCGTAATTGGCGCTGCCGCCGCCAGTCACATTCCCGACTACGCCGTTAAGCGTATTTCCGGTGTTATTGGTAACGGTAACGTTCAGGATCACGTTTTCACCCGGCTCGGGGAATCCGTCATTGTCGCCAACCGAATCGCTGACCGAGAAAGGATCGACGATCTCGACGTTCGGCAGGTTGAACGATTGGATCACCGCGCTGGCGGCCAAACCGTCCTGCGCGCCGAAACCCGCGCCGCGAACGGCAAAACCGCCCCAGATGTCGGCCAGATCGGCACCGCCAAAGGCGTTTTGATCGGCCTGGATGATGGCGTTACGAGCCTGAATGAAATTCGGGCTGCTGGGCGTCAGTTTCATGCCGTCGGTGGTGATCTGCAGCATCCGCTGGTTACCGGCGGCAAAGCCCATCCGGGTAATCAGGCGGGCTCTTACTTCGAGCAGCATCATGCACCATACTTCGCCGGCGTTGTGAACTTCGGTCGCCGTGTTGGAGATCCACGGGGTAATGGCGTAAGCGCCGTCGCTGGTGTTGAGCTGCACCGGGTCGATGTCGGCCAGGGTCAGCGGGTTGTGCGGACGGTTACTCGGGCCGCCCGTGTTGGTCATCACCGCATACGGAAAACGGCGGATACCGTAATAGTAGTTGTTCGTTCCCAGGGTCTGGAAATTCAAGGTAACGTAGCCGCCCATCGCATACACCGCGTTGACGTTTTCATCGGCGGTGCTGGTATACATGCGGCCGTAAAAGTCTCCCCAGCCTTCGCCCATACTGCCGCCGCGGTTATTCGTCAGGCCGCTGGCGTTGCCGATCAGGCGGTTTGAGGTACCGTGCGTCAATTCGTGAATGACCACGTCGAGGTCCAAACTGCCGTCGCGCTGCGGCGAAGGGCCGGTAAAGAGGTACATCTGCATGCGCCCGCGAATACCGTCAGCCTGGGTGTTAAAGTTGGCGTTGTTGGTTCCGGAGGAATCCTGCGCTTCACCGCGAACGCGGTCAACACCGGCGATCGCATTTGCGTTTGCGCCGCTCGGATTGCGGCCAAAATTGTCATTCTGGAAATTTCTCGCGGCTTCGGTAAATCCCGCGCCGTAAACAAAATCGTGATACTTGTTCGTGTGGTAGAACAGGTTTGTCACGATGCCGTTACGGTAAGCGGCCAGGCCCGGAGCTTCCGCGCCCGTCGGGGGCGGATTATAGGTGAAATTAAAGACGCGGCCGGTTCCGGGCACCGGAGCATCGACTCCATCGCCGCCGGCGATATCTAAACCTGCCTCTACGTTGTTACCGTCGGTATGGCCGTTGGTTCCATTGGTGCCGTCCGTGATCCAGCCCAGGTTATTCCAGGTGGCGGGGGCTTCATTACCGATCAGTGTTACGGAAGTGCGCGAAACACCCGTGCCCTGTATACCGGAACCCGGAGTGGCATTGGTCGGGGAAAGCGGGCTCGGGCTTTCGTCGGAATAGATATTATAGGTAGCCGGCTGGGTCTGATCCTGGGTCGTATTTTTGCGCCACAGCATCCTGCCGGTTTCGGCATCGACGATCACATAGTAGGCGTTGACCGCCTGCCAGATCGAAATGCGCCACGCCGGACGAGCCACGCCCGGTTCGATCGGGAAATACATTTTTTCCGCCATGGTCGCGTCATCGCCGCCGCCGTAAACGGTTCTCAGATCGGTCGAACGGCCCGCGTCCACGGCCGTATCCTGCATCGTGATCTGGCGCGACACATTTTTAAATGCAGCCTGCACGGCAATTGTCGGGTCGCCGAAATTTCTCGAAATAGATTCGTAATTGAGTCCCGGCGCCAAATTGTTGATGATGCGGAACATTTCGCCGCGTCTGGTAAAGCCGGCTTTTATCTCACCGTTGAAAACGGGAATATCGTCGATGAACTGCTCAAGGTGGGCATACGAAAGATTGCCGTCGGGATTGGTGTAATCCGCCGTGATCTTCAGCTTGGCCGCCTGGTAATTATCGAGCCCGATCAGGGAATCGTTCTGGCCGATAAAATCGCGTAGAATTTCGCCGTGCTTTTTATTCGATGCGCTGGTCATGACCGCGCGCCCCTGGGTCGGGTCGGGCGCGATGACTTCCGGGGAACGAAGGTCTAAGTTGTATTCGACCTTAAGTGTCGGAATTCTTTGACGCAGCGATTCCTCGCCCGTGGCAAATCCTTTTCTGCTTGTTTCGACAAGATCCGCGCTGGATCCGGCGGCCTGGCGAAATGATTTCAGGTCGTCCAGGACGGCCTTGTCTTCATCCAGGCGGATATCGTAATTGTCAAAACCGGGTTCATGGCTTTCCGTGCGCCAATTACTTTTTTTACTACCGGCTTCCGATTGAAACTGGTATGGCAATGCGATCAGCGCGACCGCCAGTGCTAAAACGAAAAGACCTAGCAGCAGTCCTCTGCGGTCCGCAGCTTTCGTTCTTTTATTCATTTGTAAACAGCCCTCCTCAAAGCTAATACGGTTGAAATATTTCTCACTTAGAAACAAATGTTAGCCAAAGTGAATAGAACCTTATATCGATAAATATAAAGACAGTCAGAGTATGGGTATGAAGATGCGATAAAATGCACTCCGGGTAATGTACAATTTAGAAAAGATATATGACCGCGAACAGTCTAAATACAGTTAAGACGGAGCAGAAATGCGCTCCGCCGGTTAATTAATGCAATGTCAACAGGGTATTGATTGATGCATCATTTTTACCATATTCTTTGGCTCGTCGTCAACGAACCAGGGCAATGGGGCAGTGGTTCGGTTTTGGAATTTGCAGATCGAAGCCCGCATAGCGGGCGGCATAGTGGCAGCCCTAAGCGTTAAGCCTGGGTGGCGATGATCTATACGCTGAAAAGCCCGTTTTAACGGGCGGCAGAGCTTTCGCCCGTTAAAACGGGATGATATTCTGTTTGCCTCCGTGACCCCGGGTTCGCTGCGCTCGACCCGGGGCCGTCAGCTCCGCTGACTTGTTGAACATAATTAGAGTCAGTGGTTTTGGCTTTACCTAATATAATTTTCAAACTGAACACTACCGGGCATCGGGGGCATGCGCTGATTCCGGTCGTGGTCTTTTGGGGCTGCCTCTTTGTGCTAAGATTGCTTTCTGGTCGCAAAAATGACAATTCGAAGCCTTCAAATTCTGCTGGTCGGCCTGATGCTTTTTTGCATTTCCTGCCGCACGCCTCCAAAGGCCGAGCTCAGGTCGTTTCTTCCCGGCGGAACTCTTATTTACGCGGAAACTTCTGATCTGGCAAAAATTAGCGGCGTTTTTACCGGCAATAAAGACTGGAAAACGCTCTCCGATGACGGCGAAACGTATCTTTCATTTTTGCGGGAAAAACAGGCGGCGCTGGGCCTGGTCGGATTTGAAAGCGGCGGCGAAGGGACTGTTTTGCAGGTAAAGCCGAAACTGGTCTTGCTGATAGATACCGGGTCATCGGAATCGCAGGCGGCGGCCGTCGCGGGAAAAGTCTTACAGGAGTTATCGCAGCGATTCCTGAAGGAAAACGGCGAGATCGAAAAACAGGTAATAAACGACACACAGTGGCTTATTATTACCAGCGGCGGGAAAAAAATATTTTCGGCGGTCATGGGAAGCGTCATTCTCATCGGCAATAATGAGGAAGCCGTAAAACAATGTCTGGAGATAAAAAAGAGTAACGGCGAGTCTCTCGCAGCCAATAAAGAACTCCTGCAAGCCGGAGAACGGTATGGCGCGCCGGACCAGATCGCGTTCGGCTACGTGTCAACCGCGGGCATCGGGGAACTGGCGAATTATCTGACGGTCTCATACGCGTTGAAAAGTTCCGAAAACGTCATGGTAAGAGAGATGATATCAGGCCTGCTGCCGGAGATGCTGCAAAAAACCGTCAGTTCGGCCGCCTGGTCGGCCAGGGCGACGGGATCGGGAGTCGAAGATACTTATTTCATCGAAACCGAAAAGGAATTCGCGCGCAATGTCTCGCAAACGATAAAAGCCGCGCCGGCAACAGGCGCGACAGGTGCGAAATTTGTCCCGAAAGACATTTACTCCGCCAGTCTTTACCGGCTCGAAGAACCGCAGATAGCCTGGCGCGGCATGGTGCTGTCACTGGCGACCCGGATGGATCAGAAGGCCCTTCCGATGTTCGAGCAATTTTCCCGGCAGTTATTAAAACCGTATGGGATCGACGATCCGGAACTCTTTTTGAGCGCGACAGGTTCCCAGATAGTAACCGCGCGTTTCGACGAAGAGGGAAACGAAGCCGTCGTGATCGCGGCCATCAAAGATAAAGAAAAATTAAAGCGGGCGATCTCCGAAACTTTCGATACCGGTAAAGCCCCGGTAAAGATCGGGGGCGCTGAGGGGGCAGAAGGATGGGCGAGCCGGGACGGCGCATTCTATGCTCTTATTAGCGACGGGAGCCTGATCATCGGAAACGAACAGGGTGTCTTGAAATGTCTCGCCGCGAATACGGAAACACTCGACCTGCCGCAAAGCTTTTCCAACCTTTCCGGGGGGGGCGCGATCGTTGTCACCCGGCAAAAAGACGACACGGCGGTGCGGATCCTCTCCGATCTTGCTTCCCGCAATAATAAGACCGTCGAAGTGAACAGCTACGCCGTTACGGAGACCAGGATCGAAACGCGGGGAATAAAGCGGCGGACTCTTTCGGCTTTCGGTCTGCTGGGAGAAATGCTGAAGCAGACCCTCGAGTAAAAAGTTTAAAATAAAGAAGCCGCCCGAAAGAGCGGTTCCTTTATTTTACTAGTATTGCGTTGGAATAAACTAGGCGGCCTGACGGTCGTCAGAAGTTTCTGCAAAAACCCGTCTGCCATTCAGCGCATCGTCGATTATCTCTCTGACGGCCGAAGCATCAGGATTAACATCCATTCTTTCACAGGCTTTCAAATGACGAATGATTCCCTCACTGGCAATATCTAAGGCCGGTCCGTTCAATTTCAGAAAACGGCGGGCTTGAATATGGTCAATGTGGAGAATCCGGTCATGCAGCCATGAAGTTTTTAATTGGATCACTTTCTCTCACCTCTTTAGTATAAAATTAATGTATCTTGTGAAATTTATCTCAAATACTACTAATTTCCCCTTATAAAATCCTCACAGCTCTTATAAGAAGCTTGCTTGCTTCCACGGCTAAAAGTAATACTTGAAATTCCCAGCCGCAGATTTAGTTTGCCAAACAATTTATTATATTAACATGTTTTTAACACTTTGTGAATACTTTTTTTCACAAGCGCTAAATTTGTCTTATATTGTGGTTTAGCAAGAAAAAACCGGCAAATATTGTATCTGCCGGTTAAACAATTTATGCAAAATTGCCGTAAAAATTAAAAATTTAGAGTGTATTACTTGACGCCGGCGGCGTCTTTCATGCCTTTACCGACACGGAATTTCAGTGTGGTTTTAGCAGCGATCTTGATCGGTTCGCCGGTCGCCGGATTGCGGCCTTCGCGGGCTTTTCTGTGCGAAAGGACGAGCTTACCAACGCCGGGAAGCGTAAATTCGCCCGAGTTCTTCACTTCTGCGGCCGCCAGTGAAGCGATTTCATCCAAAAACTGTTTGGCTTCGGTCTTCTTCAAGTTGCAGCTTGTCGCCAAGGCTCCGATGATTTCGCTTTGAGTCATTTTCTTTCCTGCCATAATTATTTTTATTCCTCCAAAATTTATTTAGTATCTTAAGAACTTCTAAAATTCCTTGTGTTCAACCGAAAGTAAGACCGGGTGCCTACCTTAAAGCCAAACCATTTTATCAGGGCTGATGGTCGGGGCGGCAAGATTCGAACTTGCGACCTCACGGTCCCAAACCGTGCGCTCTACCAAGCTGAGCCACGCCCCGGTAGTTTTTTCAACGTTTCATTCAGGAAACACTAACAAATAGCGGATTTTATAGGTGAAAAAGCCCTTGGTCAAGTCAAACACCCCTAAAATCCAATAAAAACGGGATAATTCCGATAAATGCGCGTTTTCGGTGGCTTATTTGCTGTTTTACGCCCGTTTCCAGTTCTCCGAAGGTGCCCGAAAACCCGTCCGGAACGAAGATCGGATCGTAACCGAAACCGCCGCTTCCGCGCGGCCGCGCCGCTATCCGACCGTCGCAGACCCCTTCGGATGTGCCCACGATATTTCCGTTTTTATCGGCCAGCGCCATGACGCAAACGAACCGCGCGCGCCGTTCCTTGTCACCCGTCTTTTCGAGCGCTTCCAGCACACTCAGCATCTTTTCCCCATAGCCGGCGCCCTCACCCCCGTAGCGGGCGGAAAAGACACCCGGCGCGCCGTCCAGGGCTTCGATCTCCAGGCCGGAGTCATCGGCCAGCGCGGTTAAGCCGGTTTGGATCGCATAACCCCTTACTTTTAATATGGCATTTTCGGCGAAAGTGTTTCCGGTTTCTTCAATTTCCGCGATCTCAGGAAAATCGCTCAAGCTCCTGACGGTGAAGGGCTCGCCCGCCAGCATCTGCCTGATCTCGGCGATCTTGCCTTTATTCCCGGTAGCGATCAAAAGTTCTTTCATTTTAACGTAAGATTTAAAACAGCAAAACTATTCACGATAGCCTTTGCCCATAAATATCGGTTGAATCAAAGATAACGGGTCAGTACTCAGAACGCAGTGACCGGCTAGTGGTTTACCGGTTTGTTAAATCTTTATTTGTGAATAGGATGATAAAGTTTTTATGCCGGAAGCCGGTCACTACGTTCCCGGTACTGACTTCATTACAATCATCTATTTCATTTTACGGGTAATGCCATTCACTATTAACTACAAACTTTTTAACTGTTACAAAAAGGTGATCAGCCTTTGCCGGGAGTGTCCCATTTCTAAGTATCTCAACTAAACTACAAACAAAGAAAAACATTGCAAAACGCCCCGTTTTAAGGTATAAAATAAATAGCCGGTTTGCCACCCGGCAGCCTTACCAAACTTCCGTATTTACATTCTAAAGAGGCATCTTCGATTGGACAAATTGACCGTGTCACCTCAAACAAATAATCACCATCAGGAAACCCCTCAGGAAGCCGGACAAATTTCCGCTGGATCGAAAACCGCCGGAACCGATTCGGCGGCGGCCTCGTTCGAACTCGGCCTCTGGCTTTTGGGTCTTAAAAGCTATTTAAAAACGCGCAATCATGCTTTTTCCGACATAAGCAAGAATAAAGCCTCCGGCAAAAATTGGTCTAACGAGGCGCGTCTGATGCGTTCGGCGCTGCTGCAATGCACCCGGCTTACGCTCCGGTTGAATGCCCCCGAACTAAACGGCGATCTGCCCGGCGAGGGTGAAAACGCGCCCCAGGATTCGGATTCGATCGATCTCGATTTTAGGCTCGGATATCAATTTTCGCCGGAAAAACTGGCCGAGCTGGCGACGTTTTTACGCAATTCGGTGATGGTCAATGAAAATCTGCTAAGTTCGGGCGAGCTTACTTTTCAGGGCTGGCTGGCATTTAACCGGATCTTTAGCGAAGGGCTCGAACGGCTTGAGGTGGCGCAGAAACTGATCAGCGACACCGAGTCCAAGGCCGCCAAACACCTGCCGCTGGAACTGACCGAGCGGCTGCAGGCCAAAGATATTCCTTCGGAAATAGATTCCGACCTGCGCCTGATATTTCCTTATTTCGGACGGCTCCTGAGATATTTGAGCGTCGTCGAGGAAATGCTGCGCCGCGATAAACCGCTCAAGCCGGCCCTGCTGGTATTTGCCGCCATTCACGAACAGTTGCAGGAAATGATGCGGTTCATCAATAACCGCCTGCTCCGGTTCAGGGACGAAAACGCGCCGCTGTTCGAAGCGCTCGACTGCGTGGTCTATGCGACCTCGGTCGAAATTCGCAAAATATATTCGCACGAACTGGCCGAGATCAGCGAGACCAGACAGGCGCCGCTGATCTATGCAAAGATCGAAGCCGCGCACAGCCTGCTGCGCGATTGCGTCCAGCAATCGTTGATCGGCGTGGCGCAAACCGTCGAACCCGAACTGGAAGCGATCGAGATCTTTCCTAACTTCAAAGTGAAACTCGAAGAGTCGCTGGTCCTGCGGCAAAAGATCTGGGAACTCAAGAAGACCGTGCAGTCGGTGGAAAGTTCGCCGGAAAGTTCAGACTTAAAGGCTATGCACGGCGAGCTGAATGAATTCGTCGGGACGACGATGCGCTACCTGATGTTCAAGGATTGGGAAACGTTCGAGCGTTTTGTCGAAGAGATCGTCAGGACCCGCAAAAATTCGGATCTCACGCCCGTCCTGCATCGTTTCGGCGCCTACCTGGAAACTCTTTTCGGCCAGGTCAATATCCGCGCCGTGCTGGCAAATTACCCATTCCAGAGCGTCGCTGCCAGGGAAATGCCGCAACAGGAAATCGCCTGGTAATTTTATAAACGCAGCACCAGCGTCAACCAATGTGTTCTTGTCAGAACCGGGAGCGGTAGCGACCGGGTTCGAGCGCAAAAGCGTTCGTTGCGGACGAGCCGTCCGCGCTCCCAGTAAACCACGAAATCACACGAACCTTTGTCTTACAGCCCGCACCCGCATTCTTCCTCGGTTTTTATCGTCAGCTTATAAAGAATAAATTTACCGAGCGCTTCGCCTTCGTCCCGGGTGTACCATTTGTCGAGGTTGGTGAAATCGACTTCCCAATCGGCCGGCGCGACCAGGTACGAAAGCGTCGGGTGGGTGGCTTTTTCGTAATTGAAATTCTTGATGTAGGCGGCGAATTTCCCGACTTCTTCCTGAACCTCGCCGTAGGTAAGCGGTTTCGAATCCGAGCTCAGACGATCCGTGTGCCGGCCCCAGCCGAACAGCGCGATCATCGCGACAAAATTTCCGTTCTTAAGCTGGTGATCCAGCCATTTTTCGTCGTAACCCGAATAGTAAAGCGTCTGGTAATAACGTTCTTTGTTTTCATCCCAGGTGACGCCGGCGAAAACGTGTTGGTGCCGCGCCCATAAAACGGCTTGCGGCGCCACGGTCGGCTCGTCATCCCCCTGCAGGATATGAAGCGGGAAAACGACGGCGCGGTTCGCACCCGGCGAAGGCGTGTCGGTTTTGGCAAGCTCTTCCAGACGCCGGGCGACCGGCATCGCTTCGTCGCGCAGGACGTTGGCCTCGTCTAAAACACGCACCGTGTAATGGCATTCGACAAATCCCCAAACGACCGCGATCAAAGCCAGAGCGGCCAACGGCGCCGCCAGAATTTTCTTATATCTTTCGAGTGTATCTTTTAATATTACTCCGAGCGCCAGCATCAGCGAAAAAGCCGCGACATAATTGACGATAAAGACCTGGTAATGGATCGGCTGCAGTGAACGCCCGGTGATCAATTGCTGGTTAAAAGTCAGCAGCGGAACCAGCGCGAATGAGAAAGCGAAAATGGTCGAGCGGTCTCTCAGCGTATTATTTTTAAATAAAACGGCTTTTAAAATAACGGTCAGTACCAGCAGCAATAAAACAAAATAGCTGATGAGCTCCGGCATTCGCCAGAGGTCGAGTTGACGGGTCATGACCAGCAGCTGGACGTGATCCATCGTCTCCGTCCGCTGCGAGAGCAGCCAGCCGTAACAGGCCAGGATCACCAGGCAGGCCGCGCCGAGCAAACCGAAACTTCCCAAATCTTTTTTCCAGCCTTCCGGCCGGAACGCGAGCCACAATATACCCAGTATCCCCAGCCACGCCGCCGCGCTGGTCCAGATATAAAAATAGGAAAACGTCATGACAAAGAAACAGCCCGCGGCCACGGCGCAAAGCAGGATCCGTTTCTTTAATTTATCGGCGCCCAGCAGCGACCAGACCGAAATGCCGAGCGCGAAAAAGAAGGGAAATGGAATTGCCGGCAGGTAACGCCGGAGAAATGGGAAATATGGATACGCGCCGTATTCCCAGCCGTTCCACAATTCGGAAGCCGCGCCCTCACCGGCGGCCAGCGCTCCGCCGCACAAAACTACCAGTGCCCCGGCCATCGCAAAAAGAGAGCTTCCGCTGAGCCGGCCCAGAAACCAGAAAACGGCCAGCGCGGCAAAAAATGCGGCCAGCGCCCCGCTGATCGTCATCGCCCACGAAGCCGAAATTCCCAGCACGCGCGCCGGAATCGCCACGATATAGGGCGCGACAAATTGAATGGAAAAAAGAGATTCGGGCTGCGGGGTTTCAGGCGTATCGTCGCGCCCGGTGTAAGGGTCGTTTTTACGCGGGCGCCCGTCGATCAGCGCGCGCAGGTACGAAGCGTACGCCACCTCGTCGATATCATTATAGGCATACGCGCCCTGCCAATCGCCGCCGCGCACATACCACATCTTCAGCTGCGGATAGAGCGAAAAGATCGCCAGAAAAATTCCGGCAATAATACCCAGTTTCCAGTTCAGCTTCGTTGTTGAAGATTTATCGTTTATCATTGAGCGAATTACCGATGATAAATGATAAATGCCGAAATGGTAAATGACTATGAGTTTAAAAGAACAAATAACCAACGATCTGACGACGGCGATGAAGGCTAAAGAAGCCGAACGGGTTTCGACTTTGAGAATGATGCGGGCGGCCGTGCTGAACCTGGAAAAATCGGGCGGCGGCGATCTGACCGATGACCAGGTCGTAAAAGCGATCCAGTCGCTGATGAAACAACGCAGGGATTCGATCGAGCAATACGAAAAAGCCGGGCGCAGCGATCTGGCCGACAAGGAAAAGTCGGAAGCCGCCATCATCGAAGAATATTTACCCAAATCCGCCTCCGCCGAAGAGGTCGAAACCGCCGTCGCCGAAGCCGTCACCGAAACCGGCGCGACCTCCGCCAAAGACATGGGGCTGGTGATGAAAGCCGCAATGGCAAAACTGGCCGGAAAAAACGCCGACGGCCGGATGGTCAGCGACGCGGTAAAAAAATCATTGAATAATGGTTAATGATGAATGATGAATGATTAATGGTAAGTGGTAAGTGGTAAATGATTCTTTCTTAAATTAATCACTAATCATTCACCATTAATAATTAAGATTGATCACCGTTACCCCTAACGATTTAAAATTATTCATATCCATCAACTCAGACAAAGACTCTTCGAGTGAAATGGTTTTTCCGATAAGTTTTTGCGGCTGGAGTTTTCCGCTTAGTATCATCTCGAACATTTCCGGGTATTTGTGCGCCTGCATTCCGTGGCTGCCGAAAATTTCCAGTTCGCGGGCGATAACCAGGTTCATCGGAATCGCGGTTTCGCGATGTTCGGCTTCCATCAGCCCGACCTGAATATGTTTGCCGCGTTTGCGCAGGCAGGAAATTGAATCGAAACAAACTTTCGGGTGACCGAGCGCGTCGATCGAGACGTGCGCGCCGCCGCCCGTAATCTCTTTTACCGCTTCGACGGCGTCAGAAATATTCGCCGAATTCACCAGCGCCGACGCGCCAACCGATCTCGCCAGTTCCAGTTTATCGTCCGCCACATCTATCGCTACGACCTGAGCGCCCAGCGCCGAGGCGATCATGATCGCCGAAAGGCCGATACCGCCGCAGCCCCAGACCGCGACCCATTGACCCGGCTCGACTTTGCCTTGCTCGGCCACGGCGCGAAACGAAGTGATAAAACGGCAGCCGAGGCTCGAAGCCGTCACAAAATCGATCTCATCGGGCAGCCGTACCAGATTCGTATCGGCGTAGTCGATCGCGACATATTCCGCAAAAGCGCCCCAGTGGGTAAAGCCCGGCTGGAATTGAAGATCGCAGACCTGGTGATTTCCCGACCGGCACTGAGGGCACGATCCGCACCCGCAGACGAAGGGCAGCGTCACCCGGTCGCCCGAGCGCCAGCCGGTGACATTTTTTCCGATGGCTTCGACCACACCGGCCAGTTCGTGTCCCGGCACGTGCGGCAGTTTGATATCGGGATCATTTCCCATCCAGCCGTGCCAGTCGCTGCGGCAGATGCCGCACGCTTTCACGGAAAGCACCACTCCATTTTCGGCGGGAACGGGATCTGGAACATTTTGGATCGTCAGGGGCTGCTGGAATTTTTCGTAGAGGGCGGCTTTCATCTTTTACATTTTATCGCCGGGGCGGGTTTCTGTTAACTGTTCGTCGTCTTTCAGGCAAAAGACTTTTGACTTCGTGACAAAGCGCACGCCGAGCGGAATCTCGAGCGAAAAGCTCGCGCCGCGTCCGGGCACGACGTCGATGGTCAGTTCCGTGTGTTTGAAAAATTCGAATTGGTCCTTGGCAATGTAAAAGTCGCAGCCGTCGATCTCGCCCAGCCATACATCGGCGCGCCCGACGATAAACTCGTCCTTCGGGTAGCACATCGGCGACGAACCGTCGCAGCATCCGCCGCTTTGATGAAACATCAACGGGCCGTGTTTGGCGCGAAGCCGGTCGATGACATCTTTGGCTTCGTCAGTGACCAAAACTCGTGCAACTTCTTTCATAATGCAAAGTAGCGCCAGCGTCCCGCTGGCAGTCGTGCGGGCGTCTCGCCCGCGTAAAACCTGAAGGCGGGACGCCTTCAGGACAGCCGCCGGGACGGCGGCGCTACGTGCGGACAAGCCGTCCGCGCTCCCAATTTAAAAGAAGCCCATCGCCTTCTTATCGTACGAGATCAGCATGTTTTTGGTCAGCCGGTAATGATCGAGCATCATCTTATGATTTTCGCGCCCGAAGCCCGATTTTTTATACCCGCCGAACGGGGCGTGCGCCGGGTAATTGTGATAGCAGTTGACCCAGACGCGTCCGGCCTTGATCGCGCGCGGAACCTGGTAAAGCTGGTGCGCATCGCGTGTCCAGACGCCCGCGCCCAAACCGTAAAGCGTATCGTTGGCGATCTCGATGGCTTCGGCCTCGTCTTTGAAAGTCGTGATCGAAGTCACCGGGCCGAAAATTTCTTCCTGGAAAACGCGCATTTTATTATTTCCGCGCAGCAGCGTCGGCTGCACATAAAAACCGCCTTCAAGGCCGCTGTTCTGTTTGTAGGCTTCACCGCCGCAAAGCACTTCCGCGCCTTCGTCGCGCCCGATCTGGATGTAGTTCAGGATCTTTTCATATTGATCCTCGCTGGCCTGCGCGCCCATCATTGTTTCGGGGTCGAGCGGGTGCCCCATCTTGATCTTCTTTGTGCGTTCGACCACGCGCTCGATAAATTTTTCGGCGATGCTTTCCTGCACCAGAATACGCGAAGGGCAAGTGCAAACCTCTCCCTGATTCAGGGCAAAAAGCGCCGCGCCTTCCAGGCACTTATCGAAAAATTCGTCGTCCGCGCTCATCACGCTTTCGAAAAAGATGTTCGGCGATTTTCCGCCGAGCTCGAGCGTGACGGGAATGAGATTTTGCGAAGCGTACTGCATGATCAGCCTGCCGGTCGTGGTTTCGCCGGTAAAAGCGACCTTGGAAATTCTGGGAGAAGTGGCGAGCGGCTTTCCGGCTTCGGGGCCGAAACCGTTAACGACGTTCAGCACGCCCGGCGGCAGCAGATCGCCAATCAGTTCGAGCAGGACCATGATGCTGGCCGGAGTTTGTTCGGCGGGTTTAACGACCGTGCAGTTTCCCGCCGCTAAAGCCGGAGCTATTTTCCAGGTCGCCATCAGGATCGGAAAATTCCACGGAATGATCTGCCCGACCACGCCATACGGTTCGCGGATATTGAGCGAGATCGTATTCGAATCCAGTTCGGCGGCTTCGCCTTCTTCGGCGCGGATCACGCCTGCGAAATACCGGAAATGGTCGATCGCCAGCGGCATATCGGCGGCCGTCGTTTCGCGGATCGGTTTGCCGTTGTCCCAGGTTTCGGCGCGCGCCAGCAGTTCCAGATTTTCTTCCATCCGGTCGGCGATCTTGAGCAGAATATTGCTGCGAAACGTGGCCGAAGAATTGTTCCATTCAGGCGCCGCCTTATGCGCCGCATCCAGCGCAAGCTCGATATCTTCTTCCGTCGAACGCGCGATCTTGGTAAACGGTTTGCCATCGACAGGTGAAATGTTGTCAAAATATTCACCGCTGCGTGGCGCGACCCATTCGCCGCCGATGTAATTTTCGTATTGTTCTTTAAACTTCGGGATGTCGTATTGCTGCTTAGTTCCGTCCATGGTTGTCACTCCTTTAAGATCAAAAAAATGCCGGCCGATCGGAATAAAATTCCAAAAGAATTATTTGGTTTCGATAATCGTAATGTATCACTTTGATGAGGGATTTACTATCAAATCTGTTCATATAGGAATGGAGTCAGAACCGGGAACGGTAGTGACCGGGTCCTTTTCCCTGGTCGGGGTGGCTAAAGGTCCGTTGCACTCATACCCGGTCACTACCGTTCCCGGTTCTGACTTCATTACCACCAGGTACCTGGTAAAAAGAGTACAAAAAAAGCGGGCCGCAAAGCCCGCTCTTGTTTATCCAAAGATATTTCTTACTTTATCCATTAGGGATTTGTCCTGAAAATCGGTGTCTTCGATCTCGGCCAGTTGTTCGAGGAGTTTGCGCTGTTCGCGGGTGAGGGTTTTCGGCGTGACCAGCGAAACGGCGACGAAGAGGTCGCCTTTGCCGCGCCCGCCGAGGATCGGCATGCCGTGATTTTTCATGCGAAAGACGGTGCCGGTCTGCGTTCCCGGGGAAACTTTCAGTTTTTCCTGTCCCTCTAAAGTCTGTACTTCGATCTCCGCGCCGAGCGCCGCCTGGGCAAACGATACCGGAACCGAAGCGTAAAGATTCGCTCCCTGGCGCTCGAAATTTTCGTGTTCGGCGACGTGCACCACGACATACAGATCGCCCGAAGTGCCGCCGCCAATGCCGCCTTCGCCTTCGCCGACGACCCGCAGGCGCGAGCCCGTTTCGACCCCGGCCGGGATCTTTATTTCCAGATCCCTGGTTTTTTCGATGCGGCCTTCGCCGTGGCAATTTTTACACGGGGTTTTGATGATCTTGCCGCCGCCCCGGCAGGTGCTGCAGACACGCGCGACGGAGAAAAATCCCTGCTGGTAACGCACCTGTCCGCTGCCTTCGCAGGTGGTGCAGGTTTCCGGCTTGGTGCCTTTTTCCGCCCCGGTTCCGGAGCATTCTTCGCAAGTTTCAAGACGCGGAATTCGCATCTGCTCGGCTTTGCCGGTCGCCGCTTCTTCCAGGGTTATTTCCAGATCGTAGCGCAGGTCTGAGCCGCGCTGCGCGGTCGAGCGCCGCCCTCCCCGTCCGCCGCCGAAAACGTCGCCAAAGCCGAAGAGATCGAAAATGTCCTCGATATTGGTAAAGCCCGGATCAAAACCGCCGCCCGCGCCGGCGCCCATGCCCGCGTGGCCGAAACGGTCGTACCGCGCGCGTTTTTCACTGTCGGAAAGCACGGCATAAGCCTCGGCGGCTTCCTTGAATTTTTCTTCCGCCTCGTGGTCGCCGGGATTTTTGTCCGGGTGGAATTTTATCGCCAGTTTGCGATAGGAGGTCTTGATCTCCTGATCGTTGGCGGTTTTGGTGACTTCTAAAATTTCGTAATAATCGCGTTTGGACATAAATAAGTGGTCGGTGGTCAGTAGTCGGTGGCCAGTTGTCAGTAATCAGAATCTACCTCTAAATTCTAATAACTGACAACTGGCTACTGACCACCGGCCACTGACAAAAGAACGTCAGCTCCTTTAAGAAACTGACGCTCTCTAATTTTGCGACAATTCGCCGACTTTTACAAGCCGGGCTAAACAGTGATGTTTAACAGCGCGGTGGTCAAAACGTTGGCGGACTGTTCGATCTCCGATAAAGCCAGCCGCACGGTGTTCACGTCTTCGGATTCCATCGCCATTGTTGCCTTGGTGACGGCGTTGGCAACGGTTTTCTGCTCGTCCTCGCTGAGTGAGTTGCCGAATTCCGACATTGCCTTTTGCGTATTTTTGATCAGTGTCTCGAGCCGGTTCTTCTGCATGATCAGCTCTTTCGATTGGCGATCGACATCGGCCAGCGTTTCCGATTCCATCAGCAGCTTGTCGATCTCGTCCGGCGCCAGGCCCGACGAAGGGGTGACCTGCATCGCCTGTTCCAGGCCGGTCATCTTGTCTCTGGCGGAAACGTTGACGATGCCATTGGCGTCGATCTCGAAAGTAACATCGATCTGCGGCACGCCGCGCGTCGCCGGCGGAATGCCGACCAGGTCGAATTTGCCGAGCGAGCGGTTGCCGCTCACCAGATCGCGTTCGCCCTGCAGAATGTGAATTTCCACCGTCGATTGGTTATCGACCACGGTGGTAAAGGTCATCGTGTTTTTCAGCGGAATAGTCGAGTTGCGTGAGATCAGTTTGACGAACAAACCGCCGCGCGTTTCCAGCCCGAGGCTTAAGGGAAGCACGTCGAGCAGCACGATATCCTTGACGTCGCCGGTCAGCACGCCGCCCTGGATCGCCGATCCCATCGAAACCACTTCGTCGGGATTGATCTCCGTCGAAGGCTCTTTGCCGAAAAGCTCGGTCACGGTTTTCGTGACCAGCGGCGAGCGCGTCTGCCCGCCGACCAAAATTACCTTGTCGATGTCTTCGGGCTGCAATTTCGCATCCCAGAGCGCTTTCTGGCAGGGTTCGACGGTCGAATCCACCAGATCGCCGACCAGTTCTTCGAATTTCTGGCGGGTCAGCATCGCGTTGATGTGTTTGGGGCCGCTGGCGTCTGCCGCGATGAACGGAAGATTGATATTCGTTTCGGTGACGCTCGAAAGCTCGCATTTGGCTCTTTCGGCGGCTTCTTTCAGGCGCTGCAGGGCAAGGCGGTCGGTCGAAAGATCGACGCCGGCTTCGGCCTGAAAGTTTTCCAGGATCCAGTCGATGATGCGCTGGTCGAAATCCTCGCCGCCGAGAAAAGTATTTCCCGAGGTGGAAAGCACTTCGAAAACACCGTCGTTAATTTCCAGAATGGTGATGTCGAACGTGCCGCCGCCGAGATCGTACACGGCGACTTTTTCGTTGCGATTTTTCCCGAAACCATAGGCCAGCGCGGCCGCCGTCGGCTCGTTGATAATGCGCTCGACGTTGAGGCCGGCGATCTTGCCCGCGTCGCGGGTCGCCTGGCGCTGCATGTCATCGAAATAGGCCGGCACGGTAATGATGGCCTCGGTCACCTCGTCGCCCAAAAATTCTTCCGCCGCCGCTTTCAGGCGCTGGAGCAGGATCGCCGAAATTTCCGGCGGGGCGTAGGTGCGGTCCATCACGCGGATGTGGCCGTCGCCGTTGGACGATTCGACGATCTCGAACGGCACGGTAGAGCGCATTTTCTCGACTTCTTCCGAGTGAAATTTGCGCCCGATCAATCGCTTCACGGCGTAAAGCGTGTTGGTCGGGTTGGTCACTGCCTGCCGTTTGGCGATCTGGCCGACCAGCCTTTCACCTTTTTCCGTAAAACCGACGACCGAAGGCGTTGTTCTGCCGCCTTCCTTGTTAGGTATGATCTGAACCGCGCCGCCCTCGAGGACGGACATACAGCAGTTAGTCGTTCCCAGATCTATTCCGATTACTTTACTCATAGCATTTACCTGTAGTGGGGAGTATTCGCAAATTAAGAAGGGATGGGAAAATGTTCAAGAATTTATTCATTGTTATTGTCGATATTCGTGTTTACCGAAACCTTTACCATCGCCGGCCTGATCACCTGTTTGCCGATGGTATAGCCCGTCAGCATTTCCTGGACAACCGTACCCGGCTGCTCATTGCTGTCTTCGACGGTGGCGACCGCTTCGTGAAAATGCGGGTCGAAAGGATGCCCGACGGATGATATCGGCTGCACGCCCATTTCCAGAAGTACTTCTGTAAGTTGTTGATTTACCAGCAGGATACCCTGAACGAATTGCTCGAATTCCGGCGTTTTTTCGGCCGACACCTGGCGCGAAGATTCCAGCGCGCGGCTCAAATTATCCACTACCGGCAGCATTTTCGAAGACAGTTTTGACAATATATTTTCAAATGTTTCGCTGCGTTCGCGCTCCGTGCGTTTGCGGAAATTATCGAAATCGGTTTGCCGGCGCTGCAGGGCCTGGCGCAGTTCGCCTCTTTCGTCCTCGAGCGTTGAGACTTTCATTCTGAGGTCGTGCATCTCATGTTTCGTTTGAGACTGCTCGCGCGAAGCGGTGTTTTGAATCTCCGGCGAAGCAAAAGTTTCCAGAGCAAATTCCTCGACGGCGGATTGGACTTCGTAGTCCGCCGAGGGGCTGTCGTCGAAGGAATCCTCAACCTCCACCACCGTATCGGTGGCGGTGATGTGAAGATTTTTTTCGGCTTCTTCAAGCTCCTTCAAAAAGTCGTCGAATGAAGCTGCCGCTTCGAGCTCGATCTCTTTAAAAGGATCGTCATTTAAATTCTGCTCAAGACTCATCTCGTTATCTGACCTTTAATAAATGTAAATGAAAGTAAACTACCAGGGTTCAAGAGTTAGAAGAGGCATCACTCATACTCTTTTCCAGCATTTTGGCAACGTAACCGACTATCGCGATAATTCTGGCGTATTCGATACGAGTGGGACCCAAAACACTGAGGATGCCCGCAGTGGAACTGTTTCCGAAACGATAAGGCGCGGTAATGAGCGCGCAATTTCGCAGGGAAGGCGCGGCATTTTCCTGGCCGATGACGACCCGGACGCTGCCGCTGAGATTAACGTCACGGTCGATGCATTCATTCAGGATCTGCACCAGCCGCGATCTTTCTTCGATGGTTGAGAGAAGGTCGCGGATCTTATCGACATTCGTGGCAAAATCGGATTTCGCCAGAATGTGCGATGTTCCCTCGACGTAAACATCACCGATCGAATCTTCTTCGTCTTCGATACTGCCGCAGCAGAGTATCATCGCATTCTGCAGCAGCTTATCGTACAGGGCTTTTTCTTCATGCATCCGCCGCAGAATTTCGCTGCGGATCTGGGCCAGGCTTTTGCCCTGAAATTCGACGTTCAAATATCTTGCCGTGCCTTCGAGTTCTTCCGCCGAAAAAGCTTCCTTCAGCCGGATGATCTTGTTGTGCACGATGTTGGGCGCCGAAACCAGCACCACTAAAACTTTTTTGTCAGGCAGGCTGACGAATTCAATATGCTGGAGGCGATCCTGGGCCAGCGAAGGGGAAACGACAATTCCGATGTTCTGGCAGATGCTGGATAATAAGAGAGAGGTTTTCTCCATCAGATTATCCGTCGTGTCGGCCGTTTCGCGCGACTCTACCGGGCTGAACCCGAAGGACTTATTGATAAGTTTCAGGTCTTCGTCGGAGAGGCTTAAAAGGCCCATCAGATTGTCAACGTAAAAGCGGTAGCCTTTGTCGGTGGGAACTCTGCCGGCGGAAGTATGCGGCTGTTCGACGAAACCGGCGTCTTCCAGATCGCCCATCAGGTTGCGGATCGTCGCCGGGCTCCACCCGGAAGCGCGATAAAATCTTTCCGCCACCATTTTTGAACCGACCGGTTCACCGGTGAATAAATGTTCCTTGATAACCGCCGAAAGCACAGCCTCCCCGCGGAGTGAAGGTACTGATTTTACTGACTGAGAGCCATGATTTACGGCTTTAAAGGACATTAGAGTGTAAAAAGCCGGTATACCCATTGGCAGATATACCATTGCCCCTTTAAGATGAATAGCATTTTAAGTGCGAAAATGTCAATATTTATTTGAAAAACAATGATTAACACCGAAAAGGTTCAAGCAAAGCTCGAATTCATAAAAAACTTTTACAAAGAGGCATTTGAGCATCCCGGCAGAATGAAGGCCCCGGAAATAGACGTCAGATTTTACCCGTATATCGGATTGCACCACACGATCCGGATGCGGGACGGGAAAGCGTATGTCCGGCTGGCGGAACTAATGGCCGACGCTCCGCTCGCGATCCAGCGCGCGCTGGCTTTTATTCTGGTGTCCAAACTGATGCGCCGCAAAGTGTCTAAAGCCGCCAACCAGATGTACCGCGATTACACCTCGCAGGAACATATTCGCGACAAGGCCGAAACCAGCAGAAAAACGCGCGGGCGCAAGATGATCGGCTCCGCGCAGGGAAGATTCTACGATCTGGACGAGATGTGCGACCGCCTGAACGAACATTATTTTCAGGGGGAAATTCCAAAACCGGTGCTGACCTGGTCGCAAAAGCGGACTTACAGCATTCTCGGGCACCACGACCCGACGCACGAAACCATCGTCATCAGCAAAAGCCTGGACAGCGCCAAGGTGCCGCAGTTTGTCGTCGAATACGTGCTCTATCACGAGCTGCTGCATGTCAAACACCCGATCGAAATGATCAACGGACGCCAGCGCAAACACTCACCCGCATTCAAAAAAGACGAAAAAAAATTCGCCCAGTACGCGCAGGCCGAGAGATGGATAAAATTTAATATTTAATGTAACGCCAGCGTCCCGCTGGCTGTCATGTGGGCGTCCCGCCCACATTTTGAAACTGAAGGCGAGACGCCTTCAGGACAGCCGCCGAGACGGCGGCGCTACATTAAGAACTGCGTAATATCCCCAAAGGCTTTCTAAACAGCACATCAAAACTCGACAGTGCCCCGATCAGCATTACCAGGATCGTCTCGATCAGGACTCCGAATAGCAGCAGGCTCCAGTCGATCTCGAAATCGATCGCGAAAATATATTTCGTCACCGCCCACGAGAGGATCAGCGCAAAAGCCGCGCCGATTATTCCGGAAAGAAATCCGATCAGCCCGTATTCGGTAAATAAAATAACCGCAAGCGTTTTTCGGTTTGCGCCGAGGGTTTTCAGCACCGCGTTTTCGTAGATACGCTGCGACTTGGTCAGCGCGACGGAGCCGAGCAGGATCAGCAGCCCGGTGACGATTACGAATACGCCGATCGCTGAAACCGCGAGCGTAAAATTCGCCAGCAATTTTTGGATCACCGTCAGCACGTCAACCACGTCGATCGCGGAAATATTGGGAAATTTATCGAGGATCTGAAACTGAATGCGGCCGCGTTCCGCCGCGGAGAGTTTTGCCGTCACCGGGCAGACAAAAGTTTGCGGCGCATTTTCCAGCACGCCGGGGCGAAAGAGAAACATAAAAGCGGTGCGGGTGCGGCGGGCGTCGAATTTCCTCACGCTGGTCACGCGCGCGGTCAGCCGGCGTCCCAAAATGTCGAAGGTCACAAGGCTTCCCACGTCCATTCCCAGCACGCCCTGCATCGAATCGCCGATGGAAACTTCGGCCTGTTCGTCCAATGTGACGGGCGCGCTGTTCCAGAATGCGCCCGCGATTATTTTTTCGTTTTCCTGAAGTTCCGGGCGGTAGGTGAAAATAAATTCGCGCCCCAGTTGGCCGCTTTCGCGCCGCACTTCGCGGGTGCCGAAATCGACCGGCTGGCCGTCAATGGCGGCGATGCGCCCGCGAATGGTCGGGATCATCTCGGCGTCTTCGCCGGTGCGCTGCTTGACGATCTCGGCGACGCCGTCTTTCTGGCTGGGCTGGATGTCGTTGATAAAAAGCGCGGGCAGATTGCTGTTGCGCGAAAAATCGAACTGCCTTACCAGATTTACCTGCATCAATTGAACGGACAGAACGACGAAAGTTCCCAGGCCCACGGCGAGCAAAATGATCCGCGTCTGATTGCCGGGGCGGTGCAGGCTGTTGATCGCCTGCGCGACGGCAAAGGAGCCGAATTTTCGCGCGCGTTTTAAGATCAGCGTCAGCAGCCACGCGGAAAAATACAGCACCAGCGAGGTCGCCGCCAGCCCGGCGACGAACGCCAGCCCCACCCGCCAGGAATTCGCCTGCCAGACCGAAAGCAGAACTATCCCGGCCAGCACCGCAAATCCGAAAAGCCATTTTTGCAGGTCGAGCCGCCGCACCTGCTCGTTATTTTCGTCGCGAAGCAGCAGGCGCGGTTTTACTTTTTCAATTTGCAGCAGCGGCAGCGCGGAAAATAGCAGCGAGATTATCAATCCCAGCGCGACGCCCTGCCAGATGGAAGAAAAACTCAGTTGATAGCTCAAATTTTCCGGCAGGCTTTCGGCGAAATTTCTCTGGATGACGACCAAGGCCGCCTGCGCCAGCACGACGCCGAAAAGACTGCCGGTGAGCCCGAGCAAAAATATCTGCGCAAGATAAATAAAAATAATTCGTTTGCCGCGCGCGCCGAGGCATTTTAAGACGGCGATGGTTTGACGTTTTTGCTCGACGAATACCCGCGCCACATTCCAGACGCCGACGCCGCCGAGCACTAAAATTAACAGCCCGCAAAGCGAGAGATAATTTTCCGTCCGTTCGAATTGCTCGCCGAAATTTTCCTGCGCCTCGCGGTAAGACTGCACGGTGACGACTGAACCTTTTAGGCCTTCACGCAGGGCCTTGGTTATTTCAGTTATTTCCCGGTTGTCGCCGGAGGTGCGCAGCAAAATTCTGCGCCGCGCGCGGCTGCCGTTTCCGGTCAGGCCGGCTTCGTCGAACGCCTTTTTTTCGATAAAGACGCGCGGCCCCATCGGAAAGCCTCCGCGCCCGCCGGGTTCGTCTTCGAATGTGCCGCGAATCTCGAATTCGGCGTCGCCAATGCGAAATTTATCGCCGATCTTCAGTCCGAGTTTGTCCAGCAGGGGCGGAGCGGCCAGCGCGCCGCGGTTGGCCAGCAGATCGCCGCTGAATCTGGTGCCATCCGACAGCAGAAAATCGCCGACCAGGGGGAAATTAGGTTCGATGCCCTTGAGCTCGATCATCGAGGTCGTTTCATTTGCGCCGTCCGCCGGACGCGCCATCGTGTTGAACTGGATCGTCTCAGTCCGGTCTTCGATCGCCGGATTATTTTTTGTAACGCTTTCTATCGCGGAGATCTGTTCGGGCTTGAGCGGGGAAGTAGAATTTATCTCCAGATCGGCGGTCAGCAGATTGCGCGCGTCGCCGGACACCGCGCGGTTCATATTCTGCACCAGCGAACGCAAAGCGACGATCGAACCCACCCCGATCGACAGGCAGAGAAAGAAAAAGAGCAGCCTGCGCCACGATGAGCGCACTTCACGGAAGGTCAGGTTGAGAACGAAAGACATAGCGGCCAGTGTTCGGTGATCAGTGTTCAGTATCAAAAGAATGATACGGCTAACCCGTTGCAATTACCAACCGATTACCCCGCCGGGTAGGGAGGCAGTTTGAATTTATTAAGAGGACTGCGTTTCTGCTGGATTCCTTATCATGACAGACACCTTCCTGTATTATTCATTGTAAATTCTTCATTTTAATTCTTTAGCAGTTGCTGAAAAATAATGAATAATTACAAATTAATAATTTAGAATGCACCGACGACCGACCACTGATCACTGACCACCGGCCACTGGCGGCCGCTCGTGTTCGATCTCTTCGACGGCGTGTTCGGAAGAAAGGGCTTCGCGCAGCCCGGAGATGCTGAGGTCGCCGCGCAGAAAATAATACGCGCCGAAGAAAACCGCCGGGGCGAAATAAACCAAATGCATCGCGATGGAGACCGCCGCCGCCTGATCCTGGTTGACGCCGAGAAAGATCAGCCCGCCGGCCGTGGCCGCGTGAAAGGCTCCGGCAGCGCCGCCGGGCGTCGGCACGACCGATCCGATCGCGGCCCAGCCCATGACAAATAGGGATTGGCTAAAACCGAAATCCAGCCCAAACGCGTTGATGACCAGCCAGGTCGGAACGGCGATCGACAGCCAGAGGGCCATCGTCCACAGAATTACGGCCAGCACTTCCTTGATGTCCCGAAAGATATTCAGTGATTTCGCCAGTTGATTCAGAACGCTGACGATGACCTTTCGCAGCCTGGCGGGTAAAAACTTGATGCCTGTTAAAAACTTTTCGATCCGGGAAATTATCGGCGCGGCGAATTTATGAAAAATAAAAAGGCAGGCGATCCCGGCCAGCACCCCGCAGAGCATTAAAATACCGGCCCAGCGGACATAAAAGAAATCATTTTCCCGGCCCGCCGGAGCATTGACCCAGATCAGATTCAGGGAAAAAATACCGACCAGCGCCGCCAGATCGCAGATCCTCTCCACGCCCAGCGTGACCAGCGCCGCGCTCGGGCGCACCCGTTTATCACGCATCGGCAGCCACATCGGACGGACGATCTCGCCGGCGCGCCCGATCAGGAAAACGGCGGCAAATCCGACGGTGGTGGTGGCGAAAAGCTCGCGGATGCTGGTTTTGGTGATCGGTGAAAGCAGGGTACGCCAGCGCATCGCCCGCAGCAGATAGCCGAAGCAAATGATCAGTGTGGCCAGCAATAACTGAAGTTTATTCGCTTTTTGCAGGCTGGCGCTGACCTCTTCCCAGTTAAGATTCCGGCCAAAAAACCACAAAATAAAAACCGCCAGCAGAAGCAGGACGGCAAACTTGATGTATTTGTTAAAATGTACCTTCAACCCGGGCAGCAATTTCCCCTAATAATTTAGCTCAGCAAAAGTAAATACGATATTACAAAAGGGCAGCTTAAGCAAAGCTGGATGTAGCGCCAGCGTCTCGCTGGCTGTCGCGAGGGCGTCTCGCCCGCGCCACGAACTGATGGCGGGACGCCATCAGGACAGCCGCCGGGACGGCGGCGATACATAATTTATCGAACTTTTTGGTTTTACCCTTCGTAAAGCCTCTTTGACAGGGTAAAATGATTTAACCTTGTTCGCGGGAAATCTTTCGGAGACAATTTACTTTGGAAGCAGCAAAAGCCTTGTCAATAAATGAAGCGGGTGCAGACCTTGTCCGGCGCTGCCGGAGCGGCGATGGTTCGGCATGGGAGGAAATAGTCTCGAATTTTTCGCGGCGGATCTTTAACCTGGCGTACAGGTTTACCTCAAACGCCGAAGCCGCCGAAGATCTGACACAGGAAGTTTTCGTCAGAATCTATAAAACTTTGGAGCAGTTCGACCCGAAACAGGGCGATTTGACAAATTGGCTGATGCGGCTGGCGCGAAACCTGATAATCGACGATTATCGCAAACGCCAGCGAAATCCGCAGGATTCTATCGCTGAAGACGTGGATGATCATATCTTTCACCTGCGGGCGGTCGGCGGTTCGCAGCAGAGCGAGATGGAGCGCCGCGAGCTTCGCGAGCAGGTGCAGGTAGGGATCAACAAGCTGCCGTCGGACCTGAAAGTTTGCGTGATACTGCGCGATATCGAAGAGCTCAGTTACCAGGAAATAGTCGATCTTTTAGAGATACCGGAAGGCACGGTTAAATCCCGCATCAATCGCGGGAGGATCGAATTGGCAAAAATTCTCCGCCGGGCGCGGATAGTAAATATTTAGGATCAAATCAAGGGGTGTTTGGAGTAGTCGGTTTTATGTCACAGGGAAATGAAAAAAATGAGAAGAATTTAATTTGCTCTGAATTCGAAGATGTTTTGAGCGATTATCTTGACGGCGCGTTAAATGCGGTAATGCATCGCGCGGTGGCGGCCCACGCACTAAAGTGCCCGTTGTGTCACGAGCTTTTGAACGAAGTTAAAGGCAATCTGGAAGTCTGCCGCGTGATCGCCACGCCGCCTCCGGCGCTGACCCGCTTAGAAGCGGGCATCATGGCGCGCACGATGCCGGAAACCGAAATGGGCTGCGACGAATTCGAACAGCATCTGACCGATTACCTGGACGGATTTTTACCCGCCCAGCTTTTCCATCGCTGGGAACGCCATGCGGCGGTCTGCTCGGGCTGTACCGATCTGCCGGGCGCGGTCGTGCGTTCGATAGGCGTTTGCTACACCTACAAAATGGATGAGCTGATGCTGCCGGTAGGGCTGCACGAAAGAATTTTGCAAATGACGCTCGGCACGACCGAGGCGCAAACGGTCAAGTCGAGTTGGATCGCGCAGGCCGGAGAATTAGTGCGCGCCTGGTTAAAACCGATCTCGCTGCCGCTGCCGCAGCTGGCGCCGGTCGCGATGATATTGCTTTTCGCGGTGCTGGTGTTCAGCCACGTGGTTCCGGCGGACGCTTCGCTGACGGCGGTTTATCAAAGAAGTTTTGAGATGGCGGGGCAAACCTATATTCAGGGAGCCGACACGCTCGAAGCCGGTATCAATAATATCGGCGTCACGATGGATCCTAATGCATCGCCGAAACCCGCCGAGCAAAACCAGCCTGAAAGCGAGCAGAAACCGACTTATGTGAACGGGGGGCCGACGCGATGAATTGTGCCTATCATATGGGAAACACCGCGGTCGTAAATTGCCACGGGTGCGGTAAATATCTTTGCCCGGCCTGCGATCACCGCATCAAGGGATTCCCGTATTGTCAGGACTGTATCGTGATGGGCGTCGAGCTTCTGCAGCGGCAGGCTTATTCGCCGGCGGTTCCGCTGGTGAAAAAACAGTCGTCGCCTTTTGCCGCTACCTTCTTATCTTTGCTTTGTCCCGGTTTGGGCGCGGCCTATAACGGGCAAACTTCAAAAGCGTTAACATTTTTTGTGGTCTTTGCCGGGATGTTCCAGTTGGCGACCACGACTCACGCCTCGTTCTTCGTCCTCGGGTTTATGGGGATGTGGGTTTACGCGGCGATCGATGCCTGGCGCACGGCGCAGATGATCCGGTCGGGGATTACCCCGGACGTTGCCGAAGACATGATAATGAAAAGGTTTTCCGGCAATCCGCTGGCGTGGGGAATCGTCCTGTCGATCCTCGGTCTGACCTTTTTATTGCAGATGTTCGGTAATTTCAGATTGCCGCTGCGCGAGCTGCTGCCGGTAATGTTTATCGGTTTCGGCGCTTATTTATTGTGGAATTTTTGGCGCAAGAGGTCCGACCGCCAGGCCTGGAATGAATATGGCGCGCACCACGCTCCGCCGGCCGCGGGCGATATTTACCAGGATCTTGAGGAAGTCACGGCTTTTCGTTCCGGCGATGTCAACCAGGGATATTCGCCGCACCGGACGGGTTCGTGGAAATAAAGATTTGCTGAAAGAAAAATCGTTTCGAACGTTCTAATTATTTTAAGGGTGCTGACAGAAGTTTTAGGAGAAATATATGACGACGATGTTGAGAGCTGCTGGTAAATGGGGTGGGATTTTAACGCTGATCGCGCTGGCTATCGTAGTGCTCAGGCAATTGGTTTTATTTATCGGATTTTTGACTTTCGCCATCAAGGCCGCTCTTGTGCTGGCTTTCCTAGCGCTCTTTATCGGCGTGGCGTATATGATATTCAAGTCCTGGAAACAGCATAAAAAAGAACAGGAACTCTAAAAGCTAAACTCTTATAGTTCAGAGGTTTATCAAAGGCAAGCCGTGGAACCAGCCGCCGCGGGCTTGCCTTTTTCGTTGGTTTTCCCGATAATTGTAAATTAACCCGTAACTATTAATCAGTTACAATTTTATTCATTTAATACTCAACAAAAGAGATTCGGGAATAAGTTTGATTATTTTTGTATCTCTTGTTTGATAGACTCGCGTCAGTTGCCCTTTTTGGATGGCTGTGGCCTCGCGACCAATTGCGTTGCAGTTAAGCGCAAAAAAGTTAAAAGGAGATAGTATTTTATAATGCCAAAGGACGACCGCTATTATAGTTTTTTATTCACACGTTCTTCTAAATCGCACATATCTATTCGCCGGATAGAATTTTCCAAGCGGACTTTTCAGGCCGTCGCTTATTCGCTGCTGGCAGTTTTAGGGCTCGGTTCGGCTGCGGTCCTGCGCTATGCGACGCCTTTTATTTCCCCTCCGGTCTATGCCCAGCTGATCGACGAAAACGAAAGATACAAAAAAGAGCTCGAAGATCTGAAACAAAGGTCCGCCGCGCCGGCGGTAGAGCCGGAACAGGATTTTACCGACCGGCTGGTTCGCCCCGGTGACGGAAAAGGCGGCCCCGCCTCGCCGTTTCAATTAAGCCAGCAATCGGACGATAAGGAAGCGGTCATACTGGAACAGCTTTCGGCGATCGAAAAAAGCGCCGGTTGGGGTGTTTATGCGCCTTCGACCTGGCCGCATTTCGGCAAGATCAATAATGAATACGGTTTCCGCCGTAACCCGTTCGGCGGGCGTACCTACGAATTTCATCCGGGCCTGGATATTGACGGCGAACAGGGCGACATCGTCCTCTCTCCCGGAGCCGGAACCGTCATCAAAGCCGGACGCCAGGGCGGTTACGGCAATATGATCGAGATCGATCACGGCAACGGCATCACTACCCGCTACGGACATCTTTCACGCATCGACATTCAGATCGGGGATAAGATCTCGCGCGGCCAGCAGCTTGGCGCGGTCGGCAGCACGGGACGCTCGACGGGGCCGCACCTCCATTTCGAAGTGCGCTACAACGACGAAGCCCTTAACCCCCGCCGTTTCCTGCCGCCGGAGCCGACGGAATTCGCGCAGAAATAGGCCGGAAATAATATTAGATCGAAAAGTGAGCAATCAGGCTCACTTTTTGTTTTTGCGGCACCTGTAAAAGCGACATTTAGGCCGCTTTGGGGTAAAATTTTTTATCGCAAGGATGGTAATTGGTAATAGGCGATACGCGATACGCGATTGGTGATACGCGATTAGTGATACGCGATAAGTAATACGTAATACGTAATACTTGATGCGATATGCGATACGTGATGCGCGAAACGAACTGCTTACGTACGGCGAACTGCGTATCACGTATTACCGGCTACCAATTACCATCTACCAGTTACTAATGACCAATGACCAACTACTAATTACCATTAATTAAGGAAAAGAAATAATGCGTGTGCAAATAAGATTCGCGACCACTTTTGTTCTAACCCTGTTTTTGACGTTTTCATGTGTTTCGTTTGCTCTGGCCGTGCCGGATGAGGGAATGTATATGGTCGATCAGATCGGCGGCCTGTCGTTAGCCGGCCGGGGCGCCAAGATCAAGGCCTCTGACATTTACAACCCGGCGGGCGGCGGCCTGTCGGATGCGATCGTCAGGGTTAACATCGGCCCGGGCGGTTTCGGGACCGGCGAATTCATTTCGGCCAGCGGGCTGCTGCTGACCAATCACCACGTCGGTTTTGACGCGCTGGTCGAAGCTTCGACCCAGGACAAGGATTACGCGGCGAACGGATACGCTTCGACCTCGATGGCGACCGAGCTTCCGGCAAAAGATTACACCGTGCTCATTACCGAAAGGGTGGAAAATGTCACGGCAAAGATCATGGGCGGCATCGGAGCGAATCTTTCCGACGTCGAGCGCAAAGCTGCGACCGACAAAAACGTGGCCGATCTGCAGAAGGCCGAGCAGGCCAAAGCGCCGGCCGGATCGACCATCCGTGTGCTGACTCTAAACAACGGTTATTTCTACTATCTTTTTCAATCGATCGAATTAAAAGACGTCCGCGTCGTATATGCGCCGCCCAAGAACATCGGCTTTTTCGGCGGCGATCCCGACAATTTCGAATGGACGCGTCATTGCGGCGATTTTACCTTCCTGCGGGCGTATGTCGCGCCGGACGGTTCGTCGGCGGCTTATTCGGCCAATAATGTCCCCTACAAACCGAAGAGATTTCTGAACGTTTCGCTCGGCGGGGTAAAAGACAACGACTTTACCATGGTGATGGGTTATCCGGGCGGCACCTCGCGCTATCGCGAAAGCCAGTCGGTCGCTTACAACCAGAATACCAGGATGCCGCTTTTGGTCAGGTTTTTTCAGGCAAGCATCGCGGCCCTAAGGGCCGAAGGCGCTCAGGATCCCGAGAAGAAGATCAAACTTCAATCCGACATTTTTAGTCTGGCGAATTCGGAAAAAGCGTTCGACGGCGGCGTGATCGCGATGCGCCACGCCAATCTGCTGGACCGAAAAACGGCGGACGAAAAGCGCTTCGAAACCTGGGTCAACGCCGACGCCGCGCGCAAAGCCAAGTACGGCGAAGTTTTGTCTTCGTTTAGCCGGATCTACCAGGAATTCGACAAGAATTCACAAAAGAATCTGGTGGTAAACCTGACGGCGACCTCGAGCCCGGTTTTCAAATTCGTTTTCGACGCGATCCAGGCGGCCCGCAGCGGCAAACAGCTGCCCGCCGAAGAACTGGCCAAAACACACGAAGCCGTCAAGGAAGCGTTCAAAGAGAGAAACGCCATCGCCGACGGTGAAATGATCAAATTCTTCCTGCGGGAAGCGAATGACCTGCCGGCCGAACAAAAGATAACTACCGTCGAAAATGCCTTTGGAAGTTTAAAGGGCAGAGACCGCATCAGAGCCGAAGAAGATCTCGCCCGCTCGTTGGTGCAAATTACGGCCGATGATGTGATGAAGCTCTACTCCGGCACGGATGCGCAGAAAAGCGCATTGATCGATTTTTCGGTCGGGATCATGGGCGAATTTCCGCTGGCGCAGGCACGCGGCGCGAAGTTGAACGCCGAGGTCGGAAAATGGCGCGAGCTGTTTCTGGAAGGCTGGAGCGAAATAAACAACAAAACCCCCTACCCCGACGCCAATGCGACCTTGCGGTTCAGCTTCGGCAACATCAGGGGCTACGTTCCGAAGGAATCCGTCACCTACACACCTTTTACCACCTTGGGCGGCGTCATCGAAAAAGACACCGGCATGGAACCTTTTAACGTGCCGCAAAAACTGAAAGATCTGTATAACAGCAAAGATTTCGGCAGGTACGCGGGCTTAGGCAGCGTGCCGGTCAATTTCCTGTCCACCAACGACATCATCGGCGGCAACAGCGGCAGCCCGGTGCTTAACGGCAAAGGCGAACAGGTCGGGCTTGTCTTCGACGGCAACTACGAAGGGCTGGGAAATGACTTTTTCTACAACGACTCCGTGGGACGCACCATCTCCGTCGATATCCGCTACGTCTTTTTCGTGACCGAAAAATTCGGCGGAACTAATTGGTTTTTCCCGGAGATCAAGTTCACAAATGCGCCGAAAGCGGCAGTAGCCAAAAAGTAACTGGCAGAAACGCGACAGTTATGGAGCGTGTCTTAGTAAAAGTGGCAGTGGCCAAAAAGTAACTGGCAGAAACGCGACAGTTCTGGGCGTGTCTTAATAAGGAAAGGCGGCAGGAATTATTCTTGCCGCCTTTACAAATGCTTCAAAAGGGTCGGTAGCCGAAAAGTAAAAAGCAGAAACGCGACAGTTATGGAGCGTGTTCTCAATTATTAAAGAGACACACTCAAATGACTGTCGCGTTTCTGTTTTTAATTACTCCGGCACATACCCGGCCGGAGCGGGAATATCGCCGCTCGACCCGAAGAAGAAAACTTCGATCGTAGTATTGGCGGAATAAAGCACGAACCAGGCGCCGTCGCGAAAGATCGCGATGTCGGTCAGCCCGTCCCCGTCATAGTCGCCGGGAGCCGGACTGTCGGTGCTGATGCCGAACTGGTTTCCGCCGATCCCGCCGCTGCTTTTAAGAATGTACCAAACCCCCGAACTCGGGCGGAAAACAGCCGCATCCATTTTACCGTCGCCGTCATAATCTCCCGGCACGGGTTTGTCGCCGTTAGCGCCAAAGGTAAAGGCCGCCAGCGAGTTGGTCGCGCTTTGCAGGATGTACCAATTGCCGCTGCTGGGGCGAAAAACGGCGATATCGGTTTTGCCGTCGGCATCATAATCACCCGGAGTGGGTTTATCACCGCTGAGGCCGAAATTCGTCACCTGCACCTGACCGGTGCCGATCAGATAAATAAACCAGGTGCCGATCGAAGGGCGAAAGACCGCCAGGTCAGTTTTGCCGTCGCCGTCAAAATCTCCCGATGCCGGCACGTCGCCGTTCGTGCCGAATATGTTGCCGGCGATGCCGCCGTCCGAGCTTTTCAAAATGAACCAGACGCCGGTCGAAGGTCGCCAGATCGCTCTATCGGCTTTGCCGTCGCCGTCATAATCGCCGGGCACGACCTTGTCGCCGGTCGCCCCGAACTGCGCCGCGTTAAAACCGCCGTCGGTGGAATTCAGGCTGTACCAGACCGCCGAACTCGGGCGAAAGACCGACAGGTCCGATTTACCGTCGCCGTCAAAGCTGGCGACCGGCGTACCGGCATATGTCGCGTTGCTGCCGGTGTAAATAAAATCTCCGGTGCTGTCGCCGTTGCCGTTTGCGCCGTTGCCGGCGGCGTAAAAACCGATACGGCCGACGCGGGTGGCGGGCGCTTTCCAGGTAAATGTCCACGCTTTGGAATTCGGCGTCATCGAAGTAGTGCCGCTAAGAGTGTGTTCTATATAATTTCGCGCGAATCCATCCACGAACCCGTCCTGAAGCTGCATCTGCGCCGGGGTTTGGACAGGCAGAATGAATGTGCCGGCGGCGGCTCCCTGTTTATCGATCGAAGTCGCTTCGAACCCGTAAAGCACAGAGTTAAAATGATTTAGCGTCACAGTCACGGGATACTCCCGGTTCGGCAGATAGTTTACCGGCAGCCCGGTGATGGTTACACTCCCGCCGCCGCTGTTGACCGGCTCGCCGATGTGACAGGCCGCGCAGTCGCTTTCCCCTGGCGCGCCGGTAAACGGTGTCGGCGGCCCTGTAGAAAATGCCCGTGCCCTTTCTGCTTTAAAGACTCCGTAAAACCCGAATAATGCTATCAGTACGGCAAAGCTTATCGCCGTCAGTTTGAGATAGATTGCCTTCTGCGAAAAATGTTTCATCGATACTCCTGCTGATTTTCAAGAACGCTAAATGAGGATAACTGTATATTTTAGACGCGCCGTTGGGAATCAAAGTCTAAGATTTTTTGCCCGCCTATAACAACAATAACGAGACGCCGCGGCAAAAGTCAATAAGCCTTTAAAAATGGCCGCGATTCGGATCGAAACTATTAACTTTAACTGCGAACTTTTAACTGTTGCCGGATGCGGGAACATTAACTAGCCGGTAGTCGATATTGATAGCGGCGTCTTGGCTCAACCAACCCGGTACTTTAAAGTGCGGCTTTTGACATTCGCCCTTGAAACTGTTATTTCAAATGTTTCTATCTCTAATTGAATATCGAATAAATCGAGGAATAATGACGATAAAATCCGATCTCTGGCTGCGCCGCATGGCTGAAGAACACAATATGATCTCGCCCTTTCTGCCCGAACTGTTGAGGGAGGTCGATGGCCGCAAGATCATCTCCGCCGGGGCGTCCAGCTACGGCTACGACATGCGGCTGGCCGATGACGGTTTCAGGGTGTTTTCACCGGTTCATATTGTGGAGATCGATCCGAAAAAATTCGACGACGGCTCGCTGGTCGAACCGCCGCTGAAAACCGCCGAAGACGGCTCGCAATATTACCTGCTGCCGCCGCACCACTACGGGCTGGGCGTGACGGTGGAAACTTTTAAGATGCCGCGCAACGTGACCGGCGTCGCGCTCGGCAAATCGACCTACGCCCGCGCCGGGCTGCTGGTAAACACCACGCCGCTCGAAGCCGGGTGGACCGGCCGCCTCGTCGTCGAGATCGGCAACTTCGCCAACCTGCCACTGCGCGTCTACGTCAACGAAGGCATCGGCCAAATACTCTTCTTCGAATCCGACGAAGACTGCGCCGTTTCCTACTCCGACCGCGGCGGCAAATACCAGGGCCAAACCGGACTGACCTACGCCAAGGTGTAGATGGCCGGGGTCAAGGCAGGAGGCCGTTTTGGCTGCACTGACCGCCCATGCACGGCTTTCCTTCATCCAGTGCAGGTCCGCCCCATTCGGGGCCTGTTCCATTATCGGTATTGTCTTTACCGAATCTGGGTCGAGTCAACGACATTCCCTCCAGATCGAACCTTTCTGTGCTCATAGTATTACTAAATCTTTCATTACGCGTGCCTACTTCTCCGACCCAGAATCTTTCGTCGGGAACACGCTGGCCTCCGCGAAGCGCCACGATCGTGTTTTCGTAATATAGAAACATGTCATTTCTTCCGCTGCGTAAATCTTCACAATCATTGTTGAAACGCAATGTGTAAAATCCTCCGTCTTTGAATTCCAGAGGACTGGCCATGTTGGTGCTCTCAACTTTAAGCACTTTACCGGGAGGGAGCACTACGGTGGCTTTAACCGCACGAGCGATCGTTGTGAGAGTTCGGTCGGGAATAGTCGTTCCGGGATTTTCTCCATGCAATACGATCGATTCGTTTGGTGACAGAACATCGACATAGTCTATTACAGAGAAAAAGGCGTTTTCTATCTCCATCAGGACCGTTCTAATCGGCCAATCATCTCTTACCGTAATTAGCTCATGGGTTTGGTATGGCAATGTTGCGGGCGCCGTAAAGTCGTAAACTTCGGAATTGAAATGATTACTTTGGAATGTACGGGGAGCGGCTTCCGCCGGAGAGGTTATTCGGATCAGTCCGTTGGAAACTGCTTGCGGTCCAACTTTTGTCGCAGAGTTTCCGGCCCTCCAGTGGCTAAAAACGATTTGGTGACAGAGGTCAAAAGGTAAAAGTACTTTCCAAAGATTGCCCTTTCGATAGCAAATGGCCAGTCCCTCGATGTGGATATCGATCGTTGTTCTATTAGTAAGCGGCATTTTTTTCTCCTTGTTTTAAAATTCAATTTCGTTTTTCGATTCGGTTAATTCCAGGAAAGTGTTTCCTTATTATTTGAATCAACGCGGATCAATGATCGGTTAAATTGCTGTCTATAAACGTATGTCCAAAATCGGAAAATCCTTTCAAGGTTGCTTTGAAAATTTCTGAAATATAAAACATACTTAAGAGCGCACTTTCTACGCTTTAACCGCTAAATAAACTTAGGAGAAATAGAAATGAATGTATCCCGATTCGTTGCTGTCCGGTGCCGGAGTTTGGCGTTTATATTTGTGTTTTCACTCGGCTGTTTTGCGCAGTCGGTCGGGACGGTGTTTGAGTTTGCGATTAATTATCCGGCGCATCCTGACATTATGGGTTGTTCGATGCATCATGGGTCGGCGGCGGGATCGACGCATGAGATCACTTTTAATGAAAAGGGCGGTAAGGAGCTTTGGATCACCGGGCAGAACGAGGACAAGGTGGTAAAGGTCAGTCTGGACGGCAAAACGATGACCTTTTACAATATGCCGCTGGGGAGCGGCCCGCACGGGATCGAGTTCGATGCCGACGGGCGGGTCTGGGTAACGCTGGAGTTTGCCGGAAAGATCGTGCGGCTCGATCCGAACGGGCCCGTAGATAAGCCTTACGACAAAATGTACGATGTCAAACTTGCCTGCGCCACGTGTCCCGCGCCGATAGATACGCATCCGCACGGGATGGGATTTGCGCCCGACATGCGGACGATCTGGTTTACCGGAAAAGCGACCGGCACCGTCGGCAGGATCACGCCCGACGGCAAAATTCAAAACTTCGCATTGCCTACGGTCGGCAGCGTGCCGATCTATATCCGCCGTGGCCCTGACAAAAATATGTGGGTGACGGAACTGGTCGGAAATACGATCGCGCGCGTCAATCAAACGACGGGCAAGGTCGATGAATTTTGTATACCGACCTATAACAGCCGCCCGATCGCGATCGTGCCCGGGCCGGACGGCAATATGTGGTTTAGCGAAGAAGCCGGCAACAAAGTAGCCAGGATAGATATGCAGGGAAATATTACGGAATATCCCGTGCCGATGAAACAGCCCAACATGATCCTGGCCGGGCTGGCGTTCGACAATCAAAAGAATCTCTGGGTGCAGCAATACGTCGATCAGCATAATCCCGTTCCGGCTGGGGCCGATTATATTATTAAGATCGATAAGTCGATCTTGACGACCGCGCCGGCGAATCTTCCGGCTTCCGTTTTTACCTTTTATCCGGTTCCGACGCGCGCCACGATCTTTCACCGCATCATCCAGGGGCCGGACGGAAATATGTGGTTTACGGAAATGAAAGCCGATAAAGTCGGCAAGCTGATCACCGGGTTGAAATTTCCGTGACCCGAAATCTAAGAGGAGAGAAATGTGCTAAAGTGTACGAAAGAAATCTTCTGTTTTGTTATCCCGGATATTAAGACTTTATGGATCAAATTTTTTGTGTCAGGGCGGAATTTGGAAAGTACACGGATAGCTTTGTCGGCGGCGGGTATGTTGCGATAGGGTGGTTTTCGGAAGAAGACCTGTCGGCAATTTCCAGCCGCGAAGAGCTCGAAGAAATGTACGCGAACACCCACCCGAACGAAGCAAAAAATATCCTGACTAGCCAGCATCTGGATCAAACCGCGAGATTTTTGTTCGAGTTAAAAGCGGGAGATTTTGTCTTTACGCCGTCGCTAAATACCGAGCATATTTATTACGGGGTGGTTCGGTCAGAACCCTGTTATTACTACGACAGCAAGGGCGATAACTGCCCGTTTCCGCACCGAAAAAGCGTCATCTGGAGCCTGGGCCCGATTCCGACCAAGGTTTTTTCCAGCCAGTTTCAAAATGCGATCCATTCTTCGCTGACCATCTTTCCGATCAATCAGAAACAGAATTTTCTCGACGCGATCCAAGGCTCTTCATTTGAAGTCAGCCAGGGCGGATAAATTTCAGGAAGACTTTCTCCCGAACATATCAAGCCCGACGGCGGAGACTAAAATAGAGCCTTTGATGATGTCTTTCAGGTAATCCTGAATTCCCATCAGCGACATTCCGTTGTCGAGGCTGGCCATGATCAGCGCGCCGAGACACGCGCCGAAGATCGTGCCGCGCCCGCCCATCAAACTCGCGCCGCCGATCACGCAGGCGGCGATGGCGTCGAGTTCCTTGAGCGTGCCGTCGTCGGTCGAAGCGCTGCCAAGCCGGGCGGTGTTGATGATCGCGGCGATGCCGGTCAGCGCGCCCAGCAGGGCAAAGACCTTCAGGATGTTGCGGCGGTTATTAATGCCGGAAAGCCGCGCCGCGTCCGGGTTGCCGCCGATGGCGTAGAGATAGCGTCCGAAGGTAGTGGAGTTCGTAATAAAGACCCCGATCAGGGCGACGATGAGCAGGATCAGGACAGGGATCGGCAGTCCGGCGGAGGAATTCATCACATAAATAAACGCCAGGATAAAAACGATCGGGATGATGGAACGCAGCAGTTCCTTACCGTAATTCGCTTTACCCAGCCCGTAAGTTTCCTGTTGCCGGGCGCGGCTGACCGCCATCGCGATGACAAAAATAATCGCCACCGCGGCAATGATCCAACCGATATAACCCGGCACGGAGCCCTGCCCGATGGCTTTATAGACGGGGTCGGAAATTCCGATGGTTTCGCTGCGGGTAATGCCTTTGACAGCGCCGCGCCAGGCCAGCAATCCGCCGAGCGTGACGATGAACGCCGGAATGTTGAAATACGCCGTCAGAAAACCGTGGAATAATCCGATGATCAGCCCGACCAGAATTGCGATAAAGATCACTATTCCCAGATTGTAGTTGTAATTGGTGAGGGCGATCGAAGCCACCGCTCCCGCAAATCCCAGCACCGAGCCCACCGACAGATCGATCTGCCCGGCGACGATCACCATCAGCATTCCGACCGCCAGAATTCCGGTCACGGAAGTTTGCAGCGCCAGGTTCGACAGGTTGTTCGGCGTAAGAAATGTCCCGGCCGTCTGCCAGTAAAAAAGAAGCCAGATGCCGCCCAGAATGGCCAGCATGATATACGGCCTGAGATCGGAAAAACTAACACTGAAACCCTTTTTGTCGTTTTCACTCATAAGCTGTTTTTTGACCCGTGGCGGCTGCCATTACTTTTTCGGGGGAAGCTTCGGCGCGGGTAAATTCGCCGGTCACTTTGCCTTCGTGCAGGACGATGATGCGATCCGAAAGCCCCAGCACCTCCGGCAATTCGGACGACACTAAAACTATCGCCAGCCCCGTTTCGGCCAGCCGGTTGATCTGCGCGTAAATTTCCTGTTTCGCGCCGACGTCGATGCCGCGCGTCGGCTCATCCAGAAATAAAACTTTCGGCCCCGTCAACAGCCATTTGCCCAGCACGACCTTTTGCTGGTTTCCGCCGGAAAGCGTTCCCGCCACGGTCATTACCGAACCGGCTTTGACGCGTAAATTCCGCATGGGCGCGCCGGCCGCGGAAATTTCCTTGCTCGGATTGGTGACGAATTTTCCGCTGACCTGTTTCAGCGCGGCCAGCGTCAGATTGTTGAGGATCGTTTGCTCCAGGATCAGTCCAAAGCGTTTGCGGTCTTCGGTGACGAAACCGATGCCGTGCCGGATCGCGTCCGACGGCGATGCGATCTGTACTTTTTTTCCGGCGACAAAAACCTCACCGCCCGCCCTGTCCGCCTGTGCGCCGAAGATCGACATCAACAGTTCCGAACGCCCCGCGCCCATCAAACCGGCAATCCCCAGCACCTCGCCTTTTCTGACCGCAAAACTGACGTTGTCCACCAGATTTTTGCCGGCAATATCGGGGTCTTTGGCGGTCAGATTTCTGACCTCCAGCACGATCTCGCCGCGCTCGTGTTTTACTTCGGGAAAAATATTTTCCACTTCGCGCCCGACCATCGCCGCGATCACCTTGTTCTTATTGAGCTCGCCGGTGGGACTCGTGCCAACGGTTTTGCCGTCGCGCAGGACGGTGATGCGCTCGCTGAGAGTGAAAACTTCGTCCAGCTTGTGCGAAATATATATCATCCCGACGCCGCGGTTTTTCAGATCGGTCAGAATGCGGAAAAGAATTTCCACTTCGCTTTCGGTCAGCGCCGCGGTCGGTTCGTCGAGCACCAGTATCTGCGCGTTTTGCGACAGTGCTTTGGCGATCTCGACCAGTTGCTGCTGGCCGATCCCCAGGTTGCCGACCGGCGTGCGCGGGTCGAGCGGCAGATTCAGATCTTTTAAAAGATTTGTCGCGCGGTGATAAAGCTCGTTCCAATTGATCACGCCGAAACGCGCCGGTTCGCGCCCGAGAAAAATGTTTTCGCCGACCGAAAGTTCCTTGACCAGCGAGAGCTCCTGAAAGATGATTGCGACACCGGCCTGCTCCGCTTCGCGGACGTTACGGAAACGTTTTAATTCGTCGTTGATGCGAATCTCGCCGCCGTACTCTGGATACGGGTACACGCCGCTCAGGACCTTCATCAGGGTGGATTTTCCCGCCCCGTTTTCACCGACCAGAGCGTGAAATTCACCCTTGTGCAGATCGAACGTCACCCCGTCCAGCGCCTTCACGCCGGGAAACTCCTTGGTGATGTTTATCATCTCTAACAGCGGCATATAATTGTTTTAACAGATTAGGCATAAAGAATAAACGATTTTTGAAGATTTAATAATCGGCGGGGAGAGATTTTAAAGAATAATGTTGGAGAATAGAGAAAGTGGGAGAAATATCAGGCGTTTATCTTCAAACTTCTATTGCCAGCGCTTCTTTGAGCTCATGCAAAAATACCTTGTCTTGTAAAATATCTTGTTTGATATCGGAACTTTCCGCTTGCCGCTGCCCGTCAACTATTTCACGCAGACTCTGATTAATGAGCGTTTGATAGCCGCTGCCGGAATCTTCCGCGATTTCCTTGTAGTAGGAAACTATGTCCGCATCGAGATAAATTGTGATACGGCTTTTGACGTCACCTTGAGACTTCGGTTGCTTAGGATGCGGAGTTTCTGAACGGTCAATTTCACGCCAGCCCTTCGCCTTCATTTTTTCGTCGAAATTCTCAATATCTTTTTCTTTTTTCATATTCTTTCACCATGTAATTTTCCGCGCGGCGGGCGGTAATAAAATGCGCCGTTTCAGGATCGACCGAGACATAAACCAAAAAGATCAGGCCGTACTTGGCAGTGAACCCGATCTTTGCGAATCTTTGCTCGTCTTCGTTGGAATGTTCATCGTCGATAAAGTCGATTGAAGAGGGGTCTTCGAAAACGTCAATGATCCTGGCGAAGTCTATTTTATGTTCGTCTAAAACTTTCTCGCGCTTTGATTCATCCCAGCTAAACATCAATCTATTATACATATAAAATATATGTATAGGGAAGTTAATTAGACAAAAAAAGGAAACCCGCGGGGGTTTCCTGAAATTTATGAATTACAGTAGAAAGGAAGGAAGCAAACAATCGCTCTATCGAAAATCTTTTAATAACCGGCGCTCAGCTGTCTGACCGGGTTATCCTTGGCGAAGCTGTAAGCGCACCAGGCCGATATTCCGTGAAAGGCCAATCCGACCAGCCCGAAAGTGCTGAAGGAAAGGAGCCACATAAGAAAGGAAACCGCCAGCCACGCGACACCGATACCCATTCTGCCGTTGTACATCTGGCCGACACCGGGAATCAACAAACTTAAAATACCTGCTAAAACTGGATTACGCATTTAATTTATTACCTCCGCTGTCTAGTAATACGCGCCGGTTAAATAATAGTTCCAAAATTTTTTTATTATTCGGAGCCGGAGCGGCGAACGTCGATTATCTGCCCGCGAAAGACGTTCAATACCTGTTTGATCGCCGGGTCATCCTGGGCGGCCTGCCATAATTCGGCGGCGGATTCGCGACTTTTGGCGATCTCGGCGGTGGTCGGTATGTGCAGGCGAAGATTTTGCCCTTCGATACTTATGACCGGGGTCAGGCCTTTATTTAAAAGTTCGTTCGCGGTCTGCCGGAGAATATCGATATTTTCTTCGGCCTCCAGAATGGATTTCCAGTATTCGGCTTTTTCCGGCAGGAGAAAGGCTATTTCCTGCTCGCCGGTGTTGATCCGGGAAATTTCGTCGAAAGCCTGGGCGAGCCAGGTTTTGCCTTTTTTGTGCAATAAAGCCCTAAATTTATTTATCAGATCACCCGTGTCGGTTTTTTGTTCTTTGAACACCGGCGGTTTGCCGTTTTGCGGTTTTTCCAACGGAATTTTGACCGTCTCGGGCGTTTTCGGCGCCTGTGACTGCGGCTGTGGCTGCACGGGAGGAGGTACGAATTTCGGCTGCTCGCGGGTTAAAAACGAGAGGTCGAGGGTCAAAACCATTGAAAAATCGTCGCCTTCGCGAAGCAGAGCTCGTTCATAGGCATAATCCAGCCAGTTGTCATCGACGTGCGCAAGGTCTTCGGAAGTCAGATGCGGAGCCCCCGGTATTGTCGCCACCGCCGAACCGTAAGCGGCGGCCTGCGGCGCGGAAAATACCGTAGGCGCGACCGGAATACTCGTTTTTGGCGGATCCGCTTTTATTTCAGGTAGAGGCTCTGCGGCGGTTTCTTCAACAGCGTCTTCTTCAATTTTATCTTCTTCAACCTGATCGGGCTTATCAGGCGATTTTTCAAACAGAATATCTATAAATTCAGTTTTTTTTTCCGCCGAAGCCGCGCCCGGTGAAGCTGAAGCCGGTGCAGCCGCTCCGCCTGAAATCGATGCCGATGAAACCGAGGTTTTTGGCGCCTCCGCGGGAGGGGTTGAACTCGTTTTTGCAGAAATGACCGCTTCGCCGCTTTCCAGCGCGGCCAGCCGCTGCAGGAGTTTTTCGATCGGGGCCACCCGGCGCATTTCCATCAGTTTGATCAGGCCGATCTCAAGAATGTAACGCGGCTGGGTAGCGGTGCGGAGCTGGCTTTCCGTATCGGCCAGCGAATTGAAAAAGCGCAGCAGGTCGGCTTCGGAAAATTGGTCCGCCGTTTGTTTCAGATCGTCGCGGCTGACGGCCGCCCAATCGAGCAGCCCTTCGGCGTTGGCCGCTACTTTTGCCACCAGCAGGTCGCGGAAAAAACTCAGCAGGTCGCGGCAAAAACTGCGCAGGTCGTGCCCGCGGCGGGTTAATTCCTCGACGATCTCAAACGCTTCGAGCGTGTTGTGCTCGGCGACGCCTTTGACCGTGCGGAGCAGAATATCGACGCCCGCGATGCCGAGCGCGTTTACGACGTCTTCGACCTCGATCTTTTCGCCGGAAAAACTGATCACCTGGTCGAAAGCGCTCTGCGCGTCGCGCATCGAGCCTTCGCCGGCGCGCGCAACCTCACGCAGCGCGGCGTCGGAAATGACGACCTTTTCGACTCCGGCAATATTTTTCAGGCTGTCGAAGATTTTTGCCAGCGCGATGGTTTTGAATTCGAATTCCTGGCAGCGCGAAAGGATCGTGTCGGGAACTTTGTGCAGTTCGGTCGTCGCCATGATAAAGACGACGTTCGGCGGCGGCTCTTCCAGCGTTTTCAGCAGCGCGTTGAACGCCGCTTTCGAAAGCTGATGGACTTCGTCGATGATAAAAACTTTGTAACGGTCGCGCGCGGGATTGATATTGATGTTTTCGATGATCGTGTCGCGTACGTCGTCGATCCCGGTGTGCGAAGCGGCGTCGATCTCGAGCACGTCGATCGAGCGGCCCTCGGCGATCTCCTTACAGGAATCGCAGGCGTCGGTATTGCTTGGGGAGCAGGGTTTCGGATTCGGCTTATCGGTTTTATGACAGTTCAGGGCCTTGGCCAGCAGCCGGGCGGTGGTGGTTTTGCCCACGCCGCGCGCGCCGGAAAATAGATAGGCGTGATGCAGCCGTTCGTATTGCACGGCATTGCGCAGGGTGCGGGTCACCGCCTCCTGTCCCGTTACTTCTTCAAACGTCTGGGGACGCCATTTTCTTGCTATTACCTGATAAGACATGAGCTAGTGAATAGATGATAGTGAATTGTGAATAGTTATTCAACTAAACTGGGGTTTAGCTTTGATCGTCAATAATGAAATAACCTGGAGGAGCGCATTTTTTTCTTTTTCGTGTTGTTTTGTGTGATTTCGCGGTTACTTCTTAAACTACTGGTAAATAAAGAACTAAAAACTGAAACTACGAAATATTATTACTTGATCGCTTTTTGTTCGGCCTGCTGGACAGCCAATTTTTCCTGAAAGGCTTTTTCGCTTTCCTCAACATATTTCTTAAAACCCTGTGGATCGATAAAGGGGTTTGTTTTTTCGCCTTGCGCAATTTTTTTCAATTTTCCGGCCAGATCATAAATACCGCCGTGCGCTCCGAGAAAAATATCCACTTTTTGTTTTTTCAGCCAATCAAAAGAGTGTAAGTAATCCGTTTCAATATTTGCGTATTTCTCATTATCCACCAGCTTATAACCCGGCGCGGAAGTGCTGCAAACGAAGATCACGTTAAGATTTTGCCCGTTTTCTTTAACGCTCGTCGTCCACGTCGTGCAGCCGGGCGTATGGCCGGCGGTAATATTTGCTTTGAGAACCGATCCGCCGAGTTTTACCTTCTGCCCGTCCTTTAATATCTTGTCCGCTTTGACCGATTCAAAAGGATATTTGCTGCCGTAATTCGGGTCGTCCAGGCCGCCGTTTGCCAGCAGGACGGAGTCTTTTTCGCTGGCGTAGAACGTAGCTTTGGTCAGCCGTTTCAGCTCGGCGATTCCGCCGGCGTGGTCGTAATGCGCATGGCTGTTAAGGACGATCTTGATATCACCGAATTTGAAGCCGAGTTTGGCGACATTCGCCCTGATCTGCGGGACGGTTTCCGGCAGTCCGCTGTCGATCAGGATGTGTCCTTTTGAGGTTGTGATCAAATAAGATGTGACGTCAGAAGCGCCGACATAATAGATATTTCCGGCGATGCGAAAAGGCTCGACGGGATCGTTCCATGTCGCCGCCTGGGTAACGGTTTGCGAGTAATTAAAAGAGCAGAGAACGAAGACGAATAAGCTGACGAGAAATATTTTCTTCATGATAAATAAAAAAGGCTTTTCATACTATGGTTTAGTTCCACGAACCGCAGTTTTTTCTTCTTCGGTGTATTTCCATTTCGACATTTCTTTTTCGACGAAGGGTTTTAATTTGTCGGCTGCCCGGTAGAGTTTGCCGAGATTTGTTCTTCGCGTTATTTTGACCACATCCAGGTCGTTGCCGTTGATATTGACCTTTTCGAGCCATTGATAGATCTTCATGGCTTCGTCGTAGTTACCCTGTCCGAGTTCGTCATCGAACAGGAGGCGGATGCCTTTGCTGCCGCGGAGCAGCGGCATCTTCGGGGACTTGAAGAGCGTCAGACCCTCGGCGTCGATAATGTCGGCGACCTTCCACTTGACCGGATACTGGTCGAGTTCGGCATCTTTTGGCATCGGCTGGACGCTGTATTCCGGCTCTATCTTGAGGAACTCGTAAGTCACAGGGATCTTAGATCTGCCCTTGAGCGTTTTGCTGAACGGCGTCTCGGCAAGCTGTACATTCGGGTAGATATTTTCCGTGATATAGGCTTCGTAGAGAAAATATTTTTTCGACTCGGTATCGAACATTATTACCTGGCTCGTTTTATGCCGCTTGCCAAACCCTTTCGCCTCAGCAGCCGAATCATAGCCTTCCAGCCAACCTTTCTGATCGCCTCTGACGATGACATTCAAGACCGGAACGGTCGCGGTATAGGGCGGGTAGATCGTCTTTCCGCCGGATACATCGAGCTTGTAGATGCCGGCGACGATCTTAGATTCGGAACGGAGCTTTGCGGCTTGCTCGACATCCTTTCGGGATTCGTTTGAGCGCTGCATGGACCTGTGCGCAATGCTGCGAAGGTAGTAGGCTTTGTAATTGAATGAGTTGATCTTTATCGCCTTTTCGGCGTCGGCGAACGCGTTCGCGCGATTGTCATCGATAGCCTTTCCGATACCCTCGTAGGGGACATTCGGGCCGATGAACTTCCCGTTCCACGTATAAAGCAGCCCGCGTTCGACGTAAAGCAGATCATTTTCCGGAGATTTGGCGATCGCCGCTGTCAAGCGGTCGATCTCGGCACTAGTTTGCGCTTGAATGCCGGTAAAATGAACAGCGGTCAAAACTATCGGCGCAAAGATAAACGCAATTATTTTAAACATTTTCATTAAAATTAGAAATGAAAAATGGTGAATAAAACATTTGCCCTATTCACCATTTACTAGCTAAAAATTTGGGAGGCTTCAGACTTACCCGCAACACACGCTGAAATCGCTGCCGTTGCTCCGTTCCCGGCCTGGCGGGGTTCACAACTCAAACGTTGTGCGGAGCCTGAAGCCATAACTGAAAGTATTAAAGGCTAAGAGGATTAAGGCGAAATTTCATCTTTATCCTTCGCTTTTGTTCCGGCCTTTACCGAATAAAGGCGAAGCATTAATGTTACCATTTTCCATTTGATTGTAAACCCTGGTCAAAATTGCCTCAGTTCCTTGCTCTTTTATTGCGAGAAGTCACCCATAAAATATTGACATCATTCTAAAATAAAGTTATCTTGAGTCCAATTACGTTACTCGATTCCCATATAACCACAAATCAGACAAGTACTTGACCTTCAGTTACATCTGAAGAAGGAGAACTCGTATGACTATCCAAGACACAAATTTCGAGCAGGAATGGGATGTGTGTATTGTCGGCGGTGGTCCGGCAGCCATAGCGGTTGCCAATGAGTTAAAAGGCACTGCGCTAAAAGTGTTGATCCTGGAAAGCGCTAAAGCCGAGCCGCCCGAATATGACGCCGCCAATGACGCTCTTAATGAGGGCCAGATGGGCGCTTTTCTGAAAGAGACCTGGGATGGACGGCGTATGCCTGAGGTTCCGTCTAATTACCTCAGATGGATCAGGCAAAGAGGCTACGGCGGTACGACTTCACAGAAAGATCCTGGCCAGATGGGATGGAATCACGATTTTGGCGGCTGGTGCCGCCCGCTGTCGGCAATTGACTTTGCCCGTGGCTGGCCACCCCCTCTGAATGATATTCAAAAGCTTTTTGATTATTATCACCAAGCTCAGGATTTCTGCGGACTTGGTTTTTACGCTCGTTATAACGACCCGGCTATTTGGGAAAAAGATTTTCCCGTAAAAATTCTACCGCCCCGACCGGAAGATGAATTAGAAACGGTAGTTTTCAATGTGATAGGCACGATCAACGGCATGGATGCCAGGGAGTTTCAGCAGACATACAAGTTTGATGGTTCCAATGTCGAGGTGCTTCGGGGTCTTACCGCGCAGTATCTGGTACTGGAGGACAATGCAAGGTGGGTTAAGAAATTAGTCGCAAAAAGTCTGGAGGACATCGTAAATTATGAAGTAAAGGCAAAAAGATTCGTTCTGGCTATGGGCTGTATGGAAAATGCCCGCTTCCTGTTGCTTTCTTATAAGCATGCCAACCGGACCAATGACCGGGTAGGGGAGTATTTCACCACCCATCCCCAGTATGGTCATGTCGCCGCGTTCTATGGAGGCGCTGATTTCACGGAAGAGGTTAGGAATTTCTTCGCACAGCGTACAGCTTATAGAGAAAACTACACATTTGACTTTTTCGCCTGCTGGGTTCCTACCGAGGATTTTCTGCGCGACGACGAGCTTGCGAATTTCCGCTTCAATCTAAGATTCAATGGCGGATCAAGCGATCCGATCATTACTAAATCGCAAACAGCGATTAAACCCGAAGCCAATGTGCCGGAATCTGACCGACCATATTGCTCTGTAGGATTTGCCTGGGAGCAGGTTCCGAATCAAGCGAGTAAAATTACTTTGGATGACTCCAGTAGAGATGCTTTCGGAGAGCCCGAATTATGCTGTGACTGGCAATTAACCCCGGAGGACAAGACAACGGCTCAAAAAGCAATGAAATGCCTGGAGAAGTTTTTGAAGGGTCGTATCGGAGAGGACTATAAATTTTTTATGAACTTCGATGTTCCCGGATGGCCGGACGATGGCGCTTATAAAGGCCCGCAGCCGTCCCATGAAATGGGCACGACCCGGATGTCGGCCTCGGGAGCAGACGGCGTCGTCAACGCGGACTGCCGGATGCACGATCTTAAAAATGTTTATATTGCCGGAAGCTCGGTTTTTCCCAGAGTAGGCTGGGCTAACCCTACGCTGACGATTATCGCGCTGGCGATAAGACTCGGTGAGCACTTGAAGTCTACCCGGCCCGGTTTTAACGGGTAAACCGGAGAAGGACGGTCCTGACTTATATTAAAAGCAATCAAGAACCTAAATAAATATGTATGGCGGAAAGGGTGGGATTCGAACCCACGGAACCCTTTTGAGGTTCACAGCATTTCCAATGCTGCCAATTCAACCACTCTTGCACCTTTCCGCACGGTTGAAAATGAAAATTAAATTATTAAAGAACTGGACGATCCGCACGTTCGCAGCCGCTCAAAACCAGCCAAAAAGTTCGCGGGAAATTCCGCCGATAATTTAAAGGCTCCTCCTGCAATTTATGAATAAAATAGCAAGCGTATTTACCCGAACTTATCAAATAGTGATGGCGGAGAGGGTGGGATTCGAACCCACGGTACCCGCAAAGGTACAACAATTTTCGAGACTGCCCGATTCAACCACTCTCGCACCTCTCCGTCTTGTATTTGTGGCAGAGACAACTTTATTCTAAACCGCTACCGGCCGATTTTCAAACGCTTTGCGCGAAAGAAATCCTGCATCGTTTCGCGGCACTCAGCGGCTAAAACTCCCGCCGTTATCTCTACCTGATGATTCAAAGAACTTGAGTCGCACAGCCTGAATTTTGTTTCTACCGCGCCGAATCTCTCGTCTTTTGCGCCGTAAACCAGCCGTTTGACGCGGGCGTTTACTATCGCCCCGGCGCACATAACGCAAGGTTCAATCGTCGTATAAAGTGTCGTTTCCGTCAAACGGTAGTTGCTGATTTTACGCGCCGCATCGCGCAGCGCGACGATCTCGGCATGCGCCGTCGGGTCGCAATCGGCTATCGTGCGGTTGCCCGCGATCGCGATCAGCTCGTTTTCCGCGCTTACCAGACAGGCCCCGACCGGGACTTCATTTATCTCACGCGCTTCGGCGGCGGCTTCCAGGGCTTTTCGCATCCAGAATTCGTCGATTAAATTTTGCTGGTTATCTGACTCTTCCGGCATCGGATAATTTTAGCCCATCGAAAGGCGAACGGAAAATACGAATCGGAAAAGTAGCGTCTTTGTAGCGCTGCCGTCTCGGCGGCTGTCCTGAAGGCGTCCCGCCGTCAGATTAAATCCGTGGGCGGGACGCCCACACCACGGCCAGCGGGACGCTGGCGTTACCTTTTTAGCGGCAGATTTCTTGCAGAAATCGCGGTAAAATGTTAAATCATAGCTTGGGAAATTACGCGCGCGCCGGAAGCCATTCTTTTCCGGATTGGATTTCTAACATATTATGACACAAGATGTTGGGCTGCCGACGGAAGTTAAGACGACCGATCCCGCAAACCAGACAGTTTCGAATCGAAAGAGCATTTCTACCCTCGCGGAAGAGGTGAAGGCGCGTCAAAAACCCTCGACCGACCCTATCGCCCTCGCGCAAAAACTGGCTCCTGCCGAATTTAATACCGCGATGGTCCATTTTTACCGCGGCGAGATCCAGCGCTCGAATGTCTGGCGCAGCCGGCTGGATACGACCACCAACTGGGCCGTTATCACCACCGGCGCCACGCTTTCCTTTGTTTTCAGCTCGCCGGACAGCCCCCATTTTGCGATCCCGATCAACACTATCCTGGTGGCGATATTTCTGTTTATGGAGGCGCGCCGCTATCGCTATTACGAAGTCTGGGCAAACCGCGTGCGCGTGCTCGAAACCGGTTATTTTGCGCCGATGCTTTCACACCAGACCATTCCGCCGGACAAGGAATGGGCCGATCACCTGGCGACCGATCTGCTGACCCCGCACTTTACCATTACCGATTGGGAAGCCATCGGTAAACGTCTGCGCAGCAATTATATCTGGATATTCGTCCTGCTGGGATTGAGCTGGACGCTGAAGGTTTATCTGCACCCGTTTCCGATCGATGTCAGCGCGGGCGCGAAAACGCCGTGGACGGAAGTGCTGCTGACCAGAACATCGGTCGGACTGGTACCGGGCTGGATAGTGCTCGCGGTCGGCGTGGTATTTAATATCGCGATGCTCATCCTGGCCGTGGTGACACTGAGATTGAAAGATTCCAAGAGCGAAGTGCTGCCTTTCGATAAGGTCGAATGGCACCCGCTGCGCAATATGTCCAACACTTTTCGCCGCCGCACCAATATCCGCGTGAAAAAAGCCCGCCAGCGAGTGCGTTCCGTCAGAAACCCGGTCGAAGAAGATTTGTAGTATACGCAATACGTGATACGCGATACGCTTTCTCATCGCAATACGTATACTTCTGCGTATTACGTACCGCGTATCGCGTTTGCTTATCACGTATTACGTATTTATTATTATTTCAAGGAGATAATTTTATGTCTGAAATTACGTTAGATGACCGCGGCCAGGCGCTGGAAAACGAATATTTCCGCCGCCAGGAACAGGAACTGATCGCCAAAATGAAAGCCAAGCTCGACGCCGAGCAAAAAGAAGCCTCCGAACTGAATTGCCCGAAATGCGAAGGCAATCTGGTCGAATCGGATTTCCACGGCATCTCGATCGACGTTTGCAACAAATGCCACGGTGTTTGGCTCGATGCCGGGGAACTGGCGCAGGTTACGCAAAAAGACGCCGACGGGTGGTTCGGTAAATTGTTCGGATAAGAAGCCCGGACAAGAAGCCCGGACAGGAAACAGATGAAAAAAGTTTGCGTACATATTTTCTTTTTGCTAATTGCGGTGTTCACTCCGGCGGCGGGCCTGTCGGCGCAGACGCCAAAGCCGACTCCCAAAACCCCCGTTGCCGCTCCGCAGCGGCCGCCGATGACCGTCGGGGAAACCTGGGCGGCGATAAACGCGCCGGACGTTCGGACGCTGAAATTAAACAGCAAACTGATGGTGCGAGAGATGCCGTACCGCGTCATTTTGCCGAGAGATTATGAAGCAATGAAGACGGCCCGCTACCCGGTGATATATCTCCTGCACGGGCTCGGCGGGCATTATGACAATTGGACCGATAAAACCAAGGTCGGCCAGTACCTCCAGGGATTTAATTTCATCATCGTCACCCCCGAGGGCGGCGACGGCTGGTACATGGACAGCGTTTCCGTTCCGAACGACCGGTATGAAAGCTATCTCGTCGATGAACTGATCCCGGAGATCGACAAAAACTTTCGGACTACAAACGATCGCGCCGGCCGCGCGGTCGCCGGGCTGTCGATGGGCGGATACGGCGCGCTGAAATTCGGTTTGAAATATCCCGACAAATTTATTTTGGCCGGTTCTTTCAGCGGCGCTCTCGGAATAACCGATCTGCCGGCGGCGGCGGGACAGTTTCCGTCGGTGAAAAATGTTTTTGGCGCCGATTACAGCCAGAGCCGTAAGGACAATGATATTTTCCGCATCATTCGCGACACACCCGCCGAAAAATTAAAAGATCTGCCGTTTCTTTACGTCGCCTGCGGAACGGAAGATTTTCTTTTTTCCAACAATCAGGAATTTATGAAAACGCTGTCGGAAAAAAAGGTAAAGCACGAATACCGGCAGGCGCCGGGCACTCATAACTGGGTTTTTTGGGACGCGCAAATACAGGAATTTTTGCGTCTCAGTGAAAGGTTTTTCAAAAAATAATGAGAAAACTTATTTTAGGCTTCGTTTTTGTCGCGGCTGTTTTTACCGCGCAGGTTTCCGCGCAGATCGGCAGTGTCGTGAGCGCCGCTCCGGGTGAAACATTCGATCTTCCGGCCGTGCAAAAAGCGCTGAAGGCCGCCGGGTTGGACGGGTGGCTGTTTTACGATTTTCGCGGCAGCGATCCGCTGGCCAGCCGCATTTTAAAGCTGAAGGTGCGAACCGCCAGCTCGCGCCGCTGGTATTATTACGTGCCGGCCGCCGGCGAGCCGACCAAGATCGTGCACTCGATCGAACAATACCGCCTGGACGAACTGCCGGGCAAAAAACTCGTCTATGCCGCCTGGGAACTGCAGCATAAATATTTGCGCGAGACGCTGCGCGGCACCGCGCCGAAGAGCAAAGTTTTTCGCGTCGCGATGCAGTATTCCGCCGACAATAACATCCCGTATATCTCGCGGGTCGATGCCGGAACGATCGAACTGATCCGGAGCTTAGGGATTACCATCGAATCGAGCGGCGATCTGATCCAGGAATTCGAAGCGGTCTGGAACGAAGACCAGCTGGCGATGCACAAAGAGGCGTCGGAAAAAATTTACAAGATCATCCAGGAATCTTTCGGCGAGATAAAACGCCGCATCAATGCCGGCATCCCGACCACCGAATACGACATTCAGCAATATATGGTGAAGCGTTACGGGGAAGAAAATCTGACCAGCGACGGCGACCCGCCGAACGTTTCCGTCAATGAGAACGCGGCCAATCCGCACTATGAACCGACCAAAGAAAAGAGCGCGACGATCAAAAAAGGCGACCTCGTGCTGTTCGACGTTTGGGCGAAATTGAAAAAGCCGAAATCAACCTACACCGACCTGACCTGGATGGGTTACGTCGGCGACAGCGTTCCGCAGGAGTATGTGAAGGTTTGGAATGTGGTGCGCGACGCGCGCGATGCCGCCTTTAATTATGTAAAATCCGCGATGCGCGCGAAAAAAGCGATCAACGGCGCGATGATCGATGACGTTTCACGCGGGGTGGTCAAAAAAGCGGGCTACGGCGAATATTTCACGCACCGCACCGGGCACAACATCGGCGAGGAAGTACACGGCAGCGGAACGCACATCGACAATTTCGAGACCAAAGACACGCGCAAAATTCTGGCGCGCACCTGTTTTTCCATCGAGCCGGGAATCTACCTGACGGGAAAATTCGGCATCCGCTCGGAAATGGACACTTATATTACCGTTGACGACGCCATCAGCGCCGTGCCGGTGCAGACGGATATCATTGCGATCCTGAAATAATTTATGCCGAGAAAAACGATCTGTTTTTTATTTTTGCTGCTGGCCGTTTTTTGCGTCTCCGCGAGCGCGCAGAAGACTGTTAAAAAAACCGTTGTCAAAGATGCAAAAGCCAAAGCGATGCTGCTCGGCAAACACAAGCTGTCTCTCCAGTGGATAAGCTGGGATTATTTCGGCGTCGCCAATGTGACGCAAAAGTCCGGTGTGTTTTATCTCAAGGGCGAACAAAAAGGCAAAGAGAACAAAGATTACGTAAAACTCAACGGCGCCGTCACCACGATCGACAAAACGTCGTTTACCTTTAACGGAACGATCCTCACCAGCGTCAGCCATATCAACGAAGGCGCCGAATGCAAACGCGAAGGCGAAATGACCTTTCGCATCACCGGCAAAAGAAAATACTGGCGCCTGATGGAAATGGACAACCCCTGTTCGGAAGTGACGGATTACGTCGATATCTTCTTTCGCTAAGGAAGTTTTTCGACTCTTTATGACAGGAATTTATTCCGAAATTATTCTTTGTATATTCTGTATTCTAACTCTTTAGCTGTTGCTGAAAATAGTTACAGTTTCTAACTGCAACTTATATTTCTAATAAATTCAAATCGGCCGGCTTTTGTCTATTATTTTTCTTGAAATAAATTACCTTCCGTAATAACCTGTTGCCAAATTTACTCCCGCAGACGATCTCATCGCTTTTAATGTTGATCCGCGCAGTCTTTCCTGTCGGGCGCAAATTCGTCTTTAAATAAAATTTAAAGGAGATCGGTTTATGTCACGCTCTTCCACCGTGATCGGCCTTTCCGGCTCGGAGTCTGTCCATTTTCGGCCGATCACGACCTGCCTGATCGTTTCGCTCTCGATAATTTTTGCGCTCTTTCAAAGCGGCGGACGCGCCGTCAAAGCGGATAGAAGTATCGGTGATGTCGCGGCCGGCGCAAATCCCAACGCGGTGGCGATCAATCCGATCACCAACAAGATCTATGTCGCGAATTACGGCAGTGCAAATGTAACGGTGATCGACGGTACGAACAACTCGACGGCGACCGTTTCGACCGGCGCCGGTCCGGTTGCGATCGCGGTCAACCCAGTAACGAACAGGATCTATATCGCCAACGAAAACAGCAATAATGTAACCGTCATCGACGGAATTAATAATACAACGACAAAAATCCCGGCCGGCTTAAACCCCTGCGCCGTTGCAGTGAATTCGGTCACGAATAAAATATATTTAGCGAACAAAAACAGCGCGAGCGTAACGGTAATTAACGGCGGCGATAACTCGACGACAACCGTCGCGGCCGGCTCCGGCCCTAATGCTGTGGCGGTCAATCCGGCAACGAATAAGATCTATATAGCTAACAGCGTCAGCAACGGCATCACGGTGATCGACGGAAGTGATAATGCGACGACCACAGTGGCCGCCGGCACATTTCCTCATGATATCGCGGTCAATCCGGTGACAAACAAGATCTACGTTGCAAATTCGAACAGCGCCAGCGTGACCGTGATCGACGGCGGCAACAATTCCACTACCACGGTCGCTGCCGGCGCAAAGCCGTTCGCCATCGCAGTTAATCCGGTCACGAACAAAATATACGCGGCTAATTTTCTCGGCGGCGTGACGGTCATCGACGGTGGCGACAATTCGACCGTAAACGTTTCAACCGGCCTTAATCCCCGGGACATTGCCGTAAATACGTTGACGAATAAGATCTATATCGCCAATCAAGAGGACAACATATCGCTCATTAATGGCAGTGACAATTCGACGACGAATGTTGCGACAGGTTTAAATTCCTATGCCGTCGCGATCAATCCGGTGACTAACAAGGTTTATGTCGCTAATTTCGACGACGACAGCGTAACTGTAATTAGCGGCGACAGTAATTCAAAGACGATCGTGGCCGTCGGGTCGGTTCCGGTGGCCTTGGCGATCAACCCGATGACAAACAAGATCTACATTGCCAACAACCACAGCAACAATGTGACGATGATCGATGGGACGAATAACTCGACGGCAACCATCGGCGCCGGATCATCGCCCAATGCCATTGCGGTCAATCCGATGACGAACAAGATCTATGTCACTAATTTTTTCAGTCATAATCTGACAGTGATCGACGGCAGTGATAATTCAACCGCGACCGTCGCGGTCGGCGCAAATCCCGGCGCCGTCGCAATCAACCCATTGACGAATAAGATATATGTTGCCAATTACGAAAGTAACAACGTGACGGTGATAAACGGCAGTGACAATTCGACCACGACCGTCGCGGCCAATCTGCATCCTTACTCCGTCACGATCAATCCGATCACGAACAAGATCTATCTCACTAGTCCTCAGGGCAATGGCGTGACCGTGATCGATGGCGCCGGCAATTCGACGATGAGCATCGCGACCGGCTTAACTCCGGTGGCGGCCGCGGTCAATCAGGTGACGAACAAGATCTATGTCGTTAATTACAAGAGCGGTAACTTAACGGTGATCAATGGCAATGACAATTCGACGTCGGCCATTGCCGTTGGATCGCTTCCCAGCGCGATCGCCATCAATCCGGTAACGAACAAGATCTATGTCGCTAATTCCGGCAGCAACGATCTAACGATGATCGATGGTAACGATAATTCGGCCACGACGATCGCAACTATCTTTAAACCCACTTCTATCGCGGTCAATCAAGCAACAAATAAGATCCATGTCACTCATCAGTCCGAAGGTATTCTGACGCTGATCGACGGAACCAATAATTCGCGGGCGTTCCTGACAGGCATTTCGAGTCCGAATGCGGTTGCGATCGATCCGCTGACGAATAAGCTCTATATCGCCAATTTCGCCGGCGGCAGCATAACGGTGCTCACGCCGGCGCCGGCAGAGGTTCAGCCCAACACTTCGATCACGCCGCTTGCAGAAAATACGACGAGAAGCGCCATCCCGACATTTATATTAACGGCGACTTCGAATTATTCTCCGGCCGCGCCTCCGCCGCCGCACATCTATTTCCAGTTGGATTCGACGAACGGCGCATGGACGCGGGCCGTCAACACGGGTGGCACCGCCACAACAGTCACCGCGGCCGCGACTACCGCAACATTGCACCAGGGACTGCACACGATTTATTTCTTTGCGTCGGACGGTTCGGAGGCGACTTCGATCAATCCGTTTGCCGGTGATCTACTGAGGGCAAAGGGCAAGTTCCTGCCGGAGTCGCTGATCCCGGAATCTTCTCCGGTCAGCGGCGGCATTAATGCTTACCAGTTTCTGGTAAATCTCGCGCCGACGGCGGCAAATGTTTCGGTTTCGGGCAGAGTATTAACGGCAAACGGCAACGGCTTGAGAAATGCGGTCGTAACCCTGACCGATCAGCATGGCATTTCGAAAAGGGCGATCTCATCTTCACTCGGCTATTACCGGTTCGACGAAGTAACGACAGGCGAAACTTACGTCATGAGCGCTTTTTCGAAACGTTATCAATTTGCGCCGCGACTGGTCAGCGTTCTTGGCGAATTGACGGAGACAAATTTTATTGCTGAACCGCTGCCCGCCGGTTCGCGAAGGAAATGAGGCAGGTTTCTCAAATCTGAAATTGGCCTGCTGCCCGTAAATCAATTTTGGCTGGTTTGTAAGACGACATAACTATTAACTTTTAACTATCAATTATTTACTGTTAACCAATGTAAGAGCAGTGAATAATTAATGATTAAGAGTTAGTAGTGTGTTTGAAGCTTAGGATTTCGCAAAGTCGGGCGGCTTGCTTCTGGAATTCCCACGGTCTAAAGTAAAGATTCTATAATTCATGATCTATGCTTAATTTTGCCATTCAAACCGCCCGTGACGCCGGCTCGATCCTGCTGGAAAAGTTCGGGCGCAAGATCACTATTTCCAAAAAAGGCGACATCAATCTGGTGACCGAGGCCGACCTGGCCGCCGAAGCGCTGATCGTCGAACGAATAAAATCCTATTATCCGAAACACGCTATTCTGGCCGAAGAATCCGGTGTAACCGAGGTCGCGGGCAGCGAACATAAATGGATCATCGACCCGCTGGACGGCACGACGAATTATGCTCACGGCTATCCTTGTTTTGCCGTTAATATCGCGCTCGAGCATAACGGCGAAATAGTCGTCGGCGTGACCTACGATCCGACGCGCGACGAAATGTTTGCCGCCGAGAGCGGGCAGGGAGCCACCTTGAACGGCAGAAAGATCTCGGTTTCAGAAACGGAAACTTTGAAAGATTCTTTGATCGTCACGGGTTTCCCCTACAATTTTGCGGAGAAACCGGATTTTGCCGATCCCTGGGCAAAATTTCTCTTAAACGCGCGGGGTGTCAGGCGCGACGGCTCGGCGGCGCTCGATCTGGCCTACACGGCCTGCGGCAGGTTCGACGGTTTTTGGGAAGAAGGATTAAACCCGTGGGATATGGCCGCCGGGGTTTTGCTGATCAGGGAAGCGGGCGGAACGATCAGCGATTACCAGGGTTTGCCGTTCAGCATCTATACTCCGCCGATGTGCGCCAGCAACGGGCTGATCCACCGGGAAATGCTGGGCGTGCTGAAATAGCCGGTTTACTTAATAATATACAGCGCGATCAGCGGCACCAGGTTGAAGATAAACACGCTGAGTTTATAGAATGTCATTCCCTGAAACATCAGCGCGTTAATATGATCCTCAGGCAGAGCGAACAGCTTGCCGAATAGTCGATTAAATGGACTGCGGAAGCCGACGATCAACACAAACCACAGCAGCAATATTCCGTAATTTATTACCGTGCACCATAAAAGAAAATTTCGCAACGTTTCAATAGTCATCACCCCAACCTCCTGCCGGATGCCGATTATAGTTTCATCTTTATAGTTTCACGGCTTGAACCGTATAACCCCTCGTTTTTAGCAATTGGATCACGCCGTTATCTCCGCCGAGATGCCCGCCGCCGACGGCGATAAAGGAAGGCTTTGCTTTAATGGCTTTTTCGATCTTCGGTATCCAGGCTTTGTTTCTCTTGTTTAAAAGCTCGTCCGCGAATTCCGTGTTTTCGGCGGTTTGCTTTTCGACTTCCGCCTGGAGCTTCGTAATGTCCTGCGCCTTGTAAGCCGTCATCAAATTTTTAAAATCGTCGAAAGTTTTTTGCGGATCGAGCGCGATCTTGTAGAGGGCTTTGGCCTGTTTATCGATCGGGGTTTTATCCAGCAGGGCAGACTGGAAAGCCGTCGTTTCCAGGCCGATGATCGGTTTTTTCTTTTCCGCGGCCGCCTGCACAAAAGAGGTTTCGTATGACGCCGGCGGAGCACAGCCTAAAACCTTCGGGCTGGCAATAATGATCGCTTCGAGCATGACGGGTTTGATGGTTTTAACAATTTCCACGGAAAGCCCGAAGGTGTTTTTGAACAGTTCATCTACCTTGGCATATTCCTCCGGCGTCAAAAATTCGGTGAGCGCCTTGCCGCCCGGGATCACAATACCGCGTCTCAGCAGCCGCATCTCGACGGGGTCGTCCATATCCAGCTCCATCACGAGCTGCCCGGTCTGGTCGATAAAACCGGCGAGTTTTTCCATCGAAAACATGTCTTTCGGGCAGATGATATGGATGGTTCCAAAGATGTAGGACGGCTTTTTCAGACCCTTGCCCGAGATCTTGTAAAGCATTCCGTTCTGGACGGTTTGGGCGGTCCGGCCATTCGGGGCAGAGGTAACGGGAGGCTCGACCGGTTTCTTTACTTGCGCCGGAACGTTAAGAAAAGCCAGAAAGACGGTCAAAAAGATAATCGGAGTAAATAGTAAAGTTCTTTTCATATAAGTATTGGTACGGTCGTTTCGACTGAATTTTACCTTTTTTCCGGGTTATTTTCATAATTGGAGCGCCGGCGTCTCGACTGCATATTTATCGTAAAGACGGATCATCCGCGCTTCCGGTGAAAAATCGCCTTTTTCTATTTACCTTTTGCCCTTTTAGCATTAAAATTAGCCCCAGTCGAAGCAACCGTTGAAAGGAGGTGCGCATCATAGACAGGGAAGAGTTTATCCATTCTGACAGTGAACTGCTGGAGACAATAATGAATGCAACCTCGCAAGCGGTGAGCGACAATGCGGCTTTCCCCGTTGAGGAAAGTAACGCCGGTTCTGTCTTTATTCCCAAACAACAGGCAAAAGACGCGGTCGATCAGACAATTTCAAGCACCGATACAGATTACGATCTGGTGCAGAAAGCGGCGCATGGCAATTTGGCCGCTTTTGAAAACATTTACCAGCGATATCATCGCCGCGCTTATAGTATCTGCCTGCGCATGACGCAGAGCACGGCCGAGGCGGAAGATCTGACTCAGGAAGTCTTTATCCAGCTTTTCCGCAAAATGGGAAGTTTTCGCGGCGAGTCCGCTTTTTCGACCTGGCTGCACCGCCTGACCGTTAATCAGGTATTAATGCATTTCCGCAAACGCGGGGTGCAGGTTGAAAAGACCACCGAGGACGGCGACGTGCCTGAGCAGGCCGTGCCCGGAACAGAGAATTTTTCCCGGATGCCGGTGCTCGACCGTATCAGTATCGACAATGCGATCGCGCAGCTGCCGCCGGGGTATCGCACCGTTTTTGTGCTGCACGACGTCGAAGGGTTCGAGCACGAAGAGATCGCCCGCATGCTGGGGCTTTCGATCGGAACGTCAAAATCCCAACTTCATAAGGCGAGGTTGAAGCTGCGCGGATTGATCCTGCAGCAAAAGCAGTAAAAACGGCCTGGAATAAGATCTAAGCAAGAAAATTAAGGGTATCGAAGGCAACCTAAAGCGATTGGAATACAATCTTAGCTTTACGTGAACTTTACAAAGGCTTAACGTTACCCACATCAGCGCCTTTGTGAAATAACAGAGTTAACAGATGAATTGCGAGAATTGCCAAAACCAGTTAAGTGAGTTCGTGGACAGCGATGCAAAATGCACCTTGTCGGCGGAGATCAACGCGCACCTCGAAATATGCGGAGCGTGCACGGATATTTACACGGACTTTTCCCAATTAACGGAGTTTTGCTCCAGCTACCAGGAAGAGGAAGTGACCCCGCCGAACTCGCAGGCGCTGTGGTGCCGCATCAGCAATATTATCGAGAATGAAACTCAGCCGGAATTAGCGCAGCAATCCGAGGTAAAGCAGAAGAAAGGTTTCTGGGCGGGAGCATGGGGAAAGAGCTGGCAGTTTTCTCTTTCGCAAATGGTCACAGCGGTCATCGGGATCGCCGTCGTCAGCTCGCTGCTAACCGTTGTCGGTATCAAAAACTCCATTCGCTCCACGGGCGACCTAACCTCGAACGCCAATCTGCCGCCGACTCTTTTCGAGACCTTGCTGAGCAAGGTCGGCCTGACAGCGGCGCCTGAGGAACTGCGGGAAAAAAGCCTCGGCGAAAAACAGGTCGTGATCAATTATTGGAATGCCCGCGTTGAAGCGCGCCGGGTGCAATGGAACCAGAAAATGCGGGACACTTTCGACCGCAACCTGCATGAGATCGATCAGATAGTAGTAGAGTATTCACAGAATTTAAAGAATGATCCGGAAGACGCGCTTTCCGAGGAAATGCTCAATTCGGCGCTGACCGAAAAAATGGAATTGCTGCGGGAGTTTTCCGAATTATAAAATGCGGCGAAATTTTATCTAATCAAATATTTATTATAATGTCAGAGGAAGTTAGTTGAAGTGAAACCCTTAGGGAAAAAATTATTGTGTGCCTTGGTATTTAAGAAACTTATCTTTGCAGCAGCCGGCATCAGCCTTTTGCTGCTTCTTTCCGTACAGGAAAATTCCGCGCAAAAAAAATTCAGCAGGGTCTATCCGGCCAGCAAGAATATCAACCTGCAATTGACCAACCGCACCGGAACCGTCACCGTCGAGGGCTGGAATAAAAACGAGGTCAGCATCGTTGCAAATCTCGAGGCACCGGCGGCAAACATCGTTCCGCAAAATCTCAGCGGCAACATCGTGATCAATGTGGTCAAGGATAATCAGGGCCGCGGTGAGGTCGGAAACGTAAATTTCACTATCAAGGTGCCTTCCACTTCGTCGGTCAATATCGAAACCCGGATGGGAAATCTCAGCGTGCGAAATGTCAGCGGGGGATTGGTCCGGGCTCATATCACTTCCGAGGGCGACATTACTCTCACCAACATCAATGCCTCATCAGTGGCGGCGGAAAATGTTATCGGTGACATTTTCTTCGACGGCGTGCTAAAATCAGGTGGTAATTACCGGTTTGCCTCGACGCGGGGCAATATCAATTTACGGATTCCATCTAATTCGTCTTTTCGCATGGTAGCGACCGCGCCTTCGTCGCGCAATATATCGCTCGGTTCGTTTTCGAACGGGGGCTTTAATTTTGTCAGTGACGGCCGGCGAGTGGTCGGGCAGGTCGGCGACGGCAGCGCCACCTTGAACGTGGTCAACCAGCGCGGAAGCATTTCCTTCATAGCTCGCTAAAAAATGAAAACATCAAAACTTTTTCGGATCTTCAGTCTGGGGCTGGCCGTTACGGCTGCGCCCTTGTTTATTTTTGCGCAAAAAACTGAAACCCCGGCCGTCGCTAAAAACCTGATCAAGCGCATCGTTACCAAAAGCGACCGGGCGAAGTTTGGCGTCGGCGGGACGGTTACCGTGCTCGGCGCGCCGCAGGGTTCGGTGACGGTGGTGGGCTGGAACAAGAATGAAGTAGAGGTCACCGCGGAAATAGAATTGCAGGCCGAAAGCGAAGCCGATCTGGCGCTGATGGCGGAGGTCAACGGTATCCTGCTCGACCCGGGCGCGGTTCATTTGAGCATCCTGACCACCGGAACGCACGATAAGGATTACATGAAAAGGAATTGGAAAAAATTCCCCAAGCGGCTGCTGGGAATGCCCTGGAAGGTCGATTATATCGTGCATGTTCCTTCGTACACCGATCTGGAAGTGACCATCGGCAAAGGCGCGCTGAAGATCAGCGGCGTTGACGGCGCGATGCAGCTCAAAGCGGCGGAAACCGATGCCGACCTGCAGTTTACCGGCGGGGCGATAAACGCTACCTTCGGCGGCGGAAACGTCAACGTGCAGATCGCCGGCCGCAGCTGGCGCGGCAGAAATCTAAATGTCCAGATGGCGACCGGAAGCCTGAATATTGCCTTGCCGTCGGATTTTAACGCCGATATCGACGCCTCCGTCCTGCGCACCGGCGAAATCAAAAACTCCAACCCGGTGCTCAAGGAACGCGAAGAAAGAAATAAATTTACCCCGAAAACTATAAATGCCCGCGCCGGCAGCGGCGGGGCAATGCTTACTTTTGTGATGGGTGACGGAACCGTCAATTTTTCCGAACCGCCCGCAAAATAAGATCTGCGAAATAAATTTTAGGTTTCCTGCCCGACAAATGCCATTTGAGAATCAAGCTTCGAATCCTCATCCGCGGGCACTAACCGCTGGTATTCGCCTTCGGGCAATAGGAATTGCGCGTTCATATTATCGCTCAGATAAGTTTCCAGCACGACGTCCCTTAAATATTTCCGCAGCCCCGGCGATTTGACCGGGGCGATCACTTCCACCCGCCGGTCCAGATTGCGCTGCATCAGATCGGCGCTGCCGATAAACACTTCTTCGTCGCCCGCATTGTGAAAATAAAATATCCGGCTGTGTTCGAGAAAGCGCCCGACGATGCTGGTCACGCGAATATTTTCCGACAGGCCTTCTATTCCCGGCCGCAGCACGCAGATGCCGCGCACCAGCAGATCGATCCGCACGCCCGCCTGCGAAGCGCAGTAAAGCTCGCGTATCGTATCCACGTCCGTCAGGCTGTTTACCTTGGCGATGATATGAGCCGGGAATCCGCTGCGGGCGTTTTCGGCTTCGCGGCGGATCAGGGCGGTCATTTTTTGGCGCAGGTTTACCGGGGCCACCAGCAGATCGCGGTACTCGGTCTGTTTCGAATAGCCGGTGAGAAAATTGAACAGGTCTGAGGCGTCGGCGCCGATCTCTTCATCCGCCGTCAGAATGCCCACATCGGTGTAAATGCGCGAGGTCGTCGGGTTGTAATTTCCCGTCGCCATATGAACGTAGCGGCGCAGTTGATCGCCTTCGCGGCGGACGACCAGCGCGAGTTTGCAGTGGGTCTTCAAACCGCGCAGCCCATAGACCACGTGCACGCCTTCCTTTTCCAGCTTGCGCGCCCATTCGATATTATTTTCCTCGTCGAAGCGCGCCTTTAGCTCCACCAGCGCCGCCACCTGCTTGCCGCGCTCGCTCGCCCGCATCAGCGCCTTGATGACCGGCGAATCCTTTCCCGTGCGGTAAAGGCAGATCTTGATCGCCTGCACTTCGGGGTCATTCGCCGCCGCATTGATAAAATCGGTCACCGTGCTGTACGCCATGAACGGGTGATGCAGCAGCACATCGCCCTGTCTGATCACGTCGAAGACGGATTTTTTCTGGCGAAAGGCGGCCGGCATTACCAGCGGGATCGGCTTGTCCTTCAGCTCGGGAAATTCCAGCCCGTAAAGCTGCATCAGGTCGGGAATATCCAGAATGCCGTCGATGCGGTAAACGTCGTCTTCCGTCAGGCCGATCGATTCCGTCAGCGACCTGACCATTTCCTTGGGCATCGACGAATGCACTTCCAGCCGGACGGGAAAGCGGCGTCGTTTGCGGCGCAGTTCCTGCTCCATCGTGCGCAGCAGATCGCCGGCCTCGTCTTCGCGCAGCTCGATGTCGGCGTCGCGCGTCACGCGAAATAGATGACAGTCGATCACTCTCATACCGGGAAAAAGCCGGTCCACGTTCGCCGCGATGGCTTCGCCCAGCAGGGTGAATTTCAATTCCGAATCGTCCGCCGGCAGCAGCCGCGGCACGTTGGGCGGAAGCTTGATGCGGGCAAAGCGGAGCTCGTACGGTTCCGGGGAACCGCCGTTCTCGAAAATTTCGGCCGGCACCAAAGTCAGCCCCAGGTTCAAACTTAAATTCGAGATATAGGGGAACGGGTGGCTGGCATCGACCGCCTGCGGCGTCAGTACCGGAAAGACCCGGTCGAGAAAATACTTGTTGAGGCGTTTTTGCTCGTCCAGGCTCAGATCCCGATACGGGCAGATGGAAATTCCGTTGGCCGCCAGCTGCGGCAGCACGTCCTCTCGCAGGCACATCATTTGTTCGGCCAGCATCGGGCGCAGCCTTTCCCGGATCTCTTTTAACTGCTCGACGGTGGTCATTCCGTCCGGGGAAAGCTCGGCGATATTTTCCATCACCTGCTCTTTTAAACCCGACACCCTGATCATAAAAAATTCGTCAAGGTTGGTAGAAAATATCGAGAGGAATTTGAGCCGTTCGAGGACCGGATTCGATTCGTCAAGCGCTTCCTGCAGCACGCGGCGGTTAAATTCCAGCCAGCTGAGTTCCCGGTTGAACAAAAAACGGCGGTCGTGCAGCAGCGATTCGGGCAGCTCGGTTTGAACCGCGGTTTCTTCGGGCAGGGCAAATTCTCTGACAGCTTGGCTCATAATAAGGCGGAAAAAACTTCCTGTGGGGGTACGATCATTTTAACAAGATAGCAGTGAATTGTTGAAGGGGCTAAGAAAGATTTAACATGAAATTTAACATCCCGGGACTCGGACACCCGTAAATTAAGGATACCAAATAGCGGAAAGAACGGTCAAAATATTTAACGCGTGAGTTTTATCGGGAAATATTAGTTCGGATTTTAAGAGGCAGGCAAGGGCGAAAGGATAAATAAGATTTTTCAAGATGGGCCTTTGGTATTTCTCCTTTATCCCTTAGCTTTTCAAAAGAACCCGGTCGCTACCGCTCCCGGTTCTGACCTCATCGCTATGACCATTCTTTCTTTAAATGGGCGTACCAGGAAACACACCAAAACACACAAAAAGCGTATTGGGTATCCCGTGTTACGAATGGAGGTCAAACTACCAGGTTTCGGGGGCGTCCGGCGGCCCGATGTCGATCGGTTCTTCGGGCGAAATATCGACCACGCCCGGAACCGAGCGCAGCTTTTCCACCGCCTCTTCGTCCACGGAACCGCTGATGCTTCCGATCTCGGCATAAGACTGCTCGACGTTAAATCCCATCTCGGTCAAATTCTTTTCCACGTCGGCCAGCGGATGCTCATCGGAGGTAGTAACGATCCACTTTTTCTTCGTTTCAGACATATTAATAATCTATCATAAGCGCCCCCGCCTGGGTAATATTAAGGCGGGGGCGAAAAACAACTAAACAACCTGCTACGGAGCCTGAACCAGCCCTGCCCCGACGCGGCTTGCCGGCTGCGGCAGCGCCCGCGCGGTGGCCAGTAATTTTCTCCAAAGCAGCATACCGCGAAGGCTCGCGGAAGTTTCCGCCCACAAAGCCGCGCAGCCGGCGACATGCGGCGTGGCCATGCTGGTGCCGCTCTTTGTGCCGTACCTGGTGGGTCTCGGAACAGAAGAGAAAACGTCGCGTCCCGGCCCCGCTATCTCGACCTTGCCGAAATTAGAGAAAGACGACGGGCGGAGGTTCGAATCGAGCGATGCGACGGACATGATCGAGGGCGAATTTGCCGGTGAACCTGTCGGGCTTGCCTCATTACCCGCCGCCGCTACTATCAGCAGCCCTTTGTTTAAGGCGCTGGTCCCGGCCGCGGTGTAAGCGGGCTGAACTCCCGCCGGTGAACCCAGCGACATCGAGATCACCTCGCAGCGATTAGCGATCGCCCAGTTAATTCCCGCCGAAACGCTGCCCGTGACGCCGCTTCCTGAGTTCGTCAGCACTTTGCCGGCGAAAATGCGCGCCTGGTGGGCGATGCCGTATCGCGGCGTGGTGCCGGCCGGCGTCCTGGTCCCGCAGGAGGTGCCGATGCAGTGCGTGCCGTGGCTGTGAAGGTCCTGAACCGGCTGGCCGACAAACGTTTCGCTGGTGACAAAACGCCCGGTAAAATCCCCGTGGCCGAGATCCATCCCGGTATCGAGCACCGCCACCTTGATCCCGTTTCCGCTGCGCGAACTGCCCGGAACCCGGCAGGCCGCCAGTCCCCAGGTCGCTCCCAGCGCGAGCGCGTCTTCCTGGCCGGCGGGAGATTGAGGCTGGCCCATTCCCTTAAGCTCGGCGGCGATCACTTCGGCCGCTCTGGCAAAGCCCCGCAGGAACTCGCCGATATTTTCCGTTCCGACGTCGGCCAGCCCTTCCATATATGCGACCGGATCGATCCCCTGGGAAAATACGAAATACTCCGGGTCGATGGATTCGATCGGGCTGTCGGCGGATTCGATCGCTTCCATCGTCCCGCTGCGTTCCTCGATCGTATTACTGTCAACCAGCATCACTCCGATCTCAGGAAACGTAAATGCGTTGGCATCCCCGGCGCTTTCCAGAATGGCGGCCTGATTTTCGTAATCCCGGGCGTCGGCCACTCTCAGATCGGGGCCTTCCTGCCCCAGGAATTCCATCACGTTTTCCGTGGTTGCTTCCTTTTTGGCCGTCACTAAATAACGGCCGGTCTCAAAACTGTGGTTGCCGCGTTCCAGCGCGGCAAGCAGCAATTCTTCTACGGGAGATGACACGCGAATATTCGACGCATCCTCCGCTAAAGCTCTATTTATTCTTCTAATACCCATGAGGGCACCTCCAATTTTTGTCAGATTTACTATGGCCGGCCGTTATCGGCCCGGTTCCTGCTGCGCCCGGTTCGGGTTTGATGCGCCGGCGCTTCGTTAAGGGGGAAATTAAGGCTAAATAAAAACTATCGATTCCAGACAGTAGGAATTATGACCGCTGATAAAGATCATTTAACTGTTCATAGATAAGTGTTTACTAATGGTACTGCCTTAACGCGGCGATAAATATCAAGGCCGGATAAGAGCCGTCCGCGGGGCGGCGATATCGCTCGCTTCCGCGCAAAAAAACACCACCGAACGTTGCAAATTCTTCGCCTCTAATATGTAATGATTTTTTACTATATTCATTACAGGATTTTTTAATTAAGAGCGGGCAGAGCCTTATAAACGTCTGGGTACAGGCATTTTATCTGTTTTGAATTGGTAATTTTTACTACCGATGAAAGTTCCTTTACTGGATTTATCCATACAACACCGGAATTTGCGGGAAGAACTCCGCGCGGCCATCGACGGCGTGATGGATTCACAGCAATTCGTGCTGGGCTCGGAGGTCACGGCGCTCGAGCATGAACTGGCCGAGTACTGCCAGACCAGATTTGCCGTCGGCTGCGCCTCAGGCAGCGACGCGCTGCTGCTGGCCTTGATGGCGTTAAACGTCGGCAGCGGGGACGAGGTAATTACCTCGCCGTTCAGCTTTTTTGCGACCGTCAGCGCGATCACGCGGCTGGGCGCAAAACCGGTTTTCGTCGATATCGACCCGCGCACATACAATCTGGAAGTTTCCCAGGTAGCCGCCATGATCAGCGAGAGAACCAGGGCGATAATGCCGGTGCATCTTTTCGGGCAGTGCGCCGACATGAAGGAACTGACCGCCGTTTCCGGCCAGTACGGCGTGCCGATTGTCGAAGACGCCGCCCAGGCCGTCGGCTCCGAAGAAGACGGGCACCGCGCCGGTTCGATGGGAGAGATCGGCTGTTTCAGTTTTTACCCGTCGAAAAATCTCGGCGGCGCCGGCGACGGCGGGATGCTGACCGCAAACAATGAAGAACTCGCTCATAAACTTCACGTTTTGCGCGTTCATGGCGCGGAAAAAACTTACCAGCACCAATACGTCGGCGTTAACAGCCGGCTGGATTCGCTGCAGGCGGCGATCCTGCGGGTGAAGCTGCGCGAGCTCGACAACTGGACGGCGGCGCGGCAAAAAAATGCGGCTTTTTACCGGGAGCTTTTCGGCGAGCACGGCCTGGAGGACACGATCACGCTGCCGCTGGAGCGCCCCGGTGTGCGTCATATCTACAATCAGTTTGTCATCCGCGTGCCGGGAAAACGCGATGAGCTGAAAACCTTTCTGCTGGAAAGAGGCATCGGCACCGCGATCTATTATCCGATACCGCTCCACCTGCAGGAATGTTTCGCCTTTCTCGGCGGAAAAGAAGGCGATCTGCCGGAGTCCGAAATGGCCGCGCTCGAGACGCTGGCGCTGCCGATCTTTCCGGAACTGACGGGAAGCCAGATCGAATACGTGGTAGAAAAAATTGCGGAGTTTTGCGGCTAGCAGATTATGTCCGGTGAAAACACCTCACAGATAATTTTTGTCCGGTCGCGCGGTATTTTCGCGCGCGTCCTGCTTATCGCGGCGATCCTGCTGGCGGTCTGGGCGGGGTGGTACGCGTTTAGCCGCGAGATCGGCAACATGATGGCCGAGGTGACCGCGCCGACCGATCTTAACGCCAAGGCCACCGCCTATGCCGCGGTCTGGATGGCGCCGGGCGACCCGTTTGTAAATTGGCTGGTGGCGACCACCGATAACGATTCCTTTATCCCGGAAAAAGCGGTCGCGTCGGTGAAAAATTTCGAAAACGTCGTCCGGCTCGCCCCCTACGATTACCGCTGGTGGATCGAGCTCGGCCGCGTGCGTGAACAGACCGACGATTCGGTCGGCAGTGAAAAAGCGCTGAAACGCGCGATCGAATTAGCGCCCACCTACGCCTACCCGCGCTGGCAGCTGGGAAATTTTTATCTGCGGCAGGGCCGAAACGACGAGGCCTTTGGCGAGTTGAAACTGGCCGCGCAAAATAACGCGATCTACCGCGAACAGGTTTTCTACACGGTTTGGGACTTTTTTAACGAGGACAAAGAACAGCTGGAAAAGATAGTCGGCAATTCGCCGCAGGTACAGGCGACGCTGGCCAGATTTTACGCGACGCACGAGCAGCCGGACGCCGCCGTGCGCACCTGGGAGTCATTGACCCCGGAGCAAAAGGAAGAAAACCGGCCGATCGGATTGCTGATAATGCAGGTGCTCTTCGAACACAAGAATTTCCGCGCTTCGCTTCACTTCGTGCGTGAAATGGGCCACGAGCCGCAGGCCGCGATGGAAAAGATCCAGAACGGCGGATTCGAGGCCCCGGTCAAAACAGCCGCGCCGAAGGATATTTATTTCGATTGGATCATCCTGGACAAAGACAAGTTGAGCGTCAAACTCGACTCCAGCCAAAAACACGAAGGGAAAACCAGCCTGCGCCTTAATTTTAACTCCCTGGTCGTGCCGGTCTTCGCCAATGTTTCCCAGATCGTCGCGGTCGAACCCGGCGGGCGTTACAGCCTGACCTTTTGGGTGCGCACGGAAAATTTAAGAAGCGCCGGCCCGCCGATGGTGGAAGTTTCCGGGATAAACGATCCGCGCAGCTTCGGCGCGAGTCCGCCGTTTACGACCGGCACTAACGATTGGCAGCAGATGAGAATAGATTTTACCGTTCCTAACGACGTGGACGGCGCGGTCGTGCGCACGGTGCGTCAATATTGCGGAGACAATTGCCCGGTGGTAGGCACCGTCTGGTACGACGATTTCGATCTTCAGAAAATTTCCGCCGGAAGATAGAGTGAAAATAGAGTTATGAAGGAATTGATCGCTCCGCTCGAACCGGGCGAGGTCAAACAGACCCTGGCGAGCAAAATAATAATATTCATTCTCTGCGCGTGCCTCGTGCTGTCCACGCTCGCCTACGGCACCGTGCACCAGCCGATCCTGGCGCTTTTTTACGTCTTTGCGGTAATCGTGTTCATCCTCTGGGCGATCGACGCCTGGTCGAGCGGCTTTGTCCGGATCAACCGCAGCCTGCTGCAGATCCCGCTGATCGCCGGGGCCATTTTCGGGCTCTTCCAGATCATTCCCTTCGGGTGGGGCGGCGAGACGGCGGGAGTGTCGGAGATTCCGAACACGATCTCGCACGACCCTTACGCCACCTGGTTCGTCGTTATTCACCTTGCCGCGCTGCTGATATATTTCGGCGCGGCGCTGGCTTTTATCGACAGCACGAAACGGCTGAAAAGAGTAGTTTATCTGCTGATGATCTTCGGGTTTGCCTTCGCTTTTTTTGCCATCATTCAATACGTCATGAGCCCGGATAAGATCTACGGAATTTACGAACCCAAGCTGGCGCGCCCGTTCGGTTCTTTTGTCAATCCCAACAATTTCGCGGCTTTTATGGAGATGGCGATAGCTATCCCGCTGGGGCTGTTCTTTGCCGGCGCCGTCGAACGCGACAAGAAGCTGCTTTATCTGACGGGCATCGTCCTGATGGGGATCGCGCTGGTGATGAGCGGGTCGCGCGGCGGATTTATCAGCCTGGTGGCGGAGATTTTCTTTTTGGTTTTGCTGACCACAAAAGCGGAAGGCTACGGCAAATTCGCCATCCGGATCGGCGCCACCGCCGCGCTGATCGCCAGCATCATCGTGGGCACTTTTTTAGTCGGGAGCGAGAAATCCTCGCTGTCGCGTTTTGCCGAGAGCGCGACAAAAACGGAGTTTAGCACCAGCCGCACACATATTTGGGGAGTGACCTTAAACATTATCGGCCAGAATCCCATTTTCGGCACCGGCCTTAATGCCTTCGGCGTATCGTACACCTTGTATGACTCGTTCAGCGGGATGGAGCGCGCGGAACAGGCCCACAACGATTATTTGCAGACGCTTTCCGACGGCGGTATCGTCGGCGGGTTGATCGGACTGTCATTTTTAATTTTGCTGTTTCGCACCGGGCTGGGAAATGTCAAAACGGCCGGCACGGCCAGCCCTGGAAGTAAGTTTCGCTATGGGGTCGCGGTCGGGGCGCTCGCCGGGTGTTTTGCCGTGCTGGTGCACAGCGTGGCCGATTTTGTGCTGCATACCACAGCGATAGCTTTCGCATTTTTAATGCTGGTGGCGCTGGTCGTGGCCAGTAAAAGGAACGGGGCGGAAGAAGAGAGAGTGGAAACCCGGACGCGGAAGCTTAAAAGCGACAACGTCGCGCAGCTGGTAAAACGATAAACACCCCGTAGGGATAGTTCACGGTCGGGCTACTGACACTGACACAGAGCATAAAAATGGATCAAGCCGAGATAATCGCCGTGGCCGCCCGCAGCAAACTTTTCGAGCTGCTGGATATCGTCATCGACAGCGCCGAAGCCGGCCGCGTCGTGCTTTCGATGCCGGTCGATGAACGCGTGCATCAATATATCGGCATTATGAACGGCGGCGTCTCGCTCCTGCTGGCGGAATCGGCGGCTTCGATCGGGGCGGTCGTCAGCAGCGATCTCAGCAAGGTCGCGCCCGTCGGTATCGAGATCAACGCCAATCACCTCCGCTCCGTCAGCCGCGGCCGGGTGACCGCCGAAGCCAATTCGTTGTATCATGGGAAAACTTTAAGCGTCTGGCAGGTAGAGATCAAAGACGACCGAAACCGCCTGGTCTGTATTTCACGCTGCACGCTCGCGCTGAGAAAAGGCGCGGCACGGGTAACCGGAAGATAAAACGAATGACTGCTATTTTATATAAATGGCATAGATGATGAAAAATATGAGCAACTTATTTTCGCAAATTGTTCAAGGCGATTGTCGTGAAGAATTGAAAAAACTCCCTGATAGCTCTATTGATCTTGTGGTTACATCACCTCCGTATGCGGACAGTCGTAAAAGTACCTATGGGGGAATCAAACCCGAAAACTATGTTGAATGGTTTTTGCCGATTTCGAGAGAACTTTTAAGGGTTGTAAAGCCAACCGGTACTTTTATATTAAATATTAAAGAAAAGGTTGAAAAAGGTGAACGCAGTACTTATGTAATTGAACTTATTTTAGCTTTAAGAAAACAAGGGTGGCTGTGGACCGAAGAATTCATGTGGCATAAGAAAAATTCTTATCCTGGCAAGTGGCCAAATAGATTTAGGGATTCTTGGGAGCGTCTTCTTCAGTTCAATAAGACGAAAAAATTCCACATGTACCAAGATGAGGTGAAGGTTCCTGTCGGTAAATGGGCTGAAGGGAGACTAAGGAATCTGAGCGATATAGACAAAGTTCGAGATAATTCTAAGGTTGGAAGTGGCTTTGGCAAAAACGTTTCAAATTGGATTGGCCGTGAGTATGTTTACCCAACCAACGTAATACATTTAGCTACAGAGTGTAATAATAAAAATCATAGCGCCGCGTTCCCTGAGGCTTTACCGCAATGGTTTATCAAACTCTTCACCAAAGAAAATGACGTTGTTTTGGATCCCTTCCTTGGAAGAGGAACAACAGTGGTTGTTGCGCAAAGAATGAATCGAAGTTCTATCGGGATCGAAATTAAGCCCGAGTATTGCGAAATAGCCAGAAATGAATTGTCATTGCAAATCCCTCTAAAATTAATCGAGGATTCAAACGATCATGCTCAAATTGAAACTGAAAGACGTCAGGCAATACGTTGAGAAAAATATAGGCGTTTTTCACCAAAAACGAATTGATAGTTTGGGAAAACTTAAATTATCAAGCGTTATAAAGCGAAAAAATCCTTATTTATTTAAAGCGAAGAATGTTCTAACAGCGGAGCAAATTGTTAGAAGTTTAGTAGATGCGCATATTTCCTCAAGCGAAGAGGCCATTTTTGGTGATTGGTTGGAAGGGCTGGCAATATTTATAAACGGCAAGGTATTTGGCGGACAAAAATCAGGAATACCCGGAATTGACCTTGAATTCACAAGAGATAATGTTCGCTATATAATCACCATTAAATCCGGACCTAATTGGGGAAATAGTAGTCAGATTAATAAAATGAGGTCAGATTTTAACGTTGCAAGAAGAACTATTAGAACTAGTAACTCCAAAATCAATATTACGCCTGTCAATGGCTGCTGCTCGGGAAGCGACAATAATCCTGACAAGGGAGATTACTTTAAATATTGTGGTCAAAAGTTCTGGGAATTTATATCTGGAGATTCAAATTTATTTATTGAAATCATTGAACCTTTGGGTTTTAAAGCTAAAGAGAAGAACGATGAATTCATGGAGTCTTATGCAAAAATGCTAAACTTATTTACAAAAGAGTTTACTAATGAGTTTTGTAAACAAGATGGAACTATCGATTGGGAAAAAATAGTAAGACTTAATTCAGGAATTAAATAACCTATTAATAAACAACTGTAATATGTCCGTAGAAACATTATTCGGTACGAACGATCTGCCGCTGACCATTCCGCATTTTTGCCTGGCCGCGCTGCGCCGGTACGACAAGCCCGATGCGATGAACTATAAGGTCAAAGACAAATGGCTTAATATTCCGGGGCAGGAAGTCATCGGCCGGATCAGGCAGATGGCGCTTGGTTTTGTCGAAAGCGGTATCAAACCCGGCGATCATGTCGCCATCATTTCCGAAAACCGCCCCGAATGGTCGCTGGCCGATCTGGCCCTGCTCAGCCTGCGGGCGGTGACCGTGCCGCTTTACACCACGCAGGCGGTCGATCAGATCCGCTACATCCTGGAAGATTCCGGCGCCAAGGCGCTGGTCATCTCCGGCAAAAAAATATTCAAGCATATTCAATCCGCGATCGAGGGCGTCGAATCCCTCGACAAGCTGATCTTTTTCGATAACGACGGGATCGACGACGAAACCCCGGACGCGATCTCGCTCGACGAGCTTAACAAACTCGGCTCCGCCGTCCTGGAACGCGACGCTAATGCTTTTGAGAGTCTGCTGGAACAGGTAAAGCCGGACGATCTGGCAACCATCATTTATACTTCCGGCACCACCGGCGAGCCGAAGGGCGTGATGCTGACTCACGAAAATTTCGCGTCGAATATAGTCGCCATCTCCGCGGTATTGCCGTTCGGCCCGACCGACCGTTCGCTCTCGGTGCTTCCTTTGTCTCACATTTTCGAACGTACTGTTTTTTATGTGCTTTGCTCGAATGGGCTCTCGATCCATTATTCGGCGTCGTTCGATCACCTGGCGGAGCATCTTCAGGAAGTAAAGCCGACGATCATGACCGCCGTCCCGCGCCTCTTCGAAAAGGTTTATCACAAGATCGTGCGCAAGGGCATGACCGCCGGCGGGTGGAAAACAAAACTGTTTGTCTGGGCGCTCGACGTCGGGCAGCAATACTGGAAATACCGCGACGAAAGAAAACCCGTTCCCACGGCGCTGGCGGCAAAACAGGCGATTGCCAGCCGTTTGGTGTTTTCCCGCTGGCGCGACGCGGTCGGCGGCAGCCTGCGGTTTTTTGTTTCGGGCGGCGCGCCGCTTTCGAAAAAATTGTCTTACGCTTTTTGGGCGGCGAACATCCCGATCCTGCAGGGCTACGGCATGACCGAAGCCTGCGTCGTTTCCGCCAACCTGCCTGACGACCAGCGCTCCGGCTCGATCGGCAAGCCTTTTGCCGGCATCGAAATCAAGATCGGCGCCGAGGATGAAATTCTTATCCGCGGTAAAAACGTGATGCGGGGTTATTACAACAAACCCGAACTCACCGAGCAGGCGATCGACGACGAAGGCTGGTATCACTCCGGCGACGTCGGCTATGTCGGCGACGACGGCCATATCTATATCACCGACCGGCTGAAAGACCTGTTTAAATTATCGAACGGTAAATATATCGCTCCGCAGCAGGTAGAGAGTTTGTTAAAGCAGAGCCCGGTGGTGGGGCAGGCAGTGGTGGTCGGTTCCGGACGAAAACAAACCGGCGCTTTGATCGTGCCCGATTGGGAAGCGCTCAAGGTCGCGCTGTCGGAAAAGGGGATCTCGAATACGGGAACCAAGGACGAGCTTTCCCAGAAACCCGAAGTCGTGAAATTCGTGCAGCGCGAAGTAGCCGAAATGACGCGCGAGCTTTCGGATTATGAACGGGTGAAAAAAGTGGCGTTGATACCGAGGGAATTTTCCATCGACAAAGGCGAAATGACCCCGACGCTTAAAATTAAGCGCGGCGTCATCGATGAGAAATATAGCGAACTGATAGACGAGATCTGCGGCGCAGGCGCAGATTAGAATATCAGGCCTCTTTTAAATGAAGGGTTTCGGTTTCACTAACCAGTTTGTCGAGCAATTGCGACCCGTCTTTTTTATTGCCGAGCAGCGCCTGGGCCAGCTCATAAAGTGGGATGGGTATTTCTACAGTCGCCAGAGTTTCTTCTGATTGTGGGAACCGGTTGTAGAATTCCATTTCCGCCGTGCAGAATTCACAACCCTCCAGATGTTTCTCTATTTTTTGTGCCGCCTTACCGGAGATCTCTTCTTTTTGGAATGAAAGAATCGTTTCCGATGAGGGGCATTTGGGACTCTTGCAAAATGTCATCATCTTAATCAAAGACATAACTCAATTTTCTAAAATTTTCTTTACCGCCGGAAAAACAACGGAAAAGAAGTGGTAACTTATTACTACGGACTTTGCACTCGCTTCATTAAGAGGAAATCCGTAATGCCGCCTTCATTCCATATATTATGGGATGAAAACGTCTTTTTTCAAAGAATTATCTGATATTTCCCTTGTTTCTGGAATCGGAAAACGATTCGACGTTTAAAATTGTTAAAAATTGTAAAAAACTGTTGCTCTAAATAAAATTTCCTGTTAATATCTTAAATGTAGCAGGGAAACGTTAAAGTTTCCTTATCGCCTTCCTAAATGATTTGACGGTGAACCACGCAGGCAAAGAGGCCACTGTCATCCTCCTGTAAATACACCTATCTGAAGTTTTCCACTTCATTGGAGTTTCTCCAATCGCAGGGCATTTGTCTGGGATCATTTAACCTCACCGTTTGAAATAAGGTCAAGTTTCAAGCAAGGCGCCAGAGAAAGAAGTTTGAAAGGGAAACCATGAGCGCTATTAAAGAGCAGACACAATCTCGACAAACTGCCAGTGGCCGCACTATTCGTGTGGGAAACTGGATCGAGAGTCTTAAAACCTCAAATGTTAACCAGATTTGGACGGAGCTTCACCGGGTCGTATCCAGCCACCCGCTGGTGAGAGCTTCGCGAAGTGCCGGTTTGCTGGTTGAGGAAGGCAGGCAAAATGCCCATACCGATCTGACGCAGGAACTGTTCGTGGCCTTGCTGAGCAAGGAGAGATTTCAGCATTATCTGGACACGGGGATGTCGAACGTCGAGGTCGAGGCTGAAATAAGCCAGATAGAATTAACCAATTTACTGACCGCCGAACTGAGAAAGCGTTACCCGGAATCCTATCGTTTAGCCCGCAGAATTTCCACGCTGATCCAAACCAGCGGCACCTTTAAAAGATTCGACAATATCGGCGTAGTGGGGGAATCCCATCGCCGGCTGGCGGACCGCGTTTATGGTCTGAGCGTCTGGGCGGATAACAAAAAAAGACGAAACCAGCCTGAAATGGAAGAGCGCATTTATGTCGTGCCCGTGCAGCCGCGCGACACGCGCATGGTGGGCTGCACCGGCGACGCGCAGATAGTGATCAGCAACCCCGACCTCGAAGTTTTGATCGTAAAAGTTTTAAGAGCGGTCGATTCTCCGTCCGACGTGCGCACGCTCCGCAGCATGGTGATGTCGCGGCTGCCGGTGATGGATATTTATCTGGTTCCTATTTCCGCTGGCAGCGATGACGGCGAAGACAATCATTACGAATACGATCCGGTGGATACCAAGGAAAACCCGGAACAGGACCTGCTCCGCCGCGAAGGGGAAGACGCCGCCGCCGGATTTGTCGAAGCCTTTCTGTCGAGCCTGAACAAATCGGTGCGCGGAAAAGCGAAACAGTATAACCGCATGATCGGCGTGCTCTGGCACTGCTATCTGAGCGCCGACAGCGGCACGCAGCTCGAGGTCGCGGAAATGCTCGGCGTGTCCGATTCGCTGGTTTCCGATTACCGCAAGCGCATCGAAGCAAACCTGCAGCAGCTTTCCTTTAACGGCGTCGGCGAAGCCCGCCAGTTCGAAACGGCGCTGCGAATAAAAGTGCGCGAGATCATCACCGTTCCCGACGAAGAAAAAGTAACGGTCTAATCTGAAAATGCCTTAGACGGCCGGGCGCATTCAGCGCCGACCGTATCAGCCGCCCCGACCAAAATGCCGAGAACCGCCGTAAATGTCCGCCCAAACCGAAAATAATCAGGATTATTCTTCACTAAAACCGCCGGCAATTACGGATGAGCCGGACGGCGAAAACGGACGCGATTATGCGTCTGTTTCTGCTTTTAAGAGAAAAGAGAAAGGCCCGTCGGAAGTCTCTCCGCGAGGCACTCCTAAGGTTAAAGCAGAGACCGCGGCCGGTGAATATCTTCCCGGTGAAGTAAATAACAGCGCTTTTAACGAGACGGCCGCCCTAAGCCTTAAACCGGTTTCCGGAGTAATAGAAAACGCTTCCGATTCAGGCAATTCCGGCGATTCAGGCGAAGACCGCAGCTCAGTTTTGATTAAAGCGCGGGCGCGCAAAACCGTCGAAAAAGACAAGACCCTTTTAAAACAGGATAACTGGCTGCTCAGAAACGGGCATTCGGTCAGTTACGCCGGGATATTTTTATTTACGCTGGTTTTGTATTTCCGCCCCTACGAACTCTTTCCCGCGCTTTCGGGACTAACCTCGCTGGCGTTTTTTATTTCCATCGCCACGCTTATTTTCTTTATTCCATCGCAGCTCGCCGTCGAGGGAAATCTGACCGCGCGCCCGGCCGAAGTAAATTACCTGCTGCTGCTGACGCTGCTCGGCATCGTGACCATTCCGATTGCGCGCAGCCCTGGGATGGCCTGGGAAACCTTTAACGACGTCTTTATCAAGATCGTGCTGATGTTCATCGTGATGGTGAACGTCCTGCGCACCGAGTTTCGCCTGAAGGGGCTGATGTGGCTTTCGCTGGGCGTCGGATTGATGCTCAGCATAAACGCGATGCAGCTCTACGCAGAGGGCAAATTTACCGTCGAAGATTATCGCGTCGGCGTGCAGTTCGGCGGAATGTTCGGCAATCCGAATGAACTGGCGATCCATTTTATAATGTTCATTCCGATCGCCATCGTGCTCGGTTTGAGCACCAAAAATTTCCTGATGCGAATCGTCTATTGGGGCGCGGCGGTTTTGATGACCGCCGGCACCGTGGTCACTTTTTCGCGCGGCGGTTTTTTGGGTTTGATGGTTGCCTCGCTGGTGCTGGGCTGGAAACTGGGACGCAAGAACAGATTTCAGGTGATGCTGATCATGGGGATCATCGCGGCTTTGTTTCTGGCGCTGGCGCCGGGAAATTACGGTGTCAGGATATTGTCCATTTTTATTCCGGGGCTCGACCCGGTCGGTTCGTCCAACCAGCGCAGCGAGCTTTTGAAGCAATCCGTCTGGGTGACCCTGCGCAATCCGTGGGGCGTCGGGATGGGAAATTTCCAGATCGGTTCGTCGCACAATCTCGTTACCCATAACGCCTACACTCAAGTATCATCTGAACTAGGCATCGCCGGATTGGTGATCTATTGCCTTTTTGTGACCAGCCCTTTTAGAAGATTGGGCGCGATCGAACGCGAGCTGTTCACTTCGAAAAATTACAATTGGATGTACTACCTGGCGATCGGGATCCAGGCCAGCATCATGGCCTATCTGGTAGGCAGCTTTTTCGGGGCCTTTGCTTATAATTGGTTTGTCTATTACCCGGTGGCGTATGCGATCGCGCTGCGGCGAATTTATCTGACCGGGAAAGAAGTGGCGGAAAAGAGAAGCGAAGCGGAAAAAAGCGGTGAAACGGAAAGCGCAGGGGAACCCGCGCTGCAGACGGCTTAAAAATATGGCGGCTTTGGCGGCAACTGCATCGGTAATTTTTATTCTCAGCACGGTGGTGCTGTTCTATACCTATGTCGGTTACCCGCTGCTGGTTTACACCGTCAGTTTGTTTAAACCCCAGCGCTCAGAACGCGGCGTTTTCGAACCGGCGGTCACGGTCATCATCACTGCTTATAACGAGGAAAAAGACCTGCCCGCCAAGCTGGAAAACACGCTGGCGCTCGAATACCCGAAAGACAAGCTGGAGATCATCGTGGCGTCCGATCATTCGACCGACCGGACGGACGAGATCGTCCGCTCCTTCGAATCGCGGGGCGTAAAACTTTACCGCCAGCCGGAGCGGCTGGGAAAAACCGCGGCGCAGAATACGGCGGTCGAAATGGCGCAGGGCGAGATAATCCTCTTTTCCGACGCGACGACGACGTACCGTCCCGACGTGCTGCGCGCTTTGCTGCCGAATTTTAACGACCGAACCGTCGGCTGCGCTTCGGGAAAATTGATCTACGTCGATCCGGCAAATACCGGCATCGGAACCGGCGCCCGTTCGTACTGGAGCTACGAGACTTTCTTAAAGGAAGCGGAAAGCCGCGCGTGTTCGCTGATCGGAGTTTCCGGCTGTCTTTACGCGGTCAGAAGATCGGCCTATGTGCCGATGTACCCCGAAGCCTGCAGCGATTTTCTGATCGCCACCAAAATTTATGAGCAGGGCCTGAAGACCGTTTATGAACCCGGCGCCGTCTGCACCGAAGAAACCAATCGCCAGGCCGGGCGCGAATTGCAGATGCGCGTGCGCGTGATCACGCAAACCTACACCGATCTCTGGCGGCATCTTTATATGATGAATCCGCTGCGCAGCGGTTTTTACGCGGTGCAGCTTTTTTCTCATAAAGTGCTGCGTTACTCGATCCCGCTGTGGCTGACGCTGCTGCTGGTTTCGTCGATCATTCTCTCTTTTTCTTATGACTTGTTCCTGGTCATTCTGCTGCTGCAACTGGCGTTTTACGGGATCGCCGTTTTATCGTGGCTGCTGGTAAAAGGCGGCAGGAGCACTGCGCTGACCGCCGTGCCGCAGTATTTTGTACTCGCCAACGCCGCTTCGGTGATCGCCTTTTTTAGATTTATCAGGGGAGAGCGGCTTTCGACCTGGGAGACGGTTCGCGAGCCGGCCAAGGAATCCCGCAGCGCCTCAGGACAAACCTCATGAAATCGGCCGCCGAAAAATCCCGGAAAACCATCGGAGAAAAAGTTAAAACATCTCTGCCAAAAGTGAGCGTGGTTATTCCCGCTTACAATGTGACGGCTTATATTGCCGCGACGCTGGATTCCGCGCTGGCGCAAACCTTTCGCGATCTCGAAGTTATCGTCGTAAATGACGGTTCGCCCGATTCCGCCGAACTGGAAAAAGTTCTGGCTCCTTACTTTGCGCAGATCGTTTATTTAAAACAGCAAAATAAAGGGGCCGCGGCGGCGCGCAATGCCGCGATAGAAGCGGCGCGCGGTGAGATACTAGCCTTTCTCGACGGCGACGACATCTGGCTGCCGAATTATTTAGCGGAACAGGTAAAGTTCCTGCAGGAATCCGGCAGCGATATGATCTACTGCGACGCATACCTTTTTGGTGACGAAAAAAAGTATGCGACCTATATGGAACGGTCGCCTTCCCGTGGGAAGGTGACAACGGAAAGCCTGCTCGACGGCGCCTGCAATGTGATCACTTCGGGAACGGTCGTTTTCCGGGAAAAAGTTTTAGCCGCCGGCGGATTCGATGAAGCCGCCCCGGCCCGGATCGAAGATTTCGATCTCTGGTTCCGGCTGCTCAAAAACGGCGCGAAGGTCGATTACCAAAAAAAAGTTTTGCTGAAATACCGTGTCCGGCCGGAAGGCCTGACCGGCAGCAGCATCGACCGCGCGGAACGGACGCTCACCGCGCTAAATGAAATAAAGCGAAAACACGAGCTTACCGCCGGGGAAGTTTCGGCCTGGCAAAAACAGTTCGAAGATTCAACCAATCTTTTGCAGGTCGAAAAGGGAAAAGCCAGCCTGATAAATCAGGATTTCGGGCAGGCGCGGACGCATTTTACCGAAGCGAACCGGGGAATGAAGACTTTGAAACTTTCCCTGATAATTATGCTGCTGAAATTTTCGCCGCAGACGGCCCGCTGGGTCTTTAGAAATTTTCGCGCCGACGAAGCGCGGTCCCTGGCAAAAAACGAGTAAAGAAAATGAACGAACCGGAAACGGCAAAACCTTCGCTAAAGGTGCAAAGCGCGTGGCTGCTGGCGGCAAAAACCATCGGCTTTGCCCTCAGCTTTTTGCTGCCGCTGCTGGTCGTTCGTTATCTCGATCAGACGCAGGTCGGAATTTACCGCCAGGCTTTTCAGGTCGTGACGACGCTGGTTGCGATCCTGCCGTTCGGTTTTTCGGCCAGCGCCTATTATTTTCTCTCGCGCGATAAAAAAGACCAGCCGTATATCGTTTTCAATATCCTGTTGTTTAATTTTGCGATCGGCGGGATCGCGTGCCTGCTGCTGGCGCTGTTTCCGCAAATACTGGGTTCGGTCTTTCAGGACGCGGAACTGTCGCGGCTCGCGCCGAAGATCGGGATCGTCGTCTGGCTTTGGGTTTTTGCGGCGTTTCTGGAAATGGTCGCGGTCGCAAATCAGGAGCCGCGGATGGCGATGGTTTTTATCATCTTCGCGCAATTTACCAAGACGCTTTTTATGGTCGGTGCGGTCATTTTGTTCACGTCGGTCGAATCGTTTATCTATGCCGCAATTCTGCAGGGGATCGTCCAGACGATAGTTTTGCTGCTCTACCTCAACGCAAAATTCAAAGGCTTCTGGCGCAGTTTCGACGCCGGCATTTTCCGGCGGCAGTTTATCTATGTTCTGCCGTACGGGTTGATGGCGCTGCTCTGGGTGCTGCAAAACGACGTTCATAATTATTTCGTCGGCTATAAATATTCGCCCGCCGAATTTGCGGTTTATGTTTACGGGTGTTTCCAGCTGCCGCTGCTCGGTATTTTGTATGAATCGGTCGCCTCGGTAATGATCCCCCGGATGAGTTCGCTGCAGCACGAAAGCAACAAGCGCGAAATGCTCGAGGTAACGGTGCGCGCGATGGACAAGCTGGCGTTTTTCTATTTTCCGATCTACGCGCTGCTGCTGATCACGGGCTACGATCTGATCACCGGGCTTTTTACCTCAGCCTATGCCGCCAGCGTGCCTATCTTTTTGATAAATATCACGCTGATCCCGTTCGGCATTTTGATCACCGATCCGATCGTCCGCGCTTACGAAGACCTCGGCAGATTCCTATTGAAGCTGCGTTTGGCGCTGATCCCGCTGATGATCGCGGCGCTTTGGTTCGGGATCTACTATTTGAACCTGCAGGGGATAATTGCCATCGTGGTGGCGGTGACAGTCGTCGAACGGCTGATAACGGCCGCGAAAGTCGCGCGCAAACTGGAAGTAAAAAAGGCAGATGCACCGCTCTTCGGCAACATCTGGAAGACGGCGCTGGCGTCGCTGGCGGCGGGAATCGCAGCCTACGTTTTCTATTTATATTTTCGCGGATTTATGCCTGGTGTCGGCCGGCAGATCGCCGGTCTGTTTTCCGCCGCGCCGAAAGAAAGCCTGGCAGGGCTGATCTCCGGCGGGGTTACGGTCGCCGTTTGCGGCCTGGTTCTGCTCGCGGTCTATCTGCCCGTCAGCAATTATTTGGGCATTATCACTTCGGAGGAAAAACAGGCAATTAAGAATTTATTTGTCAAAGCAGAAGCCTGAGAGCGAAAAAATATTCTGGCTTTTTTCGTGTTGTTTGGTGTTTTAGTGGTTACAGTTTTTTAAGCCGACAAAGACTGGAACCACGAAAAAATACCAAATTACACGAAAAAAACCATAACTCCAAAGAATCAGTAAGCCATTTAAGAAATAGACAATTATTAGAAGAAAATGTGTGGAATAGCCGGTTTTATCAGCCTTAAAGATGCCAGATCCCGTGACGAGCGCGAAGCGCTGCTCGCTGCGATGTGTCGCGTTATCACCCATCGCGGGCCTGATGAACAGGGGATGATGGTTGACGGCGAAGCCGCGCTGGGAATGCGCCGGCTTTCGATCATCGACCTGAAAACCGGCCAGCAGCCGATCTATGACGAGTCGGGAAATCTGGCGATAGTCTTTAACGGCGAGATATACAATTTCCGTGAACTGAAAACGGAGTTGGAAAACCTCGGCCATCGGTTCAAAACAAATTCCGACACCGAAACGATCATTCACGCTTACGAAGAATTCGGCGCGGATTGCCTGCAGCGCCTGCGCGGAATGTTTGCTTTCGCGATCTGGAACAAAGCGAAAAAAGAGCTTTTCGTCGCCCGCGACCGCGTCGGGAAAAAGCCGCTTTATTACTGCCTGACGGACGACTCCGATGGGGGCGAATTCGTCTTCGGTTCGGAGCTCAAAGTTTTGCTGACCCATGGCAAAATAAAACGCGAGATCGATCTTGCCGCGCTCGATGCCTACTTGAGTTTCGGTTACGTGCCCGACCCGCTTTGCATCTTCAAAAATGTCCATAAATTGCCGCCCGCGCATTACCTGACGTTTTGCGGCGGCAAGGTCGAAACCCGCAGCTACTGGGATTTTGAATACAAAGAAAATCCGATCAGAAAAGAAGAAGATTACATCGAGGAATTGCGCGAGCTGATAAAAGACGCGGTTAACGTCCGTCTGATCTCCGAGGTCCCGCTCGGCGCGTTTCTTTCCGGCGGGGTGGATTCCAGCGCCGTGGTCGGGAATATGTCGCGGCTGATGGATCAGCCGGTCAAAACTTTTTCCATCGGTTTTAACGAGGATTCTTTTAGCGAATTAAAATACGCCCGCATCGCCGCCAAGCATTTCGGCACCGAGCATCACGAATTCATCGTCACGCCCGATCTCTGCAGCGTGGTTGACGAACTGGTCTGGCATTTCGATGAACCGTTCGCCGATTCTTCGGCGCTGCCGACCTATATGGTTTCGAAAATGGCGCGCGATTTTGTCACCGTAGTTCTTTCCGGCGACGGCGGCGACGAGCTTTTTGCCGGTTACACTCGCTATGTAGTCGATAAAAAACGCAGCGGACTAGAGAAGCTGCCGAAGTCGATCCGGTCGGGCGTGCTGCAAACCGTCAGTGAAATGCTGCCGCATTCGGCGCCGGGGAAAAATTATCTTTACAACGCCTCGCTCGATGCGGTCGATCGTTATATCGATTCGGTTTCTTCGTTTTCGCCGCTCAATAAAAGATCGCTTTACTCCGCCGGTTTGAAGCAAAGCCTGAACGGCAATTCCGGGGCCGGCGAAGCGCTCTTCCGAAAATTCGCGGGCAGCGTCGAAACCGGAAACCCGGTCGATAAACTGCTCTATCTGGACAGCAAAACTTATCTGCCGGGCGATATTCTGACCAAAGTGGATCGGATGAGCATGGCCGTGTCGCTGGAAGCGCGCGTGCCGCTGCTCGACCACAAACTGATCGAATTTGTCACCAAAATTCCGGCGGAATTGAAATTAAAAGGCCTGGAAACAAAATATATCTTCAAACAGGCGATGAAGGGCCTGGTTCCCGATAGTATTCTAAATCGCCCCAAGCAGGGCTTTGGCGTGCCGATAAACGATTGGATTAATACGCAGTTACGCGATAGAATTCGTGAGGACCTGCTGGAAAAGCGAACCCTGGAGCGCGGTTATTTCCAGCCCGAATATATCAGGCTGCTGCTGGACGAACACGCCCGGGGCCGCCGCGACCATTCGCATTCGCTCTGGATACTGTGGATGCTGGAGCTTTGGCATCGCCGCTTTATCGACCTGTAAACTGGAGAAAAGCGGGTTTTAGAACTTCTTACAAGAGGCGGGATAAAACGGTTAAGTTTATTACCCGGCTAAATTAGATTATATTTATCCCGTCTGAAAAGTAATGTCGAATCCACTGGAAACGCTGAAAAAACTGAAGGGGCGAAGTTGGACTGAGCTGCGCACACGCGGCAGCCAGGCTATTTCCGTATACACGGAAAAAATGGGTTTGACCGGCGGGCTGCCGTCGGAAAACGAGGTCTGGAACCTGATCGACAGATCGTATTTTGGGGGCGAAGAAGCCTCTCTCAAAAATCTTCTCACCAACTTTCGCGAAACCAGCGCTAATTCTTTTTTTCCGTCCCTGATGAATAAGGACGACGCGGCCCGGTCTTTTAGAAAACTTTTCGGCGCGGAAGTCATCGACAGCGCGATCGAAAGAGCCGAAAGGGTGCTCGAAGGAAAATTCGATCTGCTCGGTTACAAAAATCTTTACCTCGGCAAAATACCCGATTGGCATTACGAACCTATTTCCGGCAAACGTTCGCCGTTAAAACACTGGCGCGATTTCGACGACATCTCGACCGACGAAACGGGCGACAAAAAAGTCATCTGGGAATTAAACCGCCACCAGCATTTTTTCACGCTGGGCGCGGCCTACTATCTGACCTCGCACGAAAAATATGCCGAGGCGTTCGTCAAGCACCTGCGGGATTGGATGGAGCAGAATCCGCCGCAGCAGGGCGTAAACTGGTTCAGCAGCCTCGAAGTCGCTTTCCGCGCGATGTCGTGGATCTGGGGTTTGCAGTTTTTTAAACATTCGAAATTTCTCGATTCCAAAACCCTGCTGCACGCGCTGCGGTATTTGTACGCCCACGGCATGCACCTGGAAAAATATCTTTCCACTTATTACAGCCCCAATACGCACCTCACCGGCGAGGCCATCGGACTCTATTATCTCGGCACGCAGATGCCGTTTAGCCGCGCCGGCCGCTGGCGTAAGCTCGGTAAGAAATTGCTGATGCAGGAGCTCGAACGCCAGCTTTTACCGGACGGGGTTTATTTCGAACAATCGACCTGGTACCAGCGCTACACCGCGGATTTTTACCTGCATTTTTTGATCCTGCAGCAGCAAAACGGCGACCCGGACGGCACGGAAGCGCAGGACAAACTCGAGGTAAAACTTAAGACCGCGCTCGATCACCTGATGTACATTACCCGCCCGGACGGCACCTCGCCGCTGATCGGCGACGACGACGGCGGCAAGATGCTTCCCCTAAGCAGCATCAAGCCGAACGATTTTCGCCCGACGCTTTCGACCGCCGCGGTCCTCTTCGGCCGGGAAGATTATAAGTTCGTCGCGCAGAAACCGTCGGAAGAAATGTTTTGGCTGCTGGGCGATTCCGGGGTCGATCAATTTGAAAAGATCGGCAGCTTTACTCCCGAAGAGGAATCGAAAGCCTTTACCGACGGCGGTTATTTTCTGATGCGCGACGGCTGGGAAAAAACCGATAATTATATGCTGATCGATTGCGGCGAACATGGGGCGCTGGCTTCGGCGCATTCCCATGCCGATGTTTTGTCATTCGAAATGGCGGCCGGGGGAAAAACCCTGCTGGTCGATCCGGGCACATACACCTATCACAAATCCGAAGAGCTGCGGGATTATTTCCGGTCTTCATCGGCACACAATACCCTGGTCGTTGACAGCAAATCGTCTTCCGTTTCGTCGGGAAAATTCAAATGGGCCAAGGCCGCTAAACCCAGCGTGAAAAACTGGATCGCGCAGGACAGGTTCGATTTTTTCGAAGGCTCGCACGACGGTTACGAGAGCCTGCCGCAATCGTCGGCGAAACATACCCGCAGCGTCCTGTTTCTAAAAAACGACTACTGGATAATTCGCGATTACGTGGAAACATTCGGCGAGCATACCTACCAGCTTAATTTTCATTTTGACGCGGGGACGAATCCGCGCGCGGAAAATCCGGAAGATAAACTCTGGAGCATCACCGAAGATTCCGACCCCAGCGCCGGGTTAAAACTGCTGCTTTTCGGCGACAACGGCGAGTGGAAAAAGAACGAAAGCTGGGTTTCGACCTGCTATGGCGGCCGGACAAATGCGCCCTATCTGCAGTTCAACTCAAAAGGCAGCGGCCCGCAGGAATTTTTTACATTTCTGCTTCCGACGATGCCCGGCGGCGGCGAATCGAGGATCGGTGAAGTAAAGATCGAAGAGATCGAAATGAGCGGCGGCCGCGGGTTCACGATCGAGCATAACGGTTATCACGACCTGTTCTTTTTTGGCGACGGCGACGGCCAGATCGCCCGGAACGCGCTTTTCGCCACGGATTTCCGCTTTGTCTGGGCGCGGGTCAGCGAGGGCGAAACACAGCCGGAAGAATATGTCTTTATCGACGGCAAGTATCTCGCGCTCGGCGAGCGGGAAATAATCAATCACTCGCAGCAGCAGGATTTTGCGAGCGCGCGCCGGTTCGGGCAAAAGCTCAACATTCGCACCGCGGAAAGTCTTTTTACGGTTTCGCTGCCGTAAAAACGCTCCGGCATTTATGTCATGAAAGATTCTCTCGGGCCAGACGAATGGCCGGCGAATAATTAAAAATGTTCTCCAACATTAACCGCTTCAAATCGTGTAATATATTCTATGGGCAGGCATTCTGCATGTCCGCCACTCGTCCCCGGTAATTTTTATGTGCGGTATCAACGGCATTGCCTTCTCATCAAAATCAGGCAGACAAATCGATGAAAATATCCTGCGCCGGATGCGCGATGTCATTACGCATCGCGGGCCTGACGACGCGGGCGCGTTTATTGATGGCCCGGTCGGGCTCGGCCACCGCCGCCTGAGCATCGTCGATGTCACGCACGGGCAGCAGCCGATGAAAAACGCTTCGGGCGAACTGGTCGTCACCTACAACGGCGAAATTTACAACCACGCCGATCATCGCGAAGAATTAATCGCCAAAGGCCACAATTATCAAACCCATTGCGACACCGAAGCGATCCTGCATCTTTACGCCGAATACGGCGCGGACTGCGTCAGGTATCTGCGCGGGATGTTTGCCTTTGCGATCTGGGACAAGCGAAAAAAAGAACTGTTCATCGCCCGCGACCGGCTGGGTGTAAAGCCGCTTTATTATGTGCATGACGAGCAGGGAAATCTGTTCTTTGCTTCGGAAATAAAATCGCTGTTGGAAGCCGGCGCGGTCAAACCGGAAATAAATTACAATGTTTTGCCCGATCAACTGGCCAATCACGGCACCTCGCATGACGAGACGCTTTTTAATGGCGTGAAGCGTCTTTTGCCGGGGCATACGATGCTCTGGAAAGATGGCCGGGTTGAAATTCGCAAGTTTTGGGACGTCAGTTTCGAACCGAAACATAAGGCAAGGCCTGACGCTGAATTTGTCGAAGAGTGGCGCGATCTTTTCCGCCATTCGGTCAAGCTGCGTTTGATGGCCGACGTTCCGCTGGGAATGTTTCTTTCCGGCGGGATCGATTCGTCGGCGATCGCCGCGATGATGGCGACAATGGTCGATGAGCCGATCAAAACATTTTCCGTCGCCTTTAACGAACGCGAAGCCAATGAGCTGGAATACGCGCGGCTGATCGCGGAAAAATACCGCACCGATCATCACGAGATCGTGATCACGCCCGAACAATTTTTTGCCGAGCTGCCGAATCTCGTCTGGCACGAGGACGAACCGCTCGGGTTTATCGCCAGCGTGCCGCTTTATTTCGTTTCCAAACTCGCGCAGCAGCACGTAAAGGTCGTGCTGACCGGCGAAGGCAGCGATGAAATAATGGCGGGCTACGGGCGCTATCAAAAAGCGCTGGCGCTGCTGAATTACGGTGAAAAATACGAAAGCTTTACGCCCGGATTTTTGCGCGAAGCGGTAAAGACCGGCGTGGCGACGCTGCCGGGCGCGCTCAACCGAAAACTAAAACGGACGTTCCTTGCGCTCGACGCCGATATCGAAAATCTGTATTTCGACAATTTTGCGATCTTTACAAAAGCGATGCAGCAGAAGCTTTTGACCGGCGAGGCAAAGGCGCGAATCGCGGACGCGAACCCGTACTCATCGCTGCACGCCTGGCTCGCGGAAACCGATGCCGAGGAATTGCTCGACAAGCTGCTTTACGCCGACACAAAAACCTACCTGCACGAATTGCTGATGAAACAGGATCAGATGAGCATGGCGGCGTCGATCGAAAGCCGCGTGCCGTTTCTCGATCACAAACTGGTCGAATACACCGCCAAACTTCCGGCCGATCTGAAACTGCGCGGGAAAACGACCAAGTGGATCCTGCGCGAAGCGATGAAGGGAATTTTGCCGGACGAGATTTTGACGCGTAAGAAAATGGGCTTTCCGGTGCCGGTCGGTTCGTGGTTCAGGCACGGGTTCAAACACGTCATCGACGAATACGTGCTGAGCGAGCGTTCGTTGTCGCGCGGTATATTCAACGCCGATTTTGTGCGCGGGATCGTCGCCCAACACAACGCCGGGGAAAATCACGACGAACGCTTGTGGTTCCTGTTGAACTTCGAGATCTGGCAGCGAAGATTTATTGATGGCGAAGCGTAAATTCTTCTTAGCGGGCTTCGCGGTTAAAAATTCTTACCGCAAAGAGCGCAAAGGGAAGGCGCGAAGAACGCAAAGAAAATTGTCGATGGACGAAATTTGACGAAGATCTATTGAGGAAGAGATGTGATCTAACCTGGCGGGCTTTTGCGGTTAAAAATTCTTACCGCAAAGAGCGCAAAGGGAAGACGCGAAGAACGAAAAGAACATTGTCGATGGACGAAATTTGACGAAGATCTATTGAGGAAGATGTGATCTAACCTGGCGGGCTTCGCGGTTAAAAATTCTTGCCGCAAAGAACGCAAAGGGAAGACGCAAAGTACGCTAAGAAAATATCTATGGGAGTCGTGGTATTAGAAAAAACAGAAAGCGCCACCGAAGCCCTGCGCGGCCGGGACATTCTGTGTTTCAGCCACGACTGGACGGGTGACCCGCTTTCCAAAACGCATTTGATGCGCGTGCTGTCGAAAGACAATCGTATTCTCTGGGTAAATTCGATCGCCAACCGGATGCCGACCACTTCGTCAAAAGACATAAATCGCATTTTTAAAAAACTTAAAAGCTTTACCGATCCGATCAGGGAAGTAGAGCCGAATATTTTCGTAATGAATCCGCTGGCGATCCCGGCTTACGGAAATCGGACGGTGGTAAAATTGAACCGGCGGTTTTTGATTTCGCAGGTGAAAAAGGCGATGAAGCAGCTCAGGTTTTCCCAGCCGGTAAATATGATTTTCAATCCGGCGGCGGGAATGATCGCGGGCAAAGTGGGCGAATCCGAACTTGTCTATTACTGCGTCGATGAATACACGGCTTTTACCGGCGTTTCCGGCGGATTAAGAGAGATCGAAGAAGATCTGTTTCGCCGCGCGGACCTGGTGATCGTATCGGCGGAAAAACTTTACGAATCGAAAAAACAATTCAACCCGAACACTTTTATCATCCGTCACGGCGTCGATTACGCGCATTTTAAAACCGCGCTCGCAGACGAGACGCGGATCCCGGCGGAGATCGCCGATCTGCCGCGCCCGATCATCGGCTTTCACGGACTGTTGGCGGATTGGGTTGATTTCGCCTTGCTGAAAAAAACGGCGGAGCATTTTCCGCACGGCTCGCTGGTACTGATCGGCAAAACGACCGTCGATGCCGAGCAAAAAATAAAGATACTCGACGGCGTGAAAAATATTCACCGGCTGGGCCGGAAACCGTACGCCGATCTGCCCGCTTATTGCAAGGGTTTCGACGTCGCGCTCAATCCGTTCGTCATCAATCATTTGACGCTGAGCGTTAATCCGCTAAAAGTGCGGGAATACCTGGCGGCGGGTCTGCCCGTCGTTTCGACCGATCTTCCGGAAATGAAATATATCGATAATTGCCTGGTAGCGGAAACGCACGATGGATTTATCCGGCATATTGAAACGGCGCTAAAAGAGCCTAAGCCCCGGGCGGAAGTGAGCAGCTCGATGGCGCGCGAAGGCTGGGAAGCGCGGGTCGATGAACTGCGCGAAATAATGCAAGGCATGAAAAGCCGAAATTGATCTCAGTCGTGAAAAAAATCTCTAAAACAAGCCGTTGGTTGGGAGCAGCCTTAACGGCTATTTTATTAGCCGCCGCCTGGGTCTTCGGCGCCTGGGGTTTGGCTGAGCGGCTGATCGTGCAAAAACCGCTGGAGAAAGCAGACGTGATCGTCGTGCTGGGAGGTTCGGCCACTTATATCGAACGCACGCGGAAGGCGGCGCAGCTTTTCCGGGAAAATGTTTCCGAACGGATCGTGTTGACCGACGACGGACAGCAGGGCGGCTGGTCGAAGACGGAAAAAAGAAATCCATACTTTGTCGAATTAGCCAGAAACTCATTGATCGCGCAGGGCGTTCCGGCGGAAAATATCGAGATACTTTCTCCGCCCGTTGACGGCACAAAAGACGAGGCCGTGCTCGTCGGCGGCGAGATAGAAAAAAGGGGCTGGCAGCGGGTGCTGATCGTTACCTCGGCCTATCATTCGCGGCGGGCGCTCTGGCTTTTCGGGCTTTACGCCGCGCCTGGCAAAGCCGAACTGGGGATCGTTTCACCCGCGCCGGGTGAGCAAACCCCGCTCCCATTCTATTGGTGGCTGTCGAAGAAGGGCTGGCCGATGGTCGGCGGTGAGTACCTAAAATCCACTTATTACACCCTGTTCGGTTAATGAACGCTTGTTTTTTATTGATAAATAGGCGGTTAAACGTTTAACAACTAAGGAAAACACTTGCCAAACTTCTATACAAACACCTAAAATAGAATCGGGACCTTGTATTTACCCCCGTACCGTCACTTCTCATCAGGGACCCGCATTTAGCCTCTAAGGCCTATTGTTAACTGCAAATTCAAAAACCAGGTCATTAGTGTGATCATTAATGAGTAATTTGCTCCCGTCTTTAAAATTCGACACAAAACGCTGGATAGATATTTATCGCTGGACAGTCATAGTTTTGTGTTCGGTGATATTAAGCAATTCGATCTTTCAGGTATATGAAGGAGGGGTCGAGGCGCGCCTGTTCATCCTGATCGGTTTGACGGCGCTGGTCGCCTCGCGGGTCAGCGTCAGGATCCCGAACTTTAACGGCACCATCACATTTTCAGACGTCTTCATTTTTTTGGCGCTGCTGACCTGGGGCGCCGGCGGCGCCGTCGTGGCCGCCGCGGCCGAAGCCGTAGTTTCCTCGATCAGCGTCAGCCGCAAAGTCACCACCTATCTTTTTAATGTCGGCATAAACGTGATCGCGACCTGGTTCACGGCGCAGGTTTTGTGGATCTTTTACGGCGACCCGGCGCGGATCGCCACGGAGCTTTCGGCGACGGATTTTGTCCTGGCGGTCGGCTTAATGGCGTTAAGCCAGTATCTCGTCTCCACCACGCTGGTGGCGATGATGCAGGCGATGAAACTTGAGCTGACGCTGTGGCACGCCTGGCGAAAATATTACCTCTGGGTCAGCGCGACCTTTATCATGGCGGCGATACCCGCCGGGCTGGTCGCCCGGTACATCACCGATTTCAGCTCGCTGGCGCTGCTGACGGTGGTGCCGGTGGTCGCGCTGATCTACCTGTCATACGAAACCTATATCCGCAATCTCGACGCGCTGCAGGAATCGGAAGAATTATTCAGAAGCTCTTTCGATTACGCCACGGTCGGGATGGCGCTGGTCTCGCCGGAGGGTAAATGGCTGCAGGTAAATGAGAGCTTATGCCGGCTGCTGCAGACAAAAGAAGAAGACCTGATAAATTCGGATTATAAGCAGGTGATCCATCCGAAAGACCTGCCCGAGCTGCAGGCCCAGATGGAAGACGTCGTGACCGGAAACGCGACCACCTGCCAGCGGGAACTCCGTTTTATGTCACATTCCGGGGAAGTCTCGTGGGTGGTTTTGAGCGCTTCGACGGCCCGCGATTCGCACAATAACATTCGCCATCTTATCTTTCAGGCGCAGAATATCACCTCGCGCAAACATGCCGAGGAACAGCTTATTCACGATGCTTCGCACGATTCGCTGACCGGCCTTTTAAACCGCACCGCTTTTCGGGAAAGACTGGAAACTTCGTTAAGGAACGCGAAAGATTCGGCCGAAAAGATCACCGCCCTGCTGTTTCTCGATCTCGACGGCTTTAAGCTGGTGAACGATTCGCTCGGCCACAGCATCGGGGATAAATTATTGAACGTGACCGCGCAAAAACTTTTGGAATGCGTGCGCGGAAAAGATACCGTCGCGCGCCTGGGCGGCGACGAATTTACCGTTCTGCTGGAAAACCTGACCGACATCGAACAGGCCGTGCAAGTCGCCGAGCGGATAAACCAAAAGCTTTCCGAATCTTTTTATCTAAGCGGGCAGGAAATTTTTGTCGGCGCCAGTATCGGGGTCGCTTCCAGCCTGATAGATTACGAAAACGCCGGCGATATGCTGCGCGACGCCGACGCCGCGATGTATCACGCAAAATCGCTGGGCAAGGGATGCTATGTGTTTTTCGATTATGAAATGCACACCCGCGCGACCCGCGAATTAAGGCTGGCGAACGATCTGCGCAACGCCGTCAAACGCAGGGAACTGATGGCCCATTACCAGGTGATACGCAACGTCGAAACCGGCGAGATCTGGGGATTCGAATCGCTGGCGCGCTGGAATCATCCCATCTACGGCATTCTGCAGCCGGCTGAATTCATTCCGCTGGCCGAAGAGAACGTGATGATAAATCAGATCGACGATTGGATCATGCTCGAATCCTGCCGCCAGCTAAAGGAATGGCAGGAGGCGGAGCCGGCCGCCGCCAAGGATTGCTGCGTCAGCGTCAATATTTCCAGCCGACGATTTACGCAGAGCGATCTGGTGGATAAGATCGCCAAGGCGCTGAAAGACACCAAACTCTCGCCGCGGCATTTGCAGATCGAGATCACGGAAAGCGCGATGATGAAAAATCTGAAAAAGACCGCGCAGAGCCTGGGAGAATTAAGCCGCATGGGCGTGCAGATCGCGCTCGACGATTTCGGCACCGGGTATTCTTCGCTCAGCTATCTGCAGGAATTTCCCATCTCGACCCTGAAGATCGACCGTTCCTTCGTCCAGCGCATGGGTTCGCAAAACGACAGCACGCAGATCGTAAAAGCGGTCGTGACCCTGGCGCGCAGCCTGAAAATGAAGGTCATCGCCGAGGGCGTCGAAAACGAAGAACAGCTGCGGCAGCTCGAAGACGTCGGCTGCCAGTTCGGGCAGGGTTATCTATTTTCGCACGCGATAGTCGCCGACGAAGCGTTCAAACTGGTCAGCGAAAACCCCACTCTCTTTACCGCCGCCATCCCCGTCCGCAACGGCCTGCGGCTGGTCTCGAATATCTGATCTACCGTCAAGTAAACAGTTCAGAGTTGCGCGTTCACGCGCGATCTTCACGCCTAAGGGCGTAACTCTGAACCGGGAAGCGCTCGCCCTCCGTTAGGTAAACAGTTCAGAGTTGCGCGTTTCAGGCGCGATCTTCACGCCTAAAGGCGTAACTCTGAACCGGGAAGCGCTCGACCCTCCGTTAGGTAAACAGTTCAGAGTTGCGCGTTCACGCGCGATCTTCACGCCTAAGGGCGTAACTCTGAACCGGGAAGCGCTCGCCCTCCGTTAGGTAAACAGTTCAGAGTTGCGCGTTCACGCGCGATCTTCACGCCTAAAGGCGTAACTCTGAACCGGGAGCGCGGACGGATTATCGGCACGCTCCATAACTGTCGCGTTTCCGCATTGGGAAAAATCCTTTCTTTTAGGTAAAATAGAAGTTTCTGTTAACCCCCGTATAGCATCCTATAGGGCGGGCAGAAGCTTTTAAGTAATGGGAATCGATAAAATCACAGTCCGCGGAGCGCGCCAGCACAATCTTAAAAACGTCAATGTTGAGATACCGCGCAATAAATTAACCGTCATCACAGGCCTTTCGGGTTCGGGTAAATCTTCGCTCGCCTTTGACACGATCTATGCCGAAGGCCAGCGCCGCTATGTCGAATCGCTTTCGGCCTATGCGCGCCAGTTTCTCGATCAACTGGAAAAACCGGACGTCGATTCGGTCGAAGGGCTTTCGCCCGCGATCTCCATCGAGCAAAAAACCGTTTCGCGCAGCCCGCGTTCGACCGTCGGCACGGTGACCGAAGTTTACGATTACCTGCGCCTGCTGTTTTCTTCCATCGGACAGCCGCATTGTCATATTTGCGGGCTGCCGATCACGCGCCAATCCGTCGAACAGATCGTGCACAATATTTTGCTGCTGCCGGAAGGCGACCGGGTGATGATCCTGGCGCCGATCGTGCGCGGGCGCAAGGGCGAGTTCAAAAAAGAGATCGAGCAGTTTGCCAAGGATTTTAACCGCGCGCGGATCGACGGCGAGATGCGGCTGCTGGATGAGCCGATCGCGCTCGATAAACGAAAAAACCATACGATCGAAGTGGTGATCGACCGTCTGCTGATCAAGGACGGCGTAAAAGAACGCCTGCAGGAATCCGTCAGAACGGCGCTCAAGCTGACCGGCGGAGCGGTGCTGGTTTCGATCATCGACGGCGAAGAAAAACTATATTCGGAAAAAATGGCGTGTGTGAATTGCAGCATCAATATCGCCACGCTCGAACCGCGCTCGTTCTCATTTAATTCGATGTTCGGCGCCTGCAAGCGCTGCCAGGGCATCGGAACCGTGGCTGAGGTCGATCCGGTAAAACTGGTGCTCGACGCCAACCTGCCGGCAAATAAATTGACATTTACCGAGGAATTCGACCGCCAGGGCGCGAATCATCTAAAAGCGGCGCTCAAGGCCGTGATCGTAAAATTCAACGAGAGGAACGGTAAAAAGAATTCGATCCTGAAATTGGATGTGAGCGATTTTGACGAGAAAACCCCGTTCGTAAATTTGCCGCAGGAAGTTCGCGACGCGTTCTTTCACGGGATGCCGGGCCGGCTGACCTTTAAACAGGGCGATCTGCGGTACGAGAGCGAGTGGAAGGGCGCGGTGCGTTTTCTGCGCGAGCGGCTGTTAAGCCCGCCGTCCGAACGCGTCCGCACCGGGCTGGAAGAATTGGTTTCACCGGTCATCTGCCCGGAATGCTGCGGCAAACGCCTGCAGCCGGAATCGCTCGCGGTCAAGGTCGGCGGAATGAGCATCTCCGGTTATTCGGCGCTGACCATCGAAGAATCGGTCAAGGCTTTTGAAAAGATCAAGCTCAGCGAGCGCGAGGAAAAAGTTGCCGGCCTGGTGCTGAAAGAGATCGTCAGCCGCCTGTCGTTTTTGGATAAGGTGGGGTTAGGCTACCTGTCGCTCGACCGGCCGTCGGCTACCCTGAGCGGCGGCGAAGGCCAGCGCATCCGCCTCGCGACCCAGATCGGTTCGCAGCTCCGCGGCGTCCTGTACGTGCTGGACGAACCGTCGATCGGGCTGCACCCGCGCGACAACCAAAAACTGCTGGAAACCCTCTGCCAGCTGCGCGACCTGGGCAATACGGTGGTCGTGGTCGAACACGACGAAGAGACGATCTTAAAAGCCGACTACGTGGTCGATCTCGGCCCCGGCGCGGGCACGCATGGCGGCGAACTCGTCACCTTCGGCAAACCGGCGGACATTATTAAAGACACGCATTCCGTCACCGCGAAATATCTCTCGGGCGAATTCAGAATTGAAATTCCGAAAGTGAGGCGTTCGCCGAACGGGAAAAATCTGGTCATTCGCGGCGCGAAGGCGAATAATTTAAAAGACATCGACGTCACTTTTCCGCTCGGATTATTGACGGTAGTGACCGGAGTTTCCGGTTCGGGTAAATCGACGCTGGTTGACGATATTTTGTACCGCGCACTGGCGCGGCAGGTTTACGGTTCGCTGGCGGAACCGGCTTCGCATACGAGCCTGGACGGCGCCGAGCTGGTCGATAAAGTGATCGAGATCGATCAATCACCGATCGGACGCACGCCGCGCTCGAATCCGGCGACCTACACGGGGCTGTTTACGCCGATCCGCGAGCTTTACGCGATGCTGCCCGAATCACGCGAGCGCGGCTACAAGGCCGGGCGCTTTTCCTTTAACGTCAAAGGCGGGCGCTGCGAAGCGTGCGAGGGCGACGGCCTGAAGCGCATCGAGATGAATTTTCTGCCGGACGTTTACGTGATGTGCGACGTCTGCCGCGGCGCGCGCTACAACCGCGAAACGATGACCGTGAAATACAAAGGCTATTCGATCGCCGACCTGCTCGATACCACGATCGAAGACGCGCTGCCGATCCTGGTAAACGTGCCGCAGATCAAACAGAAACTTCAGACGCTGCTGGACGTCGGTTTGGGTTATATCAAGCTGGGCCAATCGGCCACCACGCTTTCCGGCGGCGAAGCGCAGCGGATCAAACTCGCCAAGGAGCTTTCTAAACGCGCCACCGGAAAAACGATCTACATTCTGGATGAACCAACGACGGGACTGCATTTCGCCGACGTGCATAAACTGCTCGACGTGCTGCAGCGGCTGGTCGAGGTCGGCAACACCGTGATCGTGATCGAACACAATCTGGACGTGATCAAATCCGCCGACCATATCATCGACCTCGGCCCGGAAGGCGGCGCGCTCGGCGGGAAACTGGTCGCCGTCGGAACGCCGGAAGAAGTAGCGAAAGTAAAAAAATCTCACACCGGCCAGGCGCTGAAAGAAGTTCTCAACAAAAAACCTTTTGTGAAAAAAAGAAGTAAAAAATAAGGCGTGGTTCAGAATTCAAGCTTCAGCTTGTCTTGTCAGTAGCGTCGGCGTTAGCCAATGCGTCTTGTCAGAACCGCGAGCGGTAGCGACCGGGTTTCCGGAGCCGCATGAACGCGCAACTCTGAACTTAAGACAAACTAAAGTTTGAACTCTGAACGATTCGTCTGAAGAGATAACCACCCCGTCATCCGATGCGGATGCCACCCCTCCTTCGTAAGGAGGGGAGTTTTAAGATCGCGCGTGAACGCGCAACTCTGAACTTCCGGCCACTATTCACCGGTCACTATTCACTGTTCACTGTTTTAATTGGTCTCTAATGCGGGCGGCGGAGTGAACTTAGAGCGGCGACCAGAACGGCTTTTAGGCGGTGATCGGCGCTGAGTTTTACATGCTTAGCCAGTTCTCTTTAGCGAAATCAGCCTCTGTCCTGCGAGTGTAGGAACCGACGAAATGCCTCGCAGCGTCCGGCCCGGCTTTGTTTTCGCATCGCGCCGCGGACCCGTGGCGCTGCTAGCTTCTGACTTTTTAGACCCCGGCTCGATTCAAGCTTACGGCATCGGGAGCGCCTGACTTTATTCAGAGACGGCACTGTCTTGCTGCCGTTTCACGGGCCGTCAAGCGGGCCCCGCGTGCTCAGGCCTTGACCGCTCCAGGTCACGCCTGCCGCACCGCATTAGAGAATGCCAGCATATATTAAGTAAGTAGTGTGTGGCGATGATGGTTTTGGAAGATTTTTAGGTTCGTGTAATTTAGTGTAATTTCGTGGTTCCAGTTTGAGTGTGGTTAATATAGGTTTTAAGACTGGAACCACGAAACAACACGAAAAGACACGAAAAAAGCAAAGCCAACCAGAGAAAGAAAACCCAGTCACTACCGCTCCCGGTTCTGACAAGAACGCATCGGCTGACGCCGACGCTACTGACAGGAGCGCGGGAATAAAACAGTTCAGAGTTCAAACTTTAGTTTGTCTTTGATCTTAGAAACAAGACAAGCTGAAGCTTGAACTCTGAACAAGGAACGCATCGGCTGACGCCGACGCTACTGACAGGAGCGCGGGGATAAAAAAAGTTTAGAGTTCAAACTTTAGTTTGTCTTTGATCTTAGAAACAAGACAAGCTGAAGCTTGAACTCTGAACACAAGGAACGCATCGGCTGACGCCGACGCTACTGACTTCATGCTTGATAGACTCGATAGACCCGAAAGACTCGATAGAAAACTTAAGACAAGCTGACTCTTCTTAAATTATTTCTCGTCTAAATCCACAAAATTAATCTCTAACACTTGACGAACATTTTTGTATGCATTATCTTCTCTATTGAAAACGAATTTCATTTTCATTTGAAACATTATGAGGATGAAAAAACTGAAAAGAAGTTTTCGTTATAAAATAGATCCGATTTATTAATAATCCATGAGATCGGACAAACAAATGATATTAGCTAAACTTAAAGAAGCAACCAGGGCGCAGCACGAAAATCTGGAAGGCACGGTAAATGTGATGGACCAGATGTTTTCGCCGGAAGATTATAAAAAGCTGCTTTGTAAATTTTACCGGTTTTATTCGGCGATCGAGCCGGAGATCGACAAGCTGGATTTTTCCGCGACGGGCTATGATTTCGACGAGAGGCGCAAGCTGCCCAAGCTGGAAAAAGACCTGAAAAGCCTCGGCGTATTCGAGCAGGCCAGCGAACTGCCGAAATGGGAAGGCATTCCGGCGCTCGAGAGCAAGGCGCAGGCGTTCGGCAGCCTGTATGTGATGGAAGGCGCGACGCTCGGCGGGCAGATCATCAACCGCCATTTGAAAGAGCACCTGGGTATTTCGCCGGACAACGGCGGCGCGTTCTTTAATGGCTACGGCGCGGAAACAGGCCCGAAGTGGAAGGAATTTATGAACATCGCAAACGCATTTGCCGAGGACGGCACGCAGGATGAAGTGATAATAAATTCCGCGAAACAGACCTTTGACAGTTTTAAGAATTGTTTTGAGCAGACCGAGCTATGACCCAAAGGCTATGAACAGGATCAAATTGATAATTTCGGCCGTTTTGATCGGGGCTTTTGTCCTGATGACGATCATCACGACCCAAGCGCGCCCGCGTTATATGCGGCGCTACAACAGCGACCGGAGCGCTAAAGCGGCCTATAAAAATAAATGCACGATCTGCCACATCGGTAAAGGCGGCAATGAAAATACTTCTTTCGGCGAGGATTTTGCCGCCGCGGATTATCAATTTACGCCTGAGTTAAAGGCCAGATATAAAAGATTTTTTAAGCAGTAAGTAAGCCGCCGATGGGCGGAAAATTAAATGAGGTCTGCGCGAAACGACCGGAAAATCTGCAAACGCGCAAACCTCATATATCGAACGACAGCCATAACGGCCGGCGAACACTAGAAAGTTTAGTTTTGCCGGATAAAATCTGCAAGTTTTTTCAGGAGATTTACTATGCCAGGCAAACGCCTTTTTTTAACGCTCTTATCATTATTCTTACTCAGCCTGCCTGTCTTCGCCCAATCACAAATGGTAAAAGGCCGCGTTACCGATCCGGCCGACAGGGCGGTTTCCGGCGCGACCGTCGTGCTGAGAAATCAAAGCACCGGCCTGGAAAGGGCCGCGAGCACCGGCCAGGACGGCAGTTTTGTCTTTAACGAGATCGGTTCCGGAAATTACGAAGCGATCGTGACCGCGCCGGGTTTTGCGCGGATGTCAAAAGTGATAGCCGCGGGCGAAACCGAACTGGCTTTTGCGCTCGAGATCGCGCCGCTGCGCGAAGACGTGACGGTCGTTTCGGGGTCGCGCCAGGAAGAATTGCGTGAGGCTCTGAATACAAAGGTCGATGTCGTGACGGAAAACGATATCCGCACGACGGGTTATGAAAACGTCGGCGAAATTTTGCGCGAGGTGCCGGGCGTGATCACGCGCCGCGGTTCGGAAACCAGCGGGGCCGCCGGCGAGCAGGTGCAGGGAATAAATTCCCGCCAGGTACTGGTTTTGATGGACGGGCAGCCGCTGATCGGCGCGCGCGGGGTAAAAAGCGGCAATCTCAATTTAGACCGGCAATCGACCGGCCGGCTGAGTTCCGTCGAGGTGGTCAAGGGCGCGGCCAGCGCGCTTTACGGTTCCGATGCGATCGGCGGGGTCATCAATCTGATAACGAAAGAACCGACGCAGCCTTTTAATGCTTCGGTGACCGTTTCCGGGGGGAATTTCGGGATCTTCGACGGGCGCGGAGACATTGGTTTTAAGCGCGACAAACTGAGCGGAATTTTTAGTTTTGAACGGCATAAAAACAACGGTTTCGATCTCGATTCGGCGAGTTTTCAGGCCGACGGCGCCGGGTTTCACCGCTACGATTCGTACGGAAAATTAAAGTACAAGTTCAATGATAAATTTGCCCTGACCGGTTTTGCGAACAGTTACTGGAACTATTCCAAAGGCCGCGTGATCGGAGAGTCCGGCCCGCAATACAATGACGTTAACGACCAGTCGCAGGATTACGGGCTGACAGGAGACTGGACCATCGACGGGCGCACCTCGCTGCAGATGCGCGGTTATTTTGCCCGCTTCGACGAGATCACGACCGGCAGCCTGCCCGCTCCGCTGGGCACCCGTTTGGCGGACGGAAATCTCTTCGAACGGTACGCGAAAGTTGATCTGACATTTTCCCGGATCATCGGCGAGCGGCAGGTGCTGCAGGCCGGCGGCGAATACACCACGGACCGCTACCGGGGGCTTAACCGGCTGCAAAACGATTCGCTGCAGAAGGCCGATACCGGAGTTTTTTGGCTGCAGGACAAGATCAGCATTACCAGCCGGCTGACGTTTACGGCCGGCGCGCGGGTCGACAGCCACTCGGTTTTCGGCACCGCCGCTTCACCGAAATTCGGCTTGAATTATCGAGTGAATAAATTTGCCAGCCTGCGGGCTTCGTGGGGGCGCGGTTTTCGCGCGCCGGATATCGGACAGCTGTATTACCGTTTTAATAACGCGCCGAATTTTTACCAGATACTGGGAAATCCCGGTCTGAGCCCGGAGCATTCCGGTTCGTGGCAGGCGGGCGGCGAATTTAACGGGTTCTCGCGCAAGTTTCATTTTGGCGCAAATTATTTTAGAAACGACGTTCGTAATTTGATCGATTCGCAAAATCTCGGATTTCTCACCCAGGGAAACGTCGATGCGATATTCGCCGCTAACGGGCTCGATCCTTCGCTGAAACAATATGTGACCTACAATATTTTGCTTTTGGTATATAAGAATCTCGCCAATATTTACACCCAGGGCGTGGAACTGGAATCGTCATATTTGCTGCCCAGAGGGTTTGCGGTCAGCGGCTCTTACACTTATCTGGACGCGCGCGACAAAACCACCGACCGTTATTTGGCCGGGCGCAACCGCCACCACGGTTTTATGAAATTGGCCTATGACAACGCGCGGCTGGGGTTTAACGCCAACCTGCGCGGCAGCTTTTACAGCAAATGGATCGTCTCTCGCAATGAAACGACCAACGCGGAAACGATCGCCGCCCGCTTTCGTTTGTGGGACATCTACGGCGCGAAAAAACTGCCGAAGGGGTTCGAACTTTTTGGCACGGTGGATAATCTTTTTAACAGCAAAGATATAAATTCCGGCACCGCGCTGCCGATCTACCGACCCGAAGCCGGACGCACTTTCCGCCTTGGCATCCGCTGGACGCTGGGTGGGGAGAAATAAAGTTTGAGTTTATTAGAGAACTAAGAAAGAACCACCCCGTCACGCGAAACGCGCGCACCCCTCCTTCGTAAGGAGGGGAGTTAGCAGGATCGCGCCCGCGTTCAGAGTTACGCCTTTAGGCGTGAACGCGCAACTCTGAACTTTAAGACAAGCTAAAGCTTGAACTCTAAACTGTTTCTCCGGGTAAAACCGTGTTATCTTTCCCGGCAGTCGGTTTATTTTGCAGTTATGAAAAAGCTAATTTTTGTTTTCGTTTTCGCGATCCTGATGAACATCCCGATCCTCAGCCAGACAAACACCGCCGAAGAAACTTTCCGGATTTTTGACGGCCGGGGAAATCCGTCGAGTATGGAAAAAATATTGGAAAGTATCGGCCAGGCGGACGTCGTTTTTCTCGGCGAAAATCATGACGATCCCGTCGCCCATAAACTGCAGTTGGAAATCTTCAAACAGGCGATCGAAAAATACGGTGCTAAACGCAAGCTCGCGCTGTCGATGGAAATGTTCGAGCGCGACGTGCAGGTCGAGATGAATGAATATTTAAGCGGACTGATCTCGGAAACGCATTTTATGTCGAGCGCGCGCCCGTGGGGGAATTACAAAACCGACTATCGCCCGCTGGTGGAACTGGCAAAGGAAAAGAAGCTGCCGGTGATCGCGGCCAACGCGCCGCGCCGCTATGTAAATATGGTGGCGCGCGACGGGCGCGAATCGCTCGGCGCGCTTTCGCCGGAAGCGAAGAAATGGATCGCGCCGCTGCCGTTTGAAAAAGCGACGGACGGCTACCGTAAAAAGTTCGAAGCGCTGATGGGCGGCGCCGGCGACGCCAATCACGGCATGGTGAAAATAATGGATTCGCAATCGCTCTGGGATGCGACGATGGCTTATTCCATCGCGGAGCAGTTGAAGAAAGAAAAGCACGCCCTGATCGTCCATCTCAACGGCGGCTTTCACAGCGAAAACCGCTGGGGCATTCCCGACCATCTTCTGAAATACCGCCCGAAAACGAAGTTCCTGGTGGTGACGATCAGGTACGAAGAAGATCTCTCTAAATTCGACTCCGACAAACACACCGGCCTAGGCGATTTCGTCATCCTGACCGACGCCAAACAACCCCGCAGCGGCAAGGGAAACTAGAATCGCTGACAAAAAATCTGCCCGCTGACGCAGGCAGTTCTGACAGGAGCGTACGCACGTGTTTAGAGTTACGCCTTTAGGCGTGAAGATCGCGCGTAAACGCGCAACTCTGAACTAAGGAAAAAGACCACCTGAATGGTGGTCTTTTTCCTGATCGCCGGTACTAAAAGCTACGGCGCTTTGTCGCCGCTGTAGGGCAGCACTCCGAAGCCGGGAACGTTCATCGTGCCCGCCATCTTATTGCCGTCGATCTTGCCTTCGACCATTATTTCCACGGATTGTCCCTGCAGATCGGTCTTCAGGGTGTAGGTGATGACGTTGCCGCTGACCTTGCCGCCGACGACCGTGCCGCCGCCGAGTTCAGACACCGAAGTTCCGGTAAAAGCCGAGCCTTCCTGTTTCAGATCCAGCATGACCGAGATCATTTGCCCGCCCGCGTCCACGACCGCGTTCCACTTGCCGGAAACGTTGACTGCCGGAGCGGCGGTCATGTCCACCGGTTTCGGAAGCGAAACGGTTTTGACATCGACCGTGATCTCTTTCAGACGTTTTGCCACCTCGGGCGACATCGTTTCCTGATAGCGCCCGCCGAGGTATTTCGCCAGGAATTTTTCGGATTCGGCAAACATCGCCATATTGTTGACCGGGCGCTGGAAACCGTGTCCCTCGTCATCGGCCAGCAGGTACTGCACCGGGTAGCTGCGTTCGCGCAGCGCGATCACGATCTGGTCGGCCTCGCGTTTATTGACGCGCGGATCGTTTGCGCCCTGCACGATCATCAGCGGAGTTTTGATCTTGCTGACGTGATTAAGCGGCGACTGGCGTTCGATCTGGGCCTTGCCTTCCGGCGTGTTCGGATCGCCCATACGTTTGTAAAAGAGATTGCGGATCGGCTCCCAGTACGGCGGGATCGAAGCAAGCAGGGTATTAAGATTCGACGGCGCGACGATCGCGATCGCGGCGGCGTAGGTGTCCGGTGTATAAGTGACGCCGGCCAGCGTGGCGTAACCGCCGTAGCTGCCGCCCATGATCCCGACGCGTTTCGGATCGACGGTGCCGTCCGCGATCAGGTACTTCACGCCCCAGGTCAGGTCGTCCTGCATCTTGTCTCCCCACTGGTTATTGCCGGCGTCGAGAAACTTTTTGCCGTAACCGGTCGAAGCGCGGAAATTCGGCTGCAGCACGGCGTAACCGCGATTGGCGAGAAACTGGGCAAAACTGCTGTAACTCCACGAATCGCGTCCCCACGGCCCGCCGTGCGGGACCACGACCAGCGGCAGATTTTTCGCCGGCAGGCCCTTGGGCAGCGTCAGATAAGCGGGAATATCCAGGCCGTCGGACGATTTATAATGCACCGGCTTCATCGGCGAGAGGGCTTCGCGGGGAAGTTTTTCACGCACCTGGTAAAGGGTCGTGAGATTTTTTGTATCGCGGTCGAAGAGCCAGACCGTTCCCGGATCCACGTCGCTGTAAGTCTGGACGATAAATTTCTTTTCGTCTTTTGTGCTGGAAGCGAAAGCGATCTCGCGGTCGCCCAGTTTTTTCTTGATCAGGTTGTAATCTTCTTCGTATTTTTTATCTTTCCAGTAAATACGCTCGCGGTCGTCTTCATAGGAGGTAGCGACTATTTCCTTGGTGATCTCGGAAAAAGTAGCGCCGCCGAAATCCACTCGTTTGAGAGGATCTTCTTCGACCAGTTCTTCCTTCATCGTTTCCGGATCGAACAGCACTAACTGCTGAAAATTACGCGCGTCGCCTTTATCGGAGGTCATATAAACGCGCTTGTCGTCTTTATTGAAACGGATCGGGCCGCAGTTTTCAAAGATCCCGCAGGAATAGACTTTTGTCATCTTATCGGCATCGACCCGCAAAACTTCCGTCTCGCCTTTTTCATTCGAGCGGGTGGCGAGGCGCAATTTATCCTTATTATCGAAAACCCAGCCGGTCAGGCGGTCCTTATTTTCGCGCAAGAGGGTCTTGCTGCCGGTGGAGATCTGTACTTTGTAGAGATCGTGCCAGGCCGGATCGCGTTCATTCAGGCCGACATAGATAAAATCGGGCTCGGATTCGGGAACGGCGTAAATAAAGGCGCGCACCTTTTTACCGGCCGTCAGATTAACGGCCGCCGGAACTTCGGCGTCTTTGGCGACGGCGGCAGTGGGGCTGACGGCATAGACATTAAAATTTTCGTCGCCGTCATTGTCTTTGGTAAAGAGGATATATTTGCCGTCTTGGCTCCAGAAGTAGCCGCCGATCGGACGCTTCTTTTCATTGGTCAGCGGACGGGCCTTTTCAAAAGCCTCATTTACGCCCTTGACCCATACGTTGCGGACATCTTTAAAGGGTTTGATAAAAGAAATGTATTTGCCGTCGGGCGAGATCTGCGCGCCGGCATATTCGGGATTGCCGAAAAATATTTCACGGTCGATCAACGCCGGCTGCTGGGCCAGCGCCGCGCCGGTCAAAACGACCGCCATCACAAAGATAGAGACAAGGGACGAAAAGTATCTGGACATATTTCCTCGCATTTTTATTTTATTAGATGAAAATTACCAAACAAAGCTTAACGCTTCTGCGAAAGACAATGTTTCAAAAACCTGTAAAGTCGTCGTCCGACCAGCGGTTTTTGCGAAATTTCTCTTCCGTCCAAAATGATTTGAAGTGGTCGATCCTGGGCGGAGATTTTGGATGTAAAACTATACTTATCACATCATAACGGAAATTTACATACCCCAGGCGAAATATCTTGCGGTATTTTTTGGCGGCGCGGATGATCTGGCGCTGCTTGCGAAGGTTTACGGCCGCTGCGGGCGCGGCGAATTCGTCGCTGCTGCGGGTTTTAACCTCGATAAAACAAAGGGTTGTCTCGTCGAGCGCGATCAGGTCGATCTCCGCATTGACCGCCACGCCGCGCATATTTCGGCCGATCGGGATGCGAAAATTCGCCGCCACCGGACGCAAACCCGCTTTTTCGAGGAAACGCGCCGCCAGCCGCTCGCCTTCGCGGCCGAGCAGGCGGGCCGGGTCTTCGGATATGTTCATCTCTTGTGGGAAGAGGGTATTCATAAAAAGATGGTACACGGATCAAACGGATAAAACAGATTTCCACGGATCTTCTGAAAAAAGTTTATATCCGCGTTTATCCTTTTTGATCCGTTAAATCCGTGTACGGTTCTTTTGTCTATCTTTCCTCGCTGACGACCTGCGCCGGTTCGGGTATTTGTTCCCAGGAATCTTTCTGCGCATTATAGCGAAAACGATAGATCATTTCCTGTTTTTCCGTCGGCGCGATCAGATTGAAATTGAACTCGATGCCGAAGAGCAGCATTTCGCCATTTGGCTGAAAAGTGATGCGCCGGACCTTATCGTCGCCGCGCGGGCCGATGTGTTCGAGCGAGATTTCTTTTCGCGGCGTCCCGGCGGAGGTCCCGTCATTATTCAGCGCGACCGACCAGACCTCGGACTTCCGCGCCAGCGCGTAAAACAAACGTTTGCCTTTTTGCGTGTTAAAAACGGCGAGGCCGAAGCCGTCGGTATTTTCCAGCACGGCCGCGGCCTGTTTTGTTTTCGTGTCGATGCGGTAAATTTTCCCCGCCTCTTTATCCCGCGTCGAACCGAAGACGGAAGAGACGTAAAGATCTTCCGTCTCGCAATCGTAAGCCAGATCGAGCGTGCCGTAGGCATTTTGCTCGTTCAGTTTTGCGTCGCGCGGCAGGTCGAGAAATTTGCTCATTTCCCGCGTCCGGCCGTCGATGCGCCAGACGGCGTTTTGCTCGCCCGGCGGATTGGCCAGCACATTAATAAAAGGCGCGGGCGCGACAAAAATATTGCCGTCCTTGTCGCGCTCGATCGGCGCCAGGTAACCGGCGTTTTTCCACGAGGGATGCTGGTAGCGATGGTCGCCTTCGATGATCCACAATCCGGGCTGCGCTTTTTCCGCCGTGCTGAGCGCGGCCCGATTGCCGAAATTCAAACTCGCCAGAAATGGCGGGGTTTTCTGGCAGCCGGTCACGATCCCGGCCTTTTGACTTACTTTCGGCGTTTGCGAAAAATACCGGTAAGCGAAATAACCGCCCGTGACCACGACCGCCGCGGCGATCAGAACGATCAGGGAAATTTTTAGCGGGCTTATTTTTGGCCGATTTGTTTTTGACGTATCTGTTTCTGATCGGGGCGAAGAAACAGGCTCAGTCTGATCCCGGGTGGTTTTTCTAACCTGATTTAAATGTTTTTTCTTCGCCATAAAATGGATGAGTTAATAAAAAACCCGACAAGCCGATTTCCTCAAGGTCGGGAAGGGTTGCTTGCACCCGCCGCCGCAAAAAAAGGAGCGGGCGCAAGCGGCCCTTCCGGACCTGAGAGGTGATCATATTGCCTCTTTCAATTACCGTGGATTAAAATCCACGGCTACATTCAAACTACCGCTAACGCGGTAAGATCAATTTCTATTTTTCAGTCGGCCGCAGCATCGGCCCCGCGTAGCAGGGATATTGTTTGACCCGGTAAATTCCGTCGGTCAAAACGCTTTCCGCCCAGCAGTATTGCCGCCCCGGCTGATCGTCGTTTTTAAGCTGCGGCACGTACCAGAGCACCAGCGGCGCGCCGGCCAGCGGCTCGGCCTGCGGTTCGATAAATTTTTCCGGGCCCTGATGATAATCAGTGTTGCAGCAGGGGCCGATCGTGGTCAGGTCGGAATCGCCTTCGTCCGCATCAGTGCCGGCGTGCTGACGCGTGACATAAAGAAAAGCATTATCGCCGCGGCCGCCGTCGCCGAATTGCCCGCGGCCAGGTTCCAGGTAAAAGCCTTTGCCGCCGGAATCGGTCACGCGGTACTGAAAGCCTTCTTTGGTGTAAGCGGTGTTTTCATCCTGCAGATTCCATTGCTCGTTTGTCCACGGCTGCCAGTCGGAGCCGTTCCACTGTGAAAAATTATTCAGGTCGCCGGCGAGCGAAACGCGCAGCACCGGGCGATACATCCCGTCGTTTCCGCAGCCGCGCCCGACGCTGGCGACGGCAAAACGAAAGCTCCCGTCGTTAAAAAACCTGAATGTCTGCTCGTAATAATAATTGCACGGCGTGGGATAGCCCTCGCTCCAAAAATCCTGCCGGAAGGCGAAGCCCGCTTTTTTGTTATCGATCAGGATCGCATCGGTTTTCGGGCCTTCGACGGCGACGACCGCCGCCTGGCTAAAGACCGGGCAGCCGACCGCGTCGCTGTAACCGAAATTATCGGCGCGCGAATAGCTGACGTGCCAATCGACCAGCTTAGCGTCCCTGATCAGCAGTTTGTCCCGGAATTTTACATTCGAGATCCGCATCCCATCCGAACTGGTCAGGATGTAATCGAACGACCAGCCGTTTTTTTCCAGGTGACTGGTGGTTTCGCAAAAGCGTTTGACGAGGACTTCGTTTTGCAAAGCTTTTTCGGAGATCGCCCAGGTAGCGGGCGCGACATTGCCGACCTCGGTCCAGCGCGTGCCGACCAGCGCGAGATCGGTCAGATCGACGATCGCCCACAGCGCCCTCGGCTCCTGCACGTAGGTCGGCGCGACGCAAAGATGCCGCGAGCGTTCGCAGCGCGTGCGGCTGAGCGACGTTTTGGTGTTCGCCATCAGGGCTTCACTCGCTTCGGGAGTTTTGCCGAGCGCGGAAATGACATCCGGCGCGGACGATGAAATATGAATCGCCAGCTGCGTCAGATGATCCGGAATATCGGGCTGAGTTTCCGGCAGGCGCGTGACCACGACGACTTTTTTACCGGGAACATCGACCACCGCATTGGTCGCCAGATTTTTCGCGAAGTTGTACATTTCGACGCGGTAGCATTTTGTCGCTTTACACGCCCCAGCCGCGCCGGCAAGGTCGCTGTCGCGCAGCGGGTAGATGCCGAAGATCTCATTAAAAAACGGCTCCCTGGTTTTTTCGTCGAGGGTTTCACGGAGAAATCTCTCATCTTTTAAGGCAGTTTCCTGCGCCGCTTGCTGGTTTTCGTCGAGTGTTTGGCCGAGCTTTAAAACGGGCGGGGTTTGCATTAGCGCCGCCCGGATCTTTTCAATGCGCGCCCGTAAAAGCGGGTCGTTTACTTGATCGATATTGGGCACGCCGCGCGAATCGGACAAAGCGCCGGCTTCGTTGTGATAGCCGGAATTAGGATTGTTTATCTGCTGGGTTTTGCATGAGAAAGACGCAAATACGCAAAGCAATATTTGAAGATAGAAAAACTTTCTCATAACAAAAGCGGTCCGGAGCCCTTGGAGGAATGAAAAATTATGCTGATTTTCTATAACATTTATCAAAATCATAGGCAAGGCACGCATAAAGAGCTAAAATAGAGCAATGAAGGTTTTACCTGGATCCCGTACTGTGTTTCAAGGGTTATTGGCAGCGCTGATCGGTCTGCAGGCGGCGTGTTCGGAAGTTTCATGCCAGCCGAAACGCCCGGCTAAACCTCCGGCGGTGGCGGAAGCGGCGGCAGCCAGGCAATATGAGATAAAGCCGGCCGATCTGCCGAAACCTTATGCCAGCGAAAGCGCTTCGCGCGGGTCGAGCGTGGTTTCGCAGCCGGATAATGCGACGCTCAGCCTGCCGAAAGGTTTTAAGATAAACGTTTTTGCCGAGGGCGATTTTTCCCAGCCGCGGATGATGGCGCTGGCCGCTAATGGGGACGTATTTGTTTCCGATGGCAGCGCGGGAAAGATCATTGTCCTGCGGGATACGAATAAAGACGGCGCAGCCGAAGAGCGCTTTACCTTTGCCGACGGTTTGGACCGGCCTTTCGGGATGGCGTTTTACAAAGACTGGCTGTACGTGGCCAAGACCGACGCCGTCATCCGCTTTGCTTACAAACCCGGGCAGACGAAAGCGACAGGCGAGCCGGAAAAACTGATCGAGCTGACCGCCGGCGGCTATAACCAGCACTGGACACGCAACATAATTTTTTCGCCCGACGGCGCGAAGCTGTATGTCAGCGTCGGCTCGGCTTCGAATGTCGAGGCCGGTGAAGAGGCGATCCGCGCCGCCATTTCCGTGGCCGACCCGGACGGAAAGAATTTTCAAGTCTTTGCTTCGGGATTGAGAAATCCGGTCGGACTGGCTTTTAATCCGGCAACGAAAGAGCTCTGGACGGCGGTCAACGAGCGCGACGGATTGGGCGACGATCTGGTGCCGGATTTTGTTACCTCGGTCAAGCAGGGCGCTTTTTACGGCTGGCCTTTTTCCTACATCGGGCAAAACGAAGAGCCGCGCCGCAAAGGCGAAAATCCCGCGCTGGTGAAAAAAGCGATCGTGCCGGACGTGCTGGTGACCTCGCACTCGGCCGCGCTCGGGATGGTTTTTTACGACGGCAAAATGTTTCCGTCCGAGTATAATGGCGATGCGTTCGTCGCGCTGCACGGATCGTGGAACCGCGAAAAATTGACCGGATATAAAATAATCCGCATCCGCTTCAAAGGCGGAAAGCCGGTTAAAAACGGCTACGAAGATTTTCTCACCGGATGGCTGCCGGACGAAAACGGCAGCGAAGTCTGGGGACGCCCGGTCGGGATTTTAGTCGCCGCCGACGGCTCGCTGCTGATCTGCGACGACGGCGCGAATAAAGTGTGGCGGGTCTCTTATCGTGGTACGTAATACGGGATACGGGATACGTGGTACGGGATACGTGGTACGGAATACGGGATACGCGGTACGTGGTACGGAATACGTAGTACGGGATACGTGGTACGGAATACGGGATACGGGATAAGCAATACGTTATATGTAAAATTGAGAACGAACAACGAACAACAAATCACGTATCACGTATCACGTATCCGCATCGCGTATCACGAAACCAATTATGAAGCGAATTCTCAAATGGACAGTCATAGTTATCTTCGTCATCTTTGCGGGGATGCAGTTCATTCGTCCTGAATACAGTAATCCTCCGGTTAACGAGCAGGAGACCTTACAGGCGACGACGCAGGTGCCGGACAACGTCGAGCAGATCTTCGTCCGTTCCTGCAACGATTGTCATACCAACAGTTCGATCTATCCGTGGTATTCGAATGTCGCGCCGCTTTCCTGGCAGATCGTGGATCATATAAAAGACGGCCGGCAGCATTTGAACTTTTCCGTCTGGAATACCTACGACCTGAGCAAGAAAAGAAAAAAGCTGAACGAGATCTGCGGTGAAATGACGGACGGCGCAATGCCGCACAATCAATATCTCTGGCTGCACGCGGAGGCAAAGATCTCCGCCGAAGACATCGAAACCGTCTGCAATTGGACAAAACAGGAACGCGAGAAATTGACTTCGCAGCAGGAAACCCGGTAATGGCCAAAGTAAACCTTATTTTGTGTTTGCTGCTGCTATCCCTGAATTTAAACTGCGGCAAGCAGGCCGAACCAAGGACAGAGATGCCTTTAGCAGAAAATAAGGCCCCGGTTGAAATTCCCGCCGGACTTAGCGAAACGATGAAAGCGGTCGAACCTTTTTTCGAACCGATGCCAGAACCCGGCGCGATGGATTGGCTGGCGACCTTTCCGGAAAACGGGCAGACATTCGCGGAATATATCGGCGGAAATCCCACCCTTCCGGCGGGGGAACGGAAAACCCTTTATATCCAGCCGATCGGGAAGTTAACGCCCGAACAGAATAAGATAGTTGAGCTCACCGCGCGGTACCTGGAGGCTTTTTACAACCTGCCGGTAAAATTGCTGCCCGGCGAAGACTGGGCGGAACCTTTATCGCCGGAAAATTACCGGATCCATAAATCGTGGAAAATTAAGCAGATCCGCACCGGCTATATCCTGGAGAAAGTTTTACTGCCGGAGCTTCCCGCGGACGCCGCGGCGCTGATCGCTTTTACCGCCGAAGACCTCTACCCGGATGAAAACATGAATTTTGTTTTCGGACAGGCAAGCCTGCAGGAGCGGGTCGGCGTCTGGTCGCTTTACCGTCTGAAAGAGGGCAACGCGGCTTATGAAACGTTTCTCGCCCGCACGCTCAAGATAGCCGCGCATGAAACCGGACACATGTTTTCGATCGCTCACTGCACCAAATACAAATGCGTCATGAGCGGGTCGAACGGCAACTTCGAAACGGATGCGCACCCGCTGGATGCGTGCCCGGAATGCATGGCAAAGATCGCCTGGGGAATGAAATACGATCCGAAGGAACGCTACCGGCGGCTGGCGGATCTTTGCGCCCGCAGCGGTTTAAGCAAAGAAGCCGGGTCTTTCCGGGAAAAATTAAAGACGGCTGAGAACGCTGATTGATATGAACCGATTTCTCCGTGAATTTATTACCGAGTGGCGCAGGCTCGATCTGCCGGTTGAGGGGAAGACTTTTATCGTCGCCGTCTCCGGCGGGGCGGATTCGGTAAGTTTGCTGCTGGCGCTTTCGGAATTGAAAAAGAAAAAGAAACTGGAACTGGAATTCGTCGCCGCGCATTTCAATCACTGCCTGCGGGCGGAGGAAAGCGACAAGGACGAGAAATTTGTCAAAAATCTTTCAGAAAAACTGGACTTTAAATTTGAAAGCGCGAAATGGAAAGCCAAAAAAAATCATACAAAGAGTAAGGACAACCTGGAGCAGGCGGCGCGCCTGGCCCGCTATGAATTTCTCGGGAAGACGGCCGAAAAATTCGGCGCCGTCGGGGTTTTAACCGGCCATACCATGGACGACCAGGCGGAAACTTTTCTGCTGCGACTGATCCGGGGCAGCGGCATCGACGGCCTGGGCGCGATGAAGGCGGTGCGAAAGCTGGCAGAAGGAAAAGACGCCCTCCTGATCCGGCCACTGCTCAGTTGGGCGCTAAGATCCGACACGGAAGGGTTTTGCCGCGCTGAAAAGATAAAATATCGCAGCGACGCGATGAACCGCGACGAGGCCTTTTTAAGGGTGAAAGTCCGCAAACGGGTGCTCCCGCTGCTGCGCGATCTGAACCCCCGGATCGTGGCGAATTTATCACGTACGGCGGGCATTTTACAGGAAGAGACCCAGGAACTGGAGAAAGCAGCCGGCGAGATTTTGACCGAAGCGCGCAGCGCAACTAAAGACACTATTGACGTTAAGAAGATCAGCACGGTGTCCGCGGCAAAACGCGTGAGAGCTCTGCGGCTCTGGCTGCGGGAGCTGCGCGGCGACCTGCGCCGCCTGGAGATGGAACATTTCACGGCGCTCGAGCGTTTAGTTTTGAACGGGACGGGCGGTAAAACGATCGAGCTGCCGGGCGGCGAGAGTGTGACGCTAAGTAAAGGAAAGCTGATATTTAGGAAAACAAAGGTTGAAAAAAGCCGGACGGGCAACTAAAATCTAAATTGAGGGAATGCGCGCTTTTAAGCATTTAAAATGACATTTTAAAGCGCAACGAAATCGGGTGATCGCACATCAAACTTCTCAAGAAAAGAAGGGCGATCCCGGAGGGCAGAACCTGAGGGTTAGACGGCTGATTTATTTTATGAGTTCGACAACCAAGAAAATTTTCCTGTCGGTGCTGGTTGCCTGGGCTTGTTTAAGCGCGGCGGCGTTTTATTTTTTGATGATGAACGCGCAAGCTAAACCACTGCCGGAGATTACCTACGCCGTGGCGCTGGAAAGAACAAAGAACGGTGATTTCAGCGCAATGCGCGTTCGCCGGAATACGGTCGAATTCACCGCTAAAGATTCCAATACATATTTTACTTATATCGGCAAAGACGATGCGCCGGTCAGGGCGCTGCTGGATGCGTCCGAGCGAAAGGGTATGACGATCAAGATGGATGCGGCCAGCGACGGCACTATCGGACTCGTCCTGCTTAACGCGCTGCCGTTTTTGATCCTGATCGGTTTCGGCGTCCTTCTTATCGCCGGATTTATTTTTCTAATAATGAATTCGATGATAAAGAGCGCGGTCAGATCGGCATTAGACAGTAAGGCGGCCGAGCCTTTAACGAAGTAGATGAAAAGTTTTTTCGGAGGCAATAATATTTTGAGTTCTAAAGCAAAACAAATTTTTCTGTGGGTACTTATCGTTTTAAGCGCCGTGGCGTTTTATTTTCTGATAATGCGTTCGCAAACTAAATCACCACAGGAGCTTGCTTACAATTTAGCGTTGGAAAAAGTACAGAATGGCGAGATCACGGAAATGTATATCCGTTCCAATGCCGTTGAATTTACCGATAAGGATCTGAACAAATTATTTACCTACGTGAGCAAGGGCGACGCGCCGGTCAAGGCGCTGCTGGACGCTGCGCAGGGAAAAGGCGTGCAGATAAAAATGGAGCCGACCAGCGACGGTACTTTCTGGCTGGTGCTTTTCAATATTCTGCCGTTTGTTCTGATCATCGCGTTCTGGATATTTATTTTCCGGCAAATGCAGGCCGGCGGCAACAAAGCGCTCAGCTTCGGTAAATCCCGCGCCAAATTGCTGAACAATCAGCAGAAACGCGTCACCTTTAAGGACGTGGCCGGGGTCGAGGAAGCCAAGGAAGAATTAGAGGAGATCATCGAGTTTTTGCGCGACCCGCAAAAATTTCAGAAACTCGGCGGACGTATTCCGAAGGGCGTGCTGATGATGGGCCCCCCGGGAACCGGCAAGACCCTATTGGCAAAAGCCGTTGCCGGCGAAGCCAATGTTCCTTTCTTTTCGATCTCCGGTTCGGACTTCGTTGAGATGTTTGTCGGCGTCGGCGCCAGCCGCGTGCGCGACCTTTTCGAACAGGGCAAGAAAAATGCCCCGTGTATCATTTTTGTGGACGAGATCGACGCGGTCGGACGCCATCGCGGCGCCGGCCTCGGCGGCGGGCACGATGAAAGAGAACAGACGCTGAACCAACTGCTGGTCGAGATGGACGGATTCGAATCCAATGACGGCGTTATTTTGATGGCTTCGACCAACCGGCCGGACGTGCTGGATCCGGCGCTGCTTCGCCCCGGACGCTTCGACCGCCGCGTGGTGGTTTCGCGTCCCGATATTCGCGGCCGCGAAGGAATCATCAAAGTTCACATCCGCAAGATCCCGCTCGATGCCAATGTGAATATCAATGTGATCGCGCGCGGCACGCCGGGATTTACCGGGGCCGACCTGGCCAACCTGGTCAACGAAGCGGCGCTCAATGCCGCCCGGTTGAACAAGAAGGTCGTTTCGATGATCGATTTCGAGCTTTCCAAGGATAAGGTCATGATGGGCGCGGAACGCCGCAGCATGGTGCTCTCCGATGACGAGAAAAAGATCACCGCGTATCACGAAGCCGGACATACGCTGGTCGGGCTGAAGGTTCCGTCGGCCGATCCGGTGCACAAAGTGACGATCATTCCGCGCGGTATGGCGCTCGGCGTGACGATGCAGCTGCCGGAAGGCGACCGCCATAGCTACACCAAGGAATATTTGCTGAGCCAGATCGCCATTTTAATGGGCGGACGCATCGCGGAAGATCTTTTCCTCGGCGCGGACAAGATCACTACCGGCGCTTCAAACGACATCGAACGGGCGACGGAACTGGCGCGCGCGATGGTGTGCGAATATGGAATGTCGGATATGGGCCCGCTGACCTTCGGTAAAAAGGAAGAACAGATCTTCCTCGGGCGCGAAATTTCGCAGCATCGTGATTTTTCCGAAAGCACGGCCATCCGGATCGACGAAGAGGTCAAAAAGATCGTCGATTCGCAGTACAAACTGGCGCATAAGATAATCAACGAACAGAAAGACGTGATGGTGCGTTTGGCGGAAGCGCTGTTGGAGCGCGAATCGCTGGACGGCGTTCAGATACGCCGCCTGCTGGAAGGGCTGCCGCTTGACGAATTCAAGCCCAACAGCACTCCGGAAGACGACGACCGTTCGACTCCGAAAGAGGAAAAGGCCAATCCGTTCAAGAAGCCGATCCTGCCGCCGATCACCAACAACCCGGCGACGGCGTAAGCGAAAGGTAAAGAATGATGGAAAAGGATAAGGTGAAAGCTTTATCCTTTTTCTTTTATTATGTCTCGTCCTGAAATAAGTTGACGGAAAGGTGACTTATTTATGGAAGCGAGAGTTAATAAAAGAGTTAAGCGGAGCCAGCGAGATTACGGAATGGCTTTTAAATTGGCAGTGGTATCGCAAGTAGAAAAGGGGGAGCTAACGTATCAGGAGGCGCAGCGTCGTTACGGTATCCAGGGTAGAAGTACGGTGTTGGTTTGGCTGCGAAAGCACGGTTCGTTAGACTGGAGTCGGCCGGAGGTGCAAGGGATGAGCAGTAAAGAGAAGGAAACGCCGTCGCAGCAGATCAGGCGTTTGGAGCGTGAGTTGTCGGACGAGCGGCTAAAGAATAGCATCCTCAACGAGGTGATCGATGTGATGGATAGTCAATATGGGGCTGGTCTGCGAAAAAAGTATTTGGAGGGTCGCTCCGGCGAAGACAGCGTGAAGAAGGAACAAGCCTGAGCCGGATGTGCTGTGTGCTGGGAATGAGCCGTCAGGGAGTGTACCAGTCGGAAAAGCGCTGGTCGAAGCGCAAGGAGCGGATGTCGCAGGTGAAGGAACTGGTGATGGGAGTGCGGATGGAACTGCCGCGCCTGGGTACGCGCAAACTGTACTATCTGTTGCGGGAAGAGTTTGCGGCAAAAGACCTGAAAGTCGGTCGTGACGCTTTGTTTTCTTATCTCAGATCACAGCATCTGTTGATCAAACGGAAGACAAACTACACGAAAACGACCTATTCAAAGCACTGGCTCAGGAAACACCCGAACCTGCTGGCAGATAGAAAGGCGACGCGTCCGGAAGAAGTGTTTGTCTCCGACATCACCTATGTGAAGAGCCGCGAACGGACACATTACCTGTCGCTGGTAACGGACGCTTTCAGCCGCAAGATCATGGGCTATCATCTAAGCGACGACCTGAGCGCGGAAAGCGTCGTCGAGGCGCTCAAGATGGCGGCGAAGAACCGTATCGGCAGTATCGGCGACCGTCCGCTGATACATCACTCGGACCGCGGGCTGCAATACGCTTCGGCTGTTTATCAAAACGAACTGCGCAGGCATAATATCACGCCTTCGATGACCGACGGCTACGACTGTTACCAGAACGCTCTGGCCGAACGCATCAACGGCATTCTAAAGCAGGAGTTCCTGACTGAGAAATGCAATACCGGCAAAGAACTTCACCTACTGATCGAACAGTCGATCGATACTTATAACCGAAAACGTCCGCATCTGAGTTTGAAAATGAACACACCGGACGCTATACATAAGAAAGCCTGCGCGGCGAACCACACAGGCTTTCTAACTTACCATTAAAAATATGTCAACCTATTTCAGGACGACTCATTATTAACAACAGCAATGCGCGATAAAAATTACATGCTAAGCGATCTGCTTAAACAACAAAAGCACAAACAAATATTTACCGGATGGTCCGGGGCAGAAACTTATTATCTGCCTGAGATGGCCGCTTATTTGAAAATCGCTCCCATGGGCAGCTTGTCAGATCTGCGGCGCGAAAAAGAAGTTTTGGAATGGATCGGCGAAAAATTACCGGTTCCGAAAGTTCTGGGATTTCAGCTGGACGCGGACAAACAATTTATCCTGCTATCGGAAATTAAAGGTATCGTAACCTCTGAACATGTACCTGCGAATAGTCGTGATATTACTTTAATTTACGATTTTGCCGAAAAGGCGGCCCGCGCTATCAGAGCGGTCCATGATCTGCCGCTGGCGGATTGTTTGTTGAAACAGAATATCGATGTGAAACTGGCGGCGGCGAATAAAAACATTAAACTCGGTCTGGTCGATGAAACGGATTTCGACGAACAAAATCTTGGGCGAACAGCGCAAGATGTATATGAAGAACTGGTGGAAAAACGGCCGCAAACAGAAGATCTGGTTTTTACGCACGGCGATCTATGTCTTCCGAATATTATGATTTTTAATGGCAAAATTAGCGGCTTTATCGATTTTGATCGCGGAGGAATAAGCGATCGTTATCAGGACATCGCTTTGTTTCTGCGAAGTTTTGCGCTCAACACAGAAACCTCAGTCGAGATAGGAAATATCTTTTGCCGCGCGTATGGAATTGACGCTTTGGACCAGGAAAAGATCTATTATTATCGTTTGCTTGATGAGCTGTTTTAGCGAAAAATGAAACAGATGTGGAAAACTTCGCGGCGCGAGCTGTCATATGAAAAAACGCTGGTGATGGGTATTTTAAATATCACGCCGGACAGTTTTAGCGACGGCGGGAAAATTTCTTCCCCGGACGACGGTTTGCGCATTGCCGAAAAAATGATCGCCGGCGGCGCCGATATTTTAGACATCGGCGGCGAATCGACAAGACCAAACAGTGTCCGCGTTTCGGCGGAAGAAGAGATAGCCAGAGTCATTCCGGTGATCGAAGCGATCGCCAAGCGATTCGACGTCCCGATTTCGATCGACACCAGCAAAGCCGAAGTCGCCCGGGCCGCCGCCCAAGCGGGCGCGGAAATCATCAACGATATTTCGGGATTGAGATTCGACGAAAAGATCGCCCAGGTTGCGGCGTCCGAAAAAACCGGGCTGATTTTGATGCACCTGCGCGGGACTTTTGAAACCATGCACGAGCAGGAACCCGTCCGTGACATTATTCAGGAAGTAAAAAACGGGTTAAAATGGAGTATCGAAAAAGCTCGCGAATTTGGCGTGGCCGATGACCGGATTGCGCTCGATATCGGCCTCGGGTTCAGCAAGACATTTGAGCAGAACCTGGAGCTGATGGCTAAATTCGGTGAGCTAGGTTCGGAGTTTGCCGAGTTTCCCATGTTGTTCGGCTCATCAAGAAAGTCGTTCATTGGCAGGATGTTAGGCGGCGTTCCAGCGGCGGAGAGGCTGCACGGCACGATGGCGAGCGTGGCGCTGGCGGTCTGGAATGGCGCAGGGATAATAAGAGTTCACGATGTGAAAGAAGCGGTGGAAACCGCGCGCGTGGTAGAAGCGATAAAAGGTCAAAAATAAAATGCGTTATAAAAATATCTTGAGAAGTTTGGCGATCGTGATCGTGTTTTTATCGGTTTCGGGATTTACCGAATGCTACCAGCCGGTGACGAATTCCGGCCTGCCGAAAAATATCAAAACCGTCGCCGTCCCGCCGTTCGGTTTTGAAGTGCGGGGATTGCGCTACCGGGTGGAATCGCGCTTTACCGAGGCCACGGTCAAGGAGATCATCAAACGCGGGCGGGGACTGCGGGTTCAGGGCTCGCGTGACGGCGCCGACGCAGTGGTCGAAGGCACGATCCGCGACTTTAGCTTCTCAGGCGTGCTGCTCGACCGCGAAGGCCGCGCCCGCGTTTTCGAAGTGACGATCGTGGCCGCCGTCACCGTGCGCGATCTTAAAGCAAACAAGGTGCTCTACGATAATCAGAATTTCGTCTTTCGCGATTCCTATGAATTTTCGGAAGACCCGCGCAGCTTTTTTAACGAAGAAGACCCGGCGGTCGAACGCATGTCACGCGCATTCGCCGAATCGGTCGTCTCGACCATCGTTAATGGATTAGGCGTCAAAGAAGAAAGAAAAAGTAAATAGTGAATGGTGAATGGTGATTGGTGATTGGTGATTGGTGATTGGTAATGAGTGAATAGTAATAGTGAATGGGGATTAGTGAAGAGTGATTTAGTGATAGATGGCTGGTAGAAACTTGTTACCTATTACACTACCAGTCACCAATCACAATATTTATGGCAATTCTTACTCGCGAACAATTAAGAAGTCAGATCCGGGAGAACAAGATCGCGCCGGTCTATTTGTTTTTCGGGGCGGAGACATACCTGCGCGACCTGGCGGTAAAAACCATTTCCGACAAAGTTTTTAAGGAAGGCGACCTGCGCGAATTCAACGAATCGAGCATCAGCCTGGCGGGTTCCGATGTCCGCGATGCGCTGGCGGCGGCGGATCAGCTGCCGATGATGTCGGAAAAACGCGTGGTTCGGATCACTGAAGTGCGCGTCAGCGACGCCGGCCGGAGAGAGACCATCCGCGAAGAACACGAAGCCGCGCTGACGGCTTATCTCGCTAACCCGAATTTAGCTTCGGTGGTTTTTTTCGTCGCCGACGACCTGGACAAACGACGAAAAATTTCCAAATTGCTGCTGGAAAAATGTACGGCGGTCGAATTTACCGCGCTCAACGATCAGGAAGCCGTCGGCTGGCTAAAAGACCGGCTGAAGGATTTTAACGCTCGCGCCGACGATTCCGTTTTGAGACATCTGGTCGCGCTGGTCGGCAGCGATTTGCGCAAGGCTTCGAGCGAATTGGAAAAACTGGCGGTCGCATCGCTGCCCGACGGCATCGTCACTAATGAATTGATCGAACAACTGATCTCGAATTCGCGCGAGCTTTCGAACTTCGCGCTGACCGATCACCTGCTCGGCAAAAACCGCACGAAGGCGCTCGAAACCGTGCACAAGCTGTTGGACGACGGCGCGGAGCCGGTGATGCTGCTGGGGCTGATCGCGAGCAATTATCACCGCCTGGCGATAGTGAAAGATCTGATGAAGCAGGGCCTGGATCGCGGCGCGGTGGCGAGGGAAGTGAAAATGCCCTACGGCAAGCAGGAAGAATTCATGGCGGCCGCGCGCCGGCTGGAGCAGGAAAAACTCTCGCACATCCTGCGCCGCATGGCAGAGGTGGATCTGGCGATCAAAACTTCGCTGGCCACGCCGCGCCTGCAGATCGAGATGCTGGTTTGTGAGCTGACGGCGTAAAAGGATTTCTTTTGCGTGACTTTGCGTCCTACCTTCGCGGCCTTTGCGGTTTAACACTCTAACCGGCGTTGCCATAAATAGTTGTTAGCTGACAGCTGTTTCGATTTCTCTAATTGCGTAATTTATGGGCAAGACCACTCTAACCGCAAAGATTGCTTCAAAACTTTGGACTTGATTTTATTTTGTTAAGCCATTAGAATCCATTGCAATGAGAAAGTTTTCAAACAACCTCCTCCTTAGATAGCCACTCGGCGAAATAGTTTTCGGCGACGTGGCGAGCCTGCATTTAATTAAAAATTCAAAGTTAAAAATTAAAAATTGTTTAGTGGATGGATTTGTATTTATTCGTTAAACTTAATCTTTTGTTCGTTTTCCATGGTATTGGACGGCAACAATGGATACGAGGCTAAATTTATGGACGAGAAATATTTCGCAAAAAAGATAGAAGAAAAATGGCAGAAGCGCTGGGCGGAAACCGGCTATTTCGAGGCTGAAGCCGCTGCTGAAGGCGACGCGCGGCCGAAATTTTACCAGTTGGAAATGCTGCCCTACCCGTCGGGCAACCTGCACATGGGGCATGTGCGCAATTATTCGGTCGGCGACGCGATCGCCTGGTACAAGCGTCTGCAGGGGTTTAACGTGCTGCACCCGATCGGCTGGGATTCCTTCGGGCAGCCGGCGGAAGACGCGGCGAGCAAACGCGGCGTGAACCCGCGCGAGTGGACCGAAAGTAATATCGCGCACATGACCGGCCAATTGCAGCGGATGGGTTTCGGTTACGACTGGCGGCGTCAGGTGGCGGCGCATCGCCCGGATTACTATAAATTCGACCAGTGGTTTTTTCTGAAAATGTATGAGATGGGCCTGGCCTATAAGAAAAAGACCCAGGTCAACTGGTGTCCGCACGACGAAGCCGTGCTGTCGAACGAGCAGGCGAGCGGCGGTTTGTGCTGGCGCTGCGGCAACCCGGTGACAAAAAAAGACCTGGAGCAATGGTTTTTCAAGATCACTAACTATGCCGACCAATTGCTGGACGACATGGCCGAGGTCGAGGCAGGCTGGGCTCCAAATGTGCTGAAACGCCAGCGCGACTGGATCGGTCGGTCGGAAGGGGCGTATGTCGAGTTCAGAGTTGCGCCTTCAGGCGCGAATATCACGTCTAAAGACGTAACTCTGAACGAAGAAAAAATTCGTGTTTTCACCACGCGGATCGATACGATCTATGGCGCGAATGCCGTGGTCGTTGCGGCGGAGCATCCGATCATCGCCGCGTATGCCGCGGAGTTCGACGAAAACGTGCGTGCGATGATCGAAAAGATCAAAGCCGACAAACTGAAAGTTACCGACTATGACGCCGAACCGGAAAAGGAAGGGATCGACACCGGCCTGAAAGCGGTCAATCCGTTCAACCCTGTTAGCGGCGAAGAACTGCCCGTCTGGGTCGGCAACTACGTGATGATGGAATACGGCACCGGCGCGGTGATGAGCGTGCCGGCGCACGACGAACGGGATTTTGAATTTGCCCGGAAGTATGGATTGAGAATTCCTAGAGTAATTGTGTCAACAGAGTTTGCCGAGTTGGCAGAGGTGACAGAGTCGAAGAACTCCGGCAACCCGGCGAACTCTGAGAACTCTGAGAACTCTGTAAACACGGAAAACTCTGTGAACTCGGATGAACACGGATCGGAATCCCAAATCGAGGCGCCTTTTACCGATTATGGTGTATTGGTAAATTCCGGCGAATGGTCTGGTAAAACTTCGGTCGATGCAAAACGGGAGATGGCCGAATTTGCCAAACAAAACGGCTTTGGGGAAGCGGCGACAACCTATCGTTTGCGCGATTGGGGTGTTTCGCGGCAGCGTTACTGGGGCGCGCCGATCCCGATAATTTATTGCGAAGCCTGCGGTGTGGTGCCGGTTCCGATCGACCAGCTGCCGGTGGAACTGCCTGACAGCGTTCAGTTTAACGTCGCGGGCGAATCGCCGCTGGCGACCGTGCCGGAGTTCGTTAATACCGTCTGCCCGAATTGCGCGGGCGCGGCAAAACGCGAAACCGACACGATGGACACCTTTGTCGATTCGTGCTGGTATTATTTTCGCTACCTGGACAATCAAAATACCGAGATGCCTTTTGCGCCGGAAAAAGCGGCCTACTGGGCCCCGGTCGATCAGTATATCGGCGGCGACGATCATGCCGTGATGCATTTGATCTACACGCGTTTCTGGACGAAGGTAATGCGCGACATCGGGCTGGTGAAATTCGACGAACCGATCAAGCGTTTGCTGACCCAGGGAATGGTCGTCGGCGAAACATTTTTCGATGACGAAACCGGCAAACGAATTTATTACCCGCCGGCGACGGTAACGGTCGAGCGCGACGCCAAAAACAAGGTAACGGCGGCCAAGTCCGAGGACGGCAAGCCCCTGAAATGGGCGATCGAGCGGATGTCGAAATCTAAGGGCAACGGCGTCGATCCGGACGAGATGGTCGAGATCTACGGGGCGGACGCGGCGCGTTTGTTCGTGCTGTTTGCCGCGCCGGTCGAAAACGAACTGGTCTGGCACGAATCCGGTATCGAAGGGGCGGTCAGATTTCTGCAGCGCGTTTATCGCTTTGTCTGGAAATGGCACGATACGTTTCACACTTCGCCGGCGGCCGTCGGAGACGGGGAAAGCGCCGACGCCAAAAAACTGCGGCGGAAAACGCACCAGACCATCCAGCGGATCACTGACAGCCTGGACAGCCTGCAGTTTAATACGCCGGTCGCGGCGCTGATGGAATTGTGCAATTCGATCTACGAATTTAAGGTCGAGCCGGAAACGGCGACGCCGGAAGAGGTCTTTGCCGTTCGCGAAGCGGTCAAAAGCTTGCTGGTGATGCTGGCCCCGTTTGCGCCGCACGCGGCCGAGGAAATGTTTTCGCAGATCGTCGGCAATGACAACGGCATGCTGGGCAACGGCGTGAAATTTCCGGCGGCCGACGAAGATCTGGCGAGGGCCGACGAGATCGAAATTCCCGTTCAGGTCAACGGCAAGCTGCGTTCGCGCGTGATCGCTTCGCCGGAAACTCCGAGCGCGGAACTCGAAGCGATGGCGCTGGCGGATGAAAAGGTCAGGGAATTCATCGCCGGGAAAGAGATCGTCAAGGTCATCGTCGTGCCAAAGCGGCTGGTCAGTATCGTCGTCAAGGGATGATTGATTTTAATATCAGCAAAGTCCCGGCGGCTTCGTCGGGACTTTAAGTTTACTGGATATTTTGCGAGTTTTGGCTATGGAGTCAGTACCGGGAACGAAGTGACCGGCTCACGAGCGCAGCGAGTAACTATCATTGGTCGAAATCCGGTAATTCGTCGCCCTGCCCGTTGATTACATAGTCGATCGCCTGCTCGACGCTTCGCTCGTTCCAGAGTTTTCCGCGGCTGCCTTTTTCCGCCCAAGGGTTTTTTCGTTATTCCACAGATTTCTGTATCATTCCACATTAGCGGATTGTAACATAAGAATTTATTCGCTCCGCTCAAAGCCGGTCACTGCGTTCCCGGTACTGACCTCATGCTTTGACAGCACTCGTTCCTTTTACTTAAGGAAAATTTACTATAAAATTAGCCTTGGTAACGTGTGTTAATCAAACTGCATCAAAGAATCTGAACTTTAAGCAGCATCGCTCGTATTTTTCTTTATAAAAGTTGATCTAATCGGATGAGAGAGTGCCAGGCCTGTAAGTGTTGTTATCCCGATGATATGAAAAACTGTCCCGAGGACGGTGAGGCTACGTTTCATAGCATCGGCGGTGAACCGCTGCTGGAGGGAAAATACCAGCTTGAATCACGCATCGGACAGGGCGGAATGGGCGTCGTATACAAAGCCCGCCACACGTATCTAAAAACTTCCCACGCAGTAAAAATAATTTTGCCCGATCTGGTCGGAAACGACCCGCAGCTGGTCACGCGTTTTCGCCAGGAAGCGCTGGCGGCGGCGGCGATCCGTCATCACAATGTGGTGAACGTGACCGATTACGGCGTGATCGAAGGCAAGCTGCCGTTCCTGGTGATGGAATTCGTACAGGGCGAATCCCTGCACGATCTGCTGGCGCGTGAAAAACGGCTGTCGCCGGAACGCGCCTTCGATCTGATGTGCGCGATCTGCATGGGCGTTAGCGCGGCGCACCGGGGCGGAATCGTTCACCGCGACCTGAAGCCGCTGAACATTATCATTCAGGACGGCCGGCCGCTGGCGGAAGCCGTGAAGATACTGGATTTCGGACTGGCTAAGATAAAATCCGGCGAGCTGCTGGGTTCGTTCGTCCAGGCGCAGACGACGGGCTTGATGGGCTCGCCTTATTACATGGCGCCGGAACAGTGGGCGGACGAAGAGCCGGACGCGCAGTCGGATGTTTATAGCCTGGGCGTGATGCTCTTCCAGATGCTGGCCGGAGACGTGCCGTACAAAGGTTCTTCGATTCCGGCGATCATGAAAAAACATCTGACCGATCCGCCGACCACGTTTGCCGAGGTAGGCGTGCAGGTCCCGCCGGCGGTGGAAGCGATGGTCAGGCACACGCTGGAAAAAGAACGCGAAAAACGCACGGCTTCCGCCGAAGCGCTGATCGAAGAATTCCGGGCCGCGCTCGACCAGGCCACGCAAAGCAATCTTCAAAATAATCCCCAAAATAATCTTAATGCCGCGGCCACGCTGGCGGGCGGCGTCCTGCCCGTTTCGTCGCTTCACGTTCTGACCAGGCCGCCTCAATCGAAGGTCTTTCTTAATAATACTTCGGTCGGCGAAAGCCAAACCGACGGCTCGCTGCTGCTCGAAGGCATCCAGAGCGGCAATCATCACCTGCGGGTGAGCCATGACGGGTTTCAGGACTGGGAAAACCAGATCGTGCTCGACGGCAAGCCGCAAAAAGTCGTCGCGCAGCTTTCCAAACCCGTTGTTCCGACCGTAAATCCGGCGGAAACGATGAAGGTGCCGATGCCGACGATGCCGCTGATCTCGCACCCGCCGACGGCCGAAGACGAGACCGTTATCTCGAACCTGAAGCTGCTGGCAAATTCCTACGCCGGAACCGGCGGCGCTACTTATACGGAAGAAAAGAGCGGCTTTTCCCGGCTCCTGCTTTTTGGCGGGATCGGCGCCGGGGCGCTGATATTGTCCGTTATTTTTGGAATCGGCATTTATTGGGTGTTTTTTAGTAGTGGCGGTTTGGTTAGTAATTCGAATCTGCCTGAAAACAGACAAGTTGTGCCGCCGAACAACTCTAACGGGAACAGCCGGACCGCGCCGCCGACAGTGCCTAAAGCGGAAATGGCCGCGATCCCGGGCGGGACCTTCAAAATGGGACGCGACGACGGCGATCTGAAAGAGCGGCCGGCGCATTCGGTCAAAGTCGATCCTTTTATGATGGATAGAACTGAGGTTACCAACAGCGAGTATTACGATTTCGTCAAAGCGGCAGGTTACGCCGCGCCGAATCACTGGGTCAACGGGCAGCCCGTCGCCGGCAGCGAAATGGCGCCGGTCAGGTTCGTTTCTTTAGAGGATGCCAAAGCTTTTGCCGTCTGGCGCTCGAAACGCGACGGGGTGAATTACCGGCTTCCAACCGAGGAAGAATGGGAATACGCGGCGCGTAACGGCGAAAAAAATAACCTGTTCCCCTGGGGAGACAGTTGGGAAGACGGCGACGCGGTAATGGCCGCGGCCGATTCGGAACCGGCGATTGTCGGGTCGAAACCGCAGGGAAAAAATATTTGGGACGTGCTCGATCTGATCGGAAATGTCTGGGAATGGACCGATACCGAGATCAAACCTTACCCAGGCAGCGGAGCGGAAGTGCAAAAGCGGCCGGATAAACGAATCGTCGTCAGGGGCGGTTCGGCGCACGAAGATCCGGCAAAGTTAAAGATCACCGCGACGTTTCGCGCGGATGTTTCCGACAAGCAGAAGGAAAAGAATCTCGGGTTCCGGCTGGTAAGGCCGCAATAGGGTTTAAGGATTTTGAGGAACTAATGTTCAAAACAAAGCTAAGCAGAAAAGTGTTTTTATTGACCGGCATGATGTGCCTGCTGCCGGTAATTTCGTACGGACAGCAGGTCGGCGGCGATCTGGGCAGCAGCAGCGGCCTGTTTAAGAATTCCAATAAAACCACCAAGACGAAAAGTTCCTCCACCGCCAAAGCTAAAAAACCGGCGCCGAAAAAGGCCGCACCGGTCGCGAAAAATACCCGCAGCAATACGGCGGCAAACAGGAAACCGGCCACTAAAAAACCGGCGAATCAAAATACCGGGGCGACGACCGATAAATCGGTTTTCAAAGTGTCCCCTTCGACGGCGACGGCAACAACGACGGGCGCGACGGGAAGGCCGGCGCCTTCGAATGTGGAAGACCTTTTCGAACAGGCCCTGGACAGCGGCAACGCCGCCCGTGACGACCGGAATTACAACTTTGCCGAAACATCCTATCGCAAGGCCCAGGATTTAAAACCGCGGGACGCGCGGGCCGCCTACGGCCTGGGAAATTTATACAGCGACCTGCAGCGCTGGGAAGAATCCGAGAAAGCATATCGCCAGGCTATATTGCTCGATCCGAACGCGCCCGAAGCTTATGTCGCGCTGAGTTTTGTGCTGACGCAGCCGATCGCCGGCACCGACGTCGCCGACCGCTACGCCGAAGCCGAAAAGATGACGCGCAAGGCGCTGAGCCTGGATAAAGATAATGCGGTCGCTTACGACCAGTTGGGCGTCGCGATGGAACTTCAGGGCAGGATCGACCGCCCGACCGAAGATTCCTATCGCCGGGCGATCACTTTGGCGCCGGGATTCGCGCTGCCTTACGCTCATTTAGGGCGGTTAAAGGGACGCAACAATCTGACTGCGGAAGCCCGCTCGGCCTACCAGACGGCCGTGCAGCTTGCGGTCGATGCGCCTTCGCTGATACTCGTGGCGGACACTCTACAGGCTTCGAAACCGGTGGAGGCGGAGCAGCTTTTGCGCCGCGCACTGCGGCTCGATCCGCGGAATCCGATGGCGCTGTTCATTTTGAGCGATGTTTTGTCCAGGCAGCAAAAAATGGCCGAAGCAGAAAAAGTCTTGCGCGACAGCATACAAATAAGTCAAAATAGTTATACTCCCCACTCAAAGTTGGGAGACCTCTTCCTGCAGCTCCGGCGTTACGACGAAGCCGAAGCATCTTTTCTCAGAGCTTTTCAGACAGCTTCCCCTACCGAAAAAGTAAAACTCGCCGGGTTACAAGGGTTCACCGGTGTTGGCGACGGTTTTATGAAGATCAAAAAATTCAGGGACGCGGTACGCGCCTATGCCAAAGCCAAACAGATCGACCCGCTTAACTCGGAAATATCGGCAAAACTCACTGGCGCCGAACGAGTCGCTTTTTAGGTTCCGGCCACAAATCCATTTAAATCCTGCCAATCCTGAAAAAAACAGGAGATTGAGACTATTTAGTAGTGGCGTCCGGCTAATTTGTTGTAAATAATAAAGCTGGCGCTGCCGCGAAGAGAGAAAACGGCTGATTCCGGGTTTACTTCTTCTGTTTTCAAAGTATGCAGGGTAAAATACAAACGAGCACCATATTACAGGGTAAAACAATGCTTTATTGTCCCAGATGTAACAGGGAATATAACGAGGGAGCGCAGAGATTTTGCATCCATGACGGCGGCAGGCTGATGCCGAAAGCGGCGGCGGCCAATCGTAAAATGCCTTCGGGGGGAGTTTTCACGAATTTGGTGGAAAAGTCGTCCGCGCCGGACGGTTCGGACGAAATATTGTCCCTGCCGAATTTTGTCCCCGTCTCAAAACCGACGGAAATACCGCAAGCGCCCAGTTTTATCCGGGAGCCGGAATTTTCTGAAGTTTCCGCCGAGATCAGCGATAAACCCACCGGTAAACAGATCAATATCAACGAACTGCCTTCGTTCCAGGCGCCGCTCGGCGACCGCAAAAAGAATCCGACGGGCAGGCTGGCCTTAAGCTGGGAAAATCCCAACGTGCTGCTCGGCCACGTCATCCGCGGGCGTTATTTCATAGAACAGCGGATCAGCCACGACGACATCTGCATCACCTACCTGGCACAGGACCGGGGGACGAATAATAAACGCGTCATCTTTAAAGTTTTGGCCCTCGGCAGCGATTTTATTCAAAATTCAGCCGAGGAGCGGGTCGCCCTGTCGCACCTCAATCACCCGCATATCGTAAAAATACTGGACAGCGGCGAGATGCCGGAAGGAATGCCGTTCGCGGTTTTCGAATATGTCGAAGGCTCATCGCTGCGGGACCTGCTCGACAGCGGCGATCCGATCCCGGCGTCCGATACGGGCAGGATCGTTAAACAGATATCAGAAGCTCTCAGCGGCGCTCAGCAAAACGGCGTGCTTCATTACGACGTCCGGCCGCAAAAAGTGATCCTGAAACCCGAGGCGGACGGAACGCCGATCGCGAAGGTGACGGATTTCGCCCTGGCAAAAGGCTATAAAGCGCCATCGGTGCGAAAATTAAAGGACGTCGCTTACCAGTCGCCGGAACAGCTTCAGGGCAGGGAAATTTCCCCGGCCAGCGAGTCTTATTCACTGGCGGCGATCGCCTACGAGATGCTGACCGGCAGGCTGCCGTTCAATTTCGAATCGATGCGGGAACTGTTCGACGCGCAAAAGCGCGGCCTGGCGTCAAAACCGAGCATGATACTGCCGCAATTGCCGGCCGCCGTCGATGATATTTTCACGCGGGCGCTTTCGTACAATGCGGATGCCCGTTTTCAAAAAGCGCGCGATTTCGGAGAAGCGCTTTACGGCGCGTTGGGAACTGCGGCTCCCGCGGAATATGCGGCGGACGAGCCCCGGATCAAAACCGGCTACGAAACCGGCTACGAAACCGGCGACGAGATACTTGCGCTTGACGACCGGACGGGCGAAAAGGAATTTGGCGATCTTTCGCGCGATACAGCTTCCGGAATGGCCGGAGGCGAGGACGTGCTCGATCTGGGAAGCAAGCCGAAAATTTCCAGCGCCCAAGCTGTCCCCGCCGTGGTACAGGCGACACCGGCCCTGGCCTGGGAAAAACACGTGCAGGAATCGGAAGGGTTGTCCAAATGGGCGATCGCAACGATCTGCCTGATCGGCGCGATCATTATCGGCTCAGTCATATTTACCTTCCTGAATTACTCCGGCGAGCCCGCGGGGCAGCCGCAGGTGACGACGTTGACTGATGCAGGCCCGCAGGGCGATCCGCTGGCGGGCGACCAGAACCCGGTTTCACCGGCGCAAAATCCCGCTCAGGATCCGCCGCTAAATTCGGAAACCGCTCCGCCGCCGCGTACTATCGAACAGCCGCCCGGCACCGTTTCTTTTATCAATACAAAAGAAGGCATGCCGCCGGGACTGCTGAGAAATTTCCGCGGATTTTCGCTTTATTACCCGTCGGACTGGGTAAAAAATCCGAGCGAGAAAAATTTCCTGGACATTTCAAAAAATGAGAACGGCCTGCCGGTAGAGCAGATGCTGGTAAGCTGGTATGAAAGCAAGGGAACATTTTCGGCCGATAAAGCGAGTTTTTCCAAACTGGCCCGCGAGATCAATAAAAGCCGGTCCGCAGCCATTCCTAACTTCAAAAGCATTTCCGAAGGAGAAACGACGATCAACAACGGACGTCCGGTCTATGAAGTGAAGTTTCAGGGCGAAGGCGAAACCGGCACCGGAGAAAAACTGACCATCTGGGGCAAAACCTACTTTTTCCCGGCCGGCCGGCTCGGCATAAGAAACGGCTTTATCATTACGATGCTGGCGACGTCGCGTTCGCCGGAGGTAAAGAGCGCGGACGACGTCGGGACGAAGGGCCAATTAAAAGAGATCCTTTACACTCTTGAGCCCGCCCCGCTTGACGGTTCGTTCTAAAAGGCGCGGAAGCGCGAATAAGCAATTTGCGATCCTAAAAGCCGTGAGCCAGCGCCTCGCGGCTTTTTTAATGTCCGGTTTGATGATAATGTTTTTTAAATAAACGGTAACCAAAATCTTTAACTTTCGTATAAGATACGGGTATCACGATCACGAACTGAAAGGTCTTTCGCTGAATGAAAAAATTCAAGCTTTATCTGCCGTTATTATTTATTTTCGCGTTATTGATGTTTTCTGCGTGCGGTATTCAAAAAACCGCAAATGCCCCAAATGCCCCGGCAAACAATTCCGTAAACCGCGATAATTCCGTCGCGGCCAACACCGACAAATCCGCGCCCGCTAACTCCGCCAACCCGGACAAAGCCAAGTCCACCCGCGCTTTTCCGGAGATGCCCGCCAATATCATGAAAGCCGAACTTAAGTCGCTCGACGGGACTTCGTTTACGCTGAAGCAGTACGAGGGCAAGGTTATCCTGATAAATCTCTGGGCTACCTGGTGCGGCCCGTGCCGGATGGAAATGCCGGGACTGATACAACTGGAAACCGATTACAAAGATAAAGGTTTGATGGTGATCGGGCTTGACGTCGATCCGGAACCGGAAGAAATGGTAAAGGCCTTTGTCGAAAAACAGGGACTTAATTACAAAATAGCCTGGAGCACCGAAGAGGTTCACAACGGCCTGCTGACGATCAGCCGCGCCGGCGTCATCCCGCAAAGCTTTATGATCAGCCAGGACGGCAGGCTGGCCGCGGTCTATAAAGGCTATGGCCCGAACACCCTGACGCAGATGCGAACCGCGCTCGACGACACGCTGGCCAGAACAACTGAGTGATTGGTGATTAGTGATTAGTGATTGGTGATTAGTGATTGGTAATTAGTGATTGGTGATTAGTAATTAGTGATAAAATGGTGAATGGTTATCACCAGTCACCAGTCACCAGTCACCAGTCACCAGTTACCAGTTACCAGTTACCAGTTACCAGTTACCAGTTACCAGTTACCAGTTACCAGTTACCAGTTACCAGTTACCAGTTACCAGTTACCAGTTACCAGTTACCAGTTACCAGTTACCAGTTACCAGTTACCAGTTACCAGTTACCAGTTACCAGTTACCAGTTACCAGTTACCAGTTACCAGTTACCAGTTACCAGTTACCAGTTACCAGTCACCAGTCACCAGTCACCAGTTGCCAGTCACCAGTCACCAGTTACCACCAATCACCAGTCACTGCTCACAATTCACTACTTACTATTCACAGGCTTGACCGCTAGTGTTAAAATAAATTCATAGAAAATTTTGAGACGATTAACTATGATTGCGAAAAAAGAAGAATTTCACGATGAGAAAGAAATTTTTCTCGAACATATTCAAAAGTCCGGTTTAAGGCGCACGGCGCAGCGCGACCTGATCCTGGAAGTTTTTCTGCGGACGGAAGAGCATCTTTCCAGCGAAGACCTCTATTGGCTGGTGGAAAGAGAAGATCCGACCGTCGGCCACACAACCGTTTACCGCACGCTGAAGGTTTTGACCGAAGCGGGCCTGGCGCGCGAAGTGCGCCTGGGCGACGGCAAAACCTACTACGAGCACCACTATCAGCACGAACATCACGATCATATGATCTGCACCGAGTGCGGCAAGGTGATCGAATTTTATTCTCCCGAGATCGAAGAACTGCAGGAAGCGATGGCCGATAAATTTAAGTTCAAACCTACCCATCATTCGATGCGTATAATGGGTTTGTGCGAAGAATGTCAGAAAAAAGAAGATATACACGGTTCGATGGCCCCGGGAGCGCAGCCCAAGGTTCGCGTAGCCTCCGGCCGTTCCAAGTAAAAGTTAAATAGAAGTACAAACCATGGTTGAAAAGAAACAGGTAGAAATAGAGAGTTTTGAGGCGGAGATTAGATTCGAACCGGAGGGAAGACACGGACTGGCAGCCGAAGGCAGTTATCTTTCGGACGCGGCAAACCGTTTCGGAATATTTTTCGAGCCCGGATGCGACCTGGCCGAAAACACGCATAGCTGCGCGGTGGTGGTCAGACAGGGGGCCGACCTGCTTTCCGTTCCGACGCAGGAAGAACTCGACAACCTGAGCGACGAAGTCCGCGTCAAAGGAGAACGGCTGGCATGTCTGACCCGGATCGAAAAGGCCGGAGAATTGGTAATTGAAATAATGGAAAAAGAAGAAGTAAAAGACCCGAAAGTTTTACAGGAAGAAAGATTCCAGGAATTCCGCAAGAATTTTACGGATCTGCCGCTGCAGAATAAGGTCGGTGAATTGATGCAGCTCGAAGCCATCGCTCTGGGAGACACATTCTCTTTTATCCTGAATCTGCCTTACATGATCGGCGACCAGATAATGGGCGTCATGGCCGGATTCGGAAAAGAAATGGACAAATCCGCTAAAGAAGCGAAACGCCCGCAGGAACATACTCAGGAACACGCGCCGGATAATACTGGCGATAACGCCGGGGATCATACTGGGGATCACTCAGAGGATCACAACCATAATCACGACAAAGAAGAAGAGAAACAACCCGATAGTGAAGGATGATCTGCAAAAAAAGCTCGCCGGCTTGATCAGGGAAAAAGCCAATTACGGTATCGCTCTGGCGGTGATGGCGGCGGTGCTGCTGGCGATCGGATTTCCCGGTTACGTGCTGGTATTTCTCGGGGTGACCACGTTCTTTGTCTGGAAGGCTTTTGCCGGCACTGAAAAACATCACATTCGCGGGGCCTTCGAATTTTATCTCGCCGCTAACGAAATACTGCGCGACGACGAAAAACGCTGGTTCGGTTTCGAGATCCAGGAAGTTTTGCATTCCGGGGAAAAAATTCTGAACGTGATGCCCGATCCGCCGCCGCTGCTGCTTTTTACCCTCGGCGCGCTGCATCACAAAATGGGCAATTACGAAACAGCGTCGCAGTATTTGGGCAGCGTGCTGGAAAACGAACAAATGGATGAGAACCGGCGGCTGATCGCCTCGCCGGAACTGAAAAATTATGTGCGCATACTGCGCCGGATCGAACGCGAACCCGCCGAAGCGCCGCAGACGTCAGCCGCGATCAGGGCTCTGGAAAGAGCGCGCAAAAACCGCGCCGTGGTTCTACTGGAAGAAAGCCGCAAAAAGATCCAGGCGTTAAAAGACGCCAGAGCGATCTCGCTGGCGGAAAGAGCACAGGAAAGCCCGATCCTGGATCTGACGACTTCCGTCGTAGATGCTAATAACGCCTATCAGGGAAACTGGAACGGCAGCGTGACAGACAAACAAAACCACACCCCGGCAAACGGATCAGTGCACCGCGTTTTTGAGGAAGAAAAAAACTCGGACGATCATCACTCAGCCTCCAACGGCGAAGAACCCGGCGCCAGAAAACCCATCAGCGAAGTTTTGAAAGATATCTACGGACGGTAGGTTCAGTTTGCACTGACGCTGCCGATAAAAGAGCATTTCCTCATCTGAAACGGATTTACCTATAAAGTGGGCTTCTTCTTTTTTCGTGTGATTTCGTGTTTCCGCTTTATAACTAAAGAAATACGGGCTTAAGAAGTAACCACGAAATTACACGAAATTACACGAAAAAAGCATTAAACATCTTACAGTTTAAGACCTCAGTATTCCTTGCTCTGCCGCGCTTATTTGACTTTACAGGCAAGCCATTTGAACTCTAAACAAATCGCGCTCAGACTCGAAACTTGACTAAACCCTGACTAAATTCTAGGCTTTCACCTATGCTGAAAGCCGAGATCATCGCGGTCGGTTCCGAACTGCTCACGCCTGACAAAACAGACACTAACAGCCTCTGGCTCACCGAAAAACTCAATGAAATAGGCATCGAGATAGGCGCCAAATCGATCATTGGCGATGACGCCGAGCGCCTGGAAAAAGGCATCCGCGCAGCGGTCGAAGAATCGGATCTGGTCATCACCACCGGCGGCCTCGGGCCGACCGAAGACGATATCACTCGCCAGATCACCGCCCGCGCGCTGGGGCGCGAACTCATCCTCGACGAAGCCGTATTGGAAGGTATCAAAACGCGATTTTTGCAGTGGGGGCGCGAAATGCCGGAGACGAATAAACGGCAGGCCTTTATCATCGAAGGCGGCGAAGTGCTGCCGAATCCGAACGGCTCGGCGCCGGGAATGTACCTTGCATTCGATCATAAAAGCGGCAGCAAAAGCCTGGTGGTTTTGCCCGGGCCGCCGCGCGAACTAAAGCCGATGTTCGAAACTTTTGTGCTGCCGAAACTGCTGGAAAAAGCCGGCAAGGTAAAGGTCCGGCGCAAGGTCCTAAAAATTACCGGCATGGGCGAATCGGCGGTGGATGAACTTATTTCGCCGGTTTATAAAGAATACACGGAGGTTCAAACCAGCATTCTTTTTAATAAAAGCGAGATCGAGCTTCACCTGGCCGCGAGAGGTGAATCGGACGAAGGCGTAAATGCCATGCACGGCGAATTGACCGCCCGCATCAGGGAAAAACTCGGGGTCGCGCTTTATGCGGAAAACGGCGAAAGCCTGGAAGAGGTCGTCGGGCAGATGTTAAAAGCCGCCGGGAAAACCGTGGCGGTGGCGGAAAGCTGCACCGGCGGGCTGATCGCCGAGCGCCTGACCGAAATTCCCGGCTCGTCCGCCTATTTTATCGAGGGCGCGGTCACCTATCACAACGACGCAAAAATGCGGACGCTGAACGTGCCGGCGGAAGTGCTGGAAAAATACGGCGCGGTCAGCGCTGAAACCGCCGAAGCGATGGCGCGCGGAATGAGGGAAAAAGCGCAGACCGATTACGCGCTTTCGGTTACGGGGATCGCCGGGCCGGACGGCGGTTCGGAGGAAAAACCGGTCGGGCTGGTTTTTCTCGGCTACGCCGATAAAGACGAGGTGAGATCGTACCGGGTGATCGTGCCCGGCGACCGGCAGTTGATCCGCTGGCGCAGTTCGCAGGGGGCGCTCGATCTGCTGCGCAGAAAGATGCTAAAGCGGAATGATTGATATTGACGTAAGACTAAAGATACCGGCGATGGGATTGATCGCGGTCGGTGTCCTGAACTTTATTCTGGGGATCATATTCGGGGTTAGCTTTTTCTTAACGGATCGGCCCGAGTTTCCGGATGACGACATTCAAAAAACATTTTATCTGGTTGGAACGAAAGTCGTCTTTGCAGCGTGCGTTTTGAGCCTGCTGCTGGCCCCGCCGATCGTTTTAGGCGCTCTTGGCATGATGAAAGGCAAGAGGCGGACATGGGCATTGACGGCGGCCCTATTGTCCCTGCTGCCGGTAACTTTCTGCGCCAATCCCTTCGGAATCATGTTCGGTGTCTGGGCGCTGATGGTCTTGAACAGCGAAGACGTCAAATTATATTTTGCCGAAAAATAGTTTGCCGCGGGCATACGGTAGCGTGTAACTATACGTTTAAGCGGGTAGTGAAATGTCTGTCTTGACAAGCAAAGACGTCAAAAAAATAGCTTGCTGCAGGCAAGCGACAGAGTGTAGCTACACGCGTAAGCGTGTAGTAAATACAAAAAATAAAAAAGAGCCTGTTCACAGGCGAGAGAGGCAAAAATGTCCCACACAAATTTGCTGTACCATATTGTTTTTGGCACGAAAGGGCGGTACCCGTTTATTACAGATGAACTAAAACCCCGATTGCATGAATATCTTGGCGGAACGGTTCGAGGACTTGGCGGAATAGCTTTTGAGATTAACAGAATAAACGATCACATCCATTTGCTTGTAAAAATAAAACCGCCGAAGGAGATTTCCGCTTTTATCCGCGATGTAAAAGCAAATTCTTCGAAATGGGCAAAAAGTTTAACCAACGGACGTTTTGCCTGGCAAAGACGCTATGGAGCCTTTACCGTGAGCGAGTCGCAGTTTGAGGCCGTCCGTAAATATATTCGCGAGCAGGAAAGGCATCATACGAAATTTGATTTTAAGCATGAGTATGAAAGTTTGTTGAGGGTAAATAAAATAGAGATCGATAAGGATTTATGGAGAGATTGATCTCTTTCGCCCGCAAGCGGGCTATTTACGTTTTACGCAATATTCTCCACGCTCACGCGTGGAGCTAAACTCTGACGCCGTCGGAGACGGCTAAGAAAAGCACCTTAAAATGTCCTGAACGCTAAAAGGACAAGGCTAATAACCTTGTCCTTTTTCGTATTTTACGTTTTCGAAATTTACACCGTCTCTGAGTTCGTGGCGCTGGCCGAAGCTCCCTTGACATAAGTCAGCCACGAAGCATCGTTCGGAGCCGGGCGCTTGCCGGAGGTGATGGCGAAGAATTCGTCCTGGACCGCTTTGGTGATCGGACCGCGTTTGCCTTCGCCGACGGTGATGCGGTCAACCGAACGGATCGGAGTGATCTCCGCCGCGGTGCCGGTGAAAAAGAGTTCGTCGGCGAGATAGAGCGCGGCGCGCTGCATGGCGGTTTCGAGCACTTCGTAACCCAATTCCTTAGCGATCTCGAGCACGCTGTCGCGCGTGATGCCCGGCAGCACCGAAGACGCCAGCGGCGGCGTGATCAGCTTGTTGCCGGTGATCATAAAGAGATTTTCACCGGAACCTTCGGAAACGTAGCCGCGATCGTCGAGCGCGATGCCTTCGGAAAAGCCGTTCAAGATAGCTTCCATTTTGATCAGCTGCGAATTCATATAGTTCGCGCCGGCCTTGGCCATCGAGGGCAGGGAATTGGAAGTGATCCGCGTCCAACTGGAGATACAAACGTCAACACCCATTTCCAGCGCTTCTTCGCCCAAATATTTGCCCCAATCCCAGGCCGCGATGTAGCAATCCAGCGGATTCGGAAAAGGATTGACGCCGAATGCCGGTTTCGATTCATCCAGGCTGCGGAAAATTATCGGCCGGATATAGCACGCTTCCAGCTCGCTGTCTCCCACCACGCCGACCGCGGCCTGGCAAAGCTGATCGACGGTCAGTTTAGTCTCCATCCGGTAGATCTTGGCGGAATTCAACAGGCGCTTCATGTGTTCGGGCAGGCGAAAAACGGCCGGGCCTCTGGCGGTGTCGTAACAGCGAATTCCTTCGAAAACGCTCGATCCGTAGTGAATGGCGTGAGTCATGACATGGACGCGGGCGTCGTCCCACTTGATATATTCCCCGTTTTTCCAGACTGACGGCGCAATTCGCAGAGTACTGACATCTTTAACGCTCATAAAATAAGTATCTCCTTATAGCTGTATAAATAGTTGGAGTAAAAGTAGATGCTGATAAATAATTCTTATCGTCTAATAATATACCTTTCACCTGACAGAATAAACTATTGAATTTAGTTTCGCAAGACACTTAAAAAGCCGTTTACGGGGCGATTTAGAATTAAGGAGACCGCCTGCGATTCCGTCCGACTCCCGGTCTTTTATATTCAAATAGGGACCGGTCAAATTAAAAAAACGAACGTTAACCCGGGAGCGCAGGCATCCTGCCTGCCAAGCGCGCTTACCCGCGCTAACTCGTTAATAAAAGCAAATTTGGATCGCTGCGCGGCCATTTGCAGGCAGGGTGCCTGCGCTCCCAGGTTTACTTGCGATTTTCCAGAGAAAAAACATAACGTTAAATAGATACTAGAAAAAAAGTCGAACAAGGCGGAATATAGGGCTTTGTCGTGTCCGCGCCTGTGATTTTTCGAAGCAAATACGGGCTTTCGGGGGCGGTGGAGATCCGAAACGCCTTCGGACGGGTAATTTGGCAATAAAGGGGCAATAAAAGGCGAATTCGGGAGTTTCACAAGCCAACTCGTCAACTATATTTAGGCATCAAAAGTAGGTTATTGCGGATGATAAAATAAATAACAGATTCCAACTGCTTGCAGAACTCATTGTGAACGCTTAAAATGCAATGTTTTGCGATTAGTGTTTGGGGTTACCTATTATTATAATTAATTGTAAATCTTATCTTTTCGGAAACGTTCTAATTTATGGAGGAGATTGCGTGAAGTTTTCCTTTCGTCTTTTTATCTCATTGATATTGATGCTGGCCGCCGGCGGGGTTTTCTCGGCCGCGGCACAATCGGATTTTTTTATCGGGCAGCTGACGGCATCGGCCCGCGACAGCGCCGTACGCGACATCAGCGGCGATGGAAGGCTAGTGCTTTTCATGTCCACCGGCAATCACGCCACGGAACTGTCTAACCGTAATAATTCCGATAATAACTCCGAACTCTTTCTCTATGACTATGCCCAACGGCGCATATTCCAGATAACCAATACCAAAAGCCTGCTGACGGATCCGACCAAGGCCCCGACGTTCGATAATATTAAAGTCGAAATATTAAACGTCGAAGCGGCGCTCAGCGGTGACGGAAAATGGATCGTTTTTGCTTCGAATGCGACGACCTCCACTCCGACCGTTCCGAATGCGACCAATCCGGGGAATTTCGATGCAAACGCTTTTACCGCGGCGGACGGCACTAATCTGCTGACCAATGACGGAAACACGGAAATTTGGCTCTATCAGATCCCGGCGCTGGTGCCGGTCGATCTGACGAGCGGCATCGACGTTCCGCTGGTCGATCTCAGCCAGGGCACGTTCACGCGGGTGACCAATACGCTGCCCAGCCGGCTGCCGCTTCCCGGAACTACGACCGCCACCGCCTTTGTACCGTGGGACAGCCGTGAGACCAGCATCAGCGACGACGGCAACGTGATCGCCTACACCTCGAACCGTGACATCGTGACCGGGGGAAATGCCTTTCCGGCTGACGACAACACCGAAATTTACACCTATGTCAGAACCGGCGCTATTTCGTCCCAGGTGACCAAAACGCCGCGCAATATCAGCGTGCCGCAGCCCGGCGGGGGCAATCCGGTCGTAATGCCGGTCTTTAATCAAAACGCCGCCATTTCCGGCGACGGGCAGCATATCGTTCTGGTCAGTAACGGAGTAAATCCGATCCAGACAATGACCGGCGGGGGCAATCCGGAAGCCAACGAAGAGATCTTTTATACGGATATCGACGCCACGGGCAATCCCACCGGAACCAGAAAGCAGTTGACCTTTACCGCGCCCGCCACGCTGGACAGTGTGGTAAATATTCTTTCACCGGGTAAGCGGATCAGCCGCACCGGCAGGTATGTCGCGTTCGAATCACTCGCCAATCTGCAGAACGGGGGCGCTAATTCGCTCTCGAACGGGCTTTTTCTTTACGACGCCACGCTGGCGACCAACGCCATTCGCCAGATCGGCCAGCGGGGCGACGCCGATTCCGGCGCGCCTGAGGGAGACGTGCTCCGCGCCCCGGTTTTTACCGATTACGACGGCGCCGGAATTCCGCAAAGCATGATGTTTAACACCAGGCTGAACATCAAAGCGGACGGGACCGTTCCCGCGACGGCCTCCGAGGGCTTAAATCCCGGTGAATCGCGCCCGGTGCAGTTTTATACTTACCAGTTGAACGTACCGGCCGCGTCGGCAAAATTTACGCGGGTGAGTAAATTCCCCGATTCGTTCATAATCGCGGCGACCCAGCCGCTGCCCAGCTATACTCATAACCGGCTGGCATTTAACCTTTCCGGGAGCGAGTTGGGAACGGGAAATCCCGACGGAAATAATCAGGCGTATTATTTGTTCGCCCCCAACGTGACGGCCAAAACACCGGCGACCTATAGCTTTGTCTCGGGAGCGACATCGCGAATTATCTCGATGGACCCGGTGCCGACGCCAACGCCTGCGGCGACCCCGACCCCGACGCCTACGCCGGCCGCAACACCGACCCCGACGCCGACACCGACGCCGGTGACCCCATCCGCCGTTCAGGGCATTTCCAAGGGGCTGCTGGCGGAACTAAACGTCGTTTCGGGAATGACGCGCGCCTTTACCCCGGCGACGGGAGTAGGCCAGAATTTCACCCGCGCTCCGGCGCTGCCGATGGAATTGAACGGCGTTTCGGTATCGGTTGACGGCGCCGCTTGCGGGCTGAAAATGATAAACCGCAAAAAGATATTGTTCGTTGCGCCGCAGGGAATAATCGCCGGAACCCACGACATGGTGATCAACAACAACGGATTGATCATGACCGGTAAAATAACGGTGGTTGACGCGCAGCCGGATATTTTCGGCCGAAATATGCCCATTCCCGGCCAGCCCGGCGGGCGGACGTGGGCGGTGAACGCCACTAACCGCGTAAAAACGAACGAGCCTTTTGTGGTCAGGACGATAAAAATAAAAGGCGGGACTTTCGTGGATTCGGTGATTCGGGTGTATATGACGGGTATTCACGGGGCGACGGCAAGCCAGATCTCCGTCCGGTTGAGGGATAAGCTCATCTCCGGCACACAGATCGCATCCGCCGCGCAGCTGAGTGATGAACCGGGTATTTATTATTTCGATTTCAAACTGGGCAATACGCTGCTCGGTTTGGGCGATACCCCGGTCGTCGTTACCATCACTACCACCGCGGGCACTTTTACCAGCCGCCTGGACGACACCACTTCATTTATCTATATTCTTTGATGAATGAAATATTCGCAGTTAATGCAGGTGCAGGGAATTCGCTAGATTCCCTGCATTTTTTTTGCGCTGAGAAAGTAAGATCGGGGCGCGGAGAATTTAGGCCGCTATCGGATATTTGTTACTATTAAGTCCCGATGAAAGAAAGACTCGAGCTAATGATCGTGGCCGGTGAAGCTTCGGGCGACGCCCACGCCGCCGCCCTGGTGGAAGCTTTGCGTGAAACCGCCCCCGAGACGGATCTTCAGTTTTTTGGCTCGGCCGGCCGGAAAATGCGCGACGCCGGGGTCGAGCCGACGGTCAGGGCCGACGATCTCGCCATCGTCGGGATCCCGGAGATCACCCGCGCGCTGCCGATGTTCTGGCAGACCTTTCGCAAACTGAAGGAAGCCGCCGCCCGGCGAAAACCCGCGGCGGTCATCCTGGTGGATTTTCCGGACTTTAATTTAAGGCTGGCAAGGTCGCTAAAAAAATCGGGTTTGAAGGTGATCTATTACATCAGCCCGCAGCTGTGGGCGTGGCGCAAATACCGGGCGCAGATCGTGAAAAAATATGTGGACCTGCTGCTGGCGATCCTGCCTTTTGAAAAAGAATGGTACGCGCGGATGGGGATCGATCACGTGGAATACGTCGGCAATCCGCTGACGGGCGAGGTCAAAGCAAAAATGAGCCGCGCCGAATTTCGCCGCGCGCGCGGCCTGGACGAGACAAAACCGCTGATCGCGCTTTTACCGGGCAGCCGCCACAAGGAACTCGCCCGCATCCTGCCTCCGCTCCTGGAAACCGCCGCGCTGCTGGAAGAAAAAATTCCCGGATGCCAATTTGCGATCGCGCTGGCGGGAAACCGGCTGGAAAAAGAGGCGCAGGATATCATCGCCGCTTTACGGGATAAGGGGATCGTGCTGCCGGAAAAGATCGTTACCGTCTGCGGGGAGACTCTGGAAGCGCTTGCCGCGGCGGACGTCGCGGTCGTCACCAGCGGTACGGCGACACTGGAAACGGCGATCATCGGCACGCCAATGGTGGTGGTGTATAAAACCTCCGCGTTCAATTACAAAACCCTGCGGCCGCTGATCGACGTGCCGCATTTCGGGTTGATAAATCTGATCGCGGAGGAAAGACTGGCGACGGAATTGATCCAGGATGACTTTACGCCGGAGGCTTTAGGCGATGAGATCCGGCGGCTGCTCGAGCCGGAAAATAATGCCGGGATGCGCGAGAAATTAAAGGAAATCACCGAGATACTAGGCCACGGCGGAGCATCGCAACGCGCCGCCGAAGCGATTCTGAAAGAATTAAAGAGAGTTTAGGCTTTTGCCTATAAAGCGGGCGGAAATCGTGTCGCCGTATCAGTAGCCCGCGCGTTAGCAAGGGCGCTTATTTTATTGCCTGAAAATGCGCCCTCCCTGACGGTCGGGCTACTGACACTTAGTTTTTATAATAAGAAATTTTGCGGTAGATGATCTCGTTTTTCCTGGTCGCTTTGGCATCTGCCAGCGTGTTTTCGGCGGTCTGCTTGATCCAATTTCCCGCGGAATCCGTCTCGTAAGTATATTTGAATATTTGCGGCCGCGGGTTTCCGGCCAGTATCAGGCGGCGCTCCGTATAAATATTTCCGGTTCCATAGATGTATTTATCGGTGATCATATCGCGCCCGTCGAGGGTCATCATCGTTCTTGCCAGAAGCCGATTATCTTTATCGAAAACATAGCGATATTTCTGGGTCGGGATATTTAATTCATCCAGAGATTTATTATGACCAAAATCGTCGCCGACAAAAACATCTTTAAAGAGAGTATTTTTCGCGCCGTCAAAACTAAAAACACTCAGGGAAATTTGCTCCATCGGTTTTTTGGCCGGATTCTTGAACGGGTCGAGATAGACCATCCGGGTGACGCGTTTGTTATCTTTTTCGTAAGTGTAATAATACTCGCGCGGCATAATGTCTTTTAACTTTAGCCACTCGTAGGTCATCCGGCCCTGCTTGTCGAAGATGACGGTGCGCGTCCGCGTCCGCGAGCCTTCCACCAGTACGCCGTTCTTTTCCTTCAGCGCGGCAGTTTCTTCGTCGAAGCTTTTAACCCTGCCGGTTAAATTTTCGATATTAACATCGTTCGGCTGAGCGAAAACGCCCGCCGCCAGCAGTAAAAGAAAAACGAACGGTAAAAAATGAAATGATCTCGGTTTCATAAAAAAGAGATATTGAATGGTTTTAAGTCCCGCCTTTAGGCGGCTGTTTTTGTCAGACCCACCTGCGTCAGCGGGTAGATAAAGAAGGCCGCCTAAAGGCGGGACTCAAAACGAGACTTAAAACGGCCGGGCCAGATTTTGCGTGGCAAAATCCCAATTCAGCAATTTATCGATCACGGCGGCCACATAATCGGCGCGGCGATTCTGGTAATCGAGATAATAGGCGTGTTCCCAGACGTCGATCGTCAGCAGCGGTTTTAAGCCGTCTATGAACGGCGCATCGGCATCGCCGGTCTTGACGATCTTCAGCTTGCCCTTATCGTCGGCCACCAGCCAGCCCCAGCCGGTGCCGAATTGCGAAACGGTGGTATCGGCAAATTCTTTTTTAAATTTATCGAAACTGCCAAAGGCTTCGTCGATCTTTGCCGCCAGCTTGCCGGCGGGTTTTCCGCCGCCGCCCGGTTTCAGGCTTTCCCAGTAAAAATTGTGATTCCAGATCTGCGCGGCGTTATTGTAAACGGCGGTTTTGGTCTTATCCCTCGCCGTTTGTTTGATTATCGCCGGCAGCCCCATCGCGGCAAATTCCGTGTCCCTGGTCAGCTCGTTGAGTTTATCGACATAGCCTTTGTGATGCTTGCCGTAATGAAAGCCGATCGTATTTGCCGAGATCACCGGCGACAGCGCATTGTCGGCGTAGGGCAGTTTCATCAGCGTAAACGGCAGCGCATCGGCAAAATTCAACATCGGCGCGCCCTGTATTTTAGAAGCCAGCACCGAAGCCGCCACCGCGCTCCCGCCCAAAGCCAAAAACGAACGACGATCTAATTTTCCACCTTGCATAAAAACCTCCGAGAAATCTTTAAGTTATTTTAAGATAAAAGATCGATTTAAGAAACTTGGTTGAAGGGGGCAGACGAAGGTATTGACGAAAAGAATTTATCACTCAGACCTATTTATTATAGTAGTGGCTGCGAACCGAACTCTGCCATTTTAGAAATACGCTGGAAACGCTTCTCTTTTGAGAAGCAGAAACCGGCATTTTATGAATAAAAACATCGGAAACACCCGGATCAAAAACGCCTCCATTGATGCCTTCTTCTTTGAAAACCAGTAACGGCAGGCCTAGTGAAAAAAGAATTCCCGCTTCCAAATTATTCCATTCAGTAGGAAATATAATAGGCGCGTCTATTTTCTTCTCGTTTTTCTTACCTGTATCACGCTTCCAAATACCTTCCAGGGCCTGGAATTGTTCGAAGCCTAAAATAACGCCGCCCGAACATTGCTTGGCAATTACAAAGACTTCTCTCAGAGGCAATTCAGTGGGATAGTCGGATCTGCCTAGAGCTCTGGGCTCGAGTTCGAACCTTTCCAACTCATTTAAAATGATCCGGCGAGATGCCTGCTGAGTTCTGTTTAAGGTAGTGGGACATGAAACGAAAATTGGAATTCTCATAGGTGAAGAGATCCTGCCTTGGTATAAAACAAGCCGCCGATACTAGTGTCTGATCGCTTAATTCTTGCTTGCTTTTAAATACAAGTCAAGAAAATTTCCGCTGATTACGTTCTTTACAGCCAATAAAATACCGGCTTTCCCTCCATCATTTCACCCAAACGTATTTAATAGATCGCCTCACAAAATATGTCCGATCACACGGAAATGGAATCGCCGGGTTTCGCCATTGCCCTGAATTCGATACTTTGCTTTGCCAAGAATTTTTCAAAATTTTGATAACGCGATTCGAGAAAGAAGTCTTTGGCAAAGCCGTCGTGGATCGGGATGACGATCTCAGGAGCCATCCGCACCGCAAAATCATAGATCTGAAGTTCGGTGCCCCAGGGCGCCATTACCGGCAGGGCCAATATTTTGGTCCCTTTATGCGGGTAGAGGCTTTGGGAAAGGGAATCGCCGGGATGAACGAAAATGTCATTCACGATATAGGCGGTATTTTGCGGAATAGAGTCCGCCAAAATCTTTTCATGAGGCGCACTTACGGCCTCTATCGTAAAGCCGCTTTGAGAAAGAACGCCATTTTCGAAAACACGGGTATCGATATTGTTAGCGGCCAGTTTTTCGTGAATTTCGGCATTCACTAAAACTTCCACGCCGGGATTATTTTCGATGATGGTTTCGAGCGCGTCTTCGTCGATGTGGTCGGGATGATAGTGGGTGAGAATGATCGTTCCGATACCTGTAAATTGTTCGGGAGTTACCTTTCCCTCCGCAAAGCTGAATTTTCCCGGATCGAAAAGTATTCTGTCAGTGCCATTTTCCAAAAGCAGGCACGAATGAATGTATTTTGTGATCTTCATGTTTCCCCCTTGTATAGAAATCGCGGTTTCGGATTTGTTCGTGTAATTTCGTGGTCACTTCCTGAGTATTATTTCTCGTGGTTATAAAGACAACCACGAAATTACACTAAATAACACGAAAAAAACACTGAGCGTCTAACAGTTAGCGCCGGCAGATATCCGCGCTTCCAGTGTCGGGGATCATCGGGAGACAAGGTTCTTTTTCAGGAATTTCAGCACGATGCGGTTATATGCTTTCGGTTTTTCCATTACCAGGTGATGGCTGACGCCGGGAATGACGATCTTTTGCGCGTTCGGAATGTTCGTTTGCAGCGTTTGCGAGATCGAAATTATTTGCGGAGCGTCTTTGTCGCCGACCACGATCAGGGACGGCACTTTTATTTCCGCCAGCCTTTCGATGGTCGGCTGTTTGACCCAGGTAACCTGGATGATCTGCGGCGTCGGCCCCCAGTATTTGTAATTGTCCGACAGCATCTGCCGCGTGCGTTTTTGATAATTACGGTCGTTTTTTCCGGTGACAAAAAACGGGTGTTCCATCCATAGCTCGATAGTTTTTTCCCTGCCCCCGGTTTCCGCCATTTTATATGCCGCAAGGGATCTTTCATTTCGCGGGGATCTGTCACCGCGCAAACCCGATGAGGTCAGGATCAAAGCGTCAACCATCTCAGGATGCTCGAGGGTGAGATCGGCGGCGATCATTCCGCCGAGGGAAACTCCGGCGAGCGCGGCTTTTTCCACTTTCAAATATTTCAGCAGGGCATAAAGATCATCGACGTGGGAAAACACGCCGGAAGGAAAATCCGATCTTCCAAAACCGCGCAGGTCATAGCGAACGACGCGGTAATGTTTGGCGAATTCATCGAATTGATCGTCCCACAGCCGGCTGTCGGCCAACCCGCCGTGGATCAGCACTAAAGTTTTACCTTTGCCGGCCGATTCGTAATAAAGCCTTGCCCCGCCGCCAATGTCGGCAAAGCCGGTAATGGTTTTAGAGGCATTTTGGGAATAAGCGGACGAGCAAAGCACGAGTATAGAGACACAAACGAAAACGGTGAGCCGGGATGTAAAATGCGCTGATCTCATTCGGTTTTATTTTTATCTTCGAGTTTTTTCTTTAACTCTTTTACTTCTTCCTTTAATCGGCCGAGGCCCTTGACGTGCGCGTTCTGGCGTTTGTATTCATCCAGCGGCTGGACGGGCGTGCCCCACCAGACACCGGCGCGGACGATTTTACCGGGCAGCACGCCGGCCTGCGAACCGATGATTGCGCCGCTCAAAACGCGGGCGTGATCGCCCATGCCGACCTGCCCGCCGATGACGGCGTCGGATTCGATCACGGTGCTGCCGGAAATGCCGGTTTGCGCGGCGATGACCACGCGTTCGCCGATCCGGACGTTGTGCGCGATCTGCACCTGGTTGTCGATCTTGGTTCCGCGGCCGATGCGGGTTTCGCCCAGCGCGCCGCGATCAACACAGGAATTCGCGCCGATCTCGACATCGTCTTCGATCACGACGGTGCCGATCTGCGGAAATTTGACGTAGCGGTCCGTGTCGCGGACAAAGCCGAAACCGTCCGTGCCGATGACCACGCCGCTGTGCAGGATGACGTTATCGCCGATGATACAGCCGTCTTCGATAAAGACATTCGGGTCGATTACGCAGTTTTTGCCGACCCGCACGTTGTCACCGATCTTTGCCCCGGCGCGAAGCTGCGAACCGTCGCCGATCTCGCTGGTTTCACCCACGCAGACAAAAGCGCCGATAAAAACGCCGTCACCGATCTTTGCGCTTTCGGCGATCACGGCGGAAGGGTGAATTTCGGGCGCGCGTGTTTTTTTCGGATGTAAAACTTCGGCAATTTTGGCAAAGGCAAGTTTCGGATCTTTAACCCGCAGCAGAGGTATGGGGGCATCTATTTCGGCGCCAAAAGGGACGATCAAACAGGCTGCGCCGGTTTGTTTGATTAGCTCGGCAAATTTTTCTTCCGCGGGTTTTTCGATAAAGGTTATTTCACCCGCGGCGGCGCTTTCCAGATCGGCAGCGCCGTGTATTTCGACATCGTCGCCGACCAGTTCGCCCTGCGCGATCCCGCAAAATTCTGAAACAGTGAATTTTTGTTTCATCTCATTAAACCGATTCGATATAGAAGTTTTTAAAATACTAATGTAACATCTTCAGCCAAAACATCATTATAAATCGAAAGGCTAAAATATGCTTACGGAAACACCTGTAAAAACATTCGAGCGAATAGCTTTATGTCTCTCCGGGGGCGGTTACCGGGCGTCGGCGTTTCATTTTGGCGCGATCGATATGCTCGATGAAATAAAGCTGCTGGACAGCGTCAAAATGTTATCCACGGCGTCCGGCGGAACGATAACCGGGGTCGCCTACGCGCTTTCGAAAATAGAAGGAAAACCATTCGGCGAATTTTTCAGCTCGCTCAAGATATTTCTCGAAGACGTGAACGTGGTCGAGGAAACGCTGAAGAGATCGTGCGAGATACTCGATAAAGACAAGGATGCGGAGATCAGCCTGATCCGGCTGGCCGCCGGAATTTACGAAGAAAAACTTTTCGGCCAGGAAAAAAAAGATTTTGGCATATTTCTGGACGCGATAGACAAGCCTTTTAAGGAACTGATCTTTAATTCAACGGAGCTGAATTTGGGAAACAGCTTTAGATTTCGCGCCAGCCGCAGATCGAAAGCGGTGATCGGAAACCAGAATTTCAGTCTCTCGGTTTCAAAGCCGGTCGCGGCAAAGATCCGGCTGGGAGACATCGTCGCGGCTTCCTCTTGTTTTCCCGGCGTGTTCGATCCGTTCATTTTTCCCGACGATTTCCATTTCGACGATCCGGCGCAGGTAAGAGCGGCGTTAAAATCCGGATTTAAACATGAAGGCAAAGACGTTTCCCTGCCGTTAATGGATGGGGGCATATTCGATAATCAGGGCGTCGACAGCATATTGATGGCGAACGAAAAAGAGAAAGGCGCGGCTCCCGCCGATCCGATCGACCTGTTCATTATATCCGATTCCAACCCGCTGAATGAAGATCTTTTTCCGGCCCCGATGCCGACGCGAAAGATACCTTATTTGTCAGCCGATTATACGGAAAACCCGCTGCTGCAAGTGACGACCGGCCTGGCGAATAAATTTCGCAGGCTGGCAAACTTCACGATCATTATTTCTTTTATGGTGCTGCTGGTAGCGGCTATTTGCCTGGGATACATGGGCACGTTCATTTACGGCAACTGGAATGCGATCTTCCAGAACACGCTGAATGCGATCTTTACCTACCTGGTTCCGGCAAGCATAGTTTTGGCGGTCGCGGTTTTGTCCGTCGCCGCTATCGTCGCTCTGTTCTGGGTAAAAAAATGGATCTTCAAGGCGGAAACCTTTATCGACGAGCACAATGAATTTTCCTTTGGAAATACGCCTTTTAGCCTGTGGGTATTCGTTAAAAAATTGACGCTCACGGGACTCGTCAGACTTGGGGAAGCGCGGGTCAGGTCGAGCCTGGCCCTGCTGACCGACGTGTTTCTGAAAAGGGTGCGTAATTTAGGAACCAAGGTGATAATGGGCAATCCCGATTTCAGCCGTCTGGTCGCTTTTAATTACATCACCGATCTGGACAGCGACACCAACCGGCCGCAGCTGTGGAGCGACGATGCGGAACTGAAACCTTCACTCGAAATGAGCGAGACCGCGGCAATGGCCGGGAAGTACCCGACAAATCTCTGGTTCGATTCCAAGGAAGATCTGGAAAGAGTCATCATGACGGGGCAGATGACGGTGTGTCTTTCGATCCTGAAATATCTTTGGACGAGATGGCACATCGATTCTGAAAACAACCCGAATTTACCGCGGCCGAATTCTCCCGATTCGCAGTTTAACGCTCTTTATACGACGGTGAGAGGAAAATGGATGGAATTTAAGACAGGCCGGCGAACCTCGTACGAGCGCATCGCGCCCGAATAATTTTAGCGTTCGCTTTCATCGACCGCCTTTTGCAGAAAAATCTCAAGCCCTTCGAGCTCGAAGCCGTGTTCGCGCTCGATGCGTTTGATGATCGGCGCGCTTTCGCTATCGAGAAAATTCAGATCGGCCAGGTCGATGGTGATATTTTTGCCTTCGCGCGCGCGCATATCCAGCGCGATCTTTTCCAGCAGAACCGCGTCGTCAAAGGTCATCGAGCCTTCCACGCGCAAAATGGTTTTGCCGCGCTCCGGGTCTTCGATCTGTGTCAAATTAGTTGGCATTTAAACCGCTTTCATCCCGCTCATCACCTTCACTCCGGGCGCGCCGGGCGGCAATGAACGATCTGACCCCGATAATAATAAGCGCCAGGCAAAGGGCCGCGGTCAACGATTGCGAAACCGCCGCCAATGGCCGCTCAAGCGAGCCGCCGGCGATCAGGGTTAATAATTTTATCGCGCCCATCACCGTACCGAGAAAACCGAGCAGCGCGATCACCAGCGCGCCATGCATCAGATGCTTGCGCAAATTTTCCCGGAAGATGGCAATGGCCCCGCAAAGCAGTATCAGAATTCCGATAACAGCGGGTATCAGCGCGGTAAAATGCGCCACACCATCTTTGGCATAGCTGTACCCGAATCCGCCGAGCCCGACAAGTATTAGCATTAATCCGATCAGAACGGTTATAGCTGGCATCAAATATTCCTTTATTAGATAGTGTTCGATTCCTGTAAGTGTCGATTTAAAGCCGTTGGTTTTTACTTTGCGCTCTTTGCGCCTTGGCGTGAAATTGTCTCACGCAAAGGCGCAAAGAGCGCAAAGTAAATCCGAATACCACAAATCAGGACACATTAACTACTAATCTTACATTTCCACTTAGCTCCGCTACTTTTGCAGCGCGAGCAATTTTATCTGCGACGGATAAGCGCTCGAATGATAGAGCGATTGCGTGGCCGGGATAAAATCCGTGTCGAGCGCTTCGAAAATATTCGGCACATATTTTTGCGGGTTGCGGTCAACCAGCGGGAACCACGAGCTTTGAATTTGCACCATGATACGATGCCCTTTTTTAAAAGTGTGCGCCACTGCCGGCATGGTAAATTCTATCTTCGTCACCTCGTTCGGCTTCATCGGTTCCGGTTTTTCGAAGCTGTTGCGAAAGCGCGCGCGGAAGGGTTCGCCGCGCAAAAGCATTTGATAGCCGCCCGGATCGAAGACCGACCAGGCCGAGTTCGCCGGCGGACTCATTCTCTCCGGCTTGCCGTCGGGAAGCTTATTTCCGGTTTCGGGATACAGGTAATCGTCCGGAAAAACGTCGATCAGTTTTACAACATAATCCGCGTCAGTCCCGGTCGTGGAAACGTACAAAACCGGCGTGATATCGCCCGTCACGGTCATGTCTTCGGCCAGCGGTTCGGTCTGGTACACCAGCACGTCAGGCCGGGTGGCGGCAAAACGCTGGTCTTCGGTCATGAAATCTTTCGGATAATCCATCACGATCTTTTGCGTGTAAGGCACCGGACGCTTAGGATCGGAAATATATGAATCGGGAGCGTTTAAGGTTTTATCCGTCGGGGGCAAACCAGCGGAAAGCCTGCCGCCCGGCTGAAAATAAAGCGTTTTCTCGTTCTTAAAATTCCAGCTATCGTAACTTGCCCATTTATTAGCGCCGGTGTCGAAAAGGTTCACGTCCTTAAGATTCGAAATATCGCCCTTGTCCTTGAGAAAGTGGTTAAAGAAAGGCAACTCGATCTTTTCGCGGTAGAAAAGGGAAGTTTTCGCGCCGAAATAGGCGGTCCCGAGCCAGTCGCCTTCCGAGCGTTCCCAGCCGCCGTGAAACCACGGGCCCATCACCAAAATATTGTAAATGCCCGGATTCTGTTTTTCGATGTGCCGGTAAGTGTGCAGCGCCCCGTAAAGATCTTCGTTGTCGTACCAGCCGCCGACGGTCATCACCGCCGCCTTGATATTTTTGAGCTTTGGCAGGATGTTGCGATCCTGCCAGAATTTGTCGTAATTGGGGTGCTCCATCATCTGGTTCCAGAAACGGATGTCGCCGATCTGCTTGCGATAGGCGTCATCGGAATTACTCAGCCCTCCCATTTCCAGGAAGTATTTATAGCCGTCTTCCGTGCCCTGGTTAAAGGGTTTGATCGTCGCAATGTCGGACGTCGGCGTTGGCCGCGGCTGGCCGAAAAAGGCAAAGAAGCCGTAGTTTTGCGCCAGGAACGTGGCGCCGTTGTGATGCATATCGTCGCCGATGAACCAATCGGAAACAGGGGCCTGCGGGGAAATGGCTTTTAGCGCCGGGTGCGAATCTATCGCGCCCGCCGAGGTGTAAAAGCCGGGATATGAAATACCATAGGTGCCGACGCGGCCGTTATTACCAGCGACATTTTTTAGCAGCCAGTCGATCGTGTCATAGGTGTCGGTCGATTCGTCGATATCTTTCGGCGTTTTGTTTTCGATATCGGGACGCACGTCTTCGAATTCGCCCTCGCTCATCCAGCGCCCGCGCACGTCCTGATAGACGAAGATATAGCCTTCTTTAGCGAAAAGCTCATTCGGCCCGAGCGAAGCCCGGAACTGATCCGCGCCGTAGGGCTGGATCGTATAGCAGGTGCGGTTCATCAGAATGGGATATTTTTGCGACTTGTCCTTCGGCTCATAGATGGCCGTGAACAGCTTTACGCCGTCGCGCATCGGGATGGACACTTCGCGTTTGGTGTAATTGGCTTTGATATAATCGGTCAGCTCCTGCGTCGTCGGAAACTGCGCAAAAGCTTCTGAAGAAAACGGAAAGATAACGGCGATCAGCAAAAGAAAGACACGGGTAATTTTCATATTTCTCCCAAACAAAAAAGGCTGAATATCTTCAGCCTAATTTTCGCGCAATTGCGGGACAGAAACAAGTCGCTAACCCCTGGTCTCTTTCGGATGCAGAGCATCCGTTGCGGGCAGGACGCCCGCGCTCCATAAAAAGCGCTTCATATTTAGCCGCGATTAACTTCTATCTCTACCACCAGCAGCACCTGGGAACGAACATCCAGCGAACCCGCCTGCACGGGCGTCCGGTATGAGGATTTTGCCAGCGTGTTCATGGCGGCGTTTGCCGCGCTTAGATAATTCGTCGATGTGGACTCGTAGGGAACTCCTCCTTCATTTGTTTCCACTACACGAACGACGCGGCCGCCCAGGGACCCGGCGATGGCCTCGGCCTTTGCCATGGCCTGGCGCGTGGCGAGCGCCAGCGCGTCGCCCTGAACCGGGCTGTCTTCGCGCACGATAAAGGCAATGCCGTCCACGCTGTTGGCTCCCGCTTTGGTCGCCGCGTCGATCACCGCGCCGACCTGATCCAGAGCGCCGATCGAAGCCGTCACGGTATTTTTTACGGTATAACCGACGATCGCCGGCATTTTCGCGCTGCTGCTGTAATCTTCCTCCGGGTTAAGATTATAGTTGCTGGTTTTGACCTCGGTTTTGGCGCCGCTCACTATCGCTTCGACGGCTTTTTTAACGGCTTCGCTTTTTTGCGCGTTTTCCTGCTGGGCGGCCAGCGCCTGTTTATTTTGCGTGACCACCGAAAAAGTAATTACGGCGGTGTCCGGCGCGATCTTCGTCTGGGAATCGCCGAGCACCGTGATCCGGGTCAGTTTGTTGGAAATGGGACGATAAACAAAAATTGCCGCGGCAAACAACACCAGGGCAACCGAAAGTAACACTATTTTATAGATATTATTCTTCATCAAAAAAATCCCTCCTGTAAAGATTTGAACGAAGAACGAAGCAGGAGGGATTTCTTGCAGGGAATCTCAGGATTATTTTGAACTGGGAGCGCGGACGGCTCGTCCGCTCGTTTTGAATCCCAGCTTTAGGCGGCAAATGGGCGGTCGGAGACCGCCTCTAAACGTTTATCAAGCAATCACGCCTGAAGGCGTAACTCTAAACCGATTTAGGAACCCGTACCTTCAGCGCCCCCGGGATAATTTCATAGACGGCGGGGAGTTTTCCGGGGAGTTCGCCGTCGGTTTCGATATGGACGGTTTGGTTTTCGCGCGAGGGTTTGATCTCGACGCGTTTGGCGCGGGTGTGTTTTACTTCGTCGAGGCTCAGATGCGAGCCGCCGTAGAGTTTCCATGCGTTGAGCAGAATCTTGGCGGTTTTGATATCGCCGATATTCACCACGTCGAAAAATCCGTCGTTTAACTGCGCGTCGGGCGCGATCTTCATCCCGCCGCCGAAATAGCGCGCGTTGGCGACGCAGAAATTTATCGTGTTCAGCAGATGCTCTTCCTTATCGTCGAGCCGGACGCGAACCGTGGTGTAGTTCAGATCGAGTACTTCCTGCAGGGTCGAGAGCGCAAAGCCCGCTTTGCCGCGCAGCGCATCGAGCGGGATCCAATCCAGCGCGGTCTGTTTTTTAACCCGTTCGATTATCGACACACTCAGCCCGAAAGACGACACCCCGACGAAATAACGCGAAACTTCTTCGTTTTGATCGCTTAAAAAAGTCACCCGGCCGGCGTCGATCGTGCGGGTCTCGCCGTTTTTTAAGCCGCGCGCGGCCTCGCTCGCCGTGGCGGGAATTCCCAGTGTGCGGCGGAAATCTCCGCCCGTACCGGAAGGCAGCACGCCGAGCTCCACGCCTTCACCGGAATGTAAAATGCCGTTGGCGACCTCGTTGACGGTGCCGTCGCCGCCACAGGCGATGATGAATTTTCGGCCTTCTCTCGCGCCTCCTTCGGCCAGCCTGATCCCGTCACCGGCCGCGCGGGTAAATTCGACGCTGAACGCGCCGAAATGCGCCGCCAGATCCGAGGCGATATTCGCCCAGCGCGTTTCGGTGGAACCGCCCGCGGATTTAGGATTGACGATGACCAAAGGAAGATTCGAGTCGCTTGACATTCTGTCAGAGTTTAAGAAAAATCAAACGGTTTAGCAAAGGAGAAGATCTAAGAAGTTATGCAATCCCAAATAGACTTTATCAATAAACTCGCCGGTCAATACAAAATCTTTATCGAACAGCCCGAAGAACTGTTCAAAGCGCTTAATCAATTGCCTGAAGATCAGATCAAAGCTATTTATGACGAATACGGTGACAGCGAAAGGCAATTTCAGCCCGTCAATCTCTTACGCGCGGAAATAGCCAGACAAATGCTAAACGGAGTCGAAATAACCAAAGACCTGGTCGAAGTGATAAAAGAAAACATTCGCAAAAAAGAGACTCAATATTTTTCACATCTGTCGCCGGGATTTTTGAAGGAATTAGAAGATTATCAGATTGGAAAAAGAGATATATTTGCCAGTTGGAAAAAAGACTGGACGATTTTTCATACATTCTTTTACCGAGATATAGTTAAAGAAACCACGCAGCTTTATCTGGAGCAACTAGCAAAAGCTTTATTACAGGATGTGGGGCTAATTTTTTCCGATTATACTTTTCATAAGGTTGATTTCACCGGAGCAAATAATTTTGGGTCTGATATTTGTTGGATTGCTTTATATCCGCAAAACAAGCCTTCGCACAAAGACGCTTACCAATTTTTCTTAAGAATAGGGAAAATTGTCGAAGCCGGCCGGATCGCAGGCCACAATTTAAAGGTTCGAGATGTCATTCTTACTGAAGCTGCAGACTACGATGATATTGTAGCGAAATTAAAAGCTCAGAGAGTAAGAGTCAGGAGGTTGAACGACGAGATAAAAAATTACTTCAAATTTGCCCCCGGTCCAGGTGCATCCGAATGGGAAAATTTTAAGGCGGCGGGAATAGCCGCGCTGAGCTATGACAATTTACCTGTTGGAGATATATCGTCCATTCATTCGAGGGAAGATCTGAATGTGGCGGCGGGATACGCACCTGACAATCAAACGAATTTTACTTGGAATTTGTGGCTATTTAAGTCAGCTAATATAGGTGATCTGGTTTTCGCAAGTAAAGGTACGACTATTTGTACCGGTATTGGAATAATCGCAAGTGATTATTATTACGATGAAAGCGCCAGTGACTATCCTCACCGGCGAAAAGTGAATTGGATTACAGACAAAGTCTATGAATATAAAGCCGGAACTTATAAGCACTATCCCAGACTTTTTCGGCCGGACACTTTTAGTCCAACGCTGATTCAGGAATTTATTCTGAGCGAATATGTTCGGCTTTACCCCGAATTAAAGGAAGTTTTTGACCGTTATGATCTGAACTATCAGGAAATATCCGCCAAACCTGTTACCGATGCGGACGCCGAAGAAATCACCGAAGAGAGAGAAATAAATTACTGGTGGCTGGTGGCGAACCCCGCGATCTGGAGTTTTAGCGAGTATGGTGTCGGCGAGCGCCAAACTTACACGTCTCGTAACGAAAACAGCAATAAACGAAGAATATTTAAACATTTCGAAAGCGTTCAGAAAGGCGATCTTCTTGTTGGCTATGAAAGCACTCCAGCTAAACAAGTAAGGGCAATTTGTGAAATAACGCAGCCGCTGCATCATTCAGACGACAGGGGCGATATTATTGAATTCGAGATCCTGGAAAAATTCGATGTCCCGGTTTATTTGAGCGAATTGCAAAACAGCCCGCTTTTAAAATCCAGCGACCCATTTACTAATAACCTTCAAGGAAGCTTGTTCAGGCTGACGGAAGATGAATTTGATCTTATCCGCGAAACGGTGAATGAAAAAAATCTCGGCAGAGACGTCGGAGAAGTTCTTTCTTACAATTTTGCAAATGACCCCGACAAACCGTTTATTGCGGAAGATCGTTTCCGGCAAATCGTCGAGCTTCTCGGCCGAAAGCAAAACATCATCCTGCAGGGCCCTCCCGGCGTCGGGAAAACATTTATCGCCCGTAAGATCGCGTATCAAATGATGGGTGTGACGGATGATAAGCAAATTGAGATGGTCCAATTTCACCAATCTTTTTCCTACGAAGACTTTATCCAGGGATTTCGTCCGACCAAGGACGGATTTGAACTTAAAAACGGCGTATTTTATTTGTTTTGCCAACAAGCGCTGGCCAATCCCGACCGTAAATTTTTCTTTATTATCGATGAGATAAACCGGGGAAATTTGAGTAAGGTTTTCGGTGAACTGATGATGTTGATCGAAGCCGACAAGCGGAATAAAAAATTCGCCTTAAAACTAACCTATGCGGAAAGCGAAGATGACAGGTTTCATGTGCCGCCGAATGTTTACATCATCGGAACAATGAACACGGCCGACCGCTCTTTAGCCATAGTGGATTATGCGCTGCGCCGCAGATTTGCCTTTGTCGATCTAAAACCGGAATTCGGTGAACTTTTCCAAAGATTTTTACAACAAAAAGGAGTGTCAAATGTGATGCTTGAGCATATCTGTCGCTCAGTCGACACTGTTAATGACAAAATTAAAACGGATGTGAATTTAGGGCATGGTTTTCAGATCGGGCATAGCTTTTTCTGTAGTAAGGATATTTCCGGCGAAGAACAGAATTGGTGGGATGATATTTTAGCCTTTGAGATCGAGCCTCTTCTTAAAGAAATATTTTTTGACGACATGGAATCTGTTGGAAAGATGATGACTACACTGTCTCTTTTAAAATGAATATTCCCATTGAAAATATCTATTACCTCTTGTGCTATGCCTGGGACAAACTGGAGGAAAAAGATCGTGTTGCCGTCTCGATCGACGACAATACGACACTTTTAGATCTTTTCGTAAAGGTCTTAATAAATGCAACACGCATTTTATTAAAGAGAGGAATAGACAGAAATTATATGCCCCAGACTGCCGAATTGGCCGGTGTAAAAGGAAAATTCGAATTGAGCCAAACTTTGAAATCCCGACTTCACTTGAAAAAAAGAACAGTGTGCAGTTTTGATGATTTTTCTGCAAATGTGCTGACCAATCGTATCCTGGTTTCGACATTTTCGCGTTTAATGCGCATTAAAGGCCTTGATCCTATTTTGAAGAGTGACATTAGACGAATCAAAATAATGTTCGGCGTAATCGACGAAATTACTTTGACCTCAGATCTCTTTGGGCAAATACGATTACACCGCAATAACAAGTTTTACGATTTTGTGCTAAAAGTTTGTCATTTGATATACGAAAACACTTTGCCCGCGGAAAATACCGGTGAATGGAAATTTGCAGATTTTTCGCGCGACGAGAAAAAGATGGCTAAGCTTTTCGAAGCATTCGTCCGAAATTTCTATCGTATCGAAACGGGATTTCGCGTTAGGAGCGAGAATATCCAGTGGCAATTCAGCGTGGATGACGTCTCGGGCATTTCGTATCTGCCACACATGTTTACTGATACAACCTTGGAGAATGAACGAGAAAAAATAATCATCGAAACAAAATTCTATAAGGAAACGATGGCTATAAACTATGAAAGGGAAAGAATAAAATCGGCCAATCTTTACCAGCTTTTTAGTTACCTGTTAAATCAGGAAAATGAAAACCACAAAACAATTAATGCGAGGGGGATTTTGCTTTATCCAACCATAGAAAAGGAACACGATCTGCACTTTAAGTATAAAACGCACGATATCTTTCTCAAAACAGTCAATTTGAACACAAATTGGAAAAACATAAGCAAACGATTGGTGAGTTTGATAAGATCAGCGGATCAGCAAAAGGAATCAGGTTTATGCCGCACACGCGAATAATGTATATCGAACACAAGGGCAGTTTGCGCGATGAGATCCAGGCCGTCGGCCCGGCCCGGATCGGACGGGTGACCGTCGTTAATCAAGGCAAAATATTGCGCTACCGGGACAGAACTCTGGTAATAATGAGCGGCGATAAATGGAATTACATCGACCAGGACAACCAGGATGTTTTCTGGATCGCGGGCTGTCATAAAGAAGGCCGGGACGCGCTCTATTCCACCGACGTCCGGGTTGACGATAACGTGTGTGAAGAGTACTGGAAAAAGATCAGGAAGATGCCGGAAAACGTCAAAATGAAATCTTTCAGGACCCGCGGCAAATACGGCTCGATCACCAAATAACTATTCTTTCTTATTTTCCTCGATACAATCCGGCTGGTTTCGCGCGTTGATCATGGTTTGTTCCGCCATCAGCATTTTTTCACCCGCTTCTTCGCTGACATGAGTGGTCGGCCTGAGTATCTCCTTAGGCAAAAGCAGCGCGACGAAAAAAGCCAGGGCAGAGAAAGCCGCCGCCACCCAAAAGACTATATGCATCGAAGATGACATCGAATTCTGCAGTATGGCGAGAGTGTCGGCGGGAATTTTCGCCCTTGCTTCGGGCACGATCAGGGCGTTCGGGTTGGAAGCGAATTCCACGGCCTGCGCCGCGCTCAGTTTAGCCGGTTCGTTTTGCGCCGCTTTATTAAGCTGCCCGGCCAGCCCGGCGGTCAAAAACGCGCCCATTATCGCGACGCCGAAAGCTCCGCCGATGGCGCGGGAAAATTGGTTGAGCGAAGTCGCCAGCCCGAGTTTTGTTCGCTCGACGGCCTGCTGCACCGCGATCAAAAGCGTCAGCATCGTCATTCCCAGCCCCGCGCCGATCAATACCAGATCGAAGTAAAGCCAGAACCGCGCCGTTTCGCGATCGAATAGCGCCAGCAGCACAAACCCGGCGGTCAAAATAATAAATCCCATCAGCGTCAGGACGCGGTAGCCTATTTTTAACATCAGCCGCCCGCCGATGACGGAAAATGACACCCAGCTGAGCATCAGCGGCGTCAGCAGCGAACCGGCCGCGGTCGCCGTCGAACCGAGCGCTCCCTGCGCAAAAAGCGGGATGAACGAGATCGCGCCGAACATCGCGACGCCCGCCAGAAAACCGGCCGCGACGGAAATGCCTACCGTCCGATTGCGAAACATCGAAAACGGAATTATCGGATCGGGCGCTTTCGTTTCGATCCAGGCAAAGAGCGCGAGCGCCAGCGCTCCGCCGCCGATCAATAACAGATTTTGCGATGAAAACAGGGTCGCGAGAGAAGCGCCGCCTTCGATCATGGCCAGCATCAACAAAGTTATCGCCAGCATCAAAAGTCCCGCGCCGGCATAATCGATCGAAGGCTTTTGCGTGCGTTTCGGCTCTTTTAGCGAAAATCCGATGATCAGCGCCGTCACGATCCCGATCGGCAGGTTGATGTAAAAAACCCAGCGCCATGAAAGCTGATCGGTAATGAATCCCCCGATGACGGGGCCGATAATGCTCGATAATCCCCAGACGCCGCTGAAATAAGCCTGCATTTTAGCGCGCTCTTTGAGAGTGAAAATATCGCCGATGATGGTCATGCCGAGCGGGATCAGCGCGCCCGCGCCCAGCCCCTGAATGGCGCGGAAAAAGATCAACTGCGGCATCGAGGCGGCCATGCCCGAAAGCACCGAGCCGATCAGAAAGACCGCGATCCCGATCTGGTATAAGAGTCCCCGCCCGTAAAGATCGGAGAGTTTTCCCCAGACCGGAACGGTCACGGTCGAGGTCACGATATAAGCGGAAAATACCCAGCTGTAATGATTCAGGCCGCCGAGGGAAGCGATAACGGTGGGCATAGCGGTGCCGACCACGGTCGCTTCCAGCGCGGCGACGAACATCCCGGTCATCACGCCCAGCACGACCAGCCAGCGCTGCCCCGAAGGCATTTCCAGCAGCGGCTTATCAGTTCTATGTATTTCCGAAGTTTCTTCCACCCTTTTGCTCGCTCTCATTTAATTATTGTAAAGAATACAATTTAGTTTCCAAACTCACGCCGGTCTTTTTCCGCCAGTTCGGCGATCTTTGTCATCAGAAAATCGGCGATCTCCTTGTGCGTGCGGAGCGAATCTCTCTTTTGATAAAATTCCGACAGGTCCACCGGTTCGCCGAAATATATCCGCACCTTTTCGCCGCCCCTCCAATTTCCCAGTATTTGTTTCGGCAGGTCGTTGCTGAGCCCGGTGATAAAGACGGGGATGACCTGGGGATGGGCTGAGATGACGATCTTTCCCACGCCGGGCTGCGCCGGCAGCAGGTGGTAAGGGTCTTCAGAGAGGTTTCTTTTGCCTTCCGGGTGCATTCCGATAATATTTCCGCGCCCCTCGGCGCAAAGCTGGATCAGCCGCCGGAGCGAAAATTTATCGAACTCCCGCTGTTCGTTTTTGTAGAAAAACGGCGGGTACATCGCCCACCAGCCCATCACCAGGTTAACCAACCAGCCAACGGGCGAAGTATAAAAAAACTTGGCGCGAACGGGAAAGAAGAGCTTCATCGGGCGCTTTGTGCGGCGAAAAAGCACGCTGGAAACCGTGTACATATCGAAATAGGAGCGGTGATTGGCAACCAGCAAAACCGGGCGTTCGAGGTCGGTATTTTCGACGTTTTCGATCCCGAAAACGTTCATCAGGTTGTAAGTGGCGAGATATATCCAGAGTGAACCGACATGACGCTGGCAGAACGTCCAAAAACGCTTCCAGGAACCATGATTCATGCGGTGCGTCAATTGAAAGCCGAGCCGCTCTACCCCGCCTAAAACAGCGATCTCCGCCCTGTCCGGGGACACCGGCTGAGAGATTTTCAGGCTATGGACGGAAGATTCAGGCGGAATTAGGTTATTCGGCATAAGCTCGACATGGCTCGACATAAGCTCGGCAGGGGCGATGAATCAGTTTAACATCGCCCGGTTTGTCAAAAAAAGATGCAATATCGGCTCATATCCGATAGACAATGCCCCAATGTTTCGATATTATATCAGACACATTCTTAAACGATTTCGTTCATTTCAAAAAAAATTAGTTACAGACCACCTTTGGTCATTTTTCTCCCAGTTTTCAAGCCGGCGGAATAAACGAGATTCGGAATCACAAAAGACCTAGAAGGAGCCTGTTTTTTATGTATACGAAGTGGAACCACAAAATGGTGTTGTTGCTTGTTGCAATTATTGCAGTTTCAACACTTGCGGTCGCAGCCCAACAGAAAGTCTGGACTGCAAATAATGAAAGCCGCGTCAATATTACTACAGACAAGGCTGTTGCAAGACAGTCATATCCGACAGAGTTCAAATTATACGATTTGAATATCGAACCTTTAAGAGAACAATTATTTTCCATCGTCGGCAGCGGCGCCCGTCAGAATTCGACGGTCATTTCTCTGCCGAACGCCAATGGCGCGATCGAATATTTCGAAGTATTTGAAGCTTCCAATTTTGAACCGGAACTGCAGGCTCAATTTCCCGAGATCCGCGCCTTTTCCGGCAAGGGCCTGACGGATCGATATGCAAGCTTAAAATTAAGCATTTCACCGCAGGGAATTCAGACCATGGTTTTCAGAACCGGTAAGGACAATGAATTCATTGAACCTTACTCTCAGGACCATGAAACTTATGCGGTCTTTACAAAGAGCACCGAAACGCGGATGCCGTGGGCGTGTGATACGCAGGAAAAAACTCCCATGTCGGGCACGAAATTTGACAATTTCAAGATCCTTCCGGAAATGAGATCACCGGAAAGCTCGGCCGGCGAAGCGAAAACCATGCGTCTGGCCCAGTCCAATAACGGCGAGTATGCGAACTTCTTCGGCGCGTCAACTGCCTGCACGACGGCTGACAAGAATCTTGTACTTGCCGCCTTTAACAATACGCTTACCCGGTCCAATGGTGTTTATGAAAAAGACCTGGCGGTTCACCTTAATTTGATCGCCAATACGACCGCGGTTATATACTGCGATCCGGCAACCGACCCCTATGCTGTCGGCATCAGTGGCTGGAATGCTGCGCTGCAGACTACTTTGAACACAAATATCGGCGCTGCGAATTATGATATCGGCCATATGTTCGGCGCTTCGGGCGGCGGCGGAAACGCGGGTTGTATCGGCTGCGTTTGTAATGATGCCAATAAGGGAAGCGGTATTACTTCACCGGCCGATGGCATTCCGATGGGCGATAATTTCGACATCGATTATGTCGTCCACGAAGTCGGCCACCAGATGGGTGCGAATCACTCGTTCTCATGGTCGAACGAAGGCAGCGGCGTAAATATGGAAGTAGGTTCCGGCATCACCATCATGGGTTATGCGGGTATTACATCACAGGATGTGGCGCCCCACTCGATCGATACCTTCCACGCCGGTAACATCGCCCAGATCCAAGCCAACCTGGCAACTAAAACCTGCCCGGTGACAACGGTCATGACAGCTAACCACCCGCCCGTCGTGGCCCCGGTCAGCAACTATACAATTCCGATCACCACTCCGTTTGCGCTCACCGGATCCGCAACCGATCCTGAAGGTGATTCGCTGACCTATCAGTGGGAGCAGGTCGATCAAACTACGACATCGGGAAATGCCAGTGTCGCGTCGCCGGCAAAGGCGACCGGCCCGAACTGGTTGTCATTTGTCCCGACAGCGTCGCCAACCAGAACTTTCCCCAGATTATCGACCATTCTGGCCGGCCTGGCGGTAACTCCGACGCTGCCGGGCGGCGATGCGATCGCGGATATCGAAGCGTTAAGTTCGGTTTCCAGAACGCTGAACTTCCGGCTGACGGTCAGGGACAGCAGGCCCTACGTTCCGGCTTCAACGATCGGTCAGACACAGTTCACGAATTCGACCGTCACGGTTACTAACACTGCCGGCCCGTTCAAGGTCACCTCGCCCAATACCGGCGTGACCTGGAACGGAAATACGGTTCATAACGTTACCTGGGATGTAAACGGCACGAATGCCGGAACGGTCAACGCGGCTAACGTCAAGATCTCGTTCTCGACGGACGGCGGCCAGACCTTCCCGACGACCATTCTGGCTTCGACGCCGAATGACGGTTCACAGTCGATCACCGTGCCGAGCGTTAACAGCTCGACCGCGAGGATCAAGATCGAAGCGATCGGAAATATCTTCTTCGATATCTCCGACGCGAACTTTACGACGACCAACGCTCCGGTTCGTTCCAGAGCCGACTTCGATGCCGACGGCAAGACCGATCTTTCCGTCTTCCGTCCGGCGAGCGGCACCTGGTACATGCAGCGATCGACAGCCGGTTTTGCGGCGATGGCCTTCGGACTTAGCAGCGACATCCCGGTTCCGGGAGACTATGACAATGACGGCAAGACCGATATCGCCGTTTATCGTCCCGCTGCCAACAGCCTGTTCTATATCTTCAAGAGCGCAACCTCGACGGTTTCCGTCATCCCGTTCGGATCCAATGCCACCGGCGATATTCCTGTGGTCGGCGATTATGACGGTGATGGAAACTCCGACGTTGCTTATTACCGTCCCACGGATTTTACGTGGAACATAATCAAGAGCACCGGCGGCAATGTCTCATCCGTTTTCGGACAAGCCGGTGACATTCCCATCGTGGGCGATTTCGACGGCGACGGCAAAACCGACTACAGCGTGTTCCGCAGCGGAAACTGGCTGGTATTGCAGTCTTCGGCTCCGGTCAACCCTGTGGTCACCAATTGGGGACTGGCGGGCGATCTGCTGACACCGGCGGATTACGACGGCGACGGCAAGGACGATATCGCGGTCTTCCGTCCCTCGAACGGTGTCTGGTACATCATCAATTCCGGCGGCGGATTGACCTTTACCGCATTCGGTAGTTCGGGCGACGTTCCGGTGCCGGGCGATTACGATGGCGACGGTAAAGACGACATCGCGGTTTATCGCAACGGAACCTGGTACGCGAATCGTTCGACCTCGGGTCTGCTGATCGACAACTTCGGCCTCAGCAGCGACAAGGCGATTCCGAGAGCCTATCAACCGTAATTAAACGGATAACGGAAATTCCGTTATCCACAGACAAAGGCTGCCGGTCACAGGATCGGCAGCCTTTTTATTGTAATGAAGTCAGTACCGGGAACGTAGACCGGCTTCCTGCTTAAAAACTTTTAACAAACCAGTTGTATTACTAGCCGGTCACTGCGTTCTGAGGTACTGACCCGTTATCTTTGATTCAAACGATATTATGGTAACGCCGTTTAAAGTTCGAAAATTATCGGAAGATTGGTGGGTATGTAATCTTCGTCGCAGTTCGAAGCATTGATGAATTTCACGCCGAATGCTTCTTTCACACCATAGCCGTGATGAATATGCCCGAAGATGTGAACTTTCGGGCGCGCCTGCGCAACTTTTTCACGCAATTCTTCACAGCCGGCAAGGTCGCCGTTAGGCGTGCGGTCTAAAATTCCGGAGGGCGGCCCGTGAGTGATAAGTATATCGAGGCCGTCCGGGATCAATTTCCATTTCTCAGCCATCCGGGCGCCGCGATCCATCTGAAACGCCCATTCGAAAAAACGCGGCTGCCAAGGGCTGCCGTAAATTTTTAAACCTTCGATCCGGACGGCCGAATCCTGTAAATAAATTATTCCCGGATGCAAAAGATCTTGCGCGCGCTCCGGGTCGGTTTCAAAAAGCCAGTCGTGATTGCCGGCGACCAATATTTTATGTTTGTGGGGCAAACCGGAAAACCAGCTATTAAAACGGCGGATCTCCTGAGCGGTGCCAGTGATGGTGGCGTCGCCGGAGTGGATCAAAATATCGCCGTCCGGGACGCTGATCTTTTCGTTACAATTATGAGTATCGCTGAGACAGACGATCTTTTGCATAGCTTTGCAGACTTTACCAGCAAATGCGTATTGCCCGAAACCCTGCAAATACGCTTAGATAAATTGTAATCGAATTTGTCTGGCCTTAAAATACTTACGCAACCGGTTAATATAAATTTCGCTCTGATCGCTATGAGATTTTTAACAGTAATACTAATTTTTACCGGCCTCTTATTCGTCGGGTGCGACGATCGGGCGTTTTCCCAAATTCCGGATAAACAAAAGCCGGATTTCAGAACACTGGTAGAACAAAAATTAGCTAAAGAATACAAGATAAAAAAAATAATCAACGGACGGACGGTGGAAGAAGGTGTGCGATTAGCCGATGTCTGTCCGGTGGATACAAACAAAACCGCCCAGCGGATCTTTACCGAATACGGCGCTATTTTCATTGCCGTCACGGAAGTTACGCTTCCGCCCAGATGCATTTTTTCCGACGAAGAGCAGGTACAGAAATTTCAAACGAACGCTAATCCTAAGACTGTCCTGATAAATGGGGTCGCGATCACCCTTCAGGCTCCGGCGATGGATGCCCTGCAGGAAGCCATTAAAAAAGCGGCGCAGTCGAGAGCAAGAATTTCTCCGCGCGGCGGGCAACTGGCGGCAAAGCGTTCTTATGAAAATACCCGAACGCTTTGGAATACCAGATTTCTTCCGGGCTTGAACTATTGGGTAAGAAGGAGAACTTTAAGCCTCAGCGACGCCGAGACGGCAAAATGGCTTTCCACCGAAGCGCAGGTAGAACAGGTTTTGGATTGGGAAAATAATAGACGCCTTTATTTTAGTAAGGACTTCACGAAATCCATCCTGTATTCCGTCGCCGCGCCCGGCGCTTCCCAGCACATTTCGATGCTGGCGATCGACGTCGAACAGTTCGCCGATAAAAGAGTAAGAGATATTCTGGCCGAATTCGGGTGGTTTCAAACGGTGAAAAGCGATCTGCCGCATTTCACGTACCTGGGACGCAAAGAAAGTGAACTGCCGGCCTGGGGATTGAAAAAAGTAACGATCAGCGGGCAGGATTTTTGGATACCGGATTTTGAATAAGCGATAAATGAAAAACAGGATCGTCATCGGGTTTGTTTTTGCGGCCGGAGTATTTGTTTTCAGCTTTGTTTTTAGCGGCTGCGGCCCGGGTAATACCGCCAATAATAAAATGAATATGGAAAATAAGGCGAACACCGCTTCGGACGATAAAACGACGGTTATCGGCAGCGAGTTCAAGGCAAATCTGCCCGCGGATCTCGTGATGCCTTCCGACCCTGTCGGGCAGAGATTATTAAAAGAATACGGCGCGCTCTTTATCGCGCAGGGAAAAGTGGCGCTTCCGAAAACGGTTATTTTCAAAGATGCCGCGGAAGTTTCCGCCTGGCAGTCGGCGGTTTCCGCTTCCAGAGAAAATATCGGCGGCATAGAGATCGAGCTTCAAACCACGGCGATGGCCGCGCTAAAAGAAGCTATCGGCGAAGCGCAGCAAAACGGTTTGAACATCACCCCGCGAGGGGCGGATGCGGCGCGGCGCAGCTACCAGGAAACGGAAACCCTGTGGGCGAGCCGGGTAAATCCGGGGCTCGATCACTGGACGGGAAATGGAAAACTGTCACAGGAAACCGCCGGCCGCATTCGCGCTTTATCGCCGTTTGAACAGGTTCCGGAAATTTTCAAACTCGAAGCCGAAGGCATGTATTTTAGTAAAGACCTGTCTAAATCGATCGTTTATTCGGTCGCCCCGCCGGGAACGTCACAACATCTTTCAATGCTCGCGCTCGATGTTTCCGAACATGAAAACGCAAAGATAAGAGACATTTTGGCGCGGCACGGCTGGTTCCAGACAGTTGTTTCCGACCTGCCGCACTTCACTTTTTTAGGGGTCGAAGAAAAAGATCTGCCCAGCCTGGGCTTAAAAAAAGTGGAAAACAGCGGGCGCGCTTTTTGGGTGCCAAATTAATAGCTCGGAATTTGCGCGGCAGGATATTAGCGAGATCAGCCACCAGATCGGCCTACCGAAAAGTGCTTAAATCAGGCAATACAGTATTAGTTTCCCAGAACGGCGAAATTAATGAAGTATTCCCCGACGGCAGTTCCAGATTTGTCAAAAAAAACCGTCCCACTGTCAGAATGCAAAAAGGGACGATCATAAGAATTAAATGAAGCGGTCCGACGCTAAACCGCGCCTCAGAATGTTTGCGGGACCGAATGGCTCCGGCAAAAGCACTATTAAATCTAAGATCGAGAAATAGATAAAAAGTTGTTAGACGTTTTTATCAATCCTGCTGAAATCGAAGCGGAAATTAAAAACCGGCGGACATGATGTGCCACATAAAAAGATAAAGAGTCGGTTTTCATAGCGGAAATAACCGAAGCTAAAAATATCGAGATCAAAAATGAAATGATCCCTTCATGGTTCAAGAGATATTTACTGGATAAAATCTGATCATCCAAATTTCAAATGTATTCCAATCGGCTGGAATATACCTTCCATTCTTTCAAATTCCTTTATAATCATTACCATGAGAAAGAAATTGCTTTTCGCGGTCTGGATCGTTAGCCTGGTGTGTTTTCCGTGCGCGGTTTTCAGCCAGAGCGCCGCGCCAAAAAAACGTCCGACGGTCGGATTGGTCCTGAGCGGCGGGGGCGCGCGCGGATTCGCTCACATCGGTGTTCTGAAGGTGCTGGAGGCAAATCACATTCCGGTCGATTACATAGGCGGGGCCAGCATCGGCGGGCTGATCGGGGCGATGTACGCGATGGGGAAAACCCCGGCGGAGATGGAAGAACTGGTCGGCACGCTCGATTGGGGCAAGCTTTTTCAACCCACCTCGTCGTTCGATAATTTATCGTTCCGGCGCAAGGAAGATCGCCGAAACATTCCGGCCCCGGTAACGCTAAAAGGCAGAGTGAACGACCTGAAGCTGCCGAACGCCCTCAACTCCGGCCATGAGGTCGGGCTGCTTTTCGACCGACTGACGCTGCCCTACGCCACCGTTACCGATTTCGACAATTTACCGATACCGTTTCGAGCCGTGGGAACCAACATGGTAAACGGGCAATCCGTGACGCTGGGAAAAGGCCCGCTTTCCCGCGCGCTGCGCGCGACGATGTCGATCCCGGGCGTTTTCGCGCCGATCGAAGTTGACGGCAAGGTACTGTCGGACGGCGGGCTGGTCAATAATATTCCGACCGACGTGGTCAAAGCGATGGGCGCGGATATTCTCATCGTCGTCAATATCGAAACCCCGCTCGGCGGGCGCGACTCGCTGGAAAGCCTGCCGTCGCTTTTGACCCAAAGCATCAATATCGCAACTTTGGAAAACTCGCGGAAAAGCCTTCGCCAGGCGGATTTTATTATCACTCCCGATCTGGGAAATTACGCGGTGTCGGATTTTTCCGACGGGCAAAAGATAATCGAACTCGGCTCACAGGGCGCCGAACAGAAAGTCGCCCTGCTAAAAACGCTCTCGCTGCCCGATGCCGAATGGGAGCAGCATATCAGCGCCCGCCGGAGCCGCCGCGCGCCCGAAACCCCGCCGGTGCCGACATACGTTGCGGTCGAAGGAAGCGACCCCGATTCGATGCGCACGATCAAGGAAAAACTCGGCGATAAATACTCCGGCCAGCCGCTGGACAAAGCCAAACAGGACGAGCTGGCAAAAGACCTGTCCAATCTGACCGGCACCGGGCGGTTCGAATCGATCGATTACGGGCTGGTCAACGACAATGGCAAAACCGGATTACTTATCAACTCAAACAAGCTGAGCGAGAGGCCGCAAAAAGCGACCCGGCTCGATCTTGGCCTGGACGTCAACAGCGTCGAATCCGATAACGTCAATTTTAATTTCCTGGCGCGGCTGACATTTTTCGATGTGGGAAAATACGGCGCGGAGTGGCGAAACGACATCCGGCTCGGTTCGAGCACACTTTTTGCGAGTGAATATTACCGGCCGCTCGGCGACACTGATTTTTTTGTCGCGCCGCGAGCTTCGTACGAACGCCGCCGCATAAACCTGTTTGACGACGGCATCCGGCTGGGTGAATATGTCGGGCAGACGGCCCAGATCGGCGTCGATCTCGGCTTTAATTTTAATTCGCGGAGCGAGCTGCGCGCCGGCTACACGATCGGCTATCAAAAAGTATCGCGGCGGATCGGCGACCCGCTGCTTCCTGAGATCAAGGGAAGATTCAATACGGCCGGACTTCGCTGGGCTTACGACAGCCTTAATAAAGCGCAGGTGCCGACTCGCGGCGTGCTGCTGAGAAACACGCTCAATTACTTTTTCGAAAGCCCCGGCGCGGACGGCAGATTCACCCAGGCCGAAACGAGATTAAGCGCGTTTCACCCGGCCGGCGAGAGAAATATTCTTTTCGCGTTCGGCGGCGGCGGAACCACGTTCGGAGACACCGCTGCCGCGCCCCAGCAGTTTACGCTCGGCGGGCCGTTTCGCATCGGCGGGTACGGATTCGAAGAACTTCGCGCCAGTAATTACGCGCAGGGCGGTTTTGGAATCCTGCACAACCCGAAATTCCTCCCGAGTTTTCTCGGCGGAAAAACTTATCTCGGGGTCTGGTATGAAGGCGGAAGCGCGTTTGAAAGGGCCAGGCTGGCAAATTACCGGCAAAGCTTTTCCGGCGGCGCGATCATTGAAACTCCGGTCGGGCCGGTCTTTCTGGGCGGCAGCGTGAATGAGAACGGGCGCGGCCGGCTCTATTTTTCATTCGGACGCGTATTTAAATAATCGCCTCTATTTTTCGCGAAGGGTTTTAGAAGGAGAATTTTTATGGATCAGTTTATCGTACTTGCGGCCGCGTTCGGCATCGGGGTCGTTGCGGGTTTAAGATGCCTGACCGCTCCGGCGCTGGTAAGCTGGGCGGCTTATCTCGGCTGGCTGAACCTGTCCGGTTCTTCTTTCGCGTTCATGGGGTCGCCCATCGCGGTGATAATTTTATCTCTGATGGCGGTGGCGGAATATGTCTCGGATGTTTTGCCGAGCACGCCCAGCCGAACCGCACCACGCTCTCTGATCGCGCGTTTCGTCTCCGGGGCGTTCACCGGAGCCTGTCTTTGCGCGGCCGCGGGACAGTCATTGATCGCCGGAATTTTACTTGGGGGCATTGGCGCGATCGCCGGATCGTTCGGAGGTTATGAGATCCGAAAGCGGCTGGTGCAGGCGCTCGGTGTCAAAGACATTTTTGTCGCCATTCCCGAAGACCTGGTGGCGATAGCTTTGGGCCTTTTTCTGGTGACGCTGAAATAATCCAAGTAATTAGTAGGGAAGGGTTTGCCTATAAAGTCTATACGAGCAGCTCGTTTTGAAGGCAGAGTACCATTAACCATTAGAAGCTGTTAGCTAATTGATCTTACCTGTAAATCAAGATTTTCCTACTTTATAGGCAAAGCCGGTTGATAATTAAGAGTCGATAGTTTCGGTCTCAAGCGCGGTGTCTTCGCGACTGACGATCTCTCCGCTGATCCGCGCCAGCAGATCTTCGACCGTCATAAATCCCAGGTCGGCCCCTTTGCGCAGGCGGACGGCGATCCCGTTCTTTTCGATCTCGCTGTCACCGATGATCAGCATATAGGGAATTTTCAGCAGCTGCGCGTTGCGAATTTTCTTTTGCATCGATTCGCGCGATTCGTCTATTTCGATCCGTAGCGAGCTAAAGCCGGTGGTCTGGTATCCCGCCAGCAGCTGATCGGAGATCTGCCGGGCAAATTCATAATGGCGATCGGCGATCGGAATAATTTTAATTTGCACGGGCGCCAGCCAAACCGGAAAAGCCCCGGCGTAATGCTCGATCAGAATGGACATGAACCGCTCGAGCGAACCGAGTACCGCCCGGTGTAACATGACCGGCCGCGCATCCCGGCCTTCCGAATCCGTGTAAGTAAGATCGAAACGCTCCGGTATGTTGAAATCGAGCTGGATGGTCGCCAGCTGCCATTCTCTCTCCAGCGCATCCTTGGCCGTGAAATCTATTTTAGGCCCGTAAAAGGCGGCTTCGCCCGGCTCTTCGTAATAATCCACCCCGGTTATTTCGAGTACTTTTCGCAGCTGGTCTTCAGCGCTCTGCCAAAGGGCGGGCTCGCCCAAATAATCATCGGCATTTTTTTCGCTCCGCAGAGACAGCCTGACGGAAAGCTTCATTCCGAAGATCCGGTAAAACCTTTCAATGATCGAATAGATCTTCAGCGCTTCTTCGTGCACCTGTTCGGGCATGCAGAAAACATGGGCGTCGTCCTGGGTGATCATGCGGACGCGCGACAGCCCGTGCAGCGTGCCCGGCAGTTCGTCTCGATAAACTGAGGTGACCTCGGAAAATCGCAGCGGCAGATCGCGATAGCTTCGCGGCCGTCCCGCATAAATTTGCGTGTGGTGCGGGCAGTTCATCGGCTTGAGGCAAAAGTCTTCGCCGCTCTTGCCGCGGACGTGAAACAGGTCTTCCTGAAACTTTTCCCAGTGTCCCGAAACTTTGTAAAGGTCGTTTTTGGTAATGTGCGGGATCAGCACCCGTTGATAGCCCAGCGGCTGCTGCAAAGACTGCACTAACTCTTCGACCAACAGGCGCAGCACGGTGCCTTTGGGAGTAAACATTGGCAGTCCCGATCCCACCAGCGGGGAAAAGGTGAACAAGTCCAGTTCCTGGCCCAGCTTTCGATGGTCTCTTTTCTTTGCCTCTTCCAATAGGTGAAGATGTTTTTCCAGTTCTTCTTTAGTAGAAAACGCGATGCCGTAGATGCGCTGCAGCTGGGGATTGCTTTCCTTCCCGCGCCAATAAGCTCCGGCAATGCTGGTCAACTTAAATTCGCCGATATCGCTGGTTCTTTCGACATGCGGGCCGCGGCAAAGGTCTAAAAACTCGCCGGTCCGATAAAATGAAACGATGCTGTCGCCGCCCTCGTCTTCCTTGAGCCCGAGCATGCCTTCGTCTTCTATTCCCTCCATCACGGCGGTGCTGCCATGAGTTTTAAGCTGGTTCAGTAATTCCACTTTATAGGTCTGGCCGCGCTGTTCCATTTCGGAAATGGCATCGTTGATCGTCAGTTCGAGCCGCTCGTACGGAATTTTACTTTTTTTAAATTCGCGCATCTTTTGCTCGATCTTGGTCAGATCTTTCGGCGTCAGCGCCTCCGGCAGTTCGACATCATAGTAAAAGCCGTATTTTATCGAGGGGCCGACGCCGAACCTGGCTTCCGGCCAGTAAAAGTGAATAGCCGCCGCCATCAGATGGGCGGTCGAATGCCGAATTTTTTCGATCTCCAGATCGTTTTGATCAGAAACGTATTTCATAGGAATTTTATTAATAAATTGTCTGTTAACATTCTATCCGATACCGAAAATTTACGCAGATAGAAAGAAATCATATAATTCTTTGACTAAGTTTAACAAGCAAAGAGACTTATATATCGGAATAAAGTCGGATAACTGACGGGAACAAGGGGATTTCCTGATTGCGCTTTCTGCGGAATTATCTCAAAATTTAATCAGCGTGAGCATAACGGCAGAACAGAAACAGGCGGAACACGAATTTTCCGCAAAGGCATTGGCAAGGTCGGACGCCCAACTCGTAAAGGCGTGCCGGAGCGGCGACGACGCAGCCTGGAACGAGCTGGTAGATCGCTACCAGCGGCTGGTTTTTGCGATCCCGCGCCGCGCGGGGCTTAGCGAAGAGCAGGCGGCGGACGTGTTTCAGGAAGTTTTTCTGACCCTGTTTGAAAAGCTAGACGAGATCCAGCAGCCCGACCGTATCCGCTCATGGATCGTCACCACCGCAAAATTCAAGACCTGGGGCATCGTGCGCGGCGAAAAAGGTTTTCATTCCCCGGAAACAGAAGAGGAAATGGAGCAGGAGATGTCCGGCCTTGCCGACCGGTCGCCGCTGGCGGACGAAATGCTGATCGAACTGGAACAGCAGCACCAGATCCGGACGGCGTTGAACGAACTGGAAGAACGCTGCCGCCAGATACTTTCGATGATCTATTTGCGTGACGCGGCGGCGAGCTATGCGGAGGTGGCTGAGGCGATCGGAGTCGGAGAAACCAGCATCAGCCCGATGCGCTCGCGCTGCCTGAAAAAGCTGGAGAAGATTTTAACCAGATAACTTTGTCTTTTTCGAGTGTAAGCTCGCACTGTATGGTTGGAGACACAAAAAAACACTCCCAAAGAGGACGACAGATGATCAAATCAAACAACCAAATTACCGAACAAATACTCCGGCTGATGCAGACGGATAATTCCGTTGACGCCCCGCTGGATTCGGTAAAATGGGCTAAAAATATTTTCCGCTCGCGGATAGCCGAACCGAAAGCCTCGCTGGCGCAAAAGATCATGGCAGTGCTGCAAATGGACCTTTCTCCACAAAAAGCGGCTTTTGGAGAGCGTTCGGCAAGCGCGGCGCAGGTACGGCAGATGCTTTTCGAAGCTGGTGAAAACAGCATCGATCTGAGGATCAGGGAAGCCGAAGACGGCTGGGAAATACACGGCCAGATCATCGGTGAAGGCTTTGCCGGCGGCACGATCGAATTATCTAATGAAGCAGAAAATTACCGCGCCGAGGTAACGGAAACGAGCGAATTCAAATTAACGGGAATCGCGCCGGGAGAATACGAATTCACGGCCAGGAATAATGAAAAGGAATTGGCGATCGCGGGCCTCGAGCTAAATTAAAAGGTTCTCTTAACGGGAAAGCTAAGAGAAAACAAGGGTGAAAAGTTCTAACCGGCTTTTTGCCCTTTTGCCATTTCTGAGGAAAGTATCGATCTTTTGTATAATCGATCCATACTTTTATGTTACGACCCGAACTGGCCGAGAAGATCACCGCCGCCAAAGGCGCGGCGGAAAAAATTCGCTTACTCACGGCAAATAAAAAGCTGGCGGACGAAAAACTCGCGCTCGAGATAAAGGATATCTGTTACGCGGCGTGGACCTCGACGCCCGCTAAAGCCCGTAAAGCCGCGAGCGCGCTCAAAAGCCTCTACAAATTCAACCCGCGGGCAGAGATCCGGGCGATCCTGCTATGGGTTTCGGGAATCTCGGAATTAACCAAAGGAAAACTGGAACCGGCGATCGCCGAACTGGACAAGGCGGCGGACGCCTTTCTCGAACTGGATCGCGGGCACGAAGCGGCGCAGACGCGGGTAGCGCGGCTGATCGCGCTGGCCCTGCTCGGGCGGTACGAAGAGGCTGTCGAGACCGGCGAAAGCGTACTGAAGGTTTTGGAAAAATACGGCGACGAATTGACCGCCGGAAAAGTGGAAAAAAATCTCGGCAACATCGTCTCGCGGCAGGACCGGCATTTAAAAGCGGAAAAATATTATCTTTCCGCGCGAAAACGCTTTATCCGGGCGGGAGAAAAAAGCGAACAGATAATGGCGGAAAACGGCCTGGCCATTACTTACACGCAGCTGAACGATTTCCGCAAGGCGGAGAAGTTTTTCGAGCACGCGCTTAAAAACGCCTACGACGGCCGGATGCTTTTGACCGCGGCGGAGATCGAAGCAAGCATGGGAAATCTGGCGCTCTTTCGCGGGAACTACAGCGAGGCGCTCAAATTTTTAGAGCTTTCGCGGCGAAAATACGAAGAACTCGATATGCCGCACCAGACGGCTGTCGCCGCCCTTGAGATCGCCGATATTTACCGGGAACTGAATCTGACGCAGGAGGCTTTCGAGATCTACGGGGACGTTTCGGAAAAGCTGGGAAAGCTGAAACTGCAGGGCGAAGAAGCGCGCGCGCGGGCGAATTTCGGCCGGGTCGCCCTACTTTTAGGTGAAACGGCCCTCGCGCAGGAGGAGCTAAAAAAAGCCGCGCGGCTCTACGAATTGGAGAAAAATAAGAACGGCGAGGCCGCCGTCAAACTTGAAGAAGCGCGGGTCGAGATCGGGCAAAATAATATCGCAAAAGCGTTGGGGCTGATCGAAGAGTCGGAAAAATTATTGACGGGGAGCGAAAGTTTCCGGGACAAGCTGACCTTAAAATTACTGAAGGCCGATGCTTTTGGCCGCGCGGGAAATATTAGTGACGCGGAAAAGTTATTGTCCGAAGTTTTAGCGGAGGCCAACCGGCAGGAGCAGCCGAACATCGCGCTCACTTCGCTAAATTCACTGGGAAAAATGGCGCGGATCGCGGGTGACGCGGGGAACGCGAAAAAGTATTTTCGGAAGGCCGCCGCCCTGGTCGAAAAATTGCGCGCTCCGCTCGCGGCGGAAGAATTCCGGATGGCGTTCCTGGCGAATAAACTCGAGCCTTTTGAAAATCTGGCGGCCATTTGCCTGGCCGAAAACAAACTCTTCGAAGCCTTTTCCTATACCGAAAGCGCGCGCTCACGCGCCCTCGCCGAAACCCTGACCGGCGGCGCGCAGGAATTTTCGCGGCCGGATATTCCCGCCGAATTAACCGGAAAACTGGCCCGCCTGAGAGAGGAATTAAACTGGTATTACAGCCGGCTCGACCGGGCGGACGAGGAAGATATCGCAAAACTCCAGTCCGAAGCGAAAGGCAGAGAAAAACAGATCGCCGCGCTGATGCGGCAGATCGAAAGCACCAGGGAACATCACGGCCGGCAAAAAGACAAAATTATCGACACCGCGCTGCTGCAAAAGCAGCTTGGCAAAAAAACGCTGCTGATAGAATTCGTAAATTTCGACGGCGCGTTTTCCGCGTTTATTCTCGACGACAAAAAGATCCATTTTGTAAAAAAGCTCGCGGCTGGCGAGGAAATTTTGACGCTGCTCGAAGGGCTGCAATTTCAGTTCGGCACGCTACGGTACGGCGCCAGGATCCCGGAAAAATTTATGGCGGAGCTAAAAAAACGCGCCGATCTCTACCTGCAAAAACTTTATGAAAAATTGCTGCGCCCGCTGGAGAATTATTTCGAAGGTCGGAGGCTGGTGATAGTTCCGGCCGGCGCGCTCTATTATGTGCCGTTTCACGCGCTGCATGACGGGGAAAAATATCTGATCGAAAACCGCGAAGTAGTTTATTCACCGAGCGCGGCGGTCTGGCAGGCTTTGCGGCGAAAGCCCGCGCGCGCGCTGAAACGGGCGATGCTGGTGGGTTTTGCCGATGAGAGCATTCCGCTGGTCGATGACGAGATAAATGAACTGAAAAAGATATTTCCGGGGGCAAAATGCCTGACCGGCGAAAACGCTTCCTTTGCCGCTTATACCAGAAACGCGCCCAAATTCGACCTGCTGCATCTGGCCTGCCACGGGCAGTTTCGCCCGGAAAATCCGATGTTTTCCAGCCTGCACCTGGCAGACGGCTGGGTGACGGTCAGGGATATCTGCGCGCAAAAACTCGCCGCCGAACTGGTCACGCTCAGCGCCTGCGAAACCGGCCTGAATAAAATAGCCGCCGGCGACGAGATCATCGGCCTGGCGCGGGGGTTTCTCTCGGCGGGGGTAAGTTCGCTGATCCTCAGCCTTTGGACGGTCAATGACGACGCGACGGCCGAGCTGATGAAGAGTCTCTATAAATATGTACAACGCGGCCGCACGGTTTCGGCATCTTTAAAAGTTGCTCAAAACGAATTTATTAAGCGGCAGGCGCACCCTTACTTCTGGTCGCCGTTTGCGCTGATCGGGCGATAAATTATTTTTTTTTGACGCATGTGTCTTTTTACCGATCTATAAAGCACTGTGTGGTAAGCCTAGATATATCACAGGCCAAGGAGAAACGCGTGACAAGGTTTTTTGGGGAAATTTTTATAAAAGCGGGCTTTTTACTGGCGCTTATCTTTATTTTCAGCGGCAGCAGTTTCGCGCAGACCTGTAACGCCATTCCGAAACAGGTTTTGATCGACCTTGTCAATCAAAGCGATCTGGGCGCGGTTGCCACGCAATACGGCCTTGAAGCCGCGCCGATCGATCAGGTCGGGACGCCGCCGACCTATCGGATGCGCCTGACCGCCGCCAATAGCCAAACCCCCTGCCAGGTCGTCGCGGCGATGCAGGGCGATGCGCGTATCTCACAAGCCGAAGTGAACCGTAAAGTGAATCTGGCGGAAGCGCAAAGCCTGTCGTGGACGCTGGGGCATTCGTGGTCGATCGGGCACTCATGGTCGATCGGCGGCAGTTCCAAGGGAGCGGCAAACCAGTGGTTTCCGCGCATGGTCAGGCTCGACGAAGCCCATAAGATATCGACCGGGCAAAATATTGTCGTTGCGGTGCTCGATACGGGAATCGACCTGACGCACCCGGCGTTTGCAGGTAGGCTGGTTCAGGGACATGATTTTGTCGATGACGACGACGACCCGAGCGAAGTAGGAACTTCCAGCCAGTCATCAGTTTACGGGCACGGCACGCACGTTTCCGGGATCGTTGGCATTACCGCCCCGGGTGTAAAAATCATGCCTCTCCGGGTGCTGGATCAGAACGGCGAGGGCGAGCTCTGGCGCGTGAAAGACGCTTTGATCTGGGCGGCAAATCACGGCGCGACCGTGATCAATATAAGCTTTGGCTACCCGCCCGACCTGACCCCGCAAAGCAATACTTTTTTGGAAGACCTGTTTAACGGGTGCGACGACGTAGTGATCCCGGGCGAGCAAAATTTTCCTGAATTTAATAATAACAAGCTGCTGATCGTGGCAGGCGCGGGAAACGGCGGCCAGATCGGCAACGGCTCGGCCCGTGTTTATCCGGCAGCGGAAAGATCCGAAATAGATGATAATCTGCTTAGTGTGGGCGCCACCACCCGGTACGACAGGCTGGCCTCGTTTTCGACGATGGCGAACGTGATCGACCGGCATACCGACCGCTGGGTGCGGACGGTTGCCCCGGGTGAGAATATCGTCAGCACCCTGCCGGGCGGACGTTACGGCGTCTGGTCGGGAACATCAATGGCGACACCGATCGTCGCGGGAATCGCGGCGATGCTCAAATCAGCCAATCCGAATATGCTGCTGACCGACCTGGTCGAACAAGTGGAAGAAAACGGCGCGGAATGGGACTGCCGTCTTACGTCCAGGAATATAAACATGGAAACGACCAGAGTCGATGCAGTCTGCGCGCTGACCAATGGCGCCGGGCCGGGCTGTCCGCTGCCGGACCGCTCGAATTGTCCTGAATAAGCATTTTATAAATTCGCGAATGCGAGCCAGCCGGAAACGGCTGGTTTTTTTCTTTTAAATTCTTTTCGCAAAGATGTCTTTTTTGCTCCGGTCGCCGCACTGTCTTTTTGAAAGGTTCGGATTTCAAAACTTAAAAGTCTTTCCCGATCGTTAAGAGAAATCAGATCAAGGAGTTTAGGAAGAACAAGGAAATGAAACAAAAAATGAAAAATCACAATTTATTAAAGATCGGGGCAGTGCTCTGTCTGCTGGCATTATGGGTGGCAGTTCCATTTGTGCTTAACGACAAGGTGAAAGCTTACGGGGACTCGGTTCCGATCTTCGTGAGAACAGCAAACCTCGTTTCACCGAGCGGCAGCGTCAACCCGCACGGCGAAGGCGAATACGAGCTTTACCAGGGCGGCCAGCGCGAACTGGAAGTGGAAGCCGAAGACGTAAATTTACCGAACGGCACGGTTTTGAGCGTCTTTATCGACGGCTCGCAGATTGGCACGATGGCCCTGTCGCAGCAAAAAGGCAAGCTCAAGCTGCGCACGGAAGACGGACAAGCCATTCCGGTGGTAAATGACGGCTCAACGGTAGAAGTCAGAAACGGCAGCACCGTGCTGGTAGCCGGAGCATTCGGCGGCGGCCCGGGGCCGACACCGACGGGAAGTCCGACCGGCAGCCCGACAGGAAGCCCGACAGGAACGCCCACGGGCACTCCGACCGGAACTCCGACAGGTACTCCGACGGCGACGCCGACCGGAAGTCCGACCGGAACTCCGACGGGCACACCGTCACCGAGTCCGAGTCCGACCGGAACGCCTAATTCAAACAATCTCTTTGCCGGGCTTTCCGGCGCGACCATCAACGGCGTTTTGCCGGGCGGTTATGCCGAATTTGAAGTACACAGCAGCAGGCTGGAGATCGAAGCGCGCATCAGACAGGTCAGCCTGCCGGCCGGCACGCAGCTTACAGCCGTGATCGATGGCGTGACGGCGGGCACAATGTCGCTGGAAAGCGGCGGAGAAGGCCGGTTACGGCTTCGCTCAGACCGCGGCGACAATATTCCGGCGGTGGTCAGCGGTTCGACTATCATATTCAGAAACGGCAGCACCACGATCCTTTCCGGTGTATTTATGGGCTTTACCGGCCCGACGCCGACTCCGAGCCCGACCGCATCGCCGTCACCCGGCGGCACGCCGGTCCCGACGCCGAGCCCGAGCCCGGGTTTGGGCCGATCGTTCGAAGCAAACCTGACCGGAGTGCAGGTAGTACCGCCGGTGATCACCAATGCCACGGGCGAGTTCAAAGTTAATCTGAACGCGGCCGAAACACAGGCGACCATCTTCGGCGAGTTCCACGGACTTTCGAGCGCCCAAACCGGCGCGCGGATCGAAAGCACGGTAGGAGCGGTGACGCTGATCCACGATTTCGGCGCGATCGGCGGTCTCAACGGCAATTTCGCCAGCATCACGATAGACGTCAACGCGGGCCAGGTTCAGCAATTTCGGGCGGGGCTCGTCCGCGCGGTCATCACCAGCGTGAACAATCCGAACGGCGAGATCGCGGCCCTGTTCAGACAGCAATCGAACCTGAGCGATTTCGACGGCGACGGCAACCACGATTTCGCGGTCTTCCGCCCGTCGAGCGGCGTCTGGTACACGCAAAACAGCGCGGGTTTTTCAACCCAGACGTTCGGCACGGCCAGCGATAAGATAGCTTCCTCGGATTTTGACGGCGACGGCAAAACCGATTGGGCGGTCTATAAAAACGTGAACGGCCTCGGCGTATGGGATATCAAACGCAGTTCCGACAGCGGAATAACGACGGCGCAATTCGGCCTCGGCACGGATCTGCCGCTGCGCGGCGATTTCGACGGCGACGGACGAATAGACCTGGCAGTGTTTCGCCCCTCGAACGGCGTCTGGTATATCAAGCAGAGCAGCAACGACGCTTACAATTTCATCTCTTTCGGCGCGAACGGTGACCAGCCGATCCCGGCCGATATGGACGGAGACGGAAAGGACGATATCGTCATATTCCGTCCGAGCGACGGAAACTGGTACTGGATAAACAGCTCGAACGGCCAATTCAGCGTCGTTCATTTCGGATCGGCGGGAGACGTTCCCGTGGTAGCGGATATGGACGGCGACGGCAGGCAGGACATCACGGTGTTTCGCCCGTCACAGGGAGCCTGGTATTCGCTGCGCAGCTCGACAGGGGCCTTCTTCGGGATGAATTTCGGCCTGAATGGCGATCTGCCCGTAGCCGGCGACTATGACAACGACGGTAAAACGGACGTTGCCGTGTACCGGCCTTCGGACGGAACCTGGTATATCATGCGAAGCTCGGACGGGGTTTTTCAGGCTACCCGGTTCGGTTTGAGCGAAGATATCCCGGTGATCGTTCGTTAATACCAGCAACGGCTAACAAGGGGGAAAGAGGCGGGAAACCGGCCCCGCCTCATTTAACAATACTAACAAGGGGGAATGAGGCGGGAAACCGGCCCCGCCTCATTTAACAATACTAACAAGGGGAAGAGGCGGGAAACCGGCCCCGCCTCATTTTAACCAGATCTTTGAGCATAAGTACCACCACTATTAACTCTTAACTGCCGGCTATAAACTTGCCGTTAAAAGTTAATAGTCAGATCCCCGGCTGCAACCTCCTCGCGGCCGGGGATCTTTAATCGATCTTTGATAGTAAAACACTGTTTTTACTTGTATTAAAAGCATTCAGCGAAATGCAGGCATATATGTTTTAAGACAGCAAAAACCGGCGGGAACTTCTAAAATATTAAATTAAATTTTAGGTTATTTCCGTAAACTTTTGAAAAGAAACTATTTGTGAAAGCGAGTGCGATTTGGGTCTTTTTAGCACGCAAATTGCCTGCAAAAAAAGAAGTTAGATCATTTTAAGGCGGAAATAGACACTTTTATCAAGTATCTCACCAGCCGCCGTCTTTTTAGAAGAAAAAACGACACTGTGGTTTAGTGCCAGATAGTTATAGATCAAGGATGAGGTTTAGGGCGATATGAAAAACCACCAGAAGTTTGCCTTCGCGACGGCAGTCGTTTTGTGTCTTTTATCAGCAGGGTTTTATTTTTTCCGGGCTCCGTCCGAGCCGGCTAAGCAAACCGAAACATCGGCGATAAAGGCGGAAGCTCAGCCTGCCGCAAACGCGCCCGAATCACCGGCGGACAAGACGAAAATTGCCGAAGCGTACGGCAACCTGCCGATCAATTTCGAGCCGAATCTGGGGCAAACCGACGGGCAGGTTAAATTTGTCGCTCGCGGGCAAAATTACTCTTTGTTTTTGACGGACACCGCGGCGGTTTTATCTCTGCGCAAAGCCGGTAAAAGCAGGGCTGGCGACAAAACGGCGATCGTCCGAATGCAGCTCGACGGCGCAAATGCGTCACCTCTATCCTCCGGCCTTGACGAATCTCAAGGCAGATCCAATTATTTTGTCGGTAACGATCCGGAAAAATGGCACGCCGATGTTCCCAATTATGAAAAAGTAAAATTTAACTCGGTCTATGACGGCATCGATCTGCTTTACTACGGAAACGGCCGTCAACTGGAGTACGATTTTCTCGTCGCGCCGAATGCCGACCCGGCCCGGATCAAATTAAAATTCGACGGCGTTAAAAAAGCCAGCATCGAAAAAAAGAGCGGCGACCTGCTGCTTGAAACCGGCGCGGGCACGATCCGCCAGCACAAGCCTCTGGTCTATCAAAATATCGATGGCGAGCGAAAAGAGATCGCCAGCATTTATCAACTAGAGGACGGCAAAGTGAGTTTTGCGCTGGGTGAATATGACAGATCGAAGACGCTGATCATCGACCCGATCCTGTCTTACGGTAGCTATCTCGGCGGCGCGGCTTTTGACGAAGGCCGCAGCATCGCGGTCGATGCGCAGGGAAATGCCTACGTCGTCGGAACCGCGGCCTCGCTGAATTTTCCGACCACGGCCGGCGCCTTGAAAACAACGAATCCGCCCGCGACGAACGGTGTGCAGTGGTATGACGCTTTTGTCACCAAGGTCAATCCGGCCGGAACGGCGCTGGTATTTTCAACCTATTTCGGCGGACGCCAGGGCAGCGAATCGGGCGGCGGCGTAGAAGTCGATCCGAGCGGAAACGTGCTGGTCAGCGGCACGACGATGTCCAGCGACCTGCCGACGGTCAACGCCTATCAGGCGACGTTTGGCGGCACCGACGACGCCTTCGCGGCAAAGCTAAATTCGACCGGTTCGGCGATCATTTATTCCACTTACCTGGGCGGCAACAGCACCGATACCGGCGGCAGAATTGCGCTAAACAGAACTACCGGCGATACGATATTTACCGGCAGCGTTTCGTCGGGAAATTTCCCGACCACGCCGGGCGCTTTTAAACCCAGGCTTTGCACCGGCGGGACCGATTGCAACGGCATTTTTTACAGCGGCAGCTACGTGGTCAAACTTTCCGCCGCCGGCAATATCATTTACTCGACCTTATTCGACGCCAATATTTTGGACGTAACGCTGGACTCCGGCGACAATGCCACCTTCGGCGGCGATGTCGGCGGCAACAATCTTCCGACGACGCCCGGCGCGTTTCAACCGGCTTCGAGCGGCGGTATCGACGGCTTTATCGCCAAGCTGAATCCGGCGGGAAGCGCGCTGGTTTACGCCACCTATCTGGGCGGCGGTTTGCAGTCCGATCGCGTCACCGGGATCACGCTCGATCCCGCGCAGAATATTTATGTCACCGGCCGAACGGAAAACGTGGGTTTTCCGGCCACGGCGGGCGCGCTGGATTTGACCTTTAACGGCGGTGAAGACGGATTTGTTACTAAGCTCGATCCGGCCGGATCGACTTTGGTCTTTTCCACTTTTCTTGGCGGTACGGCAAAAGACCAGCCTACGTCGATCGGTTTGGATCAGGGCGGTGACGTTTTTGTCGCGGGCGAGACAACGTCCGGCGCAAATTTCCCGCTAAGAAATTCATTGAACGGGACGGCGGGAACGATCTTTCTGACGCGCCTTAATTCAAGCGCGAGCGCGCTGGTTTACTCGACGCTGCTCGGTTTTGGCGGCGCTTACGACCTGGCGGTCGACGGGGCGAGCAACGCTTATCTGACCGGACACACCACCGGGGTGCTGGTCACGCCGGACGCTTTTCAGACCGTCCGGAACAATGACCCGTCGAACATTACCAGTAAAGACGCTTTCGTGCTTAAGATCGCTTCGGCCGACGAAAACGTCCCGGTATTCAGCATCGGCGGAACCGTCACCGACGAAAACAAGGGTTATAACAACAACTATACCCCGATCGTCGTGACCCTGACCGGCACGGTAAATCGTTCGGTTAATTTGCCTTATTACGGCGGGCAATACTTTTTCGGAAATCTTCCCGCCGGGGGAAACTACACCGTCACGGCGCGTAAGATCGGTTTTGTCACCGCTCCGGAAAATATTGTTTTCAATAATCTGGGCGCAAATCAATCCGGGGATTTCACCATTCTGAGAAATCATGAGCCGCTGGGCACGATCACCAGCCCGGCGCACGGCACGATCTATAACGCTCCGGGAACGATCACGATCCAGGCGACGGCGTCCGATGAAGACGGCGATGCGATCCAGAAAGTGGACTTTGTCGCTTATTCCAGCTCGGCCGGTTCGATCCCGATCGCAACCGATACCACCGCGCCGTACGAAACCACCTGGACGAACGTTCCGGTCGGCACCTGGGCGCTGTATGCTTATCCGACGGACAGCAAGGGCCTGCGCGGGGATTCCGTTCCGGTAGTTCACGTCAGCGTCGTCGATCCCGCGCCCCTCAGCGTGGCATTTACCGCGCCGACCGAAGGGCAAACTTTTGTCGAGGGGGATTATGTTCCAATTAGCGTTAGCGTTTCCCCGTCGGTAACACTGGTACAGGTCAGAGATCAAAACAATACTCAGGTCAGCTGGCTGAACGGCAGCCCGTGGTCATCGTCGTGGCGGGTGATTAATGTCGGCAGCTACACGCTGACCGCCACCGCGCAAAATTCGCAGGGGCAGACGGTAACTTCCACGCCGGTGCATATCACGGTGGGGCATATCAATCACCGCATTAGCGGAAAAGTAATAGATAATTTTACCAGCGCTCCGATAAGCAATGTAACGCTTAATTTGATCAGTCCGACTAACCCGAATATAAGCGCCGTGACCACCACGGACGCAAACGGGGATTATTTGTTCACCGATCTGGGCGCGACACCTAACGACGGCGTGGTCATTACGCCAACGCTTTCGGGTTACACGTTCCAGCCGCCTAACAAGAGCATCGGATACCTGGGCTACATTAACTGGGAACATCAAACTTTTGTTGCCACTCGGAACACTTCGATCGAGGTGAGCCTGACCAACCCGACGCAGGGCCAAACTTTTACCGCTCCGGCCACGATCGATCTCAGAGCTAATGCGACGACCGGCGACGGAACGATCACAAAGGTCGAATTTTATCGCGGGCAAAATCAGCTGGCGACAGTGATCGCCACGGACACGACGGCGCCTTACGAATTTCAGTGGGCTAATGTCCCGGCGGGAAATTATGAATTGTACGCGCGGGCGACGGATTCGACCGGCGGTATAAAGACCTCGCAGATAGTTGCCGTTACGGTTGGTTCACCCCAATCGACCGTCCGCCTGCAAGGAGATATCACCAATCCCGGCGGCAGCCCGATGCAGGGGATCACGGTAAAACTGACCGGCACGGCAGCAAACGGAAATCCGGTCAATCAAACCGCAATTTCGAATTTCTTCGGCGCGTACGGTTTCTTTAGTGTTCCGGCGGGGGGAAATTACACGATCACTTCCCAGGCGCCGAACGTAACTTTTACGCCGCCGTCGGCTTCATTTACAAATGTTACCAGCGATATTTTCGATATCGACTTTGTCGCTTCATCCTTTAACCAGTCGCCGACGGTTCAGATTACCAGCCCGGCGGACGGCGCGGCCTACACCATGCCGGCGGCCATTCAGATCAGCGCGGCGGCATCGGATATCGACGGCAACATCGTCCGGCTGACCCTGTCGGCGGAAGGCAACAGCAGGTTTACCACGATCGGGCAAACCGCCGGCGGTTCTTTCAGCGCTCTCTGGCAGCCGAACGCGCCCGGCAGCTATACCATTTGGGCGACGGCGGTCGATAACGGCGGGCTGCAGACCAGTACAAATATACACATCACGGTTAATCCGCCGGGAGCGCTGAGCATTTCCGGCAGGACCGTCGATCGCAACAGCGTCGGAATCGAGGGCGCGACCGTCGAGCTTCACGAGTACGGCAATGACGAAACGGTGCTGGCGACGGCGACGACCGGCGCAAACGGCAGCTACACGCTGGCAAACATTGCATCGTTTGGAAATTACTTTATCAAAGCGGTGAAACAGGATTACAGCTTCTCTCCGCAGCGGCGTAATTATGTCAGCATCAGCCAGAGTCAGACAGGCGTTGATTTCACCGGCACGCTGCAGGTGCAGCCTTCGGATTTCGACGGCGACGGCGAATCGGACCTTGCCGTGTGGAGGCCCGCGACCGGAATGTGGCACGTCACGCGTTCGAATGACAATTCTTACGGCGCGCTGCAATTCGGCGAAGCGTCGCAGGGCGACGTGGTCGCTCCCGGCAATTACGACGGCGATAAAAAGATCGACTACGCCTATTTCCGCAACGGGGTCTGGAATATTCTGGACAGTTCAACGGGACAGGCGCGCACGGTGCAGTTCGGTTTGGCGGGCGACAGGCCGGTACCGGGGGATTATGACGGCGACGGAAAAACCGATATCGCGGTCTGGCGGCCTTCGAACGGGGTCTGGTACATCATGCGCAGCAGCGACGGCGCTTACGATCTGCGACAATTCGGATTAAACGGCGATAAAGCGCTGGCCGGTGATTATGACGGCGACGGGATGACGGACATCGCGATCTGGCGGCCTTCGACCGGTGTCTGGTACGTCTGGCAGAGCGGCGGCGGTTACATCATCAACCAGTTCGGCACAAACGGAGACACGCCGACCGTGGGAGATTTCGATGGCGACAGAAAAGCGGATATCACGATCTTCCGGCCTTCGAACGGAGTGTGGTACGTGATCATGAGCGGCAGCGGCGAATACAAGGTGATGCCGTGGGGAATCGAAACGGACAAGCCGGTGCCGGGAGATTACGACCGCGACGGTAAGACGGACTTTGCGGTTTTCCGCGAATCCGAAGGCAACTGGTATGTCTTTAAGAGCTCGACCCAATCCTATACCGTCGAACATTTCGGAATGAACGGGGACATCCCCGTACCGGCAGCATTTATCCGGTGATCTAAGCAGTTTGCTAAGCGAAAAGGCGGCTTTTAAGCCGTCTTTTTATTTGGCGGAGATCGGTCCGGGTAATGTGTCGGTAGTCCGACCGTAAGGGAGGGCACATTTTCGGGTGTAAATAAAGGGCGCCCTTGCTGACGCGCGGGCCACTGACACTGTCGATTTCCTTCGTTCCTGCTCAGCATGCATTGCCTCACGCAAAGGCGCAAAGCCCGCAAAGAATTCGAGTATCATAAATTTAAGAGATCACCTTGAATAAAGAACTTGAAGATAGTGCCCAAAAAGTTTTATTCTTAAGAACTTAACGTGAACGGGATTTTAAGGGGGGAGTATGGCAAGGGCATTGATTCTTTCGCTGGACGGGCAGGAATTTCCCGTGCAAATGCAAAAAGTAGATCGGGAGAGGCTTTACGGCGATATCGAAATAGAAGCTTTTGACGAAAACGGGAACGAGGCTTTTCTGCAGATACTGGATGCCGACGGCAAGACGCTGATCGATACGGGCGGCACCGCTCTGGCCACGCTCGACGAAGACGGAAATTCCGTCGATCGTAAAAAACTTATTCCCATCACTTCCGACGGCGAAGAAATAGAACCCGTGCCGTCCTCATTCGGCAAACCGAACGTCATTCATTCCGCCACAATGGAAGAATATCTCTCGCATGTGGTTAAGTCCGTCTATATTCTCGAACCCCCCGAAGATTCCGATATCGACCTGCTCGAAGACGTTTTGTCCGGCGACAATATCTATAAATTCGATTTCAGCTATCGCGGCGGTTTGGAATACGACACGGCTTTTCTGATCGGCAGCGGCAAGAACGTTTTTATGATCATCGGCGTCAATACCACGCTGCAGTTCGTAAAATTAAACCAGGCAAGTATCCTGGACACGGTCGAAGAACAGGAAATTTCCGGCGACGAAATAGATTTCGATCTGCTTTGATCTTTAGAGGAATTTTATGGCGATAAACATCAGCAATTCCAAACATCGCGACGCGACCGTGGCGCTCGAAGCCGTGCGGCCGAAACGCGATGTTTTTTATATCGACGAACACCATAACGCGGTCACGACGCGGCGAATCCTGAAAACGGACGTGACGCGCGATCTGCCGGAACTGGTAAAAAAGAATAAAGACGCCGACAAACTGGCAAAAGCGCTGATCGAGGAAGACCCGGAGATCGACGTGGAACATTTCGGAATGTTTCTGGGCGAGACCTCGCGCGTCTATGTCACCGAAAAGGGCATCGTTCACTCGGTCGAGGAATTTGAGATCGTGACCAATCCCGACGGCACGGTGCGCGAGCGCCGCCCGCGCAAAAAAGAATTTCAAAATATCAACACCGATGTCCCGCTGAAATGGACCGGCAAATTTATCAAGAAAAAAGAAGCGGTCAAAAAATTCGTCTTTGCGACCAAGAAACAGCTGGTTCACGTAAACGGGCTGACCTACGATTTTCTTTACGAGATCGCCAAGGAACTGGATGAAAAAGATTCGCTGCTGCTGCTGCGCGGCGGGGAAAAAGGCGACCGCCCGCTGGTGATGAATCGCGGCGGCAAACCGTACAACGCTTTTCTCGAGGGGCGGGTCGAAAAAGATTCCTATTGCCTGATCCTGCACCTGTCCAACATGGAATTAAAAAAACCGAAGCCGATAGAAGAGTCTGAAGGAACGGACGCGCCGACGGAGGAGGGAGCCGAAAATGGTTAACCTCAAATACGACGAATCGCGTTTTTCGCGCAAGAAGGGCGATTATTTTGTCGGCACCGCCGACGGGCTGGCCGACCCGACGCTGCAGCCGCGCACCCAGGAATACAAACGCCGCCTGAGCGCCGCGATGCGCCCGCTGGCGGGCGACGATATTTTTCGGATCGCGAGCACTACTAATTATTACGGGTCGCGCAAATACAACGGCGAATTTGTCATGATCGCTTTTGACGGCAAGGACGTGCTTTCGGTAAATCCGCGCGGGACGGTGCGCGGCGGACTGCCGTGTTTTGAAGAAGCGGCGAAACTTTTGAAGAAAGCGAAGGTGAAATCCTGCCTGCTGGGCGCGGAAATTTACATGCGCGTGGATGAAAACAAAAAGGCCAGCAAAGTTTACCAGGTAAGCCGGGCGCTGCGTTCGCCTTCGTCGGAAGCGCAGCTGGAAAAACTCGGGCTGGCTGTCTTCGACGTGCTCGAATTCGACGGCTCTCCCGTTAATACGACCGAAGACGTTTTTACACTGGTCAAGCGATGGTTCGGCGACGGGGAACTGGCGCACGCGGTCGAATTCAAAGTATTAAAAGACCTGAAAGCCGTCACCTCTTTGTTTAAATCCTGGGTGGTCGAGGAAGGCTCCGAGGGGCTGGTCGTCCGCCACGACCAGGCCGGTTGGTACAAAATCAAGGAACGCCATAACCTGGACGTGGCGATCATCGGTTTTTCCGAGGGAACTGACGAACGCAAGGGAATGCTCCATGATCTGCTGGTCTCCGTGATGCGCAAGGACGGAACCTTTCATGAATTCGCCCGCGTCGGCGGCGGGTTTACCGACACCGACCGGAAAACCCTGGTGAGCCAATTGAAAAGACGCGTCGTGCCGTCGGATTACGTCGCCGTCAATAGCGATTACGTCGCCTATGAAATGACCGAGCCCGGCCCGGTGATCGAAATATCTCTGCTCGATCTTATTTCCGAAGGCGCAAAAGGCGATCCGATCAATAAAATGGTGCTGGAATGGGACGGCAAAAAATATCTCGCGCTGGCCAGGATGCCGCTGGCAAGTGTGATATCGCCGCAATTCGTCCGCGTCCGCGATGACAAGGAAGCCAACGTCGAGGATGTAAATATTCGTCAGCTCGAATCGTGGATCGACGTGCAGGAAGCCGAGAAATCCGCCCGCGAAGAGGTCGCGCCGGAAAGTAAAATTCTCGAACGGCTGGTCTATACAAAAGTGATGAAAGGGCAGCGCATGGTCAGAAAACTTTTGCTCTGGAAAACCAACAAGGAAAAAACTACCAACTTTCCCGCCTTTGTCGTCTATCTGACCGATTTTAGCCCGAACCGTAAAAATCAGCTCGAGCGCGACATCCGCGTCGCCAAAACGGAGAAGCTCGCGCGCAAATGGTTCGACCGGATGGCGGAGGAAAATTTTGTCAGCGGTTGGGAGAAGGTTTCATAATTTATGGCCGCGCCTTTTAGCGAATTTGCCGGGAACAAAAGATTGCTCTGGATCGCCCGGGAATGGGAAGAGCACGCCGACGAGCTGGCCGCCTGGGCGATGGAACGGCTGGTCAATCGCCGTGACGTCTGGAGCCAGTACACGCTGCGCGGCGACAAGATCAGTGTCGTGATGCTGCCGATCAAGGAACGCCGCGCGCTCGGCACCGATATGGTGACGCTGCAAAAATTGCGGCGGCATTTTTCCGGGCGTTCGCGCTCGCATTTGATCGGGCTGCACGCGATTAGCGATCATAACACCGCGAAATGGTTTGCCATCGATGTTGACCTGCATGATCCGTCGGTTGCGAATGCCGGGGAACTGGCGGCGGCAAATCTGGCGGCATGTTTGACGTGGGCCAACCGGCTGCGCGAGAAATATTTTTTAGATCCGTGCGTGATGGATAGCAGCGGTGCCGGCGGTTATCACATCTGGGTGCTGCTGGATGGAGAATACCCGCTCGAAGATGTCTTCAATTTTGTTTCCAGTATTCGCGATGACTGGCAGGAACTCGGCCTGCCGCGTCGCCCTGAAGTTTTTCCGCCTAAGGCGCATGTGGAGCCCGGCCATTTGCCATACGCGCTGCGGTTGCCGGGACGTCATCACACGCATCACCATTATACGCGCGTCTGGAATTTTGAATCTTTTGATGGAGACAACGAGTGGCTGGAGGGCTCCGAGGCGATTGAGACGTTGCTGGCAATGCGGCCTGCCCCGCTGCCGAATGTCAGAATGCTGACGAAAAAAGAAGCTTCGGAAAAATCGAAAAATGCGCCGAAGATAGTGGTGCCAAAACAAAAACCGCGGGTGTGTGTGGATCTGGATGGTGTGCTGGCAAAATACGATAAATGGCGCGGCGCGGAAACCATCGGTGCCCCGATACCGGGAGCACTGGAATTTGCGCACGAACTGGCTAAAGTCGCTGAGATCGTTATCTACACATCACGCTGTTCGGAAGACCGCAGTCGCAATGATGACGGCTACGCGCTTTCACCCGCCCAGATGCGCATTCACATCATTGACTGGCTGGAAAAAAATGGGTTTCCTTACAATGACGTTTTTCTCGGGCAGGGCAAACCGCGCGTTGCGGCGTTCATCGATGACCGGGCGGTGAATTGCCGCCCGCAGCACGATAAACAGGCTTTTGCGACGGCGCTCGATGCGACCCGCGCGCTGCTAAAACCCGGCGCTAAATCTGTCGCGCCGAAACGGAAAAAGGCCAAATAACTTTTCCGTGAAACCCACAATACATAATTTTCGTTAAACTCACTTATGAAATTCATTCACCCCAAGAAAACATTATTTGCCGCCGCTCTTCTTTTGTTAACCGCCGCTTTTAACCCCGCGCAGGAAGCGAGCCGCTCCGGCCAGGCAGTCGCGAGCTCAAGTCAAAAATCCCGGGTCTCGGAGCGGAGCATCCGCGCGCAGATGGAATTTCTGGCCAGCGACGCGCTGCAGGGGCGTGGCAGCGGAACACAGTTCGAATGGCTGGCCGGGCAGTACATCGCTTCGCAATTGCAGCAGTTCGGTATCGAGCCGGCCGGCCAGACGGACGCTTCGGGCAAAAAAACCTACATCCAGGTTGTCAACATCACGAGAAATTCTTTTGCCGAGATCCCGAAGCTAAGCTATACGGCGAAAGGCGCGGCAAAGACCCTGGAGCACGGCAAAGAAATGGTTATTTTGCGAATGGCTGCCGAGCAGGCTGCCGGGCAGCTGCAAAAGATAACTCTGGACGACAAACCCCGCGCCGGGGCGATCGTTTTTATTAAATTGCGGGAAGGTGACAATACTGAAAAAATTAACCAAACGCTGCAATCGCTGTTGACGAGCGGCGCGGCGGCGATAATTATCGAGGAAACTCCGCGATGGCGCGCGCAATGGGATAGTATCGCTGCCCGTAAAATGTCGTTTACGACGACTTCAAACAGCGCCGGCGCTCCCGCTAATCTGATCGTTGTCAGCAAGGCGGCGGCCGGTGAATTTGCCGAGCTTTCAGAAGGGACGCAGATCGAGATCAAAGGTAAATTGGCGGCGCCCGAAACACAGCAAACCTGGAACGCCGTGGGAAAATTGACGGGAAGCGACCCCGGCCTGTCACCGGAAGTGATCCTGCTCAGCGCCCACATGGATCATCTCGGTGTCCGGCCAAATTTGCCGGGCGAAGATAAAATTTTTAACGGTGCGGACGACGATGCTTCGGGCTGTGTCGCCGTGCTCGAACTCGCCCGTATTTTAGGCAGCGGGCCGGCCCCAAAACGAAGCGTTTATTTTGCTTTTTTCGGCAGCGAGGAAGCGGGAGGCTACGGGGCGCAATACTTCGTGGGTAACCTGCCTTTTTCAAAAGACAAGCTTGTGGCAAATCTGGAGTTTGAAATGATCGGCCGCCCCGATGCAAAAGTAGCCGCGGAAGAACTCTGGCTGACCGGCTACGAGCGTTCGAATCTCGGCTCCGAACTGGCAAAACGCGGCGCAAAATTAGTGAACGATCCGCACCCCGAAGAAAACTTTTTCCAGCGCTCCGACAATTACACGCTGGCTAAAGAGGGGATTATTGCGCACACGATCTCAAGCTACGGCCTGCATACGGACTACCACAAGCCGAGCGATGAAATTAAAACCATCGACTTCAATCATATGGCGCGGGCGATCGATTCGATAGTCGAACCCGTGCAATGGCTGGTGAATTCGAATTTCAAACCTGTTTGGTTCGAAGGCAAAAAGCCCTAGATAAATCTGCTTATCTGACTTTTAATAATCAAGAGTGCCAAATCAAAAAGGCGGGCTGCATTGCCCGCCTTTCGAATTGAATAAGTAAAGTTATAAAAATTAAAATTGGAGCCGGCGAAGGGAGTTGAACCCCCGACCTGATGATTACAAATTCTTTTCCGCACTTTTTCACTGAGTATCATCGAGTGTCATACGTCCATTTTTATTGGATTTTCTGAAAGCTGTTACCACTCGATGATACTCCAAGTATGTAGGTAGTTGCTACATTTTTCGCTACATGCGGAAGGCAAGGAAGAAATAATTTTAGCTTGTGAAGCCTTTCACCGGCTTTGCGCGGCGGAAAAACAGCAAATGCGTACTTACTGACTGATTTGATTTCCCTATAATGATTATACAATTTATAATGGAACTCCTTTGGTTAGACGTTTTTACGCAATTGCAAAGTCAAAAGAAAACGACGGTTATTGCTCCATTTGAGACTTTCTATGTCCGAAGATCAAAAAAAGCAACTCGAACAGCAGCTTTGGAATATCGCAAACACCTTGCGCGGCAAGATGGACGCGGATGAGTTTCGCGATTATATTCTGGGCTTTATTTTTTATAAATACCTTTCTGAGAAGATGGAGGCCTATGCCGACTCTCTTCTGGAACAAGATGGGCTGACCTATCACGAAATAAATGAAAAGACGGACGACGGCAAAGAGTTTCTAGCCGCTGTAAAGGAAGCGTCGCTTGAGGCTCTTGGTTATTTTCTTAAGCCCTCAGAATTATTTAGCTCAATAGCGAGACGTGGTAACGGAAACGGGACAGACAAGAATGGCGAAAGCGAAAGCACCTTTATTCTTGAGGACCTGGCGGCGATCCTTAACAATATCGAGCAGAGCACGATGGGCACGGAGAGCGAGGATGATTTCGATAACCTGTTCGAAGATCTCGACCTGACGAGTACAAAACTCGGTCGGACTGAAGCCGCTAAAAACGAACTTATTTCAAAGGTTCTGGCTCATCTCGATAAGATCGACTTTCAGTTAAAAAATGCCGATTCGGATGTTCTCGGTGATGCCTACGAGTATCTGATCGGCCAGTTCGCGAGTGGAGCAGGGAAAAAGGCCGGCGAGTTTTATACGCCCCAGGAAGTGAGCCGTGTCTTGGCAAAAATCGTGACCGGTGGCAAGGAAAAGCTCAAATCCGTTTATGATCCGACCTGCGGCTCCGGTTCTTTGCTTTTGCGTGTTGCGAAAGAAGTTAAAGAAGTGGGCAAATTCTACGGCCAGGAGCTAAACCGCACCACCTATAACCTTGCCCGGATGAATATGATTTTGCACGGGGTCCACTATCAAAAGTTTGATATTCGGCAGGAAGACAGTCTTGAGCGTCCCCAGCATTTTGACCTTCGATTCGAGGCCATTGTCGCAAATCCGCCGTTTTCCGCTTACTGGTCAGCTAATCCTATACATTTAACCGATGATCGCTTTTCGCAATACGGACGGCTTGCTCCGAGCTCCAAAGCGGATTTTGCCTTCATCCAGCATATGATCCATCAGCTTGGCGACAACGGGACCATGGCGGTCGTAGTTCCGCATGGCGTTCTGTTTCGCGGCGGCGCCGAAGGACACATCCGGCAATACTTGATCGAAGACCGCAATTATCTCGATGCTGTAATAGGGCTACCGGCGAATATCTTTTATGGGACAGGTATCCCAACGTGTGTTCTGGTTTTTAAGAAATGCAAGGAAAGTCCGGACGATATTTTATTCATCGACTCGAGCCGAAGTTTTGAAAAGAAAGGTAATCAAAACTATCTTCGCGACACGGATATAAACGAAATTATTTCGACGTTTCGGGAAAGAATTACAAAAGACAAATACAGCTACGTTGCTCCTCTTTCCGAGATTGCAGAAAAAGAATATAACCTAAATATTCCACGATATGTTGATACGCTTGAAGAAGAAGAAATTATCGATCTGGATTCGGTTGCGAGAGAATTGATAGCGATAGACCCGGAAAGGATCAATATCGAAAAGAAAATTAGGGATTTCTGCCGACAACTGGGAGTCCCAACGCCATTTTAGTTATGACAAAGCAAACCAAGCCCATCCCATCTCTCAGATTTCCTGAATTCGATGGCGAATGGTCATCAGTAAATTTAAGTGAAATTGGAAGAGTAATACGAGGGTCCAGTCCCAGACCTCAAGGTGATAAACGATATTACGGTGGAAATGTGCCCCGCCTAATGGTCGCCGATGTAACTAGAGACGGAAAATACGTAACGCCTAAAGTTGATTTTTTGACCGAAGCAGGCGCGAAACTAAGCCGCCCATGTAAGGCAGGTACACTTACGATTGTTTGTTCTGGAACTGTTGGAATTCCATCTATTTTAGCTGTGGATGCCTGTATTCACGACGGTTTTATAGCTTTAGTAGATATTAACGATAATTTCTCAATTGACTATATTTATCACCAGCTTACGACATTGAGAGATAGATTTGAAAAGTCAGCAACGCATGGCGGCATTTTCACGAATTTGACCACATCGGAGATGAAAGAATTTGCGGTCGCCGTTACTTCTCTTCCTGAGCAACGAAAGATCGCTGCGTTTTTGACGGCGGTAGATGAAAGCATCGACTATTTCGCAAAGAAAAAAGACCTTTTGGAAAAATACAAAAAAGGCGTGATGAAAATGCTCTTTTCCCAAGAGGTCCGCTTCAAGCACGACAATGGCAACGATTATCCGGATTGGGAAGAAAGAAGAATCGGGGATCTCACCAGTGTAACGGCCGGTGCGACACCGAGCACAGTGCAATCGGATTACTGGAACGGAGATATTCGGTGGATGAACTCTGGTGAGCTAAATCTAAAGCGTGTTTATGAGGTTGAGAATCGAATTACGCAGCTCGGTTTAGAAAGTTCAAGTACAAGAATGCTTCCAAAATATTGTGTCCTTATTGGTTTGGCTGGACAGGGCAAGACGCGGGGCACAGTAGCAATGAATATGGTGGAGCTTTGTACAAATCAATCGATAGCGGCAATTCATCCTAGCGAGGATCTCGTTGAAGATTTTATATACCACAATCTTGATTCTCGATATGACGAACTAAGGAGTCTTTCGACGGGTGACGGAGGCCGGGGTGGTTTGAATTTGCAGATTATTAAGGCATTGAAAATCAATCTCCCTTCAGTACCTGAACAGGAGAAAATTGCTGCCTTTATTTCAAGTCTCGACTCCAATATCGCTCTTATAAATCAGCGAAGAGGGAAAACTAAAGTTTTTAAGAAAGCGCTTCTACAACAAATGTTTGTTTGATTCGATATGAACTCCGTCAGAACATTGATAGCGGCGAATAACAAAAAGCATGAGCATTTCGCTTATTATGAAACCGTGATTGAAGTTATAGAACAAAATGTTGATACGCAACCGGACATATGTATTGAAAGCTGTAAATCCCTGATTGAGGGTATCTCGAAGTCTGTGCTAAAAGGGTTGGATGGGTCGTTTGATCAAAGAGAAATTGATAAATTAGAATTCCACCCTCTTTTCAAGAGAGCGTTAAATAAACTTGCGGAATACAAAACTGAAATCGAAATTGATTTTATCAATAAGTCGGCATCTTTGATTCACACACTTGGTGAAATTCGGAATAAGCGGGGTGATATTTCACACGGAAAGTTAGCGCCGAAAGAACTGTTTAGCTATGCACAATTTTCGAAGCTAGTTGTGCAGATGACAGAAGGTATCGTTTTCTATGTTTTAGAGCAATATTTCTCGATAGATTTGTCTTTCCGTAAAGAAATAGCTTACGAGGAAAATCTTTCTTTCAATGAGTATCTTGATCTATTGAATCCGCTAGACGGACTCAGCTATAGCCGGCTCTTTTTGATCAGGACAATGTTAGCTATTTCGAGCAGCTGCTTGAATATCAAACCGAACAGGAAGAGGAAATTCCAATACTGGAAATCGAGGAAGCAGACGAATAGTTATGGCGACGCAACCGGAACAAGTATTGGAAGACAATTTAGTGGCTCGGCTAGTCGGCTTGGGTTATGAAAAGGTCGAAATACGCGATGAAAATGACCTTGTTGCCAATCTAAAGACGCAACTCGAAAAGCATAACAAGGTTAAGCTTTCAGATTCTGCATTTGCTAAAGTCCTAAACCATCTCAACAAGGGAAGTGTTTTCGAGCGGGCAAAAACACTGCGAGATAAAATGCATTATCTCAAGCCGAACGGAGAGAGTGCATGGCTCGAATTTCTCGACGTTGAAAACTGGTGCCAGAATCAGTTTCAGGTTACACAGCAAATCTCGGTCGAAGGTAAATACAAGAACCGATATGACGTAACGATACTTGTCAATGGGCTGCCTCTCGTTCAGATCGAGCTAAAACGACGGGGTCTGGAATTAAAAGAAGCATTTAACCAGACGAACCGTTACCAACGACATTCATATACCTCTTCGCACGGCTTATTTAATTACGTTCAGATATTTGTCATCAGCAACGGCGTGAATACAAAGTATTACGCTAATAACCGCCATCAATCTTTTAAGCAAACATTCTTTTGGACCGATACCGAAAACAAGCGAATAACCCAACTCGACCAGTTTGCTGATGTCTTTTTAGAGCCTTGCCATATCTCGAAGATGATCTGCAAGTACATTGTACTAAACGAAGCATATAAGATTCTGATGGTTTTGCGGCCTTATCAGTTCTACGCAGTCGAGGCGATGATCGACCGCGTAAAGAACTCAGTCAAAAACGGCTATATCTGGCACACGACCGGCTCAGGAAAGACGCTAACTTCTTTTAAGGCTAGCCAGATACTAATGAATCTACCGCAGGTCGAAAAGGTCGTGTTCGTTGTCGATAGAAAAGACTTAGATTATCAGACAACCAAGGAATTTAATAGCTTTTCGGAAGGAAGTATTGACGGAACAGATAATACCGCTACCCTTGTAAAGAAGTTCGCGGACGGGACAAAACTCATTGTTACCACTATTCAAAAGTTAAACACCGCAATATCGAAAAAGAATCATCTGGAAACGATGGAAGTGCATAAAGATAAACGGATGGTGTTTATCTTTGACGAATGCCATCGCAGCCAGTTTGGTGAGACTCATAAGCGCATTAAGAACTTCTTTACCAATGTGCAGATGTTCGGATTTACCGGTACGCCTATCTTTGCCGAAAACGCCGTTGATAAGAAAACCACGAAAGACCTTTTCGAGGACTGCCTTCACAAATATATCATCACTGATGCTATTCGTGACGAGAATGTATTGAAATTTTCGGTCGAGTATGTCGGCAAATTTGTTCCGAAAGATAGTGGAAATAATCTCGACATCGACGTCGAGGCAATCGACACAAGTGAATTATTGGAATCGGAGCAGCGGCTCGAAAAAATCGCCGGTTATGTGACCGACCATCACGCCCGAAAAACTCATAGCCGAACATTTACAGCTATGATGTGTGTTGGCAGCATAGCTTCACTGATCAAGTATTACGATATTTTCAAGCGAAAGAAAGAGGCTAAAGAGCATAACCTGAAGATTGCTACTATATTTTCATACGGAGTAAACGAAGAGGATCCGGATGCGAGCGGAAATTATATGTTTGAAGAACCCGAGATCGGGGCCGGGGTTCTCGATCAAACTAGCCCTCACAGCCGCGACAAATTGGAAGAATATATCGGTGACTATAACGCCATTTTCAACACGAAGTACACAACAAGGGATAGCCAATCTTTTTACAACTACTACAACGAACTTTCCCGCCGCGTTAAGAGTAAAGAGATCGACCTTCTGCTGGTTGTAAATATGTTTCTAACCGGATTTGATTCTCCGGCTCTGAATACGTTGTTTGTAGATAAGAATCTTCGCTATCACGGACTGATTCAGGCATACTCGCGAACGAATCGCATTCTTAATGATGTTAAATCTCAAGGTAATATAGTCTCCTTCCGAAATCTCAAAAAAGCTACTGACGAGGCAATTACACTTTTTGCAAATCCAGAAGCCATTGAAGAGGTAATTCTCGAACCGATGGAGGATTACGTCCAGCGGTTCAATAACGAAGTTCAAATACTGAAGAATATTGCGCCAACGATCGATAGCGTCAATGATCTTGAGACGGAAGAAGACGAACTCAGATTCATCAAATCATTCCGCAATTTAATGCGGATAAAGAATGTCTTAATAACGTTCGTCGATTTTGACTTCACACAACTGGAAATGACTGGTCAGGAATTTGAAGATTATAAGAGCAAATACCTGGATCTGTATGACAAAGTTAAAACGGCCACAGCAAAGGAAAAAGTCTCGATCCTGGATGACGTGGATTTTGAATTGGAGTTGATTCACCGAGACGAGATAAATGTCCGTTATATTCTTCAGCTACTCATTATTTACAGTAACGCAAGCACGCCTGAGAAAGAGAAAATGCGAAAGCAGATTGCCGATTTGCTCGCCAGCGAGATAAAGCTAAGAAGCAAGCGGGAGCTTATTCTAGAGTTTATTGACAATAACTTACCGAATATTCCGGACTCTGACCGTGTAATCGATGAATTCGACCTTTTTTGGAGTGCGAAACAACGCGAGGCATTTGCAAAACTCTGCGAAGAAGAGAATATTCCTGCGGACAAAGTAACTGAGATCATTGGCGACTATCTTTTTACTGAAAGAAAACCTTTGCCTGATACGATAATTAATTTGCTCCCGACAAAACCGAAGCTGCTTGAACGTAAGCCGCTGGTCGAACGAGTCACAAACAAAATTCTTAATTTCGTTGACATATTTATTAACGGTATGGGGGAAAATTAACGCGTGAGTATTTCGAGTTTGAAATGATGTCGATGATCCACGGTTATATAAACATGTCTCTAAATAATTGAATGTTAGTTATTTATCCCACGGTTGTTACCTAAAGACCTAAAATTTAAGTTTCACGGCTTGAGCGACATTTTCGTAAGTCTTTATTTTTATAGATATTCTTGTTTTTTCTATGTTATGTCACAGGATTTTGCTGTGACACTTAAGGCTCGTATTTCACTGTTATATCGGGGTTTTTTGTAACATTGTAACTATTATCGCGTTTATTCCATGCCCGACGACTCCATGTAAAAGGAACTGGTTTAGTTATGATTGACTTCCTACACCGTTGTTTTCGAAATTTAGTATAATATTGTGTTAATAGTGCCGATATTCGACGGAACTCCAAATCATAGTCGCTTTGCTCTTGCTCTTCCAATAAACTATAGATACAGCGCGAAATATGCCTTTGGAGTGAACGATAACCTACCCCAAACCTCCACGCAGTTAGCCGAAAAGACCTAGAGTAAGCGTAATCAATTATAATTTCCGCTTGCTGCGGATTTCTGCAAATCGAGCAAAACATATTAAGTCGGATCAATGTAATCGCCCATTAAAGACATAAATAATTCAAAAATCTCGTCGTATGATGCATCTGTTTCCTTAGCTATTTTTAAGGATTCACATTGCAAGTCCCAACGCCGTAATTGACGCTTAATTCGGCGCTGCTGTGATTTACCAATGACTAATGTGACATAGGTATTAAAGACTCCCATAGAACCTCTAATTGAGTTAAGAATTTCCCTACCGCTTCTATGATTCACCTCAATCAATCTATTGGATCGAGCCATTTGTTGGCTAAGTATATTCAGCGCAATATTCACAGAAGTAATAGTTTCTTGCTTCTGGTTCGCGGAAAACCGCAATACTGATGGCCGTCCTTTGAGCATTATTTAATGTCTAAAAAAAAACGATATCTAAATCAAAATATCAAAGGTTAAGTACTTTTTCTACGGTTATTCTACGCTATCTTGTAATTCAATACGAAACAGCTTTCATGAGGTGACGGTCATTTCATGGGGTAATCAAATCTGAACTCTAATTTACATGTAATAGGCAAGTTTATACAGTATTACTCTCATAGGTATTTTAGAAACTCCCATTAAACTATAAGCTCCAGCGGGCAAAAACTTCTCTACTACCCATTGAGTTGCCAGCCCGTGCGAAACTTTTTTATCATGAAGGCGTATTAGCAATTATTTTTGCAAAAATTCCAGACACACTGATTTCTACCTGTTAATATCAAGAGGTCATGCTATTATTTTGGCTGAAAATTACGGGCTACGATCCTTATTGATGAATAGGCACACTTAGAGGGTTGCGCCACGATGGGAATAAGCGATGCGTAAATTTACCCTCTAAAGCAATTGAAAACTGCCGCTAAAACAGATCCGTATTCTGCGAAAGGAGCTCCCAGAAACCTTTTAGAAACTGGTAACTACTTCCTTCAGAAGGATTTGTGTTTACAATGACCGGCGTCGAACCGCGCCCGTCTTCATCTGGAGGCGGCGGTGCGATCGGGCATTGGTCATTACCGGCAAGTGCAAAGGACACCAGTAATAAAGTGAGTAGAAAGGTACTGAAGAAAAGTTTTAACGAACTTTTTTGCATAGCTAAACTCCTATTTTTTATTTTGGGTAGATCTGATTAGCAATAGTATTGGCAAATTACAAGGCAGGCAAATTATGAGCTTTTCGAAAACGTTAAAAGGGCCGAAGACGGGCTTTATCGCGATGTGTAATCGCGCCAAAGAACTGGAAGATTCGGGCGAATATATCAGAGCTACTCAGACTTTGGGTAAATGGTGGCAGGGTATTGGTAGCAGGCCGGAGATGGGCGATCAACTTGCGAGCGAGAGAGCCGCTATTTTGTCACGGATAGGGGCGCTTTCCGGTTGGCTGGGAAGTATGCAGCAGGTTCCTAGCTCACAGGAAAAAGCGAAAGACCTTATCAGCGAAGGTGCTGATCTGTTTGAGTCAATAGGTTTCCGACAGGATTGGGCGGAGGTGCGCAGCGATCTGGCGGTTTGTTACTGGCGTGAAGGCGCTTTTGATGAAGCAAGAATAATTCTGGAGGATATTTTAGGAAGTAACGACGAACTTCCGCCGGAACTTCAGGGAAAGATTCTTCTCCGTTCCGTAAATGTGGAAATTTCAACGTGTCATTATGCAAGAGCAATGAGTTATATCAATAAAGCTGCTCCATTAATTGAAGAATGTGGAAACGACTTATTACTCGGTAAGCTTTATTTTCATCAGGCTCTAGTTTTTCATAACCGAGGTGACGATGAAAACAAACCTGATTATATTTCTCTAGCAATTAACGGATATGAGCAAGCAAGTGCTCATTACAAAAAAGCAAAGCACAGTCAATATGTTGCGGTGACTGAAAACAATACTGGCAACGCCTATCGCTTACTAAAGGATTTTCCCAACTGTCACCTGCATTTAGACGAAGCTTTAAGAATATATGACAAGTTAAAGGATAAGGGGCGCGCTGCGCGGGTTTATGATAATAAAGCATGGGCTTTCATTGCGGAAGATAATTTAGCAGACGCGGAACTCGCCGCTCTTACTTCCGTAAATATGCTTCGCAAAGGCGATGAAAAAGCCATATTAGCTGAATCCCTTACCACACTTGGCGTGGTTTTGAGCCGAGGAGGAAATATAGACGAAGCCATAGGCACATTTACAAACGCTAAAGAAACTGCGCTCAAAGTAGGTGATATGGAAAGCGCGGGAAACACGGTATTGACCCAGATCGAGGAGCTTCAAGTAAATCTAACGGCGATAGTTTTTCGTTCGCTTTACCTGGAGGCGGATGAATTATTGAGGAAGTCACCGAAGATCAGCACCATTAACCGCCTGCAAAAGATCGCCAGAAAACAGTTCGAAATCGGCAATCCCGAATCCGTTCTCAAACGCGAAAAATATTTCAATTGGAAAAATTTCTCTCTGCCGGAAGCGGTTCATTCCTATGAAAGAGCGCTCATCCTGAAAGCACTGAACGAGGCGGGCGGACGCATAACAAAGGCGGCCGGGCTGCTTGGGGTCTCGCATCAGAGCCTGAGCATGACCCTACATCAACGGCACAAAGATCTGCAACAATACAGTGTGCAGAGAAAACGGCGCAGCGGTTTGAAAGCTGAAAATCACTAAGTAAAAATCAATTGTTCAAGAAATATTGTACGAGTAGTGACGTGGAAGATGTAGGTTTATACACAGTATTACTCTATAGTGATAAAACCCCGGCCTCAGCGCACAACTTGTCACGGCGCTTTATCGTTCGATCCGAAACCGTAACAAAAGGCAGATTTTGATAATGGGTGCCGAAATGTGACTTTGTAACAAGGTGTCCAGCTAATACCTGTGCGATTTCAAAACCATGTTCTTCGATCAGACGTTCCAAACCGGACGTTTCCCGTTCAAAGATTGGTTGCAGCTTCAAACGTTTTAATTCTTTCTCCATTAACCACTCAGCAACCCCAACTTGCAAGACATTCCGTGCAGTATGATCTGGAAGGCCGCGAGACTTCTTTAAATTCGTTACTGCAACGTTATTTCTATGCTGGATTTCAAAACGGAACAATCCTTGAGCAAGCTCAATCTCTGTTTGGCCGGCTCCACTGTCAATTAACTGTTGTTGTTTATTGTAAAACGAGCCGCGCTTATTTAGTTTGTATTTTTTGGATTTTGGCCCTTTGGCGTTATCGAAGTTTACAGTGCTGCCGTTAATTAGATTCGTATTGTATTTGGCGATCTTAAAGAAGGCTAACTCTCTAATAATTTGAACTCCTTTTACAGTGCCAAACGGAAAATCCTGAAAAATATCCGCTCGTGCGACCCGGCCCGACCAGGCGTCAAACGGAATGCCGGTTCTGCTTATAACGAACTCCGATATTTTTTTCAAAAACCTTTCGATGTCTTCCTGGGTAGGAGAATGAAGATTCGATCCATACAACCATTCACCTATGGAAACTTCCGTATAGATAATTCGTTCGGACTCCGACCATCTGGTTATTGTTATTCGCGGTTCTATGACATTTTCAGACGGGTTTATAAAAGTATGCTTGGGTTCACCAGTATAGCAGCTAAAGCGCTCGTTTGAGGCGTATTCCGCAAGTAATGCAGGATCAGGTTGCAGGATTGTTGTGCGAGATATACCTACCGTGTCGTATGATGCGGTCATTAACTCTAGGTTGCAATTTCTGCTGTGCTCGCACCTTTACTGCCGGAATTGATGTAATGACGGAAGTCTTCATCCCGTACCAATATCCGCCGACCAAATTTACGCACTGGTAAATTACCCCGTTTGACCTCATAGCGTAAAAAATTAATGCTCAACCCAGTCACTTGGGCAATTTCAGATAGTCCCCATGCAAGACGGTGTGATGCTATGTCATTGGTGATATTTCCTTGTGATTTAATGGTCATAATGGTATGATTATGCAAGAATCAGACAGGGAAAACAAGCAAAAACACTTTTTGCGTACCCAAGTTGTTGTAGCTGATTTTAGATACAAAACGTCACACCATATGCCGTATAAAAGAGCTTGGTTAATGCCACCAGATCATCTTGCGAAATTGATCGCAATTTCAAATCAGTTAAAGGATTGGGATATTTTGCCCGAGTTTTCTCTACAGTTTTCTCAGGTGAAGCCTTTTCCACATTTGAAAGAGTTGAATCGGAAAATGGCTGAATTGGATAGGAAGCAATTGGAAGTCAGAACCACGTTTGAGGGGTTTATCGTAACTCTGCCGGATCATGTAAAGGAATTAATATTTGATATCGCATTTACGGAATACGCAGAAAGAGTTTTTCAGACACTTTCATTATTTAACTTTAAAAGAACGCGAATTCGAAAAATGCCGCTTGTTAAACAAAGGTTAATAAAAGGCACTCTGCCAATATTTGGTGACTCCAGAACCGAATCTGCAATGCTCTACGCAACCATTTTCGCTTACGAAGATATGCGTAGCTCGCTCGTGATGCTTACGTCTTTAATCGACGGGTATTCTAATCGTGTCGCTTATCTCATCATGATGGGGGCATATGAAGAACTTGGAATATCTGACGAGGAAGCCGGTCGATTTCTCTATTATCACTTTGAAAAGTTAGCTGAAGAATATGGTATCGAGGCTCTGGAGCATAGGTTTCATGAGTACGCCTTAATGGCGGCTCAAGCTAGTCTGATTGTTCCGATACAAAACGCTGTAACTTTTGCGTTTTTAGATGAAGCCAGCAAAGTCAGAATTACCGCGTCGCAAACAATCAAGTTGTTAGAGGGGCTAGACGTATCCAGGATCCGTATCTGTCCAATCTGTGCAGATATGTTTTGGGCAGGCCGATCAAACATGGTCGCGTGTGGGCGGAAATGCGCCGCAGTCGATAGAACGCGCCGCTGGCGAGATAAGGTCAGCGATGAGAAGAAGGATCAATACAATAGGATGCGAAGGATTAAGCGAAAGAAAGTCAAAGAGAACGAAATGTTACGAAAGAAAGAAGGGAAATAAAATGGCACTTTATAAACGCGGAACAACTTGGTGGATGAGTTTCAATCTTAATAGCAAGCATATTCAGAAAAGCACCCAGTGCAAAAACAAACGCGATGCGGAAACGGTTGAACGCGCCTACAGGACACAACTCGCGAAAGGGGAAGTCGGCTTGGAAGTTAAAACAAAAGCGCCTCAATTTGTGGAAGCAATGGGCGATTTTCTCGCCTATGTGGAGAGCGAGCATCGGTCAAAGCCAAATACCGTCAGATCATATAAAGCCACTAGTCGCGCCCTATCTTCCTTTTTTGGAAATAAACGAATCGACGAAATTGTTCGAGAAGACGTAATAAAATATAAACAAACTCGCAGCAGTCAAAAGTGCAGACCTCGCACTGAATTTGCCAAAAAGAAGCCAGACGACGTGTCAAAGGCAAGTGACAATAAAAGAGAACCGAAGATTCTTAAACCCGCGACGATCAATCGGGAACTTGCGGTCTTAAAGATTTTCTTTAACTACTACATAACAGACAAAAGATACTCACTAGCAATCCAGTGAGTAAGCTAAAGTTTTTTGATGAGAATAATGGTCAAACTCGCGTAGTCTCCCCGGAAGAAGAGAGACTCTATCTAATGGCCGCTAGTCAGCCGCTAAGAGACTTTGCCACTGTAATGGCTGATACGGGTATGCGCCCGGAAGAAATCATGCGAATTGAACGTAGAAATGTATTTTTGTCGCAAAATTATTTGTTCATTCCTTTTGGTAAGACTAAAGCGGCCAAGCGAAAGATTCCTTTGACTGGGAGAGTTCAGGGTATTTTGGAATCGAGATTATCGAACACAAAGAATAACCTTGCGTTTGGTAATGAAGAAACTGGAAAGCCTATAACGACATTCAAACGGTCACACGCCTCGGCCCTCAGACGAAGCGGAGTGTCACACTTTCGGCTTTACGACCTCCGGCATACTTTCGCAACGCGATTTATCGAATCCGGGGGAGATATTGTCACGTTACAAGCGTTATTGGGTCATGCAAATATTCAGATGGTTACACGATACGCCCATCCGACTGAAAAACATCAGTTCGAGGCTATTAGGAACATGGAAGCCAAAAGGCAAGAGAATGAGACTAAAAGACTTGTAAAGTGCGCCTAGTTGCTACAATTATCGCTACATTGCGTTTTTAGATTATGTTCGAAAAACACCAGAACCACTGTAAATATTGGAGCCGGCGAAGGGAGTTGAACCCCCGACCTGATGATTACAAATCAACTGCTCTACCACTGAGCTACGCCGGCTTATTTCACAGCTTGCTGCCAGACAGCAAACAAAAATACTACAAAATGACGGGTCAAAGCGCAAGTTTCGAACTTTCCGGGTGGTGTCTTGATTTGAATTAAGACGCTGTCGAATACTGTATTCACTGCCGGGTCGGAGAGTTATTACAATAAACCCCGTTCGGTCGGAAAAGATGCAAAAAGCTAATTAAGATTTCTGGTGCAAAAGTGGTGCAGTGGTGCAGTGGCACACCCCTGCACCACTGCACCACTAAAAGCTGACAACATTGGCCTGGCGGAAACGTTTAACAATAAAAATAACTGTTGACCTTTTATTAACAAAAGCATAATCTATTAATGGCCTAAAAAAGGGAAATTCTATGTTTCTCTTATATTTATCTGCAAAGGTTTTGTCGATCCTCACGGTCAAAGCAAGCCAAATAAGGAGTTTTCTAGAGTATGCAAAAATTTGCACTGAATTTGTTAGCAGCGGCGGCGTTTATTTTTATTACGTCGGTCGGTATTTTTGGGCAGGACCCTTTTGTCGGCCCAAAGGAAAAGCCAGCGACCCTGAATGTCGATCTGAGCCGCAGGGAATCGCCCGTGGCGGCCGGAAGCAATCTTTATTGCGCCGGATACATTCAAACGGCAAAATTTAATACCAGCCTGGAGATCATCGGCGGCGATGAAGAAGGCGAAACACGGCACTTCAAACAAGGCGATTACATGTATGTCAGCGGCGGTTCCGGCAAGGGAATCGAGATCGGCGACGAGTTTAGTATTTTCCGTCCGCAGGGCGTGGAACATTCGCCGTTCTCGAAAAAGCGCCGGCTGGGAGTTTATACCAGGGAACTTGGCACTGCCGAAGTGATCGAAGTCAGAAACAATATTTCGATAGTAAAGATCATGCTTGCTTGCGACGACGTGATGCTGGGCGATCTGCTGCAGCCGTTGGACAATAGAGTGAGCCCGATGAAACGGCCGGAAGAAGTGATGGATCGTTTTGTCGAGCCCAACGGAAAGAGCGTTGGACGGATCGTGATGGCGCGGGACGGCCATGAAAGTATCACCAAAGATCAGATCGTCTATATCGATCTGGGCGCGGAAGATAATATCAAGGCCGGCGATTATTTCACTATTTATCGCCCGCTGGGAAAAAAGGAAATCTTTCCTTTTACCAATAACGACACCGCTAATCCGAAAGATCTCGGCTACGAAAGCGTTCACTACCGCGGCGGCAAGTTTTCCACTCAGACACCGCGTAAAGGCGGCGAGAGCGGAACCGGCGATATCGTGACGGCGGACAAAGCGAGAAAAGGACGTCCGGGAAATTTACGAAAAGTGGTCGGCGAAGTGGTGATCTTGAATGTGAAGGAAAGAACCGCCACGGCCGTGATAACCAGAGTTATTCAGGAAGCGCATACCGGCGATTTTGTCGAGCTGCAGTAACCTCTCCGGCGTGACCGGCTTAGGAATAAAAAAGCGCAGCCCGCATAGGCCGCGCTTTTTTTATTTGGGGGCACTTTCTGAAAGTTCCAGCCTGGCGGATTCAAGTTTTTTTTCCTTGCCTGCCCGGCGAAAGATCATGAAGTATTCATACATCGACCAGCAGGCGGTTATCACCGAAACCCAAAGCGCGGCGCGCCCGACCAGGTAACCGAACACACGCCAATCGTTGCCGGTCAGATAAAGCGAGGTCAGATGGCTGAACGCCAGTTGGACTTCCGGAACCTGCCAAAAAAGAAAAGTAGGAATGATCTGCCCGGCGTTGGACACCGGCGGGTCGCCGGCGGCGCCCGCGATCAGGAGGCTGACGACCGCGACGCATTGCGCCCACATTTTAATTTTACCGACATTCCTGGCAGAGATTATTATACCTTCGGCGGCGGCGACCGACCGCAGCCCCGTGACCGCAAACTCGCGCCCGAGAATTATTACCACCGCCCAGGCCGGCGCCAGGTGTTTATCGACCAAAACCACCAGGGCCGAACAGATCAGCAGTTTATCGGCGATAGGATCGAGCAGGGCGCCCAGTTTCGAAACCTGGTTGCGCTTTCGCGCCAGATGCCCGTCGAGGATATCGGTAATGGCCGCGATCAAAAAGATTATGATACCGAGCGCGTAGCGATGGATGCCGAACCACTCCTCAGAAAAAGGCGTAAGCAAAGCCACCACCAGAAGCGGGACGAGAAAAATACGAGCTACAGTTAAATAATTGGGTAAATTCACAAAGTTATAGTTTGATTATTAAAAGTTTAGGTTTTAGCCAGGCTAAGTGTCAAGATTAATAATGATTTGGTGGCAGGTCAATTCGAGATCCGAAGATAAAACCCACTACTAACTTTTAACACTAACGACTTTGTCTAAGGCGGGTTGAGGCTGCTTTTTTAAAATCGAAAAACGCCTTCATCACTGAAGGGTTTTTCGTGAGGTATTTTTTAGGAACAATCAGTTCTTATTGAATGCATACCTTGTAGGGGCTGACATAGGGGCTGCCCGGGCCAAAAGTAGTAACGCCTTCGAAACAATTCCCGCCGGTCGAGAATCCGTTAAATTCCGCTATACTGCTTCCGCCTATCAACTGCATATGAAGCTGTTGAGTCGAAGTGAACTGATCCCAGTAACCGATAGTGCCGTAATTCGAATAGGAGATCGATTGATCCGCATTCAGCGCAAACATCAATGTCGTGACCGATCCGGGCGACACTTCGCACTCATAATAAGAGCTCAAATTCTGGCCGGTGCAGCGCGATATTAAAGCATTCACCGGGCCGGTGATCTGACGGGTGCCATAGGCTACGCTCGGCGTGTGGCTCAGAGTATTGTTTGCCAACGGATCGCCCGCGGTTGTGGTCGAAGCCACGGCGGTAAAACTAAGTGTTCTGGTGGAAACCGGAAGCTCGAAATTAAAAGTGAAATTCTTCGTTTGGTTCACCGAGAGGCTGTTCAGATTACATTGCAATTTGTTGGATATCACCTGGCATTTCTGCGGGTCGAGTCCGGAAATTTTGCCCAAAATATATTTCGTCGGGCTGGTATTAGTCAGCGGCAGATCGACCACGACCTTAACTCCGTCGGCAATACGATTGCCGGTGTTTTTGACGGTGACCGTGTATTGATACGGCGAATTCACCATCGGTGACGCCGGCGCCTGCCACGGCTGCACCCGCAGATCCGGCGCCGGGGCGGCTAATGCCGTTCCCGCGCCAAGCACGAGAACGGCGGAAAGAAATGACAAAGCGTTAATTAGTTTACGCATATTAATATTCTCCTAAGTGTGTGTGTTACAAGTTTTTATCTTGCTCACGTAGAGAACGGAAGGCCGGAATTTTTCTTGCAAATTTTTGTCAGAAAATTTTTGGAAGGCATGACCGCGTAATTCCGGAGCGTGTTTATTTAAAATAGCGTCGGGCAGCTTTCACGGATTTTAGAGCCGACATCATTCCGTCTTGATAAATAATCAAAACCTGCATTATCATCAACAACATTATCGGCGGCAAATGAAACTCGATGCGAACCAAATCAATTATTTGAATATCGGCCTGATGATTCTTTCATGTTTTTTGGCTTATATTTTTCCGTTTGAGTTATTCCTTTTTTCTTATGCCGTATTAGGCCCTTTGCATTATCTCACTGAAATTTCATGGCTTCACGACCGGAATTATTTTGTCGAGCGGACGCGCGACAGGCGCATCAAACTCGCGTGGCTGTTGCTGGTGCTGCTGACTTTGTCCGTGATGCTTTACGGTATGTTTACGGAAAAGATCTTACGACAGAATCTTTCTCCGGTATGGGAGATCGGGTTGTTTTACCTGGTGTTCGTGACGGCTTTGCTGCTGATGTTCGTCCAAAAAATTACGACCGGAATGATAGTGATAGTTCTGTCGCTGGCCGCTTTGTTCTTGTTCAGCAGTTCGAGATATTATGCGCTGACCGCGTTTTTCATGATCACGATCATTCACGTTTTCGTCTTTACGGCGGCGTTTATATTTTACGGCGCGCTCAAAAGCAAAAGCCGTTCGGGTATTTTATCGCTGGTGGTTTTTATCATTTGCGTCGTCAGCTTTTTCATCTATGCGCCGCGCGCAACTCTTTTGCCTGCCGGCGAATTTGTTAAAAACAGTTACGGGTCTTTCTCGACGCTCAACGCCGAACTAATAAAGTTTTTCGATCTCGGCGCGGGAGCTTCGCTGCGAGAAATATACGATTCCACGGCCGGGCTCATCGTGATGCGGCTGATCGCCTTTGCTTACACATATCACTATCTCAACTGGTTTTCGAAAACCTCGGTCATCAAATGGCACGAGATATCGAAACTTCGAACAGCCGCGATCGTCGGTTTATGGCTCATCTCACTAGGCATTTACGCTTATGATTATCAAATAGGCATGATAACGCTTTACTTCCTCAGCGTTCTGCACGTGATGCTGGAATTTCCGCTTAATCACCAGACTTTTGCCGGGATCGGCAGGGAGCTTCGCGCATTTGCGACAGGTTAAATTTCCGACTTCCGCCTAATTTGACTCAAAACCCTTCCCGTATTAAACTTTTACTTCAAAATGTGGTGAGTTAAAGCGACTTGCGACCACGTAAAATAAACCGCTAAACAGCCTTTGAGTTAGACAAATCGTTTTGGCAAAAACTCTGTGTTGTTTGGCACAGGGTTTTTTAATTTTGAGATGGCGAAAAAAGATTACAACACGTTCGCGGGACAAAAAATTTCGCGGATCGAAGCGCTAAGCGACGGGGTTTTTGCGATCGCGCTGACCCTTTTGGTGCTCGATATCAACGTTCCGGTCAAGGAAGTAATAAATTCCGAAGCCAATGCGCTGTACGCTTTGATCAGCCTGCACACAAAGTTTTTTCCTTATCTGCTGGGGTTTATGACGCTCGGGATATTTTGGGCCGGACATGCGATGCAGTTCAAATTCATCAAAAGAACCGACCGGCATTTGAGCTGGCTGACGGTCTTTTTTCTGATGTTCGTTTCATTGATGCCTTTTTCGACCGCGTTTCTGAGCGAGCATACCCAGTATAAGGTCGCGATCGGATTTTACTGGCTGAATATTTTTCTTCTGGGGCTGATGCTTTTCCTGCATTGGAGTTATGCTTACAGGAAAAATATGCTCGATGAAGCGATCGACAAAGCGGTAGTCAACAGGGCCGTTTGTAATCGAATTATCTATGCTCAGATCGCATACGCCGTCGCCGCCTTGTTTTGTTTTGTGAGCACTTATTTGAGCGTGGCGCTGATCATTATTACCCAGTTATGTTTCGCGCTGGCGTTTCTCTTTAAGCCGCAGGTAACGGTCGAACAGGACGATGACAGAGAATAGAAAATTCGAGGTCGAGTATTTAGTCACCGCCAAAGATTACCGCAGAGTATTGCTGTGGTACCGGTGGAAAAGATTGGCCGTGATAATTGCGGTCACTTTTTTGATAGGCCTGCCGATCTTGTATTCGGCTTTTAGCGGTGACGTTAATAGCCGCCCGCCGGCTGTCGTGCTCTGGTTCCTGCTGGTTCTGCCGGTTTTGGTTTTAGCGAGCTTTTACTGGGGGATATGGCGGCAGGCGGAAAGAATCGAGAAAATATTCGAGCCCGCGAAAGTGGTGTTTACGGAAGATGGAATGAGTTCGGCCGGCGAATTTTCTTCGGCGGAAATGGATTGGGACGATTTTTACCGGATCTATGAAACGAACCAGGATTTTATCTTCTTTCCGGGGAAAAAGATCTTTTACACGATACCGAAACGTTTTTTTCAGAATGCGAATGAGATTTCGGAATTCAAAAAGCTTTTGCGGGAAAAGATAAATGTCAGAGCCAGATTAAAATAGTGATCTTAAGACGCTTAATATGTTTGAACTTGCTATGGGAAATTTTGATGAAGGCCATAAAAGAGCGATAAAGCTCATGAAGCTGGTAAAGAAAGAACTGCTTCAAATCGTCGAGCCTTTTTTTAGCGAGGATTTGGATCCAAAAAAACAAGCGAAATTATCTCACCTGGCAAAGTTTATTCTGTCGTATGACAAAACGATCAGGATCCAGAGATTGCACGAGAGACCGGATTTTATAATTTTCTATCAAAATAAAAATATCGGCGTGGAGGTAAGACAACTTCTTACGAAAAGCGGGGAATCGAACAGATACATTCAGAAGTTATTTGACGATGCCGCAAAAGCCTACAAACAACAATTTCCTGAGGAGAATGTTCACGTTAATTTCCATTTGATCGAAGGGTTTAATTATAAAAAACAGGATAAGCGGGTGCTGATAAATTTGATCGTGAATTATATTCATGGTGAATTAAATCAAATTTCATCGCTGAAACCGCCTTTTATCGAGACTTGCGATTTACGACCTTATTCAGACGTTTCATTTACATATAATGAAGGCGCTTATTCTCCGGAAACTTTACTTGACGATGTCGTTACCCAGGCTATCGAAGATAAAGAAACTAAAATTGAAGACTATATAGCGGCTTCCGGAACGGAAAAACAGTGGCTATTATTAGTCAATAAAGAAGCAGGATCGGACTCCTTCGACACGGAAGATTTTGACGGAAATTTAGGCATAGAAACTAAATTCGAACATATCTTTCTCTTAAAGGATTTCGATATGCAGTTCGTGGAAATTAAATAGAATTATGTCAAAAGGTTTTTTAGAGCTATTAAAAGAAAAAATTATCGTCTTTGACGGGGCGATGGGCAGCAACCTGCAGGGGCAGAATCTGACCATCGAAGACTGGGGCGGCGCGAATTTCGAAAACTGTTCGGAAAATCTGCTTTACACGCGGCCCGATGCGATCGAAAAAGTTCACCAGAGCTTTCTCGAGATCGGCTGCGATGTGATCGAAACTAACAGCTTCGGCGGCGGCGAGGTCGTGCTGGCGGAATTCGGCATTGCCGAAAAAGCTTACGACGTGAATAAGCTGGCCGCCGCGACCGCGAAAAAACTGGCGCTCGATTTTTCGACCAAGGAAAAACCGCGTTTTGTCGCGGGCTCGATGGGCCCCGGCACAAAACTTCCCACGCTCGGGCACATCACCTATCGCGAGCTGAAAAGATCGTACGAAACGCAGGTACGCGGGCTTTACGACGGCGGCGTAGATATGTTTATCGTCGAAACCTGCCAGGACCTGCTGCAAACCAAAGCGGCGCTGGCGGCGGTCTTTGAATTTTTTGCCGAAAAACGAATTAAGATCCCGGTCATTGCTCAGGTGACCATCGAAGTTTTCGGCACGATGCTCAACGGCACCGAGATCGGCGCGGCGCTGACCGCGCTCGAACCATTTCCGATCGACGTGATCGGAATGAACTGCGGCACCGGGCCGAAGCATATGGCCGAAAGCCTGAAGTATCTCTGCGAAAATGCGCCGCTGCCGGTTTCCGTTTTACCCAATGCCGGTTTGCCGCAGGTAAAAGACGGCGCGCAGCATTACGACGAAACGCCGGAAAGTTTTGCCGCGCAGGTCGTTCATTTTGCGAAAGATTTCGGGGTCAATATTGTCGGCGGCTGCTGCGGCACCTCGCCGGAGCATATAAAATTGGTCGTCGATGAAATGCAGTACCTTTCGCCGAAACAGCGTGATGCGAAACTCATACCCTCGGCGGCGTCAATCTATTTCCAGCAGCCTTACACTCAGGACAGCTCGTTCCTGATCGTCGGCGAACGCGTCAACGCTTCCGGTTCGAAGAAAATGCGCGACCTGCTCGAAGTCGAAGACTGGGACGGGCTGGTTTCGCTGGCCAAATCGCAGGAGCGCGAAGGCGCTCATATTCTGGACGTCAACGTCGATTTCGTCGGGCGCGACGGCGTCGCCGATATGCACGAACTCGCCTCGCGGCTGGTAACGAACGTGAAGATCCCGCTGATGTTCGACTCCACCGAATGGGAAAAGATGGAAGCGGGCCTGGAACATGCGGGCGGGAAAAGCTTATTAAATTCAACGAATTACGAGGACGGCGAACCGCGTTTTCTGAAAGTGCTCGACCTGGCCAAACATTACGGGGCGGGCATCGTGGTCGGTTTGATCGACGAAGAGGGGATGGCGCGCACCGCTGAAAATAAAATAAAGATCGCGCGCCGCGCTTATAAGCAGGCGGTCGAATACGGCATCGAAGCGCACGATATTTTCTTTGACCCGCTGGCGCTGCCGATCTCGACCGGCATCGAGGAAGACCGCAAAAATGCCGAAGAAACCATCACCGCCATCGGGCAAATTCACGAAGAAATGCCGGCAGCGAATATTATTCTCGGCGTTTCCAATATCAGCTTCGGTTTGAACCCGGCGGCGCGTGTGGTGCTCAATTCCGTTTTTCTGCACGACGCGGTCGAAGCCGGAATGAATTCCGCGATCGTCAACGCATCGAAAATTCTGCCGCTCAATCGTTTTAACGAACACGAAATCGAGGTCGCTCAGGATCTGATCTACGACCGCCGGAAATTCGCGGGCGATATTTGCACCTACGATCCGCTCGGCGAATTTACCACGATGTTCGAGGGCAAGACCACCAAGTCGATGAAACCGGATATTTCCAGCATGCCGGTCGAAGAAAGATTAAAACATCACATCATCGACGGCGAAAAGATCGGTCTCGAAGACAGTTTAAAAGAAGCGCTGGAAAAATATCCGCCGCTGGAAATTATCAATAATATTTTGCTCGACGGCATGAAGACCGTCGGCGATCTTTTCGGCTCCGGGCAGATGCAGCTTCCGTTCGTGCTGCAATCCGCCGAGTCGATGAAGGCCGCGGTGAAATTTCTCGAACCGTTCATGGACAAGGTCGAAGGCTCTAACAAGGGCGTGCTTGTACTGGCGACGGTCAAAGGCGACGTGCACGACATCGGCAAAAATCTGGTCGATATTATTTTGACCAATAACGGCTATAAGGTGATAAATCTCGGGATCAAACAGCCGATCGACGACATCCTGCGCTCTTACGAAGAAACGGGAGCGGACGCCATCGGGATGAGCGGCCTGCTGGTGAAATCCACACTGGTCATGCGCGACAATCTGGAGATAATGAACGAGCGCGCCATCAACGTTCCGGTAATCTTGGGCGGCGCGGCACTCAATAGAAAATACGTAGATAACGATCTGGTTCCGATCTACGAGGGAAAACTTTTCTACGCTCGCGACGCTTTTGACGGGCTGCATGCGATGGACGTGCTGACGCAGAAAGATCTAGCCACAGAGAACACAGAGGTAACGGAGAAAGCCAGAGCGGCGGCAAACGGCAATGGGTCAGATCCGGCAGAAACCGGGGTTAATGAAATTCAAACCGTCGAGGACGCGGAAGATCTGGTCGGCGAAGATGCCAAGCTCGGCAAGGTCGCGACCCGCGTTTCCGTCACGCAAAATTTCGATACTACGCATACGACCCGTTCGGATATATCGACGGATGTCGCGATCCCGACCGCTCCGTTTTACGGCGATAAGATGGTAGATGACGCGGGTCTCGACGAAGTATTTTCTTTTATCAACGAAACGGCGCTGTTTAAAGGGCAGTGGCAATACAAGCAGGGTAAAAGCTCGAAGGAAGATTACGAAAAACTGCTGCGTGAGATCGTTTATCCGAAATTTGCCGAGATTAAGGAAAAGGCAAAACGCGAGCAGCTGCTGACGCCGAAAGTCGTCTATGGGCATTTCCCTTGCCAGTCCGCGGGCAACGACCTGATCATTTACCAGGAAGATTCCCGGACCGAAAGACTGCGCTTTACCTTTCCGCGCCAGCCCGTCGAACAGCGCGGCGGAAAAAATCTCTGTTTGGCGGATTATTTTGCTTCGGTCGATTCGGGCAGGGTCGATACGGTCGCTTTTCATTTAGTGACGATGGGACGCCGCGCCAGCGAATACGCGCTCGAACTTTTCAAATCCGATAATTACACCGACTATCTTTTATTTCACGGGCTTTCGGTCGAATCCGCCGAAGCGCTGGCGGAACTCTGGCATAAGAAGATTCGCGAGGAGCTGGGAATAGCGGGGGCGGATTCGCCGCAGCTTGCCAAACTGTTCCACCAGGGTTACCAGGGCTCGCGTTACAGCTTCGGCTATCCGGCCTGCCCGAATCTGGAAGACCAGACAAAGCTGTTCGAACTGCTGCACCCCGAAAGGATCGACGTCGAACTCAGCGAGGAATTTCAGCTTCATCCTGAACAATCGACCTCCGCGATAATCGTGCATCATCCGGAAGCGAAATATTTTAATGTTGAATAAAAACGAGCCGCCTGAAAGGTGGGGCTCAAAACATGCGGACGAGCCGTCCGCACTCCCAGTAAATACAAAAATGCCCGGTTCGTTTTTTTACCGAACGAAGCACTTTATTTAGAGTTTAGTGTCTTGCCGCAACCGGAATATCCGTGCTGAGTCCATAGGAATACACCTGCATTTGATTGGTGCTGCTTTGATAGAGGTACCAGAGGCTGCTGTTGGGCCGCCAGATAGCGATATCCGTCTTTCCGTCACCGTCGTAATCGGCCGGAACCGCCAGATCGTCCGGAAGGCCCCATGCCATACCGCCGATACTGCTGTCGGAGCTATTGATCCGGTACCAGACCCCGCTCGACGGCCGCCAGACCGAAATATCCGTCTTGCTATCGCCGTCATAATCGTCCTGCACGGGCACGTCGCCGCTAAGTCCGAAATTGACGAAGAGCATGCCGTCCGTGCTTCTGATGATGTACCAGGTTCCATTGCTCGGGCGGAAAACAGCGATGTCGTCACGTCCGTCGCCGTCATAATCGCCCGGAACAGGTTTATCTCCATTCAACCCCCAGTACATAGCCGTCATGGAATTATCCGAACTGTTTCTGATGTACCATGCCCCGGTCGATGGCCGGAAAACCGCCAAATCGGCCTTGGCATCTCCGTCATAATCCGCCGGTATCGGAATATCGCCATTCAGCCCCCATTGGACCGCGGTAATATTCGTCGGCCCGCTATTGGCATTCGGCGAAATGTACCAGGTTCCGTTGCTGGGACGAAAGACCGCTATCTCCGTGTCGAAACCTGCATGCATATAATCCGCCGGCGCTAAAATGTCTCCCGGCAAACCGAATACGCCTCCGGAATACCAGGTCGAATTGCTTGGGCGAAAAACCTTTATGTCGGCCATTCCGTTATATTCAAGTTTGAAGTCGAACGGATTATTTTTGAAGCGGTAAGATCCAGCAGGCACGCCGGTTATCTGCGCCATCTGCAGATCATAGTTAAGAGGATGGGGATTATTAATAAAAGTGATGCCGGCAAATAAAACTTTTCCGTTCGGCAATATTACAACGTTTGGCTGCCCGTATCCGGTAGCCGACACAACCCCCTTAAAACCGGGTATCAGATATTTTCCGTTTACATTGCCGGTCGAAGACAGCAGCGCGGCCGTCCCTACGCCATCTTTGTACTTGCTCCGGTTGGGTGGAACGTACGCATAACCGCTTATCAGGATCTGCCCATCCGCGAGAACATTGATCGCGAAAGCAGCCTCGTCGATATAGCGGGCAAAAGCAAAAGTGACCGATCCGGCAGTCCCAAATCCGCTATCAACGCTGCCGTCCGAATTTAGACGGGAAATTACCGTGTCTATATTACTTCTATCGAATGATTCGGCCGTGGTTACCCGCGAGGCGGCAATTATCTTGTCGTCCGCCTGAACGGCCATCGCGTCATAGATCCGCGGCAGGACGGGAAACGTGGCGTCGCCGGTTCCATCGGCATTGTATCTGCGAATCCCGCTCCGAACCAGGATAATGATCTTTCCCGTAGACTGCATCGACAATGCCAGGGGGTTAATTGATGTTGATGTAGAGTAGTCAACAAAACCGAATCCCGCATCCAGTGTTCCGTTCGAATCATAACGGAAAAGGGTAGTGCCGTTGGGGCTACTCGTTGAACCCGCAACCACAATTTTTCCGTCGGGTTGAACCAGCGCGCAAGTTATCACATCGTTCTGGTTAGGGTTTATGTCCGGCCGGATGACCCCGCCGCCGGCGAAGCTCGTATCGAGGGTTCCGTCTTCGTTGAACCTCAGGATCACCCCTTTGCCGCTATCGCCGCCTACCAAAATTATCTTTCCGTCAGACTGTCTGGCCGCGCCATAGATATTGTAATTGACGTTAATGAAAGGGATCGGAAGCCTGACCCTGCCTCCGTTTCCGTACGTGTTGTCAAAGCTCCCGTCCGCATTAAATCTGACAAACTCATATTCCCGGTTAGCGGGGAGGACTTGCAGCACCAGCAGTATCTTCCCGCCTGGCAAAGCAAAGGTTGCTACCGGCCATTGTTCACTGGGCTCGATCACCGTCAAAATGCCGTTCGTCCCGAAAGCGGGATCAAGCTGGGCTTTGGTCTGGGCCGCGAAAATAAAAATAATCGCCGCGAAAATTCCTGACATTAAAATGCCGGCTTTTAAAATTTTATTAAAAATCATTCCCGTGATCATGTGTTGCTTCTCCTCGCGGTGAGCGTAGAATATCTAAACCAAAATGCCCCGTTCGTTTATTTACCGAACGAGGCATTTTTTATTTAGTATTAGTGTCTTGCCGCAACCGGTATGTCCGTGCTGATTCCCCATGAGACCACCGACATCTGATTGTCACTGCTTTGATAGACGTACCATAAGCCGCTTTCGGGACGCCAAACCGCAATATCCGTCCTGGAGTCGCCATCGTAATCGGCTGGTACTGCCAGATCGTCCGGGAGGCCCCACGCCATACCACCGATACTGTTGTTAGAACTATTGATCCGGTACCAGACGCCAGTCGAAGGCCGCCAGACCGAAATGTCCGTTTTGCCGTCGCCGTCATAATCTTCCTGCACGGGCACGTCGCCACTCAAGCCGAAATTGGTGAACAACAGGCCCTCCGTGCTCCTGATGATGTACCAGGTCCCGTTACTCGGGCGGAAAACAGCTATGTCATCGCGTCCGTCGCCGTCATAATCTCCCGGAACCGGTTTATCGCCGTTCAAACCCCAGTACATAGCTGTCACGGAATTATCCGCGCTATTTCTGATATACCATGCTCCGGTCGAAGGCCGGAAAACCGCCAGGTCGGCCTTGGCGTCGCCGTCAAAATCAGCGGGTGTCGGAATATCACCGTTCAGCCCCCATTGAACCGCGGTAATGCTTGCCGGTCCACCCTCGGCAGCCGGTGAAATGTACCAGGTTCCATTGCTGGGACGAAACATTGCGATCTCCGTGTCGAAACCTGCATGCATATAATCCGCCGGAACTAAAATATCTCCCGCCGAACCGAATACGCCTCCCGAATTAGGCGCCAAATACCAGATTAAATTGCTTGGGCGGAAAACCACCCTGTCGGCCAATCCGTCATATATACGTTTGAAGTCAAATGGATTAGCCTTTAGGCGGTAAGATTCAGCAGGCACGCCGGTGATCTGCGCCAACTGAAGATCCCAGGTATCAGGACCATAGAAGTATCCAGCTTTGATCCCGCCGTATAAGATCCGGCCGTCCGGCAATATCGCAACGTTATTCTTAGCAGTTCCCGAAGGCGTCGCGGGTCCCCGAAAACCGGCTATCAGAAACTTTCCGTTAATACTGCCGGTCGAAGACAGCAGCGCAACCGTACCCGAACTACTTTTATACCTGGTCCTGTTTGGAGGAATGTCTGAGCTGCCGCTTAGCAGGATCTGCCCGTCCGGTAGAACGTTGATCGCGGATACATACTCATAGATATAGCGGGTCCATTCAAAGGTAAGCGATCCGGCGGTCCCAAACCCGGTATCAACCGTTCCGTCCGCATTAAAACGGAAAATTATAGGATCGTAATTGCTTCTATCAAACGACTCGGTTTTCGCTATTGTCGAGGCGGTAATTATCTTATCGTCTGCCTGGACGGCGATCGCGGAATATAAGGTCGTGCTTACGGGAAACGCGTGATCGAAGGTCCCGTCCGCATTGAATCTATACAATTTGCTATAGAGCAGGGCGAGAAATTTTCCGGAAGACTGCGGCACCAATACTGACGGGCCGTCCGTAAATACGGAGTAAACGACGATACCAGCCGCAACGCCAAATCCGTTATCGGGCGTTCCATCCGGGTTATAACGGATAAAGAACGTAGCTCTGGGGGACCCCGTTATACCCCCAACCAGAATTTTGCCGTCGGATTGAATCAGCGCGGTGTTTATACTATCGGTAGTATTATCGTATATATTCTGCCGGATGACACCGCTGCCGGCAAAGCTCGAATCCAGAGTTCCGTCTTCGTTGAATCTTAAGGTCAACCCCTTATTATCATCTTCCCCAACCAAAACTATCTTCCCGTCAGGCTGCCTGGCAGCGGCAGAAATGCCGTAACTCCCGAAATTGGTAATAAAAGGAATGGGAAGCTGAACGGTGCCACCGCTTCCGTAGGTGGTGTCGAGGCTTCCGTCCCCATTAAACCTGACAAATTTATATTTCTTGTTAGAAAGAATGTCTTCCACCACCACCAGTATCTTCCCGCTGGACAACGCAAAAGTTGCTATTGACAACTGCTGGCCGGATTCGGCCACCGTCGAAATGCCGCCCGATCCAAAGGTGGGATCAAGCTGGGCTTTGACATAACCTGCGGAAACAAAAAGAATTGCCGCAAAAACTCCGCACATTAAAATGCCGGTTCTTAAAACTTTATTTAACGATGCTATAAGTCCAATTTTCCTGATCATAATGTGCTGCTCCTCGCGGTGAGTGTTGAATATTAAGTTAAATGTCGAACGAATTAACGGGGGAGAACTCGACGGCGGATTTTTGAGTTAGTTTAACACCTTATCTCCCAAATTAATAATAGTTTCACCCGGTGGTAGTGTCTTAATTTGAGTTGACGTTTTGCCAAGGCAACGTGTCAATAGCCCGATCGTAAGGAAGGCGCATATCAGGCAATAAACAAGCGCCCTTGCTGACGCGCTGGCTACTGATATGCGCTCTTAGCTTAATTACCAACTCGTTATTTATCAGAGGTTTGGGAGTACATACCTTTTTTGGCTTGTTTGCGGATCAGGCGGACTTCCCGGATGGTGCGGTGAGTGTCGCGAAAGACGCTCAGTTTTGAGCCCGCGACATCGTTCCAGCGCACGGGAATTTCCTTTAATCTTAAACCCGCCAGGTGCGCGACATAAAGAAACTCCACGTCGAAGCCGAAGCGGTCGATGGTCATGACCTCCAGCAGCGGACGAAATTTGATCATGTTAAAAGCTTTAAAGCCGCATTGCGTGTCCCAGAAGGGCATCCCGGTGGCCCGCTTGACGAGAAAATTAAAAACTTTTCCGCCCTGTTCGCGCCGCCACGGCTGATGCGTGCCGATCAGCGAGCGGTCGAGCGCGCGGGAACCGAAAGCCACGTCGAGCTCTCCATTCCGGATAGGATCGACCAGTTTCGGAAGCTCCGAGATCGGAGTCGCCAAGTCGGCGTCGGAAAACAGCGCGATATCGCCTTTGGCGGCCAGCAGCCCGGTGCGGACCGCATAGCCTTTGCCGCGGTTGGGTTCGTAGCGGATAACTTTTGTTTCGACAATCCCACCGGAGGGGAATTCGGCAAACGCGGCTTCGGCGACCTGCGTCGTATTATCTTTTGAGCCGTCGTCGACGACGATGACTTCGGCCTGGGTAGGGTAAGTTTGCAGGTACCGGACTATCTCGCGCAGGGAGTCGCCCAGACGCTCGGACTCGTCGTAAGCGGGAACTATAATTGAAAGTAATGACGCCATAATAAGACCCAAAAATGCCGCCCATAAAGACGGCAAGAAAAGACTAACATTCTTTCTTAACGAAGCCAAAGCTATGATATATTTCTGGTAGAGTTTGTTTAAAACGGATGAGGCAGCAGTAACGAAATAATGAGAAAAGCATTTATTTTCACGGCAATAATAGTATTAGTGATAGGAGCGATAACGGGCGGACTTTTCGGCAGGCTGCCGACGCAAAAAAACGCCGGGATCGCGGGTGATTACCAGGAAGCCCTGGGTTTGATCGGCGAAAATTACGCCGGCCAGGTCAAATACGAAAATGTAACGGAATCGTCGATCCAGGGAATGCTGTGGACGCTCGATCCGCACTCCGCTTTCTTCAGCCGCAAAGAATTACAGAAACTTTACGAAGATCAGTCTTCGCGTTTTTACGGTATCGGTGTTTCGATCCTGCAGCACCGCGACGGGGTTTATATCCAGTCGATCGTGCCGAATACTCCGGCCGAGAAAGCCGGTTTGCGCTACGGCGACCGCATCGTAAAAGTGGATGACGAAGACGCCGTTAAGTGGACCAGCGCGGAAGTGTCGAATAAGGTTCGCGGCGACCGCGGCACACCGGTAGTTGTAAAAGTGGAGCGGGTCGGCAGCGACAAGCCGCTCGATTTTCAGATCTACCGCGACGGTGTGCCTTACCCGTCGATCCGGGATTATTTCATGCTCAAGCCGGACACGGGTTATATCGGTTTGACCGGGGGGTTTCAGGAAACCACCGCCGATGAACTGGATCTCGCTATCGCCGATCTGAAAAAGCTGGGAATGAAGCATTTGGTACTGGACCTGCGCGGCAATCCGGGCGGCCTTTTGCCGCAGGCCATCGAGGTGTCCAGCCGATTTATCCCGCGCGGGCAGGTGATCGTTTCGGTCAAGGGACGCACGAAATTCATGGAAACGAAGGATTACCGAGCGACTTTCGATAAGACCGAAAATCTTCCGCTGGTCGTTTTGATCAATGGCGGAACGGCTTCGGCTTCGGAGATCGTGGCCGGAGCGGTACAGGATTACGGGCGCGGCCTGGTCGTCGGCAGCACCAGTTTCGGTAAGGGCCTGGTGCAAAAAGTATTCAGCCTGCCGATGGGCACCGGAATGACGCTGACCATGCAGCGATATTACACGCCGTACGGCCGGTCGCTGCAGCGTGATTACTCAAGCGGCTCGATCTATGAATATTACACTCACGGCGCTTATAACGCGGAGGAAAACGCCGCGACGCCCAAACCGGACTCGACCCCGGCCACCGATCCGATAGAAACCGCCGGGGGACGACTTTTTTACGGGGGGCGGGGAATCGAACCCGACCTGAAAGTTTCCGCATTGGCCTTTAACCCGCTGCGGACACGGATCGCCGAATCCGCCTTTTTCTTTGTCAGGCAGGTGGTGGCGGGCAAGGTCGCGGGACTGGAAAATTACCAGATCGAAAAACAGAAAACGGGCCATGTATTGCAGCCGTCCGACTATGAAATAAACGACCGCATTATCGAAGCGTTTCGCGAATTTGTTGCCCGGGATAAGGAAAGCGGACTGTCGCCGGATAACCTCAACAGCCAACTGGATTTTGCCAAAATGCGCCTGCGTGACGAGCTGGTCACGGCCGCCTACTCGACCGAACTCGGCCAGCAGGTTCTGCTAGAACAGGACCCGCAGGTGTTAAAAGCCATCGACGCATTGCCGGAAGCCAAGAAACTGGCGGAAAATGTCAGGCCCAACGCCAAAATTGGGTAGAAGCCGGGAGTCTTGACCTTCAATGAAAAAAAGTTTGCAGCTCCCATCGGCAATAGCATTTATCGTTTTGCTCGTCTCGCCGCTTTTTGCGGGCGATTGGATCAGAGTGGAAACCGCGAATTTTGTTTTGGTCGGCATCGCCGGCGAGAAGAATATTCGAAAGGTCGGTTTCAAGCTCGAACAATTCAGAAAGATACTCTCGCTTGCCTTGCCTAATGCAAAGCTGGACTCGACCACCCCGACATACGTTTATATTTTCGAAGACGATCAGGGCTTCAAACCATATAAATATTGGGCCGGCCAGGAAAAAAACAAGGATAAGGAAAGCCTGGCGGGTTATTTCATTCCGACCCCGGAAGGCAATTACGTAGCCCTGGCGAACAGCCTTTCGAGTGAAACTCTTTACCGGATCATTTATCACGAATATTTTCATTTCGTGATGCATAAGAATTTGAGAAAAGCCCCGTTATGGCTGAACGAAGGCCTGGCCGAGTATTACAGCAGTATCGTTATCGACGATGACGGGTTGAAATTCAAACTCGGAACCCCGATCCCGTCTCACGTCTATACATTCCAGCGGCGTCCTCCGCTGCCGTTCGAAAAACTTTTCGCCGTCGATCACAGATCGCCCGAATACAATGAAAGCGATAAGGTCGGCATTTTTTATTCGCAGTCCTGGGCGCTGGTTCATTACCTGCTGGAGGGCGATAACGAGAAATACCACGCCAAGTTTTCCAATTTTATCAATATTTTATCGACTGAAAAGATCAGTTCCGACCAGGCCTTTCAAAAGGCTTACCAGGTAAGCGCGGCGCAGGTGGAAAAAGAGCTCGATCAATACATCAGGCGATTCACCTTTCCGGTGGTTGACTACACGCTCAAGGAAAAGGTTAACTGGGACGCTTCGTTCAAGTCCGCCCCGATCTCTAAAGCCGAAGAGGCCAGCCGACTAGGCGATCTGCTGGTTGTTTTGAGAAGGTTTGACGAAGCGGAAAATAAATTTCAGGAAGCGTTGAAACTGGACGCGAATTTTGCCCCGGCTTATTTTTCGATCGGCAAGATCAGGCTAAGTCAAAAGAATTTCACGGAAGCAAAAAAGAATTTTGAAAAAAGTATTTCTTTAAGCCCGGACGATTATTCGGGACACTCCTATTTGGGAAAGGTTCTCTGGGATCTGCGCGACGTCGAAGGCTCGCTCAGATCGTACCAAAAAGCGGCATCTTTGAATCCGAACATCGCCAGCGTCCAATCCGATCTCGGCTCGCTCTATGAAGCCGCTGGCCGGGATAAAGAAGCCATCACGGCATACAACCGGGCGATGATACTGGAGCCGAAGGAAGCCTATTATCAATATCGCTTAAGCCATGTCTTATTCAGAAGCGGCGCGGATTACCAGGCCGCGATAAAGGCCATCACATTTATTACTCTGGCCGGCTGGGACGACGACCGGGCCGTCTACATGGCCCTGCTCGCCTACTTCGGATACCGGCGGCAAAATCTTCCGGACAGGGCCCAGATCACTCTCAAAGACGCGCTCGCAAATATCGCTCAAAAAGAATGGGGATATTCGATCCTGCGTTATCTGAATAAGGAAATAGACCGGGACGGCCTGCTGCGGCTGGCGTCGAACACGGGCGAGAAAACCGAGGCGTACGCTTATACGGGGTTCGATCTTTTACTGGAAAACAAAACGGATGAAGCGTTGAAATGTTTCGAATGGGTGCGCGATAACGGCAGCCGCAACTATGTCGAATACGATTATGCGCTGAAAGAGATCGAGCGGATAAAAACGGCCGCGGCACAGACTTTGAAGTGACGATATCGAAATTACAAGATAGAATTAAATATCGTTAGATTTATTAAGCGATCAACAAATACGAACAGGACTAATGTATAAAACAATCGGAATCGTAACGGGCGGAGGAGACGCCCCGGGATTGAACGCGGTCATCAGGGCGGCGGTCAGAACGGCCATCAATCAGTTCGACATGAAGGTCATCGGTATCGAGGACAGCTTCGAAGGCCTGATGGGCGAGCCGCAGACAATGAAGCTGACCAAGAAATCGGTCAGCGGACTGCTTCCGCGCGGCGGAACGATCCTCGGCACGCGCAACAGCGGGCATTTCGTTCAACACGAAAACGGGAAGGATATTTTCCCCCAGGCGCCGATCCAGGAAGCGATCCGAAACATGGAAAAGCTGGGCATCGAAGCGCTGATGGTGCTCGGCGGCGAAGGAACGCTGGCGATCGCGCAGGAATTCGAAAAAATGGGATTTCCCGTGATCGGCGTGCCGAAAACGATCGACAACGATCTGGCGGCGACGGAATTGACGTTCGGTTTTATGACCGCGATCGATATCGCCACCGAAGCGCTCGACCGGCTGCATACGACGGCCGCTTCGCACGACCGGGTGATGATCCTTGAGGTAATGGGCCGAAATACCGGTTGGATCGCGCTGCATTCGGGGCTGGCCGGCAGTGCCGATATTATCCTGATCCCGGAAATTCCTTTTTCGCTGGAATCTTTGAAAAAGAAAGTGAAAGAGCGCGAATCGAGCGGATCGCGTTTTACCAATATCGTCATCGCCGAAGGCGCCACGGAAGTAGGCAAAGCCGAGATCTATCAGGAAGAAGGCAGCCAAAAAAAGGCGGGACGGCTGGGCGGAATCGGGGAATATGTCAGATGCCAGGTCGAGGAAATGACCGGCAAGGAATCGCGCTGCGTGGTTTTGGGGCATTTACAGCGTGGCGGCAGCCCGAATGCCTTTGATAGAATGTTGGGAACGAATTTCGGCGCCTGCGCGGTCCGGGCGCTGGTGAACGGGCAGCACGGCAAGATGGTGGCCCTGCAGTCGAACGAGATAATTACCGTGCCGCTTTCGGATGCCATTGCCAATATCAAAACGGTGAAACCCGAAGGGCAGTTGGTGCGAACCGCGCGCGACATCGGAATTTCGTTTGCCGCGCCCCGGGAAAACAAGCTTTAATACTCTATTTACCGAGTGAGGAAAAATTTTGTTTGAAGAAATAATTCTAAAACTAAAAACCGAGATGAAGGATTACGAGACGGAGCTTAACGTTAAGCTTCCGAAAGAGATCCAGAAGGCTCGCGAATATGGCGATCTGCGCGAAAATGCCGAATACAAAGCGGCGCTCGAACGCCAGGGTTTTGTGCGCGCGAAACTGGAAGAAATAAATCAGCGTCTGAATGACATCCTGTCTATTGACCTGAGCAAGATCCCGACGGACCGCGCTGCTTACGGCTCAACTTTGGTCGTGTATGATATCGAACGCGAAGAAAAAGTAACTTATAAACTGGTCACTTCGGAAGAAAGCGATCCGGAAAAAGGGTTGGTCTCAACTATATCTCCGATCGGGCAGAGTTTTATGGGCAAGCAGGAAGGCGACGAAGTAAAAGTGAAAACCCCGCGTCACGGCATCCGCACTTTTGAGATCGTCGAACTCAAGACCATTCACGATCAATAAGCAGAAAATGCGACAGCGATGGGGTCTGTGATTTTCAACATGAAGAACACGCTCCATAACTGTCGCGTTTCTGCCTTTTAAAGACGATTCGACAGCGCGTCCATTCTTCCCGAATTTTTCCACTTACTTTCTTTTTGGCCGTTCGTATTTTGTGAGGCAGAAAGATTTTTCTGCTTTTCGGAATTATCCAGCACCGCCGCGATCAAGGCGATGTCCCGCTCGGCTTCATCCACCGCCCGCGTTTTTTCTTTTTCACGTTCGTTAAAACGGGTGATAAAACCGGTGTCGAGTTTTCCTTCCAAAAATTCTCTATCCGTTACGATCTTACGGAAAAAGGGAAGCGTGGTTTTGATTCCCTCGACCGTGTATTCTTCAAGCGCGCGGCGCAGCCGGTCGATGGCTTCTTCGCGGGTGCGTCCCCAGGCGGCAAGTTTCGAGATCATCGGGTCGTAATAGATCGACACTTCGGAGCCTTCATAGACGCCGCCGTCGTCGCGGACGCCGTTGCCCTGCGGCAGCCGCAGGCGCGTGATCCGGCCCGGCGACGGCAGAAAATTATTGTCCGGGTCTTCGGCATAGACGCGGCATTCGATAGCGTGGCTGTTCCAGTTGATATCGTCCTGAGTAAAGGAAAGTTTTTCGCCGGCGGCGACCATTATTTGCTCGCGGACGAGATCGATCCCGGTGACCAGTTCCGTCACCGGATGCTCGACCTGCAAACGCGTGTTCATTTCCAGAAAGTAAAACGAGCGGTCAAGATCGGATACCAAAAATTCGACGGTGCCCGCGCCGACATAATTTACCGCCCTGGCGACCAGCAGCGCGGCCTCGCCCATTTTCGCGCGCAATTCCGGATCGCCTATCGGCGAAGGGCACTCTTCGACCACTTTTTGATGACGGCGCTGGATGGAACATTCGCGCTCGCCGAGGTGAACATAGTTTCCGTGTGTGTCCGAAAAAACCTGGATCTCGATATGGCGCGGGCGCACGACCGCTTTTTCCAGATAGACGGAATCGTCGCCGAATGAAGCGAGCGCTTCGCTCTGCGCGGTTTCGAAAGCGGATCTAAGCTCGCCCGAATTTTCCACCAGCCGCATGCCTTTGCCGCCGCCGCCGGCCGAAGCTTTGAGCATTACCGGAAAACCGAATTCTTCGGCAGTTTTCAGAGCATCGTCTGCCGATTTTAACGGCTCGGTGGTGCCGGGCACGACGGGAACGCCGGCTTCGATCGCCAATTTGCGGGCGCTGATCTTTCCGCCCATCGCTTCCATCGCTTCCGGCGAAGGCCCGATAAAAGTGATTCCTTCGGCCGTCACAGTCCGGACGAATTCCGCATTTTCCGAAAGAAAGCCGTAACCCGGATGGATCGCTTCGGCGCCCGACCGCCTGACGACCTCGATTATTTTTTCCCCGCGCAGGTAGCTCTCGTTCGAAGGCGCCGGGCCGATCAACCAGGCTTCATCAGCCATTCTCACATGCAGCGCGGAGGCATCGGCCTCGGAATAAACGGCGACCGTGGCAATGCCCAGATCGCGGCACGCGCGCATCACGCGCACGGCAATCTCTCCGCGATTGGCGATCAGGATCTTTTTGAACATAGAATGAGAGCAGTTTAACGGGAAAAGTGCGTGAGGGCAATCCTGCTAACAGAATAGAAGTACAACACAATCACCTCTCAGGTCGGGGAAGGGTTGCTTGCACCCGCTGGCTGGGATTTTTATTTCTTTTCTCTCAGCCGCTGCTTAATGATCAGCGGGTGCAAGCAACCCTTCCCGACCTTGAGATAAATCAACTTGTCCGATTTCCTTTAGACACGGCCGGCTCAATGACGTTGCACGACACTATTCGGCGGGTCGAATTTCGTACCGTCGATAGAATGAACTTTTAAACAAGGATAGAGTTTCCCGGTTGGGCCGGGTCGTAGCGGATGGTTACCTTCGCTCCGGGGGCGTACCTGGCGCCGTCGGCTTTTTGTTCGGCGGTCAGCTTGTCCGAAGATTCGTAATCGGCGCCGCCCGCGCTGTAGATAAAATAAACGAACTCGTTATTTCGGTCGGGGCGTTCTTCGAGAATGGTGCCTTCGGCAATTCTGCCGAACTGGCTCAGCATCATCCGGCGCCTAAGCTCCGGATCGATTTTGTTTCGTTTGAAAAAATTTAATAATCCCATCGGTGTTAATCCAGTACCAGCGGAGGCTTATTATATCGAGCGCGTAAAGAATTGATAGTATTTAACACTGCAGGACGCTGAATTATCCGAGCCTCCAAAGGGCGTTTACCAGGAATATCCATCATTACCAGCCCTAACAAAATTACTACGAAACCCGGCCCCGGCACACCAGGCAATGACATTACAATACCTATTAGTATCAATAAAACACCCGCCAAATTCTTTAATATCAATGCCCCCCAACGTACGTGCCATGAACTGTTCGGTAAAAATTCACGCGCATGGGTAGCGCTAAAATAATTCGCCGGAATCCGGACCATTACTACCGCGACAATCAGAGTACTAACAACGAACGAAACTATAAGCAAACCCGCGGTCAATAAAACATTGCCCAACGTCAGGCTTGCATAAAAATTGTCCCACGTCAGTTTTGCATAAAAATCGGATATCCAGTTCATACTTAATGACCAACAACCTGATAAACGGGTTTACGTCATTTCGGCGCGGCAGGTTCAGGATTCCTCTGTGGCGTCCAGTTTCCGCATTTCCTTCCAGGTAAAATACAGGCGATGAATAAACGTCCAGAACGATCCGACGGCCAAAACCCAAAGAACGGCCGGCATCCGGTTGGCGAAAAAACTGTCGGAATCGACCGAACTCAGCGAGCCGATTATGAAAAGAACGATCCTCTCCGGGCGCTGCATGAAGCCGACATTGGCGCTGCCGATCACGCCTTCCGCCTTGGCGGCGGTGTAGCTGACCATCACCGATCCCATCATTCCCACGCCGGCAAGAAAAACGTTCAGCAGTGAATGCTCCGGCCGGTTGGCCGCGTAAAAAACCATGATGCCGACAAAGAGAACCATGTCGGAAAGGCGGTCGAGCGTCGAATCGAGAAACCCGCCGAAACGGGTGACATTGCCGGTCAGGCGCGCGACGTTGCCGTCGAGCATATCGAACAAATTCGCGACGATCAGCACTATCCCGGCCCAAAAAAAGTAGCCGAAGCCGAAAAGCACGCCGCAGGCGACGTTTATTGCCACGCCGATGACGGTCAGGATATTGGGATTGATGCCGAGATAGGCAAGGCCCCGCACTATCGCATCGATGATGCGCATCGCACCCCGACCTATGCTGGCTCCGAACAAGTTTCGACGTTCTCCCGTAAAATTGAGTTGATAAAGGCTAAAAAGGAATGATAGGGAGCACTTTCGGCTATTGTCAACCCTGCGCAAATTTATCCGCCGGTTGGGCGGCGGATAAATGGGAATAAATAGTGATAAATGAGATCAAAGCTCAATATCGGTTATGCAGTTACAGTTTCAGGCGGGATCTACGGGCGGGTCTCTTCTCGGGGTAGCGGACTTCGACTTCATGAATTTTTAATACGATCTGAACGACGTCCGAGCGTTTATCCAGATCGGCCGGAACAAAGGCCGGGGAGGTCTCAACTTCCTGTTCCATCGCTTTTTCCAGTTCACGCATCGTTCTGTCGTCCGGCGCGGGCTGCACTACTTCATTGATTCGCGCGATGCCGTCGCTGAAAACATCGGCCACCAGCACGATCTCGCCGTTTCTCACGCCGCTTTTAGCCATTGCGGCCGTCATGGCCACCAGCGCGCCGTTAGGATTCAGGCTGGGCGATTCCTGCGCGACATCCGAGCGTTCCGAAGCGTATTTAAGGGCGGCGATCGCCACCTCGTCGTTATTGTTGAGAATGTTTCCGCTCCGGGCATACGGAGCCTGATCGTTGATGCGAATTCCGTTTGCGGGCAGCATTATTCCCAATGCCAAAAGAATAAAGAACGCCAGCGAGGCAAACGTGCCGATCCCATAAGGCAGAAGATGCGGCCGGAGCCAGTTTTGGAAAGTTTCGCTAAATGACAGTTTCGGCTCCTTGGCGGCAAGGGCTAGTTCCATGCGCAGATCGTGCCGGATCGAGCGAACCAACGCGCCGGATATTTGCGGTTTTGCGACGGATTTAAATTCCTGCGACAACTCGCGATACTGCGCGAGTTCCGCGCGGCATAGCGGGCAGGCGGACAAATGTTCTTCCACCGGCAGCCGTTCGTCCGCTGTCAGTTCGTCTTCCAGGTAGAAAGAAAGATCAAATTTTAAATCCTCACAAGTCATAATGTTTAACCTTTGGTGACGCTAAAACTTATCACCAATGCGGCGAATGACTGACCAACCCCGGCTGTTTCTTAAAATCTGCAAGAAACAACGCGTCGGTTCGTTTCGTTCTAAGAGGTTTACAGTGTATTCGCAATTGCTGAGTCACTGGTCGTTTTTCAAATAACTGCAAAACACCGACTCACCTCTTTTACTGACCCGAACCGTTTTCGCCACCTTTGACACCCTCTGGCACCGAGTTTTTGTCTTCAAAAGTGAAACCGGGGCAGGTCAATCATTCGCCAAATTTTCAAATACCCTTGAGTTTTCGCCGCAATTCGTCCCGTCCCCGGGCGATGCGTGATTTGATCGTGCCGACATTCGCCTGCAAAGCGGAAGCGATCTCTTCGTACGTTAATCCTTCGATATCCCGCAAAACGATCACCTCGCGGTAATTTTGCGGCAATTCCTGTAAAGCCTGCCGGATCGCCTGGCCGCGTTCGTGATTTATCGCCGCCATTTCCGGATTTTCGCTGTTCGGCGACGCGATCCGCTCATTTAAGCCGAGAGTGTCGTTTTCCGCTTCCAGCGAAACGGTTACGTTCTTTTTGCGGCGTATCCACCAGCGGCGGCGGTTGCGCGATTCGTTGATCGCGATGCGGAAAAGCCAGGTTTTGATATCGGCCTCGCCGCGAAAACTTTTGATATTCCTCAGTACCCGCAAAAACGTTTCCTGGGTCAGGTCTTTCGCCTCTTCCGTGTCCTCGGTCAGCCTGACCAATAAAGCGTAAATATCCGGTGAATAACGGTTTACCAGTTGATCAAAGGCCGCCGGATCGCCTGCTTTGAGATTTTCAATAAACTGCGTGTCCGCTAAAAAGCCAACGGAAGAGGATGCCGCCATAGCGACCTGGTTTAGTTCTTCACCGTCAAATGTCATTGACTTCTGGAAAAACATCTTCCGCCTTTTCTCCCGACCAGCGAACTCAGGTTTCAGTCCGCATTTAGCGAACTGTAATATTAGACACCCATTTTATCAATTTGTTCCCCAAAATATTCACAATCTTTACCGGCATTTGAAACCGCGGCCGGGGTAAATCGTTAAACGACCCAAAAAGCGGCACTTTTCCGGCTTGACAACTGTCAAACTGAAAGATAGATTGGTTTATTTTGAAAGAACAAATTACACTTAATATAGAACAATCAGATCATATAATCTTGCAATAATCATGGCACGAACAAGAAGACAACCAACAGCAACTCAAGCCACCCCGGTGGAAGATAAAAAAAAGGTCTCATACCGCGATCCGTTTCAACAGAAGGTCGGTAAACAGATCGAGGAATTAGGCAAAAGCGTCGAAGGCAAAGGCAAAACCATTCTTTACGGCCTGCTGGCCTTAGTGGTGCTCGGCATCCTGGTTTTTGTCGTTTATTCATACAGCCGCAAGCAGAGCAACGCCGGACAGGCCGCGCTCGGCAAAGCCATCGAAACCTCGCAGGCGCAGGTTTCGGCCTCGCCGATGTCGGGCTTCCCGGGCAAAATATACGGCACCGAAAAAGAAAAAGCCGAAGCCGCGATCGCCGAATTTCAGGAAGTTGCGGCAAAATACGGCAGCCCGATCAGCGACCGAGCGAAATTTCTGATGGCGACGCAGCAGCTTAAGATCGACCGCGCGGCCGGAGTGGCGGGACTGGAAGAAGCTGCCAAAAGCGGCGACCGCGAAACGGCTTCGCTGGCCAAATTCGCGCTGGCGCAGGCCAGGGCGTCCGACGGCAAACTGGATGAAGCGGCCGGAATGTATAGTGAGCTGGCCGGGCAAAGTTACGTGCTGCCGGCGAAGGAAACCGTCAATTTCGAACTGGCGGGAATTTACGAAAAGCAGGGCAAGACCGCGGAAGCCGCCGGTATCTATTTCAACATCGTAAAAGACGCTCGCGAAGCCAAAGGCTCCGATGGAAAGCCGCTGACGATGTCGGGAACCGCGCGTGAAGCCTCGACCAAGCTGGAAAAGATAGCGCCGGATAAAGCGAAGGAACTTCCGCCTGAACCGTCGGCGCTGGACACGCAATAGACAAGAAACGTTTCGGAAATTTTGGGTGATTCGGCGTTTCTTAAGTTATTATTAACAGTAGTATGGAGAACACCGCACCCGTAAAAATTTCTGAATCTTCTCCTTCAGAAAATGCCGCTGCCGCCGTAGTACAGGCATGCAGCGTGCGGGTCTCACCGGGCAGTTATTTTGCCGCACTTTTTTTACTCACTTTTTTCTCAGGCTTCCTGATCAATCTTGAATTAGACATTTGGGGCTACGCCGTTTTTTGCGGCGCGTGGCTGATCCTGCCTTTGCTGGCGTGGTTCGACCGGATCGTCTTTAACGGAAAAAGCGTCTATCGCACCGGCCTGATACCTTTTATCTGGAATTGGTTCAATCGCCAGGCCCGGCGGCTAAAGGTGACCGATATCGAGAGAGTGGAAACACAGGCTTTGCGGGCGGTGCGCCGCGGCGGCGAGGTCTATTACCGTTACCGCAGCCAGATCCAGGGCAAAGGCACGAATTTTACCACCGCTTCGGGCGGGGGAAATTACCGGACGCTGGTGCACCTGCTTTTCCCGCTGCTGGTCGAAGATAAACTCGATACCCGCTCGCTGGAATTGCGCGACTACCTGACCGATCCCAAACGTATTAATAAAAGAGCCGAAGTTTTGCGCCTCCCTTCGAGTGAAGTGCTGGAAAACGCTCTTCCCGAATTTCAGGACGCGGCGGCGAGAAAACGCGCCAAGGCCGAGCCCGACAAGATCACCCCTCCGGAACCCGAAAAGGCCGAAGAACTGCGCCAGGTCGCCAATGAACTACGCCTGAACGGAAACCTGCTGCAGGCTCTCGAAGCTTTTCGCCGCGCGCTTTTACTAAATCCGACCAATGCCTGGCTGCTGTTCGAATCGGCGCGCTGTCTTTACTCGTACGCCGGTTTGCAGCGCGATGAAAAGCTTCGCCACAAGGCGAATGCCGTGATGCGCCTGGCGGAACGGCGCGGCCAGGGAAACGCCGATTTTCTCTCGCGGCTGGGCGAAAGCTACCTGCAGTATGCCGATGAGAAAAGGGCGAGAAATGTTTTTATGCGGGCGCTCGATCTGGACGCCGATAATTTCCGCTCCTCCAGGGGGCTGGCCGAGCTCGCGCTGCGCGAAGGAAAACTGGCGCACGTCGTGCATCATTTTTCGACCGCGCTGCGCTCCGCAAAAAACAAGGCGCTGAAACGCTGGGCACAGGACGAGATCGATTATTTTATGCGCCTCAACAACGACGAAGATTATATGGAGATCGAGATCAGGCGCATCAACCTGCTGGAGACGGTGCAGCGCAGTAAAGCGATCACGATGAGAATATCTTTCTTCGGCTTTGCGGTGATAATGTTCGGAATGTTCACCGGCGAACAGCTTATCTCGAATATCGGCTGGGCGTGCACGGCGGCGGCAATGGTCATCTGGATGGGTTTGATGATCGGCGGCAAAATTTTAGCCGATCGTTTTCCCGCGATCGAAGAAGAAGAGGACGATTAAAAGTTTTAGAGTTGTACTTAGGCAGAAACGCGACAGTTATGGAGCGTGTCTCATGATTTGATGGACACGCTCCATAACTGTCGCGTTTCTGCCTTATTTCGTCTAAAACCGATTACTTGTCTGTTTTTTTCGTTCGTGTAGTTTTCTTTTCCACGATCGAATTTTTTTCCGCCGGTTTTTTAGCGACTCTTTTTTTCGCCGTGGTCGATTTCGGTTTTACTTCCGCGGCCGCCGGCGGGTTCAGCATCCCGTCCCAGCGGTAGTGCGGCGTCGTGTCGGCAGGCGCGCTCAATTTTTTGATGATGAAATCCGACAGTTCATTGATTACCCAATTGTGATTGTATTCGCCGACCGAAGCGATCTCCGCATCGGGCGCCGGATTCATAAAATCGATCGCGTAGGGAATGCCGTCCTTAATGGCAAACTCGACGGTGTTCAGATCGTAACCGAGCGCTTTGCAGATCGTCCGCACGTCTTTTTCCACGCGGGCGTGCAATTCCGGCGTCAGGTAATCATCGACATTCACATACTGCATTCCCGATAGGTAAGGCTTGGTCGGATCGTAAGGCATGATCAAAACCTTTTCCTGCCCGACGCAATAGCAGCGGACGAACTGGTCGAATTCGATGCCTTCCTGCAGCGTCATGCAGAGCGTGCCGCTCTGGTTGAATTCGCTCCACAGCTCCTGCATGGAATGGATCTTGGAAACATTTTTCCAGCCGCCGCCGTCGAAAGGTTTGAGAAACGCCGGGAAGCCGACGTAATCGGCGATGCCCTGCCAGTCGATGGGAAATTCCAGATTGCGCAGGCTTTCCGGCACGATCGCCGGGATATAAGCGTGCTGCGGCAGCAAAACCGTTTTCGGGATCGCCACGCCGAGCTTGGCCGCGAGGCTGAAATTGAAAAACTTGTCGTCAGCCGACCACCAGAAAGGGTTGTTGATTATATAGGTGCCTTCCAGAGCGAAGCGCTTGAGCGTTCCGCGATAATAGGGCACCTCGTGCGAGATGCGGTCGATGATCACATCGTAGCGTTTCGGCTCGTCCAGGCGAATGCCGCCAATGGTGATATATTCGGCCGTGATCTCGCCGCCGCCTTTTTCGTTAATAGCTTTGATAATAGATTCGGGGAACGTCACTTCGCGTCCCACTAATATTCCAACTTTTTTCATTTGATAGAGTCCTTCATAAATGTAATTAACTGATAATTGCGAATTTCCGGTTTTCCGAAAACCTAAATTCTATCAAACTATGAAGCGGTTGCAAAGAAGGGGGCAGAGATTGGCGATACATGTTTAGAGGCGGTCTCTGACCGCCTCTATGACAACCCGCGGCCTATGGCGGTCGGAGACCGCCTCTAAACTTTATTATCTAACTTTTACGTTACGACTCTTTATGAGCTTCGGTCATCGCCAGGGTGATCAGCGCCAAATGAGCACCCGTCGGGTCTGAAACGATGCAGAATCTTCCCACAGTTGGAATGTCTCTCGGCGGCATTTCCACCTTTCCGCCCAGCCCCTCGACCTTTGCGGCTGAGGCATCGACGTCATCGACCGCCACGTAGGCCATCCAGTGCGACGGCACGCCGGCCATTTCCGCCGGCAGCTCAAACATACCGCCGACCGGGCGATCGCCGGGAAAACCGAACTCCGTGTAGTCCATTTCCGGCATCTTACTTTCTCTTATTTCCCAGCCGAACATTTCGTGATAAAAAGGTTTGGCTTTATCTACTCCGCGGGCGTTTAATTCCATCCAGCAAAAAGATCCGTGTTGGGGTCCCATAAATATTCTCCTTTTAATATTGGTTTAGAGGCGGTCTTTGACCGCCAATAGTTAAGCTGGCGGTCGAAGACCGCCTCCAAAACGATTTCAGGTAAGATCAATTTTCCTCATATCGTTTTAACTTTCTGTAGAGCGTCGAAAGGTCGATTCCTAAGATATTCGCCGCCTGAGCTTTGTCCTGATCGACGGAATGCATAATTTCCATCAGGTAGCGACGTTCCATTTCCTCAAGCGTCGGGCGCAGGCCTTCCGGGTCGCGCATCGGCAGCGAGCCTCCGGTGCTTTGACCGATCCGGTCGGGCAGGCATGACAGGTCGATCTCGTCGGCGCTCAAAATAAAAGCCCGCTCGATGGCGTTTTGCAGTTCGCGGACATTGCCCTGCCAGGGATAATTTATCAGCGCGGACATCGCCTCGGTGGCGATATTTTTTTCCGCGCCTTTTTGCTCCTGCGCGAATTTCGCGGCGAAATGTTTAGCCAGCAGCGGAATGTCTTCGCGGCGTTCACGCAGCGGCGGAATGTGAATTTCGATCACATTGAGGCGGTAATACAGGTCTTCGCGAAAACGGCCTTCCCTGATCTCCGTTTCCAGATTGCGGTTGGTTGCGGCGATGATGCGGGCGTCGAATTTTACGGGCAGGCTGGCCCCGACGGGAGTTACCTCGTGTTCCTGCAGCGCGCGCAAGAGCCTGACCTGAAGCGCCTGCGACACCTCGCCGATCTCATCCAGAAAAACGGTACCGCCCTCGGCGGAGCGAAACAGCCCCGGCTTGGCGCCGACCGCGCCGGTAAAAGCTCCTTTCGCATGCCCGAAAAGCTCCGATTCGAGCAGGCTTTCCGGCAGCGCGCCGCAATTGACAGCGAGAAAAGGCTTGGCCGAGCGCTGGCTGTGATGATGAATCGCGCGGGCGACCAGTTCCTTGCCCGTTCCGCTTTCGCCCTGGATCAGAATATTAGCGTTGGTCGCGGCGACCTTTTCCACGAGGCGGAAGACTTTTTGCAGCGCTTCGGAAGTGCCGATGATCTCGGAAAAGCTGTAGCGTTTATCGAGCTCGCGCCGCAGCGCCCGGTTTTCGCGAAAAAGCTCGCGCTGGCGAAGCGCATTTTTTACCGTTTGCAGCAGGTCTTCATTGACAAAGGGCTTGGTAATATAATCGTAAGCGCCCTTGCGCAGCGCGGCGATGGCGGAATCGACCGACGAATACGCCGTCATAATTATCACCAGCGCTTCGCCGTCGACCGCCTTTAAATGATCGAGCAGTTCCAGCCCGTCCATCCCGGTCATGCGGATATCGGTCAGGGTCAGCGCGATCTCCTCACCGGTAAATATCTCCAGCGCGGCTTCGGCGCTGCTGGCGGTAGCCACGCCGTAACCCGCTTCCTGCAGTATCTGGCTCAGAATATTGCGCAGTAATTCTTCGTCTTCGACGATCAAAACTCGGGGGGATGAGATCATATATTGCCTAAAGTTATAGCAGATTCATTTATTAATTGAAACGATTGTTTCTTTTTCACCAAACGGCTGTGTTAAAATTTCCCGAACCTGGAAATTTCGCGCAGTTAAATTAATGACCTTCAAGCGTTTAATAGGATACCTCGTAGTTTGCTCTGTATTTTCACTAACCGTGTTTTTACAGGGCGTTTTAGCGCAGGAAACCAATCCGGTCGACCGCAAAGTCTCGAATCCCATCACCGATACGCCCAACGTCAACCCGATTTCCCAGGACATCAACGTTTCGCCCACGCCAAAAAAAGATCCGGGAAACAAACCCGAAGGCGGCGGCGACGAGGTAGTAGTCTATTCCGCCAGCAATACGGGCAGCGGCGAAGAGGGAAAACGCGTCGTGCTGCATACCGGCAATGTCGATGTGCATTACGGCATCTATCGTCTGCAGGCCGACAAGGTAACGATCTACGAAGCGCAGAATAAAATGATCGCCGAGGGCAACGTAGTTTTCGACCAGGGCGACGACCAGCGCATCACGGGATCGAAGGCGGAGTGGAATTACAAGACCAAGCTCGGCTATTTCGTAAATTCCACCGGTTTTACCAATCAAACCAACGACGGCACGGTAATTTATTTTACCGCCGACCGCGTCGAGCGTATCGCGCTGGACGAGATCGTCATCTATAACGGAAAATTCACCGCCTGCGAAGACGCGGTGCCGAAATGGAGCTTTACCGCCAAAAGAGCCAACATTAAAACCAACGACCGGATAAAACTGAAAAGCCCCAAGTTTCGTATCCGTGACGTGGCGGTAATTCCGCTGCCTTACGCATCGATCCCGCTCAAAAAACAGGATCGGGCGTCGGGATTTCTGACGCCGACCTTCGGCTTTTCCGGCGATAAAGGCTTCCGGCTCTCGACCGCGTATTATCAAACTCTGGGACGCTCAGCCGATATCACCCTGCGGACGGATATTTACTCATCGCGGGGCTTGGGTTTCGGTTTCGACGTGCGCACGCGGGCAAATTCGCGCTCTTACCTGGACTTCGGTTTTTTTGGCGTTAAGGATCGGCTTTTTAGAAGCAAAGGCGACCCCGATAATCCCGATCAGGGCGGCACCACTTTTTACGCCAACGGCGTTCATTATTTCCCGAATGGTTTTACGGCAGCGATCGACGTTCGCCTGTACTCGAACCTGGCGTTCCGGCAGGTCTTTTCCGAAGGCATTCAGCAGGTGATCTCGCCGATAGAAAATTCGCAGCTTTTTATCAATAAAAGCTGGGACAGCTATACGCTGAATTTTCTCGCGCGTTCGCAGGTCATCACCATTCCGAACGTCCGCATTTCGACGCGCAATCTGCCGAGCATAAATTTTGAAAAGCGCCCGTCACCGCTTAGTTTCTTTAAAAAACTGCCGGTCTATTTTTCGTTCAAGACCGCGCTCGAAGGCGTCAGCCGCCGCGAATCGGTGGACAGCATTGCGGCCTACCAGGCCGTCGCCGGAAACGATCCGGTGGTAACTCCGGCGCTCGGCCAGCGGCTGGATTTCTACCCTGAAATATCTATTCCGCTTAACGTGTGGGGAATGTCGATCACCGCCACCGCCGGTGCGCGCACTACCTACTATTCCAATTCGTTCGACCAGAATCGGTTTGTATCCAGCAAGGACCTGATCCGGACCTACGGCGAATTCGAGCTAGACGTGAAACCCATCACGCTGGCAAAAAATTTTTTCAAAAAGAACGGTGATTTTCGTTTCCGCCACGTCATCGAACCTTACTTTACCTATCGTTATGTCAAGGGAGTTTCTAATTTCGAAAACGTGATCAGGTTCGATTACGCGGACACTTTTACCGATACCAATGAGGTGGAATTCGGCGTGACCAACCGCTTTTTCATCCGCCGCTATACTGAGGCGGTGACCGACGAAGCGCAGCGCCGCCGGCGGGAAAATCCGACAAAAGACGAAAAACCGCTGTCGATCCAGCCATACGAGATATTTACGCTCACCGTTCGCGGTAAACATTTTTTCGATCCGTATTTCGGCGGCGCGCTCAATCCGGGCCGGCGTAATGAGATCCCTTCGATCACGAGCCTGACGCCGTTCACCTTCGGCGGAGTGCCGCGCCGCTGGTCGCCGCTAAATATCGACGCGACCTATCGCCCGCGCAAAACTATCTTTGCCAGTACGCGTTTCGATCTCGGCGTGCAGGGCGACGGGCTGCGAAATATTTCGCTCACCGTCGGTTATGACACCAAGCTGGTGAAATTCTTTCAGACGTTTTATTACACCCGGGCGGTGACACTGATCCCGTCACTGCGGCAGTATGACAACCCCTTCGGCAAGGAACCCGGCACGCTGAGAGGCTCGCAATGGAGCCCTTCACTTTTTCTCGGCAATCGCGACCGTGGCTGGTTTTTCGGCACCTCGCTATTTTTCGATTTCGAAAACAAACGCGCGACCAAAAGCTCGCCGCTGATCAGCTCGATCGGCACTATCGGCTACGCCTTCGACTGCTGCTCGATGGCCTTTCAAGCCTATAACGTCAATGTCGGCGTCCGCCGCGAAAACCGCTACGTCTTCAGCTTCAGACTAAACGGCATCGGTACCTACGGCACGGAACAGATCGGGCAGGGCTTGAGATAATTATTTTTTTTAAGAATGCTGCGGTCTTGATTAAAGGAAATTATCAGTATCCTCGAGGTCTGGAAGGGTTGCTTGCGCCCGCGTATTTAAGTCATAACCTTTCCCAATGAGATAAAAATATCATCCTGAGCAGCGGGCGCAAGCGGCCCTTCCGGACTTTGAGATAAATAGACTGCATGGTTTAAGCTAGAATTCTCTTATAAACTTCCGCATCCACATTTCCGCCGCTGACGACCAGGCAGATCTTTTTACCGGCAAATATTTCCGGCTTTTCCAGGATCGCGCCTAAACTGAGCGCTCCGGTCGGTTCGACCTTTAAATTAGCGAAATTGAAATAAAGTTTTACCGCCTCGATCAGTTTTTCTTCTGAGACTTCGATCACGTCTTTAAGCCCATGCTGCAAAATTTTCCAATTATGAAGGCCTATACTGACGGTGCGCGCGCCGTCGGCCAGGGTGGCCGGTTCCTGCTCGTTGCTGACGATTTTGCCTTCGCGAAATGAGCGCGCGGCGTCGTTTCCCAGCAGCGGCTCGGCGGCATAAACCGGCGTGTTTTTGCCGTTGCGGCCCAGGCCGATAATGATCCCAGAGGTGAGCCCGCCGCCGCCGATAGGAGCGATCACGGCGTCAAAATCCCGGCCGCAATTAGCCAGTTCATCGCCCAGGCTGGCGTTGCCTTCGATCACCAGCGGGTCGTCATAGGCGCTTCCCAGGTACGCGTCGGGTTTTTCGGCGGCGATCTGCGCGATGCGCTCGCTGCGGGTTATTTTGCCGACGTCGATCAGATCGACCGTCGCGCCATAGGAAGCGACCGCGTCTATTTTTACCCGCGCTGAGGTCTCAGGCATCACGACCGTGCATTTTTTGCCCAGCAGCATACAGGCGCGCGCCAGCCCCTGGCCGAAATTTCCCGACGAAGCCGTGAACAGTTCGTCATGCGGCACATTCAACGCCACATTATAACCGGCGCGGAATTTGAAACTGCCGGTGTGCTGGAAAGTTTCGGTGGCAATGGTTATCTCCAAACCCACGTGTTGGGATAATTTTTCAGATTCGATAAAAGTGGTCGGGCGTATAGCTTCGAGCAAAGTTTTCATTTGTTAAGAATCCACAAGAAAGCTAAACTCGTCAAGAATGCAATCCGACGAAACAGACAAAACGTTCGATTTGCCGGAGAAATTTATCCGGACAATTACCGGGATGTTCGGCAAAAAAGGCGTTGATTGGCTCGGTGAATTGCCGAAAATCACCGGAACTATCGCTAAAAATTGGTCTTTGAATGTCGGGAAGCCGTTCGCAAATCTGTCTTATCATTATGTCGCGCCGTGTATTTGCGGCGACGGAAGCGAAGCCGTTCTAAAGATCGGTTTTCCGGAAGAAAGATTGGAATTTTTTAGCGAAGTAAAAATGCTGCGGCTTTATGGCGGTAACGGCGCGGTTAGAATATTGCGAAGCGATGAAGCGCTTTATGCGATGCTGCTGGAAAAGGTGGCTCCGGGCAAGGGGCTGGGCGAGCTTTGTCTGAAAGATGACGGCCGGGCGGTAGAGATCGCTGTGGGCGTATTAAAAAAGATAGCTCGGAAAGCGGAATCGGGCATGGACTCAGACGGGGATTTTCATCTGCTGGAAAATTGGATAGGCGGATTTCGCAGAGCCAAAAACACGGAATTTCCGGCGGCGATAATTAAAAAAGCGCAGGATTTTTTCGCGGAGCTCGCCGGCGTCGGCGCGGAAAAATTTCTTTTACACGGCGATTTTCATCACGAAAATATTTTGTCCGCGGTGCGCGAACCGTTTCTGGTGATCGACCCTAAGGGCCTGGTCGGCGGCATCGGTTATGACATCGGGGTTTTTCTTAATAATCACCGGAACTGGCTCGAGGGTGTACCGCGGCAAGAGGAAAAACTGGATCGCAGCGTAACTCAATTTGCCGAAGCCTTTGCGATGGACGAATCAGCGGTGAGAAAATGGGCTTTTATTCAGATGGTTTTGTCGGCCTGGTGGACGTTTGAAGAAAATGACGAAAGATGGAAAATCGATCTGAGCAAGGCGGAAGTTTGGCGGGTATAATTTATTTATGGGTGAAGCGCAATTCGGGATGATCGGTTTGGGCACGATGGGCAGAAATTTTTTGCTCAATGCGGCGGAGCAGGGTTTTAAATGCACCGGCTATGACAAAGACACTGAAAAGCAAAATTTGCTGATCGCGGAGTCGGAAAATTATGATGTTACCGCCGCCGCGAATATCGATGAATTTGTCGAAAATTTGGCCCGGCCGCGCAGTATCATGCTGCTCGTTCCGGCCGGGCCGATCGTCGATCTGGTGATCGAAGAACTTATCCCCCTGCTTGCGCCTGACGATCTGATCATCGACGGCGGTAATTCACATTTTCCCGATACCGAGCGCCGCGAAATATATCTTAGCGGTAAGGGACTGCGATTTTTGGGCGTCGGTGTTTCCGGCGGTGAAGAAGGCGCGCGTCACGGCGCCAGCATTATGATCGGCGGCGACCAGGAGGCGTATGAAAGAGTCCGCTCGCTACTCGAAGCCGTGTCGGCAAAAGTTGGAGGCGAGCCCTGCGCGGCGCACGTTGGAATTGGTTCCGCCGGGCATTTTGTCAAGATGGTTCACAACGGCATCGAATACGGCCTGATGCAGTTGATCGCCGAAACCTTCGATCTGATGCAGCGCGGCCTTGGAATGAATTACGATGAGATCGCGGATGTTTTTGCCGAATGGAATAGCGGCGAGCTGAATTCTTTTCTCATTGAAATTACCGAAACCGTTTTGCGCAAGATCGACGATAAAAGCGGCCGGCATCTGACCGAAATAATTCTCGATACCGCCGGGCAAAAAGGCACCGGCAAGTGGACTTCCCAAGCGGCGATGGACATGGGTGTGCCCGTCCCGACAATAGATTCCGCAGTCACCATGCGGCAGCTTTCGGCAATGAAGGCGGAGAGAGTCGCCGCCGGCGGCCAGCGACCAGCGGCCAGCGGTCAGGATGGAATTCAAAACTTAGGATTAAACGTGCAAAACTTGCGTTCCGCGCTGTTTGCCGCTTTCATTACGACCTATGCGCAGGGGCTTTCGCTGCTTAACACCGCTTCCGAAGAAAAAGGCTACGGAATCGATCTGACCCAGGTGGCAAAGATCTGGCGCGGCGGCTGCATCATTCGCGCGGCGCTGCTGGAAGACATCAGACGCGCTTTTGAGCAAAACAAAGATTTGCCCAATCTGATGCTTGATGAAAACTTTGCGCGGGTTTTAAATGAAAAGCAAAACGATCTGCGTGAAGTAGTTGCCGTCTCGGCTAAAAACGGTTTCCCGTCTTACTGCCTGATGTCGTGCCTGGCATATTACGACGCTTATCACAGCGCGCGCCTGCCGGCGAATCTGATCCAGGCCCAGCGCGATTATTTTGGCGCGCACACTTATCAACTGATCGACCAGGAAGGCAATTTTCACAACCCGGATTGGAACAAATAATATATGAAGAATAAATTTATTTTCCTGACGCTGATAGCAATATTTTCCGTGATGGCGGCCGGCGCCCAGACCAAAAATAAATACAGCTACCTGAAGCAAAAACAATTCATTCCCGTCGAACTGGGCAAAGTTTATCTCGGGATGCCTTTCGACCAGTTTGCCAAACAGATCGATCTGAAACAGGCTGAGGTGGATAATCGTTACGGCCCGCTGGAAGTAACATTGCCCTACGCCAAGGGTAATGTCGAAAGCATTCGCTTTAAAGTTCATGGCCTGGAAGAAGAGGACTACGCGAAGCTTATCAAGAAGGTGACCACGGGAAAAAAGACCGAACGCAACGAAGATTACGAAGTGGAACTGCAGACGCTGGATACCACCAAAATCCCCGCCAAAGGGATCGTTTATGAGATCAGCCTGCACTACAAAAAAGGTTTCGATCTGAAAAGCCGGGCGACGAAAATGTTCGGCGCGACCAGGGACGTTTATAAAAAAGGCGACCCGTCCCATATCTATGACATGCAATGGACAAAGAAAACCACTGACGGCCTGACCTGGCTGATCAGATATTACGAAGAGACAAATGCCATCATGCTGGCGGGGATAATCGATAAAACCGAATGGGATCCGATGTCATAATTATTCGATGATCTTCCACGCGCCTTCGGTTTTGAGGAGTTTTGTCATCAACCCGGCATGAACGGAGTGCCCGCTTTTTTCCGCGGTAATTTTTCCCAGGATCGGCATTCCCAGCAGCGCAAAATCGCCAATGATATCGAGAATTTTGTGACGGACGAATTCGTCCTGAAAACGCAAGGGCGTTTTATTGAGCATTCCGTCCGACGTGAGAACGATGGCGTTATCGAGCGAACCTCCGCGCGCCAGATTCGCCTGCCGCAGCATCTCTATTTCGCTGGTAAACCCGAACGTCCGCGCCGAAGCGATCTCTCGCCCGAACGAACCGTTCTCCATCGCAAAATGATAACGCTGTTTATTGATAAAAGGGTGCGGAAAATCGATCGCGCATTCGATCTCGAACTTATCCGAAGGCTCGATACTCATCCGGCGGTCGCCCTGTTCGAAATCGACGCGTTCCAGTATTTGTAAATATCTCTTGGTCGTATCCTGCTGCTCGATCCCCGCTTTTTCGATCAGCGAAATAAAATCTTCCGAGGAACCGTCCATGATAGGCACTTCCAGATTGTCGATCTCGATAAAGCAATTATCGACATTCGATCCGCGCAGGGCCGAAAGCAAGTGCTCGACGGTAGAAAGCAGCACGCCCCGGCGCAGCAGTGTCGTGGCATAGCTGCAATGCGAAATATATTCGGCTGAAGCCGGAATTTCGAAATTATCCAGATCCGTCCGGACGAAAATATATCCGGTATTGGGCGGCGCCGGCCGGAGGGCGAGATTTACCTCTACGCCGGTGTGCAGGCCCGTTCCGCGGGTGGCAACCTGCCGGGCTATGGTGTTTTGCAGAGACATTAATTTATAATCTAATATTGCAACGACTATATTTAATTATACAAGGCGCGTGCCAGTTTCGCTGGAATCGTTAAATATAAGCAGGAATGGGATTTAGGTTGAGCGAATAAAAGCCGGGTAACTCGCGTTGTGGACTATTTACCACAAATCGGATGGCGTAATTGCTTCATTCCGGTATTAGGCGCGTATTCGATTCATGCCTTGACGAAAGCTCAAAGCTAACCTAGATTTAACAGGTAATATATTCTTTTATGTCATTAAAAATAGAAAACCAAGCCACGATAGAATTACCGAAGAAGACCGACGAAACGCTGGAAAAAATTCTTAAAAGCGTGCCGATCGAGCATATGCGCGGGCTGGAAAAACTTCGCCTGGTGGATTTTATTAACGATCCGCGTTTGAAAAATATCAATATGCCGATGAAATCGGATCTGCCGGGACTGTATCATCCGCGCATGGGAAATCAGTCCGCCTGGATGGAAATCGCCACCGGCGCACTGCTGAAACCGACGGAAAGCTATTTTAACCGCATCATGCCGCGGATGGCTTTCAAGTCGAATTTAGCGGGGCTGATATTTTCACTCGTCGGGCAGCATTATTACCTGACGCTGCGGCATTCGGTAAAGAAAAACCAGCTCGAATCGCAGGTGCGGCAATATGCCGAAAAATCTTTGCGCACGTGGAGCGAAAAACAGGCCGAAAACAGCTGGCGCGGCAAAGTATTCAAACCGTTCCGCCCGCTGCTGGAACGCTGGGCTAAATGGCTGAATAAAAAAGCAGCGAAAGCACAGAAAGGAAAGGGTAATTAGCGGTTGGTAATAGGTGATTGGTAATTAAGAAATTGGTAACAGATTGAATGAGTAGGTTATTAATCGGCAATTCGCCTAAACCATAACCGAAAAACTAGTACCAATTACCCACTACCAAATACCAACCACCATTTAACAATTATTATGAAATACTGGCTGGTAAAATCCGAACCTGATGTGTATTCATACGACGATCTGGTCAAAGACGGCAAGACCGATTGGACGGGCGTTCGTAATTTTCAGGCGCGTAATAATTTGCGTGATATGAAAAAAGGCGACAAGGTGCTCTATTATCATTCCGTGACGGAAAAAGCGGTCGTCGGGTTGACCGAGGTTTCGAAGGAAAGCTATCCCGATCCGACGGATGAAAAATGGCTCGCGGTCGAGCTCGAGCCGGTGAAAAAATTTAAAAAACCGGCGACCCTCGAAGAGATCAAAGCCGAGCCAACACTGGCAAATATTTATTTGATCAGACAGGGGCGGCTTTCCGTGACGCCGCTTGAAAAAGAAGAATTCGACACGATCGTAAAATTGACGAAATAAATATGGACGCAGATAAACTGGAAAATATAAAAAGCGCGGCGGAAAAATTTATCGCAAGTTTTCCGGATCAGAATCTTGGGTACGACGAAGAATCTGTCGCCTGGGCCGACGGCTTTGTCGAACGCCAGCGCGTGCGGCCCGAACTGGAAGACCATACCGGGCTTAGCAACGTGGTCGGTTGTTTTCTCGGCGAATGCATTCGCAAAAATTTCGGCGGCGAGTGGCAGGCGACGGAGTACGGGTTTGCGATGGCTTTTAGCGACGGCAATTCCTGTTTTCCCCTGAACAAAGCCGGAAAACATTTCACCAACGGCGCGGATGATTCTATTTTGAGTTTTTATAAAACCATCCCGCTTATTTTTGAAACATCATAATTTTGGAGACGATCTGAATGCTATCTGAAGCGGTCGCGCACTATCACAAACTTTTAGAGGATACGGAACTTGCCGAAGCCTCGCGCAAGACATTGAGCGACGGCCTGGAACGCGCCAAGCTGATCTTCGGCGGCCGCCCATTGTCACCGTACCTACGGCCGCATTTCGTGATGGAAAGCGATTGGAAACGGGTCACGGAGATCTGCGAAACGATCTGGGGCGCGCTGCAAAAGGTAAAAGACGCCGCGATCGAAAGCGACGAACTGCTCCGCGAACTGGGCATCACTTCCGAGATCGAGCGCGATATGGTTTCGATCGATCCGAAATATAAACAGGTATCGGCTTCGGCGCGGCTGGATTCCTTTCTCACCGAAGACACGTACAGCTATGTCGAGCTCAACGGCGAAAGCCCTGCGGGAATAGCTTTTGCCGATTCGGCGACCGAAATATTTCAAACGCTGCCGGTGATGAAAAAATTCGCCGAAAGTTACGAGATCCGGACTTTAGAGGGCCGCTCTAAAATGCTGGCGGTTCTGCTTTCGAGCTACGAGGAATTTCTCGGCCGCAAACCGGAACATAAACCGACCATTGCGATCGTCGATCTGCGTGACCTGCCGACGATAAAGGAATTCGAACTGTTCAAAGAGTATTTTGAATCGCAGGGCTATTCGTCGATCATTTGCGCGCCGCAGGATCTGGAATTTTCCGGCGGGCGGCTGCGGGCGGGGGAATTCGAGATCGACATCGTTTATAAACGCCTGCTGGTCAATGAATACATTCCGATCATTGCGGAAGCGCCGGCTTTGCTCGACGCTTACCGCGCGGGCGCGATCTGCCTGGCAAACAGTTTCCGCTCCAAGCTGGTGCATAAAAAAGCCATCTTTGCCGTGCTGACCAATGAACGCTACGCGCATCTTTTTGACGAAGTCGAACTGGCGGCGATCCAGGCGCACGTGCCCTGGACACGGAAATTTCGCGATGAGAATACGGTTTATCAGGATTCCAATGTCGATCTGGTCGAATTCACCCGGCAAAATTCGCAAAAACTGGTGCTCAAGCCCAATGACGATTACGGCGGCCACGGAATTTATATCGGCTGGAGCGTTTCCGAAAGCGAATGGGAAGAGGCGATTCAGAAAGCGCTGGCGGACGGCGATTACCTGGTGCAGGAACGCGTGAAAACCAGCAAGGAAGTTTTCCCGGCACTGCTGGATGACGGCACGACGGAATTTGTCGAGCAGCTGGTCGATCTCGACCCGCTGCTTTTCGACGGCAAGGTCGGCTCCGCATTTACCCGGCTTTCCTACAACGAACTCGCCAATGTCTCCAGCGGCGGCGGCATGGTGCCGACTTTTATTATCCGGGAAAAAGAATGATTGGAGCGACACGACAAAAAAGATCACGGCTCCGGCAATCCAGGTGTTTCAGGCGTCAATGATTTCGAGGCTTTGGCCGAAATAAATATGTTAAAATCACCCTTAGTGAGGCGTTTATGGGAAGTTTAACGATTGAGATACCGATGCAGATAGATCGCTCTTTTCGGGTGGAAGATGAAAAGATCGCAGAGAAACTCCTGCGTGAATTGGAACAGATAAACAAAACCCCGTTTGAGGATGTCTTAGGTATCTGGAAAGGACGGAAAGAAAAGGAAGAAGATCTGACCCAACGGCTTCGAGAAAAAAACAATTTGAGAAAATGAGTGAAATTTAATCGATACTAATGTTTTGTCAAAAATTTTCTACGGGAATAGTGAGGCGAAGAATTTTGTTGAGAGTCTCTCAGTTGGAATTGAAACCGTTGTATATATCGAATGCATTCAGGTTCTATCTCAAATTCGGATAAAAATCTCATAAAACGCAGCCTGCAAGAACTCAAATTTTATCCTTTTAAGTAATAAAATAGCGCAAAACGCAATTCGGTTAATTGATCTCTATTCCAACTCTCATGGTTTGTTTTTGGCTGATTCGATAATTGCGGCGACTGCTTTGGAATATGAATTGATTTTAGTAACGTTTAATATTGACGATTTTAAATTCATCAAAGACTTAAAAATCTTAGAGCCTGTTATTTAATGAACACATCAGTAAAAAAATCACGTCTTCGCGAATTATCGGAAGAGTTTCAGGATCTGGAAAAGAAGCTGAAACTGGGCGGCGGTCAGGAAAAGATCGACAAGATCCATTCGCAGGGAAAGCTGACGGCGCGTGAACGCGTCGATCTGCTTTTCGATGAAAACGCGTACCTCCAGGAGATCGGATTGCTGGTCGCCTATACGGAATACGACGGCAAAGCCCCGGCGGCCGCGGTGGTGACGGCGGTCGGCAAAATTCACGGACGCGAATGTGTCGTCATTGCGAACGACGCCACGATCAAGGCAGGCGCGTGGTATCCCGAAACCATCAAGAAAATTTTGCGCGCACAGGAAATCGCCATGCGCAATCACGTGCCGATCATTTACCTGGTCGATTCGGCGGGAGTCAATTTGCCGTACCAGGGCGGCGTTTTTCCCGGCCAATACGGCGCGGCGCGAATTTTTTATTACAATTCGATCATGCGCCGCTATTTGAAAGTGCCGCAGATCGCGGCCGTGATGGGAATGTGCGTAGCCGGCGGCGCCTATCTGCCCGCGCTTTCGGATGTGATTTTAATGGTCGAGGGCACTTCGTTCATGGGACTGGGCGGCGCGAATCTGGTCAAGGGTGCGACCGGGCAGACCATTGACAACGAATCGCTCGGAGGGGCGATGACTCACAACGCCGTTTCCGGTGTCGCGCATTACCGCATGGCAAACGAAAAGGAATGCCTGGAAAAAATTCGCAAGCTGGTTTCCGAATTGCCGAATAAAGAAGCTACGAAAGTTTCGATCACGGGATCAAAATCGCCGAAAAACGACGCGGAAAAACTTTACGACCTGCTGCCCGAAGACCACCGTCAGCCCTATGACATGCGCGAGGTTTTAAACTGCATTCTCGATGAGGGCGAATTCGACGAGTTTCAGGCGGATTATGCCAGGGAAATGATTTGCGGAACGGCGCGTATCGGCGGCATTCATATCGGCGTCATCGCGAACCATCGCGGCATGGTTAAAGCCGGGCAAGGTGAACCGCCGAAATTCGGCGGCATCGTTTATACCGAGTCGGCGGAAAAAACCGCTTATTTTATCGAAAACTGCAATCGCCACGGCACGCCGATCCTGTTCGTTCAGGATGTGTCGGGTTTTATGGTCGGCGCCGAAGCCGAACATTCCGGCATCATTCGGGCCGGAGCGCATTTTGTCGAAGCGATGGCCTGCGCGACCGTGCCGAAACTTGTGCTGACGATCAATCACGCCTCGGGCGCCGGTTATTACGCGATGGCCGGGCAGGGTTTCGATCCCGATTTTATTTTTTCGCTGCCCACGGGGCGCATGGGCGTGATGGAAGGCGATTCGGCGGTTCAGGCGATCTTTGGCACGCAGCTCGAAAAATTAAAAAAAGCAGGTAAAGAATCCGACGACGCGACCAAAGCCGAGATGGAAAAAGTACGCAAGACCTATGACGTCGAGCTGGATGCTAAACACGCCGCCGCAAAGGGTCTGGTCGATGCCATTGTCGTGCCGGCGGACCTCCGCCCGGCGCTCGAACTCGCCCTCCAAACTACCCTGAATACGACAAAACCCCATCTTGGGGCATTTGTATTGCCTACCGGTTTGTGAAACAATTAATGCATAGGTTTTTATTAAGGGGGAAATGTTATGAATAAAATTACAAAAGTATTGGTACTGGGCTTGGCCGTGGCTTTTTCAGGAGTACTGGCAGTAAACGCTCAGATAGTCGATAAAACAAAAGAAGTGACGATGCAGACCACCGAAAAGGTGAAAGACGGCACGCAGGACACCGTTCACAAGGGTAAAAAAGTCACGAAAAAAAGTGTCAGCAGAGGGAAAAAGATAACCCGGCACAGCGCGCATAAAACAAAAAAAAGCACTAAGTATGTGGCGCATAAAACGAAAGTAAAGACGAAAAAGTGGAGCCACCGGACGAAGCGCGGGACAAAGTCAGTAGTACACAAAACCAAAAAAGGAACGCAAAAGATCTTTAGCAAAACCAAAGACGCGATCGTAAATTAGTATCGCCAACTATCGAGTTGTCAAAAAACCGGATGCTCTGAAATTATTCAGGATGTCCGGTTTTTTAGTCGGGGCGCGGACAGCTCGTCTGCTCGTTTGTCACGGACAAACGAACAACAATGCATATTCGCGCAAGCGCTCAATGCGGACGAGCCGTCCGCGCTCCCAGTAAAGAAGAAAAGTCTCGCCTAAATCCCGGAAGATTGTTATAATTTATCCGGCCTCGCGCTGCTTCACCAGATTTCTTCTCTTAAGCTTACCAAAATGAAAAATATTATTCTTCGAGTCCTTCTAACAGGCGTTTTCGTCTGCGTTTTTTCGCTTGCCGCAAACGCGCAGATCAAAGCCGTTCCCGCCAAAACCCTTGAAATAACAAAGGATGTGACCTTTTTCGTCGTCGGCCAGTCCGCCAAACTTACCGGCCAGGCGGCCAAAGCCGCGGCCCCTATAATGTTAAAGGCAACGGAAAAGACCGCCGTGTTCATGCTTAAACAGACAAAAAATATGATGGTAAAAGCAGTAATTCCGGTCAGCCGTAAGTTGATTGTAAAGTATTTGAAATATAGACTTATGCCATGAAGCAAAAAGTCAGAGTGGCAGGCGGACAGGGATTTTGGGGAGATCTGCTGACGGCGCCGGTCGATCAGGTCCGGTTAGGGCAAACAGATTACCTGATGCTGGATTACCTGGCGGAAGTCACCATGTCGATCATGCAGAAACAGCGCGCGCGCGATCCGAAATCGGGTTATGCGCGCGATTTTGTTGCGCTGATGCGCGAGATATTGCCGGATTGCGTCGAGAAAAATATCAAGGTGCTGTCTAATGCCGGCGGCGTAAATGTCGAAGGGTGCGCGGCCGCGATCGGTGAGACGGCAAGAGAATTAGGATTATCGGGGGTAAAGATCGGTATCGTCACCGGCGACGACATCATGCCGCGGCTCGACGAGTTTCTGGAAAGCGGTGTCGAGATCAACAATATGGACACCGGCGAACCGCTTTCGGCGATCCGCGATCAGGTACAGAGCGCGAATGTCTATCTGGGCGCGCGTCCGCTGGTCGAAGCGTTAGGCCAGGGGGCGCAGATCGTGGTCGGCGGGCGTCTGACCGATACCGGGCTGACGCTGGCGCCGCTGATGCATGAATTCGGCTGGAGCTTCGAAGATTGGGACAAGGTCGCCGCCGGAACTATCGCCGGGCACATTATCGAATGCGGCGCGCAGTGTTCGGGCGGAAATTGCCAGTATGACTGGCAGAATATTCCCGATCTGGCGAACGTCGGTTTCCCGATCGTCGAAGCGTCGCCAAACGGGGAATTTATCATCACCAAACATGACGGAACCGGCGGGTGGGTAAATGTCCCTTCGGTCAAAGAACAGCTGCTTTATGAAATGGGCGATCCGAAGGGTTATATCACGCCGGACGTGGTGGCCGATTTTACCAGCATACATCTCGCCGACGACGGCAAAGACCGGGTGAAGGTTTTCGGCATCAAGGGAAATCCCAGTACCGAATTTTACAAAGTTTCCATCGCATATTCCGCCGGCTGGAAGGCGGTCGGAACGCTGGTCTATTCCTGGCCCGATGCCTATGCGAAAGCAAATGCCGCGGATCAGATATTAAGAAAGCGCCTGGAAAAACTCGGGCTGAAATTCGACGTTATTCTGACTGAATTTGTCGGCGTCAATGCCACTCACGGCCGGCTTGCGGGAGAACCGTCGCCTGATATTCCCGAAGTGCAGCTTCGCTTCGGCGTGCGCGGGCAAAGCAAAGCGGATGTGGAAAGATTTACCAAAGAACTCGCGCCGCTGATCCTGACCGGGCCGCCGGGCGTGACCGGATTTGCCGGCGGGCGTCCGAAGGTAGAAGAGATCATGGCATATTTTCCGGCGCTGATTCCGAAAACTCTGATCGACACACGAGTGGAAGTGATCACGGCATAATATGACGGAAAAAGTTGCCTCCTGGCGAAGAAAAAGTTCGCGGCAAGTAGCCGACTGCAAGGTCTTTAAAGTCCGCGAGGATATTTCCGTTTGCGAAACGAACGGCGTAGAACACCCGTTTTATGTGATCGAATCGCCTGAATGGGTCAACATCATTCCGCTGACCGCGAACGAAGAAGTTGTGCTGATCGAACAATACCGGCATGGCATCGACGAGATAGCGCTGGAAATTCCCGGCGGGCTGGTCGATGACGGTGAGTCGCCGCAGGAAGCGGCCGTGCGCGAACTGGCCGAGGAAACCGGGTATGTGCCGCGCGAGGTCGTCCTGCTGGGAAAATCGCGGCCGAATCCGGCGATCCAGAATAATTGGGTCTATCACTATCTGGCGCTGGATTGCGAATTAAAACAGGCGGTCCGCTTCGACGGGAATGAAAGTATCTCGACCGGGCTAGTGCCGCTGGCTGAGATCGCGCCCCTGATCAGCGAAGGCATGATCACGCATTCGCTGGTCGTCGCGGCGTTTCATTGGTTTTCGCTCTACCGGCAAATGAAAAAGTAAATGCGTTTATCACGGATAATTTTATTTATCTTGATCTGCGGTTTTCTCGGCCAGGCCGCGATCTATTATTCGATCCTGCCCGATCCAATGGCATCGCATTTTAACGGCGCGGGCCAGGCTGACAGCTGGATGTCGAAACAAGGTTTCTTTGCTCTGGAAGGCGTAATTTTGCTGATCGTGATCTGCGAATTTACATTTTTGCCGTTCCTGATAAAAAAGATGCCGGATTCGCTGATAAATCTGCCGAACAAAAATTTCTGGCTGGCGCCGGAAAGACGCGCGGAAACTTTTGCCGCGATCGGGCGCGGCTTCGAATGGTTCAGTATCATGCTGCTGGCTTTATTCATCGCGGTCAACCAGTTGGTCTTCCGCGCAAATATCCGCGGCGAAAATCTTAATGCCATCGCGATCTGGACGGTGCTGGGAATATTTCTTTTGTTTACGCTTATTTGGATGATCAAATTTATCAGGCATTTTCGGGCGACGAATAATAATAAGTAATTAAGAAAAATATGAAGATCGGATTATTAAAACTTGCGCACGCGCGTTCGGGTGATAAAGGCGACACGGCAAACGTCGGCTTGATCGCTTTGAAGGACGAATACTATCCGCTGCTGGTCAGGGAAGTAACGGCGGAAAAGGTCAAGCAGCACTTCGAAGGGATCGTTCACGGCGCGATCGAGCGCTTCGAATTACCGAATCTGAAAGCGCTGAATTTTCTGCTGCACGAATCACTCGGCGGCGGCGGAACTCTGAGCCTGATGACCGATGCGCAGGGTAAAACTTTTTCCACCGCGCTGCTCAGAATGGAGATCGACATCGATGAATCGGAAGCGAAAGAACTCGGAGTACTTTAAAGGCCGGATCATTTCAAGCGACAAAATTAATCGATGTTCCCATCATTGAATGAATCAATTTGTAAAGAGGAGTTGTAAATGCGTAATTCATTTTTGCAGGCCGTTCTCACCTGTTTATTGACAGCTACGGTTTTTTCGCAATCTGTGCCGGTGGGCGAAAAAGCTCTGATGGGATTTAGCGTTGAAAATTCCGTGAAGCAAAAAGCTCTCGAAGCAAAGTTCGACTCAACGCTGCGAGCGGAAAACCTGCGCGAATGGATGAAGCGTTTATCGGCTCGCCCGCATCATGTCGGCTCCCCGTACGATAAGGAAAATGCCGAATTTATCGCTTCGCTGCTGAAATCGTTCGGCTTTGAGACGCAGATCGAGCAGTTCGACGTTTTATTTCCGACGCCAAAAACGCGGATCGTGGAAATGACCGCGCCGGAAAAATTCACCGCGCGGCTGGGCGAACCCGAATTAAAAGAGGATGCCAGCACGAGCCAGCAGAGCGAACAGCTTCCCAGCTATAACGCCTATTCGATCGACGGCGACGTGACCGCGCCGCTGGTCTATGTCAATTACGGCGTCCCGGCGGACTATGAAATTCTCGAGCGAAACGGCATCGACGTTCGCGGCAAAATCGTGATCGCCCGCTACGGCGGTTCGTGGCGCGGGATCAAACCGAAAGTCGCCGCCGAACATGGCGCGGTCGGCTGCCTGATCTACTCCGATCCGAGGGGCGACGGGTTTTACCAGGGCGACGTTTATCCTAAAGGCGCGTGGCGAAATGAACACGGAGTGCAGCGCGGCTCGGTGGTCGATATGCCGCTTTTTCCGGGCGATCCTTTGACGCCGAATGTCGGTGCGACAAAAAATGCCAAGCGGCTGGATCGCAGCGCGGCGCCGACCCTGACAAAGATCCCTGTTCTGCCGATCTCTTATGCCGATGCGCTGCCGCTGTTAAAAAACCTCGATGGGGAAACGGTGCCCGAAGCTTGGAAGGGCGCGCTGCCGATCACTTATCATTTTGGCGGCAAAACTCCGACCGTCCATTTAAAGCTGGAGTTCAATTGGGACATCAAACCGATCTACGACGTCATTGCCAAAATGAACGGCAGCGAACGCCCCGATGAATGGATCATTCGCGGCAACCATCACGATGCCTGGGTGAACGGCGCTAACGACCCTCTGAGCGGGCAGGTTGCTTTAATGGAAGAAGCACGGGCGATCGGCGAATTGGCCAAAAACGGCTGGCGGCCGAAGCGCACGATAGTGTACTGCGCCTGGGATGGGGAAGAACCGGGGCTGCTCGGCTCGACCGAATGGGTGGAAAATCATGCCGAAATGCTCCGAGACAAAGCCGCGGTTTACATCAACACTGATTCCAACGGCCGTGGATTTCTCGGTATCGGCGGCTCGCACACGCTGGAAAAATTTATTAACGAGGTCGGGCGTGACATTCCCGATCCGCAAACTAAAGTAACCGTCTGGGAGAGGGCGCGGGCCGAGCAGATCGTCAACGGTTCGCCGGTTGCCAGGAGAGAAGCGACGGAGCGCGGCGACCTGAGAATTTATGCGCTCGGGTCCGGTTCCGATTACACGCCGTTTCTGCAGCACGTCGGAATTGCCTCGCTCAACATCGGTTTTGGCGGCGAGGACGGCGGCGGTTCGTATCATTCGATCTACGATTCTTTCGAGCACTATACGCGCTTCGGCGATCCGGATTTTGCGTATGGGATCGCGCTTTCAAAAGTCTGCGGCCACGCCGTTTTGCGGCTGGCAAATTCCGATACGCTGCCGTTCGAATTCACTAATTTCGCCGACACTGTCAGCCAGTATGTCACTGAGGTAGCAAGACTTACCGATACAATGCGCGACGACACCAAAACGATGAATAATATGATCACGAGCGGGATGTTATCCGTCACGCAGGATCCGAAACAAATATTTGTCGCGCCAAAAATAAAAGAACCGGTTCCTTATCTGAATTTCGCTCCGCTGCAAAACGCGCTGGCGAAATTGCAGGCGAGCGCGGCCGGCTATCAGACGGCGTCGCGGGGCAGATCGATCTCTGTCGAAAAACAGAAAGCCCTCGATACGATCCTCATCAAAACCGAACGAGCATTGATCAGAAACGAAGGCCTGCCCAGGCGCGATTGGTTCAAACATCAGATCTATGCTCCCGGATTTTATACCGGCTACGGCGTGAAAACTTTACCGGGCGTCCGCGAAGCCATCGAACAAAGAGACTGGAAGGAAGCCGGCGAACAGATCCTGATCGTTTCGAGAACGATCGAAAATTTCGCCGCAGAAATAGATAAAGCTATGAAACAATGGCAGTAACTGCAAAATTCTACATTATAAATTTTTCATTATAAATTTTCTGACTGAAATATTGCTGAAAATTAATGAATAATTAGAAATGAAGAATTTATAATTTCCAAAGATTATGAAAGAAAATCCCATTCTGGAAAAATCGTTTATTTTTGCATTAAGAGTAATCAAGCTTTACAAATATTTAATCGATGAAAAGCGCGAATTCGTTCTTAGCAGAGAGTTACTGGTCTCCGGTACAAATATTGGAAAGCATATAAAAGAAGCCGTCGATGCCGAGTCTCGGCAGGTGTTTATAAATGAAATGGGTATTGCCCGAAGAAAGACCTCGGAAACTGAGTATTGGCTTCGACTTTTATTCCACGCGGACTTTCTGAATGACAAAGAGTTTGATTCGATAGAGGCCGACAGACAAGAACTCTTCAAATTGCTAACGTCAATAGTTAAAACATCGAAACGAAATGACTAGCTTACTGATCACAAATGAAGAATCCATTCGCTTTCTAACATTGAACCGCCCGGAAAAGCGAAACGCTCTGAACGACGAACTTATCGGCGAGCTGAAAGACGCTTTACGGCGGGCCGATGACGATGAAAATTTGCGAGCTGTCGTCATCCGGGGCGCGGGGTCGGATTTTTGCTCCGGGGCCGATCTGTCGGCGTTGCAAAAAATATCGGAAAGCTCGGTACTGGAAAATCTGGCGGATGCCGAAAGCCTGATGGAGCTTTTCGTCCTGATTCGCAGGGTCGGCATTCCGGTGATCGCCGCGGTTCACGGTCGCGCGCTGGCCGGCGGATGCGGACTGGCGACGGCGTGTGACATCGCGCTGGCGGCAAACTCCGCCCGCTTCGGTTACCCGGAGGTGAAGATCGGATTTGTTCCGGCGATGGTGATGGCAATTTTGCGCCGGAATTTGTCGGAGAAAAGATCTTTTGAATTGATCACGCAGGGTTTCGATTTCAGCGCCGGCGAGGCGGAAAAAATGGGTTTGATAAACCGGATCTTCGCGGACGAAAATTTTGAACAAAGCGTAAAAGATTATGTTGCCGTTTATCAAAAAGTCAGCCGTTCCGCAGTCGTCCTGTCCAAAAAACTTATGTACCAGATCGACGGTTTGAATTTCGAAGCGTCGCTTCGATTAGGAACGGAGGTCAACGCGATCGCCCGCATGACCGAAGATTGCCAAAAAGGAATTGCTAAATTCTTAAATAAATAGGACTATTTCAACGGTATTGTAATTTGCTTCTGCTGTTGTTGGGGCTGATCCAGACCTTGAAGCGCCCTGTTTGCCTGCGCGCGTTCCGATAACGTAGCATTGTCTTTTATCGAGGCGGTCAAGCTCAGATATTCCTGCAGGGTGCTGCGGGCCTGCTCTTTTTTCCCCAACTCCGCATACAGCATTCCCAGACGTAAAAAGAGCGACTTTGCTTCCGGAAGCAATTCCTTCCTGGCCTGTGACCGGTAACTTTCAAGTTCGCGAACGGCCGCTTCTTTTTGCTCGTTTTGATATAACACTATCGCGAGATTAACGGTCAGCGAAGCCGAATAGATCGGCAGTTTCTGGCGCGCTTCCGAGAAAACTTTAACGGCCTCGTCATATTTTTTTTGCTCGCTGTAGCTTATTCCCAGCGCCTCGTATGTCTGATAGAGAGCGTAGGCTTCCAGCTTTTCCTGCGGCATTTGCAAAACAACCGTCAGGTCTTTTTCAGCCTCGCCGTATTGTTTCTTTTCCAGGTAGCTGCGCCCCCGCCCGAGATAACTGCGGGCCATCGGCTGGGCGGCGATCGAATCGGAGTATGCCTTGATCGCTTCGTCATGACGCCCTTTGTCGGCCAGGATGCTGCCGAATTGCGCCAGCGTAAAAGCTGAATTATCGACTCTCGCGCTCCATGACCAAAGAGCCATCTCGTTTGCCCACGCGGTGTTGTAGGTAATTGTTTGAAAGCACAGCAGCAGTCCCAATACCGACGCCGCGGCCAGGATATATCGTTCCTGCAAAAATTTCGCCGCAAAAGGCACGACCAGCATCAGCATCCCCAGCAGCGGCAAATATAGATAACGGTCGTGAACGATCTGCGACGGCGGAAATACCATCGCGTTCATCGCCGGTAAAAGCGGCAGGATAAATAATGACAGGGCGAGTTTGCCGTTACTTGAGCGTTTTACCAGATAATAGAGCGCGACGACGGCGGCGAGCGAGATAATCAAAGGTAAGACAAAATTGTTCAGGCCGATCCCTGAAACGGTTTGCAGGGGATAATTTACGCTCAACCAGTAAGGAAAAAATATCTGGCGCAGATAAAATACAAATATCGCCGGAACGCTTAAAACCGCCGCGCCAAAACTTGAGGCGTCTTCCGGCGGACGTGAAAGCGCGCCGAGGACCATATTCTGGCGAAAAAATAACCCGCCGCAACGGCCAGATAACCGGCAAGCGAAGTGTTAAACGAGCCGGGCTTTTTTTCTGTCTCCCGGCTGCCCGTAAAGACAAAATAATAAATGGGCAGGCAGAGAATTCCGATCTCTTTTGCTCCCAGCGCGGCCGCATAAAGCAGCAAAGAAAATATCAGATCCCTGGGCCTGGATTTTTCCGCATAATTTTGCGCGAACCAAAGCGAACCCAAAAAAGCGAGCGCGAACAGCAGATCCGGCGAGCCTGAGATCCATGCCACCGATTCGACGTGGACCGGGTGAACGGCGAAGATCAGGGCGATAGCGCAGGCGATCATCGCCGAAAACCGCCAGCGGCGCATGAGCAGGTAAGCCAGCACGGAAACCCCCGTATGCAGCAGCAAATTAAGGATGTGCCAGCCGTAGGGATTTGTTCCGAAAAGACGAAAATTCAGAATGTGCCAGGCGGTAAAAGTCGGCCTCCAGTAATTGCTGGCGGCGATCGTGCCGTCGCCCTTAAAGGCCCATACGTCGGAGACCAAAGCCCTCCAAATAAGAGAGTTATCCTGGATCAGCTGGTTGCGCAGAATTTGCCGCAGATCGTCGTAAACAAACTCGCCGCTGAGCGAATTGGCAAAAACCAGCAGGCAAACCGCTGCTATCGGAATGATCCATTTCAGTTCGTCGCGAAATTTCATAGAGTGTAACGAGTTTATAAACTTTCGGCGATTTCGGCAATTTTCTCGGCGAGGTTTACGGAGATCTCATCTATCAGGCCGATCTTTAAAGCCTCTTCTGCCGTTACCTTTTTTGCCGTCAGAAACACTTCCAGCGCCATCGCTTCGCCGATCAAACGAGGGAGCCTTTGGGTGCCGCCCCAGCCGGTTATGATTCCCAATCCGACCCCGGGATGACAAAATACGGCCCCCGGCGAAGCAATTCTGATATCGCACGCCAACGCCAGATCGAGCGCCCCGCCAAAGCAATAACCGTTGACCGCAGCGATAGTTTTTTGCGGCGCGGCGGCGATACAATTCATCAGACGCTGCCCGCGCAGCGCAAATTCCCTCGCGCTTTCGGGCGTGACGGCGGCGATCTCTTTCAGATTTGCGCCCGAGGCAAATACGCCGGCGGTTCCGGTAAAAATAATTTTCTTTAGCTCTTTTTGCGTGGAAGCGCGATCGACAATTTCCTGGAGTTCTTCCAGCACTTCGATCGAAAGCGGATTACGAATTTCAGGCCGGTCGAAGCGAATGACCAAAGCTCCGCCACCAGGTTCGACGATCAGATTTTGCCCGTCGCGGTTCATCAAAAAAAGATCGCCCAGGCGGCAAAGTCTTCAGTGAAATTTTCGAAATGGTGGGATTTTAGCGCGGGAACGAAAAAAGTGTCGCCGCTTTTGCATTCGAAGCGGTCGGATTCGACGATCAGCTCGCCGCTGCCGCGGGCGATAAAATAGAACTCGTCTTCTTCGTGAAAGGTTTGGTAGTCCGTGCCGCGCGGCGCAAAGAATACGAGCGTGACATTTTCTTTTTTGAAAGGCTCAAGGTCCCAAACGCCTTCTTTCCACTTTTCATTCGCGGGTAAGGGAAGTTTGGCGAGCATTTCGGCAACAGTAAATTTCATTACGCTAATTTCTGTCTTTTACGTTGGCCCTGAGGAAGGTGACGATATCTTCGGTCGAGGTGCCGGGAAGAAAAACTTCGGAAACCCCGTTTTGCTTGAGCACCGCGATGTCTTCCTGCGGTACGATGCCGCCGACCAGTACCAGGCAGTCGTCCATGCCATTGTCGCGCAGCAGGCCGACAATGCGCGGGCAAAGAGTATTGTGCGCGCCGCTCAGGATTGAGATGCCGACCGCATCTACGTCTTCCTGCAGCGCGGCCGAGGCGATCATTTCAGGGGTCTGGCGCAGGCCGGTATAGATCACTTCCATACCGGCGTCACGCAATGCGCGGGCGATGACCTTGGCGCCGCGGTCATGGCCGTCCAGGCCGGGCTTGGCCACTAGTACTCGGATTTTTCTTTCGCTCATAAACTACCGATTATATCTTAGCGAACGAACTGCGCAAACAAGCTGCCCGGTTTGATATGCGGTTTTAATTGCGCCCACGTCATGAAATAACGCCCTTCGGGCTGCCGCGCCAGGATGACGTGCGGGAAACCATAATCATACCAAAAGGTCACACCCTTATCGCTGACGGTAAATTCCTTCAAGTTTTTAGCGGTAAAATTTGAATTCTCAAACAGACTCGCCGGGTCTTCTTCTTCAGGAAAGTCTTTTTTAATATCTACGATCGCTTGTTTTATCTCGGCCTTGAGTTTGGCTTTAAGCTTGGTGACAAGGCCCGCTATATTTGTAAAAACCTCTTTCGGAGTAACTTTAGTACCTGTCTTGATATTAACGATCACGGGCGTCGTCGATGTCGAAGGGTATGCCCCGTTGCCTTCCATCGACAGTGTGACGCCAAGAACTCCTCTTTTGTTGTAATCCAATTCATAGGTGGCCCCTTGCAACCATTGATATTCTTTGATCTCTTCCTGAAGCTTAAAATTTAAATTTGTTTCATAGCTGATCGCGGCTTCGATCTTTTTTGCCAGCGCGGGCGTGGTGCCCTTAACCCTGGGACGGGTCACCGTGAACTCTTTTTTCCATTCCGATTCCGGTTTGGGGCGCTTGTAAGTCTTTTCTACGGGAGTTACGGTGATGGTCTGCGCTGAAATTGTCGAAGTTATTAAAGTAAATGAGAGGATCAAAAAAAGTGCGAAGATCGTTTTATTTTTCATAATTTAATGGGTTCGTTGATTTTTCAACGAAATCCATATTAGGTGACGCAAAGATACAACGCAATTTGCCGGACAGGCTTTTTCTTTCCTTCATCGCTTCGAACATCTCGAACCACGCGTGAGTGTTGATCCACACCCAGTTAAAACTTTTCACGGGCTTGATGATGCCGTAGCGCGGCTCTTCGGTTTCCGGTTCGAACGAACCGAACATCCTGTCCCAGATAATGAAAACCCCGGCGTAGTTTTTATCCAGGTATTTTTCATTGACGGCGTGATGAACCCGGTGATGCGCCGGGGTGTTCATCACGTATTCCAGCGGGCCGATACTCTTGATGAACGGCGTGTGTATCCAATACTGGTAGATCAGATTAAACCCGTGCATCGTCAAAAAAGCCCAGAGCGGGAATCCCAGCAGGCCCATCGGGATATAAAAGATCCAGTGCGCCGCGCCTCCGAACCAGCTTTGCCGTACGGCGACGCTCAGGTTGAAGTGCTCGCTGGAATGATGCACGACGTGAAAATTCCAGAACAGGCGTGATTCGTGGCTCGCGCGGTGAAACCAGTAATAGGCAAAATCATCGACGAAAAGCAGCAGCACCCACGCCCAGACGGTGTTCATCGGCATCTGATACGGCGCGATGCTGTAAAGCCCGGTGTAAAAGAAATCCAGGATATAACCGAACGCGGCCCCGAAGGCGAGGCTGACAAAACCGATAAAAATATTCGTCCAGGTATCGACCGATTCGTATCTATCCGCTTTTCTCCAGACGGAATACCAGGCTTCCAGCCCGATCGTCAGCGCAAAAAGCGGAACAGCAATAACCTGTGGTTTTAAGAGAAATTCCATTACAAAGATTTATGCGCGTTATTTTTTCACCGTCTTTGGAACAGGGAAAATATAGATCACGCCGTTGATCGGCAGTGAGACCACGCGAAATTCCGGATTCGGATCCAGAGCAAAATAGACGCGCCCGTAAATATCTTTTTTCGCCGGAACCACTTTTTCGGTAAGCACCTTTAAGCTATTGTCCGGTATCAAAATCGTTGAAGCAGGCGCTTTCATGGCTCCGCTATCGGTCTTTACCTCATTTACTATGATTCGGGAGTCTTGATTCGGGTTTCCTGAGTTGGTTCGGCCTTCTCTTGTGACAACCGTTTTGTCCAGATCAGCCATAAAACTGTCATTGTCTAAACTCCGCTGCCTGTCTTTCAGCGAATCGAGGCTGACCATGACCGGGGCTTTGATCGTGTAGCCGTTCGAGATCGGTTTCTCACCCGCTTTAAAGGCTGCCTCATTTGCGAAATAAACTACGCCCCATTCTTTAGTGTTAAACGGCACGGGCTGGTCTGTCTGGTTTAGTAAAGAAGCCGTGGCGATAAAGTATTTGACTCCCCAGGTTTGAAACCTGACAGTCAGCGTCAGACCGTCATGCGTGAAACGGCGATATTTCACCTCGCCGTCCAAAATAAGGCTGCAATTGAAATTGTCTTCCGGCGTGATACTGGAATTCTTCTGGGCGCAGGACGCATCCTCGCTCCAGAGCACCATCTTCGGCTGGGTCGGTGGCGGAGTCTGTGACAGCGCCGAGCTGCAGAGAATGAATAACAGCGCAAAAGCTAATATTGATAGTTTCATCGGAGTGCCTCGAATTTGTGTCTTGCCTTCGTATTTTACAACAGTCAGCAAAAACATCAAGATAGTTATTTCTTAAGAATCGCGATAAACTCATCAACTGACATTCCAGCGTTACGAATTAGTGCTCGAAGTGTCCCGATCGAAAGCTCTTTATGTTGAGGAATAGAGAGATTAACACGAGTGTTTGGCTTGGTCATAACCAAATGGCTTCCAACCTGGCCGACTTTGATCCAGCCGGACTTTTGAAAAGCTTTGACAGCTTCTTTACCGGAAATATTTCCGAGTTTTCCCATTTGTTAGATGGTAACTAAAATTGGTTCGCTTGCTTTTGGGAGCGAGGCAACGGCCTTTTGATCTTCAGCCCAAAGCCATGCTGTAATAGCTTCTTTTACATTTTCCAAAGCCTCCGCTTTGGTTTTACCCTGAGATACACAGCCGGGTAAAGAGGGACATTCCGCGACTATCCAGCCATCTTCAGCTTTCTCCAACACCACATGAAATACCATTTGCTAATACCTCGTCCGCACAATTATAACATTGCTTTTAGCTAAAACGCAGGCTCTTCATAGATGCCGTACACATCACGGAGCGCGGTGCTTATTTCTTCAATCGTAGCATAAGCCTTGACCGCATTAATCGTTGCGGGCATTAGATTTTCGTCGGCTTTGGAAGCCTGCTTCAATTGCTCCAGTGCGTTGGCGACCTCTCCATTATCACGTGTCGTTTTGACTCGTTCCAGTCTTTCGACCTGGTGGTCACGCACGCCTTCGTCGATCACCAAAGTTTCTATTTTGGAAAATTCACTGTCCATTGCGTATTTGTTGACGCCCACGATCACCTGTTCGTTACGTTCGAGCGATTTCTGATATTGGTACGCCGATTCCTGGATCTCGCGTTGCGGGAAGCCGGCTTCGATAGCTTCGACCATGCCGCCGAAGCTGTCGATCTTGTCGAAATAATCGAAACAGCCGTCTTCCATCTTTTTGGTCAGCGATTCCAGGTACCAGCTTCCGCCGAGCGGATCGACGGTGTTCGCCACGCCGGTTTCCTCGGCGATGATCTGTTGGGTGCGGAGCGCGATCAGCGCGGCCTGATCGGTCGGCAGCGCCAGCGCTTCGTCATAGGAATCGGTATGCAGACTCTGCGTTCCGCCGAGCACGCCGGCCAGTGCCTGGATCGCCACGCGGGCGATATTATTTAGCGGCTGCTGCACGGTTAGGGAAACCCCGGCAGTCTGCGTGTGGAAACGCATCTGCATCGTGCGCGGGTCTTTGGCGCCGAAGCGGTCGCGCATCGTTTTCGCCCAGACGATCCGGGCGGCGCGGTATTTGGCGATCTCTTCGAAAAAGTCGTTGTGCGCGTTAAAGAAAAAAGAAATGCGCGGCACGAATTCATCGACGTTCATTCCGCGATCGACGCCGTATTGCACGTACTCGACCCCGTCGCGCAGGGTGAACGCCAATTCCTGCAGGGCGGTCGAGCCGGCTTCGCGGATGTGATAGCCGCTGACGGAGATCGGATTGTATTTCGGGACGTGTTTGGCGCAGTACTCAAAAGTGTCGATGACCAATTTCATCGCCGGTTTGATCGGATAGATCCATTCTTTCTGAGCGATGTATTCTTTTAAAATGTCGTTTTGCAGCGTGCCGGAAATTTTCTTGAAATCCGCGCCCTGTTTTTCCGCGACCACCAGATACATTGCCAGCAGGATCCAGGCCGGGGCATTGATGGTTTGCGAAACGGTTACGTCTTCGAGCGAAATGCCGTCAAACAAAACTTCGAAATCGGCGAGAGAAGACACGGCCACGCCGCATTTTCCGACCTCGCCTTCGGACATCGGCGAATCTGCGTCGAGCCCCATCAGCGCCGGCAGGTCATATGCGACCGAAAGCCCGGTCTGGCCCTGCGCCATCAGATATTTAAATCTTCTATTGGTTTCTTCGGGCGACGAAAATCCGGCGAATTGGCGCATCGTCCAGAGCTTGCCGCGATAACCGGTCGGGTGAATGCCGCGCGTGTAAGGGAATTCGCCCGGGAATCCGATATCGTCTTTAGCCACGATGCCCTCGGTATCGGCGCTGGTGTAAAGCCGCTCGACCGGTTCGAGCGATACACCCTCAAAACGCGCTTTTCTTTCGGCGCGTTTATCGGTGACGGGTTTAAGAGTTTCCTCTTCCCAGCGGGCGAGTTCTTCCTGTGCGGCGGATTCGATTTGTTTGATTTGTGAAACCATAATATTGAGTGCTTATAAATATAAAATTATATTATATCCGCGAATACGATTTTAACAAAAGCTTTCTCCATGTCCGGCAGGGTCCTAAAGCTGCGGCGCCGGTACGGAAAAGTTATGCGGAATAGATGATAACTGGGCAGATAATAGGGAATAGATCGAATCTTTCAGCTATTCCGAATGATGCGCCCCGGCCGGCGCCACAATTTTAGGACACCGATTTATGTCTAATGCGAATTTTAGATGTAATATTTACCCGTCAAAACTCATATCTATTAAAGCGGTTCTAAATCTACACTCAGGAGGCGAAAAACGTGAGCGTTCTCGACAAATTATTAAATCTTCTTCAGGTGCTTTACGTCATCCGGTTTTCTTTATTGTCGCTTTTATTTTTGGCGGGTCTTCGCGTCATAGTTTTTAACTTCGGAGTAGGACGCACTTTATTGGCCGGCCTCTTCGATCTGCCTGAGTGCAGAAATACTTTCTGGTTGGCTTTTTTTGCCTGCACGCTCTCGTGGACGGCGATCACTCTCCTGAAGATAAGTATAATTTTGGGAGGACGCAGATTATATCGCGGCGGCAAAGAAAATTACTGGTTCGGGTTCACTTTTAAGAATTCGAAGGGAGCTAACACCAAACAAAAAAGATTTGACAGGATTCTTTTTTTCATTGGATTGTTATGCCCCGTAGTGTTATTTACCGGAGTTTATTTTAATGAAAATTGGGGATGGCAGGCTGCCGGACTGGTTTTCGGCACGGTCACAGCTTTTTTGATACTTCTAGTTGTCGATACCTTTCAAATCCTCGTCCGGGGTGATGTTGGAGAAGAAAATCTGGGCGACACCAGAAATCTTTTGATCCCTTTTCCAAACCCGCTTTACTCCTGGGCGGCCAGGCACTCCTTATTTCCGTCAACATACCAAAACAAGGTTGCGGACACAATTTCGTCTCTGCTGGGAATGATCGATTATGATTTTGGACGAGGCTATTTTTACAAACAGGCGGGTAGCAAGAAATACTTTTTTTACCCGGGCGTGATATTCTCCGTCTTTTTATTCATCGCATTTTTAGGGATCTACGTTGCCGGTTTTTTCTTCTGGTACAACAGTTATGCTCCCAGCCCTTTTGGAAACGACGCACTCGTAAAGGGCGATTTCGGCGTGACCTCGATCAGCTATGTATTGATGTTGAGTACTTTGCTTTGTTCGCTTCTTTGCGGATTGGCGTTTTTTCTCGACCGCTATCGAATCCCGACATTGTTGGTGATCTTTTTGGTGGTGATGTTCGCGCCGCTGCGCCATACCTATGTAACGACGGAAAAAGGCAAAAATGAAATTCTCGACCTCAAACCACACGAAGTTTTGGCCCTCAAAAAGGACAGTCCCTACATAATTTTAGTGGCTGCCAACGGTGGCGGCATCCAGGCTACGGCATGGACCGCCAAAGTTTTAACCGAGCTGATGAAGGTGTGTAAGGATCTGGACCGGCGCGATAACGGGTGTGAAAGATCTATCGCGCTTATCAGTTCCGTTTCCGGCGGAAGCGTCGGCACAATGTTTTTTTTGAATGGTTATGATGAGAGCGGCGGGATATCCAAAGACGTGTTGGAGAAAACTGCTAACGTTTCCAAAGCCTCGAGCCTGGATTACGTTGCCGGGGGTCTGGTATACGCCGATTTTATTAGAAATTTTCCCGGTGTTTATGCCGCCGGTTTGCAGGATCGGGGCGGCGCGCTGGAAAAATCCTGGCGGGATAATATCGAAAAGGAATTTCAGGACAAAGCGATCGCGCAAGGGTTAAATGCCGATCTTTCGAAATGGAGAGAGGATGCGAGCAAAGGAAAACGCCCGGCGGTAATATTTAATTCCACCATGGTCGAAACCGGTGAAAGGGTATTGCTGGCGACCACGGATACAAAAAAACCGACCAGCCCTGACGATAAAACGCCTTGCAGCAGCGGGTATCCCAAATTATTCGAAGGTTGGAAAAACTTTCACACAATGTTTCCCACAAAAGATATCAAGGTAACGACAGCCGCGCGGCTTTCAGCCAGTTTTCCGGTCGTCGGTCCGGCGCCAAATATGAAAGATTATGAAAAAGAGGGTGCTCCGGAATTCGCGGGAATGCATTTTGTCGATGGCGGTTATAACGAAAATTACGGCATCACCAGTTTGCTCGATTGGCTGGATGAAGCATTGTGTACCGACCCGACCTTTAAGCCAAAAATAATTATCATTCAGATAATCGGTGACCGGGTGTTCAAGGAAGATAAAAACGTGCTCGATACCAGAGAAGAAGCTTTAAAGAAAGATAAAGAGGTATATAACACTGAAAACAAGAACACTGCCGCAGCTGCGCCCTCGCCGATATTGCCGACCAAACGCCCGGATAATATCGACAATAGCTGGTTCGGTCAGATACTGGCCCCGGCTACCACCATTCTGGGCGTGCGGGGAACGGCGCAACTGACGACCAATGAAGCGGAACTTGAATATTTCCTTCGCTATTGGGCGCGAAATCCTGAAAAATGCGTGAATGCCGTAACTGGCGAGATCGATGAAGTATGTCAAAAAGCCGAAAGTCAAAAAATTGAAATGTATAAACTTGTCTTTGAATATGTCCCGGTTAATAAATGCGAAGGGATCGCTAAATGCGAGGGCGGGATAGAAGAACCTCCGCTGTCATGGCATCTGACACCGAGTCAAAAAGATGATATCGATAACGCGTGGAAAAGAGTTTTCAATCTTCATGATAAAAGCAGCGAAGCGTTTGAAAAGTTCAAAACTCTTATTAGCTCTCCTTAAATATTTGAATCTTTTTAAAGGGGAAGCGGCCCAGCTTGTTAGCTGAGCCGCGAAAGTTCGGAAGGAAGCCGGAAGGTCAGCGGAGCGATGATTTTTGGCGGATACAAGTAGGCAGGCACTACTTAAGTGCCGAAGCAACAAAGCCCTCCGCTGGCTTTATCGAGTCGGCACGAAAACTTTTTCATTCATACGGCCCATTCCTAATTTACGAGCTTCGCGCTCGATGGTTTTCGGGTCGTACTGCAGGCGATTGATCTCGTCCTGTAAAAGCGTATTTTCAGTTGTCAATTGCTCGATCTCGGTACCGAGCCTATCATGTGTTTGAAATTCGTTCTGCCCGTTTGTCCAGGCGCGAACATTCAGTGTTAAAACGACCAGCAGGCTCAGCGCGATCGGAATGGAAAGCACAAACCATTGGGGCATAAAATGTTCCTGCTTGCGCGCCGCGCCGGCGCGTTTTACGGAACGGGCCCGCTGCCCGGCGCTCATGCCCGGCATTGTTTGTCCATTAACCCAGTAAGTATTTGCGGCCTTGCTCAAGTAACACCTCCAAATCAGCGGTCGATTCGGCTTCGGCATAAATGCGTACCATCGGTTCCGTTCCCGAAGGCCTCATCAGCAGCCAGCTGCCGTCGGGGAAAATAAATTTCACCCCATCCATGCGGTTTATATTTTCAACTTTGCGTTCGCCGAATACTTGCGGCTCCTGCGCCAGCTTTTCCGGCAATATCTTTTGTATTTCCGGTGTCAATTTAACTCCGATGCGTCCTGATTCCAACTTACCTACACGCTGGTAGAGCTCGTTAAGTTGCATCGTCAAACTCTTCTCTCTGACAGCGACCGCTTCGGCGGCTAAAAGACAGGCAATGATTCCGTCCTTCTCCGGGTAGTGGCCTTTGATCGAAAGACCGGCGGATTCTTCACCGCCCAAAATGATCTTATCGTCATTTATCAATTCGCCGATAAACTTAAAACCGACCGGCGTCTCGTACAATTTCAAACCGCGATCCCTGGCAACCCTGTCAACCAAATGCGATGTCGCTACCGAGCGGGCGATTCCTTCCGTCCAGCCCCTCGATTCGGCCAGGTAATCCGAAAGCAGCGCGACTAGTTGGTTCGGCGTGATAAATTCGCCGCCCTGGTCGATAACCCCGAAGCGATCGGCGTCACCGTCCGTCGCCAGCCCCAGCAGGCAACCGTTTTTTGCAACGACAGCGCGTAACTCGTCGAGGTGGTCTTCACCCGGCTCCGGCGATCTTCCGCCAAAGGTGACGTCGCGCCAGTCGTGCACGGTTTCAACTTCCAAACCGAACGACTGTAAGATCGAATTCAAATATCCGCGCCCTGTTCCCCACAGTGGGTCATAGGCAAATTTCGCTTTCGTCCCGGCGATCAGATCGAACCGCACTTTGCTTTTCAGATCTTCCAGGTAATGCGTTTTAGCATCGTATTTGTTGATGCTGCCCCCGGCGCTATCTTCGACTTCCGGATTTTCAAGGATCAATGCTTCGATCTTTTTTGTAACTTCCGGCAGTGCCGGCGCGCCGTCCGCGGTAGAAAACTTTATTCCCTGGTATTCCGGGGGATTGTGCGAAGCCGTAAAATTCATCGCGCCCGCCGCTTTTTCTTTACGTATTGCGTAAGACATAGCGGGTGTCGGCGTCGGATTGTCACAGAGCAAAACAGTAAAACCGCATTTCGATGCTATTTCTGCGCTTACTCGGGCAAACTGTTCGCCCATAAATCGCGAATCATGTCCTATGATCAAGGTCTGATTCGCCTCGGTTTGTTCGTTTAATAGGTTCCGGCAAATCGCTTTTGTTACGAGTTCGACATTGGAGAAAGTAAATTCTTTTGCGATTACCGCTCTCCAACCGGAAGTGCCGAATCGAATTGCCATATCAAAGCGTGTAACTGAAATTTAAGATTAATCTAATGCCAGCACTTTTCAATTGTGGTTCTTTCTGAAAAGTGGAGTGAATGTAACATACTTTAAACACATATGTAAAGAGAAATATAAAAGAAAACTACTCATATTCACACTATTTACAAGAAAAAGGTGAAAAAACACTTGAAGAGTGGTATTTTTTGCTGCTTAAGAATGAAAAAATTCTTATTTTTCAGTAAAGCCAACGCAAACGGGCATCAAAGATCGCTTCTTCCCAGAAGGAGAAAATTGAGTCTCCGGCAGATTTAAGCCCGTGCTTAAATAGATTGATAAAAATCTCTTGATGTATCAAAAAGACTCGCCACCTGTCTCAAATATGCCTCTGCACCTATTTGACACACACGGTGTTATTGGATAAAGTGGTTTAAACATTGGACATAAAGGATTTAGCGCAATCTTAGTGAGAGGCACGCCGCTTGCTATACTTTATTATAAGGTAAAGACTCATTTGCCGGTGATCGCCGCCAGGGACGCTATAATTATTAAATATTTTATTTTGAGTGCGGATAGCAGATTTTGAGTCTTATAGATACCCGTATCTCTTTGCAGAATTGAACCAGGAGAAATATGACCAGACCCATCAAACATATCGAAAAAGGACTGACCGTAATGGCCGGGGGAATTTTTAACGCCATCCGCTCAGTCAATAAGTATAAGCCGAATCCTTCCTTCACGCCCAAGTGGGCAGACAAGCCGATCCTGAAATCGTGGCAGAAATCGAAGCCGACGCTGGGTTATCCGCGTACGACCGATTCGCTCTGCCCGCAGTGTGTGATCGAAGCGCGGGAAGAGATCTTAAGCGGCAAGCGCGAAGTTTCGACGCTGATCAACGACAAGATCGGCGAGATCAAAGCGCAGATCATCGAACGCGACGGCGAGATATGGATGATCAAGGATTGCCCGGATCACGGCCACATCGAAGACCTGATGGCGATCGATGCCAAATTTTTGACCCACATCGAATCCCTTTTCCCGGGGCGCGATATGGAATCGCACAATGACGAGAAATTGCACAATCACGGTTCCTCGACCATTAAATACGGACGCGGCGCGGTGCTGACGGTCGATCTGACCAACCGCTGCAACATGATGTGCGACCCGTGCTTTATGGATGCGAACCAGGTCGGTTTCGTCCATGAGCTTTCGATGGAAGACGTCACGGAAATTTTAGACAACGCGATCTCGATCAAACCGCGCCGCCAGATGTCGGTGCAGTATTCCGGTGGTGAGCCGACCCTGTCGCCGCACTTTTTGGAAGCGGTTCGCTACGCGCGCAAGGTCGGGTACAACTCGGTTCAGGCCGCGACCAACGGTATCGAATTTGCCAAGTCGAAAGAATTTTGCCGCGAAGCCGCCGAAGCGGGTCTTCGTTTTGTATATTTGCAGTTCGACGGTATCGGCAACGATGCCAACTCGCACCGCCAGATCGGCAATCTTTTCGATGTAAAATTGAGAGCGATCAACAACCTGCACGAAGCGGGCGTCGATATCATTCTCGTGACCACGCTGGTCAACGGCGTCAACAACGACCAGGTCGGATCGATCATTCGCTTCGCGCTGGAAAATCCCAAGAAAATTTCGTTCATCGCGTTCCAGCCGGTTTCATTCACCGGCCGCGACGAACTGATCACCGAACAGCGCAGATTGCAGCAGCGTTATACGCTCTCGCACCTGGCGCTGGACGTGCAGAAACAGGTCGGCATTACCGAACCGACGCGCGATTGGTTCCCGCTTTCGCTGATGGGCGCTTTCGCGGATTTTGCCGACGTGGTTCACGGCCCCGAAAACGATTGGGGACAGGTTTCCTGCGGATGCCACCCGAACTGCGGCGTAGGCACGGCGGTGATGATCAATAAAGAAACGAAAGAAATGGCGCCGGTGCCGCAGTTCCTGAACATTCAGGGATTGGTCAAGGATATGCAGCACATCACCGACACCAACCGCGGCAAAGTGTTTTCGAACATTATGATGGGTTTGGCGCTGCTGAAAAATTACAACCCGTACGGTTCGCCGGACAGCCTGACGCTGGGCGGCATCCTGAAGAAGTTCGACAAGTCGTTCGGCCTGTCGGGCAAGGATTACGGTAAGGTCGGTCCGGAAAGAACTCTGGAAGACATCGAAAAACGCCGCAAGGATGAATGGAATTTTCTTTTCATCGCCGGTATGTGGTTCCAGGATCTTTTCAACTACGATTTCCGCCGCACGGAAATGTGTATCATCCCCTACGGCACGCAGGAAGGCGAAATTTCCTTCTGCGCTTACAATACCGGGATCGGCTGGAGAAATATCATCGAGCACATGCACCAGAATGCGACCGTCGCTCAGTGGTATAAAGATCATGGCCGTCACGACATTTTTGCCAAGGGTAAGGAAGTCGGAATGGAAGACAAGACGCACAACCTCATTCTGAATGAAGTTGACCTTTCGCGTCCGAACAAGCCGGAAATGGAAGGCCCCAAGACGGCAGCCGAAGAAATGCAGATGATGCGCAAACTCTATCAGCAGATGGTAATGGAAAAGAGCAACATCACGGGCGAAAGCCTGGTGCAGATCGGCGGCATCAAACGCGAAAAGAAAGAAGATAAAACCGAAACCGCCACGGCGTAACCAGCCGCGGAGGGATTTGTCAGTACCATCTGCGGTAGCGGATGAGTTGGAAAGTTAAAAGCCTCGTCGAAATTCGGCGGGGCTTTTTTTATTTGTTTGTGTAACGTTTGCGGGATCGTTGTCATATATAGATGTAAATCCCGTTTCGATAAAGGAGAATCTCTATGGGCGCCCCCAAAAATTACATTTTCAATTTTCGCGTCATCGGCCTCGCCGTTTGTTTTTTATTTCTGGCATCCGGCGGCGTGCAGGCGCAGCTCGAGGACTTAAAGAAAATGTGGACGACTGTCGGTTCTGCGGGAACGGTTGACGAAACCGACGTGAACAAAGTTTTCTTCGATCGCAGTAGCGTGCAAATGGGACACGTGCTGGCAAATCCGCTCCCCGGCAAAAAAAGCGCTCTCATTTCCGGACAAACCCAATCGGCCGTGATCCGCTACAACATAACCGCCGTATCCGGATTACTTGTTCAATGCGGGAACTTTCCATGCCAGGCTTTTATAATGAACTCACGCTTTCTGGCTGCCGGCGGCGGGCGGGTCGTCCTTAAACTTATCGAGGTCGATCAGGCAACCGGATCGGAAATAACCCGTCTGATCTTAAATAGCGGCCCTGCTGACCGCAACAGTTACCAGTTCAAACAGGTCAAAACGTGCGGCGAGTTTCACCAGGCGCCTTTTAATTTTGTAACCAAGGCGTATTATATCGAAGCTACGCTGACAACCGCCGGTATCACTACCGGCAGCGCCGCCGGAATTCAAATGATCAAATTAGGGGCCTCCGTCTGCCTGGGGGGCGAATAAAGTCAGAAACCAGAAGCGGCAGCGACTGGGTTATTTCGCGTTCGTGGTTCTCTATTAATAAAACCCGAAGAAGTAACAGTGACGATTTAAAAGGCGTTTCCTGCTTTCCTTTTGCTTCAAAGCTTAATTCCGTTTAGAATTAGCGCAGTTTTAGGACACCCGAATGAACACACTTTACTACGGCGATAATTTAAACATTCTGCGTGAGTATATTAAGGACGAGTCCGTCGATCTGATCTATCTCGATCCGCCGTTCAATTCCAACCGCACCTATAATGTACTGTTCAAGGACGAATCAGGCAGCGAAGCCAATGCGCAGATCAAAGCCTTCGACGATACCTGGCATTGGGGGCGCGATGCCGAAGCCACCTACCGCGAATTAATTCTCGCAGGCGATGACGTTTCTAAAATGATCGAAGCCATGCGGCAGTTTATCGGCGAAAACCAGATGATGGCTTATCTGGTAATGATGGCTATTCGACTAAAGGAACTTCATCGTATTTTGAAATCGACCGGCTCTCTCTACCTGCACTGCGATCCGACCGCCTCACACTATTTGAAAATATTATTGGATACAATTTTCGGCGCGCAATACTTTAAAAATGAAATCATTTGGAAAAGATACGGAGCTCACAATGACGTCGGACAAGGTTCGAAGCATTACGGCAGAGTTCATGACATAGTGCTTTTTTATGTTAAGTCAGAAAATCCTAAGTGGAATCAAGTTTTTACCCCACTCGATCCAGAATATATTGCTAAGACTTATACAAAAATAGATGAAGCAAATGGTCGGCGATATACTACGACTCCGCTTACGGGACCAGGAGGCGCTGAAAAGGGTAATCCGGTCTTTGAATGGAAGGGACACACCAGAGCGTGGAGATACAGCCGCGAAACGATGGAACGTTTAGATAGTGAAGGGAAATTATATTATTCAAGAACGGGCTATGTTCGACAAAAGCTTTACTTAGAAGATTCCAAAGGGGTTCCCGTACAAGATGTGTGGAACGATATATCTTCTCTTTCCGGTGTTCATGCCGAAAGGTTAGGATATCCAACACAGAAACCGGTGATCTTACTGGAAAGAATTGTTCAAGCTTCTTCAGAGGAAGGCGATGTTGTGCTTGATCCATTTTGCGGATGTGGAACTACGATTGATGCGGCTCAAGGACTTAAACGGCAGTGGGTTGGAATAGATATAACATATCTTTCTATCGCACTTCAAAAATATCGCTTAAATGATGCGTATAAATTAAAAGAGAAAAAAGATTACTCTGTAGTTGGTGATCCGAAAGACCTGCACGATGCCAAACAGCTCGCCTCCGACGACCGCTATCAATTTCAATGGTGGGCGCTCTCACTTGTTAAAGCGCGTCCGCTTGGCGCCATGGGAGCGGAAAAGGTCGGCAGAAAAGGTTCCGACCGCGGTATAGACGGTACGATCACTTTTATCGACGACCACAGCGGCAAGGCTAAGCGCGTGCTGGTGCAGGTGAAATCCGGGCACGTAAAATCGGGCGACATGCGCGATCTCAAAGGTACTCTGGAAAGAGAAAAAGCAGATATCGGAGTCTTCATCACGCTTGAGCCGGCAACCAGCGAGATGGAAAAAGAGGCTGTCACCGCCGGATTCTACCATTCACCGCATTGGGGCAGCGATTATCCCAAACTACAAATTATTACCATTGAAGAGCTCTTGGACGGACGCGAAGTAAAAATGCCGCAAACTGTCGATACAACTTTCAAAAAAGCGGAAAGAGTGCAGCGTGACGACGATTCTCAACCGAAAATGTTTGAATAAATTCTACGCCGGGTGCAGGTCTTACGGCCTTATTCTCAGAACAAAAGAATTTTGCGGACGAGCCGTCCGCGCTCCCGGTGAAAGAGTCTTGCTTTTTCCCTCGAAATAGGCTATCAATGCACATAAATTGAGGGCGGTTTTTGAGTCGATATGAAAAGGTTTTTTTCGGCGGTTTGTTTATGTGGTTTCCTGCTGGCGGCGGGGCTGTTTTTCTTTTCTCCGGCGTCGGAAGCGGGGAACAATGTTTTGGCGGAGCTATTGAGTTTGCCCGCGCCGCCGCCGCCGAATCCTTTGATGACGAGTTCGCGCGGCGACCGTCCAGAGGATTTCTATAATAAAAGCAAGCCGCCTAAGGATGACGCGCCGCTCGATGAACTGCTCGACTATTGGCAGAAACAAAACGCCACCTATGAAAGGCTCGGCTATAATCCGAAGCCCTCGCCCGAAACCCTGCGCCGGCTGCTGAAGGCATGTGAAGAGCACCCCGAAAAATTCCAGGATTTTCTCAGCGTTTTTCCCGCCGACGCAAACATCGCCGAGAAAATGAAATCTTTCTATGACAAAGACCTCGGCGACAATAAATTGGGGGAAGCCTGGCAGCGGACGGTAAAGCAATGGCTCACCTATAACAGCAAATTCTTTGTCGATAAGCTGATAAAAAAAGCCCGCGCCGTGCATGACCAGAATGATTACGTTACCAATCAGGAAGAGCTGCTGGCTTTGGCAAAAGTGGACTGGGATTCCGCCAAACCTATCCTGGACAACATGCTTTATAACGTCAGCCAGCCGGCGTCCGTGACGCTGGCCAAATGGGCGTTTTATCTTCATGCGATCGATGCCGGCGACCAGGGAGACATCGAAAAATATCGCGACCAGCTAAAAGCGGTGGTCGAGGATAAAAATGCCCTGGACGGAATGCGCGACCTGGCTTTCGACGCCCTCGTCAAGGAATCCGATTGGGAGGGGCGCGATGATTGGTATTTGACGCTTTTAGAAGACGAATCCCTTTTCGACCTGAGAGTGAACGGGCAATCTTACACCGGCCTGACCACGATGGTCTTATATGCGCCGCCGGAAAAATACTCCAAAAAAATGCTCGAGCTGCTCAAGAGCAACAGCCCGGCAGTGCGAAACGCGGCGGTGCGCAATCTCGCCGAACTAGTGCAAAAAGGCGACGTCGAAGTTATCAAGGGCTTGCTGCCGTGGCTGCAGGATGCTAAATGGGCGAAAGAGGCCAGCGGCGAAAGGCGTGCTCTGGTCAACGCTTTAAAGAGCGTGCAGATCCCGGAAAGCGTGCCGGGATTGATCGCCGTGCTTAATGAAAAAACGGTTGGCCCGCGTTATTCCGCCAATTCCAACGCGGCAATGCTTGCCAACCGGCCGGCTTATAACGCGGCGAATTCAGTCACGAATATGGCCGGTTACGAAATAGGAGAAGCGTTTCCGTTAAGGGATCTGGCGATCTATGCCCTGGTCACGCAAAAAGACGCGCGCGCCGTTCCGGCACTGCGGGCGGTCTTACCCCAGGTGGACGGCTATATGCGCGAGCAGGTCGTCAGGGGAATATTAAACAGCAACGGTTTTCCGGTAGCCGAACAGCTAAACGGTATCGAAGTGACGCTCAAAGCCATCGAGCAGGCCCAGGAAGCGCTGAGAAGGTCGGGCCTTTCAAACACCCGGGCAAATACCGCGACGATAGAAGATGTCCCGGATGAGGTTTACACTGCGTCAAGTATAGCGGCCAACTACGCGGGCACTCCGGCATATCATCCGTCCCTGCTGCCGAGACTGCTGGGCGGAATTTTAATGAACGAGACAGAGGTTAGCGAAGGACTGGTTCTGGCTACCGTAAACCGGATGGAAGCGCTGGAAAAAACCGACCCGAAAATGTCGAACGCCCTGAGAGCGGTGATGGAGAAATGGCGCGGGCCGGCGATGAACCTGGTCGCGTTAAAAGAATTAAAGAAAGGCACGATCAGCCTCCAGCTTGTGATCAGACTGCTCGGCCAGCGCAAAGAACTAAGAGAAACGCAGATAAACGAGGTTATGGACGCGCGCGGCGGAACTCCGTTCGCGTACGGGATCGCGGCCTGCCTGTTGGAAGACAACAGCGACTACGAAACCATTCTTTCATCCGGCAGCACGGAAACCAGGACGGCCATGCTGGGCTGCGCCAGAATGATCCGGGCGAGCCTGCCGCTGGACAAGGTAGCCGAAAATCTTAAAAGCGCGGACAAGCTGCTGGCGACCGCGGCGGAGCGTTACCTGGAAAGCGAAGATTCGCCGGCCGCGCGGCAGATAATTTTGGCGCATTTTCCCAATACGTCGCGGATCCTGGGCGCGCGGACAGCCTTTGAAGTGGACGGCGCCGAGCCTACCTACAGCGCCGAGGAATTGGCTGTCTTGTTTAGCGGCGCGACCAATGCCTTTGCCGGTTTGCTCTCGGCGAACGACGAACCGCTGATCAGCGAAGAGAAAAGGCTCCGGAAAGAATTGGATGACAACAAGGAACTGCTGGGTGTTTATGCCTACCATGATAACTACATCCGCATCTATGCCGATCGGGTGATCTTCAGCTGGGAAGAAGACGTTTCGCGCTACTGGGAGCGCGCCTTAAAAAAAGAAGAGTTTGAAAGCTTTCGTAATTATCTGGTTAACGAAAATGTCGATGAGCTTCCGCCGTTTCTCTCCTACTGCGATTATTGCGAAGGGGTCGAATTTTTGATGTTCGGCCGCGCCGGCGGGCGGCGGGTTTATATTCGCGGCGACGAAGAACCGAAGTTTAAAAAAGACCTGGATCAGATATTTGCCGAAATGCGCACGCCCCCGGCAAAATTACATTACTGGCTGGAAAAATATCTGCCCGGGCTTGAAATTATGTACGCCGATGAAAATCTGCAGGCGCGCACGCTCTGGAAAAACGGCGACGATTTTCGGCTCCTGATCGAGGACGCTCCCCGCCGCCAGCAGATGCAAAAAGAAATAGAACGCGCATATGAAGGAGAAGGCGAGGGCGAGGGCGAAGATGCCGACATCGAAGATGACTCGCCGAGGCCGGTGGAGGGCACAAAACCTGTCACCTGGCAGGAACGGCGTCAAAAAGTGGAACGCGAAGGCTTCTACTGGTATAAATACGCGGATGGCAAGCTGTCCGAATTGGTGGCCCAGCCGCCGGGGGTAGAATATTTTCCGCCGATCGACGGGCTGCCCGGCACGCCCGTGGTGGGGCAATGGAAGGCCAGAACGCCCGGCTTCGAGATCCGCGCCGATTACGAGGGCTTGTATAAAATAGTCGGCGGCCGATCGACCAAAATAAAAGAGGATATTTATAACAAGCCGCTCGTAACCCCGAACGGGCGCTGGGTAATAGTTACAAAGGTGAGCGACGGGTACGAGCCGGGGCTGGTCAGGATAAATCTGCTGACCGGCAAGGAATTCAAGATCGATCTGCCTAAATATTTCAGAAACGAAGCGGTGGCGTATATTCCGTCGCTCAATAAGGTTTTGCTCTTCGGCGGGAATTATGAATACGACGGCGAAGGCGAAGATTACGAGGGCGCGGAGGAAGCGGAAAATCCCGAGACCGGCAAGGGAAATCATTACCTGCTGGATGCCGACACCGGAGTTTTGCTGAATGTTTCCGCCAGCGAAGTTCGCCCGCTGAAACAGCAGACTTACCGCGCGCTGCAGCCGGCTGGCACACCCGACACGTTTTGGGCGGCCATACCCGATGAAGATAAAAAACAAACGCAGTTCGGCACCTATAACGCCAAAACACTGCAGTTCAAAAATCTTCTGACCATTCCGCAGATACAGTTCGGTAGTATGAATACCTGGGTCGATGAAAAAGAAGGCAAGCTCTACTTCGTCTATGAAGGGCATCTGCTGCGGCTGCCCCTGCCCCAGCAAACGCCAAAACCGGCCGCGCCGTAAATTTGTCCAAGGTGTTTCAGTGTCCCGCGGTTGTAACAGTGGAACACCTGGAACGCTTTTGGAACGCCGGTTTTTAAAGATCGGGGTGTTTTTTTGGGTCATAAACTCCGTCCTCGCGGGGAAAGAACCGGAACCGCGAAATCATACGAAACAACACGAAAAAAACAAAAACAGAAAAAAACGAAGCGTAAAAATAAAACATAAACATTGGCCGCCCCCTGCGGCCTTTTTCTTTCAGGGAGATAATTTCAAATACCGATTGACCGCCGTCGCGGAAACGCCAAGATGAATCGCGATCTGGCGCTGGCTCTTGCCGAGCGCGCGCAATTGTCCGGCGCGCGTTATTAACTCGCGGCGCTGCTCCTCCGAATCCTGAAACCGCCATTGCAAATGGTCGCGCTCGCTGCCGTAGCCTTCGAACGTAAAGCGCAAAAAACGATCTTCCTTTACCAATCTGTATAAAATCACGTTCGCGGCATCGTACCTGATCTCCATGCCGCGCGGTTTGATATGTTTTAGATAACGAAGGTCCTTATCATGGCTGCTGGCGCCCATCGCGAAAACATTGTCGGCGAAATTCCCCAGCATGTTTGAGCCCTGCAGATCATTGATGGTAAGAGGCGCGGTGAAGGGGCGTTTCGGTGTATGCGCCAGCACCAGAATCGACACGCCGTGACGCTGCTGGATGTGTTTCAGCGCCTTCATCAATTGCGCGGCGGCCCCGGCGTTCTGATTCGCGCCCTTTAAGAAAGTGATGTTATCGACGATGACGATCTTTGCCCCGGTCTCGCGCAGCAGTTCCATGAATGAATGCTGGACAAACTCCGTGATGTTTTTATAACCGGGGGGAAGCTCGTCGTGCGGAGCGGCCTGCGCGCGCAGGAAATTTTCGGAGAATTTATAGTGTTCGCTCTCGTCCCCATCTGAAACGCAACTGTAACGCGATCGGAACTGTTTTTCACTCATCTCGAAATCGAAATAGAGCACTTTTTGCGCGTCGGGGACGGGCTCCATCGGCGCAAGCGCAACGCCGCGCGCCAGGCTTTCGGCGATCTGCACGGCCAGCGCGCTCTTGCCCCGGTTAGTGTCGGAAAAGAGAATGGAAAGCTCGCCCTCAAGCCAAAAATCACCAAAGAGCGCTCCCTGCGTGGGACGCAGCTCCGCTTCCTTGAGCCATTCGTTCGCCGGCTTTAGATTGAAAAGATTGTTCCAATTCTGGATCTCAGGTTTCTGAAGTTCGGTGTTTTCTTTGTACCAAATGGCCTCGTCGATATCCATCCGCTAATTTTTGCAGACTGGGTTGTGATTTTGAATAAGGAATTTTGAGAGGTGGAATGGTTTCGTTTTTTTGTTGATGTCGCCTATGTTTGGTATATGAAATATTAAATAACTGAGAATATGAGTTAGTTGAAATATTCGTAGGTAACTACACAATGGTAATCTTGGCGCTATCAATTATTTTATACGGTTGAGGGATTCAAATGTGGTATATTTCCCGTGACTTTGAGTCTAATCCAAAACTATCTATCTATGACAACATCTATACATACCACTCAAATGGAACATGCGAATTTTTTGTTGGACTTGGCATCTTTTGTTAAAGAATTACTGATTGCTGATTCTCGAGAGTATGACGTCATTAATAAAAGATTTGGAATTGTAAATAAAATTTATACTCTTGAAGAGCTCGGAACTTTTTATGGAGTAAGTAGAGAAAGAATTCGTCAAATTGAAGCGGAAAATATTGAAAAAATTAGAAAATATCTTTTTAGAGTTTCCTCTCATAAACTGATTCTTGAAATTGAACAATTGAGATTAACCTCAAAATACTTACGCACCGTTCTTTATGCAAGTTATGAAATTTTTACCGAAGAAGAAATTGCTGAATGTTTGAAAGCTGAAACTAACAGTTCTTACGATAGAACTCAAAGAGGGATTTTGGCTTTGTTTTTAGAGGTTTGCGGTTTTACTTATGAGACGAAAAAAGTTTCTGGGCTTACAGAAGAAATTGACCTTTTTTGGTTTAACCCCAAAAAGGTCAACTCAAATTTCTTATTCAAAACAGCTAAAGGAGTTTTACGCGCTTTGCTTAAATCCGATCAAGCACTAAGCCTATTTGATTTACGAATTACTTTTAAGAGATTAGAAAAACCAGAAGGAGATTTGAATCAATATATTTATTACGCTATCAAGCTGTGCAAATCCATTGAAAAGATAATTATCGATGAAGAGGAACGGTATCAAGTTAAATTTGAGTATTTACAAAGTATTGCGGATAAAGTTTACAGGGTTCTCATTGATAAAAAAACTCCGCTGCATATACAAAATATCAGCGTTGAGTTGAACCACCGTATGCTTAAAGCTGACTTGAAAGGTAATATTCCGTTGCGAAGTGTTCAGCAACAATTAGGTATGGATTCACGCTTCCTTCCGATAGGCAAAAGCGGACAATGGCAATTAAAAGAATGGGACGGTATTCGAAGAGAAACTATCGTTGAGATAATGAAAGAATTCTTTTACTTGTATAAAGGTAAAGCGACTCTTGAGGAAGTTTGTGAGCATGTCGTAAGCGCTCGCCCTGATGCTTCAAAAAAATCAGTAAGTATCTATCTTTCTTCTCATCAGGAATTTGTAAGAATATCGAGGACTGAATATGAACTCGCTGCGTGGGGTAGTGAAGCCTATCGATCTTCTCGGATGAAGAAAAAAAGTAGAAAAAAGGCTACTAAGAGAGAAGTTGTTCAAAATACGATCAGAGAATATTTACTAACTAGACCTAACCAGAAATCTTCTTTTGCAGATCTTTGGGGTTATGTGAAAAAGCAGACAAACTGCTTAAAGCCATCTTTTTATGCGTATCTTTCTGAAATGGAGGACGTTAAAAAAATAGGAGAAAGAAATAGGAAATTTTGCTACCTCGAACGTGAAAATCAAGAGGCAGTATTTGTTTTTAGTGAGGTCGAAGATTTGGCGGACGATTCTCTAAGAGATGATTTACGAAGAGCAATAAATAATCTCGATGTGGAAAACGTGGACATGGGGCTTTTTTACCTTGGACGGATTTTTGAGACAGAATTGAAAAAATATCTACATGAAGTAAAAAAACAAAACATATTACCTGTAAGTGAGAACAATTTAAGAAGTCTTGCGGCTATGATAGATTTCCTGGAAGCTAATAATATTATTCGCGAGAGTCATGTACTTACTCTTTTAAGACAAGAACGAAATGAGCGTGCGCACGGTCTAATTCCAAGTCATTCTGAGCGCATAGAATTGATGCATCAAGCCCCTTATCTTGCGGGATTATTTATACATCACACGGCTTTTTTGAACAAACTACGACACAAATTATCTGCTTAATGGTATAGGAGTCGGATAGCCGTGGGGTTTCGCCTACGACTAATATTCGGAATGCTTCCGGCACCGTCGAAAGGGGGGGAAGGCGAAAGACTGGAACCACGAAATTACACGAAACGACACGAAAAAAGCAGGAAAAAAAGAAGAGAGAACCACCCCGTCGCGCGAAACGCGCGCCACCCCTCCTTCGTAAGGAGGGGAGTTTAAGAAACCCGGTCACTATAGAAGGAAACCCGGTCACTACCGTTCCCGGTTCTGACCTCATTGAAAGGATGAGGGCTAAAGGATAAAGGCGAAACTGGAACCGCGAAAACACACGAAGAGACATGAAAAACCGGAATACACCCCATAACTGTCGTGTTTCTGCCTGATTACTTCTCAAACCTTGCCATTTTGGCTAAAAAAGTGTTTAATATTAGTTTCGCCTCAGGGTCGAACAGTTCATTATCTATTAAGGAATAGGAAGAGATTTAGATGGCATTAGTTAATTTGCATTCAGGAGAGTCGATCGAGAACGCTTTGCGCCGCTTTAAGCGCAAGGTGATGACCGAAGAGATCATCAAGGACCTCAAGAAACACGCGCATTTTATCCCGCCGGGACAGAAAGCCAAGCTGAAATCGGCGATGGCCCGCAAGCGCAACAAAAAACGCAATCGTCCCCGCATGATGGGCGGCAACAATGCCGGTCCGGGCGGCGGACGGCCTTCGGGACCGGGCGGCGGTGGCAGCGGCTATGGCGGCGGTGGTGGCGGTTTTAACCGATAAGCCCTATGAACTCCGATAAAGTGCGGATCCTGCTGACCAACGACGACGGCATTCACGCAGAAGGGATCATCGCACTGGAAAATGCTTTGAGGGAAGTCGGCGACGTTTTTGTAGTCGCACCGGCTTCCGAAATGAGCGGCGCTTCACACAGTCTTACCTTATCCCGGCCATTAAGAATCAGACAGATCGACGAACGGCACTGGACCGTTGACGGCACCCCGACGGATTGCGTCACGCTGGCGCTGAACCGCATCCTCTCCGCAGAAGAGAGGCCGCATATCTGCGCCTCGGGCATCAATCACGGGCCTAACCTCGGCGAGGACGTGACCTATTCGGGCACGGTCGCCGGCGCGCTGGAATCGACCATTTTGGGCGTGCCCGCGCTGGCTTTTTCGCTGCTCGGCAGGGAGAATTACGATTTCGCGCGCGCGGCGCGGGTGGCCACCGTGCTGATAAAAAAGGCCCTGCAGGAAGGGCTGCCCGAAGCGACCTTTTTAAATGTCAATATACCCAAGCGCGACCTCAACGGCATCAAGATAACCAGGCAGGGCTTAAAGAATGCGCGCCCGGTGATCTCCGAACACATCGACCCGCGCGGCATACCCTATTACTGGATCGGCGAGGAACGCCTGGGATTTCATTCGCTGGAAAAAACCGATTTCGAAGCCATCGACACCGGCTACGTTTCGGTCACGCCGATCCGCGCCGATATGACAGACCATCAGGCAATTGATATTTTGTCATCATGGAACGATCTTGCCTTATAGCGATTTTGTGAGCCAACTATGAACGGGGCGCGAATGATCGACGGATTCGAATTTCAGCGGGAGCAAATGATCGCCCGGCTGCGCGGGCATTACAATATTCGTGACGAAAAAGTTCTGGGCGCGATCGCAAAAGTTCCGCGTCATTTTTTTGTGCCCTCGGCCTTGCAGGCTAAAGCCTACGGCGATCATGCGCTGCCGATCTCCGGCAGCCAGACGATCTCGCAGCCCTACATCGTCGCCAAAATGACCGAGGTGCTGGAACTTAAACCGACCGACAAAGTGCTGGAAGTGGGCGCGGGGTCGGGCTATCAAACGGCGGTGCTGGCGCAGCTGGCGCGCGCGATCTATGCGATCGAACGCATTCCGGAACTGGCGCTGGAACTGCAGGAGCGAATGAACCGGCTGGGAATTCGCAATGTCAGTTTTCGCACCGGCGACGGCACGCTGGGGTGGGAGTTATACTCGCCTTTTGACGCGATCCTGGTGGCCGCCGGCGGCCCGGACGTGCCGCAGCCGCTGTTGGGACAGCTAAAGACCGGCGGCAAACTGGTAATACCGATCGGCAAGGATCCTTCATCACAGCGTCTGATCCGCTTCACCAGAACGGAAAATGATTTTATCAAGGAAGACCTGGGCGCATGCAGCTTTGTGCCGCTGATCGGCGAACACGGCTGGGGACAGTAGATGCGGTGGTCGGTGGGCAGTGGTCGGTGGTCGGTGGGCAGTGGTCAGATTTTTATTGTGTTTTAGTGTAATTTCGTGGTTTCAGTCTTTATTGTGCATTAGCAGAAATTTTAAGGAGTAACCACGAAACCACACGAATTAAGATATTAAAGAAGAGTAAGAATTTATGGAATGGCTGATAGAAATATTTAATCAGGTTAAGGACTTTCTCAATCCGAAATTTATCATCGAGATGCTTTTGGACAAGCTGGGGCCGTTTGTCTATGTCGGGTTGTTTTTTATTATCTTTGCCGAGACCGGGCTGGCGATCGGCTTTTTCTTTCCCGGCGATTCGCTGCTGGTGGTGGCGGGGCTTTTTGCGGCGGCGGGAAAGCTCAACATCGCGATCCTGCTGATATGTCTTTTTGCCGCTTCGGTTTTGGGCGACAGCACGGGCTATTTCACCGGCAAATTTATGGGCAAGCGATTGTTTAACCGGGAAAAATCATGGATCTTTAAACCGAGCCGGGTCGAAAAAGCAAAAAAGTTTTTTGAGAAACACGGGCCGAAAACGATCATCCTGGCTCGCTTTGTGCCGATCGTCCGCACCTTTGCCCCGATCGTGATCGGCGCGGCGGAATTGCCCTACAAGACCTTTATTTCATACAGCCTGCTGGGCAGCTTTCTCTGGATATTCAGCATGACGCTGCTGGGTTATTTCGTCGGCGGGCTGATCCAGACGGCTTTTAACATCAAACTCGAAGACCATATCGAAAAGGTCGTTATCGTGGTGGTCGGGCTGTCGCTGCTGCCGCCGCTGATCGAATTTATCAAGCACAGATCGGCAAAGAAGAAAGCCCTAGGCGAGGACGAGATAGAGAAGGCCGAAGTTTGACTTACGCGGTAAGTCGGGTTACACTTATCAATTGACTTTCGGGGTGTGGCTCAGCCTGGTAGAGCGCACGGTTCGGGACCGTGAGGTCGGAGGTTCGAATCCTCTCACCCCGACCATTTTGGATCAGCCGCTTGAAAAAGCGGCTTTTTCATTTTAAAGAATATTTCGTGTGATTGGTGTGAATTAGTGGTTATTTCTTTAGAACTTCAAATACCACGCGTAAGACTGGAACCGCGAAAATACACGAAACGACACGAAAAAAGCAGGAAAAAAAGAAGAGAGAACCACCCCGTCATCCGAAGCGGATGCCACCCCTCCTTCGTAAGGAGGGGAGTTTTTTGAGATCGCGCATCCGTTCAGAGTTACGCCTTTAGGCGTGAAGATCGCGCGTGAACGCGCAACTCTGAACCTCTGAAGAGAGAACCACCCCGTCGCGCAAAGCCGCGCCACCCCTCCTTCGCAAGGAGGGGAGTTTAAGATACTCCCATTTATTAACAGTTAAAAGTTTGTAGTTAAAGTTAACAGTGAGATGGGATGTTACACGGATTCAACGGATAAAAAAAGATAAGCGCGGATCTGAATTAAAAATCCGCGCTTATCCTTTTTTTGTTTTGAACGTAATGCGGGCAGGGACGCCCGCGCTTCATATTACGCGCAAGCCGCGCTCGAGGCCGGCATGAAGCCGAGATTCGAACTGGCGAAGTTGGCGATATTCGGAAATACCTGCGTCAGATGCGCCGGGTCGAGCCCGTACCAGAGAGCCAGCGTCGATGCGTATTGCTCGACCGAGGTGCTGGGTATCCAGCGCCCGCGGGCCCCGGTGCCGTTATCGGAATCGTCGCCCGCGCCTTTGACCAGCTGCGGGAACGGGGTTCCGTTCGAACCGTTCATTCCGTAGAAATCGCCGCCGAGTACCGAACCGCCCAGCACGAACATATGATTCGCCCAGCCGTGGTCGCTGCCCGCCGCCGCGCCGGTGCTCGCCGGGTTGAACGTGCGCGAGAAATCCGAAACGGTGAACTGCGTGACGCCGTTCTGTATTCCCTGCGTCGTCATCTCATCATAAAACGCGCGCATGGCCTGGCTCAGCTGTAAGATCAAAGCCGTCTGGCCGTTTACCGCGCTATTCTGATTATTGTGGGTATCGAAACCGCCAATGCGGGCGAAAAATATCTGCCGGTTAATGGTCAATTCGGAGCGCTTTTTGATCAGCCGGGCGATCTGCTTGAGCTGGAGCCCGATGCTGGTATTCGGGAAGGTGACGGTCACTTCCTGGAAGGTAGAGAGCGCCTGGTTGGCCTGGATCGCCTGGCTGGTGACATTACTCGCCGCCTTGACGACGTTTGATTCCAGATCGAAGGTCCGCAGCTGGTTAAAGGAAGCCAGCCGGGCGGTCGAATCGGAATTGGCCCCGAAACCGGTCAGCGCCAGGACGTTGTTTAGCCCCGTACCGGCGTTCGCGATCGCCAGCGGCAGAGTCTGCTGGCCGTTGGTGAACAGGTTCGTGCCCGCGATCGAGGTGATCATCGGGATCAAACCCGACGGGTTGGAACAGGTGTTCATCCGGTCGGCCATCTTGCCGCCCCAGCCGGTGAAGTCCTGGGTGTTGGAACGGGCGGTTTGATACTGCGCCACCTGATCCGAATGCGAAAACAGCTGGTACGGCTTCTGGATCGAACCGTTCAGGTACTGTGTGCGCGTCATCGGCGCGACCAGTGTTCCGACGTTGGATACCACCGCCAGTTTGCCGGTCGCCCAAAGCGGGTGAATACCGCCGTTCGTCGCGCCCGTGCCGAAGCTCGGGTGCAGGCCGTAGGTCAGGCCGCCCATACGCGGAACGCCGATCGGCAGCAGGTTAGCCTGCGGGATAGCCAGCGTCGAAGCGGCGCGTTCCGCCGAATAAACCCCGTAATTGCTGATCGTAGCGTCGCTATGGTTGGGGATGACGGTATTGTTGCCGTCATTGCCGCCGTCCATAAAAATACAGACCAGCGCTTTGTAATCGCCCGGGGCAAAGCTGCTGTCCTTATCGACGGTTTGCGCCATCGCGCTCATTAATCCGAAGTGCCGCGCCTGCGTCGCCAGCGTAGCCATCCCAAGCGCGCAGCCGGATCTCATTAAAAAGTCTCTTCTTGATTGTGTCATAGCTTTTTACCTCTGCACCTGATATTGCGACGAAGTCGCGACGAGATAGAGCGCTTGTCGAGCCCTGGTTAATGTGTTCGCGGCCGCCACGGCAGTCGTCGCGGTGAGAATCGAAGATCTCATCTGCGCTGACATCGTGCCGTGCATCATCTTGTTGTTCAATTCGTCCAGCAAGAGGTTGCACGTCGGGTCGGCCGCCGCCAGAGCCTGCAGCCCGGTCAGGTCGAGGGACGTACCCGCCGGCGTGTCCGGATTGGAGATGGGAATGGTGCCAAACACGAGGGTGTTGAACAGATTCACGCGCGCGATCGACGAACCGGTATTCAGGATGCCGAATTCCGGCCCCAGCACATCCGTTCCGGGAACGACGTAATCCGCCGGGTAAAAGTTGAATACCGACGGAGCCCGGTACACGTCCTGCCCTAAAAGGGCGGAGCGCGGATTCAGATTTGCGTCGCTCGGGCCGGTTCCGGCAGCGTTCCGGACGCCGAACTGACGCAGCACATTGGTAATGGCCTGAACCGGTTCACGCAGTTTGCCGTAATCCGGATCGGTCTTGACGTCGCCGCGCGCTTCGGGGTCGAGCAGGATCGCGCGAATGACCGCTTTCATATTGCCGCGATTACCGAGGCCGTCATTATTAAAGACGCCGGCCACGCGGGAAATATACGCCGGGGTCGGATCGCTGGTGACGAGGCTCTGGATCAGCCGCTTGCCGACAAACGGGCCGACATTCGGGTGATTGTAAATGTTATTGAGCGCCGCGTTCAGATCGACCGCTCCGTTTTGATTCGCCGGGATATCGACATTTTGCGCTCCCGGGTAAGTAAGCAAAGTTTTGCTGGTGATATTGTGCAGATTCTGATTGAGCAGCATCGGGTCCGTGAAATTCGGATTGCCGTTAAAGCTCGGACAGGTTGGCGGGGACTGCTGGCAGGTCTGCCAGCCGGTAAAGATCTCGGTAAAATTATTTACCGTATCCTGGGTGTAGGTCGGGATCGGCAGGTTGTTTCCATCCACCTGGACGCTCCCGTCCTGATTGAGCATAAACAAACCGATCGTAAACAACTGCAATATCTCGCGGGCGTAATTTTCGTTCGGATTATTTCTGGTGCTGCCCAGCATGTCCAGATAAACGCCCATCGCCGGATTGAGCGTCATATCCTGCATCAGATTGCGATAACCGCCAAAGGCGTGTTTATCGAGTATCTTTTGGTATTGCAGCATGTGGCTCGGCTGCGACACTTCCGGATTGGCCGTCACCCAGATCTGGTTAAGCGACCACGCCGTCCGGTGGATCAGCTGATTTTCACCGTAGAAGGCATCGGTGTAAAACCAGATCTGCATCGGATACATCTGGTAATTGTCGCGCTGACAGGTCGCGGTGCCGCCGGCGCATCCGGCGTTCTGATCGGTGGGCATCAGGGGCAGGAACGGATAAGGCGTCGAAGGCGCGGTCGCCTCGAGCTGTTCCGCCAGCCAGGTCTTGATCCCAATGCGGCGCAGGCGGTCGTTGAGCGCGGGCGTCGGGCCGAAAGTGGCCTGCTCCATAAAGCGCGTGCGGTCGCCGGCGTATTTTCTGCCGACGAATTCGGCCATCACGCCGTCTTCCGCCTGTTTTAAAGTTTTTGCGTTGAGAGGGTAGGGGGTCGGAATAGTACGCTGGTCGTCCCTGATCTCGCCGCCGGTTTTGCCGATGCCGAGACGGACGCGGTTGCTGGAGAGCCCGCGCCAGGTCAAACGCACCAGGTGATCGCCGATCGGCAGAGGCTGGCCGTTGTAACCGTTTTTGTCGAAGAGAACCACCGTTACCGCGCAGACCGAATTATCTTTTGCCAGCGGCTGAATGTCTTCAACCTGCAGGCGATAAATGCGGCCGGACGCATCCTGCAGCGAAAGCCGGAAGGCGCCGGCGCCTTCGCCGTCCATCAAAGCCAGATTAGCGACGAAGAACATGACGCGCGATTTTTCTCCGGCAATAAATATTTCGGTCGGATTGTTTTTCGGGATCGTCCCGTTCCAATCGTCCGCATTTATCGCCAGAGCGCGGGTCGAACCACGCTCGCTGATCAAAATGGGTGTCGGTGAATTGAAGTCTTCTTCAACGTCGGCCATAACGCCTGCTGACAGAAAAACGGTCAGCATGAATGCGCTCATGACCACACACCAAAAACGTAGGGGAATACGCGATACTCTAGGGTTCATACCCTTACCCTCCTTCTCTCTAACTAAGTCGTCTGATCTGTTTCTAAAAGATGATGTTTAAGAAAAACACCTCGCCTTGATGACCGCGGGAAATGATTACTGACCGACTAGGACGATGTTAATCATTGTTTAAGCATACTAAAACGGCCCACCAAAATACAAGTGTTTTTTTCTTTTATTTCAGAATTTGATAAATAACGTGATTTCGCTGTATCTTAAGACGTGTACCGGAGCAGAAAAGTCTGAAAAATAAGGCATATTTCAGCGATAAGTATAGGCATGCCGCTAAATTGGAACATGCAAGTATTTTTCGTGTTATTTAGTGTGTGTTCGTGGTTTCTGCCTTTTATTGCCGTCAAGAATAAAGCTTTAAGAATTAACCACGAAATTACACGAAACAACATTAAAAAGACGAATCGCCACTTTATCGGCAAGACATAAATATTCAAAAGGAAGATTTAAGAATGGAAGAATTACTGACGCAGTTAATGGGAAAAAAAGTAGCGCTGTCGTGCGGTTCGAACAATATCGTGCGCGGGGAAGTGGTCACCGTGCAAAGCGGCGTGCTGTACCTGCGCGATAAGGACGATAAGGTCGCCTACGTGTCGCTGGAAAAGATCGCCGTGATCTGGGAAGTAAACGATAACGAAGGCCGCGCCGGGTTTATTTCCGGCGCAAATAAATAAAGAAACGAGTCTTTAGTGCGGAAAATAAGAAGAACCACCCCGCCCTTCGGGCACCCTCCTTCGTAAGGAGGGGAGTTTTTGGATCGCTTATATCCAGTAAAAAAAGCGAACCGCATTGATGCGATTCGCTTTTTACATTTCACAATGAAAATTTTTAGTTTCTTGCGATCGGGACGCGTCTGAAACCGACGATGCGTTTTTCCCAGTATCCGGCAAAGAGCGAATAGGTGATGCCTTTGCTGCTGGAAGCCTGGTAAAAACCTTTTTCATCGGCGACGATGCCGACATGGCCGAGGCGGTTAAAGAACACCAGCGTGCCGAATTTATATTTATCCGCATCGGAAACCTGATCGAATGTTTCCCAGTAGGTGCGCGCGCTGCTTCTTTCAAAATTGATGCCCGCGTCGTGAAAGACGCTCCAGACAAACCCGGAACAATCGTATGAATTAGGCCCGGTGCTGCCGTATACGTATCTGATACCGAGCTTGGATTCGATCCCGGACATGAGCTTTGAATTAAAAGCCATCAGAAAAGGTGTCGTCGGGGTCGAAGACGGAGCCGACAGCACGCTCTTGATCCTGGTCGGCGGCAGCGGTTCGTTGCTGGCCTTGGACAATACTATTTTTGTTAACAGCGGTTGGCGATTATTAGCCTGTGTTTGATTCGGGTTTATTGCCGGGGGAGCGTTTACGGGACGCGACGATGAACTTCTAACGATCCTCGGCCTTTCGGCCTGGGCGAAGCCCTGAGCAACAACGCAAAGCAAAAGCACGGACAAAGCGAAATAAAGGCGGAACAGTCTCTGTAAGATCAGCAAATTTTTACCCCTAAACTTATTTTTTTAACCGGCTGATGTCGCCGCAGGAAGGACTAGGACTAGTCCACTAATAATAAATTACCAAAAACACCAATATTCCAGAAGACCTTTCTTTTGAGAAAGCCGGAAAACCCTGAGTTGTTAGATTGATTTATTTAGTAACGTATTACCATTACTAAAGTACAAAATTTTGGATGAAATGGCAAACGCCAAAAGCATAATAAACCGCGATGGTTATGATAAGTAAGTTAAATGGTTGATTTTTCAGAGTTTATAAATGCAGTTATTTATTAAAAAAACGGACGTTAACCTGGGAGCGCAGGCATCCTGCCTGCAATGCGCGGCTCGTCCGCGCTAACTCGTTAGATAAACGAACTTTTAGATCGCTGCGCGATCTTTTGCAGGCAGGATGCCTGCGCTCCCAGGTTTACTTGCATTTTATCGGATAACTTGTTTTGCCCACAAACTTCAAGACTTGCCACAAATCCGGAATTATTCCGGATTTGTGGGGCGGCTTTTAAACGTAAAACGCCCCAACTGCTTTTAGCAGTTGGGGCTGTCAAACCCGCCAATCTCTTCCCGCCCGTTACCCGAGCTACGCCGACCTTCCAGTTGTTCCTATATGAATCTATATATTTAATCGGGACGGCTTTCCGCAGAATCTTCCAGTTTTTTCAATTCTTCGGTAAATTTATCGATTCTTATCCTGGTAATATCCAGCCCGCGCCGGCTTTCCAGGTAATTTTGCCACTCGTTGGTTCCGGTCAAAGCATGCTGCGTGTCTTCGTCGAGCGCGCGGGCCATTACCGCGATCAGGTCGCCCAGGGTGTCATTATGCTGCAGAAGAGAATCGATTATCGTGTAGGCAAGTTTTGCGTTTTCCAGATCGAGGTCTCGCGATCCGGGGATTTCCGGTTGACTGGCATTCATAATTAACTGTCGATTGTAACAGTTTCATCCGGCAGGCGCTCGTCGGGTTTTAGCTTCTTAAATACGTTATTTATAAGGTTATAAGACTGGAACCACGAAATCACACGAAACAACACTAAACAAATCCACTCAGTACACAATCTTGTAGTTACTTTATAGGCAAAGCCATCATTCACCACTAGCTAAACTAGCGGCAATTTATCGGAACTTTTGTGTAAAGGGCTGCGCTCCCAGGTTTAGCTGACCTCTAATTGCCGCTGGGCGGGTCTGGCTGCCGGAGTTTTCGCGTTTTGCGGAACGACCCACATTTCGATGTCGATGCCGCTGCGATAGCCGCCGAAGACCAATTCAAATTTATTCACATTGACTTTGGCCTGGCCGGCATTTCCGTCGATTCTTTTTTTGATGTCGTCCCGAATTTTCGCTACGTCGAACATTTTGTCATCGACGTAAAAAACGATCACTCCGCGGCTCTCCGGATTTTTTACTTTTTCGGCAAACTCCTGTCCCGAACGATAAAAGTTTTCCGCATCGTTTTCACGGGGAGCGGCTTCTGCCCATTGCACTGACCCGGTTTCTTCAAAATTTTCGCCGCCGAGATTTTCGCTGTTATCACGGGAAAATTCTTCGATCTCGTTTTGCCGCTCTTCCTTTACACTAGGGAGCAGAAAATCATCGGACGAAAGCTCGAAATGGCTCCGGTGATAGAGAAAAGCTTCATTTTTCGGGGCTGCGAGCGCCGCGATCGTCAAAGTAAGCTCCGGCGCGCCGCGGCCGGGAGGCACCACCCAAAATTCGGTCGTCTGGCGTTCGCGAAAAGCGTTGACGAAAACTATTCCGTCCTGGTCATGATTCCTGAATTTGAGATGCGGCAGGTAAAGCTGTTCACCCTTGACGTCGTATTGCGAAGGCAGAACGTCTTTTCCCTGGTAAAAAACGATGTAACCGGTCGCTCCCGGGTTGTTTTGCAGTTCGATCAGGAAATTATCCAGCCTGGCCGTCCGGTCGGACGGGCTTGTCTTACCGAATTCGCTGATCCTGGTCGTCGTTTCGATCCGGTTATAGCTTTCTTCGGAAACTGCCTGTTCGGAAAAGTCCTGAGCGCTGCAAAATACTGAAAAAACAAGAGTTAATATTGCTAAAAGATAAAATCTGGATAAATTCATGTCCCGCCCTTTTATATAAAACCTTCTCATATTATGAACACGTTAAAAATCCGTGTTTGTCGCATAATTTAAAGGACGGGGAAATTTGTAACTTTTGCGGTGAGATCGCCGGCCTGCAGCTCGGTGCCCGCGGCGAGAAATTCGTAGCGGACATAGGCAAGGGCAATGGTTTTTTGCAGTTTCGGGGAAAAAACGGCCGAAGTGACCCGCCCGGCGGCTTTTCCCTCGATAGATTTTAACTCGGCATTTTGCAGCGGCCCGCCCGCTGCTTCCACCACCCCGGCCTTCGGCCGCCCCTCCTCGGGCAGGAGGGGTGCTCCTGGTTCCGATAGCGTCAGCCCGGTGAGTTTCTTTGCCACGTGGCCGCGAAAATGTATCCGGGCAATGATCTCCTGCCCGATATAACAGCCTTTGGTAAAACTCACGGCCTCATCGAGCCCGGTTTCCAGCACGACCGTCGTTTCATCCATATCGACGCCGTATTTCGGAACGCCGTTTTCCACCCGGAGAATTTCATACAACTCAGCGGAAATTTCGACGGCACCGGATTCTATCAGGTCGTTTTTAAAGCTCTCCGCCATCTCGTTGGGAACAAAATAGTCTTTCGAAATTTTGCCGTCGAAAGAAACCGCTTCCGAGCCGGGAACGCCGAAATCGGAATTAAATATCTCAAAATATTCATAATTCTCCGACCGGTCTTCGACAAAAAAATCTCCGGCAAAGGTAAAGCGAAAAAGGTTTTGAAAAACTTTATCCCGGGTGGCTTCATCCGTCTCGAACAGAAACTTATCGCCGCGCCGCGCTACGCGAACTATCGCAAGCAGGCGCCCCTGCACGTTAGGAAAAGCCGCCGTCATTTGCGCACTGTCTGCGAGCGCGGCGACGTCGTTGGTGATAAGCCCGTTTAGAAACTGGATCGCCTCTTTTCCCCAAACTTCGAGCAGCCCGCGCTTTTGCTGGTAAAAGCCGGGCGCGCCATCGCGAATCTTGTTGTAATCGTCGAACATAATAAATACGTCCATCTAATATAACGGGTCAGAACCGGGAACGGTAGTGACCGGGCTCTTTGGTAAGTGTAAAAGTGTAAAAATGTAAAAAGTAAAGAACAAAAACGTCGCGTTTATCCTGAGTCATTGTTTCTGAACTGCGACCCGGTCACTACCGTTCCCGGCTCTGACTTCATACTTGAAGCCTCACTTATTTGTTTCTAACGCTTTCTTTAATACCTTAAAATCTTCGATCTGCTGCGGCAGCCGCCGGTGCGAAGCCACGACCTGCGGACTGGGATGATAAAGCGGAACGAGTTTCCGGTCGTGCCACTCCAATATTTTCGCCGCGTCGTTTTTTAGCACAAATTCATGATATGCAATCGCCTTCAAAGCCTCAAGCGCGACGCTCCCGATCGTGACGATAACAGTGGGGTTGATCACTTCTATCGTACGCCGCAAAAACGAAGAACAATTTTTGATCTCGGTCCTGAACGGCTTGCGATTGGCACCGGTCGCGGCGCGCGGGCTGCACATCACCGCGTTAGTCACAAAAATGTCTTTGCGTTCCAAACCGATCGATGCCAGCAGTACGCGAAAATTTTCGCCAGATTTATCACCGGAAAAGGGAACCCGCGTGCGATCGGCGCCCTGCCGGCCCGGCGCTTCGGCGATAAAGAAAACTTTCGGTTCGAGCGAGCCGTTAAGCTCACTCAAAACCGCCGTCCGCTCACACAGATCGGGACAGATCTGACAGGCTTGTGCTTCGAGAGCGAGCGAAAGGAATAATTGGCGCTTTGCGGATGACATTTGAAAAAGAGTGGCTTATTCTAATTGTTTGGTACTTACAGGTCAATATACCGGTTATATCATAAGCGGTTTGCGTAGCGGACGGCAGAAATCTTTCGCCCGTTAAAACGGGCTTCGCGTATCATTTTCCGCTTTACCCCGCGCTAAAGCACGGGGGCTATTTTCAATCGCCAACTTTGTTGGCTGAATTATTACGAAGAAAACCTTTTATATAAATTAATGAGTCAACTAACTGAAGAAATAATTTTAAATGCGTTAAAGCAGATCATCGATCCCGATCTGCGCAAAGATATTGTCACGCTCGGGTTTATCAAAGACCTGAAGATCAATGACGGCGCAGTTTCCTTTCGCATCGTGCTGACGACACCGGCCTGCCCGGTCAAAGAGGAAATGGAGCAGCAGGCGCTGGAGATAGTCGGCGGCCTGAAAGGCGTAACCGCGGTCATGGTCACGATGGACGCCGAGGTGCCGCAGGGGCGCGGCGTGGCAAATAATGTCGCGATTCCGGGAGTAAAAAATATTATCGCCGTTTCGTCGGGCAAGGGCGGCGTCGGCAAATCGACCGTGGCGGTGAACCTGGCGGTGGCGCTGGCAAAAGACGGCGCGAGCGTGGGAATAATGGACGCGGACGTTTATGGCCCGAATGTGCCGCTAATGCTAGGCGTCGCGCACAAACAGCCCGAGATATTCCAGAATCAGCTGATCCCGATCGAAGCCCACGGCGTCCGGGTGATTTCCATGGCGCTGCTGGCGCCGGCCGATAAACCGATGGTGCTGCGCGGGCCGATGCTGCACGGGATCGTCCGCCAGTTTTTGACGGACGTGAACTGGGGCGAGCTCGATTATCTGATCGTCGATATGCCGCCGGGAACGGGCGACGTGCAGCTTTCGCTGGCGCAGCTGGTGCCGGTGCAGGGAGCCGTGCTGGTGACCACGCCGCAGAACGTTTCGATCGCCGATGTGCGCCGCGCCTACAAGATGTTCGAGCAGGTCAATATTCCGGTGCTCGGCGTGATCGAAAATATGTCTTATTTCGTCGCGCCCGATACCGGCAACCGCTATAACATTTTTGGCGAAGGCGGCGGGGCCGCTTTCTGCGACGAATACGCGCTGAATTTTTTAGGCGAAGTTCCCTTAGGAATGGAAGTGCGCGAAAGCGGCGACCAGGGCGTGCCAGTAGTTATCGCTCATCCGGACTCACCACAGGCAAAAGCTTTTCACAAAGTCGCCGAAGAAGTCGCGCGGCAGATTTCCATCGAAGCGATGAAGCCGGAATTAGTGATACTGACAAAAGCGAGATGAGGTCAGAACCGGGAACGGTAGTGACCGGGTTCTTTAAAAGGCTAAAGTTGAAAGGCAAAAACGGCGCGCGCTTGAATTCTTATTATCCCTTTCGCCTTTGCAATTTCGCATCCAAAAACCCGGTCACTACCGTTCCCGGTTCTGACCCGTTTTCTTATTAATTTCCATAAATTCGGAACTAAAACCGCCAAAATTCGTTAAAATAGTCAGGTCTCCAATCTTAAAAAAGCAGGTCTATTTTATGCTCAAAGCCACCCTGGCCTTTGTTTTCGTTCTTGTTTCCTGGACTTTAACTTCGGCGCAGCCTCAGAATGCCCCCTTACTTTTCGGCCGGGTCGCGGTAGGTCAAGATCAAATTGCTTTTACTTATGCGGGAAAGATCTGGCTGGTCGGCAGAGCCGGAGGCTCCGCCCGGCGTCTGACCAATACACCTAACGAAGAAACGAATCCGGTTTTTTCGCCCGACGGGCGGCGGCTGGCTTTTTCCCGCAACAACGGAAACGACTGGGATATTTTCGTTATCTCCGTTGATGGCGCGGGCAGTAAAAGTGAAGCAAAGCGCGTGACGTATATGGGCGAGGACGACATGATCGTTTGCTGGACGCCCGATGGTAAGGAAGTGGTTTTTGAAACCACGCGCGACGAAGAAGGCGTAACCCGCCTGTATAAAATTGCTGTCGAAGGCGGAACTATTGCCACGGCGCTGCCGCTGCCGCAAGCCTTCCAAGGCTCTTTTTCACCGGACGGAAGTAAGATCGCCTACAATCCGCGCGCTGGATTCGGCGAGTGGCGTTATTATCGCGGCGGCTCGACCGCGCCGATCTGGATCGCCGATCTGAAAACCGGCGCGGTGGAAAAATTACCGAACCAGAATTTTAACGACCGTTTTCCGATGTGGCAGGGGGAAAAGATCTATTTCTCGTCGGACCGCACGGGCACTTTTAATCTTTTTGTTCACGACCGAAAAACCAAACAGGTAAAGCAACTGACAAAGTTTGACGGCCAGGGGGTAAGATTTCCGTCGGCTTCGCCAGCTTTAGGGGCTTCAGGAGGTGCGATCTGCTTTGTACAGGACGGGCGAATTCATCTTTTCGACCCGGCGGCCAACCAGGACAAGATCGTCGATGTCTCAGTATCGCCGGACGCTTCCGAGCTGGAGCCGCGAACCGTGAACGCGATGCGTTTCCTGGAACAAATTTTACCGTCCGCCGATGGGGAAAAGATAGTTGTCGGCGCGCGCGGCGAGGTTTTGCTTTTTAACGCCGATAACGGAAATTATAAAAATCTGACAAATACTTCGGGCGCGGCCGAGCGTTATCCGGTGATCTCGCCCAATAATAAGTCCGTCGCTTATTTCTCGGACGAATCAGGTGAATACACGCTGCATATTCGTTCACTGGAAAACGATTCGGTCAAAAAGATCGCGATCGAAAAACAACCCTCGTTCTACTGGGACCTGGCCTGGTCGCCGGATTCGAAAAAGCTTACTTTTGCCGGTAAAAATTTAGACCTGTGGCTGACCGACGCGGAAGCGGGAACCACGGCAAAGATCGATACTTCCGATTATTCCGCGCAGGATAACTGGTCGCCGAATTTTTCCCCGGACTCCAGGTTTTTGACTTACGCCAAGCGTCTGAAAAATCGCGCCGGAACGGTATTTATTTACGACTTGACGCAGAAAAGATCTTTTCAGATCACGGACGGCAACACGCACACGCAGTCGCCGGTTTTCGACGCGAACGGAAAATATCTGTATTTTGTCTCCAGTCCGAATGGGCTGACCGGTAATTTCGACTGGGGAGTTTTAAGTAGTATTAACGCAAATCCGCTGCTGGTGCGCCGGGTTCATGCTCTTATGCTGACGAAAGACACTCCATCGCTGACTTTGCCAAACGGCCAGCCTAATCCGGAAGCAAAGGTTTCCGAAGCGGTGCGAAATGTAAAGATCGATCTGAGCGATTTTGACCGCCGGTTTTTGAACCTGCGCCTGCCGCAGCGGGATTTCGACCGGCTTGCCGCGGGTAAAAACGGCAAATTGCTGCTGGTTGTGGACGAATGGTCGAAAACGCCGGGCAATTTTAACGAGCGCTCACAATCACAGGCCGTTTATTATTTCGACACCGGTAAGGGCGGTGAAATGCAAAAGATAGTCGACGAGATCGACGAGGTTGACATAACCGGCGACGGCAGCCGCATTCTGTACCGTAAAGGCCGCGACTTTTTTCGGGCCGACGCGGACGCCCCGGCAAAGCCCGGCGACGGAAAACAGGATTTCAGTAAAATGCAGGTCCTGGTAAACCCCAGGGAAGAATGGCGGCAGATATTCGACGAATCGATCCGCATCATGCGGGATTGGTTTTATGACAGGAATTATCACGGGCAAAATCTCGCTGCCTTAAAAAATTATTACGCCGCCTATTTGCCGGCGGTAAAGCGCCGGGTGGATCTGAATTTGCTGATGCAGCGGATGCTCGGTTCGGTTTCGATCAGCCACTTAGGCATCGGCGGGGGAGACACGACGCCGCCGGCCGGAGGCGGAAATCCGACCGGTCTGCTCGGGGCGGATTATGCGGTCGAGAACGGCCATTATCGTTTTAAGAAAATTTACCTCACCACGTCTTTCGCCTCGGCCAACGGCAGCTTTAGCGCGCCGCTCGATCAGCCCGGCGTCGATATCCGCGAAGGCGATTATTTGCTCGAAGCAGGCGGGCAAAAGGTCGAGCCCGATAAAAATATTTTTACTTATTTTGAGAATACGGCCGGAAAGGCGATAAAACTCACGGTAAGTAAAAACTCTGACGGAAGCGCCGCGCGAACATACACGGTCTATCCGGCGGCGGGAGAGAACCGGCTGCGGCGGGCAAACTGGGCCGAGAACAACCGCAAGCTGGTGGAAAAACTTTCCGGGGGAAAGGTCGGCTACATTTTTATCGAAAACTACGGCCCGGAAGGAATAATGAATGCAACGAGAGGTTTGACCGGCTATGCCGGCAAACCGGGCGTGATCATCGACCAGCGCTTTAACGGCGGCGGGATTACTCCCGATTACCTGATCGAATGGCTGAGACGAAAACCGCTCTACTATTACAAATTCCGCGACGGTGAGGACATTGCCACCCCGGTTAATCCCGCGCCCCCGGTCAAGGTGATGATCATCGATGAACTTAACGGGTCGGCGGCGGAAACGGGAGCCTTTATGTTCAAACTCGGCAAGGTCGGGTCCTTGGTCGGCAAGCGAACCTACGGGGCAGGCGTCGGCCCTTATTTTTTCACCCCCAATTTTATCGATAACGGGCGCGTGCAGCTGCCTAACCGGGCGGCCTACAATCCGGATGGAAGCGGTTGGGGAATTGAAAATTATGGAGTAGCCCCCGATTTTGACGTCGATATCACCCCGCAGGATCTGATGGCGGGACGCGATTCGCAGCTTATTAAAGCCGTCGAGGTCGCCCTCGCCCAAATCGCCAAAAATCCGGTGACGGCGCCGAAACGCCCCGCGTTTCCAGTCCATCCCGGGAAGAAATAGAAGAGAGGAATTGAGGAAAATGGGGAAATGAGGAAAAGCTTTGTATAGTCGCAACGGATCGGTTTAGTGTTGTTTCGTGGGATTTGTATGTTGAAAGAGGGTTCAAATGTAGTAGGTTTGGATTCGAAGGGAGAATGACAGCTCGTTCGTGTTTAGGTTCTTTGGAAACCGTCACGAAGCGCGACGCGTCATTCTCCTCCCGGTAGGTTTATCTCGAACAGTTGTCAGGAACTTTTGATTCCGTATTCAGCAAATTAGAGAACAACCTTTACTTTAACGACTCTACTTTAACATATGAACAAATCTTCAAAAAACAAAAACCCGATCATCTCAGAAGCGCGTCCGTGCGTCGGCATCGACACGGGCAAGGACAAACTGGACGTTTTCATCGACTCGACCGGGCAACTCCTGATCTGCGCCAATGAGCCGAAAGAACTTCGCGCTTTGGCCAAACAGCTTAAGGCGCTCGATCCGGAAATGATCGTGCTGGAAGCCTCGGGCGGCTATGAACGGGCAGCCGTTGCGGCCTTTTCCGAACTCTCTTTGCCGGTCGCTGTCGTTTATCCGAAGCGGGTCAGGCAGTTCGCCAGGGGCTTAGGGATCATGGCCAAGACCAATGCGGTAGATGCCCGCGTCATTGCCCGCTACGGGCGGACCGCCGATCTCTCTCCGACACCGCTTAAACCCGAAGAACTAAGCGCTCTGCAGGCCCTTAATACCCGCCGCGGCCAGCTTGTCGAAATGCGAATCGCCGAAAACAATCGCCTCGAACTCGCTCATCCGGCCGTTCGCAAAGAACTGAAAAAGAACATTGCATCGCTCGAGCGCCAAACCGCCAGGATAGAAGCCGAGATCGAGCGCCGCATCAATGAATCCGATACCTGGCGCCAAACCGCCGAACTGCTCCAGTCCGTTCCCGGTGTCGGCCCCGTGCTTTCCACCACTCTCATCACCGAGATGCCCGAACTAGGGCTTCTTACCGGAAAACAAATAGCTTCGCTCGCCGGCGTCGCTCCCTTCCCCAGAGAAAGCGGGCGTTGGAAAGGAAAACGCATCTGTCAGGGCGGACGCTACTCCGTCCGACGCGTTCTTTACATGGCGACCATCGCCGCTACACGCTTCAATCCTATTATCAAACAGTTCTATCAAAACCTATGCTCAGCCGGAAAACCAAAAAAACTCGCCATCATCGCCTGCGCCAGAAAACTTCTTGTCACTCTTAACGCCATGGCCAAAAATCAGGCTTACTGGAAACCATTAACTCGCTGATCCACACTTGACTGAAAACACAGTTGCTTCGTGGTTACTTCATTATGTTTTACTTTTAACGGCGATAAAGAGAAACCATGAAATTACACTAAATAACACGAAAAAAACATTTAATGCTCACAGTTTGTGCCGGCAAGGTGTTTGCGCTTAATTTACTTTTTGTAGCAAAGCATGGAAAGATGAATTCCTCACTTCCTAATTTCCTCTCTTCCTATTTGCAGCTTGTTTTTTTGGCAAAAAACAGTTAATATTTACATTAAAGTAAAGATTCGGCGATCGCCGGATCGGGCTATTATTTGATAATAAGGAGATCAACCAAATGTCCGCTGTATTAGCGCCAGTTTTTACATTAGATGTCACGTCAGCCGCGGCTGAAGAGATCAAGAAATTTATCGCCACCGAAGAAGACCTGCCGGAGACGGCCGGACTGCGCGTTCGCGTGGTGCCGGGCGGCTGTTCGGGCTTTCAATACAGCCTGAATATCGAGGAAGATTCACGCCAGGGCGACCACATTACCGAAGTGCACGGCATTAAACTTTTTGTCGATATGTTCAGCGCTCAGTATCTGAATGGCGTGCAGGTCGATTACGCGACGAATATGATGGGTTCGGGATTTACGTTCGAAAATCCGAACGCGACCGGCGGCTGCGGCTGCGGGACCTCGTTCACCGCTTAGTAAGTATTTGATTTAAAAGTTAAAAAGCACAGCTTTCGGGCTGTGCTTTTTGCTGTTTAGTCGGAGCGCGGACGGCTCGTCCGCAAAGGCTGCTTTGCAGCCTAACGCACCCGCTGACGCAGGCGCTGCTGACAGGGATGCGGACGAGCCGTCCGCGCTTCCAGTTTATTGGTTCAGAGTTACGCCTTTAGGCGTGAGGGTTTCGAAGACTCACGCCTAAAGGCGTAACTCTGAACGAAATTACGTTTAATATTTGACCTGTTCGATCTCCGGGATCATCGTGTTGGCCATTTTGGAAACGTCGCTCAAGGATTCCATTTCGACCTTCGCCTGTGAAGACGTATTCGAAATACCTGCCAGGCGCAGACGGAACTCATCCGGATTGGTCGAATTGCGCAACGCTTCTTCGAGCGTAACCAAGCCCGACTGGTAGAGATAAAACAGCGACTGGTCAAAGGTCTGCATTCCGTATTGCGAAGTTCCCGCCGCGATCGCGTCGCGAATCTGCGAGGTCTTTTCTTCGTGCAGAATGTAATCCCTGATCAGCGGCGTCGAGATCAAAACTTCGACCGCCGGCACGCGCCCGCGATTTTTTGCGGCGCGGATCAGGCGCATCGAGACGACCGCTTTCAGCAGTCCCGCCAGTTGAATACGGATGGATTTCTGCTGATAGGGCGGAAAGACGGAAATGATACGCTGAATAGTTTCAGCGGCATCGACCGTGTGCAGGGTCGAAAGCACCAGGTGGCCGGTTTCGGCGGCGACCAGCGCCGTTTCCACCGTTTCCAGATCGCGCATTTCACCGACCAGGATAACGTCCGGATCCTGGCGCAGCGCCCCGCGCAGGGCTTCGGCAAACGAACGAGTATCGACGTCGATCTCGCGCTGGGTGATAAAAGATTGTTTGTCTTTGTGCAGAAATTCGATCGGGTCTTCGACCGTCACCACGTGGCTGTTGCGCGTGTTGTTGATATGGTCGATCACGGCGGCGAGCGAGGTCGATTTACCCGAACCGGTGGTTCCGGTCACGAGTACCAGGCCGCGCTGTTCTTCGGCGATTTTGGCCAACACGGGCGGCAGGCCGAGTTCCGAAAAGCCGCGGATGCGATCGGAAATGACGCGCGCCACGATGCCGACGGAATTGCGCTGCTGGAAAACGTTGACGCGAAAACGCCCGAGGCCGGAAACGCTGTAACCGATATCCACTTCGAACGCTTCCTTAAAGTGCATTTTCTGGCGGTTCGACATCATCGAAAACGCCATTTCCAAGGTTTCTTCCTGATCCAGCCGGCTGATGCCGGACACCGGACGCAGTTCGCCGTTGACGCGTATGACCGGAAACGATCCGGCGCGCAAATGCAGATCAGATGCGCCGAAGCTCATCGCCATGCGTAATAATTCATCGATTTTTGCTGACATAAGTGTGCGGGGTGCCTTTCTCCAAAAACAGCAAGGACTGACTGTTTATATTCCTGGAGTGGGGAATTAAGCGATTAAACGAGAATACGCTCGTTCAATGCCACTTAAATTCTATCTTTATACTACCGCGGTCGTCAACAAATTTTTTCAAAAATGTTTAACACCGGGCGTAGTGGCTGCAAATAAAGCAATTTATTTGGAAGGGAGTGTTTTTGAAGGTTCAAAAATAACATGCGGTTAATCTGGGAGCGCCGGCATCTTGCCGGCAAAATCGCGAAGCGATCTAAAAAGTCTTTGATTTATGTCAATTAGCGCGACCAGCCGCGCTTTGCCGGCAAGATGCCGGCGCTCCCAGGTTAACGTCGGTTTTTTTACTCAACGGATTCATAAAAATTAGAGTTATGACTTAATGTGCAAGCCCTCTTAAATAAGGCATTAAGAGAAAACCACGAAATTACACTAAATAACACGAAAAAAACATCCGACGTCGCAGCTTATGTCGATATCTTAATCGCAGAAGCGCGACATAGCCACCTCTCAGGTTTGGAAGGGTTGCTTGCACCCGCTGCCTTGGAGTTTTATTTCTTCATTCGGCAATGTATGTATAACATGAGCGGGCGCAAGCGGCCCTTCCCGACCTTGAGATAGATCGGTTGTCCGTTTTTCCTTGCGCTCCGCTTCAGCCAGACTCACTGCCAGATCCCTCTTTACTATCAGGCGTATGTTTGGCACTTACCGGAACAATCTGCTAATTTAATTTCGTGTCTAAAGAACCATCAACACCTAATGCGAGTTACAGCGTTACCCTGCGTATAAAGATCCATAACCAGCCGGGAAAACTCGGCGAGATCACAACCGCCATCGGGCGGGCCGGCGGCGATATCGACGCGATCGACATTGTCAGCGCCGGTAAAGATTTTCTCATCCGCGACATTACCGTCAACGCGTCGTCGGAAAAACATGACGAAGAGATCGCGCGGGCAGTGGACGACATCGACGGCGTCGAGGTGGTAAATATTTCGGACCGGACATTTTTGATGCACCTCGGCGGAAAGATAGAGGTCGTTTCGAAGATGTCGCTTAAGACCCGCGCCGATCTGTCGATGGCCTACACGCCGGGCGTGGCGCGCGTCTGCGAAGCGATCGCCAGAGATCCGGAAAAAGTTTTCAATCTGACCATCAAGAAAAATACCGTCGCGGTGGTGACGGACGGCACGGCGGTGCTCGGCCTGGGCGATATCGGCCCGGCGGCGGCAATGCCGGTAATGGAAGGCAAGGCGCAGCTTTTTAAAGAATTCGGCGGCGTGGATGCGTTTCCCATCTGCCTGAGCACGAAAGATCCGCATGAGATCGTGCAGACCGTCAAAAATATCAGTGTGGCTTTTGGCGGCATCAACCTGGAAGACATTTCCGCGCCGCGATGTTTCGAGATCGAAGAACGGCTGCAGGAAGAACTCGACATTCCTGTTTTTCACGACGATCAGCACGGCACGGCGGTGGTGGTACTAGCGGCGCTGATTAACGCGCTCAAGATCACCGGCAAGCGGATGGAAGACATCAAACTGGTCGTGAACGGCATCGGCGCGGCGGGCGTAGCCTGTTCCAAGATCGTGATGGCGGCGGGCGTGAAAAATATCATCGGCTGCGACACGACCGGCGCACTCTATGTCGGGCGCCGGGAAAATATGAACTGGGTCAAGGATTGGTATGCGCGTAATACAAATCCGGCAGGCGAAAAAGGAACGATCCGCGAAGTGATCAAAGGGGCCAATGTTTTCTTTGGCCTGAGCGCGCCCGGTGTGCTGAACGCTGATGACGTAAGGACCATGGCGAAAGACCCGATCATTTTTGCGATGGCGAATCCGATCCCCGAAATTTTCCCGGAGGAAGCCGCCGGAGTAGCTGCCGTGATGGCGACCGGCCGCAGCGATTATCCCAACCAGATAAATAACGTGCTGTGCTTTCCCGGCATCTTTCGCGGCGCGCTAAACTGCCGAGCTTCGCGCATCAATGAAGAAATGAAGCTTGCCGCCGCCCACGCCATCGCCGGGATCATCACCGAATCGGAACTCCACCCGGATTACATCGTGCCCTCGGTCTTCGACCGCCGCGTCGGTGAAGCAGTCGCCGCCCGAGTCGAAGCCGCCGCCTACGCCACCGGCGTCGCTCGCCGTGAAAGAGCTACATCAGATTCGGAATTTTAAAATGGTTTTTTGGTGGATTTTAGTGTAATTTCGTGGTTACTGCTTTTGGTAGAAATAGGGTTTGCTAAAATAATAAAATAACCACTAAAATCCACTAAATAAATCAAAAAGCATTTGCTATAATACTGCTACTCTTTTCCTCCCATGGCTGAGTTACTTTTAAAGGATGAAGTCTATATTGTGATTGGTGCTGCGCAGGATGTTTACTACACTCTGGGTACCGGTTTCCTCGAACCTGTGTATCATGAAGCGTTTGAAGTTGAATTGGGACGTCGAAACATACCTTTTGCCTCTAAGCCCCCAATTTCGCTCTATTATAAAGATATTCAACTAACAAAAAAGTATTTTCCCAATGTGATCTGTTATGGGCAGATTATCGTTGAACTAAAGGTCTTACAGGGTCTAACTGGTATGGAGGTAGCGCAAATCATAAATTATTTGAAAATTACAAAAATGCACGTCGGATTACTGATAAATTTTGGCGCATTACCAAAATTGGAATGGAAGCGCTATGTGATTTAACATTTGAAGAGGTAACGAAGCAACACGAAAAAGCAAGAAACATTTTCGGGTAATCGGATTTATATCTGGTGAGGTAATTCTACTGGAACTGGACAAACAATTTAGTTCGAAAAAGAATAACCACGAAATAACACTAAAAAAGAAGGAAGTTTTTTTGTGCGTTTTTAGCGTTATTCGTGGTTCAGTTCTTTTATAATTGACCCATTTTGTAAGTCAGAAACCAGACATACTTCTTATCGCAAAATGATCTAAAATAAGGTTATGAACAAGCAGGGGAAAATCAATATCGGCACGTGCGGGTTTCGTTATACCAAGGAGGAATACGTCAAGCTTCTTTCCTGTGTCGAAATTCAGCACACTTTTTACCAGCCGCCGCAGGTTAAGACGCTCGAAGGCTGGCGGGCGATGATGCCGGACGATTTCGAATTCACGATAAAAGCCTGGCAGTTGATCACTCACGATCAGAAAAGTCCGACCTACAAACGCTTGAAGAAAAAGATCAGCGAAACCGAACGCGAAGAAGCCGGTTATTTCCGACCGACCGCGATCGTAAAAGAAGCCTGGGAAACCACGCTTGCCTGCGCAAAGGCTTTAAAGGCCAAGGCGATTCTTTTTCAATGCCCGGCGAGCTTTAAACCCTACCCGGAAAATATTGAAAACCTGGAAAAATTCTTTTCCACGGTCGCGAGTAAAGGGCGCGGCAAACTGAATTTTTGCTGGGAGCCGCGCGGCGCCTGGGACGATGCAGTGGTGAAAAGCATCTGCAAAGACTTAAAGCTCTGGCACGTGGTCGATCCATTTAAAACGAGAACGGTCACGCCGCAGCAATGCTATTTTCGCCTGCACGGCATCGGCGGCTGGCGCTACAAATATGACGACGCCGAACTTGCGGAACTCATTTCACTGCTGCCGAAAAATAAGCTGTCCTACGTGTTTTTTAACAACCGCGAGATGACCGAAGATGCGCAGAGATTTCAGGAGCTGGTAAAAACAATTAAGTATTAGAGCGTGTCAGATTTTAGATTTTAGATTGGTGTGATTCGTGGCTAGTTTCTAATTCTTTATTGTTAACGCAATAAAACCTGAACCACGAAACACATATCGCGTATTGCGTATCACGAAATCGGAATTAGTTTGACACGCTCCATAACTGTCGCGTTTCTGCCTTGAGAGCCGCGCTCCCGGTTTTTAAGAAATGAATTTGTATCCCAGTCCGTGAACGGTTTGGATGTGCTGGGGGTGCTTGGGATTGTTTTCGAGTTTTTGCCGGAGCCATGCGATATGGACATCGACCGTGCGGGTCGAGGGCATCGCGTCGTAACCCCAGACGTTATCCAAAAGCTCGTCACGCGAATGAACCGTGCCGCGGTTTTCGATCAGAAATTGCAGCAGCTTAAATTCCATCGCCGAAAGCTCGGCCGGTTTTTTATTTTTCACGACTTCGGCGCGTTTGAAATCTATCGTGACGTCGCCGAAGCGAAAACTTTCGAGCGAGCTTCCGGAAGCGATCGGCGCGCGGCGCAGCAGCGCTTCGATGCGGGCGAGCAGCTCGATCACCTCGAACGGTTTTGTCAGGTAATCGTCCGCGCCGAGTTTTAAACCCAGAACTTTGTCGATGGTTTCGCCCTTGGCGGTGAGCATCAGGATCGGCGTAGCGATGTTTTTTTGCCGCAGGTCGCGGCAGACGTCGAAGCCGTTTTTTTTCGGCAGCATCACGTCCAGAATTATCAGATCGTGATCGCCGCCGGCGGCCAGCTCGAATCCCATTTCGCCGTCGGAGGCAACCTGCAGCTGATAGCCCTCGCTCTTTAGCCGGTCGCTTAAGGTCAGGATCAGTCCCGGTTCGTCTTCTACTAAAAGTATTCGGTAATTCATTAATTCATTGGTGGATCGGAAGTTTGACGGTAAATATGCTGCCCTCGCCGGGGCGGCTTTCTACTTCGACCTTGCCGCTGTGGGCTTCGACGATCTGTTTTACCAGGCTCAGTCCTAATCCGCTGCCGTGAATTTGCGCCGCTACGACTTCCTTGCCGCGAAAGAAAGGCTCGAAAATTTGCGAGCGTTCGCGCGAATCGATGCCGCGGCCGTGATCTTCGAAATAGAGTTTGACCCGGCCGCCGCCGTTTTCGGCGGTGATCTTTAACCGTTTGTCGTCGCGGCTGTATTTTATCGCGTTGTTGATCAGATTTTGAAAGGCGTGATTTAGCGCCGCGCCGTCCGCCGTCACTTCGGGCAGACCGGGCTGAATATTTTTTTCAATCGTAAAGCCGCTGCCGGCGATCAGGGGCTGACATTCGGAGAGAGCTTCGGATAGGACCTGCTCGATATTTATTTTACGAAAATCGTATTTTCGTTTTCCCGACCGCGCTCCGGCGAATTCCAGGATCTGCTCGACCATGGCGGAAAGTTTTTTGCCTTCGTGCTTGATGAGCGTGCCGTATTCGGTGACCTGGGTGTGAGAATTGACCACGCCGTCGGTCAGATTTTCACCGGCGGAATAGATCACCGCCAGCGGCGTGCGAAATTCGTGCGAGACGGAAGAAACAAAATCCAACTGCCGCTGCGCGAGTTTTTTAGCGCGCTGCGCGGAAAAGAATATCAGGACGACGCTGATCCCCAGCAAACCCAGGATCCCAAAACTAACGGCGAGATTTTTATTGCGGGCATTGGTGATAAATTGTTCGAGCGAGCCGGCGCGATGCTGCACGTTTAAAAGCCAGACACCCTCGGTATCCGGATTCTTGCTTTCCATTATCGTGACGCGCGGTTTTTCGTCGCCGGCGACGGTAAAGTTAAACGTCTTGTTCCCCTCTTCGGGCGCGGGCGGCTGCCCGCCGAGAGATTTGCTTTCATAACGCTGGCTGATCACCACGTTGCTTTGCTTATTGGGTTTTTCGGGCTTATCGGATTTTTCGGGCTTGTCGGTCGCGCCCGGATCGGCCGGAGTCCGCCGGTGCAGTGTCGAGGCGAGATCGTTATTGATAAAAAAAGCCATCTTCTCGGGCGCGAGGCTGAAAAGCCTGGCCGAAGAATCGCTTGAAGCCGAATTTTCCTCCGGGTGATCCTTGAAGATCGTTTGTGAATTGTCTTTTTGGCTGACGACGGAAAGCCGGTAGTTAGCGCCGTCGTCGCCGGAAAAATATTTCTTCGCGAGGTCGGCGAGAATATTGCCCGCGATGACATTTTTATCCAGCCGCATCACGAGAAAGCCGTATTTTTTTCGCGACTGCTCGATCGGCATTTTTACCGACAATTTTAACGGCATTTTAGGCGCGTCGCCTATGTGTTCCAGGTTTTCGTAAATGGGCATCACCAGCGCCGGAATATCGTCGGCGATGGGGTCGAACCCCTCGTCATTTTTCAGGCCGGCCGCAACCTGCGTCATATCGCCGGGCAATACGCCGGTTTCAAAACTCTTCGAGTCAGGGCGATAAACCAGCGGCGCGCTGTCTTGTCTGAGAAAATAGAAATCGGTGATCAGCGCCGGGTAAGCCGACTTGTTTTTCCAAACATCGAGCCGCTCATTAAATCCAGTCCAATCTTTATTTCTCCAGGCGGCGGCATCGAGCTGAAAATTAAAATACGCGTTTCGGATCTCGTTATTAAAATCATCGGCAAAGCGTTCGGTATCGGTTTGCAGCCGTTTTTGCAGGCGGTCGCGCTCGCCGTCGCTGATCTGCCCCAGCCAGCGATATTGCAGCGTGGCCAGCAGAACCAGCAGGCCCAGCAAGGTAAAAACCAGTAAGATCGAAAACCACGAACGCTTCATAGAAATTCCGCGCGGAAAACTCTCCCGCCGAAATTATCCTATCACTCTTTTTTCCTTTGTAAATCACCCTTTCAAAGATTTAACATTCTTAACAATTTCTTTTCGTTATCTTAACCATTCGCCGCTAAAACCCTGCCAGAATGCTTAACGTCAAACAGATCCGGGTTTTAATTTAGGACGCCCCAATATCGTTTTAATTACCGGTTCGGATCTGTTTGACAGAGAATCAATTTTCGGAGGCATATATATGAAAAAGTTTTTTTTAATGATTTCTTTAGCGGCGATATTTTTTACCGGCCTGGGCGGGATGCTGCAGGAGACGACGGCAAAATTCAAATCCGATGATAAGGCGCTGGCGCTGCTGCAAAAAGCGCGTCAGGCGATCGGCGGCGAAAGCAGCCTGATCGGAGTCAACAGTCTGGCAATCACGGGCAGATCGACCCGCACATTCAAGATTGACGGCGTCGAGCGCAGCGAACAGGGCGAGATGGAACTGGCGCTGCAGTTCCCGGACAAAATGATCAAGAGCGTCAAGATGAAACATGATGGCGGGGCGACCGGCGAAAAAACGATCAATAAGCAGGTTGACGTGATCGTAGTTCGCGGCGGTGAAGGCGAGGGCGGCAACCTGGAGTGGAAGAGCGAAGACGGAAAAACCTTTAACGTCGAAGGCGGCAAGAAAATTATCGTCAAAACGGACGGCGATGCTGCCCAAACATCGGGGGCGTCGGGAACCAACAAAAAAGTGATCGTCAGACACGGCGACGGCGAACCGGGCGAACCGGGCGAAATACACGTCAACGGAGACAAGAATGTAGTCTTCGAAAGGCACGCTCAAAACGGCGAATTTCCCTGGCAGCTTTCAGGATTTGCGCGCACCTCGCTTTCCTTACTTTTGACCGCGCCGCAGGGAACGGACGTAAGCTATCTGTACGCAGGCGAAGGCACCGTTGACGGCGCGGCCTGCAATATTATCGAAGCGCAATTCGGCGGCACGTCGATCAAGCTGTTTCTCGGTAAAGATTCAAACCTGCCGGTGATGATGTCTTATCAGGGCGAGAAAATGCCAATGATGTTCAGGATGAAAGCGGACGATGCGAAAGCGCCGGCAGCAACAGTAGGCGGCGACGAGAAGACTGTCCATACATTTACCAGACAGATCGGCCCGCCGGATACGGCTGAATTTCAGGTTAGATTTTCGGATTACCGCAGCGTGAACGGCGTTTTGCTTCCTTATAAATGGACGCAAACAGTCGGCGGCCAGCCGGACGAAATTACCGAAGTCAGCAGCTATGAGATCAATCCGGCGAACATCGCGGATAAATTCAAAAACACCGGCGAGACCAAGGTCTTTATGCGCAGCAAGTAATTGGTAATTGGTGACTGGGAACTGGTAATTGATAAGAAAGAGTATCTATTTAACAGATGCTCTTTCTCTTTAGTTAGTGAATAGTTACCAGTTTTCCAATTACCAATTACTAACTGCCAATTACCTTCTCAGCGATGTGCGGGATTATCTTTCGCGGGATGGCGATGGCTTCTTTGATATGCCGGGCGTGGGTAAAATGTCCGGCGACATAGATTCCGGGGATGTTCGTTTCAAAAGTCTCATCGTCATAAACCGGGATCGTGCCGTATTTGGAATCGCGAGTTTCCACGCCCAGACGGGTGAGCATCGTCAGGTCGGCGTCAGACCCGATCAGGACAAAAACGACGTCATTCGGCAGGGTGACTATTTCACCTTCATCGTCTTCGAGCAAAATTTCACGGTCGCGGATCTCGACGACCCGTTTTAAGAAAAACACCTTCAGGCAATTTTTTTCTACTTGTTCCTCCAGCGGCTGTTTAACCCAGTATTTGATGCAGCCCTGTTTCGGGTCGGTATTTTCCCAGTCGCCGCGAAATATCGCAAGGGTAGAATCGGCGCCTTCTTCGGCCAGAAAAAGCGCGGCTTCGCCGGCCGAATTTCCGCCGCCGATGACGAGCGCGTGTTTTTTTACATACGGGTAGGTTTCGCGGAAAAGATGATGAACCTTCGGCAGGTCTTCGCCCGGAACGCCCAGATGCCGCGGATACTGCATCGCGCCGAAAGCAAAGAGAACGGTTTTTGTCCCGTAGGAATTTTTATCCGTTTTTACGGTAAAAGTTTCGCCGTCTTTTACTACGCCGGTCACTTCTTCTTCCGTCTGAATATTCAATTCGTTTTCCAGCGTGAAACGAACGTAGTAGGAAAGCAGTTCTTCACGCGTCGGTTTTTCGCGCGCGGATTCGATCTTGCCGGATTCGAATTCCAACTCGTTCGGCGTGGAAAAGACCGCCAGGCCGACCGGATACCTATAGACCGTGTTGGCGATCAGCCCCTTTTCGATCACCAGATAATTCAGGCCGAGTTTTTTTGCTTCGTGCGCCGCCGAAATTCCGGCCGGGCCGGCGCCGATAATTATTAGATCAAACATATTAAAAATTCTATTTTCGCCGTTCTTTATAAAGCCCGTTCAAACTATAAAGCACCTGTCCGATTCCGGCGATCACCAGGATCGGCGAGAGGCATTCAATATTTAAAGAGCCTGTGCGAGCGGATAAAAAATTCAAGAAAAATAATCCTGCCCCGGCGATTAATAAGACGATCCCTATTGCCAATGAATTTCGGTAAAATTTAATTTGAACCTGCCGGATATTCTCGGTTTCCTTTTCGATTCCCGCCTGAAGCATTTCGGCGCTTATCGGCTCTGAGCAATGTTTGCAGAAAGTCGCATCGGATGAAATATATTTCGCGCAATAAGGGCATTGCAGGGTGCGTGATTCATTAAATAAGGTTCCCATAAATTTACTTCCCAGTCTAAATTATCAACTCTCCCTGCAGCACGACGACGGACGATCCGCCGATCCGCGTGAGTTCGACATTTCCTTTTTCACCTTTGATCTCGGCAAAGAGGCGGCTGGGACGTTTCATAAAATCGCCCTGCTCGACGGTAAAGCGGTAAAATCCGTCGGCGTCTCTTTCGCTGATCGCGCCATGATGCACCAGGTACGAAGACAGCGCGCCGCCGGCGCTGCCGGTCGCGGCGTCTTCGGGAATGTTGTCGGCCGGGGCAAAAAATCTGGCGTGCGCCCCGGACGGCGGGCCATCCTTTGTTTCGAGAGTGAAAACATAGGCGCCGACCGCTCCGAAATTCAGGTAAATATCATCCAGCAGGCCGGCGTTGACTTTGATCCGGCTTAAAACGTCGAGCGAATTTACCGGCACGGCCAGAGAGCGAATGCCGGTTTCCATCACCTGCACCGGCAGTTCAGAATTCAGATCGGCGATCGACAGTCCCAGGCTTTCGGCCAGTTTTGCCAGCGAGCCGTCATCCGAGACGATCTCTCCGGCGATAAATTTGCCCTGGGTCATTATCACTTGCCGGGGCACGCCCCACTCGATATCGATCTCCACCGGCAGCACGCCGATGCCCAGCTCGTGAAAAATTTCCAGCCGTCCGGTGAAATCTTCATCGACCTCCGGCAGCACGCCCAGCCGGGCCAGCAAATTCCAGGTGCCCACGACCGGGTGGCCGGCCATCGGCAGTTCGCGCGCCGGGGTGAAAATTCGCAGCCGGCGGACGGCTTTTTCCTGCTCCGAAGGCAGAACGAAGACTGTCTCCGACAGGTTCATTTCACGGGCGATATTTTGCATGTCTTCGTCCGATATCCCCTCGGCCTCCGGAAAGACCGCCAAAGGATTGCCGAAAAAGACTTTATCGGTGAAAACGTCAAGCTGAAAAAAACGGTACGAGTTCATAAAATTGCCACCCTTCATCATGGATCGGTAAATACTGGTTGACCAACGCTAAATTGTGGAATGAAAAGAAATGTTCCGTCAAGCTGAATATAACGGTATAACCTTGACAGAGAAGTGTTTGGGCGTGTAACTTCAAATTAGTCTGGTCAAAACGGCGGATTTAAGCCGGGCTTACAGTAAAGCCTGACTTCACCCGGCTGCCTCTATTTTAAGAGTCATTCTCCGACTAAAGCCGAACTCTATCTTTCAGCCGAAAGGCGTTGGATTTGTACTTTTTCTTAACAAAACATTTGTTAAGATCAACTACTTGGGTTAAACTACTTGTTTACACCAGAAGCTAATTTTTGAAGGGATTTCAATAGGAATTTTTCATGTCGAGCGAAGAAATAAAACAGTCTGAAACGGAAGTTCAAGAAACGTCTGTCTCAGGCACAGAAGAAACAAATCCTGCCGGAAACGTTCCGGCAGCTGAAATGCCGGAAACCTCTGCCGCTATCGAAGACGATCAATCATCGGGTGAGATGGATTTCGGTGCGATCCTGGAACAGTTTGAGCAGGAAAGCGCCGCTTTTAGCCCGGGACAGGTGGTTCAGGGAAAAGTGGTCGGTGTTTCCGACAGCGGGGTGGTGATCGATTTCGGATACAAATCCGAAGGCGTCGCCAACATCGCCGAATTCACCAACTCCGAAGGCGAAGTAACGGTCAAACGCGACGACGAAGTCGAGGTCGTGATCAAAGCGATGGGCGGGCCGGACGGTTCACCCCAGCTTTCGTATCAGGATGCCCAACGCCGCAAGTCGTGGGACGCGCTCGAAGAGTCCTTTAATAAGGAAGAGACCGTCAAGGGACGCGTGATCGACCGCATTAAGGGCGGAGTCCGTGTCGATTTAAACGGCGTCGAAGCATTTTTACCTGCCTCACAGATCGATTCGCGCCCGGTCGGCAATCTCGATGAGTATATCGGCCAGGATATCGAAACCAAGATCATTAAGTTTAGCCGCCGCAAAGGCAACGTCGTTTTATCACGCAAAGTGATCGTCGATGAAGTGATCGGCGCGCAGAAACAGGAAACGCTGAGCCAGATCGAAGAAGGCTACATTGTCGAGGGCAAGGTCAAAAGCCTGACCGATTACGGCGCGTTTGTCGATCTGGGCGGGATCGACGGATTGCTGCACGTGACGGATATGTCCTGGGGCAAGGTACAAAAACCGCAGGACGCGCTCAAGATCGGCGAACAGGTTCAGGTCAAAGTTCTCAAACTAGACCGCGAGCACGAAAAAGTTTCGCTCGGTTTGAAGCAGCTGACCCCGGACCCCTGGACGAGCGTCGAAGAACGCTATCCGATCGGTTCGAATATCAAGGGTAAGGTTTCCAGCCTGACCGATTACGGCGCTTTCGTCGAACTCGAAGCCGGTGTCGAAGGATTGATCCATATTTCGGAAATGAGCTGGTCGAAACGTTCGAAGCATCCGAACAAGATCCTCAACATGGGCGAAGAGGTCGAAGTCAGAATTCTTGACATCAACCCGACCGACCGCCGCATCAGCCTGAGCCTGAAACAATTGATGACCAACCCGTGGGACAGCCTGCGCGAGAGATACCAGGTCGGCACCAAGGTGACCGGCAAGGTTCGCAACCTGACGGATTTCGGCGCTTTTGTCGAGATTGAAGACGGTGTGGACGGCCTCGTGCACGTATCCGACATTTCCTGGTCGAAACGCATCAAACATCCGAAGGATGCGCTCAAGAAAGGCCAGGAGATCGAAGCGGTGGTTACCAATATCGATACCGCGGGCCAGCGCCTGTCGCTTTCGATCAAGGATCTGACGCCGAGCACCTGGGATACCTTCGTGCAGACGCACAAACCGGGCGATGTGGTTAAAGGCAAGATCTCGCGGTTTGCCAGCTTCGGCGTTTTCGTCGAACTGGGCGAGGACCTCGAAGGTTTATGCCATATCTCCGAATTGTCCGATGAAAAAGTGGACAAACCTGAAGACGTGGTAGAGATCGGACAGGAAATGGATTTCAAAATTTTGCGCATTGACGGCGATGCTGGCAAAATAGGATTATCCGCCCGCGCGGTGGGTAAGGAAGACGAGCCCGAATTCGACGCTAAGTCTTATTCAACGGAAGCCAAGGGCGGCATGGCTTCGCTTGCGGAACTGGCCAACATGCAGTTCGGCAATTCGGAAGAAGAGTAAAATTGAGGTTTTGTGATTTAAAATTTGGTCTTGCAGAGGATAAATAAATGACAAAAGCTGATTTAGTAGAAGAAGTTGCCAAAGCAACGGACATGACTAAGAAAGACTCTGAGAAGCTCGTTGAAATTGTGTTCGATAGTATCATCGAGAGTCTGAAAAAGGGTGACAAGATCGAACTGCGCGGCTTTGGCAGTTTTCGCGTCCGCCAGCGCGGTTCACGCCGCGGAAGAAATCCGAAAACCGGGGCGCCGGTCAGCGTTCCGGCGAAGCGAGTCGCTTATTTTAAACCCGGCAAAGAACTTAAAGATCTGATCAATAAGTAACGCTCTCGTTTTTTGCCTGATCTCTGAATCTATTTAAAAGGAAAACCGCCTGTGGATGTTTTGTGGAGTCCCTGGCGCTACGATTACATAAAATCCGGTGAGACGGGCGACAAGCCGACTTCACCGGATTGTGTTTTTTGCGCCATTCAAAAAAATCCGGCTATCGACGCGGAAAATTTCATCCTTTACCGCGGCGCGCATAATTTTGTCGTGCTCAATATTTACCCCTATGTCAGCGGGCACCTGATGATAATTCCTTTCGAGCACGCCTCCGACCTTTTCGCGCTTGCGAAAGAAACTTCCGATGAACTGATGGACCTGACAAAGCGCTGCCAGCAGGCGATCGGCGAAGCCTACACGCCGAACGGTTTCAATCTGGGAATGAATCTGGGCAAGGCCGCCGGCGCGGGCGTCGCCGGGCATATCCACATGCATATCATGCCCCGCTGGTTCGGCGATGTGAACTTTATGACCTCGGTGGGCGAGACGCGGACAATCCCCGAAGACCTGCAAACAACTTACGAGAAATTAAAAGGCAAGATTTAAGTTTAGAGTTCACGCTTTAGCGTGTCTTCAATCAATCGAAGACACGCTAAAGCGTGAACTCTAAACTTTCTACTAAGCCTTCTTTAACCCAAAATATCCAATGGTGCTGTAATAGCCCGGGAAGACTTTTACGTGAATTTTGCCGAGGTATTGTTCGGGAGCGATCTCGACGATCTCGTCTAAAATAATGCGGATGCTGGACGGATTTTCCGGCGAGTCGTAGTCTAATTTCACGACGTTTAGTTCAGGGTCTTTTAAGCCGGGCGCGGTGCGTGTTTTGAAATAATAGGCAATGGTATTACCGTCCGCGTTTACCGTGTAGCGTTTATAAAAGGGCGCGAGAATTTTTAGTACGCTCGCGCCCGCCGGAGTGAAGATGTTAAAGCCCAACCTATTTGCGCGGTCGAAAGATTTACCCATCCACGGAACATCGACGCCTAGAAGCACGTGCGCCGTGCCGCGATAAAATCCGTCGGGCGCGGGATTCGGCGCGGCTCCGGCTTCAAATTGTTTTTGATAACCGCTATGCTCGGAAATAAAATTAACCAGCCACCAGAAGATCAGCCACACCACGACCGCAGTTAATACCGACAATAAGATCCACAAAATAAACATAACAAATCCTTAAAAACGAGGTCACTACCGTTCCCGGTTCTGACTTCATGACCAATCGAGCTTCATTACGTAAATATTCGTAATCGCAGAGAATTTAGATTCCGATTTTATTTGACGGTTTTAGCGTCCGCTTTAGGAGCTTTCGGTTCGTGTGAGCGGTCGATGGCTTCGTCTTCGATCTCGCCGCCAAGGCTTATGGGGATGTCGGCGGGGTTTGCATATTTTATGCCGCGTTCTTCGGCGTCTTCCGCAGCGTCGATAGAGGCGGGAAGGATAATATTGGCCAGCGAATTATTGGGGGGAACGTAACCGGGATAATCAATGCGCGAATGATAGATCGCGACCAGCGATTTTATCATCGACTCGCGGATCATAGTCAGTTCGCGCAGCGTCAGATCGCATTCGTCAAGCTGGTCGTCGCTCAGCACGGCGTCGATTATTTTGGTGATGATAAAGCGGATATTTTCCGGGGTTGGCTGTGCCAGGCTGCGCGCCGCCGCTTCACAGGAATCGGCGATCATCATGATGGCGGATTCCTTGAACTGCGGTTTCGGGCCCGGATAGCGAAAATCATTGTCTTCTATTTCGACTCCCTCACCCGCTTCGGCCTGGGCTTTGCGAAGAAAATAATGGAGTGTCCGTGTGCCGTGGTGCTGCGGGATAAAATCTATCACGCGCTGGGGCAGGCCGATCTCCCGGCCGAGTTTTATCCCGTAGGTGACGTGGCTGATGATGATCTTTGCGCTCTGCACCGGCTTTAGCCGGTCGTGCGGATTTTTGCCCAGCTGGTTTTCCACATAGTGTTCCGGCGAAGCGATCTTGCCAATGTCGTGATAGAGCGCGCCGATCTTTGCCAGCAGCGGATTTGCGCCGATCGCGCGGCAAGCCTCGAAGGCAAGCTGGCCGACGGCGTGCGAATGCTGATTCGTGCCGGGCGCGCGCAGCGCCAGCTGCCCCAGCACGGGAAGGTCGGCGTTGGAAAGCTCCAGTAATTTAACGTCCGTCAGAATCTCGAAAAGCGATTCGCAGATCGGCATAAAAACCGCCGTCACCGCCGCCGTGATCAGACCGCCTAACAATCCGCAGGCGACGGCGAGAAAAACGGTGTTGAGAATAAACGGAAGCTGCATAAAACCGATCAGCGCAATCGCTGCCAGCGCGCTGACGCCGCCGACCAAAAGCCCGGCGATCGTGACGGACTGGCGCGTCCGGTAACTGCCGATCCCATACACGGCCGTGATCGAAGCGATCGTCGCATAGATGGCAAACTCCAGGCCTTTCGGCGCCAGCATACCGGCGAGCAGCGCGGTGAAAAGTCCCGAAAAAAGCGCGATCTGGCGGTCGGCGAGCAAGGTCATCGTCAGGCTGGCGAGGGCAAACGGAATTGCCAGCGACCACAGCGTCGGATCGTTAAAAGGCGGCCGGATATTTTGCGCGGCGGTGAAATACGCCAACTGCAGGCAGAGCGCCATCACCACCGTTTGCACCAGCACGATAAAACCGAAAAGCCCGAAGGTCTTTTCCGGGGCCTGAACCAGCCGGGTGGTCATTCCGCGATGCTGGATAAATTTCCACGCGCCCCAAAACAATGCGGTCAGAAGCGCCAGTAAGCCGAGGAAACGATTCAATTGCCGGGTGTTGGTGGTGTAGCCCCGGATCGCATTTATTTTCGACAGGATCCTGGCATCGACGACCTGGCCCTGCCGGGCGATTTCCTCGCCGCGCTTGAGGGAGATCGTCGTCTGGGGAATCGCTTTGGCAAGGTTGTCGCGGGTGCTTTCGGTGGCCGCGCTGTCATAGGCCACGCTCGGCTGAACAAAAGGCGACAGGGCGATATGAAACGCTTCGACTTCTTTAGGCGAGAGGCTCGATATCTGGGAAAGTTTTTCGCGTAACCTTTCGCGCGCCTGAGAAAGCGAGGTCATGTTGTTCTCAGGCATTCTGACGGTCGATTCCTGGTTAGGATTTTTTCGGTCGCGCAGAGTTATTTCATCCTGAAAATTCTGCGCGTCATGATCGGCGTAGATCGAACCTTCGGCACTTTCACGCAGCGTGCGGACGATCGTATCCAGCTCATTGGAATTGAACGGGCGCGCCAAAAAAACTTTAGTGACGGCTTCGCCGTTCTCGTTTTTCCATATTTCGGCCTTCGTATTTCCGTCTGCGGGCTTGGCATTCCCATTTGCCGGTTTCGCATTTCCATTCGCGGGCTTCGCATTGGAATTTGCCGGCTCGCCTTTTTTTATCATCCCCGACCAGGCGGAGCGGAAATTACTGACCGCGAGTTCGGCGCGGCTGCCTTCGGAGGTAAAGATCGGCTTTTGCGCGCTGCGGACGTCCTGCCGCGCGTCTTCCGTCGCCTGTTCATCGGTGGCGATAATATCGGCCGGAGAAACTATCGTTTCACGAACGATATCGCCCTCATGATAAATTTCTCCGATGTTGCGGCTAAACGGATTATCGATAAGTACGGTAGTAATGAGAACCAGCAAGGCAAAACCGATCCAAAATCTTTGCCTGCCGGAGAGAGCTTTGAAAGGGCGCGACGCGTATCGCACTATCTGGTTACGCACCCGGGAAAAAGGCGGCGTTAAATTTGGCAAACGTTTATTGCTGCTCATTAAATAAGGATCAAAAGTTTTGTTTTGTATTACGCCACGGCATCGGAGAACTGTAATCTCTCGCTAAAGTTCATTAAAAGCATATTACCAGTTTTTTCCACCAAAATCGCCAAAGTATCACGGCGGAGCGCGGAAACAGCGATGCACTCCGTACCGGTTTCAAGCTGCACGCGGTGGATCAGGGAGGCCGTATCTTCGGCCGAAAGCATGTCGGTTTTATTGAGCACGGTCAGCCGGGGGATCTTATCGTATTCCAGATCGGCCAGGATTTTTTCGACGGACGCGACCTGCGCCATGCATTGCGGATTCGCGGCATCGACGATGTGCAGCAGCAGATCGCTGTCGCTGATCTCTTCGAGCGTGGCTCTAAAAGCCGCGACCAGCGTCGCCGGCAGATCGCGGATAAATCCGACCGTGTCGTTTATCACCACTTCCTGTTCATACGGCAGCCGCAGCCGCCGTGAAGTAGGGTCGAGCGTGGCGAACATTCTTTTTTCCGCGTGCACCTTGCTCTGGGTCAGGGTATTGAGCAGCGTCGATTTTCCGGCGTTGGTATAACCGACCAGTGAAATTATCGGGACATTTTTTCGCGAGCGTTCCTTGCGGCGGTTGGTGCGCTGGCGGCGCAGATGCTCGATCGAATCTTCGAGCCGCGCGATCTTTTCGCGCACGCGGCGGCGGTCGGTTTCGAGCTTGGTTTCACCTGGCCCGCGCCCGCCGATACCGCCCGCCAGACGCGAAAAAGCGGAATCATGGCCGGCGATCAGACGCGGCAGCATATATTTAAGCTGCGCCAGCTCGACCTGAATTTTACCTTCGCGGCTCTGCGCGCGCTGGGCAAAAATATCCAGGATCAATTGCGGGCGGTCGATGACCTTAAGGTCGGTCGCTTCGGAAATTTCCCGGATCTGCGCCGGAGTAAGCTCGCAATCGAACACGATCAGATCGGCGCCGAGCTGCATCGAACGCACCAGCAGATCGGAAAGCTTGCCGCGTCCCATCACGGTTTTCGGATCGATATGATGACGGCGCTGGATTATTTTATCCAGCACGATGACGTCGGCTGAAAGTGCAAGTTCTTCGAGCTCCGCCATCGACTCTTCGGCCTTGGAAACGGCGGAAGTCGAAACCCCGACCAGGATCACGCGTTCGCGCGCGGTCTGGCGGTTACGCGCGGTCTGGCGGTTGCGCGCCATTTCGTTTTCCAGCGAATCGATCAGCGCCGGAAAATCCACGTCCAGGTGCGCCGGTATCTGCGGCGTTAAAAATTCATAAGGCAGGGTCTGCGGATCGGTCTCCAGTTTTTCCGCGGTTGCCGGCAGCAGGTGCGCGGAGTGAACCAGGCCGGGCAGGCCGGTCGTTTCATCGACCGCGATAGTTGCCATCAGGTCGAGCCGGAGCAGCGCGAGATCGGTCAAGTCGTCGCGGGTCAGGCCTTCGCCGGAGAAATTCGTATGCAGGCAGCGGAGGCCGCGAAAGCGGTCGGCGCCGACACGAACGCGTTTGAAATCCGGCATAAATATCTGCCGCGCGTCGCCGACCATGACGTATTCGATCTGGCCTTTGCGGTTGATGAGCACGCCTACCTGGCGGCCGGTTTCATGCGAAATTTCGCTCATTTGCCGGGCAAGTTCGGGTGAAATTATCTGTTGTGAAGAAACACGACGGGTCGCGAGTTTTTCGATAAGGCGAAGCTGATTGTGTTTTAAACCCTGGGTATATCCGTGAACGATACTAATAACAAGCCTCCAAAAAAGCCGTAAATACAATAAAATTATACCATAAACGGGCATAGCCTAAACCCTGCAGCGACGGCGGAACGGCATAATCAGGCTTTCACCGTTTGAAGCAAATAGCTAAACGGCGTAATATTAGGCACTTAATAAAGATTGTGAACAGTGAGATAAAAAATGTGTCCCCGGCCTATGCAATTCCGGGCGGGGAAGTGCTGCTGGACGGCAGCGGTTTCGCAGCCGGCGAGGAAGGTTTTACCTGTCTCTTTGCCGGTGAAGCGGCGCATATGGCGGGGGCGTCTTCGCGGCGGATAATGGCGGCCGTGCCGGAAAATTGCGCGGACGGCGAAATCGATATTGCCGTTGCGGGCGGCGGCGGGGCGAAACTGCTGGTCGGAAAACGGCTGGCCGAAGACATGCATATCGTGGCTAACCCGGCCTTCGACCCGAATGACGGCTCGCTGATATTGACGCGTTCGGGCTCGCGCGGGCAGACGCTTCCGGTGACGCTTTTTCGTCTGGAACCGGACGGTTATCTCGAAGAAATTCCGGTCGAATTTATGAATCCGACGGGCGTGGCTTTTGCTAACAGCGGGCAGCTTTTTGTCACCAACCGGGCCGACGGGATCGTCTCGCGGGTGAGCCGGACCGGAGAGGTGGTTCCGTTCGCTTCCGAGCTCGGGATCGCGACCGGGATCGCTTTCGACAAGCAAAGCACGATGTATATCGGCGACCGTTCGGGAACGATCTACCGGATCAAAAGCATCGACAGCAGGGAAGTTTTCGCCGCGCTCGAGCCTTCGGTGTCGGCCTATCACCTGGCGTTTTCACCCGCCGGCGATCTTTATGTAACGGCGCCGGGGCTTTCCAGTTACGACGGCATCTGGCGGATAAACCCGCTCGGCGAGGTCAGCAGTTTTTATCGCGGCCTGGGACGGCCGCAAGGGTTGGCTTTCGACCGCGATGGGAATGTTTATGTCGCCGCGTGCCTGAAAGGCAAACGCGGGATCGTGCGCATCTCGCCCGACGCAGGCAGCGCCGAAGTGCTGGTCGCGGGAATGAACGTGATCGGATTATGCTTTAGCGCGACGGGCGACATGATCGTGGCGACGAGCGAAGAAGTGTTCAGCCTGCCGCTGGGAATTTACGGGACGCTGCTGGATTAGATAAGAAGCTGCAGAGTTCAATGCTACACCTGACATTCCAAGTCTAAAAATCTAAAATATAAAATTGCGTGCCCATAAATACTGTTGAAGTCATAAAGCAACGGGTCAGAACCGGGAACGCAGTGACCGGGTAAAGATCCGATCAGCTTGCTAAACTATTGTCTGCAAATAGGATATTAAAAAGTTTTTGAAAAACCCGGTCACTGCGTTCCCGGTTCTGACCTCATTACGATGGTCATCCGCCATATAAAAAATAAAATTTTGGAAATTCTGGAATTCTTAAAATTAAAAAGAGCAAAGGAGAATTCACTCCCTTGCTCTTTTTTGTTTGTATGAGATCAGAGGACCTCAGTATTTTTATTGAGCCGACACATCATCCACGCGGAACGAGGAGAGGAGTGAAACATCGGTCGTGGCCCGGAAATGCACACGAACGGTTTGTCCCGCCCAGCTCGACAGGCTGTACGGCCCGCGCTGGAGATAAACACCCGCCGTCTGCTTGTTCAGATTGCTGAATGTAGCCAGCGTTCCGAGCAGCGTGCCCGACGTGTTGCGCACCTCGACAAACATCTGGTCGTATTGAATGGTGGTGGTCGTTTCATCTGAAGTGACATTCAGCCAGAAGGTCAGATTCGGCGTGCAGCCGGCCGGGATCGTGATCGTCTGGTATTCCGAATGATTGGCATTGTTGACGCCGCCCAGAATACTGTAACCAATGCCGCTGTGCGGATAGGCTCCGGTGCTCCAGGTCGCGCCGCTCAACACCCAGGGCGCCGAACTGCCTTCGAAACCGCCGTTGGTCAGCAGCTGCGCGCCGCAGCCGCCGCCGACCGGATTGACCGTCAGCGTTACCGGCACTGTCACCGGAGTGTTAGTCGCTCCCGTGCCATTGACGGTGATCGCGCCGTTGTAAGTTCCGGCAACGAGCCCGCTGATATTGACCGAGACATTCGGTGACGACGGAGCGGTGCCGCTCGCCGGCGCGATGCTCAGCCAGCTTTGGTTGCTGGTGGCCGTCCAGTTCAGGGTTCCGCCGCCGGTGTTGCTGATGTTCAGCGCCTGGCTGGCCGGATTCGAACCGCCCGCGGTAGCCGAAAAGCTCATGCTGCCCGGGCTGACGCCGATCGTCGGCGAAGGCGATCCGCCGGTGGTCGCGTTATAGACAACCAACGCGAAATCCTGATCGGTCGCATCGGCATTTCCCGGTACGCCGTCGCCGGCGATGTTGGTCGCCCGCACGGTCACCGTGAAACTGCCGCTCGTGCCTGCCGGCAGGAACACCGACTCGGAATTGTTTTTCGTGTCCGCCGATCCGCCGCTGGCGGAATTTGCGCCGGTGAAAACATTACCTTTGTAGGTGGTCGCGCCGACCGTGACTTCGAGGTCGAGGTTATTGACGAACGGAGCGCCCGTCGTCGGCCCCGGAGCATCCGACCACGCTACTGTCACGCGCAGGGGTTTTCCGGTATCGGAAACGGTGCCGTTCGTGCTGTAGGTATTTCCGGTTGCGCCGAGCACTTGGGTCTGGTCAACGAGAATACGGTTGCTGCCGTCGAACGCGCGTCCCAGGTCCATGCGTCCCATTCCCTGACTGTTCGAAGGCAGGTTACCGCCCGCGCCCGTGCCGTTCATATAAGCAGCCGAGTTCATCAGGATGGCTTTTGCCATTGCCGGGCTGGAATTTCCCAGCGACTTGTTAATAAAGTCCTGGTACACCAGCGCCACGCCGCCCGCGATCGCCGGGCAGGAATGCGAAGTTCCGCTCGACCATCCATACAGCGTTTGACCGGCCGGCCAGTACTGGTTACAGACACTCGCGCCGTTGTAGCTCGCCTGCGGAATACCGGCTTCGATATGCGTGCCGGGCGCCGAAAGATCGGGCTTGACGCGTCCGTCGCCGCCAGCTGAATTTACCGGGCCGCGCGACGAAAAGTTGATGATGTCATTGGCGCTGTCAGCGCCGCTGTTGGCAACCGCGCAGCCGTCCGTTCCGGTCTGGCGCACGTTTTCGCTGGCCGCGGCCGTGATCACGTTCTTGGCGGTCGCGGGCGAACTGACGGTGTTGGAACCCGAACCGTCGTTGCCGGCCGCGAATACCACGATCATCTGTTGATTACCCGCGACTCCGGTCTGAGCGTCACGGACGATGCGGTCGTATTCCTGCGCCTGAGCGTTATATTTCTTCGCCGCCGCGCCGGTGTATCCCCATGAATTGCTGGAAATACGCGCCGTCTGTCCGTACGCGGTATTTTCCCATGCCGTCGAGGTCGAACCTCCGGCCCCGAAAATGGCGGTGACGCCGACTCGCGCAAAGGGAGCGATGCCGAGGCCGTAGTTATAGCCGTTGACATCCTCAACCGCGGAACCGGTGCCGCTGTTAATTCCACCGACAATGTGCGAATTCAAAAAGCCGTGGCCTTCCTGCGTGCCGGCTTGTCCGGTCGGATTATTTTGAAAAGCAACACGAGCCGCCGGCAGATCCGGGTGCTGTGAAGCGCCGGTCAGGGTGTAGGCGTCGTCCACGACATTGACGACAAACGAACCGAATTGGCCGCTGTTAAAACCTTTGTTCGCCAGGAAGGTCAGATAACCGGGGCCGCTCGGAACATTTCCGACCAGGCTGCCCGATAAGATGACTCCCTGCGCTTCGTCGAGTTTTTCCCGCGCGGTTCTTTCTTCGACGCTGAAAACGTCATTCATCGAAGCGATCTCTCCCAGTGTGGCGACCGGTACTCTGATCGCGACGTTGCGATAATTCAAAACTTCATGATCGTCGACAAATTCTTCAGCCAGGGATTTCAGGCGTCCGATCGTTTTATCGGCCGTGCTGCCGCTGATAACCTGTACGGTAATGTTGACGGAAGCGCCCGGTGCCGTCTGGCGCAGTTCCTGCATCGCCGGGGAAAGGCGAAAAGCCGGTTCATAATCGCCGACATATTGCACGAACTGATTATTTTTCAATTCGGCGACACGGGCCGCGGCTTTGCTGCCGCTGCGGATAATATATGCATTGTTGGGAACGTAGGTCACGATCTGGCTGCCGGTGCCGCGCAGCATGTCGAGCCACTCGTCCTTGATCGGGCCGACGAACTGCACGATATGCAAGCCGGCTGCCGGTCTGCCTTCAGTCATCGCGGTCTGGCGCAGATCGGCCGGTTCGCGATCGAGAATACCGGCTCCGGTGCTGGTATCGATGGTGTAGCCGTTGAGGGGAATTAAGTCGAGGTCGTCCTGCAGGGACACGCCATGGCTCAGCATCGCGTCGCGCCCGCCGGCGTTGATCTCATCAACGACGACCATTTTGAAACTGCCGTAATCTACTTCTTTAACGACAGCGTTGCGGCCGCGCAAAGCCTCATATGCATCATTGTCTTCTGACCTGATGAACACTTTATGGAGAGTGCCTTTGCCAACCAATGTTGGGGAATTATTCTCAGTTTCAGCGGACACGGTCGTAAGGGAGCTATCCTTAAAATTGACGTAGGCAAATACGCCTCCCAGTGTCACAGCTAAAATTAACACGGACAAAAACAAAATTGTTCGTTTCACTTCTTAACTTCCTTTCTTTACTTTCAAAAAAAATATGCGGTTTTTCCGCCAGTCCATAAGCCAGCACCTACCAGGAGCTGAGGATTATGCCGAATGAATAATATAAAAATGGAAAATCCACATGGGATTTTTTGAAAGCATAAAAAGAATTTACTGCGCGTTTTTATCTAAGATAACTGATCTAATATGACGCTATCACAATCGCTTATGGAATGTAAAACGCTGTTTATAAGAAAAACTTGCTAATGTGGGTACTTTGGGAAAACAAGGGTTTTTGGGAGTAAACCATAAATCTTAGTTCCGCAGGAACGCAAAGTTTTTGAAAAAACCCGGTCACTGCGTTCTGAGGTTCTGACCTCATTAAGATGCTCATCTGTTTTCATTTTATGGCAACGCCTAAATATGACGTCCCTAACGGGACTAATCCGGAGGCACAAAATAGCTACGGCACCAAATACACGAAAAATATATTGCATAAAATTAAATCAAGCTACTTGTTCCATTTCTGAGCGATGCCTTTTCCAAAAACAAAAAAAAGCAGAAAATGTAAAGACATTTCCTGCTTTCGGGTATTAGCTACTAGGCTGTGATAACTACGGCTTCTTTTCCGCCGGGGTGTCTTCCGCCGGTTTGTCGTCGGTGCCGCGCTTTAACTGCGGTCCGGCATCTTTCGGAGTGTCGCCTTCTTCGGGTTCCGGCGAGCGGCGCTTCAAGGTCGGGCGTCCCTGGCCTTCTTCGTCAAGGTCGGGCGTCGCCGAAGCGCGGGCGTTCGAAAGTCTCAGCAAACGACCCTTTACCCGCTGAAATTCCGAGCTGCTGATGACATATTCTTCCCGTTCGGAAAACCGCGAGATCAATCCCAGCACCGTGTCGCGGCGATCGACCGATTGCGGATGAGACGAGAAAAGTTTGGCCAGCGTGTTAGGTTTCTTTTTATTCAGAGCGGCGAGCTTTTCAAACATCGTCGCCATCGCCAGCGGATCGTATCCGGAGGCATACATATATTGCACACCCAGTTTGTCCGCTTCATTTTCCGAACCGCGGCTGAATTTCAAGAAAGCCAATCCCTGCAGAATGCCGCCGCCGTTTTGCAGCACGGCACCGGCGATCGGCCCGCCGAATATCATACCCGCCAGCATCGCATAACCCAGCAACTGATTTTTGCCCGCGTTTTCGACCGCGTGGCGAGCTGCGACGTGGGCGATCTCATGCGCCATGACGCCGGCCACTTCCGCTTCATTATCGGCGGCGAGGAGCAAACCTTTATTTACAAAAAAGAATCCGCCCGGCAGCGCAAAAGCGTTCACTTCGTCAGAATCGATCACTTTAATGGTAAAAGGAATTTTGGCGTCGGAATGAAGCACCAGGTTCTGTCCGATGCGGTTCACATATTCGGTAATGATCGGGTCATCGACGAATTTGGCTTCCTGTTCGACCTGCATCGCCAATTGGCGTCCCAACGCGGCTTCTTTTTCCTGCGAACCGCCCAGCCACCCGGTAAAGCCTTTATTGATATTGCGCTTTCCGATCATCGCCGGGTCTTCGTTCTGTTCCAGCGGACGATTCGGATCGTGCGAGACAGGTGTCGCGCCGGCCTCGGGCTCAGCCGCTTTCGGGCTTTCCTTCTTCTTACCCTTGGATTTCTTGTCGTCTTTGGACTGCTTGGCGGCGGTATCCGTGGAAGTCTGGGCAAAGCTGAAGGAACCCAGCGCGCCGAACCAAATTGCAAGCATCAGGAAAGACGCGCAAACTTTGCGATAAACCCTTATATTCATTACTTTTATGCCTCCGAAAAACACTATTGGCCTGTGGTTAAGCGGAAATCCGCGTTAAGAATAAATTTAAGATGCGCAAAACGCCCAATAAGTTTGTCAATTATATCAGAAATTTAGACGGAAGCTTTAAACCAATCGGCCATCACCGAATCGGGCAAAATTATGGTCTGGTCACGTTCCGGCCCGGTCGAGATCAAACCGATCTCCGTGCCGATGGATTCGGCCAAAAACGCTACATAGGCACGGGCCTTCGGCGGCAGGTCTTCGACGCGGGTGACCCCGACGGTCGAGCTTTTCCAGCCCTCCAAAACCTCATAGACCGGCACGATATCGCGCAATTCATGTGAAACCGAAGGAAAATAATCGACGGTTTTACCGTTGATCTCATACCCGGTGCAGACCTTGATCTCGTCGAGCTCGTCCAGCACGTCCAATTTGGTCAGCGCGATAGAGTTAAAGCCGTTAAGTTCGGCGGCGTAACGGGTCGCGACCGAATCGAACCAGCCGCAGCGGCGCGGCCGTTTGGTAACGGAGCCGTATTCGTTGCCGCGTTCGCGGATCAGATGCGCGATCGGTTCTTCGGCATCGAGCATCTCGGTCGGGAAAGGGCCTTCGCCGACGCGGGTGGTGTAAGTTCTGACGATCCCCAGCACGCCGGAGATCCTGTGCGGGGGAATACCGAGGCCGACCGCCGCGCCGCCGGCCGTCGGATTCGACGAAGTAACATACGGATAGGTGCCATGATCGACGTCGAGCAGGGTCGCCTGTGCCCCTTCGAGTAAAATTCGCTTGCCGTCCTTGATCGCCTGCGCCATAAAATGGGTGGTTTCGGTGACAAAAGGGCGCAGCCTTTCGGCTAATTCGGTAGTTTCCCTGATGATCGGTTCGGCTTCGAGCGGCGGCTGTCCATAGAGTTCGATGATCCGATTTGCGTCCTCCAGATTGCGCTTGACCCGCAGCGCCAAAACTTCCGGAACCAGCGCGTCGGCCACGCGAATGCCGCGGCGGCCGGCTTTGTCTTCGTAGGCCGGGCCAATGCCGCGCAGCGTGGTGCCGACCTTTTCATTACCGAGGCGTTCTTCGGTCGTGTGGTCGAGCACGCGGTGATAGGGAAGTATCAGGTGCGCGCGGCTGCTGACCTTTAACCGTTCGGGGGTGATGGAGATGCCCTGCGCGATCATCTGATCGACCTCTTCGAAAAATGCCTTGGGATCGATGACCATGCCGTTGCCGAGCACGCAGGTTTTATCTTCATGAATGATGCCCGATGGCAAAAGCCTTAAAACAAAGGCTTTATCGCCGACATAAACCGAATGCCCGGCATTATGCCCGCCCTGGTAGCGCGCCACCAGATCGAACCTGTCCGCCAGCAGATCCACAACTTTGCCTTTGCCTTCGTCACCCCATTGGGCTCCGATAATTACAATTATCATATTTTTACTATAAATGGGTTACAAGGGATTTTACCAGTTTTCCCCGCGATAATAAATGTTTAGAGGCGGTCTTCGGCGCCAGGCGAGTTAGCCATAGTTTAGAGGCGGTCTTCGACCGCCCCCTAGTGATTTCTCCGTACGCGGCGGTCGAAGACCGCCTCTAAACGCTGCCGCGAATGCTTTCCCAAACTTCTCGTGTGATCGAATAAACCGCCAGATCGTCGAACTTGCCGCCGGGCATCGGATGTATATCTTTGTCTATACGATCAAGCGTAAAACCCAATCTTTCCGGAACAGCGCGGCTGCGCAAATTTGCCGACGAGGAGCGGATCTCGATCTTTTCCATATTTTCGAAATCGAAAGCGTGATCGATCAGCGCCCGGCAGCATCTGGTGATGATCCCTTTTCCCTCGCAGGCGGAACTTATCCAATAACCTATCTCGGTGAGATGCTGTTCGCGGTCGAATTTATTTAAGCCGATGCCGCCGACAATATTATCGTCAAGAAATATGCTAAAAGTGATCGAGCGCCCCGCGGAGACGTCGTGTAGATTTTGCCGGATAAAGGTGAGGGTACTTTCTATCTCGTAATCGTCCGTCGCCCATATCATCCATTCTTTCAAATGCGCGAGGTCGGCGCGGACGACATTATATATTTCTTCCGCGTTCTCTTCAGCCGGGACTCTGAGCTGCAGTCTTTCATCTATTCTAAATTCCAGCATAGGTATTTCAACCGGGGGTATTTCAACCGGGTTTAGAGTTACGCCTTCAGGCGTGATGTCCTGGAAATTATCACGCCTGAAGGCGTAAAACTCTGAACTGAAGATTATGCGTAAAATGCGTAACTCTGAACTTAATTCAAGGTCATTCGGTACATCCGGATGTATTTGCGCGCGGCGTTTTGCCAGGAATTATCGACCCGCATTCCGTTGAACTGTATCTTGTGCCAGAGCTCGGCGTCGGCATAGAAAAAGAGCGCTTCGTAGATTTTTTCGATAAAGCTGTTGGCATTGTACTGATCGAATTTAAAACCGGTGCCGGTGCGCTGGATCAGATTGAAATCTTCGACCGTGTCGTCCAGCCCGCCGACGGCGCGGACGACCGGGACCGTGCCGTATCTCAGTGAGTACATCTGGTTCAATCCGCAGGGCTCGAATTGCGAAGGCATCAGAAAAATATCGGCGCCGGCTTCGATCAGGTGCGCGAGCGATTCGTTATAGCCCGTGTAAATGCCGACCTGCGACGGCGCGTAATCGCGCAGCGCCTGAAAGAAATTCTCGTACTGTTTATCGCCCGAACCGAGCGCGACAAAATACGCTCCGGTGGCGATGATCTCTCCGGCGGCTTCGCGGATCAGTTCGACGCCCTTCTGCGAGGTCAGGCGCGTGACGACTCCGAAAACGGGTTTGTCCAGATCGACCGGCAGCGAAAAAGTTTCCAGCAGCGCCTGTTTGCACATTCGTTTTCCGGTCAGATCGCCGGCGTGAAAATGCGCCGGAATTTCCGGGTCGGTCGCCGGGTTCCAGACGTCGTAATCGACGCCGTTGGTAATGCCGAGCAGGCGATTCGAGCGTTCGCGCAGCAGCCAGTCGAGCCCGGCGCCGTGTTCGTGGCTGCGGATCTCAAAACTGTAGCGGCTGCTGACGGTCGAAAGCATATCGCTGACCGCAAGCCCGGCCTTGAGCGCCGAGGCGCTGCCGTTAAAGAGAAACGAATTCATCGCGAAGGTGTTACTGAATCCGAGTTTCCAAAGCTCGCCGGGGTCAAAGATGCCCTGGTAGGCAAGATTGTGGATCGAGAAAACCGTCCGCGTGTGATAGAAAAATTGATCGTGATGACGGCGCACGGCGAGCTCGACGGCGGCGAAGCCCGAGTGCCAATCGTTGAGGTGAACGATATCGAAGGGCTCGCCCAGTTTCCGCATCAGGTCGATCGCGGCGCGGCAGAAAAAGGCGTAGCGCAGGTAGTCTTCGCGAAAGCCGTAAATGGAATCGCGGTCGAAAAATTCCGGGTCGTCGATAAAATAGGTCGGCGCGTCTCCGGCCTGGCTGTAATAAACTTTGACGGCGCGTTTCCCGCCGCGCCAATCCACTTGTAAGTCGTCAATCACCGGCCCGGTCAGCAGATCGCGCTTCGTCTGGCGGTAAAGCGGCGTGATCAGCGTCGCCGACACACCCTCCTGCCGCAGCGCCTTTGGCAGCGCCCCGGCAACATCCGCCAGACCGCCGGTCTTGGCGTAAGGTACTGCTTCCGATGATAGAATGGCTACTCGCATTATAGGTATTATGTAGAGTTACACCTTGAGGCGTGATTTATGATAATTTATGAGTGTTTTGAACACAAACGAGATTCCAAGAAAGAGCTTAGAGTTACGCCTTTAGGCGTGATCGATATTGAAAAATCATGCCTAAAGGCATAACTCTAAGCCTCGTATGGAAGAGTTCAGAGTTACGCGTTAATATCCGATTTTGAATTACGGAAGAAGTTGGGATGATTGATTTGTGCTCTGGGTTACGCTTTCAAGACGAGTAAAGCTTGTTGATGATTGAACGGAGGGTATAGGAAATCTTGCGAATGGTGTAAGAAATAAATTGTTCAGAGTTACGCCTTTTAGGCGTGATTTATGCTAGTTTATTCGCATTAAAAAGTTATAGCATCAAACTCCCAAGTCTATGTATAACTGGCGAAAAATGAACTCGAAAGAGCAGGAAGAAATCCTGACTTTGCGAAAAGTCCGAAAACTTCCATGGCACTCTCCGCCTCACCTGAAATATGAGGGTGAATTAAGCTTTATTGTCACGGCCTCCTGCTACGAACACAAACATATAATCGGACAAAGGTGCGTCGCGGATGGTTGAATGCGAAGCTAAAATATTACAGATTTGCGAAGAACGGAATTGTTCGATATTTGCGTGGTGTGTTTTGCCGAATCACTATCATCTATTGATCCGTACCGATAAAATAGACGAATTAAGATCAAGGCTGGGAAAGTTTCATGGCAGTTCTTCTTTTCATTGGAATGGCGAAGATAATTTGCGAGGAAGAAGAGTGTGGTTTCGATGTGTTGAGCGTCCTATGAGATCCGAGAGACACTTTTGGGCGACGCTGAATTACATTCACAATAATTCCGTTAAGCACGGGTATGTCAAACGCTGGCAAGACTGGCCGTTTTCCAGCGCGAAACAGTTTATTGAAAAATATGGACGGGAAAGGACATTGGAAATTTGGAAGGAATACCCGGTGTTGGAGTATGGAGTGGGCTGGGATGATTAATATGAGTTCAGAGTTACGCCTACAGGCGTGATGTTTTAATAAGAATGACGCCTAAAAGGCATAACTCTTAACTGAAGATCACGCGTAAACGCGTAACTCTGAACTTAAGATCAAGTCTGCATGCTTGCCAGGAAGTCCGCATTGGCCTTGGATTTGGAGAGGCGCTCTAAGACGACTTCCATTTGTTCGACCGGTGACAGAGGATTGAGGACGCGGCGCATCACCCAGATGCGGTTCAGGTCTTCTTTCTCGATCAGCAGTTCTTCCTTGCGGGTTCCGGAGCGCTGGATGTCGATCGCCGGGAAGAGACGTTTGTCGCTCAGGCGGCGGTCGAGGTGAATTTCCGAGTTACCCGTTCCCTTGAACTCTTCGAAAATAACGTCGTCCATGCGCGAGCCGGTGTCGATCAGCGCGGTGGCGATGATCGTCAGGCTGCCGCCTTCTTCGATATTACGCGCGGCGCCGAAAAAGCGTTTCGGGCGCTGGAGCGCGTTGGAATCGATACCGCCGGAGAGGATCTTGCCCGACGGAGGCACGACCGCGTTATGCGCGCGCGCCAGGCGGGTGATCGAATCGAGCAGGATGACGACGTCGCGTTTGTGTTCGACCAGGCGTTTCGCTTTTTCGATGACCATGTCGGCGACCTGCACGTGGCGGGTCGGCGGTTCGTCAAAGGTGGAGCTGATGACCTCGCCGTGAACCGAACGCTGCATGTCGGTAACTTCTTCCGGGCGCTCGTCTATCAGCAGCACGATCAGCGTTACTTCCGGGTGATTCGAAGTGATCGAATTAGCGATGGTTTGCAGCAGCATGGTTTTACCCGTGCGCGGCGGGGCCACGATCAGGGCGCGCTGGCCTTTGCCGATCGGCGTGACCAGATCGATCACGCGGGCCGAGATGTTTTCCGGGCCGACTTCCATCGACAATCTTTCATCGGGATAGAGCGGCGTCAGGTTGTCGAAAAATACTTTTTCACGCGAAGCCTCGGGCGCTTCGAAATTGATCGCCTCGACCTTGATCAGCGCGAAATAACGCTCGCCTTCCTTGGGCGGGCGGATCTGGCCGCTGATGGTATCGCCGGTGCGCAGATCGAATTTGCGGATCTGCGACGGGCTGACATAGATATCGTCGGGGCCGGGCAGATAGTTCGATTCCGGCGCGCGGAGAAAGCCGAAGCCGTCCGGCAGCGTTTCCAGTACACCCTCCGAAAAGATAAGCCCGCTTTTTTCCGTCTGCGCGGCGAGGACCTTGAAAATAAGTTCCTGCTTGCGTAAACCCGAAGCCCCCTGGATCTGATACTCCCGGGCGACGTGCGCCAGTTCGGAAATCGACATTTCCTTGAGCACGGCCAGGTCGAGAGTCACACCGTTGGTCGAAGACATCGAAGCTCTGACCGGAGCCTCTTCCGCTTCTTCTTCGGGTTCGGCCGCTTCAACTTCTTCAACCGGTTCTTCGGCTACGTCAGCTTCTTCCGCTTCTTTAACGGGGGAATCTTCTATTTTTTCTTTTACTTCGTCTATTTCAGCGGCAGATGAGGCGGACGCGCCGTTTTCGGTTTCTTCGACGCTTCCGATACTGCCTTTTTTCTTAGTTACTTTTGTTGCCATTTTATTTACCTTTGGCAGCCTAATAAGGTCTGCCACCCACTTGATTTATTTAATTGTCAGGATTTATTTAATATCTTAAGAAATGTTTTCGATCTCTGTAATGTTATGGATTTAACGTCCCGGTGGTGATCATTCGACCTAATGCAATACCGGGCCTGTCCCGATATAAAGTCATAATTGTCACGGAGAAACAAATTGGAAAGTACAGCCAAGGCGTTTCTGAATCAAACCCCGAGCTTTCTCTGACCCCTGAGCTTATTGAGATAGTGAATTATCTCTCAATCCTGATAAAGAAATCAACTCAAATCTTTACTTTTTCATAATATTTGCGCTATTTCCCGCCAAATCTCTTCACGGCCGTAGCCTTTTGTCGCAGAATAGGCGATCACTTTGCTTTGCGGCATCGCCTTCCGGATCACCAGAAGATTCTTGCTCAGTTCATTTTTCGACAGTTTATCCGATTTAGTGGCGATGACCAGCCGCGGCTTCTGATGAAAGACAAGCCATTCCTGTAACTGCGTATCTAAAACTGTAGGAGCATGCCGCGAGTCAACTAATTGTATAGATAGCACAAGTTGAGGGCGCTCTGCAAGATATTCCTCGGCCATGACGCCCCAATCCTGGCGCATCGCCTTGGAAACCCTGGCGTAGCCGTAGCCGGGCAGATCGGCAAAATAAAATTCCTCGTTGATCAAAAAGAAGTTGATGCTCTGGGTCCTGCCGGGGGTGTTAGAAGTGCGGGCCAGGCCTTTCACTTTCAAAAGAGAATTCAGCAGGCTGGATTTTCCGACGTTCGACCGCCCGAGAAAAGAAATTTCCGGCTTGTGGTCGGAAACCCAATGATCTTTCTCAAAAGCGCTTTTGATGAATTTAGCGGAGGTGATCTTCATTCTTAAAACTTGGCGGCAAGCGGTAAAAGATATCTTACCACTTGCCGCCAAATTTTTCTTTAATTGGTGGTGGCTTTGGACATTTCGTCACGGGCGGCCAGAAAACCTTTCATCATGTTTCGGCGCTGCTCCAATAATTGTTTGTAATCGGGCATCCGGCTGATCCAGGCTTCGAGTCTTCCGAGGTAGGTCGGATTGTTGAGTAATTGCCTGAGTTCTTCGAGATAGGGTTCGATCTTGGAAAATACGATGGTGCCCTCACCGCTGGCGTCGTTGAACATATCCTCGTCGATGGCTCCGTGATTGACGAACGACGCGGCCATATCCCAATAACTGACCACCATCCGGTAGTAGGCGCTGGTATCGGGGTGCAGCATGGCCTGCATCACTTCCTGGGCGTTTTCCGGGAAAAAGGTCGCCATCCAGTTGCGCGCGTCGCGCATTTTTTCTTCGCGGCGCAGGTCGTAAAGTTTCATTAACAGATCGGCTGATTCAGCTTTGCTCATAGGATTCTCCTTCAAATGGTTTTCAGAAAACTTAGCCCGTGAGGCTCTTTATGTCAAATGAGCGTTTTTTGAAACCGTTCGCCGAGACTCAACGAATCTTAGCCCGGATACCATTTCGAAGGGGAAAAATAGATGTTAACGGAAACCAACAAAAATATCGTCCGCCGCTTTATTGACGAATATCAAACGGACGCCCGCGAAGAGGTCGCCGAGGAATTATTGGCGGATGATTTCACCGATCATTCGGCGCTGCCTGGTTTTACGCCCGATAAGGAAGGCATAAAACAAGTATTTAAAATGCTGCGCGGCGCGTTCGGCGGATTTCGCGCGGAAATTTACGACCAGCTTGCCGAAGGCGACAAGGTCGTGACCCGGAAAAGCTTTTTCGGCGCTCACACCGGGGAGTTTTTCGGCGTCGCCGCCACCGGCCGCCCCATCGAGATCGGCGTGATAGACATCTTAACCATCAAAAACGGTCAGATCGCCGAACACTGGTGCCAGGTCGATCTCGCCGGATTGATGCAGCAGATAAGTTAAAGCTATGGAGCGCGGGCATCCCTGCCCGCATTGAACGCGGCGTTCGTAACATTATTTGTACTTCGCTGACAGTCCCCTATGGAACTTTTGAAGATAAGAGCGGGCGCAAGCGGCCCTTCCGGACTGCAAATTATCGGACTGTAATTTTTATCATTCAAGTTGAGCACCTCTCAGGTCGGGAAGGGTTGCTTGCACCCGCGAAAAAATAAAAACTTGATTGTTTAGAGGCGGTCTCCGACCGCCGCGCATAAATATGTATGGCGGTCGAAGACCGCCTCTAAACTGGTTGAGTGGGTTGCTGTTTTATTTGTATTTCGCGGGCAGGTCTAATTTGTCGTCAACAAGTTGTTCCAAGGATATTCTGGCTATCTTCGAATAAGTCAGTAGTGTAAGCGGTCCTGGTACTCGTCCAGCCTCGTATTGAGCGATATAGCTTCTGTACATTGTGATCTCGCTATTCTGTTTCTGAATAGCAGCGCACATCTCAGTTTGCGATAAGCCAAGCTTCTCACGGATTCGCAATAGCTTTTCCGCTAAACGCGCCGGCAACACGGCTTTACCCACGATTGAATTCTCTCGTAAAAATAACCACGTCTTAAAGTAATACCCGGCGATTTGGGAAAAGCCCGAAAACATAAAATACAAAGGATGCCGCCTAAATAATTAAGCGGCATCCTTTGATCTAAAATTTAACTTACGATTTTATTCAACCGTTGCCGAAATATCAGTCGGTGTCTGGTCGGCGGTCCAGACTTGCGGTGATTCGACCGGGAGGTCCAGTTTTCCTTCGTCCATGGCAAATTGCAGCACTTCGTCGATGGTTTCGACGGGGTGGATCTGGAGCTCGTCGCGGACTTCGTCGGGAATATCGACGAGGTCTTTTTCATTGTCTTTAGGGATTACCACTGTCTTGACGCCAAAGCGGTGCGCCGCCAGCAGTTTTTCTTTTAAGCCGCCGATGGGCAGAACCTTGCCGCGCAGGGTGATCTCGCCGGTCATGGCCACGTCATGGCGGACGGCGACTCCCGTCAGTGCCGAAACCATCGCGGTCGCCATGGTGATACCGGCCGAGGGGCCGTCTTTCGGGATCGCGCCTTCGGGCACGTGAATGTGCAGATCTTTTTTGCGCAGGAAGTCCATGTCGATGCCGAGGCGCTCGGCGCGGGCGCGGACACAGGTCAGCGCTGTGTGAGCCGATTCCTGCATCACCTCGCCCAGTTTTCCGGTCAGCCGGACCTCGCCGCGGCCTTTGACGAGGGTGGCTTCGATCTGCAGAATGTCGCCGCCGACCTCAGTCCAGGCCAGGCCGTTGACCAGGCCGATTTCGCTTTGCAGCGCGATGTCCTGTTTGCGGAATTTGATCGTGCCGAGCAGGTCGCGCACTTTTTCCGCCGAGATCACTTCCCGGAAATCGCTGTTGTCTTTGGCGGTGACAAATTTCCGCGCCACTTTGCGCAGGCAGGAACCGATCTGGCGTTCGAGGCTGCGGACGCCGGCTTCGCGCGTGTAATGGCGGATCAATTCCAAAATACCGTCGTCGGTAAAGGTGATCTTTTCCGGGTTCATGCCGTTGCCTTCCGCCTGTTTCGGCAGCAGATGGCGTTTGGCGATCTCGAGTTTTTCCTTTTCCGTGTAGCCCGACAGCGGAATGATCTCCAGCCGATCCTGCAGCGCGGGCGGGATGGTGTGCATCACGTTTGACGTGGCGATAAAAAACACCTGTGACAGATCGTAATCGACGTCCAGATAATGGTCGCGGAAAGTATGATTCTGTTCCGGGTCGAGCACTTCCAGCAGCGCCGCCGCCGGGTCGCCGCGAAAATCGCGTCCAAGTTTGTCCACCTCGTCCAGCAGCATGACCGGGTTGACGGTTCCCGCGCGCTTCATCAATTGCACGATCTGGCCGGGCAGCGAACCGATATAGGTGCGGCGATGGCCGCGAATTTCGGCTTCATCATGAACGCCGCCGAGGCTAAAGCGGACGAATTTTCTGCCGGTGGCGCGCGCGATGGATTTGCCCAGGCTGGTTTTGCCAACTCCCGGAGGGCCGACAAAACAAAGGATCGTTCCCTTGGGATTTTTTACCAGCTGACGGACGGCCAAATATTCCAAAATGCGTTCTTTGATCTTTTCCAGCCCGTGATGATCTTCGTTCAAAATATCTTCGGCATTGCTGAGATCGTTGATCTCTTCGGAGCGGGTCTGCCAGGGAATATTGACCAGCCAGTCGATGTAGGTCTTCGAGACCGTGCTTTCGGCGGACATCGGCGCCATGGATTCCAGCCGCGAAAGTTCCTGCAGGGCTTTTTCCTTTGCCTCGTCGGACATCCCGACCTCTTCGATCTTTTGCTTTAATTCTTCAAGTTCGGCTTTTTCATCCTTGCGCCCGAGCTCTTTGTGGATGGCCTTGATCTGTTCATTGAGATAATATTCGCGCTGGGCTTTTTCCATCTGGCGCTTGGTGCGGGTGTGGATCGAGCGGTCGAGCTGCTTTTTGTCGATCTCGATCTCGAGAACTTCCACCAGCTTTTGCAGCCTGTCCTGAACCGAAGGAATTTCCAGCAGCAGCTGTTTTTCTTCGACCGGGACTTTCAGATGGGAAGAAAGCGCGTCGGCGATATGCGCCGGGATCGTGCCGCGCAGCGCGGCGTGCAGCGAATCGGTGTAGGCGTCCGGCGAAAGACGCATTAATTGTTCGACCAGCGTATGAAGTTTTTGCAGCAGCCCGTCGGTGCGGTAGCCGGATTCGTTGGTGGAAACGATCCGCCTGACGGTCGCGAAAAGCAGTTCACCCTCGTGATCGACCTTAATTCGAACGGCGCGTTCGCGGCCTTCGACCACGACCTTGATCTGCCCGTTATCCTGTTTCTGCGCCTGCAGGATGCGGCCGATGGTGCCGATCTCATAAACCTGCTCAGGCGCCGGCTCGTCGATCGTCGCATCGTGCTGGGTCGCCAGAAAGATGTAACGGTCGCCGGTCAGCGCGTGTTCCAGCGCGCGAACGGAATTGGGGCGGCCTATTTTGAATGCGACCTTGGTAAAGGGAAATATCACGACATCGCGGATGGGAACCATGGGAAAACGCGCTATGTCCTGGGGCAATTGATCGGTGTATTCTTCCATTTTTTAGTAAAGCTTTCGGGGCTGAAAATTCTTGTTACTGTAAGTAGGTTCTAATTCTAGAATATTTCCTCTTTCCGGCGCTACTTTCGATAAGATAATTTCATTTTTTCGCCCTTTCGGTCAGATTGATTTATTTTTCGGAAATTTTACCCGCGCGCTTGACAATATATCACGATCAGGTAAAATACTATTGAAATTGGATTTCAATTTCTATTAGTTTTATTATTCTGGAGTTATAAAGTGCAGCAAAGAGCAATCAGCCAGCCTTCGGTATCGGCAGACAACGAGCGTAAGATCGAGGCCGTGATAAGTGAAGACGATACGGTGATGTTAAAACTTTCGACCTGGACGGAAAGTCTGGGTTGGACCTGTCAGAAGACAATCGAAGTCGATCCCGAAATGCTCGACGATCTGCACCACACAATCGCCGCCCTGCGCTGCCGCGTCAACCGCCGGAAAGCCGGGCAGGGAAATGCGCCGGCGGATTCCACGGTAATAGAATTTCCGAGTTTTGCGTGATTCTTTTCAAAAGAAATCAGCGAAGCTGACGAAAGATTGTAGCCCCGGGTGAGTGCAGCGTAACCCGGGGTTAATTATTTTAAAAAATAAACAAGCCCGTTTTAACGGGCTGAAGTATTTAAACAAATCTAAGCCCCAGGCTTACGCTTGGGGCTATTATCTATCGTCCCGTTGAAGCGGACTCCATCTTTAGGCATTTGAACTGATCGCCTGATCTAGCTTACCTGCTTGAGGACAATCCGTTCCTGATTTACCTTGCTTGGGCGTTCGGAGCAGAGTTTTTCCAGTTCCTCGACGTGGTTTTGCTCGCCGGCGATCTGTTCTTCCAGCATGAATTTCGTCGGCATATCTTCCTCGCCGCAGGAAGCCCAGGCGGCTTTATAAACTTCCATCGCCTCGCGCTCCAGTTCGAGATTTTGTTTCAGCATTTCCTTAAGATCGGTCGACTGGCGAATGATCGCCGGTTCCACGGTCGGAAAACCGCCGAGCGCGACCACTTTATCGCCCAGCATATTGACATGCTTCTGCGCTTCTTCGGCCTGATCGCGGAAAAATTCGCAAAAGACCTGGCGCTCGGGGCCGCCGATCAAAAAGCTATGCTGCGTATATTGGATCACACCGGAAAGTTCCAGCGCCAACGCTTTGTTCAGATTATCTATCAGTTCGCCTCTTGCCATAATATTTCAGTCTCCTAATTTTTCAACCATGAAAATAATAAGGGACTTTTACCAAGCTGTCAAGCTAAACCATTGATAATTAACAACTTAGAAATGAATTTCAATTTCAATATCAATAAAAGATATGGCCACAGAGAACACAGAGCTCACAGAGAAATGATTGTAAATCTCTGTGAGCTCTGTGTTCTCTGTGGCGTAAATTACTTAAAGAATTAGGTTACGGCGCCGCCGTCAACGATCACGACTTCGCCGTTCATAAAGCTGTTGCGGTCGCTGCACAAAAACGCAGCGTATTCGGCAAGTTCCGAAGGGCGCCCGGAACGGCCCTTTGAAACCCAAAAATCATGCATCTGCAAAAGGCGTTCGGGAAGGGTATTGCCCAGATCGGTGTCGAAAATGCCGGCCGCGATCGCGTTTACGTTGATGCCGAAATTGGCGGCTTCGCGCGAGAGGCATTTGGTAAAACCGATCATCGCGGCTTTTGAAGTGGCGTAATGAACCGAGGTCGGCAGGCTGCGGATCGCGCCAACCGAAGTGATGTTCAGGATCGCTCCCATGCGCTCGCGGATCATTTGCTTGTAAAAGGGCTTGGTCACGGCAAACAAACTGTTTACATTGGTATCGACTACCCAATCCCAGGATTTGTCAGTGGTGGTGGCGAAATTGTCGGGTTTGTTGACAGCCGCATTATTGACCAGGACATTGATCGCGCCCCACGCGTCTTTTATCTCGCGAGCGATGTGTTTCATTCCAAAACGGTCGGTGACGGAAACTTTAAAAGACAAAGCGCGCCTGCCATGCGCCTCGATCTTTTTTTCGACCTCCTTGGCCAGGTCGTCGCTGGAGTGATAATTGAAAGCTACATCCGCGCCTTCGCGGGCGAAAATTTCGCAGATCGCGGCGCCGATGCCGCGAGTGCCGCCCGAAACAAATGCGCGTTTTCCTTCTAGTAAAAGAGTCACAAATTAGTCCTTAAAAATATTAATTCTATAATAAAAAACGAATTGAGTTTTATCCTGCCGCAAAGTATCCTTCTCAATTCTTTTAGTTATGAAAGTATAAGTTATACAGGAGTAATTGGTTAAATGTCCAAATATGGAATTATTTAATGGCTTTGCGAGCTTGCGGACAATTCCCGCGCTCCGGCCTGAACTTGCAGGGTAGGGGTTAACCTTCGGCGTAGGCGGTTTCGCTGGCTAGCTCGCCCGGCGACGGCAGGAGGGCGGAAATTTCTTCGATGATCCGCTGGGTGGAATTCGGGATCGCCAGCCCAATGGTGGCGGCTTTCATCTCGGCATATCTGCGCGAACCGCCCAGCAGGCTTTGGATCGTCGGCACGATATCGGAAGCCTTTTCCAGCATAATTCCGGCGCCGCGCTGCGAGATCAGATTTGCCGTCCCGGCTTCCTGCGGCATCGGCGGCGTCGTGGCGTCGGCAATGATCGGCAGGCGGCAGGCGAGGGCTTCGAAGGTGGTCAAACCTCCGAGCTTTGAAACCATCACGTTTGCGGACTGCATCAATTTTTCCACGTCGTCCGAATAGCCGATGACCTTGATGGGGAATTTGGCGGTGAGCGCGATCTTTTCGGCTTCGGCTTTCAGATCGTCATTTTTTCCGGCGAGAAAAATGGCCTGGACGTCGAGTTCGCCGGCGGCGAATTCGCGAAAGATCTGCGGGATGTTACCGCCGCCGATCCAGCCCGCATTGACGAACACGGTGAATTTTTCCGGATCGAGATCGAGCGCTCTGCGCGCGGCCTGCGCGGCTTTTTCATCCACTTCGCAAAATTTGGGATGCACCGGCATCCCGGAGATCTTGATCCTTTCCGGTAAAATGCCGTATTCGATCAACTGGAGCTTGGCCTCTTCGCTGGCGACCAGGTAAAGCGAAACGTCGTTGCAGGCCCAGCCCTTCCAAAAACCGTAAAAAGGATCGGTGACGACTGTCACCAGCGGCACCGTATCCTGCAGATTCAGTTCTTTCAGAATGCGGGCAAAGATATGCTGCGTCAGCGGGTGAACGCTGACCACGACGTGCGGGCACCATTTATCGAACAGATCCCGGATATAGCCGATACAGCGTTTGTGGACGAATTCACGCGTTTCCGGGCGAAAACGGTTGATCGCCCAGTAAATATATTTCATCCAATGCTGTTTATTGCGGAGCGTCCAATTATACATCGCGACCAGGCGCCTGGTGATATGGTGCGACTCTTCGACGGCCTTTACCACCCGAACGGCAAAAGACTGCCCCTCCCAGAATTTCTGCAGCCCCTCAACCAGCGCCGCCGCCGCCGAGCGATGCCCGCCGCCGGTGTCGGAAGAGATGATCAGGATCTTTGGGGTATTGGTTTGAGGCATTAGTGAATTTACAAAAGCTCGTTTAATTCTTCTGAACTAATTTCTGCGTCCTTTAAGATCGCTTTTAAAGTTCCGATTGGAAGGTCCTTTTTGCCATGGATCGGGACAGTTGTAAAGCGCCTGTCACTTTCCCGAAATAGTTGAACATGACTTCCTTTTTGCCTCTTTATGACAAAGTCCATCTTTTGAAGTACGCGAACAAGCTGCTGCCCATTGATCGAAGGAGTTTTTGGGCTCATGCAGCGATCGGCACCGACAGCCGAGTCACCAGAACCGGCTCCCTTTCAATAGGGACTTCTTCGCCTTCCTCAATCATAGATTCAACATGAAGTTCGATCGCTTCCGCAATATTTTTTTTAGCTTCATCCACACTTTCCCCGAAAGAATGGCAACCTGACAAAACCGGGACAAAGGCATGAAAACCTTCTTCGTCCGGTTCGATCACGATTGTGAAGTCATAATTATTCATAATCGACTAGGCCTTGATCGGCATACCTTCGCCTTGCGGCTGATTCAGATCCATCTGCCGGGCGGCCTTTTTCATCTGGCGTTCGAGCTTTTTGATCTGGATCAGGTGACCGGGATTAAACGGCAGGCTCGGATAGTAGCTGTTCGATTCATGCGTGCAGTAGCAGCCGTCGGCGACTTCCTTACGACGCTTTTTCATCTGCGGTGAATGCCAGGCTTTTTTGAAGTTCCAGTCGAAATCGCGCAGGTTCGCCACTTCGGTTTTGTTCTCACAGGAAGAGAGAGTGCCTTCGTCGTAAATGACCGCGCCGGCGGTTCCGGCGTAGCACTTCAACTGCGGAGCCTGTTCTTCCTTGGTCTTGGCGATCAGGTCATGCATGTAGAGATCGATCGCTGCCTTAAAGAAACCCGACGAACCGCCGTAGTTATTCTTGAGCGCAGCATTCTTCACGTCGTCCAGGATCATGTTCGACAGCTTGGCGTACATCTTATGATCGAAATTCAATTCGTTCGGATCTTTTGACGGCGGGCGAATATAATTGATATTGATCTTGTCCGGCTTGAGGTCGTATTTCAGGAAATCGTACCATTCAAAGATAGTATCCTGATTGGAATTCATCACGCAGGTACAGGTCTGCACGTCGAGGTTAGGAAATTCTTTTTTCATTTCCTTGAGCGTGCGGGCGGTGTGGATCGCTTTGTCCCACGAGCCTTCCTTCTGGCGAATTTTTTCGTGCGGCTCTTTCAAACCGTCGATGCCGAGCGCGACCGTGACATTCAAATTCGGGCACTCCTGCAGCAGTCGGGTAACGTCCGGAAAGATGCGCGGGTGAATCTGCCCGTTGGACATCAGATAGACGGATTCCAGCTTGTTATTTTCGTAGAAAGCGCGGACGATCTCCGGAAGATCCTTGCGCGTAAAAGGCTCACCGCCGGCGAGGATCAGCACGCCCAGATTGCCGCCCAGGGTCTCGGAAATTTTCTGAATCTCCTCCGTCTTCATCTGCAGTTTTTTGCGCGGCCGGTCATCTAATTCTTCGGTAAAAAAACAATGCGTGCAGCGCATATCGCAGACCGACGTGACCAGAATATTTAACAGGATCGGAGCAAAAGGCTGCCCGATCGCCAGTTTGGCATAACGTTTTAATAATTCGCGTGTTGTATGATCCATCTTAAAAACCTACTTAATAATTACGTACAAATACTTACTACGTTCCGAATTCGATCTGAACGCACCCTTATAATTTACCTTTTTACTTGCTTAAGAGCAAGAATCAGCGTTCCTCAGGTCTTTTGATGTCGGGATTGACGCGTTGGTTCACCAGAGTCTGCATCGGGATGCCGGGAATTCCGGCCGGGGCTCCGGGAGCGTCTTCGGGAGGTACGTTTTGGGTGACCGAAACCAGGTCGGCCGTGAAAGAAAAGAGCGGGCTGGTCACGGTCAGGCGCAGAGGCAGCCGGTCCGGTTCCTTGCTAAGCCACATTTTCACAGTAGTTTGCCCGATATTGGTAAAAACCACCTGCGTCATCACTTTTCGGCCCTGATAATCGAGGGTTTCTTCCGGCTGCGGCAGAATTGTCAGAATAACGGGGCCGTCGCTGGTAAAAACAGCCACCCGGGTGTCCGGCGAAGGCCCTTTGCTGGGCTTTATATCTTTTAGATTGAACGAACGGATGGCATAGGCCAGCGACAAAATATCGTGTGTCCCGACCGGAATATCGATTACCGCCGCCTTACTGTCACTGACCTTGCCCAGAGTTTGGTCGAAGGACAATGTCTGATTGAACTGGCTCAGCGCGCCCTTGAAACTTATTTCGGTAAACAGGGGCAACAGCGATTCCGGATCGACACGAGATCTGATAGCGTCTCCGACGGTAAAAAACGAAGTAGGTTCGTTTATTTCCAGCACGGATGCGCTTAGCAGCAAGCTATCCCGCATTAGGTTCTTGTGGAAAAATTGGCGGCGTTCCCGGGCCTGGACGACCATCGTACCAAAAGCGTTAGCACTGCCTGTGCGGGTAAGTTTGTAATTCAGCGTTTCACCGAGGTCAAAAGGCAAGTCTTCAGCCAGCGGCTGATTACTTTTATATGGAACCGGCGTGGCTTTTGGTTTCGGGGTGGCAATGGCGATCGGGGTCGGATTCGGCTGCGGTGTCGCGACAGCGGCCGGTTCGGGAGCCAGGTCCTGTATCCCGGCGAGTTCGGCGCGGATCATACCCTTCGGATGTCTGTAGGTGATGACCACGGGCACGCGCTGTTCATCGGTGCTGATATATATCTGCAAACCCGGAAAAGTAGGATTCTGCACTTCCAGAACGATCGTGTCGAAATCGCCCGCGGCCGTCCGGTTGTGGGCTTTGCCCACCAGCCGGTAAGTCGCCTGAAAGATCTCGCCGCCTTCCTGGATGGGAAAGCTTCCGCCGGTTTCAGAAGCGAAGCGCAGGTGATAGATCGCCGAGAGCCAGTCATAACCGGCGGCGGCGCCTTTGAAATCGGTCACTTTTTCCCGGGCGAATCCGTTGTCGCCAAAGATCCTTTTAGTAAGAAGCGGCAGTCCGGTATCGGGCGAAACGAGCGTCTGGCGGGTCTCATCGGTTGAAAAGAAAGCGGCATTGACCAGATCGGTCGTTTTTAATTTTCCCTGGAGGTAAACAGCATCCTGGGTACCGTATTTGCCCACAGAGATGACATAGGTCTCGGCGTAGGCCGCGGTGTTGAACGAGGCGAATGAAATATTGTAAGTCAGGCGCTCGCCGACGGAGAAGCGGCCGGACGAAGGTGTTTCAGCTTTCGGAGATTGGGCAAATGCGGACTGACAACAGATGAATATCAGTATCGAGAAGGTAAAAAATATTTTTTTCATCAGGTTGCCGGAGCGTTTTCCATTTCTTTAATAATTTGCCGGACAGCGTTGACCGGACTTTCAGCTTTTAAGATCGGGCGTCCGATGACAAGAAAATCGGATCCCGCTGTTACTGCCTGCGCCGGTGTCATTACACGCTTTTGATCGTCATTCGTTGCAAAACCGGCCCTTGCAAAACCGGCCGTTGCAAAACCGGAACGCACGCCCGGCGTCACGATCAGGAAATCACCGCTTTCGATATTCTCACGTATCATGGCAGTTTCCAGCGGCGAAGCAACGACACCATCTAATCCACATTTTGACGCAAGTTGCGCCAAATTCAAAACTTGCTTCGTTAGTTCGTTCGTTATCCCGGCTTCATTAAGCGTTTCCGCGTTCGCGCTGGTCAGAACGGTGACCGCGATTATTTTAGGCCGCGCCAGGTTTTCTCCGGCGCAGACTTCCGTCACCTTTGCCATCGCCGCGCGCATCATTTCACTCCCGCCGGCCGCGTGCACGTTGAACATCCAGACTCCCATCCGCGCCGCTTCGGCCGCCGCCTGCGATACGGTATTCGGGATGTCGTGAAATTTAAGATCGAGAAAGACCTTCACCCCCGCCGCGGTGACCTCACGGACAAAAGATGCTCCGGCAGCCGTAAAGAGTTGCAAACCGATCTTGAAAGCGCCGACTTCGCCGCGAAAGGTTTCGATGGTTTGCCGCGCTTCTTCGGCGGAAGACATATCGAGTGCCAGAATGATTTTTTCTTTCATTTATGTTTTAGGGAGCGCCGAATTTATTCGGCACTCTTTTTTTGCAGACTAAAGTCTGCGCTCCATTGAGCCTATTGCTTCGTCCAGCGAGTTAAAACCATGCTTTTTAATTAGTTCGGCCAAACCGTAATTAACGTTGCGGGCAAAACCGAAGCCCTGGTAAATAAATCCCGTATAAGCCTGCAAAAGACACGCCCCGGCGCATATTTTTTCAAAAGCGTCCTCAGCCGTAAAGATGCCGCCGACCCCGACGATCGGGAGCTTGCCTCTGGAATACCGGTAAATGGCGGAAATGACCTCGGTGGATCTTCGTCCCAGGGGTTTTCCGCTGAGCCCCCCGGCGCCGATCTTTTCGATCTCATCCGGCGCGGTGGCTAAGCCTTCACGGCCGGTCGTGGTATTGGTCGCGATAATGCCGGATAAATTTAATCTTAGACAGATATCGACGATCGCCTCGATCTCGGATTCCGTTAAGTCGGGCGCTATTTTGACCAACAGCGGTTTGGTAGCGCCGGCATCGCTTCCCATGACGGGGCTGTCGTGAAGGCGTACCGCCTTCGCATTAGTTTCCGACAATTCAACATTCCTCTTTTGCAGCGCGGCCAGCAATTCTTCCAGCGCATGGGCACGCTGCAGTTCACGCAGGTTCGGCGTGTTCGGCGAGCTGACATTGACGGCGATGTAATCGGCGGCCGGGTGGACCAGATCGAAACTGCGCAGATAATCTTCGACGGCTTCTTCGTTCGGCGTTATTTTGCTCTTGCCGATGTTGATACCCAGCACGCAGTCCGGACGGTTTTTCGTCAATCTTTCCGCAACCGCAGCCGCGCCGTTATTATTGAACCCGGCGCGATTTATCAGCGCGTCGTCCTGGGGCAGGCGGAAAAGACGCGGTTTCGGATTTCCCGGCTGCGGATGAAAGGTGACGCTGCCCACCTCGATAAAGCCGAAACCCAGCGCTGCCAACTGGTTTGCCGCGACCGCGTTCTTATCGAAACCGGCGGCGATCCCGAGCGGGTTTTTGAACTCGAGCCCGAAACGCTCGAGCGCGCCGAATTCGTCACACGAAAATTTCTGCGCTAATTTATCGCGCAAAAAACCGGACGCGAGTCCGGTTTTTAAAAAGTTCAATCCTAATTCATGCGCCGTTTCGCTTGGCAGGCTGAAAAGCAGAGGTCTGATCAATTTCTGATAAAGAGACATTTTTTGCAGTTAGGAGATTTTAGCGTAATTTGTAAGTGTTGTAAATTTACTCTGGCAAACAGACAATTCGCTTCGCTCAAAGCCGGTCACTAACGTTCCCGGTTCTGACCCGTTTCCGTACTTGTCACCTACCCCCTAGTTTGTTACGATTTAGCCCGAATGGAAGCAAATTTGACCGAGAAATCGAGGATCATGGATCCGGCGCGGATGAAACGGGCCCTGTCACGGCTGGCTTCGGAAATTGTCGAAGAAAATCACGGGGTCAAGGATCTCTATCTTGTCGGAATTCGCCGCCGCGGTGTTCCGCTGGCCGACCGGATCGCCAAACGTATCGCCGAACTTGAGGGAACCGCCCCGATCCAGGGCATTTTAGACATCACTCTTTACCGCGACGATCTCTCGACCGTCGGCGCTAACCCGATCGTTAATCGCACCGAACTCGTCGATGACATCGGTGATAAAAATATCGTGCTGGTCGATGACGTGCTTTACACCGGACGGACGATTCGGGCCGCGCTTGATCAGTTGATGGATTTTGGCCGTCCGCGCCGCGTGCAGCTTGCCGTGCTGATCGATCGCGGCAAAGAACATCGCGAACTGCCGATCCAGGCTGATTATTACGGGAAACTGGTGCCGACGAAAAAAAACGAGATCATTCGGGTGATGTTAAAGGATTTCGACGAAGACGAAGGCGTCGGGATATTCGAACTTCCGTCGGAACAAAAAAGCTGACCGGCCCCCGGGCGAAAGTGTTTGGAATAAAATATGAAAACTTATCAGGTATTGCTCTGCACCATGATCGCGGCCTTTCTGGCGATCCTGGCCGTTCCTTCACAGGCGCTGGCCTGCGCCTGCTGCACAGAATCCGGAACCTACCGGATCAGTACGCAAAAGCCGGGGACTTCGGAATTCGACGAACTGAAAAGGATCAGATTTCAAACGTCTAATTTATTTACGACCGAGGCGGGCGAAGACGACATCAAAGGCATCTCTCCGCTGGGCGAAAGCTACGTGCTGAACGGAATGTTTCAAAACAAGACATGGAAACTCACCTTCAAGGACGACAAAGGCAAATCGGGGACGCTGACCCTGCCGGCGCCGACCTCGATGGTCAGCTTTATGGCGGATATTCACGACGGGCCGAGCGACGGCAACGGGCCTTCGCTTTACAAAGAGTGGCGCTTTAAATACAAGGCCGCTTCCGGCACCGGAATTTTTCAAAAAGGGATCGCGCCCGCGACCGATTATTTTCTGGTATTTCAGGGACGGGGAAACTTTTGCACCCAGGCCGAAGACTTTACGCATTGGCGTCTGGAAATTACCGGCAAAAAAGCGGGCTACGCTTTTTACGGCGAATTAAAAAAACCAGCCTGAGACAGTTATATATGAGACGGTTAGATAAATGAAAAAATTCAAGCTTTTAATTTTAGTGCTAATGGTCGGTATCTTTGCGATGCCGGCCTTTTCGCAAAAACTCGATACGTTCGGTTATTACACCATCGAGCGCCCCGCCAAAGAATTCGCGGATATTTCCGAGATCCATTTAGCGGGCGATTACGGCGCGAAACAAAGTCCGTCGATATTGGGGCTGATCCGGTTAAAGAAAAAAAACGCAAAAGATTTCCGGCTGCGCAAGACTTTGCTGAACGGCAGAAACTACAGTTTTACCAGCGAAACCGTCGCCGGTGTCTATTACACATTTTTCGGGACGTTCGACAAATCTTTTCCGGCCAGTTACCAGACAAGAATGGATGACCCGGTGAGCGGCACCGTCCTGTCCGGGAAATTGGTAAAATACCAGGGCAAGAAAAAGATCGCCGAGGCCAATGTAAAATTCAGTTATGCGACAGGCGATTAAACATCGCCTTTTTTTATCGCCGGAAACCGGGGGCGCGGCGATAGAGCGGATCTCTAAAGATGGAAAAACCTTTTCGACGCCGTGACCTGCTGGGCATCCGCGATCTTTCCGCCGCGGAGATCGTCGGCATTTTAGATACGGCGGAAAATTTCAGCGAAATATCGCAGCGCGAGGTCAAAAAGGTTCCGGCGCTGCGCGGCAAAACCGTCATCAATCTTTTCTTCGAGGCTTCGACCCGCACGCGCACTTCTTTCGAACTGGCCGCCAAACGTCTTTCCGCCGACGCGGTAAATATCAGCGTTTCCACCTCCAGCGTGTCCAAGGGCGAAACGCTGCTAGACACGGCGCAGAATCTGGACGCGATGGCGCCGGACTGTATCGTGGTGCGCCATTCGAGCGCGGGCGTGCCGCACCAGTTGGCCAAAGCGAGCAAGGCGGCGGTCATTAATGCCGGCGACGGCGCTAACGAACACCCGACCCAGGCGCTGCTGGATGCGATGACGATCCGCGAGCACAAAGGCAAGATCGAGGGCCTGGAAGTAGCCATCATCGGCGACATACTGCACAGCCGCGTGGCGCGTTCGAATATTCATTTGCTGACCAAAATGGGGGCGAAGGTGCGCGTGGCCGGGCCGAGACCGCTGGTGCCGGCCGATTTCGGCGCGCTGGTAAAAAGCGGGCTGGAAGTAGCGCCGAATATCGAAGATGCCATCACCGGCGCGGATGTGGTGATGATCCTGCGCATCCAGCGCGAACGCCAGGATTCGGCGTTTTTCCCGACCCTGCGCGAATACGCGATCCATTACGGGCTGACGCCGGAGCGCGTCGATCTGGCCAGAAAGGACGCGATCGTGCTGCACCCCGGCCCGATGAACCGCGGCATCGAGATCGCCTCCGAAGTGGCCGACGGCTCGCGCTCGCTGATCCTCGACCAGGTGAAATACGGCGTCGCCGTCAGGATGGCCGTGCTCTATCTGGCAACGGGGGGCAAGGCGGTCGGGGAGTAAAATGTTGAGAAAACAAGAAGAGACTTTAATTACCTCTCAGGTCCGGAAGGGCCGCTTGCGCCCGCCTTATTTTAAGTCCCGTGTGCGAGATGTCATTATATGAAAGCGATAAGAAAGCGGGCGCAAGCAACCCTTCCAAAACCTTGAGGCGGATCGGCTTGTAATTTTTTCGATAGAAAAGCAGGAGAGAAGTATGAGAAGTAAAAACATTATTCTTTTGGGTATTTTTGTGCTGCTTATTTCGGCGGCTAATATTTTCGCGCAGAACGATTTCAAGATACGCCAGAAGATGACGATGGCCGGGCGCACTTCGGAATCGGCGGTGATGATCAAGGGATCGCGCGAGCGCACGGAAAGCAGCCAGATGGGAATGAAGACCGTGACCGTCATGCAGTGTGATCTGAAGCGCACGATCCAGATCAGCGAAGCGGAAAAAAAATATCTGATCGAACCAATGGCCGCGCAGTCCGCAGCGGAAACCACGACGACGACTGCCTCGAGCTCCAAAACAAAAACAAAAAAGGGCGGGATCGTCACCCGCACGATCGAGATAATCGACACCGGCGAACGCCAGCAGATGTTCGGCCTGACCGCGCGGCACATCAAGACGGTCATGACGACCGAGCCTTCACCGGACGCCTGCGACAAAAGCCGCCAGCGGGTCGAAACTGACGGCTGGTATGTCGATCTTTCCGTCGGGCTGAGCTGCAAATTCGACCGCCCGGTCGAAAATCCGATGAATTATGAAAAGAGCGCTCCTTCGTGTCTCGATCAGTCCAAAGTCGTCCAGAAAGGAACCGGCAAACTCGGTTACGCGCTGAAGCTGACGACCAAAATTTCGATGCCCGATACGGGCGGCGAAGATGATGCGGAAACCGCCGCCATGATGGCGAAAATGGGCATGGGCGGCGGCATGATGACCATGACCACCGAGGTCACCGAGCTTTCCAGGGCGACGCTGCCGGCGGAGCTTTTCGACATTCCGGCCGGTTACGCGGAAACGGCTAAGCAAAGCGATCTTTACGGAAAAAATACCCAGAAAGCGATGGGCGAATATCAGAAAACTCCGGAAGCAAAAACCGAGATGAACCAGATGATGCAGGGAATGCCCGGCGCATCAGGCGCGACCGGAGCAAAAAAACCGGGTGTCGTTCGCATCGGCGTAATGGCCGTGACCAATTCTACCGGGAAACAATTATCAGTCGATATCTATCGCTCGATGATCGTTTCGCAGCTCGCCGGGGACAAGATCGAAGCGGTCGCCGTCGGTTCCGCCGACGAAGCCAGGCAAATGAACTGCGATTATATTCTGAGTACCGACATCAAATCGCTCAAACAATCCGCGGCCAGCAAGGTCGGCGGGATCTTCGGCAAAGTGACCGGCGCAGGCAGTGGACAGGCCAAAGTCGAAGCCACCATCGGCTATGATCTAAAGCCGCTTGGCAGCGACGGAACGACCCTGCAAATGCAGGCCACCTCCGTCAAAACCGAAGGCGAAGACAACAGCGTCATGATGGCTATCGGCGACGAAGTTAAAGCGGTGATGAAAGCGGTCAAAAAATAGAAACTAGTTAAGTTTGGTCTTTTGGCAGCTTTAATTCGTTGAGAAAATAATTCGGAATAGATGATAACTGATAAATAGTAGATTAAAGATCAAATCTTTCCGTTAGCACCTATCAATTTTCATCTATTCCGAATGAATCGAAAAATATTTTTATTTTAATGAAACTTTTAATCAAAAACGGCCATTTGATCGACCCGGCGGAAGGGCAGAACAGCGGCAAAAGCGTGCTGATCGAAGACGGCAAAGTCGCTGCTTGGCTGGGGCATAACGAGGCGGGCCCTGAGGATGCGGAAGTTTTCGACGCGTCGGGTTTGATCGTCGCGCCGGGATTTATCGACCTGCACGTTCATTTGCGCGAGCCCGGCCAGGAGCACAAGGAAACCATTGCCAGCGGATGCGCGGCGGCGGTCGCCGGCGGCTTTACCTCGGTGTGCCCGATGCCGAACACAACGCCGGTGAATGACAACGCCGCGATCACGCGCTATATGATCGAACAGGCGGAGCGCGCCGGGCTGGCGAATATTTTTCCGGTCGGGGCGATCACCAAATCTTCCTCAGGCGAGGAGCTGGCCGAGATGGGCGAGATGAAAGCCGCCGGGGCGGTTGCAGTTTCCGACGACGGGCGGCCGGTGCCGACCGCCGGGATCATGCGCCGCGCAATGGAATACGCCAAGGATTTCGATCTGCCGGTGGTCGATCATTGCGAAGACAAATCGCTTTCTTCCGGCGGCGTAATGCACGAAGGAAAAATTTCGCTGCTGCTGGGCCTCAAAGGAATGCCGGCGCTGGCGGAAGACATCGACGTCGCGCGCGACATCATTTTGGCAAAAGAAACCGGCGCGCATATTCACATCGCGCATATCTCCACCCGGGGCGCGGTCGAGCTCGTTCGCCGCGCGAAAAATGAAGGCATCGATATCACCTGCGAGGTGACGCCGCATCATTTCACGCTGACCGATGCGGAAGTAGAAGGCTATGACACCAACACCAAGATGGCGCCGCCGCTGCGCAGCGAGGAACATCTGCAGGCGCTGCTCGAAGGATTAAAAGACGGCACGATCGATGCTATCGCCACCGATCACGCGCCCCATCACGGCGACGAAAAATCGCTGGAATATGACCGCGCGCCCTTTGGCATTACGGGGCTGGAAACGGCCGTCGGTCTGGCGTTCGAAAAACTGGTCCACCCGGGGCTGATCGATCTGGTCCGGCTGGTCGAGCTGTTTTCCACCAATCCGGCCAGGGCGTTCCGCATTCCGGGGCGCGGGAGTTTGAAGCCGGGTAGGGTCGCCGACGTGACCATTATCGACCCGGACCTGAAATGGACCTACCGCGCTTCGGAATCGAGGTCGAAATCGCGCAACTCTCCCTTCGACGGGCGGGAATTTCGCGGGGCGGCGGTGGCTACGATCGTCGGCGGAAAAATCGTTTATAGCAAAAGTTAAATTCCGTTCTCTTTTAGTTGAGAGAGCATTCGATATCTCCCAAATCCCACTCTAAATACCAGACTTTAAGCCGAATAAAGATCATTTTTTAACGGGTTTATTTTGGCCCGTTTTTTTGCTCAGAATTGCCCAGAAAGAATAGGTATTGTCCTAATTCTGCGGTGTTGTTTAGAAGTTGCTTGATTTCCTTTGCGCCCTTTGCGTCTTGGCGTGAAATCACCTCACGCAAAGGCGCAAAGCCCGCAAAGAAAAAAACCTGAGCACCACAAATTTAGGACACTACAAAAAAATATTTAAACTTTTCGTTACGTTTTGAACAAGTTACTCACACTTAATTGAAAGACCCGAAATTCTCCCCGAAATTAAAGGTTTTAGAAAAAATTTTAAAGGAGATAAAAAAATGTTACGAAAAATGAATTTGATCTTAGCGGTCGCCGCGATGATGATTCTCAGCAGTTTTGTCGCGGCACAAAAAGACGACGCTATCCAAAAAGAAGTTGAAAGCAAGATGGTCATTACCGCCGCGCAAGGCAAGGAGGCCGAAAAAGGTGGGGACAGAGAGAGCCATGATATGTCCGGAATACCAATTGGAAAATGTCCGCTTCATATGCATTCAACGATAATGGGCGGCATAAACGATAATCTCTCCCTCACTCCGCCGGCCGATCCGATGTTCGTAAGCCCAAATATGACCATGGGCAAACCTTTAGATGATCAGACTGTCAACAGCATATTTGCCTACAGTTTTGATTTGAGAAAACACAAACCGTGCGACGGCAAGGTGTGTAGGGCGGAATTACTGATCCGCGTATGCAATCGCAACCAGGATTACTGGTTAAACGATAGAATTTACGTCGGTACGGCGGATAGCGGAACCTTTGTGGCTTCGATCTTTGCCGGAAACATTTGGAGCGGCTTCAGTGATGCCGGAAAATGCAAAAACATGATGATACCCATTCCCAACGGGAGTTTAGTCGGAATGAATTACCTGGATATTTTGATGCAGGATGATTCCTCTGTGGACTACCTGCAGCTTGACCTTGATTTCTAAAACAAGTGTGGTACTTGAGGGCGTGAGCGGAGTTTACGCCCTTTTTTTCGCCCGCCACGCCCGCTAAATTTGTCTTCCTTCACGGAGATAAGCTATTGTTGACGCTGGTTGTTTCCCGGTCATAATGTATGATGTTTTTGATATGTCGCAAGGCAGGTTTCAGGAGTGAAAAAAATGAAAAATTTCCGCCTTTATATGATTTTATTGACCGGGTGTTTAGCGTGTGTAAATTCCTGTTCGGCGGCCAAAACCCAAAACACCGGCGCCGCCGATAATTCAAAACCGGCCGAGATGGAAATTACGGAAGGCGGGCAGGCGGCCGCGGGCAAGCCCGACGCCGACAAGTCGATCAGAAAGATCGACTTTAAGAATTTCACTTATGAGCCTTATTGCGCCGGCGAAGAGGTGATGAAAGTCACCGTGAAAAATGGCGAGTTTTCCAAAGAAACGAAAGAAGCTGATTTCACCGACCGGTTTTATTTCAACGTCGAAGAGCCTACCTACGGCGACATAAACGGCGACAACGGCGAAGAAGCGATTGTCCTGTCGGTCTGCAACACCGGCGGAACCGGGCAGTTTAGCGAAGGTTTTGTTTTCACGATGAAAAACGGCAAGCCCGAGTTGCTCAGCCGAATCGAAGGCGGCGACCGCGCCTACGGCGGCCTGCGCTCCGCCAAGGTTGAAAACGGTTTTGTGAACGTCGAAAGAAACGACGTGGGTGAAGACGGCGGCGCCTGCTGTCCGCAATTTTATGTCACGACGAAATATAAATGGGACGGCGGCAAACTGGCCAAATGGGGCGCGGAAACAAAACGCGAGCTCTATCCGGCACAGCGCGTAAATTTTGCCAGGGGAAGCTCGAAAACCACGCTAAAAGTTAACGTGGACGATATCAAGCGCTACACGGTCGGCGCCCGCGCCGGGCAGACTTTGATCGTGTCGGTCAATACGGACAAGATAAGTGTGAGTTTGAATAAAGGCGACGCCAATGTCACCGAAGGCACGAACAGCTTTACCGCGAAGTTAAATGTAAATGGCGATTACGAGATCCAATTGCAGAATATCGGGGAAAAAATGACCGAAGCCACGGTGACCATCGAAATTAAATGATCCTTTATCTTCTTTTTCTCATCGTTTAGAAATAGAATGGGATCGTATTTGCGGAGTTTTACCAAAAAGGACCAAACGTCCAATGACCGGTAACTTAAAAGAAGATAATAAAAATCGTCTGTTGCGCATGCTGCTGAGGGTGTGTTTGCTCGCGCTGCTGGTTTCAGACTTTTCTTTTCAGATCGGCGCGCAGATCAACCAAATCGGCAAGAACAATAATAAATCAGGCACGACGCAGCCCAATAATTCTTCAGGAAAAAAACCGGGCAATTCTTCCAATAAGCAAAACACGGCACCGGCCAATAACAACAGGCCTAATAAAAACGTGCCTCCGGTAGTTACTCCTACGGTCACACCGTCCGTCACTCCCAGGGTTACACCGACAGTGACTCCCAGAGTTACGCCGACAGTTACGCCCAGAGTTACACCGTCCGTCACCCCCAGGGTTACGCCGTCCGTTTCTCCAACGGTGACACCGACCGTTACCCCGACGGTTACGCCGGCAGTAAATTTAAATACCGATTTGGCCTCGCCGCGGCCGACTGTTTCGCCGGTCGGTTCGACGCCCTGGGGGTGGATCGCGATCATCGGCGCGATATTGATATTGATCGGTATCGCGGTGTTTACGGGAATTCGCTACGCGATGTCGGACGCGGAAAATGCGGAAAACGCGGAAAGCGCGGCTGAAAATGCGGAAATGATCCCCGCGGGTCCCCAGGCGGATATCCGGCTGGTTCCGGACGTAAATCCGAAATTGGAGATCGACGGCGGCGAACTGGCCTCGCTGGATTTTCATATCGATTTGAAGTTCAAGTCGGATGCGGGGCGGCAGTTTCTTTCCAAACCTTCCAGCGATTAACCGGGAAAGCTTTTTCCGCGATCTTAATTTCCCGTGAGGAGTTTTCAAGCCCGTGAGGAGTTTTCAAGCCCGTGAGGAGTTTTCAAGCCCGTGAGGAGTTTTCAAGTATGCAAGATGAACCTATTACATTAGCCAGCGCCTTTGACGTAGAAAAGGAAGTTTCGGACAAGGCCGTTGAGCTGAAGAAAAGCGGCGCTTTTCAGGACATCAGACAAAAGATGCTGGAAAAGGCGAAAGCTCTCAGCCTGTCTCCCGGTTTTTATGACGGGCTGTTCGACCTGTTGACCAAAAATCTGAACGAGCTGCTGGCCATCGATATTCCGAAGAATATTCTGGCCGGAACCTGGAAAAATCAAAAACTGCTGTGGGAATATTGCGACAAGGAAAAATATCCGCCCGATGTAAAATCGCTGGTTCCGCTGCTCGAACATACGCTTAAATCCTCGCACGAACCGTCAATGGAAGTGTCGGCCTTCGGACAGGCGCTGGGCACCCTGGCGGTCAAGCTCGAAGCGACCTTTCTGATCAAAAGCGGAATGCTCGAGGTGCAGGACGGCAAAATTAAAAAGATACAAACCGGCGATATCGAGAGCACCGGCCAACTTCACTATATGAGTGTGCCGGTGATGGAAACCAAGAAGATCGTCATCCACATTCCCGGCGCTTACGATCTGAAGGAAGGTGTCGAGATAACATATCCGGCCAGTTGGAAAAGAGACGGCGCAGCGTGAGCGAGTGCGAAAATTTTCCTGTGGCGAATAAATTTATTTGAATTGGGTCATCAGCTTTTCCGCTTCGGGGAGCAGCTTCGATTCCGGGAATGAGGCTTTTAGCTGGGCCATGATCTTTTGCGCTTCTTTGAGTTTACTTTTCTTTTGATAGCCGAAAATCCGCCCATAGAGAACACCGTCCAGTTTCGGGCTTAGCGGAAACTCTTTTTGAAACTTTTCAAATATATCCAGCGCTTCGTCCGGAGCGTCGCTTCGTAAATAATTGAAACCGATCTTTATCATCAGATCCTGCCGCTTATCCGCATCCTTCTCCACTTTTAAAACGCGGTTGTAAAAATCGATGCTTTGGAAATAAAACTTTCTCTGGTGATAAAAATCGCCCACCTGGTTTAAGGCGGCGACATTGGATTTTTCCGTTTCCAGCAAATTTGCGGCATCTTTGATCGCGGTAAAATCGGTCGGAATAAAACTGAGCCTGCGAAATATCTCTCTATCTGAAGAACCCCCGTAACCCCTCGACGAGATCAAAAACAACCCCCATGAATCGGTAAAGATAACGTTAGGTATATTCGTGACGCCGTACTTCGACGCCAAACTGCCGTTTTTATCGAGGTCGATCTTGACGAAGACAAAGCGGTCTGCCAGCGCGGCAACATCTTCACGGGGCCAAAAATCTTTTTCCATCTGCTTGCACGGGCCGCACCAGGTGGCCCAGAAATCCAGCAGCATCGGCTTTCCCGTTTGCCTGGCCAACTCACTCGCTTCCTTGTAATTTTTTAGCCAGTTGATCTGCGCATTTGCGGGAAGAACAAAGAGCGCGAGGCATAACAGCAGTAGAAAATTTCGCGGTTTCATCCAGCCCATTATAAGCAAAGACCGGAAATAAGCAAGAAATTATTACTTTAGTAGAGAATGGTTTGGCGAGAACTATTAACTTTTAACTATCAACTATTCACTGTTTTAAATAGAGAGGGCGATTTGGATTTACTTAGATTCGAAAGAAGTGTCTTTGGCCAAATCAGAGAGAACCACCCCGCTGCTAAAAGCAGCACCCCTCCTTCGTTAAGGAGGGGAGTTTTTCAAACCGACATTATCTCTTCGGGAAGTTGGGTCTCGAATTCCAGCTTGCGGTTGCCGTTCGGGTGCCAGAATTTTAATTTCCAGGCATGCAGGCAGAGCCGCGAAAATTCACGGCCGCCGTATTTCGGATCGCCGACGATCGGGTGCCCGATATGCGCGCAGTGAATACGCAGCTGGTTTGTCCGGCCGGTGACGGGTTCGAGCTCCAGCAGCGTCGTATCTGCATTTCGCGCGATCACGCGGAAACGGGTTTCGGCCGTTTTGCCGTCTTCTTTGATGTTCCAAAGCTTCAGTTCGGCAAAGCGCCCGACGGGAGCATCGATCGTGCCTGCGTCGTCTTTTACGATGCCTTCGACCAGCGCCGCGTAGCGTTTCTCGACCAGCTTGCGCTGGAAATGATCGCAGAGGATCGCGTGGGCGCGTGGAGTTTTGGCGATCACCAGGAGGCCTGAAGTGTCTTTATCCAGACGATGGATCAAACCCGGACGGATGAATTTTTCCCTGCCCTCGCTGCCGGAATTCAGATGGTAGGCCAGGGCATTGAGCAGCGTTCCGTTCTTCTCCCAGTGAGTGGGGTGAACCAGCATTCCGGAGGGTTTGTTGACAACCAAAAATTCTTCATCCTCGAAAATAATTTCAAAGGGAATATCCTGCGGCTTCATCGAATCTTCGCGGGCGATATCCACCTCGACCTCGACAAAATCATGCGTCCTGAGCCGGTAGCCGCGATTTTCCAGCCGCCCGTTCACTTCGCAATTCTCGGTCTTTACCGTCTCGCGCAGATACATTTTACTGAGCGAGCGAAAACGATCGAGCAAAAAATCCTCGAGCCGCTTTTTATGATCGCCGGGCGTAATTTGAAATTCGAATCGCTGACGCATGATCCAAGATTTTACAGTACGAACGTTGTTGCCCGCCAAGTCTGAATTCGGATTGTTTCGTGTGTTTTAGCGTAATTCGTGGTTCCTTCCCGGCCTTAGCACCACCAGCTTCGCGTTCTTTGCGTCTTGTCTTTGCGGCCTTCGCGGTTGCTGTTTTTGCTTAAAAGAGAAAACCGCAAAGATCGCAAAGTTTTTTCGCAAAGGGCGCGAAGATATAACCGCAATTGATAGAAAACAATTTTGTAGGAATTAACTATATCAAAGACAAATTTGTGCCTCACATCCTAGATAACACAAAGTAATGTTTATTTCAGATTCATAATCTGTTATAATTCGCTTAATTCTTCGAATAAACCAGACAAATTTGTCACGATGAGCAAAAATTCACTTCAAAGCGTTTTGAAGATCAGCCGGATACTGGCGGAACCGAAGGGGCTGCGGGCGAATCTTTCCGCGCTTTTGGATGTCCTGGCCGGGGAATTAAATGCCACGCGGAGCTTTATCCTTTTTTACGATCCCGAAAGTGAAAGATTAAACCCGGTCGCGACCAACGGCCTCAGCGTCAATGAATTCCGCCGGCTGGAAGCCCGCGCCCAAAAAAGCGTTCTGCGGGAGATGTTCGAAACGGAAAAACCGGCGATCCTGCCGCGCATCAGCCAGGAAGCCTCGCTGGATTTTCTCTCGGACGATAAAGACGAAAGAAGTTTGATCTCGGTGCCGGTCATTGTCGGCAAAGCGTCTCAGGGTTTGCTGTCGGCGGAATTTTCCTATCAGAAAAATTTCGATTTCGATCAGATCTCGACGCTGCTCCTGCTGACGGCTTCGATGATCGCGCAGACTTTAAAAACTGAAAACGTCGCGGCGGACGAAAGAAAAAAGCTGGAGGCGGAAAATTCGCACCTGCGGCAGGAGCTAAAAGAAAAACACGAATTCAGCCACATCATCGGCAATTCCAGCCCGATGCGGCAGGTCTATGACCAGGTGACGCAGGTGGCGCGTTCGAACACGACGGTTTTGCTGCGCGGCGAGAGCGGCACCGGCAAGGAAATGATCGCCAACGCGATTCATTACAACAGCCTGCGGAGCAAAAAACCGTTTGTAAAAGTGAACTGCGCGGCGCTGCCGGAAACGCTGATCGAATCCGAACTTTTCGGTTACGAAAAAGGCGCTTTTACCGGCGCCGACCGGCTGAAAAAAGGCCGCTTTGAAATGGCGGATAATGGCACGCTTTTTCTCGACGAGATCGGCGATCTTCCGGCGCAAACGCAGATCAAACTTTTGCGTGTGCTGCAGGAGCGCGAGTTTGAAAGATTAGGCGGAACGGAGACGGTCAGGATCAACGTCCGCCTGATCACCGCCACCAACAAAAATCTGGAAGAAGCCATCGCGCAGGGAAAATTTCGCGAAGATCTTTTTTACCGCCTGAATGTTTTCACTATTTTCCTGCCGCCGCTGCGCGAGCGCAAATCCGATATTCTCTTACTGGCCGAACATTTTCTGGAAAAATACGAGCTCGAACACAATAAGCGCATTCGCCGCATTTCCACGCCGGCGATCGATATGCTGACCGCCTATCATTATCCCGGCAACGTGCGCGAACTGGAAAACGCCATCGAACGCGCAGTTCTCGTCTGCGATTCCAATGTCATCCACGGCCATCACCTGCCGCCGACGCTGCAGACGGCGGAAGTGACGGACACGGTGACCCGCGCGACCCTCGCTTCGGCGGTCGAAGCCTTCGAACGCGACCTGATCCAGGACACGCTGAAAACCACCCGGGGCAACATTGCCAAGGCCGCGAAGATGCTCGATTCGACCGAAAGAATTCTCGGCTACAAGATAAAAAAATACGGAATTGATACAATGCGTTTTCGCAGATAAAAGGGCGTTTTCGCAGATAAAAGGGCGTTTTCGCAAATAAACGGCGATGAGCGACATTGCATCATTAATAAAAGACCTGCCCGACGCAGACGCGGCGCGGAGATTTGTCGAGCGGCTGGAGCAGGACAAACCGCCGGAACTGCAGCGCCTGATGAAAAACGAGGGACTGTTTTCCGATGTCCTGACGCTGGCGGCCTACAGCCCGCTGCTGGCGGCGACGCTGCTGCAAAACCCCCAGTATTTTGCCTGGCTCGGCAAACGGCGCACCGAAACAAAAGTCCGTGAAAAGGAAGAACTGCTCGAATCGCTGGCGCGTTTTACTCTTACTAATTCATCCCTGGAAACCCACGTCCTGCTGAGCCGTTTTCAGCGGCGCGAGCTTTTACGAATTTATTTGAATGACATTCGCGGTCTGGGAACGATCTCCGAGACGACGGAAGAGCTTTCGAATTTAGCCGATGCGGTGCTGGAGCACGCGCTGCGGCTGGCGCGCCAGGAACTCGATAACCGTTACGGCCCGCCGCAGGTAAAAGACGATAAGGGGCGCGATACCCCGGCGGCATTTTGTGTCGTCTCGCTGGGAAAACTGGGCTCGCGCGAGCTCAATTACGCCTCCGATATCGACCTGCTTTTTCTTTATTCGCACGACGGCATGACCTCCGGCACGGGAAATCGCGGCGAGGTTTCGAACAAGGAATATTTCATTAAGCTGTCGGAACTTGTCACCAAACTCGTCGGCCAGCAGGCTGGCGAAGGCGCGGCTTACCGGGTCGATCTGCGGCTGCGCCCGCACGGGCGGATCGGCGCCCTGGCGATATCGCTGGGTGAAGCGCTGGTATATTACCGCAGCTCAGCGCGCAACTGGGAACGGCAGGTTTTGCTTCGCGCCCGCGGTTCGGCCGGCGACGCGGAGCTTTTCAAAAACTTTCACTTCCAACTGGAAGACGTGATCTATCAAAAAAATATTTCGCTGGCTGAGGCGCTGGAAAATGTCCGCATCTCGAAGCTTCAGATCGATCTTGAACATAAACAGGAAAAAGGCTTCAACATAAAGCTCGGCAGCGGCGGAATTCGCGAGATCGAATTTATCGCGCAGGCGCCGCAGCTGGCGCTGGGAAACAGCGACCCGTGGCTGCGCGCGCCGCACACGCTGATCAGCCTCAGCCGTTTGGCCGATCGCGGGCTGCTGAACAAAGGAGAGCTGACACAGCTTTCGGACGCGTACGCGTTTTTACGCACGCTGGAACATCGCGTGCAAATGGAAAACGGGCTGCAGACCCACGCCGTGCCGGATGATCCGGACAAAAGAAATCTGCTGGCGCGCAGGATGCTGTGCGCGGACGACCGGGAATTTACCGGCGTGTTAAAAGTTCACACGGGAAACGTCAGCAGTATTTACCGGCGGGTTTTTGTCGATATCAAAGACCTCGAAACGGCGCGAATCAAAAACGAAGGAGGGACAATCGACAACGGCCGGGACGCCGAAAATTCCAGCGCGGAAGTCTCTAAAATAAAGGCCGCGTCGGAAGCCGACAGGCCGGAGAGAAATTTTTCGCGCATCAGCGATTCGCTGGAAAAATACTCGTCATTTGAAGGGCTGCCGCCGGATAAGTTGCCGATCCTGCAAAAAGTTTGCGCCCTCTCGGATTATTTTAGCGAGATGCTGGCGGCAAACCCCGCCCTGATCGGTTCTTTGCCTCACCCAGACGATACGCCCGACATCGACGCGGAATCTTTTTACCCGCTGCTGAGCGAAGCGGTGAACGCCGAAAATACTTTCCGCGACGAGATCGAGGTTCTGCGGACGGAATGGGCAAAAATATATTTACGGATCGGCGTCTTCGACCTGCTGGAAAAGATCGCGATGTCGGAAGCCAATGCGCTGCAAACCCGGCTGGCCGAAGCAAGTATCGAGACCGCGCTGCTAACCGTTCGCAGAGAGTTGTTGAGAAAGTTCAAAACGTTCGACGCGGAGCCCGCGATGGCCGTGCTGGCGCTCGGCAGATTAGGCGGGCGCGGCATGGATTACGGCTCGGATCTCGATCTGGTGCTGGTTTATGACGAGACGCTGAATGCGCCAATCGCGTCGAAGACGCACGGGGAGTTTTACCACGCGGCGGCGGAAATATTTACCACCGTGATCTCCAGTTTTACCCGGCAGGGGCATCTTTACCGGGTCGATCTGCGGCTGCGGCCGGACGGAAAAAACGGCGCGCTTTGCTGCGCGGGCGGGTTCTTTCTCGACTACGCGGAAAACCGCGCCGCGCCGTGGGAATGGCTGGCTTACGTGAAGCTTCGGCTGGTCGGCGGCGCGCGGGAATTCGGCGAGCGGCTCGAACGCAGCGCAAAAGAGATCGTTCACGGGCGGGCGCGTGAGATGAACGAGGACGAACTGAGACAGGAAACGCTGCGCGTGCGGCTGCGGCTGGAAGAAGAAAAAACACGTCGTCTGCGTTCCCGCGAAACGCATATTAAATACAGCGCCGGTGGACTGCTCGATATTTATTTTCTGATCCGTTACCTGCAGCTCAAAAACGGCATCCCGGACGAAGACCCTAATCGTTCGACGCTGCCGATGCTGCGGCTTTTAAGGGAGCGGGGAATTTTAACCGGCGAAAATTTCTCTGTTCTTTCCGAAGGCTATTTGTTTTTGCGCCGCCTCGATCACGCGCTGCGCCTGGTCGTCGGCCGGGCGACCCGCCTGCCGGACGCCGGGCACCCGCTGCTGAATTTGGTCGCCGAAAGATTGAAACTGGACTCGCCCGAGGAACTGCTGCAACAATTGACGGCCCATAGACTCGAGATAAGACAGAGTTTTGAAGAGATCCTTAGATAGTTTCGGGATACGCGATAGGTAATAGGTAATAGGTAATAAGTGATTGGTAATAGGTAATAGGTAATAGGTAATAGGTAATAGGTAAAGGTAATAGGTGATAGGTGATAGGTAATACCATATTACGTATTGCGTATTACGTATTACCGGCAGAGGATGCTGGCTTAGAGCTATTGACTGATAGCCAGACACATTTTACCCGTAAATCAGGTTATTCCTAAATTTACAGGCAAACGCCGGATGAATTAGATTAGCCACGAAGCATACTGATACACAAAAAAACGTATTACGTATTACCTATCGCGAAATTTTTGCAAGAACGAAGCAACTGGTTCGTTCTCTTAATCGTCATAGGTGTTGAACCCTTTCGGCCCGGCCCTTTTTTTGAGGAGAAAAAATAATGCGATTAAAGAATGTCTCGGTTTTTTTGTGCCTGTTGATAACAGGTTTGTTTTCCGCGATCGGAGCAAGCGCGCAGGGCGTGATCGTGCCGATAATTTGCGATATTCGCCCCTGTCAGCGTCCGCCGCGCCCGATCCCGCTGCCGAACGTTCTGCCCGTCAAATCGATCAACATCGATACCAAAATAAACGGACAGGTCGCGACCACAAAGATCGAGCAGATCTTTACCAATACCACGCAATATACGCTGGAAGGCACCTATTTTTTCCCGATCCCGGAATCGGCGGCGATCGTCGAATTTGCTATCTGGGAAAACGGCAAAAAACTGGTCGGCGAAGTGCGCTCGCGCGAGGAAGCGCGAAAAATTTATGACGAGATCGTTCGCCGTCAAAAAGACCCCGGGCTGCTTGAATATGCCGGCAAGGATCTGTTCCAGGCTTCGATCTTTCCGATCCCGCCGAACTCCGATAAAAAACTTACGCTGACCTACACTCAGGTGCTGGGAGCCGAGGGCGGCACGGTGGGTTACCGTTACCCGCTGGGAACCGGCCGCCGCCTGTGGGCCGATCCCCGCATGATCACGGAAGACGGCGGGGCCGGGACCAGGGTAAATACCGGAAACACGAAGATCGGCGTGGTTTCCGGACGCGTCGAGATCGAAAGCAAACAGGCGCTGCGGAGCATTTATTCGCCGAGCCATTCGATCGACATCAAACGCACCGGCGAGACGAAAGCGGTGATGACATTCGAATCGACCAGCAAAAACGACCAGAACGATTTTCAGCTTTTTTACGGGCTTTCGGACAGCGACTTCGGGCTTTCGCTGCTGACCTATCGCGAAGCCTCCAAGGACGGGTATTTTCTGCTGATCCTTTCGCCGAAGGATAATATTTCGGAAAAAGAGCTGATCAATAAAGATATCGTTTTCGTGCTCGACACCAGCGGTTCGATGGCGGACGCGGGCAAGATGGAAAAGGCGCGCGCGGCCCTGCTTTTCGGCGTCCGCAGCCTGCGCGAAGGCGACCGTTTTAATGTAATAAATTTTGCCGGCGAAGAGCACCTAATGGAAAGCGGATTGATCTCCGCCGACGCAGCCGGAAAAAAACGCGGTGAAGAATTCGTCAACAAGCTGCAGCCTTCCGGCGGCACGAATATCAACGATTCCCTGATCGCGGGAATGAAACAATTTGAAAAATCGGACCGCACGAAAATGATGATCTTTCTGACCGACGGGCTGCCGACGGTCGGTGAAACGAATACCGAGAGGATCGTTCAGAATTTCCGCAGTAAAAGCGTTGAGGGAGTGCGGGTTTTCACCTTCGGCGTGGGCTATGACGTGAATACTTTGCTGCTCGATAAGATCGCCTCGGAAAACGGCGGAGCGGCCGATTACGTCGAACCGAAGGAAAACCTGGAAGTAAAAGTTTCCAACTTTTTTGCCAAAGTAAGTTCGCCGGTGCTGACCGATATCGAACTGGATTTCGGCCCCGTGCAGACCGATCTGATCTACCCGCGCAAGGTTCCCGATCTCTTTAAGGGAACGCAAATAATTCTGATCGGACGTTACCAAAGCTCGGCGGAAAATATTGTCGTGAAAATGAAGGGAAAACAGGGCGGCGAAACGCGCACCTTCTTTTATCAAAATCTGGATTTCCCGGATCGCGCGGAAGACAATACCTTCCTGCCGCGCCTCTGGGCGACGCGCCGGGTCGGCTGGCTGATGGAACAGATCCGCGCCAATGGCGTACAGAAAGAACTGCGCGACGAGATAGTCGATCTCGGCACGCGGTATGGGATCGTCACGCCGTATACTTCTTATCTGGCAACGGACGGTTCGGACAAAATGCCATCGTCAAACGATCCGCACGGCTTTGTCATTCAGTCCACGATAGGACGCCGGGCCGACAGTGGTTCCAGCAGCTCCAACGCGCCGGCGAAGATGAAGCCGGCGGAGGCCAGCGGAGCCGGAGCGGTGCTGGCAAGTAAGGACGCGCGGGAAAAACAGAATAATTACATTCTGGATGGCGCTGACGATGAAGTCCTAAAATCCGGCGGGGTGCAGAAGATCGGCGTCAAGACCTTCTATCTGGAAAAAGGCGTCTGGATCGACGGCGAGTATCAGGAAAGCGCGAAGCTGACCGAGATAAAACTGAAATTCGCTTCAGAAGGATACTTCGACCTGTTGAAACAGGAAAAGGATCTGGCGCAATACTTCGCCATGGGCAATCAGGTAGTGGTTGTCTGGAGGGGTGTCGTATATAGAATAGAGAAATAACCCGCTAGGGTTTTTTCTCGACGGCAGCGGGAACGACCGAGTCGCTGAAAAGTGACTCGGACGCTTCTGCCCGGGCCCGGCGGATAAATTTTTGCAGCCGCAAAACATGAAAAGCGTATTTGAAAGGCATTCCGCGGCGGACGATCTCGAGGCGTATGTTATGCGCGCGTAGGGTGAGCTCCAGTTTCTTGAAACCTCCCAGGGCTTTATTGCTCTTGTTCTCTCCCTTAAGAAATTCCATCATACTTTCCAGCAGGCCCTGATAGACCCCGCATTGGGAGAGGGCATCGCTAAAACTTTCCCGGGTGTTATAGTCTTCCGTCTTTTTCAGACGCTCTTCCATTAAAGATATGTATAAGGCGGCGCGATCCTTGACGCCGACCTGGGCTGCCAGTTGATCTTTTTCCTCCCTGGAAACTATTTTGAGAGGGGGCGGGGCGACGTCGTCCGGCATATCGGAGTCGTCGATCTGCGCGAAAAGCGAAAAAACCGAAACCAGGATAATGGCGGTGATCAAAAACGGGCGGATGACATAAGAAGGCGTCTTAAAAGAAATGTCCGAAAATAAAATACTGGCGTCCGGCACGATATTTTTCATAACGCTTAATTCCTGCTTTTTTTGCTCAACTTTTCGATCTGTTTTGCCAGGATAGGCAAACGCAAATTCACGTCTTCGATTTGCGTTTTATTATAACTCGAATCCGCCAAACTAAGAAATTTTTTATAATTGATCATCGCCTGCGGGTATTTTTGCGTCAGGTCGTAAGCGATCCCCAGGAAATAATAGCCGGCCGTGAGATCGGGTTTCTTTTCCAGCAGCCACTCGAATTCGGTAATGGCTTCGGGATAGCGTTTAAGTTCGAAGAGCGCGGTGCCGAGATTTGCGTGGGCGGTAAAATTATCCGGCGCGGCGCTGATGACCCGCTGCAGGATCTGCACCGCCGGCGCGAATTGTTTTGACTGTACCAGCGCCGCCGCATATCCGATGGCATGATTGGGATTTGCCGGTTCGAGCTCCGCGGCGCGGCGGCAATAGTCTAATGCTTTGGCCGGATCGGCCCGGCGCGATGCCACACAGAGGCGCGCCAGGACATCGACATTTTTTTGATCTTCGGCGAGTAATTTTTCGAGTTCCGCCAGGTTGGCGCCCGAATCGGACTTCGCTGCCAGGATAGCTTTTCTCAGTTCGGCATATTCCGGCGACTGTTTTAATTTTTCATCGAATGCGTCGAGGGCTTTTAAGGCGTCGTCCAGATTTCCCGCGGCCGACTGCGCTCTTACCGCCAGCAGTTTACCGCCAGGGGAATTGGGCGCGATCTTTAAGATAGTCTCGGCATCGTTTTGCGCGGCGGTAAAATCCCCCAGCGCCAAAGCGGCTTCGCCGCGCTCCCGCAGGGCGGAAATATTTTTCGGGTCGATGGCCAGAGCTTTAACCGCGCTCGCCCGGGCGGCGGCCTTGTCCCCTAAAGCCCTTTCGAGCGCCGCGCGCGAGACCCACACGGAAATGGGCGGGCGCATTTTCGCGCTCAGCGCCTGCAGCTGCGTAAGCAATTCCTTTAGTTTTTCCGGCGGGGCTTTTGCTTTGAGATAAAGATCGGTCAGCGCGGCGAGCGCGGGAAAATTCTGGCTGTCGAGCCCCACGGCCCGGAGCAGAAATTTTTCGGCTTCGGGAAAGCGGTCCAGCCTGACCAGCAGCGCGCCGAGGCTGGCCATCGGCGGCGTCCAGTCCGCGCGCAATTCGTTTGCGCGGCGAAACGACGTTTCCGCTTCCGCCAGCCGGTCGAGCGAAACCAGCGCGTTTCCTTTTTGAAACTCGGCTTCGGGAAATTCCGGGGCCAGTTCCAGCGCCTGGTCGTAAAGCTCCAGCGCCTTTTTCAGATCGCCTTTTTCATGCGCGTCCTGGCCTTGCTGAAAGAGCTTTACCGGATCGTCTTCATCAGCCGGTTCCCGCGCCGGCTCCTGCGCGCCGGCGGGCAGGGTAACCAGCAAAATCACGGACAAGTATAAAAGACAATGTAATAAATATCGGCAAACTGATAACGTCATAATTCTTTGGTCGGTATTTTACACAATAAAAGATGTAATTAAAGAAAATTTACCCGCTTCTGAGAAAGAAGTAAGCAAGTTGCGCGAAAGTCAGGCTTTGCGATAACATTCCGTTTGGCTTGGCACAATCAAATCCTTATCTTTTTGCGAACAAAATGTCGGACTCGCGGACCAACGGCCTGGAACTTTCAAATCATCTCTCATCTAAGGAGTCGGGGCCTGTGTGTTGTGATGCGCGGGAAGGCGGGGGTGTTGTTTCGATTAACTCCGGGGAAGCCTTTGTCAGCAAAATAAGAGATGCGGTACTATAAAGCCAAATAATGTATTTATAAGATTAATTTATTCGAAAAGATTTCGGGAGAAAGTAAATGGCAAACCCAATGGCAGATGAAAACAGGCGATTTAAGGGAAGCGATGAGAAAAATCCGTTCGAGGCGATGAGCGAACGTTTTGACCGCGCCGCGAAACTTCTGAACCTGGAAGAAGATCTGTATAAAGTAATGCGCGTTCCGAGCCGGGAAATAAAAGTTTATATCCCCATCAAAATGGATTCGGGACATATCGAGGTTTTTGAGGGCTTTCGCGTCCAGCATAATTTTGCCCGCGGCCCGGCAAAAGGCGGAATTCGCTATGCGCCCGACGTCAACCTCGACGAGGTTAAAGCGCTGTCGGCCTGGATGACCTGGAAATGCGCCGTGGTCAACGTTCCCTTCGGCGGCGGTAAGGGGGGCATCATTTGTAACCCGCAGCAGATGTCGTTGGGAGAATTGGAGCGCCTGACGCGTCGCTACACAGCGGAACTGATCGATTTCATCGGCCCGGACAAGGACGTTCCCGCGCCGGATATGAATACCAACGAACAAACGATGGCCTGGATCATGGACACCTATTCGATGCACGCCCGCCACACCGTGACGGCGGTCGTGACCGGTAAGCCGGTCGGGTTGGGCGGCTCGCTCGGCCGCCGCGAAGCCACCGGGCGCGGCGTGATGTTTTGCGTAAACGAGGCCATTAAGCGGTACGACCTGACGCCCGAACAAACGACCGTGGTCGTTCAGGGATCTGGGAACGTCGGCGGTATCGGCGCTGAATTGATGCATGAAGCCGGTTACAAGATCATTGCCATCTCGGATGTCGGCGGCGGGATCTATAACCGCAACGGGATCGATATCCCCAAAGCGCTGGCTCACCTGAAAGCCACCAAGACCCTCGAAGGTTATGAAGGCGTGGAACGTGTCGGCAATGCGGAATTGCTCGAGATCGAATGCGACGTGCTCGCGCCCTGCGCGACCGAAAACCAGATCACATCGGAAAATGCCGCGCGGCTCAAATGCAAGATACTGGCGGAAGGCGCCAACGGCCCCACAACGCCGAAGGCGGACAAGATCCTTCACGAAAAAGGCGTTTTTGTCATTCCGGACATTTTGGCGAACGCCGGCGGGGTCACCGTTTCGTACTTTGAATGGGTACAGGACAGGATGGGTTATTTCTGGCGCGAAGACGAAGTGAATCAAAGACTTGAAGAGAAAATGGTGGCCAGTTTCAACGAAGTGGTCAAGTATTCGCAGACGCATAATGTGGATATGAGAACCGCGTCTTATATGCTGGCAATCGACCGCGTCGCGTACGATACGCGAATGCGCGGAATATACGCCTAAAAAATAGCCTTTTTTAATTTATAGAATTGACGAAAACGCTTGATTTTCAAATAAATATGGAGTAGGCTTAAAAACTGAGGTTACGCAGTTTGTGCAAATTTATTGGAAATGTCATGTTTGACATTTCACGCGTATTCTCTTATATGTAGTTTTATAAAAAAAGTCACTTGAAAGTTCTTACGTTTAAGCAGTTTAGCGTATTTACTTTAAGGGGCGGCTATAATGATAGTGTAGCAAGGGGTAAAAATTGCAGTTTAATTTCTTTCCTAGCTACCGGACAAAATTGTAATTTATGAATTTTATTCGCCGGAGGAATGTGATGAAACTCGCGAAAAAGGCGCTAGCTATAGCGCTGACTATGTTTACGTTGGTTTGGGCTGGGTCGGCTCAAACTCCACGCTCGGAAAATGATCCGAGAAATATTGCCCCGACCGTCGGAACAGGTGGTCCGGCCGGTGGAGCTACCGGTCTTTTCACCGTTTATGACGGACAGACCCTTAGAAGAGGGGAATATACATTTAGCGTTGCTTACAGCAACTTTGACCGTGATCCGGGTAATGTCGATATCACGGAAGTGCCTGTGAGTTTCCAGATCGGACTGAGCGATCACTGGGAATTGTTCTTCAATACGGACGCCTATCGCGCCATGAAGGTCAATTCGCCGCTGAATCTTTCCGGTTTCCGCCTGCCTAATTCAAGAGTACTGATCAGATTGAACGACACCAGTTCGGTCGTTACCAGTGGCGGCGCCATTGTTTTAGGGCCGGTTACTCTGAACGGCGGACAGTTTGCCAATCTTAATATCTATCGCCCGCAGGGAACTCAGAACTTTGTTCAGTATCCCTATATCGGCGGACCCTATGCCAACACGACGGCCCCGATGGGACCCCCGCGTGACGGCGGCGGCAGCGGCGCTGACCTGTTCCCGGGCATCGGCTCGATTTCGGGCGGTATCCTGCCGGGCTTGGTTTGGGGAACGATTCCCCTTAACCCGAGCGGCACTGCTCCTTTAGTATTCACCACGGCGCCGGCTTATTTGCCGGATGCTCCGTTCCTTAACCGTGAATACGGCGAATCCGCTTTCAGCACTTTTTCAGCCGGCGCAAAATGGAGATGGACCGGGCCGAACAATCCGATCGGTGTCGGCGTTGTCGGGTACTATCAGTGGTACGCGGATCACGCCAATGAGTTCAGCGGCTTTAACCAATTGCAGCGCGGCGCAAGCCCCGGCGGCAATATGGGTGACGTAGGCGCTTTCTTATTCGTCGATTCGAGACTTGCCAAGTGGGTCAATATTTCGTCGAATATCGGCTACAAGTACACCAGCAAAGTTAAGGGTGATTTCCCGAACGGGTCCTTTACCTTGTTAGACAGACCGGATGAACTGCAGACGGCGCTTGGTATCGATTTCCCGATCAACAAGTATTTCCAACCCATCGGTGAAATTCGCTCGACCAAATATGTCGGCGGACGCACTCCGAACGCTTTGGAGCAGGATCCTATCGATGCGCTGGTCGGCTTCCGTATTTACCCGCATCGCTGGATGAGCATCGGCGCCTGGTATCGTTATAATGTCAACGAGCAGGACTTCGAATCCTTTAGCGGAAATTCGGGATCCAACACTGTGACCATCGTGCAGCCTGCCGTCACCGGCGGCCCCGCTGGCCAGACCATTACTCGTACCATCAACTTCGAAGACCTGCGCGGTGTTTTCCCGTTCTCGGAAGATCCGCACGGATTCGGCGTACAGTTGACCATCGGACGGCGTAACGCCCGCGGCACCGAGCCCCCCTTAAACAAGGCGGCTAATGTCGATAGCGTTTCCGTCAGCGATACTGAAATTACGTTAGGATGCCCCCCGGGACAGACTGCCGGAGCCGGATGCGCGGAGTCGCAGTCGGTTAGCGTCAGCACCAAGGCAACCGATCCGGAAAATGACACGCTGATCTACAACTACACCGTTTCCGGTGGACGTATCGTGGGTCAGGGCGCCAACGTGAACTGGGATCTGTCGGGCGTGAGAGCCGGCACCTACACCATCACGGCGGGCGTCGATGACGGCTGCGGCGTCTGCGGTAAAACACAGACCCAGACGATCACTGTCAGAGAATGCGCGAATTGCGTAGAGCCGAAGTGCGAATGCCCGACCCTGTCGGTAACCGGCCCCAGCTCAGCGGTCAGGGGCGGTGAAGATATGGTGTTCACGGCTAACGTGAACGGCGGCGCTTGCAACCCGACTTATAACTGGAGCGTTTCGGCCGGTACGATATCGAGCGGCCAGGGAACACCGGTGATTCATGTCAGCACTAATGCGGGCATGGCGGGAAGCAACGTCACGGCAACAGTCGAAATCGGCGGATGCTGTCCGGATTGTGGCAGACCTACAGCGTCTGAAACCGGCAGTGTTGCTCCGCAAGACGGCCCGATCCTGACGGATGAATTCGGCGCGATGAAGGATGACGATGTCAGAGGACGTCTCGATAACTACTTCATCGAGTTGCAGAATGATCCGAACTCGACCGGTGTGATCATCCTTTACGGTCCGGCCAAGGATCAAGCGAAACGCAAGAAACTGATCCAGAATCACATTGCGTTCCGTAAATTCGATGCCAGCCGTATTACCTTCGTGGATGGCGGCGGTGACACCCTCAATACGAAATTGTGGCGTGTGCCCGCGGGTGCTACCCAGCCTAATCCGTAAGCAATCCGCCTTTCCGTCATGGAAACGGCACAGACTAAAAATGAACTGCTCTTGCAAAAGGGCAGTTCATTTTGTTTTTGGGCTTTCTTTTCTGCTGTTTTCTTATTAAAATGGACAGGTATGCTAGATGCCATTCTCCCGGCAGCTTTTTCAACCGATTCGCAAATGATTCACAAACTTTTCAGACAACAATAGAAAGTATGATGCCATCTGAATAATTGCGTACTACCAGCACGGCTCGCGGCTTCAAAGAACAGTTCACCCGGAAGTAATCAACCTATGAAAACTAGAAAGAATTTAACGCTTTTGAGCAAAACGGTGCTAAACCTGACGGCTGTCCTCTTGGTTTTGACTTATTCGTATGTCGGCGCCCAGACCCCTACAAATACCGAAAATACCGAAGAGCAATCGCCGGACAACAGCCGGCAAAGCGCACAAGCTGTAAACGCGCCTGAAACGACGTTACCGGCGCCCATTCCGCCCGTCGCTGCGCCCGCACCGGCCGCGGCCGACACGGCAAAACTTACCGGTTTTCAATTGATCGGCCCGGCGGGCGGCGATATTCGCACTATCGCGATCGACCCCCGGAATAAAAACAATCTTTATGTCAGCACGCTCGACGGCCAGGTTTACGGTTCCAGCGATGCCGGACGAAATTGGCGGTTTTTGGCAAATTTTAATAAGCCTCAGCTTATTCTGGACGATCTGCGGGTCGATCTGCGGGATTCGCGGGTGATCTACGCTTCCGGGCACCGGCACAAAGATCCGGGCGGGTTTTTCAAATCGACCGATAGCGGCCTCACCTGGAAAGAATCGAAAGAACTAAGAAATGAAGCCATTCAGTCGCTGACGCAATCGAAGCTAAACCCGAGTATGCTGCTGGCGGGAACGGTTACCGGTTTATTTCGCTCGATGGATTCCGGCGACAGCTGGCAGAGAGTAATCTCGCCGACCATGCCGCTTTATATAGATTCCCTGGCGATAGACCCGGCGGATACGAATATCATTTACGCGGGAACGACCTATCGCCCGTTCAAGACGACCGACGGCGGCGCCAATTGGCGGCTGATCAACAAAGGGTTGTACGACGATTCCGACGTCTTTGCGATCGACATCGACCCGCGCAATTCGAGCCATGTTTACGCCTCGGCATGCAGCGGTATCTATGAAACTTATGATAAGGGTGAATCCTGGAAAAAAGCCCAGGGTATCCCTTCGACTTCGCGTCGCACCCGGGCGATCCTGATCCATCCGACACTGCCCGGAACGGTGCTGGCGGGCACCACCGAAGGCTTCTGGATGACCTCCGGCGCGGGCTGGTCGATAACCACCAGCAAGGCCATCGAGATCAATTCGATCGCCATACACCCCGATGAGCCGAACAAGATCTACATTGCGACCAATAACTACGGCCTGATGGTTTCCAATGACGGCGGTAAAAGTTTTGCCCAGTCAAACGGAAATTTTACCAGCCGGATGATCTTTTCCATCACGCCCGATATCGAGCGGCCGAACCGCCTTTACGCGACCACGAATAATACGGCGGGCGGCGGCGGTTTCGTTTTTGCCAGCGACGACAGCGGGCAGACGTGGCTGCCATCGATGAGAAATCTGGTCGCCAATAACGACGTGCCGGTGAGCATACTGCAGGATCGGCAAAACCCCAATCTTATTTATTTAGGTTCCAATTCCGGCATATTCCGCTCACTGGATCGCGGCGCTTCCTGGAACAAGGTGGTCGCTAAACCCACGCCGAAACCGAAGGTCACCTACAAGAAAGTAGGCAAAAAGCGGGTCGCGATAAAAACCCCGGTGGCTCCCGTAGATCCGAATCTGATCACGGCTCTGGGTGAAAAAATAAACGCGATGGCCTACACCGCGGACGGCAAGAACGGCATTTACGCGGCGACCGAAAGCGGGCTTTACCGCACCTACGATATCGATAAGGGCTGGCAAAAAGTCTGGCAGCAGTCGATTATTTCGCCGGAATTAAAGATAAAAGTTACCGAAAGGGTGTTCGTCATTACGGTTTCACCCCGGGATTCGAATCAACTCTGGATCGGGACGTCGCGTTCCGGCCTGCTTACTTCAAATGACGCCGGGCTTACCTGGCGCACCGTCTCTGATATTCCGCTTAATGTTCCGGTCAGCGCGATCGAAATTTCCGCGGCTAAACCCGACAGCGTTTTTGTCGGAACCGCCCAATCGCTTTATCTGAGCCGCGACGGCGGGCAGAAATGGACGCGGCGCGGCGGCAATCTGCCGCTGGGAAATTTCGCGAGCATCATCATTAACCCCCGCAATCCCGAGGAGATATTTGCCGGCAGCGCGCTGGAAAATAACGGCGGCATCTATCAATCGCAAAACGGCGGAATGACCTGGAAGCGGGTCGATCCCAAGGAATGGGCGCTGCCTACGACCAGGATCCGGACGATGATCTTCGACCCGAATAGTCCGAACCGCATTCTGGCGGGCACGCATTCCGGCGGCATCTACCGGCTCGAAAGAGCGGCTGTAGCCGACGCCGGCGAAACCCGTCCGCGTGAAGTGGCTTCCACTCCTTAATAAAGCGGGGAAATCAGTTGATCGTACTAAGGGCAAGTTCGTCTTGCCCTTTTTTATTGCGAAGTTTTTAGGGGTTTGAGTTTGTCGTCATAGAGCGCGCGGTAAGCCCGGTAGTTTGCCATCACTTTATAGACATAATCTTTTGATTGTGAAAATACGATCTCAGGCACATAAAGATCGGCTTCGGGCGAATGCGTCCGCTTGAGCCAGCGCGCCATATTTTGCTCGCCGCCGTTATAGGAAGCGGCGACTGCCTGCGGCTGGTCGGGAAAAAGGTCGAAGAGATTTTTAATGTATTGCGAACCGAACATGACGGCTGTCGCCGGATGATAAAGCTCGTCCTGCCGGAAATCGGTCTTGCCCAATTGCGCCGCCACGGTATCGGCGGTCAGTGAAATAAACTGCATCAATCCCCGCGCCGCCGCCGCCGATTTCACATCCGGCCGGTAACGCGATTCCTGGCGCATGATCGACAGGACGAACCGCGCATCCACTCCACGCGGCGCCGCCTCCGCCAACAGCGATTCGGCAAAGGGTGCGGGATAGAGCATTTCCAACGGTTCGCGCGGAGCCAGTTCCAGCAGATAATCGTCGGGCAGCTTTTTCAGGAAAGGTTCGATATAGGCAGTCGCCCGGTGCGGCATGTCGCCGCGCAGGTAATAAACCGCCAGGGTATAGGCCGTATCCGGCGGGAAATCGGCCAATGGATTTGCCAGTGAATTATTAGACGGCGCGGTTTTGCCCGTCGTTCCCGGCAGCTTTTGCCGAAAGGCGGTTTCCAGTTCCGGCGCGGCCTCGTCATACAAACCTAAAAACAATAATTCGTCCGCCAGCAGCTGGTGCCGCTTCGCCTCAGGAGCTTTGCTCGTTTTATTCTTTAATACTTCCTGCCTGCCGGCACTTTGCATTTTTCCCGGCGTGGCGCTGTTGTAGGCGGGCAAAGCGGAATAGGCGCGGCGTGCCAGCCCCGTCATTTCATTCACGATGGCGGGATCGTCCGTCAGCCGCAGGGCATTTTGCGCCGCCTTACGCGCGATGTCGTGTTGATTTTGACCGGCGGCTTGTTTTGCGGCAGCGCGAAATTCGTCCAATTTAGCGGAAACGATCGCGGCCGAAGAAGGATCTTTTGCCAGGCCTTTCAAATGTTCGGTGGCGCGCCAGCCGTAGTATTCATTTCGTCCGTCGGGAATCGCCAGGTATTCGTTTGCCGCCTCGGAATACCGGCGCAGCTTTTCCAGCACAAAAGCGCGCAGGAACAACACCTCGTTTTTATTCGTCCCGCCGGGCACGCGGGTTCCGCCCAGATCCGGCTGTTTTTGCAATTCGGCCAGCGCCCCGAGCGCGGCTTCCCAATTTTCCTGCGACAGATAAATTTTCGCCGCGTCAAAAATGGCCAGCGCCCCGGTGGTCTTTCCGTTAAAACGTTCCCTGGTTTTTTCCGTCCACTCCAGCGCTTTGGTGAATTCGCCCTCGTCTCTCCAGATGTCGATGATGTTCAGGTATGCGCGTTCGGCGGTATCGGAATCCGGATTCAGGGCGATGTATTTTTGATAACGCGCCATTGCTTCATTCGTTCTCTTTAACCGGGCATAAGCGGAGGCGGCCTGGTTCAAGGCGTCGGTCGATAAGAAATGCGTGGGAAATTCGGTTTGCACCCGCTCGAACCACGGAATGGCTTCGTCGAATGATCCCTGCTGAATAAAACCGCGTCCGATCTGGTAGAGGGCGTCCGGCACGCCGGCGCTCCGGGGAAAGCCTTCGACTATCGCCCGGTAGTGCAGCCGGGCCGCGGCAAAGTCGCGGTTGAACTGGTAAATGGCGGCGCGTTTCAAATGATCGGCTTCCAGCGACGGCGCCGCCGGCGAAGCGGAATCCGCGTCTTTCGCGTCTTTATCCAATTCGTCCAGCCCGCGCACTCCCGCCAGCGCGAAATCGTCCGGCATCGCCGGATTAGGCAAATTATTGCAAAGCGCTTCGAAGATCTCGCGCGCCTGCTGTCGCTGCCCGTTTTGTTCGTAGGCTTTCCCCAGCAGGGCCAGCGCTTCGCGGGTGCGGGGATCGTTTCCATTCAGGTTTCCGAACGCGGGATTGGCTGCAAGATTCGGCAAAAGTGAAGGCTGGAAAGGGCGTGCCGGAGAAAGCCTGATATTTTGCAGCATTTTGACCGCCGCGGGAAAATCCCTGCTGTCAAAATAACTCCGGGCAAGCCGCATTTGCACCGCTTCATTTAACAGGCCTTCCGGCGCCATCGCCAGAAACTGGTTCAGGTAAACCCGCTCCAGCGGCAGATTGCCGGTCGCCCGCATTAAGGTCGATAAATGCCACAGGGCATATTCGTTGAGGGCCGAGCGCCGCTTTACCACCGCCTGGTAACCGGTTGCCGCCCCGGCGCGGTCTCCCGTTTTTTCCGACAGGCGCGCCAGCAGGTAATCGTAATTATTAAGCCTGAATAATTTTTCTTCACTGCTTTGCAGCGACACCAGCGAGGAGATCGCGCCCGCGTAGTTACGGGATTCGACGTCTTTCTGTATTTTTTTATTTACTTCGGAAAGCTGCTGTGCGGCGGCGTCCTGACAGAGCAGGATCGATGTCAGAAACCATAATAATAAACGGGTGTGTTTCATAGAGGCTGATCTTATAACTGCTTATCGCGGGGAACGATTGTATTTTAGCGCAGTTTTACCGGCCGCCAAATTAACAGATGACGGTAATTTAGTTAGAATCGAAGATATGAACCAGGCAGAGAGAACGGCCGGCCAAACGGCGGAAATTTTGAGCGGGGCGGAAACCGCCGAAGCGATCAAACGGGAAGCGGCGGACGAGGTTGCCCGCCTGGCGGAAGAGCAGGGATTCCGGCCGTGCCTGGCCGTGATTCGCGTCGGCGAAGACCCTGCGTCGGCGGTGTATGTCGGCAGCAAAGTGAAGACTTCGCGGGAATTGGGATTGATATCGGAACACCACGAACTCCCGGCCGATAGCTCGCAGGAAGATTTACTCGAGATGGTGAATTCGCTCAATGAACGCGACGACGTGGACGGGATATTGGTGCAGCTGCCGCTGCCGGGAGGGATCGACGAAAGGGAAATTCTCGAAGCCATCGATCCCGACAAAGACGTTGACGGATTTCACCCGGTAAATGTCGGGCGGCTGGTTTCCGGCCATGTCGGCCTTGCGCCGTGCACGCCGGCGGGCGTTATCGAACTTCTCAAAAGAAATGACATTAAGATCGGCGGGATGCACGCGGTCGTGGTCGGCCGCAGCAATATTGTCGGTAAACCAATGGCGCAATTATTGTTACAAAATGACGCCACGGTCACGATCTGTCATTCGCGGACAAAAAATTTAACCGAAATGACACGTCAGGCCGATATACTGGTGGCGGCGATCGGGCGCGCGGGATTTATTCGCGGCGAACATATCAAACCCGGCGCGGTGGTGATCGACGTCGGGATGAACCGGGTGGAAGATGAAACTACGGCGAGAGAGCTTTTCGACGGATCGGAGATCGAAAAACGCCTGGCGGCGATCGCAAAGCGCGGATTCACCCTGGTCGGCGACGTTCACCCGGCGGAGGCCAGAAAAACGGCGGGAAAATTTACTCCGGTGCCGGGCGGAGTGGGGCTGCTGACCGTGGCGATGCTGATGAAAAATACGGTCACGGCCGCCAAGCGGCGAAGGAACATCGCGGATTAGAAGCTTATGCTAAAGGTTGGTTTAACGGGTTCGATCGCGGTCGGAAAAACTTTTGTCTGCCAGGTTCTGGCGGAGCTGGGCTGCCACGTGCTGGACGCCGATCTGACCGCCCGCGACGTGGTCATGCCGCGTACGGCCGGTTCCGCCAAAATTCGCGAAGCATTCGGCCCGGAAGTTTTTCAGGAGAATGGGGAATTGGACCGCGAAAAACTAGGCGCGATAATTTTTGCCGACGGCGAAAAAAGAGCGCTGCTGAATTCCATCGTTCACCCGCTGGTTTTTGAAAAACAAAACGATTGGGTGATCCAAAGAGAGACCGAGGACCCGCGCGGGATAGCCGTGATCGATGCCGCCTTGATGATCGAATCCGGGGGATACCGCAGGTTCGATCAGCTGATCGTCGTCTGGTGCCAGCCCGAAGTGCAGATCCAGCGCTTGATCAAACGAAATTTCCTCAGCCGCGAAGAAGCCGAAAAACGCATCGCCGCGCAAATGCCGCAGGAAGAAAAAAAGAGCTACGCGGATCATTTGATAGACACTTCCGGGGGCTTTGAGGAAACCCGAATTCAAACCGAAAAGATCTACCATCAGTTAAAAAATTCTGTAGTGTCCTAATTCTGCGTTGCCGGGGCAAAGACGGTCGATTTTACTTTGCGCTCTTCGCGCCTTTGCGTGAAATTATCCTCACGCAAAGGCGCAAAGCCCGCAAAGAAATCCGGGCGTCATAAATAGGACTCGAACCGCGCTTCGATAACCCGGCCGTTTTGCCTGCCCAGCTTTGCCGTCAGCTGCGGGTAGGTTTCGTGAACCGCTGCCAGATCTCCGATGTTCAAGAGTTTTTCGGTTTTTTCGATCGCGTCGATCGAACCTTCGATCTCCATGTAATGTCCGAAGGGAAGTTTGTCGAGGACGATCTCCGCATCATTCAAACGCCATGTCTGGCGCACCTTTTCATAGACCAGCGACCTTGTTAACCCGAGCGCTTCAAATATTTTGACGGCGGCGGCAAAATCGCCGACTTCCGTTTCGTGTTCGATCTGGTGTTTGATACCGGACGCTGACGGCAGCCTTTCCTTATAGGTCATGATGGTTTTGGCGCCGATCCTTCGCAAACGAAGAACGGCGCTTTTGTCATTTAAAGCGCCGCCGGTGAAAATAATATTTTCTTCGAAGTCTTCACGAACGAATGTCGCCTGAATGTTTTTCAGCGAAGCGAGCACGCCCGACCGCTGCTGATCGGTAAGGGCGTATTTCTTTTCGATCTCAACAGGCATTATTTAATTTTGGTTTTTACCGTGTCGGTAGCCCGCGCGTGAGCAAGGGCGCATTTTAGCTTGTAACAGGGCCCTTGCTCACGCGCGGGCTACCGACACAATCCCTGCGTCACGTCGAAGCTGCAATAAAATTAAATTTTTCCTCATAATCGTTATTTTTGCCAAACCCAGCGCCAGACTTCGGGAATGGTCGCGCGCTTGCCGTACATCAGCATTCCGATGCGATAGACTTTGGACGCCGCCCAAACCAATCCCAGGATCGTCAGCACGTTAAGGACGATGGCGAGCGCGATCTGCCAGAACGGGGGAGTTTCGATCAGTATCCGCACCGGCATCACGATCGGCGCCAGAAACGGGGCGACTGAGACCCAAAAAGCAAAAGCCGAATTTGGATCGCGAATCACGGCGAACATACTGAAAAAACCCAGCATCAGGATCAGGATCGGCGGAAAGGCAAACTGCTGCCCTTCCTGCGCGGTGGTGACCATCGCGCCGATCAGCGCGTAGATCGTCGCGTAAATAAAAAATCCGATCAGGAAAAAGATCAAAAAATAGAGGAGAAAAAGCGGCGAAATATTCGGCATTTCAGCCGGCATTCCGGCCGCGCTCATCATCGCCACGCCGGACGTCGCCAGGATCAAACCCGACGCTACCCAGATACCGACCTGCGTGAGCCCGGCCAAACCTACGCCGACCAATTTTCCCAGCATCAGATCAAACGGCCGGGCGGATGAAAATAGAATCTCCGCGACGCGGGTTTCTTTTTCTTCGATGATCGCCTGCAAGATCGCCGCGCCGTAGATCGCCAGCGTCACATAGATCATTATTCCGATCACAAAAGAGGCGGCAAAGATGACAAACCCCGGGTCTTTTTCTTCGCCTTCCTCGGTAACTTTTTTGACCGACAGGTCGATATTTTTATTGATCTCTTTCAGCAGGGCCTCGCTGATGTTCGCCCGGGCCAGGCGTTCGGAGCGGACGGATTCTTCCAGCGCTTTTTCCAGCACTTCCTTGATAATAAAATCGCCGGTGTTGCGCGCAAAAAACTCGAATTTTGCGTCCGCCATTTCATAATTCGGGGGAACGATCAGGTAGGCGTCCAGGGATTTTTGTTTAATGCGGTCGTTGAGTTCCCGGCGGACCTCTTCATCGGATTTTCCCGCCGGGGAGTAATCTTCAAAGGCAAAATTCCCGCCGATCTGGTTGGCGCTCTGTTTTAATTTTTCGTCCTGGGTGGCGTCGATGTTCTTGAAGGCTTCTTCGGTTGCTTCCCGATATTTTTCGTATTGTTTTGCCGGCGAAAGATTCTCCCGCACGCGCGCGGCAACTTTTCCCGACGGATCGACGACCACCAACCTGACGGCTTCGCCCCTCATCGTCATCATCAGCATCGGGGCAAAACTGACCCCGAGCATAAAGACCGGCGCCAGAATGGTGGACACGATAAATGTTTTGGTCCACACGATCTTAAAATATTCGCGTTTTGTAACTGCTAAAAATTTACGCATATTACTTCCCGGAACCGTGCACGGCTTCGATAAAAATGTCGTTCAGGCTCGGTTCCACGATCTCGAATTTGGTGACCTGCGCGCCGGAGTCGATCAGAATTTTCAGCAGCTGCTGCACGTCCGCTGTTTCGTTCAGCAGCAGCTCTTTTTCATCGGCGTGCTCGGTGATCTTTGCCACCAGGCCGGAATTTTGTAAAACGTCATTGCCGGCGGTCGAACGCAGAGCGACGCGGTCCTTGCCGAAGCTCTCCTTCACTTGCCGGAGCGTTCCGCCCAAAACTTTGCGCGATTTGTTGATCAGAATAATGTCGTCGCACAACCGCTCGGCGGTTTCCATCAGGTGCGTGGAAAAAATGATCGTTTTCCCCTTGGCTTTCAGTTCGCTGACGATGTCTATCAATAATTCGACATTTATCGGATCGAGCCCGGAAAAAGGCTCGTCCAGAATTATCAATTCCGGTTCGTGCAGCACGGTGGCGATGAACTGTATCTTCTGCTGCATCCCCTTGGAGAGGTCGGAAGCTTTTTTCAGTTTCCACTCACTGAGCTCAAATCTTTTCAGCCAGTAGTCGATCCGTTCGTCGGCTTTTTTTTGCGGCACGTCCTTGAGCGCGGCGAAATAACGAAGCTGCTCATTGACCCGCATTTTTTTGTAAAGGCCGCGCTCTTCCGGCAGGTAGCCGAGGCGGTTTTGCAGGTCCGAAGACATCCTGTGCCCGAACAATTCGATCTTGCCGTCATCGGGCGCGGTAATATTGACGATCATCCGGATGGTGGTCGTTTTTCCCGCGCCGTTGGGCCCGAGAAAACCGAAAATACGCCCGGCGCGGACGTCGAAACTGATGTCGTTCACGGCCGTAAACTCGCCATAGCGTTTGGTTACGTGTTCGACCCGCAATGTCACATTTTGTTGATCCATATACTAGACAAGCAAGATTAACATATACGAAGATACAACATGAAATTAATTGTCTAGGCTCGAATTTATATGAAGGCACAAAGAATAATTTACTGGATCGCCACCGGACTGCTGAGCGCGCTGATGGTTTATACCGCGTTGATGTACTTTATCAAGCACGAAGCGCTGGTGGAGGTTTTTGCCCGGCTTGGTTACCCGGCGTATATCATATATCCTTTTGCGGTCGCCAAAATTCTCGGCGTGATCGCCATCCTGAGCAAAAGATCGCAATTTCTAAAAAACCTGGCCTACGCCGGATTTTTCTACGATTTTCTGCTGGCGGCGTCGGCGCACATCAATGCCGGCGACGGTATTTTGGTTTTGCCGGCGCTGGTCTGCCTGATACTTTTGATCGTTTCGTATGTACTGGACAGAAAGCTTTACGCGGATTCGCATTCCGGCTAAGGCCTGATTTTAGGAATAGATCATCAAGATATGGAAATTTATTTATACCGCAAAAACGGACACCAGGTGGAAAAGGGAATCCCTCCCGCCGATCTTCCTGAATTGCTGAAAGACGAAACCAACCTTATCTGGGTCGATATGGAACGCCCGGGAAAAGAGGAAGAAGATGTTCTTTCGAACATATTTAATTTTCATCCCCTGACCGTCGAAGACGCGCGCGAGACTCGCAACCAGCCGAAGGTCGAGGTTTTTCCGGATTATCTTTTCTTTATTGTCCACGGCGTCAGGCCGGGACAAACGATGTCCAGCAATTTTACCACCAAGGAACTGGACGGCTATCTCGGGGTAAATTACGTCGTCACCTACCATCATGAAAATTTTTACAGCATCGACAACGTAAAGCGCCAGGTGTGCAGCAGCCCTTTTATCTGCAAGCGGGGCCCATCCTATCTGCTCAACCGCATTTTGGACGAACTGGTCGATCTTTACATGCCGGTGATCGACGATTACGACAATTCGATCAACCAGATGGAAGAACGCATTTTTCGCATGAAACGCGGCAGCAATGAAATGCTGAGCGAGATCATGGGTTTGCGCCGCTCGGTCGCTCGGCTGCGCCGGATCAGTTCGAAACAGCTCGACGTCCTTTATAAATTCGCGCACGGGGATTTTCCCTTCATCGACGCCGAAGACCTGCCGTTCTATCGCGACGTGTATGACCACCTGCAGCGGATCACCGATCTTTCCGAAGGCTACCGCGATCTGGTCGGCGGATTGATGGACATTCATTTCAACGTGATCGCCACCCGCACCAACGACGTCATGAAGGTGCTCGCGGTTTTCTCGGCGATCATGCTGCCACTCTCGCTGATCGCGGGCATCTATGGGATGAATTTTAAAAATATGCCCGAACTCGATTCACCATACGGCTACTTTGCAACGCTGGGTTTAATGCTGGTAGTGGGCGGCGGGTTGTTCATTTATTTTTGGCGCCAGGGATGGGTCGGCGGCAGTTCGAGCGAAGATCTGCCGGACGATGAAGAATTGGATGTTCACGCGACTTTTGACGTTCCGATGCACCCGGAAAAAACGCACGCCGAAGATAATATATAAAGTTATTTAAAAGCTGAGGCTGATCGCGTAAAGCAGGTTCAAACAAATTCCGGCGTAAATTCCGGCGAGAATATCGTCCGCGCAGACACCGAGGCCGCCCGGCAGATACTGCAGCGAATCTATCGGATAGGGCTTCCAGATATCGAACAGGCGAAACAGGACGAACCCGGCCACGACCAGCCAGATACCGATCTCGAGCGGCACGAAGAGAAACACGATCAGCTGCCCCATCACTTCATCGACGACCACTTTTTGCGGGTCTTTGTCGCCGAAAATTTTCACCGCGCGGCCCGAAGCCCAGATTCCCAGGAAAATAAAAAGCAGCAGCAAGATCAGCGACGCGTCGCCGCGCCAGGCCTCCGCGATCTCCCGCCGCCAGCCGCAGGCGATCAGGCACTGCGCCGCGCTGAGCTCCGCCCAGCGCACCAACAGAAAAATCCCGATCGCCACCGCCGATCCCCACGTCCCCGGCGCCAGCGGCAAATAGCCGACACCGAACGTGGTAATGGCCAGAGAAAAATAATCCAAAAAGGATTTATCCTTGATCGCGTCGGGAATTTTATCGGGTGTCATCTTTAAGAGATTTTATAGGTGATAAGTTTGCGTGGCAAATTCAGCTTCCGATAAATGCTTGACCGGAGTCTCTTTGTAGTTGATAATTCACTTAATGGACTACCGAGATATCATTACGATTGAACCTGGAAAACGAAGCGGTCAACCGTGTATTCGCGGCCTGCGGATGACGGTTCAGGACGTGCTGGAATATCTGGCTGCCGGTATGACCGAGGAAGAGATTTTGAAGGATTTTCCCGATTTAACCCACGAAGATATTCGCGCTTGTTTGGCATTTGCCGCCGACCGAGAACGACGATTGGCAAATTTACCGCAATATGAAATTGCTGTTTGATCAGAATTTATCGTGGCGTTTGCCGCAAACGTTAGCCGACCTTTTTCCCGATAGCCGACACATCCGCGAAATAGGACTGAAAGAGTCTGGAGATATAAATATTTGGGATTACGCAAGATCCAATGATTATACAATTGTCTCTAAAGATACAGACTTTCAACAGCGCAGTTTGTTATACGGATATCCGCCTAAGGTGATCTGTTACGCGTTGGAAATTGTACCGTGCAAACAATAGAGGAGCTACTGAGAAAACATTCAGTCGCAATTCATACGTTTGGGTTGGATGAGGAAAAATCGTACCTTCCATTGCCTTAGCAGCAGCCGAAGCAGATTATTTAATCACGGGCGATAGAGATTTTACCGCCGCGCAAAAGCTCCTTGAAACTACGATCATCTCTGTTTCGCAGTTTAAAAAACTTATCATTGCAAATTGGAAAGATGAGTAGATTTTTGTGCTACTTACGTCCGCAGAAATATTCCCTGTAAAAGAGGAGTAACTATGGCATTAGAGCGAGAAACTATTCTGCTTGAGAATCTTCGCGAGTCGTTGAATTTTTATCAACGTTCGCTGGTATGGGGAATGACGGCGGCGGCGGCGTTTTTTTTCGTTACGCTCAGCCTCGATAATTCGGCTACGCTTACCGTGCCCGTTGTTTACGGAGAAGTGAGCCGGCCCGCCGCCTGGGGCATAGCTTTCGGGCTCTATTATGTGCTGGGAATTCTGGCGGCGTCGTTCCTTAAAAACGTAAAAGTAATTCTTTTAAAATTGAAGGAAGTCGAGCCGGAAATTGCACCGGACGTGCTGGAAGCCGTCTTACTTTACCCCTCACTGGCGACAAATATCAGCCGGTCGGTGCGGGTGGGCTCCGCGTTATTTCCCCCGACGGCTATAATGATCGCGTTTGCATTGCGGCTTTATGTAGAAGCTGGCCGAGGAGACGGGATGAAGCAGGAAACCTGGTGGTTTCTTCCGCTCCTGATGCTGCTTATGGCCTTACCGTACCTTTATATCGCAAAACGCGTATGGCATCCGGTTAGCCCCGAAGAATTACCGATAACTTTAGATTCGCCTAAGTAAATACAGTTTTCACAAATCGACCTTTCTTCAAATGATCCTGGCGATCAGATCATAATCCTGGGCTTCGGTGATCTTTACATTATAGAAAGCGCCGGTTTGCGGTTCGAAGCCTTCGGGAGCGTCGTTGATTAAAATGTAGCCGTCGATCTCGGCGGCCTGGCCTTCGAGGCGTGCCTGCCACAAGAGGTCAGATTCCTGCGAGACGCCTTCGAATAGCACGCGGTAGGTTTCGCCGATCTTTGCTTTGTTTTTGCGCTTGGAAATTTTGGCCTGTTCTTTCATCAGCGTGTTGCGGCGCTGTTTGGCGATCTTTTCCGGCACCTTGCCGTCTAAGTCAAAAGCGGGCGTACCTTCTTCGTCGGAGTAGGTAAAGACGCCGAGATTGTCGAATTCGCAATTTCTGACAAAAGCCATCAGCTCCTGAAAATCCTCGTCAGTTTCGCCGGGAAAGCCGACGATAAAGGTCGTCCGGATGGCGATGCCGGGAACGCTTTCACGCACGCGGCGGATCAATTTTTCCAGGCTCTCGCGGTTGCCGCCGCGCTTCATTCTTTTCAGCACATTGCGCGAAGCGTGCTGCAGCGGCATGTCGAGATATTTGACGGCCTTCGGTTCGTCGGCGATCGCGGCGAGAAATTCATCGCTGATGTGCGTCGGGTAGGTGTACATCACGCGCACCCATTCCACGTCTTCTATTTGCGCCAGCGCGCGGATCAATTGCGGCAGGGCATCGACCTCGCCGAGGTCTTCGCCGTAGCGCGAAGAATCCTGCGCCACCAGCACCAATTCCTTCACTCCCTGTTTTGCCAGGTCCTGCGCTTCCTTGACGATCGAGCCAAAACGGCGCGAACGGAAAGAACCGCGCATCGACGGAATCGAGCAAAACGCGCACGGACGGTCGCAGCCCTCGGCAATTTTTATAAAGGCGGTGTAAGAAGGCGTGGCCAGAATTCGCGGAGTGTTTTCGTCGTAGAGATAGGTCGCCGTTTTGTTGCCGACCGGATAATACGGCATGTCGAGCGGATTATTTTTCGGGTCGGTTACTTCCAGAATTCGCCCGATCTCGCTGGTGCCGATAAAGGCATCGACTTCCGGCATCTGGGATTTCAGATCGTCGCGATAGCGTTCGACCAGGCAGCCGGCCACGATCAGCCGCGTCGCCTTGCCCTCGCTTTTCAGCCGCGCCGCTTCCAGAATGGCTTCGACGGATTCCTGCTTGGCCGATTCGATAAACCCGCAGGTATTGACCACCAGGGTCCCGGCTTCGGCGGCGTCGGTGACGATCTCATAGCCCGCGTTTTTCAACTGGCCCATCATCACTTCACTATCAACTAAATTTTTCGGGCAGCCTAAGCTGACGAATCCGACCTTTTCCATAACCTTTAAGGGTAGAACGGCCAGCCAAAAATGGCAAACCCGCATCTCAGGTATTAAGCAGTTAGGCAGCGCCGGCATCTTGCCGGCTGTCCTGAGGGCGTCCCGCTCGCGCTGCTTTATTGACTTGATACTAAGACGCCGTTAAAAGGACAGCTGCCAGACGATCTACAAAGAAAAAGCTGAGGGCGGGACGCCCTCAGGACAGCCCCAATAGAAGAGGCGACGGCAGCGCTACAAAAAGACGGCGGCGCTACAATTTTTTTGCAAGAAACGCGCGAGATGTGCGTTCCATCTACCAGCGGGGGAATTTTAGTATGAAAAAGCAGATCTATGGTATCGCGCTATTTATTGTGATAGTGGGCGTTTCGGTCTTTACCTATGAATATCTCAGCAATTTGTGGGTTACGGATTGCGGTTCGGCGGGGCTGGCAAAATGCGCACCGGAACCTGAGCCGCATGTTTTTACCGGAGACACCGTAAAGTACGCGGCGGAAGATATTGCGGTCAGGGTCGAGTATGCCGAAGCGAGCATGAAAGGCCGGGCGGTGAAAACCCGGCTCAAGCTGGAATGGCTGGGCGAAGGCGAGCCTCCCGCGTCGGTCTGGGTGCAATTGCGGTTCCATAATTTCGACGGTTCGACCGCCGGCTGGGCCAGCGAGCCGGTCAGGATCAGCCAGCCGTTCGAGAATTACGATGTCCGGGTATCGGAGCGGGTTTTTGATTGCGCGCGCTGTAACAGCTTGCCGCGAAACCTCTACGCCACCGCGAGTGTCTGGAGCATGGAAAACGCCGGGCGGACACTGCGGGACGAGATCGGGGAGATGAAATCGGTCGTGGTGCAGGAATAGCATTCCTTCCTGTCAGTAGCGCCTGCGTTAGCGGGTGCGTCTCGAACGCTTAGCGTTCGTTGCGGGCAGGATGCCCGCGCTCCATAGTAAGAGAAACCGCCTCCGGGCGGTTTTTTCTTTGCAAGTTTCTTTCGAAGGGGCGTTCTATGCGCAGACAAATTATTGTCTTTCTAATTTTTGGACATGAATTTGGAGGAATTTTCATGAAATCAATCAGCCCAGTTAAAGCAATTATTACTCTTTCCCTGATATTTACCACCTTACTTTCCGCCTGCAGTTCGGGAAGCGAGGTCGCCCAAAATGCTAATAGAGCAGTCACTCCCGGCGAGCCCTTGCCGGGGACATACGATATGGCTAAAGCCAGTTCCAATTCGGCAATGACCGCGGCAAACGCCACTCCCGGATACTATGGCGAGGCCGAAGAGGATGGCGTTAATCGCGAACGCTATGCCGAGATCAACGAAAATCCGTTCCTTGAAGCCTCCCACGCCCCTCTTTCCACTTTTTCGATCGACGTGGACACGGCCGCTTACAGCAACGTCCGCCGCTATATCAAGGACGGGCAGCTGCCGCCGAAAGACGCCGTCCGCATCGAAGAAATGATTAACTATTTCGATTACAACTATCCCCAGCCGCTCGGCGACGTTCCCTTTTCCGTCACGACCGAAACCGCTTCCTGCCCCTGGAACGGCAAACATCGCCTGGCGATGATCGGCCTGCAGGGCAAAAAGGTCTCGCTCGATAACACGCCGCCATCCAATCTCGTTTTTCTGATCGACGTTTCCGGTTCGATGAACGAAGAGAAAAAACTGCCGCTGGTAAAACAGGGCTTGAAACTTTTGATTAATCAACTGAAACCCGCCGACCGCGTCGCGCTGGCGGTCTATGCCGGCAACAGCGGCCTGGTGCTGCCTTCTACCCCCGGCAGCCGAAAACAGGAGATCCTGAGCGCGATCGACCGGCTCGAATCCGGCGGTTCGACCAACGGCGGGGCGGGAATCCAACTGGCCTACCAGGTGGCGAAAGAAAACTTTATCGCGAGCGGCAACAACCGTGTGATCCTGGCGACCGACGGCGATTTTAACGTCGGCCTGACCAATGACGGCGAACTCGTCAACCTGATCGAAAGCAAAAGAAAGAGCGGTATCTTTCTTTCCGTGCTCGGGTTCGGCAGCGGCAATCTGAACGATTCGATGATGGAACGCCTGGCCGACAAAGGCAACGGAAATTACGCCTATATCGATTCACAGGAAGAAAGCCGCAAGGCTTTGGGCGAGCAGGTCGCGGGCACGCTTTATACCATCGCCAAGGACGTCAAGATCCAGGTCGAATTTAACCCGGCCAAAGTCGCGGGTTATCGCCTGCTCGGTTATGAGAACCGCATGCTGGCGGCGAAAGATTTCGACGACGACCAGAAAGACGCCGGCGAGATCGGCGCGGGACATACCGTCACGGCCATTTATGAGATCGTTCCGGCGGGCGAAAAGGTGGAAAACGACGGCATCGAGCTTAAATACTCGAAGGTTCAGCCTTCGGATACGCGGTTTAACAGCGAGCTTCTGACCGTGAAGCTTCGCTACAAGGAACCGAAGGAAAACTCCAGCAAGCTGCTGACAATGGGTTTGATGGACGGCGGGCAGGATATCGCCAACGCTTCGGAAAATTTGAAATTTGCCGCTTCGGTAGTGCAGTTCGGATTGCTGCTGCGGGATTCACGCTACAAGGGCAGCGCGAATATCGGCAGCGTTCTGTCATTGGCAAATTCCGCTAATGGCAACGATCTGAACGGCTATCGCGGCGAATTTATCAATCTTGTCGGACAGGCCAGGGGCTTAATGAAAAGTCGCGGTTAGGCTTTTTGCCGTCCAGACAAAGAAAGACGCGAGAGTCTCCTCCCGCGTCTTTTTTACGTTTGGCGGCCGAGTAAGAGTTTAGAGTTCAAGCGCGATCTTAAATCCCCTCCTTACGAAGGAGGGGTGGCGCGCTGTCTCAGCGCGACGGGGTGGTTCTTTATTTGATTCCCGCCTTCGGGCGGTTTCGGAAAACCCGGTCGCAGTTACCTTATGGCATATTACGCTCCTGAAGGAGATCGGTATTTTTAATGATCTTGAACTATAAATATAGCGTCCCTGCGGGACTATATCGTGACATCTTTTAACGGCTCAGAGTTCACGCTTTAGCGTATCCTTGTAAATACCGGAAAATACTTGTGGTTTTCCCGAATGTAGGGTAAAAGAGTTAGATAACCAAAGATTTAACAATTCGAAAAAGTTTGCTTAACTAAGGAGAAAATCATGTTACAGATTTTGGGACAATTATTATTCGGCCTGATCATTGGGGCGATCGCCCGTTTCCTGATCCCGGGGCAGGAAGCCATTTCCGGAGGCGCTTTAGGTTGGCTGATAACGGCTTTGATCGGCCTGACCGGTTCTTTTATCGGGGCGATGATCAGCCGCGCTATCTGGGGCGGCGACAAAAATCTGGCCGGATGGATCATGTCGATCCTCGGCGCGATCATCGTGCTGCTGCTTTACCGGATGGTCATGTAAAAATTAACAAGGCTTCGCCCCGGAATGAGCGAAGCCTTTACTTTTCTAATTCCGGGGATCACGTTATGCAGTTTTTTAAGTCGTTCGTTTTCCTGTTAGCGGGTATCGGCAGTTCTCTCGTTTTTTTCTTTTCCGCTTACGGCCAGCAGCCCACGCCCCAAAAACCGGCCGAAAAAGAAGAAGTGCTTCGCATCGATACGAATCTGATGCAAACCGAGCTTGCCGTTTTCGATAAGCAGGGACGTTTTGTGCCCGGTCTGCGGCGTGAGCAGTTCGAGCTTAAGGTCGATAATAAACCGCAGACGATCTCTTTTCTCGAACAGGTAAGATCGGGCAGCCCGGAAGAAGAAACCCAGCGGGCCAAAGCCTTCGAAAATTCACAGCCGGCAAAACCGTCTCCGGTTTCCGACCGCGGGCGAACGGTCGTTTTTTTCGTCGATGACATACATTTATCTTTCTCCAGCCTCGCGCGGACGCGGAGCATGATCAATCGCTTCATCGATAATGAGATGAATCAAAACGATCAGGTCGTGATAGCCAGCACCAGCGGCGACGTCGGGTTTTTGCAGCAGTTTACAAACAGCAGGATCATGCTGAAGGCGGCGGCCGCCAGGCTGGTGACGCATCCCGACAATTCCCGCGAACTGAGCCGCGAACTGACGCCGATGAGCGACTACGCGGCCCTGACGATCGAGAACAATGAAGACCCGAAAGTGCTGACTTATTTCGTCGAACAATGCCGGTTAGCCGCTCCGCTGAAATACCCGGTCGAAGCCTGTCAGGTAGAGGTCAAAAACCGGGCGCGCCTGATCCTGCAGCACGCCGCGACCGCGATCGTGGCCACCTACGGGTCGTTTGAAAATTTGCTCGACCTGGCGTCGCAGATGCCCGGGCGCAAACTGAGTTTTTTTGTCTCCGACGGATTTTTAAACGACGCCGGCCCGCGCACCATGAACACCGTCAGCCGGTTGAATAGGATCATCGATAAAGCGCGGCTTTCGGGAAACGTGGTCTATTCGATCGACGCGCGGGGGCTGATCTCCGGCATGCTGGATGCCACCAGCAGCGGCGCGATGGACGGGAACGGCCGGCTCGACGCGATGCAGATGCGCGAGATACCGGCGACCCAGGACGCACTTAACGCCATCGCCGCGGACACCGGCGGACGCGCCCTGCGCAATCAAAATTTTTTTGACGCCTGGGTCGGCAGAATGCTGGATGAAACCTCCAACTATTATCTGCTGGCTTGGTATTTCGACAGCGAAGAGCGAAACAGTAACGATTTTAAAAATATCAAAGTTCAGGTGACCGGCCATCCGGAATATGACGTCAGGCTGCCGCGCGGGTTTATGAAATCAACCGCGGCGGCGCTGTCGGCGGAAAAGAACGTTAAAAAACAGGAAGCGGAAAAGTCGCCGGAGCAGGAAATAAAAGAAGCGCTCAACACGCTGCCTCCGAGAAAAGGCATTCCGGTTTCGCTGTCGGCGGTGTATCTCGACACGCCGGAAAACGGGCTGGTTTTGACGACCTCGGTACAGGTCGCCAATGACGCCCTGATCTATGAAACCGCCGGCGAAACCGGTGGAGAAAAGCGAACCGCATCGGTCGATCTGGTGGGTTTGCTGTTCGACGATAAAGGCAAAAAAGCGGGAAGTTTTCAGACCCGTTTGAATATCGATTCGCTCGCGCAGGACGCCGCCGCGTCACAGGGGCGCTCCGACACGATCTATAATTATCGCGTGCCGCTAAAGCCGGGATTATACCAGGTGAGGATCGCCGCGCGTGACGGCAAAGGGGGAAGCGTCGGAAGCGCAAATCAATGGATCGAATTGCCGGACCTGGCGCAAAAGAAACTGACCCTCAGCAGCCTGCTGATCGGGGTTGAAAATATCGGGGCTAATAACTCGCAGGTGCAGTTTAGCGTCGATCACAATTTTTCCGGTAACGCGCGGCTCCGGTTTATCACTTTTATCTACAATGCGCTGACCGGCAGTAACAAGTCGGCGCCGGACCTGGACGTTCAGGCGCAGATATTGCGCGCGAATCAGGTGGTCGTGACCGGTCCGGTAAAAAAGGTCGCCGTCGATAAACAAGACCCCGCTCGGATCGCCTTCACCGATGAGATCTCGCTCAATTCGATCCCGCCGGGACGCTACACTCTGCAGATCACAGTGACCGACCGCATCACCAAATCGGGCTCGGTTCAGGAAACCAATATTGTAATTCGATAATTAAAAGCCGCAGTACGTAATACGTAATACGTTTCGTGTGTTTGGCGTGGTCGTGGTTTGGTCTTATTGCCTTGATAATGAACCGGAGTTAGTTCTCAAGCCCAAAATTATTTAAGTGGTAAAAATCTGACCTGATCGTGCCATTCGTTTTCCAGGCTGCATTCAGCGATGAAAATTAATTCTTTGATCGCCCGCCCGATAGAAACTTCCTGCGCAATTTCGAAAACCCCGGACATAGGCGATCCATCAATTATTCGCTGATAAGCGCGCACCGACATTGTGGTGACATCGTGTGTCAACAGAACTCGATTTTCCAAAGCGGCAAAAGCCAAAATTTCAGTATCGGCGGCGGATCGTAAACCGACGTCCTGAACGCGAACAATATCGAGCTGCGGTAGATGTCGTCGAAGTCCGCGCGCAATACGTCCGTCGAAATCTTCGTCGGCCAGAAAACGAATCATTTTTTATTTTCGGCGAGATAAAAGACGCTGCCGGATATCTTTCGGAGAGAAGCGGCTTTCTATCTCTTGTTTGAGTTCGGCGCGCTGCTCCTTGCGGGTTTTCAGATAATTCTCTATCTCTTCCTGATTTTGCAGGTAGTGACTGATAACTGAATAAACCTGCGCAAGATCGAGCGTGGGAAAGCGCCATACGATCTCTTCGGCGCTTGCGCCCTCGTTAAAAGCATATACAACCGAATCGAGCGAAACACGGCTCTCGCCGATCCGCCAGACATTCCCTTCATCGCGGCGTAAGGTATTTTGTGGTGGTTGTAAAACGGTTGCCAATTTATTTACCCCGCCATAATTTTATCACAAATCAAAACATTCAAAATGTAAAAATACCGGCCTCCGCTCTTACTGAAACTCGGAAAAAATATTTTTAAACCCGCGGCTATAAATATTACGTCCCTTATGGCGCTGAGAAAGAACCACCCCGTCGCGCAGAGCCGCGCCACCCCTCCTTTGTAAGGAGGGGTGTTTAAAAGAAAGTTCAGAGTTCAAACTTTAGTTTGAACTCTGAACTGATTAACCCGGTCGCTACTGCCCCGGTTCGGTAGTGGGTCAGTTTGAAATTTGCGGATCGAAGCCCGCATAGCGGGCGGCATAGTGGTAGCCCCAGGCGTAAGCCTGGGGTGGCGATGATCTATACACTGAAAAGCCCGTTTTAACGGGCGGCAGAGCTTTCGCCCGTTAAAACGGGCTGATATTTGTTTTGCCTCCGTAACCCCGGGTTTCGCTGCGCTTCACCCGGGGCTGCCGTTATGCCGTCAGCTCCGCTGACTTGTTGAACATAATTAGAGTCAGTGGTCTGGCTTTACCTGATATAATTTCAAACTGAACCACTACCCGGTTCTGACAGAAAGATCGCGCGTGAACGCGCAACTCTGAACTATTGAATGAACGAATTCGGCGTCGGAATATCTCCGGCGACTCCGAAGGGTTGTCCTCCTAATCCGGCGGTCGTTCGGAGCAGGTACCAGAATCCCTGGCTCGGCCTAAATACGGCCAGGTCGGCTTTGCCGTCCCCGTCGTAATCCGCCGGGGTGGGCAGGTCTTCGCTGATCCCGAAAACGTTGCCGCTGACCGATCCGTTCGCGCTATTGACCCAATACCAGCCGCCGTTCGAAGGCCGGAAGACCGCAACGTCGGTTTTGCCGTCGCCGTCATAATCGGCAGGCACGGCCGCGTCCCCGCCGGCGCCGAATCCGACGACGATGAATGCGCCGGTGCTGCTATTGATCCGGTACCAGACACTGTTCGAAGGCCGGAAAACGGCCAGGTCGGTTTTATTATCCCCGTCAAAATCACCCAGTGTCGGCCTATCGCCGTTCGTGCCGAATTGATCCGCCACGACAGAGCCGTTGCTGCTGCGCAGGCTCCACCAGGTTCCGGTAGCCGGACGGAAGATGGCGATGTCGGCTTTACCGTCGCCATCGAAATCACCCGGAACCGGCCGGTCGCCGTTCGTGCCGAATTGATTGCCGCCGACCGTTCCGTTAGAGCTGTTGAGCCAGTACCAGAGGCCGTTAGACGGACGAAAGACCGCAATGTCCGTTTTGCCGTCGCCGTCGAAATCCGCCGGGGCGGTCATGTCGCCCGTCGATCCGAACTGGTTGATCGCAAAAGAACCGTTGAGGCTGCTCTGCACATACCAGACACCGGTCGAGGGGCGGAAAATGGAAACGTCGGCCTTGGCATCGCCGTCATAGTCGAACGGAGGATGAGGCACAAAAGCGTCGTTGCTGACGATCGTCACCTGTGAAATATTCGGAGTGCCGAGCGTGACTCCGCCGGTCGGGCTGCTCAGATTCACGTTGATCGTTTCGTTCAATTCAAAAAAAGTATCTTCGAGGATCGGGATGGTAAAGGATTTGATGGTTTCGCCCGCCGCGAAATTCAGAGTGCCGCTGACGGCCGTGTAATCCTGGCCGGCGGTAGCGGTGCCGTTGCTGGTGGAATAGTCGATGGTGACACCGGCTGCCGTCCCCTGCCGCGAAACCAGCACCGTCGCCACGCCCCCGGCTTCGTTTATGGTATATCCGGTGGTGCTGAATTGAATCGTCGAGGCGCTGCCGCAATCCGTCAGACAGGTTGCCGCCGCGATGCGGGTTTGGATCACCGCCTGCGGCTGGGCGCTAAATCCCAGCGCCAGATTTTTGCCGACGTTGAGGTGGCAGTAACTCATGATGGTTCCCTGGCCGCTGGCGGGCAGCGGCGCTCCGGTGCAGGAGCCTTCGTAATCGTAACCGGCGGCCGGGCCGCAGGAATCTATCGCCGTAGCGTTGCCGTTCCAGACGCAGGCGTGAGTATGCGAAGACCCGAGATTGTGGCCGACCTCGTGGGTAAAGACATCGACCGTCCATGAGTAGGTCGGAACATTTTGATAAAAAGTATTGACCCCGCTGACGCCGTATCTGAAAGAGGTGTTGCAGATCACGTTCAAATAAGCGATACCGCCGTAACCCTGCAGCGATATCAGGTGAGCCATATTGCCGTTAAAACTTGTCCGGGTCGAGCGGTATTGGGTCAGGGTAGTAGAGGAGCTGGTGCTGGTATAGGGGCTCGGTGAATTCCAGACGAACATTTCGGAAATGGACATCGAAACGCCGTCATTGCGATAGATGGTCGCCGATTGATTAAAAAACGCCGCGATGTAAGCGGTGGTGGCGGCTACCGTGCCCTTGTTCTGAAACAGATCGTAATTTCCTTCCAGGAACATCCGCACGCAGATGGTCTGGATGTCTTCGGGCTGCTGCAGCACGGAGGTCGGCAGTGTCGGCTGCGGCTTATCGTCGGTCGCGCAATGCCAATCTGACTTCGCGCGCAGGTTTTTTTCCGCGTAAAGGATGTGCGTATTTTCCGGGTTGCTGCCGCCGAGGCGGCCCAGCACATTATTGCCTCTCAATTCGCTGTAGAAAAATCCGGCGACCTCGTTTTTGAAAATACTGACGGCGGCGATTGAGCCGGCATCGCCCTTAACGATGCCCTGGTAATGCACGCCCAGATCCTGCGCGGTTACTTCCGCCGCCGGCGCGGAAGTTTTAACGGAAAAGCCGCTGTCGAAAATATTTACCTTGACCAGTTCCAATTCGACGGTCGAGCCTCCGTCGCCCGGCAGCTGCAAGGTCATAAAGTTCGTGTCGTTTTTTAATATCTTCTGCACCGCCTGTTTGTTGAGGGTAAAGACCGTTCCATCGATCAGAGCTTCGCGCAGCCCGGCGTCTTCGACCGCGCGGCTGGTAGCCGCTTCGAACAGGTCGCGTTTTTCAAACGTGACCCCGGCGGATTTCGAACTTTCCACCATCTGCGGCACTTTTTTTAGTTTTCGCGGCTGCCCGGAAAGTGAAGACTGTTCGCCGGAAATAAATTTGTCGATGATCGACGGGTCGCCGTTCGAAGATTTCGAATCGTTCTGAGCTTTTGAGGTAAAGAGGGGAAGGCCGATAAATACAGCCGCAAATAATATAATAAAACCTGTCACTAATACTTTTTTCATATACTTTTCCTTACAACCTGGGATCGTTAAATTTTCTAATGTTTGGGACGGAACAAAAACCGCAGATACGATAATTGTACTACGTGAAAGGCAAAAAAGTCCCATTCTTTTACCGATTTTTAACGAGCCGGTTTGGCGGATGCCTTACGGAGTAAGGATGCCGGGAATCGGCGTATCCCCCGGCAGTCCAAAATTCCTTATCTGATAACCCGAGCTCGAACCCTCGATATACCAGCGCCCTTCCGGCTGCCTAAATACGGCGACATCGACCCTGCCGTCGCCGTCGTAATCGCCGGGGACCGGAATGTCGCTCGCGATCCCAAAGGGAAAGCTGGAATAATCTTTATTTTCAACCTGCAGGAAATACCAGGTACCGTTCGAAGGCCGCCGGACGGCGATGTCCGTTTTGCCGTCGCCGGTGTAATCACCCGGCACGGCCGTATCACCGGCCGCCCCGAATTGAAATGCCTCCACCTGACCACCGGATGAATCGATCCGCCACCACTCGAGGCTGGAGCCATTCGTTCTGACGATCGCGATATCGGCCTTGCCGTCGCCGCTGTAATCCGCCGGAACAGGTTTATCGCCGGCCGTTCCGAACTGAATATAGGAAAACGTCTGGCCGCGCGAATTCAGGATATACCAGACGCCGCTGGAAGGCCGGAAAACGGCCGGATCGGCCTTGAGATCGCCGTCATAATCCGCGGGAACGGGAATATCGCCGGACGTGCCAAAGGGAAAATTATATTGCGTCACAAAATTGTCGTCGCTTCTGAGAATAAACCAGCGTCCCTGATCCGGACGGAAGATCGCAATGTCGTTTTTGCCGTCGCCGGTATAATCGGCGGAGACAAGATTATCGGTGGAAGTGCCGAATTGAAAACGAAAAGCGAAGCGGTCGTCGCTTTTCTCATACCACCAAAAGCTGTCCGAAGCGCGAAATATCGAAAGATCGGTGGTCAGGTCGCCGTTGAAATCCGCGATCCGGAGTCCGGTCGTCCGGTAGCGCGAGATCTGAATATCGCCGCCCGCGCGCCCGGCAGTGATTATTTTCCCATCCGGCTGAACCTCCAGCACACCATAAGATTCTTCGCCATCGACGACATTTCGCACGATCCCGGCAGTCCCGAAAGCCGGGTCCAGAGTTCCGTTCGGATAATAACGAACAAGGGCGGCATCCGGGAGGAAATCGACCGTCACCCCGGTCGCCGCAACCAATTTGCCATCGGATTCCAGGGCCAGATCGTTTATGTCATCGCGCAGCCCGACGGAGGTTATCACTTTGCCGCCCGCGCCGAACGCGGCATCGAGCGAGCCGTCTAAATTATAGCGGGCCATCGCCAGATCCCAGCCGTTTGCCATTGCGCGGGTGTATCCGCCGGCTACGATCTTGCCGTCCGGCTGAAGCAGCATGACGCGGGCCTGCTCGTCGGCAGGCCCCGGGCCGAAATTCGTTAACACCTTGCCGTCAGTATCGAAGCCGGTGTCTAAAGAGCCGTTGGGGTTAAAACGCGCCAGCGCAAAATCGTATTCAAACCCGCTGTTAACTTCCGCCGTTCCCGCCAGAACGATCCTGCCGTCGGGCTGGATCGCCACGCTGACGGCGTAATCGTCATTGGCCCCGAAGGATGCCACCGCCATGCCGTCACCGTCGAAACTATTATCGGGCGTGCCGTCGGGATTAAATCTGAACGCCGCCAGATCGGTGTTCATGGAAGACTGCAAAAAGGCGCCGCCGATCACCAGTTTGCCGTCGGGCTGTAAAGCGATCGCGGAAAAACTCAGATTTCCGCTGCCGGAAAGAATAAGTTTTCCATCCCCGTCGAAGGCCGTGTCGGGCGATCCGTCCGCGTTGAAGCGCATAAATCCCGCGGCGGCGGAAAACGGACTCAGGCGCACGGTCGTTCCGGCAAGAAATATTTTCCCATCGGGTAAGACGACGATACCGGCCAGAAAATCCGTCGTATTGAAATTTCCGAAAGAAGCCAGGACCACGCCATTTAAGCCGAATCCCGCGTCGGGCGTGCCGTCCGTTTTATATTTTGAAAGCGCAAAATAATTTATCGAGCCGGTGCCCTGAACGGACGACGCCAGCAGAATTTTTCCATCCGGAAGTATCTTGATGTCCTCGGGAACCTGACTAAAGCCGACCGCAAGAAGGGAACTGCCGCCCGTCCCGAAACTCGAATCGAAATTTCCCGGAGCGGCGTAAAGTGAAAAACCCGAAATTATCAACACGATCACGGCGACGAATATTTTTACAAGCGAATTTTTCATGGCAGTTTCTCCTGCGGATCTGGCGATAGTGGACGGGTGGTAATTTTTCCCCTTAGTTTAATGGACTACGGGGCTTAATACAAGAAATAATCTTTTTTAGCGGGCGCAAGCGACCCTTCCTGACCTGAGGGGTGTTCAGCTTGAATGATAAAATTTAAAGTCTGATAAATTTGCAGTCCGGAAGGGCCGCTGGCACCCGCTGTTGTCTTCGAAACTAAGAAAGAACCACCCCGTCGCGCAAGGCCGCGCCACCCTCCTTCGTAAGGAGGGGAGTTGAAGAGAAAAAGTTTAGAGTTCAAACTTTAGTTTGTCTTTGATTCCAGGAACCAAGACAAGCTGAAGTTTGAACTCTGAATGTCATCTGCCCGCTGACGCAGGCAGTTCTGACAAGACGCATCGGCTCACGCCGACGCTACTGACAAGAGAACTATTGAACGAACGAATTCGGCGTCGGAATATCTCCCGCCGTTCCAAAGGACTGCGCGGTAAATCCTGCCGTCGTGCGCAGCAGATACCATATGCCCTGGCTGGGACGGAACACCGCCAGATCGGCTTTGCCGTCGCCGTCGTAATCTCCCGGCGAGGGCCTGTCTTCGCTGATCCCGAAAACATTTCCGCTGACCGCGCCCGTAGAGCTGTTCACCCAGTACCAGCCGCCATTCGAAGGCCGGTATAACGCGACATCGGTATTTCCGTCGCCGTCGTAATCGGCCGGGACGGGTTTGTCACCGGCGGCGCCGAAATTTACCACGATAAAAGCGCCGGTGCTGCTGTTAAGACGATACCAGGACGAATTGGAAGATCTGAAGACAGCCAGATCAGCCTTATTGTCTCCGTCGAAATCTCCCTGTGTCGGCCGGTCGCCGTTCGTGCCGAATGCCGTCGCCGAGACACCGTTGTCACTGCTGCGATAGGTCCACCAGGTTCCGGTCGAAGGCCGGAAAATCGTGATGTCGGCTTTGCCGTCGCCATCGTAATCTCCCGGGATCGCCATATCGCCGCCGGTTCCGAACTGGTTGCCGCCGACCGTGCCGGTCGCGCTGTTCACCCAGTACCAGAGCCCGTTCGACGGGCGGTAGATCGCGATATCGGTTTTGCCGTCGCCGTCGAAGTCAGCCGGAACCGACAGATCGCCGTTCGAACCGAACTGGTTGATCGCGAACGAACTATTGGAACTATTCTGCACGTACCAAACGCCGCTCGAGGGACGAAAGACCGACAAGTCGGATTTGCCGTCGCCATCGTAATCGAAAAGCGTCGGCGAAGCGGTGAAAACCGTACCGATCGTAAAGTTTGCCGTCGATCCCATCGGATCAACGAAGCCGGCTTCGCGAACCCGGATGCGAGCCTGGCTGGTCGGACTGTTGGGAACGGTAAAGGTAAAAGCGCCGCTATTGGCAATGTCGGTGGCGATGGCGACGGGAAACGTCGTGCCGCCATTGGTCGATAATTCGATCGTCACATTTTTATTGAACCCGCCGGTGTTGACCCAATTAACGGTAACGGGCGAACCGATCACCGCGTTTCCGCTCAGGGTCACCTGGGCGATCGTATCCGGGACGACATCGCCTGTCGCATCGCGAAACCAGCCGACGTCACGCATCACCTGTCTGGTCAGATCGAGATCGAGCGGCAATCCGACGCTGATATTGGGTTCCATCAGCAGGTTCGGAAAATCGGCCGTATTAAAGTGCGAGATGGACGAACCGCCGTTGAAGGTGGACGGAGTATAAAGCTGCACGCGCCCCTCGGCATCGCGGCCGCTGGTCAGAAAGCCAGAAGCTACTTTGACGTTGGCGCCGTCCCAGAGAACGTTTCCGGGATTGATCGCCGAGGCCTGCCGTTCGGCATTCGTCATGTCCTTCCAGTATTTGCTGGTCGTACGGTCGTACATATTGAGCAGATAAGTATCGGGCAAACCGTTGAACATCGCGCCCGTCGAACCGTTGACGAAAGACGAGAAGCCGAGGCCGTGTCCCATCTCATGCAGCAGCACGACCAGCAGATTAACGCGGCCGGAAGGCGTGGAATTATTGAGCCCATAATAGAACCGGCTGCCGGCTCCGAGACATCCGTTATCGACGTCGGTGTTGAAACGGGCGTTGATCTCGGCGGTGGCGCCGTTGGTATCGGCACCGGCCAGCTTGTTGGCGAGCGCCGCGTGATACCAGGTCAGGGGAATCGTCGCGCCGGGAAAATCGCGATCCACCGTGGTCGTGCCGGCGGAACCTAAAACACCGCCGCCGCTGGTGCATGGCGTCAGCGAATTGAACTGGGAATTAACGTTGATCTGAACGCTGGAATCGAGATACGCGCCCCAGATGCCGGCGGCAAACTGAAAAAGATTCAGGCGCTGCTGCCCGCGCGTGGTGCCGTCGTTTCCGCCCTCGGGCGTGGCGGCCGTCGCGTCGTTAAAGCCCTCGCCCGCGCCGTCGGTATTGATGATATTCAGCGTCGCGCTCTCCGGGCTGGCGGCGCGCTGGGCGGCGGCGTCCGCGATCATTTTCGAATAATACTCGAACTCTTCTCGGGACATTCCGTGGCGGGCGGCGATGGTTGCGATCTCGTCCTGAACGGGCGACACAACCGGCGCGCCCGTTTCGAGGTCACGCCCGAAAAACGCGTTGGCCTCACCCAGGCTGGTGATGCAGGCGGCCACCGGTTCGCCGTAGGCATCGGTTTTCGCCAGCATGACGTTTTGAAAACCTTCGCCGAGGTCAACGGAGACGGAATTATCCGCCGATCTTTTTTGCTGCAGGTTGTCGGTCGTGCGGTCGGTCAGCCGTTTTATCAGGGAAGCAAGCGAAACGTCGCTTGCGCGGTCAAAATTAATATCGAGGTTATTTCCGGCGTCATTATTTTGCGCCGAAACGGTCGTGAAATATCTCTCTCCGCCGGCGACGAAAAACACGGCGATAAACGCAAATAGCGCAATAAACAAAACTAATTTTTTCATAGGGCTTCTGATTTTTTAATAATTGAGCGTGATAAGTTGAAAATTATTATAAGGGCCCGCAGGGACAGTAAAATCCACGGGTTTTAAAGGTAACTAAACGGTCGCGGTAACCGCTTAAATCCGCAGGTAAAACAATATCATATTTGAAACCGGACGTGCTGTATCCGGTATTAAAAAAGTTATCAATTTTGATGCCGTTTCGGCGATTTGGTTGTACCCATTTTTATAGGTTTTAACGAAATATCCTACCGACAGCCAATAAGAGACGCCACCCGTGTAAATACCTGAAAAAGAGGCACTTCAGCAGAGACGGATCAAGCATGCGGCTTATCCGTAAGACCTATTTTTGTTAACGAAGACTAAGCCTTGTTGTTAGCCAAGGCATAGTCCGGTCGTATTTCTGCCGAGTAGCAAAACCTTTCTGCACACTCAGGCTGCAGAGCGGTACTCTGTTTGAGCATCTTTACATTTCTATCTCATAAAGAATCCGAGCAGCCAATAAAGCAAAATAAAGATCAGAATAGTGCTGATGATGCCCCCGCCAAGCTTCCAGGCGCCGGCCGCCGCTAATCCACCTCTTAATAAACCCATTTTTTTCTCTCCTCCTTGTACTTTTTCAATACGTTTTTCTGACGTTCGATATTCTTAAGAGCAAACAGCGTTCCAGAGGGAGTACGCACGTGTTTAGAGTTACGCCTTTAGGCGTGAAGAACTGAAGAGAGAACCACCCCGTCATCCGATGCGGATGCCACCCCTCCTTCGTAAGGAGGGGAGTTTTTTTAAGATCGCGCGCACATGTTCAGAGTTACGCCTTCAGGCGTGAAGATGGCGCGTGAACGCGCAACTCTGAACTTAAGACAAACTAAAGTTTGAACTCTGAACGATTCGTCTGAAGAGAGAACCATCCCGACGCACGAAACGTGCGCCACCCCTCCCTGAAAAGTAGGGGAGTTTTAAGATTGCGCAACTCTGAACTGCTACTGACCACTGTTTAATTTTTTGTCTCTAATGCGGGCGGCGGGGTGAACTTAGAGCGGCGACCAGAACGGCTTTTAGGCGGTGATCGGCGCTGAGTTTTACATGCTTAGCCAGTTCTCTTTAGCGAAATCAGCCTCTGTCCTGCGAGTGTAGGAACCGACGAAATGCCTCGCAGCGTCCGGCCCGGCTTTGTTTTCGCATCGCGCCGCGGACCCGTGGCGCTGCTAGCTTCTGACGTTTTCGACCCCGGCTCGATTCAAGCTTACGGCATCGGGGGCGCCTGACTTTATTCAGATACGGCACTGTCTTGCTGCCGTGTCACGGGCCGTCAAGCGGGCCCGGCGTGCTCAGGCCTTGACCGCTCCAGGCCAACCCTGCCGCACCGCATTAGAGAATGCCAGCATATATTAAGTAAGTAGTGTGTGGCGATGATGGTTTTTGAGGGTTGGGAAGGATTGGTGAATTTACCGGGAGCGCGGACGGCTCGTCCGCAACGAACGCTCCCGCGTTCGAACCCCGGTCGCGGCTACTTATAGCGCCTCCCGGTTCTGACAGGAACGCATCGGCTGACGCCGACGCTACTGACAGGAGCGCGGGGATAAAAAAAGTTTAGAGTTCAAACTTTAGTTTGTCTTTGATCTTAAAAACAAGACAAGCTGAAGCTTGAACTCTAAACGGTACTGACAGGATCACGCTTAAACGCGCAACTCTGAACTATTGGACGAACGAATTAGGCGTCGGAATGTCTCCCGACAGCCCGAAAGATATTACCCCTAATCCCGCGGTCGTCCGCAACAAATACCAAGTGCCCTGACTCGGTCGGAACACCGCGAGATCGGCTCTCCCGTCGCCGTCATAATCTCCCGGAGACGGCCGGTCTTCGCTGATCCCAAAAGTATTTCCAGTGACCGCACCCGTGGCGCTGTTGATCCAGTACCAGGCACCCGTGGACGGCCGGTACACTCCAATATCGGTTTTACCGTCACCGCTGTAATCCGCCGGCACGGGTTTGTCCGCAGACGCGCCAAAATTTACCACGATAAAAGCGCCGGTACTACTATTGAGACGATACCAGGAAGCATTGGATGGCCGGAAGACGGCCAGATCGGCCCTGCTGTCCCCATCGAAATCTCCGGGTGTCGGCCGGTCTCCATTTGATCCGAACGCCGTGGCCGAAACACCATTATTGCTGCTGCGATAGATCCACCAGGTCCCGGTCGAGGGACGGAAAATCGTGATGTCGGCTTTGCCGTCACCATCGTAATCTCCCGGTACCGGCATATCGCCGTTAGTTCCAAACTGGTTGCCGCCGACCGTGCCGGTCGCGCTATTGATCCAATACCAGAGCCCATTCGAAGGACGGAAGATAGCAATATCGGTCTTGCCGTCATTATCAAAATCAGCGGGAGCAGGCCGGTCGCTGCTTAAACCGAACTGCCTGATAGTAAATGAGCTGTTAGAGCTGTTTTGCACATACCAGGTGCTGTTTGAAGGGCGAAATACTGAAATGTCCGCTTTTCCATCGCCGTCAAAATCAAACGGTTTTCTGGATGAGGGGGTTATGTTCGTTCCCAGAAAAAGTGTGTAACTGCCAGTTTGCCCGGCGGAAAGTGAGTTGGCCAGAATCGTATAGGTTCCCGTGGCCGGTATCGTAAAAAATCCCGAAGTGGCGGGAATTCGCGCATTTGTTCCGCCGCCGCCGTCATCATTTTGGGTAAGGAGAGTGCCGCCCGGATAGCTTCCCTGGTAAAGCAGTAAATAAGCATTAAATTGAGTTGAATTTAACGTCATATATACTTGCTGCCCGGCCGCCGCGCTGAATGTATAGGCGTCGTATAACGAATTGTCCGTATACAGGCAATCACCGCTTTGCAGATTTCCGTTGACGGTCTGCCCGATGGTGATAGCTGTAGAGCCACCACAACTGACAGGAAGAGCCTGAAGAGCGGCATCTATAAGAATTCTGGGTTTAACTAGCCCGGTATTTGGGGGCCGGGTATCAGCGATCGGTTGTCCGGTGGTACTCAACGCAGTAAGAACTTGAGTTACGGTAGCGCTCGGTGAACGTTGTTTTAAGATCGCCCACGCGCCCGCCACGTGCGGAGTGGCTTGCGATGTTCCCGACATTGTATCAAAGCTTCCACCGGGCACGGACGAAAAAATATTATATCCGGGAGCCAAGAGGCTTAAGAACGAGGCATGATTTGAATAGAAAGAGATATTGTTTTCCGTCGTAGAAAATTGTCCGGTCGAGCCCACACTTATCGAGGACGAGATGCAAGCCGGTGAACTGATAGCATTAATGTATCCATTTCCATTTGCATCACCATTGCCCGATGCGATAACCGTAGCTACTCCGACGGAGCGCAGATTATCGATATCGGCTTTTACGTCCGCAAATTGAGTATCGCAATTACTAGTAAAAACATTCTGAGTTCCAAGACTCATATTTACCGATGCCACATTCATACCGCCCTGCTTTAACTGCAGAACTCGTTGCAGCCCCAACTTGGAATCTGAAAAGAATGAAGTCGTAGCATTATTTGCGGTGACTCTGGAAAAAACCTGCACGGCTATGATATTTGCGTCTTTAGCTACGCCTTGTACTCCCCCCGTAGCTGCCCGGCCGGCCGCGATTCCCGCGACATGTGTTCCATGACTGCATCCGGAGATAGAAGTACTACAATTCAAACCGGAATTAGCAGCTGTCGATGCCGACACTCCTCCGGGGCACAAGCTCGAAGTGGTTGCGCTGGTCGTTGAATAACACGCTTCAGAGACAACTTTTCCACTCAAAAATGAGTGGTTTTTATCTACTCCGGTGTCGAGAATAGCCACTACCTGGCCCTGACCCGAATAACCCGCCGTCCAGGCCTGGGGAGCATGCACTACCACCGTGCTTTCGGAAAGCATTGGAAAGAGAAGCTGATCCTCGCGGATAAATGTAATCTCGGGTTGAATCTGTAGAAATTCAAGCGTTTTGGCATCAATGGTCATCGCCAAATAAGGGGTCGTCTGATATTGCTTTACATTCTTCGGCTCAAAAATTTGTAATTTTTGTAAAAGCAAATTTTGATTGTTTTTAATTTCTAAACGCTGATTCTCTTTAAGAAAATCGGTCAGATATCCTTCCGGTTTGAAATCGTAACTAAATCCCACGATCACCGGAACTGTACCCTTTTCTCGGGCGATGGTAATTAATTTCGTAAAAGATTCATTCAGATCGGTTAACGCCAATGGTTCGTTGATGATCATCTTTTGCGCTTTTGATGTTTCAATAAAGAAAAGGCAGCAAATTACACATATAACGGCGACAATGCTAAGTGGAAGAATTTTTTTCATACTATTATTAGGCTCCTATACAGGTAATGATGGAAACATCGAAAATGTTTCAATGATGCTGGTAATTTTGTAAAACTATTTGATCTAAAGCAGGAGTAAACGAACTACCTTTTATCAAATTCATGGGAAACGGTTTTAGAGCGTAACACAGATAAAATATGCATTAGGAAACATGGGAAATAGAAATAAGTGAATTACAATCTGCATTTGTAACTCATTCTTTTTACGGATGGGATTACCTTAAACTCTTTTCTCTCTTATAGCAAGAAAATTTTCAAAATAAAAAGGCTCCGTTCTTTTGAACGAAGCCTTTCTTATTGCTAACTGCGAACGCTTAGGCGTTGGTTGCGGATAACCACCCCGCCGCCGAAGCGGCACCCCTCCCCAGAAAAGGCGGGGAGTTAAGAGGTGATTACATTCCCATTCCCATGCCGCCCATGCCGCCGCCGCCCATACCGCCCATGCCGCCGTCGCCCTTTTCGTCGGGTGCGTCGGCGATCATCGCTTCGGTGGTGAGCATCAGCCCGGCGATCGAAGCCGCGTTCTGCAGCGCAGTGCGGGTGACTTTCGCGGGGTCGATGACGCCGGCCGCCACGAGGTCTTCGAACTTCTCGGTCGCGGCGTTAAAGCCGTAGCCGTCGGTGTCGTTAGCGCGGATATTTTCCACGATCACGGCGCCTTCTTTACCGGCGTTCTGCGCGATCTGGCGCAGGGGCTCTTCGAGCGCGCGTCTGACGATGGTGACGCCGATCTGTTCGTCCGGATCGTCCGCTTCCGTTTTATAGGAATCGAGCACTTTACCGGCGCGAACCAGCGAAACGCCGCCGCCCGGAACGATGCCTTCTTCAACTGCGGCGCGGGTGGCGTGCATCGCGTCTTCCACGCGGGCTTTCTTTTCCTTCATTTCGGTTTCGGTCGCCGCGCCGACCTTGATCACGGCCACGCCGCCAACCAATTTCGCCAGGCGTTCCTGCAGTTTTTCACGGTCGTAGTCCGAAGAAGTTTCTTCGATCTGCGCGCGGATCGTGCGGACACGGCCCTGGATGGTCTCACCGGCGCCGCCGCCTTCGACGAGCGTGGTGTTGTCTTTATCGACGGTAACTTTCTTGGCAGTGCCGAGGTCTTCGACGGTGATGCTTTCGAGCTTGATGCCGAGATCGTCGCTGATGACCTTGCCGCCGGTCAGCGTCGCAATGTCTTCGAGCATCGCTTTGCGGCGATCGCCAAAGCCGGGGGCTTTAACGGCGGCGACGTTAAGCGTGCCGCGAAGTTTATTGACCACGAGAGTCGCAAGCGCTTCGCCTTCGACGTCTTCGGCGATGATCAGCAGCGGTTTGCCGATCTTGGCAACCTGCTCGAGGATCGGAAGAAGGTCCTTCATCGAGCTGATCTTCTTTTCATTGATCAGGATGAGAACGTTTTCCAAGCTGGCTTCCATTCTTTCCGGGTCGGTCACGAAATACGGTGACAGGTAACCGCGGTCGAACTGCATACCTTCGACAACTTCCAGCAGGGTTTCCATCGTCTTGGATTCTTCGACGGTGATAACGCCGTCCTTGCCGACCTTGCTCATCGCTTCGGCAATGATGCCGCCGATGGTTTTGTCGCCGTTGGCGGAAACTGTTCCGACCTGGGCGATCATGTCACCGGCCACGGGCTTGGCCTGCGCGTGAATTTCGGCGACGACCTGCTCGACCGCCTTGTCGATGCCGCGCTTGAGCGCCATCGGATTTGCTCCGGCGGCCACGGTGCGGACGCCTTCCTTAAAGATCGCCTGCGCCAGCACGGTCGCGGTGGTCGTTCCGTCGCCGGCCACGTCCGAGGTTTTCGAAGCGACTTCGCGAACCATCTGCGCGCCCATGTTTTCGAGCGAATCTTTTAATTCAATTTCTTTCGCCACGGTGACACCGTCTTTGGTGATGGTGGGCGAACCGAATTTTTTGTCGATGACGACATTGCGGCCCTTGGGGCCGAGGGTAACTTTAACCGCATCGGCGAGCTGATTGACGCCGCGCAAAATAGCCGCGCGCGATTCTTCGCCGTGAATAACTTGTTTAGCCATGATCTAATAATCTCCTACTATAAATTTGTATTAGTTTAGCGCCGGTCTACGACCGGCCCGGCGGTCAAAGACCGCCTCTAAACGAAATATGTTATTACGCAGCTGCGCCGGCACGTTCGATGACCCCGAGGATCTCGTCTTCGCGCATCATTAAAAGTTCTTCGTTGTCGATCTTGATCTCTGAGCCGCTGTATTTGCCGAACAAAACGCGGTCGCCGACTTTGACGTCGAGGGTCTGACGGGTGCCGTCTTCTTTGTACTTGCCTTCGCCGACGGCGATAACTTCGCCTTCCTGCGGTTTTTCTTTTGCACTATCCGGAATAATAATTCCGCCACGAACCTGTTCACCCTCTTCGATGCGGCGAACGATGACGCGGTCATGCAAAGGTGTAATCTTTGTAGCCATTTGATTTATCTCCTTGCTAACAGTAATATCAGAATTTAGCACTCTGTGCTATTGAGTGCTAATATACTAAACTTTCAGGAGCTTTGTCAATAGCCCAAGCTATTGGACGAGTGCCGGAAAAGCAGAAAACTTGATAGTGACATTATCAAGTTTTGGAGAATTGGCATGCATTTGGCAGAAATTAATATATATCCGATCAAATCTTTGAAGGGCATCAGCCTGAAAGAAGCTAAAGTGGAACCGCGCGGGCTGCAGTATGACCGCCGCTGGATGATCACTGACCGGAACGCTAAATTCCTGACACAGCGCGAGTTTCCGAAAATGGCAACCATCCGTATAAGCATCGGCGATGAGGGACTGGAGCTCAGCGCGCCGGATTCGGACGGGCTCGCGGTCAGTTTCGAACCGAAAAACGGCAGAGAGCAGACGGTCACGATCTGGAAGGATTCGCCCCGGGCACTGGTCTATGAAGATGAGGTGAACGACTGGTTTAGCCGCGTGCTGGAGACGCCCTGCCAACTGGTTTATATGCCGGATGAGTTTGAGAGGGAGGTCGATCCGGATTTTGCGGTGGCGGATGACATTGTCAGTTTTGCCGACGCCTACCCGTTTTTGGTGATCGGCGAAGGCTCGCTGAACGATCTGAACAGCAAATTGGAAGAGCCGCTGCCGATGAACAGGTTCAGGCCGAACCTGGTGGTTTCCGGCAGCGAAGCGTTCGCCGAACACGAATGGAGAAAATTTTCCGTCGGCGAAAATATTTTTTACGGCGTGAAGCCCAGCAAGCGCTGCGTGATAACGACGGTCGACCAGGACGAAGGAATTTTTACCGGCAAGGAACCTCTAAGGACCCTGGCGACATATCGCGACGTTCCGGGCGGAGTGATCTTCGGCGAAAATCTGCTGAGCGCAAACCCCGGGGGAATTATCCGGGTCGGAGATGACGTATCAGTGATCGAGCGGAAGTAGGGGAAGTAAGAAAGAGGAACTGAGGAAATGAGGAAATAGGGAAAGAGGAAATAGGGAAAGGGGAAAGAGGAAATAGGAAATAGGGAAGGGGAAAGAGGAAATAGGAAAGAGGAAAGAGGAATAGGGAGATTAAATCTCTAATGACGCTCGGTTGAATTTTTAGTCCCGTTAGGGACGATATATTTATAGAAACTAGTGCTTATCAAAAAGAGTTCCGTAGGAACGTCATATTATTCTATGTCGTTCCTACGGAACTCTAAATGTTTTTAAATCGGTATTCTACAAATATTACGTTCCTACGGAACTCTGATACGGGCGCATTCGTGCCGAATGAATTCGGCGCTCCCGGCGCTACTTCTTTTTGCGTTTTTTCGCGGCGGCCTTGTAATCGGAAACTCTTTTGGAGAGGGTGTTGCGATGAATGCCGAGGATCAACGCCGTTTTTGAAAGGTGATCGCTGTGCCGGGTGAGCGCTTTTTCGATGTATAATTTCTCGAATTCCGACACCGCTTCGCCGAGTAAAATTTTCCCGTCGAGCATTTGCTCTACCAGCTCTTCCATCCGATCGCGCATTATTGTTGAAGTGAAAAGTTTGGTTATTCTACTACAAAAGTTTTAAAACCAAAATGAAAAGCCGTCATTCTACTGAAAGATCTTTTCCGGTCAGCAGTTGGTAAGCCGAGGTGTAGCGTTCGGAAGTTGCGGCGGCGATCTCCGCGGGCAGCTCGGGCGCGGGCGGCGTCTTGTCCCAGTCGAGCGATTCCAGGTAATCGCGCACGAACTGTTTGTCGAACGAAGCTTGCGAGCCGCCGGGCGAATAGGTTTCCGCCGCCCAGAAGCGGGACGAATCCGGCGTCAGGACTTCGTCGATCAAAATAATATTTCCGTTTTCATCCCGGCCGAATTCGAATTTTGTATCGGCGATGATGATCCCTTTGGCCAGCGCGTACTCGCTCGCCTTGCGGTAGATCCGCAGCGAAAGTTCGCGGAGTTTTGCGGCCGCCTCGGGGCCGATGATGCGGGCCGCCTCCGCTTCGCTGATGTTTTCGTCGTGGCCGGTTTCGGCTTTGGTGGCGGGGGTAAAGATCGGCTCCGGCAGCTTGTCGGATTCGCGCAATCCGGAGGGAAGTTTGTGCCCGCAGACCTCGCCGGTCGCGAGATAATCTTTCCAGCCGGAACCGGCCAGATAACCGCGCACGACGCATTCGATCGGAAAAACTTCTGTCTTTTTTACCAGCATCGAGCGCCCGCGCAGCTCGTCCGAATTTTCTCTTACCGCGTCGGGCATTTGGTCGATATCGGCGGTGATCAAATGATGATCGGTCACCGGCCGCAAAAATTCGAACCAAAACTGCGAGATCGCGGTCAAAACAAAACCTTTTTTCGGTATCGCGGTCGGCAGAATGCAGTCAAAAGCCGAGATCCGGTCGGTCGTGACCAGCAGCAGGGTTTTATCGTCAACGCGGTAAATATCGCGCACTTTTCCCCGGTTGATCAGTTCCAACCGGTCGTAATTCGTTTCCGTGACGGTTCCAGAGGCGGTCATATTATTTATAAATTGAGGATACAAAATTTATTGTGAAAAAGCGAAAAACCGCGATTCGTAATACGTAATAGGTAATAGGTTTCGTGTGTTCCGGTTAATAGAGCTTTAATCAATAACCGCGAAACAACACGAAAGATATGAAAAAGCGAAACCTTGGCGCTGTGCTTTATGGCGTTCCCGGTTTTTTAAGTCCCGTAGGGGCGTGACATTTGCAGATAAAGATCATTAATAGAAAGAGCGGAGCTTCCATTAGGAGCGAAATATGCCGTTCCCGCGGAACTAGAAAGATCTTTTTCAGCTTATAGCTATAAATATCATGTCCTTACGGGACTAAGAAAGAACCACCCCGCCGCTTGCACCCACACCTCCCTCGTAAGGAGGAGTTTAAAAATATGCGTTTAACAAAAATAAAAGGTGACAAACATAAAAAAACCAGTCATAATAGACCTAGCTCGGTATAGCCAGGCCGGGTTTAATACAAAATAGTTACGTGCGAATTCCTTGTTTTATGAAGGAACTGTCAGACTTTCGATCAGTATTTAGCCCTCGCGACAGTATTATCCCGCCGAAAAACGAACCGTCCCCCGATAGATATAGAGCCGTTAGATATAGAGCCGTTAGAAATAAAACCGGTAGAAATAAAGCCGATCTGAATGGGCCGATCATGAGAAATAACTTTTCCACCAGTATGTTAAAAGCAATTTTATCCAGAGCGCTAAGCCCCGGCGCGCTCGTCGTCATATTTACCAACCTTGTATTTACCAGCCAGATTTGGAGCCAGGCGAGGACGAATTCCGCCGATGCCGGGCTGATACCGCCCGTGCCCCAGCCGGTGCCGGAAGATTTTACCTGGTGGTACATGAGCACTTTCCTGCTTGTCATCACGCTGGGAATCGTGATCGCTTTTTGGCGCCGGGCAAAATCCTCGGCGGCAACCCTGTCGCAGGCAAAAGACGCCGCCGCCCGCAAACGAGACAGCTGGGACAGCGACGCGCTCGACGGCGACAAGGAAATGGAATGGCTGCGAAAGCACAACAACATCATCAATAAAAAACGTCCGAAGAAATCCGCGGCGAATGGGGCGAACGCGGCGAACCGGGAAAAAGCGGCCCGCCAGGAAGCGGCCGACAAACCGGCGCCGGTGCTGACAAAAGAGATCCAGTTAGCCGGTGTTTCCGATCTGCCGTTTAACAGCATTCTGCGTTTGGAATACCCGCACACTTCGGACTGCCTGCCGGTCGTGGATAATGAAGAATCCCTGACGGAAGCGATCGAACAGGTGCTGGATGAATACAATGAAGACGAGGAGATGAAAGAGCTTTCGATGCGGATACTGGCGGCGTATAAAACGCGCAACTCCGTGGACGCGCTTTCACAGGTGGCGCTTTACGATCTTTCGTCGAATTCCCGCTGCAAAGCGATGGAGATGCTGGGCGAATTCAATCACCCTTCGGTATTTGAAACGACCATTCTGGCGTGCGCCGATCCGACGCGCGAGGTCAGGGCCGCGGCCGCAAAAGTTTTGACCCGGCTGGGTTTTAACCGCGCCGACGCGTGGGCCCGCGCCGCTTTGCTGGAAGACGACGGCCGGAAAAAACAGATCGCCCGCGCCGCGATCGAAGGCGGCCTGGTCGATAGATACTTCGACCGGCTGACCCACAGCGATTACAAACAGGCTTATGAAGCGTTCGCGCTGTTTACCTTGCTGCTCAAAGCGCGCGAGACGGAACCGATCGCGGCGGCGCTGGAAAATCACCCGAGCCCGATGATCAGAATCGCCATCGTTCACGTGATCAAGGTTAATAAAGAAATCCAGGCGCTGCCGTTTCTGATCAAACTGGCTAATCGACGCGACCTGCCGAAAGAAGTTTGGGAAGCGGTAGAAGCGGCGATCGCGAAATTCAGCCCCGAGCCGGAAGAGGCGTAATAGTAACGCCGGCGTCTCGCCGGCTGTCCTGTGAGCGTCCCGCTCACAGTTTGAAAAATCATCAGGCATCTTGCCGTCCGAAGAAATTAAATTAATGCGGATGCGAGACGCATCCGCGACAGCCACCGGGACGGTGGCGGTACATTTTCGCGAAATGACAAACAGCCGGCTGCGGGTTAAAATCAAAGTTTAACCTTGCAGCCGGATTTGTTTTAAATGGAATTTAAGTTAGTTTCGGAAAACACACCAAAGGGCGACCAGCCAGCCGCGATCGAGACGCTTGTAAAAGGGCTCAATGAGGGAACCAACGACCAGGTTTTGCTCGGCATCACCGGGAGCGGTAAGACATTTACCATCGCCAACGTGATCGACCAGGTGCAGCGGCCGACCATTGTGCTGGCGCACAACAAGACGCTGGCCGCGCAGCTTTACCAGGAGTTCAAGACCTTTTTCCCGCACAACGCGGTCGAATATTTCGTTTCCTATTACGATTATTACCAGCCGGAGGCCTACGTGCCGGCCTCGGATACCTACATCGAAAAAGAATCGACCGTCAATGAAGAGATCGACCGGCTGCGAATGTCGGCGACCCGCGCGCTGTTCGAGCGGCGCGACGTGATCATCGTCGCCAGCGTGTCGTGCATTTACGGTTTGGGCGACCCTGACGCCTATTACGGGATGATGTTTTTTATCGAGCCGGGGCAAAAAATGAAGCGCGAGGAAATGCTGCGCAAGCTGGTCGAGATGCAGTATGAGCGTTCGGAGATCGAATTCGAACGCGGCAGTTTTCGCGTGCGCGGCGACGTGGTGGAAATTTTTCCCAGCTACCAGGAAAACGCCTACCGGCTGGAATTCTGGGGCGATGAGATCGACTCCATTCATACGATCGATCCGCTGCTGGGCGAAGTGCTGCACACCCATAAATCGCGGCTGCCGATCTATCCTAAGACCCACTATGTGATGTCGAAGGGGACGGTCAGGCGGGCAGTCGGAACCATCCGGCAGGAACTGGACGAGTGGGAACCGGAGCTGATCAGGCAGGGAAAATTGCTCGAATCGCAGCGGCTGCACCAGCGGACGATGTTCGATCTGGAAATGATCAAGGAGATGGGTTTTTGCCACGGCATCGAAAATTATTCGCGCCACCTGACGGGGAAGAAAAAAGGCGAGCCGCCGCCGACGCTGCTCGATTATCTGCCGCACGACGCGCTGATGGTGATCGACGAATCGCACCAGACGATCCCGCAGGTGCGCGGGATGTATAACGGCGACCAATCACGCAAAGGTACGCTGGTGCAATATGGTTTCCGGATGCCGTCGGCGCTGGATAACCGCCCGCTGAGCTTTCCCGAATTCGAATCGCGCGGGAACCAGCGAATTTATGTTTCCGCCACGCCGGGCCCGTACGAACTGACCAAGACCGGCGGCGAAGTGATCGAACAGATCATCCGCCCGACGGGTTTGCTCGACCCGGAAGTCGAAGTGCGCCCGGTGCGCGGCCAGATCGACGATCTGCTGGAAGAATGCCGCATCCGCGCCGAGCGGAACGAGCGCGTGCTGGTCACGACGCTGACCAAAAAAATGTCGGAAGACCTAACCGATTATTTCACCGAGGTCGGCGTGAACGTGCGCTACCTGCACTCCGACATTCAGACGCTGGAAAGGATCAAGATCCTGCGCGACCTCCGCCGCGGCGAATTCGACGTGCTGGTCGGCATCAATCTTTTGCGCGAAGGACTGGATCTGCCGGAAGTTTCGCTGGTCGCCATTTTAGATGCCGATAAGGAAGGTTTTTTGCGCTCGGAAAGCTCGCTGATCCAGACGATCGGCCGCGCCGCGCGCAACTCCGAAGGCCGGGCGATACTTTACGCGGATAAAATAACCAGGTCGATGAAATACGCGATCGACGAAACACTGCGCCGCCGGGCGGTGCAGGAAGCCTACAACGAGGAACACGGCATCACGCCGACGACCATCATTAAACCGGTCGAAGCCACGCTGGTCACCGCCTACGAAGCGGACTATTTCAAGATCCCGGTCGAATTCGACCTGCTGGACGAATTGCCGGGCGCGACTCTGAAGGAATCCATCACGGCTTTTGAAAACGAAATGCGGATAGCGGCAAAAAATATGCAGTTCGAACGCGCGGCGGAATTAAGAGACAAGATCAAGTATTTGAAGGAAAAACAACTGCAGCTGCAATAGCCCGCTTTTTTCGTGTTGTTTCGTGTATTTTCGTGGTTAATTCTTGTCAATACTGCCTGCGGCAGCGCGTGGGTAGAGTTAAGAAACTGGAACCACGAATTCACACGAAACAACACGAAAAAGGCAAAAACCGGAAGACCAGAAAATCCGTGTATTTATTTACTTACCGATGAATAAAGAGAAAAGGCTTTAGCTAAACAAGATGTTCGGCTAAAGCCTTTAAATTTTTCTAACCCTTTGACCACCAGCTAAGGCTGGCGGCAATTTAATTAAGAAGTTAACCGAACAAGCAGAAGAAAGAACCACCCCGCTGCTTGCAGCAGCACCCCTCCTTCGTAAGGAGGGGAGTTTCAGAATACCAATCAATAATTATTTTTTCGCTTTCCATTCAGCAATGGATTTTTCCAGATTGGCCATTACTTCCGAGTTTGCCGGCGGCGTCGCGGCTTTGCCCAGCGCAATTGCTTTTTCGCCCCAGATAATGGCGTCTTTGGTGTTTCCCATTTCCGCCAGCAGCAAAGCTTTGGCGCGAGCATTCCCAAACCCCTCTTTAATAGAGATCGATTTATCCAGCCATACCAGCGCGTCGGGATAATGTTCTTTCATCTTGCTTTGGATAACGAATCCGGCCGCGCTCGCGGGCGCGCGGAAATCATCCGGTTTCGCATTTGTCGCCGCTTCACGAAGTTTTCCAAGCACCCTTGTGTTGACGTCACCCACGTCAACCGTAAAGGGTACTCTTATCTTTTCCCATTTTAGAACAATTTTGGCGGTGGTCGGCGTGACGTTTTCAAATTCATAATTCAGGGCTTCGGTCATTTCCCCGGCAACAGCCTTAATGCCGGTAATCTTCAGCGCATCGTCAGCTTTATTTTTATCGTAATCCGTCCCCCATTGATCAAATTTTTTATTAAAGATCAATGTCCATTCGTTCTGCGTGGGGATCGTGAAAAGCGCGTATTTTCCCGCCGGCAGTTTCTGCCCGTTAATGGTGACATCAGCACTGGTCTCAAAAAGGGTCGCGTCATTAGCGCCGGCGCGCCAAACTTGCCCGTAAGGAACCAGTTCGCCCCAGATCTTGCGGCCATTCACCAAGGGACGGTGATAGGTGATCGAGACAGCAGCGTCACCGATCGTTTGCATTACCGACGCCTTTTGCGACGGGCGCGGCGCCTGACCTAACGCCGAAAACGCGAAAATAAGTAACAGGGAAAGAATAAGTACAGATTTTTTCATAGTAGGAACCTCATCAGAAAAAGATTTATTTTTAGAATAACCTTTGCTTTTTAACAGAGCAAAGATACGTAACGCGCATCAAAAGAGTTTCAATTGAATGGTCAGATATTTTTTGGGATTTTGCCGAAAATCCTTGATCATCTGCGTGCTTTCAAGCGAAAACTTATTGATATTATCGTACAGGCTCGGGTCGGTGATAAATTTTCCGAGCGAACCTTTGCCGCCCTGCGCGTCGCCGAGGATGACGTCCAGCTTATTAAGAGTGGCGCGCACCTCGGAGTAGAGCGCCTCGTCTTTTAAGAGCTTTCCGGCGGTGCCCTTGCCGGCGTTGAGATCGGCGGTGATGTTTTTTACATCGACCGCGACCGCGTCCAGATTTTTGATCGTCCCTCTTAATTCATTGACGGCGACTTTCAGATCGGCCAGCCCGCCGCGCACCTCGTTATAGAGGGCGTCGTCGGTGAGCAATTTTCCGGCGGTGCCTTTGCCGCCGCGCAGATCGACCGAGACGGATTCCAGCTGAGTGACGGTATTATTCAGCCGGTTGTAAAGTTCGGGATCGTTGAGCAGTTTGGCGGCGGTTCCGTTGCCGGATTTCGCCTGTTCGATGACGGTCTGAAGCTGGATCATCGTCAGCTTGGCTTCGCCGACGGCGGAATCGAGATTTCGGTAAAGCGATTCGTTATTGATGACCTGCCCGAGCGTTCCCTCGCCGCGATTGGCCTTGTTTAAAATCTCGTTGGCGGGGATGGCGATCTTATTGATCTGCTGGAGCAGATCGTTTCCGGTGGCGGTCAACTGGTTAAGGGACATCGCCGCGCTGGAATCGAGCACGTGGCCTTCCCGCACCGGGTCGCCTTTGATGGTGCCGGGAGAAATATTTATCAGCTTGTCATTGGAAAGCACGGAAAGGGCGACCAGCTGCGCGGTCGAATCGGTCCGGATGCGGTCGGAAATCGGGCGGCCTTCGAAGGTCTGCGAAACGGAAAGCTTGGCTTCGATCTTGGCTTCTTCGGGATCGTCGGGCGCGAGCAGTCTGACGTCTTCGACCTTGCCGACCGGTACGCCGGCCAGCTGAACCTCGGCGCCTTCGCGGAGGCCGTCGGCCGTGGCAAAACGCGCCTTCAAATGCATTTTCTTTTCGAACGGATTAAAATCGCCGGTCGCGTTAAGGATCAAAAAGGCCAACACCAAAAGCGCCGCCAGCGTAAAAAGCCCGACGCGCAGCTGACTAAATCCGATTGTTTTTTTTGCAGGCATAAATAGTAATAGGTAGTTGGTAATCGGTAATTGGTTTGAACAACTTTAGATGTTGTCGCAGCTTTTCTTTATAGCGGCAATATACCCATTACCTATTACCCGTCACCAATTACAAGCTTACTTTCCCTTTAAAAACCGCCTGATGTAATCATCCCCGGAGGCTTTTAATTGTTCGTCCGTACCGTTAAAGATAACATGTCCGTACCGAAGCATAACAATTTCAGTGTTCATCAGGCAAAAGTTTTCGCCTTCCGGTTCCAGGACAACCTCGCCTTTATCGTTCAAGGTCGCGTATTCGGAGCATAAATAATCGAGATTCAGCATCTCGTGCGTGACGAAGATCGCGGAGACGTCTTCCAGGTCGCGCAGCTTGACGGCCAGCTCGCAGATGGTGCGTGAAGTCGGCGGATCGAGCCCGGCGGTCGGCTCGTCAAAGAGCACGATCTTCGGATTGCCGACCAGCGCGCGGGCGATGCCGACACGGCGGCGCATACCGCCGGAAAGCTCGTCGGGCATTTTATCGATCGCTTCTTCGAGATCGACAAAACGCAGCATTTTTTTGACCTCTTCTTCTATCTCCGCTTCGGGCTTGCCCTGTTCGTGCAGCCGGTAGGCGACGTTTTCATAGACCGAGAGGGAATCGAACAGCGCGCCTTCCTGAAAGACCATGCCGATCTTTTTGCGCACTTCCATCATCTGTTCTTCGGTGTAATCGGTGACGTCTTCGCCGTCGATCAGGATCTGCCCGCTGTCGGGTTTCAGCAGCCCGAGGATCAATTTGATGGTGGTGGATTTGCCGCCGCCGGAACGCCCGAGAATTATTTTTGTCTCCCCGCGGCGGACGGTAAAGCTGATGCCTTTTAAAATGGGCTCGTCTTCGAAAGAAAGCCAGACATCGCGAAACTCGATCGCCGGAACGACCCTTTCCGGATCGTAGATCGGCGCAAAAAATCCGCCCCTGGCGTTAGCGTTTAGCGGAGAGAGGCTTTGATGAATTCTTTGAGCTTCTGCTGCTTCTGCTGTCATCGGTTTATCTTAAACTAATATCAGAACTGATCGAGAATCACCTGCAGGATGCGCGTCAGGAAAAAATCCGCGATGATGACCCAGATCGAAGACAAGACCACCGCATTGGTCGTCGAGCGGCCGACCCCGACCGTGCCGCCGGTGGTGGTCAGCCCCTTGTAACAGGAAATGCTGCTGATGATCAGCCCGAAGATCAGGGGTTTGATGATGCCGCCGATCACGTCGTCCGTGGTAATCCCGGCGCGGACGGAATTGACGTAAACATTTTGCCCCAGGCTGAACAATTGACTGGCCGTTACCCCCCCGCCGATCAGGCCGAAAATATCGGCCGCGCCGGTCAGCAGCGGCAGGCAGATTATCAATGCCAGGATGCGCGGCACCACCAGTTTTTTGACCGGGTCGGTGCCCAGCGCCCGCATCGCGTCAATCTGCTGGGAAACGACCATCGAACCGAGTTCGGCGGAGATCGACGAGCCGACGCGCCCCGCCACCATCAGGGCGCTTAAAACCGGACCCAGCTCGCGGATCAAAGTGCCGGCGACCAGCCTGCCGGTTTCGCTCTGCCCGCCGTAGAAGGCCAGCGTCTGGTAACCCTGAACGACCAGCACGCCGCCGGTAAAAAATCCGGTAAGAATAATAATGGGCAGCGATCCGACGCCGATCAGATCCATCTGCCGGATGAGTTCGGACGGGTAACGCGGACCTCGGAAAATGCTGGTAAAAGAACGGAATACCAGCAAAGCGATCTCCTGTAATTCGAACAAAAATCTTTTGATGAAATTCATTTAACCGTTCATTCGTTACCTAAACTTAACCGCAACTTAACTAAAGGGGCTTCGGTTAAAGATAGCAGAGAAAACAAAAAGAGAAAAATAAAGCGGCAGATCGGCTTGATAAATATATGAGCGAGAGAACTAAACCCAAATTTTCATTCGATGCGTTTTTCGTGTGTTTGGTGCGATTCGTGCTTTCGGTTTTATTGCTTTATTAATCAAGAATCAGCCTTAAACCACGAAGCACACTAGAGGGCTAAAAGTTCAGAGTTCAAACTTTAGTTTGTCTTTGACCTTTGGAAATAAGACAAGCTGAAGCTTGAACTCTGAACCGTTTACCCTGGTCGCTACCGCTCCCGGTTCTGACAAGAACGCATTGGCTGACGCCGACGCTACTGACAAGAAGCCGCCTGAAGGCGGGACTCAAAACGGAGAACCACCCCGTCGCGCGAAACGCGCGCCACCCCTCCTTTGTAAGGAGGGGAGTTAAGAAAAACCCGCCGCTAAATGAAACACCCCTCGTTTGTCAGGAGGGGTGTTAAATTTGAATTATTAAAAATTCGGTCGTTTTCGGGGGCGAGAGATGTTGTTGCCGGGCGGTTGATTCGGCCGTTGTTGCATCGGCTGGTTTTGGGGCTGACCCTGAGGTTGACCATTTGGCGAGCCCTGGGGTTGGCCGTCGCGGTTCGGGCCGTTTTGGCGCTGCATGCGGATGCGTTCCTGCATAATTTTTCTCAACAGCTGCTCTTTGCGGAGTTCGCGGAATTTTGTCACCTGCTCAGGCGTCAAAACCCGGCGGATGGCAAATTCGTTGATCGTGCGCAATTTCATCAGGGTCGCCTGCGCGTCCGCCGAACGTTTGGTCAGGCTTTGCACCAATACTTCATCGACCGTGTCTGCGTAGATGGCATCGTCGAGCGCTTCCTGCGAATCGCGAAATTCACGCTGCGCGTCTCTTACCTTCGGCTGATTTTCACCCAGCAGTTTGCGGATCGAACGGAACTGATCCTGCGTCAAATTCAACTGGCGTAAAATTTCGCCTCTTTCGTCTTCCGGCCGCGGCGGCCCGCCACCTCCCTGCGGCGGCGGCTGGCGGTCGCCCTCCGGCGGGGGCGGATTATCCTGCGCCGCGCCCGCGCTGCCGAGCGTCAGCAAAAAAGCGATAAGTAATGAGGTTAAAAAAATAGGATTTTTCATAATTGCATCTCCGCAAAAACTAATTAGTGTCGGCATCCGCGAATAGATCGGCTAAACGCAGGGAATCGTCTTCGTACTCGTCATACACGGTGTCCAGATCGGTCTTCTGTTTCTGCGCGGTCGCTGCCTTGGGCGCGTCTTTTTGCTTCGGCGTATTCACCGCCGCGTTATTTTTCGCGTTTTTCGCGCTGGCCGTACTCGCATACTGACGAACCGGTTTCCCCGTTTTTCCGGCGGGTTCCGGTGCAAGGTTTTTGCTTCCGTCGACCGTGGTTGTCGCCAGCTGCCCGTCCGGCGGTGTGTTATTTATCTTATTCGCGATCTCGAGCCCCTTCTTATTCGGTGAAGAATTCTCGGCCACGATATTTCCGTCAATGTTTTCCCCGGCGGAGTTTCGCGAGTTCAACACCACGAACGTCAATCCGACAAAGATCGCGATCGCGGCGAAACCGGCGGCGGCGAGCGCCACTTTAGGCGTGAAAAATTCGCGGATGCCGGCGAGCCACGAATTAGGCTCGTCGGTCAGGATCACCGGATTAGCGCGCGCGGGCAATTTGATCGCAGGCGCGGGCAGGGACGCAAATTCCTCCTGCCGCCATTCGGCGACCGCGGCGCGAACCGTACTGAATCCCGCGATCTCCGCCGAGCAGGTCACGCATTTTGCCGCGTGCGCTCGGAATTTTTGGCTTTCCGCCGCGCCGATCTCACCGTAAAGATACGAGACCAGAGTTTCGGAAAAATCACAGGGCTGATGATTGTTATTCAACATCTCTTTATCCTAAATTTAACTCAGTTTGCCGAAAGTTTGCCGAGTTCGCAGAATCACACTATCCACTCGGAAAACACTGTTAACCCGGAAAACTCCGCCAACTCTCTGCCAACTTTCTCAAACTACTTCGATCGGCTTTCTTTCAAGTTTTAGCCGTAATTGCTTTAGCGCCGTGTAAAGCCGGCTTTTCACTGTGCTGAGCGGCAGATCGAGGGTTTCGGAAATTTCCTGAAATGTCAGTTCCTCAAATTCCTTCATCACCACCACTTGTTTCAGATCGGACGGGAGCGCGTTTACCGCGATCCGCACCGCCTCGATCCGCTCGTTCTGCTCCGCCGTTTTGGCCGGGTTTAACCGGCTGGGCGCGGCAAAAGAAGCCTCGTTGACACTGTTTTCATCTTCCAAAGAACTTTCGCTTCTGACCTTCGAACGCCTCTGTTTGGTCAGGCACTGGTTAACGGCGATGCGGTGCAGCCATGATGAAACTTTGGCTTCACCGCGAAAATTTCCCAGATTCCGGTAAGCGGAAATGAAAGTCTCCTGGGCGGCATCGCGGGCATCTTCCTCGCGGCTGAGCATCCCGAAACAGAGCGCGAAGATCTTGCGCTCCCATCGTTTAACGATCTCGCCGAAAGCGTCCGGATCATTCGAAACGGCAATCTCGACAATTTGCTCATCGCTTAAATTTGATACCATCTCTCTCCGGCCGCGGTCCCAAGCGAGATTTCCTTTCTTTTCCACAGATGCGAGTTTTTCACATCCAAACCTTTAGACGCAAGTATTTATCGAAAAGTCGGAATAGTTTGGTGGTGAATGGTAATTGGTAAGAGGTGATTGGTGATTGGTAGTCGGTGATTGGCAATTAGTAATTGGTAATAGATTGTAGTTTTCCGGTAAAAGTCAGGTAATTATTGATATTAAAGCAGTAACCACGAAAATCCACGAAATAACACGAAAAAAAACAAAAAATCAAACAAACGAAACACGCAAACAAAGGTGTAATTAGTTTTCCAACCACGAACACCAATTACCAGTTACCAACTACCCTCCACCAATAACTTCGTTAAACATCATTGACGTTTGTTGTGCAAATTTCGTAAAATTAAAGAGGGAAATTGTGCATTCCTCATCTGCACCTCTTAATGTATCAACAATCGCGCAAAATAAAACTGCTTTACCCGGTGATGGTGGTATTGCTGGCAGTCGGCCTGGTGCCGCTGGCGGTGACGGGCTGGGTTTTGTCCAATCGCAGCGGGCAGGAACTGCGGCTGGTCGAAGAGCGCTATCAAACGCAGCTGGTGCAGGACAAAGCCCGCCAGATAGAAATGTTTGCCCAGCGCTACGGCGACCTGGTGCGAAACTACGCCGAGGCGATGGAACTGGCGCAGGACAGCGCGGCGCTGACCTCGACGCAAAACGAACGAAAGCTGCAGGCGATCCTGCAGGAAAACAAGGGTCTGCTGGCGATCTCAATCAACCCGGTGCAGGCAAAACCGCTCTCGCTCTACCGCACGGAATTTATCAACGACCGCGAGCTCGAAGGGATCAGCAACGACGCGCTCGGCGGGCTGGGAGAGAAAAAGGTCGTCTGGAGCGCGCCGCGTTTTATCGAGACCGGCGGCGAAATCGGAATGGCGGTCGCTTCGCCGATAATGGACAAGGAAAACGCGCAGATCACTGCGGCCGTGGTGGCGGTGATCTCGCTCGGCGAGATCGAAGGCATCATGGAACAGCCGGCCGCGCAATCCGAACAGGAACTCTGGGAACAGGGGCTGCCGATAACCTTTGTCGTCGATGAGCAGGGACAGGCGGTTTTTCATGCCGACCGGAAGGTCGTCGCGGAGCGCCGCTCGATGAAGAGCCTGCCGATCGTGGAAGAATGGCAAAGTTCGCGCGAGCTGGTGCAATCGGCGCTCTTTCCTTTTACGGCGCAGGTGGGCGGCGAACAAAAAAGATTGATCGGCGCTTATTCGACCGTGCAGTTCGGCAACAAAAATGTCTTCGGCGTTTTCGCCATTCAGGATGAAACGCATGCGATGGCTTCGGTCAGCGAAATGCGCGCGCAGATGTGGTACATCAGCCTCGGGTTTTTGGTGGTGGTGATGTTTATCGGGCTTTTGCTTTCGCACAGCCTGACCAAACCGGTCGCAAAAATGGTCAAGGCCGCCAAACTGATCGCCTCAGGCGATTTTTCGGCGCGCATCAGCACAAAAAATCCGACCGAGCTGGGAACGCTCAGCGAATCTTTTAACGTGATGGCGGACTGGCTGGAAGAGCACATCTCGCAGCTGGAAAAAGCGGTCGAGGAAAATCACGAGCTTTTTGTCGGCACGGTCAAGGCGCTGGCCGCCGCGATCGACGGCAAGGACCGCTACACCCGCGGCCATTCCGAAAGAGTCGCGCGCTTTTCCGTCGCCATCGGGCAGCGGATGCATTTGGACGCGAAGGAACTGGAGAAACTCCGCATCAGCGCGCTGCTGCACGACGTGGGCAAGATCGCGATCGACGACGCGGTGCTGAAAAAACCGGCGGCGCTGACGGACGAAGAATTCGAGATCATGAAACAGCACCCGCAAAAAGGCTATAAGATCATGTCGCAGATCCCGGCGATGAAGGACTTTTTGCCCGGAATGTATATGCACCACGAAATGGTCAACGGGCAGGGCTACCCGCAGGGTTTAAAGGGACACCAGATACCGCTGCAGGCAAAGATAATTTCGGTGGCCGATACTTTCGACGCGATGACCACCGACCGCCCGTATCAAAAAGGAATGAAACTGCCCGACGCGCTGGCCCGTGTCAAAACTTTTGTCGGGACGCGCTACGACGCCGAGGTGGTCGAAGCATTGTTCGAAGCCTGTGAAAGCGGGCAGATACGTCCCCATTCAGCCTCATGGCGCACCCACACGCCGAAAACAAATTCCGTCGAGCCAGCCGTCGAACCGGCAACTGTCGCGGAAGAATCCTTACCTCTCTCATAGCAGCCTCATAGGAGCAAATTATGCAGCAACCGGAAAACTGGCAGGTTGAAGTAGATGGAAACATTTACGAGACGGATTTTGCCGGACTGACTCAATGGATCGCCGAAAGCTCTCTGCTGCCGGAAGATAAGGTCCGCAGCGGGAACGCCGTCTGGGTGGAAGCGAAAAACGTCCCGCAACTGACGCTTTATTTTGCCGGTAAGCCCCCGCTGGTGAGTGAAAATGCCGCCACCACAAGCACGAATTTTAATCCCGGAGAAGCCGGAAACCAGACAAATACCACGGTCAATCAGGCAGTCCCGGCGAACTTCGGTTCGGCGGCGCCGAATACCACCACCGGTTTTGCTTCACCTTATCATTCGGAACCTGAGCCCGATCCGGCGGCTCAAGCGGTTATGCCGGCAGCTGCGCCAAAGGGCGCAAAAAACTGCGTGGTTCATCCTGAAAAGCAGGCCCAGTTTGCCTGCCGGCAATGCCTCAATTTATTTTGCGAAGACTGTCCGCGAACGATCGCGCGGGTAAAACTCTGCCCGCAATGCGGAGATATGTGCAATTTGATCGGCGCGCCCAAGGTAATTAAAAGCGCGAACGATTCCCGGCCTTTTTCTAATTCGGACAAATTCGACCGCTCGGCGGTCAGCCAGGATTTTACCTGGGCTGATTTCAAGACCGCCTGGAGCTACCCGTTTAAATTTCCGGTTGCCCTGATCCTGGGCGGAATCGTCAGCGCGCTGTTTAGTTTCGGGATCTATCTGGGCTTGGCGACGACGATGGTCGGCGGGCTGTTTCCGGGGCTGATGACGATGCTGGTTTGCGGCGTGGTCAGTATTTCGATTATTTACGGCTGCGCGACAAAAGCGGTCAACCAGGTGGCGTACGGCAACACCAATGAAACCTTTATGCCGGACACCGAAGATTTTTCCATCTGGAACACCATTCTCCAGCCGTGCTTTTTAGGTTTAGGCACCTGTCTGATCTCGTGGGGCCCGGTGCTGCTGGTGGGAATACTGATCTTCAAAACGGTTTCAGGGGTGATGGGCGATGTAAGCAGGGAAATGGCCGCCACGAATCCGCCGCCGCAAAAACAGAACATGCTGATCCAGCCAGACGAAGAATTTGCTCCCCGCGACGCGCTGCAAACCGAGATCGAAGGCAACAGCCGACAAAGCGAAGCCAACGCGATCAGACGGATCCAGGACCTGTCGAAAACGGCAAAAGCGGCCCCGATGAGTTTTGGCGCGGCGAAATCGCCGGACGAAGTGCAAGGTGAAATGACCGGCGCGATCATGGGGAAACTGGCCGGGCGCATGATCCCGCTGATCCTGCTGCTGGGACTGGCGGCGCTGTGGGGAATGTTTTATTTTCCGACCGCGCTGACCGTCGCCGGATACACGGAAAGTATCGGTTCGACGATGAACCCGCTGGTCGGTTTCGACACCATGCGGCGCATGGGCCGGAATTATTTCAGAGCTTTCGGCACATATCTTTTACTGCTGGTTTTTTCGCTATTTATCTATTTCGGCGTCAGCATCGTCACCGCGCCGCTGGCGGCGATGGGCCTGGGCAATGCGCCGGCACAGTTTTTCGGCAACATAATTTCCTTTTACCTGTATATCGTGACCGCCTGCATTTTCGGACTGGCGCTTTACCGGTCGCACGAAAAATTAGGATTTTCAGTTAATTAAATTTGGAGCGCACAATTTATTGTGCAGCTAACGCTAAGCTAAGCGTTGGTGCAGACTGAAGTCTGCGCTCCCATTCGTCACTTTCCCGCCGATTCGCTATAATCAAAACTTTGTTATTGATGCCGTATTTTTGTACGGGGAAAGTCTTGATTTATAGCTATTATGTTTTGGCGCAGAAAAAAAGATAATGACAAGCCGTTTTCGACTTCCGTGTTGGGGCTGGACAGATCGCTCGAAGAACTGAAGGCGCAAGAGGAAGCGGTTGAAAAAGAATTTAGTGTCCGATTTAACCGCGCGATCGAACGCACGCGCGATTCGCTCAACACCCGGCTCGACCAGGTTTTCGAAAACCGCAAGCAGATCGACGAAGAACTGCTGGAGGAACTGGAAGAAGCCTTGATCGCGACCGACATCGGCATCGCGACGACGATGCAGGTGCTGGAATCCGTCCGCAGAGGCGTTTCGCGGCAGGAGATCGGCGATCTTTCGGCGCTAAAAAAAGCGATGAAGGACGAGCTGCTGGATATTCTGAAAGGTTCGACCGCGGCGGGCGTGGCGGCGGAAACCGCCGTGCCGGATGACATCAAGCCTTACGTTCTGATGGTCGTCGGCGTCAACGGAGTCGGCAAAACCACCACCATCGGCAAACTCGCCAGCCGCATCAAGGCCGAAGGCAACGACGTGCTGATCTGCGCGGCGGACACTTTTCGCGCGGCGGCCTCGGAGCAGCTGGAAATTTGGGCGAAGCGTTCGGACGTTCCGCTGATCCAGCAAAAACAGGGCACCGATCCGGCGGCCGTGTTGTTCGACGCGCTGCAGTCGGCCAAGGCGCGGGGCTCCGACGTGCTGATCGTCGATACCGCCGGGCGCCTGCATAATAAATCCAATCTGATGGCGGAGCTCGAAAAAATGAAGCGCATCGCTGGGCGCGAAGTGCCGCAGGCTCCGCACGAAACTCTGCTGGTGATCGACGCCGTCACGGGACAAAACGGGCTGGAACAGGCCCGGCAATTTTTGAAAGTGGCGGACGTGACCGGCATCGTGCTGACCAAGCTCGACGGCACCGCTAAAGGCGGCATCGCGGTCGCCATCGCCAAAGAACTAAACCTGCCAATCCGCTACGTCGGCATCGGCGAAGGCGTCGAAGACCTGATGGTCTTCGACGCGGAAAATTATGTCAACGGATTGTTTAATTAAACCGGAAAATTAAATAATCGGATAAAATGTGAATAAGGAAACGTCATATGATCCCAACAAAATTGCGAAATTCATTTGATAAAGTCGCCGAGATCTGCCGCAAATATGAGATCACGGAGTTGAGTCTTTTCGGTTCACAGGTACGCGGCAATGCGGCCGCCCAAAGCGATTTTGATTTTTTGGTAGAATTTTTTCCGAAAGCTCAAATCGGTTTTATCACGCTCGGCAGGATTCAGAGTGAATTGGCGGAAATTGTTCAAAGCCCGTTAGATGTCGTTCCCAAAGCCGGATTGAAAGCGGCTATTCGAGCTGAAGTTTTAGCAGAAGCCGAGGTTCTCTATGCAGCGTGAAGAACTTTATTTGCAGGATATCGTCGAAGCAGTGGATACGATCGAAAGTTTTCCGCAACAGGTTTCTAAAGACAAATTTGTGGGAAATGAACTGCTTGCAAAGCGCCGTTTTACATGAAAGTTTGTTGAAGGCGAACAATATTGAAATTGATGAGTATCTGATGTCTTTCGCCCGCAAGCGGGCTATTTACGTTTTACGTAGTGTTCTCCACGCTTACGCATGGAGTTAAACTCTGACGCCGCCGTAGGCGGCTAATAGCGAAAAGATTTTTGAGCAATAACTTTTCAGAATTTGATGTGATCATGACTCGCCGGGCGCTGGCGCTGGCGGCGGAGGGTGTCGGGCAGGTGTCACCGAATCCGCTGGTAGGGTGTGTGATCGTGTCGGCGGACGGCGAGGTTGTGGGCGAAGGAGCGTACGTTTATGAAAACGTTACCCACGCGGAAGTGCTGGCATTACAACAAGCGGGGCAGCAGGCGGGCGAACGCGCGAGAGGCGGGACGGCGTATGTTTCGCTCGAGCCGCATCATCACCAGGGGCGGACTCCGCCGTGTACCGGGGCGCTGATAAACGCCGGAATTAAGCGCGTGGTCGCGCCGGTCGAAGACCCGAATCCGCTGGTTTCGGGAACAGGGTTTGCTCACCTGCGCGAAGCCGGGATCGAAGTCGTGACCGGAATTTTGGCGGACGAGGCCGCGCGGCAAAACGAAAAGTTTTTTCACTGGCACCGGACGGGCCGCCCGTTCATACATCTGAAAATGGCGTTGTCGCTCGACGGGCGAATCGCGACGCATACGGGCGATTCGCGCGGGATCACGGGAGATGAATCGCTCAGACGCGTACACGCGCTGCGGCATGAATACGATGCTATTTTGATCGGAGCAAATACAGCCGTAGTCGATAATCCAAGCCTGACCGACCGGAGCGGAAAACCGCGCCGCCGGCCGCTGGTGCGGGTTGTTTTAGATAACTCCCTGCGTCTGCCTATCGCTTCTAATTTGGTGCTGACCGCGCGGGAAATTCCGACGATTATTTTTACCGCCAGCGAAGATTCGGAAAAAATTTCCGGGCTGAGAAACAAAGGCGTTGAGGTCGCGCAGATCGCCGAAGGCGGGCGAAATCTCGGATCGGTTTTGCATGAGCTGGGCAAGCGCGGGCTGCAAAGCGTGCTGGTCGAAGGGGGCACCGAAACCGCCGGGTCTTTTTACGACGCCCGGCTGATCGACAAAGTCTCGTTTTTTATCGCGCCGCTGATCATCGGCGGCAAAGACGCTCCGGCTGCCATCGGCGGCAAGGGCGCGCAGCATCTGTCCAGCGCGATGCGGCTGCAAAATATGGAAGTTACGCAACACGGCGAGGATATCGAAGTGACGGGATATCCTTTAATAGTGAATAGTGAATAGTGAATAGTGAATAGTGATTGGTGAATGGCAAAGGGGTGATTAGTGACGAGTGACAGATGGTGAAAGTGACGAGGTATAAGTGACAAGTGACAAGAAGAGACGACAAACCGAAGCCTTAAGGACAAAGCCCAAGACTACCTTTGCCAAAAAATCGCTCGGGCAGAATTTTCTGGTTGATGAAAATTACATCGACAAAATAATCTCCGCGCTTTCACTTACCAAAGAAGACACGGTTATCGAAATCGGCCCCGGCCGCGGCGCTTTGACCGAAAGACTGGTCGAATCGAAAGCGAAAGTTATCGCTGTTGAGATCGACGATAATCTGACGCCGTATCTGAAAGAAAAATTTTCGGAAAAAGATAACTTCAGTATTATTCACGGAGACGCGCTGCAGATAGATTTTGCCGCAATACGCAATACGCAATATGTGATAAGCGATACGCAACTCGCAGTCCCAACTTCCAAGTTGGTGGCGAATCTGCCGTATTATATTTCGACGGCGATACTGCAGCGTTTGACCGAGCAGCGCGAATGTTTTTCGGAACTTGTTTTGATGCTGCAGCGCGAAGTGGTCGAGCGCATTACGGCGGAACCCGGCAACAGCGAACGAGGTTTTCTGACCGTGCTGGTCGAAGCCTATATGACGGCGGATAAACTTTTCGACGTGCCGCCGAACGCGTTTCATCCCGCGCCGAAAGTATGGAGCGCGGTCGCGCGGCTCATTCCCAAAAAAGAATCGGAGATCGGCATTACGGATGGAAAACTTTTCCGCGAAATCGTCAGCGCCGGATTCGCCTACAAGCGAAAAACCATTCTTAATAATCTGAAAAACGCGCCGCCGAAACTGAAAGAAAGATTCGGCGACGCGCAGCAGTTTTTGGAAAATTGCGGGATCGACCCGCGCCGCCGCGCCGAAACATTGACAGGCGCGGAATGGACGATGTTAAATGAGAAATTAGCAGCGAACCCATGCAAAACGAAACCCTAATAAAGCAGGTGGAACCCGAGGAGAAAGACGCGTTGTTCGATTTTCTGCGCGATGTCTATGCCGATAATCCCCGGCAGAGCGATCCGGATTTCTGGCATTGGCGATACATATCTAATCCTTTGTGCGCCCCTTTGAATAAAGCGGGCGGCATTCCGGTTTGGGTCGCAAAACAGGGCGAAAGAATAGTTGCGCAGACGGGCGCTACGCCTGCGGAAGTGATGATCGACGGAAAAAAAGAGCACGCGGCCTGGATCCAGGACATGATGACGCACGAGGTGGCGCGGCGTCAGGGTCTGGGGAAACGAGTGGTATCGGCGGGGAGCGATTGCCCGGTTATGCTCGGCATCAATACGATGGAACAGCACGCCCCGGCGATGCTGCAAAGTCTGGGCTGGGTGATAGTCGGCAAGATCAACCGCTACAGCAAACTCATTTTTCCCGGAAATGCCGTGCGCGAGCTTTCCTCATTCAAACCGCTTGGGGCAATGGTAAATGCCGGATTTTCGGTTTTTCGATCCACCTTCGCGAAAAATTCCGGGATAAAAAAAGTTGCACGGTTCGACAGCTCATTTGATGATTTGTGGCAAAAAGCCAGCACGCAGTGGAATTGCGCCGTGGTCCGCGATGCGAAAATGCTGAATTGGCAATATGTCGATCAACCGGGCAAAAAATTTGAGATACTGGGGTTTTATAAAGAGCAGGAACTAAAAGGGTACATCGTTCTTTTTTTTCGGAAAAAAAATAAACATGGCGTGATCGCAAAGGGCGCGATCACCGACATTTGTTATCAGCCGGACGAGCCCGCCGGAATAGTAGATGAATTACTAAAAGCCGCGCTGAACCTGGCCGTGGAACACCGTGTCGGGAGTCTGGTGACGGACGTGGTTGACCACCTGGTCGAAGAGCGTTTACAGAAATTTGGATTTTGGCGGGTAAAAAACCCTTTGCAGCTGATGGTAAAGTCGGAAAAATACCGGGAACGAGCCTATGACATAAACAACTGGTTCATTACCCGCGGCGATTCCGATGTCAGCATTTTCGAAGACCCGAATTTGTAGAAAATCTTATGGTTCCGGTACTTCTCTATCACAAGATCGATCATCCTACGCCCGACGTAAAAATTCGCGGCGCTTTTACTTCGCCGCGCCGTTTTGCGAAGCAGATGTCGTATCTGAAAAAGCAGGGCTTTACATTTTATACGGCTTCGGAATTGGTAAAACATTACCGGGAGCACGGAGAATTTCCGACGAAGGGCGTATCGATAACTTTTGACGACGGCTGGAAAGATAATTTCATCCACGCTTTTCCCGTAATGCGCGGCCTAGGTATCAAGGCCACAATTTTTCTGGTGCCGGCGATGATCGGAAAAACTTCGGATCAGGTGACCGCTGAAGGCGAGGGCCCGCGCGAACATCTGACAGCAGAAAATATCGTCGAGATGTCGCGGCACGGGATCGAATTCGGCTCGCACAGCCTGACCCATCTTCTTCTCAATAAGGCTTCGGCAGAAGAAATCAACAGGGAAGTAACGGAGTCGAAAAAACAGATCGAAGAGCTGGTGCAGAAAAGCTGCGACGTGTTTGCCTACCCGGCGGGCTTTTTTACCGGTGAGGCTAAAAAGACGGTTTCCGACGCCGGTTATATCGCCGCCTTTACCACGGTTTATGGCGACGCGAACGACGCCGATCTGTTTGAGCTAAACCGGGTCGAAATTCTGCGGCGCGACGGGCGGCCGTTTCAATTCGGACGAAAGATCAAGTCGATAAATTCTTAGCGCAGTTTGTTCGCGCCGAATCGTTTATAAATAAAACGACATTTAGATCGCTGCGCGATCTTTGCCGGCAAGATGCCGGCGCTCCCAGGTTAACTCTCGCTTTTCTTATGAGAGGCGGGAAACAACAGCGAAATCACTACGGAAATTCCGATCACTCCTAAAATTATCCCGAGTGACCAGGTGATCGGAAATTTGTGGTCTTCGAAGAGGTTGTTGAGCCAGACCATTTTCAGTCCCACGAAAACGAGCACGATCGCCAGCCCGTATTTCAGCAGGTGGAATTTGTCCAGCGCGCCGGCGAGCATAAAGTAGAGCGAGCGCAGGCCGAGGATCGCAAAGATATTCGAAGTGAAAACGATCAGCGGTTCCTGTGTGATGCCGAAGATCGCGGGGACGGAATCGACCGCGAAAATAACGTCGGTCACTTCCAGAAACAGCAGCGCGATAAAAAGCGGCGTGGCGTGCAGGACGCCGTTAAGCCGGACAAAGAAATTTTTGCCGTCCATCTCATGCGAGACCGGCATGAATTTTGTGAAGATCCTGACCAGCAGATTTTTTTCGGGCTCGATCTCTTTTTCCTGGGTGAAGATCATCTTGACGCCGGTGATGATCAAAAATCCGCCGAATAGATAAATAACCCAGTGGAACTGCATCAGCGCGGAACCGAGCGCGATAAAGATAGCGCGGAACACGAGCGCTCCCAGAATGCCGTAAAACAACACGCGGTGTTTGTATTTTGCCGGGATGGCGAAATAACTGAAGACCAGTACGAAGACGAAAATATTGTCGATCGAGAGCGAATATTCGATCACGTAGCCGGTGAGAAATTCCAGCGCGACGGTTTTTGCCGCGTCCGCGCCGAATTTGGCGAGCGCGTAATAATAAAAGAGAAGGTTGAAGATCAGCGCGAGCGATACCCAGACGGCGCTCCAGACGGCGGCTTCCTTAAATGATACGACGTGAGCTTTGCGGTTGAACACGCCCAGGTCGAGCGCGAGCATCACCAGGACAAAAACGGTAAAGCCCGCGTAAAACCACCAGTAGTCGGTAAAAGGGAATAGCATTATTAAAAGTCTCCGTTAAACTCACTGCAAAAGGAAAAGACCCTTTGCGTGCATGTATGCCGCAAAAGGTCTCGATACTTTGCTGACGTGCCGGAGCGCTTTGGCAAAAGCGTTCGTATTGACGACGATGTCAGACCCGTTAAGGTGATCTACTCCCCTCGAAATTGTCATATTTAGTGTAGGAGAGTCGGGGCGGTTTTGTCAACGTATGTGGGAGCACGGATAGGAATGGCCGCTCGAGTGTTGGTCCTAAAGGCGATTAAGCGGACAAGAATGTCCGCGCTCCAGTCGATTCAGCGCAATGAATTGTGTGCGCTCCCATACGCACCAAATATATGCACAGTGAATTGTGCGCTCCCATTCCGCGCCCTAATTCGGCGCTTATGCTATGATTTAACATAATTAATGAATAAAAAGATAGAAAACACTGGAAAATTAGAAGTTATCCCTCTCGGAGGGATAGGTGAATTCGGGATGAACTGCATGGCTTTGCGCTATGAAGACGAGATGATCCTGATCGATGCGGGTATGGGCTTTCCGGAAGAAACACCCTACGGAGTCGATCTGTCGGTGCCGAATTTCGATTTTTTAGAGGAATATCGCGACGATCTGACCGCGCTGATCCTCACCCACGGACACGAAGACCATATCGGCGCGCTGCCGTTTCTGCTGAAAAGATTCAACCTCCCGGTATATGCTTCGCGTTTTACGCTGGGGCTGGCGGAGCGCAAGCTGGAAGAACACGAACTGATGAACGACGTGCTGCTGCACCGCGTCCGGGCGAACGACGTGGTTGAGGTCGGCAGCTTTAAAATAGAATTTATTCACGCTTCGCATTCGCTGGTGGATTGTTTTTCGCTGGCGGTGAAAACGCCGGTCGGCACGATCATCCATACCGGGGATTACAAGATCGACGACACGCCGGTGATCGGAAAACCCTACGACCTGGAAACTCTGGGACGGTACGGCGACGAAGGCGTGCTGGCGCTGCTGGGCGATTCGACCAACGCGACCGTGCCGGGCAGGACGCCGTCAGAACGCGACGTCATTCCGGCGATCGAAGAAATTTTCGAACAAACTCAGGGACGCCTGATCATCACCACTTTTTCCTCTTCCATTCACCGCCTGCAGATAGTTTTCGATATCGCTCACGCTTTCGGGCGTAAGGTCTGCGTGCTCGGGCGCTCGATGCTGCGAAATGTGGACGTGGCCGAAGAAATGGGATTTCTGGATATTCCGGAAGGTTTATCCATCGATCTGAGCCAGGCGCGGCAAATGGCCGACGACCAGATCGTGTACCTCATCACCGGTTCGCAGGCCGAACCGCGCGCCGTGATGAATCAACTGGCGACGCAGGGCTACAAAGGTTTGCAGATCGAAAAAGGCGACACGATCATTCTTTCCGCGCGGATCATTCCCGGCAACGAACGCGCCATTTCGAAAATGATCGGACATATCTATAAACACGGCGGTAATATCATCGAAGAAAAACGCCGTCTGGTTCACGTCTCAGGACACGCCGCGCAGGAAGACATCCGCATCATGGTCGAAACCGCGCGCCCGAAATTCGTGGTGCCGATCCACGGCGAATACCGGATGCTTTTCCGTCACAAGGAGTTCGTAAAAAATCACCTGGGCTACGCGGACGAAAATATTATCCTGATCGAAAACGGCGACGTGCTGGAGCTGCAGGCCGACCGCGCGGCGGTGATCGAAAAACTGGATATCGGACGCACCTTCATCGACGACGATTCCTCGGAAGAACTGGAATACGGGACAGTTCGCGAGCGCAAGAAAATGGCGTTTAGCGGCGCGATCATCCTGGTCGTGACGATGGATAAAAAGACGAAAAAAATCGTCGGCGAACCGCAGATAACTTTTCAGGGAGTGGCCGGCATCGATCCGTCCAACGGCATCGTCGAAGACGCGCGCAAAAGCATCGTCAACGCCATTTCCGGCATGAAAAAAGGCGAGTTTAACGATAAGAATTTATTTAAGGAAACTCTGCGCGTCGCCCTGAAAAGATTTATTCAAAAAGAAGCCGGCGGAAAACCGTTGATCATTCCGACGATCGTTGAGGTGTAGAAAATCGATCGAATCATTGGAAATGGTTAGTTATGCTGCTGCCGAAGCTCGAAACCGAACGTCTTTTATTACGAACATATAAAGCGGGCGATCTGGAAACGGTTTATCGGCTGGCTTCAGACCCTCATATCACCAGATTTTTTCCCGACGGTTCCAACATCAGCCGCGAAGACGTTTTAGCCAGCCTCCCGCGCCGGATCGAGCGTTGGGAAAAACAAGGGTTCGGGCAATTCGGCGTCTTTGAAAAGCAGACGGAAAAACTGATCGGATACTGCGGGCTGCAATACCTGGACAGCACACCGGAAGTAGAACTTTATTACGGCCTTTTCCAGGAGTACTGGGGAAAAGGCATTGCCACGGAAGCCGCCAGGGCCGTTTTGGATTTTGGTTTCGAGCAGGTAAAACTAGCCAGAATCGTCGGCGTCACGCACCCCGAAAATATCGCTTCGCAAAAAATTTTACAAAAGATCGGACTCAAGAGAGAAAAAACCGCGCACTTTTATAAGATGGACGTGGTGTATTTTGCCGTTTCGGCGGAAGATCATATAACTAAAGTTTAGAGGCGGTCTTTGACCGCCGCTTATAAAAATTTTGCCGTGGCGGTCTTTGACCGCCTCTAAACGATTTATATTTAATTATGAAAAACAAGACTGTTTTTCTCACCGGGGCTTCGAGCGGGATCGGCGAGGGCCTGGCGCTGGAGATGGCGAAGCGCGGCGCGGTGCTGGGATTGCTGGCGCGGCGCAAGGACTTGTTGATCGATCTGGCCGTGCGTTGCGAAGCGGCCGGCGGGAAAGCTCGCGTGTTCGCGGCCGACGTGACCGATGCAGGAGCGGTAAAAAAAGCGGCGCAGGATTTTCGCGACGAGTTCGGGCACATCGACATCATGATCGCCAACGCCGGAATCGGCGGGGCGGCCGACGCCAGGGATCTGGACGTCGAAAAAGTGACCCGGATCATCAACGTAAATCTGATCGGGACGGTCAATGCCGTCGGCGCGGTGCTGCCGCAAATGATCGAGCGCGGCAGCGGCCAGTTAGTGGCGATATCGAGCCTGGCGGGTTACCGCGGGCTGCCGAGATCCGCCGCCTACTGCGGCAGCAAAGCCGGGGTGTCGAATTTTTTCGAGAGCCTGCGGCTGGACCTAAAAGGCACGGGCGTGGACGTGACGATAATTCACCCCGGTTTTATCAAAACGCCGCTGACCGCCGGCCGCCATCATACAATGCCTTTTCTGATGGAACTGGAAGACGGCGTGAACAAAATTTTAAGCATTATCGAGAAGAAAAAGAAATCGGCCGCTTTTCCCTTTCCGCTTTCGACACTGGTTCGCGCGGGCAATTTTTTCCCTGTCTGGCTTTACGACCGCATCGCCGGGGGCGCGAATTACCGGGAATAGGCGGATTCGTGATACGCGGTACGCAATACGTGATACGTGATACATGTTCAGTGGTCAATGCTTAGAGTCCAAACTTTAGTTTGTTTTAAGTTCAGAGTTGCGCGTTCACGCGCGATCTACACGCCTAAAGGCGTAACTCTGAACGCGAGCCTAAAACCCGGTCGCTAACGCTTTCGTTCTGACAGACCCTCAAAAGAAACAGGACAAGCTGAAGCTTGAACTCTGAACGGTTGCGCGGTCGCTACAGCTCCCGGTTCTGACAACTGATCACCGACCGCTGATCTCTGAGCAATGGCTTTCTCATCTGCCTTAAAGTATTATTAGCTTTCGGTGCAACCGGCACATAAATCCTTATAGATAGCGTCTTTTCATTTATCCGATGAACATTTTACAAGCAATTATTTTGGGTATAGTTCAGGGTTTGACCGAATTTATCCCGATCAGTTCTACCGCGCACCTGGTTTTTGCCAGCCGTTTTATCGATCTATACGGCGGCGATCCGCAAAAGGTGACGGCGACGATCGCGGTGATCCAGCTCGGCACATTGCTCGCGGTTTTTGCCTATTTCGCGTCGGATATTTTTAATATCGCGGTTGCTTTTATCCGCGATCACTGGGCCGCCATTACGCGCCGGCAGGGAAACAGGTATTCGGGCACGCGCGGCGTCCGCCCGATGTGGCTTTCGGACGAAGCGTGGCTCGGGTGGCTGATAATTATCGGCTCGATCCCGATCGGCACGGTCGGGCTGCTGCTGAAAAAAGTGATCGAGGGGCCGTTCACAAAAAATCTTTGGGTGATGGTCACGATGCTGATCTCGATCTCCGTTCTGCTGTTGATCGCGGAGTGGGTCGGGTCGCAGCGCAAGGAGATCGGCCGGCTCGGGATACTGGACGCGATCGTCGTCGGGTTTGCGCAGGTGCTGGCGCTGCTGCCGGGCTCCAGCCGTTCGGGTTCGACCATTATGGGCGGGCTTTTTGCCGGCCAGAAACGCGAAACCGCCGCGCGATTTTCCTTTCTGCTTTCAATCCCGGCGATCACCGCCAGCGGCCTGCTGGAACTAAAAGAGGCCTGGGAAATTTTGCCGAAAGACGACCTGACACCGCTCGCGGTCGGCGTGGGCGTTTCGGCGATCGTGGGTTACCTGGCGATCTGGTTTTTGATGAGCTTTTTGCGAAATCACTCCACGATGGTATTTATCGCCTACCGGCTGGTTTTAGCCGGAGTAATAATCGCGCTGATATCTTTCGGGGTGGTGACGGCGCAGGGATAACGGCTGGTTGATAATTGATAGTGGATAACGGATAGTTGTTTTGCCGGGATATGAATTTTCAATCAGCAGGTATTTCTAAATTGCGAAGATCAGGAAATAATTTATTTGACTGATACTTTCCACTATCAATTATCAGTTATCAACTAAAAATGAAGCGTTGGACGATTCAAAAGCACGATGCGGACAAGGTGAACGGGCTTTCCGCCGAGTTAAAGGTGGCGCCGATCGTGGCGGCGCTGCTGATCGCGCGCGGTTATGAAACCCCGGAAAAAGCGCGCGAATTTTTACACCCGTCGGCGGATCATTTGCACGAACCTTATCTTTTAAAAGGAATGAAAGAGGCCGTCGAACGTATTCTGCGCGCGATCGAACAAAAAGAAAAAATTCTCATCTGGGGCGATTACGATGTTGACGGCACGACCGGAACGGCCCTTTTGCGCAAGGCTTTGGGCATGCTCGGCGCGGAAACGGGCTTTCACGTCCCGCACCGGTTTACCGAAGGCTACGGCCTGAATATTCCCGCTTTGGAAGAGGCAAAAAACGACGGTTATAAGCTGGTCATCACGGTCGATTGCGGCACGCGATCCTTTGAGCCGATCGAATGGGCGCAGGCGAACGGGCTGGACGTGATCGTGACCGATCATCACCTTTCGGACGAGGTGCGGGGAAATCCGGCGGCCTTTGCAATGGTGAATCCGAATCAGACGGGCTGCGAATACCCGGACAAGAATCTGGCCGGAGTCGGCGTGGCTTTCAAACTGGCGCACGCGCTGCTGCGTGAAAAAGGCCGCGAAGACCTGGTGCCGAGCTTTATGAAAGTCGCCGCTATCGGCACCATCGCCGACATGATGCATCTGACCGGCGAAAATCGCGCGATCGTGGCGATCGGTTTAAAGGATCTGCCGAAGACGAAAAATTTCGGTTTGCGCGCGCTGATGGATGTTTCCGATTGTCATTCGGAAATGACGGTTTATGACATCGGTTTTCGCATCGCGCCGCGCATCAATGCCGCCGGCCGGATGGACGCGGCCAAGGTGATCATCGAACTGCTGGAATCCGACGATTTCGACGCGGCGCGAAAAATGGCCGAGATCCTCAATTCGCGAAATCTGGAACGGCGTAAAGTGCAGCAGGAGATAACGGAACTCGCGCTGCTGGAATACGTGGATAAAGGCGGAAGCGCGAGTCAGAGCCATGTCGCCGTGGTCGCCGGCGAAGGCTGGCATCGCGGCGTGATCGGGCTGGCCGCGTCAAAAATCGCGGAGCGGGTTTACCGGCCGAGCGTCGTCATCTCGCTCGAAAACGGCATCGGGCACGGCTCGGCGCGGAGCATAAAAAATTATCATCTTTTGAACGGGCTGGAATCGTGCGCAGATCTTTTTGAACAGTTCGGCGGGCACGCGGCGGCCGCCGGGATGAAGATAAAAGAAGAAAATATTCCGTTTTTGCTGCAGCGGCTGAACCAGCACGCGATGGAATTTTTAACGGACGAAGACCTGATCCCGGAAGTGAGGATCGACGCGCTGGTGACGTCGAAAACACTGACCGTCGAACTGGTCGGTCAGCTAAAAGCGCTGGAACCGTTCGGGCAGGGAAATCCGCGCCCGGTTTTTGTCACCCGCGACCTCGTCTTATATGAGGAGCCACTAATAATGAAGGAAAAGCATCTAAAACTTCGCTTGAAAGATGCCGAGAACAGGAAATTCGAAGCCGTCTGGTGGAGCGGCGTGGAATGCGCCGAAGAAAAAGACCTGCGCGTCGGAAAAAAACTGGAGATCGCATATTCACCGGAGATCAATAGCTGGAACGGAAATCAGCGGCTGCAATTAGTTGTTGAAGACGTAAAAAGTTAAAATTGAGTAGATGTCGGATGCTGGAGGTTAGTTGTCAGAGAGGCTTTGCCGATAAAGTCGCGGTTTGGATTTTTTCGTGTTGTTTTGTGTGAATTCGTGGTTCCAGTCTTTATAGCCATGAGAATAAACTTAAAAGTAACCACGAAATTATACAAAACGACACGAAAAAAACATTGAGTGTTTCACAGTTTGTGCCCGAAAAGGATATCCGCGTTCTAACCTCCAGCATCTGACATCTCTTGTTATGGAAAATCACCGCAAAAAGGTCAATTTATTGGAGCTGCGCGCGAAGATGCCGCTGGTCGTTCGCGGCGCGGCGGTGCTGGCGCTGGCGATCACCGTGATCTTTATCGTGTGGGGATTTTATCGCGCCGGCACCAAGCCGGACTTTCGTCTCAAGAGCGAACTGGCCAGCCTTTCGAAAGACGTAGTGGCGGAAGTCAACGGATATGAGCGGCGCGAAACACAGGACGGGATCGCCAAATATTATGTTCGCGCGGACAAAGCCACGACGTTTTCCGACCAGCACCAGGAACTGGAAAACGTTTATCTCGAGCTCTATTCGGAAAACGGCGCGCAGACCGACAAAATTTCAGCGGCCAGGGGAATTTACGTTCCGGCGGCCGGCGACCCGCAGGATTTCAAGGCTCATTTTTTCGGCAGCGTGAATGTCGAAACACATGACGGGTTAAAAATTCAGACCGAGCAGATATCCTATAACCGGGCGGACGAAACCGCGATCAGCGAAGAATTGGTCACTTTCAGCCGGGAAAATGTGTCCGGAAAAGCGCTGGGCGCGACGCTGAATATCAGAGAGAAAAAACTGGACCTGGCGCAGAACGTCGAGGTCGAATCGGTCAAGGGAGACGCGAACGGGACGAACGGAACGGACCAGTTCGGCGGGGATTACGAGCGGGCAAAAGTCACCGCCGGGCGCGCGACGGTTTTACAGGAAGCGGGCCGGATCGAACTGCATGACAACGTCCAGGTAAATATCACGCCCGCGAACGCCGCAAATAACGGGCAGGTGGGGTCGCAGCCGACCGAGATAAAAGCCGCGCGCGCGGTCGCGTATTTCGGCAAAGAGATCGAGAAGATCGACCTGGCGGAAAACGTTTCGATCATCAGCCAGCCGCTGGCGATCCACTCCGCCGAAGCCACTTATTTTTTGAAAGAAGGAAAAGTTTACCTTAACGGCAACGCGGAAATAACGCAGGGCAGCGACCTGCTCAAAGGCGACACCGTCACTGCCGACCTGACGGCGGACAGGAAAATAAAACACGGCGTGGTGCGGGGAAACGCTTACCTGAAAACCAGCAACCAGGAACGCCAAACGGAAGTTAATTCCAACGAGGTCACGGTTCTCTTCGACCAAAATCAGCAGATCCAAAACGCCGTCGCCAGCGGCAACGTCGCGGTCAAAAGCGACAATGCCGAAACAAACATCAAGCTGAATTCGGCGGAATCGCTGGTGCTGAATTTTATTACCGTTTCGGGCAAGGCTTTTTTGCAAAAGATGACGTCGAAGGGGAATTCGGCGGTGACGATGACGCCGCTAAAACCGGAAGACTACTCGGCGGTGACGCTAAATGCGCCCACTTCACTCGAAGTGTTTTTTAATCAAAACGGCGGCCAGAGCGTGGTTAAGGAAATGACCACCGGCGGGCGCACCGTCGTCACGATGTCCGCGCCGCAGAGCAATGATCCGAAAGCTTCGAATAAAAAACTGACGGCCGACAGCGTAAAAACTTTTTGGAACGCGAACGGAAAAGACCTGACCAAAACCGAAGCGGTGGGAAACGCCGAGCTTTATATCGAACCGTTAAAAGCCGCGCCGGAAAATTATTATTCGACGGTCAACGCGGCGCGTTTCGACTGCGATTTTTACCCGACCGGAAACACGGCGCGCACCTGCGTCGCAAACGGCAAGCCGAGAGTGACGATGAAGCCGACCCAGCCGACCGAAGACCGCGGCGTGCGAAATCTGAGCGCGGCAAAACTGACCGCCGTTTTTAATCAAAAATCACAGGACGTCGAGCGTTTCGATGCGGCGGGCGCGGCAAAATTCAGCGAAAACGACCGCCGGGGAACGGCCGAAACGATCAGCTACACGGGGACGGACGAGGTGGTGCGCCTGCGCGGCGGCGAACCGATGGTGTGGGATTCGAAAGCGCGCGTGCGCGGCGGCGAGATCGATTGGGATACGCGCAATCAAAAATCTTTTATCCGCAATAAGGTAAGCACGACCTATTACAGCCAGAAACAAACCGGCGGAGCGACGCCGTTCTCGAAAACCGACGCGCCGGTTTTTCTCACTGCCGACCGCGCCGAATTCGATCATAAAACCGAGGTCGGCGTTTACCTCGGTAACGCCCGCGCGTGGCAGGATAATAATTACGTTCGCGCCGACCGGCTGGTGCTGTCGCAGAAAACCAAACGTTTGACTGGCGACGGCAAGGTGCAGAGCGTGCTTTATAACACGAAGAAAAGCGACAACCCGAAAGAAAGTAACCAGCCGGTTTTTGCCGCCGCCGAACAGATAGCATATTCTGATGAAGGCAAGCTTTTGCAGTATGCTGAAAAGGTGGATATCCGCCAGGGCACGGACCGGGTCACGGCGGGAAATGCGGACGTTTATCTGACGGCGACCAACGAGCTGTCGCGGATGACGGTCGAGCGCAACGTGCAGATAACGCAGCCCGGAAAAAAAGGCACCGGCGATTGGGCGCAGTATAACGCGGCGGACGAATCGTTTATCCTGCGGGGAAATCCCGCGTCGGTCGACTCCGCCGAGGAAGGCTCGACGCAGAGCGCGCAAATCACTATTTTCAAGCGCGAAAACCGGGTCGTCAATGAAGGCAGTACCAAATCGACCACGCCGAACAGAACGCGCTCGGTTTATAAAGTAAAGAAACCATAAAGCCCGTTCGTCATTAATCGCAGCCCTCGCCGGTCTCCAGGCAGCGAATGGCTTTTTGCAGTTCAAGTATCTTCTTTTCCCTTTCCAGGCGTTTTACCGTATCGGTCGAATCGATCGCGGTTTGGGCCGCCGCCGTTAAATTATCGAGAGATTTCTGAATATCGTTTTCGGTGCCGAGCTGAAAATTTTTCAGCGCGCCGGTATTTTGGTAAAGCGCGATCTCGTATTTAGTGCGCCAGCTTTTAGTGGAAGCCGGCAGGGTAACGGTGCGTCCGAGCTGAGCGATGTCAAACGGAGACCGGCCCATTTCCGATTCTTTTAACGCCAGCACTTCCGCGTCTGTCGCATCCTTTTCCGAAACTTGTTTCCGGAACTTTAAAATTGCCAGGCAAACCGCCGGAATTCGGTAGGCAAAGCCGCGGCTTCCTTTTTCTTCAAGAGAGGCCGCGGCCACCACCTTGGAAAACTGATTTCCGTCCGCCCCGTCTTTGCCGAGCTTTATGTTCAGAAAAGCCAGGCCCTGGTCTTTATCTATAATTATCGCTCCGCCCGTTTTCAGGCATTTGTCCGTACTGAATTTCCCGGGCTTGATACCGTCGTTATTGGGCGCAATTCCACAAACTCCTTTGGTCGCGGACAGGTAAAAAAGATCTTTTGCCAGGGAGCCGCCGCCGCTCTTATCGGGCGTGATCTCAAACGGCCCGAGCAGGTCCTGATCCTTGGCCGTGGAGCCGATAAAATTCGGTTGTTTCAGGGCGCCGATAGCCTTATTCAATTCTTCGAGCGCTTTATTGAAAGTTTCCGCCGGAAGAGAAGAACCGACGATCCCATTGATAAAGCGGTTTCTTTCAGCGATCCGGTTGTCTATTTCGTCAACGATCAAAAGTGCCTGATAAAAATCAGTTCTCGCCGCCGGGCGAGTAAGGATCCATAAATAAGCTTCGTAAGCGGATAAAAGGGGAGTGGCAGACGCTTCCGGGTCACACTCAGCAACGGCGCCGGCCGGAGCGTATTTCTTTTTTATCGTGTTTAGATTGCAATACCACTCTTTGGTCGGAGTGGGATCCAGATTTTTAATAAAAAGAAAATCATCTTCCGTTAATTCGGACGGGTTATCCAGGGACAGAGCGGCAGCGGCGGCCGCAAAAAAGTCTCTGGCGGCCTGACTTTCGCGGAAAAGTCTCAGCGCCTCCGCATCGAAGCTATTGTCATAAAGATACCGGTAGTAAGCGCGTTCCTGGAACGTCAAAAAGATATACGCAATGCCTTCTTTTTTATCCGTCAGGCGGCAGAGAAATTGGGCATCAGTGTTTTCCTCGTTCGCAGTCCGGACGCCCAAATAAGTTAATTTGGAAAAATTATATTTTTCCTTCATTTCCTTCGTTCCGCAGTCGGGCATTTTTTTTGATGATTTCATTGAGAACGTCTTAAACTCAGAGGCGAAGGCATTCTCGGAGGCATTGCCCGCGGGCTTAACGGAGGCCAGCGGCCCGATCGGCCCGCGCAATAAAACTGAGGACGTAATACCAACCGCGCTTTTTATCAGCGAAGTGGCCACGGGCAAGGTATCGTCTTTGGTCTCGGCTTTGGCGTTGCCGAGAACCCCGGCGGTGGAAAGATCGATCGACAAGGATTTGGTTTGAAGCAGGTTGTTGCTTTGCGCATCCACCAGATAGATCTCGGCCGGATCGGGCTCGCCGAAGCTGTTAAAAACAGGATCTTTTATTTCGAACTTCACCGATTTGCCGCCGATAAAATCTTCATCGGGAAAGAAAAAAGGGGTGAAAACCACATATTTTCCAGGGGTTTTAAGGGTTTTTACGACCGGGACGGCAACGGTCACCACGTTTTGCGGCAGCGCGTAAAAAACTCCATTTAGCTTTCGGCTTTTGCCGGACGAGGGCGTGGAGATCTTGGTTACCTTGGTTTTGCTGTTAGGACAGCCGGTCAAAAACAAAGCGCAAAACAATACCGAAAAAAATATATAAGAATTTACCGCTTTCATGAATTTTCTCCCTGAGTTTTTTTATCTTCTACAGGTAATGACTTTTTGCCCCAAAACCTTGCATCATATTCGTCATTTTTTTGATAATGGTCGGGAATTTGCAGATTTGCCGGTTAATAACTTGCGAACGACTTGCCAACTTCAATAATAACCTTTAACTTGCTTTTGTAATGGGTGAATTGGAAAACAGCTACGAAAGCTCTCAAAATAATTCTCTGGCCGCTTACCAGCTGCAAAAAACTTACGGCAAGCGGCGCGTAGTGGATAATGTCAGCCTGTATGTCGAACCCGGCGAAGTCGTCGGGCTGCTCGGCGCGAACGGCGCGGGAAAGACCACCACTTTTTATATGATGACGGGCCTCGAAGTCGCGGAGCAGGGCAGTATTTTCCTGGGCGGGCGCGACGTGACAAAGTTGCCGATGTACCTGCGCGCGCGTTTGGGACTCGGGTATCTGCCGCAGGAGCCGTCGATCTTTCGCCGGATGACGACGGAGCAAAATATTCTGGCCGTGCTGGAGACGATGAAATTTTCGCGCGAAGAAAGATTTGCCCGGCTGGAAGAACTGCTGGAAGAATTCGGCATCGCCCACGTTCGCCACACGCGCGGCGACGCGCTTTCGGGCGGTGAACGCCGCCGCACGGAGATCGCGCGCTGCCTGGCGACCGAGCCGCAATTCATTTTGCTCAACGAACCTTTTGCCGGGATCGACCCGAAAGCGATCGACGACATTCAGGACATCATCATTTATCTGAAAGAACGCGGCATCGGTATTTTGATCACCGATCACAACGTCCGCGAGACGATGTTCGTCACCGACCGCGCCTATATCATGGCGGACGGGCAAATATTTCGTTCCGGCAAACCGCAGGATCTGGTTGAAGATACGGAAGTTAAAAGATTGTATTTGGGCGAGAGATTCAGCCTGTAATTTCAGCGCAGTTTCTTAAACGAAAAACCTACCACAAATCAAAAGCAAAAGCCAATAAAAATAATTCGAAAATAGCCGGTGGAAATTCTACTTTTGGACGGAAGTCCTCTATAATTTGAAAAGTAGAGCAAATACTATGCCGCTGAAAGGATTTCAGAGTTGAGCATTTTTTATGGCGCTGAGGTTAACAGCTAAATTAGAACAACGGATGGTCCTGACGCCGCAATTGCGGCAGCGGATAGAAATGCTGCAGATGACCTCCCTTGAACTCACCGATCTGGTCCAGACTGAGCTTCTCTCTAATCCGATCCTGGAAGAAGTCCAGCCGCAGGACGAGGTAATGGAGATCTCCGAGGAGTTTCTCGACCAGTACGCCTCGAGCCAGGGCGAAGATAGCGTGGGCAACAGCACCGGTGAATCCCCGGATATCAGCGCCGGCGCGGCCTCGGTCGAAGCGCAGCTCGGCTCTACCAACGGCGCGGACGGATTTGAAGTTTTTAACGGAAACGATCCCGGCAGCCTCAACGGCTTCGAGGGCGAATCGGAATTTTCCGGCGGGGGCGAAGGCGAGACCCAGGCAGGTTCTTCAGAAGACGGAGGTTTTTCGGAAGACAACGCGACGGAATCGCGGGACGCTTTTGAAGAAGTAGATTACGGACGCGAGTTTCAGGAATACCTCGACCCAGGATATAAAACCCAGGAAATAGAATATAAGGACGACGAGCCGAGCTTCGATCAGTTCCTGAGCCGCGCCCCCTCGCTGGGCGAGCATCTCGAGTGGCAATTAAATCTGCAGTGCTCGGACGAGCGTTTGCTCGACGTGGCTATTTCGATCATCGGAAATCTGGATCGGGACGGACGGCTGACCGCCACTGTCGAAGAACTGGCGGAGCTGGAGCAATGCGGCATTGAAGCAGTGGAAAAAGCCCGCGAGATGGTAATGCAGCTCGATCCGGTCGGGTGCGGCGCGCGCGACGTCAGCGAATGTTTGCTGGCGCAGCTGATCGCAAACGGCGAAGGCAACAGCCTGGCGGCGAGACTGGTCAAGGATCATTTGCCCGACCTGCAGCCGCATCGCCTGCAGCACCTGTCGAAAAATACCGGCGTCGATCTGGAAACGCTGAACGAAGAATTAAAACTTATCCGCACGCTCGATCCGTACCCGGGCCGGCGTTATTCTTCCGAAGAAGCGATATTCGTCGCGCCGGAAGTGTACGTGGAAAAACTCGAAGACGATTACGTTATCTATTTCGTCGATGACGGCAGCCCGCGACTGCGCATCAGCCCCAGTTACCAACAGCTTTTGGAACAGAACGGAACCTCGAAGGAAACCCGCGATTTTATCAAGGACAAAGTTCGCTCGGCAGTCGATCTGCTGAGGAATATCGAGCACCGGCGGCAGACGATCTACCGCGTGGTCGAATGCATCGTCCACCGGCAGCGCGATTTTTTGGACAAGGGCGTGGAATATATCAAGCCGATGATGTTAAAGGATGTGGCCGAAGATATCGGAATGCATCTTTCCACCATCTCGCGCGTGGTAAACCGCAAGTATGCGCACACGCCGCAGGGCGTGATCGAACTGCGCCGGTTCTTTTCCGAGGGAATGATGAACGAGGACGGCGAGGAAGTTTCGACCCGCATCATTAAATTAAAGATCAAAAAACTGATCGAAGAAGAGGATACGAAAAATCCCATCACCGACGACGAGATGGCAAAAATTTTGAGTAAAGAAGGCATAAAACTTTCGCGCCGCACGGTCGCCAAATACCGCGATCAAATGCAGATCGCCGGTTCGCGTGAAAGAAAGACTGTTATTTAGCATTTAGTTCTTTGTCAATGGTCCTTTGTTTTCAGATTTGTAAAATTCGCCGGTTGTTTGTGACGAACAAATAGCAAAGGACGAAGGACAAATTGAAATTTTTTAAGGAGGTGCATTTATGAATTTTGAATATACCGGACGACATCTGGAGGTTACTCCGCCAATGCGTACGCACGTAGAAAATCATTTTGCGAGGTTGAACCACCTTTTTAACGGTTCCAGCAAAGCTCACGTTATTATCGAGGTCGAGCGCGGGAAACATCGCGCGGAAATTGTGGTGAATTGGCACGACCACGTACTGACCGCGACATCGTCCCTGGCAGACATGTACATCGCCCTGTCCAAAACCATCGACAAGCTGGAAAAGCAGGCCCTGAAGTTTAAAAACAAGATCATCGACCGCAAACACAATGCGAAAAGAGTGGGCGAGGTCGCCGGTAACGGCACCGAGGTGACGGCCGCTAAAAGCGAACCGCGCATCATCAGCGTGCGAAAATCGTCTTCGAAACCCATGACCAGCGAAGAGGCATTATTCAAATTAAATAACCAGAAGGACGATTTCGTGGTTTATCGCGACGCCGAAACCGATAAATTTTCCGTGCTCTATAAGCGAAAGGATGGAAACTTCGGGCTGATTCAGCCGTAGTAATTATAGTGGATCGTCGATAGTGGATAGTTGATAGTTGATAGTTGATGGGGGAAAAGCCTATTCGATTATCAGTTATCAGTGGATAGAGAAAGAGAAAGCCCTATTCGGTTATCAACTATCAGTTATCAGTTATTAGTTGTCAGTTATCAACTATTAATGCGGACATTTCATAGAAACGAAAAACCCGTCCTGAGCGTGGAAGATTTTGTCGCCCGGGTTCCCGCCGAATTAAAAGTAGAAATTCTGGCGGGAGCCGGCGGTACAAAAACAAGGCAGATAACTTCGGCGCGGATCCAAAAACTCGGGCTGGCCCTGGCGGGTTTTTCTCATTACATTCAACCCGGCAGGGTGCAGATCGTCGGGCAAAGCGAGATCGGATACCTCGGACAGCTAGAACCCGAAGCGCGCAAAAAAGCGCTGCTCAATCTCGACCTGGCAAACATCTGCTGCATACTGCTGACCAAAAGCCTGTCTCCGCCCGCCGAACTGGCGGAGATCGCGGAACAATTCGGCCTTCCTCTTTTAAGCACTTTCGAAGTCAGCTCGAACGCGATCACGCTTGTCTCGGAATTTTTACAGGAAACGCTGGCCCCGCAAATTACGCTGCATGGCGTTCTGATGGAGCTTTATGGTTTGGGCGTGCTGCTGCTGGGCGAATCCGGCATCGGCAAGTCGGAATGCGCGCTCGATCTGATCACGCGCGGGCACCGCCTGATATCGGACGACACGGTGCAGGTAAAACGCATCGGCGACAAGCTCGAAGGCACATCGCCGGAGATCATCCAGGGGCATTTGGAAATTCGCGGTTTGGGGATCATCAATGTGAAAGACCTGTTCGGTGTTTCGGCCGTGGGAAACGGCAAGCAGATCGAGCTTTGCATTCACCTGCAGCCGTGGAACAAGGTCGATGAGATCGAACGGCTGGGCGCCGATATTTACACCGAAGATATTTTCGGCGTCCAGGTGCCGAAGGTCGTGCTGCCGATCAGCCCGGGCAGAAATATTTCGACACTGGTGGAAACCGCCGTCAGGGTTCAGCTGCTGCGTTTGAACGGTTACGACGGCGCGCAGAAGTTTATCGAGCGCCACACGGAAATGCTCCGGCGCGAAGCCCAGGAATCCGGGGCGAAATAGAGAGTTCAGCCTAACTTATGGCGAAAAAAGAGCAAGCTCAGCAAAGAAAGATCCCGAACCTGGTGATCATTACCGGCTTGAGCGGTTCGGGAATGTCGTCGGCGACCAACGCCTTCGAAGACCTCGGCTTTTTTTGCGTCGATAATCTTCCGGTCACGATGCTTTCCACCTTTGCCCGCCTGCTGCAGCCCGACGAAGAAGAAAAACAGGCAATAAATAAAGCCGCGCTGGTGATAAATATCCGCGAGCGGCATTTTCTTTCCCAGTTTGCCGAGGAGCTAAAAAAGCTCGAGAAAAAAGGCATCACGCCGTTCGTGCTGTTTTTCGAAGCCACGAACGAAGTGCTCCAGCGGCGTTTTAGCGAAACCCGGCGGCCGCATCCGGCCGATAACGGCGCGGGGCTTTTGGACGCGATCAATGCCGAACGCGAAGCGATGAAGGAAGTGCACGACCGCGCCGATCTGATCATCGACACGTCGGAACACACGGTTCACACGCTGCGGGCTCTGCTGGTGCAAAAATTCGGCCAGTCGAACGAAGGCGCGCCGATGTCGGTGCAGATCGTCAGCTTCGGGCATAAATACGGCGTGCCGCGCGAGGTCGATCTGCTCTTCGACGTGCGGCATCTGCCGAACCCGTATTTCGTGCCGGAGCTAAAAGAAGTTCCCGGCACCGACCAAAGGATCATAGATTTTCTGGAAAAAGAAAAAGAGGTCAAGGAAACCATTCGCCGGTTCAGCGATCTGCTCGGTTATCTTTTGCCGCTCTATAAACGCGAGGGCAAATCTTATCTGACGATCGGGATGGGCTGCACCGGCGGGAAACACCGTTCGGTGATGGTGGCGGAAAGCCTGGCGCGTAATATCGCGGCAGATTCGGGGGACGACGTCAACGTTTCGGTCGTCCATCGCGACGTTCACAAAACAAAACACTAGGCAGAGCTTGGAAAATTATGTCAGCAGAAAAAGAAGAGATAAAAAAAGTAGGCGGGATCATTGTCTCTCACGGCCAGGTGGCGAGCGAGCTTTTGGCCGCGGCCGAAACCGTCGTCGGAGAGTTGGATCACATCGTCGCGGTTTCCATCGGGTGGCATGACGACGTCGAAACCGCCAAATCCGAGATCGCCGGCGCGATCAAAAAAGTATCGCAGGGAAACGGGGTGCTGGTTTTGACCGACATGTTCGGCGGCACCCCGACAAATATTTCCGCGATGTTTCTCAAGGAAGGCGAGGTCGAGATCGTCACCGGCGTGAATCTGCCGATGGTGATAAAACTCGCATCGCAAAACAAGCCGATGACGCTGAGACAAATGACCGCCGATGTCGAACAGCAGGGCAAAACCGCGATCTATTGCGCCAGCGGGCTGCTCGCCCCAAAAAAAATAAAGGAAAGCGAAAAATAAAGGAAAAGAATGCTGGAAGAACGGGCAAAAATTGTCAATGCGCTGGGATTGCACGCGCGCGCCGCGGCGCAGCTGGTTCATCTGGCCAATAAATTCAAGAGCCGCATCAGGATCGAGCGAACGGACAATCACGTCGGCGCCGACGCAAAGTCGATTCTGAGCGTGTTGACGCTGGCAGCGACAAAGGGAACCGAACTGCTGATCTTTGTCGAGGGAGAGGACGAAGTTTCGGCGATGGCGGCGATCAGGGAAAAAATACAGAACGGGTTCGGTGAGATGTAATACCGTATGGCAGTTACACTCAAAAATTCGAAGAAAAGTACCACCTCCGAACTGACGCTTCAGGGAAGGTCGGTTTCCCGGGGCGTTGCCGTGGGCAAAGCCGTCTGCCTTTACGGCGTCAAGCACCAATTTTATCGCAGCACGTTAAAAGACAATGAGATCGAGCGCGAGATAAAACGCGTCCGGGCGGCGGTTCGGCTGGCGAGGCTGCGGCTGAGAAAGATCAGCGCGCCGGCGAAGGAATCTTCCAACAGCATTTTAGACGTGCAGTTTTTGATCCTCGAAGACACGTCGCTGCTCAACCAGATGGAGAATTTAATTCGAAGTCAGAAGGTCAACGCCGAATGGGCGGTGAAAGAGATCAGCGACAAGTACCTGGAAGCCTACAAAGCGATCAAGGACGAATACCTGAGAGAACGTTACGTCGATCTGGAAGACGTGATGGAAAGGCTGATGAGCGCGCTGGACGGCGGCGTACATAATTCGCTCTCGTTTTCCGGCGAGACGATCGTGGTCGCGAGGGAGCTGAAGCCTTCCACGATGGTCGAAATTTTAAACGGGACCATCAACGGCATCGTCACCGAAAGCGGCGGCTGGACATCGCATACTTTTATCCTGGCGCGCGAACACGGGCTGCCCTCGACCGCCGGGCTGAAAAATGTGCTGCGGCTGATAAAAACCGGCGACAATATTATCGTCGATGGAAACAAGGGGCTGGTTTACGTCAATCCCTCACCGGAAGTATTGAAGAAATATACTTCACCGGTTTCCCGTCCGGTGCAAGCCGCGCCCCCGACAAAAGGGGGGACAAAAGTGCAGGCGAAAGATCGGCTGCCGCAACAGTTTCTCACCACCGACGGCCGTGAGATCGTCATCCGGGTAAATTCCGATACGGCGATAAATTACCAGGAAGCAAAAAGACTCGGGGCGAGGGGGATCGGACTTTTCCGCTCGGAATTTTTGTTCAACCGGGAGCGCGGTTTTCCCTCGGAAAAAGCGCAGGAGAACGAATACCATCACATCGCCGGTGAAACGGGCGCGCACGGCATCTGCATCAGGACATTCGACATCGGGCTTTCACAGGCGTTCGACGAGGTCGGAGAAACGGAAAAAAACCCGGCGCTCGGGCTTCGCGCGATCCGGCTGGGGCTGGCCAATGAAAGCATTTTCCGCACCCAGATACGGGCTCTGCTACGGGCTTCGCACGGGAAAAAAATAAATATCGTGCTGCCGATGATCTCGGACGTGGCGGAAATTCTGGAAGCGAAGAAGATGATCGCCGAAGAGAAAAAAGCGCTGAAGAAAAAAGGCGTAGCGACTGGCAGGCCGAAGATCGGCGCGATGATCGAAGTCCCGTCGGCCGTTCTGATGGCGGAGGAAATCGCCGCCGAAGTGGATTTTCTCAGCCTGGGAACCAACGACCTGGTGCAGTACCTGCTGGCGGTAGATCGCGACAATGAAAATGTAGCGGATTGGTTCCGAACGCTTCACCCGGCGGTTTTACGGGCGGTCAGGCACGTTTTGGAAGCCGGAAAAAAATACTCGATCCCGGTTTTGGTGTGCGGCGAAATGTCAGGGTCGCCGGTTTACAGCGTCATTTTGGTCGGACTGGGCGCCGCCGAACTGAGCATGAGCGTCAAGGCGATCCCGCGCGTAACCGAAGTGATCTCACAAATCAGCTATAAAGACGCCGCCGGAATCGTGAAAAAATTGATGCTGGCGCGAACCGCCGACGAAGCGGAAAAACTGGTGAGACAGGAATTTTCACGTAAATGGCCGCATCTGTTCACTTTAGAGACTCTGCCGCAGCCGCGGAAAAAGGCCTGATTTATTAGTGTCGGTTCGTGTGGTTTCGTGGTTAATTCTTAAGATTTTGTTCCTAACGAAATAACACGAAAAAACACTTAAACTTTTCCCGGTCTATGCCGCAAGGTGTCTCCGCTTGCTGACTTATGCGACTTTATCGACAAACCAGCTAAAGCAATGCATATTCGTGGTGAAAATAACGAAGTTAGATTCGATAAACTGTTCTGTCGCCTAACGAAATCTTTCCAAAAACATCGTTAAAAAATCTAGAAATCACCCGCTTTTCGTCATTTATTAAATCAGGACGCGAAGCGCTGGCCGCTACCCGCGTTAAATTGACAGTTCGAAAAGGCTTAACCCCGGCTGATCTTGGTTTTTTCTCGTTTGTTGCCCAGATGAGATAAAGCGCAAAATCGCGGCCATAAGATTAAGCCAATCAACAGCTTATGAATAAGAGTGCCCTAAAATATCTGATAATAGCTTTGATCTGCGCGCTGGCGTTTACGCTGGAGATGTATTCCCAGACGTCGCCGGCGGACGGCAGCAACAAAAATTTTCCGTTTTCTCAAAACCCCAAAAAGAAAAACAAACCGGTTCAGCAAAACACGGACGCCGCCGAGATCGTCTCTGCTAATGCTGGCAACGCGGGAAATAACGACCGCAGCGACAGCAACGGGCGTAGCGGGCAGGTGGCCGCCGGGGACGGAAATTTCGAAAGCCGTTCGAGCGCCGAAAAATTGGCCGCCGTTTCACGCAGCCGGGGCGCCGCCACGAAAAATGCCTCCAAGCCCGCGACGGAGCTTTACCGTATCGGGGCGGGCGATATGCTGGATATCAGGCTGCTCAATGCGGAGTCGAAAGATTCCACGCTTTTCACCATTTCCGATGACGGAGCGATCGATTATCCGCTGGCGGGCGGCAGCGTCCAGATCGGCGGGATGACCAATGACGAGATCGAAGAATTTTTGGCCGAGCGGGTGAAGCTGTATGAAAACCCCGATTTTGCCGTGACCGTGCGAACCTACGCCAGCCACACGGTCAACGTCAGCGGGCAGGTGGAAAAACCCGGCAGCAAAGTGCTGCGCCGCGAAGCGGTTTATTTGAGCGAAGTACTAAAAGAAGTCAGCCAGAAAGACAATGCCAACAAAGCGATCATCAGCCGCAGCGACGGCCAAAAGATCACGGTCGATCTGGATGGAAACGCGGCGGCCGAAACGCTTGTTTACGCGAAGGATGATATCAAGCTCGTCTCCGACCCGAAATTTTATTACATCAGCGGCGTGCAGAGCTTTGGAGAAAAAGCGCACCGTTCCGGGATCACGCTGACCCAGGCCATTCTCGCCTGCGGCGGAACCGTGAAAGAGTCGGCGGCTAAAGTCTTTATTCGCAGAAAAAACGACAAGGGCCTGCTGGTTTCGACCTCCTACAATTTGAAGGAGATCAAAGAAGGAAAATCCCCCGACCCGGAAGTTTTAGCGGGCGATACCATCGAGATCGACAAATAAACACCTTTTTTAACATTTTTTTTTGAAATACTACCACTGTTAAACATTTTCTGTTATTATAGTTTCCGCCTTGCAGACATCAGTCGGGTAATCGCTTTCGGGTCGTAAGATCCGAGAGAGGAAAGTCCGAACACCGAAGGGCAGCGAGCCGGTTAATCACCGGGCGTCCGCGAAAGCGGGTGACGACAAGTGCAACAGAGAATAGTCCAGCCGGACGAAAGTTCGGTAATGGGTGAAACGGTGCGGTAAGAGCGCACCGGCGCATTTGGTAACAAGTGCGGCCAGGCAAACTCCTCGCGGTGCAAGACCAAATAGAAAAGCGGCATCAGGGCTGCCCGCCCGATAGTACGTTTAGGCGTATGCGCTTTTGGGTAGGTCGCTAGAGTTTTTCGGTAACGAACGACCCAGATGAATGATTACCACTTCAGGATCTTTCCTGGAGAACAAAATTCGGCTTACAGACTGGTTTCGGCAAGGCGGCTTCAAATTTTAACATTACTAAGCAGCAATAAGGAGAAGAGGAATTTTACATGACAAATCGTAGAGGTGTTTTTATTGGAGCTTATGTTCCCAACGAACTGAAAGAGTCTTTACGGCGCCGCGCCGCAGCCGACCACCGTACGCTCTCGCAGGAGATCACCAGAATATTGACCGAAGCCGTGCACGGACAGGGACTGCCCGCCGGAAGCGTCGATCGCAGAGGCGTCGATGCCAGCACTCCGCGCCGCCGCTCGACCGATCCGCTGCCGCGCCGCCGCACGGACGATCTGCCTTATGTTGCCGCGACCGAGGGAACCACCAATAACGGCAAGTAGAATTTTCGCAAGCTGCAACGGATGAGCGCTGTCATTGCCCGACGGCGCTTATCGCATTTTAAAGACGCGTTTGCTAAACTTGAGTTTCTTTATGGGTAAAAAAGGCTTTTGGATTGCAACTATCGGTATTTTGTTCGGCTTCGCGGGCGGTTTTTTCTTTGCGAATATGCTCAACCGCCAGGAGATCGACGCTTTAAAGGTTAAAGCCGCGCAGGCTTCACCGGCAGGGCAGGCGACACAGACCGGGCAAAAAATGGAGATAGGTGAAAACGACCCGGCCGAAGACGATCTTTCCCCGGACGAGATCCGGAAAAAAATTAAACAGGCCGATGAAAATCCCTCGAATATCAAATTTCAAAGCGAGCTGGGTCTGTCGCTGTACAGCTACGCGGTGATGAAAAAAAACGCGGAGCTGCTGCCCGATGCGAAACGCCTGATCATGCGGGCTTACGAGAAAGACCCGAAGGACCAAAGTATTTTGCTGGCGCTGGGAAACGTCAGTTCCGATATCGGGCAAAGTAAAAAGGACAATAAAAGCCTGGAAGAAGCGCGCGTATATTACGGCAAAGCGCTGGCGTTAAAGCCGGGACAAGCCGACGTGCAGACGGACATCGGCTGGACGTATGCGCTGGCCGATCCGCCGGAGTACGAAAAAGCGCTGGCCGAATACCGCAAATCGCTTCAGATCGATCCGGAACACATCAGGACGCTGGACAGCATGGCGCGCGCGATGATCAAGCTGGGACGAACCAAAGAAGCGGAAGAAACGATCGTTAAACTCAAAAAGCTCGACGCCGATTATCCCGGCCTGGCCGACCTGGCATCGCTGCTGGCGCAAAAGAAATAATTTAGATGAAATACCTGATCATATTACTGATCTTTCTGGCCCTGCTGGCGTGGGTGGGCTATCGCTTCCGGCGGCAGATCGCCGTCGCGCGGCAGGTATGGAAAATGCTGCTGGCGGCCAACCAGGCGAGACAGCAAACGGGCGCCGCGCAGCAGCCGAAAAAAGTACCGGCCGGAAAGCTGGTGCGCTGCGGAAAATGCGAGAAGTGGACGCCGGAAGATACGGCGCTGAAATTCGGAAATAATAATTATTTCTGCTCGCCGAAATGCATGGAGCGTTCGGTGGTCAACGGGTAGCTTTTAATTTCACGGTAAAGACCGCCCCGCCGCCGGGGGAATTCGCCGCGGTCAGCGAACCACCGTGCTGGGAAATGACGCGATGCGAAAGCGCCAACCCTATGCCGTGGCCCTTGTCCTTGGTGGTGAAAAACGGCACAAAGATCATCAACATGTCTTTTGCGGAAATCCCTTCTCCGCTGTCTTCGAACTCGATCTGTGACCACTCCTGCCCGCTCTTATCTTTTACCAGCGAACCTCTGACCAAAACCTCTCTGCGCGGGCTGTCATCCGGCATCGCCTCGGCCGCGTTTCGCAACAAATTCAAAATTGTTTGTTTCAGCATTCGCTCGTCGGCCTGGGTGACGCCGAAGTCCCCGGAGAGAAGCGGAGTAACATCGTGGGCTTTAAATAAAGGATCCAACTCGCCGATACATTCACTAATTAATTCCGACAATGAAACTTCGGCTAAATTGAGCGCTTTAGGCCGCGCAAAATCGAGAAACGCGGTGGTCATTTCCGAGAGATTTCTGACCTCGATCAAAAGCTGATCGGCGGCGAGCTTGCCTCTTTCATCGGTGTCGAGCCGCTGAAAGAGCTGCGCGTAACTTTGCAGCGCGCCCAGCGAATTTTTAAATTCATGGGCGATACCGGCGGACATTTCACCCAGGCTTTCCAGGTTTTGTTTTAGCGCAAGCTGTTCGCGCAATTCTTTTACCTCGGTCAGGTCGGCCAGCAGACACAAAACCCCGTCCTGCAGCTCGGCGCGTTTGTCGTCGATCGGAGCGACGGTGACGCCCAGCCGCACCAGCCGCCCGCTGGAATTATGCCCGGAAATTTCTTCGCGCAGAAACACCTGACCGTCGCCCAGGCATTTTTCGATGATCTCGGCCAGTTCGGGATAATGTTTCAGCAGCTGCCGGAAATGCATATTTTCCGACCGGTGCGTGATCTCGAGCAATTCACGCGCGGGGGCGTTGATGGTCTGCGTCAGCCCATCGACGTCGAATGCGATGATCCCGGAAGGCAGGCTGGCGACGATCCGCTCGTTAAATCTTTCCGCGCTCGCCGCCCGCTGGCTGACCTCGGCGTTGAGCAATTCCAGTTCGTGCTGCTGATCCTGCAAACGGCCCAATACGCCCTGAAAAGTTTCCATGACAAACTCGGATTCGTTTTGCGTTTTCGTGCCCGTGCCGAGGTTCGCGATGATCTGGGCTTCGTCGGCGATCTCGCGAAACGGTCGCAGGGAATTACGCAGAATGATAAAGAAGGCCAGCAGCGTGCAAATGAAAAGAGTAACGATGAAGATCACGGTTGAGGACGAACGCGATTCGGGCGGCAGGGAATTTAAAAACGGCACGAACAGCACCAGCAGCGACATCAAGATGACAAAGCCGCCAAGCAGGAGAAGCGAGATCCGGTAGCGCCGAAAAAAACTCATAAAACTTTTACTACGGTTTTACTAGGGCAGGAAATTTGAGATATACCAGTGGATCATGGCGTCACCGAACAACACCGCGATCAGCGAACCCACCCCGAGAAAAATACCGAAGGGAATTTGCGTCTGCAGATCCTTTTCCCGCTTGACGGCCATGAATATAATGCCGCCGACGGCGCCGGTCGCCGCGCTGAGAAAAAGCGTCAAAAGCGTCAGCCGCCACCCGAGCAGCGCGCCGACGGCAAGCATCATTTTAACATCGCCCAGTCCCATGCCGTCGATGCCGCGCACGAGCTTCCACAATTTGCCGATCAGCCAGAGCGAACCGCCGCCGGCCAGCGCTCCCAAAACCGCTCCGAGTAAAGAGACCATCCAGACGGGCGCGTCCGTCATTTTCGCAAACGGAGCGTAATTTAAATCGGTAAAATATGACGCGCCGAATACGACCGGGAAAATTCCCCTGACGAGAAACGCAAAGACGATCCCGGGATAAGTGATCGCATTCGGCAGGATCATGTGTTCGGCGTCGATAAATACCAGCGACACGATCGCCGCCGCAAAGACCAGATAGACGGGCAGGATCGGCGTCAGATCGAAACGCCAGAAAAACAGAACGAAGAGCAGCGCGGTCAGGAGTTCGACCGCCGGATAACGGAACGAGATGGGGTTTTTACAGTTGCGGCATTTACCGCCCAATATCAGCCAGCTCAGGATCGGAATATTATCGTAGGCCTTTATTTTTGACTGGCATTTCGGACAGGCGGAATTCGGGAAAACGATCGACTCTTCCGCCGGCAGGCGGTGAATCACGACATTAAGAAAACTGCCGATGACCGCTCCGATGCAGAAGAAAAAAATATAACCGAGATAATCGGGCAAACCCAGAATGGTTTCGAATGAAGTTAACAGCATTAGAATTATTGGTATGGTAAGAAATCGCGCATGCAGGCATTTTAAATGCCTCTTAATATAATAGCTTGTTGAACAAAAAAGGGGAAGAAAAAAGGCAGCGTCTTATAAAAGTTTGTATCGTTTAGAAGATATTTGCTGAATTGGCAGAGGAGGGATGGATTTGTCGAAGGTTTTGGTGGGTCGTGCTGGGCTCGAACCAGCGACCCGCTGATTAAGAGTCAGCTGCTCTGCCAACTGAGCTAACGACCCCCACCAAATCTGCGAAGTTATTGATTATAGCAAAGTTTGCCGGTGTTTCAAGTGAGAGGGATTTTAAGTTTAGAGACGGTCTTTTACCGCCGCGATCAGAAATGTTATCAGCGCGGCCGCAGACCGCCTCCAAACCGTTAATTCGTGGTATTCTTTTGCAAAAGAACGGCTTGTACTTCGTTCAATAATAAGAAAATGCGTGAATGCCCGAAATGTGAACTGTGTTTTGACGAAGGCGTACAGTTTTGCCCGCACGACAGCGCGGAAACGCGAAACACCCTGCCGGGCGGTACCTTGCTGGCCGGGCGGTATCTGCTGGAAAAACGTCTCGGGCGCGGGGCGATGGGGCAGGTCTATCTGGCGCGCGACGAAAATCTGGGCACGCGCAAAGTAGCGGTCAAAACCGTCCGCCAGGACTTTTTGAACAGCGACAGCCTGCAGGAAGGCGAGGCCATAGCCCGGTTCGAACGCGAAGCGCGCTCGGCGGCCTCGATCCGTCACCCGAACGTGGTGGACGTGACCGATTTCGGCAAAACCGACGACGGCGTATTTTACCTGGTGATGGAATACGTCGAAGGCGAAACGCTGCACCGCCTGCTGCGCCGCGAAGGAACGCTGACCGCAAAACGCGCCCTGCATTTGCTGAAACAGATCGCCGCCGGGGTCGAGGCGGCGCACGAAGCCAGCATTCTGCACCGCGATCTAAAACCCGCCAATATCTTTTTGATGTACACCAAAAAGAACAGGGAAGAAGCGAATGACAACGACGGATTTGTGAAGGTCGGCGATTTCGGGCTGGCCAAGATCATCAACCAGACGGTGACGGACACCAGCTCGGACAGCGAGCCGTCCTCGCGCGGGATCGTCGGCACGCCGGAATTTATGGCGCCGGAGCAGATGCAGTATGAGGCAAAGCTCGACGCCCGCGCCGATATCTACGCTCTGGGAACGATCGCCTACCTGATGCTCGGCGGCAAGACCCCGTTTTCCGGCGACCTGCCGCAGCTCGTCGCGCAAAAATTGATGGACCGGCCGGCGCTGCTTTCGGCGATCAGATCGGACATTCCCTTCGAGGTCGAAGACGTGGTGATGAAGGCGCTCGAAACCGATCCGGCCGCGCGCCCGGAAAGCGTTTCGGCCTGGGTCGCGGAATTCGAGAAAGCCGTTAACACGACCTCGGAAAAGACCGCCGGCGGCAACGCGAGGCTGGTGATAATGGCGCCGGTCGGAGCCGAAGTTTATGTTGATGACGAGCGGCGGGGAAGCGTGGGAAGCTCCGGCAGGCTGGTGCTGACCACGATCCCGGCAGGCCAGCATATTCTGCGGGTCTCGCAAGCCGGAAGCCGCGACGACGAGCGCGTGATAGAAGTCCGCGAAGGGGCTTCCGAACAGGTCATCCAGGCCAATCTTCACCGGTTCGGAACGCCGAGCAGCCCTTCGTCTTCGCTGGGCAGCGGCGGCCCGGGTTATCCCAGTTCGCTGCCTGACATCGTCAGCTGCGTCCGGTGCCAGGCCCGTTTTGCCTCGGGGGTGAAATTTTGCGGGCGCTGCGGCGGAACGCAATTTGCAATTATCAGCCAGCCCCCGGTTTCCGGCAGCAGCGCGGTGACCTGCGGGCGGTGCGGCGTCAAGCTTCCGCCGTTCAGTAAATTCTGCGGAAGGTGCGGTTTTAAAATGAGCGGCGGATCGCTGCAGCCGCTCAGCCAGTCTGCAGCCTTACCCCGGCGGGTCGAAGCCTTTTGCCGGAAATGCAATACGGGTTACCCCGCAGGCACAAAATTTTGCGGGCGATGCGGTTTAACCCTTAACTGAAAAAGCGTTAATTGGCTTATAATATCCTAAGGTTATAAATCCCATGCGAAAGATACGCCGAATATGAAAAAATGCCCAAGCTGCGGAAGAACTTATACCGACCCGGCACTGAATTTTTGCCTTCAGGACGGAACGGTTTTAGAACAAGAGACGGTTTCGACCTTTGGAAACGAGGAAACCGTATTCATGGGGCAGACACCCGGCACGAATCCCGGCGGCTCATCGCCTTACAGCAAACCCAATAATCCACCGGCGACGTGGGCGGCTTCGCCCTACACCACCACGCAGCCGAAGAAACGAAAGTCCCGCGCCTGGCTCTGGATACTGCTCAGTTTTTTGAGCTTCGGCGCGATCGCCGTGGTCGGCTTTTTCGGTTTTCTGGTGTACCTGGGAATGAAGATCGAGCAGGAATCAAAGAACAAAAAAGCGGCGACCGTGAATGCCGGCAACAGTACCAAGATAAAATCGAACTCCAATTCGAATTTGAATAGTAAAACCGAATCCGCCGATAGTGTTAAAGAAGATTTTTCGAAATGGAACACCGGGGCCTTTAATTACGGGAAGGTCGATTACAAAGACGACAAGCTGATCGTTTCCAGTAAAGACGTCGGCCATTACATGGTCATTTCCACCGCGAAAAATTTTCTGACCAACGATGCGATCACCAAGGTAACCGTCGAAAATTCGTCCGACGCCAAATCGAAAAACGGATTCGGATTAGTAATGAACGCCAGCCCGGTGAGCCCGCTGATGAAGGATTACGCCTTTTTGATCAGGACGACCGACACCCCGGCTTACAAGATCGTCAGCCATGTCGCTTCGAAAGAGACGACGCTGGTGGATTGGACAAAGAATTCGGAGATAAACGGCGGCGATGACGAAAATCTGCTGGAGGTGCGGGATGAAGGAGCGAAGCTGTCTTTTTATATCAACGGCGAATTTGTCACTTCGATAAACGACGAGTACGGCGCCGCCACAAGCATCGGCGGAGTTTACGCCGGCGACCCGATCCCGATCGCTTTTTCGAATCTGGAAGTCAATAAAAGCAAATAGAACGCTACTTTAAGTGGTGCGATCTAATTTCATGACAGCAAAGTAATTAGCATGATTGACAATGAGTTAAAGTAATACATGAAAGTCAAGTTAAAGGTAATTTCAGGCCCTCATACCGGACGCGAGTTCACCTTTGACCAGCCCGATACTTTTCTGATCGGCCGCATCGAAAAAGCCCATCTTTGTCTGCCCCACGACCGCTTTTTTTCACGAAATCACTGCCTGCTGGAAATTGCTCCGCCAAGGGTTTTTCTCCGCGACCTGGGTTCTACCAACGGCACGTATGTGAATGGCAAAGCGGTGCAATCCACACATTTGCGAAACGGCGACCGGATTCAGGGAGGCGAAACCGTCCTGCTGGTCGAATCTGCGATCGAAGGGCTCGAACCGGCCGGAAGACCGGCGTCATCGCCGTACACCGTTCAAAATCAGATATCCGAGGTCACCGTTCAATGCCTGAATTGCGGACTGCTGTCAAAAACAGAAGCGCCGGGCGAAGCGGGCAGTATCTCTTTCATCTGTGAGGATTGCAGAATCAAACTTAAAGAAAGTCCTCAACCTATTCCGGGCTATGAGATGGTCAGAGTGCTGGGACAGGGGGGCATGGGGAGCGTGATGCTGGCGCGCGCGACCGTGACGGGCAGAGCGGTAGCGGTAAAGACGCTGCTGCCGGAAGTCGCGGTCAGCGAACAGTCGATGCAGCGGTTTTTGCGCGAGATCAAGGTGGCGGCTGCGCTGCGGCACCCGAATATCGTCGAATATATCGAACACGGTTCGCACGGCGGAATCATTTACCTGGTCACGGAATTTGTCGATGGCAACGACGCTTCGAAACTGGTAAAAATTCGCGGCGGAAAATTGAGCTACCGCGAGGTCGGCCGGATCATGGAACAGATACTCGACGCGCTGGAATACGCCCACCGGCGCGATTTCGTCCACCGCGATATCAAGGACCAGAATATCCTGATCGAGGGAAACTATCCCACCCTGAAAGCCAAGCTGACGGATTTCGGCCTGGCCAAAAGTTTCAAGCAGACGGGCCTTAGCGGCGTGACCATGGTCGGCGACGTGGCGGGCACGATCGCCTATATGCCGCCGGAGCAGATCCGCGATTTTCGCAACGTGCAGCCGTCGGCGGATATCTATTCGATGGGAATGACGGCTTTTAGTTTATTGACCGGAAGACACGCGCTGAATCTTTCTCCGAAAGCGGGGATCGCGGAAACCATCAAAGCCATTTTTGAAAAACCGAACGAATTCGTGAATACCTATGCGCCGGACGTGCCGCCGCAGTTTGCCGCGATCGTGGAAAAATCACTGGCCAAGGAACCCGAAAACAGGTGGCGTTCGGCGGCGGAAATGCGGGCGGCTGTTTTGCGGCTGCTGGGTTAAGAGGCGTTAACCAGGCACTACGTCCAAGTGCGGGTTACCGTGCTAAAGGCTAAAAAGAGGTCAGAACCGGGAACGCAGTGACCGGGTTAAGTGAGCGCGGCGAAAATGACAGCATCCAGCTCGTCGGCTAAGAACCCCGGTCACTGCGTTCTGAGGTTCTGACTTCGTTACTTATGATAGTCAGGAGGCTCTAAACCGGCACTGGAATAATTTTCGTAACGCGCGCAAACCGTCGAGCCCGGATTTTTTCTCGCTTTTCATGCTTTTTCGCGGGCGATAGCTGACCGGGACTTCAATGATGTCGTAACCGGCCTGGGTTATCTTGGCGGTTATCTCAGGTTCGATGTCGTAGCCGTTCGAACGCAGGGTCAATTGTTCGGCGACCTCGGCGGTAAAAACTTTGTACGGGGTGGCCATATCGGTCAGGCGGGTGCCCAGGAGCAGATTGGCGGTTTTAGTGAGAATAAGATTCGCGATCCGGCGAAAAGATTCGATGCCTTTTTTGCGCTGCAGGAAACGCGAGCCGTAAACGACGGAAGTTTCGTCCGTCACGATCGGCGCCAGCAGGTCGTGATATTCATTCGAATCCAGCTTGATGTCGGCGTCCTGAAATAAAAGTATCTGCCCGCGGGCGACACAGAGGCCGATCCGGACTGCGGTCCCTTTGCCGGCTGTTTCGGGGCAGGAATAAAAACGGGTGATCTCGGCCGTTTCGCCGGTCAGCTGGTCGGAAAATTCTTCGTTGTTTCCCTTACATATCACGACGATCTCGCGCTCGAGCGGAAACGTATCTATCCGCGCGGCCTCGTTAACAGCTTCGAGGACGGCGGACTGATCGTTGTAAACCGGAATAATGATCGAAAGCAGCATGAAGAATACAAGCAAGCGACTTAGCGTTTAGCAATTTCATTTTCGCCTACGATGGGGAAAAGTCCAAACGGGGTTTTGGGATAGTTAGCGGCTTTAGAAATCTTTGTGTTTGGTTTAGAGGCGGTCTCTGACCGCCATTTGTCTAAATCTCTCCGGCGGTCAGAGACCGCCTCTAAACGAATTGTGCGAAAGCCTGCGGAGCTATTTAATCGCTTTTAAAATAGAACTAAGTTTTCCGGCAAAAATTTCCAGGTCGAAATTCTGCGGGTCGTCGTGGGCGTCTTTGATGCCGGCGTCGATGGCGGAGTGAAAGGCGGGAATCAGCCAGGTTCCGCGGCGGACGCTCGCGCAGATATAGAGTAAAGCCAGCCTTTCATATTGCCGGTCGGTAAATCCGGGCACGGGCGCGATCAGATCGTTTTTCGGAGAGCCGTCAGGAGAGCGCCGGCGCGGCTGGATGAGCTCGATATGGAGCTCTAGCCCATTGCCTTCGGCTTTGTGAAAATCGCGGGAAAATTTGGTTCCCCAGCCGCTCTTTACCGTTTCGCTGAAAGGGCAGATCGTGATCGACCGCCCGGCGCGATTGACAAAAACGTGCGCCACCGGCTGTTTCAGCCATTGGTCGAGCAGGTTTCCTTTCCAGGTCGGATAATCCATCTCCGGCGGAAAGGCTTCGTCGCCGAGATAGGGCGAGGAAGTATCGTGAATAATAAAATAAAGCGCGGGAATTTTTTCGCCGGAAGGGAGCGTTCCGAAAGACAGCGGATCGTCGAGAGAGCCTCCGAGAATCATTTGCGGATTTTCATAGATCCCGAGAAATTTTTGCAGCTTATCTTTTTTAACGTCGATCTTTTCCCCGATCAATTTTTCCAGCGGTTTCGGCAGCTGTTTTAACTGTTCGCCAAGCACGCCGCCGATTTTGTTCGGCCGCAGCAGGCATCGCGCCTGTTCGACCGGCGTTCCGGTAAACTGCAGGGTTTCCGCGCTGTAGGGACAGGGTGTATTTTGGGCCGCCGCCACAAGGCGCGCGGTACAAACCAGCAGAACAATTAAAAATAATTTCATAGGGTTCGCGTGATCTTTGAAAGCGAGCGGGGCTCGTCCGGGTTTAAACCCTTTGCTTCGGCAAGCAGCGCGGCGAAAAGCTGCGCCGGGACAATGTAGGGAATCGGCGACAAAAATTCGTCGAAGTCCTGATCCATCCGCAGATGATTTGACGAGAGCGCGGCAATCTCCGGATCGTTCGTGATCGTCAGGCTGTCGGCGTGCAATTCCCGCAAACGCTCGAGCAGATCGACCGTCCCCTGCTTGGTCACCCCGGGCGGTGCGAATAATATCACGGGAAAACGGCGCTCGACTATCGCCAGCGGCCCGTGAAAAAAATCGGCGCTGGAAAATCTCTCCGCCACGACGTAACAGGTTTCCATCAGCTTGAGCGCCAGTTCGTAAGAGTTGCCGTAATTCATCCCGCGCCCGACGACGACGCAGTTTTCCATAAAGATATAACGCTGGGCAAGCTCTTCGATCTCGGGTTTTAACTTGAGGGCTTCGGCGGCAAAGGCGGGGATTTTTTCGTAGGCGATCTCGCTGCCGGACAGCGCCGAGGCGAGCATATAAAAATGCAGCATCTGGGCGGTATAGGTTTTTGTCGCCGCGACGCTTTTTTCCAAACCGGCATGAGTCAGGATCGTTTCATCGGCGATCCTGGCCAGGGAGGAATCCGCGTTGTTGGTGATACCGAGAGTAAAAGCGCCGGAGGCGCGGGCTTGTTCCAGCACGGCGTTGATATCGGTTCCTTCGCCGGATTGCGAAACGCCGATCACCAGCGCCCGCGACAATTTCAGTTTGGCGTGATAAAGCGTGTGAACCGACGGCGCCGAAAGCGAAACCGGGATCCCGGTCGTTACCTCCAGCAGATAACGCCCGAAAAGAGCCGCGTTGTCGGAGCTGCCGCGCGCCGCCAGCACGATCAGATCGATGTCGCGCCCGCGGAGAAATTCGCCGAGCTTGGCGATCTTTTGCTTTTCCCCGGCAATAGTTCGTTCCAAAACCGCCGGCTGCTGCGCGATCTCTTCGAGCATTAATGACATAGGTTCAATCGGTTTCTCTGTTTAAAAAATCAGCAAAAATCACGTTTATGATAGCTCCCAGCAAAATGACCAGTGCCGTAAGATAAAGCCAGAGCATGAGGATTATCATTGCGCCGAGCGACCCGTACATCGCCGAATAGGTGTCGAAATATTCCAGGTACATCTGAAACGCGCTCGATAAAAGTATCCACAATAAAATTCCGACGATCGCGCCGGGCGTCACCCATCTCCACTCTTTGTGATCGGGCAGCACGCTGTAAAATAAAGTAAATGCCAGCAGCAGCGCCACCAGGGAAATTATCCAGCCGAGCAGCCTGAGCAAAAAGGGAAATGAAAACGGCAAAATTTTTCCCAGCGCCTGCGAGCCGTAAAAGATCAAACCCAGCGCGACGGAGATCAAAACGCCGATGCCGATCGTCAACAGGATCGTGAGCAAAAAAGTTTTCCAGCGGGCGCGTGTTTCCTTCAGATCATAAACGCCGTTGAGCGCGATACGCAGGCTGTCGATTCCGGCGGATGCCGACCACAGGGTAATGATCAATCCGACGGTCAAAGTAGCGCCGGAACTTCCGGCAATTACTTCGAAGATCGTGGTTTGAACCAGATCGTAGGCCGAGGGCGGCATGAGCTGCCGGAGATAAATAAAAAGCTCCGAGCGCAGGTCAGTCGAATTGTCTAAAACCAAACCGAAAAAGCTTATCAAAAACAGCAAAAGCGGAAAAAAGGCAAAAGAAAAATAAAAGGCCACGGTCGCCGCGCGGCTGAAAACGTCTTCGTCGATCGCCTTTTCATATAACCGGCGCCAGAACTGTTTCATCGAAAATTGCATGATCGATCATTCTTTCGCAGGCGCAAGCGTGTTTTCGGAAACTCATTTACCGCCTTTTTGATTGACAATTTGTCGTATCAAGCATAAATATAACTTAATTATTTCTGTCAATCCATAAGTAAAGGTTAAGAATATGTCAGCCGCTATAACGGATGCAACTGTGGGTAATGCGGGGCGTTTAATTTCGCTGGACGTTTTTCGCGGCATCACCATTGCCGGAATGGTTTTGGTGAATAATCCGGGCACCTGGGGCGCGATCTATCCGCCGCTGCAGCACGCGGAATGGCACGGCTGGACGCCGACGGATTTTATCTTTCCTTTTTTCCTGTTTATCGTCGGCATCGCTATCCCGCTGGCGCTGGGCCGCCGGGTCGAAACGGGCGGCGTGACCCGCGACGTTTATTTCAAAATAATCCGCCGCACGCTGTTGATCTTTTTGCTCGGCATTTTTCTGGCTTCATTTCCATTTTACGATTTTGCCAAGGGCGCGTGGTTCGATTGGTCGCTGCTGCGAATTCCCGGCGTGCTGCAGCGGATCGCGGTTTGTTTTCTGATCACGTCGCTGATCTTTTTGCACACCAATTGGAAACAGCAATCCATCATCGCGATCGTTTTACTGCTTTTATACTGGCTGCTGATGACGGTAGTACCGGTGCCGGGGTGCGAGGTTACGACCATCGATGACAAGGCTTGTAATCTGGCGGCGTATCTCGACCGGCTGATCCTGACGGAAAATCATATGTGGAAATCTTCGAAGGTTTTCGATCCGGAGGGGATACTGAGCACGATGCCGGCGATCGCGACCACGCTGGCCGGGGTACTGTGCGGGCACTGGCTGAAGACAAAACGCAGCGATCTGGACAAGGTCGCGGGAATGTTTTTCTTCGGCGTCGTACTGACGGCGGCAGGCTGGTGCTGGCACCTGGTTTTTCCGATCAATAAATCGCTCTGGACGAGTTCCTACGTGGTTTTCACCGCCGGGCTGGCGCTGTGCTTTCTGGCGTTTTGCTACTGGCTGATCGACATCAAGGGCTATAAAAAATGGAGCAAGCCTTTTGTCATTTTCGGCGTCAATGCGCTGGCGCTCTTTGTCGGATCGGGATTGATGGCGAGGATATTGGGGCTGATAAAAATTCCCGCCGGTGACGATAAATATATCTCGCTGCAAAAATATATCTTCGAAAATTTTTATCTTAGCTGGGCTTCACCGGTCAACGCTTCGCTGCTTTATGCGATCTCGTTTATCCTGCTGTGGCTGTTTTTAATGTGGCTATTGTACAGAAGGAAAATTTATATTAAAGTTTAATTAAAGCAACAACTAATTACGCAAATTTCCCTAATTTCTTGAATAAGAAAACCACTGATTGCGAAAATGTCTGAGCTTCTTAAAAATCTCCTGCAAGAAGAGGATAAATTACTCTATAAGGAACTGTCTTATAAAATAGTGGGCCTAGCTATGAATGTCCATAGCGGCCTGGGAGGCGGTTTTCTTGAAAGGGTATATGAAAACGCACTTGCTGTTTTAATGAGGAGGCAAATGCTGAATTTTCAACAGCAGTATCCGCTCAAAGTTTATTTTGAAGGTGAAGTGATAGGAGAATATTTTGCCGATATTATAGTAGAGAAAAAGATAATTTTGGAATTAAAAGTAGCTGAGGCAATAACTCCGGTTCACAAAGCGCAGGCCATTAATTATCTGAAAGCTACTAAATTACAATTGGCAATAATTCTAAATTTTGGCAAACAGAGTCTTCAGTATGAGCGAGTAGTTAATTATTCGCATAATAATAATCTGCAAAAGTTTTAATTAGTGAAATTGGCGTAATTAGTTGTTAAAATCCCAAATTTACGGTGTTTTGGCAGGACCGCATTAATTTATATTCCTTTTTGCCAGCTTACCAAATATCGCTTTCGATCAATAATTCGTAGGAATCTCTTTTTCGGATCAATTCAACCTCGCCGTTCTCTTTCACCAAAACCGCGGCCGGCAGCGGACGGCCGTTATAGGGAAACATTTGCGCCAGCGAATACGCCCCGCAATTGAGCAACGCCAGGATTTCGCCGACTTCGACGTTCTCCGGCAGCAGGCGGTAATCCGGTAATTTATTAGTACCTTCGATGTCGAAATAGACATCGCCCCCATCGCAGAGCGGCCCGGCGATCTTGTATTCCGTTTCATGCGCCGCGTCCGCGCGCGAAGCCGAGATCGTATGGTAGTACCACTTGTAATTATTCATCGAAAGCATGATGTTGTAACCGGCATCCGTCAGCAGCCACGCATCGACCGGGTCGCCGGGAAGCGGGCGCTGTTTTGTATTTCGCACCGTTGTCAAAACTAAACCGGCATCGGCGATGACGCTGCGTCCCGGTTCGAGCAGGACCGTGAGGCCGTCCAACAAGTGTTCCGCACCGGCAAGTTTTGCCGCGTCGCGCGCGGAACCGATCGCTTTTCCCAATACGTCCGCGGGTTCCAGATCAGCCGCAAAAAGCTCCTGTTGTCCTTTTGACATCATCGTCGCGTTCGAATCGTCGCGCAGATAATTTACCGGAAAACCGCCGCCGAGATTTAAATGCTCCAGGCGTTTTCCGGTTTCGTCGAATATCTGTTTCATCAGTTCGAACAGCTTGATAAAAGCGTCGGCGTAGGGCTGCCCGTCGGGGTTTTGCGAGCCGAGATGTAAATGGATCCCGCGAAGATTTAAAAGATCGGAGCTATGCCAGCGGCGAAAAGCGGTGAGCACTTCACCGGCGAGCATGCCGAATTTCGAGGTCAGCATCGCGGTCTGCAAACCGTGCAAAGTGTCGGTCTCGATCTCAGGCACAAGACGCAGCGAGACGTTAGCTTTTTTGTTCAGTTTTTGCGCGACGGTTTCGATCAGATCGACTTCGAAAAGGGAATCGGCCTGAATGGCGTAAATACCGGCGGTGATTGCCTGCTCGATCTCGGCGGCGGATTTACTGGTGCCATTGAGGATAATATCTTCCGGCGCAAAGCCTACCTTCAGGGCTTTAAAAAGCTCGCCTCCGCTGTTGGTTTCCAGGCTGATGCCGGATTCTTTTACGGTACGCAGGATCGCCATATTAGAATTCGCTTTGGCGGCGTAACAAATTTTGAGCGGCATCCCGAGCGCGCTTTCGGCCATTTTCAGGCGTTCGATATTCCGGTGAATACGCGTTTCGGAAAAGACAAAAAGCGGCGTTTCATATTTTTGCGCGAGCCCGGCCGCATCCGCGCCGCCGATTGAGAGCCGGCCGTTTTTTACTTCGAGAAAATTTTCTATTGCCCAGGCGGGTTGTCGCGTCATTTGAATTTAGCTTAATGTGATTTTATAAAATTGGCAAAACCGGAGCAAAATTTGTATCGCTGCCGTCCCGCCGTCAGATTATGCGCGGGCGGGACGCCGTCAGGACAGCCCCAACAGTCTTACGCGACGGCGGCGATACGATCAGCGGGACGGCAGCGTTACCATCAGCGGCGCTGACAGCGCGGGCAAAAGTAGGTTGAGCGCGCGCCCTGGACGATGCGTTTTAAAGTAGTGCCGCAGATCTGGCAGGGCACATTTTCCTGATCGTAAACGCGCCAATGACGTTCATATTCGCCGTTGTAATAACTGACTTCGACGTTATTCGGATCGACGTTAAGGGTCGATCCGTGCGCGATCGATTCGCTTAGAACCTGTTTTATCGCGGCATGAAGCGGGACGGAGCGCTGCCGGGAAATACCGTTCGCCGCAATTTTCGGATTTATTTTCGAGATGAACAGGGCTTCGGAAGCATAGATATTTCCCAGCCCGCAAACCTTCGTCTGGTCGAGCAGGAATTCCTTGATCGAGCGGCGCGACGTCTGCATAACTTTGTAAAGATATTCGGGAGTAAATTCATCGCCAAAGGGCTCCGGCGCGAGGCCGCTGAATAACTCGTCGAGCTGCTTGTTCTTTGCGATCTTCATCATGCCGAAATGACGCTGGTCGTTAAAAACCAGCCGGGTTTCATCGTCGAGATAAAAAACGGCGTTCGTGTGTTTCGGCGTTTCGTCGTCGGGCCTGAGCAAAAGAAAACGCCCGCTCATGCGCAGGTGCGTGACCAGCGTGACATCGGAATCGAGCCCGAAAAGAATGAATTTACCGCGCCGCTCGACAGAGAGAATTTTCGTGTCGCGTAGCGCTTTGGCAAAAGCTTTCGGCGTATGCTGCGGCGCCAGCCTCTGGTACAACAATTCGGCGGCAATAATTTTGCGCCCGACAATGGACTTTCTCAGCGAGCGCACGACAAGTTCGACTTCGGGTAATTCAGGCATATTTTAAATAATTCAAAGTCCCGTCAGGGACGGTATATTTATAGTATCGAGTTTAACCAAAAAGGGTCGAATTCCGTAGGAATGGAATATAATTTGTCTCGAGATGGATCGTTCCCACGGAGCTAATACTTTTTTAATACCGTCGGCTGTTCTATAAATATTACGTTCCCACGGAACTAAAAACTGACGGATATAAAGCAGCATTTAAAGTTATGAAACAATTTCTTTGAACCAGCTGATGCCGGCAATGCCTGCCGCTCCGGCCTGGACGGCTTCACGATAATTCGATCCGTTTATCCCGCCCAGGGCAAAAACAGGGAAGCCCTGCAGGGCGCGAACGGCCTCGCCTAATTTTTCGACGCCCTGCGGTTCGCCGTAGATTATTTTGCTTTGCGTGGGAAAGACCGGCCCGAAGGTGACAAAATCCGCGCTCTGTTCTTTTGCCGCGACGGCGGTTTCGAGCGAGTGCGTGGAAACACCGATAATAAATTCGGCCGGGAAATTTTTCCTGATGACGGAAGCGGGCAGCGAATGGGAGGTCAGATGCACGCCAGCGGCACCGGCGGCGAGGGCGATGTCGGCGCGGTCATTTATCACCAGTTTTGTCTCGCTGTTTTTTACGATCGCGGCGGCTGCGGCGGACAGCTCAAAAAGCTGGCGGGCGGTCAGATTTTTTTCCCTGATCTGCGCCATCGAAATACCATGCTCGACGGCTTTTTTTATCAGGCCGAGAATATCAGCAGAATTTTCGTTAAAAGTTTCGGGGGTTGAGAGGCCGCCGGTGATCAAATATGTCCGGCAGTTAATTTGAGAGACCATCAGTGCCGGATCCGTCCGCCAGTGACATCTTTTCCGTCCAAATGCAGCACGCTCTGTCTGAAATGCGCCATTTCCCAAAATGCGATAAAGAGATTCAAAAGACCAAGCGCCGTGACCGCGCCGCGTACCCAGCCCGAAGCGACGAAACGCTGTAAAACCGGTAAATTCAGAGACTGAGAAATGTAGGCGAGCAGAAAATTATTGCCCCAATCGGTCAGGTTGCCAAAGCTGAGCCACGGGAGCAAAGTGAGCGTGATCCCCACCATTAAACACAAAATGATAAAAAGCATCACCGTGAATTGATTTGTGCGCGTGTGATTAACCATTGACAGCGTAAGAGTATAACCTTAACCCGACCCTGCTCTCAACCGGCCTGTGATTAAATAAAGAAAAAGCGGGCCTGAACCCGCTTTTTGCAAGACTTGAAGGACGGCCGTTTTTTTTAGGCCCTGCCCAGCGATTCGAGTTTGTCTTTAACGTCGCGATAGGTCACGTCCAGGGCGTAGATCTCGGAATAGATTTCGGTGGCCTGGTTCGGCTTGCCCTGTTTTTCAAAAGCCAGCGCGATCTCATAATTCAAAGCCTGTTTTTCTTCGACCGTCAGGTCTCTGCTCTGCAGGGCTTTTTCGTACCAGAGCTGGGCGAGTTTGGGCATGGATTTTTCCATGAAGCAATGTCCCAGCGAATGGCAGCAATGCAGGTATCTTCGGCCGTCCTCGTCGGCGGCGACCAGTTTAACGGCTTCCTGAAATTCTTCGACGGCGTCTTCGAAAAGCCCCATTTCCTTGTACGCGGTTCCCATATTGTAATGGGTTTCGTAATCGGAATCGGCTACGGGTTCGGCGTCTTCCAGGCCTAGCCCGCTGCGGAATTCTTCGAAAAGTGAAAGCTCGCTGCCGGCTTCGCTAAGGTCGGGAACGGCATCCAATTCATCTTTCAATAATTCGCCCAGATTTTCCTGAACGGGTATCTCGACGTCGTAATTTTCTTCGATGCCAAAATCGGCGGAAACATACTGTTCGGCTTCTGCTTCGGCGTTGTCTTCTACAACCGGTTGTGCTGCAACCGCCTCGGGCGCGATCTGATCCGAGGCTTCGACGATCTCTTCGGCGACCGGGTTTTCCGACGCAAATTCCGGCACGATCTCAGGGATTTCCTGCGCCGCATATTCTACGATCTCTTCGACAGCAGGGCTGCCCAAAATTTCCCCGGCATCGGCAAAGCTTTCTTCCGGATAAATTTCTTCGGCAAATTGATATTCACTGCTTTCCGCAACTTCGGCTTCAACCGGTGAAAAAGTTTCTACGGATGCTTCAAATTCCGCGGGGCCGGATCTTTCGCCCAATTGGGCGCGGCGAACTTCGATCTCGGGATGCGCGCCGAATTGCGATTCCAGCAGATCGAGGGTCTGCACCGCCAGATCGCGATAGCCTTCATTGAGATAGAAATCGACGCTCTCGAGTTCCTGGTAGAGGTGCGCTTCGCGGCTTTTTTCTAGTTCCGATCTCGGCGAAGGAGCAGGTTCGGCGATCACATTGGCTTCGGACAGGTCGATCGTGGGATGGAAGCCGTTCGTACCGTTGCTTTCACCGTGCCCGTTTCCATTAAGAATTTCGCTGGAAACGCCGAAGTAGCTGTCGTTATCGACAAAGGCAAAGCCGGTGGAATTGGTGTCCCGGTCGGAGGTCAGATCGTCGATGTTTTCCGTGACGCCGAAGTCGATAGTTTGATCCACTTCTTCTTCACGGTTGTCGGAAAGGCTGCCAAAACTTTCAAAAGTGGGAACTTCGGATTCGACGAGGGAACCTGCGCTTTCCTCATACCCGAATGAAACCTGCGAATCGCTGCCGCCAAGGTCCGCCAGCCGTTCTCTGAAACGGATCTCCTGCGGCGCCATCAGAACAAGCTGAGAAAGCGCGGTCTTTTCGTTTTCCGGATCGTCATTGGCGTTGGCGGCTTCGGCCATTCTGATCAGCGCGGCCCGTAATTCGTCGTCTTCGCGCTGCCAGGCGTGCAGGCGCACCAAAAGGGTCAGCGCTTCGACCACTTCCGGGTTTTGCGCCAGAATTTCGTCGATCCAGGTCTTTAACTCTTCCGCCTGTCCGGCGACCAGCAGGTGCTCAGAGCACATGGCAAGTATCCGGGTGGCGGAAAGCGTGTCTTTATTTTTCAGGTGAAGCGCGACGACATCGAGAAATTTCCGGTAATTCGCCGGCTCGCGTTCGACCAGGGCGATCACGGTATTTTCGGCTTCGACATAATTGCCGAGCTCGACGTGGCAGGACAACAGCAGCGACATCAGGTCGATGTTGTTGGAGTGCTCTTCCAAGGTATTTTCGATCAGGCTGATCGCTTCATCGTAATAACCGCAGGTGATCTGGCACGAGATCAGGCCTTCGATCGCGCTGATTTCGAGCGGGTGGATCGCCAGCGCTTTGGAATAGGCATTGATCGCCTTTTCATAATTCTTTTGCGTGGAAAATCTGCGGCCGGCTTCAGTAAAGGCTTCGGCGGCTTCTTCGTTGTAATTTTCCTGCAGGTAATTTTCCGCGAGGGTAAAGAAAACTTCGACGTTATTGGGATCGAGTTCGGCGATCTGCTGCCAGATCTTCAGCGCCTCGAGCTTTTTCCCGTTGTTCTTGTAATATTCGGCGAGCACGGAATAATGAGAACGCGCCTCGGCCATCAAACCCTTCATCTGGTAGAGCGGGGCGAGCTTGGCGGAGACTTCGACCGCGTCGGGTTTGAGCCGGGAGATCTTGTTATAGATCGCGATGGCTTTTTGCGAAAATCCCTGCTTGTTGTAGTGTTCGGCTAATCTTTTAAAGCAATCGACCGCCTCGTCTTTTTCATTGACGCGGGCGTACAGGTCACCGAGGACATTCAGCGTGTTATAGTCATTCGGATCGTTATCAACGATAAAAACATACTCGTTGATGGCAGCCTTAATTTTGCCTTGAGCGAGATAGCGCTCAGCCGACTGTCTGGTTTTAGATTTATTGAAACTCATCTCTACCGATCAAACCAACGGATTGTTAAAATGGGTGATGTTTTAGGAACAAAAGGTATAATGCCCAGCTATTAAGGGGAAATGCGGTAAGCTGCACTCTCCGCAGTTTCAAGATTACAACGTAACGAGCACCATGTCAACAGTTTTAATCGAATTTTAACAAAGATAAACCTAAAAATCTTCGCGAGATGAATATCGCTAAATTATTTCAAAATCAGGGGATTGGATTAACGAAAACCGGATTTGTTATGATATTGCCAGAGGAAAATTGACCTAATGCAGGCACTTATTTTAGCCGGCGGGAAAGGCACGAGACTTCGCCCGCTGACAGTACACACTCCGAAACCGGTCGTCCCGGTAATGAATCGCCCGTTTTTGCTGTACCAGATCGATATTCTGCGGCTGGCCGGGATCACGGACATAATTCTCTCGCTCAATTACCAGCCGGATAAGATCCAGGACCTGCTGGGGGACGGTTCGAAATACGGGGTCAAATTGACCTATCTGACCGAGCCGCAGCCGCTGGGAACGGCGGGCGGCTTCGGATTTGCGCGGGAGCTGATAACGCGGCCGACCGTCGTCTTAAACGGCGACATTCTGACCAATTTGCAGATATCCCGGATGGCCGCGCTGCACCGCGAAAGAGCGGCCGACGCCACGATCTACCTGACCCCGGTGGAAAATCCCGCGGCCTACGGGCTGGTCGAAACGGGCGACGATCTTAAAGTAAAGCGTTTTCTGGAAAAGCCGAAAGCGGACGAAATCGAAAAATTGACGACAAAAAATATCAATGCCGGTATATATATTCTGGAGCCGGGTGTTTTAGACTTTATCCCGGAAGGCGAAAATTGCTCGTTCGAATACAATGTTTTTCCCGCGCTGCTGGCGCAGGAGAAAGGCTTCTACGCGTTTATCGACCCTGAGGCCTACTGGCGCGATATCGGTACCCCGCAGTCTTATCTGGGAGCGCATTCCGATTTTCTTTCCGGAAAGGTCAGCGGTTTTTCAGAAGTTGCCGCGGCCCACGAAACGTCGGTCATCGGGGCGGGCTGTATAATCAAACCGGGCGCAAAAGTGATCAATTCGGTATTGGGACAGGGCGTCCACCTCGAGGAAAAAGCGGTGGTGGAAAATTCGGTCGTCTGGGCTCACACCCATATCGGGAATTCGGCGGCGATCAGGGATTCTTTTGTCGGGCGGGGCTGTCACATCGGAAACAACGTCGTCGTCAGCGGCGGCAGCGTTTTGGGCGACAAGACCTCGCTGACACATTACACGCAGGTTTGAAGATGGAGAACGAAACAAAAATAACCGGCCAGCCGGTAGTGCTCAGTATCGCGGGGCTTGACCCCTCAGGGGGGGCGGGAACGATCGCCGATATCAAGACCTTTGCCGCATTCGGCTGTTTCGGGGCGGCGGCGATAACGTCGTTGACCTTTCAAAACACAGTCGGGGTATTCGGCTCGGCCGATCAAACCGGTGAGACCGTAAAGAATCAGATCGAACCGGTGATCAGCGATCTGACGATCGCGGCGATAAAAACCGGGATGCTGCCGAGCGCCGAAATCATCATCGAAATTGCCCGGCTGATCGCGGAAAACGACCTTCCCGCGCCGGTCGTCGATCCCGTGGTTCGCTCGACGTCGGGGTACGACCTGATAGATAAAACCGCGCTGGACGCGCTGGTCAGATACCTTTTTCCGGTTTCCCGGATCATTACGCCGAACCTGCCCGAAGCCGAGCGGATCACCAATTCGGAAATTAAAAACGAGCGCGACATTGAAGCGGCAGCCCGCGCAATGCAAGGGATGGGCGCGAAAAATGTCCTGATCAAGGGAGGGCATTTCCGGGGAGCGGAACTGGCGACCGATTTCCTGTTTGAAGGGGAAAAGTTAACCGTTTTCAGCGAGCCCTGGATCGAAACGAAAGCTACCCACGGAACCGGCTGCACGCTTTCTTCAGCGATCGCCGCCAACCTGGCGCTGGGAAAAAGCCTGATAGAGTCGGTGGGTATCGCAAAGAAATTCGTCACCGAGGCGATCCGGCAATCTCCACTTTTAGGGCACGGCCACTCTCCGCTAAATCATCTGGTGAGTACGCAATACGTGATACGTGATTCGTAATACGTGATACGCAATACGTGATACGCAATACGTGATACGTGATACCGCAATACACGGCAACCTTAATAAAAAGGCCAACGTATTACGTATCACGCACCGCGTATAATGTTAGGCTAACACCAGTATTTTCAGCAAATACACTTATCTACTTAAAGTATTACTGAAGCACAAAATTCATATCGCTGATGTCTTCCGAGAAGGTGAAAGTTCTGATCTCGGAGACGGAGTTGAATTTATTCGCACCTATCTGTATGACGTAAAATCCGCCGTAAGGCACATCCGCAAAGACGAAATTGCCGAAGGGATTGGTGAATGTGGTGCGCATCTGGCCGTCATCTCCGACGAGCAAGACCTGGGCTCTGGAAACGGCCCTGCCGCTCTTGGAGGTGATGTTGCCGCTGACCGTTCCGGTGGCGGACGTCGGCGGGGTCGAAGAATTTACCACTGCGAACGGCGGTTTATTTACCGGATCGATCGAATTAAATATCCGGTAAAAATGCGTTGCGGTCGCATTGTTCCCGATCGCGCCGCCCGGATTTTGCCTCGGAACCTGCCCGTACACGGAGCCGGCCGAATTTACGGCGTAACAGAAAAAGAGAAAAGCGGTCGGGCGGCCGTTGCCGTTCGAGATCGCATTCCAGGGAATGCCGTACTCCCGCTGGCCTCCGACAGAAGCAAACGTGCCTCCCCCGAGCGCCGGCGGAGTCCAGGCGCCGCTGCTGGCGGTATGCCATTCGCGTTTTACGGTGCTGAAATAGGCGACGAAATCGGCGCGGAAGGGCAGCGTCCCGTAGCGGGCGCCGTCAAAATCCAATCCCGCCAGATTTCCGTCGATATTCGTGCCGCCATTCGACGGCGAGATCGGATTGCGGTCGAAATAGCAAACCGCGCCTTCGGCGACGGGCGCGCCGCTGGTGGCGATATAAAAATTGTTTGCGTCCCAGGTGATCCACCAGGTAACCGCGCCGCTGGTGCGGCGATCGTGGTCTTCCTCGTTGTTTCCGTATTCGAGCTGCTGAGCGTTGATCACGCCGTCGATTACGGGAGTGCGAAAATTTTCCTGTGCGTAAATACTCTGGCCGGTGATGAGGAAAAGAGTAATCGTATAAAGCAGTACTTTAAGTGGTGGTGTTAATTTGTTGAGGGAGCTCAGGTTATGTGAGCTTATCATAAATGTAGAAACCTCCTATTGGCTATCTTGAGCCACGGGGAAAACTCTAAAACATATTCGCGATTTAAACCTTGAGATGATTAATACTCTGGTTTCACCAGAAAGACGAGGATTTTCTTGAAACGATGTAAAAAGGGCGAGTCTAAATAAAAAGCCAAAACCGGTATCTCAGGTTTTGGCTTTAACTAAACTAACGAGCTATGTACATTAAGAAATATCCTTAACATATCAGCGTTAAATTATATGAATACTAAGCTTCTTCGATCGTGACCTTTTCCATCACGACGGGTTCGACCGGTTTGTCGTTCATACCGGTTTCCGTTTCCGCGATGGCGTTTATCACATCCTGACCTTCGATGATGCGGCCGAATTTCGTATAGCTGGGCGGCAGCGGGTAATCGATATGCATGATGAAAAACTGCGAACCGTTGGTATTCGGGCCGCGATTGGCCATCGCGACGGTGCCTTTAGAGTAAGAGCCGCGGTAGAGCGGCGAACCGGCATTGATCTCGTCGTTAAAAGAGCCGCCCCAGGCGGATTCGCCGCCGGAGCCGACGCCGTCGGGATCGCCGCCCTGGATCATGAAATTTTTGATCACGCGGTGAAATATCACGCCGTCGTAATAGCCGCGTTCCGCCAGCAGGCGGAAATTTTCGGTCGTTTTCGGCGCGTCTTCTTCCAGTAATTCGAATTTTATCGTCCCTTTGTTCGTTTGAATAACTGCGATTTTATTGCTCATTAAATTCTCCTCAAAATTTATTTTTATTGTATTCCTCGATAAATGCGGCGGTAATATCCTCGATCGGGTAGCCATCCAGTTCAGGGGGCAATTCCTTGCTCGAATCGAACACGACCGTAAAACCGTTTTTTAATGCGAAAACCTGAATAGCATTTCCGATCACGGCACAAATTTTTGTTTTTTTACAGGCAGTTTCCGGGGTAATTGAATTATCTCCCGATCTGACAAATACGTTAAGCCCGTTCTGTTTGTCAAAAAACTGAGTGACCCTGACCACGCCGATCTTGCTCCGCAGAGCCTCGAGTTTGAAAGGTTTATCGGACTTTTTCGCTCTATCGTTAAAGTAGCCGATAAATTGTTTGGTCAGATCGGTTTTGAAGTCGAGCACCAAAAGCAGGCCGTCATCGAAAAGTTTACCGGGATCGAGTATCAGCAAGTTATTATCCGAGGCTATTTTTGCCAGCGCATTTTCAATTTCGGTTAAGATGGGGCCGACTGTTTCCCGTTCCTTTTTTCGGTACGTTTCCGACCGCGGATACTCTTTTCGCTGCAGAATTATATTTTTTAGCCGGATTTCCTTTTGCTGCCGTTCGGTGTCGGTAAGCTTTTGATCTGCCAGTTCTTTTTCGAGCTGCGATATCTCACGCCAATCCACCGGATAACAATAAATTTCACCGGCCGATCTTTCCAGCGCCAGGTAAGAGGCAGCCAGGCTTTTGATGCCTCCCTCGTAACAAAACGAAGTTTTGGCGATAAAAACCACCGATCGCGGCGGCGCGGCAGCCGGCGTTCCCTGAGCAAAAACACTCGAAAGGGCAGGCAAAAGCAAAAATGAGAGTAGCAGCGCGGTCTTTATCATGGCCTTAAAATATATTTTTCTATAGCCAAGGCTACACCATCTTCGTCGTTTGATAAAGTTTGCCGGTAATTTTCGTTTTCCAGCAGTTCGGGCGCGGCATTGCCCATTACCACGGGCGTTCCGGCGTATTCCAGCATTTCCAGATCGTTGAAATTGTCGCCCATCGCCATTACGTTTTCCGGCGCGAGCCCGAGCGACACCGCCAGATTATGCAGTCCGAAACCTTTGGAAGATCCGGGCGGCAAAATATCCAGCAGGGTAAAATTGACCTGCGGATAGACGGTGGCCAGAACTTTTGCCTTGCCGTCGAGTTCGGTATCAAGAATTATTTGCAGCCGGCTCATCGCCTCGCAGTGCCCGGAAAAAGAAATATGGATGGTTTCGACGTCGTCAATAATACTCAGCAGCGATTCGACATGGACGATGGCGGCATCGCCCTCGCTGCCATGCAGTTTTCGCGACCAGGCGATATATTTTTGCAGCGGAAGATTGTCTTCGGAAACGCGGTCGTAAAAAAGAGTGCCTTTGCCGTGCGGGTCGCAGCTCATCATCCCGTCCACGCCGAATTCGCCGCCGATGCGCATAATATCGCGGATCGTGGCGGGTTCGATCAACCGGACGGAGATCGTTTCCAGGGTTTCGGCATGCTTGGTCAGGGTGCCGTTGTGGGTAATTATCGGCGCGTTCAAACCCAATTTGAACGCCACGGGACACGCATCGCGAAATCTTCGGCCGGTCGCGATGGTGACGTAAACGCCGTTTTCCTCGGCGGCTCTAAGCGCGCCCAAATTGCGTTCGGAAACCTCGCCGTGTGAATTAAGCACGGTTCCATCGAGGTCAAGAGCGAGAAGTTTTATCATTTTTGCGGCAGCGTGAATATAGTTTATAAGAGCGATCCTATCTGGTATATAAAAGTTATATCAGGGTTTTGACGCGAATAAATATCATATATCTCATTTCTTTAAGTACAAGTGTTAGTTAGAGTACAGTAAATAATTAGCTTTTATGAATATTATCAGATACCGTATTATTAATTCACAGGAATTTTGATCGCGTATTCAGGAATTAGAACATAAGGAGAAACGTATGCTTTGGACAATTATTATTATTCTTTTGGTGTTATGGGCTTTGGGATTCGGATTCGGCGGAGCCGCGCTGGGTAACCTGGTTCACCTTTTACTCGTGGTAGCGGTGGTAGTACTGATCCTGCAATTGGTCAGGGGCCGAAAGGTTTAGCTCAAGGCGTTACCCGGCGAAAGCCGGAATAATTCTTATCTAATGAAACCAGTGAGCTTTTTTAACTGAGCAGTCTCAGTGTGTTTAGATTTAGTGACAAATTCAAGGGGGAAGTTATGGCAAAACAAAAGAGCGGCGTTAATGGCGGTAAGGCCAATAAAAAACAGCAAGATCTGGAAATAAACCGCGAAGACGGCACCGACCAATTCCTGACCACCAACCAGGGACTCAGAATCAACGACAATCAGAATTCGTTAAAAGCGGGTGAGCGCGGCGCCACGCTGCTGGAAGATTTCATCATGCGTGAAAAGATCACGCATTTCGATCACGAACGAATTCCCGAGCGGATCGTTCACGCCCGCGGTTCCGGGGCTCACGGCTTTTTCCAGGTTTACGAATCGATGGAAAAAGTCACGAAAGCTAAGTTTCTGCAGGACCCGAGCCGTAAAACGCCGGTATTCGTGCGCTTTTCTACCGTCGCGGGTTCGCGCGGCTCGACGGACCTGGCGCGCGACGTGCGCGGCTTTTCCGTTAAATTTTATACCGATGAAGGCATTTACGACCTGGTCGGAAACAACATACCGGTCTTTTTTATTCAGGACGCGATAAAATTTCCCGACCTCGTTCACGCGGTGAAACCGGAACCGCACCACGAAATGCCGCAGGCGGCTTCGGCTCATGACACGTTCTGGGATTTTATCTCGCTGATGCCGGAATCGGCGCATATGATCATGTGGGTGATGTCGGATCGGGCGATTCCGCGTTCGTTCCGGATGATGGAAGGATTCGGCGTCCACACTTTTCGTTTTATCGACGAGCGCAACAGATCCACTTTCGTAAAATTTCATTGGAAACCGCTGCTGGGCGTTCACTCCGTCGCCTGGGACGAAGCGCAGAACATTTCGGGCAAGGACCCGGATTTTCATCGCCGAGACCTGTGGGAAGCGATCGAGAGCGGGGCATTCCCGGAATGGGAACTGGGAGTCCAGTTAGTAGCCGAAAAAGACGAGCATAAATTCGAGTTCGACCTGCTGGACCCGACAAAAATTATTCCCGAAGAACTGGTTCCCGTGCAGCGCATCGGCAAGCTGACCCTTAACCGCAATCCCGATAATTTTTTCGCCGAAACGGAACAGGTGGCTTTTCATCCCGGGCACATCGTTTCCGGAATCGACTTTACCAACGATCCGCTGCTGCAGGGCAGGCTTTTTTCCTACACGGATACACAGCTGAAAAGGCTGGGCAGCCCGAATTTTCACGAGATCCCGATCAATCGCCCGGTCGCGCCGGTGCATAACAATCAGCGCGACGCGCAAATGCGCCAGACGATCAATACGGGCAGGGTGGCCTACGAACCTAACTCGCTGAACGGCGGCTGTCCGTTCCAGGCAAAAATGGCGGACGGCGGATTTCATTCGCATGAAGAACGGATCGACGCACAAAAAGTTCGCGCCCGGAGCGCGAGTTTCCACGATCATTTCAGCCAGGCGACGCTGTTCTTCAACAGCCAATCCGCGGCGGAGAAAAAACATTTGGCCGACGCTTTGTGTTTTGAACTGGGCAAGGTGGAAGTCCCGGCGATCCGCGAGCGGATGGTGGGTATCCTGTCGCAGATCGACAAAGGCCTGGCCGGCAAGGTCGCGGCGAATCTGGGAATAGCGGTGCCGGCAAAACCGGAACAGCCGATCAATCGTTCGTTTGGCGCGGATACCGACCCGAGATCGGTGCAGCCCAAAAAGGCTAAGACCTCGATCGAACGCTCCGAGCCTTTGAGCATGGAAAACACCGTTAAGAACACAATTAAATCCCGCAAAGTAGCGGCATTGATCGCCGACGGTTTCGATGCCCGCCAATTAGATGCGATGAAAAAAGCTCTCACGGCCCAGGGGGCGCAGCTCAAGACCGTGGCCACGAGGCTGGGTGAGATCGCAGGCGCGGGAGATAAATCGGTGATCGCCGACTTCAGTCTGCTGACGGCCGCCTCGGTTTTATTCGACGCAGTCTATATTCCCGGCGGCGCGGAAAGCATCGAGACTCTTTACGGCGAAGGCAACGCCATTCACTTTGTGGCCGAAGCATTTAAACACTGCAAGGCGATCGCTGCTACCGGTGAGGGCGCCGCTTTCGTTAGCGATATATTGGAGATCAAGGCTGGTGAAGATAAGGCCGTCATCCTGGAGGGCAACGCGGCGGGGGTCGCAAATAACTTTATTCAAGCTATCGCGGAACATCGAAATTGGGCTCGCGAGAGCAGGGGTGAAGTCCCGGCATAACCAACCAGGTTAGGGTGATCTATTAAGAGGCGCATAAAACATTTCAAGTTTTGTGCGCCTCCTGGCAATTTAAGGCCCGAATAAAAATTACCGCTTACGGCAATTTCGGAATTAAATTGTTGAACCTGATCTAATCTGTATCAAAGATGCCTGTTCCGGTTTGCGAGGCGTCGATCTGACAAATGCCGGCATATCCCGAACCTTCCAAAAGCCGACGCTGATCAGGCCAGAGAAACTTTGGGATCAAATTTCTCAAGCAAAAAACGAGCCAAAATAAAGATCTGTAATATCAAAAGAAACGAAACCAAAACGAACGAAAATTGCTGCAGCATCGTGGACTGAGGGAAAAGGTAGCCGCCGAAATTTACCGGCTGGATAATATAAAACTGATTAAGCACCATCGAATGAAAAGCATTATACGCCCAGGCAAAATAAGCCAGAAAAGTCAGGGAATTTATGAAAAGCGCAAAGATAAATCTTCCGGGCTTTTGAGACCGCAGCAGAACCGGCACGATCGGGTTGGTAAAGAATTGAAGGGCGATCAGGAATTCCCAGAGCGAAAAACTGCGGCAGGGATCGTAAAGTGTAAAATGAAAATCTTCCGTATTATTAGCCCTATTTAACAGGCGCAATTGCTCTAACTTGACGTTCTCGTTGTAGGAATCAATAATTTTATTGGAGATGTCCTGATAAAACGTAAAACACATCAGAAGAGTGATGATAATGAGGATCGAACGCTCGGAAGCTGAAAATAAATTTGCCTGACTCATATCGAATTACCTCCAATAAGAATTAGACAACCGCCGGCTGGTTTAGTTCCGAAATATTTATTTAATTATTTACCAGGTAAAGAATCAGCCGGCTTTATGCGCTTCCATGTAGGCGCGAAGAAGCTGGTTAATCCTGGTCTGATAACCACGCCCCTGGGATTTGAAAAAATCGATCACATCCTGATCCATTCGTAACGTTAATTGAGATTTGCGCGGGATCGGTTTGAAATTTTTTCTTAATACACCCTTTGCCCACATTTCAGGCGTAGTTTCAGGGATATCCGAAAAGTCTATATCTTCATCGGTCATTGAATGAAGTTTCTCAAAATTAGTTTGAGATTTGATTGAAGTAGATGATTTCTTCATTTCTTGTCGCCCTTCTGATAGAGATCACACGAGTAATATTGGCGGATTCCGTGTGAACCACAGCTACTACCTCACCGTCTAAAAGTCCGAAGGTAACCAATCTGGTTTCACTGTAATTAAATCGCTCGTCTATGACAGTGTAAGTCTCATTTTCAAACACTTCTTCAGCATCCACGAAGTCAATTTCGTGTTTTGCCAGATTCAACAACCGTTTGTCTTCGTCCCATTCAAAACGCATAATAATTGTAGCTACAAAATGTAGTTACGTCAAAAATCTATCTGACGTAAAGGGGGATCAATTATTTGAGTTATTTGCCTGCTGTTCTCGTTTTATTTGCCTCTGTTCTTCCAGCCATTTTTGATAGACGGCTTTGCCGCGTTCGAATTCGGCGGCGTTGTTAGAGAAATTGTGCGATCCGTCGCTGCGGTTCGGATCGAGCACGTAAAAGATAAAATCGGTCTGCGCGGGATTAAGCGCGGCGTTGAGCGCGGTTTCGCTCGGCGAAGAGATCGGCCCCGGAGGAATTCCCGCAACCTTGCGAGTGTTATAGGGAGAATCCACCTCAAGATCGCTTTTATTGATGGTGCCGTCCCAGCGGCCCTGCATTTTGGCGATGTAGATATTCGTCATATCGATGCCGAGCGGGACGCCCTTGTGCAGGCGGTTATATATCACCGAGGCCACCATCGGCCGCTCGTCATCTTTTTTCGACTCGGTTTCGATCAGCGAAGCAATGGTCACGATCTCTTTCGGCGTGCGGCCCAGGCTCTGCGCTTTTGCGTTCCATTCCGGTTTCCAAATTCTTTTGAATTGATCGACCATCGTTTTGATGATCTGTTTGGCGGTCGTTTCGCGCGGCAGGTTATAGGTGCTGGGAAACATATAGCCTTCCAGGTTTTTCGCGGCCGGGTCGAACTCTTTGATCAGGCTGGTATCGTCCATCAGGGCCAGGACGGCTTTTTCGGCTTCTTCTTTATTACTGGCGGGCGGATTTTGCGGAAACTTTTCGACGATCTCTTTAGCGATTTCGTAGCGTGTCCAGCCTTCGGGGATGGTCAGCCGGGTGGTGCGTTCCTCGCCTTTTTCGAGCTCCGCTACGACCTGCAGCGGTGAGAGCGGGGATTTGAACTGGTACTCGCCCGCCTTCAGATTCGCGCTCCGGCCGGTCATGCGCAGGTATACCTGCAAGGCGAGGGCACTCGAGATAATTCCTTCGGATTCGAGTTTGTTGGTAATATCTACCGGAGACGAGCCGCGCTGGATCTCGACGAACTGAGCGGCCTTATCGTGCGCGCGCTGGGTATTGAGAAAAGTATAAAACCAGTAGATGGCACCGCCGGCTGCGGCGATAACTAAAATAAAAAGAATAAAAGCAGCTATTTTGAATTTCATCGCGGTTTGAGTTTAACAAAAGTCAGGCAAAGTCGGAATAGGCGATAGCTGAAGGTTAGTAAGGTCAGTTTCATCATTTATTAACAGTTAAAAGTGCATAGTTAAAAGTTAATAGTGATAGCACGTTGTTTTCAAAGAGATATGTTACCTAATGAGCAAAAGAGAATATTTGCTGCACTGAACATCAGCGAAGAAGCGAAAGACCGGATCGCCGAAATTACCCGTGAGCTCAAACGTAATTTTTCTCATCTTCGCGTGGGCTGGGAAAAACCGGAAAAGATACATCTAACGCTGAAATTTTTGGGCGATATAGACGAAAAGCAATTAGGGCAGCTCGGCGAAGCAGTGAAAAGCGCCGTTTCGGGCTTTGCGCCGTTTTCCTTGCGGATGGAAAATGCCGGTTGTTTCCCGTCGCGCAAAAAAGCCAAAATTCTTTGGATCGGTTTAACCGACGAATCGGGAAATTTGCAAAATTTACAGGAAAGACTGGAAGAAGAAACCGGAGCGCGAGGGTTTGAAAAAGAAAACCGCTTGTTTAAACCGCACCTGACCGTTGCGCGTTTGCGCGAGCCGGAAAGATCGGCGGAATTGACCGATGCATTTCTCCAAAAACAATTCGAGCCCGTCAGCTTTGAAGTTTCAGAGATCGTTATTTACGAAAGCAAACTCCAGCCGGCAGGCTCGGTGTATTCAGTTGTGACAAAGCACGAATTATTTCTCGTCTAGATATTTCTCGATCGCCTGTGTTACCGCATCGCTTTGCGGCGTATCTTTGGAAGTAAAGCGCGCCACGACATTTCCTTTACGATCGACCAGAAACTTGTTGAAGTTCCAGGTGATGTCTCCCGCAAAATTCGGGTCGGTTTCCTTGCTGGTCAGGAATTTGTAGAGCGGGTGCTGATCTTCGCCGAGCACGGAGATCTTAGAAAACATCGGAAAAGTGACGTTGTATTTCAGCGTGCAAAAGTCCTTGATCTCGGCGTCGCTGCCAGGTTCCTGTCCCTTGAAATTATTAGCCGGAAAGCCGAGCACGTAAAAGCCTTTATCTTTGTATTTGGTATAGGCCGCCTGCAGGCCTTCATATTGCGGGGTGTAACCGCATTTGCTGGCGGTGTTCACCACCAAAAGCACGTTCCCCTTATATTTTTTCAGCTTGACGTCATTTCCGTCGATGTCCTTCATCTTGAAATCCAACACGGATCTGTCCTTTGCCGCGACCTCGGTCGATAAATGATGGCTGATGCCAAAGACCAAGAGTATGGCGGCGAATGAAACCATCACGGTAACGGTTGAAATTTTTAACATAATGCACTCCCTTAAAAAACTTATTGTTTCAATTCGCGCGGGTTGCGCGGCGGCACGGGCGGCTGATCATTTTTTTCATGGCTTTCCGTGAACATTTCCTTAAAAGTTCCGATGCTGGAAAGCATGCTGGATGTTTCAACGGGCATAAAAATAACTTTTGCATTATTGGAACGCGTCATATCGCGGAGAGATTCGATATAGCGCGCAGTGATCAAATACTGGGCCGGGTTGCCGTGGCTTTCCATCGCCGACGAGATACGCGAGATAGATTGCGATTCGGCTTCGACGGCGACGAGACGCGCCTGCGCGGCGCCCTCTGCGGAAAGGATGGCCGATTGCTTTTCGCCCTCGGCGCGCATGATAGACGCTTGTTTTTCGCCGTCGGCGCGGGTGATCGCGGCCTGCTTATCGCCTTCGGCCTGCAGCACCAGCGCGCGGCGGGTGCGTTCCGCGGTCATCTGTTTTTCCATCGTGATGCGCACGTCTTCCGGCGGGTTGATATTTTTCACATCCACGCGGGTTACTTTTACGCCCCATTTATCGGTCGCTTCATCCAGGATCAGGCGAAGTTTCGCGTTGATCTGGTCGCGCTGCGACAGAGTGTGATCGAGATCCATATCGCCCATCACGGCGCGCATACCGGTAATCGTCAATTGCACCAGGCCGCCGACCAGATCGGCCACTTCATAGACGGCCTTGATCGGATCGGTGATCTGCCAGTACACCACCGAATCGACGTGGATCGTGACATTATCGCGGGTGATGACCGGCTGCGGCGGCAAGTCGATAAACTGTTCGCGCAGGTCGATCTGCGACAGGCCCGGCCGGACATTCGTCCAATAGACGGTGCGAGGCGCTTCGAAAAAAGGAACGATGATGTTCAAGCCGCTGGTCGCCAGGCGATTGAATTTGCCAAGCCTTTCGATCAGCAGAACCGCCGACTGCGGGACGATCTTGAGCGTTTTCCAGGCTATCACCAAGAGCGCGATGCCAAGAAATAAAAAGAAGAATAAGCCGAATGCGGCAAACTCAGCCTGTAACAGGAAAATAACTTGCGCTAACATTTATTCCTCCGGATTTTGGCGAAAATTTAGATAACGAATTATACCGCAACTTTTTATTAAAATCGCTCCGATCTTTTCGCAATTCTCTAAGTTCAATGAAAATATAAGAATAACGTGGTCAAAAACGGAAAACAAAACTATAATTTCCCTTTATGACGGTAAAACTTTCAGATATTCAGGAAGCGCGAAAGATCCTGCAGGGAATCATTCGTCAAACCCCGATCCTGCCCGACCAAAAACTCGGCGATGAGATCGGCGCAAAGGCGTTTCTCAAGGCGGAATCGCTGCAGCTCAGCGGCTCGTTTAAAGTGCGCGGCGCGTATAACAAGATCAGCCATCTCTCCGACGAAGAAAAACAGCGCGGTGTGATCGCTGGCTCCGCGGGAAACCACGCGCAGGGCGTGGCGCTGGCCGCAAAACTGCACAACATAAAGTCAACAATCGTGATGCCGGAACACGCGCCGCTGACGAAGATCACCGCGACCAAGGCGCTGGGAGCGGAAGTCATCTTAAAGGGCGCGACCTTTGACGAAGCGGTGGCGCATTCACGGCTGCTACAGGAGGAGCATGGTTTTATTTATGTTCACGCTTTTGATGATGAGCTGGTTATCGCCGGGCAGGGAACCGTCGGCTGGGAGATCGTCGAAGACCTGCCGCACGCGAGCGTAATAGTCGTCCCGATCGGCGGCGGCGGGATCATTTCAGGCATTGCGATCGCCGCGAAAACTCTGCTGCCCAAGGTGCGCGTGATCGGCGTGCAGGCGGCTGGGTGCGCTCCCGTCAATCAGTCGTTAAAAGAAGGGAAACCGGTCGAGTTTCCCGGCGCGCAGACGATCGCCGACGGTATCGCCGTCAAGCGTCCGGGCGAATTGACCCTGCCGATCATCCATGAATTGGTGGACGAGGTGGTCGAGGTTTCCGAAGAAGAGATCGCTCGGGCGATCTATCATAGCGTGCAAAGCTCGCGGCTGGTGGTTGAAGGCGCGGGCGCGGCCGGTGTGGCGGCGCTGCTGGCAAAGAAAATTGACATTCAGCCCTCGGACACCGTTTGCGCGGTGCTCTGCGGCGGAAATATCGACGGCAATTTGCTGGCGCGGGTGCTGGAACAGGTGATGGTTCGCCAGGGGCGCTACATGATCCTGAAACTGACGGTGCAGGACCGTCCGGGCGGGATCGCGGCGCTGCTCGACCACGTGGCCGAATCGGGAGCGAACGTGATGGACATTTTTCACCGCCGCGCTTTATGGCTGGCGCCGCTGGGCAGGGTCGGCATCGAACTGGTGCTGGAAGTGCGCGACAGCGAACACGGCGCAGACGTGATGAAACACCTGAAAGGCGCCGGCTATCACGTCGAACGCGAAGGTCAGGGCGACTGGGAGTAAAAACAGTCCGAACCACCCGCGCCGGCGGGTAGTAGGTGGCGTTCGCGCGGACAGGACTATCAGCGCTTTCAGAGTTACGCCTTAAACGTAACTCTGAACTTTATGCGGCATATTTAATTTTCTCTCTAGGGGCCGGGTATAGGTACGTCACCCAGCGTTCCTGATGAGATCGCAGGCCACGGGATTATATCTATTGTCCAGTTTCCGCCATTGAAAACCGCAATATCAGTCATGCCGTCGCCATTGTAATCCGCCGGAACCGGCACGTCGGGAGGGTTGCCGAATTGCTTGATCTTAATTCCGTTAAGAGATTGTAAAATGTACCAGGTGGCGTTGGACGACCGAAAAACGGCAGGATCGGCCTTACCGTCGCCGTCATAATCCTCAGGAACCGGAATATCGGTGGGGTCTCCTCCAAAGTGAATTAATTGGGTGGCTTGCGGCGGCGCGCTGTATTTTATCCACCAGTCGCCGGACGATGGACGATAAATCGCGATATCAAGGATGCAGTCGCCGTCATAGTCTTCGGGTACGGGTATGTCGCCGGCCAGCCCCCAGTTGAAAGGGCCTGTCACCTGATTGGGTATCGGGCTGGTCGGAAGAGTTTTTATCGTCCACTCTCCGGTAGCCGGATGAAAAACGGCAATCTCCGCCTCGCGGCTTCCGAAAAAATTACCCGCCATCGGAATATCGCCTGCCACTCCCAAGCTGGCGTTGATAATACTGCCGGTGGGAGTGCCAATGCCGTTAGGAGCGATAAGCCTGATGCTCCAGGCGCCGCTTAAGAAAACTCCGGCGTCCGTAATAGAATCTCCATTGTAATCGGCGGGAACTATGCGGCTGTTGGCCGTTCCCAGAGTCAGGGAAGGAAAGGGAGTCGAGCTGGCGTCGGACGATTTTCCTCCCCATGTAAGTGTAAGCCCGGGCGTATAGTACAGATAATCGGCGCCCTGATGATTACCCAAATTACCCAAAAAATTAAATTTAATCGCGGCGAAATTCGCTGCGGGCAGACAAATAATAGTGACCAGCACGGTAAAAGTTACCAAAACGCGAAGATGATGGAAGATCGACGATCTAAGTCCATTTGAGTGTTGTGACATATAGATTCTCCTTGTTGGGATGGAATAGGAATTGGAGCTTCTACTTTTTATGGAATTTTCGCGGAAAAATATTACATTACAAAGACTGCGGCATGGTAATTCTTTAATAAAAACCGTGCCGCAGTCGAATCTTTCGCTAACTATGGGATGTAAGCGTGAGGCACGGGTTCGTCGCCCGCCGCGCCTAATCCGGAGATGACCATCGGCCCGCTAAAAGAACCGTTTACCCACCAGTCCCCATTGCGATAGATCGCGATGTCCGTGCGTCCGTCACCGTCATAATCGGCCGGAACCGGCACGTCGGTCGGAAGTCCCCAGTGCAGGATAGAAACCGAACTGTCGATTGACCTTAAAATATACCAATAGCCCCCGCGAAAGACCGCTATGTCGGCCTTGGTGTCCGGATCGTATTTGGCCGGAACCGGGGTGTCGGTCGAGATGCCCCAGACATTTATCGTATCCGGGATCGCGGAACTGTAATGTATCCACCACTCCCCGTTCGATGGGCGAAAAATTGCCAGATCGTAATAGCCGTCGCCGTCGTAATCTTCCGCTACCGGTTTGTCGCCGGGCGTACCGAAAGGAATAGGCGAAGGTGAGGGAAACGGCGTGGGATTCGGAGCGGGTTTGATAAACCATTCCCCGGTGCCGGGGCGAAAGACGGCAACCTCCGCCTCAGCAGTTCCGCTAAAGTTTCCGGATTGGGGAATGTCGCCGAACATTCCCAGAGCGTCAGGTATAGTGGTCGAACCGTGGATCGGAGTCGGTATCTGAATCGAATATCGTATTTCCCAGGCTCCGGAAATGGGATGAAATACCGCAAAATCCGTAAAGCCGTCACCGTTATAATCGGCGGGAGCTATCCGGTCGCCGACAGCTCCAAAAAATTCAAAGACGGGCACGCCGGTACTTCCGGCGGTCGGCCCGGCGGTAAGGCCGAGCCAATAAGGAAAAACGGTCGGGTGATAATAAACATAATCGGCGGCCGGCCCGCCGCCAGGCCCGTTGGTGCCGCCGAAATCGAATTTTGTCGCGGCAAAACCGGCGGCCGACAGGCAGATGACAAAAATAAAAACAGCGAAGATAAGACGAATACTAAAAGTATCCGGGTACAGACAGCGAAGACTATTTAACGGCTGAAACATAATAAGTTCTCCTTTCAAAATTAAACTAAAAACCGCGCCGAGATCTAAAGATCGAGAGTGTGATTATTGCTGGACGTAGGCATGAAGCGCGGGGACATCGACCGACGTGCCAAAACCTAAAATGGTCACCGGCCCGGCCGGAGAATCTATCCACCAGTCGCCGTTGCGGTAGATCGCGGGTTCGGCCTTTCCGTCACCGTTGTAATCCGCCGGTATCAGCACATCGTTAGTAGTGCCCCAGAGCCGGATGAGCATGGTTCCGGTTGCGGATTGCCGGATAAACCAATGGCCGCTCGACGGGCGGAACACGGCGAGGTCGGCTTTGTTATCGCCGTCATAATCCGCCGGGACGGGAATATCCGTCGAAAGCCCCCAGGTAAAAACGTGATCCGTGAGATCGTTGCTGTATTTGATCCACCAGACGCCGTTGCGATAAATGGCATAATCGGCGTAGCCGTCCCCATTGTAGTCTTCGGCTACCGGTTTATCTCCCGGCAGGCCGAAATTGATCGGCCCGATCAGCACATTCGACGGCGTGGAACCCGGCAGGGTTTTAACATACCAATCCCCGGTGGCGGGAAGGAAAACGGCGATCTCGGCTTCGCTGTTCCCGGTAAAATTAGCGGACTGCGGAATGCTGCCGGGAATGTTTAACGTTCCGGTCGTGCTTCCGCCGCCGGTGTAGTTGATGTCCCAGACGCCGCCGGGATGCCGGACCCCGAAATCGGTCAGCCCGTCACCGTTATAATCGGCGGGAGCCATTTGGTCGTTCGTGCCTCCCAGCGCGGTGAAAAACGGCACCGTGCCGGGCCCGGAAGATACTCCTAACCAGTAGGTAAAAATTGCGGACTGGTGAAAATAAACATAATCCGCCCCCAGGCCGTCCCCGAAGTTAAATTTCGTAGCCGCCAGGGCGCCGCCCGGTATGAGCATTGCGAGCGCAACCAGCGTAAAAGCCGCAAAAACGATCCGGCCGCGAGCGTGGCCTGAGATCAGCGACCGCAGTTTATTTAGTGGCAGTGTCATATTCGATTCTCCTTTTTTAAGTTTCCGGTCTGACAGAAGTTTGGTCTGCTGTTACTTGTGGCTTTTTTCGCGAAAACATAACGGCAGGAGACAGAAAATAGGAAGTAGGAAAGAGGAAATAGGAAAGAAGGAAGAGAGAAGAGGAGGCAGAAGAGGAAAAAGAACAAGCCCGCGTTCATATCGCGGGCTTGTGGAACAAAAAAAGGCAAGACTACTTTTATGAGAGCCGGAGTGCTAACCGGTAAAGCTGAATTGAGCCAGCGAAGGGGATCGCCGTTTTCGCTATTTCCTTCTTAGATCTTCGGTGTAAAGCTCGCGATAGACGCGGTAATTTGCCATCACTTTAAAGACATAATTCTTTGTTTCGGCAAATCCTACTTCCGAGGCAAAGATCGGGGCTTCCCTCGGTTTCGAGCGGTTCAGCCAGCGCGCGGCATTGTCTTCGCCGCCATTGTAAGACGCGGCGATCGCTTCGTAGAGTGAAAATTGTTTTTTCAGGTCGGCGATATAGACGCTGCCGATATTAATGTTGATTCCGGGCAGGTAGAGGCTTTCCGCCTGCAGGGTCGGAACGCCCGCTTTGCTGTTGTATTTTGCAGCCGTGTCCGCGGTCAGTTGCAGCAGGCCGCGCGCGGCCGCCGGGGATTTTGCATTGGCGCGAAAGCTGCTCTCCTGTTTCATTATCGCCAGCACAAAGCGAGGGTCGATGCCGCGTGAGCGGGAATACTGCAAAAGTTCGGAATTATACGGCGCCGGATATTGGCCGATAAGTTTTACCGCCGAGGCTTTTACCTGCGCCGTCCGGTCGAACGCCTGCGCTTTGCGGACAGTGTCCGCGCCGGTCAGGTTCATCAGCCGCTCGGTCGCAAGCCCGCCGTAATACGAATTAGGGCCATCGGAGACGGCAAAATAAAAATTTACCGCTTCGTTTTTTCGCCCGGCTTTTTCGAGCGCGAAGGCTTTAAGAAAAGTGACCTCATCGCGGGAGGTCATCGTGCCGCCGAAATCGTTGAGCGCGTTTATTTCTTCGGAGGTCTTGATCGCGGTGTCCCAATGCTGGCGGTAAATTTCTATCCGCAGACGCGCGAAAAGAGCGCTGGTTTCCGCCGGCAGCCCGGCAAAGCGCTGGCGGGTTTTATCGACCCATAAATTTGCGTCGTCATATTTCCCGGCTTCGCGCAGCGCGTCGATGATATTCAAATGCGCGGAGTCGATCTTTTCACCGTTCGGAAACATGATCGTGTACTGCTCATACACACGAGCGGCATCCTCGTTTTTGCCGAGGCGGACCAGACACGCGCCTTTGAAGGCGAGGGCTTCGCGCCCGTCTTTCGTTTGACTGAAATCCTGGATGGCGCGATCGAACCATTCGACCGCCACCGCGTAATTCCGCTCCCACATATTTGAGCGCCCCATGCCGAAAAGCGCTTTGGACATTCCGGCGTCGCCGGGATAATTCCGAATCACCATTTGCCAATGCTCGCGGGCGTCGGAAAATGCGCGGTTGGAATTATAGACGTCGGCGCGGTAGAGATGCTCGGCGGCCGACAGCAAGGGAAGCTTGCCGTTTTCGATCCGGGCGGTTCTGTCCTTTTCACGAACCTGCGCCAGCGTCGCATCGTTATAGACCTGCGCGGCGGCAGAGATGGATAAAGCCAATAGAATAAGTGCGATTGTGATTGATCTGTACAGCATGATTTTGTTCCGGAAAAGCAGGGATGCTGCTTAAAAGATACCAGTATTTAGACGTAAAAGGAAGGCGATAGGTTTACTGGGAGCGCGGACGGCTCGTCCGCATGCCGGCCTTCGAGAGCGCTGTTTTCCATATCCGGTTTATAACACGCTCCATAACTGTCGCGTTTCTGCCCATTCGCACTTTGCCCGATGCTGGCGTTACAAATTTCATCGTGGTAATATCTACGGTTTGGATTGATACTTATTTTATATCAGGAGTAACTAAATGAAATTAGCTTTGAATGGCGCGACCACCATGCACGCCGATCTCGTAACCGATATCAAAGCCGCGAAAGCCGCCGGTTTTGAACTGATCGAGATATGGGCTGCCAAATTGCGCGAATTTTTAAAAACAAATACCGTAGCCGATCTTAAAACTTTATTGGACGATGCCGGGCTCGAGCCGTGGAGCATCAATTCCATTGAGCACATCACTTTCCGCACGCCCGACGATTACGAAAATATTATCAAGGCCCAGTGCGAAGAATTGTGCAGCATCGCCGGGCAGATCGGCTGCAAATACGTCGTGGTCGTTCCGGGCAAACTGCCGGAAGGGCTGACGGAAGAAGAGATCACCGATGAATCGATCAAGGTTCTGCACGAACTGGGCGACATTGCGGAAAAGCACAATGTCGGGCTGGCGTTCGAATTTCTGGGCCAGACGGATTGCTCGGTGCAGACCCTGGACCACTGCAACAAGATCGTGGAAAAAATGGATCGCGCGAACATCGGAAACGTGCTTGACACTTTTCACTTCTACGCGGGAAATTCAACGATGGAAGCGATCGATACGATGAAGCCGGAAAAACTTTTCATTTTCCACATCAACGACAGCGAAGACCTGCCGAAAGAAGAATTGAACGATTCGCACCGCCTCTACCCGGGGCTGGGAATCCTGCCGCTCAAAGAGATCAAATTTCATTTTGACAAGATCGGCTACGACACGATGGCAAGCATCGAGATCTTTCGCCCGGAATACTGGAACCAGGATCCGTTCGAAGTGGCGAAACTCTCGCGCGAAAATACGATTAAAGCGCTTGGTTTAACCGAAAAGGCAGCATCGGCGTAAAAGCAGAAGACAGAAGACGGAATTGAAGTCAGAACCGGGAACGGTAGTGACCGGGTTTCTTAGCTAATCCTGAGAAAGAACCCAGTCGCTACCGCTCCCGGTTCTGACATAAGGAAATATGAGTAAAATCAAGATCGGAATTATCGGAACGGGCTATATGGGTGGGACCCATGCCCAGCTTTTTGCCAAACACGAAAAAACTGAGGTCGCGGCCCTTTACGACATCGTTCCCGAGCGGATGGAAGCAGTCGGGCGCATAACCGGCGGCAAGTGCATGGAGAATGCCGAACAGGTTTTAGAAGCCAGCGACGCGATCGTCATTACCACGCCCAACACCGGCCATACTAAGCTGGCCATCGCGGCGGCAAACGCGGGAAAGCACGTGTTGTGCGAAAAACCGATGGCGACGAGCCTGGCGGAAGCCAAAGCGGTGATGGACGCGGCGCAATCGGGCAAGGGCGTTTTCCAGGTCGGGCACAACCGCCGGTTCGCGCCGGTGTATGTAAAGCTGAAAGAATTGCTTGCCGGCGACAAACCGCACTCCGCTCACATCAAGATGAACCGCGGCGACCTGCAGATCCCGGAATGGACGAGCGATAACGAGATCACCGGAAGATTTTTATATGAAACCACCATTCATATGTTCGACATGGTGCGTTTTCAGTTCGGCGAGGTCGATGAAATGATCGCATTCGGCTCACAGCATACCTACAACGAGATCGATAATTTTTCCGTGCTGCTGAAATTCAAAAGCGGCCTGCACGCCACATTCTGCTCGTCGGCCGAGGCAAGCTGGCTGTTTCCATTCGAACGCGTCGAAGTTTTTTGCGATCACCGCACCATCCTGACACAGGAAATGGAAAATCTGACGGACAGCAGCCTTGGCGATTCGAACCTGAACCCGGGCTCGTCGCATAATTATCAGCATTTCTCGTGGCATAAGGAAGCGAAGGAAGAACGCTGGGGTTACACGCAGGAAAACGACGCCTTTATCAGCGCGATCATAAACGGCACAGAACCGCTGATCACGGCAGTGGACGGCTATAAATCGGTGGAATTGGTCGAGGCGTGTTATAAAGCGGTAAAGACCGGCGAACGAATCAAATTCGATTAAGAACTCCGGAATGAACTTTTACCTCGTGCTTCGCGTAAATCACATTTGAAGTTATACTGTTTTCGGTACCGGATATGGTTCAATGTGCAAAATGCGGGATGCAAAACGCCAATGGGAGCAAGTTTTGCCGTTTTTGCGGAGTCGCGCTGATGCAAAGCTCCGGGGGCGAATCTTCGCGTAAGCCTTACAGCTGGCAGAGCGAAGAGTTTCAGATCAGCGACCGGACGCAAAATTACCAGGCAAAACAAACGCAGGTTTTTACCCCTTCGCAGCCGAATTATCAGCGGCACAGCCCGCAGATGGTACAGCCGCTGCAGCCCGCCGCGCCGCTATATGGGCAGCCGCACGGGCAACAGCAGCAGCATCCGCAATATTATGCCTACGGGCATCATTACTGCCCCAATTGCCGAACCCAGGTCATTCCGGGATTTAAACGAAAAATATCCCAGGCCGGTTGGATCGTATTCGCCGTGCTGCTGGTCAGTATTCCGCCGCTATTTTGGATAGGCCTCTGCATTAGAGAAGACTGCAAGATCTGCTCTATCTGCAAAACCCAGATCACTTAAATCGATCAAAACGATTTTTTATAACGGTAGCCTTTGGGATGTTCGATCCGGACTTCCGGGTTCGTGCTATAGACTTCCACCCGGTGAAAGCCTTTTTTCATGTGTGTGGACAGGTAGGTGATGGCGAACTGGCGGTTCAAGGTAACTACCAGATCCTTAAAGAATGGATCGAAACTTACCGGGGTATGAGTACCCGAGAAAAAAGCCCGGCCGCCGGTTTCCGAGGCCAGCTTGTTCAGCGCCCCTTGCGACCCGAGCACAACGCTTCCCGCCGCATTTCTGGTATAAGAACCTGCGGCAAAAATGGAGTAAACCGCGGCGCTTCTTCGCTGCGCCTTGGTAATAGATCGTTCGAGCGAGAGGCTGTCGAGCGTCGAAAGCGCCGATGAGCCGCGCGTCGCGTCATAGCCGTCGGAGATAAACAAAACGGCGCGCCGCCCATTCGGCAGCCCGTCGAATCTTTCGAGCGCCTCTGACAAGGCCTCGTACGGATCGTTGGTCGCGACGGCCGCGCTGCCCGAGATAATTTTGAGGGAAGCCGCGGCTTTTTCCAGATCCTCGGTAAATTTTTGCCTGACCTGCAGCCCGCCCGCGCGGACATAACCGACCATTACCCGCGAACCTTTCGGCAGGTTTTTGATGAATTCGGCGATCCGTTTTAATTCGAGATTTACTACCGGTTCCAGATCGTCCTGGATCACGATCGCCAGGGTAAGCGGGGTATTGGAAACGCTGCGGATCGAAAGCACGACCTGTTCTTCGCCGTCTTCTTTGACAAAGATGTTTCCGGCCTCGACAAACTCGGTCAATTGATTTTCTTTTAATTCCGTTTTGGTAAAGATCGAGATCGGAAGCGTCACCGGCCGGACGCTTTTATCCCGCTGGTTCTTTTTTTGATCTTTATCGGGTGTCGGGGTCGGAGTTTGCGCAAAAGACGAGATCGCGGCAAAAGCCGCCGTTAGCGAACAGATGATAAAAAAAATAGCCGATTTTTGTCGAATCATAACCACCGCCTGAGATTGCGCTTTTAAATACATTGTGCATCATATTACAAAGACACAAGAAGCGTTAAATTGCTAAGATGCTTTTTATTAGAAGAAAGCTGTCCGCCGGGACGAGATGATGAGCGATTTGGAAAAAAGACATTATGAACTGACCCGCCGCGACATTGCGAAAAACAATGTCCTGCGCTGGAGCCCGCTGGCGGTTCCCGCGCTGACGTCGGTTTTACCGGCGCTGATCCTGTTTATCGCGGGGATGATCTTCGGCGGATCGCCGGCTGGCACGGCGGTGTTCGTTTTCAGCGCTCTGATCACCCTGATAATAGGATTTATTTTCGGGCTGATCGTTTCGGGCGGGCTGCTGATCTATCGCCAGGGCTGGCTGGTCGGTTTGCGCGAGAGGATGGCGGTAGATGGAATAAAGGCCCATGAGGTCGAATTTTTCACGCAGGAACTAAAAACCCCGGAAAAAAAGGCGCTCAAGGAGATCGAAAGGTCAAATCCACTGCTGGCCGACGCGTATCGAGAAACCCTCGCTTCGCGACTCACGGGCGCGCGCATCCTGAAAACTACCAAGCAGGAGCTTTTACTTATCCAGCGGCGCGAACGGAAGCTTAAATATGTGAAAAGTGAAAATTCGACTACTCTGCTGGAAGATCTGAAAAACGACCGCCGGCGGTTGAGCGAAATTCAGGACGGCGCCCGGGAAATGCTTGCAGAAGCCGAAACCCGGCTGCAGATGATCGAAGCCGGTTCGCGGCGCGGCACCAATCTGGCGGATACGGAACTGGCAATGAAAAAACTGCGCGCTAACACGGAACAATTACCGCTCGCCCTGGAAGCCGTGAAAATGGAAGATGAAATGCGCCGGGAACTGGAAAAAGAAGCCCAGGCCGGCGAATGACCCCGCTTAAAACTCTCTCGCCCGAATTTTCTTTTTTATCACCGCAAAATAGGGATACATGACGGTATCGACTTCGATAAAGGGCACGTCTTTTCTGATCGAAGCATAGACCCCGGCGGTTCCGCTGCCTAACTTTTTTTCCGCGCCGATTCTCTTTTTGCGGAAATCGATTCCCTGGGCGGCGGAGAAAAGCTCGAGCGCCAATATCTGCTCGAGGTTTTCCGAAATTTGCCGGAGTTTTAAGACAGCGGTCACGCCCATCGAAACATGGTCTTCAACATTGGCCGAGGTCGGAATGGTATCGACACTCGCCGGGTGGGCCAGCACTTTGTTTTCAGTCGCCAACGCGGCAGCCGTGTATTGCACGATCATAAAACCGGAATTCAGCCCGCCATTTTCCGTCAAAAACGCAGGCAGCACGTGCGCGTTCGAAGCTTCATCGGTCAAACGCATGATCCGCCGTTCACTGATATTTCCCAGCTCCGCCAAAGCGATCGCCAGATAATCGAACGCTATCGCCAAAGGCTCGCCGTGGAAATTTCCGCCGGAAAGAACTTCGATTTTTAAGTTGGCAGAGTTTTCCGAGTTGGCGGAGTTTTCCGGGTTAACTGAATTGACCGGGTTTGCGGAATCTTGTTCACTCGGTGAACTCAGAGAACTCTGTGAACTTTCCGAACTCTGCTCACTAATGAAGATCAAGGGATTATCGGTCACCGCGTTGAGCTCTATATTTACCACCCACAGGGCATAATCGATGGCGTCGCGGCAGGCGCCGTGAACTTGCGGAATACAGCGCAGAGTGTAAGCGTCCTGCACGTTCATGGGATCGAAATCACGGGTAAATTCGCTGCCGGCGAGAATTTTGCGGAGGTTTTCCGCGCAGATCATTTGGCGCGGATGCGGGCGGAGAGCGTGGATCCGCTCGTCAAAAGCCATCGTCGTTCCGTTCAATGCTTCGAGACTGAGACAGCCGGAAATATCCGCGACATCGGCCAGGTATTTTGCTTTCGCGGCTTCCAAAAGCCCGACGGCGGTCATCACCGTGGTGCCGTTCGTCAGCGCCAGGCCTTCCTTGGCGGCCAGCGTTACGGGCTGCAAACCGGCTTTGGCCAGCGCGTCCCGTCCGCTGTGAACTTCGCCGCGAAATTCCGCTTCGCCTTCGCCGATCAGCACGAGGCTCATATGCGCCAGCGGGGCCAGATCGCCGCTCGCACCGAGCGAGCCTTTTTCAGGTATCAGCGGGTGAACGCCAACATTAATACAATCAAGCAACAGTTGAAGTGTAGCAAGTTTAATACCTGAAAATCCACGGCTTAGCGTATTGGCGCGAATCAGCATGATGGCCCGGACGGTAGACGTGTCAAAAGGATTGCCAACGCCGACGGCGTGGCTTAAAATTATGTTTCTCTGAAGTATTTCGACCTCTTCGGGTGAGATGATCTTGTCTTTAAAAGCGCCGAAACCGGTGGTAATCCCATAGGCTATTTCGCCCCGTTCGAGCAAAATTTCGACCGCCCGCGCCGATCGCTCAACCTTGGCTTTGGCCGCCGCGGAGAGAACTATGCGCGGCTCGTTCGGCTTGCCGTAGGCAACCGCGATCACTTGTTCGAAAGTCAGACTTTCGCCGTCTAAAACAATTTCGTTCATAAGTAAGCCAGAAAGTACAGATTAACATAGAGGCCGGAAAATTTTCTATCGCCCCGGTTCAGAGTTCAAACTTCAGCTTGTCTTCATTTTGAAATTTAAAACAAACTAAAGTTTGAACTCTAAACATTTTGCAACGACTTAGAGTTCAAACTTGAGCCTGTCTCCATTTTGAAACTTTAAAACGAACTAAAGTTTGAACTCTAAACCGTTTTGCCGTTTTTGATGATCTTATTTATTAAATTGCCGCCGAATTCATAAGCGAGTTGTCGATAATTTTTTGTATCGAGTATCAACAGGTCGGCTTGCTTGCCGGCTTCGATGGAACCGATGCTTTCTCCCAGACCAACGGCGAAGGCGGCGTTGACGGTGGCGGCGCTTAGAGCTTCCGCGGGTAAAAGTTTTTGATAGCGGCAGGCGATCGCCATCGCGTTCGGCAGCGACGGGCAGGGCGCTGAGCCGGGATTGAAATCCGTCGAAAGCGCAATGGCGCAGCCGGCGTCGATCATTTTTCGCGCGTCGGCAAATTCCGCGCTGCCAAAATTGAAATTGACGGCCGGCGTGACCACTCCCACCGTTTCGGAATTCGCCAGCAGGGAAATTTCTTCGTCGCTGATCGCATCGAGATGGTCGATAGAGGTCGCGGAATTTTCTATCGCAAACCGCGCTCCGCCCAGATTGGTAAATTCGTCCACGTGCGCTTTTAGCCTCATTCCGTGGCGCAAACCGGTTTCCAGCACACGTTTGGATTGTTCCAGCGAAAAAGCATTTTTCTCACAAAACACGTCGATAAAAAACGGAGTGCCTTTTCCGGCAAAATGCGAATCTGCGTACCACTGCGCAGCGCGGGGGATCATCTCTTCGCAAACCAGCGCGACGTATTCGTCCTGATTTTCTTTATATTCGGGCGGAAAAGCGTGCGCGGCCAAAAATGTCGGAACCAGATCGACCGGGTTAGTTTTATCGAGTTCTTCGATCACGCGGAGCATTTTCAACTCCGTTTCGGTATCGAGGCCGTAGCCGGTTTTTATTTCGCAGGTAGTGACGCCGAGCGCAAGCATTTGATTGAGCCGCCCCAGCGCTCGCTCGACCAGCTCCGCTGTGCCCGCTTCGCGAGTGTGGCGCATGGTGCTGACGATGCCGCCGCCGGCTTCCATTATTTCCAGATAGCTCGCGCCGGCGATCCGCAGCTCGAATTCATTCAGGCGGTCGCCGCCGTAAACAATGTGCGTGTGGCATTCGACAAAACCGGGGGTGACGACTTGCCCGCCGGCGTCGATCTTTTCCGCGGGTTTATACTGCCACAGAATATCGTCCGATCGGCCGACGCCGACGACCACACCTTCGTTTATCGCCACCGCGCCGTTTTCGACAATGCCCAATTTGCGCATCGCCGCGCCTTTTTTTGCTTTGCCGCCGGAAGCGCAGGTGACCAGCTGCCCGGCATTGTGAATTATCAGATCTATTTTTTGCATTGGATAAGTATTTACTTTAAGTGAAAAAATGCGGAAATCAAAACTTACGGGCTTTGCGATAAACCGGTTAGCACGGCGAGCCGCGCTTTTGCAGCCTCTAGCTCCCAGGTTTCTGGTTAAAAGTTAATAGTGACGGAAATTTGCAGCCGTCCGACAAGATTTTTCTTGACACGGGAGGGACAGGCTCCTATAAAGGTTTACAGGTCTTACAATAATCGTAACTATTTTGGTTTATTTTTCCCAAATGCCCGTCGACCGGACGGCTGAGGGCCTTTTTACGCCCGTGATCCAGGCAATCATTTTTTGATTGAGACCTAAATTTACTTTGGAGGAAAACAAGTGTTAAAAAACAAACTATTAGTGTTTATCGTGCTGGCGATCTTGCTGAATCTCATTACTGTCAGCGCTTTTGCCGCGCGCGGCTCTCAGGCACAGGTCAGTATCAGCTTTGAAAAAGACACTTTTCTTTACCAGGACAGCGTGCTGGTAAAAGTTGCGATCACAAATACGAGTAAGCAGCCGATCGCTATTCTGAGGTGGTACACACCGCTGGACGGCGTTAAAGGCGACCTTTTTGCGGTTACGCTGGACGGCAAACCGGTCGAATATCTCGGCCCTCAATATAAACGGCCCGCGCCTTCGATCGCCGATTATTTGATCTTGAACGGCGGGGAAACCGTGCAAACGACCGTCGATCTTTCCGGTTACTATGATCTTTCGACGACCGGATTTTACCAGGTTTCCTATAATGCGGAAGCCTTCGATATTTTTTCCCGGACGCCGAAATTTTCCGCCGACCAGGATCAGCTGCGATCCGAAGCATTGAGCGCCTGGATCGAAGGGCGCGATTCCAAAGTTCCGGCTCCTCAAGCCGCGGAAATCGTCGGTTCGACGAGCTTTACCGGCTGTACCAGCTCACGTCAAACCGCGCTGGTAACCGCGCGCAGCAACGCTTACAATTACTCGGCCAATTCCTATAATTATTTGCAGGCCGGAACTGCGGGGGCGCGTTACACCACCTGGTTCGGCAGCTATAACTCTTCGCGCTACAGCACGGTTCGCAGCCACTTTAGCTCGATTACGAACGCCATGAACAACGCCAATGTGGGATTTAACTGCACCTGTACCGACAGCGCTTATGCCTACGTTTACCCCACGCAGCCGTACAACATTTACCTGTGCAACGCATTCTGGAACGCGCCGGCGACGGGAACGGATTCCAAGGCCGGAACGCTGGTTCACGAGATGAGCCACTTTAACGTGGTCGCCGGAACAAATGACTATGCCTACGGACAAACCGCGGCGAAAAATCTCGCGATCCAAAACCCGAAAAAAGCGATCGCTAATGCCGATAGCCATGAATATTTTGCGGAAAATACCCCGTTCAAGAATTAACGTAAATTATTCGCTGACCGGAAAGCCTTTTCGGGTTACACCGGAAAGGCTTTGTTTTTAGAGTGTCTAAAATCACATGTTTTTACTACCTCGCGTTGCTTATTTAGGAGTGCGCGAGTAAACTCGCAGGGAATTACAAAAGGAAAGTTTCCTTAAAAAATTAAAATAAAATCAGAGGTATACGAATGAAAAATATTAGTACTTTATTAATTGGGATCGTGCTCGCACTTTCTTTTATGGCGGCGCAGGCGTGCAATTTCAGCACCGCCAATTTGAGCAGCTTAAAAACATCGACGGATAAAGAAGGCAAAACGGAATCTTCCAGCTTTAAGACCGGCGACACTCTTAACGGAAAAGCGCAGGTTTCGAACAACCCCGGCAAAGTGGAAGTAAAATTCACCCTGGTCGCCGAAGACGTCAAGGGATTGACCAAAGGCGAGACTTTAAAGGGCTCGGACGTCACGGTCAAGGTTGACGGCGACGCCGTTGCCGCCTACACCGTGCCGGTGTCAGCTGGTTTTTTGGCCGGAACCTACAAACTCAATGCCGATATGATCAACGAAGCCGGTGAGAAAAAAGACAGCAAATCCGTCAACGTTACCGTCACCCAAACGGCCGCTTCGAAAGCCGCCGTGGAAGACGACGCAGCCGACGATAAAGACGACAAATAGTTGCGATTATAAATTGCCACTAGCTTTTAGCTAGTGTAAAAGTTAAAAGATACAAAAGGCTTTAGCCGAAATTATTTTGGCTAAAGCCTTTACGTTTTATTCATAATCCTTTTGTCAATATGTCTTCAGTAGCAGTGGTGTAAATTCCCTTTTATGAAAGTTGGGTGGTTCTCACCAAAAAGGTGCATATTTTTATTCGACACCTTCAGCGTCGAATTTATTTTTAGTGCTTACGTAGGGGTTGTGGCTTCGCCTTAACCTACACTATTAAAATATGTTGCTCCTGCGGCTTACCGCATAAACTTTCGCCGAATTGCTAATAGCAGCAGAGCAGTTTGAATAGGCACAAATATTTTCTCAACAATAATCCAAAATTCTCCCCAACCGCTTACGGGTTTGCGATACTCAGTTGTCTGAAATGTTGCTGTTGAGAGACTTTGGAGTATTGCACTTCCGTTTAAAATTTCTAGATTTTTCTGAACGCAAATGTTTTCGCTAAGACTTAGAGAGACTGGTTTTTCGTTGGGACAAACTTGAAAAACTCTGGTTGTGTAAAGGAACGGAAAAACTAAAAATACAATGATGAGCAATATAACAGAGGCGCGAATCCAGCTTTCTCCATAAGAACTGGATAATCCATACCACCAATGTAATGACCAAATTTTCCAACCGTCATAATCCTGCAAACGCTTGATCTCATTTGCCATCAGACGAAAACTGGACGCCTCTTCATATCGATTATTGTCTTCAGCATTTACCGCTAATTGGCGAGCGGTAATTTCCAGCAACTTCAATTTCGTCGGAGTATTTGCAGCCGCTATAGATGATGTTTCAGAAGTTATTGACTTTTTGCTAAGGTTGGGTAAATTGTTCCACTGGATGTTAGTGAAAATAAAGCTGCGGGAATCTATATTAACGAACCAGCATGGGCGCAGCCGCAAAGTGTGAAAGGAAATACGCGCCGCCTTTTCAAAGGCTGCTTCGTGAAAGTGAAAAAAACTATCCAGTCCTTGACGTAATTCGCTAAACGCGATAAAACCTTCCGCAGAACTATATTGAAAATCTACGGCTTTCGCGAAAAAGGTCTCGCGAAAGAAAATATTGGTTTCCTTACTAAAAGATGCATAACTAAAATTTAACGTTTCGCGAAATCTGGCCCTATCAAAAAAAACATCTTTTTCAAAGTGCGTTTCACCGAAGTTTGCCAAATCCCTGAAACTTGTTTTCTGGAAAAAGGTAGTGTCGGAAAATCTTGCTTTTTCAAAATACGCTATGGATTTAAAGATAGAATGTTCAAAATAAGCCTCACATGTAAACTTAACTGCAAGAAACGAAGTGAAATGTGAAAAGGTCGCTGAACTGAAGAAAGCGAATTTCGCAAATTCAGCTGAGTCAAATTTCGCCTCTTTCTCAAATATTGCCGGATTAAATGTTGCCCCCCCTGAGAAATTAGCGTAGACAAATTCGGCATTTTCTGAGAAATGTGAATAGTGAAATAAGGCAGACCCAACGAACTTTGCCGATTCAAATTCAGCGAAGCCCGCAAAACTTACCTCACTAAAATCTGCTTCCGATGAAAATGTTGTTGAATTACAATTAAGGTAGCTAAAAAATTTTGCCCCTTGGAAGGTTGTAGCTTCATGAAAAACCGCGTTGGAGAAATCAACGCTCCCATTGAAATTGACATGATTGAATTCAGCACCTTCGATAAATTGAGCCGCTTTAAAAAGCAGGTTGTGAGTAAGTGTTACGTTATTAAAGATCGGCTTACCTTTAAAAATTGCATAGTTAAAATTAGCATCACTGATGAATGTTCTCCCAAAAAAAGTTGCGGTGTCGGGAATAAAAGCATACGTAAAATTTGTTTGCTTACCCTTTATTCGGCTGTCGATAACTTTTTTAAAATCGGTGAAAAGGCTTTTACTCTCATCTGGCAAATGCAAAACACAATAATAACGATCATCATACTTAATTGTAGGAAGATTTTTACAGACATCGATCCGAACATATTGTGCAACTGATTCTGGAAGCTTTTCATTAACGCAGCATTCATTCATATAAATTATTTGGATCATGGTGTCGAGATTATTAATTCGACATCTTTCTTCATCGGCACTTTTACATTATTCTTTTCGGCGAATTCGATTGCTTCGTTGTAGCCTGCGTCGGCGTGGCGGATGACGCCCATGCCGGGGTCGGTGGTGAGGACGCGTTCGATGCGGCGAGCGGCTTCGGGGGTGCCGTCGGCGACGATCACCTGGCCGGCGTGGAGCGAGTAGCCGATGCCGACGCCGCCGCCGTGATGCAGCGAAACCCAGGTGGCGCCGCCGACGGCGTTGATCATCGCGTTGAGATAGACCCAGTCCGCGATAGCGTCTGAGCCGTCCTTCATCGCTTCGGTTTCGCGGTTGGGCGAGGCGACGGAGCCGCAGTCAAGATGGTCGCGCCCGATCACGATCGGCGCGGAGAGCTCACCCTTCTGCACCATTTCATTTAATTTCAAACCGGCCTTTGCGCGATCGCCATAGCCGAGCCAACAGATGCGCGCGGGCAAGCCCTGAAACTCGACCTGCTCCTGCGCCATGGTCAGCCAGCGGATAAGATGATCGTTATCGGGAAAGAGATCCATGATGGCGCGGTCGGTTTTGTAGATGTCTTCGGCGTCGCCGGAAAGCGCAACCCAGCGGAAAGGGCCTTTGCCTTCGCAAAAGAGCGGGCGGATGTAAGCGGGTACAAAGCCGGGATAGTCGAAGGCATTGGCGACGCCGTTGTCTAAAGCTCTTTGTCTTAAATTATTTCCATAGTCGAAAACGACCGCGCCGCGTTTCCCGAATTCCAGCATTGCTTCGACATGTCGCGACATCGAATCCATTGCGCGTTTCTCGTACCCGACCTGATCGGACTTTCTTAATTCATTTGCCTGTTCGACGGACAGCCCGACCGGGATGTAACCATAGAGAACGTCGTGCGCCGAGGTCTGATCGGTGACAACGTCGGGCAAGATCCCGCGTTCCAGAATCTGCCAATGAACCTCGGCGGCGTTTCCGCACAAGGCGATTGAACGCGCTTCTTTTTTCGCGACGGATTCCGCGACCATCGCCAATGCTTCGTCCATATCTTTGGCCGCGATATCGACCTGTTTCAAACCCAATCTTCGTTCAATGCGCCACGGATCGACATCGACCAGCAAGCCTACGCCGCCGTTAAAAGTGATCGCCTGCGCCTGCGCTCCGCCCATTTCACCCAGGCCGGCGGTCAGCACGAATTTTCCCGCCAGCGTGCCCCAATTATGCTGGCGCGCGAGCGAACCAAAAGTTTCATATGTGCCCTGCAAAATGCCCTGCGTGCCGATATAAATCCAACTGCCGGCGGTCATCTGGCCGTACATCATCAGGCCTTCGCGCTCGTAGGTGTCGAATTGTTCCTGGGTGGCCCAGTGCGGCACTATGTTGGAATTCGCCAGCAGAACGCGCGGCGCGTCGGTGTGAGATCTGAACACGCCGACGGGCTTGCCCGACTGCACCAACAGCGTTTCGTCTTCGTTTAAATTCCGCAGGCTTTCCAGGATCGCATCAAAACATTCCCAGTTGCGCGCCGCTTTGCCGCGCCCGCCATAGACGATCAAATTATCCGGATCGAATGCGACCTGCGGGTCGAGATTGTTCTGGATCATGCGATAGGCGGCTTCGATCAGCCAGTTTTTACAGGTCAATTCATTTCCGGTCGGAGATTTTACAGTTCTTTTCATATTCGGGCTCGCAGAATTATCTTTTAATAAGTATTTAAGCTAAAATCCAAAATGCCATTCAAGAGACTATCCTTAAATTTTAATCGCAACTATCTAATATGTCAGAAATCGACGCACGAATAGAGCAATTGCAAGCAAGACTGGATAATCTCGTCAAATACCAAGGGTATTTCAACCGGGAAATAAATCAAATCGCGCAGGAGATAAAATTTTTACGCTCCGCTGGGCAAGACGCGAAAGCGGCGACTCAACCATCGCCGCAGCGACAGGAAAAGCCAGAGCAACAAACTATCACGGCGCAGGATTCAGCTCAGCCACGGCAGACACCGCCGCAGGTCGGGCAGCCGGTAAAACCCGAACGTCCGGAAGCCTTTCAGCAATCGATCTATACCCCTTCGGAAAAATCCGATCTCGAAAAATTCGTCGGCCAGAATCTGCTTAGTTTGATCGGCATCGTCATTTTAGTTCTCGGCGTCGCCATCGGCGGAAAATATGCGATCGACAATAATTTGATCAGCCCGACGATGCGGATCGTTTCCGGTTATCTCTTCGCGTTCGGGCTGCTTGGGTTTGCGCTTTACCTAAAGAAAAAATATCTGAACTTCAGCGCCGTTTTAATGAGCGGATCGATGGCGATAATGTATTTCATTACCTATTTCGCCTATGCGCTTTATGATCTTTATTCACAGACGACGGCTTTTGTCTTAATGCTGGTGTTGACGGTCGCGACTGTTTTTTGGGCGTTAAATTACGGCAAGCAGGTGATCGCTCATGTCGGATTGGTCGGCGCGTACGCGATCCCGTTCCTGCTCGGCGGCAGTTCCGACCAATATCAATTTCTGTTTACCTATATCGCGATCATCAATTTCGGAATCCTGATAATCTCGATCAGAAGGTATTGGAAATGGCTGTTTTATAACGCCTTCGTTTTTACCTGGCTGACATATTTCGGGTGGCTGGCGGCGAAGTATCAAACCGCCGTACATTTCGAACTGGCGCTGACATTCCTGAGCATCTTTTTCCTGATGTTCTATCTCACGTTCATCATTCACAAACTGATCTTCGAGGAAAACTTTGCGGCGGAAAACGTCGGCCTGATACTGGCAAATTCGTTCATTTTTTACGGCCTCGGCTACGGCATCCTGCAGCAGCACGGCGGCTATGAAAATTATTTCGGGCTTTTTACCGTGATCAATGCCGGCATTCATTTTGTTTTCGCGCTCGTCGTCAGCCGAATCAGAAGGGTTCCGCACGATATTTCGTATCTGATGGCGGCGCTCGTGCTTATTTTCGTGACGATCGCGATCCCGGTTCAATTTAAGGGGAATTGGTTAACGCTTGTCTGGACGATGGAGGCGCTCCTGCTTTTCTGGATCGGCCGGAAAAAGCAGATCCCCCTGTACGAATATTTTTCCTACCCTGTAATGTTTTTGGCTTCATTCAGCCTGTTCAACGATTGGCAAAAGGCAAATCATTATTCCGCGGAAATTCTGGCCGGCAGGTATTTCTTCGGCAACGGGATCTTTATCACCTCGATTCTTTACGCCGCCGCATTCGGCATTATTTTTTACGTCAATAAAGACGAACGGTATAAGCCGGCGCTGACCGAAGAACTGCGGCGGGTGCTGGGCTATGCGGCCGCGGGCCTGGGATTGATAGCGATCTATAACGCCTTTCGGATCGAGATCGACGTTTATTTTAATTATCAAATGTACCGGACCGCCGTGGCCGATCCGGCTTTGCCGGGGCAGGGAATCTTAAAAGAAGATCAGGACCTGGAGATCTTCAATATCCTCTGGCAATTAAATTACACGATGTTATTTCTGAGCGTGCTTGGCTGGCTCAATATAAGGCGGTTCAAAAACGCGGGCGTGGCGGTCGTCAATCTGATATTCAACGCATTGGTAATACTTGTGTTTTTATCGGCGGGCTTGTTCTTTTTCGGCCAGTTTCGCGAAAATTATTTACTGCAAACCGATGCCGAATTATTTCCCCGCGGTATTTTTCACATTCTTATCAGGTATATCACTTACGTTTTCGCGGCCGGAGTGTTTTTTGTTTCTTACCGGTATACAAAACAGGCGTTTCTTACCAAATTCGATGAATTCGGTTATTTAAAGCCGATGTTCGACTTCGGTTTTTACGTCTCGGTCTGGCTGGTGCTGAGCAGTGAATTGATAAATTGGATGGCGCTGGGCGGATACCCAAATTCCTACCGTCTGGGGCTGAGTATATTGTGGGGTGTTTATGCGTTGTGTTTGATAATTTTGGGGATCTATCAGAAAAACAAAAATCTCCGCATTGGCGCGATCGCGCTCTTTGGCGTTACGCTGGTAAAACTTTTCTTTTACGATATCGTCGATCTCGACACGATATCCAAGACAATCGTTTTTGTTTCGCTTGGGATATTGCTGCTGATAATTTCGTTCCTTTACAACAAGTATAAAGCCCTGATCTTTGAAGATGAAAATCGGCATAAAACTGATTAATTGAAAGATTAACATCAGCTCTGATTTTTCTGTATATTAGCAATTTTTGGAGCTATAATATTATTGAAACTAGTTATTAATGAAGCAAAGGACTATGGCAGATAAAATAAAAACAAATGAAGAATCGTTACAAACTTGCGGTATTGTAATGCCAATCTCACCACTTGATGGTTGTGACGAACAACATTGGATTGATGTTATGGAAATACTTACCGAAGCAATTAAGGATGCCAACTTTGAAGCAAATTTGGTTAGTAAGGCAGAGGAAGTAGGAATTATACAAAAACGAATAATTCAAAATTTATATGAAAATCCAATTGTAGTATGTGATGTCAGCGGAAAAAATCCTAATGTAATGTTTGAATTGGGAATACGATTAGCATTTGATAAACCAACAATTATTATTAAGGATGATAAAACGAACTATTCATTTGATACGGCTCAAATTGAACACCTTGAGTATCCCAGAGATTTGAGATTTGGTAAAATAGTAGACTTTAAAGTTGAATTGAGCGAAAAAATTAAAAAAACATACGAGAAATCAGTAAGTGATCCTAATTATACGACATTTCTTAAACATTTTGGTGAATTTAAAGTTGCAAAAATAGATCAAAAAGAAGTTCCGGGACAAGAATATATTTTAGAGGAATTAGACTCAATACGAGCTTTATTATATCGATTAGATAGGAATGTTATACGTTCTAGGTCTGATGTTTCTAGTCAAGGCAGTAAAATCGAAAATGATCGAGAGCGTAATATAAATATTTGTTTAAGAAAATATCAAATAGTTGATGAAAAAGTGCTGTTGAATATTCTTGATGAGATCAGCGCTTTCAACGGAGTTGAAGAGGTATATTTTTCAGGAACACCATCACATCGCCACTTAAGAGTTTCTTTAACGGATTCTTTATATAGAATAAAAATAAGAACTAAAATAAATGAATTTTTGGGGAATTTTCAAAAAGATATTCCTATCGTAGTTAAAAATAAAAAAACAGTAAAAAAATAAGTATTACCTTAGCATTCTATATTTAGATCTTCCTCGATCCAGGCAGCGGTGCCGCCGGTGACATTGTAGATCGTTTTGAAACCGGCGTTTTCCAGGAAGCTCGCGGCGGTACCGGAACGATAGCCGCTCTGGCAGATGACGAAGGTTGGCACGTCGGGCAAAAGTCTATCGACCTCCCGGGCTAATTTATTGAGCGGCACATTAACGGTACGATAGGCGTGGCCGGCTGCGTGTTCCGCCGGGCGGCGGACGTCGATGAATTGCAGCCCTTTTTCGGTTTGGGTCAGCTCGCTCATTTCCTGCACGGATATTTGTTCGATCTGTTTTTTCTCTCCGGTGAAATCTTCAATCAAAATATAACCCGCGACCGATTCGATGCCGACCCGCGCCAAACGGGTGAAGGCTTCGTCAACCTGATCGGCGGTACCGGCGACGAGCGCAAGCGGCGTTCCGATGGAGATCAACGTGCCCGCCCAGGAAGCAAACTGCCCGCCGAGGCCGATATTGATCGAATTCGGCACATGGCCCGCGCCATATTCCGCGCCCGCGCGAACGTCCAAAACTACGCCGTCGAAATTCGCGATTTGTTCGGTTGAAAGCTGAACCGGTTTCGGCAGATCTTCGAGCGAAGACGAGCCTTTTAGATTTTGCGCGGCACTTTTCGGGAAATACATCGGAACTTCAGGCTGATCGGAAGCGACGACCTTGATAAAATCTTCTTTCGACATCGGCTGCAAAGCGTAGTTGAATTTTTTCTGTTCGCCGAGGGTTGACCAGGTTTCTTTGGAAAGCGATTTGCCGCAAAGCGAGCCCGCTCCGTGCGCCGGATAAATTTCCGTTTCGTCCGGAAGGATGAGAATTTTTTCGCGCAGGGAATCGTAAAGCATCGCGCCCATCTGCTCGGCGGTAAAGCCTTTTGAGCCGATCAGATCGGGCCGTCCGACGTCGCCGATAAAAAGCGTGTCGCCGGTAAATGCCTTTAACGGCTCTTCGGAATTTTCGGTATTTTCCGCCACGATGGTGATACCTTCGGGCGTATGGCCGGGAGTTTCGATAAATTTCAGTTTTACTTTGCCCAGTAAAACTTCTTCCCCGTCTTTTACCTTGTAGGTAGGAAACTGGGTGTTAGCGCGGTGCCCGTAAATGATTTCCGCGCCCGTCTTTTCCGCCAATTCCAGATGCCCGCTGACAAAATCGGCGTGCGAATGCGTTTCGATGATGTATTTGATCTGCTGGCCATTGACGGCCGCTTCATCCAGATATTGGCGGACGTCGCGCTGCGGATCGATGATGGCCGCTTCCCCCTCGGAACCGATATAATAAGAAGCGTGCGCCAGGCAGCCGAGATAAAATTGCTTGAATTGCATAATATTAAGACTGTTAAAATTATAACATTACCCTAAGGGAACGTTTAGGGGCGGTCTTTGACCGCCAAAATTTGGCAGATACAATGCCTGTCGAAGACCGCCTCTAAACGGTTTTGGTGTTGTTTCGCGTGATTTCGTGGTTAAATCTTCCAGGTAAAATATGACTGATATTTTCGATCTGACAAAACGGCCCGATCCGGAATTGTTTTTTAAGAAAAACGACGCGAACGATCCGCGCCTGGGCGAAGCGGTTTCCGTGGAACCGGTCGATTATGAAAATGCGCAGATGGTGATCATTGGCTGCCCGCAGGATGAAGGTGTCCGTCGAAACGGCGGCCGCATCGGCGCGGCGTCGGCGCCGGATGAAATTCGCCGTCAGTTTTATAAACTGACGACCTTTGGCATCAACGCCAAAATATTCGATCTCGGCGATACGATCATTGGGCACACGCTGGAAGAAACACACGATACTCATTGCTCGGCCGTAAAACAATTGCTGCAGGAGGGAAAAATCGTGATCTCGCTGGGCGGCGGAAACGATGTATCCTATCCGGACGGAAAAGCGATGGCGGAAACTTTTCAGCCGGAGAACTGGCTCGGTTTTAATATCGATGCGCATTTCGACGTCCGTGCCGACGAACCGCGAAATAGCGGCACGCCTTATCGGCAATTGCTGGTAGAAAATTTATTGAAACCGGAAAACTTTGCCGAGATGGCCTACCAACCGCAGGCCGCTTCGCCGGTTTATTTCGAGTATTTACGGCAGCAAGGCGTAATGATGAGATCGGTCGAAGAAATTCAAAATTCAAAACCGGGAATTCAAAATTCATTTGAATTTTTTATTGAATCTCACAAACCGGTGTCAAATATTTTCTGGGGTTTCGATCTCGATGCGGTGCGCGCTGCGGATGCGCCGGGCGTTTCCGCGCCGAGCCCGATCGGTTTGACGGCGGCGGAATTTGTCGCGCTGGCGGCGTTTGCGGGAAACCGAAAAGAAACCAGGCTGATCGAATTTACCGAGGCCAATCCGAATTTTGACATCGATAACCGCACGGCCAGGCTGGTTGCGATAGCAATGCATAGATTTTGTTCTGCTTCTGAGAAAAAGATTTAGCCGCGAATTACACAAAAGGCACGAATTTCGGATCATTTCTTACGTCCGGTATAATTCGCGGCTAAATCTTTTTCTCAGCCCCGGAAAAAAGAAATAAACCCTCATATGGCCAGCTAACTTGACAGTTTTACAAGTGTTTGTCATTCTTTAGGTTCGCTTTTTATTGGGCGATAGCGGTATAGGCACTTAGCTCAGTGGTAGAGCACTACCTTGACACGGTAGGGGTCAGCAGTTCAACTCTGCTAGTGCCTACCATATTATAATGGTAGCGCCACCGTCGCAATAGTGTGATGGGGCAAATCGCGAAGGCGGCTCGCCTTCGCGCAGGTGGAAGCGATACGATTTTCGATACGATGCTAAATAAGTACTTTGCAGCAATTATAACTACTAACACACGCTTCTAATCGCGTGTTTACCGGCGCTTTATTGCGCCAAGGCAAAGTCGCTCTTATCGGATCAGATCATAAACGGTTAGTAGGATCGTGAATTTTTGGGTCGTAAATATTCTGAGGGCGACAATGCTTCCGGTGATATTTATTTTTGACGTATCCGTAAATTTGCGAGTGTTATGCAAAATCAAATTTGGTGAAAATCAGAGGGATTTTCCGCGCCTGTGATGTAAATCATGGGAAAATGTGGCCTGGATTTTGGAATGCAGATACATGGTATTAAACCCGTGATCCGTAATCTTAAAATCTAAAATCGTAGGAGGTAGTTTATCGCTAATAATTATTTTCGGGGACGGGGAAATCAGCCGCGGGGACCGCAAAATCGTACCAACGAACGCATTCGGGTTCCGGCAGTGCGCGTGATCAGCGAAGACGGCGAAGCGCTGGGTGTGATGGATGTTCGCGATGCCGTACAGCGCGCGCGCGGTTTGGGCCTGGATCTGGTGGAAATCGCTCCTAACGCGGACCCGCCGGTTTGCCGGATCATCGATTACGGCAAATTTCTTTACGACCAAAAGAAAAAGGCGCACGACGCCAAGAAAAAACAGGTCACCGTCACGGTCAAGGAGATCAAGTTTCGTCCGGCCACCGATAATCACGATTACGAGTACCGGCTAAAACGCGCGATCGAATGGCTGGGCGAAGGCGATAAAGTGAGAGCGACCATTTCGTTTCGCGGACGGGAAATGAGCCACCGTGAATTGGGCTCGAAAATTTTAGCGCGGATGCGCGAAGACCTGGCAGAAGTCGCGGACGTCGAAGTAATGCCGAAAATGGAAGGCTACCAGATGTTTATGATCATGGTGCCGAAGAAAAGTGTCGCGGCTGCCGCCAAGAAAGAAAAGCTGAAGGATAAGGCGCCCGAAAGATCAGCGGAAAGACCGCCGGAGAGATCGACAGAAAGACCGGCCGCAAAACCGGCGGACACACCGGTTGTAGCGGCTGAAGAGAAAGCCGCAGAGAAGGCGGAGGAAAAGGCGGTCGAGGCCGCCGCCGAGAAACCGGCGGAAAAACCGGCGGAAAAGCCGACGGAAACACCCGCCGATGCGCCGGAAGAAAAAGTTTAAGAGATACAGCAATTTTAAGGAGTGAATTAATGCCAAAATTAAAAACACACAAAGGCGCGGCGAAGCGGTTCCGTTCAACTGCCTCAGGCAAGTTCAAACGCGGCCATTCGCACGCTCGTCATATTTTGACGAAAAAGACAGCGAAGAGAAAACGCAATCTCGATCAGGATAGTTACGTGTCAGAGGGCGATCAGAAACGCGTCGAAGCTATGCTGCCCTACGGCAGAAAATAGAGATTAATTAATAATTGATAGTGGAAAATTGAAAGTGTATTAATTTTTAATTCATAACTTTACATTTTTAATTTTGCGACTGGAAGGAGCAATGATATGCCTCGTGTAAGACGTGGGAACAATCGTCTGCAAAGACGTAAAAAGATATTGGCCTTGGCAAAAGGCTACAGGTTAACTAAATCGAAGCTTTACCGCTCAGCCAAGGAATCGGTTGAACGCGGATTGCTGTTCGCGTATGTTGGGCGCAAGCGCAAGAAACGCGATTTTCGCAAACTGTGGATCGTGCGCATTGGCGCGGCCGCCCGCATCAACGGAATGAATTATTCGCAGTTCATGCACGGACTGAAGCTGGCAAATATCGACCTCGACCGCAAGGTACTGGCCGACATCGCCGCCAAACAGCCCGAAGCCTTTGCGAACCTGGCCGGCCAGGTCAAAGAAGCGATCGCCAATAAACCAGCCGCTAATGTATAACGGTTAATGATTAGTGATTAACGGCCGCTTAGCTACGCGCGAGGCGTCGAGATGAGGTCAGAACCGGGAACGCAGTGACCGGGTATTCATAAAATCGTATAATGGGAGCCGCAGAGCGGCGTTGAGACGGTAGCCAGACGTGAAACGTCTGGTACTGATCGGAATAAGAACGGCGCACTGAAGGTGCGCCATTTCTGTATTTATTTATAATAAAAATATGCCTGAAATAGCCAGATTCTACGGAATTATTATAAAATTATTTTTTGGCGACCATCCACCGCCGCATTTTCACGCGGTATATGGAGAATATGTTGGGTTGTTAATATAGAAACGTTGGAAATGTTTGAAGGCGATTTGCCTTCACGTGCCAAAAAGCTGGTTATTGAGTGGGCGGAACTTAACAGAAATGAACTTTTGGAAATGTGGGACAAACAGGAATTTCGCAAACTTCCTCCATTAAAATAAGTTATGAATTATCCAAAGATCAATTCCGCAAAGGCTATCGATGACCATACTCTTTTGATAGAGTTTGATAACTCGGCAAAAAAAGTTTATGACATTACTCCTTTATTGGAAAAAGAAATGTTTTTGCCACTTAGAAATTTGGCCTTTTTTAATAATGTTCAGGTCGATGAAAACGGCTATGCGGTTTTCTGGAACGCCGATATTGATATTAGCGAATACGAACTTTGGACCCACGGAAAACTGATCGATAATTAAGATTCATGCAACCAACACAGCAAATCGAACAAGCCGTTGAAGCGTTCAAGCAAAATTTTGAACGCTTCAACAATTTACGCTCGCAGTCGTTGACATTGAGCGAAGCCGAAGGCTTACTCAAAGAGCTTAACGAGCTGCGTATCAAACACACCGGCAAAAAGTCTGAGATGGCAGGTCTGAAAAAGCTGATCGGCCAGGTCGCGCCGGAGGAGCGCGCGGAATTCGGCAAGGTCATCCAGGCAGCCGAAGGGAAGGTCAATACTTCGCTCGATGAAGCGGATGTGTATCTCAAATCGTTCATCGAAAATTCCCGGACCGAACGCGAGCGCCTCGATGTCACCTTGCCGGGGACCCGCCCGCGCAGGGGGCATCTGCATCCGCTGACCCTGCTGCGCCAGCAGATCGAAGACATTTTCGTTTCGATGGGCTACGCGATCGAAGACGACCGCGAGATCGAAACCGATCATTACAATTTCGACGCGCTGAATATTCCCGAGGGGCACCCGGCGCGCGAATCGCAGGACACTTTTTATACCACTTCGGGCCTGGCGCTGCGCTCGCAGACTTCGACCGTGCAGATCCGCGCGATGGAACGTCGCGGAGCCCCGCTGCGGATCATCTCGCCGGGGCGCGTTTTCCGCCGCGACACGCCCGATCTGACGCACACGCCGATGTTTCACCAGATCGAAGGCCTCTGCGTCGATCGCGGCATCACGATGGCCCACCTGAAGGGCACCGTCACCGAATGGCTGAAACGTCTCTTCGGCGAAGGCACAAAAACGCGTTTCCGCCCGAGCTATTTCCCGTTCACCGAACCGAGCGCGGAATTCGATTTCTCGTGCTTCAAATGCAGCGGCTCAGGCGTCTTCGAAAATGAGCGCTGCCGCCCGTGTAAAGGCTCCGGCTGGATCGAGCTCGGCGGCTGCGGCATGGTGCACCCGAATGTACTGCGCGCCTGCAACGTCGATCCGGAAGAATTTACCGGTTTTGCCTTCGGCTTCGGTCTGGAGCGAATGTGCTCGCTGATGTACGCGCTCGATGACATTCGCTACATGTTCGATAATGATGTCCGGTTTTTGGAGCAATTCAGGTAAAATATTGTCTGGAGGCACAAGGTAATGGGTATTACAACAATTCAGGGCGTGATCGAAAATGGACAGATCAAGTTAAATGAGCCGGTCAATTTACCTGAAAAAAAGATCGTTTATGTGATCATTCCGGATTTTGACGGAAAACCAGTTAAGCAAATTTTAAGCCCGCGATTGGTTAACGGTAAGCAGGCAAAAGATTTTATTAAAAAGGTCGAGGAAATCCCCGATGCCTAAATATAACGAGATTAATTTCGATCCTCCCGCGCCTGTAGCCACTGTCGAATTACAAAATCTGGAAACTAATGAAAGCATCAAAAATGTTTCGATGTTACTGGATACCGGTGCGGATATTACACTTTTACCGAGATATGTAGTTCAAAATCTTAATAGCATTGAATTTATTGAAGGAGAATATGAGCTGGAAGGCTTCGATGGAAGTCGAAGCAGGGCTGCGGCAGTAGAACTCCAATTGATATTTCTAAACAAGAAATTCACAGGCAAATTCCTGGTAGGTGAGCTGGAAATTGGAATCCTGGGACGCGACATTTTGAATCATTTAGCCCTCTTATTTGACGGTAAAAAACTTGAATGGGACGAACATCAATTTCTTCAGTGAATAGTTTAATTATTAATGACCTTAAAAAAGAAAAATTTCTGGTTTGGCATCGGGATGGTGGTGCTTGCGGTGATGATACTCGCGATGTTCGGCTTTGAAATGTATGGCGGGAAACTGGAGGGAAGCCGAAGTTACGGTTTGACGAGAGAAGCGACCCCGTTCGTATTTTATTTAAGCACCGGATTGGAATTGTTTCTCGCGATCCTGCTATTGCTGGGGGGAATTTACACGCTTCGGCATAAGGATGAAGCGGAGCAAGCGATTTCTGAAACTGGCGGGCGGAAATGATAACCTCATACCTGAATGAAAATTCTGGTAACAGGTGCGACGGGTTATATCGGCGGGCGTTTGATCCCGCAGCTTTTAGGCAAGGGCTATGAAGTGCGGGCGTTTGTCCGCGACCGGAACCGTTTGAAGGGCAAGAAATGGTTTAAACGCGTCGAGATCGCCGAAGGTGATCTGGATAAGCCGGAAACGCTTGCCGCGGCTTTTGAAAATATCAATGCCGCTTATTTTTTGGTTCACGCGATGTTCGAAGGCGAAGATTTCGCCGAGCGCGAAAAACGCTACGCGGAGAATTTTGCCGCCGCCGCGAGCAACGTCGAAAAGGTAATTTATCTCGGCGGACTGCTGCCCGAAGAGAGTTCATCGGAGCATTTGCAAAGCCGCGCGGCCGTTGGGGAAATTTTGCGGCGAAACGAAAATGTTACCGAATTTCGCGCCGGCCCGATCATCGGTTCCGGTTCCGCGTCATTTGAAATGATCCGTTATTTGACAGAGCGTTTGCCGGTGATGATCGTGCCGCGCTGGGTGAAAAATCCGATCCAGCCGATCGCTATCCGCAACGTGATCGAATACCTGACAGCCGCGCTCGAAAAAGAGCCGTTGGGTGTGGTGGATATCGGCGCCGACGTGCTGACTTTTCGCGGCATGATGGAGACTTTTGCGAAGGTGCGCGGGCTAAACCGCATCATTATTCCCGTGCCGGTGCTGACGCCGCTGTTATCGGGGCTGTGGGTGGGATTGATCACGCCGATACCAAATTCGCTGGCCGTGCCGTTGGTCAAGGGGATAATTAACCCGGTGCTCGCCCGTACCGAAAAAGCAGAAAAGAATTTTCCGCAGATCAAATTGAAGAGCTATGAAGACGCGGTCAGACTCGCGCTGGAAAAGATCGAATCGAAAGCGATCGAAACGCGCTGGACCGGATCGCTCGGCGGAAACCAGGCTTATCGTTTTAGCGATAAGGAGGGATTGATGAAGGAAATTCGCACGGTCATGACCGATGCCTCGCCTGAGTCGGTTTTCAAAAGTTTTACCAGTATCGGCGGCGATAACGGCTGGCTCGCCTGGAACTGGGCATGGAAGCTGCGCGGCTGGCTGGACTCGCTGATCGGCGGGCCGGGACTAAAACGCGGGCGCCGCCATCCGACCGAAGTTCAGATCGGCGAAGCGTTGGATTTCTGGCGCGTCGAAGATCTGGAAGAAAATAGTTACATGCTGCTGAGAGCGGAAATGCGTCTGCCCGGCAAGGCGTGGTTGAAATTCGAAGCGATTCCAAAAGACGGGAAGACACGATTAGTACAAACCGCTTTGTATGCGCCCAAAGGGCTGCCCGGATTGCTGTATTGGTACGCTTCTTACCCGGCGCATTTTTTCCTGTTCGATCAAATGGCGAATCGGATCGCGCAGGGAGCCAGGGCTTTTGAAACCGATATTTCAAAGATGCCCGAGACTGTTTAAATTTTATTTAGAAGATTTTATGAACATTAGTTACAACTGGTTAAAAGATCTGGTGGAGATCGAACTGACGCCCGCGGAATTGGCGGAAAAACTGACGCGCGTCGGTTTGGCGGTCGAGGGGATTCACGCGGCCGGCGACGATCATGTTTTTGACATCGATCTGACGTCGAACCGTTCGGATTGTCTTTCGCATCTTGGTGTAGCGAGGGAAGTCGCGGCAATTCAAAATTCAAAATTAAAAATTCAAATTGCGGAAATCCAAAATGCAAAATCGGAAATCCAGAATTTGGTTTCAATCGATGATTCCGACATTTGCCAGCGCTTTACGGCGCGGATCATTCGCGGCGTCAGGATCGGCCCGTCGCCTGAATGGCTGGTGAAAAGACTGGAAGCCGTCGGCGAACGCTCGATCAATAATGTCGCCGATATTACCAATTACACGATGCACGAATTGGGCCAGCCGATTCACTCGTTCGATCTGAATAAACTTGCCGAGAACCGCGTCGTCGTTCGCCGCGCAAAAAACGGCGAAACGGTCAAAACGCTGGACGAGATAGAGCGCAAAATGGATGAAACGATGCTGGCGATCTGCGACGCGGAAAAAGCGGTTGCGGTGGGCGGCGTGATGGGCGGATTCGACTCCGGAATTACCGGGGAAACTACCGACGTGCTGCTGGAAGTGGCGTATTTTAAACGCGAAAACATCCGCCAGACGTCGCGCAAGTTGGGATTGACCACCGAAGCGAGTTACCGTTTCGAGCGCGGCGTGGATATTGAAAATCTGATCCGGGCTTCAAACCGGGCGACACAGCTGATCTGTGAACTGGCGGGCGGAACGGCCGAAGATTTTGTCGATGTTTACCCGACGAAATTCGTGGCGAACGAGATCGAATCGAAAGACATTGCCGCGGCAGTCAAAAAACTGACCGGCCTGGAAGCGGAAAAAGCGGAAATTTTGCGAATCCTGAACGCTCTGGGAATTGAGCAAAAATCCGACACTATCTTTGTGCAGCCGAGCTGGCGGCACGACATTGCCATCGAGCAGGATCTGGTCGAAGAAGCGGCACGGCATATCGGTTATGACAAAATTGCCGAAGCGCTGCCGCCGGCGTTTGCCGCCGGGGAATACCAGCCGACGGAAAATCGGAAAAAGGCTCTGCGCAAGACACTGTCCGATATCGGTTTTGATGAGGCGATCTCTTACAGTTTTATCAATACCGATAAAGATGAAACCTTTGACCTGGTGCAGGGGTTGATCGACGAAAACGTCGAAGAAAAATTCGTCACCCTGCAGGATTCGATCATCGAAGGCTCGGTGCGGATGCGGCCGACATTGCTGGCAGGATTGCTGGACGGGGTGCGGACGAATTTCAATTACCAACGCCGGGACGTGAAGCTTTTCGAACTGGGCAAGGTTTTTGCGAACGCCAGAAACGAAGATAATCTGCCGCTTGAAAAAGAATTATTCTCGTTCGTTTTGACGGGCGGCGAGATGGGCGAAGATAGGGCGATGCCGGGACGCGAACTTAATTTCTACGACGCCAAAGGCGCGCTCGAAGCCGCGCTCGACGCGCTGAACGCGCCTGAGGTGACGTTTAAAACCGCGGACGTAAAACACCTGCGAAAGGGCCAGTCCGCGGAAGTGCAAATTAACGGCGCGGCCATCGGCACCTTGGGCCGTTTAAGTGACGAGATCGCCGCCGGGTATAAATTTCGCCAGCCGGTGTACCTGGCTGAGATAGACCTGCAGGCGATCCTGGAACTGCCCGTCCAGCCGGTCGCGTATCAACCGCTGCCGAAATATCCGGCGATCGTGCGCGACGTTTCGCTGCTGATAAAACGCAGCATGACGTTTGCCGAGGTTCGCGACGCGATCGGGGAAATGCAGGTCGAATTGTGCCGAAGCATCGAATTCGTGGATGTCTATGAAGGCAAGGGAATGGCCGACGACAAGCATTCGCTGACCATCCGGCTGGAGTACCGCTCACCCGAGCGGACACTGATCGACGAAGAGGTTGATACCGTCCATGCGGGAATTTTGCAGAGTCTGGAAACGAAGCTTGGAATCAAGCCCAGATTCTAGTTTCTCATGCCCAGCTTTAAGTTTTTCTTGCATTTTGTTGAAAAATATAGATAATTTAGCGGTTCGCTAAACTTAATGTAATTTCTGAGGGTAATAAAATGACAGGCATTGCCGGCATGGAAAAGTTCTCGCATTTGGAAGACAAAATTCATCTGACCATTCAATTTGTGAGAAAACTGCGCGAGGAAAGAGACGCGCTGGAAAAAGAGGCGGATTCGCTGCGGCTGGAAATGGCCGCGTTGCAGGCCGAAAAAACTAAGCAGCAGGAAAAGCTGGACGCGTTGGTCTCGGAACGCGGCAGGATCAAATCCAAAGTCGAGCACATGCTCGAAGCCATCAATGTGATCGAACCCGAAACCGCCGCCCTGCTGCGCGGATAAATTTAGGAGAACAAACCGTGAGCGCACCTTCAATCAAAGTAGAGATCTACAATCAGACATATAACATTCGTTCGGACGGCGATAACGAATACGTTCATCGCCTGGCGGAATATGTGGATGCCAAAATGCGCGGTGTGACTTCGGGCACATACACGGTAGATTCCCACAAGGTCGCTATTTTAGCCGCGCTTCACATCGCCGACGAATTACACCAGTTAAAAAGCCAGCAGGAGGAGTCGGATGCCCAACTGGCTCAGCGCAGCGCCCAATGCACCGAACAACTAAACCAGCTATTTAAAAATAAAGTGGTCGCCGATCTCGAATTCAATTCGGAACAGTAAGTGAGGCGGTGGTCGGTGGTCGGTGGTCGGTAGAGGAATATCTTTATCGCGTCTTCGTTTTTAATCGGCAAGGTAATTAAAACTCAAAACTTAAAAATTTAATCAAACTCCTATCTAAAATCTCCCAAAAGAGTTGCTCTACTCTTTTCTCCGTGTGTTATTATAAATTCAGGCGACAGGCGCGATCTGCGGAGTTAGTCACTGCAGTCTTAATAATTGAGCCAACATTTGGAGATACGGGAGACCGATGCCGTTTTCAGTGCGATCTTTCACAGTAAAGATTGCCGGAGAAAAGGGAATCGTTGCTTGCAAAAGCACAGGTCACCCACCTGTTTAGTACAGGTTCAATTTCCAACTGCGGAACGGCCCTCGCGGATGCCTATCGCCTTTAAAAAGTGACAAGTAAAAAGTGATGAGTGACAAGAAAAAGAAAAATCTCTTGTCACTTGTAACTTGTTACTTGTCATTTTTTTGCACTTGTCACTTTTAATTTTATGAGAGTTTTAATGTTTGCCGACGTGGTTGCCCGCCCGGGCAGAAAAGCGATCCTGGAACGCGTGCAGGATATGCGTGAATATTACCGCGCCGATATCATTACCATGAACGCCGAAAACGTGGCCGGCGGTTTTTCCATTACGCCGCCCATCGCCGAAGAATTTTTCGCTCACGGCATCGACCTGATGACCTCCGGCAACCACATCTTTGACAAAAGCGAGGTCATACCCTATATCGAAAAACAGCCGCGCCTGCTGCGCCCGGCAAATTACCCGCCGGGCACGCCGGGAAAGGGTTTGTTTGTCGGCGAGATACGCGGTTTTAAAATCGCCGTGCTAAACCTGCTGGGCAGAGTGTTCATGCCGCCGTGCGACGACCCGTTTCGCATCGGGGAGCAGGAGATCAAAAATATTCCCGACGATGTAAAGATTCGCCTGGTGGATATGCATTGCGAAGCGACTTCGGAAAAATACGCGATGGGACGGTTTTTAGACGGCAGGGTTTCGGTCGTGATCGGTTCGCACACGCACGTGCAGACCGCTGATGAAAAAATTTTGCCGCAGGGGACGGCTTATATTACCGACGTCGGCATGACGGGCAGCTATGCGGGCGTGATCGGGATGAATACGGAACACGTGCTGGAAAGATTTACCCGCGTGCCTTCACGCCGGGCGGAGCACAGCGCCGGCGATGTAAAACTTTGCGCGGTAGTAGTTGAGATCGATGAGGAGACCGGAAAGGCAACGAGCATCGAGCGGCTAACTTTGTCGCATGACGATTAAATAGTAGCGCACAATTTATTGCGCAGTAATTTGCCGAATGAATTTGGCGCTCGATAAAATTATTCCGGCGGGGAATCGGGCAGCGGTTCGTCGATGCCCGTGCGGTTAAAAGGCTTGAGAAGAATTTCCTGGTAAGTATCGGGAAATGAAATGACGCGGCTGTTTGAATCGGTCACTACGTGGATCGTTTCTCCCTGGGCGATGGTGGTATTGTCCGACGCGCGAAAAACCTCGTATTCAAAACAAAGTGTCCGTTTTTTCATTTCGTTGACGCGGGTCCTGATGGTCAGGTGATCGTCGTAATAGGCCGGAGCTTTGTAGCGAACGTAGCTTTCGGCGACGACGAGAAAAGCGCCGTCCTGTTCTTCCATATCGCGGTAGGTAATGCCTTTAGCGCGGCAATATTCGGTGCGGCCGATCTCGAACCAGATCAGATAATTGGCGTGATAAACCACGCCCATCTTATCCGTTTCGGCATAACGCACCCGCAAGGGTACCTCGTGCCATTCATGTTCCTGAAAAACTTCAGCCATTTAGTGGTACCGCCGGCATCTTACCGGCTGTCATGGGAGCGTCTCGCTTCCATTTCTGCGAGGGCGGGTCGCCCTCACGACTGCCCATCACATTTATTGCGACGGCGGCGCTACTTAATAAAAAAGCGCGAATCTTACGCCCGCGCTTTCTATCAAGTCAAAATTGGCTGGGAGACAGGGATTCGAACCCCGATAGGCAGATCCAGAGACTGCAGTCCTACCATTAGACGATCTCCCAAGCACCTTCTAATTTAGAAAGCCTTTAAAATTTTGTCAACTGCGAAGTTCAGAGTTACGCCTTTAGACGTGACGATCTCACGTGAACGCGCAACTCTAAACAAATACGTCCACTTGCCAGATAACCATTGTAAAGGCAAAATAAAAACGAATTATGAGTGGCGCCAGCAGCATCGAAGGCAAGGAAATAGCCGCCAATCGCGCAGCCTTTCACGAATACCATATTTTAGAAAAATATGAAGCCGGAGCGGTTCTGACCGGTACGGAAGTGAAAAGCATCATGGCCGCGCGCGTGCAGCTTAAGGATTCGTACGTTTCCGTGCGCGATGGCGAAGTGTGGCTTTTTAACGCTCACGTGTCGCCCTATTCGCACGGCAACCGCGAAAACCACGATCCGATGCGAACTCGGAAACTTTTATTACACAGGCGCGAGATCGAAAAACTCGACCGTGAAGCCACGGTCAAGGGCATGACGCTGGTCATTACCCGGATCTACTGGAAAAACGGCCGGATAAAGTTTGAGATCGGTGTGGCGAAAGGTAAAAAGCTTTACGATAAGCGAGAGACCGAAATGCGGCGCACTATTGAAAAGGAAACTCAGCAGCAGATCAAGGACAGGGGACGTTAAATTATCTCTTTTTATAACTTTTTGTTATACTCTGCGTAACAATAGTTTGTAAATAGCTTGTTTTGTGATATTTATGTAGGTTGCGTTTTTGGCATAATAAATTCCCACATATTTTTAAGGAGAGCGATGAATTTTAGAGCAATTACAGGTAATTACGGCGAAGCCAATGTACAGGCGTTAGTAGCGCCTATTTTTAAGGATGAAAAGGCAGATTCCGGTATTTTGAAAGAACTCGACGACCTCAGCGGCGGCAACATCAGCGCGGCTTTGCAAAGCGAGGAGTTCAAGGGAAAAGACGGGGAAACGCTTTATCTTCCATTGACGGGAAATACCAAGGCCAAACGCGTCCTGCTGATCGGTGCCGGCGAACAGGCCGAATATAAAGCGCCCGGCACGGCTGTAGTGGCCGGATCAGCCGCGAGATTTTTGCGCGGCAAAAGCGTTAAAAGTTTTGCGCTTATCACGCGCGCCAATGCCGATGCGGTAGATACGGCGGCGGCGGCGGCGCAGGGTGTAATCACGAGCTTGTTCGAACTCGATAAATACCGCACCTCCGACAAGGAAGAACGCACGATCGACGAAGTTGTCGTCTCCAGCGACGGCGCGAGCCAGGCCGATCTGGATAAGGGTTTGGAGCGCGGGCAGATCATCGGCGAATCGATGAATTTCACCCGCGACCTGGCGAATGAACCGGCGAATGTGCTGACGCCGACCGAAATGGCGAACCGCGCGAAAGCGATGGCTTCGGAAGTCGGTTTGTCATGCGAAATTCTCGAAGAATCGCAGATGGAAAAACTCGGGATGGGATCGCTGCTCAGCGTTTCGCTGGGTTCGGAACAGCCCGCCAAAATGATCGTTTTGAAATATGAACCGGCAAACAGCACCGCAGACGGAAATGAACTGCTGGCGCTGGTCGGCAAGGGAATCACCTTCGACACTGGCGGCATCTCGCTAAAACCCGCCGAAGGCATGGACGCGATGAAATACGATATGTCCGGCGGCGCGACCGTGATCGGCACGATGCGCGCGATCGGAATGCTCAAGCCGAGCGTGCCGGTTTTGGGCGTGGTCGCGGCGGTGGAAAATATGCCCGACGGCAAAGCGACCCGGCCGGGCGACGTGGTTACCGCGATGAACGGCAAGACGGTCGAGATTCTCAATACCGACGCGGAAGGGCGTTTGATCCTGGCGGATGCGGTGGCTTACGCCGAAACACAGGGCGCGACCCGGATCGTCGATATGGCGACGCTGACCGGAGCGGTGGTAATCGCCCTGGGCGATATTTACACCGGGCTGCTAGGCACCAGCCAGGAACTGATGGACGAGATCATTTCCTGCAGCAAGGAAGTGGGCGAAAAATTCTGGCAGCTGCCGATCGGCAAGGAATATTCGGCGCACATCAAATCCGACATCGCCGACATTAAGAATATCGGCAAAGGCCGCAAAGCAGGCACCATCGCCGGCGCGGTTTTTATCCAGGAATTCGTTAAGGACGCGCAGTGGGCGCATCTGGACATCGCCGGAACAGCCTGGAACGACGAACCGAAGCCCCATCATTCCAAAGGGCCTTCCGGCGTCGCTGTCCGGACATTAATCAGATTAGTGGAAAAATCGCAGTAGCTTTTTGCGAAAATTCGGGCCGCAAAATACACCTCGACGGAAGTGTATTTTGCGGCTCTAGTTCTTTGCGGTTACAATAAGGATTCGGATTTCCCAGCAGTACCGGCAATACATGTAACAGACATTTCTTTTTTGGAGCAGGTTAAAAAAAAATGAAAAAAATCTTAAATAGTGTGTTTTACGGCAAAGATGCAAAAACGATCCTCGTGCTGGCGCTGGCCGTCCTGGCTTTCGCGGCTTTGGGGTGTTCCGGAAGCGGCAGCAGCAGCAAGAACAAGCCTGTTCCTTCGTCCTATTACGGCGGCTGGTCAACCAATGATGGAACGACGCTGCAGATCACATCGGACGGCATCGGACATTACAAGTCCGGCGGAACTTCGATCGACGGGGCGGCGGCGGAACTCGACGAAACCGGCAAGGTTTTGAAATTATCTTTCGTCGGCATTCCGGTGAAGGAATTTCAGGTTGATCAGGAGCCGAAAAATGGGAGCATGAAACTGGACGGCGTTTTGTATTACACGAACGAGCGGGCGAAGAATTCAGGCAAGGACGACACTAATTCTTCCGATGACGATAAATCGACGGGCGATTCCAAGGGCGTACCTTCCGATTCGCAACTGAAAGACATGTCCGCTGAAGTGATGGCCGCATTTGCCAACGCGGTCGAAACCGAGGATTTTGACGACTTTCGTAATGAGGTCGGTTCACCGCAGTTTAAGGAACAATTTTCCAATGAAGATATGAAAAAGCAATTTCATGAATTCCTTGCTAAAAAAGCCGTCTTTAATCTTATCTTCGCCGGAATAGAAGACCTGACGCCGACCTTTACATCCGCCCCGGCCATCACGGAAAAAGGCAAATTTAAATTGATGGACGTGAGCGGAACTTACCCGACCAAACCGGCGACAAAATTCCAGCTGCAGTTCATCAAGGACACCGGCGATTGGAAGATATTGGGGCTGGACATCGAAGTCGAAAAATCGAAATAAGACGAAAGATCGCCGCGCTCGAAAGGAGGCTGTTTCGCCCCGTTCGAGCGCGGGAAAATCTGAAGAAATTACTTTGTAAAAATGAAAATTCACGAATACCAGGCAAAAGAACTTTTAAGAAATTACGGCGTGCCCGTGCCGCGCGGCATCGTCGCGCGAACTCCCGAAGAAGCGGAAGCCGCTGCAACGGAATTGGGCACTGACGTGGTGGTCGTCAAAGCGCAGATCCACGCCGGCGGGCGCGGCAAGGGCGGCGGCGTAAAACTGGCTAAATCCCCGGCGGAAGCAAAAGAGATCGCTTCGCAGATTTTGGGCATGCAATTGATCACGCATCAAACCGGCCCGGAAGGCCGCGAGGTCAAAACTCTTTTGATCGAGGAAGGACTGCCGATAGATAAAGAATTTTATCTCGGCATCGTACTCGACCGCGTGACGGGAAGGCCGGTGTTCATGGCTTCATCGGCGGGCGGAATGGATATTGAGGAAGTAGCCGCTAACGAACCGGAAAAGATCCTCAAGGAAACGATCGACCCGGCGGTTGGGATGCGTCCTTTTCAGGCGCGCAAGCTGGCCTTCGGGCTCGGACTGCCGGCGGAGCTGATCGGCCAGGCCGCTAAATTCATGATAACGCTCTATCAGGCTTCGGAGAAAATGGACACCTCGCTGGTGGAAATAAATCCGTTCCTGCTGACGAAGGACGGGCGTCTGATCGCGCTGGACGCCAAGATCACTTTTGACGATAACGCGCTCTATCGTCACAAGGAATATGCCGAACTGCGCGACCTGAGCGAAGAAGAACCGCTCGAGATCGAGGCGTCTAATTTCGATCTGAATTACATCAAGCTCGACGGCAACATCGGCTGCATGGTCAACGGCGCGGGACTGGCGATGGCGACGATGGACATCATCAAACACGCCGGCGGCGAACCGGCGAACTTTCTCGACGTCGGCGGCGGCGCTTCGCAGGAGCGGGTGGAAAACGCCTTTCGCATTTTGCTGGCCGACACGAATGTAAAAGCCGTGCTGATAAATATCTTCGGCGGCATCGTCCGCTGCGATATGGTGGCGCGCGGCGTGGTCGAAGCGGCGAAAAATCTCGGTGTGACGATCCCGATCGTGGCGCGCTTAGAAGGAACTAACGTCGAAGAAGGCCGCCAGGTCCTGCGCGAATCGGGCATCAATATTCTGACCGCCGACGGAATGAAAGACGCGGCCGAAAAAGTGGTCGCCGCAGCGGCTTAATGTGTAACGCTGGCGGCTCACCGGCTGTCCTGAGTGCGTCCCGCGCTCAGATACCAGAGTAAGATGTGTGCGAATTTTATGCGGCGGCAAGATGCCGCCGCGACAGCCAGCGGGACGCTGGCGCTACAATGTTTATGGGAACACGAGACGAGAGAATTGACGCATACATTGCCAAGGCGGCCGAGTTTGCCCAGCCGATCCTGAACCATTTGAGAGAATTGATGCATAAGGCCTGCCCCGACGTCGAAGAGACAATGAAATGGAGCTGCCCGCATTTCGATTATAAAGGGATCATGTGCAATATGGCGGCCTTCAAAAAACACTGCGCTTTCGGATTTTGGAAGGGAACTCTGATCCCCGAATTAAAGGGGAAGGTGACCCCAATGGGAAACACGACCATGGGGCATTTAGGTGAGCTTAAAACTTTGTCCGACCTGCCAAAAGACAAGATCATGATCGGCTATATCAAGAAAGCGGTGGAACTGAACGACCAGGGAGTCAAAATGCCTGTCAGAACGAAGACGGGCGAGAAAAAGAAAGATACGACTTTCCCCGAGGAATTGACCGCCGCGCTGAAAAAAAACAAGCAGGCATCCGCGGCTTTTACGGCTTTCAGCCCTTCAAAACAAAGAGAATACGCCGAATGGATCGGCGACGCCAAGTCAGAGGCGACGAGAGATAAACGGCTTGAAACCGCGATCGAATGTATCGCCGAGGGCAAATCACGTCATTGGAAATACCAAAAATAATTACTATGACGGTATACGGCAAGTGTCAGACAAACAGATCGAAGCAGTAAAAGCCGACCTTTAATACTCCGAAGATAGCCAAAAATTAAATGGCCGAACAAATCCTTCACTCGCAAAGCCCGGACACCGATCTTTCAGTTGTAGATAAGCTGAGGCTGCTGCTCGATATCACTAAAAAGATCAGCCGTTCGCTCGATCTGGACGAGGTTTTGCGATTGGTGATGGACACGCTCGGTTCGCTGATCCCTTACGATGCGGCGGGGATCTACCTGGTGCATTGCGATAAGAACGCGGAGGACGATCAGCCCTGTTCGTTCCGCTCGGCGGCCTTAAACGGCTACGAACTTGGCGAACTGGCCGACCCGAAACTGAGGGTGGGCGAAGGTTTTATCGGCTATGTCGCGCAGACCGGCAAAACGATCCTAAGTCCCGACGTTTCACAAGACCCGCGCTATTTCGCCGCCCGCCAGCGCACCCGCTCCGAAATTGTCGCCCCGATCGTTTCCAACAACGAGGTGATCGGCGTTTTCGATCTGGAAAGTGACGAATTGAACGCCTACACGGAAGACGATCTGCAGGTGCTGGTAATGCTGGCGACACACGTCGCGATAATCATCGAAAAGGTCGAGCTTCACGAACAGGTCGTCGAGAAAAAACGCCTTCAGGCACAGCTCGAAGTAGCGCGGCAGGTTCAGCTCGAACTTTTGCCGGAAAGCGATCCGCAGGCCCCCGGTTTCGATATCAGCGGCTATAATTTCCCGACCGAAGAAGTTTCCGGCGATTATTACGATTGGGTCATGATATTCGAAGACCAGATCGGCATCGTCGTGGCCGATGCGGCCGGCAAGGGGATCCCGGCGGCGCTGCTGGCGGCGTTCCTGCGCGCCTCACTGCGTTCCGCCGCGCAAACCGGCTATGCGCCGCATGTGGCGATGGCGCGGGTCAATAACCTGCTCTGGGAGTCGATCGAGGACCATCAATTCGTGACCGCGATCTACGGAATGCTGGACATCACCAATAAAACATTTGTCTTTTCGAACGCCGGACACAACCCCCCGCTGCTGATCAACGAATCGGGCGAAACCCGGACGATCCAATACGGCGACCTGCCCCTGGGAATGTTTCGCGACGTGCGCTATCACCAGCATTTTCTGCGTTTTAGGCCCGGGGACGTGCTGGTCATTTACACCGACGGCATTACCGAAGCCACGAATGAAAACGGCGAGGAATTCGGGCGCGACCGGCTGGCTCAGAAAGTGCTGGAAAAGATCGACCTGCCGGCAAAACAGCTGGTCGATTTTATTCACCAGGAAGTGCTGGAATTCGCCGGAAATGAAAATTTGGACGACGACTGGACGTTATTTCTCGTAAAATCGATTTAAAATAAAAAAAGCAGGACTTTTCAGCCCTGCTTATCCAGCGTTCCTTAGTTTGAAATTAGTGAACTTTTACCGAATTATGAACCCGGTCGCCGCCGGGAACCATCGGGGCGCGATAATCGCCATAATTAATATCCTGATCACGCCCGTTAAAAGCATAAACATCGAAGCCGTGAGCGTCCAGAAAATCTGCTAAACCCATTGAACTGTGCAGGTAAATTGCCTGCCGGTAGCCCATTTCATCTCGTATCTCCAAGAGTCTCTCGACTACTTCGAGTGGAGCGAAACATCTTACCGGGTCTTTAAAGGTAGCCATATATATTATTCCGTTTCGTGTCAGCCGCTTGCTCCGACTACGTGCGGCCGTTCGTCTCTTAAGATGTCGGCAAACACCTTTGAAGTTGTTCGCCTTCTTTTACTAGACACTTTTTCTATTAAAAATTGCAATAGAAAAAAGCGGAAAAGAACGCACCGCGGGAGTAAACACGCTTTTGAAGGGTAAAAGTTCCCAAACTTGCGAAATTTACATTATCAGTTGAAAGAAGGCGGAAACGGTCGGCGGCGGTTCCTTCGGCAGATAAGGCTCCACCAGCAGCAGGATGGCCTGAATGCCGTTAAAGATCAGGTGAGTGACGATACAGGGAAGCAGATTCCTGCTCTTCCAACGGATCAGGGTCAGGCCGAGGCTGAGCATACAGATCATCAAAAGCGCCACGACGCTCTTGTAATACTGGGGAAAATGTATCCCCGCGAAAATAAAGCTGGTAATAAAAATGGCTAACGGCACGCCGATCGATCTCTGCAATGCCGAATATAATATCCCGCGATGAACCACTTCCTCCACGATCGGGGCGGTAACGACGGCGAGAAACGCGACGACAAAGGCGACCGCCCGCGAACTATTCAGGATCCTGGTGAGCTCTGTGTCTTCATTACCGAAATAATAAAGCAGCGTCCCGAACACCGCATAAAAAAAGATCACCGAAAGCAGGCAATACCCGAAATGAAACCCTCCCCATTTAAAACCGAGAGTTTTACTGAGAGAAAATTCGCCTTTCCGGGTCACGACGAGCCAGCAAAAGGCGAGAGTTAACAGATGAGCGGGGATCGTTCCGCTTATTCCAAGCAGGATCGCAGTGGGGCTTTCCAGGAACCCGGCAAGTTCTTCGCGCCCGATACCCTGGCTGAAAGCGTACATTAAAACCGGGACCGAGCCGAATAAGACCAAAAAGATCACGCTCAACGCCCAGGTCAGAAATGCGAGAAAAGAATTCCAGGGCGGATCGTTCGGGGTCGGTTGATAAGGCAGCGGACTTTCCGGGGCGGGAGCGAAAATTGTTTGGCCGTCCGAAAGGCCCGGGGATATTTGTTCTTCCTGCATAAATGTAAATCAAAGAATACACATTAAATTTGAAACTTCAAAGGCGCGCGTTTGACGCGGGACAAAAAGCAGGATAACCTGTAATCCCGTGGGTCAAACGGGACAAAAATCCAACATACAAGTCATCGCAGTAATACCGGCACGCTATCATTCTACGCGCCTAAAGGGGAAATTGTTGCGTCCGCTGGCGGGAAAACCTCTTATTTTACATACGGTTGAACGCGTCATGGCGGCGCGCAACGTCGGCCGGGTAATAGTTGCGACGGATGACGAGCGAATCAGGCAGGCGGTCGAAAGCGTCGGGCATGAGGCGATCATGACCGCCGGCCATCATCAGAGCGGGTCGGATCGGATCGCGGAGGTCGCGGAGAGTTTTGCGCCGGAAACGATCGTGGTAAATGTGCAGGGCGACGAACCGCTGATCTCGCCCGGCACGATCGAGACGGCAGTCGCGGCGATGCTGGCAACGCCGGAAGCGGATATTGTCACTTCGTGCGAGCCGATAACGAACGCCGCAGACGCGCTGAGCCCCGACGTGGTAAAAGTGGCGCTCGATATTAGAGGCTTTGCGCTTTATTTTTCCCGCGCGCCGATACCGTTCCCGCGCGAAGCGGCCAAAAGTCACGGTTCGCTGGAAAATGCTTTGCTGAAAGAACCGCAGGCGCTTTCCTTTTTCCGGAAACATACCGGGCTCTACGTCTATCGCCGGGAGTATCTGCTAAAATACACAAAAATGGCACAAACACCCGGCGAAAAGCTGGAAATGCTGGAGCAATTGAGGGCTTTGGAAAACGGCGCGCGGATCATGGTGATCGAAGCCGATGAGCCTTCGATCGGCGTCGATAACGAAGAAGACTTTGAGCGGGTGAGAAAGATATTGGAAAAATTGTAGCGCCGGCATCTTGCCGGCTGTCCTGAAGGCGTCTCGCCTTCAGATAAATTGAAATACGGACGCGGGACGCTTCCGAGACGGCCACCGGGCCGGTGGCGGTACCAAAACTATGAGTGATTGGATCGGACTGGGAATTTTCGTAGTCATCGCGCTGGGAGCTTTTTTCGGATTGCGCGCGCTGGGAAAGCCGCGCCCGATCAGTTCGGAAGAATTTGAAAAAAGAGCCAGTGAGGGCCAGAGCCTGGTGGGGGCGGGTTTTATGGAACTGCAAAAATTTCTTGACCCGTCCACGGAAAACGCGATCGTCGCGACGCAGGAATTAAAACAGGGCAGGTATAACAAAAAGAAAGACGAAGGGGACGGAGCCCCGGCTGAAGCAGACGAGGAAAATAATGACTGAAAAACAAACCAAATTCATTTTTGTCACCGGCGGCGTGGTTTCCAGCCTGGGTAAAGGATTAGCGGCGAGCTCGCTGGGATGCCTGCTCGAATCCCGCGGTTTGACCGTCACGTTCATCAAACTCGACCCTTATATAAACGTCGATCCGGGCACGATGTCGCCTTTCCAGCACGGCGAGGTTTTTGTCACCGACGACGGCGCGGAAACCGATCTCGACCTCGGGCATTATGAAAGATTCACGCACGCCAAACTGACCAAAGCCAATAACTGGACGAGTGGCAGAATTTATCTTTCGGTCATCGAGAAGGAACGGCGCGGCGATTATCTCGGCAAGACGATCCAGGTCATCCCGCACATTACCGACGAGATAAAGGCGGCGATGAACGTGGTGGTTGAAAAAGACCCGACCGACGTGGTGATCGTCGAGATCGGCGGCACGGTCGGCGATATCGAATCACTGCCTTTTCTGGAAGCGATCCGCCAAATGGGCAATGACGTCGGCAAAGAGAATGCGCTGTATATTCACGTCACGCTGGTTCCGTACATTGCCGCCGCCGGTGAGCTGAAAACCAAGCCGACGCAGCATTCCGTTCGCGAACTACGCGAGATCGGCATTCAACCGGACATTTTATTATGCCGGTCGGAACGTCCGCTGCCGCGTGACCTGCGCGGAAAGATCGCGCTGTTTTGTAATGTAAAAGAAAATGCGGTCATCTCAGCCCTCGACGTTCCGACGATCTACGAAGCGCCGCTGAGCCTGCACGAACAGAATCTCGATGAGTTGATCGTCAATTTATTGCGCCTCGAAGATCGCTCGAAAGAAGCCGACATCGCTCACTGGCGCGAGATCGTCTCCATTATCAAAGAGCCTTCGAACGGCGTGGTCAGCATCGCGATCGTGGGTAAATATGTCGAGCTGGAAGATTCGTACAAATCTCTGCGCGAAGCATTGACGCACGCCGGGATCGCAAACAGTTTGAAAGTGAACGTGACCTGGATAGAGTCCGAAAGCTTGATGACCGACGACTATGAAAGGCGCTTCAATGATTTTGACGCGGTGCTGGTTCCGGGCGGTTTCGGCAAACGCGGCGTGGCGGGAATGATTCGCGCGATCACGTACGCCAGAAAGTCGGGTACTCCCTATTTGGGTATTTGTCTCGGGATGCAGACGGCCTGCATCGAATTTGCGCGCAACGTCTGCGGCGACGCCGAAGCCGATTCGACTGAATTCAATGCCGAAACCCCGCACCCGGTGATCTTCAAATTACGCGATCTGGTCGATGTCGAGGAGCTGGGCGGAACGATGCGGCTTGGCGCGTGGCCTTGCAAACTCGCCGAGGGCTCGCTGGTCAGAGAGGTGTATCTCGGCGCGGAAGAGATCAGCGAAAGACACCGCCACCGTTATGAATTCAATCCGGCTTTTCGTAACAAGCTAACGGAAAAAGGCCTGGCATTCAGCGGCGTTTCACCGGACGGAAAATTTGTCGAGATGGTCGAACTGCCGCGCGACATCCACCCCTGGTTCATCGGCTGCCAATTCCACCCCGAATACAAATCGAAACCAACGGATGCGCACCCGCTGTTTACTTCCTTTGTCAAAGCCGCCTGGCAAAACCGCCTGACGAGTGAAAATCTGAAGGAAGACGTGACCAGCGACCGGCAGATCGAAGTCAAAGAGCGTGTTGAATCTATGACCGAAGCTGATATATGAAACATTTTGAAGTTGGAAATGCCACCTTTGGCGACGGCCGTCTGACGATCATCGCCGGGCCGTGCGTAATCGAATCGTACGAGCATGCTTCGATGATGGCGCGGGAAATTTCCGCGATCACAAAAAAGGCCGGGCTCGACCTGGTCTATAAATCTTCCTTCGACAAAGCCAACCGTTCCTCGATCGACAGTTTTCGCGGCCACGGGATGGAAGGCGGGTTGGAAATTCTCGCGCAAATAAAAGAGGAAACCGGTTTGCCGGTGATAACGGACGTTCACGAAACATGGCAGGTGGAAAAGGTTGCCGAGGTCGCCGACATTCTGCAAATTCCCGCGTTCCTCTGCCGCCAGACCGATCTGCTGATCGAATGCGCCAAATCGGGTCGCGCGGTGAATGTAAAAAAGGGACAATTTCTCTCCCCGCACGACACCAAAAATATCGTTGATAAATTACAGGCCGCCGGCGGTGAAAAAATTCTCCTCACGGAACGCGGCGCGAGCTTTGGCTACAACAACCTGGTGGTCGATTTTCGTTCCTTTCCGATAATGCGAAGTTTCGGCGTTCCGGTGGTTTTCGACGTTACGCATTCGCTGCAGCTCCCCGGCGGGCTTGGCAAAGCGACCGGCGGGCAGTCTCAATACATCGAAGACATGGCGCGCGCCGGAGTGGCCTGCGGGATCGACGCGGTTTTTATGGAAGTCCATAACGATCCGAAAAATGCCCCCAGCGACGGCCCTAATCAGCTGCCGCTGGAAAGATTCGAAGCGCTTATAAATGTCCTGAAAAAGATCCACGAAATAGTTTGATCCGTAGCGCCAGGTTTCTCGCCCAGATAAGAATTAAGATCGTGGGCGGGACGCCCCACGAGACAGCTGCCGGGACGGCTGCGCTACATCCTCAGGTGGGGAATAATGCCCCATATTAATAATTCAGGGCAATGTTTTCACCGCATCCTTTCAATTCAATAACATCTTAACCCAAGCATCTACAGGCATATAGCCGGTAAATTAATAAGTTTAATCATCGTTGGCACGTATCTTGCAATTAAGCCTGTAAGACGGCATCCCCTGCCGATCTCCTACCAATCATAAGGAAAATAACAATGAAAAAACTGACTTTGCTTAATTTGGGTGTAACCCTGGTAATTTTATTTGCGGCCCAGGCGGCCTTTGCGATCACGATTAAACTCTCGGAGCGAAAGGTCTATACAAACGACGATAAAGACGACTCGATCGCGGTTCAAAAAGCGTTTAATGACCTGCTGACATCGGGCGGCGGAACCATCGAATTTCCCGCCGGAGTGGTCGATATCCGGAAAGCCATCAGGATCGTGCCCGACGAATACAACCGGTAAATATCATTTTAAAGGGCGACGGCGGTTCAGTGGTGCGTGTCTCCGTGGGACAGGGAACGACGGCCTTTTACTTCGGCAATAATAATCAGCTTCAGATCGATAACATGATCTTCACCGGAAAAAATGTGCCGGTTGACGACCCGGCTTTTATCGATGCCCAGTATGTGATATTTGCCGGCTGGGTCAGCCTGGTAAAAATCACGAACTCGTCTTTTTTCGGCATCGCCGTGCCGAACGATGGAGCGATCGTCAACGTCGCTTCGAATCTGACGATCGAAAACTGCCAGTTCGACGGGAACAACGCGGGTTATCCAAACGGCGCGGTGATAAATTTCGACTGCTGCGCGCTGGTAGGCCTAAACGCCAATATCCGCAACACGACCTTTAACGACTATACGCATTTCAACGGCCAGTGGTATTCGAAAACTTTTGCCTTCACCGGAAACTGGGTGAGAGTGAAACAGGTTCACTGGTCCGGCGGCACGGAGAACCAGCGGCTTTCGATCGAAGACAGCTTTTTTGACGAAGGCGCCGCCGTGGCGATAAGCGCGGAAAACATCGGATCGATCAGCGTACGCGGAACCCGGTTCAATATAAACGGTTCGGACGCGGGCACCGGGCTTAGGGCGAGTAATGTCACGAGGGTGCGGATCGAAGATTCCTACTTCGGTTATTCCAACCTCATACGCCCCCTCGCAATATTGTCCGATTCGAGCGTGGAAATGATCGGCGTTACGCGCGGTAATCAGGTGCAATGCCCGCAGGCGGACGCCGAGACAACCATATCCTGGAGGCTATCGGATTGTAATTAGTTTGGTTTTGCAGAGAAATATTGTTATAAAGACAGTTGAGTAAATCGGCGCGAAGCGGGTGAACTCAACTGTCTTTATTTTGTATTCGAGCAAGTAAGAGAGAATTTCATAAAAGAATGAATTGTGTAAAACCGGCTATTATATTCGTCATTTGTTTACTGACCGTTTTTTCTGTTTTTGCCCAGGACGATACTACCCGCGCCGCCGCCGCCTGGCAGGTGAAAAGCTACGACGTGACCGCTAGTATTCCGCCGGGCCCGGCCGATAGAAATCTCGGCGCAAAGGCCGTCCTGAATCTGCAAAACGTCGGAAACGCCGCCGGTTCCCGCCTGACCCTGAGGATCGCCAGCACCGCGCAGGTTTCGGCGGTCACGGTAAATGGAAGCGCGGCGACCTTTACCAAGGGTGAAGAGCGCCTCGGCACGTCGCAGAAAACCCTCCAGCGGATCATTGTCACCATGCCGAACGTGCAGCCGAACGGGACGGTCGCGATCACGGTCGATTACGCTTTAAAGGTCGAAGAAAATTCCGGCTTGAATGCGCTGTCTCCGCTCGGATCGCAATTTCTGCCGCTCTCTTTTTGGTATCCGACCCCGAACAGCCATTTCGCTCCCAGAGGAGCCGATTTTGCTCCCTTTCATTTGGTGGTAAACGCGGCAAGCGGAGACGTGATCATTTCCTCCGGCACGCAGGCCGGTAATTCGTTCGATCAAAAGTTGAACGGGCAGCCGTTTTTTATCACGGGAAACTGGGAGACGGTGGAAGCGAAAGGCGTCACGGTTTTTCTTCCGAAAGGCGCGGGGGACGCGGAAAAGCAGCGCGCCGCGGAATTAGCGGATCTCGCAGTCGAAACAAAGACCTTCACCGCCTCGCTTTTGGGAAGCATCACGGAAGTGCCGCTGCGAATCGTCGCCGTGCGGCAGGGCGCGGGTTTTTCCGACGGGGGAACGATCCTGCTGGACTATGGCGCTTTCAGACGTTCGAAGACCGATCCCGCTACCGCGATGACGATCGCCGAATCGGTCGCCAAAATATGGCTCGGCAATGCCCGCCAGGTCAAAGGCGAAGGATACGGAGCGATCCGTGAAGGCCTGTCCCTTTTTATCGCGACACAATTTCTGGAAAAACAATACGGCAGGGAGATCGCCGATATCGAACGGCTGCGCCAGCGCACGGCTTTTGCGGCGGGCGCGCGGCGTGACGCGCCGCTGTTTTTGATGTCGCCGCTCGACGGCTCGTATTTTTCTTCGGTGGCGAATAAAGGCGCAATGGTCTGGCGGGTGATCGCCAGCCAAATGAGCGCGGCCCAATTTTTTAGTTACGTCAAAACGCAGGACCCGGTGACCGTCCTTAATTTACGGACGACGTTTTCCGGTATCTACCCGGTGATCGACTACTGGCAGCAGAATCCGACGGATACGAATTTGATGGTCGGGCTGCCGCAATCGGCCGGCGGTGAAACGAAAGTCGCGCTGCGCAACACGGGCGGATTTGCCGCGCACGTCAGCGTGACCGTCACCACCGACAAGGGCGAAAAATTATCCACCAAGGTTTCGATTCCGGAAACAGGTTTTGCCGAAGCGGTCTTTAAGACGACGGCAAAAGTCGTCCGTGCCGAAGTGGATAGTGAAAAGCTCTACCCGCAGCTGGATTATTCGGATGACGTCGCGCCGCGCGAATTTGACGACAGCGACCCGCTGCTGGTCATCAAACGCGCTTTCGATAAGCAGGAATTTGCCGCGGCGGAAAAAAGCGCCCGCCTGGCTTTACAAAATACGCCGCGTTTTGACGAAGCGCGCACCTGGCTGGGACGCTCATTGCTGGCGCAGAATAAAACCGCCGAGGCGGACAAGGAATTCAAAACGGCACTCGAAGAAAAATTACCGGCTGCTTTTACCCAGGCCTGGGCGAATATCGGATTGGGCGAGATCAGCGCGCGCGCCGGGCAAAACTCCCAGGCGGCAGGTTATTTCAACCAGGCGCTCAGGGCCGACGCGGAATACGGCTCCAACCTGTTCGCGCGGCGGGCAAGAGCCAAAACCGAATCGATCGCCGGCGGAACCGACGACGGGCTGAAAGCGTTCTTTAACCAATTCGACAAGGCGATACTTTCCGGGCGCAAAGCCGAGGTGGATGCTCTGATCGTGCCGGGCGAAGTAGCGAAATTTGCCGCCGGCGCGGTTGCCGGCCAGCCTTCGCAATGGCAGACAAAAATTTTACGGATCGATAAGATCGACGCCTATCGCACCACCGTCGAGGCGGAAGTAACCGTTAAAAGAATAGGTTCGGAAATAACCGAAAACGGGGAAGCGATCTTTGTCCTGGCAAAGGTGGGAAACGTCTGGAAGCTTGCCGGGGTAGAAGTCTTCGAAGTCAGGTAATGTCTTCCGCTTCTTTGCGGTTAAGATTTTTACCGCAAAGATTCGCAAAGTTGCCGCAAAGGGCTGCGGAGATTTAACGACATTTTTAATATTACCGAATGAAAAATCTGAGCGCAGATATTTTGGCCCGGGCGGCAAAAGTAAAACTCCTGTTGATGGATTGCGACGGCGTTTTGACCGACGGAAAAATTTACTTCAACGAGCGCGGCGAGGAAACCAAAGCTTTTAATGTTAAAGACGGCCAGGGGATCGTTTCGCTGCACCGCGCGGGAATAATGACCGGCATTATCACCGGAAGAGTTTTTAAAGCGCTGGAAGTTCGCGCGGAAGAACTGGGAATACGATTTCTCAGGCAGGGGTGCGATGACAAAGTGATCGAGTTCGAAAATCTGCTGGCGGACGCCGGCGTCACTTCCGAAGAAACCGCCTATGTCGGCGACGACCTTCCCGATCTAGGTTTATTGAAAAAGGCTGGTTTTGCCATTGCCGTAGCCGACGCGGTACCAGACGTGCTGGATGATGTTCATTATGTCACCGACAGAAACGGCGGCGAAGGAGCCATCCGCGAAATCGCCGATCTGATATTAATAGCCCGTCAAATCTGACCTTTCCATATTCGGTTTAGAAGCCACCGGACGATTAAACTCTCACCTATTCACCTAATAGCAGTTAAAAGTTGATAATTAAGAGTTAATAGCACTGAATCCCTGCTATTCACTATCCTAAAACGTTACACCGGTGACGGAAATAGTTTACTCCCGCTTCCTGATATGTAGCTAACTCCTTTATATCCAGTCTTTTAATTTTGCGGAATGCCAATTGCTATTAAGAAGCATAGAACCAACTTGTGTTTGGTCAAAGGAATAAAGGGGTATAAAAATGAGATTAAAATATTTCAGGCAAGTGGCTTTAACGCTTTTGATGGGCGGGGCTTTATTGCTGGGAATGAGCGGAGTATCGGAGGCTCAACGGCGTCGGGACGACAACCGTCGCGGCCAGGATAACGCCCAACCCCAGCAACAGCCGCAGCAGCAAAATCAACAGCAGCGTGAACAGCGCAAAGCCGAAGCTCAACAGCAGCGTCAGGCGCAGCAGGCTCAAAACGAGCAGCGTCAGAATCAGGCGCGTCAACAGCAAGAGCAGCAGCAAAAACAACAACAACAGGAACAGCAGAACCAGATCCGTCAGCAACAGCAGAGACGAGTCCAGGATCAACAGCAGCAACAACAGCAGAATCAGGTCCGCCAGCAACAGCAAAGGCGAATCCAGGATCAGCAGCAGCAAGACCAGCAGAATCAAATCCGTCAGCAACATCAAAGACGAGTTCAGGATCAACAGCAGCAGCAGCAAGAGCAGCAGAATCAAATTCGTCAGCAGCAGCAAAGACGAATTCAGGATCAGCAGCAACAACAGCAGCGTGATTCGCAGAGACGTCAGCTGGAAGAGCAGCAGCGGAAACAACAACAGAATCAGCGCCAGATCCAGACCCCGCAGGGGCAGGATCAGCGTGGCTGGCAAAATCAGCAAAACCAGCGCCGGACCCAAAACCAGCAGGGGCAGGATCAACGCGGCTGGCAGAATAACGGCAGCAACAATAATAACGGGGGCCGCGAACAGCGCCACCAGCAATATGACCGCAACCAGCAGCAGCAGCTTCAACGGCAGCGGTATAACCAGTACAACAGCCAGTGGCAGAACTGGGATAGACAGCGGGACTATCGCAAACGCCAGTTAGAACAGCAGCGCCGGTATGCTTACCTGCGTTACCAGCAGTCTTACTGGGATCGCATCAGACGCGATCAGCTTCGCCTGCAGCA